>NZ_CP014137.1 GCF_002291445.1 Brenneria goodwinii | reverse complement strand
GCTGATACTCCATTAACACTGGCCGTAATCTGACTAATCTGTGTAGCTTGGGCCGTTAATGTGTTTCCGTGTTGAGTGACCGTCGCGTGTCGTCTGCTGTAACGCCGTAGCGTTAGCGTTTGCTTTACTCTGTGCGTCATTAGCAACGCCGCTAACACCGTTAATAGTTGCAGACATCTGACTGATAGACTGGCCCTGAGACGTGATTGTCTGCCCCTGCTGCGTCACCGTTGCCTGTGTTGCTGATAGCGCATCAGCGGTTCCGTCAATATCGGACTCGGCATTACTCATGCGAGCACTAAGCGCATTTGTCTGCTGACTGAGCGCCGCTGTTTCTGTGCTGCGCGTCAGCGACTCTTGCTGCAATGCTGCGTTAGTTGATGCAATTTGGCCGTTAAACTCCGTCTCAATCTGCGTCAGTTCCCGTGCCAACGCCTGTTGCTCATCGGCTTGCACCTCCTGCTGAGTGGTGATTTTGGCAACATTCTGGCGGCGCTGCTGCGCTTCTTCCGTGCCGTTTAACGCATCCTGAATCTGAGCCCGCGCCTGCGCCTCTAATGATTGTTTAACACTGGCCTGGCTGCTGTCATGCCCAGCCACCGTTTCAGACAACTCAGTTATAGAAGCGCTGTTATCATCAGTGTCAGCGCGTAGGCCGTTAATCATCTGTGCCTGCGCCGCGTCATTCGTCGCCAGCGTTTGCAGTGACTGATTAACATCAGCTTTATTGCTGTTGAACTCAGACGTGAGGCCCGTTACCGCGCTGGCCGTTGTCTCTTGCTGGTTTGCCAGAGACTGCTGCTCAGTCGTTAAATGAGATATGGATTGGTCATGACCGTCAATACGCCCTGCCTGTGCAACGATGTCCTGCTTTACAGCAGCGACGGCGCTATCGGTTGTTGCCTGGGCTTGTTCAACAGACGTGATCCGGCCGGTATTGTCCGCTAATGTCGCTCTCGTCGTAGCGATGTCTTGTGCGTTGGCCTCATCACCGGCAATACGTGCGGTTGTTTCGCTGGCGATCAGCGCTGCGTTATCATCAGATTTGGCAACAACGGCATCCAGTCCCTGAGCCTGTACCTCTTGCTCATTTTTTACAGTGGTAACATCATTGATGACCTGCGCCACACGTCCATCATTTTCAGCAATGTATCCATCAACGCGCTGAGTCAGATATGCATCAGCGGCTTCCAGTTCTGTGCGAGTGTTCGTAATGTTTGTGCTGATAGACTCAACTGCGTCATTCAGCTGATTACGGGTTTCAGTAATGTTTAGTGTGTTTTCGATAACTCCAAGTGCCAGGGCATCTACACCATCCTTCAATTGACTGATGTTATTGCCCTGCTCGTCAACCTGACCAGTTAAAGATTTCCACGCGTCTGTTTCAAAAACCACCTCGACAGCTTCTTCAAATATCGGTGCCACATCGCTGTCAACACTGGCGCCAACTTCTACAAATGCAGATGCGCCATATGAATTCACGCTACGCACATAGAACCAGTAAACCTTCCCGACCTCTTTCAGCCCAACTTTGGTGTATGACGCCCCCCGCCCCAGATAGTTGGCATTGGTTTCAACCAAGCTGATATCGCTCAAACGATCCACTGAAAACCAGAACTCAAACACGGTACCAACTGGAAGTCCTGCAATAACTCGCGGATGCAACTCAACAGACCATAACCCCGGCGTTACATCAACACGATCTGGCGCGGCCGGCGAATTGATTTTAAACGTGATGGAGGTAGGAACAGATTGGGCACCATTCATCGCGACTGCGCGAACTTCCGCTATGTATTCACCCTCCGGTAGTCCAGTCACACGGCATTGCGTGCCGGGAACCTGAGCGGTGTAGATCGTCTCACCATTCTGGATAAACAGCACATTGTAGTGTGCAACTGTTTCCCGCGTCGTCCATGTCAACAGTCCCTGAACAACGTCTGCAATGATCTGTGTAGAATAAGATAGGTTTTCTGGCGCACCCGGCGCACCATTAGGGAGGTTGGTCAGCGGAGCACGATCTATCAGTTTGCCAATCGCATCATTCCAAACATCCGCGCCCTCTTGTTTCAGCGTAAGTTTTACACCGTTTTGAATACTGAACTGCCAGTCAGCTACACGCATTTCAACACCATCAATACCCAGCGATGGCAAAAACAATTTAACGTACATACCTGGGCGGTAGCGGTAGCCGCTCAAATTTATTGGCAGATTAATTGTACGCGCGACGCGTGCACGCTTCAGCTTGATATCAGCCAGGCGCTGAGACTGGAACTCACTGATAACAAAGCGCAGCTTCATATCCTGAGATATTTCAACGCCGTCTTCTGCAACCCATTCAGGCACCGACACGGCCGGAAAATCTGCCTCTGAATAGGATTGTTCAGGATCGATAAAAGTGCCGTTAATCGTGTTTACCCGGTCAGACTGGGAAACCTCCGGCATGATCTCGATATCGCCCGCCAGTTGCCCTTCGTGAATTTCCTCAACGGCCGGGCCGTAATATGCGCCGACAAGCAAGCCATGACGCCCGCCGATGTACGTTGGCTCGCCTGCACATGATGCCAGCATGTCATCAAGAATTGCTGATTTGTTCTCGCTCAGATCAAACTCGCCGTTTATGGTGTAACGGCGCTCAGTATTACCATCACCACGGATGACTGATTCGTCTGAAATGTTTGCGGCAACTTCAAACTGTTCCCAGTTAATTTCCGAATCGGGTACTTTCAAGTAATAACGATAGTAATGCAGGATGACCAGCGCCGCGTTATCACTCCAGGCGGTGTCACCAGTGCGAGGGTCATAAACCTCCCAGCCCCACTTCTCGACCTTAATATTCGGTATCCCACTGGGAAATTTTTCAGAGTCAAATTTCAGCGTGACGCGCAGCCAGGCGACTCCTTTGCCGATCATATCGTCTTTCCATGACGGGGCATTTTCCAGCAAGTACGGGTCTGCCGTCTGTCGGTCGTTATGAAATTCATACCCGACATTACCGCCATAAGTTCCAATCAGATCGTCTGCAAGATAGATGTCGCCGATTCGATATAACGGATGGCCAGCGAGAGTTATAGCAAGGTACAGCAATTCACCATCGTCTTGTTCACCAGATTGCTCTTCAGAAAAGAACAGTGTCCCTGCCGACATGGTTTTGCCATAAACAACAGTTTTAGGACTGGCAGCGGCTCGCAATACTTGTTTACGCTCTGACTGGCTACGGTAGTTGTCAACACCTGGCGTTTTTGTCAGCAGCATTGATGCGACCGTACCGGCGATCATGATTACCGCAGCAACAACATACATTTGAGCCGCAGCCGCCGCGCCAGCAGCAACCGCTGCAACAATCGGGATAGCAGCAGGCATTATTCAACTCTCCACACGCTCAATGGACGTTCACGCATCAGCACCACACCATTAATACCCATCGCAAAAACGCCGCCGATCCAGACGATCCCCGCACACCGGCTACCATTGTTATTAATAATTGCCACATCACCGCGCTGGGCCTGTTTTACCGGCACTTCTGTAAGGCAGGAGCCAATCGCTTTTTCCAGCGTTCCGTGTGTTTTCAGTAATACTTTTTTCGCGCCGACCTCATTGTCATAGGTTCCACGATATTGGGCAGCGAAATCCTGCCCACACATGGCGGCTACGCAATCAGCGGCAAACAGCAGGCAGTCATTTTTACCCCATGAAAAAGGCCGCTTTTCAGCGGCCAGGATCACGTCAATCAATTGTTTTTGCCAATCATAACGGCGCATAACTACCTCACTGATAGGTGAATCCCGGCGCGTCTTTTTTACTGCCCCAGTAAATAGAGCGTTCGGCCATCTGGGCGACATAACGGAATATCCGATCGCCGGGATATGCCGACTGGTGAGATTCATCGGTAAATCGTCCGGGAAACGGTCGCTGCCAGTCTTCGAAGACATTTGATGCGGTGTATTGAACGGTATTATTATCTCCGGCATTGATACCGGTTGATGATATCCGCCCCTTGAATATCAATTCGTACCCCAGAGGTACTCCCTCATCACTCAATGCCACGATATACAATTCAGCATTGCGGCCCACACATGACTCATTCATGGTTTTTGCAATCAGGCTGGTGTCCAGTCCCGTTAACGTTAATTTGAGTTGTGTCGGGCTGGTTGTATGCTCCTCTTTTACGTCATCAATAGAGCCAAACATGCCAACGCCGTAATAAACTTCACCACCCAGCGTTAACTGTCCGGTGCCGGTATGGGCATAAGTGGTACCAGATTTAAAATGAATCTTCCCGGCGACCGCTGCCGTTACACGATCCCTGGACAGCAGATCGGCCATTTCCTCGGAAAATGGTGAATACAGCATTAGTACGCCTCCTCAAGTTCAATGCTGGTACTTGTAAAAACACCAGGAACGCGATTCATTACACCCTGATCGTTATCAATCAGTTTGAAAATGCCGTAGGGTTTCTGTATCTCTATTGGGGAGTCGGCGGGCGGTGAGGATCGCAGCATGGGCGCAATATTGATAACAGAAAAACCGTTTCCATCACTGACGGCATCGGCCACAATGATTTTCAATTCATCATTAACAGTGATGTAATCACCTGTTTTCAGAACTATTGTGCCGGGCGTCCAGCCGTATGTATTCAGTTCTGTTCCTGTTTGCCCGGATTCAGCGACCAACGGCGATCCTGCTGGCGTTCTGCCTCTCCGTCCGTAGTCCCACAATTTAACTCTGCCGTATTCACCATCAAGCGACGCCACCAGCGCCTCTACGCGTCGGGATTTATCGTCAGGCATATTGTTCAATGACAGAGTGCAGCGCCAGCGGGAGCCGGGATAACGAACTGTTTGCGTCGCCCCGTTGAATGGCGATCGGAATGATTTTGAGTTGCTTTCCAGCCGCCAGCCTAATGATGAAGGAACAAGAGCATCTGGCCAGTCGATAACGTCAGGCATGTTTCCTCGCTTGAAAAACTGATCAAATATCAGGCTATACAGCCCGTGGTTGTAGGGCTAACGTAAAAGCAAAAACATTACGCACAGCACAAGGGAACCCATCAGCCCGCCCGCGTATGAGCGCAGGCGTTTACCCCGGAGGAGATGGCTGATTACCTTCGGATTAAGGAAATAAAAATGAGTGACAAAGATATTCAGTTTGCCGATTCTATTGATGGTTCCTCTCTTCAATCTTTAGGTGAAGAGATCTTGGCTTTGAGGTTCACTCTTGCTTTATTTTTCACAAGATTTAATCCCGTTGAAAAGAAAGCATTACTTGAACAATTAAAGCTTCAAAAAGATGACAAACACGTGCTTAATCTAGCTAACTTCCTCACAAATTTTAAAGACATCAATTAATAAACCGGTTGCGTGGTTATCCTGCGCAACCATTAGCTTCAATTTTCAATATACGGGTTGCAGTAATAGTTCCTCCCGAAAGCGCAGATTCAAGCGCAACAACCCGCTCTTCAATCGCTGTAATGCGGCGCTGTTCTTCTGTTTCACGCAGTTTATTCGCATGGATAACACCATCGCCAATGGCGGCGGATTTTAAAATGGCGTTGTTAGTATCATTCATAATCACACCTCTTCAATCGTAGTAATTACATTGACCTTTTTAACTTCAACATCAGCCAGGCCGCTCTTTTCGATAAAATCATTTGCTGCTACATCATTAGCAAATGTCTTCGCTAATTCGAGTTTCAGCACAAACGTTACATCAGTGCCGATAATCATATTTCCGATATATAAACCGGCGGTATTTTTAATAACGAATTTCTCTTGCATAAATATCTCCTGCAATAATCTTTATTAAATGGGATTAAACGCCCAATAATCGTCGTGCCTGTCCGCGAGTCTGGAAATCCTGCAATAATTGCTGACGGGCCAGTGAAGCCCCATCGGTAGCCCCTTTATTGGCCGCTTGCTCCATCGCCGACGCTAGCGCCTTATCACCACTGCCAGAGACGGATATATTCTGATGGATAATCACGTTGCCACCATTGTTAGTGGTTGCGCTGTCTCCGGCGCTGGTTAGTTTGCTGGATAGATACCCCTTCAAATCCGCGTTGGTACGTGCATCAACAACGCGCTCGCCTCTATCGAGCAACCAAGTGCCTTCGCGGGGAACATTATCAATACCGTCATGTGCCATACCGGCAATGGTTGTTGAGGCCATAAGGGCGACTGACGTGTAACCAATACCTCGAATCATTGTGCTGGCAGGAATACCAAGAATGGGACCAAGCTTCAGGGCTTCTGTTGCCGCCACCTCGGTATTCACGATTGCCTGAGCAATAGATGCTGCTTTGCTCGCGAGAAACATAGCTTTATATGCTGCACTCCCCTCCTCGCCCATTGCCGATAGCATACTGGCAGCATCACTGGTTAGGGTTGAGATCATGCTTAAAGATGCAGAGGTATAGGCTGACTGAATGGATTGCCTTTTATCAGCGGTTTTCTGTTCAATTTCGGCGACTCGGTCCGCATAGGTTTGCTCGTTAATTAGCTTTTGTTCCAGTAACTCGTTTTGAATATCGAGTTGCGTGTCATGCCATTTTTGCAATTCCTTTTCGGCTTCCGCCACCCTGATTAGCTCACCAGAGGCGCCGCCAATAGATGCATCAAGACCGCCAAATTTCGGCGCTTCGCTTACCGTGGATTTTGATATCTTGTCCAATGCTTCCCGGTATTCCTCAGCCGCTGGCGTGGCGGCTTTTAGAAGCTCCAAACGTTCTTTAGTCACAGACAGAACCTGTTCTTCCGGTGTCCGTAATTGCTCCATCAGAGACTTATATTTATCGAGCGTATTAAGTCTGTCTAACTCGGTGGCATTGCGCTCAATCACCGCTTTCTGTGACTCGCTCAATACCATTAGCTCACTGTTTGCTAGTTGATAGCGAGTTTTGGCTAATTCACTATCCTGCCCGTGCAAAGCGATCTGCTGCCGTTGCTGCTGGATTAATTTATCGTATGCCTCGCCAAGTTTTTTTGTCTCACTGGCGCCAGTCTTTATTGAAGAGGCGAATTCTTTGGCGCGTTCGTTATTTTCCTGAATTTTGACCTGTATCTGTACCCAATCACGCACACCCTCAAGACCGGGAGACACATCAATATTTCCACCCGCGGCAACAATCTTTTGAATTTCTGGTGCCAAAGCGGATGCCTGTTCGCCAGCGGCCGCATAGGCTCCACGCAGCAAGTCGGCCTCTTTAGTCGCACCTTTTGCCGCCAGCGCCGAAACGTCCAGTGCCAGGTTAGCGCTAGTGAGTTGTTTCGAAAAATCAATACTTAGTGATGCAGATAACTGACGATTCGCTGCCGCTGCATCCTGAGTGACGCTGGTTACCTCGCGCAACTTTTCGGTATATTCCTCTACCTTTATCCGTCCTTGCACATAGGCTAGCGTCAAATTTTGCAGGCGATCACGCTGATCGTCAGTCAGACGGGCGCTATCTGCAAACGCGTTAACGTTGGCCTGCAGATACCCTTCAAGATTTTTTATCCCCCCCGCACTGCCCTCTATTTCTCCCAGTGATCTGATAAATGTATCCAGGGATTGCTGATCATCACTACTGATAACCGGTACTGGAGAACTGTATTCGGACCCACCTACCCACGTAGTTACCAGTGCCTCGGCGTAATCGCGGAGCGTGTCTGTTGATTTACGCAACGCCTCATCAGATTCCGAGAGCTTTTTGTTCAACTCGTGCAATGCAGACGTTTTCTGCACATCCCCCAACGCCCGATATTGCTCAACCAGGCTGGCAACCGGCTGTTGCATGTTAATCAGGCTTTCCTTGACCTGCTCACCACTGTCATGCATCAGTAAAAAGCCGGCCGCAACAGATGCCGCAGTGACGGCCAATCCCACCGGCCCGCCCAAAATTCCCAGTAACCCCGAGCCAAGCCCTCTCCAAACATTTGTTGCGGCATTCAACCGCGTTTGCGCGACTGCGGTTGCATTGATAGCGACCGTTTCTTTATTTCGGGCCTGAACCAGAGCAAGAGTAGCTAAACGCTGGTTACTCGCCCCAACGGCTGACTCTGCCGCCGCTTGGGCTGCTCGGCGCTCGATAGTAGCTTTATATTGGAGGGTTTGCGTAGCCTGAAGTTGCGCATCCGCCAAGGCAATTTGGCTGGCTCTGGCGGACAGAATTTCTTTTGCCGCATTTTTGCCGTTATTTGCCATTGTCAGCAGGTATTTGGCCGCTACCCCGCCAGCCAGTGCCGCGCCTGCCGTTGCCAGCAGATCGATATTATCAGCAGCCAGCCCAATGGCATCAGCCATGGCCTGTGTTGTACCCGTCGCGCTGTTCGCATCACCGATATACGCCTTCCAGTGGTTTGATAGCTTTGTGATGGCATCACCTACCGTTGTTGGCATATCTTCAGCCAGTTTGGCATTCTCGGTGCGGGCGGCAATGACGGCATCAGCAAATTGCCCCATAGACAATTTACCCGCTGCGGCCAGTTTCTTAACCTCTGTTTCCGTAATGTTTAAGTAACGGGCAATATCACCAATGACGGTCGGCATCACCTCCATTACCGTATTCCAGTTATCGCCCGAGACCTTTCCCGCAACCATAGACTTGGACAATGCATTAATTGCACTTTCGCCCTTTTGGGCGCTGGCAGCATTAATAGTTAATGCGCTGGATATGGAGTCAATGAAGTCAATGGTGCCAGATGTTGAGTAACCCAGTTCTTTCATTGCATTAGAACTGCGAATAAACAATTCCGCCTGTTCATTAATGCTTTTATATGTTCTGTCACTAATCTCCATCAGACGTTGCTGAACAACACCATATTCCGCCCCAGACTCAGTGGCCATTTTGATGCGTGATGAAATTTGCCCCCATTCATCGGCGGTACTGATCATACCCCCAACGGCAAACGCGCCACCAATAGCACCTAATGCACGAGTTGCCATTGCTTGGGTACTTTGAAACTGGGAGGTTAATTCCTTCAATGCAAGCTGGTTGCGTTTTATTGCTGTACTGTGCCGATCCGCGCTGGACTCCATCGTTTTATAATAATTTGCACCCATACGCGATGCGCGAGCAATCTCTGACTGATATGAAGTGGAATTAGCCGAAATCTTGATAATTAATTCACGCAGGGTTGCCATTTAATTTTCTCCGGGCGATAAAAAACCCGCTCAATGGCGGGTTCTCATGAAATATTTTTATTCAGTGAATGCTAATCTCTTTTTCACAATAAGGTGATGCGTTTTTTAACTCATTATCCTTATAAAAGGTATAATCAGCCCCCATATAATATGGAGCGTGTGCAATTAAATTTAACTCATCAATGTTCTTTATTTGAAGCCTAGAACCGTCTTGTAACCTTATTTCTTGACCATCATATTTAATCTTCCCTATAGCGTTATTATTATTCCATGAATAGCATGACAATCCACTACCATTCTCTTTTATTATTAAAGTTGTTAAATATGGTCCTGTACTGCCAGTCCAAACACCTACTAAATTTGATGGTGCGTTTTTTTCTACAACTGATGGAAAATCATTTTTCAAAAGATCGTCTGTCGCACATCCGGCCAATAAAAAAGATAATCCTAAAATAACTTTGTTCATATCCCCGCCCCGTTCATTAACAAGTGGTTACAAGTTACCACCAGTTAACACGGAAATCACTATCGGGGCCGCCATATAACGTTATGTAGCCAGCGCCCCCAGAAAGCTTTCCAGACCATCAGGCGAATCTCTCTCCTCTGGCTCATTCCACTGAAGGATCGCCTCCTCTAATGAAACCTTGCAACCGTGAGAGTTGTAGATAGCTGAAGTTATCTGTGCGGCCTGTATGTCGCCACGCCTATCGCTGATAGGATTTATCCGGTCATACTCCATCCACATGAGTAACTCAGAGGCGGGCATGGATTGGGATAACTCATTTAGTGTGCGGCCCATGCGAAGCGCCAACGACATTAAGAATAACACGCTCGGGGCGGCTACTTTTTTTTAGCGTCCTCTTCGTTCAGGTTTGATAATGCCAATGCCTGCCGGAGCAATCGCGTATGAACCGGACCGAACTTCAATGCTAATTCGTCAACATCATTTTCACTGAAAACCAGAGAGCCAGATTCATCAAGCAGGATATCGATAAAGAGAACCACATCCGCTTTTAAACCCCGTTGGACTCTGTCTTCATCGATTTCTGTATCCGCATCCCCTGCATCAGCAAGAAGTTTTCTCGCTCTTGACCATGCATTCGCCGATGGCTCGCGCAACGTGACCTTTACACCATTCCACTCAGGGACGGGAATCGTTTTTGTGCGAAATCCAGCCCCTGGCGCCAATGCCAGATCGCGTAATGTCTGTGACACCCTCTTTACCATTTCATTTATTCCAGTTATCAGAAAAAAAGAAAGGCGGCCGAAGCCGCCATTACGCAGAAATTGGTACAGGTTTACCCTTCAGTCGCAGCGTGAACGATGCGGTAACAACACCAGCAGTTGATACGCTCCAGCTGTTTTGGCGGACTTCGGCCAGAAACGCATAACCATTTCCAGAAGGGAAAACCACTTTGACGGCGTGCAACGCATCTGTGTCATAAGCCGTACGCAACGTCTCCTGACCTTCTTCGTCTTTGCTCCAGTTGCCGGAAATCGTGACCTCTGCCGGCGCGGCAAGACCATTCGTCATTTCCTGTTCTTCAGAGCACAACGTGGTCACATCAATATCCGACTTCTGTCCGCCGGTATAACTGATTTCCTTAGTGGAACAGTTAATGCCCTGCCATGTGGCGCCAGCGGGGTTAGCTTCGGTGGCGGCGCTGGCAGACACACTGATCTGCGTACCCTGCGTTTTTTCATATTTACTCGTCATGGGTTTTCTCCAAATAAAAAACCCGCTCAATGGCGGGTTGGGATGGTGATGGTGTATGAGTTAGTCGACGAACTGTAGCTCTGCTGTAGCGCGGTACAATCCAGTATCAGGATCATTCCCATGCGTTAACATCTGGTTACCAGGACTGAGAGGCGACAATGCCGCGATGACCTCGCCGCGAATTTCCCGCGCCTGCGCGATGGTTTTCGCGTAAATATCAAACTGAACGGATGATGTCGTTTCTGCCGGACCGCACAGCACATCGGCTGACGGTTGAGACACGAACGAGAAGACTACCCACGGCGGTGAAATGGCTGGCTCACCCTCGCTGTTCAGCGGGACGACATACGGATAAACATTGCCGCCCGCCAGCGCGGAGATTAACGGGTAAATGTCGGTTTCGGTCATTTACTCAATACCTCGTCGATAGCGCGATTAGCTTGCGCAATGGCGGCATTCGCGGCCTCTTCTTGCCTTGTGTCGAACGCCGGGCGAACAAATGGATGTGCAGGGGCCTTGGCCGTACCCATTTCAACGAATCTCCAGTAAAACGAATTACGCGGATTGCTGGCTTTCATTTTGTTGTCACTGTTCCCGGTATTCGGGTTAACGCCGCGAATATGCACGCCGGATGAGATTTCGCCGCGGCGCCGTGACTTCTGGGTCAGCACCACAACGTTTTTACTCATTTTCCCGGTGCGAACAGGAGCTCGGGCAATAACCTCTTCTTTCAGAACATCAGCTCCAGCGCGAGTCGCATCACGCAAAACCTTGTTGTTTTCCGCTCTGCTGAGGGTTTCCAAATCCTTAGCGATATCGTTCAGTCCGGAAAAATCGAGGCCAAAATCAATCACGTTTCACCCCCTGTTTACACAATATTTCCAGCCGGGTGCTTTTGCCGTCCGGGATCGGCGGGCCGATAATATCCAGTGTTAAGTCTTTGAATGGTCCATTGAGACACAGCAGACGGGATACAGCGGACACATCACGACGAAATCGCATCCATACGCGAATTGTTGCCTCGGCAGATACTGCGCCAGAGGCAACCAGTTCACGGCCACTGATAGGAGCGACCTCGGCCCAAACTGTCGCACCATCACTCCACGTCTCGATCGGCTGACCGCCAGCATCTCGGGTTGTTGTGAAGTTCTGAATGGTGACGCGGTGGCGTAGTCTTCCGGCTTTCATGTGCCTGGCCCCCACCTGTAATCATCCAACAGACTATAAAATCCCATTGGTATTTCGCTCAGTTGCCCCTCTCTCGCCTGTTCCCGGTTTTCGTACCAGTGACCAACCGCCAGCATGATCGCCAACTTTACGCTTGCATTAATCACCATGCCTTTGTCGGCATCTTCTGGCACAGATTCGTCGAATAACGGAAGATTAAGGTACTTTTCCGCCTTGTCCCTAGCCGCCTCGGCGTAAATAGTAAGTAAAACATCATCCGCCCCTTCATCAACATCAATCCGGCACTGCGCCCGCAGTTCTTCGAGTGAGGGGATCATATTAATCTCCAAAGAAAACCCGACGAATCGGGTTATTTTTTACTTTTCTTGGCCTCTGGCTGCTCTGGCTGCTCTGGCTGCTCTGGCTGCTCTGGCTGCTCTGGCTGCTCTGGCTGCTCTGGCTGCTGACCAGCATTATGTTGATTGCCGTCTTCGTCAACAATACCCAACTGCTCGGCAATCTCTACCACGCGGGCCGGTAAACCATCGTATTCGCCAGCCTTGAATGTCTTAACGCTGATCCCATCCGGCGACCACTTAATGTCTTTCAGTAACTTAATCATGCCGTTCTCCGAAAACAGGGGCCGAAGCCCCTTTGATTATGCCGCGCCGATCTGCATCAGTTTGATGGCATTCGAGTCAGTCAACATTCCGCCTGTGCGCTTGGTGGTATAAAAACCGACATACGGCTTGTTGGTATACGGGTCGCGCAAGATGCGAGTGCCGATACGGTCAACAATGGTGTAACCGCGTTTGAAGTTACCGAATGCAATCGCCTTGGCATCTGCCGCAACATCCGGCATCTGTTCGTTTTCAGCAATGCCGTAACCAACCAGCGTGGACGGCTGATCAAGCTCCAGACCAGGGCGCCACAAATAGTTACCTTCGCTGTCTTTCAGAATGCGTGCCTGAAATAACGTATTGTTGTTCAGCATGAACTTGGCGCCAGTGCGATGCACTTTGCGCAGCGTGTACACCAACTTAATGATTGCGTCGGCGGTCACGCCAGCGGCAGCACCAGACTGGATGTGCTGCAACGTACCAAAGGCGCGGGTTTTGTCGTCGTCCACCGCAGACGTATAGGCCAGAAACCCCTTTGGTTTCTTCTCGCCATTGCCGCCCGTAAACGCGACTTCTTCCTGTTCTGCGAATTCCAGCGCCAACTCACTGTTAATCCATGACTCGACATCGAAAAATCCGTCATCCAGCATCGTTTGGGTAGCTTGCGGGTTACCGTAGATTTCCCCCATGAATGGGGTGATCTGTGCCAGTTTCGGCGTATCGGTTGCGGGACGGGCATCAGTTTCACCCACCCACCCGGATGCAGCGCCATGCAGGTTCACCAGTTTCTTATAATCACTGGTGCCTACCGTAATGATTGAGGCTTCCTGACGCATCACTACTGCATCTTTCAGGATATCCAGCAAAGTGCGATCCAGTTCTTCCGGTACGGCATAACCACCGTCTGCATCAACGCCGGTCTGTAAGGCTTTTTGTTCCAATTCGCGCAGTCCGTCTTCTGAGCCC
Organism: Brenneria goodwinii; assembly: GCF_002291445.1. Classification (NCBI taxonomy): domain Bacteria; kingdom Pseudomonadati; phylum Pseudomonadota; class Gammaproteobacteria; order Enterobacterales; family Pectobacteriaceae; genus Brenneria; species Brenneria goodwinii. The sequence goes on along the minus strand of NZ_CP014137.1, from coordinate 5,347,143 downwards.
TTACGGATAAATTGCAAGAACGCGGTTTTGTGCTCAGAAACCGCCTTGCTTTGTGTACCGCCGCCCGGACGTTTAACTGCTTTCAACTCTTCTTCCAGAGAGGATTTCAGCGCATCCAGTTCAGCCAGTTTGCCGTTGAGAGTTTCGACTTCACCCGCCAGCTTGCCTTTTTCCTGCTCTACAGCATCAATGCGCTTGTCGTTTTTTTCCTTGAACTCATCGAATTTCTTCTGCAAGTCCTGCGCGACCTGTTCAACGTCTTTAATATCTACTGACATAATGTACTCCGGATTAAAAATTAAGGGATTTCAGTGCATTCAATGCAGAGCCCACGCCATCAACTTCACGCTGAGACAGGGCGCCATAGCCACCAGACATAAAGGCTTTAGCCTGGGTGCGGGAGAGCCCAACATCGCGCAGGACTCGTTCAATACTTTTCTGTGTCGGGGTTTCACCGCGGGCCAGCGCTGACTTAACATCGCTGACACGGGCTTCATCGTTTGACGGGAACGTAACCGGGCTGACTTCCCAAAGATCGATTTCCTTTAACAGAAACGCCCCTTTATCCCGGTCATACTCCCAATCCTTAAGCTGATATCCAATAGAAAGGCCGGTTAAAGAACCGGCCTTCATGTGGGCGTGAGCACGTTTTGCCAGGGGATCGTCGTCGATAAGCAGCCTCCCTTTAATAAACAGTCCCACTTCGTCCTCTTTCATTTCTGTATAGATACCGATCGGCTCATCGGTATGGTGTTGCCATAACATGGCCGGTAATGAGCCCTTTTCATTCCACGCCTGTAATGATCCCGTGAATGCTCCCGGCATAACGATGTCGTCATAGCTATCTTTGACGCCGAAAACAGAGCCGTAACCCTCAAACTCGCCGGAATCGCTGACGGCCTTGATTTTTAAAGGGACATCAAGACGCTGTTTTGTCATCGTCATTATTATTTTCCTCTGTTGCCCCCTGCTTATCGCTGGCAGACGGCTTGGTTGTCATGTTCATAGGGGTTAGATAGACATCACCTCCGGGGCGAGGATTGCGATCTTCCAGCTCCAGGCAGTCGTTTGGCGAGTACATACCCCAGTTTATTGCCGTGGCGTATGCCTCAAAACGGGATTTCATATCCCCACGCAGCAACGCGCCAGTATTAAACTTGGCGTAAAACGTACCCTGCTTCGACTCCCGCACCAGTCCTGTGTTAATCCTCTGCTCAATGCGCGTCAGATACGGCACAAGGCTGTAATTGATAAAGCCGATACCCAGATTTTCTACATTGCTGAAAGTGGCCCGATCGGTGTTTTGCACCATATGCATGGGAACACGGAACAGCCGGCAAATTTCCTCAAGCTGGAATTTTCGTGTTTCAAGAAACTGGCTGTCTTCGGAACTCAACGCCATCGATTTCCAGTCAAGGCCCATTTCTAGGATCATCGGACGGTGAGCGTTGCCCAGCCCGGTATGTCGATCTTCAAAATCATTTTTCAATCGGGCGTACGCTGCATCGGTCAACACTTGATCGGTTCGCAGAACGCCGGACGTTACTGCGCCATTCTTGAATAAACGGGAACCGTGCTCTTCGGTTGCCAGTCCAAGCGATATCGCCTCACGCGCATACGCTATTGGGTTTAGCCCCACCAGCCCATCCAGCGTCAGTATGCGGACATGCCAGATATCATCTTGTCCCAACACATCAGATTTCCCATCAGGGAAGGTAACCTGATAAACCGGTTGCCAATTACTATCCAGCTTTGGCTGAACACAACCGGGATCGAGCGGCAATAACTCCACCACCTCACCTAGCGCCTTGACTTTATAAGCGTAAAAATTACCCCGCAGACAAAGGCACGTGATAAGTAACTCCCAAAATTCTTGTGGAGTCATATAATCGTTAGGCTTCAGGGATAGCAGCTTGAATAACCGTTCCTTTGTGGCTTTTTCTTTCCCTTTATCTGTTGCCTTATACAAATTACAGGGCAACATGCCGATTGATTCCGCCAGCACGCGGACGCAGCCGAAAACAGCTGTCAGTCTCATGGCTTTCTGACTGCCGATCTTCAGTCCGGTGTAAGTGTCATATGTCAGCCCCGCCATTTCAGCTAGTTCGGCGGGAGTGGTAATCGGCGTGCTGTCTGATTTTGCTGATTTAAACAGGTTCGGGAAAAACATTACTTACCTCTCTCACCACTATGAGCCTGAAAACCTGCCAGAGAGCGGGATACTAGCCATGACCAGAACAGGCAAAGACCGCCAGCAACCATGTATCCCAGCGCCGGATAAAGGAGCCAGGCACCGAATGACAGCAGCACGGCACCAATGATCCCTACAATTAGGGCCAATAACGTTAGAAACATAAGATTGTCGCCGTATGGCGCTCCATTACAGTGAGCGTATCCCGTGGGATTCGATACGATCGGAAAGGCTTTCTTCTTTGTTAAGCATCGCCCGGCCTATAGCCATGATTAAAGCCACTGCGCCATCGATTTTGTTTTCATCACCCTCTTTGGTAGGTCGCACAACATCATCACTGCCTGGGATTTGTTTTCCCACCACGTTGCTGATACACCATGTCATAACTGGGTTGCCGTCATGATGAAAACGCCCGGAGGCGATAGCCGCTTCCAGTTCTTTCATGGGAGAACTCATGTTGGTGTAGTTCTGAATGATGGTTATCGGATTAAGCCCTTCATCAGCCAGAGAGTGGGATATGCTGGTTGCACCATGAGGGTCTATCGGGGTACTCATTACCTTCACCGTCTCATTCATTGAGACGATATGTTCAAATATTTGACGATTATCAACCTCTGCGCCATCAGTGGATATGAGCCTCCCCATATTCACAAATTTTTGATAACGCTCGGCGGTACGTTTCAACTGAGGATCGGGAGAAAATACGGTTTCCTCTGGCACCCAGAACTGAGCACCTACACAGAAATAATGTGTACGCCCCTCTATAACGCGGGTAAATACCGGGCAAACACAGTTCAAATCCAGTTTTGATGCCAGGTCGATACCTAAATGGCTTTCTTCTCCATAGAAATCGCCAATTTTTAATGATGTGTTAGCGCATCCCTTCCATTTTTCCAGGTTGAAATAGGCTGATTTTGCTGAAACCCAAAGATTAAAATGCTTGGTTTTAATCTTGTTTGTCTGTGATGGAACATCGATCGCCAGCCGCTGTTGCGCCAGCAGATAATCTTCTTCAACCGACACACCCATATTAGGGTTTGCTTTGGCCAACGCTTCGGGTTTGGTCCAGTCGTCTCCATCATCCAGCGTGTAGATAATGCCGAACAGCTCTTCATTGGGAAGAATACCGTCCAGCATTTCCGTTACCTGGCGACGTTTTTCATAGCACGGGCATTCCAGCGTAAACCCCGCGGTGGTAATAATCCATGCCAGCGGCTGCGCCCTCGCCCCCATACCCGTAGTCATCGTGGTGTATAGGGTATCTGTCGCATGTTCATGGTATTCATCAATCAATGCGCAGGATGGCGAGTCACCGTCACCCGGATCGCCGATAATCGGTTCAAATACCGATCCGTCCGGGCGAGTCATTTTCTTGGCCCAGGGTTTTACCTGAAACCGCTTACGCAGATTAGGGAGTTTTTGAGCCATCAGTAGCGCGGGACGGAACACCTTCCACGCTTGACGCTCGGTTGTTGCACCGCAATACACCTCCGCACCGTATTCATCATCCGCACAAAACATAAACGTGCCGACACCAGCAGCGAATAGGGATTTACCATTTTTACGGGGAACTTCTGTATACGCCTCACGAAACCGGCGCATCTTATTTTTTTTCTTAACCCAACCAAACACCATACAGAAAATAAACTGCTGCCACGGCTCCAGCGTGATCTTTAATTTCTGTTTAGCCCACTTGCCACTTGTATGAGGCAATCTTTGGATAAATCGGCATGCTCGTTCAGCTTTGTCTCTGTCAAAACGATAGGGCCAATCTTTATTTTTTGCTTTTTCGATATCATTGAAGTGTCGCTGGCAAGCTGCGATCACATATTTGCAGGCGGGGATTTTTCCATTAATGACCTCCCGCGCGTATTGCTGGGCGGCATTCACGTTCGGGTATGAGGCCATAGTTAAAACTCATCGAATTCATTCTCTTCTTCGTCGCCGTCCTTGCCGCCAATCATTCTTATACGGCTGAGTGGATCAAGGCCGAGTAAAGAGCCCAGGCGGGCCAACTGTGAAACACAATCATTACGCACGGCCACGGCTGGATGTTTTTTTAATCCGCCAGATCCCCCCAAATCCGTCAGCCCCTTATTTTCCAAATCGCGTTCGGCGGCAGCGGCAATAACTTTTTCAGCAGTGATCATCAGATGAAATGAATTGCAGTATGCAAGCAACAGCGGCGCATCCTCTAATTCAAAAGTACCTCGCTCTATCAGAATTTTGCTTTGCGTTTTCCATATCCTGATCGCGGTATCACTCATCAAGTCGGGAGGCGGAGATATTCGCGTGAGTCCGCTCTTATTTTTTGTCGTGGTCTTGCGTTTTCTGCCCCCACCAGCCGCTCTCATTGCTGTTCCCATGGGAGCACCTCAAATGTTAAAAGTTATCGAAAAAAAATTCCTTATTTCGGACGCATAAAAATCTGACCTAGGCAGCGGTACTATGGCGCCTGGGCTGTAGAGATTTGACCCGCCCCTCCCCTGATGAGAATGACTTTCATTTGAATCATTCACGCCCTGTTTTGGTGCGGTGACACGGCCAGCACAGGCTTTCGAGGTTTGAATCATCATCCGTGCCACCGTGTGCCTTTGGTTTGATATGGTCAACCGTGGTAGCTGCCACCGCCCGGCCCTTGCGTAAACATTCCTGGCACAGATGATTGTCACGCTTCAGTATGCGAGCGCGTCTTATCGTCCAGTCGTTACCATAGCCGCGCTCGTGCCTGCTCTTGCCTTGTTGATGGTTCTCCCATCCAGTGTTACGGTGTTGTTCGCAGTAGCCTGAACGTTCGGTGGTTGTGTTGCTACAGCCGTGTTTTCGACATGATCGAGGGATTCGTGCTGGCATTATTGTCACCAATAAATTCGATTTAACTAATGTCACTACCCAGCAAATAAGGATTACACATGCAATCAAATACAGAAGCCATTTTAGTTCTTGCCAAGGCATATTGTGGCGCAGAGTACAAATTAGCTGAACTTCGTAACGCTGGCGGACTTGAAAATGACTACACCATGACGGTCACAAAAAGAGCTAAATGCATTATCGATAAAACAGCCCCGATAATTGAAGATAAGGGATATGACATAAAAATGTATGTCATACAAAGTTTAGATCCTCAAAAGAAACACCCCATCTTAAGCGACAATCCTATTTACCAAAGAGGTGAGGGATATTTTTCTTTTTTTGGGGGCGGCATCGTCTTTAAAGATAAAAATGATTCGTCGAAAATTATTGAAATAAAGAAAGATATCGCAAGGTTTCAAGCTGACGAATTCCAGGCTGAAGACTCATTCGCCATTCTTTCCGGAAAAATTGAAGAAACGATAAAATCCTTGAAGTAGCCACATTATTCAGCCGCTTGGGGTTCACGATATGGCCCCTTGATTAATACTCGGTTATTTCAAACACTGCTCACGGACGTATTGCTGCAATCCGGTCAGTTGCCTTGTGATGGTTTCGATTCGCTCTCTGAGAGTGAAATAATCCCGTTCAGCGGTGTCAGTAAGTCGGGCGCCGGTTGCATCATCCACGCCGGGGGTGGCGGCGGCTTGCTTGATGACGTTGACGCGCAGCCCGCACTTGCCAGCAGCAACACAGCGCTGCAAATCAGCCAGCTTGTTTTTAGCATCTGCGAGTTCTCCGGTGTATTTGGCATCAAGCGTTGCAACATCACGCTGACGGGTTTGCATGTCGCTGATTGTGTCATTAGCCAGCTTCAAATCGTGATCGGCTTTACTGTATGCGCCATAGTAGTAGTAGACGCCGAATGACAGCACAGCAATGAGCGCAAGCAGAACGGCGATTACTGTAGTCCTGACAGACATAGCTCACGCTCCTTCTCACGCCGGATCTCTAACCCGCGTAAGGGCTGGAATTTTCCATTCACTACAGCGTTTTTGAAATCGGGGAGATGGTTGCACATATTCACCCAATTGCCGGTTTGCGCCCATTTATGAATAGACGTCTCGACGCGCTTTTTCTGTGCGGAGCTGTAGTATGTGCGCAGCGTTGGACAGCCCATATTGAATGCGGCGCTAGTCATTCCGCTAAATGCATTAATCGGCATATCGTCGCCACGGAAATATCGACGGATGCATTTCTCTGCGTCCAGAATATTTCGTTCCCAATCGCGATAAATCTGCTCGTCAGTCTTCCCAGCGTAAACGTCATGTGTGTTACCCAGGCCGTCAGTTAATTTACCTGCAGGACAGTAATACGGGTCTCGACGGCATTGTTCAGCGTTGCCGATAATCTCTAATCCCGCTTTGTTGGTTTTGACATTACCCCAAGACAGCACGGTAGAAATGGCGATCACTACTGAACAAACGACGCCAGCGGCAATCTTGCGTTTACTCATCATGCACCACCTGATCTCAACTGAAATTCCTTGCGTCGGTAGTACCAGTTGACAGCAAACGTTCCCGCGGTACAGATGATGCCGACGATGATTGCCCAATCGCTGAGTGTTAATCCGGAAATTGTTTCAACTATCAACCAAGATCCGCTTGGGCTTGTTGCGGCGGAATACGTCTTTTCTGACACGCCAGCGCCAGTTAACCCAGCGCCTGTTCCGTACGATAATCTGCTGTATATCGTGCTCATTCGTCTCATGACCTCACCTCCGCTGTACGGGGCGCTGTGTGTGATTTACGGGAAAAGAAAAAGGCCCACCGAAGTGAGCCAGAGTTAGTTAATATGAAATAATCGTTGCGTGACAAGCAACACCTGATATAATGTTTCGCATGACGCAACAGCGGGAAAGCTATTAATGATTAAAAGCTTCAAGCACAAAGGGTTGCGTCAGTTCTTCGAAAAAGGCTCCACCGCAGGAATAGATGCAAAACAAGCTGGGAAAATCAGGCTTCGTCTCGCGGTTATTGATGCAGCGGAAGAGATAAAGGATATTGACCGCCCTGGCTACAGTCTCCACTCGTTAACCGGAGACAAAAAAGGACAATGGTCCATAACCGTTACAGGGAACTGGCGCATTACATTTGAATTTATCGATGGGAATGCCTACATCGTTAATTATGAGGATTACCACTGATGACTATGCATAACCCCCCGCATCCGGGGGAAATCATTGCCGAAACCCTAGAAGAATTGGGCGTAAGCATCAGAGAACTAGCCAGGGCACTCGGTGTAGCGCCTTCCACTGTACAACGTCTTGTTGCGGGCAATGCTGCTATCAGTCCTGAAATGGCAGTAAAGCTGTCTACTGTTCTGGGTAGTTCGGCGAAGTTTTGGCTAAACCTTCAGGACAATTACAGTCTATGGGTAGCTCAGCATACCGTTGACACGTCAACCTTGCACAAACTTGTTGCCGCATGATAAGAGGCCACTACGGTGGCCTTCATGTAATTACAGGATGCTCTAAAATTTCTTTTTCCGTTTGATTAAATCTTTCCGCTTCCAGTTCCACGCCGATCACACTACGTCCCAGCGCTATCGCTTCTTTAACTGTTGATCCAGAACCCATAAAGAAATCAGCTATCACATCACCTGGCCGACTGCTTGCCGCGATAATGTCCCGCATCATTTCTGCGGGCTTTTCGCAAGGATGTTTCCCTGGGTAAAACTGTACAGGCGGATAGGTCCACACGTCGGTGTATGGAACCAGCGTTGAAACAGAGAATGGCCGGCGCAGGCTTTCATATTCGGCCACCAGCTCAGAGTATCGGCGCGATAGTGCCGCGTAATCATCCACCAGCGTATTGTGCGTCTTATTAAGCTGATTACGTTGTTGCCGTTCTACCGCAATGAGGGAAAACAGGCTCTGTAATTTCTCATAATCCGTTTTGCTGGGTAATTGCCATTGGCTATCGCTGAACCAGTGTGACGCCATTTGCTTGCCCGTCGCGGCGTTAATATCCTTTGATGAGACTTTCAATGCTGTGCGGGCATCCCTGAAATAATCAATCAGCGGGCGAAACACATCGCGCTTTAACTCAGTACATTTAACCACGTATCCGTCTGCTTTTGGCCTACGCGGGCCTGCATAGTGCTGAGCAAACAAAATTCGCTCTGTTGCCGGGAAGTATGAGCGCAAGTCTTCTTTATGACATCCGTTCCAGCGGCCAGACGGTTTCGCCCAAATGATGTGATTCAGCACGTCGAACCGCTCACGCATGAGTAGTTCAATATTTGCGGCCAAATGCCACCCGCAAAACAGGTACAGGCTACCCGCTGGTTTCAGTACCCGCCAGAATTCCGCAAACATTGTGTCGAGCCACTGTAGGTACTCTTCTGCATTTTTCCACTGATTATCCCAGGCATTTGGCTTCACCCTATAATACGGCGGGTCGGTTGCAATCAGGTCAATACAGTTATCCGGCAGGGTTTTGATGAATTCAAGAGAGTCAGCGTTAACAAGGTTAATACTGTTTAAATCTACAGTATTTTTCATAGATCATAAGCACCGTTTTTGGTAGGCTCGATCCGCTTTGTGCACTAAAGCGTGGGCCTCGGTTCGCTTGTGACCTTTCCGCATGAGTGAATGATCGGCTGGGTGCTGCTAACACTCTCCGGTCGCCCATTTCTCACAGCAATAAAAAACCCCGTTTAAAAACGAGGTCTTGAAATAGGTAAGCCGCTTAACACCGCGACCACTCTTATCACAATAGTACATATTTTGCGTAACGCACTAATACTATTTCACCGGTTCGATAATATTTTTTCGCTCGGTGTACGGGTCCATCTCAAGACGGACATTTAGCATCGAAAGACACCCATCAATAAACCCCTCGGCCATTTGAATCTTTATGCGGATCATCCCTTCTGACACTTTATGTTTCCGGGCTAGCCCTCTTTTGGGAATACCCTTTACATAATGATCTTCCAATAGCTCATGCTCGTCTGGCCGCTTCTGTTGTAGCCTTCCAACGCACGAATCAATAATCATTGCGTCGTCATCACAGCAACTATCTGGGCTGGCGCTTTCTTTTAATAATCCATTAAAGCCAGCGGCGATTGGTGAAAAGTCGGTTTCTAATCTCTGGCGGGACCAAGCGCCCCACCGTTCTAATACCTGCTGAATATCACGCATTTTTATTCCCCCGATAAATAACTATCGCGCCGATGCCCAGCGCCCAATCCAGAAAACGAAACAGTAATTCCACTTGGTTGCCGTGCTCGGTTTCCCAGGTGTTTGTGTCTTTGTGTAATGCGTCATGGCAGTAACGGCACAGCGGGATAACAAACAGGTCGTGCGCCTTCGTTCCCATGCCTCCCTGACCGTGGCCGATGATGTGATGCGGGTCGTCTGCGCGATTTCCACAGGCACAGCACGCTTGAGTTTTTACCCAGCGCGTATATCTTTCGTGTTCCCAACGTTTCAGTTTCGGGCGCAGCATGAATCCTGCAGCTGGTTCTTCGTCGATGACCAACTTCAGGATGGGTTTAACCTTTGCGACTTTCTCGTCGAGTATTTCGTTTGCAGGGCGTTCCCATTCGATGTCACACTCACGTTGCGGGCCGGGTTGTTCTGTGACAATTGGCATGCGCAGGCTGACGCGGATAGCGTGGTCGGGGAGTAAGTCGGGGACACCTTTAAGGACAGCCCACCAGCTTATTTCCGGTTCAGTGAGCTGATGGCTGTCAGGGAAATAGAACCAACGGCGGGCAGACATTACGACATACTCCGCGATATTTTGTGCTACGTGACCTCGAACGCCATCAGTATTTTCACGCAGTTCATTATCGTGATGCCAGCACAGACGAATTGCACCATGCTCATATTCCAGAATTGTCGGCTGTTCGTGATGGTAGTCTCCGGCCCACTGGCAACCCACGCCTTGTTTCAGCCATGCAATCAGACCATCTTTTCCACCAGCGGCATCAAGTACGCGTTCATGCGTCAGAAACGGCATCCACTTATCGTTTATCAGCGACTGTTCCGCTTTCAGAACACCAGAGGGCTTGTCTTTCAGGTCTGACGTTGCAGAATCCACAACGATGCGTTGCCGAAACATAGGGAGTAAATCGCGGCCTGGACGCAATATAACCTGCCCCAGTTCAGGGACGACAACCGGGTTTAGCAGTAATTTCATTGAACACCGCCCCGGTAAAAAGTTTGTTCATAGACGTCTCGACCTTCTGTCAGTAAATCGTTGAAGTCGCCAGACTTGGGCCACCGTACAGATACCCGCTGAATATCGTTTTTTGTCAGCAGATTGGCGTTGGCGCATAGGAAAGCGGCAGCGTGGCCAGCTGCGTTGTTGTCCATGTCGGCAAAAATGATTAAGTGCGTGACGCCACGCGGGGCGCGGAACTTCTTCATGAAATTGGTGTTCAGTACCGCCCAGGTGTTGCAGCCCGTTATCTGATGGCATGACAGCGCCGTTTCTATGCCCTCAGCGATGCCCAGCGTTGTCGATACGGGAAACATGCGGATGGCCACTGAGTTGGCGTGTTCCAGATAGTTATCCTCTTGCAGCTTCATCAGCTTTTTCTGTGATGTGCCGATGTCCGCCTTTTTGTCACCGTCCAGCAGTGTACGGTGCAGGTAACACAACGTCCCCTTGTCATCAGTGGCAAGAGAGTAAATAGCCTGGAATGTTTTCCCCGCGGCTCGCTGGGTGTCGCAATAACGCACGGCATCGGTGGGCAAGCTGGTAATGCCACGGTTCAGCAGGTATTTAGCGGCGTCAGTGCTGCGCAATGGGGTTAATGTTGGGAATTTGCGTATAACCTTTTCCCGGCTAGCCGTTGTCTGGCTCTTTGGCGGCGCTTCATCGCTACGCGTAAACACGTTACCGATAAGACGATCGACTTCCGGCGCCAGCGTCTTGAAATCCTTTCCCGTGGCTTTAGTCAGCATTGACCAGCCATCGCCCGATCCACAGACGCAGATGTACGAGCCGGTGCCGTTCTTGTCGTCAATACGGAGTTTGCCGCGGCGACCACACAGCGGGCATTCCCCCTTAAAATGGTTTTTCCCCGTCACTGGGGGTAACCCATAGTATTCGAATATTTCCGGCCAACGCCCGATAGCCGCTTTTGCTGTGTTCATGCTGCTTTCTCTTGTTTATGTGCTTTTTCCTGCGCCTTGGCATAGGCAATGCGCAGCGATTTGATGTAATTCATGACTTCAGGCGTAGTCTCCATAGGGGTGCGGTGTAACCCTTTAGGCCAGACGCCGAATTTCTTGCGATATGTATGGGAGCACCAGCCATCACTGACCGGCTTGCCTTGTGTACTGCGGATGCGCTGATAGAAGAGAATCTGTGACCACCACGCCTGCTTCATTTCTGCTGTGAACTTCTCTTTGGTTTTGCTGACTTTTGTCAGGCCGCGACTCCTGTCGGTATCCACATCCTCACCGGACAGCGGTTTAAAGCCGCATTTGGGGCAAATGTAGATACCGGCAGGTTTCACGTAATGGCATGAGGGGCATTCTTTCGGCAGGCGTTCTTGCTGGTCTGGTTTTGACGCGTTGACCGGGACGTCTTCCATGCCGTCAGAACTGGAGAGTAAGCCGTCATATTCGATATCGTCGGGATAGCCCAGCTTGTGCACGGTTCCAGAGTGATCGAATATCAGGCAGTAATCTTTACCGGGCGCAGTACGCAGGCCGCGCCCCAGGCATTGAATCCAGCGAATCTCTGATTTGGTGGGGCGCCCGTAGATGATGCAGCGCACGTCACTGTCGAACCCGGCAACCAGTACGCCAACGTTGATAATGATTTTCGTGATGCCCTGTTCAAAGCGGCGGATAGTCAGTTGGCGTTCGTCGTGAGGTGTTTTCGCCGTCATGATTTCAGCAGCGACACCAACGCGGTTAAATTCGACAGCAACAAAATTCGCGTGTGCGACGTCAACGCAGAAACACACGGTCTGTCGGTTCTGCCCATTCTCCAGCCAGTTCTGAACAATATCCCCTACCAGTTTGGCTTCGCTCATCATTCTGGATAATTGGGTTTCGTTGTAATCAGAGCCGTAGTCGCTGTTGCCTACGGTTTTAACGCTGCTCAGGTCTGGCGTTGATGGGGCGTAAAATTCGTACTTGCTCAGTGCGCCGATCTCGATCAACTCTTTCATCGTCGTCGGCTTGATCAGGCGCTGGTAATAATTACCCAGGAACTTAGCGAACGGCGTACCAGACAGCCCGATCACTTTCGTCGCGGTGTTTTGAGCCAGGTGTTCAATCGTCTCCAAAATCTTTTTGCGCTTCAGATGCGCTTCGTCGATAAACAACAGGTCGATGTTGTCCGGGAATTCGCGGCGGATCAGCGTGTCGGCTGAGGCGATTTGAATCAGGCGTTGCGGATCATACGCAGGGTGACCACGCCAAACGTAACCAATCTCATCAGCGGGGAGACCGTACTCAACGAAACGGCTTGCCGTCTGGTCTAACAGGACAGTGTACGGAGCCACAAACATTACGCGCATAGAGCGACTAACCAGCCCATCAGTGATAAACGCTGCCAGTCCGGTTTTGCCGCTACCGACCGGGCTGTAAATCATGAAACTGGCCGTTGTCTTCCAGTTCTGGCGCAGCGCGTTCAATGCCCTGCCCTGCGCTAAATTTGGCGTAATGTTCAGCATTTTCTGTTTTTCACCTCACCACTGTATAAATAACCACACCCGGCAATTCACTGATCGATCTCTTTAAGATCATCCCTCTTTGGTAGTGCTGTTCCTTCCCCCTCACCCCAACCCGATCACCCCCCTTTCCCCCCTCTTACCCTTCCCCGCTCCCCCGTATAAAAAAAACACCGGTACAAAATTCATGCTGCTACCCTCGCTTGTGACGCCAGCGGCGGCGGGGATGTGAATCCCTGATTGGCTCTTGAGAACCGCTCGACATACAGCCGCAGGCGCGTATTTGCCGCCCTGCGCCCTGCATTTTCCTGCCGATACGAAACCGGCTCGGCGTCGAATGCGGCTTGGTACACCTCCGCGTAGGCATGCGCGATTTTTACCCGCTGCGCGGTCGGTAACTGGCGTAACGTTTCCTGAATCCAAGCGGCATCCTCACGGCAATACGCGACTGGCATAACAGGTTTCACATAGTTGAATGCGTCCATCTGGCACCTCCGAAAATCAAACGGTTGTGTTATTACGGCAGATGGCCACCAGCGTTATTCGCGTCGATGGGGAATGATTTGGGTATTTGGTGGTTGTTCAGACTGTGGACAGAAAACGCTGTACAGCAGGACGATGCTTTCTTGAAATTTAGCGATAACGGCATAGCTGTTTTCATCAATCGCCCGTTTCTCTTCAGCATCAATCACGCCGTCTTCTGTAGCGTGGCGAATTAACTCAGAGTGACGACCGATATATTCAATCGCTTCCATCAAGCGCAGGTTCACATCGCCATTCTCTATCTCTTCAATGCTCGGTAGACGGACGTTAACGCTGTTTGACTGGCGTGATACCGCATCAGCAAATAGCGTTGTGCCACCAGCTTGCTGTAGCACTATCAGCCAGCCGATCGGGAATATTTGGTTACTGTCAGGACGCAGACGGTTAAACAGGGCGTTCTCTGTAACTCCCAGCCATTGAGCAGCCTCAGCGTATCCACCCGGCAGGCCCGTAATGATTTTTCTGGCAACGGCTATCACCCAATCGGGCTGTTTCTCTGCCTGCCATTCTGGTTTTTGCTGTGACACAGTTAGGTTCTCCTGGCTGTGGTTACATTGAACTGATAGCTGTTAGATACTGGGTTCCATCAAGCAACTTGATCGGTCTGGTGCTTGCTACTTGGAAATGGCCTCAGTTCTTCTGCTTCCACACGGCCATCTGGTAGCTGAATAACAAATATTTTTCTTCCAGTTCGGACGGCCTTACTGATCGCAGTCTGGTGAACACCAATTGCATCAGCCGCTTTCGCCTGACCGTTCTCCCTGACGAAATCAGCGAGAGTTTGTTTTTGCATTGTTGGCTCCTGAACTCACTTACAAAACAATAATACCCAAAGTATTAAATAAATCAATACTTGCGGTATTTCATTTTTTAATAACGTAGGTATTAGAATTCAAGGATGGAAAAGAAAAAGAACCTGACCGCGGAACAGCTCGAAGATGCTAAGCGTCTAAAGGCTTTGTACGAGTCGAAGAAAAAAACATTGGGTGTTACCCAGCAGCAAATCGCTGATGAACTGGATATAACTCAAGGCGCAGTAGGCCACTATCTGAACGGAAGAAATTCGCTCAACGTGGCTACGGCCTCTGCGTTTGCAAAAATTTTACAAGTATCAATTTCAGACTTCAGCCCATCGTTGGCAAAAGAAGTTGCCGGGTACTCACATGTAGCAGAACCCAACGTTACATACGTCGCATCGTACAAACCAAGCATAAAATATCCACTCATAAGTAAAGTGCAGGCTGGCGAATGGGATGAGGCAGTTGAGTCATACACACTAAAGGACATCGATCACTGGTTCGAATCTGACGCCCACATACAGGGTCAAGGGTTTTGGCTGTTGGTCGAGGGGGAATCAATGACATCCCCCTCTGGCCTGAGTATCCCAGAGGGAACTTTGGTTTTGTTTGATACTGGCCGTGACGCAGTAAACGGTAGCCTAGTTGTCGCAAAGCTGACAGATTCAAACGAAGCTACATTCAAAAAACTGATAATCGACGGTGGTGTGCGTTATCTGAAAGGGTTGAATCCAGCATGGCCGATGCGGGAAATCAACGGGAACTGCCGGATCATCGGCGTCGCAGTGGAAACAAAACTGCGTCTGATATAGCCATGGCTAAAGTTCTGCGGCAGCAGTGCAGTCCATTGAGTACAAACGGTTTGCTTGAACTATGCTGTAGCTGTTCAGACTATGATGAGGTTGGTTTCATTGTAATGATAAACAACTGATGATCATTGATACTCAGCAAGTCCTGTATATTGTAGTCTTGACATTAAAAAAAAAACAAAAATCCAGTTGACGGATAGATTGGTTTGACATACCTTTAGGCCATCAGGCTTGGCCCCGTTCGTAGACAATTGTTAATATCTACATAACGGCTCCAAGCCATTTTTTTTTGGATGAAAAATGAAGAAAGCAGCAATTATGATTGACGCTGGCTTTTTTATGCAGCGGGTACATGCCACACAGAGAAAACATTTTAAGGATCATGAACTATCAGCAACCCACATAATGAAAATTATATGGGCCTTGGTTCAAAGCCACTTGAATGGAAGGAAACAGTCTCAAGATAAAAGAGAGCCTGTTGAGCTTTATAGAATTTACTTCTATGACTGCCCTCCACTTGATATTCAGACAAGGCTACCACTACCATCAGATCCATCTCATAAAACTCCAGGAAGAAAAAATTTTAAATTAGAACCAAGTTACATTCTCCGAGAAGCTTTACACGAAGAACTCCGCAAAAGCAGAAAAACAGCGTTACGCTTAGGAACCTTGGTCGATAATAAAAGATGGCAGCTTAAAACTCATGCTCTTGATGCACTCATGACTGGAAGGCGCAAATGGGATGAGTTAAACAACGACGATTTCTACTATGATATAAAACAAAAGCAAGTCGACATAAAGTTAGGTATGGATATAACTACACTTGCTTATGAAAAGTTAGTCGATGTAATAGTCCTTGTCGCGGGCGATTCTGATTTCGTTCCAGCAGCAAAACATGCAAGGATAAAAGGGATAGACTTCATTTTAGACCCGCTACGGCAAACTGTCACCGCATCTTTATCTGAGCATATTGATGGGGTTCATTCCTACAGCTTGATTTCTGGCATGGCTGATGCTTTAGAAGTGGAGCCAACTCCATTACCTGACTGGTGGCACGAACGAAAACCGAAAAAGCAAACTGCCCGACCTCCGAGACACAAAAATACAAGGGCACAAAATCATAGATAATGTTTCCATTTTTTATATCCCGCTACGGCGGGATTTTTTGTACCTGTCGTTTGGCTAATCCCCTCACCTATCCCACCTATCGATTAACCCGTCACACACCCGCAAAAAATAAATTCACTTATAAATCAACAGAGGAATACTTGCAGTATTTATTTTAATACTTTAGGTATTGACCAGCAATAATACCTGCGGTACTTTTAACCCATCGAGACAATACACTGTCTCAGATGACCGCTTAGACCACCGAGAAATGCAAAACCGGTGCGAGTGCGAGGGGTGCAGGGGTAGTGAGAGCTATGCCGTGACCACAGCAAAGGATAAGTGAACTTATAAAGCGTCCTCTGGGCGCTTCATTAAGACCACTACCTGAGAGGATACCTCAATGCGTAAGTACAATTTCGTTATCTGCCATGTCTGCGAAGGACACGGCATGATGGACAACCCTGCTTTCTCCAACGGATTCACCAGTAGCGAACTGAATGACATGGAGCCGGAAGAGCGCGACATGATTTTAGACGGCGCTTATGACGTTCCCTGCACCCATTGCTGTGCTACCGGCAAGGTTCGGGTGCCCAACATTGCGGCGCTGACCTTTGCAGAAAAGCGCGAGCTGGTTGAGGAACGCCGTAACGCTCGCGAACTGGCGGAAATGGCACGTATGGAGCGCATGGAGCGCATGATGGGCTGCTGAGTGACTTCACCCTGCGCCTACCAGCTTTACGGGTGCATGAATGAAACCACTACCACCAGCAGTTGAGGTCATTATGAAACCTGACACCAACAAACGCCTTTCCCAAGCACAACATTTACGGCTTGTTCAGCAGATGCAATCACATTGTGACTACATGGAACGAAGCGGTATCCCACCAGCAATGCGATTTCACATGGCCATGAAGATTGGCCGTGAATATTACGCTGAATTAAAACATCAATAATTCCCGCCTTCACCAGGGCATCAACCGGGCGCGGGTTCGCGTCGCCGGATTCGTAACCGGCGATCTACATCCGAGGTAATCACGATGGCATTGATAAAGAGGTGTGTGATGGAAATCCTGATCACTTTAGCAATCATGGCTGCGCTGTCTCTCGTGATTGCCGGTGTTTATCACATTTATGAAATTTTCACAGGGTGAGGCTCACAATGAAAACCTGGACATATAAAGACATCACCGCGGCGACAGAAAAACAGATTACTCATTGCATATCCACATCGATTCAACACGCTGACTCTGCCGGCATTGCGGAAATGTATAAAGAATGGGCATACGGCGCATTCAATTTGTGGGCGGAAATCACCTGGGGCGAAAGGCAGGATGCGGACTTTGAACGTCTGAGAAAATTAGCCAACCCCGATTAACACAACAGCAAAGAGCATTGGGACGCACCGAATCCGTGAGATGCTAAACGTAGGGTGTGAACCAGTGCTCTTTTCGTTGTGGTAATCCTGCCACAACATACCCTTGTTATCCCTTTGGCGGTCACCGTTCTTCTAACCCAATACCGGAGGATGAAGATAATGTTCTGCGGCTGACTGCCCTTTTTACAGAGAGAAGCAATCCCCTGCTTCTGTGTGTGAAAGGAGAAAATGACATGTCTGAAAATGCTGAAAGTAAATGCACACCGTTCAGCCAACAGATTGCCTATATAAATAAAGGCACCCTGGACGCTGAATTAACTGAAACCCTCGCAATGATTATTCAAGCGGTTCGGGAAACACGAAAAAAAGGCTCGGTCACATTGACGCTTAACTGCGAAATGTTGAACAGTCGCACGGAAGACACAATCAAAGTCACGCCGGACGTCAAGTTCAATAAGCCGAAACTTGAGCTGGCCGATACCATCATGTTTTCTACCGCTGACGGAGATCTACTGCGTGATGACCCCGATCAGGTTCAGATGGACCTTCAGGTCATTAATACCAAAAGCAACGCGGCCCCTATCAAGTTGCAGTCCAACAGTTAATTTTTGATCTTTTCGTCCTGAAAATTAACCTTCCCCCATAAATAAACAATCAAGGAAAATATCTATGTCACAGATTGTTGACGGCTCTGCCGTGTCTGAAATTCGTAATCTGGCTATTACTGCACATAATCCAGGGACTGATATCCCATCAGCGATTGTGCCACACGATCATGATTTAACGTCGCTGGAAAAGTTCCAGTTGCAGCCATCATTGATTCGCCAGCAGGTTAATCTAATCGCTGTTTCATCATTGATTGCCTACGTTAACAAATTCAAAGACCCGCGCACCGCCATCTTTGCCGACAATACCAAAACAAAGATTGTTGCCGTGCTGGACTATCACGAAAGCGCGGAGCTTCCGAGTTGGGGTAGCCACCGGGCGATCTACGACTGCCCGTTTTCCAAAGAGTGGAAGGAATGGGCTGCGCTGGATGGCAGTGCCATGCGCCAGGTGGAATTCGGTGAATTTATCGAAAAACACATCGGTGATATTGCGCCGGTTGGCGATACCTACGCCGGGCCGTCTGGCACGGAACTGTTGGAAATGGTCCTGGCATTCTCGGAAACGCGTAAATCTGAATTCAAGTCTGTAAAACGGCTGAATGACGGCACATTCCAGATGAGCTACAGCGACGAAAAATCCGGCAGCGGTAATACAAAACTACCGGAAAAAATCAGCCTGGCCATCGCCCCGTTCCACAATGGCAATCCGTACCAGATTGACGCCCGTTTCCGCTACCGTATTAAAGAGGGTCAACTGTTCCTTTGGTATGAGCTGATCGACCCTGAAAAGATCGTCGAACACGCATTCAGCGAAATCGTTACTGAACTGCAAAACGCTCTCGAAACCATCCCGGTTTACGAAGGCTCTATCTAATCCTCCCTTTTCTCCCTGAAAAGTGCAGCCTTATGCGCGCCCTGCGGTGCGCATAGTGAAGCATTTACCCGACAGGAAGATAAATATGGCCACATTAAACCAACGCTATGCCAGTAAAGAAACTGGCATCACTGTTAGAAAAACTCACCTGGTCCCACTGGAAGAAATTTATGCCGAGGGCGGCTATAACGTCCGTGAACTGAATCAGAGCCACGTTGAAGAATTTAGGGACGCGTTCATTGCCGGTGAATACATCCCCCCTCTGGCCGTCGAGGTAACAGAGCACGGCGTTAAGGTCATTGATGGCCATCACCGCTATTTCGGCGCGCTGGCCGCAAATGAGGCCGGGTGCGAAGTTCTCAGGCTTGAATGTAAGGACTTTGTCGGCACAGAGGCTGACAAGATTGCATTCATGGTCACCAGCTCACAGGGGTTGGCACTTACCCCGCTGGAACGCGGCGCAGCATACCAGCGGCTGGTTAATCAGGGCTGGAGTAACTCGCAGATAGCGCAAAAAGTTAAACGGTCGGAGTCCGACATTCTCCAGCACTTGCAGTTACATCAGGAGTGCTCGCCGTATGTCAAAAGTCTCGTTCGAGCTGGTTCGCTGAATTACGCCCTGGCGATCGATATAACCCGGAAGTATGGCGTTTTTGCCGACAAGGTAATCTCGAATCTGATGGAAAAGGCCGAGTCTGCCGGTAAAAAGAAAATTACGAAGTCGCTGGCAAAACCACAGTTCGCCGCGGCGAAAACCAAACGCCTGATTGAGCTGATCTATAAGTCTACCCCCATCGTGAGCCAGGACGGGTTGCGTGACTATCTAATGCTCCCGCCCGGCGTTAAAGACGAGGTGATGAAAATCCTCACCGAGTTTAAAGACTACAGCGAGGGGCAGCAGAATGAACATCAGCCAGAATAAAGCGCCTCTCTGGATTTCAGAAAAAGCCAACATCCTGTTAAAGCAGGTCAATACAGGTCGAGTTATCCCGCGCCGGACGCACGGCAAAAAATATCAAACGCTACGGGTTAATAAACGTTGGCGCCTGCTGTCACGCGACGGTACCAGTTGGGAATTACTCAACCACAACGATTACAACAACCTGATCGACAAATAACGAGCCTCGCCACCAGCGGGGCTTTTTATTGGAGGTTTTCATGCGCCATATCATAAGGGGTGAATTAACCCCACTGGAACGAAAGGCCGCAGAAGCGGCGCTTCAAAACCACCAGCAACGTTACGGCAATTACGCTCGACGGAAAAATAGCGAAACCTATCGCGTCCGCGTAGCCAATAAAACCTATTCCGTTGAAGTAATAAATCGGAATGCGTCATACGTTGCCACGGTGATGAACCATCACCGTTCTCTGCAGAAGATGTGTGGGGTGCCGTCATGACAACATTACGCCAAATAGAATTGATGCAGCACGCACTTGGTATTAGCGCTACGAAACGCGAGCCATACCGCAATTATTTTCTGGCGGGCTGCGGGCATTCAGATAATGACGATCTTGAAGCTCTGGTCACAGATGGAATGATGACCAAACGCCCCTCTCCTGATTTTGTCGGCGGCGGCAAGCTTTATCACTGTACAAAATCCGGGGAAGTCGCCGCTATATCAGCCCTACCCACTCCACCAAAGCCCACCCGCTATAGCGAATATCTTGATGCTGATTCCTGCCAAGATTTCTCGGAATGGCTACTGGGTTGGAAAAAGCCTGAATTCGAATACCGGCGTGATGGCGGCAGATATCAATACCGAATGTTCAGGAAATCATATAGCGATTATCACGGATATCCAGTTCGTGATGTAGAGGGCAATTGGTGCAATACGAAAAAGGCAGCAAAGGCCAGCTATAAAGAAGCGCTGAAATTCAGCAAGGAGGGTTTATGTCTGAGTCCGTAAAGCCAGATTATGTTGACGTCGATTATGACGGTCTTCCGATTTATCGAGATCCACCAGCGGTGCCGGATAACGGTGTAACGGCAGAACACCGCCGCGTCATCAAGATGCTACTTGATATTTGCGAGGCCGCGTTTGAACTCGCTGATGATAGCTGTCAGCAAGAGATTGACGGCGAGTTATGCCATGTTGTCCCGGACGATTCTTTTGCGAAGCTTTCCGACGCTCTGGACGAAATTGAGAACACTCTACCAGACGAGTATGAATACCTCCCGAATACAGTGCTGCAATGGGCGGCTGTACCGCGTCACGCATTACGTTCGTTGCTCCAGTTGTCCGGTAATTCAGGACAGGTACTGCAACATTCAGATGATGAAGCGTTTGATCGATTTGCTATTGCATGTAAAGCCAAACTTGCAAAGTCTCGCGCTAAAGGTCGGCGTGGATGGGATGACCCGCATCTTTGTAGCGTGGAAAGCCTGGCGGTGATGTTGGTAGCTCACCTGGTCAAAGGTAATTCGGGTACGTTCGAAGATGTCGGCAATTTCGCTATGATGCTCCACCAGCGCAAAGCCAATCCAAAAGTGCTATCGGACGCAGTAAAGGCTGATCGGTTCACTCCTGCCGAGCGTGCCGCGATAGATCGAGCATTGGACGGTGGAAAGCCGGTAGCTACAGTCCGTATCCAAAGCGGGCGCCTAGCAGGGAACAAATTCAATCTGGTTTATTCGCCTGCCATTCATGATCTGCCGGATGACGTTTATTATCTCTACACCGAGCCAGTAAGACGGTCTTACGCAGTGCCGGATGGTTTGCGGGCCGCAATAAACAAACTGTTCGATAACGATGGTAGCCGTGGACGCTATTCAGCTATCGCATGCGGCGATGCTCACCGCGAAATTGAAGCCATGCTCGCCGCCTCCCCACCGTATAATGGTATGGTGTCCAAACAGGAGAATAATTATGAAGGTTAGTGAATTACAGAAGCTTTTAGCGGCATGCGATCAAGATGCTACTGTTTTGATTGCCGGATTTGAGACGACCGCAAGCCTGTTTGTTGCAGAAGCGGACCTTGTCACTCAGTGCAAATCTGTACCGCAGCCTGAGAGCTCTATGTCAGGAAACCGCAGCATTTCTTTAGATGGTGATTCATCGATCTGGATCGGCTGGAGCAAAGATTACCGCACAGAAAGCTTTCTTGATGCCATAAAGAATCCGGAAAAGTATTCATAGAAAACAATCAACAATAAGTAATCATATCAACCATCTAGAGACCGCCTACTGGGCGGTTTTTTGTTATCTGGAGAATCCATGAATACAATATTTTTGTTAATGGCTGAATTTAACACTGCCACAATCCCACTGGCAGACATTGCCGAGCGCTATTTAGGCATGAAGCCAGCAACGGCAGATAAAAAAGCTGGTGCCGGTGATTTACCCATCCCTACATTTCGTATCGGTAACACGCAGAAGGCGCCTCGCATGGTTCATGTTAAGGATTTGGCGGATTTTATCGATAGTCGCAGAATT
Organism: Brenneria goodwinii; assembly: GCF_002291445.1. NCBI lineage: Bacteria > Pseudomonadati > Pseudomonadota > Gammaproteobacteria > Enterobacterales > Pectobacteriaceae > Brenneria > Brenneria goodwinii. The sequence continues at coordinate 5,324,851 of NZ_CP014137.1, read as the reverse complement.
GAGGCGCAGGAAGAAATGCGCCATTGTTCGTCATGAATGCCTATTTTTCAGGTCTTCAAATCTCTGGTGCAGACTATTCGGGTATAGCTCCCGATAAACCTGCCACAGCACATTTAGCGAACGATGCCCGGTAACCTGGGCAACCTCCTCAATGCTAAATCCCGCCTCAAAAAGCCTGCTCGCCCCTTCCCGTCTCAGATCGTGATACCGTAAATCCTCAATACCCAAAGCTGCCCGCACTCGTTGAAAACCCGCTGTTATTGATTTTGACGAGTAGGGGAAAATAAATTCTGATTTTTTCGGCTGGCGCTGCACAATGTCCCACGCCTCCCCCAGCAAGGGAACCAGCATGTGATTACCGTCTTTTTTACGCGGATCCTTCCTGTCACGAACCAGAACGGCCTTTTGCCTTTCGTCGATATCAGACCACTTAATCCTACACACCTCACCAATACGCATGCACGACAAGATAGAGAAATTCAGGATATCCACAAATGGAATGATCGCCGCCCGATGATCCTGGCGTACCTTTAGCCCCTCTTCCAGTCGTGCCAACTCATCACCAACAGGGCGGCGGCTTCGTCTTTGTGACTTCCCCACAACCCCCATATTTACCAGTATTACACGCGCATCGGTTACAGGGTTCGCAGTGTAATCGATATCAAATATCGGTTTAGCAGCAGCCAAAACTGATGATAGGTAACTCAAATCATGGGAAACCGTTGCCGGACCAGCACCCGCGCCAGCACGTAAGCGACCATGCTCAACCACATCATTAACGGATAGGTCTGCCAGTTTTATTTCTGCGATATCACAGTCCACCAGCATGTTGAGAACATAATTCTTTGTACGACCAGCTTTACCGCCGAGAGCCGGATCGTTGATGTACTTCATCAGTAATTGCCGCACTGTTATTTGGTTTGCATCAGAATCGGATGGGACGCCACGCTCTTCAATTTCAGCTACACGGCGTGTACCCCATGTTTTTGCCAAAGCTAATTTCCCAAACGTTTTACTTTCTCTGTAAAGGTGTTTACCCTGCTCCTTCACCCCCACTGTGCAGCGATATCTCACCGTCCCATCTGCACGGGGTCTTTTAGCAATCGTAAAGTAAGCCATTTCGTTATCATCTCCGCATATCAGGACACCAAAACGTGGCGTCCTCAATGGTGTCCCATGAATGCAAAAATATAACGAAACCGATAAAAATGCACGATAATATGACAGAAGTAAAAAGCCCTACAAACAAGGCAACGCCTACAAACTCAGGTAACCACAGCCTCCAACGCTTCTCCATTGCGCCGATGCTCGACTGGACAGATCGCCATTGCCGTTACTTTTTTCGTCAGTTAACCCGCCAGACGCTGCTGTATACCGAGATGGTCACTACCGGCGCCATCCTTCACGGTAAAGGGGACTATCTGGCCTACAGCGACGAAGAACACCCGCTGGCGCTGCAACTGGGCGGCAGCGATCCCGCGGCGCTGGCGCGTTGCGCGCAGTTGGCCGAACAGCGCGGTTATGACGAGGTGAACCTGAATGTGGGTTGTCCGTCCGATCGGGTACAGAACGGTCGGTTTGGCGCCTGCCTGATGGGAGAAGCGTCGCTGGTGGCGGACTGCGTCAGGGCGATGAGAGATCGGGTCACTATTCCGGTGACGGTGAAAACCCGTATTGGCATCGACGATCGCGACAGCTATGAATTTCTGTGCGAATTTATCCAAACCGTCGCCGAGCGCGGCGGGTGCGACACGTTTATTGTGCATGCCCGTAAAGCCTGGTTGTCCGGGCTGAGCCCTAAAGAAAACCGTGAAATTCCGCCGCTGGATTATCCGCGCGTTTATCAACTCAAGCGCGACTTTCCAGCGCTGACTATCGCCATTAACGGCGGCGTGAAAACGCTGGCGGACGCCAAAACCCATCTGCAACACCTGGATGGCGTCATGATGGGGCGGGAGGCGTACCAAAACCCCGGTATTCTGGCGCAGGTCGATCGCGAGCTGTTTGATTCGTCCGCGGCCAGTCTGGATCTCGCCGCCGTCGTTGAAGCGATGTATCCCTATATCGAACGTGAATTATCGGCTGGCGCATCGCTCGGCCATATTACCCGCCATATGCTCGGCCTGTTTCAGGGCATACCCGGCGCACGCCAGTGGCGCCGTTACCTGAGCGAAAACGCCAATAAACCCGGTGCGGATACCCGCGTGGTAGAACAGGCGCTGGCATTGGTTAATCATTCCGCAGCTTAAAAAAGCCAACAGTTGGTCTTTTTGACCAACCCTGCATGTTCCCTCTTTTTCCCATCGCTGATAAATCAATCAGTTATCAGCGATGCACATTGGCACGATTCTTGTTATTACCTTAGGACATTGGCAAGCATGGTTCGCAATCACTACGGCTGTCGATGTCGCGCCATAAAAAACAGATTCAGCCACCACAGGAGCACGCCATGTTGGAAATTTTCTTCATTATCGGTTTTTTTATCATGCTAATGGTGACCGGCGTGTCATTGTTAGGCGTTCTTGCCGCGCTGTTTATCGCCGCTGTTTTCATGCTGGTTGGCGGGCTGTTCGTCATGGCGATAAAAGTACTACCCTGGCTATTGCTGGCGGTAGCGGTTGTTTGGCTGTGGCGTCATTTCCAGCAAAAACCGGTGCGTTATTATCGCTGACAGGCCGGTAAGCAGTGGAAGTGGTTAACACCCTGTGGCCAAAAGGCAATGAGGGTGGCTAGAAGACTATGGGGCTATCTTCTCGTGATCGATATGCCCTCCGCATTCCAGTAGGCAGCTAACCTGACACACAAGATATACGGAACATGGTAAGCCCATATGTGAAAACAGCGTGATGAGAAGCCTTGCCGGGTAACAATAAATGCCTTTGAGAGGTTTGAGCGGAGTACGGTGAAAATCGCACTCCGTTCTTAGGAGAGCACAGTCAGGCAGCTGGCTGTGCTTATCCGACAGTGCTACCGCAGAAAAAAGATACTAACGCCGGTGCATATGATACCCAGAGCAAAAGACCGGCTAACATAGACATTATTCGCAAACATCTTCTTTAAAAGCCCGCCAGCCAGGACATAACTCAAAAAACACGCATAAGCAATTGCCGCAATAGGAAATAAAATAACTAATGCTTGGCTAAGTATCGAAATTTTGACGTCGATGAAAGACGGGAAGAATGCTACAAAAAACACAATAGCCTTTGGGTTAGCAATGGCAAAAATAAAGCCTTGAGTGAATGTGGAAATAACTCTGCTTTTTTGATCACCAACGTCACCACCGTCAATTCCATTAGCCATAAAAAGTCTTACACCGATATAGATGATATAAACTGCACCGGCAATTTTAATTACCTTCATCAAATTCTCACTCACATCGCCAATGGTGTAGATCACCGCAAGTGAAATCAGAGCCTGAATCACGGATGCTGTAACGTTACCTAACGCGGCCACGTTTCCCAGCATAAAGCCATTTCTTTTCTGACCTACACACATAGCCAGCATCATAGAAGGGCCTGGAATCATCGAAGCTATAAAAATAGTGCTGCAGTAGGTGAATAACAGACCGGTTTGCATGGTCTCACTCCTCAGTCTGTTTGAGTATGCTTTGCTGCCGGTTATTTAACGCGTTCTCAACTGTAATAACGCCACTTGCCGCCAACTCTGCCAGTTTGCGGCCTTCCTGAATGTATTCAGAAATAACGCTTTGATCACGCTGTTTCTTTAGTCCCTTCACTATATGCCCCTGAAAGACTTCGCCGGTGATTGTGAGGTTATAAACACCATCTGAACCTAAATAGCATATGACATCCCTATCTAAGATTGTTTGTTACTAAGTCTCAAATGTCATTGCGGTAATGACATAATTATTTGTAACACCACATTTAAGTTATAGGTATTTATTTTTGTGGTGCATTAAACTCAGTTTAAATAATTTTATTCCTTTTTTTTATATTATTTGAAATGATATTTTTTTGCGGGGGGCGTGGAGGGGGAATTGTAGAGTATTAATTTGAGAAAGTTGTTTGAATAAGAATATGCTGCAAGCGCGTGAAACAATGCTAGTTCTGCAAAGGTTGCAAAAAGTATCAGTTTGGACATGGGAATCTATTTATTATACAGAGTGTACCTTTACACGATAACCATTACCATTAAAAATATCATGCCGAATAATTAACGAGGAAAATTATTATAACAAGGGGGAAGATTCTTTCACTGTCGGTAAGAGAATTATTACTGGCATTAGCTGACGATGAATTAACGCTGACCCGAATGGCATATTTCAGCGAACATGATCTGGCTCTTATCAATGCTCACCGCAAACCCGCCAGCCGTTTTTGTTTTGCCGTTCTTCTCTGCTATCTGAAAAAAAACGGCGGTGCGGGCTGACCATATCCAGGCATCGGCTCTGCAACTGAACTTACCCATCTGCGCCCTGTCCGGCAGTAATCTCAAACCGGTGACCGAATAGCGTCCAGAGCACGCCGGTGTTGTTACATCAGCCTTATCAGACAGATGTTGAGCAGTTATTGTGAGCCCAAAAGAATGGATGACGAGCCGTTACAGGTAACAATCGGGCGAGACGTCAAAAATTGCAAGGCAGAATGCAAAATTGTGCGCCAGCAGATATTTTTTCACCATCGTGGCTGCTAGGATGACGCCACGTTTTTATCTGCCTTGCAAAGATAGCGTGTAGATCATCATAGCCTGCAAAACGGGCGGTTCAACACAACAAGGCAAACAGATTTCATCATCGTCTGGGAAATAAAATAATCGCCGCTCGGCACAATGGCGCCCCATGCGATATCCGCTGTACCCTACATGCAGCTTGATGAAATAAGCGTCACGGCAAGGGCCTCCGGTTGGAGGCCTTTTGCTTTATACCCGTCATCTTTCAAGTTGCAGGCGCGTTGGCTTCCCTCACTCACCCCAGTCACTTACCTAAGTAAGCTCCTGGGGATTCATTCAGTTGCCGCCTTCCTGCATCTTGAAATCTATTGGGTATATTGCACATTACCGTCCGGGGATCAGCAGGCTGGATCCCTGGGTGCGGCGGCTCTCCAATGCCTGATGCGCGCTCTGCGCATCCGCCAGCGCAAATTTCTGGCTGTCCGGCACGTTAACGGTAACCGCACCGCTGGCAATCATGGAGAACAGCGCATTGCTGGCCTGCTCCAGTTCCTTCCGGGTAGTAACATAGCCATGCAGCGACGGACGGGTAACATACAGCGACCCTTTCTGGTTCAGTATGCCCAGATTCACGCCGGTTATCGGCCCAGACGCATTACCAAAGCTAACCATCAGCCCACGACGTTTCAAGCTATCCAGCGACGCTTCCCAGGTATCTTTACCCACCGAGTCATAAACGACGGCAACCTTCTCGCCGCCGGTCAGTTCGGCCACCCGCCCGGCGATGTTTTCCGTGCGGTAATTAATCGTTTCCCAGGCGCCCGCCTGCTTTGCCCGCTGCGCTTTTTCATCAGAGCCAACGGTGCCAATCAGTTTAGCGCCCAACGCCTTCGCCCACTGGCAGGCAATCAGCCCGACTCCGCCCGCGGCGGCGTGGAACAAAAAGGTTTCGTTCGGTTTGATTTCATAAACCTGACGCAGCAGATAGTGCACCGTCAGCCCTTTCAGGAAAGACGCCGCCGCCTGCTCAAAGCTAATGGCATTCGGCAGGATGGCGACTCTCTCTTCCGCTACGTTATGTATATCGCTGTAGGCTCCCAACCCCGACTGAGCGTAAACCACCCGATCGCCGACCTTAATCACCCCGGCGCCAGAGCCGACTTTGGTCACCACGCCGGCCGCTTCCGTACCTAACCCGGAAGGCAAACCCGGAACCGGATACAATCCGCTGCGGATATAGGTATCGATGAAATTAACGCCGACTGCGCGATTCTCTATCTGAACCTCGCCCGCGGCGGGATCGGTCGGGATAAAATCGACGTATTGCAAAACATCCGGACCGCCGTGGCTGTTGAACTGAATACGTTTTGCCATATCATTTATTTCCTCATATGAACCATCTTTAATATCATCATGTGGGTATGGTAGTGCATATATGGTGCGTATATAGTGCGTATTCGTTGCATTCAGATATACAATGCCCCCTTCCTTAATCGTAAATCAACCGGTAAAGAACTCGTTTCATGGCAGAAAAAAGACCAACCAATAAATCGAACGAACCCCGCGATCGCCAAATGGAAGGTTTAAAACTTCCGCCACATTCGCTGGAAGCGGAACAGTCGGTATTGGGTGGCCTGATGCTGGATAATGAACGCTGGGACAACGTTGCCGAGCGCGTTGTCGCCAATGATTTCTACAATCGGGCCCACCGTCTTATTTTCACCGAGATGCAACGTCTGCTGGAAATGAGCAGGCCGATCGACCTGATCACCCTGTCCGAATCGCTTGAACAGCAAGGTTCCCTAGAGTCGGCGGGCGGCTTCGCCTATCTGGCCGAACTGGCTAAAAATACCCCCAGCGCCGCCAATATCGGCGCCTATGCCGATATCGTGCGGGAACGCGCCGTGGTGCGCGAAATGATCTCCGTCGCCAACGAAATCGCCGATGCGGGTTACGATCCGCAGGGGCGCAGCAGTGAAGATCTGCTCGATCTGGCTGAATCCCGCGTTTTCCAGATCGCCGAAAACCGCGCCAGCAAAGACGAAGGCCCGAAAAGTATCGATCGTATTCTGGAAGATACCGTTTCCCGTATCGAACAGCTTTATCAAAAACCGCACGACGGCGTTACCGGGGTATCGACCGGCTATCAGGATCTGGATAAGAAAACCGCCGGCCTGCAAAAATCGGATCTGATCATTGTGGCGGCGCGGCCCTCAATGGGTAAAACCACTTTCGCCATGAACCTGTGCGAAAACGCCGCCATGATGCAGGATAAACCGGTGCTGATCTTCAGCCTGGAAATGCCCGGCAATCAGATCATGATGCGTATGCTGGCGTCGCTGTCGCGCGTGGATCAAACCCGTATTCGTACCGGCCAGTTGGATGATGAAGACTGGGCGCGTATTTCCAGCACCATGGGGATCCTGCTGGAAAAACGCAACATGTATATCGATGACTCCTCCGGGCTGACGCCCACCGAGGTTCGATCCCGCGCCCGCCGGGTATTTCGTGAGCACGATGGTCTGAGTCTGATCATGATCGACTACCTGCAATTGATGCGCGTGCCGTCGCTGTCCGATAATCGTACGCTGGAAATTGCCGAAATATCCCGCTCGCTCAAAGCATTGGCAAAAGAATTGCAAGTCCCTGTCGTGGCGTTGTCCCAGCTTAACCGCAGTCTGGAACAGCGCGCAGATAAACGGCCGGTTAACTCCGACCTGCGCGAATCCGGTTCCATCGAACAGGATGCCGACCTGATTATGTTTATCTACCGTGATGAGGTTTATCATGAAAACAGCGACATGAAAGGCATAGCTGAAATTATTTTAGGCAAGCAGCGTAACGGTCCTATCGGTACCGTTCGGCTGACCTTTAACGGGCAGTGGTCGCGCTTTGATAATTACGCCGGACCACAATACGATGATGAATAATGCACGATGATAGATGCCCCGCACATTTCAAGATGCCGGCAGGCGACACGCCCGGTGACTTGAAAGATAAAGGGTATCATGCGCTAAGGACACAGAATGAAAACGGCAACCGCCGTCATTAATCGCCGCGCTTTGCGTCACAATTTGCAACGGATCCGCGAACTGGCCCCACAGTGCCGCCTGGTTGCTGTTGTAAAAGCGAATGCCTACGGCCACGGACTCATTGAATCTGCTCACACCTTTTGCCACGCCGACTGCTACGGCGTCGCCCGGCTTACCGAAGCGTTGCAGCTGCGTGCGGCCGGCATCACTAAACCCATCCTGCTGCTGGAAGGTTTTTTTTCCGCCGATGACCTTCCGCTATTGGCTGAACATCATCTGGAAACGGCCGTTCACAGCATAGAACAACTCGCGGTGCTGGAGCAGGCCGATCTGCCGCATCCAATCCGCGTTTGGATGAAGCTCGACACCGGCATGCACCGTCTCGGCGTGTTGCCGGAACACGCCGAAGCCTTCTACCAGCGGCTGACGCAATGCCACAATGTGGTGCAGCCGGTGAATGTGATGAGTCATTTTTGCCGCGCGGACGAACCTCAAGTCGACACCACCGAACGCCAATTGGCCTGTTTCGATGCGTTCACGCAAGGCAAACCCGGCGCCCAGTCCATTGCGGCGTCGGGCGGTATTCTGCTGTGGCCGCAGGCGCATCGCGATCAGATTCGTCCGGGTATCGTTCTATACGGCGTGTCGCCGACGGATAGCGAATACGCCGCCGATTTCGGTCTACAACCGGCCATGACCTTTACCTCCCACCTGATTGCGGTGCGTGAGCATAAGGCGGGGCAACCCGTCGGCTACGGCAGCATCTGGACCAGCGAGCGCGATACCCGGCTGGGCGTCGTCGCTATCGGCTACGGCGACGGCTATCCGCGCAGCGCCCCCGCCGGCACGCCGGTATGGATAAACGGCCGTGAAGTGCCGCTGGCCGGACGCGTGTCGATGGATATGATTACGGTCGATCTCGGCCCTGAGGCACGGGACCAGGTGGGCGATCGGGCGATCCTGTGGGGCGACGTGCTGCCGGTTGAGAAGATCGCCGCACATACCGGCATCAGCGCCTATGAATTAATCACACGTTTAACGCAGCGCACCCGGCTGGAATATGTTGACGAATAATCGACGGACAACAGGAACCGCCCACAGTGGCTCCTGTTCTTTTCCGATAACTATTTTTATGCTCGCGACGGGCTGACCGCCGAAAAAAAGCTGCTAGTCTGTGATCTTGACCATTTAGCGCCGTTTAGAGAGAACTATGTACACCATTGATGACTTCGATCTGAAAATCCTGACGCTATTACAGTCCAACGCGCGTCTGACTAATCAGGAATTAAGTGAACTGGTCGGGCTTTCCGCCTCCCAATGCTCCCGTCGCCGCATTGCGTTGGAGCAGGCTCAACTCATTCTTGGCTATCACGCCCGCCTCTCGCCCAATGCCGTTGGCCTGGAGTGTCTGGGGCTGATTGAGGTGCGGCTGATTAACCACACCAGCGAATATGTTGAAAGTTTCCACCAGATGCTGGGGGAAGTTGACGCCATTATCGACGCCTATAAAACCACCGGCGACGCCGACTATCTGTTGAAGGTGGCGGTAGCCGACCTGCCGGGATTAAGCGCCTTGATCAGCCAGATTCTGTCGCAGAATAAAAGCGTGGCGCATCTGAAAACCTCGGTGGTGCTCAATCGTCTCAAAGAGAATGGCTTGATGACGCCCGAACTGCCGCCGTTGCCCTAAATCGGGGCAACCCGCTTCTTATTGGTGCAAAAACTGGCTAATTCACGCATCAATCAATAAAAAATGCACACATCAAGCAAATACAAGCCAAATAATGCAATATTAATGCATTAGTTTCATTCTTATAATTCAATAAGTTACTCTTATCTCTGTCTGTAGCCAGCGATATCAACACGTTATATGGTGTGATTCTTGCTTAATTCCACTGTATTGACTGATTTTATACTTCACTGACTAAGTATTGAGCCGCCATCATGGATAACGTTATTACTACAGACAAATTATCGCACACGCTGCTGGAAGACGTTCTGGCCATCCTGATTGGTACGCTGATGGTCTCTTTCGGCGTTGTGCTGTTACGTCAGTCCGGGGCGCTGACCGGCGGTACGGCGGGAATGGCTTTTCTGCTGCATTATCTGACGCACATCTCCTTCGGTACGGCGTTTTTCCTGCTGAATCTGCCATTCTACTATCTGGCCATTCGCCGTATGGGCTGGCGATTCACCATCAAAACGTTCTGTGCCGTGGCCTTGGTTTCCCTGTTTTCCGACCTTCATCCGCTGTTTATTCATATGGATAAACTGAACCCATTTTACGCCACCTTATTTGGCAGCATTATTATGGGGCTGGGATTTATCGTGCTGTTCCGCCACAAGGCCAGCCTGGGCGGCGTGAACATTCTGGCGCTCTACCTGCAAGATAAATATGGGATCCGCGCCGGGAAATTCCAGATGGGGGTGGATATTGTGATTGTACTGGCTTCCCTGTTCGTGGTAAGCATACCTATGCTGATTGCCTCGATACTGGGCGCGACCATTCTGAACCTGATTATTGCGATGAATCATCGCCCCGGCCGCTACGCGGTTTGACCAGTCCGCACCATAACCGTCACATTACCCGATACCCCTATACTATATTCAGGAGAGTTACGCCGTGTTTCAAAAAGTTGATGCCTATGCCGGGGATCCTATTCTGTCATTGATGGAAAAATTTAAGCAGGATCCACGTTCGGACAAGGTCAATCTGAGTATCGGTCTGTACTACAACGAACAGAATATTATTCCCCAGCTCCGTGCCGTCAGCGCTGCGGAAACCTATCTGGAGCAGTTGCCAAAAAGCGCGACCTCCTACCTGCCGATGGAAGGGTTGCAGCCTTACCGCACCGCGATTCAACATCTGCTGTTTGGCAAAAACCACCCGGCGATAGCCGCCAGCCGCATTGCCACCATCCAGACGCTGGGCGGTTCAGGCGCGCTGAAAGTCGGCGCGGATTTTCTGAAACGCTACTTCCCTGATTCAGAAGTGTGGGTCAGCGATCCCACCTGGGAAAACCACATCGCGATATTCTCCGGCGCCGGCTTCAAGGTACATACCTACCCCTATTTTGACGCCGACAGCCTGGGCGTGAAATTTGACGCTATGCTGTCCGTGCTGCAACAACTGCCGGCGCAAAGCATCGTGCTGCTGCACCCTTGCTGCCATAATCCGACGGGTTCCGATCTGACGAACGAACAGTGGGATCGCGTTATCGAGGTGCTGATCAGCCGTGAACTGATCCCGTTTATGGACATCGCCTATCAGGGCTTCGGCGCTGGAATCGAGGAAGATGCCTACCCCATTCGCGCGGTGGCCGGCGCTGGCATTCCGGCATTGATCGCGAACTCATTCTCTAAAATCTTCTCGCTGTACAGCGAGCGCGTGGGTGGGCTTTCCGTGGTCTGTGAAGATGCCGAGATCGCACTGCGCGTGCTGGGCCAGTTGAAGGCGACCGTTCGCCGCAACTACTCCTCGCCGCCGAATTTCGGTGCTCAGATTGTGTCTAAAGTGCTCAATGACGCCGAGCTGAATAGCAACTGGCGCGCTGAAGTGGAAGAGATGCGCACGCGTATTCTGGAAATGCGCCAAACGCTGGTTGCCGCGCTGAAAGAGGCGCTGCCGGCACGCAACTTTGATTACCTGCTGACCCAGCGCGGCATGTTCAGCTATACCGGCTTCAGTGCGGAACAGGTCGATCGTCTGCGCGAAGAGTTTGGCGTTTATCTGATTGCCAGCGGCCGCATGTGCATGGCCGGCCTGAATCACGGCAATGTCCAGCGCGTTGCCGCCGCTTTCGCCGCCATTCAGTAAATCCAACCGGTGATATCAATATCAAGCGCCGCCCACCGGCGGCGCTTGAGTTTACCGGCCAGACCGGGCAGCAAGGCTAATCGAATCGAATACAGGTGGCCCCTTGCTCGGCGCCCGATAGCTGTTCCCGCAAGGCGCCAAACAGCTCCCGGCCACAACCGATATGCTGGGCGGAAAGGTCCGGCTGTTCCACCGTGCGGGCAGCCAATTCCGCATCATCAACCAGTACGCTCAGCTCCCCCGTCTGACCATTGACGCGAACAATATCGCCATCGCGCAGTTTGCCCAGAACACCGCCGGTATAGGCTTCCGGCGTGACATGGATGGCTGACGGCACTTTGCCTGAGGCGCCCGACAGGCGGCCGTCGGTCACCAGCGCCACTTTATAACCGCGGTCCAACAGCACCCCCAGCGGCGGCATCAGTTTATGCAACTCCGGCATACCAATGGCGCAAGGCCCTTGATAGCGCACCACGATCACGCAATCCCGATCCAGCTTTCCGGCTTCGAATGCCGGTCCCACATCGTGCTGGCTATGAAAAATAACCGCTGGCGCTTCGATGATTTGATTTTCCACCGGCACTGCGGAGGTTTTCATCACCGCCCGGCCCAGATTACCCGTCAGCACCTTGGTGCCGCCATGGTGAGCAAACGGTTTTTCAATACTGGCGATCACGCTGTCATCCAGTGATGCCTCCGGCCCCGCGCGCCAGGCCAGCTGACCGTTATCCAACCAAGGCTCCTGCGTGTAGCGGCTCAGGCCATATCCGGCGACGGTATTGACGTCTTCATGCAGCAATCCGCCTTTCAGCATCTCGCGCATCAAAATCGCAACGCCGCCCGCGGCCTGGAAGTAGTTAATATCGGCGGGTCCGTTAGGGTAGATTCGGCATAACTGCGGCACGATATCAGACAGATCGGAAAAATCATCCCAGTTAATGATGATGCCCGCGGCACGCGCCATAGCAACCAGATGCATGGTGTGGTTGGTGGATCCGCCGGTCGCTAGCAGCGCCACGATACCGTTGACCACGACTTTCTCGTCGATAAGTTTGCCGATCGGCATGAAGTTGTCCGAATTCTGCGTCAGGCGGGTAATCTGGCTGGCGGCCGCATCCGTCAACGCATCGCGCAGCGGGGTACCGGGCGGAACGAAGGACGCGCCGGGCAAATGCAGCCCCATGACCTCCACCACCATCTGATTCGAATTGGCGGTGCCGTAAAACGTACAGGTGCCGGCGCTATGATAGGAGGCAGATTCCGACTCCAGCAAGGCGTGGCGATCCAGCTTGCCTTCCGCATACAGTTGACGAATGCGCATCTTCTCTTTATTCGGCAAACCGCTCGGCATCGGCCCGGCGGGAACAAAAATCGCCGGCAGGTGACCAAACGACAGCGCGGCCATCACCAGACCGGGAACAATTTTATCGCAGATCCCCAGATACAGGGCGCCATCGAACATATTGTGCGATAGCCCCACCGCGGCCGACATGGCGATCACCTCACGGCTCATCAGCGACAGATCCATACCGTCCTGTCCCTGGGTCACACCATCGCACATTGCCGGTACGCCGGCGGCGACCTGCCCGACCGCGCCAACCCGATGCAGCGCCTCTTTCAACTGCTGCGGGTACGTTTCATAAGGCTGGTGAGCCGACAGCATATCGTTATACGACGTAACAATCGCAATATCGTTATGCAGCATATTCATCAACGCGGATTTATCATCCGGCTGGCAGGCAGCAAAACCGTGCGCCAGGTTGCCGCATGCCAGTTGAGAACGATGCACCGTCTGGCTACAGGCCGCATTGATACGTTCAAGATAGCGATTACGTGTTTTGCGGGAACGTTCAATAATACGCTGAGTAATACGAGACACGCTGGGATTCATAATATACATTCCTTACACGACATACGCCGCACAACATTGAATACTTTTGTTTTTAAATCATATAATTAAAATACTTGGCCCCATTAAATCCGGCACAGGGCAAAGGCGGCCATACCCACTAGCGCGCCGGTAGTCCCCAGAATGGTTTCCATTACCGTCCATGTCTTTAACGTTTGCATTTCGGTGGCGCCGGTCAGTTTGCCAAACAGCCAGAAGCCGGCATCATTCACATGGCTAAGCACAATCGCGCCGCCGCCGATGCAAACCGCCAACGCGGCTATCTGCGCATTGCTGAAGGATAAAACTTCAACTACCGGCATAATCAGGCCGACGGTGGTCAGGCAGGCGACGGTCGCCGATCCCTGAATAATACGAATGGCCGCGGACAGAACGAAGCAAGCCAGGGGGATGGGCAAACCGGTATCGATTAGCGCATTGCCCAATGCCGGACCGACGCCGGAATCGACCAATACCTGTTTGAATACGCCACCGGCTCCGGTCACCAGCAGAATGATCCCTGCGGGTTGCAACGCGGCGGAACAGATCTCCATCACTCGCGCTTTACTCATTCCCTGACGCCAGGCAAGTCCGTAGATTGCCAGCAGGCAGGCCAGTAAAATGGAAATAAACGGGTGACCAATCAGCTCCATCCAGTCATAAAGCGCGGAATTTTGTTGCACAAACATCGTGCCAATGGTTTTCATCCCCACCAGCACCAAAGGAAACAGCACCAACGAGACGCTAAAACCAAATGACGGCATTACGTCGCCGTCCAGTTTCGGCTCGTCCATTTCACTCTGAGGAATCGGGATCGTAACATACTGACTAATGAAACGGCCAAACAATGGCCCGGCCACCAGCATCGCCGGAATAGCCGCGGCAAGGCCGATAGCGATCATCCAGCCGAAATCGACATGCATTTGCGACGCCAGCAGCATTGGCGTCGGGCCGGGGAGTAAAAAGGCCGCCGCGGAGGCTACCCCGGCAAACAGCGGAATAAGCAGCTTCACCAGGTTACCGTCGGTACGACGAGCGACGGCAAAAACCATACCAATCAGCAGCATAACGGCAACTTCAAAGAATAGCGGCAGCGCGCATACCAAACCGACGACCCCCAGCGCCAGATAGGCCCGGCTTTCGCCAAACCAGCCGACCATACGCCTGGCGATCTGATCGAGCGCGCCGGTCTCATGCAGAATACGGCCAAACATGGAGCCCAGCGCCACCACGACAGCGAGAAAACCGAGCGTGCCGCCCATGCCTTTCTCCATCGTGCCGGCGATATCCGTCAGCGGCATACCGGAAAACAGCCCCGTTCCCACCGAAACCAAAAGCAAAGCGACAAAGGCATGCATCCGTACTTTCATCACCAGAAACAGCAGTAGCAACACCGAACCAACCGCAGTCAACACTAATGTCAGCGTACTCATCATCCCTGATCCCTGACCCGCTGAATGATTTTCACCGCGTCAGCCACGACAGCGTCCAGAGGCTGGTTGATATCAACGGAATACACATCCGTCTCCTGCTCACCCGGCTCCTGTAGCGTTTCAAATTGGGAAACCAGCATCTGAGGTTTGAAAAAGTGTCCCTTACGGGCTTTCAAACGTTGCTCGATCACCTCAAAGCTGCCTTTCAGATAGATAAACGATACGTGCTGATTACCTTTACGCAGTTTATCGCGGTAATCCTGTTTTAACGCCGAACAGACCAATAGGGAGATTTCGTTAGTACGCTGCATCGCGAAAATGGCGTCATTTAATGCCCGAAGCCAGGGTGCGCGATCCTCATCATTGAGCGAATGCCCGGCGGACATTTTGCTGATATTAGAACGCGGGTGCAAAAAATCGCCATCAAGACAGGCCGTCCCCAACTGGGCGGCAATGGTGCTGGCCACGACAGATTTACCGCTACCGGACACGCCCATCAAAATAAAAACATGGTGCGCTTTTTTCTGTTCACTACTCATTGTTATTACACGCCGGCTTACGTCCGGCTCTCCTGTCAGATTGGTCAGAACGAACATTGTTACCGGTAACAATGTTCGTTCTGAAAAAGAAAAAAGGCAATGGAATTGATTATCCCCACACAAAAAGTGTGACGAAATTCAAATAATGGCCTTTTTTCGCTGACAAAACGGCGGTGAATGGATTCAGCTATCCGATGACCACAGTGGTCGTTAGCTGCCTGTGCGGCAGTGAACTGGCGAGTCTGTGATAGTCACGCGCGACCCCTTTTCTGAGCTGTCGCACAGGCAGTAGATAGCAAAGCGCCGCCTTTTTAGGCGGCGCTTGTTGTTTAAAAGCGGAAAAATTTTCTCAGCAAAACGAAGTCATTCTTCGCAAGAAAACGGCTTCGGTCAAACTCAGAACGATGTCCAGTCCTGTGAATTACCTGATGTTTTACCCGTTGTCGAAGCTAACGCCCCGGCTGCAGGCAACGCTGCGGCCTGCGTGGGGATCGCCGTGTTGGCGGAACGGGAAAACGCGGAGGTCTCCCCCAACTTAAACGTACGCACCGACTCCGCCAGTATGCTGGCCTGAGACTGCAACGAAAGCGCCGCCGAAGCCGACTCTTCAACCAAAGCGGCGTTTTGCTGGGTAGTGCTGTCAATTTGCCCGACGGCAATATTAATCTGATTGATGCCGTCGCTTTGTTCATTGCTGGCTTGCGCGATTTCGCTGATGATGGCGTTCACATCCAGGACATGTGTCGTCAGGTCACTGATATTCTCTTCCGCGTTATCCACTAGCTGCATCCCTTCATGGATTTTCCCGACGGAATCATCAATCAGATCTTTAATTTCTTTTGCCGCCGTCGCACTGCGCTGCGCCAGAGAACGAACCTCCCCGGCCACCACGGCAAATCCGCGTCCTTGCTCGCCGGCGCGCGCCGCTTCAACAGCCGCATTTAACGCCAGAATATTGGTCTGAAAGGCGATGCCATCGATCACGCCAATAATTTCCGCCATCCGCTGGGAAGAGTCCTGAATTCCGCGCATCTTTTGCGTCACGGAAGTCATCACCGCGCTGCTGCGCTGCGCTGAATCCGATGCCCGATTGGCAATTCCCGTGGCCTGGTGGGTATTGTCGGCCGTGTTTTTAATGGTCGACGTCAACTCTTCCATAGAGGAAGCTGTTTGCTCCAGCGAGCTGGCCTGCTCTTCCGTACGCGCCGATAGATCCTGGTTGCCCGCTGCGATCTGGGAAGAGGCGGTGGTAATGGATTCCGCCCCTTCACGCACCTGGCTGACGATCTCCCGCAGGTTGGTATTCATATGCTCCAGCGCCTGCAGCAGTTGGCTGCTTTCATCTTTACCCTGCACGTCGACTTTTGACGTCAGATCGCCTTTCGCGACGCGATTGGCCACCAGCAGCGCCTGATTAATCGGCAACGTTATGCTGCGCGTCATGACGACCGCAATCATGCTGCCGAATACGATACAGCCGAATAGAATTCCCAGCAGCAACCAACGGCTAAAACTATAGGTTTGCGCCATTTGGTTAATCGTGGTTGCCATGGCGTTATCCTGATGATCGATAAGTTTCGTGATAGCGATCCGGTATTTCCCCTGAGCCTTATCCGTATTGGTATTAAATTCATCAATCGCCGCATCCTGATCGCCTGCGGCAACCAAATCGATGATTTTTTGCCCCGAATTTTTAAAATCAGCCCGATACTGTTTAATCTCATCCATGATTCGCCGGGATTCTGGATCGGTCGCCGTGGTTTCTATTTTATTCATTAACTCGACAATGTCAGCGGAGACATTGGTGATCTCATCATGTACCGCTTTGATTTTATCTTCGCCTTTAACAACCAATAACTTCTGATATGCCAATACCCCGGCATTAACATTATCAATCAATCGATTTGAGTCCACGGTCTGTGGATAGATATCTTCAACGATGTCTCGCGCATTATCATAAAAGCCAGATAGTCTCGAAATAGCGAGCAGGCTGACAAAACAAATCATAATAACGAGAAGGATAAACCAGGCCACCAAACGTGTGCCGATTTTCCAGTCAGATAAACGCATACCATCTCCCTTAACAACATAAAAAATAAAAGATTTCAAAAGACGGCACGTGAGGGATGTCAACAAGATGGGCAGTCATAAAAAGGAGAGCGATCGCTATGAATAACATAAAGAAATGCAAAAACAGTAACTCTGACAAAATCACTACCGCTGAGACTCAAAAAAACAGTACTCACAGTCTGAAGAAAACGACTTAACTCAGGTTTCCATGTAAGAAACCGATTAAGGAATATCCGGTCAAAAATGCCTGTCAGATATCATGATTCTTCTTTGAATCCATCCGCTACAGTCACGCTCACTGTGCTACCTGTTTCTATCGGCCTGACCTGGTATATCTTTACTGTTTGATCGTTAAAATATTCAAAACAAATCATTAACTGGTTTATCGCCATAAATATAACGAATCAGTTCGAAGTAATAAGCTTTTAGTCAAAAAAAGAATAATTTTGTTGGCGGAGAAAGAATAAATGGGAGGAAAGCCGGGCCGACGCACCACGATAATCGAGAAGAAAACCCTGGTACGCCGCAAATATTTCCGGCCAATGCCATTACTCCCCCTGGAGCGTCACAACCAGCGTACGGCTGCCGCCGTGGTTACGGTGCTCGCATAGGTAAATGCCCTGCCAGATGCCCACGTTCAGCCGTCCGTTGCCGATCGGAAGCATCAGGCTACTCCCTAACAAACTGCCTTTCAGATGGGCGGGCATATCGTCGCTGCCTTCATCAACATGACAATAATACGGCTCATTTTCCGGCACCAGACGATTAAAAAAACGCTCAAAATCCTGCCGGACGTCAGGATCGGAATTCTCATTCATCGTCAGGGACGCCGAGGTATGTTTGATAAAAACATGCATCAGACCGACGTTGATCTGCCGTATCTCGCTGACCTGCGCGAGCACTTCACCGGTAATCAGATGAAAGCCCCTGGTTTTAGGTTTCAGGCGAATTTCACGCTGTATCCACATAGTTCCCCCAGTTTCCGGCTGAACGTTACGCGGGTTTACGCGCCAGCATCGGCTTCAGGAAACGCGCCGTATGCGACTGTTTACATTCGGCGACCGTTTCCGGCGTACCGGATACCAGAATTTCACCGCCGCCGCTACCGCCCTCCGGCCCCAGGTCGACAATCCAGTCCGCCGTTTTAATCACATCCAGATTATGTTCGATGACCACAATGGTATTGCCCTGATCGCGTAGCTGGTGCAAAACCGCCAGCAACTGCTGAATATCGGCAAAGTGCAAACCGGTGGTGGGCTCATCCAGAATATACAGCGTCTGCCCGGTGCCCCGTTTCGACAGCTCGCGCGCCAGCTTCACGCGCTGCGCTTCGCCGCCGGACAACGTAGTCGCCGATTGCCCCAGACGAATATAGGACAGGCCGACATCGATCAGAGTTTGCAGCTTGCGCGCCAACGCCGGGATCGCATCAAAGAATTCGCGGGCTTCTTCGATGGTCATATCCAGCACTTCATGAATGCTCTTGCCTTTATATTTGATTTCCAGCGTTTCACGGTTATAGCGTTTACCCTTGCACTGATCGCACGGCACATAAATATCCGGCAGGAAGTGCATTTCGACTTTAAGCACCCCATCCCCCTGACAGGCTTCACAGCGCCCGCCGCGCACGTTAAAGCTGAAACGACCGGGGTTATAACCGCGGGTACGGGATTCCGGCACGCCGGCAAACAGTTCGCGAATCGGCGTAAAAATACCGGTATAGGTCGCCGGGTTGGAACGCGGCGTGCGGCCAATCGGGCTTTGGTCGATGTCGATCACCTTATCGAAATGCTCCAGGCCCTGGATCTCGCGATAGGCGGCCGGTTCGGCCAGCGTAGCGCCGTTAAGCTGGCGCTGCGCCAGCGGAAATAAGGTGTCGTTAATCAGCGTGGATTTACCCGACCCGGAGACGCCGGTGATACAGGTAAATAGCCCTACCGGTAGCGTCAACGTTACGTCTTTCAGGTTGTTGCCCTTCGCGCCAATCAGCTTCAGCACTTTGGTCGGATCGGCCGGCACGCGATGTTCAGGCACGTCAATCTTGCGTTTTCCGCTGAGGAACTGCCCGGTCAGCGATTCCGGCACCGCCATAATCTGCGCCATCGTCCCTTCGGCGACCACCTGGCCGCCGTGTACGCCCGCGCCGGGGCCGATATCAATCACGTGGTCGGCGGCACGAATCGCATCTTCATCATGCTCCACCACTATCACGGTGTTACCCAGATTGCGCAGATGAATTAGCGTTTCCAACAGGCGTTCGTTGTCACGCTGATGCAAACCGATAGAGGGTTCGTCCAGCACGTACATCACCCCGACCAGCCCGGCCCCAATCTGGCTTGCCAGACGAATACGCTGCGCTTCGCCGCCGGACAGCGTTTCCGCCGAACGCGACAGCGACAGATAATTCAACCCGACGTTGACCAGAAACTTCAGCCGATCGCCTATTTCCTTCAATACTTTCTCGGCAATTTTGGCCCGCTGACCACTGAGTTTCATATTCTGAAAGAAACCCATCGCGTGGCCGATGCTCATATCGGAAATCTCCGGCAACGTGGTCTGTTCGACAAACACGTGACGCGCGTCTTCACGCAAACGCGTGCCGCCGCAGCTGGCGCAGGGACGATTGCTGATAAATTTCGCCAGTTCTTCACGCACCGCACTGGATTCCGTCTCTTTGTAACGGCGCTCCATGTTATGCAGCACCCCTTCAAACGGGTGGCGGCGCACCGAGGTATCACCCCGATCGTTAATATATTTAAATTCGATGTTTTCCTTGCCTGAACCATACAGAATCAGTTTCTGCACGGATTCGTTCAGACTATCGAACGGCGCGTCGACATCAAACTTGTAGTGATCCGCGAGCGAGCGCAGCATCTGGAAATAGTAGAAGTTACGACGATCCCAACCGCGAATGGCGCCGCCGGCCAGAGACAGCTCCCCGTTCTGCACCACCCGGGCCGGATCGAAAAACTGCTGGACCCCAAGCCCGTCGCAGCTCGGGCAGGCGCCGGCCGGGTTATTGAACGAAAACATGCGCGGTTCCAGCTCGTGCATACTGTAGCCGCATATCGGGCAGGCGAAATTCGCCGAAAACAGCAATTCGGGCACGGTGGGGTCATCCATATCGGCCACCACCGCACTGCCGCCGGACAATTCCAGCGCCGTTTCAAACGATTCCGCCAGCCGCTGCGCCAGGTCGGCCCGCACCTTGAAACGGTCGACAACCACTTCAATGGTGTGTTTTTTCTGCAATTCCAGCTTGGGCGGATCGGAAAGATCGCACACTTCGCCGTCGATGCGCGCGCGGATGTACCCCTGCGTCGCCAGGTTTTCCAGCGTCTTGCTGTGCTCGCCCTTACGATCTTTCACAATCGGCGCCAACAGCATCAGCCGCTTGCCTTCCGGCTGCGACAGCACGTTATCCACCATCTGGCTGACCGTCTGGGCATCCAGCGGAACGTCATGTTCCGGGCAACGAGGCTCGCCGATGCGGGCAAACAGCAAACGCAGGTAATCATGAATTTCGGTGATCGTGCCGACGGTGGAACGCGGGTTGTGAGAGGTCGATTTCTGCTCAATGGAAATAGCGGGCGACAACCCTTCGATGTGATCGACGTCCGGCTTCTCCATCAGCGACAAAAACTGGCGCGCGTAGGCAGAGAGCGATTCAACGTAACGCCGTTGACCTTCGGCATATAAGGTGTCAAATGCCAATGATGATTTACCTGAACCGGATAATCCCGTGATCACTATCAGCTTGTCGCGTGGGATTATCAGATTGATATTCTTGAGATTATGAGTACGGGCACCACGAACTTCGATATTATCCATTCACACACTTCCCGGAATAAATACAGTTTTGCATCATCTCGCTGACGGAGACAACCGGTTCGAAACGTGCAAGTATGGCACAAAAAAAGCTGAATGGATATCCAGTATCAAGCGCAATCGTTGCAATCCTTACATTCATTTTTGATTCAGTCTCGCAGGTATGATAGATACTTTTATCATGCTAAAATCGATCGTTTATACTCTATATAAATTGATTCATCAGGAGAGACGAGCATGGCCAGCAGAGGCGTTAATAAAGTGATTCTTGTCGGAAATCTGGGGCAGGACCCGGAAGTTCGCTACATGCCGAATGGTGGTGCAGTCGCCAACATCACACTGGCCACGTCCGATAGCTGGCGTGATAAGCAAACCGGCGAGCAGAAAGAGAAAACCGAATGGCACCGCGTCGTGCTGTTCGGCAAGTTGGCCGAAGTCGCTGGCGAATACCTGCGCAAAGGTTCTCAGGTTTACATTGAAGGTTCGCTGCAAACCCGTAAATGGGCCGACCAGTCCGGCGTGGAACGTTACACCACCGAGGTGGTTGTCAACATTGGCGGCACCATGCAAATGCTGGGCGGCCGTCAAAACAGTGGCGCGCCGGCCGGAGGACAGCAATCCGGCGGATGGGGCCAACCCCAGCAACCGCAGCAGGGCGGCAACCAGTTCAGCGGCGGCGCGCAAGCTCAGCCTCAGCCTTCACGCCCGGCGCAGAATAACGCACCGGCAGCAAGCAACGAGCCGCCGATGGATTTCGACGACGACATTCCGTTTTAAGTGCGGAACTGTATCGTACATGTAATGTTTGATGGTTAAATACTTTTAAATCAAATAATTGCTTAAAAAGTTTACAGCGGATGCAACACGCCCTGTAAACTTTTTTTATGCTTATTTATGTTGCGGATTTAATGAATAAAGCGCCGCCAGATACGGCGCACCATTTTCAGCCTGGAGAGCGCCCGTCACTGCACGGTTGATAGCTGAGGCGGGAAATCAAGCGTGAAATCCGAGTAACCCGGCGCAACGCCGAAGGTGGACTCGCCATTGCGGCCGGCATATTTATCAAGTAGCGTCGAATAGGTGTAGAAATGCATCTTTCTGGTTGTAGTATCGAACTCGATAAATCGCAGCCATCCGGCGCCGCCGTTGGCGGATCCCGGCTTGCCATCCGCGCCGATGGTATTGCCCTGATAGTCCTGCACCAGTTGATAGACCGGGTAACCCGCATCATTGTTATCGGTGCGCAAATTCTGCCCTTGCGATACGCCTGTAACGGTGGGCGTCCAGTCGTGGCCGCTCAACAATAAAAATATCTGCTTGTTTTTGCGTATAAAAGTATCCCATACGCTATCCGGGGGAAGATGATCGGTGCCGGAGAAATACGCGTCATAGTCGTTGGAACGCGTTGTTTCCCCGGTAAAATTCGGGTCGAGCCATTCGTGCGTGGTGACAATGACGGGGAGTGTCGGATGGGTATCCAGTACGCGCTGCGCCCAAGCCAGATCCTCGCTTGTCGGTTCCATCTCCAGGGCCAGGTGAAGTACCTGCGCCGAGCCGGCATTGAATATCTGATAGCTGTTCATACCGTTATTGTAGGCGCCGCCATACCATGTCTTACCGGCGAAAAAGTGGGAGTCGGGGCCGAAATACATGTTCCAGACGCTGCCGCCCGCCAGTGGACGATTGGCGCCGGGACCGCCGTGGCTTTTGTACCAGGAGTAGTTGCCATAGTCGTGGTTGCCCGGCACCACGCTGAAAGGAATGCCGGCGTCGCTCAGCACCGACAGCGCCAGGTTGGCATAGTCCCATTCGGTGCGCGTATCCCAGAGCGTATATTGGCCGACCATACCGGTGCGAAAGCGGCCATCGCCGTGCTGCACCACATCGCCGACATGGGTGGCGAAGACCAGGTTCTTCTCTTTACGGGTATCGACCAGATACTGCATCTGCTGAACAAAAGTATTCACTCCACGCGGCTGCGGCAGCGTAACGTCGGTATAGTTCTGGGTATCGGAAATGACGGCTACGGTGAATTTTTCCGCATGAGCGGCCCCGCTACCTAACAATGCCACTACGCCACAGACGCGCAGTACGGTATGAAGTTGTCTGGAGAATTTCATCAAAACACTCCCGGATCATTAAGTGGATGGAAACGCGGGCAGTGCGGTACAAACAACGATATGTCATGATGAGCCTCTTACCCCGTTTTCGCGCGATCGCTGCAGGTTCAGGCATTCTCGATGGCAAGAGAATGTCTTGCCCGAACACCTATGCGAGCATAATGAGGCCGTATGAAGGCAATATGTCGTATTAATGACGAGAACGAGTAACGATATGCCGGGGGATCTCCTCCTAAACGCTCTTTCATCCGCATACTATTGGGTTGCTGGAGAGGCGCGCTGGTGAAGCCTCACACCGTAGCCGCCCTGCGTTCCCGCTCCTTTAGTAATTGACGATATCCGCTAATCACGTCGTGTTTACAACATCCCCGGCGGAAAAAGATCGGCTATTCCGATAGAAAAACTTTTTTACCTCTTTCTTCTTCCGCTTTATTTGATATGTTATATCATAACATTTTTAATCGGTAAGCAGACCACGATGACAAGTCTATACTCTCTCTCCGCGACAAAACGTGTACTGCTGGTATTAACGCTGCTGTCACTGCTGTGGTTACTGGTTGGCTGGGCGGTAATGCTGCCATGATCACATTGCGCGAACTCTCTTTCGGCTACAGAGGCCAACCCCCGCTGGGAACGCTGAGCGGTTGTTTTAATCAAGGATCGCTGACGGCGGTTATCGGTACTAACGGCAGCGGAAAATCGACCCTGCTGAAAACGCTGGCCGGCCTGCTGCCTGCGCTTTCCGGTTCCTTTCGCATTGCTGAAAGCGGAAAAAATGCGCTTGGCTATCTGCCGCAGCTCTCCGAATTTGATCGGCAATTTCCCGTCAGCGTTTGCGATCTGGTGCTGATGGGCTGTTTGCCCCACCGCGGCATACTACGCGGCATCAGCGCCGAATGGCGCAACCGGGCGATGCAGGCGCTGGAAGCGGTTGCCATGGCGGAATACGCCCATCAACACATCGGCAAACTATCCGGCGGACAATTACAGCGCATTCTGTTTGCTCGTCTGTTGCTCATGCAATCGCCGCTGATCCTGCTTGATGAACCCTTTACCGGTATTGATGCCCAAACGACCCGGACGCTGCTGAGGATCATCCGCCGGCTACATGCGGAAGGCCGCACGATCCTGGCGGTTCTGCACGATCTGGATGTGGTTGAAGAATATTTTCCGCAGGTACTGCAATTAGCCAACGGCGGCCACCGTTGGGGAGCGAGCCAGTCTATTTTGACCAACCGGCCGAAAGAGCGTGCCTTCCCGCCTCTGCGGAGCGTGGTCTCATGATGTTATTCGATTTAATCAGTACGCCGTTTGCCGAATTCGGCTTTATGCGCCGGGCGTTGATTGGCTGTTTTTCACTGACGTTAAGCGCGGCTCCGTTGGGATGTTTCCTGCTGCTGAGAAGAATGAGTCTGATCGGCGATGCGCTTTCCCATGCCGTATTGCCCGGCGTGGCGATCGGTTATCTGGTTTCCGGCATGTCGCTGCTGGCGATGGGGATCGGCGGATTTATCGCCGGGCTGGCGGTCGCGATGCTGTCCGGTCTGGTAAGCCGCCGGACGGAATTGAAAGAAGACGCCAGCTTCGCCGGTTTCTATCTGGGTTCGCTGGCGCTGGGCGTGACGCTGGTTTCGCTGCGCGGTTCCAGTATCGATTTGTTGCATGTGCTATTCGGCTCCATTCTGGCTATCGATCGATCCGCGCTGGTCGACATCGCCCTTATCGGCTCCTGCTCCCTTATCGTGCTCGCCGTCATTTATCGGGCGCTGGTTATCGAATCCTTCGATGTCACGTTTTTACGCATCGCATCAGGCCGCTATCGGGCGCTGATCCACGCGTTGTTTTTGTCATTGGTGGTGCTGAATCTGGTCGCCGGTTTTCAACTTCTGGGTACGTTGATGGCCGTTGGCATGATGATGCTGCCGGCCGCCTGCGCCCGTTTCTGGACCCAGCGGCTTCCCATCATGCTGGCGACGGCGATTGTCCTCGGCATGATAGCCAGCCTGATTGGGTTGATCTGGTCGTATTATGCCGACCTTCCCGCCGGCCCGGCCATTATTCTGACTATCACGCTATTTTTCTGTTTTTCGGTTTGTTTCGGTCAAAACGGCGGCATGTTACGCACGCGCCGCTGATTCGTCATTCATGGGTTTATGAGGGAAAAATGAAACGTTCAATACTCGCAATTGCATTATCCGGCCTGCTGCTCAGTCCGCTGGCCATGGCCAAAAACCTGGAAGTGGTCGCCAGCTTCTCCGTACTGGGCGATATGGTGAGCCATATCGGCGGCGATCGCGTCACGGTAACCGATCTGGTTGAGCCGAACGGCGACCCGCATGAATTCGAGCCGTCTCCCAAAGACAGCAAAACGCTGGTTAAAGCCGATGTCGTTTTCGTCAACGGATTGGGGTTGGAAGGATGGATGGATCGGCTGATTACCGCTTCCGGCTATCAGGGAAAGGTGATCACCGCCTCTGACGGGATTAAAACGCTACAGATGGAAGAGGACGGCAAAATCGAAACCGATCCCCATGCCTGGAACAATATAGGCAATGGAGTGATCTATGCGCGCAACATTGTAAATGCGTTAGCCGCCGTCGATCCGCAGAACGCCGACTACTTCCGCCAGCAGGGCGAGGCTTATATCCAGCAGCTACAGGAGCTGGATCGCTACGCGAAAAAAACCTTTGCCGATATTCCGCAGGAAAAACGCAAGGTGCTGACCAGCCATGACGCTTTCGGCTATTTCAGCCAGGCTTACGGCGTGAAATTTTTGTCGCCGGTGGGTTATTCCACCGAATCGGAAGCCAGCAGTAAAAAAGTGGCTTCGCTTATCAAGCAGATAAAAGAAGAGAAGATAAAAATCTACTTCATTGAAAACCAGACCGACTCCCGTCTGGTTAAACAGATCGCCAACGCCAGCGACGCCCAGCCCGGCGGAGAGTTGTATCCGGAATCATTAACCGATGCATCCGGCCCTGCCGCCACCTACACCGCGGCCTTTAAGCATAATGTCGACGCCATGGCCGCCAGTATGAAGTAACCGCAATGCGGCCAGCCCGGTTTCGGGCTGGCCGCCGCGCTACACCAGCGTCAAATTAAACGGCTGCGCATTAAGCTGGGCCTGAACCTCGGGCGGGAGCCCTGAGTCGGTGACGATATCCGACAAGTCGGATAGCGGCGTGACGCAAAATAATGAATAGGCGCCGTATTTACTGCTGTCAGCCAGCAAAACCCGGCGGCTGGCGTTCAGGCCGAGATCCTGCTTCACGCCGGCTTTTTCTTCCGTCGGCGTGGTAATCCCTTTTTCCAGACTCCACGAGTTGCAACTGATAAACGCAATATCCGGGTAAATACTGCGTAATAGGCGCCGGCCATGCTCGCCAATACACGATTGGCTACTGTCATCAATGCGGCCGCCGATGATCGTCACTTCAATCTGTTTGAACTCGGACAGAAACAGCGCGATTTGCAAATCGGCGGTGATTACCCGCAGCGGCAGGTGCGTCAGGTTACGCGCCAGTTCCAGCGTCGTCGTGCCCGCGTCCAGCACCACCGCGCTGCCCGGCTGTACCAGCGTCGCCGCATAGCGGGCGATAGCCTGCTTTTCCTGTAAGTTACGCTGAAGTTTTTCGTTGGTGGTCGGCTGGGCGGGAATAAATCGGTTAAGCGTGACGCCGCCGTGGGTGCGGCTGATCACGCCTTGTTCATCCAGTTTGATCAGATCGCGGCGAATCGTCGCCGGGGAAGCATCAATGACGGTAACAAGTTCATCCACCGTCACCAGATTATGGCTTTTCAGATAATCCATAATCTGATCAAGACGGCTTTGCCCCTTCATTTTATCTCCGCTCACGCGGAAAGCATCACTCAATGTTTGCCCCACGACGATATCCATTTATTTAACCAAGATGCCGATTAGCCATAGAAAATCATCCTAAAATTAAGCGAGTTGCATGGCCAACCGGATTGAGATCGCCATGCTCTCAGACTTCGCTTTTCCTGTCCAGGCAATATCAAACGCGGTGCCGTGATCGGCGGAGGTACGAATAAAAGGCAGCCCGGCGGTAATATTGACTCCATCATAGAAACCCAGCAGCTTCAACGGGATGTGGCCCTGATCGTGATACATCGCCACCACCATATCATATTGCCCTTCATACGCCTGTAGGTAGACGGTATCCGGCGGACAGGGGCCGTATACATCAATGCCTTTGCCTTTCATGACCTCAACCGCAGGCGATACGATCCTGATCTCCTCATCGCCGAACAAGCCGTTCTCCCCCGCATGCGGATTGACCCCGGCAACCGCAATACGCGGATGCGTATATCCGACCCGTTTAAGGAAAGTATCGGCCATCGCAATCACGGTTTCAACGCGTTCGCAGCTCAGCGTATCGAGAAACTTACGCAGCGCAATATGCGTCGATACGTGAATAACTTTCAGCTTATCGGTATACAGCACCATGGCGTAATCACGGCTATTGGTCAGCTTCGCCAGCAGTTCCGTGTGACCCGGATACATATGCCCGGCCAAGTGCAGCGCTTCTTTATTCAACGGCGCGGTGGCGATAGCGCTCACCTCTCCCGCCATCGCCAATTCAGTGGCGCGTTTTATACAGCGGTAAGCCAAATCCCCCGCCTGCGCCTGTACGCTCCCCGGTGTCAGCGTATCCGGTTTTTCCAGCGGTTCATCAATGATATTGATCATGCCGGGAGTAAACACCGCATCGGCAGGCTTCTCGATCACCTTTAGTTCAACAACAGGCACAATATTTAACGCCTGAATACGGCGCAGCGTTTGCACGCAGCCAACCACCACCGCAGGGGCGCCAGAGAGTTCTCCCTCAGCCAGCGATTTGATAATAATCTCCGGGCCAATGCCCGCCGGGTCACCCATCGTTACCGCAATAATTTTATTCACTGACCTTCTCCTCAATAAAACGCAAAACGTCCAGCAAAGTGGTTTCGTTACCAAATCCCCCCGCTTTAGTCATGACGGGAACGTCACCGAGCGAACTGTCCAGCAACCGCCCCCAAGGCACGCACGATGCAATTTGCCCCTTAATCTGAAAACCGCTGGCGCCCAGTGCGGTCGCCACGGCAATCGCAATGTCGCCGCCGGATAAATACAGCCCGCCCAGCAGGCGCCGGTTAATCCTGTCGCTGTTCAGCACAATGCTTCGGCTCAACTCCCCCAGAAAATGACTGATGGTTTCGCCCAACTGCTGCCGGTTCAGTTGATGCCGTTGACATAGCCGGACGATGTCAAACCGCTGACTGTCGCGGCAACAGGTGCGAATAATGCAGTGATGCCCGCTATCCAATGCCGTCAACGCGTCATGGCGCCATCGTTCCGTGGCGTCCGGCGCATCAACGGTGAATAACTCATTGATATTAATATTAATAATCGATACGTTTTTTCGTTGATTAACAAATTCAATCTGTTTTTGAGCGATATCGCTCATTGTTCCGATCACCGCCAGCAGCGGTTTAACCACAGGCTGCTGAGTGCCGGTTTGTTTTGCCAGCGCGTCACTCAGTCCTGCCGATCCCACCAGCAGAGGGGAGAAGGGTAAATTGCTGGCAGCATGCATGATTTTCTCCAGGTCACGCTGGTGCTCAGCATCCAGAACCACCAGGCGGATCCCTTGGTCGGACAGCTTCTGCAGATAACCGGCCAAACCCGCTTGACGCACATCGGCTAAGGAGACCTCCGCGACAGGAAGCCCGGTTTGCTCGGCCAGACGGGCGCTCACCGCGGCGGAAAGCACAGGCGTTTTGGGATCGCTGGCGAATTCCGTCTCGGTAAGCAGACGTCCGTTTACCCAAACCTGCCCGCCGCGGGTGATGCGCCCCAACGCCGGCGCCGCCGGCGCGATCAAAGCCATCGGACTCTGCGCGGCGAATAAAGCCGCGGCCGTTTCAGCCCCTAAGTTCCCCCGTAACGTAGAGTCTATCTTTTTGAACACCCAGCCTTTTCCTCCGGCGGCACGCCATGCTTCAATCGCCCCGGCGGTTCGCTGCGCGGCAATCTCAGCGCTAACCGCTCGACTATCGGTATTGATAACGACCGCGTTTCCCGGCAGGCCCGCAGACAGTTTGCCGACATCAAATATCACGCTGACCAGAGCGCCATTCAGAGACAGGCCGACGCCGGCATCATTTGCTCCCGTAAAATCATCCGCGACCACCAAGACCTGAATCGCTGACTGCTGCTCTTTCGGCATACCCCATCCCCGGTTATCAATTCGCTGATAATGATTATATTAAATCATAATTGATTATATGTGAGCAATCTCAAATTATTTAAAAGGAATTTAACCTATAAATTATCCCTACAATGCGGCATTTGATGGTTTTTATTGAGTGAATACGATCTTATTGATTGATAAAAATCACAACATATCGGGCCGTGATTCTGACGGAAAGACAAGGGGATAGCATGAACATCAATAGCACTATCATCAGCGGCTATCGGGCACTCCAAGATATTCGCCATCTCATGGCGGGAAAACAGCACGCCCTGTTTGTCACTGACGGAAATATCGTCGGCCTGCCCGATGTTCAGGCGCTGATCGAACAAGTGAAGCAGACGATTCCGCAGGTATTGCTGGTGGATAACGTTCCCGCCGAGCCCAGTCAACATGACGTGGCGGGAATATTGGCTCAGCTCACACAAACGCGCACCGATCTGGTCATCGGCGTCGGCGGCGGCAGCGTACTGGATGTGGCCAAACTCCTGTCGGTGCTGTGCGCGGGTGATGATACCGTCACGCTCGATACGCTGTTGGCCGGCGAAAAACCCACGCGACGCACGCTGTCGCTGTTAATTCCAACCACCGCGGGCACCGGCTCGGAAGCCACGCCTAACGCCATTCTGGCGATTCCGGAAAAGGAAACCAAAGTCGGCATTATTAGTCCCGTCATGCTGCCGGATTACGTCGCGCTGGCGCCGGAATTAACCACCAGCATGCCGCCGCATATTGCGGCCTCAACCGGTATCGACGCGTTATGCCATCTGATCGAGTGCTTCACCGCCACCATCGCCAACCCGGTCAGCGATAACTACGCGTTGATTGGCCTGAAGAAGCTGTTTGCCAATATTGAGACTTCCGTTCGCGAACCAGACAACCTGGAAGCGAAGCTGAATATGCTGTGGGCGTCTTACTACGGCGGCGCGGCGATTGCCCACTCCGGCACCCACCTGGTTCACGCCATGTCCTACCCGCTGGGCGGCAAATACCACATTCCCCATGGTGTGGCGAACGCCATTCTGCTCGCGCCCTGTATGCGTTTTGTACAGAACGCCGCACAGGAGAAATTTGCTCAAGCCTACGACCTGCTGCCGGAAGCAGACCTAACGCTCAGTTCAGCGCATAAGGCTCAGGCGCTGGTGACGTACTTCACCGACCTGGTGAAGCGGCTCAATCTGCCGGATACGTTGCAACAGCTCGGGGTGGAAAAGGCCCACCTGCCCTATCTGGTCGACGCCGCACTACAGGTTCAGCGTTTAATGAAAAACGTGCCGGCACAGGTGAGTGCCGATGACGTGCGCGAGATCTATCTGACGCTGTTTTAGTTTTCATTTTTGATGACGAATCAATGAGGAAAAATGATGAGTAAAAAGATTGCAGGTGTACTAACGGCGATTGTCACGCCTTTCGACAATCAGGGTGAATTCAATCCATCGGCTTTGCGCCATCAGGTGCAACGTCAGATGAAATATGGCAATGGGATCTTCTGCAACGGCACCAACGGTGAATTTTTCGTTTTGCATACCGACGAAAAAGTGGCGGTTACCGAAACCTGCGTGGACGAGGCCGCAGGCAACGTGCCGGTTGTCGGCCACATTGGCGAAATCTCAACCCGTGAAACCATCAAGCTGGGTAAACGCATCGCGGCGTTGGGCGTGGATGCGGTTTCGGTTATCACCCCCTATTTTGTGCCGCTGAAACAAGAAGAGCTTATCGCCCACTATCGCGCGGTGGCGGATGCCCTGACCGTGCCGGTCTTTCTCTACAACATCCCCGCGCGCACCGGCAACACGCTGGCGCCGGAAACCGTCCGTATCCTGGCGGATCATCCCAACATTATCGGTATTAAAGACAGCGCGGGCAGTTATGAAAGCCTGAGCGCCTACTTGCAGGCGGTGAAAGGGGTACAGGGCTTCGACGTACTGAACGGGCCGGACTCGCTCATCCATCAGGGATTCGTCGACGGCTGCTCGGCCTGCATTTCCGGGCTGGCCAACGTCGCCCCCGAGGCCGTTAGCCAGATCTGGCATCGCTTCCACGCCGGCGATATTGAAGGTTCGCGTCAGGCGCAGGAACAGGTAAGCGAACTGCGTAAGACGCTGTATGCCGTGGCGTTCTCCCCGGCGGCGGTGAAAAAAGCGCTGGTGCTGATGGGCGAGGATGTCGGCGTCAGCCGTTACCCCATCCAGTTCTCCGCACAGGATGAAGACAACATCAAAAAGATCGTTTCCCATTTCGTTAGCTAAGTTCATCGGCGGTACGGTCAAGCGCTGTACCGCTTATGTCAACACCAGATAGGTACATAGCAATGAAAGTTATTTCAACCTCACCTTCTTTCGCAAAATACGATCGGCAGCCTATTGCCGATCTTGAAAAACAGGGGCTTGACCTCGTGGCATTGCCCGCGGATGCGCCGTTAAACGCGCTGATTCCCCACCTGCAGGACGCCGTCGCCATGATTGTCGCGTTCACCGAAGTCAATGAGGCCTTACTGGCGCATGCGCCTCATCTTAAAATCGTCTGCAAGCACGGCGTTGGCGTGGATAACATTGATCTTATTGCGACAAAGAAAAGGAATATTTTTGTCACTAACGTACCGAATGCCAATAAACATGCAGTTGCGGATTTCGCATTTTCACTGTTATTAAACTGCGCCAGAAAAATATCCCAGGCAGAAAAACAAACCCGCGCAGGCCAATGGCCGCGAATATTCGCCACGGATGCTTATGGTAAAACATTAGGGATCGTCGGTCTGGGTAATATCGGCAAGCAGGTAGCGCTACGCGCGCAGGGATTTAATATGCGAGTGCTGGCCTATGACTTTTATCCGGATAGCGATTTTGCCGAAAAACATAATATTGAATTCGTCAGCCTGGATGAATTAACCCGACAGAGTGATTTTATTACGCTGCATACCCCGTTAACGGTAGAAACCCATCATCTTTTTGATGCGGACCGTATTGGCAAAATGAAAAAAAATGCTTATTTAATCAACGTATCCCGCGGGGGCGTCGTTGACGAACAGGCGCTTTATCATTCGTTGAGCAGCCAAAAAATATCTGGCGCGGCGGCGGATGTTTTTGAAGAGGAGCCGGTTAAAGATCATCCTTTATTCAGCCTGGATAACTTTATTCCCACCTCACATATTGCGGGTTATACCGACGGGGCAATCAATGCCATCGGCATACATTGCGTTGAGCAGATCATTAACCACGTCATTCATCATCAAAGGCCCCTAAATATCATGAATGATTTATAAATTCACCTGCACATATTGAGTGACTAGCGGAATAGATAACGTGAGAAATAGCTCAGTATAAAACACCCTACATTGTCTGATAGATAATACAACAGACAGGAAAATAAACATCATGAATAATCTTACCCCAAAAAAGACATCAATACGCTGGTGGATCGCCGCATTAATGTGGTTAGCCATTGCCATCAACTATATTGATAGAACGGTATTATCCGCTGCCGCTCCCCATCTCATCAGTGAGTTAACACTCACGCCGGAAATGATGGGTCTGATCATGGCTGCATTTTTCTGGTCGTATTCGCTGTTACAAATTCCCGCCGGTTGGTTTGCCGACCGCTTCGGGCAAAAAAAGGGGTTGGGACTGGCCGTCGCATGGTGGTCCATCGCAACATCGGCGATGGGGCTGGCCACCGGCTTTAAATCATTATTGGCTTTACGTATCGCGCTGGGCGTTGGCGAAGCAGCGGCCTATCCCAGCAACGCCGGTATCGCGGCAAAATGGTTTCCCGATCGTGAACGCGCAACGGTATCCGGCCTGTTTGACAGCGCGTCAAAATTCGGCGGCGCGGTAGCCATGCCGCTTATTGTATGGATGATTTATGTTTTCGACTGGCGCATTACCTTCCTGCTCATTGGGGGTATCGGGTTGATTTGGGTTATTGCCTGGTATTTTATCTACGCAGAAAACCCGGAAGATCATAAGAAAATAAGTAAAGAGGAAGTGGAATATATACGCAGCGGTCAGGTGCAGCGCCATAGCGCCGGCGAAAAACTGCCAATGAAATGGTATCAGTTGCTGCGTTACCGAAATATTTGGGCTATGTGCCTGGGCTTTTTCACCATTAACTATACTTCCTATTTTTTCATCACCTGGCTGCCTACCTATCTGGTGCAGGAAAAAGGGATGGATTTTATTCAAATGGGGATTATCGCGGCTCTACCTCTGTTATCTGGAATGATTATTGAAGTTATTGCCGGCTGGGCTTCCGATCGCGTCGTTCATAAAAAGCTGCTCTCGTTAACGGCGGCCCGTAAACTGTTTTTGACCATTGGGTTATTAATGGCTTTGTGTATTGGTTTTGCGCCATTTACCGACTCTGTCGTCGTGACGGTTATTTTATTATGCGTGGCGAAATGCGGCACAACGGTTGCGGCATCGCAAGTATGGGCATTGCCCGGTGATGTCGCGCCTAAAAATATGGTCTCCATTGTTGCGGGTTTACAAAATACCGTATCGAATATGGGCGGCGCCATCGGCCCGATAATTACCGGGGCAATTGTTGCCGCAACCGGATCGTTTACCTATGCGCTGGTATTCTCCGCCGCACTGGTTTGTCTGGGAATTGTTAATTATTTATTCCTGCTGGGTAAAGTGGAACCCATTAAAACCGACGAGCTTAATATTGGCGACACGCTCCCGGCCAGTCATCATTAATGGTCTTTACGCAAGGATAAAGGCACGCCCGGTTTCGGCGGCGCCCCGCAGTAATACCATATACCTTCGGCATCGTCTGCGGATCGGCGTATTCGCAGACGATGCCGATGACTCGTCTGGCTCAAGGTAACAGCCAATCCTTCTTGCTGCGCAAAGTCTG
This sequence comes from Brenneria goodwinii, assembly GCF_002291445.1. NCBI lineage: Bacteria > Pseudomonadati > Pseudomonadota > Gammaproteobacteria > Enterobacterales > Pectobacteriaceae > Brenneria > Brenneria goodwinii. The sequence goes on along the minus strand of NZ_CP014137.1, from coordinate 5,290,384 downwards.
ATGACGTCCGTAATACCGGCCGCCTCAACGCGTCTGCACAAATTCACGATATTTCGTCACCAGGTTGAGAAAATCCTCCAGGCCGCACAGCGACAGACTTTCTTCATCGTAGTAGCTCATGCCTTCTTCCATATCATCGACGATGAACTCCAACTGATTGGCCTGAATCATCACTTCCTCGGCATTCAGCGATAGCGTGTATTCGTGTCCGACTTTCCGCCACTCTCTTTCGCTTCCCGCCACCGTTCGGGCGGCTTCCTCCACCTCGTTCAATAGGGTCAATTGCCCTTTGACCTCTTCGTTAAACCAGTGTCCCACCGCCTCATGTCCCATCGACATTCGTACCATTACCTGACCGGTAATGTCCCGCAAGAATTCATAGTCCATGATGCCGTCCTCAGTGATATTGCTTGTCTTCAGTGTAATCGTCCTCCTGTCCTACCACAGTGATAGCTCGCATAATTGGAAGCAAAAAATTTCCGGAAGAAATTTTTGACGTCGCATCAGCGACGGCCCATTTGGGGCGGATAAAGCTCACGTAATTTTGATGCAGGAAGCAACGCAGCCGAACGATATCAGGTTATCCGGCGCGCGGAAAGATTGCGCCGGATTCCGCCTATTGATGCAGCGCTTTACCGCTGGCGGACAGCACCGCTTCGTGCATGGCTTCGCTGAGCGTCGGGTGGGCGAAAATCACATGACTGAGCGACGCTTCGGTCGCTTCAAGATGATGAGCGATACCGAATCCCTGAATCTGTTCGGTCACCTCCGGCCCCACCATATGCGCGCCGAGCAGTTCGCCGCTGTCTCGGTCGAAAATGGTTTTCACAAAGCCCAGCGCTTCCCCCATCGCCAGCGCCTTACCGTTGGCCCGATAGTCAAAACGGCCGACCGAAATCGCCCGGCCGCTGGCCCGCGCCGCCGCTTCGCTCAGGCCGAAACTGGCCACCTGCGGCCTGGAGTAGGTGCAGGCAGGGATCGCGCGCCTATCCAGCGGCTCGACTGCGTCTACGCCCGCCAGTTTCTCCACACAGATCACCGCCTCATGGCTGGCTTTATGCGCCAGACAGGGCGCCCCCGCGACATCGCCGATGGCATAGAGGCCAAAGACGTTGGTTCGGCACCACTCGTCGGTTTTGATGTACCCGCCTTCAATCTCAACGCCCAGCGCTTCCAGCCCCAGATCTTCATAGTTGGCCCGCACGCCGACGGCCAGCAATACCTGACTGACGTCAATAGCTTGCTGGTCGCCGTTCGCCAACTGAATGCGGCATCTGGCGCACTCGGCATCCGATTCGACCGCGGTCACGCTGGCCTTGGTCAGAATGGTGATGCCGCGCTGGCTAAACTGGCGGGCGACCAGCGCGGACACCTCGGCATCCTCCAGCGGCATAATGCGATCGGCAAGCTCCACCAGCGTCACCGCGCAGCCCAGATCGTTATACAGACTGGCGAACTCAACGCCGATGGCGCCGGTGCCGACAATCAGCAACGACGGCGGCACCGACTCCGGCACCAGCGCATTCATATAGTTCCAGATACGCTTGCCGTCCGGCGTGATGCCGGGCAGCCCCCGCGGCCGCGAGCCGGTAGCCAGAATAATATGATCGGCGCGGTAAGCGCGTGCTTCGCCCCCGGCGCTCACGCTGACCTCCCCTTTACCGGTCAGCGTCGCCGTGCCGGTAATCACCGTAACGCCATTTTTTTTCAACAGAGAAGCAATGCCGGCGGTCAGCCCGGCTGATACGCTGCGGCTGCGGGCGACCAGTTTGCCGATATCAAAATGCACCGCTTCCGCGCTGAATCCGAACTCATCCATATGCGCCAGCTGATGAGCCAGTTCAGCGCCGCGCAGCAGCGCTTTAGTCGGGATACAGCCCCAGTTGAGACACACGCCCCCCAAATGCTGTTTCTCCACCAGCGCGGTATTGAGCCCCAGCTGCGCCGCGCGGATGGCGGCGACATAGCCGCCCGGACCGCCGCCAATAACCAAAACGTCATAGTTATTTTTCATTTCCGCTCCTATACAAGCAACGTGGCGGGATTTTCCACCAGATGCTTGAGTTGGTTAAGAAACTCGGCGCCGCTGGCGCCATCGACCACCCGATGGTCGCAGGATAGCGTGACGCTCATCAATGTGCGCACCACCATCTGATCCTGTTCCGCCACCACACGGCGCTCGCCGGCGCCGATCGCCAGAATCGCGACCTGCGGCGGATTGATAATGGCGTCGAACTGGCGCACGCCGTGCATCCCAAGGTTGGAAATGCTGAACGTGCCGCCCTGGAACTCTTCCGGCTTCAGGGTTCCCGCTTTGGCCTTGGTCACCAGCGTCAACATTTCCCCGGCGATCTCGGTCAGCGTTTTGCGATTCGCCGCCCGCACAATCGGGGTGATCAGACCGGCGGGCAGCGCCACCGCGATCGAAATGTCCGCATCGTGGTACTGTTGGATCTCCTGACGATCCTGATCGAACAGCGCATTGACGCCGGGAACCTTAACCAGCGCCAGAGCGCAGGCTTTGATCAGCATATCGGTGACTGAGAGTTTGACCGCCGGCACAGCGGCATTGATCTCTTTACGCAACGCCAGCAGACGATCAAGCGCCAAATCCACTTGCAGACGGAAATGCGGCGCATTGCGTTTGGACTCCTGCAAGCGAGAGGCAATGGCCCGTCGCATGCCGCTCATGGCGGTAACTTCATACTCCGGCGTCGCCGTTTCTCCTTGCGCCGTATTCCCCGCCGCCGGAATAGCCAAATGTGCGGCCGCCTGTTCGACATCCGTCTGGCATACCCGGCCCCGGCTGCCGGTTGCCCGGCAATCGTGCAGATTAATACCCAGCCTGGCCGCCAGCCGGCGGGCGACCGGCGTCGCCGCCACCTGAGAGTCATCCTGGCGTGAGCCGGGTTGCCGCTGCGCGCGTACCTGCCGCTCCGGTGCTTTCACCTTGCCGCCATGCTGCACGATGGCCGCATCAATATCGGCTAGCGAAATGCGACCGTTCCGTCCACTGCCGGCCACCTTGCTCAGATCGATAGCGAGGTAGGTCGCCAGACGCCGCGCCCGCGGCGTCGCAAAACTATCCGCGCCGCCGTCGCCAAGCAGTTGCGACGGCACCTGATAAGCGGTGGACGTTGCCGCCGCGCTATGCGCTTTTTTAACCTCGGCGACCGGCGCTACCGCGACGGGCGGTGCCGGCGATGACGTTTGCGGCGGCGGTGTCACAGCCTGTGGCGACGATGAATTATCCGTGCCGCCGCTGCCTTGCAATTCGGCAACAAAACGATCGATATCATCGTCGCTGACATCGGCGTCAGCCGCCAGCGCCAGCGGCGCGCTAACCGGCACCGTCTCGCCCGGCTGCACCAGAATACGCCGCAACACGCCGGCAAAGGGTGCTTCCAGCACGTTGGTGATCTTGCTGGATTCAATCTCGCAAACCTCTTGCCCGGCAGTGAAACTGTCTCCCTCTTTAATCAGCCAGACATTAAGCGTTCCCTCTTCCATCGACAGTCCCCACTTAGGTACTTCGATTACCCGAATGGCGCTCATAGTCACTCCTCCATCACTTTACGAACGGCGGCCTTGATACGATCGACGCTGGGTATCCAGGCCTGCTCCAGCACGGTTGAGAAAGGAACCGGCGTATGAGGCGGCGTAACCATCGCAATCGGCGCTTTCAACTGATAGAACACTTCCGACGCAATCAGCGCGGCAACATCATGGGCGAAACCAAATCTGGCCGCCGACTCATCAACGATGACCACCCGGCCGGTAGCGGCAACGGACTCCAGGATCCCCTCTTCATCCAACGGAGAGACGGTGCGCGGATCGATAACCTCCGCCGAGATCCCCTCTTTCGCCAGTTGATCCGCCGCCTGATTGGCTTTATGCACCATCGCGGCCAGCGCAATAATTGTGACGTCCGTGCCTTCGCGGGTGTAATTGGCGACGCCGAACGGAATGGCATAAGCCTGTTCCGGCACCTCGCCTTTGGTGTCGTACAAGATTTTGTGTTCGCAGAACATCACCGGATCGTCGTCGCGGATGGACTGGATCAACAGGCCTTTGGCGTCATAGGGCGATGACGGGACCACCACTTTCAGACCGGGGGTCGACGCAAAAATGTTGTAGGGAGATTGCGAATGTTGAGCGGCGGCCGAATAGCCCGCGCCGATCATCCCGCGCACCACCAGCGGCGCCTTGGCCTTGCCGCCGAACATATAGCGGAATTTCGCCGCCTGGTTATACACCATGTCATGGCTGACGCCGAAAAAATCCATAAACATCAGTTCCGCCACCGGCCTTAAGCCAGTCAGCGCCGCCCCGGCGGCCATACCGATAATGGCGGATTCGGTAATCGGGGTATCAATCACCCGCGATGAACCAAACTGCGTCCACAATCCTTTGGTGACGCCGAATACCCCGCCCATCGCTTCGCCGCGGGAGCCGACTTCCACCGTGCCGGCCTGACCGCCGCATACGTCTTCACCAATCAGCACCACACGTTCATCCCGCTCCATTTCCTGCGCCAGCGCTTCTTTTATCGCTTCACGATACGTTTTGATTGCCATGGTCGTGCCCTCAGTAAGAGACATAAACGTCGGTAAGAACCTGTTCCACCGCCGGGAACGGCGCGGCGCGAGCTTTCAGTACCGCATCATCCACCAGCGCCTGCACGTCGTTATCGATGGCGGCCAGTTCGTCGGCGGAGATCCGCCCTTCCACACGCTTACTGAAGATTTGCAGGGGATCTTTTTCTTCGCGCAGGCGATCCACTTCGCCTTCCTGACGGTAAAGCATCGGGTCGCCTTCGAAATGTCCGTGCCAGCGGGTTGCCACCGCTTCAATGACGCTCGGCCCCCCGCCGCTGCGCGCACGCCGCACCGCCTGTTCCGCGGCTTCGTAAACGGCAAAAAAGTCCGAGCCGTCCACCTTTACCGCCGGCAGGCCGAAACCGCTGGCGCGGCCGGCGATATCCCGACCGCCTACCGCATAATCATGACCGGTGCCTTCACCAAACCCGTTGTTTTCGAATACGAAGATGGCGGGCAGTTGTAATACCACCGCCATATTGATGGCTTCAAAAACCAATCCCTGATTGGAGCCGCCATCCCCGGTAAAGGAGACGGCCACATCCGTCGTGTCCAGCGTTTTTGCCGTCAGCGCCGCGCCGATCACCAGCGGCGGCGCGCCGCCGACAATCGCATTGGCGCCGAGCATCCCCTTGGTCAGATCGGCGATATGCATCGAACCGCCTTTCCCGCGGCACAACCCGGTTTCCCTGCCGAAGATTTCCGCCATCATGCCGTGGATATCACAGCCTTTGGCGATGCAATGCCCGTGTCCGCGATGGGTGGAGCCGATATAGTCCCGATCGCTCAGGTTCTGGCAAACGCCGACAGCAATCGCTTCCTCACCGCTATACAGATGAATAAACCCCGGAATATCTCCGGTGGTATTTTCCTGATGCAGCCGTTCCTCAAAAACGCGTATCTCACGCATTTTGCGGTAGGCCTGCAATAACGCCTGCTTGCTTAAAGACATAGTATTGCCCTCACTTGCCTGGTTTTACCGCTGTTAACGGTGACCCCTATCACGGGATCCACCCTCGCCAGAGATTAAGATAGGGATATAAAACGGCGGGGGTAACTACCCAAACGGGTGGCAAAAGCGGCTAAATTGAGGGGGGGGGGGAATAAAAGCGCAGCCATCACGCCGGCGAATAACCATCTGATGACAACAGGACCACATGAGGATAATGCCCCATGAATGAGCACCTTTTGTACCCGATACAAACGTCAGCCATCGATTATCGCCAGAAATCATTTACGCTCAGCCACGGACTGCCGCTGATCGCGACCAAACTCTCTCCGCCGCGCACTTCGGGCGCCGTCCTGCGCCGCGCACGACTCTTGTCTCGTCTGGATTTGGTTCATCAACGCAGCCTGGCGCTGGTCTGCGCCGGCGCCGGATTCGGCAAAACCACCCTGCTTAGCCAGTGGCACCGGGAGCTGACTTCCCAGGGGCACAGCGCGGCCTGGCTGAGTCTGGATGAACAAGACAACGCCCTGCATGACTTTCGCCGCTACCTGTTAGCCGCCCTGCACCCTTACTGCGGTGAACTATTCAATCAGCTCGAACCCATATCGCCAAACGCCTCGCTGTGTACCGAGGACGGTTTTATCCGTAATCTGATCAATAGCCTGAGCCAACGTCAAACCGCGTTGTATCTGGTGATTGATGATTTTCATCTGATTCGCAATCCGGTGATTTTGCAGGATATCAACGAACTGGTGAACTATGCGCCGGCCTGCCTGCATTTGCTGCTGGGTAGCCGCAGCCTGCCGACGCTGCCGCTGGCGCGTATGCTGGCAGGCAATCAGATGGTGATTATCGATATCAACGATCTGCGCTTCAATCCGTCGGAAACGGAGGCGTATTTTGCCGAAACCACCCACCAAAACCTCGATCAGGCGGAGATCCAACGTCTGCTGAATATCACCGAAGGCTGGATCACCGGCATCCAGATAGCCGCGCTCTCCGCGACCAGCAACGAGGGCGTTCTTTTTCAGACGATTGAAGGCCCGGCCGGCGCCAAACAGATGGCGAACTATTTGCAGGAAGTGGTATTGAATCCGCTGCCGCCGGAAATCCAGCAGTTTTTATTACAGACTTCCATCCTTAACCGTTTCACGCCGGAGTTGTGCAATGCGGTGACCCAACGCCAGGATGGCAAACAGATGCTGGCCTTTATCGAACAGCATAACCTGTTTATTTCACCGCTGGACGAACAGGGCGGCTGGTTTCGCTACCACTCGCTGTTTGCCGAAGCGCAGTACGAACGCCTGACCAGCGGGCCGGTAAAAATCGCCGAACTGCATGAACGCGCCAGTAACTGGCTGGCGGCCAACGGTCACTGGGCGGAGGCCATTCGCCACGCGCTGGCGGCGGGCAAGCTGGATAACAGCACCGCCTATGCCGCACCGAGCGCGCAATCGCTGGCGGAAGAAGGCGATCTCGATACGCTGGTTCGCTGGCTGCAGCAGTTGCCGCTAACCGAAGGCGCGCAGGAAGAACGCATCGAGCTACAGTTGAATCTAGCCTGGGCGCTGGCCCACTACTTCCGTTTTGATGAAGCGGAAGCGTTGCTCAAGCGGCTGCAGTCCTGTTTTATCCTTCATCGATTAAGCGAACGTTTACGCATTAAATGGCAGGTAATCAGCGCGATTTCCGCCTCGTTCGCCGAAGATATCGCCGCCAGCGAAGAACTGGCCAAACCGTTGCTCAACCGAATTCCCTGCGGCGACAGTTGGGTGGACGGTCTGGTGTGCAATATCCTCAGCTATGACTACCTGGTTCAGGACCGCTATCAGGACGTTGCCGCCGTGCAACAACATATGCCCTCGCCGACTACCCCGCAGGACAATTTGTTTGTCAGCGTCTACCGGGCCTTTATTCTGGGCCTCAATCATGTTCGTCAGGCTGATTTACGCACCGGTGAAATTTATTACCGCCAGGCGTTGACGCAGGCCGAGCGTCTGACCGGCGTCGACTCCTGCGGCAGCGCAACGCTGCAGGCTCTGCTGGCGGAGATCCATTACGAAGAGAACAATTTCCTGCTGCTGGATTCCCAGATCGCGCCGCATTTAGCCAAAATCGATATTATCGCGCCGCCGGATGCCTTATTGAGCGCCTACCGGGCGCTGGTTCGGCGGGCGCTGCTGCGCGATGCGGGACAGGCGAAAATTTTACTGGAACATGCGCAGCAGGTGGTCGCCAACCGGGGCTGGCCGCGGCTGCAAGGCGTGTTGCTGGCGGAGCAACTGCGCGTGGCGGTACTGCATAACCAGCGCCACCAGGCATTGGAACTGATGCAACAATTAACCGGACTCAGTGAACAATACCGGCAGATCTTTCCACTCGCCAACTACCTGCAAACCAGCCGCATCGCCAGCCAGGCCTTGATGTTGATGGATGAAGGCCATGCCGGAAAAGCGGCGCGCCTGCTGTGGCCGCTGGTGCAACAGTTGGAAAAACGCCGCTGCATCCTGGAAGCGATAAGGCAACGGGCGCTATGTGCGGTGGCCTGGTGGCAGGACGGAGAACAACAGCGCGCCTGCGATGTGCTATTGCCGGTGCTGAAACTGGCAAAAAGCCAAAACCTGAAGCGCAGCCTGCTGGATGCCGGCATTGAGATCTACCCGATACTTCAGCGTATCCAGCAGGAAGTGGAAGCCAGCGATCGTGCCTATATCAGCGATCTGCTGCGCGGTTCACCCTGGCCTGCCGCCCCCCTGATGGCCGATAGGCATCCGCTGCCCTCGCTGACTGAACGGGAAAACCAGACGCTGCAGCTGGTTGCCCAGGGTCGGTCGAACAAAGAAATCGCCCGCACCATGGCGATCTCGGTTGAAACGGTCAAATGGCACTTAAAGAATCTCTACGGCAAACTTGAGGTGACCAGCCGTACCCAGGCCATGAATCGGATCAAAATGTTAAGCGAGGTCGACTGCGCCGAATAAAAATCGCCGGGAGCAATGTTTAACGTTGGTTGCCACGGCCCGGAGAGTGACGCCAGACGGTGATAGGCCAGCCGAAATGCTTGCGCCGAAGGACGCCGCCCCTTTATTCATGTTTGCTGATTTGAAGTTTCTATCCGCAAGAATGTTTAAAAAGTGCGCTCTCAGATGCATGACATACTTTACCAAATACACGTCTGCCGTCCTGATATCGCCTTGTTCAAGCTCGCTCTGTAGACGGCAATATGGCTACTTATGCCTTTCATTCGATGCCTTCCAACGCACGTCACAACGAGCCAGCTCGGTCTCAATCATTTAATAAGACAACACGGAAACCGTGGCGGCCTGATATTGGTTTTCACTACCGAGAAACAGCTAATTGCGCCATCTCCTCGTCGGAAAGCTGGGTGATTTGTTGGACCTGCCCGCGCGCCATGCCGGTCTGCAATAACTGGCGCGCAATCTGCCGCGCGCTGGCTTTCATTCCTTGCTCTATGCCTTGCTCTCTTCCCTGTATGACCCCGGCCTGCAAACCCTCTTCAAATCCAATTTGTTTCAGCTGCTGTGCAATCGTCATTATCTCCTCCCGATCCGTTGACAACGGCTCCGCCACTCTCTCGATAAAATCGGCTGGTCTGGATGTATTGCCGGTTTGCGCGATGTAATACAGCAACGCCCGTTTCTGCGTCAGCGGCACCTGCCAGCGCTCAAATAATAACCCGATATCCCGCGCCAGTTCCAGCATATCCCGCGTACGGATATGTTTTTGCACCAACTCCAGCAACGCCGCCCGCCGGTGGGTTTTAATCTCCTCATCGGGAATAACGGTAAGGTCGATCAGCGTAAAAGCATTGCCGTAAATTTGTGCCGCCAATGCGGGGTCATCGAACGCATCCAGCCAGCGCAGACTATACGGATACGGGCTTCGCTCCCCCTGATAAAACAGCAGCGGCACCACCAGCGGCAGCCGTTTATGGCCTTGTTCAAGATGCTGTTGCATCGACGCCAGACAGTAACGTATCAGGCGAAATGCCATCATATGTTCCGGTTTGCTCTGATGCTCAATCAGACAGTAGATATAGCCGGTTCCGGCACTGGTATGCAGCGAATAGAGCATATCGGATACCCGGGCGCGCAGCGCTTCATCCACAAATGAGGCGGACTCCAGCCGCAGCGTGCTGAAATCGCAGCGTTCGCCGATATCCAGCGGCAGGTGGACGGTAAGGAAATCCCGCGCGACATCAATATCGCTGAGAAACAGTTTGAATACCTTATCGTGTGGCTGCATGTCGTCCCTGACTGGTTGTGCTCCCTAAGACCGGCAGGATAACGGATGGCGCCAGCGGGTAAAGATTATGCGGCAGGTTATGCAAACAGGCCCGAAAGAATACACCGAAGGAACAGCGAAACGTCATTTTTCTGTGCGCCGCGCCGCATAAACAAAATACGGCGGCCGCCGACGTTATGGCGCCATTTTTCATAACGTCGCCACAGGTTATTGTATATGAGAAGTATTACCGTTAACCTCCTTTACCACGTCGGTTGTTCGCAGTCTGTAAAGGGGTAGTCAAACGGTTATGCAAGGTAAAAGTCAGCAGCATATTCACAAAATAGTCGCACTTGTTTTCAGTCTGTTCGCCGGCATCCTTATCAGCGGCTGCGACGCACAGGATACGTCGCCGCAGACTTCCACCGACCGGCACGACGGCTGGCCGCGAACCATACAAACATTTAAAGGCCCGCTGACGCTGCAACAACCGCCGCAGCGGATCGTCTCCACCAGCGTGACCCTCAGCGGCACGCTGCTCGCCATTAATGCGCCGCTGATTGGCTCCGGCGCCACCAGCCCCCGCAGCATGATGGCGGATAATCAGGGCTTCTTCTTGCAATGGGGCCATCTGGCCGCAGAGCGCGGCGTAAAACCGCTTTATATCTCTGAACCGAATGCCGAAGCCGTCGCGGCGGCGGCGCCCGATCTGATCGTCATTGCCGCCACCGGCGGGGATTCGGCGCTCAAACTGTATGAACAATTGTCGGTTATCGCGCCGACGCTGGTGATTGATTACGGTGATAAAAGCTGGCAACAGCTGACGCTGCTGCTCGGCGAGGCAACCGGTCATGAAGCCGATGCGCAGCGCGTCATCAGCCAGTTCGAACAGCGGGTGCTCGCCGTCAAACAGGCTATCCAACTGCCGCCGCAGCCCGTTTCGGCGCTGGTGTATTATGAGGACGGCCGCGGCGCCAATATCTGTACCGCGGCATCGGCGCAGGGGCAGTTGCTGAACGAACTGGGATTCCAGCTCGCGACGCTTCCCGCCAATATCAAAACGGGAACCTCGCAGGGCAAACGTCTGGATATCGTGCAGATCTCCGGCGAAAACATGGCCGATAGTCTTAACGGCAAGTCGCTGTTGCTGTTCGCCGCGGATAACAGAACAGTCTATCGACTGATAGGAAATCCTTTCCTTAGCCACCTGGAACCGGTGATTAAAAATCAGGTGTGGGCCTTGGGATTAGATACGTTCCGGCTGGATTATTACAGCGCCAGCAATATGCTGGATAGTATTGAACGCCAGTTCGGCAAACCATAGGCAACGCATCCCCGATGTCAGGCCTAGTGGCGGGCATCGGGAACATCCGCCCGGCGCACGACTGGATACCCCGCGCCGACAATCCCCTTAACTCCGGGTTTACGTCAATGTATTTGATAAGTCGCGCATGCTAACATGGCGGCACAGTTACACTAATGATAATAATTATTATATTCATTCTTTGATGAAGGGAGTGTTCATTGAGGATGTCATGTCACCGTTCCCATTTTGACGCCGCCAATAACATATCGAGTTTTCCCCGCCCTAATCACATGAGGCGTTTGTCCGGTATCATGGTATGCCTGCTGATTATTGCCGCCGGCGCGGTCGCCAGCCTGATGCTAGGCGCCAAATCCATTTCGCCGGAGGTGGTCTGGATGAGCCTTACCGGGCAACTCGACAATGCGGACAGCACCATCATTCTTAACGCCCGTTTGCCGCGTACGCTGGCGGGCATTATCGCCGGTATGGCGCTAGGCGGTTCGGGGGCGTTGATACAGGCGCTAACCCGTAATCCGCTCGCCGATCCCGGGATCCTCGGCGTTAACGCCGGAGCAAGTTTCGCCATTGTGATCGGCATTACTTTTTTTGGCATCAACGGCATGGCGGCCTGGCTCGGTTTTGCCTGGCTGGGCGTGCTGGCGACCAGTCTGATGGTTTGGATCATCGGCACACTCAGCGGCGGCCGCATCAATCCCATTCGTTTAACCCTGGCCGGTGTCGCAATAAGCGCCGTACTGACCGGCATCACCTCATCGATTTCGCTGCTGAATCCCGATGCGTTCGACCAGTTGCGCATCTGGGAGGCCGGCACATTAGATATCCGATCTATGCGCCATATCGCGTTGGTCACGCCCACTATCCTGCTGGGCTGCGGGTTGGCGCTGTTCGCATCCCGATCGCTGAATGCGCTCAGTATGGGCGAAGATATCGCCACCGCGCTGGGCACCAGAGTGGTATTCATCCGCGCGATTGCGGTTGTAGCCGTTATGCTGATGTGCGGATCCTCCACCGCGCTGGTGGGGCCGATTGGTTTTGTCGGGCTGATGATCCCCCATATCGCCCGCTGGTGGGCGGGGCCGGATCAGCGCTGGATCCTGATTTACTCCCTGTTATTTGCGCCGGTACTGCTGCTGTGTGCCGATATTGCCGGTCGTTTACTGGTTCCCGGCGAGTTACGGGTATCGGTGGTGACCGCCTTCATCGGCGCGCCGGTACTGATCTGGCTGGTTCGTCGGCGCAAAGTGTAAGGAAACGCAATATGATTGCCAGAACGCTGTACCTCCGCGGCCGCTCAGGAAATCTCTATGCCCGGCTGCCGCTACGCGTGTTAGTTATCAACGGTATAATGCTGCTGTTAAGCCTGTTGCTGATCACGATGGCGGTGAGTATCGGGACTTTACAGTTATCCCCGCTCGATGTCTGGCGGGCCTTCGCCGGCCACGGGGAGCCCGGCGTCATCGCCGTTATTACGCAGTGGCGCGCGCCACGCGCCGTGGCGGCATTGTTGCTGGGGGCCGGACTGGGCGTAAGCGGCGCGATTTTTCAGTCGATCATCCGTAACCCGCTGGGCAGCCCGGATATTATTGGTTTTAACACCGGCGCCTATACCGGCGTGCTGATTACCATCATTTTGCTGCACGGCGGCTACTACCAGATCGCCAGCGGCGCTATGCTGGGCGGCATCGTTACCGCGGCATTGGTCTATCTGCTGGCCTGGCGGGGCGGCATTATCGGCTTTCGCCTGATTATCGTCGGTATTGCCATCAGCGCGATTCTGATGGCATTGAATACCTGGCTGATCATTACCGGTTCGCTGGAAAGCGCGATGACGGCGAAGCTATGGGCAACCGGCTCGCTGAACGGCATGACCTGGGTAAAAGCCCAGCCCGCCATCCTGCTGATCCCCATGGCGATCGCCGCCGCGCTGTTGATGGGCAAACGTCTGCAACTGCTGGAAATGGGCGATGATAGCGCCAGGGCGCTGGGCGTGAACGCCGAAGCCAGCCGCCTGTGGCTGATGTTGTTCGGCATCATCCTGACCGCCGTCGCCACCGCCACCGCCGGCCCGATCTCTTTCATCGCCCTGGCCGCACCGCAGATTGCCCGGCGCATGACCCAGTCCAGCACGACCCCCTTGTTTTCCGCCGCGATGGTCGGCGCCATTTTGTTGCTGACGGCGGATATTGTCGCCCAGAACGCCTTTGCCAATATTCAGCTTCCGGTTGGCGCGGTGACCGTCAGCATTGGGGGAGTTTATCTGATTTGGCTGCTGATCCGTGAAGCACGCCGCTAATCATCCATGGTTAATCACTTGCAGGGTAAAACATTGATGACGCATCTTTTGCACGCCACCAACCTCACGCTCGCGTACGATAAAAAAGTCATCGCGGAAGCATTGAGTGTCACGATCCCGGATAATCAATTCAGTGTGATTATCGGCCCGAACGCCTGCGGCAAATCGACCCTGCTGCGGGCGCTGTGCCGATTGTTAAAACCGCTTTCGGGCAAAGTGCTGCTGGACGGCAAAAACATTCATCACCTCCCCACCAAAGCGCTGGCGCGACAAATCGGCCTGCTGCCGCAACAGGCCATCGTGCCGGATAATATCACCGTGGCGGATCTGGTGGCGCGCGGGCGCTACCCGCATCAGAGTCTGCTGCGCCAGTGGAACACCGCGGATCAGGAAGCGGTGGAACAGGCGATGCTTGCCACCAATGTCGATTCGCTGGCCGAACGCAGCGTGGATGAGTTGTCAGGCGGACAGCGCCAACGGGTGTGGATCGCCATGGTGCTGGCGCAGCAGACGCCGCTGCTGCTGCTGGACGAACCCACCACCTGGCTGGATATGGCGCACCAGATCGACCTGCTTGACCTGTTTCGCGATCTTCATCAGCAACACGGCCGCACGCTGGTGGCGGTGTTGCACGATCTGAATCAGGCCTGCCGCTACGCTGATAATCTGATCGTGATGCAGGCCGGACAGATTATGGCGCAGGGGAGACCCGCCGAGATCATCAGCGCCGAGCTGGTTAAGCAGGTATTCGGCATGTCCTGCATCATCATCGACGATCCGGTATCCCACACGCCGCTGATTGTGCCTTGCGGGCGTTACCACCCTGTGCCGGGCGCCATCTCCTGATGCCGCAACGCCGCCAGCCCGGCGATAAACCAGCCGGGATCCGCTATGGTTATGGCGAAGAGTCTGACGCCGACCGCCTGAGGCGGCCGGCCTGGTAAGCGGGTCGGCGACCTTAGCCGCCGAGGGTCTGTTCCAGCGTCGGGTAGTCGGTATATCCGGTGCTGCCGGCGCCGTAGATGGTATCGCTATTCAGCGCATTCAACGGCGCCTTGAGGCGGAAACGCTCTACCAGATCCGGATTGGCGATAAATAGCCGGCCGAAAGACGCCGCGTCGGCCTCCCCCTCGGCAATCAGCTTTTCAGCGGATTCCTGCGTCAAACCGTCATTGGCAATCACCGCGCCGCTAAAACGTTGGCGGATCAGCGGCAGGATGCGCACCGGCGTCGCCAGCGCTTCACGCACGAAGATAAACGCCAGATGCCGTTCATCCAACTGTTCCGCCACGTAGCCGAACAGCGCCTTAGGATCGGAATCCTGCACGGAATGGGTATCGGACATGGTGTTCAGATGTACCCCCACCCGATCCGCCGGCCACACTTCCAGAATGGCGTCCACCGTTTCCAGCAGGAAACGGGCGCGATTGGCGATGGAGCCGCCATATTGATCCGTCCGTTTATTGGAACCGTCATGCAGGAACTGGTCGAACAGATAACCGTTGGCGGCATGGATTTCCACCCCGTCGAAACCGGCGCGTTTGGCATTTTCCGCCGCCCGGCGGAAATCAGCCACCAGACCGACCACTTCGCCCGTCGCCAGCGCGCGCGGCACCACATAGGGTTTATACGGCCGAATCGTGGCGACGTGCCCCTCCGGCGCAATCGCGCTGGGCGCCACCGGCAGTTCGCCATCCAAATAGATCGGATCGGAAATACGCCCGACGTGCCAGAGCTGGATAACCATTTTCCCGCCGGCCTGATGCACCGCGTCATTAATCTTTTTCCAGCTTTCGATCTGCTCTTCCGACCAGATGCCGGGCGTATTGGGATACCCCACCGCTTTCGGCGTTACGGCGGTGGCTTCGGTCAAAATCAGTCCGGCGCTGGCCCGCTGGACGTAATATTCCAGCGACAACGCACTGGGAATTCGTTGTTCAGCAGCATGCATACGGGTAAGCGGCGCCATCACAATACGATTGGATAACGTGATAGCGCCAACCTCGATAGGATCAAACAAACTTGGCATAGCATTTTCCTTAAGGCAAAGCCATATTAAATGTAAGGTTATTGACGGATAAAATCTGTCGGCGACACGTTCTATGATGAGTTAATTAGTCAAGAAACTCGCAACATTGCGTGCGATAGCGCCATATAATTTATAACTATTCAATAACAAAAAATTATAATACCAGCGATGTCCCGGCAGGCCATATTCAGAAAAACGCATAAAAAAGGCTTCTGAGGATTTCAGAAGCCTGAGAGATGAGGCGAACGAACGCGATTTACACCGCCGTCTGGAAAATCACGCCATCCGCTTTTTCCGTGTATTGGTGCAAACGGTCGAAGTTCAGATAGCGATAGGTGTCCAGCGCGGTTTTATCCACCTGATCCATGTAGGTCTGGTACTCATCCGGCGTCGGCAGACGGCCCAACAGCGAAGCCACCGCCGCCAGTTCCGCGGATGCCAGATAAACATTGGCGCCGGTGCCTAAGCGGTTCGGGAAGTTGCGCGTAGAGGTGGAAACCACCGTCGCGCCATCCGCCACGCGCGCCTGGTTGCCCATACACAATGAACAGCCGGGGATCTCAATACGCGCCCCGCTCTTGCCGAACACGCTGTAGTAGCCCTCTTCGGTCAACTGCGCGGCATCCATTTTAGTCGGCGGCGCCACCCACAGACGGGTCGGCAACTGGCCCTTGTGGTTATCCAGCAGTTTACCGGCGGCGCGGAAATGGCCGATATTGGTCATGCAGGAGCCGATAAACACTTCGTCGATCTTCTCGCCGGCCACCTCGGACAGCAGACGCGCATCGTCAGGATCGTTCGGCGCACAGAGGATCGGTTCTTTGATCTCCGCCAGATCGATGTCGATCACCGCGGCATATTCGGCGTCCGCATCGGCTTCCAGCAGTTGCGGATCGGCCAGCCATTTTTCCATGCCCTGAATACGGCGTTCCAGCGTACGGCGATCGCCGTAACCTTCCGAGATCATCCACTTCAGCAGCACGATATTGGAACTCAGGTATTCGATAATCGGCGCTTTATCCAATTTGATGGTACAGCCGGCGGCGGAACGTTCCGCCGAGGCGTCGGTCAACTCGAATGCCTGCTCAACTTTCAAATCCGGCAAGCCTTCGATTTCCAGAATACGGCCGGAGAAAATATTCTTTTTGCCCTTCTTCTCGACGGTCAGCAGCCCTTGCTTAATCGCATACAGCGGGATCGCATGCACCAGATCGCGCAGGGTGATGCCCGGCTGCATCTTCCCTTTGAAGCGCACCAGTACGGATTCCGGCATATCCAGCGGCATTACGCCGGTCGCCGCCGCGAACGCCACCAGCCCGGAGCCCGCCGGGAAAGAGACACCAATCGGGAAACGGGTATGGGAATCGCCGCCGGTGCCGACGGTATCCGGCAGCAGCATACGGTTGAGCCAGGAGTGAATCACCCCATCCCCCGGACGCAGCGACACCCCGCCGCGGTTCATAATGAAGTCGGGGAGCGTATGGTGCGTGGTCACATCCACCGGCTTCGGATAGGCGGCGGTGTGGCAGAATGACTGCATCACCAGATCGGCGGAAAAGCCGAGACAGGCCAGATCCTTCAGTTCATCACGGGTCATCGGCCCGGTGGTATCCTGGGAACCGACAGAGGTCATCTTCGGTTCGCAATATTCATTCGGGCGAATACCGGCAACGCCGCAGGCGCGCCCCACCATTTTCTGCGCCAGCGAGAAACCTTTATGGCTGTCGGCCACGGGCTTCGCAATGCGGAACACCGAACTCAGCGGCAGTTCCAGCGATTCACGCGCTTTTGACGTCAGCCCACGGCCGATAATCAGCGGAATACGGCCGCCGGCACGCACTTCATCCAGCAGAACATCGGTTTTCAACTCAAAGGTCGCCAGGATCTCACCCGTATCATGGCGACGAACCTCGCCCTTATACGGATAGATATCAATCACATCGCCCATATTCAGATCGCTGACGTCCACCTCAATCGGCAACGCGCCGGCGTCTTCCATGGTGTTGAAAAAGATCGGCGCGATTTTGCCGCCCAGCACCACGCCGCCGCCGCGCTTGTTCGGCACATGGGGAATGTCGTCGCCCATGAACCACAATACGGAGTTGGTGGCGGACTTACGGGAAGAACCCGTACCGACGACATCGCCGACATAGGCCAGCGGAAAACCTTTCTTGTTCAGTTCTTCGATTTGTTTGATCGGTCCGACCACGCCGGGCTGATCGGGCTCGATACCTTCACGGGCGTTTTTCAACATCGCCAGCGCATGCAACGGGATATCCGGTCGCGACCAGGCATCGGGCGCGGGAGAGAGGTCATCGGTGTTGGTTTCGCCGGTCACCTTGAAAACGGTGACGGTAATTTTTTCCGCCAGTTCAGGGCGGGAAAGGAACCACTCGGCATCGGCCCAGGACTGAATCACCTGTTGGGCGTAAACATTGCCGGCCTTCGCCTTTTCTTCCACGTCATAGAAGTTATCAAACATCAGCAGCGTGTGAGACAGCGCCTTGGCCGCAATCGGCGCCAGCTGTTCGCTGTCCAGCGCGTCAATCAACGGATGAATATTATAACCGCCCTGCATGGTGCCCAGCAGTTCAACGGCCTTTTCTGGCGTGATCAACGGAGAAGAGGCTTCACCTTTGGCAATGGCGGCCAGAAAGCCGGCTTTAACGTATGCCGCTTCATCTACGCCAGGGGGAACACGATTAATCAGCAGATCCAGTAAAACGTCCTCTTCGCCAGCCGGTGGATGTTTTAATGACTCAACCAACGCCGCCATCTGCGTGGCATCCAACGGTTTGGGAACTATCCCCTGTGCAGCCCGCTCGGCTACGTGCTTACGATATTCTTCTAGCACGACTTTCTCCTCGCTCTCATTGTCTTCATTATGCCCGGCGCTCTTGTTCCTGATTCTAATGTCCATGCCTGTATCATAAGCCTGTGGAGGTAAGGTAAGAGAGTGACCGGTCTAGCTTCGTTAGCCTATCACGATTTGAATCGATTGTTAATTAATTAACATAATGGCAACATTATGGCTATTTTAACCGACGGGTATTACGTCAATCCGATAATGCCTAACGCCTGAAGATTAACATGTTAGCGGTAAAATCGACCATAGATTATGGCTCTGTCAGTAAGCGGCTAAAGAAATCCAACTTGAAAGATGAAGGGTATAACGGTTTGAACTCCATAATAAATCGATATACAAGCTATTCGCCCGATTGCCGATAGTTTCCTAATGGGCAGGTTGATGTCAACGCCATTGGGAGTGCATATGTCCTTTTTACGGAATGTTACGATCAGAAAGGTTTTGTTGGTTATTCTCAGTCTTTTTCTACTCTTATGGGGCGGGGTGTCATGGTTTACGCTGTCATCGCTTAATCAGGCTACCCATTACCTAACGCTCGGCAATACCCAGGTCGATTCCTTAAATACCCTGACGAACGGCACCGAACAGGCGCTGCGTTCGGTGATCCGCATTAACCGGGCCATGACGCTGATGCAAAGCGGCAAACTGGATGATATCGACGTCACCGTGACATCGGCTAACGAGGCGCTGAAAAGCAGCCAGGAAAATCTCGAGAAATTCAAAAGTCAGGCGCATACGAACATCGATCGGCGCATCGTCGATGAAGTGGTAACGTCGTGGAGCCAACTGATCGAACAGGGGCTGCAGCCGATGATGACGTCTCTGCTGGAAAAAAGGTTCGCCGAGTACCGACGGCTGTTTCGCGATGATTTTCAGGCGTTAAACGAAACGTTTATCGCCGCGGCCGGCAACTATCAGGATATCGCGTCGGATAACAGTACCGTGCAGCATGTGTATACGCTGGTCGACTGGTGTAAAAAAACGCTGATCGCGGCGATGGTCGTGGGCATCATCATTCTGCTGCTGACCGACCGCTACCTGACCGGCTATATCGTGAAGCCGCTGACGCTGATCAAAGATCACTTCCAAACGCTGGCGAGGGGGAAATTGGATCGTCCTCTGGATGATTTCGGCCGTAACGATGCCGGTCAGTTAATTCCCTATCTGCGGGAAATGCAGGAAAGTCTGAAAATGACGGTAAGCACCATCCGCAGCAGCGCGGATTCCATCTATCAGGGCACGTCGGAGATCAGCGCGGGCAACAACGACCTCTCTTCGCGCACCGAACAGCAGGCCGCAGCGCTGCAACAGACCGCCGCCAGCATGGAACAGTTGGGCACCACGGTAAAACACAATACCGACAATGTGCATCAGGCCACCGGGCTGGCGGAAAAAGCGACGTCGGTTGCGAAACAGGGGTGGGAGATGGGACGCGAACTCGGAGAGATCATGGGCAGCATTGCCACCAGCTCGCGTAAAATCAACGAAATCACCGGCATGATCAACAGCATCGCCTTTCAGACCAATATCCTGGCTCTGAATGCCGCCGTTGAAGCCGCGCGCGCCGGTGAACAAGGGCGCGGTTTCGCCGTGGTGGCGGGCGAAGTCCGTAATCTGGCGCAGAAAAGCGCTCAGGCGGCGAAAGAAATCGAAGGGCTGATCGCGGAATCCGTTAATCGCGTGGATGCCGGCGCCAAACAGGTGGCCCGTACCGGTAATGTGATGGATGATGTGATCGCGTCCATCAAACAGGTTAACGACCTGATGGCGGAGATCGCCGCCGCCTCGGACGAACAAAGCCAGGGGATTAGCCAGGTCAGCCAGGCCGTGACGGAGATGGACAGTGTGACGCAGCAGAACGCCGCCCTGGTGGAGCAGTCGGCCGCCGCCGCCGCTTCACTGGAAGAGCAGGCTCGCCAACTGATGCAGGCCGTCGCCATTTTCCAACTGGAACAGGATCAGGCGCACAGCGAAACGAAATCGGACGCGCAAACGGTGCCGCAGTTGGCTGCCACGGTATCCTGAGCGCAAGGCATCAATAACGGGCAATTATACCGGCCCCCGCGACCGGGAATTATTGCCCGGTTGCGGAAAAACGCTGCTGAAAATGGGTGCGCAACGCGTGCTGTAGCGCGAACAACGGCACAGATTGATGCGACTGTTCCGGGTAGATATCCAAGGTTACGCGTAAATTCGGCGCACGATTCTGCAACGTCCAGGCCAGTTCCCGAATCCCATCGACCATCCGCCGCTGGTTACGATGCCGGCGCAAAACCTGGCGCTGTTCGTCAGGCAAATCCAATTCCCAACGCTCCAGAGACTGTTCATATTCTCCCACCGACAACGCCAGGCTGACCGGCTGCATCGTCGGTAATCCGGCGCCGGCAAGAAACACCCCGGCCTGCTCGACAAGGTAGCCGCCATTCCACCAGACAGACGGGCTGGCGGCATAATAATGCTGAAACGCATTTGGCGACGCAAACAGCGTATCGACGGTAAACAAACCGCCATAGGAATGACCGAATAAAGCCTCTCTCCGGCTGTCGACCGCATATCTGTCGGCAATAAAGGGTTTTAGCTCTTCCAGCATAAAGCGCCGGAATCCCGCCGCATTCCCCGCCATGCCGGACGGATAATAACCGCCCCGAGGGTCCGCTTCCGGCACGATGCGTTCAACGGCGGGACGATAATCCCGTTCACGCCGGGTCGGCCCCTCGTAGTCAAGAGCCACGATAATACCCGGCGCCATGCCGCAGCGCGGGCCGGCCAGCGCTTCCATCAGCGACACGGCGGCGGGGAAATAACGGGCGCCGTCCAAAATATAGATTATCGGCCATCCCTGCGGCGGCGGCGCGATCTCCGGGCCAAAAGACATGACGCGGTAGCGCCCGCATGCGGTTGAATCGAACATCTCATCACGAGTATTGCGTAACTGATACACCCATCCTCCCGTATTTATTTCTTCTTATTATTCCTGCCGACGAGCAACCAAAAATATTGGGCAGTTTTTTTAATATCGCTGGCGACGATCCGCTGGAGCGGCAGGCCATCCCAGCATAAAAAATCCGGTGGGGCAACAGGCCCGCACCGGAAACGATTGACGCTTAACACGGCGCGCTCTTTCGCGCCGCCTTTACGATCGTCAGAACGAGGTATTCACGCTCAAGAAGAAAGTGCGGCCCGGTTCGTTGTAGGTAGCCGCTCCGGCGCCGCCGATAGTGATGGCGCTGCAACTGCCGTCGGCGGCCACCGTACAGCCGGCCGAGGCGTTGCCTTTGCGGAACAACCGCTTATCGAACAGGTTATTCACCCCGCCGGTCAAGCTAAGGTGCTTGTTGAACCGATAGGTGGAGCTCAGGCCGACAATGGCGTACGGGCTGAGTTCGGTCAGTTCCCCGCCTGATGCCGGAAGGCCGCGATAGTTATACTTCTTCGGTTTCTGTCGGCCGTACCAGGTCAGGTCGGTCAGGAAAGAAAGATCCTCGGTTGCCTGCCAATTCAGCGACGAGTTCAGAGTAAACTCGGGGGTAATGGACAGATAATCCCCGGTGGTTTTGTTCTTCGAACGCAGCATCCAGGTGAGGTTGTTGTTCCACTGGAGGGTTTCCGTCACCGGAATATTCACTGTGCCTTCCAGCCCTTCCACCAGCGCCCGGGGAATATTTTCCCACTGGAAGACGTTGGTGGTGCCGTTGGTGGTGGTGCCTGTCGGCACCAGCCCGGCTTCGATCTTGTTGCGGTAGTCGTTGCGGAAGTAGGTGATGCCGGCCTGGTAGCCGTTGCGCTTGAACTCGATGCCGATCTCCTTGTTGATGCTGGTTTCCGCCTTCAAATCTTCATTGCCGATCAGATAGCAGTTATTGCTGGCGCCGTTAATCAGATAGCACCCCTGCCCTCTGCTGTAGAGCAGATAGTTAGGGTTGAGCTGGTAGAGGTTGGGCGCTTTGTAAGCGGCGGCGATACCCATTTTCAGAGTGAAATCCTCGCCCAGCCCCTGCGACAGGTTCAGCGACGGACTCCAGTGATTCCCCACAATGCTGTGGTGATCGAAACGCAGCGCCGGCGTCAGCATGGTGCTTTGCGTCAGTTCGACGTTGTCCTCGGCGAACAGCGAGAAGATTTGCGCATCGATATTGCTGTCGCGGTTGTTGCTGGCATAGCCCTCAATAGCGCCGATCGCCGAGATGTCATAGGACGTGGAGGCCGGATCCTTCATGCGCTGATCCGATACCTCCATGCCGAGGGTGGCGGTCTGGTTGAAATACGCCTCAAACGGGATATTCACCTCGCTATGGCCGGTCAGGGTATCCAGCTTGATGGTCCGGTATTCGTTCGGAGCTGTGGTATCGAAGATCCCTTCAACCCCGCCCGCCAGCCCTTCCGCAATGCGGGTATTATGCGTACGCTCATATTGCAGATAGGAAGTGGAACTGACGCCGTTATCCCAATAGCCGCGATGGGTTACGGCGAAGTTCTGCCGGTACATACGATTGGTTTCACGACCATAATTACCGACCACCAGCGCATTGCTGTTGGTATTCTGGGTATCACCCGCGTAGATGTTGCCCTGACGGCTGACGCCGGCCTCAAACTCCAGCGACTGCTGTTCGGTGATATCCCAGCGCAACAGCGCGTTGAGATCCTTGTTGCGTACTCCCTCGCGGCCAGCCGGCACGGAGCTGGCGTAGCTGCCTGTCCGCTCCGATTTATACGCTTCATTGATATCGCGGGCGTCCGCCTGCGTCTTGTTGAGATTACCGTACAGGCGCAGGCTCAGGTTATCGGTCAGGCCGCCCATCAAGCTGAAATCGGTGCGCTTGGTCGCCCCTTCCGACTTATGCTGCGGCGCGTTGAAATAGGTGTTCCAACTGCCATGCCACTCCTGCGTCGGCTGCTTGGTGATGATATTCACCACCCCGCCCGCCGCGCCGTTACCGTAACGGGCCGCCGCCGGACCGCGCAGCACTTCGATGCGATCCACCAGATCCGCCGGCACCCAGTTGGCGTCGCCGCGGGTGTCGCGCTCGCCGCGCCAGCCATAACGCACGGAATTGCGGCTGGAAACCGGTTTGCCGTCCACCAGAATCAGCGTATTTTCCGGCCCCATGCCGCGGATATCGATCTGACGATTATTCCCGCGCTGACCGCTGGTGGAGTTTCCGGTAAGATTCACCCCCGGCATGGTGCGGATCAGTTCAGACAGATCGTTGGCCGGCGGACGTTTACTGATATCCTCCGCGGTGATCGTCGATACGCCCGGCGCCTGACGCGTTTGCTCAGCGGCGGTCACCACGATAGTGTCAGAAGAATCAGATGCCGTGTCCTGCTGGGTTTGCTGGGTGGCGGCCGCCGGCGTCTCGGCTCCTGTCATCAAAGGCATGGCCGCACAGCTCAACCCGATAAACGTCGCCAGGTAGTGACGTGGTGGTAATCTCATCATTTAAAATCGCCCTGTAGAATCATAATTTGAAAGACCGCGGATGTTGACAGGGGCAAGCGCTGACAGGCTTCATTTATTGCCGTAAACGGCGTCCATACTTTGTGGAGACAAGCCTGTCGTATCATTGGGCGGCTATCGAACAGAAATACATCAGCGACGGTTCAAGTAACCCCGCTATCTGTTGCGAAAACCGCTCACGCGGACAAAAATTCCCGCCCGCGCCTTACCGACCGTCAACAAAAAATGCTACTGAGAAGTATTTGCATTACCTGTTTTGGTCAGTCATTGTTACATTTGTTTTTTAGGGCTGGTTTTGCGTAAACAGCAAATTGTTTTGCGAGAACGGCAAAATGGCGGACGATAACCAGACAATGTAAGGGGATATCATGCAAAATCATGTGCCGTCATCGAAATCGATTTATAAGAGTCACATCGTCCAGCAGTCAAGTCTGGTCTCAAATGACTACCGTCTGCTTGGACCGAGATTGATCGACGATACTCCCGTACTGTTTGGCAATTTCGATGTGATACAACTGAATCGCGATCTGATTTTGCATACGGCGGATGTAATCAACCTGCACAACATGAAGACGCAGAGCGTGCTGAATGGGGCGATCAAACTGGCGATTGTGGTAAACGGCGTCGCGCATATTACCTATGATGAAAAGCTGTTACATCTGGGAAATCACCAGCCGGCGTCGCTGATTTCACTGACCGAGCCCACGCAATTCAGCCGTAACGGCAAACGAGATGAATACGAACGCACCGTTTCGCTCACCTTTAGCCGGGAATGGCTATACGGTAACCTGCTGGATAGCGTCGACGACTGGCAAGCTATTTATAACTTCACACAGACCCATCTTTCCACCCATTTATGGACGCCTTCGCGTCAGGCGCTGGCCATCGCCTGGCAGATTCTGAATGCAGGCCCCTGCCATACGCCTCTACAGCGTCTGTATCTGGAAAGCCAGTGCATGATGTTGATTATTGAAGCCTTCGATTCACTTACCCGCCACGCGATACAGGATAAAAGCGCGCCCGGCGTCAACTTGCGCACTCATCACCGCATCCAGCAGGTCAGGGATATGCTGGAAAGCGGAAGCGCCGACCAGCTTTCCATCGCTGAAATCGCCAAAAGCGTCAATATGAGTGAAAGCACGCTGCAACGCCACTTTCGCCAGACATTCAACCTGACCGTGTTTGAATACCTGAGAAACTGCCGCTTGCAACGCGCCATGCTGGCGTTGCAAAAAGACGGTATCGGTATTTCCCAGGCCGCCAGCATCGCCGGCTACAATAGCACGGCCAACTTTACTACCGCCCTGCGTCGCGCGTTCAGCATCACGCCGGGACAGATCAAAAACCGGTTCTGAGGCGAATGCCGTTAAGCAGGCCGGGGAACCACACCGCGATTAGTCCTCCACCGGGACAAGCCAGCGATCCAGCCAGCTAAACACGGCTTCCTGCTGTTCTTGCTCGAATACATGACCCCGTTGCGGCCAGAGTTTGGTTTCCAGTTTGGCGTCCGCCTGCTGCGAATGCCAGACGCGGCGCATTTTGTCATACGCTTCCCGCACCGAACCGATCGGGAATAGGCGATCGGCATCGCCGTTGAAAAACAGCATCGGGTTGGGTGCGGCAATGCTGGCGACATCAGGAAAATCCAGGCGCGCGGACAGTCCGGGATGCAGCATATAAAAGGCCGACTGGCCGCGCAGCACGTTATTCCCCGGCGTCATCAGCCCGTTATAGGTGCCGATCCACGATACCGCCGCCGTAGCGGCGATCCTGTCGGACAACGCCGCCAGTTGCCAGGCGCGGTACGCGCCCATGGAAAACCCGAGCGCGCCGATACGCGCTTCATCCACCTGCGGCAGCGAAGCCAGAAAATCCGCGGCTCGCATATCCTCATAGGCCATCAGACCCGCCAGTGAACGCCCCAGATTGAAGAAGTTGCTCGCCAGCGCCTGCTGCCGTTCGTATTGCATCGGCCCGCGATCGCCCCAGCCCAGCGCGTCCACCGCCAGCACCACATAGCCGCGTTTCGCCAGCTCATCGCCAATAAAGCGCCCGGAGAAAAACTGATCGGCCCACGCCTGTGCGGAAGCAAGCTGTTCTTCGTTTCCCCACGGTTTGATCACTTTCTCTTTACCAATATCGAATTTCGATCCGTGATCGTGCAGCAGGATCACCGCCGGATGAGGTCCAGGCGTTTTAGGCGTCAACAGCAATGCGCTGACCCGGCTTTCATCCGTCAGGTTAAACGCGACTTTCTCCGCCAGATAGCTGCCGCGATCCTGCCGGGCAAGCGGTTGCGGCGCGAAAGCGCGGGTCGAATCAGGCGTCAGCAGCGCAGCGCGCAACGTCTGGCGGGCATGATGCTTCCAGTCCTCGAAGCGAACATGCTCACTCACCAACCAGGAATCCGGGTAGGTCATACGCTGCTTAAGCTGAGGATAAAACACCGGCAACGCGTCATCCGTCACCGCCGAAGTTTGATGCGTCATGTCATGTGCCATAAGTGAAGGAGTGATCAGGCTGGCCGCCAACAACCAGAACGGCGCTCGTCGTGAAATGTACGTCATAATAGCCCCAAAGATAAGACGTTGTTTTTCTTTGAGACAAAATTGTAAAGCGTCGCGCAACAAATAACCGGGCCGCCGCCACATTCCGCGCAACCGGCGAAAAAAATCCCGCCGGCCGACTGATTCGTCACTGGCTGAGAGTAAGGGATCATCTAGTACGCCGTCAGTAAAGGGCTGATCAGTAAAACCGCCAGTAACCAGGCAGCGGCAAAAAAAATCCGGCGCCTTTACGGCGTCGGATTGGATTCACTCGGTTGGAAAGCGAACAAAATTACTTTTTCTTCTTCGCTTTCGGGTTCGGCAGGTCGGTGATGCTGCCTTCGTAAATTTCAGCCGCCAGACCAACGGATTCATGCAGCGTCGGGTGAGCATGGATGGTCAGCGCGATATCTTCGGCATCACAACCCATCTCAATCGCCAGACCGATTTCACCTAACAGTTCACCGCCGTTGGTGCCGACAACCGCCCCGCCGATAACACGGTGCGTCTCTTTGTCGAAAATCAGTTTGGTCATACCGTCCGAACAGTCGGAAGCGATGGCACGGCCAGACGCCGCCCACGGGAAAGTCGCCGTTTCATAGCTGATGCCTTTCTCTTTCGCTTCTTTTTCGGTCAGCCCGACCCAGGCGACTTCCGGCTCGGTATAGGCAATGGAAGGAATCACTTTCGGATCGAAGTAGTGTTTCTTACCGGCGATAACTTCAGCGGCAACGTGCCCTTCATGAACGCCCTTGTGCGCCAGCATCGGCTGACCGACGATATCGCCAATCGCATAAATGTGCGGCACGTTGGTGCGCATCTGCTTATCAACGCGGATAAAGCCGCGCTCGTCCACCTCAACGCCCGCCTGACCGGCATCCAGTTGCTTACCGTTAGGCACGCGACCGATCGCCACCAGCACCGCGTCATAACGCTGCGGTTCAGCCGGCGCTTTTTTACCTTCCATCGTGACGTAGATACCATCTTCTTTGGCTTCAACCGCCGTCACTTTGGTTTCCAGCATTAGCGTAAACTGCTTGCTGATACGTTTGGTGAAGACCTTGACGATATCTTTATCCGCGGCCGGAATCACCTGATCGAACATTTCAACCACGTCGATCTGAGAACCCAGAGCATGGTACACGGTCCCCATTTCCAGACCGATGATGCCGCCGCCCATAATCAGCAGGCGTTCCGGAACGTTTTTCAGTTCCAGCGCCGCGGTGGAATCCCACACGCGCGGATCGTCATGCGGAATAAACGGCAGTTGGATTGGGCGGGAACCGGCGGCAATGATCGCGTTTTCGAAATTGATCGTTGTGTGACCATTTTCGCCGTCGACAACCAGAGTATTGGCGCCGGTGAATTTACCCAGACCAGTAACCACTTTAACTTTACGTGCCTTCGCCATACCGGACAGGCCGCCGGTCAGCTGATTGATAACTTTCTCTTTCCACAAGCGAATTTTATCAATATCGGTTTTAGGTTCACCGAATACAATACCGTGCTCTGCCAGCGCTTTCGCTTCTTCAATCACTTTAGCGACGTGCAGCAAGGCTTTGGAAGGGATACAACCCACGTTCAGACACACGCCACCCAGCGTGGAGTAGCGTTCCACCAGCACGGTTTCCAGGCCTAAGTCCGCACAACGAAATGCAGCCGAATAACCTGCAGGGCCGGCACCAAGTACCACCACCTGAGCTTTAATTTCAGTACTCATCATGACCTCATGTTTTGTTTGTCCGGCGGCCAGACGACATTCTTATGGCGAGTTAATTTAAGTACGCCCTTCATCCACCGGGACGCTTTCATTGCCAGCAGTTTACATAATTGTTAACAACCTGCAAATCACCAGCGAATGAAAAGTGTCTCAACAGTGCCGCCTAATAACATTTATGCTTCAAACCCCCAACGATCGGTACTTTTAGAAGCCTAATATGCTTAGCAACACTGACGTTAACAAAAAGGCCGGCCGTAAGGCCAGCCTTTACGGTTACATCACCAGACGGCGAATGTCAGACAGCGTGTTGTTGATGATGGTAATAAAGCGCGCGCCATCAGCGCCGTCAATGACACGGTGGTCGAAGGACAGAGAGATCGGCATCATCAGCCGCGGCGTAAACTCTTTACCGTTCCAGACCGGTTCCATCGCTGACTTGGACACACCCAGGATAGCCACTTCCGGCGCGTTGACAATCGGTGCGAAATGCGTCGTACCCAGGCCGCCGATGCTGGAGATAGTGAAGCATCCCCCCTGCATTTCGCCTGCGGTCAACTTACCGTCACGGGCTTTCTTGGAGATCGTCATCAGTTCGCGCGACAGCTCGACGATGCCTTTCTTGTTCACGTCTTTGAACACCGGAACCACCAGACCATTCGGGGTATCAACCGCAACGCCGATGTTGATGTATTTCTTCAGCGTCAGACGTTGGCCATCTTCGGACAGCGAGCTGTTGAAACGCGGCATCTGCTCAAGAGCAGCGGCGACAGCTTTCATGATGAATACAACCGGGGTGATCTTCACGTCCAGTTTACGCTTCTCGGCTTCTACGTTCTGCTGTTTACGGAACGCTTCCAGCTCGGTGATATCCGTTTTGTCGAAATGCGTAACGTGCGGGATCATCACCCAGTTACGGCTCAGGTTGGCGCCGGAGATTTTCTGGATACGACCCAGTTCGACTTCTTCGATTTCACCGAATTTGCTGAAGTCGACTTTCGGCCACGGCAACATACCCGGCAGACCGCCGCCGGTGGCGGCAGGCGCGGATTCGGCACGCTTGATCGCCTCTTTCACGTAAGCCTGAACGTCTTCGCGCAGGATACGGCCTTTACGACCGGTGCCCTTCACCTTAGCCAGATTCACGCCAAACTCACGGGCCAGACGGCGGATAACCGGCGTCGCGTGCACGTAAGCGTCGTTCTCGGCGAATTCGCCTTTCGCTTCCGCTTTCGCGGCAGGTGCGTCTTCGGCTTGCTTCGCCGGGGCGGCGGCTTCCTGCTTGGCGGCAGGGGCGGCCGCCGGGGCTGCGCCCTCGACCTCAAAGATCATGATCGGCGAGCCGGTTTTCACTTTGTCGCCGGTATTGATTTTGATCTCTTTGACCACGCCCGCGAACGGCGCCGGCACTTCCATGGAAGCCTTGTCGCCTTCAACCGTGATCAGTGATTGTTCTGCGGCGATTTTGTCGCCCACTTTAACCATCACCTCAGTGACTTCGACTTCGTCACCGCCGATGTCCGGCACGTTGACTTCTTTGGCGACAGGCGCGCCGCTGGCAGCCGGAGCCGCCTGGGTTTCTTCCTTCGCCGCCGCCGGTGCAGCAGCAGCCGCGCCCGCGACTTCGAATACCATAATCAGCGAGCCGGTTTTCACTTTGTCGCCGGTATTGATTTTGATCTCTTTAACCACGCCCGCGAACGGCGCCGGCACTTCCATGGAGGCCTTGTCGCCTTCAACGGTGATCAAAGATTGCTCGGCCGCCACGCTGTCGCCCACTTTAACCAGCACCTCGGTGACTTCAACTTCATCGTCGCCGATGTCCGGTACGTTGACTTCTTTGCTGGCGCTGGCCGCGGCGGCAGCCGGTTTGGCGTCTTCTTTCTTCTCTTCAGCCTTGGCAGGCGCAGCGTCAGCCGCGCCGTCGGCGGAATCGAAAATCATAATCAGTTTGCCGGTTTCCACTTTGTCGCCGACGGAAACCTTGATCTCTTTAACCACACCGGCCTGAGGAGAAGGCACTTCCATAGAGGCTTTATCGCCTTCTACGGTGATCAGCGACTGCTCAGCTTCAACCTTGTCGCCCACCTTCACCAGCACTTCGGTGACTTCAACTTCATCTGCACCGATATCCGGTACGTTGATTTCGATAGCCATGTAATCTTTACCTCTTATGCCAGACGCGGGTTAACTTTATCTGCATCGATCTCGAATTTGGCAATCGCGTCAGCAACCACTTTCTTGTCGATTTCACCACGTTTGGCCAGTTCACCTAGGGCCGCAACCACAACGTAAGACGCATCCACTTCAAAGTGATGACGCAGATTCTCACGGCTGTCGGAACGACCGAAACCGTCAGTTCCCAAGACGCGATAGTCACTGGCCGGGATGAAGTTGCGAATTTGCTCAGCGAACAGCTTCATGTAGTCGGTTGACGCAACGGCAGGCGCTTCGCTCAATACCTGAGCCACATAAGGAACACGTGGTTCTTCGGTTGGGTGCAGCATGTTCCAGCGTTCGCAGTCCTGACCATCACGAGCCAGTTCGGTGAAGGAAGTCACGCTGAAGACATCGGAACCGATACCGTAGTCTTTCGCCAGGATCTGCGCCGCTTCACGCACGTGACGCAGAATAGAGCCGGAGCCCAGCAGCTGTACTTTGCCTTTGCTGCCGTCAATCGTTTCCAGCTTGTAGATACCCTTACGGATACCCTCTTCCGCCCCCTGCGGCATGGCAGGCATGTGGTAGTTTTCGTTCAGCGTGGTGATGTAGTAGTAAATGTTTTCCTGCGCTTCGCCATACATACGGTGCAGACCGTCATGCATGATGACGGCGACTTCGTAAGCATAGGCCGGATCGTAAGAAATGCAGTTTGGGATGGTCAGCGACTGAATGTGGCTGTGGCCGTCTTCATGCTGCAACCCTTCGCCGTTCAGCGTAGTACGGCCGGAAGTCCCGCCGATCAGGAAGCCGCGCGCCTGCTGATCGCCTGCCGCCCAGCACAGGTCGCCGATACGTTGGAAACCGAACATGGAGTAGTAGATATAGAACGGAATCATCGGCAGGTCGTTGGTGCTGTATGACGTTGCCGCCGCCAGCCAGGATGCGCCGGCGCCCAGTTCGTTGATCCCTTCCTGCAGGATCTGGCCTTTCTCGTCTTCTTTATAGTAGGCGACCTGTTCGCGGTCCTGCGGGGTGTACTGCTGACCGTTCGGGCTGTAAATCCCGATCTGACGGAACAGACCTTCCATACCGAAGGTACGCGCTTCATCGGCAATGATCGGCACCAGACGATCTTTGATCGACTTGTTCTTCAACATCACGTTCAGGGCGCGAACGAAAGCGATGGTGGTAGAGATCTCTTTGTTCTGCTCTTCCAGCAAAGGACCGAAGTCTTCCAGCGTCGGCAATTCCAGCGTTTCGCTGAATTTCGGCTGACGGGTCGGCAGGTAGCCTTCCAGCGCCTGACGACGTTCGTGCAGGTATTTGTATTCTGCGGAGTCTTTATCGAAAGTAATGAACGGCAGTTTTTCGACGTTCTCATCGCTGACCGGCACGTTGAAGCGATCGCGGAAATAACGCACGCCTTCCATGTTGATTTTCTTAACCTGGTGAGCGATGTTCTTACCTTCCGCCGCTTCGCCCATACCATAACCTTTAATGGTATGCGCCAGAATAACAATCGGCTTGCCTTTGGTTTCCTGCGCTTTTTTCAGCGCGGCATAGACTTTCTTCGGATCGTGGCCACCACGGTTCAATGCCCAGATCTGATCGTCGGTCCAGTCTTTCACCAGCGCCGCGGTTTCCGGATATTTACCGAAGAAGTGCTCGCGTACATAGGCGCCGTTTTTGGATTTGAAGGTCTGATAGTCGCCGTCGACGGTTTCATTCATCAGTTGGATCAGTTTGCCGCTGGTATCTTTACGCAGCAGTTCGTCCCAACGTCCGCCCCAGATAACCTTGATCACTTCCCAGCCGGCGCCGCCGAAGATGCCTTCCAGTTCGTTAATGATCTTGCCATTACCGGTAACCGGGCCATCAAGACGTTGCAGGTTACAGTTGATAACGAAGACCAGGTTATCCAGCTTTTCGCGAGTCGCGATGGTGATCGCGCCTTTGGATTCCGGTTCGTCCATTTCACCGTCGCCCAGGAAAGCGTAAACGGTTTGTTGAGAGGTATTTTTCAGGCCGCGGTGCTCAAGGTATTTCAGGAACTTGGCCTGATAGATTGCACCAATCGGCCCCAGGCCCATGGAAACGGTCGGGAACTGCCAGAATTCCGGCATCAGTTTCGGGTGAGGATAAGAAGACAGACCTTTACCATGCACTTCCTGACGGAAGTTGTTCATCTGCTCTTCAGTCAGACGGCCTTCAAGGAAGGCGCGGGCATAAATGCCGGGAGAGATGTGACCCTGGAAGTAAACCAGATCGCCGCCGTCTTGTTCGTTGCGCGCACGGAAGAAATGGTTAAAACACACTTCATAGAAGGTGGCGGAAGACTGGAAAGAAGCCATGTGACCACCCAGTTCCAGATCTTTTTTCGAAGCACGCAGCACCGTCATTACCGCATTCCAGCGAATTGCTGAACGAATGTGGCGCTCCAGGTTCAGATCGCCCGGATATTGCGGTTCATCTTCCACTGCGATGGTGTTGATGTATTGGCTTGCAGCGCTGCCGGCGGCAACGCTTACCCCGCCTTTACGCGCTTCGCCCAATACCTGATCAATCAGGAACTGAGCGCGCTCAACACCCTCTTCACGGATGACCGATTCGATCGCCTGCAGCCAGTCGCGGGTTTCGATCGGATCCACGTCATTATTTAAACGATCTGACATGGTTATTCCTTATCTTCTCTAATAAGTTAGTTTGTTGGAGCCTGTCTTCCTGTGCTCTGGCCCAGTTGAAATCTGGATAAAACACACGAAGACAGGCTCATCGTCGTAGTCGCCGTATTCAGCGTCCCCAAAATCCCCGCCATCCTTCAGGTTGCATGCGCGTTGGCTTTCCTCGTTCCCCCAGCCGCTTATCCATGTAAGTTCCTGGGGATTCTCTGTGCCGCAGCCTTCCTGCAACTCGAATTATTTAGGGTATAGGACGCTCAATCCTTGCGTTGCTGGAGCCGGCGTAATGACCTTTCTCGTCGGCTATTTTCCCGGTTAAGATCCAGCAATACTTCCTCAATAAACGCCAGATGGCGATGTGAAGCCTCGCGCGCCTTTTCTGGCTCGCGGGCGACAATCGCCTCAAAAATCCCGGCGCGATGAATGCTCACCTGCGCCAGCACTTCCCGGCTTAGATAAAGCAATTCAAAATTCTGTCTGACATTCTGTTCAAGCATCGGCCCCATGCAGCGCAGCAGGTGCAGCAACACCACATTATGGGTCGCTTCCGTTACGGCTATCTGATACTGCATAACCGCTTCGGACTCCGCCGCCAAATCACCGGCATCTCTGGCCTGCTGAATAACCGCATGACAGTCGCGGATACGTTGCAGATCCGATTCAGTTCCGCGTAAAGCCGCATAATAGGCGGCAATGCCTTCCAGCGCGTGGCGGGTTTCCAGCAGATCAAATTGCGATTCGGGATGATTGCTCAGTAATTCCGCCAGCGGATCGCTGACGCTTTGCCATAGATTGGCCTGAACGAAGGTACCGCCACCCTGACGGCGCAAAAGTAACCCTTTGGCTTCCAGGCGTTGAATGGCTTCTCTCAGAGAAGGGCGGGAAACATCGAACTGTTTGGCCAGTTCACGCTCAGGAGGCAGTTTCTCGCCGGGGCGCAAGGTTCCCTCAAGAATCAAAAACTCCAGTTGCTGCTCAATCACATCTGACAGTTTGGGTTGACGGATCTTGCTGTATGCCATGGTGGATTCATCTCTGCGAATGGCGCGGAGTCAATTGGTAATACCAATTTAAAAACGTGACGCTAAAGTAACAAATTATTCACCTTCTGTCCATAAGGACGTTGAGTAAAATCACCAATCTCCTCAGATTTTAACAAATGCACGAAGAATGTAAGGCAAAGTAATAGTACATCGGAGGGATTGCCATTGATCCCTTTGCTGATGTTTTAACTTTAATGAAACGAAAAACAGGTGGTGCTGAACCGTTTAAACAACGACAATAGTGAATTAAAATTCATTTATTTTGAATTTTAATTCACACCAACCCCAAGATTAGGTCATTCACCGGAGCAATTATCACGGTCAATTGGCAAATTCGCGGCGGAAAGGTAAAAAAACAAGATAAAAAACGGAACGCCAAAACGCGCTCCGGCGATCGCCATGGTCGGCCCACGAGTGAGACGTTGATGTGGCTACGATTTTTCTTTTATGGACCGTCAAGAAATCAGTGCAATCTTTTTTGCTTGCCACTATTCTCTGACAAACGGTAGAGGCGCGTGAGTAATAGTTAGCGCTTTATCGTAAAAATAAAATTACACGAACGTAACCACACAAATACGCTGCGCTTTTTCAGGAGGCAGTACGTTTTTGTTAACAATGGGCTAGAGGGTTAAATTAATGGATGGTCAACAACAAGACGGAACGTTAAAGCGTGGCTTAAAAAACCGTCATATTCAGTTGATTGCCCTGGGTGGCGCGGTGGGTACCGGGCTTTTTCTCGGAATTGCTCAAACGATAAAAATGGCTGGACCGTCAGTTATTTTAGGGTACGCCATCGGAGGGCTGATCGCCTTTCTTATCATGCGTCAACTTGGGGAAATGGTGGTAGAAGAGCCGGTGGCCGGTTCCTTCAGCCATTTTGCTTATAAGTACTGGGGGGACTTTGCCGGTTTTGCCTCTGGCTGGAACTATTGGGTTCTGTATGTATTGGTCGCCATGGCCGAGCTCAGCGCGGTGGGAATCTATGTGCAGTATTGGTGGCCCGATATCCCCACCTGGGTTTCCGCCGCCGTCTTCTTTCTGGTGGTTAACGCCATTAATCTGGCGAACGTCAAAATTTACGGTGAAATGGAATTCTGGTTCGCCATCATCAAAGTGGCGGCCATTATCGGCATGATCGTGTTTGGCGGCTGGTTGTTGATTAGCGGCACCGGCGGCCCGGAAGCGACGGTCACTAACCTATGGGCGCAGGGCGGCTTCTTCCCGAACGGCACGACCGGGTTGTTGATGGCGATGGCCGTGATCATGTTCTCGTTCGGCGGGCTGGAGTTAGTCGGGATCACGGCGGCAGAAGCGGATAATCCGGAAAAGAGTATTCCACGCGCCACAAATCAGGTTATCTACCGTATTCTGATCTTTTATATCGGTTCGCTGACCATCCTGCTGTCGCTTTATCCATGGGGCAAAGTCGTGGAAGGCGGTAGTCCTTTCGTGATGATCTTCCATGAACTGAACAGCAACGTGGTGGCGACCGTGCTGAATATTGTGGTGCTGACTGCCGCGCTGTCGGTTTACAACAGCTGCGTTTATTGCAACAGCCGCATGCTGTACGGCCTATCCAGACAGGGCAATGGTCCTAAAGTACTGCGCACTGTCGATAGCCGCGGCGTTCCTGTGGTGGCCATTGGCGTTTCCGCCCTGGCTACCGCGTTCTGCGTACTGATCAACTATCTGATTCCCGGTAAGGCGTTTGA
This sequence comes from Brenneria goodwinii, assembly GCF_002291445.1. Classification (NCBI taxonomy): domain Bacteria; kingdom Pseudomonadati; phylum Pseudomonadota; class Gammaproteobacteria; order Enterobacterales; family Pectobacteriaceae; genus Brenneria; species Brenneria goodwinii. The sequence goes on along the minus strand of NZ_CP014137.1, from coordinate 5,254,760 downwards.
ATTATTAATGTCGCTGGTGGTTTCCGCACTGATGATCAACTGGGCCATGATCAGTCTCGCCCATTTGAAATTCCGGGCGAAGAAAGATAGCGAAGGCACGGTAACCAAGTATAAGGCGCTATTTTATCCGCTGGGCAACTATATCTGTCTGCTGTTCCTGGCGGGTGTGCTGGTCGTGATGTACCTGACGCCGGGCATACGGATATCAGTCTTGCTGATACCGGTATGGTTGATCATTCTGGGAGTGGGTTACTTCATCAAGCAGAAAAAGCGGGTGAGTTAATTAGCCTGGTGCTCAAAAAAATGGCCGATATCGTCGGCCATTGCGGATAATTGACAAACTAGCCTGATGGCCGTCACAAGAGACGGCATGATGAACAGACGCAAACCAGTCGGCGAGCGAAATATGCTGATGAGACGTAAAGCATTGTGCTCCTCCGGGCTGTCCGGCGCGCCATAGGTAAACTCCCAGCGCGCCTGTTCAAAACGGGTGAAAAAATCCATTCTCGACGCTCCCTATATCGGAAACTGCGCGCTCATGCCGTCGTCACGCTCCAGCAGCGTCCAGTAAATAACCCGGGTTCGCGTCTCGCTGTCCCGCCACTGCGGAAAAATATCCCCTTCGCTAAAGTGCTGGCGCACGATACGCCCGCCCTGATAGGTGCTCCAGATACCACTGTATAGGCAGCGTTCGCCGCTGGGCCGAGTCAAAAACTGGCGGTGCGCGTCCGGATCCTGATCCACAGGCTCCTGCGCCACCGGATCCGGCTCTGCTTTCTCTGGTTGCGGCGCATCGGGACAGTCAAAGCGCGCCAGCCAGGCCGCCGTGGAAGTTTTATCAAAGCGGATTTCGCCGGCAATAGATCCATAGCCCATAGAGCAAATCTCAGGCGCGCGAATCGGCTTTAACGCCTTATTGACCTTCACATACAGCTCAGGATAGGGCTCGTCTTTAACCCAGCCCAGCTCCGGCCAGTCCCCCGCCCGGATCATTACCCCGCCGCTATAGGGCAGCAGGGCGATACGCGGATCGGCCATTTGCCGCTGCAACGTTGCTTCCCCGCCCAGTTTTTCCAGCCATTCAGTCTGTACAAAGGTATACCAGTTTACCGAACGAATACCGTCACGCCCGGTTTCCCATGTGTGTGAATTTGGGATATCAATGGCCAAGAACTCCTGCCCAATTTCATATTCCAGATGTTCGTATTCTTCACTTTCATAACACTGCTGTACACCCAACCCCGCCAGACCGTGCAGCGGTTTTAAACGCTGGCAAAACTCCAGCAACAAGGCTTCAAAGCGTTTACTCCCGCCATCTTTTAATACTTCGATCGGAAGATAAAACAGCACGCAAGAAACGACATGATGAACGTACTCAAACCAGTCGGCAGGCGAGATTATGCTAATCAGATAATCACTGGCATAGGTGGTTTCCTCTTCCGAGGCCCACCAGAAATCCATATGCTCGCCGTCTTCCGCCAGCATCTGTGCCTGCTTTTGTTGCAGCGTGCGTTTACGGTAAGGTTCGCCTTTATTAGGATCTCGGTAAAACCCCCAGCGCAGCTTATCGCCGAACTCGGCGTCATAGCGCGCAAACACCTCGGCCATCGCTTGACGCTTCTGGTCGCTATAGCCCTTATCCAGGTAAAAATAGGCCACTAGCCCGACCTGCAAGGCATTATGCTCCTCCGGGCTGTCCGGCGCGCCATAGGTAAATTCCCAGCGCGCTTGTTCAAAACGGGTGAAAAAGTCCATTCTCGGCGCTCTCTACATCGGAAACTGCGCGCTCATGCCGTCGTCCCGCTCTATCAGCGTCCAGTAAATAACCCGGGTTCGCGTCTCGCTGTCCCGCCACTGCGGAAAAATATCCCCTTCGCTAAAGTGCTGGCGCACGATACGCCCGCCCTGATAGGTGCTCCAGATACCACTGTATAGGCAGCGTTCGCCGCTGGGCCGAGTCAAAAACTGGCGGCGCGCGTCTGGATCCTGATCCACAGGCTCCTGCGCCACCGGATCCGGCTCAGCTTTTGCCGGCGGCGCATCGGGACAATCGAAGCGCGCCAGCCAGGCCGCGGTGGAATTTTCATCAAAGCGGATCTCGCCGGAAATGGAGCCATGATGGATTCCACCGATTTCAGGGGCTCGGATCGGCTTCAGCGCGTTATTGACCTTCACATACAGCTCAGGATAGGGATCGTCTTTAACCCAGCCCAGCTCCGGCCAGTCCCCCGCCCGGATCATTACCCCGCCGCTATAGGGCAACAAAGCGATACGCGTATCGGCCAGTTGGCGTTCTAAAGCCGCTTCCCCGCCCAGCTTCTCCAGCCATTCGGTCTGCACAAAGGTATACCAGTTTACCGAACGGATACCGTCACGCCCGGTTTTCCAGGTATGGGAGTTTGGGATATCAAGGGCCAAAAATTCCTGCCCTATCTCATATTCCAGATGTTCGTACTCTTCACTTTCATAACACTGCTGTACACCCAAACCGGCCAGACCGTGCAGCGGTTTTAAACGCTGGCAAAACTCCAGCAACAAGGCTTCAAAGCGTTTATCGCCGCCGTCTTTTAATACTTCGATCGGGAGATAAAACAGCATGCAAGAAACGGCATAATGAACGTATTCAAACCAGTCGGCAGGGGAATTAATTTTTATTAAATAATCACTGGCATAACAAGTCCCTGACTCCGAAGCCCACAACATATCGATATCATCACCATCCCTATCTATTATTGTTTGTTGGTATTTATGTAACTGCGTGCGATTATAAGTTTCATCTTTATTAGAATCATCAATGTATCCCCAGCGCAGTTTATCGCCAAACTCGGCGTCATAGCGCGCCAATACCTCGGCCATCGCCTGACGTTTCTGGTCGCTATAGCCTTTATCCAAGTAAAAATAGGCCACCAACCCGACCTGCAAGGCATTATGCTCGTCCGGGCTGTCCGGCGCGCCATAGGTAAATTCCCAGCGCGCCTGTTCAAAACGGGTAAAAAAGTCCATCTATTGACTCCTTTGCTTAATCTGGCCAGTAGACGTAATCCTGCCGCTGCTGCGCCGGATTGTCTAAAAAGGTTAACGTCCGCGAGTAAGATGCGGGGGCCGCCGGCTGTTCGGCAAAGGCATAGCCGCCCGCTCCCGCCGCGGCGCCGCCCGCCAGCATATTGCGCACATAGCTCACCACCTGACCGGCTGCTTTGCCCAGCAGCAGGCCATTGCCGCTGGCCGCGCTACCGGTTGCCACCGCCGCCGACCCGCTGACGATGGTGACTACGCCCCCGGCAGCGACACCCGCCGAAATAGCGAAAAACGGCCCGCCCAGCGCCATTTCCAACTGCGCCCGCGATCTCTGACGCTGGCGTTGCTGTGCGGCGTCGATTGCCGGATCGGGCAGCGGCTCCAAACGCGGACCGGCGCTAACCGGCGGGTAATAAGGCAGAAAATAATCTTTTACCTGCTGATGCTCACGGGCGATCAGCCCCTCCAGCAGCGGATAGGCCTCGATCTCCGGGCGCTGGCACAGCCTGTTACGCGCCCCCGCCAGGCCGATGGGCAGATAGACCGGCTCTTTTTGGGCGTCCCGCAGCCACTCGCGTTTAGCCTTATCATCCACCTGGCAGGTATCCGTTTTCAGTAAACGAAAATTTCTCCTGACTCCCGCGATATATTCATAATCCCTTTGCTGCTTATCTGATAAGTTATCCCCTGGAAACTTGATTTCAATCACCGTATGCAGATTAGGCTGGCTAAAGGCCTGTTTGCCAATCAACATGCGGTTTTTCAGCCGCACCACATCTGGAATACGAAATAACCCCTGACGTTTGTTGAATATTTTCGACAGTTCATCAGGTAGCGGCTTCGCCTTGTCGGCGCTTTGCCGCATGTCCGGCGTCAGAGTGCTTTCCAGCTCATCCAGACTCATTAACTCGCTCACCACTTCTACCGCGATATCGCTGCCCGCCAGCCCGCGCACACGCCACTGATGGCCGCGTTTAATCGCCGCGTATTTGGATAAAGGAAAGCTGCTGGGATAGTTGGGCCGCTTCCGGCTCATTACCGGTTTCGGCGGGTTTTGCGTCATGTCGTACCCCACCTCGCCGATATAGGGAAAGTGGTAGTCGGACAATTCATCATCCAGCCGAATTAGCTGCGTCACCACCCGCTGGTACATCGGCTGGCCGTCCGAGCGAATTTTCGGGTTATTGAGCGCATAGCCCACTTTCTCGCACAGATACCATAGATCCAGCGGATCGGTTACCGGCGCCGCGGTGCCGACCGGCTCTTTCTTCGTGGTGGCGGTAGGCGTGTTCTCCGTGGCCGGCGTGGCGGTTTTCTTCCCTGTACTCATTTGGCTTCATCCTTTTTATCTGTGCGGGAAAAGTCGATTTTCAACGGGGTTGCATCATCCCAATAGCTAACGTTCAGGCACTCGCGATTAACTTGTTCAATATGCGGCTGTAATGTCAAAAGATCGGGTTGCCGGCTATACACGGCAATGGTTTTACCCTGTTCATCGCTGATGCCCGTTATTTGCTGTTGCTGGTAAGCAATGGAATAGGGGACGCCCGCAAGGGGTTCGCCCGTCGCCTGATCCCTGATAATAAAGTGTTCACTGTAACCATCGGCCTGCGGCATATTGGGCAGTGGTACATTCAGGCTGGCGGCGCTCATCCGCTGCACCACCGGTGTCTTAAGCAGCACATTATTCGACGCCCCCAGTTCAATCTGACCATCCTTAAGCCGGATATACCCCCCGCCGCAGTTCAGCAGCAGTTCCGTCTTCGCCGTCACCACCACCCTGTCGTCCTGACTCGCCACCGTCAGCTGTTTTTGCGCCAGCAGGTCCATGGCATCGCTCTGCGCCTGCACCTCCACCTTGCCCGCCGCCGCCAGCAGCTTTATTCCCAGCCGCTGCGCAAACAGACTCAGCGTCTCCCTCACCGCCACACGAAACGATTTGCCGATGCCGATATCCCCGTCCGCTCCGCTCGTGGCTATCAGATTCTCGCCCGCCGACAACTGCACGCTCCCCGGCGTCACCTGCGCTATCCCCGACGGCGCCGATATCAGCACCGCCTGCTGTTTCAGCGCCTTCAGCGTCTCATTCAGCAGCGCCGTCTGCTTCTCGATATCCGCCAGCTCCGCCCTCGCCGCCTGCGCCGCATGCCGCAGCCCTTGCGCTTCCGACCGGGCATTCTCCAACTGCGCTATCGCTTCCTGCATGTCCAGCTGTTCGGAACCGGCGCGCTCCCGTCCCTCTGCGCTGATGAAAATCCCTTTCCCCGCCCGTATCGCCCCCCACTGGTCGGTGCGCAGCTCAAACCCTTCCCCCCGCTGCTCGCGGCTGCCGTCCACCAGATGCCCCAGGTTCAACTGCGACTTGCCGCCGTACTCGGTCGACAGCTTGATATGCTCCTTGCCCCGCTCGTCTTCCATCCGCAGCTTGTTGTTGGCCGGCGTGCGGATAACGTTGCGTTTGTTGTTCGCCTGCGTCACATGGTCCGGGTGCCGTGAGTCATGCAGCGCACAGGCGATATACGGCCGGTCCGGGTTGCCCTCTTCAAACGCTATCGCCACCTCCGTTCCCGCCAGCAGCGGCAGGTGCATGCCGCAGGTGTCGCCGCTGTAGGGTTTAGCGAGACGCACCCACAGGCTTTCGTAACCCGTCTTCCAGTTATCCAGGTCGAAGTCGAACTTCACCCGGTAACGCCCCATCTTGTCCAGATGCGCGTAAGTGTCGCCCGCGGTAATGCTCGTTACCCGCGCCGGCAGCGTCCCCGCTATCCTCGGCCGCGCTTTGGGGGTAGGACGGAATCCCACCGTTTCGCTATAGGGAATGCCGCTAAACGTCAGCGTATAGCTGCTGTCGCGCCGCGCGCCGGCGCTGATAGTGGTGATGACTATCCCTTTGGCGAATATCGCCGGCACGCTACCCGCGATTTCCAGCATCTGTCCCGGCGCCAGCGTTGAGGCATTGCTCTTCCCGCTCAGTTGATGCTGATTATTCAGCAGCCGTTCGTGGCGCAGCCGCGCGTAGAAATCGCCCCCTTCCGCCGTCTCTCCGCCCGACTCACCGCTTTCGCCGCCCAGCGTCAGATAGTTGTCGCCGTAGCGGTACACCTGCCCGTAAGTGCTCTCCCCGCCGCCGCTCACCTCCGCTTCGGTCTGCAGGCCGTCTCGCGCCTGGCGGTAGTTGTAATCCTTCACCCGCACCGACTGGCTGACCACCTGATGCGCCGAGCTCAGCCCCCATACCGACTCCACCCCGTTGTCGTTCATTCCCGACGGACTGCGCAGCGGCAGGCTCACGTCAAACTGGTAGAACTGCTGGTCGTCGGCGAAAATCACCACTTCCCTTTTCAGCCGCGCGTCCATCTCGAAGCGATACCAGATGCCCACTTCCGCCAGCAGCCGGTCGATAAACGCCCGGTCGCTCTCCTGCCACTGCATCACCTGCTCACGCGGCGGGTAGCGGTTGCGCAGGCGGAACTCGAACTGCCAGCCTTCGAACTGATGCTGCCGGCGCAATATCTGCTCGACTATCTCCGGCACCGACTGGTTCTGGTATATCGCCGGCCGCCCGGCATTGGCCAGCAACGCCAGCCGCGGCTCCAGCGTCAGCTGATAGCGCACCTCGTCCGCCGACGCCGACAGCCGCTGAAACTGCGTCACCACCCCGTGCACCGCACGCGCCGAGGCCGCAGGCAGCGCCACATCGCCGAGCGTGACGCCCGGCGCGTTGAAGGTAAAGGTGGCGTCCTGCAACAGCATCTCGCCGGGGGCGATATCGCTGCCGCTGGTAAAGGTTATCTGGTAGCAATAGGTCTGGCTCAGCCCCTCGCTGGCGCTAAAGGACTCCACGTCCAGGTCGGTTCTGCCGGACACGGACAGTTGATAGCGGGCGAGCGTTGTAGATAAAGAAGAAAAAGTCGCGGGTGTCGAGAAATTGTGCTTCATGCGGTTCCCTGTTTCATGTCCATCGAGAAACTTTCGGAACCGATTATGCCGAAAAAAAACACAAGCCCGCAAGAAAATTTAACAGCAAAATCGTATAAATATTCTTTTAAATCAAATCATTAAATGAACAATAATATTGATTATTACTATTTCAAGATAAAGGATCAAACGAAACAAGGGCGCTTCGATTCCGTCTGATAATCAAAGTAAATTCGGTAAGCGCCTCCGCCAGTCATAAACCAAGATTTTACGCCGACAGACCGAGTCTCAGGGATAAGACGCGTATTCCGTCACTAGCGGCTCAAATCGCGGTCATGAACACCGGCAGGGAGGCAGACATCATTCAGCTACAAGCCCCTGGGTACGGGGTGATTAAGCCGTCCCGCGCCGGCCGTTTTTCTTTCTCTTCCCGCTTTACACCAGCGCGCCATAAATCGTCAGTAAAGCCACCACGACCACCAGCACCAACGTAACTTTCTTCGCCAGCGCTACCGCCGCCCTTGGCGTTTCGACGGGATCGATATGAGGTTCGCGCGCCAGCGAATATTGCGCCAACTGAGTCAAAACCCAGTATTGCGAACTGCGGTAATCGCCAAGAGAGGCGAACCATGCCGGTAATGCCTTCTCGCCATGCCCCAGCAAAGCATAAGCCACGCCGGCCAAACGCACCGGGATCCAGTCAAGCCAATGCAGCAATGAATCAATGCCGGATTGCGCGCGCGCCAGAGGCGTATGGTTACGCGCCAGCCAGGTTTGCCGGGCACGTAAAAAAGCATAGCCCGCCACGGCGACGGGGCCATAAGGACCGGCCACGGTAAACCAAAACAAAGGCGCTAAATAAAAGCGAAAGTTAATCCACAGCAGCGCGTTCTGAAGCTCTTTTAGCCGCTCTTGTTCTCCGGCCCCTACGGGTAAGCCGTGAATTAACGCCAACTCCGACGCCATTTCCCGGCTAGCGTCGGATTCACCGTTCTGAGCCGCTTGCAGATAGCGTCGATAGTGCTGGCGAACGCTCCCGGCGCCGATACACATCAAACAGATAACAATCCACAACAGTAGTAGAACCAGACCGAATAAAAGCCCCTCAGCCAGCCATAACAAGATGGCCACCGCGCCCATGCAGCAAAGCGTCAGGAACAGAGTTTGCCATAAAGAAGGAGAAGATAGATGGCGAAACACAGCCTCAAGACGGTGATCCAGCTGCCAACGCTCGCCCTGTTTGAACAGACGCTCCCACGCCAATACCAGCAACAATGTAAACAGCGTCATCGTTTTATACTCCCTTCGTTCTCTATACAGTTTTCCTGTAACAGACGGTGATATAAATCCCAATCAAAAGCCGGACCGGGATCGGTTTTACGTCCGGGGGCAATATCACTGTGTCCTGTAATTCGCGACGGCGTAATAGGATAAGCGCCGATCAACAGCCGGGTTATCGCCACCAGTTGAGAATATTGTTTTGTAGTAAAAGGTAACGTATCCGTTCCTTCCAGTTCGATGCCAATGGAAAAATCGTTACACCGCTCACGGCCTTCAAACACGGAAACGCCCGCATGCCAGGCTCGCTGATGGAAAGGCACGTACTGAATAATTTGCCCGTCGCGACGAATCAGACAGTGCGCGGACACACGTAAGTGACTGATATCGGGAAAATAAGGATGCGCTGCCGGATCCAGCGTCGCGGTAAATAATTGATCGATGTAAGGACCGCCAAACTCCCCCGGCGGCAAGCTGATGTTGTGGATCACCAGCAGAGATGGCGCTTCATCGTTAGGACGACTATCACAGTGTGGCGAAGGTACGTGCTTTATTTCAGATAACCAGCCATTTTCCAAAAGCATCGGCGATAACCTCGCATCTTGTCGTTTGCCGGGCTGAATAAGGTGCTGTCAAGTGGAACAATGTTTAACAAAAAAACTATCCCCCACAGATTACCATGATTATCAACATCATGCCTAACCAACTGGATATAAAAAGGTTTATTGCTTTCCCCACACATTGGCATAACGCGATAAAACGTCTTGAATAGCGGCATTCGTTCGATTCCCGCCAATCCCCTGACGCAGTCGCCTTAATCGTCCCGTTCTATTACTCACTGACGAGAATCAAGCCCGTACACCTGGCGGCGGCTAGCATCGCACGTTATTAATTTTATCTAATTAATTGAATTATAATGAATATTCATTCTGGATGTCATGACCTAAACAAGATAGCATATAGCCCCGGATCCCCGTCGGAGTTTTTGTGATGACAACACGTCGCTACAGCCAGGAGCAACGCCAAACCGACCTGCTCAACCGTATTGCGCAGGATATCCCCGCCAGTGTTCAACTGGCGTTAAGTGAAGATTTGGGCGGCGTTGCCGATGCCTCCCAGGATATTACCGCCCGATTATTACCGGATAATATCCAGGCTCATGCGCGTATTATTACCCGTGAAACCGGCATCTTCTGCGGTAAACGCTGGCTTGAGGAGGTTTTCTCCCAACTGGGCGGGGCAACATCCATTACCTGGCGCGTTGCCGATGGCGATGTCATCGCGCCTGGGCAAACCTTGTGCGATATAACCGGTTCCGCTAAACAGCTTTTGACGGGTGAACGGACCGCGCTGAATTTTCTGCAAACGCTTTCCGGCGTGGCGACCGAGGTCGGCCATTACGTCGCTTTATTGGCCGGCACCCGTACCCGCCTGCTTGATACGCGTAAGACGTTGCCAGGATTACGGACCGCGCTGAAATATGCTGTGTCATGCGGCGGCGGTGATAACCACCGGCTTGGCTTATCTGATGCATTCCTGATTAAGGAAAACCACATCATTGCGGCGGGCTCTATCAAACAGGCGGTGGAAAAAGCCTTTTCACTGCGTAATGACGTGCCGATAGAAGTGGAAGTGGAATCACTTGATGAGTTGCAACAGGCGCTGGATGCCGGTGCGGACATCATCATGCTGGATAACTTCAGCCTGGATAATATCCGCGAAGCGGTAAAAATCACCCAGGGCCGATCGCTGTTGGAAATATCAGGCAATGTAACACGAGAGACGTTACGCGATTATGCAGAAACCGGCGTGGACTATATTTCCGTCGGCGCGCTGACCAAGCATGTCCGCGCATTGGATCTGTCGATGCGTTTCCTCTAGTGAAATTCGCCTGGCGATTTTATCGTCCAGGCGCTTGAGCGGCATCGTTTATCAGGGATCAAGAGTTTCGTCTTAAGAGACGCATCCCCACGTTACAACTCTCTCCTCTCCTGGCGTTTTCACTGCGCCAAATCACTTTTGCTATTGCAAAACCGCTCGCAAAAGCCATTCAATAATCAGCAAATCACCAATTTTTTTTCGCGCCGGATTCCCGCTTCAACCCGCCCCTGTCGCCAACAGTCGGCACCTTTTCTATCTTGTCGATATACCGACCACGACAGGGAAATACATATGAGTAAACAACAGGGATTTACGCTGGTTGAACTGATGATCGTCATCGCGATTGTCGCCATCCTCAGCGCCATTGGCGTACCGGCCTATCAGGGCTATCTGCAAAAAGCGGCGATGACCGATATGCTGCAAACGATGGCGTCGTATAAAACCGCCGTCGACCTTTGCGGATTGGAGAATGCGGCTTTCTCGACCTGCAATGCAGGAAACCAGGGCATTCCCGCGAGTCAAACCTCACGCTACGTCAGTGCGGTGAGCGTTAGCCAAGGCGTTATCACCTTAACCGGACAATCGACGTTACAGGGGCTGAGCGTGGTGCTGACTCCAGAGTGGGATACCACGACCAGCACATCACGCTGGACAAAAAATTGCGTTACCGAGAGTAAAGCCATCGATCTGCAATCCGCCTGTCAGAATGTTTTTCGTTTTGATAATACGGCAGGTTAAAGATGGCTGACGCAAAACATCTCACCAATGAATTGCAGGTACTGTGCCAGCGCTATCACGCTTTGCTGCTGAACATAGACGAACAGACCTTGTCAGTGGCGGTAAATGGCCCGCCCTCGGCGGAGATGATCGCCGCATTGCGTTTCGCCGGCAACCGCCAGATTTTGGTAGAGCAATGGCCTCTGGCGAGGTTGGAACAACGGCTCAGCCCGGTAAACGCCGTTGAGGAGTCGCCGGAGGATTACCATACGGAGTCAGACGATCGTACCAATGACGAAGATACGCCTGCGGTGCTTTTCATTAATCAAACGTTGCGTTCGGCGATTCAACGCCGCGCATCCGATATTCATTTGGAACCGTTGCTGGCTTACTATCGCGTCCGCTTGCGCATTGACGGGGTATTGCAGGAAATATCGGCGCCGCCGGCCGAATTGACCGCTCGCATTACCGCCCGGTTGAAGATCATGGGCAAGCTGAATATAGCCGAACGAAGATTGCCGCAGGATGGGCAGTTCAGCATCACACTGGATCAGCAGGCCTATTCGCTACGTATCTCAACATTGCCGGTACAGCATGGAGAGAAAGTGGTACTGCGTATTCTGCAAACTCGGCAGCAGGAACTGGCATTGGATAAACTGGGACTGTCGGATCCCGATCGGGATCGGCTCACCCAAATTCTCAGTTCGCCACAAGGGATGATTCTGGTAACCGGCCCCACCGGCAGTGGCAAAACCGTTACGCTATACAGCGCCATACGCTGGCTGAATAATGTCAGCCGCAACATCTGCAGCGTGGAAGATCCGATCGAAATTCCGCTGCCGGGAATTAACCAGACGGCGATCAACCCCAAAGCCGACCTGGATTTCAGCCGGATATTACGGGCGATGTTGCGCCAGGATCCCGACGTAATCATGGTCGGCGAAATCCGCGATGCCGAAACCGCTGAAATCGCCGTTAAAGCCGCGCAAACCGGGCACCTGGTGATGTCGACGCTGCATACCAACTCGGCGGTGGAAACCCTGACCCGGCTGAGCCATCTTGGCATCCCCGGCTATCTGATCGCCGCCGCGCTGAAACTGGTGATATCCCAACGCCTGGTACGCCGTCTGTGTCCCCACTGTAAAACACAGGCCGCCCCTCTCCTGCACCTGCCGTCAGAACTGTGGCGCGGTCCGTTGCGTAACTGGCGGGCCGCAGGCTGTAATCATTGCCTGTCTGGGTATTACGACCGCATCGCCATCTATGAGTTGTTAGTCATTACGCCCGAACTACAGCAAGCATTAGCCAATAACGCGAACAACAACCAGCTCACTCGACTCTCCCGTGAGTCAGGCTCGACCACGCTACTCGCCGCCGGTTTATCTCTGGTCAATGACGGCGAGACATCAATAACGGAGATCTATCGTATCGTGGGCGAAGGTATCCTGAGCCAGGAGACGGTTTAATGAAATGGGAACGCTTGTATCACTGGCAGGCTATCACACCGGAAGGAACATTGGCCCACGGAGAGATAATCAGCGCCTACCGGCAGCAGGCCTATAGCCGTTTAATTGTTCAGGGATATCAGCCTTTGTCATTGAGAACGGGCCAGTATCTGTCGCCACGTTACTGGAAAGGAGAGCGGCTCAGCGAACTGATCAAGCAATTAGCCATGCTTTTACGCGCCGGGCTTCCTCTACTGGAAGCCATCAAGCTGATGGCTGAACAGCATGAACGTCCCGGCTGGCGCTGCATATTAAAGGAGATCGGCGCCCAGATCGCGCAAGGAAAGTCACTGTCTGAGACGTTGACGGAATATCCGCATATCTTCCCTGTCATCTACCGCTCTCTGATTGCCGTAGGCGAACTGACAGGAAATCTTGATGAGTGCTGTCTCCAATTAGCCCGGCAACAGGAAGGGAAATCCCAACTACAGCAAAAGGTGATGAAAGCGCTGCGCTACCCCTGTTTCATCTTGATCATCGCGACGCTGGTCAGCGTACTGATGCTAACCTTGGTATTACCGGAATTTTCCAGCCTGTACGCCTCTTTCGATACGCCGCTGCCCTGGTTTACCCAACAACTGCTGCATCTGGCGAATGGGATCCGCAATTATGGTTTAACGGGGCTGATTCTCCTCTTTGCCGCGTTATCGGGGTATTTCAACCTACGACGGCGCAGACCCTTCTGGCGGGAGAAAGAGCAGGCATGGTTACTAAAGTTGCCGGTCATCGCTAAGCTGATACGCGGTAACTGTCTGAGTCAGATATTTACTATACTGGCGATGACACAGCACGCGGGGCTGACATTGCCGGCAGGATTAGATGCGGCCGCCACGATCCGTCACCCCATTTATCAGAACGCCATTCAACAGATCCAAACAGCGATCCAACAGGGCATCACGCTCCATGACGCAATACGACGATATACGGCTCTGTTTCCGGCGCCTTGCCAGCAGCTTATCCGAGTCGGAGAGGAAACCGGGGAATTAGATATGTTGTTTATGCAATTGGCGCAATGGTATGAAAGAAAAACGCGACAGCAGGCGGAAACAGTGATGCAAACGATGGAACCGGCGATGATGCTGATTGTCGGCGGAATGGTCGGCGCGCTGGTGATTGGAATGTATCTACCTATTTTTCAACTGGGCAATGTATTGGCCGGAGCATAAACCGGCCAATACAGGCGCATGTCAACAACGTCAGATGACGGAAGCTATCGGTTAACCACCGAAAACGCGGTTCTCCTGCTCGGCGACACGAATAAACGTGGTGCGTTTGGTCAGTTCTTTCAAGCGGGAAGCGCCGACATAAGTACAGGCGGAACGCAATCCCCCCAGGATATCGCGTACGGTGTTATCAACAGGGCCGCGCAGCGGCAGTTTGACCGTTTTGCCTTCAGCCGCCCGGTACTCTGCCACGCCGCCGACATGGCGCTCCATGGCTGAAGCGGAACTCATGCCATAGAACAGCATCATTTTTTCGCCATTCTCTTCAATAATGGCGCCTTCACACTCATCATGCCCGGCCAGCATGCCGCCCAGCATGACGAAATCCGCACCGCCGCCAAAGGCCTTGGCGACATCGCCTGGCGCAGTACAACCACCGTCGCTGACAATCTGGCCGCCAAGGCCATGAGCGGCATCTGCGCACTCAATGACCGCGGAAAGCTGTGGATAGCCAACGCCCGTTTTCACTCGGGTGGTGCAGACTGACCCCGGACCAATACCGACTTTCACGATATCCGCGCCGGACAAAATCAGCTCTTCGACCATTTCCCCCGTCACCACATTACCCGCGCAAATCACTTTATCCGGGCAGGCCTCACGCGCTTTTTGCAGAAACGTGACAAAGTGCTCCGAATAACCGTTGGCAACATCGATACAAATGAACTTTAGCTCCGATGACAGAGCCAGAATGTCCTTCAGCTTGATGAAGTCGGCTTCCGAGGTGCCGGTTGACACCATCACGTGACGTAACACCGATGCGGACGAACGCTGAACAAACTCTGTCCATTGTTCCAGTGAATAATGTTTATGGACTGCCGTTAATACATCAAAGGATGCCAATGCCTCAGCCATATGAAAGGTACCTACGGTATCCATATTGGCAGCGATAATCGGCACGCCTGACCAGTCGCACCCGGCGTGGAGAAACGTGAATTGACGTTCAAGCTCAACGTCGGAGCGGCTTTTGAGAGTAGAACGTTTAGGCCGGATAAGAACGTCTTTAAAACCTAACTTTAAATCTTCTTCAATACGCATGGGGGTTGAATTCCTGGTTAGTGGCGACGATTCGCAAAAATTGTGATCGGCGAGATTAATGCCATATCCAGTGACGTTATCATACGCGGGAATAATCCCACGACAAGACTGCGAATTTACTTTTTTAAGCAGCATGGCGGAAGGCCGCAATAACCGCCGTTAAGCTGATATTGAGGATGGTTAGAGCGGAAATGTGACGTACGTTACATCACCGATCGCTTAATCTCGATAATCTTTACCGCTGATATAACACCGGATTGTCACTGGTCATCGACCAGGCAAAACCTGAGTGGGTTCTCGCAAGAGGCTCACTCAGGTTTTTTTTTAACTTGAATATTATTGGCGGGATGAATATGAGAAAGATGAAGCTCTCGGTATTAATGGTGGGATTAATGGGAATGATGTCGGCAACAGCCGCAGAAAGCCGCATCGACGCGACACTGAAAGCCGAACAACCCGGCCCTCAGATATCGCGCTATATCTATGGCCAGTTTTCCGAGCATCTGGGGCGCGGCATTTACGATGGCATCTGGGTCGGTCCTGATTCATCCATTCCTAACACGCGCGGCATCAGAAACGATGTGGTCGCAGCCCTCAAAGCGATCAAGGTGCCGGTCGTGCGCTGGCCGGGCGGATGTTTCGCTGACGAATATCACTGGCGCGACGGCATAGGTCCGCGCGATAAACGCCCGGTGCGCAAAAATAACTGGTGGGGAGGCGGTCTGGAAAACAATGCCTTCGGCACCCATGAGTTTTTCGATTTTGCCGAACAGATCGGCGCGGATGCCTATCTTTCGGTTAATGTCGCGTCATCCACGCCGACAGAAATGCGTGAATGGATTGAATATTTGACGTCGAAGGAACAGGACAGCCTGGCCAACGAGCGCCGCGCCAATGGCCGCGACGAGCCGTTTAAGGTGCCTTTTATCGGCATCGGCAATGAAAGCTGGGGCTGCGGCGGCAATATGACGCCGGAGTATTATTCCAATGAACTGCGCCGCTGGGGATCTTTTTTCCATAAAGACGGCCTCAACTTCCATGAAGGTAATGACAATACCGCGCTGCGCGTCGCTTCCGGCGCGAATAACGACGACACCCACTGGACTGACGTGGTCATGAAAAACGCCGCGTTTCATATGGATGCAATCTCTTTGCATTTTTACACGGTACTGACGGGTGAGTGGGTAAACCGTAATCAGGCCAGCGCGACGGGTTTCCCCGAAGAGCAGTGGAACGCGATTTTCCAGCAAACCTTACGCATGGACGATGTACTGCAGCAGCATATTGCCGTCATGGATAAGCACGATCCGCAAAAACGAATCGGTCTGTTCGTTGACGAATGGGGCACCTGGTACAACGTTGAGCCCGGCACCTATGCTGGTCATCTGTTCCAGCAGAACACCCTGCGCGACGGTATCCTGACTGCCGCCAATTTCAATATTTTTCATAAATATGCCGAGCGCGTGCGTATGACCAACATCGCCCAGACCATCAATGTATTGCAGGCGATGATTCTGACTGAAGGCGACAAGATCGCGCTGACGCCGACCTATTATGCCTTCAAGATGTATGTGCCGTTCCAGGATTCTACCGCTATCCCGCTTGATGTTAAGGCGCCGCAGTTGACTTCCGGCGGCAAATCGTTCCCGGCTTTCAATGTCTCCGCCGCCAGGGCGAAAGACGGCAAGATATATATAGGCGTCGCCAACATGAACCTGCATGAAGGCTATGACCTGTCCATTAATTTGGGATCGCTTAAAGCGAAGTCTGTTTCCGGTGAAATACTGACCAGCACGGTGATGGATGCGCACAACATTCCCGGCCAGTCTGAAGTTATTCACCCGGTAAACTATCAAGATGGCAAAATTAACGGCTCGGTGCTGTCGTTGAAAATCCCGGCTAAATCAGTGGTGGTGGTGAGTCTGGAGTAAGTTCGAAGCCGAGAGCTAAATCGCCTTACGCCGTTTTTAGCACAACGTTCAATATTTCGCGCTGCCGTCGGCAGCGCTAATCACCTGCGGAAACCTCAAGTTGCGCCGGATCTTTGTAGAACCGGCCTTTCCGGGGCGAATCCGTCCGGCTATGGCAGCAGGCGGAGTCTTGGGTTGAACCTCGTCAGAGACCGTGGTCATACTGATATCATTCCATCTTTTCGCCGTTTTATTCCACGCGCAAAACTTCCATACTTGGGATAAAATCGGGTAAATCTATCCATTAACCTTCAAAATCGGCATATGACATATATCGTAGCCTTAACCGGCGGTATTGGCAGTGGGAAAAGCACGGTAGCCGATGAGTTTGCTAAACTTGGAGTGGCTATCATTGATGCGGACGTCATTGCACGTCAGGTTGTTGAGCCTGGAACCACTGCCTTGAATGCGATCAAACAGCGATTTGGCGGCCATATCCTGAACGCCGATGGTTCTTTGAATCGTGCCGCGCTGCGCCAAAAAATCTTTTCCTCTCCGGAGGAGAAACAATGGGTGAATAATCTGTTACACCCGCTGATTCATGCAGAAACGCTATCTCAATTTCAAGAATCAACCGATCCCTATGTAATGTGGGTTGTGCCATTACTGATAGAGAACGGTTTGCAACAACATGCCCAGCGTGTTCTGGTTGTCGATGTAGACCGAAAAACCCAGCTTGAACGCACGCTTGCCCGGGACGGCATTAGTCGACAACAAGCAGAAAACATACTGGCGGCCCAGGCGACTCGCGAACAGCGCCTGGCCCATGCCGATGATATTATTGATAATAACCGTAGCCAAAGAGAGCTTGCTTCACGTGTTGCTGAACTGCATCAACGTTATCTTGAGCTCGCCGCCTCAGCCGCTAACAGGATTACTAAGCATGAGTGACGTTTCCTCAACTATTTTGTTTGAACATCCGCTAAACGAAAAAATGCGTACCTGGTTGCGTATCGAGTCGCTGCTACAGCAGTTGCATCATAATCACGCCCTGATTGACATGGGAAGTGCGATGACATTTTTCCGCGCTCTTGCCGACATGATGGACATATTAGAACGCGGAGATGTTCGGACTGAACTATTGAAAGAACTGGAACGCCAGCAACAAAAGTTACTGCAATGGAGAGACGTTCCCGGTGTCGATATGGAACGGATCCATTCACTACGCCAACAGTTAAAAGAGCAGTCATCCGCGCTGATGGCAGCACCGAGGATGGGACAAGTATTGCGCGAAGATCGTCTGATTGGCATGGTTCGACAGCGGATCAGCATTCCGGGAGGCTGTTGCAGTTTCGACTTGCCTACCCTGCATATCTGGCTTTATCAGCCGCAGGAACAGCGCGAACAACTGGTCGCTGGCTGGCTCAACTCATTGTCGCCGTTGAGGGACTCGCTGACGATGGTGCTGGAGTTGATTCGCCACTCCGCAACTTTTCGCCCACAAATCAGTTTAAACGGCTTTTTTCAGGATAATGCGTCCGATGCCGACCTATTGCGCTTACGCATTGATTTGGCCCATCAACTCTATCCGCAAATCTCTGGTCATAAGACGCGCTACGCTATCCGTTTTCTTGCGCTGGATAGCGAGAACGGACAAATTCCGCCACGCCTGACGTTTGAATTGGCCTGTTGTTAATAACAGATTTATAAACAATTAGTTAGATTATACCAATAGATTTCAACGCTGCGGTTTGAAAGATAAAAGGTATAGGAGAAGCCCCATGAATAATGACGTGACCATCGTAAAATGCCCGACTTGTAAAAAGCCGGTCGAATGGAATGAAAAAAGTACTTATCGCCCATTTTGCAGCAAACGCTGCCAGCTTATCGATCTGGGGGAATGGGCGGATGAAGAAAAACGCATTCCCAGCGACGACATCATTTCAGACAGCGAAGAGTGGAGCGAATCTCAGCAGTGAGACTCGTTCGCGGCCGCTTTTCAGCCGTCTGATTCTCACCGTTAATTAGATTTCAGCCAGCGGATCATATCCACATTCGCTGGCGGGAATTCATCTTCCAGCAACTCATCCGCCCGCAGCCAGCGAGAAGCCTGCCCTTCACGGCCATACGGCTCCCCCCGCCAATGTTCCACCAGAAAAAAATGCAGCGTAATCATGCGCTCGGGTGTCGCGAAGGTTTTATTGTTCAACGGCTGCGGATTTTCAACCTCAATGCCCGTTTCCTCACGTAACTCGCGTATCAACGCCTGCTCCGGCGTTTCTCCCGCTTCAACCTTTCCACCAGGAAACTCCCACATACCGGCCATATGAACCCCGGCCGGCCGGCGAGCGATAAATAACTTTTGCTCGGCATTGCGAATAATGCCTACCGCAACGGATAACTGCTTTTGATCCATGGTACGTCCTATCAAGTAAAAGGCGGCCTACGACCGCCTCAGACTATCGACAAAGTGGCCTGCGTAATACCCAATCAGGAAGAGAGGGTTTGTCAGTACGCCCCTTTGCATTATTACTCAATTCAACGATCGGTTACTTCTGTAAACGACCGTGGCATTGCTTATATTTTTTTCCTGAACCGCAAGGACAGGGATCGTTACGACCGATTTTCCGCTCCGCCTGAACAGGCATTCCGGTACTCTGGCTCGCTTCCTCCTGGTGGCTCAACTGCTGCTGACGAGCCAAACGTTCGGCTTCTTCACGACGCTGCTGCTCCAGAGCCTCGATCTCTTCCGGCATACGGACCTGAACTTTGCTCAGCGTACTGATCACTTCATATTTCAGTGATTCCAGCATGGCGGCGAACATCGCAAAGGACTCGCGCTTATATTCCTGCTTGGGATCCTTCTGCGCATAGCCGCGCAGATGAATACCCTGACGAAGATAGTCCATTGCCGCCAGATGCTCTTTCCACAGAGAGTCTAGCGTTTGTAACATAACGCCTTTCTCAAAGTTGCGCATCACTTCGCTGCCCACAACTTCTTCCTTGCGCTGATACACCTCGACGGCCTGTTGGAAAATACGTTCACGCAGCGTTTCTTCATGCAGCTCGGGCTCTTTATCCAGCCACTCTTTAATCGGCATTTCCAGATCAAAGTCATTCTTCAGACGCTGTTCCAGACCGTCGACGTCCCACATTTCCTCCAGCGATTGCGGCGGAATATAGTTATCAATCGTCGTTTTGAACACATCTTCGCGAATGCTGTTGATGGTTTCACTGATATCGGAAACATCCAGCAACTCGTTACGCTGAGAATAAATCGCCCGACGCTGGTCATTGGCGACATCATCATATTCAAGCAATTGTTTACGAATATCAAAGTTGCGGCTTTCCACTTTACGCTGCGCATTGGCAATCGCCTTGGTCACCCAGGGATGCTCAATCGCCTCGCCGGGTTTCATACCCAATTTACGCATCATGTTGGAAACACGATCGGAAGCAAAAATACGCATGAGCGCATCTTCCATCGACAGATAGAAACGGGAAGAACCCGCATCCCCCTGACGGCCGGAACGACCGCGCAGCTGGTTATCGATACGACGGGATTCATGACGCTCCGTACCAATAATATGCAGACCGCCGGCAGTCAATACCGCATCATGACGTTTCTGCCATGCCGCTTTAATTTCGGCTATCTGCGCCTCATCCGGATTCTCCAACTGCGCGATTTCAGCCTGCCAACTGCCGCCCAGCACAATATCCGTACCGCGCCCCGCCATGTTGGTGGCGATCGTGACCGAGCCGGATTGACCCGCCTGAGCGATGATATCCGCTTCCATCGCATGGAATTTGGCGTTCAACACATTGTGCTTGATGCCGGCTTTTTCCAGCGCCTGAGAAACCACTTCCGACTTCTCAATGGAAATCGTACCCACCAGTACCGGCTGCCCTTTACCCGCGCGCTCTTTAATATCTTCAATGATGGCGTCAATTTTTTCATGTTCCGTCATGTAGACCAGATCGGGTAAATCTTTACGGATCATCGGACGGTTAGTCGGAACAACGATGGTATCCAGCTTATAAATCGAGCTGAATTCAAAGGCTTCCGTATCCGCCGTCCCCGTCATCCCGGCCAGTTTTTCATACAAACGGAAGTAGTTCTGGAAGGTGATTGACGCCAATGTCTGGTTTTCATTCTGGATAGCGACGTTTTCTTTCGCTTCTACCGCCTGATGCAGACCATCGGACCAACGACGTCCTTGCATGGTACGCCCGGTGTGTTCATCCACAATGATGACTTCACCGTCTTTCACAATGTAGTCCACGTCACGGGCGAATAGCACGTGAGCACGCAAAGCCGCGGTAACATGGTGCATCAGCATAATGTTGGCTGGCGAGTACAGTGACTCGCCCTCTTCCATGATGCCTTCCCTCACCAGCAATTCTTCAACCAGCACCAGACCACGTTCGGTCAGGTTAACCTGACGCGCTTTCTCATCAACAGAGAAGTGGCCTTCACCGTGGAAGGTGTCCGAATCTTCTTTCTCCTGCCGAATCAGGTGAGGAATAATCTTGTTAACGCGGATATAAAGTTCGGAACTGTCTTCAGCCGGGCCGGAAATAATCAGCGGCGTACGGGCTTCATCGATCAGGATGGAGTCGACTTCATCCACCAGCGCATAATAGAGTTTACGCTGCACGCGCTCTTCCGGGCTGAAAGCCATATTATCGCGCAGATAGTCAAAACCGTATTCGTTGTTGGTGCCGTAAGTAATGTCAGCGGCATAGGCTTCGCGTTTAGCCGGCGCAGGCATTCCCGGCAGGTTAATCCCCACGGTCAGCCCCAAAAATTCAAACAGCGGGCGGTTATTTTCCGCGTCGCGCTGCGCCAGATAGTCGTTCACTGTCACGACATGAACGCCTCGCCCGGTCAGGGCATTAAGATAAGCAGGCAGCGTCGCCGTCAGCGTTTTACCTTCACCGGTACGCATTTCAGCGATACAGCGTTCGTTCAATACCATCCCGCCGATTAACTGGACGTCAAAATGGCGCATACCGAACACACGTTTACTGGACTCACGCACCACGGCAAAAGCTTCAGGCAGCAGACTCTCTAACGATTCGCCTTTTTTCAGGCGTTCACGGAATTCATTGGTTTTGGCTTTCAGCTCTTCGTCTGAAAGCTTTTCCATATCGGGTTCCAGACGATTAATGATATCGACTTTCTTGCGCATACGGCGCAGGGTACGTTCGTTACGACTACCAAAGATTTTTGTTAATATATTCATGACCATAATAAATTTAATCTCACAAGCGCCACACATCCAGTGGCTGCAAAACATCAAAAAACTGGGGAAAGTACTACAGTTATTAATTAGTAATCAATATTTTTCAGCGATGAAAATATGGACCGGCGCGAATGCCGCGAACCTGGGCCAGCCAGATCCCTGTCTGATGATGTGGTGATGGGAAAGAGGATAGTCGCCCTGTCTGGCGAATGATGGTTGGTAGTTTCTCTTCGCGTGTTAGTAATGCATTCAGCGTATCCAATAACACCAGCGAATGCGGAGGCAAGTCATCAACCTGCTGTGCGTTTAGCTGCTGTGGCGCGGTAAGTGCAAAAGAGAGGTGACGTATTACCGTACGAATGGCATGCTGATGCCAGTAATCCACACCAAAAGAAGAGCGACGATGCGCTTCTTTCAACGCGACTAAATCGGTAAGGCTGAGTGATACGCTGTTCTGACGGCTGACGCTGGAAGCGGAATCAGGTAACGGAACCAGCTTCTGCGACGCATTCAGCGTGTTCGGCAGGCCAAGACTCGCCGCGACCATCCCTAATAAGAGATGCGGCCAGAAATAACGTCTGCCAAATTGTCGCCAACGATTTAGAATACCGATCACTAGTTTAACGTCCGTCGGAGCCTGATTTATGCGTGATAGCCGCCCACAATCACTTGAATCTCTGTTTGATAGCGCATCAGGTGCGGATACTGGACCACTGCGTGATGTGCAGCAGCGCGCTATCGCGTTACTAAAACTCAACCGGGCCGTACGTGGAATACTTCCCGCACAGTTGCACCCCTGGTGCCGCGTCGCCAACTATCGACAGGGGCTGCTGGTGCTGGAAACCGCCAACGCTAACTGGTTGATGCGGTTACGTTATGAACAGCCGGCATTACTCTCTGCATTACGCGCCCAAATATTACCATCATTGGCCTCAATCGACATCAGGATTAATCCAGCGCTCGCCGCAAAAGGGCATGAAATAGTGAAAAACAGTGATATCACCGCACCTGAGCAGGCAGATCAAAAACCATTGCGTCAGTTAAGCGAACAAAGTGCGGAAACATTGAGAGGTTTGGCGAGCCATAGCCCGGAGAAATTACGCAAAATACTAGAACGACTGGCTTCACTGGCCGGAGAGAGTACCAGTAAAACCAGTCGTAATAAGAAGTAACGATCTTAAGCGTTAAGCCAATACGGTCGACGGCGCTTTAAATGCCAACGGCATTTCCGCATCGTCTTCAAACGTGACGTATTCCCACGCTTCCTGCTTAGCCAACACAGCCTGCAACAGTTTGTTATTCAAGGCATGTCCTGACTTAAACGCAGTAAACGCGCCGATGATGTTGTGACCGCACATAAACAGATCGCCGATGGCATCCAGCATTTTATGGCGCACAAACTCATCTTCGAAACGCAGCCCGTCTTCGTTCAGCACGCGGTAATCATCTACGACTATCGCACAATCGAAACTGCCGCCCAGGCACAACCCACGAGACTGCAGATACTCGATATCACGCATAAAACCGAAAGTACGTGCACGACTTATCTGGCGCACGAAGGCATCGGCAGAAAAGTCCAGGCGATAACGCTGAGAGCCTGCATCAATAGCCGGATGGTTGAAGTCGATGGTGAAATCCAGACTGAAACCGTTAAACGGAGACAACTCAGCCCATTTATCGCCATCCTCAACCCGTACAGGCTGTTTGATACGCACGAATTTCTTGGCACTGTTCAGTTCTTCGATACCCGCATCCAACAGCAGGTAAACAAAAGGACTGGCACTACCGTCCATAATTGGAATTTCCGGTGCATCAACTTCAATGACAATATTGTCAATTCCTAACCCTGCAAGCGCAGCGTTAAGGTGCTCCACCGTAGAAATACGCACGTCATGCTCATTAACCAGGCAAGTACAGAGCATGGTATCACGCACGGATTTTGCATCAGCCGGAAAATCAACCGGTGGATTCAAGTCAGTGCGACGATAGATGACCCCGGTATTTGCCGGTGCAGGACGCATGGTCAGGGTGACTTTCTTGCCGGTATGCAAACCGACCCCTGTCGCCTGAACAATACGTTTTAATGTACGTTGTTTGATCATCATTTTATCTCGCATGTTACTGAACCTACCGACCTAGCATACACTAGGCTCGGTGGTACAGTTTAGCACAAAGAGCGGAGATTCCAACGTTATACGACGGTATTAATCCGCCTGCTTACGCAGAAACGCCGGGATATCCAGGTAATCTGGCTCTTTATTGGTCTGCGAGTTCTGGTCGTTGACCACCTTGGCCGCAGGTTTTTCCTGCGTCAGCGGCGTCATGCCATGCTGCTGATAACGATGGTCCATAACCGGCTGAGACTGTTTATTCGTCACCAGCGTAATTTCCGGACGCTTATCCATGCCGATGCCGGTAGCGACCACGGTAACGCGCAGTTCGTCATTCATTTCCGGATCGAGCGACGTACCGATAACCACCGTCGCGTTGTCGGAAGCAAATGCACGGATGGTGTTACCTACCGTTTCGAACTCATCTAAACGCAGATCGAAACCTGCCGTGATGTTAACCAATACGCCACGGGCGCCAGACAGGTCGATATCTTCCAGCAACGGGCTGGAGATCGCCATTTCCGCCGCTTCTTCCGCACGATCTTCGCCACGGGCCACACCCGACCCCATCATGGCGTAACCCATTTCCGACATCACGGTGCGAACGTCGGCAAAGTCGACGTTCATCAAGCCAGGACGGGTAATCAGTTCGGCGATACCCTGAACCGCGCCTTTCAAGACGTCGTTCGCCGCGCCGAATGCGTCCAGTAAAGAGATGCCGCGACCCAGAACTTTCAACAGTTTATCGTTCGGAATAGTAATCAGGGAGTCGACATGCTTAGACAGCTCGGCAATCCCCTGCTCCGCGAAAGCCATACGTTTTTTGCCTTCAAAATTGAAAGGCTTAGTCACGACGGCAACCGTCAGGATCCCCAGATCCTTCGCAACTTCAGCAACGACCGGCGCGGCGCCCGTACCGGTGCCGCCGCCCATGCCTGCGGCGATGAACACCATATCAGCGCCTTCAAGCGCCGTACGCAACGCTTCACGGTCTTCCTCGGCTGAATTCCGGCCGACTTCAGGATTCGCGCCGGCGCCTAAACCTTTGGTAATGCCGCTGCCAATCTGAATCGTTTGGCCCACCGCTGTCTTACGTAACGCCTGCGCATCCGTATTCACAGCAAAGAACTCGACGCCTTCGATGCGTTCACGCACCATGTGTTCGACAGCGTTGCCACCGCCACCGCCGACGCCGATGACTTTTATCACCGCGTCGTTGGTTAATTCCATTGGTTCAAACATAGTTTCTCTCCGCTTTGTGCCTGTAACTTCGAGATCATAAACTGTGCTAAATGATCTCTTTGATAAAATTAAAATTCTTTCCTCAGCCAGCTATTGATTCTTTTGAACCAGTTGCTTACTGAAGCGCGTTTTTCGACTTCATGCTCACCACCAAGGTGAGACTCCTTGCCGTAATGCAGCAACCCGACCGCTGTGGAGTAGTAAGGTTCCTGCGCATAATCTGTCAGACCTGTAATATTTAATGGCTGGCCGATACGCACCTGCGTGTGAAACACGCGCTGCGCGCAGGCCGCCAGGCCGTCTATTTGCGCGGCGCCACCGGTAAGCACGATGCCTGCCGCCAGATGGTGCTTGACGCCCTGTTGACGTAACTGCTCCTGCAACTGTAAAAGTTCGTCGTTCACCAAATTCAACAGTTCGGTGTAACGCGGTTCAATCACTTCCGCCAGCGTCTGCCGTTGCAGACTGCGTGGTGGGCGCCCCCCTACGCTGGGGACTTCAACATTTTCATCTTTACCGACAATCGAGCCCAGCGCGCAGCCATGGCGAACTTTGATCGCTTCGGCGTCCGTCGGCGGCGTACCAAAAGCGTAGGCGATATCGCTGGTTACCACGTTACCCGCGTAAGGAATAACCTTGGTATGCCGCAAGGCGCCGCCGGTGTATACCGCGATGTCCATCGTTCCACCGCCGATATCCACGACACAGACGCCCAGCTCGCGCTCATCTTCCGTCAGCACGGCATAGCTGGATGCCAGACCGGCGAAAATCAGTTGATCCACTTTCAGGCCGCAGCGTTCTACGGCTTTAACAATATTCTTCGCCATATCGTTATGGCAGGTAATCAGGTGAACCTTCGCCTGCATACGCACGCCGGATAATCCGACCGGATTTTTGATCCCTTCCTGGTAATCAATCGCATACTCTTGCGGAATCACATGCAGAACGCGGTGTTCATCGCGTACGCGTACCGACTTGGCGGTATGCACCACGCTTTCGACATCCTCTTGCGTGACTTCCTCTTCCGAAATAGGCACCATCCCTATTTCGTTCTGACAACTGATATGTTTGCCAGAGAGCGCCAGATATACCGAAGATATCTGGCAATCCGCCATCAGTTCAGCCTGGTCAATCGCACGCTGAACGCATTTGACGACCGATTCAAGATCGTTAACGCCGCCTTTATCCATACCGCGCGACGGGCAACTGCCCACACCGATAATATTGACCATGCCATCGGGCAGAACCTCCCCTACCAGCGCAGCCACCTTTGCCGTACCGATTTCCAGCCCAACTACCAGTTTTCTGTCCGTCGACTTGATCATTGTTGTTTAGCCTGTGCCTGATTCTGATTACTATTCTGTTGCTGATCAATGTCTTGCTGCTGATCAACACTTTGCTGATCAAACAAGGCCGGCCCCCAACCTACCGCCGCGCCAGAGTCATAACGCAGATCGACATAGCTGATACGTTTGCTATCGCTCTGCGCCTGACGTTGCAACAGCGGATAGAGCTCAATGAAGCGCTCTAGGCGCCGGGCCCGATCGTCCCGTCCCAATTCAAGGCGGGTATCATCACTCAACCCCAGTTGCCAGGAGTGGCGAGCACTCATCGCAACCATTTTCAGAGTAAACTTCCCTGCGGCCAGCACCTGATTCATGGTCCGATAGCCTTCCAGCACTTCTACTTCACTGCCTTCCGGGCCGTACAATAACGGCATCTTACGGTTGCCAATACGCTCAGCCGGCACGCTGAAGGAGTTCCCCTCGGCGTCAACCATTAATAGGTCATTCCAACGCGCAACCGGAACATATTCAACCAGATGAATCTTCAATTCATCCGGCCACTGCTTACGAACGCTGGCCTGTTTGATCCACGGCAGACGTTCAATCTGCTGTTGGATTACGTTCACATCCTGCGTCATAAAGGTTCCCGGTGAACCCAGCGCTAAAATCGCCTGACGAATATCGTCGTTAGTGGTGTATTGCCTTTCACCGGTCACCACCATTTTTGACAAAGGCAGACGACTGGCGTCATGCATCCATCCCACGACCATCCAGCCGCCCCAGACGATCGTTCCTACAACCATCAGCAGGAAAATCAATCCCGCCAACTGGCTCCCGTTACTGCGACGAGCGCCTTGAGACTCCGGCTCTCGTCCGCGCGTATTCAGTGCTGCCTGCGACATGTCAGTCGGCCAACTCCAAAATCCTGGCAACCAGCTGCGAGAAGGTCAGGCCGTGTTGCCGTGCCGCCATCGGCACCAAACTGTGGCTCGTCATCCCCGGAGAGGTATTCACCTCCAGCAGATAGGCGGAACCGTCGCTATCCATCATCAGATCCACCCTGCCCCAGCCGCTGCAATCCAGCGCACGATAGGCCGCCATCGAGAGTTCGGCCAATTCCCGCTCTTTTTCAGATGACAAACCGCTTGGACAAAAGTACTGCGTATCATCCGACAGATATTTCGCTTCATAATCGTAAAATGTGCCCGCAGCCTGGATGCGAATAGACGGCAGGACTTCATCGCCAAGAATAGCGACCGTGTACTCCGGACCGCTGAGCCATTTTTCGACCAGCACTTCATCGTCATGGCGGAACGCTTCTTCCAGCGCGGCCGCCAACTCACCGGCTTGACTCACCTTGCTCATCCCGACGCTGGAGCCTTCGCGGCTTGGTTTTACAATCAGCGGCATGCCTAACTGCGCGAATTTCGCCAACAGCGCATCCTGATCGGCGGCGGCAAACGCCTGCCGGCTCAGGGCGACATAAGGCGAGACCGGTAAGCCCAATGCCTGCCACACCAGTTTGGTGCGCAGTTTGTCCATCGTCAGCGCGGACGCCATCACGCCGCTGCCGGTGTAGGGCAGTTGCAAGAACTCCAGCAAACCTTGCAAGGTGCCGTCTTCGCCGCCACGGCCGTGCAGAGCGATAAAAACCTTAGTGAACCCTTCATCCTTTAAATGCGTCACCGGAAACTCGCGCGTATCGACAGCGTGGGCGTTGATCCCCACTTCTTGCAAACCTTCCAGCACCGCCTGACCCGAAAGCAACGACACTTCACGTTCGGCAGAGGTTCCACCAAGCAATACAGCAACTTTCTCAGTCATGATGTTCCTCATTCACTTATCTGTGGCTGTAGCCTGGAATCAGCCAGTTTCCGCGCCAGTTTGCCGATATTGCCGGCGCCCTGAACCAGGACCAGATCCCCGTCACGTAGCGCCTGTGACAACAGTTCCGGCAACGTATCCACATCCGACACTAAAATCGGATCAATCTTACCGCGTCCGCGGATGGTACGGCACAAAGAGCGGCTATCCGCGCCGGGGATCGGCGATTCGCCCGCCGGATAAACATCCAGCATAAACAAAACATCCACCTGCGACAGAACGTGAGCAAAGTCATCATATAAGTCGCGAGTACGCGTATAACGGTGCGGCTGAAAAATCATTACCAGACGCTTGTCCGGCCATCCCGCGCGCGCCGCCTTGATGGTCGCGTCGACTTCGGTCGGATGATGACCGTAGTCATCCACCAACATGGCGCTGCCGCTTTGACCGTTCACCAGCTCCAGCGGATACTCGCCCAGGAAATCAAAGCGCCTGCCGGTACCCTCAAATTTTTCCAGCGCCCGCAGAATCGACTCATCATCAATGCCTTCGTTCATCGCAACAGCGACGGCGGCGGCGGCATTCAACGCGTTATGGCGGCCAGGCGCGTTCAGCGTCACATTCAGCAGCGGCTTATCCTGACGCGCCAGCGTGAAATGCCCTTGCGCACCGGTCTGCCGGTAGCTGGCGATGCGTACATCGGCATCATCGCTGAAACCGTAGGTGGTGATATGGCGCCCGACCCGCGGCAACAGCTCACGGATAACATCATCATCCACACACATTACGGCCCGACCGTAAAACGGCAAATTGTGCAAAAAGTTAATAAACGTCTGTTTCAGGTTTTCAAAATCGCCCTGATACGTATCCATGTGATCGGCTTCGATATTCGTGACGATAGCGACCACCGGCTGCAAATGCAGGAACGACGCGTCGCTTTCATCCGCCTCGGCAATCAGATAACGGCTGGAACCCAGACGCGCATGCGTGCCCGCCGCCTTCACCAGACCACCATTCACAAATGTCGGATCCAACCCGGCCTCGGCATAAATGCTGGCGACCATGGCCGTCGTGGTAGTTTTACCGTGCGTTCCCGCAACCGCGATGCCGTGACGAAAGCGCATTAATTCCGCCAGCATCTCCGCCCGGCGAATCACCGGGATACGCGCTTCATGCGCCGCGACAATCTCCGGGTTATCAGCGGAGATCGCGGTGGAGACCACGACCACGCTGGCATTCAGCACATTTTCGGCCCGATGATGGAAATAAATCTGCGCGCCCAGCGCGCTCAATTGTTGGGTCACGGCATTCGGCGCCAAATCGGAGCCGCTTATCTCATAGCCTTCATTAGCCAACACTTCGGCGATACCGCCCATGCCGGCACCGCCAATGCCGACAAAGTGAATGTGCCGGACGCGATGCATCTCGGGCACGATTGAACGCAGTTTCGCCAGTTGTTGAGTATTCACTTTTTTCTATCGCTACCTTATTTAATCCCCGAGCGGCCGCGCCGCCCGGCAATACTGTATTAATTAATCAGCTATGAACTACACGACCGGTTCGTCCGCCCGCCACGGCGCTCACCACTTCAGCTACGCGCTGCGTCGCGTCGGGGATGGCCACAGAGCGGGCCTTTTCCGCCATCGCCATCAACGTGGCGCGATCCCAGCTCGCTAAAACCTCAGTCACTGATGCAACGTTAAACTGTGGTTGTTCGATAATCTTCGCCGCCCCCGCTCTTTCCAGCGACAGAGCGTTCCAATACTGCTGGCGATCCTTATGCTGAAAAGGAACAAACAGCGCGGGCAGTCCAGCCGCAGCGATTTCACTGACCGTCAGCGCGCCGGAGCGACAAACCACCACGTCGGCCCAGGCATAGGCTTCCGCCATATCATCAATAAATTCAGCGATCTTATGCTGCGGCTGCCCAAGCTGCCGATAGGCTTGCTCAACCTCCGCCTGCGCGCCTTTACCGACCTGATGCCAAATCGTAACGCTATCGCCTAACTTCGCGGCGACGCCCGGCAGCGTCTGATTAAGGATCCTTGCGCCCTGGCTACCGCCAACCACTAAAACCCGAACCGGTCCGGTACGTCCGGTCAGACGAGCCGCTGGCGCGGGCAAAGCCAGTACATCCGTTCTTACCGGATTGCCGACCACTTCCGCTTTCGGAAATGCGCCCGGAAATGCCTGCAATACTTTTTTGGCGATATGCGCCAGCCAGCGATTGGTTAGCCCGGCAATGCCGTTTTGTTCATGCAGCACCACCGGCACGCCGCACAACCAGGCGGCCAAGCCTCCCGGTCCGGAAACATAGCCGCCCATTCCCAGCACCACATCAGGCTGATAACGACGTATAATGGCCTGCGCCTGACGAACCGCCCGGAAAATGCGTAAAGGCGCGCATAGCTGTGCTTTTAGCCCCTTGCCTCGCAGTCCGGAGATACGGATGAAATCAATTTCAATACCATGCTTGGGGACTAAATCCGCTTCCATACGATCCGCTGTACCCAGCCACCGTACCTGCCAGCCTTGAGCCATCAGATGATGCGCGACGGCAAGACCGGGGAAAACATGTCCTCCCGTGCCGCCTGCCATCACCATCAAACGCTTTCCTTCGCCACTCATCTGGCACTCCTCGTAAACGCCTGCGCTTTGGTCAGACGCGTTTCAAAATCAATACGCAACAATAAAACGATGGCCGTCGACATAATGAGCAGGCTCGAACCGCCGTAGCTGATCAACGGCAGCGTCAACCCTTTGGTCGGCAGCATACCCGCCGCCGCGCCGACATTTACCAACGTCTGAAAACTGAACCAGATGCCGATCGAACAAGCCAGAAAACCTGAAAAACGCTGGTTAATCTCCAGCGCCCGCCGCCCGATGGACATCGCACGAAAAGCGACGAAGAATATCATTAACAGCGCCAAAACCACACCGATATAGCCGAGTTCTTCGCCTAAAATGGAGAAAATAAAGTCGGTATGCGCCTCCGGCAAATATTCCAGCTTCTGCACCGAATTGCCCAGCCCTTGCCCCCATAGCTCACCGCGGCCAAACGCCATCAGAGACTGGGTCAACTGATAGCCGCTGCCGAACGGATCTTCCCATGGATTCCAAAAGGACGTCACACGCCGCATACGATAAGGTTCGGCGACAATCAGCAGGCAGACGGCGAAAATACCGCAGCCGATAATAGCCAGGAACTGCCACAGTTTCGCGCCGGCTAAAAACAGCATCGCCAGCGTAGTAATAAACAGCACCACCACCGTTCCCAGGTCCGGCTGAGCCAGCAGCAGCACGGCCAACACCACCATCACGCCCATCGGCTTACAGAATCCCCAGAAATTGTTACGCACTTCATCCACCTTGCGCACCATATAGCTGGAGAGGTAGCAAAACAGCGCCAGCTTGGATAACTCCGCAGGCTGAATACGCAGCGGCCCCAGCGAAATCCAGCGGGATGCCCCGTTTACGGAACTGCCAACGGCCAGCACCACCAGCAGCATCACCATCGCCAGTAGCAGCAGAACCGGGCTGTAACGCTGCCAAATCTCCATGGGAATGCGTAACGTCACCAGAGACAACCCTAAGGCCAACCCCAGATACAACGCATCCCGCTTGGCAAACAGGAAAGGATCGCTCGCCAGACGTTGTCCGATCGGCATTGAAGCCGACGTCACCATCACAAAACCAATAACAGCCAGCCCGAACGTCAGCCATACTAGGGTACGGTCATACAGGACAAGGCTCAGCGAATCGCTTTCCCGCGACCCCATAACCCAGTGCTTTATACGTTCGATAAATGCCAGCCCAAACAACCGCATTAGCCCAGTTCCTCCGCCAAGCGGGCAAATTCATCACCCCGTTGTTCAAAACTGCGGAACTGATCGAGGCTGGCGCACGCAGGCGACAGCAACACCATATCGCCTGGCGCCACGCGCCCGGCTATCAGCCGCATGGATTGTTCCATTGTCTCCGTTCTCTCTGCAATTTCTGGCCGCAGCGCCGCCAGTTGCTGACCATCGCGTCCGAAACAATAAAGCCGGATGTTATCGCCCTGAAAATAACGTAGCAAAGGCGAGAAATCGGCGGATTTGCCATCGCCGCCCAACAACAAATGCAGGGTGCCGTCGATGTTCAGACCGCTCAGAGCCGCTTCGGTACTGCCAACGTTGGTCGCCTTGGAGTCATTGATCCAGCGCACGCCGTTGTTTTCCCACACCAGTTGAAAGCGATGCTTCAGCCCGGTAAAAGCGGTCAGCGCGGTTAACGCCGACGAACGGGGGATGCCGACGGCGTCGGCCAACGCCAGGGCAGCCAGCGCATTGGTGTAGTTATGCTGTCCCACCAGTTTAATTTCCCGGGTGTTCAATACCCGCTCGCCCTTAATTCGCAGCCAGGTTTCCCCCTGCTGGCGGTTCAGATGATAATCGCCGACGTCGACACCAAAACTGACGCAGCGTTCGTCCGCGCCGCGAATGGGCATCGTCAGCGCGTCATCCGCATTGACGACGCATACTTTGGCGTTTTCATAAATACGTAACTTAGCGGCGCGATACTGCTGCAAACCAAGCGGGTAACGGTTGGTATGATCTTCGGTCACGTTCAGAATGGTCGCCGCCGCCGCATGTAAGCTGCTGGTGGTCTCCAGTTGGAAGCTCGACAGCTCCAGCACATAGAGTTGACATTCATGCTGAAGCAATTGCAGCGCGGGCAAACCAATATTCCCCCCCACGCCCACCTGCCAGCCGGCGGCACGCGCCATATCGCCAACCAGCGTCGTCACCGTGCTTTTACCGTTAGAACCGGTAATCGCCACGATAGGCGCCTGGGCCTCACGACAAAACAGTTCGATATCGCCGACAATCTCAATCCCGGCGTCTGCGGCATCGCCCAGTATGGGAGTAGACAAGGCGATGCCCGGGCTGGCCACGATCAAATCGGCGTCCATCAGCCAGCTTTCGTTGAGATCGCCGAGATGGCGCTCCACATTTTCCGGCAGTTTATCCAATCCGGGCGGACTGACACGGGTATCCACCACGCGCGGCACCACGCCACGCGCAAGAAAGAAATCAACACAGGAGAGGCCGGTTAGCCCCAGCCCGATAATGACGACTTTTTTACCCTGATAGTCCACCATATTTTACCGTACCTTCAGCGTTGCCAGGCCAATCAGCACCAGCATCAGCGAAATAATCCAGAAACGTACAATCACGCGCGGTTCCGGCCATCCTTTAAGTTCATAATGATGGTGAATCGGGGCCATGCGGAAAATACGCTGACCTCGTAACTTAAAGGATCCTACCTGCAAAATGACCGACAGCGTTTCCACTACGAACACGCCGCCCATAATCACCAGCAAAAACTCCTGACGCAGCAGCACCGCGATTGTTCCCAACGCGCCGCCCAACGCCAGCGAACCCACATCGCCCATGAAAACCTGGGCTGGGTAGGTGTTAAACCACAGGAATCCAAGCCCTGCGCCCACAATCGCCGTACACACAACCACCAGCTCACTGGCATGACGGATATAGGGAATATGCAGATAACCGGCAAAATTCATATTCCCCGTGGCCCAGGCGACCAATGCAAACCCGGCGGCAACAAACACCGTCGGCATGATGGCCAGGCCGTCCAGACCATCGGTCAGGTTCACCGCATTGCTGGTCCCAACAATCACAAAGTAGGCCAGCACGATATAAAGCAGCCCCAACTGCGGCATAACGTCCTTAAAGAACGGCACAACCAGCAGCGTTGCCGGCGTGTCCTTGCCGATCGAATACATGACGAACGCCACCACCAGCGCAATCACCGACTGCCAGAAATATTTCCAGCGCGCAATCAGCCCCTTGGTATCTTTACGTACCACTTTGCGATAATCATCGATAAAGCCGACCGCGCCGTAACCCAGCAGAACAACCAGTACACACCAGACATACGGATTAGCGAGATTCACCCACATCAGCACCGAAACAGTGATAGAGGCCAGAATCATCACGCCGCCCATCGTCGGCGTTCCCCGCTTGCTGAAATGCGATTCCGGTCCGTCATTGCGCACCACCTGCCCAATCTGCAAGCGTTGCAGCCAGGCAATCAAATGCGGCCCCATCCATAAAGAAATCACCAAAGCGGTCAGCAGGCTGACGATGGCCCGGAACGTCAAATAAGAAAAGACGTTAAAACCGGAATAAAATTTGACCAGATGCTCGGCCAGCCACACTAACATGTTGCATTCTCCTGTAATGCGCGTACTACCTGCTCCATCGCAGTGCTACGTGAACCCTTAACCAATATGCTTATTATTTTGTGTTCAGATACCAACGCGCTTAGTCGTGAAACCAGTGTGGCTTTATTCTGAAAATGCTCGCCATTGCCACTCGCTTGGCCAATCAACTCGCTTAACGTTCCCACGCTTAATACTTTGTCGATACCGGCCGCGCGCGCCGCTTTCCCCACCTGGCGATGACACTCCGCCGCCTGCTCGCCCAGTTCGCCCATATCGCCGACGACCATCACGCGGTATCCCGGCATTTCGGCAAGCACCTGCGCGGCAGCCGTCATCGAGCCGACGTTCGCGTTGTAGCTGTCATCCAGCAGCAGTTTTCCTTCCGCCAGCGCAATCGGGAATAATCGCCCCGGTACCGCCTTTATTTGCGCCAAACCGGTTTTGACCGCGGCCAATGTTGCGCCGACGGACATGGACAGCGCAGCCGCCGCCAGCGCATTCGCCACGTTGTGGCGCCCCGGCAATGGCAACACCACTTCGACCTGCCCGAACGGGGTATGCAAATTGAACCGCGTGCCCTGGGCAAACACTTTGACGCCGCTGGCAAAGAAATCGACATCGCTGGCTGCCTGCGGTGAAAAGCGCCACAGCGTTTTATGGTTCAGCATCGGCTGCCAGTGCGGGAAGTCGTTGCTGTCCGCGTTAATAATCGCCACGCCGTCGGCCGACAGACCGGCAAAGATTTCGCCTTTCGCCTGGGCAACGCCGGCCAGAGAACCGAAGCCTTCCAGATGCGCGGCGGCAAGGTTGTTGACTAACGCGCTTTCCGGACGCACCAGATCGACGGTATAAGCAATTTCGCCGATATGATTGGCGCCTAATTCAATCACCGCGAACTGATGCTCCGGCGTCAAACGCAATAACGTTAACGGCACACCGATGTCATTGTTAAAGTTGCCGGCGGTATAAAGAACGTTGCCGCATTGACGCAGGATCGCGGCGGTCATTTCCTTGACGGAAGTCTTACCGGAAGACCCGGTTAACGCTGCCACGCGAGCATTGGACTGTTCTCTTACCCAAGCGGCCAGTTTTCCCAGCGCCAGGCGGGTATCGGCCACTAATAGCTGCGGCACCTCAATAGGTAAGCGCTTACTGACCAACAGAGCCGCCGCGCCGCCTTTTACCGCGTCGGCGGCATAGTCGTGTGCATCAAATTTTTCGCCCTTTAAAGCAACAAACAAACATCCGGCTTTCAGCTTGCGCGTATCGGTTGAGACGTCGTCGATCTCGACGCTTGCACCAATCAATCTGGCGTTCAGTATCGAAGCTATCTGCTGTAGAGAAACGCTAATCATGCGATCACTCCCAACAAGCGGGCGACAGTAATACGGTCCGAATAGTCCAAACGGCGGTTACCAATCAATTGGTAATCCTCATGACCTTTACCGGCCACCAGCACAACATCATTATCTTTCGCCTGCATGATGGCGCGGGTAACGGCTTCGGCTCGACCATGAATCACCTGGACGCGCCCGGCGTCCAGCAGACCCGATAAGATATCGTTGATGATGGCGGCGGGCTCTTCAGTACGTGGATTATCGTCGGTAACCACAACGCGATCGGCCAGTTGCTCCGCTATTCCCGCCATAAGTGGGCGCTTACCTTTATCACGATCGCCGCCGCAGCCAAAGACGCACCATAACAGTCCGTCACAGTGTAGCCGCGCCGCTTCCAACGCTTTCTCCAGCGCATCCGGGGTGTGGGCATAATCCACCACTACCGTCGGTCGGCCCGCGGCGTGAAAAACCTCCATCCTGCCGCACACCGGTTGCAGATGCGAACCGCTGGCAACCAGTTGACTCAAGGGGTAACCCAATGACAGCAGCGTAGCCAGCGCCAATAACAGATTACTGACGTTAAACGCGCCCATCAGATGGCTTTCAATCTCGCCATGCCCCCAACTGGAATCGAAACGAATAATCGTGCCGTTGTCGTGATAGTCGACGCCGGTAGTCTTCAGCCAACGCCCGCGGCAGCCAGGGATAAGATTATTTTCCATGGTAACGGCGACGGCATCCGGCAATTTATCCAGCCAGCGGCGACCGACCTCGTCATCCGCATTGATAATCATCTGGCCCACTCGGTGTTCGGCGAATAGCGACCATTTTGCCGCTTCGTAATGCTCCATATCACCATGATAATCAAGATGATCGCGGCTCAGATTAGTGAATACCGCAGCGGAAAACGGCAAGGCCGCGACACGCCCCTGCACCAGGCCGTGAGAAGAGACCTCCATGGCCGCAAACGTTGCGCCCTGCTCGACCAGCTGTCTCAGAACATGCTGTACATCCACTGCCGATCCGGTGGTATTTTCCGCCGGAACAATGCGCCCCAACAAACCGTTTCCGACCGTTCCCATCACCGCACTGGTTTCGCCCAGCGCCTGACTCCACTGCGCCAATAGCTGTGCCGTGGTGGTTTTACCGTTAGTGCCGGTCACGCCGATCAACTGTAATTTTTCTGCGGGCTGTTGATAGAAACGCCCCGCCAGGGCGGAAAGACGCTGGTGCAGATTGCTGAGGTAAACCACGGGAACGCCATGCACTTCACGTACCGTGCCATCGCCGAATTCATCCTCAGCGTCGGCAATAATCGCCGCCACACCTTGCGCGATGGCCTGCGGAATATAGCGCCGCCCATCTGTTTTGTGGCCGACGACGGCGACAAACAGGTCCCCGGCAGCCGCATTACGGCTGTCTAATGTCATTTCCCGCAGCGCGCACGCCGGGGCGCCTTGCACCCACGGCGCTAATAACTCGCGCAAATTACGATCTGCCACCTGGCCCCTCTTTTCTATTAATTACAAACTCATTTTTGTCACCCGAGGGTAGTGCGTCAGGCTCTACGTTCATCGTGCGCAGAACGCCCCCCATGATGGCGCCAAATATCGGTGCTGAAACCGCACCGCCGTAATATTTACCGGCTTGAGGATCGTTGATGACGACAACCAGAGCAAACCGTGGGTTACTGGCTGGCGCAACGCCCGCCGTATAGGCAATGTATTTATTGATGTATTTTCCATCCGGCCCGACCTTTTTCGCCGTCCCGGTTTTAATTGCAATCCGGTAGCCTTTTATGGCCGCCTTGGTGCCACCACCACCGGGCAGAGCGACGCTTTCCATCATATGAACCACGGTACGCACCAACGCGTCAGGAAACACGCGTTCGCCAGCGACCGGCGGATCAACTTTGGTAATCGACAACGGGCGGTAAATCCCGAAGCTGCCGATGGTGGCATAGACTCGCGCTAACTGTAACGGTGTTACCATTAGCCCGTAGCCGAAAGAGAAGGTGGCCCTCTCTATGTCAGACCACCGTTGTTTTTGCGGGTATAAGCCACTGCTTTCTCCGACCAACCCCAAATTGGTCGCTTTCCCTAACCCCATACGCGAGTATGTATCGACAAGCGCAGAGGAAGGCATCGCTAACGCCAGTTTGGAAACACCGACGTTACTCGACTTCTGGAGGATCCCGGTAAGGGTCAACTCGCTGTAACGCGCCACGTCTTTGATTTCGTGACCGTTAACGTAATACGGCAGGGTGTTGATAACGCTATTCTCTTTTATCACCCCGCGTTGCAGCGCGGTCATCACCACCATCGGCTTCACCGTAGAGCCGGGTTCGAAAATATCGGTAATGGCGCGGTTGCGCATAATGTCTTTGGGCGTGCCGGACAGGTTATTGGGGTTATAAGACGGGCTGTTCGCCATCGCCAGCACTTCCCCGGTGTTGACATCAACCAACACCGCGGTGCCGGATTCCGCTTTGTTAAATGCCACGGCGTTGTTGAGTTCACGATAGACCAGCGCCTGTAACCGCTCGTCAATGCTCAACACCAGATTATGCGCCGCCTGACTGTCAACCGAGGAGATGTCCTCGATCACCCGGCCAAAGCGATCTTTACGCACGGTGCGTTCGCCCGGCTGCCCGGTCAGCCAGCGATCGAAACTTTTCTCGACGCCTTCGATGCCCTGACCGTCAATATTGGTAAAACCAATCAAATGGGAAGTAACCTGGCCCGAAGGATAGTAGCGGCGGGATTCCTGGCGCAGGTTAATGCCGGGCAGCTTCAGCTTATGGATATATTCGCCAATGGCCGGGTTGACCTGGCGCGCCAAATAGACAAAACGCCCTTTGGGATTGGCGTTAATTTTGGCGGCCATCTGATCCAGCGGGATTTCAAGCGCGTCGGAAAGCGCCTTCCAGCGAGTATCCTGCGTGATGCCGCCATGATCGTTCAATTCTTTCGGATCCGCCCAGACGGCGTTTACCGGCACGCTGACCGCCAGAGGACGCCCCGCTCGATCGCTGATCATGCCGCGAGCCGTCGGTATTTCCTGCACGCGCAGGGAGCGCATATCCCCTTCGCGCACCAGCTTATCGGGGTTGATTACCTGGAGATAAGCGGCGCGAACCATCAGTCCGATCATGGCCAGCAGGATGCAGCTACAGAGCAACGCAAAACGCCAGCTAACAAAGCTGGCCTGGTCTTCCTGGCGTTTTAATCTTCCTGTACGAGCTGCTTTCATGCTTAATTGGATGCCTGTTTAGTTCATTGCTTAACCACAATATTTTCCTGTGACGGATCAACATGTCCCATTTGCAGTTTTTCCGTCGCGATCCGCTCAACGCGGCTATGATCTCCTAACGAATTCTCTTCCAGAATCAGGTTACGCCATTCAATATCCAGCGCATCGCGCTCCAGCAGCAGATGTTCACGCTCTGCGGTCAACAGGCGCGTTTTGTGCGCCGTCGTCACGACAAACACCGCAGAGATCAACACCGCGATCATCAGCAACATCGGGATCTTGGCGTTACGCAGCAGATCCTCGCCGATCACCCCAACCAGACCGTGGCGCTCATTGCCTATCATGCCGGCAGCCTCTCGGCAAACCGCAGGACTGAGCTACGCGCCCGCGGATTTTCAGCCACCTCTTCAGCGGAAGGCATCATTTTTCCTACCGGCTTAAGCGTTTGCCCGCCCTGGCTGCGCAACTGCTCTTCCGTCAACGGCATGCCCGCCGGTACCTGTGGACCACGACTCTGATGACGAATAAAGCGCTTCACAATTCTGTCTTCCAGAGAGTGAAAGCTAATGACCGACAGACGGCCATGCGGAGCCAATACGCTCAACGCGCCGTTCAATGCCTGCTCAATCTCTTCCAGCTCGCTGTTGATATAAATGCGGATAGCCTGAAAACTGCGCGTCGCCGGATGTTTGTGCTTTTCGCGAATCGGACTGGCGGCGGCAATCAATTCCGCCAGCTCTTTGGTTCGCGTCATCGGCTCGGTACGATTACGTTCCACAATGGCGCGGGCAATACGCTTGGCAAAGCGCTCTTCACCGAAGGTTTTTAATACCCAGGCGATGTCTTCCGCTTCCGCGTTCATTAACCATTCCGCCGCCGACACCCCACGGGTGGGATCCATGCGCATATCCAGCGGACCGTCACGCATAAATGAGAAACCGCGTTCAGGGTCGTCAAGCTGCGGAGAAGAAACCCCTAAATCCAGCAATACACCATCAATGCGACCGGTAAGGTCGCGTTCCGCCATGTAGTCGGCCAGTGCGGAAAACGGGCCGTGAATAATAGAAAACCGGGGATCGTCTATCGATTTGGCGGCCTCAATAGCCTGAGGATCGCGATCGATAGCCAGCAGGCGTCCTTCTGGTCCCAATTGGGAAAGAATAAGGCGGGAGTGACCGCCACGGCCAAACGTGCCGTCTATATAGATTCCGTTGCTGCGGATGTTCAGACCGTTAACGGCTTCATCCAACAGTACGGTTGTGTGTTTATAATTTTCCGGCATGACTATAGCGATAAGTCCTGCAATCGCTCAGATAACGGTTCCTGAGCCGACTGCTCTGCGTCGATATCATCCTTGACTTGTTGATACCAAGTCTGTTCATCCCACAGCTCAAACTTGTTGAACTGTCCGACCAGCATCACTTCTTTTGTAAGAGCCGCGTGTTGCCGTAACGTACTGGCGATTAATAAACGTCCTGCATTATCCATCTGACATTCGCTGGCATGTCCCAGCAGCAAACGCTGAATACGGCGTTCGGCAGGAACCATACTCGACAGACGGGAAAGCTTTTGTTCAATAATTTCCCACTCAGGCAAGGGGTAAAGCAGCAGGCATGGCTGATGAAGATCAATGGTGCAAACCATTTGACCTTGCGACTCCTCGATCAGCGTTTCCCGATAACGAGTGGGTACGGCGAGCCGCCCCTTGCTGTCGAGGTTAACCAGCGTAGCCCCACGAAACATTCCTGAGTTACCCCTCCATAACCTTTTTCGCCACTTTATCCCACAAATTCCCACATTGAAGAGTGTACGGAGGGTATGAAAACCTTGTCAAGCCAGAGCGGGTGTGCTTTGGAATTATTTCTGCATGAATTTGAGCTGACATGAGGGTAAAAAAAAGAAGGTTGGATAATTAATAAAGATTAACGTCATGAAAATTTGAGGAAAATTCACTAAGAAAATAACTTTGCATAAAAATATAGCAATAAATCCGCATCAGATGATTATTTTTAATGTCACAGACTGATACCAAATATAAATATTTCCGGAATAGTCTTAGCTTGCCTCAGGCCTTAACTGACAAGGCTTGCGCTCATAGGGGCAATTATACTGCTATTGGCAACCTTTGCTCAACGTCACATTTTTGATATTCCTGCTATCGCGTCCTTATTAATCATCGGCTAGACATTAATTTACATTTTTGCTTTGCCAACTTTTCGACCAGAGGAAATAAAAACACTGTTTATATAAACAGATTAATTAGTCTCTTTTAACATCTGACCGCCGGCGTTAAAAATCGGATAGCCTATTCCAGCCATTTATTATCCTCCCCGCATTATTCCCTTTCCATTAATACGTCCATACACATGCAACAACTTGGATAAAAAACGACAACCCATTGTTTAAAAAGTACTTTAACAATCATTGCGCCATAAACTAGCGATTCCTTGCATTGCTAAAAATAAAGTAGCGATAAAGCTGACCGCAAGGTCAAAAATAAATATTTTTAGCTACTTATTAAGCGATATGGCAGTGATGTACACTACTCAAAATTTTAAATGCAAAACAAAAAACCAGCATTACATCTTTACTCTGATTTTTGTTCGCTTCACTACCTGAAACTGGAGTTGGTTGGTATGTTTTCCCCTACATCACGATTACGTAATGCCACCGCAGATACCTTTGCGTTAGTCGTTTACTGTTTCATCACCGGTATGGTGATTGAGATAGGGCTGTCTGGCATGAGTTTCGAACAATCGTTCTCTTCCCGCCTGCTGTCCATTCCAGTCAATATTGTTGTTGCCTGGCCCTATGGCCTCTACCGCGATCGGGTGCTTAGCATGGCTAAGCGCCATATCTCCGCACATTTACTGATACGCAACCTTGCCGACCTGTTCGCGTATGTCAGCTTTCAGTCTCCGGTTTATTTCGCCATTCTTTGGTATATCGGAGTCGATTCATCACAAATGCTGACCGCCGTTGCCAGCAATGCGGTTGTTTCCATGGTGATGGGCGTGCTGTACGGCTATTTTCTGGAATACTGCCGCCGGCTATTCAGAGTCACGTTACCCACGCAGTTTCATCATACCAACAGGCGGCACGCGAATTAATTCCCCGCGCGCATCCGGATGCCGGGCGTCACTGGCGTGAAGCCGTCTTACGGCGCAGTTTGGCAAGCTGCGCCTTGAGGCGGTTGCGTTTCAGGTCAGACAGATTGTCGATAAGCGACAGGCCGTCCAGATGATCGATCTCATGTTGCAGACACACGGCGAACTCCCCTCCGGCGTCAATCTCTTGCGCGTTGCCGTCCAGATCGAGGAATGTCACTTTTACCCGTTTTGAACGCTCCGCCGGCATAGGATGTCCCGGAATGGAGGAACACAATTCCAGATGAGATGTCTTCTCTTGCGAGAATTCGGTTATCTGTGGGTTAATCAAAGCCAGACGTTGACGTTTACCATGCTCATCGGCCATATCTATCACGACGATGCGTTGCGGAATACCGAGCTGAATCGCGGCAAGCCCCGAATCTTTCATCTCGTCAATAACGGCAAACATCTGTTCGACCACCGCTTTAACACCCTCATCAATGGTCTCGACATGATGAGAAACCTGTTTCATCCGCTGGTCGTCGATCCATAGCACCTCAGTTGCAGTCATTGTTATCTCCATTAATGCGTGCCTTTTGCTGTAGCGACATGAGTTTTGCACGCAGTTTTACATCATGAGCATAAAGATAGAGGCCATGGATGGCGCGGGTCATCAACACATTGATAGCATTGAGCATGATGCGCTCTTTCACCGCCTCGCTATTATCGATCAAGGCTTTGCCCTGAAAAGCGGCGCTGTCCTCGTATCTGGCGGGATCGAGCACAATCGCCTCGCGCTGTTCATCCCAGGCCACGGACGGCCCCAGGATCAGGCCGACATAGTTCAGGTCAAATCCCTGAACGGTATATACCGACCCCACTTCGTCAATGGTGTCTGCGCGCTCCGCCCACGGCAAGCGTTCGTTGGGCTTCGAGCGATCCCAGCGCAAACGAAATCGCCCTTCCTCAATAAAATAGTCCTGTCCGTCCAGCCGATAAGGGTAATCGTAAGTTGACAGCATTCTCGACAACCCGCTGAAAGCGTTTTTTTCTTTCACCGCGTCATACATCGCCAGAGCGTCATCGAATACCCTGATTTCGAAAGCGCCTTCCCTATGATTCATAGCGGAAGACGGCAGGGGTGGTAGCTTGCGCCGGCAAAAACAGCGGATCCAGTGCTGAACCGCCGCATCAGCCCGCATTCTGAACTGATGCCGCAACACATAAACATCATGCGGCCACCGGTTCATCATGCGCGACAGTTGGCTTTCACTCCATAGACTCTTGAATTTCAGCACCTGCTGTTCATCAAAAACCAGAATCACAATCCGGGACAGGCGGATAATCTCATCCAAATGATTATCCTGGAAAAAGTGGTTATAGCTGTCGCGCCGGGTCAGTAGCAGATGCGCCTCATCGACCAGAACGATATCGGCTATCGCCCCCCGTTTATCCATGCGATTGATGAACGTGGTCGGCCGTTCATAGTCCTTTTTCCTCAGGCTCGGCTGGTTATCCGTCGCATTTTTATAAGCCTTAAGCATCTCAGGATGATTGACCAGCAGGTAGTTTTCGCTGCCGTAAAGAGGGTGCTGCGGCTGCAGACGAGCATGGGTCTGCAGATCGCAGAAAATGGAATTCAACAAAACGCTTTTACCGGTGCCGGCTTCGCCGTGAATAACAAAAAAAGCATGTTGATCATGTCGATGCGTATTCAGGAATGTTTCAATACTGCGTTTTAACGCGGACTGCTCTTGCGAAAGGTTTTTTTCCGGCGATAGCTTGAAGCTGGCCTGATTAATTTCTGACATACTGATTTGCTGATTTATGAATGTCGCGATCCATTGCAAGCAGGCGCCATACTTTCCCGTCATATGGCGCAATAAAAGGCAGAGTTAACGTCGGCTTAGCGAACCCCGGCGATAGAGGTTACGGCGGATACGGTTAAGCCCCGGTTTCGGCTTTTTCGGCTCGTCCAGACTCGCCAATACCAGT
This sequence comes from Brenneria goodwinii, assembly GCF_002291445.1. NCBI lineage: Bacteria > Pseudomonadati > Pseudomonadota > Gammaproteobacteria > Enterobacterales > Pectobacteriaceae > Brenneria > Brenneria goodwinii. Next base: position 5,210,664 of record NZ_CP014137.1, on the reverse strand, counting down.
TCCAGCACGCGCTCGGCCACTTCACGGTGACGCTGGGCGACAGACAAAACGGGACACTCCAGAAAATCCAGCAGTTCATTATCGCCAAAGGTGGCAATCGCCAGATTATTCGGCAAGCGTCCGCTCATTTTCAACGTCACATCCATCACGCCTTGCAACAGCGGGAAAGCGGTGGTGAATAGCGCCTTGGGCATCGGATGATCTTTAAGGTATTCGGCAAATACCGCCGACGCCACTCCGCGTTCATAACTGTTGGCATACAGGTATTGCACTTCGCGGGGATCGTCAGCCCAGGCCTGGCGAAAACCCTGTTCACGCAGGAAACTGACGGAAAGCTCGGGTAAGGCGCCCAGATAAAGAACGGATTCGGCCGGAATTTTTCTCAGCTCCCGCGCCAGCATTTCAGCATCTTCAAGATCGGCGCCCACCACACTGGTAAAGTGTTCGCGATCCAATGCCCGGTCCAGCGCGATAATCGGCAAGCTATCCTTCGCCCAACGCTGATAGAACGGGTGCTCAGGCGGTAACGCCGTCGATACGATGATGGCATCGACCTGACGTTGCAGCAGGTGTTCGATACAGCGCATCTCGTTATCAGGCTGATCTTCAGAGCAGGCAATCAACAATTGATATCCACGTTGCCGTGCCTGACGCTCCAGATAATTGGCTATCCGCGTATAGCTGGTATTTTCCAAATCGGGAATAACCAGCCCGATAGAACGCGTGCGTCCGGCACGCAACCCGGCGGCGACGGCATTGGGGTGATAATTGTGCTCTCTGACCACGGCCATGACTTTTTCAACGGTCTTATCGCTGACGCGATACTGTTTTGCTTTTCCATTGATCACATAACTGGCTGTAGTGCGTGAAACACCCGCAAGACGCGCGATTTCATCCAGTTTCACTGGTAACCCCTTTAGTAAGCCGGATAAATAAGTAGAGCGATGACCATAAGCTCATCATGGATATGGCGTAGATCTAACCGCAGACAACCTCGAACAGCAACCGCTTTTATCATATATGCTTAATATTTCAGAGTACCGCCCGTCCGAACGTTGTCATCTATTGGGTATATACCCTTCATCTTTCAAGTTGCAGGTGCGTTGGCTTTCCTCGCTCACCCCGGTCACTTACTGGTGTAAGCTCCCAGGGATTCTCTGCGTCGCCGCCTTCCTGCATCTCGAAATCTATTGGGTATATATAAGATATCGACGGAAAAAATTAAGAGGCCCGACGCAATTATCGGGCCTCTTAAACGAAAAATCAGCGAAAAAATAGCCTTAGCGCATGATTTTATCGCCGCGGGATACGCCGACGATCCCCGAACGCGCGACTTCCACAATCTCCGCCACTTCGCGAACCGCGTTAAGGAATGCATCCAGCTTGTCGCTGGTTCCCGCCAACTGTACGGTGTAAAGAGAAGTGGTGACATCGACAATCTGCCCACGGAAAATCTCCGCGCAACGTTTGACCTCTTCTCGGCCATAGCCCGTGGCCTGCAGTTTCACCAGCATGATTTCACGCTCAACGTGAGAACCCTGCCCCAGTTCGCTCACGCGTAGGACATCCACCAGCTTATGCAGTTGTTTCTCTATCTGCTCCAACGCTTTTTCGTCGCCGACCGTTTGAATGGTCATGCGCGATAGCGTGGGATCGTCAGTGGGCGCAACGGTCAAACTTTCGATATTGTAGCCACGCTGAGAGAACAGGCCGACGACACGCGACAATGCACCTGATTCATTTTCAAGTAATACCGATAAAATCCGCCGCATGATCAGGTCCTCTCCGTTTTGCTTAGCCACATTTCATCCATCCCGCCACCGCGGATCTGCATGGGATAAACGTGCTCGTTGCTGTCGACTTTAACATCCACAAACACCAGACGATGCTTTTGCGCCAGCGCCTGCGCCAGCTTGCTTTCCAACTCGTCAGGCGTGTTGATGGAAATACCGATATGACCATAGGCTTCGGCCAGCTTAACGAAATCCGGCAGTGATTCCATATACGAACTGGAGTGACGACCGGAATAAATCATATCCTGCCACTGCTTCACCATACCGAGGAAACGGTTGTTCAGATTAACCACCACAATCGGCAAATCATATTGCAACGCGGTAGAAAGCTCCTGGATATTCATCTGGATACTGCCGTCGCCGGTTACGCAGACAACCGTTTCTTCCGGCAGCGCCAGCTTAATGCCCAATGCGGCGGGCAAGCCGAATCCCATGGTGCCCAAACCGCCGGAATTAACCCAATGACGCGGAAGATCGAAGGGATAATAAAGCGCGGTAAACATCTGATGCTGACCCACATCCGAGGCCACATAAGCATCGCCCTTCGTCAGACGATATAGGGTTTCGATCACCGCCTGCGGTTTTATGCTATCGCCCTCCTGGCTATATTTCAGGCAATGACGGGCCCGCCACTGCTCGATATTCTGCCACCAGTCGCGCAATGCATCGAACTGCTGCTGAGCCTCATCCTGCGCCAGCAGTTCCAGCATCAGGGTTAATACCTGTTTGGCGTCGCCGACGATCGGAATATCCGCGGCGACGGTTTTGGAGATCGACGCCGGATCGATATCAATGTGCAGGACCGTGGCGTCAGGGCAATATTTTTCCAGATTATTGGTGGTGCGATCGTCAAAACGCACCCCGACGGCGAAAATCACATCGGCGTGCTGCATCGCCATATTGGCTTCATAAGTGCCGTGCATGCCAAGCATGCCCAGACATTGGCGATGCGTGCCGGGAAAGCCGCCCAACCCCATCAATGAGGTGGTGACCGGCAGATTGAGCTGTTCCGCCAGCGTCCGCAGTTCCTGATGGCAGTCGGAGGTGATTACCCCGCCGCCGCTGTAAATAATGGGTCTTTCCGCCGCCAGCAGCGTTTGTAACGCGCGCCGGATTTGACCTTTATGCCCCTGAACCGTCGGATTGTATGAACGCATGCTGACATGGTCGGGATACAGGTAAGGCAGCTTATTGGCCGAATTCATCACATCTTTCGGTAAATCCACAACCACCGGGCCAGGACGGCCGCTGGATGCCAGATAAAAGGCTTTTTTCAATATGGTCGGAACATCTTCCGCCTGCTTGACCAGAAAACTGTGCTTCACTATCGGGCGGGAAATTCCCACCATATCGCACTCCTGAAAGGCATCATAACCAATCAGAGATGTGGCGACCTGACCGGAAAGCACCACCATGGGGATCGAGTCCATATAAGCGGTAGCGATACCGGTAATGGCGTTAGTGGCGCCGGGACCGGAAGTCACCAACACAACGCCGACCTCGCCGGTAGCTCGCGCGTAGCCATCGGCCATATGCACCGCGCCTTGTTCGTGGCGAACTAAAATATGTTCAATACCGCCGACCGTATGCAAGGCGTCATAAATATCCAGCACCGCACCGCCGGGATAGCCGAACACATGTTTTACGCCCTGATCGATTAACGATCGGACCACCATCTCGGCGCCTGACAACATCTCCATGGGTTTGCCTCTTTTGTTCAGAAAGCGGGTACGCTTCATATCGACAGGGGAAATCCCCGCGTTCACTTTGTTTTAATAATGTTAATTTCTTACTCAAATATACATAACAGATTTATGGCGGGCTATCCTGCCCATCCCCCGGGGCGGTGATCAATGTCACGCGTAGTTAACCATCTCACGTAGTTAAAAATCTAACGTAGTTAAAAAACCGGGCCGTTAAAAACGCTGCCGGCATAAGCCGCTTTTATCCATAACATAACATAAATATGTCGTACATAATTTTGGCAGCAGTCTACCGTTATCATTCAAAACCGCAATGTTATTTGACGGCGCGCACAACGCGTCCGGCGGGCATGTGCGGGGGTGATTGCCCCGAAGCGAAAGAAATCAAATATTGACATAACCCTGCAAATCAAGTACCAATAGAACCAGCGAATCAATTTCAGATGACGAGACATCATGTTCAACTACTCCTTCCTACTAGGCCTACTACTAAACGCATCAACATTGCGCGGTATGCTGGTGGGCAGAATTCAGAACTGATTTTTCACACCATCAATAAAAAACCCGCGCCGATGCGCGGGTTTTTTTTTACTCGCCGGGCGCCAAGTAAATACGATAAGGAATCAAACCGATGAGCCAACAAGTGATTATTTTTGATACCACATTACGTGACGGAGAACAGGCTCTGCAGGCCAGTCTGAGTGTGAAAGAGAAACTCCAGATTGCACTGGCGCTGGAAAGAATGGGCGTTGACGTAATGGAAGTTGGCTTCCCGGTTTCCTCCCCCGGCGACTTCGAATCCGTACAGACTATCGCCCGCAACGTCAAAAATAGCCGGGTCTGCGGGCTGACCCGCTGTGTAGAAAAGGATATTGATGTTGCCGCCGAGGCGCTGCGCGTGGCGGATGCATTCCGCATCCATACCTTTATCGCCACCTCGCCGATGCATATCGCCACCAAACTGCGCAGTACGCTGGATGACGTTATCGAACGCGCCATCTATATGATCAAGCACGCACGCAACTACACCGACGACGTCGAGTTTTCCTGCGAAGACGCAGGCCGTACGCCAATTGCGGATCTGAGCCGGGTCGTGGAGGCGGCGATCGAGGCCGGCGCCCGCACGATCAACATTCCGGATACCGTCGGCTATACCATGCCCCATGAATTCGGCAATATCATCGCTTCTCTGTACGAGCGCGTACCCAATATCGATAAGGCCATCATTTCGGTTCACACCCACGACGATTTGGGGCTGGCGGTCGGCAATGCGATGGCGGCGGTTCACGCCGGGGCCCGCCAGGTGGAGGGCACGCTGAACGGCATCGGCGAACGCGCCGGCAACTGCGCGCTGGAAGAGGTGATCATGGCGATAAAAACCCGTCATGACATCCTGCATGTGCATACCGATATCAATCATCAGGAAATCTATCGTACCAGCCAGCTGGTCAGCCAGATTTGCAACATGCCGATTCCGGCCAACAAGGCGGTCGTCGGTGCAAACGCGTTTGCCCACTCGTCCGGCATCCATCAGGACGGCGTGCTGAAAAACCGCGAAAACTACGAAATCATGACGCCGGAATCCATCGGTCTGAAAGAAGTACAGTTGAACCTGACCTCGCGTTCCGGCCGCGCCGCCGTGAAACACCGCATGGAAGAGATGGGTTATAAAGATAGCGACTACAACCTGGATAATCTGTACGCCGAATTCCTGAAACTGGCTGACAAAAAAGGCCAGGTTTTCGATTATGATCTGGAAGCGTTGGCGTTCATCAACAATAAGCAAGAAGACGCGGAATTCTATCGTCTGGACTATTTCAGCGTACAATCCGGTTCCAGCGTGATGGCGACCGCCTCGGTCAAACTGGTGTGCGGCGATGAAACGCAGTCCGAAGCCGCTACCGGCAACGGCCCGGTCGACGCCGTCTATCAGGCGATTAACCGTATCACCGGATACCAGATTTCACTGGTTAAATATCAACTGACCGCCAAAGGACAAGGCAGAGATGCGTTAGGTCAGGTGGATATCGTCACGGATTATCAGGGCCGCCGTTTCCATGGCGTCGGCCTGGCAACGGATATTGTCGAATCTTCTGCTCAGGCGATGGTGAACGTCCTGAACAATATCAAACGCGCTCAGCAGGTAGAAAAAGAAATTCAACGTCTGCAGCAGCACAACAGCAAACAACAAAATAGTCAGGAAACAGTGTGATGACAAAAAGTTACCATATTGCCGTCTTACCCGGAGACGGTATTGGCCCGGAAGTAATGGTACAGGCCCACAAAGTATTGGAAGCGGTACGTCAACGTTTCGACATGCGGATTACCACCAGCGAATACGACGTGGGCGGCATTGCCATTGACCGTCAGGGTATGCCGCTGCCGCAGGCAACCATTGCCGGCTGCGAGCAGGCCGATGCGATCCTGTTCGGTTCAGTCGGCGGTCCGAAGTGGGAGCATCTGCCCCCGAACGAACAGCCTGAGCGTGGCGCATTGCTGCCGTTGCGTAAGCATTTCCGCCTGTTCAGCAACTTGCGTCCGGCGCGCCTGTATCAAGGGCTGGAAGCCTTCTGTCCGCTGCGCGGCGATATTGCCGCCAAGGGCTTTGATATTCTGTGCGTGCGTGAACTGACGGGCGGCATCTACTTCGGTCAGCCGAAGGGCCGCGAAGGCAGCGGTCAGTACGAACGCGCATTCGATACCGAGGTTTATCACCGCTTCGAGATTGAGCGTATCGCTCATATCGCTTTCGAATCAGCCCGGAAACGCCGCAGTATCGTAACCTCTATTGATAAAGCCAACGTCCTGCAAAGCTCCATCCTGTGGCGTGAAATCGTCAATGAAATTGCGAAAAGCTACCCTGACGTGAAGCTGTCGCATATGTATATCGACAACGCCACCATGCAGTTGATCAAAGACCCCTCGCAGTTCGATGTGGTGCTGTGCTCCAACCTGTTCGGCGACATTCTGTCCGACGAATGCGCCATGATCACCGGTTCGATGGGCATGTTGCCGTCCGCCAGCCTGAACGAACAGGGTTTTGGTCTGTACGAACCGGCAGGGGGTTCCGCACCGGATATCGCAGGTAAAAATATCGCCAACCCCATTGCGCAGATTTTGTCTCTGGCGCTGCTGTTACGCTACAGCCTGGGGGCTGATGATGCCGCCGCCGCTATCGAAAAAGCGGTTAACACGGCGCTGGCCGAAGGCTATCGCACGTCGGATCTGGCCAGCGAAGGCAATGCGGTCGGTACGGATGAAATGGGCGATATCATCGCCCGGTTTGTTGCACAAGGGGCATGATGATGAGTAAGACGTTATATCAAAAATTGTTCGATGCGCATGTCGTCTACGAAGCGCCGAATGAAACGCCCCTGCTGTATATTGACCGTCACCTGGTACACGAAGTGACCTCGCCGCAGGCCTTTGACGGCCTGCGCGCCAAAGGACGTAAACTGCGTCAGCCGGGTAAAACCTTCGCCACCATGGACCACAACGTTTCCACCCAGACCAAAGACATCAACGCCTGTGGTGAAATGGCCCGTATTCAGATGCAGGAACTGATAAAAAACTGCGCTGAATTCGGCGTGCAGCTGTATGACCTGAATCACCCGTACCAGGGGATCGTCCACGTCATCGGTCCTGAGCAGGGGATGACGCTGCCGGGGATGACCATCGTCTGCGGCGACTCCCACACCGCCACGCACGGCGCCTTCGGCTCTCTGGCTTTTGGTATCGGCACGTCTGAAGTGGAGCATGTGATGGCGACGCAGACCCTGAAACAAGGGCGCGCTAAAACCATGAAGATTGAAGTTATCGGCGATGCCGCGCCGGGAATTACCGCCAAAGACATCGTACTGGCGATTATCGGTAAAACCGGTAGCGCAGGCGGTACCGGCCATGTGGTTGAATTCTGCGGCAAGGCCATTCAGGCTCTGAGCATGGAAGGCCGCATGACGCTGTGCAACATGGCGATTGAAATGGGCGCCAAGGCGGGCCTGGTCGCGCCCGACGAAACGACATTCGACTATCTGAAAGGGCGTCAGTTCGCGCCCAAAGGCGCCGACTGGGATGCCGCGGTGGCTTACTGGAGCACGCTGGAATCCGATGCCGACGCCAGTTTCGATACCGTCGTTACGCTGAATGCCGCCCAGATTGCGCCGCAGGTCACCTGGGGCACCAACCCCGGTCAGGTGATTGCCGTCAATGAGACGATCCCTGCGCCCGAATCCTTCAGCGATCCGGTGGAACGCGCTTCCGCCGCCAAGGCGCTGGCGTATATGGATTTGCAGCCCGGCATCAAACTGACCGAGGTGGCGATCGATAAAGTGTTCATCGGCTCCTGCACCAACTCGCGTATCGAAGATTTGCGTGCGGCGGCGGAGATCGCCAAGGGGCGTAAAGTCGCCGACGGCGTGCAGGCCATCGTGGTGCCAGGCTCCGGCCCGGTAAAAACCATGGCCGAACTGGAAGGGCTGGATAAAGTGTTTATCGAAGCCGGCTTCGAATGGCGTTTACCCGGTTGCTCTATGTGTCTGGCGATGAATAACGACCGCCTGAACCCCGGCGAACGCTGTGCTTCCACCAGCAACCGTAACTTTGAAGGCCGTCAGGGCCGCGCGGGACGCACGCATCTGGTGAGCCCGGCGATGGCCGCCGCCGCCGCCGTCACCGGCCGTTTTGCCGATATCCGCGAGTTGAATTAAGAGAGAAGCCGACATGACTAAATTTACTCAACATACTGGTCTGGTGGTTCCTCTGGATGCCGCTAACGTTGATACCGACGCAATCATTCCCAAGCAGTTTCTGCAAAAGGTGACGCGTACCGGTTTCGGCCAGCACCTGTTCAACGATTGGCGTTTTCTGGATGAATCAGGCCAGCAGCCTAACCCTGATTTTGTGCTGAACAAACCGCGCTATAAAGGCGCCAGCATCCTGCTGGCGCGGGAAAACTTCGGCTGCGGCTCTTCACGCGAACACGCTCCCTGGGCGCTGACCGATTACGGTATTCAGGCTGTGATTGCACCGAGCTTTGCCGATATCTTTTACGGTAATGCGCTCAATAACCAGCTGCTGCCGGTACGATTGAGCGAAGCGGATGTCGATACGCTGTTCAAACTGGTCGAGAGTGAAGAAGGCGTTACTTTCACCGTCGATTTGGAAAACCAGACCGTATTGGCCGGCGGCAAAAGCTATCCGTTTGAAATTGACAGCTTCCGCCGTCACTGCATGCTCAACGGTCTGGACAACATCGGCCTGACATTGCAGCACGAAGCGGCCATTGCCGATTACGAGCTGAAACAGCCGTCTTTCCTCCACTGATCTTCATCTGGCAATCATTCCGCCCGCCACGCCGAATCGACGGCGAGCGGAATGATTGCTTGTCCGATAACCCGCACTGAATACCTCCGGCAAGAAGGGCTGACCAAGACCGGGGAAACCCCGCCTTACGCAGAGTGCTCATTCATTGTTCTCTGCAAATTGTTTCTGTAAGCATCAGTATGCCCGCTATCGCACATGTTCCTGAAGTAATGCTCAAAGGTGGGATAGTATGCGTCTCCGTTTGCCTGCAAATACCATAAAGAGGGCGTGCCATAATCCAGGTGCTGAATAACCGATCTCGCCTCTTTGTAATATTGGCCCATATTCAGCGTGGTTTGATACTCAACCTGCTCTAAATCATGCGCAGCCCTTTCCACACCGCAATAGCCCTGATCGAATTTTGTCATAACCCGTTGGAAGTCATTGGCGCGGCTCATGTTCGTCAGCTCAACCAGCATGATGCTCAGAGGACGAAAATGACCGCCTTTCACATTTTGCGCCGTGGATTGCGCAATTACCGCTTCCCGCTGTGGAATGAGCGTCTCCGCATGTCCAAAACTATGCTGGATGTCGCCGTCAGGCACAATGCGCAGGGCGACCCCGCCCTCGCGATCGATAATATTCATTCGCTCCCGAAGCGTTTTTGATGCGTCATAGATCATTCCTATCATATTGATCAACGCCGCTACCCTGCTGTCGTCATCCGGATTTCTGATATTCGATACCATGTCAGACCACGATTTACCATTGCCGGAAACGCCAGAACTTCCCGCCGCGTCGCCAACGCCAGCGGACATAAAATCGGATGCGGAAGATTTCGATACGCACAGTCCCATAATTTCTCCCTACGCCATAGAGTTATGGCTCTATGTATCCTTTCCAACGGTTAGGTTCCCTTTTCAACCCTGCCCCTCTGTCATAGAACTGTCTCTGAACGATCACAGAGTCGTATTAAATCTGCCGAATAATCACCCTGATTAAATTTACCCAACATCGATAGTTTCAACTTATTACTACTTAATTTATTTACCTTCTGGCTACATGGAGAACGTCATGAAAATGCGTTATGCGGCATTGGCGCTGTCACTGTCTATAGTCACTCTTGCCCTTCCCGCCCAGGCGGAATTCAAACTGGATAGCCGTTATACCGACGCGGATGGCGATATGGTCGCCGATACTCCAACGGATAAGAAACTGCAGGTCGATCCCGATACGTTGATTTTCGCCTACACCCCGGTTGAAGATCCGGCGGTTTACGCTGATATCTGGCAGGGTTTCCTCGAACATATGGCGGAAGTGACTGGGAAAAAGGTTCAGTTCTTCCCGGTACAATCCAATGCCGCGCAGATCGAGGCGATGCGGGCAGGCCGCCTGCATGTGGCCGGATTCAATACCGGCGGCAACCCTATCGCCGTCGCCTGCGCCGGTTTCCACCCCTTTGCGATGATGGCTTCCAAACAAGGCGCTTTCGGCTACGAAATGGAGATCATCACCTGGCCGGGTTCCGGCATCGAAAAGGTTGAGGACATCAAAGGAAAACAGCTGGCCTTCACGTCCGAAACCTCAAACTCAGGATATAAAGCGCCCTCCGCCATCCTTAAAGCCGAATATAACATGGTGCCGGGCAAAGATTTTGAACCGGTATTCTCCGGCAAGCACGACAACTCGATCCTGGGCGTCGCCAACCACGACTACCCCGCCGCCGCCGTCGCCAACTCCGTGTTGAACCGCATGATCGCGCGCGACGTGGTGAAAGCCGATCAGGTTAAGTCGATCTACAAATCCCAGACTTTCCCGACCACCGGTTACGGTATGGCGCATAACCTGACGCCGGAATTACAGGAAAAGATCAAGAAAGCGTTTTTCACTTACCAATGGGAAGGATCGAAACTGCTTGAAGAGTTCAAGCACTCCGAGCCGCCGCAGGAAGCGTTCATCCCCATCACCTTCAAGGATACCTGGCAGGTAATTCGTCAGATAGATGAAGCCAACGGCGTCGTCTATACATGCAAATGACCCTACATGAAGATGGGCTGGCCTATGCCATCCCTCACCACCTGTATCGGAGGTCATGATGCTGCGCATCGCTAACCTGAGTAAAACTTACCGTGTCGGCGACAAGGCGCTGAAAAACGTCAGCCTGGAGGTGCCTGCCGGACAGGTTATCGGACTGATTGGCCCCTCGGGCGCGGGTAAATCGACGCTGATCCGCTGTATCAACCGGTTGATCGAACCCAGTGAAGGCCGTATTTTCCTGAAAAATGAAGAGATTACCGGTATTTCGCGTACCCGTCTGCGGATTTTGCGTCGGCGTATCGGCATGATTTTTCAGGAATATGCGTTAGTCGAACGGCTTACCGTGATGGAGAACGTATTATCCGGCCGTTTAGGCTATGTTCCCTTCTGGCGCAGTTTTTTCCGCCGTTATCCGCCGCAGGATGTGGCGAATGCGTTTGCGCTGCTGGAACGGGTGGGGCTGTCCGAACATGTCAACAAACGCGCCGACGCCCTGTCAGGCGGTCAGCGCCAGCGTGTCGGCATCGCCCGCGCATTGGCGCAGGATCCTGAACTGCTGCTGATCGATGAACCGACGGCCTCGCTCGACCCTAAAACCTCACGGCAGATTATGCGGCTGATTAGCGAGATTTGCCGGGAACGCGGCCTGCCGGCCATCATCAATATTCATGATGTGGTTCTTGCGCAGAATTTTGTCGAACGGATCATCGGCCTGCGCGCCGGAGAGATTGTCTTTGACGGCTCGCCCGATCGATTGGACAACAGCGCGCTGACGCACATTTACGGTGAAGAAGACTGGGCGGCGATGCGCCAACAGGCAAAGGATGACGCAGCCGAGGCTCCCTTGGCCCACATGGATCTTCCCGCCGGGAAAATGGTCGAGAGCCTGTAATGACTACCACAACTCACCCCACTACCTGGCGGCGGCCGCCGCGTTTTATTCGTAGCAGGGCCGTGCGTTGGCTCGCCTATGGCGGATGCGCGCTCTACCTGTTGGCCGCGCTTTCCTCGATGGAAGTAAACTGGCGGCGGGCCTGGGAAGGTCTTGACCGCGGCTGGCGCTTCCTGCAGGGGTTCCTGCAACCGGATTTCGTTTCACGCTGGCGCGATATTCTTCCCGGCCTTCAGGAAAGCCTGACCATGACGGTATGCGCGACGATTGTCGGTATTCTGCTCTCGATTCCGATTGGAGTCGGCGCCGCACGCAACCTGACGCCGATGCCAATTTACATGATTTGCCGCAGCATTATCGCCGTTTCACGCGCCTTTCAGGAAATCATCATCGCCATCCTGCTGGTGGCCATGTTTGGTTTCGGCCCGTTCGCCGGATTCCTGACGCTGGCCTTCGCCACGATCGGTTTTATCGCCAAACTGCTGGCGGAGGATATTGAAGAGACCGACGCCGCGCAGATCGAAGCGATCCGATCGACCGGCGCATCCTGGCCGCAACTGCTGAACTATGCGGTACAGCCGCAGGTGATGCCGCGGCTGATCGGGCTTTCACTCTATCGCTTTGATATCAATTTCCGCGAATCCGCCGTCATCGGCATTGTCGGCGCCGGGGGCATCGGCGCCACGCTGAATACGGCAATCGACCGCTACGAATATGACAGCGCCAGCGCCATCCTGATCATCATCATCGCCATCGTCATGGCGGCGGAATACTTTTCCAGTCTTATCCGCAAACGGATCCAATAATGTCAGACTTCAAGACGAAAACATCGTCCCCCGAATGGCGTCATCAGACAACCGGCGCGGAGCTGCTGCAATGGGCGGGTTGGCTGGTTCTTGTCGCCTTCTTCCTCTTTTGCTGGCAGTTAATGACCAAAGATACGATTTGGTCATTCGTCTACGATGCGCCGGTACAGGGGGAAGATATTCTGGCGCGCGCGTTCCCGCCGCGCTGGTCCTATTTGCCACAGTTGCTTATTCCGCTGTGGGATACGCTGAATATGGCGACGCTCGGCACGTTGGGCGGCACGCTTATCGCCGTGCCCATCGCGTTTCTGGCGGCGCGCAACACCACGCCGGCGGCGTTTATCCGCTCGATCGCGCTATTGATCATCGTCTCATCTCGCTCGATCAACTCATTGATCTGGGCGCTGCTGCTGGTTTCGATCCTTGGCCCCGGCATGATGGCCGGCACTATCGCCATCGCGCTGCGATCCATTGGTTTTATTGGAAAACTGTTGTATGAAGCGATCGAAGAGATAGATGAAACGCAGGTTGAAGCCGTTATGGCGACGGGCGCCAGCCGGCTTCAGATCATTGACTATGCGATTGTTCCGCAGATCCTGCCCAGCCTGCTTGGCATTACCGTATTCCGCTGGGACATCAACATCCGCGAGTCCGCCATTCTTGGCCTGGTGGGGGCCGGCGGCCTCGGTCTTAACCTTCAATCGTCGCTCAATATGCTGGCCTGGCCGCAAATCACCGTCATCTTTTTGGTGATTCTGCTGACCGTGGCGGTGTCGGAATGGGTATCGGCGGTAGTTAGAAAGGCCATAATCTGACAGTAATGCCGTTCACTTAAGCCTGATATTAGGGGAAACACGGCGATGAGGTTCCCGCAGGGACGCCTCTCGTCGTGGTCGCCCCGGGTATCTCGATCTTTAAACGAACAGCATTAATAACCTGAGAGGGCAAAGCGTGGTGCAAAAAAAAAGCCAGCAGAAGGTTCGCTGGCTGGTGAAATCGCACCATTACTCAGAATGTTTCTCTACCCGAAACTTACGGTTATAACCAGTGGCGGTACTCTTCTTCCGACATGTTTTCTATCTGCCACTGCGTCGCCTGCTGCAATAATTCCACCCGCTGTTGAACCGATATCCCGCTCAACCATTTAGATTGACCCGCAGCAAGATAGGCTTGATAGAACCGATACAGTGATGAAACTTTCATAATCCACCTCCCCGCTTTCATTGCATGAAAGTATCGACGTAATATAGGGAAAGATAAATTGATGACTTTAGTGCGGGGAGTTCCTCTTTTATGCCTTCATCTCGTTTGCAACAACAGTTCATTCGCCTGTGGCAACGCTATCAAGGGCAAACCACCGACACGACGCTGCAAGAGCTGGCCGGGGTATTAAGCTGTTCTCGCCGCCATATCCGTTCACTGCTCGGCGCCATGCAAAAACAGGGATGGCTTATCTGGCAGGCGGAAGCCGGGCGGAGTAAACGTTCGCAGTTGACCTTTATCTACACCGGACTGGCATTGCAGCAACAGCGGGCCGAAGACCTGTTGGAGCAGGATCGCATCGATCAGTTGGTACAACTGGTCGGCGATAAACAAACCGTGCGGCAGATGCTGCTTTCGCACCTTGGCCGCAGCTTTCGCCAGGGTAAACATATTCTGCGCATTCTTTATTATCGTCCGCTGCGCAATCTGTTGCCGGGATCGGCGCTGCGCCGTTCGGAAATGCATATTGCCCGCCAGATATTCAGCGGGCTGACCAACATAAATGAGGAAAATGGGGAACTAAAACCCGACTTAGCCCATCACTGGCAAATGTTGTCGCCGCTGCACTGGCGGTTTTATCTGCGCCCTTCCATTCGTTTTCACCACGGACGGGAACTGACCATGGCGGATGTCATTACCTCGCTCACCCGGCTTGCCGCGTCCCCGCTGTTTTCACATATTGAGAAGGTGACCTCCCCCATGCCGTTTGTGATTGATGTCCGGCTGACCAGCCCCGACGACTGGTTGCCGTGGCTGCTTGGCAGCGTTTCGGCGATGATTCTGCCGGAAGAGTGGCGAACCCTGCCGGATTTCGCCAGACACCCTATCGGAACCGGTCCTTACGCGGTAACGCGCAACAACGACAATCAACTTAAAATCAAAGCATTCGATGACTACTTCGGCTATCGGGCGCTGATTGACGAGGTCAACATCTGGGTGATTCCCGACGCGACAGAGATGCATCCCTACTCCCCGCATCTGGAATCGGATGATTCGTCGCATAACCAGTTGGAAAGCCGCATGGAAGAAGGCTGTTATTTCCTGCTGTTTGATGCTCGTTCGGCGCAGGCGAGCCAACTGGAAGTGCGCCGCTGGCTGTGCCAGATATTCAATCCGATCGCCCTGCTGCGTTATGCGGATATTTCGCACCAGCGGGACTGGTCGCCAGCCTATGGTCTGCTCCCCCGCTGGCATCACCAGGAACGTATCGAGCCACAGGGAAAACCCAAAGATCTGCAACGGATCACCCTGACAATCTACCGGGAACATCCTGAATATAGGGTTATCAGCGGCATCATGGAAAAAGTGCTGCAAGAACATGGCGTGCAACTCGACTTACAGACAATCGGTTACGAAGAGTGGTATCGCGGCGAAGCGGAAAGCGATATCTGGCTATGCAGCAACAACTGCTACTTGCCGCTGGAGTTCTCGCTGTTCGCCCTGTTTTACGAGCAGCCGCTGATACAGCATTGCCTTAATGAAGATCTGCACGAGGACGCCGGCCTGTGGCGCGGCAAGGCGTTGCCAATAGCGGAATGGAGTGAAAAACTTATTGCCAGTTGTCAGTTACATCCACTGTTCCACAACTGGCTGCAACTTCAGGGGCAACGCAGCATGCGGGGCATCCGCATGAATACCCTGGGATGGTTTGACTTTAAGTCCGCCTGGTTCGCGCAGCCGGAAAACTAAGCGTCTCGCTTTCGCCGTCACCCATAAGTCTTTACAATAGAGCGTTCTCAACGGGGTGCGGAAGACGTGTAATGCCTATGCGACACGTCTTGCGCTGAGAAAATACCCGTCGAACCTGATCCGGTTAATACCGGCGAAGGGATTTGAGAGTGCTCATCGCTGAGACTCAAAGACCTTTGCCACCCTATGATGACAGGAGTGCAAAGTGTTAAATATCACATTACTCAAACAACCGTTGTTAAAACGTTCAACGTCAATATTGAAAAAAATCCTTCCCTGCCTGTTGCTGGCGTCGGCCTCCTCTTTCGCTAAACCGGCGCTTACGGTTTACACCTATGATTCTTTCGCTTCCGAATGGGGGCCAGGGCCGGTCATTAAAACGGCCTTCGAAAAAGAGTGCGACTGCGAGCTGAATTTCGTCGCGCTGGAAGACGGGGTCTCGCTGCTGAACCGCCTGCGTATGGAAGGGAAGAACAGTAAAGCGGATATCATTCTGGGGTTGGACAACAACCTGTTGCAGGCGGCGGAACAGACCGGGCTATTCGCCAAACACGGCCTGGATACCAAGGCTGTCGTTGATATCCCCGGCGGCTGGGACAATACGACCTTTGTTCCCTATGACTATGGCTACTTCGCGTTTGTCTATGACAAAAACCGCCTGAAGAATCCGCCCCAAAGCCTGCATGAGCTGATCGACAGCACGGAGCCGTGGAAAGTCATTTATCAGGATCCGCGCACCAGTACGCCTGGATTAGGACTGCTGCTATGGATGCAGAAAGTATATGGCGATCAAGCCCCGCAGGCATGGCAAAAACTGGCTAAGAAAACGGTTACCGTCACCAAAGGCTGGAGCGAAGCCTATGGGTTATTCCTAAAGGGTGAAGCCGATCTGGTGCTCAGCTATACCACCTCCCCGGCATACCACATCATTGAAGAGAAGAACGATAACTACGCCGCGGCGAACTTTAGCGAAGGACATTATCTGCAAATTGAAGTCGCCGGACAGCTTGCCGCCAGTAAAAATCCGGCGCTGGCAAAACGCTTTCTGCAGTTCATCCTGACGCCCGCATTCCAGCAGGCGATCCCAACCAAAAACTGGATGTATCCGGCAATCAAAACCGATCTGCCGGCCGGATTCGCCCATCTCGCCGTCCCGGAGAAAGCCTTGCAATACAGCGCGCAACAGGTTGCAGAACAGCGGAATAACTGGATTCAGGCATGGCAACAAGCCGTCAGTCGTTGAGTAGCGGAAGTCTGTGGCCGGGATTGCTGGCCGCCTCGCTGTTAATCTTGGTGGCGGCGCTGGCTTTCAGCGCATTGTGGCTACAGGCGCCGGAAAGCCAATGGCGAATGCTCTGGCATGACAGCTATCTGTGGCATGTTATCCGCTTTACTTTCTGGCAGGCGTTTTTGTCTGCCTTACTGTCTACCACGCCGGCTATTTTCCTTGCCAGAGCGCTCTACCGCAGACGTTTTCCCGGCCATCGTCTGCTATTGCGGCTATGCGCCATGACCCTGGTGCTGCCGGTTCTGGTGGCGGTTTTCGGCTTGCTGAGCATATATGGCCGTCAGGGATGGCTGGCGCATCTGCTGGAGATCTTCGGCCTGCCGTATCATTTTTCCCCCTATGGGCTGCAAGGCATTCTGCTGGCGCATATTTTTTTCAACCTGCCGCTGGCGACCCGCTTGCTGCTGCAATCGCTGGAAAACATCGCCACTGAACAACGTCAGTTGGCGGCTCAACTGGGGATGAATGGCTGGCAGCATTTTCGCATTGTCGAATGGCCCTGGCTGCGTAGGCAGATCCCGCCGGTGGCCGCACTTATTTTTATGCTCTGTTTCGCCAGCTTTGCCACCGTGCTATCGCTGGGTGGCGGACCGCGAGCGACCACCATCGAGTTGGCGATTTATCAGGCGCTGAGCTTTGATTACGATCCGTCCCGCGCCGCATTGCTGGCGCTGATTCAGATGACCTGTTGTCTTGGGCTGGTGCTGCTGAGTCAGCGGCTGGGCGGGGTTCTGCCGGTTGGCAGCACGCAGCAACTGGCGTGGCGGAACCCGCAGGACAGCCTGTTCAGCCGGCTATGCGACACGCTGCTGATTGGTGCGGCGTTACTGCTGATCGTGCCACCGCTGCTGGCCGTCGTGGTAGACGGCGTCAACCCGTCCCTGCTCATGGTATTACAGCAACCCACGCTGTGGGAAACGTTGTTCACCTCGCTGCGTATTGCGCTGGCGGCGGGCGCTATTTGCATCATCCTGACGATGATGCTGCTGTGGAGCAGCCGGGAACTTAAGCTGCGCCAGCAACCGCTCTATGGCCAGTTGATGAATCTGAGCGGAATGCTGATCCTCGCCATGCCCGGTATTGTGCTGGCAACCGGTTTTTTCCTGTTGCTGAACAATACCATCGGGTTGCCGGAATCGCCTTATGGATTGGTGGTGATCACCAACGCGCTGATGGCGATACCCTATGCGCTAAAAGTGTTGGAAAACCCGATGCTGGATGTCGCCGAACGCTATAATCGGCTCTGTCTGTCGCTGGATCTACGCGGCTGGCAGCGGTTAAAAATTATTGAACTGCAGGCGCTGAAACAGCCGTTGGCCCAGGCATTGGCGTTTGCCAGCGTGCTGTCTATCGGCGATTTTGGCGTTATCGCGCTATTCGGCAACGAGCAGTTCCGCACCTTGCCCTTTTACCTTTATCAGCAGATTGGAGCCTATCGCAGCGTCGACGGTGCCGTTACCGCACTGTTGCTGATGCTGCTCTGCTTCACGCTGTTCACTCTGATTGAAAAACTGGCGGATCGTGATGATCTCTCTCGATAAACTGACCTACCTCTATCAAGGTTTTCCCATGCGTTTTGATTTGCACGTCAACGCTGGAGAGCGCGTGGCGATTCTTGGCCCCAGCGGCGCCGGGAAAAGTACGCTCCTGAATCTGATAGCCGGTTTTCTGATGGCCGATAGCGGTAAGTTGCGTCTGAATGGGGAAAATCACCGCCTCACCCCGCCATCCAAGCGACCGGTATCCATTCTGTTTCAGGAAAACAATCTCTTCCCTCACCTGACCATTGAGAAAAATATCGCTCTGGGGCTGCATCCCGGTCTGCGGCTCAATGACGAACAGCGGGACACGCTGAGAAACATTGCCGAGCAGGTTGGATTAACCGAGCTACTCAATCGCCTGCCGTCTCAGGTTTCCGGCGGTCAGCGGCAGCGCGCCGCGCTGGCCCGCTGCCTTGTTCGCCATCAGCCTATTTTGCTGCTGGATGAACCGTTTTCCGCGCTCGATCCGGCATTGCGGCAGGAAATGCTGCAACTGTTGGAAAAGGTCTGCGACGAACGTCGACTCACGCTGCTGATGGTGTCGCACAACCTGGATGATGCGAGGTACATCGCCAGCCGGACGATGACCGTGAATGACGGCCGCATTATCGACAACCGCCCGCTTGATTAACCCGTCATGGCTGCGACGATAAGACGATGCCTGGCGTTCATTTTAAATACTCGCCAAACAGATAATCGAAAATGTCGGACTAAAATAAAAGCGCTATTTTTTTAACATAAATGCTCCCTCCACACACCATATTGTGATCTATCCGGTTATTCTGACAAAAAATTTAAATTGATACGTGAAACGCAACAAAAAATAAAATATGCTAACAATTAATCAATATAGGTCATCATGATTATCACCTGATGTAATCATGAGATCATCATCACAAATAACAGTAACAAAACCACCGTCTTTAATCGGAAATATAAGAACACTTTTGATTTTACTCGTTATTCCGTTCGTCTTCAGGAAATACACATATACCCGATAGATTTCTAGTTACATGAATTTCCAGGAGTTTACTCCAGAAAATGGTCAGGATATGTAAGAAAATCCGGCAAAAATGCAGCTTGCGGGATAAAGGTATAAATCCATATTTCTGGCCTTATTTTCATTATCTTTCTACTGTCGCATGGCAAATTAAACTGCATCAATGCCGGTAGAAAAATAATCATTACATAAAACCAAAGAATTATTAACACTAGCGCAACAAGATACTTTGATAGAGATTGATAATAAAAGATCTGTTTTTTTCTGATGTTATCTCTAATTAGCAACAGCAAACATGAAATAATTAGCTTGCTATTGTTAATTCCCGCTCAAAATAACGAGCCGTCAGTTAACAGAATCGCTATCAATAAATTTGTTATCAATCTCAATCAAAGTCTCCAATTTGATACGGAATATATTTCTCTCGGCATTCGTTACCGCAACCGATGCCGTAGAGGTGGAAGCAAAGCCCTGGCAAGAGTGCGCGATGCGTCGGTATTAGTCTCGTGAGTTCTTGCCGCCTTATTCAGGGAAAGCCCCCTGGCAAGATATCTATCCTAAATAGTTCGAGTTGCGGGAAGGCGGCGACGCCGCAAACATCCAGGCGCTTACTGAAGTCAAGTGACTGGAGAGCGCGACAAATCTGCTCCTGGCAAATTTGCACGCCGTTTGCAGCGTAGGTTCACGGATGGGCCAAGCAGCACAGCCAACGCGCCAGCGACATGAAATATGACGGATAATTGCTTAATTGGAGACCACCATGGCCGTTACACAAATTGATGATCTTGATACTTTGGTTGCCCGGGTGAAAAAGGCCCAACGCATCTATGCCGATTATACGCAGGAACAGGTGGATAACATATTCCACGCTGCAGCGCTTGCCGCCGCCGCCGCCCGCATTCCGCTGGCGAAAATGGCGGTGGAAGAATCGGGAATGGGCGTAGTGGAAGATAAAGTGATTAAAAACCACTTCGCATCCGAATACATCTACAACACCTATAAAAATGAGAAAACCTGCGGCATCCTGTCTGAAGATGACGCCTACGGCACGATCCGTATCGCCGCTCCCGTCGGTCTGATCTGCGGCATCGTGCCGACCACCAACCCAACCTCTACCGCGATTTTCAAAGCGCTTATCAGCCTGAAAACGCGTAATGGCATTATTTTTTCGCCGCATCCGCGGGCGAAAAACGCCACCAACCGGGCGGTAGAGATCGTTCTGCAAGCGGCGGTCGCCGCCGGCGCCCCGGAAGATATCATCGGTTGGGTTAGCGAACCGACCATTGAGCTGACCAACCAGTTGATGCACCACCCCGATATCAACATGATCCTCGCCACCGGTGGGCCGGGAATGGTCAAAGCGGCCTATAGCTCCGGCAAACCGGCGCTGGGCGTCGGCCCCGGCAACACGCCGGTGGTGGTGGATGAAAGCGCCGACGTCAAACGGTTCGTCGCCTCCATTCTGATGTCAAAAACCTTCGATAACGGCATGATCTGTTCATCCGAACAGTCCGCCATCGTCGTCAAGAGCATTTATGACGAAGTCCGCGCGGGCTTCCTCGCTCAGGGCGGCTATATTCTGCAAGGCCAAGAGCTCACGGCCGTCGGCAATATCCTGAGAAAAAATGGCGGGTTAAATGCCGCTATCGTTGGTCAGTCCGCGGTGAAAATTGCCGAAATGGCCGGAATCAGCGTCCCGCCGGACACCAAAGTGCTGATCGGCGAGGTTTCCAAAGCCGACGAATCCGAGCCTTTCGCGCATGAGAAACTGTCTCCCACGCTGGCGCTATACCGGGCGCAGAATTTCAGCGAAGCGGTCGATATCGCTGAAAAACTGCTCAACATGGAGGGTATCGGCCACACCAGCTGCTTGTACACCGATCAGGATAATCATGCCCACCGGGTGCTTTACTTCGGCGAACGGATGAAAACCTCCCGCGTGCTGATCAACTCACCAACCTCTTACGGCGGTATCGGCGATCTGTACAACTTCAAACTGGTACCGTCACTGACGCTGGGCTGCGGTTCCTGGGGCGGCAACTCCGTTTCGGAAAACGTGGGTCCAAAACACCTTCTCAATATAAAAACCGTAGCCAAGCGAGCGGAAAATATGTTGTGGCATAAACTTCCCAAATCCATCTATTTCCGGCGCGGCTCGCTTCCCGTTGCGCTGGCCGAAGTCGTGCGCGACGGTGCTAAACGCGTATTTATCGTTACCGACCGCTTCCTGTTCAATAACGGTTATGCCGATCAGGTGATATCACGTTTGAAGCAACACGGCATCGCCACCGAAGTGTTCTTCGAAGTCGAGGCCGACCCAACGCTGAGCATTGTTCGCAAGGGGACCGAGCAGGTTAATGCTTTCAACCCGGATGTTATCATCGCGCTGGGCGGCGGCTCGCCGATGGACGCAGCCAAGCTGATGTGGGTTATGTATGAACATCCGGAAACCCGCTTCGAGGATCTGGCGCTGCGCTTTATGGATATCCGCAAACGTATCCACACCTTCCCGAAAATGGGGGTAAAAGCGCGCATGATCTGTATTCCCACCACCTCCGGCACCGGTTCCGAGGTCACGCCGTTTGCGGTGGTTACCGACGATGTCACCGGCGTGAAATATCCGCTGGCGGACTATGCGTTAACCCCGGATATGGCGATCGTGGATGCCGATCTGGTCATGAGTATGCCGAAGTCGCTGTGCGCGTTCGGCGGCCTGGATGCGGTCACCCACGCCACGGAAGCCTATGTGTCGGTGCTGGCCAACGAATTCAGCGACGGCCAGGCATTGCAGGCGCTGAAACTGCTGCACGGCAATCTGGTCACCAGCTATCAGGAAGGCGCAAAAAACCCGGTGGCTCGCGAACGGGTACACAACGCGGCGAGCATCGCCGGTATCGCCTTCGCCAATGCCTTCCTGGGCGTGTGCCACTCCATGGCGCATAAGCTGGGTTCCGAATTCCATATTCCACACGGTCTGGCCAATGCCATGCTGATCTGTAACGTCATTCGCTATAATGCGACCGATAAACCGACCAAACAGACAACATTCAGTCAATACGGTTATCCGCAGGCCCGCAAACGCTACGCGGAAATTGCCGACTATCTGGCCCTCAGCGCCCCTGGCGACGACGTGGGACAGAAAATCGACAAACTGCTGGCCTGGCTGGACGAGACCAAGGCGGCGCTGGATGTCCCAGCCAGCATTCGCGATTTCGGCGTGCAGGAAGCCGATTTTCTGGCCAAGGTCGATAAACTGTCCGAAGACGCATTTGACGACCAATGCACCGGCGCCAACCCGCGTTATCCGCTGATCTCCGAGCTGAAGCAGATCCTGTTGGATACCTACTACGGCCGCGCCTATAGCAATACTCCCGCCGCGTCTAAGCAGGCCGATGGGCCTAAAGTCACGACAAACGGCAAAAAGGGGAAAGCAAAGAACTGACGGCTGCTGAGTAGGCTAACCACTAACCCTGGAGGGCTCACATGCTGACAAAGCATTGAGCCCTCGTCCGGCGAATACGGCAGGAATGGACAGACGCCAAGTAGTCTGGATATTCATGCCGTCCCGCCTTCCAGCGAAGGCCAGCCGCAAGATGAGGAATATATTGACCCGCCAGCGCCGTCCAATAGGCTTCCAGCCAAAGTAAAACCCGCCTACGCTCCGTTTGAGAACTTGCCTATTCCGGCCTTTTTCCCTCTGACAGTTAACGGGAAATGTTCAGACTCGCTTTAGCTTCCAGACGCCACATGCGGATCTTCAAAGAAGTAATCCTCTACCTTTTCCGGTCTATTCTTGATGGCGCCGACCTGCTGCAGGAACTGACCAAGCTGCAGCGTATTGCGTGGCGTAATGGTAAATTTCGTTTCCGGACTTTTAAGAATGCTGAGCAACAGCTGACGATCGATTTTGGACTTTGTGATGTTGATAAATGCGTCGGCCGCCGCCTCTGGGTTACTGGCGGCAAAGTCGGCCGCTTCCGCAATGGCGTTCACGAAAGCGCGATAGGTGCGCGGATTTTCCTGACGAAACTTTTCCGTGGAGTACAGCACCACCGGAGAAGACGAACCGCCGGAGACATCATAGGAATTAAGTACGATGTGCGCATTGGGATTGCCGGCCAGTTCTTGTTCCTGGAATGGCGCATTGCCGAAATGCGCCGTGATTTCCGTGCCGCCGCTGATAATGGCGGCAGTGGCGTCCGGATGGGGAACGGCGACCTGCAACTTATCCAGGCGGTTGTATTCTTTATCCCCCCACAGCTTTGCGGACGCCTGTTGCAGAAAACGCGACTGCACCGACACGCCTACCGCCGGAACGGCAATGCGATCCTTCTCGGTAAAATCGGCAATGGTTTTTACATTCGGGTTAGTGCTAATCAGATAGTAAGGGAAATTGCCGGTCGCCACGACGGCGCGGACGTTCTGACGCCCCCTGGTGCGATCCCAGATGGTAAACAACGGCCCGATCCCGGCGCCGGCGATATCCACCGCGCCGGAGAGCAGCGCATCGTTCACGGCCGAACCGCCGGAGAGTTGCAGATATTCAACCTTAATATCCAACCCTTCGGCTTTGCCGTGTTTTTCAATCAGCTTGTTTTCCTGTGCGACATTCAACAGCAGATAGACAATACCAAACTGTTGGGCGATACGCAGGTTACCTTCCGCCTGTGCATGGGCGGAGATGCCCAGCCCGGCAAACAGCAGACTCGCCGCCGTGACGATAGCCAAAACTTTATTTTGTAAACGCGTTGCTGAATTAACGGTATTATTGCTGTTCTTTTTCATGGACAGTACCTGTTAATGAAAGTTAAATAATAATTGAATCAACCCAGGAGAGAGTAAATAACTCATTACCCATTAATAAATAGTATTTTGGAATAAGCTATACGTAACTCGCGATCGTGAGAGGTAACTTTTATTTTTCTAATAAAATTAATTAAAAAATCCGTTTTAATTAACCATGCCGGACCAATCCAGCCTGATAAATCATTTCATCACATATCCCATTAATGCATAAAAAAATAGAGAAATTAATTTAATTAATTGATTTTAATCAAAAAATAATACTGCCATTGCAAAAAATTTATTAGCGATCACATTTAATGTGATATGCGGCTATTTCTATTTTTTGATTTTACTTATCTATATTTAATGGTTAACCACACTCTCCGTATGTGTATAGTCAACTCCTATTAGTCTGCTATTAATCTTTCATAAGGATAAATAAACAGGCATCAAATCATACGCAGGCGGTAGAAAGGCAATAAATAAAAAACACCAAGCGCCGGGAAAATGAATCAAAAACAATGGACATTAAAAAACACCTAACAGTAAAAATATCACGCGGCGATACGCCGGATGCCGAAGCCACTTATCTGGTTCCCTGGCGCGACAACCAAACCGTGCTTGATGTGGTGACGGAGATTCAGCAACGTATCGACCCCTCTCTTGCCTATCGCTTTTCATGCCGGGTCGGCGTTTGCGGCTCCTGTGCCATGATGGTCAATGGCGCGCCGCGCTGGGCCTGCCGCACGCACGTCAGCCGCGTTGAAGAACAGGGAACGCTGCGCCTGGCGCCGCTCAGAAATCTGCCGCGGGTTAAAGATCTGGTGGTGGATATGCGCGAGTTCTTTGATAAATGGCAGGCGGCTGGCGGTCATTTTCGATCCTCCGCCACGCGCGCCGACGCACCGGCGCGCGTCGATCCGCAAAGTGAGCCGCGCCAGCGCGCCAGTGAAGCGATCGAATGCATCAACTGCGCTATCTGCTATGCCGCCTGCGATATCGTGGCATGGGATAAAAATTACCTCGGCCCGGCGGCGCTTAATCGCGCCTGGACACAGCTTAACGATGAACGTCATGCCGACAGAAGTCAGGTTAAAAAGCGGGTGGGATCGGCAGGCGGCGTCGGCGCCTGCCACACCGAAGGCAACTGTATGCAGTGCTGCCCTATCGGTCTTAGCCCCACTCGCAGCATCGCCGGCCTGAAAAAAGTCACCTTGTTCCAGTGGTTCCTAAAGGAGTAACCATGGAGCGATTCCTGTTCATACTACAGCGCCTTACCACCCTGTTGCTGATCCCTTTTGTGTTCATTCACCTCGGGGTGATGATCTACGCCGTGCATCACGGCCTGAGCGCGGCGGCGATTCTGGGCAGAACGCAGGGAAGCTGGGGCTGGATCCTATTTTATTCCGCTTTCGTTGTGTGCGCCGCCCTCCACACGCTGGCTGGCGTGCGCAGCGTGCTGATCGAATGGGCCGGGTTATCGTATCGTCGCGCCGGCTGGTTCAGTCTGAGCTTCAGCCTGCTGTTGCTGCTCCTGGGCATCCGGGCGGTGATTGCCGTTGGAGGCGTGCCGACATGATAAAAATACAATCCTTCCATCACCATAAATCCTGGCTGGCGTTTATCGGACACCGGTTATCCGGGCTGCTGCTCGCCCTGTTTTTGCCGGTTCATTTTCTGGTGCTTGGCCTGGCGCTGGAAAGCGAAGCGCAGCTGGAACGTTTTATTCGTTTCAGCGAACACCCGCTGGTGAAAGCCGCCGAATGGGGGTTGGTGATGTTGCTCAGCCTGCACTTTTGTTTCGGCCTGCGTCTGCTGGCGCTGGAGTGCCTGAACTGGCGCAGCATCCGGGCCACGCGCCTTAACTGGATCGGCTGGGGAAGCGCGTTTTCCATCGCCGTTGGCGCGGCGTTTCTGCTGGGAGTGCTCTGAGTATGCAAATTGAGTCGCTGAAAACCGATATCCTGATTGTAGGCTCCGGCGGCGCGGGACTGTTTGCCGCGCTGCATGCCAGACAATCCGCCCCCGATCTGGAAGTCATCGTCGCCACCAAGGGGTTGCTGGGCAAAAGCGGCTGTACCCGCATGGTACAGGGGGGTTATAACGTGGCGCTGGCGGCGGGCGACTCCGTAGAACGCCACTTTATGGATACCATCAACGGCGGCAAATGGCTGCCGCGCCAGGATCTGGTATGGCGCCTGGTGGAGGGCGCCGTTGAACGCGTCCAGGAACTGGAAAACGAACTGGGCTGTTTCTTC
Organism: Brenneria goodwinii; assembly: GCF_002291445.1. Lineage (NCBI taxonomy): Bacteria > Pseudomonadati > Pseudomonadota > Gammaproteobacteria > Enterobacterales > Pectobacteriaceae > Brenneria > Brenneria goodwinii. The sequence continues at coordinate 5,184,308 of NZ_CP014137.1, read as the reverse complement.
GATCGTAACCCCGACGGCACGCTGCACCAGAAAGCGTTCGCCGGCCAAACGTTCGATCGCACCGTACACAAGTCGGATCTGACCGGCATTGAAATCATCAACCGCCTGATGGAACAGGTGCGCGCCGCCGGCGTGCGGGAGCTGGAAGAACACCGGGCGATAGAGCTGATCCCGGCATCGGACGGTTCAGGCATCGCCGGCGTGCTGTTCATTGATATGCGCCGCGGCATCTACCGTTTTATTCAGGCTAAAGCGGTGTTGCTTGCCACCGGCGCCGGCCCCACCATGTACCGTTACCACACGCCTTCCGGCGAGAAAGCCTGCGACGGTCTGGCGATGGCGCTGCGCTACGGCCTGAAGCTGCGCGACATGGAAATGGTGCAGTTTCATCCAACCGGTTTGCTCGGCGGCCCGAATACCCGGATGACGGGAACGGTGCTGGAGGAAGGCCTGCGCGGCGCGGGCGGCTATCTGCTCAACGGCCTGGGCGAACGTTTTATGCAGCGCTACGATGCGCGCGGCGAACGCGCCACGCGTGATGTGGTCAGCCGCGGCATTTATGCGGAAATGCGCGCGGGCCGCATCGGCCCGATGGGCGGCGTATTTATTCAGATGAAGCATCTGGGAGAGGATAAGGTTCGGCGCGCCTTTCCCGGCATGGTCAATCGCTGTGCAGACTGCGGTTTCGATCTGGCCGGAGGCTGCGTCGAAATCGTCCCCACGGCCCATTATCTGATGGGCGGCATCGAATTCGAGCCCAATTGCTCCACGGCGGTGCCCGGTCTGTACGTCGCGGGGGAGGACAGCGGCGGCGTACACGGCGCGAATCGCTTGGGCGGCAACGGCGTCGCCTGCTCGACGGTTTTCGGCGGCATTGCCGGAGAATCCATGGCCGCGCTGATTAAACGGGGCACGAGCTGGCGCGCGCCGGAGCGCGAAAGTATCGACCGCGCCATTGCCCGCGCCGAGGCGCCCTTCTCCCGTCCTTCCGCGTCTCTGGCGCCGTTGCGCGACGCGCTGGCGGAAACCATGTGGAACGACATTGGCGTACTGCGTACGCACGCCGGGATCCAGCACGGCATTAGCATGCTGAACGACCATGCCGCCGAGCTGACCGGCATCGGCGTTCGTGACGATGCGCGCCAGTATAATCTGAGCTGGCACGACTGGCTGAATCTCGACAGTCAGCTGCTTATCTCACGCGTTATCGCCACCGCGGCGCTGGCCCGCAACGATAGCCGCGGCGCGCATTTTCGGGAAGATTTCCCGGAAACCGGCGATCTCCATCAGACCTGCTACACCCGCATTCAGGCATCCGGCGACGGCGCACATCTGTCGCTGGAGAGGGTGCCGGTTTCATTTACCCGGATAAAACCCGGCCAGTCGCTGCTGAGCGAAACGCCCGCCGATGCGCGCCAGAGGGTGCCCGCAGAACAGGAGTCACCGCTATGACTATCGCCATCGAACGCATTGAAGAAGCCGCGAGTGAAATAATGAAACGCGCGGCTATTGATATTCCGCCGGATTACCGTGAAAAAATTCAGGCGATGCGGCATACGGAAAGTAGCCAGCTGTCTCGCTTCGTGCTGGACACCATGATCGAAAACTGGCGGGCGGCGGGACAGGATCGGCGTCCCATGTGCGCCGACACGGGACTTCCCCGCTACTACATTAAAGTGGGCAACGACGCCAGCGTAGCGAGCGGGTTTATCGGCGTAGAGCGGGCCGTTCGCCGGGCCACCGCGCAAACGACGAAAACCATCCCGCTGCGGCCCAACCGCGTACACCCGCTGTGGCGGACCGAACATAACAATAACGTGGGGATCAACGCGCCGGAAATTGAGTGGTCGTTTGAACCCGACGCGGACTGGATTGATATCACCACCGTGCATAAAGGGGGATTATTCGGCTCCGACTACCGCATGTTGTTCCCCGGCGACGGCATTGACGGCATTAAGCGTTTTGTGCTGGATACGCTGATCGCCTTTGGGAAACGGGGTCTTGCCTGTCAGCCCGCCATCGTGGGCATCGGCATCGGCGGCTCGAAAGATACCTGTATGCAACTGGGCAAGCAGGCGGCCTGCCTGCGTATTATCGGCGATCGTAATCCCGATCCGCGGATTGCCGAACTGGAACTGGAGCTGCAAACGCTGGCGAATACGTTGGGCATTGGGGCGATGGGCTTTAGCGGTTCGTCGATGGCGGCGGACTGCCATATCGAAGTCGGCTACACCCACACCGGCGGGATGCCGGTCAGCGTTCATACCTTCTGCCTTGCTTCGCGCCGCGCCACGGCGCGCATCCACGCCAGCGGCGCGATAAGCTATCGCACCAATCCCTTATGGTTCACCCCCTATCTGCGCCGGGAGACGGTTGAATGGCCGGAAAATACGACGATCTGAATATTGTTTATCTGACACTGCCGGTTTCCGACCGGGATCTTGCCAAGCTGACTCCAGGGACGGTGGTTTACCTGAACGGCGCGGTCTATACGGCGCGTGAAGGGGTCTATAACCGGATATTAACCGAGGGTCATGCGCTGCCGGTCAATCTGCCGGCCGTCAGCCGCGTCAACTTCCACTGTTCGCCCGCCGCCGCACCGGACGCGGCAGGCGGTTATCAGATCGGCGCCGTAACGGCGACCGCCAGCTTTCGTTTCGCGAAATGGATGGCCGCCTGGCTTAAACTCAGCGGCAGCAACATCATCCTGGGGAAAGGCGGCATGCCGTTGGAGCAATATCGGCAAGTACTGGCGCCGGCGGGCGCCATCTATCTGACCACGGTGGGATACGGCACCGGCGCGCTGCTAGGGCGGGGGATAAAACGCGTTATCGACGTCTTTTGGCTTGAAGAACTCGGCATAGCCCAGGCGCTGTGGCTGTTCGAAACGGAGGCGTTCGGCCCCTTTATCGTCGAAAGCGACCTGCACGGCAACTCGCTGTTTGACCAACAGAACCAGCTTATCAACGCCGGACTCGATCGTCTTTATCAGGGGCTACAGCCGCCCATATTGCATCGCTACGGCGAATCCGACGATCGCAAGGAAGAACTGATGTGATAACAATGTGTGTAATAACAATGTGAGCCGCCGCCGATTTTTACCTTTTTAATTCGTTGGGGGACTTGTCCCCCGTCGGTTAAACGTGTTTAGATAATGCCGTTTACACCCAAACTTGATAAAGGTACTCCGTGAGACACACCGCTTCCACTTCAGCACTACTAAGCACCGCGCACGTTGACGCGGTTGTCGTCGTGCGCGTGGTCGTCGTGGTGGTCGTCGGCAACGCGCCGTAACGGGTCCGAATCAAAATAAGATTCCCAAACCCCGCCGGCGCAAGCCGAGCGGGGTTTCTTATCTCTACCCTCCCCGCTCTGATACCGCACCGGCCCTGATAAAGGATATGATCATGCGTTATACAGGCGCTCAGCTGATTATCCGGCTGATTGAACAACAGGGCATTACCACCGTCGCAGGCATTCCCGGCGGCGCTGCCCTGCCGCTTTACGATGCGCTCGGCCAGAGTAAAACCATCCGTCATGTACTGGCCCGTCATGAGCAGGGCGCCGGCTTTATGGCGCAAGGCATGGCGCGTACCAGCGGGCGCGCCGCGGTCTGTCTGGCCTCCAGCGGACCGGGGGCCACCAACCTGCTGACCGCCATCGCCGATGCCAAGCTCGACTCCATTCCGCTGGTCTGTATCACCGGACAAGTCTCTTCCTGCATGATCGGCACCGACGCCTTTCAGGAAGTGGACACCTACGGTATTTCCATCCCTGTTACCAAGCATAACTATCTGGTGAGGGATATCCGGGATTTAGCGCGCGTCATTCCCGAGGCGTTTCGCATCGCCCAGTCCGGCCGCCCCGGCCCGGTATGGATCGATATCCCCAAAGATGTGCAAACCGCGGAAATCGAGCTGGATGCGCTTCCGGCGATCAAACCGGACGCCGCGCCACCGGCTATCGATCGGCAGAAAATCGAGCAGGCGGCCGCCATGATCAACGCCGCCCAGCGCCCGGTGCTGTATCTGGGCGGCGGCATCATCAATGCGTCGGCGCATCGGCAGGCCATCCAGTTAGCGGAACGCGCCAGCTTACCCACAACGATGACGCTGATGGCATTAGGGGCGATGCCGGTCGATCATCCGCTGTCGTTGGGAATGTTGGGAATGCACGCGGCACGCTCAACCAATTTGATCCTGCAACAGGCAGATTTGTTAATTGTGCTGGGTGCGCGCTTTGATGACCGAGCAATCGGCAAGGCCGAGCAGTTCTGCCCGCAGGCCGGCATTATCCATATCGATATCGATCCGGCTGAATTGGGTAAAATCAGGCAGCCGCACGTGGCCCTGAACGCGGATGTCGCACAAGCCCTGGATCAATTACTGCCGCTGATCGAACCTCGGCGGCGCAGCGTCTGGCGTGATACAGTCAGCGCCATGCGGCAAGCGTTCCCTTTCAACATGCCGGATACGGACAATCCGTTGAGCCACTACGGGCTGATACGGGCCGCCGCCGAGGCGCTGACCGATGATGCCGTTATCGCCACCGACGTCGGCCAACATCAGATGTGGGTCGCACAGTCTTACCCCTTGCGCAGGCCGCGCCAGTGGCTGACATCGGGCGGATTGGGCACCATGGGATTTGGCTTACCGGCCGCCATCGGCGCCGCGCTGGCCGAACCTGAGCGAACCGTGGTTTGCTTCTCCGGCGACGGCAGCCTGATGATGAATATTCAGGAGATGGCGACCGCGGCGGAAGCAGGGCTGAACGTTAAAATTATTCTGATGAACAACCAGTCTCTCGGCCTGGTGCATCAGCAACAGGAGCTGTTCTTCCAGCAGCGTGTCTTTGCGGCGGATTACCCCTATCGCACCAACTTTCTGGCTATCGCCGCCGGCTTCGGTTTCGCCACCTGCGATCTGAACGCCGAGGAAGATCCGCGCGCGGCGTTATCCGACGCGTTGAATCGTCCCGGCCCCGCATTGATCCATGTGCTGATTGATGCGAATGAAAAAGTTTATCCAATGGTGCCGCCGGGCGCCGCCAACATCGACATGATTGGAGATTAATACCATGCCAAATCAATCTGTTTCAAACCAGGTAACGCTGGAGCTGGCGGTGCGCAACCATCCCGGCGTGATGTCGCACGTTTGCGGGTTATTTGCCCGCAGGGCATTTAACGTTGAAGGCATCTTATGTATGCCGCTGTCTGGCGGCGAGGAAAGCCGGATCTGGCTACTGGTGCAGGACGATCAACGGCTGCAACAGATGATCAGCCAGGTAGAAAAGCTAGAGGATGTCCTTCAAGTACAACGACACGGGGACGAAATGCGCATCTTCGATCAGGTATCGGAATTTTATCGCTAGCCGACAACAAACGAACGCCAGGGAAATCGTACCGTTGCGGAATTCGCCGGGGTCAGTATCTGAAAGCGGCGGTGGCGCACCGCTCAGACTACAGGCTGACTTCCGCTGTCAGGCGTGTACCGGTATAAGGAATACTTACGCTGGCGGAGAGATGACCAGGAGCGGCGGTAATGCTGGATGTCAGCGGGTTCATGAACGAACGGCGCCGCTTACTTCTCCACGGTAAACAACGGTACAGGGCAACTGACCACCCAACCAGTAAGCCAGCTCAGCCGGACGCGACAACGGCCAGTGAATAAAATCAGCGACTTTCCCGACTTCCAGCGTACCGTGAGAATCCTGTAAACCAAGCGCGCGCGCGCCGTGACAGGTGATCCCGGCCAGCGCTTCCTCGGGCGTAAGACGAAACAGCGTACAGCCCATATTGAGCATCAGGCGCAGTGAAAGCGCGGGGGATGTGCCCGGATTGGCATCACTGGCCAGTGCCATCGGCACTTTATGCCGGCGGAAATAATTAACCGGCGGACACTGTGTTTCCCGCAGCAAATAATAGGCTCCCGGCAGTAAAACGGCGACGGTGCCGCTGGCGGCCATCGCTTTGACGTCTTCTTCGGCCGCATATTCCAGATGATCGGCCGATAATGCATGATAGCGCGCGGCTAGTGCGCTGCCATGCAGGGAGGAAAGTTGTTCCGCATGCAATTTAACGGGTAAACCTAACGCTTGTGCCGCATTGAAAACCCGCTCAACCTGTTGAGGTGAGAAAGCCAGATGTTCACAGAATGCATCAACCGCATCCGCCAGTTTTTCTCTGGCGACGACAGGCAACAACGTCTCGCAAATCAGTTGGATATATTCATCAGCGCCCCCTTCGAATTCAGGTGGCAGAGCGTGTGCGGCAAGACAGGTGGATTGCACGTCGACCGGCAGCGTCGCGCCCAACCGGCGAATCACCCGCAGCATTTTGAGCTCGTGTTCCACGCTCAGCCCGTAGCCGGATTTAATCTCAACACAGGTTACGCCTTCAGCCAGCAGCGGTTGCAGCCGGAATAACGCCTGAGCCAGCAATTCATCTTCGGTTGCATCACGGGTCGCATTAACCGTCGATAAAATTCCGCCGCCTGCCGCGGCAATTTCCGCATAACTCGCGCCGTTCAGCCGCTGTTCAAACTCCGCGCCGCGGTCGCCGCCAAAAACCAGATGCGTATGGCAATCGATAAATCCCGGCGTGATGATCCCACCATTGAATTCATGCAACCGTGCACCGGGGAGCGCAGGGCAATCCGCCATATTGCCGCGCCAGACGATGTTACCGTCTGTAACGGCAATCGCGCCGTTTTCAATCAGGTTGTAATGCCCGTCCTGCATGGTCACAAGCGTGGCGCCTCGCCATATGCTGTCACAACGGAAAGGCAATTCTGAGGAAAACTGAGGGGATAGCACGACCGGCATGACAGACTCCAGGCTGAATTCATCTTGTATATACAATTAAAGTCAAGCTAACGCATAACCGACAAACCAGCAAGGCGGCCAGCGATAGTTTTTTCTTATCACGAGACGTCCGGCAAAATGTAAACCACAGGATACGGCCTTTTCAGTAGGGTATGCAGGAAGGAGAAAAACATCAGCCATGGCTGGTGAAGCGCCCAAACAACTGATACCGGGAGCCAGGATAAATCAGCCGCGCGGAGGTCACCACTCGGCTGCCGCTCCAGGTGCGGCGATGGATCAGGAGGCAAGGCTCATGCTCGTTCAGTTGCAACAACTCGCGCTGCTTATCACTGGCGCTGATCGCCTCTACGCGATGTTCACCCGCGGTCAGGGGGGCGATCTCCATCAGATAGGCATAGGGCGTCTGTTTGTTCATTACCTGTCGCAGGTAGTCCGGTGCGGTTTCAGGATTCACGAAACGATCTTCGATCTGTACCGGTACGTTGTTTTCGTAATGCACAATCTGCGAATAGAACAGCGTGTCGCCGATAGCGATCCCCAATTGCAATGCCTGATTGGTATCTGCGCAACGCGCTTCGCAAACCAGAATCTGGCTATCGTGATGATGGCCGCGCTGGGCAATTTCATCGGCGATGTTATGTACTTCCAGCATCGGCGAGTAAGCCTTGGCTTCGGCAACAAACGTGCCGACGCCCTGCATACGGATCAGAAAACCTTCGTTGGTCAGTTCGCGCAGCGCGCGGTTGATGGTCATCCGGCTGACGCCCAGTTCGTTTACCAGTTCGCTTTCCGAAGGCACGCGCTGATGCGGTTTCCAGACACCTGCGCGGATCTGGCCAACGATCGCCTGCTTCACACGCTGATAAATTGGCGCGGGGGCGTCGCTCATCGCGGCAGACAGTTCGGATAATGTCTGCCGGGACACGCCCTGATGCGCCGCGCCATTTTGCGAAAGTGATGTGGGCTCCGCCATGTCTCTTACCTCGCTCTATGAATATTCACAGGTATTTCAAAAAACTCCCTGAACGCCCGCGGGTCCGCCAGTAAAAAGCGAACGGAAAGTGCGTAACGGAAAACTAAACTGATAAAAAGGGGTTATTGCAAGTTTACCGTGTAATTAGGTACATGTATATGTATAGACAAATCGAATGAAAGTTTTACCATTATAGCCATAAAATCGCGTTTATATTTCTCTTTGCTGGCCAGAAAGGCTTACCGCCGTGACGCTTGAATAAACGTATCAGGTACGGGCAAACATGGCGTATGACGGTGCAGACGCGGCAGCTGATTTCCTGCGCTTGCCGTATACGTGTATAAATTAGCGCTTACCGAATGGCGTGCCGTTTGGTGCGGAAAGAGGGTTTTACTGGTCCGAATCTGAGACTGAAAAGCGCGAAAACCTACTTATTACCGCACGGCAAAACAATGGCCCTCTGCTGTGGGCTTCGATCAGGGACTGAGCCCGCCGCGACAATGCGCCAAAACTGAGCAGGCGACGCACCGAATTGATCCATCAGACCAGCTAAAGCCCCCACATGGGACGAGAAACCTGAATTAAAACGGACAATTAATAAACTGGCATAAAGTTTGCTTTAACCTTGCCGACCATACTTGTATAGACAAGAATATACAGTGGCGTAATTTGCCGGCTGCTTTCACAGCAACAGGCACCCACCAAGACTGATACTTTGGCAGGAGTGGCAAATGAGCAACATGAATCCCAGAGCGGTACTGAGACGTTCGTTGTCTTTGTTAGGGTTGACCGCGATGCTGAGCAGTATGACCATCGGCACGGCGCAAGCGACTGATACGCCGGTTGCTATCGGTATTTCAGGGTGGATCGGCTTTGCACCGCTGACGCTGGCGGATAAAGCAGGCATTTTCAAAAAGAACGGCCTCGACGTCACCCTGAAAATGGTGCCGCAACAGTCCCGTCATCTGGCGATTGCCGCAGGTTCATTGCAATGCGCGGCAACCACCGTCGAAACCTATTTAACCTGGAACGCCAGCGGCGTTCCGGTCAAACAAATTGTGCAATTGGATAAATCTCGCGGTGCCGACGGTATCGCCGTTCGCAACGGCATCAACAACATTACCGACCTGAAAGGCAAAACCATCGGCGTTGATGCGCCGGGAACCTCTTCCTACTTCCTGCTCGCGTGGATCCTCGATAAAAACGGCATGACGATGAAAGACGTCAAGCTGGCGACATTAGGCCCTGACGCGGCCGCACGCGCTTTCATTGCCGGGCAGAACGATGCGGCGATATCATACGAACCTTACCTGTCAAATATTCGCAACAGCCCGGACAAAGGCAAAATTCTGGCGACGACGATCGAATATCCGGCAGTGACGGATACCCTTGGCTGTACGCCCGCCTGGCTGGATAAAAACCCAACCGCCGCGCAGGCGCTGGTTAACAGCTATTTCGAGGCTTTGGATATGATCAGGAAAGAGCCTGAGAAATCCTATGAAATCATGGGCGCCTCAATCAAAGAAACCGGTAAGCAGTTTGCGGAAAAATCCAGTTATTTGCACTGGCAGGATCGCGATGACAACCAGAAATTCTTCAACGGCGAAATCGTAACCTTCAGCAACGAAGCCGCACGCCTGCTGACTGAGATGAAAATTCTGCGTAAAACGCCGGACATCAGCACATTATATGACGCGCAATACGTTAAATAGTCATGAGGTTCAAGACATGAATAGCCCTGTCCGTCAGGCGACGGAACATTCCGTTAGCATGCAGCCAGTCTTACGCGAGCCGGCGCCGTTGCCGGCAAGCAAAAAAGTCTGGCATAACCCGATGATGGTGCCTTTAAAGCCAGTCGCTTTGGGGCGTCGCTGGTTCCTCGGGTTCTGTTTCTTTGTCCTGTTTTTCGCATTGTGGGCGCTGATCACCTATACCGGCCTTGTTTCGCCAACGTTCCTCGCCAGCCCGGCCAGCATGTTGCAGGAAGGCATTTTACTGTTTACCGATTTCGATTTTGCAACCGATATCATCATGACGGTGATGCGTGTGCTGGGGGGCTTTATTCTGGCCAGCGCTATCGCGATACCGCTCGGTATCCTGATGGGTTCATACAAACTCATTGAAGCCTTCTTCGAGCCGTTTATTTCGTTCTGTCGTTATCTGCCTGCTTCGGCGTTCGTTCCGTTGCTGATCTTGTGGGCGGGTATTGGCGAGATGCAGAAAATTCTGGTGATTTTTATTGGTTCATTCTTCCAGATAACCCTGATGGTAGCGGTGACTGTCGGCGCCGCGAGACGTGATCTGGTTGAAGCGGCTTATACGCTGGGCGCGACCAACCAGAGTGTGGTGCGCAGGGTGATTATTCCCGGCGCCGCGCCGGAAATCGCCGAACTGTTACGGTTGGTGCTGGGCTGGGCATGGACTTACGTCATCGTGGCGGAACTGATTGGTTCATCAAGCGGTATCGGTCATATGATCGTCAACAGTCAGGCGTTGCTCAATACCGGACAAATGATCTTCGGCATTATCGTGATTGGTTGCATCGGTTTGCTATCCGATCTGTTGTTTAAAGCGGCCAACCGCCGTTTGTTTGTATGGAGTTCGCTGTGATGAAGTATCCCAAACTGAGCATTCGTCAGGTGGAACGTATTTTCAGCGGTCCGAAAGGCGAGCAAACCCAGGCGTTGCTGCCGGTGAATTATCAGGTCAATGAGAATGACTTCATCACTATTCTCGGACCTTCGGGCTGCGGTAAATCCACGCTATTGCGCATCGCTGCCGGATTGGATCAACCAACGCGCGGCGAAATCTGGCTTGATGGCGAGCTGGTCGACGGTCCGGGCGCGGACCGCGGCATGGTATTTCAGAGCTATACCTTATTCCCCTGGCTGACCGTCGAACAGAACATTCGCTTCGGTTTGCGGGAGCGCGGCGTCGGGAAAGCTGCGCAAAAAGAGCGTAGTGATTACTTTATCAACAAGGTCGGACTGCGTGGTTTTGAGCGGCATTTTCCGCGCCAGCTTTCCGGCGGCATGCAGCAACGTACCGCGATAGCCCGCGCGCTGACGAATGACCCGAAAATTCTGTTGATGGATGAGCCTTTCGGCGCGCTCGACAACCAGACCCGAGTGATGATGCAGGAGCTGCTGCTGTCGATTTGGGAGTCGTCCCGCAAGACCGTGCTGTTCGTGACGCACGACATTGACGAGGCGATTTTCATGGCCAACAAAGTGGCGATTTTCAGTGCGCGGCCGGGACGGATTAAAACCGAAATCGCCGTTGATTTCCCGCATCCGCGTGATTATACCGTGAAGACATCGCCGGAATTTATGGCCCTGAAAGCGCAGATTACCGAAGAAATTCGTACCGAGACGATGCAAACGCTGGCGCATTGATTTTGCTCTCAAAGCATAAGATTGTGCGGTCCTAGCGTCAGATTATGCATAAATGCCCGGGGTTGAGTTCTTGGCCGGGTTTACTTACAGCTTAACTTGTCTATACAGGAATAGATTATGACTTCTTCATCCGCCGAATTACCCCTTTGCCGCTTGCGACCAGGTCACGTCGACCTGTCGACGCTGCGCAAAATTTATCAGGGCAATGTCCGTCTTGAACTGGTTGATGAGGCGCGCGCCGGCATACTGGCGTCACAGAAAACGGTCGCCCGCATCGTGGAGTCGGGCAAAGTGGTGTATGGCATCAATACCGGTTTCGGCAAGCTGGCGCAAACGCGCATTCCGGCCGAACGTCTGACCGAACTGCAACGTAATCTGGCATTGTCGCACAGTGTCGGTATCGGCAAAGATCTGGCGGATAACGTGGTTCGCCTGGTTATGGCGACCAAAGTTCTCAGCCTGTCGCGCGGACATTCTGGTATTCGTATCGAGGTGATCGATGCGCTGATTACATTGTTCAACGCCGGGGTTTATCCCTGTATTCCTGAAAAAGGGTCTGTCGGCGCTTCCGGCGATTTAGCCCCGCTGGCGCATCTTTCCCTGATGCTGATCGGCGAAGGTCAGGTTACGGTCAAAGGCGAAAAAATGTCGGCGATAGCAGGGCTGGCAACCGTGGGGCTGGCGCCATTTGAACTGGGTCCGAAAGAAGGGCTGGCGCTGCTGAACGGTACGCAGGTTTCAACTTCCCTGGCGCTGTCCGGGCTATTTGAGACAGAGCGAATATTTTCCGCCGGCCTGGTGGCGGGAGCGTTGTCCCTGGAAGCAATCAGAGGTTCGATTAAACCGTTGGATTCCCGCATTCATGAAGCGCGCGGTCAGTCGGGACAGATTGCCGTCGCCGCCGCGTTAACCGATGTCCTGGCGGGTAGTGGCATCGTCATGTCCCACGCCGATTGCGGCCGCGTGCAGGATCCGTATTCCATTCGTTGTGTGCCGCAGGTGATGGGCGCATGCCTCGACAATCTGCACCACGCCGCGCGCATTTTACGTATCGAAGCCAATGCGGCTTCCGATAACCCGCTGGTGTTTGCCGAAAACGGCGATGTGATTTCCGGTGGTAACTTCCATGCGGAACCGGTGGCGTTCGCCGCTGATATTATCGCGCTGGCCGTGTCTGAAATCGGGGCGATTTCAGAACGTCGTATGGCGCTGTTGCTCGACACCGGCCTCTCCGGTTTGCCGCCGTTCCTGATCAACGACGGCGGAGTGAACTCCGGCTTTATGATTGCCCAGGTCACCGCGGCGGCGCTGGCCTCTGAAAACAAATCACTGGCGCATCCGGGCAGCGTCGACAGCCTGCCGACATCGGCGAATCAGGAAGATCATGTTTCGATGGCGACTTATGCCGCACGTCGTCTGGGCGACATGTGTTTCAACACCAGTGTGGTGGTCGGCATTGAAGCGATGGCCGCTGCGCAGGGCATTGATTTCCATCGCCCTTTGCAAAGCTCGACGACGCTGGAAAATGAAATGAAAGCCATCCGTGAAAACGTCGCGTTCCTGGAAAAGGATCGCCTGATGGCGCCGGACATCGAAGTCATGCGCCGGTGGGCTTGCCGTGAACGCTGGCCGATGGCGATTGAAGCGCTGCTGCCGAGCTTCGCCTGATAACTTTCTATGAATAACTTCCTGACATTTATAAATTTCAGATAAGGAAACAACAATGAACGCGCCACAAAAAACCGCCGCCGCCCGCGTTGTTCGCGCACCGCGCGGCACGGAACTAAGCTGCCGGAACTGGCTGATTGAAGCGGCTTACCGCATGATCCAAAACAACCTTGATCCGGATGTCGCGGAGCGTCCGCAAGATCTGGTGGTTTACGGCGGGATTGGTAAAGCGGCGCGTAACTGGCCCGCATTTGAAGCCATCCTCACAAGCCTGCGCGAACTGCAAGAAGACGAAACGCTGCTTGTTCAATCCGGCAAACCGGTTGGCGTGTTCCGCACCCATACCGATGCGCCGCGCGTGCTGATCGCCAACTCCAACATCGTGCCTCACTGGGCAAACTGGGAGCATTTTCACGAGCTGGATAAAGCCGGCCTGATGATGTACGGCCAGATGACCGCCGGTTCATGGGTTTACATCGGCGCGCAGGGCATTGTGCAGGGCACTTACGAGACCTTCGCGGAAGCCGGACGTCAACACTATGAAGGCAACCTGCGCGGCAAGTGGATCTTAACCGCAGGTCTGGGCGGCATGGGCGGCGCGCAACCACTGGCGGGCGTACTGGCCGGCGCCTGCGTGTTGGCGATTGAATGTCAGGAATCGCGCATTGATTTCCGCCTGCGCACCCGTTACCTCGATTACAAAGCGCACGACATCGATGAGGCGATGTTAATGATCGAAAAAGCCTGCGCCGAGAAGAAAGCCATTTCCGTCGGCCTGCTGGGCAATGCCGCGGAACTGATGCCGCAACTGGTTGCGCGAGCCAAAGAAGGCGGCCTGCGCCCTAATATCGTCACCGACCAGACTTCCGCGCATGATCCGCTGAACGGTTATCTGCCGGCTGGCTGGAGCCTGGAAAAATGGCGGCAAGCGCGTCAGTCCGACCCGCAATCCGTGGTAAAAGCCGCTCGCGCGTCTATGGCGAAACACGTTCAGGCGATGCTCGATTTCCATGCGATGGGCATTCCGACCGTCGATTACGGCAACAATATTCGTCAGGTTGCAAAAGACGAAGGCATTGATAACGCCTTTGATTTTCCTGGCTTTGTCCCGGCGTATATTCGCCCTCTTTTCTGTGAAGGAAAAGGGCCGTTCCGCTGGGTGGCGCTTTCCGGCGACCCGGAAGATATTTATAAAACCGACGCCAAACTGAAAGCGCTGTTCCCGGATAACGCCAACCTGATCAACTGGCTGGACATGGCGCGTGAACGTATTGCCTTCCAGGGCTTACCGGCGCGTATCTGCTGGCTCGGTCTGGGCGAACGTCATATCGCCGGGCTGGCCTTCAATGAAATGGTGCGCAACGGCGAACTGAAAGCGCCCATCGTGATCGGCCGCGACCATCTGGACACCGGTTCCGTTGCCTCGCCAAACCGCGAAACCGAAGCGATGAAAGACGGTTCCGATGCCGTTTCCGACTGGCCGCTGCTCAATGCGCTGTTAAACACCGCAGGCGGCGCGACGTGGGTGAGTCTGCACCACGGCGGCGGCGTCGGCATGGGCTTCTCGCAACATGCCGGGATGGTCATTGTGTGCGACGGAACCCCGGAAGCGGATGCCCGCCTTGAACGTATTTTGTGGAATGATCCGGCGACCGGCGTGATGCGGCATGCGGATGCAGGTTATGAGCAGGCGAAAGAATGCGCGGTTCGTAACGGGCTTAACTTGCCGCTGCTGCGCAATCAGTTGTGATAAGCGGCTCATTCCGCAGGCGAGTAAACCGGGCAATGAACACGGGCAACGGCGCTGGCCGTGGCGTATGTTGTCGCCCCGACAAGCTGAGATGATGCAAAAGCGACGTAAAACGACCATAAATGGCGACGTGTAACAGCATGGAGTAAGAGATGGCTTCAGATGCGGCAATATTCGATACAGCAGATATTGATATGGGAAAACAAGGGCTGAGAAACCTGGCAAGAGCGGCTTCGCGTTCACTGGGCGTTTATAACGCCGGGCTTTCCGCCGATAGCGTGCAGCAAAAATATGGCGTCGCGCATGTGGCGAAACTCGCCAGCAACGAAAACCCGTTGGGCGCCAGCCCGCAGGTGGTGGCCGCACTTCAGGCGGATGCCCGTTTCAGCGCGGTTTATTCCGATGCGTCGAGTGCGGCGCTGCGCCGGGCGCTGGCGGAACATACCGGCGTGGACGCGGAAAATATTGTGGTTGGCAACGGTTCGGAAGACATTCTGCATATGCTGGCGCTGGCCTTTCTCAACCCCGGCGATCGCGTGGTCACGTTGATGCCATCCTTTGGTCTGCACGAAATTTTCCCACGCATGATGGGCGCGGAAGTCACCCTGGTTGGCGTTAATGCGCACCGGCGTTTTGACGTCGAAGCCTGGGAAGCGGCGCTTTCGACGCCGGCCAAAATGGTGATTTTTAGTAATCCGTCTAATCCGGTCGGCTGTATGCTCGACAAACAAGGATTCGCCCGAATTATCGATGCCGCGCCGCAGGATTGCCTGCTGGCGATCGACGAAGCGTATTTCGAATATTGTGAAAGCGATCCTGATTACCCCGACAGCCTGCGCATTCTGGCGGAACAAGCGCGCCCGTGGATTGTGCTGCGCACCTTTTCGAAAGCGTACGGTCTGGCGGGGCTGCGCGTCGGCTATGGCTTAGCCAGCCATCCGGAGCTGGTTAATCTGCTGAATCGCGTTCGCACGCCGTTCAACATCAACCGTTGTGCGCAAACGGCGGCGGTGGCGGCCTTGCAGGATAAACGGCACGTTATCGATAGCATTGCGCTGACGACCGCGCAACGCGGGATGATGGCGGCGGAACTCGCGGCGCTGGGTTTCGACGTGGCGCCGTCTTACGCTAATTTTCTGTTCTTCGATTGCGGTCGGCCAAGTAGTGAACTGGCACGGCGATTGCTCGCTTATGGCGTTATTATCAAACCGTGGAGGGAAACCGGCTATGAAAACTGGATCCGCGTGACCATCGGCAGCGAACAGGACAACCGGCAGTTTATGGACAGCCTGAAAAAGCTTCTGGCGGAAGAAGCCGCATGAAATGTGTCGGGTGCGATCGGAACCGCACAGGCCGCGCCTTCAACCATAGGTATCAATAAGTCATCACTATAAACATCCCCAGAAGATTTTTAACCAGAACCAGATAAACACAAAAATTACGGAGAGGCGGTCATGCAGGCACAGAACATCATTTTTCCGGCGCAAATCCTGCGCGGTCCCGGCGTTATTTCTCAGCTTGGCGATATTTGCGCGTTGCTGGGCAAACGTGCGCTGGTGATTGGCGGGCGCCAGTCGCTGGCCGCGGTAAGTGATAAAATTCGTCGCCAGTTGCCAGGTTCCACGGTAGAACTGGCGGGCAGCCTATGGTTTGGCGGCGAAAGCAGCGAAAAGAATATCAACCGTCTGGCGCAGGCGGTCAAAGAGCGGAAGGCGGACGTGGTGATTAGCGTCGGCGGCGGTAAATCCCTGGATACCGGTAAAGCCGTTGGTGTAAAAGCCAACGTGCCAGTCGTGACCATTCCGACCATTGCGGCGACCTGCGCCGCCGTTACGCCGCTGACCATTCGTTATCACGACGACGGCCGCTTCCGTGATTTATTTCCGCTGCCGCAGGCTCCGGCGGCGGTCATCATCGATAGCGAAATCATCGCCGCCGCGCCGTTGCGCTGGCTGGCCGCCGGCCTCGGCGATACGCTGGCGAAATGGTACGAATTCCGCGCCATCAGCGGTCATCATAGCCAACAGAGCGGTGTGGCGCGCTCTTCTCACGCCAATAGCCGGATTTGTTACGACCTGATAGGATTTTACGGCCCATCAGCCTGCGACGCCGTCCGCGCCGGGAAACCCACCGCCGAGCTGGACCAGGTGCTCGACGCCATTTTCATGTTCGCCGGTCTGACCTCGCTGATGAGCAGCGGTGCCCATGCGGCCGCCTCCCACGCAATTTACGAAGGTTTTACCGTTTGCGACAAAACCCGCGCATTCGGCCACGGATTGCTGGTTGGTTTCGGTAATCTTTGCCTGTTGGCGCTGGAAAACCGCAGCGATGATGCGTTGCTGGAAGCGATCAAACTGGCGCATGCCTGCGCGCTTCCGCTGCGTCTGCGCGAAATTGCGGAACTGAACTCAGCGGAGTTGGAAAGTATCGTGCAGGCGTCGCTGCATGCCCCGGATATGGAAAATATGCCCGGAGTGACGACGGCGGCGGCGCTTTATCAGGCGATTGCACGGGTTGAGGCGCTGGCGGATTCAATCTGACGCCGATGCGCGCGGCACTGGTTGCGGTTTCTCACACTCTGCGGCCGCTTAATCCGCCGCGCCGAAGCCGCATGGGAAAGGCTGCGACAGATCTCTCCCGGCTCTGTCGCATCTTTTAGCTGTGCGCATCGTTCGCTGGAGTTTACCCATTCAACACCTGCCACAACAGGTGGCGATAAACCGGCATTAACGGGTGTTGTATCAGTAACGCCAGGCTTACCCCCGCGACCGCCAGCGACAGCGGCGCAACCCAGCGTAAACGGTTCATCGGCAGCCACTGGCTGAACCAGTCGCGGTTTTTACGCTTATCTCCCCGCCACCAGCGCCAGCACAGCCATACCGCACTCCACACCAGTAAGGCCGTTGCCAATAACAGCCACTTAAACCCGGCGCTATTGGTTGCGGCGGGAATATCAATAGCGACGCCGGCCAGAATACCCGGAAAGAAATACACCGGCGGCCAGGTCAGGCTGCCAATAATGTTTGGGAACGCGAATTTGTAAGGCGGCAGTTCCAGCATGCCGGCGACCATCGGGATCAGCGGCCGCGTCGGCCCCACGAAGCGGCCAATCAGCACAGTCGCGATATGATGCCGATGCAACGCATGTTCCGTCTTGCGCAGCATCGTCTGATGCTTTTTCAGGAACGACCATCGATGTAGCGGCCCTTTAAAACGCCAGCCGATAAAGTAGGAGATCCAGTCGCCCAGCAGGCAGCCGATAATCCCCACGCCCCACGCCGGATACAGCCCCAGCTTGCCGCTGCCAATCAATGCCCCCAGCGTCGCCATCATCAACGTGCCCGGCAACAGCAGCCCCACGACCGCAAGAGACTCCAGAAAGGCAACCAGCATGACCGCGATCAGCGCATAGGTTACTGATTGCGTCACCAGATGATCCAGCCATGCTTCCATAAATTCCCGCTCACTCTTGATGAAAGAGGGGATTGTCTGGAACTTGGCGGAAACCGTCAATAGGTCATTTTCATATACATAGACTTCGTCATTGCTGCGCACAAAAACAGATCCCCGTCTACTGCCACGGGGACGACGGGTTAGGAAAATTTATCCCCCCAAATACATCTTCTTCACTTCGGGGTTGGCCAGAATATCCTTTGCCGCGCCTTTCAGAACAATTTTCCCGTTCTCCAGCACATAGGCGCGATCGGCAATCTTCAAGGCCGCGGTCGCGTTCTGTTCAACCAGGAGGATGGTAATATTGTCCTTCTGCAATTGCTTAATAATATTGAACATTTCGCCAACTATCTTCGGCGCCAGCCCCAGGCTGGGTTCATCCAGCATCAGCAATACCGGTTCGCTCATCAATGCCCGGGCGATCGCCAGCATCTGCTGCTCGCCGCCGCTCATCGTGCCCGCCAGTTGGTTACGGCGTTCCTTTAGGCGCGGAAACAGCGTGTACATTTTGTCTTTCAGATAGTTGAAATTAACCGGATTGTTGTACGCGCCCATGCGCAAGTTCTCTTCAATGGTTAAATTGGTGAAAACTTTGCGTCCTTCCGGCACCAGCGCCAGCCCTTTCCTGACGATCTGGTGCGTCAGGCTGTTGGAGATATCTTCATTCAGGAAATTGACCTGCCCGGTCGATTTCACCAGGTTAATAATACCGTTCAGCGTTGAGGTTTTCCCCGCGCCGTTACTGCCAATCAAGGTCACGATTTCGCTATTATTTACCTCGATGTCGATCCCCTTTAACCCCTGAATCAATCCATAAAATACGCATAGATCATCGGCCTTAAGCATAATCGACATCTCCAAGATACGCGGCAATCACCTCTTTATTATTAATCGCCTCATAGGTGGTGCCACTGAATAACGGTTTACCATAATCCAGCACCAATACCCGCTCGCACAGGGTATTAACGAAAGACATATCATGTTCAATCAGTAAAACCGTTAATTTGTAGTCCTCACGCATTTTAAAAATCAGCTGCGCTAATTCATTGGTTTCTCTGGGGTTCATACCGGCTGCGGGTTCATCCAACAACAGCAAGGCCGGCGAAGTCGCCAATGCCCTGGCGATCTCCACTTTACGCTGGTTGCCATAGCTCAGGTTGGTCGCCAGCGACTGGGCGTGTTCAGCGATACCGATATATTCAAGGATCTCCATCGCTTTCGCTTTCGCCCGTTTTTCCGCCGAGAAAAACCGCCCCATATGCAGCGCCGCCTCAATAAACGAATAATGAATCGAGCGATCAAAACCGATTAATACGTTTTCCAGCACCGTCATCGAATTAAACAAACGAATGTTCTGGAAAGTACGGGCAATGCCGCGATTAACCACATGGTTCGGTCTTAACCCGGTAATTTTCTCATTACCCAACATCACCGTTCCCGAGGTCGGTTTATAGTTTGAGGTAATAACATTAAACAGCGTGGTTTTTCCCGCGCCATTCGGACCAATCAGACCAAATATTTCAGCCTGATTAAGCGTAAAGCTGACACCATCAATAGCCCGCAATCCGCCAAATTGCATGATGATATTATCAACGCTGAGAATAGATTTATTTTCCATGATGGCGCTTCCTATTAACTTCCCAAATCTCCTGCTTACCCAATAATCCTTCGCGGGCAAACAACATGATAATGAGCAACACCAGTGAGAATACGACCATGCGTAAACCGGGATAAGACCCTAAATCCTCACCAAAGAAACTCAACGGCTGATCGAGGAAACGCAGCCATTCGCCGCTTCCCACCACCATAATGGTTCCCAGAATAGCGCCGCTGGTACTGCCAAGCCCGCCGAGCACAATGATGATCAACAGCTGGAACGTCAGCATGAAATCAAACAGATCGGGGGAGATAATCGTCAACAGCGATGCCAATAATCCGCCGCCGACGCCTTCTAAAAAAGCGCTGGTGGCAAACGCGCAGGTTTTAATTTTGAAAGTATTAATCCCCATCGCTATCGCCGCATCTTCGTCATCGCGAACGGCTTTCATTGCCCGTCCGAATTTCGAATACACGATTTGCAAAATAAGCAACACGGCAATCAGGGCGATAAATCCGCACCAGTACAGCATATGGTTGGCCTGCGGAATTTCATTCAGACCAATCGCGCCGTTGGTGAACTGCGGATTATTAATCGCCAGGATTTTAATAATAAAACCGAAGCCCAATGTGACAATCGCCAGATAATCGCCCCGCACCCGGAAAACCGGGAATGCCAGACATACCGCCAGTATCGACGCGCAAATGCCGCTGATAATCAACGCCGGTAAAAAGGTGGTATGTACGGCCAATATCAGCGGGCTGGGAGAAGCCATCTCGAACATATCCAATTTGGTATCCGCGCTTAACAACAGCAGAGCGGTAATATAAGCGCCGACGGCGACGAAACCATTGGGTTCGAGCGAGAGCTGGCCGGTTACGCCATTAATCAGGTTGTAGCTCACCGCCAGGATCATAAAAATAAAAATATTGCAGACAATACGGATAACATAATCGTCAAAGACATTCTGCAATGCGAACAGCATCAGAAGCATGATGACAAATAACCCGATATAGCCTATTAGCAGCGAAAATGAGTTGGTTGGCATTCTCATCAAAAACGGCTCCTTTCCAGTCTTTCATCACCCATAATGCCTACCGGTCTGAATAACAGAACCAGGATCAAAAACATAAACGCAAAGGCGTCCTTATATCCGCCCAACTCAGGAAATACCGCCACGGCGACCACTTCGGTGAAGCCCAGAATAAAGCCGCCGATCACCGCCCCCGTTACGCTGCCGATACCGCCTAATACGGCGGCGGCGAACGCCTTCAAGCCAATCAGCACGCCCATTAATGGGTCGATCGTCGGATAACTGGTGGCGTAAAAAATACCGCCGAGCGCCGCCAGCGCGCTGCCCAGAGCAAAGACAAAAGCAATAATATGGTTGGCGTCCACCCCCATCAGGCGAACGGTATTGACATCAAAGGCTACCGCGCGAATCGCCATCCCTTGCCGCGTCCGGTACAGGATAAAAAGAATGCATCCCAGCAACACCAGCGTGACTAACGGCACCAGCCAGGCCACATTGGTGATAATGATGCTGCCGAACGAAACGGTTCGATTAAAGAATTCGGGAGCGGCAAAGAAACGCGGGCTACCGCCAAACAGTACGTTGAACAGATTCTCTAAAAAGAAACTCACGCCAATCGCGGTAATCAGCATGGAAATCTTAGAGGCCTGACGCAGAGGACGATAGGCGATCTGGTCGATACAAACGCCCAGCAATGCGGAGAAGAGAATAGCGAATAAAATCGCGGCCCCGAAAGGCAGTTCAAAGGTGGTTGAGCCGAAAAGCGCCAGAAACGCCCCGACCATCATAATGTCGGCGTGAGCGAAGTTGATCAGTCGTAATACGCCGTACACCATGGTGTAACCAATAGCAATCAGCGCATACATACTGCCCAGGCTCATGCCGTTAACCACTTGCTGAAAGAAAATGGCAGCATCCATAAATTCAATCCTTATTTACCTTGATCCAGATTTATGCGGGCTCTCCTGCCCGCCCCCGGCCCAACGCTCCGCGTCGTTCAAAAACTCGCCCGG
Source organism: Brenneria goodwinii (assembly GCF_002291445.1). Classification (NCBI taxonomy): domain Bacteria; kingdom Pseudomonadati; phylum Pseudomonadota; class Gammaproteobacteria; order Enterobacterales; family Pectobacteriaceae; genus Brenneria; species Brenneria goodwinii. Next base: position 5,162,604 of record NZ_CP014137.1, on the reverse strand, counting down.
CGTTTTTTCAAGGTGCAGCACGGCGTTAACCGCTCCATCCACCGCAACCGACTCAGCGGCGGCGAGGACAAACCTGCCTGAAGCAGACCCGAACGCAGCTTACAGCGGCTCCACCAGGGAGCCGGGTAATGTAAGGGAGCCGAGATCACTGCACTTGAAAGGTGAAGGGGATAAATTAAGGTTTAACCACCGTTTTAAAGGCCAATTGTCCATCTTTGACCTCATTGATGACGGCGTTGCGGATTGCATCACCATCTTTCAGCGTCAGGGTGCCGGTAATGCCTTCAAAATTATTGGTGGCGCGGATTTTTTCATTCACGCAAACACGGTCTTTAGGATCGCTGCACTGATTCATCGCGTTGACGATCATCTTGTAAGCATCGCCCGTCATTGCCCCCCAGGTATGCGTCGGTTCCTTATATTTCGCTTCCCAGGCCTTGATGAATTTCTCACCTTCAGGCGTCTGTTCCTTGGCATTCGGCGAGTAGTAATCGGTAGTCATATAACCTTCCACCGCATCCTGACCCAGCTTGAAGAATACCGGATCGGCCGCCAGACCATCGCCGCCGACCACCGGCACTTTCAGCCCCAGCTGTTTGGCCTGCACCGCAATCAACGCGCCTTCGGTGTAATAGATCGGCATATAGATCATGTCGACATTTTTAGCTTTGATGGTGGAAAGCTGGGCTTTGAAATCCTTGCTGCCGCCGGGCGCCTGAACTTCGATCGGAATAGTGCCGCCGTTTTTGAGGAACTGAGTGCGGAAGGATTTTGCCAGGCCAACAGAGTAATCATTGCTGCTGTCGAACATGATGGCGGCGGTTTTCGCGCCTAAGTCACGCGATGCGAGGTTGGCGCCCACCACGCCCTGGAAACTATCGGAAAAGCACACGCGGCTGACATATTGACGGTTGCGGGTCACGCGGTCGTTGGTGGCGGTCGGAGAGACCAGCGGCGTTTTGGTGTCTTCCGCCATTTTGGTCATCGCCATCGTATTGGTGGAGGTTACCTCCCCGATCACCGCATCGACCTTATCGCTGGAGACCAGACGCTGCATGGCGTTAGCCGCTTCGACCTTATCGCTCTTATCATCAATGATGATCAGTTTAATCGTATCGCCATTTTTCAGCGTCGGCTCCATGCTATTCACCAGCTCAACACCTTTTTGAGAAGGCTGCCCATAACCGCTAAGCGCGCCGCTTAAAGGCAGAACCACCCCGATCTTCACTTCAGCCGCCATTGCGTTGCCGGCGCAGATGACAGAGGAAACAAATGCAGCTGCTATAGTTATCCTGACAATTTTGTTATTCATGATCGCCTCTTGAAATAATGAGAGATTCAAATCCCAGTAATGGAATAAAGCCGTATGCCTGACTGTGAGAATCCAAAAAGTGCCACAGGGATATATTCTGTTGGCCGAATTAAATTCAGCAATAAATGTGCCAGAACAATTGAATCATCATTAACAAGCTAATAAACAAAAGGAAAATCGATTTATTGCACCAAATAGAAAGAGAGAGAAGAGAGGAGGAGAAACGGAATGCACCAATTTGTTTCGTCGTTGCTTTTAAAAAGTGCGTTGGCGTGAATGGCAAAATTCTATAAGTAAATCAGTCATCCACCGCAAGTTGGCAATATCTCCGCGTGATGAACGCAAGATATTATTTATATGCTATCCAAACTGCCTTACAGCCCGCTTTTATAGTGATAATTTCTTTAAATATGTCATTTGCCAACTTTTATGCTAAAACCGTCGATCAAGATGTCTGTATAATTAAGAAGTTGTAGAAAAATTTATAATTCCTCCGCGAGTTGTCTATAATAGGTTCTGGCTGGCTTCAGATTCCCCGATTACGCGCTTTTAATCGCGCTATAAACACTGAACTCAACACATTACGTTATCCATCACTATGTTATGTAATATTCAACGATATAATCACACCAATGATAATTATCAGGATAATTATTTTACAGAATATACATCTACACCTATGATAGCGGCCATTTCTCACCACTGCGCCAACCTGCTAAAACGAAATAATGTCATTAAAACTATTCAAGCACATCGGATTACACCGACTGATATTGCTTCTGGCCGTCACAAGCGCGTTAATCATGCTATGCAACAGCCTTTATGCCAGTTACCAGGTTCAACGCCAGCTCCTGATCGATAATACCCTGGAAGCCAATCGCGTTTATGCCGCGAAGCTGGCGGCCACCACCGATGTTTTCTTCAACGCATCGTTGCAGCAGTTGGCTTACAGCGCTGGCGAGATTGCGGACCGCATGTACGACGGCAATAGACTGAACGAGGAAGCCAGACGCATTGGACTACAAAGCAGCAGTTTTAATACGGTATCGATTGTGGATGAACATGGCGTACTCAAGTCGAGCTTCCCGAATATCTCTCGGTGGCTAGGGAAAAAGGTCACAACGGCTGGCGTCAGGCAAGCCTTACAGACAAAGAGTCCGCAGATCAGCTCACCCTATGTTTCCGTGGCCAATAACCTGATCGTACTTATCTCAGCGCCGATATTTACCCGGGACGGACGCTACAAAGGATTTGTCAGCGGCTCCATTCACCTGGAAAAACCCAGTATTCTCAACGCACTGCTTGACCAGCACTATTATCGGGACGGTTCTTACATCTATGTTACCGACCACTATAGAAGAATTCTGTACCATAAAGATTTCGCCCGCATCGGCGAAGTTCTCCGCCATAGTCCGACCATTGACAGCCGCACATACAGCAACGGCAGTCGGAAGATAACCAATAGCCGGGGCGAAAAGGTGCTGGTCGGATACGCCGTGATTCCCGCAAATCGTTGGGAAGTGGTGGTGGTGCGATCAACCAGGGAAACATTAAAACCCCTGGATAGCCTGATGATGAATGTGTTACGTCATTCTCTGCCGATAGCGATTCTGACGATATTCTGCGTTTGGCTGCTGGCCCGTTTCATTGCCCAGCCGCTGTGGCTGCTGGCCCGAAGCGCCAATAAAATGGACTCGCTCAATGTTTCCGATGACATCAGGAAAATCCATTCCTGGTATTTTGAAGCCACCCAGCTCAAGCAGGCCATGTTGATTGGCATCGATCTGCTACAGAAAAAAATCGGTAAACTGCGTTCCGAAGCGCAAACCGATCCGATGACCGGCCTGCTCAATCGCCGCGGACTGGAAAGCATCCTGCGCTACTGGCTGATCAGGCAGAAAAACTTCGCCATCATCGCGCTGGACATCGACCATTTCAAACGCGTTAACGACACCTATGGTCATGATATTGGCGATAGCGTGATTAAATATATGGCTCAGCTTATTCGTTCCGGCTCCCGCGAGTCCGATATATTATGCCGCAGCGGCGGGGAGGAGTTCCTGGTTTTATTGCCTGACACCGAGATAAAAATAGCGGTCTGCATCGCGGAACGTTTACGCAACGAGACACAGAAAGCCACGATCCCGTCAGTCGGTAATATCACTATCTCGCTGGGCGTTTCGCTATGGTCTCCAGGCGCCAATGACATCACCATCGAACACGCCTTTAAAATGGCGGATGAAGCGTTATATAAAGCCAAACAGGCGGGTCGCAATCGGGTGGTCGCCTCGGATCCAGCCTGAATAAGGCGGCTGTTATGCTTGAATAATCTTCGCCGCCTGTTTGACCGCCGACAGGGATGCGCAAACGGCTGGACAAGAACTGTATAAATAACCATACTTTCCTTCACTATCGTATATCAATAAAGGCAGTCTTAGTGACCCAGACGCGTCAGGGTTTTATCCTTACCCGCCACTGGCAAGATACTCCTGCGGGCACGCAGGTAGAATTCTGGCTGGCGACCGATAATGGTCCGCTGCAGGCTCGTCTGCCGGTGCAACAGGCTGTCGCGTTTATTCCCGCTGTGCAGCAATCCCGAGCCACCGAGCTACTCAGTAGCGAAAAACACTGGCAATTACGCCCGCTGCCCTTACAGGACTTCCATCACCAGCCCTTGCTGGGGCTGTATTGCCCTCAATACCGCCAGCTTTTGAAACTGGAAAAGATGCTGCGCGAAGGCGGCATTCAGGTTTACGAGGCGGATATCCGCCCGCCCGACCGTTTCCTTATGGAACGTTTCATCACCGCGTCCGTTTGGTTGAGCGGCGAGCCTGCTTCATCAAACCTGCTGACCCAGGTCCGCATGAAGCCCAATCCGGATTACCGCCCCAACCTCAGATTGGTTTCGCTGGATATCGAAACCAATCGCCACGGCGAACTCTACTGCATCGGTCTGGAAGGCTGCGGTCAGCGTCAGGTGTACATGCTTGGGCCCGAGAACGGTGATCCCGCCGCTACCGACAACTTCACGCTGGAATATGTCGCCAGTCGTCCACTGTTGCTGGAAAAGCTGAACCAATGGCTGCAATTGCACGATCCTGACGCCATCATCGGTTGGAATCTGGTGCAGTTCGATCTGCGCGTATTACAAAAACATGCCGAGCGCTACCGGATCCCTTTACGGCTGGGGCGTAACGGCACAGAGATGGAATGGCGCGAACACGGTTTCAGGGCCGGGCATTTTTTTGCCGGCGCGGAAGGCCGCCTCATTATCGATGGAATCGAAGCGCTAAAATCGGCCACCTGGAATTTCGCCTCCTTCAGTCTGGAGTTTGTCGCGCAATCGTTACTGGGCGAAGGCAAGGCCATTGATACCCCCTACCAGCGAATGGATGAAATCGACCGCCGCTTTGCCGAGGATAAACCCGCGCTCGCCCGTTATAACCTGCAGGATTGCGAACTGGTGACGCGCATTTTCGCCAAAACCGCGCTGATGTCGTTTTTACTGGAGCGAGCGAGCGTCACCGGCCTGGCGGCCGACCGCAGCGGCGGTTCGGTGGCGGCGTTTACCCACCTTTACCTGCCGCGTATGCACCGCATCGGCTATGTGGCGCCGAATTTGGGAGAGGTCGCGCCGCAGGCCAGCCCGGGGGGGTTCGTGATGGATTCGCGCCCCGGCTTATACGATTCCGTTCTGGTGCTGGATTACAAAAGCCTGTATCCGTCGATCATCCGCACCTTTTTGATCGATCCGGTCGGCCTGGCCGTCGGCATGTCGCACCCCGACGAACAGCACGCCGTCGAAGGGTTCCGCGGCGCCTGGTTTTCCCGCGAGCATCACTGCCTGCCGGCTATTGTCGAACATATCTGGCAGGGGCGTGAAGCCGCCAAACGCATCAACAACAAGCCGCTGTCACAAGCGCTGAAAATCATCATGAACGCCTTTTACGGCGTGCTGGGATCCAGTGGTTGCCGATTTTTCGATCCGCGGCTGGCCTCTTCCATCACTCTGCGCGGCCACGAAATCATGCTGAAAACGCGAGAATTGATCGAAACGCAAGGCTACCAGGTGATCTATGGCGATACCGACTCCACCTTCGTGTGGCTGAAACGCGCGCATACGGAAGAAGAGGCCGCTCGTATCGGCAATATGCTGGTACAGCAGGTGAATCAGTGGTGGCAAAAACATTTACGACAAACTCTCGGGTTGACCAGCGCGCTGGAGCTGGAGTTCGAAACACACTTTCGCCGTTTTCTGATGCCGACCATTCGTGGAGCGGAGCAAGGGAGTAAAAAGCGTTATGCCGGAATGATTGCGACGCCGCAAGGCGAGAAAATGGTGTTTAAAGGGCTGGAAACCGTGCGAACGGACTGGACCCCGCTGGCGCAACAGTTCCAACAGCAGCTTTATCTGCTTATTTTTCAACAGCAGCCTTATCAGGAATGGCTGCGGGACTATGTCAGTAAAACCCTGAACGGCGAATTTGATGAGCTGTTAATCTACCGCAAACGGCTGCGCCGCCGCCTTGACGACTACCAGCGCAACGTACCGCCTCACGCCAGGGCCGCCAAAATCGCCGATGACTATAACCGCCGACAAGGGCGGCCGCTGCAATATCAAAATGGCGGCTGGATTAGCTACGTGATCACCACCAACGGGCCGGAGCCGCTGGAAACCCGGCATTCGCCGCTGGACTATCAACATTATGTGGAGCGCCAGCTACAGCCGGTGGCCGATGCCATACTCCCCTTTTTGCACGATGATTTTGCTACGTTGGTTACCGGCCAGATGGGATTATTTTAATAATCTGCGTCAGCTCAAGGCGTTTGATCAGGTGACGAACGCGCTGCCATCCATTACCATAGCGCCCTTTCTGGATTGGCATCATCAACACCCGCGCTTATTAGGTAAATGCCAATACACATCAAACTGATGACATTTTTTATCACTATTGTCGTTCCCATGTACGGCTAGCTAAAGCCAGAATGACGGCGCAAACACAGGAATGACAAAGAGGAATAGAGCAACACCGCGTTAACGTGCGTTGCCCGTATTCCAAAAGCATCACCTGACACTATCCCGACACAGACAAAAATCGAGCAAAGAATTTATGCCTTTTACACTTGGTCAGCGCTGGATCAGCGATACGGAAAGCGAACTTGGATTGGGGACGGTGGTTTCCGTCGATACCCGCATGGTCACTCTGCTTTTCCCGGCCAGCGGTGAAAACCGACTCTATTCCCGCAGCGATGCCCCCATCACCCGCGTTATGTTTAACCCCGGCGATACCGTCACCAGTCATGAAGGGTGGCAGCTCAAGGTAGAGGACGTGCGCAATGAGAATGGCCTGCTGGTCTATATCGGTCGGCGTCTGGACGACGACGCGCCGTCTGAACTGCGTGAAATTCTGCTGGATAGCAAACTGACGTTCAACAAACCGCAGGATCGCCTGTTTGCCGGTCAGATTGACCGCATGGACCGCTTCGCCCTGCGCTACCGCGCGCGCAAGAATCAGCACGAACAAGCGCTTCAGCAATGGGGCGGACTGCGTGGCATGCGCGCCAGCCTGATCCCTCATCAGTTGCATATTGCCTACGAAGTCGGGCAACGCCACGCACCGCGCGTATTGCTGGCCGATGAAGTCGGTCTGGGGAAAACCATTGAAGCCGGGATGATTATTCACCAGCAACTGCTGGCCGGCCGCGCCCAGCGCGTATTGATCATTGTACCGGAAACCCTGCAGCATCAGTGGCTGGTGGAAATGCTGCGCCGCTTCAACCTGCTGTTTTCTCTGTTTGATGATGAACGCTATACCGAAGCGAAACTGGATAGCAGCAATCCCTTTGAAACAGAGCAATTGGTTATCTGTTCACTGGGTTTTGTCCAGCGCAATGCGCAGCGTTTCGAGCAACTGGTCAATGCCGATTGGGATCTGCTGGTGGTGGATGAAGCCCATCATCTGTCCTGGAGCGAAGAAGCGCCCAGCGCGGAATATCAGGCGGTTGAGACACTGGCCCGGCATATCCCGGCCGTATTGCTGCTTACCGCCACGCCGGAACAGTTGGGGCAGCAGAGCCACTTTGCCCGTCTGCGCCTGCTCGACCCGAATCGCTTCCACGACTATCGTGAATTCGTTGATGAACAGCGCCAGTACCGCCCGGTCGCCGATGCGGTGACCTCCTTGCTTTCCGGAGAAAAAGCCACCACCGCCGAACTCAATGCGCTGGGCGAATTGCTGGATGAACAGGATATCGAGCCGCTGTTGAAAGCGATTAACAGCGACAGTGAAGATAACCAGAAAGCGCGTCAGGAACTGATCACCATGTTGATGGATCGGCACGGCACCAGCCGCGTGCTGTTCCGTAATACCCGCCAGGGCGTGAAAGGTTTCCCGCAGCGGGTGCTGCACCAAATCCGCCTGCCCTTGCCCGCCCAGTATCAGACGGCAATCAAGGTTTCCGGCATTATGGGCGCGAACAAAGCGCCGGAAGCCCGCGCGCGCGACATGCTGTATCCGGAACAGATTTATCAACAGTTGGAAGGCGATGACGCCACCTGGTGGAATTTTGATCCTCGCGTTGAGTGGCTGCTGAACTATTTGACCGCCAACCGTAACGAAAAAGTGCTGGTGATTTGCGCCAAGGCCGCGACCGCGCTGCAGTTGGAGCAGGTGCTGCGCACCCGTGAAGCCATCCGCGCCGCCGTATTCCACGAAGGGTTGTCGATTCTGGAGCGCGATCGCGCCGCCGCCTATTTCGCCTCTGAAGAAGAGGGCGCGCAGGTTCTGATTTGTTCGGAGATCGGCTCCGAAGGCCGCAACTTCCAGTTCGCCAGCCAGTTGATCATGTTTGATCTGCCGTTCAACCCCGATCTGCTGGAACAGCGCATCGGCCGTTTGGATCGTATCGGCCAGACACAGCAAATCCAGATCATGATCCCTTATTTAGAGAATACCGCTCAGGCGCTGCTGGCGCGCTGGTATCACGAGGGGCTGGACGCCTTTGAGCACACCTGCCCGACCGGCCGCGCCATCTATGATGCCCATTATGACCAATTGATCGAACGGCTAACCACGCCAGGCGAGCAGCAAGGGCTGGATGAATTTATCCGCGCCTGCAGACAGCAGCATGAGCAGTTGAAACAGCAGCTTGAGCAAGGCCGGGACCGTCTGTTGGAAATGCATTCGAATGGCGGCGAACAGGCGCAACTGCTGGCTCAAGCCATTGCCGAACAGGACAACGACGTTAATCTGGTCACCTTTGCGCTTAATCTGTTCGATATCGTGGGCATCAATCAGGAAGATCGCAGCGACAACCTGATTATCCTGACGCCCTCCGATCATATGCTGGTGCCCGATTTTCCCGGCTTACCGCAGGACGGCTGCACCATTACCTTCGATCGCGAACAGGCGCTATCCCGCGAAGACGCCCAGTTTATCAGTTGGGAACATCCGCTGATCCGCAACGGACTCGATCTGATTCTGTCCGGCGATACCGGCAGTTGCGCCGTATCGTTGTTGAAAAACAAGGCATTGCCGGTCGGTACGCTGCTGGCGGAACTGATCTATGTGGTGGAGGCGCAGGCGCCGAAACACCTGCAATTGACGCGTTTCCTGCCGCCGACGCCAATCCGCGTGCTGATGGATCGCAAAGGAAGCGATCTGGCCGGACAGGTGGAGTTTGAAAGCTTCAACCGTCAGCTCAGCGCGGTGAACCGCCATACGTCGAGTAAGCTGGTGAATGCCGTACAGGCGGACGTCCACGCCATGCTGCAACAGGCTGAACCGCTGGTGGAGGCTCAGGCTCGTCAGCTCATTACCGACGCCCAGGAGCAGGCCGATCGGCAGCTGCGCCGTGAGCTGGAACGCCTGGAAGCGCTCAAGGCCGTGAACCCGAATATTCGTGAAGATGAGCTGAGCGCGTTGGAAAGTCAGCGCGAGCAGGTATTAACCAATCTTCATCAGGCAAACTGGCGTCTGGATGCGATCCGTCTGGTGGTGGTCACGCATCAGTAAGCGTATTTTTATTGATTAACCCCACCCCGTCCCTCCCCTTCACAAGGGAGGGAGAAAAGCGAATATTGCGTGCCACGACGCCTCTGACAAAGGGGACGCCGGGGGAGTGGCGATAAAGCATCACACGTTATCAATAGCCTGGAGAAAGGCAGCAGCGATGGAACCTTACAATCCCCCTACCGATCCCTGGTTGCACATTCTGTATCAGGATCGGCACATCATGGTGGTGAATAAGCCCAGCGGCTTACTCTCGGTGCCCGGCCGTGCGCCGGAACACCAAGACAGCGTGATGAGCCGCATTCAGGCGAACTACCCAGACGCGCAGTCCGTCCACCGTCTGGACATGGCCACCAGCGGCGTCATCGTCGTCGCGCTGACCAAAGCCGCCGAGCGTGAGTTAAAACGCCAGTTTCGCGAACGCGAACCCAAAAAAGCCTACATCGCCCGCGTATGGGGATTGATGGAGCGCGACGAAGGATTAATCGACCTGCCGCTGATTTGCGACTGGCCGAACCGCCCCAAACAGAAAGTCTGTTTTGAACTGGGTAAAGCGGCGCAAACCGAATATCAGGTGCTATCCCGTGACGCCGATGGCACTACGCGCGTCAGGCTGATGCCGATCACCGGACGCTCCCACCAGTTGCGTGTCCACCTGCTGGCTCTGGGCCACCCGATTCTGGGCGACGGTTTCTATGCCCATCCGCAAGCCAAAGCCAAGGCGCCGCGCCTGCTGCTCCACGCGCAGGAGCTGTGCATCATGCATCCTGAATTCAAAACGCCCATGCATTTTCGCTGTGAAGCGGATTTCTAAACGCGTGGTTAATCACGTCAATGCAATCTGCCGTTCAGGGAGACGGGCAAACGAAGAGGCGGAAGGGAAAAACGGTGTAGAAGGACAGCGAGCGGGAGAGCGGGTTATTTAAATTGATTGACGTTTTTCAGTAACTCATAGGCGGCCTGAATATCCTGCGCTTTGCGCTTTGCCATTTCCATCATGCGGGGCGACACCCCTTTCGCCACCAGCTTATCAGGATGATGCTCGCTCATCAGCTTACGGTAGGCGCGTTTAATCGTCGCCGCATCATCGCCGCGGCTCACGCCCAGCGTACGGCAGGCGCTTTCCAGCGTCGGCCCGCGCGGTGCGGCCGACTGCCGTTGACCGCCGTAAGAATGGCCGTTAGACGACTGACTGCGCCGCTGATACGACTTCCCGCCTTGTTTGCCGCCGGGTTCGGCGCGGTTGGCCGGCCCCTCCATCGTACGCAGAAAAAACTCGAACTGTTCGCGACTCACGCCGAGCTCGTCGGCAATAACATACAACAAGCGCCGTTCATTTGGATGAAGCGCCCCGTCGACAAAAGCGACCTGAATCTGAATATCCAGAAACATCTTAATTAAATCAAAACGTCCAAGGCAGGCATCACGCAATTTCCGCAGTTTAAGACGCAGTGGAAAGTGGCTGGCCTTACCTTCGCGAAACGCCTGTTGCGCCGCCGCTCTCGCTTCACCAAACAGCTCAAGACGATCCATGATTTTGGTCGCAATGCGGATATCGGCTTCCGTCACCCGGCCTTTGGATTTGGTTAAATGCCCCATTGCCTGAAAAGTCGTGAGGAAAAACAACGACTGGCGGGTAGATTGGGCGGAAAAAAAGTTACGGCGACGCGATGCCCTGGTCTTGTCGACCCAGTGGCCCATCAGCAGTCCCATAAGCATTCCCCAGATACCGCTGTTAGACATAATCCCCAATATAAGCCCCAGCAACTTTCCCCAATACCGCATATACTCCTCAAATCCTCATGCCGTCGGCTAAAAATTGCTTTATCATACCCGTCATTTATCTTTGCACCTAACGGCAGCGCGTATAAAACAGTGGGGATTTAACACTGGCGCAACGCTGGCGACTAATATAGTCTCTGACCGTTTGCCGGCATGATGCCTCTGATAACGGAACATCCGATACAGCGTATGAAAAAAAGTTTCCCAACCCTGCTGGCCACCTTGATCTGGTCGGCGCTATACAGTCAACAATCGCTGGCCGATCTCGCCGAACAGTGCATGCTGGGCGTCCCCACGTACAACAGACCGCTGGTTACGGGCGAGCCGAATCAATTACCGGTTCACATTCAGGCCGACAAAACCGAAGCCAGCTATCCGGAAAACGCCCGCTTCATCGGCAATGTGAATATCGAACAGGGCAACAGCATCCTGACCGCCGAGCAGGTGGAACTTAACCAGATCGAATCCGGCAATCAGGACACGCCCACCCGCACCGTGACCGCCACCGGCAATGTGCACTACGATGATAACCAAGTCATCCTGAAAGGTCCGAAAGCCTGGTCAAACCTTAATACCAAAGATACCGATGTGTATGAAGGCGACTATCAAATGGTCGGCCGCCAAGGGCGCGGCGCGGCCGACAAAATGAAAATACGCGATAACAACCGCTATACCATTTTGGAAAACGGCACCTTCACATCCTGCCTGCCGGGAGATAATAGCTGGAGCGTCGTTGGTTCGGAAGTGATTCAAGACCGTGAAGAACAGGTTGCCGAAATTTGGAATGCCCGCTTCAAGATCGGCAATGTTCCCGTGTTCTACAGCCCTTATCTGCAATTGCCCATTGGCGACAGACGGCGCTCGGGTTTCCTGATCCCCAATGCCAAATACGGCAGCAGCAACGGCTTTGAGCTCATCACCCCATACTACTGGAATATCGCCCCGAACTTCGACGCCACGATCACGCCGCACCTGCAAACCAAACGCGGTATGCAATGGCAGAACGAATTCCGTTATCTGACTCCGCCCGGCCGGGGGACCATCGAGCTTGACTGGCTCCCCAGCGACAATAAATACGCCAAAGACTTCCCGGAAGACGATAACGCCACCCGCTGGCTGTTCTATTGGGGACATAGCGGCGTCATGGATCAGGTGTGGCGTTTCAACGCCGACTATACAAAAGTCAGCGACGATCGCTACTTCACCGATCTGGACTCCAATTACGGTTCGACCACGGACGGTTACGTCACGCAGAAATTCAGTTTGGGTTATGCCAACGAAAACTGGAACACCACGCTGTCCACCAAACAGTTCCAGGTATTTTCCAGCGCAAACAGCCGGGATATCTACCGTGCCGAACCCCAGCTCGATATCAATTATTATCAGAATGATATCGGCCCGTTTGATATGCATCTTTATGGTCAGGCGGTAAAATTCACCAACATTAACGCTAACCGGCCGGAAGCGACGCGTCTGCATTTCGAACCCGCGTTGAACCTACCGCTCTCCAATCGCTGGGGCAGCCTGAATACCGAAGCCAAGCTGTTGGCGACGCATTATCAACAGACCAAGCTCGATCGTTACCAGGCTGATGCCTCGGTCACCGACACGGCGAAAAACGATCTGAAAAGTTCGGTAAATCGCGTGATGCCGCAGTTCAAAGTGGACGGCAAAATGGTGTTCGAGCGTGAAATGAACTGGTCGCAAGGCTATACCCAAACGCTGGAGCCGCGGGCGCAGTATCTGTACGTGCCATATCGCAATCAAAGCAGCATTCATACCTATGACTCGACGTTGCTGCAGTCCGACTACTCGGGGCTGTTCCGCGACCGCAACTACAGCGGTCTGGATCGCATTGCTTCCGCCAACCAAATCGCAACCGGGGTAACATCCCGCATTTATGATGATGCTTTGGTTGAACGTTTTAATGCCTCCGTAGGTCAAATCTATTACTTTGATCGCCCTCGTACCGGCGACAACAATATGATGCTCGATCAAAGTGACAATAACGGCAGCATGGTATGGGCCGGGGACTCTTATCTAAGGGTTGACGACAATTGGGGTCTGCGGGGAGGATTGCAGTACGATGCCCGTCTCAACGAAGTGGCGTTGGGCGATGCCGTGGTGGAATACCGTAAAGACGCGGAGCGTCTGGTACAGTTAAACTACCGCTATGCCAGTCCTCAATATATTCGCGCCATGTTGCCAAACGTGCAGAACCCCGGTTTTCAACAGGGGATCTCCCAGGTGGGCGTCATGGCCAGTTGGCCTATCGTGGATCGCTGGGCCGTTGTGGGCGCGTATTACTATGATACCAAAGCCAATCAGCCGGCCGACCAGTTGATTGGCTTGCAATACAATACCTGTTGCTGGGCGGTCAGCGTTGGCTATGAACGTAAGATTACCGACTGGAATAGCGCCAGCGGCAACAGCGTGTACGACAATAAAGTGTCGTTTAATATCGAATTACGTGGTTTAAGCAATAACTACAGCCTGGGCTCCGAAAAAATGCTGCGTTCAGGCATTTTGCCTTACCAACGCGCGTTCTGATATATCGGGCAGAGTGCGGTAACGCGATAAATGCGGCAGGCAGGCTGTGTCAATGAAACTTTTAACCCGCCTTGCGGATGAGATAAATGGGAAAGGTATGAATAACTGGAGAACGCTTATTTTCGGATTGGCACTAACGGCCTCTACCGCGTTCGCAGCACCACAGGTGGTTGATAAAGTCGCAGCAGTGGTAGACAACAGCGTTGTACTGGAAAGCGACGTAAACAGTCTTTTTCAGTCCGTTAAGCTGAACGCCCAGCATTCGGGTCAGCAATTACCGGATGATGCCACATTACGTCACCAGATTATCGATCGTCTGGTTATGGATAACATCGTCCTGCAGATGGCGCAAAAAATGGGTATCCAGGTTACGGACGAACAACTGGATCAAGCCATCGGCAATATCGCGGCGCAAAACCGTATGTCGCTTAACGAGTTAAAAAGCCAGTTGGCTTATGAAGGTCTTAACTACAAAACCTATCGCGAGCAGATCCGTAAAGAAATGCTGATCGCCGAGGTGCGTAATAACGAGGTTCGCCGCCGTGTCAGCGTGCTGCCGCAGGAAGTCGATGCGCTGGCGAAACAGATCGCCAACCAAACCGGCGAAGACGACGAGCTGAACTTAAGCCATATTCTCATTCCGCTGTCGGAAAATCCTAGCCAGCAACAGGTGGACGACGCTGAAAACCTGGCGACCTCCCTGGTGAAACAGCTCAATGAAGGCGCCGATTTCGGCAAGCTGGCTATCGCCTATTCCGCCGATTCTCAGGCCTTGAACGGCGGGCAAATGGGATGGGGTAAATTGCAAGAGATCCCGACGCTGTTTGCCGAAAGGCTGATGCAGGTCCAGAAAGGACAAATCGTCGGGCCGATCCGTTCCGGCGTCGGTTTTCATATTCTGCGCGTTAACGATATTCGCGGCGGCGACCAAACGGTGTCCGTCACCGAATTCCATGCCCGCCACATTCTGCTGAGACCCTCTGTGGTGATGACGGACGGCCAGGCGCAGGAGAAACTGGAAGACGTTGCTCAGCAGATCAAAAATGGCGGCAGCGATTTCGCTTCTCAGGCCAAACAGCTATCGCAGGATCCCGGCACCGCCAATCAGGGCGGCGATCTGGGTTGGGCGTCTCCGGACATGTACGATCCGGCTTTTCGGGACGCGCTGCTGAAACTGAAAAAAGGCGAAATCAGCCAACCGGTTCACTCTGCTTTCGGCTGGCATCTGATTCAACTGCTGGATACCCGTCAGGTTGATAAAACCGACGCCGCGCAGAAAGAACGCGCATACCGGATGCTATTTAACCGGAAGTTCGCCGAGGAAGCGCAAACCTGGATGCAGGAACAGCGGGCCACGGCCTATGTCAAAATCATTGATGGTACTGATAATTAATGCAAACTGAGATCGGAACGCAGCGTGTTGTGATCACTCCCGGCGAACCCGCCGGGATCGGCCCCGACCTGGTTATTGCGCTGGCGCAGCAGGCGTGGCCGGTCGAACTGGTGGTGTGCGCCGATCCTGACCTGCTGCTGAGCCGCGCGCTGCAACTGCATTTACCCCTGACGTTGCAGCACTACCAGGCAGGGCAACCCGCACGCCCCCAACAGGCGGGGAGCCTGACGGTATTGTCGATCCCCACCCGGGCAACCACGGTGGCCGGTCAGCTTAACGTCAGCAACAGCGCCTATGTCGTCGATACGCTGGCGCGGGCCTGTGATGGTTGCCTGAGCGGCGAATTCGCCGCCCTGATTACCGGACCGGTGCACAAAGGCATCATCAACGATGCCGGCGTGCCGTTCAGCGGCCACACCGAATTTTTTGCCGATCGCAGCCACTGCAAACGCGTCGTCATGATGCTGGCGACCGAAGAACTACGCGTGGCGTTGGCGACCACGCACTTGCCGCTCTCTGAGGTCTCAAGCGCCATTACCCGGCAATGCCTGCATGAAGTCATTACTATTCTGCATCACGACCTGCAGACCAAATTCGGCATCGAACAACCACAAATCTACGTTTGCGGTTTGAATCCCCACGCGGGCGAAGGCGGTCATATGGGGCGTGAAGAGCTGGACGTCATCACGCCTGCGCTGGACGAACTCCGCCGACAAGGCATCGCCCTTATTGGTCCGTTACCCGCAGATACGCTGTTTCAGCCGAAGTATCTGCAACACGCGGACGCGGTACTGGCGATGTATCACGATCAGGGCCTGCCAGTTCTTAAATATCAGGGATTTGGCCGGGCGGTAAATATTACGCTGGGGCTGCCGTTCATCCGCACTTCGGTCGATCACGGCACCGCCTTGGAACTGGCCGCCACCGGCAGCGCCGATTCCGGCAGCTTTATCACGGCATTAAACCTTGCCATTAAAATGACAAAACACATTAATGAATAATCGAGTACACCAAGGTCACTTCGCCCGTAAACGTTTTGGGCAAAACTTTTTGAGCGATCGCTTCGTGATCGACAGCATTGTTTCCGCCATTTATCCGCAACCCGGTCAGGCCATCGTCGAGATCGGTCCCGGTCTGGGTGCATTGACCGAACCGGTCGGAGAACGAATGGATCGCTTTACGGTGATCGAGCTGGATCGCGATCTGGCGGCGCGTCTGGAAAACCACCCTACGCTGAAAGATAAGCTGACTATCATCCAGCAAGATGCCATGACGGTGGATTTTTCCGCATTAGCCGAACAGGCTGGTCAATCTCTGCGCGTCTTTGGTAACCTACCCTATAATATTTCAACACCGCTGATGTTCCATTTGTTCAGCTATACTCAGGCTATCCGCGACATGCATTTTATGTTGCAAAAGGAAGTGGTTAACCGTCTGGTCGCCGGCCCGAACAGTAAGGCCTATGGCCGCCTAAGCGTCATGGCGCAATATTACTGTCAGGTGATCCCGGTGCTGGAAGTACCGCCCACCGCGTTTAAACCGGCCCCGAAAGTCGATTCCGCCGTTGTCCGTCTGGTTCCTCACGCTCAGGTTCCGTACCCGGTGAATGACATCCGCGTATTGGGCCGGCTTACAACAGAAGCGTTTAATCAACGCCGTAAAACGCTGCGCAACAGCCTGGGTAATCTCTTTACGCCGGAACAGCTCGCCG
Organism: Brenneria goodwinii; assembly: GCF_002291445.1. Classification (NCBI taxonomy): domain Bacteria; kingdom Pseudomonadati; phylum Pseudomonadota; class Gammaproteobacteria; order Enterobacterales; family Pectobacteriaceae; genus Brenneria; species Brenneria goodwinii. Next base: position 5,145,844 of record NZ_CP014137.1, on the reverse strand, counting down.
AGTTGGATATCGACTCAGGCTGTCGGGCTGAAAATGTTACGGTTGAACAATACTGCCGGTTGGCAAACTGGCTGACCGAGCATCCTGCAGCACAGGAATAACTGGAGTTGTCGTGATGATTAATGCGCCCCGTGTTTGTGTACAGGTTCAAAGTTTCTATGTCGAGTCTCAGTCGCAGCCTGATGAAGAACGTTTCGTATTCGCTTATACGATTATTGTCCGCAATCTGGGGCGGCATGAAGTAAAACTTTGCGGTCGTTACTGGTTGATCACCAACGCGAATGGACGCCAAACCGAAGTTCAGGGCGAAGGCGTTGTTGGCGAGCAGCCGGTCATACAGCCGGGAAGCGAATTCCAGTACACCAGCGGCACTATCCTGGAAACCCCGTTAGGTACGATGGAAGGACATTACCAGATGCTCGATCATCAAGGTAACGACTTTCAGGTCAGTATCCCCGTATTCCGTTTGGCGATCCCCTCACTGATACACTAAATTTTATGTCTACTTATTTAATTGGCGATGTTCACGGCTGTTTAGTTGAACTCAAGGCGCTATTGGCGCAGGTTTCCTTTAATCCACAGCAAGATACGGTATGGCTGACCGGCGATTTGGTCGCCCGCGGTCCGGATTCGCTTGAGATGCTGCGCTATGTTCGTTCTCTCGGCGCATCAGCCCGTATTGTTCTGGGAAATCACGATTTACATCTGCTCGCCGTCTACGCGGGAATTAGCTGCAGTAAACCCAAAGATCGGCTTTCTGCGTTGCTGAAAGCATCGGACGCCGATGAGCTGATAAATTGGCTGCGCCGGCAACCGCTGTTGCAGGTTGATGAAAATTTAAAACTTGTAATGGCCCATGCCGGAATTACGCCGCAGTGGGATCTGGAAACAGCGGAATTGTGCGCGCGGGAAGTGGAAGCCGTGCTGAGCAGCGATAGCTATCCTCTGTTTCTCGATGCGATGTACGGCGATATGCCGAATCACTGGGACCCCCAACTCAGCGGTCTTTCCCGCCTGCGTTTCAGCACCAACGTGTTGACCCGTATGCGCTACTGCTTCTCCGGCGGCCAGTTGGATATGATCTGTAAGGATGCGCCGACGCAGGCGCCGTCATTGTTGAAACCGTGGTTCGCGTTGCCAAGCCGGATAACGGAAGCTGGGTACGCCATTGCCTTTGGACATTGGGCCTCGCTGGAGGGGAAAGGCACGCCGCAGAATATCTACGCATTGGATACGGGCTGCTGCTGGGGAGGAGAACTGACCATGCTGCGTTGGGAAGACCAACAGTATTTCACGCAAAAATCCCTGTCACGTCCTGATACGAATAACGCCGAGTAATCCCGCATCCGGTTTAGTCAGACGTTGGCGGCGCGCTTTCCTCAGCACATGCCGCCTTCGCGAGGAGGCATCTCAAACAACGCCGGATTACAGTGCCGGCGTTTTAGACGAAAGAAATCAATTTCTTTCAAGAATTTCAAAACAATAGCTATGGGAATTGTGCTCATCCGCATCATGAAACTCGCTGAAGGTGGACTGCCACTCATCGGGTTCATAATCCGGGAAATGCGTATCGCCTTCCACTTCCACGTCAATGTGAGTCAGATACAGGCGGTTAGCCTTAGCTAACATCTGCTGGTAAATACTTCCGCCGCCAATCACCATCACTTCTTCCGCATCACCGGCGGCGGCAATGGCTTCATCCAGCGAAGAGACCCAGGTGACGCGTTCATCATCGCCGGGATGGCTGCTGACGACAATATTCAGTCTGCCGGGCAACGGCTGGCCGATAGAGCGGAAAGTATTACGGCCCATCACGATCGGCTTACCTAACGTATTGTGCTTAAACCATGCCAAATCCGCCGGTAAATGCCACGGCATGGCATTTTCCATACCGATAACACGATCCACAGCCAATGCGGCAATCAAACTAATAACCATGGTGAAACCCTGTAGGTCAGAAAATTGCTGACACTATACGGAAAGCCCCACTACTCGTCGATATAGATACATCTTATAGAAGAATATTTACAAGAACCCCGACGAGGGCTATACGCCGGGGCGCTTACGATATAACCATATTCCCGGCAACGACAGGCCGATAGACAGCGCGCCGACGATAAAGCTGGCTTTCAGGAAATTGGTCATCATCACATTCATCAATTCTTCGCTGTAGCCAAGATGAGAGATTTCCACCACGGAAATCATCGCGGTGTAGGCAGAAATGCCCGGGAACATGGGAATGACCGCGGCGACGGTAAACACCTTGGGATGCGCCAGCAGCCAGCGCGACCAGCGAATACCGATGATCCCGATAGTAATCGCCGCCAGGAAAGAGGCCCATTCGATATTCAAACCGAAGTACATGGAGATGAATCGCACACCATGACCCAACGCGCCGAGGGCGGCGCAATAACGCAACGCTTTTACCGGAACGTTGAAAACCATGGCAAATCCCAGAGCCGGGACCGCCGCCAAGGCCATATCCTGCAACAGCGCCCACAGTAGACTTAAGCCCATCCGCGCAACCCCCACAGCGACAACGCCATCACTACGCCAATACAGGTCGACAGCGTCAGCAAGCTCGCCACCATCCAGCGCGCCAACCCCGTATTGACGTGGCCCTTGAACATATCGGCCACCGCATTAATCAGCGGGAAACCGGGAACCAATAGCAGCACGCTGGCCGCCATCGCCACGGTCGACGCCTGCTGGAATAGGGGAAGCTTCATCAATAGCCCGGAGGCCGAGGTCGCCACGAATGCCGTAATACAAAAGTTGATCAACGGATTAAGCTGACGCGCGGTCAAAATCTGTTTGACGTACATTGCCAACCCGCTGGCAATCATCGTCACCACAAAGGCGTCCCAACCGCCCCCATTCAACCGGCTGAAGCAGCCGCAGGAGAGCGCCACAATCGATACCATCAGCCAACGCGGATAGCGCAACGGTTTGATATGGGCAAAGCGCTTCCCCACCCCTTCTACATCCAGCAATTTATGTTCAGCCATAATGACCACATGCTGCACCTCGGTCACCACATGCATATTAATGCCGCGATCGGTATTATTTCGCGTGGACGTCAGGCAATTCCCTTGCATTATCGTGGTTAGCACAATGGCGTTGGCTGAGATTGACGTCTCAACGCTATCAGCGCCCAACGCCACGCCAAGCCGGGAAGATAACTTTTCCACAACCATACTTTCCGCACCATGCTGTAACAGCAAAAGCGCACACTGAATACACAACCGGGTAATCTCCCTTTGCTGTGTTGTTTCACTGACCATGTTTTTATCCCGATTCTACGTACGGAAGAATAACCCTAAAGAAAGCAAGGCAACTTGTTAACATATTGCAAGCCATTAGCCAATATTGGTGATGCTAATTATTTACTCTGGCGCTATCATTCTACCCGTTTTGTCTTACTATTTTGCCACCTGGAACACATCATGTTCGAAACGTCTTTGTTTGTCGCTACCATTGCCACGCTCGGTATGCTTTCTCCCGGCCCGGATTTTTTTCTGGTGATCAAAAATTCGGTGCGCTATCCACGGCTCGCCGCACTGATGACGTCGTTGGGCGTGATTTGCGGCGTAGCAACCCATATGGCGTATTGCGTGGCGGGGCTGGCCGTCGTCATCACCACTACGCCGTGGCTGTTTAATCTGCTGAAATATGCCGGCGCCGCTTATCTGATATGGGTGGGGATTCAAGCGCTGCTGTCCCGCGGCGGGAGTAAAATGAATCTTTCTCATTTGTCGCCGCAGCGCGTCAGCCTGAAAAAAGCGTTTTTACAGGGCTACTTATGTAACCTGCTTAACCCCAAAGCGACGCTGTTCTTCCTTGCCGTATTCACTCAGGTATTGAGTATCAATTCCGGCGTCGGCGAGAAGCTGTGGTATGCCGCCATCATTTGGGGGCTGTCGGTTATCTGGTGGCCGTTGCTGGTGGTGCTTTTCCAGAGTTCCCCGGTACGCAGAGGTCTGGAAAAGGCGCAAAAGCTGGTGGATAAAATACTGGGGACGGTTTTGATTGCGCTCGGTATCAAAGTTGCGCTGGGTTAATGTTTTTAAGAGCCGCCGAACGGCGGCTCAAACGACTGTAACAGCCTTATCATTGCCGTCAGGCGGCTCCAGTCCCGCCATCTGAACACCATACCTGTCCCGATGTGAAACTGCTTTCCGCCGACGCCAGCGTCACGTACAAAGGCGCGATCTCCACGGGCTGACCAGGACGGCCCAATGGCGTACTTTCGCCGAAGGCCATCACCATCTCCATGGGCTGTCCGCCGCTCGACTGTAACGGGGTCCAATAAGGCCCTGGCGCAACCGCGTTAACCCGAATCCCCTTTTTGGCGACCTGTTTGGCCAGCGCTTTGGTAAAAGCGACATTGCAGGCTTTGGTCTGGGCATAATCCAGCAGGATCGCACTGGGGTTGAATGCCTGCACGGATGACGAATTAATAATGACGGAGCCCGCTTTCAAATAGGCCATTGCGGCTTTCGAGATCCAGAACGGCGCATAGACATTGGTCTTAAACGTCGCATCAAAGGCTTCCGTCGACAGCTCATCAATGGATTCGGCATACTGCTGCCGACCGGCATTGTTCACCAGGATATCCAGCCCGCCCAGCTTTTCGGCCGCTTCCTTGACCAGATGCCGGCAGAAATCCTCGGTCCGAATATCGCCGGGGATCGCGACCGCGGTACGTCCTTCGGCGCGGATCAGTTCGATAACTTCCCGCGCATCCGATTCCTCTTCCGGCAGGTAATTAATCGCCACATCCGCGCCTTCCCTGGCGTAAGCGATGGCAACAGCACGCCCAATTCCCGAATCGCCGCCGGTAACTAACGCTTTACGTCCCTCAAGCCGCCCGCTTCCCCGGTAACTTTTTTCGCCATGATCGGGAAGCGGCTTCATTTTGCTGGCAAGCCCCGGCGCCTCCTGCGGCTGACGCTCAAAGGGAGGTTGAGGATAGGCCGTTAACGGATTTTTACCTGGCCGCGATAATACGGCGCCCTTGTCTACAGATTGATTTTTTTCATTCAAACTCATCTTTCGCCTCTGATTGTTGAAAATATCGCTGTGGCATAAAAATTCAAACACCATGCTTAAGTGTAGGCAGTCATCCGGTATTTTTCATAAAAGGCGAGAAACAAGGGAAAAGAACGCGAGGAAATACAGCAGGAAAAATTGAATAAACGTTAGATGTGCATCGTAATATCTGAACGGAACGCCGGACCTCCGCCTGAAAAAAATAAAGCCAGCGTCTGTGATTAACAAACGCTGGCTGAACCGGCTAACTACGGGCGATTAGCAGCCTTTGATCAAGGCATGCATTTCCTGCACCGAGGTGACTTTCTCCGTCGGATCGGCGTTTAACGACATCGCCGTGGCGAATCCGCCGTTCATGGTCGTATCGTAGTGAACCTTATACTGCAACGCGCTGCGGCGAATCAGTTTCGAATCCTCGATAGCCTGACGTCCCGCCGTGGTGTTGACGATATAGGCGTACTCGCCGTTTTTGATACGGTCCTGAATGTGCGGACGACCTTCATGAACCTTGTTCACCAGGCGAGGGTTAATCCCTGCTTCGCCCAATTCGATCGCCGTACCGTGAGTCGCATCCAGTTCGAAACCATGCTTCAGCAACTTGGCCGCCAGATCCACCACGCGGGCTTTATCGCCTTCACGCACCGAAAGCAGCGCCCGGCCGGATTTCTTCATCTGTGAATTACTGCCCAGCATCGCTTTGGAGAACGCTTCGGCAAATGTCCGGCCGACGCCCATCACTTCACCGGTTGAACGCATTTCCGGCCCCAGAATCGGGTCCACGCCGGGGAACTTGTTGAACGGCAGAACGACTTCTTTCACCGAGTAGTATGGCGGGATCACTTCCTTCGTCACGCCCTGCTGCTCCAGAGATTGTCCGACCATCACGCGGGCAGCCACTTTCGCCAGCGCTACGCCGGTCGCTTTGGAAACGAACGGAACGGTACGCGCCGCGCGCGGGTTAACCTCAATCAGATAGACTTCATTGTCCTTAACCGCAAACTGTACGTTCATCAGGCCGCGCACGCACAGTTCAAACGCCAGTTTCTCTACCTGCTGGCGCATCACATTCTGAATCTCTTTGCTCAGCGTATAGGCCGGCAAAGAACAGGCTGAGTCGCCGGAGTGAACGCCCGCCTGCTCGATGTGTTCCATGATGCCGCCGATCAGCACGCGCTCACCGTCGCAGATGGCATCCACATCGACTTCAATGGCTTCGTCCAGGAAATGGTCCAGCAGCACCGGCGCATCGTTGGAAACCACGACGGCATTCTGGAAGTAGCGGCGCAGGTCAATTTCGTCGTACACAATTTCCATGGCCCGGCCGCCCAGAACATAGGAGGGACGAACCACCAGCGGATAACCGATGTCACGCGCTTTTTCCACCGCCTGCTCAATCGCCGACACGGTGGCGTTAGCCGGTTGTTTCAAACCCAGACGGTCGACCGCCTGCTGGAAACGCTCGCGGTCTTCCGCACGGTCAATGGCATCCGGGCTGGTGCCGATTATCGGCACGCCGGCCGCTTCCAGCGCACGCGCCAGCTTCAGCGGCGTCTGTCCGCCATATTGGACGATGACGCCTTTCGGCTTCTCGATGCGCACGATTTCCAGCACATCTTCCAGCGTAACGGGTTCAAAGTACAAACGGTCGGAGGTGTCATAATCGGTCGAAACGGTTTCAGGGTTACAGTTCACCATGATGGTTTCATAACCGTCTTCACGCAGCGCCAGCGAGGCGTGAACGCAGCAGTAGTCAAATTCGATCCCCTGGCCGATACGGTTTGGCCCGCCGCCCAGCACCATGATTTTGTCACGATCCTGATTCGGGTTGGCTTCGCACTCATCCTCATAGGTGGAGTACATATACGCGGTATCGGTCGAGAATTCCGCCGCACAGGTGTCCACGCGCTTATAGACCGGGTGCAGATCGAACTTATCACGCAGTTTGCGGATTTCGCTTTCGGCCACGCCGGCCAATGTCGCCAGACGCGCATCGGCAAAACCTTTACGCTTCAGCAGGCGCAGGAAAGCGGCATCCAGGCCGGTAACGCCTTGTTCGGCAACCTGCGCTTCCAGGCGTACCAGCTCTTCAATTTGCACCAGGAACCAGCGATCAATATTGGTCAGGTTAAATATGCCATCGACCGACATGCCGGCACGGAAGGCATCGGCGATATACCATACCCGCTCGGCGCCCGCGTCTTTCAACTCACGGCGAATCAGGGTCAACGATTCCGGATCGTCCAGATCCACTTTCGGATCGAATCCCGCGGCGCCTACTTCCAGACCGCGCAACGCCTTCTGCAACGATTCCTGCTGGGTACGGCCAATCGCCATCACCTCGCCCACCGATTTCATCTGCGTGGTCAGACGGTCGTTGGCTCCCGCGAATTTTTCAAAGTTAAAGCGCGGGATCTTGGTTACGACGTAGTCAATGGAAGGTTCAAACGACGCCGGCGTACGACCGCCGGTAATGTCGTTCATCAGTTCATCCAGCGTGTAGCCAACGGCCAGCTTGGCGGCGATTTTCGCAATCGGGAAACCGGTCGCTTTAGACGCCAACGCTGAGGAACGGGAAACGCGCGGATTCATCTCGATAACGATAAGGCGGCCATTTTTCGGGTTTACCGCAAACTGCACGTTCGAGCCGCCGGTTTCCACACCGATTTCACGCAGTACCGCCATCGAAGCGTTACGCATGATTTGATACTCTTTGTCGGTCAGCGTTTGCGCCGGCGCAACGGTGATGGAGTCACCGGTATGAATCCCCATGGCGTCGAAGTTTTCGATTGAACAGACGATGATGCAGTTGTCGTTTTTATCACGCACCACTTCCATTTCGTACTCTTTCCAACCAATCAGCGATTCATCGATCAGCAGTTCTTTGGTGGGGGAGAGATCCAAACCGCGTTCGCAGATCTCTTCAAACTCTTCGCGGTTATAGGCAATCCCGCCGCCGGTGCCGCCCATGGTAAAGGAAGGACGGATAATGCAGGGGAAGCCGACATCGGCCGCGACGGCCAGCGCCTCTTCCATATTGTGCGCGATGCCGGAACGGGCGGTATCCAGGCCGATTTTCTTCATCGCCTTGTCGAAACGCTGGCGATCTTCGGCTTTATCAATGGCGTCGGCGGTTGCGCCAATCATCGTCACGCCGAATTCAGCCAGCACCCCCTGGCGCTCCAGCTCCAGCGCGCAGTTCAGCGCCGTCTGGCCGCCCATCGTCGGCAGCACCGCATCCGGGCGCTCTTTCTCGATAATCTTGCGCACCACTTCCCAGTGAATCGGCTCGATATAGGTGGCGTCGGCCATTTCCGGATCAGTCATGATGGTCGCCGGGTTTGAGTTCACCAGGATGACGCGATATCCCTCTTCACGCAGCGCTTTGCACGCCTGTGCGCCAGAGTAGTCAAACTCACAGGCCTGGCCGATAACAATCGGGCCAGCGCCCAGAATCAGGATGCTTTTAATATCTGTACGTTTTGGCATTTTCTCGCTCCTGATTATTTGGCGGAAGAACGGTAAGTCTTGATCAATTCAATAAAGTGGTCGAAAAACGGCGCCGCATCGTGCGGCCCCGGGCTGGCCTCGGGATGCCCCTGAAAACTGAACGCCGGTTTATCCGTGCGGTGAATCCCCTGCACCGTCTGGTCGAACAGCGAGATGTGCGTCACGCGCAGCGTGTCGGGCAAATTATTTTCATCAACCGCAAAACCGTGGTTCTGTGCGGTGATGATCACGCGGTTGTTATCCAGATCTTTGACCGGATGGTTGCCGCCGTGGTGACCAAGCTTCATTTTGATCGTCTGCGCACCGCTCGCCAGCGCCAGCAGTTGGTGACCGAGACAGATACCGAATACCGGGATATCCGTTTCCAGGAAAGCCCTAATCGCGCGGATGGCGTAGTCGCAAGGTTCCGGGTCGCCCGGTCCGTTCGACAGGAAAATGCCATCCGGGTTGAGTTTCAAAACCTCTTCTGCCGACGTTTGCGCCGGCACAACCGTCAGGCGGCATCCTCTGTCGACCAGCAGACGCAGAATGTTGCGTTTCACGCCGTAGTCATAAGCCACTACATGGTAAGGCAGTTCGCTTTCCGGCGTGTCGGCCGGCAGATCTCCTTCCAGCGTCCAGCTCCCCTGCGACCAGCGATAGCTTTGCGCGGTGGTGACCTCTTTCGCCAGATCCATCCCTTTCAGCCCGGGAAAAGCCTGCGCTTTTTCCAGCGCCAGTTCGGCGCTCGGTTCGTCACCGGCGATAATGCAGCCATTCTGAGCGCCCTTTTCGCGCAGCAGGCGAGTCAGTTTGCGGGTATCGATATCGGCGATGGCAACGACATTGTTGCGTTTGAGGTACTCAGAAAGGTCTTCTTCACTGCGGTAGTTGCTGGCAATCAACGGCAGATCGCGGATTACCAAACCTTGAGCCTGTATGGAAGAGGATTCTTCATCACTGGCGTTAGTGCCGACATTACCAATATGGGGATAAGTGAGAGTGACAATCTGGCGGGAATAGGATGGATCAGTAAGGATTTCTTGATATCCGGTCATCGACGTATTGAAGACCACTTCCCCCACTGCCGACCCTACTGCCCCGATGGCCCGACCATGGAATTGGGTTCCGTCTTCCAGAACCAATAGCGCTGACTTAATCAAAACACCCTCCAAGGAATAAAAAATCATGTTATTTGCATATTAATTCAGATTAATCGATCTAAATCAACGCAAAAACCACCCTCAAGGTAAATTTTTGGCAAATTGGGCGCATTTTAATGATGACCGGCTAAATTGTCTACTTCAACCGCACTTTTTCCCTTCTTTTTATCCTTTATGGTATAAATACCGTCCCTCAAGCGTAAAAAGGTATGTTAACTAAGGAAAGTAAACGGTTGCCAACCCACATGGCTGAAACAAGTGTATTAATCAACCAATATCGCCGATTATCGGGTTTCAGCAGCCACAAACGCGACTGAAAACAAGAGAAAACAACAAAAAGAAAGGATTTAGTAAAAAAAACAGACCATAGACCAATAAATATAAGTAACGATAAATAATCGCTACTTATATCAATCAGTTAACAATAAATTATCTTTTATAAATCAGCCAATCCCAGCACGTCGCCCATATCGAAAAGCCCGGTTTTTTTATCTTTTAGCCATATTGCGGAACGAACGGCGCCATTTGCAAATGTCATACGGCTGGAAGCCTTATGGGTAATCTCAACGCGCTCGCCAATATCAGCAAACATTGCCGTATGCTCACCGACGATATCCCCCGCCCGCACGGTGGCGAAACCAATACTTTTCGGATCGCGCTCCCCGGTATGCCCTTGCCGTGCGTAAACCGCGCATGTTTTCAGATCCCGGCCCAAAGCGCCGGCGATGGCTTCGCCCATCGCCAACGCCGTTCCTGAAGGCGCATCCACTTTATGGCGGTGATGAGCTTCAATAATTTCGATATCGGTATACTCCCCCATGACTTTGGCGGCTTTCTCCAGCAGTTTCAGCATGACATTCACGCCAACGCTGAAATTAGCGGCAAAAACAATACCGATATCCTGTGCAGCCTCGCGGATAGCGTTTTTTCCCTGTTCATCAAAACCAGTGGTGCCGATAATCATCGACTTATGGTGCTGACGACAAAACGCCAAATGGGCCAGCGTGCCTTCAGGCCGGGTAAAATCGATAAGCACATCAAAATCATCACGGACGGCATCCAGGTTGTCGCTCACCGCCACGCCAGATTTCCCCAACCCGGCCAGTTCACCCGCGTCGGCCCCCACCAGAGAAGACCCCTGACGCTCCAACGCCGCGCCCAATACCGCGCCTGTAGTCTGTTCAACCGCTTGAATAAGCTGACGCCCCATGCGGCCACCGGCACCGGCTACCGCGATACGGATCAATGAATCCTTCATAATGTCTCTCTCTTTGCTATTTCCGCTATACGATGTCGCTAATGAATGTCAAAACGCTGAGTATACGTTAGGTTAACGGGCGTGAAACGCCGCCGCCAGCGTATTTGTCACTCGATTAGACATTACGTCAGCGGAAAAATTAAATCAGTAAAAACCATCATAACCCGCGGCTGGAATCAATAACTCGAAAACAATAACGCATAAACATGCATTTTTATCAAATTATTATTAATGGGTAATGACGGCTGTGCAGAAGGTATGAAAGCGATAAAAAGGCGGAGGGAGGAAACCTCGCCACCGCCAGACGACTCTAGTCGATTTGCTTTACCTCGACACGCAGTTCTTTCGGCACTTCAAAGACGATGTTTTCTTCCCGCCCTTGAATCTCGACCGTAACCTTGCCACCCAGCGCCTGCAAACGACTGAGCACCTGCTGCACCAGAATATCCGGCGCCGAGGCGCCGGCCGTCACGCCGACATGATCAATGCCCGCCAGCCAGCTTTCCTGAATATCTTCCGCGGCATCAATCAGATAAGCGGCTTTACCGGCTCGCTGCGCCAATTCGGCCAATCGATTGGAGTTAGAAGAGTTCTTCGACCCCACCACCAGCACCACATCCGCCATCCCCGCTAAACTGCGTACCGCTTCCTGGCGGTTGGTGGTGGCGTAACAGATATCATCTTTACGCGGGCCGATAATCCGCGGGAAACGCTCACGCAATGCGTCAATCACCGCTGACGTATCATCAACCGACAGCGTGGTCTGCGTCATAAAGCACAGGTTGTTCTCATCCTTTACCTGCAGCCGCCAGACGTCATCCGGCGACTCAACCAGATACATACCGCCAGCCGGATTGCTGTACTGTCCCATCGTCCCTTCCACTTCCGGATGCCCGGCATGACCGATAAGGATAGCCTCAACCCCTTTACGGCTGGCCCGCGCCACTTCCATATGCACTTTGGTCACCAGCGGGCAGGTGGCGTCAAAGACCGTCAGATCGCGGCTTTTCGCCTCATTGCGCACGGCCTGGGAGACGCCATGCGCGGAGAAAATCAGGATTGAGCCGTCCGGCACTTCGTCTATCTGCTCAATAAATATCGCGCCGCGCTCACGCAGTCCGTTGACGACATAGCGGTTATGCACCACTTCGTGGCGCACATAGATCGGCGTACCAAATATCTCTAACGCCCGTTCAACAATGCTGATGGCGCGATCAACCCCGGCACAAAAACCACGTGGGTTAGCCAGCAATATCTGCATGGGGAACCTCCTGCTGAGATGGATCAATGTCCAACACTTCTAGATCGAACGTAATAGACTGACCGGCCAACGGGTGATTAAAATCCACCGTAACGGACTCCTCCGCCACTTCGCGGACGATCCCAGGCATATCCGTACCACCGATACCGCTGAACAACATGATGGTCCCGACATCCGGCACCCCGGTCTGGGCAAAATCGCGGCGCAGAAAAAACTGGATCATATCAGGATTCTGCGGGCCGAAAGCAGATTCCGGCGGCAGCGTGAACTGGCGTTTCTCACCGCGTTTTAAGCCTCGCAGGTGCTGTTCCAGTTCATCGGACAAACTGCCGTCGCCAAGACGAAACAACGCAGGCTTGCCGTTTTCATGGGTGGATTCCGCCACTGACCCGTCTTCCAGGGTCAGGGTGAAGTGCACCAGCACAGCGCTGTTGCTCTGTACAGTCTCAGACATCAATGGCCCTTTTGCTTAACCGAATCGTCATGTTTACTGAAAAAACCTTCCAGTACGATGAGCGCCGCGCCGACACAGATAGCGCTGTCTGCCAGATTGAACGTGGCAAAATGCCAGTTGCCTACATAAAAATCGATAAAATCCACGACAAAACCATGCCACATCCGGTCAAACAGGTTGCCTAACGCACCGCCGATAATCAACGCATAAGCGATGTTATTCAGTCTTTGGCGCGCGCTGCCGCGATACATCAGCACCAGCATAGCAATGACAATGGCAATGGCGATCCCGGCAAAAAACCAGCGTTGCCAACCGCCTTTATCAGCCAGAAAACTGAATGCCGCGCCATAATTGCGGGCATAGTGCAGATTCAGATGCGAAATCAGCGGCTGGGTGTCCCCCAACGCAAAGTTGGCTAAAATCCACTGTTTGCTGCCGAGGTCAACAACCAGAACCAACAGCGCCAGCCAAAGCCAGCGCAACCCACTCGAACAGATCGATTTATTCATCAGACAAATTTACGCTCTTCGCCTTTGCCGCCGACGTTGGTCGCGCAGCGACCACAAATGTCGGGATGATCGGTATCAATACCGATATCTGACTCGTAATGCCAGCAACGCGGACACTTGTGCCCTTCCGCCTTGCTTAAGGCAATTTTCAATCCAGCTAGTTCAGTACTCTGTGCATCGGCCGGCGCATTTTCGTACGACTCAACCTTCGCTTTCGAGGTCAACAGGGCAAAATGCAGTTCCTGATGCAGCTGATTCAGCTTATCCGCCAGACCGGCGTCGGCATACAGCGTGACGGACGCTTCCAACGATCCGCCGATACGCTTGTCGTTACGCGCTTGTTCGATCACTTTGTTCACTTCACTGCGAACTTTCAGGATATCGGCCCAGAATGCGTCATTCATGACGTCTGCCGTATCCAGACCGAACAAACCGTCATACCACTCTTCGGTAAACACATACTGAGCGCGTTCACCGGGCAGATATCCCCAAATCTCATCCGCGGTGAATGACAGGATAGGCGCCATCCAGCGAACCAGCGCTTCAGAAATATGATACAGCGCCGTCTGACAGCTGCGACGCGCGATGCTGTCGCTCTTGGCGGTGTACTGACGATCCTTGATGATATCAAGATAGAATGACCCCATCTCGATAGAGCAGAACTGCATCAGACGCTGCACCACGCGGTGGAAATCGTAGCTGTCGTAGGCTTCGGTGATCTCTTCCTGCGCCGCTTGCGCACAGCCGACCGCCCAGCGATCCAGCACCACCATATCTTCCGGCTTCACCCTATCCGTCTTCGGATCAAACCCATTCAGATTAGCCAGCAGGAAACGCGCGGTGTTGCGAATACGGCGATAGGCATCGGCCGAACGTTTCAAGATCTCATCAGACACCGCGATTTCACCGGAATAGTCGGTTGAACCGATCCACAAACGCAGAATATCGCCGCCCAGTTTATTCATGACATCCTGCGGGCTGATGGTATTACCGATCGATTTGGACATTTTGCGTCCCTGACCATCGACGGTGAAACCGTGCGTCAGCACCTGACGGTAAGGCGCTTTTCCTTTGATCGCCGTCGAAATCATCAGAGAAGACATGAACCAGCCGCGATGCTGATCGGAACCTTCCAGATACATATCCGCCGAATGGCCGCCGAATTCAGGGCGAACCTCAACCACGGACGCATGCGTCGATCCGGAGTCAAACCAGACATCCAGCGTATCCGGAACCTTAACGTAATTCTCGGCATCGGCACCCAGCACGTCTTTCGGATCAAGATCCCACCAGGCCTGAATGCCATCTTTCTCGACGCGCTTAGCCACTTCTTCGATCAATTCTTTGGTGCGAGGATGCAGCTCTTCCGTTTCTTTATGGACGAAGAGCGACATCGGCACGCCCCAGGTACGCTGACGGGAAATACACCAGTCAGGGCGATTGGCGACCATCGCTTCAATACGCGCCTGGCCCCAGTCAGGGATCCACTGCACGCTTTTGATTTCAGACAGCGACTGTTTACGCAGTCCTTTCTGATCCATGCTGATGAACCACTGCGGCGTAGCCCGGAAGATGATCGGGGTTTTATGCCGCCAGCAGCACGGGTAACTGTGCAACATTTTTTCCAGATGCAGCAGCGCGCCGTGTTCGCGCAGGATCTCGACGACGATATCGTTAGCCTTGAAGACAAACTTGCCGTCCAGATCGGGATAGGTTCCGGTCAGATAGCAGCCGTTCGGCCCGACCGGATTCGCGATTTCCAGTCCATATTGCTGACCGACGACATAGTCTTCCGGACCGTGTCCGGGGGCGGTATGCACCGCGCCGGTACCGGCATCCAGCGTCACGTGATCGCCCAGAACGACCGGCACATCAAAGCCCATGAACGGATGCTGAAAGCGCAATAATTCAAGATCGCCGCCCTGGCATTCGCCCAGCACTTCCCAGCGCTCGGCGCCGATACGCTTCATCACGCTTTCCACCAGATCGGCGGCGAGAATTAACGCCCGGCCTTCTATCTGAACCAGCTGGTAAACGAACGCTGAGTTCAGCGCGATAGCGCGGTTGGCGGGTAACGTCCACGGCGTAGTGGTCCAGATGACCAGAGAAAGCGGGCCGTCAACCTGGCTTACGCCGAATTTCGCACAAACAGAAGCGGCATCGACGGCGTTAAACGCAACGTCAATCGCGGGCGACGTTTTGTCGTAGTATTCCACTTCGGCTTCCGCCAGCGCGGAACCGCAATCGGCACACCAGTGCACCGGCTTGGCGCCTTTATGCAGATGGCCGTTATCAATGACCCGGCCCAGCGTACGAATGATGTTGGCTTCCGTTGTAAAGTCCATCGTCAGGTACGGATGTTCCCAGTCGCCCAGCACGCCAAGACGGATAAAATCCTTCTTCTGACCGGCAACCTGTTCGGCCGCATATTTACGGCATTCGGCGCGGAACTCCGCGGCGCTGACCTTCTCGCCCGGCTTACCGATAAGCTGTTCGACTTTCAGTTCAATCGGCAGCCCATGGCAGTCCCAGCCGGGTACATACGGCGAGTCATAGCCAGACAACGTTTTAGACTTAACGATAATGTCTTTAAGAATTTTATTAACTGAGTGACCAATATGAATGCTGCCATTCGCATAGGGAGGGCCATCGTGCAGAATAAAGGTTTTTTTGCCCTTTTTAGCATGGCGAATAATCCCGTACAGATCCTGTTCATACCAACGTTTCAGCATGTCAGGTTCACGCTTGGCCAAATCGCCACGCATCGGGAACCCTGTTTCCGGCAAATTCAGGGTAGTCTTATAGTCACTCATTAGATTCTCGATTTCGTCTTCGGCTAGAAAAATTAAACCGGTGTCTTTAACCCAAAAAATATCCGGGCCGTCACCACATCGTCAGCGATTTGTTGCTTTAACGCTTCAAGCGAAGCAAACCGCTGTTCATTACGTATTTTTTTGCGCAACACCACTTCTATATGACGACCATATAAATCCATCGTCGTATCCAGCAGGTGCACCTCAAGCTGCTGGCGCTTGTCTCCGGTTACCGTCGGACGCGAACCAATATTGGCTACGCCCGGCACCGGTTTCTCGCCAAGGCCGTACACGCTGACGGCATAAACGCCATTGACTGGCGATACCTGACGCTTTAACGGCAGATTGGCGGTAGGGAAACCTATCGTTCGTCCCAGCGCATTCCCATGAATTACTCGCCCGGAAATACTATACGGATGCCCTAACAGATTTTCCGCCAGCGTTAAATCATCGCTCATGAGCGCTTCGCGCACCGCTGTGCTGCTCACTCGTTTGCCATCATTACAAAATGAAGCGGTGCTGATAACCTCAAACCCCGCCGCGGCGCCAGCCTTCTGTAATAACAGGAAATCCCCCTGACGACCAGCCCCGAAGCGGAAGTCATCGCCTACCACCAGAAACCTGACGCCCAGTTTTTCCACCAATAAAGTAGAAATAAAGGTTTGCGCATGGTTCGCGGCAAAGCGAGGGTCAAACTTAACGCATAGCAGATAGTCCACGCCCGCATTCTTCAGATAATTCACTTTATCGCGCAGGCTCGTCAACCGCGCAGGCGCTTTCTCGGCAGAAAACAGCTCCTGAGGCTGCGGCTCGAATATCATCACCATCACAGGTAGCCCGCGGGACCGCCCTTCCTGTTTCAGACGTTCAAGCAGCATCTGATGCCCGCGGTGCACGCCGTCAAAATTACCAATAGTGAGCACACAGCCATGGTGGCGCGCCCGAAGATTGTGTATACCGCGAATTAGCTGCATAGCTGGCTCAGAACAAATGGGTTAAATAATGGAAATCGGCGGATTATACCTTGTACAGCGAGTAAGGTTAACCCGCGATTCACGCCTTTTGCTGACAGCATTGCCAATACCGTCGGTATTTTTGTTGTCCGCACGCCGATCGCCGACCCGCTTCGGCCAGGAAGTCAGGCATTCCGCCGGGGTTTTATCCGTGATTAATGGTTTTATCAATGATTAATGACATCCGGGTAAATTTATAACGTGAAAAGCTGTATTCCACAGCGTGAAGCTGTTAAAATCCTGCGCCATCACAACGTAACAAGCGTTGACGTACAAACGACGCTTATTTGCACAAATCCATTGACAAACGAAGGCTAAAAGGGCATATTCCTCGGCCTTTGAATTGTCCTCGATAGAATATATTTGGGAGTTGGACCTTGGCTAATATCAAATCAGCTAAGAAACGCGCCGTACAATCTGAGAAGCGCCGCAAGCATAACGCAAGCCGTCGCTCCATGATGCGTACTTTCATCAAGAAAGTATACGCGGCGATCGCTACTGGCGATAAAGAAGCGGCACAGAATGCGTTTAATGATATGCAACCGATCGTGGATCGCCAGGCAAGCAAAGGCCTGATCCACAAAAACAAAGCTGCACGTCATAAATCCAATCTGGTAGCGCGCATCAACGCTATGCAATAATTGCGGTTTCGCATATTGCTGCTAGAAAAAACCGGCTCAGGCCGGTTTTTTTGCGTCTGTAGTTCATCAACTTCACTAGTCATCAATTTCACATCCGCCATGATGACGTAAACGTTTTTCCGCCAGCGCTAAATCGTCGCTTATGAGCGCTTCTCGCACCGCCGTGCCGCTCACTCGCTTGTCATCATACGGCAACGGTCCAAAGGAAAGTCGGCGCCGTCCGCCATAAAAAAACCGGCCGCTGATTCGCCGACCGGTTTTTCTGTTGCAATGCCTAAAGACGATAAAATATCAGCGAGTCAGATCGTCAAAAAACTTCTTCACGCCGTCAAAGAAACTTTTCGATCGCGGACTGTTTCTTTCACCCGACGGGCCGCCAAAACTTTCCGCCAATTCTTGCAGCAGTTCTCTTTGCCGATCGTTCAGACTCACGGGGGTTTCCACCACAACCCGGCATAACAGATCGCCCTGCGCGCCGCCCCGTACTGATTTCACGCCCTTGCCGCGCATGCGGAACAGCTTGCCGGTTTGCGTTTCCGCAGGCACTTTCAGCTTCACGCGGCCATCCAGCGTCGGGACTTCAATTTCTCCGCCCAATGCCGCCATGGCGAAATTAATCGGCACTTCACAGTACAGGTTGTTTTCTTCACGCTGGAAGATCGGATGCGCTTTCACCTGAACCTGAACGTACAAATCGCCCGCTGGCGCGCCATGCTCCCCCGCTTCTCCTTCTCCGGACAAACGGATGCGATCGCCGGTATCCACCCCGGCCGGGATCTTCACCGACAGCGTTTTGCTCTTTTCTACGCGGCCATGGCCGTGACATTTAGTGCACGGATCCTTGATGATCTTACCGCGCCCATGACAGTGCGGACAGGCCTGTTGAACAGTGAAAAAGCCCTGGCGCATTTGTACCTGACCATTACCATGACAGGTAGGACAGGTAATGGGAGAGCTGCCAGGCTTGGATCCGCTGCCATGGCAGGTATCGCACTCTTCCAGCGTAGGGATACGGATCTCTTTGGTGACGCCACGGACAGCTTCTTCCAGCGTTAATTCCATGTTATAGCGTAAGTCGGAACCCCGACTCGCACGCTGACGACGGCCTCCGCCAAAAATATCCCCGAAAACGTCGCCAAAAATATCGCCAAAATCGGCACCGCCGCCAAAACCGCCGCCGCCTCCCATACCACCTTGTTCAAATGCAGCATGGCCGTACTGATCGTAGGCGGCACGTTTCTGCGAGTCGGTGAGGACCTCGTAAGCTTCTTTAATCTCTTTGAACCGTGCTTCGGCATTTTGATCACCTGGATTACGATCCGGGTGAAACTTCATCGCCAGACGCTTATAAGCCTTCTTGATTTCACGCTCATCGGCATCTTTAGCAACGCCTAAAATCTCGTAATAGTCTTGCTTCGCCATTCTTTTTTTCCTGCCCTCAACATGCGTGCACGGGCGCAGAGTTTCCTCAACGCCCGTGCTGGTTGCCAGCAACAGTCCCTAGTTACCGTTACTGCGCCCGCTTAAGGGCGATTACTTTTTATCTTTTACTTCTTCAAACTCGGCATCAACTACGTCGTCGTCTTTACGAGCAGAAGTATCGTTCGTATCCGCGGCACCTTCAGCGCCGGCCTGAGCCTGCTGCTGAGACGCTTCCAACAATTTACCAGAAGCCTGAACCAGCGCCTGGATTTTCGCTTCGATATCCGCTTTGTCTTCGCCTTTCAGTGCGCTTTCCAATGCCTTCAGGGCGTCGTCAATGGCAGTTTTATCATCAGCGGCCAGGTTATCGCCAATTTCTTCCAGCTGTTTACGCGTGCTGTGCAACAGGTGGTCGCCCTGGTTACGAATCTGAACCAGTTCTTCAAACTTACGGTCAGATTCCGCATTCGCTTCCGCATCACGAACCATTTTCTGGATTTCATCTTCATTCAGACCAGAAGAGGCTTTGATGGTGATTTTCTGCTCACGGCCGCTGTTTTTATCTTTAGCGGAAACGTGCAGGATACCGTCGGCATCGATGTCGAAAGTCACTTCGATCTGCGGCATACCACGCGGCGCCGGCTGAATACCATCCAGGTTAAACTGACCCAGAGACTTGTTATCGCTCGCGCGTTTACGTTCACCCTGCAGGACATGAATCGTCACCGCAGACTGATTATCTTCCGCCGTAGAGAACACCTGGCTGTGTTTGGTCGGGATCGTGGTGTTCTTGGCAATCAGCGCCGTCATCACGCCGCCCATCGTTTCGATACCCAGAGACAGCGGGGTAACGTCCAGCAGCAGAACGTCTTTCACATCACCGGACAGCACGCCGCCCTGAACCGCGGCGCCGATAGCAACCGCTTCATCCGGGTTAACGTCTTTACGCGGCTCTTTGCCGAAGAAGTCAGCCACTTTTTTCTGTACCAGCGGCATACGAGTCTGACCACCGACCAGGATCACGTCCTTAACTTCAGAAACGGACAGACCGGCATCTTTCAGCGCGACCTTCAGCGGTTCCAGGGAACGATTAACCAGATCTTCCACCAGGGATTCCAGTTTCGCACGGGTCACCTTGATGTTCAGGTGTTTCGGACCGGTCGCATCTGCAGTAATGTACGGCAGGTTAACGTCCGTCTGCTGCGCGGAAGAAAGTTCGATTTTGGCTTTTTCCGCCGCTTCTTTCAGACGCTGCATCGCCAGGGGATCGTTACGCAGATCGAAGCCCTGTTCTTTCTTGAATTCATCAACCAGATAGTTGATCAAACGGCTATCGAAGTCTTCGCCACCCAGGTGGGTATCGCCGTTGGTCGCCAGAACCTCAAAGGTTTTTTCGCCATCGACTTCATCAATTTCGATAATAGAGATATCGAATGTACCGCCGCCCAGGTCATACACGGCGATAGTACGGTTACCGACTTCTTTATCCAGGCCATACGCCAATGCGGCTGCGGTTGGTTCGTTAATAATACGTTTTACTTCCAGACCAGCGATACGGCCGGCGTCTTTCGTCGCCTGACGCTGCGCATCGTTGAAATAGGCCGGTACGGTAATAACCGCTTCAGTGACCGGTTCGCCCAGATAATCCTCAGCCGTTTTCTTCATTTTTTTCAGCACTTCCGCTGAAATTTGCGGCGGAGCCATTTTCTGGCCTTTTACTTCCAACCAGGCATCGCCATTGTCGGCTGCAATAATTTTATACGGCATGATATTGGTATCACGCTGTACTTCTTCATCTTTGAAACGACGGCCAATCAGACGCTTAATTGCAAATAACGTATTCTGCGGGTTAGTCACTGCCTGACGTTTAGCCGGCTGGCCAACCAGAGTTTCACCGTCCTGCGTGTAAGCAATGATTGAAGGAGTCGTACGATCGCCTTCGCTGTTTTCCAGTACTTTAACCTGCGTACCGTCCATAATCGCTACACAAGAGTTGGTTGTACCCAGGTCGATACCAATAATCTTACCCATCTAAACATCTCCACTAAAAAGTCATATTCGGTGTGGTAGTTCAACCTACTATGTGGGCGATATGCTGTTTTTCAACTACCCAACATCGTTTTCCACTCATTTAGCGCCGTATTTTAACGATGCTAAGCGAGCTTAACGGCCAACATAAACCTTTTTAATTCGGTCAAACTGTTTTGGTTGAAAATAAGATGGGGTCAACAATTCCATCATCAAGGGGGGAGATGAAAAAAAATGGGCTTTATCCCTTGTTCGCGCAAACTATTCTTGATTTGCCATATTGTATCCCTGCAAACCGCCCGATATGATGCCGCGCTCGCCGATGCAAAAAGGGATCTTCCCGGCGTGATGGCGACAATAGCACCTTAACAAAGCACCTTCCTCAACATGCTTGAAGTTGCCGCTATTCCCGCGTCAACGTCAAGTGCGAAGGAAATATTAATAATCTGTTATTGCAGAGGATTTATGCACACAAACAAGTTGGCTAATCCCGGTCCGCTAGGACTGATGGGCTTCGGGATGACGACGATTTTATTAAACCTGCACAATGCAGGCTTTTTCCCGCTTTCCTCCATCATTCTCAGCATGGGTATCTTTTATGGGGGCATCGCCCAGATCCTGGCCGGTCTACTGGAATATAAAAAAGGAAATACCTTTGGCGTTACCGCATTTACCTCTTACGGCGCGTTTTGGTTGACGCTAGTCGGCATTATCATGCTGCCTAAAATGGGATTGGCCGAAGCCAGCGACGCCAAGTTCCTGGGAGTATTCCTCGGCCTGTGGGGAATCTTTACGCTGTTTATGTTTTTTGGAACATTACGAGCCAATCTGGCATTACAGTTCGTGTTTGCCAGTTTGACCGTACTGTTCGCCTTGCTGGCCATCGGTAATTTTACCGGCAACCATACGCTGCTGACCGTTGCCGGCTTCGAAGGCATTGTCTGTGGGGCAAGCGCAATCTATCTGGCAATGGCGGAAGTGATAAACGAACAGTCAGGCCGCAGGATTCTGCCTATTGGCGAATGCCGCGCGCACTAAATTCGAGATACTATTTAGGGTGCGCCGACAAAGCCCAATCAACACCATTCGTCGTTCCTTATCGTGCAGACGTTGTCATCAGCACGATAAGGGATGGCGCGTCGGAATTAAACGCCGACGGTAGAATGCGATCCTTCTTTCCCGGCAGTCTGCTGGGCGGCGTCACTATCCAGATCGCGGGATAAATAAACGCCCAGCGACACTCCGACGCCAGCCAGCGTTAATACGTACCAGGCCGGCGCCAACGGCGTAACCTTCATAATTAAGGTGACGAAAATCGGCGTCAGCCCCCCAAAGATGGCGTAAGCCACATTGTAGGAAAACGAGATCCCGGAAAAACGCACCTCGGCCGGGAAGGCTCGCACCATAACGTAAGGCACCGCCCCGACCACCCCAACGCTGAATCCGGTGATTGCATAGCCGGCGAACAGCAGTTCCGTATCGCTTGCCGCGACACTATAGAAAAACCAGCTGCACACGGCCAGCAAAAGGCTGCCAAAAATAAAAATCTTGCTGGTGCCAAAACGATCGATCAGCAGACCGGCAACGACGCAGCCGAACATCAAAGCGATGGTAGCCAGGCTGTTGGCCTGTAACGCCATCGCAGCAGAAATGCCGTGTACTTTTTGCAGATAGGTGGGAGCCATTAAAATCACCACCACGATGCAAGCCGACAGCATCCAGGTAAGCAGCATAGAAACCACGACCGCTCTCTTATGATTGACGACCACGGATTTCAACGGCAATTCCGAGGCCAGCTTCTTATGCGCCTGCATTTCAATGAAGATGGGGGTTTCCTGTAACCAGCGGCGTAGATACATCGCCACCAGACCGAAAATTCCCCCGATGAAGAACGGCAAACGCCAGCCCCCGTCAGCTAACTGCGCCGGGGTAAAGAGGGTATTCAGCAATGTCGCAATCATGGAGCCCAGTAAGATCCCCACCGTCAGGCCGGCGGTCAAGATACCGCAGGCAAGGCCGATGCGGGAACGGGGAACGTGTTCCGCCACAAACACCCAGGCGCCGGGAACCTCGCCGCCAATCGCCGCGCCTTGCAGCACGCGCATCAGCAGCAGTAATAATGGAGCGGCAATACCAATAGATTGATAGGTGGGCAGCATCCCCATCGCCAACGTCGGCAGCGCCATCAGCAAAATGCTCAGACTAAACATTTTCTTACGCCCCACCAGGTCGCCGAAATGGGCCATGACGATGCCCCCCAGCGGACGAGCCAAATAACCGGCGGCGAAAATGCCAAAGGTCTGAACCTGACGCACCCACTCAGGAATGTCCGCCGGGAAAAAGAGATCGCCGATAACCGCCGCGAAAAAGACGAAAATGATGAAATCATAGAACTCCAGCGCACCGCCCAGGGCGGCCAGAGAGAGTGTTTTGTAATCCTGTCGGTTCAATCGACGGTGTGGTTGCTGATGCTCGCGTTCCATAATTTACCGTGCAGTGCCAGATGGAATAGATAAAACTTCGCCCTTAAAGTGTAAAGCCAAGATTACTATACCGGCAAAATTTTTATACACCAGCAAGACTGGATCTTATTTGTGAAATAGCTCAACTTTAGTTTTTTATTTCACGTACGGCATTTTTAGGACGAAAAGCTGCTACTACCGTTGGGTCGGTTTCCACATAAGGCCCTTCCAGTAGCTGTATACAGTAAGGAACACTGGCAAAGATCCCGGCGACGATAACGTTGCCGTCAGCATCTTTAAGCCCTTCCAATGTCTCTTTGATGGATTTAGGCTGCCCAGGCAAATTAAGAATCAACGCATGCTTACGAATCACCCCCACCTGCCTGGACAGGATTGCCGTTGGCACAAATCGCAGACTGATTTGCCGCATTTGCTCACCAAAACCCGGCATTTCACGATCGGCAACGGCCAACGTCGCATCAGGCGTCACATCACGGCGCGCAGGCCCGGTACCGCCCGTGGTCAGCACCAGATGGCAACCGCGTTCATCCACCAGTTCACACAACGTCTGCTCAATCAGCGGCTGTTCATCAGGAACCAGTCGGGTTTCAACGACAAAAGGCGTCGTCAATGCGGACGACAGCCAAGTTTCCAGCGCGGGTATTCCCTTATCCTGGTAAACCCCGCTGGATGCCCGATCGGAAATGGAGACCAAACCAATATGCAGTACGTTCATAGCAACCCTCTAATAAAATAAAAAACTAATTTTATCAGGATATTGTCTGATTTAAGCACATTATAATAAGAAAAGTGATACGACAGGATCACAACATAAAATATCGTTCAGCGCGATATATGATAATAATTATTAAATACCGTTTAAAAAATGAAACGAACCCACTTCAATCAAGTCATCGTGGGCGCCGAACCTAAAAAAGGTAATAGCGACACCCTGTTTTCCGCCGCCAAACAAACATCAGATTTTTCCCAAACAAAGCTATTTAAACAAAGAAAAAGAAGGCCATGCCATCATTAAACCTCACCAGATTTTGGATAATATGGTAAAGTTGGCACGAATTTTCATATATAAAGATAATAAGTAAAAAAGTCACACCAAGGAAATACCCATGAATAGCGCTAAGTATAAGATATTAGAACTTTTTTCTCATCCTATGTCCGCCTTCATTATTTTTGGTTTTATTTCCTTTTCAATCTCTGTCATCGTCATACATGAATCAAACAAAAGAACCTGGAAGGTAGAAAGACACGACCTGGATTCAATAATCAAAACTTATGAATCATATAATTCCGGCGATGTAACAGAAACTGATATAACGGAAAAAACAGGACGTTATCTTTCTGCCCGAATGAGAACGTTTGCATTTAATACCCGAGACGTCCGCAGAGAATGCATCCATAGATTATCAACCACCGATCTGAAATTTAATGATATGACGATTATCCGGGTGTGTCAGAATAAACTCCCCTCGATCGGAAGTTTTGCAGGAAAGGGCACGCTAACCGTCATTTTTCCTATTCTGTCGGCGCAGGACGATGATCTACTGGGCATTCGCATCAGGACAACGGCAAATGACCCGTATCCCTCGATATTTGACACGCTATCCACCACCACCGCCATCGTTACCATACTTTGCATCGTGCTGCTTATCGCCGTACTAGGCAGCCTGCTTTCCATTCTCACCAAGAAATACCTGATAGAACTCCCTTTAACGGCACGCTATGACGACTTGACCGGCTGCCTGCGTCGAGACGCATTTTTTATGGCTGCCAATAAGGCGCTGAGTATATCCAATTTTTCCAAGCGTCCCCTTTGCGTCATTCTTATCGACATCGATCACTTTAAGAGTGTAAATGATACGCTCGGCCACAGCGCCGGGGATGAGGCATTAAGACTGGTGGCCGACGTGTTTAAAAATTCGTTCCGCCGGGAAGATATTTTTGGCCGAATCGGCGGTGATGAGTTTGCTATTATTTTACCCAATATCGCGCTAAATGAGGCCTATGTGGTTGCGGAACGAGCCAGATCACGCATCAGCGAAATTCGCAGTGAAATATTAGGAACAGACCTCAGCCTAACGGTGAGTATCGGGCTGGTTGAATATCAGATTGAATCAGAAGATTTAATAGAAGTGATGAATCGGGCTGATGAGAAACTCTATGTCGCCAAGGAAATGCGAAATACCGTAGCAAAATAACAATCCATTTAGTGACAGTTTACCCAGAGAATAAAAACGGCCGAAATATGTACTATTTCTTAATTTATAAACGAATCTGATTAATAGTCGACAATATTTAGGATATATACTCGGCACGATAAAAATAGCCGGATATCGCTACCCGGCTGTTTATCCTAACCGTCTTTTACAGTAACTCAGCAATCATTTTTCCCAGTTTTTCCTGATCGACCGCAAACTTACGAATGCCATCAGCCAGTTTATCTACGGCCATTGGGTCTTGATTGTGCTGCCAGTAGAACTGCGATTCGGTCATTTTAGCCGGACGCGCTTTAACCTCGCCGGTATAAGAAAGTTTACGGACCACTTCACCTTCACTTTCAGACAACTCTTTCAGCAACGCCGGCGCGATGGTCAGGCGATCGCATCCGGCCAACTCAAGGATTTCACCCACATTACGGAAGCTCGCCCCCATAACGACCGTTTCGTAGCCGTGTTCTTTGTAGTAGTTATAAATCTCACTAACAGATATCACGCCCGGATCTTCGGCAGGGGCAAATTCTTTTTTATCGCCATTGGCCTTGTACCAATCCAGAATACGGCCAACAAACGGCGAAATAAGAAATGCGCCGGCTTCGGCACATGCGCGCGCCTGGGCAAAGGAGAACAGCAGCGTCAGATTACAGTTGATGCCGTCTTTCTCCAACTGCTCCGCGGCGCGAATCCCCTGCCAGGTGGAAGCCAGTTTGATCAAGATACGGTCATTGCTGATGCCTGCATCGTTATAAAGCTTAATCAGACGCTTGGCTTTTGCGACGCTGGCTTCAGTGTCATAGGAAAGACGAGCATCAACCTCCGTTGAAATACGGCCGGGGATCAGTTTCAGGATCTCAAGCCCGATGTTAACGGCCAGTTTATCGCTAGCATCAATAACCTGCTGCTCACGACTGTCGCTCTGATCGCGCGCCCAGGCAATCGCCTCATCAATCAGCTTACGATATTCAGGAATTTGAGCGGCATTCAGAATGAGTGAGGGGTTCGTCGTGGCATCTTGCGGTTGGTATAATTTCATTGCCGCGATATCACCAGTATCAGCCACAACCGTTGTAAATTGGCGCAGGGAAGTCAGTTTATCCGTCATGTTGGCATTTCTCATTGTTTATATGTGGATTAGTTTATGCGTAGAGTACTAATGCATGAACCGGTAGCATTTTCTATATTTCGCCTGAATCTGATAATAACACGCGCGAAATCGGGCGCAAGATAGCCTTTTCGCCAGCGTCGTCAATCTGTGCGCGATGCTTCATGCTTCCCCCGCGCATGTTGCTGATAGCGGGTGAAAAGACGGCGTAATACTCTGCTATCAGCCAATTATTTTATTGTCGCTCGATGACTAACCCGATGATTGCTGTTCCCTGTTATAGCCATCGCCGCTTTCTTGC
Source organism: Brenneria goodwinii (assembly GCF_002291445.1). NCBI lineage: Bacteria > Pseudomonadati > Pseudomonadota > Gammaproteobacteria > Enterobacterales > Pectobacteriaceae > Brenneria > Brenneria goodwinii. The sequence continues at coordinate 5,118,645 of NZ_CP014137.1, read as the reverse complement.
CTGATTTTTATCTGGTTCTTGCTATAGTAAGGGCATTGAAATCAGCCCTATAGGACATGGCGAATGTTAATAACTATTTCTCCCGCAAAAACGCTTGATTACACCAGTCCTTTAGCGACAAAACGCTATACCCGGCCGGAATTACTGGATCACGCCAGCCAGTTGATTTCCATTTGTAAGAAACTGACGCCGGCGCAGATCTCATCGCTTATGGGTATCAGCGACAAACTGGGCAGCCTGAATGCCGTTCGCTTTAATGACTGGCGCCCGGACTTTACTCCTGATAATGCGCGCCAGGCGTTACTGGCCTTTAAAGGCGATGTCTATACGGGTTTGGCCGCGCAAGATTTTAGCGAAGACGACTTTGATTTCGCCCAGCAGCACTTACGTATGCTGTCAGGTTTATACGGTGTTTTACGTCCGCTGGATTTAATGCAGCCCTATCGGCTGGAAATGGGGATCAAACTCAGCAACAAGGCCGGCAAAGATCTCTATAGCTTTTGGGGAGATACCATCACCAACAAGCTGAATCAGGCGCTAGGCGAACAGGGCGACGATATTCTGATTAATCTGGCTTCTGACGAATATTTTAAATCGGTCAATCCCAAAAAACTGCCTGCCCGGATCATCAAACCGGTCTTCCTGGATGAGAAGAACGGTAAATTTAAAGTCATCAGTTTTTACGCCAAAAAAGCACGCGGGTTGATGAGCCGGTTTATTATTCAAAATCGGCTGACGCAGCCAGAACAGTTGAAAGACTTCGATTTGGATGGTTATTTCTTTGCTGATGCAGAATCTTCCGCGCAAGAACTGGTGTTTAAGCGCCATGAGCAATGACAACTGCGGCCCCGATCGTCATTGTGGTTCCCTTTCCGTCATTCCCGCGCCGTAGAGTCAGATAAAATCAATCCCCGCCTGCGCTGCGCGGGGATTGCGAATGGAAGAAACCAACTTAACCAGACACTTGAAAGGCGGATGCCTCCGCCCTTGAAGAGCAAGGATTATTGCGGCAACGTCATCAGGAACTGACGCAAGGTCGCGAAATCATTCGGGAAGTTATGCGACAGCAAATCCAGATCGGCGCGTTTCGCCAGGGCTTCAGGCAGCGCCAGTTCTTTGCCCAGAATCGCTTCCACGCTTTCCTTAAATTTCGCCGGATGCGCCGTACCCAGGAACAGCCCGAATTCGCCGGGTTGCAGTTGATCGCGCAATAAGCGGTAGGCAATCGCCGCGTGAGGCTCTGAGGTATAGCCCAGCGCGTCGAGTTCATGCATGGTTTCTTTGGTAGTTTCATCGCTTACCGAACCAAAGCCCAACGTTTTCAACTGCCAGTTTTTACGGCGGAACAGTTCTTCCACTCGCGGCCAGTTGTTCGGCTGGCTGACATCCATGGCGTTGGATAAGGTCGCGACGGTCTTATTCGGCTCCCACACGCCATTGCTCAGGAAACGCGGCACGGTATCGTTCGCATTGGTGGCGGCGATAAAACGCTTAATCGGCAGGCCGAGGGATTTAGCCAACAGGCCGGCGGTCAGATCGCCGAAGTTGCCGCTCGGAACAGAAACCACCAGTTGATTACGCGCTTCCTGCGGCAACTGCGCCACCGCTTCAAAGTAGTAACAGATCTGCGCCAGCAATCGGCTGATATTAATCGAGTTGGCCGAGTTCAAGCCGATGGTTTTTTTCAGCTCTTCATCATCAAAAGCCTGCTTGACCAATGCCTGGCAGGCATCAAAATCGCTGTCAACGGCGATAGTATGAATATTGCCCCCCAGCGTGCAGAACAGTTTTTCCTGTAGCGGGCTGATTTTGCCGCGCGGGTAGAGGATCACCACCCGGATATTTTCCAGGCCGTAAAACGCGTGCGCGACCGCGGCGCCGGTATCGCCGGAGGTGGCGGTAAGAATGGTGATTTTGTTGTCGCCCGCGACTTCAGTCAGCATCTGGGCCATAAAACGGCCGCCGAAATCCTTGAACGCCAGCGTCGGCCCGTGGAACAACTCCAGTGAAGCAATATCTTCCGTAACAGAAACGACCGGCGCAGGGAAGGCAAATGCCGCTTTAACCCGTTGATATACCGTTTCATCAGACATCTCATCCCCAATGTAAGCGGACAAAATACGGCTGCTGCGGGTAACAAAATCCATTTTCAGCAGTTCGTCGATTTCCGTCAGGCTGAACTCGGGCAATTCCAAGGGGAAAAACAGCCCTTGCTGACGTCCCAACCCCTGCTTGATAGCCTGAGCAAAGCTGACCTGCTCGTTATGATCTTTAAGATTGTAGAGTTTCATGCATTATCCCAGTAGTCGTGCGCCAGTCGTATCCAGACGGCAAATATGAACAAAACCTTCATCGTTCTGCAAATAGTTATCCCGCAGCCAGTCAGCCAGGCGCTGAGCGCTACTCATCTCATTACAGACGGAAAATAACGTCGGACCGGAACCGGAAATACCGCAGGCCAGCGCCCCGATATCCTGAGCGGCCTTCCGCGCCTCGGCAAAGCCGGGCAGCAGTTTCGTCCGATAAGGTTCTGCTATTACATCTTTCATCAGCTTAGCCGCCAGCGAAGCCTGGCCGGTATGACAGGCATGGATAAAACCGGCCAGATAACGGCCGTGGCTGATGCAATCCTGACGGCGATATTGCGCCGGCAGAATAGCCCGCGCTTCAGCCGTCGAGACTTTAATGCCCGGATAGGCCATGACCCATAGCCAATCATCAAAGGCGGGAACCGACTGGCTGATAATCCCCTGTTCTTCCAGCATCAACTGAATGCCGCCGAGGAAACAGGGAGCCACATTATCATAATGTACGCTGCCTGAAATGCGCCCTTCCAGTTCGCCCATTAGCGTCAACAGCCGGGTATCGTCCAGCGGCTTACCGCAGAATTCATTCATCGCCATCAGTCCCGCCACCACGGAACAGGCGCTGGAACCCAACCCTGAGCCAATCGGCATGTTTTTCTCAAGCGTCATGGCAACCGGAATGGTTTCACCAATCTCCTGACAGAAACGCTCCCAGCACTGATACACAATATTTTGCTTCGGATCATCCGGCAGCTTGCTGACGAACCGACCTTCGCTACGCAGACTGAACCGATCCGCCGCGACGGCGGAGACGCAGTCCCCCAGCAGTGAACCGTCCACCGGCGAAACGGCGGCTCCCAACACATCAAATCCGACACTGACATTACCAATCGATGCGGGGGCATACACCTTAACCATAATCAAACTCCCAACTTCCATGACAGGGTGCGCAGTAAGTCTGCAAATACGCCAGCGGCGGTAACATCATTACCTGCGCCATATCCCCGTAATACTAATGGTAATGGCTGATAGTAACGGCTATAGAAAGCCAGCGCATTTTCACCATCCTTAACTTTAAACAGCGGATCATTGCTGCCCACCGCGCTGATCTGAACTTTACAGCGCCCATCCTCGATCACCCCGACATAACGCAACACTTTGTCTTCATCACGCGCTTGTGCGATACGGCTGGAGAATTCATCGTCTACCGCCGGCAAACGACTCATAAAGTCGGCCACATCGCCGGAGGCGTCAAAACTGGCCGGCAATACGGATTCGACGTCGATATCATCCAGTTCCAGCTTATAACCGGCCTCGCGAGCCAGGATCAGCAGCTTGCGCGCCACATCCATACCGGACAGGTCGTCACGCGGGTCTGGCTCGGTATAGCCTTTTTCTTTGGCTTGCCGCGTTGCCTCGGACAATGACATGCCCTCATCCAGCTTGCCGAAGATAAACGACAGCGATCCGGATAGGATACCAGTAAAACGGATCAGTTCATCGCCTGCGTTCAGCAGATTCTGCAGGTTCTCAATAACCGGCAGGCCGGCGCCGACGTTGGTGTCGTACAGGAAGCGGCGGCGTGACTGTGCCGCGGCATTGCGTATTTGCTGGTAGTAGTTCATCGATCCCGTATTGGCTTTCTTGTTCGGCGTCACGACATGGAAACCATCCGCCAGGAAATCGGCGTATTGATCGGCAACCGCCTGGCTTGACGTACAGTCCACAATCACCGGATTCAACAAATGATACTCTTTGACCAGACGGATCAGACGCCCCAGGTTAAACGGCTCACGCGCTTTCCCCAGTTCTTCGCGCCAGTTATCCATCGGGATGCCGTTGATGTTGGTCAATAACGCCTTGGAATTGGCGATGCCGCACACTCGCAGGTCGATATGTTTTTGCCGCAGCCACGGCTGCTGACGGTGGATCTGTTCCAAAAGCGCCCCGCCGACGCCGCCGACGCCAATCACGAACACATCAATGACCTGATCGGTATTAAACAGCATCTGATGCGCGACGCGAACGCCGATGGTCGCCATATCATTATTGACCACAACCGAAATTGAACGCTCAGACGAGCCCTGGGCAATGGCGACAATATTGATATTGGCGCTTGCCAGCGCGGTGAATAAACGGGCGGAAAGGCCGCGCAGCGTGCGCATACCGTCACCAACCACAGAGATGATGGCCAGACGCTGCATCACATCCAGCGGATCCAAAACACCTTCTTTCAGTTCCAGATAGAACTCTTCTTCCAACGTCTTTTTCGCGCGAGCCAGTTCATTCTGCGACACGCAAAAACTGATGCTGTATTCGGAGGATGACTGCGTAATCAGGACGACGGAGATCCCCGCCCGCGACATTGCCGCAAATACGCGGGCCGCCATGCCGACCATACCTTTCATTCCCGGCCCGGAAATATTGAACATCGCCATATTATTCAGATTGGTGATGCCTTTTACCGGATATTGCGTGTCGGTGCTGTCCATCCCGATAAGCGTGCCGGGAGCCTGAGGATTTTCGGTATTCTTGATAAGGCAGGGAATTTGGAACTGGGCGATAGGAGCGATGGTGCGGGGATGGAGGACTTTGGCGCCGAAGTAGGATAGTTCCATCGCCTCTTGATAGGACATCGATTTCAATAACCTGGCATCCGGCACCTGACGCGGATCGCAAGTATAAACACCGTCGACATCCGTCCAGATTTCACAACAATCCGCACGCAAACAGGCGGCCAGCACAGCAGCTGAGTAATCCGAGCCGTTACGGCCCAGCACCACCAATTCGCCTTTGTCGTTGCCCGCGGTAAAGCCGGCCATCAGGATGATGTGGTCGGCAGGGATCGCACTTTCGGCAATACGACGCGTAGACTCGGCGATATCAACGGTGGATTCGAGGTAGTGCCCCTGAGCCAGCAATTTTTCCACCGGATTAATCACAGAGACCGAGTAGCCACGAGCCTGAAACACCGCTTCCATAATGGCAATCGACAGTTTTTCGCCACGGCAGATGATCGACGCATTTACACTATCAGGACACTGCCCCAGCAAGGCGATGCCGTGTAAAACCTGTTTTAATTGCGCGAACTCCTGATCCACCAGCGCCTTAAGACGAGCGTCGTCAAAACCGGGCTGGGTTTGCGCAAGGCCTTTTAGCAGAGAGGAGAAGATAGCTTCGGCGTCGTTAAGATGGGGCAGTAAATCTTGTCCGGCAACGGTTTTATCAATCATCGCCACCAAATGGTTAGTAATTTTTGCCGGAGCTGACAGTACGGTGGCAACCTGCCCCTGGCGCGCATTGTTTTCGATAATATCGGCAACGCGCATAAAACGCTCCGCATTTGCCACTGAAGTTCCGCCAAATTTCAACACTCGCATTTTTATTTTTTCTCCTGAATTTCCGCCGCCAAAAACGCCGCAAGCATTTTTGAATGTCTCTGTGGCAAGCAGGCATCGCTCGCCATAAAAAAAAAGCCCGCACTATCAAGTGCGGGCTTTTTTCGATTCTTCTGTATGCGTCAGCCCGCACCGTTACTGGTTGTAATGGTGGTGGTAATAATCGTGGTGATCAGGCTGATATTACGCATTATAAAATCTTATCTTGGTGAATTTAGATTTGACTGCCCTATTAGTAAGGGCAATCACGTCTTGAAGTCAACGGATTTCTTTTTTCTCATCACGCCGAACAAAAGCGGGCAAAAGAGAAATAAACCACGGCACTCAGCAAGGATGGAATTATTTTTTGCAAAAAATAATAAATCAATTTATTCATCTGAGATTAACCCGTTTGAAGATTTTTTATTTTGATATTGCTTTTTCGACGTCGTGCAGCAGCATATGCAACATTGCCGTATCCCGCTGCTCTAAACGCCCCAGCCGTTGATGAATCCAGTCCCGTAATTTCTCATCATCATCCACCGCCAGATTGATCAACAACCGATCTAATCGCTGCCGTAAGGCCGATAGCTGCCCGGACGGCGGCGGCGTGACGGCATCGGGTCTTACCTGCATTAATTCCGCCAGTTGATAGCAATACACCATCACCGCCTGACCAAGGTTCAGCGACGGGTAATCCGCCTTCATCGGGATGCCGGTTAATATATCCGCCAACGCCAGCTCTTCGTTTGTCAGGCCGGAATCTTCACGTCCGAAAACCAGAGCGGCGGACTCCACCCAACCCTGCTTTTCCTGCATCACGTTCAATAGTTCGGCAGGCGAGCAATAGTAACGAAACCTGGCCCGGCTGCGCGCCGTCGTCGCAATGGTAAAATCGATGTCCGCCAACGCATCCGCCAGCGAGGGAAATGTTGTCGCCGCGTCCAGGATATCCCCGGAGCCATGCGCGACCCAGCGGGCGGCTGGCTCTTGATGGACGCGGCTGCCGACGATACGTAGCCCGTCAAAACCCATCGTTTTCATTGCCCTTGCCGCGGCGCCTACATTTTCAGCCCGGGCCGGCTCAACCAAAATAATATGAAACCGCATATATCTCCTCGGCAGCGTCAGGCGCCATGCCGTGATGGCACGAAAGGAAACGGGCGGGAATCCCCCCGAGACAACGCCTCTCCCTACGGTAAAAAAAATATCGTTAACTCTGCTAAGGGTTAACAATAAAACAACAAAATAGCGAATATAATGCCGTTACTGAAAAGAAAAACGGATTGACGCCAGAATATTCATCCGGTGCCGACAACCAGCGGCAATGACAAGATAACTTATTTAATTTCAATAAATTAATGAAGTTTATTTTGTATTAGGCGTTCCGCCCCTTGCTATCAGCATTTACTATGCTGAATCGTTCACAAAAAGTGCTAAATTGTGACCTAAACTAGCAATCCTATAAGTGTTTTTCACAAAATAGTTAACGTGCTACAATGAAATTTGATATATGTCAACAGAACCGTATATTTATCAGTAAGCAAAATCAGAGCTTACTGTTATGTTGCTGTTAATAAGGTTAAACTATGCGCCACTTTGAGTGCCGTTAACCACGCCGCTATCATCTGTCCGCCGTATCTTTTGGCAGGTGAAATGTGCACCAGGAACGAATTTACGTACTTTAGTCCGTGTTGCTTGAGATGGTGAGTTTTATCTTTAAAACTCCAATGATAACAGCGACTTCTGTACTTTCGATATTTATAATTTTAGTTGGCAATTTTAGGTAGCAAACATGCAGACGCCTCACATTCTTATTGTTGAAGACGAGTTGGTAACTCGCAATACCCTCAAAAGTATTTTTGAGGCGGAAGGATACATCGTTCACGAAGCCACCGATGGCGCAGAAATGCACCATATTTTGTCTGAGAATGACATCAACCTGGTGATTATGGACATTAATCTGCCAGGCAAAAATGGCTTGCTGTTGGCCCGTGAATTACGCGAACAAGCCAGCGTAGCCCTGATGTTCCTCACCGGTCGTGACAACGAAGTAGATAAAATACTGGGGCTGGAAATTGGTGCTGATGACTACATCACCAAACCATTCAACCCTCGTGAATTGACGATCCGTGCCCGCAACCTGCTGTCCCGCACCATGAATCTCGGCGGCGGCACGGAAGAGCGCCGGTTGGTTGAAAGCTATCGGTTTAATGGCTGGGAACTGGATATCAACAGCCGCTCGCTGATTAGCCCCGCAGGCGAACAATACAAACTGCCGCGTAGTGAATTCCGCGCCATGCTGCATTTCTGCGAGAATCCGGGCAAGATCCAATCCCGCGCGGAACTGTTGAAAAAAATGACCGGCCGCGAGCTGAAGCCTCACGATCGTACGGTTGACGTTACCATTCGCCGAATCCGCAAACACTTTGAGTCCACGGCGGATACGCCCGAAATCATCGCCACCATTCATGGCGAAGGTTACCGTTTCTGCGGCGATCTGGAAGAATGATCCCATTGCCGAAGCGGATATTCTCTGCTTCGGCCCTTTCCTTTCCCGCCGGCCGATCGTTTTCAGTTTTATTTTCCACCGTGGCTCTTCACCATGGCATCACGGGTACGGCGCTCAGCGCGTTTTTCGGCGAGCCGTCAACCAGTCGATCGGAGTAGGTCAAATAGACCAACGCATTGCGTTTCCGATCGTAAAACCGCACTACCTGTAATTTTTTAAACACTAATGACGTACGTTTTTGAAAGACGACCTCTCCCGAATCGCCGCCGTTTTTTATTTTATCGGTAAGTTCTATCGGCCCGACCTGCTGGCAGGAAATCGCCGCATCCGCCGTGTCTTCCGCCAGCCCTAATCCGCCTTTTATACCCCCGGTCTTCGCCCGGCTAAGATAACAGGTCACGTTTTTGACCTCGGGATCATCAAACGCTTCCACGACGATTTTGTGGTCCGGTCCCAATAGCTTAAACACGGTATCGACTGAACCGATCTGTTCGGCTTGAACAGAACCCCAGGACAACATCAGCAGGCCTGCAACCACTACCAACTTTTTATTCATATTTCCGTTTCTCAGATTGTGCATCATCAATTATCAACACCCATTTATACCCAGTAAACGCCAAGATACAGGAAGGCAAACAGAAGCGATCCCGCGCACTTGTAAGACTTGGTAACCGGCAGGGAGACAAACATTTAAACAGCCGTCGACCGCCGTCAAAATCTTAAGCAGTGCCAATGTAAAAAAATTGCTATGATGCTGCTATCTATACGCTTAGCGCTCAGTGTGTTTTATGAGGAAGATCTATGGATCAAGCCAGTATAATACGTGATTTACTTAACTGGCTGGAAAGTCATCTCGACCAGCCTTTATCACTTGATAATGTCGCGGCAAAAGCAGGCTATTCAAAATGGCATTTACAGAGAATGTTCAAAGATGTGACCGGACATGCCATTGGGTCATATATTCGCGCACGCCGGTTAACCAAAGCCGCCGTGGCGCTATGCCTGACCGGCAGACCGATCCTGGATATTGCCTTGCAATATCGATTCGATTCTCAGCAGACCTTCACTCGGGCTTTTAAAAAGCAGTTTGCGCAAACACCGGCATCCTATCGCCGATCCGATAACTGGAACACCTTCGGCATTCATCCACCGATCCGACTGGGTGAATTCACGCTGCCGCAGCCGCAATTTATCACGCTGCCGGACATGCCGCTGCTTGGCGTAACACAAGAGTACAAATGCAGCCTGGAGCAGATTTGTAACTTTCGTACGGAAATTCGCATTCACTACTGGCGTCAATATCTCGCCAACACCAACGCTATTCCGCCGCTCTTGTACGGCCTGCATCACGCCCATCCCAACAAAGATAAGGATGATGAGCACCACGTTCTGTACACCACGGCGCTGGAGCCTCGGCATGTTCCCGAAGGCATCTATCCGGGAGAGCCTATCACCCTGCCCGGAGGAGATTACGCCCTGTTTATTTACAACGGGCCGCCGGACGGCTTACAGGATTTTATCATTACGCTGTATGACACCTGTTTACCCACGTTACAGCTTGTTCGACGCAAAGGATACGATGCAGAACGTTTTCAACCCCAGCGTTCATCCAAGGACAACGATGACGTGCCTGAAACGATCCTCTGTGAATACCTTATTCCTATCCAACGTTAAGCGGATGTTCAGCGCTGTATTTCATCCAGAGCCGGAGTATCCAGATGCGAAATATCTCCGGCTGTCTCAACAACCCACCCGGAAGCCAACCATGGGCTTTGCTGATAATCAATGCGCGACAAGGAGCAGTTGCGCAAACGCAGGCGGCGCTCCGCCCAGGCGGGCAAACCGAGTATCGTGCTGAGCAGACATCCCAGCGCCATACCATGGCTGACCAATAGCGGGCGACTGCCTTCAGGCAACGCCAGGCAACGCTCCAACACGCCATGCATGCGTTTCGCCATTTCCGCCATTGACTCCCCTTCAGGGATCCGCCCGTTAGGCGTGCCATCCACCATCTGTTTACGCCACCCCTCTTCTTCCACGCTCAACGAATCAATATGACGAGTCTCCAAAACCCCCATATTCAGCTCGCGTAAACCCGGTTCAATGATTATCTGACAGTCACCGCACGCCTGAGCGATAATGTCTGTGGTTTGGCGGGTTCGCCCTAAATCACTGGTTAAGATATGCGTGATGCCCGCGTTTTTCATGCGTTGCGCAACCTGATGCGCCTGATGTTCACCCCGAGGCGTCAGGGCACTGTCGGAGTGCCCTTGAATTCGCCGCGCCACATTCCACTCCGTCTCGCCGTGGCGAACAAGATATACCTGTAACATGGTTGTTTTCCGTTATACTGCGTCAAATTAACTAAAAGAGTATAAAACCGTTATGTATCACGTTGTAGCCGCTACCACCAACCCGGCAAAAATTGAAGCAATAACTTTGGCGTTCACAGACGTCTTTGGTGCAGACAACTGCCGCATAGAAGGCGTTGACGTCGACAGCGGCGTTCCACGTCAGCCGCTTGGCTCGGTTGAAACCCGTACCGGAGCCAGAAACCGGGTAATGATGGCCCGCCAGGTGCGCCCGGAAGCTAATTTTTGGGTCGGTGTTGAAGCAGGAATAGAAGAACACATGACATTCGCCTGGATGGTGATTGAAAACCCCCACCAGCGCGGCGAATCTCGTTCTGCCAGCCTGGTTCTGCCGGAAAGTATATTACAAGGTATCCGTGAGGGAAGAGAATTAGGCGATGAAATGGCGCGACTGACCGGAATTCAGAATATTAAACACCAAGGCGGCGCAATAGGCGTGTTCACTAATGGGAAACTATCGCGCACCAGCGTTTATCATCAGGCTCTGCTATTGGCGCTCGTCCCTTTCCATAATCCAATCTATCAGACGCCGGTGCAGATAATAAATTAACCCTCTTTTTTGGAGGCTTCATCTACGGAGAGTAATTGCGCCTCCAGCCACTTTCTCAGCGCGGGTGGTGCGGACTTCAGGCTATTGGAGCCGCGGGTGATGGTAGCGATCCCCACGCCAAGTTCATTTTTCAATTCACGCTGACTCATTTCGCCGCGTAACAACTCCTGGATAATACGTACCCGAGTGGCCAGTGCGGTACGTTCATCGGCTGTCAGCAGCAGTTGCAATAACGGCAGGTGGAGCTCTTCATTCATTGACTGCTGAAGCAAAGTCACAAAGCTTAACCAGTCATTATTTCCTTGCTCGGAGAGCGCGGGATCGGTAAGAGATAACGAATTCATAACAGGCTGCCATACTATTTAACTAGTACGGCAGCATAACACAAGTTGTGAAGAATGATCGCACGGAGGCTTAATAGCGCCGCTGCCACTCCTCATCGGTCAGCACCTTGTCGGGCTGATGCAGAAAGTGGCGGTAGAAAACGTCATAAGCCAGAACATTTTTCACGTAACCACGCGTCTCAGAGAACGGGATGCTTTCAATAAACGCCACTGGATCAATACGTCCCGCGCTATATCTCAACCAGGTATTGACCCGGGCGGGGCCGGCATTATAGGCCGCGGAGGCCAAAATACGGTTGCGGCCGAACGTTTGATAAACATACTCCAGATAGCTGGTGCCCAGAAGGATGTTGGTTTGCGGATCAAAGAGTTGGCTGCTGTTGCTGTATGCCGTGATATTACTCATCTGTGCGGTATGCTGCGCCGTCGCCGGCATCAATTGCATCAGCCCCGAGGCGCCGACCGGAGAGCGAGCCTGCGGATTCCAGGCGCTTTCCTGACGGGCTATCGCCATCGCATAACTCTGGCTAATACCTTTATCCTGCGTGGCGCGCAGGAATTCGTCGTTCCAGGCCAAGGGGAAACGCTCCTCTAAATGATCCCACAGCTTGGCGACGATGGTCGCCTGAACGCTTAAATCCGGCCAGCGCTGTTCAAACGCATAGCGGGCCAGAGCCTCCTGCTGCGGCGCGCTGCTGTTGGCTACCAGCCCAACCCATTCTCTGAGCGCCAGATTGTCCATCTGCCAGAACATCAGCTCCTGAACTCGCGCGATTTCCGGCAGTTGCGATAACGCGCGATCCGGCCTGACGGCGCGCTTTATCATGATTGGATAGGGTTGGTTCAGCTTTTGTGCCGCCACCATGGGATAAAAGCCGCGTTCAGACATCAATTCGCGCAGCAACGCCTCGCCTTCCTGGCGTTTGCCCTGATCCAGCAGCAACATGGCCCGCCAATAGCGCCACTCATCTTTCTGCTGAACGTCTGTCGGCAATCGCGCCATCCAGGTCGTCAACTCCTGTCGATCCCCCTTACCCAGCGCCATTCTCACCCGCCGCTCCAACAAGGTTGTCGAGGTGCTGCGCTGCGCCACGTTATCACGCCATATCGCCTGTTCCGGCGTAGCATCGTTGCCCATCAGACGCCAGGCGATGACTTCCTCCATCGTTTGTCGTTCCGTCGCGCTCATTTTTTGCAAACGCGCCACCACAGGCAGCATGGAACGGGCATTATCAACGTCCTGACGGGCCACGCGGCTAAAGGCCGCCAGCGTCACCTTGCGGGTAAAATCGGTCGGCCCTATCGTACGAGCGAAACTTTCGAGCGTTTCCGGATTGTTTTGCAAATTCACCAACGCATCGCTGATAGTTTTGTAATCGTCGGGAAGCTGCTTGACCAGATAAGCCACCAATCCGCTATTGCCCTCGTTGATGGCCAGGCGGATCCGCTCCAATGTCGTCAACGGCGTCTGTTCGCCCGCCTGTTTCCAGACAGTAAAAAGTTTGTCGCAGGCGGCCGGCAGTGAACGTCCCGTCAGCCAGATATTCCGGGTCGCTTCCCAGACCTCTTGACGCTGTCCGGTCACCCATTGCGCGTAATAAAAATTACAGCGCGCCGTTACCGGCTTCGGCGGCTGCGGGCTGAAAGCCAATAATCCCGACCAATCCTGACGACGCGCCAGCTCGTTGACAAAACTGGTATTCAGATTTTGCGCCGGCGGCAAGGTAGGGTGCGTTGCAATAAACTGTTTAACCTGCGAAGCGCTGACCTGACTCAGATCCTGCGTCAGCGAACGGTACTCAAGATAAGGGTAAAGCGGATAGTTACGCAGCGTCGGCATAATCTGCGCCACTGCATCCAACTGATTATTATCCCATGCCTGCTTAACCTGCTGATAGCGCTGACGCTGTTCGTCCAGAGAATCCGCCAATACATGGCTTGAAGCTCCCACCAAACATACTGCCGCAATGACGTACCACCAATGACCCGCTTTGACCATAACCCGCGTTAACCTCGTCCGTTATCGATGCAGATATCATACAATCTAAAATTTCAATATACCCAATAGGTTTCGCGTTGCAGGAAGGCGGCAAGAGAAAGATGAAGGGTATACCACAAAACCGCTCGTGCAACACATCAGGCAAGCTCATCATGAACTTGTTTACTGGCGTTAAGTGTGGCACATCACATAAGACTACGACACGCCAATCGGAAGAGAATGCCAAACCAAACTCACTTTTTTTATGTCAGCGCCCTTTTTCGCATACGGGCAACAGCAAATAGCCGGATGGCTGGGATCAAACACGGAAACCAGCTACACTCCGGGATCAGAATGATCGATCCGCTGTTTTCCCTCAGCGGCAATAAGCCCAACGTGCCTACCACCGCGTGGCGCATAAACGATTATGTCAATAACAACACAGACTGAAAGAGGCGAAGTCGCAACGTGGCTCAATATGTTTACACCATGCATCGCGTCGGCAAAATTGTTCCGCCGAAGCGTCACATTTTAAAAAACATCTCCCTCAGCTTTTTCCCCGGCGCCAAGATTGGCGTACTGGGCCTGAACGGAGCCGGTAAATCCACCCTGCTGCGCATCATGGCCGGCATTGATAAAGACATTGAAGGCGAAGCCCGCCCGCAGCCGGGCATCAAAATCGGCTACCTGCCGCAGGAACCCCAACTGAAGCCGGAGCACACCGTCCGCGAATCAGTTGAAGAAGCGGTGGCCGAAGTCGTCACGGCGCTGAAACGGCTTGACGAAGTGTATGCGCTTTACGCCGAACCCGATGCCGATTTCGACAAACTGGCCGCCGAGCAGGGCAAACTGGAAGAGATCATCCAGGCCCATGACGGCCATAACCTGAACAACCAGCTGGAGCGCGCGGCGGACGCCCTGCGCCTACCGGATTGGGATGCCAAGGTCGCCACCCTCTCCGGCGGTGAACGTCGCCGCGTCGCACTGTGCCGTCTGCTGTTGGAAAAACCGGACATGTTGCTGCTTGATGAACCAACCAACCACCTGGATGCCGAATCCGTGGCCTGGCTGGAACGTTTCCTGCACGATTTCGAAGGCACCGTGGTCGCCATCACCCACGACCGTTATTTCCTTGATAACGTGGCGGGCTGGATCCTGGAACTGGACCGTGGCGAAGGCATTCCCTGGGAAGGCAACTATTCTTCCTGGCTGGAGCAGAAAGATCAGCGCCTGGCGCAGGAAGCCTCTGCCGAAGCGGCGCGCCGTAAATCCATCGAGAAAGAGCTGGAGTGGGTTCGTCAGGGGACCAAAGGCCGTCAGTCCAAAGGCAAGGCGCGTCTGGCCCGCTTTGAAGAGCTTAACAACACGGAATACCAGAAACGCAACGAAACCAACGAACTGTTTATTCCGCCCGGTCCGCGCCTCGGCGATAAGGTCATTGAAGTCGCTAACCTGAGCAAATCCTATGGCGATCGCCAGTTGATCGACGGCCTGTCCTTCTCCGTACCGAAAGGGGCGATTGTCGGGATCATCGGCCCGAACGGCGCGGGTAAATCAACCCTGTTCCGTATGATGTCCGGTCAGGAACAGCCCGATTCAGGCACCATCACGCTGGGCGATACCGTGCAGTTGGCCTCCGTCGATCAGTTCCGCGACAGTATGGACAACAGCAAAACCGTGTGGGAAGAGGTGTCCGGCGGGCAGGATATCATGCGTATCGGCAACACCGAGATGCCAAGCCGCGCCTATGTGGGCCGTTTCAACTTCAAAGGGGTCGATCAAGGCAAACGCGTGGGCGAACTGTCCGGCGGCGAGCGTGGCCGTCTGCATCTGGCTAAGCTGCTGCAAGTGGGAGGCAACGTTCTGCTGCTTGATGAACCGACCAACGACCTGGATATCGAAACGCTGCGCGCCCTGGAAAACGCCCTGCTGGAGTTCCCCGGCTGCGCCATGGTCATTTCCCATGACCGCTGGTTCCTGGACCGCATCGCCACCCACATTCTGGATTACCAGGATGAGGGCAAAGTGGAATTCTTTGAAGGCAACTTCACCGAGTACGAAGAGTACAAAAAACGGACGCTCGGTGCCGACGCGCTTGAACCGCATCGCATCAAATACAAAAAGATGTCCAAGTAACGCCGAACGGGCCCGCCAACGCGGGCCGATTCACATGTCCGGGCCAGGTCGATATCAGTCCGAAAACCAGCTCAATCACCTCGCCAACCACGACTGTTTATCTTATCAATCCCATGACGCCGTTCTACACTGTGTACAAGAAAGAAGACATCTACGGCAATAAACAACAAGAGGCGCCAACATGACCGTTCATGCAATAGCTGTTGATCCCCAACATCCTGAAAATTTCATCAGCATCACGCCGGAGATCCCTGAGCCAGGTGAATATGATCTTCTGGTTGAGGTGAAGGCCGTTTCCGTTAACCCGGTAGATACCAAAGTACACGCCGGCCTGTGCAAAAATGGTTTACATCAGCCGCGCATCCTCGGCTGGGACGCCAGCGGCGTAGTGCTGAAAACCGGCAGCGCCGTCAGCAATTTCAACGTGGGCGACGAAGTATGGTATGCCGGCGACATTACCCGCCCCGGCAGTAATAGCACGCAGCAGTTGATCGACGCCCGCATCGTGGCGCATAAGCCATCATCGCTGGATTGGCCGCAGGCAGCGGCATTGCCGCTCACCTCGCTTACCGCGTGGGAAGGTCTGTTTGAGCATTTGAAAATCCAGCAGGCCGATAGCGAAAAAACACTGCTGATCATCGGCGGGGCCGGCGGCGTCGGTTCACTGGCGATTTCGCTGGCCGCCTTGCGCAGCCCGGTAAAAATCATTGCCACCGCATCGCAGCCCGATTCGGCGCAATGGTGCCGTCAGCGGGGCGCGCACCTGGTCGTGGATTACCGTAATCTGGTTGAAGCGCTGAAAAAAGAAGGTATCAGCCAGGTGGATTACATTTTCTGCCTGAATGATACCGACGGTCATTGGGAGGCAATCAGCAAGCTGATCGCCCCGCTGGGACACGTTTGCACTATCGTGGAAAATCAGCATCCGCTCGATCAAGATACCCTGAAGCTTAAAAGCGCCGCCCTACATTGGGAGTTTATGTTTACCCGCAGTATGTTTACCACGCCCGATATCGCTCAGCAGGGTAAAATTCTGCAGCAGGTCGCGCAGTTGGTCGATGCGGGAGAGTTACAGGGAACGGCGAGTGAAATCTTGCAGGGACTGAGCGTCGAGACGCTACGGCAGGCTCATCATAAAGTGCTGGCAGGCCACATGCGCGGCAAGGTGGTTATCGCTTTCTGATGGAAAACACCAGCCCCGAACAGGGGCTGGTTAACGCGATATCAGTACAACAAGCGGGCACGGATGGTGCCTGGGATCGCCTTCATCAGTTGCAGCGCCGTATGCGCGCCGTCAGTTTCAACATCAATAACCACATAACCAATCTCAGCGGACGTCTGCAGATACTGCGCCGCAATATTGATACCCTGTTCGGCAAAAATGTGGTTAATCTGAGTCAATACGCCCGGACGGTTTTCGTGAATGTGCAGCAGGCGGCTGGCACGTTCACTATGGGTCGGCAGCGAAACTTCGGGGAAGTTGACCGCAGACAACGTGGAACCATTGTCCGAGTATTTAACCAGTTTCCCGGCGACTTCATCACCGATATTTTCCTGAGCTTCCTGCGTTGACCCACCGATATGCGGCGTCAAAAGCACGTTATCAAATTCGCATAGCGGAGACTGGAACGGCTCGCTGTTGGATGCCGGCTCTTTGGGGAAAACGTCAATCGCCGCGCCGACGATATGTTTGCTGGACAGCGCATCGCACAGCGCGGGAATATCCACCACCGTACCGCGTGACGCGTTGATCAGGATTGAACCCGGCTTCATCAGCGCCAGCTCTTCCGCGCCCATCATATTCTGGGTGTTATCCGTTTCCGGAACATGCAGGCTGACCACATCACTCATGTTCAACAGATCGGAAAGATGACGAACCTGTTGCGCATTTCCCAGCGGCAGCTTGCTTTCGATATCGTAGAAATAAACGTGCATCCCCACGCTTTCAGCCAGGATGCCCAACTGAGTACCGATATGGCCGTAACCAATGATGCCCAGCTTCTTGCCGCGAGCCTCATAGGAACCGGCGGCCAGTTTGTTCCAAACGCCGCGGTGCGCCCTGGCATTCGCAGCCGGAATACCGCGCAGCATAAGCAGCATTTCACCGAGCACCATTTCGGCTACGGAACGAGTGTTGGAAAAAGGCGCATTGAATACCGGAATACCGCGTTTTGTCGCGGACGGTAACTCAACCTGATTCGTACCGATACAAAAACAACCGACCGCAATCAACTTTTCAGCGGCGGCAAAAACTTCTTCTGTCAGATGTGTACGAGAACGAATACCAATGAAATGGGCATCACGGATGGATTCTTTCAACGCTTCCGGTTCCAATGCGCCTTTATGGTATTCAATATTGGTGTAACCGGCGGCACGCAGATTGTCCAACGCGCTCTGATGCACACCTTCAACTAACAGAAACTTAATTTTATCTTTTTCTAGTGATACCTTTGCCATTTCCCGACCTTATTTTCAGACTTCAGATACGACCGTTTGCTAAACAGTCTCTGTCAACATAACAAAAATTACGCGGTCAGCAATACAAACGATTGCCTACCCCATATTGCGCGTTAGCGACGCACGCAAAATTTCTGGCAAAAAATGTTGCCAAACAGACCCATCGCCATATTGACGATATAAAAAATAAGAAAAAGTGATATTAAGTACCAAAAATGAGCTGTTAACAGTTCAAGGAATTTTACACGAAAAATTTTCAGGCGCGGCAATCGGCGCGCGCCCGGGACTAACGATAACCTTACTTGACCGTTTTCACGCCTTCCGGCGTTCCCACCAGCGCGACATCCGCGCCGCGGTTGGCAAACAGCCCTACGGTCACGACACCGGCAATGCCATTGATATGGTTCTCGACGGCTACCGCATCCATAATGTTCAAATTGTGGACATCGAGAATAATATTGCCGTTATCAGTGATTACCCCCTGGCGATATTCCGGTTGTCCGCCCATTTTCGCCAGCTCGCGGGCAACGTAAGATCGGGCCATCGGAATAACCTCAACCGGCAGCGGAAACCTGCCCAGCACATCAACCTGTTTTGACGCATCAACAATGCAAATGAATTGACGGGCGATGGCGGCAATGATTTTTTCACGGGTCAGCGCCGCGCCGCCGCCTTTTATCATTTGCATATGCCCGTTTATTTCATCCGCGCCATCGACATAAACATCCAGCGAGTCCACCTCGTTGCAGTCAAAAACCGCGATGCCCAGGCTTTTCAGTTTTGCCGTAGAGGCATCGGAACTGGATACCGCACCTTGAATCTGGTGCTTGATCGAACCCAGCGCATCGATAAAATGAGCGGCTGTCGAGCCAGTCCCTACCCCAACAATGGTATCGGGACGAACATAGTCAAGCGCCGCCCAGCCAACTGCTTTCTTCAGTTCATCTTGTGTCATAGTCTGTTCCAGCCGGTAGATACGAAAGAACGAAAATATGAGGATATTATATACCCAATAGGCGCTAGCGCCCATTGTTACGCGGCGGCCGGGACGCCACTTTCATTCCAGCGCGGTCAGCGCGGCGATAAGATGGGCATGGCCCTGGTTATTGATGGCGGGGAAGTGTTGTAAAAAGGCACGGCGGCATGATCCATGCCGTTCGTTCAGGGAGCAAAATAGCGGGTGTTATGGGTCAGTAAGAATGAAAAAGAGAAATAAGGGAATTGGCGGAATTTTTCGGGAACTCGCGGGATCCGGTAAGCCGCTTGGCTCAAGGGGTTAACGAAAACATAGCCCGATTATAGCGGGAAAAATCAGGGAAAAGAGAAAATGAGAAAAAAATGCGGAGCTGGAAAATTGTTCGTTTAGTTTGATAAATCCAGTAATCCGCTTTTGCGAGTTTAAACCGCGTTTAAATCCCTACATCTTTTGAAATGTGAACCACCTGGCCTATCACTTCAAAGTTTGCCATATCCTCACGTTTGATCTCGATAGGAGGATAAACAGCTTTGTTGTCGCTAATCAGTAACCATGCCCCAGGTTGAACCTGTACGCGCTTAGCCCATAACGTATCATCTTGTCGGATGACGTAGATATGTCCGTCTACAGGCTTTGTTAGCGCTGTGTTCACTACTAGCGTGTCATTGTTGGAAATTGTCGGTTCCATCGAATCGCCTTTCGCCCATACCAGCAACAAGTCTTTTTCATTAAACCCTCGGTAGGATAACCACTTGCGGCGAAACGCCAGATGACGGCAAGGCTGGCGTTCATCCAATGCTGACGTCCCATTACCCGTTGAAACCTGGACATCATACCCCGGTATTAATGCGAACTCATCTAAAAAATCAGTAAGCGAATATTCAACATGTTTTTGATAATTATTATCTTTTCCCGCTGAATAATTTACATCATTCTCTTTGCACTCGCCGTGGGATGACTCCTTGCTCAACAAGTATTGAATAGTTTGCAGCGGTAAGACTGATGCGTGATATACCGTCGCTTTCGTCCCTTCCTTTCTCCTTTTCAACGATGGCTTATCAGCCGTTGCCTTACTTAATAGGTCACGTGCCCTACGGGCAGTCGTAGGTACATCTGGTAATCCAGCTATATCGGAAGCACTAACCCACGGATTCTTTAATTTCTCGCTGAGATTCACCTCGGGCGTCCTTTTGCTGTCACCAAAAAGGGACGCGACGTCCTTTTCAATGTCTATCGTCTTTTTCACAGCTTGATCCTTGTCATGTACGGGATGAAAACCAAATAAACAAAAAGACGAAACGGACGTTTTTGGGTTGACATGCGTCCCTTTTGTCCCTATCGTCTTATTACTAGGTTTTATGATATGGAGTTATTACTAGTGATTAACTTAATAGCATCGCAGAAAAATCTTTCAGATGGAAGTGATTGGCATAGGGCTGACGTCCTTTCCGCTCTTAAAAAGCGTGGAACGTCTCTAGCCCAGGTGTCCAGAAGTGCCGGTTTAAACTCTAGAACGCTGGGTAATGCGTTTTATCGTCCGTATCCCAAAGCGGAACAGTTGATTGCGGAGGCGCTTGGTGTCCAGCCTGAAGAAATTTGGCCCAGCCGCTATCTCAGAAAACTGAAGGCGGGATGATAATCATGGAATGGTTTAGCGCTAATGAATTAGCTGGTATGGCTGGTATGCCATCAACGGCCAGAAGAACCAGAGATACTTTGGAACGTTTGGTTAAGTCCAATCCTGAGTTGTGCCGGAAACGTGAAGGTACTAAGGCTCTGGAATATCATTTTAGCTGCCTACCATCCTATACCCGCGCCGCCGTTATGAAGCATTCGGGTGTGGTAAACATAGGTGGCCATTCCTATGAAATAAAAAAAGTTAATGAGGACACATATTGCCGCGAAGTCCTTTGGCATCGTTGGGAGTCCGCAACTGAGAAGCAACGTCAGGCTGCGCAGAAGAAAACCGAAGCGGTAATGGCCGTGGCGGCGTTGATCGACACTAACGTAGATGTTGTTACCGCGTTCGATGCTGTTGCCGAAACGCATGATGCATCAGTTGCTTCCGTGCGTCGCTGGTACTACACCGCGCGTAAGTTTGCGCGTGAAGACTGGGTTGCGTCGCTATTGGGGCAGTATGGCCATAACATCGAAACCCGCCGTAAGAAAGAAGCAGATTGCGATCCGAAGGCGTGGGACTTCTTTCTAGCTGATTATCTGCGCCCGGAACGTCCAGCGCTTAGAACGGTATATGCACGTCTGGAAGACGCTGCAAAAGCCAACGCCTGGGTGATTCCAAGCCTGTCGTCTATGCGCCGCAAGCTAGAGCGCGAAATACCGGTTGAACAGCGGGTGCTGTTGCGTGAGGGCGAACACGCCGCCATGCGTCTCTTTCCTTGTCAGGAACGTACCGTTGCCGATATTGCCGCCATGGAATGGGTGAACGGCGATGGTTATCAGCATAACGTGTTTGTGAAATGGTTTAACGGTGAAGTTTTGCGGCCAAAAACATGGATTTGGCAGGATATTCGTACCCGAAAGATTCTGGCATGGCGTACAGACGTCAGCGAAAACAGCGATTCGATCCGCCTGTCTCTGTCTGACATGATTGAACGCTATGGCATTCCACGCCAGCTCACAATCGATAACACGATGGCGGCGGCAAACAAATGGACAACGGGCGGCGTTCCTAACCGCTACCGCTTCAAAGTTAAAGATGATGACCCGAAAGGTATCATCCCGCTGCTTGGCATTGAGTTGCATTGGACTAGCGTGATGTTTGGGCGCGGCCATGGCCAGGCGAAACCGGTTGAACGTGCGTTCTCACACGGCGGCCTGGGTGAAGCGGTTGATAAGCATCCGCTGTTGGCCGGGGCGCATACCGGGCCGAACCCGATGGATAAGCCAGATAATTATGGTGACCGGGTGGTCGATGCCGATGTTTTCCTGAAAGCGTTAGCCGAGGGGATCGCGTTCTGGAATCGTCGCCCGAACCGTAATACCGAGATCTGCCGGGGCATGATGTCGTTTGATGACGCATTTGAAGAAAGCTATCAACAAGCGACTATCCGCAAAGCCACGCCGGAACAGCGCCGTTTGCTGCTGTTGCCTGCCGAAGCGGTACGCATCAGTGAATCCGGTACGTTTGTGATGGAAGCGGGCGGCAAGGTTCAGGCGCGTAAAAACCGTTACTTTAACGAGCGTTTACTGGGCCTTAAACCGAATAAAGTCGTGGTGCGTTTCGACCCGCAAAACCTGCATCAAAGCGTTCTTTGCTACACGCTCGATGGCCGTTTTATTTGTGAAGCAACCTGTATTGAGAAAACCGGCTTTGGGGATACCCAGGCGGCGCGTGAGCATAAACGTAATCGTACCCAATTTGTTAAACGTACCAAAGAGGCCGCGCAAGCTGCCCGCCGCATGTCGGCGCTGGAAGCGGCCGAGCTTATGCCGGATACCGTTCCGCCAGCGCCGCCAGAATCGCGGGTGGTGGAAATTCTGCGCCCTGCCGGTAATACCATGCAGCGCCATTTAGTAGAGGAAGAGATTGACGAGGAATCAGAAGAAGCCTTTGGCAATGCTGTAAGCCAGTTATACACCGATTTTCAAAAGAACCATATTTAACGGAGAAGCAGAATGACTAACGTAATTGATTTAGACCAACAGCAAGAAACTATTAATACCGTTCGCGCAGCGGTACGTAATGCCGTTGATAATTCCGATATTAATTATGCCGCCGTCGCGCGTGAAATCGGGGTTTCAAATAGCCAGCTTTCACAATTTGTTAATGATGCCTACCGTGGGGATAATAACTCACTGGCTGGGAAACTCGCTGTATGGCTTGATAACCGCTCGCGCCGCACCAATGAAATGCCAACCGCGCCGGACTTTATTGCTACACGCACGGTTAAACAAATCTGGAATGCGTTGCAATACGCGCAGCTTGCGCAGTGCATCACCGTTATTTACGGCAATTCAGGCGTGGGTAAAACGCGCGCCCTGCAACAGTTCGCTACTGAACGTCCCAACGTCTGGCTGATTACGGTTTCCCCGTCCCGCGCCAGTCTGAGCGAATGCCTGTATGAGCTGGCGTTAGAGTTGGGGATCGGCGATGCGCCGCGCCGTTCCGGCCAGTTAGGCCGCGCTATTCGCCGTAAACTGCGCGGTACGAACGGTATTGTGATTGTTGATGAAGCCGATCACCTTGATTATTCCGTCTTAGAAGAGCTGCGGATTTTGCAGGAAGAGACCGGCGTTGGTCTGGCGTTGGTTGGTAACCATCAGGTTTACGGGAAATTAACCGGTGGTAATAGCCGCAATATGGATTTTGCCCGCTTATTTAGCCGTATCGCTAAAAAGGTTTCCATTCTAAAAACCAAAAAGGCCGATGTAGACGCTATTGCCGATGCATGGAGTTTAAATAAAAACGCAGAGCGTGAGTTAATTCATGCGTTATCAGAGAAACCCGGCGCATTAAGAACGATATCCCACACCCTGCGCCTGGCCGCGATGTTCGCGCATGGTAAAAACGAGCCGTTATCCGAATGCCATATTCGTGCCGCTATTAAAGATTTAGAGGGGCTTTCATCATGATCAACCCGACAAAACTGGTTAATACGCTCGGCTGGCTGCAACGCCGCAATATTGAAATCAAGCATGTCAATGTCAGCCGTTCGCGGCCCATCGTTGAAGTGTTTGCGCCCGACGCCGATTTGATGCGCAAAGCGCACCATTATCATGTGGTTTCGGCGGCAACGATCCAGGACTGCATTATCTATTGGAGATAAACAACGTGTTAATTGCCTATGCCTGGGCAAGCGGTGTTATTGAGTTTGGGAAGAACGTACCTGATTACGCAACATTAATTTTAGCGGGGGAACCCAATAAATTACGTCAAGCAGTAAATAGCCACGCCAGAAAGTTAAATAGCGGTGTGTTATTGGTTCCGGGTATGGCTGAATCCGATAACAGGCATTCGGCCTATAGCGAACTGTACTGTTTCTCTAAACAAGTGAAACAAACTTATAAATGTAATGGGGGTTAGGATGGCTAATAAACAAGTGCAAGTTATGAAGTTGAATATGATTGTCACATCCACGCCGGAAGGTATGGCCACAAGTATCGATATTGAAGGTGATTCAGTATTTCATGATTTTATCCACAAATATAAGGAACTGCTGGAAGGATTTCATACTCATGCAGTCGATATTTGTGTTGATCATGCCAATACACAGAATTTAATCGAAATCCCGATTAACCAAAAACCGCGTTATTTGAATTAATGCAAGGGGAAATAAATGAAATTAATTGCATACGCCTGGGCCAGCGGTTTAATTGAGTTTGGGAAAACATTGCCTGATGGCGCGTTACCTGTAATTCGTGGTCAAGATAGCGCTGTGCGTGAAGCTATTGATGTGATTGCGCGTCATTCTCGTGTCAATGACGATTTGCTTGTTCCAGGCATTCCAGAATCAGATAGCCAGCATGAAGCCTGTGATGCCTTAATCCGTTTTACCAGCCGCGTAAAAGAAACGTATGACCGTATTGTCTCCAGAGGAAACGACCATGAATAAAGAAACTATACCGGCAGGCTACCGCCTGAATTCCCTTGGCCATCTGGTGCCGGAGGACTTAATCAAGCCCATCGATAAGCTGCGTGACGACGTTGTGCTGAATATCGTTAATAAGGCGAAGGAACAGCGTAAGGCAATGGCTGAATTCAAGATTGAGTCCATGGCCGAAATCGCCGACTTTGTTGATCTGTCTGCCAGTGAGTACGGCGTTGAATACGGCGGAGCTAAAGGGAACGTGCTGTTGAGCAGCTTTGACGGCCATTATCAGGTGCGCCGCGCGGTTGGCGATCATCGTGTTTTTGATGAGCGCATCCAGGCAGCAAAAAAGATTCTGGATGATTTGGTTATTCGCTGGGGAGCCGATGCCGACCCTAAAATAAAAGCGATCATCAACCATGCTTTCCGCGTGAACAAACAAGGTCGGATTGATGTTAATCAGGTGCTTAGCTTGCGCCAGATTGATATCGACGATCCAGAATGGCAATCCGCTATGTCTGCTATCGCTGACTCTATCCAGGTGTCCGGCACCAGCCAGTACCTGCGCATTTATGAGCGCAAACAGGATGGTCAGTATCAGCAAATCAACCTCGATATTGCGAAGGTGTGACGATGAACGCAAAAGAGTTTAACCGGAAATATTCTATCGGTTCGCGTTTTATCTATCTTATCGGCCCGGCTGAATTGGGCGGTAAGGTAGTAAGAACCAAAGATGTTGCGCGGGATTTTGAAAAGTCCGGGGCAATTGTGGAAATTAGTCTGGCTCCTTTTTTTGTGAAATTGTCTTCACTAAAACCGACAGATTAATTAACCCAATATATTCATTCTGATTTATATGGCGTAAACCCGTCGGTATCGGCTTACGCCAAAATCAATGTATTACGAGGTGAACTATGGATAAGCCGCAATTAATCAGGCTGATTCACGTCGCAAAAGGAACGCTGAAAATTGACGATGAAACTTACCGGGCGTTGTTAGCCAATATTGCCAATGGTAAAACAAGTTGCAGCGAAATGAACCACAAGGAATTAGAAAGTGTTTATTCCGCGTTGCGTGAAAAAGGGTTTAAACGCAGTTTTAAAAAGACGCCAGCGAAAGTTAAAACGGCTGAAATAGCGAAAATCCGCGCCATCTGGATCACCATGCACCGGCACGGTTTTGTTAAAAATGGCGATGATGCGGCGCTTAATGCTTATGTAAAACGTATGACAGCATCGTTAAATAACGGCCACGGTGTTGATGAATTGGGTTGGCTGAATCCATCGTTAGCTACCCGCGTTCTCGAATCAATCAAGCAATGGCATATACGGTTGATGCTTAAATCCATGCTTCTTGATCGGTTAGGTTTTGTTATTAATCCGAGTAACGGTAAAGCATCGCGGGACTACAGCGTTATTGTGAATTTGTATGAGGCTCGCCGATGAAAATTGCACGTTGCCCTGTTTGCCATTCCGATCTGCATCTTGACGCCATTCTGGAAGATGATGCCGCGCGGGATCTGCTAACCGTATTAACTAAATTACCCGGCGGCGCGGCCAAAGCCATGGTGGCGTATATCGGTCTGTTCCGCCCGGAGAAGTCGAACTTGTCTAACTCTCGCGCCGTAAAGCTGGTTAATGAAGTGCTGGAACAACACCAGCCCGGCCGCGTACTGACCCACGCATTGAGCGAAACCGTCGAACGGATCCGGGCCAAGCGCAACAACGGGGACAGAAAACCGCTCAGCAATCACAGTTATTTACGTGAGGTCTATCGCACGTCAGAACAATTGTTTGCCCAGGGCAGCAATGTCGCGGCACGGGAGAAGGATGCGAACAGTCGAGTTATAGACCAGGAAAAAAGCCGGGATGATTACTTATCGCATATGCATAGCCTTGGCCAGGATGTTGCGAAACTGCCGGGCGGCATAGAGTGGCTGGAACGTAACGGAGGCGCTAAAAATGGCGGATAATCTGGATATGTTTGATGATAAACAGGATGATAGTATTCTCGATCATCTTGATGAAGATGACGGCGAACGCTCCCGTTTCCCGACATTGCTGGCTGAACTGAATGCGTTGCTGCGCCTTGAACTGGAACGGCTGGGTTGTGACCCGCGCTACTCGCTGGAACTTGTGGTTGCCATTAGCAAGCAGATCGGCGGTATGCAAGTCTATTTTCCGCGCGGCCAGGTGCTTGAATTCCTGGTTAGAGATATGAAAATCTGGCGGGATTTTGACGGCCACAATGTGCCGGAACTGGTTGAACGCTACCAAGTTACCTATAAAACGGTGTATAAAGCTATCAAACGGATGCGAAAACTTGAGCATCGCAAACACCAGATGCCACTTTTTTAAGGATATAAAATGCGGAAAATACTTCTTGGGCTATTGCTTTTCGTATCGTTTTCAGCCTTGGCCGCTCCCCCGTCCGTCAAAGAAGATGCTAAAGCATTGTTGGAACGATACGCGCGAGTAGATTCTGTTGACTGGTATAATAAAGGCGATACAGCCTTTGCTGAAAATGATGGGTTTATCGGTGTTTATCGACATATAAAAACGTCTGTAAGGGATAATGAAGTTAACATCAAGATGCAATATGTATCTGGGCCTAAATACCCGGACAGTGATGAGTTTAGCCGAATCACTACGGACGTGTGCTTATTAGTTATATCTGAATTGATACACCCGAAACCCCAAAATGATGAACCAGTATCATGGGATGATGATTCAGATCCAGTAGATGCTAAAGATGACCCATTCAATTTTATGCGTGAAAGTAATCTTGATAAGGTTCATAACGAAAAATTTGAAAAGGTTATTGATGGCTGGAAGGTTAGCATTTACCGAGTAGTCATGTTAACAACCTGTTCCGCCAAAAAGGTTTAAACACCCATTTCCAATGAAGCCGGTTAATCCGGCTTTTTTTATGCCTGCCGCACTATGAACACTACTGATTTTTTTATCCAGCGAGTGTCTCAGAGGTGCAACAGTGAGCCAATTTCTTCCCTCTCCCGCCTTCACCCACGCCGTTACTTTTGTACTTGGCAAAGAAGGCGGTTATGTCAATGACCCTACTGATAAAGGCGGCGAAACCAAATTCGGCGTTTCCGACCTGCGCGACGGTGTGGCCGACGGCATGACGGACATTGACGGCGATAAAAAGCCCGACGTCCGTATTAAAGATTTAACCCTCGAACAAGCCAGCCAGATTTACTACCGCGACTACTGGTATCCGGCGTACTGCAATGAATGGCCGGATGGCATTTCC
Organism: Brenneria goodwinii; assembly: GCF_002291445.1. NCBI lineage: Bacteria > Pseudomonadati > Pseudomonadota > Gammaproteobacteria > Enterobacterales > Pectobacteriaceae > Brenneria > Brenneria goodwinii. The sequence goes on along the minus strand of NZ_CP014137.1, from coordinate 5,090,818 downwards.
TTGATCGTCTTTGATTCCGCCGTGCAGCATGGCGTTAAAAAGGCGCTGCAATTGTTGCAAGACGCCGCTGGCGTGACAGCGGACGGCATCGTCGGCCCGAAGACCAAAGCGGCGGTCATCAGTGCCGATCCGGAATGGTTGCTGACCCGCTATCTGTTACGCCGTGCGCGTTATTACGCGGACATCATCAAGTCGAATTCCTCCCAGGGTAAATACCTCAACGGCTGGTACAACCGCCTCGATAGCGTCACCAATGCCGCTTGGGAGGTTGTCGGCGGCTCTGCGTCGGTAGCGCGAGCCTAATCATGGGTAAGGGCTGGGAGTCGTCTATGCGCCGTGGCCGTCGTGATCGCCTCACCCGCGAGGTGCTTCACCGCATGGCCAACGGCCCGAAGCCAGAACCAACGGATTACCGGGGCTGTGACGGCACCCATGCCAGTTATTACATGAAAGGTTGGAACTCTGTAGACCTACGCGACATTGTTTTTCAATGTCAGCGTTACAAGGAAATACAACGTGAGCGTCAAAAAAATATTCAGTAGCAAATGGTTTTGGGCCGCCTGTTCAGCATTAGTGATTGCTGTCGCGGTGAGCGGCATCATCATGTACGGGCTGGCGGGCGGTTTGATAACCACCCTTTGTTTTATCGGCTCAATCATCCTTTTTGATCATCGCGGCCACCCGGCTCTTTTACCGGATAAAGAGCCGTTCATATTCATGTATCAAATCGCCCTGGGCGTCATCGGTTGCGGTACATTCTGCGCCGCCTGGCTTTTGTGCCTGGCTTATGTCGGTGTCGAATACGGCTCCTTATTTTTCCTGGTCGCGGGTTTTACCTGCCTGGTTTTACATAGAACGGCAACCGTGTGGGGAGTTCCATGGATCCGATAACCATTTCATCTATCGCCGGTGTGTTGCTGAAAGCTGGCCCGTCCGTTCTGCGAACTGTCGGCGGCTGGTTCGGCAGCGATGCGGCTAAAACAGCCGATTCGGTTGCCGGTATCGTTGAGAGCGTTAACAGCGCCGTTAATCCGCAAGACCAACAGCGCGTGTTAGAAAACGCGCTGGCGAATCTTCCCCCGGATCAACTGGTTCAACTTGAGTCCCTGAAAGTTCAGTTGCAGCAAATCCAGCTCGAACGGGAAAAGGCCACGTTGGCCGACCAGCAGGCTGCGCAGCACGAACAGCAGGAAACCATCAGAAACGGGGATAACGCGACGGATGAGTATGTTCGCCAGACGCGCCCCAAAATGGCCCGGCTCTCGCTGTATAGCTCTATTGGCTATGTGCTGATGATGAGCATCGGCCAGCAGATTGCCGCCATTTTCACAGCCACCGGGCATGTAATGACAATGCCCGCACCGGACTGGGATATCGCGCTGATGCTGTGTACCCCGGCCCTGGGATATCTGGGATTCAGAACGCTTGACGGTTTTGCCCGTTATAGCAAATCCAGCAAACACAAGGTGCCGCTGAGCAATGGATGATTTTGATCGCGCCAGTTCGCTGGAAATTGATGAACGGGAACGGGTGTTAAATGCCCATTTAAACCGTATTAAAGAAGCCCCGATTGAATACGGCTTTTGTAATGACTGTGGAGATGACATTCCCGCCCAACGTCTGGCCGCGCACCCCGATGCCGTTTGCTGTGTGACGTGTCAGGAAATCAGAGAATTGCGGGAGGCTCAGCGTGGACTGGCAAGTCATTAAAGAGTATTGGGGCATCATTTGGGCGCTGGTGATGACCGGGGTAAACCTGGTCATGATTCTTTTGGCAAAGACTTATGTGAAGCGTGAGGAAGTTGACACGCTGAAATCGCGGGTAACAGCAATGGAAACCGTTATTGCATCAATGCCGAATCAAAAAGAGCTTCATGCGCTTCAGTTGGAAATGAGCAACTTGCGGGGTGATTTGAAAGCACTGGCCCCAAAGTTGGCGCAGGTTCAACGGATTAGCGATTTGTTACTTGAAAATGAATTAAAGGATAAGTGAGGCCATGGCCATGCGTGAAATTCTGGATAGCGATCAGCGGTTAGTTATCTTGCGCTCACTGCTTGATGCGGGCGATAGCGCCAACGAATCCGTGCTGCAAACCTGCCTGCTGGCATACGGCCATCGCGTTTCCCGTGATGCGGTGCGTACCCATTTGAGCTGGTTGTCAGAGCAAGGGCTTATCGACCTGGAGGACGTGGCCGGTTGCTTTGTCGCTGCAATAACTGGGCGCGGTGACGATGTGGCTCGCGGCCTGGCCGTGGTGCCAGGCGTTAAGAAACCACGGGCGCGGGGTTAATTATGGCTGATGAACGCCCGACCCGTGGCCGTCCTTCAAAGATTGATTTGTTGCCGCCCGGTATTCGTGATGCGTTGCATCAGATGCTGCGTGATAAACAATTTACTCAAGAGCAGATCCGCGAGGCCATTAACGAACTGATTGACGAACACAACCTGCCGGACGATATGCAACTGAGCCGCACGGGCCTCAATCGGTACGCCAGCAGGATGGAAAAGATTGGTTCACGCATCCGGGCATCGCGGGAAATGGCCGATGTGTGGGTTGCTCGGCTGGGAACGTCACCGACCACCGACGTCGGTAAATTGTTGATGGAGTTTGTGAAGACGCTGGCGTTTGAGACGTCTATGACCCTCGCCGAAGAGTCAGAAGAAGGCAAGAAAGCCGTTGAACCAAAAGCCTTGGGACAATTGGCGCTTGTCGCTCAACGCCTTGAGGCGGCAGCGATGGCCAGCCATAAGCGAGAAAAAGAGATCCGCCAGGCGTTCGCGGAAGAAGCGGCGGCGCAGACAGAGAAAATCGTCTCGCAAGCAGGGCTATCGGCTGACAAAGTCGCCGACATCAAGAAACAGATATTGGGGATTGCCTGATGCTACTAGCCAGTTTAAACGCCGTTGCCAGCGGCATTATCGGCGGGGAGGACTTCAATGAAAATGAAGTCCTCCTCGGTTATCAACGCCGATGGATTGCCGACGAGTCGCCGCTCAAGATTGCCCAAAAATCACGCCGGACAGGTCTCACCTGGGCAGAAGCCGCCGATGCGTCATTGACCGCCGCTAAAGCAAAGTCGGCGGGCGGCACTAACCACTTCTATGTCGGCTCAAATAAAGAGATGGCCCGCGAGTTTATTGACGCGGCGGCAATGTGGGCCAAAGCCTATGACCTGGCGGCCGAAGACGTCTGTGAAGAAGTCCTGGTTGACGATGGTAAGGACATACTGACCTTTGTCATCTACTTTGCCAGCGGTTTTAAAGTCCAGGCGCTATCAAGTAACCCCAGTAACTTGCGTGGTATGCAGGGCAACGTCACGATTGATGAAGCCGCATTCCATGAGCGTCTGGCCGAAGTGCTTAAAGCCGCTCTGGCGCTGACGATGTGGGGGGCGAAAGTTCGGATTATCAGCACACACAATGGCGTTGAAAACCTGTTCAACGAGTTGATCCAGGACAGTCTAGCAGGGAAGAAACGCTATTCCGTTCATACAATCACCCTCGATGATGCGTGTAACGATGGTCTGTATAAGCGCATTTGCCAGGTGAGGAAATGGGAGTGGAGCCAGGAAGCGGAAGAGCAGTGGAAAGCCGATTTGCTGCGCGATACCGCTACCCAGGAAGATGCCCTGGAGGAATATTACTGCGTACCGAAGAACGGCGGGGGCACATATTTACCGCGTTCCATCCGGGAGCGTGCAGCCCGTGGCACAGGCCCCGTTCTGCGCTTTACCGGCACAACGGAATACAACGAACTCCCTGAATCACTCCGCGCACTGGATATGCAAGAGTGGTTAGAGCAAACCGTATTGACCGTGCTCAATCAGCTACCCGTCACCCTGCGCCATGCATTGGGTGAAGACTTTGCCCGCAGCGGCCACCTTACCGTATTCGCGCCCATTACCGTCAACGATGACACTACCCGCACGGTGCCGTTCCTGGTCGAACTGGCCAACGTGCCATACAAGCAGCAGGAACAGGCGCTGTACTTCATCTGTGACCGTCTGCCGCGCCGCGATGGTATCAAACTTGATGGCCGGGGAAACGGTAACTATCTGGCAGAGCAAGCCGCCGAACGCTACGGCAATGAAGTCGAAGTGGTGATGCCATCCGTCGCCCACTATCGGGAGAACATGCCGCGCTTCAAAGCCGCATTTGAAGACGATGAACTGGTGGTGCCAAAGCATGAGGACGTCATTAACGACCTGGGCCAGATTGTCGTGTTGCGCGGCGTACCGGGCATTGACGACAAAGAGAACAAAGGGAGCGATGGCCATAAACGTCATGGCGACAGCGCCTATGCCATCTTTCTGGCATTCCTGGCCAGCAAAGAAGATTGCCGCCGCTACGAGCTGCATCGCTTAAATAAACCCGAACGGCCGGACGAGCGAGAAGAACGCCGCCAGATGCGGATCACCCGTGGGCTGAAGAATCAACGAGGGCTGTTGTAATGTTAAATAAAGTCACAGGAGCAATCCGTAAGTTGCTCCACCCCGATACCGGGGAACCGGTTCAGGTCAGCAAAGAGGCATTGCAGCAAGAGCAGACCCGCGCCCGTTCTACGGGCATTCGTCGGGCAAATGCCGGTATCAGCGTCGCCAGTACCCTTACCCCGCGCCGCCTTGCCGGGGTGTTGCGTAATGCCGCTGATGGTAGTCCGCTAGACTACTTTATCCTGGCCGAAGAGATGGAAGAGCGTGATCTCCATTATTCCAGCGTTCTGCGTACCCGGAAGCTGACCGTCGCCGGGATCGTCCCGACGGTAGAAGCTGCATCCGATGATGAAAACGACATCAAACTGGCGGATGCGGTACGCGTCATGATGGAACGGCCGCAAATCCCCGAGCTGTTGTTTGACCTGCTTGATGGTCTGGGAAAAGGTATCGCCGTCGCGGAAATATTGTGGGACACGTCAACGATTCCCTGGATGCCGCGAGACTACTCATGGGTTGATCCGCGCTTCCTCAAAATGGACGCCGACACGTTGCGCAAGGTGCATGTGTTAACCGAAGCGGAACCGTTTAACGGCGAACCGCTGGCCGCTTACAAGTACATCATTCACCAACCCCGTCTGAAATCCGGCTTGCCGTTGCGTAACGGCCTGGCGCGGCTGGTCGCCGTTATGTACATGCTGAAATCCTTTACTGTTCGAGATTGGTGGGCGTTCGGTGAAAAATTCGGTCTGCCGATCGTCATCGGCAAATATGGGCCGAATGCCAGCCCGCAAGATATCCAGACCCTGATTGATGCGATTGCGTCCCTTGCGAGCGATGCCGGTTGTGCCATCCCGCAATCAATGCTGATTGACATGAAAGAAACCGCCAGCCGCCAGGGCGGCGGCGATCTTTTCGAAGGTATGGCGGAATGGTGCGATGCACAGACCAGTAAAGCAGTGCTTGGCCAGACTATGACAACGGACGACGGCAGCAGCCAGAGCCAGGCGAACGTACATAACCAGGTTCGCATGGACATTGCAAAATGGGATGCGCGGCAGCTTGAGAACACGCTGAATGAGTTCCTGATCCGCCCGTTCGTCATGCTCAACTACGGCGTGCAGGAAAACTATCCGCGCGTTTGTTTACGCATCAATGAACCTGAAGACCTGAAGGCGCTGGTCGAGTCGCTGATCCCGTTGATTGACAGGGGCATGAAAGTGCAGATGTCCGAACTGCGCGACAAGTTCGGCCTGGCCGAGCCGGAAGAAGGCGCGGAAATTCTGCTGCCGGTTAATGCTCAATCGGGTAGCTATGCCATGTTGCCCGCGATGAACCGGGAGCAAATCGCGCTCAATCGCACATCGCCCCCGGACGATATCGACCAGCTTACCGGCGAGGCTATCAGCGACTGGCAACGCGTCGGTACGGCGTTTACCAATCCTGTGTTAGCGCTGGCCAATGAAGTGGATAGCTATGAATCGTTTTTGGCCCGGTTGCCGGAGCTGCAAGACAGCCTGGACGCCGGTGAATTTGTTGATCAACTGGCGCGGCTGTGTTTCCAGGCGCGTGGATTGGGGGATGTTAGTGATGCCTGAAAAGATTAAATGCCGTCGTTGTCGCAAAGTTTTGAATAAGGCCGAACTGGTCGATAAGTGGAACCCACGCGGCAAATGGACGGACAAATGCTGTCCGAACTGTGGATGCAAAACCTTTACGCCGGTTGATGGGGAATAATCATGTTGAGTTCGACTAAAAAGCGTATGGCTACGTTAGCAAATGATCCTGATCATTTGCCCCGTTTAATGGTTATGTGGCCTGAAAATCACATAATTCATCAGTTAGCAAAAGCACTTTTGGATGTGAAGACAAAGAAAGACTGTCCCGCACTATCCCCAATCAACGAGCAAGAAGCGTTTGAACTGTGGTTTGCATCGGACTATTCCCCGGACAAAAGCTCGGCCGCCAGTGATGAAAGTGAGGCGTTTTTTAAGGCCATCTTCTGGCATGTATGGCAGGCCCGCGCTCAGCTTGATACACAGCAGGGGGAATGATGTCTGTATCTTTCAGATGTAAATGTGCCGAACGTAAGAAGCCGGTAGAAGAACGTCAATGGTTTGTGTCGCAGCGCTACTGCAATCATTCCGCATTTAACGGGTATCACTATACTCCCAGCGAATATTCAACCGTGATTTGCACTGCGTGTGGATCATCTGGTCGAACAAAAGCGCTATACGTCGCCCGGCTGCGCGATCACCAACCGAATGAGGAAGGATGATGTCAGATATCACTAAAGAACAATGGGCGCTGATAGCAGAGGAATTACAGGGTTACTTCTGCCGCGTTCAGTTCAAGTACCATGATACGGTGATTACTGTCACGCGTGAGCGGCACGGTGAAAGCCGTACAGTCTTATCCATTTATTTTGACGGCATAATTCGCGGCGGCTGGGGTTTAGAAAAAAGCGATAGTTACAACCCTATGACCAAACTTTTCTGGTGCGAGAAGAAGAAACGCTATTATTCACCAAAGCGTGTTGCAGAGATTGAAAAGCGATTCGGTAAACGGAGCGCTAAGAAAAACTTCCCATCGCTGCATGAATCTATGTCTTACCGGGTTCCATACTTTTCCAGTTCTGCCAGCCTTATCCGGCAGTTCAAAAAAGTCGATGGGCTGAGTTGGATTAGCGAGACGATAAAGGATACCGCCGATGCGAACTAAATATGTACGCCGTGAGCGGCTTGATTTCCATCGGCCTGAATACTGGCCGGTGAAACATCATACGTATTTTGCTCAAGTCCATGGCTATTATTACGGTAGGAAGCATGTCTGATAAAATCCCCGACATCATCCCAAAAGAGTCTCTGGCCTGGTTTAAAGCCAAAAAGCTGAAGCCAGGCTTTGACTATCGCGACGTTTGGCTCGAAGAGCATAGCGCCGCCTTTACCGTTGCCAAGATGACCAATCTTGATTTGCTTAACGACGTAAAAGAGATGCTTACCAAGGCACTGGAAGAAGGCCAGACCTTCAGGGAGTTCCAGAAAGCGCTAGAGCCGCAACTGGTGAAACGCGGTTGGTGGGGTGTGCGCGAAATGGTTGACCCGTTAACGGGGGAAAACAAGCTGGTACAGCTCGGCAGCGACCAGCGTTTGCGTACTATCTACGACACCAATATGCGTACCGCCCGCGCCGCTGGCCAATGGCAACGCATCGAGCGAACCAAACGCGCCATGCCGTATTTGTTGTATACGCTGGGGCCGTCACGTGAACACCGCGTTGATCATCTTAAATGGGCAAACACTTGCTTACCTGTAGAACATCCGTTTTGGCTGACGCATTCCTGCCCAAACGGATGGGGATGTAAATGCAGTCTGCGCCAGGTCAGCAAATACGAGTATGACGAAATGGTGAAGAACGGCGTCACGGCCACCGCCCCGGTGTATGAAGACGGCCAGCCGACAGGTCAGGTCACGCGGACTAAAGTGCCGCTGAAGACACAGGCACCGCCGGTTAAAAATGTGAAGTGGCTGAATAAGCGCACGGGTGAAGAAGAGCTAATTCCTGAAGGCATCGATCCAGGCTGGAACTATAACCCCGGCATCAATCGCCAGGCCGCGCTTGAGCGCCAGCTCAATGCCAAGCAACAGGCATTCGATGCCGACCAATAACCTTATCTGTTAGTCTCCATAAAACCGCCGTGGTGACGTTATCGTCGTCTGTGATACGATGGCGCATGGAAATTTTGTTAAACGTTTCTGTGCGTTTTTAAACATGGTTTAAACGCGGTTCCTCCCCCCAGTTAGAGTGAAGGCGGTTAATCCGCCTTTCTTACCCTCACATCGCACACTGTCCGTCAGTATTCCTGATTACGGACGACACCATGAACCCCCAGCTTGAACTGTTGGCCCTGTGCTTTGAATTGCCACGGTTTGATAACGACAAACTTCCTGAATGGCTCCCCGTCATTCCCGCTGGTCAATTCACCGGCCGTGATGGCCGTTCGTGGGTGAACAGCAACCCCGCTAATGTGATCGATGCGTCTTTCGTCTATCCGAAATTACCGATAGATAAGGAGCACGCAACCGAACTGAAAGGCCCAAAGGGTGATGATGCCCCGGCAGTTGGCTGGATTGACACACTGCGCTTGCGGGATGACGGTTCTATTGATGCCCGCATCGAATGGAATAACGACGGCGAAGCCCTTATTCGTGGCAAAAATTACCTGTATTACAGCCCCGCTTTTTACTTTACCGCCGACGGCCAGGTGACCAGCCTGTCCAGCGTCGGACTAACCAACAAACCCAACCTGGATTTACCAGCCCTTAACTCGGAGAACACCGATATGACCATCCCTGTCCAGCTTGTGACAGTGCTGGGACTGTCTGCCACCGCGTCAGTTGATGACGCTGTGAAAGCCATCCAGCAAATCAAAACCAGTGAACAGGTGGCGCTGAACCGTGCCGAAAATCCTGATTTGACCAAGTTCATTCCTGTGGAGACGCATCAACTGGCGTTGAACCGGGCGACGGAAGCCGAAGGCAAGCTGAAGGCGCAGGCTGAAAATGAAGCCGAAGCCCTGGTGGATTTGGCGATCAAGGAAGGGAAAGTGGCCCCGGCCAACAAAGAGATGTACTTGGCAACGTGCCGCAGCGAAGAAGGCCGCAAGCAGTTTACCGAGTTCGTCAAAGTTGCGCCGGTGATTGCCAGTGGCGACCAGGCCAAAAAGCCGAATCCGACCAAAACAAATCAGGAACTGACCGACGTGGAGCTGGCGACCTGCCGCGCTATGGGCATCAGCAAAGAACAATTCCTGGCCGCAAAAGCTAACCAAGAGGAACAGCAATAATGCCGACTCCATCCGCCGAGATTTTACACGCGCTAACTACATCGCTGAGTGCCGCCTTTACCGCCGGGTTGGCAGGCGTCAAGCCGCAATACCTACGCATCGCTACCGAAGTGCCGAGCAGTTCAGCATCTAATACATATGGTTGGCTGTCCGACTTGCCAGAAATCAAAGAATGGATCGGCGAACGCCAGCTCGCAGTGTTGAGCCAACAGGGTTACACCATCACCAACCGTACATGGGAAAGTTCCATCCGCGTGAAGCGGGAAAATATTGAAGATGATCAAATCGGGCAATACAGCATTGTATCGCAGGGATACGGCCGCAAAGTCGGCGTTTTCCCGGATACGCTGTCATTTAAGCTGCTGTCTAATGGGTTCAATTCGCTTTGCTTTGATGGGCAAAACTTCTTTGACACTGACCATCCCATGGCGGGCAGTACATACAGTAATGTCGTGGGCGACATTACAACGGATACCGGTGAGCCGTGGTTCTTAATTGATGAATCGCAGGTTCTGAAACCGATCCTGTATCAGAACCGTCGTCCGTTTAAGTTCGTCGCACTGGATGATTTAGACAATCCCCACACTGTTTTGAATAACGAGTTCGTGTATGGCGTCGATGGCCGTTGCAATGTCGGTTTCGGCTTTTGGCAAACCGCCGTTGGCTCCCGTGCGCCGCTGACGGTAGCGAACTACGAAAAGGCCGTTGTTCTCCTCCAGGGTATGAAGCGCGACGATGGTGAGCCGCTGGGTATCAACCCGACTACGCTTGTCGTGGGCCGCCAAAACCGCGCCGCCGCCAAGAAAATAATTGACGCTATGCTGGTCGATGGCGGGGATTCAAACATCTATTACAAGGATGTGGAAATCGTAAACAGCCCGTTCGTTGTCACCCCGGCATAACCAGTAACCCCGGTTTACAGCGGGGTTAAACCCGCTGTAACGCCCCTTTAAAGAGGATGGAAAATGAGTGGAGCGAAAACAAAGACAGCGAGCCAGCAAAAGGCTACGGATAGCACTGTCCCGGTTCCATCGCCGGAAGTGGCACCGCTTACTGAAAGCAACGGTGACGGACATGAACCGGGAATCGTATTACCAGGGCATTACATCCCGGTGGGTTCACAACCCGTCATCCCAGGTAATCAACCAGTAGCCGACGCGGTACTGTCTGCCTCTGACGCCGCCGCAATGGATGTAGAAGCATTGTTGGTACAAGCCAAATCAAAGAACGGCTTCTATCGTTGCGGCCGCTTCTGGCCGTTCGATGGCGTGCATGTGTTCGTCAGTGATGACCCGGACGGCGACAACGCCGAAAGCGAGGCGGATGACGGTACGCCGATTCAGCCGTTCATCAGTGCGGCTATTGCCGAACGGCTGAAAGCTGAACCGCAATTGCGTGTGACGGTGATACAGACCGTCACGGCTGAAAGCCAGGGGGAATAATGAGCTACGCCACCCGTGAGGATTTGCTGGTTGCCGATGGTTCCTACGTCTGGAACGTGGCGATCAACAGGGAAACCAATGAACTGGATGAAGCCGCAATTGCTCAGGCGCTGGAAGACACCGACGAGGAAATCAATTCGTTGCTGTCGCGCCGGTACAAGCTGCCGCTGGAGACCACGGTTCCCCGCATTCTGAACCGGGTGGCGGTATCAATCGCCTTTTATTGGCTGGCTGACCGCGACAACGTTGCCACTGAACTGGTGCGCAAGCGCTATGAAGATGCCATCAAGACGTTGAAGGAAATCGCCAGCGGCCAGCGTGATATCGGCCTGCCGACGCTGGAACAGCCTACCGAGGGGGAAAGCGGCAAAGTGTTCATGACCGGCGAAAACCCGCGCTTGTTCACCCGTAACAACCTCAAAGGCGTCTTGTAATGGGGATCCAGGTCGAAGTGATGGGGGCGGAAAAGCTCGCGCAGATCCGTCAGGCAATGGAGAAGTTGGCAGATAGCAGCCTCCGCGCCGAACTGCTGGAAAGCATCGGTGCCATTGCTGAGTCACAGACCCGTCGCCGCATTACCGATGAGAAAGAATCGCCAGCCGGTACAGCATGGCAAGACTGGTCGGAAGGCTATGCAAAGACCCGACACGGCAACCAGAGCTTGTTGCAAGGCAATGGTGACTTGCTGGACAGCGTCACCTTTGTTGTTGAACGCAATCAAGTGCGCGTCGGTTCCCCGCTGGGATACGCGGGCGTCCATCAAGACGGGTACAGCGGTAACGTGGCGATTAGTGCGCATCAGCGCTTGATTAAAAAGGCGTTCGGCCGGGTACTCAAACACCCGGTTTGGCAAAGCGTGAAAGCGCATAGCCGCATGATGAGCATCCCCCAGCGTGAATGGCTGGGCCTGTCAAACAGCAATAGCGAAGAGCTGTTGCACGTCATTGGTGACTTTTGGAAAGAGGTATTGCCGTGAGTGAACGTCCTAGCCTGGTCACGCTGGGCAGCACGATATCCGCCGCTGAACGGATTGTTGCCTGGCTGCAACCGGTTTTGCAAGGAACCGCTGCCGACCAGGTTCCAATGGTTGAGCGCCATATCGGTCAGTTCAATACCCCGGACGAGGTTAAGCGTCATCTGTCCGATAAAAATGGCTGTATCCGCATCGCGGCCCTGCGCGTCCGTGACATCCAACATCAAGCGGGTGGCGTGGTTGGGACGGTGACCTGGTGCGCGTATGTAATGGCCACCGACTACTGGGGCTATGGCCGTGATCTCCGCGCTGAAGTGATGGTGGCGCGGTTGGCTAAACGTATTGCCAACCCGCTGGCAGCCAAAGAGATAGGCGCGGAGCGCAAGGCCGACACGTTATCAGCGGACAACATCTACAGCGGTTCCCTGGATAACCTGGGGCTGACGATGTGGGCGGTGATGTGGAGCCAGGAATTCAAACTCGATGAAGAAACGGATATCAGCGAATTGCCTGATTTCCTCAGACTGGGGATGACAGCCACGCCACGCGGCGGCGTCCCTGTAATTGAAGCCGTGATCCCCGTAAGAGGACAGGAAAACAATGAAGACCAAACACCTTAAGCCCAAGGGCAGCGTCAAGGTACGCAAGCCCGACGGCACATACTTAAAAGACGACGGCGAAGATTTACCGCTGTCATCCTATTGGTTGCGGCGCATCGCCGAAGGCGACCTTGAAGTCACTGACGTCGCCACCGTACCGGTCACCAAATCCACCAAGGCGGAGAAATAACCATGGCGTTAGGCTCTATTCCCAATGATATCCGGGTGCCGCTGGTCTATATCGAAATCGATAATTCGATGGCGCTCGACAGCGCCCCGGCGCAGCAACACAAGATTCTGGTGATCGGCCAGCAACTGGCATCCGGTAGCGCCGCGCCGTTGACGCAGAACCGCATCACAAGCGACAGCACGGCCGATAATCTGTATGGGCGCGGATCCATGCTGGCGGAAATGCTGAAGACCTTGCGCAAAGGCAATAGCTATACCGAAACCTGGGCGATGGGTATTGAAGACCTTGCGGCCGGAAATGCTGCCAGCGCTGAAATTGTGGTGACGGGCCCGGCTACCGCCGCCGGTACGCTGGCGCTGTTGGTGTGTGGCGTAACGGTGCAGGTTGGCGTCAGCGCGGCGGATACCGCTGATACGGTGGCTGCGTCAATTGTGTCGGCTGTCAATGCCGTGGTTACATTGCCGGTTACGGCCGCCGTGAAAGCTGATGCGGCCGGTACGGTGGTGCTCACGGCTAACTGGAAAGGCCAGACGACCAACGACCTGGACGTGCGCGTCAATTACTACGTGGGCGAGCAGACCCCGGCCGGGCTGAGCGTAACGCCGACGGCGTTCACCGGCGGCACCGGCACCCCGGATATGTCATCGGTGGTGGCGGCGCTGGGCGATGAATGGATTAACCACATCGTTTGCCCGTTCAACGATGTGGCCAGCCTGAACACACTGCGCGATGAATTGCTGAACCGCTGGGGGCCGATGCGCATGATTGAAGCCATCGCCTATACCGCCGTTCGCGGCACCCATGCCGCCACCGGCACCTGGGGCGGCAACCGCAATGATTATCTGATTACCGCAATGGGAACCAATCAGGCTCCGCAACCGGCTTATCTGTGGGCCGCTGCTTACGCGGGGATCGCCGCTTATTACCTGGCGATTGACCCGGCGCGGCCGCTTCAAACATTGGCATTGCCTGGCATCCTGGCCCCGGCTAAAGAAGTCCGCTGGGATATGACAGAGCGCAACCTGCTGCTGTTTGACGGGGTGGCAACGCACTATGTCGATGCGTCAGGCAATGTATGCATCGAGCGTGAAATCACGACGTACCGCGTGAACAGCTTTGGCGATGCGGATACGTCTTATCTTGATATCACGTCCCCGGCAACGCTGGGCAATATTCGTTACGTCATTAAGAACCGGTTCACTAACCGCTATCCCCGTCACAAGCTGGCGGATGATGACGTGCTCGACGTATTAGAACCCGGCCAGCCGGTCATGACGCCCAAACTGTGCACGCAGGAGCTGATTGATATCTTTCTTACGGAGCTGGAGCCTGCCGGGTTAGTCGAGGATTTTGACGACTACAAAGAGACGTTGTCCGTAGTGCGTGATACCGCAGACCGCAACCGGTTGAACTTCATCATTCACCCGAACATCGTTAACCAGCTCCGCGTATTAGCGGGCCTGATCCAGTTCAAGCTCTAAGGGGGCAGCATGATTTTAGGCGAAGCAGCCATTCGCGTGAATGGCCGTGAAATCAAAACTAAAGGGACGTCCACGCTGAACCCTGGCGGCTATGCCCGCACGGCGCACAACGGCGCGGGTAAAACGTGGGGCATGTCCCGTAAGCGGGTTAATCCGTCTGTGCAGCTTACTATCGCGGCCGCTGAAGATATGGACGTTATCGAGATCAGCGGTTGGGAAGAAGTCACGGTGATGTTCGAAGGCGACAATGGGCTGAGCTATATGATGACCGGCGCGGCGGCGGAAAACCCCAGCGAGTTGTCCGAGTCTGACGGGCAAATCTCAGTCACATTCATCGGCGCCAAGTGCGTGAAGGTGTAAGCATGGCAACGATTACGGTAACGCTGATTCATGGCCTGGTCACGGGCAAAGGCACGGCAGATGAAGCTCGGCACATGGTTGTTGAACTGCGCGAACTGGATACTAAGGATGTGATTGACTCCCAGCTTGCTAGTGAGCGCGTTGTTATCGGCGAGAACGGCAAAGCGCATGCCTATTGCTCTGAAGTCATGATGGGGCTGGAAATGTTGCGCCGGCAGATTGCATCTGTCGGGGATATCCCCGGCCCGCTCAGTCTCAAGCAGCTTTACCAGCTTCACCCCAAAGATCTCGATCTGCTGACGGAACGCGCCAGCGACATGGATGATTTGCTGACGGAGGTCAGCAACCGGGGGCGAACTGATGCCGCTGGCGACGGCGCTGACTAACCTTCTCGTCAACCTCTCATCACGCTTTAGTGTGTCATACCTGGAACAGTTGCCGTTGCGGCAACTGTTCCGCATCACCGAACAACTGAGGAAGCAGCATGGCCAAGCGCCTCGACACTGAAATCATCATCAATCTGGCGGGCAATCTGACCGCCAAAGCCCGCCAGTACGGTGCCAATATGTCTGAGTTCGCCCGCCGCAATGAGCGGGCAATGTCCGTTGTTAAGGCAACCAGCGCGGCGGCTGGGCGCGGGTTGGATATGCTGGGAAACCGCTATACCGGCCTGGTCGCGGGATTTGCTGGCGGTTCGATGTTGCGCGAGTTTACCCAGATTGATCGACGAATGACGCGCATTGGTATCGCGGCAGAAAAGACAAAGGCAGAAATGGCCGAGATGCTGAGCGGTATGCAAGATGCATCAATCAAATTCCGTGTCGATGATAGCGAAGTGGTTAACGCTATCGAAAAAGTCGGCACGGTTACGGGCGATATTGATTACGGGTATAAAAATCGTAATGCGATATCAGCATCTATCGCAGCATCGGGCGGTTCGGGTGAGTCTATCGGGGGGCTGTTTGCTAGCTTTACAAAGTTCCAAATTCAGAATGAACAAGACGCAATCAAATCGATGGATACGCTGAACCGATTGGGTAAAGAAGGTGCGTTTGAGTTAAAAGATCTAGCGGAAAAAGGTGCCAGAGCCTTTTCACTGTATGCATCAGCCGGTGGACTTGGTGTTGCCGGGATAAAGGCCGTTGGTGTAGTTATGGAATCTGCCATTGATGCGACCGGTAATCGTGACACTGCTGCTACTGCTACAGAAAATCTCATTCGTGATCTGCAACTTCCTAAAGCTGTCAAGACATTGAGAAAAAATGGTGTTGATGTTTATGACAAATCTGGAAAGATGCGTGACCTTCCAACGCTGCTTCAAGAAATTGCAAAAAAGTCAGGTAGTCGGGGCGCAGAACAGCAAAATGCCCGCTTATTAGACGCTGGTTTTAATCAGGATAGTATTCTGTTAATCAGCAGCGTGACATCTGGGAAAGGCGCTGAGAACCTGAAACGTTATCAGTCAGTGATTGGCGACGGCACAGGCATTATGAAAGATGCCGAATATGCCGCTAAAGACTTTACGTCCGCTATGCAAAGCATGAATACCACATGGAACAAATTTGCCAATAGCCAGCTTGCCGCGCCAGTACAAGAGCTGGCCGACGCACTTAATTCAGTAGACCAGGAAACAGTACAGAACTGGCTGGAGATCGGCAAGAACGTCGCCATCGCAACGGGCGGATTGCTGGTTGCAAGAAAGGCGTTTCAAATCAGTAAAGGCGCGTATGACTTCCTGCGTCCGGGGAAAAAAGGCATTCCAGCCGGAGTGGCCGACGTATTTGGATCCGGTGTTATGCCTGTCTATGTCACCAATATGGGCGTGGGCGGCATGGGGAATGGCGGGCCGGGCGTCCCAGACTTACCAGGTAGTAACAAAAGCAAGTACGACAAGGGCGGCGTACTCGGCATGGCCATCAATACCGCATCGGAAATCACATCCCTGGTGCCATTCCCGAAAACTGATGAAGAACGTGCCGCACTCATCCAACGGGCGCAGGATAACAGCAACCGCAAAACAATGTGGGATGACATTAAGAAATGGCTGACCGCACCGCCAGCGCCGCCGTCATCCCCGCAATGGGATGCATTGCACCCCAACATGATGGGAACCTATCCCTACATTCCGCAGCAGCTACAACAGCTCCAGGGCGAAATCGAGGTCACGGTTAAAGATGACCGGGTGCAGGTCAGCAAAGTAAAAATCAATACGCCTGGCGTAACGATGAGTGCGCAAACCGGCATTCGCAATGTGGAGCAAGACTAATGGCCACGACTAGATGGGAAGACCTGCGCGATGCGTCATTTCGGAACGTCCCCTTTTACTTTGTTGACGTCGAAGGCACTGGCGGCCGTCGCGCCATTCCCCACGCTTATCCGAAAAAAGAAGTAGGTTGGACGGAAGACCACGGTGCGGTACTGACCCAGCAGCAGATTAACGCCATCCTGTTGGGAAGTGATTACCAGACCCAGCTTGACCGCCTGCTTGCGGCGTTGAATACGGCCGGGCCAGGCGAGCTTGTGCATCCGTGGTTCGGGGCGCAGCAGGTACAAATCGGCAAGGTCACGCACAAGCTCAGTACAGAACAGGGCGGCATTGCCTATGTGTCGTTTGAAGTGTTCGAAGCCGGTGAACAGCTTTTCCCCACGCAGACCGAAGACACCACGGCCACGGCGCTGAGTGCGGCCGACAGCGTCAAGGAAGCCCTGGCCAATGGGGATTACTTTGCCGCGCTGGATGGCGTCGGCAACATGGTGGATACGCTGCTTGATGATCTGGACGGCTTTGTCACTAATCTGCCTTCCATCCCTGATGCGGTAAACGAATGGATGGACAGGCTGAACCGCTTTAAAGACCAGGCTGGCATTATCGCCGCCGCGCCAGGCGAATTGATCCGCGACGTCACCGGCATTATCAGCGACATAAAAGACCTGGTCACAGAGCCACCCTGGGCGTTGAGCGTTTATGACCAGTTACGCGATAAGTGGGACGGCGAACGGGCATCACAGGCAGCGACCAAATCACTGGCGGAAAATATAGTTGTCAACGTTGAAACCGGATTTGCAAGTAGCGTGACCCGGTCATCGACTATTGAAATTTCTGATGCCATGCAAACGAATATCGATGAGTTTCAGCGCATGGTGATTGTGTCTTCCCTGGTTGCACAGGCGGAAACCGTGGCCAGCATGACATTTGAAACCAGCCAGGACGCGGAAAACGCCGGCGACGTCCTGGCCGAACGGCTGGGTGAGCAAGCGATAGATGCGGTTGAATCCGGCCAGCGTGAGCTGTGGCGTAGCCTGCGCGATCTGCGTTTCGCCGTGGTTAACGACGTGCGTATTCGTAGCGTCCAACTCCCTGAGCTAAGGCGCATATCGCCGACGCAGACGACGCCGGTGATGCTGTTAGCCTGGCGTGAAACGGGCGATGCCGAGCGGAGCGATGCCCTTGTGACGCGTAACCGTATGCGCCATCCGTCGTTTATCCTGCCATCACAGGTGATTGAGGTAGTTGATAGTGAGTGAAGAATTAACCCTGAACGTTGACGGTAAAATCTGGGGTGGCTGGACGGAAATGACGATTAACCGCTCGTTGGACAGCATCGCCGGTGAGTTTGACCTTACTATCACCGCTCGCTGGTCTGCCGCCGCGCCGCGCTCCATTAAGCCGGGGATGGTGTGTTATGTCTCTATCGGTAGTGACCGGGTGATGACCGGATACATCGACGACTTTATCCCCAGCTATGACGCCGAGAATGTTTCATTGCGCGTGCTGGGACGAGACAAAACCGGCGATCTGGTCGATAGCTCTGTGGTCGATAAATCCGGCCAGTGGCGCGGTCAGACGCTGGAACAACTGGCGGCAACCATATGCAAACCCTACGGTATCGAGGTTATCAACGAAACCGACACCGGCGAAGCCTTCACCAGCATCACGCTGGAACAAGGTGAAACCGGGTTCGAACTGCTTGATCGCCTGGCCAAACAGCGCGGCGTATTGATGACGTCCGACGCTTGGGGGCGGCTGGTTATCACCCGCGCATCAACCACCCGCGCCGGTGTTTCCCTGGTGCTGGGTGATAACATCCTTGCCGCCCGTGGCCGCTTTAGCTGGCGCGAACGGGCCAGTCAATACATCGTCAAAGGCTCCGCCGCTGCCGGTGGCGCAACATGGGACGATCAGCCCGTCAAAGTGGTTGGCGGTCGCCAGGTCATTGTCACCGACTCAGAGATAACTCGCTACCGCCCCAAGATTCTGGTGAATGAAGACAATCTAACCGTCGGCGGTGCCAGCGCACGTGGAGAGTGGTACAAAGCGACGGTACTGGGCGAAGCCAATACAACGGAAATCACAGTGGCGGGCTGGCGGGAGAACGGCGCAACCGGAGCGTTGTGGCAGGTAAACCGGCTGATCCCCGTCAAAGACGTTATTCAACAAATGGACGTGACATGGCTGATTAAAACCGTTTCATTCATGGAGAGCGATAACGGCCGTCAGACGGTGTTAACGCTGGTGCCGCCTGAATCAATGGATATGCCGCGCCAGAATGCCAAGAAGAAGAAAGGGAAAAAGTCGAGCGTGGGGATGACATGGGACTGAAAGAAAGCAATTTTTCCCGCTCTATAAGCGCTATCGGCCGACGTCTGCGCCTGATTGTTGACCGCGCCGTGGTGCGCATTGTGACTGATAGCCTGGGGCGGCAAAACCTACAGGTTCAGAGCCTGGCAGACGAGACGAATGACAACGTCGAGCGATTCCAAAATTACGGGATGTCGTCCGTGCCGCCAGCCGGTTCTGAAGCTGTTGTTGTGGCTATCGGTGGCCGCCGTTCGGGCATGGTGGCCATCGCCGTCGAGGATAAAACCTGTCGACCGAAAGGGCTGGATCCGTGCGACGTTTGCGTGTATCACGGTGAGGGCCACACAATTACCCTCAAGCAAGACGGCGTCATAGAGATAAGGGGGAAAAAGGTTAATCTGGTTGCTGAAGAGTCCTGTGACATTGTGAGTCCACTGATTAATGTCACCGGCCCCACCCACTTCAGTGAAGATATTACGGTTAGCGGAAAAAGTTTCCTCGACCACACTCATTTGGATGGTGAAGGTGCGCAAACAACGACACCGTTATGACCATCAGAGTAAATTGGCACCTGCCCGCTGGCGGCGATATTGAAATAGAACACAATGGCCTTTCGTCTGACGAGGGCCTTGTTTCTTTAGTGCTGATTTGCTTATTCACAGATGCCCGTGCTGACGACAGCGACGAAATTCCCGACGGTACTGATGACCGGCGTGGCTGGCCCGGCGATTCTTTTAGTGATTTCCCCTGGGGTTCAAAGCTGTGGCTAATTGAGCGTGAAAAGCTCACAGAAGCCGTGCGGCTGCGTGCGGAAAACTACGCCACCCTTTCAATGCAACCCTTGATCAGCTACGGCTACGCCCGTACCGCGACGGTTATTGCCACTATTCCGCGTATGAATTGGCTGGCGCTGAGTATTGTGCTGACCCGGCCGGATAAATCGGCGCTGACGGTAGAAATAAATAAACGCTGGGAGGCGATATCCAATGGCGTATAACGTCCCGACCACTCGCCAGCTTATTCGCACCGGCATTCAAGACTTAGAGATTGAATTAAATCAGCAGTTGCCGATAGTCGGCGTTGAACGCGCGTTAAATACGGCATTCAGCGGCGCATTACGTGATTTATATGACCATCAAACGTGGATTAAAAATCAAATTATCCCGTCTGATAAATCTGATGACGACACTATTGTCGATACCGCCAGAAATGAAGGCGTTATTCGTAAAGCGGCGGCGTATGCATCCGGGCCGGTAATATTCACCGGTACTAACCCTTTGCCGCTTGATACGGAAATGCAGACGGATGACGGCGTTGTTTATTACGTTACGGCGACTGAAGACCCGGCGAACGGCCAGGTGCGCGTAACAGTCCAGGCCGAAGACGTCGGCACCGGCGGCAACCTGGCCAGCGGCGAAGTATTGACGCTGATATCGCCAGTTCCTGGCGTTAACAGCGAAGGTACGGTGGCCAGTGAAGGCGTAAGCGGCGGCGCGGATATTGAAACCATCAGCGAGCTACTCACCCGCTTGCTGTACCGCAAGCGCAACCCGCCGCTGGGCGGCGCACTGCATGATTACGTTATCTGGGCCACTGAAACAGCGGGCGTAAGCCGCGCCTGGGCGTTTGATAGCTGGCACGGATTAAGCACTGTTGGCCTTGCATGGGTTTATGACCAGCGCCCCGACATTATCCCGACAGAGACGGACAGAACCACGATGTTCGCCTATCTATACCGTCATCAGGATCCGGCTACCGGAGACTGGGTGGGCAAGCCCGGCGGGATTGAAGTCTGGCCAATTCCGTTAACGCTAAAGCCCGTCGATATGGAAATTCGCATCGTGCCGGATACGGCGTCAACTCGCACCGCGACACAAAGCAATTTAACGGCGCTGTTCCGCTCTGTTTCTCCCGGAGATACATTGCTACTTTCTTCCATTCGTACCGCGATCGGCTCGGCTACGGGCGTGACGGACTACGAGCTAGACCTTACGACGAATCAGAACAGTGAAAACTATGAGCTGATTACGATGGGAGCGATCACATGGCGCATAGTGTAGACGAATGGCATGACGTCATTCAGCAATTGATGCCGCGCGGTAAAGCCTGGCCACGCGATCAAACGGCCGCTTTAACGTCACTTTTAAAGGGGTTTAGCGCCCGTTTACACGCGGCTGAAGCCAATGCCGACTTGCTGATTAACGAGATGCGGCCGGAAACGACAGAATTAATGCTGGAAGAATGGGAAGACTATTTAGGCTTGCCGGAATGTAATGCCATTCCTGATGGCTTTGAACGCCGCCGTGATGTTGTGGTTGAAAAATATCATCGTAAGGGTGGATTAGCGCCCTGGCAGATTGAACAGGCAGTTAAAGATGCATTGGGATTCACCATCCAGGTAACGGAAATATTACCGCATCACTGCCTGCGCAATATTATGTATCCCATTTATTCACGCAAATATCGATTCATTATGCAGGTCACGGTAACGGATATGCCGATGATTCGATTTAGAACCATTAGTAATGTGCTGACGCCGTTAATTAGTTATCAGGCTCAAATTCTGGAGTGTTTCTTAAGACGCTATCGCCTGGGTGGTCACGATTATGATTTTCAGTATGAGGTTTAATTATGTATCACTTGGATAATGATTCCAGCGTTGTCGATATGCCCCAAACGGCCCCGGTATTATTTACCGAGCGCCGTTGGTTTACCGAGGGCGGTGACGGTATTCAGCCGAGTTACCCTGGCGCTGACTGGTTTAATATTATTCAAGCTGAAATGATGAATGTTTTAGCATTGGCTAATATTACCCCAGATAAAAATCAGCATGACCAGTTCGCCCAGGCAATTCGTTTTTTTTCGTCTGATTATATGTTGATGCCCGGTATTCCCTTGCCTTGGACTCGCACAACCATTCCCGCCCGGTATGGAAATAGGTATGCGTTTATGGTTGGGCAATCATTCAGTGGACTGGCGTACCCTTTATTAGCGGAAGCCTACCCCGATTTAATCATTCCAGACATGATCGGCATCACGATAAAAGGGACGCCACCAGGGCGTGATCCATTGAGTTATGAGGCTGATGGTGTAATCAGCCACACGCATGGCATTGAGATTGATAACACTGATTTGGGCACAAAACAGACGACGGAGAACGGCGCACACGTTCATACGTACGGTGTAACCGGTGATAATTTTTCTATTGATAACATCTATCGGGAAACAATTACTGACGGGAATAATCGGTCAACAAGTTCAGCCGGTGCCCATATACATAATCTTGTCCTGGGTGCTCATAAACACTTGGCCACAATACTGGCAACGGGTAACACCGAAAACACGGTAAAAAATCGGGCGTTTAACTATATTGTGAGGCTGTATTAATGGATAAGTTTGAATTTTCTGGTGATCCACGCAGCATATGGATTTATTCATATGATGAAACCGGCGTCTATGTTGGAAATAGTTTTTATTTTATCCCTCCATATACGGGCTTACCTGCTAATACCACTCACATCCCGTGTGAACCCGCTGCTGGAAAAACTGGTGTATTTAATGGCGAGTCATGGAATTACGTTGATGATAGTCGCGGTACGCAATACTGGAATCCTCGTGGCGTTGGCTTTGTTATTTCCACTATTCAGGAATCATTACCTGATTGGGCTATTCTGACGCCGCCGCCAGCGCCGGATGATGGCTATGTATTGCTGTTTGTTGATGATGAATGGACGCAAATTGAAGATAAAACCGGCCAGGCTTATTACGATAGAAACGGCAATAAAAACCTTGTCCCAAATGCCTATTTCACGCTCCCTGATGGCTATACATTCATGGCACCACCAGACGCTAAGCCCACGTTCGTCACGCAATGGGACGGCAACGAATGGGTTTATGTGAAAGACTTGCGCGGTCAGGTTGCCTATTCCACCGAAACTAAAGCTGCGCTTGTTATTTCTGAACTGGGGCCACTGCCCGCCGATTATACGCTATTAGTCCCTGGGCAATTTGATGAATGGGACGGCAGCGCATGGGTAAAAAATGAAGAAAGCGAACACGCCTATTACGTTGATCTTGCTGAACGTCAAAAGGCCAGACTATTAACGGCCGCCACGGAACAAATATCTATTCTGACGTATGCAGTTAATAACGGAATCGCCTCAGAAAGCGAAACAACCGCATTACCATTGTGGGAGACGTACCGCGTCGAATTAAACCGCGTTGACACGTCTACCGCCCCTAATATCACTTGGCCAGAAAAACCTTAAGGAGTCGCTATTATGTGGCATTTAGACAATCAAAGCGCCGTTCCCGAAATGCCAGAGCCGAAACCTCGTCAAAGCAATAGCCCGCGCTGGTTCGGTGAAAGTGAGATGGAAGGTGGTATCAGTTGGCCAGGTGCGGACTGGTTTAATATTATTCAGGCTGAGTTGTTGAATGTTTTACGAAAAGCGAATATTGATCCGGATAAAACAACGCTTTCCCAATTAAGTGACGCCATACACAAGCTCGGTGATGCAGCTCTTAGAGGAGACCTTGCCGACGGTTCTGGTACGGAACTAGCGGGGTTTGAAAAAACGAATGCATATAATGTATTGAAATACATTGCTACCAGAAAGGATTTAGGCTTGCCTTTCCCTGTCGCCGCTGGTTATGAAAATGATGGTGAGCAAATAATGTTTGCCCTCAAGAAGGACGATGAAGAAATCTTGCTACGTGGTGGATTATATGCCGGGAAAAAACTTTTCGGTATACGTCGTAATGCCTGTGTAACCTCTTTTCGAGGTGGCCCGGAAGAGCAAGGGCGTTGGAATAGCCAGGTCACTGGTGTGGCAAATAATTTACAACTCGCGTCCTA
This sequence comes from Brenneria goodwinii, assembly GCF_002291445.1. Taxonomy (NCBI): domain Bacteria; kingdom Pseudomonadati; phylum Pseudomonadota; class Gammaproteobacteria; order Enterobacterales; family Pectobacteriaceae; genus Brenneria; species Brenneria goodwinii. Next base: position 5,067,056 of record NZ_CP014137.1, on the reverse strand, counting down.
TGGTTCTCCTGATAAAGTTGGCGCATATGGAGATATAGCCGGGTCTATTGAAGAAACATATCAGGCATTATCAAATGTTGTTAGCTTTACCAATGACGGGTTTATTACTGACAACCCAGATGTATTAGAAAAAGCTAAAGTTGGGATGATTGTTGTAACGGATTCCACACCAAAAAAATGGAATATTATTAAAGATATAAATAAGGAAACCGGCCTGATTACAGGCTGGGATAATTGGGCTACGGCAACAGCGTACGTCATGCCGTCTTCAGGTGAAAAAGTTCAAGTTGACCCAGAGGGCAAACTTTGGACACTAAATTACAACCTCATTTTGAGAAATGGTGGAAGAGCTAAAACAGGCGTGGTCGCGGAGCTTGGCATTATAAATCAAAATGGCCAGCAGCAAGGCGTAGTTGGCATTGATATAGTAATATTGCCTGGTTCGACGTCTGGTGGTGACACCGCATTGGTTTTGCGTGGAGCAAATAAAACCGGTGAGCGCTGGTTACAATCTATCTCCTGCCGACATTACACCAACTATGGTATCGCATTTTATAATAGCGGTATCGGTCTAGCGTTAGCGGATATTATGTGTAACGGTGACGCCGTTAGTGGTATTGAATTTCAAGCAAAAAACACGGTCTTTTCGATGCGGTGGCGGCTTGGTGGTGATGGAATCTATGCGGAAAACACCGTGACAGCATTTAACCCTCAAGGGACTGTAATGCGACAAGGTGTATTAAACAGCGTTATTACAACTGATGCATCAATGTCTCCATCAATAAAATCGTATCGATTGAACACAGGGAGTGAAACGTCATCAACGCCCAAAATTATTACATTGCCAGATACTGCAGGAATCATCGCAGGACACGAACAGTATCTCAAGTGCTACGGAAATGCGCCGATCACTTTTAAAACATACGGTTCTGCGACTGTTTTAAATGTTCCAGACGGTAATGTTGCAAACCCACCCGTTGGGAATGGCACAGCAACCGTAACGTTTTACCCTGTTGCTGGGGCCGAATATAAATTGGATTGGGATGGTAACTCTTGGAGAATCTGGGGATGACTATTAAATATGAGATTGAGGGTAGTACGCTTTTCTGTTTTATTACGGAAGATAATGGACTTATGTTTCAGGGGGATATGGACATTTCTGGCTTTGGAGTGGTGCAAGTTGAAGCAGCCAAAAATGATGCTCTTGCAAAAGCGGAGTTAACTAAAAAAAACTGGTATGAGGGTAATGAGAATGAGCAATAAATGTTTTGGGCCAGTCGTTACAGTCCCTCAATTAACCCCGCTATCTAATGCATTAAATTCAGCGGCGTGGAAGTTGTGGGAAGGGTTGTCATCTCACGGTATGATAAATGGGGCTCAGTTCAATGCTATGAAAGGAATTCTCGCACAGGCTATTGATGTGTATCTGAGGGAGACACTGGAAGATAGCGTTGATAAAAAAGCATCCTAACAACGCGCCTGCCGCGCATGCGCTTAATGATATGACAAGAAAAACCGTTTATTATGCGAATATATGCGGTTTTTCTTTTTTTGTGGTTCCAATTCTCATTTTTCTTGGCGCGCTACAGCGGGTAAGTCCCTTAGCAAGGCTACGTCCGCGAAATAGCCCGCGCGTTTCATAAACCAAAATCCGGGAATAAGATTTCTGCATGGTAAAACTGCAAAATGTGGCATAGTGAAAAAAACTGACGTCACTCAGGGGATTTTTACTTTCATGAAACGCCCGGACTATCGAACGCTGCAGGCTCTGGATGCCGTAATCCGCGAGCGGGGCTTTGAACGCGCAGCGCAGAAATTATGCATAACGCAATCGGCCGTATCCCAGCGCATTAAACAACTGGAAAATCTGTTCGGTCAGCCATTGTTAGTCAGAACGATTCCGCCCCGCCCCACCGAACAGGGACAGAAACTCCTGGCGTTATTGCATCAGGTTGAACTGTTGGAAGAGGAATGGTTAGGGAATGAAACCAGCAGTGATATTCCGCTGCTGCTGTCGTTGGCGGTTAACGCCGACAGTCTGGCGACCTGGCTGCTACCGGCGTTGCAGCCGGTGTTGGCGGATTCGCCTATTCGTCTGAACCTGCAGGTGGAAGACGAAACCCGGACGCAGGAAAGACTGCGCCGCGGTGAAGTGGTGGGGGCCGTGAGTATTCAGCCGCAACCGCTGCCAAGCTGCCTGGTCGACAAGCTGGGCGCCCTGGACTATCTGTTTGTTGCCTCACCGGCTTTTGCGGCCCGCTATTTCCCCAATGGCGTGACGCGCTCCGCGCTGCTGCGCGCGCCGGCGGTCGCGTTCGATCACCTTGATGACATGCATCAGGCATTCTTACAGCAAAACTTCGATTTATCGCCCGGCAGCGTGCCGTGCCATATCGTGAACTCTTCGGAAGCCTTCGTGCAACTGGCCCGTCAAGGCACAACCTGCTGCATGATCCCGCATCTGCAGATTGAGCGAGAGTTAGCCAGCAATGAGCTGATCGATCTGACGCCGGGACTGCTTCAGCGCCGGATGCTCTACTGGCACCGCTTCGCCCCGGAAAGCAGGATGATGAGAAAGGTGACTGATGCCCTGCTGGCGCATGGGCATCAGGTTTTGCGGCAATCTTAAATGCCGTTCATTCAGGGATTGCGCTGAAGTTCAAATACCACATCGACCTGATCGTCAAAGTGAATGGTTTGCTGCTCGTAAGTCTGAGCAGCTTCGCTCTGTACCGCCACATCAGCCGCTTTAAACATCCGAGCCATCGGTACGGGTTGATAGTTGGTAACGTGATAGCGAATGCTGTAAATGGGTCCAAGGGTGGTATTAAATCCCTTGGCTAGCGATTGAGCCTGACTGGTTGCCTGCTCAATGGCTTTCTGACGCACCTTATCACGGTAGACATCGGGATTGGCAACGCCCAGATCGACGGTGCGGATTTCATTCAGCCCCGACTTCAATGCGCCATCAAGCAGCTCATTCAGCTTATCCAACTGGCGCAGCGTAACCTCGACCTGACGCACGGCACGATACCCTTTCAGCACGGACCCGCCGGTTTTCAGGTAATCATATTCCGGCTGAGTGCGTAAGTTGGCCGCATTGATATCCTTTTTCTCAATGCCGTTTTTACCCAGGAAATCAAAATACTGGGCGACTCGGGCATCAACCTGTTTTTTCGCATCGGCGGCATCTTTGGATGACACGCTGACTTCAATCGCCAAACGCGCAATATCCGGCGTCGCATCAACGCTGGCCGTTCCCGAAGTCACAACATGCGGACCATCCGGTAATTCTGCGGCCTGACCGAACATCGGCAAAGTGCTTAAACCGACCATAGCAGCTAATGTCAGGGCTCTTAGCTTCACAATGACTCCTTTATCTATATTTTTTCTGAAACGGTCATCAGACCGCTTTACCGTCGCTGTGTTTCCCGTACCGACGGTAAGTTCTGTATGCCGGGTAACATAACGTATTGCTGACACAACAAAATATAGGTGAATTTCCGAAACCCGTGTAAAGCAATGTAATTTATTGCCAGCCATGCCGGGCCAGCTGTAATGCAATCCCCCACATCACCACGCCGACAAACAGGTTAATCGCACGCTGCACGCGCGGCGTGTTCAACCACGGAGACAACCAGGCCGCCAGCAGCGCCAAAGCAAAAAACCATAAGAACGACGCCGTAACCGACCCCAGCGCGAACCAACTGCGCTCCGGGCCGGCGAATTGACTCCCCAGACTCCCCAGCACGACAAACGTATCCAGATAGACATGCGGATTAAGCCAGGTGACGGCCAGCATCGTGGCAAGAATGCGCCAGCGGCTCTGCTTCATCATTTCAGCCTTAACCACCGCCAAATCCTTACTGAATACCGTCTTGAATGCGCCCCAGCCATACCACAGCAGGAAGGCGACGCCGCCCCAGGTAATCATGCCCATCAGCAATGAAGACTGGCTGAGCAACGCGCTGCCGCCGAAGACGCCTGCGCAAATCAACACCACGTCGCTCAACGAACACAAAAATGCAATCATCAAGTGGTACTGCCGCCTAATGCCTTGATTCATCACAAAAGCGTTCTGTGGCCCCAAGGGCAAAATCATCGCCGCGCCGAAAATAAATCCCTGCAGATACACCGCCAACATAACTGCCTGCCTAAAAGAGTGATTGTTAAGATGAACGGCAGTTTATGGAGGGTTTATCATTAATGGAAATTTAACTTTCTAATTATATATTAGAAGCGCTAATGATGATGCGTCATATGCAACGCAGGAAATTGACAAGCGCGCCATCAGGAATAACACGAACAAAAAAACCTGCGTTCCTTATAAATATGATGAGAAAGAGGGGAGCAGAAGATTTATTTTCACCTTTAAAGCCATCACACGCCGTAAAGGGGATATTCATTCAATTAATGTGACAGCGATCCGGGAATTATCTTCCCGGATCAACCGAAGCAGAAATTAGTTAGCTTCCTGCCTGTCGGCATTATACAGATGCACATCCATCTGCGGATACGGGATACCGATACGATTTTCGTCCAACACCCGTTTGAAACTTTCCAACAGATCCCAGTAAACCGCCTGGGCATCGCCATTGGTGCTCCATACCCATACCACAAAATTGAGGGATGACGCCGCCATCTCATTCAAACGAATGGTCACGCCTTTATCGTGCTGGATGCGTTTGTCGGCCGCCACAATGTCGCCCAACAATTTTTTAACCACATCGATATCGGCATCATAGGCCACGCCGACAATAATCTCCGTGCGGCGATCGGGCTCACGCGAACTGTTGATGATATTTCCCGCGATGATTTTACCATTCGGCACCACGATGATCTTGCCATCCGTTGTGCGCAACGTGGTAGAAAAAATCTGAACCTGGATGACCGTTCCGGCGACACCGCCCAAATCAACATACTCTCCCGTACGGAAGGGGCGAAAAATGACCAACAGCACGCCCGCTGCAAAGTTTGCCAGCGATCCTTGCAGGGCTAAACCAACAGCTAAACCTGCCGCACCCAGTACCGCAATCACCGATGCCGTCTGAACGCCGACCCGGCTCAGCACCGCGATCAGCGTAAACGCGATAATGCCATAGCGCACCAGAGCGCACAAAAAATCCGCTACCGTTTTATCAATGGAGCGGCTCACCATCACTCTATTAATCGTTCCCGACACTATGCGGGCGACAATCAGCCCGACCACCAAGATCACTAATGCGGCAACGATATTAACCGCATACTGCAACAAGATATCCTGATGAGTAACCAGCCAACCGGTCGCTTGCTGCACGCCTTCGTTCAGTTCTTCCATACAATAACTCCTGATTCTTACGCTCCCTGACAGAGCCTCGTTTTCACACCAAAAACCGCAATCTGCGGCAAAACCTGTATAAAATTAAGGCCCCCGTAGGAGCCTTAGCGATAGACCTTTAAGAATCTTAGTTAAAGAACATCGATTGCGTTCAGTTCTTTAAAGGCTTTTTCCAAACGAGCTACCATGGTGCCTTGTGCGGCACGCAGCCATGCACGCGGATCGTAGTATTTCTTGTTCGGTTTGTCGGCGCCTTCCGGGTTGCCCAGTTGGGCTTGCAGATACCCTTCGTTTTTCTTGTAGTACTGCAGAATACCTTCCCAGGTTGCCCACTGGGTATCGGTATCGATGTTCATTTTAATAACGCCGTAGCCTACTGCTTCTTCAATTTCAGCAGCGGTAGAACCGGAACCGCCGTGGAATACGAAGTTCAGGCTATTGTGCGGCAGGTTGTATTTTTTAGAGACATAGTCCTGAGAGTTACGCAGGATTTTCGGCGTCAGCTGCACGTTACCTGGCTTGTAAACACCGTGGACGTTACCGAAAGAAGCGGCAATAGTGAAACGCGGGCTGATAGCATTCAGTTTTTCATAAGCGTAAGCCACGTCTTCCGGCTGAGTGTACAGCGCGGAGTTATCCAGATGGCTGTTGTCCACGCCGTCTTCTTCACCGCCGGTGCAACCCAATTCGATTTCCAGCGTCATATCCAGTTTCGCCATGCGAGTCAGATATTTGCTACAGATTTCGATGTTTTCTTCCAGAGATTCTTCAGACAGGTCGATCATGTGAGAAGAGAACAGCGGTTTGCCATGTGCAGCGAAGTGTTTTTCACCGGCGTCCAGCAGTCCGTCGAGCCACGGCAGCAGTTTCTTGGCGCAGTGGTCGGTATGCAGGATAACCGGCACGCCGTAGTATTCGGCCATCTGATGAACATGATGCGCCCCGGAGATCGCGCCCTGGATAGCAGCCTGCTGCGGAACGTCGGATTTCAGCCCCTTACCGGCGATAAATGCAGCACCGCCGTTAGAGAACTGAACAATCACCGGCGAGCGCACTTTAGCTGCGGCTTCAAGCACGGCATTGATTGAGTCGGTACCGACGCAGTTGACTGCTGGCAGAGCGAATTTGTTTTCTTTTGCTACTGCAAAAACTTTCTGAACATCATCACCAGTGATGACACCAGGTTTTACGAAATCAAAAATTTTAGACATGTTACGTGTCCTGTTTCGTTGGCCGTGGGGTTAGAAAAATCGATCGTTAAATCGATAGCTGTCCCGACATGATTGACGGAACAGCCAAGGCTGAAGCAGTAAACTGCGCTCAGCCTGAAACATTACTGTTTAGCGCGTTCTTCCAGCATAACTACCGCAGGCAGTTTCTTCCCTTCAACGAATTCAAGGAAAGCGCCGCCGCCGGTAGAAATATAGGAAATTTTGTCAGCGATACCAAACAGGTCAATCGCCGCCAGCGTATCACCACCGCCGGCGATGGAGAATGCCGCGCTGTCTGCAATCGCTTTGGCGACAATTTCAGTGCCTCTACGGAAATTCGGGAACTCAAACACGCCGACCGGACCATTCCACAGAATGGTTTTAGCGTTTTTCAGAATGTCTGCCAGGCGCTCTGCGGAAACATCGCCCAGATCCAGAATCTGCTCATCGTCTTTAATTTCAGTGACGGATTTCGTGGTTGCGGCAGCCGTTTCAGAAAACTCGGTTGCCACGCGAACATCGGTCGGAACCGGGATATCGCAGGTTTCCAACAGTTTTTTCGCTTCAGGGATCAGGTCCGCTTCGTACAGTGATTTACCGACATTGTGACCTTGAGCCGCAACGAACGTATTCGCGATGCCGCCGCCCACAATCAGTTGGTCGGCAATTTTAGACAGGGAATCAAGCACGGTTAGCTTAGTCGAAACTTTAGAACCGCCGACGATGGCGACCATCGGACGAGCCGGATTGCCCAGCGCTTTGCCCAATGCTTCCAGTTCGGCGGACAGCAGCGGACCGGCACAGGCGATAGGCGCGAATTTACCTACGCCGTGCGTTGAAGCCTGGGCACGGTGAGCGGTACCGAATGCGTCCATAACAAAGACATCACACAGCGCGGCATATTTCTTGGACAGCACTTCGTCGTCTTTCTTCTCGCCTTTGTTGAAACGTACGTTTTCCAGAACAACCAGTTCGCCTTCAGCAACGTCTACGCCGTCCAGATAATCTTTTGCCAGACGCACCGGGGAAGAGAGTTTGTCTTTCAGGTAATTGACAACAGGCAGCAGAGAAAACTCTTCGTTGTATTCTCCTTCGGTCGGACGCCCCAGGTGGGAAGTCACCATCACGCGGGCACCCTGTTTCAGGGCGGCTTCGATGGTCGGCAGAGAAGCGCGGATACGCGCATCAGACGTCACTTTACCTTCTTTTACCGGCACGTTCAGATCCGAACGGATCAGTACGCGTTTGCCGGCTAGATCCAGATCGGTCATCTTAATTACAGACATGGTGAATCCTCTTGTTGATTCTCTTTTAAAGTTGCTTGAGCGAGATATTGACCGTCGATCAATACCGTCGTACTAGAAACCGCAGGCCGCCATCGCCCGTGTTGTATCCAACATTCGGTTGGCGAACCCCCATTCATTATCGCACCAGACCAGCGTTTTAATCAGATGCTGACCACTAACCCGAGTCTGCGTGCCATCGACAATGGCACTATGCGGATCATGGTTAAAATCGGCCGAAACCAACGGCAATTCGGTGTAGTCAACTATACCACGAAATGCCTCATGCGCTGATTTTTGAAAAAGCGCATTAATTTCACTTACGTTTACGGCCTTCTCCACGCTAACGCTCAGATCGATCGCCGTCACGTTAATTGTGGGAACCCGAACGGATATTGCTTCGAAACGATCGAGAAATTTCGGAAAAATTCGGGTGATGCCCACGGCCAGTTTGGTATCCACCGGGATAATCGACTGACCGGCGGCACGAGTACGCCTCAGATCGCGGTGATACGCATCAATCACCGGCTGATCGTTCATTGATGAATGGATTGTCGTTACCGTTCCATTTTCAATACTGAATGCGTCGTCCAGCAGCTTAATTATAGGAATAATGCAGTTGGTTGTGCAGGAGGCATTCGAAACGATGCGGTGTTCGGATTTTAAATTTTGATGGTTAACGCCAAATACCACCGTGGCATCCAGATCGGGCGTTCCGGGGTGGGAAAAAAGCACTTTCTTGGCTCCGGCCGCCAGGTGAGCCTCGCCATCCCCACGGCTGCCATAGACACCGCTACAATCCAACACCACGTCGACGCCCAGTTCGCGCCAGGGCAGCTGCGGAATCTCAGCCTGATGCAACAACCGGATGCAATCATCCCCGACGTACAATTGGTCACACTCCTGACGAACATCCCAGGAGAAACGGCCATGACTGGAATCATATTTGAGCAGATGGGCCATGCCCTCGGCGCTCGCCAGCTCATTGATCGCCACCACCGAGATTTCAGCCCGTCGGCCCGACTCATATAACGCACGTAAGACATTACGACCAATGCGGCCAAAACCATTTATAGCGATGCGTACGGTCATATCTCTCCTGCCAGAATCCTTTACACGATGGCAGACAGAGTAATCCAGCAACCACCTCAGGGGAATCCTCGCACTTCAGAAACTGCAATTGTTGGCTTGATTGTCGAACACCCAACCAACTGAAACGTTTCAGCTATAATAAACGAATTAAGCTGCAAAAGAAATATTCTCACTCGACACTATCCAGAAGAGTGACGCACGTCATAAAAAAACGCCGGAAACGTTTTTTATGACAACCCCATTATTGTAGTGATATCGAGATACGCGGGGCGAGACCACAGAGGGGCGAGGCATTCCTGCTCCTCCCTGTATTTCCCCAAAAATCTAGCAACGCGCTAACGGAAAACCTTACCGGTTCGGAACTGACGTTGACAATGCTTTCCACGTTATCCGCTGTGAAAGCGAACATCTCAAACAATACCGCCCTTTTTTATGGCTGGGCCGAGGGGAAAATCCACAGGTGTTCCGCCGGCAGGGAGAGGCGGTACAACGCGGATTCCCGCACCTCGGTGCCGTAAGCCCGCACCACGAAATCTTCGGCTACCGTGCGGAATAAATACTCCCAACGATCGCCAAGATACATACTGGTCAGCAACGGCAATTCAAGCTGATTCTCTCCGGGCGCGTCGTCCAGGCAGACACGCTCAACACGAATCACCGCCGTCGCCTGCTGGCCGGTTTGTACGCCTTCTCCCGCCAGCCCCCAGAGCGCCCAATCCTTGCCTTCTATCATCGCCTTGCCGTCGCGAATTTCGCTAATCTTGCCATACAGGCGGTTGTTGCTACCCATAAATTCAGCGGTAAATAGGGTCGTCGGTGAACCATACATGTCCTGAGGCGTGCCCTGCTGTTCAATTTTCCCATTATTAAGCAGCAGGATACGATCGGAGATCGCCATCGCCTCATTCTGATCGTGAGTGACTAGCAACGCCGACAGACCAAGTTTGATGATCAGTTCACGCAGAAATACCCGCGCCTCTTCACGTAGCTTCGCATCAAGATTCGACAACGGTTCATCCAGCAGGATCACCGGCGGGTTGTATACCAGCGCTCGGCCGATCGCCACGCGCTGCTGCTGGCCGCCGGAAAGTTGGTGCGGGTGGCGTTTGCTCAAATGACCTAACCCAAGCTGCTCAAGCACCCCCTGCACACGTTGGGTAATTTCTGCCGCCGCTATCTTGCGCAACTTCAGTGGATAGGCAACGTTTTCAAACACGGTTTTATGCGGCCACAGGGCATAAGACTGGAACACCAATCCCAGGTTGCGCTCTTCGGCGGGAATTTCACTGCGCTCGCCGCCATCGTAAACCGTATTGCGGCCGATAATAATGCGGCCCTGCGTGGGTTTTTCCAAACCGGCCACGGCGCGCAACAAGGTGGTTTTACCGCTGCCCGACGGCCCCAGCAGCGAAACCACCTCTCCCCGCATCAACTGCATGGACACCCCTTTGAGTACCGGGTTATCGCCATAGGTCAAATGCAGGTTCTCTACTGAAAGCTCAATCATGTAAACTCACTCCAAAACGTAGGGAAATACCCAACCCCAGCACGACCAACATAATGTTGATAAAGGAGAGCGCGGCGACAATATCAATCGCGCCGGCCGCCCACAGGGAAACCAGCATTGAACCGATGGTTTCGGTCCCCGGAGAAAGCAAATAAACCCCAGTGGAATATTCACGCTCGAAAATCAGGAACATCAGCAGCCACGAACCTATCAGGCCGTAACGCGACAGCGGAATGGTGATGTGACGGGTTATTTGACCGCGGCTTGCGCCGGTGCTGCGCGCCGCTTCTTCCAACTCAGGACCGACCTGCAGCAGCGTTGAAGAAATCAACCGCAGGCCGTATGCCATCCATACCACGGTATACGCCAACCAGACGCTGAAAATGGTACTGCGCAATGAGCGCAGCCAGACGATCCCGTTCGCCCGTAGCCACTCCGCCATCGGCAGCGCCGACAGCCAGCCCTCTTTCAGCGATTTATCCAGCCACATAGGTAAAAACAGAAACACCCACAGGAACGCCAGCCCCGCCAACAGCCCCGGCACGGCGCGCGGAACCAGAACGCTGTAGTCAAGAAAACGGGTCACGCCATCGGGCTTGCGGTGCATGGCTATACCGATAAACAGATAGCAGACCACGGCCAACGCTCCGCCGATCACCCCTATCGCCATTGAGTTGACGATGGCCCGCAGCAGATTGGGCTGCTGCCAAATCGTACGGAAGGTGTTGAGCGATAGTTCATCCCAGAGGGAGACGCCAACGCCCCAATTGGAAATAAAAGCGCGCAACATCACCCCCAGCAGCGGCACGCCTATCGTCACCGTCAACCAGAGCACCACAACGGAACCGGCAACCCAACGCCATTTTCCCAACGGCAACGCATGGGCCTGCGCAGCTTTGCCCTTTACGGTGACAAAGCGGTTGGCAGTGCGCATCAGACGGCGCTGCAGCATAACCAGCGGGATGGTGATGCAGATAAGTACTACCGCCACCGCCGCCATCAAATGATAGGACGGGGTGCCCAGCTTATTGGTGAGTTGATAAAGGTAGGTCGCCAGCACCAAATTGCCTTCGGGATCGCCCAGCACCAGCATCAGGCCGAACACTTCCAGCCCGAGAAAAAACAGCAACACGCAGGCGTACAAAATCGACGGACGAACCATCGGCAGGCTGACGGCGGTCATCACCTGCAGCGGCGAGGCGCCCGCCGTGCGCGCCGCTTCTTCCACATCGGAACCCACGCTGCGCAACGCTGATGAAATATAAAGATAAGCATGGGGAACATGGGTCAGCCCGGCGATCGCCACAATGCTCGCCATCGAGTAGATATTCCACGGCACAAAACCCAACAGCGCCTCCGCCCATAAGGAAAAGAACCCCACCGGCCCGGCCGCCACCACGTAACCGAAACCCAGCACCATCGGTGAAACAAAAATAGGCACCAGAATCAGCGGCTCAATCAATCTGCGGCCGGGTAAATCGGTCCTGACCATCAGAAAAGCCAGAATTCCCCCCAGCGGTATGGCGATGACGATCAATCCGAAGGCCAAAATAAAACCGCTTTTCAACGCCTTATAAAAATCCGGATCGGTAAAAATAAACTGAAACGCCTCCAGGCTGAACACCTTGGAGGGGGCGAAAAACGGGGCGGAAAGAAAACTTTGAATGATGATAAACGACAGCGGTATGTAGATAACCAGTGCGGTTATCAATACCACTACGCCACGCGGCAGGCTCTGCCACTTTCTGCGCCATGCTTTCATAGAAAGCCCTAATGGTGATGAATCGCGATTACCCAGGGATGTGCGCCGGCATAGCCATGCAGGCGCCGCCCGGCCCGATGCTTATTTTGCCGCCGCTGTACGCCACTGTTTGATGTAATCCAGGCGTTTCACCGGTTGCAGGTACTCAAGCAGGCTTTCATCGACCGGGATTGGCTTTAAGGCATCGCCCAACATTTGCGTCATGCCTTCAATATCATTCTTGCCTTCGATATCGTTACGGATGGAAGGAATATCAGCCTGATTGGCAAGAATATTCTGCCCCTTTTCGGACAGCACATAGTTAAACCACAGTTTCGCCGCGTTAGGATGAGAAGCCTCTCTGCTGATAAAGGACACGCGCGACAGCACCAGGGTGTAATCCTTCGGATACACGATACCCAACGAAGGATCCGTTTTGGCTCGCGCTTCGGCATAGGAGCCCAGTATGTTGAAACCAATCAGATTTTCGCCTGATGACACCCTTTCCATCATCGTGCCGGTGGAAGACTGTACCGCCAAACCGCCCTTGGCGACATCAGCCAGCGTAGTGAAATAATTCGGATCCTCCTTGGCGTCCTGCACCGACAACATAAACCCCAGTCCTGACTTTTCAATATCATAGGTGGTGACCTTTCTGTTGAATTTGTCGGTCTGGCTGGCGATGAGTTTTGCCAGATCGGCGTGCGAACCGGGTACGTCTTCCTGCGGGATCAGGCGTTTGTTATAGATAAACACCACCGGTTCGTAGGTGGTGCCATAGGCTTTCTCTTTCCAAACAGCCCATTTAGGCAACTGGCCCTGCTCTGGAGACGCGTATTCCAGCGCATAATCGGTCGCCAGTTTCAGTGCTGTATCCATCGACGAACTCCACAGCACATCGCCGCTGGTGCCGCCTGACGCCTGTTCACTGATAAAACGGTTATACAATTCCGTGCTGTTCATGTCGTTGTATTCGACCTTAACGCCCGGATACAGAGTTTCAAATCCCTGAATCAATGGGCCGGCCGCTTTGGTGTCGGTAGTTGAGTACACGACAACCTTGCCCTCTTTCCTGGCGCCATCAACGATAGCCTGATATTCAGACGGATATCCTGCCGGAAATTCAGCATAGGCGGGGACCGAACCCAATATGGCGATCGCAATTATCACCGTGCCGATTTTTATCAACATACCAACCTCTGATTACATTTTTAGAACAAAATTAACATATAGTTGACAATTATTTTTTAGCAATGAGGTTGGTTTTTTATCTTTCGGTTTTGTGAGACTGGGCGTTTTTTAGACAGCAAAATTTGCAATGCAATTATGTTGTCAGTTAAGCCCGGTTGGCTTTTGGGGAGGAATTCCGTCTGGAGGGCGGCATTTCGCAATGCGCGTCACAAATAGCGCGTGATCTTTAAATACCCGCGTAATCGGCAACGCGTTTCCCTTTGGAAGAGGAAACGCTCGTATGGTCTGACGACTGCGCCAGACCATAATACAACGGCACAGTCGGCATACATCAACTGCCGCCCGTACCGATCATGCGATGACGCATCTTACTTCAATAACGCTTTGGCTTTTGCCACCACGTTATCAACCGTGAAGCCGAACTCTTCAAACAGTTGCTCAGCCGGCGCGGATTCACCAAAGCTTTCCATCCCGACAATTGCGCCGTTCAGACCGACGTACTTGTACCAGTAGTCGGCAATGCCCGCCTCGATCGCCACACGCGCCGATACCGCTTTCGGCAATACGGCTTCACGATAGGCTTCATCCTGTTTGTCAAATGCGTCGGTTGACGGCATGGACACCACGCGAACCTTATGCCCTTCGGCGGTCAGCTTGGCATAAGCGCCGACAGCCAGTTCGACTTCGGAACCGGTGGCGATCAGGATGACATCCGGTTGACCGTCGCTGTCTTTCAGCACATAGGCGCCTTTCGCCACATCAGTCAATTGCTGCGCGCTGCGTTCCTGTTGAGCCAGATTCTGACGCGACAGGATCAATGCGGTCGGGCCATCCTTACGTTCAATGGCATATTTCCATGCCACCGCCGTTTCAACCTGATCGGCCGGACGCCAGGTACTCATATTCGGCGTAACGCGCAGGCTGGCTAACTGCTCAACCGGCTGGTGGGTCGGGCCATCCTCGCCCAGGCCAATAGAGTCATGGGTATAGACGTAAATGCTGCGAATTTTCATCAGCGCCGCCATGCGAACCGCATTACGGGCATATTCCACAAACATCAGGAAGGTGGCGGTATAAGGGATAAAGCCGCCGTGCAGCGAAATACCGCTGGCAATCGCCGTCATGCCGAACTCACGCACGCCGTAGTGGATGTAATTGCCGCCGGCGTCCTTATCCAGCGACTTCGAACCGGACCATATCGTCAGGTTGCTTGGCGCCAGGTCGGCGGAACCGCCCAGGAATTCCGGCAGCAGTTTACCGTAGGCTTCCAGCGCATTCTGCGAGGCTTTGCGGCTGGCGATTTTCGCCGGGTTAGCTTGCAACTGCTCGATGAATTTCTGCGCATCAGCCTGCCAGTTATCCGGTAAATCACCATTGGTACGGCGTTTAAACTCGGCAGCCAGCTCAGGATAAGCGCTGGCGTAGGCAGCAAAGGCTTCATCCCAGGTTGCTTCTTTACGCTTGCCGGCCGCTTTCGCGTCCCACTCGGCGTAAATTTCTGCGGGGATCTCAAACGGCGGGTACTTCCAGCCCAGCTGTTCGCGGGCCGCCGCGACTTCGCTATCGCCCAGCGGCGCGCCGTGGACGTCGTGCGTACCGGCTTTGTTCGGCGAACCGAAACCAATTACCGTTTTACACATCAGCAGCGATGGTTTATCGGTAACCAGTCGGGCTTCGTTAATGGCGCGTTTAATCGCATCGGCATCGTGACCGTCTATGCCACGGACGACGTGCCAACCGTAAGCCTCAAAACGGGCGGCGGTATCATCGGTAAACCAGCCTTCTACGTGACCGTCAATGGAGATGCCGTTGTCATCGTAAAATGCAGTCAGTTTGCCAAGCTTCATGGTGCCGGCCAGCGAACAAACCTCGTGAGAGATCCCTTCCATCATGCAGCCGTCGCCCATGAAGACATAGGTGTGATGATCAATAATTTCATGACCCGGACGGTTAAACTGCGCGGCCAGCGTTCGTTCGGCAATCGCCATGCCTACCGCGTTGGCAATGCCCTGCCCCAACGGACCGGTCGTGGTTTCTACGCCTGGGGTGTAACCATATTCAGGGTGACCGGGGGTTTTGGAATGCAATTGACGAAAGTTTTTCAACTCTTCAATCGGCAGATCATAACCAGTGAGGTGAAGCAGGCTATATATCAGCATTGAAGCGTGGCCGTTGGACAGCACAAAGCGGTCGCGATTGGCCCAATGCGGGTCGGCAGGATTATGGTTGAGGTAATCACGCCACAGAACTTCGGCGATATCCGCCATCCCCATCGGGGCGCCCGGGTGACCGGATTTAGCTTTTTGCACACCATCCATACTCAGCGCACGGATAGCATTGGCGAGTTCTTTACGAGAGGACATGCTTTACTCCAGATCGGATTGAACAGATGTCTTATTAGACATACGATTATTAATCAACATGTTAGCCAAGAAAGGCGCAGGAAATATGACTATAAATGTACATGAAAATCAAGGCGAATGCACACGGAACCGTGAGCAAAAACGGGGGATTTGGCCGCTGACTTATCCGTCTCGCTTTTTCCGGATCGCAGACTATCAGCCGTAATGCCGCAGGCTGATGCCTCATCGGGAAATAACTATCGGATATAAATCAGAATTATGACCTGTTACCCGACAATATTTTCAGTTATGTTTGCTGCGCTTTTATTTTTTATATACCACTATCGTAGGGAGATGATGTTATGACACCTCGTATTTCTTTGCCTTTGCTGGCGCTAAGTATTAGCGCTTTACTCGGCGGTTGCCAGAATCTTGACTCCAGCGCATTACTACAGTCCGGCGCTCAGGCGTTTCAGGCCGCCACGCTGACTGACGAACAGGTAAAAACGCTGAGCAACCAATCCTGCGAGCAAATGGATAAAGAGGCCCAGATTGCCCCCGCTAATAGCGCGTACACACAGCGTCTGAATAAAATTGCGGATGCGTTAGGTCACGATATTAACGGCACGCCGGCCAACTATAAGGTTTACCTGACAAAAGATGTAAACGCCTGGGCGATGGCAAACGGATGCATCCGTGTGTACAGCGGCCTCATGGATATGATGACGGATAACGAGGTCGAAGGCGTTCTGGGCCATGAAATGGGCCACGTTGCGCTAGGCCACACCCGGAAAGCCATGCAGGTGGCTTACGCCGCGACGGCGGCTCGTTCCGCAGCCTCTTCCGCCGGCGGCGTTGCGGCATCGTTATCACAGTCTCAACTTGCCGATTTGGGAGAAAAACTGGTTAATGCGCAGTTCTCTCAGGTACAAGAGCAACAGGCTGATGATTATTCGTTCGATCTGTTGAAAAAACGCGGGCTCAAACGGGAAGGATTGGCCACCAGCTTTGAGAAACTGGCCAAGCTGGATGCCGGGCGTGAAAGCAGCATGTTTGATTCCCATCCCGCATCGGAAGAACGGGCCAAACATATTCGTGAACGGATTGCGGCTGAAAAGTAATTATTTAGCCATTTCATAGCGTAAACACGGCAGGTGATTTATCTATCCGGCATCTGATATGGTCAGGTGCCGCTATACCAATGATGCCCTGCCGCCGTCATGTCAGGCCGCGACATCATATAAAACGCGACGCCGTTAAACGATAATCCACCGATCTCCGCCAGTTTAAAAGCCAACGTTGTCTTTTCAGTAAAGTTGAATGAGGCGGGCGAATAGGCTAGATTCATCCGTTTTAAAGATAGTAATAGCTTTACAAATCAAGCATACTATCGTACTTACATAACCTTGAAGTTTTACCCAACATAATCATAAAGATAAATTATTTTTCCATTTTTATGCTTTTCAAGATAACCCGGTTATAACTATCTTATAAGTTTTTATCTTTAACATTTCAATAACGGTTGAGCGGCATTGACGGCGTTAGCCCCTATTGGGTTTATGTTCTTTTAAATAATCGTTTATGTGTTAAAACTCATGGATGTCAGAATCTTCAGCAAATGTCATTTCACAACCGTAGGCTTGCAAGAAGTCCTTTCCAGCATTCCTGCACTCGATGTGAGATCCTCTACCAGGTTTACCCTTTCCCAGAGAAAGACAACCTGTCTCTTTATCATTGATGGCGGTAGTGAAGGTTTTGAGGAGTATTACGAATCAGTAAGAACGCTTTTTTACAATATGACGTTAGCGTTCGTTATCATCAATAGTTCCCCCCATCATGCGCCCGTGTGCATCAAAGACAAAACTATTCTTATTTCCAAGTCATCACCGATAGAAGTTTTTTATCGTTTTCTGGATTCCATACTTACTCATAATCAAAATTTATTCACTCCCGTCAGATTATCCAAGTCAGAATATGCCATTTTTCAATATTGGATTTCAGGCCACCCCGTTGAATTAATATCAGAAATCATTGGCCTGAATAAAAAGTCCGTATTGAACAGTAAATCAAGATTATTGAATAAATATGGCGTTCAGGACAAAAGCTCATTAATACTCATTGCGAGAATTCTCTTTAGGGAGAGCCTGATTGGAGAAGAGTCAACTCACGCAACAGAGCCGACAAAAGACACCGATGCGATGGATTCTCTAGCGTAATGCAAAAAAAAGGATGTGCGCCGGCACATCCTTCATCAATATATTCCGGGGTATAAGACGTTATTCGTCCTCTAAATAGGTATACCCATAAAGACCGGTTTCAAACTCTTCCAGGAACTGCGCCTGAAGCGCCACATCCAGGTTAGTCGCTTTTACCTGATCGCGGAAACGAGCCATCAATACCTCGGGATCGAGCTGAACGTATTCCAACATATCGGCAACCGTGTTCCCTTCGTCCGACTCATCAATCTCAACGGAACCATCCTGGAAAACGAATACATCGACGGTAGCGGTGTCGCCAAACAGGTTATGCATATTCCCCAGTATTTCCTGATACGCGCCAACCATAAAAAAGCCTAATAAAGGCGGATTATCAGGATCATACGGCGGCATCGGCATCGTTGTCGCAATACCATCGCCATCAATGTAATGATCGATGGAACCATCCGAATCACAGGTAATATCCAACAGCACCGCGCGGCGATCGGGTTGCTTGTTCAACCCTTCCAGCGGCATAACCGGGAACAACTGATCGATTCCCCATGCATCCGGCATCGACTGGAACAGCGAGAAATTGACGTACAGCTTATCGGCCATGCGCTCCTGCAGCTCATCAATAATCGGCCGATGGGCACGATTGCTGGGATCCAGCTGCTGCTGAATTTTCTGACAGATACTCAGATAAAGCTGTTCCGCTTTCGCCCGCTGGGTTAAATCCAACATACCGTGCGTGTATTGGGTATGCACATCATGCAGGTCCATCTGGCTGTCATGCAGCCATTCACGCAGAGAACGCCGATTCCCCGGCTGTTTGATTTCCTGCCAGGTTGACCACAGACTTTCCAACGCCCGCGGCGCATCATCCTCTGGCGCGGAAGGTTCGCTGAATTCATTACGCTCCACCCCGATAATGTTGGAAACCAACACGGTGTGGTGCGCCGTGACCGCCCGGCCCGATTCGGTGATCACCGTCGGGTGCGGCAGCCCATATTCGTTGCAGGCATCGCCAATGCCCCAAATCACATTGTTGGCGTATTCATTCAGGCCGTAGTTTACCGAACAGTCGGACTGAGAGCGGGTTCCTTCATAATCCACCCCTAAACCGCCGCCAACGTCGAAACACTGAATGTTGACGCCCAGCTTGTGCAATTCAACGTAGAAACGGGCGGATTCACGCACCCCGGTGGCGATATCGCGAATATTCGCCAGTTGGGAACCAAGATGGAAATGCAGCAGTTGCAGGCTATCCAGCCGCCCGGCCGCGCGCAGCATTTCAACGAGTTGCAGCACCTGCGCCGCGGCCAGACCGAATTTGGATTTTTCGCCGCCGCTGGACTGCCATTTACCGGAGCCCTGGGAAGCCAACCGGGCGCGAACGCCAAGACGGGGCACCACGTTCAGACGCTCCGCTTCCTCCAGCACCAGCTTAATCTCGGACATTTTTTCAATGACCAGATAAACTTTGTGTCCCAGTTTTTCGCCCACCAACGCCAGGCGAATGTACTCGCGATCCTTATAGCCGTTACAGACAATCACCGTGCGCGTCATTCCGGCGTGGCCCAGCACCGCCATCAGTTCCGCTTTTGATCCGGCCTCCAGCCCCATCGGTTCGCCGGAGTTGACCAGCGATTCAATCACACGGCGATGCTGGTTGACTTTTATCGGGTACACCAGAAAGTAGCCGCCCTCATAGCCAAACGATTCACGCGCCCGTTTAAACGCCGCGTTAATCGAGCGCAACCGGTGCTGGAGAATTTGAGGGAAACAGAATAGCGCCGGCAGGCGTTGATGATTTTCTTCCTGCAGCTCTTTGACCAATTTGGCCAGATCGACACGCGCTTCCGGCACATCGGGATCCGGACAGACGCTGATATGCCCTAACTCATTGACGTCGTAATAATTATTGCCCCACCAGGCAATATTATAGGTACGAAGCATTTCGCTGGCATTCTGGTCATTCATGGCAACCTCCTGCATAGAGCGCAAGTTTTCATGTTTACCCGTCGCTGACGAGCCTCGATGAATCATGTCGTCAGACATAACGAACCTCTTCTTTTTTTGTACTGCTGATCGCATCAGCGCCTAAATAAACAGCTTGCATAAACATGCTTGCCGCACTCTGCATCGGCCGTGAAAAACCGGGCTGAATACAGTATGCCGCCGTTTTATTACTCTTATTAGTGTAAAACACGTTGGCAGACTCCGTGGTACGGGTCAGTGAAAACTCATGGTGGAAATAACAGGGAAACCCTTGCCGGCCCCCAGCCCCAGGCAATAGAGACGGATTAACCGGCCCTGGCGTCCTGAGCCGAATTTAAAGACAGGCAACTTCGGGCAAACGAAAAGAAGGGATGAGCAAATGACGCGACGGCGTCAGAAGAAACGCGTTGCACACGCAACACACTCAGTAAACAACGGATCATTAATCCTATCACCTCCACGCGCTCCGCTGGATGTACGGTTCGCTATCAATGTCACAGTAAACATACCCTACCACGGGGGAGAACATACACCGCTTGCGCGTTTATACCGACATGACGCGGTAAAAGCAAAATGAAAATATTGTCGTGGCCCATAACAGTAAAAAATAGCTCATGATGAAAAACGATGGGCAGTTAAAACCAAAAACTGCTGGTAATGAGTCCAAAATGTGACCTAAAATGGACGTCCAGATGTTAATCCATCTATACTGATTAACGGGTAAACTGCTTAACGGCTTTGATTTGAAGGTAAAAAAACTCATGGCTAAACACCTTTTTACGTCCGAGTCTGTCTCTGAGGGACACCCGGATAAGATTGCGGATCAGATCTCCGATGCCGTCCTTGACGCCATCCTGGAGCAGGATCCTAAGGCGCGTGTCGCCTGTGAGACTTACGTAAAAACCGGTATGGTGTTAGTCGGTGGTGAAATCACGACCAGCGCCTGGGTAGATATCGAAGAAATTACCCGCCGTACTGTGCGCGATATTGGTTACGTTAATTCCGAAATGGGTTTTGATGCCAACTCCTGTGCGGTGCTGAGCGCCATTGGTAAACAATCACCCGATATCAATCAGGGTGTGGATCGTAGCGATCCGTTGGAACAGGGCGCGGGCGACCAGGGGCTGATGTTTGGTTATGCAACCAATGAAACGGATGTCCTGATGCCAGCGCCGATCACCTATGCGCATCGCCTGGTGCAGCGTCAGTCTGAAGTGCGCAAAAACGGCACGCTGCCATGGCTGCGTCCGGATGCGAAAAGTCAGGTTACGTTCCTGTATGACGACGGCAAAATCGCCGGTATTGATGCCGTAGTGCTATCCACTCAGCATTCTGAAGAGATCTCGCAGCACGATCTGCATGAAGCGGTAATGGAAGAAATCATCAAGCCGGTTCTTCCTGCCGAATGGCTTACCGCCAGCACCAAATTCTTCATTAACCCAACCGGCCGTTTCGTTATCGGCGGCCCGATGGGCGACTGCGGTCTGACCGGTCGTAAAATTATTGTAGATACCTACGGTGGCGCGGCTCGTCACGGTGGCGGGGCCTTCTCCGGCAAGGATCCATCCAAAGTGGACCGTTCCGCCGCTTATGCCGCCCGCTATGTGGCGAAAAACATCGTTGCCGCCGGCTTGGCGGATCGCTGCGAGATTCAGGTATCGTACGCTATCGGCGTTGCCGAACCGACCTCCATCATGATCGAGACATTCGGCACGGAAACAATCCCTACCGAAAAACTGACGCTGCTGGTGCGCGAGTTCTTCGATCTGCGTCCGTACGGTTTAATCCAGATGCTGGATCTGCTGCATCCGATCTACCAGGATACCGCGGCTTACGGTCACTTCGGCCGTGAACATTTCCCGTGGGAAAAAACCGACAAGGCCGCGCAGTTGCGTGAAGCCGCCGGGTTATAATCATTAAGTTCGAACGGCGAACTCACGTTCGCCGTTTGTTATCCGCCGTATTTTTATTCGCCCGTCTTCTGCGCCAGACATCCCCTATTGCGCCGGGCTGCGCCCCGTTTTATGCTGCTTCGCATGAACACACCAAGAATTCCCATCGCTCACCATCAGGCCGTCATGCGTTGCCTGCGTGAAAAACTCCGTCAGGCTAACCTTACCCTGAACACCGATTATCCCGAACCTGCCGTTAACTATCAGCAGCGCGGATCCATAGCGGGCACCGCATGGCTACAGCACTGGGAAATCCGGCTAAACCCGGTTCTATTGCAGGAAAATCAGCAGGCCTTTATTGATGAAGTGGTTCCGCATGAGCTGGCCCACCTGTTGGTATTCGCTCGCTTTGGCAAAGTCGCGCCGCATGGCAAAGAGTGGCGCTGGATGATGGAAAACGTGTTGCAGACTCCCGCCCGACGAACCCACCGTTTTGCGGTGAAATCCGTCCAGGGCAAAACTTTCCCTTACCAATGCGATTGTCAGCAGCATCAGTTGACCGTACGGCGTCATAACCGGGTGGTTCGCGGCGAAACAGAATATCGCTGCCGGCACTGCGGAAAAACATTACGTTTAGTCGTAACAAATTCTATTTAAAAGAAAATTCTCAGTTAAAAAAACCAACTTTTGCATTTGCCTGCCGAAGTAACATCCGGTAGTCTGCCTGATTTATTGCCCGTGGAGTATTTTGGAATATGCTACGCAAAACACTCGCTATCGCATCGATTGCGCTTGGTCTGGTTTCCGCCACCGCCTTTAGCCAAAAGATTAATAACTTCACTCAGGCAAAAGCCGCCGCTGTCGAAGTCAATCAGGGCGCGCCGGGAACGTTTTATTGCGGTTGTGAAATCACATGGCAGGGGAAAAAAGGCATCCCTGACCTCGCATCCTGCGGCTATCAGGTAAGAAAAAGCGAACTGCGCGCCAACCGTATTGAATGGGAACACGTCGTCCCCGCCTGGCAGTTCGGCCATCAGCGCCAGTGCTGGCAACAGGGCGGCAGAAAGAATTGCAGTAGAGATCCGGTATACCGTGAGATGGAAACCGACTTGCATAATCTGCAACCCGCCATCGGCGAGGTCAATGCCGATCGTGGTAATTTCATGTACGGCCAATGGAACGGCGGACAATCCGCGTACGGCCAGTGTGAAATGAAGATCGATTTCAAAAACAAGCTGGCCGAACCGCCAGCCCGCGCCCGCGGAGCCATCGCCCGTACCTACTTTTATATGCGGGATCGCTATCAGTTGCGCCTGTCCAGACAGCAAACGCAACTGTTTGAAGTCTGGGATAAACAATTCCCCGTCACGCAATGGGAATGTACCCGCGACCAGCGCATCGCCGCGAAACAAGGGAATCACAACCCTTATGTTCAACGGGCTTGCCAGCAATAATCGCTCCACCTACTATAACGATTTACCCGTAAAATCACCGCCAGGAAGGCGGTGACAAGGTAATGACTGTCTATCGCTACGCCATTCTTGCGCACAAAAATACGCTTGGTGTTTTTACATAGGCTTATGGCTGGAGCGGGTAGCTGGGAAGCGGTCATAGGGATATCAAAAGCTCCCTGCCAGCGCAGGAATGACGAATCAGAACAGTGTGGCGGCGTTACCGTTTCCCTATCACGGACGATACCCTGCCCAACTCGAATCATTATTCATAAGGTCAGAACATCAGTATGCGAATACCGCGCATTTTTCATCCCGAAACGCTGCCGCCCGCCGGTGGTGAAGTTGAACTGAGTGAAGAGGCGGCCAACCATGTTGGGCGTGTTCTGCGGATGAATAGCGGCCAGCCGCTACAACTATTTGACGGCAGTAATTACATCTTTGACGCCGAAATTGTTCAGGCAGACAAAAAAAGTGTGCGCGTCCGCTTCACAGAAGGTAAGTTGGAAGACAGAGAGTCGCCGTTGCATCTGCATCTTGGGCAAGTCATGTCCCGCGGCGAAAAAATGGAATTCACCATTCAGAAGTCCATTGAACTGGGCGTGAATATTATTACGCCTCTGCTTTCTGAACGCTGCGGTGTAAAATTAGACGCGGACCGTCTGGAGAAGAAGATTGGTCAATGGCGGAAAATCGCCATAGCCGCCTGTGAACAGTGCGGCCGCAACCGCCTGCCGGAAGTGCGGCCGGCCATGACGTTGGAAAGCTGGTGCGCCGAACAGGATTCGGCGTTAAAACTCAACCTGCATCCACGCGCCACGCAGAGCATTAATACCTTGCCGTTGCCGGTAAATCAGGTTCGGTTGTTGATTGGCCCAGAGGGAGGCCTTTCCTCCAATGAAATTTCGATGACCTCAGAATACGGATTTACCGATATCCTTTTGGGGCCACGCGTATTGCGTACAGAAACCACAGCGCTCACCGCAATTACTGCCTTACAGGTACGTTTCGGCGATCTGGGGTAAAGGAGAAAATAATGATCAAACTCGGTATCGTGATGGATCCTATCGACGCCATCAATATCAAGAAAGACACCAGCTTCGCCATGTTGCTGGAAGCACAGCGTCGTGGTTGGGAATTGCATTACATGGAGATGAACGATCTCTATCTTCACTCCGGCGCCGCCCGCGCCACCACCCGCCGCCTGAACGTACAGTACGACTATGATGGCTGGTATGATTTCTCCGGGGAGCAGGACATCGCGCTGGAAGAGCTGGATGTTATTTTGATGCGTAAGGATCCGCCGTTCGATACGGAGTTCATTTACGCCACCTATATTCTGGAGCGTGCGGAAGAGAAAGGAACGCTGATCGTCAATAAGCCGCAGAGCCTGCGCGACTGCAACGAAAAACTGTTTACCGCCTGGTTCCCGCACCTGACGCCGGACACCCTGGTTACCCGCAGCGCGGATAAACTACGCCAATTCCATCAGAAACATGGCGATGTCATTCTGAAACCGCTGGATGGCATGGGGGGCACCTCTATTTTTCGATTGAAACAGGATGACGCCAACGTCTCTGTTATTATTGAAACGCTGACCGAAAATGCCAGCCGTTATTGCATGGCGCAAAACTATCTGCCCGCGATTAAAGAAGGCGATAAACGCGTGCTGGTGATTGACGGCGAACCCGTTCCCTACTGCCTGGCCCGTATTCCCAAAAGTGGAGAAACGCGCGGCAACCTAGCGGCCGGCGGACGAGGGGAAGCCCGCCCGCTAAGCGATAGCGACTGGCAGATTGCCAACGAGATTGCTCCCACGCTGAAGCAGAAGGGGCTGATTTTCGTCGGCCTGGATATCATTGGCGATCGTTTAACTGAAATCAACGTCACTAGCCCAACCTGCGTACGTGAGATTGAAGCCGCCTATCCGGATATCTCCATCACCGGCATGTTGATGGATGCGATTAAGAGACGTCTGGCTGCGCGTAACAGCTAATGCGTTCGCGGAGGATATTTTTTCAACCGTGACGCATGAACGCCCGGCTCGTGCTTTTTGACAAGCCGATCATCCAACGCCGACAGAGATCGATAAAAATACGATGAATTTACAGCATCACTTTCTCATTGCTATGCCAGCACTCCAGGATCCGGTATTTAAGCGTTCGGTGGTCTACATCTGCGAACATAACGAAGACGGCGCTATGGGGTTGATCATCAACAAGCCCATGGAGCAGTTTACTGTGGAAAATGTGCTGAAAAAGCTAAAGATCAATCCAACCCCGCGGGATCCGTCAATCAACCTGGACAAGCCGGTTTTTTCTGGCGGACCGCTGGCTGACGATCGCGGATTCATTCTGCATACGCCGCGCTCTGGTTTCGGCTCCAGCATCAGCATTTCCGAGGACACCATGATCACCACGTCGAAAGACGTGCTGGAAACATTGGGAACCGCGGACCAACCGGAAAACATGCTGGTGGCGCTGGGCTATTCCGCCTGGGAAGAGGGCCAGCTCGAAGACGAATTGTTGGACAATACCTGGCTCACTACGCCGGCGGATAAAGATATTCTGTTCAATACGCCGATTGCCGAACGCTGGCGGGCGGCGGCCAAAAAACTGGGCGTAGATATCCATAATATCGCGACGGAAGCAGGACACGCTTGATGGCAAACCGTACCATTCTGGCTTTTGATTTCGGCACCAAAAGCATCGGGGTCGCCATCGGTCAGGAGATAACGCGTACGGCTCGCCCGTTAACGTCGTTTAAAGCCCAGGACGGTATCCCTGACTGGCAACAAGTGGGAAAGATACTGTCTGAATGGCAGCCGGCGCTGGTCGTGGTAGGACTGCCGCTTAATATGGATGGCACAGAACAGCCGCTTACCGCCAGAGCGCGTAAATTCGCCAATCGACTGCATGGCCGCTTTGGCGTGCAGATCGCGTTGCATGACGAGCGCCTGAGCACGGTAGAAGCCCGCGCCGACCTATTTGAACGCGGCGGCTTTCGGGCGCTGGATAAAGGCAGCGTCGATGCGGCATCAGCCGTCATTATTCTGGAAAGCTGGTTTGAGCACAGCCAGTAGAAGGGACTTATCAGCGGTGCGCCTCCGGCTGCGAGGCACACTGCCGTATTACTCAGGTAGCCAACATCAAGTTACTCATCCGGGTATTCGCGGATAAAACGCTCAACGTCATTGACCATCGCTTCGGTTCCCACAAAGAAAGGCGAACGCTGGTGCAGCTTCTCTGGGGCAATGTCCAGAATGCGGTTTTTACCGTCGCTGGCTTTCCCCCCGGCCTGCTCCGCCAGAAACGCCATCGGATTGCATTCGTATAGCAGACGCAGTTTGCCTTTCGGATAACTGGCCGTGCTTGGGTAGAGATAAATGCCGCCTTTCAGCAGGTTACGATGGAAATCGGCAACCAGTGAACCGATATAACGCGAGGTATAAGGACGCAGCGTCGTTTCGTCCTGTTCCTGACAGTATTTAATGTATTTCTTCACCCCCATGGGAAACTTGATGTAGTTTCCTTCGTTGATGGAATACATATTCCCTTTTTCCGGGAAACGAACCTTTTCATGAGACAGGCAGAATACACCGAGGGACGGATCGTAGGTAAAGGCATGCACGCCGTGACCCGTGGTATACACCAGCATGGTGGAGGAGCCATAAACGATATAACCAGCGGCAACCTGCTTGTTACCCGGTTGCAGGAAGTCTTCTTCCGTTACCGGGACCCCCAGCGGGGTGATGCGTCGGTAAATAGAGAATATCGTGCCGACGGATACGTTAACATCAATGTTGGAGGAGCCGTCCAGCGGATCCATCAAAACGACATATTTAGCGTTTTCAGCCCGTTCGCCGTCAAAGATAACTATTTCATCCTCTTCTTCAGAGGCAATACCTGCAACTTCACCACGCGCTTTTAAAGCGGCTTTCAATTTTTCATTGGCGTACAGATCAAGCTTCATCTGTACTTCGCCCTGAATATTGGAAATACCGCTGGTGCCTAAAATATCGACCAGGCCCGCCTTGTTGATATCGCGATGGATAATTTTGGCGCCCAGTTTAATCGCTGATAGCAGCGCGGTAAGCTCACCGGTGGCATGAGAGAAATCGTGCTGTTTTTCGACGATAAATTCGCCTAACGTTTTCATAACACTATTCCAGAGTCTACGGATGAAAAGCGGTTTCATTTATTCACCGCCAACGTTTGCGAATGCAGTGTAGCCCAAAGAGAAAGTGAGTACCTAGTCAAATCCGTTTCTTATGATGGTTTCATAGGGTTAGAATGTGCGCAGACTCACTGTATAGATGGAAACTGTATGCGTATTCACATTTTAGGTATCTGCGGTACCTTTATGGGGGGGCTGGCGTTGTTGGCTCGTTCATTAGGGCATCAGGTCACCGGTTCAGATGCAAACGTTTATCCCCCCATGAGTACCTTACTGGAAGAACAGGGAATTACGCTGATTCAAGGATACGATCCCGCCCAGTTAGAACCCCCTCCCGATCTGGTTATTGTCGGCAATGCGATGACACGCGGAAACCCTTGCGTCGAAGCCATGCTGGAACAAGGGCTTCCCTATATCTCCGGTCCGCAGTGGCTGCATGATTATGTCTTGCGCGATCGCTGGGTGATTGCCGTTGCCGGTACGCACGGTAAAACCACGACGGCGGGAATGGTTACCTGGATTCTGGAAGATTGCGGTTACAAGCCCGGTTTCGTCATTGGCGGCGTACCGGGGAACTTTACCGTCTCGGCGCGTTTAGGCGATAGCCCGTTCATGGTGATTGAAGCGGATGAGTATGACTGCGCCTTTTTTGATAAGCGTTCCAAATTCGTTCACTATTGCCCGCGCACGCTGATTCTCAATAACCTCGAATTCGATCATGCCGATATCTTTGACGACCTGAAAGCCATCCAGAAACAGTTCCATCATCTGGTGCGTCTGGTTCCCGGCAGCGGGAAAATCATCCTGCCCGACAACGATATTCATCTCAAGCAGACGATGGCGATGGGATGTTGGAGCGAACAGGAACTGGTAGGCGAAGACGGCGTCTGGAATGCGAAAAAAATCTCGACGGATGCCAGCGAATATCAGGTTTATCTGCATGGCGAACCGGTCGGCGAGGTGCACTGGAACCTGGTCGGCGAACACAACATGCATAACGGGTTAATGGCCATTGCCGCCGCGCATCACGTCGGCATTCTTCCCGCCGAAGCCTGCCGCGCGTTGGGCGGCTTTGTTAATGCCCGCCGTCGTCTTGAATTACGCGGTACGGCGCATGGCGTAAATGTTTATGATGATTTCGCCCACCACCCTACGGCGATCCTGGCGACATTGGCGGCGCTGCGCGGCAAAGTGGGGGGAACCGCCCGCATTCTGGCGGTGCTTGAGCCACGCTCCAACACGATGAAGATGGGCGTATGTAAAAACGAACTTGCGCCGTCGCTGGGGCGCGCCGATGAAGTCTTCTTATTCCAGCCGCAGCATATTCCCTGGCAGGTTTCCGAAGTTGCTGAATCATGTGTGCAACCCGCACACTGGAGCGCCGATATCGACACGCTGGTCGACATGATTGTAAAAGCAGCCCAGCCGGGCGATCACATACTGGTAATGAGTAACGGCGGATTCAGCAATATCCACAACAAACTGCTGGATGCGTTGAAGGATAAAGCGCTGGCAGACACCGCGGCGGATAAATAGCAGCAAAGTCCCTAACTTTGTAGCCACTGAGGACAACGTATAAATTCTTGCTCTCATTGCAAAACGCGTCATTCCTGCACCGGCAGGAATGACGGCGGTGACAAAACTTTGGCAGCAAAAAGGACGGGATTCCCGTCCTTTTTTATACTTCGCTTTCCAGCCGGTCAATATCGCTCAGCGGCTTATTGGCTCTGGCTAAAACCGTTCAGGCATCAAACGGATCGCGCAGAATAATGGTTTCGTCACGATCGGGGCCGGTAGAAATAATATCCACCGGAACGCCGGTCACTTCTTCCACACGTTTAATATAGTTCAGTGCGGCTTGAGGCAACTTACTACGTTCTTTCACGCCAAACGTGCTTTCGGACCAACCCGGCAGGGTTTCATAAATCGCTTCGATCCCTTCCCAGCCATCTGCGGCCAGCGGAGTGGTATCCACTTCACGGCCATCAGGCATCCGGTATCCAACGCAGAGTTTGACCTCTTTCAGTCCATCCAGCACGTCCAATTTGGTCATACAGAAACCAGACAGGGAATTGATCTGAACCGCACGGCGAACCGCAACGGCATCAAGCCAGCCGGTACGACGACGACGACCGGTAGTCGCGCCGAATTCATTCCCTTTCTCAGTAAGGTAATCGCCAACGTCATCAAACAGCTCTGTCGGGAATGGACCGGCGCCGACACGAGTGGAATAGGCTTTTACAATACCCAGAACGTAATCAACGTAACGAGGACCCAGGCCGGAACCCGTCGCCACACCGCCCGCGGTCGTATTCGAAGAAGTCACATACGGATAGGTGCCGTGGTCGATATCCAGCAGCGTACCCTGAGCGCCTTCAAACATGACGAACTCGCCACGCTGATGGGCTTTATATAGCAGGTCGGATACGTCAACCACCATGCCGGTCAGGATATCGGCTATCGCCAGGACTTCATCCAGCACTTTCTGGTAGTCAACCGCTTCGACTTTGTAATAGTTAACCAGTTGGAAATTGTGGTATTCAACGATCTCTTTCAACTTAACGGCAAAAGCCTGTTTATCGAACAGATCGCCAACACGCAGGCCGCGACGAGCAACTTTATCTTCGTAGGCCGGACCGATGCCGCGCCCCGTCGTGCCGATTGCCTTGGCGCCGCGTGCTTTTTCGCGCGCGTTGTCCAATGCGACATGATAAGGAAGAATCAACGGACAGGCTTCAGACAGCAGCAGACGTTCGCGTACCGGGACGCCGCGCGCTTCAAGATCCGTCATTTCCTTCATAAAGGCATCAGGCGCCAACACCACACCGTTACCGATGATGCTGATGACATTCTCATGCAAAATACCCGAGGGAATTAAATGAAGAACGGTTTTTTCACCGTTGATAACCAGAGTATGGCCAGCATTGTGGCCACCTTGGTAGCGCACAACATATTTAGCCCGTTCAGTCAGCAGGTCAACGACCTTGCCTTTACCTTCGTCACCCCATTGGGTGCCCAGTACGACGACGTTCTTACCCATCTCAAGAATCACCAGGTTGCTTAAAAAAAGATTCTAACATCTCATTTGCTCGCTTTCAGTACTTTTAGCACACGTTTGCCCACATTTTTTGAATGAAAATTAGCTGCCCATGCGGCTACGCAACATATAGTAGATAACACATCCGGCAACCACTATTCCACCGCCAAAACGCCGTAATGTGTTATCCGGCAACTGCGCCATTGCCAGAATCATACGCCGCCAGATGCGGGGAAACAGCAAGGGCCCCAGCCCTTCGATGACCAATACCAGCCCCAGGGCCATCCAAACGGTTGCATTCATACAAAACTCCAAATAGAAAAAACGCCGATGTGTTTCAGATCGTCGACAACGTAGCCTTATGGCTGTCACCCTCGCGAATGCGGGATCTTTTTGATGGCTAACCAGTTGATTAAATGAAGATTCCCGCCTGCGCGGGAATGACGAATTTGTAGATCAGGCGTTTGTCATCAAACGCGTTTTTTAAGTTATCCATAACAGCCCGTCATAAAAAATCGCCGGGAGCGATTTTAAACGTCGTCCGCGACGGCCCGAAGGGGGACGGGCAGGACAGCCCGTCATAAAAAAGCCCGTTTTCACGGGCTTTAAGCAAGTCAGCATGGCAACCATTAATGACGGAGCGTGGTGTCTGGTGATTTCATGTAGCGGAAGAAATCACTGTCCGGACTCAGTACCATCACGTCCTGATTAGAGCTGAAACTGCTTTCATACGCACGAAGGCTACGAATGAAGGAGTAGAAGTCAGGATCTTCGCTGAAGGCCTGGGCAAACAGTTTCGCCGCTTCCGCATCGCCTTCACCACGAGAAATACGGCCCTGACGCTCGGCTTCCGCCAGCGTACGAGTCACCTCGTAGTCCGCCGTCGCTTTTAACTTCTCAGCTTCTTCCTGACCTTGCGAACGGTGACGACGCGCTACCGCTTCACGCTCTGCGCGCATACGTTGGTAGATGGCATCAGACACTTCGGTCGGCAGGTTAATCTGCTTAATCCGCACGTCAATCACTTCAATCCCCAACGCCGCCATACTGTTCGGGTTGATGTGTGGTTGAGTACCGGTTGTTTCCTGCTCAACACGCGCCGCGGCTGAAGCAATGGCGTTATCCGCTTCGGTTGTCTCGCCGGTGCCGGTGTTCAACGCATCACGCACGTCGGTCATCAACTGACCACGCGAATCGGTAACGATGCCTTTTAAATCCAGACGGCCGATTTCTGAACGCAAACGGTCGCTGAATTTACGTTTCAACAGCACTTCCGCCTGAGAAACATCGCCACCGCCGGTCGCCAGATAGTAACGGCTGAAGTCGCTGATGCGCCATTTGATATAGGAATCGATAATCAGGTCTTTCTGCTCTTTGGTAATAAAGCGATCGGCCTGATTTTCCATGGTCTGGATACGCGCATCCAACATTTTCACAGAATCAATGAATGGAATCTTGACCTGTAATCCCGGTGAATAAATCAGCGGTTTGTTTTCATCATCGCGTAATACTTTGCCAAAACGCATCACGATGCCACGTTGGCCTTCCTGCACCACAAACAGTGACGCATAGACCGCCATCAGTACCAGGATCAGGATAATTAGTAAGGGCTTACGCATTGATTATTCTCTCCCTACTCGAGTGATGTCATCACGCTGCGCATTCGCTCTGCGCTGATCCATGATATTGCCGTTATTACTAGTGCTTCGCGTCTGACTGGTGCTCGCCGCGCCGCTGCTTGGCGTTGTCGGCAAACGCAGCGTATTGGCGCCGCTGCTGCCTGGCGCGCTCTCAGCGCCTTGCCCGCGCAGCATCTGATCCAGCGGCAGCACCATCAGGTTACCGCCCTTGTCATTAACCAGCACTTTACGGGTATGACTCAACACTCGCTCCATCGTCTCAATGTATAGACGTTCACGAGTAATCTCAGGCGCGGCTTTATATTCCGGCAATACTCTGGCGAAACGGGCCACTTCACCCTGCGCTTCCAGCACGGTGCGGGTTTTATAAGCGCGTGCCTCTTCCAGAATACGCTGCGCCTGACCGTTGGCGCGCGGCTGAACCTCGTTGGCGTAGGCTTCCGCTTCACGAATGTATTGCTGCTCGTTTTCACGGGCGGCAATCGCGTCGTCAAACGCCGCCTTCACCTCTTCCGGCGGACGCGCCGCCTGGAAGTTCACGTCCAGCAGGGTGATGCCCATGTTGTACGGACGCACCGTTTCCTCCAGCACGCGCTGGGTGTCGGTACGCACGATGGTTCGGCCTTCGGTCAGGATCTTATCCATGGTGTATTTGCCGATAACGCCACGCAGAGCGCTGTCCGTCGCCTGACGTAGGCTGTCATCCGCATTGGTCACGCTGAACAGATAACGTTCCGGCTCCGTCACACGATACTGGACGTTCATTTCAACCCGGACCACGTTCTCATCCGAAGTCAGCATCACGCCAGACGTCGCCAGCTCGCGGACGGACTCCACGTTAACCGCTCTGACGGAGTCAATAAACGTTGGTTTCCAGTTCAGGCCGGGATCAACCTGATGACTGAATTTACCAAAACGCGTCACCACGCCACGTTCCGCTTCCTTAATGGTATAGAAGCCGCTAGCGGCCCAGATGACGACGGCCGCCACCGCGACAATGCCAACAAGCCGGCCGCCCAGACCAGAACCGCCGGTCGTTCCGCCGCTGCTGGAACCAGAGCCTTTTCCTCCTCCCAGATCGCCGAGTTTTTTACTCAGTTTTCGGAAGATATCGTCTAAATCGGGTGGCCCTTGATCCCGGCCGCCTTTATTGTTATTTCCGCCAGAGTTGCCGCTATTGTTATTGCTGCTCCCCCACGGGTCGCGGTCCTGTCCGTTATTACCGGGCTGATTCCACGCCATGTTTTAGCTCCATTCTTTATGATAGATGTTCTTCAGGTTCAATATCCCAGAGTCCGTCGGACTATTTCGCCGTTTAGACCGTTCTTGCCAGTCAGACAACATAATCCGTCAGTTCCTGCTCTTGTTTACAGAGACGACGCCAATCAACAATCGGCATACGAACCACCAAACCGATATGCCCGTCATCTTCAATCCATTCTTTTTCTATTGCCTGAAGCTGGTAAAAGCGGCTGCGCAAACGTCCGGCCTGAGGGGGAAGACTCAATGAATATTGGGCGATTTCCCCAGACAACCGCTCAGTCAGCGCTTGAAATAGCAACGGAATACCTTCACCGGTTTGTGCTGAAAGCCAGACTCTGACCGGTAAATTTTCTTCGTTGCGATCGATACGCGGAACAAAACCTTCCAGCATATCGATCTTGTTCATTACTAACAGCACGGGAACTTCGTCAGCTTCAATCTCTTCCAGCACGGTATCTACCGCATCGATATTCTCATCAAGACGAGGATCGGCGGCGTCCACAACGTGCAATAACAGAGAAGCCTGACGCGTTTCCTGTAATGTAGCCTTAAACGCAGCCACCAGGTCATGCGGTAACTGCCGGATAAAACCTACGGTATCCGCCAACACCGTATCACCGACATCATCAACCTCAATTCGGCGCAATGTTGGATCCAGCGTGGCAAATAGCTGGTCGGCGGCATACACGTCCGCCGACGTTATCTTATTAAACAGCGTGGATTTCCCGGCATTGGTATATCCCACCAGTGAAACCGTCGGCACATCAGCGCGAACTCGCGATCTGCGCCCCTGTTCCCGCTGTTTTTCCACCCGTTCAAGACGGGACAAAATCTGGCTGATACGATTA
The DNA here is from genome assembly GCF_002291445.1 of Brenneria goodwinii. NCBI lineage: Bacteria > Pseudomonadati > Pseudomonadota > Gammaproteobacteria > Enterobacterales > Pectobacteriaceae > Brenneria > Brenneria goodwinii. The sequence goes on along the minus strand of NZ_CP014137.1, from coordinate 5,032,869 downwards.
CGCAACAAACGACGGTCGGTTTCAAGCTGGGTTTCCCCCGGGCCACGCAAACCGATCCCCCCTTTTTGCCGCTCAAGGTGCGTCCAGCCACGAACTAATCGCGTGGCGAGATGACGCAACTGCGCCAGCTCTACCTGTAATTTACCTTCGTGGGTACGCGCGCGCTGGGCAAAAATATCCAGAATCAACCCGGTACGGTCAATCACCCGGCACTCGCACAGGCGCTCCAGATTACGTTCCTGGGCAGGCGTCAATGCGTGATCAAACAGCACCACAAAAGCATCAGTATCTTTTACTGCCTGAGCAATTTCTTCGGCTTTGCCTTCGCCAACAAAATATTTGGGATGGGGAGCCTTACGGCTGCCGGTAATGACCTGCAGTGATTCAATCCCGGCAGAAGAGACCAGAGACTCAAACTCCAGCAGATCTTCCGTATCTTTATCTTGCGAGAAGTAAATATGAACAAGTATGGCCCGTTCACCGGCTTCATAACGGTCAAACAAGCGGGTAACCTCTCAAATGCTCAAAAAACACCACAACGGGGGATTGATATGATGAGTTCTTCTCCCCCGCCATGGTGAATTGACTATACGCCTTATTCAGCGTCATCACTTTCCTGCGGCTGTTGCTGTCCAGCCGGATTGCTACCATGATAATTGCTGGTGCCTGGATTATTACTGTGATGAGACACCGGACGAGATGGAACTACTGTAGAAATGGCGTGTTTATACACCATCTGGCTAACCGTATTTTTTAACAAAATGACAAACTGATCGAAAGATTCAATCTGACCCTGCAACTTAATACCATTCACCAAATAAATCGAAACCGGAACACGTTCGCGACGCAATGCGTTCAGGAACGGATCTTGTAAAGATTGCCCCTTAGCCATTCTATATTTTCCTTATTTGTTTGTTGTTTGTAACAAAGAACCCATAGGGCCCTAAAATAACGATGTAAAAAATTTATGCGCTGAGACTCACCAATTGTACACAATCACCCAACCTATGCACTAACAACCTGTATTACCTTGTCTAACGCGTCCAGTGGCTTATCACTGTCCAGCCAACAGACGTCGTCCCAACCACGCAACCAGGTCATTTGTCGTTTGGCCAGCTGACGTGTCGCACAAATTCCCCGATAAACCATCTCATCGTAATCAATTTCACCCGATAAATATGACCACATCTGGCGATAACCGACACAACGAATGGAAGGCAAGTCCCTATGCAAGTCATTTCGGGTAAAAAGAACCCGGGCCTCCGCCTCAAAACCTGCCGCTAACATCTGATGAAAACGCAGCTCAATACGTTGATGCAGCAATTCGCGCGTTGCCGGAGCAATAGCAAACTGATGAACGTTATAAGGCAACGTCTCTCCAGCCGTTTTTGTCAGTTCAGTTAAAGTGTTACCTGAAACGAAAAAAACTTCCAGTGCCCGCGAGAGTCTCTGCGGATCATTTGGATGAATCCGAATCGCGGCGACCGGATCTATCTCGCATAATTGCCGATGCATGGCTTCCCAGCCGACTTCTTTCGCCTGCGCTTCTATACGTTGCCGAACCGCCGCATCAGCGGAAGGCAGGGGCGATAGTCCTTCAAGCAGGGCCTTGAAGTAAAGCATCGTGCCGCCCACCAGCAGCGGGATCCGCCCGGCGGCGCTGATTTGCGCCATTTCTTTCAAGGCGTCCCGCCGGAAATCGGCCGCCGAATAGGATTCCGCCGGGTCAATAATATCGATCAACCGATGCGGCGCCTGAGCCAGTTCGTCCGCGCTGGGCTTGGCCGTGCCGATATCCATTCCTTTATAGATGAGGGCGGAATCAACGCTAATCAACTCCACCGGCAAATATTGACGTAACGCCATTGCCAGCGCCGTTTTCCCTGACGCCGTCGGCCCCATGATAAAAATCGCGGGCGGATGCGGCGTCGTTGCAAAATCACTCATGCTTCAGAGCCTTGATGGCTGTATTGATATCCATCTTATATAAAAGTTCACTCGGCGGAGCCTTTACCCACTGCGGGCAAAGCCGCTCTACATCCGTTAATAATTGTATGGCCTGAGAATGATTCCAGCTTTCCTGCTCGCTGCTCAACCGGGTCGCCATCCAGGCGGCCACAACGTTTGGCTCTACCGTTTGGTAATCGGCCAGATAGCCTAACAGTTCAGAGATCAAGTTTTGTAAATTTTGTTGGCGCAATGGTAAAGGTACCGCGCGTAACGTTGCTCGCTGTGACTCGACATGAATATCGATGCCAAATATCGCCAACAGCGGCTGAAATCTCGCCAGTACCGCCCGTTCTGATTTATCCAGCGTCAGCCGCTGAGGAATCAACAGCGGCTGCGGGCGTAGCCCATTTTCAGAAGGCGTGAGCTGCACCTGTTTTAGATAACGCTCCGCGACGGATAGCGACAGCAACGCCAAACCGTTACGATACTCCAGCAAGGCATAGCACGGCGGGTAGACGGTTAAAACCCGGCCAAATCCGCTGGCATTGCTCTCCAGCGGCGATTCCGGGATAGCGGCGGATTTTACCACCGGCGCATCGACATCGGCCTGGGTATTGCTCCGCGGGATAGCGGAAGGTTCAGACAACGGCGGGGTAACGACCGTTTCCGTCGCCGCACGCCGGGATACGTCCGGTGTTAATTCTGCCGGTTGCAGCAGCTTGCGATACAGTTCTCCCTGTTTTTTCTGATACCCAGCACCGGCGGGATATCCCGGATGCGGCGTCTCACGCGCATTGCCGCTACGCTGACCACCGTTTTTCGTCGCCGGCGACGAGGACGGCTGGGCGAAATGGTTTTCACCGGCCGCGGTGCGGTTTTCCTGCTGCCACTGCAGAGGCTGTTCGCTTCCCGGCTCCGACATCGCCAGTCTTGGCGCGGATACCTGCTGCAATACCGTCATCACCGCCTGATAAATAAAATCATGCACCAGACGCGCCTGATGAAAACGGACTTCATGTTTGGCGGGATGCACATTGACATCGACCTGATGCGGATCGACCTCCAGATAGAGAACATAAGCGGGTTGCTGATCGTCTTTAAGCTGATCCTGATAAGCCTGGCGAATCGCATGATTGATCAATCGATCGCGCATCATACGCTGGTTAACATAGCAATATTGCATGTCGGGCAGTTGTTTCGCCCCGGAGGGATCGGCTACCCAGCCGTGGATAGTCAAATCGTCATGCTGCCATGACACCGCCAGCGCATGCTGTAAAAAAGCGCTGCCGCAGATGCTGCCCAACCGGCGTTCATGCTGGGAGGCATCGGCCGCGGGCCGGTATTGCCGGATCAGCTTACCGTTATGGTGCAGCGTAATGGCGATGTCGAAACGCGCCAGGGCGATCCGCCGCACCACTTCATCAATATGCGTGAACTCGGTCTTTTCCGTACGCATGAACTTACGCCGGGCGGGCGTATTGTAAAACAGATCGAGAACTTCCAGCGTGGTGCCGACAGGGTGCGCGGCAGGCTTAACCGTAACCGACATATCACGCCCTTCGGCATAAGCCTGCCATGCTTCAGATTGCTGGGCGGTGCGCGACGTCAGCGTCAGGCGGGAAACGGAGCTGATACTGGCCAGCGCTTCCCCGCGAAACCCCAGACTGACGATGGCTTCCAGATCGTCGAGCGTTGAAATTTTACTGGTCGCATGGCGCGCCAGCGCCAACGTCAGTTCATCTTTGCTGATGCCTGCGCCGTTGTCGCGGATACGAATCAATTTGGCGCCGCCGCGCTCTATTTCAATATCGATACGGGTTGCGCCGGCATCCAGACTATTTTCCACCAGCTCTTTCACAACCGACGCCGGCCGCTCAACCACCTCTCCGGCGGCGATCTGATTAGCCAATTGCGGCGGTAGAACCTGAATAGACATGGCATGCCCTCTTACATTAACAAAATGAAAACTCAGGATAAAAACGCATTCAGACCGAAGGAATAACCAACGTCTGACCGAGTTGAACGGTTCCTGAGTTCATATCATTTGCCCGCTGAATCTCTTTCATACTGACCCCATAGCGGTCAGCAATCGCGCTCAGGGTATCGCCACGCACCACTTTATGTTTGACGGCAGGCGCCGCTTGTTTGCTGGCGGCCGCCGCTGCCGTTTGGTTTGCCCCGCCAGCCGGAATGTTCAACCGCTGCCCCACCCACACGATATCTTTATTCAGCTTGTTCACACTCCGGATCGCCGACATGCTCACGCCATAACGCGCCGCAATCGCCGACAACGTTTCACCGCGCACCACGGTATGGCGAATATTGCTACCGCTGTTGCCGCCGGCCTTCGCTGCCGGAGCGCTGGCGGAGGCGTTACTTGCCGCTGGCGGAACCACGTGTTTTTCCTGCTTTGGGACGGATTGCAAAGGGTGCGTCTGAAAATAACTTTTCACCCCCCGATAAATTGCATTGGCAATTTTTTCCTGGTAAGCGTTGCTTCCCAACAGACGTTCTTCCGCCGCATTGCTGATAAACCCGGTTTCGACCAATAGTGAAGGAATATCCGGCGAACGCAACACCCCCAAACTGGCATGTTCGGGACGGGATTTGTGTAATCCGCCGACGCGCTGGAGTTCAGACAGCACTTTGGTCGCGACATCATAGCCGACGCGCTGCGAGTGACCAAACTGCAGATCCAGTACGGCCTGACTTAAGTAAGGATCGGCGTTGCTATTCGCCAGCAAATCGCCGGCGCCGCCCAACAACTCGGACTGCTTCTCATGTTGTTCCAGCCAACCGGCCATTTCGCTGTTTGCCCGGCGATTGGATAAAACCCATACCGAAGCCCCGGTTGCGCTGCGATTGGGCGCGGCGTCCGCATGGATGGACACCAGAATATTGGCGCCCTGTTTACGTGCGACGTCGGAACGCCCCATCACCGAAATAAAGTAATCCCCGTTACGCGTCAGTACCGGTTTGAAGGCGGGATCGTTGTTCAGCAAGCCCTGCAGCTTACGGGCAATGGCAATCGTGACATCTTTTTCACGCAGCCCATTCAGGCCGATGGCGCCGGGATCCTGACCGCCATGTCCGGCATCGATAGCCACCACCACCTGATCGTTGCTGTTGCCGCTGGTGCGCGCCGTCGTTCTTGATGACGCATTGCTGTTCACCACCAGCGTAGGCTTGTTATTAAACGGATTTTTAGCCGGTACAGACTTCACCGGCCGCGACTCCCGCGATGCGACGGGCGCGCTTTGCACCGCCTTGGGCTTGTCGCCGACCAGGGTAAAAACCACCGTGTGGCCATTGGCCGTTTTCTTCGTCACCGCCCGTGTCTTGGCCGCTTGTGTTAAATCCAACACCAGGCGTACGCTTTGCGCATCCTGAGCATTGCTGGTACGGATGCGCTTAATCAGATTTTGTCCGCTGAACTCCAGCGGCAGCCCCTGAACCAGCACCGACTGACGGATATCGATCACCACCCGGGCAGGATTGTTCAGAGGAAAGAACGCATAAATTGGCTGACCGCTAAAACTCAGGCTCACGGTTGCCTGAGCGGCGGCGTTATCGACTTTAATGTCAGACAAATTGGCGGCCCAGACCGCGCCGGCCAACATCATCAGCCATGTCCAGACGAACAGTTTGATCATACGGCTCATCATTGCGCTGTTATCCCCAACTGACTGGCCGCCCGCATCAGGATTGCCTCTCCCTGAGAAGAAACGGCCGACAACTCGGCTTGACGGCCCTGATCCTGATAATGCAAATGCAATTCCAGATCGGCCGCCGGTAATATGCCGGCGCCCTGTTGCGGCCATTCGATCAGGCAGATCGCATCCTGATCCAGATAATCCCGGATCCCCATGAACTCCAGCTCCTCAGGATCGGCAAGGCGGTAAAGATCGAAATGGTATACCGCCAGAGGGGATAAGGCATAAGGCTCCACCAGGGTATAAGTCGGACTTTTCACATTTCCCTGATGCCCCAACGCTTGTAGAAAACCTCGGCTGAAGGTGGTTTTCCCCGCGCCGAGATCGCCGTATAAATGCACAACACAGGCACTGTCACAGGCTTTAGCCAGCGCTGCGCCTAACGCGATGGTTGCTGCCTCATCCGGCAGAGGTAACACGATTTTTTTCATTCTGTCTTTTCTAAGGGTATCTATTCGGGATTGACATATCGGGACAACACAGGCATCAGATCGGTTGCCAACATACCTCGGGTTCCTCGTTGTACGGCCAGCCAGTCAGCCGCCGCGCCGTGAACAACACACCCCGCGCAGGCGGCATCATACAGCGATAGCTTTTGTGCCAGCAAACCACCGATAATCCCAGACAGCACATCTCCCATGCCGCCCGTCGCCATGCCCGGGTTCCCCACATCGGCAATGGCTAATCGGTTCTGCTCACTGGCAATCACTGTACCTGCACCTTTTAATACAACAACACCACCATAGCGTTTTACCAGTTTTTGCGCTGCAAGTAAGCGATCACTTTCAATATCAGACACACGGCAATTCAATAAACGGGCCGCTTCGCCCGGATGCGGTGTCAGCAGGCGATTCTGCCGCTTATGCGGGTCGATTGCCAGCAGGTTAAGCGCATCGGCATCCCATAACATGGGTTTGTTACAATTTTCCGCCAGCCGCAGCGCACTTTTACCCCATTCGTCCCGCCCCAGGCCGGGACCAATCACGATAACATCGGCCCATTCCAACCCTTTTCTCAGGTTTTCGGCCGTCAGTTCCTGCACCATCAATTCAGGACGAACGGTCAGCAAGGCCGCTAAATATTGTTTGTGAGTAAGCACTCGCACTAGCCCGGAACCGCTGCGCAGCGCCGCTTCCCCTGCCATAAACACCGCGCCCCCCATGCCGTAATCGCCGCCGACGATCAGCAAGCGCCCGTTATCGCCTTTATGTACGCCCGGACGCCGTGGCTTCAGCCATTCGCTAAGCAATTTCGCCGATAGCCGCCGTATCGGTGCGACTTGCCCGTCCAGCCATTCAGATAACCCCAATGCGTCATAGTGCAGTTGGCCGACGCAATCGCGGGCTTGGCCCGTTAACAGCCCCGGTTTCAGAGCAATAAACGTCACCGTGTGCGCCGCATTAATGACATTGCCCGCACACTGCCCGGTTTCGGCATTTAATCCGGAAGGGATATCGATAGAAATCACCGGAGCAGGGTGCGTATTTGCCTGAGCGATGAGCGCGTCATAGGGCGCGCGCGGCGCATTGGACAGGCCGGTTCCCAGCAAGCCGTCAATAATCAGATCGATATCATCAGGCCACGGCGCATCGGCGTCATGGATCGTTCCCCCCTGCTCCAGCCAGTCCTGGCGAGCGGCATGCGCTTCCTCGGGTAAAGGGTGGCTTCCCTCGCAGGCAATGACATAAGGGACGAGGCCTGCAGCCAACGCCAGACGAGCAACCACGTAACCATCGCCACCGTTGTTACCGTGCCCGGCCAGTATCAGCCAGCGCCGGGCGGCGGGATAACCACGGCGGGCAATTTGAAAGGCCGCCTCCCCTGCCCGCCGCATCAGCTCGTGCAGTGAGACTCCCGTTTCGCGGGCCGCGTTGATCTCTTCATGACGCACCCACTCCGCCTTGAATACCGTATGTGGAAGAGAAAAGTCGGATCCACAGGTTATGTCGTCAGTCATCACGCCCCCTTATGGTTCAGTCGATCATTCCAACTTAGCAAGCAATGCGGGCAACTGCCAGAATTCACGCAATTTCCCGCGCTATCGGCCCGTAAAGCGTAATGTGGTAAAATAAACCGCTCTTTACTCCTTTTACGGCTTGTCATGATATACCCCTACGATCTCAGTGAATTAGCACAACTTATCAAGCAATGGGGGCTATCGCTGGGCTTCCAGCAGGTCGGTATCTGCGACACGGATTTATCCGCTGAAGAACCTAAGCTGCAAGCCTGGCTGGACAAGCAATATCACGGCGAAATGGCATGGATGGCGCGTCACGGTATGTTGCGGGCGCGCCCGCATGAGCTGCTGCCTGGTACGCTGCGGGTGATCAGCGTGCGGATGAATTATCTGCCCGCCAAAGCGGCATTTGCCTGCACGTTGAAAAACCCGCTTAAGGGCTACGTCAGCCGCTATGCGCTGGGGCGCGATTATCACAAGCTATTACGCCAGCGCCTGAAGAAGCTCGGCGACCAAATCCAGAACTACTGCGGTGAACTGAATTTTCGTCCGTTCGTCGACTCCGCGCCGATTATGGAACGCCCTCTGGCCGCCAAAGCCGGTCTTGGTTGGATTGGTAAGCACTCACTTCTATTAAACCGAGAGTCGGGCTCCTGGTTCTTTCTCGGTGAGTTGCTGATTGACCTGCCGCTGCCTATCGATCAACCCCAGGAAGAGCAGTGCGGCCGCTGTGTGGCCTGCATGACGACCTGCCCTACCGGCGCCATTGTCGAACCCTATACCGTTGACGCCCGGCGTTGTATTTCTTACCTGACAATCGAACTTGAAGGCCCAATCCCCGAGGAGTTCCGCCCTTTGATGGGAAACCGTATCTACGGATGTGATGACTGCCAGTTAATCTGCCCGTGGAATCGCTTTTCTCAATTAACGGACGAAACCGATTTTAGCCCACGAGCGGCGCTCCATACCCCTGAGTTACTGGATTTGTTCAATTGGAGCGAAGATAAATTCCTGAGGATTACGGAAGGTTCCGCCATTCGCCGTATCGGTCATCTACGCTGGCTGCGCAATATCGCGGTGGCGCTGGGAAACGCCCCTTATCAGGATCAGATTGTACTGGCCTTGCGAACCCGGCTGGGTGAAAGCGAGCTACTGGACGAACATATCCATTGGGCCATTCATCAACAGCTTATGCGCCGCTCGTCGCGGGAAGTAGAGGTTCAGCCGGCGCGCAAAAAAAGATTGATTCGCGCGGTAGAGAAAGGATTGCCGCGTGATGCGTGAATCCTGAGATTCGGTGTCACACGTTTGTCGTATCGCCTGTGCATAAATATAAAAAGTCTTTGACAATCAACTGTCACAAAAAGTACAAGTGATTGCGATAACGTTTTATAAGTAATTTATTATCTATAGATATCAATAAAATAAAAATTACAGTCTTGTCAGCAAGATACGGCGGCGGGAAAAACATTCACAGGCAACCTGTGGATAAGTCTGTTCAAAAAGTTATTATTTTTTGTATGGGTAAATCAAAAAACAGAGTAATAACAGGATGAAAAACGCCCCTCGGCAACACGAGGGCGGGGATAAGATAAACGGTGACGGATTAAATATCACGCCGCAATCAACACCTCCTGGTAAGGAGGGCTGGCATTATGGAGTTGTTATCGTGCCTTGGCAACCCCTGTCTCCACATTATTTCCCCATAAACGCAAAAAAAAAAAGCCCATCAAGCATGGCTCAATGGGCAGACACAAGAAAGTCAATCTATTGACAGAAATCCCATAGGGAAGAAACGAGCAGTCGATTACTCGACGACGGCCCGTCGTTACCCAATCGGCGTTGCGATGACGGGTATTCCCCAATATGGCAATGATGAGTTCATAAACCAACCGCACCCGTCGGTGCGGTTAATATCAAACGGCTGACTCGGTTCTGATGAGGTAGTCAAACGCGCTCAGAGAAGCTTTGGCCCCTTCGCCGGTAGCGATGATGATCTGCTTGTACGGCACCGTAGTGCAATCGCCGGCGGCAAAAATGCCTTTAACGCTGGTTTCGCACTTGGCATCAATTTCAATTTCGCCAATCCGGTTACGGGCGATGGTGCCTTCCAGCCAGTTGGTATTGGGCAGCAGACCGATCTGAACGAAGATCCCTTCCAGCGGCAATTCATGCTGCGTATCGCTAACGCGATCCTTATAGGTCAGCCCGGTTACTTTCTGACCGTCGCCCTTCACTTCCGTGGTCTGCGCATTAAGGATAATGTCGACATTCGGCAGACTGCGCACCTTGTCCTGTAATACGGAGTCAGCTTTCAGCTCCGGCGCAAACTCCAGCAGCGTAACGTGCTTCACCACGCCAGCCAGATCGATCGCCGCTTCCACGCCGGAGTTACCGCCGCCGATCACCGCGACGTGCTTGCCTTTAAACAGCGGGCCGTCGCAGTGCGGGCAGTAGGTCACGCCGCGGGTACGATACTGATCTTCGCCGGGCACATTCATATTTCTCCAGCGAGCGCCGGTCGCAATAATCACGCTGCGCGCTTTCAGTGTCGCGCCGGAAACGGTTATCACCTGATGCGGCATGCCCGGTTTACCGCCGGGGATCAACGCTTCGGCGCTCTGCGCGTCGATCACGTCAACGTCATAGTCATCCACGTGGCTCTTCAGCGCGGTAGCCAGTTTCGCCCCTTCCGTTTTCGGCACGGAGATGTAGTTTTCAATATCCACGGTATCCAGAATCTGGCCGCCGAAACGCTCGCCCACCAGACCGGTGCGAATACCTTTACGGGCGGAATAGACCGCCGCCGCCGCCCCTGCCGGGCCGCTGCCGATAATCAGCACGTCGTAAACGTCGCGCTGGTTCAGTTTTTCAACCTGCTTGGCGCCCGCGCCGGTATCAATTTTGGTCACGATTTCGTTAAGGCTCATGCGGCCTTGGCTAAAGTGTTCGCCGTTAAGGAACACGGTCGGCACGCCCATGACGTTACGACTTTGGATCTCATCCTGAAATACGCCGCCGTCAATAGCGGTATGGGTAATATTCGGATTCAGGACAGCCATTAAATTCAGCGCCTGCACCACATCAGGACAGTTGTGGCACGACAGCGAGTAATAGGTTTCGAAATGGAACTTGCCATCAAGATTGCGGATTTGGTCGAGTAATTCTTTCGCTTCTTTTGACGGATGTCCACCAACCTGCAACAACGCCAGAATCAGAGAGGTAAATTCATGTCCCATCGGGGCGCCGGCAAAACGCGGGCCGCTCTGAGATCCTGGGTTGGTAATCAGAAAAGAGGGTTTACGTACAGCCAGATCATTATTCTCAGAGAAGCTGACCTGATCGGATAATCCAGCAATTTCAGTCAGTAATTCTCTTACTTCAGAAGATTTCGCCGAGTCATCCAGAGTCGCAATTAACTCAACAGGTTTAGTTAATTTTTCCAGATAGGCTTTCAACTGGACTTTCATTGTATTGTCGAGCATTGGTTATCCTCCGTGCAAAAAATCGGGTGCCAGGCACCCGATAAAAAACATAATCTCAGCGGGGTCTGACTTAGATCTTGCCGACCAGATCCAGAGACGGAGCCAGAGTCGCTTCACCTTCTTTCCACTTGGCGGGGCAAACTTCACCTGGGTGAGAAGCAACATACTGAGCGGCTTTCACTTTACGCAGCAGGTCCGACGCATCACGGCCGATACCTTCAGCGGTGATTTCCACTGCCTGGATGATACCCTGAGGGTCGACAATGAACGTACCGCGGTCAGCCAGGCCTTCGGCTTCACGCAGGTTTTCAAAGTTGCGCGACAGCTGACCAGTCGGGTCGCCGATCATGGTGTATTTGATTTTAGCGATGGTTTCAGAGCTGCTGTGCCACGCTTTGTGTGTGAAATGCGTGTCGGTAGAAACAGAGTAAATTTCCACACCGCGCTGTTGGAATTCATCGTAGTAGTCGGCAACATCGCCCAGTTCAGTCGGGCAAACGAAAGTAAAGTCGGCCGGATAGAAGAAGAATACGCTCCATTTGCCTTCGATATCTTTCTCAGTGACTTCGATGAACTTACCGTCTTTGAACGCCATGTTTTTGAACGGTTTAACCTGGGTGTTAATTACTGACATCACTATATCCTCATGTGTGTTGGTATGGGAGTAAAGTACAGAAACGTGACGAACATCACCAATCCGTTGTTGTTATCGAATCGATAAGTAATACCTTACTTAGCGATAGGTGCAACATTTACTTTACATAACTCCTTGAGCAACCGCATCAGAGATAGCGTTACATGCGTTCGTCACAACAACGCCGGCAACGCTGACATGTTCATCAACCCTTTCCGGCCTTAAATTCAGCAAAGATCCCGCCGTTATCGCCGCCGCGCCAGCGAAAATCTGGCAATCAATTTTCTTGGCGATTAATATCTAGCTCTTCATAATAAATTTAATTAATCATCAATCAAGGACGTCAAATGAAGATGAACGGCATAGACCGCCTGGGCGACCGGCGCATAACGCTTGAACACCTGCGTATGTTTACCTGTATCGCGGAAGAGAGAAGTTTTCAACTGGCGAGCCTCAGGCTCCATCGTACCCAGTCGGCGCTGACGCAGAGCCTGCAAAAATTCGAAGAGATCCTGGGGCGTCGTCTTGTCATACGGAGCCAAGGCCACATCACCGGGCTAACCCCTGACGGCGAACGCCTGCTTCCCGCCGTGCGCGAGATCCTTTATCGCTTAAGCGATACCATCGGTTCAATAAGGGAGACGGAGCTAACCGGCTATATTCGTCTCGGTGTTCCGGATGATTTTAAAATTGGCGATATTCTTTCCGCGATATCGTATTGTCTGACGCTGAATCCCACGTTGCGTCTGCAAATCACATCCACGCTATCCGCGCAGCTCGTCGATTTAATTAATCAGGGCGATTTGGATATCGCCATATTCAAACATACGAACGCAGAAAAAGATCTCAGTGGAATAGGCATAAAAAACACCCGGCTCTTATGGTCAGAGCCGTTGCATTGGGTGAGTAAAAGTAAATTAACTTTCACTGAACTGGATGCCGTTCCATGTATATTCTTCCCGGAAGGCTGTGCCTATCGCCAGGCGGGAAAAGAGGTTTTAGCAAAGGAAGGAAAAGACTACTACACGGCTTATGAAAGTGCGTCTTACCAAAATATTAAACTGGCGCTCTCTTCCGGGCTGGGAATTAGCATCCTTCCACAAAGCGCTATTGATAAAAATCATGAAATATTATCCAGTGCTGAAGGGTTCCCCGAACTGCCAAAAGTTCATCTGACGATGGCCATTAAAGCCAAGGGCGAAATATACAAAAGATTCGGCGACTTCATCAAAAAATCGGCGACATTCACATTGCAGCCGCATTAAAAGAAAAATTTCTCCTGGTGAATAACGCCATCGCATCAAATGGGTATCGAATCAAGCCGGAGCCATCCACTTGACAATAATTTGAGATATGCAAATCTGAAAGTGATATCTCGGGCGAAAGAAATACATTAATCACGCACAGCGTCATCATTTTTTATTATCGCAGCGTCATGATGCGCATAAGCCAAAATAACCGGTGGTAGAGAGAAATACATGCCAGCATCAATGCCTAATTGGAATGATCTACGGATCTTTTTGCAAGTGGTTCGCTCCGGTAGTTTATCTGGCGCAGGCAAAGCGCTGCGGGTGGACGTATCAACCATCAGCCGTCATATCACCAGCCTTGAAAAAGCCATCGGCACGCCGATGTTCGAACGCCACCCTTCCGGGCTTAAAATCACCCCCGGCGGCAATAAATTGATTGCCCACATTGAGGCGATGGAGGCCCAGACGCTGGCCATGATAGGCAAAACATCCGCGCAAAAGGTTGATGAACTGGCTGGCGAGGTGCGCATTGGCACGATGGAAGGCATCGCCTCATTCTATCTGGCCGAGCAGTTGGTTGATTTCAAACGCCGTTACCCGGGGATCAGGGTAGAGCTGCTGACCTCATCATACCAGGTTCATGTTAACCGCCGCGAAGCAGACCTGTTTCTCAGCTTTTATCCTTATGAAAGTCAGGGATTGGATATTTTGCCCGTCGGAAAATTTTCGCTGTATCTTTATGCCTCGGATAAATATTGGGAAAATCAGGTTAAACCCGTGTCGGTAGATGAGCTCAGGCAACACAAATTTATCAGCTATATTGATGACTTAGTTCAGTTGGATACGGTTCGTTGGTTAAACGAATGTATTGATACGCCGAATGTTGTATTCAGCTCCAGCAGCATGGTCGCGCAAATGTTTTCCGCCGCCGCCGGGGCGGGCATTGTTATGTTGCCCGAATTCATGCACGCAGAACGGTTTGGGCTAAAGCGATTACTGGAAAAAGAGGTCAATACCGAACGCACGGTTTGGCTCTCTGTCCATCGGGAACTGAGATATTTACCGAAAATGAAAGCGGTAATTAGCTTCCTCGTGGAAATCTTGAACCGAGATTATCCCACGCCCGCCGGAATAAAAATCTCGAATGAGAATAAAATAGGCAGGTAGCCCCCATCAATGCTCCCTGATGGTGCGGCGACACATGACTATCCATACTTATATTCTTATCCAGATCATGTCATTCCCGTCTGGATATGAAAGTTATCAACCAGCTACCGCTATAAACTCCGGTTCAATTTTTATTAAGCCGCGTTTATTGCTCTTTGTGAGTTCGCATTCTCCTTCATTTGCACAATTATAATGCAAACCCGGCTTTGCATTTTTGCAAAGCCAGCTGCAAATTCTCAACTTTTCGTTGGGGAAACTGTTTGCTAGCTTTTAAACACACACACCGGGGGAAATCTATATGAGTAATAAAGATTCCACACAGTCCTATTCATGGGACGAAATTTACCAACATAAAAACTATAAAGAGATGGTCATAAAAAAACAGTCGGCAATAATAAAACTGTTAATCATCAGCCTGATCTTTTTCTTTTCCATCCCATTTATGAATAGCTTTTTTCCCGACCTGATGAAGGTAAAAATTGCCGGCGCGGTCAATATCGGACTGGTATGGGCCATTCTACAATATCCGCTGGGCGGCCTTATTGCCTGCCGCTATGCCGTCAAAATGCGTCATTTCGATCGAGAAAGTAAAAAGTTATCACAATTTCTGGACGGATATAAAAATGAAGAAACGAATAAACACATTGCTTAGTTGCTTTACCCTGATAATGCTCAGCGTAAATAACGTATTCGCGGCGGAAACAACGGTGGTTGATAATGAACACCGGCATATTACCTTCTATATTTTCGCTTTATTATTTTTAGCTTCGCTGGCGATCACCTGGATTGCTTCACGTAAAAATAACTCGGCGGGCGATTTTTATACCGCCGGCGGCGGTATTGGCGCCAAACAGAACGGATTGGCAATCGCCGGTGATTATTTATCAGCGGCGGCCTTTCTCGGCGTTTCCGGCTTGATTGCGCTCTATGGTTTTGACGGCGTTAATTATCTTATCGGCTTTTTCGTCGCCTTTATTCCTGTGCTGCTGTTGGTTGCGGAGCCGTGCCGGAACCTGGGGAAATATACCCTTGGGGATGTGCTGGCGTGGCGCAATGCTTTTCGCTCCACCAAAATAGTGGCGGCCATATCCAGCGTGATCGTGGCGCTATTTTATATGGTGCCGCAAATTGTCGGCGGTGCGGTTATTATCCGCGCCCTTATCGGCGTGCCCTATGAAATTTCAGTTATCGCCGTAGGCGCGTTGATGCTTATCTACGTCACCTTTGGCGGGATGCGTGCAACCACAACCGTTCAGGTGACCAAAGCGGTGCTCCTGATCTCTTGCTGTTTTATTCTGGTTGTCCTTTCATGGTTGCCCTATGGGTTCAATCCCTTCAGTTTTTTCAACCATCTCGCCAATGACTCTCGCTTGCAACACTATGTGTTTAAGACCTTTTACTCATCATCGTTGACGCTGGAAGAGTCAGGACAACGCTTCCTCGAACCAGGGCTTTATCTTAAGAAACCGGTTGAGCAGATCTCCCTGGGGTTGGCGCTGTTGCTGGGCACCGCCGCGATGCCTCATGTTCTGATGCGCTTCTTTGCCGTCCGCGATGCGAAAACCGCGCGCCACTCGGTATTGTGGGGAATGCTCGGCATTGGCTTATGCCATCTCTTCATTATCGTCATCGGTTTTGCTTGCGCGCACTATATCGGCGCCGACGCCATCAAAGCGGCCGACAAAGGCGGCAATCTGGCCGCCCCGCTCCTGGCGCAATACCTTGGCGGCGGCGCGGCCAGCCTGGGCGGGAACTTTCTGCTGGCGCTGGTCGCCGCGATCTCCTTCGCCACCATCGTTGCCGTGGTCGCCGGCCTGACCCTGGCGGCGGCCTCAGCCATGGCGCACGATGTTTACGTGGGAGCGATTCGTAAAGGGATCGCCAGCGAGAGGCAGCAGGTCATCGCGGCCCGCATCGCCACACTTCTTATGGCGATCGTCGCCGTGGTGGCCGGCATCGCGGCCAAAGGGCAAAACGTCGCTCACCTGGTCGGGCTGGGTTATGCCGTAGCCGCGTCAGCAAATCTGCCGGCGCTGGTGATGTCCCTTTACTGGCGCCGGTGCAACACATCCGGCGTTCTCGCCGGCATCATTGGCGGCACCCTGCTTTCTATCGCGCTGGTGTTGGTTTCGCCCAGCATGACCTATCCATTGCAGCAAAAAGCCGCATCACAATTACAGGCGCAGGCGATTGCTGAACAACTGCAAGTTGCTCAGCGTTCACCGTCGAGTCGCGAAACCGACGCCTTGATTCACAAGCTGACCCTTCAGCGCGCCGAGTTACAGGAAAAAGCGGAGGCGATCCCAACTGACGCCACCAGTATTGTCGGCCTGCGCGCGCCGCTCATCACCCTGAACAATCCTGGCATCGTCTCCATCCCCGCGGGATTTTTGCTGGTGATCATTTTCTCGCTGCTTTTTAAAGATGAAAGGTCGCTGCGGTTATGGAATGAACTGGCGGTACGCCGTGAATTTGGTAATCAATTGAAATAATAGATGAATTTATTTTCCGTACCGAATCGGTGCGGAAATGCTCATTCACTAAGGATATAACATGTACTTACCTCAAGTTAAAGTTGCCGCGGTACACGCCGCCCCCGTTTATATGGACGCCGCCGCCACCCTGAGCAAAGCGTTGTCATTGATCGACGAAGCGCATAAAAATGGCGCCGAACTGGTGGTCTTCCCCGAGTCGTTCATTCCTGGGTTTCCGGTATGGGCGGCGCTATGGGGGCCGATTCACAACCATCAATGGTTTATCCGCATGGCGGAAAACAGCCTGTTGATAGACGGCAAGGAAATCAGCGCGCTGCGCGCCAAAGCGGCCAACTTGGGGATCTTTGTGTCTCTTGGGTTCAGTGAAAGAAGCCATGTCAGCGTGGGCTGCTTGTGGAACTCCAGCATTCTTATCGATGATAAAGGGCAAGTGCTTAATCATCATCGCAAGCTGGTGCCGACGTTTTATGAAAAAATGGTATGGGCGCCGGGCGATGGCGCCGGCTTAACGGTTTCGGACACCCGGCTCGGACGCATCGGCAGTTTGATTTGCGGCGAAAACACCAATCCGCTGGCGCGTTATTCGCTTATCGCGCAGGGCGAGCAGATCCACATTTCCAAATGGCCTTCAATCTGGCCGACAAAAAAACCAGCGGCGGGCGGAAACTTCGATAATCTTGCCGCAAATCGCATTCGGGCCAGCGCCCACTCCTTCGAAGCAAAATGTTTTGGCATCATCAGCGCCTCACTGATGGACGACCAGATGAAAAACATGCTGATAGATTGGGACAGCAGCGTCGCGGATATCCTTGAGCAGACCCCGCAGGCGGCCAGCATGTTTATTGATCCGACGGGATCGCCCATCGGGGAGATGTTGCAGCATGACGAAGGGATTGCCTATGCCGTTTTTAATCTGGCCGATATTGTTGAAGTGAAACAATTACATGATGTGGTTGGCTACTATAATCGGTTTGATGTCTTTGATCTGAAGGTGAATCGCCATCGGCAATCGCCGATCGCCTTTGTTGATGAAATGAACGCCGGGCGAGTGAATCCGGGTTCTCCCGCGCTGACGAATTTGCCGTTTGCCGCGGTCAATCCGTCACATGCCGCCGACGATCTCGGCACTGCCGACGCGCTAGATTAACGCGGGCAATCCTGGAGAAATCCATAATCGTCCGTTAATCAACGATGAGAGCGGGAGCCATCCCGCCTCTGATCTTCTGACTTAACGCCATTCATTCTTCCCTGCGCGGCCAAACTCCGCGCCATAGATTTCCCGCCTTCCGGGCATGGCGGATCGCGCTGAAACGCCCTGCGAATAATGCAGATGCGCGCCGGCAGGAATAGTCAATTGGGATAAAAAGCGTACGATGGCAACAATAGCGAATACGCTATTCAAGCGCTGATGACAAATATGACGGCGGTTCATCGCCAGCCGGCGATATTAAGACGCGGCCTTCGCACCCGCAACCTGAAATGTGACGAATATAAAAACGTTATTTATTTAACGAATGAATTTTCTGCTTTGTTGCGGCGCACGAAAACAACGCGTGCCGCGCAATGCATCAGGTATTTTTGCAGCGCCATAAGGGATAGCGGGATGCCGATCCCGTATCCGTACAGGAAAACGACAACCGTCTTGACACTCCTTGAGAGCGGTGCCACTATCGGGAAAGCCAAGGCGGCACACATAACTCTAACTGATGGCATTGTTCTCGCGATAAATCTGTCGACCCAATCACCCTAATCTTCGATCGCCTGGCATTAATAAAAAAAACTATACAGCATTTATATATTGGGAGCTTCTTATGAGCGACAAATATAAAATCGGCGCGATATCCAAACTTCTTGGTATTCCGGTTCAAACGCTGCGTTATTACGAGGAGTGCGGTTTCGTTACCCCGAGAAAGGATAAAACCTCCAATTACCGCTACTATGATGCTTGGGATGTGAATTATCTGCTTGATAGTAAACATCTACGATCTTTTAAATTTTCAAATACGGAAATCGAGCAGCTAATCAATAAAGACTGTGTTGCAAATATTCAGGAAAAATACGCACAGCAAGAAAAAAAATTGCTTGATATTATTTATCATTACCAGTTGGTTCTGGATGAGTTAAATGCGGAACAGAAGAGGCTTGCCGCATTTCAGGATTACATTGGCACATTCACTGAAATGAACAATCCTCAACTTTATTTTAGCCCATACCGGAATAACAATAGCTATCAAACGTTAAAAGGACGCAACGAAATCACGCATATTGATAACTGGATTTCACACATGCCGTTCATTAAAGCAACATTTAAAATAGTGCAGAACAGCATCAGTAAGGAAAACCCGCAGGCGTTGGTTTATTGCTGGGGATTCTCTGTTTCAATCAAAAAAGCCAAAGAGATGAATATCTCCACTCAGAATGCAGAGTATATCTCCTCACAAAAATGTATCTATACCGTTTTCTCGGCGCACAACCAGAATACGTTCGCCCTCTCTTTGTACCAGCAGGTTTTTCAGCCGCTGTGGGACGCTGGATACGAGATCAGCGACGCCCCAGTAGGCAGACTCATCGTCAGGGCGCATGAAGATGCTGAATATACCCGTTATTTTGAAATCTGGGTGCCGGTTCACCAGACTTCGCAGCCATAATATAGGCGAGCGAACAGGGCCAGCCAATGACATCGGATGGCCCTATTCGTCGGGTACGGAAAGCGAATTGAGATAACACACGCCTCTGTTTATATATTTATCATCTTGTCAGAACCCCCGCGATTTCTTTGCACACCGGCAGAAAAACCACCAATGTTATATATCCTGCAATCAACAGGTAAGGCAGTGCATAAGGCCACACCTGGAATACCGCGCCGCCAAAGGCGACGAACTGGCAACCAAGGCTGATGCAGACGATTAGCACGACGCCGGCAATGGCGGTTGATAGCAGATGAAAAAGCAATTTGCTTCTGATCCCAGCCTTACGGGCAAGTTGCTCGCCCCAGGCCGGGGAGGGAATCAGATCGCAAACGGTATAGCCGATTCCCACGCTCACCACAAAACTTTGCCAAAAGATCATTGGCTGTAAGTTATCGGCAAGCGTTAAACCAACCAATACCAAAGCGATGCCAAGAAAGATATTGATTGAGAAGTTCACCACCCGGCCGAAATGCGCTTTATCAAACATGGTGTTCCCCCCTATCAGGCAGCCAGACCCGCCGCAAAGCCCTCAGCCGATGCCTGAATAGCCTGGCGCGCTTTGACCGCATCGCCGACTAGGGTAACCTCGCAAATACCTTTCAGCGCTTCCGCCAGCGGGCACCAGGCTTTTGTGCCGATCGCCAATACCACGGTGTCGCAAGGAAACAGCGTGATATCATCGCCCCGTTTAAGCAAGGCGCCTTCGTCGGTTACCCCGGCAATACTGGTGTTGGTCATAATTTCAACATAGCAGCGGCGCAGACAGTCTTTCAAATCATCGCGAATACCCGCCTCCAGATCCATGGCGATCGCATCCCGCAGCTCCACGAGGGTGACTTTGGATTTGCACTGCGCCCCCAGATAAGCCGCCGTTTCAGAACCGACCATTCCGCCGCCGACGACCAGAACATTCATACCGGTGTCCGATTGTCCAAGGAGAACATCTTCGGCCAGCACGACATTGTTATTATGTATTCCCGGCACGTTGGGAATAACGGGCTGCGCGCCGCTGGCGAGAATAACTTTATCCGGTTTCCCATCTTTCACCATGTCGACCGTCAGTTCGGTATTGAGATGGAGCGTGATGTTTCCATACTTCTTGATCTCGCGGAACAGCCATGCCGTATAGGTGGTAAATTCACCTTTGAAGGGGGGATAGGCCGCAGAAATAAACTGCCCGCCCACCGTATTCTTCTTTTCAAAAATCTCGACGCGGTGCCCCTTGATCGCCGCGGCGCGCGCGGCTTCCATGCCGGCGATACCGGCTCCCGCCACATAAATGGTTTTGCTCTCCTTCGCCTTGCTGTAGTCATACTCGAACTCATGACCCAACTCTGGGTTGACGAGGCAATAGATCGGCACCCCCTGATAGGTGGACGCCGTGCAGCCCTGCAGGCAGCCGATGCAATGGCGGATATCATTATCAGCCGCGGCCTTCGCCTTATTCGGCCAGTAAGGATCGGCAAGAGACGCCCTGCCCATGGCCACAAAATCCGCTTTTCCTGATGCGATGATATCTTCCGCCATCGCAGGCTCCGAGATCCTGCCCACGGTAATCACCGGAATTTTCAAGAACGATTTCGCTTCCGCCGCAAGGTCCATATTCCACCCATGCTGCTGGAAAAATGAAGCCACTATCCCGATAGAGGAGCGGATCCCATACATGCCGTTCGACAAGTGAATCACATCCGCCCCCATTTCCTCGATATCCATCAGCATCTGGCGGCTTTCAAACATTCGCCGCCCGCCTTCGGTATTTTCCTGCGCCGAGAAACGCACGGAGATGGGGAAATCATCGCCAACCTGTTTCCTGACTTCTTCCATGATCTCTTTCAGAAAACGCATCCTATTAATATAGGTTCCGCCGTACTCATCTATTCGGTGATTACAGTTGGGCGACAGAAACTCATGAATGAGATAACCATGCGCCGCATGAATTTCAATGCCGTCAAAACCGGCCTTTTGCGCATTCAGGGCGGTTGCGCCGAAATCTTTTACCAACTGTCTTATTTCTTCAACCGTCAACTCACGGGGAATTTCCTTATTCCAGGGGCACGGAACCGGAGAACAGGACACCGGCCTCACGCCGCCGTTGACCCGGTGGTTCGCTTGCCGCCCGGCATGGTATATTTGACAAAACACTTTGGTGTCATACTGATGGATGATATCCGTAAATCTTTTATGGCTGGGAATCTGCGATTCGTCATACAGGGCGGCCACCGCCGGATAGCCGGCGGCATGTTCATTGATCCGGTAATCTTCCGTGATAATCAGGCCCCAGCCGCCTTTCGCCTTTTCTTCATGGTATCGGATGTATTGCTCGGATGCGTTGCCGTCGGGGCACATGTTGGCGACCATGGCCGGTACGACGAGTCGGTTAGGAATTCGACATTTCCCAATATAATAAGGCGTAAAAATATTTTCTATTTTCATCATGTATTCCTCAATTTCAAAGTAAACACATTGGATTGATGAAAATAACGTGGAGTCTCCATGCTATAGAGAGTCAAGCGATTTTTTTTACAATGTGAGCCACACCGTTTTTTGAGATAAATTTTTATTTACCCGTCTAATGGTATGATTAAATAGTTTTATTGTTTGTGAAATAAACTAACTTTTATTGTTAATTAATATTCACCATTAATAACCTTTCTCGATAAATATCAGATACGGCGATGTTCTAACGTATACTCCGGCGACGTTGCCCCAGTAATCCGCCCACCAGAATCAGAATCCCCCCGATTATCGACGTCATCGCGGGCATGGCATTGAACATTAATGTGTCCAGAAGCATGGCCCAGACCAACCCGAAGAACTGCCACGGCGCAAGGCGGGATGCTTCTCCCCGCCGGAGAGCAGCGGCGATACACATCATCGCCGCAGTCTGTACGATCGTGAAAATAGCGGCGACCAGCAAACCTTCAGTAGACAAGGCGTGCCACATCCAGGGGCTGCAAAGAAGAAGGATGAAAAATCCGACGACCGAAACCTGTAACGTCGTGTCGACACTGGTCGCGTCATTCCGAAGTCGGCGGATCAGAATTTGATAAAGCGCGTACATGAACGCGGCGCTCACCCCGGCAACGACGCCAGCAAGCGAAAGAGTATGCGCGCCCCCTGGTTTTACCATCAGCAACATGCCGGCAAACCCAATAACAACGCCAAACCAACCCCATAGCGGAACACGCTCACCTAAAAACATCACCCCCATAATCGTAATCATTATGGGGGTCGTAAATCCAATAGCCGACGCATCGGTTACCTGAATCAGACTATAAGAGACGATCAATAAGATATTCGATGCGACCAGCGCGGCCGCCGCCGCTCGCTGTTCCAACGGACGGACGGGAAGCCAGATACGCCGCCAGGTGATGCCAGTAGACGGCATGAGCGTCAGAACGATGCTGCTAGCCAGAACGAATCCGCACCGCAAAAAAGTGACTTGCATGGCTGAAAGCCCATACGAGATAACCAGCTTCTTAGAAAGGGAGTATCCAACAACGTATAAAAGGCTCGATAGAACCGTCAATAACACGGCCTGAATACGAGAGCGATGATTATCCAAAGACAGACTTGTAGAATTAGTCATTTATTACCTTAAAGAATATCGTGGCGTTAACTGAAACGGTTTAAAATCATCTTCATCCGGATGACGGATATTTTCGGCGACATCCATCATTAATTGGCTAATGACGTTGGAAAGCACTGCCGCCTATTACTGTTTTTCATTAGCTTTATTACCCCATTAATTTGATTATTTTTTAATTAACGGCTAACCATCGCTTCTCCCGCAAGAATGCCCTTATATTGAGCAAAAGCCCCGAGATCCGAGATACCAATTAAATAGTCTCAAAGGCGCGGCATATTGAAAAATTAATTCTGTAATATTTAAAATAAGCTGAACTGATTATGCAGGATAACCACTGAAATTTATTACGGCTTACCATCAGAGCCAGGCGATCGCGGCGCATGTCAATACGTGATTCATAAATGAGGAACAAACCATGTCTCGAACCACGACACCGATCGTTCGCCTCAAAGGGCCGCGAAGCGACTTCGTCGCTGCAGACTGTTGACAAAGTCCCTAATATACCTCTGTCATCCTTCACGGCCCCAGCGCGGTCATTCCCGCAGTAGTAGGCGGGAATCTCCTGCTGAAACCGTAAACAGCCATTGGCTGATTCCCGCCTACGCGGGAATGACGGGTTTGGGAAGGTTTGTCATCAACCTCAAGCGACTTCGTCGCTGCCAACGTAGGCGAGCGACTCTGGATCTAATCAGATCTGACAGACAGCTCGGTGCTATTATTCAGATAGCCGAATTACAAATGCTGAATCCGCAGATGATGAAATACACCTGTTTTATCGAGACATCCATCATTCTCCATTCATATACTACGGCGAGATTTTTCTCACAGAACATAAACTGCGTACAACAGAGCCAAGTCAATTTGTATTCAAAGTTGGTCAAAAAACTGCTAGATCACCTTTTTGATTTGGGCCTAATGACATTCAGCGAAAATGGGGCCGTAGTATTTTCATTAAAACTATCCCAAGACGATATCAAGACGTTAGGGCTATCTGGTGATCACAAGTTAAGCAAACTCCCTGCTAAGCTAATGGGCTACATGAAGTACCACCGAGAAAAGGTATTCAAAAATGACTAACCTAGGGGCTCATTCGGACGCAATCTACGCTGTTCTTCGTTGGCGCCACACGGTGATCAGGTTCTGCAACCTGGTACAGCCTCAAAAATTACAGGTATAATCCCACAAATTATTCAACGGGTTTAGAAACGAAGATGACAAAACTCACCTTACAAGAGCAGATGCTAAAAGCTGGATTAGTGACCAGCAAAAAAATGGCCAAAGTCCAAAGAACGGCTAAAAAATCACGCGTTCAGGCGCGTGAGGCAAGAGCGGCTGTGGAAGAAAGTAAAAAAGCACAACTTGAGCGTGATAAACAGCTAAGCGAACAACAAAAACAAGCGGCTTTATCTAAAGAGTATAAAGCTCAGGTGAGGCAGCTCATTGAAATGAACAGAATCGACATTTCAAAAGGCGATATTGGTTTTAACTTCACAGATAATAATTTAATTAAACAAATAGTTGTGGATAAAACGACTCAAGCTCAGCTGATCAGTGGTCGTCTCGCCATTGCTCGCTTGGTTGTTAATAACAGTGGCGAGAGTGAATACGCTATTATCCCCGCGAGCGTAGCCGATAAAATTGCGCAGCGAGATGCGAACAGTATTGTATTAAATAGCGCGCTTAGTCAGGAAGAACAAGATGAAGAAGATCCGTATGCCGATTTTAAAGTACCCGATGATTTGATGTGGTAATTAACGTTTTACAGATGCTTATATATGAAAAGTCCCTCAGGGCTTTTCATTAAGATTTTATGTTCAGCCAGTTTCTGTCACACAGCCGGAAATACTCATTTCCGTACCAGTACCACATCCTTCACTTTTCCTGGCTTAATCCCCACGTAATTCGTAATGATATTGATGGAGATTTAACCGGTTTATGCTGACAGGAAAGCAATGACAACTTATCCTTAATATGACAGAAAATTGTCTATTCTGGACGCACAAAATAACCTGAATGTCCCCAAGAGGGATTATTTGCATAGTTCAGGACACGGCTAGTCTAACGTCCGCATCCCGCGCTACTCAGTCAATTTATTTGATGCATTATGTTAAACAAACGATATTTATTCTCATCTGGTAATGCGTAAAGTAGAGATAACTCAAGGCTGGAACAGGCTTGCTTCATCATGAACAATGTCCCGCCTGCTGATAATTTCCCTGAAAACCAGGATAAACACGTCATGAAAAAGATTGGATTTTTGTCATTTGGTCACTGGACGCCGTCGCCGCAGTCCGGAACCCGTTCGGCCGCTGACGCGCTGCTGCAATCCATCGATCTGGCTGTCGCCGCCGAAGAACTGGGTGCGGACGGAGCCTATTTCAGAGTGCATCACTTTGCCCGCCAGCTCAGCTCGCCGTTTCCCCTGCTGGCAGCGATAGGAGCGAAAACCCGGAGTATTGAAATCGGCACGGGTGTTATCGACATGCGTTATGAAAACCCGATGTATATGGTGGAGGATGCGGGTGCGGCGGATTTGATCTCCGGCGGGCGTTTACAACTTGGTATCAGCCGTGGCTCCCCGGAGCAGGTGATTGATGGCTGGCGCTATTTTGGTTACGTCCCTTCCGAAGGGGAAAACGACGCTGATATGGCGCGCCATCACACCGAAGTGCTGTTGGACGTGTTACGTGGCGAAGGCTTTGCGAAACCCAATCCACAGCCGATGTTCCCGAACCCGCCGGGCCTGTTGCGCCTTGAACCTCATTCCGAAGGTTTACGCGACCGTATCTGGTGGGGTGCCGGTTCGAATGCGACAGCGGTGTGGGCCGCGAAACTGGGGATGAATCTGCAAAGTTCCACGCTGAAAGACGATGAAACAGGCGAACCTTTCCACATTCAGCAGGCAAAACAGATCCGTGCGTACCGCGAGGCCTGGGCGCAAGCAGGACATACACGTACGCCACGTGTCTCGGTCAGCCGCAGCATTTTTGCCCTGATGGATGATCGCGACCGGATGTATTTCGGTGCAAGCCGTGAAGACAGCGATAAGGTCGGTTTCCTTGATGAGAAAACCCGCGCGATTTTCGGGCGCAGTTATGCCGCAGAACCGGACAAGCTGATCGAACAGCTGAAACAGGATGAAGCGATTGCCGAAGCGGATACTTTATTGCTGACCGTGCCGAATCAGTTGGGCGTGGATTACAACGTGCATGTAATCGAGTCCATTCTGAAACATGTTGCTCCGGCAATGGGCTGGCGCGACGAATAAGTTTGCAACGGAAAACGCCTCGCATGTTTTACGACATACGAGGCGTTAAATCCGGGTTCTCTGAGCAAGATTATCTTACGGGTTAGTCTGCGGCTGTAACTGATAAATCCATGCAGTAACATGCTGACCATCAGCCGTGGTCACTTCAACTGCAACGCGATCATAGCCATCTTCAAATTCATCCAACATTGGCCAGTAAGCCTCAAGTTTATCGGATAAAAACACGTAACCGTGGACGAGTGGTCCATTCTTATCCAGGACGATCCCCGGAAAATCCGCAGCCGCTCCCCAGCCACGCTCATAAAACGTGCCAGTCACATAACCCGGCAGCCATTCTCCACCGATGTTTTCCAGAATATGGGCATTAGCGTGGCCCGGACGTAGCGTACCGTAGACAAACAAGCGTTCCATTATCCCTCGTTAGCCAAAGCAAAGAATCCCCCAATGGGCAGAGGAAAATGCTCAAAATACGGGGTAATGATGAAGGGCTCTGAATCGCGAACCAAGTTGTTTTGACACCATAGCCGCCACATTCGATGGAATCATAATTAAAGTGACGGACTATGGCGGGGATGCACTACCTCATCCAGTAAGCGGAGGAAGGCCTCTCTACAGCATCAATATGCATAGGTCGCCGTCAGCCCGACGGTTCGCCCAGGTGCGACCTGCGCGAAGTTCCCGGTCGCACCGTAGGAAAACCCATAAGTCCGGTAATCCTTGTCGGTCAGGTTCTGGACGTAGAGCATCAACTCCAGATTACTCGTCGGATTCCAGGCCAGCGCGGCATCGACCAAAGTATAGGCGCTTTGGCGCAGGCTATTGGCACTGTCAAAGTAGTGCGCACCGGTACGGCGCACGGTCAGTTGCGGCCGCAGGATAGCGTCGCCCACCCTGACGTTGCCCTTGGCCGCCAGAGTCAGGCCATATCTGGGAACCATCGGCACGTCGTTGCCCTTACAGCCGGTGCAGGCACTGGAATCCTCGAAACGGCGGAACGTGGCGTCATTGACGAAGCCGCCGGCGCTCAGCGTCCATTGCCGCGTCATGTCCCACTCGGTGTTGAACTCCACGCCCACGGAACGCGTGTCGCCGATATTTCGCAGCGTCTGGTTGCCCATGTCGCCATCGCCGTAGAGCTGGACGTCCTTGCTGTCCACCTGATAGACGGCCAGGCTGGCGCGCACATCGCCGCCGGTATAGCGCACGCCGGTCTCGTAGCTGATCGAACGCTCGCGGTCATAGCCGTTTGCGTCGTCCAC
Organism: Brenneria goodwinii; assembly: GCF_002291445.1. Lineage (NCBI taxonomy): Bacteria > Pseudomonadati > Pseudomonadota > Gammaproteobacteria > Enterobacterales > Pectobacteriaceae > Brenneria > Brenneria goodwinii. Next base: position 5,005,412 of record NZ_CP014137.1, on the reverse strand, counting down.
GCTCGACGGCGCGAGGTTGTAGCCCAGCGGCTTATAGCCCTGGGCTATGTTGACATAGCCGCGCCATTGCGGCGCGAACTGGTAGCCGGCCGCCGCGTGGCCCAGCCAGGTGTTCTGGCCGGCCGAAGCCTTGCCCTGGAAAGGCGTGCCCATCTGTTCACCCTGGAAACGGGTGCGAGCCTCATCCCGTGAGAAACGCAGGCCGGTGGTGATATCAAGCTTGGGCGTTAGGTGCCAAGTCGAATCGCCGTAGGCCGCCAGGGATTCGCTGCGGCTGCTCGAACGGGAATCGACGACCCGGTAGAAGCTGGGCAGCACCATATCAAACTGGTAGCCCCTGGACATATCCACTTCTTGCCGGTACAGGCCAAGCACGGCATCCCAGGCGCGGGACGGTTGCCCGCCCTCTTCGGTTCCGAGCGTCGATAGGCGCACCTCCTGGGTATTCTGTTTCCAGTGCTCCGAGAACTGCGGGAAGTAAGCATCCAACGGCCAACGGCGCGTAGTGTGGACGCGCTGGCTGCTGGCAACGACATTCAGGCGCCAGATGTCGAAGTCGTACTGCCCATTGGCGGCGACGCTGTTGGCACAGCGCCGCTGGTAATAATCGCGGTAGGCTTGCGGCAGATTCGGCAGGACATAGGCTCTGCGGGACTGGTAGTCGTCGAACAAAGTGTAGGCTTCCTGATCCCCCGTCGCGCAGTCGCGTCCGGCCGACAGTCCCAGTTCCCAGGGGCTGTCGCTCGGCGCCAGTCTCAGCCTGGCGTTGCCGGCGCGTGAGCGCACGCCGCCCAGACGGTCGCTGCCGATGACGTCGCTGCGCACATCGCCATTGACGTCATGTCCCAGCAGCGACACCGAGCCGTACAACAGATCCGGCACCAGCGGGCCAGCCGCCTCGGCCTGCAACAGGTAGCCGTCTCGACTGGAAACACCGCCGCGCGCAGTGAATCGGGGAATATCATCCGGCTTCTGCGTGACGATGTTGAGCACGCCGCCCTGTGCGCTCTTGCCGTACAGTGTACCCTGCGGCCCCTTGAGCAGTTCCACTTGCTCCACGCCCAACAGCGACTGGGCGGCGAAAGTCGGCAACTGGGGCACGCCGTCCACATAGATCGTCAGGGCCGGGTTATAGAAGTCCTGCGCGGAGGTCACCCCGCGTAGCGTAATGATCGGAAACAGAAAGGTGGCGCTGTGCGACATGTACAGTTCGGGGAACACGCGGTCCAGCTCCAGGGTGGAGGCCACCTGGGCATCGTCCAGATCCAGCCGGTCCGCCACGCTGGCGGCGCCATTGAACCGTTCCAGCGTTTCATTGCGCTTGCTGCCCGTCACCACGATGGTCTGGAGCGTCTCCTGACTGTCCGGCTGCCGCTCCTGGCCCTGAGCGGCCGCCCCCCCGGCGGTGGCGGCGATAACCGCCAACGCGGAAGTCGTGAAATGTGGTCTGAAAACACTCATTGTCAAATTTTCTCCAATTGTTTTTTTGTCAGTGGCCCGCGTGCCAGTTCTTGGCGGCTTGCTGAGCCTGCCACATGCGGGCATAGCGCCCTGCACGGGCCAACAGCTCGGCATGCCGGCCTTCTTCGAGCATCCGTCCGCCATCGATGACCAGGATCTGGTCGGCCGCGGCGATGGTGGAAAGCCGATGCGCGATGACGATCACCGTACGTTCGCGCACCAGCGCGTCGATGGCCGCCTGCACCGCCACCTCGCTTTCGGCGTCCAGCGCGGCGGTGGGTTCATCCAGGATCACGATCGGCGCATTCTTCAATATGGCGCGGGCGATGCTGATGCGCTGGCGTTCGCCGCCCGATAGCCGCCCGCCAATGTCGCCCACGCGGGTGGCATATCCCTCGGGCAGGCGGGTGATGAACTCATGGCAGTACGCGGCGCGGGCGGCGGCCTCGACCTCCTCGTCGCTGGCCTCTGGCCGAGCCATGCGGATATTGGCCAGGATGCTGTCGTCGAACAGGTATACGTCCTGGAACACCACCGAGATCAGCGCGTTTAGTTGCTCCGGCGCGATGGCGCGCACATCCACGCCGCCAATAGTGATCCGCCCCGTCTGGGGGTCGGCGTGACGCATCAGCAACCGCGTCACCGTCGTCTTGCCCGCTCCCGACGGACCCACCAGCGCGGTCAGACTGCGGGCCGGCAGCGCCGCCGAAAAATCACGTAGCGTGAGCTGCCCGCCTCCCGAATAGGCGAAACTCACCCCGGTGAAGTTCACGTTGAAATCCACCGGCTCAATTGCCGACGCTTGCTGCGGCAACGGCTTGATCGCCAGCAGCGCGTCGATCTTGCCCAGCGCCGCTTCAACCAGGTCGATGAGCTTGGCGTACAGCACGAAGGTCGCCAGCGGCTCGCCAAAGCGAGCCACGATCGCCATCAGCGCCGCCAGGATGGCGATATCCAGCGTGCCTTGCACCACGAACAGCGCGCCCGCGAATACCACCAGCAGGATCGCCAACTCCATCACCGTGGCCAGGATCAGGTTCGGCTTGGCGCCTTTCTTCTGGCCGATGGTCTGGATGGCTTCCAGATGCGTGAAGCTCGACTGCAACGTCGCCGCCCGTTCGCCTACGCAGCAGGCGGCGCGCAGCACCGGCAACCCCTGGGTATATTCCAGAATGTCGCTGCTGGCGCGTTCGTTGGCATCGGCCAGCATGCGCATGCCGCGTCCATAGGCCGGGCGGCGCCAGCGGTACAACGGAATCAGCAGCGGGAACACCAACAGCAGGATCAGCCCCATGCGCCAATCGAACCACAGTGCCGCCAGGGCCACCGCCACCGGCGTTATCAGGGCGACGGCCATCATGTTGGCGACGGTCAGGATGTAGCTCAGCGTCTCATCCACATTGCCCAGCAGCGTGGCGTTCACGCCACCGGCGCGCTTGTCTTGCAGCACCGCCAGCGGGATCCGCCGCAACTGCTCGCCCAGTTCGGTGCGCAGCTCGTGCGTGTTGCGCACCATGTCGCCACGGTAGTCGAAACCCTGCGCCCACCAGCGGATGGCGGTGCTCGCCAGCATCAGCGCCGTCATCGCCAGCAGCCAGGGCAATGCAGCCGGCCAATTCGCCGCCGGGATCAACGCCCGGAACAGCGGCATCAGGCACGCCAGCGCCAGGCCCTGCACGATGGCGGCAACCGCCAGGCCAATCAGACTGGCTCGCAATCGCGGCGCACGGCTGCGCGCGCTGATCATCAGTTGACGCCAAGTCTCTCGAAGCGGGGTGATCGGTGAGGCGGATTGCGATGTACTCATGCCTGTTCTCCCGCCAGCGTCCAGTGCTGCGCTCGCTCGTAGCTGCGCCGCAGTCGGGCATAGACACCGCTTTGCGCCATCAACGCGTCATGGCGGCCGCTCTCGGCCAGACTTCCCTGGTCGAAGACCAGGATCTGGTCGGCATCGCGGATGGTCGAAAGCCGGTGCGCCACCATCAGCACCGTCTTGCCGCGCATCAGGTTGGAGAGCGCCGCCACCAGCGCCGCCTCGTTTTCGGGATCGGCGAAGGCGGTAGCCTCGTCCAGCACCAGGATCGGTCGGTTCTGCAGGATGGCTCGGGCGATGGTGATGCGCTGGCGTTGCCCGCCGGACAGGAAAACGCCCCGCTCGCCCGCGGGCGTGTCGTAACCCTGCGGCAGCGCCATGATGAAGTCGTGCGCCTGCGCCGCCCGGGCGGCATCGATCACCTCATCCATCGTCGACTCGGGCATTCCCAGGCGGATGTTGTTGGCAATGGAGTCGGCAAACAGAAAGGTGTCCTGGAACACGAAGGCCACCTGCCGCATCAACGTCTCTGGCAGCATCTCGCGCACGTCCACGCCGCCCACCCGGATACAGCCCGCACAGACATCCCAGAAACGCGGAATCAAACGCGCCACCGTGGTCTTGCCCGCGCCCGAGGGGCCAACCAGCGCCGTCACGCTGCCCTGGGGCGCATCGAAACTCACGTCCCGCAACACCAGCGCGCCATCAGGGGAGTAACGGAAATCGACATGCTCGAAGCGCACACTCGCGTCCTGTGGCGCCTTTGCGCCAGCGGCATCCACCACCGGCAGTTCCGGTTCGGCCATCACCTCATGAATCCGGTGAATGCTCATCTGCGTTTTCGCCACCAGGTGCTTGAGCGACATCAGCGGCAGCAGCGATTCGGCCATGCCGGTGCCGACCAGCAGCACCGCCAGCCAGGTGGAAGCGGCCAGCGCGTCACGGCTGATCAGCCAACCGCCCAGCCACACCAACGCCGCCAGAGTGGGCAGCGGATTGAGGATGGCCATCGACAGGCGGGACGATACCCCCGCCATCCGATACCACTGCAGCACCACTTCCACAAATGCATCAAGTGCGCGCTGATAACGCTGGAACGTGGTCGTGCCGGTGTCGAAGGTGCGCACCACCGGCATCGCCTGCACATACTCCACCACCGCCTTGCTGACGTTTTCGCCGGCGACATGATAGCGCCGCATCATTTCACCGCTGCCGCGCATCGCCAGTGACACCACGGCCATGCCCACCGCCAGCACCGCCGTGGCGGCCAGCGCCAGCCGCCAATCCAGCAGCCATAGCAGCACAAAGGTCAACACCGGCGAGACATAGGCGCGGGCGTACAGCGGCGTGCTGTCGGCCACGAACACGTGCAGCGCCTTCACGTCCTCCATCATCACCTTGGTCAGCGCGCCGGAACCGGTCTGCTGCACATAGCCCAAAGGCACCCGAGCCAGGTGCTCGGCCAGATCGGTGCGCAACCGCGTCTCCAGCCGGAAGGCGGCATAGTGCGACTGGTTGAATCCGGTCAGCCGCAGCACATAGGCCAGCACCGTCAGCGCCACGGCCGACAGCAGGGCCGGCCACGGCCATTGCCCTGGCGACGCCATCAACCCATGCACCGCCCAGGCCAGCGCGCATAAGGCTCCCAGCGCGGCTGCCGCCGCCAGCCCGGCCAACAGCATGGCGAACCGAATCTGGCCCTGCACGGGCCGCATAATGGACCAGACGCCGCTCGTGGCCTGAGAATCATGCTCACGCATGCTGTGCCGCCCCCTGTGCGTTGCTATCCAGGGAAGGCGCTTTGCGTTTGACCACCAGCGCCGCCGCGATGGCCGAAGCCGCCGCGAGCCCGAAACAGACGCCATAGCCCAAATGCTGCGACAGCCAGCCTCCGGCAACGCCGCCAGCGATGGCCAGCAAGGCATCAGCGCTCTGGAACAGCGTGAAGTCCAACCCGGCCTGTAGCGGCGAAGCAAGCCCCATCAATGCCGAATACAACGCGACCCAGACCAGGCCCAGCGTTGCTAACATCAGCCCGATCAGCATCATCAACACCGGCAGCGGCGCCGACGGCACGGCCAGCGTCAACGCAACCAGCACGCACGCCTTAAGGCTCACGGCAACCCAGACCGCTCGCCAACCCGGCGCGCAGCGCGCCAGCACACCACCCAAGACCGCCCCCGTCAGCCCCGCTCCGATATGCAGCGAGCCGAACAACCAGCCCAACTGCTCAAGACTCATACCGCGATCGAGCAGAAACGGTCCGAACATACCCAGCGTCAGGCGCACGCCGATACTCGATAACAACATCAGCAGCAAGCCGCTGCGCACCTCAGGGCGGCGCAGCGCGTGCAGCAGCCCGGGGCGGTGGCTGACGGCCGCCTGCGCCCGGTCGCGCAGTGGCTCGCGCAGCAGCAGCATCGGCACGCTCAACAGCAGCATCGCCAGGCTGGCCGACAGCAGCGCCCACGGCCAGCCCGCCAGCCCGGCCACCAGCAGGAAGCCGCCCGCGCCCAGCATCGCACCGACATAGTTGCCGCCCACCTGCGCCACATTGCCCCAGCCGCGCTGTGGGCTCGCCAACTGCTCCACGGCGAAGCCATCGCTGGCCACATCGGTCGTCGCCGCCACCAGCGCCGCGAGCAGCAACCCACTCAGGATCCAGCCGGCATGATCGGCCAGGGAAAGATGCCCGAGCAACGCCGCCAGGCCCAAACCCAACAGGATCGCCGCGATCAGCCATTGCCCCGCCAGCACCAGGGTGCGCGAACGCCGTTCCAGCCGGCCGGCGGGCAGGCGCCATCTCTCCACGGCCGGCGCCCACAGAAAGCGAAGCCCCCAGGGCACCCACAGCAACGCGGTCAACCCCGCCACCTGCAACGAAGCACCCGCATCGCGCAGCAACGACGGCAGCGCCTGGGTGGTCAATGACGTGATGACGGTCTGGCTGATATAAATGCCTGCAATTGCGGGCAGCACCTGCCGCGCACTCAGGCGCGACGAAGCCAAGGAAGATATCGACATAGTAATCAGAGTCCACGGCCTGATACGGGCCTTTGTCATGTGCTATTTGCGGGTAAATCACCATTGCCGGCGCTTATTTTGTTCAATTGGCCACAATCTGGGTATATAGTGATATTGATTATCATTACGCCAACTGAAAAGCGGCGCTAACGGTTTACGGAAAAAATTTGATGTTTAGGGAAAAAAATTATGGCGGGGAGTTTGGACACCACATCCGACCAGCCAGCCCTTGACCCAAGCAAGCTTCAGGAAGAAGGGCTGGAAGGCGTTCATGAAGACTGGCGGCACGCCGTGCACATATACCAGCCTTGCGAAGGGCTATGCATCAGTTGCATCAACGGGCACCCTGGCGGCAAATGGGCGTTCCAGGCCGAAGGGCCTCCCGCCTTCAGCGTGAACATTCTTCTCGAAGGCCGCATGCAGGCAGCTTTCGATGATGGCGCCGTGCTCGATGCCCGGGCCGGTTCCGCCATACTGATGGCCACCGGCCAACATGCCACTGGCTGGGATGTACTCGACGGCAAATCCGATGGCGCCTTCCGCATGCTCAGCATCCACATGCCGCAAACCGCCATGGCCGGCCTGACCGGATTACAAATGGACGACCTGCGCAAACGCATCTGCACCGTCGCAGGCGACCAACCGCACATTGACGCTTTCCTGGGCGTGATGCCCGCCTCCAGTTGCCTGCAACGCGTGGCCTGCGATCTACTCGGCTTCGACTGCACCTATCCCGGCCCCTGCATCTCCCGCGACCTATACCTGCGCGCCAAGGCCTTCGAGGCCATCGCCTGCTTCCTGCGCGAAAACCTCTCACAACAGCAGCTCAACTTGCCCGTGCCCGCCGACCGCCAGCGCCTGGTCAAAGCGCGAGTCCTGCTGGAGAAGCATTACGAACAGGACTGGAGCGTGCAATCCCTCGCACGGACCGTCGGCCTCAACGAAAAACGCCTGCAATCGGGCTTCCACGCCCTGTACGGCTGCTCCGTTCATGTGTGCCTGACACGCATACGCATCGACGCGGCTATCGCCCTATTGCGGCGCGGCGTCTCCGTGACGGAAACGGCCGCAACGGTTGGCTTTGCCCACCTTAGCCACTTCAGCCGCATATTCCGCAGCCACACCGGCATCTCGCCCAAGCAATGCGCCCTGGGCATCACCACCAGGCCGCAGCAACCACTCGCGGCCCCCTCCGGCCAACCGCACCAGCGCTAATCCTGCGTCTGAGGCCAAGCCACGGTGTGGCCGCGCCATGTTCCGCCTCCTCTCTCGCTTTGCCGCACAAAAACAAAAATCCTCGAAAAGTTAAATTTTTCCCGAAAACTGTTAGCGGGCTTGACAGTTTTTCGTAAAGATTGAATTTGGCTGGTAGTGGACTGCCGAGCCGCAAATGCTCCATAAAAACGCACACATTCTCTTCGTCATGAGGCAGTTGCATCACCGCAGGGACGCAGATCAAGTCTTGCGGGTCAGACCTACACAGTCACAGGCGAGAGGTAGATTTCGCTCATTAATGTAAATGCCTCTCATTATATTTCTAATTCGTATTCAGGGAAAAATTAGATGGCGTTCAAAAAAAACAGAGCTGGGGCGAATGAGGACATGCCACTTGCCAGCCGACGAGAACGACCGGGAAACACCTCGGCCGGATTAGGCAGGGAACGCTTGCGACCCAGCCAGATATGGCTGGCCATCATATTGGCGTTGACCGGGCAGCAAACGCTGGCCCAGCAAGCCCAATCCCCGTTCTCTCCTGAACAAGAAGAAAAAAAAACCCCTGCCGCCTCCGCCGCTACTCAGACCGATGACGCCGCACACGCTCTTGATGAAATAGAAGTGATCGGTATTGCCGAAGAAGAAAAGAAGACGATCGGTAATACCGCCGGGGCCAGCAAGGACGATGTCGAGCGGCGCAAAGCCAGCCATATGAGCGACCTGATCGACCAGATATCGGGCACCTCGGTGAACAGCCTTTATGCCCGGCCGGACGTCTCCGTCGGCGTGCAAGGCATTGCCGGGCATGGGCGCGTTTCTCAGTCGCTCGAAGGGATTAATCAGAATTTCCACGCTTTTACCAAAGATATCGGACAAACCGGCTCTATTTTCGTTGACCCCCAATTTTTGAAATCCATTGACGTAACCCGGGGGGTCAATACCAGCACCGGCGCGCTGGGGAGCCTGGGAGGAACGGTTGATTTCCGCTATCTGGACGTGGATGACATCCTGAGCCCCGGCAGAAGTTTTGGCGGAATGGTTCGCGGCTCCACCGGGTTCAGCAAATACGCTAACGGACAAAAACCCTCGGGTTCGGCTTTTCTGGCCAGCCGCACCGAGCGCTGGGATTTTATGCTGGGCGCATCCGACAGTGAGAACGACGCCTACAGCGTCGGCAGTCATTTCAATGAAGGGGATATGCTGCGCTATACCCATGCCAAGAATTTTGGGTTTTGGCTTAACGACGGAGCACAACAGCAATCACCGAACAACTGCCGCTATTCGGGAGTGCTGGGAATGTCGGGAGGATTTCAGGACGGCTTCCACAATTGCCAGTTTAACAAGCAGCAAGTGCAATGGCTGAAACAGGCTGCCAAATCAGGCGCGTTGACCGGTACCGAGAAAAAAAGCGATTCCCAAATGCTGAGAATACGTCACTACTTCAACGACGCCTATAACCAAAGTCTGGAACTGTTCGCTACCGCCGGCCATGCAAAATACCAGACCGATCAGGAGCCGGAGGTATGGGTGACGACGGATGGCGGAAATGCCTATTGGGGGAAGAAGATCTGGTCTGTCGGCGCGGAATTGGACAACCAGGTGATCAGTCTGAAATACAAGGGGGCCTTTTCCGATTGGGTCAACCCGGAAATGCAGTTTTATCACGAAAAGCAGGAACGAGAACAGCGCTGGACAGGTGTCCCAGGTTCATACGGCATGGGAGAACCCATGCATTATTTCGTCGAAAATGCATCGAACGGATTGAAGATCAGCAACGCCAGTCATTTCGATGCACCGAAGATAGGTCCTCTGCGGCTGGATACCGGGCTGGAATTACGGCGCACGGATAAAGAAGTCGACAGTCTGACCGAGGATCAGTGGTATCAAAAGCATCAGCAAAGCCAGGGGTACGATTATAAGGAGCTGGTATGGGATCCGGATTCCCGCAACGATACCCTGGCGCTGGCGCTGGCATTAAGCACCGAGGACAGCGGCCCATGGCAGGCCAGCGTTGGGGTTGGCTGGCAGCGCGTATCAATGGACGTCTATTCGCCGATGTTCGAGTCCGGGAATATCACCAAGGCGGGTACACTGCCAACTTACGGATCTCTTAGAAATCTTTATCGCAGCCAGGGGTATTCGTCCAGCGAGGCCCGGCAAATGGCTTTGGCTGCAGCATCGGAATATATCAAAGATTTTCATATCGATGATGATAGCGGTGACACTCGCTATATTTCTGACAACCAGAAGCATAACTACAACCTGAAGTCGGCCAATTTAGGGCTGCAATATACCCGGCCGGGTTCCGGTCTGACCACCTACGCCAGCATCGGCTACGGCGAGCGCGCGCCCACCAGCAATGAAATGTATATCAACGGCGTGTGGATGAGACAGGGCTTTACCGCCAACCCCGACCTAGAACCGGAAAAAAATATATCCCTGCAACTGGGCGCGAATTACCAGCGTGCCGGTTGGCTGGCGCGCGAAGATAAGATCGATGTGGGCGTCGGCTTCTACCGCAACCATATCCGTAATTATATTGGCTACGGCCCTATCGTAAGAAGTGGTGAGCCGCTTAACGAACAGGGCGGTACGCAGGTAGCCAACAGTTACGTCGCCAATGTCAATAATCTGGAGACTGTGATTCGCCAGGGGTTCGAGCTAAATCTGGCCTATCGCCAGCCGCTGTTCTATCTGCGCGGTAATTTGACCATTCCGCTACGCCACGACAACAAGATGTGCAGTTGGCAGTCGCCTAGCGGGCAAGCTTATTACAGGAGCACGGATACTGATGGCAACACCGTCTATACCCCGATGGGCAAGGGCAAACGCCTGTGCTATTCCGGCTGGAACTGGATGGAAACCAGCCTGATCGAGCCGATCCGCAGCAGCCTGACCGCCGCGCTGACGCCCTATGAGGGCAAACTGGAACTGGGCGCCACCGCGCATTTCCGCGGCAAACAGCGCGCCGCCTACTATTACGTCGATAGCGTTCAAAGCTCTGGCAGCGGCCATCCCAGCAATAGTTCTTCGGCCACGCTGCCGAATGAAAATGGCTGGATAGAGGCCTATCTCTGGCCCAGGGTGATCAAGCTGGATTTGTTCGCCAACTACCGTTTTAACGACCAGCTCAAGGTCGGCCTCTATCTGACCAACCTAACCGACCAGATGGAGGCGACGCCGACTACGCTGGGCTACAACTTCTATCCCGGCCGCACTCTGACGGCCAATCTGGAATACCGCTTTTAAGCATGCGCCGCTTCAGTCATCGGGGCTGAAGCAATTCTGGCCGGAGCGGCGACCGGCCACAGGAAACAGGAGAAGGCATTATGTCTTTGCAATCTGAAATCACCACGTGGCGGGACGCCTACGACGAAACCGGAATCGGCACCCATAACCCGGCCTATATCGGCTCCATTCTGGCAGTAAACGGCAACTACTACACCGGCAACGGAATCTACGACCCATCGGCAGCCGCGCCGACCTATGAAATCTACGATTTCAACTGGTACGCGGGCCAGGGTATCGATTCCAACACTTCGTTTGGCGGTAAATACCTATTGTATTCCGAATCCGGCTTCTCATGGGACACAACCTATAACTCGGCCATCGGGTCGTACTCGTTCGTGACCAACGGCAGCCTGGACAACCTGTATCTGGGCTACAACCCGACCAGCGATACCGGCGTAGCTCCGGCTGCATCCACCCTGACGACGTTCGATGCCTATGAGCCTTTGTTGGTGGTCAGCGGCTTCGATATCGCGGTGGATGCGGTGGCGTCCAGCGTCTTTGGCGTGGCCGACGGCAACAGCGCCATCAGCGTGAGCAACTCCACATTCAGCGGCATCCTGGCGAATGCGTCGCTGTACGACTCGGCCACGTTGAATTCCGCCGTGATCTATAGTCTGGCGTTCGACAACACCGACATTTCGGCCTTCGAGTTCGTACTGGACAATTATCTGGGATCTCTGGGGGTAGACATCGACACGGCGACCTGGGCGCAAATCGACACCGCTCTGGCTGACACCGGCGTCTCGATCGCCTACTACGACGAAGCTGGCGACTACGCCTCCGGCGGCGTGATCACCGAGGCGCTGGCTTCGGCGGCGGCAGTCGAAAGCGACCTCCTGCTGGCCGCGTAAGCAGCCATTCCAGAAATGTAAGAGGTTTGGTAACCGGCGCGACGGCACTTTTTTGACGGAAGGGATCGCCGCTTTCACCGGGGTCTGGGGTTGTTAGGTCAGGCTCCGTTTTCCGGAAGCCGTCGATTTTAGCGGTTTGCGGAAATACCTGCAAAGCAAATTGCGCGCAGGTTTCGGCTTTCCCTGCGATTGCGGGGAGGGGGATGTTTTTTCCGCAAAAAGCAGGAGACGCGATGACGGCGGGCAAATCCCGGTCGGCAGAGGGTGTGCATGGCGAACTGGCTCGTGCTCTGCTGACCTACAAACGCAGTTTCATGCATATCGGCGTGTTCTCGGGCGTCATCAATATCCTGATGCTGGCGCCTGCCCTGTACATGCTGCAAGTCTATGACCGGGTTCTCGCCTCCGGCAACGAGATGACGTTGCTGATGCTGACCGTCATCCTGCTGGGCATGTACGCCTTTATGGGCGCGCTGGAGTGGGTGCGTTCCCTGGTGGTTCTGCGTCTGAGCACGGGCTTCGACCGTAAGCTGGCGCCGCGCATCTTCGACGCCGCCTTCAGCGCCAACCTCAAAACCGGCCAGCTCAATGCCGCTCAGCCGTTGGACGACCTGCAGCAGTTGCGCCAGTTCGCCACCGGACACTCGCTGTTCGCGCTCTTCGACGCGCCGTGGTTTCCGGTGTACGTGCTGGTGATGTTCTATTTTCACCCGCTGCTGGGCTGGTTCGCGCTGAGCGGCACGCTGGCGCTGATGGCAGTGGGTTGGCTCAACGAACGGGTCAGCCGCCCCCACCTGCAGAAGGCCGGCGAGCTGGCGATTGCTTCTCGCCGCGATGCCGGAGCCAACCTGCGCAACGCCGAGGCGATTGCCGGCATGGGCATGCTGGCCAACCTGCGCCGCCGCTGGGCCGGGCAGCATCTGGGCTATGTGCGCGAGCAGAACCTGGCCCGCGCCCGCATGGCGAAGATCCAAGGTTGGAACAAGGCGCTACGCATGGCGGTGCAATCGCTGGCCTTGGGCCTTGGAGCCTGGCTGGTGCTGCGGCACGAGATGACGGCAGGCATGATGATCGCCGGTTCCATCCTGCTGGGCCGTGCGCTGTCCCCCATCGACCAGATCATCGGCGCCTCGCGCCAGTGGACCCAGGTGAAAGAAGCCGAGCGGCGACTGAGTCAATTGCTGAACGACTTCCCGCCGCTGGTCAAGGGCATGGACTTTCCCCGCCCCGCCGGCGCGTTGGCGGTGGAGCAATTGCTGGCCGCCCCGCCCAATCAGACCCAGCCGGTGCTGCACGGCATCCACTTCAGGCTGGAACCGGGCGAGACGCTGGTGGTGATCGGCCCTTCGGGCGCGGGCAAAACCACGCTGGCGCGCTGTCTGGTCAATGCCTGGCCGCCGCTGCGCGGCAAGGTGCGGCTGGACGGCGCGCCGCTGGATCAGTGGCGGCCGGAGTCCCTGGGCGCGCTGATCGGCTACCTGCCTCAGGATGTGCAACTGTTCGCCGGCACCGTGGCCGAAAATATCGCCCGCTTCAGCGATATGGACGAGCGGAAGGTCATCGCCGCCGCGCAGATGGCTGGGGTGCATGAGCTGGTCCTGCAATTGCCCGAGGGCTACCAGACCCGCCTGGGCGAGAACGGTCTGGGGCTTTCCGGTGGCCAGCGCCAACGCGTGGGACTGGCCCGCGCCCTGCACGGCGAACCGTGCCTGGTGGTGTTGGACGAACCCAACGCCAACCTGGACGAAGCCGGCGACGCCATGCTGGCCCAGGCCATTAACCGTATCAAGCAGGCCGGCATCACGCTGGTGCTGATCACCCACAAGCCCAACATCCTCAAGCGAGCCGACAAGCTGCTGGTGCTGCATGCCGGCGCGCAGGCCGACTTCGGCCCGCTGACCGAGGTGATGCAGCACATGCAACGCAGTGCCCAGCCCCCCTCTCCCTTGCCCCAGCCGCCAAACCGGGTGATGCCTCTTCCCGCCTACGGGACAGCCATGAATTTCGCACAGCGCAAGGAGGGAGCATGAGCGCGCAACCGGGCATGCACTCGGCGGCGCCGGATACGGATCCGATCGACCCCAAGGACGACTTGCTGTCGGTAGACGACAGTCACTTCGTGCGCCTGGGCTGGCTGATCGTGTTGGTGGGCGTGGCCGGTTTTCTCAGTTGGGCGTTGCTGGCGCCGCTGGATGCTGGTGTGCCGGTGGAGGCCAAGGTGGTGGTCAGCGGCAACCGCAAGACGGTACAGCCGATCGTCGGCGGCAGAGTGCAGCGCATCCTGGTGGCCGAGGGCGATACGGTACGGCAGGGCCAGGTGCTGGTGATGCTGGAGCCGAACGTGGCGGCCAACCAGTTCGATTCGCTGCGCTTCCAGTTTCTGAGCAATCTGGCGACGGAAAACCGACTGGTGGCCGAGCGCGACGGGCTAGCGAACATCCGCTTCGATAAACGACTGTTGCAGGCCGAACGCGAGGGCAATCTGCTGGCCGAGGAGATCATCCAGGCGCAGCAACAGTTGTTCGACAGCCGACGCAGCGCCCAACAGGCCACGCTGGACGGTCTGGAGGCGACTTTGCTCGGCCTGCGCGAGCAGCGTGACAGCCTGCAGCGCATCCTGCAATCACGCCATGACCAGCGCGAGACCTTCGAGCGGCAGTTAGCCGGGCAGCGCACGCTGGCCGATGACGGTCTGCTGGCGCGCAATCGCCTGCTAGAGTCGGAACGCCAGTTCCTGCAACTGGCTGGTTCCGTCGCCGACGACCAGGGCCGACTGGCGCAGTTGCAAGGTCAGGTGCGGGAATACCAGTTGCGCCTGATCCAGCAGCTCGAGGACTATCAGAAGGAACTGCGCACCATGCTGGCCGAGACCCGAACCCGAACGGCGGACCTGGGATCGCGCCTGGACAGTGCGCAGTACGACGTGGCGAACATGCAGATACTGGCGCCGACCGAGGGCATCGTCGCTGGCCTGGCGGTGTTCACCCAGGGCGGCGTGGTTAGCGCCGGCGACAAACTGATGGACATCGTGCCGCTGGACCAGCCGCTGATGGTGGAAGGCAAGCTGCCGGTTCAGGAAGTGGACAAAGTGCATACCGGCCAGCCGGTGGAATTGGCGTTCGCCGCCTTCAACCGCGCTTCCACACCCAAGCTGGCAGGCACCGTCAAGACCGTCTCCGCCGATCGCCTGGAAGATCCGCAAGGCGCGCCCTACTACCACGTCGAAATCAGCGTAGACGACCTGCAGAACCGTGAGGTGCTGCCTGGGCTGCAGCTACAGCCTGGCATGCCGGTGACTGCCTTCGTCAAGACGGGCGAGCGCACGCTGATGAATTACCTGCTCAAGCCGCTGCGCGACCGCACCCGCCTAGCGCTGACGGAGGAGTGAATGAGACAGCGCAACAAAGCAGTGGGAAAGTTTGAGCCGGACAGCGCGTTCCTGCAACTGCGTTTGTGGCCGGGGTTACGCAGACTTGGCAAAACACCGCCTCCTGTTTCGATCTCCGTGGCGGCGATACTGTGGTTGACGCAGGGTACGCCGACGGTCTGGGCGCAGCCGCTGCCGGATTTGCAGGCACCGCCATCGCACAAACTGAATACGCGGCGGCAGACGCAGGCGCTCGACCTAGTTCGGGCCTACGAACGCATGCTGCTCAACGACCCGCAAATGCATGCCGCGCGCGCCGCCCGCGATGCCGGCCGGGATGCAGGCAACATCGCCCGCGCCGCGCTGCTGCCGCAGGCCTCGATCAACTACCTGCGCAACCGCACCAGCCAGACCGAGTATTACGACACTACGGCATCCGGGCCGCAGAGCGTCAAAGACAATTTCTACGGCCGCCGCGCCGGTCTGACTATCGAGCAGACGCTGTTCGACTATTCGGCCATCAGCACCTACCGCATGGGAAAAACCCAGGCGGAATATGCCGAGGTCCAGTATCGGCTGCAATTCCAGCAAGAAGCGGTGGCCCTGATCGACGCCTACCTGAACGCGCTACTGGCACGCGACGCCGTGGTTCTAGCCCGCCGCCAGTTGCGTGTGTACCAGGACATGCTGCGCGACAACGAACGAATGATGGCTCAGGGCGAAGGCACCCGAATCGACATCCTGGAGGCGCGCGCGCAGATGGGCGCCACCCAGTCGGAGCTGGTGGGGTACGAGAATGCCCAGGCCGACAGGCTAGGCGAGCTATCGGCGCTTCTTGGCGGGCCGGTGCTGGCGCACGAGCTGTTGGCCATCGACCTGGAATCCGTTCTGCCGTCAATTCCGGAGAATGCTCTGACCGCCTTGCAGCAGGACGCCCTGCTGGAGAACCCGGAGGTACAGGCGGCACGTCTGGCGGTGCGCTACAACGATCAGACCATCGAGCGAGAGAAAGGCCAGTTCATGCCTCGTGTCTCGCTCTACGCCGCCCATGAGCGGATCGTGTCGGACACCGTCAACAACCGGGGCCGCGACTACAAAACCAACACCATCGGCGTGCAGGTGTCGATTCCGCTGTTCAGCGGCGGATCCAGCTATTACGCCACGCGCCAAGCCATCAACCGGCGTGATCAGGTGCGCTACGAATTGGAACGAATCAACGCCTCCACCGCCGCCACGCTGGAACAACATTACCGCGTGTTCGCCACCAGCGCCGGCCGCGTGCGAACGCTGCGCCAAAACGTAGCTGACGGCGACGCCCTGGTCGATGCCATGCGCAAAAGCGTGGCCGGCGGCGAACGCACCAACACCGATGCGCTGCACGCCGAGCGCCAGGTTTACCAGGCGCGGCAGGCGCTGTTGCAAACCTATGTGGAGTGGTTTCAGGCCTACGCGAAGCTGCAATTCTACGCCGGCCGGTTTTCTGAAGACGACGTGCTGTTGTTGAATCGGCAGTTGGTTGCACAGGCACCTTTTTAGAGGTGTTCCGGCGCGTCATTACCTCTTTTTCGGGATAGATGCGCGGCGACACCGCTTTTTTGCCAATAGATAGATCGAAGGAGCCGGTTCTGATGAAGGACTTAGTTCGAACCAGAGAAGAAGAAATGAATGGGGTTGATAGCTCGCTGCGCGAAAGCGTCGCTGCCGATCTCGGGATACCGGCGCAGCAGTTGGATGACGATGCCAGCTTTCTGAAGCTGGGCATGGACTCTATGCGGCTGATGGCCTGGATGCATCGCCTGCGCAAACGCGGCCACAAGATCAAATTGAGGGATTTGTACCAGCAGCCGACCCTGAGAGGGTGGAGCAAACTGTTGCGGGATCACCCAGCCGGTGCGCATAGCGCACCGGCGAATACGCCGACGTTGGTGCAAGCCGCCTCCCCCGCGTGGCCGACCATGGCCGATGGCGAACCGTTCGCCCTGACGCCCGTACAGCATGCCTACCTAGTGGGTCGTGCGCCGCATCAGACGTTGGGCGGCGTGGGTTGCCACTTGTACCAGGAATTCGACGGCGCGGGTTTGGATGCCGATACTTTAGAGCAGGCCATCGGCGCGTTGATAGAACGCCATCCGATGCTGACGGTGACTTTCCTCAACGATGGCCGCCAGCAGCGCCGGCCCGGCACTCGCTGGCGCGGGCTGACTCTGCATGATCTGCGGGCGTCCTCCTCCGCCGAGTGCGAGGCGCACCTGCAGGCCATGCGCAAACGCCACGGCCACCGGGTATTGGCCGTGGAACAAGGCGAAAACGTCGATTTCCAGCTCACCCTGCTACCCAATGACCGCCACCGGCTGCATGCGGATATCGATCTGCTGGTACTGGACGCCGCGAGCTTCAGCCTGGTGTTTGATGAATTGGCGGCGCTGGTGCGCGGCGAGCGGCTACCGCCGGTGAGCGTGGACTACGATTTCCGCAGCTACCTGGCCCAGGCGGCCCAGGCAAACGAAGCGGCCCGCCAGCAGGCGCAACGCTTCTGGATAGCGCGGCTGGACAGCCTGCCCGAAGCGCCGCAACTGCCGCTGGCCTGCGAACCGAAACAGATCAAACAGGTGCGTATCTCACGCCGGCAGGTGGAAATCCAGGCCGAAGATTGGAGGCGTTTCAAAGCCTGCGCCGGTGAATATGGCGTAACGCCGACAATGGCGCTGGTCACCTGCTTTGGCGCGGTACTGGCGCGCTGGTGCAGCCAGCCGCGGCTGTTGATGAACCTGACGCTGTTTGATCGCCAGCCGCTGCACTCCGCAGTGGACGGCATGATTGCCGACTTCACCAATATCCTGTTGTTGGACATCGCCGGTGAAGGCGCGTACTTCGATGCACTGGCGCAGGCCAACCAGCAGACCTTCACCGATGCCTACGAGCACCGGCACTGGTCTGGCGTGGAGCTGCTGCGCGAGTTGCGCAAGACGCCGGGAGCCTATCCGCATGGCGCACCGGTGGTGTTCACCAGCAACCTGGGGCGTCCGCTGTTCGGCCAGGATGTGGAACGCACGCTGGGCGCGCCGGGCTGGGGCATTTCCCAGACGCCGCAAGTCTGGATCGACCATCTGGCCTATGAGCATGCCGGTTCGGTGTTTCTGCAATGGGACAGCAACGAAGCGCTGTTCCCGCCGGGGTTGCTCAATGCCATGTTCCAGACCTATGTGGGCCTGGTGCGGCGTCTGCTTGAGCAGCCGCAGACCTGGCATGAAGACGTACCGGAGCTGATGCCGGAAGATCAACGGATAATGCGGGCGCACATCAACGAACCTAAGGAGCCGGGCCGCGATCCGGCGCCGGAGGGTTTGCTGCACGAGGGCTTCTTTCGCAAGGCGCAAGAATGTCCAGAGGCCGTCGCGCTGCTGCACGGCGAGCGCCGTCTGACCTATGGAGAACTGGCCGAACAGGCCCGGCGTTGCGCGGGTGCGCTGGCGGCCCACGGCGTAAAACCCGGCGATACCGTGGCAATCAGCATGCCGAAAGGAATCGGCCAGATCATCGCGGTACTGGGCGCCTTGTATGCAGGCGCGGTATATGTGCCAGTTTCGCCGGATCAGCCACGGGAGCGTCGGGGGACAATTTACCAGGGAGCGGCCACGGTTCTGGTGCTGGTATGCAAAGGCGCCCGCGACGATATGGCGGAAGGCTCGGCGGACGGTATGACATTCCTATGCTGGCAGGATGTTCTTGGTCACGCGCCTTTGCCCGCCCCTCGCGCGGTGGATGCCCGGAAACCGGCCTACATCATCTACACCTCCGGTTCCACCGGAACGCCCAAGGGGGTGATCATTTCCCACCGGGGGGCGCTGAATACCTGCCTGGAGCTGAACCGCCGCTATGCCGTCACGGCGAACGATCGGGTACTGGCATTGTCGGCGCTGCATTTCGACCTGTCGGTTTATGACATTTTTGGCCTGTTATCGGCGGGCGGCGCGCTAGTTCTGCTGGATGAAGGTCAGAGGCGCGATCCGGCTGCCTGGTGCGAAGCCATTGAGCGCCACGGCGTGACGATCTGGAACACGGTTCCGGCGCTGCTGGACATGTTGTTGACCTACAGCGAGGGCTTCGGGCTGAAGGCGCCGGCATGGTTACGGGTGGCGATGCTTTCGGGCGACTGGATCAGCCTGGACCTGCCTGCGCGCTACCGTACCTTCCGCCCGGATGGCCGCTTCGCGGCGATGGGCGGCGCAACCGAGGCGTCCATCTGGTCCAACGTCTATGAGGTGGATGACGTGCCAGCTGACTGGCGTTCCATTCCCTATGGCTACCCGCTGGCCCGGCAGAAGTACCGGGTAGCCGATGCGCGGGGCCGCGACTGCCCGGACTGGGTGCCGGGGGAACTGTGGATCGGCGGCGAAGGCGTGGCGCTGGGCTATTTCAACGATCCGGATCGCACCGCGCAGCAGTTCGTGACGTGGGGTGGCGAGCGCTGGTACCGCACCGGCGACATGGGCTGCTACTGGCCGGATGGTCGGCTGGAATTCCTCGGGCGGCGCGACAAGCAGGTCAAGGTCGGCGGTTATCGCATCGAGCTGGGCGAGATCGAAGCGGCGCTGCTGAAGGTCGAGGGCGTCAAGAACGCGGTGGCGCTGGCTGTGGGGGAACGGGAGAAATCGCTGGCGGCTTTCATCGTGCCGCAAGGGTCGGCGCTGTTCCGCGCGCTACCCGAAGACCCGATGTTGCCGGTCGATTATGCGCGGCTGGCGCCGCGTGATGCCGTGTCAGCCGGACAAACCGAACCGGAGTATGAAGCCGGCATGGCGCGCCTGGTGGCGGGGTTTCTGTACGAAAACCTGACCCGGCAAGGCGTGGACTTGCGCACGTCGCTCACGGTTCAAGACGTGCTTGACCAGTACGGCGCTCAGCCTCAATGGGCCGGGCTGCTGACGCGCTGGCTGGAGCATCTGTGCGCGGAAGGCTTTTTGCAATGCCGGACCGAAAATCGCTATGCGCCGGCAGGTGAAATGCCTCAGCCCTGGCAACCGGCAGGCGGGCACGCGCTCTGGGAGGTAGCCAATGCGCTGTCGGCGCAGCATGCGCCCCTCGCCCAGATCCTGCGTGGCGAGCGGCCCGTGCAAACGCTGCTCAATCACCCGTTCTGGGCGCCGGAACAGTTGTTGCTGCGCACACCGGGTATGCAGACGGCCATCGAGGCGCTGGCCGGTACGGTACGGGCGCTGGCAAAAATACTGGGGCGCCCGGTACGGCTGCATGAAGTGGGCACGCGCAGCGGTCTGGCGGCGGCGCAACTCCTCCAGCATCTGCATACTGAGGACGTGGAATACACCGCGTGGGACGAATCGCCGGAGATGGTGCTGCGCGCCTCGGAAAACCTGCAGCGCCATGCACATGCCGACGCACGGCGCTGGCATGCCGAGGTATCGCATGAGGAGCGGCATCAGGCCGATCTGGTCTGGGTTAACAATGCTTTACACCGGTTGGGCGATGCCGGCGTACAGGCGGCGCTGGCGTTGGCCGCGCCTTCGGCTCTGGTATGCGTTCATGAGCTGCGCGAGGCTTCCAGCCTGGCGCTGATCTCCGCCGAACTGCTGGCCGATGGGAACGCTGGCGGCCTGGCCCGGCGACTGCACGATACGCACGGGTGGCAGACGCTACTGGGCCGGCAAGGCATACACGGCAAGGCCAGTGGTCTGACAGGCAATGTGCAATGGCTGGTTCTGCGCGCGCCGCGCGAGGTACTGCGGCCCGACAGAGGCAAGCTGTCCGCTGCTTTGCGCAATCTACTGCCGGGCTACATGGTGCCGCAACGGCTGTTCTTCCTGGATGCCTTACCGCTGACCGCTAATGGCAAGGTGGACCATCGCGCTCTGGCGCAGCGCTGTAGCCGATGCCAGCCGGACGTGAAGGCTGAGCGCCAGTTGCCACAGAGCGATACGGAACGGACCGTGGCGGCGCTGTGGCGCGATCTGCTGAAGACGGACACCGTTTACCGGGACAGCCATTTCTTCCGGATGGGCGGCGACAGCCTGCTGGCAACGCGTCTGATCGGCGAATTGAGCCGACGCGGCTATTGCGCCGGACTGGGTGATCTGTTCGATTTTCCGGTGCTGGCGGCGTTTGCCGCAACCGTGCGCCGCAGCGATGCCCAAGGCGGATTCCGCCTGCGCCGCGATCCGGCCGCCCGATATGCGCCTTTTCCACTCACCGACGTCCAGCAGGCCTACCTAGTCGGCCGCCAGCCGGGCTTCGCGCTGTGCGGGGTCGGCTCGCATTTCTTTGTTGAGTTCGAGGTCGCCGATCTGGATGTGCCACGCTTCGAGCGGGCGATGAACCGACTGGTCCAGCGACACGACACGTTGCGGACGGTGGTGCGCAACGGCATGCAGCAGGTGCTGCCGGAGGCGCCGCAATTCACGCTGAGGCGCCATCAGGTTCCCGATCTGAACGGCGAGCAGGCCGTGGCCCTGCGCGAACGGCTGGCCCGGCAGGTACTGGATCCGTCGAGCTGGCCAGTGTTCGACATTCAGGAAGCGCACGTGACCAAAGGCGCCGAGGCGCGTCTGTTCGTGTGCCTGGACAACCTGATGCTTGATGGGCTCAGCATGCAGATCCTGCTGGCGGAGCTGGAACAGCTCTACAGTAACCCGGAGCAGGACTTACCCGAACTGGAAATTGGCTTTCGCGACTACCTGGAGCATCTGCATCTGCGCGAGGTCAACGCAGTGTCGCAGGCGTATTGGGCACGGCGCCTGGACAACCTGCCGCCGGCGCCTCGCCTGCCGCTGCGCTGCTATCCGGCCGAAGTCGGCGTGCCGCATTTCGCTCGGCTGTCGGCTCAGCTTTCCGCACCGCTGTGGGGGGCGCTCAAGGCGCGCGCCCGCTCGGAGGGACTAACGCCTTCGGCGTTGCTGCTGTCCGCCTACGCCGCCACGTTGTCGGCTTGGGCGGAGCGCGACGATCTGTGCCTGAACCTGACGCTATTCGATCGCCAACCCCTGCATCCCCAAATCGAACAGGTATTGGGGGACTTTACAACCTTGCTGTTGCTGGCTTGGCAACCGGCTGGCGACTGGCGCCGCAGTGCCAGACAATTGCAGCAACGCCTGCGCCAGGATCTGCTGCATCGAGACGTGTCGGCCATCCAGGTGATGCGGCAACTAGCCCGGCGCGCCGGGCAGGCGTCGGCGGTCATGCCGGTGGTTTTCACCAGCGCGCTGGGCTTAGAGCAGGAGCGTTTTCTGGCCCATTCTTCTTGCATGAAGCCGCTCTGGGGGCTGTCGCAGACGCCGCAAATCTGGCTCGACCACCAGGTGTATGAGTCGGAGGGCGAGTTGCGTTTCAACTGGGACTACGTGCAGGCGTTGTTCGAACGGCAGCAGATTCAGACCATGTTCGACCGCTATGTGGCCCTGCTTCGGCGGCTGGCGGCCGATGACGCAGCCTGGAGCATGCCGCTGGATGCATTGGTGCCGCGGCTGGAGGGCGTGCGCCGATCGCCGCCGCAAGCCGACGATGCGACGACCGCCATGCCGCCCACAACCGTTCAACCGAAAGCGGCGGCACTGCGTACCGATGACGTGCTGGTGCAGGCGTTGTGCCGCCATTTCGAACGGGTGGTCGGACGGCCGATCCAGCCGCGCCAATCCTTCTTCGATGCAGGAGCCACATCCCTGAAGTTGGTTCAGTTGCATGTACACCTGACGCAGACCGGCCATAGCGGCCTACTGGTGACGGACCTGTTCGCCCATGCCACGCCGCTGGCCCTGGCGACGCACCTGCACGACGCGTCGGGCGAGGCGGATAACGCCGCCAGCATCAACGAGGAGCGCCGCGAACTGCTGGCGCAACGCAAGACACGGGCGCAACGCCGACGTGGGAGCACATTGTGAATATTGAAGAATTATTGAGTCGTTACTACCCGGACTGCGAGCCGATCGCGGTGATCGGCCATGCCAGCCGCTTTCCCGAAGCCGAGGACAGCGAAGCCTACTGGGCCAACCTGGTGGCCGGGCGGGAGTGCTGCCGGCCATTTTCCCGCCAGGAGTTGCTGGATGCCGGCATTCCCGCCACCGTCATCGACGATCCAGCCTACGTCCACAGGGGAACGGTGGTGGCCGATGCCGATGCCTTCGATGCGGAGCTGTTCGGCTATTCGCGTCAGGAGGCTGAGCTGATCGATCCGCAGCAGCGCCTGTTCCTGCAAATCGCCTGGCATGCGCTGGAGCATGCGGGCTATGCGCCCAGGGCCGTGCCGCACAAGACCGGGGTGTTCAGTGCGGGGCGGATCAGTACCTATCCAGGCCGCGAGGCGATCAACCTTGCCGAAGTGGCGCATGTGCGCCGCTTGCAGTCGCTGATGGGCAACGACAAGGACTATGTGGCGACGCGGGTGGCCTACAAGCTGGATCTGCGTGGCCCGGCCATGACCGTGCAGACAGCATGTTCAAGTTCGCTGGTGGCCACCCACATGGCCTGCGAAAGCCTGCGCTCCGGAGAGTGCGACATGGCGATAGCCGGTGGGGTGGCCGTGTCCTTCCCACAGGCGAGCGGCTATCTGTACCAGCAAGGCATGATCTTCTCACCGGACGGGCATTGCCGACCGTTCGATGCTCAGGCGCAGGGCACGTATAGCGGCAATGGCGTGGCTGCGGTTGTGCTGCGACGCCTGGCGGACGCCTTGCGCGATGGCGATCCGGTGGCGGCGGTCGTGCTGGGCAGCGCGACCAACAACGACGGCAGTCAGAAAGTGGGCTACACCGCTCCCTCGGTGGCCGGGCAGCGCGAGGTGATCGCCGATGCCTGGAGCCTGGCCGGGGTGCAAAGCCGGCAGATCGGCATGATCGAGGCGCACGGCACGGCCACGCCGCTGGGCGATTCGATCGAGTTGCAAGCGTTGCATACGCTATTCCACTCGCCCGATCAGGGACCGGCCTGCGCGCTGGGATCGGTCAAGAGCAATATGGGCCACCTGGATACCGCCGCCGGCATTGCCAGCTTCCTCAAGGCGGTACTGGCGGTGGAGCGCGGCACGATCCCGCCCAATGTGAATTTCAGCCAGGCCAACCCGGCGCTGCGTCTGGAGGATGGCCCTTTCCATGTGCCGACCGACGCGCAGCAATGGGAAACGCCAATGCGCGTAGCGGGCGTGTCGTCTTTTGGTATCGGCGGCACCAACTGCCACATGGTGGTGGCTTCGCTGCCGCAGGCGCTACAGCGGCAGGCCGGAGCCGAAGAAGCAAACACCGCTCCGACCGAGAATGTGCTTCTGCTCAGCGCCAACAGCGAAGGTGCGCTACGGCGCCTGGCGGGCGCCTATGCGCAGGCTTTGCAAGTTCTGCCTGCTGCCGATGTGGCTTATACGGCGCTGCATGGACGCTTGCTCGATCTGCCGCGGCGCTTGGCGGTACCGGTGTGCGATGAAACGGTGGATGCCCTGGCCGCCTTTGCCGATGGCGAGGGCGACATCCTGATCCAGTCGGGTCATGACGCGTCAGGCAAACGGGTCTGGCTGTTTACCGGCCAGGGTTCGCAATGGCCGGGCATGGCCCAAACAGGGTGCGCCCACTCCCCCGCCTTCGCCCAGTGTCTGGAGCGTTGCCTGGCCGTGTTCGATACGGCCGGCGACCGAGGCTTCCGCGCGGCCTTGCACAAGGCCCTGATGGAACCCGAGCACGTCCTATTCCAGCGCATGGAGTATGCGCAGCCCGCCATCGTTGCCTTTGAGCTGGCGATGGCCGCGTATTGGCAATCGCTGGGCCTGACGCCGGATATGGTTCTGGGGCATTCGGTGGGCGAATTTGCGGCGGCCGTGGTGGCCGGGCATTACCCCCATGAACAGGTCATGCCGCTGGTGCGGCTGCGCGGTGCTCTGATGGATCGCTGCATCGGCGGCGCCATGCTGTCGGTTTTCACCGGCGAAACCGAGGCGATGCCAGTGGCTTTGCGGCTAGGGCTCGACCTGGCCGCATACAACGGCGAGCGGCATCTGGTCTTTTCCGGTGAGCGCGGCACGGTGGCGCGCATGGCGACTGAACTGGAGACGATGGGCATACGCAGCAACCCGCTGGCCGTGACGGGGGCGGCTCATTCGCGGATGCTGGACCCTATCCTCGACGAGTTCCAGCAGGCAACGGCCAGGCTGCGCGCGCGGGACGGCGCGTTGCCGTTCATTTCCGGGCTGACTGGCGAGAGGGTGGATGCCGAACAGTTGAATACCCAGGATTTCTGGCGACGCCATATGCGCAGCCCGGTGCGCTTTATTCAGTGCCTGCGCAAGGCCATCGACAACGGCGCGAGCCTATTCCTGGAGGTGGGGCCGGATGCGCCATTGGCAGGCATCGGGCAGCGGGAGTTGGGAGACGCGGCACGCTGGATCGCCAGCGCCAAGCGCCACCAGCTTGCCGATAGCCAACTGCGGCATGCGCTGATGCAGCTCTTTGCCGCAGGCACCGATCTACCGTGGTCGTCTCTGCTGTCCGGATCGGGCCGTAAATGTCATGCGCCGCTGTACCCCTTCGAGCGGCAGCGGTACTGGCGCGAGACGCCGGCGGCGGTAGTGGACAGGCTGGCGCCAATGGCGGCGAACCTGCCGACAGCGCGCAGTGTGGTGGTTCGGGAGGCGCGTGAACTGGACCTGCCGCGTTTGCAAGCCCTCTATACCTGCGTCACCAAACTGCATGCCATCTACGTAGATCGCCTGGTGCGGCGTTGCGTGGGCGATCGCATCGACCACGGGGCGACGGCATTGGACATCCTGCGCGATGGCCGGTTGCTGCCGCGCCACCGGCAGTTGCTGGTACGGCTGCTCAAGGCCTGCGTCGAGGATGGCTATCTGCAGGTGACGGACGGCGGCTATGCGACCCGCAATCCCGCGCCCCATGATGAGCAGGACGATTTGCTCGCCGAATTGCAAGGATACTGCGAAGGTCTGGACGTAATCGCAGAGACGGTGCAGCGCGCGGGCGACAGTTTGTACGCGATGATGAGCGGCGAGCTCGAACCGGTAGCGGTGATTTTCCCGGAAGGCGCGTCCAGTGGGGTGGAGGTGCTGTACCAGGACTTCAGCTTCGGACGCTACTTCAACCAGATCGCCGCGGGAGTCGTGACCGACCTGGTGCGCGACAGAAACAATCGTGGGGCGCCGCAACCGGTATTCAGGGTACTTGAGGTGGGAGGCGGCACCGGCGGCACCACCGCCTGGGTGCTACCGGTGCTGTCCAGTCAGCCGAATGTGCGCTACGTGTTCACCGACATTTCGCCGATTTTCACGCGGCGAGCCGAGCAGAAGTTCGCCAACTACGATTTCATTGAGTATCGTGAGTTCGACCTACAGAAAAGCGCCGGACTCCAAGGCTTTGCCGCGGGCGGCTACGACTTGATAGTCGCGGCCAATGTCATCCATGCCACGCAGCATGTGGGCGAGACGCTGGCAAACCTGCGGCCTTTGCTCAAGCCAGGCGGCAAGCTGCTGATGCGCGAGATCACCCGGCCCATGCGCCTGTTCGATTTCGTGTTCGGGCCGCTGGTGCTGCCTCTGCACGACGAAGAGGCGCGGGGCGGCGAATTGTTTCTAACGACGTCGCACTGGCGCCGGCAGTGTCTGGCCGCTGGATTCGCGCAGACCGAATGGCTGCCGGAAGAGGGTACGGCCACCTCGGATATGAGCGAGCATATCGTGCTGGCGACGGCCCCGGGTGCGGGGATAACAGACACTGCAACCGTGCGGCTGGGTCACGGCCCGCTGGGACAGACGTTGACCAACGAAGGGGGCTATCTGGCGGACTGGTCTGACTGCGCCGGACTGGACGCCGAATGGCAGGCTCGCGTCGAAGAAGCGTGCGCGGAAATGGCGCGCCGCCATGGCGGCCGCCGCTCGATATCGCTGCCGGACGTGCCCGCACATGCACCGGACTGGCTGAATCTGGTGCGCCTGCAATGGAAATCCAAGCCCCTCGGCCCGGTATGGGTCGAATTGCATGCCTGCGACCCTGAGGGCGTATGGCGTCGCCTCAGTACCTCGCCATCGGCTCTGGATAGCGATTTGCCCGAGCTTGCGGCGGTTCCCGAAACACACTACGACTGGTCATGGGAACGCATCGGCACCGCGCCGGCGCAGTCCAAAACGGCCAGCGGCCGGTTCTGTCTGTATGGAGACGCGACGGAAGAACTGACAACGGCACTGGCGAGCGCGGACATGCATCTGGATCCGGATGCCAGGGATGCGCTGGTAATCCTGGATCCCGCCGCATCCCTGGAAACCGTGGCGGGGATCTTGCTGGATGCGGTTGTAAAAGCCGATCGCGGCCGCATCGTGGTGGTGACCCGCGCGGCCTGGGCGGTGACGCAAAAGGATGCCGTCAACAGCGTTCACCACGCGCTCTGGGGCCTGGCGCGCGCAACGGCGGCCGAGTTTGCCGCGCAACGCACAGGCCGCGCCATCGCTGTGGTGGATCTTGCCGCCGACGCGGATTGGCGGGATTTGGCCGCCGGGCTACAGGCGGTGAGCGAAGAACCTCACTGGGTCGCCGTCCGAAGCGGACAAGTCTGGGCTCCCCGCTTGGCGCCGCAGCAATATGCGACCCCGGCCCTGACCGCGCACAGCCTGCCGGGCGACGGCTGGTATGTCGTGACGGGCGGCCTCGGCGGTCTTGGCAGATTGAGTGCGCGATGGCTGGCCAGCCGCGGCGCACGCCGGATTGCGCTGCTGGTACGCCATGAGCATCCGGATGCCGCCGAATTCGCGGCCGGACTACAGCGGCGCTATGGCTGCACGGTGAGGTCTATCGTCTGCGACGTTGCTGATCCGACGGCACTCGGCGCGGTGTTGGACGAATTGCAGGGCGACGTCGGCATTGTCGGGGTCATCCACGCCGCAGGCGTGCTGGACGACAGCCCGATCGCAGCACTGGACAACCAGCGCCTGGCGCCGGTACTGGCCGCCAAGGCGCACGCTGCCCGACAGATCCACGAGAGGCTGGTCGAAGCAGGCCGGCAGTCCTTCCTGCTGCTCTATTCCTCCGCGGCCGCCGCCCTTGGTAGCGCAGGCCAGGCCGCCCATGCGCTGGCGAGCGCCTACCTGGACGGTCTGGCTTATGCTGAAGCGGCCAAAGGCGATGAAAATCGCGTGATGGTGGTATCCCTGGCCTGGGGGGCTTGGGGTGAAACGGGTCGGGCGGCGGATGCCGGCCTGCAGGAGCGACTTGCCGAGGACGGCATGGGCCTGCTGAGTGATGCCGAAGGATTATGGCATCTGGAACAGGCTCTGTCGCGCGCGGCGCCCTATCGCCTGGCGATGCGGGTGCGGCCCGAGCGCCTGGACGATGCCCGCAGCCAGTTGCTGGGGTTGAGGCAGTTGGAATTCCCGCAGTCCGCCGCCGCCATGACGCCAGGCGATACTCCGGCGGCCGCGGCGCCGCAACACACGCCAGCGGCGGACTTACCGCCTGCCAAACTGGCCGATGCCGGCATCGTGGCGCAGTGGCTGGCCGGTCAGATCGCCACACAACTGAGGCTGGATGAGCCGGGCCGCCTGTCCCCCAGACGTGATCTGGTGCAACTGGGCCTGGATTCGCTGTTGTTCCTGGAATTGAGCAGCACGATCCAGCGTCGCCTCGGCGTTCGCATCGACGCGGAACAGGCCTATCGCGACCTAACCATCGATGGGCTGAGCCGCCTCATCGCCGGGCAGGCGCTCCAGACCCCGGAGGCAGCGCCGCCATCAGTCGTGTTGCAGCACGATGCGCAGGGACGCTTCCAGCCATTTCCGCTGACCCCGATCCAACACGCCTACTGGATGGGCCGTACGAGCCTGATCGACTTTGGCGGCGTGGCTTGCCATGTGCTATTCGAATGGGATTTGCGACATGACCGGTTCGATCTGATACGCCTCGAACAGGCCTGGAATACCCTGGTGCGTCGGCACGACATGCTGCGCATGGTTATTGATGAGGACGGCCGGCAACGCATTCTGGCGAAGGTGCCGGATTACCGGATCGAGCGGCGCGATTTGTCGCGCTTGTCATCCGCCGAGCGCGAGCAGGTTCTGGACGAAACCCGAAGCGAGCTGTCCTATCGCGTGTTGCCGGCAGAGCGCTGGCCGTTGTTCGAACTGATCGCCAGCGAACTCGATGGCGAGCGCTACCGGCTGCACATGAACCTGGATCTGCTGCTGTTCGATGTGCAGAGCTTCAAGGTCATGATGGATGACCTTGCCGTCGTCTATCGGGGCGAAAGCCTGGAGCCGTTGCAGATCACGTTCCGCGATTATGTTCTCGACGAACAGGCCCGCCGTCAGGAGCCGGCATGGCTGAAATCCTGGTGCTATTGGCAGGCACTGCTGACGGACCTGCCGCCCGCGCCCAGACTACCGTTGTCCGGCCGACAGCAGGCCGGCGGCCAACCACACTTCACGACCTATCAGGCGGTGCTGGATCGCCAGAACTGGGAAAGATTAAAGCGGGAATGGCAGTCATGGGGCGTGACGCCCTCGGCCGCGCTGATGACGCTGTTTGCCTGGACGCTGGAGCGTTGGGCGCGCTGGCCGGCTTTTACGCTGAATCTGACGTTCTTCAACCGGCGTCCGGTACATCCACAGATGCCTCGGTTGATCGGCGACTTCACTTCGGTGTTGCTGGTCGATTTCAACCTGGGTGATTCATCGGTCAGCCTGCGCCAGTCGATCGAACAGACGCAGCAGCGCCTGCGTCAGCATCTGGCGCACAGCCAGGTCAACGGGGTGGAGTTGCTGCGCGAGGTCGGCCGTATCCGTGGCCAGTCACGCCAACCGCTGATGCCGGTAGTGTTCACCAGTATGTTGGGCATGACCTTGGATGGCCTGGCGATCGACCAGGCGATGACCAGCCTGCTGGGCGATCCGGTACATGTGTTCACGCAGACGCCGCAGGTTTGGTTGGACCACCAGGTCATGGAGATCGACGGTGAGCTGGTATTCAGTTGGTACTGCATGGACGAGGTGCTGGCCGATGGCGCGGCGCAGACTATGTTCGAAGACTTCGGCGACGTTCTGAAGACCATGGCGATGCACCCGTCGCTGATGGAACAGCCAGGGCTGTGGAAGCAGCCTGAAGCGCAGCGCGACCCTCAGCGTTTCAAACGTCGAGGGTGGCCTGCCGCCATCGCCGGCATGACGATCGACCTTCGCGAGCTAGAGGATGCCGTTCGCCAACAGGGCGGCGTGCTGCTGGCCGATGCGCGTGGTGATGCCCGGACGGGAGGCCTGCAGGTGAAGGTTGTGGCGGCGGAGCACGCCTATGATCCCGCCGGCCTCCCCTCCCTGTTTCCGGATGAGCCAGCCGCACTGGTAGGGCTGGATACCGCCGAACAGGCCCGCTTCGATGCGGTATGGAACGCACTGGAAACCCGTGCGCTGCATGGTATCGCCATGACCCTGCTTGGACATGGCCTGTTTGCCCGGCCGGGCCAGACTGCCGGGCTGGACGAAATTTACCAGCGGCTGAAGGTGATGCCTCAATTCGAGCGAATCGTGCGCCAATGGCTGCGAGCCCTGTCAAACGCCGGATGGCTGACACAAGACGGTCAGATCTTCGTATGCCAGCGCTCGCTGGAACAGATGCCCGCGGCCCCTGCCGTGCCCTCGCCCCCTTGGGGCGACGTGTTGACCGCCTATCTTGACCGCAGCATCGAACGGCATGCGGAACTACTACAGGGCACATGTTCTGCCCTGGAACTGTTCTTTGTGGATGACTACGCGATCACCCGCGCCTTGTATGCGGAGAACCCGGCCGCGCAATGCGTGGCGCGTAATGTGGAACGGGTCGTACGC
Organism: Brenneria goodwinii; assembly: GCF_002291445.1. Taxonomy (NCBI): domain Bacteria; kingdom Pseudomonadati; phylum Pseudomonadota; class Gammaproteobacteria; order Enterobacterales; family Pectobacteriaceae; genus Brenneria; species Brenneria goodwinii. Next base: position 4,974,588 of record NZ_CP014137.1, on the reverse strand, counting down.
ACACTGGCGCGGCATGCGGGGACCGATGGCAATTTGCGCGTCATGGAGGTCGGCGCGGGAACGGGCGCCACCACCGGAGCCGTACTGGAGGCGCTTGGCGAACAACTGCGATCGTATCATTTCACCGATGTGTCAACCTTCTTTCTGGACGAAGCACGCAAGCGCTTCGCCGCACGCGATGACATGGCTTACGGGTTGTTCGACATCAACCGGACAGTGGACTACCCGATGCATCCGGCCGAAGGCTATGACCTGGTGGTCGCCGCCCAGGTTATGCACGATGCCAGCCATATCGTGCGATCGCTGCGCCGTATCGGCAGTCTGATGAAGCCCGGCGCACGGCTGTTGCTGATCGAGACCACGCACCGCGACAGCCTGCTGCAGATGGCCAGCGTGGGCTTCATCGAAGGCCTGGGCAACTATCAGGATCAGCGCGTCATCGACGACCGGGCAATGCTGGATCTCCCCCGGTGGCGCGAGGCCTTGCTGGAGGCGGGTTTCTCTCTCGAACTGGCCTGGCCGGAGCCAGAGGTTTCTCCCATCCATCAGCATGTGATCGTGGCCCGACTGGCGCGGGCCGCGCATCTCGACCGCGCGGCATTGGAAAACGCGCTGGCCCGCCATTTTGGCGAGATGCCCCTGGCCGTAGCGGTACAGCAGAGCGAGCCGCTAGACCTGTTCATGGCCGATGAGGCTGGCGCTGGACGCGTACCGGACGAACCAGCCGCAGCCGCGGCGCAAGCATCCGAAGACGCGGCAACCACGATGGGCGCCGATAGCGCCGAGCCCCCGTCCGATGCCTTACTGAACAGTGTGGCGCAAGTGTGGCAATCCTTCCTCGGCAAGCCGGTACAGCCGGGCAGCGACTTCTTCCAGAGCGGCGGCGACAGCCTGATCGCCACCCGCATCATCGCGCAAATCAATCGCATCGGCATCGCCGGAGCCAGCCTGCAGGCGTTGTTCGCCTATCCGACGCTGGCGGGCTTCTGCGCGACCCTCAAAGAAACCAGGAGCAAGGAAATAATGAAGAATGTACTCGTGCCGTTGACTCAGGGAACATCGGGCGAGCGCCTGTTCGTGTTCCATGCCTCGGATGGCGGCGTGGCGTCGTATCTGACGTTTGCCCAGACGCTGGCTGGACAGGTATGGGGCTTGCAGGCGCCGGAGCAGATCGCGGTGAACAGCCTGTTGGAGCTTGCGCAAAATTATCTGCGGGCGATGAAACCGCAACTCGGGGACGAGCCATACACGCTGATCGGCTGGTCTTACGGCGCCACGGTCGCCGCCGAGGTAGCGCGCATACTGCAGGATCGCGGGAAGGCCGTGCGCCTGGTGCTGATCGACCCGGTCTATGGCGCCGATTTCGCCGTTGAGGATCTTTCAGCCCTCATGCGGCTGTTAGCCACGGAGCACAAGATTGTTCTGCCGGTCGATTGGGATGAACGGGACGAAGCGGCCCGTATCGAGACTTTCGCGGCCAGTGCCGTGGCCGCCGGCGTCATCGAACAGTCGCTGCCAACCGATGAGGCCCGCCAATGGCTGATGCGCATTTACCAATTGCTGGATCTGCTATCGAGGCATCGGATCGGCCCATGCATTCCAGCCCCGATTCTGTGGATCGAAGCGGATCGGCATCCTGAGCACTGGACGCCCGCAGCATGCGAATGGGCGGAATGGGAAGCACAGGCGCAAAGCCATGTGGTATCTGCCACGCACTGGCAACTCATGGAAGACGCAGGGATCGCCGCCCACATCGCGTCCCTGGCAGGACAATGGCTGGCGCAGACTTCCAGCCAGGAGCAAAACCTATGACCCGGACATCCATTAAGAAGAACCGGCGCGTGCTAATCGCCGGTGCGAAGTTCGGCGAGATGTACCTCAATGCCTTTCTGCGGCCCCAGCCGGGCCTTGTGTTGGCGGGCTTGCTGGCACGCGGCAGCCGCCGGGCGCAGCAACTGGCGCACGACTTCGGCATTCCCCTCTACACCAGTCTGGAGCAGATACCCGATGACATCGACATTGCCTGCGTGGTGGTCCGCTCGACCGTGGCCCAGGGTGAAGGCAGTCAGCTTGCGGCCGATCTACTGAGCCGGGATATTCATGTTCTGCAGGAGCATCCCCTGCATCCGGACGATGTGGTCAGGCTACAGGCGCTCGCCAGGGAGCGCGGCCTGACGTATTGGATCAACAGCTTCTATCCCCATGTCCCCGCCGGTCGCTGCTGGGTAAAGCAGGCATCACGCATCCGCAGTCTGCTGGGCGGCCAGATGCTTGGTTCGGCACAGTTGACGACCAGCCGCCAGTTGCTGTACTCAACGCTGGATCTGCTGCTGCAGGCCTGCGGAGCGGCCAACGGCAGCGAGGTGCGAGCCGAGGCGCTGGACGGTTCGGATGATAGTTTCGTGCCCCTGAGGCTAACGCTGCCGGGCGAATGTCAGGCCTTATTGCGTTTGCAGTCCTACCTGAACCCGTCCGACCCCGACATGTTCAGCCTGGTAATGCATCAGGCCAGTCTGATTTGGCCTTCGGGATACCTAACGCTGGAGGCCAGCTATGGCCCGGTGCTATGGACGGGGACCTTCCATGACCCGGAACACGGTAGCCGGGAGCGCACGATGTACCGCTATGCCAACGAGGTCGGCGCCTATGCGCAACCGACGTCCATGATCCTGCATGAGGCCCCCGGAACGTGGCGGGATGCCTTTGAAATCGACGGAGCGGATGGCATCACGCATGTCCTGCGCACGCTGTGCCGGGTATTGGATGGGGCAAACGCGCCCGTGGGGTTCGGTCCGACATACCAGTTGGCGCTGGCCCGCTTGTGGCTCGACATCCTGCGCATCGCGCCACCCGTCGTGGAGCGACATCTTCCGCCGCCGAGAACGATCACCAGGGATGACCTGATCGCTACTGCGCCAGGTCAGGAGGATCCGGGGGGCGTACATGGATAGCTTCTTGTCACTGTGCGGCCAGCCTATCGGGCGAGGGTCCGTTGGTCTGCATCTTGTGCTGTGCCCCTTTGCTGGCGGAAGTGCGAGCGCATTCCGAAGCTGGCGGGAGCTCCAACCCGCGGGCATACAGGCGTCGCTGGCCGTCTATCCGGGACGGGACCATCGAATGAACGAGCCCTGCGCGGCAAGCATCGCCGACCTTGCCAACCAGGTGCTGGCAGAAATCGAGGCCCAAGGCATTGATCGGCAACAGCTCATCCTGGCGGGGCACAGCATGGGCGCTCAGATCGCTTATGAGGTGTGCGTGCGCCTGGAACGCAAGGGCTCGGCGCCACGCGGCCTGGTGCTGTCCGGCTGCCATGCCCCGCATCTGCGAGGCCGCCGTCCCATCAGCCATCTTGAGGACCGCGCATTCCTGGAGCAGTTGGTCGCCATCGGCGGCTGCACGCAGGAACTGCTGGCCGAACCGGCCATGTGGCCGGTGTTCATGCCCATGCTGCGTGCGGATTTTCAGGCCACGGAAGGGTATTGGCAACCTCAGCCGCCGCCCCCGGCACAGCGGTTGCAGACACCGGCCCTGCTGGTCTATGGCGGCGCAGACAGCGAGGCCTGGCGTTCAGAGGTCGATGCCTGGAAAACCTGGCTAAGCGATACGCATGGCCCCGTCTCCATTGCGGGCGACCATTTCTATGTCACCCGGCGTCCTAGGGCTTTTCTGGAACATATCAGACGCCGTTTTGAACCTCATTTCGCGCACGCTCAGGCGTGTACATTCAAGTAAGGAACACGGTGATGAAACCCGATCAGTCCACATCGCGTACGATGAACCACGATAGCGAATCATTTCCTCTGAGCTACTGCCTTACCCAATGGGTTCGTGAATATGGCGCCCGTACCGCTCTGACCAATGAGGCCGGCGAGAGTCTGTCCTATTTGGCGTTGCAAGAGCGTGTCGAACGTCTTGCCGGCGGTCTGTACGCCGCCGGGTTGCGGCCTGGCGAGTATGCAATGGTGCAGATGCCCAACACGTTTGGCTTCTTCATTGTGTTTTTCGCCTTGCTGCGGCTGGGCGCCATCCCGATGATGGCGATGCCCAACCAGCGGGAACGGGACATTGATGCGCTGATGGCGCTCGCCCGCCCGGTTGCCTATTTCATTCCCGGCGACGTTGGAGAGCATGATCTTCTCGCGATTGCGAAAAAGATGCAGGACAGGTATGAGTCGTTGCGGTTTGTCGTCAGGGATGGCAATTCCAGGCCCAGCGAACGGGAAGTATTCATGCTGAACGACCTGCTGGGGCCGGAATGTCCCTGGCCGACGCAAAATGCACGGGATACGGCATTGCTGTTGCTCTCCGGGGGAACGACGGGGACGCCGAAGCTGATTCCCCGCACCCATTGGGACTATTTTTACAACTTCAGCGCGTCGGCCAGACAGTGCGAATTCTCTGGCGATACGGTCTTTCTGGCCGTCCTGCCGGCCGCGCATAATTTCACTCTGGCATCACCGGGCGCGCTGGGCACATTCCAGTGCGGCGGGAAGGTGATAACATCAACCTCTGCCAGTTGCGACGAGGCCATGCCGCTCATTGAGAAAGAGCACGTGACGCACGTGGCGCTGGTTCCGCCGCTGGCCAAGCTGTGGGTGGAAGGCCGCGAATGGGAGGACAGCGACCTGTCGAGCCTGAAGGTGATTCAGGTCGGCGGGGCTCGTCTGGAGGCCGGGCTGGCAAAGCAGTTGATCGGCGTACTGGGGTGCCAATTGCAGCAGGTCTTCGGCATGGCCGAGGGATTGCTCTGCTACACACGCTTGGACGACTCGTTGGAAACCATCGTTCACACGCAAGGGCAGCCACTGTCGCCGGATGACGAAGTCCGAATCGTCGATGAAGATGGCCGCGATGTGGTCGGGGGGCAAATCGGCCAACTCCTGACGCGCGGCCCTTACACGATCCGAGGCTATTTCCGCGCGCCGGAGCAGAACGCATCGAGCTTCACCGAGGACGGTTTCTACCGCTCCGGCGATCTGGTTCGTCGTGACGAGCGCGGCAACCTGATCGTGGAGGGACGTATCAAGGAACAGATCAATCGCTGCGGTGAGAAAATCTCTGCCGCTGAGGTGGAAGAAGCATTGAGCGCATTGCATGGCGTCCATGCCGCAGTTGCCGTGGGGGTTCCGGACGAACTGCTGGGCGAAAGGATCTGCGCCTTCATCAAGCCCAAAGGCCAGTCAATTGATCCGGCGCTGATCAAAACGGCGTTGCGAGAGTGCGGCATAAGTGACTACAAGATACCGGATCAGATCGAGACGATCGCAGAATGGCCGCTGACCGCCGCCCGAAAAATCGACAAGCGGCGGTTGATTGCCATCGCAACGCAGCAGGCCTCGGAAGAGCCCGCATCCCGCTAGCCGCATTATCAGCAGGAAATTGTAGGCACACATGCCCCGTTGACCTTGCCGTAAAACTGGTCGAGCGCATTCGCCATCAGGCAAGTAGCTATATGCTCTATGAGCGGCATGGCGAGTGGGCGCTGGAAATCAATGGGCGTTCAGGGTATAGGCTTTGCCGGTGGTGCGGGCCTGCCGGGCAACGGCATCGGTTAACGCCATCGGGTATGCCTCCTTCAGTGCTGAAGAGAGGTGTACCGCGCACAGGGAAACGACTCAGCAAACAATCCGCATCGATAACGCACCCGATTTTCGTGTACTAATTTGTGTACTACTTCGGCGTGGTTGACGGTGGTTTTCAGTGGATTTCGCTGGATGCTCAACAGAGATATTACCCTGTTGAATCATAGACCTACAGACATCTGTGGACATCTATAGAACAAGAATTGGAGCGGGAAACGAGACTCGAACTCGCGACCCCGACCTTGGCAAGGTCGTGCTCTACCAACTGAGCTATTCCCGCGTATTACCGGACGTATTACCGGACGTATTACCGGACGTATTACCGGACGTATTATCTCTCAGTCACACAGAAAAGCAAACTGGCGGACCAAGAGTGATACATTGACCATAAAATCGACATAACCCTATGAATACTATGACGATACATTCATTCGGCGGACGGCATTATGTCTCAATCGACAGATGCTGACAAGCGCTTTTCCACGAAAATACGATTCATCAGTACCGTCCTATAACCTGAGCGGATTCAATACCCTTTAGAAAAATCGACCTCCCCTCGCAGCGTTTCTCCCTGCCGAAAACGCGCCAAATTATCCAGAAACAGGCGAACTAGCAGCGTTGGAACCATCGGGCCGGCAATATGCCCGGTGATCGTAATAGTCGGTTCCCGCCAAAATGGATGAGCCTCGGGCAAAGGCTCCTGTCTGAAAACATCCAGAACCGCACCGGCGAGTTGCTGATTACGTAACGCCGCCAGCAAATCGGCATCAACCACTGCGGTTCCCCGGCCGACGTTAATAAACAGGGCCGATGTTTTCATGGCGGCAAACAGCGCGGAATTGTAGATATCCGCCGTTGCCGCGGTATCGGGCAGAAGATTAATCACATAGTCGGCATCCTGTACCGCCGTTTGCAATCCGTTCATCCCCGTAACGTGCTTAAAATAAGGCAACGGCCGGGGCGTGTTCACGACGCCATGCAGTTCAACGCCGAAAGGCCGCAGGAACCCCGCCACTTCACAGCCGATTTCGCCAGCCCCCACGATAAGTATCTTTTTGCCGGCCAGCGACCCCGGTAAACGGTGATTCCATTCCCGTCTGGCCTGGCTGTGTTGCCGTTCGCCAAGTTGTAATGCATGCCTGAGCAGAGAGGCGATCACATACTCGGCGATCGGCTGACCAAATACGCCTACCGCCCGGCTTAGCCGATAATCACGCGGCAGCCCCTCGGCCAGGAGCGGCTTAAATCCCGCCCAGGTGGATTGCAGCCAGTCCGGTCTGGCCCCCCGCGCCAATAGATCCGCGGCGGCATCCGGCTCACCGAGCCAGATGGAACAACTGTCCGCCTGTTCCGTTGTTCCATCCGCTAACACCAGCTCAATCGATGAGCCGTCATCATGCAACGCCGAGCGAATTTCCTCAGCACGAGAATCCAGCAGGAGAACCGTGGTCATAACGTTATTCCTTAGGCAAAATTCAAAGCATAAAGGGAGAATAGCAGCGTCGTCCGCAAGAAGAAAATCACAAGCGATGACGTGTCTGAAAAGGCGTTGCCATCCTGAGCGTCGGCGGTTTAAACAGATGGTTAAACCGGGTGTTTCGCTCACACTCTATACGGCGGGTACGGCGGGCGGGAATCGGCGATGATGCCATGGCAATCACGAAAGTTGGGCAATGCCTCCACGGAAGCGGAGGCATTGTATAAAGGCAGCAATCGGCTACAGTTGGAAAATCGCCGCCTGCCAGGGCTTCATCGTTAGATGACTTTCGCCCGGCGCGGCCGCCTGTTCGCTACGGTTGCTGATTAGCGTTTTGACAACCTTTTTACCATTAGGTATGTCCCATTCGACATTATCGTGGGTGAAATTAATCACGACCAGATATTGTTGATCGCCTAGCGTGCGGGTATAAGCGAATATTTTACTATGCTGCGGGTCCAGATCGTTATATTCGCCATAGATCAATGCCGGGGTCTGACGCCTTAATGCAATCAATTCCCGATGATAGCTATAGACCGAATCCTGGGCGTTAATCTGAGAGGCGGCATTGATTTGGCTATAGTTGGGATTAACGGCCAGCCACGGGGTTCCTTTGCTAAAGCCGCCGTTGATTGCCGTATTCCATTGCATCGGGGTTCTGGCATTGTCGCGGCTGGTCTGGCGGATGTGCTCAAGAAACTCGTCGGCCGGCACTTTTCCGCTTTCAACCAGCACCTTCCACAGCCCGCGCACTTCAACATCCTCGAAATCCTTCACCGTCTTGAAAGGATAATTGGTCATGCCCAGTTCATCGCCCTGATACAGGAAAGGCGTTGCCCGCTGGGTCAGCATCATCGTAGCTAGAGCCTTGGCGGATACCACGCGCCATTGATCGCTGTCGTCGCCAAAATGCGATACGGCGCGCGGATTATCGTGGTTGCTCAGGAAACTGGTATTCCATCCCAAACGCCCTGACCGATCGATTTTTTGATACGCCTCTTTCAGTGCCGGCAACGTCCATGCGGTCTTGCGCCAGTTGTCGCGATCGAGACGGACGACATCGAAGTGAAACAGCATATTGAGCTCATTGCGATCAGCGTTGATAAACTTCGGCGTGTCCGCAAATGTCACGCCAAAGGCTTCCCCCACCGTCATGGTATCGTAGCGAGACAACACTTCCCGGTTCATCTCCTGCAAATACTCATGAATACGCGGCCCATGCGCAAAGACTAATTCCGGGTGCGATAATTCGCTTGGCTGCAAATCCGGCAGGCCATCCTGCTTGGAGATAAAGGGGATCACATCCATACGAAAACCTGAAACGCCTTTATCCAGCCAGAAACGCATAATATCGTACACTTCATGCCGTACTTTCTTATTTTCCCAATTCAAGTCCGGCTGTTTTTCCGCAAAATAGTGCAGGTAATATTGCCCGGTCACGTCGTCTTTTTTCCAGGCCGAACCGCCAAAGAAAGAGGGGTAATTATTAGGCGCTCCGCCATCACGCGCATCCCGCCAGATATAGTAATCACGATACGGATTATCTTTCGACTTCCTGCTTTCTTTAAACCATTGGTGTTCGTCGCTGGTATGATTCACCACCAGATCGATAATTAAGCGCATGTCACGACGTTTAATTTCACTCAGCATACGATCGAAATCTTCCATCGTGCCGAATTCATCCATAACCTTGCGATAGTCGCGGATATCATAGCCGTTATCGGCATTGGGCGAATCAAAGTGCGGGCTCAGCCAAATAACGTCAACCCCAAGGTTCTTTAGATAATCCAGCTTCTCGGTAATACCGTTGAGATCGCCAATACCATCACCGTTACTGTCGTTAAAAGAGCGCGGGTATATTTGATAAACAACCGCTTCTTTCCACCATTTTGCGTCATGTTCCGTAGGGATTGCCTGGGCGGACAGCGCAACGCTGGCTAATGATACGATCGCAGCCAGCTCACGGATATGCATCTTGGTCATGTTAATTCCTCATCTGTGAAGATGTTCCACTCAACAAATTACGCTTAAGCTGAAACGTTACAGCCCTTTTTTACAGAGGCTATTCGATCAGAACTGTGAGCGGGTTAACATCTAACAAGATGCGCTTACCTTTATTTCATAAGGATGATCATAATAAATCACAGTAATTTTATTTATTACATTCGGTTACCATTATTGATGATTTAAAAAATCAAATACCTATCATTCATTAAAAATGACTTTACAGAAAAATGGATAGTGTTTAATTCTCAAACCCAAGAAATGATATTTAAGCGAGTAAACATGTCATTTCTGATGATATACCGTGAGTTTTTGATTAAGGACAGGGAATTACATTTCCCTGAAGCTAAAATGCCGAGTGGAAAAAGAATAATCCAATCATAAAAAAGCAGCGATGTTTCTGTGCGGAAAATAGTCGCTCCAGCAGGCCATAATCAATAAGTTGTTTACTTGCCGTCTATGAATAAAATTCGTACACCAATCAATATTCACCTCTGTAGCTATCGCGCCTGGCGAATTAATCCGCCGTGACGCATCAACAACAAAATGAAATAATTAGCCAGTGAATAACTTCCTATAAAATTATTTCCATATTTATAACGTAATTATCCTTTACGGAATAAGTTGCGCCTGGCGAAACCTATCCGACGGACTGATTGCATGCGTTGCCTGGCCGCTGAGCCATAAAAAGAATCAAAAAATGACGGCAAAATTCGATACAGGCGACGCTACGCGCAAATAAAAAGAATTGTTAACTAAGAAATAATTAGAGGCCAATATGAAAATTCGTTTGAAAAAACCAAAGGCGAACCTTCTCCCGTTAGCTGAAAAAGGAGACCCGCGACATTCGCTATCCCGGCGAAAATTCATTATGTATGGCGGATGCGTCGCCGGTTCCATGGCCCTTGTCGGGGCGAACAAGGCCATGGCAGGCGGCAGCGCAAGCAAACCTGCGCCAACCGCCTGTCCTCCCGGCGTGATTGCCGCCTCTTGTGAAAACCCTAATAAACAACTGGCGCCGGAAGCGAACCCCGCCGCGCCGCAGACGGTAACCATCAAGCCGGGCAAAGGAGAAAACATCGTATCGGAATACCCGTTCAACGGCAGCATGTTGCAAGGGGTGATGGTCAGTAACCTGCACGAATTTGATACCGGCAGTCTGTTTGCTCAGCAGGATAATGCCGATGTCATATTAACCAACCTGGGCCCGCAGCCTGTTTTTGTCTCCGCCAGCGCCGATGTAAACAACGACCTCCACAATGACTCCCCGTTGCGCCGTGCCATTCCCTCCCTCCAGAGCGTGATTATCAGAGCCGGAACCGTAATTACCACCGCGGACGCCTCCGCAAACGGTCTGGTCTCGCTGGTTCAGGTACGCAGCACCCGTAACCTTGAGACGGATGTGTTCTCGCAAGAGACCAAATGGGCCAAATACGGTTTTCCGGCAGGGTCGCCCGCGCTGCCGCTTTGGATATCCAGCCAGCTCCACCTGGCCCACCAGATTCAGGTCAACCCGTGGCATTTGGTTGGTCTGCCCGCTCCCGCCGGCAGCAAGACCTTGCCCTATGAGCTATACGCCAACCTTTGGTGGCTGCCGGCCGGTTCGGACGCCGGGATCCACGCGGCGCACGGCAGCAATTTCCTCGAAGTGCATACGCAGTTGATCGGTTTTGGCCGCATGCAGAAATACGCCGATATGGCCAAGGCCCGCGCAGCCATTGCCGGTAAACGCGTTATCCAGCCGGAAGGCGGCATGTTCTCGCCGTTCGATACGGGAAAAGCCTTCCCGGAAATGTATGAAGAGTTCAGGCTGGCGCCCGGCAATACTCATCTACCCATGCCTTTAGTTAAAGATTACGACGCCTGGAAAGGCGAGTCTGATATCTGTAAAAACGCCAGCATGGACAATCCCTGTTTCCATTACCCGCCGCATCAATATTACGCCGACACCGATAGCGTCTGGATTGCCTTTGAATTCCATCGTTCCGTAGACAAGAGCTAATCGACAACCAAGGATTGCGTAATAATGAATAACAGAGAACTTCCGAACGAATGGCGGGCTTATAACACCTACGATTATGTGCCGGTTGAGGAATGGTCCGTTGGCGACGATATTGAACTGTATTCGGTAAATTGGGATGGTAAACCCCACTCGCCCAAAGGATTCGATACAGACTGGACCATCTACATTAACGCCAAGGCCAAAACCAAATCAGGGGCGGAAAATAACGAACGCGACGTCTGCCTTATTCTACAGGTCACATCCTGCGAAAAAGACGCCTTTAGAGTGCGTTTCTCCCCTTCCGCCGCATCAATAGCGGATTATCCGGACAAGGTTTATGGGCCGGTAGTGGCCGAACGTCTTAGCCATATTCGTCAACACGAACAGGCGGCGGGCTACAAACCGATCCTGCGCTGGAATCGTAACGGCGCCGCTATCCAACTGCGCGCCATACAAATCCAGTTTGTCAGAGCCGAAGACGACTCGCTGGCGATACAGGTCAAGCGTCTGGCCGACGGCGCCGTCACCGATATTTCATCCGGCCCGCTGTTTCATGCCAAACCCGGCGTTGGCACGGTCGCGAATATGAAGCGCAAGGCGGAGTCCGCAACGCACTATTTCGGTCTGGGAGAAATTCTGCACTACAACCTGACCGGCAAACACAACCCGGAGACCGGCACCGCCAAAGATGAGTGCTACGGTTACCAAGGTTTCTCCCAACTCGATCACAACGGCGCGCAGGTCACCTGCTACAACTACGACAACCTTTGGTACAACCAGCCCGAAGTCTTCCCGCGCAGCGTTCCGTATAAGGAGGCGTTCAAAGCCACGGCCAATGTCCCGCTGTACCTTAATGCGCCGTTTTATATCGAACGCGCCAGCATTAACGAACGCCAGCAGTTTCTGGGGGTGTTCCTGGATAACACCGGGCAGAGTTATTTTTCCTTCAAAAACGCCTCCCGCGACAAAACGGCGGTTGACGCCGGGGTGCAGCAGGGAGAATTCGACTGCCATTATATGTTCGCAGAACAAGCGGCCGGCGTGCTGGACGCCTTTACCTATCTAATGGGACGGGGCAACCTCGGCGCCGAGGCGAAAATCGGCCCGACGCTTAACGATCGGGCCACCATGCCGCCCAAATATATCTTTGGTTATTTTCAGGCTAAATACGGTTTTCCCGGTCTGCTGCGGCCACAGGGAGAACAGGATCCGCTGAAAGTCTATGTTGAGGATATCGTCGAAGGCTATCGTCAGGAGAATATCCCGATAGAAGGATTAGGGATCGATATCGACATTCAGGAAGACAAAAAAGTCTTCACCATCAAGGATAGCTTTTGGTCTAGCGGGAAAGCGGGTGAAGGGCTATCGGTTTTCGACTGGGCGGCGCAGTTCAACCTGCAATGCCAAACCAATATTACGCCGTTTATCCGGGCCGATAAGGCTGCCTATCAGCCCGGCGACAAGGCGAAGAAACAGTATGAAACCGCGCAAGGTCTTATCCGCAACGGCTACTGCGTGCAGAATGAAGGCGAAGCCAATATTACCAAATTCCGCGGCCCGCAAAATGAAAGCGATTATCCGGGCCTGACCTACACGCGCATCGGCGAGGTTAACTACCCCGATCAACACGTGCTGGTTCTCGACTACGGCATCAACGCGCAAACCGCAGAGCGGGATATGATCGGCGCGGTGGTCACTGATTACGGCAATCCGGACGCCGCCCGTTTCTGGGGCGATCAGTACGCCTATCTGCTGAAGAATGGCCTTGGATTCGTCTGGCAGGATATGACGGTTCCCGATGCCATGCCTCACGTCGAAGATGGGAAAAACTTCGCCGATACGGAGTCGCCCCGCAACCAGTTCGGCTGGTCGCTGACCGGCGAAGCGCCGGACGATGACAGAAGGCGCACCAATACCTTCAACTGGCGCAGCTTTCACGGCCAACTGCATCTGACCGATCCCCGTTTCGGCGACGGCCGCAAAACGCCGTTCGTGGAATTGCGCAATTTTCATGCCTATATGCTGGCAAAATCCACCTATGAGTATGGACTGGCCGCTCACGAAGAGTTGCTGAAAGGCTATAAGCGCAGCTACGTTATCTGCCGCAGCGGATATCCGGGGTTACAGCATTACGCGGGGCATTGGGTCGGCGACAATGCCTCAACCTGGCACCACCTTCAGGCCACGATCCCGATGCTGCTTAACCTGGGCATGTCGGGATTACCGATTGCCGGCACCGACGTCGGCGGTTTTGCGCCCGGCGAAGCGCCGGAGGATCCCGGCAGCACATTATTCAATGATAAACGCAACCGCAATCACAACCCGATGGTTTACGACCGGCTGGTTCTGGGCGCCGAGGACGTTGATATCGGCGCCATTTGCGAACAGGAGCTGATGACGCGCTGGATACAGGCCGCCTGTTTACTGCCGTGGATGCGTAACCACTACGATGCGATGAAACCGTATCAGGAAATTTATCACTATACGTCAGCGGTAACGGCTGAAGGAGGCCGCACCTTCTGCGATATCATGGCCGCCTTTATCCGCTTCCGGGTCCGCTGGCATCACCTGTTATATGATGCGATGTACCAGAGTACCCAAATCGGCGTCCCGGTGATTCAAGCCATGAGCCTGTGGGAAGGGGATGAAGAGGTGTTCAGCGAAAGCAACCGCGACATTCTCGCCACCCAGTTCTTTATCGATCGCTCGGTATTGGTCGCGCCGATTCTGACGCGCAGTCCCAAGGACGGCGCGGCGTCATATACGGTTGAAAAAGAGATCTATTTCCCCAAAGACGCACAGGGACAGGCCATCAACTGGTACAGATATAACGTGCTGGAAGATACGGTGGATATTGAACATCCTTTTGAGGGCGGGAAACGCATCAAGGTGAGCGCCGATATTACCGAGCTGCCGTTGTTTGTTCGCGAAGGCGCTATTATTCCTGAACGCCATAGCCAGTCGGATCTGAAAGCCGCGTTTAAAAATATTCAGGTAATGGATAAGTTTAAACAGCCGCTCGTTCTGTCGGTTTACCCGGTGGGGAAACAGGCCGCGGGCGATCACCAGCTATACTGGGACGATGGCGGCGTGACGCGTTCGGCGGAGCGGGACGGCGTTTTTTCCGTTATCGATATTCATCAGGCGCGCCAGCATGCGGCGGCTGAGGGAGAAACCCAGGTTATCAGTGTTACCCCGCGCAAATACGACTATCCGTTGCACGAATTTATCTATTTCCGCATCCGGTCGCCCCAGCGTTCCGCGCGCCGCATCGCTATCGGCGCATCCAGGGTGGACAACATGGCGGCGTCGACGGATAAGCTGTTTTCGTATCAGGGTGAAGCGGCCTGTGTTGATGATAACGGCAATCTCTGGATAAAAGCCCGTACCGGTCAATTATCCGCCGGGAAGCCGTTAACCGTCAGCATTACGCTGTAGTCACCGATAACCGGCCGGGGAAGCGGCGGAAAAACAAGGATGTGATGCTATGCGTCATTTTCGAGGGAAAAGTCATCGTCCGCCCTTCCCTCCATTTCACGAACCTGTCCTCCCGCCGAATCAGCGAAATGCGGTTCGTTTAAGGGGCGGAATAGAAATAACTTTGAAATAAATCACAAAAATAAAAAGTGATATTCCCAGGAAAATAACCCATCCGCAGAAACTGGATTGTAGAAAAACAAGACAATAAAAAACAATAAATTACCCCTCTTCTTTAAAAAGCCACGAGCAAAATAGAGTGATACGCATCACATATTTTAGCCAAAAAAAGTGATGTCAATACACAACAAGGGTCTACGACATTGCATAAATGTGATATCCATCGAAAAAAATAATTATTCCATCATTAACATTAAATCTACATTCACGTTTACTTTCTCTCATGAGGTCGCTACATGAAAATAGGATTAGTCATTAGCGGTGGTGATGTCAGCGGTATCAATAACTTTTTATTTCAGGTTTGCCGGATGACCGAATCTGAAATAGTGATTTTTGACGGGGGTATTAACGGGTTAATAGAAAACAGATTTAAAGAGATTACCTGGAGAGATTTGGTCGATTTTTCAATATCGCCGGTACCTTTGATTACTTCGGGCAGAAAAGAGGATAAATGTAAAAAATCAGACTATGAACAGATCACGAAGAATATCCATAGAAGAAAGATTGATGCTCTTATCATGGCGGGGGGAGATGGCTCATTTCAGTTTTTAAAAACGCTTAGCGGGTATGGCATTAATTGTTACGGCATAGGGATGACCATTGATAATGATATTACCGGCAATAGTTACACCATAGGATTTTCCACAGCGTGTGAGCAGGTAATCAGTGAGGTTGGAAAATTAAGAAATACTGGCCGCGGATTACCCGGTCGAGTGTTTATGATAGAACTGCTTGGTGGGTATTGTGGTGAACTTACCTTGCAGGCGGCATTGAAAAGCAATGCTGATATTGCTCTTATTCCTGAAGATCCATGGGATATTGATGTTCTCGCGGAAAAGATCAAGAGCAAGATAAAGACACAGAATAGCGTAATTATATTATGTTCGGAGGGATATACCAAAGAGTACACGCCTGGCTTTCAGGGAGCCATTGATACCATGATTGGCAAAATAGAGCACAAAATTGGCATCAGAATAAGAAAAACTATATTGGGATATGGCTTACGAAACGGCCTTCCAACCGGCGAGGAAATTATACAAGGCGCCATTCTGGCCGAAGAAGTCGTCAGATGTATAAACACCAACCTGACAAATAAGATAATTGTTATCAATCACAATAATAAAGCTATACCGATCGATCTTGAAAACTCGGATAAAAGACTCGTTGATAAAGATAGCAACATCTACAAACTTGCCAAAGTAAATAACCTTATATGAGGTAATGACATGCTTAAAGTACTCTGCGTATGTGGCTGCGGCCTCGGTTCGAGTTTTGCCATTGAAATGAGCGCAAAATCCGTATTGCAAAAATTAGATATTGAAGCTGATATCAGTCATACAACCGTTTCAGAAGCCTCATCTTTCAAATATGACATTATTCTCACACAAAAAGTGTTCGCCGATATTTTAAATTCAGACGCCAGTGAGGAGGATAAAAAAAAGGTAATCATATTAAATAAACTGACAGACAAGCGTGAAATAGAAGAAAAAATTCTAGCCTATATTAACTCAATCTGAAAGATGAGGTGATGAAGTGGATGCTATTATAAATTTCCTGGTGAAGGATTTATTGGGTCAGGCTTCCATATTGATTGCTTTAATAGCAATGATTGGCCTAATCCTACAAAAAAAATCTGTCGGAAAAACCCTGGAGGGAACATTCAAAACGCTGCTTGGCTTTCTGATAATGATGGCAGGCATCAATATCATTGTTGAAACATTGACATTCCTTAATAATATTTTCACCAGCGGTTTCGGTATGAAGGGATATATTACGGATGTGGCGGCAATAGCCGGACTGGCAAACCGTGAGCTAGGTTCGCAAGTGGCTCTTACGCTACTGGTAATTTTCGTCGTTAACATTATCATTGCGAGAATTACCCCCTTTAAATATATCTTCCTGACCGGTCAGGCACTACTGTGGATGGCGACCATTGGTACTGTTATTGGGTATAAAGCAGGGCTTACAGGTGCGACATTGATTCTTACCGGAGGGATATTTGGCGGAATAATGGCGGTATTAATGCCGGCACTGGCTCAGCCTATCGTACGGAAAATCACGGATTCCGATGACGTCGCATTAGGTCACTTCTGTACTATCGGATACCTTGTTCAGGCCGCGGTTGCACGGGCAATCGGTAAAAACTCAAAATCAACAGAAGATTTGGCATTACCTGATAACTTTAAGTTTCTCCAGGACACTTACCTGTCTATGGCGGTAATAATGATACCGATGTATCTCATTCCAGCCATTTTCGCAGGTCCGACATATATTGCCCAGTTTGCTAATGGAACGAATTACCTGATGTATTCATTCATGCAATCCATGCAATTTGTCGCCGGTGTTTTCGTATTGTATAGCGGCGTGCGCTTACTCCTTAATGAATTAGTTCCTGCTTTTCGGGGTATTGCCATGCGATTAGTGCCCAATGCGAAACCCGCGCTCGATTGCCCGGTATTGTTCCCCTATGCGCCTAATGCCGTCATCGTCGGCTTTCTGGCAACGACCGTGGGGTCCATTCTTGGGATGATCATTTTCCCCATGTTTGGTTTGGCGATGATCCTTCCTGGCATGTTGACTAATTTCTTTGCCGGTGGCGCCGCCGGGGTTTTCGGCAACGCATTGGGAGGAAGAAAAGGCGCGATTATCGGCGGCGTCGTTCACGGGCTATTTATTACTTTCCTACCGGCAATCTTAGTCCCTTTACTCGAAACATTCGGCTTCATCGGCGTAACATTCAGTGATTCAGATGTGATAAGTACAGGTCTCATATTAGGTTATGCATTCCAGAATGATTGGCCATTCGTAATTGGGTTTATCGCCTTTGTCGCCATCATTGCATATTTAGCAAACAGAAAACTGACTAAAGAAGTCTGATCATTACTTCCTGATATAACTGGATAGAAATCACGTCACCTCTAAAAGAGGTGAGGAGGCATTATGTTCTCAAAATTGAAAGAACTCTTTAATCCTGGCGAATCAAAGGGAGAGAATGAAAATGATGAGTCTGTAGAAAGAATCGAAAAAGAATTATCGGATCTGGAATTACGTTTATCACAAAACCCTGCTGATAATGCAACGCAGAAACAGCTGATGATTAAATACAATCAGGCTATTCAGCTTTTCTCAAACAGTACTCGGCATCGAAATAAGGTTGATGATGTTTTCGTAAAAATCGATGAACTAAGAAATACCATTCGCAAAAATATATGAGGTTTTATGAGCATTAAAAATTTTCTATCAGAAAACCAATATATTCAGGTCGACGTAGATATTGGCTCATGGAAAAATGTTATTGAGAAAGCGGCAAAACCATTAATAAATGGTGGGTTTGTTACGCCAGAATATCCGAAGGCCATCATTAATAACACTCTGGAATATGGAGCATACTACGTTTTTGACGAAGGTATCGCAATTCCTCATGCCAGACCGGAATGCGGAGTGCTGGAAAATTGCTTTAGCATGGTAACGCTCCGTCATCCCATATCAATTAATGGCAGTGAACCAGTGGATATTATCATCATGTTTGGCGGAATAAACAGTGATTCACACATCACTGATGGCATTGCATCGATCGTAAATCTACTGGATAAGGACGATACGCTATCTCGAATCAGGCAAGCCACAACTATTGATGAAATCATTGGGTTATTATGAAAAAACTGATTTTAGTTAATGGCATACCGGCATCTGGGAAAAGCTCAATATCCAGAATTATTTCTGAATATTTTGATTTCCCCATATTGAGTATCGATGAGATCAAAGAACCCTTTATGGTTCAGTTCTCTGAAATAATCGACAGGCCATTAAATAGAAAACTTGGATATGCCGCCTATGAGGCTATGTTCAATATTGTAAAAATATCTCCACAGGACAGCGTTTTTGTTATGGACGCATGGTTTGGATTCCGCGATAAAGCTGTTTTATCGGATTATCTTGACCGGTGCGGGGTAAAAATCGCTATAGAAGTTTGGAATAAAATATCACCTGAACTCGTTGCGAAACGCTATAAGCTCCGTTGCGCGACTCGTGTCAAAGGACATCCGGGTGAAGAATATATTCCTGAATTAATGCTTTTAGCAGAGCACGCGCAACCGATGGGAGTCGGCGGGATATATACCGTTGACCAAGATAAAGGAATGAATAATGAAGAACTCATTTCATGGGTTAAAAGCCGCTTAATTTAAACGTCGTCTTCAATAAATATCTATTGCATGAGGAGTTAACCAATGAACAGAATGTCAACTGCAGAACGTCGTGGTTACCAAATGATTTGTGACCCCACGGGTTCAATGATGGTTGTAGCCTGCGATCAACGTGGCGGCATGAGAACCCTGTTAGCGGCCACCCCGGAAGAACAGGTTCAAATCAGCAATGAGACGTTAGGAAAAACAAAATACGACATCACCAGGTATCTGGCGTCAGAAGCGGGATGTGTGTTGGTTGATCCGATTTGCGCCGTGCCTGGCATTATTGATGAAGGCGTTTTGCCGCGCAATACGGGGCTTCTTGTCGGTCTGGATGCCTCTGGCTGGGAAACAACGCCTGAGGGTTATCGCATTTCAAAAATGGTTGCAGGCGTCGACGCTCGCAAAGTCCGTGAACTGGGCGCTACCGGTGGAAAGATCATGATCTATTTACGTATGGATACGCCCGAAGCCAATACCGCCAACCTGGCGACGCTGCGCGATGTTATTGCCGATTTCTCGCGTGAAGACCTTTTCCTGGTCGTTGAGTTCCTTACTTACAAATTGGAAAATGAAAGCAAGGAAGAGTACGAGCGCAAGATTCCGCAGCTGATCCAAGAGGGTTGCAAAGCATGTATCGAATGCGGTTCCAAGGTACTGAAAATCCCTTATCCCGGCACAGAAGAGGCCTGCGCTAAAGTCACTGAAATATGCGGTGATATTCCCTGGGCCGTTTTATCCGCCGGCGTCGATCACAGTACATTCCTAAAGCAGGTTGATAGTTCACTAAGAAATGGCGCTTCCGGCGTTATCGCCGGGCGTTCACTGTGGAAAGATTGTATTTCCCTCGATCGCAATGTTTCCAAAGAAAAACTATCATCAATTGCAGTGTCTCGTTTGCGGGATATCCAGGCATTGCTGGCAAAATACAAAGCGAAATAACTGATTGAAAATTTGGTAATCTGGCCGTCGGTGGATTGTATAGTCCGCGGCCAGAAGCCGGTTAAGGTAAAACTCATGAGTGATAAACTGGATTTGTTGATATTTGACTGTGATGGCGTACTGGTGGATTCAGAAATCATTGGTATAAACCTGACAAGATCCCTTTTAAAAAAGCATGGCGTAGATATCGGATTTGAAGAATTCACCGCCGAATATAGCGGGCTTTTATGGGATGAACTTATTAATAAAGTCAAAATCAATAAACGTGTTGATCTCCCCGCTAGCATTAATCAAAATTTCCATAGCGCCCTGTTAAAACAGTTCGCAGAAAAGCTGTCCCCCATTCCAGGAGCGTATGAGGTGATCAGCAAGATATCCACAAAGAAATGTATCTGTTCAAATTCAAGCAAAGAACAACTCAATTTTATGTTATCGCTAGTGGGATTAAAGCCTCTATTTTCCCCTAATATATTTTCAGCCGTAGACCTCGGCCCGGGCCGTTCGAAACCCCAGCCGGATATCTTCCTGAGTGCTGCGGGAACATTGCAATCCACGCCGCATAAAACCATGGTAATTGAAGATTCCATACATGGCGTGATAGCGGCGAAAAAGGCCGGCATGTATGTCATCGGCTTTACCGGGGGGTCACATACCTACATAAATCATAAAGAAAAACTCGAAAATGCCGGTGCAAATGTCGTCATAGATTCAATGTATCTGTTATCAGATGAAATAGATCGTTTCTGTCGCCGGGGGTGGTAAAAAGAGTTTCATCATACGCAACCACGCCCTCCGCCCTTCCCCACATCGCGCAAAAAACCCCCGCCGAAAAAAGCGCGGGGGTTTTAGTTCAACCACTCATGTTTACAGCGTTAAGCGATGCTCATACCGGCATCGAAGCCTTCTCTGGCGGCAACCAGCGCGTTGCTGGTTTTCACCGCGCCGCCGATGACGATGGTGTTATCCACGATACCATCCAACTGACCGACCAGGTTATTTACCGGGCGGTAGCCCAGCGCAATCACCACGGTATCGGCATCCACGGAGAAATGACCTTCCGCATTTTCCAGATCGACCTGATTCTCGCGGATTTCGCACAGCTTGGTGTTGAGATACTGTTTAACGTCATACTCGTCCAGTATGGCCATCAGATAGCGTTTGCTGACGCCATCCAGCTCTTGCAGCACCCGATCGCGCATTTCAACGATGGTGACCTCTTTTTGCTGCATAGCCAGGTGCGCCGCGGTTTCGCCGCCCACTTCGCCGCCGCCGGCAATCACCACGCGCTTGCCGGTTGTCACGTTGCCCAGCAAAACATCCTCTGCCAACACCACATGAGACTGTTTGATCCCCTTGATCGGCGGAACGGACGGCGTCCCGCCGGTCGCGATAATGACGGTATCCGGATGGTCTTTTTCAACCAGCGCTTTCGTCAGTTCGGTATTTAAACGAATATCGACTTTCAGTTTGTCTAACTCGCGCACTAGCCAGGCGGTATAGGTCGCCAGTTCGCCTTTACCCGGCGGAAATGCGGCGGAACGGAACTGCCCGCCCAGATGGCCGTTTTTTTCAAACAGCGTAACCTGGTGACCGCGCACCGCCGCTATGCGCGCGGCTTCCAGCCCGGCCGGGCCGCCGCCTGCGATGTAAACGCGTTTAGGATCGTTAACCTTGCTGTAGTCCACTTCGGCTTCGCGGCCAAGGGAAGGGTTCACCAGGCAGGTGAACGGCACGCCAAGCGGCAGGCTGGCAAGACAGCCCTGCATACAACCCAGGCAATAACGGATGGATGCCGTATCCCCTTCTTGGGCTTTTTTAGGCAGGTACGGATCGGCCAGCGAGCCGCGGCCCATGGCGATAAAGTCGGCTTTACCCATGGCCAGAACGTTATCCGCCATGCGCGGATCGTTGATTCGGTTAACGGCGATAATCGGAATATTGACCATCTTTTTCAGCTCTTCGCAGAAAGAGACCGCCCAGGCGTGGCCGACATACATCGGCGGTACGGTACAGGATTTACTGTGCTCGCCGTACACGCCCATGGTGATGTGCAGGGCATCAACGCCCCAATCTTCGAAGATTTGCGCCAGTACGCGGGTTTCAGAAATATCGCGACCGCCGACAAAACCTTCGTCGGCGGAAATACGAATCGTGACGGGATAATCATCGCCAACCGCCAGACGCACCGTCTGATAGATTTCTTTTAAAAACTGAATTCGGCCATCCAGGCTACCGCCATATTTATCCGTTCTTTTATTCGCATAAGGCGATAAGAATTCCGCAATTAAATAACCGTGACCGGCATGAATTTCCACGCCGTCAAAACCGGCCTTTTTTACCCGCAGGGCGCAATCGCCAAAATCTTTTACCAACTGCTGAATTTCAACTTCCGTTAACTCTTTGGGCATTTCCTGCAATGCCGGGCAGGGAATGGCCGAAGGCGCAACGGGCTGCACACCACCATTAACTAAATGGGAAGTCTGACGGCCAGCGTGATAAATCTGTGCGAAAATCTTGCTATCGTATTGATGAATGGTATCGGTTAATTTCTTATGGCCGGGGATTTGTTCATCTCGCCAAAGACCGCCGATGTGCTCACATCCCATGCCGTGTTCATTCACCGCATAATTCTCTGTGATAATCAGTCCCCATCCGCCTTTTGCTTTCTCTTCATGATAGGCGATGTAACGATCGGTCGCGGTGCCGTCTACGTTGCAAAGGTCAGTGACCATTGCCGGAACAACGAGTCGATTTGGAATAATACATTGGTTAATCTTTTCGGGTTGAAACAATTTTTTAAACATATTTTTCATGTGTCCTGATAACGAATACGAAATATATCATTCGAACAGTATTATTAATGGGCGCATCCAGGTATGCCGTCCTCGCCGCCATTATAGTAACCCACTCTTCTTATATCGAACGTATATAGACGAAAACCACTGAATCAATGATCTCCCGTAAGTTACTCGCTAAATAAATGGTATTGACAATCACGGACACGTCTTTATTTATATATTATTATAACAACGCGGTTACATATATATATTCAATTTCACCGTCAGAGAAATACCGTTACCCTAATAATATAAAGCCGGATAATAATGACATGCCGGCACAGCAGAAAATAGATTAATAATCATTTCCCAATGTGAATGAGATAAATTTCCGAATGCGGTGGTCTGCCATTCCCTCTATCGTTATAGATTAATCCCGCCAAAACCCTGAAGGCTCCCCATAAATCGGAATATGTCATATCGAAGAATATTTCGTGCGCGAAAAGAAAGGCTTTTTCATGCCACGTCGTTGCGCGCGCCCGACGCAGGGTGGTTCAAACGCCACCACCGCGGGGTACGGCAAGTCGCAGGCGCGACCGCGCGGCTCCACGCCCGCCAAGCAAGGAGAAAAATACCAAAGATCGTTTTTTAATCCGTAGGCGGCTGCCAGTTTTCCACCAGCGCCAATAACCCAGGGAAACGCGCATCCAGATCTTCACGGCGCAGACGGCTGCGTCGCTCAAGACCATATTGCCGTTGGCGAATCACGCCCGCTTCTCTCAGCGCCTTAAAATGATGCGTCAGCGACGACTTGGGCCGATCAAAACCGAACCAGCCGCAAGGGTGGTCATAGGCATCTGAATCCCGCATCAGTTTATACACAATGGTCATCCGCAGCGGATCGGCCAGCGCCCCCATAATGGTTTCCAGCCGAAGGTTCTCTACCGACGGCTCCTCCAACGGCGGAGGAAGGCCGGCGGGCGTAACGGAATTCTTCTCAAGCAAGGTGTAATCGGGTTTCGTTTTCATAATAAACTCATCGTAAACACTTGTACGAATTTTTTCGAACTGCTATACAGTACGAGAAATCTCGTACAGGAATAACATCATGGCAAACTCTTCCGCAACCAGAAATACCTGCGCATCCGGCATCGCTTCTCCGTCTACGGCACGCATGTGGGCGGCCGCCTGGATGGTCACGGCGGTGTTCATGCTGTCGAACTCGCCCACCCCGCTCTACGTCCATTGGCAGGAGCAACTGGGCTTTTCTTCCGGCATGCTGACCGTCATCTTCGCGCTCTACATCGCCGGACTGCTAGGTACGCTATTGGTGGCGGGACAACTGTCGGACCATTATGGACGTAAGCCAATACTCCTGCCAGGCCTGATCGCCGCACTGCTCTCATGCGGTCTGTTCGCCTACGCCACGTCTATCGGCATGCTCGCCGTGGGCAGGCTGCTGACGGGCGTCGCGGTGGGTGTGATCGTCTCGGCCGGCATGGCGGCGGTCGTTGATGCCAGCGCCGTCGAGCACAGGCGCCGGGCGGCGTTGATCGCCTCCATCGCGATGGTGCTGGGCGCGGGGCTGGGCCCGCTATTGGCGGGCGGGTTAGGCCAGATCCTAGCGCAGCCTGTACAGCCGATTTTCGCCGTCGAGGCATTGATTCTGCTAAGCGCATTGGTCGTCGTCTTGCGCCTTCCGGTACGCCATACGCCGGCGGCGCGTCCCCTGCGCCTGCGGCTGCCGCACGTGCCGGCCGCCAACAGGCGTCATGTGCTATGCGGTATCGCCACCTTCGGGCCAGGGATCACCGCGACGTCATTCGTGCTGTCGTTAGGCCCCTCGCTGCTGATACGCCTGCTTGACGTACGCAGCCCTTTACTCATCGGCGGCATGGCCTGCGCCATGTTTTTCACCGCGGTCGGCGCACAGTTTGCGCTGCGACAATGGCCGGTCACACGTATTTTCGCGGCCAGCGCGATAGTGACGATTCTCTCAATGGCCACTCTGGCGCTGACCATTCACTTTTCGCTGGTTTCGGCGCTTATCGCTTCCGCGTTGTTCGCCGGCGCGGGACAGGGGCTCGGCCAACTGGGCGGACTGACGCTGATTGGCTTACACGTACCGGATAGCCATCGGGCACAGTCAAATGCCGTACTCAGCATCGGCGGCTATCTTCCGGCGGCGCTGCTGCCGGTAGCGACCGGCTATCTGATCGATGCCGTGGGGTTGGCATCGGGCGCAACGCTGTTCGCGATAGTATTGGCCGTTATCGCCCTGGCCGGAGGCCTCTGGGCCACGCGGCAAACCGCCGGGATCGGCGATTGAATTCGCCGTCGATAGGGGAAAGGCCGGGGAGAGAAAGAGGAAACCCCGGCGACGAATTTAATCCAGGTCCGCCCCGTTGCTGGCAATCACCTTCTTATACCACCAGAACGACTTCTTACGTTTACGCGCCAGCGTGCCGTTGCCGGCATCATCACGGTCAACATAGACAAAGCCGTAGCGTTTGCTCATTTCGCCGGTGGACGCGGAAACCAGATCGATGCAACCCCAGGAGGTATAACCCAGCAGCGGAATACCATCTTCTATGGCCTCGCCCATTGCGCGAATATGTTCACGCAGATAGCTGATACGGTAATCATCGATAATCTCGCCGTCAGCGTTGATTTCATCATTCGCGCCAAGGCCGTTTTCGACTAAAAACAGCGGCTTCTGGTAGCGGTCATACATCATGTTCATGGTGATGCGCAGCCCCAGAGGGTCGATGCCCCACCCCCATTCGCTCACCGCAATGTGCGGATTACGCAGCGACTTAACGATATTCGCCGCGCTGGTATTGTGAGCGTTCATCTCAGCCGATGCGCAGCGTGAGGCATAATAGCTGAACGAGACGAAATCGACGGTGTTTCTCAGGATCTCATCATCCCCCGGCATCTTCTCAATGCTGATGCCTTTTTCGCGGAACACGCGGGCGGAATAGGCCGGATAAGCGCCGCGCGCCTGCACATCAATAAAGAACAGGTTTTCGCGGTCCTTTTCCAGCGCCGTCCACACATCTTCCGGCTTGCAGGAGTATGGATAGAAGTTGCCGCCGGCCAGCATGCAACCGACCTGGTTGTGCGGGTTCACCTGATGGGCGATTTGGGTGGCCAACGCGCTGGCGATCAGCTCATGATGCGCGGCCTGGTATTTCACCTGCTCCTGATTTTCCCCTTCGTCAAACACCAGCCCCGCCCCGGAGAACGGACTGTGCAGCATGATGTTGATCTCATTGAAGGTAAGCCAGTATTTCACCAGCCCGTCAAACGCTTCAAAACAGGTACGCGCGTAGCGGGTGAAAAAATCCACCATTTGGCGATTACGCCAGGAGCCATACTCAGTGACCAGATGCATCGGCACGTCAAAATGGCACAGCGTCACCAGCGGTTCGATACGGTGTTTCCGGCACTCTTCGAACACTGCGCGATAAAAGGCGATACCCTGTTCGTTGGGCGTCGGTTCATCGCCGTTCGGGTAGATCCGGCTCCAGGCGATGGAGGTACGGAATACCGTGAAGCCCATTTCCGCCATCAGCGCGATATCCTCTTTGTAGCGATGATAAAAATCGATCGCCTGATGGCTTGGATAAAATTCATCGTCGCGCAGCGTAAAGCGCTTCTCCAGCCCCAGTTTTACCGGCAGACGGTTTGCGCCGTGCGGGATCATATCCACCGTTGCCGGACCTTTCCCTCCCTCGCGCCAAGCCCCTTCGGACTGGTTGGCGGCCAGGGCTCCACCCCATAAAAATCCTTGCGGAAATGCAGACATGCGATACCTCGTTGTATGTCAAATCAGGCGCTTGCTTGTTTAATGGTATTCGGTTGCGCGGTGTGGGGCGCGCTGCTTTTCGCGTTATCTTCCTCCACGGGAAGATCGTCAAAACCGAGCAGCAGGGTCAGGATAAACGACAGCACCACCGCCAGCGCCATTACCCCAAAGACCCACACAATGGTCATAGGATTGGCCGGATCAAAGAACTGCACGCTGGTAAACAGGCCTGGCGCCGCCATCGAATGGCTGGCAAGACCGGCGATACCCGCAACGGCGCCGCAGACAAACCCGCTGATCAGGCTGGCGATAAGCGGGCGTTTCAGCCGCACCGCCACACCGTAGAGCGCAGGTTCGGAGATCCCGGCCATAATGGCGGACGCCGCGGCCGCCAGCGCCGTCTGGCGCAGTTCCGGGTTTTTCGTCTTCCACGCCACCGCCAGTGAAGAACCGCCGAGCGACAGATTGGCGCCGATTTCTGACGGCATCACCATCCCTTCTTTGCCGGTTTCGGCGATGGTCTGGATGATGGTCGGCGTAAATACGCGGTGCATGCCGGTCATCACCAGCAGCGGCCACAGCGCCCCCATGATGGCGACGGACAACCAACCGAGATAGCCATGAATGGTGTACACCAGAGCGGAGATGGCGCTGCCGATCCAGATGCCGATCGGGCCAATCAGCAGGATGGCGAGCGGGGCCGCGATCAGCACGATCAACATCGGTTTAAGGAAGTTTTTCGTCACCGCCGGGGTGATGCGATCGACCCAGCGCTCGATATATGACAGACACCAGGTCATAACCAACGCCGGGATAACGGTGTAGGTGTATTTCACCGCGGTGACCGGGATCAGCGCGAACTCAACGTGTTCGCCCTGCGCGGCTTTGGCCATTAGGTCGATAAAGCTCGGGTGAACCAGCACGCCCGCAATGGCGATAGCCAGCGACATATTGGTTTTGAATTTTACCGCCGCCGATGCCGCCACCATCAGCGGCAGGAAGAAGAACGCGCCATCGCCGATGATGGTGAGAATAGCCAGCGTCGAGGAGCTTTTATCCAGCAGACCGGTCATCTCAAGGATCATCGCCAGCAGCTTGAGCATCGATCCGCCGATAATCGCCGGGATCAGCGGCGACATGGTGCCGATCAGCGCGTCAAGGATCCCGGAGCCGATGCGCTTCAGCGTTATCTTCTGTTTGCCGGCTGGCTCGGCCGGCCGCATATCGCCAGGCAGCAGGCTGACCACTTCGCGAAACGCGTAGGAGACCGTATTGCCGATGATAACCTGACACTGATTTTCATTGCGCACCACGCCGAGCACGCCGCTGATGCTTTTCAGCGCGGCGCCGTCGATTTGCGCATCGTCTTTCAGCACGAAGCGCAGACGCGTCATACAGTGGGTCACCGCAGAGATGTTATCAACGCCGCCCAGCGCGGTAACAACAGAGCGAGCCAGAGCCGCATAGTTCTTTGCCATCGGATTTTTATCCTTTTTATCAATAAGGTACATATTCATCGCTCGGCGTTGAGCGTAGAAACGGGCGGCGATGAAACACTGCATAGGAAACCGGTTTCACAAAATTATTGGAAGTTTCACTTATATATACAAGATCATAAAATTCATTTTTTTATATTCGTGACGACGATCACTTAACGATGTTTTCAGCCACGGAATCCCGCTACAACAATCGCGCTACTGTGAAGTAAACTGCGGTACATCGACATCAAATGGATTATCTGCATGACCACGATGCTGGAGGTTGCGAAGCGGGCGGGCGTATCGAAGGCGACGGTTTCACGCGTGCTTTCGGGCAACGGCTACGTTAGTCAGGAAACCAAAGACCGCGTGTTTCAGGCCATTGAAGAGAGCGGCTATCGGCCCAATTTGCTGGCCCGGAGCCTGGCGGCTAAAAAGACGCAGACGCTGGGGCTGGTGGTCACCAACACCCTGTATCATGGGGTCTATTTCAGTGAACTGCTGTTTCACGCCGCCCGCATGACGGAAGACCAAGGCCGCCAGTTGATCCTGGCGGATGGTAAACATAGCGCGGAAGAAGAGCGTCAGGCCATTCAGCATCTGCTCGATTTACGCTGCGACGCGATTATTATTTATCCGCGCTTTCTCAGCGTTGATGAAATGGATGAGATTATTCAAAACCATTCTCAGCCGATTATGGTGCTTAATCGCCGGTTGCGGAAAAATAGCAGCCACTGCGTCTACTCCGATCATAAATTATCAAGTTTTACCGCCGTGGCGAAATTAATCGCAATGGGACATCGCGATATCGCGTTTATTACCGGTTCAATGGATTCGCCTACCGGCGTCGAGCGCCTTTCCGGCTATAAAGATGCGCTGGCGCAGCAAAAAATTGCGGTTCGTGATGAATTGATTGTTAAGGGGAAATGGACGCCTGCCTGCGGTTCTGCCGGCGTCGCCGAGTTATTATCCCGTAATGCGCACTTTACCGCGCTGGTTGCCAGCAACGACGATATGGCGATCGGCGCCATTAAACAGTTACACGACAGCGGAATAGCCGTTCCGCACCCGGTATCGGTTATTGGTTTTGATGATATCGCGGTGGCGCCTTACATTATTCCGCCCCTTGCAAGCGTCAGATTTCCGGTGACGGAAATGATTAAAGAAACCATTGGCCGTTTAATTTTTATGCTCGACGGCGGCGAATTTAAATATCAGCAGACCTTTGTTGGCGAACTTATACCACGCGACTCGCTAACGCATGGACCGCACGCCTGAGATTGCCGCCGGCCGTCATCAGAAGCGATGATGACCGGCATATCGCACAAGGATAAACGTATCAGGGCTGAAGAGAGGCGTGGCGTGCCGCGTAAAGGGAAGCGACGTTGCCGACCACCGCCATAGGCGCTGGTGGTTATTTGCTTATGATGCGTTCAAGCTTTCTGTTAGACACGTATAAATTGTATAGGGTAATGAATACAGAGTGGCCTTCCCGAATCTCCAGACATCCGGTTCCCATTAACATGGCATGCACAAGATATACAGGCTATTTGAACACATCGAAACAATCTAAATGTGAGTCACTTTATGCGTACAATGAAAATCCGCTTTGACGTATATCTTTATATAAAAACAATCAAGAATAAGACAATATAAAATAAAAACAATTTATATTAGTGGTTATGAGAAATAATGCATTAACTTAAAAACGCTCTCACTGCGAACTGGTGCAATTGAAACTAAATTTTAAAAACACAGCCAAATATTATGACATAAATCATCAACAATCCATGATAAAATCAATAATAATCACACAAATAATTACCACTCTTTATTAATGCAACCCGTTTAATTAAAAATAAATTAAAATAAACCTCAACAAAAACATCAAGTTGAATAAAAACCAATACTCTAGCGGTTTTAATAAATCACGCTACAATTATATTGTTGAGAAAATAACATTCATACTCAAAAAATCATTAAAGAGTAAGACTCATTTCTCTATATCAAGTGTTTTTAAGTATTTACACTTTATGAGGAAGGTTGTATGAGCAAAGACGAACAGCAGACGGTTATAAAAGCATTAGTCAATAATTTAAAAAAAGTGGGTGTTGAAGCTGCTTTTGGTGTCTCAGGTGGATTTATTGTTCCTTTGTGGGAAGCACTGTCAGAGTCACCACTCAAGGTTATCCATTGCAGACATGAAAGCGGTGCCGCTTTTTCAGCCTCAGAGTACAGTTTATATAACAATGTCCCCACCATTGTTTTTTCCACTTCTGGGCCAGGGATTACCAATGCCTTAACGGGATTACGTGCAGCAAAGCTGGATGGCGCAAGAGTGGTATTCATTTCAGCGACTACTATTGAGGAACACAACGGTAAATGGGGATTACAGCAAACAACTCGTCAAGATATCAACGACCTCGCAGGCGATGGCGTCAGCGGTTTTTTTGATAGTATTGTCTTTATTGACAGACAAGAAAAATTAATGGAAGCAATCACCGCCATAAATAATATGACAACATCTTATGGCCATGTGTTGGGCATTTTTATACCAACAAATATCCAAAAAGAAGTTTTAAAAGAAAATAATCGAGTAAATATAGAACGCATCACACCCGCATCGAATTCTTACGAAAAGAACAATAACGCTGAAAGTCAACAACAAAAAATTGCAGATGCGCTTGCGGCGGGAGATGCTATTCTTTGGAATGGATTTGGTTGCCTCCATGCCGCAGAGATATTAACCCGCCTCGCTGTTGAAACGAATACACTGGTAATGTCTACCCCGAGGGGAAAAGGAATTTTCCCCGAAAACCATGCGCTTTACCTTGGCACAACTGGATTAGGTTCCGATGGCAAAAAAATCAGAAATACGCTAAGTAACCCATCATTGAAGACTATTATTATATTGGGTTCGAAACTGGGAGAATTTAGCTCTTCATATATTCAAAATCAGTTGACCAATGTTGATGTTTATTATATTGGTCTGGGAAATGAGGATATCCAAAGAAACCTTCCCGCCAGCGCGGTTATTATTAATGCGGAAATTTCTCATTTCCTGCATGGGGTATACGATAAAGTAAAAAAAACCGCCGTTTGTCATAACCCGCAGAGACTCCGCAGAGAACAGGAACCTGAACAACAGGATCTGATACCGGTTAAGGATGGCGTCGTTCATCCACAGCAGGTAATGGCGATTGTTCAAAAGGTAGCAATTGAAGAACATGACTGTTTGATCGCCGCAGACGCAGGAAACACGTTTGTTTGGACCAACAGATATTTACATTTTCAAAAACCAAACCGCTACCGGGTTTGTACCGCGCTGGGCGCCATGGCCCATTATGCTTGCGGGATCGTGGGCCTGAGCGTGTCAGGAAAAACTACCCTTGGTATCATCGGTGATGGTTCCATGTTGATGAATAATGAAGTCAGCACCGCTGTTCGTTATCAGTTACCGGCTATTTGGCTAATAATGAACGATGGCGTATACAACATGTGTCGGCAAGGATTGAGGCTATTAGGTCACCCACCGCTGGACTGTGTTATTCCCCAGGTTGATTTTTCGTTGTTTGCCAAGGCATTGGGCGCGGATGGCGTCAGGGTCACACAGACGGACGAGTTGGAAACCTCACTACGTGCAGCCATCTTGAAAGGCGTTCCTACTGTTATTGATGTTCTGATCGATAAAGATGCGCAGCCGCCGTTGCTTGATCGGATCAATACAATTAAGTCACTCTAGGAATTAAATATTA
Source organism: Brenneria goodwinii (assembly GCF_002291445.1). Lineage (NCBI taxonomy): Bacteria > Pseudomonadati > Pseudomonadota > Gammaproteobacteria > Enterobacterales > Pectobacteriaceae > Brenneria > Brenneria goodwinii. The sequence goes on along the minus strand of NZ_CP014137.1, from coordinate 4,942,916 downwards.
TGCTGAATTTTCCCAGAATATTATCTGCCTCAGGCGTATTGCCTGATAAACGCATTGATATCAAGCACCATGACGAATTAACGACTGAGTTCAGCACGAATGTTGATCAGTTTGAGGCGGATACGCGACATATCTGGCCCCTTGACGATAAACGGGATATTGATATTTTGCTCGATGACAGCTTTCTAGCCGCGATGGAATATGCCCAATTGTCTGTTGACGACATTGACTTTCTGATATTGAGCCAATCATGGCCGGATAATATTTTGGGGCAGGAATCCGGCCTGCTGGCGAAAAGAATAGGACTGAAGTGCCCTTCGATTGGCATCAATGTTGGTACTGGTGGTGGATGTACGGCAATGGAAATTGCCGGTTCACTGATTTTGTCAGAACGTTATCAGCGAATTGCTATAGTGACCGGTTGTAATTATCGCCATTTCTTTCAAGAGAACGAACCGGCAAAGCAATTACTCAGCGATGGCGCCGCCAGTATGATCATCGGTCAGGGAAACGGGCCGGAAATCATCGCGTCTTATTCGGTATCCACTGCTCATTATCAGCCACTGGAATATGTAGATGGTACGTCAGACAATAACGTATCTCATATCAGGATCCCCCCTGGTTCAGGAGGTTATATTTTTGACCATTTGCCAGAAACGATTATTGACTGTTGCACCGGCGTCTGCCGTTCTGCTGATTTTCAACTGTCGGACATTGACGCATTCTATGTTTACGAACCGGTCCACTGGATACATGAAGTAGCGGCGAAGGCATTGCAAATAGACAGCAAAAAAATTTTTTCCACTTTTTCACGCTACGGAAGCCTGGGAGCCACACTAAACACGGTCGCTCTTATTGATATGGCAAAGCATTTTTGTTTGCGCGACGGACAACTGGTGATAACCATGGGGTTTGGAGCGACATCAACCGCGACGGCCTGTTTGCTGCGATGGCATGACTTTCCTTGCCGAATACACCAGACAGAGCGCATGAATGGGGTATAAATATAACGTTTAGGTGTTTGCCTGATTCTTTATTTGAGCCTGTTGCGGAAACTGATAAAGCATTATCCGATGATTTTGACGATTAACGCTCCTGCGGGAATACACGCGCACAGGGAAGCGACTCAGCAAACAATCCGCATCGATAACGCACCCGATTTTCGTGTACCAATTTGTGTACGACTTCGGCGTGGTTGACGGTGGTTTTCAGTGGATTTCGCTGGAGGCTCAATAGAGCGATTACCCTGATGAATCAGAGAGCTACAGACTTTAGTGGATATCTATAGAACAAGAATTGGAGCGGGAAATGAGATCTTAATTTTTTCAGTAACCAATTGATACTGTTATCAATATCAAGATATTGAATAAACACATTTAGGGATTGATTCTTTACGTTTGGCAAGTCCATAATCAGGCTTGCTGTTCCAAACGCTCAAAAGTACAGTTAACTACCATCCCTGGCAGCAGCCAGAGCGTTGGCAGCAGCAGCGCTAACGCTAACAGAGTTACCGCCGCCACTGCCATTCCAAGTCGGTCCGATCATGACGGGAATAGGGACGCATACAGGCCCATGGTTGATAGCACCATGGATTACACTGCCTGCAGCCCCCAGTCCAGCGCCAATCAATGGAGCTCCTGGAGTAAACGCTGCACCAATCCCAGCATCGATGGCCACATCTTTAATTATCTGAGCATTGCCAGGGGCGATACCAGGAGTTCCTGCAGCTGAAGCCATTTTTATTTCATAAACATTTAACGCTCTCATCTTATATTCACTCCTTATTTCAAATTAATTAAAACCCACAAAATAACCGTGTTTAAAATACAAATTAAAAAAGAAGCAATAAAATCGTTAAAGCCAAATGAAAACAACGCCTGTGTAATTGAAACTCCATCAAAAACTGAATGAGTAAAGAAGTATACAAACACAGCAAGGCAAGCCACTGCAAAAGAAATTATAATTTTCAACAAAGCATTTCTTTTTTTTAAAAAAGAACTTAATGACAAAAAGGCCATTACACTAAAAATCGCAGGTAGAAAATAAAAATTAATAATCGTAATCATCCGATACTCCTCCATTAATAAAGGATCGTGAATTTTGTTCTTCCCATATATAATGAGCCTATCTCAATAGGAGGCTTTTTATTGGTTTGAGCCTGAATCCCCGGAAGCAGATTTGAACGTAGTTCGCAGCGTTACTGCAAAGGGCGAGGCCCAGGGATCGGCCAAGTAATGCAGCCAACACGGGCGCAGCTTGAAAGATGAAGGATATATACCAAAATAAGCAATGTAACCTGAAGAGGTTATCAGTCTGTTTCATTCATAAATAAAAGACCCGATTCCCAAAATCATGCTCACTCAATAAAAATACGCTTTTTTGCCTACCTGAAAGCCTCTCCCTCAGTTATCCTATCTGTGTTTAATAGCCCGAGTTTATGGCCCCCTTAACAGGGAGGCCATAATATTACAGTCACGGTCAGGAAGTTAACTACCATTACTGGCAGCAGAACTGGCACTACTGGCAGCAGAACTGGTGCTACTTGAACTACTGCTCGTGTTACTTCCACCAAAAAATGATTGAACCAAGTGGCCAGTTACATAAGCAGCCCCGGCAGCAGTTCCACCGAGAACAGCTCCAGGTCCGGCACCTAATCCAGCAGCAGCAGCCCCTGTCATCGCTCCAGCAACCGCTCCTCCAGCAACAACTCCGGCAAGCTCTCCATAACTAAATTCACCGGCACCTGATATTGCAGATAACTCGACATGACTTATTTCTCGCATAATTATTCTCCTATGGTTTCATTCAATTAAATGAGACTACTTTTTAGGCGAACTACGAAGCTTCGCCATAAATAAAGCAAAGAAACTAGAAAATACAAATGACAGCATCGCTGTTCGCCCATAATTAAATACACCATCAAACAACCATACTCCAATATATATAAAAAAATAAAACACAATAAAAAACAAAACCCAATACCTAGCAAGTATAAATATTCTCATAACCCCCTCAGCAGACATCATTAAAAACACAAGGAATGGACAACATAACATCAACCTCCACATCAATCAGATAAAAATATCGAACGTATAAACATCAAAATAAAACATCACTATTAAAAAGCGAATAGCAAATAATTTAAGCCAGATCTCCGAAACTCCATGAATAACAAGTCAAGGTAATAGCGCAGATTCAGAAACACAGTATTTTCTTATGAATAAACCCTGATCGGATAATTAGAAGTCATAAGGAAATGCGACCTTAACGGCAATTCTTAATTAGCTAGCTTACAGATGGTTAAAATATCAGTAAAATTTACTCTTGTCAGTTTATTCATATATTTGTTAACTTCATGAATCTATAAATTCCCTTTAAACTTAAATTATATTCACCCTGTGAAGTAGCTATGTTTACGGTCACCATTTAAATATTAGCTACCACTACTTGCCGCTGTAGAAGCACTGGATGTACTAGATGTACTCCACTATTACTACCCCAATCATATAGCGCACCAACACCGACTCCACATAACACTCCGATTGCAGGACCTAGCGGGCCTGCTAAACCAGTCCCAAATGCTGTCCCGGCTACAGTGGCACCTCCAACAGAAAAATCCCTACCTACCTGAACCCAGTCAACATCTCCTGCACCAGGCACAAAATTAATATCATTATAATTTAACTCTCTCATTTAATACCTCCTTTTATTTGGAAAAAAACAAACATCACTATTGCGATACTAATTGAAATACACAACGATTGAACTAATAGGGATGCGTTAAAGTATCTTGCGATAAAACCCATCCCCCCACCAATAAAAACACATAATATAGATAATAAAATATTACTCATTACACCTCCTTCTCTAAACATCAATCATATCTATTAACATACAAAAATATAACGACATGCACCAAAGAAAACGGGCATCACAATTATAAAAATGATGTAACAGCCCTTTGCAACCATAAAATTTATGATTTATATGAGTAGCAGGGGAAGATAAAGAGAAATAACAAAAAACAGAAGAAACATCGTAAGGTGTCCATTTACGCCTTTTACTCTTGCTATGTATTTTTTTCTTATTATATTGAGATGATTCTATCAACGGTTCTAAGCGTTGTCTCTCTGTGCGCGATAATTATCCTGGTGATATTCAATCTTTTTATTGCCACATTTACAAAACGTTCACTCTCGTTGTCGAGAGAGCTCGTTGCCTCATCCATAAATAAAATCCCTGGTTTCCGGTACAGCGCACGCGCAATAAAAATACGCTGTTTTTGTCCGCCAGAGAGTCCTTCGCCCAGTTCACCTATCAGTGTTTCATAGCCCATAGGCATTTTCATTATCACATCGTGAATATAACTGGCTCTGGCACATTCAATCATCCAGTTTTCATCTATCCCCTCTGTAAAACCGCAAATATTCTCTCGTATTGAACCGGAGAATAATCGATCATCCTGCATTACGCAGGCTATCAACTTATGATAATTGTTCATACCAAGTTGACGAATATCGGTACCGTTTACGATTACCTTGCCGGAATCAGGTTCAAATAGTCCGCATAATACTTTCATCAGCGTTGTTTTTCCGGCACCGGAGGCGCCGGTTATCGCAACACTTTCCCCGGCAGCAATTGAAATTGTCAGGTCACTGAACACTGGCGCAGACTGACTGTCGTAGCGATAGCTGAGATCAATAGTTTCCAGCGCCGCGGGGTGCATTGCAGCAATAGTATTTAGATCAGGTTTTTTGGCTTCGCGTTCATGTAACGCTATATCGGCGATACGTTCATTGTGCAGGCTCATCATCCGCAATTGCAGCAGAAAATTCGTCAGTGAGGCGACACGATCGGAAAATTGTCCCCGGAAAGCCCCAAATGCCACGAACATCCCAATGGTCATTTGATTGTCGATCACCAGGCTGGTCCCCAGCCATAAAATCGCCACCTGATCGCAGGCCGCAACGAACGTACTGATGCCGCTAAAAAACAGATCCATTTTGGTTAATTTGATGCCCGAATTGATGGCATCGATTTTCAGATTAAGCCAGTGTGTTCCCCGCCGCTCGGCCATACCCTGTATTTTCACCGTGGCTATACCGTACAGAGTTTCCATAAAATATGAACTGGCCCGAGCGCCCCTGACCAAAGTCTCTTCCGAGAGTTGTCGGTAATAACCGTAGGTCAACAAGCGGATAAGGACGTACACGGCAGTAAAACCCAAAACTACCCAGCTAAGATACCCTCCATACAGCACCATCATCACCAGTACGCCGACGACCATGATGCTGTCCATGATGGCTCCGACTACGCTGGTCGTAAATGTGGCTCGCAGTGTATCCAGCGAGCCGAAACGGGACTGGATATCACCCAGTTTGCGCCGTTCAAAATATCCCAACGGCAGTCTCAGCAGGTGGTTAAACAGACCTGACTGCCACTGCACATTGATGAGCGTTCCCATTACCAGTGACGACCAGGCGCGGACTATACTTACGGTTGCCCGAAGCAGAATAAAAAACATCAGGCCAATACAAATAAGGGTTAACAGGCCCCGATCGCCAGCCGGGATTGCATGGTCCATTATCAACTGTGTGCCTACAGGCATTACCAGGTTGATGGCTTCGATGATCACAGAAAAGCAGAAAATTTTTGTAAGTGTGCTTTTGATGCCGTATATGCCGTGAATAAGCGTTTTCAGACTCACGCGGTTTTTAACCGTCTCCGCAGTAAATTCGCTGCCGGGCCAGACTTCAAGCGCCACCCCGGTAAAATACTGTGACATTTCAGCCAATCCCACTGTTCTTCGCCCCCGAGCCGGATCATGCAACACAAAGCGGTTGCGCTTCACGCAGACCAACACAACGAAGTGGTTGAAGTCCCAGTGGAGAATGCAAGGAGTTTTCAGCGCGCCGAGTTCGTTCAGATCCAGCGATAGTGCCCGAGTTACCATGCCTAGCTGCTCTGCTATTCCGTTGATGCCTGCAAGGGTGGCTCCACGCGCCGACAGATTGAACTGTCGACGCATAGATATCAAATCAATGTTTTTGCCATAATGCCCGCATACCATCGCCAGACAAGCCAGTCCACACTCAGAGGACTCTGTCTGATGAATGACGGGAACCTGTCTGCGTAATCGCATATCTAACTGGTTGATGAGGGACTTGAAACTACCGTTATTCATTAACCGGCCCTGTAGCGCTGTGCTTCATGTCGTAGAATGGCGAAAGCATCCATTGATAAATTTTTCTTTTTTCCAGAAATAACGTGCTTTGTGCTTTCATGCCATTTTCCAGAGGTAACGATTTCTTGTCGTAGGCAATAGTTTGCTTTTCAGGCTTAACGATCACCTTGTACCAAGGAATAGACGCATCCAGCGTATTTTTGGGGGCTCCTCGATAAGTCAGCATTTCCTGCGGTGAAGCTGGCGTTCTGGATATTGTCGTCACCATGGCGGAAAACTGGCCGAACTTTTCGGCAGGAAAGGCTTCATAACGGACGTTGACCTTATCACCCACAGCGATATAGGGGACCGCGTCATTGGGTACCCAGAGAATCAGATAATAGTTCTCTATATTTTTCGGGATAACCTGCAGCAAACTGTCGCCAGCATTTACCATTTGTCCCACCGTGACGCTCATAGAGTCTATTTTCCCATCTGACAGCGCACGGATAATAATTTCTCCATCCACATCCGCATCAACCAGTTCTTTTTGCAGTTCGTATCGCTGCAGCTCCATTTGGTAGATTCGGTTATCGAACTCAGCGGCTTGAGTCTGAATCTGACTTTCCAGGCTGGTTATTTGCAATGCATTCTGTTCGTTTTGCCCACTCAGGTTGAGTAAATTGTTTTGTTGTTGATAATATAACGCCACCTGATTGGTCAGTTGATCCTTATTGATGAGTCCCTTTGCCTGGTAATTTCTGTAATTATCCATATTATCTTTCATTATTTTTATTCCTTCTTCTGCTCGTCTTATAATATCTGATGAGCGTTTGAAGGCGTTGCTATACTGCGAACGTTGCTTTTCCAATGTATCCAGCGTGATTCTCTTGCTTGCCCCCAGTCGCGAAATGATGTTATCCACACGAACCAATTGGTTTTCAATATCCCTCCGCTGGTTATCACTGACAACACCGCTTCGTGTACTTTTACTGACGTCAAGCTGATAAATCGGGTCTCCTTTTTTAATTGTTTGGCCTTCGTAAACAAACTGTTTCACCACAAATCCCTGCACCCCGGAATAAATATTAACGGCACGTGGCCAGGTTGTGATCTCTCCGCTGACGTTAACGCGGCGGGTATAGGTGCCTGCTATAATGAATGCCAGAAATGTCGTAATGAAAAAAATGCAACCCAAAACGGTTAACCAGAGAGGAATACCCGGTAGCAAAATCGCACACCCCCGCCATTTCATTTTTCTGTTTTCTATAGCGTCCTTACGAAACAAAATAAAAGTCCTTAATTAATTCGCTTCTTCCAATATCATGAGTAATTAAGCTACAGATATCATATTAATTATCTAATAACTTATCGTTAACCCTGTTAGTCAGCGCTGTTGCCATAATTGGCAAATATGCCCAAGGCCTCGGGTGCCAATCGGACGACCTGCTATACCACGTTTGTTCCAGGCTGTAGGGAACCTTTCCGCCTGAGCTATCGCTACAGGCTCATGATCTTCTTTCTCCGACTTAACCAACTCACCTGTCCCACTCCCCATGGTTTGAGTCGGATGAAGCGCTCGATGGCCTTACGGCCAAAACCAGGTTTGCAACAGAAGTCGAGGAGCCAGATCCTGTCGCCTTCATTCCATTCGGAAGGATGCAACCGAAATTCCGGATCGTTGAGCAGTCGAGCTTCAGTATCCGCCTCCAGATACGCCCAGGTGACATAAGCCAATGGCTGGTCGCGTGTATCGAAGAGGAATTTTATCTGATCGTGCTGTATCGCGAATTCCGTCCAATACTGAATGCTCAAAACCGGATAAAGGCTGTAATTGCGATTATGGAGCATGCAGCTTACGGCAAAACCGATCTGTTCATGGGCAGACCAGTCTTTCCGGTCATTGACTGTTTCCCTTATATACAACGTCATGTTTTTTCACACCTTTCCGGAATATGATTGACTGATTGCTGACGGCCAAACGCCTCCCTGGCAAAGATCTGCATTTTCTCTTCCATTACGGATAACGCCTGTCGCAGATGGAGGTCGTCGCCGCTATGGGCCTCCAGCAAGCCGGCGATCTCCTCAAGCATCCGAACCTTGCTCAAAAAACTTCTGGGTTGCAGTCTCCGTCGCGCTTGTTGTTCCATCTTTTTCAGGATCGAAGAGGTATCGCTACCCCGGGCACGGCAGGTTTTGACCAGCCAATGACTGGCTTCGGTGAAGAAACGTAGTGTTTCCGCGAAGCGGACGTCATTCTCCAAATCGCCGCAGCCAGGGACCGCCAACCCCTGACTGCGGCGTATCAACGTCACGACCAGTTGTTCCAGTGGCGACTCAGTTCGATCATCATTGGGCGGACAGTACAGCGTTCCGCTGCGGCTGCCGAACAATTTTATAAAGCTGTCCACCAGTCGCTCTAACGGTTCGGGCGTTTCTTTCGGCGATAGCATATCGGCGGATATTCCTAACAACGTCAGATATCCACGGTAGCAGGCTTCCTGAAAGGTTTGTTGGAAGCAAGCCCCCACCTGTTGCCGCGAATACAATGTGAATTCCGGATCGAAAAGGTATTTGCCGAGATACAGGCAAAGATCGGATAGTCCCTGTTGAAGGATCGCAGGCTCTTTCATCAACTGCGTAAGTTTGAGTTTGTATTCGAAATCGTAACGATGATCGCTGGGGAACAAGCAGTTGAGCCCGTTAAAATCCAACAGCCTTCCGTCCATCGCGATGTTGGACGGTGACGTCGTCAGCATTAGGAAACGCGTTCGGCAAAAAGCCATCTGCTGTGCCTGACGTCGCGCCAGTTCACATAGCCCTTCAATGCAATGATGCTGGGGATCGTGATAAGCCTCCTCGCTGAAACCTTCAGATGGTGTCGGCAAACTGGCCGGCAACTTCCGGATCGCTGACCTGACACGTCGAGCATCGTGCATCAGTTGCCCGGAGTATTGGGATTGCGGTCGGAAGTAAGGCGCCCGTTCGAAATGCGCCGGGCGAACTGTCGGCTCACGTACCAGCAGAGCCCGTCGAGATACCCCCCGGGAGCGTTCGAATTTAATATCGGTGTAGTTGTCGGTGAGTAAAACGGCTTGCGCGCGCACCGCGCCATAAGGCAATACCTGTGCCAGTACTTCTCCCCATAATGCTTCATAAATTGCCTGGCTGGCACCGAGCGCACCATTGGAATGGTGCCAGTCTGAACCCTGACCAACCAACGGATTGGCTCCGATCCCCTTGACTTGATAACGGCCGTCAAAACCGCAGCGGGCACCTCCGCCATTGCGCTGAATACCGCTGCCGCCATAGCGCTCCGCCTGGAATATTTTGGAAGTACCGGAGCCTATGGGACCAATCAAATAACTGCAAGCATTGTGCAATGCTTCGCCGTCGTTGACATCAGGGCCACACCAGATCAAAGAAGACGTTACCTGATGGGCCTCGAATGGTACTAAGTTTTCGGTGAGGTCAGCGAGCATAGGGTTATGGCTCATTTGGCAGCGTTCTCCACTATTTTTTTCCTGCTTGAGTCCTGTTGGTTCCCGGATAAACGTTTCAGAAAGCACGCAAACGTGACGTCCAGATGCATGGCGATTTCACGCAGAGCCTCGGCCCGGGCCATTGCGGGATGATTACAATTGATGTCGATGTTATGAATCCGTCCGTGAACATAAGGGTGCCACGCCTCCAGATCCAGCCAATCCTCGGCTCGTGGCGCTGCCGCCGTGAAGAACAACAAGTCGCCGTGATAAATGTCATGGTTCGAACCGCCAACCAAGCGGCGGCTATTGATAACGACATTGATAAGCCGATCAAGCGTTTGATCGTCAAGACTAGCCAGCGCATTACCATTTTCCCTGAGCAATCTGATCGTTTGTGAACGTTCGAGCACCTCACCTTTCGGCACAATCAAGGAAGGTAACCCGTTGTCAAAAGGCAACGCGATACCTGCGATGAAGAGCAACGCCGCCATAGCCATACTTTCTTCTTCTCTCGAGTTCAAATCTTCAAACGCGAAGCGCCGCCACAAATCACTGGGATAGGCATCCATCATCGCCAGCAGTTCAACCTTCTGGCCCTGTTGTTCAAGACGTACGGCCACGCTGTGAGCGATCATTCCACCAACGGACCAACCTATCAGCCAATATGGGCCTCTGGGTTGATGGGTTCGTATACGGTTGGCATACTCTTCAGCCATGTCATCCATCGATTGAGCGATATGACCCTCCGGTGTCAACCCTTGCGCCTGCAAACCGACAATCTCACACGGCGTCTTGAGAAAACGAGCCAGACCGCTGTAGCACCAGGCGATGCCGCCAGCCGGATGGATGCAGAACAGCGTCGGCAGTCCAATCCGGGAATTGTACGGGCTGGGACGCAGCAACAGAGTTGTATCAAGCATGTTCAGGTCATCATGCTGACCGTGCCCGGCCAGTGTTCTGGGGGTGGGATGGGCAAAAATGTTGGCTATCGTAATTCGCCAGCCGAGACCTGCGTTTATCCTGGCGGCGACACTGACGGCGCTCAGGGAATTACCGCCCAGATCAAAAAAGTTCGATTCGGGTGCTACTGCCGGTAATTGCAGAGCATCGGCGAAATACTCGCATAGCCGTTGCTCGATCAGGCTGGATGGCACACTGCCATCTTCCCGATGGATATTTGGCGGTGCGGGCAAAATTTTCCGATCCAGTTTCCCATTACGGCTTAAGGGGAGCTCCGCAAGAAACATCACACGCTGCGGTAGCATGTAAACGGGAAGATGTTTGCGACAAAACGCCAGCAGTTCATCTTCATCCGGCTCAACGCCATTGGTTACGATATAGGCGATAATACGTCCTTCATACATATTGGCACAGGCCTGATGGACTTGTGGGTGCTTGCCGATAACCGCGTCAATCTCCTCCAGTTCAATCCGCTGACCATGTATTTTTATTTGCTGATCCAGGCGCCCAAGGTAATCAATCTCACCATCCTCGCGCCAACGTGCCAGATCGCCTGTCCGGTAAAGACGCTCGCCGTCAGCACCGATGACGAAACGTTCAGCAGTCAGGGTTGGTTGGCCGACATAACCATCAGCAAGACAAATTCCTTCTATATACAGCTCTCCTTCAATACCGATCGGTGTGGTTCTACCGTATTCATTGAGAATGTGGATCCGCGTATTCCAGATTGGGCGGCCAATCGGTACGCTGCGTCCTTCAACATTTTGACCTAACACATGGTAAGTCACGTCAATAGCGGCTTCGGTTGGACCGTAGAGATTATGCAATGGTGCGGTCAGTAGACAGTGATAGCGCTTTACCAGCTCTGGGGACAATGCTTCACCACTTGCGAATACCCGGAGTAACGGTAGTTGTCCTGGACGACGTTCAAAAGCATCAAGAAATAGCGCCAGCATTGATGGGACAAAATGTAAGGTAGTGATGTTATATTGCTCAATACTGCTCAGAAGATAAGCTGGGTCCGTGTGTCCGCCGGGACGCGCCATAACCAATGTCGCGCCGCTGATCAGCGGCCAGAAGAACTCCCACATTGATACGTCGAAGGTCGCAGGCGTTTTCTGCAGAACACGATCCGTTGGCTGCAGACTGTACTCAGCCTGCATCCACTGAAGGCGATTAGCTAACGCCAGATGACCAACCATTACACCTTTCGGTTCGCCGCTGGAGCCTGAAGTGAAGAGAATGTAGGCCGGCGCAGTTCCACACTGCTCTGTGGGCAGCGCCAGTGCCGCGTTGCCCAACCGTTCCGCGATGCAACTGAGTGACTCAATATCCATCTGCGAGTGTCCGGTCGGCAGTCTGTTCCGGCTCGTGAAGGTGGATATCGTCAAAGAAGCGCCGGCTTGCTTGAGCATCTTCTGCAGTCGTAGTTCGGGAAGTTCCAGCGAGAGCGGCAAAATCACAGCACCGGAGCGAAGAATAGCCAGCAGAACCACTTCCAGCTCAACGCAGCGTTCCAGAGCCACACCGATCACCTTGCCGCGAGCACCTTGCAGATGGTAGTCGAGAGCATGCGCAAGCTGCCGAGAACGCAGTTCCAGTTCTGAATAGGTTAACCCACCGGTTTCGTCAAGTACGGCGAGCTGTTGAGGTACAGCTTGAACCTGTTCTTCAAATAACTGGAGAATATTATGCGCAGGCAAAGTATGAACTGTGTTGTTCCACTGAGCGATCGCCGACAACTCGGCTGGCATCGCCAACGACAGCTCCCGCAGCGGTAATTCAGGCGCCTTGATTAATTGCTCCATCCAGTACAGCAGTCGGCGCACATGCATTTGCAATTCCGATCGATTATGCCGCGAAGCATTAGCAATCAACCTGAGGCCGCGTGGGCGCAGATCTGATCCAAGTTCCAAATGAACATTGAGATCCCGTACAGGGCCAGTAGCGACATGTTTGGCTGCCGTGTTTAATCCTTCAAAATCAAGAGTGGGAGAGTAGGGCAAAATATTCAGTTCAATGCCGTAAAGAGGTAAGTTATCGCCGATTCTGCCGATAGCCCTGCCAATCCATTCGCCGCGATAACGTTGATGAGCAAGTAACTCGCGCCTGCTTCTTGCGACAATGGCACAAACGTCCTGAAAACAGACATCCTGAGGCAATTCCAAAAGCAAAGGCAGAATATTGCTGCGGGTTATCGCCGCCTGTGCGCCAAAGGAATCCAGGCGCCCCATACAAGGCAATCCGAAAAGCAGCTTTCGCTCGCCTCCCAGACATGATGAAAAATAACTGGCAAACACACCGAGCAACATATCGGACAACGCTATCCTGCTATGTTGATAAAAAGTATCCAAAACCAAAGACAGCTCAGCATCAATGAATTCTTCGGCCTGTATGGTATCAACTGCCATCTCTTGCGCAGCCGTGCCAAGGAAAGTTGGCGTTGGCATTTGTGCGCAGCGATGTGTCCAATAGTCGTGATCGCTTGTATATTGCGAACTCTCCCTGTAAGCCAAATCTTCTGCACACAATGTACGCAGTCCTACGAATCGACAAGGAACCACGCTTTCCCCTTTCTGCAACGCTCTGTAGTGCGCGCCTGCGCGTTGATGCAGTAAATGGTAGGCATAGGCATCGAAGGCGATATGATGGATACGAGAAAACCATATCGCCTCATGCTTACCTAATATATACAGACGATGTTCATGTTGATGCAGGCAATTCGGTCCCAACTCCTCACGGATTATCTGCTCCATCGATTGCTGCGCAAGAACCTCTGGCTCATCCTGAAAACTAAGATCGCACAGAGTGACGCATGCATTGGACATTAGCGGACCGAAAGATGGCGTACCGTACACATCGATGAAGCTGTGGTTGAGCACATCAAATTCCACTAAAGCGCGCTCAATAGCGTGAATTAATTTGGATTGTTCTATCTCACCGCGAAGGTACAAAGCCTGCCCCGTCGCGTAGAGTCTGGAAGAATGGCTGGCTTGAGAAGCATACCAAACCCCTTGCTGTGCATCAGTTAGGGGGATATTTTCATGAGGAAAAGAATTCATTTTGTGTGAGCACCAAAAGTTAAAAAAATTCTCAGTTTAAATATTTTCCGTTTTAAGCCTGGAATCTTTTTTTTTGACTAAATTTATAATTATCAGGTCTGGATGGTTATATTTTCTATCATTATAGAGTTGATTAACTGCCCCACTGGTAGCAGCATCCATGGTATTTTCGATTGTTGCAGGGATCCCGTCCGAGGCAGAAAAATGGTTTAATTTTAATGATGTCAGTTCTCTCATAAAGCTCCTGTTGTTTAAGCTTCGCATTCCAACCAGACTAAATAATTATTATTTTTACCATCTCAAATAAACCAATAGATTCGATATAATTAACAAGCGACAGGTGGACATATACAAACTAATCATCTTCTCCAACATTCCTCAAAGAGGAAAACAAAATGGGCAAAACCGTCAACAACAAAATTATTATACCTGCCACTTTATCTATATTTTACACCTTATTATATTAGAGATCGAAGTTTATCATTTCCGTCTACTTTGTCCGTAACAAGTTCTATCCTTCACATCAGTACAAGAGAATGACTCTCACCCATCTTTTTATGAAAGCGTCAGAGCATCCACATGAAGTAAAATGTTAGTTTGAGTAGGTGAGCACGATCTTCTTGCTGTCCCTAAATAACATCTTTTTTACTCTTAGATACATCTTTAATGTGTAGCATCAAAAACACTCCAAATCCTTCCTCCATAGAACCCTACTATATTTAATAAGTCAATCTCAGGCAAAGATGACAATGAATCATACTTCTCAATAGAATTATTTATAAAAAAATTGACATAAAAACCACCATCTCTAATATCGAATCCTATCTTTTTATATTCGTCTTGCCAACAAACTATCCGAGCAGTAGGACTATCATAAATTAAAGTATTAATCTTACCAATAATTGAGCCAACTACGTATTTTAGTTTTTGGGGGGCGATGTTATCACACGTGTTTTGTAACAAATTTATTATAGTTTCACGTTCAATACATTCCCGTGAGCTTGTTAATCGTGTGATATTTAAAAAACATGATTTCGTTATGTTTTCACTGGTAATCACCTTACTTAAATTCCTTGCCACCTCCTCCGCCTTCCCTCTATATTTTAAGTATAAATCATAAAGAATCTCCTTTTCCAAAGGATTAATCATGCTGGCAGGAATTATTGACATAAATTTATCTTTTTTGTTATAGCACATGGCAAGCTCGAACATAATAAACCCAAAACTACATGAAGGAGTATATATATCATCCACAGAAAAATTTTCATTTCGATATATCAAACTATCGATCATCGACGATAGTCTAACCTCATTCTGAGTTATTTCTATTTTATCAGATAAAACTTTTGGCAATCCAGTTAGCAATAACCTATCTTTTATTTTTGTTAAGATATAGCTATTTAGAAAATTATCCTTTGCATTATCATATATTTTCTGAAATTTATCATTACTACATAATACTTGTTTTCCAAAACAAAAAAATAAGTTATAAAACTCCCTCAACAAACACTTATGATCTTCCTCGAAAAACTTGGTTAATATTTGTCTATATCTCTCTGGAGCCTTACTACCAAATGGATGAATAGAATCCACTGAAGTAAAATCCACTAATTCACCATTTAACGTTACATTAGATGGTGATGTTCCAATTTTAAGGAATTTGCTATGGCAATAACCGAATTGTGCACCAAGACGAATAGCAAGCTCAGTCAATCCATAATCAAATTTTTCTTCATCACTTAGCATGAGCCAATCTTCTTTTGTATACTCCCTATGTTGCGGAAGTAAAGAAGGTAATGATGAGATAACTTTTGATACATGCTCAACTTCAAAATGTTGTTTATCCTTAAGCCCAGGGATGGGCTTAGAAAATACCGCCCACCCAAAATGAGCAGGTCTCAATCTATACTCTCTCACTAATAGCCCTAAAACATGTGGTTTTTGGCTTTTAATATCAATAACTTTATTTTCGGTTGATATAACTCCAATACAAGGAAGTGAACCATAAGGCAATATATCGCTTAAGACACGACTCCATATCATCTCATATAATGCATAATATAATGGTAATTCACCAGTAGCATGTACTGATTCATTATCCTGATGCAAAAGTGGGGTTGTACCAATCCCTTTTATCAGCCATTTACCATTAAATCCAACGCAGGTTCCTCCCCCATGATATTCAACGTCAGAACCGCTATAACACTCGACAAAGAATACTTTACATTGCGCAGTAATAACATTCTCTATTATAGCATCTCGTTTAACCATGTAACTGCATTCATTCAAAATGTCTTGCTGAAGTCCAGCATAAGATGGATTCACCCATATTAACTTTGTTTTTTTTAACTTACATGCATCGAAAGAAACAAAGTTTTCATTAATAAAAAAGTCATTGCATGCCATATAATCCCTATACTTTTAGTTAATCAGAAAAAATATTACACATAGAATTATTCAACAAATTAAATTAGATCATAAAAATAAGTTTCATTTATTAGCCAAAAGCCGCATCGTGAAGACTTTAATTAATTTAGGATGAAAATACTGCTTATCTATATTATCAAAAATCCATTATCTTATACTTCACAGCGTAATCTAGTTCCTATATGGATTGGAGACATGCTTATTCCTATAGAGACAGTAACATTCATACTAACGGAACACTGAAATAATTTCACCATTAATAATTTAACATACGTCTTCAAATACCCACACAAAAAAAATAAGTAGATTTTCATACATGCTACCGCCCTTGCTTTTACGCCATAAAGCCACAAGCTAATACATATATATGAATCAAACTTATGAAAGAAAAAATATCCGTCAAAAAACACCCTAGCATTAATAACAATCAAATAAAAAACACCAACATCACATCAATATAATAAATTGATATATACTGTGATATCATACCAAACTATCAATTTATAACAGAAAGCCGTCTCAACCCTTTTATCTATTATCTCCATAATAATTACTAAAGATAGAGAAATGCATTATGATTCCCATCACACTAATAACCAACGCTCCGGATATGTTATAGTCAATATTTTGCACCACAAGATACCATTCCTCTGACTATATAACATGGCTATTCAGAGTATTACTTTCACACAACCGCTACTCTAGCATCGTTCATTTTTTATATTTTAGAGTTTTCTTGTTCAAAGACTCATGGCAAATTTTTCCATGCCCTGAAGGTGGGAGCTCTCACCATATCAATAAAGTTAGCCTGTATCCCATATGCTTTTAATTCTCCGACTAAAACCATGACATCTATAGAATCCAAACCATAGTCAAACAAGTTTTCATCTTCATCAAACTCACTTTCCGAAACATTGATTTTTCTCAGAAGTAATGCTTTTAGCCTTTTAGCCTTTTAGCCGTGAGAGTCTGTAAATCCTTCTCCATATCCATATTGACTATCCTTGTGTTATAAAGAAATCGCAGCTATCGCACTGCTAGATAACGATCTAACTCTTAATTTTTTATTATTCACAGAATATATAATAATCCTCAAGATGCAGGGTTGAATACCTGAAAGCGATCGTGAATTTTTGTCATGAGCGATGCTGCTATTTCTGATAGCGTCGTGGAGATAAAACCGAATATTGCATCCCGATATTCGCGTGTACTTTCTATATATCGATTATTCCACACATGATCCTTCATCACTTTACACAAGCGCTCTATTGCGTTCAAATTCGTACTGTAAAGCGAAAAATAATAATGAAGTTCTATGTTTGGCAGATAGGAGTAATCTTTAATCCATGGGATTCGGTTATAATCCGAATCATCCACTATCAGATAAATTTTTTCCCTGTAATCGGGTGAATGCTTGCATATTTCATTGAAAAAATTGAAACTATAATAATGCAGCCACTTGTTTATACAAGGAATGCTGAACCAAATATTCCAGCGCTGAGCGGCATAAGCCCCTATTTCATGAGGATGGTGACATAAATGCTGTGATAAATGACCGATTGAACTTTCTGTTTGCTCGACATTAAGCACCCCATCAGAACTACCGTTTTCAGGTTTGAGCTTGCGCTCATTAAGATGATCACTGATACGAAGACTGATAATGATTTCATACAGGTGCAGAGCCTGAACGATTATTGCTGGATTCCATCCCACCAAAGCCAGAAGAATGGCTTTGATTCGATTGTAAACCCGCTTATCATGCCTAGCGTCATGAAGATGTTCAAATTCAGCTTTCTGTCCATCGGTAATAAATATTTTCATAGAGTGAGCATGATCTCCATATCTGCATAAAATCAAACACCTTCAATGGTCACATGCATATAAACAAAATCCTTCATTATGCGCATACAAAATCGCATGCAACGTAATGCATATTTCCATCAAGAAACAGACAAAACTTTTTCTATTATTTTAGTTTGGCTTACTGAACAACAATACACACACTATTACATATGATAACGATTATCAATACTATAAACGTTAACATTCCTTACATTTTAGAAAAATAGCGTATTTTTTGACCTAGTTCAAAAAATAGCAAGCAAATTACCATGATAAATATTAATAGCAGGCAAGGTAATGAGTAATATCCACATTTAAATGTAATTACAAATAACGATCATCACTTAAAAACGTTACTTTGATAAAGCATGAACTTGTAAGTAATGCGTTTCATTACTGTCACTATCTAAGTTGCTTGCTCATAATGGCAACAAATAGAACCGTTCCATAAACATGTAACGGGAAAAGCAGGATTTCCTCTATATTACTGTCAACATTGCCATCGTACTTTCCAGATTAACTACCGCAACAAGGCCCATAAGCCCGAGACTGTCGATAGACATTGAATGGCCCGAGGTGAGGGATAGAGGATGAGTACTGAAAATTAGGATGAACACCATATAAGCACATTAATAAACTCTCGCTGCCACGGCTTTGAAGCTGTAGCCGGCACGCTCGGCCTGCCGCTTTTGTTTGCGAACAGTGCAGGGGTTGATGCCTTTAGCCAACAGCTCGCGAGCTTCATCGCGCAATGCGCGCGCTTTGCGTAAGCCGATTTCAGGATAACGGCCTAGAGAGAGGCGCTTCTGTTTACCCAGCCAGTAATAGCGGAAATGCCATGACTTACCGCCCACCGGCGAAACAACCAGACCGAGTCCACCGCAATCAGGAAGATGAAAGGTTTTACCGTTGGCTTTAGCCTGCCGGATAATCAAATCGGAAAGTACCATGACAAGAGCTCCAGGTTGAGACTCAGGCTCTATGCTTGTCATTGCCTTTATTTGATCCCAGCAACAATCAGGAACGCGTTGCCACCCTGTTTTTTTGGCCTCAATTCTGGCCTTAAAAAGGCTGGCCGTGGGTGGTATTCAATGGATTGCTTTGGAAACAAAAAAAGAACTTTTCGCTCTTTTTTCATAGACCTACAGACATCATTGGACATCTATAGAACAAGAATTGGAGCGGGAAACGAGACTCGAACTCGCGACCCCGACCTTGGCAAGGTCGTGCTCTACCAACTGAGCTATTCCCGCAGAGAGATTTTTTGCGTCGGCGCAATGGACCTGCGCGACTGCCGATGATAATCATTGTAATACAATGAATTATATAACTATTTACTAGCATCCTTATCGGTGGGCAGCATTATGTACCAATCATTTATCGCTGACAAGCCCTTTTAGCCATAAATTCTGACCGCTGTGCGGCGATTGCGCAGATAAGCAGCCAACGGCTCAAAACATCGCCAGCGGTTAAGCCTAATCGGCTCGCTTACCGCCGCCTTCACGGCCTTCGCCGCGCTGCGGGTAATGCGCCGCCAGCCGCTACCATCTTTACGCGCTGGCGAATCAGGCTCCGATGCGTGGCAAACGGTTTGGCGTAGCGCCTCGCCGCCCCGGTTACAACACGCTGACCGTGCCGTTTGCCGTCCAGCCGTACGCGCATGCCGTTCTGCAAACGCGTCATAACGCCGCGCACGCTCATCACCGCCGGCAATTGCAGCTCTCTGGCCGTCACCGCCCCATGTGAAAGCGGGCCGCCGCTTTCGGTAATCACGCCGCTGGCGCGATAAAACAGCGAGGTCCACGCGGGATTGGTGGTTCTTGCCACCAGAATCGCCCCTTTGGGAAACAGCGCGAAATCGTCCGGGCTGTGGATTAAAAACACCTCGCCCTCGACGGTGCCCGGGCTGCCCGCCAACCCCGTCAGCTCATTACCGGTCGGCGTGTCTTCCGCGCTGCTCTGCTCGTCGTAGTTCCAGGCCGGGCTGCGCTGTTTAGCCTGCCGCCAGCCCGCCTGGTTGGCGTACACTACCTGCTCCAGCGTGTCGAAGCGCTCCTCGCGGATAGCGTCATCCAGTACGCTGAACGGGGCGAAATAGATATCGCTGGCCTCGCGCAATACTCCAAGCGCCACCAGACGCTCGCCGATCTCTTTAATCCCTTTGCGGAAGGGCAGCGTCAGGCGCGTCGTTTGGTAATGTTCAAGGTCGTCCAGATAGGTATAAATCCGCGCCAGACGGATCACCTCCTCAATAAAATAGCGCACGCGATCCTTGTCGCGCACCACCGGGATACCGGCGAACATCAGGCGCAGAAAGCGTGAGCGAAGCAGTTGAACGGAGGTCAGAAACTGCGCGGTCGGCAGCAGTTGGTTGAAGATCCAGCCATCCGCCGCGCCATTGCGATGGCTAGCCAACAGCAGCGTCGGCGTTTTGCCGTCGAAGGGAGGCAAAGGCCGCCCATGCAGCGTAACAAAGCGTAACGAGGAGTAGTAGAAACGCACCAACAGGAATAAAGGAGAATGCGGTCTTAGCCACGGGAGCTGGCTGTATGGTTTCCCATCCAGATAGCGGCGCGGGGCGCGGCGGTAAAGGTGAGGAAGATGACGTCCATCAATTCATGCGTTTTACTCGTATCGCAGCGTGGGGCGGGTATTTCGTTGATATCATTAAAGAGAGTCATTGGTTTTCACTGGGCCGGGTATGATCAATGAAATCGAAATAAATCATCTATTTCAATATTAAGAGGGAGCCCGCCCTGAGCATCCCGATAGCCTTTCGATCTCAATGACATTCTTCATTTGCCTCAAAATGTGCTCCCACGCCAATATGTCGTTCGGTATGATAGGCAAAGCGAAATATCAGTTCCAACTGTATAAAATGCCATAAAAATTATTATATTATCTTGTCGACTAACGTCCTATTCTGGTTCAACATCATGTCTATTTTACAAACTCTGAAATAATTTTCCCTGGTGAAGGGCACTATTCACTTAATCCTGTAAATTGAGAATGAAAATAAACATCTTACGACGTAGATCCAACTAACTAATTTACAATAGCGCAACGAGAGCATATGAGAAGAGGTAAAAAACCCTCTTGTTTAGGAGAGGTTTTTATGTTATCAGCTATTGTTTGCAAATGTAAAAAATATAGCTAACTAATAATAAGGAAACGAAAAATAAATGAATTTAAATATTACCGATACACCGAATAAAAATGAAGAAGAGCTCGTTATTCAAAGTCTATGGAAACATAACGAACAATACGACGCGGTTGATATTCATCCACTTTTTTTAAATTTCAAGGATGAAACCAATCATATCATTGCCGGACTTATAGCAAGGACATGGTGGGGAGGACTGGAAATACAATATCTGTGGGTCAGTGAAGCGCACAGAAAAATCGGGTTGGGCAGTCAGTTAATGAAGAAAGCGGAAGAAGAAGCGCTGAAACGCGATTGCCATTTTGCCTATGTCGATACGTTCAGTTTTCAGGCCCGCGGCTTCTATGAAAAGCTGGGATATCGCGAGTATGGGAACCTGCCGGGATACGCCCACAGGCACACCCGGCACTACTTATCAAAACTAATTCGCTGAGTTAACAACAACGACACAAGGAGGGCAGGATGTCATCATCATCCAAAAGTATGAATGATTATATTCACAATCTTATCACCATGATGGAATGCTTAAATGAGCCATGGGGAATTAAAGATTTAGAATCCAGACATGTCTACATGAATAAAGAGGCATGTCTTTATACTAATACCCCTTCAAGTTTTGATATCGAAGGTAGATTTGATGATGAGTTTCCTGCCAGCTGGGCAGAACTTTCCGAGGATTTTAAAGAGCATGACAGGCGAACCGAGAATAGTGAACAGCGAGTAACGGTTATAGAAACACACTATTGGTACGGAAAAAAAAATCTCACACCTTTCGTCAGCGAAAAAATACCCATTTTTAATAAAGATAAGATTTGCATTGGTACAATGTGGAATGCGAGACAGCTCAATACTTTGTCGCCTTTGATATACATCAGCCAGAAAAAACCCACCACATTAAATACAGAACTGACAAACGACGTTTTTACGCAGTCTGAGCTTGATATTATTTTTCTGATCTTGCAGCGTTTTTCCAGCAAGGAGATCGCGAGAAAAATGAATGTCTCACATAAAACCATTGAGAACAGAATATATAACATGTATCAAAAAGCAGAAGTACATTCGCTAAATCAGTTTGAAGAGTTTTGCCATCATTTAGGCTTGGATAATTACGTTCCAAATTCCCTCATTACAAAAGGCATCCAATTTATTTAATAATCAGGAGACAGATTCAAGATGGAAAGAATAGATGATTATCCAGTCAGCCGCGTTCCGATGAATATGCGGTTGCCCTTCTTTAATGTGGCATTAGTCCACATCGGCATGTTGACCGCATTGGACCAGTTCATGCTCGGCGCCGTATTGGGCAATTCGATGACATTAACCGATGCGTTTTTATCCATTTTCATCGGCAGCGCGATTTTTGGCATTGTGACGTTGGGTCTCGGTTATGCCGGGATGAAAGAGGGATTGTCCGGCAGCCTGCTGGCGAGATGGTGTGGATTTGGACGTTTTGGATCCGTCATGATCGGCCTGGTGATCGCCATCAGCTTGTTAGGTTGGTTTGGGGTGCAAAACGCCGTTTTCGCCAAAGCGCTTAATTTCGCGATGGGCGATAAATTAGGTTTTGGCTGGTCAGCCGCCATCTCAGGCGCGGCGCTAACCATTCTCGTCGCTTTCGGTTTCAGGGCACTGAAATTTACCGCCAAAATCGCGGTGCCGTTGTTTGTTCTGATTGTCGGATATATCTCGGTCATGACCCTGACCGGACATAATATCGCCGAATTACTTAGCTCATCACCAACCGGTGAAGCGGTTTCAATCAGCGCCGGAGCCACTATGGTTGTGGGCGGTTGTATTGTGGCCAGCCTGATCACGCCGGATATGACCCGCTATTCCAAAAAGGGCGACCATGTTTTCTGGATCACCATCATGTCGATCATTATCGGTGAATTTATCGTCAACGGCCTGGCCATATTGATTGCGCGGGCGTTGAATACGGCTGACGTGGTGACCATCATGTCGCAAACGGCTGGCGGCATCGGCCTGATCGTGGTCATTTTCTCCACGTTGAGGATCAATGACATCAATCTGTATTCTTCTTCGCTGGGCATCGCCAATGCCGTTGAAGGCATCACCGGGAGAAAACTCAGCTATATGTCGATAACGCTGGCGATCGGCTTTATTGGCACCTTTCTTTCCGTCATTGGCATTCTGGACAGATTTGTTGATTTTCTGACGCTACTTGGCGTGCTGTTCCCGCCTATCATCGGTATCATGCTGGTTGATTATTATATTTTACGCACCCACAGAAAACAGCTCACGGACAGCCGCAAAGAGGGTAAGTTGCCGGAAATTAAAGATACCCCGTTTATCGGATGGGCGGCGATTGCGGCCAGTATTGTCGGTTCCATCGTCGGCTTCGCCTTTGAATGGGGGGTGCCGTCCATCAATTCATTGATCGTTGCCAGCATGATGTATTGGCTGGTTAAAACCGTGTATAACCCCGTACGTCAGTACGCCTAAATATTGGCTTCCTTTGTAAGCAGCCGAAATCAGCCCGCTGGATGGTTTCCAGTGGACTGATTGGCACAAATCCCCCATGCATAAAGCGAGTTCGTCAGAGACCTGATCCGCCGGGACAAAGAGCGGGTAGAGACAGACACATTCACAAACGAATAACTACATTACCGGCATGTTTCTGGCACTTACCAAATTGGGTATAGAGCGCCTGTTAAAAACATTAATGACCTTATTTCCCGCTGTCGCGGCGCCAGAGCGTTATTTAACGTTCACGCAAAGCCTCTTTCGCACGATTAAAGGGTTTGATTAAATAATCCATCACCGTTTTCTCACCCGTTTTGATATCTACGGTGGCAATCATCCCCGGCACAATGGAAAAACGGCGGCCCGCTTTATTTTGTAGATAATCCTGATCGGTACGAATAAATACCCGGTAATAGAAGATCTCCGGTTTGACCTCATCCTGAATCGTATCCGGCGAAATGGTTTCCACCACGCCGTCCAGCCCACCGTAGATGGCATAATCATAAGCGGTGATCTTCACCAGCGCTTTTTGGTCTGGATGAATAAACGCGATATCCCGCGGCGATAGACGCGCTTCAATCAGCAGACGATCGTCCACCGGTACAATTTCCATAAGCTGGCCATTGGGCGCGATTACCCCGCCGATAGTGGTCACCTGGATATTTTTCACAATGCCGCGCACCGGCGAACGCACGGTCAGCCGCGTAACCGAATCCGTGCGGCCGCGGATCACCTCCGACAGCATATTTACTTCCGCATTGGCTTTAGCCAGTTCCTCACGCGCCTGTACGTAATATTGCGAACGCAGATCGATCAGCTTCAGATCGAGATCCGCTTTCTGACGCCGCAGGCGCAGCGCCTCGACGTGGCTCGCCGCCCCGGTTTTCACCAACCGTTCGGTTATCTTCAGTTCGCTCTCCACCAGCGCCTGCGCTTGTTTCAACTGCGATTCAGCGTCGGCAAGCTGCGCACGGCGGCTGTTATATAACCGGGTTTCCGCCGCGATCAGTTCCGGCCTGTCATCTAACGAAGCAGGAAATGCCAGCGGTTCATCATTAACCTCCGCGCTCAGGCGGGTGCTGGCGGCCAGCGCGGCACGGTAACGGGCGGCGCTCTCGCCCACATTGGACTCCGAGCGGGTCGGATCCAGTTTCGCCACCACCTGCCCGGCTTCAACCAGAGCGCCCTCGCGGACGCTAAGTTCCGCCAGGATCCCGCCGTCGAGCGTCTGCAAGATCTGTTCGCGCGAACTGGGGATCACTTTTCCACCACCGGTAGAAACTTCGTCAAGCGTGCCAAACCACGCCCATACCCCGGCTATCAGCAGCAACAGCCCGGTAATCACAATCACGCGCCTCGCGCCAGCGTACTGGCTTTCGCCGCCATATTGATTTTCCAGATCGTCAACAGCGAGCTCAGGCGAATTGGTTTTCATGATTCCCCCCCTGACGTTCATTGCGATGACGATGGGCACTCAGCGCCTGCTCTTTCGACGTATCCATCACTAGTTGTCTTTCTTGCAACACAATGACCCGTTCGACCAACTCCAGCACGGCGACACGATGCGTCGCCACGACCAGCGTACGCCCCGCCAGCCAACTGCCTAAGCGCTGAATAAATTCCCGCTCGGTATGCTCATCCAGAGAGGAGGTAGGTTCATCCAGCAGCACGATATTCGGATCGCGCAACAACATGCGCGCCAACAGAATCGACTGCCGCTGCCCGCCGGAAAGCCCGATCCCTCCTTCCATCACCGGGTGATCCAGCCCCAGCGGCAGCTTTTTAATAAAAGATTCGGCACCGCACACCGCCAGCGCGGTAAATATCTCCGCATCGCTGGCGCGGGGCGCGCCCAGCGTCAGGTTCTCGCGCAGCGTGCCAAAAAACAGCCGGGCGTTTTGACTTATCAAACCAACGTTGCGCCGCACATCCGCCATGTCGAGATGCGCCAGATTCAAGTTATCGAGCCGTAGTTCGCCTTCCACTAACTCCATGCCGCCCGCCAGCGCCTGGAGCAGGGTGGATTTCCCGGCGCCATTACGGCCCAGAATGGCGACCCGCTCGCCGGCACGGATTTCCAGTTTCGCGATTTTCAGCGCGATGGCGCTATCTTCACTGTGATAGCGGAACGCCGCGCCGTGGAACAGGTAGTGTCCGTACAGCACATCACAATGCACTTTGCTTTCATCCTGGTTGTTCTCCACCGGTAGCTGCATGATGCTGTCCAGTCCCTCTTTCGCGGCTTTGACCTGCTGCCAGCGCGCCAGCACGCCGCACAGCGTGGTCATCGGCGCGATCATGCGCGACGCCAGCAAAGACGCGGCGACGATCGCCCCGGTGGTCATCTCGCCGTCAATCACCCGCGGCGCGCCCACCATCACCACCAGCGCATACACCATACCCTGAACGCTCACGCCCCAACTCAGCAGCAACTGGGTAAGTTTGCGAATACGTACGCCGGATTCGGCGCTGATGCTGATGTAGTGGTTCCACTGCTGCAAAAAACGGTTTTCCGCCTGCATCAGCTTGATGTCTTCCAGACCCTGCACGCTTTCCACCAACACCGCGTTACGCAACGTGTTTTCCTGCGTAGCCTCACGCGCCAGCCGCGCCAGTTTCTGTTGCATAAACAGGCCAGGCAGAATCATCAGCACCGCCGCCACGGGCGCGATCCACGCCAGCGGCGGCGCAATAATCGCCAACACCAGCAAAAACAACAAGAAGAACGGCAAATCCACCACTGCCGAAACCGTGGTGGAAGTCACCATTTCGCGGATCTGCTCCAGTTCGCGGAGCTGGGAAATGAAGCTGCCGGTAGAGCGAGGAATGGCGCTGTTGCGTAACCGCAGGGCGTGGGCGAACACCCGATCGGAAACGCGGATATCCGCGCGCTTGCCGAGAATATCCGTAATGTGCGCACGCGCCAGCCGCAGCAGAAAAGCGAATACCATGGCGATCAGCACGCCAATCGACAGGACATACAGCGTCGGGTACGATTGCGCCGGGATCACGCGGTCGTATACCTGCATGGAAAAGATAATCCCCGCCAGTGACAGGATATTAACGATCAGCGAGGCCAGCATCACATAGCCGTAGGGCTGAAGATCGCATAGCACAAGCTTCCACAGCCAATCCGGGCGGTAAGTCTGTAGGTAGTGCTCGGCGCGGCTGTCTTTCACCGCCGCCGCGGGCCGTAGCGCCACCACATGGTGGATCGCCGGCAGAAGCTGGCTCAGGGAAAGCTGGCTGAGCTGGTTGCCGTCCGCCATAAAACACAGGCTCACGGTGTCCTGACCATCAAAGTGTTCGATGACCCCCACTTTACCGTCCGCCAGCTGCACCACCAGCGGCAGATGCCAGGCGGAAATATCCTGATTATCCTGAACGCGAGCCGTCAACCCGGCCTGACGCGCCAGATGTTGCAGCACCTGGGGAAGCGGGCGTTTTTCCAGCCACCGGGCGCTGGCCTGAAGCGCCCCCGGCGAAAAAGTCAGCCGATAATGACCCGCGACATAACTAATGGCGGCAGCCCAGTGGGACAATGACCGTGTTTCGCTTTCCGCCGCCGCGTTGTCTTTTATCTCCGTTAACTGGCTCATGGCTGGATCTCCACCGCCTGGATAGTACGATTATCCAGTGTGAACGCGCTGCGCATCTTACCGGTGCTATACAGGCAATCGAGTTGTAGCTGGTGTAGTTGCATCAGGGTTTGATGTTCGGCAAAACGCGCCTGAAACACTTCCTGTTCGGCGTTCAGCACATCCAACAGCGGCCGGGAGCCGAGTTCTAGATATTGCTGTTGATAAAGCGCACGGGTTTGCTTCCCAAGCTCCTGTTGCCGCACTTGAATTTTCAGTGAGTGCGCCAGGCTTTGGGCTTCATTTTGCGATTCCATCAGTTGCTGACGTGCTTCCAACCGTGCGGTCTGTACCGAGGCGTTGGCGGCTTCCAGCGAGTGTGCCGCCGCATTACGGCCGGCGGTCAGCCTGCCACCCTGATAAATGGGTACCTCGACTCTTACCCAAGCGGAGTATTGTGTGCGATCCAGCGTTTCACTGTTGGCGTAACGGTCGTTGAGATAGTGGCTGACTTCCGGTTGCAATGAGATTGTCGGACGAATCCGGGCGTTAGCTTCATCCAACTGCGCCTGCGCCTGATTGGCCTGGGCGTAAGCCGCCAATACCGACGGAACCAATCGATCATCCGGATCGCTGACGTCGCATGCGCGTTGCAGGTTTTGCGGAAACGCGTCGCTGACCCGCTGAATGCGCGCCCAGCCCAGCCGGGAGGCGAGCGTCGCCCGCCAGCGGTCGAGATTGGCCTGATACTGTAGCAGCGTCGAACGAGCGCCTTCAATGCGCACGTTGGTCTGCACCACATCCGACAAGGAACTGGCGCCCTCATCGTTGCGCTGGCGCGCCAGTTGGCTAATGCCGTCAAGAGCGGCCAATTGCTCCCTGGCTACCGCCACCAACTTTTGGTAGCCCTGCACCTGAACCACCGCCGACGCGGTGCCATGCGCCACGGTGTCAATACTCACCAGCACGTTGGCCTGCTCCCGCGCCACGCCGGCGTTGGCGGCGCGCACCTGGCTGTCCACCTTACCGAAGTCATACAGCATCTGAGAAACCGACAACACCAGCGACGGGCTATAGCCGCTGTTGCTATAACTGTTTGTAATGCCATTATTAATGCCGCCGCTCACTTGCGGATAATATTGCGAACGCGCCACATTGACCGCTTCCGACTGTTCGAATAGCCGCCCGATGGCTTCGCGAATATCCGGATGCCAGGAGACGGCGCGGGCGACCGCGACGTTAATATCCAGACTTTCAGGTACTCTGGCGGTGACTGGCGGCGCAACCGGCCCGGAGAGCGCGGGCAGTTGCTCCCGAACGACAATCTGCCCGGTGCTGATAATACCTGGCTGGGGTTCTATCTGCGCCACGCTAATGCCGCTGTAAATTCCCCCGACAGAGGCCAACAAAGGTGCCAGTCCAATCGTGAATCCCCGACAAGATTTCATATTATTCCATAATAAAATCAATAGATTAAATAAAAACACCACTAGCACAGCAGTCTCCTGCTGCGCCGTGGGTTTTCGTTATGACTCAGACATTAATGGCGTTGTTTTCCAGCAGTTCATCCAGCGTGACCTGAACCGACTGCAACGTGACCAGTTCCGTGGAGGTGAACGCCGCGTCTTGACCGTCGCGGTCGATAGAGATCACCGTGTTACCGTTGACGGTTTCCACAGAAATCCAGTCGCTGGCGCTACTGGCGGAGCCATCCCAGCCTTGCAGAAGTTGACTGATATCGATCCGGTCGCTATCCGTCAGCGAGAAGTCCGTCCAGGTATCGCTGCCGTTGCCTCCCGCCGCGTCCGTACTGTCCAGCAGGTTGAAAATCAGCGTATCGGCACCGCTGCCGAGCGAGAGGGTGTCGTCGTAGACCGAACTGGTAGCGATATCGCTATGGCTGGTGCCGTTCAGTTGCAGCGCCAGATCAATGGTCAACACGGCGCTGGCGGTTTCTCCGTGCGGCGCGGTCAGGGTATAATTGAAGGTTTCCTTCTCGGTGATTGCGGTGAGCGCCACATCGCTGTTCAGGGTATAGCTGTACTCGCCGTCGATATGGAGCGTCAGCACGCCATACTTACCCTGCACCGTCGCCACAGAGTCGCTAGTGACGTAGGGATTCAGCGTGGTGACCGCGCCGTTCACATCGGTAATCGAGAGCGTGGTCGCCACGGAAACAAGTTGGTCGGAAGCGCTCTCTTCCGAGCCACTGCCGTCGAAGATATTGCCTTCCACGGTGGCGGTATCAGTCTGGAAGTTATCCAGCAGCACGCTGGTCCCCGTCACCGACGCGTTCACCGAGATATTCCCGATAGACAGTGGCCCGATAGAACCAGTAAAGTTCAGGGTATAATCACCGGTATTCAACTCCAGGCCGCCCAGCGAAACTGTCGCGCTGCCGCCGCTCAGCGTGCCAGACGTCAGCTCTGTCCCGTCGCTATTCAGCAACGCCCAGCTAATGCTGAGGCTACTCAGGCTCAGTGAGGAATTCACGTTAAAGGTGATGCTAGCGTCTTTCAGCACGATATTATCCGCGACCGTGACTGTACCGCTGGCGCTCCCCGTGGTAGTGCTAAATAATGCCGAACTCCAGGTGACGGAACCCGCATCGCTGTCGCTGTAGCCCGTCTCTTCCTGCGCCGCCGTCGCTGACAGCGTGACGCTATCGTCCAGGGCCGCCAGTGCGCTGGACGCCAGATTGATGTTCAGGGTGCCGCTGTCGGACTCGCCATCTGGCGCCGTCACCGTATAGACGAAACTGTCCGGTGCGGTAATGCCGTCCGCACCGACGCCAGCGTTCAGCGTGTAGGTGTAATTACCCTGAACATCAATGGTCAACACGCCATATTCACCAACGATACTGGTGGTGCCATCGGCGGCTATCGCTGTCCCGTTCACCGAGCTGATCACCGATCCCTCAGGCGCGGTGTCATCTTCCATCACGTTGCCGGACGTGCCGGCACTGACCGTTTCCACTGTATAAACATGGTCTTGCTGAATATTCAGGGTGTACCCCGTCAACGCAGAAATACCGTAAGCGGTATCCAGCAGGAACAGGTACTGCCCACTTGGCAGCGTCAGCGTCAGTGCGTCGGAAGAGCCCCCCACCAACAGGACAGTCAGCCAACTTTCCACCACGCGGTACTGATCGTACTGTTGGGTGGCATCATTAAATTTGTAGATATAAAGATCGAAACCAGACACGACGGAAACACCGCCGACGGATGCCTGAAGCGTCATTGTGCGGGTTGCGCCCTCCTCCACATCAAAAATAATCGGGTTAGTGAGATCGTCCAATATCCCCACATTCAGCACGCTGCCCAGACCCAGATTCAGCACGGTAAACCCACTTTGCGACGAAGCTCCGTTATCTATTGCCGTTACCGTGGTGTCAAAGGTAATGGAAGCCGAATCATCCACGGCAATCACATTACCGGGAGCACTGATTTCCGTCCCCAGCGACACCAACAGGTCGGCGGTGGCCGTTGCACCATTCGCGGTTATCGTGTAAGTGAAGCTATCAATGCGGCCCAGTGCTGCCGTGGAAGTGTCAGTGAGCGTGTAGGTATAGCTACCGTCCAGATTAATGGTCAGCGTGCCATATTCTCCCTGAATGGTGGTGCCATCCTCCGTTACCGAGGCCACGTTCCCCGCGCTGTTGGCTACCTGCGTCACTACCGTACCAGTTGGCGTAATATCCGTACCATGGATCGGATCGTCATCAGTGATGAGGTTGCCGGTATAGCTGATTTCACCGCTTACCACGCCTGCGGCGGTCTGAGTAACTTCTGCCGCCACGCTGATGAAAGAGCCAACCGCCAGCAAAGTGGTGTTATAAGCCAGCGCGCGGTATGTGCCTTCACCCATGTCCTCAAGGTTCAGCGTGACGCCGTTATTGCCGATCGTCAGCAGGCTGGCCCACTGAGAGTTCGCGGTATCGATCACCGTATTCCAGGAATCGGTGTCAGCGCTATATTGCTGTACCATCACACCCATGCTGCTAAGCAGCGACAGCACGCCGCCGGTGGCATTGGCTTCCAGCACGACATCCGCCGTGGCGCCGTCATCAATCGTGAAGGTGACCTGCGCGCTATCATCTCCCAGCAACGAAGCGATATTGCCTAGCGCGCCTACCACCAACAAGCCCCAGTCACTGTACGACTCGGTGGTGACTGCCGCATCGGTGGTCAAATTCAGTAACACTTCATTGTCGTTCGCCGCCAATTCCAGCAACGGCGCGGTGGCATTCGTCACCGCCGAGACATTCCCCGCCGCATCCGTGGCCGTCACCGTCACCGTTTCCCCGTTGGCATGCGCATGCGGGAAAGTGTAGCTGTAGTTGCCTTCCGCATCCGCCGTGGTCGTCAGAACCGTGCCATCCGTCAGGGTGATGGTAACGGTACTACCGCCTTCAGCCACACCGCTAATACTGCCGCCATCGTCGCTGATAGTAGCGGTCGGCGCGTCCGGTGCAGTGGTGTCAGGCGCGCTGACAGTGCCTGCTGCAGAGGCATTACCCGCCGCATCGCTGGCTACCGCGCTAATTTGTTCACCGTTAGTCAGAGCCGGTGACAACGGTACGGTGAAGTGACCATCGTTATCCGCCGTTACACTGCCCAGCACATTGCCTGCGGCATCGGTAATGGTGACCGTGCCGCCCGCTTCCGCAGTACCGCTGACGGACGAACCATCTTCCGCCACCAGCAACTGGGCGGGCGCGGATGGCGCAGTGGTATCAAGTGCGATCGCGGTGGTCGGCGCAGACACATTCCCCGCCGCATCCGTGGCAGTCACCGTTACGGCTTCTCCGTTGGTCAGCGCCACCGGCAGTCCAACGCTATAACCGCCAACGTCATCCGCGATATCTGTCAGGGTAAAGCTGCCCGGCAGCGTGACGGTAACCGTACTGCCCGGTTCAGCGGTGCCGCTCACCGTTAGTCCGTCCTCACTGATAACCGCCACCGGCGCGTCCGGCGCGGTGGTATCCGGTATCGACGTATCCGGTGCCGTTACCGTCACCGGCGCCGACACATTCCCCGCTTCGTCCGTGGCGGTCGCCGTCAACTGTTCTCCGGCGGTTAACGCCTCCGGCAGCGTAATACTCCAGGTGCCATTGGCCGCGGCCGTTGTGGTCTGCGTACTGTTATCCGGTAGCGTTACCGTCACGAGACTGCCCGCCTCCGCGGTGCCGCTCACTGTCAGCCCATCCTCACTGATAGCCGCAACCGGGGCGTCCGGGGGCGTGCTATCCGGGGCCGCGACAGAGACCGGCGCGGAGGCATTACCCGCCGCGTCGCTGGCTACCGCGCTAACTTCCTCACCGTTAGTCAATGCGGGCAACAGCGGCACGCTAAAGCTGCCGTCCTCACCCACGGTCACGCTGCCTAATACATTGCCGTCAGCATCGGTAATGGTGACGGTACTCCCTGCTTCCGCGCTGCCGCTTACCGATGTGCCGTCTTCGGCTACCAACAGATCGGCTGGGGCTGTCGGGGCGGTCAGATCCGGTGCCGCGACAGAGACCGGCGCGGAGGCATTACCGGCGACGTCGCTGGCTACCGCGCTAACTTCCTCACCGTTGGTCAACGAGGGTGACAGCGGTACGCTAAAGCTGCCGTCCTCACCGGCAGTGACGCTGCCTAATACATTGCCGTCAGCATCGGTAATAGTGACGGTACTCCCCGCTTCCGCACTGCCGCTTACCGATGTGCCGTCTTCGGCTACTAACAGATCAGCTGGGGCAGTCGGGGCGGTCAGATCCGGTGCTGCGACAGAGACTGGCGCGGAGGCATTATCGGCGGCATCAGTAGCAATGGCGGTGAGGGTTTCACCGTTGATCAGTGCAGGCGACAGCGGCACGCTAAAACTGCCGTCCTCACCGACAGTGACGCTGCCTAATACGTTGCCGTCAGCATCGGTAAGGGTGACGATGCTGCCCGCTTCCGCAGTTCCGTTCACTGTCGTGCCATCGTCACTGATAGCCGCAACCGGGGCGTCCGGCGCCGTGCTATCCGGTGCCGCCACAGAGACCGGCGCGGAGGCATTACCGGCGACGTCGCTGGCTACCGCGCTAACTTCCTCACCGTTGGTTAACGCGGGCGACAGCGGCACGCTAAAGTTGCCGTCCTCACCCACGGTCACGCTGCCCAATACATTGCCGTCAGCATCAGTGATGGTGACGGTACTCCCCGCTTCTGCGCTGCCGCTGACAGAAGTCCCATCTGCGGCTATCAGCAGGTCGGCCGGAGCCGCCGGGGCGGTCAGATCCGGTGCCGCCACAGAGACCGGCGCGGAGTTATTACCCGCGGCGTCGCTGGTTACCGCGCTAATTTCCTCACCATTGGTCAATGCGGGCGACAGCGGCACGTTGAAGCTACCGTCTTCACCGGCAGTGACACTGCCTAATACATTGCCGTCAGCATCGGTAATGGTGACGGTACTGCCTGCTTCCGCGCTGCCGCTGACAGAAGTCCCGTCTGCGGCTATCTGCAGGTCGGCTGGAGCTGTCGGGGCGGTCAGATCCGGGGCGGTCGCCATGGTCGGCGCCGACACATTCCCCGCCGCATCCGCGGCAGTCACCGTTACGGCTTCACCGTTGGTCAACGCCACCGGCAGCCCAATGCTATATACGCCAAACGCATCCGCAGTGATTGTCAGGGTGGCATTGTTCGGCAAAGTGACGGTAACCGCACTGCCCGGTTCGGCCGTGCCGCTGACAGTCAGTCCGTCCTCACTGATAGCCGCCACCGGCGCGTCCGGGGCCGTGGTATCGGGTATCGACGTATCCGGTGCCGTTACCGTCACCGGCGCCGACACATTCCCCGCTTCGTCCGTAGCGGTCGCCGTCAGCTGTTCTCCAGCGGTTAACGCCTCCGGCAGCGTAATACTCCAGGTGCCATTGGCCGCGGCTATTGTGGTCTGCGTACTGTTGTCCGGTAGCGTTACCGTGACGAGGCTCCCCGCTTCCGCCGTCCCGTTCACTGTCGTGCCATCGTCACTGATAGCCGCAACCGGGGCGTCCGGCGCCGTGCTATCCGGTGCCGCGACAGAGACCGGCGCGGAGGCATTACCCGCCGCGTCGCTGGCTACCGCGCTAACTTCCTCGCCGTTGGTCAGCGCAGGCGTGAGCGGCACGTTGAAGCTGCCGTCTTCACCGACAGTGACGCTGCCTAATACATTGCCGTCAGCATCGGTGATAGTGACGGTACTGTCCGCTTCCGCGGTTCCGCTGACAGAAGTCCCATCTGCGGCTACCTGCAAATCGGCCGGAGCCGCTGGAGCCGTCAGATCTGGGGCGGTCGCCATGGTCGGCGCCGACACATTCTCCGCCGCATCCGCGGCGGTCACCGTTACGGCTTCACCGTTGGTCAGCGCCACCGGCAACGTGACACTCCAGGTGCCATTGGCCGCGGCTGTTGTGGTCTGCGTACTGTTATCCGGCAACGTCACCGTGATGAGGCTCCCCGCTTCCGCCGTCCCGTTCACTGTCGTGCCATCGTCACTGATAGCCGCAACCGGGGCATCCGGCGCCGTGGTATCCGGGGCCGCGACAGAGACCGGCGCGGAGGCATTACCCGCCGCGTCGCTGGCTACCGCGCTAACTTCCTCACCGTTAGTCAACGCGGGCAACAGCGGCACGCTAAAGCTGCCGTCCTCACCCACGGTCACGCTGCCTAATACATTGCCGTCAGCATCGGTAATAGTGACGGTACTCCCCGCTTCCGCACTGCCGCTTACCGATGTGCCGTCTTCGGCTACTAACAGATCGGCTGGGGCAGTCGGGGCGGTCAGATCCGGTGCTGCGACAGAGACTGGCGCGGAGGCATTACCCGCGGCGTCGCTGACTACCGCGCTAATTTCCTCACCGTTGGTCAACGCAGGCGACAGCGGCACGTTGAAGCTGCCGTCTTCACCGACAGTGATGCTGCCTAATACATTGCCATCAGCATCAGTGATGGTGACGATGCTGCCCGCTTCCGCACTGCCGCTTACCGATGTGCCGTCTTCGGCTACCTGCAAATCGGCTGGGGCTGACGGCGCGGTCAGATCCGGTGCCGTCGCCGTGGTCGGCGCCGATACATTCCCCGCCGCATCCGTGGCCGTCACCGTCACAGCCTCGCCGTTGGTCAATGCAGACGATAGCTCGATGCTGTACACGCCAAACGCATCCGCGGTGGCTGTCAGAGCCGTGCTGTCCGGCAGCGTGACGGTAACCGTACTGCCCGGTTCAGCGGTGCCGCTCACCGTTAGTCCGTCCTCACTGATAACCGCCACCGGCGCGTCCGGCGCGGAGGTATCCGGTATCGACGTATCCGGCGCCGTGACCGTCACCGGTGCAGACACATTCCCCGCTTCGTCCGTAGCGGTCGCCGTCAACTGTTCTCCGGCGGTTAACGCCTCCGGCAGTGTGATACTCCAGGTGCCATTGGCCGCGGCTGTCGTGGTCTGCGTACTATTATCCGGCAGCGTTACCGTCACGAGGCTGCCCGCTTCCGCCGTCCCGTTCACTGTCGTGCCATCGTCACTGATAGTCGCAACCGGTGCGTCCGGCGCCGTGCTATCCGGTGCTGCGACAGAGACCGGCGCGGAGGTATTACCCGTCGCGTCGCTGGCTACCGCGCTAATTTCCTCACCGTTGGTCAATGCAGACGATAGCTCGATGCTGTACACGCCAAACGCATCCGCGGTGGTTGTCAGGGTAGTACTATCCGGCAGCGTGACGGTAACCGTACTGCCCGGCTCAGCGGTGCCGCTCACCGTTAGTCCGTCCTCACTGATAGCCGCAACCGGCGCGTCCGGCGCGGTGGTATCCGGTATCGACGTATCCGGTGCCGTTACCGTCACCGGCGCCGACACATTCCCCGCTTCGTCCGTGGCGGTCGCCGTCAACTGTTCTCCGGCGGTTAACGCCTCCGGCAGCGTAATACTCCAGGTGCCATTGGCCGCGGCCGTTGTGGTCTGCGTACTGTTATCCGGTAGCGTTACCGTCACGAGACTGCCCGCCTCCGCGGTGCCGCTCACTGTCAGCCCATCCTCACTGATAGCCGCAACCGGGGCGTCCGGGGGCGTGCTATCCGGGGCCGCGACAGAGACCGGCGCGGAGGCATTACCCGCCGCGTCGCTGGCTACCGCGCTAACTTCCTCACCGTTAGTCAATGCGGGCAACAGCGGCACGCTAAAGCTGCCGTCCTCACCCACGGTCACGCTGCCTAATACATTGCCGTCAGCATCGGTAATGGTGACGGTACTCCCTGCTTCCGCGCTGCCGCTTACCGATGTGCCGTCTTCGGCTACCAACAGATCGGCTGGGGCTGTCGGGGCGGTCAGATCCGGTGCCGCGACAGAGACCGGCGCGGAGGCATTACCGGCGACGTCGCTGGCTACCGCGCTAACTTCCTCACCGTTGGTCAACGAGGGTGACAGCGGTACGCTAAAGCTGCCGTCCTCACCGGCAGTGACACTGCCTAATACATTGCCGTCAGCATCGGTAATAGTGACGGTACTCCCCGCTTCCGCACTGCCGCTTACCGATGTGCCGTCTTCGGCTACTAACAGATCAGCTGGGGCAGTCGGGGCGGTCAGATCCGGTGCTGCGACAGAGACTGGCGCGGAGGCATTATCGGCGGCATCAGTAGCAATGGCGGTGAGGGTTTCACCGTTGATCAGTGCAGGCGACAGCGGCACGCTAAAACTGCCGTCCTCACCGACAGTGACGCTGCCTAATACGTTGCCGTCAGCATCGGTAAGGGTGACGATGCTGCCCGCTTCCGCAGTTCCGTTCACTGTCGTGCCATCGTCACTGATAGCCGCAACCGGGGCGTCCGGCGCCGTGCTATCCGGTGCCGCCACAGAGACCGGCGCGGAGGCATTACCGGCGACGTCGCTGGCTACCGCGCTAACTTCCTCACCGTTGGTTAACGCGGGCGACAGCGGCACGCTAAAGTTGCCGTCCTCACCCACGGTCACGCTGCCCAATACATTGCCGTCAGCATCAGTGATGGTGACGGTACTCCCCGCTTCTGCGCTGCCGCTGACAGAAGTCCCATCTGCGGCTATCAGCAGGTCGGCCGGAGCCGCCGGGGCGGTCAGATCCGGTGCCGCCACAGAGACCGGCGCGGAGTTATTACCCGCGGCGTCGCTGGTTACCGCGCTAATTTCCTCACCATTGGTCAATGCGGGCGACAGCGGCACGTTGAAGCTACCGTCTTCACCGGCAGTGACACTGCCTAATACATTGCCGTCAGCATCGGTAATGGTGACGGTACTGCCTGCTTCCGCGCTGCCGCTGACAGAAGTCCCGTCTGCGGCTATCTGCAGGTCGGCTGGAGCTGTCGGGGCGGTCAGATCCGGGGCGGTCGCCATGGTCGGCGCCGACACATTCCCCGCCGCATCCGCGGCAGTCACCGTTACGGCTTCACCGTTGGTCAACGCCACCGGCAGCCCAATGCTATATACGCCAAACGCATCCGCAGTGATTGTCAGGGTGGCATTGTTCGGCAAAGTGACGGTAACCGCACTGCCTGGCTCAGCCGTGCCGCTGACAGTCAGTCCGTCCTCACTGATAGCCGCCACCGGCGCGTCCGGCGCGGTGGTATCCGGTATCGACGTATCCGGTGCCGTGACCGTCACCGGCGCAGACACATTCCCCGCTTCGTCCGTGGCGGTCGCCGTCAACTGTTCTCCGGCGGTTAACGCCTCCGGCAGCGTAATACTCCAGGTGCCATTGGCCGCGGCTGTTGTGGTCTGCGTACTGTTATCCGGCAACGTTACCGTGACGAGACTGCCCGCCTCCGCGGTGCCGCTCACTGTCATGCCATCGTCACTGATAGCCGCCACCGGCGCATCCGGGGCGGTGAGATCCGGTGCCGCGACAGAGACCGGCGCGGAGGCATTACCCGCCGCGTCGCTGGCTACCGCGCTAATTTCCTCGCCGTTGGTCAGCGCAGGCGTGAGTGGCACGTTGAAGCTGCCATCTTCACCGGCAGTCACGCTGCCTAATACGTTGCCGTCAGCATCGGTAAGGGTGACGGTACTCCCCGCTTCCGCGGTTCCGCTTACCGATGTGCCATCTTCCGCTACCTGCAAATCGGCTGGGGCTGACGGCGCGGTCAGATCCGGGGCGGTCGCCGTGGTCGGCGCCGATACATTCCCCGCCGCATCCGTGGCAGTCACCGTCACAGCCTCGCCGTTGGTCAATGCAGACGATAGCTCGATGCTGTACACGCCAAACGCATCCGCGGTGGTTGTCAGGGTAGTACTATCCGGCAGGGTGACGGTGACCGTGCTGCCCGGCTCGGCGGTGCCGCTCACCGTCAGCCCATCCTCACTGATAGCTGCCACCGGCGCGTCCGGCGCGGTGGTATCCGGTATCGACGTATCCGGCGCCGTGACCGTCACCGGTGCAGACACATTCCCCGCTCCATCCGTAGCGGTCGCCGTCAACTGCTCTCCGGCGGTTAACGCCTCCGGCAGCGTAATACTCCAGGTGCCATTGGCCGCGGCTGTCGT
Organism: Brenneria goodwinii; assembly: GCF_002291445.1. Taxonomy (NCBI): domain Bacteria; kingdom Pseudomonadati; phylum Pseudomonadota; class Gammaproteobacteria; order Enterobacterales; family Pectobacteriaceae; genus Brenneria; species Brenneria goodwinii. Next base: position 4,904,244 of record NZ_CP014137.1, on the reverse strand, counting down.
GGTCTGCGTACTGTTATCCGGCAGCGTTACCGTCACGAGGCTGCCCGCTTCCGCCGTCCCGTTCACTGTCGTGCCATCGTCACTGATAGCCGCAACCGGGGCGTCCGGGGGCGTGTTATCTGGCGCCGCGACGGTGACTGGCGTAGAGGCATTATCGGCGGTATCAGTAGCAATGGCGGTGAGGGTTTCACCGTTGATCAGTGCAGGCGACAGCGGCACGCTAAAGCTGCCGTCTTCACCGGCAGTGACGCTGCCTAATACGTTGCCGTCAGCATCAGTAAGGGTGACGGTACTGCCCGCTTCTGCACTGCCGCTTACCGATGCGCCATCTTCGGCTACCAGCAGGTCGGCTGGGGCTGACGGCGCGGTCAGATCCGGGGCTGCGACAGAGACCGGCGCGGAGGCATTACCGGCGGTGTCGCTGGCTACCGCGCTAATTTCCTCGCCGTTGGTCAGCGCAGGCGTGAGCGGCACGCTAAAGTTGCCATCGTCACCCACGGTTACGCTGCCTAATACGTTGCCGTCAGCATCGGTAAGGGTGACGGTACTGCCCGCTTCTGCGCTGCCGCTGACAGAAGTCCCATCTGCGGCTATCAGCAGGTCGGCCGGAGCCGCCGGGGCGGTCAGATCCGGTGCCGCCACAGAGACCGGCGCGGAGTTATTACCCGCGGCGTCGCTGGCTACCGCGCTAATTTGTTCACCGTTAGTCAGAGCCGGTGACAACGGTACGGTGAAGTGACCATCGTTATCCGCCGTTACACTGCCCAGCACATTGCCTGCGGCATCGGTAATGGTGACCGTGCCGCCCGCTTCCGCAGTACCGCTGACGGACGAACCATCTTCCGCCACCAGCAACTGGGCGGGCGCGGATGGCGCAGTGGTATCAAGTGCGATCGCGGTGGTCGGCGCAGACACATTCCCCGCAGCATCCGTGGCAGTCACCGTTACGGCTTCTCCGTTGGTCAGCGCCACCGGCAGTCCAACGCTATAACCGCCAACGTCATCCGCGATATCTGTCAGGGTAAAGCTGCCCGGCAGCGTGACGGTAACCGTACTGCCCGGTTCAGCGGTGCCGCTCATCGTTAGTCCGTCCTCACTGATAACCGCCACCGGCGCGTCCGGCGCGGTGGTATCCGGTATCGACGTATCCGGTGCCGTGACCGTCACCGGCGCAGACACATTCCCCGCTTCGTCCGTGGCGGTCGCCGTCAACTGTTCTCCGGCGGTTAACGCCTCCGGCAGTGTGATACTCCAGGCGCCATTGGCCGCGGCCGTTGTGGTCTGCGTACTGTTATCCGGCAACGTCACCGTGATGAGGCTCCCCGCTTCCGCCGTCCCGTTCACTGTCGTGCCATCGTCACTGATAGCCGCAACCGGGGCGTCCGGGGGAGTGCTATCCGGGGCCGCGACAGAGACCGGCGCGGAGTTATTGCCTGCGGTGTCGCTGGCTACCGCGCTAATTTCCTCACCGTTGGTTAACGCGGGCGACAGCGGCACGCTAAAGCTGCCGTCCTCACCCACAGTCACGCTGCCTAGTACATTGCCGTCAGCATCGGTAATGGTGACGGTACTCCCTGCTTCCGCGCTGCCGCTTACCGATGTGCCGTCTTCGGCTACCAACAGATCGGCTGGGGCTGTCGGGGCGGTCAGATCCGGTGCCGCGACAGAGACCGGCGCGGAGGCATTACCGGCGACGTCGCTGGCTACCGCGCTAACTTCCTCACCGTTGGTCAACGAGGGTGACAGCGGTACGCTAAAGCTGCCGTCCTCACCGGCAGTGACACTGCCTAATACATTGCCGTCAGCATCGGTAATAGTGACGGTACTCCCCGCTTCCGCACTGCCGCTTACCGATGTGCCGTCTTCGGCTACTAACAGATCAGCTGGGGCAGTCGGGGCGGTCAGATCCGGTGCTGCGACAGAGACCGGCGCGGAGTTATTACCCGCGGCGTCGCTGGTTACCGCGCTAATTTCCTCACCATTGGTCAATGCGGGCGACAGCTGCACGTTGAAGCTACCGTCTTCACCGGCAGTGACACTGCCTAATACATTGCCGTCAGCATCGGTAATAGTGACGGTACTGCCTGCTTCTGCGCTGCCGCTGACAGAAGTCCCGTCTGCGGCTATCTGCAGGTCGGCTGGAGCCGCCGGGGCAGTGAGATCCGGGGCCGCCACAGAGACCGGCGCAGAGTTATTACCCGCTGCATCGCTGGCTACCGCGCTAATTTCCTCACCGTTGGTCAACGCAGGCGACAGCGGCACGTTGAAGCTGCCGTCTTCACCGGCAGTCACGCTGCCTAATACGTTGCCGTCAGCATCGGTAAGGGTGACGGTACTCCCCGCTTCCGCGGTTCCGCTTACCGATGTGCCATCTTCCGCTACCTGCAAATCGGCTGGGGCTGACGGCGCGGTCAGATCCGGTGCCGTCGCCGTGGTCGGCGCCGATACATTCCCCGCCGCATCCGTGGCAGTCACCGTCACAGCCTCGCCGTTGGTCAATGCAGACGATAGCTCGATGCTGTACACGCCAAACGCATCCGCGGTGGTTGTCAGGGTAGTACTATCCGGCAGGGTGACGGTGACCGTGCTGCCCGGCTCGGCGGTGCCGCTCACCGTCAGCCCATCCTCACTGATAGCTGCCACCGGCGCGTCCGGCGCGGTGGTATCCGGTATCGACGTATCCGGCGCCGTGACCGTCACCGGTGCAGACACATTCCCCGCTTCGTCCGTAGCGGTCGCCGTCAGCTGTTCTCCAGCGGTTAACGCCTCCGGAAGCGTAATACTCCAGGTGCCATTGGCCGCGGCTGTCGTGGTCTGCGTACTATTATCCGGCAGTGTTACCGTCACGAGGCTGCCCGCTTCCGCCGTCCCGTTCACTGTCGTGCCACCGTCACTGATAGCCGCAACCGGGGCGTCCGGCGCCGTGCTATCCGGTGCCGCCACAGAGACCGGCGTGGAGGCATTATCGGCGGCATCAGTAGCAATGGCGGTGAGGGTTTCACCGTTGATCAGTGCAGGCGACAGCGGCACGCTAAAACTGCCGTCCTCACCGACAGTGACGCTGCCTAATACGTTGCCGTCAGCATCGGTAAGGGTGACGATGCTGCCCGCTTCCGCAGTTCCGTTCACTGTCGTGCCATCGTCACTGATAGCCGCAACCGGGGCGTCCGGCGCCGTGCTATCCGGTGCCACCACAGAGACCGGCGCGGAGGCATTACCCGCCGCGTCGCTGGCTACCGCGCTAATTTCTTCACCATTGGTCAGCACAGGCGACAACGGTATGCTAAAGCTGCCGTCCTCACCCACGGTCACGCTGCCTAATACGTTGCCGTCAGCATCGGTAATAGTGACCGTGCTGCTCGGCTCAGTCGTGCCGCTGACAGAAATCCCATCTGCGGCTATTAGCAGATCGGCTGGAGCCGCCGGGGCAGTGAGATCCGGGGCCGCGACAGAGACCGGCGCGGAGGCATTACCCGCCGCGTCGCTGGCTACTACGTTAATTTCCTCGCCGTTGGTCAACGCGGGCGACAGCGGCACGCTAAAGCTGCCGTCCTCACCGGCAGTGACGCTGCCTAATACGTTGCCGTCAGCATCAGTAAGGGTGACGGTACTGCCCGCTTCTGCGCTACCGCTGACAGAAGTCCCATCTGCGGCTATCAGCAGGTCGGCTGGGGCTGTCGGGGCGGTCAGATCCGGTGCGGTCGCCGTGGTCGGCGCCGATACATTCCCCGCCGCGTCTGTGGCGGTGACCGTTACGGCTTCACCGTTGGTCAATGCGGGCGATAGCTCGGTGCTGTACACGCCAAAGGCATCCGTCGTAGCTGTCAGGATGGTGCCGTCCGGCAGGGTAATGGTGACCATGCTGCCTGGCTCAGCGGTGCCGCTGACTGTCAGCCCGTCCTCACTGATAGCTGCCACCGGCGCGTCCGGCGCGGTGGTATCCGGTATCGACGTATCCGGCGCCGTGACCGTCACCGGTGCAGACACATTCCCCGCTTCGTCCGTAGCGGTCGCCGTCAGCTGTTCTCCAGCGGTTAACGCCTCCGGAAGCGTAATACTCCAGGTGCCATTGGCCGCGGCTGTCGTGGTCTGCGTACTATTATCCGGCAGTGTTACCGTCACGAGGCTGCCCGCTTCCGCCGTCCCGTTCACTGTCGTGCCACCGTCACTGATAGCCGCAACCGGGGCGTCCGGCGCCGTGCTATCCGGTGCCGCCACAGAGACCGGCGTGGAGGCATTATCGGCGGCATCAGTAGCAATGGCGGTGAGGGTTTCACCGTTGATCAGTGCAGGCGACAGCGGCACGCTAAAACTGCCGTCCTCACCGACAGTGACGCTGCCTAATACGTTGCCGTCAGCATCGGTAAGGGTGACGATGCTGCCCGCTTCCGCAGTTCCGTTCACTGTCGTGCCATCGTCACTGATAGCCGCAACCGGGGCGTCCGGCGCCGTGCTATCCGGTGCCACCACAGAGACCGGCGCGGAGGCATTACCCGCCGCGTCGCTGGCTACCGCGCTAATTTCTTCACCATTGGTCAGCACAGGCGACAACGGTATGCTAAAGCTGCCGTCCTCACCCACGGTCACGCTGCCTAATACGTTGCCGTCAGCATCGGTAATAGTGACCGTGCTGCTCGGCTCAGTCGTGCCGCTGACAGAAATCCCATCTGCGGCTATTAGCAGATCGGCTGGCGCTGGTGGGGCGGTCAGATCCGGGGCCGCGACAGAGACCGGCGCGGAGGCATTACCCGCCGCGTCGCTGGCTACTACGTTAATTTCCTCGCCGTTGGTCAACGCGGGCGACAGCGGCACGCTAAAGCTGCCGTCCTCACCGGCAGTGACGCTGCCTAATACGTTGCCGTCAGCATCAGTAAGGGTGACGGTACTGCCCGCTTCTGCGCTACCGCTGACAGAAGTCCCATCTGCGGCTATCAGCAGGTCGGCTGGGGCTGTCGGGGCGGTCAGATCCGGTGCGGTCGCCGTGGTCGGCGCCGATACATTCCCCGCCGCGTCTGTGGCGGTGACCGTTACGGCTTCACCGTTGGTCAATGCGGGCGATAGCTCGGTGCTGTACACGCCAAAGGCATCCGTCGTAGCTGTCAGGATGGTGCCGTCCGGCAGGGTAATGGTGACCATGCTGCCTGGCTCAGCGGTGCCGCTGACTGTCAGCCCGTCCTCACTGATAGCTGCCACCGGCGCGTCCGGCGCGGTGGTATCCGGTATCGACGTATCCGGTGCCGTGACCGTCACCGGCGCAGACACATTTCCCGCTGCATCCGTCGCGCTGATCGTCACAGCTTCGCCGTTGGTCAGCGCAGGCGACAACGGTATGCTAAAGCTGCCGTCTTCACCGGCAGTCACACTGCCTAATACATTGCCGTCAGCATCGGTAAGGGTGACGGTACTCCCCGCTTCCGCACTGCCGCTTACCGATGCGCCGTCTTCCGCCACCAACAGATCGGCTGGCGCTGCTGGCGCGGTCAGATCCGGGGCCGCGACAGAGACCGGCGCGGAGTTATTACCCGCGGCGTCGCTGGCTACCGCGCTAATTTCTTCACCGTTGGTTAACGCGGGCGACAGCGGCACGCTAAAGCTGCCATCGTCACCAACGGTCACGCTGCCTAATACGTTGCCAGCAGGATCGGTAATGGTGACAGTACTGCCCGCTTCCGCGGTTCCGCTTACCGATGTGCCATCTTCCGCTACCTGCAAATCGGCTGGGGCTGACGGCGCGGTCAGATCCGGGGCCGTCGCCATGGTCGGCGCCGACACATTCCCCGCCGCATCCGTGGCAGTCACCGTCACAGCCTCGCCGTTGGTCAATGCAGACGATAGCTCGATGCTGTACACGCCAAACGCATCCGCGGTGGTTGTCAGGGTAGTACTATCCGGCAGGGTGACGGTGACCGTGCTGCCCGGCTCGGCGGTGCCGCTCACCGTCAGCCCATCCTCACTAACAGTCGCAACCGGCGCATCCGGCGCGGTGGTATCCGGTATCGACGTATCCGGCGCGGTGACCGTCACCGGCGCAGACACATTTCCCGCTGCATCCGTCGCGCTGATCGTCACAGCTTCGCCGTTGGTCAATGCGGGCGACAGCGGTACGCTAAAACTGCCATCCTCACCCACAGTCACGCTGCCTAGTACATTGCCGTCAGCATCGGTAATGGTGACGGTACTCCCCGCCTCCGCGCTGCCGCTGACAGAAGTCCCATCTGCGGCTACCTGCAAATCGGCTGGGGCTGATGGTGCGGTCAGATCCGGTGCCGTCGCCGTGGTCGGCGCCGACACATTCCCCGCCGCATCCGTGGCGGTCACCGTCACGGCTTCTCCGTTGGTCAATGCAGACGATAGCTCGGTGCTGTACACGCCAAACGCATCCGCGGTGGTTGTCAGGGTAGTACTATCCGGCAGGGTGACGGTGACCGTACTGCCCGGCTCGGCGGTGCCGCTCACCGTCAGCCCGTCCTCACTGATAGCCGCCACCGGCGCGTCCGGCGCGGTGGTATCCGGTATCGATAGATCCGGGGCGGTCGCCGTCACCGGTGCAGACACATTCCCCGCCGCATCCGTAACAGTCACCGTTACGGCTTCGCCGTTGGTTAACGCGGGCGACAGCGGCACGTTAAAACTGCCATCTTCACCCACAGTTACGCTGCCTAATACGTTGCCAGCGGTATCAGTGATGGTGACGGTACTGCCCGCTTCCGCGCTGCCGCTGACAAAAGTCCCATCTTCCGCTACCTGCAAATCGGCTGGCGCTACCGGGGAAGTGAGATCCGGGGCGGTCGCCGTCACCGGCGCAGACACATTTCCCGCTGCATCCGTAACAGTCACCGTTACGGCTTCGCCGTTGGCCAGCGGTTCATCAAGCTTGATTTCCCAAGAACCGTCCGTATCGGCTACGGTTTCAAGAGTGGAACCATCCGGCAGCGTCACTTTAATGGCGTGACCCGGCTGCGCTTCACCACTAATAGTGGTGCCGTCTTCACTAATTCTGGTCGTCGGTGCGTCGGGTGTACGGATTGCTAGTCTGTTGTCATCGTTCTTGCCGTCGTCAGACGCTATAGCGATAATACCTCCCACTCCGGCAGCACCTGCCAGTCCGACCAGCCCGTACGGCCAGCCGCCGGCAGCAGATTCCACGCTTTCGGCTCCGCCCATAATCTCATCGATACTGAAAATAGATTCAAACTGCGGTTGATTTGCGGGGTTTTTTATCCACCAGAGAGTACCATCACTTTCTTCCAACACTAATTCGCTGATTCCTTGCTCTCCGGCGTTATAAAAGTTTTTTAAAACGACTTTTTCACCAGAGTGCAATGACACGATCAAATCATTGCCAGAGCGAGTCATTGAAGCAATGTCTTGCCGACTAGCCTGCAATTTCACAATGGAAGGAGAAGATAAATAAAGTTCCCCAGAAGAAGCATTAACCACAGAGGTAACACCGCTTTCCTTCGCGGTAATAGAGAGATTATTCATTTAACTTTCACTCCCAGTTGAGTATTGATAAATACTTGAACGATGGAAGAGGATGATTTAATGCGGATATGATATATTTTTGGCAAAAAACAGCCCACACAATGGATTAACTGTGAACCACAATTAATCCATCATGAAAATACATCAGCAGAAATCATTCTCGAAAAACATCTTCCTGGCGAATGACAAGTGTCTTTCTTTAGAGGGGCCAAATAAGTATTGAATAAGATTCAACAGTGGACTGTTAAATCACTCCCTATATATATTTATAGGGAATTCTTATTATTTTTTACTTTTAATTTTTTACTTTACCAATAATTCATAGCTGTGGAGTATTGGTAAGTATTTATGTTGTCTATCTATTTTTTTTAGCACAAACAAGGCGAGATGCAAGGCGAAGCAAAAAAAATTTTTACTTAAGGAAAGCAGGAAAAACATCGCCACTAATAAATTTAGTTTGATATCAGTAAGAAATGGGTTAAAAGATCCTAGTAAAAATCCAAAATCATTAGGTTGCTAATCTAAGTTTGTAAAACCGGGGTTTCAAAAATATTATCGAAAAAAGTTCTAAAGGAAGCAGCAGATGAGTGATGCCCGACGACTGGCGGCGGCGAAGCGGTTCCTCTACCCGGACACCGTGTTTTACGTTGAGATGGGGCTGGACTGGAAGTGGAGCCCACAGCAGATTAGCGCGGTCTGTATGAGTCAGCCTTTATTCAAGCTTTTCTTACCCACTCGCCGACCGTCACCGCAGAAGAGCTTCAAGCGCTGACAATGCTGCCACTGGCGCGCCACATTTTTTAAGCACCCAATCCATCAGCGAACATAGACAACGGCGGCATTGCTGCATCGCTGTGAAGCATGTCTTGGCGCCTGATCTGGTTAGTCAACGGATGACTTATGATATGTCGTTACCTTATTTTCCCTTTTTTATCTCTGATGCCATTGGCCGTGAAAGCGGTCAGCGTTGAAGTGGGATTCTGACGACGGTCCTTATTTCACGGTTTGCCTTTATTTAGAGCATGGCTCACTGAAGCCGAAATAGAGCGGAGTTCATTTTATGAAATATAATTTCAGCCAAAATTATTGTTGTGATTAGTAATTTCCTTAAAGATATTTTGCTAGTCAATGTACCTCATCCAATATATTTCAAACGGCAAGAAGGCGATAAGCGAGGGAAGTCAACACACTGCAATTGGCAATGTAACAATAATTCTAAATTATTTTACCAAATATAATACCGACACAAATAATACCGCATTAAACCATTTAATGGTCCTCGCTATTATTTTCTATTTGATCGACAAGCCATTAGCGACATTCATCAACCAATAACAACAAAATAAAAAAACCATAACTAACTTGCCGAACTGGGTGGCTTCACCAACCGGACGCTGGCGTGCGCGAACTCACTTTATCCCTTTACCGATATGCTGCCGCGAAGAAGGCGTTGTCACAAATAATTTTTATTATTAATGGAACTCACTTTTGTTTCACAACGACACAATGATCGGCGAAAGATAAACGCTTGGCCCTTTCAGGTCTTCTCTTTTGATCGTGAACCAAGGGTTTCAGTATCTACGCCCTAAACAATTCGCACCGCCGCCTTGCTGCAACTTGCAGTATGACGGTTTCCTTAGCATGCATTACAGGAAGATATAAAGATGAGTCTGGAAGCCTATCGGGCCTTGATAGATGATTTCTGCGACCTTGCAGAGATTCCCCGCTGCGGCGTGTTGTACGAACGACCCCATTTCGAGATCGATGGTATCGATTTTTCCTTACCTTATGTCGCGCAGCCAGAGCCAGGCCACATAGCGATCCACGCCGATCTGGGTCCACTGCACGATGAGTATTCGGCACAGCAGTCCATCGCGCTGCTAGACATGAATTTTCACCTTTTCAACGCGCCTTACGGCGCGGTGTTGGCCCGCAATCCCAAGACCGAAAACATTCTGCTCATGGGCGCCGCCAGCCTTGGGCAAGCCTCCGCAGCCACGCTGTTGTCCGTGCTTTCCGCCTGCGCCGCCTTCGCTCACCAATGGCGCGAGTCCATCGCCACAGGTTCCGCCCTTGCGCCCATCGCCACCACGCATGGTCAATCCTAACGAGAGGAGCAATGACATGCGTATTAATGATATACAGCCTCATCCGCTCACCCTGGGTGACTTCCCCGCTCGGCCAAAAGCGTCCGACATTGCGTCGACATCAACGGTCAGTATCCGACTATCCAGTAATCCTCCGCTGCTGAGCAAGCAGCTTGAACGCGCTGCGTCCTTCAACGCGCCGCAACATCAGCCATTGAAATTGCCGGAGCGCCATCAGGAACTCTTTGATAATTACCGGCTGGATCTGATGGAGCGCGGCAGCGCAGACATGCCCCGGATTGACGGCGCGCTTCCCCGCCTACTAGGGGGGATGCTGGAAGCCAACCCCGGTGCACGCTTCGATGATGTGGCTGCTTATCTGCCGGGAATATCGCCGCCGCCGCGGCTGACCGATCCCAGCGTTGCCGACCGGCTTAACGAAATTGCGGCACGCAGTGAACCGCATTCTCCCCCGGATGTGCGGGAAACCGCCCAGATTTTCGCTGAATATGCAGGAAAGTTGGGCGACTACCTGGAACATGCTCATCTACTGCACGATACCGCGTTGCGCGAACAGAACCTTAGCCAGATGGATCGCGCCGATGTCCGCCGCAGCCAGACGGCTCTGGCGTCAGCGGCGCGAGAAGCGCTCAAGAGCGTTCCCGACGCACTTGAAACAAGCCAGAACAAGGTTAAGGCCAATCTGGCGCTGCTTGAACATGAGCTTACCGAGACGGCGCCTTCGGATGACCGTATTAAGACCATTCAAACGGAAATGAAAGCTCATGAGCAGACTCTGGCGTTCCTGCAAGGCGTAAAGATTGACTATCAGGGGCATTCCAAGGTTAAGCACCTCGCGACTATACAAGCTCACCTCAATCTGGAAGATGTTCAGGAGCGCTTGTCCAAACCGCTGGAAGCGACTGAAAAAGGTAAGGTCATTATGGGGTCGGCTATCGTTCAGGGCGTTCAGACATTCCTGCATCTGGGGGAAGCGCGATCCTGGATGAACGTCGCCGCTAGCACCCAGATTACCCGAAACGACGCGCTAGGTTATCTGGGGAGAGCAGCGATGGCCGGCAGCGTCACCGGGTTCGCCCACGAAGCCATCGGCGGACTGATGAAACCGATTCTGGAAAACGGTCTACAGGCGTTGGGGGTTCCTGGACTTAAACCCGTCAAGGCCGATACCATCGTCCCCAAACCCCTGCGCTCAGCGGTAGGCAAGTACGGCGAGGTGGTGAAAAAATCGGCACGCACTCTGACGGAGGAAGCGACCCAGGCGGATCGGGAACGTTTACGGGTAAGCAACAAACAATTACGCAGCGATACCGTTTTGGCATTAGGGGATTCGATGGCCTTTATCCCGCGTAGCGCTGTTCAGGTGCTGCGTCAAAGCCTTAACGATGCCGGCGTCGCGGATCTTAAGACGCCGCATATTCTCTCAGGATTCGGCGCTCTGGGTTCCGGTGCGGCAGGCGCGATCAAATCAGTAGTGCAACTTCATACGTCTTACACCGATCCTCAGGGACGTAAATTCGCCATCTTCGAGCCGCAGAAAACACCCCAGACGAGCATCGGCGACAAGATCAAGCAGAACCTGGACATCAGGCAAGATAGAGTGCGCAGCAATTTCTACAGCAAAATGGCGTCGGCGGTGCAGGGGTCGCTCCTAGGTGACCTGACGCCTAAAACCAATAGTTCGACATCACTCAGCAGCGGGCAACGTGCCACAAACGCTTTGCTCGGAATGAGCTCGCCAATTACCTATCTTTCCTCCATTTACAGCAATCAAGCCGTTTCTACGGAAATTAAGGCGCGCAAAGGGAAAATCGAACCGGGGGATCGCCTTGCCAACGCGGCGTTCAACATCGCGGCCCAGCACCGGACTCAGCTTCCGCGTGCGACCGGCGTGGACAGCTACCTGCGCCCGTTAGAGAATACCTATCACACGCTGCGGGGGGTGTTACAGGTCGCGCCCCAGGCCACCACCGAGATGATGAGTCTGTTGGATCGCGGGGTGACAGAAGGCGTACGTCGAATCGCCGCGGCTATAACGGACGACAAAGCGACGCCAAACGGAACCGGAGACGATCCGCCGGCATCGTCCGCCAGTGCCGGGGAGGCAGCCCCTCGCCCATAGCCGGGCAATGCGTCAACTCCCGAGATGTCGATGAAATACATTTTTATCGACATATCAGAAGGCCCCTTATTGCCTTGCCCCGGCCTACGCCGTTGGTTCGGAAAACAAACAGGTGGCCTTCTGGGGGTCAAGCCACGCGGCGAGCTGGCAACGACACTAACCCGATTTCCTCTCAGAACAAGTGAATTTACTGTAGCCAAAAAGCGACAAAGAGAAGGCTGATTATGGATGACCTGACATGAACGCTGAACCAGTTTTGCCGATGCAACCGGGACGGCAGCCATACCACGCAGGCAGACAGAAAACGGTCGCTGACGCTGATGGCCCACCAGCTGCGCGAAGCCGGTTTCAGGGTATAGGCTTTGCCGGTGGTGCGGGCCTGCCGGGCGACGGCATCGGTTAACGCCATAGGGTATGCCTCCTTCAAGGTTGAAGAGAGGTGTACCGCGCACAGGGAAGCGACTCAGCAAACAATCCGCATCCGTAACGCACCCGATTTTCGTGTACTAATTTGTGTACTACTTCGGCGTGGTTGACGGTGGTTTTCAGTGGATTTCGCCGGATGCGCAACAGAGCGATTACCTTGTTGAATCATAGACCTACAGACATCAGTGGACATCTATAGAGAAGAAATTGGAGCGGGAAACGAGATAAGCGCTGAGTCGCCAAGTCTTAGTTGATTAACGCTAATTCGATACAGTCAGTATCAGTTAGGCCTTGAAATTAGCCTTGTTTTGGGGACTGGTCAAGTTAACGAGTTAACAGCGCCTTTAGGCAGCCATCAAAGCTCAATCGCCCTTCCCGATTAATATTATCTCCTCGCCAAACACAATACACCAATGTTTCATAACCATATGAAAATATGAGTTTTTATTCATATAATTTACACCTCATAACTTATGGTCCTACGTTGTTTTTGTATTATTTTTTGCTTATATTCAATACGTGATTCATCAATGAGGTACACACCATGTCCCGAACCACGACAATGACCGTTCGCCTCAAAGGGCCGCTGAGCGACTTCGTGGCCGCCAACGTAGGCGAAAACGGCGCTTACGACAACGTCAGCGAGTACATCCGGGATCTGATCCGCCGGGACAAAGAGCGGGTAGAGGCGGAAGCATTCGCACGACTCAAGGCCGAACTGACTAATGCCTTTGCTGCACCAGAATCTTCATACGTCTCCCTGACCGCCGCAGATATCATCGCACGCAACAAGGCCTGACCCTATGGCTAATGTCCGCATACAGGAGGCCGCCTCTTATCGCCTTGACGAGATCTACCGCTACACGCGCGAGCGATGGGGTACAGAGCAAGCGGATAGCTACATTACCGGCATGTTTCAGGCATTTACCAGGATAGAAACCCACGAGGTCGTTTCACGGCCAGTGCCCGCCGAATTTGGGGTAGAAGGTTTCTTCTTTCGCTACGAGCGACATGTTGTCTACTGGCGCAGACTATCAAACGGTGACATCGGTATCGTGACGATCCTGCATGAGCGGATGCATCAGATTGATCGGTTTCGAGAAGATTTTGGCATTTGATGGCGGCTTAGGCGTGGTAATTAAAGTACGACAAAATCGCTTGGTGTTAACATTAAGTGGTGTGCTGGCTCATACTTAATCTTACATATTGTTATTCTGAGGCTAATTATATCTGACCGTCAGTTTAGTGCCAAGAGTGGGTGTTGCATGAGTTTCCACTCGTGCACATAAAGACAATGGGATGAAAGAATATAGCTTTCAAACAAGTCATTAATTAAGTAGTGTACATAATGTCAATTTTTTCTTAATAGAGGTTATTACATAGTAAATAAATCATCGGAAGTAGAATGGTGGGAAAAAACAGTTGAATATAATTTTGTTTTAGCTGCAAAAGACGATTTTGGGTTGGATTTGTTGGCACCTTTCGATGGAAACGCTGAGTCAGTTGGCGATGCGATAGTTGGTAATAACAGTCATTTTTTTATAATTGAATTTAAAAGGACTCTGTCAAAATTCTCTTCTGAATACGTTAAATACAAAAATGGAAAGGAGGGATACGAGGCGGCTAAATCTTCATTAGTCGACAAAGAAGGTTTTAAATATCATTATGCTATTGGAGGTGAGTATGACAAGATTGCGAAAAAATTAACAATAAATATCAGGAAGTATTTCGATATTCATAACGAAATCAAATTAAATCCGTGCGAGATTTTTTCGGATGGCATGTCAGCTGATGAATTAAATGAATACACAGAACTGTTTACAAAATGTAAAAAAAGTGGCGATGATGCGGATAACAGTGATAGCGCCGGTAGTGGTGGACTGAACCATTCATTTGTATTAGCAGTAGATATAAACAAAAAAACTGCAATAATACCGATAGATTATTATATCAAACATAAACTTGAGAATAAAAATGTAAAAGAACATAAAATTGAGAATAAAAGGAACTTCCGACCTAAATAAATATAACCTCCACAATGTTTTAGTTTACTTACTGGCATTTTATGTCCGCTTCACGCCCTGAGTCATTCAACAAGCTTTTTATGGCTTCAGTAAGGGTGAACTTCGTTCTTTGAGAGCCAGTAAATATTTTGCTTCGTCGTAACAGGTTCTGTTCTTCCAGCAGCTATAAATTATCCGGATCCATTTGAACGCCAGTGCCCGGATCGCAGACTGGTGAGATTTACCCTTCTCTCTGAGGCTCTGATAATACAGTTTGGCACAGTATGATGAGTTAACCGTCTTGGAAGCCCATTCAACAAAGGTCTGCCTGACGAACTTAGCGCATTGCCATCGCCAGTGAACCCAGGATTTCTGGCCACTTCGTTCTGTTACCTGTGCTATACCTGCGTAGTTTTGAATTTCTTCTGCGCTATTAAAACGGTCACGGTTATCGCCAAGTGCAGCAAGCATACGTGGGCCCATACACGGCCCCATGCCCGGAAGTGATTTAAACAGCCCTGCATCTGGCAATGTATCAAACAGCGTTTCGATTCGTTCGTCATAGGTTTTGATGATTTCACTCACGACTTTAATTTGTGTCGCCAGTGCTGTTGCCATCAAAGCATTAGCCCCTATAACACTCGGGTCTGTGGTCAACGGGATCGCATTATCGATACTCGCAACACGTTGCTCGGTAAGGACTGTTGCGCGGCCACCTTGGCATTAAGAAAGTTGCGAATAGTGTCGCGCCTGGCGCGTTTCAGTTGTTGCAGACTGGGCCATCTTATAATCAGTTCACACAACAGTAAGCTACCCCGGTGTGAGAACCACTCCAGAAGTTGAGGATAATATTGTTTGAGAGTGTTGATTAGCCTGTTCACAAAACGACTTTTGTCTTCAATCAGTTGTCGACGCTGTTCAACTAGCTGTTGAAGTAATCTAATATCCGCATTGTCGGGTTCAATGACTTTGATCTTTTTGGGATAACGTAACATCAGTTCCAGCGCCAGTTCTGCATCCTGCGGGTCGTCTTTTGTCCCACTAGGCCAGAAGGTCTGCCTGTAGCGGGCAAGCGATAACGCATGAACAGGAAAAACAGTGATAAACGGGTATTTTTGTAGCGCGAAAACCACTGGGCTTTTTTTAAGTTCAATGGCGACTGCGATCTTGCCTTTCACTTTTTTTGTGCAACGCTTTCAGCCAGGTATCAAGTGATCCTACCCACGAATAGTGGACACGCTGTTAAGCGAGTGAAATCGTTAACAGGGTGAACCATGACGCAAGCAAAATCTGTGAAGAAGACATCCCGTAATCAATATATCCTGGAGTTTCGCCAGCAGGCGCTGCCGCTGGCTGAGCGTATCGGCGTGGCTAAAGCCCCCCGTGAGCTCAGCCTGGATGACTCTCAACTCTACGCCTGGCGCAGTAAACAACGTCAGCAGGGCTCCGCTTCTGAGCGTGAGCAGCAACTGGCCGCGGAAAATGTCCGTTTTAAACGTCAGCTCGCCGGGCGGGATGAGGAGCTGGCTATCCTCCAAAAGGCGGCCACGTACTTCGCGAAACGCCTGAGGTGAAGTACGGTTTTATGCAACAGCATCAGGAGGAGCTCCCAGTGAAAAGCCTGGCCCGGGTACTGTGCGTCTTGCGCAGCGGCTGGTATAGGTGACTGAAACGCCGGCAGAAGCCTTCAGTGCGACAGTTTCATTAAGAAAAATTATACATCAATTTGAATGGTTTTGTGATAAGTGTCGCATAGTTAAAAATTTATATATTTAACAAAATAGTAAAATTAATTCACTCAGGTTAAGGTCGCATTAACCTGTGGCTGTTACTGGATATATGTTATCGAGCAGCTTTGTCAGGGTTAAATTAAGCTTTCATAGTCCAATAGCAATATAGATTGCAGTGGTTTTGAAATTTACTTAATTAAAATTAATGGGTTGTTTTGTGGCCGCGGCCTTTGAATATTAGAAATAAGACATTCGAAACACATCGGTGAGGGAAATCACAATGTATCGACGTCTTCATTCGTTAAATGCTCTCCGTGCTTTTGAGGCGGCCGGCCGTCTTGGCCTTATGAAACTTGCTGCAGAAGAACTGCATGTAACACATAGTGCGATAAGTCGCCATATTCAACATCTGGAATCGGTTTTAGGCGTTCGTCTTTTTGAAGGGAGTAAAAACGCACCAAAATTAACTGAATCCGGGCGCAGGCTTTTGCCTGAACTAACAACGGCTTTCGACCAGATGGACAGGGCGGTGCGCTCAGTCGCCAAAAATGCAGATAATGCAGAAGGGGCTTTGGATATTTCTTGCCTTGGTACGTTGACGATGCGATGGCTGATACCGCGCCTTCATCGCTTCAGGACTGATCATCCTACGGTTGATGTCCGCTTAAGTACTTCTGATTCGCCAGTGGATTTTTTACGCGATAATTTCGATGTTGCTATACGCGTTGGGAAGGAACCCTGGCCTGAAGATGCGGACGTGATTCCGTTATTTCCTGAAAAATTTGGTCCGGTTCATGCACCCTCAATAAATTTAGGCATTGGAGAAACACCGAACCCTGTCCTGTTACATACCTTCACCAGACTGAGCGCGTGGGCAGACTGGAGCGAGCGTTCAGGGGTGAGCCTGGATGCTCAAGGTACCATGGAATACGAGCATTTCTATTTTATGTTGGAGGCTGCTGTTGCAGGACTGGGAGTATGCATTGCGCCCTGGCCACTGGTTTCTGACGATATTGCAATGGGTAGACTCGTCGCACCATTCGGTTTTATTGAAAGCGACCAGACATACGTTGCCCTACGTCGTCAACGAAAAAATCGCAATGCATCTTTATTTTGCAATTGGCTTCAGCAAGCAGCGGGTGAGTTTGTATCGTAATGTCATACTTTGGGAAAGATTTTTGCAGCAATCCTGACTAAGAAAAAAACATACCTTTCAAAGGTAACAAACTGTTCCAAACTATATCTCTACTCCTTATGCAAACAGAAAAAGTTCAGAAAATTCAATACACTCGGCAAAAGGGCATTGTTTGCATTATTCGGCCAGATAGTTTTGAATCACAGCTCCGGCAAACTCAAATGTATTTAATTGACCTCCCTGGTCTGCTGTACAATTTGCTGGATTACCCAATGTTTTATCAACAGCATGTACCATACCAGTTGCCGCTCGATGAAGATCATCACGCTTAGAACGAACTGACAGCCATTCAAGCAACATGGCAACTGAAAGGATTAGTCCTGATGGATTTGCTATATTACGCCCAGCTAAATCTGGTGCGGAACCGTGGGCCGCTTGTGCCATTGCTCTCTCTACTCCTATATTTAGCGATGGAGCCATGCCTAAGCCCCCAGCTAATTCTGCCGCCTCATTAGACAATATATCGCCAAACATGTTGGTCATCAGTAATACGTCAAATTTCGATGGATCTCGGACTAAAAGCGCAGCAACAGCATCTACTAATAGTTCCGTAACTTTTACCTTCGGGAAATCCTTTGCCGTTTCACGGACAATATCCAGGAATAAGCCATCAGATAGCTTAAGAACGTTGGCTTTGTGTACGACCGTGAGTTCCCTGTTGCGTGCGGATGCTAACTGGAACGCTTCAACTGCGATTTTGCGAGAAGCTTGAGCACTGACTTTCCGTAGCGCAAACGCGGTCGACGGATCAGGCATGAATTCGCCAGTTCCTGCATACATGGTTCTGCAAGCATAAAAACCTTCCGTGTTCTCGCGTACAATTATCAGGTCGATTGCAGATTTATTTTCATAAGATCTACGCAATCGACAGGGGCGAATATTCGCATAGAGATTGAGAACAGTTCGAAACTCTGCTGAAATATTGATACCCCCTTTTTCCCTTGGGGGATATTGGAACGTAGAGAGTGGAGCAAGAACTATTCCATCAGCTTTTCCCGCAGCTTCAGAAACTTCCAGCGGGAGCGTTTTTCCTAGTCGTTGCAAAGTTGACAGGCCTGCATCGCGAGATTCGATATTAAGTCGAAGATTTTCTTCAGTGTTAACACGTTCTAATATTGATAGCGCCGCAGAAGAAATTTCTGGTCCTATCCCATCCCCTCTGAGAAAAAGAATATCCATAGTTATTCCCCCTGATTATTCATCCGGCTCTGGTTTCAAGTCACGCTTAAGGGCTGCATCATATCCCACGCTGTGGAAGATATCCTTGACCGGTGTTATGAGGCTATCAACCTCCATAGACCGGTCGTTATCGAGAATCGCCTGGCACACCCGCTGCATGGCGAAATGTGCAGCACGAAGCATATGATTGGCATGTATAACAATGTTTGCTCCGCGGCTCTGCAGTTCATGAGCATGAACGCCATTGTAGGTAGTGGGTACACAAATGACTGGTTGCATGTGACCAGCGGATCTGAATCGGGCAAGAAATTCAAAGATGGTCTCTGGAGAGGGATCTTTGGAGTGAATCATCACGCCATGGGCACCGTTCTCCAGATATATTTCAGCTCTGGTTAGAGCATCACTCACACTTTCTCCTGCTATCAAACTTTCCAAGCGAGCAAAGATCATAAAATTGCCCGACAGCAGAACATCCCTGCCGCGTCTGATTTTCCGTCCGAAGATCGTAGGGTCTTCAAGGGCATGTGCGGATTCCAATGACAAACTATTTCGCTTAGGATGTTGTTTGTCTTCAATGACTACTGCACTTACTCCCATGTCTTCAAGGCGTGTACACATATACTCGAATGCGGTTGCCTCTCCGCCGGTGTCACCGTCGACGATCAGTGGATTTGAGGTTACGTGTAGAATTTCGTCGATGAGCTCGATCCGGCGTTCTAATGCATACAGCTCCATGTCTGGCAATCCCCTCACTGCTGAACTTGTTAGGCTTGATAGCCAGAGAGCGTCGAATTGTGATCCCTCTGATTCTCGGCCAGATATCGTTTCGCTGCATACGAGAGCGGAGAGACCACTATGAGCTTCAATAGCGCGGACTAATTTGCCTGATGCTAACAGGTCATACAGCCGTCCACGCCGCGTTTCGGGAAGAATTCGATTAGTTATACTCATTGGGGGGTTCCTCCTTCATTAAGGGAACTTTGCGACGCAAGTTGCCTCGAAATCATGGCTAGCAGCCCGCCTTGCTTCACCATTTCGAGCATCCTGTTCGGGGGAGGTGCAAAGCGTGTTAATCCGAAGTCGCCGCGCAATTCACCAGAGTCAAGGTCAATGCTGATTTGATCGCCTTCTGTAATGGGAAGACGCGCAATTTCAATAGCTACCAGCCCCAAATTCCATGCATTTCGGAAGAATATTCTGCCGAATCTAGGAGCAATCACCGTATGAATACCCGCTGAAATAAGAGAACTGACAGCCTGTTCCCTAGAACTTCCTATCCCGAAGGTATCGGTGCTGCAAATGACATCACCAGGCGCAAATGTATCTGCAAGTCCAGGGAATATATTCTCGAAAACGTGCTTTGCTAGTTCATCTGTGTCCGTATACATATGTTTATAACGCCCCGGAATAATGTCATCGGTTGAAATAATGCGAGACATGGTCCGTACACACAGCTTGTGATATTCATTCATATCGATAGCTCCTCCGACAAGGGCAATTCCCCCCGGATGGCTGTATGAGCGGCCACCAAAGGGGAAGCCAAATAAATCTCGGCTTCTGCGTTTCCCATGCGACCAAGGAAATTACGATTCATGGTAGAAAGTACCCGGTCACCTGAGCAACTGTCTTGAACGTAAAAATTATGGAGCAACGTGATGATACGACTCATCCCATTCTTCGTTCTTTCTGAGCATCGCGTTCAGGATAGTCAGCAGCTTGCGCATACAGGCAACCAGTGCCACTTTTTTAGCTTTTCCTGCTGCAAGCAGACGCATGTAAAAGGCCTTTATCACCGGGTTGAAGCAGGTCGCTACAAGTGCAGCCATATACAAAGCTGTGCGAACCCCGGCCCGTCCACCAAAGATGGTTCGTCGGCCTCGTAGAGTTCCAGAGTCACGGTTAACTGGTGCCACGCCGACAAGCGCGCTGATTTTACGCCGTGAAAGTTTCCCAAGTTCGGGAACCTCCGCCAGCAGGGCTGCGACAGTCATCAGGCCTACCCCTTGAATAGTGCAGAGTTTGTCGGCGAGTTCTTTAAAGTGTTCCCGGATGTGTCTGTCCATATCTTTGTCAATGCGCGCTAACTCATCTTTCAGTGCTCTGACGATGATATTGATACTCTCTCTGCTCTGCGGGTGCGACAGAGGCAGGCGGTTACGCTCAGCGACAAGCATCGTAATCAACTGGCGTCTGCGCACTACCATAGCGATAAGCTCCTGACGCTTTGCATCTGGGATGGCGCGAATAAAACGCTTCCGTTCCGGATGACGGTGAATCACTTCAGCCATTTGGGCTAGCGCCTTGGCATCAATACGGTCAGTCTTGGCCAGATAGCCCATTGCACGGGCAAAGTCGCGAGCCTGTCTGGGATTGATGACAACCACATCAAGACCTTTGTCTTGAAGAGAACAGGCAATGGCTGCTTCCAGTCCTCCGGTGGCTTCCATCAGGACTAAAGCAACAGAGTGCTCTTTCAATCTGGCAAAGATTGCGTCAAAGCCATCAACATCATTACTGGTGGTGAATTGTTCAATGTCTTCTTTGTTGGCAGCGACATCGAGAGAGGCTTTGGAAACATCGATTCCCACACAAATTGGATTCGGCAAACTCATAATTACCCATCCTTGCAAATACGTTATGACATACGGACAACTGTTCGGGTTTCAGATGAGCGGCTCAGTGTAGCGCCGGTTGCTCAGGTACGGGCTTTAAACCCCGGGCAGGGTCAGGCCGCATACACTGCGCCAAATTTATTCGTCACCATGGTAACTAAATCTCAGGATACAAGGCAGGAATACTCCCTTGTGTGCCTAGACAAGCGCTACAACCCGGAGGAGAGATGATCGCTCCAGCACGCATAAGTTTTTCGATATAGCCGCGTTCCATTGCTTCTATGTAAACCTTGCGAGAGCCGGGAGTTACGAGACACTGTACGTTTGGATGGACTTTGGCTCCATTCAAAACTGCAGCAGCTTCAGCAATATCTTCCAAACGCCCATTTGTGCAGGTTCCAATAAAGACATAGTTGATCTTTAGGCCTTTACATTGGTCTAACGGAACCGTATTCATGGGCGAGTTGGGTTTTGATATCATTGGCGGCAAACCATTGATGTCGATGCTAATGACGCGAGGGTCTTCTGCATCTGGCATACATATTGGTTTCATCCCCTCAGGCCGACCTTTTCCCGGTGGAAGAAACGCGCATTTAGCGCCCATTTCGACAGCCAGATTGGCGATGGATGCGCAAGAATCCAGCGTTAAATCATCCAGCCATGAACCTATCCACTCTACCGACTTGTATAAAAATGGATGTTGTCCATTTATTGCCAGTACATAAAGAACAACATCCCTGGCTCGGGTCACTGACGCTGGACGACCTTTGACGTTAACCCAAATTGTTCCGGGAACGCGTAACCAAGTTTGCCCTGTCACCATAGCTGCAGCACAATCGGAAGCCCCCATTCCGAGAGATAAGCATTGGGCGGCTCCGCCGGTACAAGTGTGTGAGTCTGAGCCAATAACGATAGAACCTGGTTCATACCAACCTATTTCTAAAGCAACCACATGACTGATTCCTTCGCCAGGACGAAAAACTCTTACTCCCAGTCGTGTAGCCAGCTTTTCAGCTTCCCGTAGTCTGGCTGCGATATGTTTGTCAGGTGCGATCACGGAATGGTCAAAAAAGATCCCTACGCGACTCGGATCAAAGACATCGTCAAAACCATACTTTGTGAAAAGAGTTCGGATTGTCGGCGAGTTGCCGTCCTGGAGGTAGACTCTATCCACCTGGGCCGTCACTAACTCGCCTTCATTGACGCGATCACAACCAGCATGTGCCGCTATTATCTGTTCTGCAAGGGTTGGCTGGGTCATTTTGTGACCTCCGATGCCGGCGCCAGGGTGTTATAGAGCTCGCATAGCTGCCCAGGAGTGAGCGCTTTTCCTTGAGAAATTGCTTTCGCTCTCACCTCTGAGAGACATTTAACTAGCATGTCTTCATCGATTGCGTAGCCAAAGTTCTCCAATACGCTCCGCAATGTCGCTCGTCCGGAGTGTTTACCAATTACGTACTTACGGATATTACCAACTTCTTCAGGAGCAAATGGCTCGAAGGTGACTGTATCTTTCAGCATCCCGTTAACATGAATGCCAGACTCATGGGCAAAAACGTTGTCCCCCACAATAGGCTGCCATGCGGGGAGAGGTTGATGGCTCGCTTCAGCCACGATCTCGGCAAGTTCTTTCAAGTTATCAGTTTTGAGTTTCAAATCCCGGCCATACAGATGTTTGAGAGCTAACGATGTCTGTGCAAGATCAGGCATGCCAGCGCGTTCGCCCATGGCATTCACGCAGACATGGAAATATTTAGCTCCCGCTTTCAACCCAGCAATAGTATTCGCAACGGCTAATCCGAAATCATTATGGCAATGACATTGAAGATCAATCTGGGAGACCCTCCCCACAGCTTCAACACGTCGGCTATATTCTTCAGGAGAGAGGATGCCAATCGTATCTGACAGCCTTAAACGATCTGCTCCTGCCTCGGTAATAGCAGATGCATATTCCTGGAGGAAAGGGATATCGGTACGACCAATATCTTCAGCGCTGATTGAGACATATACCCCTCGATCTTTAGCGTATTTCACAAGGTCAGAAGCTTTTTGAATAAGCCATTTACGATCCTTGCCTACGCTTTTTTTCAGGTGAATGTCAGAAGTAGGTAATCCAATGTGAACAGCCTCAAAGCCAAGATCGATTGACGTTGCAATATCCCCACGTATTCCACGATTCCAACCTACTAAAATGGCCTCATCCTTTCGTTCAAGTATGGCGCAAAGCGTATCAAGTTCTTCACCCCCCATAGCAGCGATTCCAGGTTCGATCCATTTCACACCTGTGTCCAGGAGCTTATTGAATATCTTCAGCTTAGTTTCTTTTGAAAAGGCGACACCTGGTGCTTGTTCACCATCACGCAATGTCGTATCTTCCAGGATAATATCTTTTCTGATCATGATGTTTATTCCTCTTCTATGTGTAGTCTTGTCATAAACATTTAACCAAACTGTAATGAAAACATATTAAATTTAAATATCTTTATTAAAGATATATAGATCAAACGATTAATTAGAACGTTGTATGTTCTTAAAACTCTACAGGCCAAAGTGGATTAAAAAATAAAAACGTAATTATTTGTAGATGCAGGGGAAATTTATAGTTTACAGGTTAACCATTCAAAATAATATAAATAGCATTGGCATTAGTAACTCTTATAAATTAAAGTGACCGTGTTTATTGGAATGTCAATGTTACCTGTCGAGAATATTCAATAATTGATAAAATTTAAAAAAAATTAAAATCCGCTATATATGACTTTATTTCGGGATAGTGCTATTTATAGAGTACTCAGTTAAAGTTGCATCCCCGGATACGAAACTATCATCAAGTATTTTATTTAGAAAATAAATGTCATACAAAGAATTGGGATATTTCATCGATAAACACCTACCCAATTAATATTTGCATTCCTCAATGAACAGGCTCTGATTATTTAAATTAGTAATTATTATTTGTTTGTCTATTTATCAGAATACAGAATATGGAAGGGATTGGTTTCCAGTAATATTCTATTCGGAACAGCTATTTGAGATTGACTGTTTAGCCACTGATTGAGTACCCACCATCGACAGGAATAACTGTGCCTGTAATAAAATCGGATGCCTTGCTTGCCAAAAAAACTGCTGCACCAGCCAAATCACTCGGCATGCCCCAACGATGAGCAGGTGTTCTATCAAGCACGTGTTCATGCAATCCCTTTACCTGAACGCGCGACGATTTTGCCATATCGGTTTCTATCCAGCCAGGGAGAATTGAATTTACTTGTATGTTGTCTTTTGCCCAAGCCGTTGCAAGCGAGCGGCCCATTTGTACAATTCCACCTTTGCTAGCGCCATATGGAACACTAAGTGGCATGCCGAAAATCGATAGCATTGAGCCAATATTAATAATTTTACCCCCTCCAGATTTTAGCATGTGCGGATAGGCGAGTTTGGAACATAGAAATGCACCGGTAAGATTAATATCTATAACCTGGTACCATTCTTCAAGGGTATACGTCTCGGGGGGTTTACGTATGGTAATACCAGCATTGTTAACAACAATATCAATATGACCAAGTTTATTAGCAATTGTTTCGAACATAATTTCACACGCTCTTTCATTGCTAATATCCAGTTGAATTGCTATTGCATTTCCACCGTTTTTTGCAAGAATCGCGACTGCTTTATTATTTTTATCCTTTTGGCGCCCAGCGATGACAACAGTGGCTCCCGATTGGGCTAGACCCAAGGCAATACCAAGACCGATGCCACCGTTTCCACCAGTTACTACCGCAACACGACCAGTGAGATCGAAAAGATTCATGTAAACCTCTCTATCTACTTATGACAGCGTTAATATAATAATGAAATCAAAAGCAAACAAACTGTACAAAAGATTAAATGTTAATCACTACGGCTAGCGTATGTTAAGAAAAATACCAAAAACGATTAATGCCGCAGAAATAAAACGCAGTAAACCAAAGCCTTCTTTTAAAATAAACGTTGAAATAATAACGGCAAAAAGTACGCTTGTTTCACGTAAAGCGGATACAATGCTTAGAGGTGCTTGTGTCATTGCCCAAATAACAATCCAATAAGCGCCGACCTGCATCACCCCCGCAACTGAAGAAGACTTAAAATTTGAACGAAGCACCAATACAATTTCTTTGTATTTTACAATTAATGCAATAAGGAAGGTAAGCAAACCATTACCTATTGTCAAACAGACCGCGAAACCTAGCGCTGAACCTGATTGCCGTGCACCTATACCATCGACAAGCGTGTAGGAAGCAATGAAAATACCAGTTCCGATTGCGAACAATAAGGAGCGAGGGTTTTGGGCCTGACCGTTTTTTTTTGCCCATGTAAGAATGATAATACCGAAAGCTAATGCGACAACCCCTATAAGATGTGCTCCATTAAGTATTTCTCCAGCAAATAATACGGAACCGATAGTCACTAGTAGCGGAGCGACTCCGCGTGCTATAGGATAAACCTGCCCAAAATCACCATAATTATAAGCTATCGGTAAACAAAAATGGTAAGTTGTATGGAGTAATATAGCAAGAGTAAGGAGAGGCCAACTGTCAGGGGCTGGAAGCTGGACAAATGGTAAAACAAAAGTAGAAAAAAGACTTCCCAATAGAGTTATTACTGCCATAACGGCAATTTTATCACCACTAACTTTGACTAATGCATTCCAACTAGCATTAAGTATTGCTGCAAGCAGAACAATCATTGTTATTTGCAGACTCATATTTCAAACATCCTCATAATTATCTCTCACAAGGAGTTAAACTTAGCTTAATGCATTATTTAAAAGAGCTAAATAATCTTCGGATTTCATGGCTGCTCGGCCTACAAGCCCCCCATTAACATTCGTCGTGTTAAGAAATTTCACAACATTAAGCGGAGTTACTGAACCACCATAGATGATACGTAATTGGTTCGCTTTTGTACCAAGTTTTTCTGATAAGCAGCTACGGATATATGAATGGATGATAGCAACATCCTGCTCTTTTGGTATTGTTCCGGTACCAATAGCCCAAATCGGTTCATAAGCAATTACGGTATTTAGTGGTGATGCTTCAGATGGTAATGATTGTTCAATTTGGTTTGCAAGAACTTCAAATGTGCTTCCTTTTTTGCTCTCCGCGAGTGTTTCCCCAATGCAGATAATAGGGATTAATCCTCCTCGCCAGGCAGCTTTGGCTTTAGCATGTATCAAGCTATTAGCCTCACCGTGGTCTATTCTTCGTTCTGAATGGCCCACTATAACGTAGCTGGCTCCTGCATCTTTAAGCATTTCGGCAGAGATATCGCCGGTATGAGCACCAAATTTTTCGATCGCGCAATCCTGTGCTCCTATTTGTATTGGGGTGTCTCTTGTAATCTCTGATGCGAGCGAAATCAGGGTGGCCGGTAAACAAATTAATGATTCGATATTATCTACTTCAGGAAAGGCTTCAACAATATTTTGTAATTCTTCTAACGAAGATTTCAGTCCATTCATTTTCCAGTTTCCGGCAATAAGTGGACGAATGGATTGGGTCATAACGATAATCTCCTTAATAGTAAAAAAATCTGTTCAATAATGAATGTTTTCGATTTTATTTCTATGATTTTTTGTTACAAGGATATGGATATATTGATGCGAATTTAGTAACTTCTGACAAAATCCTTTCTGCGATAGCCTGCTGTGACTGATAGCTTTGAGCCCCAACATGTGGGGTGAGCACCACATTTTTTAAAGAAAATAGGGATTCATTTTCGGCTTCTCCACCCTCATTGTAATGAACATCCAACCCTGCCGAATCCAATGTACCATTACTAAGCGCATTAATCAGGGCATCCTTTTCTACAATGGCAGCCCGCGCTGTGTTTATTAGAATGGTTCCATGTTGCATTGAAGAAAATTCCTTAAGTCCAATTAGTGAACGGGTTGTTTTCCCCAATGGTAAATGGACAGAGATTACATTGCACTTCTGAAGAAGCTCAATTAAAGATGTGCATGGTGATATATTGAACTTACTCATAATATTAATTTTTGATTCTTTTTGAATGGAGTGATCCCAGGCAAAAACAGGTGCGTTAAGAGAACGAACCATTATTGAAAAGGCCTGACCGATTCGCCCAAATCCAATAATTCCAATGCGTCGCGAGTCTAAAGAACTCGCAATGTAATCATTTTTCAGTCCCCAATCTCCCCTGCGCACAGCGTCATTAAGTATGGGGATATTGCGTAGGCATGAAAAGAGTAACGCCAAAGCCAGCTCTGCAACACTTTCTGTAGAACCACCAGTTGCCACTACCTCGATGCCACGTTTTTTTGCCGCGGAAAGATCGATAGTATCAAGTCCAGCTCCTGCTTTAATTATTTTTTTTAGATTAGGCAGTTTCTGCAAAAGATTTCGATCAACATGCAATGCACCACGTGTTACAAGTAATGATACTTCTGAGGCATATTTTGTGTCCAAAGCAGTAGAAATATCTATTGTCGAAAATTTTTCGGAAAGTCTAGTTTGCAAACTGGAGTTATATTGTCCGCTTAACGCAATAAGCATAGTTACTCCTATAATCACAGATAGTTAGAAATTGCCAGATCGGTTCGATGCCTAGCTTGGTCAATTTTTTTTTCGAGACCGCTCATCGCAAAGAGAACATCAAGAGTTTCAGGGATAACTATCGACTCCATATGAATGCCAGCAGATAAAAGAACTTCGTTTCCAATAATATGGATGCCTTTGCGCCAGATCACAACATCGCTGCAATCACAGCGTGTTGAGGATTTATTGATGCGACGTAATTCCAAGAGTGAACCAGAACCATCAATGACTCGTACTCTTGGCATTTTTTCAAGCGTAGATATGGCTATATCTAAAGATATCGGCTCACTAAATTTAGCGAAAAGAGTGACAAGGTGTCCACAGTTTACAGGAGCATAGGAAGCGAGTGTAATGATATTTAAATTCGGCCAAATAACTCTGATATCTTGGCCATGGTGTGATTCACCAAATGTGGATATTATGGCGTTAGGTTGCCCTTTCATATACTTATCAGGGTCAGTAGCAGATCTAGTTAATACAGCTCTAATTGTTTCTACAGTACCTAAGCGATCTAGAGCTTGAGCTATTCGGATTAAACCGGTTGAATTGCAACTCATGACTCGTACAGATGGAGCGGATATAGCTTCTTTAAAGCCAATACCTGAACAGTAGTTAACTGATGCTAAAGATGAGGACTCTCCTCCTTGATAAATAACTCTAACATTTGCGTGTTCATACCATTGTTGGAGCTTGGCACCATTTCCTCTTGAGGTACAGTCAAGAACAAAATCACTTTTCTCAAGTAGATCGCTTAATTTGCCAGCGCAGGGGATTTGAGCCGGAAATATACAATCATTTGTACTCGAATAGATAGGGATTCCGGACTCTACCATCGGGGATAGCGCTGGCGATATACTTCTAACAGCGATACCAGACACTGAAAATTCGGGTATATGAGATACAACATCCACTAACCTTTTTCCGATTGTTCCTAATCCTACCAAAGCAATCCTCAATGAGGGAGACGAGCTGATTAAGTCTGTTCTCATAATCGACCTCGTAAGCCTGAATTTAGAGCCTGGTTGAGTTGTATAAACCGCTGAGACTGTGGCAGTGTGGGAGAAACTATGGCTCCGATCTGCTCCGCGAGTTGCATAGAAACTACGGCATCAGTAACAGCCAACCATACATTGACTTGTGAATTACTGTTATTTCTGCAAAATGTTTCATTTAGTACCACGACATAGGGATAGGACGCATCTGCCCATCCCATATCGCGTGCAAATTCACAAAGTGTCGCTGTATCTCGGATTCCTAACCACTTAGCGGGGATTACTAGTCGATCAGATGAGGCCAATGTATTGAGCATAGTTCTCTCATCAAGGATGGTCGGGCATTGAGCAATAAGATTGATGATCCAGCATCGCGTGTGCCCAATCGATGCGAAAGAAAATGTCCAGTTACTGCTATCAAATGTTTTACTCGGAGATAAAACGACTGCATCTATTGCACCGATTTCCAGTAGCGACTTATACCCGCCGACGGGGGCCAGAATTGTTGCATGGCCGGATACACACGCCAATGTTGATTGAAAAAACTCAAAAGCAATCCTCCATGAAGGCGGCAAGTATAAAATATGTACATCTTCAGTTTGAGGCACTTCATCAGCCGGCTTGTCTAATTGGAGTACTATATGACGATCTGACACCTTCAAATGACAGCTTTTTGTGCCAAAATTTAATATTTCAGAAGGCCATCCCGCTTTTGCAGCAAAATTAATGCCTCTCTCAATTATTTGGATGGCCACATTCATGCTTATTCTCTCTCAATAAATAATTTGATAAAATCAAAAGTTTATAAAAATCTCACTATTAAATTAAGTAATTGCAAGAAAACCTACATCGACCATCTCCTATAGTATAGTAAGGATAAGACTAAATATATCAATCGATATTTAGTCACAATGAATGTGAGTAAATTTAAAATAACAATATTAGCTACATCATCCATTGTATTTTGTAATGCAAATCATCAAATAGTCGTAACATAAGTAAAACATTACCTTTAAATACAGATAGTTATATCAACACGCATTTATTGTGCTTGAAATTTTTTTATTTTTATTAATATTTATACAAGTTAGAAAATAAAGATTTTTAGTTGGTTGCCTGTCGTCAGTTCACCATCACGCAGCGAATTTGTTAATGATTAAACCAAATTAATGGAGGACTACATGAAAATTAACAAAATCACTTACAGCTTATTTCGACGTGTACGCAAGGTATTGTTTAGACCGTCTCCGTTAGCTTTTATTGAGATAGATGGTGTTGTATTGCCGAAACTTATTGAGAAACAAACAGATGAAGGAAACAAGGCGCAAAATCAAAAGAAGAAGTAAGACGGACGATTTATTCATATAGTTATATGTATCACCAAAATAAAAGTGTAAGATCGCTACAATAAAAAACATCGTTTTATCGAAATATAAGTAAGCGTGCGTGCGCAATTCCTTAAAGTTACAGCTGGTTTTAATATTAGTAGATTGACAGGTGTTACGCCAAAATCATCAGTGGATTTGACCCTATATATCCAGACGTTTTTGCTCTCTTACGGTTGCGATAACTTCCTGCGTATATATTCCCGTGGTGAGCGATAGCCCAGTGCACTATGCGGATGATGTTCGTTGTAATGACTGAACGCCACCGCCAGATTCATCACCGCTGTCCGGTTTCGGCATGATGCTGATGTAGTCCCGTTTTATCGTCTTCACGAAGCTTTCTGCTATGCCGTTGCTTTCCGGGCTTCTCACTGCTGTCGTGCAAGGCTCCAGTCCCAGCAACCGGGCGAACACCCGCGTTTCATGAGCCCTGTAGGCTGAACCGTTATCCGTCAGCCATTCCAGCGACTCTGTTGGCAACTGCCTTCCGAAGCGTTTTTCCACCGCACCTAACATGACATCCTGCACCGTTTCTTTGTCATAGCCTCCGGTGCTCGCTGCCCAGTCAATGATCTCCCTGTCGCAGCAGCGCCCACACACGGCGATAACCATACGTCGGCAGGTCAGCCACCGCCATGTTTATTCGGGACAATAGGTGGTATCGTCAGAACGGGGCTGCCGTCTGTGATCCTGTGGTGTTGACCCCATATATCTGTACACCTATTCCCTCTTAGTAGAATATTCTCGGTCTCTGGGGTAGTCCATTTCTGAAGAGCATACACAACTAGACCTTTTTTCAATTCAGGGCGACAACTATCCGGGTGGTGAGTTGGTCGATGTCGGAAAGGATGAAAGCGAAACTGGTATGCGGCGTTGTGGCGTCGGAAAATGCCACGGGGAGTCATAGTGCATTCTGACAGGGGGAGCCAGTATGTAAGTATCCCAATAATCAGGACCATTCACTTTTAGCGATCTCTGACATGCTAATTATGCCTATCTGAGAAGAACATCATGCTCAAAGCCCGATTCACATCCAATGCTTACGGTTCTTTCGTCACCCTCGACGTTAGCAGATAACTCGGTCCCCCCCTGCATTTAGCATTTATTCGATCTGCGCCAACATCAAGCCGTCACTGCCACCGCAGTGACGGCTTGATGCAACTCAGTAACAATCAACGCCCTATTCATTGCTGCCTGCGTGACGATGCTCCGGCATACTGCCCCAGCAACAACCTTCCGGCGGGTCTGAACACCGGAAACATGGCACAGCGTATATGCTGCGCTGGCCGTACCCATCCGGCCATCCCAAAGGCATTGGCTCCTGCGAGTGTCTGTCCGATCAGGATGGAGCCATCCAGACGCTTCCGGCTCATTCCCAGCGTCGCCCCTTAATCGGGTTGAGCCTTTTTTCTCTCAGGGTATTACTGGCCCAATTTAATCAATGTCTCTTATCCGTAGCGGCCGCAGGCCCGCATTTTCTTTTCATCCATCTGCAACAAAGGAGGTTTTATCACGTTTTTCAGGCAATACCCTCCGCCCGGCTTTCCAGCAGGAAACAAGTCGGATGCCTCAATCTGAGGCAACAGACGTTCTGAGCGTCTGGCCCCAGCCCTTCGGGGATCTTGTCGCAGTGAATGCGGCGAGTTGGCAATTACACTAACCCGATTTCCTCTCAGAACAAGCGAATTAACTGTAGCAAAAAGACCGACAAAGAGGAGGCTGATTTGGATGACCTGACATGGACGCTGAACCAGCTTTGCCGACGCAACCGGGACGGTAGCCATACCACGCAGGCAGACAGAAACGGTCTCTGACGCTGATTGCCCGCCAGTTGCGCGAATCCGGTTTCCGCCAGATGCGCGCTACTTCGCTTAAAGGTAAGCATATCAACACCCTGCTGACGCGCTGGCAATCAGAGGATTTGTCCGCCGGCACACTAAAGAACCGGCTGGCGCATCTGCGCTGGTGGGCGGAGAAGATTGGCAAACCGGGCCTGCTGCCCGCCGACAACGACCAGTTGGGCATTCCCAAACGGCGCCATGTCACCAATCAGAATAAAGCCCAAACGCTGAACGATCGGCTCGACCGTATCCGCGATCCGCAGGTAAAAATGAGCTTGCGTTTGCAGGCTGCCTTTGGGCTACGCCGAAAAGAGTGCCTGCTGTTCCAGCCCCGCTATGCCGACCGGGGCGACCATATCGCATTGAAAGGCACATGGACCAAAGGCGGTAAAGCACGTACCGTCCCCATCACCACACCAGAACAACGGGCCGTGCTGGATGAAGCCCACGCGCTGGCGGGAGCCGGTTCGCTAATCCCGGCGCAGAAAACCTATATCCAGCAGCGGCATCTGTATGACGGTCAGTGCAAAAACGCCGGACTCAGCGGCATGCACGGTTTACGCCATCGTTACGCCCAGATGCGCTATGAAATCCTGACCGGCTGGCTGGCACCCGCCGCCAGTGGCCCCGGCTATAACCACCTGACGCAGGAACAACAAACCATCGACCGTGAAGCGCGGCAAATCATTAGTCGGGAACTGGGGCATGAAAGATTACAGATCGTGTCGCTCTATCTTGGACGATAAAAAGGGTCTTCTGGATCAAAAAGGCAGGAAATGGCCGAAGGGAATAGATATTAAGGGGCAACGGACCTGCCAGAAAAAGGGAAAAGGCACTCTGCCCTATTTCACGGTATCCCAGTCGCGGCTGCCAGCAGACGACGTCATAAACAGCCTTCAAGCCCCTTCAAGTTTTCAATCCTGCTCCCCTTCCCAATCCTGACCACGGCTGATGCCCTGATAGCGGGAAGGCCAGATCTCTTCCGGCCGTTTGTTCAACGCTTCGGCAATTAAGCGCTCGCCCTTCGGCCAGTGTCGCGTCAGCGCATTTGCCAATGTAGATGACGCTAATCCCGCCTCTCTGGAGATCGCCGCCAGCGTTGTGCCACGTTTTCTCAAACCAGCGATAATATCCGCCGGATGCCAGTCATTACCATCCATTACCCTCTCCCCCATGATTTTATCCGCCATGTTCAGTATCTCTAAACAACTACAATGTTAAGTAATGCTAAACACTAAGTCAATAGCTTATCTAGGGTGTTGATCATGCTTCCCGGACGTCTTAAATCCGCACGGTTAAACGCGCATCTTACTCAGGAAAAACTGGGTACGCTGGCAGGTATTGAAGAGGAAACCGCGCGGTCACGCGTCTCGCAGTATGAAAATGGGATACATCGCCCGACATTCGAAATGATGTGCGCCTTTGCGAAGGTGCTACATGTGCCGGAGGGTTATTTCTACACCCTTGATGATAAATTTGCGGCCATGCTGCTCGACCTTTATCGCCAATATAAAGCGCATTCCCTCTGATCTTTCTCTTATCTCAAGCCGACTCTGTTCAGGGACTCTAAGCAACTCGCCTGTAAAGCAATGCTAAACATGACGTCAATATTGATTATTGATGGTGTCACTATGTTACCTGCTCGCCTTAAAGCTGCCCGCCTGCGTGCCCAAATGACGCAGGAAAAATTGGGGGTACTCGCTGGGATTGAAGAAGCCACCGCGCGGTCGCGTGTCTCCCAGTATGAAAGCGGCACACATCGCCCGACATTTGAGACGATGTGCGCCTTTGCCCGCGTTCTTAACGTCCCCGAAAGCTATTTTTATACCCTTGACGACGACTTTGCAGACATCATCCTGAAACTATATGACGGTGAAGTCGTTCAGTGGACAAAGGGATAACCCGCTCATTGCAAAATAAACTCACGTAAAAACAGTATGCCCTCGTCGGGCAGCATTCGACCGTCAGCCATCGCTTTCAGCGTGTTTTCAAGTACGCTGATTTTTGCAACGCCATAATTAACCTCACCGGCTCCATTCGCCGCCCAGCGATCAAGCCTATCCGCCCACTCCTGCATCATGCGCCGCCGCTGTTCCGCATACTGCGCATGATTGTAGGCCGCGCTGACTTTGTTGGGGTCGGCGTGGGAAAGCTGCGCCTCAATCCACATTTTGGGATAGCCGATTTCGTTGAGCGCCGTCGAGATGGTGGCGCGAATACCGTGGCCGGTTAGTTGTTCCGCATACCCCATACGGCGCAGCGCGCCATTAAGCGTATTTTCGCTGATGCGTTTATTTAAATCGCTACGATGGGTCAGCAAATATTTTTGAGCCGGTTTCATCTGCGCCAGCAGATGATGCACAATGTCGAGCGCCTGAGCGGGTAACAGCACAACGTATGGCGGAATAGCCTGAGCACGCTTGCCGTGCCTGCGCATAGCATTCTGCAACTGCTTTATATTCTCCGGCGGAATGATCCATAGCTCACGCGTCAGATCGAACTGATCCGGCGTTGCCAGCCGCAGTTCTCCGGTGCGAACCCCGGTCAATAGCAACAACCGGATGCCAAGCTGCGTTTGCATATCGCCTGCGTAGTTGCTCAGCTTCCGGAGTAATGACGGCAGCTCGTGGATAGCGAGATAGGGATTATGCCTGACGGGTGGCTTAGGGGCCGCCACCACGTCCAGATCCGACGCCGGGTTAGTTTCCAGCCCTTCGATTTTCACCAGCGCAAAGCGAAACAGCTGGTTAAACCACGTACGCACTTTTTCCGCGATGGTCAGCGCCTTGCGCCGTTCAATACGGGCAATCATCTCCAGCAGGTCAGAGCGACGGATCTCAAAGATCGAACGCTCGCCCAGAATGGGCAGCACATCTTTAGAAAAAATACGCTGGATTTGCGACAGGGTACTTTGCCGCCCTTCTCTGAGTTCGAGTCTGCGGTGGTCAAGCCAAAGGGAATAGACGGCTTTGAAGCTGTGTCCGGCGGCCAGACGCGCGGCCTGCCGCTTTTGTTTGCGAACAGTGCAGGGGTTGATGCCTTTAGCCAACAGCTCGCGAGCGTCATCACGTAATGCGCGCGCTTTGCGTAAGCCGATTGCAGGATAACGTCCCAGAGAGAGGCGCTTCTGTTTACCCAGCCAGTAATAGCGGAAATGCCATGACTTACCGCCCACCGGCGAAACAACCAGACCGAGGCCATCGCAATCAGGAAGATGAAAGGTTTTACCGTTGGCTTTAGACTGCCGGATAATCAAATCGGAAAGTGCCATGACAAGAACTCCAGGTTGAGACTCAGGCTCTATACTTGTCATTGCCTTTATTTGATCCCAGCAACAATCCGCAACGCGTTGCCACCCTGTTTTTTTGGCCTCAATTCTGGCCTTAAAAAGGCTGGCCGTGGGTGGTTTTCAATGGATTGCTTTGGAAACAAAAAAAGAGCTTTTCGCTCTTTTTTCATAGACCTACAGACATCATTGGACATCTATAGAAAAGAAATTGGAGCGGGAAACGAGATAGTCATTTCTCGCTCAATCGGCTGATTCAACGAAGGTTTTTGGTACACCTTGTTGGTTGACTGGCTATATTGTGTACTAGGTTGGGGAAGTTGGCAAGGCGAGTATTTTTCATTAAATTACTTAAATAACTTCGCATAATACCGCGATACCCTTAGAAAGCGTGTGGGGCAAGTCGTTAGAGCTTTTCACTATCAAATAGCCGCCTGATAAGCTCTTCGTCGTTGCACGCGATTTGAAGGTAATATAACTCATTGCGCATCAATTAAATTATTAATGTTTAATATAATGAACTACGTTACAAATAGAGTATTATCATTTATGATCAGCATTATTCGAGAAGGACATGGGGTCATAAATCTCATCAAATTTACAAGGATCTATAGTTTTGCCATTGGTGATATATTCCTTGGCTTTATCTTGAGCACTTTTCAAATAGCGTAGGTAATCTCTATGATCCTCTGTATACAGTGACAAAGCGGGATTATCCTTACGAATTAAATGAAACCGAACTTGCCATTTAAGGGCGGCACAATTAAGAAATTCTGCTTTAACTTTCTTTCCCCAAGTATCACTTAACTTATTTATCTCTTTTTCATTGGCTCCATTAATATATTGAGTGTATGCATTTGATGATAATTCACACAATTCATATATTCCAACATTTATCATATCAACAAGAGAGTGAATCATCTGATAAGAAATACGCTGATTCTGATTAAGAGATAATAAAGCATCTTTATAGTAGCACTTAAAAATTGGATTCGATAAACCTGCTGCCGATTTATTACCAATACATTGAGCACCGTACATTTGTAAATTGCGGGTATAAAATAAAATAAGTCTATCAAGTTCCTTATCTATATCGGAAAGCTCCTCAAGTAGAAGCCTCCGTACCTTCCTCCTTTGAGATAAGGATTTAAAACTATTAGTAAGCTGTGCTAGTATCCAACCAGCGAAAGCAGATACCACTCCAATAACGATTTTTAGTAGTTCTTCCTCAGTCACTGTCCACTCCTAGAAAAATACAAATGATAATTTATCTTCACTTATATTTAAGAATTTTATTTACGGCCAAAAACAGATTATAATAATATATATTAATCGATTGAAAATCGATAGTATAAAAATTAAAGATAAAATATTTAATCTAAGCATCTCACCTACACATATCCATTATATAAATAGTTGTACCAAATAGTATTCAACTTTTATCTAATACTTAAAAAACAATAAATTAGGAGATTATCACTGTAAAATGGCGCGGCATCAAACTTATCAAATGTTGCTCTAACGCAACTGTCATATGCCATAAAATGACAGGTGTAGCGTAGCATTATTACTCGCAGCTATTTATAGCCCCAACTGGCAACAACACAAACGTATATGCCAACCTAAATTGAGATAGAATCTTATACCTCTTTACCATAAACTCGCCCCACATACCGCCCTCGCCCATCCCCATGCCCTAAATCCATCGATACCAGCGCACTGGCTTCCCGATTGCTGAAACCCTGCTGCCGGTAATAATGCATCGCATCCTGCGCCCATGCGTAACGCAAGCTGTGCGGGGAATATTGCCCCTTTAGTCCGGCCAGAGCCGTTTGTGAGCGCCAGCGATTGATGGCGCTTTTCAGATCCGGTTTATCAATCAGCTGACCGTTATGAATAGCGGCAACTACCAGCGCCCGATTCACTGTCTGCGTTAACGCTTCCCGATCCAGAACTCGCGTTTGCCGGGGTCGTCCGCCTTTGGTACCGAATATCACCGTCAGGTGTTCGTTGCCTCGCTCCAGCGCCGTGGCCCATGTCTTGAGCGACTGCGAACACTGCACCGCTTCCTGCGAACGTAGGCCCATCATTCTCGCCAGTTGTAGCGTTAGTGCCAGCCCAGCGTCTTTCTGTTGCAGGATTGCCAGCACCGCCTGATAGCGTTCCGGCGTGATAGCTTTCCGCGTGCCGTCCCTACTGGCGCCGCCCAGACCTAGAGCCTTGTTGCTCAGCCGTTCCCCATCCGCCAGCTTGTTCCGCTCGGCAGTCCGCAGCATCACTCGCACTGCGGCCATCTCGTTATGCAGCGTTCGCAGAGTAATTCCCTGTTCTAGTCGCTCAGCGACATAACATTCGATGTGTTTCGCTTTCAGATGCTGCACCGCACGGATCTAAATATTCAAAGACAGCAGATGACTGGCAAGCCGCTCTGCAATTTTTAGTCGGTCATGTACCGTCTTATGGCTGCCGCCAGCCTGTCGGGCCAGAGTCTGCATTTCCCGGCTTAGTCGTGACATATGCTATCCCCCCCATCATCGATAACCTCTGTTCTCCGGCGCACGGCGATTTACGACACGGATTTACCGTTACCGTGCCGCACTGAACAATACCTGCGCGCCGGAGCGGCAGCGGTTGAGGTATGGCGGGGATATCGGTTATGCACTCGGTGCAGCCGCCTGCATCAGCAGGGTAATCCCCTCAGGCTGAAAGCCTGCCTCAGATATCGGTTCAGTCCTCCTCTGATAAGTGGGTCGATGAAAATTGACGCAGAAAATGTGCGTCAGATGACAGGTCGCGCCGGAAAGCGCTATGGCGCGAGGGCTGGCGCAGAGATTGTTCGCGGCGTCACTTGCAACGGCTTTCCGCCGTATGAAGTGACGCCGCTGCCTCATGGATGCATTCGCTGAGGCAGTAAAAGGCCGCAGACGGTTGCGCCAGCTATAAAGGTTGTTGTACGCATCAATGTGTATGCGAAAGGCAGAACAAACAGGATGCAGCCCTAAGGCGTTGGGATAAGGTAGCTACCATCGCCGCAGCGATCACCCGTAAACCGGTAGCGAGGCGGGTTGGGCGTCGACCACACAGGCTGGGCCTGCGCGTTGCCTTGAAGGTCGTGGCAACGTGGCGTGCTGCGTGCAGCAGCGATGTGACACTGACAATCTACTCGCCAAAATCCGTATATCAAGCGGCTAACGCGCTACGCTTGTTGGCTCCTTACTGGATTTCTATTCCATAGAAATCCAGTAAGGAGCGTCTAAATCCACTAACAGGATGAAAAAAATTTTGTAAATTTTCACCGGGTGGGTTTTCAATCCCTCTCCCCTTCTCCGCCCTGCCCGCGCCCGATATCCTGATAGCGTGAAGGCCAGATCTCTTCCGGCTGTTTTTTCAGTGCATCAGCAATTAAGCGCTCACCCTTCGGCCAGTGTCGCGTCAACGCATTCGCCAGCGTGGACGAGGCCAGTCCCGCCTCTCTGGAAACCGCAGCCAGAGTTGTTCCCTGCTTTCTCAAAGATGCAATGATATCAGCAGGATGCCAGTCATTTTTATTCATCTCTCTAACTCCTCTCCATAACGAATTTCATTAATTATCCTGTTTTGGGATAATTAGTGAAATGACTGATATTCGATTTTGGGATATCAGTCAAGGTTAACGAAATGGCGTCAATTTATTCAGAAGAATATCAAAGCGTTATAAAAACGCTTCGGGAAGCCAGAATCAGGAAAGGCATCAGCCAGCAAAGTCTGGCCGAATCGTTAGGCCGACCGCAGTCGTTTATCGCCAAAGTCGAAAGTGGTGAGCGCCGGCTGGATGTTGTGGAATTTGCCTGTATCGCACACCTGCTATCCATCGATACCGCCACAGTTTTAGAGAAAATAATGAATAAAAAACAGTTAAGTAGACATAAGCCCTGACCAACCGCCGATGCTGTTAATCCTATTTTGGGATAAATCAATCCGTCATTGATAGTCAATCCGGTCTTTCTAGCGGAATTGATCAGATGGCTTCCATTTACTCCGATGAATATCAACGCGTTATCAAGGCGCTACGCGAGGCGCGCATAGCGAAAGGGGTCACGCAGGAAAGTCTGGCTCAGGCGCTGGATCGCCCTCAGTCGTTTATCGCCAAGGTCGAAAACGGAGAGCGCCGGTTAGACATCGTCGAATTTGTCCACCTTGCCCGTTTGCTCTCGATCGATCCCATCAGCATCATTGGCAAGATCCCGGCGAAACATAAGCCGCTTAGCGCAAAATAATTTCACGTAACAACGGCGAGCCTTCCACAAGCTGCATCCAGCTGCTTGCCGCGATACCGAGCGCACCGATACCTCGCGGCACAGCGGTTTTCATCACTGCTTCCCCACCCTCCCACCGATCCAACCTGTCGGCCCATTCCTGCATCATCATCCGCCGCTGCTCAACGTAAACCGCATGGTTATAGGCCGCCCGGATCTTATTAGGATCGGCATGGGATAGCTGCACCTCGATCCACTCTTTCGGGTAGCCGGGTTCGTTAAGCGCCGTCGAGATCGTCGCCCGGATGCCGTGACCGGTTAGTCGGTCTGCATAACCCATACGTTTCAGCGCGCTGTTAAGCGTATTTTCGCTGATGCGCTTTTGCAGGTTGTTGCAGTTGGGAAGCAGGTAGCCTTGCGCAGGTCGTCGCTTCTGCAACGTTAAAAGCGCTTTCACTATGTCGATGGCCTGTCGCGGCAGCGGCACCACATAAGCCGGAACGCTGTTACCTTCCCGGCGCATCCTGACCTGCAACTGTTTGACCGATGCGGGCGGAATAATCCACAGCCCGCGTTTGAGATCGAACTGGTCAGGTTCGGCAAGGCGCAACTCGCCGGTACGCACGCCGGTCAACAACAGCAGGCGTAAGCCCTGTTGGGTTGTCTCCTGCCCGTGGTAGTCGCGCAGCTTGCGCAAAAAAGACGGTAACTCATCCATGCGCAAGAAGGGATTATGCGTCACCGGCGGTCGGGGCGCGGCCACAATATCCAGATCGCTGGCCGGATTGTAGCGCACGCCTTTTTCCACTTTGGCATAGCGGAATAGCTGATTCAGCCACGTTCTTACTTTCTCAGCGGTGGTAAATGCCCTCCGCCGCTCAATCCGGCGCAGCACTTCCAGAATATGCGACGGCTCTACATCGAAAATCGGCAGACCACCCAGCGACGGCAGCACGTCTTTAGCGAAGATGCGATCGATCTGCGACAGCGTGCTTTGTCGTCCGCTCTCCAGACTCAGCGCCTTGAAGTCGCGCCACTGGCGGAATACCGCGTCAAAGGTATTCTGCGCCGCGGCTTTGGATTGCTGGCGATAGCTGCGCGGATCGTTACCCGCAGCCAACTGCGCACGCAATTCGTCGCGCTGCTGGCGCGCCTGTTTCAGGGAGAAGGCGGGATAAGAACCAAGCGAGATTCGCTGCTGTTTACCCTGCAACGAAAAGCGGAAGTGCCATTTCTTCGCGCCTTTACCGGTCACGAACAGTGACAGCCCATCGCTATCGTTCAGGGTATAGGCTTTGCCGGTGGTGCGGGCCTGCCGGGCGACGGCATCGGTTAACGCCATAGGGTATGCCTCCTTCAGTGCTGAAGAGAGGTGTACCGCGCACAGGGAAGCGACTCAGCAAACAATCCGCATCGATAACGCACCCAATTTTCGTGTACTAATTTGTGTACTACTTCGGCGTGGTTGACGGTGGATTTCAGTGGATTTCGCTGGATGCTCAACAGAGCGATTACCCTGTTGAATCAGAGAGCTACAGACGTTGGTGGCTGTCTATAGAACAAGAATTGGAGCGGGAAACGAGACTCGAACTCGCGACCCCGACCTTGGCAAGGTCGTGCTCTACCAACTGAGCTATTCCCGCTCGGGATTGATGACCGCGCAAATACAAAATTCTGCATCGGTACGGGGTGCGCATTATACGAGAAATCCTTTCGACCGCAAGCCCCTCAAAATGAAAAAATGTTCGACTGCCGATAAAAAGAGCAATACGGCGGTAAAACGCGCAATCACGGCCTGAAGAATGCTGTGCGGTTTTCCCTTTCCGTTAACACATCGCCTTCAGCCCGTTAGGTCTAAAGCTGGATAAAGTGCTCGCGGTAATAAGCCAGCTCCGCCAGCGATTCACGGATATCATCCATGGCCTGGTGCGTGCCCTGTTTTTTAAAACCAGCCAGAATCTCCGGCTTCCAGCGACGCGCCAATTCTTTCAGCGTACTAACATCCAGATAACGGTAATGGAAGTAGGCTTCCAGTTCCGGCATATAGCGGAACAGAAAACGGCGATCCTGGCCGATGCTGTTGCCGCAAATAGGCGACTTGCCGGCAGGCACCCACTCTTTCAGGAACGCTAAAGTTTCCAGCTCCGCCGCGCGTTCATCAATCTTGCTGGCTTTCACCCGGTCAATCAATCCGCTGGCGCCGTGGGTACGAACATTCCATTCATCCATCAATGCCAGTTGGCTATCCGGTTGATGGACCGCCAAAACCGGCCCTTCGGCCAATACATTTAAATTGGCATCGGTTACAAGTGTGGCAATTTCAATAATACGGTCCCGTTCAGGATCCAATCCCGTCATTTCAAGATCGATCCAGATTAGGTTATTTTCGTCTACCATCGTGGGTATCCCTGTTTA
Source organism: Brenneria goodwinii (assembly GCF_002291445.1). Lineage (NCBI taxonomy): Bacteria > Pseudomonadati > Pseudomonadota > Gammaproteobacteria > Enterobacterales > Pectobacteriaceae > Brenneria > Brenneria goodwinii. The sequence continues at coordinate 4,862,640 of NZ_CP014137.1, read as the reverse complement.
GCATTGTGCGATTACCTGACTGTTAACGCCAATCACGCGTCAACCCGAATACCCGACTGGTGGGCATCAGTTAATTAAAATCAAATAGGGTGTATTATAGTCGCTCCAGTCGCCATGAGCGATCATCATGCGGTCAAGTGAGGTTCAGTGAGCAAAAAGAAACTGTCAAAAGGTCAACAACGTCGGGTTAGCGCCAATCATCAGCGTCGTCTCAAGCATGCGGATAAAAAAAGTAAAGTCGAATGGGAGGATAGCCAACTGGGCGACGCCCAAGAGGGCATTATTATCAGCAGGTTTGGCATGCACGCAGATGTGGAATCCGCCGATGGCGCCCTGCATCGCTGTAACATTCGCCGCACCATTAAGTCTCTGGTTACCGGCGACCGCGTTGTCTGGCGGGCCGGCAACGAAGCCCTGGCGGGTATCAGCGGCATCGTTGAAGCGGTCCACCCGCGCCATTCGGTGCTGACTCGTCCTGACTTTTATGACGGAGTGAAAACGATCGCCGCCAATATCGATCAGATCGTCATTGTTTCGGCCATCCTCCCTGAACTATCACTTAATATTATCGATCGCTATTTGGTTGCCTGCGAAACACTGGAGGTTGAACCGCTGATCGTCCTTAACAAAATCGATCTACTGGATGAAGAAGCCCGTCAGTTTGTTGATGGCCTGATGAATATCTACCGCGCGCTCAACTATCCGGTGATTATGGTCTCAAGCCATACGCAGCAGGGTATCGCCGAACTGGAACAGGCGCTGACCGGACGCATCAGTATCTTTGCCGGGCAATCAGGGGTGGGTAAATCCAGCCTGCTCAATGCGCTGTTGGCGCTGGGGGACGAAGGCATCCTGGTCAATGAGGTCTCGGACAATTCAGGGCTGGGGCAACATACCACCACGGCCGCCCGGCTTTATCATTTCCCTCATGGCGGCGATGTGATTGATTCGCCGGGAGTTCGCGAATTCGGGCTCTGGCATCTGGAGCCGGAACAGGTTACCCGCGGCTTTGTTGAATTCCGTGAATATATGGGCAGTTGTAAATTCCGGGACTGTAGTCATGACAACGATCCGGGCTGCGCCATCCGCGCGGCGGTTGAGCGTGGCGAGATTGCCGAAGCGCGTTTTGATAACTATCACCGGATACTGGAAAGCATGGCTCAGGTAAAAACGCGTAAAACCTTTTCCGATACGGATAACTGACATTTATCTTATCCATCGCTACAATGCGCACCCTTGTATGGCGGGCGGCCCTATCCGACGCCTTTACGAATCGTCGCAGGCGGCGTTTAACATCGCTCCTGACGATTTTTCTCCCGGGAATTTTTTATTCAATGGCGCACCATTAACCCAAGAGGCTCACTGTGTTGGATAATATCAAAATCAAACTACAGTATTGGCTTCCCAAAATCTGGCTGACCCGCTTGGCTGGCTGGGGAGCCGATAAACCGGCAGGTAAACTCACCAAGCTGGTCATCGATCTGTTTGTTCGTTATTACAAGGTCAATATGCAGGAAGCGCAGCAGCCTGATACCGCCGCTTACCGCACCTTCAACGAATTTTTTGTTCGACCGCTGCGATCCGACGCCCGCCCTATCGACTCTCACGCAAATCGTCTGGCGCTGCCTGCCGACGGCGTATTATCGCAGTTTGGCGCCATCACCGACGGCAAACTGCTTCAGGCTAAAAACCATCATTACTCCCTGGAGGCGCTGCTGGCGGGAAACTATGTCATGGCGGAGCTGTTCCGCGGCGGCATGTTCGCCACCACCTATTTATCGCCGCGCGATTATCACCGCGTCCATATGCCGTGCGACGGCGTGCTACGGGAAATGATTTATGTTCCGGGGGATTTATTCTCCGTGAACCTGCTGACGGCGGCAAACGTACCGAATCTTTTCGCCCGCAACGAGCGCGTGATTTGCCTGTTCGATACCGCATTCGGCCCGCTGGCGCAGATTTTGGTTGGCGCGACCATTGTCGGGAGTATCGAGACCGTCTGGGCGGGGATCGTCACGCCGCCGCGGGAAGGCATTATTAAACGCTGGACCTACCCTCACGCCGAAGAGGAAGGCGCGATTGCGCTGACGAAAGGCCAGGAGATGGGACGCTTTAAGCTGGGATCCACCGTGATCAACCTGTTCTCCGCGGATCAGGTTAGATTTACCGACAACCTTAATTGCCTTGGCGTTACTCGTATGGGTGAACCTTTCGCCGAGTCGCTGGATGAAGAGCAAGCGGACGAGGCGCCACAGCAGAGCGCGGCTAACGATACTTCCGGACAGCCTCAACCGGCAGAGATCAAAGCGGTCGATGTCGGCGCGACGGACAATCCGGGTTGAAAACCCTCCGCGCCGTCACTCATCCTGATTATTATTGCAAGTTAAGTTAAAGGTAGGACAAGCGTGCGTCTGATTGCGATTTTTCTGCTGGGATGTCTGTTATCAACCGCCTCATTGGCCGCTCCGCTGCCCAATGAGGCACAGTTACGCCAGCAATTGCAGCTAGCAGAAGCGAACAAAGGCGCCGCCGATCAGGCTTCGATTGTCGAAGAACTTCAGCTCGCGCTGAATGCTCTGCAGGAGCGTAATGAATCCCTTGAGCGTGCGGCGCAATACCAGCGCGTCATTGATGATTTTCCCAAGCTCATACAGGAACTGCGCCGGCAGATAACGGCGGAAGACGAGAAACCGTCAACCATTGCGGAAAACCAGTCCGTTAACGATCTTGAGCAGCAAACCTTGCAGATCAGCAGCCAGCTTCTGGAGCAGGCCCGCCAACTCCAGCAAGAACAGGATCGATTGCGGGAGGTCGGCGATTCGCTGGGGCAGTTGCCTCAACAGCAAACCGAAGCCAGCCGCTCGCTCAGCGATATAGAACGCCGCATTCAGCTGATGGGTACGCCCTCCTCTCCGCTGGGCCAGGCCCAACTCACTGCCTTGCAGGCGGAAGCGGCGCTGCGTAAGAGCCGGGTTGATGAGCTGGAACTGGCGCAATTATCCGCCAGCAGCCGTCAGGAGTTATCCCGTTTACGCGCCGAGCTGTATAAAAAGCGTCACGATAACCTGGACATCCAGCTACAGAATTTTCGAAGCAAAATCAATAATCTGCGCCAAAGAGAAGCCGAGCAGGCGCTTGAGAAAACGGAACTGCTGGTAGAGCAAAGCGGTGAGTTGCCTTCCGTCATCAGCGAGCAATTGAAAATCAACCGTGAATTGTCTGTTTCCCTGAACCAGCAGGCCCAGCGTATGGATCTGATCGCGTCTCAGCAGCGTCAGGCTACGACGCAGACTCTCCAGGTGCGCCAGGCGCTGAGCACTATCCGCGAACAGGCTCAGTGGCTCGGCGTGTCGCCAGTGTTGGGGGAAACGTTACGCGCCCAGATCGCCCGTCTGCCGGAAATGCCCAAACCGCAAAAGCTGGACAGCGACATGGCGCAACTGCGCGTACAACGTCTGCATTTTGAGGATTTGATTAACAAGCCCCACGACGTTGACCAGGCAAAACAGGACGACGGCACGCCGCTAACCGGCACCCAGCAACGCATCCTGAACGATCAGTTGCGCACCCAGCGTAATCTGCTGACGTCGTTGATTTCCGGCTGTGATACGCAAATTCTCGAATTAACCAAACTCAAGGTCGCCAACAGTCAGTTGGAAGATGCGTTAAACGACACCCGGGAAGCGGCGCACCGTTATCTTTTCTGGGTTGCCGATGTTGACCCGATTACGTTTTCCTACCCGCTGAAGCTGGTGCAGGATCTCACCCGCTTGCTGTCGCTGGATACCCTGACCCAACTCGGCAGCGCCATGGTGATGATGGTCACCAGCCGCGAAACCGTGATCCCGCTGCTGGGCGCGCTGCTGCTGGTAGGGTTCAGTATCAGTTCCCGTCGTCATTACCATGCGTTTCTGGAGCGCGCCAGCAGCCGGGTGGGTAAAGTGACGCTCGACCATTTTATGCTGACGTTGCGCACCGTATTCTGGTCAATTCTGGCCGCCCTGCCGCTACCGGTGCTCTGGGCCGCCTGGGGTTATGGGTTGCAAAATGCCTGGCCTTATCCGATGGCCGTGGCTATCGGCGACAGCGTAACCGCCACCGTGCCATTAATGTGGGTGGTGATGATCAGCGCATCATTCTCTCATCCGCAGGGGCTGTTTATCGCCCACTTCCGTTGGTCGCCTGAACGGGTGGCCCGCGCCATGCGCTATTATCGCCTGTCGATCGCCTTTATCGTGCCGTTAATTATGGCCCTGATCACCTTTGATAAACTGAACGATCGTGAGTTCTCCAGTTCGCTGGGACGCCTGTGTTTCATCTTACTTTGCATGGCGCTGAGTCTGGTCACCACCGGGTTGAAACGGTCGGGTATTCCGCTTTATCTGGATAAAGAAGGTTCGGGGGAAAACCCGGTTAACCGGGCGATGTGGAATATCTTGATTTGCGTCCCGATGATCGCCGCGCTGGCGTCCTGTATTGGCTATCTGGCGACGGCCAAGGCCTTGCTGGTGCGTCTGGAAACCTCGGTTGCCATCTGGTTCTTCCTGTTGGTGATTTATTATATTATTCGCCGCTGGATGCTCATTCAGCGCAGGCGCATCGCTTTCGATCGCGCCAAACATCGTCGTTCTGAAATTCTGGCGCAACGCGCCCGTGGAGAGGATGACTCGCCATCCGCCACATCTTATGAAAGCAGCTTGGAAGCGGTTGAAGAACCGGTCGTGGATCTGGACGCCATCAGCGCCAAATCATTGCAGTTGGTCCGTTCAATACTGACGCTGATCGCGTTGGTTTCGGTGATTGTGCTGTGGTCCGAAATTCATTCCGCGTTTGCTTTCATGGAAAACATCAGCCTGTGGGATGTGACCAATACGGTAAGAGGCGTGGAGAGCGTTCAATCCATTACGCTGGGCTCCGTCCTGATTGCCGTGCTTATTTTCGTCATTACCGCGCAACTGGTGCGCAACCTGCCCGCGTTGCTTGAACTGGCGCTGTTGCAGCATTTGGATCTCTCCCCTGGCAGCGGTTACGCCATCACCACCATCAGCAAATATATTTTGATGTTGATTGGCTGCATGATGGGATTCTCGCTCATCGGCATTGAGTGGTCCAAACTGCAGTGGCTGGTTGCCGCGTTGGGTGTCGGGCTGGGCTTCGGCTTACAGGAAATTTTTGCCAACTTTATTTCCGGGCTGATAATTCTGTTCGAAAAACCGATTCGTATCGGCGATACCGTGACTATCCGCGATCTCACCGGCAGCATCATGCGCATTAATACCCGGGCGACCACCATATCCGACTGGGACCGCAAAGAGATCATCGTGCCGAATAAAGCCTTTATTACCGAGCAGTTTATCAACTGGTCGCTATCCGACTCGGTAACGCGCGTGGTGTTAACCATACCGGCCCCCGCGGATGCCGACAGCAAAGAGGTCACGGATTTGCTCATGGATGCGGTCAGCCGCTGTTCGCTGATCCTGGATAACCCCGCGCCAGAAGCCTTTCTGGTCGATTTGCAGCAGGGCGTGCAAATTTTTGAACTGCGTATCTTCGCGGCGGAAATGGGACACCGCATGCCGTTACGCCACGAGCTTCATCAATTGATTCTGGAAAATTACCGTAAACACAATTTGATTATGCCGTATCCCCCGTTCCAGGTGCGGATGGAAAGCCTATCGCGTAAGGGAAGAACGCTGTCGTCGGCCAGCAACCGAACCTCCGGCGGCGTATAGATATGAGAAGGGTGCGTCGCCATCGCACCCTACTTAATGCGGGGAGACGTCACGTCAGGAACGTTCAACGGAGAAAGCGATCACGTCGCTCAGTTTTTCCGCGCCCAGCGCCAGCATAATCAGGCGATCGACGCCCAATGCCACCCCTGAACACTCTGGCAATCCATGCGTTAACGCGGCCAGCAGATTCTCATCGATAGGTTGCTGAGTCAGTCCCAGGGCGGCGCGCTTGCGGTTGTCCTGTTCAAAACGCTGACGCTGCTCATCGCTATCGGTTAATTCACGGAAGCCATTCGCCAGTTCGATGCCTTTGAAATAGACTTCAAAGCGCTCGGCGACCCGATGGTCCTCGGTACTGATTTCAGCCAGTGAAGCCTGCGTCGCCGGGAAATGGTAAACAAACGCCGGCTTATCGCCGCCGATATTCGGCTCGACGCCAAAAGTAAACAGCATCTGTACTAATGCATCGCGGTCTTCTTCACGGTGGGCGATGTCGCCCAGGCCTAGCTTCTCGGCAACTTCACGCAGTTGGGCTCTATCCGCCGTGAGAGGATCGGTGTCCAGATGACGTAAGAAAGCCTGCTGATACGAGAGCATTTCCGCGCTTTCACACTCCAGCACCTGCTGCAATAAATCATCGACTTCATTCATCAGGCGATACATATCATAGTGCGGGCGATACCATTCCAGCATGGTAAATTCCGGGTTATGGTATCGGCCGGATTCTTCATTGCGGAAGCTGCGGCATAGCTGAAAAATAGGACCGCTGCCCGCGGCCAGCAGGCGTTTCATGTGGTATTCCGGGCTGGTCATCAGATACAGCGTCATCCCATCCGAAGCCCCCGGCCCGACAAAGCGGGTCTGAAACGGGCACATATAGACGTCCGTTACCGTAGCCCGGCTCATCGCGGGCGTTTCAACCTCCAGTACCCCGCGATCGGTGAAAAAACGCCGGATAGCGGAGACTATCGACGCGCGCTTTAACAAAGTAGCGACAGAGGCGCTGGGTTCCCAGCTTGCCGTTTCGCTCATGGTTACGACTCCAAAATCAAACGAGTGGTGCAGTCTACCCGCATCAAAAAAAATTTACAGGATAAAAAAACGGCTGGAACGTTTTTTGACGCCGCGCGCGGCGGCTCAGTGGGCAGCGGCCAGGATAGTCCCGTGATCAATTGTCAACAGGGCGGAATGTTGGCTTGTTTAGAGGATTAGCATAATTTATATTCAGTGAAAGATTTTCTTATATCGCGTGTAAAAGAGTTATTAAAGAAATAAAATCATTATTTCCATGAAAATAAGCCTTTCGATCACGTTTTTATAAGTTATTCCAGTACACCATGAAAAAACTGCAAAATGCTGGATCACATCAAATTTCATATGAATCTAATTCGGTATAATCATTTCCACACAAAAAATAGAGGTTTATCTATTTCTTAATATGTCCATAAATCATTTTTTATGTGGCTTAATACGCTAATAATTAAGCAGATATATAAAGGCTGAGATAAATAGGCGTTATTTTATTATTTTAACTTAATTAACTTAAGTAACTGGAGGAATGCAGTGCAAACCTTTAATGCCGATTTGGCCATTATCGGGGCCGGGGGCGCTGGCTTACGAGCGGCAATTGCTGCTGCTGAAGCAAATCCCCAACTGAAAATTGCGCTGATCTCGAAAGTCTACCCAATGCGTAGCCACACCGTGGCGGCAGAAGGCGGATCAGCAGCGGTAACTCAGGACCACGATAGCTTTGATTACCATTTCAACGACACCGTTTCCGGTGGCGACTGGCTGTGTGAACAAGATGTTGTTGATAACTTCGTTCATCACTGTCCTGAAGAAATGATCCAGTTGGAACAATGGGGCTGCCCGTGGAGCCGTAAGCCAGATGGTTCTGTTAACGTTCGCCGTTTCGGCGGAATGAAAATAGAACGGACCTGGTTTGCTGCTGATAAAACCGGCTTCCATATGCTGCACACTCTGTTCCAGACTTCCCTCAAATACCCACAAATCCAACGTTTTGACGAACATTTTGTTCTGGATGTTCTGGTCGATGACGGTCATGCCCGCGGTGTCGTCGCCATCAATATGATGGAAGGCGAACTGGTGCAGATCCGGGCGAATGCGGTGATTATCGCCACTGGCGGCGCCGGTCGCGTCTACCGTTATAACACCAACGGCGGCATTGTTACCGGCGACGGTATGGCCATGGCGTTCCGCCACGGCGTGCCGTTGCGCGATATGGAATTCGTACAGTATCACCCAACCGGCCTGCCGGGTTCCGGTATCCTGATGACCGAAGGTTGCCGTGGCGAAGGCGGCATCATGGTCAACAAGGATGGCTACCGTTATCTGCAGGACTACGGTATGGGACCGGAAACCCCGCTGGGTCAGCCCAAGAATAAATATATGGAGCTGGGTCCGCGCGACAAAGTCTCGCAGGCTTTCTGGCATGAATGGCGTGCCGGCCGCACCATTTCCACCCCGCTGGGCGATGTGGTCTACCTCGATCTGCGCCACCTCGGCGAGAAAAAGCTTAAAGAACGTCTGCCGTTCATCTGCGAACTGGCAAAAGCCTATGTTGGCGTCGACCCGGTTAAAGAGCCGATCCCGATTCGCCCTACTGCGCACTACACCATGGGCGGTATCGAAACCAACCAAACCTGCGAAACCCGCATCAAAGGTCTGTTTGCGGTCGGCGAATGTTCGTCCGTCGGTCTGCATGGCGCTAACCGTCTGGGTTCCAACTCTCTGGCTGAGTTGGTGGTATTTGGTCGTATCGCGGGTGAACATGCCGTTCAACGTTCCCAGGAAGCGGCGCCGGCCAACGGCAGCGCGCTGGATGCGCAAACCCGGGATATCGAACAGAGCCTGCATGGTCTGATGAAACAAGAAGGGACTGAAAACTGGTCGAAAATCCGCGATGAGCTGGGCTTATCAATGGAAGAAGGCTGCGGTATTTACCGTACCACGGACCTGATGCAAAAAACCGTTGATAAAATCACCGAGCTGAAAGAGCGCTTCAAACGGGTAAAAATCACCGACCATTCCAGCGTGTTCAATACCGATCTGCTCTACACCATCGAATTGGGCCACAGCCTGGATGTTGCGGAATGTATGGCGCATTCGGCCATCAACCGTAAAGAATCCCGCGGTGCTCACCAACGTCTGGATGAAGGATGCACCGAGCGTGACGACGTTAATTACCTGAAGCATACGCTGGCTTTTTATAACCCTGAAGGTGGCCCACGTCTGGATTACAGCGATGTGAAAATCACCAAACTGCCCCCAGCTAAACGTGTCTATGGCGCCGAAGGGGACGATCAGGATAAAAGCAAGAAGGAGCAGGCGAATGGCTGATGAAATGCAAACCCTAAAAATGGAAGTCATGCGCTATAACCCTGAACAGGACAGCGCGCCGCATTTTGAGACGTTTGACGTTCCATACAATAAGCAGACTTCCTTACTGGATGCGTTGGGTTATATCAAAGATAACCTGGCTGCCGATCTCTCTTACCGCTGGTCCTGCCGTATGGCAATTTGCGGCTCATGCGGCATGATGGTGAACAACGTCCCCAAGCTAGCCTGCAAAACGTTCCTGCGCGATTATCCGAACGGATTGAAGATTGAAGCACTGGGTAATTTCCCAATCGAACGCGATCTTGTCGTTGACATGACCCACTTCATTGAGAGCCTGGAAGCCATCAAACCTTATATCATCGGTAACGATCGTAAACCTGCGGATGGCACGAACAAACAAACGCCGGCTCAAATGGCGAAATACCACCAGTTCTCCGGCTGCATCAACTGCGGTCTTTGCTATGCCGCTTGTCCGCAGTTCGGCCTGAACCCTGAGTTCATCGGTCCGGCCGCGATCACGCTGGCGCACCGTTACAATCTGGATAACCGCGATCACGGTAAGAAAGAGCGTATGCCGCAGCTTAACGGCAGCAACGGGGTGTGGAGCTGTACGTTTGTAGGTTACTGCTCAGAGGTTTGTCCGAAGCATGTCGATCCTGCCGCCGCTATTCAGCAAGGCAAGGTTGAAAGTGCGAAGGACTTCATGATCGCTATGCTGAAACCACAATAAGGGAGGGACAATAATGACATCCAAACGTAAAGCGTATGTCCGCGACATGTCGCCATCCTGGTGGAAAAAGCTGGGTTTTTACCGCTTTTATATGCTGCGTGAAGGTACGGCCGTGCCTGCTGTCTGGTTCAGCATCGTACTGATGTGCGGTGTATTCTCTCTGAAGAATGGTCCGGAAAGCTGGGCGCACTTTGTTGGCTTCCTACAGAATCCACTGGTGCTGCTCATCAATATCATCGCCTTGCTGGCCGCGGTGCTGCAAACCAAAACCTGGTTTGACCTGGCGCCGAAAGCCTCCAACATCGTGGTGAAAGACGAAAAAATGGGGCCAGAGCCGATTGTTAAAGGGCTTTGGGTAGTCACCATTGTAGTAACGCTGGTCATTCTGGCTATCGCCTTACTATTCTGATCAGGAGGAATAACGTGATTAATCAAATGCCAAAACGTTCCGATGAACCGCCTTTCTGGGGATTATTCGGCGCAGGTGGTATGTGGAGCGCCATTTTCTCTCCGGTTATCATCTTGTTGGTCGGTATTCTGCTGCCACTCGGCCTGTTCCCGGAAGCGCTGAGCTATGAACGCATCATCGCGTTCAGCCAGAGTTTTATCGGCCGTGTATTCCTGCTGCTGATGATTATTCTGCCCATCTGGTGCGGCTTACACCGTATTCACCACTCTATGCACGATGTGAAAATTCACATTCCCGCCGGGAAATGGGTTTTCTATGGTCTGGCGGCTATCTTGAGCGTCGTCACCATTATTGGCGTGGTCACGCTGTAAACTGATTGCTCTGCAATTAACGGTCTGCCCTGTGCAGGCCGTTTTTAATTGTGTCACCTGCAGTCTCACAGAAATAATTCAGAGACGTATCTTATACGCAATATGGGTTTTGTTACGTGAACGAGTCATTCTCATGGATGAGCTTTATTATCGTGGCGGCAATATATAGCGCCATGGCAGGGAAAATTTCCCCGCCTCATCGAAAAGAGCAATTATAGCGCTATTTTTTTGCTGGATACTGTATGGATATCTATTCCAATTTAAAACATTCACGCTATACATGCCTTTATTTGGCATCGCCTATGGCGCGTTGTTGTATTTACTTAGCCGGTGGAGAAAGTCCATACCTGCCGGGGGCTATATGAGGATTTATTATCTCATGCCTGTTCTCTCTTTCTCTCAAGCCTTAATTAGATTTACCGGAATATAATGGCGCAAATGGATGGGAAAAGCCTTTTTCAACCAGCATTATTCTCGTAATAGGAAAACGGAAAGAGAACGACTGTTTTCATATTACGGCTTTTCCCATTTAACGTCAGAGACATATGTTAATGATGAGTTGAGCTTACTGTGCGCTACGCTGTATCGCCTTCCCACCGGATTCAACATCCTGCCCAATGCCGCGCGTTGTGTTACATCCAACGACGGCGGATAAGATTAATACAGAGAAAATAGCAACCAGGCTTTTCTTTAACATCATCAATTCCTTCTTAATGAAGAATAAACGTTTTAGCGATCGGCAAAGCGATCCCTTTAAGCATAGTCAAAATTAGCGGCGTTAGCGGATTTTTTAGATTAATGGCGTTTCGGCGGATTCAGGCGAAAAAAAACCGCCAGAAATGGCGGCGGCTTTTTTCAAAAAGCGGATTATTTAACGCGAGATACGTATTCACCTGAACGGGTATCGACTTTAATCACTTCGCCGATCTGCACGAACAACGGCACTTTAACCACTGCGCCGGTGGTCAGCGTCGCAGGTTTACCGCCCGTACCGGCAGTGTCGCCTTTCAGGCCCGGATCGGTATCGACAATTTCCAGTTCCACAAAGTTCGGTGGCGTTACGGCGATAGGCTGACCGTTCCACAGCGTTACAATGCACTCGGCCTGATCGAGCAGCCATTTAGCATTGTCGCCAACCGCTTTTTCATCCGCGGCTAATTGTTCGAACGTTTCATTGTTCATGAAATGCCAGAACTCGCCGTCGTTGTACAAATATGTCAGGTTCATATCCACAACATCAGCGCCTTCGGCGGAATCGGTGGATTTGAAGGTTTTTTCAATCAGTTTACCGGTCAGTAAACGACGCATTTTCACACGAGCGAAAGCCTGGCCTTTACCCGGTTTAACGAACTCGCTCGATTCGATAGCGTAAGGCTCGCCGTCTAACATGATTTTAAGACCGGAACGGAAATCGTTGCTAAAATAAGTCGCCATAAAGGCCCTCTATAAATTGATACTGGTACTAAGCCAAAAAATGGCACACATTGTAACCCTAAATATACCTTCCAGAGAAGATTGGTTGCAGCAACTTGCGGACGTAATTACCGATCCTGACGAATTACTGCAACTTCTGGCGCTGAATCACCATGCCGAGCTTCGGCAAGGGTCTGATGCCCGTAGACTTTTCCCCCTGCGCGTACCACGCGCGTTTGCTGCCCGCATGCAAAAGGGAAATGCGCGGGATCCGCTTCTATTACAGGTTTTAACCGCACGCGAAGAGTTCATTGCCGCGCCGGGATTCACTCACGACCCATTGGATGAACAGCATAGCGTGGTGCCGGGATTGCTCCACAAGTACCACAATCGAGCGCTGCTGCTGATCAAAGGCGCCTGTGCGGTTAACTGCCGCTATTGTTTCCGCAGACATTTTCCCTATCAGGAAAATCAGGGAAATAAATCAAACTGGCGTCAGGCGCTGGAGTACATACGGCAACATGCCGAACTGGATGAAATCATTTTTTCCGGCGGCGATCCGTTGATGGCAAAAGACCATGAGCTTGACTGGCTGATAACCGAACTGGAAAAAATTCCTCACCTGAAACGCCTGCGCATCCACAGCCGTTTACCGGTGGTCATTCCGGCACGCATCACTGAAGCGTTGTGCCAACGCCTGTCACAAACATCGCTTCAGGTGTTGCTGGTCACACATATTAACCATGCGCAGGAAATCGATCCTGATTTAACACAAAGTATGGTTCGTTTACGCCATGCGGGCGTCACACTGCTGAACCAAAGCGTCCTGTTGCGCGGCGTTAATGACAACGCGGATACGCTGGCAGAGTTAAGTAACGCCCTGTTTGATGCCGGCATTCTCCCCTACTATCTCCACGTACTGGATAAAGTTCAGGGCGCCGCGCATTTTCTGGTCGGTGATGAGGAAGCGCGCACGCTGGTCAAAACGCTACTGACGAAAGTATCTGGCTATCTGGTTCCCCGTCTGGCGCGGGAAATTGGCGGTGAAGCCAGTAAAACACCGTTGGATTTAGGGCTGAAGCAAAGCCAGTAGGCAGATAAAACCAAACCCGGCGAACATTCACCGGGCCGTCGTGCCGCGGCTATATTGTCCTACGGGCATTTATAAACGGTGCCGACCATCTTGCTGTCCAATGGAACAAAATTCGACAATAAGGTTGAGCTCGGGCTGGTCGCGCCATAGATGGTATTCCCACCCATGGCCGCCGCTTTATTGCGTAAATCATTCGCTGCGCCACGCATCGAACTGCCGTCATTATTATTGCCGGATAACCAGTTTTGCTGGCTGCCGCTGACCTGGCCGATCAATTGGCATTCGTTGCCCGGCTTCGTATCCGTAAACGTCACCGCTTGCCCTGCGGAGCTTAGCTGATTGGCTGTACTGCATCCTGCCAGTAACACGGCAGCAGAAAGACCGAGTAATATGCGGGTCCTCATTTTCCCCTCCATGATATTAAAATACAAAATACGCCGGGATTCATCGTCCTGCGATGCAAGATTTCTGACTACACCCATTGTTATAAATGCCACTATCACATTTTATACCTTAAAAGCCAACGAAGATGATTCATCGTTCAATGAACTGATAGTAAATGAAAAAATATTGCCGAGTCTTAGGTTCCCACCCAGGCGCAAGGTTAGGTCTTGTCTGAAAAGGCTATAAATCAAGTAAGGCGCATATTAATAACCGGATTAAAAGCGCAGTTTTACATAAGCTATAGCTGTTCCTGCCTGTTATACACACTCTCCATGGCCAATCTGTCGAATTAAACAACGGAACACACGATTTCGTTTAATTCTTTAATAAAACGAGAAATAGCAGGCCAACGTCTTGCCATTTAAGGACATCGATAATATGTGCACAAAAAAAATATTACTGACGGCCGGCTGCATGTTTCTATGCGTATCGGTCAGCCAGGCCTCTGGCTTAATTACCACAGATAATACCCTTCGTAACGATCTGGCATGGCTTTCAGATCGCGGCGTAATTAACGTTAGCCTCTCCACCTGGCCGCTCAGCCAGGAAGAAATAACCACCGTTCTTGCAAAGGCGAAACCCGTTACCAATACGGAAAAGAATGTGATTAGCCGGGTTGAGCAGCGTATCAACAACCTGAAAGCCAATGTTCGCATTACTGGCTATACCTCGACCGACAAACCGGGGCTACCGCAGGGCTTTGGCGGCACCCACGCCAGAGATCATGCCCTTTCCGTCGCCGCTGGAGCCAGTGATGAGTTCTGGGATGTCAACCTTAAAGGCACCGTCGAAGGCGACCAACGCATTAAGGATCAATCCCGCTGGAATATGGACGGCTCCTACGGCGCGGTTAAAATTTTCAATCAATGGCTGTCATTCGGCAAAGTCGCCCAATGGTGGGGGCCGGGCTATGATGGCAGTTTAATCCGTTCGGATGCCGCGCGTCCGGTCACCGGTTTTATACTACAGCGAGCCGATCAATCGCCCTTTGAAACACCGTGGCTTTCCTGGATAGGCCGCTGGCAGTATCAGCTTTCCGCCGGTCAGCTTGAACAATACTACGCCGTGCCTGAAACCAAGCTGATCGGTGGACGACTGACGCTCATGCCGACCGATTTCATTGAACTCGGCGCCTCGCGCATTATGATGTGGGGCGGAGAGGGCCGGCCTCAGTCATGGGGATCGTTCTGGGACGGCGTCGCTGGGAAAGATAATACCGGTAGCGAAAACGAACCAGGCAACCAGTTGGCGGGCTTTGACTTTAAGCTGAAACTACAGCGGTTAACCGGCCTGCCCGTCAGCGTGTACGGCCAATTGGTCGGTGAGGATGAAGCAGGCATGCTGCCGTCTCAAAACACGTATCTTCTCGGTCTGGAAGGCCATCCTGAATGGGGAACCTCCACCATCAACTGGTACGTTGAAGGCGCAACCACTCGTGCAAATGATTCCCGCTTAAACTATATCTACGCTCACCATATCTATAAAGACGGTTACTACCAGCAGGGTTATCCATTAGGGCACGCCATGGGAGGCGATGGCCGGATACTCTCCGGGAAGGTGGAACTGGCGCTGGATGACGGACAACGCTGGAGCACCCGCGTCACTTACGCCAGGGTGAATCCGAACGATCAGAGTATCAATAAAGCCTTCCCGCAGTCCGATACGCTGAAGGGCGTCGAGTTGGGCTGGGGTTATGACTTCCAGTCAAAGGTGAAGTTTGATACCAGCGTGTGGTACACCGATAGCAATAACAGCAGCAGCGACGATCTTGGCGCCGGGCTGAGTGTGGAAATACCGATTAATCTTTGATTGTCGTACGACGGCGCAACATGAAAAAGGCGGGTAATTCCCGCCTTTTTCGCTATTGACGACTTAAGCGCGCCATTGTTTGAAACGGTTAATCAGGCCGTTGGTCGAACTGTCATGGCTGCTGACTTCTTTTGCATCTTGCAGCTCTGGCAAAATACGGTTCGCCAACTGTTTACCCAATTCCACCCCCCACTGGTCAAACGTGAAGATGTTCAGGATGGCGCCCTGGGTAAAGATTTTGTGTTCGTATAGCGCGATCAACAAGCCCAGGCTGTACGGCGTGATCTCACGCAGCAGAATAGAGTTGGTCGGACGGTTGCCTTCAAAGACTTTGAACGGCGCAACGTGTTCAACCTCTTTCGCCGTTTTACCGGCGGCGGCAAACTCGGCTTCCACCACGTCGCGGCTCTTGCCGAACGCCAGCGCTTCCGTCTGCGCGAAGAAGTTAGACAGCAGTTTGCTGTGATGATCGCTTAACGGATTGTGGCTTATCGCCGGCGCGATGAAATCGCAGGGAACCAGTTTGGTGCCCTGATGGATCAGTTGATAAAACGCATGCTGGCCGTTCGTTCCCGGCTCGCCCCAGATAATCGGGCCGGTTTGATAATCAACCGGATTGCCGTTGCGATCGACATATTTACCGTTGGACTCCATATTCCCCTGTTGGAAATAGGCGGCGAAACGATGCATATATTGGTCGTACGGCAGAATGGCTTCCGTTTCGGCGCCGAAAAAATTGTTGTACCAGATACCGATTAATGCCAGCAGCACCGGCAGGTTTTGCTCCGCAGGGGTGGAGGCGAAGTGTTTGTCCATGGCATGAGCGCCGCTGAGCAGCTGTTCAAAATTCTCAAATCCCAGGGAAAGGATGATGGACAAACCAATCGCCGACCACAGGGAATAACGTCCGCCGACCCAGTCCCAGAACTCAAACATGTTGTCGGTATCAATGCCAAAATCGCCGACGGCTTTGGCATTGGTAGACAGTGCGGCAAAGTGTTTCGCCACATGTTTTTCGTCTTGCGCGGTTTTCAAGAACCAGTCACGCGCGCTGTGCGCATTGGTCATGGTTTCCTGCGTGGTAAAGGTTTTGGACGCCACCAGGAACAGCGTGGTTTCAGGATTAAGCGGCTTCAGCGTTTCAGCGATATGCGTGCCGTCAACGTTGGAGACGAAATGCATATTCAGATGATTTTTATACGGTTTCAGCGCTTCAGTCACCATATACGGGCCCAGATCGGAGCCGCCGATACCGATGTTAACCACGTCGGTAATCGCCTTGCCGGTATAGCCTTTCCATTCGCCGCCGATGACGCGTTCGCTGAATTTCTTCATTTTTTCCAGAACGGCGTTCACCTCTGGCATCACGTCTTTGCCATCAACCAGAATCGGCGTGTTGCTGCGGTTACGCAGTGCGACGTGCAGTACCGCACGGCCTTCGGTCCGGTTAATTTTTTCGCCGGCAAACATAGATTTAATCGCGCCGGCCAGATCGGTTTCCCGCGCCAACGCCTGAAGTTTCTCCAAGGTTTCCGCCGTAATGCGGTTTTTAGAGTAATCCAGCAGCATCTGATCGCCGAAAGTGGCGGAAAAATGCTCAAAACGCTGACTATCCTGAGCAAATAAGTCTTTGATCTGCACATCTTTCATCACGTCAAAATGCTGTTGTAATGCTTGCCATGCGGCGGTTTGGCTTGGATTGATATTTTTCATAACAATGATCTTCTCTCCGAGAATAAAATCAAAAATCGCTTATTCGATTGTATCCCGTAAATCGCCAATTGAGATCCCTTTTCTTGATAAATGCACATCTGCGGCGTTTGTTTATTGACAGCCGCGGGAGAACCCGCTATTTGTAACGACGTACTTGCGCTTCCAGCGCGCAAGCCAGAAGAGGCGCGTCGCCCAGGTAAGATATCGGAGGATCCGTAGTCCGCAGATGATATCCGAGGGGGAGCGATGCCGAGATGAAATGAAAATACGGCGTTCACTTCATCGACCGCAGGGGCTGAATCCCCTGGGTTGTCACCCGGTTCGCCCAGAAGGGCGTTCAGCAAGGTGGAGCGCTTCTGGGTGTATCGTAGTTTTGCTTTCTACGCCTGCTCCCTGTTTACCGCTCTTTCCTTGTGCCAAGGCTGATTAATAACCGCTGTTGTTAAAATGAAAACAATAGCCCCCTGCACGAGGTTTTTTTAAATGTCCGAACAAGCCAACCCTACTATTATCGCCAAATTCGGCGGCACCAGTGTTGCTGATTTTGACGCCATGAACCACAGCGCGGATGTTGTGTTGTCCAACCCCGATGTCCGGGTTGTGGTGCTGTCCGCCTCTGCCGGCGTCACCAATTTGTTGGTTGCTCTGGCAGAAGGCCAGAGTCAGGAACAACGTCTTCATCTTCTGGATCAGATTCGTAAAATCCAATATGCCATCATCGATCGGCTGGCGGAACCTGCGGTGATCCGCGATGAAATCGACCGCATGCTTGAGAATGTTACGACGTTGTCTGAAGCGGCTGCCCTGGCGACCTCAAACGCGTTGACGGATGAATTGGTCAGTCATGGCGAACTGATGTCGACGCTGCTGTTTGTTGAAGTCCTGCGCCAGCGTGACGTGATTGCCGAATGGTTTGACGTCCGTAAAGTCATGCGCACCAACGACCATTTCGGGCGCGCGGAACCCGATTGCGCGGCATTGGGGGAACTGACTCGCAGTCAGTTGCAGCCGCGTTTGGATAAAGGATTAATCATTACACAAGGGTTTATCGGCAGTGAAGCCAAAGGCCGGACCACCACCCTGGGACGCGGCGGCAGCGATTATACCGCCGCATTGCTGGGTGAAGCCCTGAATGCCGCCCGTATTGATATCTGGACCGATGTTCCTGGTATCTATACCACCGATCCGCGCGTGGTGCCGGCGGCCAAGCGCATCGATCAGATTATGTTTGAAGAAGCGGCCGAAATGGCGACCTTCGGCGCGAAAGTGCTGCATCCGGCGACGCTGCTGCCTGCGGTGCGCAGCGCTATTCCTGTGTTTGTCGGCTCCAGTAAAGATCCCGCCGCGGGCGGTACGCTGGTGTGCAACAAAACGGAAAACCCGCCGTTATTCCGCGCGCTGGCGCTGCGCCGCAAACAGACGCTGCTCACGCTGCACAGCCTCAATATGTTGCATGCGCGCGGTTTCCTGGCCGAGGTGTTCAGCATTCTGGCCCGTCATAACATCTCGGTGGATTTGATCACCACCTCAGAAGTGAATGTGGCATTGACGCTGGATACCACAGGCTCAACCTCAACCGGCGGCAGCCTGCTGTCCAGCGCGCTGTTGACCGAACTGTCTTCGCTGTGCCGGGTCGAAGTGGAAGAGAATCTGTCGCTGGTGGCGTTAATCGGCAACAAACTTTCTCAGGCCTGCGGGGTGGGCAAAGAGGTCTTCGGCGTACTGGAGCCGTTTAGTATCCGCTTGATTTGCTATGGCGCCAGCAGCAACAACCTGTGCTTCCTGGTTCCCGGCGGCGACGCCGAACGTGTAGTACAAACGCTGCACCGCAGCTTGTTTGAATAACGTTTCCTCATGCCGATATCAGGCGCCGCGTCTGATATCGGCAACAACATTTCCCCTGCGGAAAACTATTCGGTACGCGAGAACGCTTTTTCCTTCTCAGCGGATCGAACGCCACATTGCTGGCGCCACAGCCGCGGCGTCATCCCCGTCTCCTTGGTAAATACCACCGAGAAATAGTTACTGTCCTCGAAGCCGCAATGTACGGCTATCTCGCTGATTAACATGTCATTATGACGCAACAGGTATTTAGCCTGACAAATTCGCAACTGACGCAAATACTGGCCGATCGTCATCCCGGTTTGCTCGCGGAATAGCTGGCGTAACGGGCGTTCTGCCACCTGATGCTGATGGCAGAAGGCTTGAAAGTTAAATGGACTATCGAAACTATTCCCCAGCTCCGCCATCAACAGGTCGATCTTTTCCCCTTCCGCCAGGCGGTCGGCATTCACGGGTTGGTAACGGTGACGACACAACGTAATGGTGAGATTCAGGAACAGGCTTTCCAAAAAGTAGCGGGACAACCGATCGTGCTTTAGGCTTTCATGCTCAATCTGACCAATCACCTGGCGTGCCTGCGCCATGCCATGACTACTCAGCCGCCAGCGGGGATCGCTGCCCTGCGGCAGTTTAGGTTGCAGTAACTCCCGCCAGTCGACATTCAACTGCAGCCGCTCAGGGCAATAGATGATGTTATGCAGGGTCAAATTGTTAACCGATTCGTAGCTGTGACGATCTTCCGCCCGGATATAAAACAGATCTCCACAGGTGATCCGATAAGGCCGGTCATTGAGCACATGCAGACCGTTGCCGTGCCACACCAACACCAATTCGCAAAATTCGTGCGTATGTTCAGCAAAGACG
Organism: Brenneria goodwinii; assembly: GCF_002291445.1. Taxonomy (NCBI): domain Bacteria; kingdom Pseudomonadati; phylum Pseudomonadota; class Gammaproteobacteria; order Enterobacterales; family Pectobacteriaceae; genus Brenneria; species Brenneria goodwinii. The sequence continues at coordinate 4,842,860 of NZ_CP014137.1, read as the reverse complement.
TTTTGCGGATAGCGATCCGCCACCGCCACCGGCTGGGAGGCGGATGCAAAGAAGTCATCTTTTTTCAGGATCAATTGAGCGGTCACGGCAATTACCCCACAAAAGGCCATCAATCATTATCCGCTTTTTTGCCGTAAAAAACGGTGACCCCTTTCGCATTCTTACCGTCAGTTGGCCGTCATGCCCAGACGCATCGCCTGTGGTGAGTGGGAAAACTCACGCTTGAACAAAGTGGAAAAATGATTACTGTCGCCAAAACCACACTGGAACGCGATATCGGTAACATTCTCATCGCTATGCCGCAGCAAATGGCGCGCTTTCATCAACCTCAGCCGATTGAGATAACGTTGAGGCGTAAGGCCGGTCTGCTGTTTGAGCTGCCGGTGTAACGTGCGCAGCGATAGGTTGAACTGGCTGGCGAGCTGTTCCCAGCAAACCGTCTCGGTAAAGTGATCGTCCAGCCAGGCGATCAGGTGATTCAGACGCCCATTGTCGTCATGGACGGCGTCGCCAAAGCTGCTTTTACTCAACAGCACCAGCAACTGCATAAACAGAATTTCGCGCTCGGCGATAGCATGGGTGCCGGCATCATCCCCCAGCGCTTCCAGCCGATCGATAAACCGTTTTATCTGCTGCAACGTGTTCTGGTTAACCCGCCAGTGGGACGGATAATTGCCATCCTGTTCCTGCGGCAGCAATTTATCCAGGCCGGCCAGGAAACAGAACGCGTCCGGCGCGCGGTACAGCACATTGGTCAGACAAAGATTTTCAGTGTGCTCAAACAGATGCCGGTCATAATCGCGCACGAAGCAGATCGAGCCGCCGCTCAGCGTATAAGGCTGGCCGTTAAAGACATGAGTTCCCGTACCATGTTCGACAATCACGATTTCGTAGAAGTCATGATGGTGCTCAGGAAATTCCGGCTGCGGCAACCGCGGCTCAATCGCCACCGATGCGTTGCCGGAAGGGAAAAAATCAACGCTGCGTAAAACGGTCATTATCACCTCCAACACCACCGTAACGTATGGTGAGATAGTAGATAACGATTCTCATCCGTACCTTAAATTTTCGACGTCAAAACACGCAAACTCGGTTCGATTTTCAAGAATGGCCGGAAATTACTCGGAAATGCGGTAGCCGTCACAGGTGGAGATGCGCCACATGAAGTCACTTTTTGTGAGGTTACTCACGTTCACCTTTGTCCCTTTGCCAACCACGCAGAGGAAATGTCAGTAACATGAAGGCCGGCGCAGAAGGATATTTTTAGACTGATGGGCAGTGATTGATATCAGGATACCCATTATGCCCTTCCGCCCCAATGAGGCCCCACGACCCAATATATCCTCGCGACATTGTGTCGCCGTTGACCTGGGCGCGTCCAGCGGACGCGTCATGCTCGCCTGTTACGACAGCAAACGTAACAATCTGGTATTGCGGGAAATCCACCGCTTCGCCAACTGTCTGGAATCGGTTGACGGTCATGTCGCCTGGCAGGTGGACGAGCTGGAAAATGAAATCCGCTGCGGATTGCAGAAAGCCTGCGACGAATATCCCTCCATTGACAGCATCGGCATCGACACCTGGGGTGTCGATTATGTGCTGATCGATCGCGACGGAAACCGCGTCGGTTTGCCGATCTCCTACCGCGACAACCGTACCGATGGCGTGATGGATCGCGCGCAGCAGGAAATTGGCCGCGATGAGATTTATCGCCGTAGCGGTATTCAGTTTCTGCCGTTCAATACGCTTTATCAATTCCGCGCCCTGGCAGAGCAACAACCGGGATGGCGTGAACAGGCGGCCCATGCGCTGCTCATCCCGGATTATTTCGCTTTCCGCCTCACTGGCGCGCTGAATTGGGAGTACACCAACGCCACCACCACTCAAATGGTGAATATCCACACCGACGCTTGGGACGAGCGCCTGCTCGGCTGGGCGGGGATTCCATCACGCTGGTTTGGCGCCCCTACGCCGCCCGGCAACGTTATCGGCCATTGGGTAAATCGCGCGGGCGATAAGATCCCGGTGATCTCCGTCGCCTCGCACGATACCGCCAGCGCGGTGATTGCCGCCCCGCTGGCGGGCGATGATGCGGCCTATCTCTCATCCGGCACCTGGTCGCTGATCGGCTTTGAAAGCCGGACCCCGTACACCAGCGCCAAGGCGCTGGCCGCCAACATAACCAACGAAGGCGGTGCGGAAGGCCGCTATCGGGTGTTGAAGAACATTATGGGGATGTGGCTGCTGCAACGGATCGCCAAAGAGATGGCGGTATCCGATCTTGACGATCTGATCCAGCGCGCCCGGCTGATCCCCGTTTGCCGTTCGGCGATCAACCCCAATGACGATCGTTTTATCAACCCGGAAAACATGAGCCGGGAGATCCAGGCCGCGTGCCGCGAAAGCCGCCAGCCAATCCCCGAAACCGACTGCGAACTGGCTCGCTGTATTTTTGACAGCCTGGCGCTGTCGTATGCCAGCGTGCTCAATGAACTGGCTGAACTTCGCCATAAACCGTTTACCGCGCTGCACATTGTCGGCGGCGGCAGCCAGAACCATTTTCTCAATCAACTGTGTGCCGATGCCTGCGGTATTCCGGTGATTAGCGGACCGATTGAAGCCTCCACGCTGGGCAACATCGGCTGTCAGTTGATGGCGTTGGGTGAAGTCGCCAATGTCGACGCGTTGCGCGCGCTGATAACCAAAAATAGCGAACTCCACCACTTTTCCCCCCATACCGAGAGTGAAATTGCCCGTGTTGTCGCGCAGTTTCAGCAAAACCGTCAAACAAGTAAGGAGCGTTGTGCATGATCACTCATATCAATCAAGCCTGGGAACTGGCGAAAATACGTTTTGCCGCCGTCGGCGTCGATGCCGAGGAGGCGATGCGCCAGCTCGATCGTCTGCCGGTGTCGATGCACTGCTGGCAGGGCGATGACGTCGCCGGATTTGAAAATCCGGAAGGTGACCTGAGCGGCGGCATCCAAGCCACCGGCAACTACCCAGGCAAAGCGCGCAACGCGACCGAGCTCCGCGCCGATCTCGACCGGGCGCTAAGCCTAATCCCCGGCCCAAAACGGTTGAACCTGCATGCGATCTATCTGGAATCCGATAGGCCCGTCGCGCGCAACGAAATCAAACCCGAACACTTTAAAAACTGGGTGGAATGGGCCAAAGACAACAAAATGGGGCTGGATTTTAATCCGACATGTTTCTCCCACCCGCTGAGCGCCGACGGCTTTACGCTGTCGCACGCCAATGATGAAATCCGCCGGTTCTGGATTGAGCACTGCCAGGCCAGCCGCAAAGTCTCCGCCTATTTCGGCGAGCAGCTCGGCACGCCGTCGGTGATGAACATCTGGATCCCGGACGGCATGAAAGATATCACCATAGATCGCCTTGCCCCGCGCCAGCGTCTGCTTGCCTCACTGGACGACATTATTGCCGAGAAACTTAACCCGGCGCACCACATCGACGCGGTAGAGAGCAAACTGTTCGGCATCGGCGCCGAAAGCTACACCGTCGGCTCCAACGAGTTTTACCTTGGTTATGCCGCCAGCCGCCAGACCGCACTGTGCCTGGATGCCGGCCATTTCCACCCGACGGAAGTGATCTCCGACAAAATTTCCAGCGCCATATTGTACGTACCGCGTCTGCTGCTGCACGTCAGCCGCCCCGTTCGCTGGGACAGCGACCATGTGGTACTGCTGGATGATGAAACCCAGGCCATCGCCAGCGAGATTATTCGTCACGATCTTTTCGATCGCGTGCATATCGGCCTCGACTTTTTTGATGCCTCCATCAACCGTATCGCCGCCTGGGTCATCGGCACCCGGAATATGAAGAAAGCCCTGCTGCGCGCGCTGTTGGAGCCGACGGCGCAACTCCGTCAACTGGAGCTGGAGGGCGATTACACCGCCCGTTTGGCGCTGCTCGAAGAACAAAAATCGCTGCCGTGGCAGGCGGTGTGGGAAATGTATTGCCACCAGCATGATGCGCCGGCCGACGCCCAATGGCTGAACGACGTACGTCGCTATGAAAAAGACATCCTGAGTCAACGCGGTTAATGCCACAAGGAAACTGAGACTATGCAGAACATCCTCAACGCCTGGTTTGTAGAAGGCATGATTAAAGCAACATCGGACGCCTGGCTGAAAGGCTGGGATGAGCGCAACGGCGGCAACATTACCCTGCGTCTAAGCGCGGACGATATCGCCCCCTATCAGGCGGATTTTCATCAACAGCCGCGTTACATCGCGTTAAGCCAGCCGATGCCGGATTTGGCCGACACGCCGTTTATCGTTACCGGCTCCGGCAAATTCTTCCGCAACGTACAGCTTGATCCCGCCGGTAATCTTGGCGTGGTGCGGGTAGACGGCAATGGAACCGGCTACCACATTTTATGGGGACTGGAGAACGATGCGGTGCCGACGTCTGAACTGGCGTCACACTTCCAGTCGCACAGCGTGCGCATGAAAGCGACCGGCGGTAAAGATCACGTGATCATGCATTGCCACGCGACCAACCTGATCGCCCTGACCTACGTACTGGAAAACGACTCCGACATTATCACCCGCAAGCTATGGGAAGGCAGCACCGAGTGCCTGGTGGTGTTCCCGGACGGCGTGGGCATTCTGCCGTGGATGGTGCCGGGCACCGACGAAATCGGCACGGCGACCGCTAACCAGATGTCCAGGCATTCACTGGTACTGTGGCCATTCCATGGCGTATTCGGCAGCGGACCGACGCTTGATGAGACATTCGGCCTGATCGATACCGCCGAGAAATCCGCCGAGGTACTGGTGAAAGTGATTTCCATGGGCGGCATGAAACAGACTATCAGCCGGGATGAACTGATTGCGCTTGGTAAGCGTTTCGGCGTTACGCCGCTCGCCAGCGCCTTGGAGCTTTAATCAGCCGCGCCGTTGACTCTCCAACATCATTCGCCGTTCACCAGGCGGTAGCGGAATGTCCCCCAGACGACGGATTACCACCGCGCCTGGGGAACGAAGGTCTGATGCCGCTCGCCGTAATTTCTTTGTCCATCTTCACGTACCGGCTGATGCGGCGCAAACGCGGAATACGCCGGCGGTGTTGCGCATCGCAGGCTCTGCATTAATACGTTTAAGGAGATATTGATGAGTTTTATGTTGACACTACCCAAAATAAGTTTTCACGGCGCGGGCGCCATTGGCGATATGGTGAAACAGATTACAGGGAACAAATGGGGCAAGGCGCTGGGGGCGAATACGCAGGGAATGAGCGAAGAGCAGGCCATTGAGGCGATCCGCGCGCTCTCGGCCCGCGTGGGGATCCCCTCCGGCTTCAGCCAATTGGGCATCAAAACCAGCGATATTGAAGGCTGGCTGGACAAAGCGCTGGCCGATCCGTGCGCCCCATGTAACCCGCGCGTCGCCTCGCGTGAAGAGGTGCGCGCGCTGTACCTGGAGGCATTATGATCCGCAAAGCCTTTGTCATGCAGGTGAATCCCGACGCCCACGAGGAATACCAACGTCGTCATTCGCCGATTTGGCCGGAGCTGGAAGCCGTTCTTAAACAGCACGGCGCTCATCACTATGCCATTTATCTCGACGCTGAACGCCATCTGCTTTTTGCCACCGTCGATATCGAGTCGGAAGCGCGCTGGGAAGCCGTCTCCCAAACCGAGGTTTGCCAGCGCTGGTGGAAATCAATGCGCGATCTTATGCCGAGTAATCCGGATAACAGCCCGATAAGCCAGACGCTGAAAGAGGTCTTTTACCTGAAATAACGCTTCCTTTTCGTCTTATCATCCCAATACGGCGACAAATATTTGTCGCCGTATTTCCTCTGCGCGCGCTGTAAACACGCCAGTGAAACTATGCGCCGGTTAACATCCGACCGGCAAAAATTTCCATCCCCCCAAGCAAAGAAATGTGACAATAAAGTTGGTTTTACTTTAAAAAAGATAAGACCAATTATTCATTACGCATCCATACTTCCCTCTATTTCCCGTCTAAAATATAAGGGTTTCAGGCATAGCAAAGGGAGCTGAAATGATTCAGCGCAACGAATAGTTACTTAACTAATAATATTTCTAAAAACGTATCTAAATCAATAATCGCACTGTTTTCTCTCACTCCTATTCGGTATAGGAATATCCTCTTAGAGTCCTATATATGCTGTGAACCATAGGCTAAATAATTCTTCAGATATGTAGTAAGGAAAGGGGAATGAAGACCAAAACGTCATACGGCCTGAACTGGCTCCCGTTAATAATTATTCTGATTATCGCCAGCATTTTCTGGCAACTCTCGCCACCAGAAGGTCTTAGTCTCGCAGCCTGGCATTCGGCTGTTATTTTCGTCGCCACCATTATTTGTATTGTGGCCAACGTACTGCCCATCGGGGCGATTGGTATCATCAGCATCACCATCTTCGCCCTGACCTATGCCGCCGGCGACAAAACCGCCAGCGGCGCAATACAAACCGCGCTCAGCGAGCTTAACAGTTCGCTGATCTGGCTGATCGTCGTTGCGTTTATGATTGCCCGCGGCTTTATCAAGACCGGGCTCGGCCGCCGCATCGCATTACAGATGATCCGTCTGTTGGGGAAGCGCACGCTTGGGCTGGCTTACGGCCTGGCATTCGCCGATTTGGTGCTCTCCCCCGCCATGCCAAGCAATACCGCACGCTGCGGCGGCATCATTTACCCGATCGCCGACTCGCTTTCACGCAGTTTCGACTCAAGACCGGATGATGCATCACGCAGTAAAATCGGTACGTTTCTCATTACCTGTATCGGTAACGTCAACGACATTACCGCGTCCATGTTTATGACCGCTTATACCGGCAACCTGCTGGCGATAAAACTGGCGGCCAACGCCGGCGTCAACATCACCTGGGGAAGCTGGTTCCTGGCGGCGGTGGTTCCTTGCCTCATCTCCTTGATTCTTGTTCCGTTACTTGTTTACTGGCTGACCAAACCAGAAATTCGCCGTACGCCGGACGCGCCTAAACTGGCCGTCGAAGAGTTAAAGAAAATGGGGCCGATGGCCCGCGGCGAATGGATGATGGCCTTTACCGTGGTGCTGTTGTTGGTACTGTGGATCTTTGGCGATAGCCTGGGCGTTGACGCCACTACCGCATCCTTTGTCGGCCTGTCATTCCTGCTGTTGAGCGGCGTATTACGCTGGGACGATATCAAAAGCGAAAAAGGCGCATGGGATACGCTGATCTGGTTCGCCGCCTTGTTGATGATGGCGAATCAGTTGAAAACACTGGGCTTTACCACCTGGTTCGGCGATGTGATCGGCAACAGCGTCGGCCACATGATGCAGGGCACCAGTTGGGTTCTGGTGCTGCTGTTGCTTAATGCCGCCTATTTCTACACCCACTACTTCTTCGCCAGCGGCAATGCGCAAATCGCGGCCCTGTTCGCCGTATTCCTTGGCGTAGGGATCAACCTGAATATTCCGGCCGTGCCGATGGCCTTTATGCTGGCCTTCACCAGCAGTCTGTACTGCTCGCTGACGCAATACACGCATGCCCGCGGACCGATTCTATTCGGCGCTGGATATGTGCCGACCGCCGTATGGTGGCGAACCGGCTTTATCGTCAGCCTGTTGAATCAGGCCATCTTTATGACGGCGGGTTTGATGTGGTGGAAAGTGATTGGCCTGTACTGATTGTTAGCTGAAAAGAAAATCCGATCAGGCCGGGGCATATCCCGGCCTGTTTCGTTTTAGTGCGGCAAAAGTATAGATTAGAAAGAGTAGGACACGCTGCCTACCACGCTGCGTTCAGCGCCGAAATAGCAGAACTCCAGCGAGTTACAGGCGGCGACATAGCGTTTGTCGGTCAGGTTGTTCACGTTCAGTTGCGCACTCAGTCCCTTCAAGCCGATCTTCGACAAATCGTAGCCGATCGCCATATCCACCAGCGTATAGGATGGCAGCGTATGCGTATTGGCGCGATCGCTGGTCACGCCGTTCACATAGCGTACGCCGGCTCCCAGCGTCAAACCATCCAGCGGGCCGCGACTCACATCATAGCTGGCCCAGGCGCTGGCCTGATTACGCGGCGCGTAAACGGCGCGTTTTCCCTGTTCTTCCGGGCTACTCTTCTTATAGCGGATATCCGTATAGGTGTAGGCCGCCTGCAAGCGCAAATTTTCCGTTAGATGTGTGACGGCTTCCAGTTCCACGCCTTCGGACTCGATTTCCCCCACTGAGCGGTAGGGATCGGTCGGCTGTACTTTCGTGGCGACATTCTTCTGATTAATGCGGAATACCGACATGCTGTACTGGTTTTGCGAATCTTCCGGCTGATATTTCAGCCCGGCCTCCCACTGTCTGCCCTTCATTGGCTCCAGCACGTTGCCGTCTTCGCCGACAAAACTGGTTGGCGTGAATGCGGTGGAATAACTCACGTAAGGCGCAAAGCCGGAGTCAAACAGATAGAGCAATGCCGCTCGGGAGCTAAAATTATCCTTATCCAACTCGCTACGGTTACTCGTGCTCTTATCGATATTGGTCACCTTCACCCGATCGTGGCGACCGCCCAGCGTGAAACGCCAACGTTCCCAGCTCATTTGATCCTGAACGTAGATGCCGGTTTGTTGCAGCTTGTGCTTCTCAAGCGTTGAGGGATACATGATGGTCGGCAACGCGCCATAAACCGGGTTAAAGGCGTCAATATCCGGGAATGCGCCCGACGGCCAGTCCACATCATTATGGCGTTGCTGGTAATCGATCCCCGCCAGCAGACGGTGGTTGACCGGGCCGGTATCAAAGCTGCCGTCGAGCTGGTTATCCAACGTCAGCGCCGAAAGCGCTTCCCGCGAGCCGGAATAGTAACGATAAAGCGAATCGCCGCTGCTCCAGCCATAGGCATAGACCTGATCCAGCCGGACTTTACTCTTCAGATAACGCAGTTTCTGGCGTACCGACCAGCCATTGTCAAAAGCATGTTCGAAGTTATACCCGACCATGTTTTGTTTACGATCGTACTTCTCGTAATTCTCTTCGCCTTCATAGAAATTATTGGAGATTTTACGGCCGTTGTGCGGCACCACGGTGCCCTCATAGGGCAAACCAGAATGGCTGCCGCCTTCCGGATCGCGGTGCAGATAGGCCATCAATTCCAGCCGGGTCCGATCGGAAATACGCCATGTCAGGCTGGGCGCTATAGCATAACGCTCCTCTTTCAGCGGGCCGAACTGGGTATCCGCTTTGCGCACGATACCGCCAAGACGGAAAGCAAAACGGTCATCGTCATCCAGCGGACCGGTCACGTCAAACGCCGCGCCGCGCTGCGCATTATTTCCGGCGAACAGTTTAATCTGACCGCTGCGTTCGAAAGAGGGCTGACGTGAGCTCAGCGCCACAATACCGCCGGGCGAAGCGCGGCCATACAGCACGGATGCCGGGCCTCGCACCACTTCAATGCGATCGAGAAACCAGGGATCGATCACTAAAGAGCTATGGGAGTTGGTATCCCCCATCATTTTCAAACCGTCCAGATAGACGTTATCCAGGCTGCCGTCGGAAAAACCGCGCAGCACCATATAATCAAAACGGTTGGAGGCGCCGATCTGGTTGCTGAACACGCCGGGCGTATAGCTGACGGCCTGACGCACGCTGGTGGCTCCCTGCTGCTGAATCTGATCGCGCGTGATGATGGAAACGGCCTGCGGCGTTTCTATATCCGGCGTCTCCAGCTTGGTGGCGCCGCTTTGCGTTTGCGAGGTAATAACCAGCGTATCTTCCTGCGTGGAGGAAGAGGCGGTTTCGCCCTCGGCCAACGCCGATACGCTCACGCCTCCCGCAATACACCCCACCAACACCGCCAGCCGCGTTTTTCTGAACATGATACTCTCCGCCCAATATTATCTGTAAATAAGAATTATTACCGTTTTGAGCGAAGCAATAGCTATGCACAGTGACAACTTATGTATGCGCAATGACAAAAGCGCGCGCAGGCAGGAACTATTGGGAAATGATGAAGGTGAATCCCCTCACGGCGACGATGGGGAGATGCAAGCAATCCGTTCAGGGGAGAATACGCACGTCGCTTGGCGCAATGCCGTAGCGCCGCCGGAAGGCGGTAGCAAAGTTGGAGGCATGTTGATAACCGGACATCCAGGCTGACTGCTGCACGCTATATCCCCGTTCAAGATAGCGGCGGGCCAGCGCCAGGCGGCAGTCGCGCAGATAATCGAACACCGAGTGCCCGTAGGCTTGCCGGAATTTGCTTCTCAGGCTGCTGGGACTCATCGCCGCCAATTGCGCCAACGCATGCAAGGTGTACTCATTTTCCGGCTGCTGTTGCAGCAGTTGACGGATGTTCTCCAGACGACAGCGTTCGCCCGGCGCGGGTAGATAACTTTTTCCCTGCGATCGCGCTTCGGTCAACAGACCGTAACCCAGCAGTTGCAGCATCACCCCTTCCAACATGAACTGACGCGGTACGTCGGCAACGGTGTGGTCCAGCGCGTGTTGCAAACCAGATAACAAATAGCCGGGAACCTGCCACACAAAAGCGGGAGTCTGCGCGTTTTCCCATTCATGCAGTAAAGAGGCCATCATTGGCTGCGGCTGAAAACTGGCGGGATTAACCCCCAGCGTTAAGGTCTTGAGATGACGATCGGCCGGATGACTGGCTTTCATCACCAGATGCTCGCCCAGCCTGGTGCTGAAAGCCATCCCCGAACGTATGACAAACTCCCGGCCGTCAAGGCGGATCGCCACGCAGCCCTCCAACACCACCAGCGTATACATCGGCGAACATTGCAGCGAGGTCGACTCATAGGGCTGCAAAACCTGCACGTTGGAGTTCGTCAGGCAGATACCGCAAGGCAGCACCAGCTCTTCGACGTTGCCCTGTATAACGATACGCTTTTCTTGATGACGTAGACCGCCTGAGGGCAGCGCGGGGAAGTGGTAGCGGATGCCATAGCGCTCGCCAAAATCAAAAAAATCCTCTATCGAAAAATGGCGCTTTACCATCGTGGAAGATACGCAGTTGACCATGCTCAGGATCCGGGATCAGGCCAGCCATCGCTGGGGAAAGAGAATCGAAATAATTATTACCAGGCTCACCATATCACCCGATCCGGCAAGCATCAATAATATTGATAACTATTCTCAGCATGGCACTGCGTATGGTCTCAGCCGTGTTTGAACGGGCTGAAAACTTCACCCTGTATCGGGCGTGGCGCAATATCACAGAGAAAGATCAATGCTTATCGCGCGCCACGCGCGAAACATCCCCAGTACTGATAAATACATGAGCGACAAGGGACTTTGAAAGCGGATTATCAGACATCTTCCGCATCATAACCCAGATTCGGCGCCAGCCAGCGCTCAACCTCGGTGACGGGTAAGCCTTTACGCTTGGCATAATCCTCTATCTGATCGCGCTGGATCTGCGCGACGGCGAAATACTTACTGTCCGGATGGCTGAAATACCAGCCGGATACCGACGCCCCCGGCCACATGGCATAAGAGTCCGTCAGTTTCATACCGACATGCGTTTCCACATCCAGCAACTGCCAAATTTCCGCCTTCTCAGTGTGATCCGGGCATGCCGGGTATCCCGGCGCCGGGCGAATCCCCTGATAGTTTTCACGAATCAACTCGTCGTTGCTGAGATTCTCATGTGCCGCATAGCCCCAGTAAACTTTACGCACCCGTTCGTGCAGATACTCGGCAAAGGCTTCAGCTAACCGGTCCGACAAGGCTTTCACCATGATTTTATTGTAATCATCATGCCGCGCGTCCCACTGTTCGGCCAGCGCGTCTTCCTCCAGCCCGCCGGTGACGGCGAACGCGCCAATGTAGTCTGGCTTGCCGCTGGACTTGGGCGCGACGAAATCGGCCAGGCAATAGTTCGGGAAATCCGCTTTTTCGGTTTGCTGACGCAGATGATGGCTAACCAACCGCACCTCATCCCGCCGTTCATCGGTATAAACTTCCACATCATCCCCAACCCGGTTGGCAGGGAATAACCCGACCACGCCTCGGGGATGAAGCGCGCCGCGCGCCGACAAATCATCCAGCATAGCGTTGGCATCGGCAAACAGTCGTTTCGCCTCTTCCCCCACTACGTCGTCTTCCAGAATGCGCGGATATTTGCCCGCCAGCGACCAGGTCATAAAAAATGGCGTCCAATCGATGTAGTTACGCAGGGTATCAATGCCGGCAGTGACCTCCTGTACGCCTAAGCGATGCGCCACCGGCGGCGTATAGTTTTCCCAATCCAACGGGACGCCGTTATCACGGGCGGCTTGCAACGCAATAGGCGCCGTTCTGGGCTTCTTGCGGCCATGCTGGATACGCACCGTTTCATACTCTTTGCGGATGCGAGCCACAAAACCATCGCGCTGGCTCGCGGACAACAACGAAGAAACCACGCCCACCGTACGGGAGGCATTCTGTACATAGACGGTTGGGCCGCTGTAGTTCTGCTCAATCTTCACGGCGGTATGCGCTTTCGACGTCGTCGCGCCGCCAATCATTAACGGCAGAGTGAATCCCTGGCGCTCCATCTCTTTGGCCACATTGACCATTTCATCAAGGGAGGGCGTGATCAGGCCAGACAAACCGATAATATCCACTTTCTCTTCGCGGGCGGTTTTCAGGATCCGATCCATCGGCACCATTACCCCCAGATCGATGATTTCGTAGTTATTACACTGCAACACCACGCCGACGATATTTTTACCGATATCGTGAACATCCCCCTTCACCGTCGCCAGCAGGATCTTGCCGGCGGTTTCGCCTTTGGCCTTGCTGGCTTCAATATAGGGTTCAAGATAGGCAACGGCCTGCTTCATCACGCGGGCCGATTTCACCACCTGCGGCAGAAACATTTTCCCCGCCCCAAATAGGTCGCCGACCACATTCATGCCGTCCATCAGCGGCCCTTCAATGACTTCGATCGGCCGCTCCGACTCCTGACGCGCTTCCTCGGTATCCTGTTCGATAAACTCGGTGATGCCTTTCACCAGCGAATATTCCAGCCGCTTCTTCACCGGCCAGGAACGCCATTCGGCCTGCGGCTTATGACTCTCATCATCTGACTTGCTGCCGCGGTATTTTTCCGCCAGATCCAGCATGCGTTCGGTGGCGTCATCGCGACGGTTGAGGATCACATCTTCAACCGCGTCGCGCAGTTCGGCGGGAAGATCGTCGTAGATCGCCAACTGGCCGGCGTTAACGATCCCCATATCCATCCCGTTACGAATAGCATGGTAAAGGAAGACGGCATGGATCGCTTCACGCACCATATCGTTGCCGCGAAAAGAGAATGAAACGTTAGAGACGCCGCCGGAGATCATCGCATGGGGAAGCTGCTGTTTAATGTCCGCACAGGCTTCAATAAAATCGACCGCATAGTTGTTGTGTTCTTCAATCCCGGTCGCAACGGCAAAAATATTCGGGTCAAAAATAATATCTTCGGGCGGGAATCCGACTTCTTCCGTCAGGATGTGATAAGCACGGCGGCAGATATCAATCTTACGGGCGCGGGTATCCGCCTGCCCGACTTCATCAAACGCCATCACCACCATCGCGGCGCCATAACGTCGAACCAGCTTGGCATGATGTATAAAGGCCTCAACTCCTTCCTTCATGGAAATGGAGTTAACGATCCCCTTGCCCTGAATACATTTCAGCCCTTGCTCGATCACCTCCCATTTCGAAGAGTCGATCATGATCGGGACACGGGCAATATCAGGCTCACCGGCAATCAGATTCAGAAAACGCGCCATTACCGCCTGCGCATCCAGCATCCCTTCATCCATGTTGATATCGATGATCTGCGCGCCGCTTTCTACCTGCTGGCGGGCCACATCCAGCGCTTCATTAAATTTTTCTTCTTTTATCAGACGCTTGAAACGGGCCGATCCGGTAACGTTGGTGCGCTCCCCGACGTTAACAAACAGCGTGTCGGCATCAATATTCAGCGGCTCCAGACCGGACAGACGGCAGGCCACCGGGATCGCCGGCAATTTCCGCGGCGCCACGCCTTTAACCACTTCGGCAACGGCGGCGATATGCGCCGGCGTCGAGCCGCAGCATCCCCCCACGATATTCAGAAAGCCGGCGCGCGCCCATTCGCCAATGTGGAGCGCCATGTCATCGGCATCCAGATCGTACTCGCCAAAGGCGTTCGGCAGCCCCGCGTTCGGATGTGCCGATATGTAACACTCGGCGATACGGGAAAGCTCGGCCACGTACTGCCGCAGATCGTCCGGACCCAGCGCACAGTTCAGGCCAAACGATAATGGACGGGCATGGCGTAATGAGTTGTAGAACGCTTCCGTGGTCTGCCCCGACAGCGTACGGCCGGACGCATCGGTGATCGTACCGGAAATCATCACCGGTAATTCAACGCCCAACGCTTCAAATTCGCTTTCAACCGCAAAGACGGCGGCTTTGGCGTTTAAGGTATCAAAGATGGTTTCGATCATGATTAGATCGACACCACCCTCGATTAACGCGCGGGTGGACTCCCGGTAAGCGGCAACCAGTTGGTCGAAGGTGATATTGCGAAATGCGGGATCGTTAACATCCGGAGAAATAGAGGCGGTCCGGTTGGTCGGGCCGAGTACGCCGGCAACAAAACGCGGCTTATCCGGCGTCATCGCCGTCCATTTATCCGCGCTGGTGCGAGCCAGTCTCGCCGCGGCGGTATTAATCTCCGCCGACAACGATTCCATCCCATAATCAGCCATCGCGATCACGGTGGAGTTGAAGGTGTTGGTTTCGAGGATATCGGCCCCGGCTTCCAAATAAGCATCATGGATAGCGGTAATGACCTGGGGTTTGGTCAGCACAAGAAGGTCGTTATTGCCTTTCACATCGCTTGGCCAGTCAGCAAAACGCGCGCCACGATAGTCTGCTTCCTGCAAGTGATAGCTCTGGATCATGGTTCCCATCCCACCATCCAATACCATAATGCGTTGCGCTAACTGACGGCGCAACTCGTCTACCCGATTAATCACAAATACCTCATACCAGCGATGAATTTCTCACCAATGCAAGAACCTATCCTAACATAAGTTACTCACCCGCTGACGTGGCGTCGCATGAGACTTTTTCTGGCGGGTTGAGCCGTGCCGCGATGGTGAAAGAAAGTGTGGTTTAGTCCAATGTAGGGTTCATACGACGCAAATCATAAGGTGTAATCTGATAAACATAGTAATTAAGCCAGTTAACAAACAATAAATGCCCGTGGCTGCGCCAGGTTGCTTTAGGCGCGATTTCCGGGTTGTTATCAGGAAAATAGTTCACCGGAAGCGTCGGGTTAAGCCCACTCTCACGATCGCGGAAATATTCATTCGCCAGCGTTAATGCATCGTATTCAGGATGACCGGTAACAAAAGCCAAACGCTTATCCCGGCTGGCAAACAGATAGGCCCCAGCCTGCTCTGACTCGGCAAGAATATCTAAGTCGGTATGGTTGCGAATGACATCGGCAGGGAAATCCGCATAGCGGGAATGCGGCGCTAAAAATGTCTCATCAAATCCCCGGGTCAGTAACGCGTGCGGTTGTAACGTATGGTGTGCATAGACCCCGGATAACTTCTCCGTACGAGTCATCTTCGGAATGCCATACAGAATGTTGAGCGCCGCTTGTACGGCCCAACACACAAAGAGCGTGGAGGTCACATGCTCTTTTGCCCATTCAATCACTCTGGCGATCTGCGGCCAGTAGGCCACGTCGCAAAAATCAACCAGACCCAGCGGCGCGCCGGTGACGATCAATCCATCGAAATTCTCATCCTGAACGTCATCAAAGTTACAGTAGAAATTATTCAGATGTTCGGCCGGGGTATTTTTCGACTCACGGCTATCAATACGCAGTAACTGAATATCGATCTGTAACGGAGAGTTTGATAGCAATCTCAGAAACTGGTTTTCAGTTTCGATCTTCTTCGGCATCAGGTTCAGTACCAGCACTTTCAAAGGGCGAATTTCCTGCGTTTTAGCACGAGAGGACGTCATCACAAAAACGTTCTCATTACGCAGAAAACTTACGGCCGGTAACTCATCAGGAACCCGGATTGGCATAACCTTATATCCTCAATGCATACGTTTATACGTTTAGACTTCTAGATGCCTGAAGATAGCGATTTTTAACATAAATGTCGAGCGTTCACGGCCGAAGGTGAAAATGTTTCACGGTGAACAACAATAATGCTCACATGGATTATCCTTTTTCCTTTGCTTGCTCAATAACTTCCGAATCGGTCAATACTCGTGGACCATCGATCACTATCAAATGAGCTTTCGGTGAACTGGCAACCGTGATTTCCTGCAGGACTCGCTCTTCTACCGGAGATAGCCCGCCTTCATTCATTTCGAGTGCATGAATAATCAGAATATCCCGACCAAATTTGAACCAGCTCCGTTTGACAAACTTTCGGGTTAAATCATAAAGAACCTTTTGCGCGCGAAAGAAATCGGCAACCAGTAGACGAGAATTACTGAAAACTTGGCTGGCATCGCTTACCTCCTGATGCATTTCAGGATTACGAACAACCATTTTATTTTTGCGGATCTGAATATACAGGATCGTCATTTACTTCCCTAATCGACTGATTTAAATAATTTTTTATAAAAAAGATGAAATATGCGCGCCCGTATTCGCACCCAATATCAATAAATTGATAAATTCCCGAAACGCAAAAAAGCCCCATGCTTGCGCATGAGGCTTCTTTACGTGTTTGATGCCTGGCAGTTCCCTACTCTCACATGGGGAGACCCCACACTACCATCGGCGCTTCGGCGTTTCACTTCTGAGTTCGGCATGGGGTCAGGTGGGACCACCGCGCTATCGCCGCCAGGCAAATTCTGTTTTATCCCAACCGTCGCAGTTTTCTCTGCAACCATCAGAACCAATCTTTGAACAAGCTAAAATATCTTCGTCGTCTCTAAAACACCTTCGGTGTTGTAAGGTTAAGCCTCTCGGGTCATTAGTACTGGTTAGCTCAATGCATCGCTGCACTTACACACCCAGCCTATCCACGTCGTCGTCTTCAACGGCCCTTCAGGGGCATCAAGTGCCCAGGGAAGACTCATCTCGAGGCAAGTTTCCCGCTTAGATGCTTTCAGCGGTTATCTCTTCCGCACGTAGCTACCGGGCAATGCAATTGGCATCACAACCCGTACACCAGTGGTGCGTTCACTCCGGTCCTCTCGTACTAGGAGCAACCCCTCTCAATCTTCCAACGCCCACGGCAGATAGGGACCGAACTGTCTCACGACGTTCTAAACCCAGCTCGCGTACCACTTTAAATGGCGAACAGCCATACCCTTGGGACCTACTTCAGCCCCAGGATGTGATGAGCCGACATCGAGGTGCCAAACACCGCCGTCGATATGAACTCTTGGGCGGTATCAGCCTGTTATCCCCGGAGTACCTTTTATCCGTTGAGCGATGGCCCTTCCATTCAGAACCACCGGATCACTAAGACCTGCTTTCGCACCTGCTCGAGCCGTCACTCTCGCAGTCAAGCTAGCTTATGCCTTTGCACTAACCTCCTGATGTCCGACCAGGATTAGCTAACCTTCGTGCTCCTCCGTTACTCTTTGGGAGGAGACCGCCCCAGTCAAACTACCCACCAGACACTGTCCGCAACCCCGCTCAGGGGCCCACGTTAGAACATCAAACATTAAAGGGTGGTATTTCAAGGTCGGCTCCACGCAGACTGGCGTCCACGCTTCGAAGCCTCCCACCTATCCTACACATCAAGGCTCAAGGTTCAGTGTCAAGCTATAGTAAAGGTTCACGGGGTCTTTCCGTCTTGCCGCGGGTACACTGCATCTTCACAGCGAGTTCAATTTCACTGAGTCTCGGGTGGAGACAGCCTGGCCATCATTACGCCATTCGTGCAGGTCGGAACTTACCCGACAAGGAATTTCGCTACCTTAGGACCGTTATAGTTACGGCCGCCGTTTACCGGGGCTTCGATCAAGAGCTTCGCATTGCTGCTTACCCCATCAATTAACCTTCCGGCACCGGGCAGGCGTCACACCGTATACGTCCACTTTCGTGTTTGCACAGTGCTGTGTTTTTATTAAACAGTTGCAGCCAGCTGGTATCTGCGACTGGTCTCAGCTCCGTCCGCAAGGGACTTCACCAAATCCAGCGTGCCTTCTCCCGAAGTTACGGCACCATTTTGCCTAGTTCCTTCACCCGAGTTCTCTCAAGCGCCTGAGTATTCTCTACCTGACCACCTGTGTCGGTTTGGGGTACGATTGATTGTTACCTGGTGCTTAGAGGCTTTTCCTGGAAGCGTAGCATCGGTTACTTCATCACCGTAGTGACTCGTCATCACGCCTCAGTGTTGACGGTGTTCCGGATTTACCAAAAACACCCACCTGCACGCTTAAACCGGGACTACCGTCGCCCGGCCAACCTAGCTTTCTCCGTCCCCCCTTCGCAGTAACAACCAGTACGGGAATATTAACCCGTTTCCCATCGACTACGCCTTTCGGCCTCGCCTTAGGGGTCGACTCACCCTGCCCCGATTAACGTTGGACAGGAACCCTTGGTCTTCCGGCGTGCGGGTTTTTCACCCGCATTATCGTTACTTATGTCAGCATTCGCACTTCTGATACCTCCAGCAACCCTCACAGGTCACCTTCGACGGCTTACAGAACGCTCCCCTACCCAACGAACGTATCCCTAAGTCAACTCGACTTTGTAAAACGCATTGATGTCGCTTCGCGCCATCAATCGTCATTCGACATCGCCAAATTGGCTTGGGTGATACGTTCGCTGCCGCAGCTTCGGTGCATGGTTTAGCCCCGTTACATCTTCCGCGCGGGCCGACTCGACCAGTGAGCTATTACGCTTTCTTTAAATGATGGCTGCTTCTAAGCCAACATCCTGGCTGTCTGGGCCTTCCCACCTCGTTTCCCACTTAACCATGACTTTGGGACCTTAGCTGGCGGTCTGGGTTGTTTCCCTCTTCACGACGGACGTTAGCACCCGCCGTGTGTCTCCCGTGATAACATTCTCCGGTATTCGCAGTTTGCATCGAGTTGGTAAGTCGGGATGACCCCCTAGTCGAAACAGTGCTCTACCCCCGGAGATGAATTCACGAGGCGCTACCTAAATAGCTTTCGGGGAGAACCAGCTATCTCCCGGTTTGATTGGCCTTTCACCCCCAGCCACAGGTCATCCGCTAATTTTTCAACATTAGTCGGTTCGGTCCTCCAGTTAGTGTTACCCAACCTTCAACCTGCCCATGGCTAGATCACCGGGTTTCGGGTCTATACCCTGCAACTCAACGCCCAGTTAAGACTCGGTTTCCCTGCGGCTCCCCTATGCGGTTAACCTTGCTACAGAATATAAGTCGCTGACCCATTATACAAAAGGTACGCAGTCACCCCACCCCAAAACGCTCCACTGCTTGATTGGTGTGTTGAACGTTGCTTCGCAACGTTAACCGCCATCAGTGATGTCGTTACGCATTTTGTACACCACGCAAAGCGAAACGCTTTGGTGGTGGGGCTCCCACTGCTTGTACGTACACGGTTTCAGGTTCTGTTTCACTCCCCTCGCCGGGGTTCTTTTCGCCTTTCCCTCACGGTACTGGTTCACTATCGGTCAGTCAGGAGTATTTAGCCTTGGAGGATGGTCCCCCCATATTCAGACAGGATAACACGTGTCCCGCCCTACTCATCGAGCTCACAACCTGTGCGTCTTCGTGTACGGGACTATCACCCTCTGTCGTGCGACTTTCCAGACGCTTCCACTGACACACAAGCTGATGCAGACTCTGGGCTCCTCCCCGTTCGCTCGCCGCTACTGGGGGAATCTCGGTTGATTTCTTTTCCTCGGGGTACTGAGATGTTTCAGTTCCCCCGGTTCGCCTCATCACACTATGTATTCATGTGATGATAATGTGTCGAAACACACTGGGTTTCCCCATTCGGGTATCGTCGGTTGTAACGGTTCATATCACCTTACCGACGCTTTTCGCAGATTAGCACGCCCTTCATCGCCTCTGACTGCCTAGGCATCCACCGTGTACGCTTAGTCGCTTAACCTCACAACCCGAAGGTGTCTTTTGACATCTTGCGCTGCGATTATTTGAGAGACTCTGATACAGCCAAATCACATCTCAGTACTACACGGAGAGATATGTTTAGCCGCATCGTTTCAAATTTCAGCTTGTTCCAGATTGTTAAAGAGCATAATACTTCACAGCATACTGTTACCAATACGCTCTGAAGTCTTTGTATGGTGGAGCTATGCGGGATCGAACCGCAGACCTCCTGCGTGCAAAGCAGGCGCTCTCCCAGCTGAGCTATAGCCCCATTACTGACACTTACAGCTACCTTTAGTACCACTCATAGAAGAGTTAATTCGTTTCCAGGCAAGGCGTGGAATGGCGAAGCATACTCTAGTATGCGAGTCATTTCACAACGCAGCATGGGAAAGAATTTGGTAGGCCTGAGTGGACTTGAACCACCGACCTCACCCTTATCAGGGGTGCGCTCTAACCACCTGAGCTACAAGCCTATTAAGGTATTTCTGCTCGTTATTTTCATCAGACAATCTGTTGTGGACACTGCACATTACCTACATCAGGCTTTTGGTAAGGAGGTGATCCAACCGCAGGTTCCCCTACGGTTACCTTGTTACGACTTCACCCCAGTCATGAATCACAAAGTGGTAAGCGCCCCCCCGAAGGTTAAGCTACCTACTTCTTTTGCAACCCACTCCCATGGTGTGACGGGCGGTGTGTACAAGGCCCGGGAACGTATTCACCGTAGCATTCTGATCTACGATTACTAGCGATTCCGACTTCATGGAGTCGAGTTGCAGACTCCAATCCGGACTACGACGCACTTTATGAGGTCCGCTTACTCTCGCGAGGTCGCTTCTCTTTGTATGCGCCATTGTAGCACGTGTGTAGCCCTACTCGTAAGGGCCATGATGACTTGACGTCATCCCCACCTTCCTCCGGTTTATCACCGGCAGTCTCCTTTGAGTTCCCGACCGAATCGCTGGCAACAAAGGATAAGGGTTGCGCTCGTTGCGGGACTTAACCCAACATTTCACAACACGAGCTGACGACAGCCATGCAGCACCTGTCTCAGAGCTCCCGAAGGCACATTCGCATCTCTGCAAACTTCTCTGGATGTCAAGAGTAGGTAAGGTTCTTCGCGTTGCATCGAATTAAACCACATGCTCCACCGCTTGTGCGGGCCCCCGTCAATTCATTTGAGTTTTAACCTTGCGGCCGTACTCCCCAGGCGGTCGACTTAACGCGTTAGCTCCGGAAGCCACGGTTCAAGACCACAGCCTCCAAGTCGACATCGTTTACGGCGTGGACTACCAGGGTATCTAATCCTGTTTGCTCCCCACGCTTTCGCACCTGAGCGTCAGTCTTCGTCCAGGGGGCCGCCTTCGCCACCGGTATTCCTCCAGATCTCTACGCATTTCACCGCTACACCTGGAATTCTACCCCCCTCTACGAGACTCTAGCCTGCCAGTCTTGAATGCAGTTCCCAGGTTAAGCCCGGGGATTTCACATCCAACTTAACAGACCGCCTGCGTGCGCTTTACGCCCAGTCATTCCGATTAACGCTTGCACCCTCCGTATTACCGCGGCTGCTGGCACGGAGTTAGCCGGTGCTTCTTCTGCGGGTAACGTCAATGAACAAGGTTATTAACCCTATCCCCTTCCTCCCCGCTGAAAGTACTTTACAACCCGAAGGCCTTCTTCATACACGCGGCATGGCTGCATCAGGGTTTCCCCCATTGTGCAATATTCCCCACTGCTGCCTCCCGTAGGAGTCTGGACCGTGTCTCAGTTCCAGTGTGGCTGGTCATCCTCTCAGACCAGCTAGGGATCGTCGCCTAGGTGGGCCCTTACCCCGCCTACTAGCTAATCCCATCTGGGTTCATCCGATGGTGTGAGGCCCTAAGGTCCCCCACTTTGGTCTTGCGACGTTATGCGGTATTAGCTACCGTTTCCAGTAGTTATCCCCCTCCATCGGGCAGATCCCCAGACTTTACTCACCCGTCCGCCGCTCGCCGGCAAAGAAGCAAGCTTCTTCCCGCTGCCGCTCGACTTGCATGTGTTAGGCCTGCCGCCAGCGTTCAATCTGAGCCATGATCAAACTCTTCAATTTAAGATTTGTTTGATTCGCTAAGTTAATAGCTGTGCTCAAAGAATTAGTAACTGTTTATTCGTAATGAATTTACTGCTAGTCACTCTTCAAGACTTTTTTATATCGTTGCCGATACGGTCTTGTGAGTGCCCACACAGATTGTCTGATTAAATTGTTAAAGAGCAGTGCACTGTGGCCTGAGCCGCCGCGCGAGGTGGCGTATATTACGCTTTCCTCTTTAAGAGTCAATGTTTATTTCAAACAGGTTGTTCTCTTTTTTACCGACCCGGTTGTGAATTCACAGCGCCGTGTCGATGGAGGCGCATTATAGGGATCCCGTCACTTTGCACAACCACTTTTTCGATCTTTTTTTCCGTTCGCGTAATTTTCAACCCTTTCGTTGAGATCTTAGTCGATCGAGCCTATTTTCAGGTTGCCGTAACCCCATATCTATCGATACTTTATCTATTCATTCACACATGATGCGGTCAATAAGGGGTTGGTGATGGATTCAGGAAACGTTCGCGGCTATAGAGGTATGTTCCCAATCATTGGCGAGAACGTCATGATTGATGCGTCGAGCGTAGTCATCGGCAAGGTAACCCTCGGCAACGACGTCAGCATTTGGCCTCTTGTGGCGATCCGCGGTGATGTGAACGATATTCACATCGGCGCAAGGAGCAACATTCAGGATGGTTCCGTTCTGCATATTACACACGGTTCAGAAAAGAATCCTGAGGGTAATCCGTTAATCATCGGGGAAGATGTTACGGTTGGGCATAAAGCGATGTTACATGGTTGCACGATAGGTAATCGCGTGCTGGTCGGGATGGGTTCTATCATTCTTGATGGCGCGGTCATTGAGGATGACGTAATGATCGGCGCCGGTAGTCTCGTTCCGCCAAGGAAACACCTGGAAAGCGGTTATCTGTATCTTGGCAGTCCGGCTAAAAAGATCCGCCCATTAAGTCAGGAAGAGATTGAAGGGCTAGAGTATTCGGCAGCTAACTACGTTCGCTGGAAAAACGACTATATCCTTTAGGATAACGAGAAGTAGCCTTGGCTATCATATTCCTCATCCCGCACCATCTTCTCAAACTCGTCCTCCAGATCCCACCGATGCAGCCGGAACAACGATAGCCATTGTTCCGGGTCGCCGCCGCCATAGCGTCGCATTACCTGCTCCGCGCTGATACAGCACATCTGTTGCAATCCATTGACCAGGACAGGAAAACAGATGGCTTTAAGATCGTCATTCCAACTTTCACGATCCGGAAACTGAATCGCCTGATTCATTGAGCCAACTCCCGTTTAAGCTGCTCGATAACCGGAACGACATCCGGCATGACGCCATTCCAGAGCTGGAAAGAATGCGCGGCTTGCCCCACCAGCATCCCCAGACCATCAGCATAACGAATTGCGCCATGCTGTACGCACCAGGCCAGAAACGGCGTCAATTCGGACAAATAAAACATGTCATAACAGCATGTTTGCGAAGAAATCAATGAAGCCGGTAGTTGAGGAATATCGCCATGAAGACTCGATGATGTCGCATTAATAATCAGATCGAAATGTTGTTCACGCAGATCATCCAACGCAACGGCATGAATATTGCCAACAACGCTGAATAGTTTGGCTAAGCCTTCTGCTTTAGCAAACGTTCTGTTGGTCACAACAATCGAGCAACCATAAGACAGCAGCGGTTGAATTACACCTCGTGCCGCGCCCCCCGCACCGACCAATAAAATGCGATCTTGTGGTTTGATAAAATTCAGGCGCTGCAAATCACTGAGTAAACCAACACCATCGGTGTTATCACCAAACAAACGTCCGTCATGCAGTTTCTTTAACGTGTTAACCGCCCCGGCAAGCGATGCCCCTTCACTCAGTTCATCGGCCTTTGCGAAGGCTCGTTCTTTAAATGGAACGGTGATATTCGCTCCATGGGCGCCCTCCTGAAAGTAGCCTTGTAGCATTTCTTCAAAGCGATCCAACGGCGCTAAAAGACGTCTATAGGTCAGTTCAATACCTGTCTGAGCGGCAAATAACTCATGTATACGCGGTGACTTGCTATGCGCGATTGGGTTACCAAAAACAGCAAACGACTTTATCTCAGACACCCTACTCTCCAATCTTTACATCAACCCTGACGCAATAGCTCACCGGTTAAAACATCTCTAATTTCGGAAGGATTAACCCTTCCCCCCACTTTCCCTCGCAAAACGGGAAAATCATCACCAAACTGCTGATAGATTTCCTGCTCAGAACGACAAGGCGGCTGTCCGCTCAAATTAGCGCTGGTTGAAACCAGAGGCTTGCCATAGCCGATGCACAACTTTTTCACCAATGGATGCGCACTGACCCGCACCGCCAGCGAATTAAATTTTCCCGTCAGCCACTTTGGTGTTGTGTTCCTGGCTGGGATCACCCAGGTAACAGGTCCGGGCCAACGAGAAAACATCACTTCCTTTTGCTCGTCAGACAGCAGGCTATCATCAATATAAGGCTTCAATTGCTGATAATCAGCCGCAATCAGAATCAATCCTTTTTGCCATGGGCGTTGCTTCAGAACTAACAGACGTTTAACCGCGAGTTCGCTGTCTGGGTCGCATCCCAAACCAAAAACAGCCTCGGTGGGGTAGGCAATGACCTCTTCGTTTAGCAATGCCTGCATGATAGAAGTCGGTAAATCACCTGCAATATCATTCATTATTATCAACTTCAGCCATCACTGGCTTTCCACATAATTTACTGGCACAAAAGAGCTTAAGGCCTTTTGCCGTTTTCTTCTCGATAAGTAAGGGATAGTGGCAGTGAGGACACTCCCCGGCGACCGGTTTATTATTAAGCGTAAACTGACATTCGGGATAACGATCGCAGGCATGAAATACTTTTCCGTAGCGTGATTTACGCTGCAACAGCGTTCCTTTATGGCATTGCGGACAACGCAGCGCCGTTTCATCCGGCCGATCAATCACCTCCGTATGATTACATTCAGGATAGTTTCCACACCCAATGAACATGCCATAGCGCCCTTGCCTTAGCACTAACGTTGATTGGCAACGCGGACACAGCTGTCCATCAAGCACCTTAACCACATGCCCGTCAGCCTGAGCCTTCAGCGGGCGAATGAACTCACATTCCGGATAACGGGAACAACCAAGAAAAGGCCCGTGCCGTCCGGATCGGATAACCAGCACAGACCCACATTCAGGGCAAACCTCTTGTTTCTTGTCAGCAAAAAGTACGGTCTTAGCCATCCCTTACCTACTACATTCCGGGCTATTGCACATAACCGTCATTTTCCTCAAACAGGAGTTCCTCCATTTGCTGATACGCGTTTTCACACCCGGGAACATTAAAAAGCACCATGAGAATGACCCATTTAAGATCTTCCAGATCAAACTCTTGCGTTTCAAGCGCCATTACCCGATCAATCACCATTTCACGCGTTTCCAGATTCAATACCTGGATCTGTTCGAGAAATAATAAAAAACCACGGCAGTCGGCATCCAGACGCTGTTCTTCATCCTGCGTGTAAATACGGATTGCTAATGGATCATGGGCCAGGTTGAGCGGTGTATTTTGCCCCTCCTGTATGTCAGCCAATTTTTCCAGCCAACTCAACGCGCTGTAGATATCATTACGATGAAATCCAGCACGGGTGAGGTCATCAGTCAACGTATCCTGATCGACACGCATTTCCGTTTCATTGTGGATATAAGTTTCAAACAAGTACATGAGTACGTCGAACATGGCCTGCCCTCCTTAATCGGACATAGCCGCCGGGTACTGCTGCGATCCATCCTGCTAACTCCAGCTCCAATAGTTTACTCACTATCTCTGGCACAGGTTGGCCGGCACGTTCAGCGACAACGTCAACAGGTGTAACCTCATCTCCTACGTTAGCCAACACATCGGCAAATGGCAATTCAACATCATCTTCTACAGCAGAAATAATTCTATCTGTCCCAGTTGATAGCCATTGAAGCTCACTTATTAACTGTTCGACAACATCTTTGGGATGGGCGACAAGATAAGCTCCCTGCTGAATTAACCAATGTGTTCCTTCCGTCATCGGGTTGCCAATCGGCCCCGGTAAGGCGAACACCTCCCGACCTTGTTCCAATGCGTAGCGCGCCGTCACCAGCGATCCGCTGCGAATAGATGCCTCGATGACTAGAACCCCTAGACTCAGCCCGCTAATAATACGGTTTCGTCTTGGGAAATGCGTAGGTAACGGCAACGTCGCTATAGGAAATTCGGAAACCAATGCTCCCCCCTGTTCAAGGATGCGCGCAGCGAGGTGTTGATGACGTCGGGGATAGATATGCGCCAATCCGCTGCCCAATACCGCAATCGTCTTTCCCCCGGCATTCAGTGCGGCGCGATGCGCGATGCCGTCAATTCCGACAGCCAGCCCGCTCGTGACGACAAGATCGCTGACCGCCAGCTCCTGTGCAAAGAATTGCCCCCATTGCTCACCATACGGACTATTATTGCGGCTGCCGACAATAGCGATTTGCGGCTGTGCAAGCAGGGAAAGCTCGCCCGCGACAAACAACAAAAGTGGAAACGCGCTGATATTACTGAGTAAAAGTGGGTATCGCTCATCTATACAGCTCACCATATGATGACCAGGCTGCGACAGCCAACGCTGGGTTTCTTCCAACATCTTCCCGTCACACCGCTGGAACTGTTCCGCCTGAGCCTCAGTCATACCGCTAGAAATCAAGAGATCCTTGTCATAGCCGCGCGCGGCAATAAGTTCCTTGGCTATTTTCCCGGCCCGCCTGGCCCCCAACTGCTTTACCCCCATTAAGCGCAGCCAAACTTCCGTTGATAACATTGAGCATCCCTTATTCCGTCGCGTTCTGATCTACCGTCAATATGATTGCAGATGCTGTCAATCAGTGCGGGAAATGTCTAGAATAAGCACTATTACTCTCTCATCACTCGGATACAGATCTAAATATATATGTCAGTTTTGCAGGTATTACATTTTCCAGACGAGCGGCTTCGCATAACGGCGCGGCCCGTAAAAGAAGTCAATGCAGACATTCAGCGTATCGTCGATGATATGTTCGATACCATGTATGAAGAGGAAGGCATTGGCCTGGCCGCCACACAGGTGGATATACATCAACGTATTATCGTTATTGATGTTTCAGAATCTCGGGATGAGAGACTGGTATTGATCAATCCCGAACTGCTTGAGAAGGATGGCGATACTGGCATAGAAGAAGGTTGTCTATCGATCCCAGAAACAAGAGCGCTAGTTCCACGTGCCGAGCGTGTAAAAGTGCGGGCGCTGGATCGGGAAGGAAATACCTTTGAACTGGAAACGGATGGCCTGTTGGCCATTTGTATTCAGCATGAAATGGATCACCTGGTTGGGAAACTGTTTATCGATTATCTCTCCCCGCTTAAGCGCCAGAGGATCCGTCAGAAGCTGGAAAAACTGGCGAAACAGAACAGCCGAGGTTAATCATTTCTCTTCCCGACAGGAAACAACGTGTCTGATTCTTTACGTATCATCTTTGCTGGAACGCCTGATTTTGCGGCGCGTCATCTTGACGCGTTGCTATCATCCCAACATCAGATTGTCGGCGTATTCACCCAGCCGGATCGTCCGGCAGGGCGTGGAAAAAAGTTAACCGCCAGTCCGGTAAAAGTGCTGGCGGAACAGCATGGAATTCCGGTGTATCAACCCAAGTCGCTGCGCCAAGCTGAAGGCCAAGAGATGGTTAAAGCACTCCATGCCGACGTGATGGTGGTTGTCGCCTATGGGCTGATTTTACCGCAGGCCGTCCTGGATATGCCGCGTCTCGGCTGTCTTAATGTGCATGGCTCGCTGCTGCCTCGCTGGCGGGGAGCCGCACCTATCCAACGCGCCCTGTGGGCAGGCGATCGGAGTACCGGCGTGACCATCATGCAGATGGACGCCGGCCTTGATACCGGTGCGATGTTGCATAAGCTCGAGTGTCCGATCCTGCTACAGGATACCAGTGCAACGTTATACGCCAAACTGGCTGAATTGGGCCCCCAAGGGTTATTGGAAACGCTAGAACGGCTTACCGATGGTCAAATAACGGCAGAACCTCAGGATGAGGCCCAGGCCACCTACGCAGAAAAGCTCAGCAAAGAAGAAGCCCGTCTCAACTGGCAGCTTCCAGCCGCGCAGCTTGAGCGCTGCGTGCGTGCTTTCAATCCGTGGCCGGTCAGCTACTTTGTCATTGATGAACAACCGATTAAAGTATGGAAATGCGAGGTTAGCGCAACGGTTCATCACGCGCTGCCCGGCACCATCATACATGCCGACAAAAATGGTATTCAGGTCGCCACCTCTGACGGCGTATTAACTATTCTTGAACTACAACCAGCCGGTAAAAAAGTCATGACGGCGCAGGATTTACTTAACTCCCGGCGTGAGTGGTTTATTTCTGGTAATGTTCTGGCCTAAACGATGTTTTCATGCCGGCGATTTTCGCCGGTATACCCTATCTATCACGTAGTCGCTAACTAATGAAAAGCTCATATAACCTTCGCAGTATTACCGCTAAAGTGGTAGGGCAAGTATTGGATCACGGACAGTCGCTCAGCACTTTATTACCTACTTATCAGCGAGATATCACTGACAAGGATCGCGCGCTATTACAGGAGTTGTGCTTTGGCGTACTACGTGTATTACCGCAGTTAGAGTGGTGCATTCAGCAATTAATGGCAAAACCATTAACGGGTAAACAGCGCACTTTGCACTACCTCATTATGGTTGGCATATACCAGTTGCTGTATACCCGTATCCCGCCACATGCTGCATTAGCGGAAACAGTAGAAGGGGCCGTCGCCTTGAAACGCCCTCAGCTTAAGGGGTTGATTAACGGCGTTTTACGCCAGTTTCAACGCCAGCAGGATGAACTGTTGCAACGTGCGGCGAACACGCCGGCACGCTATCTGCACCCAAGCTGGTTACTGGCACGCATTAAAAATGCCTACCCTGAAAACTGGGAAAATATTATTGAAGCCAATAACCAGCGGCCGCCGATGTGGCTGCGGGTTAACCGGTTGCACCACAGCCGTGATGAATATCTATCCCTGCTAAAACAAGAAGATATCGAAGCCGTATCGCATCCCGACTACCCAGACGCCATCCGGTTATCTGTTCCCTGCGCGGTTAATCTACTGCCCGGCTTCTCGCAAGGGTGGGTAACGGTACAGGACGCCTCAGCCCAAGGCTGCATCCATTGGTTATCTCCCCAGAACGGCGAGCAAATTCTCGATCTATGCGCGGCGCCTGGCGGTAAAACAACCCATATCCTTGAAGCCGCCCCCAAAGCTCAGGTACTGGCCGTCGATATTGATGATGAAAGACTGGGTAGAGTCAGGGAAAATTTACAGCGTCTACAGTTGGATGCCGAGCTAAAGCAAGGGGACGGCCGTCAACCGGAAAACTGGTGTGGCGATAAAATGTTTGATCGTATTCTGTTGGACGCACCGTGTTCCGCCACAGGCGTCGTACGGCGCCATCCAGACATTAAATGGCTGCGCCGCGATAGCGATATCGACGAACTCGCTTTACTGCAAAAAGATATTCTTGATGCGATCTGGCCGCACCTGAAAACTGGCGGTACGTTGGTTTATGCAACCTGTTCGATCTTGCCGGAAGAAAATCACCAGCAAATACACCACTTTTTAATGCGTCATTCCGATGCCCGATTAACTGGTACCGGTAGCCAGGAAAGACCTGGGATACAAAAATTTCCCAGCCCGGAAGACGGTGATGGTTTCTTCTATGCAAGGCTGGTAAAAACCGAACATTAAACCCAGTATTGTCTAGGGCCATAAGGCAATAACACATACGGCAAATTAACTATGAAGATTATTATTCTCGGTGCTGGTCAGGTTGGCGGTACGCTGGCGGAAAATCTGGCGGGTGAAAATAACGACATCACCGTCGTTGATACCGATACGGCTCGTTTGCGTCAGCTTCAGGATAAATTTGATCTCCGTGTGGTCACGGGTTACGCCTCCCATCCACGAGTCCTACATGAGGCTGGAGCAGAAGACGCGGACATGTTAGTGGCGGTAACCAACTCCGATGAAACTAACATGGTCGCATGCCAAATAGCCTATTCGCTTTTCAATACACCCAACCGTATTGCGCGTATCAGATCGTCTGCATATATGCGCGAAGCCGATCAGTTATTTCTACCGGAAGCCGTTCCCATTGACTATTTGATCTCTCCGGAACAACTGGTGATCGATAATATTTACAAGCTGATTGAATACCCTGGCGCGCTTCAGGTTGTTAATTTTGCTCAGGGCAAAGTGAGTATTGCCGCCGTCAATGCTTATTATGGCGGCCCATTGGTCGGAAATGCGTTGTCATCTATTCGCGAACATATGCCACATATAGAAACCCGCGTCGCCGCTATTTTCCGCCAGGATCGCCCTATTCGTCCCCAAGGCTCGACAGTCATTGAAGCCGGCGATGAAGTGTTTTTTGTGGCTGCCTCACAGAATATCCGCGCCGTAATGAGTGAACTGCAACGTCTGGAGAACCCTTATAAGCGGATCATGATCGTTGGCGGCGGAAACGTAGGCGCCGGACTGGCCCAGCGGTTAGAAAAAGGCTACAGCATTAAACTGATAGAACATAATGCGGAAAGAGCCGCCGAACTGGCGGAATTATTGCAGGATACCATCGTTTTTCATGGTGATGCTTCGGATCAGGAGCTGCTGGCAGAAGAGCATATTGAGCAAATGGATGTGTTTATCGCCATCACCAACGACGATGAAGCCAACATTATGTCCGCCATGCTGGCTAAACGGATGGGGGCCAAAAAAGTCATGGTGCTTATCCAACGCCGGGCCTATGTAGATTTAGTACAAGGAAGCGTAATTGACGTTGCTATCTCACCGCAGCAAGCAACCATTTCCGCATTGCTAAGCCACGTGCGTAAAGCGGATATTGTCAGCGTATCGTCGCTACGCAGAGGGGTCGCTGAAGCGATTGAGGCCATCGCTCATGGCGATGAAGGGACATCAAAAGTCGTCGGACGTATGATTGAAGATATAAAACTGCCGCCAGGAACAACCATCGGCGCGATTGTCCGTGGGGATGACGTCATTATTGCCAATGATAATACTCGTATTGAACAAGGCGACCACATAATAATGTTCTTAACAGACAAGAAATTCGTACCTGATGTAGAACGGTTATTCCAGCCAAGTCCATTTTTCCTGTAATCAAGATAGGTAATTTATTAAACCTCATATGAGAATATGGCAAATATAGAACTATTTGTTAAAATTAATCTATCTTTTTATCAAGGGGAGTGGTTATGAGTATTATCAAAGAATTCCGTGAATTTGCCATGCGCGGAAACGTAGTCGATCTGGCGGTCGGGGTTATTATTGGCGCGGCTTTCGGGAAAATCGTTTCTTCATTGGTATCGGATATCATCATGCCCCCGTTAGGGCTGCTAATTGGCGGGGTAGACTTTAAACAATTCAGCCTGGTATTACGTGCTGCTCAGGGGGATGTGCCTGCGGTCGTAATGCATTACGGGGTTTTCATTCAGAATATTTTTGATTTCATCATTGTCGCGTTCGCTATTTTCATGGCAATCAAATTGATGAATAAATTACGCCGTAAACAGGAAGATGCGCCAGCAGCGCCGCCAAAACCCAGCGCAGAAGAGAAATTATTAACTGAAATACGTGACCTGTTGAAAAAATAAGCAACAATTCGCATTATAATTACGATAGATTCATCAACAGTGTTTTTGAAACCATCGTAATACATCTCGAAATCAGAGAACCCCAGAAAATCAAAAGGCCAGTGGTAAAAAATCAATTGATTGCTTGCCACTGGCCTCCCAGTTTCCCTTCTTTACATGTTTGTCTTTTCTACGATAGCTTCCTTTTCCCTTACTGTTTACTTCCACTCGTTGGCGAAATAGCGGGTCAGATAACAACGCTTCGATGGCATTGTCCTGAATTTTGCCTCGTTTATGACGATATACAGTCATACTTACCTCTCATTATCAGAATAGTAAAATAAAGCGGGGAGAGTATAGGGGATAACGCCCCGATAATATAGGCGATATGTGACGTTAATCTTGCGCTCCAAACGTTTTTTTTAAACAACCAGCATATTCACTGTGCAAAAAATCAGTATTGATACCGCGTTGTTGCAAGCTTAACTCGATCATACGAAACCGGCGGGAAACAGATTCATACTCAGGAGACTGCCGGGAGATATTTTCCAGAAGATCGGCTAATTTTAATGCCTCTTTACGCTCTTCCAACTCCATCGGGAGACAACCAGCATTCTTTAATAATCGATAAGCGGTTCTCAATTCCGGTGGTACAGCGCTATCATCGTCCAACACTAATGGCCGACCAGTCCCGGGGAGGTTATCAAAAGCCCCCTCTTCCCGAGCTTGCGCAATATGGCGTTCAACTAATTCATCAATTAACCACATAATAACCTCTGAAGTAGTGTCACTCTCATCAAGGTTAGCCGTATTTCAGACATAAAAAAACCGGGTTTCCCCGGTTTTTTTATGCGCTTGCAGATTACTCTGCAGTTGCAACTTCTTCTGTCTGAGAAGCTGAGCGATCAACGAGCTCGATGTATGCCATCGGCGCATTGTCGCCAGCACGGAAGCCACACTTCAGAATACGAGTGTAACCACCGGCACGGCTCGCGAAACGCGGGCCAAGTTCATTAAACAGTTTTGCCACGATCTCGTTATCACGAGTACGGGCGAATGCCAGACGACGATTAGCAACGCTGTCGGTCTTGGCAAGAGTAATCAGCGGTTCAACAACACGACGCAGCTCTTTTGCTTTTGGCAAGGTCGTCTTGATAATCTCATGACGAACCAAAGAACCAGCCATGTTACGGAACATAGCCTGACGATGGCTGCTGTTACGGTTCAGTTGACGACCACTCTTACGATGGCGCATGACCTTATCCTTCTCAGTAAAACCTTAACCTGTGATCTGGTTACTCATCAGCGATGCTTGCCGGTGGCCAGTTTTCCAGACGCATGCCCAGAGACAAACCACGTGAAGCCAGCACATCTTTAATCTCAGTAAGAGATTTTTTACCAAGGTTAGGCGTTTTCAACAGCTCAACCTCGGTACGCTGTACCAGATCACCGATGTAGTGGATAGCTTCTGCCTTGAGGCAGTTAGCAGAGCGGACAGTCAATTCCAGATCGTCAACAGGGCGCAGCAAGATCGGATCGAACTCTGGTTTTTCTTCTTTAACTTCTGGTTGACGTACATCACGCAGGTCAACAAAAGCTTCAAGTTGTTCAGCCAGAATGGTTGCCGCACGACGAATCGCCTCTTCAGGATCGATTGTGCCATTGGTTTCCATTTCGATGACCAGCTTGTCCAAATCAGTACGCTGTTCTACGCGAGCTGCTTCAACATTGTAGGCAATACGCTCTACAGGGCTGTAGCAAGCATCGACTAACAGGCGACCAATCGGGCGCTCATCTTCTTCCGTATGAATACGGGCAGATGCCGGCACATAACCACGGCCACGCTGAACTTTAATACGCATGCTGATAGCCGCGTTTTCATCGGTCAGATGGCAGATCAAGTGCTGTGGCTTGACGATTTCGACATCACCGTCATGGACGATGTCGGCTGCAGTCACAGGGCCAATGCCAGATTTATTCAGGGTAAGAATAACTTCATCTTTGCCTTGAACTCTCACCGCCAGCCCTTTCAGGTTGAGCAGGATTTCCAGGATATCTTCCTGTACGCCTTCTTTGGTGCTGTACTCATGCAGTACACCATCAATCTCAACCTCGGTCACCGCGCAACCTGGCATGGATGAAAGCAGAATACGGCGCAGTGCGTTGCCAAGAGTATGGCCGAAGCCCCGCTCTAACGGCTCAAGGGTCACCTTGGCGTGCGTCGAACTCACTTGCTCGATATCAACCAGGCGCGGTTTTAGAAACTCTGTCACAGAACCCTGCATTGTGTCCTCTCTTTGGTACTAAGCTTTACTTGGAGTAAAGCTCGACGATCAGGTGTTCATTAATGTCCGCAGACAGATCGGTCCGTTCAGGAATACGTTTGAACACACCTTCCATCTTGGCAGCATCAACTTCCAGCCAAGTTGGCTTTTCACGCTGTTCAGCCAGCTCCAGAGCGGCCTTAACACGAGATTGCTTTTTCGCTTTCTCACGGATGCTGACTACGTCATTCGGGGATACCTGATAAGAAGCGATGTTAACAACGCGACCGTTTACCATGATGGCTTTATGGCTAACCAGCTGACGTGCTTCTGCACGAGTGGCGCCAAATCCCATACGATAAACAACGTTATCCAGACGGCCTTCCAGCAATTGCAGCAGGTTCGCACCTGTGTTGCCTTTCAGACGGGCTGCTTCTTTATAATAGTTACGGAACTGGCGTTCCAGCACACCGTACATACGGCGAACTTTTTGCTTTTCACGCAACTGTACACCATAGTCAGACAGACGCGGTTTACGCGCACCATGCTGACCAGGAGCTTGTTCAATCTTACACTTGGAATCGATCGCACGAACACCAGACTTCAGAAACAGGTCGGTGCCTTCACGACGGCTCAGCTTGAGCTTAGGACCCAAATATCTTGCCATTTTCTTTCTCCAACAATCCTAAAAGCGGCGTTAAACGCGACGCTTTTTCGGCGGACGACAACCGTTATGAGGGATCGGAGTCACATCAGTAATATTAGTGATGCGGAAACCAGCCGCGTTCAACGCGCGGATAGTAGACTCACGGCCCGGACCAGGTCCTTTAACCATAACTTCCAGGTTCTTGATACCGTACTCTTTCACTGCTTCAGCACAGCGCTCTGCTGCTACTTGAGCGGCGAACGGAGTGGATTTACGAGAACCACGGAAACCGGAACCACCGGCAGTTGCCCAACCCAGCGCATTACCCTGACGATCGGTAATAGTTACGATGGTGTTGTTGAAAGAAGCATGGATATGAGCCACACCGTCAGAGACTTGCTTTCTTACACGCTTACGTGCACGAATAGGTGCCTTTGCCATTATTCAATCACCCCGATTATTTCTTGATCGGTTTGCGCGGACCCTTACGGGTACGGGCGTTAGTCTTGGTACGCTGACCGCGAACCGGCAGACCACGACGATGACGCAAACCACGATAAGTACCAAGGTCCATAAGACGTTTGATGCTCAGGGTAACTTCACGACGCAGATCGCCTTCGACAACAAACTTGGCAACTTCGTCACGCAGCTTATCGATTTGCTCTTCAGACAGCTCACTGATCTTAACATTTTCGGCAATGCCCGTAGCAGCGCAAATAGACTGCGAACGAGTTTTACCGATACCATAGATCGACGTTAACGCGATAACGGTATGTTTATGATCAGGAATGTTAATGCCTGCTATACGGGCCACTATGCACTCCTACAATTTTATACAGCAATACCATTCTGAAAAGCCCGTTTTCAGGATACTCAAATAGTATTGCAGTTACAGACAAAAGATTGGCTGGCTAATCTAGCCAGCTCAACCCAACTTTGCAAGAAAAATATGCGAGATAATCAGCCTTGACGCTGTTTATGCTTCGGTTCGGCACTGCAGATCACACGAACGACACCGTTACGCTTAACAATCTTACAGTTACGACATAATTTCTTGACGGAAGCACGAACTTTCATTTTTACTCTCCGTAACTTCTCAAGCTCACCCGATTAACGGTTATAGCCTTTCAGGTTTGCTTTCTTCAATGCAGACTCGTATTGACTCGACATCATCAGAGTTTGCACTTGAGCCATAAAGTCCATGATGACCACAACAACGATCAATAATGACGTGCCGCCGAAATAGAAGGGCACTTTCATTGCATCACGCATGAACTCCGGGATCAGGCAGATGAAAGTAATATACATCGCACCTACCAAGGTAAGGCGGGTCATTACTTTATCGATATATTTTGCCGTTTGCTCTCCCGGACGAATTCCTGGCACGAATGCACCGGACTTCTTCAGGTTATCTGCTGTTTCACGAGGGTTGAAAACCAACGCAGTGTAGAAGAAACAGAAGAAGATGATTGCAGTCGCATAGAGTAACACATAAAGCGGCTGTCCAGGCTGCAAATACATCGAAATTGTAGTCAGCCAGTTCCAACCGGTACCGCCCCCGAACCAGGATGCAATCGTAGCCGGGAACAGAATAATGCTGGAAGCAAAAATAGCCGGGATAACCCCCGCCATATTCACTTTCAACGGCAAATGCGTACTCTGTGCTGCATAAACACGACGACCTTGTTGACGCTTGGCATAGTTGACGACGATACGACGCTGACCACGCTCAATGAAAACAACGAAGAAGGTTACTGCAAACACTAAAACTGCAACCAACAGCAACAGGAGGAAGTGCAGGTCGCCTTGCCGCGCTTGCTCGATGGTATGGCCAATGGCCGGCGGCAATCCCGCAACAATACCAGCAAAGATTATGATTGAGATACCGTTGCCGATACCCCGTTCTGTAATCTGTTCGCCCAGCCACATCAGGAACATCGTCCCGGTAACCAGACTCACAACAGCGGTAAAGTAGAAAGCAAAGCCTGGATTTAACACCAAGCCTTGCATCCCAGGCATATTCGGCAAACCGGTAGCAATACCGATCGACTGGAATATGGCCAATACCAGAGTACCGTAACGGGTGTACTGGCTAATCTTGCGACGGCCAGCCTCCCCTTCTTTCTTTATTTCTGCCAACGCTGGATGAACCACCGTTAACAGCTGGATAATAATTGATGCCGAAATATACGGCATAATACCCAGAGCAAAGATAGAAGCACGGCTGAGTGCACCACCAGAGAACATGTTGAACATTTCAATGATGGTGCCTCGCTGTTGCTCAAGCAATTTGGCAAGCACAGTGGCATCAATACCAGGAATCGGAATAAAAGAGCCAATACGGAAAACAATCAGCGCACCGATAACAAACAATAGTCTGCGCTTCAGTTCACCAACTCCGCCTTTAGCACTTTGAAAATCTAATCCTGGTTGTTTGGCCATCTGCTACTTATTCCTCAATTTTACCGCCAGCAGCTTCGATAGCAGCACGAGCACCTTTAGTGACACGCAGACCACGAATCGTTACCGGACGAGCAACCTCACCAGACAGAATCACTTTCGCAAATTCGATCTGAACGCCAATAACATTAGCTGCTTTCAGTGTATTCAGGTCAACGATGTCGCCTTCCACTTTAGCCAGGTCAGACAGACGAATCTCTGCCGTAACCATTGCTTTGCGAGAAGTAAAACCGAATTT
The DNA here is from genome assembly GCF_002291445.1 of Brenneria goodwinii. Classification (NCBI taxonomy): domain Bacteria; kingdom Pseudomonadati; phylum Pseudomonadota; class Gammaproteobacteria; order Enterobacterales; family Pectobacteriaceae; genus Brenneria; species Brenneria goodwinii. Next base: position 4,805,409 of record NZ_CP014137.1, on the reverse strand, counting down.
CGGCAGGCGACGGTATAAAGGCATCTGACCGCCTTCAAAACCGCGACGCACGCCACCGCCAGAACGAGAGTTCTGGCCCTTGACGCCGCGTCCGCCGGTTTTACCCAGGCCGGAACCGATACCACGACCTACACGCTTCGGAGCATGTTTGGCGCCTTCGGCCGGAGACAGAGTATTCAAACGCATCTGTTACTCCTCCACTTTAACCATATAGGAAACCGCGTTGACCATACCGCGAACCGCAGGAGTATCCTCACGTTCAACAGTATGACCAATACGACGCAGACCCAGGCCAAGCAGCGTTGCCTTATGTTTCGGCAGACGACCGATTGCACTACGGGTTTGAGTTATTTTAATAGTCTTTGCCATGGTTAATTACCCCAGAATTTCTTCAACGGATTTACCACGCTTGGCAGCGACCATTTCCGGGGACTTCATGTTGGCCAGGCCATCAATCGTTGCACGAACCACGTTAATCGGGTTAGTGGAACCATAGGCTTTAGCCAATACGTTGTGTACCCCTGCGACTTCCAAAACGGCGCGCATTGCACCGCCGGCAATAATACCGGTACCTTCGGAAGCCGGCTGCATGAACACACGAGAACCCGTGTGAGCACCTTTAACCGGGTGCTGCAGGGTGCCGTTGTTCAGCGCGACATTCATCATATTGCGACGGGCTTTTTCCATCGCTTTCTGGATCGCTGCCGGAACTTCGCGTGCTTTACCGTAACCAAAACCAACGCGACCGTTGCCATCACCCACTACAGTCAGTGCGGTGAAGCTGAAAATACGGCCACCTTTAACGGTTTTAGATACGCGATTTACCGCGATCAGCTTTTCCTGCAGTTCGCCAGCTTGTTTCTCGATGTGAGCCATCTTACACCTCTACCTTAGAACTGAAGGCCAGCTTCACGGGCAGCATCTGCCAGTGCCTGGACTCGACCATGATATTGGAAACCGGAACGGTCAAAAGCAACGTCTTTGATGCCTTTTTCCAATGCGCGTTCAGCAATAGCTTTACCTACTGCGGTAGCTGCATCTTTGTTACCGGTATACTTCAGTTGTTCAGCGATAGCTTTTTCTACAGTAGAAGCGGCTACCAGGACTTCAGAACCGTTCGGTGCGATGACCTGCGCATAAATATGGCGCGGGGTACGATGTACCACCAGACGCGTCGCACCCAGTTCCTGGAGTTTGCGGCGTGCGCGGGTCGCACGACGGATACGAGCTGCTTTCTTATCCATAGTGTTACCTTACTTCTTCTTAGCCTCTTTGGTACGCACGACTTCGTCGGCGTAACGGACACCCTTGCCTTTGTAAGGCTCAGGACGACGGTAGGCGCGTAATTCCGCAGCAACCTGACCAATAACCTGTTTATCAGCGCCTTTCAGCACGATTTCAGTTTGGCTAGGACACTCTGCAGTAATACCTGCCGGCAGTGCGTGGTCAATCGGATGAGAGAACCCAAGAGACAGGTTCAGTACATTGCCTTTTACGGCAGCACGATAACCAACACCGACCAGTTGCAGCTTCTTAGTGAAGCCTTCGGTAACACCGATAACCATTGAGTTTAACAGAGCACGAGTGGTACCCGCTTGGGCCCAACCGCCAACAGAACCTTCGCGCGGGGCGAAAGTCAGAGCGTTGTCAGCTTGTTTAACTTCAACAGCATCATGGATCTTACGACTCAGCTCGCCGTTTTTACCCTTAATCGAAATAACCTGACCGTTGAGTTTTACCTCTACGCCGGCAGGAATGACGACGGGTGCTTTTGCAACACGAGACATTCTTTCCTCCCGATTAAGCTACGTAGCAGATAATCTCGCCACCAAGACCTGCCTGGCGAGCTGCACGATCAGTCATAACACCTTTAGAGGTAGAAACAACCGCGATACCCAAACCGGCCATAACTTTTGGCAGCTCATCTTTTCTTTTATAGATGCGCAGACCTGGACGGCTTACTCGCTGAATGCTTTCTACCACTGCCTTGCCCTGGAAATATTTAAGTTCTAACTCCAGAACAGGCTTGGCGTCGCCTTCGATTTTAAAATCTTCAATGTAACCCTCTTCCTTCAGCACTTTGGCGATTGCCACTTTCAGCTTGGAAGAAGGCATGGTGACCGCAACTTTGTTCGCGGATTGACCGTTACGGATACGGGTCAGCATATCCGCGATCGGATCTTGCATGCTCATCTGTCTTTACTCCCGTGATTCAATTGGTGACAATTACCAGCTAGCCTTTTTCAGACCCGGAATTTCACCGCGCATAGCGGCTTCACGGACCTTGATACGGCTCAACCCGAACTTCCGCAGGAAAGCATGCGGACGACCAGTTTGACGGCAGCGGTTACGCTGACGAGACGGGCTGGAATCACGCGGCAGAGTCTGCAGCTTAAGAACTGCATCCCAACGTTCTTCGTCGGAAGAGTTCACACCAGAGATAATAGCTTTCAATTCCTCGCGTTTAGCGCGGTATTTATCAGCCAGTTTCACGCGAACAGCTTCGCGTGCTTTCATGGATTGCTTAGCCATTAGTAACCCTACCTTACTTGCGGAATGGGAAGTTAAAGGCGGCCAACAGCGCACGGCCTTCATCATCGGATTTCGCAGTGGTGGTAATGGTAATATCCAAACCACGAACGCGATCGACCTTGTCATAGTCGATTTCCGGGAAGATGATCTGCTCACGCACACCCATGCTGTAGTTACCACGGCCGTCAAATGACTTGGCGGACAGGCCACGGAAGTCACGGATACGCGGTACAGCAATGGAAATCAGTCGCTCAAGGAACTCCCACATGCGTTCGCCACGCAGAGTCACTTTACAGCCGATCGGATAGCCCTGACGGATTTTGAAGCCTGCAACAGATTTGCGTGCTTTGGTGATCAAAGGTTTTTGACCTGAGATTGCCGCCAAGTCAGCTGCTGCGTTATCCAGCAGTTTCTTGTCAGCGATCGCTTCACCAACACCCATATTCAGGGTGATCTTCTCGACCCGAGGGACTTGCATGACAGAATTGTAGTTAAACTCGGTCATGAGTTTTTTAACTACTTCGTCTTTGTAGTAATCATGCAGTTTCGCCATCGTACTACTCCAAATTACTTGATAGTTTCGCTATTAGATTTAAAGAAACGGACTTTTTTGCCGTCTTCGAATCTAAAGCCTACACGGTCAGCCTTACCAGTTGCCGCATTGAAGATTGCAACGTTGGAAACTTGAATTGCAGCTTCTTTTTCAACGATGCCACCCGGTTGGTTCAGGGCCGGAACCGGCTTCTGATGTTTTTTAACCAGGTTGATACCTTCAACAATGACCTTACTAGCAGACAGGACATTTTTCACTTTACCGCGCTTACCTTTATCTTTGCCGGTCAGCACGATAACTTCGTCATCACGACGGATTTTCGCTGCCATGATTCGCTCCTTAGAGTACTTCTGGTGCCAGAGAGATAATTTTCATGAACTTCTCATTACGCAGTTCACGAGTTACCGGCCCAAAAATACGCGTACCGATAGGCTGTTCGCTGTTATTGTTTAAAATAACGCAAGCATTTCCATCGAAGCGAATGACAGAACCGTCTGGGCGACGAACACCCTTCTTGGTGCGCACCACAACCGCCTTCAGCACATCGCCTTTCTTCACCTTACCGCGAGGAATTGCTTCCTTGATGGTAATTTTGATGATATCGCCGACGCCTGCGTAGCGACGGTGCGAGCCACCTAGAACCTTGATACACATTACGCGACGTGCACCGGAGTTGTCGGCCACATTCAGCATAGTCTGTTCTTGGATCATGTTAGTGCTCCGCTAATGTCAACTACTACTTTAGGACCCATGATAGGCCATTTAAATGCCCCATAATTAAGGGCGCAGCATTATAACACCGCTTCCTGAATATGGGTAGAAAAAATAAACGGCCCAATTACTGAGCCGTTTATCATAACGAGAAGAGCGCTACTGTATTACAGAATCGCTTTCTCTACAACGCGAACAAGCGTCCAAGACTTAGTTTTGGACAGCGGACGGCATTCGCGGATTTCAACCACGTCACCGATACCGCATTCGTTGTTCTCGTCATGTACGTGCAGCTTAGTCGTACGTTTGATGAACTTACCGTAAAGAGGGTGTTTCACGAAACGTTCGATGGCAACAACCATGGATTTCTCCATTTTGTCGCTTACGACGCGGCCTTGCAGAGTACGGATTTTATCGGTCATTACGCACCCGCCTTCTCAGTCAGTAAAGTCTTAACACGTGCAACATTACGACGCACTTGTTTCAACAGGTGAGTTTGTTGCAGCTGGCCACTTGCCGCCTGCATGCGCAGATTGAATTGTTCGCGCAGCAGTTCGAGCAGCTCGGTATTCAGCTCTTCAACACTCTTTTCACGCAGCTCTTGTGCTTTCATTACATCACCGTCTTAGTTACAAAGGTGGTTTTGATCGGCAGTTTCGCTGCTGCCAGTTGGAATGCCTCACGGGCTAACTCTTCCGGCACACCGTCCATTTCGTACAGGACTTTACCTGGCTGAATCAAGGCAACCCAATACTCTACGTTACCTTTACCTTTACCCATACGTACTTCAAGCGGCTTTTCAGTGATCGGTTTGTCCGGGAATACACGGATCCAGATCTTACCTTGACGCTTAACGGCACGAGTCATGGCACGACGTGCAGCTTCGATTTGACGAGCGGTCAGGCGACCACGGCCAACAGCTTTCAGACCGAAAGTGCCGAAGCTAACATCCGTACCTGCAGCCAGACCACGGTTGCGGCCCTTGTGCATCTTACGGAATTTTGTACGCTTTGGTTGTAACATCAGCGACTCTCCTTACTTGCGGCCTTTACGCTGCTGCTTTTTAGGTTGAGCAGCCGGTTTTTCCGGTTGTTCAACGGCAGCCATACCACCCAGGATCTCACCTTTGAAGATCCACACTTTCACACCGATAACACCATAAGTAGTGTGCGCTTCGGAGGTGTTGTAGTCGATATCCGCACGCAGCGTGTGCAACGGAACGCGACCTTCACGGTACCATTCGGTACGCGCGATTTCAGCGCCGCCAAGACGGCCGCTTACTTCAACTTTGATCCCTTTAGCGCCCAGACGCATGGCGTTCTGTACGGCACGCTTCATCGCACGACGGAACATAACACGACGTTCCAGCTGAGAAGTGATGCTGTCAGCAACCAGTTTAGCGTCTAACTCAGGTTTACGGACTTCGGCGATGTTGATCTGCGCCGGCACGCCAGCGATTTCCGCTACGGCTTTACGCAGTTTTTCAACATCTTCACCTTTTTTACCGATAACGATACCCGGGCGAGCGGTGTGAATGGTCACACGGATGCTTTTTGCCGGACGTTCGATAACGATACGAGAAACGGAAGCTTTTTCCAGTTCCTTCGTCAGGTATTTACGAACTTTAAAGTCGCTGTCCAGGTTGTCAGCGAATTCTTTGGTATTCGCATACCAGGTAGAGTTCCAAGGTTTGACAATACCCAGTCGAATACCATTAGGATGTACTTTCTGACCCATTGCTAGTCTCCAGAGTCTCAGCGATCGGACACAACCACAGTAATGTGGCTGGTACGCTTCAGGATGCGATCCGCACGACCTTTAGCACGCGGCATAATGCGCTTCATGCTCGGGCCTTCGTCGACGAAGATTTTCGCAACTTTCAGATCATCAATGTCAGCGCCATCGTTGTGCTCTGCGTTAGCAATGGCAGACTCCAGTACTTTTTTAACCAGACCAGCAGCTTTCTTGTTGGTGTAGGTCAGAATATCCAGAGCTTGCGACACTTTCTTACCGCGAATCAGGTCAGCCACCAGGCGAACCTTCTGGGCAGAAGAACGAGCATGGCGATGTTTAGCGATAGTTTCCATCTCTTCCTCCTACCTTATTTCTTCTTGGCTTTTTTATCAGCCGCGTGGCCGCGATAAGTACGAGTCGGCGCGAATTCACCCAGTTTGTGACCGACCATTTCATCGGAAACAAACACCGGAACGTGCTGACGACCATTATGGACAGCGATGGTCAAACCGATCATGTTTGGAAAGATCGTTGAACGACGGGACCAAGTGCGCAAAGGCTTCTTGTCTCCGCTTTCCACCGCTTTCTCTACCTTCTTCAGCAAGTGCAGGTCAATAAATGGACCTTTCTTGAGAGAACGTGGCATGGTTTATCCTCTAAAATTATTTAGTACGGCGACGTACGATAAACTTATCAGTACGCTTGTTGCTGCGGGTCTTCTTACCTTTGGTCTGTACGCCCCACGGAGAAACCGGGTGCTTACCAAAGTTACGACCTTCACCACCACCGTGCGGGTGGTCTACCGGGTTCATCGCCGTACCGCGAACGGTAGGACGAACACCACGCCAGCGAGCAGCACCTGCTTTACCCAGAACGCGCAGCATGTGCTCCGCATTACCGACTTCGCCCAGCGTAGCGCGGCAGTCAGATTCGACTTTACGCATTTCGCCAGAACGCAGACGCAGGGTAACGTAAGCGCCATCACGTGCAACGATCTGAACGTAAGCACCGGCAGAGCGAGCCAGCTGGCCGCCTTTGCCTGGTTTCAGTTCTACGTTGTGAACCGTTGAACCGACCGGGATGTTACGCATCGGCAAGGTGTTACCTGCTTTGATTGCAGCATCAACGCCAGATTGAATCTGGTCACCTGCTTTAAGGCCCTTCGGCGCCAGGATATAACGGCGTTCGCCGTCTTTGTACAGAACCAGCGCGATATTCGCGGAACGGTTCGGATCATACTCCAGACGCTCAACAACAGCAGGAATACCATCTTTGTTGCGTTTAAAGTCAACCAGACGATATTGCTGTTTATGACCACCACCGATGTGACGGGTAGTGATGCGGCCATTGTTGTTACGGCCACCGGATTTGCTGTTTTTTTCCAGCAACGGGGCATAAGGTTTGCCCTTGTGCAGCTCAGGGTTAACCACTTTAACAACGTGGCGACGACCCGGAGATGTCGGTTTACATTTAACAATTGCCATTGTTCTTTACTCCTCCGACTTACTCTGCGCCGCCGATGAAGTCCAGATTCTGGCCTTCTTTCAGGGTGACGTAAGCTTTTTTCCAGTCGCTACGACGACCGATACGCTGTCCATGACGTTTCACTTTTCCTTTAACTACCAGGGTGCGAACATCATTAACTTCGACTTCAAACAGTTTCTGCACGGCGGCTTTGATTTCTGCTTTTGTCGCGTCTTTAGCAACTTTGAGTACGATGGTGTTGTTCTTTTCCATCGCTGTAGACGCTTTTTCAGAAACGTGCGGCGCGCGCAAAACTTTCAGCAGACGTTCTTCACGGATCATGCGAGCATCTCCTCAACTTGCTTAACAGCTTCAGCAGTCATGACGACTTTGTCGAAGGCGATCAAGCTAACTGGATCGATACCGGCTACATCACGCACATCAACCTTGTACAGGTTACGCGCCGCCAGGAACAGATTTTCATCCAGTTCACCGGTGATGATCAGTACGTCTTCCAGCGCCATGTCTTTCAGTTTCTGTGCCAGCAGCTTGGTTTTCGGCGCTTCTACAGAGAACTTCTCGACAACGATCAGACGATCTTGACGTACCAGTTCGGACAAAATGCTTTTCAGCGCGCCGCGGTACATCTTTTTGTTAACTTTCTGACTGTGATCCTGAGGCTTGGCAGCGAAGGTTACGCCACCGGAACGCCAGATCGGGCTCTTGATAGAACCTGAACGCGCACGGCCGGTACCTTTCTGACGCCATGGTTTTTTACCGGAACCAGTTACTTCAGCACGGGTCTTCTGAGCGCGAGTACCTTGACGGGCACCTGCTGCATAAGCAACAACAACCTGGTGTACCAGCGCTTCGTTGAAATCACGACCGAAGGTAGTTTCGGAAACAGTCAGCGCGCTTTGCGCGTCTTTCAATACTAATTCCATTGCTATCTCCTCACGCCTTCACAGCTGGTTTAACGATCAGGTCGCCGCCGGTTGCACCCGGAACAGCACCCTTAACCAGCAGCAGGTTGCGCTCAGCGTCAACACGCACTACGTCCAGGCTTTGAACGGTTACACGCTCGTTGCCCAGTTGGCCTGCCATTTTCTTGCCTTTGAACACTTTGCCCGGAGTCTGGTTCTGACCGATAGAACCCGGAACGCGGTGAGACAAGGAGTTACCGTGGGTAGCATCCTGGGTACGGAAGTTCCAGCGCTTAACCGTGCCGGCAAACCCTTTACCTTTAGATGTACCAGTAACGTCTACTTTTTTAACGTCTGCGAAAATTTCAACACTAATGCTCTGACCTACAGTGAACTCTTCGCTTTCAGAAAGACGGAATTCACGCAAAGTACGGCCAGCTTCTACGCCGGCTTTAGCAAAGTGGCCCGCTTCTGGTTTGGTAACGCGGCTTGCTTTTTTAGCACCGGTTGTTACCTGTACAGCGCGGTAACCGTCGTTAGCCAGGTCTTTAACCTGAGTGACGCGGTTTGCTTCAATTTCGATAACGGTTACAGGGATAGATACGCCATCTTCAGTGAAGATACGGGTCATGCCCACTTTTTTACCGACTAAACCAATCATTGTTTCAACCTCTCAATCGCTCAATGACCTGATTAACCCAGGCTGATCTGCACGTCTACACCGGCAGCCAGATCCAGACGCATCAGAGCATCAACGGTTTTCTCGGTTGGCTCAACGATGTCAACCAGACGCTTGTGAGTGCGAATCTCGTACTGATCGCGCGCATCTTTATTGACGTGCGGAGAAATCAGAACGGTAAAGCGCTCTTTGCGGGTCGGCAGCGGGATCGGACCACGGACTTGCGCACCAGTGCGCTTAGCAGTCTCGACGATTTCCGCGGTTGATTGATCGATCAGACGATGATCAAACGCTTTCAGGCGGATACGGATTCTTTGGTTCTGCATGAGACCAGAGCTCCAATTATTTTATAAACGTAAATGATTACTCCTCACACCCATTTCGATTGATGGGGGAGTGTAATCGTTAGTACATAACCCCCATATCGGGAGTATTGTTTTGGCTAATTAATGAACTTAGCCCTCTGATTCAATAAGCAATCAGACTCACCTTAGTTTTGGTAAGCCCGCGCATTATACGCAAATTGACGCAAGAAGCAACAAGAAGGATGAAATGATTAATGTGGCGGCCGGGCGACAATATGCCCGGCCGTAATAGATATAAGTCATGATTTAAAGCGCAATTTATTGTTCTTTAAGCTGACTCTGCAGATAGTTTTGTATGCCAAGACGGGATATCAGATCCAGCTCGGTTTCCAGCCAATCGATATGGCCTTCTTCATCTGTCAGGATTTCTATCATCAGGTCTCTACTGACGTAATCATGTACAGAATCCGAGTAAGCAATGGCTTCACGTAAGTCTTTGGCGCCATCCAGCTCGAGTTGAAGGTCGGAACGAAAGATCTCTTCAACATCTTCGCCGATGTTAAGTTTCCCCAAATCTTGCAGATTTGGAATACCTTCGAGAAATAAAATGCGTTCAATGTAACGATCCGCGTGCTTCATTTCGTCAATAGACTCATGATACTCGTGGTCGTTGAGACGGGTTAATCCCCAGTTTTTAAACATCCGGGCATGTAGGAAATACTGATTGATTGCTACTAACTCATTACCCAATAGCTTATTCAAATACGTAATGACTTTTTTATCGCCTTTCATGACACGCTCCTCCGCTCCAGTTCTTAAAGTGTAGAACCGGTAAACAGGGAGTCAAAAAAAAGACCTTACATTTTATGCTACTTCATACATATCAATAAGTTGTGCTCGTTCTTCTTCAAATATATCCCTCGCATGTCGAATGCATTTGCCGCAATCCGTTCCAATCGGAACTAACTTACGCAGTTGCTGCATAGACTGAGGCTGATACTGACGAACTACCTTGCGGATCGCTTTATCAGAAACGGCATTACACAAACAAACATACATACCAAAGCAACTCATTTTTGTGCCGGCTAGCTGGCCAATAACTCTCAGGGCCGCCGCGGGCGATGTTTAAAACCGCTCCCAGCGATTTTTCAATCAATGCCTCATTGTAAATAGGAATTATTTTTATTTCAATTCACATTAATAACTACAGGCGTAAAAAAAGGCACCGCAGTGCCTTTTTCATGCTTTCGTCAATCAGCGATTAAGCGATAACTTTAGCAACAACGCCCGCGCCAACGGTACGGCCGCCTTCACGGATAGCGAAACGCAGGCCGTCATCCATTGCGATTGGCGCAATCAGAGTAACAACCATCTTCACGTTGTCGCCCGGCATTACCATTTCCACGCCTTCCGGCAGTTCGATGGTTCCGGTTACGTCAGTCGTACGGAAGTAGAACTGCGGACGGTAGCCTTTGAAGAACGGAGTATGACGGCCGCCTTCATCTTTGCTCAGGATATACACTTCAGATTCAAACTGAGTATGCGGCTTGATGGAGCCTGGTTTAGCCAGTACCTGACCACGTTCAACGTCATCACGTTTGGTACCGCGCAGCAGTACGCCCACGTTCTCGCCCGCACGGCCTTCGTCCAGCAGTTTGCGGAACATTTCAACGCCGGTACAAGTTGTTTTCGTGGTGGCTTTGATACCAACGATTTCAACTTCTTCACCAACCTTGATGATACCGCGCTCTACACGACCGGTAACAACCGTACCACGACCAGAGATGGAGAATACGTCTTCGATCGGCAGCAGGAACGGCTTGTCGATGGCACGTTCTGGTTCCGGGATGTAAGTATCCAGGGCTTCAGCCAGTTCGATGATTTTTGCTTCCCACTCGGGTTCGCCTTCCAGCGCTTTCAGCGCGGAACCACGAATGATAGGAGTATCATCACCCGGGAATTCGTACTGAGACAGCAGTTCACGCACTTCCATCTCAACCAGTTCCAGCAGTTCTTCATCATCAACCATGTCGCATTTGTTCAGGAACACGATGATGTAAGGAACGCCAACCTGACGACCCAGCAGGATGTGCTCACGAGTCTGCGGCATCGGGCCGTCAGTCGCGGCAACAACCAGGATCGCGCCGTCCATCTGCGCAGCACCGGTGATCATGTTTTTCACATAGTCGGCGTGTCCCGGGCAGTCAACGTGTGCGTAGTGACGGGTCGGGGTATCGTATTCAACGTGAGAGGTGTTGATGGTGATACCACGCGCTTTTTCTTCCGGTGCGTTATCGATCTGATCGAATGCACGGGCAGCACCGCCGTAGGTTTTAGCCAGAACGGTAGTGATCGCTGCAGTCAGCGTTGTTTTACCATGGTCAACGTGGCCGATAGTACCGACGTTGAGGTGGGGTTTTGTACGTTCAAATTTTTCTTTAGACACGGCGATATTCCTTACTCTAATGCTCTCTCCCTATGGAGAGAGCACGGTTCAATGTTTTAAAACCCGGATTATTTACCACGGGCCTCAATAACGGCCTGAGCCACGTTGTTCGGCGCTTCAGAGTACTTCAGGAACTCCATGGAGTAAGAAGCACGACCCTGAGTCTGCGAACGCAGATCGGTAGCATACCCAAACATTTCGGATAACGGTACCTGGGCACGAATAGTCTTGCCGGTAGCGGTATCTTCCATACCTTCAATGATACCGCGGCGACGGTTCAAGTCACCGATTACGTCACCCATATAGTCTTCAGGCGTTTCAACTTCAACTTTCATGACGGGTTCCAGCAGAACCGGCTTAGCGCGTTTAAATGCTTCTTTAAACGCGATAGACGCTGCCAATTTAAACGCCAATTCAGAGGAGTCGACATCGTGGTAAGAACCAAAATGTAAGCGGACGCCCAAGTCTACAACCGGATAACCAGCCATCGGACCTGATTTCAGCTGTTCCTGAATACCTTTGTCAACGGCTGGAATGTATTCGCCAGGAATCACACCACCCTTGATTTCGTTGACGAATTCGTAACCCACACCGCCCGGCTCCAGCGGGTACATATCGATAACGACATGACCGTACTGACCGCGACCACCAGACTGTTTCGCGTGTTTCCCTTCCACATCCTTAACGGTATCGCGGATGGTTTCACGGTAAGCAACCTGCGGTTTACCGATGTTGGCTTCTACGTTGAACTCACGACGCATACGGTCAACGATGATTTCCAGGTGCAGTTCGCCCATACCGGCGATGATGGTCTGGTTAGATTCTTCGTCAGTCCATACGCGGAAAGACGGGTCTTCTTTCGCCAGACGGCCCAGAGCCAGACCCATTTTTTCCTGGTCAGCTTTGGTTTTCGGTTCTACCGCGATGGAAATAACCGGTTCAGGGAATTCCATACGTTCCAGAATAATCGCATGATCCGGATCACACAGCGTATCGCCAGTGGTCACATCTTTCAGGCCGATTGCCGCAGCAATATCGCCCGCGCGAACTTCTTTGATCTCTTCACGTTTGTTAGCGTGCATCTGAACGATACGGCCGAAACGTTCACGTTGAGTTTTCACCGAGTTCAGTACGGTATCACCGGAGTTAACCACCCCAGAGTACACGCGGAAGAACGTCAGGTTACCCACAAACGGGTCGGTAGCGATTTTGAATGCCAACGCAGAAAACGGTTCTTTATCGTCAGAATGACGCTCGGCCGGCGTATCTTTACCGTCGTCCAGGATGCCCTTGATAGCAGGTACATCGGTCGGAGCCGGCAAATACTCGATAACCGCATCCAGCATTGCCTGCACGCCTTTGTTCTTGAACGCGGAACCACAGGTAACCAGGATGATTTCGTTGTTCAGAACACGATGACGCAATGCTTTTTTGATTTCTTCTTCGGTCAGTTCTTCACCGCCCAGGTATTTATCCATCAGCTCTTCAGACGCTTCAGCTGCGGACTCAACCAGATTCTGGTGCCATTCCTGGGCCAGATCCTGCATATCAGCCGGAATCTCTTCATAGGTGAAGGTGATGCCCTGATCGGCTTCATTCCAGTTGATCGCTTTCATTTTCACCAGGTCGACAACGCCGGTGAAATGTTCTTCAGCGCCAATAGCCAGCTGAAGCGGTACCGGATTCGCACCCAAACGGGTTTTAATCTGACCGACCACTTTCAGGAAGTTCGCGCCCATACGGTCCATTTTGTTAACGAACGCAATGCGCGGCACTTTATATTTATTCGCCTGACGCCATACGGTCTCAGACTGCGGCTGAACACCACCGACCGCACAGTAAACCATTACTGCACCGTCGAGTACACGCATGGAACGTTCTACTTCAATCGTGAAGTCAACGTGTCCCGGGGTGTCGATGATGTTGATACGATGGGGTTCATACTGCTTGGCCATACCTGACCAGAAAGCAGTCGTCGCAGCAGAAGTAATGGTGATCCCACGTTCCTGCTCCTGCGCCATCCAGTCCATGGTAGCTGCGCCATCATGAACTTCACCGATTTTATGGTTCACACCCGTGTAGAACAGAATACGTTCAGTCGTGGTGGTTTTACCGGCGTCGATGTGTGCACTGATACCGATATTGCGGTAGCGTGCAATTGGTGTTGTACGAGCCATTTGTTTCCTCTATATCCTAGGGCGTTCAATCAGTAACCCAAGCGGGTTGGCTTTTGAAGCGCCCGCCTGGTTTAGCATAACTACAGCGAAGGGATTACCAACGGTAGTGAGCGAACGCCTTGTTGGCTTCAGCCATACGGTGAACGTCTTCACGTTTCTTAACAGCAGTACCTTTGTTTTCTGCTGCATCAGAAAGTTCGTTCGCCAGGCGCAGAGCCATGGATTTATCACCGCGTTTACGAGCAGCTTCAACGATCCAACGCATTGCCAGGGCATTGCGGCGAACCGGACGGACTTCTACTGGCACCTGGTAAGTAGACCCACCAACGCGACGCGACTTAACTTCGACAGTCGGGCGAACGTTGTCCAGAGCTACTTCAAAAGCTTCCAGGTGGTCTTTACCAGAACGCTGAGCCAGGGTCTCCAGCGCGGTATAGACGATTGCTTCGGCGGTAGATTTTTTACCATCTACCATCAGGATATTTACAAATTTGGCCAACAGCTCTGATCCGAACTTAGGATCCGGCAGGATTTTACGTTGACCAATGACGCGACGACGTGGCATGGAAATACTCCGTTGTTAATTCAGGATTGTCCAAAACTCTACGAGTTTAGTTTGACATTTAAGTTAAAACGTTTGGCCTTACTTAACGGAGAACCATTAAGCCTTTGGCTTCTTCACGCCGTACTTGGAACGGGATTGCTTACGGTCTTTAACACCGGAGCAGTCCAGCGCACCACGAACGGTGTGGTAACGAACACCCGGCAGGTCTTTAACACGACCGCCACGGATCAGGATCACTGAGTGTTCCTGCAGGTTATGACCTTCACCACCGATGTAGGAGGTAACTTCAAAACCGTTGGTTAAACGAACACGGCAGACTTTACGCAGTGCGGAGTTCGGTTTTTTCGGAGTGGTGGTATATACACGAGTACATACACCACGTTTCTGCGGGCATGCTTCCAGCGCCGGAACGTTGCTTTTAGCAACCTTCAGGGCGCGTGGTTTGCGTACCAGCTGGTTAATTGTTGCCATTAAAAAAGCTCCTGGTTTTTGCTTCGTAAACACGTAATAAATCGTCTCGTACTTGCGCAGGGCAAAGTATGAGGACGCAGAATTTTAGGGCTGGCTGAGAAAGGAGTCAAGAAATATACAAAAATTCAGCGTTACCAAGCCAGCTGTTTAGGGTATTGAACCGTCAATTGAACAAACTGATTATAGTCAATCAATGGAATATTGTCTGAAATTTGTGCAGTCAGCCCTCTGGCGTCCGCATCATTTTTCAAAACATACAGAAGGACCGCGGCGTTGAGCAGGCGGTTCGCCATATCGGTATCGGCCAGCGCGGCGATAACGCCGTCCTGCAATAGCACCACGGCGTCGTCTGGCCCCAAACACCGCAACAGCGCATCAATGTCGCTGTGATAAGGGGAACGGGAAAGAGTATGCAACATAGATAGAAACACTCGCGCTAACGCTAAAATGAGAGAACCGAGCGGTAATCCGCCAGCCGATGCCTTAATACTTCAGGGGAAAGGAGCTCAACGTCCAGAACCCAATCGGTATCCAAAGCAATCCCCCGTTGCTGAAGAGACGCCTCGCACACATAGCAATGCTTGATGTCATACAGCGGCAGCACGCCAAATGTCGCAATGTAATTACGCATCAAAATCTTTTCCGGCTGCTGCCCCGGCAGTAGCTGTAATACGCCATCGCCGATAAAGAAGACGCCGATATCTTCCGTCAGCGCGGACATCGCAAGGAGTGCATCCAATCCTTCCCGGCCGGACGCGCTGCCGTGAGGCGAGTGGGTAAAAACAAAAGCGACATGCTTCATGACTCTGCCTTGAAATCGTATTAAAACTGGATAACCCGATCGCAGGTCAGAACGGATTGCGCCAGTTCGCCAAGACCGCTTAAGGTAAAGCCATCCTGCAAATTCGCCGCCCCCAGATTCAACTGCTCAGCCTGTTGCCGATCGGTAACGCCGCGGCGCAACGCGGCGGCGACGCAGACATTCAACATCACATGATGTTCCTGTCCCAAACTCTGCCAAGCCCGTACCAGATCAAATTCATCATTCGCCGGCGCGGTGAGCTGATTGGCATTCAGCACGCCTTCACGGTAGAAGAAAACGCTTTCCAACCGATGCCCTTCATCCAGTACGGCTTGAGCAAATTGCAAAGCGCTGCTCGCTTGCTGTGTACCATAAGCCGGGCCGGTAACCAGCAGACAATAATGCAACATCAGCGTTCGTGCCCGCTGAAATCGCCGCTTTTAAACTGGCGAATATAGAGATACACCGTATGTTTGGAGATATTCAAACGCTCGGCGACCTGATTAATCGCATCTTTAATATCAAAAATACCCTTCTCATACAGACTCAGAACAATTTGCCGGTTTTTCGCATTGTTAGAGACATTCCGGTCCGCATTGACTTCCTCAATGGAAAATTCCAGCGTTTGCGCGACGAGATCGTCAACCGACGAAGCAAAGTTCACAGAAGGCGCGACTTCATGCGTCTCAGGAGGAAGAAACGTTTGTACAATCTGAGAAAAAGGCACATCCAGATTCATATTGATGCAGAGTAAGCCAATTACTCGCTGTTCGCGGTTGCGAATGGCTATCGTGACCGACTTCATCAACATGCCGCTTTTAGCGCGGGTGAAATAAGCCTTCGACACGCTACTGTCTTCTCCGGCCATGTCATGCAACATGCGCAATGCGAGGTCGGTAATCGGCGAGCCGATTTTCCTGCCCGTATGTTCTCCATTGGCAATCCGTACGGCGGAACATTTCAGATCGTCAAGAGAATGCAGCACGATTTCACAGTGCTCGCCAATCAACATGGCCAGGCCGTCAACCACCGCTTCATACGATTTCAGGATCTCATAATCCGTTTGGCTAAACGGGCGTTCATCCAGCAAATCAAGGTCGTAAGATTCGCCAGACACAAGCGAATTAGACATGGTAAACACCATCCTCTACGTCATCTATTTGTTGTCTTGACAGGGAACACAGTCTAGCAAATGTCCACTCGCGCGTCCTTGAAATTAACAGTTTCGTTTCCATACGTTGAACTTACTCACCTTTATTGAACAGATAAAAAAACCGCAGACATAGCCTGCGGTTTATCAATTTTCGAACCGAGTAACGGATTACTGCGCGCTTTTCTCTTCTGCGGCAGGTTTTTCAGCCTTCGCATCATCGGCCGCTTTCACATCGGCTTCGGATTTGATATCCAGCAGCTCAACGTCAAACACCAGCGTAGAGTTGGCCGGGATACCGGGGACACCGGTTTCGCCGTATGCCAGGGTCGGTGGAATGACCAGTTTAATTTTGCCGCCCTTCTTAACGTGTTTTAACCCTTCCGTCCAGCCAGGGATCACACCGTCAAGACGGAAAGACAGCGGCTCGCCGCGTTTGTAGGAGTTATCAAACTCGTTACCGTCAACCAGCGTGCCTTTGTAGTTAACGACAACCGTATCGCTGTCTTTCGGCGCACTGCCGTTGCCTTCTTTCTCAACCTGATACAGCAGACCGGATTCGGTTTTCTTCACGCCTTTTTCTTTAGCGAACGCATCACGATACTTGGTGCCTTTATCCGCATTCTCTTGCGCATCCTGCTTCATTTTGGCTTCAGCCGCCGCTTTTACGCGACCTTCGAAACCTTGCAATGTTTTTTCAATTTCTTCGTCGCTCAGCTTGCTCTTATCGGCAAACGCATCCTGAACACCGGCAATCAGTTGATCTTTATCCAACTTGATACCCAGTTTTTCCTGCTCTTTAAGGGAGTTATCCATGTAACGCCCCAAAGATGCGCCTAACGCATAAGCCGCAGCCTGCTCATCATTCTTGAATTTGGCTGTCGTCGCCGTATCAGACGCCTGCGCCGTTTCCGCTGCCAGCGCCTGGCCGGCATTCAGCGTCAGAGCCATTGACGTTGCTAACAGCGTTACCTTAAACAGTGATTTCATCCATTTCTCCAGCATCTGGAGCAACACGCTCCAGCCATCATTAAAAATAAATTCGCAACTACTATAACTGCGCGCACGAAGACAACACAACGACACACGCGACAATCCTTTGATAAAAAACGTCTGGAACGTTTTTAACATCACTCTTGAATCGCCCAAGAGCGGGCAAGGATCTTCAGATTGCCTATTGCGCCCTATTCCGACCGTTTTTACTACCAGAAGTTTCCTCTTTCTGACAAACTCTCGGGGAAATGGGAAGTAAGAGGAAAACCTATGTCACCGTCTTTATTTGAAGAACGGCTCGAACTGCTGGAAAGCCGACAGGCCTTTCAGGAATTGACGATTGAAGAGCTGAATCAGACGATTATCCAACACGAGCGGGAAATCGGCCGGCTGCGCGAGCAAATGCGTCTGTTGACGGAAAGATTGCGTACCCAGCAAACCTCATTAGTCGCCCCGCAGTCCGAAGAAACGCCGCCGCCGCACTATTAATGTCGACTGACCGAAAGGTATGCAGGCATAAAAAAATGGCGGGAGCGTTTTTCAACATCGCTTGCGACGGGCGGGCAAGGACGCCCGCCATAAAAAACATCAGGGCACAGCGTCGCTCTGCCCTGATGTGATATGCCGGGTAAACCAACGAACCATTTACCCCAAAACGATGTCGGTCGGCCCTCAGGCCGGACGGATTAGTGGCACCCGCATCCGCCGTTACCGCCACAACCGCCTTGACCATGTTCATGGTCGTGGTCATGACCGCCGCAACAGCCGTCGCCATGTTCATGGCCGTGTTCACCGTGAACATGACCATGAGCCAGCTCTTCTTCCGTCGCTTCACGGATCGCAACAACCTCAACATTGAAGCTCAGGTTCTGGCCAGCCAGCATATGGTTGCCATCAACCACAACGTGATCGTCTTCAACTTCGGTAATTTCAACCGGCACCTGTCCCTGATCGGTTTCCGCCAGGAAACGCATGCCGACCTGAAGTTCGTCTACGCCCATGAATACATCTTTGGGCACGCGCTGAACCAGGTTTTCGTCATAATTGCCATAAGCATCGTTAGACGCGATATTAACGTCAAAATGGTCGCCCACGGTACGGCCTTCCAATGCGTTTTCCAGGCCGGAAATCAGCGAGCCATGGCCATGCAGATAGTCCAACGGCGCACTCACCGGAGACTCATCAACCAATACACCGTCTTCTGTTCGTACCTGATAGGCCAGACTGACCACCAGATCTTTTGCTACTTTCATGATATCTCCTACCGTTGGAAATCAAACTGGCGCAAATTGTAGCTGAAAAAAATCCCCATGTACCGCCCGGAATAAAAAAACGTCCGGAACGTTTTTTAATGCCGCGTTCAGCGGGCATGAAGAAGTCACCAGTCTACTCCGGGTGAAAAATGCCGATAATTTCATCCGCAGGACGCCCGGCAATCATGTCGGGTTCATCCGAACGGCTTTGTTGATAGCCGCACTTTACGCAGACGACCGTTTCCGTCTGATTTTCACGCCCGACGGCCAGCGTATCCTGCGTCTGACATTGAGGGCAGATCGCCCCGGCAATAAAGCGTTTACGCATATTGTCCCGACTTACATTTCAGTTTAGGCATTATTCAAACTCTTCCCAGTCATCCAAGCGGCGGCGCTCATGCTGCATTTCCTGCTGAAAGATGTCTTCCAGTTCGCGGCGCGCTTCCTTCACCCGGGATATTTGCGCCACATCGTTTTGTAACTGCGGCATCAGTTCTCGCAACATCCGCATATCCAAACGGCGAAAATGCTGCTGGGCGCGATAGGCCTGATGAGGATGCATCCCCAACGACATCAGCGCTTTGCGGCCCAACTCCAACGAACTGGAAAACGTTTCACGGGAAAAATGTTTAACCCCCGCCTGCAAGAGCTCATGCGCTTCAACACGGCCACGCGCCCGGGCCAGGAGTTCCAGATGAGGGAAATGCTGCTGGCACAAATGTACTATCGCCATCGTATCTTCCGGCGTATTGCAGGTGATGACGATCGACTGCGCCTTTTCCGCTCCCGCCGAACGCAATAGCTCCAACTCGGTCGCATCACCATAGTATACTTTATAACCATAACTGCGCATCAAACTAACGACGCTGATATCGCGCTCCAGCACCGTAATACGCATTTCATTGGCCATCAGCAAGCGGCCGATCACCTGCCCGAAACGTCCGAATCCCACCACAATCACCTGCGGTTCATCATCGGCAACGTAAGGTTTCTCGTCGGGCACGTCCACCGTGTTATAGCGGCGAGTCAGAATACGATCGATGAGCTGCATTAATAGCGGGGTCGTCATCATCGAGAGCGTCACCGTCACCAACAGCAGCGGCAGTTGGTCGCCTTGCAGGACGTTGTACGTCGAGGCGGCTGAAAACAGCACAAACGCAAACTCACCGCCCTGGCTCAATACGCCGGCAAACTGTAAGCGTTCCGATCGGCGCATGCGGTTAATGCGGGCCAGGACATAAAGCACCGTACCTTTTACCGCCACCAGTATCAGTACGGCGATCAGCACTTTCACGATATGAACATAGAGAATGCCGAGGTTGAGCGCCATGCCGACGGAAATAAAGAACAATCCCAGCAGCAGCCCCTTAAACGGCTCAATGGCGATCTCCAGCTCATGGCGATATTCGCTTTCAGCTAACAGCACACCGGCAATAAAGGTGCCCAGCGCCATCGAAAAACCTAACGCTTCCATAAACAGCGCCGAACCCAGCACCAACAACAGCGCCGCCGCGGTAAACACTTCACGCACGCCGGAGGCGGCGATAAAACGAAACAGCGGACGCACCAGATAACGACCGCCGATCAACATACCGGCGAATGCCGCGACCTTGAGCGCCACTTGGTTCCAGTCATCAATCTCGCCCTGGACGCCCGCCAGAATCGGGATCAGGGCCAGCGCCGGTATCACCGCCAAATCCTGAAACAACAGGACGGAAAATCCCAGTTGCCCGGACTCGTTGCGATTCATCCCTTTTTCACGCATCAGCTGCAACGCCATCGCCGTCGACGACATCGCCAGCCCCAGCCCGCCTATCAGCGCGGACTGCCAGGAGAAATCCGTCAGATAAAGCACGCCGCCCAGTACCAGCGTGCTCACCCCGACCTGCGCGGCGCCGACGCCAAAAATAGAGCGCCGTAGCGTCCACAGTTTTTTCGGATTCAGCTCCAACCCGATGATAAACATCAGAAAAACCACGCCGAGCTCGGAAAAATGCAGAATCGCGTCAACGTCGCGGATAAACCCTAATCCCCAGGGGCCGATGGCGATCCCGGCGATCAGATAACCCAATACCGCGCCGATACCCAGGCGCGCCGCAATCGGTACGGCGACGACCGCCACAAACAAAAACAGAACGCCGGCGGTAAGCAGCGTAGAACTTTCCATATCAGCGCTCCTCGGGGGAAAAAGGAGACGCCAGCCATTGGGCATAGGCCAGCGCATGACTGGACAACACATCGGGCGGCAGACGGCGCGCCCAGTAAACAATCATGGGTTTGATCCAGCGCATACGGCACAGTGAGGCGGTCATCTCAAACGGACGCAGAAAATCGTCCATCGGATAGTGGCGCTTACCGCCAATCCGATAGGCTTCCTCCGGTTCACCGGTAGTAATCACCGAGCGCCAATGTTTTCCCGCCAGCGCGTTACCGCCGACGCCGTTGGCGAAACCGCGAGATAAGACTCGGTCAAGCCACTCCTTTAATAAAGCGGGGCAACTGTAGGTATAAAGCGGATGCTGGAACACGATTACCTGATGCTCGCGCAACAGCTGTTGTTCATGATAAATATCGATAAAAAAATCAGGATAATGCGCATACAGATCATGCACCGTGACATTATCCAGCTGTTGCGCCGGTTGCAGTAAAACCCGGTTCGCCACCGAGTCTTGTGATTCCGGATGGGCATACAGCAGCAGAATCTTGGGTGGCTGCGACATCATTCCCCTCCAAAGCGTCGTCATGGTGGTCATTTTCCGCTACCATGCAGCGCAACGACTAAAAAACAGGACACGATGGTCCTGATATCAAGTCAATAATTTAACATACTCTGAACATACGGCGCTTTATGATTGTTTTCTCCTCGCTGCAAATTCGACGTGGTGTACGCGTTCTGCTGGACAATGCAACGGCGACCATTAATCCGGGCCAGAAGGTCGGTTTAGTGGGTAAGAACGGCTGTGGTAAATCTACCCTGTTAGCATTACTAAAAGGTGAAATCAGCGCCGACGGCGGTAGCGCCACTTTTCCTCAGGGCTGGGCGCTGGCCTGGGTCAACCAGGAAACGCCGGCTCTGGATGTGCCGGCCATTGACTATGTTATCGACGGCGATCGGGAATTCCGCCAGCTTGAGGCCGAGCTGCAACGCGCCAACGAAAATAACGACGGCCACGCCATTGCCACGCTTCACGACAAGCTGGATGCCATTCAAGCCTGGACGATTCAGGCCAGAGCCGCCAGTTTACTTAACGGACTCGGTTTTTCTCAATCGCAGTTGCAACAGCCTGTCAGCGCCTTCTCCGGCGGTTGGCGCATGCGTCTCAACCTGGCGCAGGCGCTAATCTGCCGTTCCGATCTGCTATTGCTGGATGAACCCACCAACCACCTTGATTTGGATGCGGTTATCTGGCTGGAAAAGTGGCTGAAAAGTTATCCGGGCACGCTGGTGTTGATTTCGCACGACCGTGACTTCCTCGATCCCATCGTTAACAAAATATTGCACATAGAGCAACAGACGCTTAACGAATACACCGGCAACTACACCTCTTTCGAACAGCAGCGAGCCACGCGGCTGGCGCAGCAGCAGTCGCTATACGAGCATCAGCAGGAGCGCGTCGCGCATCTGCAGCACTATATCGACCGTTTCCGCGCCAAGGCGACCAAAGCCAAGCAGGCGCAAAGCCGGATAAAAATGCTGGAGCGCATGGAAATGATTGCTCCCGCCCATGTGGACAACCCGTTTCGCTTCAGTTTCCGCGCCCCGGAGTCGCTGCCTAATCCCCTGCTGAGAATGGAGAAAGTCAGCGCCGGTTACGGCGACAAACTGATCCTGGAGTCGATCAAGCTGAATCTGGTCCCCGGTTCACGCATCGGGCTGCTGGGCCACAATGGCGCAGGGAAATCGACGCTGATCAAACTTCTGGCGGGCACGCTGGCGCCCATTCACGGCGAAATCGGTCTGTCCAAGGGCGTGAAACTGGGTTATTTCGCCCAGCACCAGTTGGAGTTTCTGCGCGCCGATGAATCGCCATTGCAACATATGGTGCGTTTGGCGGAGCGGGAAACCGAACAGCAGTTGCGCGATTATCTCGGCGGCTTCGGTTTTCAAGGCGACAAGGTGACGGAAATCACCGAACGCTTCTCCGGAGGGGAAAAAGCCCGGCTGGTGCTGGCGCTTATTGTCTGGCAGCGGCCAAACCTGCTGCTGCTGGATGAGCCCACCAACCACCTGGATCTGGATATGCGGCAGGCGCTGACGGAAGCGCTGATCGATTTTGAAGGCGCACTGGTAGTGGTATCGCACGACCGGCATCTGATCCGCTCCACCACCGACGATCTCTATCTGGTCCATGACCGAAAGGTGGAGCCTTTTGATGGCGATCTGGAAGATTACCAGCAATGGCTGATGGAGAGGCAGCGTCAGGACGGCGGCGACGACGACGCCCCCAAAGAGAACGCCGCCAATAGCGCCCAGGCCAGAAAAGAGCAGAAGCGGCGAGAGGCCGAATTGAGAGCCCAGACGCAGCCCCTGCGTAAGCAAATCGCCCGGCTTGAACAGCAGATGGAAAAATTGGGCGCGGAGCTGGAAGCCATTGAGGCCAAACTGGCGGACACCGGGCTTTATGACGTCAGCCGCAAGGCCGAACTTACCGACTGTCTGCAACAGCAGATAAAGGTGAAGACGGATTTGGAAGAAACCGAAATGGCATGGCTTGATGCGCAGGAACAGTTGGAGCAAATGAACCAGCAACTCTCATCCTGACGTTTCTTTAGCGACAGGCCGATATGCGGATTATCGGCCTGTGCCTGAGTTTTAGTGCCAAATCAGCAATACACAGGCCGCCGTCAGTATCCCCATCGAGACATTGAAAATAATCCAGGCTTTTTTGCTGCGCAACAGACGGCCGATCAACGTACCGAACCCCAGCCATACCACGCCGGCGACCAGATTCACCAGTACGATGCCGATACTTATCGCCACCACCGAATGGTGATATTCCCTGCCCGGCAGACTGAAGCTGGCCACCGCCCCCAAGCCCATCAACCAGGCCTTGGGATTAAGGAATTGCAGCAGCCATCCCTGATAAAACCGGATAGGCTGCGGCGGCGCGTCCAGTATTTCCAGTTTTTCATAGGCGGCGGTAGCGATTTTCCACGCCAGCCAAAGCAGATACAAACTGCCAAGCACCTTGAGTGCGAAATGCAACGATGGGTAGATCAGGATTAGCCCGCCGACGCCGAACGCCACCAGCAGTAAAATACTCTGCATGCCAAATATGATGCCCAACATCAGCCACAGAGAACGGGAAAAACCAAAGTTGGCCCCGGATGTCGTCAGTAACATATTGTTCGGACCCGGCGTAATCGCGGCCACCCAGAGAAAACCCAACATCGATAGAAACAAACTCAATTCCATGTAACGGGCGCCCCTCACCCTAAAACATTTTTGCGGTATAGTTGGTAATAAGTTGATTGTTAAACGACAGTACCGAAGCTAACAGTGTGATATTGATCGCACAAGACCGGACAACAATATTTTTATTCACACTATGTACGACGTTTTTCGCCCGCTCGTCGGCGCCCGTAATCCTCACCTGCAAACGCTGCTCCCCCGGCTGGTGCGGCGACGTGCGCAATTCGAACCGTTCTGGCAGCGGCTCGAATTGCCGGACGGCGATTTTGTTGATTTAGCCTGGAGCGAAAACCCGGAACCGGCGCGGAACAAACCGCGCGTCGTACTGTTCCACGGCCTGGAAGGCAACTTTCACAGCCCCTATGCGCATGGCCTGTTATATGCCTGCCGGCAACACGGCTGGCTGGCGGTATTGATGCATTTTCGCGGATGCAGCGGCAAACCCAACAGGATGAAGCGCATTTACCACTCGGGTGAAACCGAAGACGCCGGTTATCTGCTGCACTGGCTGAAAGAGACGTTCGGAGACGTTCCCACGGCGGCGATCGGCATCTCGCTGGGCGGCAATATGCTGGCGTGCCTGTTAGGACGGCAGGGCGACGCCTGTCCGCTGTCGGCGGCGGTCATTGTCTCCGCGCCGTTGATGCTCGATCCCTGCTGCCGGCGAATAGAGCACGGGTTCTCCCGCCTGTACCAGTACTATTTGCTGCATTCGCTCAAACAAAGCGCCGCCCGTAAACTCGCCGCTTATCCGGGAAGCCTGCCCATTGCGCTTACCGCGCTCAAAAAGATCAGGCGGCTGCGCGAGTTTGATGACGTCATCACCGCCCGTCTCCACGGCTTTACCGATGCGGCGGATTATTACCGTCGCTGTAGCGCCTTGCCGTTGCTGCCCGGCATCCGCAAGCCGTTGCTGATTATACAATCCAGAGACGATCCGTTTATGACTAAAGACGTCATCCCGGACGTATCCCGGTTACCCGCTAATATTGAATATCAACTGACCGACTATGGCGGGCATGTCGGCTTTGTCGTCGGGTCGTTATTAAAACCGGAAATGTGGCTTGAAAAGCGTATTCCGGCCTGGCTCACTCAATTTCTGGACAAACATTGTGATCATTCCCTGGCAACAACTCGAACCTGAAACACTGGAAAATCTCATTGAATCTTTCGTACTGCGGGAAGGAACGGATTATGGCGAGCAAGAACGCACGCTGCCACAGAAGGTTGCCGATGTGCGCCGGCAACTGGAATCAGGCGACGTCGTTCTGGTATGGTCTGAATTGCATGAAACGATCAACATGATGCCGCGCAGCCAGTTTAACGCCGGCGAATATCACCAGCGCTAAGCGCCAGGCAGGCAGGCAGAAGAGCAAACGCCATTATTACGGAGTAAATCGTCTTATGTCGCATAAGCATCCGATTATTGCAGTTACCGGCTCCAGCGGGGCGGGAACCACAACAACCAGCCTGGCGTTTCGCAAGATTTTTCAGCAGTTAAAAATGCAGGCCGCCCAGCTTGAAGGTGACAGTTTCCACCGTTATACCCGGCCGGAAATGGATATGGAAATTCGTAAGGCGCGGGATCTTGGCCGCCACATCAGCTACTTCGGTCCGGAAGCCAATGACTTTAGCCTGCTGGAGCAATCCTTCCTCGAATATGGCCGGCACGGGCGCGGTAAGACCCGTAAATATCTTCATACCTATGATGAAGCCATTCCCTACGATCAGGTTCCCGGTACGTTTACGCCGTGGGAGCCGATGCCGGAACCGACTGACGTACTGTTTTATGAGGGGCTGCACGGCGGCGTCGTCACCGATGGTCATAATGTGGCGCAGCATGTCGACTTGCTGGTGGGCGTGGTGCCGATCGTCAATCTGGAATGGATTCAAAAACTGATTCGTGACGTGAACGAACGCGGCCACTCGCGTGAAGCGGTAATGGACTCGGTGGTGCGCTCCATGGAGGATTACATCTCTTACATTACGCCGCAGTTCTCCCGGACCCATATTAACTTTCAGCGCGTGCCGACGGTTGATACCTCCAACCCGTTTGCGGCCAAGGCTATCCCATCGTTGGATGAGAGTTTCGTGGTGATCCATTTTCAGGGGCTGGATAATATTGATTACCCTTATCTGCTGGCGATGCTGCAAGGATCGTTTATTTCCCATATCAACACATTAGTTGTGCCCGGCGGAAAAATGGGACTGGCGATGGAGTTAATTATGGCGCCGCTGGTGCAACGACTGTTGGAAGGGCGGGAAATCAACAGCTGAAACCGACACCGTCAAATCGGCACCGACTCAGACGCAGTTAACCGTTCGAACCGCTCCGCCTAATTTTATCCATTGCGCAGGGAACTCATTCGATGATATGACCACCCATCCTTTTAATTTACCTATCGCTTTTAAAAGGAGTTTCTCATGGGTGTTAACGCATCTAAACCAAGCGGCGGTTTACCGCCCTACAATTATGGTTTTAATCCCTATAATCAAGACGATTATTACAGACCGCCTTCGCCCGAACGGTCGTCCTCTTATGCGGCAAGCAACCCGCCGGATTTTGATTCTCTCCCTGAACGGGCGGCAGAAAAGGCCAGAGCGTTATCCAATGCGTTGAATATGGCGTCCCTCTCATATTCCAACCCCGAACTGGCGCATTACGCCAGGAAAACATTGGAGCAGGCCAGTTCAGGCCAAACAACGGTTGAAATCACCAATCTTGATATTGGAAATATCAGAACGTTGGTAAATACCTACAACGATCGCTTTTCCAGCCTCAATTTGAAATATTTTTCCTCACAGGAGGACTTTTTAGACGAACTTAGGGACACCGATACCTCTGCATGGCGGGCCATATTAAAAGCGGCGCCTAATTCTCGTCACCATTTCGCCATTGATATCAGAACGCACGACGACGGTCAGAAAACCTTAATCGCGCTGGAGCCCAGCGTTGCGTTTCGTCCCATCGATGATGAGCGTTTTCACTCCATGCCGGGTTATTATTCTCTTCACCGGGGTATACAGAGGCAATCCGATGACGACGTTAAATTCGCGGTGATCCAAACCGAAGCGCAAAAATCCACGCAGGATTGCGTCATATTCAGTTTGAACTTCGCGTTGAATGCCTACCAGAAAGACAGCTTCTTTGATGACCTGCACGATAATCTAAAAAATAACGAACCGAGGCTGGGCACGTCGGCGACAAGCTATCACAGCATGACCGGCCTGGAATACATTGAAGGGAAAGAGATACTTCCCGCTATTTTCTTCAAACATTCGCATTCGCGCGCCATTATCAACGAGGTGCTTGATGCGCAGCCCGATCTCAGCGATAGAAACGTCAGCACTAATCGAGAAAGCCCGCATGAAACGCTGTCGGAACGCGTACAGGCTTTTCGCGTTCACCGCGAAGATTTGAGCTACAGCATGTCAATTGAAGCATCCCGCATGCGCAAAATACGAAAAGCCATAGAAAACGCCTCATGATCGCGCACCGGCGTCAGTCGCGGATGCCGATATTCGCGGGGGGAGTTTACAAACATGACAGGTCACGTTCTTGTGACCTGTCATGTTTAAAAAAGCGCGTACCCTATTTACGAGATATCAATCACTTCGTGACTGTGAGTCACTTCGATCGCTTTACCCAGCATCAACGCCACTGAACAATACCGCTCCGCAGATAACGCGACCGCACGCTCTACGGCTTTATCAGTCAACCCTTTGCCCGTTACGATAAAATGCAGGTTGATATGGGTAAACAGACGAGGCGACTCCGTTCTCCGCTCCGACGTCAGCTTAACCTCACAGTCGGCAACGTCATTACGCCCTTTCTGCAGTATGGATACCACATCGATCGCGCTGCATCCGCCAACCGACATCAAAACCATTTCCATCGGACTGGGGGATTTATCCCCTGAATTTCCATCCATTAAAACCTGATGTCCTGAAGCTGATTCGCAAAGGAATGTTAAGCCTTCAACCCACTTCACTCGAGCCTGCATGCTGCCTCCGCTAAAAAATTTTTGAATATTTATATCGTTACTGTACAAAATTATCTTATAACCAGAGCTTTATCATGCTGAAATGAGACAATACAAGACACGTCCCTCAAGGTGTGTTAAAAACAAGAACAGAATCTGCCTTATTCTGGACAAACTCAGATGCCGGGGAGATGATGACGTCGCCAGATAAAGGTTTTCAGTATATTCCCTGACGTCGTTCTGCCTACACTGAATTTGAACTTTTAACAGTAAATACGCCGTACAGGGAACTCTGAGCCCTGTGATTTGCGCAGTGACTGACAACAGAGGATGATATCGAATGGTTCTCGGCAAACCGCAAACAGACCCGACTCTCGAATGGTTCCTTTCTCATTGCCACATCCACAAGTATCCATCGAAGAGTACGCTTATTCACCAAGGTGAAAAAGCAGAAACGCTTTACTACATCGTGAAAGGCTCTGTCGCAGTGCTGATCAAAGATGAAGAAGGCAAGGAAATGATTCTCTCTTATCTGAATCAAGGGGATTTTATCGGCGAACTCGGCTTGTTTGAGGAAGGTCAGGAACGCAGCGCCTGGGTTCGGGCGAAAACGGCTTGTGAAGTTGCTGAAATTTCTTATAAAAAATTCAGACAACTGATCCAGGTGAACCCTGATATTCTGATGCGCCTGTCTGCTCAGATGGCCAGCAGACTGCAGGTAACGTCAGAGAAAGTCGGTAATCTGGCTTTCCTTGATGTCACGGGGCGTATCGCTCAGACATTGCTAAACCTGGCGAAACAACCAGATGCCATGACCCACCCTGACGGCATGCAAATAAAAATCACACGTCAGGAAATTGGCCAAATTGTTGGCTGTTCACGTGAAACCGTGGGGCGGATACTTAAAATGTTAGAAGATCAGAACCTGATTTCCGCACATGGTAAAACAATAGTCGTCTACGGTACCCGTTAAACCGGCGTATTAGCATGACCCTACAACAAAAAAGCGTGAGACTTATCTCACGCTTTTTTTTATCCGATATATTTGTCGGCAATAATATAATGGTTTAAAAACGGATAATTAATAAAACAAATAACGCATTGCCATTAGCCTGAGCGAATTCTTCGAACCCGCTCAGATTTATTGGCTGGAAATAAACCACCGCCCGAAAATACGCCTCAGGGCAGGACTTTCGCTGACTGGATCACGATCGGTTTGGTTGGCACATTCTGATAAGGGCCGACGTTTTCAGTCTGAACCTGGGCGATTTTGTCCGCCACTTCCATCCCTTTGACCACTTTACCAAACACCGCGTAGCCAAAATCGCGCTGACCATGATCGAGAAACGCATTGTCGGCGACGTTAATGAAAAACTGGCTGGTCGCGCTGTCTTTTTCCGCCGTACGCGCCATCGAAATGGTGCCGCGCAGATTGCGCAACCCGTTATCCGCCTCGTTGGCGATCGCCGGGTTAGTCGCTTTCTGTTTCATATCAGCGGTAAAACCGCCGCCCTGGATCATAAAGCCGGGGATCACTCGATGAAACGTCGTCCCGTTATAAAAACCGTTATTAACGTACTCGACAAAATTCCTCACCGATACCGGCGCTTTTTGATTATCTAATGCCAGTTCAATGTTTCCTGCCGACGTCGTCAGCAAAACATGCGTTACGCCGTTGGCGGCGAACGCCGGAGAAAAAGCCGTAAGTGAAATAAAGGCCGCCGCAGCAACCAGAGTACGTTTGAGCATGAGAATTCCTTTTTGAAGAAACCGCTTACAGAAAGCGTAGTGATTGTAAATATCCACACTCCTTAACGCTACCCATTTACCTTTTTTTACGTACAGATTACTTATTTTAACCAATTGTTAAATGCAAGCCAGGTTCTTACCTTATCTTATGATGCGAAAAGGACTGACGTTACAGCCAGTCCTCTTCGTTTTGTCGCCGATTTACGCACGAAACGTTATCACGTTATCCCATGCGTTCCGAGCGCACCGCCAGATCGCGGCTATACTGGCGGCTGGCATCCACCAACATGGCAGTATAGGCATTCTTCGGCGTATCGCGGGTTAAATCACTGATATCCAGCGTTTCCAATATCCGGCCATACTGCATCACCGCCACTTTATGACACAGATGAGAAATCACGCCCAGATCGTGGGTTACCAGCAGATAGGTTAATTTCTCCTGCTGCTGCAGCTCAACCAACAGATTGAGGATTTCCGCCTGCACCGAGACATCCAGCGCCGAAGTCGGCTCATCCAGCAGCAGCACCCGCGGCTCCAGAATCAATGCGCGGGCAATGGCAACACGCTGGCGCTGCCCTCCGGACAACTGATGGGGATAGCGGCGGCGGAACGATGCCCCTAACCCCACTTTCTCCAGCAACGCGTCAATACGGTCATCCCGATGGGTGAAACGGTGAATCAGTAACGGCTCTTCAAGGATGGTTTCCACCGTATGACGCGGGTGCAGCGAACCGTAGGGATCCTGAAAGACCATTTGCACCCGGCGGCAACGAGCTTGATCGATGCGGTGCGCCAGTTGCTGCCCATCAATCAGCAAGCTGCCCTGCCAGTGATTAAATAACCCGGCCAGACATTTCAGTACGGTGGTCTTCCCGGAGCCGGACTCCCCAACCAGACCGAAAATCTCGCCATCGCCGACGGTAAGATTAACGTCATACAGCACCTGATTCTGCGCACTTCCCTGCCCAAAAGACAGATTAAGGTCATTCACTTCAATCATGGGCCTGCTCAAGTTCGAGGGCTGGCTCAGATGAATGGTTTCGGTCGCCATAAAAACTCCTTACTCGTTAATCCAGGCAGGATCGCGGTTCATTACCGGCAGGCGCGGACGCGGATGGTCGATATCCGGCAATGAATTCAGTAACCCGCGGGTATAGGGATGCTGCGCGTTATCAAGATCGGCCGCGGCAATCGACTCCACCACCCGACCGGCATACATCACCAGTACCCGATCGCAGAAACTGCGCACCAGATTGATGTCATGGCTGATAAAAATCAGCCCAAGACCGCGTTCTCCAACCAGATCGTCAAGCATCGCCAGCACCTGCAAACGCACGGAAACGTCCAGCGCGGAGGTCGGTTCATCGGCAATCACCACTTCAGGTTCGGTAATCAACATCATGGCGATCATAATGCGCTGCCCCTGCCCGCCCGAAATTTCATGCGGATACAGTCCGTACACGCGTTGCGGCTGGCGAATGCGCACCACATCCAGCATTGCCATCACTTTTTCTTTGGCGTCGTTGCGTGAAACCTTGTGATGCGCGAGATAGGCCTCGGCAATTTGGTCGCCGACGCACACCACCGGATTCAATGAATATTTGGGATCCTGCATAATCATGGAAATCCGCTTGCCGCGAATCTGGCGCATCCGCGCTTCATCCGCGTTAAGCAGGTCGGTATCGCCAAAGCGCAGCCGATCGGCGGTAATCCGCGCACTGCGCGGGTGCAACCGCAACAAGGCGCGCCCAACGGTGGATTTGCCGGAGCCGGATTCGCCGACGATCGCCAGCTTTTCACACCCCAGCGAAAAGGAAACGCCGCGTACGGCATCGGTCACCACGCCGCCGTTGACGAAACTTACCCGCAGATTTTCAACATCCAGCAGGTTGCCCGCCGCCGAAGCGCGAGGGGACATGTTATTCAGTTCTGGGATCGAGGATGTCACGTAGGCCGTCTCCAAGAAAATTGAACGCCAGGCTGTTTATCAGAATCGCCAGCCCCGGAATAGTCACTAACCACCAGCACTCCATCATGTAGCGGCGACCAGCGGAGATCATGGTGCCCCACTCAGGATCGGGCGGCTGCGCGCCCAGTCCCAGGAAGCCCAGCCCCGCGGCGGTCAGAATGATGCCCGCCATATTCATGGTGATACGGATGATCACCGACGGCAGGCACAGCGGGACGATATGATGCAGCAGGATACGGATAGAGGAAGCGCCCTGTAATTTCACCGCGGAGACAAAATCCGCATGGCGCAGCGACAGCGTTTCCGCCCGCGCCAGACGGGCGACGGGCGGCCAGGCAGTCAAGGTAATGGCAATCACCACGTGCTCCAGCCCCGGCCCCAGCGCGGCGACGAAAGCCAACGCCAGCACCAGACTGGGGAAAGAGATGAAGATATCGGTAATCCGCATCAGCACCGTATCAACGATGCCGCCGTAATAACCGGCGACAACGCCTAATAACAGGCCGATAGGCCCGACGGTGACCGACACCAGCGCCACGATATACAACGTGATGCGGGAGCCATAAACCAGACGGCTGAAAACATCCCGCCCGAACTCATCGGTGCCGAACCAATGCGCCGCGCCCGGCGCCTGTAGCGCGTTGGACAGATCCTGCGCCAGCGGATCGTGGGTCGCTATCCACGGCGCAAATAGCGCCACCAGCATCAACATCAGCACGATGGCGCTGCCGATGGCGGTCAGCGGATTGCGCATCATCAGCGATAAAAATCCCAATATGCGTAAGCAGCGTAACTTCAGGCGGCCGTCACGCTTTTCCGGTAGCGCACTGAGTACCGGTCCAGAGGAAATACTCATGCGTTGGTCCTCGGGTCAAAGATTTGATACAGCATGTCCGCCAGCAGATTAAGGGTGACGAAAATCAGCCCCACCAGCAAGACACAGCCCATAACCGCATTCATATCGCCCAGCAGCAGGCTGCCGGTAAGATAGGAGCCGAACCCCGGCCAGGAAAATACGGTTTCGATCAACACCGCCCCTTCCAGCAGGGAGCCATAAGCCAGCGCGACAACCGTCAGCAACTGCACCAGGATGTTACGAAACGCGTGCGCCCACACCACACGGAATTCCGTCAGTCCTTTTACCCGGGCGGTGATGATGTATTCCTGCGAGAGTTGCGCCAGCATGAAGCTGCGCGTCATACGGCTGATATAAGCCAAAGAATGGAAACCAAGAATGGTGGCGGGCAGCAGCAGGTGATTGAGCGCGCTGCGGAATACCTCCCAATTGCCCTCCAGCATGGCGTCAAGCAACAGCAACCCGGTACGGTTTTCCACCAGCCCGTCATAGGCCATGTCCACCCGTCCGGCGCCCCCCACCCAGTTAAGCCAGGCGTAGAAAACCAGCAGCCCCATCATCCCCACCCAGAATATCGGCGTGGAATAGCCGGCCAGACTGATGAAACGGACAATATAATCCGCGACTTTTCCCCGTCTTGCCGCCGCCAGCACGCCCAGCGGCACGCCTAGGCCGGCGCCGACGATAATCGCCATCGTGGCGAGTTCTATGGTGGCGGGAAAGACACGGATAATGTCGTCGACTACCGGACGACCGGTCAGCAAAGCATTGCCCAGATCGCCGTGTAACAGTGAATTAAAATAGATAAAGAATTGCACATACAGCGGCTTATCCAAACCTAACTGTTGATAAACCTGCTGATAGGTACTTTGGTCGGCATCTTGTCCGACAATCGCCAGGACGGGGTCGATAGGCATCACGCGGCCAATCACAAATGTCAGGATCAATAATCCGAACAGCGTGACGATGACCTGAAATAAGCGCTTTGCCAACCGACGCAGTAATCCGCCTGGCTTGATCCAATCAGAGAAAACCATGTTCTTTCTCCTGATATCCCGATTAATGGTGAAACAAAATCGCCACTAACGCGGTAATGTCACTCTGGCGTTGCAAGTCAGGATAATGAACCGGCCGAACCGAACCGGTTCATCACCAACTACTCATCGAAAGAATCCGTTGAGGCTAACTAACGCTGCTTATAGACCTCGCGCAGATGCGTCGTCGATGACGGATGCGGCACATAGTCCGCTACGTCCCCACGCAACACGACGGAATCGATCATCTGAGAAACCGGAATGATGGCCGGATACAGCGCCTCATAGCGGTTCTGCACGTCGATATACATCTGCTTCTGTTTCTGCGGATCTTTCTCCAGCAACGCCTGATCGATCATCTCGTTCAGTTGCTTATCGTAGAAAGAGGTGCGCCAGCCTTGGAAATTCGTCAATTTAGCGGCATCGCTGTTATCGGGGTTGTAGACCACCGAACGCAGGCTGGAATGCGGGTGAGGATCCACCCCGCCGCCGCCGCGGCCAACCAGCATATCGAAGTTACGATCGCGCATCGCGCCGTACACCTGGTTGCCGGTGCCGGAGATAATTCGCGCCTTGATGCCGCCCTGCGCCAACGTTGACTGCACCGAAGTGGCAAGATTCAGGAAAGGCTGATCCGACAGAACGCGCAGCGTGGTTTCAAACCCGTTCGGATACCCGGCTTCCGCCAGTAACGACTTAGCCCGCGCCACGTCCAGCTTATAGCCCGGATCCGGCAACGTTGCGTCCATCCCTTTCTGAATAGGACGCTGATGATAGAAGCCGTAGCCGGTCATGACGGTTTTGTTGACGCCGTCATAGTCGATCAGATACCGCACCGCTTCGCGTACTTTCGGATTGGCGAAATACGTATTCTTCAGGCTCATCGCTACGTAATACAGCGTGCCTTTGGTCACTTCTTTGACGACGACGTCCTTATTCTGTCTCAGCGCATTGATATCGGGCACCGACATGCCGGTCGCCACATCGATATCGCCTTTTTCAATCATCAGGCGCAGCGCCTGTGATTCGGTCATATGGCGGAAGATAACGCGTTTCATTTTTGCATCGCCGCGCCAATAACCATCAACACGGCTTATGCGCAATACATCTTTCGCCTGCCATACGTCCAGCTTAAAAGGGCCGGAACCCGCTTCATTGGTCGTCAGCCAGCCATTGCCCCAGTCGCCGTTCTTCTCATGCTGCATAATCGTCTGACGATCCAGCACCGAGCCGCTGCCCAAGGTTGCCAGCGAGTAAATGATCAATTTGGGGTCATTCGGTTTAGGGAGTTCGATTTCCACCGTATGCGCATCTTTGGCGCGGATCATTTTCTCCACGTTGTCTGCGGTAAAACCGTAAGATTTCCAGGTGGTGGCCTGAGCCATGTTCAGGTGCAACAACCGGCTCATCGACCAGACAAAATCGTCTGCCGTTACCGGGTGGCCGGAATGGAATTTAGCGTTATCCAGCAGGTTGAAAGTAATGACTTTGCCGTCATCGCTCACGCTCCAGCTTTTTGCCAAAGCAGGTAAAACATTATTCAGATTGTCAGGATCGAGCTCCACCAGCGAATCATAGAGGTTCACCACGATGCCGACCACTTCGTTACCCGTCATGGCTGCCGGATCGAGCGATAGCATGTTATTCATATTCATCCCGACGATCAGTTGATCGTCGGGCGTCTTGGCGGACAATAAGGCGGGTGTTGCAGCGATACAGAGTAAACTTAACAGTAGGGTTCGAAGTATTGCTCGTACTTTCATCATTTTCTCCAGGTGTGGAAATATGGAAGACGACAACTTTTTATTTTTTAATGATGTTCTCTTACAGAAAACAAAGGTTATGCATCACTTAAGGTATGCTCCTCAATCCAATCAAAATTAATGTCTTCCCCCAATCCAGGACGCTGCGGCAGATGCACAAATCCCTGATCATCCATCGGATCCACAATGGCGTTTAGATAAGCGGCGGGTTGGTCATAATCCAGGAAAGGGTGCAACAATCCGCGTTCATACCAGCGGCAGTTGTTTATCGCCCCCACCACGGCCAGATTCGGCGCGCCATTGCCATGAACTTCACAGTCCATGCCAAAGGCCTCCGCCAGATGGGCCACCTTCAGACACGGCGCAATGCCGCCGACGCCCTGAACGCCGGCCCGTAAAATATCGCACGCTCCTTCCTTCACCCAGTCGGCCCGGCTGAAGTACTTACCGGACAGACTTTCCGGCCCGATGACATCAATATCCAGGCTCTTGGTCAGCCAGCTGTAAGAAGCCATGCTCTGCTCTTCCATCGGCTCTTCAAACCAGGTGAAGCCCAGCTTCTGTAGCTCGCGGCCGATGTACAGGGCGTCGCTGCGGCTATACCAGTGGTAGCCATCCAGCATCAGACAAATATCCGGCCCAACGGCTTCGCGCACGGCGGCACAGGCTTTTACGTCCATTTTCGGGCTGGGGGCGAAAGAAACCGGCGGCATCCAGGTATGCAGCTTGATGGCTTTATAACCGCGCTGAACCAGCTTTTCAGCGAACTGCGCGTACTCTTCCGGGGTGGATAAACCGCCGGGCAGTTCGTCGCCGCACATGGTGCTGCCGTAAGCCGGCACTTTGTCACGGAACCCGCCCAGCAGCTTATACACCGGCAGATCGAGCGTGCGGCCCAGCAAATCCCACAGAGCCGATTCGGCGATTGACAACGCACGGTCGGTCAACTGGTTGGCGCTGCCGCGTTGCCAGTGCACCAGATCCTGCCAAAGGCGCTCGCGATCGAACGGGTTTTGCCCGATCAGAACCTTACGGAAAAAGGCATTGATAATATGGGGACGAATGACTTCCGGCGGCGCAAAGGCATAGCCTTTATGGCCGTCATCGGCGCTTATCGTCAGCATCGCCATTTTGGCCTGGTTTTCCGCTCCCGGATGTGAATGTCCCGCACTGTCGGAAACCCGGTGCGTAGGATACGTAAAGACGGTGACATCAATTGATTCTATTTTCACGTTGTTACCTGCCTTGATATTTAACACGACTCATTGACCATAATTTCAGTGAAAAAACGCACGTATTGAGGGGAACCATTTTTATGTCGATAAGATCTGTATAAGTGAAAAAGCAAATATTTCTATCTATGGCTTCTTACAGAGAGATCGGCATCACAAAAAAGAAATCACGTATTAATTAAAAAAAAATGCTGTTTTATTTTTAATTATTAAGACTGTCGCCGGTTTAGTCATTAGGCAATTTCTTTCATATAAAGAAATTATGATGTGGATAATTAGGCAATTGCCCACAACCTTGTGAGCATTATCACTAGAGAAGTGTAAAAACTTACCTTTAGTACGGATAACTCATCGAATTAAATGAGGTTGATGACAAACCTTCCCAAACCCGTCATTCCCGCGTAGGCGGTCATTTCGTGGCACAGGCGCAAAGGTTAAGTAATTATTCGTTACCAGCCCATTGAAAAAGCAGCATTTTCGCCTATATGATGGTCGCGGCCCGAAAGATGAAATTCCATCCGTTGCGGATGATGCCGTTCAGGCCGCGGATGGCAACGGCAACCAAGTCTTATCCGTCGCTGACAGCAGCGCCGCAGCTAAAAAATAAGACGTCGCCATCAGCATTGCTCCCCCGAATTCCGTCCTGGCGGCAGCCGGTTTTATTCACCCACATTCAGCAAGAGGCACCACATGGATTACCTGCCAATATTCTGTCAGTTACGCGATAAACCTTGTTTATTGGTAGGCGGGGGAGAGGTCGCCGAACGTAAGGCCAAGCTGTTATTGGATGCCGGCGCCATTCTTACGGTGAATGCCATCAGCTTTAGTGAAAAGTTCATGCGCTGGCAACAGGAAAAGCGGGCGACGCTGGTACAGGGCGCCTTTGATTCCGGGCTATTGACCGGCGTATGGCTGGTGATTGCCGCCACCGACGATCGTGAAACCAACAAACAGGTTTACGACTACGCCAGTCAACAACAGATTTTCTGCAACACCGTAGACGACGTCCAGAGCGCAAGTTTCATTATGCCTTCCATTATCGATCGTTCCCCGCTGATGGTTGCCGTGTCGTCCGGGGGAACCGCGCCCGTGCTGGCGCGTATACTGCGTGAAAAATTGGAAAGCATCCTGCCGCAGCATCTTGGCAAGCTGGCGAGCCTTGCCGGAGAACTGCGTCAACGCGTACAAAACCGTTTCAGAAAAGCGGATACCCGCCGGCGTTTCTGGGAA
The DNA here is from genome assembly GCF_002291445.1 of Brenneria goodwinii. Lineage (NCBI taxonomy): Bacteria > Pseudomonadati > Pseudomonadota > Gammaproteobacteria > Enterobacterales > Pectobacteriaceae > Brenneria > Brenneria goodwinii. The sequence continues at coordinate 4,767,422 of NZ_CP014137.1, read as the reverse complement.
AAGCTGTTTATCCACGATCGTCTGGCCCAATCGCTGGCGAATAACGACGCCGCCAGCGCACAGCAGCTTACCGAGCGACTTTTCTCCGAACCGCTGGATGACAGAGGGGAAGTGGTGCTGGTAGGCGCCGGTCCTGGCGATGCCGGGTTATTAACGCTGAAAGGCTTACAGAAACTGCAACAGGCCGATATCGTGGTTTACGATCGCCTGGTTTCGGCAGAAGTGTTGAATCTGATCAGGCGTGATGCCGAGCGTATTTTTGTCGGTAAGCAATCCGGTCATCATTGCATCCCCCAGGAACAGATTAATCAGCTCTTGCAGGAAAAAGCACTGGCGGGGAAACGAGTTGTACGGCTGAAAGGCGGCGATCCTTTCATATTCGGCCGCGGCGGCGAAGAGCTGGAGCATCTGCAGCAAGCCGGGATCTCTTTTTCCGTGGTGCCGGGAATTACCGCCGCTTCCGGCTGCGCCGCCTATAGCGGTATTCCGTTAACGCACCGTAATTACTCTCAGGGCGTAAGACTGATCACCGGGCATGTCCAACATGACACCGAACTTGATTGGGCCAGCCTGGCGGCCGAAAAACAAACGCTGGTGTTCTACATGGGGCTCCAGCAGGCTGATTATATTCAGCGCAAACTGATAGAGCAGAAGCTCCCTGAGACGGTGCCGGTGGCGCTGATCGAAAACGGCACCTCCACGGCGCAGCGGGTATTCACCGGGCAGCTTTCACAGCTTGGGGAGTTGGCAAAACAGGCCGTCAGTCCGAGTTTAATCATTGTCGGCAACGTTGTCGGCCTGAGAGAAAAACTGAACTGGTTTACCCAACGGTCAGAATAACCGCCGAACATTTTGTTATCAGGCCACCATCTGAACACCGCTGCCGGACGGTGGCCGCCGATACGAGCGCACCAAAATAACACACAGCACCACAACAGTGCATACAATGCACCATCACAGTCAAAACCTGCCTCAACACCTGCCATTGTTGCCCCTATTTTGCACCGTATCTGCCACTTTTTAATTAAATTCATATTAATTAATAAGCAAAATATATGAATAGATAAGCAATAACAGGACAGCGGAAAAGTGGCCCGAATGTTGCTTTGTCTCCTAAGTATTTTTACAGAACAACAGAGTAATACCCGGCTAAAAACCGGCTTATCGCGGTTCATGCGTATCGTGCTGCGTGGATCTGAAAAATTACCTGTCTACATCGTCGTTCCCGAACAGGGTGTGCGGTCCTCTGATCACAAAAAACGTTCTGATCACAACCTCGATTGATCACGGAACAATAAAATAGTTGGGAGCTATCTGTGGAAGAAGTGACTTTCTGGCAACTCATCAGTTTTGGTGAAAATGGCTGGGGGAAATTATTATTAATGGGTACGGGAATGACGCTCGCACTGTCATGCGGTGGATTCCTGATTGGCGCACTAATCGGTACGCTCGGCGCCTGGGCAAAAATTTGCGGTAATCGTCCGGTACGTTATCTTGCCGACGGCTATACCACCATCATCCGTGGCGTGCCTGATCTGCTAATCATCTACTTACTTTATTTCGGCGGCAGCTCGGCATTAACCATGCTTGCCAGATTATTCGGCAGTAATGAATTTCTGGGGCTTCCCGGTTTTGTCGCCGGGGTCATCGCCGTCGGCGTTTCCTCCGGCGCACAGCAGACAGAAGTGTATCGCGGCGCGTTTTATGCCGTATCCAAAGGTGAAATTGAAGCCGCCAAAGCCTGCGGGATGTCAACCATGCTGCGTCTGAAGCGCATCATCATGCCGCTGCTGTTGCGTCATGCGATCCCGGCGCTGGGCAATGTCTGGCAACTGGTGCTGAAGGCGTCGGCTCTGGTGTCGGTCACCGGCGTCGCCGAATTACTGACCCAGTCGCAGACCGGCGCGGGGTCGACGGGCAAACCGTTTGACTTCTTTATGGCGGCGGCAATGCTGTATCTGCTTATCTCCATCTGTTCCGGCTGGATCATGCGCCGGACAGAAGCTCATTATTCCCGGGGTGTGAAACGCTGATGGATTTTCCTTTTATTTATGAAACGTTTCTGGAAATTATTCCCGGTATTCCTTTAACTCTGCAATTGTCGATCGGCTCCGTATTTATTGGGTTCTTTCTGGCGCTCGGTCTGGCGTTAATGCAGATTGGCGGCAATCCCGTGTTACGCGGCGTTGCTCGCGTCTATGTCCTGTTTTTCCGCGGTACGCCGCTGCTGGTGCAGTTGTTCCTTATCTATTACGGGCTGGGCCAGTTCGCGTGGATCCGGGAAAGCGTGTTCTGGCCGCTATTGCGCGAACCCTATTGGTGCGCCTTGCTGTCGCTCAGCCTGTGTACCGGCGCCTACGCCAGTGAAATCATTCGCGGCGGATTGCAGTCGGTTCCTGCCGGGCAGGCAGAAGCCGCCCGCGCCTGCGGCATGCCTTCGATAATGATTTTCAGGCGTATCATTTTTCCGCTCGCCATTCGGCAGGCGCTGCCCGCTTACGGTAATGAGATGATCTCCATGATCAAATCCACTTCATTGGCCTCCATTATTACGCTAATGGAAATTACCGGTATCGCCGCGCGCATCATCTCCGAAACTTACCGGGCGCTCGAAGTGTTCCTGATTGCCGGCGCAATCTATTTATTTATCAACCTGATTCTGACACGTCTGCTGATGTGGGCGGAATACGCCGTCACGCCTTATCAGCGTGCGCCCGCCGCACAATCGACGGCAAAAAAAATCAAGAAACTGGGAGACCTCCAATGACCACACCAGCGATCAGCCTGCGTAACATTCACAAAAGCTTCGGCTCTCTGGAAGTATTGAAGGGGATCTCTTTTGATGCCAGCCAGGGGGAAGTGGTTTCCATTCTTGGCTCATCCGGCTCGGGAAAATCCACCCTGCTGCGTTGTATCAATATGTTGGAACTTCCCGACCAGGGCGAAATCGTCGTTGCCGGGGAAACGATTGAGTTGCAAACCAACCGCAAGGGACAAAGCCGCCCGTCCAACCCCAAGCAGATCGAGCGCATACGCTCGCAGCTCGGCATGGTATTCCAGAACTTTAATCTGTGGTCGCATAAAACCGTGCTGGAAAACGTGATTGAAGCACCGGTTCATGTATTGAAACGCCCCCATGCGGAATGCCTGGAACAGGCCGGACACCTGCTGGAAAAGGTGGGACTGGCCGATAAGCAACATTACTACCCCGCCCACCTTTCCGGCGGTCAGCAACAGCGGGCGGCGATTGCCCGCGCATTGGCCATGACGCCGAAAGTCATGCTGTTTGACGAACCGACATCCGCGCTCGATCCGGAACTGGTCGGGGAAGTTTTACGCGTTATGCGTACCCTTGCGGATGAAGGCATGACCATGCTGGTCGTCACCCACGAGATGGATTTCGCCCGCGAAGTCTCTAACCGCGTGGTCTTTCTACATCAAGGCGAGATTGAAGAACAAGGCACGCCGGAGCAGGTGTTCACCGCCAGCCAGTCGGCCCGCTTTCGGCAGTTCATCGCCAGTTGGTAACGTATCACACTAATTATTAAAGATATTTACACCGGGAGAAGACCTTTATGATGAAATCAAAATTAAAAATGATCGCCTGTTCACTGTGCCTGGCAAGCACGCTGGTCGCGTCGTTCAACGCTTCTGCGGAAGAGAAAAAATGGACGACGGTGCGGCTCGCCACCGAAGGCGCTTTTTATCCGTACAACTTTACCAAGCCGGATGGCACGCTGGATGGTTTCGAAATCGATCTGTACAAAGTCCTGTGCGACAACATGCAGGTGAAGTGCGAAATGATGGTGCAGCCATTTACCAGTTCGATTCCAGCGCTGAACGCCGGAAAGTTCGACGCCATCATCTCCGGGATGTCCGCCACCGACAAACGCCGTGAGGTCATCGACTTCAGCCAGCCGTATAGCCAGAGCGGACAGACCTTCGCGATGTTGAAATCCAGCCCACTGGCGAAAGAAATGCCTGATATGGGCAAACGTTTTTCGCTTAAACCAGAAAATGAAGCGGAAACCATCGCGGAAATCGAAAAACTGAAGCCGCTGCTGAAAGGCAAAACCATCGGCGTTCAGTCCGCTTCGATCGCCAGCACCTTCCTGGATAAATATCTCAAAGGCGTGATGACCGTACGCGAGTATAAAACCACGCAAGAACACGACCTCGATCTAAAAGCCGGGCGCGTGGATCTGGTTATCGCATCCCCGGCCTACCTGACCGGCGTAACCAAAAAACCGGGCAACGAAAACCTCGTATTGCCGGGGCCGCAGTTTGTTGGCGGCATCCTGGGCAGCGGTTCCTCGGTTGGCCTGCGGAAATCCGACCCGGAATTAAAAGCCATGTTTAATGCCGCTATCGAGAAAGCCAAAAACGACGGCACGCTGAAAACCCTGAGCGAGAAATGGTTTGGTATGGATACCGCGCCGCTCTGAGTTTCTCAGACGATGCGTATCCGTTTTCTTACCATGCGATAAAAGAGTCCAATTAAATGAATTTGACACAAAATGAAGAGACATTGCCGTCGATCGACCGTAGCGCCGTTGAGGAAATCTGCGGATTGATCGCGGCGAAACGGCAACAGTTCTGCACGCTCAGCGACGCCATCTGGGATACGCCGGAGCTGAACTATGAGGAATATCGATCTTCCGCCCAGCATGAAGCCGTGCTGAAAGCGGAAGGGTTTCGTTTGACAACCGGCATTGCCGGCATGCCTACCGCCCTACTGGGCGAATTCGGTTCAGGTTCGCCGGTTATCGCTTTTCTTGGCGAGTATGACGCCCTGCCGGGCTTGAGCCAGGAGGCGAATGTCGCCGAACCCCGACCGTTGGAAAATGGCGGCAACGGACACGGCTGCGGACACAACCTGCTCGGCAGCGCGTCATTACAGGCGGCCACCGCCGTTAAAGATTACCTGCAAAAGCATGCGCTGTCCGGTACCGTTCGTTTCTACGGCTGTCCCGCGGAAGAAGGCGGCTCATCCAAAGGCTTCATGGTCAAAGCCGGCGTGTTTGACGATGTGGACATCGCCATCTGCTGGCATCCGGCTGCGTTTACCGGAGTGAATAGTCCGGTATCCCTGGCCTGCAACGAACTGAATTTCTACTTCAAGGGCCGCGCTTCCCATGCGGCCAGCAGCCCGCATCTGGGCCGCAGCGCGCTGGACGCGGTGGAATTAATGAACGTCGGCGTTAACTATATGCGCGAGCATATGCCCTCCTCCGCCCGCGTGCACTACGCCGTTACCGATAGCGGCGGTCACGCGCCCAATGTGGTGCAGGCCAATGCAACCGTTCGCTACCTTGTACGTGCCCGGCAGTTGCCGGAACTACACAATTTAGTGAGCCGGGTGAAGAAGATCGCTGAAGGCGCCGCGCTGATGACGGAAACCGAAGTCCGCTATGAAGTGCTCAGCGGAGACGCCAACCTGCTCGGCAATTCTCCTTTGGAACATCGGATGCACGAACACTTGCTGACGCTGGGGCCGATTGAGTTTGATGAACAGGATCGCCAGTTCGCGGCAAAATTCCAGGCGGCGATGACCGCGGAGGACATTACCAGCTCTTACGCGCGGTTTGGGCTGAAACCTCAGCCGGGTCAAGCGCTGCATGAGGAGGTTTATCCGCTCTACAGTCCCGATCCCGCCTTTATCGGCTCAACAGATGTAGGGACCGTAAGCTGGGTGGTTCCGACCGTACAGGTCCGCTGCGCGACTTACGCGATTGGTACGCCGGCGCACTCATGGCAGTTGGTCGCGCAGGGTAAAGCGCCGGCGGCGCATAAGGGAATGGAATATGCCGCCAAAGCGATGGCCTCGCTGGCGATAGATCTGTTTATGACGCCGGACCTGATCAAGCAGGCAAAAGCGGATCTCCAGGCTCAATTAGCGCAAACGCCGTTTGAAAACCCGATTCCGGACGATGTCTCCCCACCGCTGCCGCAGTGATGGGATAAAAGCAAAAGGGCCGGAGAATATCTCCAGCCCTTTTTAGTCTTAGGCTTTACCGGTTAAGGACGGCCGACAAATCCAACCGCTTCATAGACTTTCTTTAACGTTTGCTGCGCGCGCGCGCTGGCTTTTTCCGCCCCTTCACGCATGATCTGCTGCAAAAGAGCCTCATCATTGCGGAAATGGTGATAACGCGCCTGCAAATCGGTGAGCATGCCGGAAACCGCATCGGCCACCGCGCCTTTCAGATGGCCATACATCTGGCCGCTGAATTCCTGTTCCAGTTCGGCAATGGTTTTGCCCGTAACGGCGGACAGAATATCCAGCAGATTGGAAACCCCGGCTTTATTCACCACATCATAACGAACGACCGGCGGCTCGTCCGAATCCGTCACCGCGCGTTTGATCTTCTTCACCACCGATTTGGGATCTTCCAGCAGACCAATCACGTTATTGCGGTTATCGTCCGATTTGGACATCTTTTTGGTCGGCTCCAGCAAAGACATCACCCGGGCGCCGGACTTTGGAATAAACGGTTCGGGCACTTTGAAAACATCACCGTAAAGCGTATTAAAGCGCTGAGCGATATCACGGCTGAGTTCCAGATGCTGTTTCTGATCTTCTCCCACCGGAACCTGAGTCGTCTGATATAGCAGAATATCGGCCGCCATCAGCACCGGATAATCAAACAGGCCGGCATTGATATTTTCGGCATAACGCGAAGACTTATCTTTAAACTGCGTCATGCGGCTCAGTTCGCCGAAATAGGTGTAGCAGTTCAGAACCCAGCTCAACTGGGTATGTTCAGGAACATGCGACTGAACGAAGATGGTGCTTTTCTGCGGATCGATACCGCAGGCCAGATAGAGCGCCAACGTATCCAGCGTCGCTTTTCTCAGTTGTTGGGCATCCTGGCGCACCGTAATGGCGTGCAGATCAACGATACAGTAGATGCAATCATAGTCATCCTGCATATTGACCCACTGGCGTAACGCACCCATGTAGTTACCAATAGTCAGTTCACCAGACGGTTGTGCACCGCTAAATACAATGGGCTTGCTCATACTAACGCTTCCTGATTTTTTGAAGATGACGGCCCAACGATGGGCAACAAATCGGCAAAACGATCCAGCGTAATATCCGGATGACTCAACTCGATCGCTTCACCATAGTTATATCCGTAGGTCATACCGACGCAAGGACAACCGGCGGCCTGGGATGCTTGAATATCATTACGGGAATCACCGACGAAAAGTAATTCACCCGCGCGCAATCCTAATTTCCCCAATACCAGATACAGGGGCGCCGGATGCGGCTTTTTGGCGATGACGTCATCACCGCCGATAATAAGGGAAAAGTACGCGTCAATTCCCAGCGACGCCAGCAAAGGCGCGACAAACGGCGTCGGCTTATTGGTCACGATCGCCATCGGCAATCCCTGCCCGGCCAGATGCGCCAGCGTCTCTTTAACCTGTGGATACAGCGTACTGCCGTTATCCACGGTTTGCTCATAATAGCGATCGAACGTCTCGCGTGTATCCCGGATGCGCTGCGGCGTCGGTTCCACGCCGGCCCAGCGCAGCGCGCGTTCAACCAGTACATCGGCGCCGTTGCCAATCCAGGTGGCGACCCGCTCTTCGCCCGCGGCGGGAAGAGACTGCGCCCGTAACGCTAAATCTATCGCGGCGGCCAAACCAGGCGCGCTGTTAATCAAGGTGCCATCCAGGTCAAACGCCACTCCCCGGATGGGCATGGTTTTTATAAGCGCGCTGTTATTCATTCGTCGCCTTCGCCAATTCTCCGCGCATCCTATCGATAACCGCCCGATAGTCCGGCTGGCTGAAAATCGCAGAGCCCGCCACAAACATATCGGCGCCCGCCGCAGCGATAGCGCCGATATTATCAACCTTAACGCCGCCATCCACTTCAAGACGGATATCATAGCCGCTGTCGTCAATCAGCTTGCGCACCTGCCGCAGTTTATCCAGCGTCGACGGAAGAAACGACTGCCCGCCAAAGCCGGGGTTGACCGACATCAGCAAAATAATATCCAGCTTATCCATGACGTAATCAAGATAGCTAAGCGGGGTGGCGGGATTGAAAACCAGGCCGGCCTTGCAGCCGTGATCTTTAATCAGTTGCAGGGAGCGATCGACATGCTCCGAGGCTTCGGGATGAAACGTAATGAAACTGGCGCCCGCCTGCGCAAAGTCAGGAATGATGCGGTCAACGGGCTTAACCATCAGATGAACATCAATCGGCGCCGTGATGCCGTAATCCCGCAAAGATTTCAGCACCAGCGGGCCAATGGTCAGATTTGGCACATAGTGGTTATCCATTACATCAAAATGAACCACGTCGGCGCCCGCCGACAGTGCGTTAGCGGTATCTTCACCAAGCCGGGCAAAGTCAGCCGACAGAATAGACGGGGCGATTAAAAACGGTTTCATTCGCTTCTCCAAACGATCAAGTCTGAATCCTGCTGCTTGGGATGGCCGTTAATTCATCATCCCGTTCAGCGATGGTTTTTAAACTGAAAGTCGCCAAGCCACGCCAACTTCCAGTCAGTCATGTTTATCTTGTTGCCATACTGTTTCAGCTTACAACCGGTTGCGAGCTGATTCATATAACCACGATCAACAATACAACGCTAAAAGCTCATTTACCTTACTGCGTCCCAGAATATTACGGCTAATCGTCCGGCGCGCTTTGACGACATAAAGCGATGCATCCTGATACCACTCACGGGTCAGCACCGTGTCGTGGTTGGAAATCAGTACGGGGATCTGATTTTCAACCGACAAACGATGAGCCAATCGCGCCAGATTCTGCTGGTCAACGGTATTAAAATTATTAGTATGGTACGCCGTAAAGTTGGCGGTCGCTGACAATGGCGCATAGGGAGGATCGCAATAAACAACCGAACCGGGTTCAGCCTTAATCAGCGTCTGGTGGTAATGCTCGCAAACAAAAGTCGCGCTCCTGGCCTTAAAGGCAAACCAGCGAATTTCTTCTTCCGGGAAATAAGGCTTTTTATAACGCCCGAACGGCACATTAAATTCGCCGCGCATGTTGTAGCGGCACAGACCGTTATAACAATGCCGGTTTAGATAAAGAAATAGAACCGCACGCCGGTAGGCGTCAGTACAAAGATTAAACTCTTCACGCAGCAAATAAAACGTCTCTGACGTATTCACTTCATCAGTAAAAAGCTTGCGGGAGTCGCGAATAAAATCGTCGGCGTTTGACTTGACGATGTTATAGAGATTAATGAGATCGCTATTAATATCGGCCAATATATAGTTGTCGTACTCTGTGTTCAGAAATACAGAACCCGCGCCAACAAATGGCTCTATCAGGCAATCCCCTGCGGGTAAATAGCGACGAATTTCTTCCACCAGCGGATATTTACCACCAGCCCATTTTAAAAAAGCGCGGTTTTTTTTCATGCCGTCGTTAGTTACTCATACTTTTCAGAGCCGCGGATTGTACTCTGTGTCAGACAGCACATCAGGGCTAAAATTGGTGTTACTTATTCAAGTCCTGCTTCACCTGACGGATCGGCTTAACCCAAGGTTTTTTCGCTTGCACATCAGCAGGTAGCGTTGTTATCGCCTGCCTTGCTTCTGCAGAAGAAGCATAGACTCCATTCACTAAGACATACCAGGATTTTCCGTCACGTTTAGTTTCATAAACCCATGAATGGGCCAGATTATGTTGTTTTGCATAAGCCCTCAGCGTATCCGGACGGGAAGCGCTGCTTAGCTGCAGGGTAAAGTGACTCGCTGGCGCATTTTGAATGGAGCTACCCGAACCGGAAGACGCGGCGGCGGATTTACTCGCCGCGGCGGGCTGCGTACTCGACACCGACGACGATGTATTCGACGTACGCGCCGAATTACTGCCGTTGCTGTGAGAAGGTTTTGCCGCCGGCGCATGCGCGGGTGTTTTAGTCGTTGGCGCCACCGTGGCCGGAGCCGTCGGCAGGGTTGACGCGCCGCTTCCCATCGCGCCTTGAGAAAATTCGTTAACACGCCCCTGCTGCTGCGAAAGCGCATCGGTGATATTACCAGGCAACTCAATACGTTGCTGACCGCTTACCGGCGGTTGAACCGGCGCCTCCGTCGGCGTACCGGCGATAGGCGGCGCGCTCAGCGTTTGCGGCTGCTGTCCGGGCGCGGTTGGGGAAGACTCAACAGGGGCCGACGTTTCTGCTCCCTGCGTCGTGGGGGCAGATGATGCAGAGAGATCGATACTCTTTTCGCCACCGGTTTGACTCTGAGGCTGGGAAGTCTGCGGATGAGAAGGCGCCTGCAAAGCGGAACCAATACCAATAATCAGCAACACCAATACCAGCACCCCGATACCTATCATCAGGTGCTGTCTGGAAAGTGTGATTTTCGGTACGGAAAAACTGCTGCTTCTTTTTTGCTGACGTGTTGGTCGACGATCGCTAGTATCAGGCTTCAGCTCATCTTCCGGCTTAAACTCATCCATTTAAAACCCCCCAACTGAAAGGCTAAAATCCGCAACCTCATCCCCGGAGCGAATTATCAAGTCATCATGCATTATATTTTATTAACCATAAACCATAAGCACTTATCTGTCGTTAACACATTTGTTGTTAACGAATAAGAAAAGCGCTTAAGCAAGACAATCGGTTATTGACGCCAGAACAAGATCGTGCGCTATGCCGCCACGAATTTCAGAATGACCAATGCCCGTTGGCAACACAAGGCGTAATTCGCCGGCCAACACTTTCTTATCACGCATCATGTGGGGAAGATACGATTCCGGCGACATTTGCGCCGGTCCGTTAACGGGCAGTCCTGCGCGAACTAATAGGGACGTGACGCGAGTAATGTCCTCGGCGGGGAATAATCCAAGACGCCGGGCGGCGTGCGCGGCCATCACCATGCCTGCGGCAACCGCTTCGCCGTGCAACCAATTGCCGTATCCCATTTCCGCCTCGATGGCATGGCCATAGGTATGTCCGAGGTTAAGCAACGCGCGCATGCCGCTTTCGCGTTCATCGGCGGCAACCACCGCGGCTTTTAATTCACAGCAACGGCGAATACAGTAGGCCAGTGCGTCATGATCCAATGCGCGTACCGCTTCGATATGCGCTTCCAACCAGTGGAAGAAATCGCGATCCAGAATGATGCCGTACTTAATCACTTCCGCCAGCCCGGACGATAGCTCCCGCGCAGGCAATGTTTTCAGACAATCCAGGTCAATCACAACCGATGCCGGTTGATAGAAAGCGCCGATCATGTTTTTACCCAGCGGATGATTCACGGCGGTTTTACCGCCAACGGAAGAATCGACCTGCGCCAGCAGCGTCGTCGGCACCTGGATAAAACGCACGCCACGTTGATAACTTGCGGCGGCAAAACCGGCTAAATCGCCAATCACGCCGCCGCCTAAAGCGACAATCGTCGTATCGCGGCCATGTGGCTTGGTCAGCAATGCGGTAAAGACCTGATCCAATACGGTCAGGGATTTATATTTTTCGCCATCCGGCAAAACGACCTGATCGACATGCACGCCGCTTTGTTCAAGCACGCGGCGAACATGTTCAAGATAGAGGGGGGCCAAGGTCTGGTTAGTCACCAGCATGGCCTGATCCCCGGCTTTTAACGGCATAAAAGAAGCCGAATCATTAAACAATCCGGCGGCTATCGTAATAGGATAACTTCGTTCGGCTAATGTTACGGTAATTCTTTCCATGCTCGTTTCATAACCTATTCAAAACCTGCGTGATGCAGATGATGTATTACTTTCAGTTACTTTCCAGCATATTGATAATCTGGTTAGCAACTACCTTGGCGCTTTGTTCGTCGGTGCGGATGGTGACGTCGGCGATCTCCTCGTATAGCGGATTCCGCTCTCTCGCCAGCTCCTCCAGAACTTCACGCGGCGGTGTTTCAACCTGAAGTAGAGGACGTTTCTTATCGCGCTGCGTGCGGGCAAGTTGTTTCTCAATCGTCGTTTCCAGATAAACGACTACCCCACGCGCCGAAAGACGATTGCGTGTTTCACGTGATTTGACCGAACCACCGCCTGTCGCCAGTACGATGCCTTGCTTTTCCGTCAATTCATTGATGATTTTCTCTTCACGATCGCGGAAGCCTTCTTCGCCTTCCAAATCGAATACCCAGCCCACATCAGCCCCGGTGCGTCGCTCAATTTCTTGATCGGAGTCGAAAAACTCCATATTGAGTTGCTGAGCTAACTGACGGCCAATAGTGCTTTTGCCGGCACCCATAGGCCCAACCAGAAAGATATTGCGTTTCTCTGCCATGTTTTTTGGTATTACTAAGACAATTCGTTAATGATAACCCGCCCCGCCAATCAACCCAGCGACGGGACCTAAACTGAAACCTCATGAGCGATAGTGCGAGAATCAGACAAAAAATTATCTCAATACTCAGGGTAGTTTGGCAACCGAATAAAATGTCACATGCCCCACAGGTGAGGAATATACCGTCATCATTCAAGTTGCATCCATATTGGCTTCACGCTCTCACGCCAGACGTATCGCCGGGGATTGCTTTGTTTGCCGCCTGATTGCAACATCAATTACGTTGGATATAACGTATATTTTATCGACATTTTCGGTGGAACAACACTTCTGTGCTCAATTCGCTAACCCTTGTAAGCTAAATCTGTCGCAGCGTCAAACTTAGAAGGCACGAATCAATTAAAATATTGTGCCGACTTCATGAAAATTCTGCTACTTTTTACCGTTTACCCGAATGGAATCAGGGTCGGCGTAATAAAAATAACCAATTCTCGCCGGGAATCCTGTCGTGTACTGTTTTTAAACAAATGACCGAGTACGGGAATATTGCCTAACGCCGGAACCTGACCGTCGCTACGTTGTTTCTGTTGCTGAAATATGCCGCCCAGAACGATGGTTTCGCCGTCCGCAACCGTGACTTGGGTTTGTATCTCCTGCTTATCGATTGCCAGCGCCTCGCCGTTATCGCTCTGCTTTATCGTCTGCCCCGGCATGTTTTGACTGATTTTCAGGCTTAGCGTAATCCGCCCGGCCCGCAGAATGCTCGGCGTCACCTCCATCCCCAATACCGCTTCCTTGAACTCAATGGACGTCGACCCACTGGCCCCGCTGGAAACCTGATAGGGGATTTCCGTACCCTGTTTGATACTGGCGGTTTGCTGATGAGCCGTAAGCAAACGCGGACTGGCGATGATTTCCACCTGGTTTTCCTGCTCTAACGCCAACAGCTCCAGCTCAAGCAGACGTCCATTAAGCCGCGCCAGATGAAAACCTGCGTTGATCGCCGGCGATTCTACCGGCAGGCTGATATTAAAATTATTCAATCGCAGGGCTTTATTCGCCTCTGCGCCGGAACCCAACCCCCAATTGACACCCAGCGCCTGTAAATTTCCACTGCTGATAGTCACAATATGCGCCGCAAGCTGTATTTGCGATAGCGGCAAATCGAACTCGCTCACCCACGATTTCAACGGCTCCAGCGCTGCCGCCGTATCGCGGATCAGTAACGTATTGGTTCTTTTATCCACGGTGACGCTCCCCCGTTCGGTAAGCAGCGCGCCGCGCTGGGCCTGCACGCTGGCGGCTACCTCGGCAGCATCGGCGTATTGCAGCGAAACCGAAAGATTCTGCAACGGCTGCTTCTGCGACTGCAGAGCAAGGCGTTCTTCTTTCTGACGCTGTCGTTCTTCAAGGTGGGAAGCGGGGTAAACCAGCAGAACATTGCCGTTGCGCTCTACCGCAAGCTGTCCCATATGCAAAACGATATCCAAAGCCTGCCGCCAGGGCACTTCCGTCAAGCGCAGGCTGATCGTTCCTTCAACTCCCGGCGCCACCACCATATTTAACTGCTGATGATCCGCCAGAGCCTGCAATATTCGCTGTATGGGGGAATCCTCAAATGCCATTGATACCGGCGCCTCGCTCCCCGCCTGCGCCGATACGCCGCCAGCGAACAACACCATCAAGAGCAGCATCTTCTTAACCGATCTCATCGTCATAACATCCCTTGTTCTGAGAAAAATGTTCTATTGCGCGACGCCGTTATTAATGAAAGGCGATGGCAAGGCAACCTCCGCGGGTACGCCGTCACAGCGCTCGGTCTCATCAACCGCCGCTAATGTCGCGCCGGACTTATCCAGCCGACTAACCCGCCAATTTTCCGGCTGGATCAGCGCGCCCGGCGTTAACCGTTGCCATCGTGTCTCCGATTGCGCCAGCCACCCTATCCATGCCTTACCGGAACCGATGACGCCTTTTAATCGCCCGTGCTGCATAATGCGGTTCCGGGAACAGTGGGCCGCAGATACGGGCTGAAAAGGATCCCGGCTCATCATTGCCGCTTCTGCCGGCGTGATGCCGGACAACAGGCTGAAAAACAGGATGAGAGACGCTGCAACTGGGCTATTCAACGTCGCTTCTCCGTTTCGCCGCCGGTTTCACCAACCGCAAATTAATGTGCAAAACACCATCCACCGATTTCATAGCCAGTTGCTCAATCCGCAACACATGCGGCAGCGCGATAAATTTACGCAGGACATGCAACGTTGCCTGATAGTCGGCGCTAAAGGTCAGTAACCAGGCATCGCTGCCGTTGTGATGACGCTCGGGTTGCCAGGAAAGCAGCGATGCGCCGGATTGCGATAACGGCGCGGTGACCAACAGCGACGGCATGTCCGCATGGAATGGCGGATTGTCCGCTTTCCGTTCAGACAATTGCGTCTTTAGCGTGGCAAAGGATGGCAGCGCTTTTAGCTGTTGCTGAAGGTGTTGTATCGCGGCGAGTTGCTGATCTATCCGCTGCTTAATCTGAACCATTTGCTGCTGTTCCGTTTGCAAAACCATCGCTATGCCGAATAGTGAAAAACCGCCAACCAACATGGCTTGCGCCGCCGCCAGCGCCCACAATGGTTTACTTGCCCATCCGGACCAGTTCAGTATCGCGTTAATCACCAGCCTGTTCGCCCCCGGCCGAATCCGTGAATATCCAGTCCGCCTGAAGCGAAAAACTCAACAGCGCGCGATCTTTCTGCTGCCTCAGAGCCTCAAGCACCTGTACCCGCGCCAGTTCAGGGTGGCGCACCAGCGAGCGATTAAAGGCCACGATATCGGCATAGTTTTCACTCAAGCCGGAAATTAACAGGTGCTGCCCACGATCGGCGATCTCCGTCAGCCAGAGACGCCGGGGCAGCATTGCCGCCATCCGATCCAGCAGATTCAGATAGCGCTGATTATGGCGAAGCGCGGCGGCATCGGCGTCATGCTGCGCCTGATAATCCCGCAGTTGGTTCCACATCCGGCGAGTTTGCTGATATTGCTGCGTCCATTGCCGCTGCCGCTCAGATATATCGCCCAGTTCACGTTGCAACACCAGGCGCTGCTGATGCAGGATGATGTAATAACCCGCGAGCACCAGAGCGGCCAGCGCCAGTTGCAGCAGCAATAGCGTCAGCCAGCGACGCGCCCGGCGGCGTAATCGCCGTTTACGCCAGGGTAAAAGATTAACCAACAGCATGTTCGGCATCTCCAGGGCGCAAAGCCAGACCGCCGGCGATCACAAATGCCGGGGGAAAATCGGGTAACGGAGGCTGCATCTGGTCGAACGCCGCAAGCGGCGACCACGGGATGAATGCGCCGGGTATCTGATTGGCTAACGTGGGTAAGGTGCTGCTGTAATAGGCCGTATCATAAGAAGTTTTCTGACAGCGAGCATTTACCAACGATAAAAGCGCCTCTTCGGCGGTCAGTTCGTCAGAATGGATCACACCGCACTGAAAAGCATGGTTCAGCGGGGATATCCATAACCAGCCGTCCGCCAGCCGATGCAGGAAGGGATAATCATGTTTAAGCCCCGCTGATTTCGCCATACAACGGATTGCGCTGGTTGAAACCTCAACCGCATCAGGGTGTAAATCCGCACGACGCAGACAGTCAAGCCAACTATCCAGCTCATGCCGCCGGGCCGCCGTAACCAATAACGTGCCTGGTTCATAGGGAGCCTCTCGGTAGTCCATCGCCAATGAATGACTGCTTATCGGCAGCTTACGGGCGGCCATCGCCTCGATATAATCATTGCGCTCCGGCCCTTGCAGTCGGCTGTCCGGCATCGGTAACCGCTGTTGCCATACCAACTGCGCGGGAAACCCCACCCGCAGCGAAATATTGTGGGGTAATAATCTGCGCCATTTCAGTAAGGCCTCACAAAGCGCCTCAGTATGGTGTAGACTACCCGCGCGTAACGTGTCGTCTGGTAGCGGGAACTGCCACCAGTTGCGAAGCTGCCAGCCATAGCGACGGCGTTGAACCGCCAGTGCGCGCATAAACCCGTTTTGTATATCTAACCCAACCCGCCAGATGTGATAAGCCATGTTCAACCCGATTCCATATCAATTAAAAGAACGTATCCACAGTGCTGGCTTACCTTTATACTAGCGCCGATTGTTTATAAACCGTCCAAACGCTACTGAATGGAAAATCCCAGGTGAAGTTCGTAAAGTATCTATTCATCCTTGCAGTGACTTGCATCCTGCTGGGAGCCGCTTCGATATATGGTTTATACCGCTATATCGAACCTCAGTTACCCGATGTCGCCACGCTGAAAGACATCCGGCTGCAGACGCCTATGCAGGTATTCAGCGCCGATGGCGAGCTGATCGCCCAATTCGGCGAACATCGGCGTATCCCGTTGAAACTGGATCAAATTCCTCCTGTGATGGTGCAGGCGTTCATTGCGACTGAAGACAGCCGTTTCTATGAGCACCACGGCGTCGATCCGATCGGGATTATCCGCGCCGCGTCGATTGCGTTAACCTCCGGTCATGCTTCCCAGGGGGCCAGCACCATTACGCAACAGCTTGCCAGAAACTTTTTCCTTAGCCCGGAACGCACCCTGATTCGTAAAATCAAGGAAGTTTTCCTGGCTATCCGTATTGAGCAGTTGTTGACCAAAGATGAAATTCTTGAGCTGTATCTGAATAAAATTTATCTCGGTTACCGGGCTTATGGCGTCGGCGCGGCTGCGCATGTCTATTTCGGCCGTCCGGTCGACCAGCTGACGCTGGGCGAAATGGCCATGATCGCCGGTTTACCGAAAGCGCCCTCCACCTTCAACCCGCTCTACTCATACGATCGTGCGATCGCCCGGCGTAATGTGGTTCTGGCACGAATGAGGGATGAGAACTACATTTCTCAGGCTCAATACGATCAGGCGCGCAGTGAGAAGCTGGAAGCCGACTATCACGCACCTCAGATAGCATTTTCCGCCCCTTATGTGGCGGAGATGGTGCGTCAGGAAATGATCAAGCGTTATGGCGATGACGCTTATAACGATGGTTACAAGGTCTACACCACCATCACCAGAAAATTACAGTTAGCCGCGCAGGATGCCTTGCGTAACAACGTTCTCGCTTATGACATGCGTCACGGCTACCGCGGCCCAACCGCGGTGTGGTGGAAAGTCGGCGAAAGTGCCTGGGATCGCACCAGGATCGTCGCCGAACTGAAAAAACTGCCGGTTTACGGTCCGCTGTTCCCGGCGGTGATTACCGATACCGATAGCGATAAAGCCATTGCGATGATGGCCGACGGCAGCAACATTGCATTGCCGATGGCCGGCATGCGCTGGGCGCGCCCTTATCGTTCCGATACGCAACAAGGCCCAACGCCCAAGCGGGTGATTGACGTGGTTCAGACCGGCCAGCAGGTGTGGGTGCGGAAAGTGGACAACGACTGGTGGCTTGCCCAGGTGCCGGACGTCAATTCGGCGCTGGTCTCTCTCAATCCAACCAATGGCGCAATTGAAGCGCTGGTCGGTGGATTCGATTTCAACCAAAGCAAGTTTAATCGCGCAACCCAAGCGTTGCGTCAGCTTGGTTCCAACATCAAGCCGTTCCTCTATACTGCCGCGATGGATAAAGGTCTGACGCTCGCCACTATTCTCAATGATGTGCCGATTACCCGCTGGGATCCAGGCGCCGGCTCAGACTGGCGTCCCAAAAACTCCCCCGCGACTTACGACGGCCCGATCCGTTTGCGTCAAGGATTGGGTCAATCTAAAAACGTGGTGATGGTCCGCGCCATGCGGGCGATGGGCGTGGATTACGCCGCAGAGTACCTGCAGCGTTTCGGCTTCCCGAAACAAAATATTGTTCCGACGGAGTCACTGGCGCTGGGAGCGGCGTCTTTCACCCCGTTGCAGGTGGTGCGCGGCTATGCGGTAATGGCCAATGGGGGTTATCTGGTCGATCCCTATCTCATTACCAAAATAGAGAAAGAATCGGGCGACGCCGTCTTTACCGCCATGCCTAAAGTGGTGTGCGACACCTGCAATTTACCGCTGGTGTATGGCGAAACACGGCGTGACACCGTGCTGTCCGCGGACAGCTTGGAAAATGTCGCGACATCACGAGAAAATCCGGTGCAGGGGACATTGCCCCAGCCTGAGCTGGAGCCGGTTACGCCGCCGCTCGCCCAGCAAAACACGGCTCAGCCTTATGCGCCGCACGTTATTAACACTCCGCTGGCCTTCCTGATTAAGGATGCGCTGAATAGCAATATATTTGGCGAACCCGGCTGGATGGGCACGGGCTGGCGCGCAGGTAAAGATCTGAAGCGCCATGATATCGGCGGCAAAACCGGCACCACCAACAGTTCCAAGGATGCCTGGTTCTCGGGCTATGGCCCGAATCTGGTGACCTCTGTGTGGATCGGCTTCGACGACCATCGCCGCGACCTGGGCACCAGCAGCGCGTCCGGCGTGATCAAAGATCAGATCTCAGGCTACGAAGGCGGCGCCAAAAGCGCTCAGCCGGCCTGGGATGAGTTTATGAAGGCCGCGCTGGAAGGCGTCCCTGAACAACCGCTGACGCCGCCGCCCGGTATTGTCAGCGTGACCATCGATCGCAGCAGCGGCAAGCTGTCTAACGGCGGGGGCAACAGCCGTTCCGAATATTTCATTGAAGGAACACAGCCGACGGAATATGAAGTGCATGAAGTCGGCACGACATTGATGGATAACGGACAAAGCGAAGAGTTATTCTGATCGGGGGCTTCCATACGTCAAAGGCGCAGATTCTGCGCCTTTGCTATTTTTAAACGCCGACATCGGCGGCAAATACCTTTCACTCACGGCGCAACCAGTCTTGGGTTAAAAACAACGCGCTGACATTGCGCGCCTCCCGAAAATCGGGTTCCTGCAGCAGCGACATCATATCTTTTAGCGGCCAGCGCACTTTCGGCAGCGGTTCCGGCTCATCGCCTTCACGACTCTGCGGATACAGCCCGCGCGCGACGACGATATTCATCTGGCTGGAGAAATAGGACGGCGCCATCGTCAACGTCGCTAACAAATCCATCTGTTCCGCGCCAAATCCCGCCTCTTCCATCAGTTCCCGGTTAGCCGCCTCAAATACCGTTTCGCCGGGATCGATTAATCCTTTGGGAAATCCAAGCTCATATTGCTCAATACCGACAGCGTACTCACGGATCAGCACCAGTTCATCATCAATAATCGGCACAATCATCACCGCTTCCCGTCCGCTTGGGCGCATTCGTTCATATACCCGGCGAGCGCCGTTACTAAATTCCAGATCGATGGATTCAACATTGAACAAACGCGAACGCGCGACGGTTTCTACCTTGAGAATTTTGGGTTTTTGCAGGTTATGACTCATGGTGGCCTCATAGAGAAATTACGACCAGAACGACAACTCAGCCCAACCTGAATGATGATTGTCTCTACCGTCACCATAGATAGCGGGGTGCCGCTGAATGAAAAGCGATCGTTAATACTCTTTTTTGATCTTGCTAGATTTTTGCTGTTGCTCACATTGTGCGTTAACAGCAACCTTTGCTGCAACCATCACAATTATTAATTTACTTGCTTATAACATTAAATACACATTAATAGTATGAACTATTAAAATGAAAAATTAAAAGTCAATAACTCGCCCCCAAAATCGGATTTTCCTCATTTTAGACGCCCTGTCTGATTGTTACCATCATCCCCTTACGTAGATAATTTCTGTTATTTTTTAGTTATTAATTTAATAAAGCAAAACTATGCAGGTTATCATCGATTGGACATATTTGTTAAAATCCGATGCAAACAGGGAGTACGTCACTTTGGGATGGAAATGACATGAGCACAATATTTACCCTATTGGCTATATTGCTTGCCTGTCTGCTCGTTATCGGAGGTTTCATTGTCTACCGAAAACGTCAGCGCTTGTCATTCGTCGCTCCTTTACCGGTGGAACCTGCCTTACTTCGTCAACTGACCCCTGAAGAACGCGTGGCTGTTGAACATTATCTTGCTCAGGAACATGAGCATAGTCAGCAGCCAACGCCGCTTGACATACCCAATACCCAGCCCAAACTTCCCCGCACATTGCAAAGCGATCGGGTATATCCGATCACCCATACCATCACGCGTTATGGCCTAAGCACTGACGCGCAGAATAAGTGGCGATACTATATCGATACGCAGGAAATTCACCTGCCGCCCTGCTGGGAACAGTATATTACTGAGAACAACACCGTTGAATTGATTAAAACCCGTTCTATCCCGTTGGTGATTTCCCTGAACGGCCACTCGTTAGTCGAATGCCTCAACGACGACGGCGATAGCCGTCAGATGGTGATGGTTCCCGACTATCCAATGCCAAACGCGTCCATTCGTCATGAAGAGAATGAACACGCCGAGCTGGCCAACATTCGTAAGGAAACGAAGGAAGAGCATGCCATACATCACGCGAAGGGGATTAAAGAAGCCAGCGTGCTGTGCCTGTCATTTTTGCTGCTATTCGTCAGCCTTAACAGCCCGATAGCGCTGCTGCCCTGGCTCACCGGCTCAGCCGTGCTTCTTGCCGCCTGGAGCCTGTGGCGGCTTTTCCGCGCCCCTTCAAAACAGGAACTACAGGACGTTCACTCGCTTATCGGCACGCCGCAAGCGCTTGGCCTTTTCGGCGAATCAAATCAAGGGCAGTTCGGCAGCGTCTCGCTCGGTAATATCGATCTGATTTACCCCCCTTACTGGCATCCTTACATCACATTTGATTTAGGGAAAAAAACGAATGTTGATATTTACCTTGATCATCAGGTTGTTCGGCAGGGGAGATATTTGTCGCTGCATGACGAAGTAAAAAATTTCCCGTTGCAACGATGGGGCAAAAATCTGGTGTTGTCCGTCGGCGCACTCCTCAGCCTCATACTCTTATTGACCTATGTTCCCCTTGAGCTGCCATTAAAACTCAGCATGGCCTGGTTGCATGGCGCGCAAAATATTCAGGTCAACCAGGTTGATGAGTTGGAAAAAATACCGCTCAAAATCGGCGATGCGCTGAAAGTCCGGGGAGCGGGCATGTGCTATGTTCCGACGGATATTCACATTTCGTCGACCAATTCCCCCCCTTATGCCTTTACGCCTTTTGACTGCTCGGCGATTTACTGGAATAAAGCCGCATCGTTACCGTTGCCGGAATCCGAGATCATTGAAAAAACGTCGGCATTGCTGAAAACCGTAAACACGCAGTTACACCCGCAACCCGATGTCGAAGGCCGGGTTAACACCCAGCTTGCCTCGGCTATTCAGAAATCAGGCATGATTCTGTTGAATGACTTTTCCGACATCGTGCTGAAAACACAGGATCTGTGCGAACAAGAGAGAGATTGCTTCCGCCTGAAAAATGCATTGGTCAATCTGGGCAATGCAAAGAACTGGGATACGCTGGTAAAGCAGGCGCGTTCGGGTTCATTTAAAGAAATGAATGTGTTGCTGCGTCCGGTAAGCGCAGAGACGCTGGAGTCACTCGTCAACAGCGCCACCGACTTTTTCTTTCAACAGGAAGTCAACCACGCGGCCGATTCACTCAATAGCCCTCCCCCGGGCGGTTTTTTAATCCGCAGCGATGAAGGACGCCAGTTTGTCAGCCATCCGTTACCGCTTGTACCGCTGAATGAGTACCACGCCGCCGATCAGTGGAAAGAACTTCAGCGGTTATCGGCTATGTTATTGCACACGCCGTTCAGCGCGTCGGGCGTCATCACAGACCTCAGCATCGATGCCAACGGTACTCAGCATATCAGCCTGCATAGCGAACCGGATGTTATCACGCTGTGGCGTTACCTCGGCAGTTGCCTGCTGCTGTTGCTCTTTTCCATAATATTGCTGGTCAATGCCGCGCTGTTGGGCATGAGGATAGTCAAGAGCAAACAGCGGATGGCCAATATTCAGCAGTATTACGCTTCTCGCTTTGGCGCCACGCCATCGCTGGTAGACGGCCGTACGCAACTGTCCTGACCATCGTGCAGCACGCGCTGTTATGCTATTCTGACGAAACTGCCGTATTTATACTCATCAGACTTTAGTCTCGGGGCGATCTCCCCGGCAACCCGAAGTGCGGATGGGTATGTTTCCCCTTATCAAACAAGCCTCGGTATCTGGCATCATTCTGTATCTGGAGTATTTATGAGCCCCCAAATTAACTGGCACGACATTGATACCGTTATATTGGATATGGATGGCACGCTGCTCGATTTGGCTTTTGATAGCTACTTCTGGTTACAGCTTGTGCCGCAGTCACTCAGCGACAAACGCGGTATCAGCCTCGGGCAGGCTCAACGGCTCATTGCCGCAGAGTATCAGGCGGTGCAGCATACGATGAACTGGTACTGCTTCGATTACTGGAGTGAAAAGCTGGGGTTGGACATCTATCAGATGACCACGGATATCGGCCCTCGCGCCCGCCTGCGGGAAGATACCGAGCCATTTCTGCATGCCCTGCGCGACAGCGGTAAGCGCACGATTCTGCTGACTAATGCGCATCCGCACAGCCTGGCGGTTAAAATTGAACATACCGGCTTAGACAAACACCTTGATTTATTACTTTCCACCCATACTTATGGATATCCGAAAGAAAATCAGCGGTTATGGCGGGCCGTGCAACGGCAAACCGATTTCGATCCGGCCAGGACGCTGTTTGTCGATGACAGCGAGCCGATTCTGGACGCCGCCAAGACCTTTGGTATCCGTTACTGTCTGGGCGTCAGTAACCCTGACTCCAGCCAGCAGGAAAAATCATTCCAGCAGCATCCGTCAATGAATGATTATCTTGGGCTGTTACCGTCATTGCATCGCTCGGTAAATCTCAGTTAATCAGAAGAGGTCATGATGAAGGCAAGCGAGAATTCTGACGATACCGTCCGTCTGGACAAGTGGCTTTGGGCCGCCCGCTTCTATAAAACCCGGGCCATTGCCCGCGAAATGGTTGATGGCGGCAAGGTTCACTATAACGGCCAACGCAGTAAGCCCAGCAAACTGGTTGAACTGAACGCCGAAATCAAGCTGCGTCAGGGGAACGACGAACGTACCGTCATCGTCCGCGCCATCAGCGGGCAACGTAGAACGGCGACGGAAGCACAGGCGCTGTATCAGGAAACAGCCGAGAGTATCGGAAAACGGGAAAAGCTGGCGCTGGCGCGAAAAATGAATGCGCTGACCATGCCGCACCCGGATCGCCGTCCTGATAAGAAAGAACGACGGGATCTGATGAAATTTAAATACAGCGATCGGGAATAAACCCCATAGATTTAAGTTGCGGGAAACCGATAGCCGGCGACTGGAAAATGCGGGGAATCAATAACTGTCACCACAGCGAGAGAATATTATGTCCACTCATGACCAACTACATCGTTATCTGTTCGAAAATTATGCCGTCCGTGGCGAGTTGGTGACAGTCAGCGATACCTTCCAGCATATTCTGGCGAATCATGACTATCCGGAGCCGGTACAAAATCTGCTGGGAGAAATGCTGGTTGCCACCAGCCTGTTAACGGCCACGTTAAAATTCAGCGGCGATATAACCGTTCAGCTTCAGGGCGACGGACCGTTGAAGCTGGCCGTCATCAACGGCAACCATCAGCAACAGATGCGCGGCGTAGCCCGCCTGCAGGGTGAAATCGCGCAGGATAGTTCGCTCAAGGATATGGTCGGCAACGGTTATCTGGTCATTACCATTACGCCGACGGAAGGCGAACGGTATCAGGGCGTCGTCGGATTAGAAGGCGATACCCTTGCCGATTGCCTGGAAAACTATTTCCTGCAATCCGAACAGCTCCCGACCCGACTATTTATCCGTACCGGTCGGCATGAAGGGCGGATGGCCGCCGCGGGCATGTTGTTACAGGTGTTGCCGGCGCAAAATGCCGGACACGATGATTTCGATCACCTGGCGCAGCTCACGGCTACGGTCAAAACCGATGAGCTGTTTACGCTTGCGGCTAACGACGTCCTCTATCGGCTTTATCATCAGGAAGAGGTAACGGTATACGAACCGCAGGCGGTCGTCTTCCAGTGCCATTGCTCGCGCGCCCGTTGCGCGGAAGCATTAATGACGCTTTCCGAAAGTGAAGTGACCGAAATGCTGGAAGAAGATGGCGAAATCGATATGCATTGTGATTATTGCGGAAATCACTATGTGTTCAACGCCGAAGATGTTCAGGCGTTCAAACAGCAGTCACCAAAGCATTTACTGCATTAATCCTGCCGCGGGTACGGTCGCGTACCCGCTTATTTCCTTATTAATATCATAGAATTTTATTCTGTTAAGCCGCCCAACATATTGAATAAGCAAAGTTCTTAATTAATTTATTTAATTTTATGATTGCCATCGCGATTAAAATAAACTCGCCGTTCTACAATATAATCAGCACAACTATAAGCCCGATAGATTTCAAGCTGCAGTCAGACGGCAACTGAAAGAATCCTCAAATGCTTAACCACCGAAGTAGCTGAGGGGACCAAGGGAAACCAGCATTGTTGCAACTCGAAAGATAAAGGGACTAACAATTGAGGAGTAGCAACATGCAGATCAAAGGTATAACACCAAAGGCTCTTGCGGCTTATGGAATCCAAGATGTCCGCGATATTGCCTACAATCCCAGCTACGATTTACTTTTTAAAGAAGAAATCGACCCAACTCTACAAGGTTATGAACGCGGCACAGAAACCCAGCTGGGTGCGGTAGCCGTCGATACCGGCATTTTTACCGGACGTTCCCCAAAAGATAAATACATCGTTCGCGATGACGTCACCCGCGATAGCGTATGGTGGTCGGATCAGGGGAAAGGGACGAATGACAACCATCCCTTGAGTCAGGAAATCTGGACGCATCTCAAGCAGCTCGTCACCCGTCAACTGTCCAGTAAACGCCTGTTTATCGTTGACGCGTTCTGTGGCGCCAACCCGGACAGCCGGCTGAAAGTCCGATTTATTACTGAAGTCGCCTGGCAGGCGCACTTTGTGAAAAACATGTTTATTCGTCCAAGCGATGAGGAACTACAGGGGTTCGAACCTGATTTCATCGTCATGAACGGCGCCAAGTGCACCAATCCGCAATGGCGGGAACAGGGGTTGAATTCTGAAAACTTCGTCGCCTTCAATCTGACGGAGCGTATTCAACTGATTGGCGGCACCTGGTACGGCGGCGAAATGAAAAAAGGGATGTTCTCCATCATGAACTACCTGCTGCCGCTGAAAGGCATCGCCTCCATGCACTGTTCGGCCAACGTGGGCGAACAAGGCGATGTTGCCGTATTCTTCGGCCTGTCCGGTACGGGCAAAACCACCCTGTCCACCGACCCCAAACGCCAGTTGATTGGTGATGATGAGCACGGTTGGGATGACGACGGCGTTTTCAACTTTGAAGGCGGCTGCTACGCTAAAACCATTAAGCTGTCCAAAGAAGCGGAACCGGACATCTACGGCGCGATCAAGCGCGATGCGCTGCTGGAAAACGTCATGGTGCTGGCTGACGGCAGCGTTGACTTCAATGACGGTTCAAAAACCGAGAATACCCGCGTTTCCTATCCGATCTATCACATCCAGAACATTGTCAAACCCGTCTCCAAGGCCGGACATGCGACAAAAGTCATTTTCCTGACGGCGGATGCTTTTGGCGTATTACCTCCGGTTTCGCGTTTGACATCCGATCAAACGCAGTACCATTTCCTGTCTGGCTTCACCGCCAAACTGGCGGGAACGGAACGCGGCGTGACCGAGCCTACGCCAACGTTTTCCGCTTGCTTCGGCGCCGCCTTCCTGACGCTGCATCCGACGCAATACGCGGAAGTGCTGGTGAAACGGATGAAAGCGGCCGGCGCCCAGGCTTACCTGGTCAATACCGGCTGGAACGGAACCGGGAAACGTATCTCGATCAAGGATACGCGCGGGATTATCGATGCCATTCTGAATGGCAGCATCGATGATGCGGAAATGCAGACGTTGCCGATCTTCGATCTGGCGATCCCCAGGTCATTGCCAGGCGTTGATCCCGAAATCCTCGATCCGCGCGATACTTACGCCGATCAAGCGCAATGGCAGGAGAAAGCGGAGGATTTGGCCCGGCGGTTTATCACTAACTTTGATAAATACACCGATGCGCCCGCAGGAGCAGCCTTAGTTAAGGCGGGACCGAAACTGTAATTTCACGTTAGTCACAATAAAGGCGCGGCTCCCGCGCCTTTTTTTATTCTATGCTTTCGCTGAACTACCGTGTGGATCAGCAAGTTCGGGCAGCAAAGGCAAATAGGCCCGCACGCACAGCCCGCCGCTATCGCTGGTGCCGACATCAAGCACGCCGTTATGGGCATCGACGATTCGCTGCACAATCGCCAGCCCTAAGCCGGTGCCGCTGGTGCTGCGCGCGCTGTCGCCCCGTACAAAAGGCTGGAAAAGATGTTTGAGCTGCGCGGGGTCAATCCCCGGGCCATCATCCTCGACCTGAAACCAGGCGCGCTGCTCTTCCCGTCCGGTGCTGACCTTTATCCATCCGTTACCGTAACGGGTCGCGTTCACCACCAGATTCAGCGCAGCGCGTTTAATCGATAACGGACTGACGCGGACCGGCAGTTCACCATCGCAAAACTCACTGTCTATCTGGCGCTCATAACCGCTTTCGTCGGCCACCACCTCGCCCATAATGGCATTGAGGTCGGCCACTTCCGTCTGCATCTCCTGGCCGGTACGCAAATAGTCGATGAACTGCTCAATAATGGCATTGCACTCTTCAATGTCTTTATTGATCGATTCCGCCAGATAGTCGTCTTTCTTGTTCATCATTTCCGTCGCCAGACGAATACGCGTCAACGGGGTACGCAGATCATGACTGACCCCCGCCATCAGCAGGGTGCGATCGTCAGCCAGCAGCTTCACGCCGGACGCCATCTGATTAAAGGCCCGGGTAACCGAGCGCACCTCCGAGGCGCCGTACTCTCGCAACGGCGGCGGAATAATGCCCTTCCCGACCTGCAAGGCGGCATGTTCCAGCTCAACCAGCGGACGGTTCTGTACCCGGATAAACAGCCACGCGCCGCCAATCACCAATAGCATAATCGCCAACGTGTAACGGAAAAGCGGTGAGAAATCACCCTGATGAATTTCGGTTAACGGCACCCGCACCCAGATATCCGGCGACAGCCAGGTTTTCAACCACACGACCGGGGTATTTTTACTGACTTCAACCCGGACGTCGGTCGGTCCTCCCAATTGTTGCGCCATCTGCTGGCTCAAAAACTTATAATGCTGGGCCCAGCGCAGGCCACTCTCCTCCGCCGCGGCATTGGTATATAACGAAATACCCAACTCACGGTAAATCTCACGCCGAAACGCCGGCGGCACCTCAAGCGTGGAGCCGTCCTCCAATTGCAGACTGTCGGTCATCAGCATTCTTACTTCGTAAGCCAGCACCTTATTAAACTGCTGCAAACTCGGTAGGATGGCGAAATTAAGCACCACCAGATAGGTGGTAACCAGGCTGACAAACAACAGCGTGACAATCAGTAACAGCGTCCGGGCAAATGAGCTGCGCGGAGAAAAGCGCCATCGCCTCATGCTTTACTGCCGTCCGGCACAAAGACGTAACCCAGGCCCCAAACCGTTTGGATATAGCGCGGATGCGCCGGATCTTCTTCCACCATGCGGCGCAAACGAGAAATCTGCACGTCAATGGAGCGCTCCATTGCGCTGTATTCGCGGCCGCGCGCCAGATTCATCAGTTTGTCGCGCGACAGCGGTTCACGCGGATGGCTGACCAGCGCTTTAAGAACGGCGAACTCGCCGCTGGTTAACGGCATCGGTTCGTCATCACGGAACATTTCACGCGTTCCCAGATTCAGTTTGAATTTGCCAAACGCAATAATCGCCTCTTCCTGCGAAGGCGCGCCCGGCAACTCATTGGCCTGACGGCGCAGCACCGCGCGAATGCGGGCCAGCAGCTCGCGTGGGTTAAACGGTTTGGGAATGTAATCATCAGCGCCGATTTCCAGGCCGACGATACGATCAACCTCCTCCCCTTTCGCCGTCACCATGATGATGGGCATGGGATTGCTTTGGCTGCGCAAACGACGGCAAATAGACAGACCGTCTTCACCCGGCAGCATCAGATCCAACACCATCAGGTGAAATGACTCGCGGGTCAATAAACGATCCATCTGTTCAGCATTGGCAACGCTACGTACCTGAAAACCCTGCTCGGTCAGATAACGCTCCAACAGCGCGCGCAAACGCATATCGTCATCTACAACCAGAATTTTATAGTTTTCTTGCATTCTCTTTCTCCAAAGGCGTAATAGCCGCCGATGCCGCTATTGTTCAGAAACATACGAATTACTGACAGCCGTTTCTGGTATACATTCTAGGCAAAATTGTTACAAAGCATATTAAAACACGTGTAATCAACTATTTCCTTGGTTTAATTATAGCGACCTTGCCATAAATCCAATAATTCAGGAAAGCCAATACACAACATATTTGCAACTTGCAAATATAAAGAGCGTGAGCAGCCGCATAGATTGGAAAAACAAGGGGAAAATGGCATTGCCGCACAGGGAAATCAATGCCGGTGGGGTGAATGGAATTATCATCGATACGATGATTTTTTCGGTCGGAAGACCTTGTCGCATCTACCGACCTCGCCGTTTGACGCCGCGTTAGATGGTCATTAAATGGGTATTTCCTCCCGCCGCCGCCGTATTAACGCTCAGGGAACGTTCGAGCAGCAAACGCTCCAGCCGGATATCGGTTTCTCCGCGGGCGAAGCCCTGTACGGAGACGATGGCCCCTTGCCGCTCGGCAACTTGCTGGCAAAGGGCGCGCAGCGCATCCGTATCGCCATGATGGATGACCGCATCCAGGCGTTGCGTCATCAGCGAATCCCGCGGGGCGATGTCCACACACCGTCGGACGGTTTCGGGCAACTGCTGGTATGCCTCAAGATATTGCGGCGCATCCGGCCACAGAACCCGGCAACCGACGCTGGCGATCGCCGCCAACTGCACCAAAAGATCCTGTGGATCCTCCGCCAGGGCCAGCACCCTTTCGCGGGGCAGCAGCCGGTAGGTATTCTCTTCCCCGGTCGGCCCCGGCAGATAACAGAGCGTGGCGCTTGCGCTGTCGGCCCGAAAACGCAGGCAAAGCGTGTGAATATCGGGATGACGTTGCGCCGCCCACGCCGACAGGGCTTCGTGCGCGGCCAGCAAACCGGCGCGATCCGGCAGCGCTTCCGGCTCGGCCGCGGCCGTGTAGCGCAGCCCCCGCCACGGCGCATCGGCGGGCCGTTCCGCCAGCAGGCGGTAAAGATAAAGCGGCCCGCCCGCCTTGGGCCCGGTGCCGGACAATCCCTCGCCGCCGAAAGGCTGTACGCCGACCACCGCGCCCACCATGTTCCGGTTGACATACAAATTGCCCGCTTCAACGCTCTCCGTGACCTGGCGGACGGTGTGGTCGATGCGCGAATGAATGCCGAAAGTCAGCCCATAGCCAAGGTCGTTGATCCGCTCAATCAGCGCGGGGAGCTCACCGCTCTCATAGCGCAGGACATGGAGCACCGGTCCGAACACTTCCCGGTCGAGTTCCCTGATATCATTCAGTTCGATCAGGGCGGGCGTGACAAAATAGCCGTCGCGGGCTTGCGGCTCGCCGTAAGCGGCCTGGTAGACCTTGAGTCCTTTATCCGTCATGCGCCTGATATGCGCATCGATGCCGTCTTTCGCCTCGGCGTCGATCACCGGTCCGATATCGGTGGACAGATGTTCCGGGTTGCCCAGCCGGTATTCGATCATCGCTCCGCGCAGGGCTTCCAGCAGCGTATCGGCGATATCCTGCTGCACGCAAAGCAGCCGCAAGGCGGAACAGCGCTGGCCCGCGCTGTCGAAGGCCGAATTGATGCAATCAATGATGACCTGTTCCGGCAGGGCGGAAGAATCGACAATCATGGCGTTGATCCCGCCCGTTTCGGCGATCAGCGGCACCGGACGGCCGGCGGCGTCGAGCCTGTCGGCAATCTTTCGCTGGATGATCGACGCAACCGCGGTGGAGCCCGTAAACATGACGCCTTTCACGCGCGCGTCGGCAACCAGCGTTTGCCCGACGGTTTCCCCCAGACCGGGCAGCATCTGCAACACATCATGCGGGATCCCGGCCTCAAGCAGCAGCTTCACCGCCAGGCCGGCGACTAACGGCGTCTGTTCCGCCGGTTTGGCGATGACCGTGTTGCCCGCGGCCAGCGCGGCCGCGATCTGCCCGGTGAAAATAGCCAGCGGAAAATTCCAGGGACTGATGCACACCACCGTACCAAGAGGGACATGGGTGGCGTTGTCGAAGGTCGTTTTCACCTGCACCGCGTAATAATTCAGGAAATCGACCGCTTCGCGCACTTCCGCGACGGCGTTATTGAACGTCTTGCCCGCCTCGCGGACAAGCACGCCGATAAGCGGCGCCATGTTCTGTTCCAGCAGCGCCGCCGCGCGCAGGAGTATGTCCGCGCGCCGGGAAGGCGACTCCGCCGCCCAGCGGCCGGCGGCCTTTTCGGCCGCCGCGAGCGACAGCGCGATATCGCCGTCCGCGGCTTCATGCACGTAACCGACGATATCCCTAGGTTCCGCCGGATTGACGACCGCTCTGGGCGCGGCGGGATCGGCCTCGCCGGCGATGATGGGCGCGGCGGCGACCGGCTCACGCGAGCTGTCCGGCAAAACGGCGGACAGTTCGCGCAGACAATCTTCGTTGTACAGGTTCAGCCCGGCTGAATTTTTTCTGCCATCGCCATAGATGTTGCCGGGCAACGGGATCCCGGGATGGGACGAACCGATGCCGTGCTCTGTTACGCCCAGCGCCTCCACCTCCGCCACCGGATCCGCGATCAGGCTCTCGATGGAGATCGCCGGATCGGCGATTTGGTTGACGAAAGAGCTGTTGGAACCGTTTTCGAGCAAGCGCCGCACCAGGTAGGGCAGCAGCGTTTCGTGCGTTCCCACCGGAGCATAGATGCGGCAGGGGCGATCCAGTTTATCTTTCCCGACAACGTGCTGATAAAGAGGAACCCCCATGCCATGCAGACACTGGAATTCATACTGATCCGCGACGTAGCGGGAGCCGGCCAGGTGATATACGGCGGCCAGCGTGCGGGCGTTGTGCGTGGCGAACTGCGGATAAATATATTCGGGTTCGGCGAGTAGCGCTCTGGCGCAGGCCAGGTAGGAGATATCGGTGTAGACCTTGCGGGTGAAAACGGGATAGTCGCTATGACCGGCTATCTGGGCGCGTTTTATTTCGCTGTCCCAATACGCGCCCTTCACCAGGCGCACGCGCAGCCGGCGTTGATGCTTCTTGGCGAGATCCGTCAGATAGTCGATGACATAGGAACAGCGTTTCTGATACGCCTGCACCACGAAACCGATGCCGTTCCACGACGCCAGTTCGGGCTCGCCGCACAGTCTGGCCAGCAAATCCAGCGAAATATCCAGGCGCTCCGTTTCTTCGGCGTCGATCGTGATGGC
This sequence comes from Brenneria goodwinii, assembly GCF_002291445.1. NCBI lineage: Bacteria > Pseudomonadati > Pseudomonadota > Gammaproteobacteria > Enterobacterales > Pectobacteriaceae > Brenneria > Brenneria goodwinii. The sequence continues at coordinate 4,735,611 of NZ_CP014137.1, read as the reverse complement.
GACATCATAGGAATGCGCCAGCAGCACCAGAGATTTCAGCGCCGGATAGACCTCATTCAGCACCCGATCATATTGATGAAGGCTATAGCGCGGGTGCAGCGCCGACAGCTTGAGCGAAAACTCCGCCCCCGCATAGATGCCCTTTCCCTTGGCATGACGCCCGATGGCGTGCAGGGCGCTCTGGCATCTTGCGATGTAATTTTCCGCATCGCCGCCGGTCAACGCCGCCTCGCCCAGCATATCGTAGGTATAGGTGAATCCCTGCGCTTCTATTTTTTCCGCCTGCTCCAGCGCCTGCGTGATCTTTTCGCCGGTGACGAAATGTTCGCTCATAATATGCATCGCGACGGTCATCGCCTTTCTGATCAACGGCGCCGAACCGGTTTTTATGATTTTTTTCATGCCATATGCGACCTTACCCCGATCGCCGGGCCGCACCAGCGACCCGGTAATCAACAACCCCCAGGTCGCCGCGTTGACCAGCAGCGATCGGCTGCCGCCAAGGTGCCGTTTCCAGTCGCGCCCGACGAGCTTATCGCGGATCAACAGGTCGCGCGTATCGGCATCCGGTATGCGCAATAGCGCTTCGGCCAGGCACATCAGCGCGATGCCTTCCTGTGACGATAGCGAATATTCCTGCAACAGATTCTGCACCAGCGAGGCGCGATCTGCGGATCCCTTATTTCCCCGCAACGCGGATGACAGCGAATAGGCCAGATCGTGCACGCCCTTATTCACCTCGTCCGGCACCCTGGCCCTCGCCAACAGCTTGGGAACCAGCTCCGGCTCGGGTAACGCCCAGGCATGGGCGATCGCCATTCTCTTCTCACTCCATTCCCCCGTTTCCGGCATCAGCCCGTGAAAAGGCCGATAGGATGATGGTGAAATGTGTTCATTTACGGGTGTTTCTTCTCTATTAGCCGTCATGACAATGTCTCCCTATGAGATACCCAATAAATTGCGAAGCGCCGGACGTTTCCTCTTCTTCCGCGTTACAGCCCCACTTCCGGCAGGGCGGGACGCCGCGCCAGCGCCTGCCGCATGATCGTTTCCACCTGCTGCCGTTCCTGTTCCGGCAAGGGCAGGCGCGGCGATAATCGTTATACGAGCGCTCGCCGGACGGCGGCGTTGTCATCGGATCTCGGGCCGAAAAGGCTGTTTCACCGTTACCGGCGTCCTCGACCTGAAACCAGGCGCACCGCATCAGCAAGACTTGATATAATGCTAGTCAATTTCCCCGATAGCATGAGATTGAAAACGAGTGAAAACGAACCTGATCACCCGGGAGGGATACAACAAGCTCAAAGCGGAACATGACCATCTCTGGAACGTGAAACGTCCGGAGATAACCAAAATTGTGTCGTGGGCGGCCAGTCTGGGGGATCGCTCGGAAAACGCCGATTACACTTACAACAAACGTTTACTGCGCCAGATTGACCGGCGAGTGCGCTACTTGAGAAAGTGCCTGACCGAGTTGCAGATCGTCGATTACGCCCCTCAGCAGGAGGGAAAAGTCTTCTTTGGCGCCTGGGTCGAAATTGAAAATGAGGAAGGTCAGGTAAAACGCTTTCGCATCGTCGGCCCGGATGAGATCTATGGCGAATCAAAAGACTACATCTCTATTGATTCGCCGATGGCGCGCGCGTTGCTGAAAAAAGAGGTCGATGAGGAGTTCACCGTCAACACGCCGGACGGCGCCAGGCGGTGGTTGGTCAATTCTATCGTCTATACCCGATACGAAGGGGAATAAGCAGCCGGTTTAGACATGGCGCTGCGCTGACGTCGCCCATTTTATCATTCCACTCGCCAAAATTTACCTTTTGATACCGAGTGGAACAATTTGGATATTATTTCTACACTGACATAAATGTGTCACCTCCATCCCTTACTTTTGGCAACGGTGGGCAACGGAGAACTCTTTATGTTTAGCTTAGATGCCATTCTTCAAGACATTGCACCTGATCGCCACACGCCTTCCTGGCAACGGACCTTATTACGGGCTCTGTTATTCGAGAACCAAATCCAGCAATTTTCGCAACGCTACCCTTATCTGAAAGGGTTGGATCTGGTTGAGCAGATCCTCGATCACTTTCACTTCAACTGTGAGATGGTCGAGGGTGATTTAGAAAATATTCCCAGTCAGGGCCCCGTGGTGCTGGTGGCGAATCACCCGATCGGCTCGCTCGACGGCCTGGCGCTAGTCAGAGCGGTCGCCAGCGTCAGGCCCGATGTGCGTATCGTCGCCAGCCAGCTGCTTTCCTACGTCGAACCGCTAAAGAACCTGTTCTTTGCCGTTGATAACTTCAATAACCGCACCAAACGCCAGCAGATTACCGCGATACAACAGCATCTGGATAGCGACGGCGCCATTATCGTCTTCCCGGCCGGCGAGGTTTCCCGAATCAGCCTGCAAGGGATCCGCGACGGCCACTGGCACAGCGGTTTTATCCGTATGGCCGGGAAAGCCCGCGCGCCGATAGTTCCCATACATATCAGCGGACGCAACAGCGCCTTGTTTTATCTTTCCTCCCTTATTTACCGTCCGCTATCGACGCTGCTGTTGGTCAGGGAAATGTTTCATCAGCAAGGACATAAACTCAAAATCCGCATCGGCGCGCGTATTCCCTATGCCAGTTGGAGCCAGGGCAATCAGCAGACCAACGATCTGGCGGCCCGCTTCCGTCGCCATGTTTACCGGTTGGGACAGGGGAAATCCGGCTGTTTCGTCAGTGAGAAACCGATCGCGCTGGCTGAAGATCGCGTTCTGTTAAAGCGCGCGCTGGCCGATTGCGAAACTCTGGGAACCACTCCCGACGGTAAAAATGTGTATCTGTACCGCCGCGGAACGGAAGATTATTCGCCGCTGCTGCGCGAGCTGGGGCGGCTGCGGGAAATCGCCTTTCGCGCCGTAGGCGAAGGATCGGGCCAACGGCGCGATCTGGATAGCTACGATGACGACTACCTGCATCTTATTCTGTGGGATGAGAGCGAACTGGAAATCGTCGGCGCCTATCGTTTTATTCCTACGGCCCGGCAAATCGCCGAAAAAGGGAAGAATGGCCTGTACAGCCACAGCCTGTTCCATTACGGCGAAGAGATGAACCCGATACTGGCGTCTGGCATCGAACTTGGGCGCAGTTTCATCCAACCCAAATATTGGGGTAAGCGCGGGCTGGATTATCTCTGGCTGGGTATCGGCGCGTATCTGGCCCGTTATCCACAGTACCGCTATCTGTTTGGGCCGGTGTCCCTGTCCGGCACATTGCCGCCGACCGCGCGGGATTTACTGATTGCGTTTTACCGGCTGCATTTCGCCCCCAGCCAGCCGTTGGCTCACTCCCGACGCCCGTATCCCGCTTCGCTGCCCGATGTACTGCAACAGTTTGAAGGCACCGATTACCAGCAGGATTTAACCCGCCTGAAAAGTATGCTCAGCAATATGGGATGCGGCATCCCCACGCTTTACAAGCAATATTCGGAACTCTGTGAACACAACGGTGAACATGGCGGCGTACAGTTCGTTGATTTCGGCATCGATCCGGACTTCAACAATTGCATCGACGGGCTGGTATTAGTCGACCTTCAGCAGTTGAAACCCTCCCGCTATCAGCGTTACATCGCGCCGTTTATTCAAGCCAATGACGAGGCCGATACCGCGGAGAAAGATTAAAACAGAGCAAGCTGACCGAACCTCGCCACGGCTTCGGTTAACCGTTCCTGATGACTGGTGAGGCTCAGCCGGATAAATCCCCGACCGGCGGGGCCAAACCCTTCGCCAGGCGCCACCAGCACCTGCGCCCGCTCCAGCAGCAGATTAGCAAACGTCAGCGAATCATAGCCGTCAGGCACCGGCAGCCAGACAAAGAACGTGCCCTGCGCCGCAGGCGTCGGCCAGCCAATTCGTTGTAAATGCCCGGTCAGTACCCGACGGCGCTGATGGTAAACCGCGCTTATCTCGTCAATTTGTTCTCTTGGCAGCGCCAATGCCGTTTCCGCCGCATCCTGGATCGCGCCGAAAATCGTACTGTAACTATTGGTGTGCAGCTTATTAAACGCCTGAATAATCGACGCATTCCCCACCGCGAAACCCAAACGCCAACCCGCCATGTTAAAGGTTTTTGATAACGTGTATGTCTCCACCGCATACTCTTTCGCGCCCGGTATCTGCAACAGGCTTAACGGCCGCTCGCCTGGCTCTCGGCCAAGCTCGGCATAGGCAAAATCATGCAGAACGGCAAGCTGATGACGGCGGGCGAATGTCAGCGTCTGCTCGAAAAACGGCCGTGAAGCCACGGCGCCCGTCGGGTTATTCGGGTAGTTAAGCAGCAATAACGCCGCCTGACGGGCAATATCCTCTGGAACCTGACGATAATCCGGCAGGAACCCGCGCCGCTCATCGACCGCGATAGTATAAAGCCGGGCCTGCGCCAGAGTTGCGGCCGAGCGGTACATCGGATAACAAGGGTCGGTGGTTATAATGGTTTCACCGGGGTTCACTATCGCCTGCGGGATCCCGGTGATGCCGATATGCGATCCCTGAAACAGGCACACCTCCGTATCGGGATCCAGTTCGACGCCGTATTCACGCAGGTAAAAATTCGCTACCGCCAAACGGGTGCTGCGTTTGCCGAGAAAAGGCGGGTAGGCATGATTGACCGGTTCGCCGATGGCCGCGTGCAGCCGTTCGCTCACTTCCGCGGGCGGCAATCCATCCGGGCTGCCTTTGGACAGATCGATCAACGGCCGCGCCTCACTCGCCATCGCACGAGCCTGATTCTCTAACTGGCTGAATAAATTTTCCGTCAGTTGACTGACACGTCGGGCGGGTACGAACCGAGGCATGAATTATCCTTCGCAGATTCATAATGAATATCGGTACTATGCAACTGATAATGTCGAAAAAGAATCGCCTCAATTATAAATAAAAACCATATAACATGATAAATGATTATATTCATCTCTACGCGAGCAAGATTTTATTAACACAAATGACTATCACAGCATAATTATTAATGCGCCATTCGTCGTTCACATTAGCAAAAAAGCAGATAAGCAAACATCAAATTCATTGTTTGCAATTAAATTCCAGCATGTTTGAATCACCGAAACAGTCATTATCAGGCTAATCATCACCGCCGATAAAATAATTTCTTATTGTTTTACAACCTAAATAATTCGAGTTGCGAGACAACACGTTGTCGTTTCGAACGCCGCTTGCGACAGCGCCAAAGAGGCAAGACTCAGGGATGGCCGAGTAATAAAACCAACGCACTTGCAGCTTGATGTATGACGGATAGACAAGGACATTAAAAATGAGATGGCGCATTCCCACATTATTTTTTTCTGCCGTAGCGTTAATCAGTACATTTGCCGCCCAAGGGGCGGAGGACGACGGAAAAACGCTGAAGCTGGGCTTCAACCCCGGCCCTTATAAAGAGCAGTTTGCCGAGGGGGTGGCGCCTTATTTGCAACAGAAAGGATATAAAATCGAATACCTGGATTTCAGCGATGGCATCCAGGTCAATCATGCGGTCAATACGGGCGATATCGACGCCAATATCATGCAGCACCCGGTCTATCTGGCATCGGTCAACGAGCGGCTGGGGATTAATAATGTCGGCATCGTCCAGGTGCCTACGCCGCCGATGGGGCTCTATTCCCAGAAACATCAGCAGGCGGGTAAACCGGCGTCCGGCACCGTTATTTCGGTTCCCAACCAGCCGTCCAATGAATATCGGGCGGCGCTGTTGCTACAGGATTTAGGCTGGATAAAAATTGCGGATAATGCCGAACCGGCCACTTTTTCACAGAAAAATATCACTGAAAACCCCTATAAAATCGTCTTGAAAGAAATGGATAACGCCCAACAGGTGCGGGCATTGCCCGATGTTGATTATGGCGCGATTCAAGGAAACTTCGCGGTATCAAGCGGAATCAAACTTAACTCCGCGCTGAAGCTCGAAAATCCACAGCAGGGTTTTATTAATGTGGTGACTGTCGCAGAAAAAAATAAAGACGCGCCGTTCGCCAAAGATATTATTGCCGGTTATCACTCCGCGGAATTCAAACAATATATTCAAACGCATCAACAGTATGAAGGTTACTTATTGCCTGACTATTTGAAATAACATCCGTAGCAGAAGTCTATGAGTAAAAATAATGATTGAGCTGAAAAATGTGAGTAAAATCTTTCAGCGTAAAGGTATCGCCGTTGACGCGTTACAGGATATTCATTTACGCATAGAGAAAGGCGATATATTTGGCATTATCGGCTATAGCGGCGCGGGGAAAAGCACCTTGCTGCGCATGATCAATGCGTTGGAAACGCCGACGACGGGCGAGGTTAGCATCAACGGCGTGTCATTGAACACCCTGCGCCAGCGTCAATTAAGCGCCCTGAAAAGGGATATCGGCATGATCTTTCAGCATTTTAGTTTACTGAGATCAAAAACCGTATATCAGAACGTGGCGATGCCGCTGGTGCTGGCAGGTAAGAGTAAGGCATATATCCGCCAGCGGGTTGCCGAACTGCTGGATTATGTCGGTCTGGGCGATCGCGCCCGCAGCTATCCGAATGAGCTATCCGGCGGTCAGAAACAGCGCGTCGGCATTGCCCGCGCGCTGGCGATGAACCCGTCCATCCTGTTATGTGATGAAGCGACTTCCGCGCTCGATCCGCAGACGACCGCCCAGATACTGCTGCTATTAAAACGCATTAACCGCGAATACAACATTACGGTGGTGCTGATCACCCATGAAATGTCGGTCATCCAAAAGATCTGCAATAAAGTGGCGGTCATGGAAAAAGGCCGGGTGATTGAGCAAGGCGCGGTGATTGACGTATTCGGCCGCCCCGCCCACCCCGCCACGGTCAATTTTGTGCGCACGGTCATTCAGGATCGCCTGCCCGACAGCCTGGCGCAAACCCTGCATGAAGAAAGCGGCAGACTGCTGCGTCTTGAGTTTGTCGGGCTATCGGCCGGCCAGCCGGTGATCTGTAACGCGATCAAAAAGTACGCGGTGGAGATCACCATCCTGTTTGCCAGCATGTCCGAAGTTCAGGACACCACCCTCGGCTTCATGATGGTGCTGTTAAACGGCGACGACGCGCAGATCGCGCAGGCCATGGCTTATCTGGCCGCCGCCGGCGTGATTATTCAGGAGCAGAGTCATGTTTGAAACCGCGATAACCGCCGATCAATTCCTCCTGGCCCTACACGATACGCTGATCATGGTTAGCGTCTCTCTGGCGCTCGGCTCGCTGTTCGGCGTCCCGCTCGGCATTCTGCTGGTGGTCACCCGTCCCGGCGGTCTGCTGCAAAGCCCGCTGCTGTACAGCGTATTGAACCCGTTGGTGAACATCATTCGTTCGCTGCCGTTCATTATCCTGTTGATCACCATCCTGCCGTTAACCCGGCTGATTGTGAACACCACGATAGGCACGCCGGGGGCCATCGTGCCGCTGATTATCTTTATCGCCCCGTATATCTCCCGCCTGGTGGAAAACTCGCTGCTGGAGGTCGATGAAGGCATCATCGAAGCGGCCAAAGCGATGGGCGCCACGCCATTACAGACCATTTGGCACTTCATGCTGCCGGAGGCGCTGTCGTCGCTGATTTTAGCGCTGACCACCGCGACCATCGGCCTGATTGGCGCGACGGCGATGGCCGGCACCGTGGGCGGCGGCGGAATTGGCGATCTGGCGATCACCTACGGCTATCAGCGCTTCGATACCTTTGCCACCGTCACCACCGCGCTGGTGCTGATCGCGCTGGTGCAACTGCTGCAATCATTGGGAAACCATATTGCCCGCCGGATTCGCCGTGAATAGCCGACGGACCGAACGTTAACCGGCATCGGTTTCCTTCACGAAAAGCCCGATGCCGCCTATTTCCATTAACTGGGACTATCATCATGGCTGAAGTAGAAAGTTTTAAGTTGGACCACACCAAAGTCAAAGCGCCCTATGTGCGCCTGGCCGGCACGGAAACCAACGATCGCGGCAGCATCGTGCAAAAATATGATCTGCGCCTGCTGCAACCGAACCAGAACGCCTTACCGACCGCGGCGCTGCATACGCTGGAACATCTGCTGGCAACCTGGCTGCGCGATGAGCTGCCGGGAATTATCGATGTCTCTCCGATGGGGTGCCGCACCGGTTTTTACCTGATTCTATGGAACGAGCGCCATCCTAGCGACGTCGCCGCCGCGCTGACCCGCGTGCTGGAAAAGGTGCTGACCGCCGATAGCGTTCCCGCCGTTTCGCCGCTGGAATGCGGTAACTACCGCGACCACTCGCTGTTTTCCGCCAAAGAGTACGCCAGAGTGGTGCTTGAAGCCGGCATCAGCGACGATCCGTTCCGGACCTGACCGCCATGTTGCAGCTGGATTTCAGCGGTAAAACCGCCATTGTCACCGGCGGTCTGCAGGGTATCGGCCTGGCGATTAGCGATACGTTCCTGCGGGCCGGCGCGCGCGTCGTTATCGGTGATATCGGCTGTGCGCCCGGCCAGCAGCGCCAGGGATCGAACCGCCTTGAAATGGCGCGAACGCATTGAAGGCGCAACATTAAGAGGGCTAACGGCCGAAGATATTCTGGCGGAAGATTGCGCGCAAATTCCCCTCGGCCGCACGGCGCAGCCACAGGATGTGGCGAATGTGGTGGCCTTTCTCGCCAGCCCGCTCTCCTCATATATGACCGGACAGGCGCTGAACGTCACCGGCGGCATGACCATGCACTGACCGCGCGGTATCCCGTCGTATTCCCCTTATCTGAATTATTTCTCCAGTCTGGAAACGCCATCACGGCGGATAATAAGACGCCATAACAACATCGGTTCACAAATTTTACCGCGCGTTTACCCGTCTCATTTAGCGTAATGCGTGTATGCTTTTTTCAGTGTAGTGATTCGCAATCGGGAAAATGGTCATTCATCTGAAAGGAGCGAAAGAGTATGAAACAATCCGTTGCCGCTTTAGTAGCCAAAACGTTGGAAAGCGCCGGCGTAAAACGCATTTGGGGCGTAACCGGGGATTCACTGAATGGGTTGAGCGATAGTCTGAATCGTATGGGCACCATCGAATGGATGCCGACACGTCATGAAGAGGTGGCCGCATTCGCCGCCGGCGCCGAAGCGCAGATTAGCGGCGAATTGGCGGTTTGCGCCGGTTCATGCGGCCCCGGCAACCTGCATTTGATTAACGGTCTGTTTGATTGTCACCGCAACCACGTGCCGGTCCTTGCTATCGCGGCGCATATTCCTTCCAGTGAAATCGGCAGCAACTATTTCCAGGAAACCCACCCGCAGGAGCTATTTCGTGAATGCAGCCACTACTGCGAGCTGGTTTCCAATCCTGAGCAGCTGCCGCAGGTGTTGGGCATCGCGATGCGCAAAGCGATCCTCAATCGCGGCGTTTCCGTCGTGGTATTGCCGGGCGATGTGGCGCTAAAACCCGCGCCGGAAGAGGCGACATCAGACTGGTATCCGCCGCAGCTCCCCATCGTCCAGCCAAACGAAAGCGAAATGGGCAAACTGGCCGACCTGTTGAACGAGGCCAAAAATATCACGCTGATGTGCGGTAGCGGCTGTGCCGGCGCGCATGATGAAGTAGTGCAATTGGCCGCCGCGCTGAAGGCGCCGGTGGTACACGCGCTGCGCGGCAAAGAACATATCGAATATGACAACCCGTACAGCGTCGGCATGACCGGTCTGATCGGCTTCTCATCCGGCTACCATGCGATGATGAGCGCCGATACGCTGGTGCTGCTGGGCACGCAATTCCCTTACCGCGCGTTCTACCCCGCCGACGCCACCATCATTCAAATCGATATCAATCCCGGCAGCCTCGGTTCGCACTGCCATGTCGACATGGCGCTGATTGGCGATATTAAATCCACGCTGACCGCGCTGCTGCCGCGCTTAACGGTGAAAACCAAGCGCGATTTTCTCGACAAAGCGTTGGAACACTACACCGATGCGCGTAAAGAGCTCGACGCTCTGGCAACGGCCAATGATAAGCAGGCAATCCACCCGCAGTATCTGGCGCAGCAGATCAGCCACTATGCCAGTGAGGACGCCATCTTCACCTGTGACGTGGGTACGCCGACCGTATGGGCCGCACGCTATCTGAAAATGAACGGCCAACGCCGCCTGATCGGCTCATTCAGCCACGGCTCGATGGCCAATGCGATGCCGCAGGCGCTGGGCGCGCAAGCGATCGATCGTCAACGCCAGGTCATTTCGATGAGCGGCGACGGCGGGTTCAGTATGCTGATGGGCGATTTTCTGTCTATCGCCCAGCTCAAGCTGCCGGTAAAAATCGTCGTCTTTAATAATAGCGTGCTGGGATTCGTCGCCATGGAAATGAAAGCCGGCGGTTACCTGACGGACGGCACCGAATTGGAAAATCCCAACTTTGCCGCTATTGCCAGCGCCTGCGGCGTCAAGGGCATTCGCGTGGAGAAAGCCTCTGAGCTAAACGCCGCGCTGGAAGAGGCGTTTGCCTACGACGGCCCGGTTTTGCTCGACGTCATCACCGCCACCTCGGAGCTGGCGATGCCGCCGCAAATCAAACTGGATCAGGCAAAAGGCTTTAGTCTTTACATGCTGCGCGCCATTATCAACGGACGCGGCGATGAAGTGATTGAGTTGGCAAAAACCAACTGGCTGCGTTAACGCCGTAGCGGCGCCGCTCGGCGGCGCCCGGTACAGCGCATAACTCAACGAGTCAGGACATCAATTACGCGCCTGCGTTATTTATCCAACCGGGAAACATAATCGCGGCGCGGCTGGCCGGTATAAATCTGAGTCGGGCGATAAATTTTTAGCTCTTGATCATGCATTTCATTCCAGTGGGCGATCCATCCCACCGTACGGCCAACGGCGGAAATCACGGTAAACATGGATGACGGCAGCCCCATCGCTTTGAGAATGACCGCGGTGTAAAAATCGGCGCTGGGATACAGTTTATTTTCCAGGAAGTAAGGATCGGTGATGGCGATATGTTCCAGTTCGATAGCAACCTGCAGCAGGCTGTCTTCCATCCCCAGTTCACTGAGTACGTCATAACAGGTTTTACGCAGAATGGCGGCGCGCGGATCAAAATGGTGATAGACAGAGTTGCCGAATCCCATCAGCCGCAGCGAATTGCGCCGATCTTTTGCCTGGCGCACAAATTCGGGAATACGATCCACCGTTTTGATCTCTTCCAGCATGCGCATACAGGCTTCGTTCGCGCCGCCATGCAACGGCCCCCACATTGAGGCCAGCCCCGCGGCGATGCAGGCGAACGGATTGGCGCCGGATGAGCCGGAAGCGCGGACCGCCATGGTGGACGGACACTGGCCGTGGTCGGCATGCAAAATCAGGATTTGGTTCATCGCGCTTTCCAGCACCGGATTCACTTCATATTTTTCCGCCGGAATGGAAAACAGCATATGCAGGAAATTGCCGGTATAGGAAAGCGAATTGCGCGGATAAACGGCAGGCTGTTCGACAGAGTATTTGTAGCTCATCGCCGCCAGCGTCGGCATTTTCGACAGCAGCCGGACCGCCGCCAGCTCACGGTGTTCCGCGTTATCAATATCCAGCACATCATGGTAGAACGAGGCCAAAGCCCCAACGACCCCGCACATCAGCGCCATCGGATGGGCATCGCGGCGAAAACCGCTGAACATCCGGCTAATCTGCTCGTGGACCAGGGTATGGCGGGTAATGGTATTGGCGAATTTGGCGTACTCTTCCTGCGAAGGCGCGTTGCCATACAGAAGGATAAAACAGACTTCGGTGAAATCACATTTATCCGCCAGTTGTTCGACAGGAAAGCCTCGGTGCAGCAACACGCTGTTGGCCGCGTCAATGTAGGTAATGGCCGATTCACACCCGGCCGTATTGGCAAATCCGGGATCGTAGCTGCATAACCCTTGTTCGCCTAACGGACGGATATCCACGCCATTTTTCCCCATCACCCCCGAACGAATATCCAGCGTGACATCTTCCTGCCCGTCTATTATCAGGGTGGACTTTCTTACTGTCATTGCTATCTCTCCTGACCGAATAAGTCATCGTGGTTGTTATCTTTCGCCAGGGGCGGCAACCGTCATACCCTGTCGTTGAACAACTCTACTGTTTATTTAATACGCTAAAAAGGATGCGTGGTTATAATAATCTTACGTAATATTGATTCAGATATACCCGTCATCTTTCAAGTTGCAGGTGCGTTGGCTGCCCTCATTCACCCCAGTCACTTACTTCAGTAAGCTCCTGGGGATTCACTCGGTTGCCGCCTTCCCGCAACTCGAAATCTATTGGGTATAAAATTTACCCTACCCGCCGCCAATTTGAAGCGCCGAGTCTTTGAAGCTACCACAAGAGGGCCTCCTTGTGGGAACGCTATCCCCCTTTTTCTCAAGCGGGTACGGCTGGTATTTTCCGCCGTCAATCCGTATAACTGTCATCCAGTTGTTTAATCCATTAATTGATGACCATCGATATCAGACCTATGAATGATTCATTAAGCCAGATTATCGCCAGCGAATTGCAGGCCAGAACGGAGCAGGTGGACGCCGCTATCCGCTTGCTGGACGAAGGAAACACCGTCCCTTTTATCGCACGTTACCGTAAAGAAGTAACCGGCGGGCTGGACGACACCCAACTGCGTCAGTTGGAAACCCGCCTGAGTTACCTGCGTGAACTGGAAGATCGGCGCCAGACAATTCTGAAATCTATCGACGAACAGGGAAAACTGACCGAGCCGCTCGCCAAGGCCATTAACGGCACGCTGAGCAAAACCGAGTTGGAAGATCTCTACCTGCCTTACAAGCCCAAACGCCGTACCCGCGGGCAAATTGCGATTGAAGCGGGACTGGAACCGCTGGCGGACAGTCTATGGCAGGATCCCGGCCAGGAGCCGGAACAGGCGGCGCAGACTTACGTCAATGCCGACAACGGCGTGGCGGATGTGAAGGCCGCGCTGGATGGCGCGCGTTATATTCTGATGGAGCGTTTTGCCGAAGACGCCACGCTGCTGGCAAAAGTTCGTCAATATCTGTGGAAAAATGCGCACCTGGTTGCCCGCGTGGTGGAAGGCAAAGAGGATGAAGGCGCCAAATTCCGCGACTATTTCGACCACCATGAACCCATTTCCCAGGTGCCCTCCCACCGTGCGCTGGCCATGTTTCGCGGCCGCAACGAAGGGGTATTGCAACTGTCGCTGAATGCCGATCCGCAATTTGAAGAAGCGCCGCGTGAAAGCCACTGCGAGCAAATTATTATCGACCACCTGAATCTGCGCCTGGGTAATGCGGCGGCGGACGGTTGGCGGCGGGCGGTCATCAACTGGACCTGGCGCATTAAAATCCTGCTGCACCTTGAAACCGAGCTGATGGGCAGCGTGCGTGAAAAAGCGGAAGACGAGGCGATCAACGTGTTCGCCCGTAATATGCACGATCTGCTGATGGCGGCCCCGGCCGGCATGCGCGCCACCATGGGGCTGGATCCGGGCTTACGCACCGGGGTGAAAGTGGCGGTGGTAGACGCCACCGGAAAGCTGGTCGCCACCGACACGATTTATCCCCATACCGGCCAGGCGGCCAAAGCGGCGGCCATCGTGGCCGCCTTGTGCATCAAACATCAGGTTGAACTGGTGGCGATCGGCAACGGCACCGCGTCGCGCGAAACCGAACGTTTCTTCCTGGACACGCAAAAACAGTTCCCCGACGTTAAAGCGCAGAAGGTGATCGTCAGCGAAGCCGGCGCGTCGGTGTATTCGGCGTCGGAACTGGCTGCGCAGGAATTTCCCGATCTGGACGTTTCCCTGCGTGGCGCGGTTTCCATCGCCCGCCGCCTGCAGGATCCGTTGGCCGAGCTAGTGAAAATCGACCCGAAATCCATCGGCGTCGGTCAGTATCAGCATGACGTCAGCCAGAGCCTGCTGGCGAAAAAACTGGACGCGGTGGTGGAAGACTGCGTGAACGCCGTCGGCGTCGATCTGAATACGGCATCGGTTGCGCTGCTGACCCGCGTGGCGGGCTTAACGCGGATGATGGCACAGAATATTGTGTCCTGGCGCGACGAAAACGGCCGTTTCCGCAGCCGGGAACAGTTGCTGAAAGTCAGCCGGCTAGGGCCGAAAGCCTTTGAACAGTGCGCCGGTTTTCTGCGCATCAACCACGGGGATAACCCGCTGGATGCCTCTACCGTTCACCCGGAAGCCTATCCGGTGGTAGAACGTATTTTGGCCGCCACGGAGCAGGCGCTACAGGAATTGATGGGCAACCCCGGCGCACTGCGTAACCTGAAAGCCGCGGACTTTACCGATGAGCGCTTTGGCGTTCCGACGGTGACCGACATTATCAAAGAGCTGGAGAAACCAGGACGCGATCCGCGGCCGGAGTTCAAAACCGCCAGCTTCGCCGACGGCGTGGAAACGCTGAACGATCTGGTGCCGGGCATGATCCTGGAAGGCGCGGTAACCAACGTCACCAACTTCGGCGCCTTTGTCGATATCGGCGTCCATCAGGACGGACTGGTGCATATCTCTTCGCTGGCCGATCGCTTTGTCGACGATCCGCACAAGGTGGTGAAAGCCGGGGATATCGTGAAGGTGAAAGTGATGGAGGTCGACCTGCAACGTAAGCGCATTGCGCTGACCATGCGGCTGGACGAACAACCGGGCGACACCGCCACGCGCCGCGGCGGCGCTCGCGAGGGCAACGCGCCGGCCAATCGTCCGGCAGGCAAGTCCCGCCCCCGTCCGGCCAGTTCCCCGGCGGCGGGCAACAGCGCCATGAGCGACGCGCTGGCCGCGGCGTTCAAAAAGCGCTGAATCTGTATCGCAGCGTGCATGGCGGTCAGGATTTACGCCGTGCACGCTGCGGCATTAGCCTAGTCTCGGGCTGACTATTTCAGGAGTTCAGGCATAGATCAATCTTTGATAAAAGATTCAGACTGATGACAAAGCCCCTAATATACCCCTGCCATCCTTCACGGCCCCAGCGCTGTCATTCCCGCAGTAGTAGGCGGGAATGACGGGTTTGGGAAGGTTTGTCATCAAACTCATTGCGGTGATTATTGCGATGGCAAAACCTTTGGCAGATATTCAAACAGATTGGATCTGGAGTAGAAAAAAGGTAATGTAGCACCAAGTGCTATAGTTAAGGGTAACAGGATGTCTGCCTAATGCGCGTATTCAAAACCAAATGGTTTACTAAAGCAGCTAAATCTCATTCAATCAAAGATAGCGAGCTATGCCAGGCTATTGAAGCCATCGTGCAAGGAAAAGCAAGCGACCTTGGCGGCGGAGTCTATAAAAAACGCCTTAACCGGAATCGCGATCGCGCCATCATATTGGCTAAAGGCAGGGAACATTGGTTCTATACTTTCCTCTACGCCAAACAGGACATGGCAAACATTGCCGATCGCGAATTAGCGAGCTTCCGAGAATTGGCAAAACATTATTCCAGCCTTTCAGATGAAAAGATTACAGAGCTGATCATGCGTAAAGAACTAGTGGAGATTGGCTATGACCACAAAAAGTAAATTCAAAAGTCCTGCATTTGAAGCAATCCATAGTGCGGCTTCCGGATTATTCAGCGTTGGCGCGATCCCACAGGAAACCATGCGTAATTTTGATGAAGCCTGCATCTGTAGTGTTAATGATCTAAAGCCGCTGGAGATCAAAGCATTACGTGAAAAACTAAATGTGAGTCAACCGGTTTTCGCTCGCTATCTGAATACCAGTGTTTCGACGGTCCAGAAATGGGAAACTGGGGTAAAACGCCCTAGCGGGCTATCGCTGAAACTGCTGTCGGTGGTACAGAAACACGGGCTGAAAGTATTGATGTGATATCAGCCCGTTAATACCGTACGAAGAAAAAGTCTCCCGCCAACCGCGTACGACCGCCGTCATTCCCCCCGCAGCGCCGTCGCCGGCGACTGACGGTAGGCCAGCATGGCAGGAAGCGTCAGTACCGCGGCGGCAACCAATAACAGAATCAGGACAAACGTCACGTCCTCCCGCTCCAGCGTAATAGGCAGCACAAAACCGCTTTTCTCGCTCATCACCACGGCAATAGCGCGCGCGGCGGCGTAACCGACGCCTACCCCCAATAGTACGCCGACGCTGACCAGCGACATCAGCCCGCACCAGATAAGCGCGAAAATACCATAACGCGGCGCGCCGAATGCGCGCAGGGCGCCAATCTGCCGCTGCCGCTGTTTCAGATGGATAACCGCCACCATCGCCACCGCGACGCCAACCAAAGCCTGAGTGCCCAGCGAGATGTAAACCAGCAGTTCCCGGATATCCCCCAGAATGGAGTAGAGTTTCACCAAGACTTCGCCGGGGAACACCGCCAGCGTCGTGTTGCTGCGGTATAATGAACGCAGTTGATAAGCTCCGGCAATGGTCTTGGGCTTCACCACAATGGCCGGCACGCCCGCCGGATGCCCGTGCTCATCCGCGTGTTCCGCGCCGTCTTCATGATGCGCGTCGTCGCCATCGTCGTCATGGTGTTCGTCTTCGGCCTCATGATGCTCGTCGGCATGGTCATGGTGCCCGTCTCCGTCCTCATGATGCTCGTCGGCATGGCCATCATGCTCGTCTTCGCTCTCATGCGGATGAATGCCATGAACCAGCCAGACCGCATTCACCGGCACCAGAATCGCCTTATCCCATGCGCTGCCATCCGCGGGCAAAATTCCCACCACGGTATAACTTACCCCTTCATGCGCATGCGCGCCCTCCGTGCCGATTTGCCCATGCACGGGACTAAAGGTATCACCCAGCGACAGGCCGGTATTCGCCCCCACCACCGCGTCAAAATTCTGCTTGAATACCCGCCCGGCCGCCAGTTGGCGTTTTCCGTTATCCGTCACCAGCGGCTCCGTGGTGCCAACAATCGGCATCCCCTGATAAAAATCACCAAACGCTACCGGCGCCGCCCAGGCAACCAGCGGATTTTTCGCCAGATCGTCAAGTACCTGCGCGGGGATCAGCGTCAAGGCCGAAGGTTGCAGAAAAACCGACGATAACACCAGTTGCGTTTCGCTTCCCGGCGCGCCAATAACCAGATCAAAACGCTCCGCCGCCTTGGCGCTGCCCATACGCAGCGCCCTCTCTTGTAAGCTAACGGAGATACTCAACGCCGTGGCCATTGCAATCAGCAACACCACGACTAGCACGCCGGGCCATAAACGGCGCCAGTCCACCCAAATCAAACGCCATGGGATCATGATTCCGTCTCCTGTCGATCGCTATCCGCCACTAGCCGCCCCTTTTCCAATTGCAGACAACGCGTCATCTGCGATGCCAGACGTTTATCGTGGGTGATGGCGACCAGCGTGGCGTTATTCGCGCGCGCCAGCGTTGCCAGCAGGTCGGCGATTTGCTCGCCGCTGTGCGCATCCAGGCTGGCCGTCGGCTCATCCGCTACAATAATTTCCGGCGAACTCAATAACGCCCTGGCAACGGCCACCCGTTGTTTCTCACCGCGCGATAGCACTTCAACCGGACGACTACCGGTTGATAATCCAACCTGCGACAGCAAATCTGCGGCGCGCTTCTTTAGTTCGCTTGGGATTCGCCAGTAATGAAAATGCGTGGGCAACAAGACATTTTCCAACGCGTTCATACCGGGAAATAGATGGAAATCCTGCATTACCAGCCCCACATGTCTGGCCCGCCAACGATCGCGTTCGGCTTCATTGAGTTGCCGGATGTCCTGTTGCGCCCAGAACACGCTGCCCGTACCGCTGTTATCCATGCCGGTAATGGCATTCACCAGCGTGGTTTTCCCGGAACCGGAGGGCCCCATTACCGCGACCAGCGAGCCGGCGGCAATATGCAGCGCCGGAATATCCAGCACGGCATCCGAGGTATCAGGGAAAGTGACATTGAGTCCCTGAATCAGTAACTCAGCCATGGTTTCTCCTACAAGGTGTCGAATGTCGCTTCACGCATCCGCAGCAGGCTGACAAAACCGGTTTCCGGATCGGTCCATGAGCCATACTCCAGCACACCTTCCACCTCAATCATGGTGTTGTTCTGGACGAAGGTTTGCCGTTTGGCCAGATAGATTACGACGATGTCTTCCGGCCAGTCGGCGTCGGAAGAACAGAAAGGACATAATGCCATCGGCATTTTGGTTAACACGAAGAATTGCGACTCGGCTTTCAGCGGCGGCGCCATAAAACCGCGCATCCTTACCCGCTGCCCGGATAACGTTTTAACCTCATCGGAGAATTCCAGCCCCAATACGCCATAGGACGAATAGAGATTGTCGAAAGAGAGTTCGGGCGCCGCCGCTGTTGCTCGCGCCGACAGCGCCAGCAACACGATCAGCGATATGACTTTCAGCCAGATAAATAGCGGGATTTTGCCCACTTCCGTTTGATAACAAACCGTCTGGCTCTTACCCCACCCCAGCCATCCCCTAGGGAGCGAAGCGGCCTCTCCCCCTGCGCAGGGAGAGGCTGGGAGGGAGTCATGCGTAGCATCAAACGCTGGCGGGGTTTCCCCCGCCAGATTGCCATTGAACTCAATCATACTGCTACTGCTCAATTAGTTATTACCCTGCGGTTTTATCGCCAGAGCATCCACAATAACCTGGAACAGTTCGGTATTTTCCATATAACCACGAATACGTTCGGCTCCCGGACCGCTGGCCTGAATGACCATATCGTCTACCGCATGAACCCCGGTATCGACAGAACGCGGCAAAATACCTTCACGGAACACGGCGCCCGGTACTTTTTCGTAGGCTTTATTGGCAACATACTCATCTTTCTCGTTCTTGATTGCCGGCACAAAGGTGCCATCCAGTTTCGGACGGAAAGTTTCGTAATAGTCAGGATAGTTATTGAAGAAGACCGCCAGACGTTTGGAGACATTCACGTCATCCGGGTAACCGTCCTTGTTGGCATCTTGATAGTTCGGATAGCCGGCATCTTCATAAACGCCCACTTTCTCGCGCATTTCAGTACCGGGTTTATTGTCGTCCACCGTACCGATAATGGAAATGCCATGCGTATGGTCACCCGTCACGATGATCAACGTATCCGGATTTTTCTCAACAAACTTCTGCGCGATCGCCACCGACTGATCCAGCATGATGGTGTTATAGAACGCACGTTCCCAGTCCAGCGGATGCGAGGCTTTATCGATCAGCGCGGATTCCACCATCAGGAAAAAACCGTCCTTGTTTTTAGACAGCACATCCAACGCCGCCTGGGTCATTTCGGTCAGATCCGGCTGGTTGGGGAATTTTTTGGTCACGTCGTTCTTCAGGAAACGGCGATCCAGCACGCCATCCATGTTGCCGGTATGGAACAGCCCCAGCAGTTTCGTGGCCTGGGAGGCGTTCTTCTTCAACGCATCCGCGTCGGTCACCAGCGTATAGCCATCCTGCTGGAATTTTTCAACATAGTTATTTTCGTCTTTACGTTTGGATCCAGGCGTACTTTTCGGCAGAAAATATGCCGAACCGCCACCCAGAATTACGCTGGGTTTTACGTTGTAAAACATATCGACGATTTCCGCTTTATCAGCGCGGCGCCGAGTGTGGGACACCACGGCGGCCGGCGTGGCGTCTTCAAGCTCGGCATCGCTGACCACGCCGACGGACATGTTGGTCGAGCGGGTAATCAATTCGCCCAGCGTTTCCTGTTTCGGATGTTCCAGCGAGTTTTTAGTGCGGCTGACGTAAACGCCCAGCGCGTTGACCCCGGATTTATGGCCGGTCATGTAAGCGCTCATGGTATTGGCGCTGTCAGCCGCGATGGAATCGGTACTGGAGGTGCCGCCAAACGCCATGTATTGCAGGTCGTCAATCGCCAGGCGGCCGTCGGCTTTCCCTTCGGTAATCCCTTTGGACAGGATACGGGCGCCGGTACGGTGCGCAACCGACAGGCCGTCGCCAATAAACAGGATCACGTTCTTGGCTTTACGCGTATCAGATGTCTGATAAACGTCCCACGTGACCTCTGAGGATTTTCCCTTAGCCTGCGCCGCGACAACATATTTCCCTGCTTCCGGCAGGTTTACATCCCGTACCCAAACGGCGGAGACGTTTTCGCCGTCTTCACGTTCCACAAAGGTGGCCGATTTGCCGAATACCTGTTGATAATCCTTTCCGTTGATCAGGATACGCACATCTTGCGGTTTTAATACTTCGTCAAACTCAACCTTAAAATCGAATTTCCCACCCGCCAGCATTGTCGCGCGGTCAATTGGGTAAATGGCTTGTGCCTGAAGCATTCCCGGTAAAGCGGAAGCAAACAGTAAAGGCAGTAACCAACGAGCTTTCATCGTTATGTCCTTGGGTTGCAGAATTAGCAGAACATAACGTAGTTACCTTTTTTTACAGTTTGATGAATGCTGATATTGTTTAAGCCGTTTGCACACAACTCAACCCGCCACCGCCGGCCGCTGGCTAAACGCCAGAATCTGCTCAACGACCACATCAGGATGGGAAATAAAGGGCGCATGCGCGGCTTTCGGGATAATAACCGAAGATGAGTCGGGCCACAGCCGATCCAATATCCCGGCCACTTTACGCGGCACCAGTCCATCCAGCGCGCCGTACATCCGCAGCAAAGGCAACGTCAATGAGGTCGACGGTTGACGCAAATCCGCCCGACGCAAGATCTCCAGCCCGCCATTCAGCACCTCGACCGGGGGCATCGCCTGCTCCAACACGACGCGCTTCAGCAGCCGGGCATCCTGCCGCGCGCTTTCCGTGCCTAATGTTTGCAGCGCCAGAAAACGTTCGACGGTGCGCTGAAAATCCTCGCTGAGCTGCTGCTGGAATCCGTGTAACACCTCCGGCTTGATGCCGGGCCACCCCTCGCGGGCGCTAAAACAGGGTGAAGAGGCGACGGTAATCAGTCCGCTTACCCGCTGCGGCGCGCTTAACGCGGCCTGACCGGCGACCAGCCCGCCCAGCGACCAGCCTAACCAGATGGCGCGTTCGGGCGCCTGAGCCAGCACCGTCGCCGCCATCTCTTCCAGCGACATCGCGCCGAATCCCTGACTTCTGCCATAGCCGGGCAAATCCACCAGATGCAGACGAAAATGCGCGGCGAGCCGCGGCGAAATGCAATGCCATACCTGCGCATTCAGTCCCCAGCCATGCAGCAACACAAGTTCCGTCGTTCCCGTACCTTCAGTCTGCCAATACAGCGATTTCATCAATTATCATCCTGCCTTAGGGAAAATTATTTCAGGGAAGAACCTATGTTAACCATCAGCGCCCACTGCTGGCTATGCCGCCAGCCGCTTTATCACAGCCGGCACGGGATTTGCGCCTTCTGTCAGCGCCATTTACCGCCGCTTCCTTTATGTTGTCCGCGCTGCGGCTTACCAACGAGCGATCCATCCAGGCAATGCGGCCGCTGTCTGCAAAATCCGCCGCCATGGCATTCAATGACGTTCGTCAGTGACTATGTTCCGCCGCTTAATACCCTGGTGAAGCTGTTTAAATTTCACGGTAAAACGGAGCTGGCGCCCGTCCTGGCCCGGCAGATCCTGATTCGCTGGCTGACGAGCTATCGTGAACGCGCATTACTGACGCCGTGCCCGCTGCCGCGGCCGGATCAACTGGTGACCGTGCCTTTACACAAGCGGCGCCACTGGTCGCGCGGCTTTAATCAGACTGAATTGTTAGCCAGGCCTTTGGCGCATTGGCTATCCTGCGAATATGATCCGCGGGCGCTTAGCCGCCTGCGCCAAACCCGGATTCAACAACGGCTCAGCGCCAATGCCCGGCGTAAAAATCTACAGGGCGCGTTCGCCTGTGAGGCGATATTGACAGGAAAACAGGTGGCGTTGCTGGACGATGTGGTAACCACCGGCAGCACGGCGGCTGAGGTCAGCCGGATATTACTGGATCGGGGAGCGGCGGGCGTTCAGGTATGGTGTGTATGCCGAACCTTGTAGTTGGCGGGAGGATGGGCGTATTATAATCGATAAGTATGATCAACATTGAGCTTAACATTATGATCCGTATTACCGACGCTGCTCAGGAACACTTTGTGAAATTGCTGGCAAAACAGGAAGAAGGTACGCAAATCCGTGTTTTTGTCATCAATCCCGGCACACCCAACGCGGAATGCGGCGTGTCCTATTGTCCTCCGGATGCTGTGGAAGCCAGCGACACGGAACTGAAATTTGAAAAAATTTCGGCTTATGTAGACGAACTCAGCGCGCCGTATCTGGAAGACGCGGAAATCGATTTCGTTACCGATCAGTTGGGTTCCCAACTGACGCTGAAAGCGCCCAACGCCAAGATGCGTAAGGTCGCTGACGACGCGCCGTTAATCGAACGCGTGGAATACGTGTTGCAATCGCAAATCAACCCGCAGTTGGCGGGTCACGGCGGCCGCGTCACGCTGATGGAAATTACCGATGACGGTCTGGCGATTCTGCAATTCGGCGGCGGCTGTAACGGCTGTTCAATGGTCGACTACACGCTGAAGGAAGGGATTGAGAAAGAATTAATGGAAAAATTCCCTGAGCTGAAAGGCGTAAGAGATCTTACCGAGCACCAGCGCGGCGAACACTCCTACTACTGATGCGTACGTTGTCCCGATAGGTTTTACGCTGCGGGAAGACCGTCGTCACCCCAGACGCTTACTCAAGTAAGTGACTGGGGTAAGAGGCTGTTCCGGCAGAACCCGCTTGGATGCCGCGTAGATAAGAAATATCTTCCCTTGCCGGGATTAACTCTTATGCGGTATCAAATGAAAATGTTTATGTTCACGCACTTCTTTCATGGCATACAGCAGTTCAATCAGCGTATCCAGCCGATCGATAATCTTCATGCCTAAATAAAAGTAGCCATATATCTGATTTTCCACCGCCAGATCCTGTTGCCCCTCATTATTTGATTGGCTATCCACGATTTTTTTCAGCTCACACATGACATCTTTTTTAAATTCACGATAATGAAATTTTTTTATTCCATCCACGTCTCGGATATTGTCACGAATGAAAGACTCCAGCATGACAAACCGGTACTGTATGGCATTGTTTATTTGCGCAGATAGCGAAGATTCATTAATTATCTTATGGCTGATTTCACATTCCCAATACGCCATTTCGATTAATGCCAGATAGGAGGTTAAATCCTGAATGCATTCCTGAATACTAAGATAGGTCGTTCTAGGATGTTTCGTCTCCTTCTGAGCAGGGCCTGATAATTTAATAATCTCCGCAATGATTTTCTTATTTTTCGTATTTAACTGACGCAGGTCAAGTTTGGTAAAAATATTCCGTGACAGATTGGCTGCATATAGAAGATGTAAATTGGATATGAGTTTGAAGAGCTCGATATCCCAGTGGATGTTGGCTTTATGCGGTAAAATACTAGAAAACAGAACCGCGATAAGACAACCGATAAATATATCGGATATTCGCCATATGGCGATATCCATATTACCTTCCGAAGCGGTAACCACCACCGAAAGCGAAATCCCGATAAGGATCGCGGCATAAGGTATTTTACTCAGCACCAGGTAACCGCAAGTGAATATTCCCATGGCAATAGGTAAAATGGCTAAAGCCGGGCTATACTTCCCGAGATAAAAAGATACGATACTAAAAAAAATTCCTATCAGCGTTCCCATAAAGCGCTGAACGGCTCTGGGATAAACGCTGCCTTTATAAGACATCGGCCCCATTATCACCACCAGGGTGATAAAAATCCATGACACATCTTCTATCGTCTTGATTTTTGAAAAAATAAGCAGACAACAGAGAAATGCCATAGTCAGACGCATCGCATGTGAAACCCGATAATATCGATATTGTATATTTTTTATTTTACCTTCTATTTTCATGACGTTTTTCTTTTACATTTAAAATAGTAATAACAAGCAAAGAAGCAAGTGAAACAATCGCAATAAATAATGAATCAGACGAGAAAAAACGATGATCATCCTTTATCATCACCAAAGATAACGCCAGTAGAATATAAGCGGTAAACTTTATACACTCGTTGGTAAAATTGGTTCTTTTATACCTCAGATCGGCTGAGCAGTGTGGGCAGGTTGATTGCGTAAGCGCAACCAGTCGGCTGCATTTCGGACAGCAATGATATGTCATGATTATTACCCCACTATTCTTTGTCAGGTAAAACATAGGCTTTATGAAAATGAAGTGCCATTTAACGCATGTAATCAAACGTAAATTTTCATTTCATTTTCACACCGGCTATCGGTTCGAATAATCTTTATTCCGCATGAGCAATAGCAACCCGGCGCCTATTTCGTCATACGCCACGGGCGCAACGCGTGGCGTTCAATAATATAAGATGCGGGGCAACATGTTCACCAAGGTTCATGCGGCGTGATAGCGGAGCTTCGCCTGACTGATTGCGGCAAAATCATCAGGCTCATCCCCGTCACTTGCCGGGTGCGCCACGCCGTAAATCAATGTCGCGAATCAAACGCTCAAGATAACGATCGGTAAATAGCGACTCCAGCGTACGGCTGAGTTTTCGCCGCCAATTCGGGTATTCCCGGTCGGTGCCTGGGACATTCACCGGAGCGAACATATCCAGCCAGTCTTCCAATTGAAACCCCACCAATGCGCTGGCGCTATCCGCCATATAACGATGAACGCCACGATTAAGCGGCATGCCCATCGTCGTCAACGATGAATTGCGCCCTACCCTTTGCGGCAAAAGTCCTTGCTGATGCAATGCGTTCAGCAAACCTTGCTTCGATTTTTCGCGTAATTGCATTTGTTGTTGTAATAACCCGGCATCCGGATACAACCCCAAATCCCGGCCCAGCGATAAATCCACCGCCTGCCAGTAACCACGCAGCGTGGGGAGATCGTGCGTCGTAATGGTCGCCATCGCCTGGCGCAGGTATTTGTCCGGCGGGCGAAAGCAATGTTGCTCGTCTTGTTCAAAGAACAACACCTTATAAGAATAAATGCCGAAATCATGCAGCTTGCTGACGATCTGCGGCGGCACCGTCCCCAAATCTTCGCCGATCACCAGACAGCGATGCCGCTGGCTTTCGAGCGCCAATATCGCTAACAGGTCGTCCAGCGGATAATGCACATAGGCTCCGTTACCCGCGGGTTCCGCTTTGGGTATCCACCATAAACGCATTAATGCCATGACATGATCGATACGCAGCGCGCCACAGCTCGCCATGTTGTTGCGCAGCACATCAATAAATGGCTGATAGCCGCGCAGCTGCATCACTCTGGGATTCATGGGGGATAACTGCCAGTTCTGTCCCTGCGGCCCCAGCGGGTCGGGCGGCGCGCCGATGGAGGCATCCAGACAATAAAGCTGCTGTTCATCCCAGGTTTCCGCGCCGCCCTGGGCTACGCCCACCGCCAGATCGCGATACAGGCCGATAGGCAGGCCAAGCTGCTTAGCGTGGGCAAAACATTCCGCCAGTTGTTCATACGCCAGCCATTGCAGCCAGCAATAAAACCGGATCTCATCGGCACGTTCATGACTGAACGATTTAACGCTCTTGCCGTGAATATCACGATAGCGGAGCGGCCACTGTAGCCAGTTCGCATACTTTTCGCCCTGATGCTTCAGATAAGCCTGTAACGCGTCGAACGTTGCCTGCAGTTGCAAACTCTGTCCGCCGTTCGCCACAAACTGGCGAAAAGCGTTGACCCGCGGATCCAGCGAGCTACGGGTATTAAAATAGCGGAAAGCCAATCGTAGTGCGCTTAGCTTGAGCGCGGTCACCTGCTCGTAATCCACCCAACGTTCCGCACGCAGTTCCGATACGGTGCGTTGCGTGTCCTCCCGCCGCCACCAGAGCTGCGCCTCCGGGCTTTGCTGAAAATCATCCACCCGATTGACGTCGATATAGATAATGTTCAGCCAGTGGCGGGAAGACGGGCTGTATGGGCTTGCCGCGCCAGGCACCGCCGGGTACAGGGAGTGAAGCGGATTCAGACCGACAAATGCCCCTCCGCGCCGGGCAATCTGCTCCACCAGTTGGCGCAGGTCGCCAAAATCGCCCACGCCCCAGTTGTTCTGCGAACGCAGGGTGTAAAGCTGCACGTTAACGCCCCACCAGCGTTTGCCCTGGGTCAGGGCTTCAGGTTCGTAACAGCGATGAGGGGCTATCGCGACTCGGCAATTCCAGCTTAGATCGCCTTGCTCCAAGGTAATGTGGTGATATCCCAAAGGGAGCTCGGCAGGGAGCGTCAGATTCGCGCCACCGGTCGCCTTCCCTTGAACCTGTCCGCCATTTTCATACGTCAACGTCCAGTGGAATTCTCCGCTGCCGGCCAACTTGATGACGGCATCCCGTCCCTGAAGAAAAACTTTTACCGGAGGCAATGGCGTATCGCCACTCCCGGAGATATCCATCATCGCCAGCAGCCTGTCCCGGATCGATGCATCAACAATATGTTCATTGCCATAAGCATCCGTATATGTTTCCGCAATACCCATTGATTGAATTGCCGGGTTATCCGCCTTGAATGCCATCTTGCTTTTCCTTAACAGCGCGCTTGCCAAATACGTTTCTGGTAATCATTAATCGCCCGATCCGAGCTGAACATTCCCATTCTGGCGGTATTGAGTACACAACGGCGAGTCCATTCCTCCTGTTCACGATATTTCGCATCCACACGCTGCTGCACCTGACAATAAGGGGCAAAATCAGCCATGAGTAGATAGGGATCTTTCTCTTCCAGCAAACTGTTCAGCAAGGGAGCAAATGCCTGTTTATCTCCCTGACTGAAGGCGCCACTGCCCAGCTCAGCCAAAATATCACCGAGCAACGGGCTCTCGGCGATATAGTCAAACGGGTCATAGCCCTGCGCCTGCAGCACGTTGATCTGTTCAACCGTATGACCGAAAATGAACAGATTCTCCGCGCCGACCTGTTGAGCCATCTCGACATTGGCGCCGTCCAGCGTTCCCACCGTCAGCGCCCCATTCAGAGCCAGCTTCATATTTCCAGTACCGGAAGCCTCTTTGCCTGCCGTGGAGATTTGCTCGGAGACATCCGCGGCCGGGATCATCAGTTCGGCCAGCGACACACGGTAATCGGGTAGAAACACCACCTTAAGGCGTTCGCTGCAACGGCGATCCCGGTTAATCTTTTCCGCTACCTGGTTAATGGCATAAATGATGTTTTTCGCCAGCACATAGCCTGGCGCCGCCTTCGCCCCAAACAGAAAGACGCGCGGCACTATATCCAGATGCGGGTTATCGCGCAATTGCCGGTAAAGCGAAAGGATATGCAGCAGATTCAGATGCTGGCGCTTATATTCGTGCAGCCGTTTAATCTGCACATCAAACAGCGCCAGCGGATCGAGAGTCAGCCCATAATGTTGTTGCAGGCGAGCCGCCAGCCGCATCTTATTATCATGCTTTATCCGCCGGTAACGTTCACGGAAGCCGACGTCATCCGCATAAGGCTCCAACCCTTTTAGGACGGGTAAGTCGTTTACCCACGCCGTCCCTAATGTCTCATCGATCAATGCGGACAGCGCCGGGTTACACTGTTTCAACCAGCGGCGCGGCGTAATACCGTTCGTCACGTTATGAAATTTGTCCGGCCACAGCTGTTGATATTCGGGGAACAGATCTTTCACCACCAGTTCGGAATGCAGCGCCGCCACGCCGTTTACCGCAAAACAGCTCACCACGCACAGGTTGGCCATGCGAATTTGCCGCCGATGACGAACCGCCAGTTTCGCCCATATCCGGCGATCGCCGGGCCATCGCTGTTCCACCTGAACGCGAAATCGCGCATCAATTTGCTTAATGATGGCAAGATGGCGCGGCAACAAGCGGCCGAACAGTCGTTCGTCCCAGCGCTCCAGCGCTTCCGGCATCAGCGTATGGTTGGTATAGGCGAAAGTGCGCCCGGTTATCGACCAGGCGTCGTCCCAGTTCATATGGTGCTCGTCCAGCAGCAGCCGCATCAGCTCCGGGATCGCCAGCGTCGGGTGGGTGTCATTCAGTTGAATGACTTCATAATCGGGCAAATCGGTCAGCTTCCGCCCCGCCTGTTGATGCCGGCGCAGAATGTCGGCCACCGAACAGGCGCACTGGAAATATTGCTGCATCAGCCGCAGCCGCCTGCCCGCCGCGTGATTATCGTTCGGATACAGCACTTTGGTCAGGCTGGCGGCCGCAATGCCGGCCTGTTCGGCCTGAAGATAGCGCCCCGCATTGAATAGCGTCAGATCAAACGGATGGCGGTGGGTGGCCTGCCAAAGGCGCAGCGGCTGGGTGAGGCCGTTGCGATACCCCATAACCGGTAAATCGCAGGCTTCGCCGCGCAAGTAAAAATCCGGCTGCCAGCGCTCGCCGCCATCATCCTGCCGCTGCAGGCTGCCGCCGAAACCGACATCCACCGCCAGTTCCGGACGCGGGAAAAACCACGGATAGCTATCGCGGTTCCAGTCATCAGGCGTTTCCTGCTGCCGCCCCTGGGCAAAGTGCTGGCGAAATAGGCCGTACTGATAGTTAAGACCATAGCCGATTGCCGGTTGCCCGACCGTCGCCATCGAATCCAGAAAACAAGCGGCCAGCCGCCCCAGGCCGCCATTGCCTAAACCGGGATCGGTTTCCTGCTCCAGCACATCGCTCAGGTTAATCTGCTGCTGCGCCAGCACCTCGGCGACGGCGTCATACCACCCTAGATTCAACAGATTATTGCCCGTCAGACGACCAGGCAGAAACTCCATCGACAGATAATTGACATGACGCAGCGCCGGCCGATCGCGCCTGTCATCCGGCGGCGCGGGAAAAGCGGATTGGGCGGCCAGTTGTTCGGCCAGCGCGACGCTGACGGCACGCCAGCGTTGTGCCGGCGTCATCTGATTCAAGGAGGAAACACGCTGATACTGCTGTTGGCGAAGTAATGCGGCCGCAAACTGTGATGGGTTAAACGCAAACTGCGACATGGTGCCTCTCCCCTATAGTCCGCCACGGAAAAGGCACATCTGGATCAGCACAACTCCAACTGCACCTTATATTGTTCAATGATTTTCAGTACGCTGGGTGGCGGTAGTTGATCGGTGAAAAGATAGTCGATCAAATCCATGTTGCCCAGATTCACCATGGCGTTGCGACCGAATTTAGAGTGATCCGTCACTAACATGACGCAACGGGAGTTTTCAATGATTGCCCGTTTGGTGCGTACTTCATGGTAGTCAAACTCCAGCAATGAGCCATCCATGTCAATGCCGCTGATGCCCAAAATACCGAAATCCAGACGAAACTGAGAGATAAAGTCCAGAGTGGCCTCTCCCATAATGCCGCCGTCCCGACTACGCACTTCGCCGCCGGCAAGGATTAAGCGAAAATCCTCCTTGGCCGTCAGCAACGTCGCCACATTCAGGTTATTGGTCACCACCCGCAGATTTTTGTGCTGCATCAGCGCATGGGCCACCGCTTCCGGCGTGGTGCCGATATCAATAAACAGCGTCGCGCCATCCGGGATCTGACTGGCGACCTGACGGGCGATCCGCGCCTTCTCTTCAGACAACATCATCTTACGGTCAGTATAGGCGGTATTAACCGAACTTGAAGGCAACGCCGCGCCGCCATGGTGACGGTGGATCTTATTCTGTACGGCCAAGTCATTCAGATCGCGGCGGATCGTTTGCGGACTCACCGCAAAGTGCTCGACCAGCTCTTCGGTACTGACGTACCCCTGACTGCGCACCAGTTCAATGATGGCCTCATGGCGTTGTATTTGCTTCACGTTCATCCCCTAAGCATTCCGCATCTACCGGCGGACGGTTTTATTATAGGTATCCCAAAAGGCCATCAATAACCCGATGACCAATCCTGCCACATGTGCGGCGTTGGCTATCGACATGCCTAAAATATCGAAATATCCGACTATCAGCCACAGCAACGCAAAAACCATCATACCGCGCGGCATAAATAAACGGCCGTCAGGCTCTCTTTCCCCCCGCAGCCAGACATATCCCATCAGCGCATACACCACGCCGGACAGCCCGCCGAAGTAGATACCGCTAAACCAGGATTGCGCCCAGCCGCTCGCCAACGAGGAGATCAGGGTGATCGTTAACAACTTGCGGGTGCCCAGCACTTTCTCGACCGCCCCTCCCAGATACCACCACCACATCAGATTAAACAGGATATGTAAGATGGAGAAATGCAACAAAGCATGACTAAACCAGCGCCATAGCTGTAGTTGCTGTCCGGCATCAGGATAAGACAACCACACCATCACCGGCTCATAACCCCAAATCTGCATCAGCAGAAAAACCACGACGGCGGCCGCGATCACCAATAGCGTCAACGGCCCGGCGCGCTGCTGCAACGTTTGCAGATAAGAAAAAGATTTGTATTGGATGCCGGCATTGGTCGATCCCGCTGACCAGCTCGCCGCCTGATAGCGAGGATTGAGCGGATCTTGCAGAAATATCTCCAACGCCTGCTGTACTTGCGCCAATTGCGCTTCATCAGCCAGCCACAGTTCAGCGTCCTGGCCCGTCACGCGCAATTCCAGACTGACGTGCTGCGTATGCATGTAATCAACAAACGCCTGGGCAAGACGCAGGTTGGATAGAGCGATAACTCGAATCATGGCGGTATACCGGATAGTGTCGAATGCGGGGCGCCCCCGACGGTAATATGATTGAAACGGTAGATAATAACCCATGAAGCGCCGGGTTAAATACAAAGAATGCGTCGTGAAAAATGAAACGCTCAGGAAAGGCGATCGACAGCAGTGAATAACGAGGCGCGCATCACGTTCCGTTGCTACGGCTGACATCCTGCGGATAGCGGTTTTGCCAGGCTTCAAAACCGCCGTCAATGCTGAAAACCACCTCAAACCCCAGACTGATCAGATACTGCGCCGCGCTGCGGCTGCTGATGCCGTGATAGCAAATGACCATCACCGGCGACGCAAGGTCGGCCTCACGAACAAAATCAGCCAGGGTTTCGTTGGTCAGGTGTCGCGCGCCGGGGACATGAGCGCTGGCGAAGCTCTGCGGATCGCGGATATCGACGATAACCTCTCCCTGCTGCCAGCGGGAATACGCCTTTTCAATGTCAATCGCTGCAAATTGTTCCATTAGAAAGTTAAATCCACGTTAATAATAAGGGGCATTATTGTAACCTGGCAGGCCGCAGAATAAACAGGACAAATTACAGGGCTATCGCGAAAAACCGCTATCACACCAATATCACTTCCACGCCCTGCGCGCGCAGTTGCGCGATAATCTGTGCGTTCGCCTGTTTGCCGGTAATAACGACGTCAATCTGCTCCACCCGGCTGAACAGCATCCCGGCACGTTCGCCGATTTTGCTGCTGTCCACCACCACGGCCAGCTTACCGACGTAGTTAAGCATCTTTTGCTCCGCCATCGCGGTCAGCATATCGGTTTTATACAGCCCTTCCACCGTCAGCCCCTTGCCGCTGGTAAACATCCAGTGCCCGGCATAAAGGCTGGCATCCCCTTCCTGCGGGGCCAGCGTGATGGACTGACTTTTATTGTACTGCCCCCCCATGATGACGACGCTGTCGTGTTCCTGTTCAATCAGGTAATTCGCCAATGGCAGGTAGTTGGTTATCACCTGCACGTCCTTACCGCAAATCTCCTGCCCCAGTAAAAAGGCCGTCGACCCACAGTTGATCACCACGCTCTCTCCTGGGCGACACAGTTGCGCCGCCGCTTTGGCGATACGCATTTTCTCATCCAGATTCTGCGCCTGATAAATATTGAGCGGCGTCCAGGCAGGCCGCGGCACATTCACCGCTTCAGCGCCATTGCGAACTTTCCGCAACTTACCTGATTCATCAAGCTTGTTGATATCGCGTCTTGCTGTGGCTGGAGAGACATCAAAGTGCTTGATCAGATCGGCAACCGTGAGCTGCCCTTGTCGTTGCAGAAAATCGATGATGGCATTATGGCGCTGAGATTCAGTCATGCTTACCCCGCTAAATGGTTGATGAGTACCGATTATAATGAGCACTTCCGATAATTTGAATCATAACTTATCAAAAGTACGCACGGAATATCGTCAACATATGAGGAAAGGCGGAAACAACCGGTAAGATTCGCGGCCCGTTCAGGCTCGAAGAACAGGGGCGGGCCGCTCATCGCTGAACGGCGGAATAGCGTCCCGCCCGAGGGGTTTACAGGAAAGATTTGAACGGTAAATCCGGCTCCGTGGTGAAACAGTCTTCAAACCCGCGCGGATAGTGATATTCCAGTCTGTCTTTATCCTGCGGCCAGGTGAACTTGCCGCCGACCTGCCAGATAAACGGCTTAAAGCCATATTGCAGCCGATCTTTTTTCATCTCCCACAGCACGCGAATTTCCTGCGGATCGGCTTGAAAATTCGACCAGATATCATGGTGGAAAGGGATGACCACTTTGGCGTTCAATGCCTCGGCCATGCGCAATATATCGGCGCTGGTCATTTTATCGGTGATGCCGCGCGGATTCTCGCCATAGGAGCCCAACGCCACATCAATCTGGTGTTCATTGCCATGCTTGGCGTAATAGTTGGAGTAATGCGAATCACCGCTGTGATAGAGGTTGCCGCCCGGCGTTTTGAACAAATAGTTCACCGCCCGTTTATCCATACCGTCCGGCAAGACGCCCGCGGCCTTTTCCTCCACGGGCAGCGTAATCAATGCGGTACGATCAAACGCATCCAGCGCATGGATTTCAACATCCTTGATGGTAATAACGTCTCCGGGCTTCACCACAATGCAGCGTTCACGCGGCACGCCCCAGCCGATCCATAGATTCACGCAGCTTTCCGGGCCGATGAAAGGCACATTGCCGTCGCAGTTTTTCAGCACGGCCGCAGCCACATTCACATCAATATGGTCATTATGGTCGTGCGTCGCCAGCACGGCGTCAATTTGACGAATGGCGAAGGGATCGAGGACAAACGGCGTGGTGCGCAGATTAGGCTGCAATTTTTTCACGCCCGCCATGCGTTGCATCTGATGGCCGGATTTCATCAGCGGATTGGCGTGACTCTGCTTGCCAGTCCCGCACCAGAAATCCACGCAGATATTCGCCCCTTCCTCCGATTTTAACCAGATACCGGTACAGCCCAGCCACCACATGGCGAATGAACCCGGTGCGACCTGTTCCTGTTCTATTTCTTCATTCAGCCAGGTCCCCCACTCCGGGAAGGTATTCAGAATCCATGATTCGCGGGTAATGCTTTCGATTTTACTCATAGTGTGAACCTCGTTATCGGCATGTTGGTGCGTTATCAAATACTCAAATAAAAAATCATTAAATGACAACTTATGATTTTATTGCGAGAAAATATCACCATTTCACCATGCTGACAATCGTCAAAACGCACAAACCGACTCACGAGTCAGGCAATAACATCTTATCCGCCATAGTTGAAATCATGCCAACAAAAACAATAACTATATAAATATTAACAATAAAAATAAATTTAAAATTTATAATAAAAAAGTATTGGCGAGCAGAAAAAGAGAATTGCGAGCTCTCTCAAAAATAATCAAAAAATGTCTTTTCATGATTATTGTTGATTGATACAGTGAGTCAGCCCTACAAAAAATACCTGACCGCGCCAGCCTGGTTCGAAAGCGGCGCGCAGCAGGATGAGCAAAGGCCGAACGGAGTGCTTATGGAAACCCTCTATAGTATTTTTACGATCTTCTTTAATCAGGTAATGACCAACGCCCCGCTGCTGCTGGGGATTGTGACGCTTCTCGGTTATTTACTGCTGCGTAAAAGCGCCACCGTTATCATTAAAG
Organism: Brenneria goodwinii; assembly: GCF_002291445.1. Classification (NCBI taxonomy): domain Bacteria; kingdom Pseudomonadati; phylum Pseudomonadota; class Gammaproteobacteria; order Enterobacterales; family Pectobacteriaceae; genus Brenneria; species Brenneria goodwinii. Next base: position 4,701,865 of record NZ_CP014137.1, on the reverse strand, counting down.
GCACCATCAAAACGATCATCGGTTTTATGTTATTGCAGGCCGGTTCCGGAATTCTGACCAGCACCTTCAAACCCGTCGTCGCTAAAATGTCTGAAGTTTACGGCATCGACGGCGCCATCTCAGATACCTACGCCTCGATGATGGCGACCATCGAACGGATGGGCGATGCCTATAGCTGGGTCGGCTATGCGGTACTGCTGGCGCTGGCGCTGAATATTGTTTATGTCCTGCTGCGCCGGATCACCGGCATCCGCACCATCATGCTTACCGGCCACATCATGTTCCAGCAGGCCGGGCTGCTCGCCGTGTTCTTCTATATTCTCGGCTACCCGATGTGGACCACCATCATCTGTAGCGCCGTGCTGGTTTCCCTGTACTGGGGCATCACCGCGAACATGATGTACAAACCGACGCAGGCGGTAACGGACGGCTGCGGTTTCTCCATCGGACACCAGCAGCAGTTTGCCTCCTGGATTGCCTATAAACTCGCGCCTTATCTAGGGAAAAAAGAAGAGAGCGTGGAAAACCTGAAACTTCCGGGCTGGTTGAATATCTTCCATGACAACATTGTCTCCACCGCGATAGTCATGACGGTATTCTTCGGCACGATTCTGCTCTCTTTCGGGCTCGACACCTTGCAACAGATGGCGGGGAAAACCCACTGGAGTATTTATATCCTGCAAACCGGTTTTCAGTTTGCCGTCGCCATTTTCATCATCGTACAGGGCGTGCGGATGTTCGTTGCCGAACTTTCCGAAGCCTTTAACGGCATATCCCAGCGATTGATCCCCGGAGCGGTATTGGCTATCGATTGCGCGGCTATCTATAGCTTTGCCCCCAATGCCGTGGTCTGGGGATTCATGTGGGGCACCATCGGTCAGCTGATCGCCATCGGCATCCTGATCGGTATCGGCTCTCCCATCATGATCATTCCCGGCTTCATTCCCATGTTCTTCTCTAACGCCACCATCGGCGTATTCGCCAACCACTTTGGCGGCTGGCGCGCGGCGACGAAGATTTGTCTGGTCATGGGCATGATCGAAATCTTCGGCTGCGTCTGGGCGGTGAAACTGACCGGGCTGAGCGCCTGGATGGGGATGGCGGACTGGTCGATTCTGGCGCCGCCGTTAATGCAGGGACTGACATTCGGTCTGTGGTTTATGAGCGTCGTCATCGTCGTTGCATTGATTTACATGGTCTTTGCCAGCCGCACATTGCGCGCTGAAGAAGATGCGGAAAAGAAACTCACTGAAACTCATGTGAACTGATTCTGGAGAAACCATCATGACAGTACGAATTCTGGCGGTATGCGGCTGCGGACAAGGCAGCTCCATGATCATGAAAATGAAAGTCGGCCAATTTCTGACCGAGCAGGGAATCAATCATAGCCTGAATAGCTGTGCGGTCGGTGAATACAAGGCTGAGCTGAGCGGCGCGGACATCATCATTGCCTCTACTCACGTTGCCGATGAGATCACCGTCAGCGGCAATAAATATGTCGTCGGCGTACGCAATATGCTTTCCGCGGCCGACTTCGGCCCAAAACTGCTGGACGTCATCAAAGCGCATTTTCCGGCGGACTTAAAGCAATAGGGAGCGATGATGAAACTACGTGATTCACTGGCGGAAAATCGGTCCATCCGGTTACAGGCCGAAGCCAGTACCTGGCAGGACGCGGTGAAAATCGGCGTGGATCTGCTGGTCGCGGCCGATGTCGTCGAGCCACGCTACTACCAGGCCATTCTGGACGGCGTAAAACAATTCGGCCCTTATTTCGTTATCGCGCCCGGACTCGCCATGCCGCATGGCCGCCCGGAGGAAGGGGTCAAAAAAACCGGCTTTGCTCTGGTGACGTTGAAAACGCCGCTGATCTTCAATCATGAAGACAACGACCCGGTGGACATACTGATCACCATGGCGGCCGTTGATGCCAACACCCATCAGGAAGTGGGCATCATGCAAATCGTCAATCTGTTTGAGGATGAAGCCAATTTTGACCGCCTGCGCGCCTGCCGCACCGAGCAGGATGTATTGAATCTGATTGACCAGACCGCTGCGGCGGCATGCTGATTGAGGAGTTTATCGATGTCTCATTTACCGATGTTGCAGGTTGCGCTGGATAACCAGACGCTGGCCGATGCCTATCAGACCACCCGATTGATTGCCGAAGAGGTGGATATTATTGAAGTCGGCACCATTCTGTGTGTCGGCGAAGGGGTTCGCGCCGTGCGCGATCTGAAATCCCTTTATCCGCACAAGATTGTGCTGGCGGATGCAAAAATCGCCGACGCCGGAAAAATTCTGTCGCGCATGTGCTTTGAAGCCAATGCGGACTGGGTCACCGTCATTTGCTGCGCGGATATCAACACCGCCGCCGGCGCACTGGCGGTCGCGCGCGAATTCAACGGCGATGTTCAAATTGAATTGACTGGCTTCTGGACCTGGGAGCAAGCACAGGCCTGGCGTGATATCGGCATCCAGCAGGTGGTCTATCACCGTAGCCGGGATGCGCAGGCCGCCGGAATCGCCTGGAGCGAGGCCGACATTATCGCCATTAAACGTCTGGCGGATATGGGTTTCAAAGTGACCGTAACGGGTGGATTGGCGTTGGCGGATTTGCCTTTATTCAAAGGCATTCCTATTCATGTGTTTATCGCCGGCCGCAGTATTCGCGATGCCGCGGATCCGGTAGCGGCGGCGCGCCAATTCAAACACAGCATCGCCCAGCTCTGGGGATAAGGTGATCTCATGCTCACGAAAACCGTTCCGCTCGGTATTTATGAAAAAGCGCTGCCGCCGGGCGAAAGCTGGCTGGCGCGTTTGCAACTGGCGAAAGAGCTGGGTTTTGACTTTGTGGAAATGTCAGTAGACGAAAGCGATGGCCGACTGGCGCGTCTTGACTGGAGCCGTGAGCAACGCCTGGAGCTGGTGAACGCGATTTCCGTCAGCGGCGTCCGGGTTCCGTCTATGTGCCTGAGCGCCCACCGGCGCTTCCCATTAGGCTCGGAAAATGACGAAACGCGCAATCAGGGACTGGAAATCATGTTCAAGGCGATCCGTCTTGCTCAGGATGTCGGCATCCGCGTTATTCAACTCGCCGGCTACGACGTCTACTACCAGAAAGCGAACGATCTGACCCGGGAACGTTTTCGCCACGGTCTGCAACTGGCCGTGGAAATGGCCAGCCGAGCGCAGGTCACGCTGGCGATGGAAATCATGGACTACCCGTTAATGAACTCCATCAGTAAAGCATTGGGCTATGCCAACTACCTCAATAATCCGTGGTTCCAGCTTTACCCGGATATCGGCAATCTTTCCGCCTGGGATAACGACGTGCAAATGGAGTTGAAAGCCGGGAAAGGCCATATCGTGGCGGTGCATGTTAAAGATACGCGCCCCGGCGTCTTCAAGAATGTGCCGTTCGGCACCGGCGTAGTCGATTTCGCGCGCTGTTTTACCACCCTTAGGGAAAGCGGCTACTGCGGCCCTTACCTGATCGAAATGTGGAGTGAAACGTCGCCCGATCCGCTCAAAGAGATCGCCGCCGCGCGCGACTGGGTTAAGCAACAGATGGCCCAGGCCGGTTTGCTGGTGGAGGAAGCCGTATGATACAGCAGCTAAAACAACAGGTCTTTGATGCGAATATGGCATTGCCGCGCCACGGTCTGGTGACTTATACCTGGGGCAACGTCAGCGCCATCGACCGGCAGCGCCAGGTCATCGTTATCAAGCCCAGCGGAGTGGCTTACGAAATCATGCAGCCGGACGATATGGTGGTGGTGGATATGCGGGGAGCGGTGGTGGAAGGCGGCTACCGCCCCTCTTCCGATACCGCCACCCATCTGGAGCTGTATCGCCGCTATCCGCAAATAGGCGGGATCGTTCATACCCATTCCACCCATGCGACCGCCTGGGCGCAGGCCGGACTGGCGATCCCGGCGCTGGGCACTACCCACGCCGACTACTTTTATGGCGATATTCCCTGTACCCGGCCGCTAACTGCGCAGGAAGTGGACACGGAATATGAAAAAAATACCGGCGTCGTGATTGCTGAAACGCTCGGCGACGGCAATCCGCTGCACACCCCGGGGATCATCGTCTATCAGCACGGGCCGTTCTGCTGGGGAAAAGATGCCGACGAAGCGGTCCACAACGCGGTAGTGATGGAAGAGGTGGCCAAAATGGCATGGATTGCCCGTTCGATTAATCCGCGCCTGCATTCGATCGACGGTTATCTGATGAACAAGCACTTCAGCCGCAAGCATGGTCCCAATGCGTATTACGGGCAGCGGTAACGCGTAGCCAAGTATAGCGCCACGCCCGGCATAGACGAACGTCCTCTGTGTCGGGTGTGTCGAACATTCTGATATTTCGAGCGGAGTCTACCGCGCACGCAATCCCCCTCTGAGTGCTTAACATCCCCTCTGGCGCCGCAGCAATACCCCTCCATTTAATGTGACAACTATCAGCAAAATGTTACTTTCATCACGCATAAATGTTTTTATTTGGTTAATCGTTGGCTAACTTGTTTGTTTGCGATTATTATAATGCGCGAAAACGAACATTTTTCTATTTTATTTAACGGTGGAGGGAAAACGTGGAAACCAAAGATCTGATTGTGATCGGTGGCGGCATTAACGGTGCAGGTATCGCCGCGGATGCAGCCGGTCGAGGATTATCCGTTCTGCTGCTGGAAGCGCAGGATCTGGCCTGCGCCACCTCCTCCGCCAGTTCTAAATTGATCCATGGCGGCTTACGCTATCTGGAACATTACGAGTTCCGCCTGGTCAGCGAAGCGCTATCCGAACGTGAAACGCTGCTGAAAATGGCGCCCCATATCATTTTCCCCATGCGTTTTCGTTTACCGCATCAGCCGCACCTGCGTCCGGCATGGATGATTCGTATCGGCTTGTTCATGTATGACCACATTGGGAAACGCGTCAGCCTGCCCGCCAGTAAAAGCGTGAAATTCGGTGCCGGATCGGTATTAAAACCAGAGCTGACTCAAGGTTTTGAGTATTCGGACTGCTGGGTAGACGATGCGCGTTTGGTGGTGTTGAATGCACAGGAAGTCATCAAGCGCGGTGGGGAAGTGCGCACCCGCACCAAGGTTGTCAGCGCCCGGCGCGAACAAGGTCTGTGGGTGGTTGAGGCCGTCGACGAACGCAGCGGCGAAACGCTCACCTGGCGCGCCAAAGGCCTGGTGAACGCAACCGGTCCGTGGGTAAGACAGTTCTTTGATGATGGCTTAAAACTGAAATCGCCTTATGGGATCCGCCTGATCAAAGGCAGCCATATTGTGGTGCCCAAGGTGCACGATCAGCCTCAGGCATATATTCTGCAAAATAAAGATCATCGCATTGTGTTTGTGATCCCCTGGCAGGATGAGTTTTCGATCATCGGCACCACCGATGTGGAATATCACGGCGATCCGCATAGCGTGAAAATCGACGATGGCGAGATTGACTACCTGTTGGACGTTTATAACGATCACTTTAAACAACCGCTCACCCGAGATGACATCGTCTGGACCTATTCCGGGGTGCGGCCGCTGTGCGACGATGAATCCGATTCGCCGCAGGCCATTACCCGCGATTACACGCTGTCGGTGGACGATGAACAGGGTCAGGCTCCGCTGTTATCCGTGTTCGGGGGCAAACTGACCACCTATCGCAAACTGGCGGAACATGCGCTGGATAAGCTGGAAAAATACTACCCTCAGGCAGGCAAGGCCTGGACCAAAGACGCCGTGCTGCCCGGCGGGGATATCTCCGGCACGCGCGATGACTATGCCGCCGCCCTGCGCCGCCGTTTCAATCTGCCGGAAGCGCTGGCGCGGCGCTATAGCCGGACATACGGATCACACAGCGAGCTGATTCTGGCGAATGTCCAAGGACTCAGCGATCTGGGCGAACATTTCGGTCACGATCTGTATGAAGCCGAACTTCGCTATCTGGTCGAGAAAGAGTGGGCCGTCACATTGGACGACGTCATTTGGCGGCGCACGAAATTGGGGATGTGGTTAACTGAGGCGCAGCGGCAGCGCATCAGCGCGTGGCTGGATACATACCACCATCAGGTAGCCGAAGTCAGTTAATTTCCCTCGCGGAGCGTTTGCACTTTGCCAAACGCTCCGCACCGTTGTAAGCATTACATCACGCCAGCCGCCACTCGTAAGGTTAAAAAATCGCGCGTTAAATCCCCTTTCACAGCCACAAGCGTAGCCACATCATTTTTAATTCATTCTCTTATTTTCCCTATTATGATGCGAATCAAATAATTGCACACGCAATAGCGCCGGAATGATACATTTGTTACTGATATATTAATTATTCACAAAATAATAAACGAATAATCGCCATTAAACTATTCACTGTTTATTTCGCTCTTAACGAGAAATCATCTTATTTACTCTTAATAAAAGCTAATCATTAATAGATTCTGAATTATCAAATAAGAATAAGAATCAATAACTATAAAAATATGCAGAACAGCCGGTTTATAAGACATTAATCACAGAATAAAAAATATAATAACCACATTATGATTATGGCTAAATGGCGTGCGTAAAAATGGCCTACAATAAAAACCGTGACCTGTTATGAAATAAAGTCGCCATTTCTGAAGTATTTCAGGCCATTATATGCGCCGAGAAACATTAAATCAGTCGCAAATTGATAAAGCGTTGTGGCGGAATTAACAGAGAAACATCACCCGTTATTTACTTTATTATATAACGAATTTATTAAGATTATTATTTTACTTTCCGCCAAATTTTTCTTTGAAATTTGCAATGGATTTATTTCACGCTCATTTACTCCCAATCGCTTTCAATAGGCTGAAAAGCGGTACGCCTGCGGCTTGAAAGATAAAAGGGATATTGAGATATGCGGGGGACAAAAATTAAATGCCTAATCAGGTTGAACATCCTTTACTGGATCTGGGGTTAACAAGGCTCGAATTCCTGCGTATTTCAGGCAAAGGTCTGGCGGGAATCACTATCGCACCGGCACTGCTCTCCCTATTGGGATGCAGACAGGAAGATATTAACAACGGCAATGTCGGGCTGACCACCACGCCGAAGGGCGTACTGGTGACCAAAAGAGCCCGATGCACCGGCTGCCACCGCTGCGAAATCGCCTGTACCACCTATAACGACGGCAGCGTCGGATCCTTCTTCTCACGGGTGAAAATCCATCGTCACTTTTATTACGGCGATAGCGGCATTGGCTCCGGGGGCGGGCTGTATGGCGATCTTAATTTTACCACCGATACCTGTCGGCAATGTAAAGATCCCGAATGTATGAAAGTCTGCCCGATAAAAGTCATCGCCTATAACGAAGAACAAGGCTGTATTACGGTGGACGACAAGCGCTGTATTGGCTGTTCCGCCTGTACCACCGCCTGCCCGTGGATGATGGCGACGGTAAATCCGCAGATTAAAAAATCCGGCAAGTGCAATTTATGTGGCGAATGCGTCACCGCTTGCCCGACAGGTGCATTGAGTATCATCGACTGGAAGGAGATTACGGTCTGAATCTCCAGATTTATTTCTATCCATGGCGGTGCTTCACACTCAGGAAAATAAATTATGATCAACGGTTGGACAGGTAATATATTACGCATCAACTTGAGCTCTGGCGCCATTACCAAAGAAGATTCCAGCAAATATAAAAAATTTATTGGTGGAATGGGATTTGGTTATAAAATCATGTACGACGAAGTCGCGCCAGGAACCAAACCTTTTGACGAGGCCAATAAAGTCATCTTTGCCGTCGGGCCGTTAACCGGCTCCGGCGCGCCCTGTAGTTCCCGCGTTAATATCACCACGTTATCGACGTTTACCCGCGGCAATTTAGTTGTCGACGCGCACATGGGCGGATTTTTCGCCGCCTATATGAAATACGCCGGTTACGACGCCATTATTATTGAAGGGAAAGCGCCGGCGCCGGTGTGGATTAACATTCAGGATGACCAAGTCAGTATTGAAAACGCCGCCTTCCTGTGGGGAAAAGGCACCCGCGCCACCACCGAAGAAATCTGCCGCACCACCAATGTGGAAGCCTGCGTCGCCGCCATCGGTCCGGCAGGCGAGAATCTGGTGCCGCTGTCCGGCATTCTGAATAGCCGTAATCATAGCGGCGGCGCGGGCACCGGCGCCGTACTCGGCGCCAAAAACCTGAAGGCCATTTCCGTCATCGGCACCAGGGGCGTCAACGTCGCGAATCGGGAAACGCTTAAAACCCTGAACGATTACATGATGACCCAGCTTATCGGCGCGAACAATAACCACGTGGTACCGAGCACTCCGCAGGCCTGGGCCGAATATTCAGCCCCGCGATCGCGCTGGACGGCCCGCAAAGGGTTGTACTGGAAAGCCGCGGAGGGCGGTCCGATTGAAACCGGCGACATCCCGCCCGGCGACCAGAATACCGTCGGGTTCCGTACCATGAAGTCGGTCTTCGATCTGGGGCCGGCCGCGGAAAAGTACACCGTAAAAATGGGCGGCTGCCACTCGTGTCCGATCCGCTGTTCGGCGCAGTTGAAAGTGCCGCAGGCCAGCGAGTACGGCGTGCCGACCACCGGCGGCAACACCTGCGTCGCCCAGACCGCGCATAGCTCGATGTTTCCGCACGGCCCCAAAGACTTTGAGGAAAAAGGAGATGGCAGGGTCATTGCCAATTTCGTCGCATTAAACGTGTTTGACGATATGGGGCTGTGGTGCAACTACGCCCAGCTACAGCGCGATTTTGTTTACTGCTATTCGCATGACGTCTTCAAACGCGTACTGCCTGCGGATGAATACGCCGATATCCCCTGGCATCTGCTGGAAGCGGGCGACCCGGCGTTTATTAAGGATCTCTACCTGCGTCTGGCGCACCGGCAAGGCGAAATCAGCCATCTGGCGGACGGCTCTTTTCTGTTGGCGCAAAGATGGGATCTGGGCGAGGCGTACTGGGCCGACGTCAAAAACAAACTGTGGTCGCCGATGGGCTTTCCGGTTCACCATGCCAACGAGGCGTCGGCCCAGGTCGGCTCGCTCGTTAACTGCATGTTCAACCGCGACGCCATGACCCACACCCACATTAACTACATCGGCAGCGGACTGCCGTTAAAACTGCAAAAAGAGGTCGCCGCCGAACTGTTCGGCTCGCCGGACGCCTATGACGAAACCAAAAACTATACCCCCATTAATCCGTACAAAATCAAATACACCAAATGGACGATCCTCAAATGCTGTCTGCACGACGCCGTGACGCTATGCAACTGGGTCTGGCCGATGACCGTTTCCCCGCTGAAGAGCCGTAACTATCGCGGCGATCTGGCGCTGGAAGCCAAATTCTTCGCGGCGGTGACCGGCGAAGCCACCACCGAGGAGAGCCTGGATCTGGCCGCCGAACGCATCTTCACGCTGCACCGGGCCTACACCGTGAAATTGATGAATACCAAAGATATGCGTCACGAACACGACGAAATCTGTTCGTGGGTATTCGATAAGGATCCGGATATCGAAGTGTTTAACGAAGGGACGGACAAGATGGATCGTGAGGACATGCAAAAATCCCTGACCATGTTCTATACGGCGATGGGTTGGGATCCCGATCTGGGCTGTCCCACCAGGGAGACGTTAATCCGGCTGGATATGGAGGACGTTGCCGACGATCTGGCTTCACGGAATTTGCTCCCGGCATAGCGAAATTGATGATGAATACGACACCCCCAATGACATCAGAACCGGACGAGCGGGAAGAGCGCCATGATTCCCCGCCGGACCTAAGCAAAAGACGGCTGCTGCTGCCGTTGTCCCACCCGGATCGGGTCGTGGATGACGGCGGCGAAGCAGACAATGCCGCCGAACAGAAAGCGCCGTTTTTAGCCGTGGCGGACGATATCCGCCAGCGTTCGGCGGCGGGTGAACTGGTCGACATAAGGTGTTTTCAGGAAGCGCCCTATTCTCTGGACGCCCAGAGCGTCGGCCAGCTGTTTGAGCAGATCAACGCCAGCGAGGCCTGCGCGGATATTCTCTCCATCAACAACGGCGAAGAGCGGTATTACTACTCCGACCGCAGCATGAGCCATAACTATGCCCGGATTCTGGTTTTCACGCATGAGCAGAACGTCTGTAAAACCATTGCAGACACCGTGCGTTTCGAGTGCCAAACCTATCCACGGCCCTACAAGGTGCAAATGCTGAGTTTTCCGCCCTACTCTTTCGATCAGGAGAAGATTGACGGCGCGCTGCGCTTTTTCGAACAGTCCGATGAATTTCAGGATATCCGCATCATCGCGGCCTCTAACGGCGAGCCCTATTTGTTCAGCGAGCATTTCATGAGCTACGGCAAGGCGAAGGGGCTCTGTGAGTGGATAGAGGTTGAACAGTATGAAAATCCTTAACCTTTCGCCCCTCGACAAACGACGACAAGAAAACCCGCATCGCGCCGCGGCGACCCGCCCCACGAAAGCGCGGATGGAAAAGCGCGCGTTGACGCCGTGGATGAAACCGACTTTGAACGACTCATTTTCTGGGAGGCAAGGCAGATGACATGCTCACGCCGCAAATTTGTCCTCGGCATGGGGTCGGTGATGTTTTTTAGCGCACCACTCTTCTCCGTTTTCGGCGCAACGGATAAAAACAAACCCGTGCGCTACGCCATGATCCATGATGAAGTACGCTGCAACGGTTGCAATATTTGCACCGTGGCCTGCCACAAAGTGAACAAAGTCCCGGTCGGGGCGGCGAGAATGAGCATCGCGCATATTGCGATGACGCCCCCCGAAGAGGGCAACACCTATCACTTTTTCCGCCATTCCTGCCAACAGTGTGAAGATGCGCCCTGCATCGACGTATGCCCGACCGGTTCATCTTACCGGGACGACAGCAACGGCATTGTCCGGGTGGATAAGGCGAAATGCATCGGCTGCAGCTACTGTATATCGGCCTGCCCCTACCAGGTGCGCTACCTCAATCCGACCACCCGCGTGGCCGATAAATGCGATTTTTGTCTGGAATCGCGGCTGCAAAAAGGTTTTCCGCCCATCTGCGTCAGCGCCTGTCCGCAGGATGCGCTTATTTTCGGGCCCGAGGAGAGCGAACCGGTTCAGACCTGGCTGAAAACGCATGAATATTACCAATACCAACTGCCCGATGTCGGTAAGCCGCGGATTTATCGCCGCCCCGGTCCGCACGATATCGAAAAGGTGACTATATGAATATTATGCCGAATGCCGAGCTGTTCCAGGCGCAGCTTTATCAATATGTTTATATCTATACGCCAGACTTTTGGCCGGTATGGCTTATTCTGGCAGGAGTGTTGTTTGCCGGCATGCTGGGCGTATTAACGCTGCATGGGCTATTGCGTTATAAACTCGCGCCGCCGCGCGCCCAGGCGCATGAAGAAAAAGTGTATCTGTATTCACGGGCTATCCGCTTATGGCACTGGAGCAACGCGACGCTGTTTATTCTGCTGCTGGTCAGCGGGTTGCTGAATCATTTTGCCATTGGCTCGGTCGACGATACCGTGATGCTGGTGGCGCTGCATAAGCTGTGCGGATACCTGTTGTTAATCAGTTGGGCCGCCTTTGTCCTGATCAATGCGTTCGGCGGCAACGGCCATCATTACCTCATTGACCGTAAAAGCTGGGGACAGCGGGCCTTTCTGCAGGTTCGTTTTTACCTATACGGCATTATCAAAGGGGAAGATCACCCGTTCCCGGCCACGCCGCGCGCTAAATTTAATCCATTACAACAGGCGGCCTATTTCGGCGTGATGTATGCGCTGCTGCCCGCGCTGCTGGCGACAGGGGTGCTCTTATGTAATCCGCTGTGGATCCCGGCCGATTTCGTGCTGATCAAAGCCTGGCTATTGCCGCTGCATCTGATATTGGCCGTAATGAGCCTGTTCTTCCTCTGCGGACATATCTATCTGTGTACCACCGGGCGGACTCCGGCCCAGACATTCCGCTGCATGATTGATGGTTACCATCGCCACTAAGGCGCAAAATTAAGCAACGCGGGGCAGCAGGCGAGAATGAACAAAATTACCAGGCAGCAGTTACATGCATTACAGGTCAGCCCGCAGATTTATCGCTGGTTCCTGCGCCGTTTCCCGCAGGGCGGCGAGTATCAAGAGATTCATCATGCCCTGATGCGCGACGGGTATGCCGAATGGCTGGAAAGCCTGGCGGAGTACGGCTACTCGCTGGGCTTCGCTTCATCACAATTCATCCAGCAGGAAACCCGCGCCACGCAGGCGATGATCGACCACCTGACCGCCGGTAACGCCGGGGTCATCCAGGTCACGCCCCGCGATCGCGCGGTAAAACATACGCCGGAACCTTATGAGGCGCAGTTGGCCACCGGCGACCATGCGCTGGATATCGGCTGCGTCGGCCTGCAAAGTAAAATCGCCCTGTCCGGCACCTATAACTTTATCGGCAATAGCGGCGAAAACAGCGGCATCGCCAGCATCGGCTACGCCTGCCAACTGGTCAGTTCCGGCTTTGCCGCCAAGATCAGCAATGCCGGCCAGCACTGCCGCATCGGCAGCTTGGGCGGCCGGGCGCGCATCAGCAACAGCGGAAACTCCGCCAAAATCAGCGCGGCGGGCCGCGGCGCTCATATCGCCAACAGCGGTATGCGCAGCTATATCAGCGGCGTGGGCGAATCAATGAAAATCGCCAACGCAGGGGATATGTGCAAGATCGGCCTTTGCGCGCAGGGGGGCCGTATCGCCAATACAGGCGACAACGTGTCAATCACGGTAACGGGTGAAAATTCCGTGGTGACCTCGTCAGGCCGCGTTAACATGCTGGTGCTGGGTAAAGGCGGCTGCGCCGCATTGAGCTATCACGACGGCGTCCGCACACGCTTTCTGGTGGTTTACGAGGGCGAAAATGGCATCACTGCGGGGGTGAAATACCGGCTTAACGCCGTATGTGAATTGGAAGCGTGTGATTAAGCGGCGGCCGGCAGGGGCAGCCTGAAAGCCATTATTATTCCACTTTCCCGCCGCTAGCGAAAAGCGCCGCAGCCAGATTGCCTTGCTGCGGCGCTGTTGTTAAAACAATAAATATCAAAGTCTTATTGGTTTTATATTCCAGATTTCCTGCGCATACTCGCTGATGGTCCGGTCGGAAGAGAAGTAACCCATACTGGCGATGTTATGCGCGGCGCAGCGCGTCCATTCGTCCTCGTTGCGGAACAAGTCATCCACCCGGTCCTGCGTGTCGACATAGCTGCGGTAGTCAGCCAGCAATTGGTAGTAATCGCCAAAATTCACCAGCGAATCAAACAAATCGCTGTAGCGTCTGCTGTCATCCGGGCTGAAAACGCCGGTCGCGATTTGCGTGAGCACCCGGTGCAATTCGTCATCCTTATCGTAATATTCACGCGGGTTGTAACCGTTTTTACGCAGCGCTTCCACCTGATCGGCGGTGTTGCCGAAGATAAACATGTTTTCGTCGCCGATATACTCCAGCATTTCAACATTCGCGCCGTCCAACGTCCCGATGGTCAACGCGCCGTTCAGCGCAAATTTCATGTTGCTGGTGCCTGAGGCTTCCGTTCCCGCCAGCGAGATCTGTTCGGAAAGGTCCGCCGCCGGAATAATAAGCTGCGCCAGGCTGACGCCATAGTTCGGAATAAATACCACTTTCAACCGATCGTTGACGGCGGGATCGTTGTTGATCACCTTCGCCACGTCATTGATCAGGTTGATAATATGTTTGGCCATGTAGTAGGCCGATGCGGCTTTCCCCGCGAAGATCGCCACCCGCGGCACGCATTCAAGCGAGGGATCGTCTTTGATACGGTTATAGCGCGTGATGATGTGCAATACATTCAACAACTGGCGTTTGTATTCGTGAATACGTTTGATTTGCACGTCAAACAGCGCGTTGGGATTGACGACGATATTCAGATTCTCCGCGATATAGTCGGCCAGACACTCTTTGTTTTTCAGTTTGGCCTGACGGATCCGCTGCACGAACGCCGGATAGTCAATATGCGGCTTCAGTTCGCCAAGCTGGCTCAGATCGGTACGCCAGGTCTGCCCGATGGCATCGTCCAGCACGCCGGCAAGCGGGCGATTCGCCAGCGCCAGCCAGCGTCTGGGCGTGACGCCATTGGTCTTATTGCAGAAGCGGTTGGGGAACAGGCTGGCGAAGTCGGCAAACAGCGACTGCACCATCAGGTCTGAATGCAGCTCCGACACCCCGTTTACCTTATGGCTGGCCACCACCGCCAGCCAGGCCATACGAACCCGGCGTCCGTTGGTCTCCTCAATAATGGAAACCCGCGCCAGCAGATCGTTGTCGCCGGGGAACTGCTTCTGTACAAACGCCAGAAAGTGTTCGTTAATCTCGAAGATCAGCTGCAAGTGACGCGGCAGGATCTTACCCAGCATATCCACCGGCCAGGTTTCCAGCGCCTCCTGCATCAGCGTGTGGTTGGTGTAGGAAAACACTTTCGTGACGATATCCCAGGCAGCCTGCCACTTGAACTTATGCTCATCAATCAGCAGGCGCATCAGTTCGGGGATCGCCAGTACCGGGTGGGTATCATTCAGGTGGATGGCAAACTTTTCCGCCAGATTGTCATAGGTTTTATGCATCAGCCAGTGGCGGTTAAGGATGTCCTGCACCGTGGCGGAGACCAGAAAATACTCTTGCCGCAGGCGCAGCTCGCGCCCCGAATAGGTTGAATCATCCGGATAAAGTACCCTGGATACGTTTTCCGAATGGTTTTTATCTTCAACCGCGGCGAAATAGTCGCCCTGATTAAACTTGCCCAGATTGATTTCATTACTGGCCTGCGCGCTCCACAGCCGCAGGGTGTTCGTCGCGTCCGTATCAAAGCCGGGAATGATCTGATCATAGGCGCAGGCGATAACCTCTTCGGTTTCCAGCCAGCGGACTTTGGCGCCTTCCTGCTGGATACGCCCGCCAAAGCGCACTTTATAACGCGTGCTGTGGCGAGGGAACTCCCACGCGTTGCCGTACTCCAGCCAGTAATCCGGCGATTCGGCCTGCTGCCCGTTGACGATATTTTGCTTAAACATACCGTATTCATAGCGGATGCCATAGCCGCGCCCCGGCAGCGCCATGGTGGCCAACGAATCCAGGAAACAGGCCGCCAGCCGCCCCAGGCCGCCGTTGCCCAGACCAGGGTCGTTCTCCTCCTGGAGGAGATCGTCAAGCTCCAGCCCCATGCCGTCCAGCGCCGCGTTCAAATCGTCATACAGCCCCATCGCCAGCAACGCATTCGACAGCGTACGCCCCAACAGGAACTCCATGGACAGGTAATAAACTTGACGCACATCCTGCGATAGCTGCGCCCGGTTAGAGCGCAGCCAGCGTTCGACCATGCGATCACGCACCGCCAGCAGCGTGGCGTTCAGCCAGTCATGCTGAGTGGCGATCGCCGGGTCTTTACCCACGGCGAACATCAGCTTGTAGGCAATGGAGTGTTTCAGCGCTTCCACACTGAGCGTAGGCGACATATAGGTAAACGGCGTGTTCATAGCATTCATTCCCCAGTGAGTGTTACGACAAGCGTTGATACAGCGCACGATAAGCCTGTGCGGCGACCTGCCAACTGAAATCCATAGCCATCGCCTGACGCTGCACATAACGCCAGAGCGTCGGGCGGGCCCACAGGACAAAGACACGGCGAATGGCCCGGGATAGCGATCCAACGTTGCAATCGTTAAACACAAAACCACTCGCCAGACCGTCCGCCAGATTTTCCAGCGAGCAATCTGCGACCGTGTCCGCCAGTCCGCCGGTGCGGCGCACCAGCGGTAAGGTTCCATATTTCAGCCCGTAGAGCTGCGTTAACCCACAGGGTTCAAACCGACTGGGCACCATAATGATATCCGCACCGCCGATAATGCGGTGGGAGAATGCCTCGTGATAGCCAATCTGCACCCCGACCTGACCGTGATACTTTGCCGCGGCGGCCAGAAATCCTTCCTGCAATTGCGCGTCTCCCGCGCCCAGCACCACCAGTTGCCCGCCCTGATCCAGCAAATCAGGCACCGCGCTCAGCGCGACATCCAGTCCCTTCTGGCTGGTAAGACGGCTGACGATGGCGAACACCGGCACCTTGTCATTCACCTTGAGCCCCATCGCCGTTTGCAGATGCCGCTTGTTCTCCGCCTTGTTCGCCAGCACATCCCGGTTGTAGTGGCTGGTGAGTAAGGGATCGTGCGCCGGATTCCAGATGGCGTCATCAACGCCGTTGAGAATGCCGGATAAACGCCCTTCCTCTTCAAGGCTTTTTAATAGCCCCTCCATACCATAACCGTATGCCGGCAGCGTGATCTCATGCGCATAGGTCGGACTGACCGTCGTGGCATGATCGGCGTAATACAGCCCCGCTTTGAGGTAGGAAATCTGTCCGTGAAACTCCACCCCATAGATCTGGAAGAAATCGGGCGGCAGTTGCAGCTCGGCCATATGCCGGGCGTCGAACAACCCCTGATAGGCTAAATTATGGACGGTAAATACGGATTTTGCCGGTCGGCCGCGTGCGGCCAGATAGGCGCACGTCAATCCGGCATGCCAGTCATGGGCATGCACGATATCCGGCCGCCAGAAAGGGTCTAGTCCGCAGGCCAATTCACAGCCCATCCAGCCCAGCAGCGCAAAGCGCAGATAGTTGTCCGCATAGGCGTACAGTCCGGGGTTGTGATAAGGACTGCCCGCGCGCTGGTACAGCGTCGGCGCGTCAATCAGATAAATACCGACGCCGTTAAAATGGCCGTACAACAGGGTGACATGCCCGGCGAAAGTGTCCAGCTCACGCACGACCTGCGTGGTAATGCCTTTTTTCAGATCGGGAAACGCAGGCAACATGACCCGAACATCCATTCCGGCCTGAATCTGCGCTGCGGGCAACGCCCCGGTAACATCCGCCAACCCCCCGGTTTTCAATAACGGAAACAACTCTGAACAAACATGTAATACCTGCATTCTCACTCCTGTATTGTTCCAACGTCATTACCTCTTGTTACCCGCCATTCCCGCGAGGATGGCGGTGGTCGTATTCCCAAGACCACGGCGAGGATGACAACCGGGTGTCGCCAGTCTGATTTTCCGATTACCTCGTTTCCAGCATGGCCCTCGTCACCAACACGATCCCTTCTTCCGATCGATAAAACCGGCGGCTGTCCTCTTCCGCGTTCTCGCCGATGATCGTGCCGTCCGGGAGTTGGCAGGCGCGGTCGATGACGCAGCGGCGTAAACGGCAGGATCGCCCGACGGTGACGTCCGGCAACAGCACCGT
Organism: Brenneria goodwinii; assembly: GCF_002291445.1. NCBI lineage: Bacteria > Pseudomonadati > Pseudomonadota > Gammaproteobacteria > Enterobacterales > Pectobacteriaceae > Brenneria > Brenneria goodwinii. Next base: position 4,684,578 of record NZ_CP014137.1, on the reverse strand, counting down.
TGAATCGATATTGCAAAACGAATTAACCCGCACGCGGGGAAACAACACCGAGTTGGTCACCACCGAACCGGAAATAATGCTGCCGCCGGAAACCAGCGAGTTCATGGTCATGCCGTGGCTGCCGGAATGGTCCTGCACGAATTTGGCCGGCGGCAGTGACTCAATCGCTGAGCGAATCGGCCAGGTACGGTCATACATATCCAGTTCCGGCGTCACGGACGCCAGATCAAGATTCGCCTGCCAATAGGCTTCCAGCGTGCCGACATCCCGCCAGTAAGGGCGGTCGCTATCGCCCGACGTGACGCAGGACAGCGTAAAGGGATGCGCCCAGGCGGAACGCTGCGCGACGATTTTGGGGATCAAATCCTGGCCGAAATCATGGTTGGACTCCGTCAAGCAGACATCTTCTTCCAACAAGCGGTACAGGTAGTCCGCGTTAAAAACGTAGATTCCCATGCTCGCCAGCGCCATATCCGGGTTATCCGGCATCGCTATCGGCTGCGCCGGTTTTTCCGCGAAGTCGAGGACCCGGTGCTGCTTATCGACGCTCATCACGCCAAAAGCGCTGGCCTCTTTTAGCGGTACCGGCAGGCAGGCCACGGTGCACTCCGCCCCTTTCTCGACGTGGTCGATCAGCATGCGCGAGTAATCCATCTTGTAGATATGATCGCCGGCCAGTATCACCACGTATTCAGCCCGGTAGCGGCGAATGATATCCAGGTTCTGACAGACCGCATCGGCGGTGCCGCGATACCAGTGTTCGGTCGAATTTCGCTGCTGCGCGGGCAGCAGATCGATAAACTCGTTCATTTCCACATTCAGGAAAGACCAGCCGCGCTGAATATGCTGCACCAGCGTATGCGACTGATACTGGGTAATCACCCCGATGCGCCGGATACCGGAATTGAGACAGTTGGACAGGGCGAAATCGATAATGCGGAATTTACCGCCGAAATGAACGGCGGGCTTGGCCCGCAACGCCGTCAAATCTTTCAGTCGGGTTCCCCGGCCCCCCGCCAGAATTAACGCCACAGATTTCAACGGCAATTGTCTTGCCAACATCAGGGGATCGTTTTTGTCATTACTCACCATGACTCACTCCTTCTTATTTATTTTGTAAGGATACAGACAGCCTGTGCATTCCCTTGCCATACCCCATCGCCGATCCGGTCATCTTCTTCATTGAAGGGCGGCGAAACCTTCCACTGTCCTGACGGCAGGTTAAAATCCCCGGCCTGCGGGCTGGCGTTAATCAACAATAGCCAACCCTCGGAAAACAAAACTTGTAACTGATGTTCTCCCTGTTCCCATTGCTGCGGCGTCAAAGGCTGCCCGGTTCTATCCAACCATTGCACGGCGCTGTCGTCCTCCCGCCACCATCCTTCCTGCTGCAACGCCGGTATCCTGCGGCGCAGGTGAATTAACCCGGCGGTAAACGCCGCCAACTCGCGATCGGCCTCATCCCAGTGCAGCCAGGTCAATTCGTTATCCTGGCAATAGGCATTGTTATTGCCCTGCTGACTGTGCCCGTGTTCGTCTCCCGCCAGCAGCATGGGCGTACCCTGCGAGAGCAGCAGCGTCGTCAGCAGCGCCCGCTGGCTGGCGCGGCGGCGCCGTTGCGTCTCCTCATCGGCATCCAGCCCTTCCGTGCCGTGGTTATGGCTGTAATTGTTGTCGGCGCCGTCGCGGTTGTTTTCACCGTTGGCCTGATTGTGCTTATGGTTAAAGCTCACCAGATCGCGCAGGGTGAAGCCGTCATGGGCGGTCAGTTTGTTGACGGAGGCGTAAGGCAGGCGATCGTGATGCTGGAAGATGTCGCTGGAGGCGGCGAAACGGCGGGCGAAAACGCCAAGCGGGATATCGCCGTGCAGCCAGAAGCGGCGCATATCGTCGCGATAGCGGTCGCTCCACTCGGCGAACGGCGCCGGGAATTGTCCCAGTCGATAGCCGCCGGCGCCCAGATCCCAAGGTTCGGCAATCAATTTGCATCCCTGAAGCAGCCGATCGTTTTTCATCGCCATCAGTAATGGCGCCGACGGGTTAAAATCCGGCGTGCGCCCCAGCACCGTCGCCAGATCAAAACGGAAACCGTCGACGTGGCAGACTTCGCGCCAAAAGCGCAGGCAGCCGATCACCCAATCGATCGTCGTCGGATGATCAAGGCGCAGCGTGTTGCCGCAGCCCGTCCAGTTGTGGTATTCGCCCTGTTCGCCCAGCCAGTAATAGCTGCGGTTATCGATACCGCGCAGAGAGAGCGTCGGCCCTTCTACATCCAGCTCGGCGCTGTGGTTAAACACCACGTCCAGAATGACTTCAATACCGGCCTGATGCAGCGCTTTTACCGCATCCCGGAATTCGTTCAGCGCATCCTCGCCGGAGGCCAGACCGTTATCCACCGCAAACGGCAGCAGCACGTTATAGCCCCAGTAGTTGCGCAGCCCCATCTGCTGAAGCCGGGGTTCGTCGGCGTGTTGCTGCACGGGCAGCAGCTCCAGCGCGGTAATCCCCAGGCGCTGCAAATAATCGATCATCACCGGATGCCCCAGCGCCGCGTAGCTGCCGCGCATCGCAGCCGGGATATCGGGGTGAAGCTGGGTCAACCCGCGCACGTGGGCCTCATAAATCACGGTCTGATGCCAGGGAATTTGCGGATAGCGATCGTCTTGCCAATCGTAATCCTCGGCGGTGACGACGCATTTGGCCATCACCGCCGCGCTGTCGCGCTCATCACGTTGTTCGACGCCGCCTTGCAGACTGGCGTCATCCACGATCCAGCCGTCCAACTGGCGGGCGCAGGGATCCAGCAGCAGCTTATTCGGGTTAAAGCGCAAGCCTTGCGCGGGTTCAAAAGGGCCGTCCACGCGGAAGCCATAGCGTAATCCCGGCCTGGCGCCGGGCAGATAGCCGTGCCAGATATCGCCGCTGCGCGCGGTTAATTCCAGCCGCTGCTCCTGCTGGCGCTCATCGAACAGACAGAGTTCCACCCGCTGCGCCTGTGCCGAAAACAGCGCGAAATTAACGCCTTCGCCATCAAAGCTCGCCCCCAGCGGCGCCGGGCCGCCCGCCTGCAATACCGTCATTCATGCCTCCCTCGCCAAATACAACGTCGCCAATGGAGGAATGGTCAGCACCAGCGACTGCGGCCGCTGATGACTACCGATATCTTCGCTGTGAACCGGGCCTTCATTGCCCAAATTGCCGCCGTGGTAGTAATGGGAGTCGGTGTTGATGATTTCCCGCCAGCGGCCGGGCTGATTAATGCCGATGCGATAGCCATAACGCGGAACCGGGGTAAAGTTACTGACCACCAGCACTTCATTGCCCTGCTCATCGCGCCGCACAAAAGCAAACACCGAGTTTTCCCGGTCATCCACCACCAGCCATTCGAATCCCTGCGGCTGGAAATCCAATTGGTAGAGCGGCGGCTGCCGGCGATAGCAGTGGTTGAGATCGCGCACCAGATGTTGCACGCCGCGATGCCAGCCTTCCGGCTCGTCCAGCAGGTGCCAATCCAGACTGGCGTCGTAATTCCATTCGCGCCCCTGGGCGAATTCGCATCCCATAAACAGCAATTTCTTACCGGGATAGGCCCACATAAAACCGTAGTAAGCCCGCAGATTGGCGAATTTCTGCCAGGCGTCGCCGGGCATCCGATCCAGCAGAGAGCGCTTGCCGTGCACCACTTCATCGTGAGAAAGCGGCAGGACGAAGTTTTCGCTGTAGGCGTACAGCATGCCGAACGTCAGCAAATCATGGTGGTATTTGCGGTGCACCGGATCGTGCTGCATATAGGTCAGGGTGTCGTGCATCCAGCCCATGTTCCATTTGTAATGGAATCCCAGCCCATTGCAGTCCGGGGGAAGGGTCACGCCGGGATAGTCGGTCGACTCTTCCGCCACGGTAATGGCGGCCGGGGCGGCATGGCCGAGCATCTGGTTGGTGTAGCGCAGGAAAGCGATCGCTTCGAGATTCTCTCTGCCGCCATAGTGATTCGGCACCCACTGGCCTTCCCTGCGGCTGTAGTCGCGGTAAATCATCGAGGCGACGGCATCCACCCGCAGCCCGTCGATACCGTAGTGCTCCATCCAGAACAGGGCATTTCCCGCCAAATAGTTGCGGACTTCATGACGGCCATAGTTGTAGATCAGGGTATTCCAGTCCTGATGATAACCTTCGCGCGGGTCGGCATATTCATACAGCGCCGTGCCGTCAAACTGCGCCAGGCCATACTCATCGCCGGGGAAATGCCCCGGCACCCAGTCCAGCAGGACGTTGATGCCCGCCTCATGAAAGGCGTCGATAAATTTTCTGAAATCCTGCGGCGTGCCGAAACGGCGCGTCGGCGCATACAGACCGAGCGGCTGATAGCCCCAACTGCCGTCAAACGGGTGTTCATTGATGGGCATCAGCTCAATATGCGTGAACCCCATCTCCTTGATATAGGCGATAAGCTGTTCCGCCAGTTCCTGATAGCTGAGCCAGAAATTGTTATCCGTATGTCTACGCCAGGAGCCGAGATGAACTTCATAAATGGAAATCGGCGCCTGTAATGCGTTAGCCTGACGACGCGCTTCATTAAGCGGCACTTTCTCCGGCAGGGGGGTAATCAGCGAAGCGGTATCCGGACGCATCTGCGCTTCGAAAGCGTAAGGATCGGCTTTCAGGCGGACGTTGCCGTGGCTGTCGATCATCTCATATTTATATAACTCGCCCTGCGTTACGGCGGGCAGAAACAGCTCCCAGATACCGTTTTCTTTGCGTAAACGCATAGGGTGGCGGCGTCCGTCCCAGAAATTGAACTGGCCGACGACGGAAACCCGCTGCGCATTCGGCGCCCAGACGGAAAAGCGGGTGCCGGCCACGCCGTCCAGCGTTTCCAAATGCGCGCCCAGGCGCTCATAAGGGCGTAAATGCGTCCCTTCCGCCAATAGCCAGATATCCAGATCCTGTAACAGCGGGCCGAACCGATAAGGATCCTCAATCAGATAGGTTTCCTGTTGCCAGGTCACAGCCAACTGATAATGAAACAAATTTTTTCTTCGCGGCAACACGGCGCAAAAAAAACCGCGCTCATCATAACGCGACAATTGCGCCACTTTACGGCCGTTATGGGCCTCTATCACCCACGCCGCCTGAGCATCAGGTAATAATGCCCGCACCTCGATTCCATGTGAGGTTTTGTGCATGCCCAATAGAGAAAATGGGTCAGCATAATGCCCGGAAATAAGTGAATTAATCGCATCAGAAAACTCCAGCATGGTATTCATCCTCTGATTAACCATTTGAATTAAATAAATATGTTATATAAACAACCTATAGTGATGCGCTTATATTTTCCGCTTATCGAAACCCATAACAAAACCAATAAAAACAATTAATTGTAAATGCTCGCTAATAAATAACTACATAAAAAAATAATTTACAGTGCAAAATAATTCATTTAACAGCATTCACCTATTTAGCGTAGACAATTAAGCGGAAAATATCTGAGGCGGCACCGAAATTTTGTATTTCTATTATACAAATAAGTTATACAAGGGAGGTTTTAGCACACATTGATTAAAATACGCATGATACGGAGAGAGAAAATTCTATTTAAGAATAAATTTAAATATCACCGATTAATTAAGGCATTACGAACATTATCGGCCTGAAAAACCATATTAAGGAGAGTGTTCGACTCACCATCACCGCGTCGCCGGAAACGCGAAAATAACGATTCAGCTTTGACGCACGCCATGCCGCGAACGGCATAAGCATGACAGAAAAACCTTTGGTTTTGGAGGTTGATGACAAACCTTCCCAAACCCGTCATTCCCGCGTAGGCGGGAATCAGCCAATGGCTGTTTACGGTTTCAGCAGGAGATTCCCGCCTACTACTGCGGGAATGACCGCGCTGGGGCCGTGAAGGATGACAGAGGTATATTTAGGGGCTTTGTCAGCAGTCTGAAAAACCTTTGGTTTTGTCGATCAAACACACCGGCCGCCAGCCTCCTTTTCATCATCATAGCCGGGTGCGCTGCGCCTTGGAGGACGAACGCAGCAGGTCGCGTATCGCACGAATCAATACTTCTTTGCTGCGCCCGCGGCGGAAGATCAGCGAAAACGGCGCCTGATAGCCATAGTCGGTGGGCAGCAGCGCGCGCAGCCGCCGCCTCTGCACCCAGGGCAGCGCGTAATGCTCGGGCAAATAGCCGATATATTTTCCCGACAGGATCAACAGCAGCTGCGCCTCCATACTTTCCACGGTGGCGGTGCTCTGCTTGAAGCCCCGCTTGCCCAAATCCGACGAGCTCCAGTAGCTGCGCGTTACCATTCGCATCTGGGCGACATGCGCCGCTTTTGGATGCGCCACGTCGAACAGCTCGTGTTGATCGCTGCAATACAGCCAATGCTGTTCTCGGTACAGCGGATGAGCGATCACGCTGTTGCCCTGTAGCGGGAAATTGCCCACCGCCACATCCAGTTCGTTATCCAGAATGCCTTGCAGCAGCGCGTGCGGGCTTTTGATTTGCAGGTTGATGTGCACCAAAGGAAACCGGTCGCTGAAACGGCCGATGGCGTCGGCGATGGAGAGCACCGGATCGGTGACCGTGGCGTCAAGCACGCCAAGGCGCAAAACCCCGCCCTGTTCTCCCTGTAGCGTCGCGGTATAGCGATCAAAATTTTCCAGATTGTTCATTAGATACAGCGTCTGCTGCAAAAACGCCTCCCCTTTTGGGGTCAGCGCGAAACCACCCCGACCGCGCCGGCAGAGTACGAATCCCAGCTTCTCTTCCAATTCGCTCATGTAGTTGCTGATGGCGGAAATCGTCAAGTTAAGTTCCTGCTGGGCGCGGGCATAGCCCTGGTGTTTCGCCACGGTGGCGAAAATATGCAGCAAGCGCAGATTAGGCAGTTTTCCAATGGACATCACACTGTTTCCGCAAGGAAGAGAGACGGTTAGTTTTCAAATTACTGAACTGATTTTTTGTATTCTGCTATTTTTTCCCGCCCATCGTCTACCGCACTATTTTCCCACTAATCCGTGGCCGGCACATATCCGGCCGTAGTCGACGTGGGAAACAGTGATAATGGAAAAACAGTATCCGCAACCTCAGGGCGGCAACGAAATGCCGCGTTTCGCCGGACGCGCCACGATGATGCGTCTGCCTTACAGCGACGGCCCGCAGGGTCTGGATGCCGCCTTTATCGGCATTCCGCTGGATATAGGCGCCTCCCAGCGCGCCGGAACCCGCTACGGACCGCGCCATATCCGCAGTGAGTCAGTGATGATCCGCCCCTACAACATGGCGACCGGCGCCGCGCCGTTCGACTCCCTGCAAGTGGGCGATCTGGGCGATGTGCCGATCAACACCTACAGCCTGCTGAAATCGGTGGACATCATCGAAGACTACTACACCGCGCTCAACGACTGGCCGCTGATCCCGCTGACGCTGGGCGGCGATCATACCATCACGCTGCCGATCCTGCGCGCGTTAACGAAGAAGCACGGCCCGGTCGGCCTGATCCACGTGGATGCGCATACGGATACCAACGATGAGATGTTCGGCGAAAAGATCGCCCACGGCACCACGTTCCGCCGGGCGGTGGAAGAAGGACTGCTGGACTGCCGGCGCGTGGTGCAAATCGGTCAGCGGGCCCAGGGTTACACCAGCGAAGATTTCCAGTGGGGCGTCGATCAGGGATTTCGCCTGATCCCGGCCGAACAGTGTTGGCACCGCAGCCTGACGCCGTTGATGGAGGAAGTACGCGCCCGGATGGGCGACGGCCCGGTATACCTTTCTTACGATATCGATAGCCTCGATCCGGCCTGGGCGCCCGGCACCGGCACGCCTGAAGTGGGCGGGCTGACCTCGGTGCAGGGGCTGGAGATTGTGCGCGGCTGCCGGGGACTTAATCTGGTGGGCTGCGATCTGGTGGAGGTTTCGCCGCCCTACGATATTAGCGGCATGACCGCCCAAATGGGCGCCAACCTGCTGTATGAAATGCTGTGTGTGCTGCCGGGAGTGGCGCAACGATGAGCGCGGAGGCAGAGGTGCTCGTGGCCGGCTAGCCTGCCACGAGCACTTGCCGGACCGTACCTGAAATCAGCCGTCCGTCACGCGATACGGCGCGGACCTTGACGCTATCAGAGGCGATTATGTCACATTCTCCTATGACCATCGAAACCTTCGGCATCGAACAGATACCTGACGATCGGCGCGATGCCTCGCCGCTGGATCTTTTCCGTCTCACGTTTGGCGGCGCCAATACTTTCGCCACTTCGGTGCTGGGCAGTTTCCCTATTCTCTTCGGCCTCTCTTTCCAGGCAGGCTTCCTGGCTATAATCATCGGCGTCGTCACTGGCGCGCTGATCCTGGCGCCGATGGGCATCTTCGGCGCGCTCAACGGCACCAACAACGCGGTGTCCTCCGGCGCACATTTTGGCGTCCACGGCCGTATTGTAGGTTCCTTCCTGTCACTGCTGACCGCCGTGGCGTTTTTCTCCCTATCTGTCTGGAGCTCGGGCGACGCCCTTATCGGCGGTGCCCACCGCCTGCTGGGCGTTGCGGAAAATGACGTCACGCTGGGCCTGGCCTACGGGATGTTCGCCATGCTCGTCCTGATCGTGTGCATCTACGGTTTTCGCTTCATGCTGTGGGTCAACAAAATCGCCGTCTTCGCCTCCAGCCTAATGTTCCTGCTTGGCGTATTCGCCTTTAGCGGCACGTTCGATCCCGGGTTTAGCGGCAGCCTGGCGTTGGGCGAACCGGGATTCTGGGCCGCATTTATCGGCGCGATACTGCTGACCATGAGCAACCCAATCTCATTCGGCGCCTTTCTGGGAGACTGGTCGCGCTACATCCCGCGGCATACCGCCAAGATCCGCATCATGACGGCGGTGTTCGCCGCGCAGTTGGCCACGCTGATCCCGTTCGTATTTGGGTTGTGCACGGCATCGGTGGTGGCGACCCATGCGCCGCAGTACGTGGCGGATAACAACTACGTCGGCGGACTGTTGGCCGTCTCTCCGATCTGGTTCTTCCTGCCGGTATGCCTGATCGCCATCATTGGCGGCATGTCCACCGGCACCACCGCCCTCTACGGCACCGGTCTCGACATGTCGAGCATATTCCCGCGCCTGCTCAGCCGCGCCCAGGCGACGCTCCTCATCGGCGTAGCCGCAATCACTTTCATCTTCATCGGCCGCTTTGCCTTTAATCTGGTGCAAAGTGTTTCCACTTTCGCGGTGCTGATCGTCACCTGTACCTCACCATGGATAGTGATCATGATCATCGGGCTGATTGTGCGCCGGGGTTTCTACCATGCGGATGACCTGCAAGTTTTCACACGCGGCCAGCGCGGCGGCCGCTACTGGTTTCACCATGGCTGGAACTGGCGCGGACTCGGCGCCTGGATCCCCAGCGCGGGAGCGGGGCTGAGCCTGGTCAACATTCCGGGGCAGTTCGTCGGCCCATTTGGCGACCTAGCCGGCGGTATCGACGTCAGCCTGCCGGTTACGCTCGGCCTGGCGACACTGCTCTACCTGGCATTACTGCGCGCATTTCCAGAGCCTCCGGCCGTTCACGGCCCTTACGCTTTACGCTGGCCGACCGGCGTGAGCTGTGAATAGGGGCGGCGTCAAACATCGACATACATTTTACACTTACGGGAGCACCGCCATGAAGTCATCCATTATTCCGCGCCGCCTGCGCTTAGCCGTTCTGCTTTCACTGACGATGGGCGCAAGCGCACTGTCATCATCCCATGCCGCATCCGTCGCTCCCACCCTGGCGCCGGGCGTGTTCAAGGTCGGCATCGAAGTCGCCTACCCGCCGTTCGAATCCTGGCAGAACGGGCAGGTCGTCGGTTTTGACGCCGAGCTTGCTGCCTTGCTCAGTAAACACCTCAACGCCCGGTTGACGCTCGCCGATACGCAATTTTCCGGCCTGATCCTCGGGCTTAACGCCGCCAAACACGACGCGGTGATATCCGCCCTGTATGTCACCGCCGATCGCACCGCGCAGGCGGACGCCATTCCCTACGCCGATACCGGCGCCTACATTCTGGCGCGCAAGGACGCCAAGGTAATGCCGGAACATGAAAAAGCGTTGTGCGGCCTGACCGTCGGCTTGCAGCAGGGCTCCGTTTGGGTGAAACAGCTACGGCAACTCTCCGCCGATTACTGCCTGCCCTACGGCAAACAGCCCATTATCGTCAAAGAATACCCCACCGCGCCGGAGACATTACAGGCGCTGCTGGCGGGTCATATTCAGGCGCAGGTTGAGATGGCGGGCGCCGCGCGTATGTTCGCCGAGCGCAGCCGCGGACGGGCGACGATAGCCTCGCCTCAGATCATCTATCCGCAGACGCTTGGCATCTATGTGAAAAAAGGCAATCAGGCGTTATTGAACGCGTTGAAAACCGCGCTGCAAACGATCCGCGACAACGGCGAATATGCCGCCCTGCTGGAAAAATACCGGCCTTACGGCATCACCGACACCGCCGCGCGTTAACGCACGACATCAGATTTCATACTCTCAGGGAGTTGTACTACCGCCATGATTTTCGACTGGACCTACTTTTTTTCTCTGTTTTCCATGCGGGCGTTCTGGCAAGCCAGCGTCACCGTGGTAGAGCTGAGCATTCTGTCCTGGCTTATCAGCCTGATATTGGGCTTTATCGTCGCCAGCGCCCGCCAGTCCGGTCCCTTTTGGCTGCGCGGCGCATGTCAGGCTTATATCTGGCTGTTTCGCAGCGTGCCGCTGCTGGTGCTGGTAGTATTCGTCTACAACCTGCCGCAGATGTTGCCGGCGACCGGCGTGGTGCTCGGCAACGCGTTTTTCGCCGGGCTGGTCGCCACCGTGCTGGTGGAAACCGCCTACATGTCCGAAATTCACCGCGGCGGTTTGATCTCCGTGGCGAAAGGACAACATGAGGCCGGACATGCGCTCGGCATCCGCTTCCTGGGCGTACAACGGCTGGTGGTGATCCCGCAGGCGCTGCGAATTTCACTTCCGGCGCTGGTCAACGAGTTCGTCACCATCGTCAAACAAACCTCGCTGGTATCGGTCATCTCCCTGCCGGAACTGCTGATGACCGGCCAACGCCTGTACGCGGAAAATTTTCTGGTGATGGAGACGCTGGCCGCAGTGGCGGTGTACTACATCCTGATTGTCTCCCTGTTCACTCTGCTGTTTCAGCGGCTGGAGCGGCGGGTGAACATTCAGACCCGCACGCCGGGCACGCTGGAGGAAAGCGAATTGGCCGAACTACGGCGGCAGGCTAGCGCGCCGGTATTCCGTCAGCCGACGGCGCGTCCCGGCGAACCTAACGCGCTGCTGATGAGAAATATTCATAAGGCTTACGGCCGGCATCAGGTGCTTAAAGGCATCAATCTGACGGTCGCGCCCGGTGAAGCGATCAGCATCATCGGCCCATCGGGGTCAGGCAAAACCTCGCTGATCCGCACCGTCAACGGACTGGAAAGTCTCGATCGGGGCGAAATCATCCTGTTCGGCGAAACGTTTATCGTCGCGGGCGGCCCAAGGGAGAACGACGCCGCGCGGCAAGGCATCCGACGCATCGGCATGGTATTTCAGAACTTCAACCTGTTTCCCCACTACAGCATTCTGCAAAACGTGATGCTGGCGCCGCGTTACCACGGTCAGCCAGACGCCGCCACCACGCGGCGCGCGCAGGCGCTTTACCTGCTGGATAAAGTCGGGCTGCTGGCCCATGCGGAAAAATACCCGCATCAGCTATCGGGCGGGCAGCAGCAGCGTGTGGCGATCGCCCGCGCCCTGGCGTTGTCGCCGGACATCATGCTGTTCGATGAGCCCACATCGGCGCTCGACCCGGAACTGGTGGGCGACGTGCTGAAGGTGATTGGCTCTCTGGCACGGGAGGGGATGACCATGCTGATCGTCACCCATGAGATGGATTTCGCGCTGGCGATTTCCAATCGGGTGGTGCTGATGGAAGACGGCGACATTCAGGCGGACGCGTCTCCGGCTGCGATCCGCGCCGGCGGGCAAGACCCGGCGCTACAGCGCATCCGGCAGTTTATGGGGATACATGGCGCGACACATTGAACGGACGCCGCAATGTTCCGCCGCTGACATAACAAAAAAATATTATTTATCGTTTCTCTTGCCATGTCACAAAGAAAGACGGCGGCAAGGTGAAGAAGAGAAGACGTCGATATGACGTATTCACAATAAGTTAGGCGCATTTATATGGTTAGCAGCGACAACGGCGATACGGTTACGGCGGATGAAACCTCGGCGGGTTGGCGCGCGTCGCTTTACCTCGGATTACGCCGCCAGCCGGGACGCACCGTCGTCGCCGAGCGCCGCCATACCGGGCCGCTGCTGATTCAGCGGCCGTTCTATCCCGAGGGGGAAACCTGCCATGTGTACCTGCTGCACCCTCCGGGCGGCGTGGTGGGCGGCGACCGGCTCAGTACGGAAATCCGTCTGGAGCAGGATGCGCGGGCGCTGATCACGACGCCGGGCGCCACCAAGTTTTATCGCAGCGCGGGCGAAACCTCGCACCTGCAACAAAGGTTTCATCTGGCGTCCGGCAGTTGCCTTGAATGGTTGCCGCAGGACACGATTGTCTTTCCCGATGCCAGAGCGCGGGTGGATACCTGCTTTTACCTTGAAGAAAATGCCCGGCTCATCGCCTGGGAAACCTTCTGTCTCGGCCGCCCGGTGATGCGGGAACGCTTTTCCAGCGGCGAGTTGAAGACACGGCTGCGCGTGCTGCGCAACGGCGTGCCGACGCTGCATGAAACGTTGTGGATCCTCGACGGCGATCTCGACTGTATCGCCGGTTACGCGCTGACCGGCACCATGCTGATAACGCCCGCCGGGCCGGAAACGCTGGAAAAAGCGCGTGAGCTGCTGGCTTCCAGCGCCGCGCCCGCCGGCGCCACGCTGCTGGACGGATTGCTGATCGTCAGAATATTGGCCGGCGACAACCGGCAGATGCAATCACTCCAGCAAGCGCTCTGGTTCGGCCTGCGCAGCGCCGTCGTCGGGTTGCCGCCGCTGCCGCCGAGAATATGGTCTACGTGAAAAGGAGACGATTTTGGAACTCACCCCCAGAGAAAAAGACAAGATGTTGCTTTTTACCGCGGGCTTGGTGGCCGAACGCCGCCTGGCGCGCGGCCTGCGCCTCAATTATCCCGAAGCGGTGGCGCTGATCGGCGCGGCCATTATGGAAGGCGCTCGCGATGGAAAAAGCGTGGCCGAACTGATGGAGTTCGGTAGGCATATCCTCAGGCGCGATCAGGTGATGGACGGTATCGCCGATCTGATTACCGACGTGCAGGTGGAGGCCACCTTTCCGGACGGCACCAAGCTCGTCACCGTACACAATCCGATTGAGTGAGGCCGCGCATGATCCCAGGTGAAATACAGGTCGCCGACGGCCGCATTGCGTTGAATACGGAGCGCGAGCGCATCAGCGTCGTGGTGGAAAATCACGGCGACCGGCCGATCCAGATCGGCTCGCACTACCATTTTTATGAGGTCAATCCCGCGTTGGTATTCGATCGCCCCCTCACGCGCGGCTATCGGCTGGATATCGCGGCCGGCACCGCCGTGCGTTTCGAACCGGGTCAGGCGCGGGAGGTCGCGCTGGTGGCACTGGCCGGCCGGCGCCGGGTATTTGGCCTGCGCGGAGAGGTGATGGGCAAACTGGATGGACAAAACGATGACTAGCATTTCTCGTCAGGCATACGCCGATATATTCGGTCCCACAACCGGCGATCGGGTACGGCTCGCCGATACGGCGCTGTGGGTGGAAGTGGAACAGGATCTCACCGTCTACGGCGAAGAGGTGAAGTTCGGCGGCGGCAAGGTGATCCGCGACGGCATGGGACAAGGCCAGATGCTGGCGGACGAAGCGATGGATCTGGTGCTGACCAACGCGCTGATTATCGACCATTGGGGCATCGTAAAAGCGGATATCGGCGTCAAAGACGGCCGCATACGGGCCATCGGCAAAGCGGGCAACCCGGACATTCAGCCCGGCGTGGATATCCCCATCGGCGCGGCGACGGAAATCATTGCGGCGGAAGGCAAGATCGTTACCGCGGGCGGCATTGATTCGCATATTCATTTCATCTGCCCGCAGCAGGCGGAGGAAGCGCTGACTTCCGGAGTGACCACCATGATCGGCGGCGGCACCGGTCCGGCGACCGGCACCAACGCCACCACCTGCACCCCCGGTCCCTGGCACATTGCGCGCATGTTGCAGGCGGCCGACGCGCTGCCCGTCAACATCGGCCTGTTGGGCAAGGGCAACACCTCAAGCCCCGGCGCGCTGCGCGAACAGGTGGCGGCGGGCGTTATCGGCTTAAAACTGCATGAGGACTGGGGATCGACGCCGGCGGCGATCGACTGCTGCCTGAGCGTGGCGGAGGAGATGGACGTGCAGGTCGCCATTCACACCGATACGCTGAACGAAGCCGGTTTTGTTGAAGATACGCTGCGCGCCATCGGCGACCGCGCGATCCACACCTTCCATACCGAAGGCGCCGGCGGCGGCCATGCGCCGGACATCATCACCGCCTGCGCCCGCCCGAACGTACTGCCGTCCTCCACCAACCCCACGCTGCCGTACACCGTCAACACCGTGGATGAGCACCTCGACATGCTGATGGTCTGCCACCATCTCGATCCCAATATTCCGGAAGATATCGCGTTCGCCGAGTCGCGTATTCGCCGGGAAACCATCGCCGCCGAAGACATCCTGCATGATATCGGCGCGTTCTCCATGACCTCGTCCGATTCCCAGGCCATGGGCCGGGTGGGCGAAGTGGTGCTGCGCACCTGGCAGGTGGCGCACAAGATGAAGATGCAGCGCGGCACGCTGCCGGAAGACAGTGAACGCCACGACAACTTTCGCGTCAAGCGCTACATCGCCAAGTACACCATCAATCCGGCCATCACCCACGGCATCGCGCACGAGGTCGGTTCGGTCGAAGCAGGGAAACTGGCGGATCTGGTGTTGTGGTCGCCGGCGTTCTTCGGCGTGAAGCCGGCGTTGATCGTCAAAGGCGGCCTGATCGCCAGCGCGCCGATGGGGGACATCAACGCCTCCATTCCCACGCCGCAGCCGGTGCACTATCGTCCGATGTTCGGCGCGCTGGGCGCGGCGCGTCATCAGACACGCATGACGTTTCTTTCCCAGGCGGCGGCCGAACGCGACGTCGCCGGCGCATTAGGACTGCAAAGCCTGATCGGCGTGGCGCGCCAGTGCCGCACGGTGCGGAAAAGCGACATGGTGCACAACGACGCGCTGCCGGATATTCAGGTCGATTCGCAAACCTATGAGGTCAGCGCCAATGGCGAACGGCTGACCTGCGAACCTGCGACCGAGCTGCCGCTGGCGCAGCGCTATTTTCTGTTTTAAGGAAGGTTGATGAAACTACTCACACAACGTCTGAACCAGGCCGAGTCGGTGACCGCCACCGCCACGCTGGATCTGGCGACCCGGCTGAAAAGCCGCGCCAGAATCACACTGGACGACGGCCGGGAAGCGGGGCTGATGCTGGATCGCGGTCAGTTGATTCGCGGCGGCGACCTGCTCGGCGACGACGCGGGGCAAGAAATTGTGCGCATCATCGCCGCCCAAGAGCAGGTCTCGCAGGCGGAATGCGCCGATCCGCTGCTGCTCGCCAAGGCGTGTTATCACCTCGGCAACCGGCACGTTCCGTTGCAGATAGCAAAGGGACTGGTGCGCTATCATCACGACCATGTGCTTGACGACATGGTGCGCCAGTTGGGGCTTCAGGTTCGCGTCGTCATGGCGCCGTTCGAACCGGAAAGCGGGGCTTATCACGCCGCGCCGCACGCGCACGGCCATCATCACCATACGCATCATTAAAAGTATGGCGCATGAAGGAGCACGACTTATTCGCGACGACGACATCCGTTGCGGCGCGGAAGATTTGACTCCCTCAGCCTTACGCCTGCCGCGCCTGCTGCAACTGGCGAGCGCCACGCTGCCGGTCGGGGGATTCACCTATTCGCAAGGGCTGGAGTGGGCGGTGGAAGCCGGCTGGGTGCGTGACGAAGACGGCTTTCGCCGCTGGCAGCGCCAGCAAATGACGCATACGCTGGCGCACTTTGACTGGCCGCTATTACAGCGCCTGTATCATGCCTGCGAACGGCATGACGCGTCCGCGCTGCGCCAGTGGCGCGACCTGCTGCTGGCCGGGCGCGAAACCAGCGAGCTGCGGGCGGAAGAACGTCAGCGCGGCCAGGCGTTTATACGCATTCTCGCCGGCTGGGGATTCACCGCAGAACTCGACGCCGACTGGCGCGATGCGTTGGCGGACAGCCAACTGTGCGGCATGGCGTGGCTGGGGCCGCGCTGGGCGATTCCGCTGCCGGAACTGGCGCTGGCCTACGGCTACAGTTGGCTGGAAGGCGCGGTCATGGCCGGCGTGAAGCTGGTGCCGTTCGGCCAACAGTCCGCGCAGAACCTGTTGCTGGAGCTGGGCGCGCAGTTGACGCAGCTGCTGCCGGCCGCGCTGACGCTTAACGATGACGAGATAGGCGCGGGGCTGCCGCTGGCGGCGATCGCCTCCGCCTGCCATGAAACACAATACACCAGACTTTTTCGTTCCTGAGAGGCGCTATGTCAGATTACAAACAACCGCTGCGCGTCGGCGTCGGCGGCCCGGTAGGTTCGGGGAAAACCGCGCTGTTGGAAGCCTTATGCAAAGCCATGCGCGACACCTGGCAGCTGGCGGTGGTGACCAACGATATCTACACCAAAGAAGACCAGCGTATTTTAACCGAAGCCGGCGCGCTGGCGCCGGAACGCATCATCGGCGTGGAAACCGGCGGCTGCCCGCATACCGCCATCCGTGAGGACGCCTCAATGAATCTGGCGGCGGTCGAGGATCTGGCGCGCCGCTTCGGCAATCTGGACATTGTTTTCGTTGAGAGCGGCGGCGATAACCTGAGCGCCACCTTCAGCCCGGAACTGGCCGATTTGACCATTTACGTGATCGACGTGGCCGAAGGCGAGAAAATCCCCCGCAAAGGCGGACCGGGCATTACCCGATCGGATTTTCTGGTGATCAACAAAACCGATCTGGCGCCTTACGTCGGCGCGTCGCTGGAGGTGATGGAGCGCGACACCAACCGAATGCGTCCGCAACGCCCCTGGACGTTTACCAACCTGAAGACCGGCGATGGGCTGCAAGCCATCATCCGTTTCCTCGAAACAGAAGGCATGTTGACGGTATGACGGCGCACCCGTTTCGCATGGCATTGATCCCCGGCGCGGCGGCCTATGGATGATAAAGACTGGCTGATTATCCGCACGGTGTACGAGTTGAAAAACATTACCCGCGCCGCCCAACAGTTGCACACCTCGCAGCCGGCGCTAAGCTACCGTCTGCGGCAAATTGAACGCAAGCTCAACGTACAGTTGTTCGACATGTCGGGCAAAGTGCTGACGTTTACGCCGCAGGGAGAGCAGATCGTCTATTACGCCGATCGGATACTGAATGACTACCAGCAAATGAAAGAAGCGCTGCTGCTGGCGGACGAACGCCTACGCGGCGAGATCCGCATCGGCGCTTACAGCAACTACGCAGCCTATCGCCTGCCCGCGCTGATGCGGCGCTACCACGACCGTTATCCCGATGTTGAGCTACGGCTGGTGACGGGCCTGTCGCAGGATATCTTCGCACAGTTACAGAGCGGCGAAATCCATCTGGCGCTGGTGCGGGAAGAAACTCACTGGAAAGAGAGTAAGCGCGTGGTCGACCGCCACCACTATTATGCGATCAACCGCCAGCCGCTGGCGCTGGCCGATTTACCGACCCTGCCGCAGATCCGCATCTCCAGCATGCCCTATCCCTATGTCGGCGATACGATCGACCACTGGTGGAACTCGCTCTTCAGCCAGCCGCCGCACATTGTGATGACGGTGGACAAAATCGAGATTTGCCTGGAGCTGGTCAAGCACGGACTGGGGTTCGCCCTGCTGGCGGACTACCTGGATTTTCCCCCTGAACTACACTCGCAGCTATTGCACGACGCGAGCGGCCAGCCGCTGGATAATCGCACCTGGCTGCTTTACCGCCACAGCGCCGTCTTTTCACCGCGGCTGGCGCATTTTATCGACCTGTTCGGCGAAGAGCCGCAAGTTTAGTCCGCCGCCTAACTCCCGTAAGCGATTCCCGGTTACAAACTTTGTACCCTGGCGATACGCCGCGTTGGGCGGCGGCGAAACTG
Source organism: Brenneria goodwinii (assembly GCF_002291445.1). NCBI lineage: Bacteria > Pseudomonadati > Pseudomonadota > Gammaproteobacteria > Enterobacterales > Pectobacteriaceae > Brenneria > Brenneria goodwinii. The sequence goes on along the minus strand of NZ_CP014137.1, from coordinate 4,666,327 downwards.
AACGTAGAGCGCCAATAGGGTGACGAAACCGATAACGCCGAGGATCAGCCACGGCAGCGCAGGCGTGTCTTGCGCCGCGCCTAAATCATACAGCCAACCGCCGCCGCTGTAGCCGATAGCGCCGCCCACCGCCGCGCCCATGCGGCTGAACCCCATATAACTACCGCGGGCGCGGTAGTCGGACAGTTCGGCGCTGAGGGTTTCCCGCGCCGGTTCGGCGATCAGCGATCCAAAATAGAAGGTGATCACCAGCATAAACAGCGGCAGCAGCGTATGGGTAAAGCCGACGAACAGCAGGCTGAGGGTCATAATAGCCAGCCCGATGATCAGCCGCTGTTCCAGCCGGAAGTGGCGTTCGCTCCAGCGCGCCAGCGGATAGAGCAACAGCACCGCCATTACGGCGTCCACGGAATACATCCAGCCGACGGCCGCCGGCGTGTGGGCGACGGACAGTATCGCGACGGGCAGCATCAACATCACCTGCACGTTGAGGGTATAGTAACCGGTTAGCGTCAGCACGTAGCGGCGGAAATTCCGATCCCTGAACGCCCGCGCCATCCCGGACAGCACCGGGGCACGCACGCTGGACAGCTTGTAAGCGGGCAGTTTCCACAGGTTCCAGCCAGCGGCCAGAACAAAGAACAGCATGCCGGCCAGACAAACATGGCGAAAGTCGTAATGCATCAGCAGCCAACTGCCGAGCAGCGCGCCGATCACCCGGAACGCGCTGTCCTCCACCATCAGAATGGAATAGAAGCGGCCCCGCTCAGCCGGGCGAACCAGTTTGATCACCAGCGCGGAGCGGCAGGGGGAAAACAGCATGCCGCCGAACGCCGCCAGCGCGCAGGCCAGCATCAATATCCATCCGGCATCGGCGAAAGCCATCACGCCGAATCCCGCAGCGCGCAGCAGCATGCCGGTCACCATCATCGGCTTGGCCCCCAAACGGTCGGCGATGGCGCCGCCGAGAATGCCGGTGCCGGACTGAATGAACTGCCAGATAGCCAGCGCCACGCCCACGATAATCGCCGGCCAGCCCAACTGCTCGACGAAATGAACCGACAACAGCGGAAACACGGCGGAGAAACCGAGTTCCAGCAACATATTATCCAACAAAAGGAAACGTTTCCCGGCGCGTCTGGCCCGGGCGGTCACGGGTAGCATAGTTAGCCTGTCATTAACGGTAGCTCAGTGAGGAACGCGCCCGGCGCACCGCCGGACGCGCAACGGTTTATTATTGCTGGCGCGCCAACGCCACCAGACACAGTTGCATAAACAGCACCTGCGCGGTGATTTGCGCCGTATTGGAGGAGGCGTCATACTGCGGCGCGACTTCCACCACGTCGCCGCCGACCACCTTCATTCCAGCCATAGACCGCAACATGCTCAGCACTTCGCGCGGCGTCAGTCCGCCCACCTCCGGCGTGCCGGTGCCGGGCGCAAACCCCGGATCCACCGAATCGATGTCGAACGAGATATACACCTCGCTATCGCCCACCACCTCGCGAATTTTGCCAATCGCATACTCCACGCCGCGCTCCACAATGTCTTCGGCGTAAATCACCGTCATACCGGATTCGTGAGAGAACTCGCCGTGATAGGTGCCGCCGCCGCGGATACCGATTTGCACGCATTTCTCCGCATCCAGCACGCCGTCCAGCACCGCCTGACGGAACGGCGCGCCGTGGTGGTATTTGGTGCCGTAAGCGCCGGAGGTATCGCAGTGGGCGTCGAAATGCACGCAGGCCAGCGGACGATCCTTGCCAAGCGCGCGCAGAATGGAATAGGTGATGGAATGATCGCCGCCCACCGTCAGCGGTATCACGCCCGAGTCCATGACGCGCGAATAGTAGGCTTCGATATCCGCATGGCACTGTTCCAGGCTGCGGCTATTGGTAAACGCCACGTCGCCCACGTCTTTCACCCGCAGATCGCCGGCGGGAGAAACGTTGAGCACCCGATCGTAAGGGCCGACGCGGCTGACGGATCGTACCGCCTGAGGCCCGAAGCGGCAGCCGGGACGGTCGCCGGCGCCGAGATCCATCGGCACGCCGATCAGCGCCACGTCTAGCCCGGCGAAGCGATTGCCGTAAGCGCCGGCGTCATAGGCGAGATTGAGCAAGGTTGCCGGTTCGGCGATGGGCCACTTACTGTGGCCTTCGGCCCGGCTGGCGGCGGGCACTTTGGCCGCTTTGGCGAAATCCGGATGGTAAATTTTGCCGTCTTCGATATGGTCGCCGAATCTTTCGCGCAGGTATGCCAGTTTTTCGCTATTCATAATATCCTCATCAACCAACGTCCGGCCCGCATGGTCGGACAGGGTAAACACCGCACAGCGCGGCCCGTGGAGGCGGATAAACCGTCTCCATAAACGTTTTTTCACAGAAGGTGGAACGGCGCTAAAGCGCGGAGATCGTCATTTCAGGTTGCCGCTAAGAAAACCGCGCAGCCGACCGCTTTGCGGATTGCCCAACACCTCATCGGGCCCCCCCTGCTCCTCTATCACCCCTTGATGGAGGAACAGCACCTGGCTGGAGACATGACGCGCGAATCCCATTTCATGCGTGACCACGATCATGGTGCGGCCCTCATCCGCCAGCACCTGCATCACCTTCAGCACCTCGCCCACCAGTTCCGGATCCAGCGCCGACGTCGGCTCGTCAAACAGCATCACATCGGGATCCATCGCCAGCGCCCGGGCAATGGCTACGCGCTGTTGTTGTCCGCCGGAGATATGGGCCGGATACTGTTGCGCCACCTGCGGCGGCAGGCCGACCTTATCGAGATAGTGCTGCGCCCGTTCGCGCGCCTCGCTCTTGCTCAACCCCAGTACGCTGGTGGGCGCCAGCATGATGTTTTCCAGCGCGGTAAGATGGCTCCACAAATTAAAGTGCTGGAACACCATGCACAGCCGGGTACGGATACGTTGCAACATGCGGTCATCGGCGATACGCATGCCGCCTTTGTTGTCCCTGACCATCGGCACCAGCCGGCCATCGAAGAAAAACGCCCCGTCGTCGGGATGTTCCAGAAAGTTGATGCAGCGCAGAAACGTGCTCTTGCCCGAACCGCTGGCGCCGATCAGGCTGACCACGTCACCGGCGCGCGCACGTAGCGATACGCCACGCAGCACCTGATTGTCGCCATAGCTTTTGGTGAAATTATCAATAACCAGTTTTTCCATTGCATCCTCCTCACTGACCGCGGGGGCGAATAAAAGCCAGCCAGCGTTTCTCTCCCTGACGGAACAGGGCGATAAGCACGCAGGTGGTGACCAGATAGATCGCCGCGGCGATGCCGTAAGCCTGAAAAGACATATAGGTTTCCGCGTTGACATCGCCGGCGACCTTGAGTAAATCCGCCACGGTGGCGGTAAACGCAATGGACGTGGCGTGCAGCATCAGGATCACTTCATTGCTGTAATAAGGCAGCGCTCGCCGCAGCGCGGCGGGAAGGATGATCTTGCGGTAAAGGGTAAAACGATGCAGGCCATAGGCGCGCGCCGCTTCAACCTCGCCGTGAGCGATGCCTTTAATCGCGCCGGCGAACACCTCGGTGGTGAACGCGGTGGTGTTCAGTCCAAGCGCCAGCACGGCGCAATAAAAGCCGTTGCGGAAAAACGCGTCCAGCATCGGCTGCGCCCGTACGAACTCCAGACTGTAGATACCGGTGTAGATAATCAGCAGTTGGATATAGAGCGGCGTGCCGCGAAAAACATAGGTGAAGCACCATACCGCGCGCGACAGCCAGCGCACCTGCGACGCGCGCGCCACGGCCAGCGGCAGCGACAGAACAAATCCCATCAGCAGGGACAGCAACAGCAGCCAACAGGTAACCAGCAGACCGGAATAGTGGTAGCCGTCATGCCAGAGATAGGCCATGCCATATTCTTTCAGTATTTCAATCACAGTTCCGCCTCACGTACGCCGATGTTGTAGCGTTTGCCCAGCCAATACAGCACAACGCTGGATACGGTCGTCACCAGCAGATAAAACAGTGCCGCCAGAACCAGATAGAAAAACAGCTGTCCCGATCCTTTACCGGCGTTCTGCGCGGCTTTTGTCACATCGGAAAGCCCGATGATCGACACCAACGCGGTGGCCTTCACCATGATCAACCAGTTGTTGCTGAGACCCGGCAAAGCGAAGCGCATCATTTGCGGAAAGAGAATCTGGCGGAAGCATTGCCAGCCGCTCAGGCCGAATGCGCGCCCCGCCTCCATCTGCCCGGCCGGCACCGCCATAAAGGCACCGCGGAATGTCTCGGTAAAATAGGCGCCGTAAATGAAACCCAGCGTCACGATACCGGCGCTGAACGGTTCAATATCGATCTGCCGCCATCCCAGGAAATCGGTTATCTGGTTGAGCCACATTTGCAGGCTGTAAAACACCAGCAGCATCAACGCCAGATCGGGAATACCGCGAATGACGGTGGTGTACAGTGCGGCGACCGCGTTCAGCGGCCGGCTGCCGGAAAGTTTGGCCAGCGCCATAATCAGCCCGAGCAACATCGCCAACACCAGCGCCCCCAGCGAGAGCCGCACCGTCACCATAATGCCGTCAAGCAGCATGTGGGCGTATCCCTGCGGAATAAACATGAGCGGTTCCCCTTTGCGTCTTATTGGTAGATATCAATGGACGGCGGGAAATATTCGGCGGCGATCTTCTGGTAAGTCCCATCCGCGCGCAGCGCCGCCAATGCGCGATTGATCTCGGCGGCGAGCGCGGCGTTATCCTTATCCACGCCGATGGCGCTGACGCCGGTGCCAAGCAGCGGATCCTGAATCTGTTCGCCGGCGAAGGCAAAGCCTCTGCCCTTTTCCGAACTGAGAAAACCGAGCTGGCCTTGCACTTCGCCGGTCAGCATGCCGTCCAGGCGGCCTGCGATCAGGTCGTTATAAGCCAGATCCTGATTGCCATAGGAAACCACCGTCACGCCGAGCGGCGCCCAACGCTTTTTGGCGAAGTTTTCGACGCTAGCCCCCTGCTCCACGCCGATGCGCTTCCCGGCCAGCGACTGTCCGTCAGGCAGCAGCCCGCTGTTTTCCCTGGTGATCATGCGCGTTCTGCCGCCATGCACCTTGTCGGTAAACAGCAACTGTTTTTTTCTGGCTTCCGTTACGCCGATAGAGGCCAGAATGGCGTCAAACTTGCGCGCTTTTAATGCCGGGATCATGGTGGATATTTCGGTTTCCACCCACTGACAGCGTTTTTTCAGGTAGTCGCAAATAGCGTTGCCTAAATCGATTTCAAAACCGGTCATTTCGCCGTCGCTGCCGCGATATTCAAACGGGGCATATCCCAGCGCGGTGCCGAAACGCAATGTATCGGAAGATTCGGCCCGTAAAAATGGCGATACAGCCATAATGAAAATAGTAAATAGCGAAATAGACAACCTACGATTGAATATTATTTTCATAACTCACCCTAAATAATTAAATAGCCGAAAACACGCTGTATTAACCGAGACATAAATAGGTGAGCAAATACTGTGCCAGCACTTAATAAAACTCAAAAAAATAACGTAATATACTGTTTTTAAATCTATTTATATAAAATTAAAAAATCAAAAACAACTAACCATAAAAATTTTTTATCATATAAAAATAAAAACAATAGAATTATTTTTTTATTTATAAAGCCATTTATTCAAATGCACTAAAAAAGCACACCACTGCACCAGAATATGGCCTCTTAATAAATAGCGGAGGAATGTTACGATAATAGATAATGCGCAATGAAGAATAATCTTGTTCTCTACTTTAAATAATCTTAGTAGCCGAAGGGCGGCAATGGCGGAACATGACACGCCGCGGAAATAAATAATCACCCGTGACGCCTGACGGTAAAACTGTAACGCCTGATGGTAAAACAATGGACGCCGCTACGCCGCGCCGGCTTCTTTCCCGGACTCGGGCGATGTTCCTCCGCCAGATAACGCGCTACACTATCCCGTTCGGGCAGCAAGGCATATTTTCTTATGATCAACCAGGTCGATTTGATTCTTTCTTTACTGCAACAGATGTGCGTTTATCTGGTGATCGCTTATCTGTTAAGTAAAACGCCGTTATTCATTCCGTTGATGCAGGTTACGATCCGCTTGCCCCATAAGCTGGTGTGTTATCTGGTTTTTTCCATGTTCTGCATCATGGGCACCTATTTCGGCCTGCATATTGATGATTCCATCGCCAACACCCGCGCCACCGGCGCCGTATTGGGCGGTATGCTGGGCGGGCCTTCCGTCGGTTTTCTGGTCGGGCTGACCGGCGGACTGCATCGTTATTCGATGGGTGGGATGACGGCGCTGGCCTGTATGCTTTCCACCATCACCGAAGGCCTGCTGGGCGGATTGCTGCACCGCTATCTGACCCGGCGTAACCGTATCGATCTGCTGTTTCAACCGCTGGTGGTCGGTTTAACCGCGCTGGCGGCGGAAATTCTGCAAATGGCCATTATCCTGCTGGTTGCCCGACCGTTTGATAACGCGGTGGCGCTGGTGCGCGACATTGCCCTGCCGATGATGATCACCAACAGCGTGGGGGCGGCCATGTTTATGCGTATTCTGCTCGACAGGCGAGCCATTTTTGAAAAGTACACCTCGGCGTTTTCCGCCAAGGCGCTGAAGATCGCCGCCCGCGCCGAAGGTACGTTGCGGCAGGGTTTCAACCAGCAGAACAGCATGCGTGTCGCCCGTATCCTGTACGAAGAACTGGGGGTTGGCGCCGTGGCGATTACCGACCGGGAAAAATTGCTGGCGTTTATCGGCCTGGGCGACGACCACCATACCGTAGATTCCCCCATCACTTCCTGCCATACCCATCGGGCGATTGATAACAACCAGGTGGTTTACGCCGATGGCAATGAAGTGCCCTACACTTGCTCCATCTCGTCCAACTGTAAACTGGGTTCGACGCTGGTGATCCCGCTACGCGGCGAAGAACAGCGCGTCATCGGCACCATCAAACTGTACGAACCCAAGAACAAACTGTTTTCCAGCATCAACCGTACGCTGGGAGAAGGGATAGCCCACCTGCTGTCGGCCCAGATTCTGGCCGGACGCTTCGAACGGCAGAAACAGCTACTGGTGCAGTCGGAAATCAAACTATTGCATGCCCAGGTTAACCCGCATTTCCTATTCAATGCGCTGAATACGTTATCCGCCGTAATACGCCGCGATCCCAATCACGCCCGCCAGTTGGTGCTATCGCTATCGACCTTTTTCCGTAAAAACCTGAAGCGCAGCAATGATGAGGTGACGCTCAGCGATGAGTTGGAACACGTTAACGCCTATCTGGAGATTGAAAAGGCGCGTTTCGCCGATCACCTGACGGTGGATATCACGCTGCCGGACGAACTGCTGGAAGCGCGGCTACCGGCGTTTTCCCTGCAGCCGATCGTGGAGAATGCCATCAAGCACGGAATTTCGCAGATGCTTGAGATCGGCCATATTCATATCAGCGGACGTTTGCATGCCAATACGCTGGAGCTGACGGTAGAAGACAACGCCGGAATGTATCAGCCCCCCACCGGCGGAGATGGTCTGGGCATGAATCTGGTGGACCGGCGCATCAAGGCCCGTTACGGTAAGAGCTTCGGCGTCACCGTGGTCTGCCAAGCCGACGAATTCACCCGGGTGGAAGTCCGCGTACCGTTTATTTCACCACGTAAAACGCTATCGGATATTGAAAAAGCGGCCTGATGGATTTACCGCTAACGGTTTACATGCATTGACACCCTTACCATGTAAGAGTAAATTTTCCACACAAACATGGAAAGGATGCCGTAATGAAATATGCTGAGTTCATTGAAACTGACTTTTTCAGCAAGCAACGTGAAAGACTTCTTAGTGAAGATGAGTATACAGAGCTACAAAAATTGTTAGTTACCGACCCAGAGTTGGGAGGAGTCATTGTTGGAACTGGCGGATGCAGAAAGATCCGTTTCTCACCTGAAAGCAGCAATTGTGGTAAACGCGGTGGGGTTCGCGTCATCTACTATTATCAATCGCCCAAGGGCCGTATATGGCTCTTCACTGTGTATCAAAAAGGGCAGAAAGACACATTAACCGGAGCAGAAAAAAACATGCTCAGGTCAGCAATAGAACATTTAAAAAGGGGTTCTTTATGAGTGATTTTTTCAATGACCTAATGACGTCGGTAAACGAAGCCGTAGCAATCAGCGAGGGTAAAGCAACGGCGGCGCGTATCACTCGCTATGAAATGCCTGATGTGAAAGCGATTCGAGCATTATCAGGATTGAAACAAGATGATTTTGCTTCAGCGCTAGGAGTTTCGCCTTCCCTTGTTCAGGCATGGGAGCAACACCGGCGCCAGCCGACCGGCACGGCGCTAAAAGTGTTGAATATTCTGAAAAACAAGCCTGATTTCATCAACGAACTAAAAGCAATATAAGAATAACAGCAGAGAGCCTAACGACGACTCAATCTCCAGTGGCTCCTTGCATATCCAACACATCGCGCAGAAAATCGCCCAGATAGTTAAACGCCGCTACCGTCAGCACGATGGCCGCTCCGGCGGGCAACATCTGCTCCGGATGTATCATCATCACGTTCTTCGCCTCACCCAGCATCGCGCCCCATTCCGGGGTGGGCGGCTGAACGCCGAGTCCGATAAAAGACAATGCCGATAGCAGCAGGATCACCGCGCCGCTGTCGGTGGTCGCCAGCACCGTCATTTCAGCCGCCGTTACCGGCAGCAGGTGCCGCAGGATGATGTAACGCGGCCTTCCGCCGATCAGTCTGGCGTAATGAATGTAGTGCTGGTCGCTATATTGCAGTACGATGCCGCGGATCATCCGGGCATACCAGGCCCATTTCACCAACAGCACCGCCAGTATGATATTGCCCAGCCCCGGCCCCAGGATCCCCACCAGCGCAAAAATCATCACTTCGCCGGGGAAAGACAGCATCACGTCAGACAAGCGCATCAATACGGCATCAACACGCCCGCGAAAGTAACCCGCCAGCATACCGATCAGCATCCCGAACGTCAGCGTGACCGCCATCGCCAGTAGCGATACCCACACCGTGGTGCGAATGCCGAACAACAGGCGGGACAGAACACATCGCCCCAGATGGTCGGCGCCCAGCGGATAATCCAGGCTGATGTCATGATATTTATCGCGCCACGACACCAGCAGCGGATCGTGCGGCGCAATCCAGGGCGCCAGTAAACCGGCCAGCAGCAGCAACGCCAGAAAACACAGACACGCCAGCGCCAGCTTGTCCTGTTTCAGCCGCGGCCAGAGACGCCGCATCATCCGGCGATACCGCGCCGCAAACGGGGATCCAGCCACATTTGCAGTAAATCAATGATGAAATTCATCACGACGAACAGCAGCGCCATCAACAGGACATAAGCCTGAATGACCGGGTAATCGCGGTTAAAAATCGCCGTCACGCATAGCCGCCCCAAACCGGGCCAGGAAAAAACGTTTTCGATAACCAGCGTACCGGCAATCAGCCTGGGAATACTCATGCCTAGCGCCACCAGAGGCGAATAGAGGGCGTTAATCAACACATGCCGCCAGAGGATGCGCCGGGCGCTCAATCCACGCGCCTGGGCATATTCGACGTAAGGCTGGTTAAGCTGCCCCAGCATGTTGTTGCGCAGCAGACGAACATAGGTGCCGATATAGCCCAGCGCCAGCGTCAATGCGGGCAGGATCGCCGCGCCCGGCTCCTGAATCCCCCCGATAGGCAACCAATTCAGTTTGACCGACAGCAGCCAGATCAGCAGCAGGCCCAACCAGTAATTGGGCATCGCGGTAAGCAGGAACAGCAACGTACGCACAAGTTTATCCTGCCAGCGCCCCTGGGTTGCTACGCACAGCATGGCCAACGACAGCGAAAACAGCAGGATGATGCCCAGAGCGCCGGCGGCCAGCCATAGCGTGGCGGGCAAGGCGATCATGAGCGCCTGCCGCACGCTGGTTCGGGTAACGAACGAGGTGCCGAAATCCAGATGCAGGCAGCGCAGCAACCAGGAAAGGTATTGCTGCCAGAACGACCGGTCCAGCCCCAACTCATGGCGCATTGCCGCTATGGCCTCATCCGTCGGCACAATCATGTTAACGCGCAGCGCAACTTCGGCGGGATCGGAAGGAGAAAGCTGGATCAACGCAAAGGCGATCCAGGATATCGCCAGGATCAGCGGGATCATCAGCAGCAAGCGGCGGAAGAGATAGCGCTTCATCCGTTCATTAACGCCAGTACATCTTTTCAAACGGGATCTCATACTGGGAAGGATTAAACGTCACGCCTTGCAGATGAGCGCTGAACACGGCTTTGGTGCGGGAATAGGTCAACGGGATATAAACCGCTTCCTGCGCCAGCGTCATAAATATCTGGCGGTACAGTTGCCGGCGCTGCTCGTCATCCGGGGTAATCAACACCCGGCCAATCAGCGCATCCAGTTCGGCTTTGCCCGGTAACCCCTTTTGCCCCTGGTAATCAGCATGCGCGGGAATACGAAACGAAGAAACATACGACTGCGGATCGTAAGGTTTGCCCCAGGACAAAGAGTATTGCAGGTCAAAATCACCGGATTTCTGCCTGTCCAGGTAAGCCTGTTTTTCTTCGCCAATCAGCGTGACGTCCACCCCCACCTGTCGGAAATTGCTTTGTATCACTTCGGCGATTTGCTTTTCTCCCGCGTTATTGGCGTTGTAAGAGAACACCAACCGCAGCGGCCTGCCCTGCTTCTCACGGATTGCGCGGCCTGCGGGGAGCCGCCATCCGGCCTCGTCTAACAAGGCATTGGCTGTGGCCATGTCATAGCGATAAATCGGCAAATCAGCGATATCGGCATAGGGAACGTTACGCGCCAGCAGCGTATCCGCCACGCTTTCGCTGCCCGCCATCACGCCTTGGGCAATCGCCTGCTTATCCACCGCATACTGTAAGGCGAGCCGTACCTGACGATCGGCGGTAATCGGTCGGGCGCTGTTCAACACCAACGCCCGTGACGCCACCGGCTCGCTGATGGCGGTATGAAACTTGCCGCCCGCCTGCAACGCCATAAAACTGTCGCCGTCCAGCATGTCGCCATCCGCGCCGAAAATCAGCTGAATGTCGCCTTTCTCCAACGCCAGCAGCATGCTTTGACGATCGGGAATGACTCTCCACACCACCCGATGAAGCCTTGGCGGCGTTCCCCAGTAGCGGGGATTGGCGTTAAATACGGCATACTGATTTTGTACATACTCCGCCAGCAGCCACGGCCCGGTTCCGGCATAAGCGCTGACGCCGTTCTTGGTTTCACCGTTAATAAAATCTTTCGGGGAGATAAAACGGAAAGGCCGGGTTAATCCAAGCTCCACCAGCGTAGGGTAATAGGGATTTTTCAGATACAGCGCGACGGTATAATCATCCACGACCTTGACGCTATCGATCTGCCGAACCAGTTCAAGCCAGGCATGGCGCTGATAATTCGCCAACACCGCCTCGATGTTCTGTTTTACCGCCTGGGCATCAAACCTTTCGCCGTCGCTGAAGGTCACGCCGTGACGCAGGTGAAAGGTATAGCGCTTACCGTCCGGCGAGATCTCCCAGCTTTGCGCCAGCCACGGCCGCATGCCCTGTTCGCTATTCATCACCAGCGGCTCAAACACCATATTCTGCGCGGCCATCTCACCGCGATAAAGATGCGGGTTAATGTCCTGGATATCATTGACGCTGGCATAGTCAAGCGTGTTTTCCGCCGCGCCTGTGGGCAGGCTCCCCACCATCAGTAATGCCAGCGCGGCAATTCGCAGCAGCATGGCTCGCATCGGCCTCATTGCGCCCCCGCGGCTACTTTTCCGCACAGATCAAAAACATCGGCGTCGAGGCGTAATTCACCTTTTCCGTCTCATCCCACAGTTCATCGCCAACGCGCGTATCCAGCATGATTTTGCGATAGCCGCATCGCAGCAACGCCTGCGTATCCCACTGCGGACGGCGCTCACGGCTGAGCGGCAGCTGGCGGGCGATGTTTTCCATCGCGACGGTATCGGTATTGACGTAGTGATCGTCCAGTCCCAGATAGCGGGCGTTGGCCCGATCCGCCAGATAGCCAAGACGGCTTTGCTCATCGAACAGTTGCAGATACCAGTTGGCGTCGAAATTAATCAACCGGCCCCCCGGCGCCAGCACCCGATGCCACTCTTCATAGGCGCGCTGCGGATCGTCCAGATTCCAGGTCACATTACGCGTCACAATCAGATCAAAACGCGCGTCGGCAAACGGCAGCGTATGAACGTCTGATGACACGAAGTTCACCTCAGCGCCGTAGCGCGCCGCATTAGCGCGCGCCTGATCCAGCATCGCCTGCGTAATATCGACCGCCGTCACCTGATGCCCGGCCAGCGCCATCATAACGGCAAAAAATCCCGGCCCGCTGCCAATATCCAGTACCTTTAATACCGGTTTGCGCGGCGCGTATTCGTTGATTTTTTGCAGCCAGGCGTCGCGTTTGGCGTTGGCCAGTTCGGCGGCGTTCAGTTTACTGTAGCTGGCGGCGCGGGACGTCCAGTAGCACTGCACATCATCCAATAGCTCACGGCTTTCATTTTCGACAAGGAGTTGGCTCACGCGGGTTGATCCTGTAAAAGCGCTCAGACCGGGCGTGTACCTCACCAACGCACCGGTACTGAACAGGAAAACAATTCTTTTCGCTGACGGGCTTTCCGCCCACCACCTTTGTCGCCGTCGCAGGGCGGCGTTTTTTCTATGCCCGATTTATATCAGATAGGAGGGAATGATTTAACCGTGGAGTATGAACTTTACAAAAAAAATCATACTTTTTTGATCTAACGTAACTTACGCCTGCAAGCAACCTTGGGTTTTACCCACAGACCGGGAGGCGGAAAGTACCCGCCGATGCCGGCCTTGAAGACATTACAGCGGAATAAGATTCAATCGCCCGTGGCGCACGCCGGTCTGCGCCATCACCGACTCGGCAAAACGCTCAACCTGCGACGTGGCGCCGCGCAAAATAATCGTTTCCACGCACTCCTCATGGCTCAGATGCGTATGCATGGTGGAAACCGTTAAATCGTGATGTTCGTGCTGCATATCGGCAAGCCGACTGGAAAGCTGACGCTCATGATGATCGTAGACGTAGCTCAACACCGCCACGCAGACGCCATTTTTATCCGTCTCCAGCGTCATTTCGCCCAGTTCGCGACGCAGCATATCGCGGAACGCTTCTGAACGATTGGCATAGCCTTTACGCCGCATCAGTTCATCAAAGTTCTGCGCCAGTTGATCGTCCATTGAAATCGTCAGTCTTTGCACCGTCAGCCTCGTAGGGAAAGAGAATGGAGGGGAAGTTTGCCGGCATTATAAAAGGCAGACGGCGTGATGCATACGTACAATATCAATTTAGCGGAAATCGAAGACATTCGGCCGGCGCAATCACGCGGAAGAATAACCTGACGCAACGCCTGAGGCGCTACGTCAGATCGGGAGAAGGATTACAGCAGAATACGCAGCATACGGCGCAACGGTTCAGCAGCGCCCCACAGCAGCTGATCGCCAACCGTAAACGCGGACAGATATTCCGGCCCCATATTCAGTTTACGCAAACGGCCAACCGGGGTAGACAGCGTACCGGTCACCGCTGCCGGCGTCAGCTCACGCATCGTCACGTCGCGATCGTTCGGCACCACTTTCACCCAGTCGTTATGGGTCGCCAGCATCTGTTCAATTTCCGGCAGCGCCACATCTTTTTTCAGTTTGATGGTGAAAGCCTGGCTATGACAACGCAGCGCGCCGACGCGAACGCACAGACCGTCAACCGGGATCACGCTGCCGGTGTTGAGGATCTTGTTGGTTTCCGCCTGACCTTTCCACTCTTCGCGGCTTTGGCCGTTATCCAACTGCTTGTCGATCCACGGGATCAGGCTGCCCGCCAAAGGCACGCCGAAGTTATCGGTCGGCAGCGTGCCGCTGCGGGTCAGCGCGGTAACTTTACGTTCGATATCCAGAATGGCTGAAGCGGGATCCTGAAGCTCTTTCGCAACTTCACCATTCAACATACCCATTTGCACCAGAAGCTCGCGCATATGACGTGCGCCGCCGCCGGAAGCCGCCTGATAAGTGGAGACCGAAACCCAATCCACCAGATCGTTGGCGAACAGGCCGCCCAGCGACATCAGCATCAGGCTGACGGTGCAGTTGCCGCCGACAAAGGTTTTAATGCCGTTATCCAGCCCCTTCCTGATCACTTCATGGTTAACCGGATCAAGAATAATAATGGCGTCATCCTTCATGCGCAGAGAGGAGGCGGCGTCAATCCAATACCCCTGCCAGCCGCTTTCGCGCAGCTTTGGATAAATTTCATTGGTATAATCGCCGCCCTGACAGGTGATAATGATATCCAGCGCACGCAACGCATCCAGATCGTAAGCGTCCTGCAACACGCCTTGCTGACCTCCCAACGTTGGCGCCGGTTCACCGTGCTGAGAAGTGGAAAAGAATACCGGGCGGATCGCGTCGAAGTCGCGTTCTTCGACCATGCGTTGCATGAGAACCGAACCGACCATACCGCGCCAGCCAATAAAACCAACATTTTTCATGGTAACTGTCCTACCTTGGGGGTAACAAAAAGAATCCTGGATGCAGTCTTAGAGACTATCCCATTAGGGCTATTTCACTTGCCATTTTGGCCCTGGGCAGTGCTCGAAATCCTCACGTACTACGTGTACGCTCCGGTTTCTGCGCGCTGTCCGTGTCCAAACTGCCTGCGCCAATAACGCCTACTGGGATAGGCTCTTAGTGTAGTAATTGATAGTAAACATATTAAGAGTATACCCAATACAGCGGCAGGCGAACGAACTCCGATAAACTGGCTACAACCAGACAATTCGAGTAAATGAACGCAGCCAACACGCCTGCAACCTGAAATATGAAGGGTATAACGACTTTAACCATACAAAATGTACGCAAAGTCGCAAGTGAATTTATTCGATAGCGCGACGTTTTTCAGCAGTCATTCTAATATCATCTGTTTTTATGCAGGATGACGTACCACATTGGCGTTCAGGAGCAAAATACTAAAATGACAGAAATGATCTCAGCAACCGTGCTGTTGCTGTTAATTATGGATCCACTCGGCAATCTGCCTATTTTCATGTCGGTGCTGAAACATCTGGATCCTAAACGCCGACGCGTCGTACTCATCCGTGAAATGCTTATCGCGCTGGGTTTGATGCTGATTTTCCTCTTCGCCGGCGAGCGGATCCTGGCCTTTCTGAACCTGCGCACCGAAACGGTATCGATTTCCGGCGGAATCATATTGTTCCTGATCGCCATCCGCATGATCTTCCCCTCGCAGGAAGGCCACAAAAGCGGTTTACCGGCTGGAGAAGAACCCTTTCTGGTGCCGATGGCGATCCCACTGGTTGCCGGTCCGTCGATTCTGGCGGCGCTGATGCTGCTTTCCCATCAATATCCCGACCAACTGCCCCACCTGACGTTAGCGCTATTTATCGCCTGGTCGATCTCTTTCGTGATCCTGCTAATGTCGAACCTGTTTTTACGTTTGCTGGGTGAGAAAGGCGTTAGTGCGCTGGAAAAGCTGATGGGATTAATTCTGGTGATGCTATCAACGCAGATGTTCCTGGATGGCATACGGGCGTATATGAAGCTGTAACACGGTAAATAAACGCCGTCTCAGGCGATTTACCATTCGCCCCGCCAGCGGCGTTCAAAAACGCACGCGTTTTGGTAGGGGAAACACGGGGGGAGTCCTCACCCCCGTGATCGCCGCGGATATTTCGACTTCACAGACAGGTTTGTCTGCAAACGCAGGCGGAGGAAAACTCCGCCTGATAACGCTTCGTCACACAACCATCGCCAACAGCAGGCACCCGACCAGTCCGCAGACGGAGATAATCGTCTCCAGCGCCGACCAGGACTTGATGGTTTCCATAATCGTCAGATTGAAATACTCTTTGAACAGCCAGAAGCCGGGGTCGTTCACGTGAGAGAAAATCACGCTGCCGGACCCAACGGCAATCACCATCAGTTCGGGGCTGGCGCCGGTGGATGCGATCAGCGGCGCGGCGATCCCGCCGGCGGTGATCGCGGCGACCGTCGCCGATCCCAGCGCGATGCGCAGCGTGGCGGCAATCAGCCAGGCCAGTAAAATGGGGGAAATGGAACTGCCTTCCATCATGGCGGCGATGTATTTGTCTACGCCGCTGTCCACCAATACCTGTTTAAACGCGCCGCCGCCGCCCAAAATCAACAGCATCATGGCAATGATTTTAATCGAGTCCGTGATGGTCGCCATGACTTCATCCATCGAACGACCGCGATTCAGACCAAACGTAAAAATCGCAATCAGCACGGAGATCAACGTCGCCATCACCGGATCGCCGAAGAATTCGGCGTAAGGCAATAAGGCGTGCCCCTTTGGCAACACCATTTCGGCCACCGCGCGCAGCGCCATTAAAATGACGGGAACCAGCGCTGTAGCAACGCTGACGCCAAAGCTCGGCATCTCTTCATCGGAAAACTGTTTCGGATTATAAAGCCCTTCGGGAACCGGCTTATCGATGCCTTTCAGGAAACGCGCATAAACCGGGCCGGCCAGAATTACCGTAGGGATCGCCAGCAACGTTCCGTACAGCAGCGTTAGCCCCATGTCCGCCTGGAAAATGGCGGCGATCGCCGTCGGCCCCGGATGCGGCGGCAAAAAACCGTGCGTGACGGACAGCGCCGCCGCCATCGGCACGCCGGCGTACAACAGCGGAATCCGCGCAGAGGCGACAATGCTGAACACCAGCGGCAGCAGCAATACGAAACCGACCTCATAGAACAGTGCAAACCCCACGGTAAAACCGGTCAGCACAATCGCCCATTGAATATGTTTTTTGCCAAATTTATCGATCAGAGTTGTGGCTATGCGTTGCGCGCCGCCGCAATCGGCCAGCAGCTTGCCCAACATCGCGCCAAACCCCATGATCAATGCCAGACTTCCCAGCGTGCCGCCCACCCCGTTTTTGATGGAGGCAATCACTTTGTCTACCGGCATTCCCTGCATAATTCCGACGGCTAACGCCACTAAAATCAATGAGATGAAACCATTCAACTTAAAACGAATCATCAATAATAGCAGTATTGCGACGCCAACAGCGACAATCACTAATGGCATAATCTGTTTCTCCAATCGTCTAATTATTCAACCCCGTGCCGATTCAGGCTGGAGTGTAGGGATTTTTATTCTTTCTTTATGCCATCCCAGTCATTCAGGCTGGCAACGACAAAGACAAGAACGTTGGTTATTGCATGAAATCCTTTGTGATTTTTGTCACATCTCTTGATGTTACCGGTATCATGATACCGGTAACATGCTAGGATAGGAAACCAGTAGGCAGCACTTAATTTACATTTTGGGATGGGGATCAACTTATGCCGGGTCAGAGCATTATTCTTATGGGCGTGTCAGGTAGTGGAAAATCATCGGTCGGCGCCGAGCTTGCCCGGACGATTGAGGCAAAATTCATTGACGGCGACGATCTGCATCCCCGCGCCAATATCCGGAAAATGGCTAGCGGCACGCCGCTGAACGATGAAGACCGCGCCCCCTGGCTGGAGCGTCTGAACGATGCCGCCTACAGCCTGTACCACAAAAATGAAACCGGCATCATCGTCTGTTCGGCACTAAAGAAACGCTATCGCGACGATTTACGCCGCGACAATGAAGGGATGACCTTTCTCTACCTGAAAGGTAGCTTTGATCTCATTCTGGCGCGGCATAAAGCCCGGGCGGGACATTTTATGCCGACCGAGCTGTTAAAAAGCCAGTTTGATGCGCTGGAAGAACCGGACAGCCATGAGCCTGATGTGCTGACGATCGACATCGACGGCAGCATGGAGGACGTGGTTAACCGCTGCGTTGCGGCGTTGCGCAGCCACCGGCCAGAGCGGCATGGCGGCACATCCGCATGAAGTTACCGCCGCAGCCGAGGCCTGGCGGTTCAGCTAGATGCTGCCGCCGTCCAGCAGGGTGAAGCCCACATCGACCATCGCTGGCGCGACGCGTTCGCCTCGTAATCGCTGCAGCAGGCGTTCCGCGCCAATCTGTCCCATGCGTTCGCGGGGGGTAAGTACGCTGGCCAGTTTCGGCACCATCGCCTGACCGATGTCGTGACCATGAAAGCCGACGACGCCCATATCCTGCGGCACGCGCAGCTCCTGACGCTGACACTCGAACATAGCGCCGACGGCCAGATCGTCATTGGTGCAGAAAATGCTGTCGACACACGGGTACTCCGCCTGCGCCTGGCGCAATAATTCTCCCCCCAGTGAATAGGAAGAGGCGTGATTGCTCATCACGCTATGGCTCTCCAACCCGTGATCCCGCATGGCCTGTTCATAACCGCGGCATTTCATGATGGTGCGTTCGTCCTGGCGCGCGCCCAGATACACAACATGACGATACCCCAGCGCAATCATATGCCGGGTCATCTGCCGCGCCGCCTCAACGTTATCGAACCCGACCGCCATATCCAGACAGGGAGAAACCGAGTCCATCAGTTCCACCACCGGAATGCCCGCGACATCAATCATCTGCCGGGTGCGATCCGTATGCAAACGATCGGCCAGAATCAGACCGTCAATGTTATAGGCCAGCAGCGACGTCAGCCGTTGCTCCTCTTTCTCGGGATGATACCCATAGTGGGCCAGCATGGTTTGATAACCCTGAGCATCGGTAACCCGTTCAATCCCGCGCAGCACTTCCGCAAATACCTGGTTGGTTAACGATGGCAGCAAAACGCCGATCGCCCGGCTGGTGGCGCTGGCAAGCATGTTGGGAGCCTGATTGGGGATGTAGCCTAATTCATCAAGCGCGATGGCTATCTTTTCCTGCAATGCAGCCGAAACCTGAGTCGGATTACGCAAATAACGGCTCACCGTCATTTTGGTAATGCCAACCCGATCGGCAACATCTTGGAGAACCGGTCTTTTTTTCTTCATCATCCACGGAGAACGCCAGAAAATATTGAGCGGAAGTCTAACAAAAAATGCACGTAGGGCATATGCAGGCTCTGCGTTTTGGCAACGGTACGCGGTATAAAAATCGCCGGGCGCGTTTTTTAACGCAGATTGCGTCGGACAGGGGTAACTCGTCATAAAAAAAAAGCCAGCACCCGAGCTGGCTAAAATAAATACTGGAAGCAATGTGAGCAATGTCGTGCCTTCACGATAAAACCGATAGTGCCGGTCCTCCCGGAAAGCAATGCAATAATAATCATTATCATTCTCGTTTGTAAAGCGTTTTTTTATGATGGCTTCCCTGCCCTTCTCCCTTCGGGCCGTCGCAGGCGGCGTTAACCATCGCTGTTCGTGTGCTCGCGTTGAACCAATGCCCTGGCCAGTAGCGTGATCGGGTGTTCACACGGCTTGCTGGTGGACATTTCAATTTGCCACTTGCAGGTTTCACAATCGGTGATCACCACATCCGCGCCGCTCTCCTCAATCTGGCGAAACAACGGTGCGCCAATGCCCTGGGAGGTCGCGTAATTTTCTTTTTTGAAGCCATAGGTGCCGGCGATCCCGCAACATTGGGAATCCAGCACAATGAGTTCAATACCGGGAATGCGCTGCAACAGCGCCAGCGTGTAAGCGGTCCACCCCATTTTTTCCAGGTGACAAGGCGTATGATATGCCACCCGCAGCGGCAGCGAGCGCAATGGCAACTCACGCCCCTCTTCTTCCAGCAGGCGGTATAGCTGGCGGGTCGCCAGTTCAATGCCATCGCGGACATGGCGCGTATCAATCCCCAGCAAGTGCGGATATTCATCGCGCAACGTGAAAGCGCAGCTGGACGATGTCGCCACTACCGGTATGGCCTTGCTGTTGATCGCTTCATCCAGCGATGTAATATTTATCCGTGCTTGCTTCCTTGCCTGATCGTGAAAGCCATTGGCAATCAACGGCACGCCACAGCACTTCTCCCTGGTTAACAGCTGAACGCCCACGTTCAGCGCGTTAAATACCCGGATCAGGTCTTTCCCCAGTTGAGGATGGTTGTAGTTAACATAGCAACCATGGAAGTAGGCGATCTGCTCGGCATAACGTTGCTGCGTCTCCGCCTGCTGGCGATACCAGCGGCGAAACGTGCCGAAAGAATATTTCGGCAATTGACGCCGATGGTCGATGTTTAAGGCTTTATCCAATAGCTGGCGCACCGGTTTCAAACCGGTAGCCGCATTCACCAGCGGAGCAAACGGCGTGGAAACGGATCCCATCAGATCGGTATGACTCAGAATGGCATCGCGCAGCGAGGGCTTGTGAGTGCTGTAGCTGGCTTTCGCGCGTTGGATGATATCGCCGATTTTGACGTCCGACGGGCAGGCCACTTCGCAACGTTTACAGTTGGTGCAGTACTTGAGCGCTTCATCATATAACGCGGGATCTTTACGCCGCAGACGCTCGCCGTCCGGCCCGGCTTGTTTCGGCCCCGGATAGAGCGGATTAACCCGGGATACCGGGCAATAAGTGGTGCACACCGTACATTTGATACAATTTTCGAAACTGTTATCGGTAAGCAAGCTCATTTGTTGCTCTCCTTCAGTATCAGATCGGCGGCATACAGTGCGCTAAGCATGGATACTCCGGCGCCACACCCTTGTGTAATGGGATCGAACCCTTCCAGTACCGCGCCGATGGCATACAGGTTATCCACCGTTTTGCCATCGATGGCGGGATGCAGATTTTCATCGGTTATCACCCCGAATTGCATATAAGGTTGCGCGGCGAACACATCCTGCCGACTCCATGCCTCCCGGTGCGCTTCAAAGCGAACGTCCAGTCCGAAGACGGGTTCAATGACTCTGTCGAACTGCGCCGACAGACCATTACTAAAGAAACTGCCGCTGGCCAGCACCACGTGTCCGGCCCGCAGCGGAATATCATGATGATTACGGGTATAGAGGGCGGTCTCCCGCGCTTCCAGCATCGCGCGTTCCACCCGATCCCCCGGCATGACAATCCCCCCCAATTGGCGAAAGCGGCGTAATAATGCCTGATGTAAACGCAGCCCCGGAACGGAAGGCGGTAACGTTGGCAGCAGTTGTACCGGTTTACCCGCCAGTTCGCTCAGTTCAGCCAATGCGGAAGGCTCATCCACGCCCAAACAGGCGGGCATGATCACCGCATCGTTGCCGCTGGCCAATACCGTCAGCTCTTCGGCCAGCGCCGCCCGGTTTTCCGGCCGATCGAGCACCCGGGAAATATTCACCGCCCGGAACTCGCTGGGATTGCCGCGCAGCCGATCCAGCACCGGCAGCTTTAAATCATCGCTGCGGGCGGCGATTCCCTGAGCCTGAAGCATTCCGGCCACAATACGGGATTGAAAATCAAGAAAGCCTTCAATACCGGCGACCAGCGGATTCTCCCAGCGTTGGGTATCGGGTAATCCCTGAGTCACGCTATCCGACGGGCTAAGCCAGCAAGGACGAAACTTACCCAGCGGCGTCATCCGCAGATGGTTTTGCCGATAATCGCCCAGCATCATTATCGAACAGCGAACCAGCAACGCCTGGACCTCCGGCAACAGCGCGGCGGCGCGTTCAGCCCCCATCCGCGAATAGGGATGATGGGGCGCCTGACGGGCGAGCTCATCCAGCGCGTTTAGCGGCTGATTGACCGGCTGACCATCCGGCAACGCGGCCAGCAAATCCAATGCTCCCGAGGAGAAATGCAAAGCGCTTTGCCCGGAACTGACGATGGCGCAACGTTTCCCCTGTTCGGATAGCCGGATAGCGCAGGTTAATCCTGCCAATCCGCCGCCGATAATGACTACGTCATAGCGCATGGTTTTCCTCCTCACTGTCGCTGGCGGTCAAACCACACAACCCCTGATAGACCCAACTGGTAAACTCGCTTTCGCGCAGGGTATTCCCCCAGGCGACAGGACGAATACCTTTCCAGCGTTCGTTCAGAAACTGGCTCAACTGGGTAATGGACTGCCGCGGCGTCGACTGCCCAAAGCGGCACAGCAACCCCGAGGCCCGGCAGGCGCATAGCTCGCCCTGACAGGTTCCCATCCCAACGCGGGTACGCCGGCGTAAATCAATCAGGTTATTAACCTGCAGCGATTCCACCGCGTAACGCACTTCGCCCGCGGTGACCGCCTCGCATTCACAGACCAGGCTGCCGCTCAGGCGCTCGCCGGACAGCAAGCGCCCGGCGCGTTCGCCGTGACGATAAATGGCCGATCCGCGCAGCGGCGCGGATAAAGAAGAAGAGGACGAGGGTTGTGGTTTAGCCGAGTTCCCGGCGAGAGCGGACGGATTGGACGCCGAGCGCGCGTTACCTGGCTCCGAGCCGGGCAATGGCCGCTCGGCTGTGGAGCACGCGACGTGATGCCCCAACTTTTCGCAAATTTTATCCGTTGTCCATTCGGCCATCAGCCGGTACGTCATCAATTTACCGCCGGTGATGGTGATAAATCCCTCCAGACCGTCGCGGCTGGCGTGGTCAAGCAACACGATACCGCGGCTGACGCTGCGCCCGCTGGGGTCGCTGTCGCTGGCCACCAGCGGCCGGACGCCGGCATAGGCGCGAAGAATGCGTGTGGTCGCAAGCTGCGGCGCCAGTTTGGCGCCTTCCCGCATCAGCGTTTCCACTTCGGCGGGCGTGACCACCATATTATCGATCTGGTCGTAATCGATATGGGTTGAGGTGGTGCCAATCAACGAGATGGTATCGCCCGGCACCAGAATGTCGGCATCCGCCGGTTTGCGGCAGCGGTTAATCACCATGTTATTGATGCGGTGCCCCAAAATCAGTAGCGCGCCTTTCGCCGGAAACATCCGCACGCGCAGATCGGCATATTCGGCGATATGCTGCCCCCAGATCCCGGCGGCATTAACCACCACCTGCGCATAGATTTCGCTTTCGACGCCGTTTTTATGGTCGAAAACGCGCACGCCGGTAATACGATCGCCCTGACGGATCAGACCGATGGTTTCATGGTAGGTCAGCACTTCGGCGCCATGCTCTTCGGCATCGATCATATTGGCGGCGGTCAGACGAAAAGGATCGACCGTACCGTCAGGCACCCGAACCGCGCCGATAAGCGTTGGATTAGCGGCCGGTTCAAGCCGCAGGGCTTCTTGCGGATCAATCGCCTGGGCATTGATCCCCGCCTGCTGGCAGGCCGCAATAAACCGGGTCTGGTAGGCGAGATCGTCTTCCGGCAGGGTAATAAACAGACCATCGGTAGGTTCGACGCAGTGACGGGCGATACGCCGCAGAATCTGGTTTTCCTCAATACATTCGCGCGCGGATTCGCCATCGGTCACCGCATAACGCGATCCGCTGTGCAGCAGGCCATGATTACGTCCGGTAGCCCCGGTCGCGATATCATAGCGTTCGAGCAACAGACAGCGCAGCCCCCGTAGGGCGCAATCCCGCACCGTTCCGGCCCCTGTCGCGCCCCCGCCAATCACAATGACATCGGTTTCCCGGTATGCCCCCGTCTTTTGCATCATGTCCTCGCTTCACGCGCTTCGTTACATATTGCTATTGGTACACAAAATACAAGGACAATGTTTGATAAGGAACAAAATCGAACATAAAACGAAAATAAAATGGCGATTAAAAGCAATAAGTGTGATGGTCATCACTCGATTCACTGGTACAACGGCATCAACTCCGTTACTTACCCCGCGCATAAAAAACACTCAAATGTTACATTTTCATAAAAATGTAACATTTGAGCAGTAACTCACAGATAAAAAGTGCGTTATTGGCTAATTTCATGTTCGTTATAGAACAAAAAATTATCGTTTTCGGACGTACCGGAGGCAAAAATGCTGAGTATTTTTAAACCCGCCACACACCAGTCCCGCATCCCGACGGATCAAGTCGATCCACTGTATCGTCGCCTGCGTTGGCAAATTTTCATGGGCATCTTCTTTGGCTATGCCGCTTACTATCTGGTGCGCAAAAATTTCGCCCTAGCGATGCCATTCTTGATCGAACAAGGATTCTCGCGCGGCGATCTCGGTTTCGCGCTATCCGGCATTTCGATCGCCTACGGCTTTTCCAAATTTATCATGGGTTCGGTCTCCGACCGTTCCAATCCGCGCGTGTTCCTACCCGCGGGCCTGATACTGGCATCTGCGGTCATGCTGTTTATGGGGTTCGTGCCCTGGGCCACCTCCAGCATTGCGATTATGTTCGTGCTGCTGTTCCTGTGCGGCTGGTTTCAGGGCATGGGTTGGCCGCCGTGCGGACGCACCATGGTGCACTGGTGGTCGAAAAAGGAACGCGGCGGCATCGTTTCCATCTGGAACTGCGCGCATAACGTCGGCGGCGGTATTCCACCGCTACTGTTCCTGCTGGGGATGGCCTGGTTTAACGACTGGAAAGCCGCTCTGTACATGCCGGCGTTTGCCGCCATCCTGGTCGCGCTGATCGCCTTTGCCCTAATGCGGGATACGCCGCAGTCCTGCGGCTTACCCCCGATTGAAGAGTATAAAAACGACTATCCGGTTGATTATGATGAGAAAGCCGAAGAGGAGCTGACCGCGAAGCAAATCTTTATGCAGTACGTTTTCCCCAACCGGCTGCTGTGGTACATCGCCATCGCCAACGTATTTGTTTACCTGCTGCGCTACGGCATTCTTGACTGGTCTCCGACCTATCTGAAAGAGGTAAAACATTTCGCGCTGGACAAATCCTCCTGGGCCTATTTCCTCTACGAATATGCCGGCATCCCCGGCACGCTGCTGTGCGGCTGGATGTCCGACAAGGTGTTCAAAGGCAACCGCGGCGCCACCGGGGTATTCTTTATGACCCTGGTCACCATCGCCACCGTCGTGTACTGGCTGAACCCGGTGGGCAATCCGCATGTGGATATGGCGTGCATGATCACCATCGGCTTTCTGATCTACGGACCGGTGATGCTGATCGGCCTGCATGCGCTGGAGCTGGCGCCGAAGAAAGCCGCAGGCACGGCGGCCGGGTTCACCGGTCTGTTCGGTTATCTCGGCGGTTCCGTCGCCGCTAGCGCCATCGTTGGTTACACCGTGGACTTCTTCGGCTGGGACGGTGGCTTTATGGTGATGATCGGCGGCAGCATCCTGTCGGTGATTCTGCTAATTATCGTCATGATCAGTGAGAAAAAGCATAAGGAAGCGTTAGCCAGACAGGCTTAATCCCACCTTGTGGGCATCCCTCCGGCGGCGTCCTGTCGACGCCGCCTTTCTCCCAACAGAGAAAAACGTTATCTCAGAAACAAATCCCGCAGATAGTTCGGCACCGCGCTTTCCGCGTTGGAACCGATCACTTCCAGTTCCGGCAGTAAATCTTTTAAACGCTGATGCGCGTTTTGCATGATGCAGCCTTTGCCGGCCATCGACAGCATTTCGTAGTCGTTCATCCCGTCGCCGAAGGCGATACACTCTTTCAGCGAGAAGCCGATAATTTTCGCCACCTGCTCCAACGCATGCCCTTTGGATACCCCGCCGGCCATCACTTCCAGGCAGTTCAGCGTCGAGAAGCTCACGTTGACGCGATCGCCCCAGCGCGCGTTGATCGCCTCTTCCAACGGCAATAGCTGTTCGTGGGAATCGCAGGTAAAGAAGATTTTGCTGACGCCGTCGGTTTCCAGCAGGGCCGGTTCGAACAGCTTGTACTTAAATATCGACTCTTTAAAAAAACGCTCTTCTTCCGGCCGCTGACGGTTCATAAACCAATCATCATCGCGGTAAACATGCGTCAACATATCCGGATTGTGGTGTACCACGCCGTAAAGATCGCGGGCGATGTCCGGATCCAGATTATGACTGAAAATCAGCTCGCCCTGCGTGTTATGCACCCGGGCGCCGTTGGAGGTGATCATAAATGCGCTGATGCCAAGGCCATCACGGATTTGCGCCACATCCATGTAGTGCCGCCCGGTGGCAAACACAAAATGGATGCCTTTTTCTGTCAATAACCGAAGCGTCTCTTTCGCGTATGGGGACAAGGTATGGTCGGGCGACAATAACGTGCCATCTAAATCTGAAGCGACAACATGGTACATAACGGTGAGTTCTAACCTCTGGTGATGTTGTAGCGGCACTCGCCGCAGAATTTAAATCCCCTTCATCTTTCAAGCTGCCGCCTTCCGCATCTCAAAAGCTATTGGGTATGGTTGGCAAAATGAGCCAGAATCAGTCCGAACGCCTCGGCGCGAATCGTATCTTTCTCAAACAGAATTTCATGCCGGGCGCCTTTAATAATCCGCGGCGTCCCGCCCACGCATGGGTGGCCGCTCTGCGCCAGAGCCTGACAAAACGCATCCTGGCTGCGGTTGTCCACCACACGATCCTCTTCCGCCTGCAACAGCAATATCGGCGTCGTGATATCGGCAGCCAGCGTCAGCAGTTGTTTTCCCACCAGCATGGCTTCGCGAACCCAATGGTAGGTTGGCCCGCCAACGCGTATTTCCGGCTCATCGGCATAGGCTCTGACGCTACGCCGATAGCGTTCGCGGCTGTGGGTCAGCACGTTGACCAGATAAGGCAGCGCCCGCCATTGCCCGGTGCCGATCGCATAATAGTCACGCACCGAGGGACGGCGTTCCGCCCAATCGACAATCCGCCGGGCCAGCCAATATGGCATGGGTAAATGAATACCGCACATTGGCGCGCACAGCGCGGCGGCGTCAAACGCCGCCGGCTGACGAGCCAGAAAATGAGCCAGAATGGCGCCCCCCATAGAGTGCGCCAGGGCAAATCGCCGAGTATAGGCTAAGTGGCTGATTTGCTGCCGCCATAACAATTCGACATCGTCCACGTAGTCGCTAAAGCGCAATACATGACCACGATGCCGGTCTTCAAGCAGCCGTCCGGAACGTCCCTGCCCACGATGATCCATCATCAGCACGTCATAGCCATTATGAAAGAGATCGTAGGCGACTTCGCCGTACTTTACGTAACTTTCAATACGGCCGGGAAACACGACAACCAGTTTATCGTGCCGGGGAGAGGTGAAACGGACAAAACGGATCGGCACGTCATCGACGCCGATAAACTCCGCTTCCTCACGCTGGCGCCAAAAATCCAGTAGTTTCCCGGTCGCAAAGGCAGCGAACTGCACTTCTCGCGTTAGCAGACTATCGGGATACTGAATCATCACACAACTCCGGTGCAGGCCAGTAAAGTTATCGGAATGGCTTTGTGAGCTATAGCACAAATAAAGCTATCAGAGTATTGTGTCATAAAAAATCGCCAGGAGCGATTTTCAACAACGCTGGCAACGGCGCGAAAAATAGCGGCCAGGACGCCGGTTATAAAAAAGCAATCTAGGAGCATTCGGCAGTGACCTTCGACTGGTGGTTAACCTATTTACTGACAACATTTATTCTCAGTCTTTCTCCAGGTTCAGGCGCTATCAATACCATGAGCACCGGTATCAGCCACGACTATCGCGGCACCATTGCCTCAATCACCGGTTTACAGATCGGTCTGGCCGCACACATCGTCCTGGTGGGTATCGGGCTTGGCGCACTGCTGTCGCAATCCATTATGTTTTTCGACATATTGAAATGGTTGGGTGCGGCGTACCTGATTTGGCTGGGGATCCAGCAGTGGCGTTCGGCAGGCTCGTTGGATATGAATGCGCTGGCCAGCACCATGCCGCGGCGTAAGCTCCTGAAACGCGCCGTTCTGGTTAATCTGACCAACCCGAAAAGCATTGTGTTTCTGGCCGCGCTGTTTCCGCAGTTCATCATTCCCCATCAACCACAGGCCGCGCAGTATCTGGTTTTGGGGGCGACCACCATCGTCGTCGATATTATTGTGATGATTGGTTACGCCACGTTGGCCAAACGGATTTCCGGCTGGCTGAAGGGCGCGCGGCAGGTGCGAATTCTCAATCGGATTTTTGGTTCGCTGTTTATACTGATCGGCGCGCTGTTGGCGACCGCGAGAAAAGCCTAGCTAACGAACATCAGTCGTCGTCATTATCGACATGATCGCGGATCATGGTCATAAAAGGCGAGCCGAAACGCTCAAGTTTGCGCTGTCCGACGCCGTTGATATTCAACAGTTCGGCGGCGGTAATCGGCATCAGTTCGGCCATCTCCAGCAACGTCGCGTCGCTGAACACCACATAGGGCGGGATATTGGCTTCATCGGCGATGGATTTGCGCAACTTGCGCAGCTTAGCGAATAGCTTGCGATCGTAGTTTCCACCGTAGGTTTTTTGGCTGGCGCGCGGCTTCAGGTTTATCACCCGCGGTACCGCAAGCTGCAACGGGACTTCGCCACGCAGCACCGGGCGGGCCGATTCGGTAAGCTGCAACGCGGAATGCTGGGCGATATTCTGACTCAGCAATCCCAGATGAATCAGCTGGCGCAACACGCTGACCCAATGCTCCTGGGACTTATCCCGACCGATGCCGTAAACCGGCAGCTTGTCGTGACCGTACTCACGGATACGCTGGTTATTGGCTCCGCGCAGCACCTCGACGATGTAACTCATGCCAAAGCGCTGCCCTACCCGATAAACGCAAGAGAGCGCCTTTTGCGCGTCCACCAGCCCGTCATAGCGTTTGGGGGGATCGAGGCAGATATCGCAGTTGCCGCACGGCTGCTGACGACCTTCGCCAAAATAGTTGAGCAATACCAGACGCCGGCAGGTTTGCGCCTCGGCAAAAGCGCCCATCGCATTCAGCTTATGGCGTTCAATTTCCAACTGCTGTCCGGCCGGTTTTTCTTCCAGACAACGCCGCAGCCAGGCCATATCGGCCGGGTCGTAAAACAGCGCCGCTTCCGCCGCCAGGCCATCGCGTCCGGCGCGCCCGGTTTCCTGATAGTAGGATTCAATATTGCGCGGAATATCAAAATGCACCACAAAGCGGACGTTGGGTTTGTTAATGCCCATGCCGAATGCCACGGTCGCCACCACCACTTGCAGATCATCGCGCTGGAAGGCTTCCTGAACCTGCGCCCGGCGCTCATTGTCCAGCCCGGCATGGTATGCCGCCACGCTCAGTCCGCGGCTTTGCAGGCGGGCGCTGATATCCTCCACCTTGGCCCGGCTGTTGCAGTAAATAATGCCGCTTTTGCCGCGCTGCCCCTGCACGAACATCCACAGCTGATCGAGCGGTTTGAATTTTTCCACCAGCGTATAGCGGATATTCGGGCGGTCAAAACTGCTGACCTGTATCAGCGGAGAGGGAAGATCGAGCAGACGAACGATATCCCGCCGCGTGGTTTCATCCGCGGTGGCGGTCAATGCGATGACAGGCAGGCCGGGGAAATGGCGTTTCACCTGCCCCAACGCCCGGTATTCGGGACGGAAATCGTGCCCCCACTGAGAAATACAGTGCGCTTCATCCACGGCGATCAGCGAAGGCCGCCAGTGCATCAGGTGATCGAGGAAGCTATCGGTAGTCAGGCGTTCCGGGGCGATATACAGCAGTTTGATCTGCCCGGAGCGGCAACCGGCCATCACCTCAAACTGCTGTTCGCGGGTTTGGGTCGAATTGAGACAGGCCGCCGACACGCCATACGCCTGTAGCTGGTCGACCTGATCTTTCATCAGTGAAATAAGCGGGGAAACCACCAGCGTCAGGCCATCCATCACCAGCGCGGGGATTTGGTAGCACAACGATTTGCCGCCGCCGGTCGGCATAACCACCAGACAATCCTGCCCGCTGAGGGTCGCATTGATGATTTCCTGCTGACCCGGACGGAATTGCTGATAGCCGAACGTCTCCCGCAGGATCTGAACCGCCAGCGCTTCCTTATTTAAAACTTCCGCCGTAGACACGCCTTCCCCAATCTGATGAACTCAAACAGACGCTATTTTCAGCGCCGCCCGATAAAACTGCAAGTTTACCTGTGAATATTCCCCATATCCGCAACGAGTTGTCGCTGGCCGCAGGCGGATAATCAGAACATATCATTCAACGTCACCCCCACGCCGAAGCGGGTCTGGCGGTGATTGTAGTCAATCAGCGACTCGCCGTAACCGCTGAATACCTTGGTATAAAAACGCACATGGTCCGTCAGCGGATAGCTCCAGCCAAGTTCGCCGCCGCCGTAACCGCTGTTCCAGTTGTAGCGCCCTTCCGCGCTGAATACGCTGTCTCCCCAGACATAGCCGACGCGCAGGCGGTAATGTCCCATATATTTGGTGATATCCGGGTTATCGTCCCGGCTGTCGGAGAAGCGAATCCATGGTTTCAGATCCACCTGCCAGTTGCCGTTCTGCGCCATCAGGCGGGCATAGGCGCGGTTCCAACTGCGCGATGTCGGTTCGGAGCGCCCGTTTGACTGATGGTTTAAGCCGACTTCAACATCCCGCAGCGTCCAGCCGGCCAGCGAATAATCCGTTGCCCAGCCGAGGAAAATCTGCGGCTCATAGTCCGTTTCACGAAACGGTGAAGACTGGCTCTTATTGGACATCTGCCACCAGGAGCGCTGAGTGTAGGACGCCCCCAGCAGAGAACTGTCGCCGAAAATACCGCGCCAGAGCGGGAAGCCCAGGCTAAGCTGGAAATTCACCTCATCCTTGCGCGCATCGTTCGCCCAGTTATAACTCTGTATCGCTGTTTTGTTGATATTGCTGGTATAGGTGTACAGCAGATAGTTGCTTTCATAGGGATAGAGAACAAACGGACTATCGTGCTTTTGCAACAGGCTGGCGATAATACTCCCCCGCACCGCGGGTTTATCATGCACCGGCTCTATCTTCGCCTCTTCCGCTTGAGCATGTATCGCCAGCAGCATAACCGACATGCCTACTATTTTACGCATTCACTTTCTCTCCTGAGCGAGCGTGATAATTATCCGGCCAAGTAGCTCCCGTCATGCTCATCAGTTAAAACCCGAGCGCCTCAAATCCACCATCGGCGGGTAAATCAGATTTATTAAGTGACTCACATGAAACCCAAAGGGGTCATTTTACACAGTTCGGCGGTATTTGAATCAACGTTCCGCCGTTTCTCGGTCTTTTCTGTATCAGCGCCACGGCGACTTATATTGTCTGCTAATGGTAAGAATGAAAATGCCCCCCGTTTGTGGTAGATTTCCCTATTTCCCCACCGTTTTTATCGAGTCACCAATGGATGCGCAGCAAACCCGCAAGGGGATATTTTTCGCTCTGGGTGCTTACTTCATCTGGGGTATCGCACCGGTTTACTTTAAGCTACTTGAACATGTTCCCGCCGATGAAATATTGACGCACCGGATTATCTGGTCGTTTTTCTTCATGCTGATCCTGCTGACGGTCAGCCGGAAATGGCGTGAGGTCCGCTGTGCCTGCAAAAATGTCAAACGCCTGCTGCTGCTCGCGTTCACCGGCGTATTAATCGGCGGCAATTGGTTGCTGTATATCTGGGCGGTCAATAACCATCATATGCTGGAAGCCAGCCTGGGCTACTTCATTAACCCCTTGGTGAACGTGATGCTGGGCATGTTGTTTTTGGGTGAACGTTTCCGCCGCCTGCAGTGGCTGGCGGTGCTACTGGCCGTTGCCGGCGTTCTGGTTCAACTCTGGACCTTCGGCTCACTGCCCGTCATCGCACTGGGGCTGGCATTCAGCTTCGCCTTATACGGCCTGCTGCGAAAGAAAATCGGCATTGACGGCCAGATCGGTATGTTGGTTGAAACGCTGTGGCTGCTGCCGGTAGCGATTGCGTATCTGTTTTTCATTACCGATACGCCAACGAGCCATTTGACTGAAAACCGCTGGTCATTGAATTTGCTGTTGATGTCCGCGGGGATTATCACCACCGTGCCACTGCTGTTTTTCACCGCCGCCGCCATGCGTCTGCGGCTGTCCACGTTAGGTTTTTTCCAGTACCTCGGCCCAACCATGATGTTCCTGCTGGCCGTTATCTTCTACGGCGAAACCTTTAGTGACGACAAACTGATTACCTTTGGCTTTATCTGGAGCGCGCTGGCGCTGTTTATTCTGGATGCGCTTTATCACCAGCGTAAACAGCGGCGAATCAAAGTGACGATGGCGCCTCAGGATTACTAGCATGCCGGGAGATAAAACGCGACAGCACCGGGCTCACAATCAGGGTCGCGAACAACCTCATCGTCTGTAACGCGATAACGAACGCGATGTCGACGTTGCTGCCTGCGGCAATAATGGCGATGGAATCCAGCCCGCCGGGGCTGGTTGCCAAATAGGCCGTCAGCAGATCGACCGGCAGAAGCCGGGTAACCATCAGCGCCATCGCGCCGCACAACAGCATCAGCCCGATAATCGACGCCATCATCTGCGGCAGGGTGCGTATCGCCAGCAGAAAGATCGGCCGGGTAAAAGACAAACCGACGCTCCAGCCAATAAACGCATACGCCAGCGCCAACAGCCATTCCGGAGTCTGTAGCGTCAACGTTCCGGTCGAATGCAGCACCGCGCCGACAATCATCGGCCCCAGCATGGCGCCGGAAGGAATGCGCAGCCGTCTCCCCACCCATGCGCAGCCAAACGCGACGCACAGCGTGGCGGGGAAGCGCCAGTCCAGCGAAGGAAACCACACCAGCATGGCGTTGTTTTCCGCGGCGGCATCTCCCAGACTGATACGCGCCACAAAAGCGGCCGCCGCCGTGACCATCAGCACGCGCAAATACTGCATAAACGCCACCAGCCGAACATCCGCGCCGAACTCCCCCGACATGGCCACCATCGCCGCCGCACCGCCGGGAGAAGCGCCCCAGGTGCCTGTCGGACCGGGCAGTTCGCTGAACTTCACCAGAAGCCAGCCGGACACGCCGCTGGCGGCGAGGGGCATCAGCAGGATAAACAGAACCAGTAGCCAGTTATTCAGTAACGGACTCAGAATCGAGAGGGAAAGGCTTTGCGCCACCAGGCAGCCCAGCACCGAGGTGCTGCCAAGAAAACAGACGCGGGGAAGACGAATGGTTGCGCCGTTCAGTCCCATCGCAACGCCAACCAGCATGGGGCCAAGCAACAACGCGGCAGGAACGTGATAAACCTGCAGCAAAACCCCCAACACCAGCGAGACCGATAACAGAATCCCCCACTGCATCGAGGGTGAAATCTTTCGCATGCACACAACCTGTTTCAGCAATATGACGACTGCCGTCATTCTAAACAGATTATTCAAATAATTAACATGGAAATTAATCACCGAAGAGAAAACATTCATCGCGCGCCGCAAACCCGGCAGCGCGATGCGTTTCAGAGCCAGTTTTTGCGTTTGAAATAGAGGTAGGGGGCCAGACCAGCCAGTATCATCAGCACAATCGCCGCCGGATACCCGAATGACCACTTCAGCTCCGGCATAAACGAAAAGTTCATCCCGTAACTGGACGCCACCAGCGTCGGCGGCAGGAACACCACGGAGACCACCGAGAAGATCTTGATGATGCGGCTCTGTTCGATATTGATAAAGCCCATCGCCGCCTGCATCAGGAAGTTCACCTTCTGAAACAACGATTCGTTGTGCGGCAGCAGTGATTCGATATCGCGCAGGATCTCGCGAGCCTGCTCCAACTGACCGGACGGCAAGCGCGCCCTACGCACCAGAAAATTCAATGCCCGCTGGGTATCCATCAGACACAGGCGCACTTTCCAGCCGATATCCTCTAATTCAGCCAGCGTGGAAAGCGCGTCATCGTACTCGTCTCCCTGACGTCCTTCCATGATAATGCGGCTCAGCGATTCCAGATCGCTGTAAATGTTTTCAATTTCATCCGCCAACTGCTCTATTTTGGTTTCAAATAAATCGAGCAGCAGTTCATAAGCATTGCCATCAATCAACGTCTGATTGCGCGCACGCATCCGGTAGAGACGAAACGCCGGCAGCTCGCGTTCACGCAGCGTGTATAGACGGCCGTCACGAATAGTAAAAGCCACGGTGGCATTGCCGGCATGATCTTCGGCATCTTCAAAAAAGAAGAAGGAGTGAATATGTAGCCCGTCTTCATCCTCAAAGAAACGCGCGGACGCCTCAATATCTTCCAGTTCCGGCCGGGTCGCCAGGCTTTGTCCCAATTCCGTCTGTACTTTCTCACGCTCGTCGTCTTCCGGCTCGATTAAATCGACCCAGACAGATGAAGTGAGATCATCGGAATCTTCCAGCTCTAGACGAGATAAACGGCAGTTGTCCAGTTTAAATGCGCTCAGCATAGGCCATGCTTCCTTTTTAGTCGTAATTAGAGAAGATGGACAACGCGATTGAAGCACAGAAACAAGGGTGAAAACGTCACCGGCAGGTTTCAGTCCGTTCGACGGATCTGACTCTCAGCGACATGATGAAGAGATCGCTGACAACCACTAAGGCTATCAGCAACGAAGAAGATAGCCTTAGAAGTTGTACCTAATGGTCAGGTTATTGAGCCAACATCGACTGGGTATGTCCAAGGCGTAAGTCCTCCGGGAATAATGATGCGCGCATGTTACGCCGAGATGAAAAAGGCTGTCAACTTTAAAACCGCGGCTGATGTGCCTTCTCCGGACGTTAGATAACGATATAAATCGGTTGCTTCCGGCGTGAGATGTCCACGCCATTTAAGCCAATGATTCCGTTAATTCATGTTAGACGCTCAGCTATAGACAAAAGCGCGAAATTGAACAAAATAACTGCGCCCCAGCCACAATCCCCTTGTAATCAAGTGGTTTTGTCTACAGGGATAGTCATTAAAAAATCACAATTTAAATCAATAACATAATTAAAAATGGAGAAAGTTATGTTACGAGCTTGCATAACCACAGGCGATACGACAACCCACGGCGGCACGCTAATGGAAGGTGAACCCAGCTTTGTCGTCATGGGGAAATATGCCGTCACGATAGGTCATAAGTTCT
Organism: Brenneria goodwinii; assembly: GCF_002291445.1. Taxonomy (NCBI): domain Bacteria; kingdom Pseudomonadati; phylum Pseudomonadota; class Gammaproteobacteria; order Enterobacterales; family Pectobacteriaceae; genus Brenneria; species Brenneria goodwinii. The sequence goes on along the minus strand of NZ_CP014137.1, from coordinate 4,631,524 downwards.
GGTGCCCGCAGTGTAAGTGCTGGTCAATATTCATTGAAGGGGACAGGAGTTTTCTAATCGATGGCAGAGCCAGAGTGCTTCAGGGACATAAAACCTCTTGCGGCGCCATCGCAATTCATACGCAGAATAATCATGAATGGAGCGTGGTTGATGAGGATGAATCAGCCGGAAAGGTAAGACAATCACAGCAACAGATAACAGACCCAATAGCCGGCAACAGAGAGGACGGTCATTATACTCATTCATTCTTTATAAAGAACAACGCCCAAGAAAACATCGCTTACACACTGCTGGAAGAGGGGGTTGAGATTGCTTGTGATGTAACAACGACCGCTAACTACGCTTCACAAAAGGCCGTTACCGTTTCCGCTAAAAAAGTTCAAATTGCTATATCCGCACCTAAACCGAAAATTTAAGGCTTTATTATGGGACTGTCATCAGCAAACAGGAATGCGTCGTTAGGGATCCTGGATAAAAATGCTCAATTTATTGTTAGCGAAGCAAAAACCAAACTGAAAGAACGTAATGCATCCTCCAGCGTTGAAGTGACTCCGTTGCAGGTAACGGAAATTCCAGCCGCCATGCGTAAGATGGGATGGAAGCGCTCGGCAAAACTGTTGGATCGCTGGTTTAGCTCCCCAGCCTGGGCAATGCCGGAAAGTTGGAAATCCGGGCGTGATATGCCGAAAGCGCTGTATATTCCCAGCGAACATTGCGATGAAGAAACGATAAAAATGTCATGGGTATTAAACTATCCTCGGGTGAAAGAAAAATTCGATGAGCTGATAACCACGCGGGCTTATTCTCCGGCTGGCTTAAGACAGGTAGTGAAACGCCTGAAAGCGCTGGGGTGGGATGGCCGTGGAGCATATACTTTCGGCCGTTATAATATTATCGGCAGACCGGTGGTTTCCGCTCGAGAGATGGAGCAGTATTATCAGAATAATTTTATTCCTGTAGGAGCATCCTCCACCCGGTTGTTCGATACATTAGATGATATCTTTGGGTCTCTTGGAGGTTTTAATCTCAAAATGGGTATATTCGGAACAGCATTCCGGGACATTGATAATAAGGTATATTTAGATGTCAAGTACGCAGGGGTTTATGCAAAGGATACGTTTGACTTCATAAACGAAACGGGACAGGACCAATACTTGGGAACCTGGACACAGGATGGTATTCTCACTCGGGCCAAAACCGCGTTAGCATATATATCTACATTTAACGACTCGGTAAAAATATATTATTACAAACTAACAGGAAATAAAATCGCGCAAATTCACAACTCTGATTTTCAACACTATCGGGATAAAAATAACAAAGGCGGCGATTTTGTTATTCTATCCGATGTCTTGTGGCTCAAACAATCCGGCAGATACCGGCTCGATTGGGATTAGATTGCCAAGACAATAAAAAAAGCCGGAATATATAAACAAAGCGCACAGCGGATAAAGGTTTTTTTCGCTGTGCTTCTTTTTATTAGTGAATAAAAAACAGCGATCATCAGAACAACTAAACCATAAAACAATGCACTGGCTAATGGTATATAATTTAATGGCATATATCTATAGGGCGATGATAAAGCCGAGTCAAGAAATAAAAATATAAAAAATGAAAATATAATCGATATAACAAAAAACACAAAGGAATATATCACGCCAAAACGGTACGTTATGCCCTTGCATCGACTTACGAGTTCAGCCAATGCAAAACCAATAATAATCCCCGCAGTAAGAGATAAAACGTTTAACACCGGAAATCCCATTATATTACAGTCCATTGATTATAATCAGCCCGCATAATTTATCTTACTATTCAAACAACTTCCAGTCGGACATGGCATAAGTGACAAGCTGTCTTTGCAAAAGCGCCTCTTTTGCCAGACGCCCGCCCTGCCGTCAGGCGTCGTCCGGCAGATAGGCGATGGCGCGCACCGGGAAACTCGCCGTACCGGCAAAGTTCGGGTACATGACGTGAATATAGGCGCCGGTGGGCGGAACCCGGTCGAGATTATTCAGCACTTCGACCTGATACGCGTTCTGATCCAGAACATAGTATTCTCCGATCAGCGCGTTGTGACGGCGAAAGTCCACGGCGGCATCGGTATCCAACGTTTCATGCCCGATTGCGCTGACGCCGCGCGTTTCAAACAGAAATTTTAACGCCTCGATGGACCATCCCGGCGTATGACTGTCGCCCTGTTCATCCAGATTGGCAAAAGCGGCGGCGTCCGGCCATCTTTGGCTCCAGCCGCTGGCAAAGGCGACAAAACAGCCCGCCGGGATCGTTCCCCATTGCGCTTCAAACTGCAAAATATCATCCACCGTCAGGCGGTAATCGGGATCGCGCGCTACCGCATCCTGCTTATGGATCACCAGCAGCGGCAACAACAGTTCTTTATTGTCGATGCGATCCAGATAGCGTTTGCCGGCAACAAAGTGCCCTGGAGAATCGATGTGCGTTCCGGTAGGCGTCGTAAAGGTCACTTCCTCGGCATAAAACCCATGCTGTTCGACGCTGAACAACGTCTTGCGCTTTACGCCTTCAAATGCGCTGAAAACCGGGATCTCTCCCGCTATCGAGTGCGTTAAATCCACCCATTTCTTTTCCCGCAATGCATCCACAATCTGCTTCAATGTCATGGCGTTACTCCCTTTTACTTTTTCTATTTCATCCCGACACTATACAGACCGGCTGCCACACCCAGACCGTTTACCGGTTATTTACCGTACGATCGAACATCATACCGTCTCCAGCCGGGCATAAGCCGCCACCAGCCACTTAATGCCCTGCCCCTGAAATGCCACCTGAATCCGGCAGTGATCGCCGCTGCCTTCCAGGTTGACGATGGTGCCTTCGCCGAATTTGTCATGCCGCACCCGCTGCCCCAGACGGTAGCCGCTGTCGTTTTCACTTACCGGCGTGCCGAGGCGCTGATGGTTGACCGGGCGGGACACGCTGGCCCGCAGCCGCACTTCCTCGACGCATTCCGCCGGCAGTTCGCCGACAAAACGGGACGGACGGTGATACGCTTCTTTGCCGTATAAACGCCGGGACTCCGCGTACGTCAGGATCAGTTTCTGCATGGCTCGCGTCACGCCCACATAGGCCAGACGCCGCTCCTCCTCCAGCCGGCCGCCTTCGTCAAGCGACATCTGGCTGGGGAACATGCCCTCCTCCATCCCGACGATAAATACCTGCGGGAACTCCAGTCCCTTCGCCGAGTGCAGCGTCATCAACTGCACTGAATCCTGATGGGCATCCGCCTGCCCTTCTCCCGCTTCCAGCGCCGCATGCGATAAAAATGCCTGCAACGGCATCAGATCCTGATCTTCATCCTGATAGCTATACTGCCGCGTGGCGGTAACCAGTTCCTCAAGGTTTTCCACCCGCGCCTGCCCTTTTTCGCCTTTCTCCTGTTCGTACATCCCCCACAGGCCGGAATCTTTGATCACCCGGTCGGTTTGCACATGCAGCGGCAGCTCGGCGGTTTCATCAGCCAGCGCGTCGACCAGTTCAACGAAACGCTGCAGCGCGGATGCCGCCCTGCCCGCCAGCACTTTCTCCTGCAACAGCGCACGCGTCGACTGCCAGAGCGTTAACTGCCGATCGCGCGAGGTCTGACGCACCACATCCAGCGTTCTGTCGCCGATGCCGCGCGTCGGCGTATTCACCACGCGCTCAAACGCCGCATCATCATTGCGGTTGGCAATCAAACGCAGGTAAGCCAACGCGTCTTTGATTTCCTGCCGCTCGAAGAAGCGCATTCCGCCATAAATACGGTACGGCATACTCTGCTGCAACAAAGCTTCTTCCAGCACGCGCGACTGGGCGTTGCTGCGGTACAAAATCGCGTTATCGCTCAGCGCGCCGCCGTTTTCCTGCCAGACTTTAATCCGGTTGACCACAAAGCGCGCTTCATCCAGTTCGTTAAACGCGCAATAGAGCGAAATCGGCTCGCCCTCTACGCCGTCCGTCCATAAATTCTTGCCTAAACGCCCGCCGTTATGCGCAATCAGGGCGTTAGCCGCATTCAGGATATTGCTGGTTGAACGGTAATTTTGCTCCAGCCGAATGGTCTGTGCGCCGGCGAAATCCTGGAGAAACAGCTGAATGTTTTCCACCTGCGCGCCGCGCCAGCCGTAAATGGACTGGTCGTCATCACCCACGATCATCACATTGGCGCTATCGCCCGCCAGCATGCGGATCCAGGCGTATTGAATACGGTTGGTATCCTGAAATTCATCCACCAGAATATTGGTAAAACGCTCACGGTAATGATTCAGGATATGCGGCTTATTCAGCCACAGTTCGTGGGCCCGCAGCAGTAACTCGGCAAAATCCACCAGCCCGGCGCGATCGCAGGCTTCCTGATAGGCCTGATAAACCCGCTGCCAGGTTTGTTCTATCGGATTACCATAACTTTCAATATGCTGAGGGCGTAACCCCTCATCTTTCTTACCGTTGATATACCACATGGCCTGACGCGGCGGCCACTGTTTCTCGTCCAGATTCAGCGCTCGAATCAAGCGCTTAAGCAAACGCAGCTGATCTTCGCTGTCCAAGATCTGGAAATCCTGCGGCAAACCGGCATCCAGATGATGAGCCCGCAACAGACGATGCGCCAAACCATGAAAGGTGCCAATCCACATGCCGCCCTGGCTGGTGCCGATCAGGTGTTCGATACGGTGACGCATTTCCGCCGCGGCCTTGTTGGTAAACGTCACCGCCATAATGGAATAGGGGGAACAATTTTCGACGGACAACAGCCAGGCGATACGATGCACCAGCACCCGCGTCTTGCCGCTGCCCGCGCCCGCCAGCACCAATAAATTGCCCCGCGGCGCGGCTACCGCATCACGTTGTTTGTCGTTGAGGCCATCAAGTAGAGCAGAAACGTCCATAGTACGGTATCCGTTGGCGGGAAACCGTATCGTCGCGAAGAAGAACGGTCACCACTGATTATTGACACAGACAAAACCCATTATCTTTCAGCTTGCGGGTACGTCGGCGGCTCTGGGTCGCCCGCATCCTGAAAAAACGCCGGGAGCGCCGGCTTCCGGGAAATCTATACCCAATAGATTTCGGGTTGCAGGAAGGCGGCAAGTGCATGAATCCCGATGAGCTTACTCAGGTAACTGATTCGGGTGAACAAACGTAGCCAACGCACCTGCAACTTGAAAGATGAAGGGTATATTGGGTATATATACAGGTGATTATAACAACGTTGTCAGCGATGCCAATCGGGAAATTTCGATATGAGGCAGCAACCGGGCGTCATTGATATGCATGAGGTCGCCTTCCCGCAGGTTGATCCAGCAGGCCGGCATCCCGCAGCGAATCGCGCCGGCCACGTCGGTCGTGAGATCGTCCCCCACGTGCAGAATCTGGTTCAAGGGCAGATTGAATTTTTCCGCCGCCAGGTGATACATATCGTCAAAGGGCTTTGAGCGGCCGTCCGGGCCGGCGCGTAAAACGAAGGCAAAGTAGCGATCCAGACCGAATTGACTCGGATCGGCATTGCCATTGGTGATCGCCGCCAGCGGCACCTGTTCGGCCAACGCCGCCAGGGTATGATGCGTCTCTTCCGATATGGTGATCTGACTGCGCCAATAGGCTACGTTTTCCATCGCCGCCATTGATCCCCGCATCGCCTCATCGGCATTCAGACCAATGTCAAGCATCGCTTGTTCAACCGCACGGCGCCGCCATTCGGTCACATCATGATAGATTTCAGGTTCCCGCACCCGCAGTTCATCACGCAGGCGTTGTAGATCCTCTTCCTGAAAATCCTTCAGGCCAGAGTGATACTGCTGCAAAAAGCGAATCGACTCCCGTTTGGTTCGCCGGATCACATCGGAGTTATCGTATAGCGTGTCGTCCAAATCGAAAGTGATAGCGCCGATATGGCCTAGCGGCCGGTAAAAATGCATCAGTTTTTTCCCCGTTTTGCACGTGGATGCGCGGCGTCATACACGGAAGCTAAATGTTGAAAATCCAGGTGAGTATATATCTGCGTCGTGGACAGGTTGGCATGGCCGAGTAACTCTTGCACCGCGCGTAAATCCCCGCTGGATTCCAGCATATGCGTGGCGAAAGAGTGGCGCAGCTTATGCGGGTGAACATGGCTGTTGATCCCTTGCTTCACGCCCCACTGCGCAAAACGTTTCTGCACATTGCGCATGGAAATCCGCCGGCCCTGATTGGAAATAAAAATGGCGTCATCCTGCGGACCGAACAGTTCACGCAACGCCAGCCAGCGCTCAAGCCAGGCAACCGCGGTTTTCCCCATCGGCAGTCTGCGCTCTTTGCTGCCTTTCCCCATCACCCAGACTTCACCGCTGGCCAGATCGACATGCCGGCAGTCCATGCCCACCAGTTCCGCCAAACGCAAACCCGCGCCATACATGACTTCCAGCATGGCGCGATCGCGCACCGCCAGCGGATCGTCGAGATCGATATCCAAAAGACGGTCTATCTCATCCACATCCATATTTTTCGGCAGATGACGGCCCACTCGCGGCGTCGATACCCCCTTGGCGGGATTTGCGCCCAGTTCGCCGCGCGAGACCATCCAATCGAGGAAACTCCGCAAGGCGGACAACCGCAGCGCCAGGCTGGAAGCGTGCAGACCATCCCGTTTGCTGCGGGACACCACGGCGCGTACGCCAGCCGCATCCAGGCTGCGCCAGCCATCCACGCCCGCTGACGAAACAATGGCGATCACCGCCGTAAGCTGACGGGCATAGCTGGTTTGCGTCAACGGACTCAGTTGGCGCTCAACCTTCAGATAGCGCAGGAACGCATCGACCTGCGGCTGTAGCGGCGAAGCGGATTGGCTCATACCCGCTCAACCCAGCGCTCCAGCATGGCAGGAAGCATGGCCGTCGCCAGTTGTTGCAACAGCAAGGTTCCCATACCATCCTGATAGTGGTGACTGTCGCGGCTGGTGAAGATAAGCAGCCCCAGATCGTGATCTTCGCCAATCATGGATAAGGCGACCGACCCCACCTGTTTAGCCTGCGGCAACAGCAGCAATAGCTCGGGGCCATTCAGGCTGCCCAGATAGTGGCTGGCTTGACCAAGGCGCTGAATACGAAACGACTCAAACGCCGATCGATTCAGAGATAAATGCGTAAAGCCGGAAGGCGCGCCAATACGCCATTTATCACTGAACAGACGAACCGATGCCCCCGACAGCCCCAGCTTACGCGCCCAGCGTTGCAGCCGGTCCAGCATATCCATCAGGCTATCCGCACCGGCCAGCTCGGCCTGCAGGCTCAACAGGCGATTAAACAGCGACTCGTTAACGCCCGCCTGTTCCATCAACAGCGTGATCTCTTCCTCAAGCTGGGTGATATGGTTCCGCTGACGCGCCAATTGCCATTCCACCAGCGATACCGTTCCCCTAACGGGGTGCGGTATACGCATCTGCTCGATTTGCCGGGCATTGCGGATAAAAAAATCAGGATTCTGTTGCAGGAACTGCAAAACCATGTCGTCACTGAGTGCGATCTGGCGCTCTGCCTGCTCCTCGACATTCTTCATAAATGAATAAATCCATCGTAAACATGCGTTGCGGGCCCCGTCATAAATAACGGATGTCCCGGCCCATCCCACTGGATCGCCAAATCCCCGCCCGGCAACGATACCTTGACCGGTGAAGACAGCAGATCCTGTTGAATTCCTATAGCCACCGCCGCACAAGCCCCGCTGCCGCAGGCCTGGGTTTCGCCGGCGCCACGTTCATACACCCGCAGATTAATGCTATTGCGGTCGATGATTTGCATAAAACCGATATTGGCGCGTTCAGGGAAACGCTCATGGCTTTCCAACAACGGCCCTAATATTTCGACATTGGCGGTGGTTACATCCTCCACCTGTATAACACAGTGAGGATTGCCCATCGATACCACGCCGCACAATACGGTGTGTTCTTCCACCCGCATGATGTAGGTTTTTTCCGCCTTTATGGCACGAAAAGGAACCTGCTGCGGATCAAAATTGGGCTCTCCCATATTCACCCGCACCAAATCATCGTCGGTGACGCTGAGAATCATCCTTCCCGTCTGCGTGCTGACCGCAATATCGCGTTTGCTGGTTAACCCTTTCAGGCGGACAAAACGGGCAAAACAACGCGCGCCGTTTCCGCACTGAGCCACTTCGCTGCCGTCGGCATTGAAAATGCGGTAATGAAAATCCAGCTCGGGATCGTACGGCGGCTCAACGACCAGAAGTTGATCAAATCCGACGCCACAGTGCCGATCCGACAAGCGGCGGATCAGTTCGGGTGAAAAGTAAACATTCTGCGTGACGGCATCAACAACCATGAAATCGTTGCCTAATCCGTGCATTTTAGCGAACTGCATTATCCTGACTCCGCTGGCTTAACCGGACGCGGTAAAACACTATCGTGACCTGTTATAAAATTATGATAGATAGATACACCATCGCCAGTTACTGCTGCGCGGACGGCTGTTGCCGGGCGGGATCCGCATCCTGCTGCTGAGCGGTTGGCGCAACCGACTTACCCTCTGGCGGAAAATAAAGCGGCCCTTTGAGGCCGCAGCCGAACAGCGTCAACACCGATAACGCCAGAAAAAACCGGCGCAATATCTTTTTCATAACATTAAGACCTGTAATTCATGCATGCATGCTCTCTATAATCGCAGGTGGATCATGAAAATCAATAGGAATCGAAAATGAACGATAGCGAGTTCCATCAATTAGCCGACGAATTGATGCTCCAACTGGAAGAAACCCTGGATAAATTTGCAGGCGATGCCGATATCGATTATGAAACCAACGGCGGCGTTATGACGCTGACCTTTGAAAACGCGAGTAAAATCGTCATTAACCGCCAGGAGCCGCTGCACCAGATCTGGCTGGCGACCAAAGCCGGCGGTTATCATTTTAATTTTCAGGATGCGCGCTGGGTGTGCGATCGCAGCGGAAAAGATTTCATGGCATTACTGTCCGAAGCCTGCTCAACGCAGGCAGGGGAAGCGGTCCGCTTCAGCTAGGCGCCGCCGTAACGCCGGACCTTATCGGCGCTTGGCGAGTATCAGCATCGACATCGCCGCCAGTAAAATCACGACGCTCAGCGTGTTCACCAGCGGCCAGCCGCTGGCGAATGCCATCATGCTTCCCGCCGAAAGCGACGCCAGCGCGTTGGGCAGGCTGATAACCAGCGAGTTAATCCCCTGCAGTCTGGCCTTATGCGCCGAATGGGAAAACGCATTCAGCATAAATGTCCCGCCGTTGAACATGAAGGCCCAGCCAATGCCGAACAGGGTGAGCGAGGAGAGGAAGTGCCAAAACGTCAGGCCGCTCATCGCCAGCGCGATGCCGATCAGGTTACAGATAATCCCCGTCGTCACCACCGCGCCGGCGCTCAATCTTTTTGCCAGAAACACCAGTAACAGCGCAGGCGCATACATGGCGACAAAGTGCCATTGCAACACCGTCGCGCTATGGCTGACGGAAAAATGATGCTGATGCATGGCCAGCGGCGCGGAATTCATCAACAGCGTCATCACGACAAAACCGACGGTACAACTGGTCGTGCCGAGGATAAACGCCCGGCTTTTCAAAATAGCGGACAGCGGCTCATCGCCTTTTTCGCTCCTGGCCGCCGCGATGGTTTCCGGCAGCTTTAACCCCAGCAACAGTAACGCCGTCACGATACAGATCAGCGCCGCCACCAGAAAACTGCCGAGGAACGGATACGACGGCCAGAGATTGGAAGATTGGCTGCCCGCAAAGGGACCGAGAAACCCGCCCAGGATCCCGCCGCTGATCACCCAGGAAATCGCACTGTTCTTCTGCTGGTTATCGCTGAAAACTTCAGCCGCGGCAAAACGGTAATATTGGTTGAAGGCGCAGGACATGCCCAGCACGAATGTCGAAAAGACAAACAGGGGGAAATGACCCAGCGCAATTGCCAACGCCGCCAGCAGCGCGCCGGCAACGCCCTGCATTGTGCCGATGATAAAGGCTTTTTTTCTGCCGTATTTAGCCATCAGCGAAGAGACGGAATAGCTCATCAGCGTTGCGCCGCAGACGGTGGCGGTAATCGGCAGGGTAGTCAACAGCGGAATCGGCGCCATCTGAATGCCGACCAGCGTGGAGGATAACGTCATCAGCGAAATGATACTGCCGGTCAATCCTTGCCCCAAAGCCAGTAGTATCAGGTTGCCGCGTTGCTGAATATCCAAGAGTAAGTCCCTTTATGTGGGCATTGAAAAAGCAGGTTATCTGAAACTCAGTCGCTCGTTCAAGGATCGAAGGATCCGGAACGCATTCCTCTGCTTCCCTAACATCAAACCATCAGAGTATTTGCAACCGCTGTTGCATGCCCTTGGCTTTATCGTCGATGACGGGGGTAATACAAAGATGGGAAAGCGCGGTGCTGCGGAACGAAATCACCTGGGTTCGGCCATCCAGTTGCACAATCTGATAAAATTGCGGCAGATTGAAGTTGATAAAGCTAGAGCCATAGGTAAAGCGATCGTGGGATGATGAGTAGAAACGGCTCACGTCACGCACCAGTTCCTCTTTGCTGCCCTCGCAGTGGTGGTAAACCTCAACCCGATTGGACTCATCCAGGATGTAAATATTAAACCCTTGATTTTCAGCTAAATCTTCAAAGAAGAACTGAATGATGCCCTCGCTGGCGACGCCATCGACCACTGCGGGCAAATGCACATGGCTGGACTCAATCTGCACCGGCACCCCTTGCAGTTTATTGTTGGAAATCGCGCCATAGAATTCAACGGCATTTTCCAATTTCTGCACCGAGACGCTGAGCCGTTCGAAGAACAGTCCCCAGGTTTGCCCCGCGACTTTCACCGCTTTGAAGCGCCCCGGCTCCTGACGCGTGCTGGTTAAGCGCAACTCAATGCATTCAGAGACCAGTTGCTGCACACGGGTACGAATCAGCCCGCGTAAATGCTGGCTGTAGCAGAACACTTCCAGCGATTCCGGCAACGCCGCATCCTGATGCATCTTACCCAGTATCGTTTTCAGCGCTTCCAACACCGCCTGCTCGCCGCTGAAATGCAGCGTACGCACTTCATTCCACGAATTGCGGTACAGCAGGTCAATGCTGCCGACCAGGCACTGCTGCTGTTGGCCAAAGCTGAAAACATCCATCTGCCGGAAATCAAAGTGCACCACCTGATTACGGAAGACCGCGGTTGGATCGTGTTCCAGGTTGACGATAATGGCTAAATGGCGGATTTCACACGGGCTATACAACGCCTTCGGCGTCGGCGCAGGCAGGCGCAGCGGGAAATGACTTGAAACATCGGACACCAGCGCCTGCAGGCGGGTAATGTCACACAACTCGCTGCCTTTAATGTGCAGCCGCGTTTTCGGCGTCAGCAGGCCATTAAAGTAGGCCCAGGCCACCAGCTTGTTCAGATAGCGGTTATATTCCAGCGGCTGATGGCTGATGATGGCGTCCATCGACGGCGCCTGATTGTACAGATACCAGCCGGAACGGTTGGCGCGTCCCGGCGGGACATAAATAAAGGTTAAATTCGGCTCCGACAAGTCGGGCGAAATCTGCGGATTGAGCAGCGTCACTTTACCCGGCAGCGCTTCAAATGCGGCATACAGTTTACGGGTCAATACGCCGATATCCTGCGGACTGGCGCTTACGCTCAGGTTATTACGGCGGGCGAAACGAATCAGGTTACGATAAGTTTGCATCATCGCATCCAGCAGTTCGTTATGCGCTTCGCGCACCCGTTCTATTTTCCAGTTTGCCCGGTTATCCAGCATCGCCAGATGATCGTCGCTCCAGCCCCACTCCTGCACCAACTGTTGCAGAATCTGACGCCGCCAGCCGACACAGGCATGCTCCCTTGAGAGTTTTTCACAGACTTTTAAATAGAAACATCGGCGCACCAGATCCAGGCGGGTCGGATCGTTTATCTGCGTCAGATAATCCGTCACCCGCTCCAGCATCATGCAGTAAGGATCCAGACCGAAAGAGACGATCTCGCCTTTATGCAGCCGCGTTTTGATATCCATGGACAACAGATGCGTATTGGGATACTCCCAGGAATACGCCTCCAGCAGCAGCGTTTTCAATACGGCTTTGTAAGGGGAGTCGATGCTTTTATAAAGCTGCCACAGGCTGGCGCCGAAATACTCTTCCGCGGAAAGCGTACTCAGCCCGCCCAGATCCAGCCACTCATTCGGCGCCAACGCGCCTTGCGCATACAGCGACAGGACATACTCATCGTAATTCGGTTCTTCTTCCACCGGCACCATGTTCCACAGAATACGTTTGCCCGCCATGCGCACAGCCGTACGGTAGAATTCATCCAGTAAAAGAATATGTTGGGTCGATCCGCAGTCTTCGCCGCCCAGACTGCCGCTTTCATTGTGGCGGAAGCGGTTTTCATCCATCAGGAAGAAACTGATATCCACGCCCTGCGCGGCCGCCCACTCCTCCAGCAGGGTGCATTTTTTCTGCAACCGCTGGCGCTCTTCATTATCCAGCCAGGATTGATGGCAAACCCAGATATCCAGATCGGAAGTACAACTTTGCCCGATGGACGACGTGCTGCCCATGGAGTAGACGCCGGTAATCGGCAATTCGCCTTGATCGTGCGAATCGGTAAACGGTCCCCACCTCAGTTCGATTTTGTCCAGATACTGCTGTTGCTTTTCATCAGGCGCGTAGAAGCAAATGCCGTGAGGAACCTTACCCTCGACATAGCCCGGCATTAGTGGGTGATGGTAATGTAATAAGATCGGCACAAGACTGTAGACCTGCTGAAAAGCAGGCTTCATTGCTGCCAGAGCGCGATCGACACGCAGTTGGTTGATCGCATCCAGTCTTTGCTTCAAAGTCTCGATATAGAAGTACAAGACGTTTCGCCTGATTATCCCAGTGTTTAGAAAAGAAACCCTATCTCCAACTTGCCAGATGTAATATTTAGAAGATAATTGGGCAAGATATTGCTGGAAACGTGATCAATTTAACACCTTGCTGATTAGGCGTAAAGAAAGTAAAGAAAGTCGGACTTCACCTCCTTGCTTTCATTACAGCTTTAATTATCGCCTGATATGCTCAGCCTGTCACATGCCTTTTTTCACCCTCATTTTCTTCTTGCATTGAAAGACAGACGCCGATGCCCGTAACCTGACACTGGCGCACCATCAATGATACGATGGCGTAAGAAAATGATAAAAACGGTATCAAGCATGTTAGACAATATTATTAGAATTGCCACTCGACAGAGCCCCCTTGCTTTGTGGCAAGCACAATATGTTCAGCAGCGGTTGAGCGCCTACCATCCGGGGCTTCAGGTAGAACTGGTGCCGATGGTGACCCGTGGCGATATTATCCTGGATACCCCGTTAGCCAAAGTCGGCGGCAAGGGACTGTTTGTCAAAGAATTAGAATTAGCGCTGCTTGAAAACCGTGCGGATATCGCCGTGCATTCAATGAAAGATGTTCCCGCCGAATTTCCTGACGGCCTCGGCCTCGCAACCATTTGCGAACGAGACGATCCGCGTGACGCCTTTGTCTCCAATCACTATGCCAATCTTGAGCAACTGCCGGCGGGCGCTTGCGTCGGCACGTCCAGCCTGCGCCGTCAATGCCAGCTGCGAGCCCGGCGCCCCGACCTCATCATCCGCGATTTACGCGGTAATGTGGGAACCCGGTTGGCGAAGCTCGACAGCGGCGAATATGACGCGATTATTCTGGCGGCGGCAGGGTTGAAACGGCTGAAGCTGGAAGCGCGGATCCGCAGTCCGCTCAGCCCGGAGACCTCGTTACCCGCGGTAGGACAAGGCGCGATTGGCATTGAATGCCGGCTAGACGATAAACGCACCCGCCAGCTTCTCGCACCGCTGAACCATGCCGATACCACGGCGCGCGTACTGGCCGAACGGGCGATGAACCTGCGCCTTGAAGGCGGATGCCAGGTTCCCATCGGCAGCTACGCCGAGCTGGAAGGCGAGACGCTGTGGCTGCGTGCGCTGGTGGGTTCGCCCGACGGCAGTAAAATCATCACCGGAGAACGTAGAGGCTTCGCCTCGGATGCGGAACAAATTGGTATTACGCTGGCGGAAGAACTATTGGCAAAAGGCGCCAGAGAAATTCTTCAGGCGGTCTATCAGGACATTCCCTCATCATGACAATTCTGGTTACCCGTCCGTCCCCGGCGGGAGAGCAACTGGTGGCCCGCTTACGCAAGCTGGGCTACAGCGCTTACCACAGCCCGCTGATTGAGTTTTCGCCGGGCGGCGAACTGGCGCAATTGCCCTCGATGCTGGCGGCCTTGCGCCCCGGCGATCTGCTTTTTGCGCTCTCGCAGCATGCGATTGACTATGCGGATCCGCGGTTAACCCGGCGCGGCGCCGGTTGGCCGCAAACCCTAAGCTATTATGCCATCGGCCGCACAACCGCCCTGGCGCTGCATAAAGTCAGCGCACGGCCTGTTGCCTACCCTTCCGAGCGGGAAACCAGCGAAAATTTACTGCAATTACCAGAATTACAGTATGTTAATGGTAAACACGCACTATTATTACGGGGTAACGGCGGCAGAGAATTACTGGGTAACACGCTCACAGAACGCGGAGCGAAAGTGAGTTACTGTGAATGTTACCAACGCAGCCCCGTTCATTATGACGGATTGGAACAAAGCCGCCACTGGCAGCAGGCCGGCATAGACAAGCTGGTGATCACCAGCGGAGAAATGTTACAACGGATCTATACTTTAGTGCCCGATTACTATCGGGCTTCCTGGTTACTGGGATGTCAGTTGATTGTGGTGAGCGAACGACTGGCTATCCAGGCTCGCCAACTCGGCTGGCGTAATATTCGGGTAGCCGATAATGCCGACAACGATGCGCTCATGCGCGCACTACAATAAACCTGATCATGGGATGTACCATTATGACGGAACACAATACCCCCACGACCCCATCTGAAGAGGTTGCAGAACGGGTTGAGCCCGCGCATCAGCAGCAGGAGCCCAAATCGCAACCGAGCAAACAAAGTGGCGTATTACTGGGGGCGATCGCTATCGTTATTGCGCTGGCGCTTAGCGGCGGACTTTATTATTACACGCACCTACAAGATCAACAGGATGCCGCCGCCATTCAGCGCCTGGGGTCTCAGCTAAGCACGCTGCAACAACAATACCAACAGGAACAGCAGCAGTGGCGGGATGCGCAGCAGCAGCACGACAAAGCGCTGGATGCCGCGGAGCAGCGCCTTGACGCCTTGACCCTCCGATCTGATGACATGCAGAAAAAACTGGCTTCTCTGACTGAGCACGATACCAACACCTGGCTGTTATCACAGGCGGATTTTCTGGTGAAAATGGCCGGACGGAAGTTATGGAGCGATAAAGACGTCACCACGGCGGGCGCATTGCTGAAAAGCGCGGACGCCAGCCTGGCGGAAATGAACGATCCCAGCGTGATTGAGGTCCGTCGGGCGCTCACCGGCGATATCAGCGCGCTGGCCGGCGTCAGCCAGATCGACTTCGATGGCATCATCCTTAAAGTTAACCAGTTGACCGATCAGGTGGATAACCTGCGCCTTGCCGACAACAACACCGATGAAGCCCCAATGGATGAGAACAGCAGCGAACTTTCGGCGTCTCTCAGCGAATGGCGGCAGAATCTCAGCAAGAGCTGGCATAACTTTATGGCTGAATTCATCACCATTCGCCGTCGCGATAGCGCCGCGGAACCGCTGCTGGCGCCGAATCAGGATATCTATCTGCGTGAAAATATCCGTTCGCGTCTGTTGGTGGCGGCTCAGGCCATCCCGCGTCATCAGAACGAAACGTATAAACAGTCTCTGGAAACGGTCTCCACCTGGGTCAGGGCTTACTTTGATACCAGCGATCCAAACACCCAAGCCTTTCTGGACCGGCTGGATGAGCTGAGCCAGCAGTCCATATCAATGGATGTGCCGGCTAAACTGCAAAGCCAGCCGTTACTGGAAAAACTGATGCAGACGCGAGTACGCAACCTACTGGCGCAGACGCCAGCGATTCAACAGGAGGACTGAACATGCTGAGAATTCTGCTGCTGTTTCTCATCCTGATCGCGGGTGTGGTGTTCGGTCCGATGGTAGCCGGTCATCAGGGATACGTTCTGATTCAAACGGACAACTACAATATTGAAACCAGCGTAACCGGTTTGGTCATCATTCTGGTGTTGCTGTTCCTGGCGCTGTTGGTCATTGAATGGATCATTCGCCGGATTTTCCGTACCGGCGCCCGCACCCGCGGCTGGTTCCTGGGCCGCAAACGCAGCCGGGCGAGAAAACAGACCAAGGCGGCGCTGCTCAAACTGGCGGAAGGCGATTATCGGCAAGTGGAGAAATTGATGACCCGCAATGCCGATCATGCCGAGCAGCCGGTGGTTAACTATCTGCTGGCGGCGGAAGCGGCGCAGCAGCGCGGCGATGATTTCCGCACCAAACAATATCTGGAACGCGCCGCGGAAATCGCCGATACCGATCAACTACCGGTCGATATCACCCGGGTACGCATTCAATTGGCCCGCCATGAAGATCATGCCGCCCGTCATGGCGTTGAGCGCCTGTTGGAAGTCGCTCCGCGCCATCCGGAAGTCTTGCGTCTTGCGGAGCAGGCTTTTCTGCGCACCAATGCCTACAGCGCGTTGCTGGATATTCTCCCCGCGATGCGCAAAACGAATGTGCACGATGACGCACAGTTGCAGGCGCTACAGCAGCAGGCTTATATCGGCCTGATGAATCAGGCGATGGCGGACGGCGGCAGTGAAGGGTTGAAGCAGTGGTGGAATAGCCAGAGCCGTAAAGTCCGCCACGAAGTTCCCCTGCAGGTAGCCATGGTGGAGCATCTTGTTGAGTGCGACGACCACGACACCGCCCAGAAAATCATTCTGGACGGGCTCAAGCGGCAATATGACGAACGCCTGATTCTGCTAATGCCGCGCCTTAAGTCCGGCAACCCCGATCAGTTGGAAAAAGTGTTGCACCAGTTGATCAAACAACAGGGCGCGACGCCGTTGCTGAACAGCACGCTGGGCCAGCTATTGATGAAGCATGGCGAATGGCAGCAAGCCAGCGATGCTTTCCGCGCCGCGCTGGATCAGCGCCCGGACGCTTATGACTACGCCTGGCGCGCTGATGCCCTTGACCGCCTTCGTCTACCCGATGAAGCGGCAAAAATGCGCCAGGAAGGGCTGATGCTCACGCTGCAATCCCCGGCAGAATCACCGAAACAAGACGCCTGATCGGCGATCTCAAGCCAAAAAAAAACGCTTACCGATAACGGTAAGCGTTGAAAAAAATCAGGTCTGTAAGACAACGGCATGGTGCCTCACTCAACGTTATGTCCGGAAAGTCCGATGGAGGTAACGCCTTCATCTGGAATTGGACTATAGGCACCGCAAATTGGCTCTGCGTCATTCCCAGGATTATGAAGCCGAAGCGAGCATAGAAGGTGGAATGAGCATCTACGCGTAGATTTAAGCACAAATTATGCCAAGATGCCCACTAAAATTTTACGCGTTCCGCATTTAGCTCATAACCCAATGATAGTAAAAATAATTTTTATTATATAAGCACCCATATGCATCGACCGCCCGGGAACGCAAATCCCCTGGTCGCGCATAAAAAGCGTCGTCATTCAGAGACAGATTACCCCTCGCCGACCTTACTCATTATCAATCAATCAGTTAAGTGTCTCCGCATAGAGACATGCGGCATCGCTCCTGTCGCCGGATACCGACAATTTAAAAATCCCGCTGGCTCAAAATGCTGAGACGAGCACGGTAACCATTTCTGATATGCTGGCAGGCGACTTCCTGCGCCGCTTCACGATCGCGCCGCGCCAATGCCTCAACGATCAACTGGTGTTCTTTTTTCGCTTCCTCGACCCGTTCCGGCAGTTCATAGGTGGTGCCGCGCAACAGCGACAGGTGAATGCGCAGGTTATCCAGCATTTCATTCAGGTAGGGATTGTGAGTTGAACGATAAATCTGACGATGGAACAATCGATTATGGTCGTGCAGCCGTTTACTGTCGCTGATTTGCCGTTCGGCGTTAACCATGTCCTGCAATAAACCAATCTCTTCCTCAGACGCCGAGGTCACGGCAAGATCGATAGCCAGCCGTTCCAACCCTTCACGTACCGCAAATAACTGACGCAGCCGCTCATAGCTAAGCTGGGCAATCATCAAACCACGCTGCGGGCCGGGTTCAACCAATCCCAGCGTTTCCAAACGATGCAATGCTTCACGAATCGGCGTACGGCTCAGACCGAACTGCTTCGCCAGCCGGGCTTCCTGCAAACGTTCCCCCGGCAGTAGCTCGCCGTTTTCAATTGCGGCTATCAGGGTCTCAAAAGGCGATAAGGCCGTTTCTCGGTCGGTCAGTTTTAGATTCATAATCCGTCATTTTGTGATTTAGTCATTAAAATGGGCGCACAACGCGTGGGCCGAAAAACCTCATTATAAGCCCGCTCGATCCGTTCACCGGATGGGCAAGTAGCAACGAGTTGAAAACATTTCAAGTTTGCCCGACGCTACACCATTGGCAATATCTCGCATTGCTTATTTTGTTCTTTGCTTAGCTAAAAAGCATCTTTGCGGCGGCTGGCTCTGTTGTTATTCTCTTTTTATATCACGGTATACAATTGAATGCAGACATTGAAGAACGCGCTTTCGCTCTGCCCTCAGCGCCCTTTTCATCATTAGCGCCACAGCGTTTTTGCTTAAGGAGTCATTTCGATGACCACGACCCCCGTGCTCTCACGCGGAGAACAACTTAGCCAGTTTATCAGCCAGGCTCCCCGAATCGCTATTCCCGACGTCGTTCTGCATGAAGCAAAACGCGCGTTGATTGATTATCTGGGCGTGGCGTTGGGCGCCGTCAATGATGATGCCGTACAGGCGGTACGGCAGGTCGTCAAACGTTGGAATTCGCAGGGCGATGCGCAAATTTTTCTCGGGGGCAAAACCACGCCGGCACTGGCCGCGCTGGTCAACGCCACCATGTCGCATGCCGCCGATTACGACGATACCCATCCGGCCGGCGCCGGACACCCGAGCGGCCCTTGCTGGTCTGCCGCGCTGGCCATGGCGCAGGCGTATAGCGCCAGCGAACGGACTACGCTGATCGCGTTTATCACCGGCTTTGAAGTCATGGCGAAACTGGGCGGCGGTTGGGTTCCCGGCGTCGGGCGCAATCTGCAACGGCGGGGATTCCACCCCACTTCGGTCGTCGGACGGGCGGGCGCCGCCGCGGTCGCCGCATCAATCCTGCAATTGAATCCGCAACAAATCGCCAATGCGCTTGGCGCGGCGGCCACCATGATGGGCGGGCTACAGAAATCCTCCGGCACGCATGGAAAACCATTTCATGCCGGTAAAGCGGCGATGGACGGCATTATGGCCGCCGAACTCGCCGCCGAAGGCTTTGTCGCCGCGCATCATTTCTATGAAACGGATGGCTGGGTGAAAATATTCATTCAGGACGGCAGTGCGGAAATTCCGCCGTTGGATTTCGGCCAGAGTTGGGAACTGCTGACCAACGGCTACAAGCTCTACGCCAGCTGTCGCGGGACACACGCCTCGATAGAAACGGCTCGCGGCCTCTATCCGCAGCTTAACGGCCGCAAAATCAAACGGATTCACGCCAAAGTGCATCCGATGGGCATGGTCAACGCCGGTATCGCCAACCCGAAGACGCCGCTGGAAAGCAAGTTCAGCATTCCCCACTGCATTACCCTTGCGCTGAGCGGCTACCAACTGGCCGATACCGACTTCACCCAGCAAACCGTCGACGATCCGCGCCCCCGCCAGTTGCTGCCGCGGTTGGAAGTGGAAGCGGTTGACGGCCAGTCGGCCAGCTCCGCCTTTATCGACATCTGGCTGGAAGACGGTGAACAATTGCACGGCGAAACGCGGGTCTATCGCGGTCATGCGCAAAACCCGCTCACTGATGAGGAACTGCGCGCCAAGTTCGATACGCTGACCGTACCGGTATTGGGCGCCGCCAACAGCGACAGGCTGTATCAGGCCGCGATCAATTTTGAACGGCCGGGATCGTTGTCCGTCATCAGCGAAATGCTAGCCGGGCGCGTATAACGCCAACGAACTTAACCCTCGAGTCCCGGCCGAACGCTAACAACCGGACTTTATTGCGATATTTGTACAGGATCCCCATTTCATGACCATTGCCCGCCAGTTTGCTCATAATCTGTTGGCGTTTTCCCGCCAGACCTTTCCCGCCGATGCCCTGGCGCACGCCAGAACCGCCATTATCGATACGCTGGGCGTGACGCTGGCGGGCGGAGTTCAGGACGGCGCGGAAAAACTGCGGGCGGTTATCCTTCCCTCGGCGGCGCCAGGGAAAAGCCGGGTGTTCGGCACGGATTTGCATCTCAATGCGCTGGATGCCGCCTTACTGAATGGCGCCTCCGCGCATTTGCTGGATTTTGACGATTCCAACTCCTGGCTGCACGGGCATATCTCGGTCGTGGTGCTGCCGGCGCTGCTGGCGCTGGCGGATGAGCAGCAATCCAGCGGATCGGAGATATTACGCGCCTATCTGGCCGGTTATGAAACCGCGGTACGAATGGGAAAAACGGTCAGCCCGTTTCAATACCGCCACGGCTGGCATCCGACCACGTCCGTCGGCATTTTTGCGGCCGTCGCCGCCAGCGCCGTGCTGCTCGGTCTTAGCGAAGAACAAACGGCCACCGCGCTGTCGATTAGCGCATCGTTGGCCTCCGGCATCAAATCCAACTTTGGCAGCCAGACCAAATCCCTGGCGGTCGGACACGCCAATCGTAGCGCGGTGATGGCGGTTCTGTTGGCCCGACAGGGATACAGCGCCGGGTCTACCGCCTTTGAGCATAACCACGGTTATTTCAACGTTTATAACCGCGGGCCGGAAAACTACGACGCCACCCCGCTGACGGAAAGCTGGGATGCGCCATCGCATATTCTTGATAAGGTCAAAGGCAACAGCTTTAAGTATTTCCCCTGCTGCTATGCGATCTTATCGCCGTTGGACGGGCTGCTGGCTCTGCGTGAACAGACCGCGCTGCCCGCCGAACAGATCGCGCGTATTCAGATCGCCGTTCACCCGATCCGTTTCCCGCACATCAACATACCGCAGCCGGAAACCCCGCTGGCCGGGAAATTCAGCCTGCATTACTGTATTGCCCGCGCCTGGGTAAACGGTCAGCTAACGCTGGATGACTTTATTGATGACGCGGCGTTCAGCGATCCGCTCACCAATGCCCTGATGGAGAAAGTAGAACTGAGCTGTCATGATGAAGAAACGACCCACAGCGCACAGGTCACGCTGATCGCTCAGGACGGACAGCGCTTTAGCCGTCACGTTGCGGGGGCGATGGGCTCAAGCGCGGCCATTCCGTTGCCGGACAATCTGATTGAACAGAAATTCCTCGATTGCGCCGGTCAGACAATGACGCGTGAGGCGGCCCAGGCGTTGTATCAGCGCTTGCTTCAGGATGATTTCCGCTAACACCAGCATACCGGCCTGACCGGTCATTACGGCATCGTCTTCGCCGAGCCGGCAAGAAGACGATGGTGTCGTTTATCGCGTTATCATGAGATGGTACATATGCCCAACCTTATCCCGCCGGAAATCTCGCCGCTGTTTGCCGGTGTGCTGGTATTTTGCAGTTTTCTCACCTCCGCCCTGACCGCCGCCTTGGGGCTGGGCGGCGGCGTGACGCTGCTCGCCATTATGGGATTGGGCATGCCGGTTAGCAGCCTGTTGCCGGTACACGGCATCGTACAATTCGGTTCAAACCTGAGCCGGACGCTGATCCAGCGACTGTATATCGCCTGGCCGTTGGTCCTGTGGTTTTTCATCGGCAGTGTGGCGGGCATTGCGCTCGGCGCGCCGGTTGCGGTCTGGATACCGGACGGCATTGCCAAAATCGCCCTGGCGCTGTTTATCCTGTGGTCGGTATTTCATACACGCCCGCCGGCCAAAAAGGTGAACCGCCTGTTGTTTATTCTCGGCGGGGCGGTGGCCAGCATCGGCACGATGATCGTCGGCGCGACCGGGCCGCTGGTAGCCGGCCTGATCAGTTCGCAAGGGCTGAGCAAACAGCCGCTGATCGCCACCCATGCCACCTGTATGGTGCTGCAACACGGCCTGAAAATTCTCGCCTTCGGCCTGATGGGTTTTGCTTACGCCAGTTGGCTGCCGATGCTGGGCGCCATGATCGCCAGCGGCGTACTGGGTACCTGGCTCGGCGCCCGACTGTTGGATAATCTGCCGGAAAAACTATTCCGTACGGCGTTTCGCCTGACGATGATGATTCTCTGTTCACAGTTAATCTGGCAGGGCATCCAGGGATATCTGTAATCAGGCAAAAATCTATAGCGAAAAGGAAAAGAGGGTTAAACCCGCCGGTTAACCAAAAATATTGTCTTTTAATATTCATCGACGCTCTGCTCCGATTAGCTGAAATTAACGGAGGAGATAACTATGGCGACCGGTAAAAAACAATAGCAAAAAACAAAGCCCTTATTTAATTAAGGGTATTTAACCGAAAAATGCACTCCCGTTTATTTCTATATCCATTATTTTTCTTTCTATAGTGAAATTTGCTATTTGCCATTTAACCGGGGTGTTGAGAGTATTGGTATACAAAAGAACACAGTAAACAATATTACTAATAATTACAGCAAGTTAAGTGAAAACACTCTCGTTATAAGGATTTTCGATGCTGAAGAAAACTTTCGTTTTTGCAACTGTTATGCTGCTAACTCTGGGGAATACTCTGTTGCCGGCCCACGCGGACGCCGCGGTTTCCGGCAATGGTGACACGCTGAAAAAAATCAAGGCCAGAGGGGAGCTGATCTGCGGCGTGCACCCTGCCCGTCATGGTTTTTCCGCCATAGACAGTAAAGGACAGTGGTCCGGCCTGGATGTCGACTACTGCCGCGCGCTGGCGGCCGCCATCTTTGGCGATGCCGGCAAAGTCCGTTTTTCCGCGCTGTCCACCGCGCAACGCTTCCCGGCGATTCAGTCCGGCGAAGTGGACGTCCTGTCGCGTAATATCACCGCGTCATTATCCCGCGATACCTCGCTGGGGCTTAACTTCGCGCCGCCAACCTTCTATACCGGCACCGGCTTTATGGTGCGTACGGATTCCGGCGTGAAAAAAATCGAGGATCTGGACGGCGCAACGATATGCATCACGCCCGGCAGCAGTACCGAACACAACGTGGCGCAAATTTTCGCGGCGCGGAAGCTGCATTACACGCCGGTGGTGATCGAAAACAATAAAGAATACGTCGCCGCCTATCTGTCCGGCCGCTGCGATGTGATCGCCCGCGATAAAGTGGCGCTGCCGGGGGTGCGTATTCATGATGCGGAAAATGCCGACGACCACACTATTTTACCGGGCATCTACTCGAAAGAGCCGCTGGCGATGGCCGTGCGTCAAGGTGACGATCAGTGGTACGACATTGTTAAATGGGTGGTATACGCCACATTCAATGCCGAAGAGATGGATATCAATCAGAAAAATGTGGACGGCAAGCTAAGCGACAACGATCCCGAAGTACAGGCGCTGCTGGGCGTGACCGGCGATTACGGTCAAAAGCTGGGGCTGGATAATAAGTGGGCATATAACATTGTTAAACAGGTGGGTAATTATGCCGACATCTATAACCGCCACTTCGGCCCGGATACCTCAGCGCCGCTGGAGCGCGATTTGAACAACCTGTGGACGAAAGGCGGCCTGCTGTACGGTTTGCCTATTCAATAATCCCGTTTATCAGGGCGTAAACGAATATCGGCTATTCGTATTGCGCCCTGACGCTATATCCAACGTCTTCTGGATAAAAATAGCATCAAGCGGCCATGGCGCCTGAAAAAAACGTTATTAAGAGGACAGGTTGTTGCCTGAAATAAAAGAAAACTCGATGATGAAGCATCAACAAAAAATAACCGCGCCGCCAACTTTTCCTTTCTCTGTGGAAAAGTTTTTTGTGTATAAAAAGATATTCGCCGTCATTGGCAGTAAATCATTTCGGGCATGGTTTTATCAGGTTTTATTTGGCGTATTGCTTATTTTATTCAGCCACTGGCTATATACCAACGTGGTGGAGAATCTGCGTTCGCAGAACATCGCGACCGGCTTCGGCTTCCTGCACCATGCCGCCGGGTTTGAAATCGGCGAAAAACTTATCGGTTACACAGCGCGCGACAGCTATGCCCGCGCCTTGGCGGTCGGGCTGCTCAACACGCTGTATGTCTCGTTCTGGGGAATTATTTTAGCTACCGTACTGGGGTTTTCCGTCGGCATCGCCAGGGTGTCGAAAAACTGGCTGCTGGCGCGCGTCGCCGGCGTCTACGTGGAGCTGATGCGTAATATTCCGGTGATTTTGCAAGTGATTTTCTGGTCGGTGGTGATCCGTAACCTGCCCAGCCCGCGCGCGGCGATCGAACTCGGCGGTTTGGGATTTCTGACCAATCGCGGTCTCTCTTTTGCGCTGCCGACGTCCCATCCCGGCTGGCAGTGGTGCGCCGTCGCGCTGTTAGCCGCGCTGATTATCAGCGCAGGGCTCAAACTGGCCAGCCGCCGTCTGCGTGAGCATCATGGCCGTATCCTTCCGGTCGGGCGCATCACGCTGGCCCTGATTACCGGCCTGCCGCTGCTGACCTGGTGGCTGTCCGGCGCGCCTCACCATCTTAACCGGCCGGAACTGAGCGGATTCAACTTCCGCGGCGGATTTACCATCAGCCCGGAATTCACCTCCCTGCTGCTGGGAATTGCGCTCTACTCTTCCGCCTTTATTGCTGAAATTGTCCGGGCCGGCATCCAGTCAATCCCCAAGGGGCAGTTGGAAGCCGCCCGCTCACTGTCGTTGTCTCCCAGGCAGATGATGCGCCACATCATTATTCCCCAGGCGATGCGGGTGATCGTTCCGCCGCTGACCAGCCAGTTTATCAGTCTGTCCAAAAACAGCTCGATTGCGGTGGTGGTTGGCTACCCCGAATTGGCGAATATCAGCAATACCCTGATGAATCAGAGCGGTCAGGCGCTGGAGGTGATCGCCATTATGATGGTGGTTTACCTGATTATCAGTTGCACAACGTCGCTGCTGATGAATGTCTTTAACCGCTTTGTCGCCATCAAAGAACGCTGAGGAAAGCGCCATGTCATACCCTGCTTTTTCACCCAGTTCGCTAAGCCCCAGGCTGTTCATCGCCTGGCGCTGGATGCGCAGCAACCTGTTCAGCAGCCTGCCGCAAACGATCCTGACCCTATTGCTGGCCGTGCTATTGCTGACCGTCGGCGATAAACTGCTGCGCTGGGGAATTATCGATGCCGTCTGGCACACCAGCGATCCGCAAGTATGCCGGGTCGCCGCGGGCGCCTGCTGGGCGGTGATTGGCGAGAAACACCGGCCGATCTTATTTGGCATCTATCCTTACGATCAGCACTGGCGGTTAATTATCGCCATGGTGGTCTGGTTCCTGACGCTCGGCCTGTCGCTGATGCCGCGCTTCTGGCATTCGCGTATTTTGTTGCCGTTATGGCTGCTGTCCACCAGCGTTATGGCTATTTTGATGAGCGGCGGTATTTTCGGGCTATCTTATGTTCCTTCATCTGAATGGGGCGGCCTGCCGCTGACCATTCTGCTGTTTAGCGGAACGGTGGTTATCGGGATGCCGTTTTCCGTGCTGCTGGCGCTTGGCCGCCGTTCGCCGCTGCCTTTCCTGCGCAGTCTGTCGGTGATTTTTATTGAAGGCTTGCGCGGCGTGCCGCTGATTACCATCCTGTTTGTGGCCGTCAATGTCTTCCCGCTGTTTCTGCCCGCCGGTATGGAAGTCAATAAACTCCTGCGTATTATCATCGGCATCGCGCTGTTCTTCGCCTGCTATCAGGCGGAAGTGATTCGCGGCGGCCTGCAATCCGTGCCGCGCGGACAGTACGAAGCCGCGGCGGTGCTCAACCTGAATTACTGGCACACCACCACGAAAATCATTCTGCCGCAGGCGTTGCGCATCTGCCTGCCTGCGATGACCAATCACATCATCGCTGCCATGAAGAATACCTCTTTCGTCATTATTATCGGCCTGTTCGATATTCTGACCGCCACCAGTTCGGTGATGCAGGATCCGCTCTGGCGCCGTTACTACATTGAAACCTATCTGTTTATTTCGTTCATTTATCTGTTCTTCGGCTTTTTGCTTTCCCGCTATGCGTTGTGGGTAGAAAAACGCATTGATGCCGTCCGCAACCCTGAAACGCCTAACCACGGAGCTTTGTCATGAGTAGTTCACTTTCCACCGAGCCGGTGATTGAAATCAAATCCGTCAGCAAATGGTACGGCGGGTTTCAGGCGCTGAACAACGTATCGCTGAACGTGGCCAAAGGGGAGCGCGTGGTGATCTGCGGCCCCTCCGGTTCAGGCAAATCGACGCTGATCCGCTGCATTAACCGGCTGGAAGAGCATCATCAGGGGCAGATATGGGTGAACGGTATTGAGATGAATGACAACATCAAAAATATCAACCGGATCCGGCTGAGCATCGGCATGCTGTTCCAGCAGTTCAATCTGTTTCCGCATCTGAGCGTACTGGACAACCTGATTATCGGCCCGACGCTGGTCAAGCAAATGAAAAAACAGCAGGCCACCGAACTGGCGATGCACTATCTGGAAAAAGTGCATATCGCCAATCAGGCGCATAAGTTTCCGCTGCAGCTCTCGGGCGGACAGCAGCAACGCGTGGCGATTGCGCGCGCATTGTGTATGCAACCGGAAATCATGCTGTTTGACGAACCGACTTCGGCGCTCGATCCGGAAATGATTAAAGAAGTGCTGGACGTCATGCTCGATCTGGCGGAAAGCGGCATGACCATGATTGTGGTCACGCACGAAATGGGCTTTGCCAAGACGGTAGCCGACAACGTGATCCTGATGGCCGATGGCAGCGTGATCGAATCAGCGCCGCCGCAAACCTTTTTCAATCAACCCAAACATCCGCGCACCCGTCAATTCCTTGAGCAGATCCTGATCCATTAACGATAGCCGGATTGTCGCCCATCGGAGACAAAATAAAGATGACAGCGTGAATTCCTTGGTTATCAGTGAATTATCTGTCTCTTTTTCACGACGGCACTGCGGATGAAGGCCGGTATTTAACCGGCATGGCATATGCTCTCAACGGGACGTTAGCCGCTCCAGACTTTGCTTCGCCATCTGGTAAAGATAGTGAGCCGTAGGGAACAGCGCGCGGTCATCCACGCGGAATTTGGGATGATGCAGCGCATACGGGCCGCCGGATCCCACCATCATGAAAGTGCCCGGCAGCGTCTGCTGGTAAAAGGCAAAATCTTCGCCGATCGGGCTGGCCTCAATGCGCCGCGCCTCGAATCCCTCCTCCTCCGCCACCTGCAGCGCAAAATCAACCCACTGCGCGGTGTTGACCACCGAGGGCGGACCGGCATGCCAGATCAACTCGATTTCAGCGCCGAACGTGCCGGCTATGCCCGCGACGATCTGCCGGAAGCGTTGCTCAATCAGCTCACGCATAGCCTGACTGAAGGTTCTGACGGTGCCTTCCACATAGGCGGTATCGGGAATCACATTCCAGGTACTGCCGCTGTGCACCTGCGTGATCGATACCACGGCGTTATTCTCGGAGGGCACGGTACGGCTGATAATGGTTTGAACGGTAGCAATGATCTGCCCCAGAATAATGATAGGATCGTTCCCTTCATGCGGTTTCGCCGCATGACAGCCTTTCGCCGCAATGTTGATTTCGAAGCGGTCTACGCCCGCCGTCAGCGCGCCATCTTTGCCGCCGACCACCCCAACCGGCAGCGTTGGATCGTTGTGAATGCCGAAAATCGCCGCCGCATCGTCCAGCGCTCCGCTGGCGATAACATTCGGCGCGCCCAATCCCGTTTCCTCGGCCGCCTGGAACAGAATACGCACGCAGCCCTTTAATTCGGGTTCTATTTTCTTCAACAAAATAGCGGCCCCCAGCGCGGCGGAAGCATGAAAATCATGCCCGCAGGCGTGCATCACGCCCTGGCTGGCTGAGCTATACTCCACGCCGGACTCTTCTTCAATCGGCAGCGCATCAATATCCGAGCGAACAACCACCAGCGGCCCATCCTGCCGTCCGCCGACTTCGGCCACCAGGCCGGTTTTCAGCGGCAGTTCAAGGATGCGAATGCCTTCTTTCTCTAAGACCTCCCTGATTTTCCGGGTGGTTTCAAATTCCTGATTGGATAATTCAGGGTGCCGATGCAGATCGTGGCGGAACGCCTGAATAAACTGAGCCAAGGGCTCATGTTGAGGTGCGACTTTCATTAATACTTCTCCATCCGCCCTGTTTAACGGCGTTGCTTATTTTCACAGGCATCTATTCCGCCGTTAAGATTACCCCATCTGCCGCTATCTGCGCGAATGACATCTGATGCATAGCGAGTCATCTGCGGGCTAGTAATCTTAACGGTAAGACCAAGGATTTCCGGGGATAAGCAGCCGATCACGACGATTCAACGGTGAAAATTATGATGCAGGATTAAAAGATGGACGAAAAAAAAGCACATCTTTCGATATGCTTCCTTTGAATTTGGTCGGCGAGAGAGGATTCGAACCTCCGACCCACTGGTCCCAAACCAGTTGCGCTACCAAGCTGCGCTACTCGCCGAATATACTGTCTTATTACTTAAGCATCATTAATGCTTTGTTTGTGTGGTGCGAAGAGAGGGACTTGAACCCTCACGTCCGTTAAGACACTAACACCTGAAGCTAGCGCGTCTACCAATTCCGCCACCTTCGCATAACTCACAAACATCTAAATCTGGGGTGGCTAATGGGACTCGAACCCACGACAACTGGAATCACAATCCAGGGCTCTACCAACTGAGCTATAGCCACCATACACCACGCTTTACTGCTTTTTTTGCTACTATTTTGACGCGGTACTACCTACTTTTACGGGGTAAATGTACCACCGCAGCTCTTGCACACAACTTAGTGGTGCGCCCGACAGGATTCGAACCTGAGACCTCTGCCTCCGGAGGGCAGCGCTCTATCCAGCTGAGCTACGGGCGCTATGCGCCGTTGCGGGAGGGGATACTACGGATTTAACGGTTGCCTGTCTAGTGCTTTTTTATCGAAATGATGCGTTTGCTTATGCTTTGCTCATTTCAAGTCAAATAACGTACAAATCCGTATTCCCCTCCCTCAGATGCTACGATTTAGCCCCTATCATCGCCTGTTTTCTGCCCAATCCCAGGACAAAATAGCAAAGACTGACGAAAGCCAAAAATACCATACCGACTACCAGCGACATCCGGGTATCGATGTTGATATACATCCCCACCAGAACACACAGCAGGAACGCCATGGTCAGGTAGTTCACCCAGGGGAATAGCACCGATTTGAACGGATGTGCGGCCAGCGCGGCGCGATGCTGCTCACGGAAACGAATCTGGCTGATCAGCACCACAAACCACGGGATCATACCGGGCAACACGCTGGCGCTATAGACATAAACAAACACCTTCTCCGGATTAGGCAGAATGTAGTTAAGCAACGAGCCCGCCATCAGGCAGAGAATCGAGATCGTGACGCCGCCCACCGGTACGCCGCTGGCCGTCACTTTTCCCAGCCACGCCGGAAGTTGACGGTTGTTCGCCAGTGAATAGAGCATACGCCCGCAGCTGTACATGCCGCTGTTGCAGCCGGACAACGCGGCGGTCAACACCACAAAGTTAATGATTCCCGCCGCGGCGGTGATGCCGATTTTCGCAAAGGTCAGCACAAACGGGCTGCCGGAAGTGCCGATTTCATTCCACGGGAAAATCGTCACGATAACAAATATCGCCCCGACATAGAAAATCAGGATGCGCCACAAGATATTGTTGATGGCGCGTTTCAGCGTCACCTGCGGATTCTTCGCTTCCCCCGCCGTGATCCCGACCAGTTCAACCCCCTGGTAAGACGCCACGACCAGACACAGCGCAAACAGTAACCCTTTCCAGCCGCCGGCCAGGAAACCGCCGTGCGCCGTTAGATTGGCAAAACCCGTTGCCTGCCCGTGGTTGCCGAAGCCAAAGAAAATCACGCCCAGACCAACGACAATCATGGCGATGATGGTGGTGATTTTAATCATGGCAAACCAGAATTCGATTTCGCCGTACAGCCGCACCGCAGCCAGATTGGCTACCGCTACCAAAACGACCGCGGCTATCGCCGGTATCCACTGCGGCAGTTCGGGAAACCAGAACTGGACATAGACGCCAATCGCCGTAATTTCGGAAATGCCGACCGCCATCCACATAAACCAGTAGCCCCAGGCGGTGAGGTAGCCAAAAAAGGGATTCATATACTTATGGGCATAAACCGCAAAAGAACCGGCGACCGGCTCTGTATACAACATTTCCCCCATCGACCGCATAATAAAGAAAACAAATATCCCGGCGGTGATGTAAGCCAGCAGAACCGATGGTCCGGCCCACTTCAACGCACTGGCGGCCCCCATAAATAATCCAACGCCGATGGTTCCGCCCAACGCAATCAGCTCAATATGTCTTGCCTCCAAACCCCGATGGAGTTTGCCCTGTTTTGTATCTTCTGCCATAAATCCTCTGTCTTGATGTGTTGTATTTGCTCCGGTTGTTTATTTTATTACCGGTTATTGTTGTTATGGGTCATCCGGCGCTCATCATAGGGCCAGAGAGCGCTTTCGTTATATTAGCGGTCGTGAAGATACAATAATGCGGGGTGGAATAACACCTTGACGTCTGGCGAGCAAGGCGGGCTACAGGCGCCCGCTGTAGTGATAAGCAAGATATTTCAGTAGTTTAAGCTGACGAGTGATTCGGCTGGGCTGCTCCAATAAACGGTAAAGCCACTCCAGTCCCGCATTCTGCCAAACCAGCGGCGCCCGTTTCACATGGCCGGTAAAAACATCATAGGTTCCGCCAACGCCCATATAGAGCGCATCGGGATAATACCGGCGGCAGTCCCTCATCAGAATTTCCTGCCGGGGCGACCCCATCGCCACGGTAACAATTTGCGCGCCGCTGGTCCGGATCCGCGCAAACAAGGCATCACACTGCGCCGGCGCGAAATAGCCGTCCTGACTGCCGACAATATTCACCTTCCACCGTGTCCGCAATTTGGCCTCCGTCTGCGCAAGCACGTCCGGCTTCGCGCCCACCAAAAAAACCGGCGTGCCCTTTTCGCCCGCGCGTTGCATTAACGCTTCCCATAAATCCGCCCCGGCAATCCGGGTCACGGCCGCCTGAGGATACTTACGGCGGATCGAGCGAACGATGCTGATGCCGTCTGCATACTTATATTCAGCCTCATCCAGCAATGTTCGCAGCGCCGCATCTTTCTCCGCCGCCAACACCTTTTCAGCATTGATGGCGACCAGCGTCCCCGTGGCGACCCGATCGCCGCTGAACAGGCGATCGACAAATTGCGCCATATGACGAAAACCACAAATAGAAAAGCCGCGGATCGAATAGGTGGGAATAGGCTCTTTTGCTTGCATGTTAAATCCTGTTACAGCACGCCGCGCGTAGGTGATGTGGGCGCAGGGGGAACGACGTTGGGCCGGGCCCTTAATAAACGTTGCCGGATCAACCCGGCGCTTTCCAACAGCCAGTACAACAGTTTTGCGACCAGCAGACACAGCCCAAAGATCAGGCAGAAGAACACCACGCGGGAGACAAAAGCATCAACCCCTTCGCGCGCCAGCACAATGATATTGAATACCGCCCCGAAACAAAATGCTTGCAGAATAGCGGCCTTGTAACGATTAGGGCTGTTTTTACCCAAGTCGTAAACCCAGTCGAACCATTTGATGATCAACCCCACGGCAATCGCGCCGAATGGAATAAACAGCACGCCGCCCATCACCACCAGCGAACCTAATAACGTTGGGGAAATCGCCAGCCCGGAATGATTGTTCAACACTTCCCAGGTAAAGTAGTTGGCGCTGTTCAATACCAGATTAGGGCGGCCAGGCCATAGCCAGGAGGGAATAAACACATAGAAATCACGGACAATCGGCGCCAATCCCTGAAATTCGATCTTATCGTAGTTCTGCCACAACAGCGCCAGATTCTCCCAGGGAGAGAAGGTGTCGCGGGTCAGATACAGGAAGGTATAAAACGCCTCGTCACCGCTGACGTCCATGCCATAACGCTTAAGCGCCAGCCAGAACATGCCCACCACGCCGAAGATGCCCGCCGCGGCCAGCATCCACAGGGTGATCCACCTGCGCACGATGCCGATAAACAGAAACAGGGCAAACGCGATAATGATATTCGCCCGGGTGCCGCCGACAATGATATAGGTCAGCATGCCGAACGCCAGCGTGCCGATGAGAAACAGCAACCAGGCCCGCGGCGTTTGCCGCAGGAAATACACCACCAGCATGGCGGGAATAAAGAAGTAGAAAAAGCGTTTCAACGCCACGCCGGACACTTCACTGGAAAAAATCTGGCTATAAGAGCGTAATTTAAACAGCAAAAAACCGTTATTGAGAAAAAATAGGCTGACGGTGGCTATCGCTATCAGCGCCAGCAGTATCCAGGTCAGATTGGCCTCCACCCGATTGATGGTCAGCAACGGCGGACGGGATGATGCGGTTGTTTTGCGTAAACGGGTTTTATAACTAACATAGTAGATAGCGTAAAACGCCGTGGCGGAAAGCAGCGCCTGCAGCAAATAGGGAACGGGAACCAGATCGACGCCGAAACGAAACGCCAGTATGCAGGTAAACGGAAAACCGAAGTAGAACGTCAATAAATAAAGCAGCGAGAACAAGACGTTGAAGTTAAAACGCACACGCCGAAACTCCTGCCAGGTCAGCGTCAGGATAAAAATAACGGAAAAGAGGTAAACCACTAACAAGCCACCAAATTGTCCCAGTGTCATGTTGGTTCTCCCACCGCCAGCGCCAGAGCCTGACGCCAACCTTGCAGATAATTGGGGTTAAAGAACGCGATCTGATGCTTATCAACGGTGGCCAACTGGCGCTGAGCCTCGCGAACCAATGCCTCATCCAGGCTATCGCCATAAAACAGCACCGGCAGATGTTGTTCCGTAAGATCCTGCCAGAACGGATTCTGGCGGCTGATAACAAAGGGAACGCCGAACTGAATCAACAGGCACAGCGTCCCGATGCCCTGCTGACGGTCAAAAATAAAGTAACCTAAATCACAGGTGCGCAGCATATTCAGGTAGTCGCCAAACGCCAATTGCTCTTTCAACAGTTGAAAATTTTTAATGCCAAACAGCGCCAGCCCTTGTTTCTCTACCTGCTCAATATAATGCCCGTTATTCACAGGATATCCCATAGGCACAATCACCCGCACATTGGCGCCGAACTGTTTATGAATGGCGCGCAACGCCTCCTGATGACGGTTGGTGCGATCGCCGGAGTTGCCGACCAGGATCGTCATCGGTCCCGCCAACGGCTTCTTCACCTCCAGCCCGGTTAAATCCGGATCCATCCGCGTCGGGAAGTAAAGCAACGACGTAGGCACGCGGCGATGCCGCTGCTGATAATAAGCCAGATCGCCCCGTGTCGCGAACACATGCCCGATGCGCTTTTGGGCAATACGCCGCAACAGATAGAACAGCCGATATTTCAGGCTACCGGCCTCTTCATATAAGTCCGCGCCCCAGACATGCCAGTAAACCTGCGCAGGCTTAATGGCGCCGCTCAGCAATGCCAGCCACAGCGTGGGATTAAACTGCCCGTGCAGAAAGAAGCGCATGTTTCGATCGGCCCTGGCTTTGGCGATCACCGCCTGAGCCAGCGTTTTTTTATCCGCATAGGTTGCAATATTCAGCGCGGGGAAATCGGCCTGTGCCGGCGCGTCACGAGCAACCAGCATAAAATTCCGCACCTGCCGCTCCGGTAATTCAGCCGCCAGCGTATCGTTAAAGAAACGCAAAACCGTCTGGTTATGATGTGGGATATCCGCTCCCAGGACATGAATCAGTGTCGTCATGCTCGCCTACGGTAAATAATGAATACGCTACAACAAAGCAAAAAATAGACCAGATAGGTTGCCATATAAGCCTGCGCGGCGCCCAGCGCGCCATTCATGGGAATCAGCCAGTGCGCAAACCCCGTGAGCAATAAGAACTGGCTGACTTCGGTAAGCAGATAAAAGCGCAGCGCGGCCTTGGCAATTACCAGATAACCAAAAACGTAAGCGCCCACTTTCATCACATCGCCCACCAGTTGCCAGGCGAACAGCTCTCTCATGGCGATAAACTCGCGGGAAAACAGCAGCCAGATGGCGACATCGCGCAGCAGCCAGACGCAAAAACTGACGCCCGCCACGACGGGCAGCACAAATTTCAGCGAGCGGACAATTTCCCGAGAAAGCGCGCTTTTATCCGTCAGGCGCGACAGCGTCGGCAACAGATAAACGGTGAACGACGCGGTAATGAACTGCAGGTAGGCATCCGAAATCGTGCTGACGCCCTGCCAAATGCCGACATCGCCCCAGCTATAGTGTTCCGCCAGCAGATTACGCATCATGATATAGGCCACCGGCAGCGTTACCGCCGTCATCAGCGCCATCAGGGTAAATTTGCCCAGATGTCCGGCAATGGCGTTATCCCAGGCTGGTTTTAATGCCCGCAGGGACAACGGCGTGCGCCGCAGCATCAGCACTACCGCCGGTAATACCACCAGCGCGGGCACCAACGCCAACCCGGCCAACGCGCCGGCGTATCCGCCCAGCATAAAGCACAGCCAGTAGGCGACCAAACCAATCAGGCTGCCGCCGATCACCGCTAAAGCATTTCCCACCGCATCGCGGTAACCCTTTAAGATCGCCAGAAACAGATTGGCATAGGCGATACCCATCTGGATAAACGCCAGCGCGCGGATAACATCGCGGTATTCCTCATGCCCGAACAGCGCATTGGCTATTGGCGCGGCGGCAAACACAAACACTACGGCCAGCAGCAAGGAAAACCCCAGCACCAGCGCAACAGCGGTGCCCAGCAGCGGTTTCAGCCGCTCCGGTTGTTGATGATATTCCGCAACATATTTGGTGACGCCGTTAAAAATCCCCGCGCCGGACAATACGCCCAACACCGTGATAAGTTGGCGAAAATTTCCCGCCTGCCCGACGCCGCCCGGACCGAACGCCACCGCCAGCAGTTTGACGACCACCAGCCCCACGCCGATTTTTATCAGCGTAGAGCCAGCCGTCCATATTGATGCTTTCGCCAACGACATATCAGGAAAAGAAACTCAGGATGCTATTGATTACCGTACGTTGATTAACGTCAGTCAGGTTATAGAACAGCGGCAGCCGCACCAGACGTTCGCTCTCCTGCGTGGTGTAGCGATCGTCGCCTGAAAAATGGCCGAAATTGATCCCGGCGGGACAACTATGCAGCGGAATATAGTGAAATACCGTCAGGATCTCGGCTTCTTTCATATGGCTGATGAATGCGGAGCGATCTTGCGCATCGCGCAGCTTGATATAAAACATATGCGCGTTGTGAACACAGTTTGCCGGCACCGACGGCAAGGCGATGCGTCCTGCATCCGCCAGCGGTTTGAAGGCTGTCTGATAGTTTTTCCACAGGCGTAAACGGCGATCGTTAATCTGCTTTGCCGCCTCCAACTGCGCCCACAGATAAGCGGCCTGAATATCCGCCATTAAATAGCTGGAGCCGATATCGCGCCAGGTATATTTGTCTACCTGGCCGCGGAAGAACTGACTGCGGTTGGTGCCTTTTTCCCGCACGATTTCCGCCCGGTCAATCAGTCGCGGGTCGTTAATCAGCGTCGCGCCGCCCTCGCCGCCAGAGGTATAGTTTTTGGTTTCATGAAAGCTGAAACAGCCGATATGACCGATGGCGCCCAGCGCCCGGCCCTTATAGCTGGACATCATGCCCTGCGCGGCATCTTCGACGACAAACAGGTCATACTTCTTCGCCAGCGCCATGATGGCATCCATCTCGCAGGCCACGCCGGCATAGTGAACCGGAACGATAACGCGGGTTTTATCCGTAATCGCCGCTTCGATTTTCGTTTCATCGATATTCATGGTGTCCGGTCGAATATCGACAAACACGATGTGGGCGCCGCGCAGCACAAAGGCATTGGCGGTGGAGACAAACGTGTAACTCGGCATAATGATTTCATCGCCGGGTTTGATATCCAGCAAAATCGCCGCCATTTCCAGCGACGCGGTGCAGGATGGCGTCAGTAGCACTTTGGCGCTGCCGGAATAGTGCTCCAGCCACTGCTGGCAGCGACGGGTAAAACCCCCGTCGCCGCACAGTTTGCCGCTGCTCATGGCGGCCTGCATATAATCGAGTTCAGTTCCCACGATCGGTGGCGCATTAAACGGAATCATGTGATCACCTGTATAACCAATAGGCCGCGCTCTCAACTCTGGCACCGCGACGGAGATAAAGACGAAGAGCCGCCACATTGCCTGTCTGTGTCGCGACCCATAAACGTTGCACGCCCCGCTGCCGGCACCACATTTCCGCCGCCGACATCAGCCGTGAACCGATGCCGCGCGCCGTAGCGCCCGGCCAGACCGCCAGCAGTCCGATACGGGCTTCTGATTGATTCAACTGACGCAACGTCACCCACCCCAACGGTTGCCCGACGGCGCTTTCAATCAACAGACACTGATGATCAAAGGTGCCGCGCACGGCATTTTCCACCCACTGGGCATAAAATCGTCCGCTGTCTTCAGGCTGATACCAGGGCGTGCGAAAACGGCTCAGCGCGAAAACCTGTGACGCGGCGTCGCGCAGCGCCGGGATATCGGCACGGTCGGCAATACGCGGCTGAAGCGAAACGGCATCCTCCGGCGCGTCGTCCAGCGACAGGCAGAGATCGACCTCCCCCTCAGCCAGACGAAAACCAAAATCCGCCAGCGCATCGGCCAACGGCATATTATCCGCCGCTATTTTTGCCTGCGTCAGCGCAAAGCCATTCAGCCTGTCCAACGTGAGCGCGGGCGCCGCCGGTGAAAAATTCAGCTTGCCGCTGGCAAGACTGAAAAAACGGCTTTCCCAATCCAGCGGTTCAATATCGGCATGGATGCGTGCTGGCGAGCGTGTTGCTACAGAAAGCGTCATATCTGTCATCTACCCAATAGATTTCAAGATGCAGGGAATACTTGCCCGGTATGCACGCTCACAACGGCGAAGAACCTGATTAGTTATCCAGGCCTAAACGTTCGCCGGTATAAGATCCATCCTGCACGCTGCGCCACCATTTTTCATTATTCAGATACCAGCTCACGGTTTTTTTCATCCCGCTTTCAAACGTTTCCTGCGGACGCCAGCCAAGCTCGCGTTCAATTTTGCCGGCATCAATAGCGTAGCGCATATCGTGACCGGGACGATCCTTAACATAGGTGATCAAATCGCGATAGTGCCGCACGCCCGCCGGTTTATTCGGCGCCAACTCTTCCAGCAAATCACAGATCGTCTGCACCACTTCGATATTTTTGCGTTCGTTATGACCGCCAATATTGTAGGTTTCCCCAACGACGCCTTCCGTCACCACTTTATACAGCGCGCGGGCGTGATCTTCGACGAACAGCCAGTCGCGGATCTGCGCGCCATCGCCATACACCGGCAGCGGTTTACCCGCAACGGCATTCAGAATAACCAGCGGGATCAGCTTCTCAGGGAAGTGATAAGGGCCGTAGTTATTGGAACAGTTGGTGATGATGGTCGGCAGTCCATAGGTGCGCAGCCAGGCGCGAACCAGGTGATCGCTCGACGCTTTGGAGGCCGAATAAGGACTGCTGGGCGCATAAGGCGTGGTTTCGGTAAACAGATCGTCCGTACCGTGCAGATCGCCGAACACTTCGTCCGTGGAAATATGATGGAAACGGAACGCCGCTTTTTCCGCGGTTTCCATGCCTTGCCAGTAATGACGGGCGGCTTCCAGTAGAGAGTAAGTACCCACTATATTGGTTTCAATGAACGCTGCGGGGCCGTCGATGGAACGATCGACGTGACTTTCCGCCGCCAGGTGCATCACCATGGCTGGCTGATAGTCGGCAAACACCTTATCCAACGCCGCACGATCGCAAATATCAACTTGTTCAAAAGCGAAACGCGCGCTGTCTGCTACCGGAGCCAAAGAAGCTAAGTTCCCGGCATAGGTGAGTTTATCCACCACGACCACGCTGTTTGGCGTCTCGGTAATAATATGCCTGACTAAAGCCGAACCAATAAACCCGGCCCCACCGGTGATTAGAATACGTTTCAACGCCATACTCCTTTTGTATCAACAACCCAGTTTTGTTTAATATCTTCGGGATCAACGGCTTTGAACTGACGGTGATCGACCAGCATGACCAGCACATCGGCATCCCGCAGCGCGGCGTCGATATCAACCAACGCCACCCGCCCCATCAATGCCGCCGGCAGTTGCCTGACGTTAGGTTCCACCACCAGCGTGGCGCCCGCGTTCCACTGTGCGATCATTTCCGTGATTTCCACCGCCGGGCTTTCACGCAAATCGTCAATATCCGGCTTAAACGCCAGACCAAAGCAGGCAATCGTCACTTCGCTGGCGCGTTTATCCGCCTGGGCCAGATAATCCGCGACGGCCGTTTTTACCCGATCGACAACCCATAGCGGTTTGCCATCGTTTACCAGCCTGGCCGTATGAATCAGCCGCGCCTGCTGCGGATTCTGCGCAACGATAAACCAGGGGTCAACCGCAATGCAGTGTCCGCCGACGCCAGGGCCGGGTTGCAGAATATTGACGCGTGGATGGCGGTTTGCCAATCGGACAAGTTCCCATACGTTAATATTTTGTTCCGCACAGATCAGCGACAGTTCATTGGCGAAGGCGATATTGACGTCACGAAAGCTGTTTTCCGTTAGCTTGCACATTTCGGCGGTGCGTGAGTTAGTAACCACACACTCACCTTCAAGAAAGATGTTGTACAGTTCGCTCGCGCGCGCAGAACAGACCGGCGTCATCCCGCCGATCACCCGATCGTTTTTAATCAGTTCAACCACCACCCGCCCCGGCAGCACGCGTTCCGGACAGTAAGCGATATTGATATCGGCGGCTTCGCCCGCCTGCTGCGGAAAGGTTAAATCCGTCCGCGCCTGCGCCAGCCACTCGGCCATTTGCTCGGTTGTCCCGACGGGCGAAGTCGACTCCAGAATAATCAAGTCGCCGCGCTTCAGGACGGGCGCAATAGACTCCGCCGCCGCCTGCACATAGGCCATATCCGGCTCGTGGTCGCCTTTGAACGGCGTCGGCACGGCAATCAAAAAAGCATCCGCCGCCACCGGCTTGCTCAGCGCCCGTAAATAGCCGTTTTCGACCGCGACTTTGACCAATGTGTCCAGATCCGGCTCAACAATGTGGATTTCACCCCGGTTAATGGTCTCTACCGTCTGTTTATTCACGTCGATGCCGATCACGTTCTTCTTGCGTGAAGCAAAGGCGGCCGCGGTCGGTAAACCGATATAACCCAGCCCAATAACCGAAATAGTGTCAAAACTCATGGTGTCACCTGATGGTTCTTTTGATAATTTTTGATCGCATCGACAATACGCTGGCAGGCATGACCGTCACCATAAGGATTATGCGCCCGGCTCATGGTCTGATATGCATTTTCATCCGTCAGTAGCTGAGAGACGGTATCGACAATTTTTACCACATCCGTACCCACCAGTTTGACCGTGCCCGCTGCCACCGCCTCGGGGCGTTCGGTGGTATCGCGCATAACCAGTACCGGCTTGCCCAGCGACGGCGCCTCTTCCTGAATCCCCCCCGAATCCGTCAGGATCATATAAGAACGGTTCATCAGATAAACAAAAGGCAGGTAATCCTGCGGCGCGATGAGCATCACATTATCAATCTGACTCAGGATCCGGTTCACCGGCTCGCTGACGTTCGGGTTAAGATGCACCGGATAAACAATCTGCACCTCCGGGTGACGCCGAGCGATATCCGCCAGCGCGCTGCATATGCGCTCAAAGCCCCGGCCAAAACTTTCACGCCGGTGTCCGGTAACCAGAATCAGTTTTTTGCTGGTATCCAGAAAGGCGTACTTTTCATCCAGACTGCGGCGCAGTTGCGCATCGTTAACGATGCGATCCCGTACCCAGAACAGCGCATCTATCACCGTATTCCCGGTAACGAAAATATGCCGATCCGATAAATGCTCGCGCAGCAGATTCTGGCGGGAGTTCTCCGTCGGCGCGAAATGAAACATCGCCAGGTGTCCGGTCAACTTACGGTTGGCTTCTTCCGGCCAGGGCGAGTACAGATTGCCGGTACGTAGCCCGGCCTCGACATGTCCGACCGGAATACGTTGATAAAACGCGGCCAGGCTGGCCGTCAATGTGGTGGTGGTATCACCGTGAACCAGCACCAAATCAGGCTTAAACTCCGCCATCACGGGCTCCAGGCCTCTCAGGATCCGACTGGATATTTCACTGAGTGACTGGCCTGGCTGCATGATGTTCAGGTCATAATCAGGAGTAATATCGAACAAACGCAACACCTGATCGAGCATTTCCCGATGCTGGGCCGTTACGCAAATTCTTGATTCAAAGGCTTCATCCTGAGCCAAAACACGGACCAGCGGAGCCATCTTGATGGCCTCCGGCCGGGTGCCGAAAACAGTCAACACTTTCACAGTGAATCTCTTTAATCAAGTTAGACGCAGATTGTACTTACTGCGAATCGGACGCTAATCAACCAACTGATAAGCGAGGACGACGAACCAAAGCAACACCCGCGCCCACTAACACGCCGATGGCGCCCCACATAACCATCAAAAAAGCCCGGCGCGGACTATCGCGCCTGACCGGCTCTTCCGGCGTACGCAAATAACGGTAGGTCTGAAAATTGACGTCGAGCGTTGGTCCTACATTCAAGGTCGCCAACATGGCGCGGTTCTGATCGTAGTCAAGATCATAGTGTGGGCCGCTGGACTGTAATGACTCCAAACGCGCCTGGAGCATCGGCCTTCCCAGCAAAAACATTTCGGATGCCGGCAATTCATCCGCCGGCGTGTCCGTTTGACTACGGTTGATATCCTGTTGCTGCGCAATTTTCAACGCCAGTTCAACGCTGTGCAGATCGCGTTCATACACCGCCTTCGCCACCGCTTCCTGCCGTTTAATCTGCGACTTAATGAAAATGGTTCTGGCCGCCCATGCGCCGCTAATCTCTTCATTAAGATGGCTGGCGGCGCGCTGGCTGGCGAATTTGACATACTGGCGCAGCAACGTATTGGCATCAGCCGGCGTTTCCGCCACCAGTTTTACGCCGTCATTGGTCTTCTTGGCATCGTCATGCGGCGTAAACTGAATATTATTCACCAGTTCATCAAGCAGGGCGGAATCCGCGTTGTCATCCCCTTCCTGACGCTGTTTATAATAATCGCTCTGCAGCCAGAAATCGCGGCGCGTATCGTAGGCCGCCAGTTGCATGATGAACTCATCATACGCCACAGCAGAGATCGCCGGCAGCTCAGACTGTGGAGTGGAAAATGAATTGGCATCCAGATTGCGCAGAAACTGCTGCTGCGAATAGTATCCGCCCAGCATGTTTACCGTTGGCCGATCGGTGATTGCCGTCGCGCTCCATTCCTGTTTTACCAGATAAGAGTAGAGTAGCGCGGCAAGACTAAACAAGCAGGCAATAGACAGGATCCAGATCTTGCCACGCCACAGTGTGCAAAATAAACCGCGGATATCCAGTTCATTGTCGACTGACGCGCTTGCGGTGGATAGGTTCTCTGATTTCATTACTTCCCCAAAATTATTTGGTCAAGACCACTACTTTCGCTCATCGGCACGTATGCGACGCTTGATGCGCTTAACAAAACGCGCCACTCGCCACGCACGCTTAAGGCAGTAGCCATACAGCAAGAATGTTAGCAAAAATAATGCCAACATGGCCCATTCGGGAACAAATGAGAGATATTCTCCTAAGACGCCGAACGCGGCCAGCAGTGCCGCCGCCAACGTAATAAGAACAAAAGCCTGCCGGGAAGTAAAACCCGCCCGCATCATTAAATGGTGAATGTGCTGGCGATCGGGAGAAAACGGGCTCAACCCTTTACGCAGGCGACGATACATGATTGCAATCATATCAATCAGAGGAATAGCGATAATCCACAAGGCAGTAACCGGATTAATCGGGTGCTGATTCCCCTGCGTGGTTTGAATCAGGATCCAAATCGCGGTAAAGCCAATCATGGTACTTCCCGCATCCCCCATGAAAACTTTATAACGTTTACCGAAAACGCCAAGGTTAAGCAGGATGTAAGGAATGATGGCGGCGATCATGGCAAAACACCAGAGCGCCAGATTGGCGTGACCGCTCAGATACAGCAATATGCCCATTGCGCCGAAGGAAACACAGGACAATCCGCCCAGCAGTCCATCAATACCATCCACCATATTGAATGCATTGATCGCGGCCCAGACGGCAAACAACGTCACCAGATAACCAAACGGGCCCAGTTGCATCTGCCACGGCCCCAAAATATGCCCGAAACTATGCAGAGTGAGACCGGCGAATGCCATCATGATAATCGCGACGCAGGCCTGCACGACGGCGCGGATTTTTACGCTGATATCAAAGCGATCGTCCAGTGCGCCGACAAAAACCAACACGCCGGCGCAAAACAGATAAAGCCGGAAATTGGGAATGTATTGATCGGTGATCAGGTAAGTAAAGCAGATTCCGGCGTACACCGAGATACCGCCGACCAGGGGGATGAGTCCGCGATGCCGCTTACGATAATTGGGGCGATCAACAAGCCCTATTATTCTCGCAACCTGACGAGCAAAAAACAGGAAACCTAGAGAAAACAAAAAAATAATTAATAATTCGGTACTCATCGTGAGTAAATTCACCGTTCACAGCTTCTGGCCTCGCTGTGGTGCTTAATATACGCTCGGTTAACGCCTTCAATCCTATCTGCCGCATCGGTATGCGCCAGCTCACCATCGAACTACCGGCACTACCCCTCCATCAAGCGGGCAATAGTATGAGGAACGCTGTTTATGCGATTAACGCTTCGGCTAATCATTTTATCCCCATCATCTCTCAAGTTGCAGCTGCATTAACCCTGCCTTGAAATTTATTGGGTAGATAAATTATAGGTATAAAAAAAAACGCCACGACCCAGCGTGGCGTTCCCCGAGTTCATCCGTGACTTATGAACGCTTCATCATATCGAAGAATTCATCGTTGGTTTTGGTCATCGCCAACTTATTGATCAGGAACTCCATCGCGTCAATCTCGCCCATTGGGTGGATGATTTTACGCAAAATCCACATTTTCTGTAGCTCTTCTGATGTCGTCAGCAACTCTTCTTTACGTGTACCGGAACGGTTGTAGTCGATAGCCGGGAATACACGTTTTTCAGCAATCTTCCGCGCGAGGTGCAGCTCCATATTACCGGTGCCTTTGAACTCTTCGTAAATCACTTCATCCATTTTGGAGCCGGTATCCACCAACGCGGTGGCGATGATCGTCAAACTACCGCCTTCTTCAACGTTACGCGCGGCGCCGAAGAAACGTTTGGGACGATGCAGGGCGTTGGCGTCCACACCACCCGTCAACACTTTACCGGATGATGGCACGACGGTGTTATAGGCACGTGCCAGACGTGTGATGGAGTCCAGCAGAATAATGACGTCTTTTTTATGCTCAACCAGGCGTTTTGCCTTTTCGATTACCATTTCAGCAACCTGAACATGGCGCGAAGCCGGTTCATCAAAGGTAGACGCGACCACTTCGCCCTTAACCAGACGCTGCATCTCGGTAACTTCTTCAGGACGTTCGTCAATCAGCAGCACCATCAGCACGCAATCGGGATGGTTGTACGCGATGCTTTGCGCAATGTTCTGCAGCAGCATGGTTTTACCCGCTTTCGGCGGTGCGACAATCAGACCACGCTGTCCACGACCAATCGGCGATGCCAGATCCAGTACGCGAGCGGTCAAGTCCTCTGTCGAGCCATTACCGCGTTCCATACGCAGGCGGGAGTTCGCATGCAGCGGCGTCAAGTTTTCAAACAGGATTTTGCTGCGAGCATTCTCGGGTTTGTCGTAGTTGACTTCATTAACCTTCAACAGAGCAAAATAGCGTTCACCTTCTTTCGGCGGACGAATTTTGCCGGAAATGGTGTCACCGGTGCGAAGGTTAAAACGGCGGATTTGGCTGGGAGAAACGTAGATATCATCGGGACCGGCGAGGTAGGAACTGTCTGCAGAACGGAGGAAACCAAATCCATCCTGCAATATTTCCAGCACGCCATCGCCGAAAATGTCTTCGCCACTCTTTGCATGCTGCTTCAGGATCGCGAAAATAATATCCTGTTTGCGCATGCGGGCCAGGTTTTCCAGCCCCATACTTTCGCCAAGAGTAATCAACTCAGAAACTGGCGTATTCTTTAATTCGGTAAGATTCATAATGGTGGGTTCTTAAACTCGGGGTAAATCTCGAACTATTAACGTGAATGGTATGGCAGGGTCATCCATGCCTCTATAACAACCTCCAATCACCAGGTATTCGTCTTGCTTCACACTTAAGGCGTGCGGACTCTGCACAAAACGATGGCAAGGGATCGAAAGCACATAAAACAAATTATTTTAAAACTATTAGATTGCCCAAACCAGATAACGAACATTTTTG
The DNA here is from genome assembly GCF_002291445.1 of Brenneria goodwinii. Classification (NCBI taxonomy): domain Bacteria; kingdom Pseudomonadati; phylum Pseudomonadota; class Gammaproteobacteria; order Enterobacterales; family Pectobacteriaceae; genus Brenneria; species Brenneria goodwinii. The sequence continues at coordinate 4,586,808 of NZ_CP014137.1, read as the reverse complement.
TAAATCAATGGCTTTCCGATTTTGACACAGAGTAATGCTTTAGACTCAAACTTTCAGGCTTAAGCTTAAAGGGCTTAAAAGCTTAAACATAGGTAAGTACGATATGCAGTGTTGAAGAATCTAGCACGCTTCCTGACGGGCGGCAAGCGGTGAATATGAGAATTACTCATTGTCCGTTCGCCGCCCCCGGAAATTTACAGATTGGCGGTCAGGAACTCTTTCAGTTGACCTTTAGACAACGCGCCCACTTTGGTGGCCGCCACTTCGCCATTCTTGAACAGCAACAACGTTGGAATGCCGCGAATGCCGTATTTCGGCGCAGTCGCCGGATTTTCATCAATGTTGAGCTTGGCAACGGTCAGTTTACCGGCAAACTCTTCAGCAATTTCATCCAGAATAGGAGCGATCATTTTACAGGGACCACACCACTCAGCCCAGAAATCAACCAGGGTTACGCCCTCAGCTTGCAACACTTGCGCATCGAAACTGCCGTCAGTCAGGTGAATAATTTTATCGCTCATGTTTTACTCCACAGGATTATCTCTATACCCAATAGGTTTCAAGGTGCGGGAAGGCGGCAACCAAACGGATCCTCAGGCGCTTCTCAAGTAAGCGACCAGGGTAGAGAAGGCAACCAACACGCCTGCAACTTGAAAGATGAGGGGTATATCTACCTTGTTGATGTAGATTAACCAACAACAAGGTTGACTTTATTTCACTGGATACGCTTTCGTAAAGCAATAGTTAGCTGATATTCTACCACACTATGAGCAAAACACACTTAACTGAACAGAAGTTTTCCGACTTCGCCCTGCACCCGCAGGTTATAGAAGCCCTTGAAAGTAAAGGATTTCATAACTGTACGCCTATTCAGGCGTTAACACTGCCCCTGGTTTTGTCAGGGCGGGATATAGCAGGTCAGGCGCAAACCGGTACTGGCAAGACGCTGGCTTTTCTCGCGTCTACTTTCCATTATTTGCTTTCACACCCTGCCAGCGCAGAGCGTCAGGTCAATCAACCTCGCGCGTTAATCATGGCGCCCACCCGTGAATTAGCCGTGCAGATTCACTCCGATGCGGAAGCGCTTTCCCGCCTGACGGGTTTAAAACTCGGCCTGGCCTACGGCGGCGATGGTTATGACAAACAGCTCAAGGTGCTGGAAAGCGGCGTCGATATTCTGGTCGGCACCACAGGCCGTCTGATCGACTACGCCAAGCAAAACCACATTAATCTGGGCGCGATCCAGGTTGTGGTGCTGGATGAGGCCGATCGCATGTACGATCTCGGCTTTATCAAAGATATTCGCTGGCTGTTCCGCCGCATGCCGCCGGTAACGCAGCGCCTGAATATGCTCTTTTCCGCCACGCTTTCCTATCGCGTACGCGAGCTTGCCTTTGAGCAAATGAATAATGCGGAGTACGTGGAGGTCGAACCGGAACAAAAAACCGGACACCGTATTAAAGAAGAGCTGTTTTATCCCTCTAATGAAGAAAAAATGCGCCTGTTACAGACACTGCTTGAGGAAGAGTGGCCCGATCGCTGCATTATTTTCGCCAATACCAAACACCGTTGTGAAGACGTCTGGGGTCATTTAGCCGCTGACGGCCATCGCGTCGGCCTGTTAACCGGCGACGTGGCGCAGAAGAAACGTCTGCGCATTCTGGATGATTTCACCCACGGCAATCTGGACATTCTGGTGGCGACGGACGTCGCGGCGCGCGGCCTGCATATTCCATCCGTCACTCACGTATTCAACTACGACCTGCCGGACGATTGCGAAGACTATGTCCACCGTATCGGCCGTACCGGCCGCGCGGGCGAAAGCGGTTTCTCCATCAGCCTCGCCTGCGAGGAGTATGCGCTGAACTTACCGGCCATCGAGACCTATATCGGCCACCATATTCCGGTCAGTAAATACAATAGCGATGCTCTGCTTAACGATTTACCGGCACCAAAACGTTTAACGCGCCCGCCTCGCTCCAATAACAGCACGCGCAGGCATAATACGCCGCGCCGCAGCGGAGCGCCGCGCACTAATCGTAAACGGCAGGGTTGACCGCAAATGTTAAGCTCTTCTTCACTTTATGCCGCCATCGATCTCGGCTCCAACAGTTTCCATATGCTGGTGGTCCGGGAAGCCGCCGGAAGTATTCAGACGCTGGCAAAAATAAAGCGAAAAGTCCGCCTTGCCGCCGGGCTGGATAAGCAAAACCGGTTATCGCAGGAAGCGATGCAGCGAGGCTGGCAGTGCCTGCGCCTTTTTTCAGAACGGTTGCAGGATATCCCTCCGGAGCAGGTGCGCGTCGTCGCCACCGCGACTTTACGGCTGGCCGCTAATGCAGACGAATTTCTGCGACAGGCCAGTCAGATACTGGGATTGCCGGTGCAGGTTATCAGCGGTGAAGAAGAGGCCAGACTGATTTATCAGGGCGTTGCCCATACCACTGGCGGCCCGGAAAAACGTCTGGTGGTCGATATCGGCGGCGGCAGCACCGAACTGGCTACCGGCACCGGCGCACAGGCCACACAGCTTTTCAGTTTACCGATGGGGTGCGTAACCTGGCTGGAGCGCTACTTCAGCGATCGCAATTTGGAAGCTGGAAATTTTGAGCGCGCCGAACAGGCCGCCCGCGAAATGGTGCGTTCGGTTGCGAGTCCGCTGCGTGAACAAGGGTGGCAGATCTGTGTCGGCGCCTCGGGCACCGTACAGGCGTTGCAGGAAATCATGGTCGCCCAGGGGATGGATGAATATATTACCCTGGAAAAACTTCAGCAGTTGAAACAGCACGCCATCCAGTGCAGTAAGCTGGAAGAGCTTGAAATCGAAGGGCTTACCCTGGAACGCGCGCTGGTATTCCCCAGCGGATTGGCCATTCTGTTGGCGGTTTTTCAGGCGCTCGACATCAAAACCATGACGCTGGCCGGCGGCGCGCTGCGCGAGGGTTTGGTGTATGGCATGCTGCACCTGCCGATTGAACAGGACATCCGTCACCGTACGCTGCACAATTTGCAGCGCCGCTATCTGTTGGATATCGAACAGGCTGAACGGGTGGGTTCGCTGGCCGACAGCTTTCTCCAGCAGGTTGCCCAAAGCTGGCGGTTGGACAACCGATGTCGCGAGCTGCTGCACAATGCCTGTCAGGTTCATGAAATTGGTCTGAGCATCGATTTTCGCCAGTCACCGCAGCATGCCGCCTACCTGATCCGCAATAGCGACCTCCCCGGCTTTACTCCCGCACAAAAGAAACTGTTAGCCACGCTGCTGCAAAACCAGAGCAATCCTGTCGATCTGATGCCGTTAAATCAGCAAAATGCGTTGCCGGCGATACAGGCGCAGCGTTTATGCCGCTTACTGCGGCTGGCGATTATTTTTGCCAGTCGTCGTCGTGACGACACGCTTCCCGCTGTCCGTCTGCAGGCCGAAGGAGAAAGCCTGACCGTTATTCTGCCTGCCGGCTGGATGGCTCAACATCCGCTGCGGGCGGAAAATCTGGAACAGGAAAGCCGCTGGCAAAGCTATGTTCATTGGCCGTTGATCCTAAAAGAAAACACCTTGTAATGTTCTGCGGGCGGTTCTCTCGGCCGTCCGTTTAACCTGCCGTATTGAAGACCATTCTCCGTTCTGTGATCCTCTTCCTGTTAAAATAAAAACGATGGATGTATTTTTATAAAACATCGTTCCAATTATAAAAATTCTCTTCTGATAGCAACTTGTTCGGTCACGTTAATTAACCCGACAAACTTAATAATTAAGGACAAACATGCGACCCTCTGCCCGTTATCGTACCGGCGTATTTGCTGTTATGTTAAGCCTGATCGCCGCACCATCGACCCTTTTCGCCGCAACGCCCTTACCCGCGCCGCAAAACCTTCAGGTTCCCACTCTGGCCTATGACGATCATAGTATCGTTCTGGTATGGGAAGCCCCCGAAGACACACGCAACATTATTGACTATCACATTTACCAGGACGGAAAATCCTTAGGACTGGCCAGTGAAAATAACGATCGATACTCACCGGCCAAACCGTACATCAACGCGTTTTACGCCAACGATAAGACCGGTTTTCATCATAAAATCGTGATACACAACTTTAAGGTTGAAAAGCTGCAACCCAATAAGTCGTACCATTTCACCGTCAGGGCGGTCTATGCGGACGGCTCGCAGTCTGCCGACAGCAACCGGGTCAGCGCGAAAACAACCGAATTCTCGCAGATTATTAATATCAATACGTTTGGCGCGAAGCCGGATGGTAAAACGCTGAATACCGCCGCCTTCCAACAGGCCATCGATGCCTGTAAACCCGGCTGCCGAATCGATATTCCCGCCGGGACGTATAAAATCGGCGCAATCTGGTTAAAAAGCGATATGACGCTGAATCTGGAAGACGGCGCGATTCTGCTGGGCTCGGATAATCCCGCCGACTATCCGGCCGGTTATCATCTCTATCCGTACTCCACCAGCGAACGCCCGGCATCATTAATCAATGCCATTGATGCCGACAGTTCACATCCCGGTACTTTTCGCAATATTCGTATTGTCGGTAAAGGCATGATCGACGGCAACGGCTGGAAGCGTAGCGAAAAAGGCGAAATCAAAGACGAACTGGACAAGGAATTGCCACAATATGCCGCCAGTAAAAACAGCAAGGTACATGAAGACGGCATCCTGGCTAAAAATCAGGTCGCGCAGGCCGTCGCCGGCGGAATGGATCTTAAAACCGCCTACGGACAGCGCCGTTCCAGCCTAATCACCTTACGCGGCGTAGAGAATGTCTATCTGGCCGATTTTACCGTGCGTAACCCAGCTTTTCACGGCATCATGAATCTGGAAAACCATAATGTGGTTGCCAACGGTTTGATCCATCAAACCTATGATGCCAACAATGGCGATGGCATAGAATTCGGCAACAGCAAAAACGTTATGGTATTCAATAATTTTTTCGACACCGGCGATGACAGCATTAACTTTGCCGCCGGTACGGGAGAAAAAGCCGGCCAGCAGGAATCCATGAACGGCGCCTGGCTTTTCAATAACTACTTTCGTATGGGACATGGCGCGATCGTGACGGGCAGCCACACCGGCGCCTGGATTGAGAATATCGTCGCGGAAAACAACGTCATGTATCTGACCGATGTCGGTTTACGGGCGAAAAGCGCCACCGATATCGGCGGAGGCGCGCGCAATATCCTGTTCCGAAACAACGCCATGAAGGATATCGCCAAACAGGCGGTGGTGATTACCCTAAGCTACTCCGACCCTAACGCCAAGATCGACTATCCACCGTCAAAAACCCCCGCTGAGTTTCGTAATTTCCTCATCAAAAATGTCACGGTACAGGGAACAACCGGCCCATCGCCGTCGATTGACATTAAAGGCGATAGTGCGAAAAACGCCTGGCACAGTAAAATCCGTTTCGTTAACGTCAGGCTGGATAACGTGCCACCCGCGTCTATCAGCGACTTGCGCGACAGCCAGTTCGATGACGTCGTGTTCAGCCGGCTGCGTGACGGGGAAACGCCGTGGAACTTTAGCGCGACGGAAAATGTGAGCGTGAATGGGGAAGTCGTAAATCAATGATATGGTTCAGGGCAGACGCTCTGCCCTGGCTACTTGTCGGCGTCCTTCGCTTTGGCCAGTTGCGCGCGGATATTCGCCAGATGGCTTTGCCCTTTTTGCATTCGCTCCTGCGCGCTGACCACTTTGCGTTCCGTTTCCCACACCACGTCATCCTGCGGCAGTTCAAGCAGGAAGCGGCTGGGCTCCGGGCGCACCAGTTCGCCGTACTGACGCCGCTCTCTGCATAGGGTAAAGGTCAGCTCGCGCTGCGCACGGGTAATGCCGACGTACGCCAGACGCCGTTCCTCGTCAACGTTGTCTTCATCAATGCTGCTCTGGTGCGGCAACAGCCCTTCTTCCATGCCCACCAAAAAAACATAAGGAAATTCCAGACCTTTTGACGCATGCAACGTCATAAGCTGCACCTGATCCAGCTCTTCCTCATTTTCCCCCCGCTCCATCATATCCCGCAGGGTAAAACGCGTGACCACCTGGGTCAGCGTCATCGGCTCATCCAGATCCGATCCTTCCAGCATTTCCGTCATCCAGCTAAAAAGCTGATTGACGTTTTTCATCCGCATTTCGGCGGCTTTGGCACTGGGGGAGGTTTCATATAGCCAGCTTTCGTAATCCAGCCCGTGGATCAGATCCCGCACCGCGGCGACCGGCTCGCGTTCGGCCAACCGGGCGACATCGGCCATCCACTGAGTAAAGCGCTGCAAAGATTCCAGCCCGCGCCCGGTCAGGGACTGGCTCAATCCCAAATCAAAGCTGGCGTTGAACAGGCTTTTATTGCGCTGATTGGCCCATTCCCCCAGTTTCTTTAATGTCGCCGGGCCAATCTCACGCTTGGGCGTGTTGACGACCCGCAAAAAGGCGCTGTCGTCATCCGAGTTGGTCAACACGCGCAGATAGGCCAGCAGATCCTTGATTTCCGGACGAGAGAAAAATGAAGTACCGCCAGAAATCCGATAGGGAATGCGGTTTTGCATCAGCATTTTTTCAAACAGACGGGATTGATGATTGCCCCGGTACAAAATGGCGTAATCGCCATACTGGGTCTTATTGATAAAATGGTGCGCTATCAGTTCGCCGACCACGCGTTCGGCCTCATGGTCTTCATTGTTGGCGGTGATGATTTTTAGCTCATCGCCATAGCTCAGCTCAGAGAAAAGGCGCTTTTCAAAAACGTGCGGGTTATTGGCGATCAGGATATTGGCGGCTTTCAGAATACGTCCGGAGGAACGATAGTTCTGCTCCAGTTTAATTACCTCCAGCGCCGGAAAGTCCTGCTGCAACAGCACCAGATTCTGCGGTCGCGCGCCGCGCCAGGAATAAATCGACTGGTCGTCGTCCCCGACCACCGTGAAGCGAGCGCGGCTGCCCACCAGCGATTTAACCAGTTCATACTGACTGGTATTGGTATCCTGATATTCATCCACCAGCAGATAGCGCAGGCGGTTCTGCCAGCGTTCGCGCACTTCATCGTTGCGCTTCAGTAGCAGCGTCGGCAGCAGGATGAGATCGTCGAAATCCAGCACGTTACAGGCGCGCAGATGATCGTGATACAGCGCGTAGCAGTGCGCAAACAGCCGGTCACGCTCGGAACGCGCCACCGCCGCCGCACCGGAGGGATCGATCAGATCGTTTTTCCAGTTCGAGATCGTTGAGGTTAACTGCTGCAACAGCGTCTTGTCGTTCTCCAGCCACTGTTCGGTCAACTCCTTCAACAGCGCCATCTGATCCTGATCGTCAAATAGCGAGAAGTTGGCCTTCATTCCCAGCGCTGCATATTCACGCTTGATGATCTCCAGCCCCAGCGTATGGAAGGTTGCTATCGTCAGCCCGCGGGTTTCTTTCCGCCCCAGCGTGTGCGCGACGCGTTCTTTCATCTCGCGGGCGGCCTTATTGGTAAAGGTCACCGCGGCGATATGCCGCGGCTGATAGCCGCACTGGCGAATCAGATGGGCAATCTTATTGGTAATGACGCGCGTCTTGCCTGAACCGGCGCCCGCCAGTACCAGACAGGGGCCAGTAACAAATTCGACAGCATGTTGTTGGCTGGAGTTTAGACGCATAACGGCAAGACTCAATCATAAAACAGGAGGCGATTGTAGCAGAAAGCCATGGCGATCTTTATCGCGGATTTCGCTTCTTAAACGCACGCCGCGGTCCACATCCGGCTTTGCAGGTGTTACATTGCACGCAGGCTTATCTCCTCCCAATCGCTTTCACGTTGCAGGAATGAGAACTCCGGCAATTTGGAAATGAAGGGAATATCGTAAAAAAGGTAATCAAATGGCAAATACCGCAGCAGCACTCCATATTCTGGTGGATACCGAGCAACAGGCCAACGACATCCTGGCTGAGTTGGAACAAGGCGCAGATTTTCAGCAGATGGCGCAGAAATATTCAACCTGTCCGTCAAAGCGCAACGGTGGTGATTTAGGCGAATTCCGTAAAGGCGACATGGTTCCCTCCTTTGATAAAGCGGTATTTTCCTGCGAGTTGCTGAAACCCATTGGACCGGTGAAAACCCAGTTCGGTTACCACCTGATTAAAGTGTTATACCGTAATTAGGGATATCCTCCCGGCCTTCCCCCGACGAGGGGAAGGTTTCATCCTATCGCCACGCTTTCCTGCGCACATGGATGCCGCTCGGCCAGCAGCGCCCTTCTCACGCCTGTCCGCCCACGCCCTTTCCAGACCGCCGTTCGCCACCGAAAAGCGGTCCGACATGGCGCCGATCGGATGGCCGAGAGCGGTTCAGCGAACATCAGGAACGGTTGATAGGTTTCTTCTTCCTGAGATTGCGGCATAATCTCTTCCGCTTTAATTTGGCTGGAGATCGACCGCGATACTCCCAGACGCCCCGGCGCCGCTTTCAAGGCGCTCGCGAGCGTTAAAATGGCCGGTTCGATCGTCCAGCGTGGAGACTCAGGGTCTATCGCACCATAGCGTGGGTATAAATAATAATGAAAGTGGAGAGTTAAATGACAATGAGCACACCTATGCTGGTGACTTTTCTGGTGTATATCTTCGGGATGGTACTCATCGGTCTGTTTGCTTACCGGGCGACCAACAACTTTGGTGATTATATTCTGGGCGGCCGCAGAATGGGGAGCCTGGTCACCGCGCTCTCCGCCGGCGCATCGGACATGAGCGGCTGGCTATTGATGGGGTTACCCGGCGCCATTTTCATTTCCGGTATTTCGGAAAGCTGGATCGCGATCGGCCTGACCATCGGCGCTTACTTTAACTGGCTCTGGGTTGCCGGCCGCCTGCGCGTTCACACCGAAATCAACCATAACGCGCTGACGCTGCCCGATTATTTTACCCACCGTTTTGAAGACACCAGCAGGTTACTGCGCGTCATCTCCGCCCTGGTCATTCTAATCTTTTTCACCATTTATTGCGCATCCGGCGTCGTCGCCGGCGCCCGTCTGTTTGAAAGCACTTTTGACATGAGCTATGGCGCCGCATTGTGGGCAGGCGCCGCCGCCACTATCGCCTATACCTTTATCGGCGGTTTTCTGGCCGTAAGCTGGACCGATACCGTCCAGGCCAGCCTGATGATTTTCGCGCTGCTCCTGACGCCGATAATGGTGATCCTGTCGCTGGGCGGGATTGATAGTTCGCTCATAGTGATTGAAGCGAAAAATCCCGCCAATCTGGATATGTTCAAAGGGTTAAACTTCGTCGCCATCATTTCGCTGATGGGGTGGGGGCTGGGCTATTTCGGCCAACCGCATATTCTCGCCCGCTTTATGGCGGCCGACTCTCATCGAACCATTCGCAGCGCTCGGCGTATCAGCATGACCTGGATGGTCTTGTGTCTGGCCGGTGCGGTGACCGTGGGTTTCTTCGGCATCGCCTATTTCAGTAACAATCCTGAACAGGCGGGCAGCGTTTCGCACAACAGCGAACGTGTGTTTATCGAACTCTCAATGCTGTTATTCAACCCGTGGATTGCCGGCGTGCTGTTGTCTGCGATTCTGGCGGCGGTAATGAGCACCCTGAGCTGCCAGTTGCTGGTGTGCTCCAGCGCCATCACCGAGGATTTATACAAACCCTTCCTGCGTAAAAATGCCAGCCAGAAAGAACTGGTCTGGGTTGGCAGAGCCATGGTGCTGCTGGTGGCCGCCATTGCCATCGCCTTGTCCGCCGACCCGGAAAACCGGGTACTGGGTCTGGTAAGCTATGCCTGGGCCGGTTTCGGCGCGGCCTTTGGGCCGGTTATTCTGATATCGCTGCTCTGGCCGCGTATGACACGTAACGGCGCGCTGCTCGGGATGATTGTCGGTGCGGCCACCGTGCTTATCTGGAAACATTATGGCTGGCTGGGGCTATATGAAATTATTCCCGGTTTCCTGTTTAACTGCCTGACTATCCTTGTCGTCAGCCTGATGGGAAAAGCGCCGTCAACCTCGGTAACTGAACGTTTCCATAAGGCAGAAGCGGAATTCAAATCCATTTAGAGGCAAACCGGACGATGAAAAAGGGGCTGACGACAAAGCCCCAATCCACACTAATGCTATTCCATTTTCAGCCCGTATTGAAAAAATACGGGACGACCTGATTCAGGCTGGCGATTACGTCGCAACGGCGAATTTTAAATTAAGTTATCTGTGATGGTTTCAATCGATATCGTACCCAGCGCCTCATCATAGTGTAATACCGTGCCGTATCGCTCACTCATCCGTGTCAGGTCGGCTGCAATTTCATGACCTATCTCTGCTGAAACCAACCTTGGCAACCCGCGGTCAAGCGAACGCTCGCGGTTCATACCAAGATCGATCGGCAATAGTCTGAACTGCAACGCGCCTGATTCATAATCCAGAATGGCGATACAGTTCCTGGAGAAACGGGGTTCAGCGTTAAAACCGACGAAGTTGCCTTCGAGGTCTTTTGCCCGTGCCTGATGCAAATCGGCAGGACGCGAGTCCAGATCATAGCCGTAAGCCGCGTACATTTCCGGAGCGATAATGGACTCGCCGGCTTCAAACTCCATCAGCAAACTGCCCAGGTTGTAGAAAATCGGACGATTTTTATAAATCTCCACCCCGCGCAGGAAGTGCGCGCCGTGACCAACAACCGCTGATGCGCCCGCATCAATTGCCCGTCGGGCAAACTCTTCGATAAACGCAGGCGGATACGGCGCATACCAGCCATCGCCTTCGCCCTCATGAGTGTGCAGGCTGACGATAGCGACATCGGAACGATAAGCCGCATCGCGCACGCTTTTCAAAATAGCTTCACAGTCTCCTTCATTCATATAGGTACGAACATACGCGCGTTCGCCGCGTTCTATTTGCACCGAACTTTCAAAGAGTGAACCAAATTTGAAGCTGTCAGGGCCTTGATCCGCCATGACTTCAATGCGCGCCCCTTCACGGTTGCTGGCGGCCACCCCAAGCAACTCGGTAATATTCTGCAACTGTGCGAACTCCTGGTCAGGCAATACATAGGAACGCCCCCAGCGCAGCGGATTCAGTCCCGGCCGCGCGACCGCGCTGCCCCCCGCCACGCTGGCGGCAAAGACTTCAGAGCGGGTACTGCTGACAGCAACCACGCCGACGCGTCCTTTCGGGGTGTCGAAGAACCGGGCAGCTCTGGCATCATCAAGATTACGCCCCACGCCGCAATGAATCAGCCCTCTTTCTTCCGCGGCTTCGATCGTATCGATCACCCCTTCCCAGCCAAAATCACCCGTATGATTATTGGCAAACGAAACCAGTTTGATATTGAGATCGACAAATTCATCCAGCGTCGCAGGCTTTACCGATGTGATATAGCCGCGGCCGGCGGCAGGGGGAGTCGTCGGTTTCGGGCAGCAAAACTCCGCATTGGCGAAAACCGCATCCGCAGCAGAAAGTTGGTCAACGATTCTTTTGTCCAACCGTTTGGCCAGATTACGACTGGAAAAAAGTAAATCGCCGCAGGCAATGATTCGCATAGTATTCATCTCTATTAAGAAGGCTCATCGGCAGACGTGATGACGCAGGTTGACATAACTAAGACTGTCGGATCAGGACAAAAGCCTGCTCCAAATCGGCCAGCAGATCGTCCACACTTTCAAGACCGGCGTGAATACGCACCAGCGTTCCAGAATGTACGTCAGAGTGAAGCGAGCGGACCGGATTCAACGGCAGGATCAGGCTTTCATAGCCGCCCCATGAACCGCCAATACAGAACAGGGTGAGCGCTTCGACAAACGCGGTGCGCTTCGCACTTAGCTCCGGTCGAAATTCAAAAGCGAACAGACCCGAAGCGCCAGTGAAATCACGCTTCCACAGCGCATGTCCCGGATCGCCAGGCAATACAGGGTGCATCACGCGAGCCACTTCCGGCTGACGGGCAAGAAATTCAGCCAGACGAATGCCGGTTTTCCAATGTCGCTCCAGCCGAACATGCAGCGTGCGCAGGCCGCGCTGGGCCAGATAACAATCATCAGGGCTGGCGAGCAACCCCAGCTCATGCGTAGTTTCTTTCAGGCGCTGATAGGTGGCTTGCGTTGCGGTAATCATCCCCATCATGACATCGGAATGGCCGACAATATATTTCGTCGCCGCCTGAACAGAAATATCCACTCCTTTAGTAAAGGGTTGAAAATAAAGCGGACTGGCCCAGGTATTATCCATAACCACCACGGCGTCATGGCGATGCGCCACGGCCGCGATGGCGGGAATATCCTGCATTTCAAAGGTCATCGATCCCGGCGACTCCGTATAGACCACACGGGTTTCGGGTCGAAATAATTTCTCAATATCCGCACCTAGCGCGGGATCGTAAAATTCAACGTTGATACGAAATCTTTTCAGAATAGAACCGGCTATTTGCCGAACCGGACCGTAGACATTATCAGGCACCAACACATGATCGTCCGCGGAGGCAAAGGCCAGGATAGCGGTGGCGCAGGCGGAAACACCTGAAGGATACACAAACGATTTATAGCCGCCCTCCAGTGCTGCAATCGCGTCCTGCAACGTCTTGCTGGTCGGGGTGCCATGGCGGCCATAAAACAATTCGGGCTCGTCGAACGTGGTTTGCTGTCGCTGTTTACTCTCCCACTCGGCCATTGAATCGCAAATTACCGTTGAGGTGCGATAAACCGGCGTATTTACCGTGCCGAGAAAATCTTCTGGATGACGTCCGGCATGGATAACCTTCGTTTCAGTTTTCATGATAGGTCGTGTTCTCGTTGACGGGCTGGCCGCTGATCCAAATCCATGTATCAGTCTGCCGCAACCCATCCCTAAATCAACAACTATATTTAATTTTTCATATACAGCAATATCCAAACTATTAACCAAACCAAATTTAGAGGAAACACGGGGATGAGGTTCCCACAGGAACGCCTCTCCCCGCGTACCTCGATCTTACCGCCATGGGTTTGTCATCAAACATCCTATTCTGATTCGGCTAACGCCCCCCACCAACGCGCTACGCCATCACAAACCTGGCGGCTTCGTCACGCACCAGTATACCCAGCGCGTTCAGATCCTCACTGTGAATACGTACTGTCGGTCCGGAAACGCCAACAGCCCCAATCACATAACCATTTCTGTCACGCAGTGGCGCCGCAGCCCCGCGAATACCAAGATGAAACTCTTCATCATGCAATGCATATCCTTGTTGTACGATATTCTGCAACTCAGCCTGAAAAAGTACGGGATCGGTAATGGTACGTTCAGTTTGCGCATGCAGTTCATCGGGCAACGGCGCACCAGCCAGCGCCAAAAAGACACGACCAATTGCAGTATAAGCAAGAGGGGCCAGCGTACCGGGTCGGCTATCAACCCTCAGAGAGTATCGGGACTCGATCGTATCCAGATACAAGACATGTTCATCCGCCAGAATCGACAGATGCACCGCTTCGCCGGTACGATCAAATAAACGCTCCAGCACGGGTCTGGCGCAGACTCTCAGGCTTTTACGCGAGCGGCTCATATTAGGGCGGTCAGCCAGTTTCGGCCCCAGCACAAAGCTGCGCCGTTCCCCGGCTTGCGCATAACCAGCCTGAGTCAGCGTTTGCAGAATCCGTGACGCACTGCTCTTATCAATGGCGAGGACATCCGCCACATCGCTGGTACGCACCATCTGGTTTTTCGTCAGTAAATCAAGAACAGCCAAACCTTTAGTCAGCGTCTTGAGTTCCCCTTTCACGCTTTCAGTACGAGCTTTCCCCTCAACCATATCTGATACCGGCTGAGCGCTACGGGTTTTCAAGTTTTCATCCTCTCGATTTGATGGGCTTATTCATAAAGTTGATATATATACAACTTAATTGAATGTTGATTTTATTGACACGAAACGGCAATCCCCTCTAAATTCCTCATTATTCACAGACTGCCTCACCAGGGAAATATATCAGAGGCTCTGATCTTAAATAAGGTAAATTGATCATATGTCAAAAACAATACTGAGTTCTCTGATGACCTTGGGGAATGTTGCGCTCGCTACGTCATTTCTTCCCAACATGGCTCACGCTGACGTACTGGAAAAAATCGCCGATCGCGGAGTTATTTCGGTCTGTTCCAACGTAAATAATCCACCGCTGGCCTTCCTTGAATCGTCAGGAACCGCAAAAGGTCTGCACATTGATCTGCTCAACGATTTTACCCAACGTTTGTCCACCCAACTGGGTAAAGACATTAAAGTTGATTTGATCCCCGTACTACCGGCCAACCGGGTGCAATTCCTGCAACAGGGTAAATGCGACATTCTGTTTACCTCACTGACCGTCAGCGAAGAACGTAAAAAGCTGGTTCAATTTGTTGAACCTTACTATTACGCAGCAGGCCCGGCACTGCTGACCAAAAAAGGCGTGACCTTCTCCAATTGGGAAGACGTAAAAGGAAAAGCCATCTGTAGCAATCAGGGATCGAGCTGGAACGTCCCGTTGGAGCAGAAATTTGGAGCCAATATCGTCGCGTTTCAGACTCAGCAGGAAGTCGATCAATCACTGCGTGATGGCCGCTGTACTGCGCTGGTTTCCGATGACAGCTACCTACAGGCTCGCTTCCTGAATGATAAAGACGGCGTCTGGAAAGATTACATTATTCAGGATCTGGCTCCCTTCACCGAAGGGCCCTGGGGTCTGGCGGTTCGTTTCAATGAGCCCCAGTTTACGCACTTCATTTCCGATGTGATCAAAGACTGGAACAAGAAAGGCACCATCATCGAGCTGGCGAAAAAGTGGGGGTTAACGCCTGCGCCGTTTGCAATAAAAGCCAATGCTGAAGCCAACAAGTCATAACGCTGATGATGGCATTGATTGCAGACTGGTTTAAGACCCTTCATGAGCAAACCAACTGGAACTTCTCGGTATTTTACAACGCCTGGGAAGCCAAAAAATATTTTACCGGGCTGACCATTGCCGCCGAACTGGCGGTCTGGTCGCTAATCGGATCGATGCTCATTGGGTTCATCTGCATTTTTCTCAAACAGTCCAGCCTGCGCCCCTTGCGCTGGCTGGTTACGTCATATGTCGAGTTCTTTCGTAATACGCCGGGGCTGGCGCAGCTCTATTTTCTGTTTTTTGGTATTGGCTCCTATTTTCATCTCTCTACCTACGGGCCGAACGGTGAATTGCCGTTGGTCTCACCGTTTCAGTTCGTCGTTATCGCGCTGTCCTTGCAATATGGCGCTTTCGTCACCGAGATCCTGCGCGCCGGCATTGAAGCCGTACCGCGTAGCACCCTCGAAGCAGCAGAATCGCTCGGCTACGATCGCACCAAGGCCATGATCCACATTGTTTTGCCCCTGGCGTTTCGCACCAGTCTGCCCGCTCTGGGCAACAATATGGCGCAGATAGTCAAAAGCACTGCGCTTGCCTATGCGATTGCAGTGCCTGAAGCCTTGTATGTCGCACATGAAATCTGGACAGAACATTTTAACGTGGTCGAAATGATGAATGTGGTGCTACTGAGCTATCTGGGATTAATGGGCGTTTTCACCCTGCTGGTGAAACTGCTTGAGCATTGGTTAAAAGTGCCGGGGCTTGGACAATGAATATCGTAGAGTCAATTTTCCCACCGGGAAGCGCACTGGCCATATTGCTGCCCTGGCTACCGCTGATCCTGAAGGGATTCGGTCTGAATCTGTTGATTTCCATTCTGAGCATGATTATCGGCATGCTGGCAGGTACGCTGCTGGGCGCGGCACAGATGGCGAATCTGGCCGTGATTCGCCTGCCGGCCCGCTTTCTGACCCTGTTTTTTCGTAACAGCCCCTGGCTGGTGATCATGTTTTACGTGATGTTCCTGCTGCCGTTCGAGATTAAAATCGTCGGCAACTGGTTCAGCTTTCCCGACTGGATGAAAGCCGTGGTGGCGCTGGCGATCCCGGTTAGCGGCTATACCTCGGAGATCGTGCGGGGTGGTCTGAAATCCATCCCGACGACCCAGTGGGAGGCTGCCGCCGCCCTCGCATTCGGCACCGTGCGAACCACGCTCAAGATTATCTTGCCGCAGGCAATACGCCAGATGGTGCCCCCAACCATGAACCTTTACTGCTCGGTTGTAATGGCGACATCATTAGCCAATGTGGTCGGCGTACAGGAAGTCATGACGGTGACGCAAACCATTCTGACGACGGAAACCCGTCCGGGGCTGATCCTGCCCGCTTACGGCATTACGTTAGTGCTTTTCTTTGCCTTTGTTTTTCCTATCTCGCTGTTTTCACGCCGCCTGGAACGGGCGTGGCAATTTGGAATCCGCTGATGACTGATACGCATACTTCGCCTGCTCAGATAATCCTGACCGATGTCCATAAATCCTTTGGCAAGGTAGAGGTGCTAACCGGCATTTCGCTGTCCGTCGCCCGTTCGGAAATTGTTTGCATCATCGGTCCGTCAGGCTCGGGAAAATCGACGTTGTTGCGCTGCATTAATGCGCTGGCGCCAGTCAACTCGGGCTCGATTAACGTCGGTGGGATTGAAGTCAACGATCCAAAACTGGATGCACTGGCGCTCAGACGCAAAGTCGGCATGGTTTTCCAAAGCTACAACCTGTTTCCCCATCGTACCGTGCTGGAAAATATCATGATGGCACCGACGCAGGTATTGAAACAGCCGGTACGGGAAGTGGAAGCCCGCGCTCGTGAACTGCTGGCCAAAGTCCATCTGAGCAACAAAGCCAGCGCCTATCCGGGCGAGCTTTCCGGTGGACAGCAACAGCGTGTCGCGATTGCCCGCGCGCTATGTATGAACCCGGAAGTCATGATGTTTGATGAAGTCACCGCCGCGCTTGACCCTGAAATGGTCAAAGAGGTGTTAACCACCATTCAGGATGTCGCCCGTGACGGCATGACCTGTATTCTGGTGACTCATGAAATGCGCTTTGCCCGCGAAGTCGCGGATCGAATTTATTTCACGGACAAGGGAAAAATTGTCGAAAGCAATACTCCTCAGGCATTTTTTGATAATCCGCAGGATCCGCGGACGCAGACCTTTCTGGAAAAAGTATTGTAATGGTGGCGGACACAAAATTTCCGGGAGAAATTTCTGATATTGCTCCGGCGACGGCCCGCGAGGGTGGTCGCCAAGGATGACAAGGCACAAAAAAGATGACGATCTCCTCCTCCCCATGGCTGGTAAGTACCGAATGGCTGTCTACGCGTGCTGAAGAGATCGCCGCCGAACATAACGCGCAAGTCCTGCCTCACGCAGAAACGCTGATTGCGGCCGATTATACTGACGCCGTCATCATCGCCTCCTCAACGGAAACCCATTGCCCATTGATGCTCACCGCTGTACGGGCAGGGAAAAAGGTCTATTGCGAAAAACCGCTGGCATCGACGCTGACTGAAAAGCCCACGACGTGGATACGGCAATGGTGACGTTGCGCACCGCCAGCGGCGCGCTTTGTCAAATCGATAACGCGCGTCGCGCCGTTTATGGTTTTGACGATCGCATTGAAATATTCGGTACGGGTGGATTGGCAGAATCGTCACGCATTACCGAAGGCAGCGTCATGCGTATCTTTGACGACAAAATCCTGACGGAAGGACTGCCCAAAGATCCGATGATTCGTATGGCGCCAAGCTATGCGGCAGCCATTCAGGCGTTTACTCTGTTTGTGCGTGATTATGGTCAGCCTGATGCCGCACCGGTTCCCGGCGTTTATGACGGATTACGCGCGCAAATGATGACGGAAGCGGCAACCCGGGCGGCGTCGGAACGCCGGATTGTCTCACTGGCTGAAATTGAGTCAGAAATACGTTAACAACAAAGTCAGCGCGGCGAATAGCGCCATCAAAAGGGAAACAAACTGGCAAAACACGACAAATAAGCCGAAATAGCCAATAAACCCGGTTTGTTGAAAATGAATAACCATCGCTCTGACAATAGAAAATAGAGAAAACGGCGCCAGGATCAGAGACAGAATCAGTCCCAATGCGGGAAGATATAAAATACCGTTTATTTTCCGCATCTCCATTTTCTCGCATTCCAGGCACAGGCCAGATTCTTTTAGCGCATCGTTATCGCAATTCAAACATTTCATTTTTTATCCCTATCCAAGCAATAAAATCAAAACAATAAAGAAGAACACAGGCGTTGCGTTACTGTTATGGAATGCGGCGTATCCATCGGTTTATATTCATCCTTTATTCCGCCATCAGTTTCCGGAGCATTCGTTCAGGGTTATTCAGGAACAAACGGGTGATCTGATAATGCTCCGTCTCCTCATAGGCCACCTGCTGAATACCCTCTTCGCTGAACTGGAAGATCGTGGTTGAAGTTTTTTGTGCCGCCTTCAGGATTAAACCCCATCGACACCGCAAGCGATTCCAGCAGCGTGGATTTTCCGGAACCGTTCTCGCCGATAAAAAAGGTGATTTTCGGGTGAAATTTCAGCGTTTCAAGCGATCGGATGGCGGACCCGCGGCGCTGGGTGAACGTTCCAGACTCACCTTTTTCATACCAGATGCTCAGTTAAATAATCAATGAACGCCGTGATTCTGGCCGGCACGTGCCGTCGTTGCTGGTAAACCGCGTGAATATCGGCCGCCGGTATCTCAAAATCAGTCAGCAACGCAATCAATTCCCCCCGTTCAAGGTACTCTCGCACATCCCAGAACGAGCGTAGAATAATCCCATGTCCATCCAGTGCGTAATGCATGATTACCTCACCGTCGTTACTCGACAGGCTGCCATAAACTTTATGGGTAAACTCTTTGCCCGACCGATAGAAACGCCATAACGCATAGTCACTTTCATATTGTCTCAGCACAATGCAGTTATGGACGGACAAATCGGCGACGGTCTGCGGCGTACCGACACGGTCAATATAAGCTGGCGACGCACACAAAATACGGGGATTATCCAGCAACTTTCGCGCAATCAGACGCGAATCAGGCGGCTCGCCAACGCGGATATCAATATCAATGGCGGCATCCAGCAGATTGATTGGCTGACTGGAGAGCTGAAGCTGAACCTCAAGACCGGGATGTAACCGTGAAAAAGACGAAATCAGCGGCGCCACATACCGACGACCAAACCCGAAAGAGGCATTCACGCTGAGCTTGCCGCAGAGCGAGCGCTGATTTTTAGCCACCGCGCTTTCCAGTTCAGCAATCTCTTTCAGTATCGGCAACGCGCCCTCAGCGTAAAGCATCCCTTCCGCCGTGAGATCCAAACGCCGGGTAGTCCGCTGTATCAACTGTACGCCAAGACGTTTTTCCAATTGCGTCAGCCGCTTGCTGACCGCAGGCAGAGAGAGCCCCAGTTCGCGAGCGACGGCGGTCAGGCTACCTGAGGCCGCAATCCGGCTGAAAAAGAATAAATCGTTAACCGTCGACATAGATTCTTCTCTTAAATTCAACAATGCCTTGCCATTTAGGCCAATTGTTCACCATTTGCCAAGGAAATACACTCAATTCTCCCCCTACAGTGAAAAAAGGAATCCCCGATGTCCGGAAAAAAACACAGAATCGCCGTGATCCCCGGTGATGGCATTGGCAAAGAAGTGATGCCTGAAGGCGTGCGCGTCATACAGCGCGCCGCAGAAAAATTTGGTATCGCCATACAATGGGACTGGTTTGATTTCGCCAGCGCCGACTATTACCTGAAGCATGGAAAAATGCTGCCGGATGACTGGTTTGCAACCCTGAGCCATTACGATGCGATCTACTTCGGCGCGGTCGGCTGGCCGGATATCGTGCCAGACCACATCTCTTTATGGGGATCGCTACTACAATTTCGCCGGGAATTCGATCAATACGTCAACCTGCGTCCCTGTCGATTAATGCCTGGCGTCAAAGCGCCACTGGCCGGACGCAACCCAGGCGACATTGACTTCTATGTGGTGCGGGAAAATACCGAGGGAGAATACTCCAGCGTCGGCGGCGCCATGTTCGCCGGCACCGACCGTGAAATTGTCATTCAGGAAACGGTGATGACGCGCGTCGGTGTCGATCGAATCCTTAAGTTCGCCTACGAACTGGCAATGAAACGCCCGAAAAAGCATCTGACTTCCGCCACAAAATCCAACGGCATTGCGATTACTATGCCTTACTGGGACGGACGGGTAGCCGAGATGGCAAAACAGTATCCGGAAATCAAAGTCGATAAATTTCACATCGATATCCTGACCGCCAATTTTGTTCTGCACCCCGATTGGTTTGACGTCGTGGTCGCCAGCAATTTGTTCGGAGACATCCTGTCTGATTTAGGTCCCGCCTGCACTGGAACCATCGGTATCGCCCCTTCAGCCAATATTAATCCGGAACGAAATTTCCCCAGCCTGTTTGAGCCGGTCCATGGTTCTGCTCCCGATATTGCCGGTAAAGGACTGGCGAATCCCATCGGGCAGATCTGGTGTGGCGGCATGATGTTGGAACATCTGGGATATCCCGCAGCGGGAGCGGCGGTGTTGCAGGCGATTGAAACGGTACTGTCGCAGGGACCGGAACAGGCGCCCCTTACCCGGGATTTGGGCGGCAAAGGCAATACGGAAACAGCAGGGAAAGCCATTGCGGCTGCGCTGTGACAGGCAGTGATACGGCAGTCAATCTGGCCTGCCATTTTATGGTCTGTCACTGATGAATCTCACAAATTCAATACATAAAAAAGGCCGTTTACACGGCCTCTGACTGCTGACAAAGCCCCTAATATACCTCTGTCATCCTTCACGGCTCTAGCGCTGTCATTCCCGCAGTAGTAGGCGGGAATGACGGGTTTGGGAAGGTTTGTCATCAAACTCAGGCACAGCGGAGCTGTGCTTTTTTCGCTATAGCCTGACGCTAGATTAACCCGCGACGGCGATACGTTTCATATCGGTCATGTAGCCACGCAGTTTGCGGCCAACGGCTTCGATCGGATGGTTGCGGATGGCTTCATTGACATCACGCAGTTGCGCGTTATCCACTGCGGTCGCCGCAACCGCTTTACCTAAATCGCCCGGCTGCAGAGAAGACATGAACTTCTCTTTCAGCAACGGTACTGCCGCGTTGGCGAACAGGTAGTTACCGTATTCGGCGGTGTCGGAGATAACCACGTTCATCTCATACAGACGCTTACGCGCGATGGTGTTCGCAATCAGCGGCAGTTCATGCAGAGATTCATAATAGGCGGACTCTTCAATGATGCCCGAGCTGACCATGGTTTCGAACGCCAGTTCAACCCCGGCTTTCGCCATAGCGATCATCAGCACGCCGTTATCAAAGTATTCCTGTTCAGAGATTTTCCCGTCAAACTGCGGCGCATTTTCAAAGGCGGTTTTGCCGGTTTCTTCACGCCAGGTCAGCAATTTAACGTCGTCGTTCGCCCAGTCGGCCATCATACCGCTGGAGAATTCACCAGAAATAATGTCATCCATGTGTTTCTGGAACAGCGGCGCCATAATGGATTTCAGCTGTTCGGACAGCGCATAGGCGCGCAGTTTAGCCGGGTTGGACAAACGGTCCATCATCAGGGTGATGCCGCCTTGCTTCAGCGCTTCGGTAACGGTTTCCCAACCGAACTGAACCAGTTTTTCCGCATAGGCGGCATCGGCGCCGTCAGCGACCAGTTTGTCGAAGCACAGCAGAGAACCGGCCTGCAGCATACCGCACAGGATAGTCTGTTCGCCCATCAGGTCGGACTTCACTTCGGCGACGAAAGAGGATTGCAGAACGCCGGCGCGGTGACCGCCGGTTGCCGCCGCCCAGGCTTTGGCAATCGCCATGCCTTCGCCTTTCGGATCATTTTCCGGGTGAACCGCGATCAGCGTCGGCACGCCGAATCCGCGTTTGTACTCTTCACGCACTTCCGTGCCCGGGCATTTCGGCGCCACCATCACCACGGTGATGTCTTTACGGATTTGCTCGCCCACTTCAACAATGTTGAAACCATGAGAGTAGCCCAGCGCGGCGCCTTGTTTCATCAACGGCTGAACGGCCTTGACGACGGCGGAGTGCTGTTTGTCCGGCGTCAAGTTAACCACCAAATCCGCCTGCGGGATCAGTTCTTCATAGGTGCCGACCGTAAAACCATTTTCGGTTGCTTTACGCCATGACGCGCGTTTTTCGGCGATCGCTTCCTGACGCAATGCATAAGCGATATCCAGACCGGAATCACGCATGTTCAGCCCTTGGTTCAGGCCCTGTGCGCCACAGCCGACGATCACCACTTTTTTACCTTTCAGGTAACCCGCTTCATCGGCGAATTCGTCACGTCCCATAAAACGACACTGACCCAATTGCGCCAGCTGCTGACGCAGGTTCAATGTGTTGAAATAGTTAGCCATGTGGTACTCCGTATGATGTTTTGTTTGTCTGTTATTCAGAGGAAGGTTTCCCACTATCGGGAAGCTATTATTTCACCATGATATGACAGGAAAAGCGTTGCTTAAATTGATATATTAACAACGTCATATTGCAAGATCCGCAAGATAAAAACGAGGCCCGCATCGCATGGATTTACGTGATCTCAAATTATTTCTGCATTTGGCGGAAAGCCGGCATTTTGGCCACACGGCCAAGGCGATGCACATCAGTCCTTCTACGCTATCGCGCCAAATTCAACGGCTGGAGGGTGAAATCGGCCAAACGCTATTCCTGCGCGATAACCGCACCGTACGGCTAACCGATACGGGAGAACATCTGAAGCTGTTCGCCCAGCAAACGCTGCTGCAATACCAACAGCTAAGACACGCCATTGGCCAACGTGGGCCGTCGTTAAGCGGCGAACTGCGGATTTTTTGCTCCGTCACCGCCGCTTACAGCCACTTACCGCCGATTCTGGATCGTTTCCGCGCCGAGCATCCGCTGGTGGAAATCAAACTGACGACCGGCGATGCCGCCGATGCCGTTGAAAAAGTACAGTCCAACGATGCCGATCTGGGCATCGCCGGACACCCGGAAACGCTGCCCGCCAGCGTCGATTTCATGCCGATAGGTCAAATCCCGCTGGTGCTGATCGTTCCGGCGTTGCCTTGCCCGGTTCAGACTCAGGTCAGACAGCCGAATCCTGACTGGACGCAGATCCCTTTCGTCCTGCCGGAACACGGCCCGGTGCGTAAGCGTATCGATCTCTGGTTTCGCCGCCAGCATCTCACCAACCCGCAAATCTACGCCACCGTATCAGGCCATGAGGCGATGGTGTCCATGGTCGCGCTAGGCTGCGGCATCGCGCTTATTCCGGATGTGGTGCTGGAAAACAGTCCTGAACCGGTACGCAACCGCGTCTCCATATTTGCCGAACAAGGCATGGAGCCTTTTGAGCTGGGTGTCTGCGTGCAGAAAAAACGCCTCAGTGAACCGCTTATCGCGGCATTCTGGGAAACATTACAGGATAAATCGTGATATTTTCCTCTCGCCATGCGGCGGCCGAATCGCGTTACAGGGAAGTATTGATGAAATCGTATTTATTGGCAGTGATGATGCTGTTGCTCTCCGTCCCCGCGCTGGCGGCTACCATCGGCGGCAAGGTGGTAAAAGTCGTTGATGGCGACACCATCGTGGTGCGACACAACGGCACCAACTATCGTATCCGCATGCTGGGCATCGATGCGCCGGAATATCACCAGCCTTATGGTAAGGAGTCTCGTCGGGCGCTGGACAGGCAAGTCGGCGGGAGATGGGTGACGGTACGATATGATGAAAAAGATCGGTACGATCGCTACCTGGGAACGGTCTATTACCGGAACCGCAATATCAACGTCAATCTGCTGCGCAATGGTCAGGCATGGGTATACAAATACCACCGCGACAACCATGAATTAATGCGCCATGAAAACGCGGCTCGCCAACAGCGGCTGGGCCTGTGGCGTCATTCCTATCCTCAGTCTCCCTGGGCTTACCGCCAAACGCACTGACGCGATGCCGCGCCCCTGTCTTTTGCGGTTGAAAAGGCGTTTCGGGATTTCGTTTCTTAAACGATCGGCATGACTCCCCGCCTACCGTTCAAACCATTTATCCGCAGAGAGTATGCGCGGGCCCGATGCCTCCGTTTCCTGCGCGGCTTTTTTCATGGTTTCGATATTCATCAGGTAGTGGTAAAGCGGCTCAAGCTGGGTAAACCCCTGCGCCAGCGTCGTGACCAAATCACCGGAGAAAAGCGGCTCCATATCCTGGCTGGTATGAATAGCGGCGAAAGATTTACGGTTATACCAGTCGGCCAACTCCGCCGGCAGATCTTTAATCAGCGGGCGTTTGTAACTTTCCCCTTCCAGTACGAACCTATCCTGTAAGCAGTTGGCGACGGCAAGGAATTGCTGCGGGTTGCCGCGCACCGTTTGGCGGAACAGTTCCATCGTGTTACGCGTTGCGCAGTAATAGCCCAAACCATAACGCCAAAAATCCGGAGCGATCTCAAAAAAATAGGATGGCGCATCCGTCCAGTCTTTACGCGTGCGTTTGAAGGTCAGCCACATCTGGCTGCGATAGCGTGATTTATCGTGGGAAAAACGGGTATCGCGGTGAATACGGGACAGCGTTTTGCCGATTGCCGGGCGGGTTTCAAACCGATCGTCGATCGGCAACATGGTCAGACTCAACGCATCCACCAGCGCACGAAATGGCGACAGCAGTTGCTCTTCATAAACCTGGCGGTGCTCGTCAAACCACCCTTTATCATTCTGCTGACGAACCTGTTGGAGAAACGTCAATCCCTGCTGGGAAAAACCATTAAAATGCGTTGCCATCGTTTTACATCATCAGTGTTGCCCATCGAATGACATAAAGATAGCGCTCCCGCCAGTGAAACACCACCGGGAACGCGGTTCGGCAACGCGTCAAAAGCTAGCCTGCCAGAAAGAAACGAAATGACGGGTTATTAGTCTCATCATGGCACTCATAGCCCAGATCGTGCAGATGTTTCTCAAACTCCGGATCGCGCTCTTCCAGCTCGAACGCAGCCAATACCCGGCCGAAATCCGTACCGTGGCTGCGATAGTGGAATAGGGAAATATTCCAATGCGTACCCAGCGTATGCAGGAATTTCAACAGCGCGCCCGGCGATTCAGGAAATTCAAAGCTATACAGCCTTTCCCGCAGTGCTTTTGAAGGCCGTCCTCCCACCATATAACGCACATGCAGCTTGGCCATTTCGTCATCGGACAGATCCACAACCTCATAGCCGCCCGCAGACAGCTCGGCGATGATCTCGTCACGCTCGGCATGACCGCGCGTCAGCCGCACGCCGGCAAAAATGCAGGCATCTTTTTCATTCGCATAGCGATAGTTGAATTCGGTAACGGATCGGCCGCCCAGCAGTTGGCAAAACTTGAGAAAACTGCCCTTTTTCTCCGGGATCGTCACCGCCAGCAGAGCTTCCCGCTGTTCGCCCAGTTCACAGCGTTCGGAAACATAGCGCAGACCGTGGAAGTTGACGTTGGCGCCGGACAGCACGTGCGCCAGGCGTTCGCCCTGAATCTGATGCTGCTGGATGTATTTCTTCATTCCCGCCAGCGCCAACGCGCCGGAAGGCTCGGCGATCGCACGCACATCTTCAAACAGGTCTTTGACCGCCGCACAGATGGCGTCGCTGTCGACGGTGATCACGTCGTCCAGATATTCCCGGCACAGGCGGAACGTCTCGTCGCCGACGCGCTTAACCGCCACGCCTTCGGCAAACAGCCCCACCCGCGCCAGATCGACCGGATGACCGGCATCCAGCGCGGCGCGCAGGCAGGCGGAGTCTTCCGCTTCTACCCCGATAACTTTAATCTGCGGCATCAGCTGTTTGATCAGCACGGCGACCCCTGCCGCCAGCCCTCCGCCGCCGACCGGCACAAATACCCGGTCCAGATGCGCGTCCTGCTGCAACAGTTCCATCGCCAGCGTACCCTGCCCGGCGATAACCGCCGGGTGATCGAACGGCGGCAAAAACGTCATGTTCTGCTGCTGCGACAGTTCAATGGCTTTGGCTTTCGCCTCGTCGAAGTTCGCGCCATGCAGCAGCACCTCGCCGCCAAAGCCGCGCACCGCGTCGACTTTGATATCGGCCGTCGCCACCGGCATGACGATCAGTGAGTTAATGCCCAGTTTACTGGCGGAAAGCGCCACGCCCTGCGCGTGGTTGCCGGCGGAAGCGGTTATCACGCCGTGGGATTTCTGCTCATCGCTCAGCCCGGCCATCATCGCGTACGCGCCGCGCAGCTTAAAGCTGTGCACCGCATGCCGATCCTCACGTTTCACCAAAATGACATTACCCAGCCGTGAAGAAAGTTTGTCCATCTTCTCCAGCGGCGTAACCTGCGTGACTTCATAAACCGGCGAACGCAGGATCGCCCGCAGATACTCCGCCCCGCAGGGAGCGGAGGGAAGTGGTTGCGACACAGCCATGGTTAGCCTCCCAGCTTACTCTTGTCACGGACGGCGCCTTTATCGGCGCTGGTTGCCAGGCTGGCATAAGCGCGCAGCGCAAAAGAGACCGGACGGTTGCGATTACGCGGCGTCCAGGCCGCATCGCCCCGCGCCAGTTCGGCTTCACGACGGCTTGCCAGTTCATTTTCCGGCACTTCCAAGGCGATGCTGCGCCCAGGAATATCAATAGCGACCATATCCCCATCTTCCACCAGCCCGATGAGTCCGCCGCTGGCGGCTTCGGGAGAAGCATGGCCGATGGACAAACCGGATGTTCCGCCGGAGAAACGACCGTCGGTGATCAGCGCACAGGCCTTGCCCAATCCCATCGATTTCAGGAAGCTGGTGGGATACAACATTTCCTGCATGCCCGGACCGCCCTTCGGCCCTTCGTAACGAATGACCACCACGTCGCCGGCCACGACCTTGCCGCCCAGAATCGCTTCAACCGCATCATCCTGGCTTTCATAAACTTTCGCCGGGCCGCGGAAAACCAGGCTGCCTTTGTCCACACCCGCCGTTTTCACGATACAGCCGTCTTCCGCCAGATTGCCGTACAACACCGCCAAACCGCCGTCCTGACTATAGGCAAACTCACGGGAGCGAATACAGCCTTCCTGACGGTCGACATCCAGCGAATCCCAGCGGCAGCTCTGAGAAAACGCCTGCGTGGTGCGGATACCGGCAGGACCGGCGGAGTACATGCGTTTCACGCCGTCGTCTTTCGTCACCATCACATCATATGCTTCGATGGTTTCCGGCAGGCTCTTGCCCAGCACGTTGCGCACGTCACGATGCAGCAGGCCGGCGCGATCCAGTTCGCCCAGAATGCCGATCACCCCGCCGGCGCGGTGCACGTCTTCCATATGGTATTTCTGCGTGCTCGGCGCAACCTTGCACAGGTGGGGAACTTTACGTGACAGACGGTCGATATCTTCCATAGCGAAATCGATCTCCCCTTCCTGCGCCGAAGCCAGCAGATGCAGAACGGTATTAGTCGATCCGCCCATGGCGATATCCAGCGTCATGGCATTCTCAAACGCCGCCTTGGTGGCAATGCTGCGCGGCAACGCGCTTTCATCATCTTGTTCGTAGTAGCGTTTGGTCAATTCGACGATGCGCGTACCGGCTTCCAGAAACAGATTTTTACGATCGGCGTGGGTCGCCAGCAGTGAACCGTTGCCCGGCAGCGACAGGCCCAGCGCCTCGGTCAGGCAGTTCATGGAGTTGGCGGTAAACATTCCGGAACAGGAGCCGCAGGTCGGGCAGGCGGAACGTTCAATCTGTTCGCTATCGGCATCGCTGACGTTTGGGTTCGCCCCCTGGATCATGGCATCGACCAGATCCAGCTTGATCAGCTGATCGGACAGCTTGGTTTTGCCCGCTTCCATCGGACCGCCGGATACGAAAATCACCGGAATGTTCAGCCGCAGCGCGGCCATCATCATTCCCGGGGTGATTTTGTCGCAGTTGGAAATGCACACCATGGCGTCGGCGCAGTGCGCGTTCACCATGTACTCAACCGAATCGGCAATCAGTTCACGTGAAGGCAGAGAATAGAGCATGCCGCCATGCCCCATAGCGATACCGTCATCAACCGCAATAGTATTGAACTCTTTCGCCACGCCGCCGGAGGCTTCGATTTGCTCGGCAACCAATTTGCCCATATCGCGCAAATGCACATGACCCGGTACGAACTGGGTGAATGAGTTAACCACCGCGATAATCGGCTTGCCAAAATCGTCGTCGGTCATTCCGGTGGCTCGCCACAAGGCTCGGGCGCCGGCCATGTTACGGCCGTGCGTGGTTGTGGCTGAACGGTACTTAGGCATACTCTTGTTACTCCAGTATTAACTTAATGGGTGACGGCAAAGCGCGCCGTCACCAGAATCTGTCTGTCATAATGGGCCGATTAACGGTTAACCGGATCCAGCCAGCCCCATTTATCTTCTGTTTCGCCGGTAAACAGGCCGAAAAATGCCTGTTGTAGTTTTTTGGTTACCGGCCCGCATTTGCCGATACCGACCTGAATACCGTCGACGCTGCGAACCGGCGTGATTTCGGCCGCGGTGCCGGACATGAATACTTCGTCAGCCAGATACAGCGATTCACGCGACAACACCTGTTCACGGATCTCAAGACCTAATGTTTTCGCCAGCTTGATGATGGCATCGCGCGTAATACCCGGTAGCGCGGAAGAGGTAAACGGCGGCGTGAAAAGAATACCGTCTTTCACTTCAAACAGGTTTTCGCCCGCGCCTTCGGACACGTAGCCATGCACATCCAGCGCAATCCCTTCCTGATAGCCATGACGACGGGCTTCACTGCCGACCAACAGAGAGGACAGATAGTTCCCGCCCGCTTTCGCGGCGGTAGGAATGGTATTCGCGGCGGCTCGGTGCCACGACGACACCATGGCATCAATCCCCTGATCCAGCGCGTCTTCGCCCAGATAGGCGCCCCATGGGAAAGCCGCAATGATCACATCCGGTTTGTAGCCGTCCGGCGGGTTAACGCCCATGCCGACATCGCCGACGAATACCAGCGGACGGATATAGGCGCCGGTCAGACTATTTTTACGTATTGTCTCACGGCAGGCTTCCATCAGTTCATCAACGCTCTGCTGCAACGGCATACGATAGATTTTGGCCGAGTCGTGCAGACGCTGCATATGTTCACGATGACGGAACACCGCCGGTCCGTTATTCGTGTTATAGCAACGAATACCTTCAAATACGGAAGTGCCGTAATGCAAGGCGTGAGACATAACGTGAACTTTGGCATCGGCCCATGGAACCATTTCCCCGTTAAACCAAATGTAGTCGGCTTTACTTGTCATTCTTTATTTTCCTTACTCTGTATGTTAGGCGCTGAACTGCTGAGATGTTGTCATTGGCTGAATTTCAACATAAGCAATATCCAGCAGTTTACTCAACTGCGCCGACAATGAATCTATCGGACGATGACTGGCAACGGTCAGTTCAATATTGATGTGATCGTTGGTATTGGTGCTCTGCACCATGTTCATGGCGCAGACCCGGAAACCACGGTGACGGGCGATGCGCAATACACGTTCCAGAATCTCTGGGCGAAAGCGGGCCTGAATCGAAAGCCGATGGTGTGTCATTCTATTTTCTCCAGCTATTATTCTGTTTTATCCAGCATCGTTTCATTACCGGCGCCGGGCGGCACCAGCGGCCAGACATTCTCGTATTCATCAATGGAAACATGCAGCAGGTATGGCCCGTCGCTGTTAAACAGGGCGTCTAGCGCGTCGTCGATCTGGTCTTTACGGCTGATACGCTGGCCTGGGATATCAAAGGCGCTTGCCAGCGTGAGGAAATCGGGATTATCAGAGAGGTTGGTTTCACTATAGCGTTCATCAAAAAACAGCTGTTGCCACTGTCGAACCATGCCTAATCGTTGGTTATCCAGCAGAACAATCTTCAGCGGCAACCGTTTTCGCTTGATGGTGCCCAACTCTTGAATGTTCATCATAAAAGAGCCGTCACCCGAAATACAGATCACCATATCATCAGGCCGGGCAACCTGGGCTCCCACGGCGGCGGGCACGCCGAATCCCATGGTGCCCAGGCCGCTGGAGGTGATAAAATTCTCAGGGCGGGTGAACGTCATATGCTGAGCCGTCCACATTTGGTGCTGACCGACATCCGTCGTCACCACCGTATTCGCCGTTTTGCGATCGGAGATGGCCTTCAGTAATGCAGGCGCATAAATTGCCTGTCCGGGATGGTCATAACGCCATGGGTATTCGGCTTTCATCATCACCGCCTGTTGCTGCCATGCTTCGATGTTCAGCGGCTGTTGCAACGCCGGTAGCAACGCGTTCAGATCCCCTTGCAGCTCAACATTAGCCTGACGCAGCTTGCTCATTTCAGCGGGGTCGATATCCATATGAATAACGCCGGCATGCGGCGCAAACGTATTCAGCTTGCCGGTAACTCTGTCGTCAAAACGGGCGCCGACGGCAATCAACAGATCGCACTCCTGCACCATCAGATTTGCGGCTTTCGTACCGTGCATTCCAATCATACCTAGATAATAGGGATGATTGGCATCCACGCTTCCCAACCCTTTCAACGTCGCAACGGACGGTATTTCAGTCGTGGCGATAAACGCACGCAACGCCGGAACCGCCCGCGCCATGCCAACGCCGCCGCCGACGTACAATATCGGCTTCTGCGCTTTTGCCAGCATTTCCCGCGCCAGTGCAATCGCTTGTTCGGGCAAATCAAAGTGGGTATCAACGGGCGCGAAATTCGGTGTGAAATCCCCCTCAGCTAACTGAATATCTTTGGGAATATCAACCAGCACTGGGCCCGGACGACCACTGCTGGCGATCGCGAACGCCTCGGCCATCACTTCAGGCAGCGACTCCAATGACTCAACCAGAAAGCTGTGCTTGGTACAGGCCAGAGACAGGCCTAACACGTCAATCTCCTGAAAGGCATCCGTACCGATAAGCGCGGAACCCACCTGACCGGTGATAGCCACGATAGGAACAGAATCCAGCAATGCATCGGCCAACCCGGTGATCAGGTTTGTCGCGCCAGGGCCGGATGTCGCAATGCACACCCCGACGTTGCCGGTTGCACGGGCATAGCCGATTGCCGCCATTGCAGCCCCCTGCTCGTGACGACACAATAGATGCTCTACTCCGCCGTCATACAGTGCATCATAGACCGGCATGATCGCGCCTCCGGGATAACCAAACACGGTCTCCACTCCCTGCGCCCGCAACGCTTGTACCACCCACTGAGCCCCTGTCATCGTTATTTCCCCAACTTCTTGTTGCGGGAATAACAGAATGTTGCACGACTAACCATCATCTGTTCCCTTACGTTATAGATTCTACCCAACAAAAAACCCCCGACCTTTCGGTGCGGGGGTTTTCTTGAATTCGGGCTTGATTTAAGCCATTCGTCGTCCAAGTGCTGCCCCGCACGGTGGGATAATAATCACCACCACGCTAATCACGACTAGGCTAATCACTAGGGAGAAGGCTTTCATAAATTGAGTGTTCACTAATCTAATGCCGAATGAATATCTACAGAGTTATCACAATCAGGCATGATATGACAACAATTTTTTCGGTGTTTTTCTGTCAGGCAGAATAAGAACGACCAAAAAGTAGAATATAATCATCAGGTAGCAGGTATTCTGATGAATTTCGTTACAATCGGGGAATCTGAACGGTTCAGCGATTGATTAGCATACTAATGATAACACGGTTACGCTGGTAGCGTGCGTCATGACCCAACCGGGGTGGTGCCGATGATGATTATATCAGCTTGCTCTGCAAGATGTAGATGCCAAATCAGGATTGCGCCGCAGAGGCGGCGGCGTCCGCTTGATAAGCACGGCGCCGTGCCACTATCCCGTTTTGCGACAAGCTACGCACTCATTAAGCAATGAGCTGATAAATAAAATATTTATTCGAAACAGACACGCAAAAGTGCCATCCGTTCATCCACTGTTCGCCCGTTATTACGCATCATTCCCCCCTTAGCAAAAGGGGAACAGTATGTCACTGGCAGTTACCTATACTCGGGCAACGATCGGCGTGCAGGCGCCGGAGGTATCCATTGAGGTACATATCAGCAGCGGATTACCCGCCCTCACGCTGGTTGGATTGCCTGAAACTACCGTCAAAGAGGCACGCGATCGTGTGCGCAGCGCACTCATCAATTGCGGTTTCTCATTTCCGGCCAAACGTATTACGGTCAATCTGGCTCCGGCCGATCTTCCCAAAGAGGGCGGACGTTATGATCTCCCCATCGCCTTAGCCATTCTCGCCGCTTCAGAGCAGATAAAAGGGGAAAGGTTAACCCACTATGAGTTTCTCGGCGAATTGGGCCTCTCAGGCACGCTACGGGCCGTCAACGGCGCAATTCCCGCCGCGCTGGAAGCCATAAAATCAGGCCGACAGTTAATCCTGCCGGAAGATAACAGACAGGAAATGACGCTGATCCCTCAGGGAGAAGCCCTAATGGCCGAACACCTGCTGCAGGTTTGTGCATTTCTGCAAGGTGAGGAAGAGCTGCGCCGTTGCAGCAGCGATCAACAGGAAGAACAGGTCGACGACGATATACTCGACCTGAAAGAAATTATCGGTCAGGAACAGGCCAAGCGGGCATTGGAGATTACCGCGGCCGGTGGACATAACCTGCTGTTACTCGGTCCGCCGGGAACGGGAAAAACCATGTTAGCCAGCCGGCTTGGCAATCTGATGCCGCCGCTGAGCGATGAAGAAGCGTTGGAAAGCGCGGCAATCAATAGCCTGATAAATATCGATGCCACCATGACGCGATGGCGTACCCGTCCATTCAGAGCGCCACATCATAGCGCATCGATGACGGCGCTGGTCGGCGGCGGCTCTCTGCCTAAGCCCGGGGAAATTTCTCTGGCGCACAACGGCGTGCTGTTTCTTGATGAGTTACCCGAATTTGAACGGCGCGTTTTGGATTCACTCCGCGAACCGCTGGAGTCAGGAGAGATCATTATCTCCCGCGCCCGGGCAAAAGTTTGCTACCCCGCCAGATTTCAGTTGGTTGCGGCAATGAACCCCAGCCCCTCCGGCCATTATCAGGGCATTCATAACCGCCTGCCGGCACAGCAGATCTTACGTTATCTCAGCAAACTTTCCGGCCCGTTTCTGGATCGTTTTGATATTTCTATCGAGGTGCCTTTGCTGCCGCCAGGTATATTGCGTCAGCAGGTTTGCCATGGGGAAAGCAGCGCGATCGTCAGAGAACGTGTTTTCTCCGCCCGACAGAGACAACTTGAACGAGCCAATAAAATTAACGCACGGTTGAGGCCCAACGAGGTAGAAAAATATTGCCGGCTATCAGCGGATGACGCGGCCTATCTGGAAGAAGTGATGAGCAAACTGGGGTTATCCGTGCGGGCCTGGCACAGGATACTGAAGGTGGCCCGAACCATCGCCGACCTTAGCGGGCAAGCGAATATACACAGAGCACATCTTGCAGAAGCTCTTAGCTACCGATGTATGGACCGACTGCTCATACGGCTTCACAAAAACCTGCAATGAAGACGGACAGAGCCAAGCCCGAAATAAAAATGGGGCTTACGCCCCGTTTTTATTAATCGTCACTTTCGATGTACTCTTCCACAGCGTCCATTTGCGGCTTACCGCCAGACAATGTGTGGAAGCGTTTAGGACGACGAATACGATCCATATACTTAGACCATATTTTTTCCATGTCCGTTTCAGCCTTACGTTCGCCACGACACATTGCGACAAACTGGACCTCTTCCTCAGTGACTGGCTGACGTTTACCCAGATCAAGTTCGTTAAAAGCATAACCATGGCGTTCCAGCAGTTGCGCTTCTTTAATGGTAAAGTCGCCGTGCCGGGAAAAACCACGTGGGTAAAACTTGTTATCGAAAAAACGATTATTGGTAGAGAAGCTTTCCGCCATCTTACACGCTCCTAAGTCTCTTATGGTCGTGCTGTTTATGGCGCGGAGTATTAGATAGGCTTGACAATGTGTAAAACAAAACATTTAAATCATTACGACAAAAATTTTTGGAGATAGGCGTGGATACCGAATTACTGAAAACCTTTCTGGAAGTCAGCAGGACAAGACACTTCGGTCGAGCCGCGGAATCGCTCTACCTGACACAGTCTGCCGTCAGTTTTCGCATTCGTCAGTTAGAGAACCAACTCGGTGCAAATTTATTCACCCGTCATCGCAATAATATCCGCCTGACGCCAGCAGGAGAACGACTTTTACCCTATGCGGAAAATCTAATCGGCACCTGGCAATTGGCAAAAAAAGAGGTTGTTCGATCGCAGCAGCATAGCCTTCTTTCAATTGGGGCGACCGCCTCACTGTGGGAAACGTATCTGACACCGTGGCTACAGGCGCTCTATAAACAACGGCCAATGCTGCAACTGGAAGCACGCATCGCGCTACGCCATTCACTGGTAAAACAACTTCACGAACGTCAGTTGGATCTGCTTATCACCACAGAACAGCCCAAAATGGACGAGCTCGCGAGTCAGCTACTCGGTAATTTCTCACTGTCGCTGTTTACCACGGTGAGTAACGAGGCCGTGCAAAAATTGCCTTATATCAAGCTGGAATGGGGGGCAGACTTTCATCAGCAGGAAAGCCGTTTGCTAGTCAGCGATATGGTTCCGGTGCTGATAACAACCTCAGCACATCTGACCCGTCAACTACTTGAAACAACCGGCGGCTGCGCGTTTTTACCCAGTCATTGGGCGCAACAATACACGCAGTTGAAGGTTCTGGAAGATACACAGCCCGTCGTGCGCCCGTTTTATGCCGTTTGGTTACAAAATAGCGATCAGCAGGCGCTGATCCGACAATTGCTAAAAACACCGATCATGATCACCGCATAGTTTGTATTGATACCATTAGCTAAGCACGCCTGACCGACCAGAACGTGCTTAATATTTTTCGCAATCCAGCAGCCATCATATTAATGATTACGCTGTTTAAAAAATGCCAAAACGGATTGATCCACGGCCAATATACTCTAAATAATTCGAGTTGCAGGACAAAACGTATGACGTTTTGAACAGCGCCTGCGCTGGCCCCAACGGGGCGAGGTCCAGGGAAGGACCGAGTAATGCAGCCAACGCATAGGCAACTTGAAGTATGACAAGTATAAATAAATGCATTTCAACGGATGGCCTCGATAAAAATTGACGTTCTGTTGTACCGAAGAAGCGCTTGGGGATTAAATATGCCTAATATTTATAGGATTGGTTGTGACATCGTTAAATATATTCTTCAGATGCGCGTAAATACCCAGACGAATGATAGCGTTAAACTATCGTTCCCTTCCGCAAGAGCACCATTGTCTCATTCCTATTCGGCTAGAACCCCCGTCTAAACGAGCGTATCCGCCAGACTCATCACCCCTTCCGCTTAATAAAAAGGAGTGACTGTTGATATCAATATCATAAGAACCTGTCATATAACATATTATCATTGGCGCTTGTTCTAAGATCTGAATTTAGATTGACAATATCAGGCAATAAATAAATCTGATTCATACCTAAATAAAATTTTCAGCCTATTTCTTAAATTAAAAAATATGGCGAATATAAATATAGATATTGGACTGATATGAATAGATAGCTAATCGGGAAACGATCAGGAGGAAAAACAAAGGCGTGAAAAGAAAAATCAAGACGAAAAAAAACCCTTCATTAGTATATGAAGGGTTTTTATCTGGCAGGGGCGGAGAGACTCGAACTCCCAACACCCGGTTTTGGAGACCGGTGCTCTACCAATTGAACTACGCCCCTAAATAGGGTGGCGGAACGGACGGGACTCGAACCCGCGACCCCCTGCGTGACAGGCAGGTATTCTAACCAACTGAACTACCGCTCCACCGATTCTGTTACGTGTATCTTCCTGATACCGCCCCTCAGGGCCAGCTTTCCACTGCTCAGATCCACTTCCGGGATCCGTCGACTATCGAAGGTCAATCCGATAATCCGTGTTTGATGCCTGGCAGTTCCCTACTCTCACATGGGGAGACCCCACACTACCATCGGCGCTTCGGCGTTTCACTTCTGAGTTCGGCATGGGGTCAGGTGGGACCACCGCGCTATCGCCGCCAGGCAAATTCTGTTTTATCCCAACCGTCGCAGTTTTCTCTGCAACCATCAGAACCAATCTTTGAACAAGCTAAAATATCTTCGTCGTCTCTAAAACACCTTCGGTGTTGTAAGGTTAAGCCTCTCGGGTCATTAGTACCGGTTAGCTCAACGCATCGCTGCGCTTACACACCCGGCCTATCTACGTCGTCGTCTTCAACGGCCCTTCTGGGGACTCGAAGTCCCAGGGAAGACTCATCTCGAGGCAAGTTTCCCGCTTAGATGCTTTCAGCGGTTATCTCTTCCGCACTTAGCTACCGGGCAATGCAATTGGCATCACAACCCGTACACCAGTGGTGCGTTCACTCCGGTCCTCTCGTACTAGGAGCAACCCCTCTCAATCTTCCAACGCCCACGGCAGATAGGGACCGAACTGTCTCACGACGTTCTAAACCCAGCTCGCGTACCACTTTAAATGGCGAACAGCCATACCCTTGGGACCTACTTCAGCCCCAGGATGTGATGAGCCGACATCGAGGTGCCAAACACCGCCGTCGATATGAACTCTTGGGCGGTATCAGCCTGTTATCCCCGGAGTACCTTTTATCCGTTGAGCGATGGCCCTTCCATGCAGAACCACCGGATCACTAAGACCTGCTTTCGCACCTGCTCGAGCCGTCACTCTCGCAGTCAAGCTAGCTTATGCCTTTGCACTAACCTCCTGATGTCCGACCAGGATTAGCTAACCTTCGTGCTCCTCCGTTACTCTTTGGGAGGAGACCGCCCCAGTCAAACTACCCACCAGACACTGTCCGCAACCCCGCTCAGGGGCCCACGTTAGAACATCAAACATTAAAGGGTGGTATTTCAAGGTTGGCTCCATGCAGACTGGCGTCCACACTTCAAAGCCTCCCACCTATCCTACACATCAAGGCTCAAGGTTCAGTGTCAAGCTATAGTAAAGGTTCACGGGGTCTTTCCGTCTTGCCGCGGGTACACTGCATCTTCACAGCGAGTTCAATTTCACTGAGTCTCGGGTGGAGACAGCCTGGCCATCATTACGCCATTCGTGCAGGTCGGAACTTACCCGACAAGGAATTTCGCTACCTTAGGACCGTTATAGTTACGGCCGCCGTTTACCGGGGCTTCGATCAAGAGCTTCGCCCGAAGGCTTACCCCATCAATTAACCTTCCGGCACCGGGCAGGCGTCACACCGTATACGTCCACTTTCGTGTTTGCACAGTGCTGTGTTTTTATTAAACAGTTGCAGCCAGCTGGTATCTGCGACTGGTCTCAGCTCCGTCCGCGAGGGACTTCACCAAATCCAGCGTGCCTTCTCCCGAAGTTACGGCACCATTTTGCCTAGTTCCTTCACCCGAGTTCTCTCAAGCGCCTGAGTATTCTCTACCTGACCACCTGTGTCGGTTTGGGGTACGATTGATTGTTACCTGGTGCTTAGAGGCTTTTCCTGGAAGCGTAGCATCGGTTACTTCATCACCGTAGTGACTCGTCATCACGCCTCAGTGTTAACAGTGTTCCGGATTTACCAAAAACACCCACCTGCACGCTTAAACCGGGACAACCGTCGCCCGGCCAACCTAGCTTTCTCCGTCCCCCCTTCGCAGTAACAACCAGTACGGGAATATTAACCCGTTTCCCATCGACTACGCCTTTCGGCCTCGCCTTAGGGGTCGACTCACCCTGCCCCGATTAACGTTGGACAGGAACCCTTGGTCTTCCGGCGTGCGGGTTTTTCACCCGCATTATCGTTACTTATGTCAGCATTCGCACTTCTGATACCTCCAGCAGCCCTCACAGGCCACCTTCAACGGCTTACAGAACGCTCCCCTACCCAACGAACGTATCCCTAAGCCAACTCGACTTTGTAAAACGCATTGATGTCGCTTCGCGCCATCAATCGTCATTCCACATTGCCAAATTGTCTTGGGTGATACGTTCGCTGCCGCAGCTTCGGTGCATGGTTTAGCCCCGTTACATCTTCCGCGCAGGCCGACTCGACCAGTGAGCTATTACGCTTTCTTTAAATGATGGCTGCTTCTAAGCCAACATCCTGGCTGTCTGGGCCTTCCCACATCGTTTCCCACTTAACCATGACTTTGGGACCTTAGCTGGCGGTCTGGGTTGTTTCCCTCTTCACGACGGACGTTAGCACCCGCCGTGTGTCTCCCGTGATAACATTCTTCGGTATTCGCAGTTTGCATCGAGTTGGTAAGTCGGGATGACCCCCTAGTCGAAACAGTGCTCTACCCCCGAAGATGAATTCACGAGGCGCTACCTAAATAGCTTTCGGGGAGAACCAGCTATCTCCCGGTTTGATTGGCCTTTCACCCCCAGCCACAAGTCATCCGCTAATTTTTCAACATTAGTCGGTTCGGTCCTCCAGTTAGTGTTACCCAACCTTCAACCTGCCCATGGCTAGATCACCGGGTTTCGGGTCTATACCCTGCAACTTAACGCCCAGTTAAGACTCGGTTTCCCTGCGGCTCCCCTATTCGGTTAACCTTGCTACAGAATATAAGTCGCTGACCCATTATACAAAAGGTACGCAGTCACCCTGATTAATCAAGGCTCCCACTGCTTGTACGTACACGGTTTCAGGTTCTATTTCACTCCCCTCGCCGGGGTTCTTTTCGCCTTTCCCTCACGGTACTGGTTCACTATCGGTCAGTCAGGAGTATTTAGCCTTGGAGGATGGTCCCCCCATCTTCAGACAGGATATCTCGTGTCCCGCCCTACTCATCGAGCTCACAACCTGTGCATCTTCGTGTACGGGACTCTCACCCTTTGTTGTGCGACTTTCCAGACGCTTCCACTGACACACAAGCTGATGCAGACTCTGGGCTCCTCCCCGTTCGCTCGCCGCTACTGGGGGAATCTCGGTTGATTTCTTTTCCTCGGGGTACTGAGATGTTTCAGTTCCCCCGGTTCGCCTCATCACACTATGTATTCATGTGATGATAGTGTGTCGAAACACACTGGGTTTCCCCATTCGGGTATCGTCGGTTGTAACGGTTCATATCACCTTACCGACGCTTTTCGCAGATTAGCACGCCCTTCATCGCCTCTGACTGCCTAGGCATCCACCGTGTACGCTTAGTCGCTTAACCTCACAACCCGAAGGTGTCTTTGATACATCAAGTCACTTTCGCGCTGCGATTATTTGAGAGACTCTGATACAGCCAAATCACATCTCAGTACTGCACGGAGAGATATGTTTAGCCGCATCGTTTCAAATTTCAGCTTGTTCCAGATTGTTAAAGAGCATAATACTTCACAGCATACTGTTACCAATACGCTCTGAAGTCTTTATATGGTGGAGCTATGCGGGATCGAACCGCAGACCTCCTGCGTGCAAAGCAGGCGCTCTCCCAGCTGAGCTATAGCCCCATTACTGACACTTACAGCTACCTTTAGTACCACTCATAGAAGAGTTAATTCGTTTCCAGGCAAGGCGTGGAATGGCGAAGCATACTCTAGTATGCGAGTCATTTCACAACGCAGCATGGGAAAGAATTTGGTAGGCCTGAGTGGACTTGAACCACCGACCTCACCCTTATCAGGGGTGCGCTCTAACCACCTGAGCTACAAGCCTATTAAGGTATTTCTGCTCGTTATTTTCATCAGACAATCTGTTGTGGACACTGCACATTACCTATATCAGGCTTTTGGTAAGGAGGTGATCCAACCGCAGGTTCCCCTACGGTTACCTTGTTACGACTTCACCCCAGTCATGAATCACAAAGTGGTAAGCGCCCTCCCTAAGGTTAAGCTACCTACTTCTTTTGCAACCCACTCCCATGGTGTGACGGGCGGTGTGTACAAGGCCCGGGAACGTATTCACCGTAGCATTCTGATCTACGATTACTAGCGATTCCGACTTCATGGAGTCGAGTTGCAGACTCCAATCCGGACTACGACGCACTTTATGAGGTCCGCTTACTCTCGCGAGGTCGCTTCTCTTTGTATGCGCCATTGTAGCACGTGTGTAGCCCTACTCGTAAGGGCCATGATGACTTGACGTCATCCCCACCTTCCTCCGGTTTATCACCGGCAGTCTCCTTTGAGTTCCCGACCGAATCGCTGGCAACAAAGGATAAGGGTTGCGCTCGTTGCGGGACTTAACCCAACATTTCACAACACGAGCTGACGACAGCCATGCAGCACCTGTCTCAGAGCTCCCGAAGGCACATTCGCATCTCTGCAAACTTCTCTGGATGTCAAGAGTAGGTAAGGTTCTTCGCGTTGCATCGAATTAAACCACATGCTCCACCGCTTGTGCGGGCCCCCGTCAATTCATTTGAGTTTTAACCTTGCGGCCGTACTCCCCAGGCGGTCGACTTAACGCGTTAGCTCCGGAAGCCACGGTTCAAGACCACAGCCTCCAAGTCGACATCGTTTACGGCGTGGACTACCAGGGTATCTAATCCTGTTTGCTCCCCACGCTTTCGCACCTGAGCGTCAGTCTTCGTCCAGGGGGCCGCCTTCGCCACCGGTATTCCTCCAGATCTCTACGCATTTCACCGCTACACCTGGAATTCTACCCCCCTCTACGAGACTCTAGCCTGCCAGTCTTGAATGCAGTTCCCAGGTTAAGCCCGGGGATTTCACATCCAACTTAACAGACCGCCTGCGTGCGCTTTACGCCCAGTCATTCCGATTAACGCTTGCACCCTCCGTATTACCGCGGCTGCTGGCACGGAGTTAGCCGGTGCTTCTTCTGCGGGTAACGTCAATGAATAAGGTTATTAACCCTATCCCCTTCCTCCCCGCTGAAAGTACTTTACAACCCGAAGGCCTTCTTCATACACGCGGCATGGCTGCATCAGGGTTTCCCCCATTGTGCAATATTCCCCACTGCTGCCTCCCGTAGGAGTCTGGACCGTGTCTCAGTTCCAGTGTGGCTGGTCATCCTCTCAGACCAGCTAGGGATCGTCGCCTAGGTGGGCCCTTACCCCGCCTACTAGCTAATCCCATCTGGGTTCATCCGATGGTGTGAGGCCCTAAGGTCCCCCACTTTGGTCTTGCGACGTTATGCGGTATTAGCTACCGTTTCCAGTAGTTATCCCCCTCCATCAGGCAGATCCCCAGACTTTACTCACCCGTCCGCCGCTCGCCGGCAAAGAAGCAAGCTTCTTCCCGCTGCCGCTCGACTTGCATGTGTTAGGCCTGCCGCCAGCGTTCAATCTGAGCCATGATCAAACTCTTCAATTTAAGATTTGTTTGATTCGCTAAGTTAATAGCTGTGCTCAAAGAATTAGTAACTGTTTATTCGTAATGAATTTACTGTCAGTCACTCTTCAAGACTTTTTATATCGTTGCCGATACGGTCTTGTGAGTGCCCACACAGATTGTCTGATTAAATTGTTAAAGAGCAGTGCCACATTAACCTGTGGCGCGGGCGGCATATACTATGCTTTTCCGCTGTGAAGTCAAGTGATTATTGCCTGACTTCCGACTTGTCGCACAACCGCGCAAGCGCTGTTGCCGGGTCAGTGGGAGCGCATTATAGGGACTTCTCGGCGGCTGACAAGCGCTAATTACAAAAAAACGACCGAGTGCGTTTTTTTTCGGCAACTCGCCGGGAAAGACAGCGCTATGTGCTCTTTTTAAGCGTTAATTGCCCAAACTCATGGGCGAAACGTGTTACCTGTTCCCAATCTGTGTATTCCACTTCTTTACTACTATCCGTTTCACCACCGGTCATATGCATAATCAGTTGGATCATAATGCGATCGAACCACCGATAGCGTGGATAACGTAGCGCTCCCGCAAACACACCGCACAGGTCTGGTTCCCACGGCGAGTTCAACAGAAATTTACGCGTATAGGCGTTAGTTTGTAACGAACGTTTTTCTGGTTTACGCGCCGTAAGATTTACGGAGAAGAACGCGCTGGGCACCTGCCGTAAGCGCGTCAGATGCCGCTGGATAAACTTATTTACCGCCGGATTAAAACGGCCATAGCGTACAGACGCGCCAATCAGGATCCGATCGTATTTAGCCAAATCGATGTCATTCGCGCTTAACAAGCTGATGACATCACACTCCAACGTGCCTTTTAGTAAGCTGGCGATATAAGAGGCTATCTCTCTCGTTTGCCCATCCTTACTGGAAAATAATATCAAAGCTTTCATTACACTATTCCGTCCGTTTTATTCCCGCCAGAATGTCGGCGTAAACAAGACTAAAAGAGTAAACACTTCCAAACGTCCGAACAGCATCGTCAAAATCAATATCCACTTTGCCGCATCATTCATCGAGGTGAAATTGTCCGCCACAACGCCCAACCCGGGCCCTAAATTATTCAGCGTAGCGGCGACAGCGGCAAAAGCGGAAAAATCATCCACACCTGTCGCGATAACGGCCAGCATACTGACAATGAAGACTAACGCATAGGCAGAGAAGAAGCCCCAAACGGCTTCTAATATCCGCTCTGGCAGCGCGCGATTGCCTAATTTGATGGTGTATACTGCATTAGGATGAACCAGCCTTTTCAATTCACGCGAACCTTGCAGAAAAAGTAGCAAGATGCGAATAACTTTCAAACCGCCTCCGGTTGAACCGGCGCACCCGCCAATAAATGCGGAGCACAGCAGCAGTACCGGTAAAAAAAGCGGCCAGGAGGCAATACTATCCGTGGTGAATCCCGCGGTTGTCGCCATCGATACAACCTGGAAAAAGGCCTGGTTTAGCGTTTGCATGCCACTGGCATAGACGTTGTGAAACCACAACATTACGGTACACACCACGATCAGCGACATCTGCACGAAGATGAACATGCGGAATTCGGGATCGCGCCAGTAAACCTTGATACTGCGACCGCTCAACACCGTGAAGTGCAAGCCGAAGTTACAGCCGGAAATCAACAGGAATACCGCAATGATGGTGTTAATCATCGGGTTGTTAAAATAGCCGATGCTGGCGTCATGAGTAGAAAAGCCGCCGACCGAGACCGTTGAGAAACTATGGCTGATAGCATCAAAAACGGGCATCCCCGCCAGCCAGAGCGAAACCGCGCACGCGATGGTAAGCAGAACATAGATCAGCCATAGCGTTTTCGCCGTATCGGCGATTCTGGGCCGCATTTTATTATCTTTCAGCGGCCCCGGCATTTCAGCACGATAGAGCTGCATTCCGCCGACGCCCAGAATAGGCAGGATAGCCACGGC
This sequence comes from Brenneria goodwinii, assembly GCF_002291445.1. NCBI lineage: Bacteria > Pseudomonadati > Pseudomonadota > Gammaproteobacteria > Enterobacterales > Pectobacteriaceae > Brenneria > Brenneria goodwinii. The sequence goes on along the minus strand of NZ_CP014137.1, from coordinate 4,543,651 downwards.
CAGAACGATGATCCCCATCCCGCCGAACCATTGCAGCATTTGTCGATAGAACAGAATCGCTTTTGGTAGCGAGTCCAACCCCACCAGCGTTGTGGCGCCGGTCGTGGTTAACCCGGAGAAGGACTCAAAAAAAGCGTCGGTCAGACCGAGGTTAGGATGTTCCGCGAACAGAAAAGGAAGCGCCCCGACGCTACCCAGCACCGTCCAGAATAGTACGACGATCAGGAATCCTTCCCGTGATTTCAGTTCATGCTTTTGTTTTCGGTTCGGTAGCCAAAGCACAATACCGATAACCAGTGCGACCAGAAAGGTTTGAGTAAAAGCCCGCCCGGCACCATCACGATAGATCAAGGCCACCAATCCTGGGATAAACATTGTCCCGGAAAAAAGGATAACCAGCAGACCCACAATACGGGTTATGGCGCGCAAATGCATTGCAAAGAATTCCTTAAATGATTCATAAAACAGCGTTGGAATTATTGTGAAACTGGCAATAAATGCAATGAACCGCGGCTGATATCACGCAATTTCATTGTCGCCTCATCCACGTCCCTAAGGGGAATAGACAGACTCAACGTCACTTCCGCGCCATAGTCACTGTGCAGTATCTGTCCACCGAGCTGATAGATCAGCGATTCAACCTGGGGTAATAGTGCGTAATCACACCGCAAGCCATATTCTTTCTGTAATACCTTCTCTTGCAGCGATATCAGCTTTAGCGCTTGCTGGACACCGCCGCCATAAGCCTTGACCAGCCCTCCGGTGCCTAATTGAATCCCGCCATAATAACGCACAACAACCGCGGTAATTTCGCCGATACCGCTGCCCATCAACTGCGACAGCATGGGTTTACCGGCGGTGCCGGAAGGCTCGCCGTCATCAGAAAAGCCAAGCTGTTGGGAATCGTCCGGCGCGCCGGCAACGCATGCCCAGCAATGATGTCTCGCCGTGGGATGCTGTGCTCTGATCCGCTGAACAAAATCTTTCGCCGCGTCAATGCCACTCGTCGCCGCCAGCAGAGTAATAAAACGGCTTTTCTTAATCTCTTCACTCACACTGACTGGCGCCGCGGGTACCGGATAGGCCTGCATCAGGACAGCTTCTGATCGCGCGTCATATTTTCAACCCGCTGCTCATGGATAACGATATTATCTTCGATACGGATGCCGCCAAAAGGTTTTAGCGCATCAATTTTCTGCCAGTCAAAATGCTGACTGAATTGACCTGTACGCCAAGGTTCCAACAGCGAGTCGATAAAATAGATACCGGGCTCAATGGTCAATACCATCCCGGGTTCCAGTATCCGCGTACAACGCAAATAAGGATGCTGGGACGGAGCGGCTAGATGGGTACCGCGGTCATCCTGCATAAAACCGGCGACATCATGCACCTGCAACCCGAGGAAGTGCCCCAATCCATGCGGCAGGAACGGCCCGGTCAAGCCGCTCTCCACCATGGCCTCTTCGCTGATCCCATGAACCAGTTGATGAGACTTCAACAGCTTGGCGACGCGCTGATGCATTTGAAGATGATAATCGGTATAGCGCACGCCGGCCTGAATCGTATCAATGAGGGCCAGTTGCTCCTGATTCAGATCTTTTACCAATGCAGCAAACGCGTTATCGCTTTGCGAGGAGTAGGTGCGGGTCAGATCGGCCGCATAGCCATTATATTCAGTGCCGGCATCAATCAGAAAACTACGCACATCTGACGGAACCTGATGATCCAGCTGGGTATAATGCAATACCGCCGCATGCTCATTCAGCGCCACGATGTTGTCATAAGGCACATCGGTATCCCGGTGGCCGGTGGCGGTCAGGTAAGCCAGATTAATATCGAACTCGCTCATGCCGGACAGAAAAGCCTCATGGGCGGCGCGATGGCCGACAACCGCGGTTTTCTGAGCTTCGCGCATACAGGCCAACTCATAGTCGGTTTTATAAGCGCGATGATAATGCAGGTAATCCAGCACCCCCTGAGGATTAATATTTTCGGCGGCGATACCCAAAGCCGACGCCCGCTGCGGGGCATAGCCGAGATAGGCGACGCGCTGACGCGGCGACGGGAGTAATCGCCCGATATCATCGGCATTACGCAAAACCGAGATTTCCACCTCATCAGTCCAGAAACTTTCCGGAACAGGCGCGACGTTATGCCAATAATCCACCGGAGAATAGAACCAGAGTTTCGGCGGATTGACGCCGTCAACCCATAACCAGCAATTCGGCACCTGAGTGACCGGCACCCAGGCTTTAAACTGCGGATTAACTTTAAAGGGATAGTCGTGATCGTCCAGAAATACCGTTAATAACTCACCGGAGTGAATCAATAATGCGTCAAGCTGGTGGCGCGCCAGAATAGTCTGTGTGCGTTGTTGCAACGTAGCCAAATGATGGTGATATAGAGAAGCCAGCTTTTCCATAGATATCCCTGTTTGTCACTGCACTGTTTATCCATTTTAACACAGCCGTGACTCAACGGCAGCGTCGGGTACTTGGTGATCTTACGGGCAGCATTAACTTTTTTTTCAATTAATTAACACGAAAGACATGACTCAGCCATCTGTTCGTACCAGGAGATACTTGTTGAATGCGGGGATTTGGCGGAACAGTGCGACGGCCGCGCTGACTGGGTGCGGACGACGCAATACACGAGGAAAGATAATAGACGCGGCGACCATATGCATCGGGCTGGGACAGGGGATCGCCACGGTATTTGATCGCCGGTAACCTTTAGCGCAGGACCGCGCGGGCTATCACGCGGAGCTTTTTTCCATAACGGCTTCAGATAAACGAGAAAGCGTCACTGAACATATGCGTCGCCAGCGCGCCACGTTCATTACAGAAACGTTCACGCGCAATTTTCGCCATTTCAAAACGACCGGCAATATATATATCTTGCTCGGCTAATGAACCGTAATCCTGCAATACCGCGCTTAATACGGTGCCGGTTCTGCCGCGCCAGCCCTCTTCCGGTTGTTCAACCACCGGGATCACCTGCAAATTGGGATACTGAGTCGCAAGCGCTTCCAATTCGCCGAGGTCGTAAAGGTGCTTGTTTTCCCTGCCCCCCCAATAGATCGAGACATCGCGCTCCGGCTGTTGAGCCAGCGCCGTCAGCAAAATCGATCGGACATACGAGAAGCCCGTACCGCCGGCAATCAACACCAGCGGACGGTCACTCTCTTCGCGCAACCACGCTTCGCCATGCGGAATATCCACCGTAAGCGTTCTCTCCTGCAGGATACGTTCCATTACCGCCATGGCGTAAAGATTCAACTCAGACGCGCCAATATGCAGCTCAATAAAATCTGTATCCATCGGCGTGGATGCCATAGAAAAAGGACGTTTATCCCGCTCATCCATCACGACCATCAGATACTGACCGGCACGGAAAGAAAAAGGCGCCTCAGGTAATAAACGAACCCGATAAACCGTATCGGTTATGGCTTCTACCAAAGTCACTTTACAGCTCAATGTCGTCATGCATTCCCTCTGTAGGGTCATCAAAGCAAAACTGGGAACAGAGCAACAGCAGGTTAACGCCGGGGTTCTCTGTCACTGAAAATGGCAAGTTCATCCCATATGGCATCAACGCGCGCGCACACCTGAGGATCTTTTTTAATCGGATGTCCCCACTCGCGTTGTGTTTCGCCCGGCCATTTATTGGTGGCATCCAGCCCCATTTTGGAACCTAAACCGGAAACCGGTGAGGCAAAATCCAAATAGTCTATCGGCGTATTTTCCACTAATACGGTATCTCGTGCCGGATCCATCCGCGTAGTGATCGCCCAGATAACATCTTTCCAGTCACGGGCATTAATGTCATCGTCACAAACAATAACAAATTTGGTATACATAAACTGCCGCAAAAAAGACCACACGCCCATCATGACGCGTTTGGCGTGACCAGGATATTGCTTCTTCATGGTAACGATCGCCAGACGGTAAGAGCAACCCTCAGGCGGCAAATAAAAGTCGACAATCTCAGGAAATTGCTTTTGCAGAATAGGAACGAAGACCTCGTTGAGCGCCACTCCCAATACGGCCGGCTCATCCGGCGGGCGGCCGGTATAAGTGGAGTGATAAATCGCATCACGCCGCTGTGTTATGTGCGTCACCGTAAAAACAGGGAAACGATCGACTTCATTGTAGTAACCGGTGTGATCGCCGTAAGGCCCCTCCGGCGCCGTTTCACCGGGTTCGATATAGCCTTCCAGTACTATTTCCGCACTGGCAGGGACTTCCAGATCGTTAGACAGACATTTCACGACTTCGGTTTTATGGCCGCGCAGCAAGCCGGCAAAAGCATATTCAGACAATGAATCAGGCACGGGCGTGACCGCCGCCAGAATCGTTGCGGGATCGGCCCCCAGCGCAACAGACACCGGGAAGCGCAGCCCCGGATTTTCCTGGCTCCATTCTTGAAAATCCAGCGCGCCGCCGCGATGCGACAGCCAGCGCATAATCAATTTGTTTTTGCCCAACAGCTGCTGGCGATAAATCCCCAGATTCTGACGTTCTTTGTCCGGCCCCCGGGTCACCGTCAATCCCCAGGTGACCAGCGGCGCGGCATCTTCCGGCCAGCAGTGCATTACCGGTATCCGGCCCAAGTCGACCTCTTCGCCCTGCCATATCTGTTCCTGGCAAGGAGCCGAAGAGAGCCGTTTCGTCGGCATATTCAGCACCTGGCGGAATTTAGGCATTTTATCCACCAGATCGCGAAATCCTTTCGGCGGCTCCGGCTCTTTAAGAAAAGCCAGCAGCTTACCGACGTCGCGCAATGCGCTGACGTCCTCCTGCCCCATACCCATCGCCACGCGTTTTGCCGTGCCGAACAAATTACACAGCACCGGCATGCTGTAACCTTTCGGGTTTTCAAACAACAGAGCCGGGCCCTCCGCACGCAAGGTACGGTCGGCGATTTCCGTCATTTCAAGATAGGGATCGATAGGCTGGCTAATACGTTTTAATTCACCCCTCTCTTCCAGCAGCGAGAGGAATTCGCGTAAGTCACGATATTTCATGCTGATCATCGGGGCTGTCTGTGGAACTGGCTATTATAAAGTCTCTTCAGCGACCTGTCGCTTCTTAGTGCAGTCTAATTATGGCGGACGCCTATCGTCACCTTCCAGGCAATCGCGACACCAGAAACTTCTTACGTAAATTGTTTATTCAGGCCCGCTTTTGATATGATTATCCGCTGGAACAATTACTCTGCAAATTTTATGGAAGCCTGGTACTTACTATATTGCAAGCGTGGTCAATTACTGCGGGCGAAAGAGCATTTAGAACGCCAGAATGTTGCTTGCCTTAGCCCAATGATTACGCTGGATAAAATCATACGCGGCAAACGTACCGAGGTTTGTGAACCCCTGTTTCCGAACTATCTGTTTGTAGAGTTCGATCCTGAGTGTATCCATACAACCACCATCAGCGCCACGCGCGGGGTGAGTAATTTCGTGCGCTTCGGTAATTGCCCCGCCACGATCCCCCAACAGGTGATCAATGATCTGTTGCAATATCCGCCTGAGGGCATTACCGATCCGCAAACCCCGCAGCCGGGTGATGAAGTGATGATTACGGATGGGATTTTTACCGGTCTGCAGGCTATCTACACAGAACCGGATGGGGAAACCCGTTCAATGTTATTACTGAATTTGCTGAATAAGCAGGTTCGCCAGAGCATTGATAACCGCCAATTCCAGAAGATGTAATCGCAGTAACGGCACAGATCGGCACGCCGAACGTATCTTGGGCCGGGGAACGCACCGGGAAAAGCATCGCCCATATAACTATTCCCCCTGAATCAAGCCAACCGGAAAACCCGGCGGGCATTTTCCTCTGTTTTCCGCCCCAGCCAGACTGCATCTTCTTCACGCCAGGCGGCGATCTGACTGACAATATGGGGGAGAAAACAAGATTCGTTACGGCGGGAGGCCGGTTTAGGACTTAAATCCCGAGGGAGTAAATAGGGCGCGTCGGTTTCCAATAGCAGCCGATCGCATGGAATATGTTTTAACAACGAACGTAGCGCAAGCCCCCGGCGTTCATCACAAACCCAACCGGTGATACCAATCATCAGCCCTAAGGCCAGGCATTCATCAAGTTCGCGGCGGTCGCCGGTAAAACAGTGCACCACCGCCGCCGGCAATTTGTCCAACCAGGGAGTCAGTAGAGCGATAAAACGGGAATGAGCCTCACGACAGTGCAGGAATACGGGCATTGATAGCTCTGCAGCCAACGCCAGTTGGGCGCTGAATGCCCGTTCCTGCTGCTCTGGGGATGAAAAGTTGCGGTTAAAATCAAGCCCGCATTCGCCGATGGCGACCACGGCATCGGATTGCGCCAAGCTGTAAAGCTGCTCGGCTGCCGATGCATCCCACTGGCTGGCGTCATGCGGGTGAACCCCTGCCGTTGCCCAGCAGTAATCGGGATATTCCGCCGTCAACGCCAGAGCCCGACGGCTCTCCTGAATATTGGTTCCCGTCACCAACATCCCGCTAACGCCAGCCTGCTTTGCGCGAGCGACAACCCGCTCCCGGTCTTTCGCAAACTGAGAACTGGTTAAATTGACCCCGATATCAAACATTTGATGACGTATCCGCAGATGACTACGGCAAAGGCTCTTCTGCTTTCGCCTGACGACCTTTACCTACATAAAACCGGGAAAAGAATACCCCGATCTCAAACAACATATACATGGGAAGGGCCAGCAACGTCTGCGAGAAAACATCCGGCGGCGTCAGCAGCATACCGACGACAAACGCCCCGACCAGCATATAAGGCCGTTTCTTTTTCAGGTCTTCCGGAGTTACCACGCCACTCCAGCACAGTAATACAATCGCGATAGGCACTTCGAACGAAATACCGAACGCCATAAACAGCGCCATGACGAAATCCAGATAGTTGTTGATATCGGTCGCGATCAACACGCCCTGGGGCGCCGTTTTAGCAAAAAAGCCGAATGCCAGCGGGAACACCACAAAATAGGCAAACGCCATACCGGCATAAAACAGCAGACTGCTGGAAATCAACAGAGGCATCATCAACCGGCGCTCATGTTTGTACAGCGCCGGCGCGACAAATGCCCAAACCTGATACAGCACCAACGGTGCCGACACAAACACCGACACAATCATGGTGAGCTTTATCGGCGTGAAAAACGGCGACGCTACATCGGTAGCGATCATGCTGGCGCCTGCGGGAAGCTTTTCAATCAGCGGGGCAGAAACCAGCTGGTAGATGTCATTAGCAAAGTAAACCAATGCCACAAACACCACCAGCACACAAATAATACTGTTCAGCAACCGCTTACGCAGTTCGATCAGATGACTAATCAGCGGTTGGGTATCTTCAGCGGCCATAAACTAACGATCATCACTTGGTTGACGGGCGGAAACAACAGCAGGCTTCTCAGGTTTGATTTTGTTGTCCGAAACCGGAGCGGGCGCAATCCGGTTATCCTCAGGTTCGGGCTCAGGATCAGTCACCGTCGATGGCGGCGCTTTTTCCACGTCAATCACGCCATCGTGAACGGCCTCGGGATCGCTTAATGGTTGATTAGGCGGCTGTTCCGCACTATTTCCTTCATCCTTGGGTGATGATTTTTCAGCATAACTACGCTTCATTGCCTCCGCCGCTTCTTTAAGCTCATCCATGGATGCTTTCAGCTCTGGCGACAAATTTTGCAGGCTGGCTTTTTCCACTTTCTTAAGGCTGTCCTGCAATTCCTGCAGCTTCAGTTCCTGCGACAGCTCATTCTGAACCGTAGATGCCAGCGAACGCAGCGTCCTAATCCATCCTGCCACTGTCCTTACCGCTACCGGCAAACGTTCTGGCCCAAGAACAACCAGACCAATAACCAAGACCAATAACAGTTCACTAAACCCGATATCGAACACAGATTATACCTGCTCTTTATGCTGGCTCTTTGTTTCATCCTTCTTAACTTCAGGCTGTTGCTCTGCTAGAGACTTAGTCGCGAAATCAGCATCCTGCTGAGTTTTATCAGCAGCGGACGGTTGATCATCCCCCATCGCCTTTTTGAAACCTTTGATGGATGCGCCCAGATCCGAGCCCAATGTTCTCAGCTTGTTGGTGCCAAACAGTAATACGACGATTACCGCGATAATCAACAAGTTCCAAATACTAATACCACCCATAACGTTTACCTCTATCAAAAAGGGGGGTCACCAAGATTATCCCATCATTATAGAAGATAATCCTGCTATGTATTATGATCTGTTTCAACGAGTTCGCCGCCAGCCGATAATCCAGGCAACAATTCCCGCGGCCATCAGACCAGAAGGTATAACATCCGCCTCAACGTGGCTAACCAGTAACACCGTACCACTTATCAACAACGTTGCACCAATTCCCAGCAAATATCGGGATTGCCCTTGCCGGACATGCTGCGTTCGCAGCTCATCCGCGAGTTTATCCACGCTTTGCCGCAATATTCTGTGCTGGCGTAAACCGTCATAAAACAGTTCGGGAATATCCGGCAGTTTTTCTGCCCAGAACGGCGCTTTTTCTTTCAAGGCCCGGATCATGGCCGGCAAACCAACCTGTTCTTTTAACCAATTCTCCAAAAACGGTTTTGCCGTTTTCCAGAGATCCAACTGCGGATACAACTGGCGTCCTATCCCTTCAATATACAACAGTGTTTTTTGCAAAAGAACGAGCTGGGGCTGAACTTCCATATTAAAACGGCGAGCCGTATTAAAGAGGTTCAATAATACATGACCAAATGAAATTTCCGCTAACGGCTTTTCAAAAATGGGCTCACACACGGTACGAATAGCGAACTCAAAATCTTCGACATTGGTATCCGCGGGCACCCAGCCTGAATCCACGTGCAACTCAGCCACTTTGCGGTAATCACGATTGAAGAACGCAATAAAGTTTTCCGCCAGATAGCGTTTATCTTCTTTATTCAGCGAACCGACTATCCCGCAATCAATGCCGATGTACTGCGGATCTTCCGGGTGTTGATCATTAATGAAGATATTACCGGGATGCATATCCGCATGAAAGAAGCTGTCGCGGAACACCTGCGTAAAGAAGACCTGCACCCCACGCTCCGCCAGCAACTGCATGTTGGTTCCATTGGCCTTCAACGTTTCCACGTCGGAAACGGGGATGCCATAGATACGCTCCATCACCAGCATACCCTCGCTACAGTAATCCGGATACACCTCAGGAATGTACAGCATGCGGCTATTTTCAAAATTGCGGCGCAGTTGAATCGCATTTGCCGCTTCACGCAGCAGATTCAGTTCATCAAGCAGCGTTTTCTCATATTCGTGTACGACCTCCCGCGGGCGCAGGCGTCGTCCATCCGGCAACAGCCTCGGCAGCCAGCCGGCCAGACGTTTCATCAATCGGATATCGGCTTTGATCACCGGTAAAATATCAGGCCGGATGACCTTAATAACGATCTCTTTGCCGGTAGCCTTTAGGCGCGCGGTATGCACCTGAGCGATGGATGCCGATGCAAGCGGCTTCACGTCGAAATCGTCAAACCACTCCTCCAGGGGAACGCCGCCCATCGACAGCTCGATTTGCCTGCGCGCCAGCATGCCGTCGAAGGGGTCAACCCGATCTTGCAGCATCGCCAATTGATCGGCGATTGCCGGCGGGAATAAATCTCGCCGTGTCGACATCATCTGGCCGAATTTAATCCATACCGGACCAAGCTCCTGCAACGCTAAACGCAGGCGAACGCCCAGCGGCAAATCGCTATGTCGATTCGGCAACCAAAACAGCAAACGGCGGCCAAAGCGAAGCGGGATCGTTAAGCGCATTTTGGGAATGAGCTCATCCAGACCGTAGCTCAGTAAAACACGGACGATGTTGTAAAGTCGAAGCAGTTCACCGGGCATCATCGTGGGATCTCCAACTTCGCCAGCCGTTCAGCCAGGTTCTCCGTTGATTTCTCCAATGCGGCGACCTCATCCTGGAACCAGGCATTTTCCAGTTTACCCGGCGCCAAACGCCACTCTTCCGTCAGCGTTTCGGACAGCGCCTGCTGCTGTCTGCACAAAATGCGATTAAATACGCCCAGCGTTTTTTGCGCCGTTTGGCTTACCCCTTGGGCGACGATATCCCCCACATAAGGGGCCAGCCACTCCGCCGGATCAAACTCGGCTAAATCAAGCAGCCCGATGAACTGCTGCGCAACCTGGATATCGCCTTCTATGATCAAATCGCCGCTGCGCATCAGGGAGGAAAGGTGCTGCCGGTCACGTAGCTTCATCAGTACCGCTAAACGCGTTTTCAGTTGGCAATCGGCACGATCTTCCCATTGGCTTACCACGTCAAGACGGTGCTCGTTAAAGATAAGCACCAGCGGCACATCCAGTTCAGCCAGTTCGATTTGCAGCGTTTTTCCATACAGGCGCTGACGCGCCGCCTTCATACTGCGGTCACGAAACAGTAGCTGATTCAACGCCGTTTCCAGCGTGGCTGTCAGCACAGACGTTATCAGCATTGGCATTTCCAATCAGAATTTAAAACCACGATGTAGCGCGACAATCCCACCGGTAAGATTGAAATAATTCACGCTATCAAAACCGGCATCGGCCATCATCCCTTTCAGCGTTTCCTGATCGGGATGCATGCGGATTGACTCCGCCAGATAGCGATAACTCCCGGCATCGCGCGCCACCATTTCGCCGATTCTCGGCAGAACATGGAACGAATAGACGTCGTAAATTTTACTTAACGGCTTCAGTACCGGCTTGGAGAATTCCAGCACCAACAGCCGACCGCCCGGCTTCAGCACCCGGTACATGGAACGCAACGCTTTGTTTTTATCAGTGACGTTACGCAAACCGAAAGAGATGGTGATGCAGTCAAAGAAATCATCCGGGAATGGCAGCTCTTCGGCATTCGCCTGCACATAGCTGACATTGTTGATAATGCCTTTGTTGCGTAACTTCTCACGGCCGACCTTCAGCATGGAGGCATTGATATCGGCTAAAACCACTTCCCCTTCATCACCCACAATGCGGGAGAATTTGGCCGTCAGGTCGCCGGTTCCGCCCGCGACATCCAGAACGCGTTGTCCACGCCGCACGCCGCTGCACTCAATGGTGAATCTTTTCCAGATACGATGGATGCCGAAAGACATCAGGTCATTCATCAGATCATATTTTGCTGCTACGGAATGAAAAACGTCGGCCACCATGACTTCTTTTTCATCCTTGGCGACAGTGCGAAAACCAAAGTCGGTTGTTTTCTCCTGCTCATCTGCCATCTTATCCGCCTACTATTTAGTCAAACATCGAGTCTATCTGTTAATGGGGAGAGTGTAACAGACCCGTATAAAAAGCCCACCGCCTAATGCGACAACCCCCGCCGGACAGCGCGATTATTCATCCGGCGAAACAGAGACGCCTATCGCTTTTCCGAAACCGGGCTTGACGAGTCTGCGCCGGTATCCGCCGATAGGGAAGACCCGGTCAGCGCATCCCCGGCGTTTTGCTCGTGCTCGGTCGCCCGCTCGGCCAGCGTGGGGCTGATCGGGCGTTTTACCTCTACGCCCAAAGCGCGGAATCCTTCCGCCTGACCAATCAGATTACCACGCCCGGAAGATAGTTTATTCATCGCCTGGCGATAGCTAGCCTGAGATTTATCAAGGCTTTGCCCCAAAGATTCCATATCATCAACGAACAGACGCAGCTTATCGTACAGCCGCGCGGCCCGTTCAGCGATCTGCTGGGCATTGCGGCTCTGCTGCTCATAACGCCACAGGTTATTGATAGTACGCAGCGCCACCAGCAACGTTGTGGGGCTAACCAACATAATATTGTGCTTCAGCGCTTCGTTGATCAACTCAGGCTGACGATCGATGGCCACCAGAAACGCAGGCTCCACGGGAATGAACATCAGGACATAATCCAGCGAACGCAGCCCCGGCAACTGCTGATAGTCTTTGCTCCCCAGCAGACGAATATGCCCCCGCACAGAGAGCAGATGCTCGTTCAGGGCGGCTAAGCGTTCGGCGTCATCTTCGCTGTTAAAATAGCGTTCATAGGCCACCAGCGACATTTTGGCGTCAATGACCACATCCTTGCCCTGCGGCAGACGAACGATCACGTCAGGCTGCATACGATTGTTTGCGCCGGTCTGCACGCTGACCTGAGTCTCATACTCATACCCTTCGCGCAGCCCGGAGGCTTCCAGCACGCGGCTGAGCACCACTTCGCCCCAGTTTCCCTGCGTTTTATTGTCCCCTTTCAGGGCCTTGGTCAGGTTAATCGCTTCCCGGGCCATCTGGGCATTGAGCTGTTGCAGATTACGAATTTCATGCGTCAGCGTGTGGCGTTCACGCGCTTCGGCGCCAAAGCTATCCTGAACCTGGCGCCGGAATCCATCAAGCTGTTCGCGCAGCGGCATCAACAAACGATCCAGGCTCTGTTTATTCTGTTCGTCCACTTTACGGCCGCTGTGCTCAAAAATCCGGTTGGCCAGATTTTCAAACTGCGTGGTCAACCGCTGCTCGCTGTTCATCAGTAGGCGCTGTTTCTCTTCGGCGGCCATGCGTGTCTCTTCCAGCCTGATGGTGACTTCCCGCAGTTCGGCTTCCTGCGCGGTATTCACCTCCCGCAGCGCGCGCAGCTCCTGATTCAACTGAACGCACTCCTCGCGCAGCTGTATCAGTTGCCGTTGCTTCTCCTGGCTGGCGGCCAGTTGGCCGTGAACGTTACGCAACTCCAGCTCATTGTCACGTAACTGCTGCTCAAACTGTTTTTTGTCCTGCTGACATTCACTGAGAAGTTGCTGAGTTTGCCGTGACGACTGTTCAAGTAAACGTTGTTCCGTTTCATGACGGGACTGCCGCCGCTGAAACGACAGGCTGACGATGAGCCAACCGGCCAATAAACCGGCCAGGCCGCCGCCCAATCCATAAACCATGCTGATATCCACTGTGCCTCCGCTGGCCACCACTGCTGTCCGTCACGTTAAATTGATACTGTATGGATGTCCAGAAGCAATTCCGTCGATGAAAGGATTTAGGGGGAAACGCGGTGAAAAAAAGCGGAAAATGCGGGCGTGATTCAGATTTACCAGGCAAATCAATGAAGACCGGAACACGCGTCATACTTCAAGTCGCCTATGCGTTGGTATTGTTACTCGGCCCATCCTTGGGCCTCGCCTCTTCGAGGCCGCCGCAAGCGGCGTTCAAATCTGCTCCAGGCAGATTTGTCAGCTCAGACGCTGTTTGGCATCACTGATGGCTTTCGCCACCTGCTGAGGCGACACGCCGCCCTGCGCCGCACGTTTATCCAGACAGGATTGCAGAGACAGAATCGGGTAAACGTCATCGGCGATAACGGCGCTGAACTTCCGTAGCTCAGGCAGCGACAGCGCTTCCAGCGCTTTCCCCTGACGAATGGCTTCGACAACCGCTTCGCCGACGATATGATGCGCCTCACGGAACGGCACGCCTTTAGCAACCAGATAATCCGCCAGTTCCGTCGCATTGGCATAGCCCTGCTCGGCGGCTTCCCGGCAGCGGGGGCGTTTGACCTGAATGCCTTCCAGCACCAGCGCGGCCATCATCAGGCAGTCGTGCCAGGTATCCAGCGCATCAAATAGGCCTTCTTTGTCTTCCTGCATATCCTTGTTGTACGCCAGCGGCAACCCTTTCAGCGTCACCATCATGCCGCTCAGCGCGCCCTGAACGCGGCCGCATTTGCCGCGAATCAATTCCAACGCGTCAGGATTCTTTTTCTGCGGCATTAACGACGAGCCGGAAGTCACGCGATCGGAAAGCTCGACAAACGCCGCTTCGCCGCTGTTAAAGAAAATCAAATCTTCAGCGAAACGCGACAGGTGCACCATACCGATAGCGGCATCGGACAGCAGTTCCAGCACGTGATCGCGATCGGATACCGTGTCCAGGCTGTTGCGCGTGGCGCAAGCAAAACCCAGCCACCCGGCCAGTTGCTCGCGGTCGATAGGATAAGCCGTACCGGCCAGCGCCCCGCAGCCCAGCGGGCTAACGTCCAGACGCTTCAGCGTATCTTCCAGGCGGCTTTCGTCGCGCACCAGCATCTCATGATAAGCCAGACACCAATGAGCGAACGTCACCGGCTGGGCGCGTTGTAAATGGGTGTAACCCGGCATGACGGCATCCTGGTTCGCTTCCGCCGTGACCACCAGCGCCTGACGCAACTGACGCACCGCCAACTGCAGTTCGGCAATTTGCGTTTTGCACCACAGTTTCAGACCGGTCGCCACCTGGTCGTTACGGCTACGCCCGGTATGCAGCTTTTTCCCCAGATCGCCGACTTTCTCGATCAGCCGCTGCTCGACCCAGCTATGAATATCTTCGGCATCACTTTGCAGAATCATTTCAGGATCGGCCTGAACTTCAGCCAACAGCGCATTCAACGCCTGTTCCAGTTGCTGCTGTTCCTGCTCGCTGAGCACGTTGACGGTAACCAATGCTTTTGACCAGCCAATAGAGCCGATGATGTCCTGCTCTGCCAGACGGTAATCAAACCGCAGCGAGTCATTAAACTGTTTAAACCGTTGATCCGCCGCCTGACTGAACCGTCCGCCCCACAAAGCCATAACCTTACTCCCAACATTCAAATAAATATGGATATGGCATCATGCCATACCTCGAAACCGCTTACGCCAAAATACGCGTACCGATAGCCACGCCGTTGAACAGCGCGGACAGTTGATCGGCATGACGCCAACTGGCGATATCCACCGGACGGCCCAGCGTACGCGCCGCGTCCAGCGCCGCATTAACCTTAACAATCATCCCATCGGTGATGATGCCCTGCGCGATCAGCTGCTCCGCTTTTCCTGCCGTCATTTCCGCAATGCGCTGACCTTTCCCGTCCAGAATACCGCTCACATCTGAAAGCAGAATTAAATCCGCCCCCAGCGTTTCCGCCAGCGCCGTGGCGGCCTGATCGGCGTTCACATTCATCAAATCGCCCTGTTCGGTCATGCCGATGGAGCTGACGACCGGCAGATATCCCGCGGATAACAGCGTGTTCAGCAACGCCGGAGAACCCGCTTCGGCTCTGCCGACATAGCCCAGCGCTTCGTCCAACTGCGTTACCTTGGTGCTGCCGCCGTCCGCCAGGCACAGGCCGACGGCGCTAATACCGTGCTTTTTCGCCCACGACAACAGCGTTTTATTCGCCGAGCCGGCCAACGCGCCGGTAATAATGTCAATCTGATCGGCGGGAGTCACACGCAGGCCGTTTTTCTTCACCACCGGCAACGACAGTTTTTTCATCAGATCGTCAACCAGGCATCCGCCGCCGTGCACAATCACAAGCGGGCGCTGATGTTGCCGGCGATAGGTCACCAGCGCCGTAAAGAGGCGTTCCAACGCTTCTTCGCTATCCAGTAAAACGCCACCTAGCTTGATAATTAACGGATTCATTGTTCTCTTCGCGCCTCAGAATGGTAAATGGTAATCAAAGTAAAGACTGTGTTTCCAGGAAATCCAAACGAATATTCATACATTGCGCCAGCGGCAATCGACAGGCGACGGGCCTGTAAATCCGATGCCAGATCGTGACCGACTTTGTCACTCATTGCCAGAAAAACCCCATCGATGACGCACACGGCCGGTCGATAATGCCTTGCAAGCGCGGATGCGAAGCGCAAATCAATGTTCCCGCATCTACACTTTGCGTTGAAACGGCTAAAGCGGTTATGTTCATTTGCGGGCGGCGGTTAAGATAACGCGCTAATTCAGCGCCGGAATAACCGCCTGCGCCAGCAATCAACCTATTCGGCATGAGATCGGTGAACCTTACTTACTCATCGACGGACGGGCGGCATCATAACGCGGCTCATCCGCGAAGCTATGCGACATGATGAATTCATCGCCAAAGGTATCTTAAGGTTTCCTTTCACTTAGCGTTACTGTATTTTTATTCAAAATAAATGCATGAATATTGATACTATCCTAACCAGAGGCTGTCAACTGTGAAGATGAATTTACCCCCTTTTATTGAGCTATACCGGGCGTTGATCGCAACGCCGTCCATCAGCGCGACCGACAGTACGCTCGATCAAAGTAATCAGGCATTAATCAATCTGCTGTCCGGCTGGTTCACGGATTTGGGCTTTCACGTCGACGTTCAGCCAGTACCCGGCACCCGAAATAAATTCAATATGCTGGCCCGAATCGGGGAAGGCAAAGGCGGCTTACTGCTGGCGGGACATACGGACACCGTACCTTTCGATGACGGGCGCTGGACGCGCGATCCCTTCACGCTGACCGAACATGATAATAAGCTGTACGGCCTGGGAACGGCCGACATGAAAGGCTTCTTTGCCTTTATTGTTGATACGCTGCGCGACATCGACCCAACCAAACTGACCAAACCGCTTTATATTCTTGCCACCGCGGATGAAGAGACCACCATGGCCGGCGCCAAATATTTTGCCGCCTCCACCCAGGTCAGACCGGACTGCGCCATTATCGGCGAACCGACATCGCTGCACCCGGTGCGCGCCCATAAAGGACATATGTCCAGCGCCATCCGTATTCAGGGCCAATCCGGGCATTCCAGCGATCCGTCGCGCGGCGTTAACGCTATCGAATTGATGCACGATGCGATCTCCCATCTGCTGGTGCTGCGCAAGACGTTGCAGGAGCGCTATCACAATGCGGCGTTCGCCATCCCCTATCCGACCATGAATCTGGGCCATATCCACGGCGGCGATGCGCCGAACCGAATTTGCGCCTGCTGTGAACTGCACATGGATATCCGTCCGCTGCCGGGGCTGACGCTCGGCGACCTGAACGGAGTGCTGTCGGAAACGCTGGCGCCGGTCAGTCAGCGCTGGCCGGGCCGTTTGACCATCAGCGAACTGCATCCGCCGATCCCCGGTTACGAATGTCCGGCAGACCATCGTTTAGTCGCGGTAGTGGAAAAACTATTGGGTACGCAAACGGAAGTCGTCAATTACTGCACCGAAGCGCCGTTTATCCAAGAACTCTGCCCGACGCTGGTTCTGGGCCCTGGCTCTATCGAGCAAGCGCATCAGCCGGACGAGTTCCTCGATACCGCCTTTATTACGCCAACCCGCGATCTGATCGCCCAGTTGGTGCGGCATTTCTGCAACTAACGCTCGCGCAATCGCCGGGCGGTTTCCCCTTAATCGTCGGCATGACGTTTAATGCCGACAGCGTGTCGATCCCTCCGGCAAACGGACGTCCGCCGCGATTTTGCGCATGTCGCTCAGCCGATATTCGCGTTTATTCCGTATGTCCGGGCGCATAGGCTCACTCTGCCGACGAGCGGCCAGTATGCGTGCTGAAAAGGGGCTAGCCAGCATCAACCTACTGATTTTTCCGGGAAGTTCGAACTCAACCAGCGGCTGCCCGGCTCGCCTTCCGATAAGCTCCCCTAATGTGGGCTTATCTGTAATTAAATTTCACAAATTGCCAAATCTACATCAATGCAGGTAAAAAGATCGGCGGTATAAAAGAGTAGCGAGAACAAAGAATCGTCAATTGACGAATCAACCTCGTCGTGGCTAGATGAAAGGAGCGCAGTACGTCTTTCTGGTGAAATAAACTTACAAAAATTTTAGGAATGGGTCCGGGTATAATATGAAAGAGCAATATTCAGCAATGCGAAGTAACGTCAGCATGCTAGGTAAGCTACTTGGCGATACTATCAAGGAAGCGCTGGGTGAGAATATACTTGATAAGGTAGAAAGGATTCGTAAATTATCAAAGTCCTCCCGAGCGGGCAGTGAAAAGCACCGACAGGAACTGCTGAACACACTACAAAACCTGTCCAATGATGAGCTATTGCCGGTAGCCCGCGCATTTAGCCAATTCCTCAACTTGACCAATACCGCTGAGCAATATCACACCATTTCCCCGCACGGTGAAGCCGCCAGCAACCCGGAGATACTCTCCGATACCTTCGAGCGCTTGAAAAAAAGTAAGGGTCTAACGGAAAAAGACATTCGCCATGCCGTCGAATCGCTTTCCATTGAGCTGGTATTGACCGCGCATCCCACCGAGATTACCCGCCGAACCCTGATCCACAAACTGGTGGAGGTAAACACCTGTCTTAAGCAGCTCGATCATGACGATTTGGCCGATTATGAACGCAACCAGATTATGCGCCGCCTGCGCCAGCTGATCGCCCAATCCTGGCATACCGACGAAATCCGTAAAATCCGCCCGACGCCGATAGAAGAAGCGAAATGGGGTTTTGCCGTTGTTGAAAACAGCCTGTGGGAAGGCGTGCCCGCTTTCTTACGCGAGTTGGATGAGCTGCTTGATAAGTCTTTTGGTTATCGCCTGCCCGTGGAAGCCGTGCCGGTGCGCTTTACCTCATGGATGGGCGGAGACCGTGACGGCAACCCGAACGTAACGGCCGAAGTGACCCGCCGCGTGCTATTGCTCAGCCGTTGGAAAGCGGCCGATCTGTTTTTGCAGGACATTCAGTTCCTGGTATCGGAATTGTCGATGTCGGAATGTACGCCGGAACTGCGCCAACTGGCTGGCGGCGACGAGGTGCAGGAACCGTATCGCGCCATCATGAAATCATTACGCGCCCAGTTGAATAGCACGCTGGCGTATCTGGACGCTCGCCTCAAAGGCGGAGAACTGCTGCCGCCGAAAGATCTGCTGACCCGCAATGAACAATTATGGGATCCGCTGTTCGCGTGCTACCAGTCATTGCACGCCTGCGGCATGGGCATCATCGCCAACGGCCAACTGCTGGACACGCTACGCCGCGTACGCTGCTTCGGCGTGCCGCTAGTGCGTATCGACGTTCGTCAGGAAAGCACCAATCACAGCGATGCGCTGGCGGAAATAACCCGTTATCTGGGCTTAGGCGACTATGGAAGCTGGCCCGAATCCGACAAACAGGCTTTCCTGATCCGCGAATTAAGCTCCAAACGTCCGCTGCTGCCGCGTCAGTGGCAACCCAGCACAGAGACTCAAGAGGTGATCGACACCTGTAAAGTCATCGCCAAAGCGCCCGCCGGTTCGATCGCCGCCTACGTCATTTCCATGGCGCGTACGCCTTCAGACGTGCTGGCGGTGCATTTGCTGTTGAAAGAAGCGGGCTGTCCTTTTACGTTGCCGGTTGTTCCGCTATTTGAAACGCTGGAAGACCTGAACAACGCCGACGACGTCATGACCCAGTTGCTGAACATCGACTGGTATCGCGGCGTCATCCAGGGCAAACAGATGGTGATGATTGGCTATTCCGACTCGGCGAAAGACGCCGGCGTCATGGCCGCCTCCTGGGCGCAATACCGCGCGCAAGATGCGCTGATTAAAACCTGCGAAAAAGCCGGTATCGCGCTGACGCTGTTCCACGGTCGCGGCGGTTCTATCGGTCGCGGCGGCGCGCCCGCCCATGCGGCGCTGCTGTCTCAGCCGCCGGGAAGCCTGAAGGGCGGTCTGCGCGTGACCGAACAGGGTGAGATGATCCGCTTCAAGTTCGGTCTGCCGGAAGTCACCATCAGCAGCCTGGCGCTCTATACCGGCGCTATTCTGGAGGCCAACCTGCTGCCGCCGCCGGAGCCGAAGCCGGAATGGATAGCGGTGATGGATGAATTGTCTCGCGTATCCTGCGATATGTATCGCAGTTACGTGCGTGAAAACCCTGACTTTGTGCCCTATTTCCGCTCCGCCACGCCGGAACTGGAACTGGGTAAATTGCCATTGGGCTCACGCCCGGCGAAACGTCGTCCTACCGGCGGCGTAGAAAGCCTGCGCGCCATTCCGTGGATTTTCGCCTGGACGCAGAACCGTCTGATGCTGCCCGCCTGGCTTGGCGCCGGCGCCGCACTGCAAAAAGTCGTGGACGACGGCAAACAGGAACACCTGGAAACCATGTGTCGCAACTGGCCGTTTTTCTCCACCCGTATCGGCATGCTGGAAATGGTGTTTTCCAAAGCGGACCTGTGGCTGGCGGAATACTATGACCAACGTCTGGTGGATAAAAAACTATGGCCGCTGGGGAAACAGCTGCGTGAGCAGTTAGCTGCCGATATCCATGTGGTGCTGACGATCGCCAACGACGACCATCTGATGGAAGATCTGCCGTGGATTGCGGAATCGATCGCGCTACGCAACGTTTATACCGACCCGCTGAACGTCCTGCAGGCTGAACTGCTGCATCGTTCCCGCCAGCAGGAAGATCCGGATCCGGAGGTAGAGCTGGCGCTGATGGTGACTATCGCCGGCGTGGCCGCCGGTATGCGCAACACCGGCTAATCGCGCCAAGCAATACGCGAAAGCGGCATAGTATAGGCCGGTCCATGACCGGCCTTGTTCATTGCCTCTCCCGGCGGCGCGTTTATCATCACGCCAGATATTTATCCTGCAGGAAACGACGGGCTTGGTCGTCCAGTCCATACTCCGTATCCAGCCAGCCATCGACCGAACCATAGCGCGCCTTAATCGCCCGCAATGCCGTTACAATAAACTCCTCCTGTACCGACAGCACATAGGCAAACTGCGTCAACGCTTTCTCATTCAGCGTTGTCGACAGGTGAGTCAATAGCTCCTGGCGGAACGGCGTCAGCGTTGTTTCAGTCAGCAAATAGTCTTCTACTACCGTGTGCTCATCAGCCCCCAACGCAAACATCACCAGTGCGGAACCAATCCCGGTGCGATCTTTACCCACCGCGCAATGCTGCACCAGCGCCCCGTCGTCATCTTGAAGCAGCAACGACACCAATTGGCGGTATGCGGAATTATCGAAGGGCAACAGGCTATAGAGCTTCAGCATAAATGCCCGTGAATCAAACGCGGACAGTACCTCTGAGCCTAAAGAGTCCAGATTCGCCGTGACTTCATGACGTAAAGGATTCGCCGGAAAAGCATGATAGGTCGCACCGGGCCACAAAATATCGGGTTTGAGCGCGATTTCGTCATCATCCCGGTAATCAACCACCTGTGAAACCGGCACCCCGGCCAGGTGCTCGCAGTCTGCCGGGCTTAACCTATCCAGCGAACCGGAGCGGAACAGCTTACCGTGGCGGATAAGCCGTCCATCCACAGCACGATTCCCGCCCAGATCGCGAAAATTAATCCCGCCATCCAGTGGAACTAAGGAAGGATGGCGTAACGTTGATTCGGTCATACATCTCCTTGCGATTGTCATCTCTTAACGGGCGAATCGAAAAATGGAGGGGTAACGACGCTTACCGGCTCGTGATGCGGTCATCACCGCGGCGCCGGAATTTATGCTGCGGCCAGCAGCCGTCGCGTAGCATCCAACAACACCTTAACGACCGTCGTTTCAGCCTGTTTCATAGTCTCGACATCGGGTGTTTCCTGCTGGGTGCGATTGACAATAACCCCCGCAATCATCCCGGCGCGCAGCCCCTGGCTGGCGCACATCGTCAGCAACGTGGCCGACTCCATTTCGTAATTCAGCACGCCCATACTTTGCCATTCCGCCATTGAACCTTGGAAACGGCGGACTACGCGGCCTGAAAACGTATCATAACGCTCTTGCCCAGGATAAAAAGTATCGGATGACGCGGTCACGCCGATATGAAGCGCCGCACCCGCGGCCTTCGCCGCGTCGACCAGCGCGGTGGTACAGGCAAAATCAGCGACCGCCGGGAATTCCAGCGGCGCGAAATGCAGGCTGGCGCCGTCGAGACGCACCGCCGCCGTGGTGACCAGCACATCGCCCACACTGATATCCGGTTGAATAGCGCCGGTCGTTCCTACACGCAGGAAGGTACGGATGCCAAGTTGGGCCAGTTCCTCTACCGCAATCGACGTTGACGGCCCGCCAATACCGGTGGAACACACTATCACCGCCTTTCCGTCCAATTCGGCACGCCAGGAGGTGAATTCACGCTGCGACGCCAAATGAACCGCGTTATCCATCAGCCGGGCTATTTTTTCGACCCGCGCAGGATCGCCGGGCACAATCGCCAACGTCGCTCCCTGTAAATCATTTTTTTTCAGGCCGAGATGGAAAACATCAGATTTAGACATAAGTGCCTCCCAGGCAATGGGTTGAGTAATCAGAGCAAAAAAAACACCGGGCGCATTTTTAAACATTGTATAGCCGCCGCCACGGAGAATAACGCGTAGAGAAACCCGCTATAGCCAAGACTTTATCGTATTGCAACCGTACATCTTGTGAACTTAATCACTTTTAAAAAAGAAACAAAGCACAATAATGCATTATATATGTGACACACATCACCAAACAAAGTGACAGAATTTCACTTTCCCCATCAATGGTCTGATGAGAAAACATGCTCAATGTCCTTCATCTTCGCAGCTGACGATTGTTCAACCTGTTTTATTGTAGATTCTTTAATCGTTGATACTATTTGTCATAGGCGCGAAACCTGACACGACTATGACATTGGCAAATCCAATCGAGGAGATCGCAATGACTACTGATGAGCAAACGATCCTCAGGCACATACCGCGAGGACTGACTTCGGCGGTAACCGTGCAGGCCTCTTCAGCCATCAATACGGATACGGCAGGCATCATTGCCGGCGAAACAACCGTTCCGTCTCAGGGGGAACAATTACCGGCTTATTTTGCCAAACCCGCCGGCCAAAACGAGCCGTTTCCCATCGTATTGGTGGTACAGGAAATTTTCGGCGTTCACCATTATATTCAGGATCTTTGCCGCAGACTGGCTAAACAAGGCTATATGGCTATCGCTCCCGAACTCTATTTCCGTCAGGGCGATCCCCATCAATACCATGATGTTCAACAGATTGTCGCTGAACTGGTCAGTAAGGTTCCCGATGCTCAGGTGCTGTCGGATCTTGATCACAGCGCGAACTGGGCCATCAAAAACGGTGGGGACGCCAGTAAACTTGCCATTACCGGCTTCTGCTGGGGAGGCCGGATCAGTTGGCTTTACGCCGCCCATAATCCACAGTTGAAAGCGGCGGTAGCCTGGTATGGCAAATTTACCGCATCCAAGACGATAAATAATCCCCAACACCCGATTGATATCGCAACGGAACTCAATGCGCCGGTTCTGGGGCTATACGGTGCCCAAGACGGCAGCATTCCGCTGGAACAGATAGATAAGATGCGCCAGGCGCTGCGGGCCGCCAATGCCAGCGCGGAGATCGTCGTCTACCCGGATGCAGGGCATGCTTTCCATGCCGACTATCGCCCCAGTTATCATGCCGAATCGGCCCAGGATGGCTGGCAGCGGATGCTGGCGTGGTTTAAGAAATACGCGGTGTGCTGAAAATCGGCTCAGAGAGGCTGTCGCCTCCCTGAGTGGTTGATCTTACCGCGCTTCACGCAGCCGCCGGGCCGCCTGAACCATGTTGGCCAGCGCCTGACGGGTTTCCGGCCAGCCGCGGGTTTTCAGACCGCAGTCCGGATTGACCCATAGGCGTTCAGCCGGAATGCGCTGCGCCGCCTTGAGCAATAGCGCTTCGATCCACTCAACGCTCGGTACGTTTGGCGAATGAATGTCATACACGCCCGGACCGATCTCATTGGGATATTCAAACTCTTCAAACGACTCCAGCAACTCCATATCGGAACGCGAAGTTTCAATGGTGATCACATCCGCGTCCAACGCGGCGATGGAATCCATGATGTCGTTGAACTCGCAGTAACACATATGGGTGTGGATCTGCGTATCGTCGCGGGCAACCGCCGCATTCAGACGGAACGCTTCCACCGCCCAGGCCAGATAGGCGTCCCAGTCCGAGCGGCGCAGCGGCAAACCTTCGCGTAAAGCAGGCTCATCAATCTGGATAATCCCAATACCGGCGTTTTCCAAATCAGCTACTTCATCACGCAGCGCCAGTGCAATCTGTTTGGCGATGACTTCACGCGAAACGTCTTCACGCGGGAAGGACCAGCACAGAATGGTGACCGGACCGGTCAACATCCCTTTCATTGGTTTGTCGGTCAGGGACTGCGCGTATTTCGCCCATTCAACGGTAATGGCTTTAGGCCGGCTGACGTCGCCGATGATCACCGGCGGCTTCACACAGCGGGAACCATAGCTCTGCACCCACCCATTCTGGGTAAAGACGAACCCATCGAGATGTTCGCCGAAATATTCCACCATGTCGTTACGTTCGGCTTCGCCGTGCACCAGCACATCCAACCCCAAGCGCTCCTGCTCGGCCACCGCCTGTTTAATGTGCTCGGAGATCCCCGTGCGGTAGTGGTTACCGTCAAGGCGCCCCTGTTTGAAGTCCAGACGCAGACTACGGATTTCCGTGGTTTGCGGGAAAGATCCGATGGTCGTCGTCGGCCATGCCGGCAGTTCGAAGCGTTGACGCTGTGCTTCGGCGCGCAGCGAATAGGGCTGCCGACGCTGACTATCCTGCGGGGTGATGGCGGCTAAACGCTGAGCCACCGCCGGGTTGTTCACTCTGGAGGAGGTGCGGCGGGCGCGGATTGGCGCGCTGTATGCCGCCAGCGCCTGACCGTCGCCGCCATTCAACGCCTGAGACAGCAAAGAGAGCTCCGCGCATTTCTGGATGGCAAAGGCAAACCAGCTTTTTACTTCATCATCCAGACGCGTTTCCACGCTTAAATCGATCGGACTATGCAGCAGCGAGCAGGAACTGCCCAACCAAAGGCGGCGCTTGCCGAGCAACGGTTGCAGACGTTCAAACCACTGACTCAAATCGGCGCGCCATACGTTACGCCCGTTAATGACCCCCAGCGATAGCAGCCAGTCCGCAGGCAATTGCTCATTCAGCGATGCCGCATCGTCTTTACCATGCACCAGATCGACATGCAGCCCCTGTACCGGCAGCGCTTTAATGGTATCCAGGTTCTGGCCGACGCTATCAAAATAGGTGGTCAGCAACAGTTTCACCTGCCCTTGCAGCGCATCGTATGCCGGTTTGAATGCCGCCAGCCACGCCTGCGGCAGTTCCAGCGCCAGCGCCGGTTCATCGATCTGCACCCATTCGATGCCGCGTTTCGCCAGTTCGGCCAGCACCTGCCGATAAACCGGCAAAATGTCCTGCAACAGCGACAGACGATCGAACGGCTCGCCTTTTACCTTACCCAGCCACAAATAAGTAACCGGCCCCAGCAGTACGGGTTTCACCCGATGCCCCAGCGCCAGCGCTTCATCCACTTCATCCAGCAACTGCGTCCAGGTCAGTTTGAACTGCTGGCCTCTGGTGAATTCCGGCACCATGTAGTGGTAGTTGGTATTGAACCATTTGGTCATTTCAGCGGCGGCGGCCGGCTCTCCGCTCGGCGCCCGACCACGGCCGATGCGAAACAGCGTATCCAGATCGACGGAGCCATCGGCATTCTGATGACGAGCCGGCACGTTCCCTAACAGCAGGCTGGTCGTCAACACATGATCGTACCAGGCGAAATCGCCCACCGGCAGCAGATCGACGCCGGCATCCTTTTGTTGCTGCCAGTGGCGCGCGCGAAGTTCGCGTCCAACGGCCAGCAACGCTTCCTGTGTCGCATTACCCGCCCAATAGCTTTCTTGCGCTTTTTTCAGCTCGCGCCGCAGTCCAACACGTGGAAAACCCAGCGTGTGATTTAAAATCGTCATCGTTTATCCTCATTTAGCCGTCCAGATGTTTACACATCTATAATCCGCAGGTAGTGTATTGCCCACAAGCGCAATTTATTCACTGTCACTGTGAAGGACTCTCATGATCGAACTTAAACACCTGCGAACGCTGCAGGCGCTGCGCAATACGGGATCGTTAGCCGCTGCCGCTGCGGCGCTTCATCAAACCCAGTCGGCGTTATCACACCAGTTCAGCGATCTGGAACAACGTTTGGGGTTCAGGTTATTCGTGCGCAAGAGTCAGCCGCTGCGCTTTACGCCCCAGGGTGAGATCCTGTTACAGTTGGCCGAGCAGGTATTGCCGCAAATTCAGCAGGCGCTGCAGGCATGCAATGAACCGCATCAGGCCACGCTGCGGCTGGCGATTGAGTGCCATAGCTGCATTCAATGGCTGACGCCGGCGCTGGATGAGTTTCATCAAAACTGGCCGCAGGTGTCAATGGACTTTAAATCCGGCGTCACGTTTGATCCGCAACCGTCGTTGCAGCAGGGAGAGCTGGACCTGGTGATGACATCGGATATCCTGCCGCGCAGCGGGTTGCACTATGCGCCGCTGTTTGATTTTGAAGTCCGGCTGGTGCTGGCGCCGGAGCATCCGCTGGTCGAAAAAGAGGTCATCGAACCTGAAGATTTACGTGCGGAAACGTTGATGATTTACCCGGTGCAACGCCAGCGGCTGGATATCTGGCGGCATTTTCTGCAACCCGCCGGAGTCAGCCCGGCGTTGAAAAACGTCGATAATACGCTGTTGCTGATCCAGATGGTCAGCGCGCGCATGGGGATCGCCGCCCTGCCGCACTGGGTGGTGGAAAGTTTCGAGCGTCAGGGGCTGATTGTGACCAAGACGCTGGGAGAAGGACTGTGGAGCCGGTTGTACGCCGCCGTGCGCGACGGAGAGCAGCGTCAACCGGTGATAGACGCGTTTATTCGTTCGGCGCGTCGGCACGCTTGTGAACATCTGCCGTTTGTGCGGGACGCTTCGCGACCCAATGCCGGTGTACCCACAGCGAGGACATAATGATAATCGCCCCGATGATAAAGCTCGGCCAATGCACCTTTTCCTGCCAGATAGCCAGGTTGACCAGCAGCCCCGCGGGAACGTGGAAATTATTCATGATGCCCAGCGTCCCGGCATCAACCTGGGTGGCGCCGTAGTTCCACATAAAGTAACCCAGTCCCGAAGCGACAACCCCCAGCCAGACCAACACCCCCCACTGCAACGAGGTCGTGGGTAATTGGCTGGCGTTGCCGAATAGCAGCCAGGCCACCACCGAAACCGCCAGCGCCCCCAGATAAAACCATGAAAAGGCGCAGTGTTGCGGCATCGGGTGCACTTCCATCAGCCGTTTATAGCCGACCTGACCGATGGCGAAGAAGATGTTCGCCGCCTGAACCAGCATCAATCCCCACAGAAAATGCGGGCTGACCCCGTCGTAACGAATCACCGCCGCGCCCAGAACGGCCAGCAGCGCGCTGAACATGTAGCCCCAGCGCAGGCGTTCACGACGCAGCAGATCGTAGATCAGCGTGACGTACAGCGGCGTCATAACCGTAAACAGCAAAAATTCGGGGACAGAAAGATAGAGATACGCCTGAAAAACAAACAAGTACATAATTCCCAGTTGGCAGGCGCCCACCAGCAGATAGAGTAAAATGACGCGCGGCGCATAACCCCGCCAGCGTAAAAATGGCAAGAAGACCAGCGCGGCCAGCCCGACGCGCATCAATACGGAAAACCAGCTATCGACATGGCCCGCCAGATATTCGCCAATCAGGCTGAATGAAAAAGCCCACAATATTGTGGTGATGATAAGTAATGGCACTGCAATATCCACCGCTCAGAAAAAAGAGTCGTTATTGTAACGGAGGATAGCGAATAAATTTCGACCAAAATGGTTTACATTCGGACAAATAGCGAACAAACAATATCGCATTGCCAAAAATCATTCTTACTGCACTTGGGCCGGCAAAGTGTTCATCGCAATACCCTATCAGCGAGATATTATTCTTATGGATATGCGGCCAAAAAATAAAACCCCTTTTGCATCGTTCAAAAGGGGTTCGCCATCTCTTCTACCGTCGGAGCGGATCTTGAAATTTATCGGCTATCTTAAATCTGCCATCTAAACCAGGCAAAAAAGACGTTGCCGTTGTTGTACGTACCGGGAATATATGTCGCCTGGAAGGAGAGCTTCTGGTAGCTGATGGAGGCCAGCGGCAGCAATACCGGAATCGGAATATAGTTCCAGTTATCGCGCATGGTGACGCCGGCGGTAAATCCCAGCCCCAGTTGGAAATCCTGATCGCTGGTCGGACGCCAGCGCTTCTCAAATCCGTAACCGCCAATCGGCTCCCATTTGTTATGGGAGTCCTTGAACGCCATCAGATATAACGAGTGCCAGTCACCGTCCTCATCTAAGCGCGATACACCGTAACCCGCGCCCCACGGGCGTTCATTATATTCATCCGTCTTTTCTTTATCGTACGTCCAGCGGTTATGCCAGGTAATCGCCGGAATGTAGATGTCATGGTTCGGTGATTCCGACCATGTTTTGGACAGATTATTTTTACTTCTCTGCCACCAGCTTTCATCATGTACGGCCGTAGCGTCGGCACTGCCGCCATTCGTACCGCCGTTCACCACGCCGCCATTGTTCTGGGTGTCCGTTGCATGAGTCAAAATCGGCATAGCGGATGACACAACAAAACTCAGGATGACGAAAATACGCTTTAAATACATTATTAGACTCTCAGCAACTTTAATATCACTATTCGGATACCCGTCATTATTTCCATTACCGGCGCGTTAACCACATTGCCGCGCCTTGAAATATTTAGGGGATAACAAAATATATAGTTCAACTCATGCTGTTTTCACAGATGACATAACCCTAAAAAGGTTCGCCATTATGCCGGAACAAACGGCAATGGCCGTTAAATAAATGGCAACGGGGGGAAAGGTTTCAGACAGTTCTTACCGGTAAAAAACATCATGAGTGTGCTGACGAAGCGCGCCGAGCGGTGAATGTGGGCAAATCGTCAAGACGCCGCCAGTACGTCTATCATTTCCTGCCCTTATTTTAAATTGCCTGAATGTTTGCCGCGTTCCGCCACTGGAATTCATGCGGGTATGCGCCGTTTTTATTGATCCGCCGCCCGACAATATTAAATACCGTCGCCATACTCAAAGCCGCGATTCACGCCGTTGAAATACTGATCCATGTCCATTGATGGTTTATCCGTTTCCGGACGGCCGACGATGCGGGCAGGCACGCCCGCGGCGGTAGTGTGAGGCGGAATAGGCTGTAAAACGACGGATCCGGCGCCAATTTTAGCGCCGCGGCCAACCTCAATATTTCCCAGTATCTTAGCGCCCGCGCCAATCATCACCCCTTCCCGAATTTTAGGATGGCGATCGCCAGTGGTTTTACCCGTACCGCCCAGCGTGACGGACTGCAGGATAGAGACGTCATTCTCAACCACGGCGGTTTCCCCGATCACAATGCCCGTGGCATGATCGAGCATGATCCCACAACCAATCGTCGCCGCCGGGTGGATATCGACGCCAAAGGAGACGGAAATCTGGTTCTGGAAGAAGATCGCCAGCGCTTTACGATCCCGAGACCAAAGCCAGTGACCGATGCGGTATGCCTGTAACGCATGAAAGCCTTTCAGGTAAAGCAGAGGGGTTGAGTATTTATCAACGGCGGGATCGCGCAGGCAGACCGCCTGAATATCACGCGCGGCGGAAACGATCATCTGCGGATCGGCATGGTAAGCCTCTTCAGCGACTTCGCGGATAGCGATGGCCGGCATAATTGGGCTCGCCAGCTTGTTAGCCAGCATATAGCTCAGGGCGCTTCCCAGGTTTTCGTGTTTCAGCAATGTTGCATGAAAAAAACTGGCCAGCATAGGTTCGCAATCCGCCAAACTACGCGCTTCAGCCTTAATATTTTTCCAGACCTGCTCCAACTCTTCTGTCGACATTGCTTCACTCTCCGAAATACCGCTCATCCAGATACGACTGACTTGCCATCAACCCCATGCGCGCAACAAAAGCACGCGGGCCATCCGTATTAATGGAGCCCGGTAAAAATTGCAATACTGTTACGTCAGAACCCCAGTCTACATCAGCGAGACACCACAAACGTTAACCGTATTCCCATTCCCCTTCACGCTTTTAAGCGCTACTGTTGGCGGCCCGTCAGGGCCATCCCGGACATGGGGTGGATAAATCAGACCGACATGATTGATATTGCAGTAAAAACAGGGGTTTTATAAATTGGCGCTTTCATCTTTACGGGTGCGTCCCAACAAACTTAGCGCGGCTTCCCGGGCATCTTTGCCACAGTACAGAACTTGCCATATTTGCTCGGTAATCGGCATTTCAACGCCATAACGCTGCGCTAACGCCAGCACCTCTTTGGTGTTACGGTACCCTTCAACCACCTGACCAATTTTATCCTGCGCGTGCTGAACATCCATGCCCTGCCCCAGCATCATACCGAAACGCCGGTTACGGGATTGATTATCCGTACAGGTCAAAACAAGATCGCCTAATCCGGCCATTCCCATAAAGGTGGTGGGATCCGCGCCCAGCGCCACGCCCAGCCGAGTCATCTCCGCCAGGCCGCGGGTGATCAATGCCGTACGGGCGTTAGCGCCGAAACCGATGCCGTCAGACATGCCGGCGCCAATCGCGATCACGTTCTTAACCGCGCCGCCCAGCTGGACGCCAATAAAATCAGGATTGCTGTACACCCGGAAACTTTTGCCGCAATGCAGCAAACGTTGAAGATCGTCGGCAAATTCGCCGTCGGTTGACGCCAGAGCAATCGCCGTTGGCAGGCCGGCGGCCAGTTCTTTGGCAAAAGTAGGGCCGGATACGACCGCGAGCGGAATCTTTTCGCCCAACGCTTCACGCGCGACATCCTGCAACAGGCGTCCGGTTTCCGCTTCCAGCCCCTTGGTCGCCCAGACGACCCGCGCGTCCGCGCGCAGATGCGGTTTGATCTGACGTAATACGTCGCCAAAC
The DNA here is from genome assembly GCF_002291445.1 of Brenneria goodwinii. Taxonomy (NCBI): domain Bacteria; kingdom Pseudomonadati; phylum Pseudomonadota; class Gammaproteobacteria; order Enterobacterales; family Pectobacteriaceae; genus Brenneria; species Brenneria goodwinii. Next base: position 4,513,061 of record NZ_CP014137.1, on the reverse strand, counting down.
ACATGGCTGGGCACCACCACCAGCACATTGCGGCTGGCCGCTAATGCCCGCGGCAAATCGGTTTCCAGCCGCAACGAATCAGGAAAAGGGACGTCGGGAAGAAATGCCTGGTTACAGCGGGCGGCCTGCAAAGCATGAATATGGTCGGGATCGTGCCCCCAGAGCACAACCTGATGACCATTACGCGCCAGCGTAATCGCCAATGCGGTGCCGTATGAACCGGCACCGATTACGGTCATTGAAGCGTCAGACGCGTTCATCAGGCATCCTGACTCGGCTCGGCGCTTTCCGCCTGCTGTTGCAGATAGTTCATAAACAGCGCGTCAAAATTGACCGGAGCCAGATTCAATTGCGGGAAAGTACCACGAGAAACCAGGCTGGTGATGCACTCACGCGCATAAGGGAACAGGATATTCGGGCAATAGGCTCCCAGGCAGTGGGCCAGTTGCGTTCCGTCAATACCGCCGACGGTGAAGATCCCGCCCTGCTGAACTTCGCACAGAAATGCCGTCTCTTCGTCCATAGACGCGGTTACCGTGACGCGCAATACGACTTCATAAATATCTTCCGCCAGTTGGCTGGATGCCGTATCCAGATCCAATTTTACTTCGGGCTGCCACTCTTTCTGGAATACCTGAGGCGCATTCGGCGCTTCAAAAGAGATATCCTTGGTATAGATACGCTGGATTTGGAAAGACATTTCGACGTTGTTTTGTTCGGACATGTTAAATAATACCTTTTGTTGGATTTCTTTGACGCCTTCCATCGTCAGCGAAGGTAGACACCAGTAGATTACGTAATCTTGGCGTTGCAATCAGCCTGCCTGAGGCTATCCTGCAAGAGCCGTTTGCGGCGAACCCGTCATTTACCGAGGACTGCCGTTTACTTGCCGCGAACCAAAGGCAGGTTTTCGCCACTCCAGCCGGCAAGACCGTCCTTCAGCACCATTACACGTTCAAAACCCGCGTTCAGCAGATTAGCCGCCGCTTCACGCGAAGACATGCCGTTGGCGCACACGACGATTACCGGCTGCGCCTTATGCTTTTCCAGTTCGCCCACGCTGCCGTTTTTAATATCGTTGGGCAACAGGTTAAATGCGTTGGCGATATGACCGCGGCGATAATCATCACGATTTCGGATATCGACAATCACGGCATCTTCTTTATTGATCAGTTGGATCGCTTCACCGCGAACCACTTCCTTCACTTTCGAAAATTTACTCTTCACCGTAAGCACGATAACAATAACCAACAGGGCAACCCAGGCCACACTTAATATAGGGTGCTTGCTAATGAATGGTATAATCTCTTGCATGGGGTATAACGACTCCCGAATCAGTTAAGCGACAAAAATATAAGGTTCCTGAGTATACCTGCGCGATACAGCAATTACAGCCAGTAAGCCAACATCGCGTACTGAATCTGCGGCGTGATACGTAAAATCACCACACAGATTGTGTAATGCAACCATTCTATACTCAATAGACTGCAAAATGCAGTCAGGCGAAACCGAATCAATTCCCCGGCGCTTCGGGAAACCAGACGGCGGAGAACGCGGTAAACCGGGGGCGGGTCCAGGAAAAACGCCGGGCAATAAAATCAGCGCCGCCGCAATTTGCAGGATGAGGGGAATACACGCACGCATTCCCATTTATCTATTATCGAATGTCTTTTACCGCAGATTCCAGGTCATCGTATCGTTGTCACGGATAGAAATAGAAATCCGGAATTAGACGACTGGTAAGCGGCTGTTCATCGTGGAATAATCCTTCGCTATGAGTAAAAAAGCGTTATCTGTTCAGTTGAGAACCGCCCGCCGCGCCCATGTTCCATTTCCGGCGTTACGCAAACGGTTCACCCGGTGCGCCTGCGCGTTGTGCGTCGGCGCTTTGCTATTTTCCGATATCAGCCTGGCCGCTGATAATCAGCAACAGCTCAAAAACCTGCAACAGGATATCGCAGCAAAAGAAAAAAGCGTTCAGCAACAGCAGCAACAGCGTAGCGCACTGCTCCAGCAGTTGAAGAAACAGGAGCAGTCGATCGCTCAATCAAGCCGCCAGCTGCGTGAAACACGCAATACGCTGTCGAGCTTAAATAAAGAGTTGAGCGCGCTCGCCGCCTCCATTGCCAAATTACAGTCACAGCAAAAAACGCAGCAGGACATGCTGTCACGCCAGCTTGACGCCGCATTTCGTCAAGGACAACACAGCGCGCTGCAGCTGATTCTGAGCGGAGAAGAGAGCCAGCGCAGCGAGCGTATCCTCGCCTATTTCGGCTATCTGAACGAAGCGCGGCAGAAATCCATCAATGAGTTACAGCAAACGCGCACCGAACTGGCCAGCCAGAAACAGTTGCTGGAGCAGAAACAAAATCAGCAGAAAACCCTGTTGTCCAACCAGCAGCAGCAACAGCAAGCGCTGGAACAGGCGCAGTCCGATCGCAAGCAAACGCTGACGACGCTTGAAAGCTCGCTGGCAAAAGATCAGCGGTTGCTCACCGAATTACGTCAGAATGAAACCCGGCTGCGCGATCAAATCGCCCGTGCCGAGCGCGAAGCCAGGGCCAGGGCTGAACGCGAAGCGCGGGAAGCGGCCAAGGTCCGGGCCAAAGAGCAGCAGGCCAAACGTAGCGGCGGCAGCTATAAGCCAACGGAAAGCGAACAGTCGCTGATGGCCCGTACCGGCGGTTTGGGACGCCCTGCCGCACAGGCTTTCTGGCCGGTTCGCGGCCGAATCGAGCATCGTTTTGGCGAATCGCTGCAAGGCGAGTTACGCTGGAAAGGGATGGTTATCGCCGCGCCGGAAGGAACCGAAGTGAAAGCCATCGCCGACGGCACCGTTCTAATGGCTGACTGGCTGCAAGGCTACGGCCTGGTCGTGGTCGTTCAGCACGGTAAAGGCGACATGAGTTTATACGGCTACAATCAAAGCGCGCTGGTTGCCGTTGGCGCCCAGGTTAAAGCGGGCGAACCCATCGCGCTGGTAGGCAACAGCGGCGGGCAAAGCCAGCCTGCGCTCTATTTTGAAATTCGCCGCCAAGGGCAGGCGGTAAACCCACAACCTTGGTTGGGAAGATAGTCTTGTATCATATAAAACCAAAAATATTTTTATTTTTCAGCCTATTGTCGCTGTCTTCGTTTATCTCGGCCGGTAAGCTATCCATCGTGATTGATGACTTCGGCTATCGTCCTCATAATGAGAATCAGGTTTTAAATATGCCTACGGCCATTTCGGTGGCGGTTTTGCCTAACGCGCCTTATGCCCGGGAAATGGCGACCAAAGCGCATAATCAAGGGCGTGAAGTGCTGATCCACCTGCCGATGGCGCCGCTCAGCAAGCAGCCGCTGGAGCGCGATACCCTGCATCCTGATATGAGCAGTGAAGAAATTCAGCGCATCATTCGCCAATCAGTCAACAATGTGCCTTACGCCGTCGGGTTGAATAACCATATGGGCAGCGCGATGACCTCCAGCCTTCCCGGCATGCAAAAAGTCATGCAGGCGTTGAGCGCCTACCACCTCTATTTTCTCGACAGTATGACGATCGGCAGTAGCCAGGCCAGCCGGGCCGCCGTCGGCACCGGCGTAAAAGTCATCAAGCGGAAAGTTTTTCTGGATGACTCGCAGAATGAAGCCGATATCCGCCAGCAGTTTAACCGGGCCGTGCAGATAGCGCGACGCAGCGGCTCCGCCATTGCGATTGGTCACCCGCATCCGTCGACCATTAAAGTATTGCAACAAATGCTGCCCACGCTGGGATCCGATATTGTTTTAGTGCGCCCCAGCCAGTTGTTGAATGAACCGACGCAGCACTACGAACCATTACCCGTTCCGGAGACGCCGAAAGCGACGAAGCCACAACCGCCTGTCCGTGGCGTCAAACCCTTCCCCGGTATAAAGCAGTGCATGGTGAAACATCCGCCCGCACCCGTGACGAGCGCGACGATATTCAAATTGCTCAGCGACGACATCCATGACAGCGCAGCCGTCATCTTCGTAAAACGCCGCTGGCAAACCTGGGTCGCGCCCGCAGAAAAATCACATTAAACGGTAAATCGCCGCGTTATTTTTCTTTCTCGATCGCAGAAATCCCGGAGAAATAAACGCCGGGCTGCTTGCGGTAAAATGAAATGCTATTATAGCGGTCATAGACAGCGTGAGGCGTGGTGCCTCACCGGCAAGATTAACAAGGGTAGATCCCATGATTATCGTTACTGGCGGCGCCGGTTTCATCGGCAGCAATATCGTGAAAGCGCTCAATGACATTGGCTATCGGGATATCCTGGTTGTCGATAACCTGAAAGATGGAACGAAATTCGTCAATCTGGTGGATCTGGATATTACAGACTACATGGATAAAGAAGATTTCATCGCCAATATCATAGCGGGTGACAATCTGGGCGATATTGATGCCATTTTCCACGAAGGCGCCTGCTCATCGACCACCGAGTGGGATGGCAAGTATATGATGGATAACAACTATCAATACTCCAAAGAGGTGCTGCACTATTGCCTCGATCGCAATATCCCGTTCCTGTACGCCTCTTCCGCCGCGACCTATGGCGGTCGTGACAATAACTTCATTGAAGAGCGCAAGTATGAGCAGCCGCTGAACGTCTATGGCTACTCTAAATTCCTGTTCGACCAATACGTGCGTGAAATTCTGCCGCAGGCCGAGTCGCAAATTTGCGGCTTCCGCTATTTCAACGTCTACGGCCCGCGTGAGGGACACAAAGGCAGCATGGCCAGCGTCGCCTTTCACCTGAACAGACAGATCAATCAGGGTGAAAATCCGAAACTGTTTGCCGGCAGCGAAAACTTCAAACGGGACTTCATATACGTCGGCGACGTCGCGGCCGTCAATCTGTGGTTTTGGCAAAAAGGCGTGTCCGGCATCTTCAACTGCGGCACCGGCCGGGCTGAATCTTTCCAGGCCGTTGCCGACGCCACGCTGGCGTTCCACAAAAAAGGCAGCGTGGAATATATTGAATTCCCAGAAAAGCTAAAAGGCCGTTATCAGGCATATACACAGGCGGACCTGACTAAACTGCGCGCGGCAGGTTACGACAAGCCGTTTAAAACCGTTGCCGAAGGCGTCGCTGAATATATGGCCTGGCTAAACCGTACCGCTTAATCCGGTATCGTTATCCCCGTGCAGCCTATACGCCCAATAGATTTCAAGATGCGGGAAGACAGCCGACACGCCTGCAACTGGAAAAATAGCGGGTATATTATTGGCGTGCGCCGTAAGGAATAGATAAACGGTATGAAATCAATATCATGAAGATCGTAGTCATCGGTCCTTCCTGGGTTGGCGATATGATGATGTCGCACAGCCTGTATCGCACGCTAAAAGCCGAGCATCCGGAAGCAATCATTGACGTGATGGCGCCTGCGTGGTGCCGTCCCCTTTTGGCCCGTATGCCGGAAGTCAACCAGGCATTGGCGATGCCATTGGGCCACGGCGCGCTGGCGCTAGGGGAACGCCGCCGTCTCGGGGTTTCTCTGCGCGGCGGCCGCTATGACCGCGCCTATGTTTTACCCAACTCATTTAAATCGGCGCTGGTGCCTTTTTTCGCCCGCATCCCACAGCGAACAGGCTGGCGTGGAGAGATGCGCTACGGACTGCTGAATGACATCCGCGTGCTGGATAAAATCGCCTTCCCGCTGATGGTGCAGCGCTATGTCGCTCTGGCTTACGATGGCAACCGCATTCACCGCGCGCAGGATCTTCCTCAGCCTATACTCTGGCCTCAGCTACAGGTCGGCGATGAAGAAATGGCCGCAATGACGGCGACTTTTAAGCTGAAGAGTCCGCGCCCGGTTATTGGTTTCTGCCCCGGCGCAGAATTCGGCCCGGCCAAACGCTGGCCGCATTATCACTACGCCGCGCTGGCGCACATGCTGATTGATCGGGGTTATCAGGTCGCCTTGTTTGGTTCCGCCAACGACCGCCCGGCAGGCGATGATATCCGCTCGGCATTGCCGGAGCATGAGCAACAATATTGCGCCAACCTGGCCGGACAAACATCGCTGGAGCAGGCCGTCGTACTGATTGCCGCCTGTCATGCGGTAGTGAGTAATGACTCGGGCTTAATGCACGTTGCCGCCGCGCTCAACCGTCCGCTGATTGCGCTCTACGGCCCCAGCAGCCCCGATTTCACCCCGCCCTTGTCACATCAGGCGGAGGTTATTCGCTTAATTAGCGGTTATCACCGGATACGTAAAGGCGATGCCGAACAGGGATACCATCAAAGCCTGATCGACATCCAGCCTGAACAGGTTTTTAATGCGCTGGAAAAATACCTGACCGCGCCGGGAGAAAACGCATGAGGGTATTGGTCATCAAAACATCCTCCATGGGGGATGTCCTGCATACGTTACCTGCGTTGACCGATGCCATGCACGCGCTGTCCGGCGTTCAATTCGACTGGGTGGTGGAAGAGGGATTCGCACAAATACCCAGTTGGCATCCGGCGGTGTCCCGGGTGATCCCCGTGGCCCTCCGCCGCTGGAGAAAAAGCTGGTTCAGCGCCCAAACGCGACAGGAACGCGCGCGTTTTAAGCAGTTGCTGCGGGAAAAGCATTATGATGCGGTGATTGACGCTCAGGGGCTGATAAAAAGCGCCGCGCTGGTTACCCGCCTTGCCCGTGGCAAAAAGCATGGGTTGGATTGCAAAAGCGCGCGTGAACCTCTGGCGAGCTGGTTCTATAACTATCGCCATCGCGTCAGCCGTCAGCAACATGCGGTTGAACGCGTACGCGAGCTTTTTGCCGCCAGTCTGCAATATGGGAAACCGGCAGAAAGGGGAGATTACGCGATTGCGCAGCGTTTTCTTTCACAGTTGCCCGCCGACGCCAATCAATACCTGGTATTTCTTCATGCCACCACCCGTGACGAAAAACACTGGCCGGAAGCACACTGGCGGGAATTGATCGCCCAGCTACAGTCCAGCGGATTGCGCATTAAGCTTCCCTGGGGGGCCGAACATGAACATCAGCGCGCCTTGCGTCTGGCTGAAGGATTTCCCCATGTTGAAGTATTGCCCCGTCTTACGCTGCAACAGGTAGCGGAAGTATTGGCCGGCGCAAAAGCCGTCGTTTCCGTCGATACCGGTTTAAGCCACTTAACCGCAGCGTTGGATCGCCCCAATATCACGCTGTATGGCCCGACCGATCCGGGGTTGATCGGCGGATATGGGAAAAATCAGATTGCGGAACTGTCTGAAACCCATCAAATGAGCACAATTACTGCCGAGGAAGTCCGTCGAAAATTAGAGAAAATGATAGAATTAACGGCATCAGGTGGTGAGTAATTCTGTTCCCGGCGATTTGAATAAAACACATGACTAATTTTTTAGACGATGCTCTGAGTTACGCCTTGTCTACCGGGTGATCGAAGGCCATTTTCCGTGGTTGTTCGCTAATGCCACGTGTTAGCGGTCAGTCTCATCACAGACATACCCACGCAATAACCACATATAGAGTAGTAAATTGAATGAGTTATCAGGATAGAAGAGGAGCCCGTTTTAGTACTATGACAGGATAGAATGGCATATAACAAGATACGATGCCGTCTAATGATAACGTCCTTCAGTCCACTGGTAGCTGTCGAGCCAGGGGCGGTAGCGTGGCTAATCAGGAATACGACAGCGCTCAACTAAAATAACAGCTTTATTCATCCATATAAATTACCCATGACTAAATACAGAGTCTCTCTTTTACACGTCCCTAAAAATAACGAAATTAGTATAAAAAAACATGATAAACATTCAACCCAATGCTTCAAAAAATATATTACCCACTCTTATATACATAGGATTCGTTATTGCATTAAGCCTCATGATATTTAACTCAAGACTATCCGTGAAAATATTCAATAATCTCGGAATAATTGTTACAGTATATTTGATTTTTGTCATCAAAAAAAATGACATGAATATAAAGAACACAATAATAACATTAAGCATGTTATTATTGTGTGCTGTGAATTTTATTTGGGAATTAATGTACAGGGTAGATAACAGCGATGTGTCGGGAGTATATCGCGCTTATTACAATGTAGATAAAATATTACTTCTGGGTTCAATGTATATCCTTCTTGCAATTCAATTATCCACAAAGAATAAAATAACCAAGCCATTATTCACTGCAATACATATAGTTCCTAGTATATTATTACTTTACTTTTATTTTACCCCTGATAATGGAAGATTCACGCTATCTGATGGCATACCAACAACGTCTGGTTACATGATGACGTTTATCGGAATTGTTATCGCACAGGCTACTCTTTTAAAGAAAACAGCAAAAAGGGTTAACCTTTTCCTGCTGAATTATGCTATCTTTTTTATTTTAATAATTCTCACGGAAACTCGGGCAGCAATATTGGCATTTCCTTTGTTAAACATAATATTACTATACCCTTTCATTAAAAATGAAAAGAAAATAGATTTCAACTTAATCAAAAAATTCGTAATAGTCAGTATTACCTGTCTAATTTTATGCCATAATACAATTAATACCAGAGCAAATAATATGTTTTCAGATCTGAAAAGATATGACTCATCAGATAGCCACTCATCTGTTGGCGCGCGTATTGCTATGTACAAAACAGGTATTGTAAGTTTTCTGGATGCGCCATGGGGACAATCAGCTGAATCAAGAGCTATTAGTATTCAACAACAGACTGAAAAAGATAGTTCATTATCTGGTGCATCGCAATATACCGAGGTTCATTTGCATAATGAATTCATTGAAACACTCTCCCTGAAAGGCATTTTTGGTGGCGTTGCCTTATTTATATTTTATGTTTCATTAATTTATGTTTCTTTATTTTTTATTAAAGATTATGCCGTTATATCACTATCATTATCACTAATGATTTATGGTTTGAGTGATGTTATTTTTTATGAAAAAAACATATCTATCGTATGGATTCTTACCTATTGCCTTAGCATTGTGCTAGCGAAAAGTAAAAATGAAAAATCCTTAACTAGCACCGCAGATTCGAAATAAAGGAATTGTTGTGGATACTCTTTATCAAAATCACCGAAGGATTTTGGTTACAAAGCTCAGATTCCACGGCGATATGCTGCTCACCACACCGTTGATCAGCACGCTGAAAGCCAACTATCCGGACGCTAAAATCGATGTATTGTTGTATGAAGATACCATTCCTATTTTATCCGAGAATAAAGATATTCATCACCTATATGGCATAAAAAGGAAAGAAAAATCGACAGTTAGCGCCATTAAGAATATTTTAAAGTTGATTTTTTCTCTTAGAAAAAATCATTACGACCTGATTATTAACCTGACGGATCAATGGCCTATTGCACAACTATTGCGATTTGCAAAATCCCCCAGAAAAATAAGCTTGAAATTTCCTCATCGCCAATCTCTTTTATGGACAAGCTGTTTCGATGAAATCATCAATCCGGCAGGCTCTCATGTGGTTGAACAGACGCTTTCCATACTAAAGCCGCTGAATATAACAACGCTAAAAACAAAAACGGTGATGGCCTATGATGTTCGACACTGGGAGGAAATACATAACCATCTTATCCAGCTAAATGCCGATAAAAAATATGTCGTGATACAACCGACGGCACGTCAGATATTTAAATGTTGGGATAATGATAAATTTGCTGAAGTTATCGATCATATCCAATCCTGCGGATGGAACGTTATTCTGACTTCGGGTCCGGGTAAAGAAGATCAGCAATGTATAAAATCTATTGCCGATCTGTGTCAGTCTCCTCCCATAACCGATTTCGCCGGGAAAACCTCTTTCCCTCAGTTGGCGGCGTTGATAGACCACGCGGAACTGTTTATCGGCGTTGATTCCGCCCCTATGCATATGGCTGCTGCGCTGGAAACGCCGATAGTGTGCCTGTTTGGCGCAACGGATCATCAGTTTTGGCGTCCCTGGAGTGATAATAAAATCATTATTTGGGCTGGAGATTACCAGACCATGCCGCAACGCAGCGACCTTGACAGACAATATAAATACCTATCCTGTATTCCAGCCAAAGACGTCACTAAAGCAACAATGAAGATGCTATCTAAAAATATGGCGACATCCCAACCTGAAATAAATACATACCAATCCGGGACGCCACTATGATCCTCGCATTCTGTTTATACAAATATTTCCCGTTCGGCGGATTGCAGCGGGATTTTTTACGCATAGCAATGGCCTGCCAGGCGCGCGGACATCATATCCGCGTGTATACCCAATCATGGGAAGGTCCGCTGGTTGACGATTTTGAGTTGATTCAGGTTCCGGTGCGCAAACATACCAATCATGCGCGCAATAAAGAATATTATCAGTGGATACGGCAGCATATGCGGCAGAATCCGGTCGACCGGGTTATTGGCTTCAACAAAATGCCGGGACTGGACTTTTACTACGCCGCCGATGTTTGCTATGCCGAAAAGGTTGCGCAGGAAAAAGGTTTTCTCTATCGCCTGACAGCGCGTTACAAACATTATGCCGCTTTTGAAAAAGCCGTTTTTGAACACAGTAACCATACTAAAATGCTGATGTTAACCCATCGTCAGATTGACGACTTCAAAAAGCATTACGGTACTCAGGACGAACGTTTCATTATTCTGCCGCCGGGTATTTCGCCCGATCGTAAATACGGCCCCGGCTCAGAACAAATTAGAGCCAAATTCAGGCTTGAGCAACAGATCCCTGACGATAACCGGGTTGTGCTGCAAGTGGGTTCCGACTTCAAGCGCAAAGGCGTTGAACGCAGCCTTCATGCCATCGCCAGCCTGCCGGCGGCAGACAGAAAGCAGACCGTTTTCCTGGTCGTTGGCCAGGACAAGCCGGAACGCTATCAGAAAATCGCTAGCCAACTGGGTATCGGTTCACAGGTCCGTTTCTTTTCCGGTCGTAACGATATCCCTGATTTTATGGCCGCGGCCGATGTGCTGATCCATCCCGCCTATCAGGAAGCGGCAGGCATCGTGTTACTTGAGGCGCTCACCGCCGGACTGCCGGTTATTGTCACCGAGGTCTGCGGCTATGCCTTTTATATTCATCAGGCAAATGCCGGGGCGGTGATTAAAGAACCTTATCACCAGGCAGATCTGAATAATGCATTACAACACGCGCTGACTCATCCTGACGAACGCGCGCAGTGGGCGGCCAACGCCCGGCATTTTGCAGATACCGAAGATTTATACAGCTTGCCGGAAAAAGCGGCTGCGCTTATCACAGGTGAGCAACAATGATTGAATTAAAAGAACCCTTCGCTTCCTTATGGAAAAACAGCGATCCCTTTAAAGAAGTCGATAAACTCGACGGCGACGTATTTCGTGCGCTTGAAAGCCGCCGGACGCTGCGTTTTACCGTGGGCGATAGCGCTTATTTTATTAAAATACATCGCGGCACCACGCTGAAAGAAGCGCTTAAAAACCTGATTTCACTCAGGCTACCGGTATTGGGCGCCGATCGCGAATGGCATGCTATTCACCGCTTGGCTGAACTGGGCGTCGATACCCTGAGGGGTGTTGGCTTTGGTCAACGCGGTTTAAACCCATTGCGTCGCCACTCCTTTATTATCACGGAAGATCTCAACCCGGCGATCAGCCTGGAAGATTACTGTGCAAACTGGCTGAAAAAACCGCCGTCGGTGAAAGAAAAACGGCGCCTTATTCAACGGGTCGCGGAAATGGTCAGAAAGATGCACGCGGGCGGCGTCAATCATCGCGATTGCTATATTTGCCACTTCCTGCTTCATCTTCCTTATCACCCCACGGATACTCAGCTGAAAATTTCGGTGATTGATTTACATCGGGCGCAAATCCGCAGCAAAGTTCCACTGCGCTGGCGTAATAAGGATCTGATCGGTCTCTATTTTTCATCGCTGAATATCGGTTTAACGAGAAGCGATCTACTTTGGTTCTTAACGATCTATTTTGATCATCAATCACTACGTACCACCTTGCAACAGGAACAACGTTTGTTTCAGGAAGCTGGTATTAAAGCAGAGAAAATACGCGAGAGAACGGAACGCAAGGCATTGTAATTCACGGCCAGATTAACTTTATGAATATACTTTTTGTTGGAGAAGCCGTTTCCGGGTTTGGCGGTATTGAAACCGTACTTAAAAAAGTGACCGGTTTTTTAGCAAGCGACAGCGAAACACAAAACGATTACACGCTGTACTTTCTGTGCCGGGATGATCGTATGGATAAAACCTGGTTACAGGGAAAACATAGCGTCTGCCATCGTTCGGGAATCAAAATTTCTTTCCTGAGACGACTCAGCCATACGTTCGCGCTGGCCCGCTATATCAAGCAAAATAAGCCAGATGTGGTGATCGCATTCGACTCGCCCTCCTGTCGCATCGCTTCGCAGGCCATCCGACATAGCCAGAAAACCATTCCACTTATATCGTGGCTGCATTATTCACTCGATCACAAAAAACACGCGGAGCAGGTGCTTCATGCTGATTATCACCTGGCAATTAGCTCTGGAATAAAACAGCAGTTAATCCAGCGAGGCGTGCCGGAAGAACGCATCTCCGTGATTTTTAATCCGGTAACGCCGCAAAGCAGCATAATTCCTCGTCCTGCCAGTACAGAAAAAGCCGTCTTTATCTATGTGGGACGCCTGAAATTTGAAGGCCAGAAACGTTTGAAAGACATGCTTGACGCGCTTTCCGGTCTGACGGGCAATTGGGCGTGCCATTTTATCGGCGATGGTTCCGATGCATCCCTCTGTAAAGCGTACGCTCGAGAGCTAGGGATTGATGATCGCGTTCACTGGCATGGGTGGCAGGCGGCGCCATGGGACTATATTCAAAACAATATCAAAAATGTCTCCGCTTTTATCATGAGTTCCGCTTTTGAAGGGCTCCCGATGACGTTACTTGAAGCCATGTCGTACGGCATCTATTGCATCAGCAGCGACTGCCCGTCCGGCCCCGGAGATATCATCAGGAATGGTATTAACGGACAACTCTATCCGCCTAATTCGACGGTTTCTCTGCGCGATGCGTTGCAAACCATCGTTAGTCAGGAGCCCATGCCGACAGCAGAACAAATAAAAGCCTCCATACACCATTTTTACGACGCGACGTACTACCAGACGATGAAAGAAAACATCGATGCCGTTATTCACCATCGGACTATCCGATAATCGTAAGCTGGACTCGTTATGTATTTCAAAAAAGATGATGTGATTACAGAAATCGTCAGTTTCTCATTTTCGCCTTCACATCCTGATAATAATGCCTTGAATATTGCTTTCGGCACGGATAAAAACTTCTTATTTGGCTGTGCGGTTTCGATTGCGTCTATTCTCCTAAAGAATAGCGATCGGTCTATGGTTTTTCATGTATTTACAGACACGCTTGATCAAGAAAACCGAGATCGATTCAACGCGCTGGCAAAGCAATATAATACGTCGATTACACTATATGTCGTTAACTGCAGCTGGTTGAAGCGTCTCCCGAGCACCAAGAACTGGTCATACGCCATCTATTTTCGCTTTATTGCCATTGATTATTTTTATAATCAGCTAAATAAAATCGTCTACCTGGATTCGGATATAGTCTGCAACGGTTCTCTCCAGCAGTTAGCCACGCTGGATATAGATAATTATATTGTTGCTGCGGTTACTGAGGGTGAGAGCGCCTGGTGGGAAAAAAGCGCCCGTCGACTGGAAACTCCCGCAATCAAAGACGGTTATTTTAACTCTGGTTTTTTGTTGATTAATGTAGATAACTGGCACAGGAACGATATCACTAAGAAAACGATGCTCATGCTGACAGATAAAGATATTGCCGGCAAGATTTCCTATCCCGATCAGGATATTTTGAATATTCTACTCCCTGGCCATATTTTATTTCTTGATAAAAAATATAATACTCAGTTCAGCATCAACTATGAATTGAAATGTAAATCCGGTGAGACCTATCCTCATCCTATAAATAATAGCACCATATTTATTCATTATATAGGACCGACTAAGCCTTGGCATGAATGGGCGGAATATCCAAGCTCACGTTATTTTTATATCGCCAAGGATAACTCACCATGGAAGTGCGTTCCTCTGGAAAAAGCGATATCAACGAATCAACTCAGATATTGCGCCAAACATTACTTCCATAAGAAAAGAATCATATCATCGTTTATCAGTTACCTTAAATACTTCATAAAGAAGTTATTTACACGATAACATTTAAGAGAAGAAAATGTATTTTAATAAAGATAAGATCATCGAAAGAACAATAGAAATCATAGGTGATAAGACTGACAGTGTTTTTTTTAATATTGCTTATGGTATAGATAAAAACTTCATTTTCGGCGCAGCAATTTCTGCAACATCGATAATCATTAACAATAAAATACACTTATCCTTTCACTTTTTTACTGACTATATTGATGATGATATCATCCATAGATTCAAGTCTATGGCGAGCAAATTCCACGTCAATATCTATATATATAAAGTAAACATAAAACAGTTAGACGACCTTCCTCAAAACAGATGGCCGTGCTCAGCTTACTTCAGGCTTATCGCTTTTGATTATTTAAGTGATACCATTGATACCCTATTATATTTAGACGCTGATGTGATGTGCAAAGGCAATCTTTCTGAATTGCAACAACTCGACTTTAAATCCTCCATCTGTGCGATCGTTCCTGACATTAGCGAAACACAGGAGCAATGCTCGATTCGCTTGGGAAGGCCGGATATTAAAGAGCATTATTTCAATTCAGGCGTTATGTTTACCCATTTAAAAAACTGGGAATTCAATCAATTAACGCAAAAGACATTATCATTTATAAAAGAAAATACAGCACTTAAATATCCCGATCAGGATGCGCTTAATGTGCTTCTCCACGAAAAGACCATTATTCTGCCTCGTAAATTCAATTGCATCTATAGCATTAAAAGCGAACTGAAAGATAAGACACATCAAGCCTATAAAAAAATCATCAATGATGAAAGCGTATTTATTCATTATGTGGGTACGACTAAGCCGTGGAGTGAATGGGGACAATATCCTTCAACGCTATTTTTCACTCAGGCTTATAATCAATCAACATGGTGCGATATTCCCCTTGCTGAGCCTATAACGCCACTTCAATGGAAAAAAAAGTCAAAACATGAAATGAAAAAAAGAAAATATATAAAAGGAATCGTTAGCAGAATAAAATACCTTATTGAAAAACAGAACAACAATAATTAATGCAATTTACGGTAATTAATACATGAAAATAACATCTGTTGTAATTATTTACAACTCAAAAATAGAAGAATCCGAAACATTACAGAGTATCAAGAATTGCCATCTTGATGGGATAAATTTGGAAATCTGCATTTGGAATAACGGTCCGTATTTTCTTAACGAAAAAGATATTTTAAGTTTCTTTTCTTTATGTGACGACAAGAAAATAAAAGTAAATATATATCAGGATATACGAAATATATCATTATCTAAAATATATAACTTTTTTATCAAAAATAAATCGTTTGATTTTATCACAATACTAGATCAAGACTCTCACTTACCTATCGATTACTATCAAAATATAAACAGCCATAGTAATGCAGAAATTATAGCTCCTCAAATAATTGCTGAAAAAAATGGGGTAATGATGCAAACAGATCCTCATCTATATGGGGACTCGAAAATTATGATCCAGGAAGGTAAGGTCAATACAAAAATCGACTCTATTATGTCCGGTCTCGCCATATCTCAAAAAGCTGTAAAAAAAATTGAGGTATTCCGAGGCTACGTTTTTGAAGAAAAACTGGCGTTTTATGGTATTGACAGTGATTTATTCAGGATCATTAATATGATGTCAGACGCTCAGCAACCATTCAATATATACTGTGCCAATACGATTTATCACTCATTCGCTATATTCAATCCGGAAGAGGCAAAGAATAAATTCCGACTAATGGAAATGTTTTATTTTAAATTTTTCATACGCAATGAATATCAGAAAAAATCAAAAGCAAGTACCCTTTGGGTTTGCATGAGGGACTTTTTTAGAGGTAAGAACAGTTTCTATAGAACCAAAAATCTTATTAAATTCACATTAAAAAATACGCATCCTCGTTCAGAACTGGAAATACATAACAATATAAACCCTACGCACTCTAATTAAAAAAACAGTAGCGCATTATAATTTTTAATCCCCCAAAAACAGAAACCACAGCATATATATCTATAGAGGGAAAGATGAAAAAAATGTCATTCGTGATCCTAACATGGAATAGATCCAAAATGTTAGAATTATGTCTTACCAAATTACATGCAGCAATTAAAAATAAAAATAATTGTGAAATAATAATATTGGATAATGCATCTACTGATAACACAAAAGACATCATAAACGAATTTCAAAGAGAAAAAAATGACATTTCTATTAAGACCATATTTAATAAGAGAAATACTGGACTTAATGGATATATAACACTTTTTTCAAAAGCTGATGCGGAATATATTGTTGAAGTTGATGATGATGTTTTAGAATTCCCAGATAATTTAGACACTATATTCGACGATTACATGGAAAATTTCCCAGAATATGGCTATCTCGCTTTAAACGTTATCCAGAATGAACATACTGACGGAGCAAAACCTGGAGCCGAATATTATACCGAGATAGAACGCGATGGAATGATTATTGAAAATGGTCCGACGGGAGGATGGTGTTCATGCTTCAAAAAAGAGGATGTAAAAATAACACCTTTCTTATTTAAGATATTTAATAAATTTAATTTTCAGAATGGAGAGGATAATTTCTTATGTCAAACCATGAAAAAACGCGGTAAAAAATTCGGTATAATAAAAAAAATAAAATGTTTCCACGCCGCGGGTCCTTATTATTCAAAAAAATTTGAGCAGCTAAACAGAGATATCTTAAAATATCAAGAATCCGGGCTAGATGACTATGTCAATAAATATAAAGAATACCTATAATTTCTCAAATAAAGATCGTAAAGAAGCATTATTGGTGACAGAATAAAAAAGTTTTATTGAACACCCACTTAAAAACGTCAAACCATATAGAATTGTTAAAATATAATCACAGCTATATAATATTACGTTCAACACCAACAAAAATAGTAAAACGCATGCTACAAACCCTTTACACCGTTCTTTTGTACCTTATCCAGCCACTGATATGGATTCGGCTGTGGCTACGCGGTCGCAAAGCCCCCGCATATCGCAGACGCTGGAGCGAGCGCTATGGATTCTGTGCGGAAAAAGTAAAACCCGATGGCATCATGCTGCATTCCGTCTCCGTGGGCGAAACACTGGCGGCGATCCCTCTGGTTCGGGCATTACGCCATCGCTACCCTAACCTGCCGATCACCGTGACCACCATGACGCCAACCGGGTCTGAACGCGTACGCTCGGCATTCGGCGACTCGGTTTATCATGTCTATCTGCCCTATGATTTACCCTGCGCCTTGAAGCGCTTCTTTAACCAGGTTCGCCCCAAGGTCGTCATCATCATGGAGACCGAGCTATGGCCGAATCTGATTGCGGAACTCCACCAGCGTAAAATTCCTTTGGTGATCGCCAATGCTCGACTGTCAGCGCGCTCAGCCGCCGGCTACAAAAAGATAGGGCGTTTGACCCGCCATATGTTGCGGCGCATCACTTTGGTCGCGGCGCAAAACCAGGAAGACGGCGAACGTTTTATCGATCTCGGTCTTAAACGTTCAAGTTTGGCAATCACCGGCAGCCTTAAGTTTGATATTTCCGTTACCCCGGAACTGGCTGCCCGCGCCGTGACGTTGCGAAGTCAGTGGGCGCCGCACCGGCCGGTCTGGATCGCAACCAGCACTCACGAAGGCGAAGAGGCCATTATTTTAGCCGCTCATCGTCAGTTGCTGGCTAGCTTTCCCGAGCTGCTGCTGATCCTGGTGCCTCGGCACCCGGAACGTTTCGCTACGACGCAAGCGCTGACGCAAAATCAGGGGTTCAGCTATATCTTGCGCAGCAGCGGCGAACCACCGTCTGCCGGCACGCAGGTGATTGTTGGCGACACCATGGGCGAACTCATGTTGTTATACGGCATCGCCGATCTGGCATTTGTCGGCGGCAGCCTGGTCGAGCGAGGCGGACACAATCCGCTTGAGGCCGCCGCTCACGCCATTCCCGTGCTGATGGGGCCGCATACTTTTAACTTCAAAGATATCTGCAACAAACTTGAGCAAGCAGACGGACTGATTACGGTTACCGATACCGCATCGTTGATCAAAGAAGTTGGAAATCTGCTCGCCGATGAAGACTACCGCCGCTATTATGGCCGACATGCCGTTGAGGTATTGCATCAAAATCAAGGGGCTCTGCAGAAGTTACTCTCATTACTGGAACCCTATCTGCCGCCCCGGACTCACTAATTGACCGTGGTATTGAGCACAGAAGCAGAGGAGCATCATGACAACCAAAGCCATTTACCCCGGTACTTTTGATCCGCTAACCAATGGTCATCTGGATCTGCTTAGCCGCGCATCGCACATGTTCGACCATCTGGTGCTGGCGATTGCCGCCAGCCCCAGCAAAAATACGTTATTTACGCTCGACGAACGCGTGACGCTGGCGAAAGGGGTCACGCAACACTTGCCAAACGTGGAAGTGATCGGCTTCAGCGAACTGATGGTGCATTTCGCGCAACGCCAAAAAGCCAACATTCTGGTTCGCGGACTGCGCGCGGTTTCTGATTTTGAGTACGAGCTTCAACTCGCAAAAATGAACCACCATCTGATGCCGACATTAGAAAGCGTGTTTCTTATGCCTTCGGAAGAGTGGTCCTTTATTTCATCATCCCTGGTTAAGGAAGTCGCTCGTCACGGCGGTGATGTCTCACATTTTCTCCCCAAATCCATAGCTGCCGCGCTGAAAAAGAAACTGGCCTTGGCCTGAATCTCAGTCCCCAATGATTCCGTTATGCAAATGGTGACGCCATTCCCGCCTTTGTATGCTGGTAAACGCCGGCATCGTTCCCCTAGCGCAGTCTTCCCATCATCAGGACTGATGCCTCATCCCCGTTCACAACACGCTATAACTAGCCATCAATTCCCTTAGCCAAAAATCGTAGGAAAATTCATCACTTCATTTTCCACTCATATGCGCTATAATTTTGTTCATATGAACAGGAGGGCAATATGACGACTTCCATTTTTACGCCCAAATCACCAGAACATGCGCCAAAATCGCTGATGGTTTATTTGAACCTACCAGAAATGGCCGTGGATGCTCATGAGCGCATTACGGAAGGGTTGAACGTGTCACTACTCAAAGACATGGCGGACCTTATACATTTTGATGAGCAACAACTTTACCGTATGGCGGGTATCGACCGGACCACATACAACCGGCGGGTAAAAAGCCCTGAGAAACGATTTTCTCCAGAACAAAGCGCCCGGATTTACCTGCTCGCCCGGACGATTGCCGCAGCCAGTCAGCTTTTCAACGGTAATTCGGAACGCATGGCGGCGTGGCTGAATAAACCCGCCAAGGGACTTGGCGGTAAAAAACCTGCCGATCTGCTTTCCACACCAACCGGGGCGGAAGCCGTTCTGACGCTTATCGGTCAGATTGAGTACGGTGTCATCAGTTAATGGCCGAGCTAAGCTTCTATCGATTGGTAAAACAGCGGTATGCGGCAACGGCCTTTGATGGGTATGGTGCGAGAATTTACGGCGGACGCTGGAATTCCCCAGGAAAGAGTTGCGTTTATCTGGGCAGCACTAAGGCATTGTGCGTTTTGGAGAATCTGGTGCACCTCGAACTCGAAGATATCGCCCAGGGATACTGTATGCTCAGAATTCGGGTTCCCGAGGAGCTTGTCTCTTCGTTGGATGGCAATGCGCTGCCGGATGACTGGCAGACCGACCCCGCGCCCCACTCCACGCAACGCATTGGAGACGAATGGCTCAGCAATCCGGCGAATGGTCTGGTGCTGCAGGTTCCCAGCACTATTACCGGCGAATGGAATGCGCTACTCAATATCACCCATCCTGCCGCGGCCCTTGCACTTAACTCTGTCACAATAGAGAGCTTTTTTATCGATCCACGTCTGGTTCGTCAGGGATAACCACCATCTGATGCCGACACGAGAAAGCGTGTTTCGTATGCCTTCGCAAGAATGGTCCTTTATTTCATCATCCCTGGCTCGTCACGGCGATGATGTCTCACATTTTCTCCCCAGATCCATGCTGACGCGCTAAAAAAGAAGTTGAAACAGGCCGATTAGGCTAGCGCAACTCCTTGAGAAATAAGTCTATGGCGCCTTTCACTGACTCCACGCTAATATCCTCAACCCGAGGTCCTTCGTGAATTAAAATATGTTTAACCCCCAATGGATACCAACGTAAATATTTTTCCGGCCTTGATTCAAATAAAGCGATAACCGGTATTTGTAGCGCCGCGCCAATATGTACCGGGGCACTATCTGCTGATACGATCACATCCAATTGGCTCATCGCTGCTATCAAATCCGACACGGTATCTGTTGATACACAGCGAGCGTTGATATCATTTAACTGCTCGGCGGCGGGTTGACCTCCCGGCGCATAAAAAATAATAAAATCAATATCTTTACCATATTTTAGCGACAGGTTATGCCATTTATTCCATGACCAGCGTCGGGCATCCGATTTATTCGATATGAATAAACCAATTCGAGGGTTATGCTTTTCCCCAAGAATTTTAATCCATTTGTTTTGTAATGAATGGTCGGGATAGACATATAATTTCAACTTATTTATCTCTACTTGCCCTAACTCTGGAACTAATTCATAGCCAGATAAAATTTCATGCTTCATTACACGTTTATTAATGTGTGATTCAATTCTATCATCAAATCCACTGTCTTCCGTGTGCCAGCGGCAATCATTAACATTCAGAAACTTGGCGAATTGAATAGAACTCTTATTCATACCACCATTAGGTATTATCAGCAGATCGAAATTAAGGCTACGTAATTTACAAATCAGCTTAAAACGATCGATAAACGCATTTAATCTGCCAGGCCGCCGGTTTTTTTCAAATTTTTTACTATAAACATAATAATGAACAGCATGAACGTCTGGATTTTTATCCAATGCCGGTGCATTGTACTTATTCGCCAGAACATGAATTTCAGCCATCGGCCAGCGCTGTTTTAATGAATGAATAAGTGAAGTAGAACAAACCATATCGCCAAGAAAATCAATTCGTATAACCAATATACGATGCATATATCTACCCTTTTACTTCTCTATGCTTGTCATACTTCAAGTTGCTTATTCGCTGTGCCGCCGCCTTCCCGCAACTCGAATTATTTAGAATATATACTCAATAAATTGGAACAGTCGGGCTGTAATAATCAAAAAGAAATTTTACTCTGCCGGCTACTCTATGTATCAATTGCAATGAAATCAACGCTGGCAGCGGCGGCAGAAAAACGTGCTTCGCTGTCCATGCTTCGCAACCTCTACCGGCGTGCCGCAAACCCGGCAAGGCTCGCCGCTACGACCATAAACCTGTAATTCCTGAGCAAAGTACCCCGGTTTACCATCCGATTGCAGGAAATCACGCAATGTTGTCCCGCCTTGCTCAATTGAACGCAACAGAACCCGTTTAATGGTGTCCGCCAGCAGCATTGCTTCAGCTTCACTCAACGAACCGGCAGCCCTGTCCGGCCTGATTGCGGCCGTAAACAGTGACTCGCTGGCATAGATGTTCCCTACGCCGACCACGACCTTATTATCCATAATCCAGGGCTTAACCAGCGTCTTCCTGCCTCGCGACTTCTGATACAGGTAGTTACCGGAAAAATCATCACTCAGCGGCTCCGGTCCCAAATGCGCCAGCACCGGGCTCTCTTGCGGATTGTTGGACCATAACCAGGCGCCAAAGCGGCGCGGATCGGTATAACGCAGCACCTTACCACTATCCAGGACCAAATCAACGTGATCGTGCTTACCCGGCTCAATGAACTCAGGCAGGATACGCAGACTGCCGGACATGCCCAGATGAACAATGATCCACCCGGTGGTTAATTCAATCAGCAGATATTTGGCGCGGCGATGAACGCCCAGCACAACCTGATCGCTAAGCGACAAAATTTCGTTGGAAACCGGCCAGCGCAGGCGGGAATTGCGGACTTCGGCATAGAGAATCGTATGGCCAACGAGGTAGGGAGAAATTCCCCGACGACTGGTTTCAACCTCTGGTAATTCAGGCATGACTCGTCTCCTGGAACATTCTGATTACATTAACATAAAACAACATACGGCATCGATCCGCGGTAAAAAATCATCGGGAGTGATGTTAAACGTCGCGCAACAACAGCCCGCAGGATAAACAGCGGCAGCCGGGAAGCATTTTGGCTGCGATGCGGCGCCGACCATACCTGCCTCAGCCTTCACAAACATGATGGTTGGGATCGGCAACCATAAAAAAACCCTGCCGAGGCAGGGTTTTTAGCAATCCACTAAAATTATTTAATTTTAGCTTCTTTGTAGATCACATGTTGACGGACAACTGGATCGAATTTCTTCAGTTCCAATTTTTCCGGCTTCGTGCGCTTGTTCTTCGTGGTGGTATAAAAGTGACCAGTACCAGCAGAAGAAACCAGCTTGATCTTCTCGCGAACACCCTTAGCCATGATTCAGTTCCTTAATACTTTTCACCACGGGCACGCAGATCGGCCAGAACCGTCTCAATACCCTTCTTATCGATAACACGCATACCTTTAGCGGATACGCGCAGCGTTACAAAGCGCTTTTCACCCTCAACCCAAAAACGGTGTGAGTGCAGGTTCGGCAGAAAACGGCGTTTAGTCGCGTTCAGTGCGTGGGAACGGTTGTTACCGCTCACCGGGCGCTTGCCAGTAACTTGGCAGACTCGGGACATGTCTATTCTCCAAAAATCAAATCAGCTCGAGCTTCGTCATGGGTGTTGGCCGCCTCGTCAGGCTATAGAGCCCATCTCAGCAACTTCACTGAAAAGACTCCGTCATCAGGGTAAACCTGCTGAGATAGGCTCTTAACGCCACACCCAAGATTCTCAAAGGTGGCGTAGTATACGCTCTGAAGCGTAAGTGCTCAAGTCCCGAACAACTAAAGATCCCGTTGGATCGCGGAAATATCTGTTAAATCCACCCACGCTCGGCAAAAGAGACGTATTCACCATGCCCAATGACCAGATGATCAAGCACGCGAATCTCTAATAGCAGGCAGGCTTTAGTGATTTGTTCGGTTATCGCACGGTCGGCCTGACTGGGTTCCGCTTTCCCGGACGGATGATTGTGCGCCAGAATCAATGCAGCCGCATTGGACTTCAACGCCTCACGCACAATTTCCCTCGGGTGTACTTCTACGCAGTTAATAGTACCAGCAAACATCTCCTGATGACGAATAACCCGATGCTGATTATCTAAAAACATGACTAAAAAGACCTCCCGTTCCTGACGGGAGAGCAATAATTGCAGGTACTGACCGGTGATTTCAGGACTCAGCATCGCATTCTCTTCCGCCAAACGGGACGAAAACAGCCGACGCGACAGTTCCACCACCGCTTTTAACTGCGTATATTTTGAAATGCCGATGCCTTTCGCGCGATAAAACGCATCCTGCTCCGCGGACATCAACTGATGCAGCGAACCGAACTGCGCCAGCAGACTCTCCGCCAGTTGCATCACGTTCATGCCGGGTATTCCGGTGCGTAGGAAAATCGCCAATAGTTCGGCATCCGTCAGCGTTTCGGCCCCGAAATTCACTAATTTCTCCCGCGGCGCCTGCTTATCTCTCCAGTCCATCGCCCCTCCTTTCCGACCGGCCGACATCATGACACGGCCCGAATCGAGTCGCGATGCCGGCGGCGACAACCTGCGAATCGGTTCGCAATTTCGTCAGAAAAGCGGACGGACGTCTTAAGATTCATCTCCTGCGCCAAGGTTATGATAAAATAACGCCCTCTCTAGGGTTTTTATCGGACCATGATGATGACGGCACTTTCCAGCCCGAACGGGCTCTCCTCTGACAAAGCGCTTGTTGGCAAAGGTATTTCAGGCAAACGAATCGTGCTTGGCATCAGCGGCGGCATTGCCGCGTACAAATGCCCCGAGCTGGTGAGACGCCTGCGCGACAACGGCGCGGAAGTGCGTGTCGTCATGACTCAGGCCGCCAAGGCCTTTATCACGCCATTGACGCTGCAGGCCGTATCCGGTCACCCGGTGTCGGACGATTTGTTCGACCCGGCGGCGGAAGCCTCTATGGGTCATATCGAACTAGGGAAATGGGCCGATTTGGTTATTCTGGCGCCGGCGACGGCCGACCTCATCGCGCGTCTGGCCGCAGGCATGGCAAATGACCTGCTGACCACCATTTGCCTGGCGACGTCCGCGCCTATCGCCGTGGTTCCCGCCATGAACCAGCAGATGTATCGCGCCGCGCCGACGCAGGACAACCTGCGTACGCTCGCCGCGCGGGGTTTATCGATCTGGGGGCCGGACAGCGGCAGCCAGGCGTGTGGTGATGTTGGTCCCGGCAGAATGATTGATCCGCTGGAAATTATTGAACTGGCCCGAAGCCATTTTACCGCGGCCAACGATCTGCAACATCTGAACATTATGATTACCGCGGGCCCGACGCGGGAAGCGCTGGATCCGGTGCGTTTCATCAGTAATCACAGTTCAGGAAAAATGGGATTCGCTATCGCCCAGGCCGCCGCCGACAGAGGGGCGAACGTGACGCTGATCGCCGGGCCGGTAACCCTGGCGACACCGAACAACGTCAAACGTATCGACGTCAACAGCGCGCTGGATATGCAGCAGGCGGTGATGGCCGCAGCCGCCGAGCAACATATCGTTATCGGCTGTGCGGCCGTGGCGGATTACCGGGCCAAACATATCGCCGATGAAAAAATCAAAAAGCAGGGTGATGAAATGACTGTCGCCATGATAAAAAATCCGGATATTATCGCTGATGTCGCCGCCATGAGTGAAAATCGGCCTTATGTCGTCGGGTTTGCCGCCGAAACCCAGAATGTGGAAGAATACGCCCGGCAAAAGCTGACGCGTAAAAATCTGGATTTGATCTGCGCTAACGACGTCTCCCTTTCCGGGCATGGTTTCAATAGCGAAACCAATGCATTACATCTTTTCTGGCGCAACGGAGACAAGCAGTTGCCACAATGCGATAAACGTCTTCTTGGCCAAAACTTAATCGACGAGATTGTCAGCCGTTATGATGAAAAAAATCGACGTAAAGATTGTTGACCCGCGTATTGGACAACAATTCCCGTTACCGACCTATGCTACGCCGGGTTCCGCCGGGCTGGATCTGCGCGCCTGTATGGATCAGGCCGTGGAGCTGAAAGCCGGGAAAACCGTCCTGATACCAACAGGACTGGCGATTCATATCGCCGACCCTAATCTGGCCGCGATGGTGCTGCCGCGCTCCGGACTGGGCCATAAGCATGGCGTGGTGTTAGGCAACCTGGTTGGGTTGATCGACTCGGACTATCAGGGACAATTAATGGTTTCCGTCTGGAACCGTGGTCAACAGACCTTCACTATTGAACCCGGCGAACGTATCGCGCAGATGGTCATCGTTCCGGTCGTTCAGGTCGAGTTTAATCTGGTCGAAGATTTCGTCAGCAGCGAACGCGGGGAAGGCGGCTTCGGCCATTCGGGTCGCAACTGACGCGTTTCTGCCCCTCACCCGGCATAGTAAAAAATACATATAAGCCATAGCGCAACATTGCGACTATGGCGCTAGCGGGTGTTTGTCCGTCAAATTTTTAGCAAGGGTCTTTTCATACATGGCAGAAAAAGAAAATACGAAAAGGAATCGCCGCGAGGAAATTTTGCAGGCGTTGGCGCAAATGCTGGAATCCAGCGACGGCAGCCAACGCATTACCACTGCAAAGCTGGCCGCGAACGTTGGGGTGTCTGAAGCCGCGCTTTATCGGCATTTTCCCAGCAAAACGCGGATGTTCGACAGCCTGATCGAGTTTATTGAGGATAGCCTGACTACCCGCATCAACCTGATTCTGCAAGATGAGAAAGAAACGTTTAACCGTCTGCGTCTGATTTTATTGCTTATTCTGGGGTTTGCGGAGCGGAATCCGGGTTTGACTCGTATTCTGACCGGGCACGCGTTGATGTTTGAACAGGATCGTTTACAGGGGCGTATCAATCAGCTTTTCGAACGCATCGAGTCGCAACTGCGTCAGGTGCTGCGTGAGCAAAAATTACGTGACGGCAAAGGCTTTCAGCATGATGAAACGCTGCTGGCCAGCCAGTTGCTGGCATTTTGCGAAGGCATGCTCTCGCGGTTTATTCGCTCTGAATTCCGCTATCGCCCAACCCAGGAGTTCGATACCCGCTGGCCGCTACTGGCCGCGCAACTGAACTAAAAACCATGCTTGTGGCTGAACGCCACAAGTTAACCGCATACTGCGGCAAAATTCCCGATCCGCGATTCCCCGTCCCCGTATGTAGACCGGTTTGCCCGCATAGGCTAAACCCCAGACGGATGCTCAGTTCATCTCCGCACATCCGGCATACGGCGCGGAGCGGCCGGCGGAGAAAGCTGTGGAAGAGATAAAGGACGCGTGCGCGCCCTTCACCCTGCAGACCCGATCAGACCCCGTATCGATCGCGGTACGCTTCAACCGCAGCCAGGTGATCCGCCATTTCAGGTTTTTCAGCCAAATAGGCGATCAGGTCTTTCAGAGTAATAATAGAGATGACTTTGCACTGGTAGTCGCGTTCTACTTCCTGAATAGCGGAAATATCGGCACGTCCTTTCTCCTGACGATCCAGCGCAATCATAACGCCGGCGAGCCGAGCGCCATTGGCGGCAATAATCGCCATGGATTCACGGATCGCCGTACCCGCGGTGATAACGTCATCGACCAGCATCACTCGTCCCTGCAGCGGGCTTCCCACCAGGTTGCCGCCCTCACCGTGATCTTTGGCTTCCTTACGGTTAAAACAGTAAGGCAGATCGCGATCGTGGTGTTCGGCCAGCGCCACCGCCGTGGTCGTGGCAATGGGAATGCCTTTGTAAGCCGGCCCGAACAGCAAATCGAACGCGATCCCTGAATCCACCAACGCCTCGGCATAAAAGCGCCCCAGTAACGCCAAATCCCGCCCGGTATTGAACAAGCCGGCATTAAAGAAATAAGGACTGATGCGCCCTGATTTCAGCGTAAATTCACCGAACTTTAATACCTGTTTGCTGAGCGCAAATTCAATAAACTGGCGCTGATAGGCTTTCATTACTGCATCTCCTGAGATGTGAGTGAATTGATTGATCGTGGCTGGTCTGCGCCCGCTGCCATCGTTCCTGCGAATACTCGCGCCGTCATCCCCGCGGCGGCAGGCGGGGGTGGCGATAGAACGGGCAGGCCTGTTGGTTTAAAAAATTAATCAACCAGCGCGGCTTTCTGCGCCTGGATGATGTTCTCAATCCCCCCGCGCGCCAGCGCCAGCAAAGACAACAACTCTTCGTGGGTAAAGGGTTCGCCTTCCGCGGTGCCCTGCACTTCAATCATGCGGCCGTCCTCGGTCATTACCACATTCATGTCGGTTTCCGCGGCGGAGTCTTCAATATACTCCAGATCGCAGACCGCCTCGCCGTTGACGATGCCAACCGATACCGCCGCCACCATGCCCTTCATCGGGTTCTTTTTCAGCTTGCCGTCGGCGACCATCTTGTTCAGCGCATCGGCTAGCGCCACACAGGCGCCGGTAATCGATGCGGTGCGCGTACCGCCGTCCGCCTGTAACACATCACAGTCCAGCGTGATGGTGTACTCACCCAGCACTTTCAGATCGATGGCGGCGCGCAGCGAACGTGCAATCAGGCGCTGAATTTCCATCGTCCGGCCACCCTGTTTGCCCTTCGCCGCTTCACGGGCGTTACGGCTGTGGGTCGCGCGCGGCAACATACCGTATTCGGCGGTCACCCAACCCTGGCCTTGTCCTTTCAGAAAGCGCGGTACGCCATCTTCAACCGTAGCGTTACATAGAACTTTGGTGTCGCCGAACTCAACCAGAACAGACCCTTCGGCGTGTTTGGTGTAATGGCGGGTTAATTTAAGGGGGCGTACTTGCTGTGCACTTCGGCCTGTAGGGCGCATGGATCATCTCCGGCGGGTAAACGTTAACTGGCGCGCATTATACGGCCTTAGCGCGACAATGCCTACCTTGCCTCATGGCGCTTGATTACAATTTCAAAACACACGCCGCGTTCTATAGCCTTAATAACCTCCGCCAAGCAGTCGAAACTCCCCGAAAATACACCTTCCCAAAACCCTGTCCGGCCCCCTCGCGCAATAACACAAAGTCATACCCCTGATGGGTATAACCTCAAGTTATACCCTACCGATGAACAAGTATTCGTCAATGCCAATAGCGCGTGAAATATTCTTAGCATCACCTACCCATAGATGAGAAAAGCGTTATGTCGATCCCCCGGCCTTACCTGCCGCTCTTCAGTGAAAAGCCTGAACTCCTGGCGTTAAACGAGCCAGCCGCCGCCACGTCTCATCTGCGCCTTATGGGTTTTTCGCAACACCTTGCTACCGGTATCAGCGTTAAACAGCAGCGGGGGCAAGGTTAATCATGCGTCATATGCAAATCGAAACGGTAAACCTGCCTTTGGCGCGCCCCTTCACCATTTCCCGCGGCACCCGCAGCGCCGTCGCCGTTGTTCGGGTCATGCTGGAGGAACGGGGATTCATCGGTCAGGGCGAATGTACGCCGACGCCCCATTATGGCGAATCGCCAGAAAGCGTTTGTCGGCAGTTGCAAGAAGTCACCGGGGCGGTAGAAAACGGCCTCAGTATTGAGCAGCTACAAACCCATTTGCCGCCGGGCGCCGCCAGAAACGCGCTGAACTGCGCGCTATGGCGGCTCAACGCGGCGTTGAAAAAACAGACCCTGTGGCAGAATCTCGGCATTCAGCCGCCGAAATCCGTCATCACCGCAGAAACCCTTTCCCTCGACAGCATGGAAAACATGGTCGCCGCCGCCGCGGACGCGGTTTCCCGTAATGCTTTGCTGCTGAAAATCAAGCTGGATCGCGAGTTGATTCTGGAGAAAGTCGCCGCCATTCGCGCAGCGGCGCCCAACACCAAACTGATTATCGACGCCAACGAAGCCTGGGGCGGACTGGATCTCGGCAGCCTGTTTAATGCGCTGACCCGCTATCAAATCGCCATGGTGGAACAACCCCTGCCGGCCGGCAAAGATGACGATTTACTGCGCTTTGCGCACCCCATTCCGATTTGCGCCGATGAAAGCTGCCATCACCGCGGCGATATCGCCGGACTGCGCAGCCGTTACGACATGATCAACATCAAGCTGGATAAATGCGGCGGCATAAGCGAAGCGCTGGCCATGGTGGAAGAAGCGAAACTTTACGGCCTGCGGGTGATGGTCGGCTGCATGCTGGGTTCCTCCATGGCGATGGAGGCCGCGTTGCCGATCACCACGGCGGCCGAATACGTCGATCTCGACGGCCCCATCTGGCTGGCGGCGGACAGCTCGCCTTACCTGACCTATAACCGCGGACGAATCTGGCTATGACCCAACCAACCGGAGTGACAATGACGGATATCATGCAAACGGGTGCGGTAACCGACACGGTACCCGGTGGCGCGCCTCGGCCGGTGCTGGAAATCGACGATCTGAGCGTCAGCTTCAGCGGGCGCTCCGGCAAGCATCTGGCGCTGAAAGGCGTTTCATTCACCCTGAATAAGGGGGAAGTGGTTGCCGTGGTGGGTGAGAGTGGTTCGGGGAAATCCGTCACCTCGCTAACCGTAATGGGGCTGCTGGCCGATGCCGCCGACATTGAACGGGGCGGCATTAAATTTACCGCGCGCGACGGGCGGCAACATAATCTGTTAAACATGAAGGCCGACCAGCGCCGTCAGCTACGCGGCCGTGAAATGGCGATGATATTTCAGGAGCCGATGACCTCGCTGAATCCGGTGCTGAAAGTCGGCGATCAGTTGACGGAAGCGCTCTGCGACCACCAGATTTGCGATCGGGCCAGCGCGGATAGAAAAGCGCGCGAGCTGCTGCATAAAGTACGCATCGCCGATGTTGATCGGGTGATGAAAAGCTATCCCCATTCGCTTTCCGGCGGCATGCGCCAGCGCGTGATGATCGCCCAGGCGCTGGCCTGCGACCCGCAACTGCTGATCGCCGATGAGCCCACCACCGCGCTGGACGTCACCGTGCAGGCGCGTATTCTGCAAATACTGCGCGATCTGCAACAGCAAAGTGATATGGCGGTGCTGTTCATCACCCACGATATGGGCGTGGTGGCCGAAATCGCCGATCGCGTCGTGGTGATGTATCGAGGCGAAGTGGTGGAACAAGGCGACGTCGAGCAGATTTTCACCCGGCCGCAACATCCTTATACCCGGTCGCTGTTGGCCGCCGTGCCCAAACTGGGCGATATGCGCGCAAACCGTTGGCCGAAACGCTTCCCGTTGCTCGGTCAACAGTCCGACGATGATAATAGCGAACAGATCACCGCCCGCTACGACGATGACCCGTTGCTGGATATCCGCGGTCTGCGCGTCTATTACCCCGTGCGCAGCGGTATTTTTTCGTCCGTCACCCACCATGTCCATGCCGTAGAGCAGATTGATTTCAACGTCTGGCCGGGCGAAACCCTGGCCATTGTGGGCGAAAGCGGCTGCGGCAAATCCACCACCGGGCGGGCATTGCTGCGTCTGGTGCAGAGCGAAGCCGAAAGTATCTACTTTCAGGGGCAGGAAATTTCCCTGATGAAAGACAGCGACTTCCAGCCGCTGCGCCGCGAAATCCAGATGGTATTCCAGGATCCCTATGCCTCGCTTAACCCACGTCTCACCGTCGGGTTCACCATTGCCGAGCCGTTGATGCTGCACGGTCTGGTGAAATCGCTGGAAGAGGCCACGCCGCAGGTGCAGGCGTTACTGAAAAGCGTGGGGCTGTTGCCGGAACACGCGCGCCGTTATCCTCACGAATTCTCCGGCGGTCAGCGTCAGCGCATCGCCATCGCCCGCGCCATGGCGCTGCAACCGCAGGTCATCATTGCCGATGAGGCGGTTTCCGCGCTGGACGTTTCCATTCAGGCGCAGGTGGTCAACCTGATGATGGATCTGCAAAAGAATACCGGCGTATCGTGGATTTTCATCTCCCACGACATGGCCGTCGTCGAACGCATCGCCAATCGGGTGGCGGTCATGTATCTCGGTCAGATTGTGGAAATCGGGCCGCGTCAGTCGGTGTTCAATTCGCCACAGCATCCCTACACCCGCCGCTTGCTGGCGTCGGTGCCGATCGCCGATCCCAGCAAGCGCGGCACGCGCCAGTTTGATGACAGTGAAATCCCCTCTCCGCTGCGCAAAGCAGGTGAGAGCGTTGCCAAAACGCGCTATCGACAGGTAGCGCCACACCATTGGGTGGCAGACAGCGGATCTGACGCCCAGCCTATGAGTTGACGTTCTTTTATCGCATATCTATTGCTAACCAGGAGAAACCATGAAGCTATTTGTTCGCAGAACCGCTGTTGCCCTCGGGCTCTCATTGTGTCTGGCAGCCGTTGCCCAGGCACAGGATCTTCGTATTTCCATCTACGCCGACATCACCGGACTAGACCCGCACGACACTTCCGATACGCTGAGTTATTCCATTCAGAGCGGTATTTTTGAGCGTCTGTTCCAGTTCGATAACAAAATGAAGCTGGCGCCCAAACTGGCTACCGGCTACACCAGCAATGACGACGCCACCGAATTCGTCATTACGCTGCGCGAAGGCGTCACCTTTCAGGACGGCACGCCGTTCAACGCCGATGCGGTTAAAGCCAACCTCGACCGGCTGGCCGATCAGAACAAAGGTTTGAAACGTAATAGCCTGTTTAAAATGATCAAAACGGTTACGGTCGTCTCTCCTACCGAGGTAAAAATCGATCTTAACCAGTCGTTCGGCGCCTTTGTTAATACCCTGGCTCACCCGTCGGCGGTAATGCACAGCCCGGAAGCGCTGAAAAAATATCCTGACGAAGCCCAGTTGCGTCTTCATCCGGTGGGAACCGGCCCGTTCAAATTCGACGCCTGGCAGCAGGGTAAAGACGTGAAGCTGGTGAAATATGACGGCTATTGGCAGCAGGGCTGGCCGAAAGTCGACAGCGTGACCTTCTTCCCGGCGCCGGAAGACTCTACCCGCGTGGCGTCGCTGAAGTCCGGTCAGGTCGACGCCATCTACCCGCTGCCGTCCGATCTGCTGAACGCGGTGCAAAGCGACAGCAAGCTGGCGGTACAGCGTGATGAAGGGATTTATCTCTACTACATGTCGCTCAACACCCAGCATAAACCGTTGCAGGATGTGCGCGTGCGTCAAGCCATCAACTACGCCATCAATCGCGATATGTGGTTGAAAGTCGGATTCGCCGGCATGGGCGTACCCGCCACTTCGGCTATGCCGCCTAACGTCCAGTTCTACCAGAAGCAAAGCTCGCCGGATTACAGTTACAACCCGGAAAAGGCCAAGGCGCTGCTGAAAGAAGCCGGCTACGCCAACGGGCTCGATCTGAAACTGTGGACCACCAACGCAACGGCGGCGGTTCGTAGCGCACAGTTCCTCAAACAGCAACTGGCTCAGGTAGGCATCCGCGCCACCGTCACGCCGATGGACTCCGGCGCGCGCAACGCCAAACTGTGGGGCGTGCAGGATCCGAAACAGGCGGAATACGACCTCTACTACGGCGGCTGGTCAACGTCCACCGGCGATGCCGACTGGGCGCTGCGTCCGCTGTTCGCCACCGAATCCTGGGTACCGACCGCCTATAACGTCTCTTACTACAGCAACCCTGCGGTAGATAAAGCCATTATGGCCGGTCTGGAAACCGCCGACCCGGCGAAGCGCGCCACGGCGTATGCCGAAGCGCAAAAGCTGATTTGGCAGGATGCGGCCGTCGCTTTCCTCGGCTCGCCGGACAACCTGGTGGGCAAAGCGAAAAACCTGTCCGGCGTTTACATGCTGGCCGATGGTTCGCTGATCTTCGATCAGGCGGAATTTAAGTAACAGCTCCGGGGAGAACGCCATGTTTGCCTATATAGTCCGACGTTTGCTGGAAATGATCCCGGTTCTGCTGGTGGTCTCCCTGTTAGTGTTCGGCTTTATTAAACTGCTGCCGGGCGATCCGGCACGCATTTACGCCGGCTCCGACGCGCCGATTGAAGCGGTGGAAGCGGCTCGTCAGCAACTGGGACTGAACGATCCGCTGCCGCAGCAGTACGTTAACTGGCTCGGCGGCTTGTTTAAAGGCGATCTGGGTGTGACTTACCGCACCCAGCAGCCGGTTACTGAGGTGATCGGCAACAGCTTTATGCCCACCATGTGGCTGGCGCTGGCCGGTTTTGCCTGGTCGGTGGTATTAGGCCTGTTGGTCGGCGTCATTTCTGCGCTCAGGCGAGGGAAATGGCAGGACTGGACCCTGATGAGTTTCGCCATCGGCGGGATATCCATGCCGCCGTTTTGGCTGGGCTTACTGTTGATTCAGTTTGTCGCCATGCCGTTCGGGGTGTTTTCCGTCAGCGGCTTCAATCAGCCCAGCGATATTATTCTGCCGGCGCTGACGCTGGGCGCGTCGGTGGCGGCGGTGATGGCGCGCTTTACCCGTTCCGCCTTTCTGGAAGTTTCGCAGGAAGACTATGTGCGCACCGCACGTTCTAAAGGACTGCGTAACCGGCTGATCGTCTGGAAACATGTAATGCGCAACGCGCTGATCCCGGTGATCACCATGCTGGGGCTACAGTTCGGCTTTCTGCTCGGCGGTTCCATTGTGGTGGAAAGCGTATTCAGTTGGCCGGGGCTGGGCTGGCTGCTGATCGAATCCATTAAGACGCAGGATCAGCCGGTTATTCAGGCGCTGGTCATGCTGTTTGTGTTCGAATTCATTGTCATTAACCTGTTGGTGGACCTGCTGTACGCGGTGGTCAATCCGGCGATTCGCTTACGTTAGGAGATAAGATGAACCTTCCTTCCGAGCCCGCCGTGGCGGCTGCAACTCTTGACGAAAACACCATTCGTTCGCCCTGGCGCGATTTCGCCCAGGTTTTTTTCCATAACCCGATGGCGCTGGCTTCCGGCGGGTTTATTTTGCTGCTGATTCTGGTGGCGATCCTGGCGCCCTGGCTGGCGCCGTACAATCCGCAGGAACCGGACTGGATGGCGCTCTCTTCCCCGCCGTCGGCGGCCCACTGGATGGGAACCGACGACCTGGGGCGCGACGTGATGAGCCGGATTATCTACGGTGCGCGTATCTCGCTGTATATCGGCATTTTTTCCGTCACGCTGGGGATGCTGGCGGGAATTGTATTGGGCCTGCTGGCCGGGTATTACGGCCGCTGGATTGATATGCTGATCATGCGCGGCTCCGATGTACTGTTCGCCTTCCCCGGCATGCTGCTGGCGATCGCCGTGGTGGCGATCCTCGGTCCGGGGCTGAATAACGTGATCATCGCCGTCGCCGTCTTCAGCGTGCCGGTGTTTGCCCGCATTGTGCGCGCCTCCACCCTGTCGCTCAAGCAGGCGGCCTACGTGGAAGCGGTACGCTGCGCCGGCGCGCCGGATCGCATTGTGCTGATGCGCCATATTCTGCCGGGTACGCTGCCCAGCGTGATCGTTTATTTCACCATGCGTATCGGCACCAGCATCCTGACCGCCGCCAGCCTCAGCTTTATCGGCCTTGGCCCGGAGCCGGACGTTCCTGAATGGGGTAATATTCTGGCTATGAGCCGCAGCCTGATGATGGCCGGCCTGTGGCACGTCAGCGTTTTCCCCGGTCTGGCGATCTTTTTCACCGTACTGGCTTTCAACCTGCTGGGCGACGCGCTGCGCGATACCCTCGATCCCAAATTGAAAAGCTAAGGAACCGACATGGCATCCTATCAACAGGAACAGATAGCGCTGCTGCTGCGCCGCTGGCAGACACAGCGGCAACTGGGAACGCCCCGCTCCGCCAGCGGGCCGCGCAATAGCATCAGCGACGTGGCCGGCGTGCGCGTAGGACACGCGACGCTGGCGAAAGGCGAAACCCAGACTGGCGTCACCGCGATTGTGCCTGCCGACAGGAATCTGTTTGCGCATCCCCTGCCCTGCGGCGCCGCCGTCTTGAACGGCTTCGCCAAGCCCGTCGGACTGGTGCAGATTGAAGAACTCGGTCTATTGCAGACGCCGATTCTGCTCAGCAATACGCTGGCCGTGGGGACGCTGTTTACCGCGCTGGCGCGGGATGCGATTGCCCATAACCCCGAACTGGGGCGCACCCTTCCCACCGTCAACCCACTGGCGCTGGAGTGCAATGACGGCTGGCTGAACGATATTCAGGCGCTGGCCGTTACCGAACAAATGGCGCGCGAAGCGCTGGATTGCGCCGATGAAACCTTTGCGCGAGGCAGCGTCGGCGCGGGCCGCGGCATGAGCTGTTTCGGCCTGAAAGGCGGTATCGGCACCGCGTCGCGCCTGATACCGGAACTCAACGCCACGCTGGGCGTGCTGGTGCTGGCGAATTTCGGCGCGCTCTCCGCGCTGACGCTGGACGGCGTACAGATCGGCGCAGCCATCGAGCCGCTATTGCCCGAGCTGGCGCCGCAGCAGGACGCCGGTTCGATCATCATTATTATGGCGACCGACGCGCCGCTGGATGCCCGCCAGCTCGGGCGCATCGCCAAACGCGCCGGCGCGGGGCTAGGCCGCCTGGGCAGCTACTGGGGCCACGGCTCCGGCGATATCGCCGTGGCGTTCTCGACCCGTCCGCAGCCACAACCGCCGGCGGACAGCCAGCTTGAGCCGTTGCTGAGCGCCGCCGCCGACGCCACCGAACACGCGGTGCTTGACGCCCTATTGAATGCGGACGCCGTGACTGGCTTTCGCGGGCATTATCGCCCGGCATTACGTCAGGTACTGGATCGTCTGGTAACAACGTTATCTGATTAAGGAATTGGTCATGAAGATTTTCATTTCGGCAGATATTGAGGGTATTGCCGGGGTAATGCGCCCGGAACAGTGCAGCCCTGGGACGGCGGAATATCAGCTCGCCCGCGGGCTGATGGAGCAGGAGGTCAACGCCGCGGTTGACGGCGCCTTTGCCGGCGGCGCCACCGAAGTCGTGGTCGCCGACAGCCATGCCGCCATGGTGAATCTGCGGGCAGAGAATATCGACTCCCGCGCCCGGCTGGTGCAGGGTAAGCCACGCGGTTTGTCGATGGTCGAAGGGCTGGAACAGCAGCAGTACGACGGCCTGATGTTTATCGGCTATCACAGCGCCGCCGGCGAGTTCGGCATACTGGCCCATACCATCAACGGCCGGGCGTTTTACCGGGTGCGCATCAACGGTGAAATCATGGGCGAAAGCGATATCTATGCCGCGGCGGGCGCGGAATACAACACGCCGCTCTGGCTAGTCAGCGGCGACGATACGCTGCAGCAGTGGATCGCCCGTTATTATCCCGCCGCCGGTTATGCCTGCGTCAAACGCGCCATTTCGCAAAATGCGGCCGAGTCGCTCAGCCCGCAATCCGCCCGCGAGCTTATCCGGCAGTCCGCCAAGAAAGCGGTGCAGACGGCGCACAACAACGTGACATCGCGTATTCAGGCGCCCTATCGCCTTGAGTTGATGGTGGCGAAACCGGTACTGGCGGATCTGTTTTGCCTGCTGCCCGGCATAGAACGACTGGATGCCGTCACCGTCGGTTATACCGCGCAGAGCATGGCGGAACTGATCAGCCTGTTAAGCGCGTTTTCTTATCTGGCGACGACGCAGAATTGACATGCGGCGCCATTCCCGCTTCCTCCGTTATAACTGATTGAAAAGAGAAATTGCAGTATGGGAAAAGCAGTAATTGTGATCCACGGCGGAGCCGGCGCGTTGACCCGCTCAGCGATGAGCACGGAGCAAGAGCAACGCTATCTGGCCGAACTGCGCGCGATCGTCGCCAGCGGACAGCAGATTCTGGCGCAGCACGGCAGCGCGCTGGACGCGGTGACCGAAGCCGTCAGACTGCTGGAGGAATGTCCGCTGTTCAATGCCGGACACGGCGCGGTGTTTACCCATAATGAAACCCACGAACTGGACGCCAGCATTATGGATGGACGCACGTTGAACGCGGGAGCGGTCAGCTGCGTCAGCCATATCCGCAATCCGGTGCTGGCCGCCAGAACCGTGTTGGAAAGCAGCCAGCACGTGATGTTTACCGCCGCGGGCGCGGAGGCATTTGCCCGTCAGCACCATTTAGACATGGTGGAGCCGGACTTTTTCTCCACCGAGGCACGCCGGCAACAGCTGCATAACGCCCAGTCAGGACAGGGAAAA
The DNA here is from genome assembly GCF_002291445.1 of Brenneria goodwinii. Lineage (NCBI taxonomy): Bacteria > Pseudomonadati > Pseudomonadota > Gammaproteobacteria > Enterobacterales > Pectobacteriaceae > Brenneria > Brenneria goodwinii. The sequence continues at coordinate 4,475,698 of NZ_CP014137.1, read as the reverse complement.
GTGATACTGGATCACGACGGTCAGTCCCAGGATCCTATCGATCCCGATCGCAAATTCGGCACCGTCGGCGCCGTGGCGCTGGACTGCAACGGCAATCTGGCGGCGGCCACTTCCACCGGCGGCATGACCAATAAGCAGGCCGGACGCGTAGGCGACAGCCCGATTATCGGCGCCGGATGTTACGCCAACAACCACACCTGCGCCGTTTCCTGCACCGGCACCGGCGAAATCTTTATGCGCACCGTCGCCGCCTACGATATCTCGGCGCTGATGGAATATGCCGGACTGTCGCTGCAACAGGCCGCCGATCGCGTAGTGATGGAAAAGCTAGTGCGGCTGGAAGGCAGCGGCGGCCTGATCGCCGTCGATGGCGACGGCAACATTACGCTGCCGTTTAATAGCGAAGGGATGTACCGAGGTTACGGTTATGTCGGCGAAGATCCGGTAGCCAGTATTTATCGGTGATAGGAAGTAAGCGGCTCGGGCAACCTCCTCTTAAGAGGAGGGGAGTTTGCAGGTTCTAACCCCTCCAACCCTCCCCCTCAGAAAAAGGGGGTTTGTGATTTTCAAGCATAGTGAAAGCCTGCGCGCAATAGGAAAATATCATTCCTCATGGCTTTTCTTTCGAGCCGCTTTCCAGAATGAGCAATACGGCCTTTACGCACGAACGCCATTCGCTACTCTGACTGTCGTAAGGAATATAAACGGTCAGGGACGACATGCAATCACACGATGCAATCTGTAAACAATTTCTCAGCGATATTGATGTAGCTCGGGATTTTCTCTCCATCCACCTGCCACCGGATATCCGTACCCGCTGTGATTTCAACACGCTGCAACTGGAGTCCGCCTCGTTTATTGATGAAGAACTGCGCGCACGGGTTTCCGATATGCTCTATTCCCTGCGCACTACCGCCGGACAGAGTTATATCTATTGTTTAATCGAACACCAGAGCAGGCCGGAAAAGCTGATGGCCTTCCGTCTGCTGCGCTACAGTCTGGCGGCGATGCAACAACATTTGACACAGGGGCATAAGCAGTTGCCGCTGGTGGTGCCGTTATTGTTCTATCAGGGAGGACGCAGCCCGTATCCGTACAGCCTGTGCTGGCTGGATAGCTTTGCCGACCCATCATTGGCGCAACAACTGTACGCAAAAGCCTTTCCACTGGTGGACTTGACCGTTATCCCTGATGATGAGATCAAAACCCATCGGCGGGCGGCGCTGCTGGAGCTGGTGCAAAAACATATCCGCACGCGGGATATGCTGGAACTGGCGCGAGATATCGGGTTATTATTTGAGCGCTGGCAGGTGCCGCTGACGCAGAAACGGGCATTGCTGTTTTATATTGCGCAAACCGGCAATACATCCAGACCAGCCGACTTTATCGAGAGAGTGTCAGCGCCGCTATCAACGGATCGGGAGGAGATAATGACGATTGCACAACAGTTGGAACAGATTGGGTTTGAGAAAGGAATTCAGAGCGGTATTGAGAAAGGAATAGAACAAGGGATGAAAACCAGCGCGCGGCAGATCGCCCGCCAGCTACTGTTGACCGGTATGGCCCGCGAGCAGATCCAGCAAATCACCCAGCTTTCCGATGAAGAGATGGCTCAATTATCCGACGACATTACGCCGGATGCCGGCATCTAAGGTAGTCGCTCTCATCCGTCATTCCCGCGCATAAAAACATCGGGAATGTTTTTGAACGCCGCTTGCGGCGGCCCGAAGGACTAACGGGTAACCGGAAATCTCTCATACTCGACGCCGCCAGCGAAAGCAGGTTCCCGCTTACTACCGTGGGGACGACGGAGCCTGCGAAAACCAGCGGCCCCGCGAGTCCCTTCAGCGCCGATATCTCACGATCCGGCTGCGGTTCAGCAATAGCCTCATACCGTCGCCCTCGAGCTGGATGGCAAAACGTTTTTCCCACGGACCATCCTGCGCCGTTGCCAGCAGGCGGCCTTTACCCAGAGAAATCAGCGATGCGGTAATGGCCGCCGGGCCAATCCCCATCACCAGCCGGTCGCCCGTAATCACCAGTTCGCTGCGCCACTGCGGGTAGAACCAGCGCCCTTGCGCCTGCTCAATGCTGTCATCCGCTTCTACCGGCAGGAAACGACGGGGCACATGACCAATCTCCCCTTCTATCGCCGCCCCGTTCTGCCGCAGCCGCATCGGCATATGGCTGGAAAGCGATACCGCTTGCGCCGGATCGCGATCGCGGTACAGCGTATCGCCCGCCCCCAGCCAGCAGGCGGTATTGCCGCTAATCTCCAGCCAATCGCTGCCGCTGTCGGAAGCATACAGACCGCTGGTCAACGCATGTCCCGGCTGCGGCAACGGCTGCTCCAGCAGAGCGGCCATAATGTACAGCGCGCTATCATAGGTGGCGACGTCTTCCCGGTTTGCCACCAGCGCCACCCCCGCTCCCTGCTGTGGATCGAGCAGGAAATAGGTTTTATAGCCGGCATGGGAACCGCCGTGCCCGACCAGATGCGCGTCGCCAAGCTGCGTGCGGGCGATGCCCAGCCCATACCCGGTGGTGCGTCCATCCGCTAACCGGCGCGGCGCGGAAAGCCGGGCCAGAACGCCGGCTCCCGGCCCATCATCGCGCAGCAGCGTTTGTAGCCAGACGCTCAGATCGCGCACGCTGCCGGCCACGCTGCCGGACGCGGACAAATGCAGGCCGGCGCTGGCCAACTGCCAGCCGCTTTTCCCCTGCCAGTAGCCGGGCACCAGACCGGGAACGATATCAAACCAGGTTTCCGGCGCGTACAGGCGAATATTCAGCGGCTCGCAAACGTACTGTTGCAGCAGATCGGCAAACAGGATGCCTTTGGCTTTCAACGCCTCTTCCACCAGCCGATAACCAGTATTGGAATAGGAAATTTCACTGCCGGCCGGATAGTTCAATTCCCCCATATCGGCCTCAAACTGAAGCAAATCGGCGGCCTGCGTCGCGTTGTAAACCGATAATCCCAAAAGGGACAGCGTTTCACGAATATCGTCCAGACCCGCGGTCATATCCAGCGCCTGCCCCACGCTAACCCGGCCATTCGCGCCGGTCAGTTGCGGAAGATGCTGCGCCAGCGTATCCGTCAGTGAAATTTTGCCGGCCATCGGCCCGGTCACCATCGCCGCGAACAGATGCTTGGTGACCGACGCAAAACGCACCACGCTGCTGGTGCTGAATGGCGTACCTTGCGCCAGATCCGCCAGCCCGCCGCAGCAGGCGGCCTGGATCTGTTCGCGGTCAAACAGCACAATCGCGCCGCCGGGTTGATGCTTGTGATCCCAGCATTCGGTTATTGATTGGGCGACCTCGGTCGCCCGTTTCCAGTTCAATGTCATGCGGGCTCCTCTAACGCCATACTTAACGCATAAAGTTCTGTGGTGTGCGGGTGCCGCATGCGGCCCGCGCGTAAATCCTCGGCGCTCAGTATCTCGACCATTTCGCCGTGCTGCATCACGCCGACCTGCTCGCACAAATGGGTGACCACCGCCAGATTGTGACTCACCATCAGATAGGTGAGTTTGCGCTCCTGACGGATATCCATCAATAGATTGAGAATTTCCGCCTGTACCGACACATCCAGAGCGGAAGTCGGTTCATCCAGCAGCAGCACCTCCGGTTCGGCGATCAGCGCCCGCGCGATGGCGACACGCTGACGCTGGCCGCCGGACAGCTGATGAGGGAAACGAAAACGCACCGTTGACGGTAGCCCCACGTCGTCAAGCGCCTGAGCAATACGCTGCTCCGCGCGATCGATGTGATGCACCAGCAGAGGCTCTTGCAAAATACGGTCGATCGTCTGGCGGGGATGCAGGGAACCGTAGGGATCCTGAAACACCATCTGCACCTGACGAAAGAAATCGCGGCCGCGGTGGGCCGACAGCGCCATGCCGCCGAACAGCATGCTGCCCTGCCAGTCATGGTTAAGCCCGGCCAGCGCGCGCAAAATCGTCGATTTTCCCGAACCGCTTTCACCAACAATGCCAAAACTGGCGCCGCTTTCCACCTCAAAAGAGACGCCTTTCACCACGGCGGTCGAGCCGAATGAAATACGTAAGTTATCAAGTATAATCATCAGTTTTTCCAGGCCGCATCACGTTTCATCACCGGAAGCCGATCCCGCGGATGTTTCAGAGAGGGAAGACATGCCAGCAATCCCTGAGTATAAGGGTGCTGGGCCTGATGCAGTTCGCTGGCGGCCAGCATTTCGACAATCCGGCCGGCATACATCACCGCCACCCGATCGCAGAAATGCGATACCAGCGGCAGGTCGTGACTGATCAGAATCAGCCCCATTCCCCGCTGGGAAACCAGATCGTCAATCAGCTTAAGAATATCAGCCTGTACGGTGGCATCCAGCGCGCTGGTCGGTTCATCGGCGATCAGCAGTTCCGGATCGGGCGCCAGCATCATGGCGATCATCGCCCGCTGCCCCATCCCGCCCGACACCTCATGCGGATAGCGGGCGGCGACCTGTTCCGGATCCCGAATACGCACCTGTTCCAACAGTTCGATAGCCGCCGCCATCGCCGCCCGTTTACTGCCGCCTTTGTGCTCCCGCCAGGCTTCGGCAATCTGCTGGCCGATGGTCATCACCGGATTCAGAGAGTATTTCGGATCCTGCAAAATGAATCCGACGCGCTTACCGCGGATCCGGCGCATGGTTTTTTCATTGGCGCCGCGCAGATCGATACCGTCAAAGCTGAGCTTATCCGCCTGGATCTGCGCGTTGCCCGGCAGTAACTGCATCAGACTGCGGGCGGTCAGCGATTTGCCGGAGCCGCTCTCCCCGACGATGGCGAACTTCTCTTTACCAATGCTCAGAGAAACGCCGCGCACCGCCTCGGATCTTTCGCTCCGGCTGGTAAACGTGATGCGAAGATTTTCAATTTCCACCAGCATTTAACGCTCCTTTGGATCCAGTACGTCACGCAGACCGTCACCTAAAAAGTTAAACGCCAGCGAAGTCAGGAAGATCGCCACACAGGGCATCAGCGGCACCCACCATTCGGTAAACAGGAAACGCCGCGCGGTGGCGATCATCGTTCCCCATTCCGGCGACGGCGGCTGCGCCCCCATGCCCAGAAAGCCCAGGCTGGCCGCCGTGATGATGATCGAACTCATATCCAGCGTGATGCGCACGATCAGGCTGGGTACGCACAACGGCATGATATGGCGCAGAATAATGCGCATTGGCGTCGCCCCGGTCAGGCGATTGGCGGCAATGAAGTCGCTGTGGCGGAACTGCATGGTTTCCGCCCGCGCCAGCCGGGCATACGGCGGCCAGGAAGTAAGGGCGATCGCCAGAATGGCGCTTTCCACGCCGGGCTTTAACGCCGCCACGAAGGCCAGCGCCAGAATCAGGCGCGGAAATGACAGAAAGATATCCGTCACGCGCATCAGAATCTTATCCAGCAGCCCGCCGGCGTAACCGGCGACACAGCCCACCAGCAAACCGATAGGCGCGGTGAGCGCCACAACGGCAATCACCATACCCAGCGTGGTACGGCCGCCGTACAGGATGCGGGTGTAGATATCGCGCCCCAGTTCATCCGTGCCTAGCCAGTGCTTGGCGGAAGGCGGCGCCAGCCGGTTAGCCAGATCCTGAAAACCCGGGTTGAAAGAGGTTAATAACGGCGCCGCCAGCGACAACAGCAGCACGGACAAAATAACGACCAGCCCCATCATCGCCATCGGATTGGCCCGTAATCCCAGCCACAGCCGGTAGCGCCGGCCCCATACTGCCTGGCGGCGTGTTACGGGCGTTTCGTCGAGCAACCAAGCTCGTGATACAGGAAAAATCATTTTACGCGGGGATCCCAAAGTCGGTAGAGAATATCGGCACAAAGATTCAGCAAGACGTACAGCGTGCCGACTAACAGCGTGGTGCCAACCACCGGGTTCATATCGGCGTTCATCAACGCCGTGGTGAGGTATTGCCCCAGACCCGGCCAGGAGAAGACGTTCTCCGTCACCACCGCGCCTTCCAGCAAACCGGCATAGGTCAGCGCCAGCACCGTCACCAGTTGCACCGCCACCGTCGGGAAGGCGTGACGCCAGATGACGCGGCGTGATGACAACCCTTTAGCCCGCGCGGTAATGACGAATTCACCGCTCAGCGCATTGAGCATAAAGGTGCGCGTCATGCGCGTGATATAGGCCATGCTGAAATACGCCAGTATCAGCACCGGCTGCGCCATATGGGCGACGGCGTCCTTAAAGGCGTCGTAATCGCCGGCCAGCAGGGAATCCACCGTCAACAGCCCGGTCACCTGCGGCACCATGTCCTGGAAAATAATGTCCTGACGCCCCGGCCCCGGCGCGATGCCCAGCACCGCATAGAAAATCAGCAGGCTGAGCAGCGCCAGCACAAACACCGGCAGAGAATGTCCGGCCAGGCAGACCACCCGGATGGTTTGATCGATCCAGGAGCCCTGACGCACCGCCGCCCATACGCCGAGCGGAATGCCGACCAGCGCGGCGATAATAATCGCGGCGGTCGCCAGTTCCAGCGTGGCGGGGAAAAAGCGCGCGATATCCGTTATCACCGGGTTGGACGTTAGTACCGAATTACCCAGGTCGCCTTGCAGCAGTTGGTGCAGGTAACGAATAAACTGTACCCATAACGGCTGGTCCAGCCCCATTTCCTGACGCACGCGCGCCACGACTGATTCCGGCGCGTTGTCGCCAACCACCGCCAACACCGGATCGGTCGGCATGACCCGACCGATGAAGAATGTCAGCACCGACAGGCCGAACAGCGTCAGAATCAAGCTCCCCAGCGTACTGAGGAAACGTTTGAATACCGACATTACGCTTTTTTCACCTGATCATAAGCACTATCACGCAGTACCGTCATGTTGACGCCACTGATATTCTTACGGCAGGCAATCGGCAGCGTATTCTGCATCAGCATAATAAACGGGCTGTGTTCCCGGTGTTCACGCTGGATGGTTTCATACAGCGCAATACGCTTATCCGCATCGCTTTCATGCAGCGCCTGCTCGGTCAGCGTATTGAACTTCTCGTCTGACCAGCCGCAACGCCATGCCAGCGTGCGGTTACGGGCATTTTCGCTGTTATCGGTGTTTACGCAGAAGGTTTCGGTATTGGAGTTGGGATCGAAATAGTCCGCGCCCCAGGCGGTAATGGCCAACTGATGCTGACGGGCGCGCATTTTGGTCAATACCTGACGGTTCTCCGACGAAATCAGCCTGACTTTGATGCCGATAGCCCCCAGTTGCGTCTGGATCGCCTGGGCGATATCGGGATAAGGCTGGGCGGAGTAGTGATCGAGGGTGATCTCGAAGCCGTCCGGGTAACCCGCTTCCGCCAGCAGGGCTTTAGCCTTGGCGATATCCTGGTGGAACGGGGTATCGTCCAGCGCGGCCGGGAACCCGCCGGGCAGAAAACTTTGATGCACGCGGTGCGTCAGCGGAATGATGTTTTTCTGGATGCCTTCATAATCCACCGCCCACTTCAGCGCCTGCCAGACCTGCGGTTTTTTCAGCAGTTCATTGGTGGTGTTGCAGGACATCAGCATAATGGTGGAGACATCCTTGCGAATAACATGGTAATTGTCGTCGTTCAGAATCGGGCGCAGCTGTTCGCTGGTCAGATCGCGGGCGATATCGACGTCCCCTTTCTGCAACATCAGCAACTGGGCGGACGGATCGACAATATGCTTCATGATGATGCGCTGAATTTTGCTGTCGGTCGGGTAATGGGAATTTTTCTCCAGGATCACGCTCTCGCTGGCTTTCCATGCGCGCAGGGTAAACGGCCCCGAACCGGCGCTGTGCTGTTTCACCCAGGCGTTGCCCAGATCGTCCCCCTGCTGATTGGCCAACGCCGTTTTCTTCTGCACAATGCTGCCCACCGGCGCCGACAGACAATACAGCAGGAAAGTTTCCGCCGCGGGCTGGTCCAGATTAATCACCAGCGTATGAGCGTCCGGCGCGGCAACGTGCTGCTCAACGTTATCCTTGGTGAAACCGAACTGGTTAATGATAAACGCCGGGCTTTTATCCAGCTTGACCGCGCGCTGCAATGAAAACGCCGCGTCTTCCGCCGTTACCGCGCTGCCGTCGGAGAATTTGGCGTTGGGATCGAGGTGGAACGTAAAGGTTTTTCCCTCGTTGCTCACTTCCCAACTGGTCGCCAACTCGCCCTTCACTTCGCTCGGTTTCTCCGGATTCGGCATCACCAAACGCTGATAAAGGTTACCGGCGATTTCAGAACCGACAGACTCAAAACTTTCATGCGGATCGAGACTGGTCATGTTATCCAGTTGTATCGCCATCACCAACATGGTGGGCGGGGTGGCGGCAAACGCAGAGTGAAGATTCAGATAGGAAAGGAATGGTACGGCGCCGCATCCGGCAAGAAAATGTCTCCTGGTAATCATAAACACCTCAACCTGTTGATATTAAATAATTTTTTGTTTTTTATTTCATATTTTCGTCTTGACATCGACAAACAAGGCGGGCTTAAAATGAATGAACTAAGGCGTGATTTTTTTCCTTAGCGGCGGTTCTCCATTTTGGTGCATTAGCACCAAAATGGAACAAACCAACGCCCCATTACATCGCATCCAGAGCCGGTACTTGTGACTATGCCAGACAATCAGCTACCCATCAGTGAACCAATCCCTGTTTTCGACGGACATAATGACGTACTCCTGCGTCTTTGGTCTTCTCACCGGGCTAACCCGGCGGAGGCCTTTCTAAACGGTCCGGCGGCAGGCCAGATCGACCTGCCCCGCATCCGGCAGGGCCGTTTTGCCGGCGGTTTGTTTGCCGCCTATGTTCCTTCGCCCAAGGCAGCAGCAAAATCTGTACCAGAAAGCGGAGGGCTGTTTGTTCCCCACGCCACGCCGACGATGGAAAACGCCAGAGAGGTAACGTTTTCATTGATTTCCACCCTGCTGCGCATTGAGGCGGAATCCGCCGGGCAGGCCAAAATCTGCCGTAGCGCGGCGGATATCCGCCAGTGTATGACCGAGGGCGTGCTGGCCATGGTGATGCATATCGAAGGCGCCGAAGCGATCGATCCCGATCTGGAACTGCTGGATATCTTGCACGCGGCCGGCTTGCGCACGCTGGGGCCGGTATGGAGCCGCCCGAATATTTTTGGTCAGGGCGTGCCGTTCCGTTTCCCCTCAACGCCGGATACCGGAGACGGGCTGACGGAAGCGGGGAAACGCCTGGTGCGGGCCTGCAACGCCAAGCGCATTATGGTGGATCTCTCGCATATGGATGAAAAAGGCTTCTGGCAAACCGCCGACATCACCGACGCCCCGCTGGTCGCCAGTCATTCCAACGCGCACGCGCTCTGCGCCCAATCGCGTAACCTGACGGACAGCCAACTGGCCGCTATTCGGGAAAGCCATGGCTTTGTCGGCGTGAACTTCGGCACCATGTTCCTGCGCGAAGATGGGAAAAAAGATCCTAATGCGACGGTGGAAGAGATCGTTCGCCATGTTGATTATCTGCTGACCAAACTGGGCGAAGACGGCGTCGGTTTAGGTTCGGACTTCGACGGCACCACCGTCCCGCCGGATCTGGCCGATGTCGCCGGGCTGCCGCGGCTGGTCAATGCGCTGGCGCAACGGGGCTACGATCGCCCGTTGCTGGAAAAGATTTGCTACGGCAACTGGCTGCGCGTGCTGGAAACCACCTGGGGAGCCTAGTTTAAAATTCAGCACCGCAAAGGGAGTATGACCCCTGCTGTATGGCGTGGATATTGCATATATATTGCCGACAACGTTGTGCCTGACGGCACAACCACCACCCAAAAGATACACAGGGCGTACTCCCATGCGTTTACGACACATCGAAATTTTTCAGGCTATCGTGCAGGCGGGAACCATCAGCGGCGCCGCCCGTTTGCTGAATGTTTCCCAGCCTAATGTCAGCCGGGTGCTTAATCACGCTGAGCAACAGCTTGGCTTCGCGCTGTTTGAACGGCATACGCAAGGCATGATCGCCACGAAAGAGGGCCGCCGCCTGATCCCCAAAGTTCAGGAGTTGTTCAAACATTTGCAAACGATCAGCTCCTTGACCGAACAGATCAAAACCGGCAAAGAGCAATCCGTCCGTCTTGGCGCCGCACATGCTTTCGGGCAGATGATTGTCGCACCTGCGCTGGTGGAATTTCATAAACAGGAAACGCGGATCGATGTGGAGCTGGTCACGGAGCACTTCAGCACCCTTTGCCTGAATATTCTGCAAGATCAGTTGGATTTCGCCCTGGTTTTCGGTCAGCAGGTGCCTGCGGCATTGCTGGCGGAACCGTTGTTTCAATCTTCCATGGTGGCGTTGTTGCCGAAAGACAGCCCGGTGAACGGTCCCGTTTCGCTCGAATGGCTGTGCGCCAATAATCTGTTGATGATGCAGCATCAGGATCCGCTCGGCCAGGTATTACACCGGGCGTTACGCGATCGGAACCTGAAACCGGCGGCCTCGCTGTACATCAAGACCTACTCGGTGATTGCCGATATGGTATTGGCCGGCGGCGGCGTCGGTGTAGTCGATCTTTTTACCGCCTGTCGTTATGCCGACCTGCTTAAAATCGTTCCTATCGACCAGCCCTTACCGTTCGAAGTGACGCTGATTAGCCGCCGGGATAATCCGCAGTCGCGGGCGACATTGCAGCTAAAACAGATGATGAAAAGCAAATGCCAGGAGATCGCCAAACAGAACGAAGCGCTATTGCACGCGGCATAACCCGCACTGACATCGATAGCATCAAGCCCCGCTTTCAGGCGGCCCGACGGCCTGCCCGTCGATTTTGTTCTACCCTGCCCGGAGACACAACGTTATAATCCCCCTCATCATTCGCTTTACAGGTATGCACCAATGATTCGCAGTATGACCGCTTACGCCCGACGAGAAGTCAAGGGTGACTGGGGCAGCGCAGCTTGGGAACTGCGTTCAGTTAACCAGCGCTATCTGGAAACCTACATCCGTTTGCCAGAACAGTTCCGCAGTCTAGAGCCAGTTATCCGCGATCGCATCCGCGCCCGCCTGACCCGCGGTAAAATTGAATGCAACCTGCGTTTTGATCTGGATCCACGGGCGCAAAGCTCGCTGATTCTGAATGAAAACCTGGCTAAACAACTGGTTAACGCCGCCAACTGGGTAAAAATGCAAAGCGATGAAGGGGAAATCAACCCGGTCGATATCCTGCGCTGGCCCGGCGTGATGGCGGCGGAAGAGCAGGATTTGGATGCCATCAGCGCCGAGTTGTTACAAGCATTAGACCGCACGCTGGATGATTTCATCAGCGCGCGGGAAAGCGAAGGCAATGCCTTAAAAGCGCTGATTGAACAACGGCTGGCCGGCGTCAGCGCCGAAGTCGCCAAAGTCCGCGCGCAGATGCCGAACATCCTGCAATGGCAACGCGAACGGCTGCTCAGCAAGCTGGAAGACGCGCAGGTTCAGTTGGAAAACAACCGGCTGGAGCAGGAACTGGTCATCATGGCTCAGCGCATCGACGTCGCGGAAGAGCTCGATCGCCTGGAAGCCCACGTGGCGGAAACCTATAAAATCCTAAAGAAAGAGGAAGCCGTGGGCCGCCGCCTGGATTTTATGATGCAGGAATTCAACCGCGAATCGAACACGCTGGCGTCCAAATCCATCAACGCCGACGTCACCACCTCCGCCATCGAACTGAAAGTGCTTATCGAACAAATGCGGGAACAAATCCAGAATATCGAGTAACGTCCACCCTGTTCCACCGACTGCCACAACGCCCTGTTTTCAGGGCGTTTTTGTTGCCATCAACGTCTACTGCGTGCTACCCGAATCCACCGAAATCCACTGCCAAACGGGTAGTACATTGGGTAGTACAATCGCTTTACAAGCCAAAATGTTCGTTTTATAACCTATGTACTACCCACTTTTTCGCGCAGGCCACGATTGACGGGCGCTGGCGGGATACCTTAGGGAGGCAGGGCATGGGAAATCTGACCGTTAAAACCATACAGTCCATCCTGAAAGCAAGCCGTCCCGGACGATACAGCGACGGTCAGGGGCTGTATCTGATGCTGCCGCAGCGCGGCGAACCTTACTGGATGCTGCGCTATACCCTGAATGCCAAACGCCGTTCGCTCACGCTGGGCAAATCGTCCGATCTGTCGCTGGCGGAAGCCCGCTCTCAGACCGAAGACGCCCGCAGGAAGGTCAGAAAAGGCGACGATCCCATAGCCGAACGTAAACACAATCGCCCCGCCAGAATCCATACCGTCAACGATCTGTTTAACGACTGGAAACAGGATTTGGCGCGACGCCTTAAGCACCCGCATATCCCACAGCGGATCTTCGCCAGAGAGATCGCGCCACACATTGGCGAGCTGGCGTTAGGCAAGGTCACACCGCTGGACATACGCGCCATCATCCAGCAAATCACCGCCAGCGGCAGACCCTGCACCGCCAACGATGCGCTGATGTACCTGAAACAACTGTTTAATCACGGCATAAAACTTGGGCTTCTCGTCCATAACCCGGCGGCGGCGTTCAAGGTGGATGATGCGGGCGGCATTGAAAAAAGCCGCGATCGGGCGTTGAGTCTGGAAGAGTTGACGCAGGTTTTTCAGGTATTCCGCAACCAGAGCGACAGCTTCACTCGCGATAACTATCTGGCTTGCGCATTACTGATCGTGCTTGGCGTACGCAAAAGCGAACTGACCGAAGCCCAATGGGATGAATTTTCCCTCGAAGACGCAACGTGGGAACTGCCTGCGACAAGGAGCAAATCGGGCGTCGCCATTGTGATTCCCCTACCCCCGCTGACGCTGGAATGGCTGCGGGAATTGAAGATACGCGCCTACGGTTCAGCATATGTATTCCCCAACCGCCGGGCCAGCGGTTCGCCGCATATGGGCAGCGATACCCTCAACCGGGCGATCGCCAAACTTTTCGGCCGCGAACCGGGAAGGAAAATTCAACCGCCCAACCGCATGGGTGAACTTGAACCGTTCACCGTACACGACCTGCGCCGCACCTGCCGCAGCCTGCTGGCCGCGTTAGGCGTTCCGGGTTATGTCGCCGAACGGTGCCTTAATCATAAGCTGAAAGGCGTTGAAGGCATTTATGATCGGTATGATTACTTTGAGGAACGGCGGGAAGCGCATTGTAAACTGGCAGAGCTCGTTAAGCCGATTATTGAGAACAACGAGCGGCACAGCACTTCGAACGAACAGAGCAATAACGCAGACAAGCGCTATTTTTTCGTAGGGTGATAATTCAGAATGATTTCGGCAAGATCGTCTTCGACGGTATAAAAATAGCAGGCAGGAACATCAAGCACCGCCGCCAGTCGGCAGGCAAGATCAAAATCAGGCGTATGCACACCGCGCTCATATTGGTTCATCCGCGCGCTGGCCGTGGCTTCATCAATACCCGCCAGAACCCCAAGCCGCTGTTGCGACAGGCCCGCTCTTAGTCTGGCTTCTTTTAAACGATGTGGCAGCATGAGGATCCCGACTTACACGATATGTAAGCCGTAGTTTTCACGCTAACCTATTGAAAATATACTAAGCATTACTTAGTGATGCTTTCTCAACTACTCGTTTTTATTGCTTAAATCCAGAAAGAGGGAGATTTAAAAAGCGTCGGTATTTTTCTGGCGGGCGTAAGTAAGGATGATTTCCGCTAAATCATCTTCAACGGTGTAAAAATAACTGGCAGGGGTATTCAACACAGCGGCTAACCTGCACACCAGTTCAAAATCAGGAGTATGCACGCCGCGCTCATATTGATTCATCCGTGCGCTGGCCGTCGCCTCATCGATACCGGCGAGCACACCAAGCTGCTGCTGCGATAAACCGGCTTTTAATCTGGCTTCCTTCAAACGATATGGCAGCATGAGAATCCCGACCGACTGGATAACCAGCGGTGATTTTCATGTCTGCCTGTTGAAAATGTACTAAGTATTACTTAGTATTGATGTTGAAAAATTATTCTGTCTCTACGATCAAGGAGGGAGCATGACTAACAAAATTGATATGCATCCGGCAGACATAATTGCCTCGTTACACAAGAAAAAGATAACGATGGCAGCGGTATCCCGGCAGGCAGGATTAAGCTCTTCAACGCTGGCGAACGTGCTTACCCGCCCGTGGCCGAAAGGCGAATTTCTGATCGCGGAGGCATTAGGTATTCATCCGTCGGAGATCTGGCCGAGCCGCTACTTCGATGAAGAAGGCAACCTGATTGAACGCCACAAGCAGATCAGAAAAAAATCCGCCTGACTTCCCCCATTTTCACCCGACTTGCAGACGGATCGTGTTTTCCCCCACCAGAAAACGGCGATCTGGCATTCAACCCCGTCAGCATGCGGTTTTTGGTCATTCTCCCCACCTGACTCCGCTATATACGTGGATAGTGGGGGAACCCGGTTTTTTTGGGCCGGGTTCCCCCACCAGTACCACATAGGTAACACTTAATTCCCCATTTCAGTGCCAATCTGATCTTTTTCCCTGGCTGGCGGGGTTACCTGAAGAACGTGAACTGATGGGCCAGCTAGGGGAAAGGGCCTACGCCGTTCTGCCGTAGACCTGCTGCACATACCGCCCGCGCCCGTCTCCATGCCCTAAATCCATCGACACCAGTGAGCTGGCTTACCGGTTGCTGAAACCGGGTATGGCTGCCGCCAGCCTGTCGGACTAGCGTTTGCATCTCCCGGCTTAATCGTGACATATGCTATCCCCTCATCCTCAATAACCTCTGTTCTCCGGCGCACGGCGATTTACGACACGGGGAAACCGTGCCGCACTGAACAATACCTGCGCGCCGGAGCGGCAGTGGTTGAGGTATGACGGAGATATCGGTTATGCACTCGGTGCAGCCGCCTGCATCAGCAGGGTAATCCCCTCAGGCTGAAAGCCTGCCTCAGGTATCGGTTCAGTCCTCCTCTGATAAGTGGGTTGATGAGAATTGACGCAGAAAATGTGCGTCAGATGACAGGGCACGCCGGAAAGCGCTGTGGCGTAAGGGCTGGCGCAGAGATCGTTCGCGGCGTCACTTGCAACGGCTTTGCGCCGTATGAAGTGACGCCGCTGCCTCATGGATGCATTCGCTGAGGCAGCAAAAGGGCAGATGGCTGCGCCAGCTATAGGGGTGGTACGCATCAGTGAGTGTGCGAACAACGGCAGAACAGTTGCTTCACGAAAAATAAACAGGATGCAGCCCTAAGGCGTTGGGATAAGGTAGCTACCATCGCCGCAGCGATCACCCGCAAACCGGTAGCGGGGCGGGTTGGGAGTTGACCACACAGGTTGGGCCTGAGCGTTGCCTTGAAGGTCGTGGCAACATGGGAGTGCTGCTTGCAGCACCGGTGTAACACTGACAATTTACTGCGCCAAAATCCGTATATCAAGCGGCTAACGCGCTACGCTTGTTGGCTCCTGAACGGATTTCCATTCCATAGAAATCCGTTCAGGAGCGCTGGAGTCCACAAACAGTATGATGAAAAATTTTGTAAATTACCGAATAATGATCCATTTCAGGCGATAGACTTATCCAAATGCAATTGCTTCCGATCTTGTAGTAGGCACATAGGATCTACATATTTAATAATTATTTAATATCTTTAGCCGTTTTAACCTCAAGATAAATTCTTTACTCTAATGCCCAAAGTAGCAGTAGCTTTAACAATTCGACTAACTTTTCTTGTTAGCTTCATATTTTTCTAGTCTTTCCATAGCAGGTCTAAAATAATTGTTAATATAGGATTGAATCTGATAACCACTAATTTTCCCTTCAAGTAACTGTCTTTTTTCCTCTAGTAGATTAATAACATTTATTAGCCAGTCTAGTTCAGGAGCAAGTAATGAATTAAATTCATCGAATTTATACCTTTCAGAGAAGGCATAGCAAACAATGTTTCTTGAACTTGGCCTAGCGCTTACGAATGAACTTACAAAACTATTTTTATCAATATATTGGAATATTGGTGTTTTGTAGTAAATATTATCTGGACTGTTGCAAAGAACTACCTTATTATAGAATGAATCAGGATCTTTATCTATAAGGCGAAGTAATTCACTTCCAGCTTTAGGATAATCTTCAATTACGGCCTGCTCGCTCAGTTTTTCTATGTATTTAGTTAATTCTATGAATTCTTCAGATTCACTTTCATGAAAACCAAGGCCGCCCCATGATTCGTGCTCTCTGAATCTAGGTCTATTAAAAGTATCTGTATTAAGTTGTCCACGATCTTTAAGGTGATCAATATAAGCACAGGAAAACTCTAATATTTCTCGTTTAGCTTTTTTAATTAATCCTATTTTTGAAAGCCAAAGAAAAGTCCCAGCCACATGCCTGATTACACCTAATTCCGAAAATACCTTTTCGTAAAAATCTTTTTCCACAGACTCAAGAGCAGCATCAAACTCTTCATCACTTAAATCCATTGAATGCCATAACCTCACCCAGTTGGGAGTGTTTTCTGAGAGGTAGTATTCAGATTTTTCAAGTGATTCCTGTACTTTTTCTATCGAACAACAGCCTTTATCAAAGAAATCAATCCATATTGATTCCTCAATCAAAAGATTTCTAAGATTTATGTTGTTGTATTTCTTACTTACTTTTTGATACGGTGTATCTTCTTTATTTTTTGACCCGAGTTCAAGAATGCTTGAAAAGTAGTCACTCTTAAATCGAGATATATCTTTGGGGAGGATTTCTCCACTTTTTATCTCGAATGAAAGAATGAGGAATATTTTCATTAAATGGTCTAATAAATCATTTTTCGATAGCGCATCCTTGCTGACAAATCTCAAAAACCTTTCAAAATCCCAAAGAGATTGTTTTAAATGTCTTAGATTTTGGTATTCTGAGTTTTCATAAATCTCCGATATAACATCGATATTTTTTTCATAGAGAGATTTTGCATCGCAATTTTTTATCTCAGAGATAAAGTTTAATAACGCCCCCTTTAAGTTAGGGTTTATCTCAAAGGTTTTACCAACAAGCTTTTCTTTAATTCTTCTGTATGAGTGCTTAAAGTCTTCATTTTTTTCTTGCAGAGTCAATATCTCTTCTTCGTTTGCCACTATTATTACTTTATAACCTTGGTGCTCTACGTAGTGGTTTATATACCCAAGTAAATTTTCTAATTTTATAGACGCTCTCTCAAGGTCATCGAATACTATTACAAAACCAGATGTATTTGTGAGATATTTAGGCAGACCTAACTCTGGTACTTGTGCAGAAACACTACCATCCATTTTACCATCACCATTTAAATCAATTTTTAGTGTGGCTTTTATTAATCCTTTAGCTATTTTACCCGCCAAAGCCATACTTTTTGAAGAAAGTAATGGATGCAACTGTTTAAAAAATTCATCTTCTATTTCATCAAAAGAAGTGACACCATATAGGCTTACATAAAGGTGTTTGCCACCTTGTTGCTCATGAACTTTCAGCGTCTGATTAATAAACCATGTCTTGCCAGTCCCCCATTTACCTTTTAATAAAACCGCATAACCTGGTTCTTGTCCAAACGAGTAGTAATATTGAAGGAATTCTTCGATATGAAAATTTGGATTATCCATAATGAATGCTTGACCTTAATTCTAAAATTAGGAAACTAACGCACCCAGCAGGTGTAGGTTTGCAATAATACCAAGCTAACGTTTATTTGCCTATATCTCAATGTTTTCCTCTGAGTCTGATGATGTGTCAATCGAAAAAATCTATACAGACAGGCACGAGTTGTGCAAATTTTAACTCATTGGCTATTTTTGTGATTTTAGCCAGTGGTTCAATAAAAATTTCTACAACTGAAATGCGCGCGTCTACGCAAAATCTGAAATTGATCGACTGGTTTTAGTAGAGCCGGATTTCACGTATGAGCGCGGTTTTTGGCAGTCTCTGCGATCAAAAAAACGTTTTCACACAGCCTGGGCACTGACCCAACGATCAGAGCGAATTGGAGCCAAACAGCCAGTTACATTCCTTAACCTATGAAGCCAGATAACGACTCTACAGGCCTATAAATATCCTAACCCAAACGGGTAGTACATCGGGTAGTAAACCGCCGCAACCACAGACAAAATGATACTAACAAGCTAATTTCTAATACCTTTTATTCATATTCAACAAACAAATCCAGAATATCGAATAACGTTTCACGCGATCTCGTGTTGTCTCACTCAGTCTGAAAGGCACCCGAAGGTGCCTTAAGGTTTCCGCGACATCACCTATCTTTTTTCATCAGCACTATTCTCAATCGTACAATTACGCGATTTTAGATTATGCAGAGGGAAGATTAATGAGCAAAAGAGGGGATTTGATAGAGCTTTCAGATGTATTGACGGCTACATACGGGCTTGTTTACTCTGAAATTTTAGGATGGATCGACCTTGGCCATGCTGCCGGCAATGACATCCGCATTGTTCTCGACCAAATGGATGCTGGCGAAAAGCGATCTGAACCCTACTACAAAATTGTTTATTCACAATCAATGTACAAATTTGGGCATAGGTGTTCACGCACGTTGGAATGTGAAGAAAGGCAGAGATCTAGCAACTAGGCATAGCATAGCTCTCGCTATGATGATGCGCACGGCACTACGATTTGAGAATCTACAGGCATCTATTCCGTTTAGCTGGACTACAGATAGCGGTTTTAGCTCAGAAGATTTAGTATCTGACCTCTTAGGTTTTTATCGTGTAGTCCGTCCTATGAACTATTTCGCACAACTCCGTTTAATCAGCAAGCAAAACGCTCTAAAGCGCTGGGATCACTACGGTGCGATCGGTAATTACAAAAACAAATTATTCCGCCCGATGCTCTTCCCAGATCCGGAAAAAAATAAATCGGTAAGACCGACATACGGAGAACTACCTCAGTTCATGAAAGCTATTACACCGTATAACAACTTTAGTGACGGTACGGTTAATGTCATCACCAACGAAGGCATCCATATGAATATTGCTGTGGAACCAATGAAGGATTACCGATGACTAAAATTGTTAAAATTGCTTCAGTTGTAGTCATTGCTGCACTGATATTCGGTTCTTACAAAACTGCATCCATCGCTCTTACCGACAGCGCAGATTACTCACGTTCTGACTGGTTAACGTATAAACTGATCGCCCCAGACGAGATTAAGGGCGCCCCGCTTTTAACTGACGATACAACCATCCATTTCAGAGCGACAGATGGAAATGCGCCTCAGATTGATGAGATCGAGTACAGCAAAGACACAAATGAGACTATGTTGGCCGATTACCTCAATTCTTTAGGGTACAGCCAAGTTGAGGATCCTGTGTTTGGTATGCGGTGGGCGAAAGAAGACTCAAACAAAAGCGCATACATAACCAAAACTGAAAACGCGGTGAAACTGACCTTCACAGATTAATTTTTTGTATTGATTGCCTATGTGTCAGTGGAGTACTGTCATTCCACTTCAATAGAGCAGCATTTGAAGGCAATAGCGACGATGTAATTGAGGAAATCCTGTTAGGTCATGGGTTTTTAAAAGTTCGAAAAATCGAAGATGGCAGTTGGATAGGTGTTCTCCGTCTTGCTTTTACCATGTCTGTATGAAATATCGCCTTTCCGATACCGCGCACAGGAGATATATCACTTTTTTTGATACTGCTACCTACTTGGCCGCAGCAGCAATCTACGCGAGAAGGAACAGTATTGCAGTATCCGGGAAGTTTGCCACCGCCACGCCCGGGACATCTTGGGCATCAAAATTGGCCCGGCAACGTTTGCAAAAATATAAGTTACCATTTCCGTTACCAGCGATCATTGGTAACCCTTTCAAGATGAAAGTCATCATGACGCACAAACTGGGAACGTTTGTTGGCCGCTCAATACCTTCTGGTATTTTAAAAGCGGGAGTTATTGGTGGTAAAGGACAATCTGGCACATATAAATTGGATGCAAGATTTAAAAAAAGACGTTATTGCATCTAGAATAAGGAAAATTGCATCTTATTCAAAAAATATTTCTGTATATTGTGAGGATTCCTTATCACTCTTAAAAAGATGTGTCGAGTTTCCACCTAAATATTCGTTAATTTATCTTGATCCTCCGTATTATTTAAAAGAGAAAGGATTATACCGAAACTATTACGAACATGATGATCATCTAGCCATTTCGATCGAATTACAATCGCATAAATTTAATTATCCTTGGATTGTTTCTTATGATAATACGGCCGAAATATGTGATATGTACCGGCTAAGCAAGTCATTAAGCTATAATTTGAATTATACTGCTCAACAGCGCTATATTGGAAATGAAGTCACGTTTTTTAGCCATAATTTAAACTTACCTAATGATAATACGTTCACAATAAAAACTGCAATATAGCATTGTTTACTTCATGATATAGTGCAGGAATTATAATTTAAAAAAACACATAATAAGAACAACACATCAAAAAACAGTTTATCTTTCATGAAAAAGTTAGCAATGAGTACTCTGAGTCAGACTTCAATTGATATGTTATTAATCAGGATGAATGATGCCAAAATCAATAACACTATCTTTTTTAATAAGAGGTTCAACAGATATATTATGGGATTCTACTTTTATGATAAGCGATGCATTAAATAACTCGCTACGATGATAATTCTTTTCTCCAAGTTCTATTTTATTCACTGCATCAAAAAATGAAAAATTCGCTTTAAAATAGAAAATGACTTGAATGTCAAAAAGATAAACCAAAGAAAAAGCGTCATCTCGAATTCGAGAAAAAGAATCATTTTCCGTAAATGCAAAATCTTTCACATCCACTTCAGACAATTCAGCTTCATATATATAATTAGCATGTCCTTTCGGCGTTATATTTTCAATTGCTTTAAATTTTAAACCATCAATAACATCCTTATGAAAGGCTTCACTTGCAATATATTCCTGAAATTTATTTAAGCGTTGCGTCTCAATAGAATATCTTTCAAGCTTACTGGCATTTATGATTGCAAGTGCAGTCGATAAATCTTTAACATGATACAATTTATCATTATGTGAATCAGCACAAAATCTAGCCCAATCATCATCCTTTGAGACGACAATAATACCGTTACCTGCCTTAGCCCATGAACGCAGGCTAAGTAGAGCTATCGCGTCTGGGAACTCATTTTTTTTGTTTCCTGTTTGAGCGAACGGAGCTTTACATGAAAAATATAACTCAGTAACTTCAGAGACATAGGTTTCCTCATTGAGGACCAACTCAGCATTTGTTGACAACATGAATTGATTAAGTTCATACATGGCAATGTTTTTAGGAGAAGAAAGTGATAAAATTTCATCTTCAACTTCATTTAAGAGATCTTCACTAATATAGTCAGAGGCTATTTTTAAAAGATTCTCAATTTTTTTAATTCGATTTTCATGTAGACCAGCTATATGTTTTATTGTTTCTTCAAAAACGACTTCGGTAAGCAAAAAAGTAAATTTTTCATCTTTAAATTGTGATAATTGACCTATAATTCCTGAATTAAGTTTATATCCATTCTCGGTAAAAATCACCGAATCTATTGTAATGGCGGTAATTTCCCCCAACCGAACCAAGTCAACCAATATCGCTTCTTCATCAGAAAATACGCCATTCACATTATTATTGATGACGTTACACTCATGCGTCATTATTCATCCTTAGACGTACATTAATATATTACTATCTGCATAGCCTACAGCACCTGAAAAAGCATCTTAATTAAATATGAGAATAACTCTTGATTAGCGAACTTACAATATAAATATTTAATCATAATACGTTGACCTCTGTAAATGAGGTTACTACCAAGTGAAACTTTCATTATTGCCATGCTAATTATTGGTGACGATGGACATTTGATTTATGGATAGTACATCGGGTAGTAAACCGCCGAAACCACAGACAAAATCATACTAACAAGCTAATTCCTAATACCTTTTATTCATATTCAATAAACAGATCCAAAATATCGAAAAATTTCCATTCAAGTCCATCAAATCCTATAACGCCCTGTTTTTAAGGGCATTTAATCAAAAACATCGTCTACTCAGTTCGCTTGAAAACCATCAAAAACTACCGCCAAGTGGGGGGTAAATCGGGACGTATTTTTCTTTACAAGAAGAAATCCCCGGATTATAGCCATACTCCCCCTCCCAAAGATGTGGATCCTTATACCATAAGGGTTGTAGCGCTTTTGAAAGAGAAATGAGATGGGTCACTGACCGTTAAGACCGTTCAGGCAGTCTTGAAGTCAGGACAAACCAGAAAATATGGTGATGGTAATGGCTTATATCTGAAAGTTCCCTCCAAAGGAGGATCCTACTAGATGCTGAGATACACTCAGCAAACCAAGAGACGGGAGATCACGTTAGGAAAGGTGTCTATCGTGTTTAGAGATGACGATATCAGCGCGGTTAAAAATATTTTGCCGGAGAAAGAAAAAAATATGCTGAGTTTTCCGCGCTGATGAGGCCTGGCTGCCCGCAATATCTGGCTGATGTTTACAAGCGCATATGCAGGTTAAAAAGATAAGTTAAGCGGGAAATCGATATTTATACCTGAGAACAGATAGGGAGAGATTCAGCGAGTATTTTGCCTGATAAAAAATAAAACCGCCTTTATCCGGTTAATAGAGACCGTAATAAAGGTCGGTTTTGTCATTCAATATTTATAATTTAGCGCTATAAATAGGTTGATTATCAACCTTTACCAGGTCTAGAACCCATAAAGAATTGAACATAACCGCCGTTACCACCTTTAACTCCACCCCATTTAACGCCGATCCCACCAGAAACCGCTTTCATTTCTTTAAGGTTTAGTTCACGCAGTTTATTTTGTGCTTTCATTTGTATCTCCTTAGGAAAATAAAAACCAACATGGTTATATTATTTATCTTTAACTCTAAACATTAAATTTTTTCAGAATTTAAGTTCACAATAAACCATTCGACTAAAATGACTCTCAGTTTCATAATCGAAAGTTTTATAGGCTTGTCGCTAACATTCCGCATCAAGAATCTATCGATCAACCTTTCGGTGTTATATGTCCTGGGCGAAATTGAAGAAATATACTGTTTTTGGTTTTGTGAAATATAACTTCTATACCACCAGAAACGGCTTTCATTTCTTGTGGGCAAAGTTCACGTAGGCTACCCTGTTTTTTCATTTTCTATTAATTCTCTTTTATTAATAAACCTTAACTTAATTTATAGACCATGATGGTAAGCAAAGCAAGGAGACAACAAATTATCGGGTAATTTTTTAAATATCTATACTTATGAAATGATACTGCTTTTAGATGGTATCCATCGTTATATTATTAGCCAAATAAGCTAATGCTTACTCCTCTAATAATCGGTAGATATTACGATATTTATCGTAACCAAATGAACTCCATCCATATTAATTTATATCTGCGTCGTCTGTAGCGTTATCACTCTGTCTGCGGAATTAATCGTCGATTCCCGATGTGCAATAATAATTCGCGTAATATTTAGCTGTTTAATTGCCTGACTTACATAGTTCTCGCTTTCGCTGTCCAGCGCGCTAGTCGCTTCATCCATAAACAATATTCCCGGTTTTCGATACAGCGCCCGGGCAATAAAGATACGTTGTTTTTGCCCCCCGGAAAGCCCTTCGCCCAATTCGCCTATCAGCGTTTCATAGCCCATCGGCATCTCCATGATTGTGTCATGAATGTAGCTGGCTTTGGCGCATTC
Source organism: Brenneria goodwinii (assembly GCF_002291445.1). Taxonomy (NCBI): domain Bacteria; kingdom Pseudomonadati; phylum Pseudomonadota; class Gammaproteobacteria; order Enterobacterales; family Pectobacteriaceae; genus Brenneria; species Brenneria goodwinii. Next base: position 4,452,000 of record NZ_CP014137.1, on the reverse strand, counting down.
AACCATCCACTCGGCGTCGAAATCCTCTGCAAATCCGCAGATATTCTCCATTATCGAGCCGGAAAATAACCGATCGTCCTGCATCACGCAGCCAATCATTTTATGATAGTTGTTTACGCCGAGTCGCCGTATATCCACGCCGTCGATCATTACGCAACCGGCCTCCGCTTCGAACAGACCGCACAGTACCTTCATCAGCGTCGTTTTCCCCGCCCCGGACGGGCCGGTTATCGCCACGCTTTCGCCGGGGGCGATACGAATACTTAGCTCGCTGAATACCGCTTTGGATTGGCTGTCGTAGCGATAACTCAGATTACGGGTTTCCAGCGAGATCGGCCGCATTTCGGCGTCATAGCGAATATCCATCTTTTTCGGTTCACGCTTATGCAAGGCGATATCGGCGATGCGTTCGTTGTGCAGACTCATCATGCGTAATTCGAGCAGGAAGTTGGTCAATGACGCCAATCGTTCGGAGAACTGTTCCCTGAATACGCCAAACGCCACGAACATGCCGATGGTCATCTGATTATCAATGACCAGACTGGTGCCCAGCCACAGAATCATCACCTGATCGCAGGAGGAAATAAAGGTATTGAGGCCGCCAAAAAGCAGGTTCATTTTAGTGACCTTAATGCCGGTGTTGATGGTGTCGATTTCCAGATTAAGCCAGTGGCTGCTTCGTCGGCTGCTCATTCCCTGCATTTTGACGGTGGCGATGCCATACAAAGTTTCCATAAAAAATGAACCGGCTCGCGCGCTCCTGATCAACGACTCTTCCGACAGTTGGCGATAGCGGTCGTAAGTGAACAGACGAATAAGAACGTACACTGCGCTGAATCCCAGCACCACCAGGGTCAGGCGGCCGCCGTACAGCGCCATCATGACCAGCACGCACGCTACCATAATGCCATCCATGATCGCGCCCACCAGGCTGGTGGTAAACGTCTTGCGCAGTTTGTCCAATGAATCGAAACGGGATTGAATATCTCCCAGTTTGCGCCGTTCGAAGTAGCTTAGCGGCAGGTGCAGCAAATGGTTAAATAGCCCCGCCTGCCACTGCACATTGATCAGCGTCTCCATGATCATCGACGACCAGGAGCGCATCGTGCTTATTGCGGTGCGCAGCAAAATAAAAAACAGCAGACCGGCGCATATCAGCGTCAGTAAACCGCTATCGCCCGCCGGAATGGCGTGGTCCATTACCAGTTGCGTGCCTATCGGCACCACCAAATTGATGGTTTCAATCACCACCGACAGGCAAAAAATCTTTGTCAGCGCCCCTTTAATGCCATATACGCTGCGGATCAACGTTCCCAGGCGCACCCTGTTTTTCACCGTTTCCGCGGTAAACTCACTGCTTGGCCAGACCTCAAGCGCCACACCGGTAAAATACTGCGACATCTCAGCCAGCCCGACCGTACGTCGGCCGCGCGCCGGGTCATGGAGCACAAAGCGGCGATGTCTGGCGCTTACCAGCACCACAAAGTGATTAAAATCCCAGTGCAGAATGCACGGCGTTTTTAACTCATCGATATCATCAAGATCCAGCGACAGCGCCCGGGTCGACATATCCAGTTGTACGGCGATATCATTTATTCCGACCAGGGTGGCGCCGCGCGCGGAGAGGTTGAAGCGCTGCCTCAGCGCCATCAAGTCGATGTTCTTGCCATAATACCCGCAGATCATCGCCAGACAGGCCAGCCCGCATTCCGATGCCTCGGTCTGATGCACCAGAGGAATTCGGCGGCACAGCTTTAAATCCAGTTTGCCGAGGATGGCTTTAAATAATGCCTTATTCATTTACCGGCCCCGCGGCGCTCTGTTTCATATCGTAGAATGGCGAAAGCATCCACTGATAAATTTTTCTTTTTTCCAGGAAGAGAGTGATCTCCGCCTTCATACCGTTCTCAAGGGGCATGGATTTACCGTCATAACGGATAGTCTGTTTTTCCGGTTTCACAATGACTTTATAGTAGGGAATGGACGCCGTTTGAGTACTTTTGGGCGCGCCCTGGTAGGTTTGCATTTCCTGTGGCGACGCCGGCGTTTTCGATACCATAGTGACCGTTGCGGCAAACTGGCCGAATTTTTCGGCGGGGAACGCCTCATAACGCACATTGACGTTATCGCCAACCGCGACATAGGGCACCGCGTCATTGGGCACCCAAATAACTAAATAGTAGCTTTTTATATTGCTCGGAATAATCTGCAATAAACTGTCACCAGGATTGACCATCTGCCCGATGGTTACGCTTAATGAATCTATTTTCCCTTCCGATGAGGCGCGAATAATGATTTCTCCGCCCACATTGGTATTCACCAGCTCTTTTCGCAGATCGTAGCGCTGAAGTTCCATTTGGTATATCCGGTTATCGAACTCCGCCGCTTCTGTCTGAAGCTGGCTTTCCAGACTGGTAATCTGTAAAGCGTTCTGTTCATTTTGTCCGCTGAGAGTTAATAAGTCATTTTGCTGCTGATAGTACAGCGCTATCTGGCTGCTTAATTGGTCTTTATTAATTAATCCTTTCGCCTGGTACTGCTGATAACTGTCCATGTACCGTTTGAGTTTTTTTATACCTTCCTCTGATTGGCGGATAATCTCAGATGAGTGTTTAAATGCATTGATATATTGTATTTTTTGTTTTCCCAGCGTTTCCAGGGTGGTTTGTTTGCTTTGTTCCAGCCGTGAGATAATATTGTCGATGCGCACCAGTTGGCTTTCGATATCCTGTCTTTGATTGTCGCTCACTACGCCGTCGACAGTACTTTTACTGACATCAATCTGATAAATAGCATCGCCTTTTTTTATTATCTGACCTTCGGACACAAACTGTTTTACTACAAATCCCTGTACGCCGGAGGCAATGCTGACCGTACGCGGCCAGGTTGATATTTCACCGCTGACGTTAGCCCGGCGCGTATAGGCACCCTGGGTAATGAAAATGATAAATATTACGAGAAAGAGGGCGCAAATTATCATAATTAGCCAAGATGGAATTCCTGAAAGTAAAATAGCTCTTCCTTGCCATTTCAATTTTTTATTTTCTAATGCTTCCTGCCTGAACAAAAAATAACCTCCCACTAGTGAATGCTGAGAAAGGCGGCCGATATTTCGTGAGATGTCATAATGATTTCATTATTCCAGGTTATGCGCAAGTATGTGGTGAAATAAAATTTAATTCACTGCGGTTATTATTTATCCCCCACTAATTAATAGCCTCTCTTCATAATGTTTTTATAATTTAATTTTGCATGATAAGGCGAATCGCTGTATTAGCGCCGGGAAAATATCAGTGCATATGATGCATCAGCGAACAAACTTTCACCGCAAGGTAGTTTGATAAGCCACTTACTTTTAAGAGCTATAAATAGTATGCAACAGGCTTCATAGCAGAAGATTCGAAGCTGGTTTCTTTATAAGACGGGTTTCCCCGGAATTTTTGAATACTCTCGATTCAATGTTTAGGTGAAACTGCATGGGGGGATTGGGGAGTAAACCTTGAATATAAATTATAATTAAAATTTAATTATTTGATTTAAAATAATCATATTAATACATTCAATATTTAGATCCAATATCGAGTAATTTCCACCCTCCTCCACCGACTGCCACGACGCCCTATTGTCAGGGCGTTTTTGTTGCTATCGACGTCTATCGCGTACTACCGAAATCCACTGCTGAGTGAGTAGCACCCTCGCTTTACCAGCCAAAATATTCTTTTTACAACCTGTATTACCTACTTTTTCGCGCAGACCGCAATCAAGGTGGACGATGCGGGCGCCATCGAAAAAAGCCGCGAGCCGGGAAGAAAAATCCAGCCGGCCCATCGTATAGGAGAAAAGGCCGAAAAAAACGCTCTGATAATATGACGACACCATTATCAGAGCGCGGGTTAAAAAGAAAAGCACTACTAATGAGCTGCGGAGATACCCACTTTTTTCGGTTTAGGCGCGAGCCAGATAATCATCGCGGCGATGGCAAAAATAACGGCTATTGCCATAAAGATCTGATTTGTCGCAACCATCACACTCTGCTCTTGCAATATCCAGTCAATCGAACTGCGAATCTCGCCCATCCGCATACCGCTGTTTAGCATGGCGTCGGTGGCGGCTGAACTTCTGTCCGTTAATCCCGCCAGCTCCGCATGGACATAACGGGTCCGGTTCTCCCAGGAGGTGTTTACCATCGAGGTGGCAAACGCGCCCGACAGCGTACGGATAAAGTTCATCAGCCCGGCGGCGGAATCCATCTCCCGATCCAGTACGCACCCCAGCGCAATCGCGGTGAGCGGCACAAAAAAGAGCGGCATGCCGATCCCCTGAAACAGCATCGGGAGGCTAATCTGCGAGAAAGTCATGCTCATGTCCGTCTGGCTGCGAAACCATGTCCACAGACCCAGCCACAACACTCCCGTGAACACCAGTGAACGAGGGTCTATTTTGGTCGCCAAATTGGCAATCAGCGGTGCGAGGAACACCGCCAGAATCCCCATCGTCGCCGTCGAATAACCGGCAATGGTCGCGGTATAGCCCATATAGATTTGTAGCCACAATGGGGTAAGCACGGTAATGCCGAAAAACGCGCCGAACGCCAGCGAAAGTGTGACCATACTGGTGGTAAAACCACGATGGCGGAAGACTTTCAGATCCACCACCGGATTGCGCTCCGTCAGTTCCCAGATAAGGAACGAGATAAAACCAATCAGCGCAATGATTGCCAACACCACGATGCGGGTAGAGCCGAACCAGTCGTGGTCTTTGCCTTCATCAAGCATGATCTGCAAAGCGGAGACCCACACAATCAGCAGCACCAATCCCACCACGTCGATTCGTGATTTTGCCGTCTTCGTTTCATAGCGTTGTAGCATCTTCCAGCACATAAACCCCGCCACGATGGCGAACGGCGTTTTGCAGATAAAGATGTAGTGCCAACTGAGCTGATCGCAGATAACGCCGCCAAGAATAGGCCCCATAATCGGTGCCACCAACGTCGTCATGCTCCAGATACCAATTGCCACGTGGGCTTTGCTTTTAGGGAAAATACGCATCATCAGCGTCTGGGACAAGGGCATCAGCGGGCCGCCCGAAAACCCCAGAAAGACGCGGAACAGCACCAGCATGTTCATACTGGTCGCCATGCCGCAGAGGGTGGAAAAGACGCCGAACATCAGCAGGCAGATAACGAAAACGCGCAATGCGCCAAAACGCGAGGCCAACCACCCGGTGAGTGGAACAGAAATCGCCTCCGCCACCGCATAGGAGGTAATGACGTATGTCCCCTGACTGGTTGATGTTCCCAGGCTCCCGGCGATATTCGACACAGAGACGTTGGCGATAGTGGTATCGAGAATGGCCAAAAAATTGGCCATGGCTAAACCGATCGTCCCGAGCACCAGCGCCGCGCCCGTTAGCGGCTGAGAGAATGTCTTTTTCGTCGTGTCACTCATTTTTTGGCGCCTTAATCCTGATGGGCCATCGCCAAACCTTCATTGCCGGACGCATTCAGGTCTACGACTTTACGGGTATCAATGGTGGCAATCATCGACAAACCGACCTGCAGCGGATGTTTTGCCAGTTCATTTTTATCCAGCGTGATGCGCAACGGCAGACGCTGAATCACCTTGATCCAGTTGCCGGTGGCGTTCTGCGCCGGAATCATTGAAAACGCCGAACCGGTGCCGCCAGAGACGCCGCTTACCACGCCGTGATAGACCACTTTGTCGCCATAGATATCAGCGGTGATTTTAACCAGCTGACCAGGTTTCACGTGGCGCAATTCGACCTCTTTGAAGTTGGCGTCAACATGCACATCATGCAGCGGCACCACGCTCATCAAACGCTCGCCATTTTGTACCCGTTGACCAATCTGGACCTGGCGCCGAGCGATAACGCCATCGACGGGCGCTTTGATGACGGTACGCGCCAGGTCCACCTGCGCCTGTTCTACCTTCGCTTTTGCCAGCATCACTTCCGGGTTGGTTTCGACCGTCGCATTGATGGTTAACGCGGCATTGGCTTTTTTCGCGCCGAGAGTGGACAGGCGATTCGCCACCGCCTGCGCGGCAACGGCCTTAGCGACATTGAGATTGGATTCGGCCTGTGCCATCGCATTGCGCGCGTTGGTCAGCTCTTCACCGGACACCGCCCCGGATTTTGCCAGCGCCTCGCGACGTTTTAAGTCCACCTGCGCTTTGGTGAAATCAGACTGTGAGGCAACGAGCCGGGCCTGCGCCTGCGTCTCATCGGCTTCACGCGCCTTGACCTGGGCGGCCAGTCCTTCGTCGGTCGCCATATAGCTGCTGACCCGGCGTCTCGCCTGCCCCAGATTGGCCTCAGCCTGCGCCAGCGCCAGCCGTGTGTCGGTGTCATCCAGTTGCACCAGCACATCGCCTTGCTTCACCGACTGTGTATCCACCACGTTGACGGTCTGTACGATACCGGTGACAGAAGACGTCACTTCCGCCACTTCGGCAGCGCTGTAGGCGTTGTCGGTTGTGACATAGCGTGAGCCGACAAAGTAGTACCAAAGGCCGTAGCCCACGGCGGCAATCACAATCACGGCGGCCAACCCCATAAAGCCTTTTTTGCGTGATGATGTGGCGCGCGAAATATCAAAGTGGTCGTTGGCCGGAGCGTTATTTACCTGTGCCATAAAAAATTTCCTGCAATTCGAATTAGGATTTTGACGCGACAAACCCACCGCCCAGCGCATGGATTAATGAAACGTCGAGGGAGAACGCCTGGGATTGCAAATTCACTAACGCACTTTGGGTATCCAGCATGGCGTCTTCCGCCGTCAGGACATCCAGATAGGTTGCCAATCCGCCGCGGTAGCGTTTGTCGGCAATGTCATAGGCGGCCCTGGTGTTTTCAAACGCGCTCTCGGTTTTCGCCAGACGCTCTTTCAGCGCCTTCGAACGGATCACGACGTTGGCGACATCATGCAACGCCAGCGTCAGCGTGTTGTTGTAGGTCGCAACCGACTCTTCGTAATTCGCTTCGGCGGAGGTTAATTGGCCGGATAAGCGCCCACCGGTGAAAATTGGCAGATACAGCGCCGGGCCGATGCTTCCTGCGTCATTACCCGCGCGCGTTAAGTTATTCAAACCAAACGCCTGATAACCGATAAAACCGCTAATGCTGATGTCGGGGTAGTACGCCGCTTTAGCGACGTGAATGCGTTTGGCAGCGGCTTCAACGCGCCAGCGGGCGGCGGTGATATCCGGGCGGTGGCCCAAAATATTGATGCCGGTATTGGCGGGCAGATTGAATGATTCGTCGAGATTGATAGCGGGTCGCTGAATAGCCAGGCCGTCGTCCGGCCCTTCGCCCAGCAGTGCGGCGACGGCGTTTTTCTGCAACTGGATGGATTCATTGGCGGCAATAAGTTCCGCTTCCGCCCGCTCTTTCAGCGCCTGCATCTGCCTGACGACGCCATCCGTTTCCAACCCATTGCTATTGCGCTCCGTCATCAACTCAACGGTTTTGCTGCGAATTTCCAGCGCGTTTTGCGTGGTATCGCGGTAGTGATATAAGCGGGTCAGTTCCGCGTATGCCTGCACCAGCGAGGTTTGAATCAGCAGCTTCGCCGACTGCATTTCCGCCTCTGCAGCCGCGTAATCAGATGTCGCAGCCGCTACCGCCGCTTTGTTTTTCCCCCAAAAATCGAGGCTAAAACTGAGGTTGGCGGTAATTGAGCCATAATCATTCCAGCCATGCGGCGGCATATAGGCCTGGTAGGCATAGCTGACTTTGTCTTTCGAGGCCGATGCTGCAGCGCCCAGTTGCACGGAGCGAATCGCGCCAATCTGTTCGGCAATCCCGGCCGCATTCCGCAGGCGGGCTTCCGCTACTTTCAGCGTCGGCGCTGAGGCCAGCGCTTTTTCCATCAGGCTATTCAGTTGGTTATCGTGATAGCGCCGCCACCATTGCGTGTCGGGCCAGTTGTCCGCTTTCTCCGTCGTCAGCGACTGCGAAGAGGCAAATTCATCGGCATTCTTAATATGGCCGAGTCGACTATCTGGCGCGACGGAGCATCCCGCCAGAATGAGTAATGCCGTAAGAAGGGTAAACCGGGCGACAGAGGATAACCGGCGGCGGTGGGATATCAATTTATTAATTTTCAAGATTCATCCTTTTTCGTACCGTACCGTACGATTTCGTTATAAATTGACATAACTTCACAGTCAAGCGAAACTTGCGGGATGGATGAAGCGAAAAGAGAAGCGTATGCGGGTTAAAAGTGAAACGAAGCGACAAACAATCCTGGACGTCGCGACCAATGCCTTTATTGAGCTGGGGCTTAACAATGCCTCAATGTCGGAAATCGCCAGTCGGGTGGGCGGTTCGAAATCGACGCTTTATAACTATTTCAGTTCCAAAGAAGATATCTTCTCCGCGGTGGTAGAAGCATCGGCAAAAACAGAGATCGCGGATGCGTTCGAATCATTAGATCTGAAACAAGATATTGAATTTACGTTGAACAAGTTTGGCCGCCAGTATCTCTCGTCGATATTGAGCAGCAGTATTCTGGCTATCTGGCGTATGGCCGTCAGTGAATCGGAGCGCAGCGACATTGGCCGACGCTTCTACGCGCAGGGGCCGCAACGTGGCTGGACGCTGTTAAGCGATTATCTGGGCAAGAAAATCGAGGAAGGCGTGCTGCGTAAATCAGACAGTTGGATTTGCGCCATGCATTTGAAAGGGCTGATTGAAGCAGAGCTGTTTCTTGGCGTGGCGCTGGGCGTCGAATCCGTCCCGGACGCGAAGAAAATTGAAGACGTCATCTCCCGCGCCGTTACGGTATTTCTGCTCGCCTATCGGGCCGATAAAGCATAATTCCCCGTGCAATAAAAAAGCGTATGTCGCCATACGCTTCAGACTGCGACAAAACCCACAATATCCCCTTGTCACCCTCCGCGGCCCCACCGCGGTCATTCCCGCAGTCCCACCACTGTCATGCCCGCGCGCAGCGAATCCGCCGATATCTGGCTGGTGGTCAATCCGGATGTCTGGTCGGCGGGCCGCGTTCAGGCAACCATTGCGGCGATAACGGCATCCTTTAAAACACAAAAGCCGCACCGCGTTTGCCACGCGAATGAATAATGCTCAGTTCTAAACAAGATGCCGCACCTGACCTTTGTGCTTTTCCAGTTTTTTCTCAATGCAACTGGTCAGGTAACCGGAGAACTGTTTTGCCAATATGGTATTCGGATGGTTTTGCGAGAACACCAGGAAGGTGTGGAAATAGATCGTCGGCGCAAAAGGCAGCACTTTTATCGCGCTGTCGCCGCCGCCGACATCTTGCAGGGTCAATGGATCAACGAGACTTACCCCCATGCCCAGCCCCACCATATTATTGCGGGCGGTGGCATAGTGCGTTTCATAGATAAGTTTGCGCCGATCTTCCCCGCCCTGGTTAAACAGGAGGTCTATCCGGCGGCGCATGCTATCACCGCGCGCCATGGACAGAAACCGCTCGCCGTTCAGGTCATCGGGGGTAAGCGGCGTATCGCGCAGCGCGAGGCGGTGATTCTGCGGTAAGATACAGACCCCTTCGGACTGGCAGAGCACCACGGAATCTGAACCGACGCTGTCATAGGTTTCGGAGGCGATGCCGATATCAAAGTTGCCATTAGCCACCGACTGGCAGACGGTCAGTGAATCGCTGACGTGCAGGGATACGGACACATTGGGATACCGCTGGGTGAAATCGGCTATCGCCGTCGGCACCAGGATCGCCGCCAACGAAGGAACCGCGACAATCCGCAGTCTACCGGTGAGATAATTACGAATGGACGCCGCCGAATCCTCCAGACTGCGTAAGGCCGAAAAGGCATACTCCACGTCGTTGAAAAAGCCGCTCCCCTCCTGAGTGGGTATCAGCCGGCCGCTTACCCGTTCAAACAAGCGGATACCGATACGGCGCTCCAACTGACCGATAATCCGGCTGACATTCGGCTGCGAGGTATGGAGCTGTTTGGCCGCTTTGGTCATGGAGCCCGAAAGCATAACGGCGCGGAAGGCTTCTATTTGTTTGAAATTAATCATTATTACCTCATAAAAACAGAGCCCGTCCCTGATATAAGAGCAATCCCGTCCGTTTTTATAACGCCAACGCTTTTTTCTTCCCGTCTTACGCCCAAGCCACTGTATATCAAAAACGCATAGGGCGGTCATACATCGGAATTATCTTTGCGGATTCAAACCTTTTAGACTCAATTTCATCACAGGATCCGGTTTTGGCCGCCGCGCGCTATCCATGCGGCGCCGCCTCTGTCAGTCATCTTTTGTGTAAGGAGTCAATGTATGAATTTGCCCCTGAAAACAAGTCGTTGCGTCCTGTTCACGGCCATCGCCCTATCCTCCTTTCCGCTGTTTTCGGCCGAGCTGCCCCCGGCCCCGCCGTCCATCATAGCCAAAGGGGTGTTAAAAGCCGGCGTCCGCTGCGACCAGCCGCCCTATGGCTTCATCGATGCAACGCGTTCTCCGGCGGGAGTCGAGGTCGATATGGCGCGGCAGATAGCGCAATGGCTATTCGGCGACGCCGCCAAGTTGGATTTAACCTGCGTGACCGCGGAAAACCGGGTGTCGCAGTTGGCCGCCGGCAGGGTCGATCTCTTGATAGCCACGCTGGGCATCACCCCGGAACGCGAGCGCGTCATCGATTTCTCCAAACCTTACCGCTGGGGCGAGAGCGGCGTGCTGGTCAAGCAGGGAAGCACGCTTAAAAAGGTCGCCGATCTGGCCGGCCATATCGTCGCCACCCCGAAAGGCTCCGTTCAGGCCCAGTGGTTCGAGGAAAATATGCCGACCGTTACGACATTGCGGCTCAATAGCTCCAGTGATTCATTGCAGGCATTAAAACAAGGGCGCGCCGACGCCTATGCCCATGACGGCGCGACATTGAAGATGCTGACCACCAAAGACACGTCCGTTTATATGCTTGACGATGCCTATCAGTATTCCAATACCGGGATCGGATTACGTAAAAATGAACCGCAATGGAAAGCCTTTATCGATGCATCAATCGATAAAATGCGCAGCGATGATTTATTCAGGCAATGGATTAATCAATCGGTCCCTCAAGAGATAACCGGATATTACATCAATATGTTTCAGAATCCCCGTCCGGACGGGAAATAAAACAGCCGTATTGATAAATCAGGGGATAGCGAATGGGTTTTGATTTCATCTATATTTATCAGCATATCCCAATGTTGATGAACGGATTGGCAATGACGCTTATCGTTACCGTCATTGCCTTATTCTGTTCATTATTTATCGGTATATTGGGGGCGATATGCAGAACATTATCTATACCCATCATCAGTGGAATATTTAAATGGTATATTGAAGTTATTAGAAATACGCCCATCCTGGCTCAACTGTTTTTTATTTATTACGGCCTGCCGAGTATTGGCATACAGTTATCATCATTCTGGTCGGGGATAATATGTCTCTCGCTTTGGGCGGGCGCTTATCAGGTAGAAAACTTTCGCGGTGGATTAATAACGGTTCATCATGGCATAAAAGAAGCCGCCATGGCATTGGATTTGAGCCGATTACACTATTTTATCTATATCGCCTTACCCATTGCCTTAAAGTCGTGTTTGCCGGCGGTATTGAATACGGCGATATCCATGCTGAAAAACTCGTCTTATCTGCAAACCATCGGCTTCGCCGAGCTGACCTATGTTGCGGTGGACCGTATCTCTCTTGATTTTAAAGCCTTCGAAATGTTCGCCGCGATCGCGGTGATCTACATCGCCCTGGTTTTGATTCTGGTATTTATTGGCCACCGCCTGGAAATGCGTCTAAACAGGGGGGCCAGATAATGAATACCTATACTTTCCTCACCGAGCTCGCATTATTTGGCTATGGTTTATTAGGCACCTTTAAAATATCTATCGTCACGCTGGTCGCCACCACCCTGATTTCCGTTATATTCGGCTCGCTCTCAACGGTTGATTTACCCTGGCTGCGTTTTATCATTCGCGGTTATGTGGAGTGTTTTCGCTCCATTCCACTCGTTGTTATCGTATTTTTTATTTACTTTACCCTGCCGTTGCTGGGATTGACTCTGCCGCCGTTTCTGTCGGTTTCTGTCGGCCTGACGTTTTGGGCCAGCGCCAACGGCATTGAAATCGTGCGCGGCGGTATTGCTTCAGTCTCCAAAGGCCAGCGCGAAAGCGCCGCTTCTCTGGGGCTTTCAGCTTGGAAAATTTATCTGCTGATTATCTGGCCGCAGGCGTTGCGGGCAATCATTCCCGCCTATCTTGGACAAATTACGCTGCTTATTCAGGCGTCATCGCTGGGGGCGCTCGTCGGCGTTGATGAATTATTTCTCAATGGGAAAAACTATATCGAGCAGACGACATTAATGTCTGGCAATAATCCCTCGTTTTTCGTTTATGCCGGAATATTGGCGACCTATTTTGTTATTTGTTCCTTATTCACCCAGGCTGGCCGTTTATACGAGAAAAGAGTCGGCAAAAAATATCAGTAATCATTGGAGTAATATCATGTCTATCGATCGTCAACCATCAGGATCGCCGGTAAGCCCACGCCTGTCGGAACCCACTGCGGAAGAAATATGCCGTCTTATTTATCTGCCGCGCTTAACCAAAAGCTTTGAGAAAAACTTTTTCTTTATTACGCAAATTAATGCGGCACATTTAATCATGCTGAATCAACAGCATCTCTTACCCGCCGCATCGGTAAAAATCCTGGCGCGCGGCTTATTGGATTTAGTTAATGACGGGCCGGCGGCGGTAAAGCTGGATCCCTTTAAAGAAGACGCCTATTTAAATTATGAAAGCTGTCTGGTGGATCGTATCGGCATGGACCATGCGGGCAGGTTGCATATGGCGCGCAGCCGTAATGATATTCTGGCGACCATCGACCGCCTTCAGGCCAGAGAAGGGCTGACGGGTTTGATCGCGCAATTGCTGACGCTACGGCGGTTGCTCGTTCAGCAGGCCAAACAATATGCGGATGCCGTTATGCCGGGCTACACCCATTTGCAGCCGGCACAGCCCATTACCTACGGATTCTGGCTGGCGGGCATCGAGCAGGCGCTGGCCCGTGATACCGAAAGGCTGGCAGCGGCCTACGCGCATATTGACAGCTGTCCGCTGGGCGCCTGCGCATTAGCCGGCACCACCTTCGCTATCGATCGTCAGACTTCCGCCAGCGCCCTGGGCTTTTCTTCCGTCACCCAGCATACCCTGGACGCGGTCGCCTCGCGCGATGGCCTGTTCGAAATCATGTCGGCCATGACCCAGTTGGCGACCACCTGGAGCCGCATCGCGCAGGATTACTTCATCTGGGTGACCAATGAATTCAATTTTATTGATTTCCCGGATAGCGTCGCCGGCACCTCAAGCATCATGCCGCAGAAAAAGAATCCGGTGGCGCTGGAGTATCTGAAAGGCCGGGCCGCCCATGTGCTCGGCATGTATACCGCCGCCATGAGCGCACAGCGGATCACCAACTTCAGCCACTCCGGCGACGCCAACCGGGAAAGCATCTCTTCATTTCCCGATATGCTCGCGCTGTGCGCCGACGCCGTGGAAATCCTGACCCTGCTGGTGCGCACCGGCAGACCAAACCGGCAGGCCATGCTGTCCAGAGCCTATGCGGATTTCTGTACCGTCACCGATCTGGCCGACGCCATGGTCAAACACTACGACATCTCCTTTCGCGAAGCGCACCATATTGTGGGAGCCGTGGTCCATGAAGCCTTGGCGCAGGGGCTTACCGCCGATCGCATTAACACGCAGATGATCGACAAAGCGGCGCAAGATGAAATCGGCCGTACGCTGGGGATGTCCGCGCAAGAGATACAGGCGTGTCTCGACCCGGTGAAATGCGTCCAGGGGCGTCTTTCCGGCGGGCCGTCCGCCGCATCGGTAAACGCGATGATAGCGGATTCCCTCGCCGCGATCGCGGATGCCGCCGGACTCAATCAGCAACGGATCGATCGTCATAAGGATACCGCCGATACGCTCCGCAACGCCCTGGAACAACTGTCTGCATGAGTTATCCCCGGCGGCAACGACTTGCGCGTAATCACGCAAGGCCATGATTAATAAGGTATCTATAAATGACACCTGACAATTCCGACATCATTATCCGTATCAGCGGTCTGGAAAAGTATTACGGCGACACCAGAGTTCTGAAGGGTCTCGATCTTTTCGTCAAAAAGGGCGAAAAGATCGTGATCTGCGGCCCTTCCGGCTCTGGGAAATCAACCTTTATCCGCTGTATCAACGGCCTTGAGGATTATCAGGGCGGGCGGATAACCGTCATCGACACCTTGACCGGCAAGGGCATCGATAATATCCACGACATCCGGCGCCGTGTAGGTATGGTTTTCCAGAGCTTCAATCTGTTCCCACACATGACGGCATTGCAGAACTGCATGCTGGCCCCGCTCAAGGTTCTGGGCATATCGCACGCCGAGGCGGAAGATCGGGCGCGCCATTTCCTGGGCAAGGTTAAGCTAACGTTACACGCGGACAAGTATGCCGAGCAGCTTTCCGGCGGACAGCAGCAGCGCGTCGCCATTGCCCGCGCCCTATGCATGGCGCCGGACATCATGTTATTCGATGAACCCACCTCGGCGCTGGATCCCGAAGTGGTCAACGAAATCCTCGACATCATGGTCAATCTGGCGGGAAACGGTATGACGATGCTGTGCGTGACGCATGAAATGCGCTTCGCCAGGAGAGTCGCCGACCGGATGATTTTTATCGATCGGGGGAAAATCGCGGCGGACTTGCCGCCGGAGGAGTTTTTCTCCGCGGTCGCTCAGCCGCGGATCAAAGCGTTTCTGGGCCATATGATGACATGAGTTCACCGCGCATTGAAAGCGCAACGCAGGGCGTTAAATTGCGCAGTCCGCCATGATTTGCGCCAGCATGCTTTGGCAGGTTTTGATGGCGATGGATGCCGTTCTTTGCCGGGGCAAACACAGATCGACCCGCACGCGTTCAATCAGCGGATCGAGCAACGGTACGGCAATCAGGCCATCGCCCAGATCCCTGTCCTGACGCGCGGCCTGCGGCAGAACCAGCAGAGCGATACCGGTTCGCGCAAGGCACTTTTGTACTTCCACCGAGCTGGTGGTGTAGGCGACGTTAAGCTGAACCCCCTCTTTTCTGGCGGCGGCTTCGATGATTTGCCGGGTGGAGAAGGTGGCGTTGGGGATGGCCAGCGGCTGCCCGGCAAGATCCTTGATGGTGACGGAGTGGCGCTCGGTGAACGGATGTCCCTGCGGCACCAGGATGCGATGCCATAAATCGCAATGGTGGGTCACTTCAATTTCGGCGCAGGGCGGCATGTAGAACGTCAGCCCGATATCCGCTTCACCGGCGCGAAACGCATCTGCGATGCGGGGCGCGCTGCCGGTTTCGATTTGAAACTGCACCTTGGGATACTGCTGGGAAAATTTAGCCAGCACCGGCGCCAGCATGCTGGAAATTAAGCCCTCGCTGACGAACATCCGAATGGTTCCCGCCACCACTCCCTGGCTGTTGGCGATATGCTCCTTCACATGGTCCAGTTCACGCAACGTGGCATTGATGGCCTGAGCCAGGAATTCGCCCTCGCGCGTTAAGCGGATACCACGCGGATTTCTTTCAATCAGCGAAGCGCCATAAAAATGTTCCAGTTGCTCAATCTGACGGCTTACCGCGCTGGGCGTCACATATAAACGGGTGGCCGCTTTACGCAACGAAACACATTGCGCCACTTCGTTAAAGTATCTTAATGCCCTGAGTTGCATGGCGGCTCCTGAAACCCGTGGATCGATGCTGACTATCAGTCAATATATTCGTCATACTTCAAGCCGCAGGCGCATGGCTTTTCTGCAACTCGAATTAATTATTCAGAGTATAAACCAGCAATAAACGTGCCATTCCCTGTTTATTTCCCTCCACGCTAATTTCATTAGCACCGGTTTTTTATTGTTCCGACCAAGACAGGCTATTTTCTTATGGCTGAGTAACCTAATGTATTTGCGATAATTTGCACTATGCCAGTGCAAACTATCGCCGGAAACAGGTGCATCACGCCGCGACAAAGAATAAAACGATTAACATGGCCGCTATTGCCGATCAATTATCAATTAAAAACATCAATTTACTATGAAAATAGGATTCATAATTAATAGTAATATCTCTTTTCAAACTGCACTAATATGCATCGTCACTGCAAAAATCTACTTTATTGATTACTTTTTACCAGCACCGCATGAGCGATATAAAAAATAACATCATGATAATAAACAATAATAATTTAATGACCTGTCCCATAAGAAAAAATTAGCGTCTACTTTTTGTAGACACCGGGTCGCTGATGTTGTGATAGCCTAGTGAGCCATACTTTTGTAGTGTTTTTAATATCAGGAGAAGATCTTTTATTTTATAAACACCGTGATATCTCAATAATGCGTTTTACTTTCAATTCCACTTAATGCCATAGCCGGACCGGCTGTTGGATAACATCGGGGATACTATGAAACTCATGATGGTTAAAAATGCATTCATCAATAAAATAACCACACAATTAACCTCACATCGAATTATTTACGGCGTGCTGGCGTTGTTTTTCAGCACATCGTCCTTTGCCGCAACGCCTGCCGACGTATTGAAAATCATCCCCAGCAGTAATCTGGTTTCACTCGATCCCATGTGGACCACGGCCAATGTCACCCGCAATCATGGCTATATGATTTACGACACCTTGTTCGGTACCGATATCGACGGCAACATCAAACCGCAAATGGTCGATAGCTGGAAAATATCGGACGATAGCCTGACCTGGACATTCGTGCTGCGCGACGGGCTGAAATTCAGCGACGGCTCCCCGGTGACCAGCGATGACGTTATCCCTTCGCTGCAACGCTGGTCCACGCGCGACAGCTTCGGCAGCGTGCTGGCGTCGTTCATCGACCATTATCAGGCGGTGGATGCGAAAACCTTTACCATCACGCTGAAAGAGCCCTTTGGCATGATGCTGGAAGCGTTGGGCAAACCCTCCTCCAACGTACCGTTTATTATGCCGAAAGCGGTCGCGCAGACCTCCGGCGACGTGCAAATCCGCAACACCGTCGGTTCCGGCCCTTATATGTTCAAGACCGACGAGTACAAATCCGGCGAACGGGTGGTCTACGTTAAAAACCCCAACTACGTGCCGCGCGATGAGCCGCCATCCGGCACCGCGGGCGGGAAAAAAGTCTACATTGACCGCGTAGAATGGCTCATCATCCGCGATCCGCAAACCCAATATAACGCGCTGGTTAACGGCGAAGCCGATATTCTGGAACAGCCGGCGTTCGAACAGATCCCGTCGCTGGGCAAAGCGCCCAATATCAATCTGGTCAAATCGCAGCCGATAGGCATGTTGCAGATCATCCGCTTTAATTTCCTGCAGCCGCCGTTCAACGATGTGCGTATTCGCCGCGCCGCCATGCTGGCGCTGGGCGAACAGCAAATGCTGCGCGTGCAGATCGGCGTGCCGGAACTGCAAAAATTCTGCAAAAGCATGTATCCCTGCGGCACCGCCTTCGCTTCGGACGAAACCGGCGAGTTTACCGGCGTAGCCGATCCGCAAAAAGCCAAAGCGCTGCTGCAACAAGCGGGCTACCAGGGTCAGCCGATTGTCCTGATGCGCCCCACCGACTCCCCGACCATCGCCAAACTGCCGCTGGTCGCCAAACAGCAGTTGGAACAGGCCGGCTTCAAGGTCGATTTGCAGAACATGGACTGGCAGACCCTGGTGGCGCGTCGCGCCAAAAAAGACGCGCCGTCGGCCGGCGGCTGGAATGCGTTTATGACCGCCTGGGCGGCGGAGGACGTGCTCAATCCGCTCACCATGGCGATGATGAACGCCCGTGGGGAAAAGGGCTGGTTCGGCTGGCAGGACGATCCCGAGCTGGAAGCGATGAAAGCCCGCTTCGCCCGCACCATGGATGAAGATGAGAAAAAGAAAATCGCCGCGCAAATTCAGCTGCGCGCCTTTGCAACCGTCACTCATGTGCCGCTGGGGCAGTATGAGCTGCGGGTGGCGGTGCGTTCGAACGTGACCGGCCTGGTGCCATCGGGCGCGCAGGTGTACTGGAATATTCGCAAACAGTAAACCTGACGGACGCACTGGCGCCAGTCGGCCAGTCGCAACAAAGAACGAGGAACGAGCATGTTGACATTTACCGGCAAACGCCTACTGGCGACACTCCCTGTTTTGCTGGTGGTGGCGGTCGCCATTTTTATGATAGTCCGGCTGATTCCCGGCGATCCGGCGGCGGTTATCGGCGGCAATAGCGCGACCAATGAGGATATCGACCGCATCCGCGAACAGCTGGGCCTGACCCTGCCGCTGTGGAAACAGTTCGCCATCTGGGCGCAAGGGGTGCTGCACGGCGATTTCGGCTACTCCTTTTTCATGAATCAGCCGGTGACCGCGCTGCTGATGCAGCGGATGGAACCCACGCTGTCGCTGACGTTCGGCACGCTGCTGTTCACCGTCATCATTGCGCTGCCGCTGGGGGCGCTGGCGGCCTGGCGCATGGGCGGCTGGCTGGATCGCTGCGTGATGTCCTGCTCCGTGGTGGGGTTTTCCATCCCGGTGTTCGTCATCGGCTATCTGCTGATCTATGTGTTGGCGCTCAAGCTGCAATGGCTGCCGGTGCAGGGCTATAACCCACTGTCGGCGGGCGTTATCCCCTGGCTGCGCAATTTGATTCTTCCCTGCCTCACGCTGTCGGTGACCTATGTGGCGCTGCTCGCCCGCGTCACGCGCGCGGCGGTCAGCGAAGCGTTGACCGAAGACTTTATCCGCACCGCCCGCGCCAAAGGCATCACCGAGCTACAGGTGCTCCGGCATCACGCGCTCAGGGTGGCGGCGGTGCCGGTGGCGACGGTGATCGGCGTCAGCGCCGCCCTGCTGCTTGGCGGCGTGGTGGTAACGGAAACGGTTTTTGCCATTCCCGGCCTGGGACAGCTCACGGTGGACGCCGTACTCAACCGGGATTTCCCGGTCTTGCAGGGCGTGGTTCTGTTCTTCGCCGTGACCCATATCCTGCTGAATTTTCTGATAGATCTGAGCTATTTGTTGCTGGATCCACGCATCCGGGATGAACGATGAATACAGCGAAACGACTCTGGCGTAATACTTCAGTCAAAATCGGCGTGCTGACCTTGGCGACGCTGGCCCTGCTGGGGATCGGCGCGCCCTGGCTCGGTACGTTCGATCCCAGCGTGATGGACATGAATTTTATCTCCGTCGGCGCCGGCACCCGCGGGCAGGTCACGCTACTGGACGGCGCGCAAATCCCGCATACTTTCTGGATGGGCAGCGACAGTTTGGGGCGCGATATCTGGAGCCGCGTGCTCTATGGCACGCGAATTTCCCTGGCCGTCGGCCTGCTGACCGCGCTGGCGGCTATTTTAGCCGGTTGTCTGCTGGGCATGCTGGCGGGCTACTTCCATGCGTTGGATATGCTGCTGATGCGCATCATGGACGGCCTGATGGCGATCCCTTCGGTACTGGTGGCCATTACGCTGGTGGCGATGTTCGGCGGCAACCTGACCACGGTGATTATCGCCATCGCGGTGCCCGAAGTGCCCAGGGTGACGCGGCTGGTGCGTTCGCTGGTGCTCAGCCTGCGCCAGGAGGCGTTTGTCGAAGCGGCGCGTGCGCTGGCGACCAGCAATATCATGATCCTGTGGCGCGATATCCTGCCTAACGCCATGGCGCCGCTGATCGTACAAGGCACGTTTGTGGCGGCCTCGGCGGTGCTGACCGAAGCCATCCTCAGCTTTCTCGGTTTGGGCCTGCCCTCCGATATTCCCACCTGGGGCAACATCATGGCCGAAGGCCGCGTGATGTTCTCACAAAGCCCGGGAGATGTGCTGTTCCCCGCGCTGTTTCTGGTTCCCTCGGTGCTGGCCATCAACCTGCTCGGCGATGGTTTGCGCGATGTGCTCGATCCCAAATTTTCCAAACGGCTTTAGGGGGCAATCTGATGAATAAACGCCAGAATAATGACCCGGTATTGCAGGTTTCCAGCCTACAGGTCGCCCTGCCGACGGACGCCGACCGTCCGTACGCCATTCAACATCTCGACCTGGAAATCGCGGCGGGACAAACGCTATGCGTGGTCGGCGAATCCGGTTCGGGAAAATCGGTGTTGGCCACCGCCATTATGGGATTAATCGCCAAAGAGCTGCGCATTACCGGCGGCGACATCTGGCTGGCGGGCAATACGCTTATGGATTCCGGCCGCTACGTCAGCCAGCGGCAACTGCGCCAGCTGCGCGCCACCTGTATGGGGATGGTTTTTCAAGAGCCGATGACCGCGCTCAATCCGGTGCATAGCTGCGGCGAACAGGTGGACGAGCTATTACGCGCCCATACCCGCTGGCCCGCCGCCGAGCGCAAAGCCAGAATATTGGCGATGTTTGAGCGGGTTCGCCTGCCCGATCCCGCGCGCATCTACAAAAGCTATCCGCATCAGCTATCGGGCGGCCAACGCCAGCGCATCGTTATCGCGATGGCGCTGGTTCTCAAGCCGCGGCTGCTGATTTGCGATGAACCGACCACGGCGCTGGACGTCACCACGCAGGCGGAAATCCTCAAGCTGATTCGCGAACTCCAGGCGGAGCAAGGCAGCGCGGTACTCTTTATTACCCATGACATGGGCGTGGTGTCGGAAATCGCCGACCACATTCTGGTGATGTATCGCGGGGAGATGGTTGAACAGGGTTCCTGTGAACAGGTGCTGCAACGTCCCGCCACCGACTATACCCGTTCGCTGCTGGCGGCGGTGCCGGATATTACGCCGCCCCCGCCCCGCCGGCCCATCGGCGAACGGCTCCCGCCGCTGCTGCTGGGGCAATCGGTCAGCAAAACCTATATCAGCCGCGACTGGCTGGGCCGCGCCAAACGGTTTGACGCCCTGCGCCAGGCCAGCGTCGCGGTGCACCGCGGTGAAACCGTCGGCGTCGTGGGCGAGTCCGGATCGGGTAAATCCACCTTTGCCCGCTGCATGATCCGCATGATCGAACCCAGCGCGGGCAAGATCCTATGGGGCGACAGGGAGGTGCAAACACTGCCCGAATCGCAGGTACGGGCATTGCGCTCGCGGGTTCAGGTGGTATTTCAGGATCCCAACCGCTCGCTGAATCCGCGCCGCACCATCGGATCGTCGATCATGGAAGGCGCGATGAACTTTGGTCAGAGCCGGCAACAGGCGCATCAAACCGCCGCAGCGTTAATGGATCGCATCAATCTGCCGCGCGCATCGCTCGAACGTTATCCGCATCAGTTTTCCGGCGGACAGCGGCAGCGGCTGGCCATCGCCCGCGCCATCGCCTGCGATCCCCAGGTGCTGGTGGCGGATGAAGCCGTCTCCGCGCTGGATGTATCGGTTCAGGCGCAAATCCTCGATCTGCTGCGTGAATTGCAGCGCGATCTGGGGCTGGGACTGCTGTTTATCACCCACGATCTGCGCGTCGCCGCCCAGCTTTGCGATCGCGTCATCGTCATGCATCAGGGCCAGGTAGTCGAACAGGGCGTTACCGCCGAGTTGTTCCGCCGGCCCGAACATGACTACACGCGCCGTCTGCTGGCCGCCGCGCCGCGTCTGACGCTGATGAAATAATCGGCCTCTTTTTCGGGCTTAATCCCCGTAGCGGACACGGCCCTTAATGTTTCAACCGGGAGCGGTATATGAAGTCACGAGTGATGGAGTGGGATGAATGGTCGGCCTATGACGCCGTAGGTCTGGCGGAACTGATACGTAAAGGCGACGTGAGCGCCGCGGAACTGGCCTCACAGGCGGCGCAAGCCATCGCCCTGCTCAATCCCGCATTAAGCGCGGTGGTCGAGGTATTTGACGATGTGGTCGCCGATCCGCTGAAAGACGGCATGAACCCGCAGGGCGCCTTCGCCGGCGTGCCTTTTCTGATGAAAGATCTGGGGCCGACGCTGAAAGGTCGTTTACAGGAGATGGGATCGCTGCTGATGCGCGGCAATCGCTCGCAGGCCGACAGCTTTCTGGTCG
Organism: Brenneria goodwinii; assembly: GCF_002291445.1. NCBI lineage: Bacteria > Pseudomonadati > Pseudomonadota > Gammaproteobacteria > Enterobacterales > Pectobacteriaceae > Brenneria > Brenneria goodwinii. The sequence goes on along the minus strand of NZ_CP014137.1, from coordinate 4,429,931 downwards.
GCAAGATGCGCCAGGCCGGGCTGAATCTTATCGGCCGCACCACCACGCCGGAATTCGGCGTATGCAGCTCGGCGGAGAATCCGGCAGTTTATATCACGCGGAATCCCTGGGATCTGGAGTACACCACCTGCGGCTCCTCCGCCGGTACGGCGGCCTCGGTCGCATCCGGCATCGTGCCGATGTCCCACGCGACCGATGGCGGCGGTTCGATTCGCATTCCCGCCGGATTCAACGGCAACATCGGCCTTAAGCCTTCGCGCGGCGTGTTCTCCCTCGCGCCTTACGCCTCCGACCTTACCGGTCTGGTTTCGATTCAGGGATGCCATACCCGCACGGTGCGCGATACCGCCGCCTTTGTAGACCACTGCCGCGGCGGCGCGCCGGGGGAATTTATGCCCTATTGGACGGCGGCGGAAAGCTACGGCGAACTGATTCAGCGCGATCCCGCGCCGCTACGCATCGCGCTGTCCCATCAATGGGGCGACTACCGGGCTACGCCGCATTTCGTCGCCGAACTGGAGAGGGTCGGCAATTTTCTCGCCGGTTTGGGTCATCATGTGGAATGGGTGACGCCGCTGGTGGATTTCCGCGCCGCGTTTGCGGCGCAGACCACCTGTTATATCAGTAATTTTGCCCAGACGATTTCCGCGATGCTCGCAAATCTGGGACTGGAACAACCCCCGGCGGATCGGATTGAACCGGTCAATATCCGGATCTGGGAAGCGGGCAAAGATATCTCCTTCGGCACGCGCGCGGCGATGCAGGCCGTATTCAATAACACCTCGCGCGCCTTCGGCGCTTTCTTCGAATCCTGGGATATTATTCTGACGCCGATCACCGCGCTGCCCACGCCGAAGATCGGCACGATGAAATACCTGACGCTAAGCGATAATCCGTCGGTGACCGACTGGTTTGCCAGCCTATGGGAAAACTTCGCCTATACGCCGCTCTCCAATCTTTGCGGCATCCCGGCGATCTCCCTGCCGCTGGCCGAGCAGGAAAATGGCTTGCCGTTCGGCATTCAGGCGCAAACGCGCCAGGGCGACGACGGCCTGCTGTTGCAGCTTGCCGCGCAGATCGAACGCGCCATCGACGGCAAGTGGAACGGCGGCAGAAAACCCGGCGTCCATGTGACTAACGCCGCGCGCGCATAGCGTCACGCGCGTTCGCCACGCCGCTCACTGGAATAAGCAGGCTTTCCTTTTGCTGACGGGACAGCGCAAACGGCAGAAGCCGCCGTAAAAAACCCGGCGACGAAAAACGTGGCCGGGTTTTCACATCAGCTAACCGCTTAATCGCGGCGAATTACTTTTGGCTCTTGTCCTGCAACTGCTCAACCTGCGGTAATCCGGCGTTGGAAGAAGAAGAGAGCAACCCGGTTTCAACATAGTTAAACAGTTTTTCACGGGTATCGGTGATGTCCAGGTTACGCATGGTCAGCTGGCCGATACGGTCATCCGGCGAGAATACGGAATCGCCTTTCTCCATCGTCAGACGCTCTGGTTTATAGGTCAGGTTATCGGAAACGGTATTCAAAATGGAATAGTCGTTGCCGCGACGCAGTTCCAGCGTCACTTCGCCGGTGATGGCGCTGGCGATCCAACGCTGGGAAGAATCACGCAGCATCAGCGCCTGAGAATCGAACCAGCGGCCCTGGTACAGGAAGCGCCCCAGTTGACGGCCGTTGGCGTGATACTGTTCGATGGTGTCTTCGTTATGGATACCGGTCAGCAGGCGCTCATAGGCGATATGCAGCAACGCCATTCCCGGCGCTTCGTAGATACCGCGGCTTTTCGCTTCGATGATGCGGTTTTCAATCTGATCGCTCATGCCTAAGCCGTGGCGTCCGCCAATACGGTTGGCTTCCATCATCAGTTCCACGTCATCGGCAAAGGTTTTGCCATTCAGCGCCACCGGATGGCCGCGATCAAAACGCACGGTGACTTCTTCCGCGGCGATTTTCACGTTTTCATCCCAGAATTTAACGCCCATGATCGGGTTAACGATTTTGACGCTGGAATTGAGGAACTCCAGATCTTTGGCTTCGTGGGTCGCGCCCAGCATGTTGGAGTCGGTGGAGTAGGCTTTTTCGGCGGACATTTTGTAATCAAAACCGGCCTGCGCCATAAATTCGGACATCTCCTGACGGCCGCCCAGCTCATCGATAAAGTCGGTATCCAGCCAGGGTTTGTAGATTTGCAGCTCGGCGTTGGTCAGCAAACCGTAACGATAGAAGCGTTCGATATCGTTGCCTTTATAGGTGCTGCCGTCGCCCCAGATATTGACGCCGTCTTCTTTCATCGCGGCGACCAGCATGGTGCCGGTTACCGCACGGCCCAGCGGCGTGGTGTTGAAATAGGTCACGCCGGCGGTGGTGTTATGGAAGGCGCCGCACTGAATTGCCGCGATGCCTTCGGCAACCAGTTGCTTACGGCAGTCGATCAGGCGAGCATTTTCAGCGCCGTATTCCATCGCACGGCGAGGGATTGCATCGTAATCATCCTCATCCGGCTGACCCAGATTCGCGGTGTAAGCATAAGGAACCGCGCCTTTTTGACGCATCCAAAGCAGCGCGGCGCTGGTATCCAGACCACCAGAAAACGCAATACCAATACGCTGACCAACCGGAAGATGTTTGAGAATCGTTGTCATAAATAAAATCCCTGCTCGAAGATCGATGGCTATAAGCTTAGCAGCCGCGCCATTATGTTACGCAATACAATACTGAGGGCCATGACTTCACCAGGTTGCGGACTGGTCAAGCGAGGTTTGTCGGTAAATATCGCGCCCTCAATAAATGCATATTTATGCAAAATAAGTGAGTGATAATTTAAACATCTTTTTGCCGGCACAGGAAGAGGAGAGTCGTGCTTTATGCAAAAAAATTCGCACTCGGTTCGCGCCCAAGTGGACGAGTATAACGCGATTTCATCAACACGCTAAGCGCTAAAGGTGGGTTACGCGACGCCTATATCAATAATAAAACATCGTTTCATTTTAATATGTATTCTTTGCTATCCTCCCTTTTCCCTCTATATGTTGCTGGAGATGCTATGTCTAAGAAAATCGCCATTCTGCTGGCTGATGGTTTTGAAGAAGCGGAAGCGATTATGGTGATTGATGTACTGCACCGTATGAAAATCGATGTCGCCATGTTGTCTTGTCACGACAGGCTGGAACTGTGTAGCTATCACAATATTCGTATGTTTGCCGACGACCTGCTGGAAAGAAACACGGATACTCTGTTTGATGCGGTAATTATTCCCGGCGGTCCGCAAGGAACGGTTAATCTGGCAGCAAACCCCACGGTGGTTGAATTCATTCGCCGCCATGACGAGGCCAACAGGCTGATTTGTCCGCTTTGTTCCGCCGCCGCGCGCGTGTTGGGCGGTAATAACTTATTGCAAGGCCGGCGTTATGTCTGCTCGGGCGAGCTGTGGCAAAACGTTACCGACGGTGTATACGTCAACGAAAAAGTCGTCGAAGACGGCAACCTGATCAGCGGTAAAGGACTGGGCGTCGCTTTTGATTTCGCCTTTACTATCGCCTATCGCTTAACGGGAGATAAGGAAGACGCGAATTTCCAGGTTGAACACATCGATTACGATTACTGGCGCGTGCCCGAATAACCCCCATCTTCAGCGCGACGTTAGTCTGTCGCGCTGCCTGTCTGTTTATCCCCGCTGATACCCCGCTTCACCATAGCGATCGCGGTACTCTTTCGGCGTGATGCCATAGCCTTTTTTAAATACGGCGTAGAAATAAGGCAGTGAAGGATAGCCACACATCAGGGAAATCTCGTTGATCGAAAGCGAGGTGGAAACCAACAGGTTGCGAGCACGATCCAGTTTCTCCGCGTGAATGACGCCGTGGATCGTCTGCCCCATTTCATCTTTGAAGCGTTTTTCCAAATTCGAGCGGGATATGCCCACCATATCCAACACTTGCTCGACTTTGATGCCCTTACAGGCGTGGTAACGGATGAAATGCATCGCCTGAATAACCGCCGGATCGTGTACGGAGCGGTAGTCGGTCGATCGGCGTTCAATCACCCTGACGGGCGCAACCAAAATACGCTGTAATGGCGGCACATTGTGGTTTAACAATAGCTGGTGCAGCAATTTCGCCGCGCGATAGCCCATCTGACGGGTTCCCTGCGCCACGGACGACAACGCCACGCGCGAAAGATAACGAGTCAGCTCTTCATTATCGATACCGATAACGCAAAGTTTTTCCGGCACGGGGATGTTCAAATGCTCGCACACCTGCAACAGGTGACGCGCCCGGGAATCGGTGACGGCAATAATACCGGTCTGCGGCGGCAACGTCTGTACCCAGTCGGCCAGGCGATTTTGTGCGTGCTGCCAGTTATCCGGCGAGGTTTCCATCCCCTGATAAACCACGCCCTGATAGCGCCCCGCGGCGACAAGCTGGCGGAATACGTATTCGCGTTCCTGCGCCCAGCCTTTTCCTCCCGATGCCGGCAAACCGTAAAAAGCAAAGCGATTCAGCCCCTTGTTTTTAAGATGCATAAATGCGCTTTCCACCAGCGCATGGTTATCCGTAGCGATATAGTGCGCAGGCGGATAATCGGCCGGATTATGGTAGGAGCCGCCCACGCCCACCAGCGGCACATTGACATCCTGCAATAGCCGCACAATTTCCCGGTCGTCAAAGTCGGCAATCACACCATCGCCTAACCAGTCTCTGATGTTCTCAATACGGCAACGAAAGTCCTCTTCGATGAAGATATCCCAATCACACTGAGAGGCTTGCAAATACTCACCGACGCCTTCAACAACCTGTCGGTCATACACTTTGTTCGCATTGAACAGCAGAGTAATACGATAACGTTTTTCAAACATGGCGATGAGCATCTATTCATGGCGGTGACCCCCTGAATAGCATAACCATTCAGAGCAGCCTAAATAATTTCCTTATTATTGCGAGCTGCCGCGTATTTGCCGCAATGACCCACGGCGCCGTTACATTCTGCGTTTGGTCGCCGTATCCATCCACACCGCCAGCAGCAGAATGCCGCCTTTGACGACATACTGCCAGAAGGTCGGCACATCCAGCATACTCATACCGTTATCCAGCGAGGCCATGATAAATGCCCCCATCACCGCCCCGGCCACGCTGCCGATCCCGCCCGCCAGACTGGTGCCGCCGATCACGCAGGCCGCGATCGCGTCCAACTCGGCAATATTCCCCGCCGACGGCGAACCGGCGCCCAAACGCGAACTCAGGATCAGCCCCGCCACCGCGACCATCAGCCCGTTCATCGCGAAAACAATCAGCTTGGTGCGTTCCACATTGATCCCGGATAGGCGGGCCGCCTCAATATTCCCCCCCACGGCGTAGATGCGGCGGCCAAACGCGGTGCGCGTCGCCAAAAAAATGCCGCCCAGCATCAACAGCGTGAGAACCAGCACCGGCGTCGGCACGCCACGGTAATCATTCAGCAGGTAGATGGCGCCAAGAACAATCACGGCGGTAAACGCCTGACGCCCGATATCGCCGGCCGGCTGGCTAACGGGAAGCCCCAGTCGGATACGGTTACCGCGCCGCCGCCATTGCCACAAAATAAAAACCATCAGCCCCAGCGCGCCGAACAGAAAGCCCGCGCCGGAGGGCAGGTAGCTTTGCCCGATCTGCGACATCGCATCAGAGGTCGGCGAAACCGTGGTGCCATTGGTGATGCCGATAAGAATGCCGCGAAATGCCAGCATGCCCGCCAACGTGACGATAAAGGAAGGCACTTTCTGATAGGCGACCCACCAGCCATTCCATGTTCCCAGTAATAATCCCAGTACCAGCGTCACCACGATGGTTAACGGCAGCGGCCAGCCGAACCACACATCAAAAATCGCCGCCGCGCCGCCGAGCAGCCCCATCATGGAGCCCACCGACAGATCGATTTCCGCGGAAATAATGACGAACACCATGCCGACCGCCAGAATGCCGGTAATCGCCGTTTGCCGCAGCAGGTTGGAAAGGTTGCGCGCGCTCAGGTAAGCCCCGTCCGTCATGTAGGTGAAAAAGAGCATGATGGCGATGATGGCGGCAATCATCACATAAACCTGAAGATTAATGCTCTTGAGCCGTTGCAGTAAGGACTTGGACTCGACAACGGCATTTTGTTGATCAGACAGTGATGTTTTCAGCACGATGTTCACTCCTCAATGCAGCTTCCATGACCTGTTCCTGGGTCAGATCCCGATTAATCAAGTCCGCTTTGATTCGCCCTTGATGCATGACCAGCACCCGGTCGCTTAGCCCCAGGACTTCTGGCAGTTCGGAAGAAATAACGATGACGGCGATTTGCTGCTGTACCAGCGCATTGATGAGCTTATAGATCTCATATTTTGCACCGATATCGATACCGCGGGTCGGCTCGTCAAGAATGAGTATTCTGGGGTTCAGCAACAGACATTTCGCCAGCACCGCTTTTTGCTGGTTTCCCCCGCTCAGCCGGGCGATCGGCAATTCCTGACTTGGCGTTTTCACTTGCAAATTCGCCAGCGATTGCCGGATGACATCCTGTTCGCGCGCGTCATCCAGCATGGATAACGCGCCGGAGAACCGATCGAGCGCGGCCAGCGTAATGTTGTGCGCCACGCTCATGATGGGGATAATGCCATCCCTTTTGCGGTCTTCCGGCACCATGGCGATGCCCAGCGCCAGCGCCTGCTGACAGTGCCGGATATCGACCCGCCGCCCGTCGAGAAACACCTCTCCCTGCCAGCGTCCGTGATAGGCGCCGAACAGGCACTGGACGGTTTCGGTACGCCCCGACCCCACCAGTCCGGCAATACCGAGTATCTCGCCCCGATGCAGGGAAAAAGAGACATCGTCCACCCGGCGGATATGGCGGTTCACCGGATGCCAGGCCGTCAGGTGCTCCACCCGCAGGATCTCGTCGCCGATGGTATGCGCTTCATTGGGATACAGCTCCGTGAGTTCCCGTCCCACCATCATGGCGATGATCTGGTCTTCGCTCAGTTCCGCCGCCGGATGGGTACCGATATGCTTACCGTCGCGAATGACGCAAATCACATCGGAGATCGCTTTTACTTCGTTGAGCTTGTGGGAGATATAAATGCAGGCAATGCCGTGATGACGCAGATCCTGGATGATATCGAGCAGAATGGCCGTTTCCCGTTCGGTCAGCGAGGCCGTCGGCTCGTCCAGCACCAGCAGACGCACCTGTTTATTCAGCGCTTTGGCGATTTCGACCAACTGCTGCTGCCCCAGCCCCAACTCCCCGACTTTCGTATTGGGATCGATCGTCAACTTTACCTGCTCCAACAGACGCAGGCAGCGCAGATACATGTTGTCGTAATCCATTATCCCGCAGCTCGCCAACTCGTTGCCCAGGAAAATGTTCTCCAGCACGGTCATCCCTTTAACCAACGCCAGTTCCTGATGAATAATGGCGATCCCTTTTTTCTCCGTATCGCGAATATGGCTGGCCCGGAGTTCATCGCCGGAAAAGATAATGGTTCCGCGGTAGCTGCCATAGGGATAAATGGCGCACAGCACTTTCATCAGCGTGGATTTTCCCGAGCCATTCTCACCGCACAGCGACAATACCTGTCCGGCTTCCAGCGTCAGGCTGACGTTGTCCACCGCCTTCACTGCGCCAAACGCTTTAGTGATGTTTTTCATTTCCAACAGGCACGGCATCATGACCTCCGTGATTCACAATTATCCCCGTCCTTTTTCAAGCCGCAGCGGCGTCGGCCGCCTGCGGCTTGACCTCTCGTCGGGTTTGGCGGGCGCTCACGCGCCACAACCGGATGCAATGGCGCGCGAGCGCCTTGCTACGCGTAAATACGGTTAGTACACGTCCGCCTGTTTGTGAAAACCGTCGGCAATCACCGTGGAATCAATATTGGCTTTATCAACGGGGATCGGAGCCAGCAGAAATGCCGGAATATCCTTCATACCGTTGTTTAACGTGGCATTCGACGGCGGCGTTTTGCCTGAGCCCAGCGCAACCGCAATATCGGCGGCGTCTCTGGCCAGTTTGCTGATGGGTTTATAAACCGTCATGGTTTGCGTGCCGGCGACAATGCGTTTTATCGCCGCCAGATCCGCATCCTGCCCGGAAATGGCCACCTTGCCGGATAATCCCTGCGCCGCCAGAGCCTGAATCGCGCCCCCCGCCGTCGCATCATTGGAAGCCACCACCGCATTAATATTGTTGTTATTCGCCGTTAACGCATTTTCCATAATCTTCAGCGCATTTTCCGCCAGCCAAGCGTCAACCCACTGATCGCCAACTATTTTAATTTTCCCCTCATCAACAAACGGCTTTAATATTTTCATTTGTCCCTGACGAAACAGCTTTGCATTATTATCTACCGGCGATCCCCCCATGAGAAAATAATTCCCTTCCGGCACCTTATCGACCAGATATTGCGCCTGTAACTCACCAACCTTTTCATTATCAAACGAAATATAAAAATCCACATCCGCATCGTTTATCATACGGTCGTAAGCCAATACTTTTATTCCCTCGCGTTTTGCTTCCGCTATGACATTACTGAGCACCTGACCGTTATAGGGAATGATGACTAACACATCGACGCCGCGATTAATCATATTTTCTATTTGCGAAATCTGCGTTTCCTCATTGCCGTTCGCCGATTGTACAAAAACGCTCGCGCCTTGTTCTTTGGCCTTTTCGACAAAGATATCCCGATCTTTTTGCCAACGTTCAAGGCGTAAATCATCAATGGCCATCCCTATTTTTACCTCCTTGGCGAACCCGGGTTGGCTGACTAAAGCGAGTACGGCACAGACTGACAGTAAAAAGTGTTTAACTTTCATCGTAGAGTACCTTTTTATTTAAATAATACAGGGCAGAGAGCGCCAACAACCGAAAAAAGTATTGTCGTTAAACAACACATCATCAATTACAGATTTTTATCCTCTGATTATGTTTTTTGGTTTAATTGCTATTTTTTGATAGCCGTCATGTTTTATTGATTACTAATATTCTTCTATTTACAGAATTGCGAAGCATCTTCAGATTAAATTTTCAATATTTTTGAGACTCAGCGCACATTTAATAATTCTCTTAATCCGAGTGTTAAATAACGTAATTGTGCAACACGCGGACGGATCTGAATATATCCAATATTTTTCAAGCCGGGCTAATGCGACAGCCTGAGAAATAATGGGATAACGTTAAATCCATCGGGAACTTTTCTAAGGAGTCAACGATGCAACCCTATTTTGAACAGATCGAAAAAGTACGCTATGAAGGCAGCGGGAGCGACAACCCTTTCGCTTTTCGTCACTACAATCCTGAGCAGGAAATCCTGGGAAAACGCATGGCCGACCATTTACGCTTTGCGGTCGCCTACTGGCATACGTTGTGCTGGAACGGCTCGGATATGTTTGGCGTCGGCGCCTTTGAACGCCCATGGCAAAAAACAGGAGACGCGCTGGCGCTGGCCAAATGCAAGGCCGATATCGCCTTCGAATTTTTTCAAAAGCTGGATGTGCCTTATTATTGTTTTCACGATGTGGACATCGCGCCCGAAGGGCATTCCCTTAAGGAATACCTGAATAACTTCGCCGTCATCACCGATGTTCTGGCGGAAAAACAGCAAAGCAGCGGCGTTAAGCTGCTGTGGGGCACCGCAAACTGTTTCACCCACCCGCGCTATGGCGCAGGCGCGGCCACCAACCCGGATCCTGAAATCTTTGCCTGGGCGGCGACGCAGGTCTTCACCGCCATGAACGCCACCCATAAGCTGGGTGGGGGAAACTATGTGCTGTGGGGCGGGCGTGAAGGCTATGAAACCCTGCTCAATACCGATCTTCGGCAGGAACGTGAACAGATTGGCCGCTTTATGCAAATGGTGGTCGAACATAAACATAAAATCGGTTTTCAGGGTACGTTGCTGATCGAACCCAAACCGCAAGAGCCGACCAAACACCAATACGATTATGATGTGGCCACCGTCTATGGTTTCCTGAAACAATTCGGGCTGGAAAAAGAGATCAGGGTTAATGTGGAAGCCAACCACGCCACGCTGGCGGGCCATTCGTTCCACCATGAAATCGCCACGGCAATCGCGTTAGGCATTTTTGGCTCCGTTGACGCCAATCGCGGCGACCCGCAACTGGGCTGGGATACCGACCAATTTCCCAATAGCGTGGAAGAGAATACGCTGATCATGTATGAAATTCTTAAAGCGGGCGGCTTCACCGCCGGCGGGCTGAATTTTGATGCCAAGGTTCGCCGCCAAAGCACCGATCGCTATGATCTATTCCATGCCCATATCGGCGCCATGGATACCATGGCGCTGTCGCTCAAGGCCGCCGCCCGCATGATCGAGGACGATGCGCTGAACCAACTGGTCGCCAAGCGTTATGCCGGCTGGAATGGCGAACTGGGACAACAAATCCTGCAAGGCAAAGCCTCCCTGGCATCGCTGGCAAGCTATGCGGAAAAACAGCAGTTGGCGCCGCAGCACCAGAGCGGTCATCAGGAACTGCTGGAAAACCGGGTTAACCGTTACATCTTCGGCTAACCCTGTGAGTGTAAGGATGCGGGAAGCGAGTCGCCGTTTCTAGGCGGGCGGCGTACTCTCGTCCTCCTGCGAAGGCGGGGATAGGCGGGCGCGGCGGCTGTAGGGGAAGTTTGTCATTTATCTCAGGAGCGCAAGGCTCCTTAACCAATTCAAGAGGCTGCTATGTACATCGGCATTGATCTTGGCACTTCCGGCGTCAAAACCATCTTACTGAATGAAGCGGGACAGGTTGTCGCCAGCCATAGCGCGGCATTAACCGTTTCCCGCCCCCATCCGTTATGGTCGGAACAATCGCCCGAAGCATGGTGGCAGGCAACCGAGAGTACGCTGCAGGCGCTGGCGGAGCAGCACGATCTGCGCGCCGTTAAAGCGCTGGGGCTGACCGGACAGATGCATGGCGCCACGCTGCTGGATGCGCGACACCGGGTGCTGCGTCCGGCCATTCTGTGGAATGACGGGCGCAGCGCGGCGCAGTGTCAATCCCTGGAACAACAGGTGCCGGCCTCGCGACGGATTACCGGCAACCTGATGATGCCGGGCTTCACCGCCCCGAAGCTGAAATGGGTACAGGAACACGAAGCCGATATCTTTCGCCGGATCGATAAGGTATTACTGCCGAAGGACTATCTGCGATGGCGGCTGACCGGCGAGTTCGCCAGCGATATGTCCGATGCGGCAGGAACGCTGTGGCTGGACGTGGCGAAACGAGACTGGAGCGAACAACTGCTGGCCGCCTGCTCCCTGACGCGGCGACACATGCCGGCGTTATATGAAGGCAATCAGATTACCGGCTATTTGTTGCCGGCGATCGCGGAACGATGGGGCATGAATGCCATTCCGGTGATTGCCGGCGGCGGGGATAACGCAGCCGGCGCGATCGGCGTCGGCCTTTATCAGGCGGGGCAGGCGATGCTGTCGCTCGGCACCTCCGGCGTTTACTTCGCCGTCAGCGATGGTTTTCTCTGTAATCCTCAGCACGCCGTGCACAGCTTTTGCCATGCGCTGCCCGACACCTGGCATTTGATGTCGGTGATGCTGAGCGCCGCCTCCTGCCTCGATTGGGTCGCCCGTTTGACTCACGCCGCAAGCGTGTCCGCGCTGTTGCAGGAAGTCGTCCAGACGCCGACGGATGAAACGACGTCGCCGTTGTGGTTTTTGCCTTATCTCTCCGGCGAGCGCACGCCGCATAATAATCCGCACGCCAAAGGCGCTTTCTGGGGGCTGACGCATCAGCATGGCCGTCCCGAACTGGCGCGCGCCGTACTGGAAGGCGTCGGCTTCGCCCTTGCGGATGGCATGGATGCCCTGCATATGACGGGGTTAAAACCCAGCGGCATCACGCTGATCGGCGGCGGCGCGCGCAGCGCCTACTGGCGTCAAATGCTGGCCGATATCAGCGGACAGGCGCTGGAATACCGTACCGGCGGCGATGTGGGGCCGGCATTGGGCGCGGCGCGGCTGGCGCAAATCGCTATGTACCCCGCTACGCCATTGGCCGATCTATTGCCCCAGTTGCCGCTGGAACAGATCCATCAGCCGGACGAGCAGCGCCACGCGTACTACGCGCAGCAGCGCAGCACCTTCCAAGCGCTGTATCAACAACTTCTGCCGTTAATGTAAATTTGCCGGCAATGCGCCGTTCCCGCCAGGGCGTCGGGCTGGAGAAATCCGCATTGATGGCCGGATTTTCCTCCGGCCGACAGTTGCGTCGCGCACAGCTGCGCCAGCGACGGCATGACGAGCGATCGCGGCCCGACGACGCCTGACCTTAACTCACCAGACGCCGGCTATCGATGCTCTGCAACGCCATCGACAACAGCAGACCGCCCAGTAGCGCGGCGCCGAAAATGTAGAAAATATCCAGCACGGGCCGCGACGGCATATCCATGCCATGGGTACGCAGGTAATGAATAATCAACGCATGGAAACCGTAAATCGCCAGCGAATGGCGCGATATCAGGGCAAGTCCGGGCAGCGCCTGCTGATTCAGATAGCTTTTAAATACCGTAAACAGGCTGACCGCCGCCAGAAAAACCAGCGGGCCGCCATAGAGATAAAACGTCTGATTGAAGTTGTCGTTCAACAGCGTGTGATGCCGGGTGCCCATCGCCACCAGCAGCACGCACAAAATAAATACCGGCAAGGCCGCCAGCGCGACACGCCGGGGAATATCCAGCATTCCTAACGCCCGCCCGACGACCGCATACAGCAGATAGTAAAACGTATCGCCGTAGATATAGAGATTCACCGGCAGCAGTTTGACGCCGGAAAACTCAACCCGGCCCGTATTGGGGTTGGCAACCACCGCCAGCAGCACGATGAAAATCGCCAGATACCTGCCCGACACCGGCTTAACGTTAATTAAGGGGGAAAACAGGTAGATCGCCACGATCGCATAGAAAAACCACAGGTGGTAAAAAATCGGCTTTTGCAGGAATTGTCTGGCGGCGTTCAGCGGGTTGATTGGCGTAAATATCACGATATAAATCAGCGTAACGGCGCTGTAAAACAGAATACATAAGCCAATACGCAGGAAATGCTTCTTCCGCGCGCTGCGTTCGCCAAAGAACAAATAACCCGAAATCATAAAGAACAGCGGCACACAAACACGGGAGGCCGAGTTAAGGATATTCGCCACATCCCAGTGACTATCGCCCGGCGCGCCGCCGGCGGTGATGTAATAGGTTGTGCTGTGAATCAGAACGACCATCACACAGGCCACGGCCCGCAAATTATCAACCCAGCCGATCTTCCCGGTCATGCATAGCCTTTTGGAGAGACGAACGATATCGCACAGGGTAGAGCGTGTTGATAAACCACACAATGGGGAATGGGCTGAATACGGGAATGTCGCCGGAGATGCCCGCCTTCGCGGGCATGACGATAAAAGAGACTTGATTTGAGCGCCTCCGCAAGCATGGCGGAGGCGCGATATTGATTAAAACAACCCCATTGGTTTTTCCGAGTAGCTCACCAACAGGCATTTGGTCTGCTGATAATGCTCCAGCATCATCTTGTGGTTCTCACGCCCAATCCCCGACTGTTTGTAGCCGCCGAACGCGGCATGCGCCGGATAAGCGTGGTAACAGTTGGTCCAGACGCGTCCGGCCTGAATGCCGCGCCCCATCCGGTAGGCGACGCTGCCGTTGCGGCTCCACACGCCCGCGCCAAGGCCGTATTCGGTGTCGTTGGCGATTTCCAGCGCATCATCCATGGTTTTAAACGTCGTTACCGCCAATACCGGCCCGAAGATCTCTTCCTGAAAGACGCGCATGCTGTTGTTACCGAACAGAATGGTAGGCTCCAGATAATATCCTTTCGCCAGTTCGCCCGACATCTCTTTGCGATGGCCCCCGGTCAGTACCCGAGCGCCCTCTTTCTTACCGATGTCGATGTAATTGAGAATGGTGTCCAGCTGTCCGGCGGATACCTGGGCGCCCATCATGGTTTTGCTGTCCAGCGGGTTACCAATGCGAATAGACTCAACGCGTTTGATGGCCCGTTCCATAAAGCGATCGTAGATCGACTCCTGAACCAGCGCTCGGCTCGGACAGGTACACACCTCCCCCTGATTAAAGGCGAACAGCGTGAACCCTTCCAACACCTTATCGAAGAAGCTGTCTTCTTTATCCATCACGTCCGCAAAGAAGATATTCGGCGATTTGCCCCCCAGCTCCAGCGTCACCGGCGTCACGTTCTGCGCCGCATAGCCCATGATCTGCTGACCCACTTCCGTCGAACCGGTAAACGCCACTTTGGCGATGCGCTTCGAGGTCGCCAGGTATTCGCCAATCTCGCTGCCCGACCCGTTCACCACGTTAATCACGCCCGGCGGCAAAATATCCTGAATCAACTCCATCAAGACCAGTACCGACATCGGCGTCAGCTTGGCGGGTTTAAGCACGATACAATTCCCCGCCGCCAGCGCGGGCGCCATCTTCCAGCAGGCCATCAATAGCGGGAAGTTCCAGGGAATAATCTGGCCGACCACGCCAAGCGGCTCGTGGAAATGATAGGCGACGGTATCGCTGTCGATTTCGCTGATGGCCCCCTCCTGAGAACGGATACAGGCGGCGAAATAACGGAAGTGATCGATCGCCAGCGGAACATCCGCGCCGCTGGTTTCCCGAATGGGCTTACCGTTATCCCAGGTTTCCACCATGGCCAGCCGTTGAAGGTTCTGCTCCATTCTGTCGGCAATGCGGTTCAGCAGCAGAGCGCGCTGCTGCACGGACATGGCGCCCCATTCGGCTTTCGCCTTGTGGGCCGCATCCAGCGCGTGATCGACATCCCGCGTGGTGGAACTGGCAACTTCGCACAGAGGCTGGCCGCTCACCGGCGTCAGATTAACAAAATACTGTCCTCCTGCCGGTGGAACCCACGCTCCGCCGATAAAGTTGTCATAACGTTTTTTCAGATTAAGCGCGTCATACTCACCGGTCGTCGCCCGGCTTTCAGAGATGTCATAGGCCATTTCAATCTCCTTCTCGCGGTCTGGGTACGCGGCGGAGCCGCGGTGAAAAAAGAGGCAGTGTGAAAATGATCGCCAAACGTTAATTAAACGTTAAATAGAGAACATGGTTAAATCCTATGCAGCGATCGAGATTTATGACAGTTTCCGGCAAAGGAGAATATTGACTCTTCGAAGTAAGTCACATTTTTGCAACCATAAAGAAACAAATTGACAACCATGGCCACGCGCCCGATCGCTGTTTGCAGAGAAAAGTTCGCATCGGCCAGGAGGCAGTGAAATAATAGCGGGATGAATCAGCGGCACTTACTTACTCATAGGGACTTCAGGTGAAAGGCGTTAATCCACAAACCGTCACGCTTCCTACAGGAACATGCCAACGCACGGTAAGCCATCAGGGCGCGCTAACGCAGCCGCAGACCGACTGGCTGGCCGAAGAAGTACCGGTGGCGCTGGTCTATAACGGTATTTCTCACGTGGTGATGATGTCGTCGCCGAAAGACCTGGAGCTGTTTGCTTTGGGGTTTTCGCTGTCGGAAGGCATCATCCAGTCGCCGCAGGAGATTTACGGCATCGATGTTCAACCCGTGTGCAACGGCATTGAAGTGCAAATCGAGCTTTCCAGCCGCCGCTTCGCCGGTTTAAAAGAACGGCGCCGGGCGATGGACGGCCGTACCGGATGCGGCGTCTGCGGCGTGGAACAGCTGGCCGAGATCGGCAAACCCATTACGCCCTTGCCGTTTACGCAAACCTTCTCTCTTGGCAATCTGGAATCCGCGTTGACGCAGTTGAAGAACGTGCAGCAGGTGGGCCAATTAACGGGCTGTACCCACGCCGCGGCCTGGATTACGCCGGAAGGAACGCTCAGCGGCGGCTGTGAAGATGTCGGGCGCCACGTCGCGCTGGATAAGCTGCTTGGCATGCGCGCCAAAAACCCGTGGCGCCAGGGCGCCGTGCTGGTTTCCAGCCGGGCCAGCTATGAGATGGTGCAAAAGTCCGCCATGTGCGGCGTAGAGATCCTGTTTGCGGTTTCCGCCGCAACCTCGCTGGCCGTCGAGGTCGCCGAGCGCTGCAATTTGACGTTGGTGGGATTCTGCCGGCCAGGGCGCTCCACCATCTATACTCATCCGCAAAGACTGTATGAGTGAGTAGGCCGGCGGCACAAAGCGGACTTCTGGCTTTAGATTGATTTGTTTTACCTCATAGCCTAACCACATAAGCGCTTGTTATACGGGGCTAAGCAGGCAAACGTCATCCTCTCCCAACAAGAATAATCATTTTCAATATCATTTAATTAACTATAATGAACCTAATTCTTACGCGGTGCTAACATAAAGCGGTGCCGCTATATTTTGTGTACTAGAATAATTGTGTACGATACCTCGTTTCAGTACTACACACTTAAGTACTACAACCACGGAGATGCCAAACATGAGTTATTCACTACCATCCCTGCCTTATGCTTATGACGCGCTGGAGCCACATTTCGACAAACAAACGATGGAAATCCATCACTCCAAGCACCACCAGACTTACGTCAACAATGCTAATGCAGCGCTGGAATCCCTGCCTGAGTTCGCCAAACTGCCTGTTGAAGAACTGATCACGCAGTTGGACAAAGTACCGGCAGAGAAAAAAACCGCGTTACGCAACAACGCCGGCGGTCACGCCAACCACAGCCTGTTCTGGAAAGGTCTGAAACTGGGCACGACGTTGACTGGCGATCTGAAAGCCGCGATTGAACGCGATTTCGACAGCGTCGACGCTTTTAAAGAAAAATTTGAACAGGCTGCCGCCACTCGATTTGGCTCCGGCTGGGCCTGGCTGGTTCTGAAAAACGACGGCAAACTGGCGGTTGTTTCCACCGCCAACCAGGATAGCCCGCTGATGGGCGAAGCCATTTCCGGCGTATCCGGCTACCCAATCGTAGCGCTGGACGTGTGGGAACACGCTTACTACCTGAAATATCAGAACCGCCGCCCTGACTACATCAAAGCGTTCTGGAACGTCGTCAACTGGGACGAAGCAGCCAAACGTTTCGCCGAAGCGAAAAAATAATCTGCGCTATTGACCTACTATCGGTGGATAAAAAACCGGAATAGCGGATCGTTATTCCGGTCAGACTGCCGACAAACCATCTGATTCCAACCCCACCGCAAGCCTCTCCCTTCACTGGGAGAGGCTTGCGGTGGGATTGCTAACGGCAACGTTTTGGACGTTGTCATCAAACTCACCGGAATAACCGTTCGTCGCAAGCGACGTTGAAAATTTCTCCCGGAAATTTTTTATTGCCCTTCTCCCGCCTATTTTTCCAACACCGCCCCATCAGCTAAAAAGTTAAAGTATTGTTACTTATTGCCGATAATTTATACGTGATTCTATCGTGTGATTTATATATCGATACGCTGTGCTTCACACGACTGCTTATGGCGCAGCCTTCCATTATCGGCAGTATGAAATGTGATGCTCGCGCCAGAGAAGGTATTCTGTTTATGAGATAGTGGAAGAAAAAAATGGCGATAAAATTTGAAGATATCAACGTCGGTAAAAAATTAGGCTTAGGTTTCTTCCTGGTCCTAATGATGACGGTCATTATCGCTGGCGCTGGCGTCATGCATATTGATGAATTAAAAGAAAGCATTGATAAGGTGAATGTAAGCAACAATATCAATGATGAAATTAATCAGGCCAAATATTACCGGGCACGCTATAGCACAGCCTATGACCCCGAAGATATAAAACAGAATAATATCAGCATCGATAAAATTAGTACCTATATCTCTCACGCTAAAGACTTGAATTGGCCTGAAAGCATCAACGCCAAATTCCCGCAGATAGAAAATCTGATTGCCGAATATCAACAAAAACAGCAAAGTTACATTGATGCCGTTCACAAAAAAGATGACGTCAGGGAAAGCTGGAATATTTCCGAGACGGAAGAACCGTTAAAAAAACTGGGCGAACAATTCATTACAGACTACAGCCCGATGACGCTGCAATTACTGCTTGCCGATCTTAATCAAAAACTGATGGCCGTACGCTATCATGTCCGCGGCTTGTTGCTGTCGCGCGATGAGGAATCACAGGCAAAACTCGCGGCGGCCATTAAGGAAGCGCAGACCTCGCTCAATGCGTTGCACCAGAATCCGTATCTGTCCACGGAGCAACAGGCGATACTTACGCCGGTTCTTGATACCGTGAACGTGTATGAAGGGCGAGCCATGGCGTATATTCCCGCTTATCAGGAAGAGATGGCTCAGGCGCAGCAGATACAGGACATCGCCGAACAGCTCAATGCGATCATCACGTCCATGCTTAACGAGCAGCTACAACTCACGCAGGCGGATATCCGCACTTCCGAGATACAGTTGGCCGTCACCGCGCTGATTACGTTAATCTTTGGATTACTGATTTCCTGGTTTATCTCACGTCAGATTACCACGCCGCTAAGTAAAACGCTGGTTATGGCCGAGCGCATCGCTACCGGCGATCTCACCATGACCGTCAACACCACCCGTCGTGATGAACTGGGCCAGCTCATCAGAGCCATGTCAAAGATGAACGCCAACCTGCATAACATGATCGATGAGATCCGCGTCGGCGTTAGCCAGATCTTTAACGCCTCAAGGGAGATCGTCGCCGGCAACACCGATTTGTCCTCTCGTACGGAACAGCAGGCCGCCGCCGTTGAGCAAACCGCCGCCAGCATGGAACAGCTGACCGCAACGGTAAAACAGAATGCGGACAACGCGCACCACGCCAATACGCTGGTCATCAGCGCATCGCAAACGGCGAAGCAGGGCGGCGAGCAGGTAAACAACGTGGTGAAAACCATGAATGATATTGAACACAGCTCCAGGCGCATTGCGGAGATCACCTCCGTTATCAACGGCATCGCTTTTCAGACCAATATTCTGGCCCTGAACGCCGCCGTTGAAGCCGCCCGCGCGGGTGAACAAGGACGGGGATTCGCCGTGGTTGCCAGCGAGGTGCGCAACCTGGCGCAACGGAGTTCACAGGCGGCAAAAGAAATTGCGAGCCTGATCGCCGAGTCCGTCGAGCAGGTGAGCCACGGGGCAACGCTGGTCGGCAATGCGGGTAAAACGATGAATGATATCGTTACCTCGGTGACCCAGGTACATAGCATTATGGGCGAGATCGCCACGGCGTCAGATGAACAGAGCCGGGGAATTACCCAGATTAATCAGGCGATCGTGGAAATGGACAGCACCACCCAGCAGAACGCCGCGCTGGTCCAGCAATCCTCCGCAGCGGCGGATTCACTGGAAGAGCAGGCCGCGTTGCTCAAACAGGCGGTTTCGGTATTCCATCTTGCAAATTCACAGGACGACGACACGCCGGCCGGCATCGCGCTTTCCCATTCGTCGCCACAGCTGGGCTACAAACGGTAATGTCTGCCGCGGGGATGACGGGATATATTTTATCGCAGAGACTGTGTTGAGCCTCTGTCGTCAAGTCGCTTTCTTCCGGCTGACTCTCACTCTCGTCATTCCCGCGCACAAAAACATCGGGAATGTTTTTGAACGCCGCTTGCGGCGGCCCGAAGGGCGAGCCCCGGGGATGGGGCGAGTAACCGGGAATCTGTCAATGGCTGTTTACGGTTTCAGTAGGAGATCCCCGCTTACTGCCGCGGGGATGACGGGCGTCGTTGGCCGATACGGCGTTAATCAGCATTGGGCCGCCGGCTTAAAATTCCTTGGGCGCGTAGCCCGTCATCTCTTTTAACCCCATTTCACGCCCCAGCGCCGTCATGGGATGCACCACCACCAATCCGCGTACGCTTTTCTTCAACCCGCCCAGATTGGCTTGCTCTTTTTTGGTAATCACGCGGCTGAAAGGCAAGCGGGACAGTTTTTGCGCTTCCTGACTGAGCTTTTGCTCTCTCACATCGCGCAGACGCTCAATTTCCGCCGCCAGCTTCTCGCATGCCGCCGCATTAAGGGCTATCGCTTCGGCATCGCCCTGCGCAAGCAGGGTGGCTTGCTTACGATTCAACTTATCCAATTGATCGCTAAGACGTTTAATTTCTGTTTTTTCCTGCTCTTTCATAACGTATAAACCTGTATATACCCAATAGATTTCGAGTTGCAGGATGGCGGCAACCGATTGATAAATTTGTCGGGAATGAATTTGACCAGCCAACGTATCTGCGACTTGAAAGATGAAGGGTATACCTTTCTTACTTGACGTTGGAGAACCATGCGTGGCAAGCATACACTAAACTGTGTTTCAGGTGCAGTGAACAAGGAAATAGAAACGCCGCCTAAAAGGCTTTTTTCAAGCTAATGCGGGAAATCAGTTCCGTAAGCGATAATACCAACGTGGAGCGCACCATCTGCTGATAACGCTGTTGCTGCATGCCAACCAGCAAAGTATCGTCAGGATCCCCGCCGGCGGGAAGCGGCGGTTCGGCAGGCAAAATACTGACGCAGTGCAGTTCGCCGACCGTGCCGAGGATTTCATCGTCCGTAAAGCGATAATCATGCTCGTCGATCAATAATTCTTCGCCCAGCGCCATCAGCAATTCGGCGTCCTCATACTCTTTACGGCTGATCATCCCTAATCCGTAAATCAGCTTGAGACGCACGCACAGATCCCCCAGCGGACCGGTTCCCGTCATCAGCGGTTCAACCGCATATTTAACGGCGTAGTCATCCTTGCGGAACACCTGCAACATAAGAATACTGACCGCTTCAGCCAGCAGTTCAACGGCCCGGAGCATGAAATCGCGCACCGTGATTGCTGAATTCAGCGATTCAAGAACCCGGTTTTCAAACGCCTGTGTTTCTTCCATCATCCCTCTCGTACCGTTAACCCGCACATATATTCCTCACCCCCCGGTATAGAATTTACCGGCGGATAAGGGTGATGCCGATTATGCCCGACATCACCTGTATTGAACGCCCCCAAGGATCTAGAAGAGGAAATGATCTGCCTGGCGCCACGATGCGCAGCTTACTGCATGGCGTTATAGGCGCTCACCGCTTGGGCAACAACCTGACTCTCGGCATCCAGGCCGGAAATCTGCGCCAGTGTCGCTTGCGGCCCCAATTTTTTCAATAATGCCGCCAGCTCCTGCGCCTGAGGATCCTGCTCGCTGCGGAAATGCATCGCCGCCGCAATGCCGATAATCAAATTATCATGCGGCAGTTGGTACTCCAGCGTCCCCAGCAGCGGCTTAATCAGCCGGTCGCCGGCGCTCAGTTTACGCAATGGCTGACGGCCCACACGCTCAACGTCATCGTGCAGATAGGGGTTTTCAAAACGGCTGAGGATCTTATTGATGTACGCGGCATGTTTCGCAGGGTCAAAGCCATAGCGTTTAATCAATACCGCGCCACTCTCCTCCATCGCCCCTTTCACCACCGCGCGAACTTTCTGGTCGAGGATGGCGTCACGGATCGTCTGATGTTTGGCCTGCTGACCCAGATAAGCGGTAATGGCATGACCGGTGTTGAGCGTAAACAGTTTGCGTTCAACGAACGCCATCAGATTATCGGTCAGCTCCATACCGGGAATAGCCGGAGGCGTACCCTTGAACTGCGTTTGATCGACGATCCATTCGCTGAAGGTTTCCACCGTCACGGCCAGCACGTCGCTGTCGCCGGCTTCGGAAGGTGGCACGATGCGGTCAACGGCGGAATCGACGAATCCCACATGTTCCGCCGCCCACTGCTGCTGGGCGGCCGGCAGCAGTTTCAGCACATGCTGCTTGAGCTGACTGGTGCCGCGCACCATATTTTCACAGGCGATAATATTCAGCGGCTGCACATTGCCGTTGGCATGACGCTTCACCAGCCCCTGCGCGATCGTGCCGGCGATCTTTTCCAAAATTTGCGGCCCGACCGCCGTCGTGACCAGATCGACGTCGGCAATCAGCGCAATCGCTTCCGGGCTGCCGCTGTGAACGGCGCTGACGTTATTGACGGTATCAAGACGCGTTTGCTCTCCCACGATGCGAACCTGATAGCTTTTGCGGCTGTTCAGCGCATCCAGCAGTTGCTGATTGACGTCGGCAAAAGTCAGTTCGACATTGGCGTCAGCCAACAGTTTACCGATGAATCCCCGGCCGATATTACCGGCACCAAAATGTAATGCTTTCATCATGCTTTACCCTTTTAAAACAACATTCAGAAAAGAGGCCGCCCGCCAGGGCGGCATCGCCGTGGTTTCAGGCGCTCTTTTTGCCCGACAACAGATCGAGCACATCCTGTACGTTCTGGGTATGGGCCAGACGTTCAATTACCGATTCGTCATCCAGCGCGTTCGTCAGGCTGGTAATGACCTGAATATGTTCGTTATTACGGGCGGCAATACCGATGACCAGGCGAGCAACGTCATCGTCGCTCTCGCCAAAGCGCACGCCGTCAGGGAACTGGCAGAAGACCACGCCGGTTTTCAGCACCTGGTCTTTCGCTTCGATCGTCCCATGCGGCACCGCGATGGATTCACCCAGATAGGTTGACGTCAGTTTTTCACGCTCCAGCATGGCCTCGACATAGGCCGGCTCGACATAGCCCCCTTTCACCAGTTGTTCACCGGCGAAACGAATAGCCTGTTCTTTGGTGTCCGCATGCTGATTAAGGAAGACATTGGCGGCGCTCAGTTGGAACAGCTTCGCCCCTTCTTCGGCAACATCCGATTTGGCGGCCGCGACAACCGGCGCCGGAGAGGCGCTGCCTTGTCCCTGCGCAGCGACAAGACGCGCGACCAGATCGCTATACAGCTGGCTGTCAAGGAAGTTGGTCAGCGAGATATGTTGTGCCTGCGGCGCATGACGCAGCGCGCGTTCGGTCAGGTCACGGTGGGTTATCACCAGATCGACATCTTCCGGCAGGTTATTGATGGCGCTGTTGGTTACGGAAACGTTTTTCAGCCCGGCATCCTGCACTTTCTTGCGCAGCACGCCGGCCCCCATGGCGCTGGACCCCATACCGGCGTCACAGGCCACGATGATTTTGCGCACGGTGCTCAGATCGCCGCTGACGCCTGCAGCGGCACGATCGCCGCCTTTGGCTGACGATTTCATCTCCTGCATGCGGCGAGTCGCGTCGCCAAGATCGTCCTCGGTTTTGTTTTTCGTGCTCTTCAGCAAAATGACGGAAACCACGAAGGACACGGCAAATGCCGCCACAATCGCCGTAATATTGGCGAAGTAGGCGCCTTTTGGCGTCATAGCCAGCACGGCCAGAATCGATCCCGGAGACGCCGGAGAAATCAAACCGCCATTCAGCAAGCCGAGGGTAAACACACCGGTCATCCCACCGAGGATAACGGCAATAATCAGGCGCGGATTCATCAGCACGTAAGGGAAGTAGATTTCGTGGATCCCGCCGAAGAAGTGGATAATCGCCGCCCCCGGCGCAGACTCTTTGGCATTACCGCGGCCAAAAAACATATAGGCGATCAGTACGCCCAGACCGGGGCCGGGGTTGGCTTCAATCAGGAAGAAGATCGATTTCCCGGTTTCAGTCGCCTGCTGAATACCCAGCGGCGAGAAGATACCGTGGTTAATCGCATTGTTCAGGAACAGAATTTTTGCCGGTTCGACGAAAATAGAGGTGAGCGGCAGCAGGCCATTGCGCACCATCACGTTCACACCGGCGGCCAGCGCCTGTGAGAAGAGTTCAACCAACGGGCCGATAGCCAGGAATGATAGGATCGCCAACAGCATGCCGATAATACCGGCAGAGAAGTTGTTGACCAGCATTTCAAAGCCGCTTTTTATTTTGCCGTCAACCAGGCGATCGAAGCGCTTAATGGCCCAGCCGCCCAACGGGCCGGCAATCATCGCCCCCATGAACATCGGGATATCGGTCCCGGCGATCACCCCCATTGTGGTGATCGCGCCAACCACGCCCCCACGTTCGCCAAACACCAGGCGACCACCGGTATAGCCAATCAGCAACGGCAGCAGGTAAGAGATCATTGGCCCAACCAGTTTCGCCAGCGTCTCGTTAGGCAACCAACCGGTGGGAATAAACAACGCGGTAATAATACCCCAGGCG
Source organism: Brenneria goodwinii (assembly GCF_002291445.1). Lineage (NCBI taxonomy): Bacteria > Pseudomonadati > Pseudomonadota > Gammaproteobacteria > Enterobacterales > Pectobacteriaceae > Brenneria > Brenneria goodwinii. The sequence goes on along the minus strand of NZ_CP014137.1, from coordinate 4,405,878 downwards.
ATAAATGCGCCGATGTTGGGCATCACCATGTTGCTAAGAAAGCGACCAAAGTTCTGAACTTTGATCTTGATATCTGGTGAAAGCATAAAAACACACTCCTATTGAGCGCGCTGACGATGAGAGCGCGTGATTTTTATCGTGAGCGGAGTGACCAATATCCGTCCGCATTCCCGTATGCAGATCGGACTCTAGCACTCTGTTTTCGCTTAGCAATCAGGAGAGGTTTTGTGACAAAAATCACACATTCAACCTACAGGAAGGTCACAAATGAGTGATGTGGTTCACAAAAATAGGGAAATTGAACAAAATTTAGGCAGGAACAGTCTGCGGACATGTGATGCATATCACATATCCGCAACATTCATTTATTCCATTTATGAGAGTTGAATCACAATTTATTTTTGATTTGACGCCGATTCGCGAGAACGGAACATCACTATCGGTTGGCGGAGCCGTTAAGAGGTTTCAGCGCATTCATCAGATTCTGCTGTTGGATAGCCAACCCCGACACCATGCTGTTGTATTGCGCAACCTGCTGCTGCGTCGGAAACTGCACCGAGTTGCCGTTAAAAACCGCCTGATTGCCCTGCGCTTCAAGGTAATCCCCCACCTGAATCAGGCTTTGTATAAACGAGAGCGCGCTGGGAATAGTGGGCAGCAGTACGTTGGTCGGCTGGGTAACGACTTGCGCATACAGCCGCCCGTAAATAACCTGTAACTCTTCCGGCTGCTTGCGCATACGCAGGGCGTTATCCGCCTGCGCCTTCGCCTCCTGAATCTGCTGCCCCAGCTGATTTATCGCCCCGATGGACTGGCGAAGATTGTCGCGCTGCAACAGATAATCCTGCGGTACGCGAATCTGGGAAACCTGGGTCAGCATCGGCGTCAGGCTTCCTGCCACCGCTTGATTTAACTGTTGAGAAAATGTAGTTAAAATCGCGTAATCATCAGCAAAAGGCCCGAATTTCGTCTTTTGCTCTTCGCTCAGCGCAGGAAGTTTCCCATCTTGTTGCAGATGGACCGTTTGTAGAAAATCAATAAACGCTTTGCGTTGGTCGGCTTCAGAATCGCCACATGCGGTAAGCTGCAACGCCATAAAGAACATCAGTACCGGCAATAGCCAGCGTGAGCGATATTCCATCCATCCTTTCATTCCATCCCCCTGTTGTAGCTGATTCTCAATCAGTGATTTTTTGTTAGCGTCATGCATCTCTACCCTATCGTTCTCAAAGTCCCCAGGCAGCGGCTAAACGCCCCAGTAAACCCGCGATAAGGATAAGAGAATCGGCCTGGCGCAGTTTGCACGCCGCTTGCCGCGCTGCAAACGGGCAATGAAGCCGGCGCGGCGGCAGCCTGAAGGTGAAGGGCATGACAGTAAGCATAGTAGAATCAGTTTGATAAGACCGGGCGAAAAAACAAAATCATAAAAAAACATCCGGGATCGGCCGCCCCGACCCCGGACGCTAACGTTAGCTGATCACTTTCCGTAGTAGGAAACGGTATACAGCTCCTTCATATCTTCCACTTTCGGATCGCCGGGGTTAGTCAACGTACAAGGATCGTCCAGCGCATTCTGGCTCATGCGGTCAAGCACCTTCATGAATTTATCTTCACTGAAATCCACTTCATCGCACTCGCGGAACGTATCGGGAATGTTTAACCGATGGTTCAGATCCCGAATGGCTTCGGGCAGATTGATAATGCCAAAGCGTTTTTCGATCTGTTGATATTTATTGGTCCAGTGACGGTTAAACTGAATCACGTAAGGCAGCATTATCGCGTTGGCCAGACCGTGCGTTACGCCGAACTCGCCGCCAATCTTATGCGCCAGCGAATGGATGATGCCCAGAGAGGCGTTGGTAAACGCAATACCCGCCAGCGCAGAAGCGTTGTGCATGTGGTAGCGCGCCTGCATGTTATCCGGTGAAAGGTAGGCCGTCTCCAGATTCTCAAATACCAGCCGGATGGCTTCCAGCGCATAAGGGTCGGTAAACGAGGTAGCGGCGGTGGACACGTAGGCTTCCAGCGCATGGGTCAACACATCCATGCCCGAATGCGCCGTAATGTGCGGCGGACAGGTTGCCGGAATGGCCGGATCGAGGATAGCGATGTCCGGCACCATATCTGAGGCAACGATCGGGTATTTAATATGGCTTTCCGTATCGGTAATCACGGAAAAGGCGGTGATTTCCGAAGCCGAGCCGCTGGTGGAAGGGATCGCCACAAATTTGGCCTTGTTGCGCAGCGGCGGCATGGAACCGACGGGCAGGATATCCTCTAGCTTAAGATGCGGATGCTCATAGAAACACCACATGACTTTCGCCGCGTCGATAGCGGATCCGCCGCCAATCGCCACAATCCAGTCCGGCTGGAATTCAAGCATCGCTTTGGCGCCGCGCTGTACCGTCGCCACCGAGGGGTTGGGCTCAACATTATCAATCAGCAGGCACTCCATCCCCGCCTGATTGAGCAATTGTTCGGCCTGGGCCAGAAAGCCATGCCGCTTCATCGAGCTGCCGCCGGTGACAATCGCCGCCCGGCTACCCCTTAAGGTAGCAAGCCGCGCCATCGCATTTTCACCATAGGTGATATCACGCGGGATAGAAAAGTTAATCGCACTCATAATGAACTCCTGTAATTGATAATAAGCTATATAAATAGTTCTACAGCAGACAGAGAGTCATGGCGCTATCGGTTCAAATACCCCGGTTATTATTTCATTCTTTTTTGTCCTACCTGACCAACAACAGGACTATTCCTCTGTCTAGTAATCAAGAAATTAATATACCCTTCATCTTTCAAGTTGCAGGTACGTTGGCCGCGCTTTTCCTGAATGACCCGTTCGCCGCCCGTCTGTACTTGCGAAGCTATCGACATTGCTATAATAAATAAAATCATGGTGTTATTTATTTTACTTATACGTTTGGGCACATCAGTAACAATCAGAGTTTATTTTTAGTATAAGCCTGTCATTACAGGATAATTGTGATCTTTATTCTATTTCACAAAAAATGAAATAGAATAAAAACAATAAGATATCTAAGGTTATAATTAACGTTAACGGTATGACTAATATAGGTAAAAAAATAATTGTCACTATGTTGAGAATATGAAGTATTAATTAATGGCTTGCGTTAATGGGATGATATTTAATTTATATTTATGTGTTAAATAATTAATATAAAAACGAGCGCCAGGCTAATTACGCCATAAATAATTCAAATCTTCAGACGTTGGAAATACGCTGATATTAACCCGGTTATCGCATAGCATTGGAGAAATCGGGCCGTTAAGAACAGGCAAAACCGTCAGAAACGCGCGCCCCCTTCGGCGTGAAGAGGACGCGCGCGAACATTACTGCAACAGCGAAATATCCGCCACTTTCAGGAACAGATTACGCAACGCATTGAGCAACGTCAGGCGATTAACGCGCACGGCCGCGTCGTCAGCCATCACCATGACCTGATCGAAGAAGGCGTCAACCGGCTCACGCAGCGCAGCCAGCTCCACCAACGCTTCCTGATAACGCCCCTCGGCAAATAGCGGTTCCAGCTTGTCGTTCAGTACCACCAGATGCGTCGCCAGCGTAATTTCCGCGGGATCTTTCAGTAAAGCGGCTTCAACGTTCTCTTTCAGCGTATCGCTGGATTTCGCCAGAATATTGGAAACGCGTTTATTGGCCGCAGCCAGTGCGGCAGACGCCTCCAGCGTACGGAAGTGGCTCACCGCTTTCACCCTGGCATCGAAATCCGCCGGGCGAGTCGGACGGCGCGCCAGCACCGCCTGAATGGTATCCACGCTATGACCTTCTTCCTGATACCAGGCGCGGAAGCGACCGAGCATAAACTCAATCACATCATCCACCACCTTGGCGTTGGTCAGCTTGTCGCCATACAGGCGCACCGCTTCTTCCGTCAGCGTTTGCAGATCCAGCGGTAACCCTTTCTCGACGATGATGCGCAAGACCCCTAACGCCGCACGGCGCAGGGCAAACGGGTCTTTATCGCCTTTCGGATGTTGGCCGATGCCGAAAATCCCCGCCAGCGAATCCATCTTATCGGCAATCGCCAGCGCGCAGGCCACCGCGGAAGACGGCAGGGAGTCACCGGCAAAACGCGGCTGATACTGCTCGTTCAACGCCACGGCGACATCTTCGGCTTCGCCGTCATGACGCGCGTAGTGCATCCCCATCACGCCCTGCGTGTCGGTAAATTCGAACACCATGTTGGTCATCAGGTCGCACTTGGACAACAGCCCCGCGCGGGTAGCGTGGTTCACGTCGGCGCCAATCTGTTCGGCCACCCAACCGGCCAACGCCTGAATGCGATCGGTTTTATCGCGCAGCGAGCCTAGCTGTTGCTGAAACAGCACGGTTTCCAGACGCGGCAGATGGTCTTCCAGGCGTTTTTTACGGTCGGTATTGAAGAAGAACTCCGCATCCGCCAAACGCGGACGCACCACTTTTTCGTTACCGGAAATAATCTGCTGCGGATCGCTGGATTCGATGTTGGCGACAAAGATAAAGTTCGGCAGCAGCTTGCCGCCGTTGTCGTAAACCGGGAAGTATTTCTGGTCGCCCTTCATGGTATAAACCAGCGCTTCCGATGGCACCGCAAGAAATTTTTCCTCAAACTTCGCCGTCAGCACCACCGGCCACTCCACCAGCGAGGCGACCTCTTCCAACAGGCTGTCATTCAGATCGGCGTTACCGCCAATCTTGCGGGCGGCGGATTCGGCATTCTGCTTGATTTTCGCTTTACGCGCGTCGTAGTCCGCCATGACCTTACCGCGTTCCAACAGGATTTGCGGATACTGGTCGGCGTTATCGATAGTGAATTCAGTTTCGCCCATAAAGCGGTGACCGCGGATAGTGCGGGCGGAATCAATGCCCAACACCTGGCCTGGGATCGGTTCATCGCCCAGCAGCAGGGTGACGGTATGCACCGGACGCACGAACTGCGTGTCTTTATCGCCCCAGCGCATCAATTTTGGAATCGGCAGTTTGGCCAGCGAATTGTTAACCATGCCGGTCAGCAACGCCTGAGCCTGTTCGCCTTTAACCTGCGCGCGGTATAGCAGCCATTCGCCTTTATCGGTTTTCAGCCGTTCGGCCTGATCGAGCGTAATGCCGCAGCCGCGCGCCCAGCCTTCGGCCGCTTTGGTCGGATTGCCCGCGGCGTCAAACGCCTGCGCTATCGCCGGGCCGCGTTTTTCGATTTCGCGATCCGGCTGCGCGGCGCTTAAGGTGGCCACTTTCAACGCCAGACGGCGCGGCGCGGCAAACCATTTCACGTCGCCGTGAGTCAGGCCGGCGGCATCCAGTTCCGCGGTAAAGTTGGCGGCAAAAGACTCCGCCAGATTACGGAGAGCCTTCGGCGGCAGCTCTTCCGTGCCGATTTCCACCAGAAAAGTCTTGTCTGTCATGGCTGCCTCTTAGCTCTCTTTCTTATTGTTGCACGGATTCTTGCTACACAAGGGGAAGCCCAGCGCCTCGCGGGAGGCATAGTAGGCTTCGGCTACCGCTTTGGTCAGGGTGCGGATACGCAGGATGTAGCGCTGACGCTCGGTAACGGAAATAGCTTTACGCGCATCCAGCAGGTTAAAGCTGTGCGCCGCTTTCAAAATACGTTCGTAGGCAGGCAATGGCAGCGGTTTTTCCAGCGCCAGCAGATGCTGGGCTTCTTTTTCATACTGCTCGAAGCAGGTAAACAGGAAGTCGACGTCGGCGTATTCGAAATTGTAGGTCGATTGTTCTACTTCGTTTTGATGGAACACGTCGCCGTAGGTGGTTTTGCCTAACGGGCCGTCGCTCCAGACCAGATCGTAAACGCTGTCCACGCCCTGAATGTACATCGCCAGACGTTCCAGACCGTAAGTCACCTCGCCGGTAACCGGTTTACACTCCAGACCGCCGACCTGCTGGAAGTAGGTGAACTGGGTCACTTCCATGCCGTTCAGCCACACTTCCCAGCCCAACCCCCAGGCGCCCAGCGTCGGGTTTTCCCAGTTATCTTCCACGAAACGAATATCGTGGATCGTCGGGTCCAGCCCCAGCGCTTTCAAAGAACCCAGGTAGAGTTCCTGAATATTGTCGGGGGACGGCTTAATCACAACCTGGAACTGGTAGTAGTGTTGCAGGCGGTTGGGGTTTTCGCCGTAGCGGCCGTCGGTAGGACGGCGGGACGGTTGAACATAGGCGGTGGCCATAGGTTCCGGGCCAAGCGCCCGCAGGCAGGTCATCGGATGTGAGGTGCCGGCGCCGACTTCCATGTCCAATGGTTGAACTATGGTGCAGCCTTGACGCGCCCAATAATCCTGTAACGTCAGGATCAGACCCTGAAAGGTCTTGGTATCAAACTTTTGCATTTGGATTCGCACGCGATACATGTGGATTGATAATAAAGGCGCCAGTATACCCTCTGAATGCGAGATATACAGCCAGAATGCGGCAACAAGTTCATATCGGCGGTGATTTGCGGCATTACACGGCAACAATTGACACTCAGCCAATCCATCCCAACCGGATCCCAAAAAGACAATGGCACACCCAATCACAAACATCACCATCCAGGCCGACGCTGCGCCAGTGATGCACTATCGAGCGGCTCGACTTACTAGCATCGCTGGCGATATTTACCGTAGACAGAAATATAGAGGGAATTCCCTAATCGCCAGTCACAAACCTCATGCATCAATCAGCAGAAGGTTATGTCTCACGGTATCGACTGATATTGGTCCAGAATTTCGTCAGTACCATCCTGCCCATTCGCCTAAATAGGCGATGCCACAACCAACCCAAAACATCAAAAAACAAGCCGCATGGATATAGTAATAAATCCGGATCCAGCCGGTCAGTTCCCTGGGCTGAGACGCCACAAAGGCGTAAGCCTCCGGCGGCAGCGGCCGTTTCGGCGCGATATTGACCGGTTTACCGTCCAGTACGCGTTTAAAAAACAGGGTCAGGAAAAGACTGCCCCAGTGACCTAAAAACGACATCAGATTACTCTGCGCGCTTAACGGCAAACCCTCCTGTCGATATAACGAGATCAGTTGCTCGTACTTTTTACGGTGCAGGCCGAAATACACCATGCTGAACGCCAATACCAAAGGAGCCAATATAAGCATCACCATCCCTGTAACCATCACGATGAAGCTCATGCTTCTCTATCCTGTAGCTAAAAATTAATTGCGTTATCTTGGTTGTCATCATTATTTCGGGCCAGAGTTCTGCAGACAAATCGTCGGATGAGAAGAGCCTGCGCCGACTTCCATGTCCAGTAGTTGGACGATGGTGCAGCCCAGGAACTCCTTAACCCAGGTTGCTGCTTGATTGCGACCGATCGCTAACACGTTATTTCATCAGTACCATCCTTGCCATTTGCCAAAAAAGGCGATCCCACTCCCAATCACAAACATCGAAAAACAAGCCGCATGGATATAATAATAAACTCGGATCCAGCCGGTCAGTTCCCTCGACTGTGATGCCACAAAGGCATAAACCTCCGGCGGCAGCGGCTGTTTCGGCGCGATATTGATCGGTTTGCCGTCCAGTACGCGTTTAAAAAATAGGGCCAGGGAAAAGCTTCCCCAGTAACCGAGAAACGACATCAGATTATTCTGCGCGCTTAACGGCAACCCCTCCTGCCGGTACAGCGAGATCAGTTGCTCATATTTTTTACGGTGCAGGCCGAAATACACCATGCTGAATACCCACACTAAAGGAGACAAAGCCCCCATTCCTGCACCTACATACAGAATCGTTAATTTCATAACAGGTGGCCTTTAATTAATCAAAATTCGGTTAAGCAGTTCACCTGTGAACTCGCCCCCCAATTCGCCGACATAACCCCCAACGGCCCCTCCAATTGCCCCCCCCACTAGAGCACAAGCCAGTCCGCCAGCTCCCGCCGTTGGCGCCGTAATAATCCCCAGAGCCACGCAGACGGCACTGCCGGCCGTTGCTCCCATCGAGCCGCCATAAATCCCCATTGACGCCCCACCGACAAAAGCCGTATAGCCTTTTATCGCCACCGCCGGGCATTCGCTTTCCCGACCTACCGTACAGGCATGATAGATATCGTTGGTGGCGCTGAGTCCGGCCACCCCCAACCCTATCCAGCCCCCGGTTTTCATGTATTTTACCGCTCGCGCCGAGGCCTCCAGATACGCGGCGTACCCCGGAATGGCACCCACGCCGACGTTGCTCCAGTGATGCACTATCGAGCGGCTCGACAGCCCTAGCGCGTGGCGCAGATTTTCATACGGACGAAGTTGCAACGCCCGGTAGGCTATGCGTTTTGCCAGCGGTTGCTGTAACAGGCTATTAAGTTCGCCGAAAAGCCGACGCCGCTCAGCATAGAACTGCTGCCCAACCAGCGTTCCCTGGGTGCGAAACTGATTTTGATAGGTGCTCTCTATCTTACGCAGCAACTGGTCGATACGCTGGGCATACTGTTTACCGGCATCACTGCCAAAACTTATCCCTTTCTCCGTTCCAACCAGTACCGCGGCCAGCGTATCGTAATGCTGTTGCAGAAAACCGCCCTGCTCCGGCGAGACAAACGCCATCGACTGATTTACCTGCTGCTTGGCCTGACGCAGTTGATTCAGTGGGTAAGTTTGACGAGGATTATCGGGATCGGCCACCAGCAGAATTTGTCCCGGCTTTAACCAGGGCGTATCCGCATTAAGCTGCATAAAGTAACGAGCGGCGGGCGTATTCCTGCCGCGAAACAGCAGGCCGGCCTGAGTGGATAACGTGCCGGGGGTATCAACCACGCAATATCCCGGCTCCAGATAGTGTTGCGAACGACCAACCATATACTCACTCCCTGTTAGTACACGACATATGACTGTGCGCATTTTTAGAGCGAGCGGCTAAATTGTCAACGATAAACAGCAGCTTTTGCGATGCAGTGTGGTGTTCAGGAATGTTCTTAAATTGAACCAGTTACGTTTGTTTTAACCAGAAAACGGCGACGTTTGCCACGCGATCCAACCTGGCGGGTAATGACGTAAACAGATGCCGTCACCGGCCGAGAAACATAGCCGATGCTGTAGTCGGGCAGCCCAGCCGCCAACCAGCCGTTTATCATGTATATCAACGCCGCCGAGGTGTCGATCGGATGAAATGCGAAAGGGTTGTTATGATAAACGGGGGTGAATAAACTTCTTTTGCGATCATCATGGAAGAGTGTCGGCCCTGTCTACTGGTAAAGTAATACCGTGACTTAACCCGATAATTTCTATGCTTCCTTCGCGATCTTGAACAGCCACAGAACCTTTAATGTCTGCGCCACCATCATCCTTTAGCCACATTTACGGAGGGATTGGCGTTTTACTTTCTCCTTATTTTTTTGAGTAGTTTCATTACTAAAATGTAAATTACAGTCGTAATAGAAAAGATTGTGATTACTGAAATATAAAAATAGAGATCATAAAAGTTGTCCGCCCCTATCTCACCGGCACCATAGATCATATGACCTATTTGGGTTGCTAGTTCATGGTCAAACCATATTTCAGGATTTCCCAATGTGCGCCCTACTATTAGAGATATAAGGGCATAAAATGTTATCTTAGAGATCCTACGGGCAAGTGTTGTTATAGCCATTTGCTACTACCTCAACCCAGCCTCTAGCCATAAGTGATTTCATGCAGGGTACTTGCATGGGGGGTGTTCTCATTAAAGCATTTCTTATTAGCGCGTAATCTGAGTTGCGCGCAATCGTTATGCAACCTTCGGAAACTCTGCCAGGATGAAGTCTGAATAGTCCACGTTTAACACCATTAATCCAAGTATGATCATCTATGCTCAAATCGTCCTTGTATAAGGCAAACCATTCATCACGACCAAATTCAGCACCATAGTAGAACTTATTGAACATATCTTGAGATTTAGCTTTAATCCAAGAGCCAATGCCGCCGGTGCCACGCTCTACAATCCAATATTTACCTGGTGGTAGTGGACCATCATTGGGTATAGCTCTACATGCACCTTTATTTCGATAAACTCCCTTGCCAGAGAAAGCCATGAACACGCCTACGCCGTACAGGTTAAAAGGAGCATAGTCAGCCCCGTTCAATATTAATCTTCCGTGTAAAGCCATTGAGCCACCCTAAATCCATGTAGAAACTGCGCTTATTTTCACAAAAAACAATAAAGTACCTAATACCCCCGTGATGGGTACACCAGAAAACGGGAGCGGAGCGACCAGCATCATACTCACTCCCTGTTAGTACACGACATATGACTGTGCGCATTTTTAGAGCGGGCGGCTAAATTGTCAACGATAAACAGCAGCTTTTGCGATGCGACGTGGTGTTCAGGAATGTTCTTAAATTGAACCAGTTACGTTTGTTTTAACCAGAAAACGGCGACGTTTGCCACGCGATCCGAACAGGCGGGCAATGACGTAAACAGATGCCGTCACCGGCAGGTCTATCGGATACCTGCCGGTGACGGTTCAGAGAACAAATCGCATTGGTTGAACTATTGCATTTAAAAACCTTAGCCGCTAAACACCGTTTGCAGCATCTTCAGGCTTAACAGCAGCAATAGCCCGGCGAAGACTTTTTTCAGGGTGGCGACCGGCAGACGGTGCGCCAGACGCGCGCCGACCGGCGCGGTGAAATAGCTTACCGCCGAAATCAGGACCACCGCCGGCAGGGAAACATAGCCGATGCTGTAGTCGGGCAGTCCGGCCGCCGACCAGCCGTTGATCATGTATCCCAACGCGCCCGCCAGCGCGATAGGCAAGCCGACCGCCGCCGAGGTGCCGATTGCCTGCTGAATACGCACGTTGCACCATGTCAGGAAAGGAACGGTTAGCGAGCCGCCGCCGATCGCCACCAGCGCGGAGATGCCGCCGATACATAACCCGGCCAGAGAGGTTCCCGCGGTGCCGGGCAGCTGGCGCTGCGGTTTCGGCTTGATATTCAACACCATTTGCAGCGCGACATAGGCCATGAAGCAGGAGAAGAAGATCGCCAGCGCCCGCGTCGGCAGCAATGTCGCCAGCCAGGTGGCGGCGAAGGTGCCGATCAGGATAGCGGGCGTAATCCGCCAGACCACCGGCCACAGCACCGCCTGATGCTGATGATGGGTGCGCAAACTGGAGATGGCCGTAATCACGATGGCCGCCATCGACGTTCCCAGCGCCATATGCACCAGATGTACATTCTGTACGCCCTGAGCGGCAAACATCGCCGTCAGAATCGGCACCATAATGCCGCCGCCGCCAATCCCCAGTAGCCCCGCCATAAAACCCACAACGGCGCCTAAGGCCAGATAGGCCAAAATCCACTCGACTGCCATTCTTCACACCCCGATCTGTCATTTGTTATCGTTTTTGTGAAACCGCTTGATTGTCAGCCGCGCTCAGTCAGCATCATGGATATCTGTGAGATATGGCGCAATAAGCTGGTTGCATATACAGCATTTTAAATGCGATGATGACGCAATAGTCAGCGACATCAATATCAATATCAATAACCTCGCCGAATAACAATCCGTATCCAGAACCTAACGATAGGAAAAGCCGATGAAACGATGTGGTTGGGTCACTCAGGACGCCTTATATCAGGATTATCACGATAACGAGTGGGGAAAACCTTGCACCGACAGCCAAAAACTGTTTGAACTGCTGTGCCTCGAAGGCCAGCAAGCCGGGCTTTCCTGGATTACCGTGCTGAAAAAACGCGAAAACTATCGCCGTTGTTTTCATCAGTTCGATCCGCATCGCATTGCCGGGATGACCCAGGATGACGTAAACGTTCTGATGCAGGATAGCGGCATCATCCGCCACCGTGGAAAAATCGAAGCCATTATCGCCAATGCCCGCGCCTGGCTGGCGATGGAAAATCAGGGCGAAAGTTTCTCTCAATTCATCTGGTCATTCGTTGACCATCAGCCGAAACTGAATCGTCCTCTAGCGCTTTCCAACGTACCGGCCAAAACCGAGATTTCAGACGCCATGTCAAAAGCATTGAAAAAGCGCGGTTTTAAATTTATCGGTTCCACCATCTGTTACGCCTTCATGCAAGCCGGCGGACTAGTGAACGACCACGTCATCGACTGCTTTTGCCGGCAAGAGCCCACGCCATGATCCGCAAATACCCGTCGCAGGATCTGGAACCGCTGATGTCGCTGTGGCTGGAAAGCACCACGCTGGCCCACCCGTTTATTCGCGCCGCTTACTGGCAGGAAAGCGCCGCGCTGGTACGTGATGTTTACCTTCCGCAATCGCAAACCTGGGTATATGAAGAACAAGGACGGCTCGCCGGTTTTATCAGCGTATTGGAAAAGCGATTTATCGGCGCGCTGTTCGTGCAGCAGGGCGACTGGGGTCAAGGCGTAGGCTCCGCTTTAATCAGCCACGTTCAACAGCGATTTTCGTTGCTCAGCCTGGAAGCCTATCAGCGCAATGAACGGGCCTGTGCGTTTTATCGCAAGCGGGGCTTTGTCGTCGTCGATGAGAACTTCAATCAGGAAACCCAGGCGACGATGCTAATTATGCAATGGGCTAACCCATTCATCAGTCAGCATTAACCGCGGTCAACGTCCTTCACCGCCAACCTAAATAAACCCTCACATTCAGTTCAACGAACTCCGCTAAACGTTCTATCCTGTTTCTATCTGGTGTTACGCTATCGGCTAACGCTTCCGGCTTTATTATTTAATCTTTGTTTAGATATGTTTATTAGAAAAATCAATCTATTACCATGATATTGCTAATTGGATGGTATCTCTGAAAAAGAGATTATCCAGGCTTGCTAAGGATGTTCGTGCCATGTCATCAAATGAGCAAAACCGTATTAATGGGGCGTTATATGGTCAGATGTTGGGCGATGCGATGGGAATGCCCTCAGAATTATGGCCTCGCATACGGATTAAAAACCATTTTGGCTGGATTGACCGCTTTCTGCCCGGCCCGTCGGAAAATATCGCCGCCCGCTATTTTCGAGCCGCGCAATATACCGACGACACCGCGATGGCTATTGCGCTGGCGGATGCGCTGATTGAATGTGAAGGCCAGATCGAACCGGCGGCGATAGGAAGAAATATTTTGCGGTGGGCCAAGGATTTCGGCGCCTTTGAGAAAAATATCCTCGGCCCGACATCCAAATCCGCGTTGACCGCGCTACAGCAAGGCGCCGATATCCGCGAGTTGGAAAACAATGGCGTCACGAACGGCGCCGCCATGCGGGTTTCCCCGTTGGGCTGCCTGCTGCCGCCCCACTCTTTGAGTGATTTCATCTGCAACGTGGAGCAGGCATCCAGCGTAACGCATAAATCCGATGTCGCCGTCGCCGGCGCTACCGCGATCGCCTGGGCCATTTCCAGAGCGATTGACGGCTCCGCCACCTGGGGAGGGATCAGCGATGAGCTGCCGGCGGTCGCTCAGGCGGCGCAACATAAGCGGGTCACCACCTACAGCGCTTCCATGGCCTGCCGTATCGAACTGGCATTGGAGACGGTGAAACGCGCGAATGGAACGACATGCGCGATGTCGCGCGTTTATGACCTGATCGGCACCGGCACGGACATAATTGAATCCGTCCCGGCGGCGATCGCCATGGTCGAACTGGCGCAAACCGATCCCAACCGCTGCGCCATTCTGTGCGCCAATCTGGGCGGGGATACCGATACCATCGGCGCGATGGCGACAGCCATTTGTGGCGCGCTAAACGGCGCGGCCAGCATCGCGCCCCACTTTAAGCAACAGTTGGATGACGTAAACGGGCTTGATATTGACTATTACGGTCGGGAACTTCTGCGATTGCGCACCCTGCGGGAATCGGCTTTCCCTTCGTCTCCGACCTGATGGCGATTTACTTTTTCTGCTAATTTTATTATTTCATCATGCATACTATATCGTGCGGCCGGCCGTATCTTACCGGCCGCACGATGATGCCATCAGCTATGGATGCTTTACTCTCCCTAATTTGCCGGAGTTCGCGATGAAACCAAGCGTTATTCTGTATAAAAATATCCCTGATGATTTACGTTCCCGTTTAGATCAACACTTTACCGTCACCGAACTGGACGATTTTCCCTCAGAGGATCATCCGGCTCTGGCTCAGGCCGAGGGGATCATCGGTTCAGGCGGTAAAGTGGATAAAGCCTTTCTGCAACGCAGCCCACGCCTGCGCGCAGCCTCTACCATTTCCGTCGGGTATGACAATTTTGATGTCGCGGCGCTGAACGAAAAAGGCGTTATCCTCATGCACACGCCCACGGTATTAACCGAAACGGTGGCGGATACCGTGCTGGCGTTGATGTTGAGCAGCGCTCGCCGGGTGGTGGAAGTGGCCGAAAGAGTCAAAGCCGGCGAGTGGCAAGAAGGGATCGGCAGCGACTGGTACGGCTCGGATGTCCATCATAAAACCATCGGTATTCTCGGTATGGGACGCATTGGTCTGGCCGTGGCGCAGCGCGCGCATTTGGGGTTCAGTATGCCGGTGCTGTACAACGCGCGCCATCATCATCCTGAAGCCGAAACACGCTTTAACGCCCGCTATTGCGACCTGGATAGCCTGCTGGCGGAAGCCGATTTTCTGTGCATCACCCTGCCGCTGACGGCCGAAACTCATAACCTGATCGGCCGTGAGCAGTTGGCGAAGATGAAGCCCAGCGCGATCCTGATTAATATCGGTCGCGGCGCCGTCGTAGACGAAAGCGCGCTGATCGACGCGTTGACTAACGGCACCATCCACGCCGCCGGTCTGGACGTTTTCGCCAAGGAGCCGCTGTCGGTTGACTCCCCGCTGTTACGCCTGCCGAACGTGGTGGCCTTGCCCCACATCGGTTCAGCCACCCATGAAACGCGCTACGCGATGGCGGCCTGCGCCGTCGACAACCTGATCGCCGCCCTGAACGGCCAGGTAAAAGAAAACTGCGTTAACCCGCAGGTGCTGAAAAAATAAGAGTCGGCGCCATACAGACAAGGCTGCGCTGGCAGCCTTGGAATTGATGATCGATCGAGACACACCGGCCGGCCACGGGGATGAGGCGTCTCGGTGGGAACCTCATCCCCGTGCGCGTCGAAAATCGGCCGTTGTCGGCGGCCTGAAGGCGGCGATAACGGCCTCGTTTGTCTCTTGTCCCTATCCCCCCTCCGCCAGTCATACCTTATATATCAACACCTTTCTTGTGCCTTCTCCGGGATAAACCGCGCTTTTTTACCGCGGGCGCGCCTGCCGTCCTTCGGGCCGTTACGGCGTAAGATTGAAAAACGCCCTGCGTTTTTTTAACTGCATCACAAAACAAAAGCGCAAATTTTTTTCGTATTGCGCAAAAAAATCATTGGTGATTATATCGACAGCACATTTCAGCATCGATTTGTATTACTTCTCTACACGGTGGATGACCCATGCTTAACAACGTAGATTTACAGGCTCAGCTTAATGCTCTATTAACCGGAATGACCGGGTTAAAAAATCAGGGACGTTTTCAGGAACCCAATCTTGACGGCACGCCAGGCGACTATATTTCTTTTGATAGTTGGGAATGGCCGCAGGGCGTCGGTATTTACGGATTGGTAAGACTATGGGAATTCACCAAACGAGAAGATATTTATCAACTTATTGAACGCTGGTTCGAAAAACAATTTAATGCCGGACTGCCGAAACTGAACGTTAATACCACGGCGCCGATGCTGCCGCTTTCTCTTTTCTGGGCGCACACCAAAAATCCCCGCTATCAGGAAATTCTCGATAGCTGGGCCAATCGCGTAATCAATGAATTACCAAGAACGCCGGAAATGGGATTCCAGCATATTGTTTCCGATGGCGTTAATGACATGGAATTGTGGGATGACACGTTATTTATGGTCGTTCTGTTTCTGGCTCATTACGGTACGGTATCCGGTCGTAAAGAATTAGTCGCGGAGGCGGTGCGGCAATTTTTACTCCATGCCCGTTATTTAAACGATCCTGAAACCGGGCTGTGGTTTCACGGCTGGAGTTTCAAAGAAAAAAATAATTTTGCGCGCGCCCGTTGGGCCAGGGGTAATTCCTGGATCACGGTAGGTATCCTTGAGTTTATTGAACTCGCGGAGCTGGATCCCGGGGTACAACAATACCTGCTGGGGTGTCTGCAAACCCAGGTCAATACATTGCTCAACCTACAGACATCCAGCGGCGCATGGCATACCCTGCTGGATCACCCCGACTCCTATGAAGAAATCTCCGCCACCGCCGGTTTCGGTTACGGATTGCTGAAGGGCGCGCGCCTGGGTATCGGCGGCGACGCCTGGCGTCAGGCCGGATTACGCGCGCTACAGGCGGTATGCGACAACATCGATCAAGACGGAACGGTAGGCAACGTTTCTTACGGCACCCGCATGGGTAAAACGCTGCAATTTTATAAAGATATTCCTATTCAGCCCACCGGTTACGGCCAGGCATTAGCCATATTGTGCCTGACCGAAGGCATTCGTGAACATCAGGAATAGAGACAACGACAAATAGCACGGCGCCGAATCGATAAAACCCGTTGGCATTGATCCACCCTACTGTTAAACACTCTGTAATCAGGGGAATATTATTATGATTAATAATCCAGAAACTTATTTCAGCGAACGTCGGCTGGCCGATGGCGACGCCGTGCGTTATTGGCAACTGTCCAACATAACGGAGCAACGCTATGACGTTGCCGATCGCCCGATGCAGGGGAATATGGATCCCTTTTTCTTCCTGAGTAAACACAAGAATTTCATCCCGCATACTTATCCCTGCCGTTCCGATTTTTCAGAAAAATTCGCCGGGAAACGCCCGGTGCCCTTAAGCGAATGCCGCCCGGAACGGTGGTGGCTGCCGTTTGGCTCAGACCGTGTCGACCTATCAGGATTCTGGTTCCGGCCAACGCGCGTCGGCGCATGGGCGAGAACCTTTATTCAGGCCGATAAGCAGGGCGAAGCGGTATTCCGGCTAATCACCTGCGGCGGCGCAATACTCTTTGCCAACGGCAAAGAAGCGGCCTGGAGCGCCCGCTATCAGCGTAATCTGGAGAGCAGTATCGATGTCGCCATCCCTTTGAATAAAGGGCTGAATGAGATCGTCATCTATTTCGACGATCTTGCCGAGCGCGATATTCGCTTCTTTTTCCAACTGGATTATCTCTCCGGCGCCGGCGCATCCGTCGCGCTGCCCGTCCCTATTGCGCCGCAACGGGTGGAAAAAATAGAAAATATGCTTGAAGGCATGGCGTTCAGCCATTGCGCGTATTTTACCGGCGACATCGCCATTGAGTTCGCCGAGGCGGCGACAGAGGATCTTCAGGTAAGTTGTAAGGTCATCGGCGATTTTATTTCTCTCGATGAGCCGGTGTTACTGACATCCGCCATCAAAAAAGGCGAACAGCGCCTTACGTTGGCGGCAACCGGGCAAATTCCGGCGGACTTCAGAAACTTCATTATTACCCTGCAATCCGGCGAATTCAGCGCCAGCCGTAATATCGGCGTGGAAATATGGCATGCGGATCGGCAGCAAGAGGTTCCCGCCACGCTGGTTGAACGCATCGAAGAGGCGCTGACGACGGTCGCGGAATCCGGCGAAATGAGCAGCGTGAAAGCGCTGGCGCGCCTGGCTTGCGGGCTTTCAGGCCGGGAAACGGACGCAATGCTGGCAGCGGTGTTGCCCTCCGTCTTTGATTGCCACGACTGCGCCGACTTTACGCTGGTGCCGCTGCTGTGGTGCCGCATCAAGTTTAGCGAAGCGATTAACCCCTCGACGCGCCAGAGCATTGATGACGCCATTTTGAATTTCCGCTACTGGATGGATGAACCCGGCAATGATGTTCAATGGTACTTCTCGGAGAACCATGCCCTGTTATTCCACACCGCCGCTTATATCGCCGGCAGTTTTTTCCCGCATGCGACGTTCGTCAGATCGGGACGCAGCGGTGCGGAACAAGCGCGGGTCGGCGAACAGCGCATCAGCGAATGGCTCGACCATTTTGAACAGTATGAAATGGCCGAATGGAACTCCGCGCCCTATTTCCCCATCGATCTGAAAGGGCTGACCGCGCTGACCGCGCTGGCGGATAACCCGGTTATCGTAAAACGCGCCCGTCACGCCATTGAACGTTTGATCGAGCAGATCGCCCGTTCATCTCATCAGGGTATTCTGACCGCCTCGCAGGGGCGCTCCTACGAACATACCTTACGCGCCGGACGTTCGCTGGAGCTTTCCGCCATTGCCCGGCTGCTGTGGGGAAAAGGCGGCTATGGCTGCCGTTTCCATGTGCTGCCCCAACTGGCGTTATTGCTGCGGGACCGGCGCATCAGCGTCTCTCCGGCGCTACAGGACATTGCGACTTATCAGGGGGAGCACGCGCTGGAATGGTGTTTCGCCCAGGGCGCGAACCGCATCGCCAAACTGTATCACTATAAAACCCGTGATATCGCCATGGGATCCATCGCCAACTATCGCTGGGGAGAATGGGGATATCAGGAATCGCCGATGCATCTGCGCCTGGGCGATAACCCGGAGGCGCAAATCTGGATCAACCATCCGGGGGAAACCATACAGGCGGGATTCGGACGCCCCTCCTACTGGGGCGGATGCGGTACGTTACCCCGCGTTCAACAATACCGTGGCCTTGCCGTGCTGGATTTCAATATTCATGACGGCCAGCCCGATTTCTCTCACGCCTGGCTGCCGTTGGAAAACTTTGATCGGGTTGAAATAACCGATAACCGCATTGCGATACGCGGCGGCAACGGGATGGCGCTGCTGTTTGGTAATAAAGCGTTCGAGGTGGTGACGCAGGGGCCGACAAAAAATTGCGAAGTCCGGCTAACGGGTCGTCAAAATCGCTGGGTCATTCGCCTGTGCGATGATAGCGCGATAACGCAGCTTACCGATTTCACCAAGCATTTTCATTCGCTGTCCGTCAGTGAAAAAGACAATGGCGATTTATTAATAAACGATCCGCTTTATGGTCAGGTTATTTTCTTTGCCGACGGACGCGTTCAGGCCGAAAACAGAATTATCGATCCGCAAACGTGGACGATACAGGGTGAAAGCAAGGAATTAAAATAAACTTAACTGTAAAGAGTCATTAATCATAATCCACGTTTACTGCCTATCTTACAGGATATCGCAGCCAGGAGATTATTATGAAAATAATTAATAATGATTAACAGCTGTCTGTACTCTAAATAATTCGAGTTGCAGGACAAAACACATGGCGTTTTGAACAGCGCTTGCGCTGGCCCCGAAGGGGCGAAGCCACAGGCTGAGTCACGCGGCAAGGGAAGGAATCCCGATAAGCTTACTCAGGTAAGTGATTCGGGTGACTGAGCGCAGCCAACGCACATGCAGCTTGAAGTATGACGAGTATATTTAATAACTGTGTATAAAACGCACAGAATTAAAAAGTAACTTGCTTAAGGTGAATGTCCCGAAATAAGACTTTTTATTTCGGGGGATGTTTTTCACCCTGCGCATCGCCAAAAGCGAATCTTTACTGCTTTTTCATACTCCGCTTGTAATTAAATAAGCAACCAGGAGAGTTTTATGGAAACGAAAAATAATATAGAAATAAAAAGCCCGACGCCTAAGGGTAATTATCGTTGGTTTATCTGTTCGATGCTGGTATTCGCCACGACGGTCAATTACATGGACCGGCAGGTTCTCGGTTTATTAGCCCCGCTATTGCAAAAAGAAATTGGTTGGTCACAGATAGAATATAGTTGGCTGGTTAATGCGTTTACCATCGCTTATGGCATCGGCACCTTAGTCTGCGGCCGGATTATCGATAAGGTCGGCACCAAAATCAGCTATGCCGCCGCGATGATTATCTGGAGCGGCGCCGCCATGCTGCACGCCGCCGTGGGTTCGGTGGCCGGATTCGCCGTGGTGCGCGTGCTGCTTGGTTTCGGCGAGGCGGCGAACTTCCCCGCCGCGATGAAAGCCATTTCCGCCTGGCATCCCAAGCAGGAACGCACGCTGGCGACCGGCATCCTGGGCGTTGCGGTTAACGTCGCGGTGGTTATTTCCCCCGCTATTATTCCCTGGGTGGCGATTCACTACGGCTGGCATGGCGCTTTCCTGATTCTGGGCGGCATCGGGTTTCTCTGGCTTATTCCCTGGTTGTTATATTTCGGCAAACCCGAAGACAAGGCAAACGCGCAGGAACAGGCCTGGATCAATCAGGATAAGGAAGAGGCCGTCGCCGCCAGTTCGATTAAATGGTCGAAACTGCTGGGATATCGGCAGCTCTGGGCATTCGCGCTGGGGAAAATGCTGACCGACCCGATCTGGTGGTTCTTCCTGTTCTGGCTGCCTAAATGGCTGAACGAAACGCGCGATATTAATATGGCCGGCCTGGGGCTGCCGCTCATTGCGATTTATCTGTTCGCGATTGTGGGGAGTCTGGGGGCGGGATGGCTTCCCGGCATGTTGATGAGAAAAGGGGTCAGCGCCGCCAACGCGCGCAAAATAACCATGTTGATTTGCGCCTGCGCCGTTATCCCGATCATCGCCGCAACACAGGTGGAGAGCCTATGGGCCGCCGTCGCCATCGTCGGGCTTGCCGCCGCCGCGCATCAGGGATGGTCCGCCAATTTGCTGACCAGCGTGTCCGATCTCTTCCCGAACGCGGCGGTGGGTTCGGTGGTGGGTATCGGCAGCACCTTCGGTATGATCGGCAGCGTGGTGTTCTCGACGATTATCGGCGCGGTGCTGGAAGAGTCCGGCAACTACTGGGGGTTGTTCGCGATTGGTTCGGTGGCGTATCTGCTGGCCTGGTGCGTCATGTACCTGCTGCTGGTGCCGAAAATGGATCGCGCCAAATTTGACTAACGCCATATCAGACTGGTGACAAAGTTCGAAATATGGCCATTAATGACCACCACCCGACCTCCCTCTTGTCAGGGCTGTTCTTATACACAAATGTAGGGGCTATGACGGACTTTGCCGTTACCCGGCGTAAAAAATTATGCAGCGGTGGACTTGACCGCCGAGTGAGCCGCATGGATGCGGTGAGAGCCAGTGCCGCGTCGGGAACGCGTCACTGGCGGCTCGAATAGCGGTCGAGAACATCGATGGCACCGCGTAGCGGCATAATTTCAGCCGTAAGCCTGGGGTCATGGGGCGAGCGGCGAGTGAGCCGCCCCGTGTCGGGCGTGTGCGACGAGGTCGCATGAAAATGGCGGTATTGTAGCGCACGAAACTGTCTCCGAGTCCGCATAAAAATGTGACCAATAGACAGCTTGTCAGGGGGAGGAGCAAACTCGCCGCGTGGTTCCTCGTCGGCCAACGCGGCGTCGAATCAAGCGGCGGGAAGGGTCGCCGTGATTGCAACAGGGCGGCCTTTAATCCTGACGCTTTGCCATCACCGACTGGCGCTCGATCAGCGAACAGGCCAGCTCGACTCGCCGGGGGATTTGCACCGTTCCGGCGATCATATCCTGCAGCAGTTCCAGCGCGATCACGCCGATCTCCTGAACCGGCAAATGCACCGTTGTCAGCTCGGGCTGGGTGAACTCCGCCTGCGGCAGATCGTCCATGCCAATCACGGAAATATCGTCAGGAACCTTAATGCCCAGCTTATTCAACGCGCCGATGGCGCCAATCGCCAGGCTATCATTGGCGCATAAGATCGCGCTGAACGAGGTTTGATGCCGCTGCATGTAGTCCACCACCGCCTGCTCGGCCAGCTCCGGCAGCCAGTCGGACACCGTAATCACTTGCGTGGCGTCGCACGGCAACTGATGGTGCAGCATGGCGTCACGCCAGCCTTCCAAACGCTGCTCGATGGTTCTGCGCCCCGGGTGCGTCAGGAAGACAATATTGCGATGCCCCTGCTGCACCAGATAATCGGCGGCAAGCCGCATGGCCGAACGGTTACAAGGCAGTACGCTGGACAAACGCATCAGCGGATCGTCGCTATTCACCAGCACCGCCGGTTTATTCAGACTAACAACGGTATCCAGGATCTCCTGATCGTCCACCGTCAACGCCAGCAGACCGCCAATCGACGGATCCGCCATTAACGCCGCCAACTGAGAGGCGCCCGCTTCCGACAAAGGATGAGTAACAATCTCTATGTCGAGCATTTTGGCGCGCTCTTTCAGCCCCTGCAGCACATACCAGCTAAACTGATAGCGGTGATAATCCAGCATCGCCACCTGAGAAGCCGCCAGAACGATTTTGCTGCCGCTGATCTCCTGCGCCGGCGTGTAACGCACCGCACGCGCCATCTCCTGAATTTTACTTCTCAGCTCCGGGCTAACCCCCTTATCGCCGGACAGCGCGCGCGAAACGGTGCTAAGAGAAGTGCCGCATCTTGTCGCGATATCTTCAAGCCGCACGCGCCGATAGGTCGGATCGTTTTTGGAACGGTTATCGGTTGCAGCTGAAGCAGGTTTCTTTTTCATAATCATCGGATAAATAAAGATTAAGCACGGAACGACGTTCTTCGAATGCTAACCTGACTCCCTTGCTCAGAAAAGGGAATGTTCATTTATTGTCATATAATGCGAAGACAGGCATATGCAAATGAAAAAACCGCTTTGCCCGAAAACAGGCAAAGCGGCATTGGAACGCGGCGGCATCCGGCGATTATTCAACCGCGATGGGGGTTTCCGTCAGTGTGGTTTGGTTTTCTCCCTGGATCGCTTTCACCCGTTGTTCCGTTTTCTGTACCGCATCGGCGCTGCTCAGCAGGCTATAGGTCAGTTCAAACACCGTGCTCTGCCCGGGCTGCAACTGTTTTACCCGCCCTTGTTCGCGCTCGATGGTGACCGGATAGGCGTAGCTGGTGCCCGGTTCAATACCGGTAACGTATCCCTGTTTTTCCGTATCGGTATTTTTCCACAGCGTCAGCACCGGCAGTTGGTGAGTATCAAACTCTATCGATACCCCTTTATCGCCCGCGCGATTGAACAACGCCGCCAGGGTTTTCCCTTGCGCATCGGTATATGGCGTCAGGTTAAAGACCATTTCATCAAAGTCTTTGGTCGGCCCCTGATAGGTCTGCCATTCCTTTAGGCCCGCCTTGGCGTAATCATTGAACGGAGAGATCTCTTTCACCGGCGCGACAAAGCGCGCGCCCTGTTCCAGAATCGGCGTGCTGAAGTTGCTGTGATAGATGATCTGATAGTCACGCACATAGTCCGATTTATTGGTCAGCACGTCATGAACGGTGAACGATTCGCTGCCGGGGATGTAGCGCAGTTCCGTCCAGGTTTCCAGATTCGATTTTTTGAAGCTGTTCTCTTTCAACAGACCGCGCACGGTAATCTGATAGGGCGCGTTTTCGCTGACGTCGACCACCACTTTCGAGGCCGGCGTATTGCCGGCGCGACCGTGCAGAGTATAAATCATGCCGTTATCGACCACCGGGTGACCGGTCCATTCGTAGCCGCAGCGCACCATCATTTCATTGAAACCTTCCAGCCAGCCCACGCCGCCGCGGCTTTCCAGGTTGATGGTATTCGGGTTCACGACCTCATCGACCGGAGAATGCCAGCCCAAACGGATGTCTTTACCGGTGACATGCAGCAAATCCATGCCCCGACTCGGACTCAGTACGATTTTCAGGCCGTTTTGACTGGTGATAGTGATGATTTTACTGCCTTCCTGACGCCCGCCGTGCAGCACGCTTTGCTCAATGCTGAAGTGCTGATCCTTAATCTTCATCGCATCGCTGCTAATTTGCCAATTCCCTTTCTCCACGCTGCTTTCAGCATCCGTCAGCACAAACGTCTGAGCGGCTGATTGCCAGGAGATCAACGCTAATGAAACACCGATAGCCAGTAGTTTTTTCATTTCATTCTTCCTCTTTGCTGAATTGATTTAGCTAATACGCTGGCAAGACTACAAATCAGCAAGGCTTTAGAATGTGATACTAATCACCAGTCCGGGAAATAGACTTTTTCCACTAAATATTTGCCATGAAGATCACAATAACGTTAGAAATATTAATGTTTATTGCAAAATAATGGCTTACAGATCGGTTATTGCTGACATCGATTCAGCGCCATCGCCAATAATTTCAGCATCCGCTGACGGCATCATAACGCGGCAATCATGCCGAATAAGGTATACTGCCTCCTCAGCACGTTGTTCCGTAAAATTATATGTATGCAGGACAATACCTTGCTGGTTTGATTTCTCGCCACATTGCGTCATGGCAACGCAAGCGCTATGGTGGCCGTCTATTCATGTATGACCATTAATTAACAAACTATGAACTTCTCTCTTTTCGGCAACAAATTCACCCGTCATGCGGGCATCACGCAGCTAATGGATGACATGAACGAGGGGCTCCGCACACCGGGAGCAATCATGTTGGGGGGCGGCAATCCGGCGCACATTCCCGCGATGGATACCTATTTTCAACAACTCTGTCAGGAAATGCTGGAACAGGGAAAATTAACCGAAGCCTTATGCAATTACGATGGCCCTCTGGGGAAAAACGCGCTGCTTAACTCGCTCGCCGTCATGCTGCGCGATGAATTAGGCTGGCAGATCGGGCCACAGAATATTGCACTGACAAATGGCAGTCAGAGCGCGTTTTTCTACTTATTCAACCTGTTTGCCGGACGCCATGCCAATGGCAGCAAGCGTAAGGTGCTATTTCCTCTGGCGCCGGAGTACATCGGCTACGCGGACGCCGGGCTGGATGAAAACATGTTTGTATCCGTTCGCCCACAGATTGAGCTGCTGCCTGAAGGCCAATTCAAATATCATGTCGACTTTGATCATCTGTCGATCAGCGATGATATCGGGCTGATTTGCGCATCCCGGCCAACCAACCCGACCGGTAACGTACTGACCGACGAAGAGTTGATGCGGCTGGATATCCTGGCGCAACAGCACAATGTGCCATTGCTGATTGATAATGCGTACGGCGTTCCCTTCCCCGGTATTATCTTCAGTGAAGCCACGCCGTTGTGGAACCCGAACATTATTCTGTGCATGAGCCTGTCCAAGCTGGGCCTTCCCGGCTCGCGCTGCGGCATCGTCATTGCGGATGAAAAGGTCATCTCCGCGATCGGCAACATGAACGGCATCATCAGCCTGTCGCCGGGAGCGGTGGGGCCGGCGATTGCGCATGAGATGATCCGGCGCGGCGATTTGCTGCGGCTGTCCAATGAAGTCATTCGTCCGTTCTACCAGCAACGGGCCACCGAAACCATCGCGCTGATCCGCCGTTACCTGTCGGAGGAACAGTGCCTTATCCATAAGCCGGAGGGAGCGATTTTCCTGTGGCTATGGTTTAAGGATCTCCCCATCACCACCGAAGTGCTGTATCAACGGCTGAAAAAGCGCGGCGTGTTGATGGTGCCGGGCCACTACTTCTTCCCCGGCCTGGATCAGGAGTGGCCGCACGCGCATCAGTGCCTGCGCATGAACTACGTGCCGGATGCGGAAAGCCTTGAGCGCGGCGTCGCGGTGCTGGCAGAAGAGATCGAAAAAATCATGCGGGAGAGCGGACAGTAACGCCCGCCACGCCGATCGCGCGCAGGTCAAAAACCGGCGCCGGACATCGACGACGGGCGGTCAGCCGGTAACGGGGATCGCGCCAGAAATCGGCAGGCTTCCGCCGTCAGACAGCGCGTGAGCCAGTTAATGCTGGGGGATTGCGCCTGCCAATGGTGCCAATACAGTTCGATATCGCTGTAAAACCCCGGCGAGATATCCACCAGCGCCCCTGTCGCCAGATTGTCGGCATACTGCAATTCCGAAATCATGCCGTAGCCGATACCGCGCTGTACGGCGATATAAAACGCCTCGGTAGACGGCACACAGTGGTAACGGCACGCCTCCTGATTAACGGAAAACACCCGATTCAGAAAATCCGACTGCAGTTTGTCCTTATTACCGAAAATGAGCAGCGGCGCCTTCTGCAACGCGTCGCGGGTAACGCCGTTTGCAAACCAGCGTTGATGAAAATCGGGGCTGCACAGAAAACGATAACGGATCGAGCCGAGCGGCACCACGTTGCAGCCGCGCATCGGCTTGGCAATGGAAGAGATGGCCGCAACCACATTGCCCTCCGCCAGCGCTCTCAGCGTATAGTCCTGATCGTCTACCACGATATCCAGCAAAATATTTTTCTTGTGCACAACGGGCTGAACCGCCGGCAAAAACCAGGTATCCAGCGAATCCTGATTAATGGCGATACGCATTTTGACCTTGGTATTTTCTGTGCCAAAAAGTTCGGATTCAAATTCATCGTAAAGGAATTTCTGCCTGCGCAAATATTGAATCAGCTTCGCCCCTTCCGCCGTGGAGGCGCAAGGTTTGCCTCGGATCACCAACGGCGTGCCGATCGCGCTTTCCAACGCTTTAATACGCTGCGAAATCGCCGAGGTGGTCAGGTTGAGCCTCTTTGCCGCGAGTTCAAAGCCGCCGGTTTCAATCACCGCCATTAAGGCTTCCGTTTTACGAACGTCTATCTTCACAAGCGACCTTTAGCTTAAGCAAAATTAAACATACCGTAATGTTTCTTAACAGACTTGTTCGCGTAACACAAGTTGATTAATCTCTCCCGACTCTCGGCTTTTAGGATAACCAGTAAATAAATAACGCTTTGAATAATAAAAATTTTATAGATTGACAGTCGCGTCAAAAAAACGAGTTCAGTTAATGATTCAACATCATATGGAGATTAGGTGAAAGCATGAACATAAATGAACTTAGGGGTAAAACGGTGGCGTTTGCCGCTTCCGGCGGTCTGGATAGCTGTACGATCACGCACTGGCTCGCCAGCCAGGGGGTAAACGTCGTGTGCCTAACGGCGGATTTGGGACAACCGGACGAGGATGATTTCGGCCAAATCGGAGAAAGGATGCTGGCCTCCGGCGCTAAGGAGTTCATCGCCGTCGACCTCAGGCGGCAAATGGCGGAAATTGGTCTGGAAGTGATCCAAACCGGCGCGAAATACGAAGGAAATTACTGGAATCTCACCGGCGCCGGACGGCAGGTGATCATCAAGGGGCTGTTGCCGAAGCTCAAAGAACGCAACATTACCATCTTCAGTCACGGCGCCACAGGCCGCGGCAACGATCAGGTCCGATTCCAGGTCATCGCCTCCATGCTTGACCCAACCATGCAATTCTACGCCGCCTGGCGTGACGCCGCCTTCCTCCAGACCTTCAAAGGACGGCGGGAAATGATCGACTACTGTCAACGTCATGAAATCCCTATCAAAGCTACGGCGGACAAACCCTATTCCACCGACGCCAATCTGCTCGGTTTGACCCACGAGGGCGGCGCGTTGGAGAGTCTTGAGAGCCGTATGGCGTTCGTGGAGCCGGGATTAGGCAGTTGGCCGTTCGACGCCGTCTCGCAGCCGGAGGAACTGAGTCTGACCTTTCTGGAGGGCAGGCCGGTAAAATTGAACGGGCAAGCCCTGTCTCTGGTGAACATCTTCGAAATGCTCAATGCCATCGGCGGCATGCACGGCGTCGGCATCGCCGAGAATCTGGTGGAAAACCGCTTCGTCGGAGTGAAATCGCGCGGCGTGTATGAAGCTCCGGCGATGACGGTTCTCGCCTACGCCTATCAGCAACTGTTACAGCAGATTCTTGATAAGCGCGCGCTAACCTTTTACCGCAACACCGCCGACTATCTCGGCACGCAACTCTATCAGGGCTACTGGATCGATCTGGGCTCCCGCATGGCGCGCAGGGCAATGCGGGAAGTCACGGCGCTGGTCAGCGGCGAAGTCATCTTCACCCTCTATAAAGGCAATTTGTCTTACGTAGCTACCCGCGATGTCAAACATAGCCTGTACAGCAAAGACGGCTCGATGGAAGACGAAGGCAGCTTCGACCACCGGGATTCAGAGGGGTTACTGAATATTCTGACGTTGAATACCCGGATAAGCGCACTGGCCGGACAGATTAAGGAGTAGAAGATCAACATGGACAAAAAGAAAAGCTGCGACGTCCTTTTTATCGGTGATTGCTCTTTCTGGTCAGAGGCCGCCTGCGAATTTATTTCTTCGCTTTTCAGCCGAGTTACCCATGTATTTTGGGAAAGCGGTATGGAAGAAAAACCGGAGGTATCCGCCTGGCGGGGCGACTGGATTATCTCTTTTAAATCCGACCTGATACTGCCGGAACACGTCCTGAGTCATGCCGGTAAAGGCGCCATCAACTTCCACCCCTCCTCGCCCAAGTACCGCGGGCTCGGCGGGTATCATTATGCGATTGACAATCATGACGCCTGCTTTGGCGCAACCTGTCATTACATGGATAAATACATCGATCACGGGCAGATCATCCAAACCGCGGAGTTTCGTCTCTCCCCGACGGAAACCCCTGAGATGCTGCGCTACCGCACCGCCGTGCATTCCCTGACGTTACTCTATGATATTTGTATAAAAATCTATCATGACGAACCGCTTCCCCGCGCGTCGATAGGCTGGGGCGATCGGCTATTTACCGATAAAAAACTCAAGAGTTACCTCTCGCGGTCCCGCAGGACGACGGCGCACGTCAAAACAGGAGAAAAATAATGAGCGAGAAACTTTGGGGCGGCTGTTTTAGTAAAGATATTACTGGCGAAGTGCTGCAATACACCTATACCACGGTGATTGACGAACGGTTACTGCCTTTCGACATCCTCGGCAGCATGGCGCATGTTTCAATGCTTAAGGAATGCCGGATTGTCACTGCGGAAACCGCAGGAAAAATCCTGGGCGCGCTATTGAGTTTATATGAACAGCACCAACGCGGTGAGTTGAAATTAAATCCCGAATATGAAGACGTTCATTTAAATATTGAGCAGTTGGTTATACAAAAAATAGGGTTGGAATACGGCGGTCAGATGCACAGCGCCCGTTCGCGCAACGACCAGGTTGTTCTGGATACTCGTATGTATTTGCGTTCTGAACTGTTGCAGTTGCAGAAAACACTGTGCGCGTTTGTCTCCTCGCTGCTCGATTTATCGGAAAAAAACGCGGACCAATCCGCGCTGGGATATACCCATCTCCAACCGGCGCAGCCTATCAGCCTGGGGTTCTGGTATAGCTGCTATGCCAGCATGTTTTTACGCGATCTGGAGCGGTTAAACCAGGCGCTGAACGTCACGAACTTAAACCCGCTCGGCGCCTGCGCGTTATCCGGCACGTCATTTCCGATCGATCGCCATATGACGACGGCAATGCTCGGCTTCAACCGTCCTCTTCTGCATAGCCTCGATGCCACCAGCAGCCGTGATTTCGTTCTTCAATCAGCCTCGGCATTCGCCCTGCTGATGGGCAACTACTCCCGTCTGGCGGAAGAGATCGTCATCTGGAGCAGCCACGAATTCCGTTTACTTAGCGTGGACGATTCATTTGCGACCGGCAGTTCCATCATGCCGCAGAAAAAAAACCCGGTGGTCGCGGAGCTGGTGAAAGGCAAGGTTGGCCGCGTATACGGCACCTTGATGCAACTACTGACCATGGTTAAAGGGGTCACGCTCGGCTACAACTGCGATCTTCAAGAAGATAAACCCATGATGTGGGGCGCGATCGATGCGATTAAAGAAACCACCAGCATCCTTCACCACCACGTTGAAAACTGTGTTTATCACTCAGACAGAGCGGAAGAATTGTGCTGGCAAAACTTTTCGACCGTCACCGAATTGGCGAATTTTCTCGTCAGTCAAAAAGGCCTCCCTTTCCGCGAGGCCCATCGGATCACCGGTATGCTGACCAAAGCGCTGATAAACGCCCGCACCGATCTGCGCAATACGGAAACGGTCTGCCGTTTCTTTGAAACGCAAGGCATTCTGGTTGATGAACAAGAAATGCTTGAATACGTCTCCCCCTCGCATGTCATCAGGCGGCAGCGCAGTGACGGTTCAACCGGGCCAGGCAGCGTGCGCCAAATGGTCGACCAGTTTCGTACCGAGCTTATCGCCCATGAACAGGCGCTGGAGAAAACGGAGAAACGGATCAAACAAGCTGAACAGGACACGTTGGACCATGCTCGAAAATATGCCGACAGCTAAAAAAATCTTATCAGGCGGTCGACGTTGCGGCATCCACCTTCCCACTACCTTCGGCGCCATCGGCGTCGACGAGGTGGTGGCGGCCGAACTGTATAACATCGACAACGCGCAACCCCTTCTTCCCGATATCGCGCAGAGTTGCGAAGCCGAGGCGCGCAGGGTCTGCAACACCCCGGATAAGGTCATCCGGGATAACTCGATTCTGCAAAGCTACCGGGAGATGATTCACCAGCGGGGAAGGAGCAATAAAAAATTCCCCCCCAGCGCGGAAGCGTTGATCGCTATCGTCAAACGGAAAAGACAGTTTCACCATATCAATACGCTGGTCGACATCTATAACCTGGCCGCGCTGGAGCACTACCTGTCTTTCGGCGTACATGATATGGATATGATCAAAGGTGATATCTGGTTTCGCTTCTCCCCCGGGGGGGAAGCGTTTATCCCGATAGGCGGCGGAAACAAGGCGACGGCGAAAGAGGATTACGTCTATGCCGATGCCGAGAAGGTGCTGGCCTGGCTTGATTCAAGAGACAGCGATCTGGCGAAAGTGTCGCCCGCCACGAAAAATGTTCTCATCGTTGTTCAGGGAAACGCAGCGACGTCCGCCGCATACCGAATTCATGCGCTTAACGCGCTGTGTCGGCGTATTGTGAGAAACTGCGGCGGTGAGTTCACCGTCTATACCATATCGGCCAAGGATGGTTAAGTGATAGACCTATTGCATATTGCCAGAGCGTTTGTGCTCGGACTCAGTTTGATTGTTGCGATCGGCGCGCAAAATATCTACATCATTAAAACGGGGTTGCAAAATAAAAACGTGTTTCTTGCCGCGACTATCGCGGCAAGCTGTGACTGCGCGCTCATTATCCTGGGCACCTTCTCCATGTCGGCGTTGATGACGGTGGTGCCTGACCTGGTGATCATCGCGAAATGGATTGGCGTATTATTTTTGATTTACTACGGGTTGCTCTCTCTGATGAATGCTTTCTCCAAGCATCCCAAAGGTTGGGAAGCCGTTTTGTCCGATGTCAGCCAGTCGGAGAAAGCCCGCTATCTGAAACAGCGCAGCGTCGTGATCCCGGCGCTGGCGTTTTCGCTGCTAAATCCGCACGTTTATCTCGACACATTTTTTATTCTCGGCAACATCGGCTCTCGCCAGTCTGAGGAAACCAGACTCAGTTTTATTATCGGCGCCAGCGCCGCCTCGTATATCTGGTTTTACGCCACAGGATACGCGGCCTACCGCGTTTCACGCTTTTTCGCTAATCCGCTTATGGTTCGAGGGCTGGACTTCGTTGTGGCTATCGCCATGTTCGTGATTGCGTATGGGCTGAGCCGCCTCAACGCCATGCCTTAAACGCCCGACGCGTCAGGCGTCTGCGAATGCCGATCGTGTCAGGATCGGCATTCATCCCAAAGCAACCCGCTTTCCATACGATAATGCCGCAACGCGCCCGGCCCCGTGACGGAAATTACGCCCCCCGCCCCACGACGCCGGCGGTTTCCATCACCGCGTGCAGCAACACGTTCGCGCCGGCCGTCACCTGTTCGGGCGATGAATACTCGATTTCGTTATGGCTGATGCCGTCTTTACACGGGATAAAAATCATCCCGGTCGGCGCCAGATCCGCCACATAAACGGCGTCGTGACCGGCGCCGGAAACGATATCCATGTTCGAATAACCCAGCGAATTGGCCGCCCGGCGCACCGCATCCTTACAGTCCGCATGGAACGGCGCGGCGGGATAGTGAGAAACCTGCGTCAACTGAATATCCAACCCGGTTTGCGCGCCCAATTCGGCGAGGTAGGTTTTCAGCGCCGCATCCATCTCATCCACCAGCGCATCGGTAAGATTACGGAAATCGATAGAAAACTTCACGCTGCCCGGCACCACGTTGCGGCTGTTGGGATGCACCTGCACCATACCGACCGTACCGCGGCCGTGCGGCGCGAAGCGATCGGCAATCGCAATCACCTCCTGCATGATGCGGGTGGAAACCTGCAACGCATCCTTACGCAGCGCCATCGGCGTCGGCCCGGCGTGAGACTCCATGCCGGTAACGACGCAGTCATACCAGCGAATGCCCAGCACCGCCTGCACCACGCCGATTTCAATGTTCTTATCTTCCAGAATCGGCCCCTGCTCGATATGCGCTTCAAAATAGGCGCCGATCGGATGATCGCCCGGCGTTTTCGGCCCGGCATAGCCGATTTTCTCCAGTTCATCCTTCACATTTTTACCGTCCACATCCTGTGCGGCATAGGCGAGCTCTATCGGGAAGATACCGGCAAACACGCCGGAACCCATCATCACCGGTACAAAGCGCGATCCCTCTTCATTGGTCCAGAACACCATCTCCACCGGCGCTTCGGTTTCGATGTTATTGTCGTTTAGCGTGCGGATCACTTCCAATGCCGACAGTACGCCGAAGTTGCCGTCAAATTTTCCGCCGGTCGGCTGGGTATCGATATGGCTGCCCGCCACGATCGGCGGCAGGTCATTATTACGGCCGGGACGGCGCATAAACACGTTGCCGATTTTGTCGATCTCAACCGATAATCCGGCGGCCTTTCCCCAACTGACCACCAGATCGCGTCCCTGGCGATCCAGATCGGTCAGCGTGAGCCGGCATACGCCGCCTTTCGGCGTGGCGCCAATCACCGCCAGATCCATCAGTGACTGCCATAGGCGATCGCCATCAACACGCAGATCGGTAATATCAATTTTATTTTTCGTTGTAGATAACACTTCGCTATTCATAACAGAGTTCCTCATGGGTGGAGTGAAGTTACCTTCTCGCTCGCAACGATGTCCGGTTCAACGCTGTACCGCCGTTGGCGCCAGCAGATGTTCCCGCAGGGCATTAGCGCTAAAATCCGCGGTAAAGGCCGGGCGCTTAATGTAACGGCCGGCCCCTTCCCGCGCGCGCAGATCGCCGTCGGCCCACACCAGCGTTCCCTGACTGACCGTATATCGCGGAATACCGCGCACCGTGCGGCCTTCAAAAACGTTGAAATCATTTTTTGAGTGATGGGTTTTGGCCGACAGGGTTTTGCTGCCGTTGGGATCCCAGACCACCAGATCGGCGTCGGCCCCTACCGCAACCCGCCCTTTACGCGGGTAGATATTGAACAGACGGGCGGTATTGGCGGACGTAATCGCCACGAATTCGCTGGGCGTAAGACGTCCGCTATTGACGCCGGCATCCCAAATTACCGCCAGACGCTCTTCCACGCCGCCGCAGCCGTTGGGAATTTTGGTGAAGTTGCCGTCGCCGGCGGCTTTCTGACTGGCGCAGAAGGTACAGTGGTCGGTGGCGGTGGTGTGTAACTGGCCGGATTGCAACCCGCGCCACAGCGCCTCCTGATGTCCCTTGGGACGGAACGGCGGGCTCATGACGTGCGCGGCGGCCTTGGCGAAGTCCGGATCGCGGTACACGCTGTCGTCGACCACCAGGTGGCCGGCCAGCACTTCGCCATAAACCCGCTGGCCGCGCGCCCGGGCGCGGGCGATGGCTTCCGCCGACTCCTGGCAGGACACGTGCACCACATAAATCGGCACGCCCAATACGTTGGCGATGGAAATCGCCCGGCTGGCCGCTTCCCCTTCCACCTCCGGCGGGCGCGATAACGGATGCCCTTCCGGCCCGGTAATGCCGCGTTTCATGATCTCCTGCTGCAACAGAAAGACCATTTCGCCGTTTTCGGCGTGAACGGTCGGCATCGCGCCCAGTTCCAGGGCGCGGCGGAAGCTGTTCATCAGCGTTTCATCGTCGCACATGATGGCGTTCTTATAGGCCATAAAATGCTTGAAGCTGTTGACGCCCTCTTCGTTCACCAGCGTGCCCATATCCCGGTGTACGCTGTCATCCCACCAGGTAATGGCGACATGGAAACTGTAGTCGGATGCCGCTTTTTCCGCCCAGCCGCGCCAGTCGCGGTAGGCCTCCATCAGCGGCTGCTGCGGATTGGGAATGACAAAATCGATAATGGTGGTGGTGCCGCCCCCCAGCCCCGCCGCCGTGCCGCTGTAAAAATCGTCCACCGTGACCGTTCCCATAAAAGGGAAATTCATATGGGTATGCGGATCGATGCCGCCCGGCATCACATACATGCCGCCAGCGTCGATCTCTTCCGTTCCCGCCGGCGCGGCGCGGGCGGCGTCCTCGCCGACGGCCACGATAACGCCGTCTGAACAGAGTACGTCGGCGCGAAATTCCCGATCGGCATTGA
This sequence comes from Brenneria goodwinii, assembly GCF_002291445.1. Classification (NCBI taxonomy): domain Bacteria; kingdom Pseudomonadati; phylum Pseudomonadota; class Gammaproteobacteria; order Enterobacterales; family Pectobacteriaceae; genus Brenneria; species Brenneria goodwinii. Next base: position 4,371,683 of record NZ_CP014137.1, on the reverse strand, counting down.
CGACCGTACCACCTTTGATTAACAGGTTATGACTCATCATGTTCCCCTCGTTATTGCCGGTTCTGGCTGCGAATAAAGTTAGGCGCTTTGCTGTTAATGACCCCGTTCCAATCACCCCCTCCCAGCCTCCCCCTTGCCAGGGGGAGGAGCCAACGGCTGTCTTACCCCCTATCCCTTGCCGGGGGAGGAGCCAACGGCTGTCTTGCCCCCTTTCCCCTTGTCAGAGGGAGGGACGTACCGGTTTTGCTCCCCCGCCCGTGTGAGAGGCTAAACCGCTGTAAACTCCCTCCCCTGCGACTGTCTCTTAGTCACATTTTTATGCGGACTTGGAGATAGTTTCGTGCGCCACAATGCCGCTATTTTCATGCTGCCTCGCAGCACGCGCCCGACATAGGGGGCTCAGACGCCAGCCCCCTATGAACCCCGGCTTGCGGCTAAATTATGTCGCTGCGCGATGCCTTCGTCGGTATCAGGCTTAACGGACCGCTTGCGACACGTTCCATACGTGGCGCAAGCTTTCGCCGCGTCCGTGCGGCTCATCCTAAGCCTGCTATCTCCTCAGCATAATTTCTTACGCCGGGTAACGGCCCCCCCCCCCTCATAGCCCCTACATTTGTGTATAAGAGACAGCCCCTGCGAAGGGGAGGCCGGGGTGGGGTCGGCCTCAGACCGTACCTGCCGTGGTCGCCATCGGGTTATTCGGGTGCGTCGTCCAGTTGGCGTACTCGCCGCTCACCCTCTTCCCGGTGCGCAAATCCACCTCGCCCGGTTGCAGGCTGCGCATGGAGATGCACTCGTCCACCGGGCAAATGGATACGCACAGGTTGCAGCCCACGCACTCCTCTTCCTTCACTTCATAATGGCGTTCGCCGTCTTTCATGCTGGTGATCGCCTGGTGCGAGGTATCCTCACAGGCCAGATGACAGCGCCCGCACTTGATGCACTTATCCTGATCGATGACCGCCTTATCGATGTGATTGAGGTTCAGATAGCGCCAATCGCTGACGGAACCGACAGCGCGGCCGCGGAAATCCTCCAGCGTGCGGTAGCCACGCTCATCCATAAAGTTGGACAGGCCGCTTATCATGTCGCCCACAATCTGAAAACCGTGCACCATCACGGCGGTACACACCTGCACCGTGCCGCAGCCCAGCGAGATAAACTCGGCGGCGTCGCGCCAGGTGGACACGCCGCCGATGCCGGAAATGGGCAGTCCGCGCGTTTGCTCATCGCGGGCGATTTCCGCCACCATGTTCAGGGCGATCGGTTTCACCGCCGGGCCGCAGTAACCGCCGTGCGATCCTTTGCCGCCGGTATTGGGCGTCATGACCATCTGCTCCAGATCCACGCCGATTATCGAGTTGATGGTGTTAATCAACGATACGGCGTCGGCGCCGCCTTGCCGCGCCGCACGCGCAGGGTAGCGAATGTCGGTGATATTCGGCGTCAGTTTGACGATCACCGGCAGGCTGCAATACTGCTTACACCAGCGGGTGACCATTTCGATGTACTCCGGCACCTGCCCCACCGCGGCCCCCATGCCGCGTTCGCTCATGCCGTGCGGACAACCGAAGTTCAGCTCAATGCCGTCTGCGCCGGTCTGTTCCACCAGCGGCAGAATGCTTTTCCAGGCCTCCTCTTCGCAGGGCACCATAATGGAGACAATCATCGCCCGGTCCGGCCAGTTGCGCTTCACGCGGGCAATCTCTTCCAGATTGGTTTCCAGCGATCGGTCGGTAATCAATTCGATATTGTTCAAGCCGATGATGCGGCGGTCAGTGGTGCGCAGCGTGCCGTAACGCGGCCCGTTGACGTTGACCACATGCGGATCCTGGCCCAGCGTTTTCCACACCACGCCGCCCCAGCCCGCCTCGAATGCCCGAACGACGTTGTATTCCTTGTCGGTAGGCGGGGCGGAAGCCAGCCAGAAAGGGTTCGGGCTTTTGATACCTAAAAAGTTACTGCTGATATCAGCCATGTGAGTACTCCCGATCGGTGGTTGAAGGGTTATGGTTTACCGGATGGCTGGCAAAAGGTCGCAGCACCGCGTCTATCGACGCCGCCGCCGCTTTGCCTTGCCGTACCGCGTCTACCGTTAAGTCCAGGCCATCGGCGCAGCAATCGCCCCCGGCCCACACGCCGGGCAGCGACGTGCGACCTTCCTCATCGGTGGCGATCCGGCCGCCTTTCAGGGTAATAACGCTCTCCGTCGGGCCGGCGTCATAGGTCTGACCGATGGCCTTGAGCACCATGTCGGCCGGTAAGGTAAAGTTTTCCCCGCTGGCGACCAGCGCCCCCGCCAGCCATTGCATCACCATAAACGACACGCCGGTGACGCAATTATTCTCACCGTGGATAGTCAAGGGAGCCGCCCAGTGGCGAATGGTTACGCCATTGGCTTTCGCCCATTCCTGTTCGTGCGGCGAGGCTTTCATATCCGCTTCGCCACGGCGATACACCATGGTGACTTCACGCGCGCCCAGCTTTTTAGCCTGAACCGCGGCGTCAACGGCCGTCATGCCGCCGCCAATCACCACCACGTTGCGGCCGATCGCCACCTCGCCGGGATGGGACGCCTGACGTAATTCGGCAATAAAATCAACCGCCTCACGCACGCCTTCCAGCGGTTCCCCTTCAATACCCAGCGCATTGACGCCGCCTAGCCCCATCGCGAGGAAAACCGCATCATAATCAGCGCGCAGCCTATCCAGACTGATGTCCCGCCCCAGACGCTGGTTAAGGCGTAGCTCGATGCCGCCAATCGACAACAGCCAGGCGATTTCACGCTGGGCAAAATCGTCGGTTGTTTTGTAGCTCGCCAGACCGTATTCATTCAAACCGCCCGGTTTCTCTCTGGCGTCGAACACCACCACCTGGTGCCCGCATCGCGCCAGACGGTGAGCCGCCGTTAACCCCGCCGGACCGGCGCCCACCACCGCCACTTTTTTGCCGGTCGACGTCGCGCGGGTAAACAGCGGCTGACCGGGATTGGAAAGATAGGCATCGGTGGCATAGCGCTGCAGCAGACCAATCCGTACCGGTTTGCCGTCCTGCTGATTGCGCACGCAGGACTGTTCGCACAAGGTTTCGGTCGGACAAACCCTGGCGCACATACCGCCCAATACATTTTCACTCAGAATGGCTTGCGCCGCGCCGCGCACGTTTTCCTGGGCGATACGATGGATAAAGCTCGGCACATTAATATCCGCCGGGCACGAACGGGTACAGGGCGCGTCATAGCAGTAGTAGCAACGCTCCGCCTCGATCACCGCCTGAATATTGGTCAGCGGCGCCACGCTGTCGCTGAAGTTGTCCGCGTATTCCGCCGCGCTCAGCCGCCCGGACTGAATACCCGGCGTATCAACGCCGGGCGGTAATGATGTTTTCATTCGGCACACTCCTCTGGCTGGTTAACTTCCGGGTCACGAAAACCGCTCAACCGCCCGCCTGTATCGCCTTGCTTTCGATGGCTCATAATGGTTCTCCCGCTAACGTCGAATGAAGGAAAAGTCCGGTGGCGCCACACCTTTCAAACAATCTTGACCAAATGGTTAAGTTTTCCGAACTAACCATGCGATTTATGTGCCATTTTCATAAAAATAATTAATTCAAATAAAAACAATTAATTACCAACACGCCTCTTGAGCCATAAGAACAAACTTTGACCAATTGAGGTGCAAATCAGGCTATTCGTTTCACGCGTTGCGCTATTTTTGTGCTGATGGAGGAGTTGTCTTCGCCAAAAAGAATGTAAACGCCGGCTTGTACTGAGCTGGCCGATCACGTGGATGTGGGCCGCGGAGGCTATCTGTGAGGCGAAGAAGAGGAAAAAACAGGAAAAGTAACGTAATATGACAACACAAGTGACACCACAGGAGGCGGCAATGGGAACTATCCACTTTAGAATTGATGAAGAAATCAAACGGTTGGCAATGCTGGCCGCCGAGCGTCATCAGGTCAGTCTGACGAAGCTGATGCGGCAGCGGGCGGAGGAACTGGCCGAAGAAGAGCGGCAGCATCAGCGTAACGCCGGTGATGAATGGCTTGAAGCACAAGTGCGGGAAGCATTCGATCGTTATGATGCGGGTGAAAGCGAGTTCATCAGCAATGAGGATGCCAGTCAGCGGATGAATGAACTGAAAGCGCGGGCGGCGCGAGGTGAGTTGTGACGGCCGGAATACGCTGGGAAAAGCAGGCGCTGGCAGACCGTGAAGGTATTTATCGTTACCTGTATAAAGAAGCCGGACTGGATGTAGCGAATGGGGCGGATGACAAGTTCGAGTCGGCGGTATCCCTGCTGAAAGCCACGCCGGAAGCGGGAATAGATATAGGTAAGTCCGGGGAGAGAAGAAAACTGGTGCTGACAAAGTTCCCGTTCATCATTATCTATGCGCTGAAACGAAAAATGAACGAAGTGCATATCCTGCGGATCTTACATACATCGCGCAAAGTATCAGCGAAATATCAGACGCGACAAAAAAGATAGCCCGCGCTCTGCCGCCGGTAGCGGTTTTGATAAATAGGCCAACCCGGTAGCCGTTCATATACACATCCAGTGCCGCCATTACCACTCTGCCTTCCATATCTGGTTTGCGGCCGCGGGATCTTTACCCATTGCATCAGCATTTCTTGGCTGGATATCCAATTCTAAATTCAGCGCTGAGCTATTTGGTGTTTACCGGTCGACGCCATCCGTATCCAAACCGCACATTCTAAACACGCTGGTCAGGACATGCTTGACGGCCCGCTGCCGCCGATCCGGCGCGCCGGCTTCTTCGCCAAGCACGGCGGCAATCTGGATATCAAAATCGGCGTAGGTTTGCGTAATGGCCCAGATGGAGAAAAAGAAGTGTTTACTGTCCAACGGCAGCAGCAATCCCTGTTCTATCCAGCCGTCAACCACGGCGGCCTTGCTGGCGACCAGATCATGGAGCTGGGTTTTCAGGATATCATGCACCATCGGCGCGCCTTGCAGCAGTTCATTGGCAAACAGCTTAGAGGCGTATGGACGTTCGAAGGTTAATACCATTTTTTGCCGCACATACTGTTCGATAACGGTTCGCGGGTCGGCCTGTGGTTGAAAATGCTCCAGCGGCGACAGCCAGTCGTGCAAAATGTCGTCCAGAACGCATAAATACAGGTTCTTTTTGTTGCCGAAATAGTAGTGCAGGTTGGGTTTCGGCAGATTCGCCTCTTCGGCGATCAGCGCCATGGTGGCGCCTTTAAAGCCAAAACGGGCAAACACATGCTCCGCAGCCAGCAGGATCACCGCCTCGTTATCAAGCCGGATACGGCCCTTTGACGATTCGTCAGTCAACATGTGCTTCAACATCAATTTCTTGTCCTACTATCCGTATCAAAATCGACCGGTTAACGATCGGGAGGGTTGAATCCACGCAAGATAAGGCGTTCACGCGAACGAACGCCATCATCAGAAATCCGATTAGTAATAACATAACCGCTCACCCACATCACCAAAGAATACCGATGTTTGCCGCAGCGAAACAACCTGACCCGGCGTCAGCGCGCCATAAACACGCCCGGCAAACCCAGGCATCGATCGCGCCCGCTGCCGATAGGACATTGGGCGCAACCACTGCGTGATTTTTGGGCATGGAACGCGTTATCCGCACCATTTTAGTTCGCGGCCTCCGGCCTGATATCGCAATATGCCTATTTTTATTGATTTTATTTATTGGCACATATATTGCTTGATATTATCTACAGGGCAGCACAGTACTAATTCGTCTAGTCTGGGCGCACTCAATAGCTGGCTAGGGTTCCGGTTCACTTTTGGTGAATGACTGGTCCGAGAGCTGGCGACCTCCAGCGAGGTTACACGGCGGGATAAAAGCCCGGGAGACAGCAAACCCCTATCGGTATTTTGCTGCTCCTGCACCCGTAAACCCGACTGGAGAGAGATTGATGAAAAAGCCCCGTTCACCCGGCCTTCTTGCCGCCTGCCTTCTGACTGTTCTGAGCTTTTCCACCCACGCTGAGGTCAAAAAGAGTTTTAACGTCTGCTGGACGATATATGCCGGCTGGATGCCCTGGGGGTATGCCAGTACCGAAGGCATTATCGATAAATGGGCCAAAAAATACGATATTGACATAAAAGTCACCCAGCTTAACGACTATGTTGAGTCAATCAATCAGTACACCGCCGGGCAGTTCGACGGCTGTTCAATGACCAACATGGATGCGCTCACCATGCCCGCCGCAGGCGGGGTCGACACCACTGCGTTGATTGCCGGCAGCTTTTCCGATGGCAATGACGGCATCGTTGTGAAGGGCAAAGACAAGACGCTGTCCGACCTGAAAGGGCTGAATATCAACCTGCCCGAACTCTCCGTTTCTCACTATTTGCTGGTGCGCGGACTGGAAAAAGCCGGTCTGGCGGAAAGAGACGTCAAAGTGGTGAATACTTCCGACGCCGATATCGTCGCCGCCTTTAATACCCGCAGCGTTCAGGCGGCCGGCGCCTGGAATCCCCAGCTTTCCGAAATCAAAGCGACGCCCGACACCAACGAAGTCTTCAGCTCCAGCCAGATTCCGGGGGAAATCATCGACCTGATGGTCGTCAATACGCAGACGCTCAAAGATAACCCGGCGCTGGGCAAAGCGCTGACCGGCGCCTGGTTTGAAATCATGTCGACGATGCAGGCGGGCGATAACGCCGCGCTCGAATCAATGGCGCGCGCGTCAGGCACCGACCTGGCCGGCTATCAAGCCCAGTTGAAAACCACCCATCTGTTTTACACTCCGGCCGACGCCGTGCAGTTCGCCGCCAGCGCCGAGCTGCCGACAACCATGCAGCGGGTGGCGCAGTTCTCTTTCGATAAAGGGCTGCTGGGTGAAGGCGCGCGCAGCGCCGACGCCGTCGGCATCGCCTTCCCCGGCGACGTGGTTATCGGCGACAAAAATAATGTGAAGCTGCGTTTTGACGCGTCCTTTGTACAAATGGCCGTCGACGGGCAGCTTTAATCACCGCGGGGAATGTGCCATGCGTTTGATCAATCGTCATCCGGGACGCGGCGGACAGCTGCTGCTTATGTTGCTGCCGTTCCTACTGCTGATCGCCATCTACTTCTTCAGTTCCGCCGCCCGGCTGGCGGACAACCCCAGCGACAAGCTGTTGCCCAGCGCCGGGCAGATGATCGAGGCGATAGAGCGCGTCGCGTTCACCGCCGACAGACGCAGCGGCGAGTATATTCTTTGGGCCGACACCGCAGCCAGCCTGACCCGGTTGGCGATCGGGCTGGGGATCTCCTCTCTGGCGGGATTATGCCTTGGCATCGCCGCCGGGGCGTTCCCGTTGTTCAGAGCCTCGCTATCGCCGCTGATGGCGGTGCTGTCGATGATCCCGCCGCTGGCGATACTGCCGATTCTGTTCATTGTGTTTGGCCTGGATGAACTGGCGAAAGTGATGCTGATCGTCATCGGCATTACCCCGGTGCTGGCCCGCGATCTTGAACAGCGCGCCCGCGAACTCCCGCCGGAGATCCTAATCAAAGCGCAAACGCTGGGGGCCAATAGCTGGACGCTGGTATTGCGGGTCATCCTGCCCCAGCTGTTGTCGCGCCTGCTGGTTTCCCTGCGTCTGATGCTGGGGGCCGCCTGGCTGTTTCTGATCTCCGCGGAAGCCATCTCGGCGACGGCGGGCCTGGGCTACCGCATATTCCTGGTGCGCCGTTACATGGCTATGGACGTGATTCTGCCTTACGTGGTGTGGATCACGCTGCTGGCCTGGATGATGGATTATGCGCTGCGCCGTCTCAATCGCGGCCTTTTCCCGTGGTCCGAGGGGGCGGCATGAGCTTTATCGAGATAAAAAATCTCTGGCAGGAGTACGGCGATCACGTGGTGCTGGAGCGCCTCAACTTATCTATTGAGGAAGGGGAGTTCTGCACCATGGTCGGGGCGTCCGGATGCGGTAAATCCACTTTTCTGCGCCTGCTGCTGGGGCAGGAAAAGCCGAGCCGGGGCAAGCTGCTGCTGGAGGGCAAACCGCTGGCGAACGAACCGGACGCCAGCCGGGGCGTGGTGTTTCAGCGCTACTCCGTCTTTCCGCACCTGAGCGTATTGGACAATGTCGTCATCGGCCCCGAACTGCTGCAAGCCCGCTTTACCGGGCGCTTCTTCGGGCGGCGCAAACGCCAGGCCAGAGAAGAGGCGACGCGCCTGTTGCAACGAGTGGGGCTGGGACAGGCGCTGGATAAATACCCCGGACAGCTGTCCGGCGGCATGCAGCAGCGGCTGGCCATCGCCCAGGCTTTTATCATGTGCCCGCGGATTTTACTGTTGGACGAACCTTTCGGCGCGCTCGATCCCGGCATCCGCAAAGATATGCACAAGCTCCTGCTGGAACTGTGGCAGGAAACCCGCCTGACGGCGTTCATGGTTACGCACGACCTGTCGGAAGGTTTCAATCTGGGCACCCGCCTGCTGGTATTCGACAAGGTTCGCGCCGATCCCCAGGTGCCGAACGCCTATGGCGCGCGCGTTACCTATGACATTCCCCTCAACGCCGATCGCCTTGCCGCACGCCGCGCAATTTCAATGCTGCCGCCGCACCTTGCCGATGCCCCGGCGGCTTCCCATTCATAAGGACTCCATCATGGATAACTCATTGATTTTACAATCCTCTTTATACGAAGAAATCGTCCCTGGCGGCGGACATACCTCATTTGTCCTGCGCCGGGGGCAGCAGTTGCGTATTACGGATATCGAGGGTGACGCCAATGTCAGCCTGCTGCTGCTCAATGCCCTCCAGCCCAGCGAACGCCTGAATCTGCCCGACACCCTTAAAGGCCAGCATACGGCCAAACTCACCGCGGGCCACTGTCTATATTCGGATATGGGCCGGGTGCTGGCCGCCATCACCGCCGACACCTGCGGCTGGCACGATAGCTTTGGCGGCGTGCTCGATGCCTGCGAAGTCCGGGAGAAATACGGTCAGGGACGCTATCAGGAACAGCGTAACGCCTTTCACCGCAACGGGGTGGATAACTTATTGGTGGAAATGGGTAAGTGGAACCTGAACCTGCAAGACCTGCTGATGGTGGTCAACCTGTTCAGTAAGGTGACGGTGGATGCGGCGGGCGCATTCCATTTTCATCCCGGCAACGCGCAAGCGGGCGACTACGTTGAGCTGTACGCGCCGATGGATACGCTGGTGGTGCTCACCGCGCTACAGCATCCCATGGACCCCGAGCCGCGCTATGACCCCAAACCCGTAAAGCTGAACTGGAGCCAGCCGAACAGCGACGGCATTACCGAAGGTTGCCGCCGCTCGCGGGCGGAAAATGCCCGCGCATTTCATAACACTGAACGCCTGTATATCTAAGAGGTGCCGACATGAGCTTAACCACCAGTAACCTTCAGCCTGAAGATGCCCTTTTCCGTCATGTCATTCCGGCGGGCGAGCCCTATCTGTTCGACGTCAAGCAAGGGCAGATACTGCGGCTGCTCGATCTGGAAGGCAACCAGGCGGTCGACACGCTGTTTTACCGCGCGGCGAATCCGCGTGAACGTTACGATCCGCAGCGAACGATCCGCCGCCAGAACAACGCCTATCTGACCACCGGCAGCGTGCTCTATTCCAATCTGGGCAATCCGCTGCTGACTATCGTCGCCGATACCTGCGGCCGCCACGACACGCTGGGCGGCGCCTGCGCCCAGGAGAGCAACACCGTGCGTTATGCGCTGGATAAACGTTATATGCACAGCTGCCGCGATAACTTCCTGTGCGCCTGTCTGCACGACGGTCGTCTGGATAAAAGAGATATTGGCGCCAACATCAACTTTTTCATGAACGTCCCGGTCACCCCGGACGGCGGGCTAACGTTTGAAGACGGTATCTCCGCCCCCGGCAAGTACGTCGAACTGCGGGCGGAAACCGACGTGATTGTGCTGATCTCCAACTGTCCGCAGCTTAACAACCCCTGTAACGGCTGGAACCCTACCCCCGCAGAGGTACTGATATGGCAGTGACGGCCCAAAATCAACGCGCTTACAGCACAGCCGGCATGGCATTCGCCCCGGCGCCGGCGGGTAAACGCGGCGAACGTCGGCGAAGCCGGTAACCGAGCAGGCTAGCGGCTCCGTCATGGACGGCCATGACGCAGAACAATAAGCGGCGGGACGACCTGCCCTTTGCGAGAACAGAGTAAATGTTTGAAAACATATTGATTGCCAACCGCGGCGCGATTGCCTGCCGTATTTTGCGCACCCTGCATGCAATGAATGTGAAAGGCGTCGCGGTCTATTCCGAGGCCGACGCCGCCAGCCTGCACGTCCGGCAGGCGGATATCGCGGTGAGCCTGGGCGACGGCCCCGCCGCACAGACTTACCTGATGGTCGACAAGATCCTGGCGGCGGCCAGACAAACCGGCGCCAAGGCCATCCACCCCGGCTATGGTTTCCTGTCCGAAAACGCCGTTTTTGCGCAAGCCTGCGAAGCGGCGGGTATCGCCTTCATCGGGCCGACGCCGGAGCAACTGCGCGTCTTCGGGCTGAAACATACCGCGCGCGCGTTGGCGAAAGCGCACGGCGTACCGATGCTGGAAGGCTCCGAACTGCTGGCGGATAGCGATGAAGCGCTGACGGCGGCCAGCGTCGTCGGCTATCCCGTGATGCTGAAGAGCACGGCGGGCGGCGGCGGGATCGGCATGCGCGTATGCCGTTCGCCCACTGAACTGTCCGAGGCTTTTGAGAGCGTGCGCCGGCTGGGACAGAATAATTTCAGCGATGCGGGCGTGTTTATCGAAAAATACATTGAGCGCGCCCGTCACCTTGAAGTGCAGATTTTCGGCGACGGTCACGGCGCGGTGGTGGCGCTGGGCGTCCGCGACTGCTCGGTGCAGCGGCGCAATCAGAAGGTACTGGAAGAGACCCCCGCCCCCAACCTGCCGGCGGGCATGGAAGAGGCGCTGTGCCGCGCCGCGATCGAGCTGGGCAAGGCCGTCGGCTACCGCAGCGCGGGTACGGTCGAGTTCGTCTACGACAGCCAGGACGAGCGGTTCTACTTCCTTGAGGTCAACACCCGCCTACAGGTGGAGCACGGCGTCACCGAACAGGTATGGGGCGTGGATCTGGTGCGCTGGATGCTGCTGCTGGCGGCGGGCGAACTGCCCGCGCTGGATGAACTGGCGCAAGATCTGCGGCCCCGCGGCCACGCCATTCAGGCGCGGCTGTATGCCGAAGATCCGGGACGCAACTTTCAGCCCAGTCCGGGGCTGCTGACGGCCGTCAGTTTTCCCGAGGCCGACGGCGAATCGCTGCGCATCGATACCTGGGTCGAAGCGGGTTGCGAAATTCCGCCTTATTTCGACCCGATGATCGCCAAGCTGATTAGCTGGTCGTCTTCCCGGCAAGAGGCCCGCCGCGCACTCGATGGCGCGCTGGCCGCTACGCTGTTGTACGGGGTGGAAACCAACCGTGATTACCTGCGGCAAATCATGGCGGATACCCCTTTCGCCAGCGGCGCGCCGTGGACCCGCTGTCTGGAAACGCTGACCTACCGCGCCAATACCTGCGACGTTGTGGCGCCGGGCACGCAAACCACGGTGCAAGACTACCCCGGACGCCTCGGCTATTGGGCCGTGGGCGTACCGCCCTCAGGGCCGATGGATGACCGTTCGCTGTGCCTGGGCAACCGTCTGCTGGGAAACGCCCCTGGAACGGCGGCGCTGGAAGTGACCATGAGCGGCCCGACCCTGCGCTTCAACACCGACGCCGTTGCGGTGGTGACAGGCGCCGAGCTGCCGGTGCAGTTGGACGGGCAAGCGCAGCCGCTGAACACCGTATTTCACATCCCGGCGGGCGGTACCCTGCGCATGGGCGCCATCGCCGGGGCGGGGGCGCGCAGCTACCTGTGCCTGCGCGGCGGCATCCAGGCGCCGGATTATCTCGGCAGTAAAAGCACCTTCACGCTGGGGCAGTTCGGCGGTCACGGCGGCCGCGCGCTACGGGCGGGTGACGTGCTGCATCTTGCCGCCCTGCGGGATAACGCCGCCGGCGCCAGTCTGCCTGCCGAGCTGGCCGTCTCGCTGCCGGCGGTCCGCGCGCTACGGGTGATTTACGGCCCGCATGGCGCGCCGGAGTATTTCACCCCGGCTTATGTCGACACCTTTTTCGCCGCCGAGTGGAAAGTTCACTTCAACTCAAGCCGTACCGGGGTGCGTCTGATTGGCCCCAAACCCGAATGGGCGCGTGAAAGCGGCGGCGAAGCGGGCCTGCACCCCTCCAACATCCACGACAATCCCTATGCCATCGGCGCGGTGGATTTCACCGGGGATATGCCGGTGATCCTCGGCCCTGACGGGCCGAGCCTGGGCGGTTTCGTCTGCCCCGCGACCGTGATTGAGGCCGACCTGTGGCAGCTCGGCCAGCTTAAGGCGGGCGATAAGCTGCGCTTCATCCCGGTCAGCGTCACGACGGCGCGCGCGCTGGCGGCGGCGCGAAAAGCGGAATATAGCGGATTGCGGCCCGTTTCGGTCCATTGGCGACCGCAGCCGCTGCAATCCCCGGTGGTGCTCGACCGCGGGCAGGAAAACCAGCGGCTGGTCGCCCGCCTCAGCGGCGATCGCTGCCTGTTGCTGGAGTTTGGCAAACCGGAGCTGGATCTGGCGCTGCGTTTTCGCGGCCATAGTCTGATGCAAATGCTACAGGCTGACGGCGTCAACGGCATCATCGACCTGACTCCGGGGATCCGCTCGCTGCAAATCCACTACCATCCGGAAACGTTGCCGCTGGAGCAACTGCTGCCGTGGGTGGCCGATGCGTGGCGCAAGGTCTGTGAAAAGCAGGATTTGCGCGTCCCTTCGCGCATTGTGCACCTGCCGCTCTCCTGGGATGACCCTGCCTGCCAACGGGCGATCCAAAAGTACATGACCACCGTGCGCAAAGATGCGCCCTGGTGTCCGAGCAACCTGGAATTTATCCGTCGCATCAATAACCTGCCGGATCTGGACGCGGTCTACCGTACGGTATTCGCCGCCAGCTATCTGGTGATGGGGCTGGGCGACGTTTATCTGGGCGCGCCGGTCGCCACCCCGCTGGATCCGCGCCATCGGCTGGTGACCACCAAATACAATCCCGCCCGCACCTGGACGGCGGAAAATTCGGTAGGTATCGGCGGCGCCTACCTGTGCGTTTACGGCATGGAAGGCCCCGGCGGATATCAGTTCGTCGGCCGCACGCTGCAAATGTGGAACCGCTACCGCGACCTTGAGGCCTTTGACGGCAAGCCGTGGCTGCTGCGTTTCTTTGATCAGATCCGTTTCTACCCGGTTTCCGCCGACGAACTGTCGCAGATCCGCCGCGACTTCCCGCTGGGGCGCTATCCGTTGCGCATTGAACACGGCGAGCTGGCGCTGGCGGACTATCTGGCGTTCATGGCGCGAGAGGCGGACAGCATCGCCGCATTCCGCCACCGGCAACGCTCGGCGTTTGATGCCGAACGGCGGCGCTGGGAGGATGCCGGTCAGGCCCATTGCGACAGCGAGGCGCAAAGCACGGAAAACGACGCCGGCGCGCCGCTGCTGGCCGGTCAGTGCGGCGTCACCAGCCCGATCGCCGGTAATCTATGGCAGGTTCAGGTTGAAACGGGCGCCCGCGTCGCCGCCGGCGACGTCCTGGTGGTGCTGGAGTCGATGAAGATGGAAATTCCGATCGAATCCCCCTGCGCAGGCATCGTCCGCGAAGTGAGAGTACAGCCGGGTTCCCCCGTGAGCGCCGGACAGTGCGTTATTGTCATCGACGAAGTGTGAGGAAAATACCATGCAACCGACCTTTGATCTGCGCCTGAGCACGCTTCAGGATGCTTACCGGAAAGGCGAATTAACCCCGCGGGCGTTGCTGCGACAGCTGCGCGAAGCCGCGGCCGCCCTCAATCCCGAATTCAATCTGTTCATCCATCTGCTGAGCGCGGAAGCCCAGGAGCCTTATCTGGCCGCGCTGGCACAGCGGTCGCCCGCCGATCTGCCGCTGTACGGCATCCCCTTTGCAATCAAGGATAACATCGATCTGGCGGGTATCCCGACCACCGCGGCCTGCCCAGCCTATGCCTATGTGCCGCAAAACAACGCGACCATCGTCGATCGGCTGATCGCGCTGGGCGCAATCCCCATCGGCAAGACCAATCTGGATCAGTTCGCCACCGGTCTGAACGGTACGCGCTCGCCCTATGGCGAGTGCCGTAATAGCGTGCTGCCGGATTACCCTTCCGGCGGCTCCAGCGCCGGTTCGTCGCTGGCGGTGGCCCTGGGCCTGGCCAGTTTCGCGTTGGGAACGGACACGGCGGGCAGCGGTCGGGTACCCGCCGCGCTGAATAATCTGGTCGGTCTGAAGGCCAGTAAGGGACTGATCTCCACCGCAGGCGTGATACCGGCCTGCCGGACGCTGGACTGCGTGACGTTCTTTACCGCCAGCGCGGCGGAGGCCAGTCTACTGCTGGATCTGACCGTCGGCATCGATCCCGATGATGCCTACAGCCGCGCCAATCCGCAGTGGAATGACGCCGGCGCGTTTGGCCGCCCCAGGCCCGGCTTCCGTTTCGGCATACCGGATAAACTGGAGTTTCTCGGCTGTGCGGAAAGCCCGGCGCTCTTCTCCGCCGCGATTGAACGGCTGCAGGCATTAGGCGGGGTGCCGGTCAGCATCGATTTCGCCCCTTTTCTGGAGGCCGCCCGCCTGCTCTATGAGGGGCCGTGGACCGCGGAACGCTACAGCGTGGCCGGCGAGCTGATTGAACGTCAGCCGGACGCGGTACTTCCGGTCATTCGCGATGTGCTTGCCCAGGCTCCCCATCGCAGCGCCGTCGACGCCTTTCGCGCACAGTACCGATTGCAGGCGTTGAAAGCCGTTTGCGACCGTACGCTGGCCGATCTGGACTGCATTCTGACCCCGACCTATCCGCGCGCGGTCACGTTGGACGAGCTGCACGCCGAACCGGTCAAACGCAATGCCGACCTTGGCTACTACACCAATTTTATGAACATGCTTGACTATGCGGCGGTCGCGGTGCCCGCCGGGTTCATGACGACCGGCCTGCCCTGGGGCGTTACGCTGTTCGGACGCGTGTTCACCGATCAATACCTGCTCAGTCTGGCCGCGGCCTTGCAGCGCGAGCTGGCGCTGCCGCTGGTTGGCGGATACCGGTTGAACGAAGCCGCGCCGGAGCGGATGGCCCGCAACGACCGGGTTCGGCTGGTGGTGTGCGGCGCCCATCTCGCCGGACAGCCCCTGAACGGGCAATTGATCCGGCGCGGCGGCCGGCTGTTGCAGGCAACGCAAAGTTCACCGGACTATCGGCTGTATGCGCTGGCCGGCGGTCCGCCGTTCCGGCCGGGAATGGTGCGGGTGGAAGAGGACGGCGCAGCGATAGAGGTCGAAGTGTGGGAACTGCCCGCATCGGAACTCGGCTCTTTTCTCACCGGCATTCCCGCACCGCTGGGACTGGGAAAAATCCAGTTGTCCGATGGCAGTTGGGAAACGGGTTTCATCTGCGAGCAATATGGTTTGCAAGGCGCGGAGGATATCACGCACCTGAAAGGCTGGCGCGCTTATCTCTCTTCCCGAACAGAGAGCCAGTCCGGTTAACCGGACGGGGCGCCCATAAACCGCCGGTTTATGGGCGCCCGGCAACACGAGGTGACGGCAGACGCCGGAATTACTGCGCCGCGGCCTCCCAAACGACGTGGGTCATGGCGCTATCGCCGGGATCTTTTTTGATCACCGACTCGCCGCCGCCGCTCAGCAAGACATCCACGGTACGCCGATAGGCGGCAGGATCCAGATAACCGATTTTCGGCGTATTGGCGTTGGTAATCAGCTTGGCGACGTTTTCCATCTGCCGCTGCTGTACTTCCACCGTCGCGGAACCGGACGAATCTTCATTAACCACAATCTCGGCGGCTTCTGCCGGGTTATTTACCGCCTCGTTCCAGCCTTTGTAAGTGGCTTGCAGGAACTTCGCCATTTTCGCCACAAAAGCCGGATCTTTCAGGCTGGATTCCAGCACGTACAGCCCGTCTTCCAGGGTGGAAACGCCCTGATCTTCATACGGGAACGAAATCAGATCGTCCGCTTTCATCCCGGCGTCAATCAGCTGCCAGTATTCGTTGTAGTTCATGGTGGAAATACAAGCCGCCTGATTCTGTAACAGCGGATCGACGTTAAAGCCCTGTTTCAGCACTTTGATGTCGGTATCCGGTTTGTAGCCCAGTTTATGCATCCAGTTGAAGAACGGATATTCATTGCCGCCGAACCAAACGCCCAGCGTTTTTCCTTTCAAGTCCGCCGGGGTCTTAATCCCGGTCGATTTACGGCAGGTCAGCATCATGCCCGAACGATCGAATATCTGCGCGATATTCACCAGCGGCACCCCGGACTCGCGCGCGGCCAGCGCATCGGGCATCCAGTTGACAATCACATCCGCCGACTTGCCGGCAATAACCTGCACCGGAGAAATATCGGTTCCACCCGGTTTGATGGTGACATCCAGCCCGGCATCTTTGTAATAGCCCTTGGCCTGCGCCACGTAGTAGCCCGCAAACTGAGCCTGAGGCAACCATTTAAGCTGAAGCGTGACTTTCTCGGCGGCATGAACGCCGGCGCTCAATGACAATGCCAGCGTCGTGGCGGCCGCGATAAGGCATTTGCGAAAGGCGGAACGATCTCTCATATGAGTATCCTCGGGTTAGGGTGGAACACACACCATGTTTTTTTAACAACCATGTTTTTCTAACAACTAGGTTTTTTTTAACAACTCTATTTTTTTAACAACAACATTTTTTAATAACGATCCTTTGGGTAACAATGCTTGCCGATAACGATGACGGCTTACTGCTCACAATACGGGCCGCTTACGACTCGCCGCGCACTGAGGGATGCCAGAAATTGACTTTCCTTTCCAGCCAGACCAACAGCGCATAAAACAGCGATCCCACCACGGACGCGACCACAATCGCCGCCCACACGGTGGGCATGTGCATCCGGGCCGCTTCGGTTGAGATACGAAAACCCAGTCCCGCGGTGGGGGAGCCGAAATACTCGGCGACAATCGCGCTGATCATCGCCAGCGTGGCATTGACCTTAAGCGCGCCGAAAATAAAGGGTAACGCCGCCGGCAGGCGCAGCACTCTCAGGGTGGTGCGCGGCGTGGCGGCATAGCAATACATCAGTTCGCGCTCCAGCTTGCCGGAGGCCTGTAGCCCGGCCAGCGTGCTGACCAAGGCAGGAAAGAAGGTCACCAGCACAATGACCGCCGCCTTGGAAGGCCAGTCAAAGCCAAACCACATCACCGCAATCGGCGCCACGCCCACCAGCGGAATGGTGCTGGTCAGATTAGCCAGCGGCAGCAAACCGCGTTGCAGGAACGGCAGCCGGTCGATCAGAATGCCTACCACGATACCCATGCCGCTGCCCAGCAAATACCCCACCAGCACCGACTTCAACACCGTTTGCACAAAGTCGCCCGTCAGCAGCCCGGCGTTGTCATACAGCGCCCGGACAATATCCATCGGCGCGGGCAGCAATACCTGAGGCACCGCGAACACCGCGACCAGCAATTGCCAGAAATAAAGGATCCAGGCGCCAAACAACGCGGCGACCGCGCCGGCCGGCAGCGTTTTACCGCCGCTGTTCGCCAAACGCTGCACGCTATGGCACGCCAGCAGCGCCAGGGCCGACACCGCCAACCAGTACACGGCATCGGGATGCGCCATCGCGCCGGGCTGAATCAGCATTCCGGCCGCCGCGACGGTCAGCGCGATCGCCAAGGCCGGCAGCCAGGATGATGAAGAGGGATACAACGCCAGCAGGACGGCGCACAGCAGCAGCAGTTCGATAACCAGAACCTGCGTTATGCCGCCTACCGCCACGCCGCCGGGGAGCAGTTGCACCAGCCCCATCAGCGTCGCGATCAATGCGACGACCAGACCAAAACCGCCGGTAACATATCTACGCATCACTGACCCCCTTTACGACGCGACATGACGGCGTATTCCGTCAGGCTGACCAACGCGGTCAGCAACAGCCCCAGTAAAGAGGCCATCACCAGGGCAGACCAGATCTGAATGGTGTTGCCGTAATAAGAACCGGTTAGCAAGCGCGCGCCCAGACCGGCCTGCGCCCCCGTCGGCAACTCCGCCACCATGGTGCCGACCAGGCCGCTGGCGATCGCCACCCGGAATGCCGGAAACAGATAAGGCAGGGCGGAAGGCAGCCGAACCATCCAGAAGGTATCAATACGGCTGGCGGCATAAGTGTGCACCAGTTCCATTTCCATCTTCTGCGGCGAACGCAACCCTTGAACGGTGGCAATGGTGACCGGAAAGAAACAGAGATACATGGCGATCGTGGCTTTTGGCAGCAGGCCGGTGATCCCCAGGCTGCCCAGAATAATCAGCACAATCGGCGCTATCGCCAGTACCGGCACCGTTTGCGACGCCACAATCCACGGCAGCAGAGCTTTATCCAGCGTGCGGGAATGCACAATGCAGATAGCCAGCGCCAGCCCCAGCGCCACGCCCATGACGAACCCGGTCAGCGCGGCGCTGGCCGTCACCCAGGTGTGCAACAGCAGGTTTCGCGGCGAGGTGACCGGCCATTTCGTCAGGCTGGCCCAGATATCGGCCAGAATCTGGTGTGGCGTGGGCAGCACCGGACGCGACATGTTCAGCGTGGTTTCCACCAGTTCGCGCCAGCCCCAGCCGCCGTCCGAAGAGAGAGTACGGTCAATCGCCCCTTGCGCGTTCAAGGCAATCGCCAGCAGATACCAAAACACCACGGCCGCGGCGATAACCACGGCGACGGGGAAAACCCGGTAACGTAACGCGTCAATGTTCATGATGACCCTCGATTAGCGCTTCACGCACTTCCTGGGCCAGACGAATGAACTCCGGCGAGTCGCGCATAGACAGATCCCGCGCCTGGGGTAAGGGAGAGTCGATGATTTTGACAATACGGCCAGGACGGGGCGACATAATGACAATGCGGGTAGACAGATAGACCGCTTCGGAAATGGAGTGCGTGACGAAGACCATCGTGCGCTGCTCGTTGCACCACAACTGCTGTAACTGCTGGTTCAGATTATCGCGAGTCAGTTCATCCAGCGCGCCGAAAGGCTCGTCCATCATCAGAATTTTCGGCTCGAATCCCAGCGCCCGCGCAATGGACGCGCGCTGCTGCATGCCGCCGGAGAGCTGCCACGGATATTTTTTCTCAAATCCGTTCAGACCGACCCGCGCCAGCTGTTCACGGGCTATCTCTTCACATCTGGCCGGCAACGCGCCCTGAATCTGCAATGGCAGCATGACGTTAGCCAGCACGGTGCGCCACGGCAGCAACACCGGCGCCTGGAAAACGTAGCCATAGGCCCGCGCCTGCCGGGCTTCCGACGGCGTCATGTCATTGACCAACACATCGCCGGAGGTAATCGGCTCCAGATCGGCAATCACCCGCAATAATGTGGTTTTACCGCAGCCGGAAGGCCCGATGAAGGAAACAAACTCGCCCTGGCGAATGGTCAGATTAATATCTTTCAGCGCGTGTACCGGCTTATCGGCCGCCGGATAGATCACATTGGCGTCACGTACGACGATTGCCGGTCTAGCCGTGTTGCGGGCCGATGTCGTCGTTATGAGTGATGGCTCATCTGCATACATTGGTTGGCTCATACCGGTTGTCCCATATTGGCGGTTTCTGACTATTTGGTTAGGTTTCTGCCTAAACTGATGCCATTTCCATGCCAACGTTTATTTTCCCGCCAACCTTACGAATAACAGGGGAATTAACCCTGCGGTCAGGCAAGAGAAAACACATTTGGTGCAAATCCCCGCCTATTTGCCTCCATTTGGAGCAATATCCATACATAAAACGTATATTTGGTTTTAATGCCGGGGGAGGATTGCCAAGGGCGATGGATAAACCGGTTTGATCGGCGCTGCTTGCAGGCAGAGGGAATTTCCAGAAACTGCCGTATTCAACGGCAGAGAATATTTCGTGCGCAAAAATAGCCATCGCACGCGCCCGACATAGGGGCTCAAACGCCGCCCCTATGAACCCCGGCTATTGGCTAAGTTGTGCCGCTAACGCGGCGCCTGCAGCGTTCGCGGCCTTATTGCGAACCGCGCCCACTGCAGCACAATTCCTTACGCCAAAAAGGGCCACATCACGCGACTCATCAGCCGGTCATCACTGGCGTTCCAGCGAATTTCAGGTTCAGGCAAACTTCGCGTTGACCTCGCAGAGTGCCTCATCAATGATGCCGAGCGCCTGGTTCACTTCTTCTGCCGTTACAATGCAGGGCGGCACCACATGCAGACGGTTTTCGGCGACAAACCCCAGCAGCCCTTTATCCAGCAGCCGTGATTTAAACTCGCCCATGACAGCAGCCGGCAACGGCGTTTTACTGACCGGATCCGACACCAGCTCCAGCGCATGGAACAGGCCGATACCGCGCACTTCGCCGACGATGGCGTATTTTTCGCCCAGTTGCCGTAAACCCTGCGCCAAGATGCCATCCCCGATCCGGGCGGCGTTTTCCACGATTTTTTCCTCTTCCATCGCATCCAGCGTCGCCACAATGGCCGCCATCGCCAAAGGATGGCCGGAATAGGTCAAACCGCCGGGAAACATGCGCGTATCGAAAAAATGGGCAATCGGATCGGAAATCAGCACGCCGCCCGCCGGCACGTAACCGGAGTTCACCCCTTTGGCAAAGGTGATCAAATCAGGCTCAACGCCGTAATGTTCAAACGTAAACCAGGAACCCGTCCGGCCAAATCCGGCCATCACTTCATCCATAATCAGTACAATACCGAACTCATTGGCCAACGCCTGAACGCCCGCTAAATAACCGGCGGGCGGAACCAGAATCCCCGCCGTGCCCGGAATGGTTTCCAGCAAAATGGCGGCAATAGTGTTCGGGCCTTCACACTCAATGATGCGGCGCAGGTGGCGCAACGCGGCCGCGCACTCCTCTTCCTCTGTTTTCGCCATGAATTCGCTGCGATACAGATAAGGCGTGAAGAAGTGAACATGACCACGGGAATACTCATTGGGCAGACGCCGCCAGTCGCCGGTCGCGCCGATCGCGCTGCCGGTATTGCCATGATAAGAGCGATAGCCGGACAGCACTTTCTCTTTGCCGGTAAACAGGCGCGCCATACGGATCGCGTTCTCATTGGCGTCCGCGCCCGCATTGGTGAAAAACACCTTGTTGAATTTATCCGGCGCGCGGGCCACGATGCGTTTCGCCGCTTCGCCGCGCGCCAGGTTGGCCGTCGCCGGGGCGATGGTCGCCAGCGACTCGGCCTGAGCCTTGATGGCCGCAATCACTTTCGGATGCTGGTGACCGATATTGGTATTGACTAACTGGCTGCTGAAATCCAGATAGGAATTCCCAGCATAATCCCAGAGACGGCACCCTTCGCCGCCCGCAATAACCATCGGGTTCAGCGCCCCCTGCGTCGACCAGGAGTGGAAAACATATTGCCGGTCCAACTGACGGACATAGTCATTAGACAACGCGGTTTCATTCTTGTTGGTCATCTTCTCATCCTCATCATTGCGCGGTACACACAGCGCCCCGCCGTTCACCGGGAGCCGCGAGGTTACGCCGCGTGTATAATGTTCATTCATCAAAATCAGACTAGGGACAAAAACGCCGGCGTTGATAGAGCCAGATCATGAATAACTATGGGTCAGTTTGTCCCATAGATTCCATACAACTGGCTCTGTCGGAGAGGTTTCCCACTTCGTAAAGTGAGAAAGTAGGGGCAGGAGGCTGCCCCTACCATGTTGGAAAAACAGGTTTATTAAACTTCAGAGGGCGTTTTTAATGCAGAATATTGTGTTTATCACCGGGGCGACATCCGGATTCGGTCATGCAGCAGCACACCATTTTGCAGCCAATGGATGGTCGTTGATCCTAACCGGACGGCGGGAAGCGCGATTGAAAGCGCTGGCGGATGAGCTGTCAGCCAAGGTGCCGGTTTACTGTTCCGCGCTGGACGTCAGAGACGCGCAGGCGGTCAAACAACTGGTCGATACGCTGCCAGCCGAATTTAAGGCGGTGAAAACGCTGGTCAACAATGCGGGTCTGGCTCTGGCGCCTAATGCGTCGCAAAACGTCGCGCTGGAAGACTGGCATACCATGATCGACACCAATATCACCGGTCTGGTCAACGTCACCCACGCGCTATTGCCGACGCTGATTGCGACCGGCAAAGGCGCCAGCATCATCAATATCGGCTCCATTGCCGGACAATGGCCGTATCCCGGCAGCCACGTTTACGGCGCGTCAAAGGCGTTCGTGAAACAGTTCAGCTATAACCTGCGTTGCGATCTGCAAGGCACCGGCGTGCGGGTCACCGATTTGGCGCCCGGCATCGCGGAAACCGAATTTACGCTGGTGAGAACCAAAGGCGATCGGGAAGCCTCGGACAAGCTGTACCAGGGAACCACGCCGCTCACCGCGGAGGATATCGCCGCGCAGATTTACACGATCGCGACCCTGCCGGACCATATGAACATCAACCGGATGGAAGTGATGCCGGTGCGTCAGGCGTGGTCTGCCTTTGCCATCGATCGTGATTAAAACGCTTTCAGGTTAAAACCGCATCCCCCGCGCCATTCAGGTATGTAATTTGCTTGTCTCTCAGGCATATGTTGTTGGGCGTGGGATGCGGAAAATGATTGATCACTGTCTATATATCGATTTTGTATCGAACAGAAGCCTGCAAGAGCAGCTACGCGAAACGCTGGTTACCTCAATTCTCGCCGGCGTATTTCCGATTGACGAACCGCTCCCCTCCTGTCGTAAGTTATCGTGCCAGTTGAATATTTCTCGAAACACGGTGGCGCTGGTCTACGAAGGCCTGCTCAATGACGGTTACCTGATCAGCCGTCCGCGCAGCGGGTATTACCTGCACCCGAACTATCACCAAACCGATGCCTTGCCGGATATACCGCGTTATGACGACATGTCGGAAACGGAACCGGCGGCACCGGAATGGAGCAAGCGATTCAATAAATGCCCCAGCAACTACCTTGCGATCCTGAAGCCCGCGCAGTGGATGGACTATCCCTATCCCTTTATCTACGGTCAGCCAAACACGCAGCTTTTCCCGCTGGAACAGTGGCGCGAGGCGATGCGTAAAGTGACCGGCGCTCATCACGATCAAGGCTGGATATACGACAATATCGACCAGGATGTTACGCCGCTGATTGAACAAGTGCGCAAGCGTATTCTTCCCAAGCGGGGCATTATCGCCCGCGGTGATGAAATCCTGATCACGCTGGGCTCACAGAACGCGCTCTACCTGCTCTCTCGCCTGCTGCTGAACAGAAACACCCGAATCGCGGTAGAAAATCCGGTATTCCGCGAGGCCATCAATACTTTCGCGCTACAGGATGCCCACATCATCCCCCACCAGTTAGACAGCGAAGGCTTGCAGTTAACCGAGGTATCGCGCTCCTGCGACTATTTTTATGTCACGCCCAGCCATCAGGCGCCGACGGGCATCAGCATGAGCAATGCCCGCAGAACCCAATTGCTTGAGCACGCCTGTAAATACGATCAGATTATCATTGAAGACGATTACGACTCCGAAAGCAGTTTTGATCCCCACCCCAGGGCCGCCCTGAAGGCCAGCGACATGCACAACCGGGTGATTTACGTCAGCAGCCTGTCGAAATCGCTGTCGCCGGGGCTGCGTCTGGGCTATCTGGTCGCGCCGTCGGAACTGATTGACGAGCTGCGCGCGCTACGCCGGCTGGTTTACCGTCATCCGCCCGCCAGCATTCAGTATCAGATGGCGCATTTTCTGTCGCAGGGATATTACGAAACCTACCTGCACCGCTACCGCGAGGACTCGGCCAAACGCTGGCATATTCTCAATGATGCGCTGAATACCCATCTCCCCGAATGTACCCGCATTCCCGGCAGTAACCCTGCCAATGCGTTCTGGATTCGCACGCCGGCATCCATCAATACACAACAGTTGGCATGGCGGGCAGCCCATGCCGGCGTGCTGATCGAACCAGGTCAGGATCATTTCCTCGACAGGCAGCCGCCGGAAAACTATTTCCGTCTGGGCTTCCACGCGATCAAAACCGAACAGATTGAACCCGGCATTGCACGGCTGGCCGAGGCGTTTCACCTTACCCGGCAGAAACACCGCCGCTAGCGGCAATCATCGTTGAAATATTCAGGTGTGGTTTTTAGCCTGATCCACGAGTCATGGATCTAGCGTGACGTTTATCGTCCGACCGTCTCTTCTTTTCTCTTTACGGTGAATCAGGCTAGCCCACGCCCCAATGAAAGAGACGTGGGCTAGCGATAACCAATTAGCCGGAATGCGCAGGCTGAACGCCCTGTTCGTCCTGATCGACGGCGAAACAGGCGACCTGCTGTCCGCCATAGTCTTTCAGCTGTGGTTGGAACTGGGTGCAGGTGCTGAAGCAACGCTGACAGCGGGCGTTGAACGCACAGCCCGGCGGCGGATTCAACGGGCTGGGCAGCTCGCCGACCAGCTTGATGCGTTCACGCCGTAAATCCGGATTAAGCCGGGGCGTCGCGGATAACAGCGCCTGGGTATACGGATGACGCGGATTACTGAAGATGGCCTCTTTGCTGCCCTTCTCCACACAGCGCCCCAGATACATCACCATGACCTCGTCGGCAATATGTTCGACCACCGACAGGTCATGAGAGATGAACACGTAAGACAGCCCCATATCCTGCTGTAAATCCATCATCAGGTTCAGCACCTGCGCCCGCACCGAAACATCCAGCGCCGACACCGGTTCATCGGCGATCACCACGTCCGGATCCAGCATCAGGCCGCGGGCGATGGCGATACGCTGACGCTGCCCGCCGGAGAACATATGCGGATAGCGATCATAGTGCTCGGTTTTCAGCCCCACCTTCGCCATCATGGTCAGCGCTTTTTCACGGCGTTCGGCTTTCGACAGTTCGGTGTTGATCAGCAGCGGCTCTTCCAGGATCTGACCGACCTTTTTACGCGGGTTCAGCGATCCGTAAGGATTCTGGAATACGATCTGGATCTTCTGGCGGCGCAACTTCTCCGCCGTGTGATCCGGCTTCAGCAGATCCTGTCCCTGATAGTAAAGCTCGCCCGCCGACGGTATTTCAATCATGGTCAGCAGACGGCCCAGCGTCGACTTGCCGCAGCCGGATTCACCGACCACCGCCAGCGTTTTCCCGCGCTCCAGCGTAAAAGAGACGCCGTCCAGCGCTTTGACCATTCTCTCCGGCGCAAACAAGCCTTTCTTCACCGGATAGTGTTTTTTCAGGTCGATCGCATGCAGTAAATGCGGTTGCGATGTGACGTTATTCGGGTTCATAAGGTTGGCCTCCCCGCATCATCCAGCGGTGTGTGACATTTCACCTGACGCCCCGGAATACTCCGCAGCTCCGGCTCTTCGCGCCGACAGCGATCGTTCGCATAGGGGCAGCGCGGATTCAACAAACAACCGTTTGGACGGTCGTATTTCCCCGGCACCACGCCCGGCAGCGATTCCAAACGCGATTTATCCGTCGCAAACTCCGGCAGCGCGCGCAACAGCGCCTGCGTATACGGATGGCGGGGCGCGCTGAAAATATCCGTCGCCTTGCCCGACTCCACCACCTGCCCGGCATACATCACGATGATGTGATGCGCGGCTTCGGCCACCAGCGCCAGGTCGTGCGTGATCAGGATCAGCGCCATGTTCTCGCGCTGCTGCAATTCAAGCAGCAACTCGATGATCTGCGCCTGGATGGTGACATCCAGCGCCGTGGTCGGTTCGTCTGCAATCAACAGTTTGGGCCGGCAGGCGATAGCCATGGCGATCATCACGCGCTGGCTCATCCCGCCGGAAAGCTGGTGCGGATAGACGTCCAGCCTTGATCCGGGATCGGGAATGCCGACCAGCGTCAGCAAGTCAATCGCCCGCTGACGACGGGTTTTGCGGTTGCCGCCCTGATGAACCTTGATGGCTTCCATAATCTGAAAACCCACGGTGTAGCAGGGGTTCAGACTGGTCATCGGATCCTGAAAAATCATCGCCACTTCCGCGCCGACCAGTTGACGCCGCTCTTTCTCGGATATCTGCGTCAAATCCCGCTGGTTGAATTCCAGTTTGTCGGCCATCACCTTGCCGGGATAATCGATTAATCCCATAATCGCCAGCGAACTGACCGATTTACCGGACCCCGATTCGCCGACAATACCCACCACCTGCCCTTGCTCAACCTGGTAACTGATACGGTCGACCGCACGAAACGGCACGCCCTCATCGCCAAAATGAACGGACAGTTTCTCTATATTGAGTAACGCCATCTCTCTACCTCTATTACTGCTTGAGTTTGGGGTCGAGAGCATCACGCAAGCCGTCCCCCATCAGGTTAAACGCCAATACCGTCAGTAAAATCGCCACGCCGGGGAACGTCACCACCCACCAGGCGCTTTGCGCAAACTGCAAAACGTCGGAAAGCATGGTGCCCCACTCGGGCGTAGGCGGCTGCGCGCCCATACCGAGGAAACCCAAAGCAGCCATATCAAGAATGGCATTGGAAAAACCCAGCGATGCCTGCACGATCAGCGGCGCCAGGCAGTTTGGTAAAATATTGACGAACATCTGGCGCATCGACCCCGCGCCCGCCACGCGCGAAGCCGTCACATAGTCGCGGTTCACTTCAACCAGCACCGCCGCGCGGGTCAAACGAACGTAGTGCGGCAGCGCCACAAACGTCAGCGCCAGCGAGGCGTTGACAATCGACGGCCCGAAGACCGCCACCAGCACCAGCGCCAACAGCAGGCTGGGCAACGCCAGCATGATGTCGACGACGCGCATGATAATGGCATCAACCATACCGCCGAAGTAACCGGCCAGCAGGCCGAAGATCACCCCCAGAATCAGCGACAGGACGACCACCAGACAGCCGACCAGCAGCGACAGACGCGCGCCGTACATCAGCCGGGATAAAATGTCGCGGCCGACGTCATCCGTGCCCAGAATAAACCGCCAGCTTCCTCCCTCCTGCCAGACCGGCGGATGAAGCAATGCATCGCGGAACTGTTCGGACGGCAGATGCGGCGCCAGTACATTCGCCCCAATCGCAATAAGCAGCATCAGCACGACATAAATCATGCCGATCACCGCCCCTTTATTACGTTTGAAATAGTGCCAGAATTCCTGGAACGGGGTCATCGGCTTAGGCGCGCTGTTTACAACAGGCTCAGTAATTTGTGTCATCTCAGCCTCCCCCTTATTTCTTATGACGGATACGTGGATTAACCACGCCGTAGAGCACATCCACCAGCAGGTTAACCAGAATAATCATGGTCGCCACCAGCAGCACGCCCCCCTGCACAACCGGATAATCTCGGCGCTGTAAGGCATCAATCAGCCAGCGTCCCAGCCCCGGCCAGGAGAAGATCGTTTCCGTCAGAATGGCGCCGGCCAGCATCGTACCGACCTGTAAGCCGATAACCGTCACCACCGGCAGCATGGCATTACGCAACGCATGCACCACAATCACCCGCAGACGGCTCAACCCTTTGGCGCGGGCGGTACGGATGTAATCCTCGCCCAGCACTTCCAACATGGCGGAACGCGTCATACGCACAATCACCGCCAGCGGGATGGTGCCCAGCACCACCGCGGGCAGAATCATATGCTCCACCGCATCGATGAAGTCGCCCGGTTCGCCCCAGAAGAAGGTATCAATCAGCATGAACCCGGTCAGCGGCATACTTTCGTCAAGGAAAACAATATCGCTGATGCGTCCGGATACCGGCGTCAGATTGAAGTGAACCGAAACCAGCATGATCAGCATCATCCCCCACCAGAAAATGGGCATGGAGTAACCCGCCAATGCCAGACTGATGGAGGCGTGATCGAAGATAGAACCGCGTTTTACTGCCGCCAGAACGCCGACGGGAATACCCACGCTGATGGCGAAAATCATCGCGCAGATACCTAATTCCAGCGTCGCTTTAAAGCGTGGGACAAATTCTTCCCAGACTGGAATGCGACTTTTGAGAGAAACGCCTAAATCGCCGTGTAATACACCGCCGATATAATTGACGTATTGTTGCCACAACGGCTTGTCCAGCCCCATTTCAGCCATCAACTGAGCATGGCGCTCAGCAGAAATTCCGCGTTCCCCGGCCATGATCATAACCGGGTCGCCCGGGATCATGTGCACAAAAGCAAAAGTCAGTAGAGTAATACCGATAAACGTTGGGATAACCAGCCCCAAACGCCGGAGTATGAACTGCAACATATCCCGAACTCTCTTTTAAGCGTCCGATGGCTCTTAGGCTATCGGACTTATATGCTCACATTTGAAATTTAACGGGCAATAAAGCCCCACCGCCGCCACATCGTCAGCGACGCGGCGAAGGCAAGGCTCAGGGATTGCCCGTGAAGACGTGTTGAATTAATCCAACGACACGTTGTTGAAACTGTGTACGCCACGGGGCTCGATAACATAACCCTTCACATTTTTACGGATTGGCTCATACACGGTGGAGTGCGCCACGATCAGCGCCGGCGCCTGATCGTGCATAACGACCTGCGACTGTTTATACAGCTCGATCCGTTTTTCATGATCGGAGGTCGTGCGGGCAGGCAGGATCAGATCTTCAAACGGCTTGTAGCACCACTTGGAGTAGTTCGATCCTCTTTCCGCCGCATCACAGCTAAACAGCGTGGCGAAGAAGTTATCCGGATCGCCGTTGTCGCCGGTCCATCCCATCAATACGGTCTGGTGCTCGCCGTCTTTGGCGCGCTTGAGGTACTCACCCCATTCATAGGTGACGATCTTGGCCTGCACCCCGACTTTCGCCCAATCCGACTGGATCATTTCAGCCATACGACGGGCATTCGGGTTATAAGGCCGCTGGACCGGCATCGCCCACAGGTCGATGGTGAAGCCATCCGCCATGCCCGCTTCTTTTAACAGCGCTTTGGCTTTTTCCGGATCGTAGCTGTAGTCCTGAATATCGTCGTTATAGCCCCACATGGTCGGCGGAATCAGGTTTTTAGCCGCTTGTCCGGCTCCCTGATAGACCGCGTCGATAATGGCGCTTTTGTTCACCGCATAGGTCAGCGCCTGACGCACTTTCACATCGTCCAGCGGTTTTTTCTGTACGTTGAACGCCAGATAACCGACGTTAAGACCCGGTTTTTCCAGCAGCGTAATATTTTTGTCTTCTTTCATACGCGCCAAATCGGCCGGATTGGGGTACGGCATAATCTGGCATTCGTCTTTCTGCAATTTGGCGTAACGCACGGAAGCATCCGGCGTGATGGAGAACACCAGACGGTCGATGCCCGGTTTTTTACCCCAGAAACCGGGGAATGCGGTGTACAGAATGCGTGAATCTTTCTGATATTGCTGCAATTTAAACGGCCCGGTGCCGACCGGATTCAGGTCGATCTTCTCCGGCGTACCGGCTTTCAGCATCTGATCGCCATACTCCGCCGACATAATGGAAGCGAAGTCCATCGCCAAGTCAGCCAGGAAAGGCGCCTCCGGACGAGTCAGCTCAAAGCGGACCGTGTAGTCGTCCACTTTTTCAATCTTGCCGATCAAATCCGGCATCCCCATGCCCTGGTAGTACTCATAGCCGCCGCCGGACACTTTATGATAGGGGTGATTGGCATCCTGCTGACGCAGGAAGGAGAACAATACGTCATCGGCATTGAAATCACGCGACGGCTTAAAGTCTTTACTGTCCTGCCACTTCACGCCTTTACGCAGATGGAACGTGTAAGTTTTACCATCTTCACTGATATCCCACTTCTCAGCCAGACCGGGTTCTATATCGGTTGTCCCGCTTTTGAATTCAATCAAACGGTTGTAGATAGGAATAGAGCTGGCATCAAACGTTGTTCCTGAGGTGAACAGTTGCGGGTTAAACCCTTCTGGAGAGCCTTCGGAACAATAGACCAGCGTTTTAGCCTGTAGTCCGGCGGCGACAGACATGGCCAACAAACCAAGCCCGAGTTTCAAAACCCTTGATTTAGCCAAGGAATTTCCCATTATTTGTGCTCCATTGTGGATGATATTGTGTTGTTCATTAGGTCGGACCGCTATTTTTGAGTGTAATGGTCCGAGCCTTGCCCGAAGGCGCAAAATTAAAATAACGGAGAAAGCGGCGAGACAGCCTACGGCCAATGAATACGAGGAATCATTCAGGCATTCACTGTTTTCTTCCCTCTATGACGTCTTAAATCTGTCAACAGATTACAGTTGCGTCAATACAAGCTGTAGGGATTTACAAACAGCCAGACCATTTTTCATTGGTTCAAAACACGAAAAAATCGCAAATAACAGTTATTATTTTTTGTAAAATAATTAAAAGCCAGTGTAAAAAACCATAAAAACACAAAAATAAAGAAATTACCACCATCAAAAAAACTATGAGAATATTCTTCTACATGTCCAAGATATGAGCACTATTCATTGTGAAAAACGTTATCGGCAGGTGAAAATCCTGCCAACATATAAGTTAAAGTGATATCAGTATGAAATATAGAAATTTGAAACATACTATCTACGCGTCATAAAAAAACTTTATTGCCTATGAAACAATAACGCGAAAGAGGGTGGCCGCAGCCGATTTGCCCACCGGCTAAAGCGCCGGGATCTTGCTGAAGAAAACGCGCCTATCCGTTCCGCCGCTCAAGCGGTCAGAGGCATGTTGATAGGGAATATCTGGCTTATGGCCATCTTTTCTATGCTGGAAGCTATTAAGAATGGATTTTGGTCGCTAAAAATGCTTTTATTAGTTTTTGATTCGATTATTTACTTATTTTAATAACGTGATATGTTTATATTACATTAATGATGTCCCCGCCTTTCATTCTCCGAAATGCTAT
This sequence comes from Brenneria goodwinii, assembly GCF_002291445.1. Lineage (NCBI taxonomy): Bacteria > Pseudomonadati > Pseudomonadota > Gammaproteobacteria > Enterobacterales > Pectobacteriaceae > Brenneria > Brenneria goodwinii. The sequence goes on along the minus strand of NZ_CP014137.1, from coordinate 4,340,777 downwards.
TAAATGCGACCTTTAAATTAATTTAATTACAAAAAAATGATATAAGTTATTTAAAAGGAACTTGCTAATAAGTTCACAAATAATGAAATCACATATTATTTTTAACATTAACCCATGCTAGATTACGGATTAATAAAAACACGCGTTAAATAAAACCTTCACCATTCTGAGTTTTTCGTTACGTATTGATGAAAAACAAAAAATGGATTTCTTACTTTTATCTGAAAATGAACGCAGGACTCTCCTGTACCGTACTGTCATAGCAGGGTGAATACAATGAAAAAAACTGACACTGATATTCTCTGTGAGAACGATCTTGCCATAGATACACCCACATCCCTCTCACTTGTAGATACTATTTTCAACAAGAAAATCGGGGCCGTCCCTGTCCCGCTTTTTATTGCTATCGCTGCTATTGTTTTTATTGCAGCCTACGCAGGATATTTACCAAAAAATATGATCGGCGGTTTCGCGGTTATTATGAGTATGGGTTTTTTACTGGCGCATATCGGACATAAAATTCCTGTATTTAAAGATATCGGCGGCCCGGCAATTCTTTGTCTGATGGTGCCTTCTATTCTGGTGTATTTTCATATGTTCAATGAAAACACCATGAATACCGTACACCTGCTGATGAAAGAGGCGAATTTCCTGTATTTCGTCATCGCCTGCCTGGTGGTCGGCAGCATCCTGGGCATGAACCGGAAAATCCTGATTCAAGGCATGGTCCGCATGTTTGTACCGTTGGTTGTGGGTACGGCAACGGCGCTGTGCACCGGACTGCTGGTTGGCAAACTCTGTGGCTATAGCTTCTACCACACCTTCTTTTTCATCATTGTTCCGATTATCGGCGGCGGCATCGGCGAGGGCATTCTGCCTTTATCGCTCGCCTACTCCGCGATTTTAGGAGAAACGCCGGATGTTTATGTCGCGCAACTGGCGCCGGCCGCCGTCGTCGGCAACATCTTCGCCATCTTCTGCGCAGGCATCCTGTCCCGCCTGGGCATGCGCCGAAAAGATCTGAATGGCGAAGGCCGTCTGGTGCGCAGCGATGAAGACAACGCCATCTTCTCCGTAACCGAAGCGCCGAAAGCCGTTGACTTCCACCTGATGGGCGGCGGTTTGCTGATGATCTGCGCGTTTTTCATCGTCGGCGGCCTGTTTGAGAAACTGGTTCATATCCCCGGGCCGGTATTGATGATTTTGATCGCCGTATTTTGTAAATACAGCCGCGTTATTCCCGCCACGATGGAAACCGGCGCGCATAGCGTTTACAAGTTTGTTTCCAGCTCGCTGGTGTGGCCGCTGATGATTGGCTTAGGCATGCTCTACATCCCGCTGGAAAGCGTGGTATCCGTCTTCTCCATCGGTTATGTCATCGTCTGCGGCTCAGTGGTGCTCTCCATGGCGCTGGTCAGCTTTTTTATCGCGCCTTACCTGAACATGTATCCGATAGAAGCGTCCATCGTCACCACTTGCCATAGCGGGCTGGGCGGCACCGGCGACGTAGCCATATTGTCTGCCTCCAACCGTATGTCATTGATGCCTTTCGCTCAGATCGCCACCCGTATCGGCGGGGCTTCCACCGTGATCGGCGCCACCCTGCTGCTGGGTTGGATCATCTAACTTAACCGCGCATTATCTGCCATAGGCCGGTCGGCTTTATCGACCGGCCTATTTATTTTCCGCCTTAACCGTGACCTTCCCCCCCCATTTCTGTTTATATATAGCCAAATACATTCCAACGCGCGGAACCCATCCTCATCAGCCTGGAAAACCAGATGGCCATGATGAGCGCTCCGCCGCTGGAAAATGGAAAGAAAGATTCTTGAAATCTGATCGGAGATAAGACGTTATGTATCAGTATGCCCTGGTGGGCGATGTCGGGGGAACGAACGCGCGTCTCGCGCTTTGCGCATTAGAAAACGGCGCTATATCGTGCAATAAAAATTATGCCGTGTCCGAGCATGATAGCCTGGAAACGGTTATCCGGCTGTTCCTGGCTGAGCACGCCTCACTGACCATTAAACAAGGTTGTATCGCGATTGCCTGTCCGATCGTCGGCGACTGGGTAGCCATGACCAACCATCACTGGGCCTTTTCCATTGCGGAGCAAACCCGCAATCTGAATTTCGACCGTTTGGACATTATCAACGACTTTACCGCCGTTAGTATGGCGATCCCGACGCTCGGCCCGGATGATGTGATCCAGTTTGGCGGCAACCAGGCCGAAGCCGGTAAACCCATTGCGATTTATGGCGCGGGCACCGGGCTAGGGGTGGCGCATCTCGTTCCGGTGAACGGCAAATGGGTTAGCTTGCCCGGCGAAGGCGGACATGTCGATTTCGCGCCAAACAGTGAGGAAGAGTCAATCATTCTCAAAACACTGCGCGACGAATTTGGTCATGTCTCGGCGGAACGCCTGCTGTCCGGCTCGGGCCTCGTCAACCTGTATCGGGCTATCGTCATTGCCGACGGCAGAACGCCGACGCCGCTGACGCCAAAGGATATTTCCACCAGAGGGCTGGAAAATAGCTGCGTAGACTGCCGCCGGGCGTTGTCGCTGTTCTGCGTTCTGTTGGGACGGTTCGGCGGTAATCTGGCGTTAACTCTGGGAACGTTTGGCGGCGTATACATCGCCGGCGGCATTGTTCCGCGCTTTCTGGATTTCTTCCTCAACTCCGGTTTTCGCACCGCCTTTGAGGATAAAGGCCGCTTTAAAGATTATTTGGCCGATATTCCGGTGTACCTGATTACCCATCCGCACCCTGGCCTGCTCGGCGCCGGCGCATGGCTGCGTCAGGCAAGCGGTTATACGTTGTAAGAAGCATGACGTCAGGGCCGGAAAGCGGCCCTGAGCTGACGGCGCAACGATCGCTACTCACAGTATTGGCGCAACGCATCCTGCTTTTCCGGCAACAGCCGATAGAGATACACCGGCCTGCCGGTAGAACCATAGAGAATGTTGGTGGCAAGGATGCCGGTATCCGCCAGATAAATGAGATATTTACGGCACGACACGCGGGAAATGCCGATGGCATTCGCCAGCATTTCCGTCGAGAACTCGGTCCCCTGGTTCCCTTCAACCCATTCGCACACGGTACGCAGCGTTAAACTGGTCAACCCTTTCGGCAACTTCTTGCGTTCGCTGGCAGAATTGCCGCTGGTACGGCGGATCAGGTTATCAATATCGGACTGCGCGACAAACTCACGATGTTTCAGCAAATTGGCTTCTTCGCGATAGGCCGTCAATGCTTGCTCAAAGCGGGAAAACTGAAAAGGTTTAATCAGATAATCCACTACACCATAGTGCAGCGCTTTCTTGATGGAAGACACGTCGCTGGCGGATGAAATAATGATCACATCCGTCTTTTCACTGAACTCACGGATGGTCGGCAGCAAATCCAGCCCGTTGTCCTGCTGCATATAAATATCCAGCAATACCAGATCGATGCCTGAATCCGCTTGCATCAGTAAGTTTCTCGCCTGCTGTAACGTAGGTACCGTTGCATAACAGCTAAATCCGGAAATCTGATTCAGATAGGATTTATTCAGTTCTGCAACCATGGCATCGTCATCAACAATCAGTACATTAATCATGATCTAACGGCCTTGCTTGATAAGGTATGTTAACGAAAAACTGGGTATACACCTCAGGTTCCGACTCAAAATCGATGTTTCCGCCTATCTTTTCCAAACTCTGTTTAGTCAGATACAGGCCAATGCCTCGGCCACTGCCTTTCGTGGAAAAACCCTGTTCATAAATATGTTCCTGATTCTCCGGCAAAATACCTGGGCCATCATCACCAACGGTTAAATGCAAACATCCATCCTGGTGGTGAAAACCCACGCTGATTTCACAGTTTTCCTGCCCGTCGATGGCATCCATCGCATTCTCAATCAGATTGCCCAGCACGGTAATTAACTCATTCGTGGCATCCACGTCATCCGTATCGGGCAGATAACTTTCTTCGCTAATTGACAGCGTGATGCCGAGATCGCGGGCGCGGTTAATTTTGCCCAACAAGAAACCGGCAATCACCGGGGATTTTACTTTACGGATAATCGAACCGATTTCCGCCTGATAATTATTGGCGGTTTTCAAAATATAATTCTCCAGTTGAGAATAATATTTCAAATGCAGCATCCCCAGAATCACATGCAGCTTGTTCATAAACTCATGCGATTGCGCCCGCAACGCGTCCGCATAGTAGGACATGCCGGACAGACGCTGTAATAACTGACTGATTTCCGTTTTATCACGGAATGTCACAATCGCGCCGATCATATCGCCATTAACAAATACCGGCACGGTATTGGTCAGCAGCAGATGGCCGTGAACGTTGATTTCTTCATCACGCCGCGGGATGCCGTTCTCCAGCACCTGCTTCAAATGCAAGTGATCCAGCCAATTCTGGCTAATGCTCTCTGCCGTTTTATCCGGCGACTGGCTTCCTCCCTGCCGGAATAGCCGTATCGCCTCATCGTTAATCACCGTGATATTTGTCTGAGTATCGACCGCGATCACGCCTTCTTTAATCTGCTTCAACATCGCATTGCGCTGTTCAAACAGATTCGAGATCTCGAACGGTTCAAAGCCTAGCATGATTCGCTTGAGTATTTTCACCAAAATCAAGGTACCCAGCCAGCCGACCAGCGCTCCAGCCAGGATAGCCCAGGGGATCATCCAGCGGTTCTCACTGATAACCTTCTGTACGCTGGTCAGCGCAATACCCACGGCCACAACGCCGACCTGACGATGATCGTGATCAAAGACAGGTGTAAACACCCGTAGCGCGGGATCAAGCGTACCGCGATTGATTGATGAATTCTCCATCCCCAATAAGGCGGGATAAATATCCCGGCCGGCAAAGTATCCGCCAATCCTATTCGGCTCAGGGTGCGTATGGCGAATAGTGTTCATATCGGTAACGGTAATAAAGAGCAACTGGTTACGCCGGAGAATAACTCCTGCAGCGTCCTGTATGGAATCAGGGTTGCCGATGCCTTTCAGGTCATCGATAACCAAGGGGGAAGAGGCAAAAGTGCGGGCGATAGCGAAGGCTTTTTCCCGGAGATGGTCTTCAGAGAGCTGGTTAATGCGAAAAAACAGCAAGGCATATACGACCAACAGAACCGCGCCAATCACCGCCGAAACCATCAGAAACACCGATGTACCCAACTTCAACGGTGTTTTTTTCTTATTCATGCTGCTCTCCGGAATAACTATCATTACACCGTTATCTTATACTTTTTCATCAGGTTTCGCGTGTCGGCGAACACGGATACGCCGCAGTGCGCGTCATTTCAGATCAAATATGGCGTAAAAACAAAGCGATAACCCGATAGATTTCAAGATGACGCCAGTCAATCATTGAATACAACCCAGCAAATCCGGTCAACAAAACCATTGGGAAACCAGCCGGCCTGACGCGAATTTGCGCGGTGTTTGCAGCGGCCTCGATTTTAATCGGCCAACGCCGCTGCAACTTGATGCATGAAGGAGAGATCCGGCCTTACCAGTAACCGAGCACTTTCCACCACATGCCGCCGACAACCAGCCAGATAGGGATGATCACCAGGCTGATGAAAAAGCCGATTTTCCACCAGGTGCTTAATGGCATATAACCGCAGCCAAAAAGAATCGGCGCCGGACCGCTGGAATAGTGGGTGGTGGACATAAACAGGTTACTGAAGATACCGAAGACCAGCACCGTCAGCATCGGCGGCGCCCCTGCCGCCAGCGCAATCGAAACGAAAATCGCATACATGGCGCTGATATGGGCAATCGCGCTCGCCATCAGATAGTGGCTATAGTAGTAAACCAACAACAGCAGACCCAGCATCGGCAACCAGTGCATACCGCTCACGGCGTTTCCGGCCAGACCGCCCAGCCAGGCGATCAATCCCATCTTATTGAGCTGACCGGCCAGCGTCATCAGAACGGCGAACCACACCACGGTATGCCAGGCTTCTTTTTCGCTGACAACATCGTCCCAGGTCAACGCGCGGCTCAGCAACAAGACGCTCAAGCCAGCCAGCGCCGTCAGGGTGGCGTCAATTTTCAACGTAGAGCCAAGCACCCAGAACGTGACCAGCCCCAGGAATACCCCCAGAACGACCCATTCATTGCGGCTCATCGGCCCCATTTCACGCAGACGCTCTACCGCAATCGCGCGCATTTCTGTGGTTTTCTTCAGTTCGGGCGGATAGAAACGGTAAACCAGATAGGGAATCAAGGCCAACGAGAGGAAACCGGGCAACAGCGTTGCCAGCGCCCAGTCAGTCCAGCTTATATGAATACCGAACTGCGACGCCAGTTTAGCCACCATCGGGTTACCGGCCATGGAGGTCATAAACATGGCGGACGTCACCGCGTTACACTGGAAAATGGACTGTACCAGAAAGGCGCCGATGCGCCGCTGCGTTCCCTTTTCCGGCGTCGAGTCATAAGCCTCGGAAATAGAGCGGAACAGCGGAGTGATAATCCCGCCGCAGCGCGCCGAGGTTGAAGGCATTGCCGGGGCAAACAGCAAATCGGTAAAGACCAATCCGTAAGCCAGCCCCAGAGAGCTATTGCCCAATTTGCTGATAAACAGCAAACCGATACGTCTGCCGAAACCGGTTTTAATAAAGCCGCGGGAAATAAAGAATGCGCAGGCAATCATCCAGATGGTCGGATCGCTGAACCCCGCCAGAACATCTTTAATGGATAACAAACCCAATATTGCGACCGATGTCAGACTGAACATCGCCATCGCGCCCAACGGGTAAGGAGAGAGAATCAGCCCCACGACCGTCGCAATAAAAATTGCCATTAAATGCCAGGCATCGGGACTCACGCCGGAAGGAACCGGCAGTAACCATAACCCAACGGCGAGACAAATTATAATCAGAAGCTTTACTAACCTGCCATTATTTGCAGACATAGAACACCACTCTTCATTAATACGGAATTCGTTAACTAATAACGGATGTTCCGTGCGGAGAAGTTGGTGTTTCTTATTCTTCCTTCATCACCCTGCTCGTTAATACAGAAGTAACTATCGCAACTGGAAACATCAGCTTAAAAAAGCGAGAAAGTAATGGCAAAGGGTGATTTTTCGCCCATTAAATTCCTATAACCCATAGAAACATAATAATGTAATGGTGTTACAAATAGAGATTACTTTACTTACTAAATATATTTATTAACTTAATAATCAGGGTAATAATTTCAACAAGCAAATGATATATATTTAATGCAACAATTAATAAACATTAAATTAACTTAAATCATAATCGATAACATAAGCGTTATCCATATATTTTACATGGATATTTAATATGCCAATTGATGAGATAACGGGTGATATTTATCTATTGCACAGGAATGCATTTCCTACGCAAAAAAAATAATAGCAGATAAGGCGTTATCTCTTTGTCTGATTTATTTCCGCTAGCGTGAAAACATTATTCCCGTCAGGGAGATATCACATAGCCCAAAATAAAACCGCCAGAATCTGAGGCGACATAATGCGTAGAAACATGGCTAGCGGGTATACCGTGGCATACGACAACGCCGCCGCTCCGCTGGTGGGATGCAACCCATTGGAAAACGCCAGCGCCGGAGGATCGGTCATTGAGCCGGCCAACATGCCGCACAGCGTCAGATAATTCATTTTGCTGATAACCCGCGCCAAAATCCCGACCACCAGCAAAGGAATAATGGTAATTAACGCCCCGTAGCCAATCCACCAGACGCCATCCCCATGCAGCAAGGTATCGATGAAGCCATCGCCCGACTTCAGCCCGACAACCGACAGAAACAGCACGATACCCAGCTCACGCAAGGCCAGATTGGCGCTGGGAGGCATAAACCAATATAGCTTACCGATACCGCCGATACGCCCCAGTATCAGGGCAACCACCAATGGCCCTCCTGCCAGCCCTAGCCGTAAGGCCGCCGGGAAACCAGGAATAAATATCGGGATGGATCCCAACACAACGCCGAGGCCGACGCCGATAAATACCGGCAACATTTGCACCTGCTGGAGCTTCTGCTGCGCATTGCCCACAAGATTGGCTACGGCGTCAATGGCGGTTTTCCGCCCGACCAGATTGAGAATATCGCCGAATTGCAGGCTTGCGTTGTTGCTGGCGATCAGTTCGACGCCGGCGCGGTTCAGACGGGAAATCACCACATCGTAATTTTGCTTTAAATTTAATTCGCGGATCTTGCGTCCCAATACTTTCTCATTGGTCACCACCACCCGCTCTACATGCAACTCGGTGCCACGAGTCGACAGCGAGGTATCCACTTCGTGACCGATCACCAGCCGCGCCTGCTCCAGATCGTTTTTCGCCCCTACCAGATGCAAATAGTCGCCCAGTTGAATAACGGTGGCCGGAGAAGGCACCATCAGTTCATCACCACGTTTCAGACGGGAACACACAATGGCATCGCGATTCAGAATCGGCACGTCCTGAATCGCCAATCCTTGCAGGTTGGCGTTCGTTACGGACACATTCATGGTATGCAGATGTTCATGGTGCATACCATTATCGTTCTCAAACTGCCTGGCTTCCGCATCGACCGCCACGCGAAACAAGACGCGTATGAACCACATCACCAGCAGAATACCGCAGATACCCAATGGATAAGCCATTGCGTACCCCATCCCCATCTGATTAACCAGCGCGGCATCGGAGCCGAGGTCGGTCAGTATTTGCTGCCCGGCGCCCAGAGAAGGCGTATTGGTAACGGCGCCGGAGAAGATCCCCAGAATGATGGGCAGAGGAACATGGAAGATTTTATGAATAATGACGGTCACGACACAGCCGAGAAATACCGTCAGAATGGCGAACCCGTTGAGGCGCAGACCAGAAACGCGTAATGAAGAGAAAAATCCCGGCCCGACCTGAATGCCGATGGTATAAACAAACAGAATTAACCCAAACTCCTGAATAAAATGCAGCATATCGTCATTCAGCGCGAACTGATAACTCTGGGCAAAATGCCCGACGATGATGCCGCCGAACAAAACCCCGCCGATGCCCAAACCAACGCCGTAAATCCGCCAGTTACCGATCCATAGTCCCAGAACCGCCACCAGCGCCAGCATACTAACGGTCAGCGCGATATCACTCATACCTCGTGTCCTTCTTTGTGCAAACGCATCTTATTTGAGGAAAAAACATAAGCAGTTCAGTTAAGCATCGACATTTACTGTGATTGATTCTGGCAGAATGACGAGGAGGGAAACGTGGCGGGCAACACAAAAAACGCCCGCTGCTCGGCTAAGCAACGGGCGCAACAAACAAAATAGCAATAACCGGAGGGGCCGTCTGTTACGACTCGGCCGCCGCCTTATCAGGATCAGACGTCTGGAGCGCCTCATCCGCGGATGGCTGGGTCAATACCGGACGCCCGCTACCGATGGCAATCCGCTGCGGTTGCAATGCTTCCGGCACTTCGCGGACCATATCGATATGCAGCAAGCCGTTTTCAAACTTCGCATTGGAAACATGCAGATGTTCCGCCAGCGTAAAGCTCAGGGAGAAAGGCTTAAACACTAACCCCTGGTGCAGATATTCCACTTTTTCTTCCGGCTGCGCCGGGCTGCCCTTCACCGTCAGGCGCGGGCCTTCCACTTCAATGTCCAGATCGCTTTGCCGGAAACCAGCTAAAGCCAGCGTGATGCGATAATGGTTATCGTCTTTTTTCTCAATGTTATAGGGAGGAAACTCAATGGGTTCCTGACCCCCTTGCATCGAACTGGCTAATTTGTCAAAACCGATCCACTGACGCAGTAAGGGTGATAAATCATAGTTACGCATACTCGTTACTCCTTCTATGAAGCGAGATAATCTTTCCCAGCCGCGGCGACGCCGCTGGGTTCGTCCCCATTCGGCAGACGATAGTTATTACATTAATTCGTTACGATACGACCGCAGGCTCTAATGCCGCTTATTTAATTTCGATCCGGCGCGGTTTCATCGTTTCCGGCACAATGCGTTCCAGATCGATATACAGCAAACCGTTTTCCAGATTGGCGCCTTTGACCTGAATGTGTTCGGCCAACTGGAATTTGCGCTCAAAATTACGCTCGGCGATCCCCTGATATAAATAGTTACGGGCGGCAGGTTCACCGGCATGCGCCCCTTTCACGATCAGTAAATTATCGTGTGCGGTGATCTCCAGTTCCTGCTCGGCGAAACCGGCGACGGCGATGGCGATGCGGTATTGATTCTCGTCGACTAACTCGACATTGTAGGGGGGGTAACCGCCATTACTCGGGGTCTGGCCGGTTTCCAATAGATTGAACAGGCGATCAAAACCAATAGCGGAACGATAAAGCGGTGAAAAGTCCGGGTTACGCATAAACGGCCTCCTAAAGATTCAGCGAGGATTCACAATCAACCTTCCCTAAGGACAGGTTCAGCGTTCGGATAGATACCCTTCCGGCGTACCTTTCTCTCCGAACTTATTTTTCAACATGGTGACCGATCTCAGACTTTCAATAGGCCACTAGAAAAAATTATCGCTTTTCATGCAAAATTCACCGATAAGCGCCCTGTTATCACATACACTTAAATCATTCGATGCCGCAGTGTAGCCAAACTTTACGCGTACCTGGTTATGATGCGCCATGGCTCTCAAGGTGCTGCGAATGAGTTCCGATGCATTGACTCAGAATTCAGATGATAGGGACCAGCAAATAAGGCTGTAGTTTCAGGTAATACGTTATATACCCAAGAGATTTCGAGTTGCACGGCATAACGTTGTCGTTTTGAACAACGCAAAGCGTCGGCCCTTGATGGGCGAGGCCCAGAGCAGGGCCGAGTAATGAACGCCGCCAACGTACCGGCAATCTGAAAGATGGAGGGTATAGAGAGTCAGGGCAGATACGCCCTCCCTACCCTTAATGGACGATAATATGACTATGCTGAAAAGTGCTTTATTCTCTTTCATCATCAGTAGCGGAATGATGGTAACGGGCGGTTGTTCCAGCGTGATGACGCATACCGGAAACGATCAGGGGTACTATCCCGGGACGCGGGCCAGCATGGATATGCTGCGCGATGACAACACCAGTTGGGCGATGATGCCGCTGGTCATTCTCGACCTGCCATTCTCCGCCGTGGCGGATACGCTGTTGCTGCCCTATGACTATTACCGTGCGGACGGAGATAAAACCACCATGCACGACCGCATCCTGCATAGTGAACAACAGAGCCAGACGGCCAATTCACAGGCAGCCACGGCGCCCAACAATCAGCTTTAAACTTATTTTCGCCACGCTTTACTTTACAGATAAAGTGGCTGCCGGGGCGCTCAGCATGGCGTAACCGCCACGACAAAAATCTGATTAAACCCGTCGATTTCGCGCATATAAGCGATATGCCGCCCGTCCGGTGAAAAGACGACGGCGTCCGCGCTGGGCGCATTCTCCGTGCGGGCCGTCAGGCGGGTTGTTTTCCCGCTGTCGGCATCACACAGCATGATGCTGTTATCACAGACGAACGCCAATTTACGATCGCGCGGATGCCAGTTAAAAGCCGACTGAATGCCGGATGCCGAGTGCGTCACCTGTCGGGGCTCGCCGCCGTTAGGTGAAACCGTCCACAGTTGCACAATCCCCGAGTCATCCTGCATCAAAAAGGCAATTTCGCCGCCGTCAGGCGAAGCGCGCAGCCAGTGGCGGGGCTGATTCACCAGACCGGGATAACGGCGGTGATGGGTAAACGTCAACCGCCGCTGCCGCACGCCCAAAGGCGGCGCGGGCATTGTCGTCGATGTTCCTGCCAACGGCGCGTCGCCCTCTTTGGCGTAATCGGTCAATGGTTCCGGTAAATCCACCAGGAAGACTTCGGCAACTTTTTCCCCGCTAACCGAGAGCGTATCGCCAATAAACGCCAGCGCCCAGCGCTGCCAGGCGCCATCAGGCCGACGATAGCCGTTCGAACCGACCCACCCCTCTTCATACGCGCGATTGATGTCATCGCTGCCAGGCCGGGGATGCGGCGTGGTGCGACTGACCAGCACGCAATAATGGCTGCCGTCATACTCGCGCGAATGCCGTTTCACGACCGAAACCGGATGCAGCGGTACGGCAACGCCGACATTGCGTAAGTCCAGCGACGGCGCGTACTCATGCAGCACATGATCGTTATAGGTAAAACTCAGACGGCTGGCGTCCGGGCTGAATACATGAACATGCGACCCCCCGCGCAGCGCTCCCGCCTGATAAGGCGGCGTAATCGAAAGCGCATCCAGCGTTACCGCCCTGCCGCGCTGGCTGTCGCTGACGATCGTTCCCCGGCGGTGATGAAAATCATACTGCCAATGGCGATCGGGATGTTCCGGTCCGTGGATAAACGCATAGCGTAACGGCGCGACCGGACTACAGGTTACGACGCCCACATGCGCGCCGTCTCCTGCCTGATAGATGACCTCGATTTCCCGGCTATGAATGTTTACTCGTTCAATAGTCAAGCCGGTAAATGAAGATCCCCGGGGGCGAACATCATAAACTATCCAGTTTCCATCACATGACCAGACATTAATATTGGTAATTTGATGACCAATAGCATTAAAAGTTAACTTTAGTTCACAATACAAAGTATCACCCCGCAAAATCAATAAACTTCAATAGATTGTAAATATGTTTCAGTTTTATGTATAAGCTTTTGTTTTATATTTAAAAAATAAGAACGATCACACCATGTTTAGTTCAAAAAATTTGAATGCCGCCATCAAAAACATTCGATTTTCAGTGAGTGAACATCGGCGTAACCTTTGTTCTATCGAAAGGCGATGACCTTTCATTCCATAATTCAGAATAGGATAAGACATTATGAAAAACGTAAAAACTATCGCCGCTACCGTTGTACTCGCTGCCGTTTCTTTCGGCGCTTCCGCCGCTGAGTATGTCTCCGCACAGCAGGCTCAAGGCATGCAAAAAGTGGGTGTAGTTTCCGCCTCCGCGCTGGACCTGGACTCGCTGAAAACACATCTGGCTGAAAAAGCTGACAAGGCCGGGGCTAAAGCTTTTACCATCACCTCAGCAACCGGTAACGACCACCTGCGCGGTACTGCGGTAATTTATAACTAATCCGTTAATTATCCTGCTTCACCTGCCCTCCCCGGATTGCCCCTCATCAAGGCAATCCGGTTTTTTATGAACGAAGGAAAAGGGCAATACGAGCGTACGCCCTCCATTTGTTCCTTTATTACCTCTGTCATGTACCGCTACTGAATAATTCCCCAAGTTTTACCGCCAACCATCCGATCGGCGTCGTTGCGCCGCCAACAATGTTGGTGATCTCAGACATCCCCTCGGGGATCGGGATATTTGAATTAACCGCCGCCTGAGTGTACTCGGCGGAAATGTCCGTACCGACGTAAAAAATAGAGATCAGCACTAAGGTGCCGGAAATAAACATGCGAAACATATTACGCTTGCAGAAAGGGGTAATCATCGCCATCAGGAACATCAGGGAAGCCAGATCGACGAAGGGCAGTACCCGATTGCCCGGCAGAATCACCGACAGAACCACGGCCATAGGAATCAATAACAATCCCGTCGCCAAGACCGAAGGTTCGCCAATCAGCAGCGCGGTATCCATGCCGATATAGAAATCGCGATCGGGATATTTCTTTTTTAACTTATCTTCGGCCGCGTCACGCACAATGAGTAAACCCTGGATCAGAATTTCAATCATTTTCGGCAGCAGCAACATGGCGGCCGAGACTTTTATCGCCAGCGATACCGCATCGGCGATGCGGTATCCCGCTAAAAAAGCGAGTACCAGCCCCAGTATAAACCCCAGCGTTAGAGGTTCGCCGAATACGCCGAACTTTTTATTAATATGTTCCGGCTCTAGATTTATCCTTTTAATTAACGGTGTTTTTTCCAATAAAAAATTGGTCACGATACCGAAAGGAACATAAATAATGCAGGTTAAATGGGGGAATGAAATGCCTTTCAGGTTGTAATTGCGCTGGATATAAGGCGCGGTAAAATCTGCCGCGATCAGCGTCAATATAAAAATGGCGAAGGTGAAACCCACTGATAACCAATAGTTATTGGTTCCCGCATAAACCACGGAGCCGACTATCAGGAATATCCAGTAATTAAAGATATCGATATTCACCGTCTTCGTCAGTTTTAAAAACAGCATAGCCAGATTAATAACAATGAACCCGACAACAACAGGCAACATGATAGGCGAGCCCCATCCTATCGTTGACGCGGTCGGCCAACCGGTATCGACAACGGTCAGTGACAGCCCCATCCTCTCTACCATAGCCTGAGAGGCCGGCCCCAGATTCGTCAATAACAGATTAATGACCAGGCCGACAGCCTCAAAACCGATACCGACAAGCATGCCCGCCTTAAAAGCTGTGCCTATTTTTACCCCAAAGCATAGCGCGATGATGAAAAAAATAATGGGCATCATTACTGATGCGCCAAGACCGATAATACTATTTATAATATCCATAGTACGCCCTTACAAGAAAAGGAACACGGCATAAAATGCACATAATAAGCGCCGATTTTATGTAATAGATGATTGATAAATTCGCTGGTTTTAAAAAATTAATATCACTTACCTTTATCTAATTTCCCCAAGAGAATATCAGAAAAAAGTTTCGGCGTATTACTGAAGGCATCAATCGTGCTGCCCGCCATATGCGGAGTAATCGTCACATTGTCCAGTGCGTAAAACGCGCTATCATCTTGCAATGGCTCATAATCAAAGGTATCGATCGCCGCCCCCATAATGCGCTTTTCCTGCAATGCCTGCAGTAAATCCTGTTCATTAATCAACCCGGAACGTGCCGTATTGATAATAACGGCGTTTTTTTTCATTAATCTGAAATGATGGGCGTTGATCAAGTTTTGCGTCTCTTCCGTCAAACGCGCATGAACAGAAATAATATCGGCATTTTTTACCAGCTCATCCAGATCAGTTATCTTTTTATACCGATCGTGATGATCGACATATTTATCAAAGAAAATGATATTCACGTCGAAGGCGCTAAGAAATTTTGCCACCAGTTGGGCAATATGCCCGAAACCGATCAACCCGATGGTTTTCCCGCCCAGTTCCGGGATACATTCCTGATTGGGAAAATCTTTTCGCCAATGTTTATCTTTTAACGCATCATGCGCCCGGGCAATGTTTCTGGTCTCCGCCAGCATCATGCCCACCGTAAACTCCGCCACGCTTCTGGCATTACGGCCGGGCGTATTCAACACCACGATACCTTTTTGACACGCATAATCGGTATTGATATTTTCAATTCCCCCCCTTAATACGCCGACGTATTTCAGTTTTTTGGCCTTCTCCATGACTGAAATATTAACGGGCGCAAATTGCGTAATGATCACATCAATATCTTCAATGCCTTCCAGCAAGGCGGCCGGCAACTGCACGGCTTCCGCGCCCTGTTGCTCAACCTGTAAATTATCCACCTGGAGCTTTTCAAGCGAATCGTGTTTCCATTCCCTGACAATAACGTCAATACCGTTATCCCTGAGCTTTTGCAGCCCGAAATTCATGGTGGCTTTATTGATAAAAAGATCCGCAATAGCAAGACACTTCATGTTACTACTCCTCATGGTTAGCGCATCAGCATTCCGCCGGTCACATCGACGGTTGCCCCGGTCATATAGCCTGCTTTAGACGAAACCAGAAATACCCCGATTTCAGAAATTTCATGCGGTGACGCCACACGACCAATTGGGATCCTATTCACGTAGTAGTCTGGGTTTTCTTGTAGATTTTTTCGGATCATGGGGGTATCCATAATGCCGATGGCAATATTGTTTACATTAATCTTTTGCTTGGCGACTTCCCTGGCCAGTGAAATAGAAAAAGCGACCAGGCCGGCTTTACTGGCCGCATAGTGGGCATGCCCGGTGGTCGAGCCATGAAAAGCGGCCTGAGAGGTGATATTTAAGATAGAGCCCGCTTTATCTTCATGAATACAGTGGTTCACAAAAAGCTGACTAAGGTAGAACACGGATTTTAAATTCACATTCATTACCAGATCCCAATCTTCCAGCGAGATGTCATTGACATAACCGGAAAGCCAGATGCCGGCGTTGTTAATCAAAATATCGATATTCCCCAGCGTGGCGGCACTTTCCGCAAAGAATTCGGCTATCTCGTTATCATTCGCCAAATTTGTTTTTATACCAATAATATTAACGTTGGAAATATTGTTTACTTCATGAATCAAAGTATCAGGGTTTTCTTTTTCACTAAGATAAGTGAAGCTGATATTTACCCCCTCTTTAGCCAGCGAAAGAACAAATTCACGGCCCAACCCCGTGGCGCCGCCGGTAATAATGGCGTTTTTGTTTTTCAGTTCAAGATCCATATTATTGCTCCAGAATTATTCTATGACATAACGACTGCAGGATTTCCATGGCAATTGCATGTCTTTTAGAATCGTTTTGTAGAGTTGATATTTTTTCTGATAAATTCCCTGATTGTCTTTGTTCGGGCGAATAGTTTTCGACACATTAACCATATTATTCGACGCCGCAAAAATATCCTGGTAATACCCGCACATCACCGTCGCCGTCATGGCGGCGCCTAACGTACCGTGTTCCTTTACGTCCACGATCTCTAATGAGCACTGGAATATATCTGAAAAAATCTGCAGCCAGGTATCTGAATTGGCGATACCGCCGGCGACACGCATGACATCGCTGAGCTGGGGATTGATGGCTCTTAATCGCTCGGTGTGATACAGATGACTGAACGCGACGCCCTCGTAAATCGCCCGCAGGAAATGTTCTTTTTTATGGAAACTGTTTACGCCGATAAATCCGGCGGTGGCATCGGGTATGGTATTGGAACCAAAGACAAAGGGGAAAAACAACAAATGGCTCTCTTCCGGGTTTGTCGATGCGACCAACTCATTGCATAAGGCATAAATAGATTTGCCTTTTTCCTGTTCCAGCTGTTTATCGCTGGCCATGAAATTGTTGATAAACCATTCCAGATTACTGGCCGAGGTAGGACTGGCTTCCGTTATCAGCCACTTGTCGTCCAGCGGGTAGATGGAGGTCATAAATAAGTTTTTATCAACCACCGGTTCATCCGTAACATACTCATTAATACTCCATGTACCGGTGACGATAGCCAGTTTATTGATATCGTTGATACCCGACGCAATGGATGACGCCGATATATCAAACACGCCGCCGGATACCGGCGTTCCCGCCGCTAATCCGGTCAGTTCGGCAACCTGCCGGCTAATCCGCCCGCAACACTCCGTCGAAAGCCGGATAGGCGGCAGCTTGTCTTTCCAGGCGCGGATCCCCCAGAAATCCAGCAGTTCGTCATCATAATCTCGGTCACGTACGCTGATCAGATTGGTGCCGGAGATGTCGGTCAACTCCAGATAGGCTTCCCCGGTAAGGTAGTAACGAATCAGATCTTTCACCATAAAGATATATTTTGTCTTCTTTATGGTTTCCGGTTCGTGATCGTTCAACCATGCCAGCAGCGCAACGGGTTGCCCCGCCCAGATTGACTGCATGGTCTTGGGGAGAATGTCCCTTTCAAACTCGGCCGTCCGATACCATTTCTCAACATAATCTTTTGCCCGGTAATCGGTGGAGATAATGCCGTTTCTGACTGGATGCCCCTCTTCGTCGACCAGATACAAACCATTACCGTGCCCGGTTACGGATATTCCCACGATGTCGCCGGCATCAATTCTGGAATCAATAATCGCTTCTTTGATAACCTTAATATTTGATTCCCATAGCTCTTTAATATCCCGTTCGGTGTAAAACGGTTTGGGTGTTAACATGCGGGTAGCATTGGACGCAATGGCAAGCGCATGGCCTTGCATGTCATAAATAGCCGCTTTTGTTACGGTGCCGCCATTATCAATACCCATGACATATTTATTTTTCATGTCCGCCTCGGATTTTTATAATGATTATTTACCATAAGCTGGGTTCGCTGGTGGTAATGCCGTCAAACCCGGTGTAAAAGATCCTATCAACTAAATATTTTCTTTTTACAAAACCACCGGCGATGAACTTTACATTAAGATTCTTAAAGTTATTTTTTAGCAAATCGAAACATAAGCACGCATACTCTGCCGGCAGCAATTCAATCGCATCGATTGAATTATTTTTTACGATATCGATGGATTGATCTAACGCTCTGGAGTCAATGAGCAATATTCTATAGATAGTGATTAACCCCTCCTTTTTTGCATATCGTAACGCAGTAAAATTAGAGGAAATAACACCGTCCACCTTATAGATCTTTTTTAATACGGAGATGCCACACGGATCGGGTTTGAACCCACCCAAAAGTTCTAAATGAATCAGAACCTTTTTATTTCTTTTATGACATTTCCCTACCAGGGACTGTAAGTTACCTATATCGGCTTCCGACAATAAAATATATTCTGATTCACAGGAAAGCGCTTTCTCAAAATTTTTATAGCGTCTGACCGAGGGTATGACGGTGTTATTTAACATCATAGAGAGTTGTCCAGATTTCTATTTTTTCATATAGAGGCCATACGCATCTTCCGGTGTTGCATTTTCATGAATGATGGCGTGTAGACCTGCTACAACGTGGGCGGGTTTGGGGTCTTGGGTAATATTTCTGCCTACGGCGACACCTTTCGCCCCCATGTTCATACAGTGCTGTACGAATTCAAAATAACTTAGAATATCGGTTTTAGGGCCGCCTAACGCCAGTACGGGAACACCGGCCGCCTCAACAATCAGCCGGTCTGCGGCGGTTCCTGAAAAGCGGGTTTTGATGACATCGGCCCCCAATTCCACGGCAATGCGGGCAGCGGCGGCAATCACCTCAGGGCTGTTGGATTCGCTATTGGTAACCGGGTAGCCGTAAGGCAACGATTCAACAATTAGCGGTAAATTCCAGGCATCGGCGGCCTGCGCCAGTTTCATGGCCAAATCGTGGGTTTTCTCTTCATTAAACGCGCCGGGGAATGTCATGCACACAACGCCATCGGCCCCGATTTTTAATGCATCCTCAACAGAAAAAACCCCTTTTGTGTCAGGAACGGTGTTATCAAAAATATTTACGGTGCTGTCTACCCGCAGCACAATTGGAATATTCATTAATTCCGCTTCATAATTTTTTGCCATACCGTAGGTGACCAAAGCACAATCCAGCCCTTTTTCAATCAATACGGGCAGGCTTTTTAGCGTATCGTCAACGCCTGCTGTTTTGGTGGAAAAATAGTACCCATCCAGTGCCAACGTAACAGATTTACCATCTTGAGCAAAAACTCTGGATAACCGACGTTTTTTTGACATGACTCCAACTCCTTATTTAAAAATAAAAAAAAAGCCCTCAGAGATTGTTTAAATCTCTGAGGGCTTTCAGTTCACTGACCCTATTAACAACGGTTTGTTAAATAGAACAACCAACAAAACGCTGTTTTATTAATTTTCCTGGCTTACGCCATTCCGAAACTATTAAAAGATTATCACAGGATAATGTTTTAATAGTGTATCTACGGCTTGATTTATAACTAGCACGTATTTTTAATAGTTGTCTAATCGTTTGTGTTTTTTTGGGATATCAGTCACATTAAAAATAAATCCACAAAGCCGCCGCAAGCGGCGTTCAAATCGCTTCCCGACGAATTTGTCGCAGTAAAACCGCCTTCCTGCCGCTCGAATTATTTAGCGTATAATTACCTGAAAATAGAATAAATAAACGGGTTCTCCGCCTAATATCGGAAAACCCGTTTTATTATCGCAGTTAACTTAAGGGACAGGCGTCACCAGCGGTTGTCCGGCGAACCAGGCGTCGACATTTTCCATGACCAGACGCGACATCTCCCTGCGCGTCGACCAGGTGGCGCTGGCCATATGCGGCGTGACGACCACATTCGGTTTCCCCAACAACCCTGCCGGCACATCCGGCTCATGGGCAAACACATCCAGGCCCGCGCCGGCGATCGTTCCCTGTTCGATCGCCTCGACCAGCGCCTGCTCATCCACCACCGAGCCGCGGGAGATATTAATCAGCATCCCATCCGATCCCAACGCGCGCAATACGTCGCGATTGACCAGACAGTGGGTATCGGAGCCGCCCGGCGTACACACCACCAGATAATCACTGGCGGCCGCTAACGCTTCCACCGTCGGATAAAATGTGAAGTCCACATCATTCGCCGGCTGACGATCGGTATAGGAGATGGCCAAATTAAAGCCGGCAGCGCGTTGCGCCACCGCCCGGCCAATCCTCCCCAGGCCGATAATCCCCAGCGTCGAACCAGACACTTTGCGCGTCCACATATAGGATTGCTGTTTCCAGCCACCTTGCTGAATAAAGGTTTGCGCGTCCGCGATCTGTCTGGACGTCGCCAACAGCAGCCCAAGCGCCAGATCGGCGACATCGTCGGTCAATACGCCGGGCGTATGCGTCACCGCAATACCCCGCGCTTTCGCCGCCGGAACATCCACGCCATCATAACCCACGCCGAAAACCGCGATCAGCGCCAGATTAGGCAAGGCGTTAATGAACTCCCGCGTCACGACCGCTTCGCCGTTGGTGATGACAACGCGAAACTCTTCCGCCAGTCGCGAAAACTCGGATGGCGCCAATGCGGCGTATTCATATACGTCATACCGCGCATTCAGCTCTTCATCCAACTGTGCCGGTAACGATGCCTGCTTTAATATTTTCTGTTTCATAATTAACCTTCGTACTACGAGAGTGAAGAGACTGATTCTTTCCCACCGACGGATTTACCGGGACGAGCAATAATAATTCCGATAACACCGCCGATGATCAACGCGATCGCGACAATCAACAGTCCATATTCATAACTGTTGGTCGCATCCTTTATTTTCCCCAGAATCGGCGGTAAACCTAAGCCGGCGAAATTCGCAATCGCATTAATAAACGCGATGGATGCCGCCGCGGCAACGCCCGCCAATTTCTCTGTCGTCACTGCCCAAAAAATCGGCGTTAACGCAAAGTTGAACCCTACCGTCAATACCAGAAGAATATAGGCAATATACAAATTACTGGTATAGATCGAGGTCGCCAGCAATATCCCCGAAATAATCAGCGGCAGCCCCAAATGTAACGGACGCTCTTTGGTTATGTCAGAATGACGGCCGTTCAGATACATGAACAGCGCGGCAAAAATAAATGGAACAGACGATAGCAAACCGATAACAAAATTGCTTTGCTCGGTCACGACGCTTTTTATAATCAGCGGCAGGAATAGCGTAATACCAATGGAGCCAAATGCCTGCAAGAACCAAACCACGCTCAGCAACAATACGGTTTTATTTCTTAATGCGCTGCCCCATGAGTGTGTTTTCCCCACCTCAATGGCGGCATTATCTTTTTTCAACTGCGAGGTTAACCAGTTTTTCTGCGATTGGTTCAGCCAGTCGGCATGTTCCGGCGTGTCCGGCAAACGCCACAGAACCAGGCAGCCCAGCACCACAGCGGGGATCCCTTCAAGGGCGAACAGCCAGCGCCACCCTGCGATATCGGCAATCCCATGCAAATTCAGGATACTGCCCGAAATCGGCAGGCCAATAACCGAAGCCAGCACAGAACCCATATAAAAGAACGACATAGCCCGCGCACGGTTACTTTTAGGGAACCAGCAAGAGATATAATAGATAATCCCCGGCGTAAATCCGGCTTCCGCCATGCCCAATAGAAAGCGCATAACATACAATTGATTGGCGCTTTGTATAAATGACATCCCGGCGCTGACAATCCCCCAGGTTATCATAATTCGGGCAATCCAGATGCGCGCCCCGACTTTGGTCATTAAGATATTACTGGGAACTTCAAATATAATATAAGAAATATAAAACATCCCCACGCCGAGCCCATACATACTGGCGGAAAGGCCCAGATCGGCATTCATTTGCAATGCGGCGATGGATATATTGGTTTTATCTAAATTAGCAACAAAATAACATATAATGATAAATGGTATTATCTTCGCATTAAGTTGCTTGAGGGTCGACGAGTACAGATCGGCAGCCATTATTTATTACCTCAAATAATAGGGTATTCAGTATTACTGCAATAACAGGCCGTGCCACTGAATACACAGAGACAACTAAAATAAATTTAATTTTTATTCGTTACTTTTTATTAATATGTAATATGACGTATTTACCATTCGGCTACCGCGCCATCAGGATAACGCCATACCGGGTTACGCCAGTCTGGTGCGTTTTTACTGCGTTCAATCACCAGCTCTTCATTAATTTCCACCCCCAACCCTGGTTTATTTAACGGATAAAAATGGCCATCGGTCATGGCGAAGTCATCTTTATTCACCACATAATCCAGCAGTTCCGCGCCTTTATTATAATGAATTCCCATGCTTTGCTCCTGGAATACCGCGTTGCGTGAAACAAAATCGAGGTGCAAACAAGCGGCCAGCGCAATCGGACCCAGCGGGCAATGCGGAGCCAGCGCCACATCGTACGCTTCCGCCATCGCGGCGATTTTAAAGCATTCGGTAATTCCCCCGGCGTGAGAGAGATCGGGCTGAATAATCGCCAAACCGCCGTCCGACAGAACGCGTTTGAAGTCAAAGCGCGAGAACATCCGTTCGCCTGCCGCAATCGGCAGATGCGTCTGTGCCGCCAGGCGCGGATAATATTCGGCCTGTTCAGCCAACACCGGTTCTTCAATAAATAGCGGACGGTACGGCTCCAGCTCTTTGATCAGGATTTTCGCCATCGGCGCATCGACACGTCCGTGGAAATCCAGCCCGAACTCAATACGGTTGCCGAACGCGGCACGAATTTCCGCCACCACCGCGACCGTGGCGTCGACTTTGCGCGAGTTATCGATGATGCCCATCTCTTCACAGCCATTGAGCTTGAAGGTATCAAAGCCGATTTCGCTCAGTTTGTTGATACCGGCAATCACTTCCGAGGGGCGATCGCCGCCTACCCAGCTATAAGCCTTGATTTTATCCCGCACCAGACCGCCCAGCAGTTGATAAACCGGCACGCCCAGCGCTTTGCCTTTGATATCCCATAACGCCTGATCGATACCGGCAATCGCGCTCATCAAAATCGGGCCGCCGCGGTAAAAACCGGCGCGGTAAAGCACCTGCCAGATATCGTTTATCCGCGCCGGATCCTGACCAATTAGATAATCGGCCAGCTCATGTACGGCGGCCTCGACCGTCCGCGCCCGTCCTTCAATCACGGGCTCGCCCCAGCCGACAATGCCTTCGTCCGTTTCAATTTTCAGAAACATCCAGCGCGGCGGCAGTCGGTAGGTCGTCAGTTTGGTAATTTTCATTGAACAGCATCCTTATAAGCTTTAACAAATGCATGCGCTTTTTGTGTAGTGACAGCAACAGACTGACCCGCGCGATAGAGATCGCCGCCCAGCCCGGCGCCGAGACACCCGGCGCCAAGATAATCCGCCAAATTCGCCGGCGTCACGCCCCCGACGGCAAACACCGGGATGTCTTTTGGCAACACCGCCTTCAGCGCTTTGATGTAGCCCGGACCAAAAGAGACGGAAGGAAAGATTTTCAGCGCCTGAGCGCCGGCATCCAATGCATTAAACGCCTCCGTCGCCGTCGCGCAGCCAGGGCAAACCGTCATGCCGCACTCAACCGCGCGGCGGATCACCGCCGGGTTGATGCTCGGCGTAACCACCAGTTTGCCGCCGACGTTATTCAACTCATCAACCTGCTGCGGCTTCAGCACCGTACCCGCGCCGATCAGCGCCCGGTCGCCGAAGCGCTCAACCGTCAGTTGAATGCTGCGGAAAGGTTCCGGCGAGTTCAGCGGAATTTCCACCGCATCAAAACCGGCGTCCAGTAGCGCGGCGACATGCTCCAACACCTCTTCGGGCGTAATGCCTCGCAGAATGGCGATTAAGGGAAGATCAGTATTCCAGCTCATTCACAATACTCCTTATACCTGCCTGAAAAGTCTGGTCGCCATCAAGTGACTGAACGCGCAGCCCGGCGTTGAGTAATGCCTGTTGGTAACGCGCGCCAAGCGCCGGATTACCGATAATGGTTACGTTCGTATCGGCGGCGATCCGATACTGGCGCTGCATCTGCGCGACTTCATTGCCAATCAGCAGCCCGGATAGCCAGTCGCTGACGGCGCTTTTTTCCAGCCGTCCCAACACGTGCGCCGCACGGGTTTCAAACAGGCAACGGATGATATTTTCATCAGCGAAACCCTGCTCTAGCCCCCGTTGGAAAGCGTCAGGAGCAGGCTGCTGCTCACCGATGCCAACGCCGATCAACGACTGCTTTAGCAACAGGTGATGAAGTTCGCCGGTCATCACCGTACGAAAGTCGATCACGGCGTCGCCATCCATTTGCACCCATTTGGAGTGCGTGCCGGGCATCAGGTAGAGCGATGACGGGCATGCGTCGTAAGCGCCGATCAGCTGCGTTTCCTCGCCGCGAATCACATTGCTGTTATCTTCCCGCGCAATGCTCAAGCCGGGAATAATCCAGGCCGCCAGCGGTTTCGCCGCATCCACGCGGGTTAAGCGGCGCGCCACGTCGGTCAAGCGGATCGGGCACGGCAGGTAAGGCACCGACAGCCAACCGGCATTGCTGCCAATCATGCCGGCCATCACCACCGGCACGTCATGCCGCCGCCAGGGCGCGACGATATTCTGAAAAACCTGTTGCGGCGTCTGGCCGTTTAAACGCGTTACCCCGGCCTCGGACTGCGTCTCATCGACACAGGCGCCGTTCAGATAAAGCCAGGCGCGCAGATTGGTTGATCCCCAGTCAATCGCGATATAACTGTCATTCATGTAATATCCTTTAACCGTTTGGTCGAACTGGCGATCATGCCCAATGCCGCCCGTTCCGCCGCTTCAACATCCTGATGCCGGATGGCATCATAAAGATCCTGGTGTTCGCGCAATGTCCGCGGCATATTTTCGTTATCCGGCATATAGGTGCGTTCAAATACCGCCCGTTGCAGCGAGCTGATCGCCACGCTCAACTGCTGCAACACCGGGTTATGCACCGATGCCAGCACCGCCTCATGAAAACGAATATCCGCTTCATTAAAAGCATCACGATCCTGGTGATGCGTAATCATGTCGTTCAACGCCTGTTCAATCACCGCCAGTTCGCTGGAGGTCGCCCTTTCCGCCGCCCAGCGGGCGATGGCCGGTTCAACCAGGTTACGCACTTCACTCATCGCCCCAATCAGACGCGGGTCATAATCGTTGGTCAGCACCCATTGCAACACGTCCGTATCCAGGTAGTTCCACTGGTTGCGCGCGGCAACGAATGCGCCGCGATAACGTTTAACCTCAATCAGGCGCTTCGCCGTCAGCGCGCGGAAAACTTCACGGATAATGTTGCGCGAGGTCTGAAACTCTTCGCACAGTTCCGCTTCCGCCGGTAAAGGCGCGCCCGGCGCGTACTTACCGCTAACAATCTGTTGACCAATAGCAAGAATGATGCGGTCAGTTTTGCTTAGTTCATGTTTGTTCATCGTCACCTCAGCGGAATAAAAACAGGTTGATACGTATCGCTTCTACTTTACCTGCCGCGCCGCTGAGCGTCGCTGAAGTGCTGCACAATATTCGTTTCTGTTGCTCCTTCTTGTGACTGATTGTAGTACTAACATATTAACTAGTACTACAATCTGGATCACAAAACAGGCAATTTAACAAAATAACAATAAATTTATACGAGAAATTTTTACAAGAAGGGTCTGGAAGGGGGGAGATAGGCCATCCCTATCTTTTCCCCTTTTTAACTATCAAAACCAGAAATTGAGATTTAAAAAACCCGCGCTGCGCCTGTTATGTTTATCACCTCAATGTTGCAAATGGTCACTTTATTTTAACTTTTGGTTATAAGTGGTCTAGGTGGTGATACTTATGGTGAAGGATTCAACGAAAGCGTTCGGCTTGGGAACATCACATCAACGCCAGACACCGTTGCGCCGCTGGCTGGCGGCAACGGTCGCCTTTAGCGCGCTGCTGACAGGCGTCGCCCACGCGCAGGATGCCGCACCCGAGCAGTTCCGAATTGGCTATCAGAAAGGGTCGGTCAGTCTGGTGCTGGCTAAATCCCATCAGCTGCTGGAGAAACGGTTTCCGCAGACCAGGATCAGCTGGATTGAATTTCCGGCCGGTCCGCAAATGCTGGAAGCGCTTAACGTCGGCAGTATCGATCTGGGCAGCACCGGCGATATTCCGCCTATTTTCGCTCAGGCCGCCGGGGCCGATTTACTGTACGTCGGCGTTGAGCCGCCAAAACCCAAAGCCGAAGTGATTCTGGTGGCCGAAGATAGCCCAATTAAGAGCGTCGCCGATCTGAAAGGCCGTAAGGTAGCGTTTCAGAAAGGCTCCAGTTCGCACAACCTGCTGCTGCGATCGCTGCAACAGGCCGGTTTGGCGTTCAGCGATATTAAACCGATCTATTTAACCCCGGCAGATGCCCGCGCCGCCTTTCAACAAGGCAATGTCGACGCCTGGACCATCTGGGATCCCTATTACTCCGCCGCCTTATTGCAGGGCGGCGTTAGGGTGCTGGCGGACGGTACCGGCCTGAACCAGACCGGCTCCTTCTATCTGGCGGCCCGTCCGTATACCGAAGCGCATGGCCCCTTTATCCGTCAGGTGCTGGAGGTGTTAACCCAGGCCGATGCGCTGACGCTGAGCGATCGCGCGCAAAGCGTCACGCTGCTGGCGAACGCGGTCGGCCTGCCGGAAACAGTGATCGCCGCCGCGCTCGACCATCGCCCGCCGACGACCATCAAACCGCTGGAACAGCCGACGATCGAAGCGCAGCAATATACCGCCGATCTGTTTTATGAAAATCGTCTGGTGCCGGTGAAAGTGGATGTTTCCCAACGCGTCTGGCGTCCTCAGTCCCAATAACATTTATGCCGGGTAGCCCGGAGAGTTCGACCTACTCAGGAGATAACACGATGAGTCTTAACGTATTCTGGTTTTTACCCACCCATGGCGACGGCCGCTATCTCGGCAGTTCCGAGGGCGCGCGCCAGGTGGATCACAGCTATCTGCAACAGGTGGCGCAGGCCGCCGAACGGCAGGGATTTGGCGGCGTATTGCTGCCGACCGGCCGCTCCTGCGAGGACTCCTGGCTGGTGGCGGCCTCATTGATCCCGGTAACGCAGCGGCTGAAATTTCTGGTGGCGCTGCGTCCCGGCGTCATCTCACCGACCATTGCCGCACGTCAGGCCGCCACGCTGGATCGGCTGTCAAACGGCCGCGCGCTTTTCAATCTGGTCACCGGCGGCGATCCCGAAGAACTGGCCGCGGAAGGGCTGTTTCTCAGCCATGACGAGCGTTATGAGGCGTCCGCCGAATTTACCCACATCTGGCGCAGGCTGCTGGAAGGCGACACGGTCGACTTTGAAGGCAAGCACCTTAAGGTAAAAGACGCCAAGCTGCTGTATCCGCCGGTGCAACAACCGCGTCCGCCGCTTTATTTCGGCGGATCCTCCGCGGCGGCGCAGGATCTGGCGGCCGATCAGGTCGATCTTTATCTGACCTGGGGCGAGCCGCCCGCGCAGGTAAAAGAAAAGCTGGACGAGGTGCGGGCCAAGGCGCAGGCCAAAGGCCGCCAGGTGCGATTCGGCATTCGCCTGCATGTGATTGTGCGCGAAACCACGGAAGAAGCCTGGCAGGCCGCCGATCGGCTGATCGCGCATCTGGATGACGACACCATCGCCAGCGCGCAGGCCGCGCTTGCCCGCTTCGATTCGGTCGGACAGCAGCGTATGGCGGCTTTGCACGGCGGGAAAAAAGACCGACTGGAAATCAGCCCCAATCTGTGGGCCGGGGTCGGTCTGGTGCGCGGCGGAGCCGGTACGGCGCTGGTCGGCGATGGGCCGACGGTCGCCGCGCGCATTCAGGAATATGCCGATCTCGGCATCGATACCTTTATCCTCTCCGGTTATCCGCACCTGGAAGAGGCTTATCGGGTCGGCGAATTGCTGTTTCCGCATCTCGATCTGGCGCATCCCGCGCCGCTGCGCGCGGTCGGCTCCCAGGGCGAGGTGGTCGCCAACACTTACATACCGCAGAAAGTGTCGCAAAGCTGAGGTGTCGGCCACGGCGGGCTATGCCAGCGGATCCCGCCCGCGCCCGGCGTGGCGATCGCCGCCGTTCTGGATCTGAACAAAATGCCCGTGGGAGACTTCCCGATAGCGGCGTTCAGGACAAATAAAGTCCGGCGGTCTCACCGGGCTTTTCAGTTCATCGCTATACAGCGCGCGAACCGGCCGGATATCCGGATCGGGGATCGGCACCGCCGCAATCAGACGGCGGGTATAGTCATGCTGCGGGTTATCAAAAATGGCGGCGCGCGGTCCAATTTCGACGATCTCCCCCAGATACATCACCGCGACGCGGTGGCTGATGCGCTCAACGACCGCCATATCATGGGAAATAAACAGGAAAGAAAGCCCCAGTTGCTGTTGTAAATCCAGCATCAGATTGATGACCTGCGCCTTGACGGAAACATCAAGCGCCGAAACCGATTCGTCGGCGATGATGATTTTCGGTTCCAGCGCCAGCGCCCTGGCGATACAGACCCGCTGCCGCTGTCCACCGGAAAACTGGTGTGGAAAACGCTCGGCCATCCAGCCCGGTAAACCGACCTGTTCCAGCAGTTCCCGAACGCGGGCCTGAACCTCTTTGGCGCCGGCCAGCCCGTGAGCCAGCATTGGTTCGGCAATGGCGTCGCCCACCCGTATTCGCGGATTCAGGCTTTCGTAAGGGTCTTGAAACACCATCTGAATCTGCCGCCGGCGCTCGGACAGCGCATTTTTATCCGCTGTGAGAATATCCTGCCCCTGGAGCAGAATCTCTCCGCTGGTCGCCTCAGCCAGGCGGATGATTGACCGGCCGGTGGTGGACTTCCCACAGCCCGACTCGCCCACCAAAGACAGGGTTTCGCCGGGCCACAGATCGAAAGAGACGTTTTCCACCGCATGCACCCGCCCGGACAGCCGCCGGAAAAAACCGGAGCGGATATCAAAGCGGGTCACCAGATTTTTTACTGCCAGTACCGGCTTATCACTGCGGAGGGTATCCACCGTTTCCGGTATCGGCAGGCGCTCGCCCGTCTGGCGATCCACCAGCGGAAAACGCTGCGGCCGCTCGCTTCCCGACATGGATCCCAACCTGGGAACGGCGGACAGCAACATGCGGGTGTAAGGATGTTTGGGATGATGAAAAATTTCTCTGGTGGCGGCGTTTTCAACCATTTCGCCCTGATACATGACTAACGTGCGGTCGGAAACTTCCGCCACCACGCCCATATCATGGGTAATAAACAGCACCGACATCCCTTCTTCTTCCTGCAGGGTTTTAATCAACGCCAGTATCTGCGCCTGAATGGTGACGTCCAGCGCCGTGGTCGGTTCATCGGCAATCAACAGCTGCGGGTTGCAGGCCAGCGCGATGGCGATCACCACCCGCTGGCGCATCCCGCCGGAGAAACTTTGCGGATACTCATGCAAGCGCGCTTTGGCGCCGGGAATGCGTACCTTCTCCAGTAGACGAACGGCTTCCGCCCGCGCCTGCGCCTTATCCATCCCCCGGTGATGGCGCAGCACCTCGGTAATCTGATAGCCAATCGGCAATACCGGGTTGAGGCTGGTCATCGGCTCCTGAAAGATCATCCCGATGCGATTGCCGCGCACATCCCGCATCTCTCGGGGTGATAAGGAGAGGAGTTCGACGCCGCCGAAATGAACCTCCCCGCCGATCTGACTCTGCCCGGCGGGCAACAACCGCATGATGGATTTCGCCATCACGCTCTTGCCGGAGCCGGACTCGCCCACCACGGCGACGGTCTCTCTCTCGCCGATGGAGAAAGACAGGTCGCGCACCACATTCATCCACTCGCCATTCACCTGAAAGGCCGTGGTGAGATGCAATACCGACATAATTGGCGACGTCATGTTGTTCCCCTTAATGCCTTGGATTGAGGATATCGCGCAGCGCATCCCCCACCAGATTGATCGCCACAATAAGCAGCAGCAGCGTTAGCCCCGGGAAGAAACTGATCCAGTAGTCGCCGGACATCAGGTATTCAAAACCGTTTGCAATCAATAACCCCAGCGACGGCTCGGTCACCGGTAATCCGATCCCGAGAAAAGAGAGCGTCGCCTCCAGCATGATGGCGTAAGCAATGCGCATCGTCGCGACCACAATCAGGGGCGCCAGGCAATTCGGCAAAATATGACGAAACAGGATCCGTCGATTGGATAAGGACATGCTACGGGCGGCATCCACGTAGTTTCGCCGTCGTTCAACCAGCGCCGAGCCCCGGATGGTCCGCGCGTAGTAAGCCCACTGGGTCACCACCAGCGCCAGGATAATTTTATCGACGCCTTGCCCCAGCACCGCCAGCAAAATCAGCGCAATCAGGATCGGCGGGAAACTGAGCTGAATATCGACGATACGCATAATCAGCGCGTCCGTTTTACCGCCGGCATAGGCGCTAATCAATCCCAGCGAGGCGCCAATCAGCAGGGCCAACACCGCGCTGGAAAAACCGACCACCAGACTGATCCGCGTACCGTAAAGAATGGCGCTGAGCAGGTCGCGCCCCTGATCGTCGGTGCCCAGCCAATAGGTTATGCCGCTGAGACTGTCGGATCCCGGCGGCAGGCGTCCGTCCATGATGTCGAGCTGCATCAGATCGTAGGGATTTTGCGGCGAAACGATCGAGGCGAGGGCCGCCAGCGTGATAAAAATGGCCAGCATAATCAGGCCGCACAGCGCCAGCCTGTTTTTAAGCAGCGCAAGCAGAACCAGCGTGAAGGCCGAATGACTTGGCTCCCGCCCCGCCGCGCGCTGATGTACCGTATTGGCGGGCATCAGTTATTCCCTCCCAGCCGAACCCGCGGGTCGACCAGCACATACAGCAGATCGACGAGCAGGTTAATGACGCTGAACATCACCACGGTAATCATCAGATAAGAGAGGATCACCGGCCTGTCCAGCACGGCGATCGAATCGATAATCAGCTTACCCATGCCGGGCCAGGCGTAAATGGTTTCCGTGACTACCGCAAACGCGATCAGCGAACCTAGCTCCAGGCCGATAACGGTAATCAGCGGGATCAGCGTGTTGCGCAGCACGTGCACCAGCACAATGCGGGTTTCCGAGAGCCCTTTGGCGCGGGCGAACTGCACATAATCCTGTTGCAGACACTCGATCACGCCGGCCCGCATTAAACGAATAATCAATGAGGTTTTAAACAGCGCCAGATTGAAGGCGGGTAAGATAAGATGTTCAAGGCCGTCTCTGGTTAAGAAGCTAAAGGGAATACCGAATACATCGCTGGTTTGTCCGCGCCCCGAGGCCGGCAATAGCCCCAGCTTGACGCTGAACAACATGATCATGACCAGACCAATCCAGAAGGTCGGCAAACTAAAGCCGAAGATGGAAAACGTCATAATCGATTTCGATACGGCGCTGTCCGGCCGCAGGCCGGCGTAAATGCCGAGCGGTATGCCGATAACCAGGGCGATAACGAACGCCGTCATCGCTAATTCCAGCGTGGCGGGCATGCGCTGAAAAATCAGCGTCAGCGCCGGCTGGTTGAAAATAAAGGAGTTCCCCATGTCGCCGTGCAGGGCATTCAGTACGAATAATCCATACTGTTCCCACACCGGCTTATCCAAACCGAATGACTGGATCACCGCCAGTCTTTCCGCCGGCGTCGCCGTCGCCCCCAGCAGCATGTCCACCGGATTACCCACCAGATACACCCCCACAAACACCAGTACCGACATGACGATCAGCGTCAACAGCGTCTGTCCGATACGGCTTAGCAGGTAGGCGATCATCAGCGTTCCTTAGAACCATAGCGGTTCAGGTAGTCCGCAAGCAGGGTCAGGACGCCCTGCTCATCCGTGTCCCGCATCACCAGCGCATTCGCAGGCTGGCCGAGCTTGTTATAGAAATCAGCAAACACATAGCCTGCCGTGCGGCCGGCGACCTCCACGTCTACTCTGGCCGATACGCCGCTGAACAACGCGGGGTTAAGCAACCACGCCACCACGGTGGCGTCATGAATCGGGCCGCCTTCGCGGCCAAAACGGACGACCTCGTTACGGTCGAAGCGGCGTAGTAACGCCGCCAGCGCCGCACCGGGCGCTCCGGCGCGGCGTTCCAGGTCATCAATTTGTTGTTTCTGAATAAGCACCTGAAACGTCATATCCAGCGGCATGATCACCACGGGAACGCCGGAAGAAAAGACGATCGCCGCCGCATGGGGATCGGCATAAACGTTAAAATCCGCCCAGGGAACACGGTTGCCCAATGCGCTAAAGGCGCAGCTCATGGTGACAATCCGCTTGATGCCGCGAGCGACATCCGGATGATGACGTAGCGCCAAAGCCAGGTTGGTCAACGGTCCCAGCGCGCAAAGGGTAATCGGATTGTTGTCCGCCGCGGCCTGGCGCGCCGTACGCACCAGAAAATCGACCGCATGCCCCTGCTCCGGGCGGAAAGACGAATCCGGCACCAGCTCACGCGAGAAAGCCCCGATATGCGCGTATTTACCGTAGACCTGCTCGCGCACCAGCGGCCCTGGCGAACCGGCGTAAACCGGCACATCCGTTCTGCCGGTCAACCCGACCACCTTGCAGGCGTTAGCCAGCGTATCCTCAAGCGGCACATTGCCCGCCACCACCGTGATACCCAGAACATCCAGTTCCGGCGCCGCCAGCGCCAGCCAGATGGCGATGGCGTCATCCACTCCGGGATCGGTATCAATAATAATGCGTTCTTTAACCATATCAGGCTTTCACTTCATAGCGGTTCAGACGTTCGGCAAACAGCGCAAAAACCCGTTCGGCATCAACTTGCGTCACCACATCCACATTGGGCCGCCCGTCGGTCTTGCCATACCAGTCGGCCACGGTCTG
Source organism: Brenneria goodwinii (assembly GCF_002291445.1). Taxonomy (NCBI): domain Bacteria; kingdom Pseudomonadati; phylum Pseudomonadota; class Gammaproteobacteria; order Enterobacterales; family Pectobacteriaceae; genus Brenneria; species Brenneria goodwinii. Next base: position 4,307,844 of record NZ_CP014137.1, on the reverse strand, counting down.
CCCCATGCAAAGCTCGCTTTCATGCTCAATGTAGACCCGCGCTTTTTCGCTGTTAAAACAGTGCGGCGCCAGTAGCCAGGCGATGACCAGCGGATCGTGCAGCGGCCCGCCGCGCGAACCGTAACGGCGGATATCGTTACGATCCCAGAACGCCATCATTTCCCCCAGCGGCGTGGAAATCCGCCCGGAAAGCGCAATAAAGCGCGCAACCTGTTCCGGCGTCAGGATCACCTGGTGAGAGGCATCCAACGGCAGCGCGACAATGGCGAGGGCGGAAGAGAACACCACGTGCGCCGCATGAGGGTCGGCCAGCATATTGAATTCCGACGTCAGGCTGCGGTTACCGGCTTCCCGGTATGCGCCTCCCATCATAACGACGCGTTCAATGCCGTCGGCGATGGCGGGTTTCATAATCAACGCGGTGGCCAGATTGGTTAGCGGCCCCAGCGTACATAGCGTGACGGGCTGACCGGCAGCCGCGGCCTTTTCGCATTGCTCAATGATAAAACTTACCGCATGCTGAGATTCGACCTGTTTTCGTGGTTCGGGTAAGACCGTGTTGCCCAACCCGCTTTTCCCATGAAACTGGCCGTGAATCGGTGCGCGAAAAAGGGGGCGATGACACCCCGCATAAACGGGAATATCCGTGCGATTCCCCAGTTCGGCAATTTGCAATGCGTTATGGACCGTGCGTTCCAGCGGTTGATTACCGCATACCGCGCAAATCCCGAGAATATCCAGCTCAGGCGAGACAAACGCGCTCAACAGCGCGATGGCATCATCAATCCCCGGATCGCAATCAATAATAATCGGTACAGCACTCATCCGGCGACCGTTCCCTTCTTCAAGATGTTGTTACATATTATAAAGCATCGACGGATGCCAGAACCTCGGCGATCTCTTGGCGCGCCTGTTCATCCAGCGACGGCTGCGGCGGCAACGGATCGCCCACGTCAAACCCCTGCAATTGCAGCGCCGCTTTAATACAGCCGGCAATGGAATAGCGGGCAAAAATTTCATTGATACGCCACAACGGGCGCTGATGCGGAGGGGCTACTTCGCCGAACGAACAAAATACGGCAGCGTGTACGCATCCGAGCGCCCCACATAGGTGTACTGTTTTTTCATCGCCCAGGTGTTGGACAGGAACATCACCGGAATCACGCTCTGGTCGTTCATACCGATGTTCATTGCCTCGGCCAATAGCGCTTCCCGCCGCGTGCTATCCATTGTCGCGCGCGCTTCGTTCAACGCTTTATCAAAGGCGGGGTTGGAATAGCGGCCACGGTTGCCCTGCCCGCCATTAGGACCAAAGGTCTCCAGCAACGGCCCCAGAACGCCGGACGCTTCCCCGGTTTCGATGGCCGCGCCGCCCATGATTAAACTGAATTCGAGACGGGCCGCGCGTGAGAAATAGACGCTGCCCGGCATCGTCACGACGTCGGTTTTTATCCCGACGCGGGTAAACATCTGACCGATAGCCTGCGCGATTTTCGCGTCATTGGGATAACGATCGTTTGAAGCATGAAACGTCAGCGTAAAGCCGTCGGGGTATCCCGCCGCCGCCAGTTCCTGTTTGGCTTTCTCCGGGTTGTAAACCGGCGCAGGAATGGAAGCGGAATAGCCGAAATACCCTTTAGGCACAAGTTGGGAAGCCGGATTGGCCTGCCCATCCATAATACGATCGGCGATGGCCTGGCGATTAAGCGCTAAAGACATCGCCTGACGGACTTCTTTTTTTAGTAATGGATTTTTGCCATCAGGACCTTTGGCGAACGGCGAAACGTCGCGTTGTTGGTCCATATGCAGATAAATAATACGATTCCCTGGTGTTGAAATCGTGTGTAACTGATTATTTTTTAAAATATTACGGCTGTCGGCTGTTGGAACGCTTTCGATCATGTCCACATCACCGGATAAAATAGCGGCTACACGGGCGCTGCTGTTTTTAAATACACGAACGGTAACCTTGTCCCACTCGGCTTTTTCCCCCCAGTAGTTATCATTACGCTCAAGAACGACCCGATCATCGGGCACCCAGGAAACAAACTTGAAAGGCCCGGTTCCAATTACGTCTTTCCCGGCATTCAGCGTTTCCGTCGGCACCGTTTCGAGACGGGCCGGTAAAATTGAAACCCGGCTTAAATTATTCAACAGCAAAGGCGACGGTTCTTTGGTGGTGATGCGCACCGTTAACGGATCGATCTCCTGAATATCAGCAACATCGTTGACGTAAGGCGCATAAGAACTCGGGCTGTTTTTTGATGCCAGCGCGACGCGTTTGATGCTGGCAATCACATCTTTGGCGGTAAACTCACTACCGTCATGAAACTTCACGCCTGGCCGTAATGAGAATTCCCAGGTTTTATCGTCAATAATTTTCCACGATACGGCCAAAGCCGGAGAAATTTGTTGTTTTTCATCCTGAACAACCAAACCGTCAAAAATATTACGCGCCATGGCGCTATTTTGCCCGCCCACATAAAACTGAGGGTCCATTGACGTTGTGGATGTCGCCAAACCAATATTCAAATCCGCACTAAAAACCAAAGGTGAAGATGAAAATAAAAAAGTAAAAAATAATGCCGTTGTTGATTTTTTCATTCACTAGCCCCTCTATTCCATGTCAGAGTTATGTAGTGCATAAAATATTATATTTAAGGAGTCTATGCGTTAGACTGAACAAATAAAAATTACATTTTGTGTTAAATTGATAAACAAATATTATGTTTCGGAGTGAACAGTATGCGAATCAATCCCCGCCAGGTTGAAGCTTTTCACAAAGTCATCCTCACTGGCGGGATCACATCAGCCGCCAACATGATGCACATTACCCAACCCGCGGTAAGCCGGCTGATTCGGGATTTTGAAGACGCCCTGAACCTGAAACTGTTCGACCGGGACGGGCGCGGCCTGATTCCCCGCGCCGAAGCGATGAAACTTTACCGGGAAGTCGATCGCCTTTATCTGGGGCTGGATCACATCGCCCTCATCGCTGATGAAATCCGTCATGCCAAAGGCAGCGTACTGCGCATTGCCTCGGTTCAGGCGTTATCGCTGCTCTGTTCGGAGCAAATGCTGCCAGCCTTAATCAAGGAATATCCTGATATCTCTTTATTTTTAGATATAGAAAGTTCCAGTCATATCACCGAAGCCATTACGGCGAACCAGTACGACGTCGGTTTTATTTTTGGTCAGGCGAGCAACAAAGGCCTGGAAGCCGAACCGCTGGCTGAAGCCAGCGCCGTTGCCGTGCTGTCGATGACGCATCCTCTGGCGGAAGCGGAGCAGATTACCATTGCCGACTTAACCCATTACCGAGCTATCCTGCCGGGCAGAACTACGCCGTTACGGGCGCAAATCGATATGTCGATCAGAAACGAACAGGGGTATTTGCACAATCCGATTGAAACCTCAATGGCTAACAGCTGCGCGCTGGCGGCAAAGAATGTCGGCATCGGCGTAGTGGATTTCATTACGGCATTGAATAGTTCATCCCCGGTTATCGTTAAGCCCTTTCATCCCAATATAAAAATGGCGTACTGCGCGGTTTACCCGCCGCAAATCCCCCGCAGCCAGTTAGTCAATCAGGTCACCAGGATGATAAAAGAAAAAATAACCGACTGCCTGTCATTAGAATAAATTAGGATGCTATCTAATAATTCCTTGTTTGTTTTACAACGACTTTATCGAATAATTAATTATGAAGTTAATCCATTAAAAATAGATAGCAGAGAAATAATTAAAGGCAAAAAAAATAGCGAGGTTGATGACAAACCTTCCCAAACCCGTCATTCCCGCGTAGGCGGGAATCAGCCAATGGCTGTTTACGGTTTCAGCAGGAGATTCCCGCCTACTACTGCGGGAATGACCGCGCTGGGGCCGTGAAGGATGACAGGGGTATATTAGGGGCTTTGTCATCAGTCTGAGCCATCATTGATGGCTATTCAGATCTGAACCTATAAACAACCGCCATCAGGCATTGAGAACAAATTTCTCAATGGCGTAAGCCACGCCGTCTTGCGCATTGGTTTTGGTGATGAACTGACTGGCTTCCTTCACCTCATCAATGGCATTGCCCATCGCTACGCCAATCCCGGCGTAATTAATCATCGCCAGATCGTTTTCCTGATCGCCCATCGCCATAATGCTTTCACGGGGAATATTCAGGTGTTCGGCCAGCATCTTCACGCCTTCGCCCTTGTTGACCCGCTTATTCAGAATTTCCAGATAGAACTCGGCGCTCTTCATCAGGGTGTAATGCTCGAACGCTTCCCGCGGGATCTGGCTGATGGCCCGATCCAACACCGGCGGCTCATCGATCATCATCAGTTTCGGGAACGTCAGGCTGCGGTCCATCTCTTCCACCGCGCGATACTTTAACGGCATACCGGTCAGATTCGACTCATGCACGGTATAGGCGCTGATATCTTTATTCGCGGTATAGACAAAATTGAAATCCAACGCGTGGAAATGCACATTGAGCTGACGAGCCAACGCTTCGAAGTAGAGATAGTCGTCGAAGCTGAGCGTGGTTTGCGCCACACACTCGCCATCGGTGGCGCGTTGCACCAGCGCGCCGTTGTTGGTAATGCAGTAGCAACCTTCCTGCCGTAAATCCAACTCCGCCAGGTAACGCGCCACGCCGATAAACGGGCGGCCGGTAGCCAATACCACCTGGACGCCTTTGGCCCGGGCGGCGGCGATAGCGGCTTTTACGGCAGGCGAAATCTGGTTCTGGGGCGTCAACAGCGTCCCGTCCATATCAATAGCGATCAGTTTAATAGACATAGTTATTCCAGCAGCACGTGACTGTTTTTATGCTAACGCGATTCAGCGACGAAGAGCCAGCAAAATAAAGCACGCTAATATTCGTCATCAATGATAAGAAAGCGATATTCCCTAATGTTGACATCTATTGAGCGCACTCATACGCGGAACAAACCGGAAATCCGGCCATATTTATACGCAAGAGATGTCAGTCGGCGGGAACGCGGCCCTAAAGGGACCGGGCCGCGTCATTCAGGGAAACCACGAGGGTTTGAAACACGATAGGCAAGCCGCCTTACGCCAGATCAGCGCCTTGACTGGCAATCACCCGCTTATACCAGTTAAAACTCTTCTTCTTCGAACGTTTCAGCGTGCCGGTGCCGTCATCATGTTTATCGACATAGATGAAGCCATAGCGTTTGCTGTACTGCCCGGTGGTAAAGGAAACACAGTCGATACAGCCCCAGGGCGTGTATCCCATTAATTCAACGCCGTCTTCCAATACGGCTTTTTTCATCTGCTCAATATGCGCGCGCAGATAATCGATACGGTAATCGTCATGGATCTGCCCGTCGCTTTCCACGGTATCGACCGCGCCGAAACCGTTTTCAACGATAAACATCGGCTTTTGATAACACTCATAGAAGCTGTTCAGCGTATAACGCAGCCCCACCGGGTCAATCTGCCACCCCCACTCGGACGCGCCAATGTACGGGTTTTTCACACTGCCGTTAAAGCCCGTGATGGCATCTCCTCCCGGCCGATCCTTGGCCGCATACTGTACGACGTTGCTCATGTAATAGCTAAAGCCGAGGTAGTCCGCGCAGCCTTCTCTCAGGATTTGCTCGTCGCCCGGCCGCCTATCAATCTGGTAGCCCTTGTTTTCCCACTCTTTCAGGATATAGGCCGGGTAATAGCCGCGTAGCTGCACATCGCCAAACAGATGACGTTCGCGCATCGCTTCCTGGGCGAACATCACGTCATCCGGATTACAGGACCAGGGATAAAGCGGCACCAGCGCCAGCATGCAGCCGATTTTAAACTCAGGATTGATCGCATGCCCTAGCTTCACGACCTTGGCGCTGGCCACGAACTGGTGGTGCAACGTCTGGTACATCGCCTGTTCGGGATTCGGGTGTTTGGTGAAAATCACCCCGGAACAGCAATAGCCAAACAGCGGATACTGCCAGTTACGCTGGTTATTGATCTCATTGAACGTCATCCAGTATTTCACCTTGGACTTATAGCGTTTCATTACCACTTCGCTGTAACGCACAAAAAAATCAATCACCTGGCGGTTAAGCCATCCGCCATACCGCTTGACCAGCTGGTAAGGCATCTCAAAGTGGGAAAGCGTAATCACCGGTTCAATATTGTATTTCAGCAGTTCATCGAACAGATCGTCATAAAATTGCAGGCCCGCTTCATTCGGCTCCTGCTCATCGCCATTGGGGAAAATACGCGTCCAGGCGATAGAGGTACGGAAACACTTGAACCCCATCTCCGCAAACAGCGCAATATCCTGTTTATAATGGGAATAAAACTCCACCGCCTGATGATTGGGATAGCTGATACCCGGCTGTACGCCATCGGTTATCACCCGATCCACGCCGTGCGCGCCGCCGGAAAGCACATCGCAAATGCTGACGCCTTTCCCTCCTTGATCCCAACCGCCTTCAACCTGATGCGCCGCTACCGCGCCGCCCCACAGAAAGTCTTCCGGTAATTGTTGAACTGACATTTCGTACCCTTCTTAACTTTTGATAAATAACCGGCATTCGTCGGTAAAATGGTTAGCGTCGACACGCGGTGCATTCGTGGCGTCAACGCCATGCACAAGCGGCTTAAGGCGCAAGCGCGGCAATCTTTTTATGCAGATAAATAAGCTCCTCAACCAGCTCGCGGCACAACATCGCATTCATCAGGTGATCCTGCGCATGGACCAGAATCAGGTTGACCGGAATTTTTCCGCTCCCCTCATCCGCGCCGATCAGTTCGGTCTGAATCCGATGGGCCTTACGCGCCGCGGCGGAGGCGTCGGCCAGCAGCGCGTCCGCCTGGTCCCAGTCATACTTTCTTGCGGCGCTCAGGGCTTCCATTGAGCAGGAACGGGCTTCTCCGGCATGAATAATCAGCTCCATTACCGTGATTTCATCAAGCGCCATCAGTGACCCCCTCGGTTTGTATCGTCTCTTTTTCCTGCGCCAAAAGCTGACGTTCGTACATCTTGAAGAATGGGTAATAAATCATCGCCGACACCATAATCAGCACGCCGACCAGCACAATGGCCCGCCAGTCCCAACCGGTGGACCAGGCCGCGCCGATCGGCGCCGGCGTTGTCCAGGGAGCGAGCGACACCACATGGTTGACCAGCGAGGTTCTGGTGGCGACATAAGCGATCACGGCATTGACCAATGGCGCGGTAACGAACGGAATAAACAACAGCGGGTTCATCACCACCGGGGAGCCAAAAATCACCGGTTCATTGATATTGAACATACTGGGAACGACGGCCAGTTTGCCGATGGAGCGCAGATGAGCCGAACGGCTGCGCAGATAAAGGAACACCAGGCCCATGGTCGAACCGGATCCCCCCACCACGATAAAGAACTGCCAGAATGGTTCGATAAAGATTTGAGTGATAGGCGCGCCCGTATTTAGCGCCTGCTGGTTAAGACCCAGGTTGGTCAGCCAGAAAGCCTGCAGGATGCCCCCGACGATCACCGCGCCGTGGATCCCGGCGAACCACAGCAGATGGCACAGCAGCACGGCGATCAAAATGGCGGGCAGCGAATCCGAAGCGGAGATAATCGGCGCGAAGATCGCCATAATCGCCTGCGGCAACAGCATGCCGAACTGGCTTTGAATAAGCAGGCTGAGCGGAAACAGCGTCAGGAAAATGGCCAGGATCGGAATTAACAGATCAAAAGACTGGCGAATCTTCGGCGGCACCTGCTCCGGCAACCGGATACCGATGTTATGTTTCTGCAAGAAATGCATCAGCTCCGTGGCGTAGAGCGCAACCAGAATCGCGGTGAAGATCCCTTCGCCCCCCAGCGATCCCACCGGTAAACTGCCGCCGGTTTGCGGCGCCGACACCACCAGAAACGACATCAGCGACAGGCTGGCCGCCATAAAGCCGTTCATTTTGTAGCTTTGCGCCAGGTTATAGGCAATCGCGCTGGCGATATACAGCGCCATAATGCCCATGGTCATATTGTAGGGCATCATAATCTGTTCGTTATGACGCGCGACCATCCCCAGCCACCACTGCGCGAATGCCCACTGGCTGTCCGCGCTGAAAGGGGGATGAGCAAATAGCAACATAAAAGAGCCGACAATCAAAAACGGCATGGAGGCAATAAAACCATCTTTAATTGCTACAACATGACGTTGATTGGAAAGTTTTGCGGCAACCGGGCTAATGCTATTTTCAATCACGCCAAATAATGACTCGCTGAATTTACCCATCATTATTTCCCATCATTAGTGGATCATCGCCAACGCGTCGCTGAGAACCTTCTCGCCATTCATCATTCCATAATCAAGGATATTGATAACGGCAATAGGCTTGTTTTTCTCATCAGCTATTTCTTTAAACTCCGCCAGCTTATATTTAATCTGCGGACCGAGCAGACAGCAGTCATACTCCGAGATAACTTCATTAAACTCATCAAAACCAACGGCTTTTATTTCAACGCCGATTCCTTTCTCTTTCGCCGCTTTTTCCATGCGTTGAACCAGCATGCTGGTGGACATACCCGCTGCGCAACAGAGTAGAATTTTATTCATCTTGCACCTCACCGTCTGTCTTTTTTATTATTCAAGCAATACAAAAAATAATATGCAACCGGTTTCATATTATTTTTCTCATTTTTTGAACGCGATCATAAATAGAATTCCCCATGAATAAAAATTGGCGGAGTCTGGTTTAACAATGATAAAAATGGTCTAATTTCCTTATAATAAGCGCAGCGGTGCGCCCTGCGCGCAGGCGACCGAGAGGCCGGGCGACTGAGCCGCCAACACATCTGCGGCATGAAAAATGAGGGATATGAAAACAGAATGATAACCATGCTCGATGTGGCGAAAAAAGCGGGCGTATCGAAAGCCACAGTCTCACGCGTACTGACGGGCAACAACTACGTCAGCAAAACCACCAGAGACCGGGTGTTCAAAGCGATAGAGGAAACGGGCTACCGGCCAAACCTGCTGGCGCGCAACCTCGCTACCAGCAAATCCCAAAGCATTGGCCTGGTGGTCACCAATACGTTGTATAACGGCCCCTACTTTAGCGAACTGTTGTTTCAGACCGCCACCATGACGGAGAAATTCGGGCGGCAGTTGATCATGGCCGATGGCAAGCACGGCGCGGAAGAAGAGGAGCAGGCCATTCAGTTCCTGCTGGATTTACGCTGCGACGCAATTATTATCTACCCTCGCTTTCTTTCCATCGCCGCGCTGGAAACCATTATCGATCGCCATGAACAGCCCATCATGGTGGTAAATCGCAAGTTGAAACATCATGAAGAAAACAGCGTCTGCGCCAACCATCAACAGCACTGTTTTACCGCCGTCGATTACCTGATTGAGCAAGGGCACCGGGATATCGCTTTTATCAGCGGTTCGGCGGAGTCACCGACCGGAGAAAGCCGTTTCGCCGGTTACCGGCAGGCGCTGGCGGCCCGGGGCATCGCATTCAACCCCGCTCTGGCGGCGCCGGGAAGCTGGACATCCGAAAGCGGTTATGAAGCCGTGGAGATACTGTACCAGCGCGGCGTCACCTTCAGCGCGCTGGTCGCCAGCAACGATGACATGGCTATTGGCGCGGCAAAGGCGTTCCGTAAACGGGGTATATCCATCCCACAGGATGTTTCTTTACTGGGTTTTGACGACCTGCCGATGGCCTCCTGGTTTCATCCAGCCCTGACCACCGTACACGTCCCCGTCGCCGAAATGATAAAATGCGCGCTTGAAAGGCTGCTTTGTAAGTTGGAAGGCGGAAAGGTCGCGCCGTTCCCCGAATTTAAAGGCCAATTGATTATCCGTGAATCGGTGGGTAAAGGCCCGGCCGCGTTCTCCGATTGAATTTCGGCCCGTCTCGTTATTTTTTTAAAATGATATTTCGAATATATTTTAAAGTGCGGCGATATTATCCGAACCGTGAAATATATTAATTATGCTTCTCTTTTCTATTTCTATAAAACGTCTTTACGTGCGACGCGGAAAATCATCTGTAGCAGTAACGCAATAAATAGATCACTGAAAATAACTAAAGAAACAATAAATTAAGTCGATAAATAAAAAGTGGTTTTTATCACATTAATACCCATCATCTTTCAAGCCGCAGGTGTGTTGGCTTCATTATTCGTCTTCCCCTGAGTCTCGAAAACTATTGGGTATATGCATGCAATCCGACAGTGAAAGAAGCGCAGCCGGCTGCTCTTACATAGGCACTTTGGTTAAAGGGGGACAACCCAATGTCAAATGAATTGGTTTCCTATTCTTCATCCCAGCCACCTTCTTCTAAAAAAAAGAAACTCTCCACCCGGGCTCTGGTATTAATTAGCACCATCGCCACAATCGCATTAGGATTTATTATTACCATCGGCTTACTACTCTGGCAGTCCAGCCAACAGCAAAAATATATCGCCCAGAAATTTCTGACTCAAATGACGTATTCAAACATCTCTTTGGTGCAGGATAAGTTCAATAATGCATTATCCGCCGCCCGCGATCTGGTTCAAAGCGTACAAACATTACAGGAAGTGGGTAATCCCGATCGCCGCACGGCGGAAGCCATGTTGAAAAATACGCTGAAAAATCATCCTGATCTGCTCTCCATGTCGCTGGCCTGGGAGCCCAACGCTTTCGACGGGAAAGATCAACAGTATGCCGAACAGCCCGATCAAGATCCTAACGGACGTTTTGTCCGCTATGTCGATCGCGATCCCGCCGGCGGCATTGCACTGCATCACCTGACCGACTACGAAACGCCCGGCAGCGGCGACTACTATCTCCTGCCGCGCCAACTGCAAAAAGAGGTCATTCTGGATCCCTACAGCTATAGCTATAACGGCGTGGAAACGTTACTTACGTCGCTTGCCGTCCCCATCATGGTTGACGGCAAGTTTTATGGATCCGTCACGGCTGATTTCTCGCTAGCCAGCCTGCAACAGTTCGTCAATAGCATCAGTCCTTATCCAGGCGCTTACGCACAGATGTTTTCGCATACCGGCGTCTTTATCGCGCATCCGGATCAGAAACGCATCGGCCAAAAGTCCGATAATAGCCAGGCGCTGCTGGAAAGCATTGCGAACGGCAAAATCAGTATACAGGAGCGCTTTAGCGACACTCTGGGCACCGAAGCGTTCAACATCAACGCCCCCATCACCATCGGCAATACCGGCACGCCCTGGGTGCTGGGTCTGGCGATCCCCGTTAATGCCGTGATGGCGGAAAGCGTCAGGCAGCGCAACATCGCCATACTGCTGACCATACTGAGCATCATTGTGGTTTCCGGCGTGGTAGGCGTCATTTTCACCCGTAAGGTGCTGCGTACCGTTGGCGGGGAACCTACGGAGGCAGCCGAACTCGCCCTGTCGGTCGCGCAGGGCGATTTAACCAAAAACATTCCGCTGCAGGCCAAAGACAAGCACAGTATTTTTTACGCCATGCACACCATGCAGGCGCAGTTGAGGGATATCGCAGAGCAGTTGCTCACCACCAGCGAATCCGTTAGCCACGGCGCCAGCGAAATTTCCGCAGGCAATACGGACCTGGCTTCCCGAACCGAGCAGCAGGCCTCCGCGCTGGAAGAGACCGCAGCCAGCATGGAACAAATCACCGCGACCGTGAAACAGAACGCGGATAATGCCCATAACGCCACTCGCCTGGCGCAAAACGCCGCGCAAATCGCCAAAAAAGGCGATGCGCTAGTGGGTCAGGTCGTCGACATCATGGGTGAAATCGATGATAGTTCTCAGAAGATCGCCGAAATTACCAGCATTATTAACAGTATCGCCTTCCAAACCAATATTCTGGCGCTGAACGCGGCGGTGGAAGCCGCCAGAGCGGGCGAGCAAGGGCGCGGTTTTGCCGTGGTGGCCAATGAAGTACGCAATCTCGCCCAGCGTAGCGGCAATGCGGTGAAAGATATCACCGCGCTGATCGCCGAATCAGCCGGCCGCGTCGACAACGGCGTCAAACTGGTGCAAAGCGCGGGCGCCACCATGCAGGATATGCTGACGGCGGTGACGTCGGTAAAAGATATTATGGATGAAATCGTCTCGGCGTCGGACGAACAGTCGCGCGGCATCAGTCAGGTCACTCAGGCCGTCCACGAAATGGATGGCGTCACGCAACAGAACGCCTCGTTGGTACAGGAAGCGTCCGCCGCCGCGGCTTCGCTGGAAGATCAGGCCAAACGGCTCTCCCAGGTGGTGCAGGTGTTCAGGCTCTCCTGATCGGTTGTTCATGACGGGCTGGCGTGGCCGGCCTGTCATTCCTCTCATACCCGCCTTCCCCCCATTTATTCGTCACGGCAGCGACAAAAAGATTGAAGGCTAATAATATTATCGATGCAGTAGTGTTATGCTTTCTCTGCCTTTAGCGCCACGCCTGACGCGCCAATATGCGCATAACCATCTGCTGACGACAAAAAATGAAACGAATAAAGCTGCCCCTGCTGGCCCAGATTTCATCCGCTCACCTGGTGAGCCATTTCCACATGATGGTGCTGCCTGCGCTGATCCCTTTGCTCTCTGAACAGCGCAATATCAGCTTCGTCGAACTGGGCTTCGCGCTAAGCGTGTTCAATATTGTCTCCGCCTGCGTGCAAACGCCAATCGGTTTTGTGGTCGACCGCATCGGGGCGCGACGCACCTTGACCGCCGGTCTTACGCTCGGCAGCCTGTGTTTTCTCTCTCTGAGTTTCTCAAACAGCTACTTCTGGCTGGTGACCGCGATGGCGCTGGCGGGCGTGGCGAATGCGGTCTATCACCCCGCCGATTACGCGCTATTGTCACGCGGGATCGATGAAAAACGCATGGGACGGGCTTTCTCAATCCATACTTTCTCCGGCTTCTTCGGTACTGCCATCGCCCCAGGGATCTTACTGACGGTAGCCGCCTTCGCAGGCACGAATAGCGCATTTATCGTGGCGGGAGCAATAGGACTGCTGACGGTTCCCCTGCTGTTGACCGAGCGCGACCAGCCAATCCGCCTCCAGCACGCTACGCAGGAAAACGATCGCCCAGGCAAACGCAGCCGCGCGGCGCTTTTTACACTGCCCATCATGGCATTGTTAGTGCTATTCCTGCTGTTAAACCTGAGCACGGCGTCGATTCAGAACTTTTCGGTTACGGCGTTTGTCACCGGCTATGACCTGCCGTTATCGCAGGCGAATATCGTGCTGACCTCCTTTCTGTTTTCCAGCGCCTTCGGCGTACTGGCGGGCGGCGCGCTGGCGGATAAAACCCGGCGTCACGGGCTGGTGGCGACGGCGGCATTGGCAATTACCGCAGGCTTAATCACGCTGGTCGCTATTTATCCGTTGCCGGTCGCCGTTTTGGTTCCCCTGTTGGCCGCCGCCGGTTTTCTATCCGGTATGATTGCGCCTTCGCGCGACATGCTGGTGCGCGCGGCCTCGCCCGCCGGCGCCGAAGGGCGTGTTTTCGGCATCGTCTCCACCGGCTTTAATATCGGCGGCGCCGTTGGGCCGCTACTGTTCGGCTGGTTACTGGATCACAACTATCCGCAGGCCATCTTCTGGTCGGCGGTGATTTTTATGCTGATCACCGCGCTGATTACGCTACGGCAGGAACTGCGCAGCGCCAGGCAACGCGCCGTAGCGGTATAGCGGGGCTTCATATCGCGATACCGGTAGCGATTTGCGACGATCCGTAGAATTGCCGCCATGAATGGCGGGCCATAAAAAACGCAGGGAGCGTTTTCAACGCCACGCAGTGACGGCGCGAAAGGTGGCAGGACGGCTGCCATAAAAAAGCCGGCTCAGAAGCGAACCGGCCTGATTCCCTTCCCTGCGAAAGGGAGGTTAGGGTGGGGTAAAGCGGTCGATTTACCCGATTAGATATCGATATTCGCGGCTTTCAACGCATTCTCTTCGATAAACGCACGGCGCGGCTCAACCGCATCGCCCATCAGCGTGGTAAACAGTTCATCGGCGGCGATGGCGTCCTTGACCGTCACGCGCAGCATACGGCGGCTGGTCGGGTCCATCGTCGTTTCCCACAGCTGTTCCGGGTTCATCTCGCCCAGACCTTTGTAACGCTGGATAGCCAGACCGCGACGCGACTCTTTCACCAGCCAGTCCAGCGCCTGCTCGAAGCTGGCGACCGGTTGACGGCGCTCGCCGCGTTCAATGTAGGCGTCTTCTTCAATCAGGCCGCGCAGTTTCTCGCCCAGTTGATTGATTTTGCGATACTCGCCGCCGGTGACGAAGCTGTAATCCAGCGGATAATCGGTATCGACGCCGTGGGTCCGCACGCGCAGAACCGGTTCAAAGATCTGCCGTTCCTGGTTATCGTTGATAACAAAGGTGTAAGCGCTGCCGTGCTGCTCCTGTTCATTCAGGCGCGTCACCAGCGTTTCAATCCACTGCTGGACATGTTCCCGATCGCTTAAATCCGCTTCAGCCAGCGTTGGCTGATAGATTAAACCGTTGAGGAATGCCCGTGGGAAACGACGCTCCATACGACCAATCGTTTTCTGCACCGCATAATGTTCGGCAACCAGTTTTTCCAGCGGCTCGCCCGCCATCGCCGGCGCGGCGGCGTTGGTGTGCAGCGTGGCCCCGTCCAGCGCCAGCATAATCTGGTACTGATCCATGGCGTCATCATCCTTGATGTACTGTTCCTGCTTGCCCTTCTTCACTTTGTACAGCGGCGGCTGCGCGATATACACGTGCCCGCGCTCGACAATTTCCGGCATCTGACGGTAGAAGAACGTCAACAGCAGCGTACGAATGTGAGAACCATCGACGTCGGCATCGGTCATGATGATGATGTTGTGGTAACGCAGTTTATCCGGGTTGTACTCGTCGCGGCCGATGCCGCAACCCAACGCGGTGATCAGCGTCGCCACTTCCTGGGAAGAGAGCATTTTGTCGAAACGCGCTTTCTCGACGTTCAGGATCTTGCCTTTCAGCGGCAGAATCGCCTGATTCTTACGATTACGCCCCTGTTTGGCGGAACCGCCCGCCGAGTCCCCTTCCACCAGGTACAGTTCGGACAGCGCCGGGTCACGCTCCTGACAATCCGCCAGTTTACCCGGCAGGCCGGCCAAATCGAGCGCGCCTTTACGACGAGTCATATCGCGCGCCTTACGCGCGGCTTCACGGGCGCGGGCGGCGTCAATAATTTTACCCACCACGATTTTGGCGTCTGACGGGTTCTCCATCAGATAATCCACCAGTTTCTCGTTCATCAGCGACTCAACGGCCGTTTTCACTTCCGATGACACCAGTTTATCTTTGGTCTGGGAGGAGAATTTCGGATCGGGTACTTTCACTGAAACCACGGCAATCAGACCTTCGCGCGCGTCGTCGCCGGTGGCGCTGATCTTGGCTTTCTTGCTGTAGCCTTCTTTATCCATATAGGTGTTCAGGGTACGGGTCATGGCGGCGCGGAAACCGGCCAGGTGCGTACCGCCGTCACGCTGCGGAATGTTGTTGGTAAAGCAGTAAATGTTTTCCTGGAAACCGTCATTCCACTGCAAAGCCACTTCCACGCCGATATCGTCTTTCACCGTGGAGAAATAGAATACCGTCGGGTGAATGGGCGTCTTGTTTCTGTTGAGGTAATCAACAAACGCTTTGATGCCGCCTTCATAGTGAAAATGGTCGGCTTTATCTTTTACGCGCTCGTCGATCAGGCGGATAGAAACGCCCGAGTTCAGGAAGGAAAGTTCGCGCAGGCGCTTGGCCAGAATCTCATATTCGAACTCCACCATGTTGGTAAAGGTTTCCAGGCTCGGCCAGAAGCGCACGGTGGTGCCGGTTTTATCGCTATCACCCACGACTTTCAGCGGCGCCTGCGCCACACCGTGACGGTAGGTTTGCTGATGAACCTTACCTTCGCGACGAATGACCAACTCCAGCTTTTCCGACAGGGCGTTCACAACGGAAACCCCCACGCCATGCAGGCCGCCGGAAACTTTATACGAGTTATCGTCAAATTTGCCGCCGGCATGCAGCACCGTCATGATCACTTCCGCCGCGGAGATCCCTTCTTCTTCATGAATACCGGTGGGAATACCACGGCCATCATCCTGTACCGAGACTGAGTTATCAGCGTGGATAGTGATGACAATGTCTTTACAATAGCCAGCGAGTGCCTCGTCGATAGCGTTGTCCACAACCTCGAATACCATGTGATGCAGACCGGTACCATCATCCGTATCACCGATGTACATACCTGGGCGTTTACGTACCGCATCCAGCCCTTTCAATACCTTGATACTTGAGGAGTCATAAGAATTCGACATCAACGTTTCCCGCTCATTTTAGTCCTGTGATTGAACCGTTATTTTACCCTGTTCTACGCGGAACATCTTGCCATTTTCACCCATCATGTCGGCGATTTGCTCAGCGCCGATCGCGCTGACAAAAACCTGTGCATGGGTGGCTTTTAACCGTTCAGCCAGCAAACGGCGGCGGGTACTATCCAGTTCGGAAGCAAAATCATCTATCAGATACAGACAGCGCAGTCCGTTCTGACGGGTGAGAAACTCACCCTGGGCCAGCCTTAACGCGCACATAAGCAGCTTTAGCTGACCACGGGACAGCATATCCTCGACGGCCACACCGCTGGCGCGGATGCGAAAGTCGGCTTTATGCGGCCCAAGCGCCGTATAACCAAGCATACGGTCGCGTTCAAACTGCCGTTCCAGTAGTTCGGCATAGTCACTTTCTTTATCCCAGCCGCGCTGAAAAGCGAAACTGAGGGAAAATTCCGGTAAAAATTGGCTACAGGTGGTTGAAATATCCTCGGCAATCGCCGAGCTGTATTGCGCCCGCCATTCGCTGATACGTTCGGCCAGCGGCGCCAGTTCCTGATCCCAGGCCCGAAGCTGCCCATACTGCCCCACCTGCCGCAGCGCCGCATTACGCTGGCGCAACAGGCGTTTCATATTGCTCCAGGCGGAGAAAAAGCCGGGTTCGTTGTGGAAACAGCCCCAGTCGAGAAAAGCGCGGCGATATTTCGGCCCGCCGTTCAGCAGAGTGAAACCTTCGGGAGTGATCAGCTGAATCGGCAATAGCTGCGCCAGTTCAGCCACTTTATGGCCGTCGCTGCCGTCGATACGCACTTTACCGTCACCCTGACGGTTTTTACTCAGCCCGACCGAACGTTCACGTTCAAGGCCATCGATACGACCATGCAGGACAAACTCCGGCTGTTCGTGACGGATCACGCGCGCCGCCTGCACGCTACGAAACGCCCGCCCGTGCCCCAGCGTATAAATCGCTTCCAGCACGCTGGTTTTACCGCTGCCATTCGGCCCAACCAAAAAATTAAAGCCGGGCGCCAGCGCCAAATCAGCCGCTTCAATATTACGGAAATCTTTAATAAGAAGACGATTCAGAGCCATGCGACTATTTCTTGCAATCGAGAGGCGCTATTGTCGCAGACTGATTGAGTGCGGACAGCACACCGCCCAGAGACAACGTATTTGGGACGAACGGCCGACCGGCCCAACGGGCATTCCCAGCGGGCGCCCGGAGCATCCCCAACATACGCGGAGAGGGTGAACGCGCTCCAATCCGAGGCTGACAAGTGAAATCGCCCGACATAGACTAGAGACGCATCGGCATAACGACATAGGCGGCGGCCCGGCTGACGCCATCCTCAATCTGCACGCTGGAAACCGAGTCCGTCAACAGCAAGCGGACATCTTCACACTTCAGCGCATTCAGAACGTCCAGCACATAGCTGACGTTGAAGCCAATTTCCATCTCGGTGCCGTCGTACTGCACATCCAGAATTTCTTCCGCCTCTTCCTGTTCCGGGTTATTGGCGGTGATCTTCAGTTGGTTATGGATGAGGTGTAAACGCACGCCGCGGAATTTTTCATTCGACAGGATGGCCGCACGGGAAAACGCCTGCTTAAGCAAATCACAGCCGGCTTCCAGCGTTTTATCCGGGTTCTTCGGCAATACGCGGCGATAATCCGGGAAACGGCCGTCAACCAACTTAGAAGTAAAGATAAAATCGCCGACGTGAGCGCGGATATTGTTGCTGCCGATTTGCAATTGCAGCGGCGTATCGCCGCCATCCAGCAAACGCACCAATTCCATCACGCCTTTACGCGGCACAATCACCGAATGCGACGGCAGCGTCTGCCCCACCGGCATGGCGCACACCGCCAGGCGGTGCCCGTCGGTCGCGACCGTGCGCAACTCCTCGCCCTCGGTTTCAAACAGCATACCGTTGAGGTAATAACGAACGTCCTGATGCGCCATCGAAAACTGCGTGGCTTCAATCAGACGTTTCAGCGTTGCCTGAGGCAATGAAAATTCAACGTCGCTCTGCCAGTCATCCAGATTGGGAAAATCAGCGGCAGGCAGGGTCGACAGCGAAAAACGGCTGCGGCCGGAACGCACCAGCATGCGATCGCCATCCAGCATGATGGTGATTTCCGCGCCATCCGGCAAACCACGGCAGATATCAAACAATTTACGCGCCGGAACCGTGGTGGCGCCCGGTTCATGCGGCTGCGTTAATGCAACTTTGGCGACCATCTCCATTTCAAGATCGGTGCCGGTCAGTGATAACGCTCCTTCGGTAACCTGCAACAGCAGGTTGCCCAGAATAGGTAATGTAGGCCGGCCGCCCAGCGGGCTGCTGACCTGTTGCAGCGGTTTTAACAGATGTTCGCGTTCGACAATGAATTTCATAATATTATGAAGATAATGTTCTGATTAAATTGGAAAAATCTTCTTTGATGTCGTGACTTTCTTCACGCAGCTGTTCGATCTTACGACAGGCATGCAACACCGTGGTATGGTCGCGTCCACCAAACGCGTCGCCGATTTCCGGCAGACTGTGGTTAGTCAGCTCTTTGGCCAGCGCCATCGCCATCTGACGCGGGCGGGCCACCGAGCGGGAACGACGTTTGGATAACAAGTCGGCGACTTTGATTTTATAGTATTCCGCCACCGTCTTCTGAATATTATCGATAGTAACCAGTTTTTCCTGCAATGCCAGCAGATCGCGCAGCGCTTCACGCACAAAATCGATGGTGATGGAACGGCCGGTAAAATTGGCGTTGGCAATCACCCGGTTTAATGCGCCTTCCAGTTCACGCACGTTGGAACGCAGGCGCTTGGCAATAAAGAAAGCCACCTCGCCCGGCAGACGAATATCGTTCTCGTCGGCCTTTTTCATCAGGATCGCGACGCGCGTTTCCAGCTCCGGCGGTTCAATGGCGACCGTCAGCCCCCAGCCGAAGCGCGACTTCAGGCGATCTTCCACGCCGTTAATCTCTTTCGGATAGCGATCCGACGTCAGAATGATTTGCTGGTTCCCTTCCAACAGCGCATTGAAGGTGTGAAAAAACTCTTCCTGCGAACGCTCTTTATTGGCAAAAAACTGAATGTCATCAATCAGTAATGCATCAACTGAACGGTAATAGCGTTTGAATTCTTCAATCGCATTATTTTGCAGCGCTTTTACCATGTCCTGCACAAAACGTTCGGAATGCATGTAAACCACTTTTGCGTTGGCTTTACGCGCGATGATGCCGTTGCCGACCGCATGTAATAAGTGCGTCTTACCCAGGCCGGTTCCGCCGTACAGGAACAGGGGATTATAGGCGCCGCCAGGGTTGTCGGCGACCTGACGGGCAGCGGCGCGCGCCAGCTGGTTCGACTTACCTTCAACGAAGTTATCAAAGGTATGTTTCGGATTCACATTGGAGCGATAGGTGTGCTCCGCCTGCACCGGCGAATTATCCCAGCTTGGGCGAACCGGCGCTGGACGCACCTGCACCGCGGAGGCAACGTTGGCGCTGCCATGATGGTTAACCGGCTGACTTATCGTCTGAACCAATGGTTTGCTGCCGACCTCAAAACGCAGCAACGGGGCATCCAGCCCGCAAAAATCATTCAACAAGACATTGATATTATTTAAATATTTGTCACGAACCCAATCCAGTACGAAACGATTAGGGGCGTAGAGCGCCAGAGTGTTATCACTCAGTTCTGCCTGCAATGGGCGTATCCACATACTGAATTCTGTGGCAGGTAACTCATCCTGCAAACGGGCAAGACACTGCTGCCAAAGCGAAAGTGACACGGCGGACTCCACTCGAACAAGAACGATCAAAAAGAAAAGAATAAGAAACGATATTTATATAACTCATGATTTTGGCACCTGCCCCCGTCCACGAAAAGACGGCAGATGCACCGCGTTACCGATGCGGTTTACCGTGGCGATCCCGAAGAAGGATCGCTAACGGGACGGCGGATCATAACCTAAACCAGAGAAGAGATCCTCCCCTTCTGCACAGTTTTGATCCTTTTTATCCACAGGCTATGCTTATAGCAGCTTCAGGCCTTACGCCAGAAGATCGGAAGAATCTTATTCTCAGCGCGACGACGAAATTCATTTAAGAATAGACCAGTCGGCGGACAAGTTGCGGTGATATTGATCATGATCTCGCCGGGAGGATCGCAGCAGGATCCTTGCGCTTTATTCTGGAGTCCGTATAATTCTCTGCCCGCGCGTCAACGCCTGTTTCTGTGCTCGGCCAGACAGAAATCCAAAAAATAATTGGAATGGCTGGCAGGTAAAGTGTGATGTTAATTGACTCGGGACTGTACAATTATTACAATCCCGCCTCTTTGTTATATGCGATTGAGGCGTCGGTCACTGTCACGCCGAGTAGCCAAACGCGTTTACTGTGAAGTCGTGTTTATTCCCCGCACCAGCAGGGATAGACCGTTAATTATCCAAGTTTAGGTAGAAATCGCCATGAAACGCACTTTCCAACCGTCCGTATTGAAGCGTAACCGTAGCCACGGTTTCCGTGCTCGTATGGCCACTAAAAATGGTCGTCAGGTTCTGGCCCGCCGTCGTGCGAAAGGCCGTTCTCGTCTGACCGTTTCTAAGTAATAAAAGCTAACCCACCGAGTGGTTAAGCTCGCTTTTCCCAGGGAGTTACGTTTGTTAACTCCCAGCCATTTCACTTTCGTCTTCCAGCAACCGCAACGGGCTGGCACGCCGCAAATCACTATCCTCGGCCGCCTGAACACGCTGGGGCATCCCCGCATCGGTCTTACCGTCGCCAAAAAGCATGTTAAACGTGCTCATGAACGCAATCGGATTAAACGCCTGACGCGCGAAAGCTTTCGCCTGCATCAACATTCATTGCCTGCAATGGATTTTGTGGTGATTGCCAAAAAAGGGGTGTCTGAACTGGATAACCGAGCACTGACGGAAGCGTTGGAAAAATTATGGCGTCGGCACTGTCGTTTGGCTCCCGCCTGCTGATCGGGTTGATACGTGGCTATCAACTCGTTATCAGCCCGTTACTTGGACCACATTGCCGGTTTCGGCCAACGTGTTCACAATACGGTATTGAAGCAATTCGCAGGTTCGGCATGATAAAAGGCAGTTGGTTGACGCTTAAACGCGTATTAAAATGCCACCCTTTGAACCCTGGTGGTGATGATCCCGTACCGCCAAAAACCGACAATAACAGAGAACATTAACGATGGATTCGCAACGCAATCTTTTTCTCATCGCTCTGCTATTCGTAACCTTTATGATCTGGCAAGCCTGGGAAACGGACAAAAATCCGCCAGCTACCACGCAGGCCATACAGCAGGCGACGAATGCAGCACCCGGTGATACCAGTAACCAGGGCGTACCCGCTAGCGGCCAAGGTAAACTCATCACGGTTAAAACTGACGTATTGTCTCTGACCATCAATACCCGTGGCGGCGACATTGAGCAGGCTAGCCTGTTGGCGTATCCGGACACGCTGGGTTCCAATACCCCCTTCCTGTTGCTGGAAACCACACCCGAATTCGTTTATCAGGCGCAAAGCGGCCTGACAGGCAAAAACGGCCCGGATAATCCGGCCAATGGCCCGCGCCCCTTGTTCACGGCCGATCAGGATCACTTTGAGCTGGCCGATGGTCAAAACGAACTGCGTATTCCGCTGACCTATACCGCGGCTGACGGCGTCACTTACACCAAAACGTTCATATTGAAACGGAGTGACTATGCGCTGAATGTTGATTACAGCATCAATAACAGCAGCGCCCAGCCGTTGGAACTCACGCTGTTCGGCCAGTTGAAGCAATCCATTAATTTACCCAAACACCGCGACACCGGCAGCAGCAACTTTGCGCTGCATACCTACCGCGGCGCGGCGTTCTCCTCCAGCGAAGAGAAGTATAAGAAATACAGCTTCGGCGACATGGACGAGAACCTGAACATCACCACCAACGGCGGCTGGGTAGCGATGTTGCAGCAGTACTTTGCTACCGCCTGGATCCCGACCACCGCAGGCGCCAATACCTTCTATACCAACAATCTTGGTAACGGTCAGGCCGCCATCGGCTTTAAATCTACTCCGGTCATGGTGCCGGCCGGCAGTCAGCAAAACCTGAATGCCACCCTGTGGGTCGGCCCGGAAATTCAGGACAAAATGGCTGCGGTAGCGCCGCACCTGGATTTGACCGTTGATTACGGCTGGCTGTGGTTTATTTCTCAGCCGCTGTTTAAGTTGCTGAAATTCCTGCACGGTTTTATCGGCAACTGGGGCTTCTCCATTATTGCCATCACCTTTATCGTGCGCGGCATCATGTACCCGCTGACCAAGGCGCAATACACCTCAATGGCGAAGATGCGCATGTTGCAGCCAAAACTGCAGGCAATGCGTGAGCGCATCGGTGACGACAAACAGCGCATGAGCCAGGAAATGATGGCGCTGTACAAGTCGGAGAAAGTGAATCCGCTGGGCGGGTGTTTCCCGCTGGTCATTCAGATGCCGATCTTCCTGGCGCTGTACTACATGCTGATGGGCTCCGTTGAACTGCGCCATGCGCCGTTCGCCCTGTGGATCCACGACCTGTCCGCGCAAGACCCGTACTACATTCTGCCGATCCTGATGGGCGTGACGATGTTCTTCATTCAGAAGATGTCGCCGACCACCGTTACCGACCCGATGCAGCAGAAGATCATGACCTACATGCCGGTTATTTTCACCGTGTTCTTCCTGTGGTTCCCGTCTGGTCTGGTGCTGTATTATATCGTCAGCAACCTGGTGACCATCATCCAGCAGCAGTTGATTTACCGTGGTTTGGAAAAACGTGGCTTGCATAGCCGCAAAAAAAGCTAACGGTCACAGCTGACTAGCGAAACAAGATAAGGCGGTCATTGACCGCCTTATTTTTTATACCATCTGAGAGAAAACCATGAGCCATTCCGACACCATCGTAGCCCAGGCCACGCCACCAGGACGCGGCGGGGTAGGTATTTTACGTGTTTCCGGCCCAGCGGCATCAGCCGTGGCGCAAGCCGTATTGGGTAAGCTGCCCAAGCCGCGCTTCGCCGATTATCTGCCGTTTCGTGATGCCGACGGGACAACGCTCGATCAAGGGATCGCCTTATGGTTTCCCGGCCCCAACTCGTTCACCGGCGAAGACGTTCTGGAGCTGCAGGGACACGGCGGCCCGGTTATTCTCGACATACTCCTGCAACGTATTTTGACCTTGCCCGATGTGCGCATTGCGCGCCCAGGAGAATTTTCCGAGCGCGCATTTCTGAATGATAAACTCGATCTGGCGCAGGCGGAGGCCATCGCCGATCTGATTGACGCCAGCTCTGAACAGGCCGCGCGTTCCGCGCTGAATTCGTTACAGGGGGCTTTTTCCGCCCGTATCAATCATCTGGTTGAAGCGCTAACGCACCTGCGAATTTACGTTGAAGCGGCGATCGATTTCCCCGATGAGGAGATTGATTTTCTCTCCGATGGGAAAATTGAAGGCCAGCTCAACAATGTGATGGCCGATCTGGACGCGGTCAGGGCCGAAGCCCATCAGGGCAGCCTGCTGCGTGAAGGCATGAAAGTGGTGATCGCCGGGCGGCCCAACGCCGGAAAATCCAGCCTGCTCAACGCATTAGCCGGGCGGGAAGCGGCGATTGTCACCGATATCGCCGGCACCACCCGCGACGTACTGCGCGAACATATCCATATTGACGGTATGCCGCTGCACATCATTGATACCGCCGGCCTACGCGACGCCAACGATGAAGTCGAACGCATCGGCATCGAACGCGCCTGGCAGGAAATCGAACAGGCCGACCGCGTGCTGTTTATGGTCGACGGCACCACCACCCAGGCGATTGAACCTGCCGCCATCTGGTCCGAATTCATGGCGCGTTTACCCCGAACCTTGCCGATTACCG
Source organism: Brenneria goodwinii (assembly GCF_002291445.1). Taxonomy (NCBI): domain Bacteria; kingdom Pseudomonadati; phylum Pseudomonadota; class Gammaproteobacteria; order Enterobacterales; family Pectobacteriaceae; genus Brenneria; species Brenneria goodwinii. Next base: position 4,283,635 of record NZ_CP014137.1, on the reverse strand, counting down.
TGGTGCGCAATAAAGCCGACATCACCGGGGAGCCGCTGGGCATTGAGGATGTGAATACTTACTCACTTATTCGCCTATCGGCACGCACCGGCGAAGGCATTGAGACGCTGCGTGAGCATCTTAAGCAAAGTATGGGCTTCACCAGCAATACGGAAGGCGGTTTTCTGGCGCGGCGCCGGCACCTGCAAGCGTTGGAACAGGCGGCCCAGCATTTGGCGCAGGGCAAAGAACAGTTAGTGAGCGCTTACGCTGGTGAGTTATTAGCCGAGGAACTCCGTTTAGCACAACAGGCATTGAGCGAGATAACCGGCGAATTCACTTCCGACGACCTGCTGGGCCGCATTTTCTCCAGCTTCTGCATCGGCAAGTAACGCTGAGTCTGTAAGCGTCCACTCACTTCCACTCATCCCGCATAGCTGCCTGTTATGCGGGATTTTTTTGTTTATCCGCCTCCGCTGAGAGTCGGGTCAACTCAGCCCTCCCCGGCTACCTCATTAAGACGATCGGCGATATAACTCTCAATATGTTTCGCTTTCTGGCCCTATCCCAGCATGATACGTTCAGGTTCATCTTTTATGTCCGGGATTTGATACATTGACGTTGATTACACAACCGATACCGACCGCATGCGAATAGTGGGCAAGGTCCGATATAATTTGCCTCGCTTAGAGCTACATCCATTTTGCCGGACAAGATCATTTTTCCGATCTCAACATCCACCAGACGATTCGCAGCACCAGCGAATTGTTCACCCAATAAGGATTATATTGCCAATGACCGAAGCCGAACTCCTGCACCAACTGGCTCTCGGCGAAGACAGCCGCCGCCAGTTCAAACGCGACGCCACCAACGCTGACAGTATGGCCGCTGAGTTGGCGGCTTTTTCCAACAGTGGCGGCGGCCGGTTATTTATCGGCGTAGCGGATGATGGCTCGGTATTGGGGTTGGATGCTAGCGCAGTGCGACGTCTGAATCAGTTGCTAAGCAATGCCGCTTCGCAGCACACGCGTCCGCCTGTACATCCTCTCACTGAAAATGTGCAGACGGCCAACGGCATCGTAATGGTGATCAGCGTACCCGATGGCCTTGCCAAACCCTATGTGGATCACCAGGGCCGTATTTGGGTCAAACAGGGAGCGGATAAGCGCCATGTGACAGCTCGCGAAGAGATGCAGCGCATGTTCCAACTTGCCGGCTTGGTCTACGCAGATGTGGTGCCAATAGCCGGTACGTCGCCAACAGATATCAATGGCAAGGCTTTCCATAACTATTTCAATCGCCGCTACGGTCAGGATGTGGAGTTTGCCGGACAACCGTTGGAACAACTGCTGCAAAACCTCAGCCTGAGCGATGGCCGCGAGCTAAATCTGACCGGATTGTTGTTATTCGGTCACCACCCGCAGCGCTGGCGGCCCGCTTTCGAAGTCAAAGCCGTCGCTTTCCCCGGTACAGCACTGCACGATACCCGCTATCTGGACAGCGAAGACATCGGCGGCACATTGCTGGAGCAATACCAGCGCAGCTTTGCCTTTATTCGCCGCAACCTACGCCATGTACAGGCCGGACGAGGCTTTAATACGCTAGGGCAACTGGAAATTCCGGAACAGGCGCTGGAAGAGTTGTTGGTCAATGCGTTGATTCACCGAGACTACTTCACCAGCGCGTCTATCCGTCTGATGGTATTCGCCGATCGGGTGGAAATCATCAGTCCCGGCCACCTGCCCGACAGCCTGAGCACCGAGGCCATTCGTCGCGGTGCCACTAACCGGCGTAATCCCACGCTGACCGAGCATGCCGTACATATCCTGCCCTACCGCGGCTTAGGCACCGGTATTCCCCGCGCATTGCAGGATTGGCCAGCCATCGATCTTATCGACGATGTAGCGGCTAACCAGTTCCGCGTGGTTATCCGGCGACCACTGACAGAAGCAGTCACCGGGGAAGTCACCGGGGAAGTCACCGGGGAAGTCACCGGGGAAGTGTTGCGGTTACTAATGGTAATACAAGGGGAAATGAAGCGGTCGGACATCCAGGCCGCTCTGGGATTGAAACATGAAGATCACTTCCGCAATACCTATCTTCTCCCAGCGCTGGCGGGTAGATTCATAGAAATGACGATTCCGGACAAACCCAGAAGCAGTCGACAAAGGTATCGACTTACGCCGGCGGGTAAAAGCTGGTTGGCACAGCAGAATTCAGGAGGAGATCGTGCATGAGATGGTCATTTAATTGAACCGACCCACTAATGAACGGTTCATATCATTACTGGGCCAATACTATTATGCCTGGCAGAATGCCCATTCTGAGTTAAACGCACTTCCACTGGGGCAGATAGCGTAATCAATAGTGATAGGAATATCATATTGTTATTTAAATTCAATGTGTTATCCATAATATGTTTTTTGTGTCCATAAATGTGCCCATCGCACAAAAACGCACCAACAAACATAATGATAAATCAAACAGATAAAACAAAATTCCAGCTTCTGTATCGAACGCTGCGTCTTTAAGCGTCCACTCACTTCCACCGCTCCCGCATAGCGCCTTGTTATGCTGATGGTGAGTGATGCCGCGGATGCCGTCAGCGCTGGCTTCCTGGTCGGTGATGAAAGCCCTTGTCAATTCAGTCGCGACTATGCCCGGATATTCGGCATGCCTCCGGTCAGGCATGCCTACCAGACGAGACGGCAAATTGCGCCGGATACACACAGGCCCGCGTGACACGCCGCACCTCTCAGCGTGGTTTGACGGCGGGCGAGGATTTGCGCAGAGGCGTCGACGGAGCCAGGTCGTCGAATTGATGGCGCAGCGCTTGGATCGTATCGATCAAGGCCCGCAGGGTCGCCGGAACGTGGCGATGGCCGGGAAAATACAGCGACAGCCCCGGTATCCGGGGACACCAATCTTCCAATACGCTCACCAGACGCCCATCCTCCAGCGCGGCGCGGGCATAGGGTTCGGGCATGTAGGCGATGCCAAGACCCTTGATGGCGGCTTCCAGCATCAACGGGCTGCTGTCGAGCGTCAGCGTACCGGGCACGTCGATCTCCATCATCTGTCCCCGCTTGCTGAACTCCCAGCGGTAGCGCTTGCCGCTGGGCAGACGCTGCCGGATGCACTGGTGCTGGGTAAGCGCATCGGGCACTTCCGGTGCGGGCCGTGCGGCCAGGTAGCGTGGCGAGGCCACCGCCAGAAAGCGGATGTCCGGCCCGAGGGGGATCGCCACCATGTCCTTGGGTACGGCTTCGCGCAAGCGGATACCCGCGTCGAACCCCTGTTCAACAATATCCACCAGGCGTCCCTCAGCGACGAGATCCAACTCGACGCTGGGATAGCGCGCCAGAAATTCCGGCACCACCGTCCGCAGTAGCAGGCCGATCGCGGCATCATTGCCATTGATGCGCAGTTGGCCTTGCAGATTCCCTTGTTCGCCGGTGACCTCCTCCAACGCCGCATCGAGATCGCGCATCAGCGGATCGAGGCGGCCTAGCAGGCGCTGCCCTGCTTCGGTCAGGGACACGCTGCGCGTCGTCCGGTGAAACAGGCGAACTCCCAGGCTATTTTCCAGATTCTGAATGGTATGGCTCACGGAGGGGCGGGCGATCCCCAGCAAATCGGCGGCACGCCGAAAGCTGCGGTGCTCGGCGACCGCCATGAAGGCTTTGAGATCAGCTAGCGTCGGTTTGCTCATTGGTAGTTTTTATACACCAACCCATGTGGTTAATTCACTCTTATCGCAACAATGATATGACCCTATGATCTAATCCTGTCACCCACCTATTTCTCATTTTGGAGTCTGTCATGAGCAAAACCTGGTTCATTACCGGAACATCGGCCGGTCTCGGCCGCCTTCTCACCGAACGTCTGCTCGCCCGCGGCGATCGAGTGGCCGCCACGGTGCGCCGTCTTGATTCACTCGACGATCTCGTCGCGACTTACGGTGACAGGCTGTGGGTCGCCAAGCTCGACGTGACCGATGCGGACGCGGTGCGTACCGTGACCGATCGCGCCTTTGCCGCTCTCGGCCGCATCGATGTCATCGTGTCCAATGCCGGTTATGGCATCCTCGGTCCGGCGGAAGCCGTGCCTGACGAACAAATTCGCCAGATCATCGATACGAACCTCATCGGCTCCATCACGCTCATCCGCGCCGCGATCGCGCACTTGCGCAATCAGGGCGGCGGGCGCGTGCTACAAATCTCCTCGGAAGGGGGTCAGATCGCCTATCCAGGGTTCAGCCTCTACCACGCCACCAAATGGGGGATCGAAGGCTTCGTCGAGACGATGGCCAAGGAGCTGGAACCCTTCGGCATCACCTTCACCCTCGTGGAGCCGGGGCCGACCGCCACCAATTTCAAGGCCGGCCTGGTTCGTCCCGCCATGCCGCCGGTCTACGACGGCACGCCTGCCGGCGACGTGCAGCGCGGCATTGATTCGGGCGCGTTCGCCGTCACTGGCGATGCGGACAAAGTGGTCGATCGGATGATCGAAATGATCGATACGGGTACGACGCCGTTGCGTCTGACGCTCGGAGCATCCGCCTTCGACAATATCCATGCGGCGCTCCAGCAGCGGCTCGCGGCTCTCGACGCGCAGAAGGACATTGCGTATTCGGTAGAGTTGGATCGATAAATAAGGCGCAGGGTATGACGTCCCTGCATCTTGTTTCACCACAAGCGCCTAAGATCGGGAAGACCTTTAATAGCACTGTGGCTTATTTCGTACCTTCAGGCAGGCGCGCGACCACCTTGATCTCGAATTGGAAGCCATAAAGCCAGGTGACGCCGACCCCCGTCAGAGTTGGGTATGGCACATCGCCCCAGAACTCCGGCAGCACCTTCCAGACGGTATCGAGCGTGGACTGAGGATCGACAAGAAACACGGTGACATCGACTACGTCATCGAAAGTGCAACCGCCAGCCTCAAGCACCGAGTTCAGGTTATCGAAGGCACGCCGGATCTGCGCTTCCAGTTCTGGCTCCGGCGAGCCATCATCCCGGCTGCCGACCTGGCCCGAGACGAAAAGAAAACCGTTCGAGCGGACGGCCGGTGAATAGCGGTTGCGTTCGTACAGGGCTTGTCGCCCGGCAGGAAATACGGCATCACGGGATACGGTCATGGCTGGGCCTCTCTTTTTGCGTGCTCGGATCGGGATAGCGACCGGGCAGCCCGGTCGCCTAATGGGACGCGGCTGTCGGCGCTTACGGTTTCTCCCCGGCGTTCAGCTCCTTGATATAGTCAACGAAGGCGCGCAAGGGCGATGGCATGTGTCGCCGGCTGGGGTAATACAGGTAAGGACCGTCGAATTCCTGCCACCACTCTTCTAGCAGCGGCACAAGCTCTCCGGATTCGAGATACGGGCGCAAAAAATCCTCGAAGGTATAGATGATACCCGCGCCGGAGACGGCGCAAGCGAGTTGAAGATCGATGGAACTGGAAATCAGGGGGCCATCCGGCATAATGCGCAGCAGCTCGTCATCACGCTCGAACGCCCAGGGCCATATGGCTCCGCTGGGAAACCGGTTACCAATGAGACGATGCTGAACCAGCAATGTCCGCGGGTGATCGGGCAAGCCGAACGTTTCGATATAGGACGCCGACGCCGCAGCCACAAAGCGCTGACGCCTTGGCCCGATAGGGACGGCGATCATGTCCTTGGCGATTCGCTCCTCATAGCGAACACCGGCGTCGAACCCACGACCGATCACATCGCTGAAGTCATTCTCCATGACAACATCCAGGCGGATGCAGGGAAACCGTTCGAGAAATCCCGTGGCGATGCCGGGCAGAACATGGCGGGCAATGGGAACGGGCACGTTTAGCTTTAGCGTGCCAAGCGGGCGGTTGGCCTCGTCCTTCAGGTCGTTGAAGGCCGCTTCGATCTCTGAGAATGCCGGCTTCAAACGTTCGATCAGCCTGGCGCCGGCCTCGGTAGGCGTGACGCTGCGGGTGGTACGATTGAGCAATCGTATTCCAAGGTCGGCTTCCAGCCGGCGGATCGAATCGCTGAGGGAAGAGGCGCTTGAGTGCCGCACCAGCGCGGCGCCCCGGAAGCCGCCGGCTTCCACGACGGCGATGAGATCGCTCGCGTCTTTGAGGTTTGGTACTGATTTCATGATCGCCACCGAAAGTCTCGTCTCCCGTCCAGTCCGGGAATCCACGCTTACCGCTTTAGTGCTTTTTTTAATCTATCATGCGCCAATATATCCGACAATACGGCCTAAATCGAATAGGCTGTACGGCTGTCCGTACAATTAGAGTGAACGAAGCCCGCAATCGACTCAGGGAAGCGAGGATCAGTTCATGCCGCCGTTCACATAGATCGTCTGTCCATTGATCCAGCGGGCGGAGCCTGCGAGGAACGAGATCACTTCAGCAATCTCAGGCGGTTGCCCAATGCGATTAAAAGGATTGAAGCTGGCGATCCGCTCGACAAGCGCTTCATCCTTGCCATTGAGGAACAGCTCGGTAGCCACGGGACCGGGGCCGACCGTGTTGACGGTGATATCGCGGCCTTTGAGCTCGCGGGCGAGGATAAGGTTCAGCCCCTCGACCGCGTCCTTCGACATGGCATAGGGGCCATAGGCCGGCATCGCCTGACGTTCGGCCGCCGTTGAAATGTTGATGATGGCGCCTCCCGCGCGCATCCGCCGAGCCGCTTCGCGCGATACGAGGAAGGTTCCGCGGACGTTGATCGCGTGCATCCGGTCGAACTCTTCCACGGTGAAATCGACGACGGGTTTGGTAATCATGATGCCCGCGCAGTTCACGGTGACGTCCACGCCGCCGAATTCCTGCTCGGTGAAGTCGAAGAGCGCCTCGACCTGCGTCTCATTTGCGATGTCCGCTTTGAAAGCCTTCACGTCGCCGCCGGTAGCCGTAATGGCATTCACCGCCTCCCTGGCTGCGGCATCGCTGCTGGCATAGTTGATGATGACGGCGAAGCCGTCCCTGGCAAGCCGCTCAGCCGCAGCCCGGCCGATTCCCCGCGAGGCGCCCGTGACGATGGCGACTTTCTTCTCGTTAGTGCTCATAATTGTTCCTTTGTCGAAGGTAAAATGGACCTATGGCGAGCGCCGGGAGCCGATGACCGTTCTTTCAACTCGCTGGCGAAGGTTAGGCCGGTATCCGTATAAAATAGGGTAATGGAAGATGCCGTGTACGATAAGCGGGCTGACTTCGAACGGGGCGTGCGTCATTTCGCACAATCGATTCGCGGCAAACCGGCGTAAGCGTAAGAATGCTGCGCTATTACGAGGAACAAGGACTGCTTAATCCACAGCGCCGGGAATCAGGCTACCGGGAATATAGTGAAAACGATGTCACGATCGTGGAACGTATAGCGGCCCTGAGCGAAGCGGGTTTGACGCTCGGCACCATACGTATCGTGCTGCCTTGCATAAGCCGCGATAACAAACGCTTCCAGCCCTGCCCCCGCGTGCGGCCAGCCTTGCAGATGGAACTGGAAAAAATCCAGCATAAAATGGAGATACTCAGCCAAAGTCAGGCGGCGCTAAAAAGTTATCTTGAAGAACTGCCTGCTTTAGCCCCTTAAGCGTGGAAAACATGATCTTCGCCATGATGACGGTCGTCCTGACGGTTATAGACACGCGATAACGTTTAATTCGTGACGGTTTTAGTCATTATCATGGAGAGAATCATGCTACAGCCGAACCTTGAAACACCGAGACTTATTCTTAGACCGTTCCAACCCGATGATGCCGACCGGGTTCATCAACTGGTAAATGACCCGCAGATTGCCGATGTAACCGCGCATATTCCTCATCCCTACCCACCGTTGCTGGCGCAGGAATGGATTGCCTCTCATCGTCCCGGCTGGGAAAACGGGACGCTGGCCGCATTCGCCGTCACGCTTAGGGCGAATCAAAGCCTGATAGGCGCCATCTCGCTGATGGGTATTAATCGCCAAAAAGCCGGTATTGGTTACTGGCTGGGACGGGCATATTGGAAGCGCGGATATTGCAGCGAAGCCTGCCGAACACTGTGTGAGTTTGGATTTAGCACCTTAAATTTATCAGCAATCGGCGGCAGTCATCTCCAACGAAATCCTGCATCCGGTCAGGTATTGATAAAAAGCGGCTTCCAATTCATCCGCAGCGCCCTGATGAATACGGGAAAGCGAGAATACGCTGAAGCCGTCGATTTTTACCAATGCAGAAGACCAGAAAAATTAACTTTATCAAAGTGATAATATATCAGCAACGGAAGGAAAACGTCCTGACGGTTAGGTTATTACGCCATGTGATAACCGTTATCCAATAGGGTAAAGGTAAACTGGCGCTGCGAAGAAAGAATAACCTGCCTGTCTCTGGTGACAAAAATGGCTTCAATATGAGGAAGCCCGGATAGATAGGCGAGGCCGTTTTCCACGCCCATGCCGTAGAGCAGCGTGGTATAGATATCGCCGTCGATGGAGTCGTCGGAAATAATCGTGACGCTTAGCAGCTCGTTATCCCGCGGGTAGCCGGTTTTGGGATCGAGGATGTGGTGATAGCAGCGGCCGTCCAGCTCAAAGTAACGTTCGTAAATACCGGATGTGACAACCGATTTATTTTTCACGTTGATAACGCCAATCAGCGCTTCAGGATTGGAAAACGGTTTTTTCAGGCCAACCGCCCAGGAGTCCAACCCGCTGTTTTGCGGCACGCCGAGCGTCTGTACGTTGCCGCCCAGATTGATCAACGCATGATGAATCTGCCGCTGGTGCAGAAAATCCCTGACCAGATCGGCGATGTATCCTTTGGCTATCGCCCCCAGATCGATCTCCATCCCGGCTTTTTGCAGAAAGACCGAACCATCCTGTTCATTGAGGATCACGTCTCTGGGATCCGTCAGCGCCAACAAAGTCCGCAATTCATCGGCGGGGGGAACGCTGTCGCCGTGAAAGCCGATTTTCCAGCGTTTAACCAGCGGGCCGATAGCGAAGTTAAAACAGCTATCGTCCAGCAGGCTCACCGCTTTGGCGCGTTTGATCAGATTAAACACCGGCGGGCTAACCGCCACCGGATGCGCGCCCGCCGCATGATTAATATTCATCACTTCGGAAGGAGCCCGGTTAACCGTCAGCCGGTTTTCCTGCTGTTTTATCAGCCTGAAGACCTGTGAAGCCAGACTTTCATCATGCCCGAACAGCTTAAGAAGAATGGGTGACCCCATCAAAACAGCGGAATAGGCATATACACGATCGTCTGGCGGCATAGCGGAGCACCTGAAAATTATAGGATCATGAGCCCTGAGCCTCGGCTACCCGAAGCTCAGGTCGGTATCGGTTACCGCAGGGCGTGAGCGGCGGCATGACGGCCTGCCAGAATACCGAAGATAATGATATCGGCGACGGCATTGCCGCCGATACGGTTACCGCCGTGGATCCCGCCGACAACCTCACCGGCGGCATAGGCGCCCGGAATGACCCGTTGTTGATCATCCAGCACCGCGGCATCGGGGTTAATCGTAACGCCGCCCATGGTGTGGTGAACCCCGGGAGCAATGCGGATAGCGTAGAACGGTCCCTGGTTGATAGGCTGACGCAAGGCGGTCTTACGGCCGAAATCTTCGTCATTCTGCTTATCAACAAACACATTGTAGCGTTCCAGCGTTGCCAGGAAAGCGTGGAGGTCCATATCCAGCTTGTCGGCCAGCTCACGCGGAGAATCGGCGCTGATGACAAACCCGCGCGCAATATACTCGTCCGCCGCCTTGTTTTTCATTCTTATCTGCTCATCGAAGACTACGTAAGCGTATTTCTCCGGCAAACTGATAATCTGCGCTGAAACCTTGTCGCGAGTTTCCATTTCGTTGAAGAAGCGTTTGCCTTCCTGATTCACCAGGATCGCGCCGCCGCCACGAATTGATTCGGAAACCAGATAAGAAGTGGTCTGTTCTACGGTCGGGTGGATCTGGATTTCGCCCATATCGACCGTACCGGCCCCAATTTTCTCCAGAATAGCGATACCGTCGCCCGTCGCGCCTTTATGGTTGGTGGTGACGAAACCGTCCAGATCCGAACGATACTGCACAACCATATCCCGGTTGGCGCTGAAGCCGCCGCTGGCGACAATGACGCTTCCGGCCAGGATTGTCAGAGTTTCGCCCTCGTCATTGACGGCGCGGACGCCGGTTACCGCACCGGCTTCATAGAGAATATCGGTAACGGAAGTATCCAGCATCACATCAATATTGCGTTTATTGATGTTCTTCGTCAGCCCGCTAATCAGAAAACCACCGACGGCCGAACGATCCGCCGGACGGTGAGTACGGTCGATACTCATCCCGCCGGTGATGGTGATATCGTTCAGCTCAATACCGTGATCCGCCAGCCATTCCACGGCCAGCGGCGCATTTTCGACAAAGCACGCCAGCAGCTCCGGATTATTTTTGTTTTTACCGCCCTTCAGGGATTCCTGATAAAACAGCTCTTTGCTGTCGACAATGCCTTTTATTTTCTGGAAACGGGTTTCCGCCGCATTCATACCGACGGAGGCCTTGATGGTGTTGCCGCCAATGCTTGGCATCTTCTCAATAATCAATACGCTGGCGCCTTCGTCACTGGCTTGAATCGCCGCGGCCAGACCGGCGCCGCCGCTGCCCACCACCACGACATCATAGCGTTGCGGCGTGGCTGGGTTACCGCCTTCTTCCAGAATCTGCGCCTTGCAGGATTTTGCCAATGCTTTGGAAACCGCTTTTTTCACCGCTTCGCTTTGCGCCGTGGCGCCGGTAACGGCATCCACATGCGGGCTGTTGGCGTCCAGAATACGCGAGCGAATGACCTCGAAACTGGTCGTGAAAGAGACATCCAGATTGGAACTGGCGTCCAGCGCGATGTCGGCGATGCGATCGGTTTCAAGACTAACGTTGATGACCAGTTCGTTGGCATCATCCTGCGCTTTTTCCTGGAATACGCCGGGCTTAAATTTTTTCGACGATAGGCTCATGTCGCGGATCATCGCGTCAACCAGCGAGAAACGCCACAGCGGTTCCGGAATGATCAGATCTTCACGCTTGGTGTTGTCGATGAACAGTTCAATTCTCTCATCCCTGGCGATGCGGTCGATCCAGTCCGGATACGCGATGCAGGCTTTCCCAACGGCGACCATGTCGTAACCGTGTTCCAGCGCCAGCTCGATATCTTCTTTGTTAACCACCCCGCCTACGCCCATCACCGGAACTTTCGCCAGCGTCTCGGAACGCATGGCGACATATTTATCGATCAATGGCGTGGGATCGAGGGTATCGACGATCGACGGGCGCAGGGTATAACCCATGGAGAAGTGCAGATAATCCAGCCCGCGTTCGGCCAGCTTTTCCAGCAGATACATGGTGTCGTCAAAGCGAATACCGGGCTCTTCTATTTCCTCCGGCGAGAAGCGGTAGCCGATGATGAAGGAAGCGTCCGCGTACTTGCGCGCCATCTTGTGGGTGATGTCCAGAACCGCGAGCGGGAATTTAGCCCGGTTGTCACGGCTGCCGCCCCACTCATCGTCACGCTGGTTGGAGTTCGGCGAGTAGAATTGCTGAATCAGATAGGTGTTGGCGCCGTGGATTTCCACGCCGTCAAATCCGGCCTCAATGGCGCGACGCACGCCTTCGCCAAATTTAGCGATCATGCCTTCCACTTCGTCGGCGGTTAAGGCCGTCGGCGTCGGCGCGCCGTCACGGGGCGCGGCGATAGCGCTCGGCCCGACGGGAGACTGGCCGCCAATCAGTTTAGGCTCGACCATCCTACCGCCGTGATAGATTTGCAGAATCGCTTTTGAACCTTTGGTTTTGATCGCTTCAGCGACTTTTGCCAGACCAGAAATTTTATTGTCATTATCAATGCCAATGGCCCCAGGGAATGCCAGGCCTTGATCATCAATAAAACAACACTCAACAACAACAGTACCGATATTACCGGCGCGAGCCCGATAATATTCCACTAATTCATTCGTGACGGAGCCGTCATAAAAACCGGTGCAGGTTGTCATCGGCGCCATCAGAAGTCGGTTTTTTACCTGGGTGCCATTGGGCAAAGTAAAGGGACTCAGTATGCGATCGTTACTGTTCATAATAATCAACTCCAAATTATAAATATTCTCTGAATCCGTTATCGGTTTATTATTTATTGGTTTTAATTCATAGCCGATGTCATGCTATCAATATAACTTTATATTTAGTTTAAAAATCATTAAATTTACTTATTTAACTATTTGCCAAGTACCAATTTACTCGTTTTACCAAGACATCATTACTTTTAAAAAGAAAAGATCACATTGTGTTAAATTAAAATAACTTTTCATTTACCAAGATAAAAAATAATTAAAGTTTACCCACTAACACCCCTACAAGCCGCGCCACTACTGAGATGTTAAAAGCAATACTTATGGAAAGGTTATCCTGCCAATACCCATAAGAAACCTAATGACATATTTACTTACGTATAAACAATGCCTGAAAAATAAAAAAACGGATAAATATAATAAAAAATAAAATACAAAAACCGGAATTTCTTACCTGCCGAAATCGATACGCCACAGTGATTTTATTGATCGAGATCAACGGCTATAAATACGAAAAACGCATTATATAAATTATGGTCATCCTACGGATTGGATAATTTATATGCGAAAAATGGCGACAATATAACATTCAAAATGTCATTGTTAAATAACCATATAAATTTAAAAAACTAAATAAAGCATAATATTTATCCGTACCAAAAATATTCTTAACTACTTAATAGACAAACGAAATGAACGTAATAGCGAAAAGTGAAACCCCACAAATGGCTAAAAAAGCCTCATGCGGGAAGCAGAAAAGCAATCTAAAATATATATTGGCGACGATAGCAATTACCGTCTTATTGCTATTAACTCCGGCACCCGATGGATTACAGCCCTATTCATGGCACTTCTTCGCCATATTTGTCGGCGTGATTGTCGGCTTGATATTCGAACCGCTGCCGGGCGCAGTGATCGGCCTGACAGGATTAGTCATCATCGCCCTGGGCAGCCAGTGGTTACTATTCAGCCCGGAGCAATTGGCCGATCCCGGCTTCAACCTCGCCGGGCAATCTTTTAAGTGGGCGGTGAGCGGGTTCGGCAACTCAACCGTTTGGCTGATCTTCGGCGCATTCATGTTCGCCGCAGGCTACGATAAAACCCAGTTTGGCCGCCGTCTGGCGCTGATTCTGGTGAAATACCTCGGTCGCCGCAGCCTGACGCTGGGTTACGCCATCACCTTCGCCGACTTGCTTCTGGCGCCGTTTACGCCCTCCAACACCGCGCGCAGCGGCGGTACGATCTACCCGATTATCGCCAACCTGCCGCCGTTGTACGGCTCCAAGCCCAATGATCCCAGTTCCCGCAAGATCGGTTCCTATCTGATGTGGGTGGCGATTACCGCCGCCTGCATCACCAGCTCCATGTTCTTGTCGGCGCTCGCGCCAAACCTGTTGGCGCTGGCGTTAGTCAAAAGCACGGTGGGCATTAACATTTCTTGGGGAACCTGGTTTATCGCCTTCCTGCCGCTGGGTATCCTGCTGATCCTGGCCATGCCGCTGCTGGCTTACTGGCTTTATCCGCCTGAAGTGAAATTCAACGATGAAGTGCCGCGTTGGGCCAGCCAGGAGCTGGAAAAACTCGGCAAACTGTCTCGTAATGAAATTCTCCTGCTGGTGTTCGTCTGCTGTGCGCTGGTGATGTGGATTTTCGCCGCCAACTGGATCGAACCGGCGCTGGCCGCCCTGCTGGTAATCAGCCTGATGTTGTGGACCGGCGTACTGGAATGGAGCGACATTACCGGCAACAAGGCCGCGTGGAATACCTTCGTCTGGTTCGGCACGCTGGTGGCATTGGCCGACGGCCTGTCCGCCACCGGATTTATCGGCTGGCTGGGTAAAGAAGGCGGCATATTGCTGGGCGGTATCTCCCCCGGCACGGCGACCGTCGTACTGTTGGTCGCTTTTTACCTGTTGCACTATCTGTTTGCCAGCACCACCGCCCACACCACCGCGCTGTTGCCCGCCATGCTGACCATCGCCTCCACCATCCCGGGCATGAACATGCAGGTATTCTGCCTATTGATGGTAACGTCGTTGGGTATCATGGGGATTATCACCCCTTACGGCACCGGCCCAAGCCCGATTTACTATGGCAGCGGCTACCTGCCGGCAGCGGACTATTGGCGTCTGGGCACCATTTTCGGCGCAATTTTCCTGGTTGCCTTGCTGGTTATCGGTTACCCGTGGATGTTGATGATGTTCTGATAACAGGTCGCCAGCCGCCATTGCGCCGGGCTGGCAAACGCCGTACCGAACAATATGCCGCAATAATATTTTTTGCTGATACCCGATAACAGCGGCAATAACTAATTAAGTGAGAAAAAATGTCGAACAAACCTTTCCATTATCAGGCTCCTTTCCCCCTCGCCAAAGATGAGACGGAGTATTACCTGCTAAGCAGCGAACACGTCTCGGTAAGCGAGTTTGAAGGTCAGCCGGTACTTAAAGTCGCTCCCGAAGCGTTGACACTGCTGGCCCAGCAGGCCTTTCACGATGCCGCGTTTATGCTGCGTCCCGCCCACCAGCAACAGGTCGCATCTATCCTGCACGATCCCGAAGCCAGCGAAAACGACAAGTATGTTGCGTTGCAGTTTCTGAGAAACTCGGAAATCGCCGCCAAAGGCATCTTGCCGACCTGCCAGGATACCGGCACCGCCATTATCATGGGGAAAAAAGGGCAACGCGTCTGGACCGGCGGCGATGATGAAGCAGCGCTGGCTCGCGGCGTGTATAACACCTATACCGAAGACAATCTGCGCTATTCCCAGAATGTCGCGCTGGATATGTACAAAGAGGTGAATACCGGCACCAACCTGCCCGCGCAAATCGACCTCTACAGCGTGGATGGCGATGAATATAAATTCCTGTGCGTGGCCAAAGGCGGCGGATCCGCCAACAAAACCTATCTCTATCAGGAAACCAAGGCGCTGCTTAACCCCGGCAAGCTGAAAAACTATCTGGTGGAGAAAATGCGTACCCTGGGTACCGCGGCTTGCCCGCCGTACCATATTGCTTTTGTGATTGGCGGCACCTCCGCGGAAAGCACCCTGAAGACGGTAAAACTGGCGTCCGCCAAATACTACGACGGCCTGCCGACCGAAGGGAACGAACACGGCCAGGCATTCCGGGACGTACAACTGGAGCAGGAACTGATGGCCGAAGCGCAGAACCTGGGGCTGGGCGCGCAGTTCGGCGGTAAATATTTCGCTCACGATATCCGGGTGATTCGCCTGCCGCGCCACGGAGCATCCTGCCCGGTCGGCATGGGCGTGTCCTGCTCCGCGGACCGCAACATCAAAGCCAAAATCAACCGCGAAGGCATCTGGATTGAAAAACTGGAACACAATCCTGCGCGCTATATTCCCGAATCCCTGCGCCAGCAGGGCGAAGGCGAAGTGGTGCATATCGACCTGAACCGCCCGATGAAGGAAATTCTCGCCCAGCTGTCCCAATACCCGGTATCCACCCGCCTGTCCCTGACCGGAACCATTATCGTGGGCCGCGATATCGCCCATGCGAAGCTGAAAGAGCGTATCGATAACGGCGAAGGCCTGCCGCAGTACGTTAAGGATCACCCGATCTACTACGCAGGTCCGGCCAAAACGCCGGCGGGGTATGCTTCCGGTTCGCTGGGCCCAACCACCGCGGGACGCATGGACTCCTATGTCGATCTGCTGCAATCCCACGGCGGCAGCATGATTATGCTGGCCAAAGGCAACCGCAGCCAGCAGGTGACGGACGCCTGCCATAAACACGGCGGATTCTATCTGGGCAGTATCGGCGGCCCGGCCGCGGTATTGGCTCAGCAGAGCATCAAGAGCCTGGAATGCGTGGAATATCCGGAACTGGGCATGGAAGCCATCTGGAAAATTGAAGTGGAAAACTTCCCGGCGTTTATTCTGGTGGATGATAAAGGCAATGATTTCTTCCAACAGATTCAGCAGAAGTCATGCGCTAGCTGCATGAAATAATCGCTCAATCAACCGCGCGAGGGCTTGCCGCAACCGGCGAGCCCTTTTTTATGCCCGCTCTTCTTTCGTCCGCCGGATTTAACATCGATCCGAACGAACCGTTCGCCATGCGTCATGCGCAAACGCCACAAAGAAATCAGCTTAAGCCGGCCATCTCCGCCGCCAGCTTCGCCGCGGCCAGATCCCATAACGCGGTGCCAACGGTTTTAAACATCACCGGACGCCCCTGACGAGGACGCGGGTTGACGATACCGCCAATTTCCCCGACGCGGCCCCACTCGATGCCGGCCTGCATCAGATCGCCCGCCTCTTCCCGGGCGCCTTCCAGCGTATCGACGAACAGATCGCAGCTATGCACCACCGCCGGCGCGATCTCCGCCATCTCCGGCTGATAAGCGCCGACAGCGATAATGGTGCTGTCATTCGGCACCCGAACCGAAAGCACCGGCGTACGGCTGGTGGTTGCCGAAACGATCAGCCCGGCCTGCGCTTCACGTTCATCCACCGCCTCGATCGCTTCCGCATCCAGCCCCAGATGCTCGCGCACATAGTCCGCCAGAGCCGCGGCGCGCGGCAGACGCTGGGACAAAATACGAACCCGGCGTAACGGCCACTGCTGGGCAAAAGCCTGAATATGTTCCCTGGCCTGTACGCCGGAACCAATCAGCAGCAGGGTATCGGCATCCGGATGAGCCAATTTGCGCGCGCCCAGCAGCGAGAGCGCCGCCGTGCGCCGCGCGGTGACCGTCGGCGCATCCAGCGACAGCAGGCGTTGGCCGGTATCGGCGCGCATCAGCACCAGTTCGCCCTGAATCGCCGGCAAGCCGCGATTTGGATTGCCCGCGTGTACGGTAAGCAGTTTTACGCACAGGTGTTGGCTATCGGAGGCCGGCATCATCAGCAGTACGCCGCCGTCCTGGGCGGGCACGCTCTGGCGCACCGGCGCTTGCGCCTGCCCGTTCAGGGCTTGTTGCGTCATCAGATCCAGTGCGTCAACCAGACGATCGTAAGGAAGTAGTTTGGCCGTAGCTTCGGCATCGAAGAGTTTCACGGAAAGACTCCTAAAATAAGTGACTCAGGCGGGCCAACCAGGATTACCATCCATAGCTATAAGACACGCCGATTATGGCGGCGGAAACGACGAACATCAGCCCAACGAAGCTGCGGTTCCATAGCAAGCCGACTTTTTGCGGCTTCACCCCGCACAGCGCGCCGGTCAGTAAAGACATGGCGCTAATGGGCGATATGGCGATGGCCATCGCCCAGCCAAAGGTCAGGGCCAAAGCCAATGACATCGGGTGCGCCATCCCCAATTCGCTGGCGCCGAATATCTGGGCCAGCAACACCACGAAAATCGAGTGGGGGATGAACAGGCCGCCAGCCAGCGGAACAATCAGCAAACAGGCCAACAACACCGCCAACGCGGGGAAATGGGCAGACTGCAGCTCCTGCCACCCCGGCTGCTGCTGGATGGTCAACGAGATGGCCGCGCCAATCACATTGGCCGAAAGGAAAATGGCGCTTTCCATCCGCATAGAGCCGATGTTTCTAAAAATATGCTGGGCATCCTGAACCAGGCCGGCGCGGGGAGATGACCGTTCCAGGCATAGCCAGGCCAGCGCGAACAGCGGAAGCACCAGCACCGTCGAAACCACGAACGACCATTGTAACCAGATATGGATACCGATCACAGCCGCCAGCAGCGCCGCGCAGGCCAGCAGCACGCCAAGCAGCGTGCGCGCGGAGCCGGCCGATCCCGCGCCGGGGGCGTGAGTATCCGCTTCCGCGTCTTCGTAGCGCATCGCCCACAGGCAGGTGACGATCATAATCAGCATCGCCGAAGCGAACGCGGCGGCAATAAAATACGTCGCGTTCAGCGCCGTCAGCGCGGTAGTGACAATGGCAAAACCCAGCCCCATCGGCGACCAGATGGTCATCAGAACCGCGCCGCGCATCCCCGCCAGCAGCATGATGCGGTCTTCACCTTCGGCCGGTTTATCTTTGGCGCTCCCCAATTGGTCGGCAATCAGCGGAATGATGCCGACGTTAAATAGCAGGCTAAGAAAATGGCTGCCCGCATTAACCGCCGCATAGCGGCGGCTGATGGGAAAAGAGAGCAGATATCCGGCCGCCTCGCGCACGGTGCCGGAGCGGCTCACCGGATAACGCAACAGCCCCAGAACGATCAACAGGCATGAAAACGCTACCCCTTGCGCCAGCGCTTGAACCATAACGTGCAGTTGCAGAGGATAGCGCCAGGCCACCCACGCAAAAGCCGCGATAGCGCCCAGACAAAATCCCCGAGCCAGCAGCGAGAGGGCATTAAACCGTAATAAAGTCGCCAGCACCGTGGCGCCCATGGCAATCGCCAGCAAGGGAGTGTCTGGAAAAACGTTAGCCAAAAGCAGTGTGATGGCCGCCAATAAATGGGCGCATCCGGCAAGCAATTCAAACAAGCTCAAGCGATCACCTTTTGTGAGTAAGTTCGGAGCCGTCGTAGATTTTTTCATCTATTTGATAAAAGGCAGGATATCACACGTGATTCTTATGGGAGATTTTTACCACAATATGAAATATATATTAATGAGGATTTGGCTACGGGCGGAGAGCGGCGCCCAAGATCAGGCAACAGTTTACGGCTATGGCGTAAGTAAATCGTACCGTTGGCGGCCAACCAACCATTGACCGCTAGCGAACGTTAGCATTCACATCCGTCTGTCCGACGGCATTATGGCTGATGCGAAACGTCACACGCTGCGGATGATTGACCGACACCAGATATTCCACCGGTTGATTCAGGCGATCGGAAATAACCCCGCGGTACACCAGCGCCGGACTGTCTGGCGGCGCGTTCAGAAGCGCCTGTTCTTCCTCGCTCATTACGCCAACCCGAATCGTTCCCTCATCCGCGATCCCCTGAATGTGGTAGCGCTCGGCCAACAGGCGGTACAAGGAGCCGTTGGCTTCGAGCATCGGCGCGCTTAAATCCGGCACGCGCCGGCGCGGCAGATAGCTGGTTTCAAGGCAGAATGGTACGCCATCAGCCAGCCGCAGGCGTTTTATCATCAGCAAAGGCGCGCCGGTTTCTATCTGCAATAAGCGGGCGATACGCTCGCTGGCGGCCGCATCCTGAAAGTAGATCAGGCGGCTGCTGGGCACCGCGCCGTTATGTTCGATGATTTTGCTGATGCCTTGTTCTATCGCCTGAGTTAACGGACGCTCGATGGCGGCGGCCGTAAGCCAGGTGCCCTGATTGCCGCGCCGTTCCAGCACGCCCTGAGCAACAAGTTCATCAAGAATTTTTCTCAGCGTCATCCGGCTGATATGCAAAAGCGCCGCCAGCTCGCGCTCGGCGGGAATTTGATCGCCCTGGTTGTATTCCGGCGTCGCCAATAGCGCCAGCAAAGATTGCCGGGCCTGCAAATAGGCTTTGCGCGGGCGCCGTTTTATTTCGCCGATCTCCGTCATGGTCTATTTTTATTCACTCAGCATCGCTAAATTTTGTACCAAGTATACCGATGAATGTCTGATTAGCCAGCAAAAAACCGCCGCTACGATGACAAACAGCCAGGATAAAAATCAGACCATAATGCCATAACTAATTATTATAAAAAGAAAAAAATAAACAACCCCTTGCCTTTAGCTAAGTCGGTGAGTATATCTATCATGGTATATTTTATGGTACACATTACTAATGTGGAGCAAATAATGAAAAAAGCGCTTTCTCTTTTATTGCTTGGCCTCGCGTTGCCGTGGCTGCCTTTAAACGTTCACGCTGAACAGCAGATCCGCTTCGGAACGGACCCCACGTTCCCGCCGTTTGAATCAAAAGCGGCGGATGGTTCATTGCAGGGTTTCGATATTGATATCGGCAACGCGCTGTGCGCCAAACTCAACGCCAAATGCGTATGGGTGGAAAGCAGCTTTGACGGCCTGATCCCTGCGCTGCATGCGCGCAAGTTCGACGCTATTCTCTCCTCTCTGTCGATTACCGACGAGCGCAAAAAGGCCATCGACTTTACCGACAAGTTATTCAACACGCCCGCTTTTCTCGTCGCCCCGGTGTCCAGCGGTTTAAAACCCACAGTCGAATCGCTGAAAGGAAAACGCCTGGGGGTGCAGCAAGGCTCGGTATTTGAGTCTTACGCCAAAAAACACTGGCAAAGCCACGGCGTGGAAGTGATCGCCTACCCCAGCGCCGATGACGTCTATGCCGATATGATCGTGGGAAGGCTTGACGCCACGCTGGACGATGCGACCGTGGTTACCGAGTCCCTGCTCAGCAAGCCCCAGGGTAAAAACTTTGCTCTGATAGAACCGCAAGTAAAGGATGACGTGATTTTCGGACCGGGCACCGGTATCGGCGTCAATAAGCAGAACGACAAACTGCGCGATCAACTCAATGAGGCGATTGCCGAAATCCGCCGCGACGGCACCTACGACCGACTGGCGAAAAAATACTTTAATTTCAATGTGTATGGCGACTAATTCATGAATACCGCGGCAATCATCACTTCGTTAATGGAAAACCGTTTTCATCCGGCAGGCGGCCTGCGTCAGATCTTTCTTGTCGCCTGCGGCGGATCGCTGGTGGATATGTATCCCGCACACTACTTTCTTAACTGCGAGTCCGCCACGCTGCACAGCTTTATGATGACGGCCAATGAATTCGTCCACGCGGCGCCAAAAACGCTGGGGAAAAATTCCCTGACCATTGTCTGTTCCCACGGCGGCAATACGCCGGAATCGGTCGCGGCGGCGAAACTGGCGCAGCAGCACAGCAGTACCACCATTACCCTGACCCATAATGCCGAGGCCGAGCTGATTGCCTGGTCCGACAGTAATATTCTCTATGCTTGGGGCAACGACAGCCAGGTGGTCGCCAACCCGATGGCGCTGATCCTCAATCTGTGTGTCGAGGCGTTAGCGCAAAGCGAAGGGTTCAGCGGCTATGCGGATTTCCAGAGCGGGATGGCGCAGATCGATGGCGTCATCGCCCGCGCACGAATGCAGGTACAACAACGCTGCGCCGAATTTGCCGACCGGTATCGTAATGAATCGCTGTTCTATGTGCTTTCCAGCGGCGCCTCTTACGGCCACGCCTATGGTTTCGCTATCTGTTCGTTAATGGAAATGCAGTGGCTCAATGCCGCATCAATTCACAGCGGCGAGTTTTTCCACGGCCCCTTTGAAGTAACCAATAGAAACACGCCGTGGATTGTGATGGTGAATGAAGGCCGTACGCGTCCGCTTGACGAGCGCGCCGTCCATTTTCTGGCGCAGTATGGCGATAAAGTAGAAATCGTTGATGCCAAAGAACTCGGCCTGAGCGTTATTCCGGCGCCGGTGGTGGACTATTTCAACCCGGTGCTGTTCTATAGCGTGATGTGCGAATACCGCGCCGCGCTGGCCCTGGTGCGGCAACACCCGTTGGAAACACGCCGCTATATGGGGAAAGTCGCCTATTAAGGACGCTATGATGAAAGTACTGGGTATCGGCGATAACGTTGTTGATCGTTACACGCACACGCATATTCGTTATCCGGGCGGCAATGCGCTTAATTTCAGCGTCTACGCGGAAATGCTTGGCGCCCAGGCCGCCTACCTCGGCGTGTTTGGCGATGACGACAACGGTTCGCATGTACAACGCGCGCTGGCCGCCCGCAACATTGATACGTCTCACTGCCGCGTGGCGGCTGGTGAAAACGGCTATGCCGACCTGACCATTAAACAGGGCGAACGGATTTTCCTTGGCTCCAATGCGGGCGGCATTCGGCAACGGATATCGATGGATTTCGCCGTAACGGACATTGCCTGGTTGAGTCAGTTCGCGTTGCTGCACACCGGCGCTTACAGCTATCTGGATAAGCAGTTGCCCGCGCTGAGCGTATTGCCGGGCCGCCTGTCGTATGACTTTTCCGATGATTTCGACGTTGAGGCCGCTCTGGCTTTATGCCCGCTGCTGGATTACGCGTTTTTCTCCTGCGCCGAACGCAGCCTGGAGGAGACGCGGCGGATTCTGCTTGACGCTCATCGCCAGGGGAGCCGTTACGCCATCGCTACCCGCGGCGCGCAAGGCGCCGTATTATTTGACGGTCAACATTGGCTGGAACAGCCGCCGCAACAGGTGGCGGCGCGAGACACGCTCGGCGCTGGCGATGCATTTATCACCGCGTTTTTACTGGCGCACCTGGCGGGGAGATCGTTATCGGACAGCCTGAAAAACGCCGCCGCCTTCGCGGCGCAAATTTGCCTGCTGGACGGCGCATTTGGCGAGGGTGAGCGCTATTAGTTTCCGGTTTCGCGCACGACGCCGAAAGCCGTTTTTCGCCGCAGAACCGCACCTCCCGCATTTAGCGGGAATCAGCATAGAAGGGACTTGTGCCTGGATCGCCAGGATAATGGGGCGCTGGCGTAAAATAACGCCGGCGCCCCATGATAACCCGTCTTGCGTAACCGGTATTCAGCTTACTTAATTACCGACTTCACCACGGCCGCCAACGGTGTGGTTGAGCGCCCGATCAACCGGCTCAATTGATGGCCGTCGTCAAATAAACCGCCCTTGGATGCGCCGACATCGGAGTCGGCAATCATATCGGCGATAACCGGGGGTAAACCCGCCGCCACCAGCGCCGCGCTGAATTCCGCTTCGGGCAAATTCTGGTAGCTAACCGTTTTACCAGAATGAAGGCTGATTTCAGCCGCCAATTCCGTCAGGGTGTACGGCTCATCGCCCGCCAGTTCATAAACCTTACCGGCCTGATTATCCTGCGTCAGCACGGCAACGGCGGCGGCGGCATAGTCAGCCCGCGTGGCTGAGGCGATTTTTCCCTCGCCGGCGCTACCGATAAAAACGCCATGCTGCAAGGCAGCCGGTATGCTGGCGGCATAGTTTTCCGTGTACCAGCCATTGCGCAACAGCACATAAGGCAAGCCCGAGGCGCTGATGAGGCTCTCGGTTTCACGATGCTCTTTCGCCAGACCCAACGGCGAGCGATCGGCATGCAGAATGCTGGTATACGCCAAGAGTTTGACCTTGGCCTGCACCGCCGCCTCAATCACATTACGATGTTGCGCCACGCGTTTACCCACTTCGCTGGAGGAAATCAGCAACAGTTTATCCACCCCCTGCAACGCGGCGATCAGCGACTCTGGCTGAGTGTAATCCGCGGCTTTCACCTGGATACCGCGGGCGGCTAAATCAGCAACCTTGGCGACATCCCGCACCAATCCCAGGATTTCACCCGCGGGGACTTTTTCCAGCAACTGTTCAATAACTAAACGCCCCAACTGACCAGAGATACCTGTAACAGCAATCATCATTAAGCTCCTTTTTTTGACCGTCATTGACAGGTAGAATAGACAATAAACTAACTTTAAGTAAGTACGCACACAAAGGTAAGTTTCATGCCGGAAAAAGTAAAAGCCGCCTCGTTATTGTCCGTTATACCGTTGCAGGGAAATCTGTTCGCTGAAAAATGTCCTTCCCGCCAGATACTTAACCACGTAACCAGCCGTTGGGGCGTGCTGATTTTAGTGGCATTATTGGATGGAACGCTTCGCTTCAGTCAACTGCGGCGCAAAATCGGCGGCGTCAGCGAGCGGATGCTGGCGCAGACGCTGCAATGGCTGGAAAGCGATGGTTTTATCCTGAGAACCTCATACCCGGTGGTGCCGCCGCATGTTGAATACAGTCTGACGCCGCTGGGCAAAGAGGTCAGCGAGCGGGTCAAAATCCTGGCGGACTGGATAGAGGAAAATCTGGCTGCGATATTAGCGGCACAGGAAACTTCCCCAGAGAAATCTTGAGCGAAGATCGGCTGATGTACTGGAAACCAGCGCCGTAGACTGACGGCACGCGTTCATTGCTTTCCTTCTTTCCGTCGTATTTCTTAAATTTCTTCCGTATCGCCGAGGGTGATGATGCGATCCGCCGATCGGATAGTTGACTGGCGATGTGCAATGATGACCCGCGTAATACTAAGACCGGCGATGGCATGATTGATCAGTGCCTCATTACGCTCATCAAGATGGCTGGTCGCCTCATCCATAAAGAGTATCCCTGGCCTGCGGTACAACGCTCTTGCAATAAAAATCCGCTGCCGCTGTCCGCCGGAAAGCCCCTCGCCTAGTTCGCCCGTCAGCGTCTCGTAGCCCATCGGCAGAGCCATGATATCGTCATGGATATGGCTAAGCCGGGCGCAAGTTTCCAGCCACTCATCATCGACTTCCCGGCTAAACCCCGTGATGTTTTCACGCAGGGATCCTGCAAACAAACGGTCTTCTTGCAAAATGCAGGCTACGGCCCGGCGGTAATTGTTCACACCGATGGAGTGTATATCCCGGCCATCGACCAGAATTCTGCCCTCGGTGGGTTCAGTCAGTCCGCCGAGAAGCTTCATTAGCGTCGTCTTTCCCGCGCCGGACGGACCTGTAACGGCAACACTTTCCCCTGCCGCTACCGTAAGATCAAGTCCGCTAAATATAAAGGGGGATTGTTTGTCGTATCGGAAACTTAGCCCTTGCGCCTCAAGAGAAAGCGCGTTGCCGGAAGGGAAAAAGGACTTTTCGGGCATCGTAGGCTCTGGCGGCGTCAGCGCTATGTCAGTAATTCGTTCATTATGCAACGACAGCATCCGCAATTGCAGAAATACGCCGGTAAGTGACAGTACCCGATCGGAAAAAATACCGCGGTATGAGCTGAAAGCCACAAATGCGCCGATGGTCATATGCTGGTCCATCACGAAGGAGATCCCCAGCCACAAAATGAATACGTTGTCACAGGCGCCAATAAATGTGCTGATAATGCTGAATAACATATCGAACCGGGAAAGGCCGATCGATGTATTAGCGGTATCCGTCACCAGATTCAGCCAATTATACCGCCGCTGTTCCGCCAAATCTTGGGCACGGATCGTCGCAATACCATACAAGGTTTCCGTAAAGCAGGAACCAGCCCGCGCGCTCTTTATCAGCAACTCCTCCGATGCCTGCCTGTAGCGGGAATAGGTAGCAATCCGCAGCAACACGAACACAAAGGTGAACCCCACCACGACCCAGACCAGGACGCCGCCATAAAGCACCAGTAGAATCAAAGCGCCGGTCGCCATGATGCTGTCTATGACCATACCGGTTATATTCTGGGTAAAAGTGGCCCGCAATACATCCAGTGAACCGAAGCGGGACTGGATATCGCCTATTTTCCGTTTTTCAAACCAGGATAGCGGCAGCTTCATCAAATGCCGAAACAGCCCGTCCTTCCACTGAATATCGATGATCGTACTCATCACCAAGGTAGTCCAACTTCTGAACATGCTGATACCGGCCTGCAACAGGACAAGCACAAACAATCCCATACATATCAGCACCAGCAACCCCTTATCTCCGGCGGGGACGGCATGGTCCATAACCAACTGGGTCCCTACAGGCATCAGCAGGCTGATGAATTCGATAACCAGAGACAGGCAAAATATTTTCAGCAGGGCGCTTTTGAATCCGCTGATATTTCGTATCAGCTCTCCGGTTTTTATCCGTTGTTTGCGAACTTCAGGAATGAATCCTGTGTCCGGCCACAGCTCCAACGCCACACCGGTAAAATGGTCCGAGAGTTCTTTCCTGGCGATAACGCACCTGCCCACAGCCGGATCGTGGATGACAACCTTATCCGCCGCAGCACTGACCAGCACAACAAAATGATTGAAATCCCAGTGAAGGATGCAGGGCTTGCGAATAGCGGTTAAGTGTTCGATATCCAGCGACAAGGGCCGGGTAGACAGGCTTAGGTTATGGGCAAGCTGCATCAGCGTCGCCAACGAGGTGCCCCGCGAAGATACGCCAAAATCCTGCCGCAAACTAAGCAGATCAATCTGTTTTCCATAGAAACCGCAGACCATCGCCAAGCAAGCCAGGCCACATTCCGCTGCCTCGGTCTGTAGCTGCACCGGTACTCGGCGTAGGAATGAAAAATCGAGCCTGTTGCGCAACCGTTCCAGCATATTATTTTCCATTGACTGGCCCTTGCGCGCTGGTGCTGATGTCATAGAGAGGCGACAACAACCACTGATACAACGTCCGGTTCTCAAGAAACAGCGTACTGGTGGCTTTCATTCCATTCTCCGCCTCCAGCTGTTTACCCCGATAGCGGAACTGGCTACTCTGCGGACTGACAACCACTTTGTACCAGGTCTGTGGTTTATCCGCCGTTCTACCGGGTGCCCCAGGGTAGGTAGCCATTTCCTGAAGGGATGCCGGCGTACTGGAGACAAAAAGAATTTTGCCGGGAAACTGGCCAAACCTTTCCGCGGGAAAGGCATCGTAGCGGATGTTGAGGCGATCGCCCGGAGAAAGATAAGGAACGGCGCTATCCGGCACCCAAAGCACCAGCACATAGCTTCGCGTATCGCCGGGTATGATTTGCAGCAGGCTATCCCCCGTACCGATCATCTGTCCGGGGGTTACGCTCAGTGAATCAATCCTGCCGTCAACCGGTGAACTGACCACCAAAATGCTACCGGCATCGACATCGGTAATTTGTCGGGTCAGATCGTTTTTCTGAATTTCCAACTGATATATCTGGTTGTCAAAATCAGCTTCTTGGGTCCGAATGTTCCCCTGCAAGGTGAGCACCTGCAGGGCATTCTGTTCATTCTGACCGCTGAGTCCGAGCAGATCGTTCTGCTGCTGATAATATAGAGAGGCCTGGCTAGTCATTTGATCTTTATTTATCAGCCCTTTGCGTTGATAAACTTTGTAGTTCTCCATGTTTTCCTTCATTATCCTCAGCCCCTCTTCCGCTTTTTTCAAAACGTCAGACGAATGTTGCAGAGCCGTTTTGTAACTGATTTGCTGCTGTTTCAGCATGTTCAGCGTAACTTCTTTGTTTTCTCTAATTTTCTCGATAATCCTGTCAATGGCGCTTATTTGCCTTTCAATATCTTCCCGCTGTTTCTTACTGACAACGCCAGAGGTAGTGGTGCGGCTGACATCGATCTGATAAAGCGCCTGGCCTTTTGTCACCCTATCTCCGGGATTGACCAACTGGCTGATCACAAATCCCTGCTGAGCTGAAAACACGGTAACGGCACGCGGAGAAGAAATAAGTTCACCCGTAACATTTATCCGGCGGGTGTAGGTGCCGAAAATAAGGAACGTTATAAAACAAATAAAGAAAAGGAGAGTAAACGTTGAAACCAACCATGCTGGAATACCGGGCGCCAGAAGAGCCTTGCCTGACCAAAGATTTTTTCTGTAATCTACAGCTTCCTGCCTAAAAAGCATTATTATCCTTTGAGTGAAATATATGTTTAACGACTGGATATTATTCAGCGGTATGAAATCGTTTTTAACGATGATAGTTTTGATATCAAAAAATATTAATTTTTTATTTTATATGATGGATAAAAACATCGATTTTTTCCTTATCTTAATAAAAGGTGACTATTACTAATAGTCACCTTTTATTAAGATAAAACACACTGAAAAAGCGGAGAGTAAATCCTTCTCACGAACTCAGTGATATGTTTAATTTTACCTGCTGCATTGACCGCCCATAGAACTGCCGCATGAGCTGCCTTTTGATGAACGACTGCTGCTACAGGAGTTATTTCCACCGCCATTATGACTGCTGCGATCCGCCCTGCATCCGACGAAACCTGTAATACCGCCAGTAACGGCGCCATAGACGCCGCCTTCTGCCGCACCGGAAAGACCTCCAAGAGCAACTCCCGCAGGCCCGCCGCCAACACCGCCAACCGCGCCGCGAATCAAACCGGCGCCGGCGCCGGCCATCGCCCCTGTCATGGCGCCTCTTGCCGCTGCTCTCGAACAGCCTCCTTCATAAGCGGAGTTCGCATTACCGCCGGAAATAAAGGCGATTTCTTGAACGTTTAACTCATGAATATCTTTTAACATTCCTTAACCCTCTTTTTTATAGAAAAAATCCATCATGGATAATATTAAGTCGGTTGCAATCATTGAGGCGATTACAATAATAGCGATTGAAATATCTTGATTCAAATAAAAAAAATCAAATTGATTGGCAATGCAAAGTATAAATACGGATATAATAGAACCAAAAATCAAGCGAATGATTTTTCTCTTCATCGTCAAGCCCTCAAGTTTGTTGGCTAATTGAATTATATTTTTATCGTCGGTTTCGTACCTGAAATCTATTTCGCTCTGATTAATGAAATCAATATTTATACCTGAATAACTTTATAAAAAACAGAACTAAAAATATCCTCTAATGGGGATAGCGATTATCTTCGTCATTTTTTCCAACTGTATATCAGCTTTCCTAAATGATGTAGTTTATTTATGTTTATTTTTGTTTTATATTGTTCCCGCGTAACCTAAACCAGACGAAATACGTAAGCCAAAAAAGAAACAACACATTGATTTTTTTATAAAAAAATAAATAAAAATCCATTTTCTTGCTCATAGAGTTAAATTTCACAGAACGCTTTTCAATTCGATAAAGATAAGATTTTATTAACAATAACCCCGTACATAGGCGGCCGATTTTTCGCCTGATTTGTGGTCATTCTCTGTTTCCAGAATCGGGCGTCAGAGACGAAGCAGGCTATACAAGGGAAGCAGTGCCGCCGCATGTTGAATACTGCCTGACGCCGCTGGGCAAAGAGGCCAGCGAGCGAGTCAAAATCCTGGCGGACTGGATAGAGGAAAATCTGACAGCGATATTAGCGGCGCAGGAAACCTATTCAGATAAATAATCGGGCATACCGCCTTGCAGGAAGCAATAGCGTAATCCGGATCCTTGGTCTGCAACCTTCAGCGTTAAACTGTCGACACGCCGTTCGGCATGAATACCGATAATACCGCTAGCGGCGTTTGACTGCCGTTCAACACCGCAGGCCATTGGCGCTTGCGCTCCACAACCGCGTACCGGTTCAAATCAACCGGACTTTCATCGTTATCGATGACGATGGATATCGTACTCTTCCGCATCCCGATATAACGCCGCGACAGGCAACGCATCGTATCGAAGATAGCGTTAGAAAAAGCCGGAGAATGGGTTACCAGATGGGCGGTCTCCGCGGCGATACGGACGATTCCCTGTATATGTTATTTTTCAATAAAAAATAGAAATTCGGAAGATAATTGTGATTAACAAACGATAATCGCCGATTTATCCACTTATTTTTCTTTAGATCATATTTTTGTCTGATAATATGCGTCTATGATTCAATGGATTTCAAAATGCAGGAAAACAGCCGTCGAGTGGACCCCCAAGAGGCGATGCCCGGAAGAAACGGGTAATTAACACCACGGCGTGAAAGAGTAAGCGTTCCCTTTTTAAGCATGTCTCATGCGGGACATTCTGTTTTCATCATCATCACGGAGTGAACAATGTCCTGCCATTTCGTCAGGTGGACCAGCACGGAAGCGCCTCCCAATCTACAGAGATTGCCGGATGAACTGATTTCATCAACAGACGGGTTTTCGGCTAAACGTCGCGAACGCTATTTGAAAAGCCGGGTGTTGTTAGCTGAGATGATGTTCTATTTTTTCGGCTATCCGCTACTCCCTAAGCTGCTTGTTTCCCCGGACGGACGTCCCTATTTCGCCGATCCTAATCTGCCGAGTTTCAGCCTGGGTTATGCCGGCAATACCATTGCTATTGTGCTGAGCGAAGAGGGCAGCGTCGGCATAGATATCGAGATCGTTCATGTCCGGTCAAACAGCCAGGCGCCGGCCGATATGCAGCCGCAGACTCTGGCTGAAAAAGCCTGGATTGAGGCGCAGCACGATCCGCTGGAGGCCGCCACGCAACTGTGCACCATTCGTCATTCCCTGATGAAAATACCCAGATCGAATGAGTACCGTGCAGAAAATCTGCAACTCCACCCCGCCTCCGGACGGCTGCGCTCCAACTGCCTTCCCGCCGTTGAGGTGATGAGCGACATCGATGATTATCTGGCCTGGGCATGTGCCCATGTTCCAACGCTTAACCGGTTGATTATGTGGACCTACACGACGGACGCGGGCATGAAGAAAAGCGGTGAAATCGTGCATCAGCAACGCCAGTCCTTGCGCTACATGAAGCTCACCAGCCACACGGCGGAAAAACCGACATCGGTGATACCTCAGTAACCCCGTTCGGTGACGTAAATTGAGATGTTCAGACTGATGACCAATACAGAACTCCGGGGCGAATACCCCGGAGCATCATGAAATTAATGCGCGTCGATAAAGATAATCTTTAGCAGGAACAACAGCGCAACCACCACCACACAAGGGCTAATCTCGCGCCAGCGCCCCGTTGCCAGCTTCATCACGCAGTAAGAGATGAAGCCCAGGGCAATCCCTTCGGTGATAGAGAAACTGAACGGCATCATCACCGCCGTAATAAAGGCTGGAACGGCTTCGGTCAAATCATCCCACTTCACCCGCGCCAGGCTTGATGTCATCAACACGCCCACGTAAATCAGCGCGCCCGCGGCGGCATAAGCCGGCACCATACCGGCCAGCGGCGACAGGAAAATAACCAGCAGGAACAACAGCCCGACGACGACGGCGGTCAACCCGGTACGCCCGCCGACGGACACGCCGGAAGAACTTTCGATATAGGCGGTAACCGAAGAAGTGCCGATAAACGCCCCGGCGACCGAGCTGATACTATCCACATACAGCGCCTGTTTCATACGGGGAAACTTACCGCGCGCATCCACCAGGCCGGCTTTATCCGTGACCCCAATCAACGTACCGGACGAGTCGAACAGGTTGACCAGCATGAAGGAAAAGATAACGCCGGAAAGCCCCAGATTCAGCGCGCCCGCCAAATCAACCTGCCCGACCACGGAAGTCACGCTCGGCGGCATGGAGAAAAAGCCGTTGAACTTAACGTCACCCAACAGCAAGCCGATAGATGTGGTAATCACGATGGAAATCAGCACCGCCGCATGAATGCTTCGCGAAGCGAGCGCCGCAATAATGAAGAAGCCCAGCGCCCCCAGCAACACGCTGTGTGAGGTTAAATTACCCACGGTAACCAGCGTTTCGGGGTTGGAAACGATAATGCCGGCGTTCTTCAGCCCCATCATGGCAATAAACAGGCCGATACCGCTGGCGATCCCCAATCGCAAACTCACCGGTATATTGGCAATCATCCAGTAACGGATCTGGAAGATGGTCAGCAGCAGGAAACCGACTGCGCCCCAGAAAACCGCCCCCATCGCCACCTGCCATGGAAGCCCCATCGCCCCGACGACGGCAAAAGCGAAAAAGGCGTTCAGGCCCATGGCCGGCGCCAGCGCAACCGGCAAATTAGCCAGCAGCCCCATAAAGATACTGCCAAAGGCGGCAATCAGGCAGGTAGTGACAAACACCGCCTGGGTATCCATGCCCGCCACGCCTAAAATCTGCGGGTTAACAAAAACGATATACACCATGGTCAAAAAGGTGGTGAAGCCCGCGATCATTTCTGTCCGCGCAGTAGTGCCGTGCTGCGTCAGTTTAAACACACGCTCCAGCAGTCCTTGCTCATCGGCATGACCAGATTGCGATTTATTCATTGTCAGAGTTCCAAAAAAGAGTGTGATGATTTTCGGGTATCCTATAACAAAATGATACGCATTAACGCGGTTCCGCCATTTTTTTTCTTTCTATAAACATAACTTATGCCAATAGATTTCAAGAGGCCGAAAAGGAGCGAGCAGAAGACAATAGCGCTGGCCCGCCCGGCAGTTATACCTTCAACCAAATCTATCTCGGCACAAGCGCTCCAGATTTCGCCGAACGCGCCTGCCTGGTTCAACGTTGCGGACGGCGAGGAATGGGTTATCTATACCGGCGATGCAGAGGAAGCGTTTCCATACAATATTTCAAGCTGCATTTATTTATATAAAAAACAGAAAATAAAAATATGACTATCTGGCTAACTAAATAAAACCCTATATAAAAAAGAAACTATAAAAATAGTATTTGAAGTAAATTTATTTATCAGTATAAAATTCGCTATATCGACAGAGTAACCAACGTCCGTAAGGAAATAATATCTCAAAATACGTATTACGTGATTAATAACTTCGGTTATACAAGCAGTTAATTCAATGCAATAAAGAAAACCTATATTAGTTAACTAATCTGTAACCTATTTGAACCAAACACCTCAAGGAGAGAGTTATGGCACTTCCCAGCACAGAGCAGGTTACCAATAAATTGGTTCTCAGAATCAATAACAACTTTAATCCGTTGCAATAATTTTCAATTAACATTCTTACTCAACAGAAAAAAATTAAAAACAGTTCACAAAAATTTCATTGAAGCGTATTGAGCTTCAATGTATAAAATAGCTCGCATCATTTGGCAACTATCCGCCAATGGAATAGACATCCAACTAATTCAATGTAAATTAATTAGTAAAATAATAAATAGCAGGACACCAAGGTGATTAGCAAAAAACCAAAAATAAAAATTATCGCGCTAATAAAATTCATGCTAAAGATTTTCGTGGCCATGTTTATTACCATTATGATTCTCTGGCTTATCGATAGTACCTATAGCAACATCCGCACCTACCAAGGATATTGTACCTGGGATGAAGAAAGAATGGGGAAGCGGTTTACCACTGAGGAACGGTTGGATATCGCTATCAATTATTATTTAAAAAATCAAAATTTTATTGATTTTTCTGAAATTGAGATTATTGAAAATAATAACCGCCGTAGAAGAAATTTCTTTGAAGATCTAGAAAATCGCTTTACCTTGATACCCTACGGCAACAAAGAAGAATTTCTGAAAGAAAACCCAGAGTGTTGTGAACTCACCACATGGGGCGAACAATTCGGATTTTGGGAGCGCGCGGATGGCATCGGCGACGGCATGTTTATTTTCCAGCATAAAATTCGCTATATAGATAAAAAAACCGGCATCCATAAAGAAATTATGTCCAAAGATACAAATTATCAAGTAAACAACTGCGGTTATGCCCGCCGTGGCTAGTGGCTATATATTTTAAATACTGTAACCAATAAACAAATTAATTGAATTATAACCAAATAATCTCAAGGAGAGAGTCATGGCACTTCCCAGCACAAAGCAAGTTACCAATAAATTGGTCCTCAGAACCAATAATAACTTTAATTCATTACAATAATTCTCAATTAACATTCTTACTCGGCAGAAAAAACAAAAACTGTTCACAAAAATTTCATTGAAGCACATTGCGCTTCAATGTATAAAATAGCTCGCATCATTTGGCAACTATCCGCCAATGGAATAGACATCCAACTAATTCAATGTAAATTAATTAGCAAAATAATAAATAGCAGGACACCAAGGTGATTAGCAAAAAACCAAAAATAAAAGTTAGCTCGGTAATCAAATTCATCCTAAAAATATTACTGCTAATGTTTATCACTCTGGTGATTGTTGCGATTATTGAAATGATCTATACCAGTACACGTAACTATCTCGGCTACTGCACCTGGGATAATCAACGAATGGGAAAGCGTTATACCACGCAGGAACGGCTGGATATTGCTATCGCCAAGTATCTGCAATATCAGATTACTGATGATTATTTAGAGATAAGAAAAGCAGAACGCATTAATTCTGACGATTTTGACGAATTGGAACAACGCTTCATTTTGATTCAGTACAACAGCAAAGAGGCATTCATAAAAGAAAATCCGGCTTGTTGCGAACGTACTTGGGGATTGGTCGAGGGACCTGTTTTCGATTTATGGGAACGCACGGATGGCATCGGCGATGGTATGTTCGATTTTCGACATAAGATTCGCTATATAGATAAAAAACACAATACTTATAAAGAAATTTTTTCTAAATACATATATTATCAAGTTAATAATTGCGGTTATGCCTTAGGCTTATCTCTTACATAAAAAATACACCCAACAGGTGAAAATTAACATTACGATTTTTAATCAAAATTCAATATTATTTCAAGGATAGAATTATGGCACTTCCCAGCGCAGAGCAAGTTACCAATAAATTGGTCCTCAGAACCAATAATAACTTTAATTCATTACAATAATTCTCAATTAACATTCTTACTCGGCAGAAAAAATAAAAAACGTTCACAAAAATTTCATTGAAGCACATTGAGCTTCAATGTATAAAATAGCTCTCATCGTTTGGCAACTATCCGCTAATGGAATCATTAGTACGAAATTAAATTATTTCAATATAAATTAATTAGCATAATAACAAACAGTTAAAGGTAATTCATAAAGTTAAAAGATAAACATTAGTGCGGTAACCAAATTCACTGTGGGAATGTTTTTCGATATTTATTTACTTTTTACACCGGGTAATGCTACCCACAATCTGTCTATGGAACTTACGGCTACCGCTCATCAAATTATTCAGGATGAATAAATAGCATGACCAATAATAATCATCTTATATTTCTAATGGCAGCTATGCTGTTCACCGTACTCCTGCGGCTGGCGCTCAGGCGTTTGAATGTCAAAAAAACCTTCATCTTTCTGCTTTATGCGACCCCGGTTACCGTCCTGCTGTGCCTGGCGCTTAATTTTTCCGGTTTCTGCTTCGAAAACATGCGGCCGCTTTCCCGTGAAGAGAAAATAACCACGGCCATCAGATATATACTGGCGACCTACCCGCCATTGATAAATATGGGCAACGACACCTCTTCGCCTTACTGGAGGGAATGGACCAAAAGAGAGCGGCCCGAACACCCGATCGACTATCGCGATATCGCCCATTTCCGGGACGTTAACCCGGATTGCTGCAAAATTCTTTCCTGGAAACAGATCAGTGACTATGCCTCGCTAAAAAGTCGTTTGACAGGCGGCGCAGGCAGTGCGGTTAACGTGACTTACAAGGTGTTTTACCGGGATGCGGATAACCGGCACGCATCACAGACGGTGACTAACCGTGTCGTGATATACAACTGCGGCATGCCGTGGTGAATCGGTGACCAGACAACCCAAAAGAGAAAATATGATACCGATACTGACCCGGAAAAAACGCGCCAGGACGAACTCCGTCAATCAGGCATTAAGCGCACACCAAAAACAGGCGGGTGAATAACATGACTATCTGGAAGCTACTGCGGGAAGCGCTGTTTTTACTGCTGCTCTTCCCGCTGGTTGCCATCATTATGCATCTGACGCTCAATTATTTCGGCTTCTGCTTTGAGACCTATAAGCGCCTTTCCGACGAGGAAAAAATCACCATCGCTCTCCGGAATACGCAGGCACATTACCGTTCCACGTTATATGGCGGAACGCGTGAGCTATCAAATGCTACAACGCCGCCCTTCCCCTACAAAGACATCGCTCACTTCCGGCAGGCCAACCCGGACTGCTGCCGAATCACCAATGTTCAGGAGCGCTTGGGCTACCAAATCACGCTGGGAGATCGGCTATGGGGTAGCATCAGCAGCTTTGTCGAAGTGAAGTACCAGACCTTTTATCTGGATGCAAACAACCAGCGCGCATCAAAAACGGTTACTGAATTTGTCGCGATATCTAATTGCGGTCATCCATGGTCAGGAATCTGACCCGATAGCAAACAAGGAGAAATGCTATGCCCGTACTGACCCCGGAAGAGATTACCAACCTTTACCTCTACGGCACAAAGTCACGCCCCGTCGACCTGCTGGATGAGCGCCTTATCCGCGCCTCCGCTGAAGAAATACAGGCGGCTAAGGCGGAAGCCTCTACAGAAGTAGACATTAACGACTACATGGCCGAGGTTGGCCGCTTCACCTCCCCCGCCGATTTTGAAATCATCAATAAATTTTTTGCCTCGGACGATCTACCTGTCGGCAGCTACAACGAGCAAGACATGCGTGACCTACTTGACGTGGATGAAAAATGGATTGTACAGAAGCAGTGGGCTTTCAGCGACGACACCGACGACTATGCCGCACGGGTATATATCTGGAACTCAACGGCGTTTGAGATTGACGATCGCGTCCGCTTTATCGTTGAAAAAGATGGCAGCCGACGGATAGAAAACTTCGCCATTACTCCCCTTAACCGCGGCCCCGAAAACTTCGACTTCGAATCTGGAGACAAGCTGGCCAGACTGGGCAACGGCTATCTTGAGGAGATCGTCGATCCTTCCGGCATCGGGCGAAAGGTTATCATTAACTTTACAGGGGATCGCCCCCTGACGACACTGGATGCGGAGGGTTACCGTCAGGCGGTTGCCTCAAAACCCCGCGAAAGCCTTACGCCTAAGTTATCCCTGTTGAGTGAAATCCAGAGCTTGACGGATGAACTGTTCGCGTCCGGTTCAACGCGGGCGCTGTTCGATAACAAGCCGATATTCTATGGCAGCCGGCAAAGCGACGTCATGACGGGCTATGATGCAAAAAATGAAGATCTGGACGACCACCGGCACCTGGGGAACTATGCCGACAATGGTGTTGCTTATGTGGGGGGAGCAGGAAATGACACCATCAAAGGAACCCATCACGATGATATTCTTATTGGCGGACTGGGTGACGATATCCTAAAAGGCGAAGCCGGAAACGATATTTATTTCGTTGATGACTGCGATACCATTCTCGATTCGGATCATAAAGGAAGTATTTACTTCAACAACAAACTCCTCACCGGCGGCACCCGCCAGGAAGACGATCCCGAGAATACTTATTACGCCGGCGGCAACGAGTATGTGCTGGACGGCAGTACGCTGACCGTTAACGGAAGCCTGACCATTCGCAATTATGATAAGGATAAAAACTCGCTGAACATCGTGTTGAGCGACGACGAGCCGGATGAAGCGCCGGATACCGGCAAGGCCGAAAACGCTACCTCGCCCATTGTTATCGATCTGGATGGCGACGGCATCGAAACGCTGAAAACCGGCGCGGCGTATTTCGATTTCAATAGTGACGCGCTGAGCGAACTGACCGGCTGGGTGAGCCCCGACGACGGACTGCTGGCGCTCGATCGCAACGGCGACGGCCGCATCAGCAACGGCGGCGAACTGTTCGGCAACCACAGCATACTGAGCAACGGCGAGACGGCCGACAACGGCTTCCTGGCGCTGGCCGAGTATGATGATAACGGCGACAAGGCCATCGACGCGCAGGATGCCGCCTACGCCACCCTGCAAATCTGGCGCGACCTTAACGGCAACGGCATCAGCGATAAAGGCGAGCTGCAAAGCCTTGCCGACGCTGGCGTGGCCGCCATCAGCACCGACTACAACAATTCCAGCCGCGTCGATGCCCACGGCCACCAGCACCGTCAGACGGCAAGCGTGACGCTGAGCGATGGTACAACGTCCAGCGCGGCGGATGTGTGGTTCAAGGTGGATAGCGCTCGCCGCATCAACAGCGGCGATATCAAGCTGACCATCGAGTCACTGTCTCTGGCTAACGCCAAAGGGTTTGGCAAGGTGCACGATTTGCGCCAGGCGATAATACTCGATCCTGGGTTGAAAGACCTGCTGAACCAATATACCGCGGCCGCAGACGGCGCAGACCGCGATGCTCTGCTTGACGACCTGATCTACCGCTGGACCGGGGTTGCCGATGTCGATCCCCATAGCCGCGACTCGCGGGGAGTCAGTCATTATATGGACGCGCGCCAGCTTGTCGCGCTGGAAAGTCTGACCGGCCGCCCATTTGTAAGTGCATGGAACTCGGGCAAAGAGAGTGCCAATCCGCCTCCCGGAGCGGCCTCAATCCTCAAGGAGGAGTATCAGAAGTTCAAACGCTTCACCGCTGCGCAACTCCAGGCGCAAACCAACTATGTCGAAGAGCTGGATAGCATTCGTTCGGCGTTTGGTTCCGACGCGCACAGCATTACGGTTGACTGGGCCGCGCTGGAAAGCAAACTGCAAGCGCTGTACGCCGAGAGCCGGGTTGAACGTATCACCGGCGTATTGGCGATTCTGACCGATCTGGGCGCCTATTCGCCCGGCTACCGGAGCAGACGCGACGCCGCTTTCCAGGCGATTATCGACGCCAACGCCAGCCTGGCGCCCTTCTTTGAATCTAGCGTCCTGTTCGGCACAACGGGCGACGATAATCTGTCCGGCGTGAATACCGGGTCCGCCTTTATTGGCTTCGACGGCAACGACCGGCTCCAGGGACAGTGGAAAGACGACAGCTACTATATCTTCCGCAACCAGGGCGACGATACCCTCTCCGATCGCGGCGGTATGGATCAAATTCTATTCGGCAACGGTATCAGCCAGACCGATCTGACATTCTCACGAGACGCCGCCACGGTCCATATCCAGGTCAAAAACGCCGACGGCAGCAACGCCGGTTCGGTGCGCATCGACAATTTCTTCAACGCCGACGGCTCGGTGGCCACTGGCGCTATCGAGCGGCTCCATTTTATCGACGGCGGCAGCCTGAGCCAGCAGCAGATGCTGGATGCGCTAAACGCCGCATCGCGTACAACCGGGGACGATACGGCATTCGGCGACGATAAAGGCGACGTCATTAATACACTGGCGGGCAACGATACGATTTACGGCCTGGGCGGCGACGATCGGCTGTATGGCGACGAAGGCGATGACATCCTCCATGGCGGCAGCGGCAACGACATGCTGGCGGGCGGCACAGGCCATGACACGCTCTACGGCAACCAGGGCAATGACGCCCTGTATGGCGGCGACGGCGACGATAGTTTAAACGACGGCGAAGGCGCCAACACACTGTACGGCGAAGCGGGCAACGATACGCTGCTCGGCACCGGCGTGCTCGACGGCGGCGACGGCAACGATACCCTGCGCGGTCAGGGAGCCGATACGTTGCTGGGCGGCGCGGGCGATGACGTGCTGGAAACCCTCAGCCACCGCAGATACCGCTATGCCAATACGCTGAATGGCGGCAGCGGCAACGATACCCTCTATGGTTCCTACGGCGACGACACCTACCTGTTCGAACGGGGAGACGGTCAGGATTTATTAATCGAGTGCCGCACCAACATGGCTCTCCCCCAGGTTACGCCGAGCAGCGACACGCTGCGCTTCGGCGACGGCATTACGGCAGACGATCTCGACTTCACGCACCGCGACAGCGATCTGATTATCGGGTATGGCGACGGCGATACCATTACCGTACAGAACTGGTTTCGGGGAATGAGCGACCATTTCAAACTGAACCATATCGTGTTCGCCGACGGCACCTCGCTCAATCAGGCCGAGGTGGAAAAACGCACGGTGCGGCGCGGCACCGACGGCATCGATAAATTGGTCGGTTATCGAGATAAAAGCGAGTCTATGCTGCTGGGCGACGGCAACGATCAGGCCTGGGGCCGCGGCGGCGATGACGTCATCTATGGCGAAAACGGCAATGATTATATTAAAGGCGAAGGCGGCAACGACACCCTGTACGGCGGACGCGGCAACGATCTTCTGATTGGCGGGGACGGCAGCGATACCTATGTCTTCGCCGCCGGCGAAAACCAGACGGTAATCAGGAATCAGTCCGGTACGCCGGACGCCGATTTCGACGTCCTGCGTTTTGAGGGTATCGCCAACGACGCTCTGTGGCTGTCGCGATATAAAAACGACCTGATGATCGATGTCATCGGTTCGCCCGATCGCGTCGTGGTACAAAACTGGTATACCGACGCCGGTCAGCGCCTTGACAGCATTCAAACCGAAGGCGCATCGCTGGCCGCCGCCAATGTGGACAGCCTCATTGATGCCATGGCCGCATTCGGCGCGCCGAGAGGCGGAGAGATCCGGCTAACGCCGGAACAGCGCCCTCAGTTCGAGCAGGTGCTGGCGGCAAACTGGCAGTAACCCTTTAGCGGGGAAGCGCCCGTTTCCCCGCTGTTCCAGCGAATAATTCAGACCGTCAAGGAGCGACGTTGTCGATGACAGAACACCAAGCCACTACCGCTGTATCTTCCGATTTGACCGCACTTTGCGCCATCGCCCGGCTCCACCAGATAGCCGCCGACCCGGCCACACTGGCGCATAGTCTGGCGCTGCCCGGCGATACGGCCATCGACGAGGCCAGCCTGTTGCTGGCCGCGAAACATATCGGGCTGAAAGCCAAAGCAACCAAAACCAGCGTCCAGCGCCTTGCGTTAACGCCGTTACCCGCGCTGGCGAAAATACGGCGACCGGATCACCCGGCGCGCTACGTGGTGCTGGCGAAGTGCGACGGCAAGCGCCTGCTGCTGCAAGACTTCGCCGCTGCGGAAGCGGACGGCGGCTCCCGCCCGCAGGTGATGGAGCTGGCGGCATTCGCCGCGCTGTGGACCGGCGAACTGATTCTTATCACCAGCCGCGCCAGTCTGGCGGGAGAGATGGCCAGGTTTGACTTCTCCTGGTTTATTCCCTGCATGGTGAAATACCGCAAGCTGCTGGGACGGGTGCTGTTTATCTCGCTGATGCTGCAACTGTTCGCCCTGGTCAGCCCGCTGTTCTTCCAGGTTGTCATGGACAAAGTACTGGTACACCGCGGCCTTACTACGCTGGATGTGTTGATCGTCGGGCTGGTCGTGGTGATGGTATTCGAGAGCATCCTCAACGGCCTGAGATCCTACGTCTTCAGCCACACCACCAGCCGCATCGACGTTGAGCTGGGCGCACGGCTATATCGGCATCTGGTGCAATTGCCGCTGTCTTATTTTCTGGCGCGCCGCGTGGGCGACTCCGTGGCGCGCGTGCGCGAACTGGAGAACATCCGCAGCTTTCTCACCGGCAATGCGCTGACGGTACTGCTGGACACGTTATTTTCCATCGTCTTCATTGCCGTAATGATGCTTTACAGCGTACCGCTGACGCTGATCGTGCTGGTCAGTCTGCCGCTCTATTTCGGCCTGAGCCTGTTGGTTGTTCCCATTCTGCGCCGTCGTCTCGATGAAAAATTCGCTCGGGGCGCGGAAAATCAGGCCATGCTGGTGGAAAGCATCACCGGCATCCAGACCGTTAAGGCCGCCGCGCTGGAGCCGTCGTTCGCCCGGCGCTGGGATAACCAACTGGCCGCCTATGTCTCGGCCAGCTTCAAAACCCAAAACCTGGCCGCCTGGGCGCATGAAGGCGTCAACCTGATCGGTAAACTGGTCAACGCCGCCACCCTTTGGTATGGCGCTCATCTGGTCATGACCGGTTCGCTTACCGTTGGTCAATTCGTCGCTTTTAATATGTTCGCACAGCGCGTATCCCAACCCATTATGCGCATGGCGCAGCTGTGGACGGACTTCCAGCAAACCGGTATCTCGATGGCCCGGCTGGGCGACATCCTCAATACCCGCACCGAAGTCCCGCCCGTCAATGCCGCACAGTTGCCCAGACTGCAAGGACGTATCCGTTTCGAAAACATAGGCTTTCGCTACCGACCCGAAGCATCGCCCGTTATTCAGGATCTCAGCCTGGATATCCGACCGGGCGAAATCATCGGCATCGTCGGACGTTCAGGCTCCGGCAAAA
Source organism: Brenneria goodwinii (assembly GCF_002291445.1). Classification (NCBI taxonomy): domain Bacteria; kingdom Pseudomonadati; phylum Pseudomonadota; class Gammaproteobacteria; order Enterobacterales; family Pectobacteriaceae; genus Brenneria; species Brenneria goodwinii. Next base: position 4,242,235 of record NZ_CP014137.1, on the reverse strand, counting down.
GCACCCTGACCCGGTTATTGCAACGCCTGTATACCCCCGAGCAGGGCCGCGTACTCATCGATGGGCTGGACATCAGCCTGATCGACGCCGCCCAGTTGCGCCGCCAGACCGGCGTCGTTCTACAGGATAATTTGCTATTCAACCGCAGCGTACGCGAAAACATCGCCATTGCCGACCCCGCCGCGCCGCTGGAACGGGTTATACGCGCCGCGCAACTGGCCGGCGCGCATGAATTCATCAGCGAACTGACGGAAGGCTACGACACCCTCGTCGCCGAACAGGGCAGCACCCTCTCCGGCGGGCAACGCCAGCGCATCGCGATTGCCAGAACCTTGTTCGCTCAACCACGCATCCTTATTTTCGACGAAGCCACCAGCGCGCTGGATTATGAGAGCGAGGCCGTCATTCAGCGCAACATGGCCGCCATTTGTCAGGGGCGCACCGTGCTTATCATCGCCCATCGTCTCAGCGCGGTACGGCGGGCCGACCGTATTATCGTGATGGATAAAGGCCGTATCGTGGAAGCTGGTCCACATGATGAATTGATCCGCAAGTCCGGGGGGCTGTATGCCCATCTGTGGGCCATCCAAAATAATCAGGGCGGCGATGAAATACCGGCCCGACATACTCGTACCGCTCCCCACGCATCCAACAGTACCGCATCAGAGAACCTGCTATGACGTCCGGCCTATCCCATGAATCCCAACAAGCGCGGCCGGCGAGTGAACTGCTTGCCCGGTATCGCGCCATCCTGACGGCAAGCTGGGCGATGCGCCACGAACTGGCCGGCCCCGGACATCTGGCGGACGAAGCCGCCTTTCTGCCCGCCGCCCTGAGCCTGCAGGAAACGCCGACACACCCCGCGCCGTTGCGGCTGGCGTGGACGCTCATCGCCTTGTTTCTGATCGCCGTGGCCTGGGCCATTTTCGGCAAAGTGGATATCGTCGCCGTGGCGCCGGGACGAATTATCGTCAGTGAGCGTACCAAGGTGGTACAACCGTTGCAGAATAGCGTCGTCACCCGCATCCTGGTGCATGACGGCCAGCACGTTAAAATCGGCCAGCCGCTGGTGGAGCTCGACCCCACCGAAGCCCGCGCCGATAAAATCAGCCTGCAGGAAGTACGCAAAAACGCCCGATCCGAGGCGCTGCGTAGCCGCACTCTGCTGCAAGCGCTCTCTGATAATCCGTCCGCAGGCGCCCCCCGGCTACCGGGCAAAGAGATTCCCGATGACTGGAATGAGAACGACGCCCAGGCTGCGCAATATCAACTGACGACGCAATGGCAGGACATCCGCGCCCAGCTTTCCCGTCTGGCGGCGGAAACACAGCAACGTCAGGCCGAAGTGGTCACCGCCCGCGCGTTCATCACCAAACTGCAAACCACGCTACCCATTGTGCAAAAACGGGAACAAGACTTCCTGCAGTTGGCCGGGCAGGGTTTTGTGTCCAGTCATAGCGTGCAGGATAAAACGCGCGAACGCATTGAACTGGAACGCGACCTGGCCACACAACGGGCTGAGTTCCAGCAAGCTCAAGCCGCACTGTATGAAAGCGAGCAGGCTCGTCACGCCTATCTGGCTGAAACCCGCCGGACCCTGAACGAGCGGCAGATACAGGCCGGATTGCAAATCCGGCAAACCACGCAGGAACTGGCCAAGGCCATACAGCGTGAATATCTGGCCACGCTCATTGCGCCGGTGGATGGCACCGTGCAACAACTGGCCGCCCATACCGAGGGCGGCGTGGTGACCGAAGCGCAAACGCTGATGGTCATCGTGCCTGAATCAGCCAGTCTCACCGCGGAAGTGGCCTTGGAAAACAAAGATATCGGCTTCGTCTATCCCGGTCAGCAGGCGGCGATCAAACTGGAGACCTTCCCCTATACCCGTTACGGCACGCTAAACGCCACGGTGGAAAAAATCACGCAGGATGCCATTCAGGACGAAAAGAAGGGCGCCATCTTCATGGTGACGCTGCGGCTGCACCAAACGCGGATGGATATCGACGGTAAGACCATCCACCTCAGTCCCGGCATGAACCTCACGGCTGAAATCAAAACCGGCAAGCGCCGCATCATCGAGTTTATTACCAGTCCGATACAGCGGGCGACGACGGAAAGTTTGCGGGAAAGATAAATGACACGCCTTGTCGAACGCGCCTGACGGCCCTTTGGTCTTCATGGAAACGTAAAGGCGGGTAGTCGTTTCATTGCACATATTATACTCTGGTCGATACAAAGGACGACGAATGCCATCCGTTCGTCCGCCGCTCAACACCCTGAACCCGGTCAGTATATTTAAAAGGGTTGCGGCCGAATGCCCGGCAAGGAACGGACAGATAAAAACAACGTATTAAAAGTCATTAGTTAACCCTTAATTTCACCAGTAAGGATCTTTCATGCCCCGAATTGAATGCGTCTTCTTTGACTGTGACGGCACGCTGGTAGATAGCGAAGTGCTGTGCTGTCAGGCTTATGTGAATATTTTTATTCCCTACGGCATCAAGCTATCGCTGGAAGAAGTGATAAAAACCTACAAGGGCATGAAACTGCATGAAATCATTGCCCGCATCAGCCAGAAACACGGTCTGAACGTATCAATGGAAAGCGTCGAGCGTCATTACCGGCAAGAGGTAACACGCCTGTTTGACGAATCGCTGCAACCGATCAAAGGGGCGCGTGAGCTGATTCAGTCGATTAAGGTGCCGATAGCCGTGGTTTCCAACGGCCCCGTCAGCAAGATGCAGCATTCGTTGGGGCTGACGAATATGCTCGAATTCTTTGGCGACCACCTCTACAGCGGCTACGACCTGCAAAAATGGAAGCCCGATCCCGCCGTAATCTTCTACGCCGCCGAGCAAATGCAGGTGTCTGTGCAGCACGGTATTCTGGTGGAAGACTCGACATCCGGCGTTCAGGCCGGTATTGCCGCCGGAATTCCGGTGTTTTACTACTGCGCCGACCCGCATAACACGCCGATTCACCATCCGCTGGTCACCATGTTTAACGACATGAACGAACTACCGCAGATATGGCGGGAAAAAGGCTGGGATATTGTGGCGTAACAATCAGGCCGGTTTATTCCGCCGCCACAGCCATGTGCGTTTTAGCACGCTTTCCTGCTGGCTAAAACGCTTGTTAACCCCATTCGCCAGCAGTTCCAGCGACAGGCAAAAAACAAAATAGACCAGCGCGACAAACAGGAAGACTTCCATCGGATAAACCATGCTGCGGTTGTTTACCTGCGTGGCTAAAAACGTCAGTTCGCCCACGCCTACGATGTACGCCAGCGAGGTATCTTTAATCAGCGAAATCCACTGGTTGATGAAAGACGGCACCATCATTCTCAGCGCCTGCGGCAGGACGATATACCACAGCACCGTCCAGCGGTTGAAGCCCAGAGATAACCCGGCCTGCCACTGACCGCGGCCAATGGCGACAATTCCCGCTTTCACCCCATGCGCCAGATACGCCGACGCAATCAGCGCCAGCGCGCACACCACCGTGGTAATCTCGGGGATATCGACGCCAAAAAGAATCGGCAGCAGGAAATAGGTCCAGAAAATCAGCATGATGACCGGGATCGCGCGGAAAAAACCGAGCACCATCGACAGCAATACGGCCCACCAGCCGCGGGACATCGCCAGCGCCACGCCCAGTATGGTTCCCAGTACGGCGGAGGCAATGCCCGCCAGCAGGCTGATCGCCAGCGTCAGCGCGGCGCCGCCCAGCGGGCCATCCGGAAAGGTGCCCCACATGAGATAACCGAAGTTATCGTAAATAATGGTGAAATCCATATTCAGCGCTCCCCGACCAGACGGCGTTGCTGACGCCACATTCCCCAGCCTTCCATCAGCGCGATGATCGCGATGTACAGCACGGTCGCGACCCCGAACGCCTGAAAGGTTCGCAAGGTTTCCGTTTCTACCTGACGGGAGGCATAAGAGAGTTCGGCCACGCCAATCGCCATGGTCAATGAGGAGTTCTTAATCACATTCATGTACTGGCCCAACAGAGGCGGCAAGGCGATTCTCAACGCCTGCGGCAATACGACATAGCGCATGGATTGCCACCCGGTTAGCCCCAGCGCCAGCGCCGCAAACTTTTGCCCGCGCGCCACGCCGCCGATACCGGCCCGGATCTCTTCGGCAATAAAGGCGCTGGAGTAGAGCGTCAGCCCCCACAGCCCGGCCAGAAACTCAAACGAAGGCCATGCCACATTCACGCCCGGCAGCGTGAAATCATGGGGCGTATTAAGCCATTGCATCATGGCCGAGGGGAATAGCTGTCCGGCGCCGAAGTACCAGAAAAAAAGCTGAATCAGCAAAGGGGTATTGCGAAATAGCGAGCTATAGGCGATAACCGGCCAGCGCAACAGGCGTAATTGGCTATCCCGCGCCGCCGCCAGCAAGAATCCCAGCGCCGTCGCCAGTATTACCGTACACAAAGAAATCCACAACGTGACCAGAAAGCCCTGCCACAGCCAACTGAGATAGTGGGGAGCCAGCAGCCACGTTTCAACATATCGCCATGCCGTATCTGTCAGTTTCATCATTAACTAATTTTCATAAACAACAATGCCCCCTGCCGGGCAGAGGGCCGAAACAACCAGACCTATGAGCCTACATCAGGCTTTTGGCTGCTGATCTATTGGTGCGAAGGTAAAGTCGCCGCGCGGCTGGTACGCTTTGGTTTCAGGTCCGAACCAGCGGTCGTAGATCTTCTTTGCCTCGCCCTGTTTTTCCAGATTCAGTAATATTTCGTTTACCTTCTCTGTCAGATGCTCTTCACCTTTTGGAATACCAATCCCCTGATACTCTTTGGTGATGCTGAAAGGCGAGATTTCGAAATCGGCTTTCTGGGCATCCGGCACATTGCCCAGCAAACCGACCAGTTTGGCGTCATCCTGCGTGATGGCCTGAACGTTGCCGTTACGCAGAGCGGCAAACGCCAGCGGCGTATCGTCATACGAAATCACTTTTGCGGTCGGGTAATGCTCGCGCAGGGTGATTTCCTGTACCGTGCCCTTATCCGCGCCGATACGCAGCGCTTTAATATCGTCCGGGGTTTTCAGCACGCCTTTGCGGGCAATGAATTTTTGTCCGGTTGCGAAATAGGGAATACTGAAGTTTACCTGCTTGGCGCGCTCGTCCGTAATGGTGAAATTGGCGGCGATCAGATCCACTTTCTGCGAGCTTAACAGCGGAATACGGTTAGCCGGATTCGTCGCCCGCAATTCAACCTTCACTCCCAGCGCTTTGCCAATCTCTTCGGCAATATCAACATCGTACCCCACCAGCTTCTTGCTCTGCGGATCGACGAAACCAAACGGCGGATTGCTGTCGAATACCGCGACTTTAACCACGCCGGCTTTTTGAATATCATCCAGCTTATCAGCCTGCGCGACGCCAGAAACAGAAGCTAAACCCATCAATAACGACAATGCCAAGATACGATTCTTCATTCCCTGCCCCTAACCAGTCAATATATTGGTTTCAGGCTATCAGAGCAGTGGAAAAGCGGGAAATAATATAAACAGCTATAATATAACCTTATGTTACATAGGGAATACTATAGATATCCAATTGAAAATAAAAAGCATTTAATCTATCCGCAACCGCCGCCCGACGTCGTATTAAAACAGGAAACAAGCCAATAGACATACAAACGCCATTAATTTCCCATAAAGATAATTTCTTATAATTTTTTACGGGATATGGGCCATCCTCCTATCGCTTAATTGCAAAAAATATCTTCACGGCACAATTATTGTATTGTCATAATGCGATATCGGTGCAGAAACGAGGAACCCCCGCATGAAAGCCAAATCCCCTGCCGCCACGCCTCCGCCGGAGGAAAAGAAATCCTATGAGTTGGACCGCTTTGATATCGCCATCCTGCGTCTTTTGCAGGCGGATGCCTCGCTGTCCAACGTGGCGCTGGCGGAAAAGGTCAATCTCAGCCCGCCCGCCAGTCTGCGGCGGGTTGAACGCCTCAAACAGATCGGCCTGATTAAAAACGTTGTCGCGCTGCTTGACCCGGAAGCGCTTAACGCCGGTCTGGTGGTATTAATCGGGGTGGTGCTGGATCGCTCGACGCCGAGCTCGTTTGAAGATTTTGAAGCATCGGTGCAGCAGATCAGCGGCTGTATGGAATGTCATGTGGTTACCGGCGAGTTTGATTATATTTTGAAGATCCGCACCAAGGATAATCAGAGCTTTAACCGGCTGCACGCCGAACAACTGCTGTTTCTGCCCGGCGTGCGTCAGATCCGCTCTTTTATCGGCCTGCGGGAAGTGCTTTCCACCACGCAATTGACGTTCTGAGGTTGACGACAAAATCTTAATAGATCAAACCGTCATTCCCGCGCAGGCGGGAATCTTTTTAACCGATGAGTTATCTATAAAAAGATCCCCGCTTTCGCGAGGATGACACCACAAGACGACTTGGCGGTCTAGCACCCACTGGTGGGTAAATACTGTCTGTCAGCCGTTGCGGAAAATATAGCTGTAGGCGCTCAGCGCCGGGGCGCCGCCCAGGTGGGCATACAACACCTTAGAGCCTTTCGGGAATTCGCCGTTGCGGATCATACCGATCATGCCCTGCATCGACTTGCCTTCATACACCGGATCGGTCATCACGCCTTCCATCCGGGCGCACAAACGGATGGCTTCCAGCGTGCCTTCGTTCGGCAGACCATATTCCGGGCCGCCATAGCGCGTATCCAGCACCACGTCTTCTTCGGTAAGCTCCTGGCCCAGCTCAACCAGTTTGGCGGTGTTCTGCGCGATACGCAGGATCTGCGCCTTGGTTTTCTCCGGTTTTGCCGAAGCATCGATACCGATGACGTTACGGGCGCGGCCGTCGGCGGCGAAACCGACCACCATACCGGCCTGGGTGCTGCCGGTGACGGAGCACACAACGATATAGTCAAACTTGAAGCCCAGCTCTTTTTCCTGCTGGCGCACTTCTTCCGCGAAGCCGACGAATCCCAGCCCGCCGTAAGGGTGTTCGGAACAACCGGCCGGGATCGGGAAGGGTTTGCCGCCGTTTTGCGCCGCTTCTTCCATGGCGTTTTTCCAGCTTTCGCGAATACCGATATCAAAACCAGCGGCATCCAGACGAACATCGGCGCCCATAATGCGCGACAGCTCAATATTACCCACCCGGTCATACACCGCATCGGCATAATTCACCCAGTTTTCCTGCACCAGGATACATTTCATGCCCAGATGCGCGGCCACCGCGGCCACCTGACGCGTCTGGTTTGACTGAATACCGCCGATGGAGACCAAGGTATCGCAACCCTGCTCCAACGCTTCGGGAATAAGATATTCCAGTTTACGGGTTTTATTACCGCCAAACGCCAGACCACTATTACAATCTTCACGCTTGGCATATATTTCTACCTCTCCGCCCAAATATTCACTCAGCCTTTTCATTGGCGTAATGGGGGAAGGTCCAAAAGTTAATGGATAACGTGGAAATTTCTCCAGATTCATAATAGCGCTCCGGTAAATAATAATGAGAAATGATAGCCGCAGGTTGTCAATATTCCATTGAGAAATACCGTCACTCCATGCTCATCATATTACCTGTAAACAAATGAATTTAAATTGCTAAATTAATTATTATTTATCATAAAAATTTCTCTAAAAACCAATAATGATCTTTTGGGTTGCGAAAAAATCACACATAACGAAATAAAATTAACACTCTATTGCTTCCTATGGCAAAAACATCCCTTCCGGCGGCAAAGGCAGGGCGGTCTTATAGCGCACCTGCTTAAGCGCAAAGCTGGAGCGGATATTGGCCACGCCGGGAATACGGGTCAGATGGTTGAGGATAAAATGCTCTATCTCATTGATATTTTTAACCAACACCCGCAGAAGATAATCGGCGTCTCCGGTCATCAGGTAGCATTCCATCACCTCCGGCCGCTCGGAAATGGCCTGTTCAAAGCGTTGCAAAACCTCTTCTATCTGCCGATCAAGGCTGACGTGAATAAACACGTTCACATGTAACCCCAGCCGCTCCGGCGACAGCAGCGTCACCTGCTGACGGATAAGCCCGAGTTCCTCCAGCGTCTTCACCCGGTTGAAACAGGGCGTGGTGGAAAGATTGACCGCTTTCGCCAATTCAACATGCGTGACTTTCGCATTTTCCTGCAATTTATTGAGGATACTGATATCGGTTTTATCCAGTTTGCGCATAAAAGAAAACCTTTACTGTTAATAATAAATCGGCTGGAAAAATTACCCTGCGAACCCAAATATCACGATTAATAAGGGAAAAAATTTCCGCCTGAAAAATAATAGACTGGTGTTTATCCAGTAATTGGCGAACAGAAAATATAAAATGATTTCTCCCTCATTAAGAAATAAGAAAATAATCTGGCTGAAAGATAAATCCGCTACGGCATTACCATTGCGTCAGGTCGGGGGAATCATTCTGCTTTTACTGGCGATCGTTGTTTGGGGCGCCAACTGGCCGGTAATGAAACTCGGGCTGGAACACATTACGCCGCTTTGGTTCTCCGCATTGCGTTTTGCGCTTGGCGGGCTGTGCCTGTTCTTTATCCAGGTGGTCACAGGCACGCTGAAACTGCCTCAACGTCGTGATGTTCCCCTGCTGTTCAGCGTCGGCCTGTTGCAGATGCTGACGTTCACCGCGCTGGGCGCCATCGCCATGACCGAGATCCCCGCCGGCCGCTCCGCGATTCTGGCCTACACCACGCCATTGTGGGTTCTGCCGGGGGCGATTCTGCTGTTCAGACAGCGCGTCACCCGTCAGGAATTGATCGGCACGCTGTTGGGTATCGCCGGCGTCGCCATCCTGTTTAATCCGTTGACGCTGGACTGGACGGACACCAAAGCGCTGCAGGCCAATACCCTGCTGCTGATCGCATCATTCTGCTGGGCCATCTGTATCCTGCATCTGCGTCATCACCGCGGCGCATCCAGCGCCTATCATCTGGCGCCCTGGCAGATGCTGATCGCCACCGTCCCGCTGATCATCATCGCCTGGTATAAAGAGGGGCCGTACACCGGCGATAATTCGCTGCGTTTCTGGGAGATTTCGCTGTTTGTCGGGCCGCTCGCCACGGCTTTCTGTTTCTGCGCCGTCAATGCAGCCAGCCAGTGGATCTCCAGCACCAGCATGGCTTCTTCCATGCTGGGCGTGCCGGTAGTCGGGCTGTTTATCTCGATCCTGTTTCTCAACGAATCCCTGAGCGCCGGGCTGATTGTCGGCGTCGTCGCCATCATCGCCGGGATGCTGGTAGTCACCTTGAATAAGCCGCGTCCCAGAGCGGACTGAAAATCTGCTAATGTCTCAGGGGTCATCACCCCTGAAAAGGATATTCCTGCCGAAACAGCGCGTCCTGCGTTTCCAGCTCGTGGCGCAGAAAGGCAAAAAAATCCTCCATCACCTTGGTTGCCGGTTTCCCCACCTCGGTCTGAATTTGCAACATCCGCTGCCCCAATTGATCCATCTTGATGGACTTCACCTGCAAACCGTCGCGTTTGGCGCTATACAGCACGGAAAAGTGGCTGCATATGACAATAGCGTCCGGCGTATCCAGCAAGAAGGCGTACAGCGTTGAAAAATGGTTACAGGTAAACACCGGATCGATGAAAACCCCTTTCATCCGGCATGAGAGATCAAATAGCTGACGCACGGTAGCCGCCTGATCGGGCAGTACGATCGGATAGGTGCTCAAATCGTCAAGCTGGAAATCTCTTGCGGCCAGCGGATGGTCGGCCTGCATCACGGCCAGAAACGGGGCGGGAAAAGAGGCGATCACCTGAACGCCGTGTTCCGGCGCCAGACTGAACTTCAACGCCACATCGCTCTCGCCGTTACGAATCAGATCGGGAACCTGTCTGGCGCTGCCGACCGTCAGTATAAAGTTGACCTCGGCGCACTGCCGCCGAAACTTCGCCATCAGCGTCGGCAGCAGATTAAACCCGATGCCGTCGGTACACACCACCCGGATAGTGGTCTGACGGGCGGACTTCATCCCTTCAATTTCAGCAACGGCCAGTTCCATGTCCGCCATGCTGCGCCGGACATGATTCTCCAGAATATGTCCGGCGTCATTCAGCACCATGCCTCTGGCATGCCGCTCAAACAGCGGGACGCCCAGGCGCGCCTCCAGCCGCTGGATCTGTCTGCTGATGGCTGAAACGGCGACAAATAGCTGCTGACTGGCCGCGCTCAGCGACCCGGTGCTGGCCACCGCCATAAAGTAACGAATTTCATTGCTATGCATTGTCTCTCACACATGTGGTGTAACCATGAATCATCAAAAGAAGCCCGTATCGCCCATGATACCGGCTATACGGAAAGAGTAAGCAAAACACAGACACGTCATTCGTCGCGTCATTTATCCAGTCTAGACTGTTGCTGCTGGTTGCCGCGCTTTCATCTGTGAACGACGATGCGCCACATCCGCCCCTTGCTCGGCCAGATCCCAGAACAGACCGGTCATGATTTTAAGCGCTTGCAGCGTCATATCAGCCAGAATATGCTCATTGGGCGCATGCTGCGAACAGGCGGGGTATGAGTGCGGCACCCACAGCGTCGGCAAGCCCAGCGTTTCCGAGAAACAGGCATTCGGCAATCCGCCGCCGAAGTTCGGCAGCACCGCGGCCTTGGCGCCGGCGGATCGGGTAATCGACGCCTTCCCCCATTCCACCCACAAATCGTTGGGATCGAGCCGGGTAGCGGCGTAATTGCTGATGGCGTTAACGATCTCCACGTCTTCAAATCCGTTGGCGTCCAGGTGACGGCGGATATGTTGACCGAAGTTCTCCACGTCGCTGCCCAGCACATAGCGCATATGGCAATTTGCTTTGGCGCTCGGCGGAATAGCGTGTGCCGGTTTGTCGGGATTACCGGTGACAAAGGCCAGCACATCCAGCGTATTCCAGCCATAAAGTTTCTCCGCCGCCGTCAGTCCTGGCTCGCCCCAACCGGGATCGATGGCCGGATCCGTCGCTCCGCCGCCCAGTTCGATATCGGCAAGAATACGACGCATGGTCTCGGATATCGCCGGCGGACGCAAACCCGGCACCAAAATACGGCCGTGCGCGTCCACCATACTGGCAAGCGCGTGGGACAAACGGATGCCGGGATTGCTCAACAGTCCGCCCCAGTTCCCCGAATGGTGCGCGCCTTCACGCAGATTCACCCGCAGTTCAAAATTGAACACGCCGCGCGATCCCAGGAACAGAGTGGGACGGGCGGCGGATATCCGCGGCCCATCGGAGGCGATAAATAGATCGGCGGCCAGCCAGTCGCGGTATTGCTCGCAAATTTCGTTCAACCCTGGCGAACCATCCTCTTCGCCCATCTCCAGAATGATTTTCACGTTGTAGCCAAGCTGGCCGTTGCGCGCCTGCAAAACCTGCTCCAGCGCCGCCAGATTAATGGAATGCTGCCCTTTGTTGTCAGCGGTGCCGCGCCCATACCAGAGGTTGCCGTCCTGAATCAGCTGCCACGGCGATAATCCCTCGCGCCATTGGTCATCGTAACCCCGTACCACATCGCCATGACCATAGGTCAACAGCGTCAGCGCAGCCTCCGGCTCCAGGCGCCGCGCCAGCAAAAAAGGCCCTTTGCCGCTGATGGGGTTATCCGCCAGCAAACACTCAAAGCCCATGGCCTTAAGCACCGGGATCATTTCATCCGTCAGGTAGGACATCAGAACGGGTCCGCTGCCGGCATCCTGACTCTCCGTCCGATATGCCACCCTGCGCGCCAGGGTTTCCTTGAATGTTCCTGAAGCAAAATAATCGACGGTTGCCTGGATCGTCTCTTCACGCGTCATATTCTGTCTGTCCTCATTTTCTCTAATATTCGTTAATCAACAGCATTGCCCCTTGGGCGTAATGCCGATCGTCTAAGAAACGAGATCCCGGGTATCGGTTAACACTGTTCGATATCCGGAATGCCCAGTCCCGGCTCCGGCGTCAGCACCGAAGCCAGCAGCGATTTGGTATAAGGGTGCTGCGGCGAGTGAAAAATCTGCTCGCGCGTTCCCTGTTCGACAATCGTTCCCTTCTGCATCACCGCCACATGGTCGACCAGATGCTCCACCACCGACAGGTTGTGGCTGATAAGCAGGTAAGTCAGCCCAAACTCCTGTTTCAGCGCCAGCAGCAGATTGAGAATTTGCGCCTGAACCGACACGTCCAATGCCGATGTCGGCTCATCGCAGATCAGAATGTCAGGCCGCATAATCAGCGCGCGGGCAATGGCCACCCGCTGACGCTGGCCGCCGGACAGTTGACCGGGATACTGGCTGTGCGTACGGGCGGGCATGCCGACCACATCAAGCATTTCTTTTACGCGCGCTTTACGCTCTTCAGGCGTGCCGATACCGTGCAGACGCAACGCGACTTCCACGATATCGGCGACGGAACGGCGCGGGTTCAGCGATGAATAGGGATCCTGAAAGATTGGCTGAATGCGGGACGCCATCTCCTTACGGTTGCCGGAATCAATTTCACGGCCTTCAATCAGTACGTTGCCGGAAGTCGGCGGCAGCAAACCCAGCAGCATTTTCGCCAGCGTACTTTTTCCGCATCCCGACTCCCCGACCAACCCCAGCGTTTCTCCCCGCCGGATACGCAAGGAAACCTCATTCACCGCCCGGATTTCACCCGCACGGGAGAATAAGCCGCGATTAAGGCGAAAAACCCGCGATAAGGAACACAGCTCCAGCGCAATATCATCATTACCCGGAATATGCGTCGGCAGCGCGGCAGGCGCGACCTCATGGTTTACGCTCTGATTCATGCAACCTCCGCATTCCGCACCGGTAATGCCCGAATGCAACGCACCGCGTGCTGGTCCGTTACCTCGACATAAGGCGTTTCCTGGTTACAGGCATCCGTACAATAGGCGCAACGATTACTAAACGCGCAGCCCTGTTGTACGCCAACCAGACTGGGAACAACGCCGGGGATGGCGTTCAACGGCTGCCCCGGTACGGTTTTCCCCTGAATGGGAATACAGTCGAGCAGCGCCTGGGTATAGGGGTGTTGGGGATGGTTAAATAGCGTCATCACCGGCGCGGTTTCGACGATTTTCCCGGCATACATCACCGCCACCCGATCGGCAATACGCGCCACGACGCCCAGATCGTGAGTAATGAAAATCACCGCCATGCCGAACTCCTGTTGCAGCTCACGCAGCATGCGCAGGATCTGCGCCTGAATGGTGACATCCAGCGCGGTGGTCGGCTCATCGGCGATAATCAGCTCCGGTTCGCACATCAGCGACATGGCGATCATGATGCGCTGCCGCAGGCCGCCGGAAAGCTGATGCGGGTACTGATTCAGACGATCGGCCGCCATGGGGATGCCCACGCGTTCCATCAGGTAAACCGCCCGATCGCGCGCCTGCGACTGGGAAACGTTGCGATGGGCCAACAGCGTCTCGCATAGCTGGTTGCCCAGCGTGTAGGAGGGATTGAGCGACGTCATCGGCTCCTGAAAAATCATCGACATCTTATCGCCGCGCAGCGCGGTAATTTCCCGTTTTTTCAACGACTGTAGCTCGGTGCCTTTAAAGAGAATATGATCCGCGGTGCGCACCGCCTTGCGCGGCAGCAGGTCCATCAGCGCCAGCGACGTCATGGATTTACCACAGCCGGACTCGCCCACCAGACACAACATTTCCCCGCGCCGTACCGAGAAATCCAGTCCGCGTACCGCATGCAGCGTACCTCGGGCAGTCGGCAGATCGACGCGCAGATTTTTTACATCCAGCAAAATGTCATTATTCATGGCCACTTCCTCAGTTACGTCCGTCCAGCGCGGTAACGTCGCGCAGGCCGTCTCCCACCAGATTGATCCCCAGCACGAGGATAGCCAGCACCACGCCCGGGATCAGGATGACCCAGGGTTGAAAGAACATGTACGCCTTGCCTTCCGCCACCATCAGTCCCCATGACGGCATCGGCGGCTGTACGCCCAGCCCGAGGAAAGAGAGCGTGGCTTCCAGCAGAATGGCATGGGCAATTTCCAGCGTCGCCACCACCGTCAGCGGACCAAGCAAATTGGGCAGAATTTCCCGTAGCATAATGAACAGCGAAGAGGCTCCCAGCGTCTTGGCCGCGGCGATAAACTCCGCTTCGCGCAGCTGCCGGGTGACCGAGCGGGAAACAATCAGGAAGCGATCCCACAGCAGCAACCCCAGCAGCAGGATCACCACTTTTACCGAGCCTCCCACCAGCGAGGCCGTCGCCAGCGCCACCAGAATGATGGGCATGGATAAGCGAACCGTCAGAATATAGCTGACCACCGCATCCACCCGGCCGCCGAAATAGCCCGCCAGCACGCCCAGCGTGATGCCGATAAACCCGGCCACCAGCACGGAAACCAGCCCGATGGTTAACGACACCCGGGCGCCGAACAGTAGCCGGCTCAGATAATCGCGCCCCAGTTTGTCCGTTCCCAAGATGTATTCCCAACTGCCTTTCTCATGCCATACCGGCGGGATCAGACGCTGGCTCACATCCTGCGCGTAGGGATCGTGCGGGCTGATTAATGGCGCGAAGATCGCCGCCAGCACAATAACCGCCAGAACAATCAGGCCGAACGTCATACTGTGATGACCGAGGATACTGCGAACCCAGCGCCGCCAGGGGGCCGGCTCCGGAATCAATCCCGATTCAGGCATCATCGGTTTGGCCGCCAGCGTGGAAGAGAGTGATGAAGACGTTTTCATAGAGGCTCCCTATGAGCTACGCAGACGCGGATCAAGAGCCGCATTAAGGACATCAGCCAGGAATGTCAGCCCGATATAAAACACCGAGATAATCAGTACAATGGCCTGCACAACAGGAAAATCGTTGCGGGAGATGGAATCCCATGCCAGTTGCCCCAATCCCTGCAAGGCAAATACCGACTCAATCACCACCGATCCCCCCAACATAAAGCCCAGTTCAACCGTCGCCAGCGCCACCACGGGAATGATGGCGTTGCGCAGACCATGCTTGACGATCACCTTGAAAGAACTCAGCCCCTTGGCCCGCGCGGTACGGATATAGTCCGAACCCAGCACGTCCAGCATGCCGGAGCGCGTCAGACGCATCAGCGACGGCATGGCGTAGTAGCCAAGCGCGATTGCCGGTAATACGAAGTTCTGCCAACTGCTGTTCCCCGCCACCGGCAACCACCTCAAGCCCACGGCAAAGATGACTATCAGCAACAGGGCAAACCAGAAATTCGGCATAGCCTGACCGATTACGGAAACGAAAATGGAACATCTGTCGATCCAGGTATCGCGAAATACCGCCGCCAGCACCCCAAGCGGAATAGCCACCACCAGCGCCAGCAGCAGGGAAACCGCCCCCAGCTTCAGGGTGACGGGCATTCTCTGGCCGACCAGCTCCATGACCGTGTTCTCAAAATAGAACGAGCGGCCGAAATCAAGATGCAAAGCCGACCACATCCAGTGCATAAACTGCGTGGTCAATGGCTGATCCAGCCCATACTGCACCCGGATACGTTCAACAACCTCGGCCGTTGCCTCCGGTCCGGCAATAGCCGCCGCTAAATCGCCGGAAAGATGCAAGAGAGAGAAACTGACTACCGCCACGGTAAACAGCACCGCCAGCGCGACCAGAAGCCGATGTAAGATATAGATAATCATGAGCGGTTCCTCATTCTCACCAGATGTCTGCGGGAACCGGTATCGCTACCGATCCCCGGCAGCTTGTTACTTCCAGCTCGCCATGGCGAAACGTGGCAATTCATCCGGCCAACTGTCAAAGTTCAAATCGGAGGTAAAGGCGTAATTGGTTGAATAGGAAAACAGCGGCGCCAGATAAGCCTGGGAAGAAATTCGCCCCAGCAAATCCGCATACATGGCGCTACGTTGTTTGGTATCAATGGTTTCATCCGCTTTGGTCAGCTGGCTGGTGACTTCCGCGTCTTTCCATATGTCATCACCCTTGCCGCCGAAATAAGGCGTAACGAAGGCGGAAGCATCGTTAATGGAAAAAGATCCCCAGGTACGAACCGCCATCGGCGCTTTACCGGAAATCAGATCGGCGGCCAGCACCGGATACTGCACATAGTGCAAGCGCGCGCGAATCCCCACTTTACGCAAATCGCCGATAATCGCTTCGGCATAATCGCGCTCACGATAGGCCCAGATATCGGTATCGAAACCATTGGGATAACCCGCTTCCGCCAGCAGCTGCTTGGCTTTTTCCGGGTCGTACTCATACTTAATCACTTTGCTGGTGTTGCAGGCCGCCTGAGTATAGAAACAGGCGGAATAGACCGGCTGGCTGCCGCCGCGCACCAGATTATCAACCATTCCCTGACGGTTAATGGCGTAGTTCACCGCCTGACGGACGCGCAGATCCTTAAACGGCTCGCCACCCGGTCCGGAAGCATTGGTGTTCAGCGCCAGGAAGCCGATTCTCATGGTTTCGCCGCTTTTTACTGAGATGTTCGGCATGCTTTCCAGCGAAGTCATCTGATCGGCGGGAACCCGCCAGATCCAGTCAACCTGACCGGTCATCAATTGCGCCAGACGGGTTTCCGGATCGCGGATCACCACAAACTGCAATTTGCCGATTTTCGGCTGACCGATCGGGCTGTCTTTAAAGTAATCGGGATTTTTCTCCATAGAGATGCCCTGCGCCGGGGTCACGCTGGTGATCTTATAAGGGCCGGTGCCGATCGGCGCTCTACTGAAGCCGGCCAGCTTAACTTGCTGATAGTATTTGGCAGGAAAGATCGGCGTCGGGCCGGATAAATATTCCAGCGCCGCCGGGAAAGGCTTTTTCAGCAGCAGTCTTACCGTGTAGTCATCAACTTTTTCAGCTGTCTTAATCCAGTCAACGCTCTGTGGAACCACTGAATCCGCTGCGCCGGCGATATCATTGAAGGTGTAAACCACATCATCGGCGGTAAAATCATCGCCGTTATGAAACTTGACGCCTTTACGCAAATGCAAAACCAGTATTTCCGGCGAATCCCACTCCCATGACGTAGCCAACAGAGGTTCATATTCACCGGTTTTGGGATCGCGATAGACAAGCCTGTCCCAGACCAGGTTGGAAATAATTACGCCTTCGCGCATGTTATTATGATAAGGACTAATATTTTCTACCTCGTTATCCGAGGCATAAACCAAAGTATCATTCTGTTTGCCCGCATAACTATAAGATGCGCACCCAATCAGTAATGCAGATAAAGCATATTGTTGTATCCGTCTTGCCAGGGAACGAGTCATGCTATTTCTCCATGTCGGTAATGAATAAATTAAATAGCCACCATGTATGCCCAATAAATTTCAGGGTGCAGGAAATCGACAACAGAACGACGAGTTGACTGACCATCGGCTGTCTTGCGCTAAGTAATTTAAATAAGTCAACACACCTGCAACGTGAAAGATGACAGGGATATTCATTGCAAGAGTGAAGCCAACAGCGGGTTTATAACCTTACTGATTTTAGGTAAGAGATTTCTAAAAATAAGAAACCGTAGACGTGGCATGCACTATTTTTGAATACTGCGGGGAATAAATTAAATGCGCTATTTTACCTATAAGGATTTCATCTAGACCGTTAGCGCGGTAATAGTGCACAAGTGTTCTTTTTTTGCACTATTAAAAAGCAAAACGCCCCGCAAAAGCAGGGCGTTTTAATATAAGCCGAGGATAGCGTTATTCCTCTTCTTTATTATCTTTCTCGACCAGCAGTTTTTCCAGCGCATCGCCGCCCAGGTGGCGAAAATCCTGCCCTTTGACGAAATAGAAAATAAATTCGCAGATATTCTGGCAGCGGTCGCCAATACGCTCGATGGAACGAGCGCAGAACAGCGCCGTCAGCACGCTTGGAATCGTGCGGGAGTCTTCCATCATGTACGTCATCAACTGACGTACAATGCCTTCGTACTCTTTATCCACCTTTTTATCTTCGCGATAGATACGCACGGCTTCATCCAGATCCATGCGGGCAAACGCATCCAGCACATCATGCAGCATTTGCACCGTATGACGCCCCAACGATTCCAGGCTGACCAGTAACGGCTGATGCTGATGGGAGAATTTCTCCAGCGCGGTGCGGCAGATTTTATCCGCCACATCGCCGATACGTTCCAGTTCGGAAATCGTTTTGATGATCGCCATCACCAGACGCAAATCGCTGGCGGTCGGCTGGCGTTTAGCGATGATGCGCACGCAGGCTTCATCAATGGTCACTTCCATCATGTTGACCTTGGCGTCCGCTTCAACCACGCGCTGCGCCAATTCAGCATCCTGATTGTGCATCGCGGTGATGGCGTCGGTTAGCTGCTGCTCCACCAGCCCACCCATGGTTAGCACCTGGGTACGGATGTTTTCCAACTCGGCATTAAACTGCCCGGAAATGTGTTTATTCAGATTCAAATTATCCATGATGCTTCCCGTAATCAACCGTAACGGCCGGTGATGTAATCTTCAGTCTGTTTCTGCCGTGGCGCAGTAAACAGCGTGTCAGTATCGCTGAATTCGATCAGTTCACCCAGATACATAAATGCAGTGTAGTCCGAACAACGTGCAGCCTGCTGCATATTGTGGGTGACGATCACCACGGTGTAATCATTCTTCAGTTCAGAAATCAGCTCTTCAATTCTGCCGGTAGAGATTGGGTCAAGGGCGGAGCAGGGCTCATCCAGCAGCAATACATCCGGACGAATGGCGATGCCTCGCGCAATGCATAGACGCTGCTGCTGACCACCAGACAAACTGTAACCGCTCTGGTGCAGTTTATCTTTGGTTTCGTGCCATAGCGCGGCTTTGGTTAACGCCCATTCCACCCGTTCATCCATATCCGCCCGCGACAGCTTCTCAAACAACCGCACGCCGAAGGCAATGTTGTCGTAAATGGACATCGGAAACGGCGTCGGCTTCTGGAATACCATTCCTACCTTGGCCCTGAGCAGTGAGATATCCTTTCTATCACTCAGAATATTATCGCCATCAAGCAGAATCTCACCCTCGGCTCGCTGTTCCGGATAGAGCTGATACATCTTGTTCAGGGTACGCAGCAGCGTCGATTTACCGCAGCCCGAAGGACCGATAAAAGCAGTAACCTGATTGGTGGCGATATCCAGCGTGATGTCTTTCAACGCATGGAATTTCCCATAAAAGAAATTCAGATTACGAACCTGGATCTTACTGGTGGATGTCTCAGTAGCCATACTCATTAAGACTTCTCTCTTTTACACGGATGCCGCGAAGCAGCATCTTAAATTTATTAGTGTTTCTTGGCGGAAAAAATAACGCGCGCCAGAATATTCAGCAGCAGGACACACAGGGTAATCAGCAACACCCCGGCCCAGGCCAATTGCTGCCACTCAACAAACGGACTCATGGCAAACTTGAATATGGTCACTGGCAGGTTAGCAATCGGATGCATAAGATCCGTGCTCCAGAACTGATTGGACAGCGACGTAAACAGCAACGGCGCGGTTTCCCCGGCGATACGCGCTATCGCCAGTAAAATCCCCGTCATAATGCCGGAAATAGACGCTTTCAATGTGATGGCGGAAATCATCTTCCATTTCGGCGTGCCTAACGCGTACGCCGCTTCACGCAGGCTATCCGGCACCAGCTTGAGCATATTTTCCGTAGTGCGGATAACGATAGGCACCTGCAGCAGAGCCAGCGCAATCACCCCGGCCCAACCGGAGAAATGCTCCATTTTCGCCACCACCAGGGTATAGACGAAAAGCCCGACCACGATTGATGGCGCCGACAGCAGGATATCGTTAATAAAGCGGATAACTTCGGCAATAAACGATTTCCGGCCGTACTCGGCCAGATAGATACCGGCCATGATGCCAAGCGGCGTGCCGAAAATGGTCGCCCACAGGATTAACAGACCGCTGCCGACAATGGCGTTTGCCAACCCGCCGCCTTCGCTGTTTGGCGGCGGCGTCATTTCGGTAAATAACGCCAGCGACATCCCGTCAAACCCTTTGCTAACGGTTGAAAACAGGATCCAAATCAGCCAGAAAAGGCCGAAAGCCATGGTAATCATGGATAAACACAGGGCGATACGGTTTTTCTGACGCCGCCAGGCCTGCATTTTTTGCCGTGAGCGCAACAGTTGCGCTTCTTGTTCCACGCCTAATGTCGTCATGAGCGAGCCCCCTCGTTCTGAGTCAGTCGCATAATCATCAACTTAGAGCACGCCAGAACAATAAAGGTAATAACAAACAGGATCAGACCCAGTTCCATCAGCGCCGCGGTGTGCAGACCGGATTCCGCCTCGGCGAATTCGTTCGCCAACGCCGACGTAATACTGTTGCCGGGCATATACAGCGATGCGCTATCCAGTTGGTAGGTATTCCCGATAATAAAGGTTACCGCCATGGTTTCTCCCAACGCACGGCCTAATCCCAACATAATGCCGCCAATCACCCCATTTTTGGTGTAAGGCAGAACGATACGCCAGATAACCTCCCAGGTCGTACAGCCGATACCATAAGCGGATTCTTTCATCATCACCGGCGTTTGTTCAAAGACATCGCGCATCACCGCCGCAATATAAGGAATGATCATGATGGCCAGAATCACCCCCGCGGCCAGAATGCCGATACCAAATGCCGGGCCTGAGAACAACGATCCCAAAATTGGAATGCCGGACAGCACATTGCCTACTGGCTGCTGAAAATATTTGGCGAATAACGGCGCAAAAACAAACAACCCCCACATACCGTAAACAATACTGGGGATCGCGGCTAGCAGTTCGATGGCTACACCCAAAGGGCGTTTCAGCCACCCCGGAGCCAGTTCAGTTAGAAACAGCGCAATACCAAAACTGATGGGTATCGCGATAATCAGAGCAATCAGTGAGGTAACAACGGTGCCGTAGATCGGTACCAGCGCGCCAAACTGCTCGGCGGGAGCATCCCAGTTTTTCGTCCACAGAAAGGAAAAACCGAATTTTTCGATGCTGGGCCAGGAAGCCACAATTAGGGAAACAATAATGCCCCCTAATAACAGTAGCGTCACCAGCGCGGCCAATTTCACCAGCGCACCAAAAATGATGTCGCCATGCTTTCCGGGGGCTTTGATCGTTGGCTTGTACTCAGCCATGTGTCTCTCTTCTTAATTTAACGATGCTTGATAACAAACAAAAGCGCAGCGAAGGATGGAGAGTCATGATCTCCCCATCCCTTTATCCTGCTGCGCTCAGCGAGATAACCTTGCTACCAAACACAAGGAACGTAGTACAATTTTAGTACACTTACTCTTAATCCAATATTTTTCTAATTATATTTAATACAATGCCTTACCACTGCTATCCTTCACATTGGTTTTCCAAGCGGCGCGAATCTGTTCAACCACTTCGGTCGGCAGAATAGCATAATCCAGCGCTGTAGCCTCAGAACCGCCCTTCTCATAAGCCCAGTCAAAGAATTTCAGCACTTCCGTACCTTGCTCAGCTTTCGGCTGTGTTTTTTGCACCAGGATGAAAGTCGTTGAGGTGATAGGCCATGCATCATCGCCTTTCTGGTTCGTCAGATCTTGAGCGAAAGATTTGCTCCAGTCTGCGCCCTTGGCCGCATTACTGAAAGTCGTTCCTGTCGGGCTGACGACTTTACCGTCTGCGGAAAGCAGTTTGGTGTAAGCCAGGTTATTCTGCTTCGCGTAAGCATACTCAACGTAGCCAATGGAACCGGGAAGACGCTGAACGAATGCGGCGATGCCATCGTTACCTTTACCGCCCAGACCGGTCGGCCAGTTAACCGTAGAGCCGGAACCGATTTTTTCCTTCCATTCCGGGTTTACTTTCGCCAGATAGCTGGTGAACACAAAAGAAGTACCGGAACCATCGGCACGACGCACTACGGCAATATCCTGATCCGGCAGCTTAGCATTAGGATTCAGTTTGGTAATGGCTGGGTCGTTCCATTTTTTGATTTTACCCAGGTAGATATCACCCAGGGTTTTACCGTCCAGCGTTAGATCGCCGGATTTGATGCCAGGAATATTCACCGCCAGCACCACACCGCCGATAACGGTCGGGAACTGGAACAAGCCATCTTCCGCCAGCTTGGCGTCAGTCAGCGGCGCATCGGTCGCACCGAAATCAACGGTTTTAGCAAGAATCTGTTTTACACCACCTGAAGATCCGATACCTTGATAGTTAACTTTATTACCGGTTTCTTTCTGATAGGAGTCAGCCCATTTGGCATAGACCGGTGCGGGGAATGTCGCACCAGCGCCAGTAAGGTTAGTAGCGGCAAAAGCGGAAACCGCCGTCAGAGAAAACGTTGCCGCAACAATACTGGCAATAGTGGTACGCATAAGTTTCATAATCCCTCCTGTGGGATACCAAAAGTATTGTCGACCCGAAGTCGTGATTAATCAGAGTGTAGTTTGCAGGAGGAAAAATAGGACAGTTGAGTGACAGTAAAATGTACGAAATGTGACAGTTTTATGACGGAGTAAGAAAACACTACCGCTGTAAGGAAGAAAAGCACGTTACCAATAACTCAAAAAGAGCGCTCAACGAATAAAGAAAACAAAACCATCATTTATTATCAATAAAATAGATAAAAAAACCCAGTAAAATCCACGTCAGCCAATCACTGATTTCTGGCTGACGTGAGGTTGAAGCATTCACTCATGTTTCTGGCTATTATCGCCAACTCACCGCCAGCGGCGGAAAACCAATGACGTATTAATACCGCCAAAGGCAAAGTTATTGGACTAACCGGCATGGCCGCCATTACCTATACGTTCTAACATAGGCATAGCAACCCATCCGCGAAACGTACGTCGGCGAGCAGTAACGCCGAACCCACGCGCTGATTTCGCTTCAGGCAGATTAGCGTTGGTCAACGCTTTTAATGGGTCTGACCATTTCCGCCTAATAGTTTATAGATGGTATCCGGCGTATATTTATCATCCTGGTAATAAATCGCCCAGTCGGTAATTAACCCCAAATCGAGCGGGTAAACGCCCCCCTCTTTCATCTTATCGATATAGAAAGGATGATTTATTAATTTTCCGCTAAAGGCGTCGCCGTTCATCGACTCAGGTATAAACCACATATGCTCACGCTCGTCCTCTGCGGGGTCGCCGTAGGGAATCCCGCATTTGACCAGAAAGCGCCATTCGTTTTCCTGCTGCGGTTCGGCTGATTTATTGAGCAGTTTTGCAAAAAAGCCTTTTTTAATCGGTTCCGCGGACACGGCATAGTTTTCGAACATCCGGCCAAAGTAATGCCAACGCAGCTTAGCCTTGCGCGACATTTCATACGTCTCGGCGTTGGTTCGCCAGAACATGATGGCATTCTGCTCTTCAAATCCCTTAAAAAACGTCTCCAGCGCCGAATTTTCTTCCGTTGCGCGGAACAGCATACAGGATGGCGTCATGTGAACGTCATCACGATCGGCCCGATCGCCAAGAAATTCGCCTTCAGGCGCATCGGACAGGTCGTAATGCATCTCTTCAAGCGGTCTAAGCTGAACGACGGAGATTGGTTTATTGACGTGGCGCAGGCCTTCTTCAAAAGGCAATGCCACCACATATTCGTATCCAGCTTGCGTTTGCCCACACAAAATCGGTTTGTTAAACGTAACCTGCTGGTTTTCAATACAGTTATTAGCGAAGTTTCTGAACAATTCGGGAATGCCGTAATAGGAATTCAGCGTATGCGGAATAACCAGCTCCACTTCAGTTATGCCGCAACGGGTAAGCCCGTGGGTATGGAACCAAAAGGCGGTCGGTGGGTTGTTGTGCGGGTCGTAAATGGCGTGGATCGTGTATAGATTCTCCACATCCGGCAACACATCATCTTCCAGTTGGAAGCGCAGCCATTCAGGCGTAAACGCTTTGTCAGCGGCGGAAACATCGATACCAAGTAATAAATCCGGCACCAACAGGCGCAGTATCCTCAGTTGATAACGATAGGAGATCAACGGATGCTGTTTGAATACGCACTCCACGAACACGGCCTGCGGTGAAGCGTTGACTTCGGCAAGCCGTTCGGGCGAGAGAGGATCGGTTGAGTAATACGGCTTAACCTCATCTTCCTCTGAGCGATCCAAAATTTGAATACGAAACGCCAGAGCATCGTCGCCGTGGCGACAGCTGTAAACAAAGCCGTCCTGTTCATCTTCCGCGTAGCTCACCTCTCCGTCGGTGAAGAAACGCTGCGCCTCTAAATTCTTTTCCAACAATGGGTAGTTCAGCGCTTCAGAAGGAAAAACAACCATGGTAGAGGGCGCGACCTTACCTTTTCCTGCGGCAATATCCAAATACTGTTGTTTATTGTTCATAACGATCTGTTTTGATAATACTGAAAATTAGCGACTATTCTAACATGTTAATAGTGATACGGTTTCACGCCCAGTCGCCACCGGGAAATAGCCTCCGAATTCACGCGATTTATTACCATTAAACAAACTGTGCAGTTAAATAAATTGAACTGCGCGCTTTTTTTCTACAGAATCCTGCCTGAACAGAACCCATTGATAAAACGGACAACCTAAAGCAAGGAGCATCGGCTAAATATGAAGAAAGTACTCGTGTGTTTTTTAGTGATCGGTATGATGATTTTTGGCGGGAGCGGTTATTTTTTCATCAAAGATTACAATTTCAAGCAAAACGCCGTCAGCGCTAAAGGCGTGATCGTCGACCTCGATCGCAGCGTAAATAAGTCCTCATCTTCATCTGCGTCCTCATCTTATTTTCCTATCATCGCTTTTTTTGCCCCTGATGGAAAAAAAATCACCTTTCGTTCCGACATGGGCAGCAGCAGCTATGCCGACAGTTATGGTGAAGTGGTTGACGTACTGTACGATCCGGACAACCCGGGTAACGCCAAAATTAATCCCCAGTCGACTTTCCTGTTTTATTTCGCCCCCTTTATGATGGCTATCATGGGACTGACCTTTATCCTTGCCGGGTGCGTGCCGCTTTATCTGATCCGCAGAAAGCAAGCCATGGGCGAAACGCTCAAGCGCACCGGCACGCCAATCACCGCGAAAATAACCGAAGTACGGCAAAATAGCATGCTGAAAGTGAACGGCGCCCACCCATACCGGATCGTCGCCCAATTTACCGACAGCGCCAATCAAACGAAAACCTTTTACAGCGCTAATATCTTTTACAACCCGGAGCACGACATTAACCGCGATACCGTGACCGTTTACGTCGACAGAAACAACGAAAAAAAATACTACATGGATATTTCTTTTCTGCCTGCCAAGTAAGTTTTCAAGCCAATAAAAAAGTCCGGCAATACTTTTCCGGACTTTTTATGCATTGTAACTTATCGGTTTATTCCACCGTTACAGACTTGGCCAGGTTACGCGGCTGATCGACATCGGTGCCTTTGATCAGAGCAACATGGTAAGCCAGCAATTGCAGCGGCACGGTATAGAAAATCGGCGCAATCACTTCTTCAATGTGCGGCAACGGAATAATTTTCATATTTTCACTGCTGGTAAATCCGGCATCTTCATCAGCAAAGACGTACAGTTCGCCGCCTCGCGCGCGCACCTCTTCAATATTGGATTTCAGTTTTTCCAGCAGCTCATTGTTGGGCGCCACCACCACGACCGGCATATCGGCGTCAATCAACGCCAGCGGACCGTGTTTCAGTTCACCGGCGGCATAGGCTTCAGCGTGAATATAAGAGATTTCTTTCAGCTTCAGCGCCCCTTCCATCGCGATCGGATACTGATCGCCACGTCCCAGGAACAGCGCATGATGCTTATCAGAGAAACCTTCCGCCAGAGATTCGATGAGCTTGTCTTGCGACAGCATTTGCTCAATTCGCGCCGGCAATGCCTGCAGACTATGCACAATACCCTGCTCAACCTCGGCATCCATACCGCGCAGGCGGCCGATACGCGCCACCAGCATCAATAGCACGGTCAGTTGAGTGGTAAACGCTTTGGTGGACGCCACGCCGATTTCGACGCCCGCTTTGGTCATCAGCGACAGATCGGATTCACGAACCAGCGACGAACCCGCCACGTTACAGATAGCCAGCGATCCCAGATAGCCCAGCTCTTTGGACAAACGCAGCGCCGCCAGCGTATCGGCGGTCTCACCCGATTGAGACAGAGTGATCATCAGGCTATTTTGGCGAACCGCCGGTTTGCGATAGCGAAACTCAGAGGCAATTTCCACATCGCAGGGAACCCCCGCCAATGCTTCAAACCAATAGCGTGAAACCATACCGGAATTGTACGACGTGCCGCAGGCGATAATTTGAACATGTTGGACCTTCGACAACAGTTCATCCGCTTGCGGGCCCAATTCAGAAAGATTGACTTCGCCGTGGCTGAAACGCCCTTCAAGGGTGTTCTTAATCGCCATCGGCTGTTCATAGATCTCTTTTTGCATGTAATGACGGTAAGCGCCTTTGTCACCGGCATCGTAATTAACTTTTGATTCAACCTCTTCACGTTCCGCAAGGTTACCGGCTTTATCAAATATGCGAACGTCACGACGTGTGATTTCAGCGACATCGCCCTCTTCCAGGAAAATAAAGCGACGGGTAACCGGCAACAGCGCTAATTGATCGGATGCGATAAAGTTCTCACCCATACCGCGCCCGATAACCAGCGGACTGCCTGAACGGGCGGCAACCAATACGCTGGGGTCACGGCTATCCAACACCACCATGCCATAGGCGCCACGCAGTTGCGGGATGACGCGTTTAACCACTTCAACCAGTGAACCGCCCTGTTTTTGTTCGAAATGAATAAGATGGGCTACGACTTCCGTATCCGTTTCCGAAACAAAATGGTAGCCGCGTTCAATCATCAGTTCGCGCAACGGTTCATGGTTTTCGATAATTCCGTTATGAACGATGAGAATGTTTTCAGAAACATGGGGATGCGCATTGGCTTCTGAGGGCTCGCCGTGCGTTGCCCAACGGGTATGGGCAATCCCGGTTCCGCCATTCAGCGCATGTTCTTCGGCCGCCTGAGCCAGAATCTGAACCTTTCCCAACCGCCGTAAACGGGCAACCTGCCCTTCACTATTTACCACCGCCAGACCCGCGGAGTCATAACCCCGGTATTCAAGACGGCGTAAACCTTCCAACAGGATTTCTGCGATATCACGCTGCGCAACAGCGCCTACAATTCCACACATCGATTGTATTCCTATAAAAGTGACATATTGTGTCACCTGGGATGTCTTTGACCTGATTATTCCGGTTTTTTCCGGGTTCCCCGAGCCTTGTAGAGAGAGGGGATTATTATGTTTTGCCGTGCGCTTTTGACCATTCATCAAAACGCAGGGCAAAACAGCCTCCGCCGCCGGCGAAGGCTAAAACCAACTATTTCTTCTTCACCGGCCGCTGCCAGCCCGCTTTGTGGTTCTGTTCTTTACGGTTATAGACTAGCTCCGCGCCATTGACGTCTTTCATCACCGTAGTACCCGCGGCGATAGTCGCGCCTGCCGCCACCTTAACCGGCGCCACCAGTTGGGTATCCGAGCCAACAAACACATCATCGCCAATGATTGTTTTATATTTATTGGCGCCGTCATAGTTACAGGTAATGGTTCCCGCGCCAATATTAACCCCAGCACCAATATCCGCATCACCGAGGTAGCTCAGATGGCCGGCTTTCGAACCTTTGCCCAAACGGGCTTTTTTCAGTTCGACGAAGTTACCGACGTGAGCGCCTTGTGCCAGCTCAGCCCCCGGACGCAGACGAGCAAACGGCCCCACCGTACACTCAGCCTCCAGCACCGCATCTTCCAGTACTGAGTATGGGCTGATTTCGCAATCATCACCAATAATCGAGTTCCTGATGACGCAACCCGCGCCGATTTTAACCCGATGACCCAGCGTAACCTGACCTTCCAGCACCACGTTGGCATCAATAGTAACATCCCGTCCGTGGCGTAATTCACCACGTAGATCAAAGCGGGACGGATCAAGCAACATAATGCCTTCCAGCAATAACCTATCGGCCTGTTCGCGCTGGTAAACTCGCTCCAGGGACGAAAGTTGCAGACGATTATTCACCCCCTCTACTTCGCTCAACCGCTCAGGATGCACGGCGGCTACACGGCGCCCTTCCGCGGCGGCCATCGCAATGATATCGGTGATGTAATACTCGCCCTGTGAATTATCATTATTCAACTGGCTTAACCAGCGTTTCAAATCCTTGCCGCCGGCAACCAGAATTCCGGTATTGATTTCATTAATCCGCCGCTGTTCATCGCTGGCGTCTTTATGCTCAACGATCCCGACAACCTCGCCGTTCTCACGCACAATACGTCCATAACCTGACGGATTGTCCAGCTTCACGGTAAGCAATCCTATGCCGTCCTGCGGTTTAGCATGCAGCAAACGTTGCAGCGTTGCCGGGGAAATTAACGGCACATCACCGTACAACATCAGAATATCTTCATCGTCGGCAAAATAGGGGGCGGCCTGCTGCATGGCATGACCCGTCCCCAATTGCTCCGCCTGCAATACCCAATTCAATGCCGGATCGCACAGCGTACTTTTCAATAAATCCCCCCCATGCCCATAAACCAGATGAACATGCTGTGCGCCGATGGTCATCGCGGCATCAATCACATGCTGGACCATCGGTTTCCCGGCTAACGGGTGCAACACTTTTGGAAGATCGGAATACATGCGGCTTCCTTTACCTGCGGCAAGAATAACCACACTCATAGCGCTGTTTGACATAAGCATCCTGACAAAACTGATCGACAGATAATCAAAATAGATGGATAAAAGTAAACCTGTTATAACACAGAATTACTACCTCTTTTTATAATGGATTATCCCGCAAAACCTGCCATCAGAGGGTTGTTTCACTATCACTGCAAGAGTATTAGAGTTTATCGAAACTTATGCCGGAAACAGACCTCTTTTTTCTGAAAAACGCATACTGAAAAGGGTTTTCGCGCTTGATTCATCAAAACAAAAAGCCAGGCAACTTTCGTTGACTGGCTTTTATCTATCATACGCTTATCTGTTACATCGCTTTTCTGGTCAGTTCGATAACGCGCAGTTTCGCAATGGCTTTCGTCAGCTCGGCGGACGCCTGAGCATAATCCACGTCGCCATGCGAATTACGGATATGATCTTCCGCTTTGCGTTTCGCTTCCAACGCGCGCGCTTCATCCAGATCCTGCCCACGAATGGCGGTATCTGACAGTACGGTAACCATATTCGGCTGCACCTCAAGGATGCCGCCGGACAGGTAAATATACTCTTCTTCACCGTGCTGTTTAACAATACGCACCATACCGGGCTTAATGGCAGTGAGCAGAGGGGCGTGTCCCGGATAAATACCCAGCTCGCCTTCGCTCCCCGTCACCTGGATTTTCTCCACCAGACCGGAGAACATTTCCTGTTCCGCACTAACGACATCCAGATGGTAAGTCATAGCAGCCATATCACCCTCCTACAAGGCGTTACAGTTTCTTGGCTTTTTCCATTGCTTCTTCAATGGAACCAACCATGTAGAACGCCTGCTCCGGCAGGTGGTCGTATTCGCCATCCATAATACCTTTAAAACCACGAATGGTATCTTTCAGCGAAACATACTTACCCGGAGAACCGGTGAACACTTCCGCCACGAAGAACGGCTGCGACAGGAAGCGCTGGATCTTACGGGCACGGGATACGACCAGTTTGTCTTCTTCCGACAGTTCGTCCATCCCCAGGATCGCAATG
Organism: Brenneria goodwinii; assembly: GCF_002291445.1. Taxonomy (NCBI): domain Bacteria; kingdom Pseudomonadati; phylum Pseudomonadota; class Gammaproteobacteria; order Enterobacterales; family Pectobacteriaceae; genus Brenneria; species Brenneria goodwinii. The sequence goes on along the minus strand of NZ_CP014137.1, from coordinate 4,212,540 downwards.
ATATCTTTCAGTTCCTGATAACGTTGCAGAACAGACTGTACGCCACGCGCAACATCGTAGTGTTCCTGACCGACAACCAGCGGATCCAGCTGACGACTGGTGGAATCCAGCGGATCAACCGCAGGGTAAATACCCAGAGACGCGATCTGACGGCTCAGTACCACTGTTGCATCCAAGTGGGCAAAGGTGGTGGCCGGCGACGGGTCAGTCAAGTCATCCGCGGGAACATAAACCGCCTGAACGGAGGTAATGGAACCGGTTTTCGTGGACGTGATACGTTCCTGCAGCACACCCATTTCTTCCGCCAGCGTCGGCTGGTAGCCTACCGCGGAAGGCATACGCCCCAACAATGCGGAAACTTCCGTACCGGCCAGGGTATAACGATAAATGTTATCGACAAACAGCAGCACGTCACGGCCTTCATCACGGAATTTTTCCGCCATGGTCAGCCCGGTCAGCGCCACGCGCAGACGGTTACCCGGCGGCTCGTTCATCTGACCGTACACCAGCGATACTTTATCCAGTACGTTGGATTCGGTCATTTCATGATAGAAGTCGTTACCTTCACGGGTACGTTCACCCACACCGGCAAACACGGAATAACCGGAGTGTTCGATCGCGATGTTACGGATCAGCTCCATCATGTTTACGGTTTTACCTACGCCCGCGCCACCGAACAGACCAACTTTACCGCCTTTGGCGAACGGGCACATCAGGTCGATAACCTTGATGCCGGTTTCCAGCAGGTCTTGCGAGCTGGACAATTCTTCGTAGCTTGGCGCAGCGCGGTGAATAGCCCAACGCTCTTCTTCACCGATGTCGCCTTTCATGTCGACCGGGTCACCCAGTACGTTCATGATACGACCCAGCGTTGCTTTACCAACCGGTACTTCAATCGGGTGCTCCAGGTTAGTAACATCCAACCCACGACGCAGGCCGTCGGAAGACCCCATTGCGATACAGCGAACAACGCCGCCGCCCAACTGCTGCTGAACTTCCAGCACCAGTTTTTCAGCACCGTTTTTTACCTCAAGCGCATCGTACACTTTCGGTACGGCATCTTGCGGGAACTCGACGTCCACCACGGCGCCGATTACCTGGATAATCTTTCCAGTAGCCATCTTGAATCCTCTACGTAATTCGACAATACGTAATTCGTAAACCTGGTTTAAACCGCGGAGGCTCCCCCGACGATTTCAGTGAGTTCCTGGGTGATGCTGGCCTGACGAGCCTTGTTGTATACCAACTGCAACTCTTTGATCAGACTACCGCCATTATCGGTAGCGGCTTTCATCGCTACCATCCGAGCGGCTTGCTCACTGGCCAGGTTTTCTACGACGCCCTGATAAACCTGTGACTCCACATAACGGCGCAGCAGGGTATCCAGCAGCGACTTAGGATCGGGTTCATACAGATAATCCCAGGATTTTTTCTTCAACTCGCCGTCATCCGCGGGCGGCAACGGCAGCAGTTGAACCACCAGCGGTTCCTGAGACATGGTATTAATGAACTTGTTACTCACAATATACAGCTTGTCCAGGCGACCTTCGTCATAGGCTTGCAGCATGACCTTCACCGGACCGATCAACTCTGACACGGAAGGGTTATCCCCCATGCCGGTGACCTGAGCAACAACATTTCCGCCTACCGAACCGAAAAAAGAGACCGCTTTGGAGCCAATCAGCGCCAAATCAATATCAACGTTTTTCTCGTTCCAGCTTTTCATTTCAGCCAGCAGTTTTTTGAACAGGTTGATATTCAAACCACCGCACAGGCCACGGTCGGTAGACACCACCAGATACCCAACGCGCTTAACGTCTCGCTCTTCCAGGTATGGGTGTTTATATTCCAGATTCCCCAACGCAAGGTGACCAATCACATTGCGTATGGTTTTTGCATAAGGACGGCTGGCCGCCATACGATCCTGCGATTTACGCATTTTGGAAGCGGCGACCATTTCCATCGCTTTAGTGATCTTCTGCGTGTTCTGGACGCTTGCGATCTTACTACGTATCTCTTTTGCGCCGGCCATCTTTGCTTCTCCTCAAAGCCTTGCGGCCTGCCGTAAAGCAGGCCACCGGGCGTTACCAGGACTGAGTTGCTTTAAAGGTATCGAGGATGCCTTTGAATTTACCCTCGATCTCATCGTTATAAGCGCCAGTCTGGTCGATTTGTTGCAGAAGTTCGCCATGCTCGCGATCGGCATATGCCAGTAGCGCCGCTTCAAAGCTACCGACTTTCGCCAGATCGACATCTTCCAGGTAACCACGTTCCGCAGCGAACAGAACCAGAGACTGCTGCGCGACAGACATCGGCGCATACTGTTTCTGTTTCAGCAATTCGGTCACTTTCTGACCGTGGCTTAACTGCTTACGTGTTGCATCATCCAAATCGGATGCAAACTGGGAGAATGCCGCCAGTTCACGATACTGAGCCAACGCGGTACGAATACCGCCGGACAGTTTTTTCATCACCTTGGTCTGTGCGGAACCACCAACACGGGATACGGAAATCCCCGGGTTAACCGCAGGACGGATACCGGCGTTGAACAGGTTGGACTCCAGGAAGATCTGACCATCGGTAATCGAAATCACGTTGGTCGGAACGAACGCGGAAACGTCGCCGGCCTGAGTTTCAATGATCGGCAACGCGGTCAGAGACCCCGTTTTCCCTTTAACTTCACCCTTGGTGAAAGCCTCGACGTAGTCGGCGTTTACGCGCGCAGCACGTTCCAACAGACGGGAGTGGAGGTAGAAAACGTCACCCGGATAAGCTTCACGACCTGGCGGACGACGAAGCAGCAGGGAAATCTGACGATAAGCAACAGCCTGTTTAGACAGGTCATCATAAATAATCAGCGCGTCTTCACCGCGGTCGCGGAAATATTCACCCATGGCGCATCCGGCATACGGCGCCAGATATTGCAGTGCGGCGGATTCCGACGCCGTGGCAACCACCACGATGGTGTTTTCCAGCGCGCCATGCTCTTCCAGTTTACGCACCACGTTGGAAATGGTGGAGGCTTTCTGGCCGATAGCAACGTAGATACACTTAATACCGGAATCACGCTGGTTGATGATGGCATCAATCGCCAACGCGGTTTTACCGGTCTGACGGTCACCGATGATCAACTCACGCTGACCACGGCCGATCGGGATCATGGCGTCGACGGATTTATACCCCGTCTGAACCGGTTGATCGACGGACTGACGTTCGATAACGCCAGGGGCTATCGCTTCAACAGCGGAAAAACCATCATGATCCAGCGGACCTTTACCATCAATCGGCGCGCCCAGCGTGTTAACAACACGACCCAGCAGACCGCGACCAACGGGTACTTCAAGAATACGGCCGGTGCATTTTACTTTCATGCCTTCAGCCAGGTCCGTATACGGACCCATAACCACCGCACCAACGGAGTCACGCTCCAGGTTCAGTGCAATCCCATAACGGTTGCCCGGCAGGGAAATCATTTCCCCCTGCATAACATCGGCAAGACCGTGAATACGGATGATCCCGTCACTGACGGAAACAATGGTACCTTCATTGTGAGCTTCGCTCACTACATTGAACTGAGCAATGCGCTGCTTGATCAGTTCGCTGATTTCGGTGGAATTCAGTTGCATGCTCCAGTCCCCTTAAGACTGCAAGACGTCTGCCAGACGTTCCAGACGACCACGAATGCTGCCATCTATCACCATGTCGCCTGCGCGAATAACCACGCCAGCCATGACAGACTTATCAATTTTGCAATTCAGCTTCACTTTGCGTGACAGACGTTGTTCCATCGCAGCAGCTATCTTCGCTAACTGCTGCTCATTCAACGTGCTGGCAGAAACAACATCGACATCGACTGTCGAATCCTGTGCCGCCCTCAGTTGAATAAATTGTTCCAGTACTTCGGGAAGCACCGGCAAACGTCCGTTCTCGGCCATAACCCTGATCAGGTTCTGACCGGCTTCATCAAGTTGATCACCACAAACGGCAATGAACGTTTTCGCCAGTTCATCCGGAGCCATCGCCCCGGACAACAGCTCGGCAATCTGTTCATTACTCGCGACTTCAGCCACAAATGCCAACATATTCTGCCAGCGTTCAACGGCCTGATTCTCAACCGCAAAGTCAAAAGCTGCTTTGGCGTAGGGGCGAGCTACCGTGATAAATTCAGACATCAGCCCCTTCCTCCTTACAGTTCAGCGACCAGTTTATCAACGATGTCGCTGTTGGCAGCTTCATCCACGGAACGTTCAATAATTTTCTCGGCACCGGCAATAGCCAACATAGCGACCTGCTTGCGCAACTCTTCACGAGCGCGTTTACGTTCGGCTTCAATTTCAGCCTGCGCCTGCGCCACAATTTTGTTACGTTCAGCTTCCGCTTCAACTTTAGCTTCATCCAGGATTTGAGCGCGGCGTTTGTTTGCCTGCTCAATGATGACCTGTGCATCCGCTTTAGCTTTTTTCAGTTGATCCGTCGCATTGGCCTGCGCCAAGTTCAAATCTTTTTTGGCACGTTCAGCAGAAGACAAACCGTCAGCGATTTCTTTCTGACGCTTCTCAATGGCTGCCATAATCGGCGGCCATACATACTTCATGCAGAACCAGACAAACAGGACGAACGCAATGGCTTGGCCGAGGATTGTTGCGTTAATATTCACAGCACAATGCCTCTTTCAAAGTTAAATAATTTGATGTTTCAACCCCAGCAGAAAACATTTCCGCTTAGGCCACCGCAAACATCACATACAGGCCCAGACCAACAGCAATCATCGGGATGGCGTCGACCAGACCCATAACGATAAAGAACTGTGTACGCAGCAGAGGGATCAGGTCAGGCTGACGCGCAGCACCTTCCAAGAATTTACCACCCAGAATGCCGATACCGATCGCAGCACCGATTGCCGCCAAACCCATCATTAACGCGGCAGCCATGTACAGCAGATCCACACTCAGGTTTTCCATGACAGTCTCCAGTTTGTTTCAGTTAAAACGTTATTGTGTTGTAAGAAAATTAATGCTCTTCAGATGCCATCGAGAGATAAACAACCGTCAGAACCATGAAAATAAAAGCCTGAAGCGTAATGATCAAAATGTGGAAAATGGCCCAAGGCACATTCAACACCCATTGCGACCACCACGGCAGCAAGCCGGCAATCAGGATGAAGATCAACTCACCCGCATACATGTTGCCAAACAGTCGCAAACCAAGAGAAACCGGTTTAGACAGCAGGCTGACACCTTCAAGAATCAGGTTGATAGGGATAAATACTGGATGATTAAACGGCTGCATGGTCAGTTCTTTAACAAACCCGCCAACACCCTTCATTTTAATGCTGTAGAACAGGACAAGAGCGAAAACGCCAAGCGCCATGGACAGCGTGATATTCACGTCGGCAGACGGCACGACGCGCAGATAAGCATGCGCCGGATCGTGTCCGAGAACGCTATAGATGCCGGCCCAGATCTGCGGCAGAAAATCGATGGGCAGCAGATCCATCAGGTTCATCAGGAATACCCAGACGAAAATGGTCAGCGCCAGGGGAGCGATTAGCTTGCTTTTGCCATGAAACATATCGCGAACGTTGCCATCGACAAAGCCGATAATCAGCTCGACAGCCGTTTGCAATTTACCTGGTACGCCGCTGGTCGCATTTTTGGCAACTCGACGGAAGATAGCCAGAAAGAGGATCCCAAGAGCAATAGAGAAAAACATCGAATCAATGTTAATCGACCAGAATCCCGTTCCCACCTGCAAGTGTGTCAGGTGATGACCGATATACTCTTGAGGAGTAGAGATTTCTCCTGATGCAGACATGATGTCTCTTACCCTTTTGTTGTTAATTACGGTAACGGTTAACGATGGCCGGTGCCACTATCTGCATAACCAGCACCGATAAATAAGTCAGGCCAAGCGGAAAAAAAGCCGCTTTGAACATCCCTAACGCTACCACCAATAGTGCAATGGTGATCAATACCTTAAGCGCCTCACCAATAGCAAACGACCAGGCAACGCGTCCATCTGCTGGTTTATTTGACTGATGACGCAAGGTAAACAGCACAAACAAGACGTTTGGCAGCCAAGCCGCCAGCCCGCCACCCAACGCGGAACACCCGGCCTCAACGCTGCGAGCAGCAAACGCCGCGCTCAGCAGAACAAAGGTGGCTAGCTGCAACAACAACAGCCTCAGCGCTGTTTTTCCGCTGTAAAGGGACACAGACATAACGTTTGTTTTCTCCGTACCTTTCAGAGGCATGCTGAAGACGTATAAAACTGCCTTTATACCCTTGAGTCAAGCAGCAAAAAACGAGCAAATTATACGGGGCATCCCTGCGAATTCAATCGATAAGTAGCGAAAAGGTGAACAATTATTTAAATCTCTTTCCAAAACCTCATTTTCGCTAACAACCCTACTTGCATCGATGTATTGCAATTAATTTCTAAAGCCGCCTAAACCGTGATCTATCTCACATAAACGCGTTGCTTAACATTTTATAGCGGATAGCATCATTTCTTGTCTTTAGCAGAGAGAGCTATTTATGTTATTTAAATTCAATTAGTTAAAAAAACAGTCATCGAAAACATGTCATACACAGCGTATAAACCATTTGTTGACATTATTAATGTTTTTACTTTACCTGTTTAACAAACAAATCAGCGTGATTTTTGTGAGCAGCCAACTTTTTGATCGATGATCATGAATGTTGAAAGTAAATTTTTCAAAAGCAAAACAGGCATATGTGAAATATTGGTGATCGTTAACCCTCAAAGCACACTTAGAACCACCAGGAATGTGAATAACCGATAACAAGATAATTAGTTATAATTTTTTTGATAAAACGCAAAATTAATTTGGTTTAAGCACAATCAGATGACGCTCGCCTTCCAGTTCCGGCACCGACAAACTAATCGCCTGCTCTAACTCGATCCCCTGCGGCAGCGACGCAAGCTCTTCTTCTGGCAATACGCCTTTCAGGGCATAGAAGCGACCGGACGATCTGGCAGGGAGATGGCGACACCACTTAACCATATCCTGTAGAGAAGCGAATGCCCGACTGATAATACCATCAAAGGGGGGGTCGGCGGGAAAATCTTCGACGCGGCTTTGTACCGGCGAAATATTCTCAAGCCGCAGCTCGTGCTGGACCTGACGCAGAAAGCGAACGCGTTTTCCCAGGCTGTCGAGCAGCGTAAAATGCGACCCGGGACGGACTATCGCCAATGGGATCCCCGGTAATCCGGGCCCGGTTCCCACATCGATAAACCGTTGCCCCTGCAAATGGGGCTCGACCACGATACTGTCCATAATGTGTCTGACAAGCATTTGCCCGGGATCGCGGACGGATGTCAGGTTATAGGCCTTATTCCACTTATTCAGCATCTCAACATATTGTATTAATAAGTTTTTTTGTTTATCTGAGATAACAATGCCGGCGGTTTTCAGCAGATTATCGAGAGTGTTGTGCACAATAAGATCCTGGAATTGTTTATGTGAATATCAAACTGGCGGCGGCAAGTATCCCGTCATTCCCGCCCCAGAGAGATAAGGTAACGCCAACTCAGGCGCTGCGGCGCAGCAGACCTTGTTTTTTCAACCATACCAACAGGATAGAGATCGCCGCGGGCGTAATACCGGAAATACGCGAAGCCTGGCCGATCGACCCGGGTTTATGATCGTTAAGTTTGGCGATCACTTCATTAGACAGCCCATTGACCTGGCGATAATCCAGATCGGCAGGCAGAAGCGTATTCTCGTTCCGCAGCTGTTTCTCGATCTCGTCCTGCTGACGGGCGATATACCCTTCGTATTTAACCTGAATTTCAACCTGTTCGGCGGCCTGTTCGTCCGTTAAAGCCGGGGCGAATAACGGCAGTTTAGTGAGCATGGCATAGTCGACTTCCGGACGACGCAGCAGCTCTTCGCCGTTTGATTCACGTGAAAGCGGCGTTTTCAACAACGTATTGACCTGCTCCAGGTGTTCCGATTGCGGATGAATTCGGATATCACGTAAACGCTGACGTTCTTTTTCAATGCGTTCCAGCTTCTCATTGAAACGCGCCCAACGATAGTCGTCCACCATGCCCAGTTCGCGACCGATTTCCGTCAAACGCAAGTCGGCATTGTCTTCCCGCAACATCAGGCGGTATTCGGCACGGGAGGTAAACATACGGTAGGGTTCTTTGGTTCCCAGCGTACAGAGATCGTCCACCAGCACCCCCAGATAGGCTTGATCGCGACGCGGCGACCAACCTTCCTGTTCGAACGCCAGGCGAGCGGCATTTAAGCCCGCCAGCATTCCCTGAGCCGCGGCTTCTTCATAGCCGGTGGTGCCGTTAATCTGGCCCGCAAAGAACAGACCGTGGATAAACTTGTTCTCCAGCGTATTTTTTAAATCCCGCGGATCGAAGAAATCGTACTCAATGGCATAACCAGGACGAACGATACGCGCATTTTCCATCCCGGTCATGGAGCGTACGATCTGCCATTGCACATCAAACGGCAGGCTGGTTGAAATGCCATTGGGATAAATTTCATTGCTGGTCAGCCCTTCAGGCTCCAGGAAGATCTGGTGCGAATTGCGATCGGCAAAGCGCATCACCTTATCTTCGATAGAAGGGCAGTAACGGGGGCCGATCCCTTCGATGATCCCGGCGTACATCGGGCTGCGATCCAGGTTATTACGGATCACGTCATGGGTTTTTTCATTGGTGTGCGTGATGTAACAAGGCATTTGCGCCGGATGCTGGCTCGCCTGTCCCAGGAATGAAAACACCGGCATGGGATCGTCGCCATGCTGCTGCTTCAGTACGCTAAAATCGATGGTTCTGGCGTCGATACGCGGCGGCGTACCGGTTTTCAGGCGATTAACCCGCAGCGGTAGCTCACGCAGGCGCCGCGCCAGCGGAATGGAGGGCGGATCGCCAGCGCGTCCGCCACTGTAGTTATCCAGACCAATATGAATTTTACCGTCAAGAAAAGTCCCTACGGTCAACACGATGGCTTTTGCCCGGAATTTTAATCCCATCTGGGTAACCGCACCCACCACCCGATCGTTTTCAACGATAAGATCGTCCACCGCTTGTTGGAAGATCGTCAAATTAGGTTGGTTTTCCAGTGCGGTACGGATCGCTTGCCGATACAGAACGCGATCCGCCTGAGCGCGTGTAGCACGAACCGCCGGTCCTTTACTGATGTTTAGTATCCTAAACTGAATACCGGCCTGGTCGACGGCGCGCGCCATCAGTCCGCCCATGGCATCGATCTCTTTAACCAGATGACCTTTCCCAATACCGCCAACCGCCGGGTTACAAGACATTTGTCCCAGCGTATCGATATTGTGCGTCAGCAAAAGGGTTTGTCTTCCCATACGGGCGGAAGCCATTGCCGCTTCCGTACCGGCATGACCGCCACCGATCACGATGACGTCAAAAGGATCTGGATAAAACATGGTACTGCTCCTCGCATGGTTGCGAATGAATAGTTACGAACGATCGTTGCTAGCTTGGGGTGGTGGATTCTACTCAACTTTAAGCAAACCACCAAGTCGCCTGGATCGTTGCTAATTAAAGAAAGATCTTTTTATTTAAAGATCTCTTTATTAGATCTCTTATTAGGATCGACGATCCATGTGGATAAGTGATTATTCGTATTAAGGATCAACGGATTAATAAAGATCATTAGCTGTGAATGATCGGTGATCCTGCATCGTATAAGCTGGGATCTTAATGGCTACTTATACACAGGACAAAAAACAATCAGCGGTTGTTATTGGGATAACTACCGCTTTAACACCGGAATTAAGCATAGTTATCCACATTCAACTGCTGAATATTTCGCCTTAATTGAGTAAATTAATCCAGGATCCCAACCATTCTTCCGCGGGATCCTCTGGAATTTCGTGTTGGGTAATGTCTATCCGCAGTATTTCGCCGATCCTTTTTGCACCAAGCTGGCTGAGAATTCGATCCACGGTGAGGATCGCGCCACAAAACGTATCGTACTCTTTACTGCCGATGCCGATCGCGCCGAAACTTACTTGAGAAAGATCGGGTTTCTGCTGTTCCAACTGTTCAAATAAAGGTTGCAGATTGTCCGGCAGTTCACCCGCTCCGTGAGTTGATGTGACCACCAACCATAAACCGCTATCCGGCAGCTCATTGAGCTCGGGACCGTGCAGCATTTCAGTGGAGAAGTTTTCCTTTTCCAGTATTTCGGCTAAATGCTCCGCCACGTATTCGGCGCTGCCCAGGGTACTGCCGCTGATTAGCGTAATGTCCGCCATACACCATCCCACCTGATAAAAGACGGGTCATTGTACGCTGTGATCAGGCTGGGATCTACCTGTGGATAATAGGGGTATAGAAAAATGGATTAGGGCGCGATCGTCCGCATAATGGGGTTTTGCAGGGAGATCAGCGTCTCAGTGGACTGTATTTCATCAATTGTTTGGATCTTGTTGATAAGTACATGTTGCAGGGCGTCGATCGAGCGGCACATGACTTTAATAAAAATGCTGTAATGGCCGGTGGTGTAATAGGCTTCCACCACTTCTTCCAGGTTATTCAACTTTTCCAGCGCCGACGGATAGTCTTTGGCGCTTTTCAGAATAATGCCAATAAAGCAACACACGTCATATCCCAGTCGTTTTGGACTGACATCCAGCCGTGTACCGATGATGATCCCCGCCTGTTTCATCTTTTCCACCCTGACATGGATGGTTCCGGGACTGACGGAAAACTGTTTCGCCAGTTCGGCATAGGGCGTTCTGGCGTTATCCATTAACGCCGAGAGTATCCCGCGATCGAGATTATCGATCTGATAAGTTTCCGACATGTTTTCTCCTTAAATTTTCATTTAATACCGTTATAAGGTGCTGGATTGACCGTTAAAGGGCAACTTGCGTAGAAGAATCTCAATCAAGAATACCGTTTATACGCTGATTCAGATAGCGCTGTCATCTCTCAAACAGCAGGGGGCCGGCATCTCTCAGCCGTTTGGTGGGTAGGGGAAAGTTAACCGTGCCGCCAACGCCGTATCAATCGGCTTTTTAAACCGGTATCAAAGCGCCAGATATGATCGAAAATGCGCATAATGCCGGGTTTGCCGTGATCGGACATCGCTACGGCATGAAAACGGTGCTGTAGCTGTTTCTGACGCTGTTTGACTTTATTGATCACCTCATCCGGCAGGCGCTGGGCAATAAAATCGGAAATAACGACGGCGTCGGCATCGTGCCACTGTTTGTCGTCCATCTTATCCAGCAGCGCGGATAAACAGGCGCTCAAATCCGTTCCGCCGCGGAATGTCTGGCTTAGGAAGCGAACCGCTTGTTCGAGTCCGTTTTCGCCGGTCAGTTCGTATTTCACGATGCCGGTTGAAAACAGCATGATGTAACAACGGCGATTGTCAGCCAGGGCCACGCGCAATAGCGCCAGACAGAAGGCTTTCGCACAGCGTTCGTTAAATCCGCCCATAGAGCCAGATGTATCAACACAGACAATAAACGGCCCGCGCGGCTGTTGTTCGTTTTGTTGGTGAATTACCGGCCGTTCGCTGACTTTTTCGCGCCAGTTTTCGCCCTGCAAACGGTAAGTCAACAGACGATGCTCCAGTAATCGGCGATAGAATTCATATTCCAGTTCACCGATGTTCATTGAAGCCATCTCCACCGGTAATAAACGCAGGATGTCATCGCTTTGATGAATGCCGCTGACTTGTTCGGGAACGGTTTCTGGTTCGCGAACCATCACCCGGAAGGTCTCTTTCGGCGCGTCCTGACTTAGAATGGATTTTGTCTCTCGGCTGCGTCCCAGGCGTTCGGCCAGGCGCTGTAATGTGGGCTGTCGTTGCAGGAAGGCGCCAAAATCCAGCAGGATTTGGCTATCGGTACGAATCAGTTGCCCGGCGCTGAGATCCCACAGCCTTCCAGCCGCATGTTCATTCTCCGCCAGAATGGGCTCCAGTTTGCCGCTCAGCGTTAGTCGTTGCTGTAGTTCATCCAGCAGACTCTCCCGTTCCTGCTCCATTATCTGATGGTGCAGGGAAACGGTTTGCAGCGTCAGGCTCAGCCGCCAGCGTTGCAGAAACAGCGCCTGTAATCCGCTGCTGATCTTTTGCCCTAAGGTGAACTCCGGTTGGTGTACCAACTGGTCGGCCTGGGTCAGAAATGGCGATTCAACCGTACTGAGCATTTCCATGATCCGAGGCAGGCGAGTCTGAAATGCCTGATGGTCGGTGGTTTGGGCACGCTGATAGCATCCGAACTCCGTTTCCAGCTCCGGGGGCGCCTGAGTACTGTGCAGTCGCTGCTTTAAGGTTTCTTTCCAGATAGGGATATCGTTAAGCAGAGCGGACTTTAGTCTGGGAGATTTTTCAAAGAAAACCGCCAACTGCGGAGTAGACAAAAGCGTCACTATCATATCGTCCAATAGTTCGTTTTCGTCTATCGACAGGAGTATTTCCAATGATTCCAGCGTGATCATAGGCGTTTAATCCAGCTCTGATTGCTGAATTTGTTCAGCTACGTGTTGCAGGCTGGATTCGATTTTTGCCAGCCATTCTCCAGGCACGAACAGACAGGGCTGATGCCGATTGAATAAACGCCGTTGTTCACGCAATTGAATTTTCAGATTTTCATATTCATCCACGAGTTCGGCCGGTAGTACGCTGTTACGCTTTTCCGGCAGTGACAGGATGGATGATTGCAGGCTGATATCGCGGATAGTCAGATGATGGCGTTCGTCCACCACCAGATCCAGACGTTGGGTAAAACCGATGCCATTCAGTTTTCCGCGAATTTCCCCCCCTTTTTGCAGCCAGTTCTGCAGGGCATTTTTATCAATGACCAGATGAGTGACGTCGATGTCGTTAAGCACTAACGGCCGTTGCAGAACCAGACCGATCGAATCTGCGCTCAGCGTCTCCGGCAGGGAATAGTGGTATTTCCTGCCTAAAAAGTGGCCGTGTTTTTCCAGCGTCAGTGCCTGTAACTCGCTCTGCTGCATCTGATATTGCTGACGCTTCATATTTAGCTGTTGTAATCGAAACAGCAGACTCTTTTGTTGATAAGCCTGCTCGGTTACCAGCTGTTCGAGCTGTTGCTCCACCAGAACCAGGGTATCTCTGTCGTGCCAGAGACAATCCTTCAGCAAAATGATATCCACCGGGGTGATGCTTTCCCGCCCGCTGAAAAAAGCGCAGGCCTGAAGTAAACGCAGCGCCTTTTTCCAGCGTCGGTCAGAGATATAGGGCGCCTGCTCCAGGGTATCGAGCTTCTGACGTAGTTGATAAATCAGTTCAAAGCCGTTTTCCGGCAGGGAAATCTGATCAATCTCTTTTTGCCACTGCTGGTATTCTTCATCGCTGACGCTAACGGACGGGCTGACGGGGTTGTCATGGGCGCTACCGTTATTCACCAGCAGGGCGCGGAAATTATGCTTCTCCTGTACCCGGTCCAACCACAGGCGAATGAGCATTCGGTCATACAGGGCTTCCAGACTGCTGTCTGCTTCGGGCAATTCATTGGAAGCGGTAACCAGAAGACGCATTGGTATGGGATCTTCACTGTTGCCGTTGCGGAAACGACGCTCGTTAATGGCGGTCAGTAACGTGTTTAATATGGCCGGGCCGGCTTTCCAGATTTCATCCAGAAAGACAATCTCCGCTTCCGGCAGGTAGCCTTCGGTTAATCGCTGGTAACGGCCTTCATCTTTTAATGCCTGAATAGACAACGGACCGAACACTTCTTCGGGCGTGGAAAAGCGCGTCATCAGGTACTCAAAAGCATTCGCATGACGAAAAGCGAATTTAAGACGTCGGGCGATCATGCTTTTGGCGATGCCCGGCGGCCCCAGCAGAAAAACGCTTTCCCCGCTTAATGCGGCCAGTAAGCACAGGCGAATAGCATGTTGCCGTTCATACAGGCCATGCTCCAGCGCATTACTGAGGCGCGAAATTCTCTCAGCCAAAGTGGCGGATTGAACCATAATTAGTCAATCATTCCCGTGGTTTCATAAGCATAAAAACAATACTAATAATAAACGGCAGATCACATTTTTTTATTAGCAATAATTAGCAGATTATCGACCCTTCCGGGTTGGTTAATCAATAAACGACCTTTTTCAGGATGTTTCGTAATCAATATAAAAATAGGTTTTTGCTGCTATTTGTGCATACTGTGCGTTTTTGAGCGGATAGAAATTGAATATCAATATTCGCTAACAGATTGATAAAAGAAGATAAGTTTTATGAGCTCAGAACATAAACGTTCGCTTCCGGCCGTCACGCTGGCAGCGATAGGGGTGGTTTACGGAGATATAGGAACCAGCCCGCTTTATACGCTAAGGGAGTGCTTATCTGGGCAGTTTGGTTTTGGTGTTGAACCAGACTCCGTATTTGGTTTTCTTTCTTTGATCTTTTGGCTATTGATCATTGTCGTCTCTCTGAAGTATCTGGCTTATGTCATGCGAGCCGATAACGCCGGTGAAGGCGGTATCCTCACGCTGATGTCGCTGGCCGGGCGTAATACCTCTTATCGAATGACGTCGATATTGGTCATTATGGGGCTGATTGGCGGCAGTTTTTTCTATGGCGAGGTGGTCATCACGCCGGCAATATCGGTGATGTCTGCAATAGAGGGGATTGAAATCGTCGCGCCGTCGATGGATCACTATATCGTTCCGGCATCGATTGTCGTGCTGACATTACTGTTTATTATTCAGAAGCATGGTACCGGCAGCGTAGGAAAACTGTTTGCGCCGGTCATGATGCTCTGGTTTCTTACGCTGGCGGTGCTGGGCGCGCGGAGCATCATTGCCAACCCGCAAGTGCTGCATGCGCTGAATCCGATGTGGGCCATCCACTTCTTTATTGAATATAAAATGGTGGCGTTTTTTGCACTGGGGGCGGTGGTGCTGGCTATTACCGGCGTAGAGGCGCTGTATGCGGATATGGGGCACTTCGGCAAGTTTCCTATTCGTCTGGCCTGGTTTACCGTCGTCCTTCCCTCGCTGGTGCTCAATTATTTTGGTCAGGGCGCTCTATTACTTAAAAATCCGGATGCGATTAAAAACCCCTTCTTTCTATTGGCGCCCAACTGGGCGTTGATTCCATTGCTGGTGTTGGCGACGCTGGCGACGATTATTGCATCACAGGCGGTAATTTCGGGCGTATTTTCACTCACCCGTCAGGCGGTGCGCCTGGGATATCTTCCCCCCATGCGTATTGTGCATACGTCCGATATGGAGTCTGGCCAGATTTATATCCCGTCGATTAACTGGCTGTTATACGTTGCCGTGGTGATCGTGATCGCCAGCTTTGAACATTCAAGCAACCTGGCCGCGGCGTACGGTATCGCGGTAACCGGGACCATGGTGTTGACCAGTATCCTATCTTGTACCGTGGCAATACATAATTGGCACTGGCATCGCTACCTGGTGTGGATACTGCTGATCGGACTGTTGCTGATTGATGTGCCGATGTTTTTAGCCAACGTGATGAAAATATTCTCGGGAGGCTGGTTGCCGCTGACGCTGGGAATGGTGATGTTTATCGTCATGACTACCTGGAAAAGCGAACGATTCAGACTGTTGCGGCGCCTGAATGAACATGGCAATTCACTGGACGCCATGATCGCCTCATTAGAGAAAAATCCCCCGTTAAAAGTACCCGGAACGGCGGTTTATCTGTCGCGGGCCACACATGTTATCCCGTTTGCGCTGTTGCACAACCTGAAACATAACAAGATATTGCATGAACGGGTGGTGCTGCTGACCATGAAAAACGAGGATGCGCCCTATGTGCTTAATGCGCGCCGGGTCTCGGTGGAACAGCTTTCACCCACATTCTGGCGCGTTATCGCCAACTATGGCTGGCGTGAAACGCCTAACGTAGAAGAGGTATTCCATCGTTGTTGGCAGGATGGGTTAACCTGCGAGATGTTGGAAACCTCATTCTTTATGTCCAACGAGTCGCTGACGATGGGCAAACGCCCGTGGTATCTGTGTATACGCGGCAAACTGTTTATGATGCTTAGTCGTAATGCGCTGCGGGCGGCCGATCAGTTTGAAATACCCCCTAACCGGCTGATTGAACTTGGTATTCAGGTAGAGATTTAGCAACCGATAAGGCCAGCGGCGTTTTTAGCTCTTACCAGCTTACCGCCGCTTCCAGTCCGCCTTTGGGGCGATTGCTTAGATGAACCTGCATGCCATGCAGACGGGCGATATTATTCACGATGGATAGCCCTAAACCGCTGCCGGATTTTTCCTGTCCCGGGGGGCGAAAAAAACGCTCGCCGACTCGCGCCAGCGCCTCACGGCTGAGGCCTGGCCCATCATCGAGAACCTGGATATTTCGCGCCGAGAGCTTCAGTTTTATCGTTCCGCCCTTATGACTGTAGCGGATGGCGTTATCCAGCAGATTACGAATCAGCACCGCCATCAGTAATGGATGGCCCTGGATGACAACGGGCTCGTTCGGGATATCCAGCATCAGTTCAATGCCCGCCGCGTGCGCTTTCCGGTAATGGTCGACAACCATTTGTTGCAGCAGATCTTGTAACTGAACGGGCCGCTGTTCGTTAACGAAGGATTGAGAATCCAGCCGGGAAAGCGTTAACAGTTGATCCACCAGCCGCGTGGCGCGATCTATTCCTTCGTCCAGATTATTCAGCGCCCGACGACGTACGATCTCGTCGTCATCGGACAACTGCGCCAGTTCCGTCTGCACCTTCAGGGCCGCCAGCGGGCTGCGCAACTCATGGGCGGCATCGGAGGTAAAGCGACGCTCGCGCAACAGCATGTCGCTGATGCGGGTAAACAGGTTGTTCAGCTCATTGACCAGCGGCAGAACTTCCTTGGGTATCGCGCGGGTATCAAGCGGCGCGTCCTCTTCAGGAGGACGCCGGCTAAGCTGTCTGGCGATGAGCTTAAGCGGCGACAGTTCACGGGAAATCAGCCAGAACATCAGTAGCAGCATAACCGGCAGGGCAAATAGCCAGGGCATGAGATTAGTCTTTACGATATCCAGAACCCTATCCCGACGGTATTCCCATTCCTGCCCGACAACGACGATATAGCGGTTATCTTCCGTCGCCAGCCATACCATACGCCATTTATCATCATCGTCGCGCAGCCTGCCGTCGATAAACCCATTTTGCGAGTAGTTAAAGATGAAATCTTTACCGTTCTCGCCATCATTCAGCACCATCCGGCCATCCCGGGTGAATAGCGCAAAGGCCAGCGCATCTTCTTCCTGATTGCCTCGATGATGGCGCGCCAGCTTTTTGGTTTTCGGCAGTGACTGGGGATTGGCGCTTAACTCTTTGGGATTTACAGTGGCCAGCCGTTTGGCAAATAGCATTTGCTGGGTGTCGAACAGTTCATTAATCGTATGGCGTGTTTGATGCCAGGACAGGAGTCCGGCGATCCCCCAACAGACCAGCGTCAGCAAAATAAATCCGATAGCCAGCCGCAGGCGCAGGCTGAGAGACTTCATGACGCCTCTCCCAGAATATAGCCGACGCCGTGTACCGTGCGGATGAAGCCGCTGCCCAGCTTTTTGCGTAAATGATGAATATGCACTTCGACAGCGTTGCTGGATACGTCATCATCCCAGCCATACAGTTTTTCTTCCAACTGCGCGCGCGTCAATACGCGGCCGGGATTCATCAGGAACAGTTCAAGCAGCGCCAACTCGCGGGATTTAAGCACCTGCGGTTCGTTGTTTAAAGTTACGGTACGAGATCCTAGCTCAAGCGATACGGCGCCATGCGTCAGTACGGGCTGAAGCTGTCCGTGCCGACGACGGATCAGCGCTTGTAGGCGCGCGGCGACCTCCGTCAGGGCAAAGGGTTTACTCAGATAGTCGTCAGCGCCCTGTTGCAACCCCTCAACGCGCTGCTCCAATGCGTCTCGGGCGGTGAGGACCAGTACCGGTTCATCGTGTTTGGCCTGGCGCCATTGCCGCAGAATATCCAACCCGTCTATTTCCGGCAGGCTGAGATCGAGCACCACCGCATCATAAGGCGCCGCGTCTATGGCCGCGGCGCCTTCTTTACCTTGCGTAAACCAGTCAACATTAAAACCAAGTTTGGTTAGTCCGGCTTTTAGCCCGTCGCCAATCAGGCGATCGTCTTCGATTAACAAAATTCTCATGGCTGCTCCATGCATTCTTGTCTTGGGTTTTTATACGAAATAGCGTGACGGCATGTACAGGTAAAATCGCCAGAATCGGGCAATAACGACAAGATAAACAAATAAAATCACCGGCGGCCATTTCTTAAGATGCTGTTAAGAACCGTTTGTTTTAATGCTGCCTGAAAACTGAACTACGATGAAAATACATGGAATAAGGAAGGTAGAGCATGAAAAAAACAATCGCACTTTTCGCCATTACGGCCCTGATTTCCGCACCGGTCTTTGCCGCCCAGACGGGAGGACTGGTCAGCCCTGATTCTTCGGTTGCCAGCGCGCCGCAAGGCGGATTTTCCGGCCCCAATAGCAGCGCGACGACGGTAGACAAGGCTCTGGAAATGAAAGATGACAGTTGGATCACCCTGACAGGTAATATAGAACAACGCATTGGCAATGATGACTATCTGTTCCGTGACGCGACGGGCACGATAAGAGTGGAGATCGATCATAAGCGTTGGAACGGACAGACCGTTTCTCCCACGGACAAGGTTGAAATTCAGGGGGAGTTGGATAAAGACTTCAACTCCGTTGAGCTGGAAGTAAAACATATCCGCAAGCTTTGAACATAAGGTTTAAACGATAGCGCCGGGCGGGCGAGAGTCCGCCTTTTACATCGATTTTCTTTTCGGCCGTGGTCTTTATCCGCATTTCTGCGCTGTTTTTTACCGTCCTATGTTCTTTTCTTGTTTTATGTGAGCGAAACGTTTCGATGGCGATCACACTTTCGCTATGTCGCCTTTGCCTTTCCTTACTCTCTTTTTCTACACTCTTTACCAGCGAAACGTTTCGCTGGTGGAGTGAATCGATGAAAAAAGCCGTATTGCTGAATGCTGATATTTCTTCCGTGATTTCCCGTTTGGGCCATACCGATCGGGTCGTGATTGGTGATGCAGGCTTACCTATTCCTGATACGACAGTGCGAATCGATATGGCATTGACTCACAACGTTCCAACCTTTTTGCAGGTTGTGGCGGCCGTCACCAGTGAGATGCAGGTCGAGGCCGCTATTGTTGCGGAAGAAATGGCGGAAAAAAATCCGACGCTCCATAACGCGTTACTCGATCAATTAAAACATCTTGAGATACACCAGGGAAACTCAATCGAATTGCATTATGTCAGCCATGAGGATTTTAAAATTCAAAGCGGAAAAAGCCGGGCTATCATTCGCAGCGGGGAATGTTCCCCGTATGCCAATGTCATCCTTTGCGCTGGCGTAACGTTCTGAGGCATCAATGCAACCTTTACTGCAACTGCAAGGCATTACCAAAACTTTTCCCGGCGTTAAGGCGCTTTCCGGCGCGGCGTTAAATGTTTATCCGGGCAAGGTTATGGCGCTGGTGGGCGAAAATGGCGCCGGTAAATCCACCATGATGAAAGTGCTGACCGGTATCTACCATAAAGACGCCGGCAGCGTGCATTTTCTGGGAAAGGAAGTGGCGTTCAGCGGCCCTAAAGCCTCTCAGGACGCTGGCATCGGCATTATTCATCAAGAACTTAACCTGATCCCTCAGCTCACTATCGCCGAGAATATTTTTCTTGGCCGTGAGTTCACCAACCGTTTTGGCCGTATTGACTGGAAAAAGATGTACGCGGAGGCGGACAAACTGCTAAAGCGCCTGAATCTGCGTTATGACAGCCGGCGTATTGTCGGTGACTTATCGATTGGCGATCAGCAAATGGTGGAGATCGCCAAGGTGCTGAGTTTTGAATCAAAAGTCATCATCATGGATGAGCCGACCGACGCGCTGACCGATACCGAAACCGCATCGTTATTCAGCGTAATTAAAGAGTTACAGGCTCAGGGACGCGGCATTGTTTATATTTCCCACCGTTTGAAAGAGATTTTTGAAATATGCGATGACGTGACCGTGTTTCGCGACGGCCAGTTTATCGGCGAATGCCCGGTCAGTGCGTTGCAGGAAGATCGGCTTATCGAAATGATGGTCGGGCGTAAGCTCGAAGAACAATACCCGCGGTTGAATCAGGCTCCGGGAGAGGTTCGCTTACAGGTGAAAAATCTTTGCGGGCCGGGCGTTGATGACATCAGCTTTACCGTACGCAAAGGCGAGATTCTTGGCGTTGCTGGGTTAATGGGCGCCGGTCGCACCGAATTAATGAAAATACTTTACGGTGCCCTGCCGCGGACCGGCGGTTATATAACGCTGGATGGCCGGGAAGTGATGGTTCGTAAACCGCAGGACGGCCTGGCAAACGGGATTGTTTATATTTCTGAAGATCGAAAGCGAGATGGTCTGGTATTGGGCATGTCGGTTAAAGAGAACATGTCATTAACCGCACTGCGCTATTTCAGCCGCCGCGGCGGACAAATCAAACATCCGGAAGAGCAGTTGGCCGTCGGCGATTTTATCCGCCTGTTTAATATCAAAACGCCGTCAATGGAACAACCCATTGGGCTGTTATCCGGCGGTAATCAGCAAAAAGTCGCCATCGCCCGCGGATTGATGACCCGTCCTAACGTGCTGATCCTTGATGAGCCTACCCGCGGAGTCGATGTGGGGGCCAAAAAAGAGATCTACCAGTTAATCAATCAGTTTAAACAAGAAGGTCTGAGCATCATCTTGGTCTCATCCGAAATGCCCGAAGTTTTGGGCATGAGCGATCGCATCATTGTTATGCATGAAGGTCGTTTAAGCGGCGAATTTTCGATTGAGCAAGCAACCCAGGAAGCGCTGATGGCGGCGGCCGTTGGTAAGCAATACGGCGTAAAGCAGGAGTGAGTCAAACATGAATTCCCAATCCATCACGGCAAAACGCTGGTTCAGCAAAGAATGGCTACTTGAGCAAAAATCGCTGATAGCCCTGCTGATCCTTATTGCGGCTGTTTCCGCCATGAGCCCTAATTTTTTCACTTTGAACAACCTGTTCAATATTCTCCAGCAAACGTCCGTCAATGCCATCATGGCAGTGGGAATGACGCTGGTCATTCTTACCTCCGGCATCGATCTCTCCGTTGGTTCTTTGCTGGCGCTGACCGGCGCGGTGGCGGCATCAATTGTCGGTCTTGAGGTTAATGCCCTGTTCGCGGTGTTCGGGGCGCTGGCGCTGGGTGCGTTTATTGGCGCGGGAACCGGCGTTATCGTCGCAAAGGGCAAGGTCCAGGCGTTCATCGCAACGTTGGTCATGATGCTGTTATTACGCGGCGTCACCATGGTTTATACCAACGGCAGCCCGATGAACACCGGCTTTTCCGCTGCAGCGGATGCCTTTGGCTGGTTCGGTATCGGTCGTCCGTTGGGTATCCCGACGCCCGTCTGGATTATGGCTATCGTATTCGCGGCGGCCTGGTACATGCTGCACCACACCCGCCTGGGCCGTTATATCTATGCGCTGGGCGGCAATGAGTCCGCCACCCGACTGTCGGGCATCAGCGTTGATAAAATCAAGGTCATTGTCTATTCCCTGTGTGGCTTGCTGTCTGCCCTGGCGGGAATTATTGAAGTCGCTCGGTTATCGTCGGCTCAACCTACGGCAGGAATGGGCTACGAGCTTGACGCCATTGCGGCCGTCGTGCTGGGTGGGACAAGTTTGGCCGGCGGTAAAGGACGGATTGTCGGCACGCTGATTGGCGCGCTGATCCTCGGATTTCTTAACAATGGATTGAATTTATTAGGTGTTTCTTCTTACTACCAGATGATCGTCAAGGCTGTCGTTATTTTGCTGGCGGTTTTGGTAGATAACAAAAGCGGTAAATAACCCTTATTCACACAGGAATTGAGCTATGAATATGAAAAAACTGGCGATTCTGGTTTCTGCTGTTGCGCTGAGTGCGGCTGTCAGCGCCAACGCACTGGCCAAAGATACGATTGCTCTGGTGGTATCGACATTGAATAACCCGTTCTTTGTGTCAATGAAAGACGGGGCGCAAAAAGAAGCCGATAAGCTGGGATATAACCTGGTGGTGCTGGATTCTCAAAACAACCCGGCCAAAGAGCTGGCGAACGTTCAGGATCTGACGGTTCGTGGCACGAAAGTACTGCTGATTAACCCTACCGACTCCGATGCGGTGGGTAACGCGATTAAGCTGGCTAATCAGGCGAAAATACCGGTCATTACTCTCGACCGCGTGGCAAGCAGCGGTGAAGTGGTTAGCCACGTCGCTTCTGACAATGCCTTTGGCGGTAAAGTCGCCGGCGATTTTATTGCGAAAAAAGTGGGTGAAGGCGCCAAGATCATCCAGCTGGAAGGGATTGCCGGAACGTCTGCGGCGCGTGAACGCGGCGCGGGTTTTATGAAATCGGCTGAAAATAACAAATTTACCATTCTTGCCAGTCAGCCCGCCGACTTCGATCGCACTAAGGGGCTGAATGTAATGCAGAACCTTTTGACGGCGCACCCCGAAGTGCAGGCGGTGTTTGCTCAAAATGACGAAATGGCGCTGGGCGCGTTGCGAGCGCTGCAAACCGCAGGTAAAACCGATGTGCTGGTGGTAGGGTTTGACGGCACGGAAGACGGCGTGAAGGCCGTTGAGTCTGGAAAACTGGCGGCAACGGTTGCGCAACGTCCCGATCAGATTGGGGTTATCGGCGTTGAAACCGCGAATAAAGCGCTGAAAGGCGAAAAAGTTCAGGCCATTATTCCGGTTGATCTGAAACTGGTAACAAAGTAGTCAATATAAAGAAATAAAGAAAAGCAGGGCGAGCGCCACCGCCGATGCGGTGGCGCATAATAAACGTAGCGGAATTCAGCATTATGAAAATGGGTAAGCTGGTGGTGCTGGGCAGTATTAATGCTGACCATATTCTCAATCTGGAGCAATTTCCCCGCCCGGGGGAAACGGTGATCGGTAAGCAATACCGCGTCGCTTTCGGCGGGAAAGGGGCTAATCAGGCTGTCGCCGCCGGCCGCAGCGGCGCGGATATCGCTTTTATCGCCTGTGTCGGCGATGATGATATCGGCGCCAGGATTCGTCAGCAGTTAAGTGAAGATCGTATTGATGTTTCGGCTGTTGAAGCGGTGCCCGGCCAAACAACCGGCGTGGCGCTGATCTTTGTCAATGGCGAGGCGGAAAATATGATCGCGATTAACGCTGGCGCCAACGCCGCCGTTACGCCTGACTATCTTCGCCGTCATCAGCAACTGATTATTGATGCTTCCGCCTTGCTTGTGCAGCTTGAGTCACCGCTGGAAACCGTGGCGGCGGCGGCCAAAGTTGCCCATGAACATCACACCGCGGTTATTCTTAATCCCGCGCCGGCCTGTGAACTGCCCGATGATTTACTGTCGCTGGTGGATATCATTACCCCCAACGAGACTGAAGCTCAGCGTCTGACGGGCATCGCCGTCAGGACAGAAGAAGATGCTGCCCGCGCCTCGCGGGTATTGCACGATAAAGGGATTGCAACCGTACTGATTACGCTGGGCAGTCGTGGCGTCTGGTTGAGTGAAGAAGGCAACGGGCAGCGTATTCCTGGCTATCCGGTTCAGGCGGTGGACACGATTGCCGCCGGGGACACGTTCAACGGCGCGCTGGTAACGGCGCTACTGGAGAACCAGCCGATGTCGGCCGCGGTTAAGTTTGCGCATGCCGCCGCCGCGATCGCCGTGACTCGTCCCGGCGCTCAGCCGTCCGTACCATGGCGTGAAGAGATAGATGCTTTTTTGCAATCCCAGGGGTGAGCTTTGACAACCATGAAAGACGTCGCCCGCTTAGCGGGTGTTTCCACCTCTACGGTTTCTCACGTTATCAATAATGACCGCTTTGTCAGCGATACCATCCGCGACAGAGTGATGGCTGCCGTTGAGCAACTTAATTATGCGCCTTCGGCGTTGGCCAGAAGTCTCAAAATAAATCAGACTCAAACGATAGGCATGCTGCTGACGGCCAGTAATAACCCATTTTATGCCGAGGTGGTTCGAGGCGTTGAGCGCAGTTGCTATGAACGGGGCTACAGTCTAATTCTGTGTAATACCGAAGGCGACCACGATCGAATGAGTCGTAGTCTAGAAACATTACTGCAAAAGCGCGTCGATGGCGTGCTGCTGATGTGCACGGAAAGCCATCGACCCCTGCCTGACATGATGAGTCGCTATCCTTCTATACCGATGATAGTGATGGATTGGGCGCCGTTTGATGGGGGAATTGACGTTATTAAAGATAATTCCCTGCTGGGCGGCGAGATGGCGACTAATTACCTGATTTCCCGCGGTTATCGCAAGATAGCCTGTATCGCGGGACCGAAAGATAAAACCACCGCCTATAACCGTCTCGAAGGGTATCGTCAGGCCATGCAGCACGCAGGGTTATCCATTCCAGATGAGTATGAAATTTTTGGTGATTTTGAATTTGAAACCGGTTATCGGGCGATGCAGCAGCTATTGTCGTTAGAAGATAAACCCGATGCCGTGTTTGCCGGTAATGATGCTATGGCGGTTGGCGTTTATCATGCGCTATATCAGGCCGGGCTCTCTATTCCCAGAGACATGGCGGTTATCGGCTATGATGATATTGAATTGGCCCGCTATATGTCTCCTCCTCTTACGACAATCCATCAACCAAAAGATGAGCTCGGCGAATTAGCTGTTGATACGCTACTGTATCGGCTGGAACATCCCGATACTGAGCCGAATGTTCTGGTGCTTACGCCGGAATTGATGGTGCGTAAATCTGTCAGCTAGCTAATTTCACGAATGATTCGAGTCTATTAACGCTTAAAAAGACCACATCGCGCTGTCTTTCCCACCGAGTTGCCGAAAAAAAACACACTCGGTCTTTTTTTTGTAATTAGCGCTTGTCAGCCGCCGAGAAGTCCCTATAATGCGCTCCCACTGACCCGGCAACAGCGCTTGCGCGGTTGTGCGGCGAGTCGGAAGTCAGGCAATAATCACTTGACTTTCCAGCGGAAAAGCATAGTATATGCCGCCCGCGCCACAGGTTAATGTGGCACTGCTCTTTAACAATTTAATCAGACAATCTGTGTGGGCACTCACAAGACCGTATCGGCAACGATATAAAAAGTCTTGAAGAGTGACTAGCAGTAAATTCATTACGAATAAACAGTTACTAATTCTTTGAGCACAGCTATTAACTTAGCGAATCAAACAAATCTTAAATTGAAGAGTTTGATCATGGCTCAGATTGAACGCTGGCGGCAGGCCTAACACATGCAAGTCGAGCGGCAGCGGGAAGAAGCTTGCTTCTTTGCCGGCGAGCGGCGGACGGGTGAGTAAAGTCTGGGGATCTGCCCGATGGAGGGGGATAACTACTGGAAACGGTAGCTAATACCGCATAACGTCGCAAGACCAAAGTGGGGGACCTTAGGGCCTCACACCATCGGATGAACCCAGATGGGATTAGCTAGTAGGCGGGGTAAGGGCCCACCTAGGCGACGATCCCTAGCTGGTCTGAGAGGATGACCAGCCACACTGGAACTGAGACACGGTCCAGACTCCTACGGGAGGCAGCAGTGGGGAATATTGCACAATGGGGGAAACCCTGATGCAGCCATGCCGCGTGTATGAAGAAGGCCTTCGGGTTGTAAAGTACTTTCAGCGGGGAGGAAGGGGATAGGGTTAATAACCTTGTTCATTGACGTTACCCGCAGAAGAAGCACCGGCTAACTCCGTGCCAGCAGCCGCGGTAATACGGAGGGTGCAAGCGTTAATCGGAATGACTGGGCGTAAAGCGCACGCAGGCGGTCTGTTAAGTTGGATGTGAAATCCCCGGGCTTAACCTGGGAACTGCATTCAAGACTGGCAGGCTAGAGTCTCGTAGAGGGGGGTAGAATTCCAGGTGTAGCGGTGAAATGCGTAGAGATCTGGAGGAATACCGGTGGCGAAGGCGGCCCCCTGGACGAAGACTGACGCTCAGGTGCGAAAGCGTGGGGAGCAAACAGGATTAGATACCCTGGTAGTCCACGCCGTAAACGATGTCGACTTGGAGGCTGTGGTCTTGAACCGTGGCTTCCGGAGCTAACGCGTTAAGTCGACCGCCTGGGGAGTACGGCCGCAAGGTTAAAACTCAAATGAATTGACGGGGGCCCGCACAAGCGGTGGAGCATGTGGTTTAATTCGATGCAACGCGAAGAACCTTACCTACTCTTGACATCCAGAGAAGTTTGCAGAGATGCGAATGTGCCTTCGGGAGCTCTGAGACAGGTGCTGCATGGCTGTCGTCAGCTCGTGTTGTGAAATGTTGGGTTAAGTCCCGCAACGAGCGCAACCCTTATCCTTTGTTGCCAGCGATTCGGTCGGGAACTCAAAGGAGACTGCCGGTGATAAACCGGAGGAAGGTGGGGATGACGTCAAGTCATCATGGCCCTTACGAGTAGGGCTACACACGTGCTACAATGGCGCATACAAAGAGAAGCGACCTCGCGAGAGTAAGCGGACCTCATAAAGTGCGTCGTAGTCCGGATTGGAGTCTGCAACTCGACTCCATGAAGTCGGAATCGCTAGTAATCGTAGATCAGAATGCTACGGTGAATACGTTCCCGGGCCTTGTACACACCGCCCGTCACACCATGGGAGTGGGTTGCAAAAGAAGTAGGTAGCTTAACCTTCGGGGGGGCGCTTACCACTTTGTGATTCATGACTGGGGTGAAGTCGTAACAAGGTAACCGTAGGGGAACCTGCGGTTGGATCACCTCCTTACCAAAAGCCTGATGTAGGTAATGTGCAGTGTCCACAACAGATTGTCTGATGAAAAATAATGAGCAAGCGCACCTGTTGATGTAATGAGTCCTGGACTCATGCTGATGCGGAACGATTAAGCCTGAGGTTTAGTCGGATTTCGTGTCCCCATCGTCTAGAGGCCTAGGACACTGCCCTTTCACGGCTGTAACAGGGGTTCGAATCCCCTTGGGGACGCCATACCGATAATGAGTGAAAGACATTATCACCGAATATCTTAAAGATGACTTTACCGAGTCGTGTTTAAGATATTGCTCTTTAACAATCTGGAACAAGCTGAAATTTGAAACGATGCGGCTAAACATATCTCTCCGTGCAGTACTGAGATGTGATTTGGCTGTATCAGAGTCTCTCAAATAATCGCAGCGCGAGATGTCGAAAGACACCTTCGGGTTGTGAGGTTAAGCGACTAAGCGTACACGGTGGATGCCTAGGCAGTCAGAGGCGATGAAGGGCGTGCTAATCTGCGAAAAGCGTCGGTAAGGTGATATGAACCGTTACACCCGACGATACCCGAATGGGGAAACCCAGTGTGTTTCGACACATTATCATCACATGAATACATAGTGTGATGAGGCGAACCGGGGGAACTGAAACATCTCAGTACCCCGAGGAAAAGAAATCAACCGAGATTCCCCTAGTAGCGGCGAGCGAACGGGGAGGAGCCCAGAGTCTGCATCAGCTTGTGTGTCAGTGGAAGCGTCTGGAAAGTCGCACAACAAAGGGTGAGAGTCCCGTACACGAAGATGCACAGGTTGTGAGCTCGATGAGTAGGGCGGGACACGAGATATCCTGTCTGAAGATGGGGGGACCATCCTCCAAGGCTAAATACTCCTGACTGACCGATAGTGAACCAGTACCGTGAGGGAAAGGCGAAAAGAACCCCGGCGAGGGGAGTGAAATAGAACCTGAAACCGTGTACGTACAAGCAGTGGGAGCCCCACCACCAAAACACTTCCGGGCCGAAAGGCGATGCGGATGTCGAGGTGACGGTTGTCATCGCGTTTTTTGCGATGAGCAACACACAAAACAAGCAGTGAGTGTTTTGGGGTGGGGTGACTGCGTACCTTTTGTATAATGGGTCAGCGACTTATATTCTGTAGCAAGGTTAACCGAATAGGGGAGCCGCAGGGAAACCGAGTCTTAACTGGGCGTTAAGTTGCAGGGTATAGACCCGAAACCCGGTGATCTAGCCATGGGCAGGTTGAAGGTTGGGTAACACTAACTGGAGGACCGAACCGACTAATGTTGAAAAATTAGCGGATGACTTGTGGCTGGGGGTGAAAGGCCAATCAAACCGGGAGATAGCTGGTTCTCCCCGAAAGCTATTTAGGTAGCGCCTCGTGAATTCATCTTCGGGGGTAGAGCACTGTTTCGACTAGGGGGTCATCCCGACTTACCAACTCGATGCAAACTGCGAATACCGAAGAATGTTATCACGGGAGACACACGGCGGGTGCTAACGTCCGTCGTGAAGAGGGAAACAACCCAGACCGCCAGCTAAGGTCCCAAAGTCATGGTTAAGTGGGAAACGAGGTGGGAAGGCCCAGACAGCCAGGATGTTGGCTTAGAAGCAGCCATCATTTAAAGAAAGCGTAATAGCTCACTGGTCGAGTCGGCCCGCGCGGAAGATGTAACGGGGCTAAACCATGCACCGAAGCTGCGGCAGCGAACGTATCACCCAAGCCAATTTGGCGATGTCGAATGACGATTGATGGCGCGAAGCGACATCAATGCGTTTTACAAAGTCGAGTTGACTTAGGGATACGTTCGTTGGGTAGGGGAGCGTTCTGTAAGCCGTCGAAGGTGACCTGTGAGGGTTGCTGGAGGTATCAGAAGTGCGAATGCTGACATAAGTAACGATAATGCGGGTGAAAAACCCGCACGCCGGAAGACCAAGGGTTCCTGTCCAACGTTAATCGGGGCAGGGTGAGTCGACCCCTAAGGCGAGGCCGAAAGGCGTAGTCGATGGGAAACGGGTTAATATTCCCGTACTGGTTGTTACTGCGAAGGGGGGACGGAGAAAGCTAGGTTGGCCGGGCGACGGTAGTCCCGGTTTAAGCGTGCAGGTGGGTGTTTTTGGTAAATCCGGAACACCGTCAACACTGAGGCGTGATGACGAGTCACTACGGTGATGAAGTAACCGATGCTACGCTTCCAGGAAAAGCCTCTAAGCACCAGGTAACAATCAATCGTACCCCAAACCGACACAGGTGGTCAGGTAGAGAATACTCAGGCGCTTGAGAGAACTCGGGTGAAGGAACTAGGCAAAATGGTGCCGTAACTTCGGGAGAAGGCACGCTGGATTTGGTGAAGTCCCTTGCGGACGGAGCTGAGACCAGTCGCAGATACCAGCTGGCTGCAACTGTTTAATAAAAACACAGCACTGTGCAAACACGAAAGTGGACGTATACGGTGTGACGCCTGCCCGGTGCCGGAAGGTTAATTGATGGGGTAAGCAGCAATGCGAAGCTCTTGATCGAAGCCCCGGTAAACGGCGGCCGTAACTATAACGGTCCTAAGGTAGCGAAATTCCTTGTCGGGTAAGTTCCGACCTGCACGAATGGCGTAATGATGGCCAGGCTGTCTCCACCCGAGACTCAGTGAAATTGAACTCGCTGTGAAGATGCAGTGTACCCGCGGCAAGACGGAAAGACCCCGTGAACCTTTACTATAGCTTGACACTGAACCTTGAGCCTTGATGTGTAGGATAGGTGGGAGGCTTCGAAGCGTGGACGCCAGTCTGCGTGGAGCCGACCTTGAAATACCACCCTTTAATGTTTGATGTTCTAACGTGGGCCCCTGAGCGGGGTTGCGGACAGTGTCTGGTGGGTAGTTTGACTGGGGCGGTCTCCTCCCAAAGAGTAACGGAGGAGCACGAAGGTTAGCTAATCCTGGTCGGACATCAGGAGGTTAGTGCAAAGGCATAAGCTAGCTTGACTGCGAGAGTGACGGCTCGAGCAGGTGCGAAAGCAGGTCTTAGTGATCCGGTGGTTCTGCATGGAAGGGCCATCGCTCAACGGATAAAAGGTACTCCGGGGATAACAGGCTGATACCGCCCAAGAGTTCATATCGACGGCGGTGTTTGGCACCTCGATGTCGGCTCATCACATCCTGGGGCTGAAGTAGGTCCCAAGGGTATGGCTGTTCGCCATTTAAAGTGGTACGCGAGCTGGGTTTAGAACGTCGTGAGACAGTTCGGTCCCTATCTGCCGTGGGCGTTGGAAGATTGAGAGGGGTTGCTCCTAGTACGAGAGGACCGGAGTGAACGCACCACTGGTGTACGGGTTGTGATGCCAATTGCATTGCCCGGTAGCTAAGTGCGGAAGAGATAACCGCTGAAAGCATCTAAGCGGGAAACTTGCCTCGAGATGAGTCTTCCCTGGGACTTTGAGTCCCCTGAAGGGCCGTTGAAGACGACGACGTAGATAGGCCGGGTGTGTAAGCGCAGCGATGCGTTGAGCTAACCGGTACTAATGACCCGAGAGGCTTAACCTTACAACACCGAAGGTGTTTTAGAGACGACGAAGATATTTAGCTTGTTCGAAGATTGGTTCTGATGGTTGCAGAGAAAACTGCGACGGTTGGGATAAAACAGAATTTGCCTGGCGGCGATAGCGCGGTGGTCCCACCTGACCCCATGCCGAACTCAGAAGTGAAACGCCGAAGCGCCGATGGTAGTGTGGGGTCTCCCCATGTGAGAGTAGGGAACTGCCAGGCATCAAACACGTAAAGAAGCCTCATGCGCAAGCATGGGGCTTTTTTGCGTTTTAGGCGACGGATGGCGGACAGCGGTTAGCGCGTCTGATTGAGCCACTGGCGGATAAAATTGGCTACCTGCTGAGGCTGATTGATATCTAACAACGGCAGCGATATGGAAGTGGAGAAGGGGGCGTCTGTGCCGATAGCGATAACATAGTCGTCCAGTAAATCGCTCAGCGGACGTCCCAATGCCTGACGAAACAGGACGATCTTGTTAATTTTCTCCTGCTTAAAACCCTCCACCAAGATGAGATCGAGTGCGGAGGTATCCATCTTTTTTGCCAGTTCATGTAAATCGGGTCGCTGTTGCGCCGGCGTTTCTGTCATCAAGGCCCATCTTTGGCTGCTGACCACCATGGTTTGCTCTGCTCCCGCCTTACGCAACTCATAGCTGTCCTTGCCTGGCGTATCAATATCCATGTCATGATGGGTATGTTTGATTAACCCAACCCGAATACCATCGCGCTTAAGGATAGGAATGAGGGCTTTTAACAAGGTTGTTTTGCCGGTGCCGCTGTAAGCGGCAATAGCAAGCAGACGAGGCTGATCAGGATTCATGATGTTGCCTTTGGAGGCGAGACAGATCCTCGGGGAAATTCAGGTTGCGGAATGCTTCTGGCTGATCGGCAAAGGAGACGGCGGTTGCTCCGATCTGCTCCATAAAGATCATTAGCTTACGATCGCCATGACTAAGATAATCTTCCAGTGGTTTCATCAGACGCCGATTTATTAGCAGTAAAGTGGGATGCTCTCGTTGACCGTCAGTAGCATAGGCTGCGTTTTTTTCTTTCCGGCCTTTCCATAGCCGTTTTACCAAGTCCTGTGGCAGGTTAGGGACATCGCAGGGAACGAAAACCAGCCATTCCGATGTGACGGCGGACAGGCCGGTAAGGATGCCAGCCAGTGGCCCTGAAAAGCCATTTTGCAGGTCGCTTATTACTCTACATCCACTTTGTTGATAGACAGGAATATTTCGATTGGCATTAATAATAACTTCATCGACCTGTTTTCTCAGTCGTGACAGCACATGTTGATATAACGGCAACCCATTTAGCTCCAGCAGACCTTTATCGTCGCCGCCCATCCGGGTTGCCTGTCCGCCAGCCAGAATCACGCCTGTGATCATTTTTCGCCTCGGTTATTTAAGCCATACGCTATTTTCTGAAAACATTCGCTGAAGACCAAGTTCTTTTCACATATTAATAAGACTGTTATTTTTGTCATTGTATTTACATCTGAGGGTAAAAAAATGAAATGTCATCGCGTTAATGAACTGATTGAGCTGTTGCATCCGGCCTGGCAAAAAGAGCCAGATTTAAATCTGGTACAATTTTTACAAAAACTTGCACAGGAGGCGGGCTTTAAGGGGGAGTTTAGTGAGCTGACTGATGATATCCTTATTTATCATCTGAAAATGCGCGACTCAGATAAAGAGCAGACTATCCCGGGACTCAAAAAAGATTATGAAGAAGATTTCAAAACCGCATTACTTCGTGCTCGTGGAGTAATTAAGGATTGATACTGTTGGGAAAGCCCGACTTACATAACCTGATTTTTGATGGCGATATCCGTGCGCGCTTATCTTACATCGTACGTTACTGGTAGTGGTTGTTATGAACAGTTCAGTTTTTAATTTTCAGACGTTGTTTCCTGAATTGATAATGGATGCCTTGTTAGACGCAGGAATACGTGTGGACTCTGGTTTAACAGCCCTAAACAGTTATGAAAACCGGGTGTATCAGTTCACGGATGAGGACCGAAAGCGTTTTGTCGTTAAGTTTTACCGTCCTGAACGGTGGAGTACCGCGCAGATTATGGAAGAACACGCTTTTGCGAGCGAGCTTGCAGACGATGAAGTGCCTATAGTTGCGCCGTTAGCGCTTAATGGCCATACGCTCCATCTTTATGATGGGTTTCATTTTGCTGTTTTTCCAAGCGTCGGGGGGCGGCAATATGAGATGGATAATGAAGATCAATTGGAATGGGTTGGGCGTTTTTTAGGCAGAATCCATCAGGTTGGTCGTAGATCTTCATTTTTGGAAAGACCAACGATAGGTTTGAATGAATATCTGCATGAACCCTATAGGTTGTTAGAGAGTTGCCCGCTAATCCCGAAAACTTATCGAAATGCTTTTTTACAGGCAACCAGTAAGCTGATAGATACCGTTGAGGTTTACTGGCGTACTGATTGGCAATCTATTCGTCTGCATGGGGACTGTCACCCAGGTAATATTTTATGGCGTGATGGTCCTCTGTTCGTTGATTTGGACGATGCCCGTAATGGTCCGGCCATACAGGATTTGTGGATGTTGTTGCACGGTGAACGCCGTGAACAGCGGATCCAGTTAGATATTCTGTTGGAGGCTTACAGCGAGTTTGCTGAATTTCAGGACAAAGAGTTGTCATTAATCGAGCCTTTGCGAGCTATGCGACAGGTGCATTATTTAGCCTGGATTATACGACGTTGGGAGGATCCTGCTTTTCCCCGAAATTTTCCTTGGATAAAGGATGCGGATTTCTGGCTTAAACAGACATCAATATTTACCGAACAGGTTAAGCTGCTGCAGGAACCTCCTCTGCAGCTGATGCCAATGTACTGAAATTGAATGAAGAGAGAGCATTTTATGAAAAAATTATGGTTTGCACTGATTGGCGTAGTTCTGGCATTTAGTGCATCGGCAGCTGATTTTTCTAATGGTAAGCAATATGTGGAATTAGATAAATCCGCTACTCAGGAACCTCTGGTTCTCGAATTTTTCTCATTTTACTGTCCGCACTGCTACCAATTTTCCGAGGTTTACCATATTCCGGAAGCGGTAGAAAAATCGTTACCTGCTGGAACCAAATTCACGCGTTATCACGTTGATTTTCTTGGTCCCTTAGGGAAAGAGTTAACCCAAGCCTGGGCCGTGGCGATTGCGCTGGGCGTAGAAGATAAAGTTAGCCCATTGATGTTTGATGCGGTTCAGAAAACGCAAACCGTACAGAATCCGGAAGATATTCGTAATGTGTTTATTAGTGCCGGCGTCAGTGCGGAAGAATATGACGGCGCATTAAACAGCTTTGTTGTGAAGTCATTAGTGGTTCAGCAGGAGAAAGCCGCGGCGGATTTACAATTACGCGGTGTTCCCGCTATGTTCGTTAACGGGAAATATATGATCAAGAGTGATGGGCTTGACACCAGCTCAATGGATGTTTATGTAAAGCAGTATGCTGAAGTTGTAAAGTTCCTGCTTGATAAAAAATAATCTATTTACAATAGAAACCACGCTGGCTATATCGGCGTGGTTGTATTCATCTATCGCAATCACTTGTTTAGACGATGAAACCTGCTTTGCATTAATATCCGGGAAATAATTTATATCCACAAATATGAATTGCCTTTTGTTAAATGTCATAAATAATACAGTTATTGTAACTACATGAAAATCATAGATATAAAAATAATAACCTGATCTACAGCCATCATGGATAATTAATTTGTTATTTCTATTCACAAAGTTATCCACAGGTTGATCTTGCGGATATCCTCGCAAAAAACGACAAATATCGTGCGTTAAGGATCGTCTCTTTCCCTCAGCTATGGCATGCTTAGCTACATGGCAGACGACAAAGATCACAACAGGCTATGACTCAGATTGCAGAAAACCCTTTAATTCTGGTGGATGGTTCTTCCTATTTGTACCGCGCATATCACGCATTCCCCCCGTTAACAAACAGTGCCGGAGAACCGACAGGCGCAATGTATGGCGTATTAAATATGTTGCGAAGTTTGCTGGTGCAATATCACCCCACTCATGTCGCCGTGGTCTTTGATGCCAAAGGCAAAACGTTCCGCGATGAGTTATTTGAGAGCTATAAAGCTCATCGTCCCCCGATGCCGGATGATTTGCGCGAACAAATTGAACCCTTGCATCGCATGGTTAAAGCGATGGGATTGCCGCTATTGGCCGTTTCTGGCGTCGAAGCCGACGATGTTATCGGTACGCTTGCCCTGCAGGCGGAAAAGTCGGGTGTTCCGGTATTAATCAGCACCGGAGATAAAGATATGGCTCAGTTGGTAACGCCAAACGTTACGCTGATTAACACCATGAACAATACCATCCTGGGCCCACAGGAAGTCTGCGACAAATATGGCATTCCCCCTGAATTAATCATCGATTTTCTCGCTCTGATGGGCGACTCATCCGACAATATCCCCGGCGTGCCCGGCGTGGGCGAAAAGACGGCCCAGGCTTTACTGCAAGGGCTGGGGGGATTGGATACGCTGTATGCCAATCTGGATAAGATTGCCGATCTGTCGTTTCGTGGAGCCAAGACCATGGCGCCGAAACTGGAGCAGCATAAAGAGGTCGCCTACCTTTCCTACCAGTTGGCCACGATCAAAACGGACGTTGAACTGGAGTTGACCTGTGAGCAGCTAGCCGTTGCTGAACCGGATGTAGATGAGCTGCACCACTTATTTTCTCGCTACGAATTCAGGCGTTGGCTGTCGGATGTCGAGTCCGGTACTTGGTTACAAGGCAAAAAGAATAATCAGCCGACACAGAAAGTGACGGTAGCGGCTAAAGAAAGCGCCGATAAGGATAAGGAAGAAAGCGGCGCCACGCTGTCTTCTGAAGGCTACGTCACCATCCTGGATGAAAATACGTTGCAGCAATGGGTTGAGCGGATAAAGAAAGCGGGGATTTTCGCTTTTGATACCGAAACCGATGGGTTGGACACGCTTACGGCCAATCTTATCGGGATGTCATTTGCTGTGACGCCGGGAGAAGCTGCCTATCTGCCGTTGGCGCATGATTATCTGGATGCGCCGGAACAGTTGGATCGCGATCGGGTTCTGGCGTTGTTTAAACCGCTGCTGGAAGATGAAAAGCTGTTAAAGATCGGCCAGAATCTCAAGTTCGATAAGGGCGTGATGAAGCGCTATGACATCGAATTACGGGGTATCGCCTTTGATACCATGCTGGAGTCTTATGTTCTGGACAGCGTTGCCGGGCGTCACGATATGGATAGTCTGGCGGATCGCTATCTTGGTCATAAAACCATCAAGTTCGAAGAGATCGCGGGCAAGGGTAAAAATCAGCTGACCTTCAATCAGATCGCCCTGGAGCAGGCCGGCCCCTACGCGGCAGAAGATGCGGATGTCACGCTGTACCTGCATCAGAAAATGTGGGCTAAATTACAGCAGCATGCGGAACTATGTAAGGTGTTCCAGGCAATCGATATGCCGCTGGTACCGGTGCTATCCCGTATGGAGCGTACCGGCGTTCTTATCGATCCCAATATATTGGCGGAACACTCGAAAGAGATCACCCTTCGCCTGGGAGAATTGGAAGCACAGGCTTATGAACTGGCTGGCGAAGAGTTCAACCTGTCGTCAACCAAGCAGCTACAGGGCATTCTGTACGAGAAGCAAAAACTGCCGGTGCTAAAAAAAACGCCCAAAGGGGCGCCATCCACCAATGAGGAAGTGTTGGCCGAGCTGGCGCTGGATTATCCGCTGCCGAAGCTGATTCTTGAATATCGCGGCCTGGCGAAACTGAAGTCGACCTATACCGACAAGCTGCCGCTGATGATTAATCCGTCTACCAAGCGTGTGCATACTTCGTATCATCAGGCGGTAACGGCGACCGGGCGCCTATCCTCCAGCGATCCCAACTTGCAGAATATTCCGGTGCGTAATGACGAAGGCCGCCGTATCCGGCAGGCGTTTATCGCGCCGAAAGGGTATAGCATCGTTGCGGCGGACTATTCACAGATTGAGTTACGCATCATGGCGCATCTTTCCGGCGATAACGGACTGCTGCGCGCCTTCTCGGAAGGGAAAGATATCCACCGGGCTACCGCGGCGGAAGTATTCGGTCTTGAACTCGATAAAGTGTCGCCTGAGCAGCGTCGCAGCGCTAAGGCGATTAACTTTGGTTTGATTTATGGCATGAGCGCGTTTGGGCTGTCCCGTCAGCTGAATATCCCGCGCAGTGAATCACAGAAGTATATGAATCTGTATTTTGAACGCTACCCTGGCGTTCACGATTATATGGAGCGAACCCGCCAGCATGCCGCGGAACAAGGCTATGTCTCGACGCTGGACGGCCGGCGTCTCTATCTGCCGGATATTCAGTCGCGTAACGCCATTGCCCGTAAAGCTGCTGAACGCGCGGCGATTAATGCGCCCATGCAGGGAACCGCCGCCGATATTATCAAGAAGGCGATGATCGCTATCGATGGTTGGTTACAAAAAGACAAGCCGTTAGTGAAGATGATTATGCAGGTTCACGATGAGCTGGTTTTTGAGGTTCATGATTCGTTGCTGGAAGAATCTAAAAGTAAAATCAGAGAGTTAATGGAAGGCTGTATGCAGCTTAATGTGCCGCTGCGGGTGGATATCGGAACCGGACGGAATTGGGATGAGGCGCATTAAACGCCGCCAATTCCTGTAATTAAACAACAGGATCGTGTGACCAGGTTTAACTTTGTACAATAGGTCGCCATTTTTTATGAAAGTAAACAACAAAAACCCCTTTTTTATCATTAAAAAATAGGGTAGAGTTAAAGACGTAGGGTACAGAGGTAAGATGTTCTATCTTTCAGACCTTTTACTTCACGTAATCGGATTTGGCTGAATGTTAGCCGCCCCGGTCAGTTTTGACTGGGGCGTTTTTTATTGTGGGCTATCTAACCCTACCGACCACGTTTCGGGCCATTTGTACAGCGTTGGAAAGTGTTCCCGGCTTTTTGTTGGATGTTGTCAGGCATCTTTAAGCATGCTGAGTGGTTACCGATAAAACAGTCTGAAACATCAAAGGGGTGGTGCGAACATCCTGCACACCACCTGGTCTGATTATTCGCTTTCCTGCGGATTTCCTTCTTCTGCCTGCGGCAGAGTGCTGAACCAGCTATCAAGCTTCTGGCGTAGCTTATCGACGCCCAGTTTCTTCAGAGAAGAAAACGCTTCTACCTGAATATCACCCATAAATGGCAATACCGCTTCACGCACCGTATTGAGTTGCGCTTTGCGTGCGCCGGAAGCCAGCTTGTCTGCTTTGGTCAGCAAAACCAAGACCGGGATTTGCGACTCGACCGCCCATGAAAGCATTTGCTGATCGAGATCTTTCAGCGGATGGCGAATATCCATCAGTACGACCAACCCTTTCAGGCTATTCCGTTTCTGGAGATATTCCCCCAATGCCCGCTGCCATTTGAGCTTCATTTCCTCTGGCACTTCGGCATAACCATAACCGGGCAGGTCGACCAGACGAACACTTTCCTCGACTTCAAACATGTTGATGAGCTGCGTTCTTCCTGGCGTTTTACTGGTGCGAGCCAGATTTTTTTGATTGGTCAGCGTATTTAATGCGCTGGATTTACCGGCGTTAGAGCGCCCAGCAAAGGCAACTTCAATACCGCTATCTGTTGCCAGGTGGCGAATATCCGGGGCGCTGATGACAAAATGCGTCATGTGGTAATTATATTGCTGGGTCACAATGATTATCTCTGTCTGGATCTATGTCTGGTTGGGGATTATACCTGTAACTGACAATAAAGGCGGTTTTATCTGTACCGCGGGATTATGTCTATACTCTTCATTCTAAAATCCATTAGGCATAGCGTGGAATTGCCCCTGAAATGACGAAAAGCATCATTGGTCGATGTGTGCTCTTTTTTATTGCCGGGCTTTCTGCTAGATTCCGCCGCAATTACCTTCACCTGTGTACCTGAGAGCACCATTATGAACCGACCAGTTAAGGGATCTGGTGGTAACGCCACCAAACCGAAAATGAAAAGAAAGAGCCGTGAGGAGTTGAATCAGGAAGCGCGCGATCGCAAGCGGCTGAAAAAGCATCGTGGTCATACGGCGGGAAGCCGTGCTCAGGAAACCGGATCGGCAAGTAAAACCGGCGGACAGAGCAAGGTCGCCGATCCTCGTATCGGCAGTAAGAAACCGGTTCCGCTTGGGATTAAAGAGGAAGCGATAACCAAGCCTAAATTTACGGCGCCTGAAGCAAAACCGATCGCCCTGTCGCCAGAGGAAGAGTTGGCGCAGTTGGAAAACGACGATCGCCTGGATGAACTACTGGACCGTCTGGAGAATGGTGAAACGCTAAGCGCCAAAGAACGGTCCTGGCTGGACGAGACATTAGATCGCATCGATATATTGATGGAACAGCTTGGAATTGAGCTGGGCGATGACGACGATGACGAGCAACAGGAAGATATGCTGCAACTTTTGAAGCGCAATAGCCCGAAAGACGATTTTTAATCAATGAAGTTGCTGTTCCTGCTGCTAGCATTATTGGTTGCGTTTTACCTTGTTTGCCTATTAGGCAAACTATGGCTCCTGTCGAAACGAAAAGCTCTGCTGCATCGTACGGTTTTTAGCAGGCGGCGGATGCCGACGATGCGTTCAGCCAGAAAAAAACGCCGGAAGCGTTTTTGAACGCCGCTTGTGGCGGCTCATATGGATGCGTCTCATGAATGAGGCGAATAAAAAACGCCGGAGCGAGGGTAAACGTTGCCTGCAACGGCCCGCAAAGGGGCGAGCAGGACGCCCGGCACAAAAAAGACTGGAAGGAGTGAGCAGTATGTCTGAGCAGTCCGTCGACTGGGACCTGGCCCTGATCCAAAAATATAATTATTCCGGGCCTCGCTATACCTCTTATCCCACCGCGTTGGAGTTCAGCGAAAGCTATGATGAATCGGCTTTTCAGCAGGCGATAACACGTTACCCGAACCGGCCGCTTTCGTTATATATCCATATCCCATTTTGTCATCGGCTGTGCTACTTCTGCGGCTGCAATAAACAGGTCACGCGTCAGCAGCATAAGGCCGATGAGTATCTGAACGTGCTGGAGCTGGAGATTCGTAAGCGCGCTCCGTTATTTGCCGGACGTACGGTGACGCAGATGCACTGGGGCGGCGGCACGCCCACCTATCTGACTAAAGCGCAGATGGGTCGTTTGATGTCGCTGTTACGCGATCAATTTTCGTTTTCCGATCGGGCTGAGCTATCGCTGGAGATCGATCCACGGGAAATTGAACTGGATATTGTCGATCATCTGCATGCTGAGGGCTTTAATCGCCTTAGCATGGGCGTACAGGATTTTAATAAAGAAGTTCAAACGCTGGTAAATCGCGAGCAGGATGAGTCATTTATCTTCGCATTGATTGAACGTGCTAAATCGCTGGGATTCACCTCAACCAATATTGATCTGATTTATGGTTTGCCAAAACAGACGCCGGAGAGTTTTGCTTTCACCCTGCAGCGCGTTGCCGAGTTGAGCCCCCACCGCCTTAGCG
Source organism: Brenneria goodwinii (assembly GCF_002291445.1). NCBI lineage: Bacteria > Pseudomonadati > Pseudomonadota > Gammaproteobacteria > Enterobacterales > Pectobacteriaceae > Brenneria > Brenneria goodwinii. The sequence continues at coordinate 4,172,637 of NZ_CP014137.1, read as the reverse complement.
TTTTTAACTATGCGCATTTGCCCAGTTTATTCTCCGCCCAGCGGAAAATAAAAGAAGCGGATTTACCAACCCCGGCGCAAAAGCTGGATATTCTGCGGGAAACCATCGCCATCTTAACCCAGGCTGGCTATCAGTTTATCGGGATGGACCACTTTGCCCGCCCGGATGATGAACTGGCGATTGCTCAGCGGGCTGGGAAATTACATCGTAATTTCCAGGGATATACGACCCAGGGGGATAGCGATCTGTTGGGTATGGGCGTATCGGCGATTAGTATGATCGGTGATAATTACATGCAGAATGAGAAGGTGCTGAAAGCCTACTATGACAAGGTTCGCATGCATGGCGACGCCTTGTGGCGTGGGCTGCGCCTGACGCACGATGACTGTATTCGACGTGACGTGATCAAAAGCCTGATTTGTAATTTCCAACTGGATTATGCGGCGATCGAAGCGTTATACGGTATTGATTGCCGCTTGTATTTTGCTGAAGATTTACGAATGCTGGCCCCATTGGCGCAGGATGGCCTGGTCGAGATTAAGGACGCCGGCATTGCGGTGACGCCGAAAGGACGTTTGCTGATTCGCAATATCTGTATGTGCTTCGATATCTATCTGCGTGACAAAATGCGGGCGCGGCAATTTTCTAAGGTGATTTAAAAACAAACAGCCGCTTTACGCGGCTGTTTCAGACGTCTTTAGTCAAGATTCAGGCCAACAGCATGGCCTGAACATTAACTAAAGAAGTTAATCAGAGCGGCACACAGTATTGCTGCGATAGCCGTCTGCGGCGTATGGCTTGCCGCACTGCCTATTTCAGCGCCATGTGTCACCATGGAAATTAATGAATCCAGCATAGTACTCCTCCCGAATCAGCGACACGATCATACTGCTGACTTGGGGCATGTAAAGTATAAATTAACGACAATTTCGTGCGGTAGTTTGCGTTTTCGTCATCGTCCCATTTTGGGTCATCTCGATCCCGGCTAAGAATCGAGATATCGGGGGCGGCCACGGTGCGAGGCGTCCTCATCACCGTATTTCCCCCTTAAAAAGTGACCGGCATCCTCACTTCCCAGGCTGTTTACCCGTTGTTGTGACGAATGGCGGTATCAACAATCGCTGTGTCGGTTATTCCATGCCCAGTTCTTTCAGCTTCCTGGTAAGGGTATTACGCCCCCAACCCAGCAAACGCGCGGCTTCCTGCTTATGACCCTGCGTATGGCGCAGTGCCGTGGTAAGCAAGGTTCTTTCCATTTCCGGCTGGGCTTCCGCCAGCAGGTTTTGATGACCGGAACGTAGCGCTCTGTCCGCCCACTGCGCTAACAAGGTTGCCCAGCTATCCGGCAGCATATGTACCGTGGCATCAGGCGCAGTTGTTTCGAACAGCTCAGGCGGTAAATCCTGAATCAACACCTCCTGTCCGGCGGCCATCACCGTCAGCCAACGGCAGGTGTTCTCTAACTGACGCACGTTACCCGGCCACGGCAGTCTTGTTAGCGCCGTTTCCGTTTCCGGATGAAGATTTTTGGGTTCAACGCCCAGCTCTTTGGCGGTAGCCTGTAAGAAGTAGCGCGCCAGACGAGGAATATCTTCACGGCGCTCACGTAGCGGAGGTAAATGGACGCGAATGACATTCAGGCGGTGAAAGAGGTCTTCGCGGAATTTGCCTTCCTGCACCCGCAGCTCAAGATTCTGGTGCGTGGCGGCAATAATCCGCACATCGACTTTAACCGCCGCATAGCCGCCCACCCGATAAAATTGACCATCGGCCAGTACACGTAATAGACGCGTCTGAACATCCAGCGGCATATCGCCGATTTCATCAAGAAACAGCGTACCGCCATCGGCCTGTTCGAAGCGCCCCTGACGAATTTGATTCGCGCCGGTAAACGCGCCTTTCTCATGACCAAACAATTCAGATTCGATTAAATCTTTTGGAATCGCCGCCATGTTCAAAGCGATAAACGGCGCTTTGGCCCGAGGGCTGTGGCGGTGTAGGGCATGAGCGACCAGCTCTTTACCCGTACCGGATTCACCATTGATTAATACGCTGATGGAAGAGCGTGAAAGACGGCCGATAATCCGGAATACATCCTGCATCGCGGGCGCTTCGCCGATGATGTCCGTTGTCGGGCCATTCATTGGCTGGTTGCGAACGGGCTGCTGTTGCTCCAGATAGTGACTGATGGCGCGTTCGACCAAGGCAACCGCTTCATCAATATCAAATGGTTTTGGTAAGTAATCAAAAGCGCCCTGTTGATAAGCGCTGACCGCGGCATCAAGATCGGAGTGCGCCGTCATAATGATGACAGGCAGCATCGGATGCCGTTGCTTTATTTGCTGTAATAACGCCAGCCCGTCCATTCCCGGCATCCGGATATCGGACAACAGTACGTCTGGCGTTTGTGTCGCCAGCGCGTGCAGAGCCTGATTCCCATTATCGAATGTGGCGCAGGTTAAACCCGCACCAGTGAGCGCACGCTCGAGCACCCAACGGATGGAGCTATCGTCATCGACAATCCAGACTATCCCTCGTTGCATTGTGAACCTCACTGGCGAATGGGCAGATAAACCGAAAATTCGGTATGACCTGGCCAACTGTTAAATTCAATTTTACCGGAGTGTTGATCGATAAGGTTGCGGGCAATCGATAGTCCCAGACCGGTGCCGCCCTCGCGTCCGCTTACCATCGGATAAAACAGCGTATCCTGTAGTTGAGCGGGAACGCCGGGGCCGTCGTCTTCAATATCAATGCGTGCCGCAAGGCGATAACGTACACCATGTAAAGTGAGCTGAAATGCGGTTCTGGTTCGCAAGGTAATGGTGCCGCCTGTCTTTCCTAAAGCCTGCAATGCATTACGCGTGATATTCAGCAGAACCTGCTCAATCTGATCCGGATCGTGAGTGAGCTCCGGCAAACTCGGATCGTAATCTCTCACCAGCGTTACATTGTCTGGTTTTTCCAAAGAAACCAGTTGGCATACGCGTTCTGCAACCTGATGAATGCTTTGAGTCACATGCAGGCCGGGTTGTTGCGGGCCAAGCAGCCGGTCGACCAGATTACGCAGGCGATCCGCCTGTTCGATAATGACTTTGGTATATTCGGTCAACGTTGGATCAGGCAACGCTTTCGAAAGCAGCTGTGCGGCCCCGCGTAACCCGCCAAGCGGATTTTTAATCTCATGGGCCAGCCCTCTGACCAGATCGCGGGCAGCTTGCTGTTGAGCTTGCTGAAGCTGTTCTTGACTAAGGCGGCGTTGGTTATCCATCGGCGCCATCTCCAGCAGGATGAAACTATTGGGCATCCGCTGGGCGGTGAGCGACATGATATGTGCTTTGCCGTCTACGACAATGGTGACTTCGTTATCCGTAAAACCTTGCCCTGAATCCAGACTCTCACGCATCAAATCTATATTCAGAGAAAAATATCCCAGCAAATCCGGCAGAGGCGTTCCTGACAATTTACGGGAACTCTGAGCCAGTAATTGTTGTGCCGCCGGATTGGAATAATGAATAGCCAGATCGTTATCCAATAACAATATGCTGTTTATTAAAGAATTTAGGATCTGCCCAGCATCGGGCAGCGTGCCTGTTGCCATAACGCAGACTCCCGCACTATATGAGTGCATAGTATTGTAGATTATAGATATGATGTAGCCACTTCAGAGCCCGTGGAGAAAAAAGCCCATCATGAGATGGGCTGAAAAGTTTCCACGGCAACAAAAAATTTCCAGGAGAAATTTTTAAACGTCGCGCCGCGACGGCCCTCCTGAGGTGACGGACATGGATAAGCCCGTCACGAAACAAAACATCAATAAAATTAGCTATCCTGGCAGTAGCCCGAGCGTCAGCGCGATCGGACTACTGTCGGCTAAGCGCTGAGTAATTAAACGCTGTAGTACAGTTCAAACTCAACCGGGTGCGGCGTCATGCGAACGCGATCGTTTTCTGATTTACGCAGCTCGATATAAGCATCAATCGTATCATCAGTGAATACGCCGCCACGGGTCAGGAACTCACGGTCTGCGTCCAGCGCGTTCAGCGCTTCTTCCAGAGAACCGGCTACGGTTGGGATTTCGCTCGCTTCTTCCGGCGGCAGATCGTACAAGTTCTTATCCATAGCATCGCCAGGATGGATCTTGTTGATGATACCGTCCAGGCCGGCCATCAGCAGCGCGGAGAATGCCAGGTATGGGTTGGCAGCCGGATCCGGGAAGCGAACTTCAATACGGCGCGCTTTCGGGCTAGCGACCACCGGGATACGGATGGAAGCGGAACGGTTACGAGCGGAGTAAGCCAGCATGACCGGCGCTTCGTAGCCTGGAACCAGACGTTTGTAAGAGTTGGTGGTCGGGTTGGCCAGCGCGTTGATCGCTTTGGCGTGTTTGATGATGCCGCCGATGTAGTACAGCGCAGTTTCGGACAGGCCGCCGTATTTGTCGCCGGAGAACAGGTTTGCGCCATCTTTGGACAAAGACATATGGCAGTGCATACCGGAGCCGTTGTCGCCGAACAGCGGTTTCGGCATGAATGTGGCGGTTTTGCCGAAAGCGTGAGCGACGTTATGGACAACGTATTTGTAAATCTGGATTTCATCCGCTTTTTTGGTCATGGAGTTGAAGCGGGTTGCCACTTCGTTCTGACCAGCCGTTGCCACTTCGTGGTGATGCGCTTCAACAACCAGACCCATTTCTTCCATGGTCAGACACATGGTGGAACGGATGTCCTGTGATGAGTCAACCGGAGGAACCGGGAAATAACCGCCTTTGATTGCCGGACGGTGACCTTTGTTACCGCCTTCATATTCTTTGTTGGAGTTCCAGGCGCCTTCGATGTCATCGATAGTGACATGAGAACCGGAGATGCTGCTGCCGAAGCGTACGTCGTCAAACAGGAAAAATTCGGGTTCCGGCCCAAACAGTACGGTGTCGGCAATACCGGAAGAACGCAGGAAGTCTTCCGCACGTTTAGAGATAGAACGCGGGTCGCGGTCATAACCCTGCATGGTGCCTGGTTCCAGAATGTCGCAGCGGATGATCAGCGTGGATTCTTCATAGAAAGGGTCGAGGACGGCGGTGCTGGCATCCGGCATCAATACCATGTCGGATTCGTTAATACCCTTCCAGCCGCCAATCGAGGAACCATCAAACATTTTGCCTTCTTCGAAAAAGTCGGCGTCAACCTGGTGGGCTGGAATGGTGACGTGCTGTTCTTTGCCTTTGGTGTCGGTAAAGCGTAAATCAACGAACTTCACTTCATGTTCATTCAGCATCGTCAAAACGTGTTCTGCGGACATACTTGGTTCTCCCGATTGTCATTTATCGTCGTGGAACGAATATCGTTGTAGATTGATGTTGTTACCGTGAGTAGACTAAAGCTAAAAGTGTGCCAACTTTTTAAATTAATGCTATGTGTTGCCGCTTGGGGCTTTGCTCTCAAGATTCGCTGCACCATTATAGCTTGTAGCACCAAAATGGTGCTTTATCTGCGAATCACTGCACTAAAATGGTGCTATGGTGATCGCTTGTAGCGTTTTTGCACCGTGAAAGGGATCACAAAGTAAGCAGTATCAGGTTGTTTATGATTGATGCTTGTGATCCTGTTTAGTCTCTCGATTAATACGTGTACAATAGCGCGCTATTTCTAAATGCCTGAGGCAAAGCTGTGATCGAAAATTTGCGTAACATCGCCATTATTGCGCACGTTGACCATGGGAAAACCACCCTGGTCGATAAGTTGTTGCAACAATCCGGAACTTTCGGAGAACGCACTGAAGCAACCGAACGTGTAATGGACTCCAACGATTTGGAGAAAGAGCGTGGAATAACCATTCTCGCCAAGAATACCGCCATTAACTGGAAAGACTACCGCATTAACATCGTGGATACCCCCGGACACGCCGACTTCGGTGGTGAGGTTGAACGTGTAATGTCGATGGTTGACTCGGTGCTGTTAGTCGTTGATGCAATGGATGGCCCGATGCCGCAGACCCGTTTCGTGACCAAAAAAGCATTTGCTAATGGTCTGAAGCCGATCGTGGTAATCAACAAAGTTGACCGTCCTGGCGCCCGTCCCGACTGGGTTGTCGATCAGGTATTCGATCTGTTCGTAAACCTGGATGCAACGGACGAACAACTGGATTTCCCTATCGTTTATGCTTCCGCATTAAACGGTATTGCCGGTCTGGATCATAATGACATGGCAAGCGATATGACGCCGCTGTTTGAAGCGATTGTCGAACATGTTGACGCACCGAAGGTCGATCGCGACGGTCCTTTGCAGATGCAGATCTCCCAGTTGGATTACAACAGCTATGTCGGCGTTATCGGCATCGGCCGTATCAAACGCGGAGTAATCAAGCCTAATCAGCAAGTTACGATTATCGACAGTGAAGGGAAAACCCGCAACGGTAAAGTCGGTAAAGTCCTGGGTCATATGGGCCTGGAACGTATCGAAACCACGCTGGCGGAAGCGGGCGATATCATTGCCATCACCGGTTTGGGTGAACTGAATATCTCCGATACCATCTGCGATCCCAATACGGTTGAAGCGTTGCCGGCGTTGAGCGTTGATGAGCCGACGGTAACCATGTTCTTCTGTGTTAACACCTCTCCGTTCTGTGGCAAGGAAGGGAAGTTTGTGACTTCTCGTCAGATCCTGGATCGTCTGAAAAAAGAGCTGGTCCACAACGTGGCGCTGCGCGTTGAAGAAACGGAAGATGCGGATGCGTTCCGCGTATCCGGCCGTGGCGAACTTCATCTGTCCGTGCTGATTGAAAACATGCGTCGTGAAGGGTTTGAACTTGCGGTATCTCGTCCGAAAGTAATTAACCGCGTTATCGACGGCCGCAATCAGGAACCGTTTGAAAACGTCACGCTGGATATTGAAGAACAGCATCAAGGCGCCGTCATGCAAGCCATGGGCGAGCGTAAGGGCGATGTGAAAAACATGGTCCCGGATGGCAAGGGTCGTATCCGTCTGGATTACCTGATCCCGGCTCGCGGCCTGATTGGCTTCCGTACCGAATTCATGACCATGACATCCGGTACCGGTCTGCTGTACTCCACTTTCAGCCACTACGATGACGTACGTCCGGGCGATATCGGCCAGCGTCAGAACGGCGTGTTGATTTCCAACGGTCAGGGTAAAGCCGTCGCGTTTGCGCTGTTCGGTCTGCAAGATCGCGGTAAACTGTTCCTGGGTCACGGCGCGGAAGTGTATGAAGGCCAGATCATCGGCATCCACTCCCGTTCCAACGATCTGACGGTAAACTGCCTGACCGGTAAGAAACTGACCAACATGCGTGCTTCCGGTACGGATGAAGCGACGACGCTGGTTCCGGCAATCAAAATGTCGCTGGAGCAGGCGCTGGAGTTTATCGATGATGACGAACTGGTTGAAGTAACGCCGTTGTCGGTTCGTATCCGTAAGCGTTATCTGACGGAAAACGATCGTCGACGCGCTAATCGCGGCGGAAACTGATTTTTCTGCCGTTTGGCGTATAACAGGGCACCTTCGGGTGCCCTGAGTTTTATTGATACACTTCGCTTTGATCTCCCCGCTGTTCAGTTTTGCCATTTCCCGTTACAGTAAAAAATCCTACGGTTACAGCAGAAGGAAAGTGCCATGCTTTATATCTTTGATTTGGGCAATGTTGTCATTGATATTGATTTCAACCGTGTATTAGGCGTATGGAGCAGGTTGAGCAGTGCGCCGCTGGCCACGCTGAAAGAGCGGTTTGTGATGGGCGAAACCTTTGAACAGCATGAACGCGGTGAAATCAGTGATGAAGTGTTTGCCGAGCAGTTATGCCATGAAATGGGCATCGCGCTGAGCTTTGAGCAGTTTTCCGCAGGCTGGCAGGCTATTTTTGTCGCATTGCGTCCCGAAGTCATCAATATCATGCAGTTGCTTCGTAAAGAAGGGCACCGGGTGGTGATCCTTTCCAACACCAATCGTTTGCATTGCGGTCATTGGCCCGTTTTGTTCCCGGAAGTGGAAGAAGCGGCCGATCGTCTTTATCTCTCTCAGGATATCGGCGCACGCAAGCCTGAAGCGTCCATCTATCACTATGTGTTGACGCAGGAAGGGGTTACGCCGGATCAAGCCGTCTTCTTTGATGACAACCCCGCCAATATCGCCGCCGCTCAGGCGCTGGGTATCCGCAGCATTTTGGTTAAAGACCGTCAGGTGGTTCCGGACTTTTTTGCCGCGCAAACCGCCGCTGTCAGTGAGTAAAGTCAAACCTGGGGGGCGCGCATATTCGCTATGGCCCTTGCAGAATAATGAAAACAGGAGCGGTAACATTCGATGATCGCGTTAATTCAACGGGTTTCCAGCGCTAGCGTTACTGTAGACGGTGCGATCGTTGGGGAGATCGGGAGCGGGCTGTTGGTATTGTTGGGCGTTGAGCAAGGCGATAACGAACAAAAAGCCGCGCGCCTTTGTGAGCGGGTTCTCGGTTACCGTATATTCAGTGACGACAATGGCAAAATGAACCTTAATATCCGCCAGGCGGGCGGCGGTGTGTTGGTGGTGTCGCAGTTTACGCTGGTGGCCGATACCCAGAAAGGCATGCGGCCCGGTTTTTCCCGTGGCGCCCACCCGACGGAGGCCGACCGCCTCTATCAATATTTTGCCGGACAGTGCCGCGAACAGGGCGTTCATACTGAAACCGGGCGTTTTGCGGCGGATATGAAAGTAGCGCTGGTTAATGACGGTCCGGTGACGTTCTGGCTGCAAGTATAAGGAAAGCGCTGCGTAATTATGCTGTTAGGAGGAGCGCGGGGTGAGGTTGCAGTAAGGAACATGACCCACGGCAGATTCCAGTATCTCGATATTTCAGATTAGCAACGAAAAGCCCCCGTTACTCTTTTTTCATGAGGCATGTTTATGTATCACCTGAGAGTACCGCAAACCGCAGAAGAACTTGATGCGTACTATCAATTCCGCTGGGAGATGTTGCGTAAACCGCTACACCAACCGCTGGGATCTGAACGCGATGCTTATGATGCCTTAGCGCACCATCAGACGGTGGTGGATGAACAGGGGCGGCTGGTGGCGATCGGCCGGCTATCGATCAATGCCGATAACGAAGCGTCAATCCGCTTTCTGGCGGTTCACCCCGATGTTCGGGGCAAGGGGCTGGGAACGTTGCTGGCGATCACGCTGGAGTCGGTGGCGCGGCAGGAAGGGGTAAAACGCGTAGTCTGTAGCGCCCGCGAGGATGCGATGGCGTTTTTCGCCAAACTGGGCTTTGTGAATCAGGGCGAAATTACCGCAGCGCAGACCACGCCAATACGGCATTTTCTGATGATCAAACCGGTAGCGACGCTGGATGATATCCTGCATCGGCCCGACTGGTGCGGGCAATTGCAGCAAGCCTGGTACGATCGCATTCCGTTGAGTGAAAAAATGGGGGTGCGAATCACGCAGTATACCGGGCAAAAATTTATTACTACCATGCCGGAAACCGGCAACCAGAATCCCCATCGTACCCTATTTGCCGGCAGCATGTTTTCTCTTGCCACCCTGACGGGATGGGGCCTGATCTGGCTGTTGCTGCGGGAAAGACATTTAGGCGGCACGATTATTCTGGCCGATGCGCACATTCGCTATAGTACGCCGATCACCGGCAGGCCAAGCGCTATCGCCGATCTTGGCTCATTGAGCGGCGATCTGGATCGTTTGGCCCGCGGACGCAAAGCCAGAGTTCAATTAAAAGTGGAACTGTTCGGGGATGATAAAAAAGGCTCGTTGTTTGAGGGCGTCTATATCGTATTACCCGCCACGCCGGAAGCGCCTTTGGAGAAGGGCGGATCCGATATCAGGTGACGTCGCCCCATCATCCGATGCTTTTTACTGCGAAGTCTCTGTTACCGCCCCCTGCTGAATGTGCTGCCTGATGGGGTGCCCATCAGGCCCGACACCGTGCAATGCGCCGTTTAGCGTGGGTTTAAGCGGGGTATTGGCCGCCAGCTGTCCGTTCAGCTGTAGCTGCAGATTGGCGTTGCCCGGCGCCGCGGATACCTGAGCCGGCCATCCCCAGCGAGTTAAAATATCCGCGGGTACGGAACGCCCGTTCATCGTAATTGAAAATGCCCGGCTGGGCGTCTGGCCGATAGTGGCTTTCGCTTCCAGCAGGCCGTCTTGGGTAAAAGCGCTGAGGTCGGTAAGCGAGATCTGGCTGTCATTGGCGGTTAACGCCAACGATGGCCGACGGACATCGACCTTGTTGAACGTGGCATCGCTGGCGTTGAGGTTCAGCGAGCCGCCCCACACACCCCACTGATGATTGCGGGCCAGCAGCAGATCGCTGCCGTATCCATCAAGCGCGGTAAGCTGGAATGGAAAGTCCGGGTTGATATCAATCAGCAGATTACGGTTAGCGGAAAACTTTTTGATATTCACTTCCGCCAGCCAGTTCGGCAACGCGGTTTGCCAGCGCTGAAGCCAGTCGCCCGGAAGCGTGTATTCCATGCCCGCCACGACGAATTCATTCAGTTGTAAACGGTGATCGCTGCGCTGCCAGTTACCGTTGGTACGCAATAAACCCCCTTCCCAACGGGTGGTGAACTGTTTGATTTCCACGCCATTCGGGGAAAGATTCAGGTTAACGATCGGATCGATCAGATGCATATTGCCGTTAACGATATCGGTGGCATTGAACGACAGCTCGCCATTCTCGCTTTGCCAGTCATCCTGCTTGAAGGTGACGTTCTGCAAGGTGACGTCAAGATCGATAAACGCCCATCCCGGCCCTTCGATACGGGCATCAATCAAATCAAAGCGGGAGACGGCGACTGACGGCAATGCGGTAATCGGTTGCCAGAACTCCTGCATGGTTCTTGGCGTTTGCAAGCGAACCTTGCTGAGGCGCAGGTTGTCGATCTGCCAGCTGCCATCTTCCGCCCGGCTGGCGCTGCCGGTTAACTGGCCTTGCGCCACGTCGGCGCCAAAATTACTCAGGGTAAGCTGGTTCTGATTAATCTCGCCTTGTACCAGAACCTGGCTGGCGGGGACATCGTTGAGCCGCAGCGAGCGGGCGCTGAGTTGAAAATGCCCCTGTTTTCCTAATAGATATCCCTCTTCCGGTCGCCAGGGGGCGATCCCGCCATTAATCTGTTGGCCGTTTAAATTCCAGTTATCGTCCTGCGCCTGAAGCGCCATCGTCCGCAGTTGTAAAACATCCGCTTCGATGGGCAGTGTTGCGGCCGTTGGCGACAGATTCAGCGCGCCGCCCTCCAACTCCAGACTGGCGAAATGACCGGGTTCGGTTAACTGGCGTGCGCTTAGCCCTGCGGAAATCTGTTTGGCGGTGAGTGTCGGCGGCTGATCTTTATGACCAAAGATAACGTCTTTTAGCTGAAGATGATCGGGAGCGGACCAGTCATGGTCGATTTTCCCCAACGACACCTGATAGTTGGTATTTTGATTCACCCAATTGCTGATCCAACCTGAAGCCCAGGTGGTTTGCAGTAATACATACAATATAACCAGCGCCAGCAATGCCAGCAGCGCAATGGTCAGCAATAATTTCCCGATAAATCTCATCGTGTCAGTCCATGTCAATCGTCAGGGATATCTGTTTTTATGCCGCAATTACCTTAACGGCTCAATAGATAATGCAGTTACAGACAGTAAAAAGCGACCGCTGTTGCATCCTCGGTCGCTTTTTCCACGTTTATCAGAAATTATTGAAGGAAATGGCTATTATTTTTCGTCGTGCGGGAAAACCAGGTTCAGCACAATCGCCGTAATACCGCCGGCGGCGATCCCCGAAGAGAACAGGGTTTTTATCCAGTCGGGCGCGAATTGCAGGATCAGCGGCTGCTGTGAAACCCCCAACCCGACGGCCAGGGAAAGGGCGATAATCATGATCGCGCGGCGATTCAGCGGTTCACGCGACACAATTCGCACGCCGGAGGCGGCAATAGTACCGAACATGACGATGGTCGCGCCGCCGAGCACCGGCTCTGGAATATGCTGTACGAAGCCGCTGACGGCAGGGAATAACCCCAGAATAATCAACATCAATGCCACGACAAAGCCAACGTAGCGGCTGGCGACGCCGGTGAGCTGGATGACGCCATTGTTCTGCCCGAAACAGGAATTCGGGAACGTATTGAAGATCGCGGATAAACACGAGTTCAGTCCGTTTGCCAGGACGCCGCCTTTCAAGCGTTTCATGTACAGAGGGCCGCTGACCGGTTGTTCCGATACATCGGATGTCGCGGTGATATCGCCGATGGTTTCCAGCGAGGTCACCATAAAGACCAACATCAGCGGCACCAGCAGACTCCAGTCAAAGCCCAGACCATAATACAGCGGCGTGGGCACCATGATTAATGAACTCTGTTCCGCCGGGGCGCTGCTTGGCAACATATCCATCAGCCAGGCGCCCAGATAACCGACCGCCATGGCGATCACCAGGGATGCCACGCGCAGGTAGGGGTTACGCTGGCGGTTTAGCAGGATAATGACCAATAGCACGATCCCCGCCAGCAACAGGTTTTTCGGCGCGCCAAAGGTATTATTATTCATTGCGGCGTAACCGCCGCCGATGGACGTCAGGCCGACCTGGATCAGCGACAGGCCGATTATCATTACCACCACTCCCGAAACCAGCGGCGTAATAATCCGGCGGGCAAGGTGCAGGAAGCGGGAGAGGATGATTTCCGTGCAGGATGCGACCATTAATGTGCCGAACAGCGCCGCCATCATGGTGGGCACATCGGCGCCGCCGTTTTTCAGCGCCAGTCCGCCCATAATCAAGGGCGTCACGAAGTTAAAACTGGTGCCCTGAATGGACAGCAGCCCCGATCCTACCGGGCCCCAGGTTTTTATTTGCAGAATAGAGGCCAGGCCGGAGGCAAACAGCGACATGCTGATGATGTGTTGCGTGTCTTGCGCTGGCAGACCCAGCGCCTGACAGATCAGCAGGGCGGGGGTAATTACCGCGACAAACATCGCCAGCAGATGCTGGCTGGCGGCAAACAGCGTTTGCGGAAGGGGAGGTCTGTCTTCCAGACGGTAGATCAATTCACTGCGGCGTGTTGCAACTGGCGCTTCTGTCTGGGGAATATCCGTGGTGGTAGTCATAATAGTTGGCGTTCCAAAACGACAAAGAGGGCATTTTAATGCGCTCCCTTATAAAAGCAAACGTTTGCGGAACGGTGTTTCCAATATGAAATATGTTTGGCTGATAACCCCTTATTATTTATACCCTTCATCTTTCAAGCTGCATCGGCGTTGGCTTCCCTTGCTCACCCGAATCACTTACCTGAGTAAGCTCATCGGGATTCATTCGGTCGCCGCCTTGATGCAACTCGAAATCTATTGGGTATAGAGGGATATTGAATGGCCTATGTGCGCGACGGGGCGTCGTCAGGCATTGGTATAGCGGGCGCGTTCCGGCAACCAGCGTTCGATCAAGGCGCGGGCGTGTTGCGGATAGCGTTGGTGAAGATGGCGGGCAACGCGCTGTACCTGCGGGATCAAGGCCTGATCGCGAAGTAAATCAGCCACTTTGAATTCGGCATTACCGGTCTGGCGCGTACCTAATAATTCGCCTGGCCCGCGAATTTCCAAATCGCGCTGCGCGATAACAAAGCCGTCATTGCTGTCGCGTAGCACCTGAAGCCGTTTTTGCGCGGTTTTGCTTAACGGCGTTTTATAAAGCAGCACACAGTGGGAAGCAACGGCGCCTCTGCCAACGCGCCCGCGCAACTGGTGAAGTTGCGCCAGCCCCAACCGCTCCGGGTTTTCGATAATCATCAGGCTGGCATTCGGTACGTCAACCCCGACTTCAATCACTGTTGTCGCCACCAACAGTTGGAGATCGCCTTGTTTAAAGGCTTCCATAATGGATTGTTTTTCCTGCGTTTTCATTCGTCCGTGAACCAAGCCGACGCTGATGTCCGGCAATGCCGCCTTCAGCTCCTGACTGGTCGCTTCGGCTGCCTGGGCTTCCAGTAGCTCGGATTCTTCAATCAGCGTACAAACCCAATAGGCCTGACGTCCCTCTTGCCGACAGGCGTTGTTAACCCGTTGGATGACATCGTTACGGCGCGAGTCCGGTATGGCGACGGTGGTGACCGGCGTTCTTCCCGGCGGTAATTCATCGATAACCGAGGTATCCAGATCGGCATACGCGGTCATCGCCAGCGTGCGGGGGATTGGCGTGGCGGTCATAATCAACTGATGAGGATGGAAACCCTGCTCTTCGCCTTTTTCCCACAGCGCCAGACGCTGATGCACGCCAAAACGGTGCTGTTCATCAATGATCACCAGCGCCAAACCATTGAACTTAACCTGTTGCTGAAAGATGGCGTGGGTGCCGACGACCATGGATACCTGGCCGCCGGCGATGGCGTCCTGCTGGGCCTGGCGGGCCTTCCCTTTCTGTTTGCCGGCCAACCAGCCCACTTTAATCCCCAAGGGTTCAAACCACTGGCGAAAATTATGGGCATGCTGCTCTGCCAGCAACTCTGTCGGCGCCATCAACGCGACCTGTTTGCCGTTCGCAATCGCGCGCAGGGCCGCCAGTGCGGCAACCAGCGTTTTCCCCGAGCCGACATCACCCTGCACTAATCGCATCATGGGAATATTTTTCGCCAGATCGGCGTCAATCTCATCGACAACCCGAACCTGTGCCTGCGTCGGCGAGAAAGGCAGTGTTGCAAGCAGGCGCTGTTGCAGCGAGTCGTTTGCTGGCAACGGTAACGCGCGATAGCTCTGCGCCCCGGCACGCACGGCCAGCATGCTTAAATTGTGCGCCAGCAACTCCTCCATGATCAGCCGCTGCTGTGCCGGGTGTTTACCCAGCTCCAATTCATCGAGTTGCACATCCGGTGGCGGACGATGCAGGATGTGCAGGGCTTCGGGCAGGCTGATCAGTGAGCGGCTTAGCTCTTCCGGCAGTAGTTCATCGATGGGGTTGGCATCCAGCAGCGCCAAAGCCTGATCGGTAAGTTTGCGCAGCGTTGCCTGGCGAACGCCTTCGGTGGTGGGATACACCGGCGTTAGAGATTCCTGTAATTCAATCTGAGCGTTATCGCCTTGCAGACGATATTCCGGGTGGAT
Source organism: Brenneria goodwinii (assembly GCF_002291445.1). Taxonomy (NCBI): domain Bacteria; kingdom Pseudomonadati; phylum Pseudomonadota; class Gammaproteobacteria; order Enterobacterales; family Pectobacteriaceae; genus Brenneria; species Brenneria goodwinii. The sequence goes on along the minus strand of NZ_CP014137.1, from coordinate 4,157,551 downwards.
AATTTCCGCGCCGATTTTACCCCGCTTGATTTCGCCGTAGGCCGTGACTCGCTGACCCGGCGCCATGCTGTTCTTCATAGCCGCGTTAAAATTAAAAAAGCGCATGGTCAGTATGCCGCTGCCGTCGCTAATCTGGCAGGTCAGCATGCGGCGGCGGCCAAAAGTAATATCGTTGCGCAGAATCTCACCTTCTACCGTGGCATACATGCCGGGAAGAAGATCGCCGATTGGGTAGAGGCGGGTGCGATCTTCGTAACGTAACGGCAGATGAAACAATAAATCCTGTACGGTTTCCAGCCCGATACGGGCAAGTTTGGCGGCCTGACTGGCACCCACACCGGCAAGCGTGCTCAACGGTTGGGTATTCAGCAGACGGCCTTTCATCAGCACTCCGAGGATTGCATTGATGCCCACCAGGACGTATCCGCCACGATTTGACCGTTGTTATCGATATAAGGGCGAGGCAGGCCTTTACGTTTGGCGACGCGCGCCAGTACCGGGTATCCGCCTTCAAACAGCAGTCGCTGCTGATCTTCTTCATCCAGCGGGCTATTTTCGCGCAGATACATCCCCGCCAACTGGCGTTGGCGCTGCGCTTCATACAAAATTAATGCTGAAGCCACGGAGACATTCAGCGACTGCACCATGCCCGTCATCGGGATGATGATATCCCGATCGGCCAGTTTCAGCGCTTCCACGCTAATACCGGTCTTTTCCTGACCGAGCAGAATACAGGTCGGCCGAGTGTAATCGATTTCGCGAAAATCGACGGCCTGTTCGGAAAGATGGGTCGCCAGAATCTGCATGCCCGCCATTTTCAACTGGCTGACCGCGGCGTTGATGGTGCGGTGAGTCTTAACCTGTACCCAGCTATTGCTGCCGGCCGCGGAGGAAACCAGCGTTCTCATCTTTTTGGTGGGCCATATGGCGTGAATCTGATGGACGCCCACCGCATCGGCCGTGCGAATAACCGCGGAAACATTATGTGGCTTATGCACCTGCTCCATGCAAATAGTCAGGTCGGGCTGACGGCAGGTCAGCATCTCTCTTATGCGCGCATAGCGTTGAGGAGTCATAACGTTTAATTTCGGTTACGGTTAACTTTTATTACATCCGGCATTACGCGCAGCTTACGCATAATATTCGCCAGATGAACGCGGTCGAGCGTCGTGAGGCGGATAAACGCGCTGTATACGCGGCCGTCTCTTTCTTCCGTATTGATGCTCTGGATGTTTGAATTGGCGGCATTGATCGCGGACGCCAAATTTGCCAATGCGCCCTGGTGGTTGAACATATCCACCTTGATCTCGGCAATAAACTCCTGCTCGGTCACCTTGTCCCATTCCACAGCCATAAACTTCTCCGGCTCTTTCTGGTAACCGCGAATATTGCGGCAGGATTCATGGTGGATAACCAGTCCCTTACCGGGGCTGACATGCGCGATAATCGGATCGCCGGGAATCGGGCGGCAACATTTGGCGAATGAGATCATCACGCCGTCCGCGCCTTTAATCGGCAATTTGTGCGGTCCGGCGTTATTCAACTGAGACGGTTCATTCAGCAGGTTTTTCGCCACCACCACGCTCATGGCATTGCCCAATCCGATCTCCGCCATCAGATCGTCCAGCGTAGCGAGTTTCATCCTATCCAGTTCAATCTGAATATTCTTTTGCGGGATGTCTGAAAGTTTACGGCCGCTGCCCAAGGCGTGGCTAAGCAAACGCCGGCCCAGACTGACGGAGTCATCACGTTTGAGATTTTTCAGCATCTGGCGAATTTTGGCGCGGGCTCTGGAGCTGACGACAAAGTTCAGCCATGCGGCGTTGGGCCTGGCGCCGGGGGCGGTGATAATTTCAACGGTTTGACCGCTGCTCAACGACTGCGACAGCGGATAGGGCTGGCGATCGACGCGGGCGCCGACGCAGGCATGGCCGATGTCGGTATGCACGGCATAGGCGAAATCGACCGGCGTGGCGCCGGCGGGCAATTCCACAATCCGGCCTTCCGGCGTGAACACATATATTTCGTCCGGAAAGAGGTCGGACTTAACGCTCTCAATAAACTCAAACGAACTGCCCGCACTCTGCTGCAACTCCAGCAGGCTCTGCATCCAGCGCTGCGCGCGAACCTGGGCCGTAGTGCTGCTTTCGCCCTCTTTGTACGCCCAGTGCGCGGCCACGCCCATTTCCGCCATCTGATCCATATCTTCGGTGCGCACCTGCACTTCCACCGGAACGCCGTGCGGGCCAATCAGCGAGGTATGCAGCGACTGATAGCCGTTGGCCTTGGGAATGGCGATATAGTCCTTTACCCGGCCGGGGCGCGGCTTATACAGGCTATGAACCTGGCCTAACACGCGATAGCAGGTATCGACCTCTTTAACGATCACCCGGAAAGCGTAAATGTCCATAATGGAATGGAAACGTTGCTCTTTCAGATGCATCTTGCAGTAGATGGAGTACAGATGCTTTTCGCGGCCGCTTACGCGGCAGGCGATGCCGGCTTCGGTTAAACGGCCTTCAATCTCGGAAAGGATTTTCTGGATCATCTCCTTCCGGTTGCCGCGAGCGGCTTTGACCACCTCTTTGATTACGCGGTAACGGTTAGGATAGAGCGCTTCAAAACCCAGCTCTTCAAGCTCGGTTTTCAGATTATGAATACCCAGCCGATGCGCCAGCGGACTGTATATTTCCAATGTTTCGCGGGCGATGCGGCGGCGTTTGTCCGGGCGAAGCGCGCCCAGCGTGCGCATATTGTGGGTACGGTCGGCCAGTTTGATCAGGATGACGCGGATATCCTGTACCATCGCCATAATCATTTTGCGAAAGTTTTCAGCCTGCGCTTCTTTCTTATCGCGAAATTTCAGCTTATCCAGTTTGGAGACGCCTTCCACCAGCTCGGCGACGCTCTTGCCGAAGAGCTGTTCTATATCCTGATAGGTGGTGGGCGTATCCTCTATCACGTCGTGCAGCAAGGCGGCCATCAGCGTCTCATAGTCGAGACGCATCTCAGCCAGAATACTGGCCACGGCGACTGGGTGCGTGATATAGGGTTCGCCGCTGGAGCGTGTTTGCCCCTCGTGAGCATCACGCGCGACGACATAAGCTTGCTGTAAGCGTTTAATCTGCTCTTCGGGCAGATAACGCTTAATCAGTTGATTCAGGCTTTCAAAAAGGTACAAGGGAGACTCGTAGTCTAATTAACGGCGGCCTTCAGCAATTGCGGTGACCGCTTGAATTTCCGCGGCTTCCTGCTCTTGCTGCTCCTGACGGTCACGAACGTCCAGGATTTGGGCGTTGATCAGACCTTCTTCGATCTCGCGCAGTGCGATAACCGTGTATTTGTCGTTTTCTTCCGCAACCAGCGGCTCTTTGCCGCCCGTTTGGATTTGGCGGGCGCGACGAGCAGCGACCAACACCAGGTCAAAACGATTACCAATTTTCTCTACAGCGTCTTGAACAGTTACGCGTGCCATAATGTGCTACTCCACAGGGATATAAAAGGACTGGGCATCATACTGAAAGAGCCGTCAGTCTGCCAATAGTTTGGTGATTAATGCGTCATGCCGGACTTTTTGCCTGCTTAAACGCAGACGTTCGGCGCGGATAATGGTTTTTAAATCGAGCAATGCCAAATCGAAATCATCATTCACAATCAAATAATCATATTCGGCATAATGCGTCATTTCAGCGACGGCCTGAGCCATACGACGCGCGATGACGTCTTCATTGTCCTGACCCCGGCCGCGCAGGCGGCGTTCCAGCTCTTCTTTCGACGGCGGCAAAATGAAAATGCTGCGCGCCAGCGGCATTTGGGTACGAATCTGCTGGGCGCCTTGCCAGTCAATATCCAGAAAGACATCCACGCCCGTTGCCAATACCTGTTCAATCGCAGTACGGGACGTACCGTAGTAATTACCGAAAACTTCAGCATACTCCAGAAATTCATTTTCCTGGATCATGCGTTTAAATTCATCAGTCGAGACAAAGAAATAATGTTCGCCGTGACTTTCTCCCGGCCGTTTGGCTCGCGTGGTATGAGAAATCGATACCTGGGTGTCGTAAAGCGGCTGCGTTTTCAATAGCGCCTGGATCAAACTGGATTTTCCTGCCCCACTGGGAGCGGAAACGATATATAACGTGCCTTGAGCCATAATTGAAGTTTTATTAATTACGATTGATCATGGGTATGGATGCAGCAGAGTGTGCATTCCCTCACATTATACACGGCGATACACCATCAGTCGCGTTGCGATAAATATCATCGCGGAATGTTTTACCGTTATGCCATTATAAATGCCTTTTGCCAAGCCTTTCCGCGTGTGCTGCACGGCGGATTCCCGTTATTTTTCATACTGTTTGCAAACGACAAAAAACTTTGCGAAGCGTTTTGCGTTCCCCGCTTTTCTCCCTCGTTTTATGCCGGTGACTGCGTTGTACTGCATGCAGTTCGTATTGATGGGGGGAAGGTTACATGAATTGCTGGTTCAGACGGTTTGTCATCATGGCCCTGGCGGGGTTGGCCGCTTGGCCGTGCATCGCTCTCTCCTCTTGCCCGGCGTGGCCGGCTGAGCGGGCCCAAAAAGAGATGGCGATGCTGCATCAGCAGCTGACGTTGTGGGATGACACTTACTATAAAGCGGGCATCAGTCTGGTGGATGACGAGGTTTACGATCAGCTTAGGAGCCGATTAAACCACTGGCGGCGCTGCTTCCAACCGGATAAGGCGGATTTCGCCATCCGGTTGCCGAGCAACGGTAAAGAAAATCATCCCGTTGCGCATACGGGTTTAAAAAAACTATCTGAACGAGGGCGGCTGTCGCAATGGATAACACAGCATAACGATTTATGGATCCAGCCCAAAATTGACGGCGTCGCGGTAACGCTGGTGTATCAACAGGGGCGGCTGGTATCGGCAATAAGCCGGGGCAACGGGTTACAGGGCGAAAACTGGACGGAGAAGGCGCTTGCCATTCCGGATATTCCCAAACAGTTGACGGATGCGCCTTCAGCATTGGTGTTACAAGGGGAGTTATTCCTTAAAGTGGACAATCATCGGCAAAAGCAGCAAGGCGGAATCAATGCCCGCGCAGTGGTTGCCGGGGAAATGCGTCGCCATGCGGCTTCATCCGTTTTGCCGCGTATCGGTATCTTTATCTGGGCATGGCCCGATGGCCCGGCCACGCTGTCTGAGCGCCTTAATGCATTACGGGTAATGGGATTTGCCTTGACGGCTGACTATACGCAGCGCATTTCCTCGCTGGAAGATGCCGAGCGTTGGCGGGAACGCTGGTATCGTAGTCCCCTGCCTTTCGTTACCGACGGTGTGGTGATTCGTCAGGACAAGGAACCTCAAGGTCGCTACTGGCGGGATACGCCCGCCGACTGGGCAATCGCCTGGAAATATCCGCTGGTTCAGCAGGTGGCGGAGGTCAACGGCGTTGATTTTTCTATCGGCCGCACCGGCAAGATAAATGTTGTCTTGAATCTCAATCCATTGCGGCTGGATGACAAGTCTGTGCGCCGGGTTAACGTCGGCTCGCTATCGCGCTGGAAGCAGTGGGACGTTCTGCCCGGCGATCAGGTTAGCATCAGTCTGGCCGGGCTGGGGATCCCACGGTTGGAGAAGGTGGTCTGGCGGACGGCTGAGCGCTCACCGATAACTCCGCCGAATGAGGGGGATTTTCATAACCTGAGCTGTTTTCAGTACAGCATCCCCTGTCGGCAGCAGATGCTCTCGCGCTTAACTTGGCTAAGCGGGGAGCACGGGCTGAATCTTAACGGTATCGGCGAGGGGATGTGGCGGCGTCTGATACAGCATGGCGCGCTGAGCGACGTCATCTCATGGTTGACGCTGACCAGAGAACAGATAGGGGAGGTCAGGGGTATGGGTAATAAACAGGCCGATAACGTTTATGAGAGTTTGCAACAGGCTCGCCGGCAGCCTCTGGCGCGTTGGTTACTGGCGTTGGGGCTTCCCTTACCTCGTTCAGCCGGCAGCGCGCTGGAAAATATGAGCTGGCTGCAGTTACAACAACGTACATTGTCGCAGTGGCGACAGTTTCCGGGGATTGGCGCCAGACTGGCTGAGGAGATTATGGCTTTTTTACACCATCCGATCGTTGTGGATTTTATTGCCAGGATAAGCCGGGAAGGGATCAAAACGTAATTTTCAGGGAATCCTTAGACCGTTAATACGATGCAAGCCAGCCATAACCAAGGTGTACCCGTCATACTTCAAGTTGCCCGTACGCTGGCTTTATTACTCGGCCCATCCTGGGTTTAAAGGGGAATACATTTCATCGTTTGGCTCGTTGGTGGAATAACGCTATATAGCCATAAAAAAGCTGTGGCTTAATTAACCTTGTAAAAACAAGACGCCGCGGTTTTGCTCTTTTTTTTGTTTTTTATTATATGATTTAAAACATGAATATATCATTTTGTTTTCTCTGAATATGCGGCTGACGATGTTTAAGGATGCTTTGACGGATTTATGTCTCAATTACTTAATTTTACAAAAATGGCGACTTGTTTTCCAAGCCTGAACTCTGGCATTACGTTGTTGTCCTATAGCTTCAGATAATAAATAAAGATTTGTCGGAGCATCTGTCGCAATGAAGTGTAGCCCCTCTTTTTCACAAACCAAGTTATCGTTCGTACTGGCAATATATATCGGCTTTTTCCTTAATCTTTCCGTTTTTCATCGACGTTTTGATTCTGTCTCATTACTGGCGAGCACACAGATACCAAAGTTTATCCCTGTGATCGTTGAGCTGGCGGCCTGCGTATTTTTTACCTTTTTTCTTATGCGCATTATCTCTCTGGGAGGGCGCTATTTTTATCGTATTGCCGCGTCACTGCTGGTACTTTTTTCTGTCGCCGCCAGTTATTACATGACATTTTTTAATGTCGTTATCGGTTACGGCATTATTGCCGCCGTCATGACAACCGACATCGATCTTTCTAAAGAAGTGATAGGGTTCCGTTTTATCCTATGGATGGTGGGGGTGAGCGCATTACCTTTGCTGCTGATATGGAAGAGTTCGTTACGTTATACGTTGCTTGAGCAGTTGAAATCGCCGGGTAAACGTCTGTCGCCGATTCTGGTGTTATTGGCGGTGGTTGCCCTGGTCTGGTTTCCGATCCGCTATATGGCGGAAAGCCAGTCGATCTCTGAAAAGTCTTCTAACGTAGACCTGCCTAGCTATGGCGGAGTGGTCGCTCACTCTTATCTGCCGTCAAACTGGCTGTCGGCGCTGGGGCTGTTCGCTTACACCAAATATGATGAAAATCAGGACGAGGAGAATCTGTTCGATCCCGGCAAACAATTTACCTACATCCCGCCAAAAGGGATTGATGATACTTATGTGGTTTTCATCATTGGCGAAACCACCCGTTGGGATCACATGGGTCTGCTGGGGTATGAGCGCGATACCACGCCGAAACTGTCGAAAGAAAAAAATCTGGTGGCTTTCCGCGGACAGTCCTGCGATACCTCGACCAAACTTTCCTTGCGTTGCATGTTTGTACGGGAAGGCGGAACGGCAGATAACCCGCAGCGGACGCTGAAGGAACAAAATATCTTTGCGGTATTGAAGGAATTGGGGTTCACGTCCGAGCTGTTCGCGATGCAGAGCGAGGTTTGGTTTTATAACAGCATTGAAGCGGATAACTATTCTTTCCGTGAAATGATCGCATCGGAAAAAGAGAACGATGGTAAATCTGTGGATGACATGCTGCTGGTGGATGAAGTGAAAGATTCCCTGGCGCGCTATCCTAAAGGCAAGCACTTGATTGTGCTGCATACCAAAGGGTCTCACTATCTCTATTCGATGCGTTATCCGCGCAGTTATGCGCGTTATCAGCCGGAATGTATGGGGGTAGACGCCTCTTGTTCCCGCGAACAGCTGATTAACGCATTTGATAACAGCGTATTGTATACCGACAGCTTTATTGACAACGTTATCAATCAGGTGCGGGATAAAAAGGCTCTGGTGTTTTACGCCTCCGATCACGGCGAGTCCATTGATGAAAACTCTCATCTGCACGGTACGCCACGGGAAATGGCGCCGCCGGAACAGTTCCGCTCACCGATGATGGTATGGGCATCGGATAAATTTCTGGCAGATGCCAATAACCTGAATGCTTTCGATCGGCTAAAGGCTCAACAGCGGATTGGCAACACTCACCGTCACGAAGAGCTGTTTGACTCGATATTGGGATGCCTTGGTTATACCTCGCCGAATGGCGGCATCAATCCTAAAAATAACTGGTGCAACAAGGGAAGCTAACGGGGATCTCCTGCTGAAACCGTGAATAGCCATTGGCTGATTCCCGCCTGCGCGGGAATGACGAGAATCAACGCGTTATGCCGTTTTCAGTTGACGCGCGCGTTTCTCGCGGCGAATTTTACGTTCTTCCATTACCGCCACCATCGCCATCAGACAGATACAGGCGATGGCGGCCGTATCCAGCGCGGCGAACGTTCCCGCCCAACCGGTCAGACCGAAGATCGGCGTACCGTCGGCAATCATTCCCAGCCCCAGTTTTGCGAAGCTATCGCCAATCAGATACGCAAACGTGCCTTTAATGCCGTCGGCGGCGCTGATGGCTTTTTTCGGCACAAAGCCCACGGCGGCGACGCCAATCAGCAGTTGCGGACCAAAGACCAGGAAGCCGAGCGCAAACAACGAGGAGAGGTAAATGTACGGATTGCTGGCGTGCTGGTAGATGCCCAGCGTTGCAATGATCAGCGCCAGTGCGATACAGGCGACCAGAGCGCGGCGGCCGTTGGCAAGGTCGGAGAGATAGCCCCACAGCAGCGTGCCCACCAGCGCGCCGGCTTCAAACAGGGTAAAGCCCTGAATCGCCACTTCTTTTGACATCTTCAGTTCTTGATAGGCATAGACTGTGGACCATTGGTCGATACCAATACGCACCACATAAAGGAAGACGTTGGAGAAACACAGCAGCCAGATAACTTTGTTTTTCAGTACGTATTCGACGAAGATCTGCCATTTCGTCATCGAACCGTCTTCCGCTTCTTTGTCTTCATCGCTGAGCTCTTCGCCAAACAGCTCTTCCGCTTTGCCCAGACCGTAAGCCTCCGGGGAGTCGCTGCCATAGCGCAGACCAATAAAGCCGATAATCAGCGCGATAACGGAGGGGACGATGAACATGCCGATCACGTGGCCGTTGAACAGATAGTTCGCGCCGAACAACGCCACGCCCGCCGCGCCGGCGCCGCCCAGGTTATGAGAGATGTTCCACATGCCGAGATAGGTTCCGCGCTTACGGCGCGGCGTCCATTTGGTGATGGTGGAATAGCTGCACGATCCGCCGGTGCTCTGGAAGAATCCGCTCAACGCGTAGAAGGCAATCATCAGAAACAGGCTGACGGAGCCGGATCCCATGCTGGCGCTGAAGCCCAGCATACAGATGGCGGAGAGAATCAGCATAAACGGCAGGAACTGCTTGGTATTTTTACCGTCCGCGTAGTAGGAGACCAGCGTTTTCCCCACGCCGTAGGTGATGGAGAATCCCAGGCCGATCATCCCCAATTGAGTCATACTCAAGCCGTAGGTGGAGATCATATCATTCTGGGCGATGTTAAAGTTCTTGCGGATCAGGTACATCGTCAGGTAGCCGATAAAGACCACCAGATAAGACTGCATAAAGGGTTTGAACCACATTTTGCGCCGCTCTTCGAGCGGTAGGTTCAGGGTCGGCTTGCGCACCTGATTAAGAAAGGCCAGCATGGTTGTCTCCTCTTACAATGCAAACGCTGGAAATTGGCTGCATTGTAAGAAACCGGGGCCGGCGCTGGCTTAAGACATCATCCAGTCAAAACTAGGAAATTTTCTCGGTTTTGGCCTTTTGTGTGGAAAAGAGTGAGGTGGGTCACGCTTCTGACGGCGTTTTTTCCTGGCCGCGCGGAGCCTGGGCATTTAAAAACGGCAGTAACAGTAATGCGGAAACGCCCGCCGCCACCGCAATAATCGCAAAGAAACCGGTCCAGTGCCAGATATCCATAATTTGCGCCAGCGGCCAGCCGGAAAGCGAAGCGCCCAGATAGGCGAATAGGCCGACGAAGCCGGTCGCGGCCCCCGCCGCGTCTTTGTGCGAGCACTCCGCCGCCGCCATGCCTATCAACATCTGCGGGCCAAAAACAAAAAATCCCGTGGTAAAGAAACAGGCCGCCTGCATGACATAGCTGGCAAACGGCATGAGCCACAGCGATCCGACAGACAGCAGGATACCGGCGGCGAAAATCAGGTTCATCGGCCCACGGTTACCGTTGAACAGTTTGTCCGAGCCCCAGCCTGCGACCAGCGCGCCAACAAATCCGCCCAATTCAAACATGGTTACCGCCGAATTGGCCGTAACCAGATCCACGCCGAGCGTCTCCGACATATACAGATTCCCCCAGTCGTTGATGGCCGCCCGCACCACGTAAACCAACACATAGCAAAATGCCAGCAGCCAGATATAAGGGTTGGTGAGCACGTACTTATGGAGGATTTCCCGGTGTGACAATCCCATTCCTTCGTGCTGTTGCGACATTTCCAGCGCGTCTTGCCGCCATTCGCCCACGCTTGGCAGCCCAAGGGCTTGCGGACGATCGCGCAATCGCCAGCACAAAAACAGGCCGGTCAATATAGCCAATGTCCCGGCGATAATCAGCCCGGTGCGCCAGCCGTAGTGCAGCGCCGCCGCCCCCACGATCATGGGAATCAGCGCGCCGCCCACGTTATGCGCCGTATTCCATAGCGCCCACCAGCCGCCGCGTTCGGTACGTGAGTACCAGGTAGTGAGTAAGCGCGCGCATACCGGCGATCCCCATCCCTGAAAGAACGCATTAGCGACCCACAGCAGGGCGAATACCCACAGCGATGATGAAAAGCCAAATAGGATGTTTATTACTCCGCTGGCCATCAGGCCCGCTCCCATGAAGTAGCGGGCGTTGGACTGGTCGCTGACGATACCGGAAAAGAATTTCGATAGCCCATAGGTGACGTAAAACAGCGTGGCGAGCAGACCGATATCGCTGCGTGTCAGAATGTCGTTAGCCAGAATATCCGGCATCGCCGCGTTGAAACTTTTACGCGTGAAGTAAAACAGCGCATAGCCCAGATAGATGGAGATAAGGATATGTCGCCGCCAGTAGCGGTACGTATCGTCGATCGTTTGCCGGTCGGTCAGCGGCGGTATGGCGGGAGGAATTTTCAGAAAACCAAACATGACGATCCTTATTGATTACGCAGCGGCAGACTGACGGTGACGCGCGTGCCGCGCGTGCAGGAAATCGTCAGCGAACCGCCAAGGGCCGAGACGCGTTCCCGCATGCTGGTCAGACCGAGACCCGTTTGGTCCGAATTTGGCGGCAGACCGCAGCCGTCGTCTTCAATCATCAGCAGCAGCTGGTGGTCTTTATTCCAGCATTGCACCATGACCGTGTCGGCATTGGCGTGTTTAACGATGTTGTTCAGTCCTTCCTGACAGACGCGAAACAGCGTGACGCGCTGGCTTTCACTGAGCTGCGTTTCATCGATTTGCCAGGTAAGGCGGCTTACGATGCCGCGCGCTTCCAACTCCATTTCGCGCATCAGCGAGCGCATCGCCTGCTCAAGGGAAAGGTCGTCTAACTGGCGCGGACGCAGTCGGCCCAGCAGACGACGAACCGAGTCATAGATGCCAAGCGACAGCGTTTCTATCAACGCGCCGCTCTGTTTCACGCCATCGTTTTCCGGCGCCAGGCGTTGCAGGATACCGGCCTGGGTACGAATCGCGGTAATCGTCTGGCCGATATCGTCGTGCAACTCGCGCGCGACCTCCCGCCGCACGCTCTCCTCGGTTTCCAGTAGCCGTTCCGCCAAGCGGTGGTTGCGGGCGAGCTGGTTTTGCAAGGACAGATTAAGCTCTCTTAAGCGCTGAATCCCGGCCCCCAGGAGTAATCCCGTCAGGCTCTGCGCCAGCAGCGAGAGCAGCAAATCCACGGGATGATCGTGCCATGTCTGACTGGCGATCAGGGCGATGGCATTCATCAACGTCGCGATTAACGCGCCTTGCCAACCGTAATGCCAGGCGAGGGCGATAATCGGCAGCGCCAGGCAAAACGGAGTAAAGCGCGCCAGTTCATTCGGCAGCCCTAACTGTAGCCACAGGCTGACCACAAACAGCAGGAGATACCAGACCAGATGCCGGGCGCGCCAGTTGATCGGTTGTGCAACCAGCGCCGGGCCAAGCGGCAGCCAGGTGGCGCTGGTAAGGTAGTGCCAGATAACCAGACAGGTGGGCGCCAGCGTCAGTCCGCCGGTCAGCGTCAGCAACAATACGGTAAACGGATCCTCATCCGCGCCAATCCATGGCAGGGATTGTAATAGCGCGGCCGCGATCAGCGCGCCGCCCTGCAGCAACAGGCTATGCCAGTCATTCCGGCGCCGGTTGATCAATGTGACGGGCAACAGCGACAGCAGGCTTCCGATCATCAATAAGGGTAAATGAAGCAGGGCCACTTCCCGCGACAGCCAAACCAGCAGCAGCCATTCGCTGCCGAGCAATACCGGCCAGTAGCTGCGCGGACATTGCAACATCAATCCCAGGCGTAAGCCGAATGGGAAGAGCAACACGGCCAGATCAGGGCGTTCCACCAGATGCAGGCTGATGCCCCACAGGCAGAACCACGCGGCGGAGAAGATAAAAAAGCTGGCGACAATGGAAATCAGCCGGGTAAATAACGGACGCATTACCAACCATCAAACATGCGACGGGCCAGTTCCACATCGTTACTGATACCGAGCTTTTCCATCAGGTTGGCGCGGTGAACGTGTACCGTTTTGGGCGACAGCCCCAGTTCCGCGGCAATCTCTTTTACCGCCATCCCCTGCGCGAGTTTTTCCGCCACCTGATGCTCGCGGCGGGTCAGCGGATCCTGTTTGGAGGAAGCCAGCTTCAGCGCGACATCCGGCGTGAGGTAACAACCGCCGGTTGCCACGGTACGGACCGCGGCAATGAGTTCATCGGGACTGCAACGTTTGGAAAGAAACCCGCGCGCGCCGGCATTTAGCGCTTGTTCAATCAGCGCCGGGCTGTCGTGAACCGACAGCATCACCACCGCCATTCCACTCGGCAACTGGCTTAAGAGTTCGAGCCCGGAAATATCCGGCATTGAGATATCGCATATGCAGACTTGCACGGTGCGTCCCGGTAGCCCGACCAGCGCTTCGCGGCCGGAACCAAATTCGCCGACCACCTGCATATCCGGCTCAAGCGCCAGCAATTGGGCAAAACCGGAACGAACGATAAGGTGATCGTCAATGAGTGCAATCGTGATCATGGGGAAACCAGGCGTTGTAACAGGCGAGTACCTTAACGTCACTGGTGGTATCGTTCAAGTCTTGTTCGTTTGTTCCGTATTTGACACGTTTTCCAGATTTCATCCGGCCGTTTCAGCGTGGATTTGACGATGGGGATAGGGGCGGGAGCGGTAACTGGATACTTTACCAACAGCTATAATGCTTTTTCTAAAAAGGGATTGACGCTTCAATAGGGTAGCAGTAATATGCGCCCGCATTCGGTGAGTGGCGCAGCCTGGTAGCGCACTTCGTTCGGGACGAAGGGGTCGGAGGTTCGAATCCTCTCTCACCGACCAATTCCTTTCTTTGCTTTTCTCTCTGTTTTCCGTTCCTTTTTTATTACATCTGATAGCTGATGTGCCGATGTCATCATCGTTAATCGTGATCGGCTCCGTCATTTCGTGATGGTGAACTTTTCAGTCATAAGATATTTCTCAAAAAACAGTTGATTGCGCTGATTGTCATTTTTCTCTTCTTTATTAATCAATGGGTTAAAAAATTCTGTTGCATTTCGGTTAATACTGAAATGTAAGTCTGTTTACAAAATCTTTGTTAAATGTAATTTTGTGCGCGAACAAAATAGGTGCGGTGTTTAACTATCACGTAGTTTACACATTGCATTGTCACGATTATGCAAACATGGAAGATGTCTCAATGATGAAAAAAACGACGCTGTTGATTTCTGCTTTGACTGCCTTTGGTATGGGAATGTCGGTTGCGAATGCAACTCAGACGGTATCATTAGGTTATGCGCAAGCGAAGGTTGACGATTTTAAAGACCTGAAAGGTATTACGGCCAAGTACCATTATCAGGGCGATTCCGCCGTCGGTATTATCGGTTCTTTCACCTATTTAGGGGCAAAACAGACCGATTATTATCCAAATTCCAGCAATGACACCTATAAGTTTAAATATTACTCATTGATGGCAGGGCCGTCTTACCGCTTTAACGACATTGTCAGCGTCTATGGTCTGGCTGGTATTGGCTATGGTAAGTCGAGCTGGGAAGAAGGCGACGTAATGCGTCAATCCGGCAGCGAAAAGAAAACCAGCTTTGCCTATGGTTTTGGCGTGCAGGTCGCGCCTGTCGAAAACTGGGTGATTGACGTTGGTTATGAAGGCACGAAGATCTTTGATGTACGAGCCGACAGTTTCAACGTTGGCGTTGGCTACCGCTTCTGATTTCCTACCGTCGCCAACCATAACCGGCAGGCGTTGATCCCCGCCGGTTATGTTCTAATGTTCTTTACTTATCATCCTCTCCAGCGATCTGTCGCCGTTGTAATGAAGCCAGACGATAAGGGATTCGCTGCTCATGGGTTTGGCGTACAGAAATCCTTGAATGAAAATAACGCCGCGTTGTTTTAGGTAGGCCAGCTGTTCGGCGGTTTCGACGCCTTCCGCCACCATTCCCAGTTTCATGCGATGGCTGAGGTTAATGATGGCGTCAAGGATAGGCGCTTCCTCATCCGGCGACGAGATGGCGCTGACAAACCCCCGGTCGATTTTCAGAAAATCCAGCGGAAAATTTTGCAGGTACGACAGCGAACAGTGACCGGTGCCGAAATCATCAATTGAGATGCGGAATCCATCCTTGCGCAGTTGATGTAATCGCTGTATTACGTCGACGCCGGTGCTGATCAGGGTCCGTTCCGTGAGTTCCAGCGTAATGTTCAACTGATATGACGCGACTCTTGCTGCGAAGTCGCGGACATCCGCAACGAAATCCGGGTGGTGTAAATGTTCCGCCGCCACATTGAGGCCAAGGTGGAACCCCGGCTTTACCCCCCAGCTCGCGATATCTGATGCGACAAGATCAAACAGGTGGCGAGTGATGGGAATAATCATGCCTTCTTTTTCGGCGGTCGCGATAAACACTTCAGGCTTGATCCATTGTCCATTGCTGCGCCGCCAGCGCAGTAGGGCTTCAACGCCCGTGCAGTTTTGCAACTTGGCGTTATAAATCGGCTGGTAGTAGACGGAAAATTCACCTTTAGCCATCCCTTTGCGAATTTTATCCTGGAAAAAGTGCTTCCGTTTTTGCCTGCGCCATATAATAACGGTGAAAATCAGCGACAGAACGGCCGTAAGAGGAAGGAAAATAAAACTCGTTTGTTTCCAGGTTCTTATCGATTCATCCACCGGGGCGGCTATGCGTATGGTAATCGGAAACTGATTTGATTTGAGGACCAATTCCATGTTGGGAAAAAAGCCTGAATGGGGCGGGATTGGCCGACCAATCTGGATGGGATCCCCCTTGTTTACCGTTAACGTCAGCAAATATTTGCGCACCTGACCGACCGCGCGCATCAGATCGGTAAGATGCCGGGAATCGACCACGACATAGGATCCATAACCCCGTGGGGGCAACTGAGCGAAAACGATCGCTGGCCGCTCTCTTACGTTGAATACTCTATTGATGGATTGACTCCATCGTTCAGAGGTTGAAGCAGATAGAGAGTGCTGAACCGCAATATCCATCGGCGTTGGGATGTTGTGAGGCATCGACGAACAGTAAACTTTGCCGCCTCGGGTTACGCCTATCACGCGAAAGTAGGAGAATATCGAACCAAGGTGCTGTAGGTCGGCGCTGATGGCGCTACATGGCCGCCCCGTCAACTGATTGAGTTCGGCAACCATCGACCATGCTTGTTCGGCGATGTGTTCCGCATGAAACATGACGATTTGTGCGGTAGATTCAAGGTCTCGTCTCACCATTATGCGAGATTCAAAAAAGGTAAACAGCAGCCCAAGCAGCAGCGGCAACACACCCGCGATCAATAATAGAAGCCAATGGCTTTTACGCTTCTTGCCATGTCCGGAAATCATCCGCATCTCCTTTTTCGCGGATCCAATGCCTTGGATGAGGATACGTGAGTCATCAGCGGTGGCAAGCCTGTAAAGCCAGTAAAATGCATTGTTTTTACTGATGATTTGTGACCCGGTGCGAAGCAGGTCGTTTCTATGAACGCCCTTTTTGCGATGTCATGACGATAGGACATGACCAACAACGACGGCTATCGTTTCGAGCTTGCGGGAAGAAGCGCTTGCGCGCAGGCCCAGGCCGAGCTCCAGGCCCACTGGAAATTATAGCCGCCCAGCCAGCCGGTTACGTCAACCACTTCGCCGATGAAGTACAGTCCCGGTACTTTGCTGGCCTCCATGGTTTTTGATGATAACTCGCGGGTATCGACGCCGCCCATGGTGACTTCTGCCGTTCGGTAACCTTCGGTGCCGTTAGGTTGTACCTGCCACTGCCCGATAGTTTTCTCGATTTGCCGCTGTTGGGCGCTATTCAATTGTTTCAACGTGACGTCTGGCAATTGCCCCAGCGTTTGCAGACACTCGACCAATCGTTTGGGGAGCCACTGCGCCAGCGTGTTTTTCAGACTTTGATTGGGGTGCGCCAGCCGTTCATCATTAATCAGCGCCGCAACATCCTGATCCGGCAGAAAATTGACGGTCACGAATTCGCCGGCCTGCCAATAGCTGGAGAGTTGAAGCACCGCGGGGCCGGAAAGCCCACGATGGGTAAACAGGATATTTTCACGGAACGTTACGCCATTCTCTGCGGCGATCGCCACCGGTACGGAAACGCCGGAGAGCGTCTGTAAATGCTCCAGCAGTGGCTTATGCAGCGTAAAAGGCACCAGCGCGGCGCGCGTGGGCAACACATTCAATCCAAATTGCCGGGCGATTTGATAGCCGAACGGCGTTGCCCCCAGACCCGGCATGGACAGGCCGCCGCTGGCAATCACCAGCGCCGAACTGCGCAACGCCGTCCCGTTGGCTAATTGCAGAGTAAATGCGTCGTCCGCCTTTTCCACCGCCGCCACTTCGCTGCGTAAACGGATCGTGACGTTAGCCTGTTCGCATTCTTTAACCAACATATCGACGATCTGTTGGGCTGAATCATCACAAAATAGCTGGCCGAGGGTCTTCTCGTGATAGGCGATATGGTGGCTATTGACCAGACTGATGAAATCCCATTGGCTATATCGCGCCAGAGCGGACTTGCAGAAATGGGGATTCAGGGACAGATAGGCGGCAGGTTCGGCATACAGATTGGTAAAATTGCAGCGCCCCCCTCCGGACATCAGGATTTTCCGTCCGGGCTTTTTGCCATTGTCGAGCAGCAGAACGCGTAGCCCCCGTTGTCCGGCCTGTGCGGCACAGAACAATCCCGCCGCGCCGGCGCCGATGATGACGACGTCAAACTGTTCCACAATAAATTCTCCGATATGATTTCGCGTATTTTCTACCCTGATGCGCGGGGCCGACGGTCATCTGGGCGGCAAATTGTAGTGTTCGCTTCAGTCAGATACTAGCGTAACAATTTACATGGTTTGGTAAAAATTTATAATTGTTTGATTTTTATTAATTAATCATCTTTTTTGCCTTATGGCATAATATGCTAAGTCAAAAAAATGTCATATTTCTCTTTTCCCCACCACCGCTTGTCGCAGATAATGCGCCGCGTTCATGACCACCAATGGCCTAACGTTTATGCTACATTTATTTGCCGGACTGGATTATTACACTAGCCTGATGTTGATTCTGGCTTTGTTATTTGTATTGTTTTATGAAGCTATTAATGGTTTTCACGATACAGCCAATGCCGTTGCTACCGTTATTTACACCCGTGCGATGAAAGCGCAGTTCGCTGTTGTTATGGCGGGAATATTTAACTTTTTGGGAGTACTGTTGGGTGGACTAAGCGTTGCTTACGCCATTGTTCATCTGCTTCCTACGGATTTGTTGCTGAATGTCAGTTCAGCGCATGGTCTGGCAATGGTCTTTTCCATGCTGCTTGCCGCCATTATCTGGAACCTTGGAACCTGGTATTTCGGGCTTCCCGCTTCAAGCTCGCACACGTTGATTGGCGCTATCATCGGTATCGGTTTAACCAATGCCCTGCTGACGGATACATCCGTGATGGATGCGCTCAATATTCCCAAGATGATCAGTATCTTCCTGTCGTTAATCTTGTCGCCGATCGTCGGGATGATTATTGCCGGCGCGATGGTTTTTTTATTACGTAATTTCTGGAATAACAGTAAAAAACGTAAACGCGTGCATCTCACGCCAAACGATCGTGAAAAGCAGGATGGCAAACGCAAACCGCCGTTCTGGACGCGCACCGCACTGATCTTATCGGCCATCGGCGTCAGTTTTTCGCACGGAGCCAATGACGGTCAGAAAGGTATTGGTTTGATTATGCTGGTGTTGATCGGCGTGGCGCCGGCCGGATTTATTGTCAATATCAATGCGTCCGGCTATGACATCAGCCGTACCCGCGATTCGGTGATTAACCTGCAGGAATATTATCTTCAGCATGGCGCCGCGCTGGGGCATGTTATCGATCTGTCGCCGCCGCTTATTCCAACCCAGGAAAAAAGCATTCCGGCCGATGAGAATGGCGCGACTGAGTTTTACTGCGATAGCTCCCGTGTCATGATGGCTATCGAACAGACGCAGAATATGCTGAATAACCTGAAAAGCTATGAGCAGTTAAACGCCTACGATCGTGGCAAGACGCGGCGGTTGCTGATGTGTATAGCTGATACCATGGATAGGATTATTAAGCTGCCGGAAACGCAGTCTGATGATAAGCGCTACCTGAGCAATCTGCGTAAGGACTTGTTGCAGACTGTCGAATATGCGCCGATTTGGATCATCGTTGCTGTCGCGCTGGCGCTTTCACTGGGTACGATGGTGGGCTGGCGCCGGGTCGCCACCACTATTGGTGAGAAAATTGGCAAGAGAGGAATGACCTACGCACAGGGCGTATCGGCGCAGGTCACCGCCGCGTTGTCGATTGGGGTCGCCAGCTATACCGGGATGCCGGTTTCCACTACCCACGTGTTGTCATCCGCGGTGGCGGGAACGATGATCGTCGATGGCGGCGGCGTTCAGGGTAAGACGGTGAAAAATATCCTGTTGGCCTGGGTACTGACGCTGCCGGTCTCATTGATATTGTCGGGTACCCTGTACTGGCTGGCATTGAAACTCATTTAGTCACGAAAAAAGGCCGTTGATTAGGCGGCTTTCGGCCGTCTTGCTCTGCGGCCGTAGACGAGAACCCGCGAAAAATAAAAAAGGCGATTCTTAACGGATCGCCTTTTACTGTCGATAACAGCCCATCTCTTCAATACCAAATTAGCATCGCTATCAGGCTGATAACCACCAATCCGCACAAAGCGGTTGTAAGCAGAAACTGACCCCGCACCCTTTCACAGCGGCGCACAAATTCAGGATCGTGGTGCTCAAGATAACGCTGAGCATAGATATAGCGTACCAGTCGGATTTGTTTGCTTGGTTGACCATGCGATGTGAAGAATCCACCCCCATCCACGTACTGATAAAGCAATGGATCACAGTCACGTAATACCAGAAGTAATACGCGTAATGAGGAATAATATCGCGCCATATTGATGATGCAGACAACACATAAAGCCCAGAAAAGCGCAAATGTACTGATCATGCTTCCCTCCCGGATAAGTGTCATATTCGTCAGAATCAATTGCCTGCCTGCGAATATTTATGCCACACGTTCTCCACGTGATTTTATCGCGCGACCGGATGACCAACGCATCACGGCCCCATCGTTGCTTCTCCCCTGAGGGATGTGATGTAGCGTGCCCCTCATTTTTATTGTAGAAGAGGAACGTCTTTTTTTTCTACAGTTACAGCAAAATCGACGCATTAGACGACTTTCTCTGCCGTAATGCCGGGAAGGGAAGCACAAACTATGTGCTTTCAGCGCAAAGAGAAGCGCTTTCTACTAAACTAGCGCATAATATTGACAGGATTTAAAATAGGTCTTTAATGGAAGAATCAAGATGTTAGCTTTCCATTACTGGGTAATCTTGTACGGTATTTGCTAAAGCATGGCGTTGTGATCTGCTAAACATACCGTGAGGCAGCAAAGTGCTATCATATAAATCGCTATTAAATATCAGATTGGCAGCAGAAAATCTGCTTAACCAATGTTAGCCTTTACGGAAGGAGTCTTATTATGGCTTACAAACATATCCTTGTTGCTGTTGACCTTTCTCCGGAAAGCAAAGTGTTAGTGGAAAAAGCGGTCTCCATGGCCAGACCGTATAACGCGAAAGTGTCTTTAATTCACGTCGATGTGAATTACTCTGATCTTTACACTGGGCTTATCGACGTCAATTTGGGTGATATGCAGCAACGGATCTCTGAGGAAACCCAGCATGCGCTGCTTGAGCTTTCCCAGAATGCCGGTTATCCCATTACTCAGACACTGAGCGGTAGCGGCGATTTGGGGCAAATTCTGGTTGATGCCATCAAGAAGTACGATATGGATTTGGTGCTGTGCGGTCATCATCAGGATTTCTGGAGTAAACTCATGTCTTCCGCACGTCAATTGATTAACACGGTACATATCGATATGTTGATTGTGCCGTTGCGGGATGACGACGAAGCAGAAGAAGAATAAAGGGCGGCAAACGGCTGCCGGCTGCCGGCTGATAGGTTTAAGGCGGGGTGTCATGCCATAGCGACCAATCCTCGCACAAGCGAGGATTGGTATTATTGTTGTGCCTGCGGCAGATAAAAATCGAAGCGGTGACTTTTGGTTGCAAGCATCGATTGCGCGGGAATGCCTGCCAGCGGCGGCGCATAGTCCGGCCGTTTTACCACCACGCGTTTTTTGGCCAGCCGCCGAGCGGGAGCCAGCAAAGCATCGGCGTCATCATCCGCTCCCACCAACGATTGAAACACCCGCATCTCTTTTTTCACCAGCGCGCTTTTTTGCCGATGTGGAAACATCGGGTCGAGATAGACAACGTCCGGGGGCGGCGTGATGTCGCGTAATGCGTGCAGGCTGGAAGCGTGCAGCAGCGTCAGCCGCTCGCGCAGCCACCGGCCGATCTCCTCATCCTGATAACCGCGTTGCAAGCCGTCATCCAGCAGCGCCGCCACCACGGGGTTCCTCTCCAGCATTCGTACCCGGCACCCTAATGAAGCCAGCACAAAAGCATCGCGCCCCAGCCCGGCGGTGGCATCGACCACATCGGGCAGGTAATCCTTTTTAATGCCGACCGCCTTGGCGACCGCTTCACCGCGTCCGCCGCCGAAACGGCGACGATGTGCCAGCGTGCCCGAGACGAAATCAACATAGACCGCCCCTAGGCGGGGTTCGTCCCGTTTACGCAATTCCAGACGCGCCGGCGTCAGCACCAGAGCCATGATTGCTGCGGGATCGGATATCAACCCCCAGCGCTCGGCCAGCGCGGTCAAAGCGCCGTTATTGGCGCCTTCCTCGGCGATCAGGCAGATACTCATCCTTTAACGCCATTCACTCTTTAATACCATAGTGGCGCAGCATGGCATCGAGCCGTGGCTCACGGCCGCGGAAGCGTTTGAACAGCACCATCGGCTCTTCGGAACCGCCGCGCGACAGGATGTTATCCAGGAAAGATTGACCGGTGGCGCGATTGAAAATGCCTTCTTCCTGGAAGCGGGAATAGGCGTCCGCCGCCAGCACATCGGCCCACAGATAGCTGTAGTAACCGGCCGCGTAACCGCCGGCGAAGATATGGCTGAACGCGTGCGGGAAGCGCCCCCAGCTTGGGCTTGGCACCACCGCGACCTGCGCTTTGACCTCTGCCAGCGTCGGCAGAATTTGCGCGCCTTTGGCCGGATCGAATTCCGCATGCAGACGGAAATCGAACAGACCGAACTCGAGCTGGCGCAGGATGAACAACGCCGCCTGATAATTCTTCGCCGCCAGCATTTTATCCAGCAGTTCCTGCGGCAGCGGTTCGCCGGTTTCATAGTGCCCGGAGATAAAGGCCAGCGCTTCCGGCTCCCAGCACCAGTTTTCCATAAACTGGCTTGGCAGCTCGACGGCATCCCACGGCACGCCGCTGATCCCGGCGACGCCCGCGGTATCAATCCTGGTCAGCATATGATGCAGGCCGTGACCGAACTCGTGGAACAGCGTGGTGACTTCGTCATGGGTGAACAGCGCCGGCTTGCCGTTAACCGGACGGTTGAAGTTACAGGTCAGGTAGGCGACCGGTTTTTGCAGTTCGCCGTCGCCTTTGCGCAGGTTGCCGACGCAGTCATCCATCCAGGCGCCGCCGCGTTTGTGTTCGCGTGCGTAGAGATCAAGGTAGAAACTGCCGCGCAGCTCGCCATTTTCATCAAACAGGTCGAAGAAACGCACTTCCGGATGCCATACATCCACGTCCTTGCGCTCTTTGGCGGTAATGCCATAGATGCGCTTAACCACTTCGAACAACCCTTCGACAACGCGCTGTTCCGGGAAATAGGGACGCAGCTGCTCATCGCTGATGGAATAAAGATGCTGTTTCTGCTGTTCGCTATAGTAGGTGATATCCCACGGCTGCAAGTCTGCGACGCCGTAGGTCTTTTTAGCGAAAGCGCGTAGCTGCGCCAACTCTTCTTCCGCCTGGGGACGCGCGCGTTTGGCCAGATCGGAGAGAAAATCGATCACCTGCTGCGGATTTTCCGCCATTTTGGTCGCCAGGGACTTATGGGCATAACTCGCAAAGCCGAGCAGTTGCGCCAGTTCATGACGCAGCGCCAGCTTTTCCGCCATGATATCGCTGTTATCCCACTTGCCGGCATTCGGCCCTTGATCGGAGGCGCGAGTGGTATAAGCGCGGTACATTTCTTCGCGCAGCGCCTGATTGGCGCAGTAGGTCATCACCGGCAGGTAGCTGGGCATATCCAGCGTCAGCAGCCAGCCATCCTGTTCTTTGGCTTCCGCCTGTGCTTTGGCGGCGGCCAGCGCGCTTTCCGGCATCCCTTCCAGCTCGGATACGTCGGTGATCAGTTTGCTCCAGCCCATGGTGGCGTCCAGCACATTGTTGCTGAACTGCGAGCCCAGTTCGGACTGCCGGGCCGCGATTTCACCGTAACGCTTCTGTTTTTCGGGCGGCAGGCCGATACCGGATAACTCAAAATCACGCAGGGCGTTATCGACCGCTTTCTTTTGCGCCACGCTCATGGCGGCGTAATGTTCGCCTTCCTTCAGGCTGCGGTACGCCTGATAGAGTCCGGCATGCTGGCCGACCCAGGTGCTGTGTTCGGACAGCAGCGGCAGACACTGTTCGTAGGCGCTGCGCAGTTCCGGGCTATTTTTTACTGCATTCAGATGGCCGATCGGCGAAAAAATCCGGCCGAGGCGATCGTCGCTGTCGGCCAGCGGCTGGCAGAGGTTATCCCAGGTAAACGGGCCTGGCTGGGCGACAACGTTTTCCACGGTCTGACGGCACGCTTCCAGTGCGTCTTTTACCGCCGGGACAATGTCTTCCGTTTTAATTTTGGAAAAGGGGGGAAGGGTAAAGGGGGACAGTAATGGGTTCGTCATAGCGCAGTCCTGATGTTATGGGATCGACAAGGCCGATATAAATAGCTGATTAACCATTAAGATGAGGTCAATTATAGTTAAAATCAATGGCGGCGGGCGCGATTGGCATGAATTCATCACCCGTATTCCCGGTTGATGCTCCCACTGCTGCGGCGAATGCATCGCTCTCTTTTCCGCTATTTTTATGATGAGCGGTCAACCGACATCATGAAGAAATTTCAAGTTCGTTATTTCTGGTGAAGAGTTTTCAGCTCAAGGCCGGAATGTTACGTGGTAGTCTCTTTTCATCATCCTAAAATGAAAAACAGAGACTGAATCAATATGGGCACATTACAACAGCAAACCCCTCCTTTCCGCGCGGACGTCGTCGGTAGTTACCTTCGACCTCAGTACCTGCATGACGCGCGTACCCAGTTTGCCAAAGGCGAATTGTCCGCTGAGCAACTTAAAGGCGTTGAAGACAAAGCGATTACCGAACTGGTGGAAAAACAGAAACGCGCCGGATTACAGGTGATCACCGATGGGGAATTTCGTCGTAGCTGGTGGCATCTGGACTTTATGTGGGCGCTGAACGGCGTTGAAAAAGCGGCTATCTCCAAGGGATACGTGTTTGCGGATAAAGAAACACGCCCAGAAACGGCCCGTCTGACCGGGAAAATTTCCGGCGAGAACCATGCTTTTGTCGAACATTTCAAATTTCTGCTCCAGTTTGCCGAACCGGGTATCGTGCCCCGGATGACGGTTCCGTCGCCGGCTCAATTTCTGGCGGAACTCCAGCGCCCGGATAACAAGGCGCTGACCGCCGAGATCTACCCGACGGAAGACGAACTGGTGGCGGATATCGCCAAGGCGTATCAGACGTTCATCAAAGAAATTTATGCCGCCGGTTGCCGCAATCTGCAACTGGATGATTGCACCTGGGGCATGCTGGTCGACCCGAAATTTGCCGGTTCGGGCGCGGCGGATACGCCGAAATCCACCGACGGCTGCGGTTGCGGTCATTCCCACGGCGAAGTGCCGAAGAATGGCAAGGTTAATACGCTGGCCGAGTTGTATCTGAAGGCCAACAATGCCGCGATTGAAGGCGCTCCGGCGGATCTGGCGCTGACCACTCACGTTTGCCGCGGCAACTACCACTCATCCTGGGCGGCCAGCGGCGGTTACCAGCCGGTGGCCGATGTTCTGTTCGCCCGTGAGAACGTTTCCGCCTACTACCTGGAGTTTGATACCGAACGTGCCGGCGATTTCTCGCCGCTGGCACAGGTTTCCGGCAATAAACAGGTGGTGCTGGGGCTGATCTCCTCGAAAGTGGGCGAGTTGGAAGATAAGCAGGCGGTGATTAACCGCATCAACGAAGCGACCCGCTATATTCCTCTGGAGCGTTTGTGTCTCAGCACCCAGTGTGGTTTCGCCTCCACGGAAGAGGGCAACATTCTGACGGAAGAACAGCAATGGGCGAAAATCGCGCTGGTGAAAGCCATCGCCGACGAAGTCTGGGGTTAATCCGCAAGTCTCTCTTCGCAGAAGGCGGCGCTATTCGCCGCCTTCTGTGTTTTCCCGCCAATACCATGCCCGTTTCTTGCCAACACTGAGTTTGGCGCTGCGTTAAACGAACATCCACACCCAAGAAAACACAGGGATCCTTTTCTGCGTCAGGCGGTTATGTTTATACTGTCGGGCCATCGCCTGGCAGGTTGAATTTGGTGTCTGCCTTCGCCGCACAGGTTGTCGTCGATCCCCCGCGCATCGGTTAAGGGAATAAAAAGGAACAACAGCATGACTCATTCCCAGCATACTTCTCTGGCAATTGGTATCGATCTGGGAACCACCAATAGCCTGATTTGCGTCTGGCGGGACGGGAAAGCGCAGCTGATCCCGAACGCGCTGGATGAATACTCCACGCCGTCGGCGATCAGTATTGATGATGACGGCAGCATACTGATTGGCAAACCCGCGGCGTCTCGTCTGACTACGCATCCCCATCTGTCGGCATCGCTGTTCAAACGCTATATGGGAAGTCAAAAAACTTTCCGGCTCGGCGAACAGACCTTTTCCCCCACCGAACTTTCAGCCATGGTGTTAAAATCGCTCAAGGCGGACGCCGAAAGTTTTCTTGGGTGCGCCATCAAGGATGTGGTGATCTCCGTACCCGCTTATTTCAGCGATGAGCAGCGCAAACAGACGCGTTTTGCGGCGGAACTGGCGGAGTTGAATGCGGTGCGGCTGATTAACGAACCGACCGCCGCCTCTATGGCCTATGGTTTGCACACGCAGGAGCTGGGCCGGACTCTGGTATTCGATCTGGGCGGCGGAACCTTTGACGTCACAGTGCTGGAATACGCTTTTCCTTTGATTGAAGTACATAGCTCGGCGGGTGATAACTATCTCGGCGGCGAGGATTTTACTCAGGCGATAGTGAAAGCCTGTTTGCATCAGTGGAAACTGGATGAGCGAGATATTCCGGCACAGGAGCTGGCTGGTTTGTATAGTCATGCCGAAGCCCTTAAGTGCCAGCCGGGTTATCCTGTCGCCGGGAACGCCATGCTTTGGCACTGGCGGGAGCAAGACTGGCCTATGGTTTCGGATGAGCGATCGATAGAAGCGGCCTGGTTACCGTTGCTGAACCGAATACGCGCGCCGATTGAACAAGCGTTGCATGATGCGCGTTTGAAGCCCGAACAGCTGGATCACGTTGTGCTGGTGGGCGGGGCGTCGAAAATGTCCGTTATTCAGAAGTTGGTCGTTAGGCTCTTCGGCAAGCTGCCGTATCAACATCTGGATGCTGATACGGTGGTTGCGCAGGGCGCGGCGGTGCAGGCCGCCTGTCGGCTGCGCGAACAGGATATTGAGGAAGTGATCCTGACCGATGTCTGTCCGTACACCTTAGGCATCAGAACGGCAAACGATACGCAGGACGGTCTGTTTTCGCCGATATTGGAACGAAATACCGTCGTACCGACCTCGCGGATAGAAACTTTCTCTACGGCCTCGCCCGGTCAGGATAATATCCGCATCGCCATCTATCAGGGGGAAAGCCCCTATGTCGCCAATAACGTCTTTATTGATGAATTCGATATGCCGATAAAACCACAGGCGTGTCGCCAGTCTATTGATGTTCGTTTTAGCTATGACATCAACGGATTGCTTGAAGTGGATGTCAATTTGCCCGATAGCGGAGATACGTTCACCAAGGTGATTGACCGCAGTCCTACGGGGTTGAGTCAGCAGCAACAGCAGACCAGCCGTCAACGCTTAAAGGCGTTGAAAATCCACCCCAGAGACAATCTGATTAATCGCAATTTGCTGGCCCGATTGGAGAAGTCCTGGGCGCAATCCCGGTCGGATGAGCGCGCGTTGATCGGCGACTGGCTACGTGAGTTCGAGCGGAAACTGGCGGCGCAGAATACGCAGGAGATTGAAGAGACGCGTCGACGTATTGAGCGGGATCTGGATGAAATACAATGGTAATTCAATAAAGCGGTACATGGCGGTACCGCTTGCGGATGTTTAGCTGTTTGCCTGTTACTGCGGTGGTCCAAATTTATTCCACCCCTTCGAACCGGGCCCGATTAACGGTAACAGCAGCAATATAGGCAACAACATAGTAATGACCGCCCCCTTTTGCGGCGAGCTATGCCCCATATCATTAAATCGTCGGCGCGTTGCGATAAAGACATTGCATACTATCAGCAACAGCGGCACAAGGTGGTGATAGGGAATGGACGGGGGGATCCAGTGACCTGCGTAGTGGATAATTATGCTGCC
The DNA here is from genome assembly GCF_002291445.1 of Brenneria goodwinii. Lineage (NCBI taxonomy): Bacteria > Pseudomonadati > Pseudomonadota > Gammaproteobacteria > Enterobacterales > Pectobacteriaceae > Brenneria > Brenneria goodwinii. The sequence continues at coordinate 4,130,063 of NZ_CP014137.1, read as the reverse complement.
CAGCCCCGCCTGAAGCAGATAGCCACGACGGTTGAGGCGGCTATTGAGGCGCCAGAACTGCCATACGTGGCTTGCCTTGGCCGGAGCAGTCGCTCTGAAATGACTTTCCCGTTGCTTGGTCAGTTGCAGTAACGTTTTCGCTATCAACCGCAGGGTGATATTTTCATGCGGATAGTTGACGTATTCGAGCAAAAAATCCTCTTCGCTACTATCGGGCAACTTGCTGTCCTGCGTAGATAAATCGCATAGAATGCCGCCTGTCTGGGTGATCCTTTTATCACTGGAAAGCTGTGTTAACAGCTTGGGTAACGCCTCTGACGGCCCGTTAAGCAGTTCATTTCTGATTTGCTCCTCCAGTTCAGTGTTGACCTCCAGTTGTTCCAGATGGCTACGATGCCGCTCGGCCGGTTCCCCCTCGCTCAGTAATGCGTAAAGGGCATGAAAGAACAGCTGATAAATCACGGGGGATTGCGCCAGCGTGGCTTGCCAATGCCGGTTGCTGCGGTAGAAATCGTCGGCGGCTAAAAAGCAGACGCTTTCCGGATTGTCGACATACTCTTCCAGCGAAACCGGCAGCTTCAGCCAATAGCGGTAATGCAACGGATCGCTCAACGTTAACCGCTGCTTCAACGCCGCTATCGCCTCATCCTGCTGGTTGTCCGCCTCATTTAATAGTGTAAAGAGCGAATAGGCCGGGTGCGCCGGCGTCGGCTGGGGCAGCGTCGGCAGGGCGTCGGTGATGATGTCATCCAGCGGATCGTCCAGCATGATGGTTAATAGTATGGCTTGCCGTAGCGAATCCCGGGCGCTGATGTTTTCTTCGACGCGGGCAAGATCGATCTCGGCATAGGGCAACAGATCGGCCAGACAATCTTTTATCGGTTCAATCCGCTGCTGCGGTAATTCCTCGTTATAGAGTTTCCGCAGGCTGTCCGGCGACAACGGACGATATTGCCGAAGCCAGGCCTGAGCCTGTCGCCAACTTGCCGAGTCTTCCTGTCTGAACGCCTCAGGCAGCGGGGATGCCGGGTCTGCCAGCCATTGGGTGAAAGATTGAATAATCGCGGATGACCTCAGCCATGACAGCCGTTGCGCAGCCTGCGTTTGTAATCCCTGGAGAATCAGGGCGTGCAGCGGGTCTTCCGGTTGCGGTTGATCCAATATGTCTTGCAACAGGCGCTCATCGCCTAGCGTCAGCATGCAGGCATGCCAGTAGAGCATCTGGGGAATGCCGCCGCCGTCGTTTTGCAACAGGTGGCGGTAGATGACCGACACATCCTGTTTACCCAGTTTCCACAGTATATAGTCTCTCGCCCGCGGGGCGGGAGACTGCTGTAGCGCCAGCCCCCAGCGCGTCATCATTTGCGTATTGTGTTGCGAAATAAAGAAGGATTGTTGCGGCGCATCAACCGGCAGACCCGCCAGATCGGGCGCCGGCGTGTGATTGAGCGAATGAATCAGCAAAGGCAGCAGATCGTTCTGATAGCGGAAGCACCAGTTTAGAATCCACTGTTCGGCTTGAGGATGGCCGTTACGCTGATAAAGTCTGAACCAGAGCGTGAATGCTTGTTGCTGGTCATCGCACAGCGAGCAGTGACGGGCGGCGAGATACAGCCGGTCATCATCTTCCGGTTTTTCCGCCATCTGTTGCAGACAGTAATCGCGCAATTGGCTACTGGGTTCTTGCGCATAGCTGTGCCAGCGGGCCAACCGCAGCATCAGATCCGGCGTGTCGGGCCAGTAAATGGTGGTGGCGCCGCCCAGCAGGGCTTTCAGCATAAACGGCGGACGGTTCCAAAACAGTCCGTTGGCCTGCTGAAAGTAGGTGATGGTTTGCAACTGAGCGGGCAGGCTAAGGTGCGATAAGACTGAAAAATCGAACAGGTCGTCTTGCTCAAGCGAGTCCAGAAAATTTCTGATTTCCTCCGATGGGCCTTCGGCGAGTTCGGGCAGGCGCTGTTGCCAACGCATACGTTCGGCCAGTATCCGGGCGCAGTGATTTGAGAGTCCGGGTTCCTGATAAAGACGTTGCAGCATGGGCCAGCGAATGCGGTCAATGACGTCTACATTGTGCTGGTTCAGTAAGTGAATATAACGTTGCCAATATTGCGGGTCGCACCGCTGCGCCGGGTTACTCAACAGTTGATCAAAGGCGGCCTGTAGCGAGGTTAATTCACTATCGGCTTCCGGGGTATCGGCTTCGTCTTCAACGCTGTTTTCGGGTGCCGGGGTTTGCGCCAGTTTGCAGGCGGTATCGTACGCCTGACGCAGCAGTTGGAAGCCTTGCGGGTCGGTTTCCGGGTGGAATTGCGGCACTTTTTGCCGATAAGCCTGACGAATAATATCTTGATCTGGTGTTGGCTGTATGCCCAGTATCTGCCAGCAACGCGCGTCCATTATATCTCTACTCCTGATAGCGACTCAGGCCTGTCGATTTGAAAAACATCAACATCCCACTCAAGGTCATGAATCGGGCTGTCGGGATGGGTGTAAAGCGAGCTGATTTGATTGATGTAGCTTGGATCTTCGGTGTGGTGACTATGGGCATAGCGTTGCAGCGTCGGATCTTCTTCATCCGAGGCCAGCCAATAGGTGCGGCCAACGAAAAAGGCGGCGAAATAATTTTGCCAACTGCGGTAGTAATAGCGGGCGCGGTCGGCCAACCGGGTATGGATCCACAGGCTTTCCGTTTCATTAATCCACCCGTTTAACACGCCGACCCGGCTCAGAAAGCTCATTCTCCCCAGATCCCAGGCGCGTATTCCCCCTTCGCCGCACAGCACTGCCGTTTCGCCGATCAACGTCATCACCGCCTGTTGTTCCGGCGGTTGATGGGCGCAGTAATCCTGCCAGTCCGCCAGTGAGATGTGATGCCACAGGAAATAATGATAAGCCAGACTCTCCGCATGGCCGTCATCGGTCATTCTATTGATCATGGCGATCAAGGAGTCGCGGGAATCGATTCCCCAGGAGTCGCTAATATTGACGGTCGATCCGGGGGGATAAAGCGAATGGACGCCGTAATTGGCGCCATATTTGAGATTGAGCGCAGCCATAGGGGCGGAAAGCGCCAGTAACCAACGCTGGTGTTCTGATTCCATATCAGTAAGGTCCCATGTCATCGCACGTGGCGGAAAATCGTACTTGATGTTCGCTAATATCGATAGTTTTCTATGTGTTAAAAGCGGCGATACTCAAAAAACAATATGATGAAAAGTATAAAGATTATAATGAAGTGAGTCATTCCCCATCAGGCATGCGGCCTGATGCCGCATTGTGAGGATATTTTTCCCGGCAGACCGTATACTGTGCATCATGGCTTTTCTTTCCTGTTCTCTCTGTTTTCCGCCACGCTGAGATTGTCGCGGAACGGTGCAGGGGAGTAAAAAGCATTAACTGATTTTTCTCATAAAATATCTCACCGGAAAGCAAGAGTCGCTATGCTAAGTTACCGCCATAGTTTTCACGCCGGCAATCATGCCGATGTGGTGAAACACACCGTTCAGAGCCTGATCATTACCGCGCTGAAAGAAAAAGAAAAACCCTTCCTGTATCTGGATACCCACGCGGGAGCCGGGCGTTATCAGCTAAGTGGCGAGCATGCGGCGCGTACCGGCGAGTATCTGGACGGTATCGCCAAGATCTGGCAGCGTGACGACATTCCCGCCGAGCTTGCGCCTTACATGCGGGCGGTGCGCACCTATAATCATAATGATCTACTGCGCTATTACCCCGGTTCGCCGCTGATCGCCCGCCAGCTGCTGCGCGAGCAGGATAAAATTCATCTGACGGAGCTGCATCCCAGCGACTTTCCGCTGCTGCGCAATGAGTTTCAGAACGATGCCCGCGCCAAGGTATTACGTGAAGACGGTTACCAGCAGTTGAAATCGCAGCTGCCGCCGTTGTCCCGCCGCGGTTTTATTCTGATCGACCCGCCGTATGAGTTGAAAACGGATTATCAGGCGGTGGTCAAAGGGATTCAGGAAGGCCACCGGCGCTTCGCCACCGGGGTGTTTGCCTTGTGGTATCCGGTGGTGCTGCGGCAGCAGATCAAACGGTTACTGAAAGATCTGGAGGCTACCGGTATTCGCAACATTTTGCAGATCGAACTGGCGGTGTTGCCGGATAGCGATCGGCACGGTATGACGGCTTCCGGCATGGTGGTGATCAATCCGCCGTGGAAGCTGAAGGCGCAAATGGAAAGCGTGCTGCCCTGGCTGCACAACGTGCTGGTTCCGGCGGGCACCGGGCATGTGAGCGTTGAACAGATTGTAGCGGAGTAACGGGTTCGGTTAGCCGGTGACGGCGGGATACGCAAAACCATCGCCGCGGTTTTTTCCTATCGCAATCATAGGTATAACCTTTGCGGCGCGCTAGATTCAGACGTTACACTTTAAAAATCTCTATTTACCCAAGCATGGATATTCTGATGACTAAACACTATGACTACCTGGCGATTGGCGGCGGCAGCGGCGGGATCGCCTCGATTAACCGCGCGGCGATGTATGGGAAAAAATGTGCGTTGATCGAAGCGAAATATCTGGGCGGTACCTGTGTCAACGTCGGTTGCGTGCCGAAAAAAGTGATGTGGCATGCGGCGCAGATTGCCGAAGCGATCCATCAATATGGCCCGGATTACGGTTTTGATACTACGGTTAACCGCTTTGACTGGAAGACGCTGATTAACAACCGTAGCGCCTACATTGACCGTATCCACCAGTCTTACAATAACGCGTTGGGCAAAAACAAAGTGGATGTGATTCACGGCTTTGCCCGCTTCGTCGATACGCATACCGTGGAGGTCAACGGCGAGAAAATCACCGCCGACCACATTCTGATCGCAACGGGGGGACGCCCGGTGCGGCCTGATGTTCCCGGCGCCGAGTACGGTATTGATTCCGACGGTTTCTTTGAACTGAATGCCCTGCCCAAACGCACCGCTATCGTGGGCGCCGGCTATATCGCGGTTGAGATCGCCGGCGTCGTGAACGCGCTGGGTTCGCAAACGCATCTGTTCGTGCGTAAACAGTCGCCGCTGCGCAGCTTCGATCCGCTGATTGTTGAGACGCTGGTTGAGGTGATGAGCAGCGAAGGGCCGACGCTGCATACCGAATCGATCCCCAAAGCCGTGGTGAAAAATGCTGACGGCAGCCTGACGCTGCGGTTGGAAAACGGCAAGGAACAAACCGTTGATTGCCTGATTTGGGCTGTCGGCCGCGAGCCGGCGACGGATAACCTGAACCTGGGCGCCATCGATGTCGGGCTGGATGAGAAAGGCTATATTCGGGTCGATCGCTTCCAGAACACCAACGTGCCGGGCATTTACGCCGTGGGCGATAACACCGGCGCGGTGGAACTGACCCCGGTCGCCGTTGCCGCGGGCCGCCGTTTATCGGAGCGCTTGTTTAATAACAAACCGGACGAGTATCTGGATTACAGCAACATTCCGACCGTGGTTTTCAGCCATCCGCCGATCGGCACCGTCGGGCTGACCGAGCCGCAGGCGCGCGAACAGTATGGCGACGACAAGGTGAAGGTTTACACCTCTTCCTTCACCGCCATGTACACCGCCGTGACGCAGCATCGTCAGCCATGCCGCATGAAGCTGGTCTGCGTCGGTAAGGATGAGAAGATTGTGGGCATCCACGGTATCGGCTTCGGTATGGACGAAATGCTGCAAGGCTTTGCGGTGGCGCTGAAAATGGGCGCGACCAAAAAAGACTTCGATAACACGGTCGCCATCCACCCGACGGCGTCGGAAGAGTTTGTGACCATGCGTTGATGGGTAAGAGACAACCCGCCCGGTCAGAGAGGCGTCCTGATGATATGGTCATCTGGGCGCTTTTTTTATGGGAAATTTGAGCCTGATTAGGCGCCGGCGCGGGATTCGTCAGCGCGGTGCGGTTCATACCGATGCGTGATAGACAAACCGCCCCATCGCCGGACAAAAAAATCCCGCCCGGCGTGGCGACGGGCGGGAGATAGGTCAGTTCCGATCTTTGGTATTACGCCAGGTCAAAACGATCCAGCATCGTCACTTTGTGCCAGGCGGAGATAAAGTCCTGAACAAACTTCGTCTGGGAGTCTGCGCTGGCATACACTTCCGCCAGAGCGCGCAACTGCGCGTTTGAACCGAACACCAGATCGGCGCGCGTTGCGGTCCACTTCAGTTCTCCGGTCACGCGGTCGCGTCCTTCATACAGGTTTGCGCTGGCCGGATTCGCTTTCCACGTAGTCCCCATATCCAGCAGGTTGACGAAGAAATCGTTGGTCAGCGTACCCGTCCGATCCGTGAAGATGCCGTGGGTGGAACCGTCGGCATTGATGTTGATCGCGCGCAGGCCGCCAATCAGTACGGTCAGCTCGGGCGCGGTCAGCGTCAGTTGCTGCGCCTTATCGATCAGCACCACCTCGGCGGGCGTCGTCAGTCCGGCCATCTCGTAGTTGCGGAAGCCGTCTGCGGCTGGCTCGAGTTTAGAGAAGGTATCGACGTCGGTCTGCTCCTGCGAGGCATCCGTGCGGCCGGGCGTGAAGGGGACGGTCGCCTCATAGCCGGCCGACTTCGCCGCCTGTTCGATTCCGGCGTTGCCGGCCAGCACGATCAGATCCGCCAGGGACACCTGTTTACCGTTGCCCGCCTGTTGATTGAACTCGCGCTGGATGCTTTCCAAAACACTCAGCACCTGGGCCAGTTTTTCGGGCTGGTTAACCTCCCAATCCTTCTGCGGCGCCAGGCGGATGCGCGCGCCATTGGCGCCGCCGCGCTTATCGCCGCCACGGAAGGTGGAGGCCGAAGCCCAGGCGGTGCCAACCAGTTCGGATACGGTCAGACCCGCCTCCAGGATTCTGGCCTTGAGTGCCGCGGCATCCGTCTCGTCAATCAGCGGATGAGTGACGGCAGGGAGCGGATCCTGCCAAATCAGCTCTTCTCTGGGAACTTCCGGGCCGAGGTAGCGTGAACGCGGCCCCATGTCGCGGTGGGTTAGTTTGAACCAGGCGCGGGCGAATGCTTCGGCAAAAGCCTGCGGATTTTCCAGGAACCGGCGCGAGATTTTCTCGTAGATCGGATCAATGCGCAGCGATAGATCGGTTGTCAGCATGGTCGGCTTGCGCTTTCTAAACGGATCGTGCGGGTCGGGAATGATCTCTTCGGCGTCCTTGGCTTCCCACTGGATCAGGCCGGCCGGGCTGCGGGTCTGTACCCATTCGAATTTGAATAAGTTTTCGAAGAAGTAGTTGCTCCACTGCGCCGGCGTCTGCGTCCAAATGACTTCCAGGCCGCTGCCGATGGCATCGCCGCCGTGTCCGGTACCGTAATCGCTAGCCCAACCAAGGCCTTGCGCTTCCAGGCCGGCGGCTTCAGGATCTGCGCCTTTATGCGATTCCGGCGCGGCGCCATGGGTTTTGCCGAAGGTGTGCCCGCCGCCGATCAGCGCAACGGTTTCTTCGTCGTTCATCCCCATGCGTCCGAACGTCACGCGGATGGCGTGAGCGGCGGCGACCGGATCGCCGCTGGAGTTCGGACCTTCCGGATTGACGTAGATCAGGCCCATCTCGGTGGCGCCGAGGCTATCGTCGAGTTTATCGGCCGGCCGGTGGGCAAGCCATGCGCTTTCGGAACCCCAGTTGACGTCCTGATCCGGTTCCCATGTGTCTTCGCGGCCGCCGCCGAAACCGAAGGTGCGGAAACCCATGGTCTCCAGCGCAACGTTGCCGGTCAGGATAAAAAGGTCGGCCCAGGAGATCGCCTGGCCGTATTTCTGCTTGATCGGCCACAGCAGGCGTCGGGATTTATCGATATTGACGTTGTCAGGCCACGCGTTCAGCGGCGCGAAACGCTGCTGGCCGCGACCGCCGCCGCCGCGCCCGTCTGCGGCGCGGTAGGTGCCGGCGCTGTGCCACGCCATACGAATAAACTGCGGACCATAGTGGCCGAAGTCGGCGGGCCACCACTCTTGCGAATCCGTCATCAATTTACGCAGGTCGTTCTTCAGCGCCTGGTAATCCAGCTTCTTGAATGCTTCGCGGTAGTTGAACGTCGGATCCAGCGGATTCGATCGGGATGAGTGTTGGCTCAGCAGATCGACGCGTAGCTGACTAGGCCACCAATCACGGTTGGTGGTGCCGCCGCCGGCGGTGAGTTTGGCGGCGGCGCCATGATCAAATGGGCACTTCGCTTCAGTTGACATAATATCCCCTACCTATATTCTGAGTAATCTGTTATCCGGTTTTGCCGGATGGCCGGGTCCCTGGTATCGGGCTCGAAATTTTGTTGCAGGAAACTCCGCTTTTTGCCGATCTGTCTCCCTGCAACCGGGTTAGGTATACGCTTCGGTGGCCCGGATGTGGTCATCAGCGCCGCCAGAATCTCCATCACCAGCATGCATCGCCATTTTCAAGAGGCTTACTCATACAGCCAGCGATCCAATTAACGGATGACCCATCTTAGAGGGTGTCTGTTAATAGATAAAATTGAATAATATTAATATTGTGATAGGGATAAACTATTTAAATCTGGCGTAACCATGGTGGAGTCGGGCGTAATGGCGTTTGCCGGGGGCGTTGACGGTTGGGCGCGCGTCTGTGAAAAAAAGAGAACGCCGGTTATGTGCATTCCCCTTGCTGGTTAACTCATCGATCAGCGGCTAATCACATCTGTAATATCTCAAATCGCGCCGATCTGTTTATATTCGTGCTGTTATTTTGCATGTAGCGTGTTTACCCATGTCCCTCTTTATCAGGACGTTATCGTCGGATGTGCGATGACGGTTCTTGCTGTTATTTTTCTTGCTGTTATTTAAATAAGGAGCTCATCATGTCGGTAAAAGACAGGCTGCTCGCCCTTTGTGTGGTGATTTTATGGGGCGTGAATTTTGTGGTGATTAAGGTCGGCCTGCATGGTATGCCGCCTTTTCTGCTCGCCGGGCTGCGATTTTCTCTGGTGGCGTTACCGGCCATCTTCTTTGTGCCGGCTCCCCGCATTCCTTTCCGCTGGCTGCTGGCCTACGGTATGACGATGAGCTTCGGTCAGTTCGCTTTTCTGTTCTGCGCGATTAAATTGGGGATGCCGGCAGGCATTGCCTCGCTGGTTTTACAGGCGCAGGCGTTTTTTACGCTGCTGATCGGCGTCGTGTTGCTGGGGGAAAAACTCAGGTGGAACCATATCGCGGGTATCCTGGTGGCGGTGGCTGGGATAGTGGTACTGGCCGAAGGCCGGCCGGTGACGCAAACGGCGGGCGGCATGACGCTGGTTACACTACTGCTGACGTTGGCCGGCGCGCTGTCCTGGGCGTTCGGCAACATCAGCAACAAGGTGATTATGAGCCGGAACGGTAACGTGAAAATTATGTCGCTGGTGGTGTGGAGCGCGCTAATCCCCATCGTGCCTTTCTTCGCCTGTTCATGGTTATTCGAGGGGGAAACGCTGATTGTCGACAGCCTGGTGAATATTCAACTGCCAACCATTCTGTCGCTGCTTTACCTGGCGTTCATCGCGACGATCGTCGGTTACGGCATTTGGGGAAACCTGCTGGCGCGTTACGAAACCTGGCGTGTTGCGCCGCTCTCTTTGCTGGTGCCGGTCGTGGGGCTGGTCAGCACCGCGCTGCTCCTTGGCGAAACCCTGTCCGGATTACAGATAGTGGGCGCCCTGATGATTATGCTGGGGCTGCTAATCAATGTATTTGGTTCCCGTCTGTGGACATATCGATTGGCGAAACATGCTTAGCCTTTGCCCTTAAACGGGGCGTATTTGTTGTGCGGCTTCACAAAAACGCATCGCGTTTTCGCCATTCTCCCGCCTATTTTCTACGCTTTTACGGTTACCTGCCCGGCAGTGCGCGTGTTTTTTTGCCCAGCGCACTGTTGGCGCGAACTTTGCAGATTCGCAAGAGTAAACCTCGTCACTTTTCAAGCAAAATCAACAGGACTGAAGACGGTTATTATGAAAAAAGGGAAATTGCTCGTGTCGTTGACCGTGACGGCATTGTTGTTCAGCGGAGCGTTGCAGGCGGCGTCCGCCCCGGCGGTGGAAGCGAAAAACGGCATGGTGGTCAGTTCGCAGTATCTGGCTTCGCAGGTCGGGGTCGATATCATGAAGATGGGGGGCAACGCCATTGATGCCGCCGTCGCCGTGGGTTATGCCCAGGCGGTGGTTAACCCCTGCTGCGGCAATATCGGCGGCGGCGGGTTTATGACCATTCATCTGGCGAACGGCAAAGATACATTCATTAACTTTCGTGAAACCGCGCCCGCCGCGGCGAGCGCCGACATGTACCTTGATGCCGAGGGCAACGTGAAGAAAGGCGCCAGCCTGTACGGTTATCTGGCCGCCGGCGTGCCGGGCACGGTGCTGGGGCTGGATACGGCGCAGCAAAAGTACGGCAGGCTGAGCCGCGAACAGGTGATGGCGCCGGCGATCAAGCTGGCGCGCTACGGTTTTGAACTCACCAGGGCGGACACCGACATTCTGGATACCACGGTTGCGCGTTTTAAAAACGATCCGGAATCCGCGCGTATCTTCCTGCGTCCTGACGGTAGCCCGTTGCAGCCCGGCGATAAACTGGTGCAGCGCGATCTGGCGAATACTTTGCAGGCCATTGCCGATAACGGCCCGGACGCTTTCTATAAGGGAAAAATTCCGCTGGCGGTCGAGCAGGCGGCAAAACAGGGCGGCGGTATTCTGACGGCGGCCGACTTCGCCAATTACCACATTACTGAAACCGCGCCGGTGAGTTGTGATTACCGCGGTTATACGTTCGTTTCCTCGCCGCCGCCCAGCTCTGGCGGCATCGCGATATGTGAAATTCTGAATATCGTGGAAGGTTACGATCTCAAAGCCATGGGCTTTAATTCCGCGGCTTCCGTGCATGTGCTGACGGAAGCCATGCGTCACGCCTATATGGATCGCAATACCTATCTGGGCGATCCGGAATTTGTGCGCAACCCGGTGAATCGCCTGTTAAGTAAAGATTACGCTGCGGAAATCCGCAGTAAAATCGAGCCGGAGAACGCCACGCCGTCGCGGCAGGTGGAGCCGGGGATCGGACCGCATGAGAAACCGGAAACCACCCACTATTCGATTGTTGATAATCAGGGAAACGCCGTTTCCACCACCTATACGGTCAACGGCCGCTTTGGCGCGGTGGTCATTGCGCCGGGCACCGGCTTCTTCCTCAACGACGAAATGGATGATTTCACCACCAAAGTCGGGGAGAAAAACCTGTACGGACTGGTGCAGGGAGAGCGTAACTCCATCGCCCCCGGTAAGCGCCCGCTATCATCCATGAGCCCGTCGCTGGTGACGAAAGACGGAAAAGTATTCATGGTGCTCGGTTCGCCGGGCGGTTCGCGCATTATCTCGATTACGCTGCAAACGGCGCTGAATGTCATCGACCACGGCATGGCGCCGCAGGAGGCGGTTGACGCGCCGCGCATCCACCATCAGTGGTTGCCGGATGAGGTCTATTACGAACAACGCGGCCTGTCGGCGGATACGCTGGCGTTGCTGAAACTGCGGGGGTACAAGATGGTCGAGCAAACGCCCTGGGGCGCGGCAGAGCTGATTCTGGTCGGCTTGCCAGGCGTGGCGGGGGTGACGCCCGCCAATTCCGGCAATGACTCCGCGCTATCCGGCAAAGTGCGCGAAGGCTATCTGTACGGCGCCAACGACATCCGCCGTCCGGCGGGAGCCGCCATCGGTTATTGATTCAATGTGAGGACGGGGCGCCCCTGTGGGGCTAAGGGATGCCTACAAAATCAATGTCAACAAACCAGTGCCATCCTTCGGTTGGCGCCGGCTCGTAGCCCAAAGCCCAATTGCGGCGCGGATTGATCTCGCATCAGAACCTGTCGTAGGTGACCGGCCCCGGATAGGGCGGCATGGATTCCTCGCGTAGCGGCGCCTGTCCCGCGGCATGGATCTGGTTCACGTGGGCGGCGATCTCTTCAAGCGTCGCGAACCATACGCCGCCGCGCGACTGCATATATTCAATAAAACGCACCGTTTCATGCCAGCGGGCCAGCCGTCCGGTGACGAACGGGTGCCACACCGCCACCAGCAGACCGCCGTACTCCCACATGGCGTCGAATTCGGCCTTATACACGCCGATCGCCTCCTGCGGCGAGCGGATCGGCATCACGTAGTCGATATCGCTCATATGCACATACGGCGGCCAGTCGTCCATCGCCCAATGGGTGGGCAGCTCCACCAGATGCCCTTTGTTACCGCGCAGCAGATAAGGCATGTCGTCTCCCATCAGCGAGGCATCGTACTGAAACCCTTCTTCTATCAGTAGATCCGTGGTGGCCGGGGAAAAGTTATACAGCGGAGCGCGAAAGCCGCGCGGACGTTTTCCGGTGTGGCGTTCGATAATCTCAATGGATTTGCGCAGCCAGAAACGTTCTTCGGCTTCGCTAAGCTCGTTGACGTGTTCATGGATATAGCCATGGTGGCCGACCTCATGGCCGTCGCTGACGATGGCTTCCACCATCTGCGGATAACGCTCAATGCACCACGCCGGCACGAAGAACGTCTGCTTAAGACCCAGTTCGCGGTACGTTTGCAGGATCCTCGGCACGCCGACCTGCGGATCGTATTGCAGGGTTGAAAGCGTGCTGACCCGCTTATAGCTGTCGGCCGGACGTTGCAGATGGAGAAAGCTGTCCACGTCCACATCAAAGGTGATCGCCACGGCGCAGCGCGCGCCGTTGGGCCACGGAATGGGGTTTTTGATCATACTGTGTTTTGTTGTCATAGCATTGCCTGGCGATAAAGTGAAAAAAAAGGGCGCGAGCGTTATTTTCCCCCGCGCTGGTAATGTTCTCCGGCGGCGGCGGGCGGCTTGATTTTCCCGGCAAAGATAATCAGCGCACCGATCGACGCGACATAGGGCAGAACGACGAACAGTTGATAGGGTACGTCAGGATGGCTGAATTGCAGCCGCAGTTGGAGCGCATCCGCCAGCCCGAACAACAAGCAGGCCGCCACGGCGCCGATCGGGTGCCAGCGGCCCAGTATCAGCGCGGCCAGTGCGATAAAGCCTTTGCCGGCGCTCATGTGTTCCGTAAACATAAACACCTGCGATAGCACCAGGTAGCATCCGCCCAGACCGGCGATAGCGCCGGATCCGATCACGCTGATAAAACGAATACCAAATACCGACAGGCCGGCGCTGTCCACCGCCCGCGGGTACTCGCCGGTGGCGCGCAGATTCAGCCCCCAGGAGGTATGGAATAACAGCCACCAGGCCAGCGGCACCAGCGCATACATCAGATACAGTAGCGCATCCTGATTGAACAACAGGTTCCCCACCACCGGCAGCGAGGAGAGTCCGGGAATGGCGACGGCGGTAAAGCCCGTCAGGCTGTCGGACGCGCCCTGACCGCTGAACACGATGCGCGAGAGAAAGGCGGTGATGCCGATAACGAACATGTTGATGGCGATGCCCGCCACCATCTGATTGATTGACAGCCAGACGGTCATCACCGCGAGCAGCAGGCCGGTCAGCCCGGCGGCGAACAGGCCGACCGCCAGTCCGGCCCAGGCGCTGTGGAAGTAGAAGCTGCCCAACGCCGCGCCGAAAGCGCCGCTGAGCAGACTGCCTTCCAGCGCCAGATTGAACACGCCGGCGCGCTCCGACCAGATGCCGCCCAGCGCGGCGAAGATCAGCGGTACGGACAGGCGTAACCCGGTTGAGACGATCGCGAGATAGGTGGCATCCATCACTTTTGACTCCGGGATGAAAGGGAAGAAAGAATCGGCGGATTAACGGCGGCAGGCGGTTTTTGCTGTCTGATCTTCCAGATGAGACCGGCGGCGACAAAGATAACGATAAGGCCGCGCAAGGCTTCGATCGCCGTGACATCCAGGCCGATGGCCCGTTGCATATACTGCGCCCCGGTGCTTAAGCCGGACAGGAAAAAGGCGGATAGCGTGGCGAACAGCGGATTAAGGCTGGCCATAAACGCCACCACGATGCCGTCATAGCCATAGCCGGGGCTGAACAGGTGATACAGCCGGTATTTGACGCCGACGACCTCTATCGCCCCCGCCAGCCCGGCCACCGCGCCGCCGGCGATCATGCTGCCGATTAAATGCCGTTTGATGGACATGCCGGCATAGTGCGCCGCTTTCGGGCTTTTGCCGACCGCCGCCATGGAAAAGCCGACGGTGGTGTAGCGTAAAACCCAAAACACCAACAGGCTCAGCGCGACGGCGATGAACACGCCGATATGCGTATCGGTCTGCGGCAGGAAAATCGGCAGCCACAGGCTTTCACTGATTTCGTAAGAGTAAGGGTAGGGCGCGCCTGCCTGCATCATCGGGCCGCCGGCGAAATAGCTGACGATATTGATGCCGACATAGTTCATCAGCAGCGTCACTATCACCTCGTTGATGCCGCGGGCGGCGCGCAGGTAGCCGGGGATCGCGCCCCACAGCCCGCCGCCCAGCATGCCGGCCAGCAGGCACAGCAGCAGATGCAGCCAGGCGGGCGCCGCCGGCAGATAAAGCGCGACGGCCGCCGCCGCCAGCCCGCCGATATAGATCTGCCCTTCGCCGCCCACGTTCAACAAGCCGCAACGCATCGGAATGATGACCGCCAGCCCGGCCAGCAGCATAGGACTCATTTTGGTCAGCGTATCGGCCAGGCCGTAGTAGTCGAAAAACGCCCCCTGAAACAGCGCGTGATAGGCGTAGATGGGGCTGTGGCCGGTCGCCAGAATCAGCAACGAGCCGACGGCAAACGCCGCCAGCACGGCCAGTACCATGCGTAAACCGTAGAGTATCTGCCGTAGATTAGTCATGGTTGACGCCCTCCACCACATCGCTGGTCATCAGTTCGCCGATGCGTGCCGTGGTCGCCTCGGCGCGCGTCAACATACCGGTAAGCTGGCCGGCGCACATTACGCCGATACGATCGGAAATGACCATGATTTCATCCAGTTCGGTCGAGATATACAGTATCGCCTTGCCCTGCATACGCTGTTCGCGCACCACGCGCTGTACGGCTTCGACGGCGCCGACGTCGAGTCCTTTGCATGGCTGCATCACCACCAGCAGCGCCGGATCGCATTCCACTTCGCGGGCAAAGATTAACTTCTGTTGATTACCGCCGGACAGAAAGCGCACCTTCTGATTCACCGTATGCATGCGGATATCGTATTTTTCGCACCAGCTACGGGTGATTTCCTGAGCCGTATGGGCGTCGATCAATCCGTTGCGGGCAAAGGGCGCGCGCCGGGCGTCGCGCAGCATGGCGTTCTGCCACAGGGAGAAATCCAGCACCAAACCGGTGCTATGGCGATCTTCCGGGACGTAGGCCACGTTGAAACGCTGCCGGCGTGCGCCGACGTCATGGCCCAGCATCGATTCTCCGCGCACGCTGATATCGCCGGAGGTGGGCTGGCGCAGACCGGTAATGGTTTCGGCCAGCTCCGACTGGCCGTTGCCGTCGACGCCGGCGATACCCAGCACTTCGCCCGCGCGGATCTGGAACGAGATATCGCGCAGCGCGGCTATTCCCCGATCGTTGTTGGCGCAGAGCGACGAAACCGTCAGCACCACCTCGCCCGGCGGCGTCGGCGGCAGCGCGGGCGGCTTGGGTAGCTCGCGGCCGACCATCAGCCGGGAAACCGCCTGCGGGGTGGTCTCGGCAATCTCCGCATTTCCCACGACTCTGCCGCGCCGCAGCACCGTCACCCGGTCGCAGACCCGGAATACTTCGTCCAGCTTGTGGGTGATGAACAGCATGGTTTTTCCCATGCCGCGCAGCCTGTCCAGGATCTGCAAAAACGCGTCTATCTCTTCGGGGCCGAGAACGCTGCTGGGTTCGTCGAGGATAAGCAGGTCGACGTTGCGATAGAGCGCCTTGAGGATCTCGACCCGTTGGCGCATGCCGATAGGTAACTGCCATATCGGCAGATCGGGATCGATGTCCAGGCCCACCTGTTCGCTCAGGTCGATAAGTTTGCGGCGGTGTTCCGCCAGCCGCAATCGCAGCCCGCCGGAGGCGCCGAGGATCACGTTTTCCAGCACGGTCAGGTTATCCACCAGCATGAAGTGCTGGTGGATCATCCCGACGCCGTTTTCCAGCGCCTGCTTGGGCGAGGAGGCTCTCAGCGGGGCGCCTGCCAGGCTGATCTGCCCGCCGTCGGGCTGGTACAGACCGTACAGGATATTCATCAGCGTGGTTTTACCGGCGCCGTTTTCACCCAGCAGCGCATGGATGCTGCCCTTGCCAACGTGAAGCGAAACCGTATCCAGCGCGGTGAAATCGCCGAAGCGTTTGCTCAGGCCGTCAATGCGCAGGTAATCCATTATGGCTGAGCCGCCGCGGCATTGCGTTGCTTGATCTCCTCAATCAGCGCGGCAACCTCGGTTTTGGTCTGCTCCGATACGCCCTTGCCGTAGCTGCCCAGGCGGAACGCCGCCGGCGTCTCGAAGCCGTAGACATAGGTCTTGCCCGCCAGCGGCGCTTTCTGGGCCTGCGTCAGAATCGCCAACAGCGCGCCGCGCATATCCAGCACCGCGGATTGCAGCAGATTATCCGGCCAGTCCTGCAGCGCATCATAGTAAATGCCGAAACCCTGCTTATTTTTCTCTCTTATCGCCTGAAGGCTGCCAAGCACCGCGTTATCCATGGTCGGGAACAGGGCGTCCGCCTGCTGGTCAATCAGGTTCAGCGCCGCTTCTTTGCCTTTCGCCAGATCGTCCCAGTCGTTGGTCCAGGCGCTTAACACCTTGCCGTCCGGGCGGGCGGCGGTAAAGCCCTCGACAAAACCGTCGTTCAGGTCGGTGTAGGCTTTGATTTTCTGCGCGCCGATAAAACCGCCGACGCCGGTTTGCGAGCTTTTACCGCCGATATAACCGATGACATAGCCCATATCTTTCATGTCAAACGCCAGCGTGGAGACGTTACCGCCGCTTTTCGTCCCGTTGACGATCAGGAACTGCGTGTTGGCATTGCGTCTGGCGACCCGGTCAACCGCGTCCTGAAACTCGCCGCCGTGACCGATCACGATGTCGTAGCCGCGGCGGGCGTAGTCTGACAAGGCCTGCGCCTGATCGGGCTGGGGCACTTTCTCGCTGTAGGCGACTTCGATGTCCAGCGCTTTGCCCGCCTGCATCACGCCTTCATAGCCGGATTGATTAAACGAATGGTCGGTGATATTACCGGCCATCACGATGGCCACTTTCAACGGTTGCGCGTTGACCAGGCTGGCGTAAGCCAGCGTTATCGAAACCGCGGCGACGGCCGCTATCCGATGGAGTACGGTAAAGGGACGCGGGGTAAGCAAGGTGGCCATCTTTATTCTCCTATTCAATTAAATTAACTTTCTTTCAAGTAACTTGATTTTTATTAAAGCAAATTTCATGCCTGCTTTTTGTTTGTGGCTAAAGAAAGGAGAAACAGAGGCTGGGATGCGTGGTTCGGCTATGGCGTCGAAGAGGGGGAAAACAGCGTTTGAGCCGCGCCGGCCGGGCCTTCGCCGTGATTCGTGATGGTGGAGAAACGGAAAAGGCGGCGGATAAAACCGTGCGTATTTTCCGTTCATTTTCCGTTCGCCGAGCCGCAGTCGCCCTAATGCGGCGGGCCGCCGGAATAAGCTGTGCAGAAATGGAGCAGGTTGTTGAGATTTCGCACTAAAAAAGGTCAAGGATTCATCATGCGACACGACGCGGCGAACGGATTAAACGCAGCCTGGCGGGCGTTATACCGTATGCCGTGGCCGTTAAACCTAAACCAGCGCCGGTATTACGCGCTGGCCGCGGTATGGCATCGGCCAGGCTGGAAGGGAGAAAATACGCGATTCAAAAGGTGACCGGGGTATTGACCCACAGCACGTGGGCGGCCGTTTTACCAATATTGCAATAGCCGTGGGGGATGTGGCTGGGAAAATAGAAGGAGTCTCCGGCGGTTAAACGGTGGGTGTCCTCCCCCAGATACAATTCGATATCGCCGGATATCACATATCCCATCTCTTCGCCGTGGTGTTCAATCAGGCCATCGCTGGCAACGCCCGGCTCAATAATGTGGATATTCCCCTGCAGCAAGCCGCCTTTATGGTTGTGCGTCAGGTTTTCCAGTTCAATGCCGCCCTGTTTATTTCGTTGCAGGAAACGTTTTCGCCGCCGCTGTTCCGGCTTAAGCACCGGTGAGTCCGCGACCCAGTTTTCAGCCATCAGGTCTGAAATATTGGTTTCCAGCGAGTGGGCCAGGCGGTGCAGCATGGCCAGAGACGGCGTCGCCACCTCGTTTTCCAATTTAGACAGCAGGCTTTCAGAGCACTCCACCTTCTTCGCCAGCTGTTTTAACGTCATTTCCTGCGCCAGCCGGGCGTGCCGTAGCCGCATGCCCAGATTGGATAATACAGTATTGCCGGTATCGCCGTTTTTTTTCATAACGAGTTGTCGATTGTGAAAGTAAGCGCTGCTCGTCGTCCGCCTGACAACGGGCAGCATGGCTGATTAGTCAATTACACTAAAATGAATTGGCTGAGGATTACAACCATTGATTGGCACGATGTCCTGCGGACAGGCGGACATGACCACGATGCAATCTAATTCGGCACGGATCTCTACATAATCGCCCGCTTTGCTGACGGTAGGCAGCCAGGAGATGGTGTAATCGGGGTTGACCGGGGTATTCATCCACAGGTTCAGCGGCTGCGGCACTTCGCGGGCGCGCAGGCCGATGGCGTTGAGCGCCAGGCGCATGTTGTCGGCGCAACTGTCGTGGTATTCGGTGATCCCCATATTGCTGTAACGGAACAGATCGCAGGCGGCAATCATGGTGTCGTGAATGCCCGGCGAAGTATCGGTCAGCAGCGTGCCGATCGGACGGCGATGGTTGGTGACCAAGACATCGCCCGGTTGGGGGATGATTTTGTCAATGAACGCGCGCGTGTGTTCCATGGAGGAGAACTCGCTCAGATCGTCGCTGTTGAACAGCCAGGTATCGCACACCTGGCTTCCCGGCGTGTTGATAATGCGGATAACCTGCCCCTTTTGCAGACGCACGGCGCGGCCGCAGCGGGCCGGTACGGTGTAAAGTTCACCGGGCGTCGGCGTGCCGTCGGCGGAAATCGGCGAGGTGGCGGTGGCATTGGTGCCGAGTGCGGTGCCGTTATCTTTTTCACAGCAGGCAGGGTAGTTGATCGTGCTCATGAATTGACTCCTGTTAATGGGTTTGCCAGTTCTGTCAGACAGCAGGCGAGGGCTCTGGCGCCAAGCCAGAGCGAATGGGGATCGGTATATTCAGCCGGGTTATGGCTGACGCCGTTACGGCTTGGAACGAAAAACATGCTGGTCGGGCAGTGCTGGGCCAGATACATCGCGTCGTGAAACGCGCCTGAAACGAGTTTAGCGGTCGGGATATCCAGCGCGTCGCAGCACGCCTGTTGCTGCGCCAGCAGATGCGCATCGAACGCGATCGGCGGCTGGCGCAGCGATGGGGTAACAATCACATTGTCGGCGGCAAGCCCCGCTATCAGCGCATCAAAGCGGGTTAACGCATCGTCGTCGGGGGAGCGGAAATCGATGGTGAAGCTGACTTCGCCCGCCACGGTGTTGATGGCGTTGGGAGCCACCCGCCAGCAGCCGAAGGTTAAGCGCAACTGGTCGGCCGGTACATCGGCCACGGCGCGTTCGATGCGATCCGTCAGACGGCGCGCCAGCGTCATGGCGTCTGCGCGGCGGTTCATCGGCGTGGTGCCGGCGTGGGCGCTCTGGCCGACGCAGCGGATCTGATACCATCTGACGCCCTGAATGCCCTGTACGGTCGCCAGCGACAGCCCGGCCTGTTCCAACACCGGCCCCTGTTCGATATGCAGCTCGATAAATGCCGCCATCGGGTATTTAACGCGGCGCGGCAGATCGGCAAAGCGGCGGTGGCAGTTGGTCAGCGCCGCGCTGACGGTGACGCCGTCCCGATCCTGGTTATCCAGATAGCCGGCCAGACAGTCTGGATTAACGAAGGCGCTGGAGCCCATCGCGCCGGGGGCGAAGCGGCTGCCTTCCTCGTTGGTCCAGACCACCACTTCCAGCGGCCTTTGGGTCGTTATCCCGGCTTCATTAAGCGCGCTCAGACACTCGATGCCCGCCATCACGCCGTAGCATCCGTCCAGATTGCCGCCGCTCGGCTGGGTATCAATGTGACTGCCGGTAACTACCGGCGGCAGATCCTGCATTCCCGCGCGGCGAATAAACAGATTGGCGCACGCATCGGTGGACACCTCGCAGCCCAGCGATAGCGCCAGTTCGATCAGCCAGGCGCGTGCGTCAAGATCGTCGGCGGAGAGCGCCTGCCGATTTACCCCGCCGGAAGGCAGCGCGCCGAAGCGGGCCAACGCGGCCAGATTGTTGAGTAAACGCGCCTGACTGACGCCGTTCGCGGCTCGCTTTCCTTGTTCACTGACCATCGGCGCATCCTGATTCATCTAATTGTAAAGGGCGCTGAAACCACGGCGCGAGAAAGGCCCGCAGGCGTTCGGTTTGCGGATTACGGAACAGCGCAGCGGGCGGCCCGCTTTCCACCACGCCGCCGTCAGCCATAAAAACGATGCGCGACGAAATATGGGCGGCAAACGACATTTCATGGGTCACCATCACCATGGTGATGCCTTTCTGCGCCAGCGCTTTGATCACATCCAGCACCTCTTCGACCCGTTCGGGATCGAGCGCCGACGTCGGCTCGTCCAGCAACAGCAGTTCCGGCTCCAGCGCCAGCGCGCGGGCAATGCCTACGCGCTGCTGTTGCCCGCCCGACAGCCGGGATGGCCAGGCGGCGGCTTTTTCGCTCATGCCGACCTGCGCCAGCGCGGCGGCGGCCCGTTGCCGCGCTTCCTGACGCGATAATTTTTTCCCCAGCACCAGCGGCGCGGTTACGTTCTCCAGCACGGTCATATGCGGCCAAAGGTTGAACTGCTGAAACACCATGGCCAGCGGGCGGCGGACTTCCGCAATTAGCGCCGGGCTATCACGATGCCGCGGTTCGCGCCCCGGCCCGCTGTAGCCCAATAGCTGGCCTTTAATCCAGATTTCGCCTTCGTCATAGGCTTCCAGAAAGTTCATGCAGCGTAAGGCGGTGGTTTTCCCTGAGCCAGACGGGCCAATCAGCGTGACGATCTCGCCCGCGCTGACGGCCAGATTGATATCTTTCAGCACCCGGTTGCCATCAAATGACTTGCCGACGCCGCGCAGTTCGATAAGCGTTTCTGCCATAGGGTTATCCTTTCGAGGTTTGCCAGCGGCTGAGCAGGCGAACGCTCAGACTGACGCCCTGCGCCAGCAGCCAGTAGCTCAGAATCAGCAAGGCGTAGGGCAGGACATAGGTATAGGTATTCGCGACGATCTGTCCCGTCGTCATGGTGAGTTCGGGAACGGTGATCACCGATGCCACCGCGCTCTCTTTTATGGTCAGAATGAACTGATTGCCGAGCATCGGCAGGCTGAAGCGCATCGCCTGCGGCGTTTGGATATGCCAGAAGCTCTGCCACGGCGAAATATTATGCGCCGCCGCCGCTTCCAACTGGCCGCGGGCAATGCTTTGCCAACTGGCGCGGAAGATCTCGCTGAAGTAGGCGGCGCTGTACAAGGTCAGCGATAAAATGGTGGCCTCGACGGCGCTCAGCATGACGCCGACCGACGGCAGACCGAAGTAAATGACCGCCAACTGCGCCAGATAGGGCGTGCCGCGAATCACCCAGACATAGAACCGCCATGCGGCATAGAGCCATGCTTGTCTGCGGCACACCGCGTGCAGTAAGAAACCGAGCAGCGCGCCGAATGCGGCGGAGCAGGCGCTGATCCACAGCGTAACGCCCATCGCGCGCAGGTAGTCGGGTAAGTAGAGAAGCAGCTCGTTCATGTTCTTTCCTTAACCCAACGGCGTTCAAAATAGCGGCCCGCCAGCGCCAGCAGGCTGGTGAGCAGCAGGTAGACCAGCGCCGTGGCGATATAAACCCGCAAAGGCTGATAGGTTGCCGAGGCCAGTTGCTGGCCTACCCGCATCAGATCGGTGATGGCGATAATCGACACCACGGCGGAGGCTTTCACCACGTCGATCAACTCGGAGATCAGCGACGGCAGCGTCAGGCGCAGCACCTGCGGCACCTGAATGCGCCACAGGGTTTGGCGGGCGCTCAGACCGCAGATCGCCGCGGCCTCCAGTTGACCGGGCGGGATGGCGGCAAAACCGCTGCGCAGGATTTGCGATTGATAGGCGGCGGTATTCAGCGTCAGGGCTAAAGCGGCGGCGAGATAGCTGGAAATTTCCAGCCCCAGTTCGCCGGGTAAATAAAAGCACAGTAACATCTGCGCCAGTACCGGCGTGCCGCGAAACAGGCTGACCCAGGCGCCGGCGATCCCCCGGCAGAGCCGCAGCCGGCTGCGCTCCATCAGGTGGATGCCCACTCCGACGAAGAAACCGGCGACGATAGCGGTCAGGCACAACGATGCCGTGGTGACGGCGCCGTTGAGCAGAACCGGGGACCAGGAGAGGAACTGTGCGTAAAAGTCCGCCATGCGTCTCCCTTACAGACTCGGCTCAGGCATTTGATCCGCCGGAACGGTCATCGTGAAGCCAAACCATTTCTCCTGTAGCGCTTTCATCGTGCCGTCGCGGTTGGCTTCGGCAATGCCGTCGCTGAACATTTTTACCAGTCTGGCGCTGTCTTCGTCTTTACGGCCTACCCAGCCGAAGTAGGTGGTAGGGCCAAGCATCGGTTGCAGTGTGTTGAAGATGCCGGGGCGGCTTTTGATCAGCGGGCCGAGATTCGCCAACGACTGTGCGACGCCGTCAAGACGGCGGTTCGCCAAATCCGCATAGGCCTCATCGAAGGAGACGTACTGTTTAATTTCTTTGATGCCGGGCTTGCCGCTGGCTTTTAATTGCTGGTTAAACGACTGCAAAATCTGCAACTGGCCGGAGCCGGCCTGTGAACCGACCACTTTGCCGTTGAGATCGTCCAGCGAGGTGATGGAGGTATCATTTTCGCGCTTAAGCAGGGCGACGGTGGATTCGGCTATCGGCACCGTAAAGGCAAAATGGGCGACGCGCTGTTTATTCACGGTGACGGCGGTCACCACGAAATCAAACTTTTTCGCGTCCAGCCCCGGCAGAATGCCCTGAAACGGCAGGTCCAACTGCTTCACCTTCACGTCCGGCAGCTGTTTTTGCAGAATATGGTTCATCAGGTCAACATCGTAACCGACGATTTTCCCGTCCTGCACGAACTCAAACGGGGCATAACGGGCTTCGGTGGCGATGGTAATGGTTTTATTGGCGCTTATCCTATCCAGCAGGTCGGCACTGTGAACGGGAAAGGCAAGGGCGCTGGCCACACACAGTGCGGACGCGCAAAAGGCGGTGGTGAACTTGCGTCGTATCATAGTATTCCCCTGGTGAAAGTGGCATTCATTTTATTCAAGTAACTTGCATGAAATTACATAAGCATGATGCGTGCCAGTCTGTCAAATTGGGAAATAGAATGAGGAGATAATCATTATCTTATTGTTAATAAAGTAAAAATTAATAAGTTATGGAAAAGCGCCAGAGGCGTAAATCGTTAGCACAGGGGATAAACGTTATCCCCTTTGCCTGGCGGTAGTGCGCCATTGCCCCTTTATTGTGCAGAAAAAATGGTGATAAAGACGGATCTGCCGGACGGCCAGGTGGGACGCGGCGTCGGCTATGCCTGCGGGTGAGGACTAAATTCCCGCATGATGAAATCGACAAAGGTGCGCAGGCGCGACGACAGATGGCGTTCGCCGTGAAACAGCAGATGCATCGGACGTGAAGGCGTTTCATAGTCCGGCAAGATACGCACCAAATCCCCGCGCGCCAGCGCCTCGTTCAGCAAGACTTCCGCGCCCAATACAATGCCGAAGCCTTCCAGCGCGGCGCTGAGCATCGCTTTGCTATCGTTGATTTGCAGGCGGCTATTGATATGCACATGCTCGGTTTTGCCCTCTTTGGCGAAGACCCAGTTTCCGGTTGGCTTATTCGCCCAGTAGGTAAATCCCAGACACTCATGCTCCAGCAGATCCGCCGGCTTGAGCGGCATGCCCCGTTCGGCAAGATAGGCGGGTGAGGCGCAGGCCACGCAGCGGTAAGGCATCAACTCGCGCGCAATCAGCGAGGAATCATCAAGCCGACCGATCCGCAGCACGGCTTCATAGCCATCCTCCAATAAATCGACAAACTGATCCGAGAGCGTCAGCTCCACCTGAACCTGCGGATATTGCCGCATATAGCGGGTGACGGCGGGCATCAGGCTACAGGCGCCGAAAGTGACGGGCGCATTGACCCGCAACAGCCCGGCGGGTTCGGCATGAATTGACGCCATCAGCCGATCGGCGTCTTCCGCTTCTTGTAAAACCCGTTTACAGCTCTGATAGTACAGGCGCCCGGCCTCGGTCAGACTCTGGCGGCGGGTGGTGCGGTGCAGCAACGTGCTGCCGACCTGCGTTTCCAGCGTCAATACATGCTTACCCACCATCTGCGGCGAAAGATTAAGCGCGTTGCCCGCCGCGGCAAACGAACCGCAGTCGACGGCCTTAATAAAAACCGCCATGCTGGTGAGTCTGTCCATTACGTTTCCTCCGCTAACGATGCCCGATTAGAAACTTATCGTTTCATCTGTCGTAAAGAAAGGCCTATTTATCCGTTATTCGTAATCAAATATTGTCATTACACCCACCGATCGTGGATTTATCGACCGTATTTATCAGAGGTGAGAAATGAACATTGGAATAATTGGCGCAGGGTTTATTGGCCGCGGCGTGGCCGAACTGGCGATAAAAGCGGGGCATAAGGTGATGCTGAGCAACTCTCGCGGCCCGGAAACGATTTTCAGCACGTTGCGTACGTTGAAATGCGAAGGCGGCACGGTAGAGCAGGCTGCCGCATTTGGCGATCTGGTGCTGGTGGCGATCCCGTTTAACCAGTTGAAGACGTTGCCTGCCGATGCCCTGCAGGGAAAAGTGGTAATGGACGCCAACAATTACTACCCGGATCGGGACGGACGCTATCCGCAGCTCGACAACCATGAAACCACCACCAGCGAAATGTTGGCGCTAATGCTGCCGGGGGCGAAAGTGGTGAAAGCGTTTAATGCCATCTATGCCAAAGATCTGCTGAACGACGCCAGAACCGCGGGAGCAGCCGATCGCCGCGCGCTGCCGATTGCCGGCGATGACGCGCAGGCGAAGCGGCAGGTCGCCGAATTTTTGCATCAGATCGGTTTTGATAGCGTGGATGCCGGCGCGCTCGCGCAAGGCTGGCGTTTTGAACGCGATACGCCCTGCTATTGCGTGCCGTTGAATAAAACGCAACTGGTGGCGAAACTGGCGCAGGCGTGAGCCATTAACCGCGTTTGATATCGCGTGGGGATGGGATGCCCCGCGCACCAGGCCCGTTTCGGGGGCTGACGATCAGTTTTTGGTCAAGTCATGATTCCTGTATAATGCGCTGGTTTTATAAGCATTTAATTCATGAGGGATCATGTCAAGACAACTAGCGAAGTTGGGCGATAAAACGACCAGCGGCGGGCAGATAATCAGCGCCACATCCGGTTTCAGTGATAACGGGATCTCGTTGGTCATGACCGGTGATATGGCGCTGTGTCCGAAATGTAAAGGCGCTTTCCAGATAATGGGAACAGCCATCCACTGGAGTTCGATAGGGAAAACCCATGTGGCAACCGGTGACCGGGTGCTGTGCCGCTGCCCCAATAATCAGGTTATTGCCAATACGAGCTACTGGGTGGAAGACCTGCCGAAAGATCCGTTCGGCACACAGGCGAAGCTGGCCGCTTCTCCTCCTGCCCCGGCTGTTCAGCCCGCGCCGGTAAAACCGGTTCCTCCGCCGGTGTTTGCGAAATCTTGTCTGCGTGGCGCCGGATGCAACGATGCCGGAACGACCGAAGAACCGCAGGAAAACTTTGCGACGATGAGTTTTTATCAGTCGCTGCCTTTTTCCCCTTCCACATCCTCCACGCCATCACCGACAGCAGACAGTGAAACAGTGCAGTATGCACAGACGGCGAAGAAGAAACAGCCAGCGACCGGGAAGGCGGAAGCCGCAGCGCCTGAGAAGAAAAAATCCCTGTTCGATAAGGTGACAGGCTTCTTCTTCGGCGAGGCCGAAGCGATGCCCCTGCCGCCCCCGCCGGTGGTGATGGGCGGTAGCGCGCAAGCCGGGATGGCAGCCTCTGCCGGAGGCGCGATGGGCAAAGCGAATCAGGATGCGGCACAGGCGCTGACGCACCGGATGAAGCACCTTTCCGGGCCGAAGGTGTGGCAGGGGCGCATTGCGATGAACCTGCCGTTCGTGGTGATGGGGGTAGTGCTACAGTCGATGCTGAAGGGCGAGAAAAGCGATCTGCTGACGGCGGATAATCTGCTGGCCGTAGCCGGTCGTAAGGGAACGGTGCCGACGCGGGTTCGCTACCGCTGGGAGGACGACCTGGAAACGGGGCGGCTGAAAGCCGTGGGGTATCACACTGGGCCGGACAGCGGGCGCGATCGGGTGAAAGTGCGGCTGCTGGAGAAAAACCTCAGTGGCGGCTATGAGTTCTGGGAAG
This sequence comes from Brenneria goodwinii, assembly GCF_002291445.1. Lineage (NCBI taxonomy): Bacteria > Pseudomonadati > Pseudomonadota > Gammaproteobacteria > Enterobacterales > Pectobacteriaceae > Brenneria > Brenneria goodwinii. Next base: position 4,103,477 of record NZ_CP014137.1, on the reverse strand, counting down.
ACGGAGAACTGAGCAAACCGCTGATCACCTGGACACCGGCGGATGCGCCGGGCAGCAGCGATGCCGAAGGCTGGCATACCGGGAATGATTCGGCCCCGGTTGGCACGGTGACGGTGACGGTACCGGGGCTGGAATATCCGGATACGCACGATGTGAGGGTAACAACAACGCCCGCGCCGGAGGAGAAGGACTTCCGGGACTACATTCTGGTGTTTCCGGGAAACGTGCATCCTCCGATCTACGTGTACCTGAGCAAGCCGCCGGTGGAATTCCTGGAGGTGAAGCCGTATCGTGATTTTAACGGACGCACACGACAGAGGCTTTATCATGTGGATCATATGCCGTCACGGCAGGCCGTGGTTTTGTATCTGAAACGAGAGTTTCCAGATATTCATCCTGACAAAATTAAGGCTATGGTGGATCAGGTAGCAGCTATTGCTGTTCCAGAGAAGGTTCATCGTCAGGATAGCGCGACCTATGGCGGACGGAATCGCTCACAGATGGGGCCAGACTCGCACAATCTGCGAGCGGCCATCGACAAGGACTTTGACCAAATCAAACCGGTGCTGATGCAGGATTATGGTGCGACAGAGGCCGCGCTGGAAGCAGCAAGAAAAGAGATGCACAGGATTAATACTGAACTGGGGTTATACAAATGACGGTGAATATTGAAGCATTGATATGCAGTCTGGAAAAGCCCTGGCAGGCTATCCGCGATGCGGGAATTATTACGTATAAAACCCCGCCGCAGGGGACGCAGTGCGATCCTTACCTGACTCTGGAAATGAAAAAAGAAGGTCTTTTTTTAACGTTTGATAATGACGCTAATAAGTCTCTTAGTGAGATAGTGTTAAAGCTGAAAACAGAAAAAAAAGACTGGGTTTTCCCTAATGAGTTACCTTCTCCACTTCAACAAAATATGTCCCGCAGATGGGTCCATGAGACTTTTGGCGACCCTGATAAAAGTAATCCGCCAAAAGTTGTTTTAAAGATGGAAATTGGCTGGATTGAGCGTTTTACGGTCGAGGATTTTCATATTCCGCTGACGATGTGTGTTTATTACGACATGGGTGAAATGGTCGAGGCTGTAACATTCCTTCCCACCTCAAGACTGAGGTGGTGATTTGATGCCAGAAAGAAGGATCTTCTTGAGATCCTTTTTTCTGAGCGCCAGGGGCCGTTTCCTGACGGATGCAGATGGCTAATTCGCGAAAATGCTTAGCCAGTTATTAGTTTGCACCATAATTGATCGTCCGCGCACAATTTTTGCGCTTTTCTTCCCTTCTTCTTTCTCCCTTTATTTCTCCAACGTACCGCCAGCGTGCCCTTTTCGCCTCTGATCAAACCTGGCACGCACCCTGCATTGTTATTTGCATAACATCATTTGGATAAATGACAGATAAATAACATCGGGGCGCAAGATGGCGGAGAAAACGGAATTAATCGCAAGAATTGAAGCGAGTTTTAGCCAGCAAACACCAAGCGGCAAGCGTATTGCCGGTTGGCTGCTCACGCATATCGATCAGATTCCGTTTGAAACCGCGGATAGCATCGCCAAAGCGACGGGGACCAGCGGTATCACCGTGGGCCGCTATTTACGCAAATTGGGCTATCGCAACCTGGAAGATGCCAAAAGCAGTTTGCGCACTGCGCCGGACATTCCTTATAAACCCTGGGGTGTGATTGACCGCCTCGATTCATGGCGGCAGCAGCACGGGTTATCAGACCGTTTTTCCCAGTCGCTGCAGCTTGAACTGGATGCCATCGCCAAGGTTTATCAGTTAGCCCAGAGCGAGACCTTCGCCCGGGTCAGCCAGCAGCTGGCCGAGGCGGAAGCGGTATTTGTTTTGGGCATCCAGTCCACGCGCGGTATCGCCAACGCGTTTTTCAGCCATCTGGAGTATCTGCGTCCGCGCGTCAGCTATGTCGATGGCCTATCGGGCACCTGGGTGGAGTCGCTTAACTCGGAATTTGAACGGCCCTATCTGGTGGTTACCGATACGCGCGCGTATTCCGCGGTGGCTCGCCAGTATTGCCGGGCCGCCAGCGAGCGCAATCTGCCGCTGGCGCTGGTTACCGATATCTGGTGTCCGTGGGCGCGGGATTACCCCATGGATTTATTACAGGTGCATACCGATACCGGTCATTTTTGGGATTCACTGGCGCCGCTTAGCTGCTTATTTAACCTGCTGCTTTCGGCCGTCGTGGAGCGGCTCGGCGAACGTTTGGAGTCGCGTTTGGCGTTAAACCGCCGGCTGCAACAGGAATTTGGGCAATTTGAACATTAAACAAGGTCTGTTATATGACGCAAGAAATTGAATTGGTTGATGTTTGTTCTGCAATGCCGCAGGTGCGCATCGATATGAAGTATGCAACGCCGGATAATATTACGGGCCAGACTATTTACAGCGAAAATCGCTGTTTGCTGCATCCCAAGGCCGCCAGCGCTTTGATGCGCAGCGTGGACATCGCCGCGCTGGCGGGGGTCAGGTTATTGATTTACGACGCCTATCGCCCAAAGAAAGCGCAAGAGTATCTGTGGCTGGCCTGTCCGGATCCGAAGTATGTGGTGGAGGTCTCGTTAGGCTCCAATCACAGCCGCGGCACCGCCGTTGATGTCACGCTGATCGACGAAAACGGTCAGGTTCTGGATATGGGCACCGGCTTTGATGAGATGAATGAACGTTCTCACCCTTACCATCCGGATGTGCCGCCTGCGGCGCAACGTAATCGTCTGCTGCTGAACGCCATCATGTTCGGCGGCGGTTTTATCGGTATCGCCAGTGAATGGTGGCACTTCGAACTGCCCGACTCTACGGCCTACCCGCTGTTAAGCGATCGCTTTAGCTGCATCGCCCCGCAAAACGTCACCACCCCTTAACTTACTTTTGAAACCAGGAGCACTGTCATGAAGATAACGACTACCGCAGTTTCATTGTTTCGACCGGCGTTGATCGCCGCGGCGATTGCCATGAGTATCACGCCAGTCCTGGCGGCGGTGCCAAAGGATATGTTGGTGATTGGCAAGGCTGCCGATCCGCAGACGCTCGATCCGGCGGTCACCATTGATAATAACGACTGGACGGTCACTTATCCCGCCTATCAGCGCCTGGTGCAGTATAAAACGGAAAATGGCAAAGGCTCCACGGAGGTGGAAGGCGATTTGGCGGAAAGCTGGCAGGCTTCCGACGATCAGAAAGTCTGGACCTTTACGCTGAAAAACGATGCCAAATTCGCTGATGGCACGCCGGTCACGGCGGAGGCGGTCAAGTTCTCGTTCGAGCGTTTGCTGAAGATTGGACAAGGGCCGTCGGAGGCTTATCCGAAGGATTTAAACGTCGAAGTGGTTGATCCTCTAACGGTGCGTTTTACCCTTAGTTCGCCTTTTTCTCCGTTCCTTTACACGTTGGCTAACGATGGCGCCGCGATAATTAATCCCGCGGTAATGAAAGAGCACGGCGCCGATGACGCCAAAGGCTGGCTGGCGGAGAACACCGCCGGTTCCGGCCCGTATATGTTGCAGCGCTGGCAGAAAGGGCAGCAGCTGGTTCTGGTTCCCAATCCGCACTACCACGGCGCGAAACCGGCCTTTAAACGCGTCTCCGTGAAGATCATCGGCGAGAGCGCGTCCCGCCGTTTGCAGCTTTCCCGCGGCGATATTGATATTGCCGAATCGCTGCCGGTCGATCAGCTGGCGGCGTTGAAGAAAGAGGGGAACGTCGCCGTCGATGAATATCCGTCGTTGCGCGTGACCTATCTCTATCTCAACAACGGCAAGGCGCCGCTAAATCAGGTCGATCTGCGCCGCGCCGTCTCCTGGTCAACCGATTATCAGGGCATGGTGAACGGTCTCCTTGGCGGCAACGGCAAACAGATGCGCGGCCCGATCCCCGAAGGGATGTGGGGCTACGACGCGCAAGCCATGCAGTACAGCTTCGACCCGGAAAAAGCGAAAGCCGCCTATGACAAGGTTGCCGAGAAACCATCCGGCCTGACATTCCTCTATTCGGACAGCGATGCCAACTGGGAGCCGATCGCCATCTCCACCCAGGCGAGTCTCAAAACCCTGGGCATCGACGTCAAGCTGGAGAAATTGGCCAACGCCACCATGCGCGATCGCGTCGGCAAGGGGGATTACGACATCGCCATCGGCAACTGGAGCCCTGACTTCGCCGATCCCTATATGTTTATGAACTACTGGTTCGAGTCCGATAAGAAAGGCCTGCCGGGCAACCGCTCTTTTTATGACAACAAAACCGTCGACGATTTGCTGAAAAAAGCCGTTTCTACGGCGGATCAGGCCGAGCGCACCAAAGACTATCAGGCGGCGCAGAAGATCGTCATCGATGAGGCCGCCTACGTCTATCTGTTCCAGAAAAACTATCAGGTCGCGATGAACAAAGAGGTAAAAGGCTTTGTTTTCAATCCGATGTTGGAGCAGGTGTTTAACGTCGCGACGATGAGCAAATAAGAAGATAAGCAACACTTTTATTAAGGGCCGCGGCTGGCCCTGTTCTTTGACTGGGGGCTTGATATGACCTTCTGGAGCATTTTACGGCAGCGCTGTTGGGGACTCATACTGGTGGTGGCCGGGGTTTGCGTCATCACCTTTATTATTTCCCACCTGATCCCCGGCGATCCGGCGCGATTGCTGGCCGGGGATCGCGCCAGCGACGAGATCGTGCAGCACATCCGCCAGCAACTGGGGTTGGATCAGCCGCTGTATGTTCAGTTTTACCGCTATGTCGGCGATTTACTGCATGGCGACCTGGGAACCTCCATTCGCACCGGCCGTCCGGTGCTGGACGATTTACGCGCGTTCTTTCCCGCAACGTTGGAACTGGCCTTTTGCGCCCTGCTGCTGGCGCTGATGCTGGGCGTGCCGCTCGGCGTGCTATCGGCGGTGTATCGCAACCGCTGGCTCGATCATCTGGTGCGTTTACTGGCGATCACCGGGATCTCTACCCCTGCGTTTTGGCTGGGGCTGGGCGTCATTGTGCTGTTTTACGGACACCTTAATTTGCTGCCCGGCGGCGGACGACTGGATGACTGGCTCGACCCGCCGCGGCATGTGACGGGCTTTTATACCATCGACTCGCTGCTGGAGGGGAACGGGGAAGCGTTCTGGAACAGCCTGCAGCATTTGATTTTACCCGCGCTGACGCTGGCGTTCGTGCATCTGGGGATTGTGGCGCGGCAAATTCGTTCCGCCATGCTGGAGCAGCTCAGCGAAGATTATATTCGCACCGCGCGCGCCAGCGGCCTGCCCGCCTGGCGCGTCATCCTCGGCTATGCGTTGCCCAATGCGCTGATCCCGTCTGTAACCGTGCTGGGGCTGGCCCTGGGCGACCTGCTGTATGGCGCGGTACTGACGGAAACCGTCTTCTCCTGGCCCGGAATGGGCGCTTATGTGGTGTCGTCGATTCAGTCGCTTGATTTTCCTGCGGTTATGGGGTTCGCGGTGGTGGTTTCACTGGCGTATGTGGTGGTTAATTTGGTGGTGGATCTGCTCTATTTATGGATCGATCCCCGCATTGGACGTGGAGGGGCGCAATGATGTCAATCAACGAAACTATTGCCGCGCCGCGCAAAAGCGAATGGCGACAGCGCTGGGGTAAACGCTTCTGGCTGTTGAAAAGCAGCCCGCTGACGCTGATCGGCGGCGTCATTATGCTGGTTATGCTGCTGATGATGATCTTCTCGCCGTGGTTAACGCCGCTGGACCCCAACGCCATCGATCTGGCGGCCCGTTTGCAACCGCCCTCGGCGCAGCACTGGTTCGGCACGGACGAAGTCGGGCGCGATCTGTTCAGCCGCGTATTGGTCGGCAGCCAGCAGTCGGTGGCCGCGGGTCTGGCGGTGGTGTTGTTCTCCGGCATTATCGGTTCGCTGCTGGGCTGCTTTTCCGGCGTATTGGGCGGCTGGGCCGACGCGTTGATTATGCGCATCATGGACATCATGCTGTCGATTCCCTCGCTGGTATTGACCATGGCGCTGGCGGCCGCGCTGGGGCCGAGCCTGTTTAACGCGATGCTGGCGATCGCCATCGTGCGCATTCCCTTTTATGTCCGCCTGGCGCGCGGACAAACTCTGGTGGTGCGTCAGTTGGCCTATGTCCAGGCGGCAAGAATTTTTGGCGCCACGCGCTGGCATCTGATTAGCTGGCACGTTCTGCGCAATGCGCTGCCGCCGCTGATTGTGCAGGCGTCGCTGGATATCGGCACCGCCATACTGATGGCCGCCACGCTGGGGTTTATCGGTCTTGGCGCGCAGCAGCCGACGGCGGAGTGGGGCGCGATGGTCGCCAACGGCCGTAACTATGTGCTCGACCAGTGGTGGTATTGCACCTTCCCCGGCCTGGCGATTTTGATTACCGCCGTCGGATTTAACCTGTTTGGCGATGGCCTGCGTGACCTGCTCGACCCGAAAAGCGGAGGGAGACACTAATGCGTGACGACGTTCTGAATATCGATAATTTACAGCTGAGCTTCCCGGTGTATAACGGCCAGGTCAGCGCGCTGAACGAGGTTTCACTGCAGGTGAAACGCGGCGAGATTGTCGGCGTGGTGGGGGAGTCCGGCTCCGGTAAGTCGGTGACGGCGATGCTGGCGATGCGTTTGCTGCCGCCCAACAGCTATCTCATCAACGGCGGCAGTCTTACCGTTCTCGGTCAGGATGTGCTGAACGCCAGCGAGAAACAGATGCGGCGACTGCGCGGCGCAAAAGTGGCGATGATCTTTCAGGAGCCGATGACGGCGCTGAATCCCACGCGGCGTATCGGACAGCAGATGACCGACGTGATCCGCCAGCACCAGCCCCTTACCCGCAAAGCGGCGGGTGAAAAGGCCATCAGCCTGCTGAATGAAATGCAGATTTCCGATGCCGCCAGGGTGATGGAGCGCTACCCCTTTGAACTGTCGGGCGGCATGCGCCAGCGGGTGGTGATCGCGCTGGCCTTCTCCTGCGACCCGGAGCTGATTATCGCCGATGAGCCGACCACTGCGCTGGATGTCACCGTGCAGCGGCAGGTGCTGCGTCTGCTGCAGCAGAAAGCGCGCGCCAGCGGTACGTCGGTGCTGTTTATCAGCCATGACATGGCGGTGGTGTCTCAGCTTTGCGATCGGCTGTATGTGATGTACGCCGGCAGGGTGGTAGAGTGCGGCGCCACGCGGGATGTGATTAAACATCCCGTCCATCCCTACTCCATTGGCCTGCTGCGCTGTGCGCCGGAAGAAGCGGCGCCGCGCGCGCCGCTGCCCGCTATTCCGGGCACCGTGCCTAATCTGGCGTCTTTGCCGGTCGGCTGCGCTTTCCGTGATCGCTGTTTTGCCGCCGATGCGCGCTGCGGGCAGCTACCCGCATTAACGTCCTGCGGCGCCGGTGAACAACTCGCCGCCTGCTGGCATCCGCAACGGGAGGCGGAACATGTCTGATATTTTGCTTGAACTACAGGATGTTCACGTCAATTTCCCCGCCCGGAAAAACTGGCGCGGCAAAGTCACCGAACAGGTGCATGCGCTAAACGGTCTGGATTTGCGCATTGTTCGCGGGGAAACGCTGGGCATTGTGGGCGAGTCCGGCTGCGGTAAAAGCACGCTGGCCCAGTTACTGATGGGCATGTTGGCGCCCGCCGCCGGCAAGTGTTCCCGCGCCCGCAGTCCGACCTCATGGCTGGGCAGCGGTATGCAGATGGTATTTCAGGATCCGCTTTCCTCGCTGGATCCGCGTTTACCCGTCTGGCGCATTATTACCGAACCGGTCTGGCTACAGAAACACAATAGCGAACGCGAACGCCGTGAATTAGCGGTGGAGTTGGCGGAACTGGTGGGTATTCGCTCGGAATATTTGGATCGGTTGCCGCATGCTTTTTCCGGCGGTCAGCGCCAGCGAATTTCCATTGCCCGCGCGCTCTCGTCGCAGCCCGATATCATCGTGCTGGATGAGCCGACGTCGGCGCTGGATATTTCCGTTCAGGCGCAAATTCTCAATCTGTTGGTGAAGTTGCAGCGGCAGCGCGAACTAACCTATGTGCTGATTTCGCACAATGTATCGGTGGTGCGTCATATGAGCGACCGCGTCGCGGTGATGTATCTGGGGCAAATTGTCGAATTGGGCGATGCTCAGCAGGTGCTCTGCGCGCCCAAACACCCTTACACCAAACTGTTGCTTGATTCGGTGCCGCGCGTGGACAGTTCGCTGGACGGCGAGGTAGAGGATCGAAAAGGCGAACTGCCGGGCAACCGCGTGTTGCCGCAGGGCTGTTTTTTCCGCGAGCGCTGCCCGCAGGCGACGGCCGGATGCGAGCGGCGACAGCCGATGCAGTCGACGGCGCAGGGCATTGAGGTTCGCTGCTGGCGAGCCGGTTGACAAGCGACAAGGTGGTTTACCACCGAGTGTTATTGCCCGTTTTACTATCAGGCCGTCGGCTAAAACTGCGGCGACGGGGCGAACGGTCATTCGCCCCGTTATGATTGCCGGGATTTTAACGTGCGGCGTTAAACCACCGCCATACCGGCGTCAAATCCTTCGCGGATGGCCACCAGCGCATTGCTGGTTTTCACCGCCCCGCCGATTACCGCAACATTTTCGCCGTATTCAGCTAGCTGTTTCGCCAGTTGGTTAACGGGAATATAGCCCAGCGCCAGCACTACGGTGTCCGCTGCGATATTCATGCGTCCTTGCTGATTTTCAACCACCACATGCTGTTCGGTGATTTCGGCGACCGTGGTATTCAGATATTGCTTAACGTTGAATTCATCGAGCAGCTTTAAGACGTGTAATTTACTCACGCCGTCCAACTCCTGTAGGAGATTATCCCGCATTTCAATAATGGCGACGTTCTTTTGCTGCATGGCAAGGTGCGCTGCCGTTTCTCCGCCCACTTCGCCGCCGCCGGCGATGACAATGTTGTTTCCGGTGGTCACGTTGCCCAATAACACATCCTCCGCTAGAACAACGTGAGGCAGATTGACGCCTTTAATCGGCGGGATAGCCGGTTTGCCGCCGGTCGCCACAATCACGGCGTCGGGTTTCTCCTGCCGGATTATCTCTTCTGTCAGCTCGGTATTGCATTTTATGGTCACGTTCAGCTTTTCCAACTCCTCAATCATCCATGAGGTATAGGTCGCCAACTCGCCTTTACCGGGAGGGTAGGCCGCAGAAAGAAATTGTCCGCCTGGCTGGCTGCGCTTTTCAAACAGCGTCACGCGGTGGCCACGCATCGCGGCGGCCCTTGCGGCCTCCATCCCGCCCGGCCCGCCGCCGGCGACGAAAACGTTTTTGGGCATTGCGGTTTGGCTGTAGTCCAGAACGCCTTCCCTTCCCAGCGACGGATTGACCAGACATTTCAGCGGCTCGCCCAGATATAGACTACCGGTACAGCCCTGCATACATCCGATGCAGTAGCGAATCGACGTCAGTTCGCCGGCTTTGGCCTTGCGGGGTAAATGCGGGTCGGCCAGCGAACCCCGTCCCATGCCGACAAAGTCGGCTTTCCCCATCGTCAGCAGGGTATCCGCCATTCTTGGATCGTTGATGCGATTAGCGGTAATTACCGGAATGTTCACCAGTTTTTTTATTTCTTCCGCCAACGGCGCCGTCCAGGCATGGCCGACATACATGGGGGATACGGTGCCGTATTTATTGTGATCGCCGTAAGCGCCGACGGATACGTCCAGCGCATCCAGCCCCCATTCTTCAAATAGCTGCGCCAACACCCGCGCTTCGGAGATATCGCGGCCGCCAAGAAAGCCCTCGTCGGCGGAAAAGCGCACGATCACCGGGAAGTCCGGCCCGACGTTACGCCGAACTTCCTGATAGATTTCCTTTAAAAACCGTACCCGGTTTTCCAGGCAGCCGCCGTACTTATCGACGCGCTTATTGGCATAGGGAGAGAGAAACTCGGCGATCAGATAGCCGTGAGCCGCGTGAATTTCGACGCCGTCAAAACCCGCCTGCTTGACCCGCCGCGCGCACCGGCCGAAATCTTTGACCAATTGCTGAATTTCCGTCGTCGATAGTTCACGCGGCATCTCTCTTAGCCACGGACAGGGAATGGCGGAAGGCGCGACCGGCTGCATTCCGCCGTTGACGGCGCGGCAGCTCTGCCGGCCCGCATGATAGATTTGGGCGAAAATCTTGCTTTCATAGCGATGCACGGTATCCGTTAATTTTCTGTGGCTCGCTATCTGGTCGTCGTGCCATAAGCCGGCAATGTATTGATATCCCATCGCATGCTGGTTGACCGCATAGTCTTCGGTGATAATTAATCCCCAGCCGCCTTTCGCCTTCTCCTCGTGGTAGGCGATATACCGATCGGAGGCGGTGCCGTCGGAATGACAGTAGTTGGCCACCATTGCGGTAACAATCAATCGGTTGGGGATAACGCACTGATTTATTTTCTTAGGCTCAAATAAAGTTTTAAACATGATATTTGCTCCAGTAATGTTAATTAACAGCGTTTAATTTATTTTTAGTATTCGATCAGTATAGCGAGATATAGATGTTTTATTTTGTGACTCAATTCATGAAAATTATTTTGAAATATTGCGGGTTATATCTGGGGAAAAGGTTTAAATTAATAATTATTTTACAGGTTACTAATTTTTATTGTTCTGCAATGTTTTTAACCTATCGTGCCACAGATGAATGAGTTTATTCCATTTCATGAGCGAAAACCGTAAACTCGTTGAGAATACGGTTTTTTCGCTCTGTTTATACGCTTTTTTAATGAGTTTAAATAATAAAAATAGAAAACGCGGTAATGCATGAAAATAATAGTTAATTTACCAGGTATAATCTGTTTTTATTACATTATATCCAATAGATTAAGCATCTAGTTCTGCAACGGAAACAGAAACTTCATAGCCGAGTAAATATAAAGCCTGCTCTAATGTTTCAATTTTTGACGCATGGTTCACATCCAATAGGCGGTCTATCTGCGGTCCTTTCTGATTAAGCTTGCGAGCCAAATCCGCTTTTCGCGTACCGGTCTGGATCATTGCGTTATGCAACGCCGCTTTCAGGTTGACCAATACGGGAAGGTGGATACGTATTTCGTCGTGCTGCAACGCTGACGGCTGCGGAATCGGTATCCTTGCATCAATATATTCTCCAATAATTTCTGTTAACCAACGGGCCGCTTCCAGAACGATATCCTCTTCTGTGAATGCGGTGGATGTTAAGTTTTTGAAATCTCTATAAAGAATTTCATACTGTCCTGAGTCTTCATCAAAACTCACCAATGCCGGGTAATTGAACATATAACACCTTCGATTTATTGAAACCGGTAACAGAATATCATGAAAGTTATGTAACACAACATTTTTGTTGTTTTTTTGATTGACAGAGGAGGAGGTCTCCGGTTGGCGTGTCGTGACGATGAACCGCCAGATGCTCTGTGCAGCGCCGAACTGGCTCCAGACCTCTGTCAAATCGCTACCTAAAATCGACATATGGGGTCAGCGGGTGGAACTGATAGCCGACTGCTCGGCGGCGCGTTGTGCGGTTTTGTTCCATCGATCGCTAACTTTCTGCCGCCATTAATGGCATAAGGCTGTACGTAATAAAGCCCAACGGATAGTTGGGCTTTGCCGAGACATAAAAGGGAAATGGATCAAATCAATTTTAATAAAGACATGTCATAAATAAGATCCTGTCTTTCCTCTTCACTGATGTCAGCAATAAGCTCATCGAGTTTGTGCTCTGACAGCATATCTTTGATATCTTTCCTGAGGTTTTTTTCTACTTGTTCCGGTCCTCTTCCAGCCATAAGAACCAATGTGAGAACATTAAGCATCAAGTTTTCTATCTCTAATTCATAAGCGTTTTCAAATTGATAGTAAGCATAGCCTATCTCTGATTCATGTTCGCTCCACCCTTCACCTCGACGATTAAATGAGTCAAGCTTGTTTCTACAATAGATATAATAATATCTTAAAAAAGAATCCCTTATTTCGTCATAGCTAATTCTTTCGTAGCTCATTTCTTTGCTCCAGGTCTAAGCATAACACCATTATTATCAAGTACATCCACTTTGATGCCCGGATATTTTGTTGAAATTGTTCTACCACTCCCAAGCAACTTCCGCAGGCTGGGCGCTCTGTAAAAATGGTCACAGCTCCTTTAGTTGACACGTTACTACCTAGTTTGTCTGAAAGATTATCCAATATTTTATATTCAGAGTCCGTATTTCTGGCTATTGGGATTCCTTTATTATTTGGTATCTCCTGGTATTTGAAGTTCTCACTTCCTTTACCAACTAAACCTTTTCCAGGTACATTCACACCACTGTGTGCAGCCAGTGTTTTCGGCATACCAGGAATATTAATATATGCGACAGCGACATTGCCACTACGTTTGGGATCCGAAGATAAACCAGCTCTTAATTCAGTTATCTGTTTTTTAAATGTTGCCGCCTGCTGAATAGTCTTTTCATTAACCAGATAACTTTTCCAGCCAGCTGCTGGGGCGACGAGCTTTGTGGATAAATACTGGTTGCCAACATTCGCTTTTCCCATCCCTGCGAAGGTACTGGCAATCGATACTGTAATTCCCAGCGTTTCGACCGATTCTTTCGACCAGCCGGTGATGGTACTGGCATTTTCAACCCACTGATTACGTGCAAATAGTTGGCTGTCAGAAATACTGTCACCGATCGTATAGGTGAACAACTGCTGCATATCATACCCGGCATAAAGCGGATAATTCCCGGTACGTTGCCGCTCTTTTTGCACTCAGTAGTTGGCGAGCAAGCCATCTTCCGTGTGGGTAGCCGGGTGTTTTTTCATCAGCGTTTCATATTGCTGACGCTCAGCGGAACTTAAAGACTCCTGGGCGACACAGTTAACCTTGCGGCAGGACGCGGCCAGCAGGCGTTCTCCTTTTTTCTTGTCGCCTTTGGCCAGTTCTTTGATTGCCCGTAGTTCGTCGAGATGAAGCTGACGATTGAAACGTTCGACAATTTCATCAGCATTGGCGCCACTGTTTACGCCACTGGTTCTCCCGGTTGCCTGCGTCCCGGCGAAGGCCCCGGCGACACGGCTAATTTGTGCCTGTTGCTCCTGCCAGCCTTCTGTTTTCACCAAATTATCATTGATGATAATCCCGGCCAGTTCCGCCGCCATCGCGCCTGCCGCCGCGCCTTTGACATTGCCGCCGCCAAGGGCGGGGGGTTTTTAATGTTTAAATATGATAGATACTTTTTCTAAATATTCTTCCCAGTTATTCATTAAACGGTTAATGTTTTCCACCCGGGTATGCGCTGATGGGTCATATCCATCTGACGGAGGCATATATTTAACAAAGCCTTCTATTTCACTAGGATAATCAAAATCAGCATAAATATTTTCTATTTCACCCAATGGATCATCAAAATTATTGCGATTACACCAAAGCCAGCTAAGAACAATAAATAGCCATTTTTGTTTAATTATTGAATCATCTTCTTGTTCAACTTCTGAACAAGTTGCCTTTAGAAAAGGTGCTATATGGTCTGTTTGACCAGGTATGATAAATGATAATTCAAGCTCAGTATCGGTGTAATTACCTGTTAACACTATTCCTTCCGCTTTTTTTATCGGTACCTCCGATGTAATGAGGTTATTTTCATAACCCCATTTCACCTCATGCCATGACAAATGAGTTTTTTTATCAATAAAATCAAACGGTATTGGGTATAAATTCATATCATTTTACCTTCGGTGGCCGTTGATTAGGAATGCCAGTAATACTGCCGCTTTCAATGAATCGTTGGTGAGTAACGTTTCCTTTATTATCATAGATATATTCAAATATACCTTTCTTATCATTAAAGGAACCTTCAGCTTGCAGTAATTTTCTTTCTATACCATCACCACCTTTGATAGTGAAAACTTTTCCATCCATCAATTGTTCACGGCTCAAGTAACTAGCACCTCTATGAGTAGGATCTGGCTTCAGTCCACTGCCAATCCGATCTGCTTCAAGAATTTTATTAACAACCGAAGATTTTAATGCTGTTTCAACCATACCAGTGGTTTTCGCAACAATTTTCTCCGTCAGTAGCGCACCGCCTTTGGCGATACCGGCGCCGCCGGCGACCAGACCGGCAATATCCCCGACCAGTTTACCGCCTTCAACACCGGAGTTAAACGCCCCGAAAGGTCCGGCTTTCTGGTATTCATTCTCCATTTTGTTGATACGGTCAATGTATGACTGTTTGACTGCGGAAGTGACGTTGCCTAATACATCGCCGTTGTTAAACAGTGATTTCAATGCGCCCAGTGTCTCGTTGGGATTGAGTCCCAGCGCCAGAAGGGAGCGAACGCTATCAATCAATCCGGAAGAAACGCCGGCTAATATGCCAACGCCGTAAGCGCTTTCCTGCGTAATATCAATAGCATCCCAATTAACGCCGATCTGAACTTTGCATTTCAGGTCGCCTTTGCAGTTGTCAAACTCCTTGTTTCTTTGTGCCTTTTGACTGTCACTCAGATAATTATTCACCACGACGATTTCACCGGCGTTGGCGCCGCTATTGGCGCCGGCAGCTTTATTTGTTGCTATAGCTCCGGCCAACCCGCCGATAAATTTCGCGCTGTTTTGTATTCTGGCGTAACGGGTATCGGGGTCAGTAAAGGTATCGCCCATCACTGCCGTTGCCAGTTCAGCCGCCAGGGCGCCGGCGGCGGCGCCTTTGACATCGCCTTTGCCTATTTCGGCGGCAAGCGCGGAGACGGAGGCGTAACTAAGCGCTTTACTGACGGTATTTTGCACGTAGCCCGACTGATGAATAAGGCCGACGCCCTCGGCATTGATTTGATTACCGACGTTGGCGAGCAGGGCATTGGTGAAATTATCTTTAAAACTGCCGCCGTTGATGGTTGTACCTACGCTGGAATGGATCACCGACTGCCCGGCGACGCGTTGCGCGACCTTGCTCCAGTCACCGTTGCTGAGTACGGGGAGTTTGGCTTTGGCGGGATCGAGGGGGGTGGCGCCGTGGGCGGTTTTATCCCAACCCATCACAGAGTCAAAACCGGACAGCGCGCCGCCAATCACCATTGAGGTGACCAGTGATTTCACCGACTCGCTGCGGCCCATTGCCTGCAATGTTTTGGAGAGATTGCCTTTGTTATCAACCAGCGCCACGGCGGCTTGTGAGGTCAGCGCGGTCATTCCTGAGTAGGCCGCGCCCTGGACAACGGTTGCGGTCATCCCTGCGGTGCCAGTCGCGGTAACCGCGCCGTTAGCAGCCATCGCGGCGAGTCCAGAGCCGGCGGTGACGGCGGCGACGGCAATGGCGATCACCGCGCCGACCACCGGGTTCAGGCTCTGGCTTTTCTGATTCCAGCTACTATAGGCATCCTGTACCGCGTTCCACTGCACATCTTTGCGGGTGTTCAGTCCCTTCATCCATGCCGTGCCCGGCGTGTTGCCCAATGTCAGCAAGGCATTTTGCAGCGAGCGGACGTTTTTGTTTTTGACATCGGCGGTGATACCGGTTGCGGCATCAACCGTCAGTTTGCCGCCGGTGTAAATTTTCGGCAGCAGCCAGGTGTCTTTGGTGTAGCCCTTGTCGGCGTTCTTAATAAAAAAACCTTTCGAGGTGGTAATCGTCTGTTCGAAAGTGGTGTTTTTTACCGCTTTGAAATTGACTTTGCCTTTGGTACTGGTGAGTCTGGCGTTTTTCCCCGCGTTAATTTTGCTGGCTTCATAGGTGCTGTCGTCACGGCTCAGCAGGTTGATATCGCCGCCGGCGGTAAATTCCGTCACTTTGTTGGTGACGTTGTGGCTGATTTGCCTGATGGTTTTCTTCTTGCCGTACCATTTGCGTTTTTTGGTGACTTTCTCGTAGTGGCTGGATTCTTCCATCGCCTGGGCGAACAGATAGCCGCCCTGCGCCGCCACGTCCATCGCGCCTTTGGCCACCAGCCGCGTGGCCTGGAACAGAATGCTGCCCCGGGATAGGACGGTCAGGATGCCGCCGCTGTCCAGCGTAGTGGGCTGCTGGGCGGCGGTTTCAGTAAATGACCGGCCTTCTTCGCGATAAGTGTGATTCCGCACCGACTCGAAGCGCAGGTTGCCGCCTCCGGACACCGTGACGTCGCCGGCGGAGCGCAACGCCGCTCCCTGTGCGGTCATCGCGCCGTTGGCGGAGAGCGTCAGACGCTGTTCCCCCTGCACCAGCGGCGTCATATGGCGGTCGTCCTTGTTGTTGTCGTTTCCGCTGTGGATGGATGAATAGGCCGGCGCCGGCAACAGGATATTCCGTCCGGCCGACAGCACCGTATGCCCTTTGGCGGTGATTTGCGCCGCGCCGGCGGCGATATCCGCGCCGCTGAATACGGACAGGTTATTACCGGCGTTCAGGCAGCTGCTCATCTCCGGTGTGCGCGAGGAAGGGAACAGCGCCGCCAGTGTGTCGGGCAGCGTCCGGGGGCTCAGGTCGACGCCCTGCGCCGCGCTCAGATCGATATCCTTACCGGCCTTGACGTAAGCGCCCTGTAGGGAAAGTGCGCCGCCGGCGTTCAGGGTTATTGAGCCGGTGGCGTCGAACCGGCCGGTGGCGGCCAACTGCTGGTTAAATTTCGCTCGTTCCTGCTCCGCAGTGACAGTTTTTCCGGGCTTTTTGTAGGACAGCAGGGCGTCGCCATTCTCGACGGCGATATTTTTCCCGGCGCTCAGGGCGATATTGCGGCCTGGACTTAGCACAGTATCAAGCAGGAGAATGTCCGTGCCCGCCGTCACCGTCAGGTCGCCGCTGGCGGACAAGGTGGCCAGTCGGCGGGAGCCGTCGGCGTTGAAAAACTGCGGGCCAGTGCTTGTCCGGAACTTTATTTCGCCGTTTCTGGCAGTAAGCGTAACGTCTTTGCCTTGAACTTCACTTTGCCAGGAATTAATGTTATTAACTGCCGCCATTGATAAATGAGTCCCGGCGTATACGCTTCCCTGATCGAACTGTATCAGGTCATTGGCTAAAAGAGTAATATCGCCGCCAGCTCGGATAACTTCGTTATTAGTGATGGTATTGGCATGAAGCAGAATGTTTTTGGCGTTTAGCACATTGGAACGTGGAGGCGCGATAATCTCTTTGGCTTTACTGGTGTCGTATTTTTGTGGAGTTATAATATTGATTGATTTTTTAAAATCCGCAGTCAAACTACGGCCGGCCTGTAGCAATGAAGAATAATAACCGGTCACGGTCCAAGATTCCTGCGGTGCGTCATGGACGTAACCAATTTCTCTATTCGTTCTGCTCCGGCCGGTTACCTTTGCACCCAGCGGAATAGGAGTGGTTCTCTTTGGTGAAAACCTGACATAATCATTTAATTCCCCCGTCACGTCACCGCGCACATTCAGCTCATTGCCGGTTAATATCAAATCTCCAGCAGCTTTGATGGCGCTGACATTATTATTGATATTGGCCGCATTAATATATATGCTGCCGCCCGAAAGGATTTCACCGGGATGGCTGTCAGCGGTAACCAAAAACCTGGACTTTGCGTTGTTCGCAAAGAGCGACGTTTTGAAGTCCAGATGTCCCACCCATTTGAAGTTTTTATCTTCAATGTTTGCTAGATATTCCACCTTGCGCCAATATCCATGGTAGTCAGGGACAAATTCAGTGCCATCGGCCAACCAGCGGTCAAGATCTTTATTATCTGTCGGGGAAATGGTGGCGGTGATGGAAAATTTGTCCCTAACATTCTCCAACTGCCCCGTTCGAATCACCAAATCCCCGAAATTGGTCTTTATCGTCCCGGAACGGTTTTCGACTTTACTGCTCTTATTTCCGGCGGCGTCCTTCTGTATCCACATATTTTTATTAGTATGCATAACGGCCTTGTTGCCGACGTTGCGTACCGTATCGCCAAATATTCGCATATCCCCATTAGAGACGATGCTGCCGTTATTGTTCAGCGTCGCGCTGGACAGCGTCATATCCCGTCCGCTGCGTAGATTAATACCGGCGGCAATATTCGTTTCCCTGGCATCCAGATTTAAATCGGTTTTGGCGCTGGTATTGCCTAACTGGATCTTGCCTTTGGCGCTCAGCGTAATGTCCTGTTGCGTACTGGTCAGGTTGGCGAGATTCGCACCCACCCCTTCTTCAGTGGCGATCAGGCGTATGCGTTCGGCGTACATGCCGCCTAAGGCTTTGCTGTCCACCGCCAGTTGCGGTTTGGCTCCTTCGCCATTGATGGGCGAGATCACTCCCGTTTTCAGGTTTACCCGATTACTACCCTGCGTCAGGCTCAGGTTTTTGGCGTTGATTTTACCGTTCAGTTCGGCGGCGCGGCTGAGAATATCGACGTAATTGGCGCCGCCGCCGTCCAGCCCTTTGCCGCCGATGGTGATGCCGCCTTTTTTAATCTCCAGCGCGTCAAGCGCGCCCTGTTTATCCAGCAGCGGTTTACCGGTGGTGAGCGTGACGGCAGGCGTATTGATAAAGCCGCAGCCATCGCAGGTGATGCCGTTGGGGTTGGCGATCAGCACGTTGGCTTTGTTGCCGAACACTTCCACTTTGCCTTGCAGGTTAGAGCGGGCGGTGCCGGTAACTTCATTGATAATCAACCCCGCGGCTTTGCCTTTAAGATTGGCGTTGGCGCCAAGCTGGCCGGCTAACTGTGATTTACCCGCCGCCGTGCTGTTATTCAACACCGCGCCCGGCGTCCCGACGCTGAAGTCTTTATAGGTATTGTGGGATATGCCTGCCGCGTTCGGCGCGGCAATGTTGACCACCGGAATGTTACCCGTATTTTTGACCTGCGTGCGGGGGTTATCCGGCGTCAAAGCCGCGAATGCCGGGTGTAGCGGCTGCATGGCGGTCAGGTATATCAGCAGATAGCTGAGCCCGCGCGTGGCGCGATTATTGAATTTTTCCATGTGACTTTCCTTGTTTTCCTTTTGCTGTAAGCGATTAACTCAATGAAAAAAAGCGGTGACGGGCAGGGTGATCTGCCAGTAAAGCACGGCGTTATCCGGGTGCAGTTCATCCGGGAAATGCAGCGGCACGCCGAGTGAAATGGATTGATTAGTCCAACGGGAGGCGGCGGATAAACCCAGCGAGGCGCCGGTCATATTGCCGCCGTCCACCTTGCCGGCTTTGCCTGAGATCCATCCGCTGTCTAGGGCGGCGGTGAGGGCCAGATTACCCAACAGCGGCAGAGCGGCGAACTGCCAGTTCAGCTCATTGCGCCAGTAAAGTCCGCGGTTGCCGGTCAGCGTTTGCTCTTTAAAACCCCGCACGGAATACTCTCCGCCGAGGGAAATACGCTCGCTGGGATAGAGGTTGTCGGGCGTGGTTTGCCCATAGGCGGAGGTGAGGAAATACAGCGAGGGCGTCAGCGGATAGAAATAGCTGGCGCTCAGTCCAAATTTACGAAATTCGCTGCGCGGCAGTTCGCTCGCTTCATCTGTATCGTCGGTCGCTCCCCAGGCTCTCAAGCCGTGGCTCAGCGTTGGGTTGAGCGTGATATAGCCGCCCGCTAGCGCGGCGCTGTAGCTGAGGTCGACGCTGGCGCCGCTCAACGTCGGGCTGTTGACGTCAAGGCGTTCTCCCGCCAGCCGATTTTCGGTACGGCGGCGGTTCAGCGCCCCTTCCAACGCCAGTTTTTGTTTACCATCCCGGTACATCGTTCTGTTGACATTGAGCCGATGTGTGTTGCTTTGGCCTGCATAGCGGTAATGCTCATCGCCGATGGGCGTCGGCTGAAAAAATTCATTCCAGGCATACTGGTAGCTGAACGTCCAGTAGCCGTAAGGGACGGAAGTCCCGCCGGACAGGGCGCGGCTGCCGTAGCTGTGACTAAACGCGCTGTCGCGGCTGGCCGTCAGCCACCAGCGATCGGCCAGATGCAGCGGATTATCGATCGCCAGACTGGCGGAAAGTTGTTCCCGGCCGGTGCTTTTCTGCCCGCTGTTGTCGGCGCCGATGGAAAGTTCAACCGGTAATGCGCGGGTTGTGCGTCTGAGTACCGCGATAGAGCTCCCCGGCTGTTTCCCTGGCTGAATATCGATGGTGATTTGTTGAGAAGGCAGGCGATTAAGCTGTTCCATACCTTGTTCTAAATCACGCAGATTGAGGATATGGTCAGCCAGGCTGGGAAAAGCCATTTTTACCGGCAACGGTGTTTCCCCTTCTAACTGGATGGATTCCAATCTGCCTTCGCTGACGCTGATGGTCAGCGTACCGTTGGCGAGGTCCTGTTCCTGCAAATAGGCCTGACTGGTGATGTAGCCGTGGGTGAGATAGCGGTTGGTGGTTTCTCTCACCGCGTTACTAATGGCGGCTAAATCCAGACAACGATCTTGATAACGCTGTTGTAAAGCGGATTTATCGTGAGAAGACAGATGTACCGCGCCGTTAAACGCGATGTTATGGATGGGAAAGCAGGGGCCGTCCGCGTTTACCGGCAAGGCGGCGGGTTCGCCGATCTGCACGGCGTTTTCCAGCGCTTTGCGTTGTTGTTTATTTTGTTCGAGCAGGGCTTTTTGCCGCAGTTCTAACGTATTCCGATCTGCCGGAGTGACGTCATCTATTGCCAGAGATGGGGAGACAACAAATAGCAAGAGGAGACCTAAAAGAGTGCGATGCTTACACAAAACAAACAAAAACCTTACGTTAATTTACATTGGCGCGAATTTTACATAAGGTGAATATCTTCGCTATTAAAAATCATATAGTTAGAGAAATTTAATATAATGACCTTTAATGTGTATGATTTTTTATGAAAGTCATCCCCATTATTACCTAAATAGTTAAAAGATCAGTAGATATGATGGCGGTTGACATATGTATGTATACTTATCAAATGGTTAGGTTTTTTAATGTTTAAACGGCATGCAAAAAAATTCTGTTGTGTCATCTGTAAGGATGGCAGGTATAAGCCGTTGTTCAGGCAGGCTAAGGTTCCCCTCGCTTGGGGAACCTCGAAAGTGACGTTTTCGGCCGAACGGGATAGCGCTACTTAAAATCGGCATACGGGGTCAGCGGGTGGGGCGGGCTGTCCAGATCGCCCTGCCAGCCGGCGGCGGAGTAGCGTATGTAGATCATGCCGTGGCTGGGGGTGTAGTCTTTGGCTTTCTGAATATCGACGCCGGCCCCCAGCGTCCAGTGCGCGCTAAGCCGGCGTTCGACCACCGCTTGTACGGTATAGCCAAATCCGTGGCTGTTGCCTCCCGGTTCAACGTAGTTCCTGTCACCGTCAGTCAATCCGGCATTAGCGGCCAGACTGGATAGCGGATAACGCCGCTGGTCTTTGGTGGAGGAGTGCGACCAGGAAACCGAACCGCCCACTTCCCACGACCAGTTATCGGTACGTTGGCGGTAATTAACCGGTATGCTGGCGGAGTAGTACTGCTGCGGACTGTAATACCCGCCCTGGCCGAGCGAATAACCGCTCAGATCCTTTTGATAATGCATCCACAGATTGTTGAGGCCGACGGTAACCCGGCGGTTGTCCTGATTGACGACTTTGTAGTAATACCCCGCCATGGCGCGCAGGCGCAGGTTATCGGCAACGTTTTTCCCGGTGATTTGATGGGCGCTGAAATGACTCCAGACGCCGTGTTGCGCGCCCCGGTCATAGCTTAGCCCCAGCGCGGCGCCGTTTGCCCGTACGCCGCCCCAGGTAACGCCGGTTCCCGGATCTTTGGCGCCGGCGAAAGCCAGCAATGAGCTGGAGATAGGACGGCGTGAGGCGGTGGCGGTCCAGCCGATATTCCGCCAGTCGCCGCTATAGCTGATGCCGCCGACGATATCGACCGCCTCAAAACCGATCGGCGTGGTGCCGATGTCCGCTTCCCAGCGATCGTTTTTCCAGCCCGCGGCGATGCTGGTGCCGGTGGTTTTCTGTTTTTTCCCTTTGGCGCATTGCAGATCCGCGCAGGTGCCGAATCCGGCATCGTTGAAACCGTGTTTGTTTAGCGCGAACGAGCCCGCATTCATGCGGATGGTATCGGTACGCAGAAACGCCCGTCCGTCATACCAGGGCATGTCCGCCTGCAGCATAGTGTCATGCGCTTTCAGGTTGGAAATGCCGCCGGTGCCGCTGGAACGCCAGTAATCGTGGCCGAGCGTGACGTTAATATCCTGCTGGCGATACAGGTCGGCGGCGTCGGCGCGAACGCTGCGTTTTAGCCAGTCATCGCTGGGGTCACTACGCGTTAGCCTGGTGTAGGCGGCGTTGTCCTGCGGCGCAACCGGCGTGATGCCGCCGGCGACCATCGCCCGGCGATAATCCTGTTGCGCCTGTTCCGGCTGTAATCGCCGCCGTTCAAAGCGGGCGGCATCGCGGTAAACCAGCGCCTGGTCTGGTCCGGGCGTGTCTTTTTGCGCGTCGATGCGCAGCCGTTGAAAAAGCGCCGCCGCCTGTTCGGTGTTGCCGACTGCCTGCCAGGCGTTGGCGACCCTGCGCCGGCTGTTGAGCGTGTTATCGGTTTGCCCGGCGGGCTGCTGCAGGCGCTGGCGGGCTTCGTCCAGCCTTCCCTGCGCGATAAAGGCTTCAACCTCGCCCAGTCGCGCGTCGGGGTTTTGTGGTTCACGTGCGATGACCTGTTGATAAGCCGCCAGCGCGTCATCGTATTCGCCGCGCGTCAGCGCCCAGTCTCCCAGTTCAAGATCGATGCGCCGGTTGGCCGGTTGCCGGCGCAGATAGGCTATCGCGCCGCGTTCATCGCCCGCATCGCGCATCGCTTGCGCCTGTGCCAACGTCAGCTGCAGCGTCAGGCGCTGTGCAAGTTCATGCATGTTGCTGTTCCACTGTTCGGTGGGCAGCGTATTAAGGTATGCCAGCGCCTGCGCGTTTCGATCGGTCGAGGAGAGATAAAGCGCGTACGCATAGTTTTTCTCAGCATTGGCGGGGGGCTGAGAGGCCGCGTTTTGCAACATGCCGTCAGCTTGATCGCAGTGTCCCAGATTACGCAAGGTCTGAGCATAGCGATAAGCCAGCCAGATATCGTCGGGATCCCACTGCCGCGCCTGACGATATTGTTCGGCGGCCTGCTCCCATTGCCGCCGTGCGAAAAACCGCTCCGCCTGCTGCTTGGCAATATCGCGCCGCAGGCTATTGAGCGTATCGCGCAGCGCATCTTGCTGATCGCGCGGCAGCCCGTTGATATAGGACAGCGCGCTTTCCGGCGACTGGCGCAGGTGGAGGTTTACCAGCCTGCGCAACGCGCTGCCGTTGCCGGGCGCGAGGCGCAGAGCCTGCTGATAGGCGACCTCGGCGGCGGCGTCGTTTTTGGCGGCGACGGCGACATCGCCCAGACCGATCGGCGCGTAAGCGTCGGTATTATCCAGTTGTCGGGCCTGCAGATATTTGAGTTGCGCCAGCATCAGGTTGTTGGCCTGCAACGCGTCGTCGCCCTCTTTTATCGTCAGCCAGTAGCGCGTGCTTTTGATCAGCGTTTGCCATTTGCCGGCGTTCAGATGGTTTATATCGGCCTGTAGCGCCAGTTGAAACTGGCTTAAGGCTTTTTCCCGATTACCGGCGCGCAAATAAGCTACGCCAATGGCGCCGATGAGTTCAGGGTCGTTGGGCGATGCGGCCAACGCGTTGTTCAACTCGTGGATAACGGCGGCGCCGCTATCGCCCCTGCTGATTTTCTCCAGGCTGCTGAGCCGCGCCTGATAGGCCGGATCGGCCAGCATGGCCTGCTGTTTTTTCAGCATTCGGCGGCCGGTTTCGGCTTGAGCGCTCCCCTCAAATACCTCGATAAAGCGTTGCAGGGCATCAACGCTTTGCGGCGTCACGTCCATTCTGCCGACGATTTCCAGCCACAGTGATCCTGCCGAACCGGCGCCGGCGGAATCTGACGCGAGTTGCCGCAATATATCGTAAGCCTGCTCGTTATGGTGCTGGCTGAATAACAGGCGGGCCAGCGCGATGCGTAGCTGCACGCTGCCGGGATAAAGCCGATCCAGCGCCGCCAACTGCTTAATGGCAATCGGCTCCTGGTCTGGCAAGCGCGCGGTCAGACGCCAGTATTCAACGGCAAGTTCTATCGTGGGCGGCTCGCCGTGAAACAGTTCATCGTACTGAACTTTGGCGTCGGCGTAACGGCCGGCGCTTGCTAGCTGACGGGCCTGCTGCAGCTTTTGCCGGACGTCTTGCCGCGTCAGCGCCAGATGCATCTCCGCCTGACGATAGATCGCCGAGTCCGGCGCGATCGCGCGCAGTTTTTCCAGCTGTTGACGGGCCTGCGTTTGATCGCCCTGACGCAGCGCCAGGCGCATCCGCGCCATCATAATCTCCGGATTATTCGGGTCGATCAGCGCCAAACGGTAAAGCGACTGACGCACCAGATCGTCTTTGTAGCGCGCCTCTCCCAGGTGTATCTGTTCTATCAGAAACTGTTGCGGCGAAACCGCTTCCGTAGCCTGCGCCATCGGGGCCGCGGCGGCGAGGGCGACACACGCCCACAGCAGCCTGCGGCTTAAATATTTCAGTATCCTCATGAGGTTTAATCTTTTTCATCGGGCGACAGACGGCGACGGCTGATTCTCTTCAGCACGCGCCATAACAACCAGGCGATGACGACGACGGTCAGGGTGGAAATGCCCGCCAGCAATACCGGGTGTGTCGCCAGCGCATGCCAGACTCGCTCCCACCACGGCAGATGGCCGACGTAATAGACGTCGCCGACCAGCAGGCTGTTGACGCCGGAGTCGCGGATAACCGCCGCCGAGCCGAACACGGCGGCGCGTTTGCCGTCATCGGTCAGCGCATTATTCAACAGCGCGTAGCCCTGCGGGCTATCCGCCAGCAGCGCGACAATACTGCGCCGATCGTGATAGGGAGACTGAATGCCGATGATGGCGGACATCGGCGCTTCGGAACTGATGGCCGTTTTGGTGTCTGGCTTGACGTCATCGGCCGGCGCGCCCATGTCCGCCATCGCGGCCTGGCGCACCGGTTGTTTTACCCAGCTTTGGGCGGCATTCACCAACAGATTGATTTTTTCATCATTACGCAGTTCGGGAGGGATGGCGCCGATCAGCAAAATATCAACGTCCTGCTTGCCGGCTTCTACCCAGTCATCGCTTAATTGCATGGCTAACGCCGGGTAACCGATGCGTGCGCCGATGCTGCCTAAGGCGTTAAGCAACGTACTGACCTGCGAGGCCGTGGGATGTTTATCGATCAGGACCAGCGTTTGCGACAAATCGGCCAAACGGCTGAAAGGGTAGCCTGCGGTAACAAAGGCGCTCAGATCCGGCATGGGCATAAAGTGACGGTAGCCGGAAAAGTCGATTGTTGAGCTGCCGTCAATCATTGCGTGGTTGACGACCGGGGTGTAGGTTTCGCATCGTCCGGCCGCGCCGCTGGCAAGCAGCGTCGTGTAGGTGAAATCAAAACGCAGTTGATTGATGGTTCCCAGTTTTAGCGCCGGGATCTTCAGGTTCTTATCTGAATCCCATAATCCCTGCGTCAACGGCAAACGCAGCAGCAGCGAATCCTGATCGTGCTCCGGCGCCAGCGAGAACGCCTGAACAAACTGGTTATTCAGGTGTACGCTCAGGCGGGAACCGTCTTTGAGTTGCGGTGCGGTATAACGATATTTCAGCTTCATATCGATACCCTGGCTGCGGATCAGGAAAAGATCGGGCGGCAGGTTCAGATTCAGCGCAATAGGGTAGGGCACCGTACCGCTGGTTTGCAGCTGTCCTTCATACTGTTGCAGTTCGGCAAAGGTCATCGGACGGTCGGTTCGTACCCAGTTCGGCGCATCGTAAGGCTGCCGCGGCGCCAGCTGTTCAACCTTATCCACCGTGACGCTCTGCCCGCGGAACAGGATGTTGCCCTGCACCATGCCTTTCACGGCGGTGATCAGATCGCTGTCATCACGGCCTTGTACCAGTAGCAGTTTGGTATACGGGTTGTCCGGATGGTTGATGATGGAAACGGTCGGGGCATTGACCGGCGGCATATCGCGCAGGAAGTCCGGGCGTTGCGCATTAGTGGCGAACACCACGGCATGCCGATCCGGCAGTTGGTTAAACATGGCCGGGAATGATTGCCCGCGCCATTGGGCTTTGCTGCCGAACCAGGACGCCAGGATCGCCGCCGCACGCTGTTGCGCCAGATCCGGTTGGCCGCTGAATACCATCGGCAGCGTCAACGGCCGGTTATCCCGGTTATCAAAAAAGGGCGCCGGGAAAGGA
This sequence comes from Brenneria goodwinii, assembly GCF_002291445.1. Lineage (NCBI taxonomy): Bacteria > Pseudomonadati > Pseudomonadota > Gammaproteobacteria > Enterobacterales > Pectobacteriaceae > Brenneria > Brenneria goodwinii. Next base: position 4,077,328 of record NZ_CP014137.1, on the reverse strand, counting down.
GAAAGTTCGTTTTTCAGGGGTAACGTCTGGAACCGCAGTTCGAGAGCGCTCGATTTGCTGATGTCCAGCCACAGCGAAGAGCTGGCCGGGCTTTCGCAAATGTTCGGATAATGACCGATAAACTCCAGCCGTATACGGTTAAAGTCGCTGATATAGCGAGGGTCGATCGGCATCTGCACCCGGCTGGGTTTGCCTAACCGATCCTGGGTGATGCCGGCGACCCCCATCAGTTCATCATTCAGATAAACCTTGAGGTGCGACTCGATGGGCGTCAGCGACGGGGATGGGGTGAATTCCAGATCGAGCGCGGCCTGCGTAACCACCTCATCGCCGCGTACGCCGAACTCGATCTGCCCGTACGGGCTGGTGCCGCGCAGGGAAATGGCGCCCGGCGAGGGCGCAATCTGGGCGAACGGCAGCTTTACGCTGCGTACGGGCGCGCGGTTGTCCGGTGGTGTCTCCGGCGATATCGGTGCGCTTACGGTGGGCTGGGGCAGGGCTGCCGTCTCAGTGCTCGGCGTAATGGCGGCCTGAGACAACGAGCTGATGCCTAAGGCAATTACGGTAAACCAGGTAGTTTTTTTCGTCATCATGTCATCATCGATATTAAAAGCCTGTCTCGCGCTAGCGAGAGGGAATAGAGCGTTACCGCCTTGCGGAGGGCGTATAAGCCGGCATTTTTGTTGGCGGCATCATGTCGGGCTTCTCCCCACGTAACGCGGTGCGAACGACAGCACCCACGTAATCAGGGTGGTGAAAGCGACAATGACGCTGCGGATAACCGGGGGCGCGTAATCCGCCATACGTAAGTAGCCACGGAAGCCCAGCAGCAGTACATCACGCAGGCTTTCGAGCGGTCTGTCTTCGGGGACGCGGTCTTGCCATAGTGCCCAGGTATCTGCCCGGGCAAAGGTACATTGAATAAAATCAACATGTTGTCTGGTGGTCAGTTCCGCCATCTGTAGGCCGATTTTATTGCCGGCGACTCTGGTGACTTTAAAAGGAAAGGCGTACTCCTGGCGGCCGCGATTTAATAACAGGGAAACGTCGTCGCCTTCCCGCAGCAGTCCGGGGGCGCGCATCGCTATCCCTACGCCGCCGTCGGAATAGTCGTTCATTATGCAAGAGAAGAGGTGGCCGTCAGCGCAGAGAACCGCGGCAGGCATCGACATTTCCACCCGGTGCGACTGGCGCACCTGTTTCGTCTCTACGGCAACCGCGACGGCTCCGCCAAGGATCGTCATGTTGTAGACAACCCACAGCAGACTGATGATAACGGTCATCATTTCTTCGGGGGCGCCGCAATACAGACGCCATATTCCGGCTATCAGCCCGGCGATATTCAACAGCACCAGCAGCAGATAAGGCCGGGTGATTATCCAGTCAACGTGCTGTTCCTCTATCAGCCCCCCTTTGGCGGTAACGTTAAATTTGCCTTTATGCGGGTTAAATAGCGCCACGGTGGTGGGCCTGGCGATGTACCACGCCAGCACGGTTTCATAGATTTCACTCCAGAACGAGTGGCGGTAACGCCCCTGAATGCGAGAGTTCGTCAGGCTGGCGTGAACCATATGCGGGAAAACATACAGGGCGATGGTTACCGCCGGGGCGAAAATGATATAGGCGTGCAATAACAGAAAGGCTAAGGGCGCGGTAAGGAAAATCAAACGGGGAATACCCGACAGAAAATGCAGCATGGCGTTGGCATAGCATAGCCGTTGCCCCAATTTCAGGCCTTTTCCCAACAGCGGATTATCCAGCCGGAAGATCTGCGCCATTCCCCTGGCCCAGCGGATGCGTTGTCCGATATGCGCCGACAGGCTCTCTGTGGCCAGTCCGGCGGCCTGCGGGATACGAATATAAGCGGAGGTGTAGTTGAGCCGGTGAAGGCGCAACGACGTATGGGCGTCTTCCGTGACGGTATCGGTCGCGATGCCGCCAATTTCATCCAGGGCTTTACGGCGCAGAATGGCGCATGAGCCGCAGAAAAAGGCGGCATCCCACATATCGTTACCGTCCTGCACCAAGCCGTAGAACAGGGTTCCCTCGTTGGGGGTGCGGCGGAAACGGCCAAGGTTGCGCTCGAAGGGATCGGGCGAGAAAAAGTGGTGAGGCGTTTGTAACATCGCCAGCTTTTTATCTTTAAAGAACCATCCCATGGTTAATTGCAGGAATGAACGGGTGGGGACATGGTCGCAGTCGAAAATGGCGACGAATTCGCCTTTAGCCTGTTTCAGCGCGTGGTTGATATTCCCGGCTTTCGCATGTTCATGGGTCGTGCGGGCGATGTAGCGTATGCCGACGTCTTCGGCGAAGGCTTTGAATTCAGGACGGCTGCCGTCATCAAGGATATAGATATTGAGTTTATCTTTTGGCCAGTCCATGCCCATGGCGGCGTAAATGGTTGATTTTACTATCTCCAGCGGTTCGTTATAGGTCGGCACCAACAGATCCACCGTCGGCCATTTTCCACTCTCCGCCGGTAAGGAAACCGGGGCACGGTTAAGCGGCCAGATGGTCTGAAAGTAGCCCAGCACCAGCACGACCCAGGCATAGGTTTCCGCCACCAGCAGCAGCACGCCGCAGGTCAGGCTCAAGGGGTCATCCCAATTGAGCGTTGCGGTATAACGCCACCACATATAACGACAGGAAACGGTCAGGGAGAACGCGATCATCATTAGCGTCGGCATGCGCCCCGGTATGCGGCGGACAATCATCACCATGCTCCACAGGAGCAGCATAAAAATAAACTGTGATAAAAGATCGAACGGCTGAGTGATGCACAGGAGGGCCAGAGCGGCGCATAACAGACTGATGACGATAAGCGATAGCGTCTGCAAACCCGTTGCCGCGCGGGGAGCGGCGGCCTGGTTTTCTGCTTGCGTATCGGCGCAGGCCGCCGAATGCGCGCCGCGTGGGAAAAGGCCTGGCAATCCGTCGCTATAGCGTTGCAGGCGGCGTCGCAGCCCGGAAAAATAATTTTTGCCGGGCGCCGCCGTTTGTCCGTTCCTGACGGTCAATAACCATATCCCCTGTATCAGATAGCGCAGGGGATCGGCAGGGCGGGGGCGGCGCGGCGCTATATGCGCAAACCAATGGCGGCGTGATTGCCGAATTTGTTGCCAGCTATCGGATCCCAACGGCAGGAATATCCAGCCAAGTATCGCCAGCAGCGTCGTTAGAAAAGCGGTAAAAGCCGATGCCCCCTGGCGACGATAACCGTCATAGCGTTTTCGCATCGCCTGATAGGCCGCAGGCGCGAGAAAAAAGCGTAGTATCTGGTTCATACCGCCTCTTTCGTCAGATTGATCAGGCACCAGTTCGCCAGCGTAATGATTTCTTCCGCCGCAACGCTTAACGCGCGGTATTCTCCCAGCGGTTGTTTCGCCGCCAGCGATTCCGCCAGCGCCTCGTCGCGGTGAATCACCAGCGGCAGCAAATGTGGAAGCGTATGCAGCCATAGCTGATGCAAGTCCTGCTGTAACACGCTGGTGGGAGAAAACTGGTTTACCAGGAAATGGCGCCGATCCGGCAATGCCTGCTGGTGTAAGCGCACATGGCAGTTCGCATCGGGCGTAAGAAGCAGCAAAACCGCGTCGGCGGCGGCCAGCGCCTGGCGGGTCAGCGGGCTGTTATCCGCCGGCACGTCAATCAAAATCCATCGGTGCTTTCCGTGCGCATTGAGCTGCGCCAGGTTGTCCTGCCAGAAAAGGGGGGAGTGGATGCAATGCTGTTGCAGCGCCGTGATCTCGATTAAATTGAGCTGACCAAACGGCAGAAAATCAAGATTGGGCGCATATTGCATCGCGCCCTGTTGCCAATGCGCGCCATCCACTTGCGAGCGCCCCCAGCCGTTGGATTGCGCGCAAGGCATATTAAAATGGAGCCGCAATAAATTATCCGGCGAGAAGTCAATGGCAAGTACCGTTTCGCCCAACAGCTGCAACGCCCACGCCAGCCCCGCGGCAACGGAGGTTGTTCCTACGCCGCCACGAATACCTTGTAATACAATTACCGGCATATTCAGCGGCTCCCCGTCGACGCTTGCAGTTCCGCCAGCAGAGGCCAGCGTTTCATCATTTGGGTTAAACGTGTTTGAAGAGATATGTCTATATAGTTTATTTCCGGCAACGAAAAAGCCTGCTTTAATACACGCAGATCGTCGTGCAACCCGGCATAGACTACCGTTTGCGAATACTCAATTTTATCATTCATCCCAATTTCTCTGAAAAACAGGCTTATTTTTTGATAATAGTTGTGGGGGGTAACAATTATATCCATACATATTTTAGGTACGGAAACGTAAGCCTGATTATCCGGTTATTTCCCGGATATAAACCTTACTGGAACCGCTACCGGGCGCATTTAAACCCGCTGCTGACATATTTGGCTTTTATCCCGATCGCTAATTTTAGTAATAATCTCATAGAAATTTCCAATAACGACGCGTTCCCTCTGTTCGGGTTAATTAAGATATAAATAGCTTATTAGAGAACATTCCTATTTATATAACTGAAGGTTGAGATTTCAAAATGTAGTGTTAAAGTCTACGTCTCAATTGTTATTTATGATAGATCATAACGGCATTGTCAGAAAAGAAAATTATCATATGACACAGTCATTTTCATTAGGTGTCCGGCGGCTTTGGAATGAAATATCATTACTACAGCCGCCAGGTTTTTATTGGGTTAATATTGAAAGGCAGTTGGATGCCGTATTATTTTGCCGGCAATTAATTAGCGCGCAAACCAATAATGCGCGCGCGGCATTAATCTGTTGCGGCGAAAACAACGAACCACTATTTACGTCATTATTTTTAACCAAACTAAAACAATTCCCTTACTATATTTTACCGAAAAAAAAGGCAGCGTTATTTCATTTCACTAATGACCTGATGCGGGAATTAAAGCCGCAAGAATGGTTATTCGTCTTTTATGCGCCGGCCAGTCTTTGGCGGAATATCGACCAGGAAGAAATTCAGCGCTGGGTGACCGAAACCGGCGAATGGTTACGGCAGCGGCAGTGTACGTTGATCATTCTTAGCTATGGCGGCGATACCGGCAAGTTGGGAAATATGCTTATTTCCCAGCATCGCGCATTGTCTGGTTTAGCCAGCCTGTACCGGCAGCAGGATCGCGCACTCTATTCGGTGTCCTGGTGGAGCACGGAAAATGGCATGACGGCCAACCAGGTGCAGATGTTGCAGCCGGAAGCGGAAGGGTGGCGGGTGGTGGATGATGAAGAACGGTTACCGGCGCCTTTCCTGAATGATGAGGGATTGTTCCTGGCGGAAAAAAGCGTTTTGGAAGGCGCGCCGGCTTTATCGGGCAGCTGGCATCTTTTTGATGAAAATCAAAAAATTACCGATCGTGGCATGTCGGCCCATGCCGCAACCCTGGTTTTTGCGCTTCATAAAACCAGTCAGGTGGACGGCCTGGCCAGACAAATTCACCGTTTGCGCCGCCAGCGGGGCAACATGCTGAAAATGGTGGTGCGGGAAATGAGGCACGCTTTGCGATCCAGTGATGAACGTCTGCTGCTGGCGTGCGGCGCCAATACCATCGTGGCGTATACCGAGCCGCTTTCCCGTTTTCTTTCCCGCCTTGAAAGCGTACAGGGACAGCATTTCACCAGGCTTATTGCCACGGATATCGAGCCGTTGCTGAGTATGACGCGGCCTTCAAACGTTAAGGGCTATCTACCGCCCGACCGATTTGCCCAATGCGTTAACCAGCTCATGAGCAACACGATGATCCCGGAAGGAAGCAAAGGTCTTTTGGTGGCGTTGCGTCCGGTTGCCGGGTTGCGTGCCGCTCAGGCATTGACCATTTGCCACTTAAGGCGCTTCGGCGATGTTATTACCCTATCTCAAGGGCGTTTATTGCTATTTCTTTTCACCTGCCGGATGAATGAACTTGATATGGCGTTGAAAACAATTTTTCGTTTATCGGTGGATGAAATATTCAGTCATCGCGTGGTGTGGTCGCAGGATCCACAAATCTTTTCTGAAATTAGCGCATTATCCGCAAGCCGCGGGGATGACGGAATATCCGCGACGAATAATGATATTCCCGCACATCGGAAACCGCTATCACCGGCAAATCAGATAGTCCGCCGCCAACCTGTCACTATTTCTTTACTCACCGGAGAACAGAGAGAAAATACATGCTAAACCTGAGCGATATCGTTCAACTGGTATTGTTGAGCGCCGTAGTGTTTTTTACGCTTGGCTACGTCGCGCATCATTTTATTCCCCGCTGGCTTCAGTATGGGGAATACCGGTTATTACCACCGAAATACCTTAAATCCGCCGGCATGTTGATGCGCGACGGTTTTTTATCAAAAATTAAGAAATAAAATGAACGAGAAAAAAACACATGCGCAACAAAATCAAAATGCGTGGCGCTACTGGCGTGGATTGGGCGGCTGGAATCTCTACTTTTTACTTAAGTTCGCCTTGCTATGGTTTGGCTATCTTAATTTTCACCCATTACTTAATCTGGTATTTCTGGCGTTTTTATTGATGCCGATTCCGCCGCTCTGGTTGCACCGTTGGCGGCATATTATTGCTATTCCGATCGGGATCGGCTTGTTTTATCACGATACGTGGCTGCCGGGAATAAATACGATTTTTCATCAGGGCGGCTACCTTATAGACTTCGACGCGCTATATTTGCTGGAGTTAATCAATCGATTTGTTAACTGGCAGATGGTTGGCGCCGCGTTGGTGATGGTGGTGGCTTATCTGTTTTTCTGCCAATGGATTCGCATAACGGTATTTACCGTCGCCATCCTGGGATGGTTAAACGTGGTTCATCTCACCGGCCCCATGGTTTCTCTGACGCCGAATGCGACGGCGGCGGTTGCCGGCAATTCGTCAAGCCCGGCTGGCGGCGCGGCGCTATCGTTGCCCGCCGATGACCTTCCGCCCACCAATGAGAACTTGACCGCCTACCTGAATCAGTTTTATGCGCGGGAAAAGGAACGGGTATCGGCCTTTCCCGAGTCGCTGCCTGAGGATGCGCAACCCTTTGATTTATTGATTATCAATATCTGTTCGCTTTCGTGGTCGGATATGGAGGACTCACAGCTGATGAATCATCCGCTGTGGGGTAAGTTCGATATTCTGTTCAGTAATTTCAATTCAGCGACGGCTTATAGCGGGCCTGCCGCCATTCGTTTATTGCGGGCAAGCTGCGGCCAGGAGTCGCATCACGATTTATATCAACCCGCAAATCAACAATGCTATCTGTTTGATAATTTGGCTAAGCTGGGCTTTGAAAAGCAACTGATGCTCGATCACTCAGGCGCGTCCTCCCTGTCGGGGAGTTACCTGCAGGGGCTCCATGATTACGGGGGGCTGCCGTCGACGATGATGTCTCAGGCAGGAATCAGCTACCAGCTGGCCTCATTTGAAGGCGAGCCGCTTTATAACGATCTGGAGTTACTTAACCGCTGGTTGAATAATCGTTCAGGGACAGGGCGCAACGCGACCTTCTTCAACCTGATTCCGCTGCATGACGGTAACCGTTTTGTCGGCACGAATAAATCGGCTGACTTCAGACCACGGGCGAAAATTCTGTTCGATCAATTGGATACTTTCTTCGATGCGCTGCAAAAGTCAGGACGAAAAGTCATGGTCGTCGTCGTGCCGGAACATGGGGCGGCATTGGTGGGCGATAAAATGCAGATGTCCGGGTTGCGCGAGATACCCAGCCCAAGCATTACTCATGTCCCCACCGGCGTGAAGCTGTTCGGTTTACAGGCTCCGCCGCAAAGCACGCCGTTGGATGTTAAATCCAAGAGCAGTTTCCTGGCCATTTCCGCATTGATTTCACGCATGGTGGATGGAAAAGTCTTCTCTGCGCCGGTAATTGACTGGCCGGTATTGGTAAAAGACTTACCGCAAACGGAAGCGATTTCAGAGAATGAAAACGCGGTTGTCATGCCGTATCAGGGTAAACCTTATATTCGTCTTAATGGCGGGGAGTGGGTGCCTTATCCGCAGTAATTTATGTGTGTCCGGGCGGGGGTTGCCTCCGCCTCTGGCCGTTGACCAGCCTGGCTTATGGTCGCCATCCCCGCGCATGCGGGGAACGGGTTTGTAGGCAAGGTCTTGGTCATCAACCTTGGCTTGCGCTTGTTGCTTCCCCTGCCGGTAATACGCTGAGCGGCGCGTCATCTTTCTTTACACCCCGTCATTTCCGCTTTCATCAATTCTTCATCCCGCCCCATTACTTTTTGTTCACCATGGGTTTGTCATGGGGATGCCTCATATTCTGAGGCGTAAAGGTGGATCCTGCATTGTCAGGGGCTTAGGATTAAGATGAAATCCCGAAGATACAAGAAGAAAACAGCATTGGAGCGAAGGGCGGCTGCCTTATACTAGCCGGGATTTATCAGACGTCAGAGATGAAAGACGCCAATTTAACTACTTTAAGCCCCTGGTCGGATGCGTTCGCGACAGATTGGGTTTTCTTGTGAGAAACACGGCAGCAATTTGGAATTGACGGAGAAAGTGCTTGCGGCTTAGACGTTCGTTAACTATTAAGCAGATGACAGCTGTGTCCGTTGTGGCATTGGTGACTATCAGCCTTTTCATCGTGATACAGCTTTTTCACTTCGTGAATCAACGTCGTGACGATTACGCCAGGCAACTGGAGGTTATCGCTTACTCTGTGCGCCAGCCGTTAACGGAGGCCGTGCTGCAGGGGGAAGTGCAACGGGCCGAAGATATTCTGAACAATTTGTTGCCGGCCGGTTTTCTGAGCCGCGCCGATGTGCTTTTGCCCGATGAGTTTCAGACGCTGCATGCCGATTTCCCGACCGAACGCGCGGTGCCGGCGTGGATAGCCAGGATCTTTGAACTGCCGATACGTATTTCCGTGCCGCTCTATTCCCCGCCGCAGACGCAAAATTCGACGCCATTGGCGCACCTGGTCTTGCAGGCCGATTCTTATCGCATGTTTCAGTTTATTATCAGTACGTTCTCGACCATGCTGGCCACTTATCTGCTATTGGCGCTTATTTTATCCATCTCCATTACCTGGTGCATGAACCGGCTGATGGTGCATCCGCTGCGGGCGATTATTGCCGAGTTACAGGGGCTGACGGCGGAAAAGATCCCCCACCATCGGCTGACGCTGCCGGAATGGCATAAAGATGATGAGCTTGGCATGTTGGTTCGCAGCTATAACCGCAATCAGCAGTTGGCGGCGCAATCTCTGACCTCTGCCGCGGCGCAATATGGTTTACCGGATAAAGCCGATTTTATGGTTTGCCTGCAACAGCGGCTGGCGGAAAACGCGCCGCTTAGCCTGATGGTGATCGGTGTTGATCCGGCGCCGGCCGACCATGGCAATCCGCCGGCCGATATGACGGTTAACCTGGTTAATCAACTGCAAGCGGCGGTTGATGAACTGGGGCGAAAGGAGCCTGTTTTATTGGCTTATCTGGATAAAGACGAGTTCGCGCTATTGGGAAATCGGCAGATAGGCGGAGAGCCGGCCCAGACCTGGGGCCAGCGCGTCATTCAGCAAATAAACGCATCATTGCGGTTAACGGATAGCCAGCCTTATCCGCGTGTTTGTGCCGGAGTGCTCAATATTGATGTTCCCGCGATAAACGCGATGCAACGCACGGCGCTTTTCCTGTCACAGGCGCATCTTGCTATGCAATTGGCTCGTCACGATAGAAAGAATGGCGTTCACGTTTTTACAAATGAATAGGCAGATCATTATTTTACACGCTCACTATTAGCGGTCTCTTGCCGCCAAATTGATGGTCCTAAATGGCGTTTTCGCCTTTTGAGTGTTACGTAACTTGACTCTTTGTTGCAAATAAATTGCGCTAATGTTTAGTATTCATCTCAGCTGAAGCGATTCCTCTCTAGTTTTTAACCAAACGTTCACAAACTAAAGTTAGAAAACATTTCCAGACTATTATTGCGGTGTTATTTTCCGGCGCAATCACAGGTGGTATTTCCTATATATACTCTATTAATCACCTGTGTCTCCCTACCATAGGACATAAGTATGAAAACATCTATTTTTAAAAGTCTTTATTTTCAGGTGCTTACTGCTATTACGATAGGGATACTGTTGGGCCATTTCTATCCCGAAATCGGTGAGCAGATGAAACCTCTGGGCGATGGATTTGTTAAATTAATTAAAATGATTATTGCGCCGGTCATTTTTTGTACGGTGGTGACTGGTATCGCCGGCATGGAAAGTATGAAGTCCGTGGGTAAAACCGGGGCGGCCGCTCTGCTGTATTTCGAGGTCGTCAGTACTATTGCCCTGATCATCGGGCTGGTCATTGTGAACGTGGTGCGGCCAGGCGCGGGTATGAATGTCGATCCCGCCGCTCTGGACGCCTCCGCCGTGGCGGTCTATACCCAGCAGGCCGCTCAGCAGGGGTTGATTCCGTTCCTGATGGACGTGATCCCGGCAAGCGCGGTCGGGGCGTTTGCCAGCGGAAATATTTTGCAGGTACTGCTGTTTGCGGTCATGTTTGGCTTCGCGCTGCATCGCCTGGGTGAAAAGGGCAAGATGATATTTGATGTGATCGAAAGTTTCTCCAAAGTTATTTTCGGCATTATCAATATGATCATGCGGCTGGCGCCTTTAGGCGCGTTCGGCGCCATGGCATTCACCATCGGCAAATACGGATTGGGCACGCTGGTGCAGTTAGGTCAGCTAATTCTCTGCTTCTATATCACCTGCCTGCTGTTCGTGTTTCTGGTACTGGGCAGTATTGCCAAAGCGACGGGATTCAGCATCTTTAAATTCATTCGTTATATCAAGGAAGAGCTGCTGATCGTGCTGGGAACCTCCTCTTCCGAATCGGTACTGCCCCGCATGCTGGAGAAAATGGAGAGGGTCGGGTGTAAGAAATCGGTGGTCGGCCTGGTTATTCCCACCGGTTATTCGTTCAACCTGGACGGCACCTCGATTTACCTGACGATGGCCGCCGTCTTTATTGCTCAGGCAACCAACAGCCATATGGACATCTGGCATCAGATCACCCTGCTGGTGGTGTTGCTGCTCTCCTCCAAAGGGGCGGCGGGCGTCACGGGCAGCGGGTTTATCGTGCTGGCGGCCACCCTTTCCGCAGTCGGCCATCTGCCGGTGGCGGGGCTGGCGTTGATTCTGGGTATTGACCGCTTCATGTCGGAAGCCCGCGCGCTGACCAACCTGATTGGCAATGGCGTAGCCACCATCGTGGTGGCGAAATATTGCCGTGAACTGGATCAAGATCAGATGAACGCCGTGCTTTCCGGCGATAAAGGCGATACCGATAATAAAGGCGATAAAACGGCGGAAACGACGACGTTGTCATAATCCACGTTTTCCCGCCCGTACCGCTTTTCCCCACTGTACGCTTGTGCAGTGGGGAAAGTTTTTTTCAGCGTAGGACGTCTGGCGAACCCGCGCGCCGAATCACAGTATGGAAAACGTTGAACGCCGCCGGCGCAGGCGCGGGTTCAGCGCGGTGTGCAGCGCATCGCTCAACAAATTCAGCGCCATCACCGTCAGCATGATGGCGACGCCCGGAATGGCCGTCATATACCAGCCGGTTCTCAGCGCATCCCGCCCGGTGCCGATCATCGAGCCCCAGCTCACCACATTCGGATCGCCCAGACCGAGGAAAGACAATCCGGCTTCGGAGAGAATCGCATTGGCGATCAGCAGGGCGGTGGAAACCACCACCGGCGTCCAGGCGTTAGGCAGGATTTCGCGAAAAATAAGATGCATATCGCTTGCTCCCAGGGAAATGCTGGCGCGCACGAACTCCCGCTGGCGCAGGGACAGAAACTCCGTGCGCACCAGGCGGGCGATACTGGTCCAGGAGGTGATGCCGAGCGCAAAGGTGATTGTACCGATGGAGGGCTGTAGCACGGCCACCAGAATAATCGCCAGCAAAAAAGCCGGGATAGTTTGAAACAGCGTGGTAATGCCGGTCAGCACTCGATCTACCGGGCCGCGATAAAACCCGGAAACCACGCCGACGGCAATGCCGATAAACAGGGCGATCACGGTCGATGTCACGCCGACCAACAGCGACACGCGCGCGCCGTGCAGTAAGCCCGCCAGCAGATCGCGCCCCATCAGATCGGTTCCCAGCGGGAACTGGGGATCCTGTCCCGGCCAGAGATAAGGCTCCGCCACCATGTTCATCGGGTCGTCCGGGAAAAACCAGGGCGCTAGGCAGGCGGCGGCGACAACCAGCGCCAGCACCGCCAGACCAATCAGCGCGGACGGCTGTAATAACCAGCGACGCATATTACCTCTCTTTCCTTATTACGGTTTTTCTTCGCCTGCCGCCGGTAATGCGCACCCGCGGGTCAAGCCCGGCGTGCGCCATATCCACCAGCAGGTTCGACACCACCACCAGTACGCTGCTGAACAGCAATACGCCCAGCAGGATGGGGATATCCCGGTTTTTGATCGCCTCGAACGACAGTTGCCCCAGCCCCGGCCAGGCGAAAACGGTTTCCACGACGATGGAGCCGCCCAGCAGGGCGCTGCTTTGCAGCCCCAGCATGGTGATCACCGGGATGATGGCGTTACGCAACGCATGGGTGAAAATCACACGTCCTTCGCGGGCGCCTTTGGCCCGCGCCGTACGGATAAAATCCTCGGACAGCGTTTCAATCATTGAGGCTCTCGCCAGCCGGGCGTAAACCGCCATGTAGTAAATGGTCAGGGTCAGCACCGGCAGCACCAGATGCGCCGCAATATCCCGCAGCTTATCCACCCCGGCGTAGCCCGCATTGATATCCTGCCAGCCGCTGGCGGGCAGCCACTCCAGCTTGACGGCGAACAGTACGATCAACATCAGCGCCACCCAGAACATCGGCGCGGAGTAACCGATGGTGGAGAGCATGGAGATGGCCGAGTCCGCGATGCCGTGGGGACGGCGCGCCGACGCGACGCCGAGCAGGACGCCGCCCGCCACCGACAGCAACAGGGCGCCGCCCACCAGCAGCAGGGTCGCCGGCAGCCGATCGACGATCAGATTCAATACCGGCTCGCCGAAACGAAATGAAAAGCCCAGATCGCCCTGCGCCAGTTGCCACAAATACGATCCCCACTGTGCCGTGATGTGACGATCCAGACCGTAGAGCTCGCGTAGCTGCTGGATATATTCCGGCGTCGCGCTGCCGCTTTCGCTGGCGATGACGTCCACCAGATCGCCGGGCAGCGCCTTAAGCAGAAAGAAATTCAGGGTGGCGATGCCGACAACCACCCCGGCCAGCTGCAGCAGCCGGAAAAAAATACGTGCCGTCATGGTGTTACGCCCCTCGCTCAGGCGCCTTTTTTATCCAGCCATACATGAGCGAAATTATTCTGACTGTGGTTGAAGGTATCCGTCACGTTGCGCAGGTTGCGGGCCCAGATGCCGAACCATTTGAATTCAAACAGGTTAATCTGGGGGAGATCGCGTTGCACAATGCGCTGTAGATCGTGATAGAGCGCCAGCCGTTTTTGCGGATCGACCTCGATCTGCGCCGCCTCAATGATACGATCGGCTTCCGGGCTGGCGTAGCCTGAGGCGTTGGTCCAGGGCGTACCCTTGCTTTCCGCTTTGGACCAGTAGAGTTGTTCGACGCCCAATTGCGGATCCGTCCAGTTCACGCCCCAGGAGCTGGCAAGCTGGTAGTCATAGTTCTTGAAGATGTTGGTCGTCCAGGTGGCCAGATCCAGCGCGCGCAGCGTGACGTCGATGCCGATGGCGCGCAGCGCCTGACGGACGAATTCTCCGGTGCGGCGGTAGTCATCGCCAAACGGGATGAAGTCGTGGTTCAGCTTGAAGCGCCAGCCGTCCGCTTTTTTCGGGTATCCCGCTTCATCCAGCAGCGCCTGCGCCTTTTTGACATCGAACGGATACTGCTGGGTGTCGGCGGTATAAAAGGTGCTGAGCTGCGAGGATACCGGTCCGGTCGCCGGTTTGGCGTAGCCTCCCCACACGGTTCTGACCAGCAGATCCTTATTGACGGCGTGGGCGATGGCCTGGCGTACCTTCAGGTTGCTCAGAATGGGATCGCGCAGATTGGGCAGCAGCCAGAATGAGGTGGCGAAGCCATTATAGCCGTCGGTATCCAGCGTCAGATTCGGCAGTTGCGCCAGACGGGCGGCGTCGGCGAAGGTGACGGGATTTCGTTCGCCGTACTGGATTTCGCCGGTTTCAAAGGCGGTGGCGCGTCCGGAAACATCGGGGATGATTTTGAACAGCAGCTTATCCAGGAACGGGCGCTCGGGCTGCCAGTATTTATCGAATCGCTCCAGCGCGATGTGGCTGCCGCGCTGCCATTCGCGGAACACGAACGGCCCGGTGCCGACGGGCTTGTTGTTGTATGGATTGTTGGGAATATCCGTGCCTTCATACAGATGACGCGGCAGGATAGGGGTGGCCACCACGTCCAGCGCGTTGAGCACCACCGGCGTGGGTTTGGAAAGCGTCAGGATCACGGTATGTTCATCCGGCGTTTCCACGGCGGACAGGTATTGGAACACCCGGCGGGCGAACGGCGAGTATTGTCTCCAGACATTTTCCGCCGAGAATTTTACGTCGGCCGCGCTGAAAGGCTGGCCGTCGTGCCATAGCACGTTGCGGCGCAGAGATAGCGTGACGGTCAGCCCGTCGTCCGATACCGCCACCTTTTCCGCCAGCTGCGGGCGCGGCGTCAGATCCGGCGCGTAGTCGAACAGTCCGTCGAAAATCTTGCTGACGACGGTACGGCCGGGCGTCGACGTGTTGATAAAGAACGCCAGCGTCGGCGGTTCGGGATGCACCACCGCCTCCAGCGTGCCGCCGCGTATTGCGCCGGTCACGGTATTCGGCAGGCTGCCGACTTCCGCCGCGCTCTCGCTCGGCCAGATGCCGCCAAATACCCCCGATGCCAGAATGGCGCCGGAGATGCCCAGAAACTTGCGGCGGTTGAGTTCATACTCGACCAGCGCGTCGATATTGCTGTCTGATGGACGTTTATTCATTATTTGTTGCCCCTGTGCCTGTCAATAAAATCGAAGTAAGTCAACCGCTCAACTCAGCGCGGAAACGAATGACGGGGCGGCGGATGGCCGCTGCCCGCGGTTTTGGCGTCCCGGCACGGCATCCAGCAGCGTCCGGGTATAGGGATGCTGGGGATGATGCCAGATGCGTTCATGATCGCCCTCTTCCACAATGCGCCCACCGTTCATCACCAGAACGCGGTCGGCGATATAGCGCACGACCGCCAGATCGTGGGAGATAAACAGGTAGGTCAGCCCCAGTTCGGCCTTTAAGTCCACCAGCAGATTGATGATTTGCGCCTGTACGGAAACGTCGAGGGCGGAAACGGGTTCATCGCAGATAAGCAGTTGCGGACGCAATACCAGCGCCCGGGCGATGCCGATGCGCTGACGTTGTCCGCCGGAGAATTCGTGCGGGTAGCGCTGGCGCGCCGACTGGGGTAAGCCGACATCGTCAAGAATGCGCATGATGCGCCGCTCGCGTTCGCCCCGCTCTTTGATGCCGTGGATCGCCAGCGCGTAGCCCAGGATCTCATCAATGCTTTGGCGTGGATTGAGCGAGCCGTAAGGATCCTGAAACACCATCTGGATACGCTTACGCCAGGGCAGCAGCCGGCGGCGCGACAGCGCCAGCAGATCCTGTCCGTCAAAGACGATCTGGCCGCTCTGCGCCTGCTCCAACCGCATGATGGCGCGCGACAGCGTGGATTTGCCGCAGCCCGATTCGCCTACCAGCCCCAGCGTTTCCCCGGCGTGCAGCCGTAAGGACACATCGTTTACCGCCGCAAGATCGCCCTGTGCGGATTCATAGGTTACCGTCAGGTTGCTGACCGCCAGCAGCGGCTGCGGCGCGCTCGCCGGCGCAGCTGTCTCCGCGGTGCGCGCCGGGGGCTGAAACAGCGTGAAGCCCTGTTCGTCGCTGTAGCGGATCTCCGCCAGCCGTGATTGACGATAATGCGCATCCTGCTCCAGATGCAGCGACGCATGCAGCAGCCCTTGCGTATAGGTATGCTGCGGATGGAGCAATATCCGATCGGCCGGGCCTTCCTCCAGCTTACGGCCGTTATGCATCACCGCCACGCGGTCGGCCCACTGGGAAACCACGCCCAGATCGTGGGTGATCAGCAGCACGGCCATATTCAGCTCGCGCCGCAGTTCATCGAGCAGGGCCAGTATCTGCGACTGAATGGTCACATCCAGCGCCGTGGTCGGCTCGTCGGCAATTAACAGATCGGGCTGACAGGCGATCGCCATCGCGATCATCACGCGCTGGCGTTGTCCGCCGGATAGATGGTGGGGGTAATCGTCGAAGCGGCTCTCAGGGTCGGGCAGTTTGACCTGTTTCAGCAGTTCAATCGCGCGGGCGCGCGCCTGCGCCCGGGTTAGCGTCAGATGCAGGGTCAATGCTTCTTCAACCTGACGCCCGATAGACATCACCGGGTTCAGTGAAGTCATCGGCTCCTGAAAAATCATTGAGATGTCGTTGCCGCGCACCTCGGCCAACTGCCGTTCTCCCAGACGCAGCAAGTCTTTGCCGCCGAGAGTTATCGCGCCGCTGATTTTTGTCTGCGCCGGCAGCAACCGCATAATGCTCAGCGCCGTGGTGGACTTGCCGCAGCCCGATTCCCCCACCAGCGCCAGCATCTCTCCCTTCGCGATACGCAGGTCGAGGTTATCCACCGCCACATGTCCGGGGAAATGAACGCTCAACCCCCGTATATCCAGTAATGCCGTCATCCCGATACCCTGAACCCGTTTCTTCAGACAGTAATCGGTTACTTTAATCGCGACGGTAGATTGTTTTCTATTATGGTTTCTTCTTACTTATATTCATTGGATATATATAAGCGGCTAATATTTTCCTGTGCGTTTTTCTGCAACCTTTTTAAGGCGTTACTCCTCCTTCGCTTTCAGCGGGAAGCGTCTGCGGACCACGACAAAGAACAACGGTACCAAGAAGATGGCAAGGATCGTCGCGGAAACCATCCCGCCGATGACGCCGGTTCCCACGGCGTGCTGGCTGGCGGAACCGGCGCCGTTACTGGTCGCCATCGGCAGCACGCCGAAAATAAACGCCAGCGAGGTCATCAGTATGGGCCGTAGCCGCTGGCGCGACGCTATCAGCGTTGACTCAACCAGATCCCGTCCCTGTTGATTCATCTCATTGGCAAACTCGACGATCAGAATGGCGTTCTTCGCCGCCAGACCGATAACGGTCAACAGCCCTACCTGGAAATAGACGTCGTTCTCCAGCCCCCGTCCCCAGGTGGCCAGCAATGCGCCCAGCACGCCGAGCGGCACCACCAGCATCACCGAAAAAGGAACGGTCCAGCTTTCATACAGCGCGGCCAGACACAGGAACACCACCAGTAGCGAAATGGCGTACAACGCCGGCGCCTGCGCGCCCGTTAGCCTTTCCTGGTAGGACATCCCCGTCCATTCCAGGCCAAGACCCTCCGGTAATTTTTTCACCAGATCTTCCATAATGTCCATGGCCGTCCCGGTGCTGACGCCAGGCGCGGCTTCGCCGACGATCTCCAGTGAGGAGTAGCCGTTATAACGCTCCAGACGCGGTGAATCGCTTTCCCATGAGGTGTGGGCGAAAGCGGTAAAGGGCACCATTCCGCCATCGCTGTTGCGGACATACCATTTGCTGATATCGTCCGGCTGCATGCGATATTTGGCGGCGGCCTGCACGTAGACTTTTTTCACCCGTCCGCGATCGATGAAATCATTGACATAGGTGGAGCCCCAGCCGGTTTGCAGTACGTTGTTGATATCGTCGATAGAGACGCCCAGCGCCTGCGCCTTGCGTTGGTCGATATCGATCCTCAACTGCGCGTTGTCGTCCAGACCGTTATGGCGTACCCGGGTCAGCGCCGGATTATCGCCGGCCATCGATAACAGTTGGTCGCGCGCCTGCATCATGGCGTTGTGGCCCAGCCCGGCGTGATCCTGCAATTCCATGGTAAAGCCGGCCGCATTGCCCAGACCGTTGATGGACGGCGGACTATTGGCGATGACCCGCGCTTCGTCGATGTTGCGAAACGCTTTGGTGGCGCGCTCGATAATCGCAAAGGAACTATTGTCCGCCGACGTGCGTTCATCCCAGTCTTTCAAGCGGACGAATAGACGCGCGACGTTCTGTCCGTTGCCGCCGGGGCCGGAACCTACGGTGGCGAATACCGATACCACGT
The DNA here is from genome assembly GCF_002291445.1 of Brenneria goodwinii. NCBI lineage: Bacteria > Pseudomonadati > Pseudomonadota > Gammaproteobacteria > Enterobacterales > Pectobacteriaceae > Brenneria > Brenneria goodwinii. Next base: position 4,059,114 of record NZ_CP014137.1, on the reverse strand, counting down.
TGTCTTTCTCTTGGGTGAGGTAGTACCGCTCAATCTTGTCTACCACCTTCAATGTCTGTTGCTGCGTCGATCCGGGCGGCAATTGTACCTGCGTCATGAACACGCCCTTGTCTTCCAGCGGCAGAAAGGAGGTCGGCAGTTTGATAAACAGGAACGCCATGATGCCGATGATGCCAAGATAAAGCAGCATCCAGCGGCCGCTTCTTATCAGGATTTTCGCCACCCCGCGCTCGTAACGCGCCGCGCCGAGGTTAAAGTTGCGGTTAAACCAGCCGAAAAACCCTTTGCGTCCGTGCTGATGGCCTTTGGCGATGGGCTTGAGCAGCGTGGCGCACAGGGCCGGGGTGAGGATCATCGCCACCAGCACCGACAGGACCATGGCGGAAACGATGGTAATGGAGAACTGGCGATAAATCGCCCCGGTCGTCCCGCCGAAAAAGGCCATGGGGACGAATACCGCCGACAGCACCATCGCAATCCCCACCAGCGCCCCCTGAACCTGGCCCATGGATTTTCGTGTCGCTTCGCGCGGGGAAAGCCCCTCTTCGCTCATAACGCGCTCGACGTTTTCCACCACCACGATGGCGTCATCCACCAGCAGGCCGATCGCCAGCACCATGGCGAACATGGTGAGGGTATTGAGGCTGAATCCGCAGGCGTAAAGCACCGCGAAGGTGCCCAGCAGCACAACCGGTACGGCGATGGTGGGGATCAGCGTGGCGCGGAAGTTCTGCAGGAACAGGTACATGACCAGAAATACCAGCAGTACCGCTTCAAACAGGGTTTTCACCACATCGGTAATGGAAGCCTTAACAAAAGGGGAGGTTTCAAAGGCGATTTTGGCTTCCAGCCCGCGGGGAAAGTAGTGCGATAGCTCCTCGATACGCGCACGCACCAGTTTGTCCGTCTCCAGCTCGTTGGCCCCGGATGCCAGCGTTACCCCCAGACCGGAAGCCGGCTGGCCGTTATATCGGCTGAGAAAGTCATAACTTTCCGCGCCCAGTTCGACTTCGGCGACGTCGCCCAGGGTGACCGCGGAACCGTCCTTATTGACCCGCAGGGTAATATCACGGAACTGCTGCGGCGTTTGCAGCAGCGACTGGGCATTGATGGCGGCATTCAACAGCTGGTTATCCACCGATGGCGTTCCCCCCACCTGACCGACGGAAACCTGGCTGTTTTGCGACTCGATGGCGGAGACCACATCCGCGGTGATGAGCGAGTAGTCCGTCAGTTTCAAGGGATCGAGCCAGATACGCATCGCATATTGCGATCCGTAGGCGTCCACTCCGCCGACGCCGTTGATGCGGCTGAGCGGTTCCTGAATGTTACTGGCGACATAGTCTGAAATATCCTGTTTATCCATGCTGCCGTCGGTGGAAACAAAGGCAATCATCAGGATATTGGTATCGCCGGTTTTATTGACCGTGACCCCCTGCTGTTGCACGGCCTGCGGGAGTTTTCGCAACGCCGATTGCAGCTGGTTCTGCACCTGCTGGCGGGCTTCGTTCGGATTGGTTCCGGCCTCGAAGCTGAGCGTTATCCGCGCTTGTCCGGTGTTGCTGCTGTTTGACGCCATATACATCAAATTATCAAGCCCGGTCATGCTCTGCTCGATAACCTGCGTCACGGTGTTCTCAATGGTCTGGGCGGAAGCGCCGGGATAGTTGGCGCTGATCCGTACCGTGGGCGGCGCCAAATCGGGATATTGCTCGATGGGGAGCGAAACGATCGCCAGAGTACCGCACAAGCTGAGTAAAATTGCCAATACCCAGGCAAAAATGGGGCGATCGATAAAAAAATTCGCCATTTAAATACAGCTCCTCAGCAGAGTTTTATACGCCATGTATGAACGGTCAGAATCAGTGACAGGTAACGTTATCCTGCAAAAATCCTTTAAGTCTGACGGTACGGACATGCGGGAATGCGATTTTCCGCAGGAGGGCCGCTTTCCCTGGCGATCGTCCTGACTCTCTCAATATTTAACCGAATAGTGTTAAGACTTAAATCATTATTATTGCAGCATGTCTGCTGTGATTTACTTTATCCGGTAATGTTTAACGAATCGTGGAAAAATTAAGGAGAAAATGTAAATTATCGTTGTCGAATGTCGGGCTGTGTATGCCCGCCGGCATTCATCGTTCCCATGCATGAATATCTATGCCGTAAAAACCGGCGCGATTGCGGGCAACCACCCCTAACGTTGTCCTGATCCGATGACGATGAGCGCATCATCAATCTGTTTAATATCAATATTTCCCTTTTTTGAACATTATTTAGTCGGTTGGAGTGACATAGATGAAAGCGCGTGGTCCAAGGGGATGGTACACTTCGCCATTCCCATTTTCCGTGATGTATTCATGAGAGTGTTTTGGCGGCAAGCGCAAGGCCGCTATTATTATCAACAACAATCTGGATAGTTATTAAGTAGGGGTTCACATGCAGGGCACCAAAATTGGACTTTTAGTTGGTGGAATGTTGCTGGCAGTTGCCGGCAGCAACGTGCAGGCTGAAACACTACAACCCGATCCTGCCTGGCAGCAGGGGAAACTTGATAATGGTTTTACCTGGCAGTTACTGACGACCCCGCAACGGCCGGGCGACAGGGTCGAGTTACGTCTGATGGTGAATACCGGTTCTCTGGCTGAAAATACTCAGCAATCAGGATTCGCCCATTTTATTCCCCGATTGGCGTTAACCCCCGGGGATAGCTTTTCGGCAGCGCAATTGCCTTCTTTGTGGACACCGGCAGAGGAGGGCGGGCGGACGTTGCCGCCGGCGGTCACGTCATATGACTTCACCTTTTACAACCTGAGTTTGCCGAATAATCGGCCGGAATTGCTGAAAGAAGCGTTGAATTGGCTATCGGAAACGGTCGGTCAGTTAGATATCAACGATCAACGCATCAACACGGCGTTAAACGGGCCCGATCGGGTGGCGACCTTTCCGGTCAACCCGCAAGATCCCGGTTGGCGCTATCGGCTGAAGGGATCCACGCTGTTGGCCCACGATCCCGGCCAGGAGGTCACCCCGCCGCTAAGCAGCGAGCCGCTGCGGCAGTTTTATAAAACCTGGTATACCCCGGACGCCATGACGCTCTATATCGTCGGTCATGTTGATCACCGCAGTATCGTTGAACAAATCAGTAAAGCGTTCTCATCGCTACAGGGGAAACGCGAAGATCCGACGCCGGTGCCGACGTTAAGCCCATTACCGCCCCAGGCCATTAGTCTGATCAATAAGAACGCGCAGCAAGACACGCTGTCGCTGGTGTGGGATATGCCGTGGCACCCCATTCGGGACGATAGAGCGTTGGCTCGTTACTGGCAGAGCGATTTGGCAAGAGAAGCCCTATTCTGGCATGTGCAGCAGGCGTTGAAGAAAAGTTCGCAGAAGGGCAATAACCTCCGTTTCAACTGTAACGTCTTCTATACCCGCGCGCAGTGCGCCATTCATATGGATATTCCCGGTATTGACAGCGTGACGCCGGCGATGACGTTTTTGGCTCAGGAGCTGGCGGCGCTGAGGGATAACGGGCTGACACAGCAGGAATTTGATGGGCTGATCGCGCGTAAAACCGATGAACTGAGCAAGCTATTCGCCACCTATGCCCGCACCAGTACGGATGTGCTAATGGAGCAGCGCTTACGCTCGCAACAAAACGGCGTGGTGGATATTGCCCCGGAACAGTACCAAAAATTACGGCAGACGGCTTTATCTGGGCTGACGCTGGATGCGCTGAATCAGGAGTTGCATCAGTGGTTGTCGCAAGACGCCACTCTGATGTTGATACAGCAGCAGGGCGAGCCGGAGGCTCATATGAAGGAGCTTCAGGCGGCCTATAGCCAAATTATGACGCCGGCGGCCGCCGAGGAAGAGCCCAAACCGCAAGAGGAAGCGGCAGCGCCCGCCGCGCAGTAACCTTTAATATAAGGCCGCGTAAGCGGCCGGAGGTTGATGACAAACCTTCCCAAACCCGTCATTCCCGCGTAGGCGGGAATCAGCCAATGGCTGTTTACGGTTTCAGCAGGAGATTCCCGCCTACTACTGCGGGAATGACCGCGCTGGGGCCGTGAAGGATGACAGAGGTATATTAGGGGCTTTGTCAGCAGTCTCTTATACACAAATGTAGGGGCTATGAGGGACTTTGCCGTTACCCGGCGTAAGAAATTATGCTGAGGAAGCGGAGGGCTCCCGAATGAACCGCAGGGATGCGGTTCAAGCCAGTGCCGCGTCGGGAACGCGTCACTGGCGGTTCGGTAAGAGCGATCCGATTCCGAAGGCATCGCGCAGCGACATAATTTAGCCGGAAGCCGGGGTTCATAGGGGGCTGGCGTTTGAGCCCCCTATGTCGGGCGCGTGCTACGACATAGCATAGACATAGCGGCATTGTGGCGCACGAAACTATCTCCAAGTCCGCATAAAAATGTGACTAAGAGACAGCCCTTGTCAGGGGGAGGAACTAACCCATTGAAAACGCCGGATCTGCTCCCTTCCCGCGCAGGGGAACTTTCAACTGGTGGAATTGATGACCAGATGCGCAATTTCGCCGCGTGTTAAACCGGCATCGCTTCCTGTGGGCGGTGATTGGCGCGGCCAGTTTGGCAACGGACAGCGCACAAAAATACGCAATAGAGTTTATTCAATCACTGCCAAGGTAATAATGAAAAATGAAATAGTCCTATGGAATAGATTCTAAGCCGTTATGCGCTCATTCCACGCATCTCTGTATAAGATATTACCCTCGGTGTGTTTCCAGGTGATAGCTTCATAACGTAATTCTATATTTTCCAGATGGGTGCTGGTCATTCCATTAGGAAGCAAAGAGGGTGAAATTGCTGTTATCTTTACGTTCTCAAGGAGAATATTAAAATACTCACTCTCAACGCCAGCATCAAGAATACGATACATTTTTATCGTTGCAGACTTAAGCGTTCTTCCCTGGCATAGTGCACGAAAAAGCACAGGTGTTGTTTGATCGAATTCCTTTTGTATAGTAATCGGCGCATGAACTCTTGTCCCTGTTAATTTCCCCATATTAGGATCTACAGGAATAGTGACATTATGGCTTACTGAACGTAATTCTATTGAACCTAATCGTGTCGGCATTAAGCATCCGCCAACAATAGGCGATCCGTTTTCGTTTGTTAACCAAAGATGAGCCGGGGTGGACATACAAGATTTCCTTTTTAAAGTTAAATAGTTAGCGAGGTCGCTTAATCCAAAAAACAAAAATCGCCATTAAAACAAAAAATATTCCTATTAATGGAATTGCAATACTAGGGAAATGATGAACCATAAGCATGGCGAAAATTACAGTAATAATTAATGGAACATATGTCCAAAAGAAAAATGATGCCTGCGCTCTAAGCCATTGCTTTAAGAAATCAATCATGATTATCGCACCATATTAATTATGTGGCTTGCCACATCAACCGTTTCGTCTGTCCGCCCACAGTGGGTTGGAGTAGACATAGACTTAATTACTGAGAAAAAAAACAAGGACCAGCAATCCGAAATAGAATAACCCAATGGCAAGTATGGCAATATCACGGAAATAATTAACCATGAACATACCAAATATCAACGTTAGGAGTATCGGAATATAGGTCCAGAAAAAATATTTAGCCTGAGATTTTAACCACTGCTTCAGAAAGTTAATCATGATCACTTTACCATGTTAATGATGGTCTTCGCTACATCATCATCCGATAAAATATTTGTTTTAAACGCGCTGGATTTTATAAAGATGGGCTCAATTAAAAAGTACATCATTTCTAAATTTCGCAAATACAGAGCCTGATAATACACGGAACTCATCATCTGTAGCCGTTGGGCACTGTCTGCGGCATCCTGAATGATGCCGTAAATCCCGAGGCCTCCGGCAGCCGCTCCAGATACGCTACCGACCCTGCTGCGAATATGCATGCTAACATTAAACCCCAGACAAATTGCCATCGTTATCCCCAACGCAAATGCCTGATTAGTGAGAGTACTAGTGGAAATATATACATTGGCTTTCATCAATAAACGTTTGATATACTCAAGTTGTTGTGGCGTTTTATTCTCAAATAGTAACTCAATATAAACCTTGAACATTTCTAAGATAATGTTTCTATCTTTAATAAGTTGCTGGAGACCATCAAAAAATCTGATGTCTTCTACTTTCAGTTTTGCGCAAATATCCTGATAATTGTCGGTATAACATGACAGGTAATATAACAAGCGGGTAGCACCATCACCAATTTTATCGGCCTGTTCAAGAACCTGAACCTTGACGCCTGAAAGCGCTTTTTCAAGTTGAAGCGCCATAAGTTTACCAGCCTGCATGTCACGAATTATCAAATCACTATGATACATAGCCAATTCCTTCGGTTAATTATTTCCTTGTCCTGTGGAAGGCTTTTCAATCCATTAAATTATGAATAGCCAATTTTCTTACAAGCATGTATCGCTAAATTTGTAGAGCGTGGATTTTGATGTCCTCATCAATTCGCATATCCGTGCGGGCCGTATTACACACTCTACGTCGTAGCGCTTTGCTAATGGCACGTATTATGTCTGTCTGATAAATATATTCAACTTCTTTATCAGAAAAATAAAAGAATAATGCTTAGTGAAAATATTAATTTATTTTTATATAATTACCTGGCAATGAATTAATAATTATTGTTCTTAGTCTGTTATGTTAATTGTTTTATTTACTACGACAGGTTACGAGAATATAAAAAAGCAGGCGCGTAAACCACGACCTGCCTTTATTGATTGATGTTGTATTCGCGCTTAAACCGGCATCGCTTCCTGTGGGATAATCGCGCCGCGATATTGAATAACCGTGCTGGCGGTGAGATGTCCGCGCCGCGCCGCTTCCTGCGCGCTGCCGCCATTCAGGCGCACGGCCAGATAGCCCGCGCTGAAGGAGTCGCCCGCCGCGGTGGTGTCCACCACTTTATCTTTCGGCAGTTTCACGGCGGGGACATCGATCAACTCTTGCCCCGGTTGCGAAACAAGGCAGGAATCCGCGCCGCGCTTAATGATAATTTCCGTCACGCCCAAACCATGGGTGCGCGCAAGCACTTCGGCGACGGGTTTGGCTCCCCACAGCATATCTTCATCATCTAACGTCAGGAACGCGATATCGGTGCAGGACAGCATATCGGTATAGGCTTGTTGCGTTTCTTCTTTGCTTTGCCACAGACGCGGGCGATAGTTGTTGTCAAAAATAACTTTACCGCCATTGGCGCGGCAGGCGAGCAATAAAGCCAAAAGGCGCTGGCGGCTTTCGGCGTTCAGGATCGCCAGGCTGATACCGCTTAGATAGAGGTAATCAAAATGCGCCAGTTCCCGGCAGATTTTTTCTGCATCCGCGTTATCAAGCCAATAGCGGGCGGCGGCGTCATTGCGCCAGTAGTAGAATGTGCGCTCGCCGCTGTCGTCGGTTTCAATGAAATATAAACCGGGCAGCTTATTATCCAGCCGCTGGATCAGGTCGGTTTGTACCCCTTCCTGTTGCCATGCGGCGATCATCTCTTCACTAAAGCTATCGGTTCCGAGTGCGGTAACGTAATGCACGCCCAAAGCATCGGGTTGCACCTGACGGGCAATGTACACGGCGGTATTCAGGGTATCGCCGCCAAATCCACGGCTCAGATCCGTGCCTTTTTGCGACAGTTCGATCATGCATTCGCCGATTACGGCGATGTTGTTAGTTGTCATCAACGCTGGCCTGTTTGAAAAATAAGGAGTCAGTAAAACGCAGGAATTACCGTCAGTCTCAACATAACGAGACGCTGAGTCAATAGCGTTGAAATGATGTTTTATTTTTTTATGATATGGATCGGAAAACAAAGATCGCTCCGATCCATTTTGCCGGTGATGATCTGGGCCGGGCGGCTATTTTTTGCGAAGATCGGTGACGCTTTCCCCACCGATCCCCCAGTTATCGGTGTCCACTTCCTCGATTACCACGACGGTGGTGGCGGGGTTTTTCCCCAGCGTATCGGCAAGAAGCCGGGTCACGCCGGCGATCAGGGTTTTCTTTTGTTCGGCGGTTGCGCCTTCACGGGTGATTTTTATATTGACGTACGGCATAGAGGCTCCTGTTTGTAGTATTAATACTGTCGATTGAGACTATGTCGATATCCTCTTCATCTTTCAATAAAGACGGATTTGCTTCCTGTTCTGGATCGTTACTGCGCGTTGTCCGGCTGTTCGTTACGGTCCGTCGAGGTATCGCCTTTATAATTCGCCGTGGCAATCCAGGCGGCGCAAAAGAGCGTCAGCCGGGCGAAAAAATAGAAAAAGGCCATCAGCCCGATAACCGAACCGAAGGCGGCGCCGGAGGGCGAGGTTGCCAGCTTGGGCAGCGAGACGGTCATGGCAAACTTAATCGCTTCAAAACCAATGGCGGCAAGTAACGTTCCCCGGAATAGCGCCTTACGTTTCGGCTTATGCCGCGGCAATACAAAAAAGATCCATAAAAACAGTAAGTAGTTGGCGAGAATCGAAATCGATAAAGCAATCAGAGTCAGCGCCGGACGCAGCCATTCAATGCCCTCCAACCCCAATGCGCTGACGATCATATTCTGCGCGGTGCCGGCAACGGAGGTCAGGAACAGGGTAAAAATCAACGCGATCATCAGCCCGGTCAGGGATAAAAAATCACGGGTGTATTTAAAGTAGATTTTCTCTTCATCCTGCGGGTTACGCTCCCAGACATCGCGCGATTGCGCACGGATCGCCTCACGCAAATTTCCCATCCAACTGACGCCGGAATACAGCGCAATGAGTAACCCGGTGATCCCGACCGTCGTACGCTGCTGGATAGCGGTGTTCACCGTATTTTTCAGCGTGTTCGCCAGATTGGGATCGCTGATGCTGTTGACGATGCGGTTAATCAACTCCGTCAAAAGGTCCGGATTGGAAGCCAGCACAAAACCGACGGCGGCAAAGGACACCATTAAGATGGGTATCAGGGACAAAAAGGAGAAATAGGTGATCGCGGCGCCAAACTGGTTTCCCATCCGGTCATTAAAACGCTCTCCCGCACGGATCATATGCGCCACGCTGGGGATAGCCTGAATACGTTCCGCCCACCTTTTGCTGCGGTTTAAAAGGGTTCGAGATTGTTGTGGTGATTCGCCCTCTTTTTTTTCCGTGGGGGCCGGCTGAGCGTGACGCTCTTTGTCTGCCGGTACTGGCATTGAACTTCTCCTGTGCTTGGATTTGATGTTGCGTGGCTAGCTTAATTATAACCAACAAGATGAGAACGTTACGATTTCTCTGGTTTATCGCCAATTCGCATCCTTTTGAATGCACAAACTAATAATGACTCCCGTTACTTTTTAGCATTATTTGAGCGTGAAAGCCGGGAAACGCTTGTTTATACTTGAACGCTTCAATGCGAGCTGTGGTTAATGTTTTTGCCTTAAGCAATGACGTTTATACCCGTCATACTTCAAGTCGCATGTGCGTTGGCTTTGTTACTCGGCCCATCCATGGGCCTCGCCCGTTGGGGCCGCCGCTAGCGGCGTTCAAATCTGCTCCCGGCAGATTTGTCGCTCACCCCGGTCACTTATTGGTGTAAGCTCCCGGGGATTCGCTGCGTCGCCGCCTTCCTGCAACTCGAATTATTTAGTGTGATAGTGAGTAAAAGGCCTCATGTCTGTTTCGTCTCCACCAGAATCTGCTGTTGGTGCATTACGTTTGAATTTACGTATTGTGTCCGTCGTTATTTTCAATTTCGCCAGCTATCTGACCATCGGTTTGCCGATCGCGGTATTACCCGGCTATGTTCATGATCACATGGGCTACAGCGCTTTTTGGGCGGGATTGGTGATTAGTCTGCAATATTTTTCCACCTTGCTGAGCCGGCCCCATGCCGGGCGCTATGCCGATGAGAAAGGCCCCAAAAAGGTGGTGGTGTTGGGGTTGGCCGGCACCTTGCTGAGCGGCGTGTTTTATCTTCTGGCCGCCTGGAATGATGCTTCTCCAACCCTTGCATTACTACTACTGTGCATTGGGCGTTTAATTCTTGGCGCCGGGCAGAGTTTTGCCGGCACCGGCGCAACCTTATGGGGCGCGGGGATAGTGGGGTCGCGCTATATCGGACGGGTCATCTCGTGGAACGGCATCGCCACCTACGGCGCCATGGCGATCGGCGCGCCGCTGGGCGTGTGGCTAAGCCATATCGGCGGCCTGGAACTGCTGTCGATTGTCATCATTCTGGTAGCGGCAATGGCTATCGCCTTTGCTTTGCGGCGACCGAGCGTAGCGGTGACGCCGGGCAAGAAGATCCCGTTTAAGGAAGTGCTGGGGAGAGTCTGGATCTATGGCATGATTCTCGCCTTCGCGTCGGCAGGTTTTGGGGTGATCGCAACCTTTATCACGCTGTTTTACGCCGACAGAAATTGGCAGGGCGCGGCACTGACGCTGACGATTTTTAGCTGCGCCTTTGTGGGGACTCGCCTGCTGTTTCCGAATAGCATTAACCGCTTTGGCGGATTACGCGTGGCGCTGGTCTGCTTTGTGGTGGAGATCGCCGGCTTATTGCTGGTGTGGAGCGCGACGCAGCCGTTTGTGGCTGAATTGGGCGCGCTGTTGGCGGGCGCCGGTTTCTCATTGGTTTTTCCGGCGCTGGGCGTGGTGGCGGTCAAAGTGGTATCGCCGCAGAACCAGGGAAGCGCGCTGGCCACCTATACCATTTTCCTCGATCTTTCGCTGGGGGTGGTTGGTCCGGCCGCCGGGGTGCTGATGGGCTATACCGGTATTGCTTCAATCTATCTGGCGGCGGCGATACTGGGGATCTGCGGCCTGTTGCTGACATGGCGTTTGCGTTATCGCAACGCTGAGTAAACCGCCGGGCGTTATTCGCCATCCTTCTCTCCTTTCCTTTCGCGCCGCGAGGTTTCCGTCGCCTCGTGGCCGCCGCTTCTTCCGCCGCGCTGAGCCAATAACGACAGTGCGAAGGGACTCACGTTTAACCCGCATGCTTTGTGTTGAAATGTAAACAGGTGCTTAGTCTTGCATTCATCACCTGCCTCATCGTTCGCATTATCCCGAGTATCTTCCGCTTTTTATTGTGATTTACGGTTTCTGGACATGGAGATAATCCAATGAGTAACAAGCCAACAGATGATCCGAAGAGTCGTCGTCATTTTCTAAAATCAACCGGCATCGTAATTGGTGCTCTGGGAGGGGCGGCATTGTCCCGGACGGCGCAGGCGGTGCCTGTCCCCGCATCGGCGCCGGAGAAGTGGGATACCACGGTGGATGTCCTGATTGTCGGAACCGGGTTTGCCGGGCTGGCGGCCGCTATTGAGGCGCGTAACGCCAAGGCTAGCGTGCTGGTGATTGACAAAATGCCGCTGCTGGGCGGGAACTCCGTGCTTAACGGCGGGGATCTTGCCGCCGCGGGATCCAAAATGCAAAAAGAGCTGGGGATCCAGGATTCGCCGGAACTGATGTATCAGGACATGATGAAAGCGGGTAACTGGCTCAATTATCCGGAACTGGCCAGAACGGTGGCCGACCATTCGGTAGAAGCCCTTGAGTGGGCGCAGAGCATCGGCGCGGAGTTTAACGTCGTCAACTATCACGGCGGTCATTCCGTGAAACGGGCGCATCAACTGGCGCAGCGTTCAGGTTCCGGCCTGATCGTGAAACAGCAGCAGAAGGCCAAAGAGCTGGGCGCGGTTATTGAGCAGAGAACCAAACTGCTGCGGCTGATTGTCGATCGGGACGGCGGCGTGATTGGCGCCGAGGTCAGACGCGGATACCGCTTCCCGGACGAGGCGTCCGGCGATATCGCCTACATTCGCGCCACAAAGGGCGTGGTGCTGGCATCCGGCGGTTTCTCGCAGGGCGTGGCGTTACGACAGATGTACGATCCCAGGCTGACCGAGGCGTTCACTTCCACCAATCATCCGGGGGCAACCGGCGAGGCGATTATGGCGGCCTGCATGATAGGCGCGCTGGATACCCAGATGGACTGGATCCAACTGGGCCCCTGGACCAGCCCGGACGAGCAGGGATTCGGCTATATCCCGCAGTTCGTTGAACGCGTCGTCGGTTATGGGCTGATGGTTGATCCTGCTACCGGGAAGCGCTTCTTTAAAGAGACGGGTAACCGTAAAGAGCGGGCCGATGCGATTATTCAACTGGGCCATCCCGCCGTTATCATGGCGGATAAGACCAATACCACCAATATGGTGGATCCCGGACAGTTGCAAGGCGCATTAAAGAACGGCTCGCTAAAGGCGTATGACACGTTGGAAGAGGTGGCGAAAGCGTACGATATACCGGTTGCGGCGTTTGTCGAACAGGTCAATCGTTGGAACGGATTCGTTAGCCAGCACCGCGATCCTGACCTCGACTGTATGATTTTCGAGGATGCGGCGCCAAACGTCACGCCGCCGTTTTACGCGGCGCGTCTGTGGCCGAGGGTGCACCACACCATGGGCGGGCTGGCGATAAACCAGGATGCTCAGGTGATCGGATTTGATCTGAAGCCCATTCCCCATTTGTACGCCGCCGGCGAAACGGTTGGCGGCGTACATGGCGCGGTCAGGCTCGGCAGCGTCGCCATGACCGACTGTATCGTCTTTGGCCGCATCGCCGGGAAAAACGCCGCGCAGAGCGCCTAATGTGCAGGAGAAACGGCCACCTTCACGTGGCCGTTTCCCGCGCTTTGTGGAGATAGGGGGAAACCGTCAGGAAAATTAATGTTGACCGTAATAGGCGTTAGCGCCATGTTTGCGTAAATAGTGTTTATCAAGCAGCGATGGTTGCATGTCGCGGAGCCCCGGCATAAGCTGGCGCGCGAAAATCCCCATATAGGCGCACTCTTCCAGCACAACCGCATTGTGTACCGCGTCGGCGGCGCTTTTACCCCAGGCGAAAGGCCCATGGGAATTTACCAGCACTGCCGGCACCTGGAGAGGATCGATGCCGCGATTCACGAAGGTTTCGATAATCACATCACCGGTTGCCCGTTCATATTGTCCGGCAATTTCCCGTTCGGTCATGAGGCGTGTGCAGGGAATTGAACCGTAAAAATAGTCGGCATGCGTCGTTCCCCAGGCGGGGAGATCCAGCCCGGCCTGCGACCAGATGGTGGCGTGCCGCGAATGGGTATGCACGATGCCGCCGATACCGTCAAAACGTTGATAAAGGGCTAAATGAGTAGCGGTATCGGATGACGGTTTTTTATTTCCTTCAACCACCTTGCCGCTGGTCAGTTCGACAACGACCATGTCATCAATGCCCATTTCATCGTATTCGACGCCGGAGGGTTTGATCACCACCAGCCCCTGTTGACGGTCAATCGCGCTGACATTCCCCCAGGTAAAGGTCACCAGATGGTGTTGAGGTAACGCCAGATTGGCTTCCAATACCTGCTGTTTCAGTTGTTCTAACATATGAAACCTCCTTCCTGCATGCGGTCTTCAATCCACTTCCGGGCGTTGATGATCTCCAGCAAGGGTTCGCTGGCTTTTTCCGTCCACATTTCAATCAGGAATGCGCCGCGGTAATTTAGCTTTTTTAAATTCTGGAATAGGCCGACAAAGTCAACGCAGCCTTTTCCAAAAGGAACGTCGCGAAACTGGCCTTTGGATGTGGCGGTTACCGGATAGGTGTCTTTTAAATGAATGGCGGCGATACGATCGATCCCCAGCGCTAATTCCTGCGGGATGTTATTTCCCCAGGCGCTCAGATTGCCGATATCCGGATAGACGCTAAACCAGGGGGAGGAAAGCTGGCGATCCCACTCTTTCCATTTGGAGATGGAGTTCATGAATTCCGTATCCATAATTTCGACCGCCAGCATAACCTGCGCGGCGGCGGCTTTTTCTACCGCCCATGCCAGCCCTTCGGTAAAGCGCTGCCGTGTGCCGCTATCCTGTTGTTCATAATAGACGTCGTAACCTGCCAGTTGAATCGTGCGGATGCCGAGATCGCGGGCCAACTGGATCGCCTGTAACATGATTTTCTGAGCATGCTCACGGGTGGCTTCGTCATGGCTGCCAAAGGGGAACCGGCGATGGGCTGACAGGCACATTGAGGGAATAGTCACGCCGCTTTCCAGAATCGCCGACACTAACGATGCCCGCTGCGCCGTGCTCCAGGTTAATCGGGACAGACGTTCATCCGTTTCATCAACAGACATTTCAACAAAGTCGAAACCACAGCTTTTGGCCAACGCTAGTCGTTCCGGCCAGCTTAGTGATTTAGGCAGCGCCTTTTCATAAATGCCGAGCGGGTGATGTCTCATGCGCGTTTACCCCAGATAGCGTCTATTTGCTGGTGGAATGCGGTGGCGATAGCGGCCGGATTTTCGGCATCGGAGAGTGCGCGCCCGGCAATAAACGCCTGTACGGAAATATCTTTAAATAACGGCAGGTCGGCAGGCGTGATCCCGCCGGTAATGGACAGCTCAATCCCCAGCTCCGTCAGGGCGGACATGGTCTTCAGATCATCCTGACTCCAGTTCTGACCGCTCGCCTGCGCATCGCGTCCCCGGTGATAAATCGCCTGTTTTACGCCCAGATTGCGCCACGCTTGCGCATCATCCAGCGTCCAGCGTCCGAATAGCTCGATCTGGATCTCCCCGCCGTATTGCGAGGCGACATCTTGTGCTCTGGCGACGGTGGCGATAGGCGCGGCGCAGATAACGGTCATCCAGTTCGCCCCGGCGGAAAAAGCCTGTTTTGCCAGCGTCTCACCCGCATCGGCGACTTTTAAGTCGGCCACGATAATATGTTCCGGGCACAGTTCACGCAGCTTACGAACGGCGGCCAACCCCTCTGAGATACAGAGAATGGTGCCCGCTTCGATAATATCGACATGCTTTTTGAGTTTTGCGGCGGTCAATAACGCGGCATCCAGATCCGTATGATCCAGTGCCAGTTGCAGCAATGGTCGGCTCATGATTGATCACTCCTTGCGGGGGTAAGGGAAGCACAACGAGTGTGATAACTCTGCAATGCTTCAATAAGATACTGATAATGAATTAATTTTTTTTGATACGCGGGCTGCGCGACGGGATCGGGCTCAATGATTTGTGACGCGGGCTGCAGGTGGCGCTGCGCCTCGGTAAAGCTGGAGTAAACGCCGCTGCCGACCAGGGCCGCCAGCGCCGCGCCCAGAC
Organism: Brenneria goodwinii; assembly: GCF_002291445.1. Taxonomy (NCBI): domain Bacteria; kingdom Pseudomonadati; phylum Pseudomonadota; class Gammaproteobacteria; order Enterobacterales; family Pectobacteriaceae; genus Brenneria; species Brenneria goodwinii. The sequence continues at coordinate 4,043,966 of NZ_CP014137.1, read as the reverse complement.
AGCCGGTTTCCTCTACCTGGGGGAGTTCAACCGGTAGTCCGCTTACGTCGGCCAGGATTTGCATCCATACCCGTGATTGTGCGGGGCCGCCCGTGACCCGCAGCGTATCAACCTGTTGAAAACGTTCACGCATTCGCTTCAAGTGCGTCATATGGCTGAAAATAACGCCTTCATAAACGGCCTGTAGCAAATGCTCTCGACGATGGAGAGACTGCAAGCCGTAAAATCCGGCGGTCATCTCCAGCCCGGCGTTGCTGCCGTAGAGAAACGGCAGGAACATCACCTCACTGCCCGCTTTGGGAAGACTGGCGACGGCATGGTTTATCTCGTTAAAATCCGGCGTTCCCCACTGACGGGTTATCCATTCCAGATTAGCGGATGAGGTCGGGCTGGCTTCATGAACGATGTAGCGTCCGGCATCGGCATAGCGTCCATAAACATAAGGATGGGGTTCATTCGTCCGTATTTCGGTAGCGATGCCGCTGGTCACCGCCCAGGTTCCCATCACGGCGTTTAACGTTGATTCATCATGTAAGCCAGCGCATAACGCGGTGGACACCACATCAAACAACCCGCCGACGACCGGCGTTTCCGCCGCCAGACCGGTGAGCGCGGCCACCTGCGAGGTGACCTCACCGCATACCTGTGCAGAGCCGACAATAGGCGGCAGGGCGGGAGTGATTTCGCCAATGCCAAGCAGATCGGCTAGCTCCGGCGCATAAGCGCCTTTATCCATGTGATAGAGATTGGATTCGGAAATGTTGGTTTCTTCGCAGCCCCGCCGGCCGGTCAGGCGGAAGCGTAAGTAGTCATGCGCCATCATGACGGAGCCAATCTGCCGGTAGCGTTCCGGCTGATGCTGTTTAACCCAGCGGAGCAGAGAAACGGGATGACCGGTCCACAAAGTTTGTCGCGTAAGGGGATAAAGATGCTGCGGTATGTGGTCATGCTGCCAGTCGTGGACGATATCCATCGCCCGGCGGTCGGAGGATAAGATGCCCCGGCCCAATGGCCTGTGCTGTTTATCCAGCAGGAATAATCCCTTACCCTGAGCGGAAATGCCGATCGCCTTGATTTGATGACCGTTGATCCGGCACCGCTGCAAAACAGCGGCGATCGTTTCTACGCAGGCTGTCCATAACTGGTCCATATCGCGTTCGGCCCAGCCGGGATGATCGCTGATAACCGGCAACGGCTGGCGGCTAATTCCCTGTTCCCGCCCTTGGCTATCGTAGATCCCGGCCTTTAGGTAAGTGCCGCCACAGTCGATACCTAACCAATATTCCATCTTTGTCACCTTTGCTGGTGGCCGCAATACGCCGCAGCCACGCGATTAATTACTTAGAATGTGGTTCGTTTCGTTTGTAATTGGGGGCGGGACACCGGCAGTTGGTCGCATTTCCCAGGCAGAAGCAGTGCCAGGATGGCGGCGATAGCCAGTGAGATTGACAGGCAATAAACGCCCGCGTCTTTGTTGTAATAGGTGATCAGCAGGCCGACGGCGTAAGGACCGCAGAATCCGCCAAGATTACCGAGAGCATTGATCACGCCGCGTGCGCCGCCTGCCATTTCAGCGCTGAACAGTTTGGCGGGAATCGTCCAGAACACACCGGCGGCGGCTTGCAGGAAGACTCCGCAACCCACCAGGGCGGCATAAGACCACCAGATATGCTGCTGTAGCGTCACGGACAGGAACATGCAAATCGCAAAACCGGATAACGGCAGGAAAACGAACAGCTTGCGTTTGCCTGTCCGGTCAGACAGCAGTGAAACGATGTACATGCCCAGCATGGCGCCGACGAAAGGCAGGATGGCCAGCATCCCGACTTTTTCCATGCCGGTGTTGGTGAGTTCTTTCAGAATGGTGGGCAGCCACAGGGTGTAGCCATAAATGCCGGTTTGGTAGAAGAAGTTGAGCGCAATGAGTTGCCACATGGTGCGATCGGACAAGACCGCGGAGAGCGAGGCGTTTTTCACGGCTTTTCCGGCAATCGCGCGTTGTTCTCTGTCCAAAGTATCAATCAGCCAGTTTTTTTCCGCGTCCGATATCCAACGTGCTGCCTGAGGGCGATCGCTAATGGTGAATGCCCATAAAATCAGCACAAAAGCCGATAGCAATCCTTCGATGATAAATAGCCAGCGCCAGTCCATAACGGCGATGATCCAGCCGGACAGCGGGGCAGTTATCATCCCGGCAATCGGAACGAACATAATGACGATGGCATTGGCTCGTCCCCGCTCTTCATCGGGAAACCAGTTGCTGATCATGGTCAGAACCACGGGCAACATCCCGCCTTCGGCAACGCCAAGCGCGAAGCGTAATGCCAATAACTGGTATTGGTTGGTTACCAGGCCAGTCAGGATGGAAATAATCGCCCAGGCTACCAGCGACCAGCCGATAAATTTTTTGCCGCTGCCGTGTACGGCGATTTTTCCGCCGGGAACCTGCAGGAATAAATAACCAATGAAGAAAATACCGCCCGCCAGACCTGCCATCGATGCGGTAATTCCCAATTCATCATCCATACCGCCCGGCATGGCGAACGCGATATTCACGCGATCCATATAAGAGATAATACATGTGATCAGGATTGGCGGGATAATCCTCAGCCAACGTTCTTTGGGAATATTCGTTTGTAGGGTACTTGAGTCTATGTTCATTTTACGTCATGCCTTAATCATTATTATTAAAATATCTTTCACAATAATGTGAAGAATCTTTCTTTCTGCTATGCAGAAAGGGCACTCTGTGAAACTGGCCGTCGGCAGATGAATGAATAATTTATTAAATTATCGCTCGTTAATTATTTTTATCTTTTTATTACATTAAAATTTTATGAGTCAGGCTGGGCTTTTAATAATGCATTAATTCCGTCTTCAATAATGGCGATACGGTGTTGTACATCGGCGGACGGATCGATCTCCAGCAGTTTTATGCCGGCGAAACTTAAGCTGGATAACGGCGCCTGTCGGAATAACTCCCCGGCGGCCTCAACGGTCATTAAAGACGCCTGACAGCCGGCTTTGGCATTCGGGAATGGCGCAAAAGGCGCGTGTAAATCCTGCCATTCGCCATAAGGACCGTTGCGCGTAGTACCAGAGAACATCAGCGCTTTGAGCAAACCCGCTTGCTGACTTTGTTGTACATGTTCGAACGGCGTAGCAGTGCTCTGCGTTTCTATCACCGAACGCGCCCAGTTGATGGCGATTCCCACGCGTGTTTTAGCCTGCGGATTAACGGTGGTTAAAACCTGTAGTTCCTCGTTCAGCGGCAGAAAACCTTTGCGCGGCTGGATGCCATTCATGGCATCGCAGTGCTCAATGATGATTTCGCAGGGCCAGTCCCAGCTTAGCAACTCCTGTAGCGAACGCTGGAAACAGGCAGCGGCGGCGGTGACATCGGTTGATTTGGCTAATGGCGCGGCCTGTAGCTCAAGGGCGATCACTTTTTTTGCGCCGAAGCGATCGTTGGTCTGATTGATTTTATCCAGTACGTGGCGATAGTAATTCAGGCTGGCCTGACGCTGGTCTTCATCTTCCGATGCCAGACCAAACGCGGGTGTCTGGGCGCGGCGACGCATCGTTTCCATCACGCCGGTCACGACTATTTCCCATTTTTGCGGCAAATGTTTAAACAGAAAGTCATCGCCATAGGGGTGTAGGTCGGTCAGGCAGGGTTGTTCAATACCACGAATATGTGGAATATCGGATAATTTACGCCAGAACTCTATTTCCATCGCTTCATCTTTCTGGTGGAAACTGGGCGCGCACGGATAGGCGCCGACAATAAAGGCGATTTCTTTGTCAGACATTTTTTACTCCATTTTTTTCGGGATTATCATATCACCGATATGGAATTCAGAGCCTTTTCCATTTTTTAACCGACTGAGCTAATCTTGCCGGCAGGAATAGACGTTTAGATAAATTAATTTATTTCCGTCAGCGCAACCTTAACTACAATTTTTCTTATCATTGCCGGCTGATGATAAATACAGGCCGGTCGATGTACATCCTGTGGAAAGAATATTGCATAGCTACCGGGTGTCATTGTTAACGGCGATTCATTTTCCATGTCATGATAGAAAATAATATCCCGTTCCTCTAATAATGATTCAGCAATGACGTTGTTACCTGTGTCGGCGGCAAAACCAATAATTTCTTCACCCCTGGCCAGAAACTGAATATCAATATAACGACGATGGACCTCGGGATGGTTATTTTCTTTCGGCTGTGTTTCCAGATCCAGAATTTGTGCGTAAATTTTTCGGCCGTCGATTTCTACTACGCCGGTTGGTAGCTGGCTAAAATCGGTTGTGCGCAGGAATTCAAGACCGCGCTGGATCGCTTGCGGCAGCGCGCAAGGATTGTCATGAGTAATGTGTCCGCTGATCATCAGACGGCTCCTCTCTGTTAAAGTGAGCGGATTCTTTGCCAAACGCTGTCATCAACCGTGATGCCGTTGCGGCGGTTATCTGCCAGCAGTTGCGTGAATTCATGGCCGGGCAGCCGGATGGCGACATCGGGATCGGCGCGTTCGGCGCTTTTTACATAATCGACAATGCGCTGCAACTTGGCATCCCGGCTGTCGCCGTCAATCAGCTTATCCACCTCAATGGCAATGAAGATTTGAGAGATACCGTATTCATCCGTATTGTCCTCAGTGACTTCGGCAACCGAAGCGCCGTCAGACAACAGGGTAGCGATCATATCCAGCACAATGGATAAACCAGAACCTTTCCAGTAACCCATGGGCAGGATGCGGCGGTTTTTTTCTACGATGCCCGGTTCGCGGGTCAGGTTGCCGTCGTCATCAAAACCGCCGTCAACGGGCAGCTGTTTCCCGGCAAGACGATTCACCTCCAGCATACCGTAAGAAAACATCGACATGGACATGTCCACCATCGTGATGGGACTGCCCGGAATCGCCACGATTAAAGGGTTGGTGCCGATGCGGCATTCTTTGGCGCCCCACGGCGGCATCACCGCAATGGAATTTGTCCAGCAGATGCCGATGTAGCCTTTTTCCGCCGCTTGCCAGCCGTAGCTGCCGCCGCGCATCCAGTGATTGGCATTACGCAGCGCAATCAAACCGATGCCGTGTTTGTCTGCGAGCTCAATGGCGCGGTCCATCATCTGCTTTGCCGTCAAGTTACCGATGGAGCGATGAGCGTCCCACTGTTCTATCGCTCCCAGCGCCTGTACCCTTGTCGCCTTGGCCTCCGGGATAATGTCGCCATTTTCCAACTGCTGAATAAACCGTGGGAAACGGTTCACGCCGTGGGAATAAACGCCGGACTCCGTTGTCTGGGCGAACATGGTTGCACAGGCGAATGCCGTCTCTGCTTCTACGCCACGGGCTATCAGCACGCGCTCAAATTCTTGTCTTAACTGTTCAAAGGTGACTTTCATCGGATTCTCCTGAAACATATCCCTGGGTTGTATTTTTTTTGTTCTTTAAATTTCAATATGTGATATCTGATTTCAAAAATAATACAGGTCATTTTTTTACAAGTCAAAGCCGTTGAGATTTTAAAAAAATAAGAATATCAACATGTTATTAAAATATTTTCATTAGTGTGATGAGGAACACAATTCCCTATGCGCACAGAAAGAGATGTTTTAAAGGGGCGTGACAGTGGATTGAGGGTGAGATATACCGGTGGCTTAAAAGAGAGATAGCGGCGAAAAAATTGGGACACGCGTCTGTGTGAGTATCGCTTATCGTGGACCTCACTTTACGTTAACCTTGCGCAATTACCGTTATACAAGGGGATAAAATAATGAAAGATACGGAACTCGCCAAAGAGAAACCCGCTGGAAGTCAGAGCCTTTTTCGTGGACTCCAACTTATTGAGATCCTAAGTAATTACCCGAATGGATGTCCGTTGGCTCACCTTTCAGAGCTGGCGCAGTTAAACAAAAGCACCGTGCACCGGCTATTGCAGGGGCTGCAATCCTGCGGCTATGTGACGCCGGCGCCCGCACCGGGTAGCTACCGTTTAACCACCAAATTTATCGCCGTCGGTCAAAAGGCGCTTTCCTCTCTCAATATTATCCATGTTGCGGCGCCGCATCTGGAGGCATTGAATCTTGCCACCGGCGAAACCGTCAATTTCTCCACTCGGGAAAACGATCACGCCATCATGATTTACAAACTGGAGCCAACCACGGGGATGCTCCGTACCCGTGCTTATATTGGTCAGCATTTGTCGTTGTACTGTTCGGCAATGGGGAAAATTTATATGGCTTATGGTCAGCCTGATTACATTGCCGACTATTGGCTGAGTCATCAGGATGAAATCAAGTCGCTGACACGCAACACGATTACCGATCTCCAGGCTATGTATAAGGAGCTTGAGCAGATTCGTGCGACAGGCATGGCGATGGACCGGGAAGAGAATGAGCTGGGAGTGTCTTGTATTGCCGTTCCGGTGTTTGATATTCATCAGCGTGTTGGCTATGCCGTTTCCATTTCCCTCTCTACGGTAAAATTGCAACAGATTGGCGAGGAAACACTGTTGAAACCGTTAAAAGCGACCGCTGAGGCTATTTCTAAAGAACTGGGATTATCAACTAACTGATCTTATTCAGCCTTTGTGAGCGCGTTATCCATAAAGGCGTTCACTGCAATCTGGCGTTCAGCCGCGGCAATGGCCAGCCGTTCCCCGAATGATTCAGGGGCGCGGAGGGTGAAGGCTTTTATTTTCTCCTCACGCTCATAGGGACGATGCCGCTTACCGAATGGACGAAATGCGCTCTAACGCGGCCTGCGCGAGAAACCCTGAGCGGCTTTTGAATTCCGGGTTACTCGCTACGCAGCGATCAATGCGGTCAATAAGCGTTTTCGGCAGTGTGACGTTAATTTTTTCCGCGCCGCCCATTAGCCGGGTTACGTCGATATCAACAACGGCCCAGGTATAACCGGCATACTCCGGCCTCTTCGCCAACTTACCGACAGACGACACGGCGGGAATATCCTGGCCCATATCAATCAACAGTTCAAGATGACCGGTTATTGCTTCCTTGGCGTTGGTAATTGCTTCATCCAGCGAATCACCCGCAGAGAAACAGCCCGGCAGATCTGGCACTGTCACGCCGTATGCATGAGAGTCGTCACCCGCTTCGATTGCAATGGGATAAAACATAATTCAGCCTCTTTAGGTGGGAAGGGATTAAATTCCCGCTTGTTTCCTGATGCTTTTTACCGTGCCTATTGGTAAATCCATCCCTATTGCCCCGCCGCCCTTCGATAAAATCGACAATAACCCTAATAACTCCGGGTGGCAATATTTTTAGGGTTATTGGGGTTGTTTTTTATTTGCATTCACTTCAATTCAACGCCGTCATCATCGTTAACCGTTCCACCGGGAAATGCCGCTTTGATCTCTTAATCGCAGCTTTCTATTGGTTCACGCTAATCCGTGATGAACTACCAAAAAAAAGCCCTCCATCATGGAGGGCAAAAGACAGGGATGGTGTCTATGGCAAGGAAAACAGGGTATATCTACTACAGGTATTACTCGAACTACACACTACTCAGGGTTACTCGGTGATGCCCGCTTATTGCGCCGACATCTGATTAAGCATTGAAACCTGTTGCCGCATCTCTTTCATTCGCTGCTGATGTTTCTGATCCAGAATATTTTTTTGCTCCGGCGTCAGCAGGTTATACATCTGGTTGCGAACGCGGGTCATTTGAACCTGGCGCTCAATTTGCACTTGCATCATCTTGGTTATCTGAGCGCGGACAGCGGCTTCATCAAATTGCTCCGCGATAACCAGCTTATGCATGGCTTCAACATCTTCAGCGTTAAACTCAGGGGAGTCCTGACGGCCCTGATGCATCAGGTCACGCATCTGTTGCCGCTGTTGCTCGCTTAACTTCACACCGTCAAACATCCCTTGCTGACCGGAAAATTGTTTCGTGGCAGAGTCATCATGATGCCAATTACTCGCAGACACACTCTCAAAACCTGCTGCAAATGTAGTGAAAGAACTTAACATCAGCAGTGAAGCAAGAGATAACGTTGTGACTTGCGGCATCAATAACTCCCCGGTTTGGCGTGCTGTTTTGTGAATCAATGGATATGAGTCTAATCGTCTTGCTGCAAACATGCGTCAGAGGATGTAAAACTACGTAAAGTCATGGAATAGCGCTAATCTATGACGTATTTTGCCCCTGGAGGTAGAGAAACCATGAACAAGATCCTGTTGGTTGATGACGATAGAGAGCTAACGTCTTTATTGAAAGAATTGCTCGAAATGGAAGGTTTTAACGTCGTTGTCGCCTACGATGGCGAACAGGCGTTAAGCGTATTGGATAGCACCGTTGACCTGCTATTGCTGGATGTCATGATGCCGAAGAAAAACGGTATTGATACGTTGAAAGAACTGCGTCAGCAGCATCAAACCCCGGTGATCATGTTGACGGCCCGCGGTAGCGAGCTGGATCGCGTTCTCGGCCTGGAATTAGGCGCGGATGATTATCTGCCGAAGCCTTTTAATGACCGTGAACTGGTGGCGCGTATTCGCGCCATTTTGCGGCGTTCAAACTGGACGGATCAGCAACAGTCCGGCGAAAGCGGCGCGCCAACGCTGGAAGTTGACGGACTGCGGCTGAATCCCGGCCGGCAGGAAGCCAGCTTTGATGAAACCGTGCTGGATCTGACCGGCACCGAATTCACGCTGCTGTATCTGCTGGCGCAGCGGCTGGGTCAGGTTGTGTCACGCGAGCACCTTAGCCAGGAGGTTTTGGGGAAACGGCTTACGCCATTTGACCGCGCGATAGATATGCATATCTCTAATCTGCGCCGTAAATTACCCGAACGCAAAGACGGTTTGCCGTGGTTTAAAACGTTGCGCGGACGGGGTTACCTGATGGTGTCTGCTGCATGATTAATAGCCTGACTGCGCGTATTTTCGCTATTTTCTGGCTGACGCTGGCGTTGGTACTCATGCTGGTACTGATGGTGCCCAAGCTTGATTCACGCCAGTTGACGGCTCTGCTGGAAAGCGAGCAGCGGCAAGGGATCATGCTGGAGCAACATATCGAAGCCGATCTGGCGAATACCCCCGCCAACGATTTACGCTGGTGGTTGCGCTTGTTCTGGGTGATTGAAAAGTGGGCGCCGCCGGGGCAGCGTCTTTTGCTGGTGACCAGCGAAGGGCGCGTGCTCGGCGCGCAGAAAAATGAAACGCAAATTGTGCGTAACTTTATCGGCCTGTCCGACAATGCCGATCATCCGCAAAAAAAGAAATATGGCCGCGTTGAGTTGCTGGGGCCCTTCTCTATCCGGGATGGCGAAGATAATTACCAGCTTTACCTGATTCGCCCGGCCAGCAGTCCGCAGTCGGATTTTATTAACCTATTGTTTGACCGGCCATTATTACTGTTGATCTTTACCATGCTGATCAGCTCGCCTCTCTTGTTATGGCTGGCCTGGAGTCTGGCGAAACCGGCGCGTAAGCTGAAATATGCGGCGGACGAAGTGGCGCGGGGCAACCTGCGTCAACATCCTGAGTTGGAAGCCGGCCCGCAGGAATTCCTGGCGACCGGGGTCAGTTTTAACCAGATGGTCAGCGCGCTGGAGCGTATGGTGACGGCGCAACAGCGGCTGTTGTCTGATATTTCGCACGAGCTGCGCACGCCGCTCACCCGCCTGCAACTGGCCACCGCGCTGCTGCGCAGGCGTCAGGGGGAAGGCAATGAGCTAAACCGTATTGAGACCGAAACGCAGCGGCTGGACAGCATGATCAACGACCTGCTGGTTCTGTCTCGTAATCAGCATAAGAACGAGCTCACCCGCGAATTTATCCGCGCCGATGAACTGTGGAGCGATGTGTTGGATGACGCCAGTTTTGAAGCGGAGCAGATGGGGAAAACGCTGGATGTGCCTTATCCTCCCGGTCCGTGGACGCTGTATGGCAATCCTTCCGCGCTAGACAGCGCGCTGGAAAATATTGTCCGCAACGCGCTGCGTTATTCTCACCACCATATCGAGGTCGCCTTCTCCGTTGATAATCAAGGGATCACCATCAAAGTGGACGATGACGGCCCAGGCGTCAGCCCGGAAGATCGGGAACAGATTTTCCGGCCGTTTTACCGTACGGATGAAGCCCGCGATAGGGAATCGGGCGGCACCGGTTTGGGGCTGGCTATCGTAGAAACGGCGATCGCGCAGCATAAGGGCTGGGTGAAAGCGGAAGATAGTCCGCTGGGTGGATTACGGCTGGTTATCTGGCTACCATTACATCAACGATAAACGGCAATAACCTCAGGCCGTTGACCGCGCCGGGTGCTTCGGGCTTACCGCGATGGGGTTGTCATCAACCTGAGGTTAAACCTTCCTGCTTTATCCTCTCCGGGTGCTGAGTATCAGCGCCCGCCGTATCTTTCTGAATCGATAGGCTAAGCTTATTGACGCTGGGATAGCGCAATCCCCAGTGATAGCGGGAACAACAGCCAACCGGCAGCCAATATGGCCGGAAATTTAATTCAACAGGAATATGTACATGAAAGGACTAACTTTGCTGGCAGGTCTACTGACCACGCTTTTTAGCTGCCACGCTTTTAGCTCCGCTGACGGTATTTGCGGTTTTTCTGATGCTGAGTGCGGAATGCCGGCATTTCCTTACCTTTTGCCTGATAACGACACCAGAACCAATCTGATGCTGCTGCAGAGCAGTCGCAAACATATTGCCCTGCCGGTGCCTCAGCCTGTTCCTGACCAGACGCGTTCACGTATCGATCCGTTCACCGCTTATCGCGTTATGGGTTTGGTGGCGACGGAAGGCCCGGCGCCGTCGGCGGATGAGGCTTCAACGGAGAGCGTCGCGGGTGGCGGCACGTTGTTAAATAAAGCCCGTCAATTGAAGTTATCGTCTGACGTAGAGGAAAAATTCGCTACGCTGACGTCCAACGATGGCGAAGGGCGGCAGATATCCAACGATCTGGCGACTGTCGAAGACTTTTTTGATGTGCTGCTGGCCGACCAACAGCTAACCGATGCCCAGCGCACGCCGCTTGCCCTGGCGCGTTTAATCATCCTGTCTCCGGACTATTCCTCATCGTCGTTATCCGCTGAGCTTGGCCGTCTGCCGGATGAAGGGCATGCGGGCGAACTTAAGCGTTACCTGATCAATACCCAGGCTTTCTATCAGGGGGCGTTCGAGCAGGACAACAACGGTTTTCAGGCGCTGACCCAGGCCGGACAACCGTGGGTTGCTGAAACATCTCGTTATATGCTGATTCGCGTGGCGATTAACGCCGCGATGCAGTCCGCCCTGGATGAATACAATATGTTCGATGCCGGCAAAGCCGATAAGAACGCGGCAGCGTCCGCCATACGGCGTATCGATGATTATCTGAAGCAGTATCCGCAGGGGTTGTATGCTGACTCCGCGCAGGGACTCTACCGTCGGGCATATTGGATCCTTGGCGATCTGAACGCGTTACCCAAAATTTATCAGCAGGTGCTGGACCGTGCCGACAATGCCGGCGATCTACAGGCATTAAGCGATGAGATCGACAACAAACTGTTGGAGCGGGAAACCTTTACCATCGCGCCGGATAGTCCGCTGTTGGTGCTGGTGCAGGATCTTAAACGGCTGCGCGCAGTTCACGGCGGCTGGGGGCGTTTCCCGGAATTATCCGCCGAAGAGTTGGCGGCTCAGCAGACCCTGTTCGACCAGGCGGGGATGCAAAACGAATATCACTATCTGCAGACCGCCTATCAGTTTTATCGGTTGAAAGATTATGCCGCCGTAGTGAACGGCGTTGCGGAGACTAACGAGCGGGATCTCACCGATGCCACGCGTTTTAGTCTGCAGGTGTTGCGTGGTCAGGCGCTCCAGCAGCAGGCCCGGTGGAATGAAGCGGAAATGCATTGGCGTCGCCTGCTGTCCCTGAACACCGAATATACCCAGCAGCAGTTCCTGCAACTGGCGTTGGCCGAAACGCTGGCTAAGGCCGGACGCCCGGAAGCGATATTCGCCGCCGATAGTCCGGTTAAAAACCTGCGCTTTCGTTCCGCGGTGTTGAAAGTCAGCGCCAGCGCCGACCTGCTGCGTCAGCAGACGGGAGCGCGGCAAACCCATGAAGAACGGGCCATCGCTCTGCATACGTTATTAACCAAGTCGCTGACGCACGCGGACTATGCCGGCTATCTGCAAGATAGCGCGCTCAGAAAAGACATTGCGCCGTTGGAAGATTCGGAAAACATGGACTGGAGCCTGGACGACCTGACCGTTTTTGACTGGGACGGCGGCGATACGGAAGAAGGATATCAATGTCCGGCGTTGGATAGCGTGGTGAACACGCTGAATCAGCGGCCTAATGACGCCCGCTCCATTAACTGTCTCGGCGAGTTCTTCCTGCGCACCGGCGATACCGTCGGGTTTGACTGGGGGGAGAGCAATATGCTGGATGAGTTAATCAACGCGCCGACACAGTTCAAAGGTACGGAGTATAACCGGTTGGATGGATACATGCGGGTTATCGCCGCTCCTGACGCGCCGCCGGAAGATAAAAGCTATGCGCTCTACCGGGCGGTCTACTGCTATGCGCCCAGCGGTTTCAATGACTGCGGCGGGCAGGATATCAGTAAAGCGACGCGTAAATCCTGGTTTACCCAGTTGAAAACCGAGTTTAAAGGCAGCCTGTGGGCAAACAAGCTCAAGTATTACTGGTAGCCTGGATAATACTCCTGGTCTTGCCGTTGCGAAGTGGCGCGTCGGCCCAGGCCGGCGGCGTCGACGCCGCGCAATATCAGGCCTTCTGGCTATGGGCGGCTGTTCGACCGCAGAGCGTGCTGCATCAGGCGCAGACGCTCTATCTGCACCAGGGGGAGATCGCTCGTCGCCAGGGAAAAGTGGTTTTTCTGCGTCAGGGGATCCCCGCCAGCAAGTTACGCGTTACATCCCTATGGCTGTCTTATCGGCTGACGACGTTGTCGCTGTCGGATGAGCACCTTACCCGCATATTGAAGCTACAGGAAAGTTGGCGTCGCCACGGTAATCAGGTCAGGGGTATTCAGATAGATTTTGACGCTAAAAGCTATCAACTGGCGGGATATGCGGCGTTTTTACGACAATTACGGCAGAGATTGCCGGAAGATTGCCGGATTAGCATCACCGGGCTACTCGATTGGTCGAAAACCGGCGAGGTGGCCGAGTTGAACCGGTTGCGCAACAGCATTGACGAACTGGTGATCCAAACCTATCAGGTGCGCAGTACCGTAACCCACTATGCCGACTACCTGCCCGCGCTGCAAAAGTTGACGATCCCTTTTCGGCTGGGCTTGGTGCAGCACGGTAAATGGGACAAAAAGTGGCAACGGCGGCTTGCGGCTTCCCCCTACTATCGCGGGGAGGTCATTTTTCTGGTTAATCCGCCACGAAAAAAACCTTAACCGACTAGGTTCGTCCCCCAAAGCCGTTTTGCCGCCAGGCTTCATAGCTGATAATGGCGACGGCATTGGACAGGTTGAGACTGCGGCACTCCGGCTGCATGGGAATGCGAATGCGGAAATCGGCGGCAAAGCCGTTACGGATATCGTCAGGCAGGCCTGCGGTTTCCGAACCAAACAACAGAACATCGCCGGGTTGATAGTCTGGCCGATCGTAAGGGCGGCTGCCTTTGGTGGTGCAGGCGAAGATACGCTGTCCTGCGACCGCCGTCAGAAACGCCTGATAATTTTTATGACGCTTGACGTTGGCGAGATCGTGATAATCCAGCCCGGCCCGGCGCAGCTTCTTCTCTTCAAAATCAAAGCCCAGCGGTTCAATCAGGTGCAGCGTACAGCCGTTATTGGCCGCCAGGCGGATAATATTGCCGGTATTTGGCGCTATTTGTGGCTCATAGAGCGCAATATGAAACATGAGATAACTTCAATCGCAAAGAAAAATTCCGCCGCAGTATATACCATTCCCGATGGGCGGCCCAAAGCCTGACGGACACAGAATGCAGATAACTCTGCACGACGTTTCCGTTCGTAGCGATTACACTATATATCAACGGGACCGAGAATATAGGCGGTTCCGAATAGCGATACGGTTTGGCACATTCCGTGCCATGGAGGACCGAATGAAGCACACAATCACGCTGACGGCATTACTGTTTGCCTTGTTTTCACTGCCGTTGGTTACTCAGGCCGACACGGCGAAGGCGCCATCGACGCAACAGCAGCAGTATGAAAACGGCATCAATAGTCAGAAGCAGTTACAACAACGCATGCAGCAGAATCAACAGTTGCAGAAACAACAATTGAATCAGCAATTACAGCAGCGCAACAGTCAGTTGCAGCAACAGCAGCAGCAACAATTACAACAGCAGCAAAAGCGTATACAGCAGACGACGCCCTCCATTCAGCAGCCGCCAGCCTCTTAGCGGCTGAGTCTGCCGGATTTAAAGACGCACGCCCATCAGCGTCAGGATAAGCGGGGTGGTCAAGGCAGCCAGCGCCGTCGACACCAACAGGCTGGTGGCGACCGGACCGCCCAGCACATTGAACTGGCGCGACATCAGATACACGTTTACGCCCACGGACATTGAGCCCAGCAATACGACCGCTCGCGTCTCCATTTCCGGCAGGCCTATCGCTATCGCGATGCCCCAGATTACCAGCGGTTGCACCAGCAGCTTGATGAAGCAAATAGCGACGCTGATTTGCAAGCCATCGCGGATCTGGTATTCCGCCAGCCCCATTCCCAGGGCAATCAGCGATAACGGCATGGCAATCTGCCCCAACATGCTTAGCGGCTGGTCGACATAATACGGCAGGGGAAAACCGGTCAGGCTGAATGCCGTACCGGACAGGATGCCGATAATCAGCGGATTTTTCAGCACGCCCAGCGCGGTTTTGCTAAAGCCTTGCAGAGAAAGCGCCCCATTGCGCGCCCACTCCACCGAAACCGTCACCAGCGTCCACAGGATCAGACCGTTAAACACCACCACTAGCGCGACGGAAGGTATCGACTCTTCACCCAGCATCAGCGCGGCAATCGGCAATCCAAGCACCACATTGTTGGAAAAGATGCCGCTCAGCGCAAAAATCGATCCGGAAACGCCATCCAGATGAAAAACTTTACGTGAGACAACGCGGCCGAGTATAAAAACGACCAGACAACTGCCGAAAAAGGCAATCAGCAGGCGGGCATCAACCATCGGACGTTTGGAGAAATCGCTCATCAGGCGAAATAACATGGCCGGCATCGCCACCGAGAAGACAAAACGGCTCATGCCATCGGTAATGGTCGTCGGCCATTTTCCATAGCGGATCAGGCCGTAACCCAGCGCAATCAGAATAAATAGCGGTAAAGACAGAAAAATTTGGTGCCAGAGAGAACTAATAAATGGGGGCATTGAGCCTCGTCCTTAATAACCGGCACCTAGCTGGAAAGAGATGAATGGGCCGATTTTAGCCGGTAGCAAAATCCGCCCCGATTAAATCTATCCGGTCGGTACAGATACAGTCAACGCCCCAGTTGAGCAATATTCTGGCCCGTTCTGGCTGGTTGACGGTATAAACCAGAATGCGCAGCCCGGCGGCTTTCAGTAACGCCGCCCGTTCCGCCGTCAGTAAATGGTGATTGAGATGAATAGATACGCACTCTAGCCGGCGGGTCAGGTTTTGCCAATCCTCATCCCATTCATCCAGCAGCAGGCCGCGCGGCAGCTCGGGAACCGCCTGTCGGGCCGCCTCCAGCGACGGCGCCGAGAACGACGATAACAATGGCGCAATGGGGTGATCCTGCCATAGCTGACGCGCCGCAAGGGCAATCTGACGCCCGGTTTCCTGCTCATGACCGGTGGTCGGCTTAATTTCGATATTGGCGGCCATGCCATACTGTTTACAGCGTTTCGCGACTTCCGATAACAGCGGCAGCCGTTCGCCGGCGAATTTTTTGCTGTACCCACTCCCGACATCCAGCGAAGTCAGTCTGTCCCACGGCAGATCGCCTGCGATCCCCCAGCCGTTGCTGGTGCGCTCAAGCGTATCATCATGGAGCAGGAAGATTTGACCGTCCTGCGATAGCTTGGCGTCAAATTCGATCATCTTGTGACCGAAGCTGGCGCCCACATCAATCGCGGCCAATGTGTTTTCCGGCGCCAGTGAACCGCCGCCGCGATGGGCGACAATAGCCGGATAAGGCCATAGCGTTATCATTATTCCACCCGTAATCCGCTTTGCGAATCAAACAAATGCCATGACGACCCAGGCAGATGCAGCCAAAGTGTCGACCCCACCGCCGGACAATGTTCATGGGACAGGCGAACAATCACATTTTGTTCACCCCACCGCCCGTGCGCCAAATTATCCGCGCCCAGCAGTTCCAACGTCGATACCTGCAGCGGAATGCCGCCCGCTTCGCCGGTTGTCAGTTGAATATGCTCCGGTCTTACCCCTAGCGTCAACTTGCGCCCGCGCCACTGAGATTTCGCCGTCGGCAGCGGCAAGGCTAAGGCGTCGCCGATTTCAAACCGGCAGCCGTCATCGCTGATTTTGCCCGGCCACAGGTTCATGGCGGGCGATCCGATAAAGCTGGCGACGAACAGCGATGCCGGACGGCGGTAAATGTCCGCCGGGGCGCCAATCTGTTCGACCACGCCTTTATTCATCACGATCACGCGCTGAGCCAGCGTCATGGCTTCAATCTGATCGTGCGTTACGTAGAGGCTGGTGGTTTTCAGGCGCCGATGCAGCTGTTGTAATTCCAGCCGCATCTGTACCCGCAATTTGGCGTCCAGGTTTGACAAGGGCTCATCGAATAAAAATACCGCAGGTTCGCGCACAATAGCGCGCCCCATCGCGACGCGTTGACGTTGCCCGCCCGATAATTCGCGCGGTTTACGATCCAGCAGCGGCGCCAGCTCCAGAATGCGCGCGGCTTCTTCCACCCGCTGGCGAATTTGCGTTTTGCCGAACCCGCGAATTTTCAAGCCGTAAGCCATGTTGTCATAAACGCTCATATGGGGATAAAGCGCGTAATTTTGGAACACCATCGCAATGCCGCGATCTTTGGGTTCCAGATCGGTAACCCGCTGGTTATCAATATAAATATCGCCGCTGGTTGTCCGCTCCAGCCCGGCAACCATCCTCAGCAGCGTGGATTTACCGCAGCCGGAAGGGCCGACCATCACGATAAACTCACCATCATTCACATCGAGGTCGATAGGGTGAATAATCTGCGTTTTGCCGTCATATGACTTGGTAACGGACTGAAGTTTTAAACATGCCATAACGTGTTATTTCTCACTATCAACCAGACCACGAACGAACCAGCGCTGCATCAGCAGCACGATTAACAGAGGCGGCAGCATCGTCAGTAGCATCGCCGCCATCACCTGATTCCACTGGGTGGCGATATCGCCGGAGGCGATCATACTTTTGATCCCGGCCACCGCCGTTCCCAGGTTCGCATCACTGATAATCAGCAGCGGCCACAGATACTGGTTCCAGCCGTAGATAAAGGTGATGACGAACAGCGCCGCCAGGTTGGTTTTCGACAGCGGCAGAACAATGTCGAAGAAAAAACGCATCGGGCCGGCGCCGTCAATGCGCGATGCTTCCAGCAGTTCGCTCGGCAGCGTCATAAAAAACTGCCGGAACAGGAAGGTCGCCGTCGCCGATGCCATTAACGGAAACGTCAGCCCGGCGTAACTGTCTATCATGTGCAATTGGGAAACGACTTCTATCGTAGGAAAGATGCGCACCTCTACCGGCAGCATCAGCGTGAGAAATATCATCCAGAAAAACAGATTCCGGAACGGAAAACGAAAATAGACGATGGCGTAGGCGGATAATATGGACACCGTAATTTTGCCCAGCGTGATCGCCAGCGCCATGACGAAACTGTTAAACAGCATCAGCCCAAAGGGCGTGGTGTTGTTCGCCACGCCGTGTTGCCAGACGATCCGCAGATTTTCCCACAGGCGGGTGCCGGGTATCAGCGTCATCGGTGTCTGAAACACCTGCTCGTTATCCAACGTGGCGGTAACAATGGCGACATACAGGGGGAAAAGTACGGCGACAATGCCGACCACCAGCATCAGGTGGCTGAAAATATCCAATCCGCGACGATTTTCAATCATTGGTAGTTCACCTTCCGTTCAACAAAGCGGAATTGAATCACCGTCAATCCGATAACCAATAACATCAGCACCACCGACTGAGCCGCGGAGCTGGAAAGATCCAGACCGGCAAAACCTTCCCGGTAAATCTTGTAAATCAGCGTAGTGGTGGACTGGACGGGGCCGCCGCCGGTGGCGGCGTCAATAATGGGGAAGGTATCGAAAAAGGCGTATATCAGATTGATCACCAGCAGGAAAAAGCTCACCGGAGAGATAAGCGGCAGCACCAGATTGAAAAACCGGCGTACCGGCCCGGCGCCGTCAATGGCCGCCGCTTCAATCAATGAGCGGGGAATCGACTGCAACGCCGCCAGAAAAAACAGAAAGTTATAGCTTATCTGTTTCCAGACCGAAGCCAGCACCACCAGAAACATCGCCTGTCCGCTGTTTTGCGCGTAGTTCCATGAATAGCCCAGCGCCGTCAGAAAATGGGTGATCAAACCCAGTCCGGGATTAAACAGAAACATCCACAGGACGGCGGCAACCGCGGGCGCCACGGCGTACGGCAGGATAAGCAAGGTTTGATACAGGCGGCTAAACCGCAGAACGTAGTCAACCAGTGCGGCCAGAAACAGAGATATCAGCAGGCCGAAACCGGTCACCAGAAAACTGAATACCAGCGTGGTGTAAAAAGATTCCAGATAATAGCTGCTGCTGAATAGCTGCCTGAAATTCTCCAACCCGACGAATTCGCTGGACAACCCAAACGGGTCCAGGCTTTGCACCGAATACCACAGCGCCTGACCGGCAGGCCAGATGAAGAAAATGAGGGTGATCAGCAGCTGAGGAAAAACCAGCGCATAGGGTAACCAGCTACAGCCAAAAACAGGACGGGATGATGTCATGTGGTAACTCGTTGCTGATAAAGGCGACCGCTTAACCCCGCCTGGGCGTCCTCAAACCGGGAATGCCAGGCGGGGTTATTTCGCTCTCCTCCCCATGAAGGGAAGGAGAGGAAAGCGGTCAACTTATTTGGTCGACTGTTCAAAACGGCGCAGCAGGGCGTTGCCGCGCTCGACGGCGCTGTCCAGAGCCTGTTGCGGGGTTTTCTTACCGGTCCAGACGTTTTCCAGTTCTTCGTCCACCACGGTGCGGATTTGCGGCATATTGCCTAAACGCAGACCTTTGGTGTACGGCAATGGGGGTTTGTTCAGCATCTGGCGCGTTGCGATATCCGCGCCCGGATTCTTATCGTAGAAGCCCTGCTTCTGCGTTAATTCATACGCGGCGGTGGTGATAGGCAGATAGCCGGTTTTCTGGTGCCATTCCGCGGCGATATCAGGCTGTGCCAGGAACTGCATAAATTCGGCGACGCCTTTGTAGGTCGCGTCGTCTTTGCCGTTCATCACCCACAGGCTGGCGCCGCCAATGATGGCGTTCTGCGGCGCGCCTTGCACGTCGGCGTCATACGGCATCATGCCGACGCCATAACTGAATTTGGCGCGCTGGCGGATATTCGCCAACGAACCGGAAGAGGCGGTGGTCATGGCGCATTCACCGTTGTAGAACTTCTCCGTGGACTCATCTTTACGCCCGATGTAGGAGAAATCCCCCTTCTTGTTCATATCTTCCAACCGTTGGATGTGCTTAACCTGAGTCGGTTTGTTGAACTCCAGTACGGCGTCCGTGCCGTCAAAACCATTATTTTGGCTCGCTATCGGCAATCCGTGCCAAGCGCTGAAGTTTTCGATCTGGATCCAACCCTGCCAGCCGCTGGCATAGCCGCATTTCATGCCTGCCGCACGCAGTTTCGCAGTGTATTCGGTCATTTGCTGCCAGGTTTTAGGTGGTTGCTCCGGATCCAGGCCGGCTTTTTTGAAGGCGTCTTTGTTGTAGTACAGCACGGGGGTGGAGCTATTGAACGGCTGTGACAGCAGATGGCCGCTTTTGGCGTCGGTGTAATAACCGGAAACCGTGGGAACAAAAACGGATTCATCGAAATTGATGCCCGCCTGTTTGAAAACTTCATAGACGGGTTTAATGGCCTTGCTGGCCATCATGGTGGCGGTGCCAACCTCATAAACCTGCAGAATCGCGGGGGCGTTGCCGGCGCGGAAAGCGGCGATCCCGGCGGCCAGATTTTGTTCGTAGTTGCCTTTATAGACCGGGACAATTTTGACATCGCTGTGCGATTGGTTAAAACGGTCCGTCAGTGAATTAACCGTGGTGCCTAACTCCCCTTCCATTGAGTGCCAGAAAGGGATTTCGGTCACTGCCTGCGCATTGGCGCTGCACGCCAGCGCTAAGGCCACACATGTTATTGTTTTATTAATGACACGTGTTTTACGAATAGTCGGATTAAGCATGCCTGTCTCCTGGAATTAAACCTGGCTTGAGCAGAAAGCGCTTTTTTATTCGGGAGGTAACATGACACGGGCGCATGACAGAAAAATAACTGTTAAATGACGGAATGGTGACAAAACGGTGATCCTCGCTGCTGGCAGGGAGGATCGCCAGGTTAAGAGTAATGATCCAAACAATAGCTAATAGCGATCAATGATTTAACATACGAAGTCTATTGCTATTGTATGGCGACAATCGGGCCTGTTTTCGCGCATTTATCCGACAATAGATTTATTTGCCTCCCCATATACTACTTATTCACTTACTGCCTAGGCATCAGGGTTTATCGGCAGGTGAGTGAATCCTGCAATAACAAGCATTTAATAACAGCTTGTTTAGCTCATCATTGAAAAAAATCAAACAAAATATATCGCGGCGAGAGGATTTGCCGGCGGATATTCAATACCAAGGAAAATTATGAATATTTTAAAAAACATGAAACTGGGAACCATGTTGGGGTCGGGCTTTGCCTTGATCATCCTGATTGGCTGTCTTGTCTCCATATTCGGCCGTATGCAACTGGCCGATCTGGGCGGCAATATCCAGTTATCGCAAGTGCGTATTAATAACCTGTTGTTGATGCAGGAGGTTAAAGACAACATCAACACCATGTCCCGCGTGATCAGAAACATTGCGTTGATGGATAATCGGCAGGAAATGGAAGGAGAACAAAAACGCATCGTTGAATTGCGGGAGCGCAACAGCGAATTGTTTGCACAAATTCGGCAACGCACGATTTCACCGGAAGCGCGGATACGGACGCAAAATTTGGAAAAACTTATTCCGTCCTATCTTGAGACGGTAAACAAATCGATCGATACGGGGATGTCGGGAAATATTGAGGAGACGCGCGGCATGCTGTTCGGTGAATTGCGTGATGCGCAAAACGGCATTTTTGACGCTCTGGATGCGATGATCGACTATCAGACCACGCTGACCATCGAGACCGCCAACGCATCGCAACACCAAGCAACCTCGGCGGGTTCATTAATGTTGAGCATTGCGGCATTGGCGGCGCTGTTGGGCGGGTTGGTCGCCTGGGGTATTACCCACCGGATTAAAAAGCTGTTGGGCGGCGAGCCGACTTATGCGGTTGAAATCGCACAACAGGTGGCGCAGGGCAACCTGGCGTTGGACGTTCAACTGCGCGCGCGCGATACCACCAGCGTTTTGGCGGCGATGGCCGCCATGCGTGACGGCCTGAGTCAAACGGTTAATCAAGTGCGCCAGAGCAGTGAGTCCATCGCTACCGGCGCCGGTCAGATTGCGATAGGCAACACCGACTTGAGCCAGCGCA
This sequence comes from Brenneria goodwinii, assembly GCF_002291445.1. NCBI lineage: Bacteria > Pseudomonadati > Pseudomonadota > Gammaproteobacteria > Enterobacterales > Pectobacteriaceae > Brenneria > Brenneria goodwinii. The sequence continues at coordinate 4,022,196 of NZ_CP014137.1, read as the reverse complement.
CGGAAGAGCAGGCATCCAATCTGCAACAGACCGCGGCGTCTATGGAACAGATGAATACCACCATCAAACAGAATACCGATACCGTTCACATGGCATCGGAATTGGCCAACTCCGCCAGCGCTACTGCCGCCAAGGGCGGGGATGTGGTGAACAATGTCGTCACTACGATGGGGGATATCTCCGCCAGCTCACGCAAGATTGGCGATATTATCGGCGTTATCGACGGCATCGCTTTCCAGACCAACATCCTGGCGCTGAATGCCGCCGTAGAGGCGGCTCGCGCCGGTGAACAAGGGCGCGGATTCGCCGTCGTCGCCGGCGAGGTTCGCTCTCTGGCCCAGCGTTCCGCCTCCGCCGCCAAAGAGATCAAGGATTTGATTGGCGAAAGCGTTGAGAAAGTAGAGAACGGTTCCGTTTTGGTAAACGAAGCGGGCGCCACGATGGGGGAAATCGTGGAACAGGTACGCCGCGTCGCTGAGCTGCTTAGCGAAATCGGCGTGACGACCCGCGAACAGGCTCAGGGGATCTCTCAGGTGAATGATGCCGTTAACCAACTGGATGAAGTGACGCAGCAGAACGCCGCGCTGGTGGAGGAATCCGCCACCGCCGCAGACAGTTTGAGCGACCAGGCCAAACGTCTTGTTGAACTGATGAGCACCTTCCGCTTAAGTGCCGGCTATGTCGATAAGATTACCCCGCAGGCGGTTTCACGCCCGGAGAACACGCTGAAGCTGGCGGGCGAAACGCCGTCCGGTTCGCAGAATTGGACGTCATTCTGACCGATGCGGATTGATTTGCCGATCTTGAAATAACAAAGGCCGCATGCGCGGCCTTTTAGCTCTTTTGTCGTGCCGGCGCTACAGCGCGCGACGCAGCCGTGCGACGGCCTCATGCATCTGCTCTTCCGTTGCGGTCACATAGGAGAAGCGCAGCGTCGAATAGTCCGGCGTATCCGGAAAAAAGAATTCGCCCGGCACAAATACGACGCCCTGTTTCAGCGTCTGTTTCAGCCATTCGGTGGTATTAAACGGCTGCCGGAACTTGCCCCACAGGAACATGCCGCCTTTAGGCTGGTTAAAGGTCATCACATCACCCAGTTCTTTGGCGATCAGGCCGGACAACAGTTCGCTTTTTTCCTTATAGGCGGAGCGGATTTTTTTTATCTGGGCTTCCAAACGTCCCAGGCCCAGATAGCATTCCGCGACGCTCTGCGATAACGAACTGGCATGCAGATCGGCCGCCTGTTTGATGATGGCGACTTTATGCAGCAGCCAGTCAGGCATGATCGCCCAGCCGACGCGTAAGCCAGGAGAAAGGATCTTAGAGAACGTGGAGGTATAAATCACATGTTCATTATTGCCCAGCTCTTCCTGAGCCAGTTGAAACAGCGTTGGGTTGCGTTCTTCGGTGAAACGCAGTTCGCCGTACGGATCGTCTTCAATGATGGCAAAGCCATAGCGCTCCGCCAGCTTGATTAGTTGCTTGCGTCGTTCATAACTCAGGGCTACGCCGCTGGGATTACCAAAGTTCGGTACGATATAAACGCCTTTGATGCGCTGTTTTTGCAATAGGGTTTCCAGATCGTCGACCACCATGCCGTTTTCATCTGACGCAACGGACATCACCTGAGCCTGCGCCAGCGTTAGCGTCTGCAACGCGGCCAGATAGGTCGGACGTTCGACAACGAAGATATCGCCCGGATCGATCAGCGCGCGCATGATCAAGTCCAGCGCCTGCTGCGAACCTGCGGTTATCACCATATCTTCAGCCCGCGTTTTCACGCCGCGAATCGCGCATAGGTCGGCGATGCGCTCACGTAATACCGGGCTGCCTTCGGTTAATCCATATTGGAAGGCGTTTTGCGGTTGTTCGGTAATGGCTAACTGGATTGCCTGATTCAGACCTTCAAGATCAAACAATTTATCTGACGGTATCCCTCCGGCCAGCGAGATAATGTTATCCATCTTGCTTTGCTTAAGCAGTTCGCGAATAGCGGAACTTTTCAACGGCGCGATACGCTGCGCCAATAAACTCTCGATTGTCATTTTCTTTTTGCCTTCATCGGAACGACAAGCCGGATAAACCGGCCTGAATTTGGTTAGCCGCCCAGATACGCTGAGCGTACCGCTTCATTTGCGAGTAATGCTGCTCCGCTGTCTTCCAGCACAACATGACCGTTTTCAAGCATATAGCCGCGATCGGCTCAGCACAGCGCCTGATTGGCGTTTTGCGCCATCAGGAAAAGGACCATGCTTTCTTCACGCAGTTGTTGAATAGTATCAAAAATTGCAAAAAATAGTGCCAGAACGCTGTTCTGTATAGCCATTTGGCAAATAAGATGGCAATAGAAAGACTGCCTCCTTACCTCCCCACCAACACCTCCACCCCCATTTTCCCCAGCGCATCTTTTGCCGCGGTCGGCAGGGCGTCGTCGGTAATAATGCTGTCTAAGACCGTTAGCGGGGTGATCAGATGGGTGGCGATGCGGCCGTATTTTGAGGTATCGCAGAGCAGAATGCGTTTGCTGCTGGCTTCGACCACTGCGCGTTTGACCGCCACTTTGTCTTCACTTGGCGTGGACAGGCCGCGCAGGCTCCACGATGAGGCAGAGATAAAGGCGATATCGATAAACAGGTTACGCAGCGCCTGCGCGGTGGCTTCACCGACGCAGGAGCGGTTTTCCCGACACAACGTGCCGCCGGTGTGGATCATGCGGCACTGGCAGGATTCAATAATAAAAGCGGCGATCACAAAATCGTTGGTCACGATCAATAAATCATCTCGGTCGGCCAGGTGGCGCGCCAGCGACAGCGTTGTGGTGCCCGCGTCCAAATAGATACAGCTGTTGGGCGGGATCTGCCGGGCCGCCAACTGGCCGATAGCCTCTTTTTGCTGGCTGAACATAACGGATTTATCCTGATGCGACGGTTCAATTGTCAGCCGTTCCGGCGAGCGCACGCCGCCAGAGACGCTGAGTAACAGGCCGTCCCGCTCCAATTTTTGCACATCGCGCCGCACGGTCATATGCGATACCCCGAGCCGCTCGGTCAGTTCCGTGATGCTTACCACGCCGCGTTCGGCGATCAGCGCCAGAATCTGTTGATGACGTTCTACTGGAATCATCCCTGCCCCTATCCTGATCTGATAAATATTGTGATAACTACTGTATTTAAGGACAGTTATTATCATAAATTCACGCCGTAAACCACGCCGCGCTTAACACTCCACCACTATTCCGCAGAGTGTGAAAACATAACATATTGATTTTAATTATTAATTTTAGGTTGTCTTTCGCATGGCCGAACAGGCTCGGCTATTTTATTCACGTGATGTTAATTTATGTGATGTCAGTCACCACCGATGGCAATTAAAGCAACTACATTTAACACCGTGGAACAAATAATCACTAAAATTAACAAGGTGACGCTTATGGAAGAATCTGCCGGGTATGCCGTAGCCGTTATCAGTCATGGCGCCCTAAGTTTTGGCCGTGAGGACCACAGCGTCGTCTTCAAGATTTTCAGCGACATCGCGCTGCCGGAAAAATGGGAGGATGCCTAATGTTACTCGGAGTCATCGCCGACGATTTCACCGGCGCCACCGACATTGCCGGTTTTCTGGCCGGGAACGGGCTATCCACCGTGCAACTCAACGGTGTGCCGCCGCAGGATTACCATGTGGACGCCCAGGCCGCCGTCATCAGCCTGAAATCGCGCTCCTGTCCGCCCGAACAAGCCGTCGCCGATTCGCTCAATGCGTTGGCTTGGCTACAGGTCCAGGGATGCCGCCAGTTCTATTTCAAATACTGTTCGACCTTCGACAGCACCGCGCAGGGCAACATCGGCCCGGTGACCGACGCGTTGCTGGACGCGCTGGGAGAAACGCAGACCGTCATCTCCCCGGCTTTACCGGTTAACGGCCGCACCGTCTACCAGGGCTATCTGTTCGTGATGGATCGGCTGCTGTCGGAGTCGGGCATGCGCGACCATCCGTTGACTCCGATGACCGACAGCTATCTGCCGCGCCTGATGGAGCGGCAGGCCGAAGGGAAGTGCGGCGTCATCGCGGCGGACGTCATGGACCGGGGCGTGGAGGCGGTGGCGGCGCGGTTGGCGGAACTGCGGCGGCGGGGCGTTCGCTACGCGGCGCTGGATGCGCTCAACGGGCGGCACCTGCTGGTCCAGGGCGAGGCGCTGCGCGGGATGAAGCTGGTCACCGGCGGTTCCGGCCTGGCCATCGGGCTGGCGCGCCAGTGGGCGACGGGCGATGCGCCGCAGGACGCGCAGGCCGCCGGCGCGCCGCAGGGAGGACCGGCGATCGTGTTGTCCGGTTCCTGTTCCGTGATGACCAACAGGCAGGTCGCCCGCTATCTGCAGCAGGCTTCCGGCCGCGCCATCGACGTCGAACGCTGCATGGCGGGAGATGACGCCCTGGCCGGCTACGCTCGCGAGTTGTGCGACTGGGTGCGGAAGCACAGCGGAGAGAAACTGGCCCCCATGCTGTACGCCACCGCCGAGCCGGAGATCCTCGGCCGTATCCAGCAGCGCTGGGGGGCGCAGGCCAGCAGCCAGGCGGTGGAAGCGCTCTTCTCTTCCGTCGCCCGGCAACTGCGGGAGGACGGCTTCCGGCTCTTCATCGTCGCCGGAGGAGAAACCTCCAGCATCGTGGTGCAGACGCTGGGGATCCGCGCCTTCCATATCGGCCCCACCATATCCCCCGGCGTGCCCTGGGTGAGATCGACCGATGCCCCCCTTTCGCTGGCGCTGAAGTCCGGCAATTTCGGGGATGAAAACTTTTTCGCCAGAGCGCAGCAGGAATTCGTCGTATGAATGAAGTTCAAGCACGAGAAGAAATGGTCAGACTGGGCGCCTCTTTTTTTCAGCGCGGATATGCCACCGGCTCGGCCGGGAACCTTTCCCTGCTGCTGGAGGACGGGGCGCTGCTGGCAACGCCGACGGGCTCCTGCCTGGGGGAACTCTCCGCCGACCGGCTGGCGAAGGTTGGTCTGGAGGGAGAATTGATCTCCGGCGACAGACCCTCTAAGGAAATCAGCTTCCATCTGGCCCTCTATCGCCATAATCCGCAGTGTCGGGCCGTGGTGCACCTGCATAGCGCCTATTCGACGGCGCTATCTTGCCTGGAGGGACTGGATCCGCGCAACGCGATCCGGCCCTTCACCCCTTATGTGGTGATGCGGATGGGACGAGTGCCGGTCGTTCCCTATTTCCGTCCCGGCGACAAGCGGCTGGGCGAAGAATTGGCCAGGTTGGCGCCCGACCACAACGCTTTTCTCCTGGCCAATCACGGTCCGGTCGTGACCGGACGAAGCCTGCGCGCCGCCGCGGACAATATGGAAGAGCTGGAAGAGACCGCCAAACTGGTCTTCATTCTGGGCGACCGCCGGATCCGCTATCTGACCGACGCAGAAATTGCCGAATTAAGGAGCTAAACATGCCTACGTTCACCATAAATCTATCCACGATGTTTTACCGCGGCGCCGTTCCTTGACTTCTTCAAGGCCGCCGCCGACGCGGGTTCCCGGGCGAAGATCCTGGGGGGCGTTACAGGCAATAGAAAATTGTTGTCTATGGCATTTCTGCCGAACGCCCGCCGAAATAGAGCAACTTTTAACACGGACGACTCCTGAGATACCCGCTTCAGCATTAACGGCAAAAGTTACTTTCGCCAACACCGGGCAGCGACAAGCCATGTCGCGGCATGGCTTGCTCTTGCTTACAGCATTGGACGTTTAAATGCCGCTGCACCTTTAAATGGGAAAAAAAGATATATTTCCGGAGGTTGTTATGTCTGTGGACTCAAATACTCCAGACGTCGGCAACAAAAAATCTATACTGCTGACGACCAGATGGCGCTTTATTATCATGCTGTTCATCTTGTACACCATCAACTGCATCGACCGCATAGCTTTGTCTGTCGGCATGCCGCTGATCGCGCAAGATTTCTCGTTAAGCGGGAAAATGCAGGGACTGATCCTCAGCGCCTTTTTCTGGACATATTGCCTTTGCCAGATCCCCGGAGGAAAAGCTGCGGACCGGTGGGGCGGAAGACTCGTCATCGGAGTGGCGACAGTGATATGGGGGGCGTTCCAGTGCCTTTCCGCCATTGCAGTCAACGGCCTGTTCCTGTTGCTGACCCGCGTGGGGCTTGGCGCGTTTGAAGCGCCTTTCATGCCATCGGCCAGTAAACTCACCGCCAGTTGGCTTCCCCCCCGGGAGAGGGGCAGGGGCATTACCCTCATTGACAGCGGCGCTCCTTTCGGCTCCGCCGTGGGCGGCTTGCTGGTCGCCTCTCTCATCGCCTTTTTCAGCTCGTGGCGTATCGCATTTTTCCTGATCGGGGTCTTGACCATCGTTGCCGGGATTGTGGTCTATCTATACGCCCGCGACAAGCCCCATGAACACAAAAGCATGGGTAAAAAAGAACTTGATTTCATTGACGAACAGAAACGGCTCGCAGGGGAAGTGCAGACGCAGAGTACAAATATGGTGCTGTCCAAGAAAACCCTGGTAGCAATGGTTATCGGCCGCATCGGCTGGGCAATGGTATTTTTCGGGCTGGTTACATGGGGGCCGAGCTATCTTGCCAACGGGCGAGGAATGAACCTCCAGGCCATGGGATACGCCACTTTTATCATTTTCCTGTGTGGTGCGATTGGCGAAGTGGTCAGCGGATACCTTGTGGATATGCTTCAGCGTGTGCTCCCGCGCAACGTTGCCTGCAAGCTGCTTTTCGGGATTTCCGGCGCCATGGCCCTGGTTTGCCTGTTGGCATTGCCTTTCATCAGCGATAGTTCCATGGCGGTAATCGTTCTTGCCATTGGCGTCTTTTTCCATCTTTGGGGCGGATTGTATTGGATTATTCCGGCCATGCTTTCCCCCGAGAATAAAATCGGCTTGGTTGGCGGGATAATGAACTTCGCCGGAACGTCCAGCGGCATTTTTGTTCCCATCATCGTGGGTTTCCTGGTGGACATGACCGGCGGCTACACCGCTGCACTGTACTTTTTCGCCGGTTGCGCCTTTGCATACCTCCTGGGCTCCCTTTGCATTAATTTCGGCTCTTCCAGCCCGAAAACCACGGGCTAGAACCTATGCGCGCGTCGTCCGCACAACGGCCGGCGCATATTAAGGAGAATCATCATGGCTGAAAAAAATATCTGGACCGGACCGGTCATTGACGCACACCACCATTTTTGGGACCTCGAAAAGCATCTGTATCCGTGGCTGACGAAGGACATCATGGTGGCGCATCGTTACGGGGATTACAGCGCAATAAAGAAAACGTACTTGATGAGCGATTATCTCGACGATATCGCCGGGCAAAACGTGGTCGCATCCGTTTACTGCGAAGCGGAATATGACCCGCAGGCTCCGCTTAAGGAAACCCACTACGTGCATGAAGTCGCGCGGGATTTCGGCTATCCCGGCGCCATGGTCGCACAGGCATGGCTTGACGCGGACGATGCCGCAAGCCTGCTCGCGGAGCAGGCGGCATATCCTCTTGTCCGGAGTGTTCGCCATAAGCCCGGAGGCCCTTCTTCCCCGGCGGAACAGGGCAGAAGCCTTATGTCGTCTGACAAATGGCTGCGTGGGTATTCCGAATTGGAGAAATACGGCCTCCATTTCGATTTGCAGGCCAACTGGTGGGTTTTGCCGGAAGCCGCAGAACTTGCCGCCAATTTCCCGCGTACGCTCGTCATCGTAAACCATACGGGAGTGCCGGGGCGAAGCGAGGAGTCTCTCCGGGGGTGGCGCGCCAATATGGAAAAGCTGGCCGCCAGACCCAATACAGCCGTGAAGATTTCCGGGCTTTGCGAGGCGAACAAACCCTGGACGGTTGAAAGCAACCGCCGGATCGTGAAAGACGTCATCAGCATGTTCGGTGCAGATCGCTGCATGTTGGGCAGCAATTTCCCGGTGGATGGCATGGTAACGACATTCGCCACGATTTTTGACGGTTACAGGGCGATTCTGGCGGATCTGCCGGAAAAAGAGCAGAGCGCTGTCTTTCACGAAACCGCTGAAAGGATATACCGCCCGCAGCGTTTGCAATAACCGGGTTACCGAAAAACCAGCGCTCTACGTGAACGAGGGTGTGCGGGAATGGATTTCCGTAGTTCGGTTTTGGAAAAAGAATTATTAAACAGATGTATATACTCAGGAGATCGCTCGATGCATTATCAATCATTATTCAAACGGCCTGCGAACGACGCGGTGCGCGCCTGTCTTATGGGCGCAGGCGAATTCGGCGCATCATACATTTTCCAGGCCCAAACCATGCCGTATATGGAAGTGAAAGCCGTATGCACCCGCACAGCGCAGCGCGCGGTTGACGCATATGTTTCCGCGGGTATTCCCGCAGGCAAGGTGAAAGTTTGCAACACGGCGGAAGAGGCGAAAAAAGCGTACGAAGAGGGATTATTCGTTGTTGTCGAGGACTTTGCTACCATTGCGGATCTCCCTCTCGAAGTGTTGGTGGAAAGCAGCGGCCAGCCGGAAGTCAGCGCCGCGGCGGCTGAACTCGCCATTGAGAAAGGCATGCATGTGGTAATGGTTTCCAAGGAGACGGATTCCGTTGTCGGTTCAATCCTCGCTCAGAAAGCCCAGTCCAAGGGGCTTGTCTATACGACGGGAGACGGTGACCAACCCAGCATGCTGATCGGCCTTATTAGCTGGGGGCGTGCGCTGGGTCTTACCATTGTCGGCGCGGGAAAAGCCAGCGAGTATGATTTCGTGTACGACCCCGTTGCAAAAATGCTTACGTGTGAAGGGCAGCAGCAGGTCTTTGCCTGTTCCGGCATGGATGATTTATGGAACCTCGGCGACCGGAACGCCAGGGATATTGCCGAAGCGCGCAGCGCTATACTCAGCGCCCTTACTTTTCACTCCATTCCTGACCTTTGCGAAATGGTCGTTGTGGCGAACGCAACCGGCATGAAACCGAACAAACCCGCGTTCAGCGCCCCCGCCACACGCATGCGGGAAATGCCTGACTTTTTTTGCCCCCAAAAAGACGGCGGCCTGCTTGATGCCCCCGGAACACTGGATATCTTCAACTGCCTGCGCCGTCCCGATGAGATCAGCATGGCCGGCGGCGAGTTCATCATTGTGGAGTGCACGGATCAAAAGACATGGAAAGTACTCGGCGCCAAAGGGCATCCCGTTAGCCGGGACGGGAAGTACGCGGCGATTTATATCCCCCAACACCTGCTCGGCGTGGAAACCGGCACGTCCGTACTTGCAGCGGCTATCATGGGACATGCGACGGGCGGAGATAACCTTCGCCCTGTTTGCGATTTATACGGCCGTGCCACACAGGATCTCAAAAAGGGTACGGTGCTGAAGATGGGCGGACATCACCATACCATCGACGGAGTGGACGGCTTCATCGGTGATGCCGAGGCTATCGAAGCTGGGAAGTTAGTACCGTTCTATCTCTTTAGCAATACAAGCCTGGCGCGCGATGTCGCCGCCGGGGAAGTTATCCGGATGGAAGACGTGAATATCCCTGAAAATTCGGTACTTCTGCGCCTGCGCAAAGAGCAGGATAGGGTCTTCGGACTGACAAAATAGTGCAGGAACGGAGCAAATCGGCGTTGGAATAGTTGATTTACCTTGCAAGGATTTCTCTGCAAATCCTTGCAGCGAGACGCCGGTAGGCAAACCCCGCTTTTCAGCAGGCAACGCCTAAACGTCCACGGGGTGCTTGCCTGAAGAGGCGGTGGAGCAGCCACGCCGTGTCTTGTGTTCCAGAGCAACGCCTGGATCGGTAAGCCGGGCAAGGCGGCCTTTCCGTCTTGGTCACCCCGGCTGCGGGACCGCAGACGATACTTTGCTGTAAGGCGGATTCCGGGTTACGGCGGGCGGTCTTGCCCGCCGCCCCTTGAACGTCGCGTAAGCGGCGGATAAAGAAAAAGCAGCATGTTTGTCAGCAGTCTGCCGTGGCGGACGAGAGGGAATCACCCGCCCAGATAAGCTGAACGTACCGCTTCATTTGCGAGTAAGGCTGCTCCGCTGTCTTCCAGCACCACATGGCCGTTCTCAAGCACATAGCCGCGATCGGCTAAGCGCAGAGCCTGATTGGCGTTTTGCTCCACCAGGAAAATGGTCATGCCTTCTTCACGCAGTTGTTGAATCGTATCAAAAATCTGCAGAATGATGATCGGCGCGAGCCCTAATGATGGCTCGTCCAGCAGCAGCAAACGCGGCTGGCTCATCAACGCGCGGCCGATGGCCAGCATCTGCTGTTCGCCGCCGGACATGGTGCCGGCTCGCTGAGCGCGGCGTTCATACAGCCGGGGAAACAGGTCATAGACCCGGACGATCCGCTCTTGATATTGATGCCGATCGGCAAAGAATCCACCCATGGCCAGATTCTCTTCTACCGTCATGCGGGAGAATACGCGGCGGCCTTCAGGCACAATGGCGATGGCTTCGCGCATAATTTGCGCGGTCTGCCAGTGGGTAATGTCTTTTCCGTCGAAGATGATGCTGCCTTCAGTGGCGCGCGGATCGCCGCACAGCGTACCCAGCAGCGTGGTTTTCCCGGCGCCGTTGGCGCCAATGAGCGTAACGATCTCGCCTTGCTCGATATGCAGGCTGACCTGGTGCAGCGCCTGAATTTTCCCATAGTGGGCGGAGACCTGATTTAATGACAGCATAAACGTTATCCTTCACCCAGATAAGCACGGATGACATCCGGGTTATTACGAATTTCAGCCGGAGTTCCGTGGGCCAACGGCGTTCCCTGATTGACGACATAAATCCGATCGGAAATCCCCATGACCAGCTTCATATCATGCTCAATCAACAACACGGAAACCTGATGACGATCGCGTAGCTCGGCGATCAGCTGATTCAGCTCTTCGGTTTCTTTTGGGTTAAGGCCGGCGGCCGGTTCGTCCAGCATTAGCAGTTCGGGGCGGGTCACCATACAGCGGGCGATTTCCAGCCGGCGCTGCTGACCGTAAGCCAGGTTGCCCGCCTGACGGTTGGCTAACTCAAGCAGGCCGACGCGCTCCAGCCACTCCGCCGCGCGATCCTGCGCATCGGCTTCGGCGCGGCGAAATCCCGGCGTTTTCAACAGCCCGGCGAATATGCCGCTTTTGAGATGCTGATGCTGGGCCACCAGCAGGTTTTCAATCACGGTCATTTCACGGAACAAGCGCACATGCTGAAACGTCCGCACCACGCCCATGCGCGCGATTTTCTGTCCTGATAATCCTTCCAGATGCCGGTCGCGTAGCATGATGGTGCCGCCTGAAGGGCGATAAAAACCGGTCAGGCAGTTAAACACCGTGGTTTTTCCCGCGCCGTTCGGGCCGATCAGCGAGACGATTTCCCCCGCGTTTAAATCCAGTTCAACGTTGTTGACCGCCAGCAGACCGCCGAAACGCATCATCAGACCTCTGACGGATAATAATGGCTGCGTACTCATGCCTGCTCTTCCTTATTACTTACTTTCAGCTTCATCTGCGGGCGCTTCATCGGCAGCAGACCTTGCGGACGCCAAATCATCATCAATACCATCAGCGCGCCCAGCAGCAGCATGCTGTATTCATTCAGATCGCGCATCAGTTCTCGGGATACCACCAGCAACACGGCGGCGAGGATCACCGCAAACTGCGAGCCCATTCCTCCCAGCACCACAATCGCCAGTACAAATGCCGATTCAGCGAAAGTGAAGGATTCCGGGCTGACAAACCCCTGACGGGCGGCAAACAGCGTACCGGCGAATCCCGCGAACGCGGCGCTGATGGTGAACGCCGTCAGTTTGATGCGCGTCGGACTGAGTCCCAACGAGCGGCAAGCGATCTCATCGTCACGCAGCGCTTCCCAGGCTCGGCCCAGCGGCATACGCAGCAGGCGGTTGATGACAAACAGGGTCAATACCACCAGCAGCAGCGCGACCAGATAGAGGAAAATAATACGGTCGCTGGGGTCGTACTTCAGGCCGAAGAAGTTATGGAACGTATCCCAGCCATCGCGCGCGGTGCGGCTGAACTCCAGGCCAAAGAAAGTGGGTTTGGGGATCTGGCTGATGCCGTTCGGGCCGCCGGTGATTTCGGTATTGTTCAGCAACAGGATCCGTACGATTTCGCCGAATCCCAAGGTCACAATCGCCAGATAATCGCCCCGCAGCCGTAATACCGGGAAGCCGAGCAGGAAACCGGACAGCGCGGCGGTCATCCCGGCCAGCGGCAGGCTTTCCCAAAATCCCAAACCGTAATAATTATTCAGCAGGGCGTAGGTATACGCGCCGATGGCATAAAAGCCGCCGTAGCCCAGCACCAGCAGGCCGGAAAGTCCGACCACGACGTTTAATCCCAACCCCAGCATCACATAAATCAGCGTGAGGGTTGCAATGTCCACCGTCCCGCGTGAAACCAGGAAAGGCCAGGCGATGGCGGCGATGATCAGCAATGCCGCCAGCAGTTTCTGCCGCGGCGTGCTGCCGTCGAAGCTCGGCAGTACCAGCGACGGGCCGGAAAACTTGTGCATGCTCTGCCGGATGAACGGACGGATTAACTGGAAGAAGAAAACCACGATGCAGCCGGCGCCGATCCAGTGCCAGCGAACCTGATCGGCTCCCCGGACAACCAGTTTGGTGCCGTCAAGCTCTAACTGCATCCCCATGATGAAGGCGGCCAGCACCAGCAGCATGAATGAGGAAATGCACGCATTGAGAAGATTGAGCTTTTTCATACTTTCTCAACCTCCGGACGGCCAAGAATACCGGTCGGCATGACTAACAGCACCACGATCAACAGCGCGAAGGAAACCGCGTCTTTGTACTCGGTGCTCAGATAGGCCGATGTCAGCGCTTCGGCCACGCCGAGAATCAATCCGCCGATCATCGCGCCGGGAATACTGCCGATGCCGCCGAGTACCGCAGCCGTAAAGGCTTTCATCCCGGCCATAAAGCCAATATAGGGATTAATCACGCCATAGAACTGCCCCAGCAACACGCCGGCCACCGCAGCCATTGCCGCGCCAATCACAAACGTCAGGGAGATCACCCGGTCAGAGCTGATGCCCAGCAGGCTCGCCATTTTCAAATCTTCGGCACAAGCGCGGCAGGCGCGGCCCATGCGTGAGTAGCGAATAAATAGCGTCAGCGCCAGCATGGTCAGGAACGTCACGACCCAGATGGTCAACTGCATGGTGCTGATCGTTGCGGCGAAGCCGTTGCTTTCACCCAGCGTCCATTGTCCGGTAACCAGACTGGGCAGGGCGACATCGCGCGAGCCTTGCGTCAGGCTGACGTAGTTTTGCAGAAAAATGGACATCCCGATGGCGGAAATCAGCGCAATCAGGCGCTTGGAGGTGCGCACAGGTTTATAGGCGACGCGCTCGATGCTCCAGCCGTAAGCGCTGGAAATCACCACGGCGGCAATAAAGGCGACGCCGATTAATAACCAACCCGCATCAATGCCCATCATCATCAGGGCGGCAATAACGATAAAAGAAACATAACTGCCGATCATATAAACTTCGCCGTGAGCAAAGTTGATCATGCCGATAATGCCGTAAACCATGGTGTAACCAATGGCGATCAGCGCATAAGTGCTGCCCAACGTCAGGCCGTTGAACATTTGCTGAAGAAAATAGAGGAACTGCTCGGACATACCTTTACCTTAAATACTGCCCCCGCGTCTTGCGACAACGGGGGCATCGGTATTGAGGGATTTATACAGATTCGGTAGAGTACGGCGGTTGCCGCACTGGCGGAACACAACGCTATGATGTTCCGCCATTTACCCCATCACTGCGCGACGATTACTTCACTGCGCTGGAAGTACCGTCTGCATGCCACTCAAACACACCAAACTCAAACCCTTTCAGGTCGCCTTTTGCATCCCAGCTCAATGGCCCCATAACGGTATCAACGGCTTTCGCTTTCAGATTGCTCGCCAGATCTTCCGGCTCCATACTGCCGCTACGTTGCATGGCCGTCGTCAGAGACTGCAATGCGGCGTAGGTGGTCCAGACGAACGGGCCTGTCGGGTCCAGTTTTTTCGCTTTCAGCGCATCAACGATCGGCTGGTTCGCCGGCACCTGATCGTAACGTTTGGGCAGCGTAACCAGCATCCCTTCAGACGCTTCACCCGCGATGTTGGACAGTGATGAGTTGCCCACGCCTTCCGGCCCCATAAATTTGGCGCTCATGCCGGCTTGACGGGCCTGACGCAGGATTTGCCCCATTTCCGGGTAATATCCGCCGAAATAAACGAAGTCCACGTTTTCTTTCTTCAAGCGCGCAACCAACGTAGAGAAGTCTTTATCGCCGGCGGTCACGCCTTCAAATAGCACCACATTCGCGCCGGTTTTTTTCAGGTTATCCTGAACCGCGCGGGCCAGGCCTTCGCCGTACTGCTGTTTATCATGTACAACGGCAATACGCTGAGGTTTAATCGTATCGACAATGTATTTCGCTGCGGTTGGACCCTGATCGGAATCCAGGCCGGTGGTGCGAAGCACCATGTTGTAGCCGCGAGTGGTCAAATCGGCGTTGGTCGCGGCTGGCGTAATCATGATCACGCCTTCTTCTTCATAAATATCAGATGCAGGCTGCGTGGAGGAAGAACACAAATGACCGATCACATAGCGGATGCCGTCATTGATCACTTTGTTGGCAACGGCGACCGCCTGTTTAGGGTCGCAGGCGTCGTCATACTCAACGCCAACCAGCTTATTTCCGTCAACGCCGCCTTTAGCGTTGATATCGGCAATGGCCTGACGCGCGCCAATGAACTCCATATCGCCATACTGTGCGACAGGACCAGACATTGCCCCGACAACCGCCACTTTGATATCCGCGGCGTTCGCCGCCTGACTCAACGCGATTGCCATACATCCCATCAGCAATGTTTTACCTTTATTAAATTTCATCCGTTTACCCCATGTATCGTTATTATGGATACTGCCGAAAAATTGACTGTCCTGCGCCATAAGATAACCTTTTTCCTGATATACAAGAATAGGTTAGGTCTTTTATTAGTTATGATTTCTAATAAGGCGTTATTTTTCATATTATTAAACAGGAATTTTATGCTGCAGATCAACTGATGTTATCAAAAACAAGCTGTTTAAACAGCATAAAATACTAGCTTTAAAATCCAATGTTTATTTTATTTATAGTTACTTGTGCTAGGTTACGGGTTAATAAATAACGTTTTACTCGAAAATCGGGAAACCGAAAAAACATTTTCCTTGTTAACGATAATGAATAAATTATTTAACCATTTGATTGCAGACAAGATACATTATCCTTCACTCATTTAATGGAGTGCTAGTAAATGAAACTAACCGTTGAGTGCCTTACCGTATTCAGCCCTCAGGATAAAACCGATCTGTCTAAAATATGGCCGCATCAAAATATCGATCTTCTGGAAAACGGACTTACCTCGGATCGACGTTTGTTTGCCGCCCGTTTTAACGATCGGCTGTTGGCTGGCGTGCTAGTGGAAATCAAGGGAGAATACGCTCAACTGAACGATCTTATGGTGCGCGTAGAGACCCGAAGACGTGGCGTAGGTCTGTATCTGGTAGAAGAAACGCTCAGAATGTTGCCTGAGGTCAAAGAGTGGTGGCTGGCGACAGCCGATCACGCGACGGTGGATGAATCCGTGCTGGGAAGATTTATGCTCAACTGCGGTTTTTCACCGGTATCCGGCGGCTGGCGCTATATAAAGAATGAAAGGCTAGCATAGGTAAAATTGGGGCAACGGTCAATTGGCGACTTCATTGCATCATTTGTCGTTCCTGAGACTTTGCCCTGTTGTGCAGATAAGCTGAAATGTTGGATCTGAACTCCTGATTATTTATCATCCAGTATTGATGACGTTAAATCACTTACTGGACGATAAACGGATGGATACGGTTGAACAACGCAATGGCAGCTATTTTTTTGACGGAATGATGAACCTTACCCAAGGAGAACTGGCATTCTGGATCGTTGTTGATGAAGCCCAAAATCAACTTGGCGTTAAGGATGTATTTTCTTTGGCACTGATTATTGGTGGAATTCCAATAATTCCTACCCGAACAAAGCTTGACGCGTTGAGAACGACTAAAAATACCAGCCCATTATCCGTTGCAATGAGAAGTCTGATCAGGCATCGCCTTGAAACCCGATGGCGTTCCCCGACATGGAGAACAATGTTGAATGGGCAATGGGCAAAAACAAATAGTCTAGGGGGACTTATTGGCCGTTGGTTGCCGTGGGTAGGCGTTATTATCACAGCATATGATTTGGCAATGATTACCTTAAATAGCGTTAGACGTTTTAACCTTATAGTTAAACCGGAGCATAGGGTATGAGCGGTGATAAGGCGATAGAAATACTTGATTTTGTGCGTAAAGAATTATCTGCGTATGATCTTGATCTGGATACGTCTCTGACGACAGGAAAGGAGGCGACGTTAGAGGAAGATGTCCTCGAGATGATGGAAAAATATTCAGAACGTTTTAAAGTGGATTGCTCAAATCTTGGCTGGGTCAGGTACTTCCCGCGGGAAGGGATCCCATTCGTACCCAACTTTCTGTTACCTGAAAGGTTTAAAACCGATCACTATAAGCCGCTGTCTCTAACTGTGCGTATGCTGGTTGAGTCAGAAAAAGCCGGTCGGTGGTTATATGATTGATCGCCGTACTGCGCGGCAGGATCAGAGATAGCATCGACAATCGTCACGTTGATATCTATGGTTCTCGATTTCAAAAAGCAAATCCCCGCCTGAGCGGGGATTATGATGATGAGTGGCCGGAGAACTATAGCCGTCAGCAGATTTAGGCTTCTATCGCGGCCCGCAGCTTTTTCATGGCGTTTTTTTCCAACTGGCGTACACGTTCGGCGGATACGCCGTATTGATCGGCCAGTTCCTGCAATGTCGATTTGTTGTCGTCATCCAGCCAACGAGCGCGGATGATATGCTGGCTACGCTCATCCAGGCCTTCCAGCGCATAGGTGAGCTTATCCGCGGCATGGTTTTCCCAGTTGTCTTCCTCAATGCCATCGGCAAAATCGGAGGACTTATCCTGCAGATAAAGCATGGGCGACATTGCTTTGCCGTCGTGAGTTTCTTCATCCGGCGTCGGATCAAACGTCATATCCTGCGCCGCCATACGGGATTCCATCTCAAGCACGTCTTTACTGGTTACGCCCAGTTCACGAGCGACCAGTTCCACTTCTTCCTGGTTAAACCAGCCAAGACGTTGTTTGGATTTGCGCAGGTTAAAGAACAGCTTACGCTGAGCTTTGGTGGTCGCGACTTTCACAATACGCCAGTTACGCAGAACGTATTCGTGGATTTCAGCTTTGATCCAGTGCACCGCGAAGGAGACCAGACGAACCCCCACTTCAGGATTAAAACGGCGCACCGCCTTCATCAGGCCGATGTTGCCTTCCTGAATCAGATCCGCCTGCGGCAGGCCGTAGCCGGCATAATTACGGGCTACATGAATAACAAAACGCAGGTGCGACAGAATGAGCTGCTTAGCCGCTTCCAGATCGCCCTGATAATGCAGCCGTTCAGCCAGAGCCCGCTCTTCCTCCGCCGTTAGCATCGGATAGGCATTGGCGGCTCGAATGTAACCTTCCAGACTGCCTTGGGGAACTAAGGTGAAAGTTTGCATATCTTTGGTCATTCAACCTCTCTCATGACTACGGTTTATGCGATGCTTCTTATTCTTAGAAGCTCGCTCATGCGATTGTTAAAAACATTTGTAAAAAACAATTCGCTAAAAAAGTTTGCGATACCGATGCTGCTTTACGCCGACATTTTGCGGTAATCCGGGTAAAAGCATTTCGCTAAAAATCCGTCGCAGTATCCAATGTATTCAGACTGTGATTCCTCTCACAAGTTCCCTAATTTTATCCATCTTATTTAACATATCAAGACGAATTCCTGAGAAAAACGCAGGTCGGCGGAGATGGAGGAAAACGCGATGGCCGAGGGGATTTCCCTTGTGCGCACAGCCTGTTGCACAAGGGATGATTATAGCAAAAAAAGATTACTGTGGTGTAAAACGACGTAAATGTTGAACGGTCGCCAACCATGCGGCCAGCCAGCCAATCATTGCGGCGATAAGCAGCAATAACAGGGATTCGTCCCAGCTTAGTCCTTTGACGGTAAAGGTGGTGCCGAAGACCGAGGCAACCTGGGTGACCACCGCGCCGAGCTTCCAGACCAGCGCCTGAGACAGGATTAACGACAGCACCGCGCCGGCAAATCCCATCATCGCGCCGCCATTGAGGAACGGCCGCAGAATAAAGCCGTCCGTCGCGCCAATCAGCTTCATGACATTAATGGTTTCCCGCCGGCTAAAGATATTCAGACGCACGCTGTTGCCGATCACCAGGAAGACGGCAATCACCATCAATATACCAATCGTCGCGGAAATCTGCCCGACCAGGCTGGTTAAGGCCACCAGACGGGCGAACCAGCTATCGTCCATGCGTACTTCATCCACACCTTGCGTCGCGGCCACCCGATCGCGTAGCGTCGTGAGCGTCTCCGCGCTTTGGAACGTCATTTTCGGGGTAATAATGGCCACCGCGGGCAACGGATTTTCTTCCAGCATATCCAGCGCGCCGCCAAAACCCGACCAGTTACGGAATTCGCCCATCGCCTCATCGCGCGACAGATAATTGACTTTATCGACCCCGTCTTCCGACTGGATCTGGGCGATCACCGCCTGGGCGGCGTTGTCATCCAGGGATTTATCCAGGTATACGGTGAGCTGCGGCGTAGGATACCACTGCGCCGCGGCCTGACTGACGTTTTTCCATACCAGATAACAAATGCTGGGTAACGCCAGAGAGATCGCTATCACCATGACGGTTAATAAGGTCGCCAGCGGCTGACGTAGCATATCGGCCAGCGTATTCATCCAGGCGTAACGCCACTGTTCCTGCCAACCGCCGCGTAACGACCTGTTCTTTTTCTCAGGCTTTTTCACATTACGGGTTTTATTCGCCATGATGGTTTCCCCCAATCATGCGGCCATTGGACAGCGTCAGAACCCGGTAATTTCGCCGGGATATCAGCCCGGTATCATGAGTTGCCATCAATACCGTGACGCCCACCCGGTTGAATTCTTCAAATAGACGAAGAATGCCTTCGGACAGGACGTCGTCCAGGTTGCCGGTAGGTTCGTCCGCCAGCAAAACCGAGGGCTTGTTGACCACGGCGCGCGCAATGCCTACCCGCTGTTGTTCCCCGCCGGAAAGCTGGATTGGGTAGTTTCTGGCTTTATCCAGCAGGCCGACTTTATCGAGAGCGGCGGAGACCCGGCGGCGAATGTCTTCGCTGCTGGCGCCGGCAATGATCAGCGGCATCGCGACGTTGTCATAAACGGTACGTTCCATCAGCAGGTGGTGATCCTGGAAGATCATCCCGATCTGGCGGCGTAGAAACGGCACTTCGCTCTTTTTTAAACGGCTGATGTTATGTCCGCCAAACAGAATCTGGCCGGCGCTGGGACGTTCAATACCACAAATCAGCTTCAGCAGGGTGCTTTTCCCCGCCCCGGAATGACCGGTCAGGAAGGCCATTTCTGCCGGACGCAAATGAAAATCCACCCCCTGCAATGCCTGACGTCCACCGAGATAAGCTTTACTGACCTGTTCAAAGCGAATCATCCGTTTTAATCCTCACGGGCAAAAAGTGCCTCAATAAAATCATCAGCCTTAAACGGCCGCAAATCTTCGATACCTTCGCCGACCCCGATATAGCGGATGGGAATGCTAAACTGGTCGGCGATGGCGAAAATTACCCCGCCCTTGGCGGTGCCATCAAGTTTGGTCAGCGAGATCCCCGTCAGACCGACGGCCTCGTTGAAAAGCTTAGCCTGACTCACCGCGTTCTGTCCGGTACTGGCGTCCAGCGTCAGCATCACCTCATGCGGCGCTTCGTCATCCAGTTTTTTCATTACGCGCACAATCTTCTTCAGCTCTTCCATCAGATGGGCTTTGTTCTGCAAACGGCCGGCGGTATCGGCAATCAGTACATCCACCCCGCGGGCTTTCGCGGCCTGAATGGCATCGAAAATGACGGAAGCGGAATCGGCGCCGGTGTGCTGAGCGACCACCGCGACATTGTTGCGCTGCCCCCAGACCTGAAGCTGTTCAACCGCGGCGGCGCGGAAAGTATCTCCCGCCGCCAGCATCACTGATTTACCCTGAGCCTGAAATTGCCGCGCCATTTTGCCGATGGTGGTGGTTTTACCCACGCCGTTGACCCCGACCATCAGGATCACATAGGGCGTTTTGCCTTCAACATTCAGCGGCTCATCAACTTTAGCAAGAATTGTCGCCATTTCTTCTTTCAGCTTGGCAAAAAGCGTATCCGCATCTTTCAACTGCTTGCGGTTGGCATGTTCTATCAGGTTGGCGATAATCTTGCGCGTGGTTTCAACGCCGACGTCCGCAATCAGCAACTGTTCTTCCAGCTCTTCAAACAGATCATCGTCTATTTTCTTGCCGCGAAACAATCCGATAAATCCTGAACCCAGATTCTGGCGGGTTTTTACCAGGCTGCGTTTCAGACGGGCAAAGAATCCTTCTTTGGTTGGCCGTTCCTGTTCGTGCATGACCGGAACGCCGTTCCCGGACTGAATCTCTTCCGCCTCATTGTCAACGACGACCGCATCTTCTGTGGCCGTGGCGCTATCATCGGCATCGGAGAGCGTTGCAACCAACGCCGTCTCTTCCACGGGCGCGGCCTCTTCCTCTGGAGAGCGTTCCTGCGTCAACGCCTCCTCTTCGGCATGACGCTCTTCCGGCGGCGTCTGCTCGCTAAGCGCGTCGTTTTCCAGAACGGGGGATTCGGTTTCCTGTTCGGATAGGGGATGTACATCGGCATCGGATTCGGACGCCGGCGTATCAAGAATTTCAGATTTATCTTGCGGTTGCTCTTGTTGTTTTTCTTCCTGTCGGCCTCGTCCAAACCAGGAAAAAAAACCGCGTTTTTTCTCTTTTGTCATCTTGCAATCGCGCTCCACGCCGCTTACTGCAGCGAATAAATAATTAAAACCAATCTATTTTGACGATAAGCAACAAGTTTAACACTTTCCTGTCGACAGCAACACGCGGCCGGAGGGGGCAATGGCGGACAATCTCGGTAACGAAGTATGTCAAACCGGTCATTTGCGTCGCCGTTATCGGTTTTTTGCTGTTTCCAGACGGTCTCTTGAAAAAACGCCGGACGCGTTTTTCAACGCTGCGTTGGCGGCGGCCTTTGCGCATGGGCAGGATAGCTCGCCATAAATCTATTGGGTATAGCGCTTAAGCGCCTTAGAATAATGCTTAAATTTTCCTGACAGTACCGTGCCGGCCGTTTAGCACGGTAACCAATACGTGAGCTATGGCTAAAAAAAATGCATCGTCAGCCGCCGGGCAGATCCGAATTATCGGTGGTCAGTGGCGTGGCAGAAAACTCCCTGTTCCGGATAGTCCCGGCTTAAGGCCTACCACCGATCGCGTGCGTGAAACCCTGTTTAACTGGTTGGCGCCGGTTATTCAACAATCGCGCTGTCTGGACTGTTTTGCCGGCAGCGGCGCGCTGGGGCTAGAGGCGCTATCGCGCTATGCCGCTCACGCCACGTTGCTGGAAAGGGAACGTGGCGTGGCTCAGCAACTCACGCAAAATCTGATGTTGCTCCGGGCGGAAAATGCCCGCGTCGTGAATATTGATACCCTGCAATGGCTGGCTCAGACCGGCGAGCCGTTTGATGTGGTTTTTCTCGATCCGCCGTTCCGCAAGGATTTATTGAACAATACGCTATCTTTGCTGGAACAGCAGGGCTGGTTAGCGCCAGACGCGTGGATCTACGTGGAAACCGAGGCAGAGAACGTGCAGTTGATTATTCCGGACAACTGGCGGTTGCACCGCGAAAAAATCGCCGGTCAGGTGGCGTACCGTTTATACATTCGTCAATAATCATCGTAGAGAAAAGAAAATAAGGGGAATGTGATGATATGGATTAATCTTGGCCGATTATTGATGCTGGGAATATGGGGAATTCTCGTGTTTAACCTGATTCAACCGTTCCCCAGGCCGCTGAATATTTTTATGATAGTGGCGATGATCTTCACGCTCCTGATGCATGGTTTCCAACTGTTGCTGCTCAGAGCCAGCCAGCCCAAGGATAGCCCGTCGCTGAGTCAGGCGTTTCAGGCGCGTATTTTTTTGTTTGGCGTGTTTGAACTGCTTGCCTGGCAGAAAAAACTGCCGAAACAAGCGAAAAAATAACGATTATTCCGGACTGGGCGCAAAGCTGATAAAGCGGGTGCCTTTGACCTGCAACGTGCCCCGCATCGCTTTGTCGAGCTGGTTATAATCGGTTTTGCCGATCCTCAGCGTGATGGCGCCGCCGCCATTTAGCGGCCGGAATGTGGCTTCATAAAACATATCTTCAAAACCGTCTTCATAACCGCGGGCGCGTTTACGCCTTTGCGGAAACTCGCGTTTGGCGGTTATTTCCACCCGTATCGTCTGCAGCGGAGCCGCATCATTGCGAGCGTCCTGATTACGCTGGTGCTGATATTGGCGCCAGGCCAGCACCAGAATGAGCGCTACCGCCAGTATCAATAGTGGGTGAACGTCACGCATTGCGTCAGGGCTTTTTGCCGGGAAGGTAAGGGAAATGCGTGACGTTATCGCCTAATTCGGAGATGCGCGCGCTGCCTTTTTCCGTTACCGCATCAATACGGATCACGGCTTGTAACGGAATGAAGCTGCGGCTGACGCCTGAAAATTCGGTTTTCAGCTTTTCGGTGGAAGGATCAACCAGCACCGTCGATTGGCTGTCGAATACGAAGTCGGCGATTTCAATAAAACCAAACAGGTTGCTTGGTACCAGTTCACGCACGTAAAGCTGGTAATTTTTACCATTATTCATGAATTGAATGCGATAAAGCGCGGGTTCATTGCTCATTCAACCATACTCTCCTTCAAGATAATCACAGGCGCCGATTCACAGTCCAAACGGGCCGATAACATAGCATGAAGCACCGGTGTGCGCATCTGTCTCACCCGATGTTGTTGATCCTTTCCACGATCCCCTACACTGAATGAATAAGGCTACGGATGCCATGAAAAACTTAATCGTTCAGGAGAGCGGTATAACCGATTCCGGATTTTTTGATCCGGCTTGTCTAATACTAATAAGGATAATCTATGCTTTGGTCATTTATTGCCGTGCTCTTTTCCGGTTGGTTATATGTTGATGCCAGCTATCGCGGGCCGGTATGGCAGCGCTGGCTGTTTAAACCCGTGACCTTATTATTATTACTGGCCCTGGCCTGGCAAACGCCGCTGCTGAGCGTGCCGGGTTACCTGATCGTCATTGGGTTATTGGCAACCCTGGCGGCGGATACGCTGATGCTACTGCCGACCCAGCGGCTGCTTTATGCTTTCGGCGCTTATTTTCTCTCTCATTTGCTTTATACCATAAGCTTTTTCACCAGCCAGATGACGCTCGTATTTTTCTGGCCGCTGGCGTTGGCGCTTATCATTCTGGCCGCCATCCTGATCGCGACCATCTGGAGCCGGCTGGATACCCAGCGTTGGCCGGCCTGTGCATTCATCATCATGACGACCCTGATGGTTTGGGTCGCCGGCGAACGCTATTTCGCCCTTGGGACGGATTATAACTTCTCGCTGCTGGCAGGCAGCGCGCTGCTGTTTATCGCCCACGCGGCCTGGTTTATCAACCACTATCGCATCAATTTTCGCGCTCATCAGGCCATTGTGGCGGCGTGCTATTTCGGCGGGCATTTCTTAATCGTTCGTTCGTTGTATTTTTAGTAGCGGCCCGGTATGTGAAATGCTGGATTGGCCTGAAATGACGGTGTAAAGTTTCTGATGAGAATTATTATCACCCATACAGGAGGAAGCTATGCATTCTCATCAGCATCATCACGGCATTGTAAAATCAGCCTGCAGCCATGAACATGCCCGTCATTCATCACGTGCTGAAAAAAGCTGTTGCGCCGTGAAACATGCGCCGAGCGCCATTGCCAATACCGGCAGGGAGCCGGATCAAAATCAAGCGGAGAGCGGCGATAATGCCGATTCCGACGATCCCGACGGCGACCGACCGGCGTTATGCCGTCGTTTTAGCTGGAAAATCAGTGGGATGGATTGTCCCAACTGTGCACGTAAAGTTGAAAATGCAGTAAGAAATCTTACCGGGATAGAACAGGCCAAAGTGCTGTTCGCCACTGAAAAGCTGGTTGTCGATGCCCGCAGCGATGTTCGCCCACAGGTGCTATACGCGGTTCAACAGGTCGGTTTTACCCTGCGGGATCTCGCCCCACAAGCGCCACTTTCTCCTGATTCTCGTCGTTTTATCCATGAATATGGTTTCTTGATTCTTTTTACCTTGTTGGCGGCGGTAAGCTGGGGTCTCTCACTGGTGAGTGAGTCCGGCGGACAAATCGCTTTTATCGCCACCACCATGGTGGGGCTCATTCCTGTTGTGAAAAAAGCGGTTCGGCTTATTCGCTCCGGCACGCCCTTCGCGATTGAAACATTGATGAGCGTGGCCTCTATCGGGGCGCTGCTGATTGGCGCCACCACGGAAGCCGCCGTGGTCCTGCTGCTTTTTATGCTGGGCGAACAGTTGGAGTCTTATGCGTCCAGCCGTGCCCGGCGGGGTGTTGCCGCGCTGATGTCGCTGCTGCCTGAAGAGGCGACGGTAATCCGCAATGGTCGGCGTCTCAGCGTGCCGGTTGCCGATTTATCTCCCGGCGATGTGATTGAGGTCGCGCCCGGCGGCCGTTTGCCGGCCGATGCCGAGCTGTTGTCCGCTGACGCCAGTTTCGATGAAAGCGCGTTGACCGGAGAATCGGTGCCGGTTGAACGGGGCGCGGGTGATAAGGTGGCGGCGGGCTGTCTGTGCGTTGACCGGGTAGTACAGTTACGCGTGGTGTCGCAGCCGGGGAATAGCGCCATTGATCGCATTCTGCAATTGATAGAGGAAGCGGAAGAACGCCGCGCGCCGATCGAGCGTTTCCTCGATCGCTTCAGCCGCTACTACACGCCCGCCATTATGCTGTTGTCTTTACTGGTGATGCTGATCCCGCCTTTGTTGTTGGCCCAGCCCTGGCAGGAATGGACTTATCGCGGATTGACGCTATTGCTGATCGGCTGTCCCTGCGCGCTGGTGATTTCCACCCCGGCGGCGATTACGTCCGGCCTTGCGGCGGCTACCCGTCAGGGGGCGCTGATTAAAGGCGGGGCCGCGCTGGAATCGCTGGGGAGCGTGCGCGCCGTGGCCTTTGATAAAACCGGTACTTTAACCGAGGGGAAACCGCAGGTTACGGATATTTTACCGGCGGCCGGCATTAGCGAAACCGCGCTGTTGACGCGTACCGCCGCCATAGAGTCCGGTTCATCCCATCCGCTGGCTAAAGCCATCGTGCAACGCGCGAAAGAAGTGAGTGCGTTTTTGCCCGTTGCGGACAATCGCCGAACGCTGGCGGGGATCGGCGTAGAGGGGACGATCGCCGGCAAGCGCCTTCAAGCCAGCTCTCCGGCCAAGCTGCCCGCGGATACGCTGGATGACGACTGGCGACAACGTGTCGGGGTGTTGGAAAGCGAAGGGAAAACGGTAGTGATTGTGCATGAAGACAGCCGCGTGATGGGGCTGCTGGCCCTGCGCGACACGCTGCGCAACGATGCCAGAAGCGCGCTGGATGCATTACAGACCATGAATATACGCTGCGTAATGCTGACGGGAGACAATCCCCGCGCCGCGGCGGCGATAGCGGGCGAGTTGGGGATTGATTACCAGGCCGGTTTGC
Organism: Brenneria goodwinii; assembly: GCF_002291445.1. Taxonomy (NCBI): domain Bacteria; kingdom Pseudomonadati; phylum Pseudomonadota; class Gammaproteobacteria; order Enterobacterales; family Pectobacteriaceae; genus Brenneria; species Brenneria goodwinii. The sequence goes on along the minus strand of NZ_CP014137.1, from coordinate 3,996,366 downwards.
TGCCTGCGGATAAAGTAACGGCGCTCAGCGAGCTTAATCGGCGGCAACCCACGGCGATGGTGGGCGACGGTATTAATGATGCTCCGGCGATGAAGGCGGCGACCATCGGTATTGCGATGGGCAATGGAACGGATGTGGCGCTGGAAACCGCGGATGCCGCGTTAACCCACAGTCGTCTGAACGGATTGGCGATGATGATCCGGCTGTCGCGCGCCACACAGCGCAATATCCGTCAGAATATCACCATTGCGCTGGGGCTGAAGGCGCTGTTTCTGATCACCAGCGTAATGGGCATTACCGGCCTGTGGCTGGCGGTACTGGCGGATTCCGGCGCCACGGCGCTGGTCACCGCCAACGCCCTGCGGTTGCTTAAAAAACGGGATGAGTAGCTAGTCGGCCGAGCGTTGACGAAGCCTCTGGTTCTGAGCTCAATCCTCCCCTTCGCCGGCATTAGCCGCCTTTACGCAGTAAATAACGATAGGGGAGTTGCTCGGTCACCTGCGCCAGCAGGTGATGATCCATATAACGGCAAAATCCGGGAATATCACGGGTTGTCGCGGGATCGTCAGCCAGAATCAACAAGGTCTGTCCGGGTTCCATTTGGCGTACCGTCTTGCGCACCATCATCACGGGTTCGGGGCAACGTAGTCCCTGCGCATCAAGGGTTTTATCGGGATTGGCAAAAGGATCGGTCATCAACGTTCTCTGTGATTAGGGAGTAATAAAAAGCTCCCTTAGTTTACGCTGGGGATTTATAGGCGCAAGCGACGACAACGTTTGCCTAAAAAACAGCCATTGCATTGTCGGGATAAATGCGTATCATGCGCCGCGCATGCACCAAACGTGCGGCTATGTCAGGCAAGATGTTTCTTGGGTTCCCTCACCCCAATAACCAAAAAGGTCACATATTATGTTTCGATTTACCCCCCAACAGCGGCTGACGGCGCTGGTATGGCTTTCGCTATTTCATATCCTGATCATTACATCCAGTAATTATCTGGTACAGCTTCCGGTGTCGATTTTCGGTTTTCATACCACCTGGGGCGCTTTTACCTTTCCGTTTATTTTTCTGGCTACCGATCTGACCGTGCGGATTTTCGGCGCGCCGTTGGCCCGCCGCATTATTTTGACCGTTATGGTGCCCGCGCTGTTGGTTTCTTATCTGGTGTCCGTCCTGTTCTATCAGGGGCAATGGCAGTCGTTCAGCGCATTGGGACAGGTCAATATCGTGGTTGCCCGCATCGCCAGCGCCAGCTTTATGGCGTATGTATTGGGGCAGATTCTGGATGTTCATGTCTTTAACCGCCTGCGACAGCGTAACGCCTGGTGGGTCGCGCCTACCGTTTCGACGCTGTTTGGAAATCTCAGCGATACGCTGGCCTTTTTCTTTATTGCGTTTTATCGCAGCACCGATCCTTTTATGTCCGCCAATTGGGTTGAAATAGCCATGGTGGACTATACTTTTAAACTATTGATAAGCATGCTCTTCTTCTTGCCGATGTATGGCGTGATGCTGAACATGGTGTTGAAGCGCTTGAGCGAGCAACAGCCCGATATGCCGTATCTATCCGCTGAAAACCGCCGCTAGGCCCTGTTTCGCCGCCCGAATTCGGCGGCAAAATGCTGCTGCGCTACACGCCTGGATTTATGGTTTGTGACAACAAACCGCTTGTTTTTACTTGTAGAATAGCGTGCGATAATATCTTCATCTGCTTCAAAAAAGAAAGGGAACCCCTAATGCCGAATGTAGTGAAATACCTCGGAATGAGTCTGTTGGTTGTCATGCTTGCCGCCTGTGACGGCAAAACGGAAGATAGCGCGACGACTCCAGCACAGGATAAACCGGCGGCTGAGGCCTCAGCGGGCGTGGCTATTGAACTGATGTCCGGCAAAATCGCCTTTACCCTGCCTGCGGATATGCGTGACCAAAGCGGTAAACTGGGTACTCAGGCCAACAATATGCACATTTACGCTAACGAAAACGGGCAAAAAGCGGTGATCGTGATTCTGGGGGATAACACCACGGAATCGTTATCCGTGTTGGCGCAGCGTCTGGAAGATCAGCAGCGCACGCGTGACGCCAATCTTCAGGTGGTGACCAACAAAACCATCGATGTGGATGGACAGAAATTGCAGCAGTTGGATAGCATTATTACCAGCAGCGGGCAGCAAGCCTACTCATCCATTGTGCTTGGTAAGGTGGACGAGCGTCTGTTGACGTTGCAAATTACGCTGCCGGCGGATAACCAGCAGCAGGCCCAGAGCGAAGCGGAAAATATTATTAGTACGCTGAAGCTGAAATAGTCCGTCAGAGCATAAAACTTCCCGTGCGCTGATATCACGTTCGGGAGGTTATTTGTAAGTTAGAAAAAAATGGGATCTTGATTACAGATTTGACATCTCAGCGCTATACTCTCCCGGCAGTATTGATGCCTCGCGTAATCCCCTCCTAGTAGAGTTGATTTTCGCATTTTTCCATCATTTTAACTTTTGATATCAATATATGACTCGTTCTCCCCGATCGACTGCATGGTTGCGTGTTATCACCCTTGCTCTGGCAGCTTTCATTTTCAACACCGCCGAATTTGTCCCCGTTGCGCTTTTATCCGATATCGCAGTCAGCTTTTCCATGAGCGCTGCCCAGGTAGGACTGATCATCACCATTTACGCCTGGGTGGTGGGGGCTATGTCGCTGCCTTGTATGTTGCTTACCAGTAAGATGGAGCGTAAAAGCCTGTTGATTAAGGTGTTTATCCTGTTTGCCGTCAGCAATCTGTTATCCGGCGTGGCATGGAATTTTGGCGTGTTGGTGATCGCCCGCATCGGCGTCGCCCTGTCTCACGCGATTTTTTGGTCGATCACGGCATCTTTGGCCGTTCGTCTGGCGCCGGCGGGCAAGAAGGCGCAGGCGTTGAGTTTGCTGGCTACGGGAACCGCGCTGGCGATGGTGCTGGGGCTGCCTTTGGGCCGCTTGATCGGCCAGTATCTAGGATGGCGTATCACGTTTTCGATTATCGGTCTTTTGGCCTGCATAATTATGCTGGTCATGATGAAACAGCTGCCTCTGTTGCCTAGCAGCCATGCCGGATCGTTTAAGAGCCTGCCTGAATTGTTTAAACGTCCTGCTCTGCTTTGTGTTTATGGTTTAACGGTAGTGGTTATTACCGCGCATTTTACGGCCTACAGCTACATCGAACCTTTTGTTCAGGACGTGGCGATGATGAGCGGAGACTTTATTACCGCGCTGCTGCTGCTGTTCGGCGGAGCCGGGATCATCGGCAGCATACTATTCAGCCAGTATAGCAGTAAGTATCCCGCGGGCTTTTTGACCGTGTCCATAGCGCTGTTGCCCCTGTGCCTGCTGTTGCTGTTGCCGTCTTCTTTCAATCAAATATCCCTGTCGTTGCTTTGTTGCGTCTGGGGAGCTTCGATTATGGCGATAGGGCTGGGTACGCAGGTCAAAGTCATGACGCTGGCGCCCGATGCAACCGACGTCGCGATGTCCCTGCTTTCCGGTATTTACAATATCGGTATCGGCGGCGGCGCGCTGTTGGGTAATAAGGTTATTACGCACATGAGCCTGTCGGATATCGGTTTTATCGGTGCGGCATTAGGCGTGATTGCGCTGGGATGGTGTATTTTTATTTTCAGACGCTATGCTCAGGATTTAAATAACACTGCGATGAATGAGTAACTCTAAACAATGGATTGTTTTGGGCTAACATTAGGAGCGTTATGAACGCACAATATACGCGTCTTGTCACCATGGCGGCGGTTAGCGCGACGATCGTAGCGCTTCTGCTGTTTATTATGAAACTGTTTGCCTGGTGGTACACCGGTTCGGTGAGCCTGCTGGCATCCTTGGTGGACTCTCTGGTCGACATCGCCGCATCGCTGGTGAATCTTCTGGTGGTGCGCTATTCGCTACAGCCCGCGGACACCAAACATGCTTTTGGGCATGGGAAGGCTGAATCGCTGGCCGCTCTGGCCCAGAGTATGTTTATTTCAGGCTCGGCGTTGTTTCTTATTTTAACCGGGTTACAGCATATGATGACACCTCAGACGCTGAATGCGCCGGAGGTGGGGATCTGGGTGACGGTTATTGCTTTACTGGCCACCCTGTTGCTGGTGACGTTTCAACGCTGGGTGGTGAAACATACATATAGCCAGGCCGTACGGGCGGATATGCTGCATTATCAGTCAGATCTTCTGATGAATGGGGCGATTCTGGTTGCATTAGTCTTAAGCTGGTACGGGGTGACTCGTGCGGATGCCTTGTTTGCGCTGGGCATCGGTGTTTATATTCTGTACAGTGCATTGCGTATGGGATACGAAGCCGTGCAGTCTCTGCTGGATCGCGCGTTGCCGGATGAAGAACGCAAGGCTATCGTCAACATTATTTCGGGGTGGCCGGGTATCAAAGGCGCGCACGATTTACGCACCCGCCGATCAGGACCGACCCGGTTTATTCAACTTCATCTGGAGATGGATGACGCGCTGCCCCTGGTACAGTCGCATCAGATTGCCGATGATATTGAACAAGCATTACTCAAAAAATTTCCAGATTCCGATATTCTTATCCATCAGGATCCGGTCTCGGCGGTGCCGGAAGCGCTGCGGGGAATGTTGAATGAATAGGTTGGCGTTTGCATGGCGTGGTTTTAGCCGTTTTATCTCGACCCGGCCGACGATAAAAATTATTGCGCAATTTAGTCTGACCTGAATCAATTCAGCAGTGGGTATTTGTTATAATATGCCTTTATTAAAAATTAGAGGGATCCTGTCGATACTAACCAGTAGATTTCAGTCCGCGGCCATACCGCCGGCGCCTGAAAGACGAACGGTAAAACAAACGGCAGTCAATTTTTGATAGAAGAATCCTGCGAATTTACATCTACAAGTCCAGAGGTTGTCATGATTAAAAGAATCGGAGTATTGACGAGTGGTGGCGATGCACCCGGCATGAATGCGGCAATTCGTGGTGTGGTACGTACTGCGCTGACGGAAGGGTTGGAAGTTTTCGGCATTTATGATGGCTATCTGGGGTTGTATGAGAATCGGATGGCGCAGTTGGATCGCTACAGCGTATCCGACATGATCAACCGTGGCGGTACTTTCCTGGGTTCGGCTCGTTTTCCTGAATTTCGCGAAGCGGAAGTGCGCGAAGTCGCCATCCAGAACATGAAAGCGCAGGGGCTTGATGCTCTGGTGGTTATCGGCGGCGATGGTTCCTATATGGGGGCTAAGCGCTTGACGGAGATGGGGTTCCCTTGTATCGGTTTACCCGGCACGATTGACAACGATGTTGCGGGCACCGACTACACTATCGGTTACTTCACCGCGCTGGAAACGGTGCTGGAAGCCATTGACCGCCTGCGCGATACCTCTTCATCGCACCAACGTATTTCCATTGTTGAAGTGATGGGGCGTCATTGCGGCGACTTAACGCTGGCCGCGGCGATTGCCGGCGGTTGTGAATTCATCGTTCTGCCCGAAGTGGAATTCAGCCCGGAAGATCTGGTTGAGGAGATCAAGGTCGGTATTGATAAAGGTAAAAAACACGCCATCGTCGCGATTACCGAACACATCTGCGATATTAATGAGCTGTCGAAATATATCGAGAAAGAGACCGGCCGTGAAACGCGCGCTACCGTGCTGGGACATATTCAGCGCGGCGGTTCTCCGGTGGCATACGACCGCATCCTCGCTTCCCGCATGGGCGCTTACTCAATAGAGCTGCTGCTGCAAGGCTATGGTGGCCGTTGCGTCGGTATCCAGAATGAAAAACTGGTGCATCATGACATCATCGATGCGATTGAGAACATGAAGCGTCCCTTTAAGAAAGACTGGCTGGATACGGCTAAGAAACTGTTCTGATCCTCACCTGGGTAGTATATTCCGCGCTCAAAGCGGAATCACCCATCGTTGACCAACCCCCGCTTGCGGGGGTTTTGTTTTTTTAGCGATTGCGGGCAGGGAACGCCAACGCTTTTTTTGACACTTACCCTATAGGCGTTTGTCGTGAGCAGGCTATAGCAACAGACGCATTCGGATGCGTTTTATATTGTCGGGGGGAGTGCATGTCTGAGTCGAACTATGCCAAATCGCTATTGATACGTTGGGTTGAGAAGCAGGTGAAGGTAAGCGCAACGCCCGATGTTGAGACGGGCGTTCAGGTGATGTTCAACGAACAGACGCTTTTTTTAAAACTACCTCAATCGCGGGAAAACCTGTTCGTTTTTATGCCGATTTATACATTGGATTTCGAGCGGGACGGCGATTTGCTCGCGCTGGGCATGATGCTGAATCTGGAGCATGAATTAATGTGCGGCGCGGCGATCGGGCTGGACGCGTATCAACGTACGCTGATGCTGACGGCGCATCAGGATATCCGCGCTTTCGACGATCGGACGCTGAACGCGTTGATGGAAAATGTAGTGAGCCTCGGTCTGCGCATTCGTGAAGAGTTCGCTTCAGTTGTGAACGGCCGTAAAATACCGGCCAACGTCAAAACCGCCCCATTATCCAAGACCAATCCATATAGGACGCCCCCACATCATTCTCAGTTTTAATCTTTCAGCACAATGAGATAGTGACTATGCGTATCCATCAGACTTCTTTACCGGCGATGACAGCTGCACTGCCGCGGGCCGGAGACGCGAAGCCGGAGACTGCCCGGTTTGAAATGATGAAAGAACAGGCGGCGTTTACGCCGTTGAACCAGAAAGAGGGACACGCCAATTTTTCGTTACGCGGACTGCTCAATAAACTGCCATCCGTACCGTTTTCCATTTCATTGCCGCTGCACTCCCTCTTTTCAGAGAGAAAGGGCGCGGATATCGATACCCTGGGCAAGAAACCCAGGATTTTTGAATCGAATCTGGAGATAGCTTGTAACGAGTATTCCGGGCAAGCCATTCTGATGGAGCAACAGGATTATCTTCAGACCATGAAAACACACCTGCCCGACATGCGGAACAAGATACAAAGCGTGGAGGACGGCGCCTGTCTAGGGCTGTCGACCCTCTGGTTATTGGGGCGTTACAGTGGGTTGGACGACAAAACGGTGATCGGCAATTTATTGGGTTACGATGCGGATGACGACGAGATGATATCGGCAAGCAGGGCGAGAAGCGGATTCGAGAAAGTCTATGTTGTACAAGAGAAGTTTCAGAATAGTGCGCGTTTTGACGGCCAAATGAAAGACCGGCGGTTTGATGACGCCGCGCCGGTTGTTCGTCGTTATGATTTCATGCAGCGGATTGCGAATCTGGCGAAGATGTCCGTCGTGCCGGTGGCGGGGGAAACGCCGTTTGTATTGCTCGATCGCAGAGAGGGATTTGGTGACGGGCTGATAGGCGATGTGCTGCGCGAAGGCCGGGAGCAACTGTTGTCGGTTCAGTCCGACGGCCATGCCATGGCGATCTACGCTAACGGCCGCGATCAATATGCGTTTTACGATCCTAACAACGGTATATTCAATTTTCAGGATAAAGGAGACTTTGTTTCCTTTATGAACCGGATAGGCAAAATGTTGAGCGATCCATCCCCAAAGTTGGGGAGTGGGGATCCGGATCAATTGATGCTGATGGAGCTAAAGGTTCATTGAGATTTTTCCAGGCCGGCCGTGTCTGCCGGTATGTCGGTTAAACCCGCCAATCCCGCCGTCAGAGCGGGATATCTTTATTTTATTACCGCTAGACGATTAACTGGCATAATGCGCATGTCATCGCCGATGAATACCTGACCGGGGGCTTAGGCGGGCATTGGACGGCGTGTTGACCTAAACTCGTTATGGTCGCGCCTGTTGGGCGCAGATGCGTGATAGTGCTTGCTGCTGATATTCGTCTGATGAAAATGGCGAGTATAAATAAGAGATTATTGAGGTTTTCGCATGAAAAAAGTTACCGTTGCCGCAACACAAATGGCGTGTTCCTGGGATCTGCCCGGAAACATTGAGAATGCCGAGAAGCTGGTGCGACAAGCACATGCAAAAGGGGCGCAGGTTATCCTGATCCAGGAACTGTTTGCCGCGCCTTATTTCTGTATTGATCAGAGTCCGGAACATTATGCGTTGGCGCAGGAGCTGGAAAGCAGCCCGCTGATTAAGCATTTTTCTGCGCTGGCGGCCGAACTGGCGGTCGTTCTGCCCTTGAGCTTTTTTGAACGCGCCAATAACGCGTATTACAACTCGCTGGTGATGATCGATGCCGATGGTTCCGTGCTCGACGTTTATCGTAAAACCCATATTCCTAATGGCCCGGCGTATCAGGAAAAGCAATTTTTTATCCCCGGCGATACCGGCTTTAAAGTCTGGCAGACTCGTTATGCGAAAATCGGCGTGGGTATCTGCTGGGATCAATGGTTCCCGGAAACCGCGCGTTGCCTGGCATTGCAGGGAGCCGAGCTGATTTTCTATCCGACGGCGATTGGTTCCGAACCGGCTTATCCCGACATCGATAGCCAACCGCACTGGACTCGCGTCCAACAGGGCCATGCCGCCGCAAATCTGGTACCGGTGATTGCATCCAACCGTATTGGCACTGAAGCCAGTAAATATATCGACGGTTTGGAAATGACCTTCTACGGCTCCTCTTTCATCGCCGATCAAACAGGGGCGCTGGTTGCCCAGGCGAATAAGACGGATGAAGCCGTATTGGTTCATGAATTTGATTTACAGGCTATTGCCGCTCAGCGTGCGGCGTGGGGATTGTTCCGCGACCGCCGTCCGGACATGTATGGCGCGATCGCCACCTCTGACGGGCAGACCCGGAGATAATTGATGTCACAACTGACCACGCCGCATCAGGACGGCTTTACGATGCCTGCTGAATGGGCGCCGCAGGAAGCCGTATGGATGCTTTGGCCTTATCGCCGGGATAACTGGCGCGACGACGCCCTGCCGGCGCAGAAAACCTTTGCCGCGGTGGCTGAGGCTATCGCGCGGAAAACGCCGGTGATAATGGGGGTGCCCGCCCGCTGTATGGATGATGCCAAACGTACTATGCCAACCAACGTGACGCTGGTTGAAATGGAAAGCGACGATGCCTGGATGCGTGATACCGGTCCAACCATGGTGTTGAATCAGGCCGGAGAACGCCGCGGCATTGACTGGCGGTTCAACGCCTGGGGCGGAGAGCTGGGCGGGTTATATGAAGACTGGCGTCAGGATGAAAAGGTCGCGGCGCAGGTGCTGGCTTATCATCGGAATAGCCGCTATGCGGCGCCATTGATTCTGGAAGGCGGGTCGATTCATACCGATGGCGAAGGAACCTTGCTGACGACGGCTGAGTGTCTATTGAATCCCAACCGGAATCCGCAACTGGATAAAGCGCGGATTGAACAGTTGCTGCGTGATTATCTGGGCGTCTCGACGATTATCTGGCTGCCTGAAGGCGTCTATAACGACGAAACCGACGGCCACATCGATAATATGTGCTGTTTTGTCCGCCCCGGTGAAGTCGCGCTGCACTGGACGGATGATGAAAACGATCCGCAATATGCCCGCTCGGCGGCGGCTTATCAGGTGTTATCCGCCGCCAGAGATGCGCACGGGCGTTCGTTGAAAATCTGGAAACTGCCGGCGCCGGGCCCGTTGTATGCCACGCAGGAAGAGGCGCGGGGCGTAGATGCGGGGGATGCGATTGAACGCTATGCCGGGTCGCGTCTGGCGGGTTCGTACGTGAATTTTTTAATCAGTAATCAGCAGGTTATTTTCCCGCTGTTGGATGCGCGTACGGATGATATTGCGCGTGATTTATTAAGGCAGATGTTCCCGGACTATACGGTGAGCGGCGTGCCTGCCCGCGAGATCCTGCTGGGCGGCGGTAATATCCACTGCATCACCCAGCAAATCCCCGCGGCGAAATAACATCGCGCAGACGTTGAGACAGGGCGGGTCGCAGGCCCGCGATAAAAAATCGCCGTCATTCTCACTAGAAAATGACGGCGATCTTGTCTGTAAAAGCGTCACTAACGAACAAAAAGCACCGCCAATTGCCGATAGAGAAATGACGGTGTTTTATCGTCCATGCGGACTTAGCCGCGTTTTGCTTCCGCAGCGGCTTTGACGATCACGGCGAAAGCGTCGGCTTTCAGTGAAGCGCCGCCAACCAGCGCGCCGTCGATGTCCGGCTGAGTGAACAGCTCTGCTGCGTTAGCCGCATTCACCGAACCGCCGTACTGAATGGTAACTTGTTCAGCAACGGCCTTATCCTGTTTGGCGATATGATCGCGGATGAATTTGTGAACGGCCTGTGCCTGAGCCGGCGTAGCGGATTTGCCGGTACCGATGGCCCAGATAGGTTCGTAGGCGATGACCGCGTTTTCAAACGCTTTGGCGCCCAGCGTATTCAGAACCGCGTCCAACTGACGGGCGCATACGGCTTCGGTTTGTCCGGCTTCGTTTTCCGCTTCGGTTTCACCGATGCACAGAACAGGGATCAGACCGGCTTCTTTCAGCACACCGAATTTCTTGGCGATGAATTCATCACTTTCTTTGTGATAGGTACGGCGTTCTGAGTGACCGATGATAATGTATTTTGCACCGATATCTTTCAGCATGTCGGCGGAAGTTTCGCCGGTAAAGGCGCCGGAAAGATTCACGTCTACGTTTTGCGCGCCCAGTGCGATACGGCTGCCGGCCAGTAGATGGTGAGCCATATCCAGATAGATTTCCGGTGGCGCGATGGCGATGCCGCAGCCGTCGGCATCGCTCAATTCCTTGCGCAGGCCGGTAATCAGGCTGTTGACCATGCTGGTGCTGCCGTTCAGTTTCCAGTTACCCATAACTAATGGATGTCGCATTTTTTTTCCTCCAGACGGAATAGCGAATGAATCAAAATTTTACTGCCGCAGGCAGTCTGACCTGCCAACAGTATAAAGATGAAATGTGATCGTGGCTCTGTTTTTCGTCATTAATAGTGACTGTCTTGATCACGGTTCAGATAGCGTTAGCTTAATCGGTTCAATAGCGAAAGTTAGCCCCTTTTCGCTGTTGTCTGCCACAACATAGCGTACAGCGCCTTCGGTTTGCTGGTAAAAATGCTGTCCTTTACCTTTTGCCAGCAATTCGGTGATTTTATGGATGCTCTGCTCCTCCGTCAGCGAAGGCGTGAAAACCCGCGACAGCGCCGCCATATAGCTGATGGCCTGCGCGCGTCTGGCCTCGGACTCCGTATCCTCCGGCTGTGGCAGGTAGGTGATTTGCAGCGTTTTGATTTTACCTGTTCCTTTCTCCAATGCCGTTGAAGCATACAGCCGATCGTTGATCCTGCTGGCGGCGCGGGTCAGCAGATTGGAGTTATGACCGGTATCGACGACCCGAAACTCGCCGAGCGGCAGCGTCGGGTTGCTCAGGTTGTAGTGCGTGCGAAACTGCACGATCGTTTGGTCGAACGTAGGCGCGCCCGCCAGCAGATAAGGCGCGGCAGCCGATGTTTTCGCCGGGTAAACCGGATCAGCCCATGCGCCGGGAAGGTATAGCGCCAGCGTAGACACAGCAAACAGGGGCGCGAGATATTTTTTTATCATGGGTACATTATCAGATGAATTTTTCATTGAGCCAAGCGTGGCGATAGCGACGGTACGTCTGATTAAAGCGGCATTTGTTGGTGCTTGTCAAAATTCGCATAAAGATTGCTGGCGTAGCGCCCGGTTAGGGTAAACTCGGCCAAAATTAAACGACAATGCAGGATTCTGTACTTGATGACGTTACAACAGTGGTGTTTTTCATTTAAAGGCCGGATTGGCCGCCGTGATTTCTGGGGCTGGATGGGCATCTGGCTGGTGCTGATGGTGGTGTTATTCACCCTGGCCGGTCAGAACTGGCTGGATACGCAATCTACGGCCTTTGGGCTGGTGGCCCTGCTATGGCCGACCGCGGCAGTATTGGTGAAACGCCTGCATGACCGTAATAAGAGAGGCTGGTGGGCGTTGTTATTGATCGTGGCGTGGGTTCTTGCCGCCGGCAACTGGTACATGCTGCCGAGCGTTTGGCAGTGGGGAATCGGTCGCTTTATTCCGTCGCTAATCTGTATGATGGTATTCCTCGACTGCGGCGTTTTTGCCGGCACGCCGGGGGATAATCGCTTCGGGCCGAAAGCGCAACCGGTTAAACTCCGCCGCTGATACCGCTACCAGTAGTGCTCGCTGGTGATATGACCGGGCCTGCGGCGCAGATGTTTGGTCATTTGCCGTTCTTCTTTCAGTATTTGCTGGGTATCGCGCACCATTTGCGGGTTACCGCACAGCATGACATGGCTGGTGGCGGTTTCCATTGGCAAACCTACGGCTGATTCAAGCGCGCCGTTAGCGATCAGCACCGGGATACGACCGGTCAGGGAACCGGCGGATTCCTCACGGCTGACCACCGTTTGAATATGCAGTTGGCCATAGTAGCGTTGTTGCAGTTGCTGCATCAGCGGCAGATAGCTTAGGTCACGCGCAAAACGGGCGGCATGAACCAGTACGATGTTTTTAAAGCGCGCCAGATCCTTGCCTTCCTGCAGGATGGCAAGATAAGGCCCGATCGCGGTGCCGGTTGCCAGCATCCATAGGGTTTCGCAGTCTGGAATCTCCTCCAACACGAAAAATCCGGCGGCGTCTTTGGTCACCATGACTTCATCGTCAGGGCGTAGCGCGTGTAAACGGGGGCTTAGTTTCCCTTCAGGAACGTTTACCAAATAGAACTCAAGATTATGGTCGCTGGGCGCGTTGACATAGGAGTAGGCCCGTTGAACCCGTTCGCCATCCACATCCAGCGCCAGTTTGGCGTACTGTCCGGCAGTGAAGGGCGCGATGGGGGCATGAATTCGAATGCTAAACAGACTCTCTGTCCAGTTTTCCACCTGAATAACTTTGCCTGTTACCCATTCAGCCATCGTTCTGTGCTCCTATCTATATTGATCTGGCGGTTATATCCTGGAAGTACAACACCCGGCGATATTTTAGTCGGTATCGGTGCGGCCGTTAAATGGCCGCACCTAAGATACGCTATATATTAACAATTGTGAAACAATCCGTCGCTTTCGCGTTCTATAGAGAAAACACGGCGATGACGTTCCCACTGGAACCCAGTCAACGCATTAAAGCAGGAAGTCATGCAACGCCCGATCTTTACGATCGAGGTAATGGGTAGACTGGATACGGCGGATGGTGCGTGACTTACCGCGGATCAGCAGTGTTTCCGTCGTGGCGATATTCCCTTTGCGGGCGATCCCTTCCAGCAGGTCGCCTTTGGTGATGCCCGTCGCTGAGAAAATCACGTTGTCGTTACGCGCCATATCGCTGAGTTGCAGCACTTTCCCGGCTTCAATGCCCATTTGCCGGCAGCGATCCAATTCATCCTTCCCAATGCGGCGGTTCTCTTCGCTGTCGCCTTTAACCTGATGGCGGGCCAACAGCCGGCCTTGCATATCGCCGTCTAGCGCCCGGATGACCGCCGCGGAGATGACGCCCTCCGGCGCCCCGCCGATGCCATATAGTACATCGACTTCACTGTCCGGCATGCAGGTAAGAATAGAGGCGGCAACGTCGCCATCCGGAATGGCGAACACCTTCACGCCTAACTGCTGCATTTCGGCAATAATGGCGTCGTGGCGCGGTTTGGCCAGCGTAATCACCGTTAACTGGTCGAGCGGTTTGTTCATTTTCGCCGCAATATTGCGCAGGTTTTCCGCCAGCGGAAGCGCCAGATCGATGACGCCTTTGGCTTGCGGGCCAACGATCAGTTTTTCCATGTACATGTCGGGCGCGTGCAGAAAAGCGCCTTTTTCGCCAACGGCCAGCACCGCCAGCGCATTGGCCTGGCCCATTGCCGTCATGCGCGTACCTTCGATCGGATCGACGGCGATGTCTACCATGTCACCCTGACCGGTGCCGACCTGCTCGCCGATAAAAAGCATCGGCGCTTCATCAATTTCGCCTTCACCGATGACAATCTGACCATTGATATTGACCTGATTGAGCATAATGCGCATGGCCTGTACCGCCGCATTATCCGCGGCGTTCTTATCGCCGCGGCCTAACCATTTGTAACCGGCCAGCGCCGCTGCTTCGGTGACGCGCGAGAATTCGATGGCTAATTCACGTTTCATGGATACCTGTCTGTTATTAAACGGGGAAGGGAAATTTTGGGCGAAGATTTTACCACATCCGGCGGCGGCGCTCGCGGATGTCAGGTAGAAAAATTCATGAATGCGATTGACGCCGCGCTAGCCATCGACGGGCTAGAGCCCGGGTTTAGAGTGTGCCGCCAAGCGAAAGCCGGTAGTGAAGATCGACATATTCGATGGTGGGGAGCTTATTGATTTTCTTTATCAAAATCTCGGTGGCGACTTTACCCATCTCAAAGCGCGGGGTGACGACGCTGGCGACCGCCGGGGTAGTGGCCTGACCGATATCCAGGCCGTGAAAACCGGAGATCGCCATCTGCGACGGGATGGCGATAGCTAAGCGCAGGCACTCCTGCAATACGCCGACCGCAATATCGTCATTGGTGCAGAAGATGGCGTCCACTTGCGGATACATCTGACGCACCAACGCCAGCATGCCCGCGCCGATTGATACTGAAGAAACCTTATTCGGTGTGATCTGCATCGGCGGCAGGCCGGCATCCGCCATCGCCTGGCTATAACCTTGATAGCGCTTGCGATCGCGGATATCCGACATGGAGCCGAAGTAAACAATGTGGCGTTTTCCGCTGGCTAACAGCGCGCCCGTCATATCGTAAGCGGCCTGATAATTGTTAAAACCCACGACGATCCGGCCGGGAAGCGGTTCCAAATCCATAACCTGAGCGACCGGAATTTCGGCCGACTCCAGATATTTGTTGGCGCGCAGCGTATGTTCGGAGTCGGTAAGAATCAGACCGGAAATCTGGCACGATAGCAGATTGATGATCTGCTCTTCTTCACGCGTCTTATCGTAGTTGTAATTTACCACCAGCGTTTGATAGCCGTTTGCCGCGGTGATCGACTCGATGCCCGTCAGCAGATCGGAAAATATTTGATTATTGAACGACGGAACCAATATGCCGATACGGGGTGCCAGGGTAGATGACCTGCTCTCTTTCTGGCTTTCCGCGCAATAATCGACTTCAGCCATAACCTTGGCGATACGTTCAGCGGTTTCAGGCGCCACTTTATCGGGGGTACGAAGATAACGGCTGACCGTCATTTTGGTAACGCCAGATAACTGAGCGATGTCCTGTAACGTGACGCGTTGGTTTTTCATGCAGAGCATACCTGAAGGAATGGCGCCGGGTGATGAGGCAATTATGCACCGTAGCTTACTGAAAGGGAAAGCCTGTTGCCAGGGAATCAGCCTGATGACATGACGGAATGAATGACTCGCTCCTCCCGTCGTTATTTTTTTAGGGTGAGATAATTTTATTATATAAATTTGCTTATATTTAGATTGTAACCATAGAAATAAATAAAATTAGAGAAATTTTTTCTAATAATTCCTCAAATGGCGACGAAAGTTGAAAAAAATTTCTACCCAACCTGGAATATGATTATTCATAGCGAAAGCTGGCAAATATCGGGCGATCTCTTTGGGCTTAAGGTATGAATGATGAATAAGCACGAAAACAATCCGTTGTGGCATACGTTTATCCGCGTCGTACGGCAGGAAGTCAAACCGGCGGTAGGATGCACCGAGCCTATTTCAGTGGCGCTGGCATCTGCGCTGGCGGCCTCTTATCTGCCGGGGACGGTGGAACGAGTGGCGGCCAAGGTGTCGCCTAACCTGATGAAAAACGGGATGGGCGTCGCGGTTCCCGGCACCGGTATGGTGGGATTACCCATTGCGGCTGCGGTTGGCGCATTCGGCGGCGATCCGCTGGCCGGGCTGGAAGTGCTTCGATACGCCAAGCCCCAGGCTATCGAGGCCGGAAAATCCTTGCTGGCGCAAGGCGGCGTCAGCGTCAGTATGATGCAGCCCTGCGAGGATATTCTTTATTCACAGGTAACCGTGTACAGCCAGCAAGCGTCCGCCACGGTTACCATTGCGGGCAGCCATACCCATGTCATCCGCATTGAAAAGAATGGTGAGGTTCTTTTCGATGAGCGCTTGAGCGGCGGTTGTCAGAGCGATGCCTGTGTTGATGGCGACAGCCTTAAAAAAGTAACGACGCGTGACGTTTACGATTTTGCCACGCAGGTGGAGTTTGCGCGTATTCGCTTTATTCTGGATTCGGCCGAATTGAACGCCGCGCTTTCCAATGAAGGGCTGAGTAAACATTATGGCTTGCATATCGGCGCTACCCTGGCGCGCCAGCGTGAGCAAGGATTGCTGTCGCATGATTTACTCTCGGATATCATGATCAGAACCGCTGCGGCCTCGGATGCGCGTATGGGCGGCGCCGTATTGCCCGCGATGAGTAATTCGGGGTCGGGCAATCAGGGGATCGCGGCGACCATGCCGGTAGTGGTGACGGCGGAATATTTGGGCTGCGGAGAAGAGAAGCTGGCGCGCGCGCTGATACTTTCCCATCTGACGGCCATTTACATCCATAGCAAGCTCCCCGCGCTTTCGGCGCTGTGCGCCGCGACGACGGCCTCCATGGGCGCTGCGGCCGGTATCGCCTGGTTGATTGCCGGCCGTTATGAACCTGTGGCGATGGCCATCGGCAGTATGATCGGCGATGTGAGCGGCATGATATGCGACGGCGCGTCCAATAGCTGCTCGATGAAAGTTTCGACCAGCGTCTCCGCCGCATATAAGGCGGTATTGATGGCGCTTGATAACAGCGCGGTCACTGGCAATGAAGGCATTGTGGCCCATGATGTCGATCAGTCTATCGCCAATCTGTGCGCGCTGGCCTGTGGTTCAATGCAGCAGACCGATATCCAGATTATAGAGATCATGGCGAGCAAGGCGCGCTGAGCGATTAATCCAGCATGGTTCCCTCACTGGTGGCCTGTGTTGAGCCTCTGTCGTCAAGTCGCTTTCTTCCGGCAGACTCTCACTCTCGTCATTCCCGCGCAGGCGGGAATCAGCCGAAAGTTGTTTACGGTTTCAGTGGGAGGTCCCCGCCAACTGCCTGCGGGGACGACGAATATGGCATCTGCCTGCGGAAACTGTGTTGAGCCTCTGTCGTCAAGTCGCTTTCTTCCGGCAGACTCTCACTTTCGTCATTCCCGCGCAGGCGAGAATTAGCCGAAGGTTGTTTACGGTTTCAGTGGGAGGTTCCCGCCAACTGCCTGCGGGGACGACGAATATGGCGTCTGCCTGCAGGGATGACGGGGATGGTAACATTGTCATCAAATCCAAGGGCGCAGCGATGCGCCCTTTCTGTCTCTGATTGGGTTACTCGTCGTGATCTTCCCATTCGCGAGCGCGTGCCACGGCTTTTTGCCAGCCGCTGTAACGATAGTTACGTTCAACCGTTTCGATACCGGGGCGGAATTCGCGTTCAATCGTGGCTTTGCTTTTCACTTCATCCAGATCGTTCCAGAATCCGGTCGCCAAACCCGCCAGGAAGGCGGCGCCCAGCGCCGTGACCTCACGAACTTCCGGGCGTTCCACGCGGGTGCCGAGAATATCTGACTGGAATTGCATCAGGAAGTTGTTGGCAACCGCTCCGCCATCCACACGCAGGGCTTTCAGGCGGGTATTGGCGTCTGCCTGCATGGCATCCAGTACGTCGCGGGTTTGATACGCAATCGACTCCAGCGTTGCGCGAATAATGTGATTGGCGTTCACGCCGCGCGTCAGGCCGAAGATCGCGCCGCGGGCATACGGATCCCAGTAAGGCGCGCCAAGTCCGGTAAAGGCGGGAACGACATAGACGCCGTTGGTATCTTTCACTTTGGTGGCGAAGTATTCCGAATCCATCGACTCGCCAATCAGCTTCAATTCATCACGCAGCCACTGAATGGAGGCGCCGCCAACGAAAACGGAGCCTTCCAGGGCGTAATTGACTTCACCGCGCGGCCCGCAGGCGATGGTGGTCAACAGACCGTGTTTTGACAGTACGGCTTCCGTACCGGTATTCATCAACAGGAAACAGCCGGTGCCGTAGGTGTTTTTGGCCATACCGGGATGAACGCACAGCTGACCGTACAACGCCGCCTGTTGATCGCCCGCGATACCGGCAATGGGAATACGCGTACCGCCTTTACCACCAATATTGGTTTGTCCGTAAACTTCTGAAGAGGCGTGCACTTCCGGCAGCATCGCCCGTGGAATGTCCAGCGCCTGCAACAGGCGATCGTCCCACTCAAGCGTATGGATATTGAACAGCATGGTGCGGGAGGCGTTAGTGTAATCCGTGACGTGGACGCGTCCTTGCGTCATTTTCCAGATCAACCAGGTATCAACCGTACCAAACAGCAGTTCGCCGCGCTGGGCGCGTTCGCGCGAGCCTTCAACGTGATCCAGAATCCACTTGACTTTAGTGCCTGAAAAGTAAGGGTCGACGACCAGACCGGTGGTGTTACGGATATACTCTTCCAGACCGTCTTTCTTCAACTGTTCACAGATTTCCGCCGTGCGGCGGCACTGCCAGACGATGGCGTTGTATATCGGTTTGCCGGTATCTTTCTCCCATACGATGGCGGTTTCACGCTGGTTGGTGATACCGATGCCCGCAACTTCATCGGAATTGATATCGGCTTTGGCCAACACTTCCACCAGCGTGGAGCTTTGCGAGGCCCAGATCTCCATCGGATCGTGTTCCACCCAACCGGCTTTCGGATAAATTTGGCTGAACTCACGCTGTGAGACGCTGATGATGTTGGCGTCGTGGTCCAGCACCACGGCGCGGGAGCTGGTGGTTCCCTGATCGAGAGCGACAATGTATTTTTTTTTCGGGTTCATAAATCAAATCCTGTTATTAAACCATATTAAGAATAATCACCGTGGCGTTAAATCTAATGGCTCTCGGTGCGTACAGTGGTTTCGTCTTCGGCTTTGCATACATCACAAGGCAGATTGCGGGCAATAACGGCGCGGTAGCCAAATGCTCCCAGGCAGGCGCCGACTATGGGACCAAAAATCGGCACCAGAAAATAGGGGATATCACGGCCGCCGGTAAAAGCGATCTCTCCCCATCCGGCCAGAGAGGCGAACAGCTTGGGACCAAAGTCGCGCGCCGGGTTCAGTGCGAAGCCGGTGAGCGGCCCCATGGAGGCGCCGATGACGGCGATTAATATGCCGATCAGCAATGGCGCCAGCGGCCCGCGCGGGATTCCGTTGCCATCGTCGGTCAGGGCCAGAATCAGGCCCATCAGAATAGAGGTAATCACGGTTTCAATCAGAAATGCCTGCATGACGGAAATCTGCGGGTGTGGATAAGTCGAGAAGATACCGGCGAGATTCAGGCTCTCTACACTGCCGCGTACCATGTTGTGCGTCTGTTCAAAATTCACGAATAGATTGTAATACAGGAAGTAGACCAGGGCGGCCGAGCAGAATGCGCCCGCTATCTGGGCCAGAATGTAGGGGATGACTTTCCTGCGTTCGAAGCAGGCAAACAGCCACAGGGCGATAGTGACCGCCGGGTTGAGGTGAGCGCCGGAAATCGCTGCGGTCAGGTAGATGGCCATTGCCACGCCCAGGCCCCAGATAATGCTGATTTCCCATTGCCCGAAGCTGGCTCCTGCCAATTTTAGTGCGGCGACGCAACCGACGCCGAAAAAAATCAGTAGACCTGTGCCCAGGAACTCGGCGATACACTGGCCTTTGAGGGTTGAACTTTTTGATTGACTCATAATTATTATCCTGCTGATTGTAGGGTACGGCTTGGTGGAAAAGGCGCCTGAACAGCGGCACTCTCTATTTTAAATGTATTTATGATGTGAATTTATCGTTAATGTTCGAAAACGAGAAATATCGAAATCAAAATGTGTGTTGTTCGTCAAAAAAATGAGCGCATTCGCTTAATATATCGCGCATTGACGAGTGGTAACGCCTATATGATGTTAACTCACGCGTTAAATTTATTAACATAAAGAATAAAACGGCAAGCGGCTAACGCGCTTTTTCAGTTTGTGCTGATAGAGGTTGTGAAGAAAAGCTGTCACACTTGGCACGGTATGGGATGTTTGCTAGACAGGGATACATAGGCTACATACAATTCTATTATGGTCAGTCTGTTATCCTGTCAGTCCCGCCATCGGTTTACGTCTATGGGCGTATTAAACGGACGCCGTGTCAGGTGTGCGGTTGTATCGTGACCACAGCGGATACTATGGGCTAGTGTTAAGCGATTTTTATGCCTTGCGATTAAAAGGGGTTTGAAGAATGTCATTTGAAGTGTTTGAGAAGCTGGAAGCGAAAGTTCAGCAAGCAATTGATACTATTACATTGTTGCAAATGGAAATTGAAGAGCTGAAAGAGAAAAACAACGCCTTGTCGCAAGATGTTCAGGCTGCGGCAGGCTCTCGCGAAGCGCTGGTGCGTGAGAACGAGCAGTTGAAAGAAGAACAAACAATGTGGCAGGAGCGTCTGCGCGCCCTGTTAGGGAAAATGGAAGAAGTCTAACGTCACGCTTTCAGAAAAGGGCGCATCGTCGCCCTTTTCGCCATGGAAATTTGCGGCTATCGGTGCGGATTATTCGATATCCAGCGGATCTTCCGCCAGAATGATGCCGGTGTTATCCGCATAGAGATGATCGCCTGAGAAGAAGGTCACGCCGCCAAAATTAACGCGAATATCGCTCTCGCCGACCCCTTCGCTGGCCGCGCCAACCGGGATCGCCGCCATCGCCTGGATGCCGATATCCAGTTCGGCCAGATCGTCTACCTGACGAACTGCGCCATAGATGACAATACCTTCCCATTCGCTCTGGACGGCTAATCTTGCCAATTCCGCGTTGATCAACGCCCGGCGTACTGAACCTCCGCCGTCGATCAGGAGTACGCGCCCGCTGCCGTTCTCTTCCAGCAAGTCATAAAGCAGGCCGTTGTCCTCAAAACATTTCACCGTGGTGATTTGTCCACCAAATGAAGTACGCCCGCCAAAATTAGAGAACAGAGGTTCAACAACATTCACCTCTTCGTGATAAATATCGCACAGTTCGGAAGTATCGTATTTCATAGGATTTACGTCAGTTTGCCACTGGGATAGTGAGTATATCCCTTTCTGGCGGATGTTGGCAAAATCATCAAATGTTAACTTGATGCGTATCAGTAAACCGTTGTGTCAGATATGTCAGACGGCGGGGAAAGTCCGGATCCCCCGCCATCAGCTCAATATAACGCCCACGGCAAACAGAATGTTGGTCAACAGCGCGCACTTGACGGTCTTTTCCAGCATCGGGCGCATGCTAAAGGCGCTGGTTTCACGCAAAACGTAAATGGCCTGTTTGAGCAGCAAAGGCAGCGCCAGGATGAATAACCAGCCGGCCAGACTATGCAAATAGAAAATGGCGAATAAGCCGAGGCAGACCGGCGCCAATAGCAGCAGCATGGTGTGATAGCAGCGGGCTTTTTGTGCGCCGAGACGGACCGCCAGCGTGTTTTTCCCACTGATGCGATCGTTGTCGATATCGCGCAGGTTATTAATGTTCAACACGGCGGTCGCCAGCAGGCCGCAGGCGGTGGCCGGCAGCATGACGATACTGTCGAAGTGACCGGTTTGCAGGTAATAGGAGCCGGCGACGCTTAACCAGCCGAAAAATATCAGCACCGAGATGTCGCCCAAACCGATATAGCCATAAGGCTTGCTGCCTACGGTATAGGTAATGGCGGCCAGGATCGCCAGCAGACCCAGTATCAGAAACCCGACGATATCGGTTGGTTTTTCGCAGGCGGCAATCACCAGACACACGCCGGAAATAATGGTCAGGGCAATGGTGATTATCAGCGCGTTTCTTAGTTGCGCCAGGGTGATCGCGCCCGTCTGGATCCCCCGCAGCGGGCCGATACGTTCTTCGGTATCACTGCCTTTTATCGCGTCCCCATAGTCATTAGCCAGATTGGAAAGAATTTGCAGTAACCCGGCCGTAAGCAAAGCCAGCAGTGCGATTCCCGGCTTAAAACTGCTATGCCAGCTTGCAATCGCCGAGCCGGTGACGATGGAGGCGAAAGCTAACGGCAAGGTTTTTGGACGCAGACTGTCCAGCCAGGCTTTGGTTTTGCTTTTATGGGTTAATAAAGTCATGGTGTGCTTCAATTTTTATTGATGATTCCTGATAGGAATACATCTGTTGTTTATGAATATACCCGCCATCTTGAAATCTATTGGGTATAAAAGGTCCCGGTAACGACAGCGCTATAAACACAAGTGGGAGGCCTTGGCCTCCCACTTAACAGTTAACAGGACGATCCGTGAAAACGGATTATAAGATAAATCGGCTCAGATCTTCATCTGCTACTAATTCATCCAGGTGACTACGTACGTAATCTGCGTCAATGGTAACGTTTTGACCACTCATTTCACTGGCATCGTAGGAGATATCTTCAATCAAACGCTCCAGTACGGTATGCAGACGACGAGCGCCGATATTCTCAGTGCGTTCGTTGACCTGCCAGGCCGCTTCTGCAATCCGGCGGATACCGTCTGCCGTGAATTCGATGTTGACGCCTTCCGTTGCCATCAATGCCTTGTATTGTTCGGTCAATGATGCGCTTGGCTCCGTCAGAATACGCTCAAAATCTTCCGTCGTCAGCGCCTGTAATTCAACGCGAATCGGCAGACGTCCCTGCAACTCAGGGATCAGATCCGACGGGCTGGCAACCTGGAATGCGCCGGAGGCGATGAACAGGATATGGTCGGTTTTGACCATGCCGTGTTTGGTGGAGACGGTGCAGCCTTCCACCAGCGGCAACAGATCGCGCTGTACCCCTTCACGGGACACATCCGGGCCGGAGCTTTCGCCGCGTTTACAGATTTTATCGATCTCATCGATAAACACGATACCGTGTTGCTCAACGGATTCGATTGCCTGCTGTTTCAGCTCTTCCGGGTTAACCAGTTTGGCCGCCTCTTCTTCCACCAGCAGCTTAAAGGCTTCCTTGATTTTCACCTTACGGGCTTTCTGTTTCTGGCCCGCCAGATTCTGAAACATGGATTGCAACTGGTTGGTCATTTCTTCCATGCCCGGAGGCGCCATGATTTCAACGCCTACCGGTGCGGCAGCCAGATCGATTTCAATTTCTTTATCGTCTAGCTGGCCTTCACGCAGCTTCTTGCGGAAGTTCTGACGCGCCGCCGATGGCTCTTGATGCTCTTCGGGCTGGCCCCAGTTATTTTTAGCCGGCGGGATCAGCACGTCGAGAATACGCTCTTCGGCCAATTCTTCGGCACGTTGACGGTTTTTCTCGATAGATTGCTGACGCACCATTTTGATCGCCGAATCCGTTAAATCACGAATGATCGAATCGACTTCTTTACCGACATAGCCGACTTCGGTGAACTTGGTGGCTTCAACCTTGATGAAAGGCGCATTGGCCAGTTTGGCCAGACGACGGGCGATTTCGGTTTTACCTACCCCGGTCGGACCAATCATCAGAATATTTTTAGGTGTCACTTCGTGACGCAGCGATTCTTCCAACTGCATTCTCCGCCAGCGGTTGCGCAGCGCGATGGCGACGGCGCGCTTGGCGTTATGCTGACCGATGATATAGCTATCAAGTTCGCTGACTATCTCGCGCGGGGTCATTTCAGACATAGTTGATCCTTACGCCTTTGAGGCTAATTCTTCAATGGTGTGGAACTGGTTGGTGTAAATGCAGATATCGCCAGCAATACCTAACGACTTCTCGACAATATCCCGCGCGCTTAGTTCTGTATTTTCCAGCAGAGCGCGAGCGGCAGCCTGGGCATAGGGGCCGCCGGAGCCGATCGCGATCAAATCATTTTCCGGCTGCACGACATCGCCATTACCGGTAATAATTAACGATGCGTTTTCATCCGCCACGGCGAGTAACGCTTCGAGGCGACGCAGCATACGATCCGTTCGCCAGTCTTTCGCTAGTTCCACCGCGGCTTTCACCAAATGCCCCTGATGCAACTCCAGCTTGCGTTCAAAGAGCTCGAATAGGGTAAAGGCATCTGCTGTGCCACCGGCAAAACCCGCAATAACGCGATCGTTATAGAGGCGGCGTACTTTACGTACGTTGCCCTTCATGACGGTATTTCCCAGCGTCGCCTGCCCATCACCGCCGATGACCACATGGCCGTTGCGGCGTACACTTACAATTGTTGTCACGAGTCAGTCCCCGTTGCCGAATAAAAGGACCCCCGTTGACCGCGTAATGTCGTTCGTTTAAGAATCAAGATCCCGGGAACGGCCATGACGAGAGGCACTTTGCTGAAACGTCATGGCCGTGTTTCCCTTGATATCAGGCTTAAGTTAGAAGCATCACCTGCCGACCACGGGGCATATTGACTTTATAGATGGGGATGACGTGGTTTTTTTCAACCCCCGCTGGCAAGCGGAATGCAACTGGAGGCGCCGGCCTCCTTGAGACGCTGCAGCATTTTGTCGGCGGCCGCGCGATTATTATAGGGCCCCAGCATGATCCGGTTCCATCCGCCGTTGGAGGCGATCCGGCTTTCAATACCGGCAAACGCCAGCTGCGCCCTGACCGATTCGGCAGGCTCCATACTCTTGAATGATCCGCACTGTACCATCCAGCGCTGTGTTTTTGCCGCTTCGGGCTGTTTCGCAACTTCTTGCTTAGGCGCGGCCGGCGCGGCTGCTGCCGGCGCCCGTGTGACCGGCGGTGGCGGTGTGATTGGCTGCGTCTGTTCCGGCGGCTTGATGATGACCTGTGAGCGCGGTACCTGAGTTTGATCGTTATAGGGCACTTCAGAGAGCGGAGTCGGCTGGCGACGCATGTCAGACTGCATCTGCTCCAGCAGTTGGCGTTGCTCATCGGTTAACTGCGTCGGTGACTGGACTCCGCCGCCGGCGGAAGGCTCGGTGGGGGTGGATACCCCTAATTGACGGTTTTCCAGTTCCTTAATATAGCGCCAGCGTTCCTCGGGTTTAGGCGGCAAACCATTGCCTTTGCCGGTATTTTGATGCGGCAGTACGGGGGATTCCGCCGGTTTATTGTGGGCGATAAAATATAAGCCACCCGCAAAGGTGACCAAAACAGCGACAGCCAGCGCTATCATGGTCTTGGACAATCCTGACGCGTTGCTTTTTCTTCGGCTGGTTGTCTTTTTCCGGCGAGTATTGGAGCGCCCCCGGCTGACATAGTCTCTTTGTGCCACTGTCGTTTCGCTGTGAATTGATTAAAGTAATTAGGATGCCATGTTACTGAACACTAAAATATTTGACCAGCTCCTGGAGTCTTAAAGCCTGTTTCTGGCGTAATTTAGTGGCGCAGTGCTTGCGCGTATGACCAATTCACTGGTCAATAACCGGGATCCGCTGTGCACTCTGCGTCCGTGCAGTTGCTCCAGCAGCAACTGCATCGCTTCACGCCCAAGCTGATAACATGGCTGCGCCACCGTGGTTAAGGGCGGTGAACAATACTGAGCCTGCAAGATATCATCAAAGCCGACTACCGAGATATCGCGCGGTATATCCAACCCCATTTTTTTTGCCTGCGAAAGCACGCCGATCGCTATAGTGTCGCTATGGCAAAAAATAGCGCTGGGGGGGGAAGGATGCTTCATCAGGGCAATCAGGCCGTTCCCCCCGGTTTCATAGGTGAATTCGCCCCGAATAATATATTGGTTATCGACGCTGATTCCACTGCGGCGCAATGCCTGAATATAGCCCTGCAGGCGATATTGGCTCAGGTGTATATGCTCGGGCCCGGCAATACAGGCGATACGCTGGTGGCCCAACTGCTGCAAATAGTGCACGGCTTCAAAGGCGGCCGTCAGATTATCGATATGCACGGTCGGCAATTCCAGCTCCGGGGCGAACTCATTGACCATCACCATCGGCGGCAGGTTACGCTGCTCTTCCTTGCCGGCATCAAACGGCAGGCTTGAGCCAAGCAACAGCATGCCGTCGATCTGTTTGGTAATGATCAAATCGACAAACGTCTTCTCTTTCTGATGCTGGTGGGCGCAATCACCGATCAGTACCAGATAGCCGTGTTCGGCCGCGGTTTCCTCGATTCCTCTGAAAATATCGGAAAAGAAGGGATCGCAGATATCGGGAACAATGGCCAGGATGGTCCGTGACTCATTGCGTTTCAGATTTCGGGCCGAGGAGTGGGGAGAGTATCCTACAGCAATGACCGCCTGTTCGATTTTTTGTCGTGTGGCCGCAGACACTTTTTCTGGATTCATCAACGCTCGGGATACCGTAGCTGTCGATACGCCAGCCTTATCCGCCACGTCTTTCATCGTTGCTGTGGTGATGCCTTTCTTCTGCTCCAACGCTCTTCTCCTTGCGTCAGCCTGAACTGGCACGGCAGCCAGGGGCATTTTCAGCCTTTAGGCTGTGGTTACTACCATCATTTATCAATGACGGTCTTCATTGTGTTAAACGGCATGGTGCTGCAATTTCTTTCAGAATACCGCTTTCGTGAACAGTCTTAGCAGATTGCGCGCAATTTTTACTGTTTAATTTCCATAACAAGTGTGACGGATGTCAGTTTCTCGATGCGCTTCGCAATGATGACGATGCTGAAAACGCTAGCTGTCCGTTGGGTCGACGTCCAGCACCCACTTTACTTTGCGTGATTGCGGCAGCGTGCCGATTAGCGGTATTGACGTTCTTACCAATCGCTGCAACAACGCCCGGGAAGGGTGTTGCAACAACAACTGCCAGCGGAAGCGTCCCGCCCGTTTGGGTTGTAATGCCGGCACCGGTCCTAGCAACCAGAGCGATTCATCCCGCAGCGGACTGCTTTCCAACAAATTTTTCAACTGTTGCAGGAACAAAGAGGCCTGCTGATTATCATGATCGTCGGCGCGAAACAAAATATGATTGGTATAGGGCGGCAGAAAAACACTCTGTCTTTCCTTCAACGTTTGGCTGGCGAAGGCGTCATAGCCCTGTTGCAGCAGAATTTGCAGCAAAGGGTGCTCGGGATGATGCGTCTGCAGCACCACTTCGCCCGCTTTGCCCGCCCGTCCGGCGCGTCCCGACACCTGCGTATAAAGCTGGGCGAAACGTTCGGCCGCGCGAAAATCGGCGGAAAACAGCGAACTGTCGACATCCAGCAGCGCAACCAGCGTCACATTGGGAAAATGGTGGCCTTTTGCCAGCATCTGGGTGCCAATCAGGATGCGGGCGCCGCCTTGCCTGACCTGGGAAAGCTGCTGTTCGAGCGCCCCTTTGCGGCTGGTGGTGTCGCGGTCGATGCGTGTAATCGGGATGTCCGGGAACAGCGGCGCCAGCACCTGTTCCAACCGTTCGGTTCCCATTCCGACCGGCACCAGATTGGTTGAGCCGCACTGCGGACACTGATCCGGCACCGGACGGTGGCTATCGCAATG
Organism: Brenneria goodwinii; assembly: GCF_002291445.1. NCBI lineage: Bacteria > Pseudomonadati > Pseudomonadota > Gammaproteobacteria > Enterobacterales > Pectobacteriaceae > Brenneria > Brenneria goodwinii. Next base: position 3,969,003 of record NZ_CP014137.1, on the reverse strand, counting down.
ATGGCAGCTCAATATGTGCTGCTGCTGATGCAGCGTATAATAATGATCGCAGCGCGGGCACTCCGCAATCCAGCCGCATTCATGGCACATCACCACCGGGGCGAAGCCGCGGCGGTTGAGGAATAAAATGACCTGATTATCCTGAGCCAGATGGTGTCGGATCCGGGTAATCAACGGTTGCGACAGCCCGGCGGTAAGCGGCTGTCCCTTCAGGTCCAGAATATGCTGGCTGGCTAACCGGGCATTCCCGGGCCGTTTGCGGAGTGTTAGCTGCCGATACTTACCGATCTGTACGTTGTACAGCGTTTCCAGCGCCGGCGTCGCCGTTCCCATAACGATCGGGATATCCTCTTCTCTGGCGCGAAACACCGCCAGATCGCGCGCATGATAACGCCAGCCGTCCTGCTGTTTGTAAGAGCCATCATGTTCTTCATCAATAACAATCAGCCCCAGCCGGGCAAATGGCGTAAACAGCGCCGAGCGGGTGCCGATGATGATAGCCGCCTCACCGCTGCGGGCGCGCAGCCAGACGGCGAGCCGTTCGCTGTCATTCAAGCCGGAATGCAGCACTTCGACCGGGGCGTTGAAGCGCTCACGAAAGCGCGCGATGGTTTGCGGCGTCAGCCCAATCTCCGGCACCAGAACCAACGCCTGTTTTCCCTCGGCCAGCACGTTTTCCAGCACGCTGAGGTATACCTCGGTTTTCCCCGAGCCGGTGATCCCCGCCAACAGCCAAGCGGCGAAGTGTTGATCTTCACTGCGAATTGCGCCGACGGCGGTGGCCTGTTCGGTGTTTAACCGCAGGCGATCGCCCGAAACGCTAAAATCCTCACGCCAGTCGCGTACGGCTTGCTCGGCGGCTTTTAAATCGCACAGCCCCTTTTTACGCAAGGATTGCAACGCGGTTTCCGTCAGTTCGGTTTCGCTGACCTGATGGCGATAAAGCGGCGCCTGAAGTAGTGCCGCCAGCGCCTGCTGCTGTTTGGGGGCGCGTTTCAGCGAGTCCAGCGGCGTGGCTTTACCCTGTTCGGTGGCGAACCATTGCCAAAGCGGCGCCCGGTGTGCGGGTTTCCCCTGACGCAGTAATATTGGCAAGGCATGGAACAACACTTCGCCGATCGGGTAGTGGTAGTATTCCACCGCCCACATTAAGATGCGCCACAGACTGGGCGGAAATAGCGGCTCGTCGTCGAGAATGGCGTGTATCGGCTTTAGCTGTTCGACGGGCAATTCGCTGGATTCGCTGATAGCGGCAATAATGCCGACGGCTTTGCGGTTGCCGAAAGAGACGCTAACCCGCACGCCGGTCTGAGGGGCGACGCCCGCAGGCAGTAAATAATCGAATGTACGTGCCAACGGCACGGGAAATGCGACCTGAGCGACAGACATGACCTCTCCGACTGGGTTCAGAATAGGGCGATTTTAACCAATCGCGGCATAGGCGTGAATTAATGCAAGGCGCTAGTGTACATGTTGCGTATGATAATGTGTTGGAGCGATTGCATCGGGAGATGAGTTTCTGTATGATTCGCCGCCATTATACTGCGTTGTATAATGGTTGATTGACTCAACTTCTTTACTCACTTTCGTGTGGTGTCTGGCGGAACAGGGCTGGATAGCGACACGGCCTTAACAGAGGTTTCCCATGAAACAAGGTATTCACCCGAATTATGTTGAAGTTACTGCAACTTGCTCTTGCGGTAATGTTATCAAAACCCATTCTACCGTGGGCCACGACCTGAACCTGGACGTTTGCAGCGCTTGCCATCCGTTCTACACCGGTAAACAGCGTGTTGTTGATACCGGCGGTCGTGTTGAGCGCTTCAACAAGCGTTTCAGCGTACCGGGCGCGAAAAAATAAGTTTTGCGCGCTTAACGGTAAGATAACAAAGGCACCCTCGGGTGCCTTTGTTCGTTATTACCCGCTGATAACGATGAATCAGTATTCCCAAGTATCAGGATCGATCCCCATCTCCCGCATGATGATTTTGGCGGCTTCCGGAATTTCATCGCTGCGTTCTTTACGTAAATCTTCATCGTTCGGCAGGGGCTGTCCGGTGAAGGCATGCAAAAACGCTTCACACAACAGCTCGCTGTTTGTTGCGTGACGCAGGTTGTTAACCTGACGTCGAGTTCGCTCATCGGTTAATATTTTCAATACCTTAAGAGGAATAGAAACAGTTATTTTTTTAACCTGTTCGCTCTTTTTACCGTGTTCAGCGTAAGGGCTGACATATTCGCCGTTCCACTCAGCCATGGGATACCTTAAAAATAGTCGTAATGAAGATATACCTGTCGTCTTCCAAGTTGCAGGCTATTTGGCTTCCTGCACTCTGAAATCTATCGGGTATAGCATCTGTCATGAAATACTACGATTCTAGCGGTTATTATGCTTATGCTCAATCTATACGCAAAGAAGTTTAGATGTCTAGATGTATTGACGTCCATGTTAACTGGGTTTACTCTTTAGCCCTTATCTCTCAGTCTCTAGCCAGGAAAAGAGCCGATGACGCGTAAACAGGCAACGATCGCAGTTCGCAGCGGGTTAAACAATGACGAGCAGTATGGCTGCGTTGTCCCCCCCATTCATCTTTCCAGTACTTATAACTTTACCGGATTCAATCAGCCGAGAGCGCATGACTATTCCCGCCGGGGTAATCCAAGCCGTGATGTCGTTCAACGCGCATTGGCCGAACTGGAAGGGGGCGCGGGTGCGGTCATGACCAGCAGCGGCATGTCCGCCATTATGCTGGTTTGCACCGTTTTTCTGCGTCCCGGCGATCTGCTTGTCGCGCCTCATGACTGCTATGGCGGCAGCTATCGTCTGTTCGACAGTTTGAGCAAACGCGGGGCGTTTCGCGTCAAGTTTGTCGATCAGGGGGATGAAGCGGCGCTTAAAGCGGCGCTGAAAGAGAAGCCGAAACTGGTTCTGATAGAAAGCCCCAGTAATCCATTGCTGCGCGTGGTGGATATCGCGGCCATCTGTCAGGCGGCCAAGGAAGCCGGGGCGGCCAGCGTGGTGGATAACACTTTCCTGAGCCCGGCATTGCAGCAGCCGCTGGCGCTGGGCGCGGATTTAGTGCTCCATTCCTGTACCAAATACCTGAACGGCCATTCCGATGTGGTCGCCGGGGCGGTAATCGCGCGCGATCCGGAAACGGCGACCGACCTTGCCTGGTGGGCGAATAATATCGGCGTAACCGGCGGCGCCTTTGACAGCTATCTTCTGCTGCGCGGTTTGCGTACCCTGTCTCCGCGTATGGCCGCCGCGCAGCGAAATGCGCTACAGTTGGTGGAGTATTTACAGCAACAGCCGCTGGTGAAAAAATTGTACCATCCCTCGCTGCCGCAGAATCCTGGTCACGATATCGCCCGCCGCCAACAATCCGGGTTTGGAGCGATGTTGAGTTTTGAGCTGGACGGCGACGAAGATACCTTGCGCCGTTTTCTGGCATCGTTGGAGTTGTTTACGCTGGCGGAATCGCTGGGCGGGGTAGAGAGCCTGATTTCCCATGCGGCGACGATGACGCATGCGGGAATGGCGCCGGAAGCGCGTGCGGCGGCCGGGATTTCAGAAACCTTGTTACGTATATCCACCGGGATCGAAGACGGCGACGATCTGGTTGCCGATCTGGATCGTGCATTTCAGGCTGCGGCGAAGGGGTAAGAATGAGTGCATCAGGAGTAGCAGGAACGGTAACCGGCCGGCAACTGCATAAATTTGGCGGCAGCAGCCTGGCCGATGTGAAGTGTTATCAGCGCGTCGCCGGTATTATGGCCGAGCACAGCCGGCCCGGCGATTTAATGGTGGTTTCTGCGGCAGGTGGTACGACTAACCACCTGATTAGCTGGTTAAAACTGAGTCAAAGCGATCGACTCTCCGCCCATCAGGTTCAGCAGGCGCTGCGTCGTTATCAAAGCGATCTGATTGCCGGGCTATTGCCTCCTGAAGTGGCTGAACCACTGACGACCCAGTTTATTCGCGATCTGGAACGTTTAGCTGCGCTCTTGGACGAAAAAATCAGTGACGCTGTGTACGCCGAAGTCGTCGGCCACGGCGAGATCTGGTCGGCGCGTCTGATGGCGGCACTGCTTAACCAGATGGATATTCAGGCTTCCTGGCTGGATGCGCGCGATTTTTTGCGCGCCGAGCGAGCCGCGCAGCCTCAGGTGGATGAAAGCCGTTCCAGACCGCTGCTGCAACAGTTTTTGGAAAAGCACTCCGAGCAGCGTTTGGTCGTCACCGGGTTTATCTGCCGCAACGAAGCGGATGAAACGGTGTTGCTGGGGCGTAACGGTAGCGACTATTCCGCTACCCAAATCGGCGCCTTGGCCGGCGTTGAACGGGTGACCATCTGGAGCGATGTCGCCGGGGTCTACAGCGCGGATCCGCGCAAAGTTAAGGATGCCTGTCTGCTGCCGCTGTTGCGGCTGGATGAAGCGAGTGAACTGGCGCGGCTGGCCGCGCCGGTATTGCATACCCGGACATTACAGCCGGTATCCGGCAGCGATATCGATCTGCAACTGCGTTGCAGCTATCAGCCCGATCAAGGCTCTACGCGTATTGAACGCGTGCTGGCATCAGGAACGGGAGCTAAAATCGTCACCAGCCATGACGATGTTTGCCTAATTGAAGTTCAGGCGTCGACGGAACACGAATTCCTGCTGATCCAAAAAGATGTGGAACAGTTACTGAATCGTGCGCAGATAAAACCGCTGGCGACGGGAATTCATCACGATCGCAACCTATTGCAGCTGTGTTACACCACGGAAGTGGTCGACAGCGCCTGGCAACTGTTGAATCAAGCCGGATTGCCCGCCCGATTAACCCTGCGCGAAGGTCTGGCGTTGGTGGCGATGGTGGGCGCTGGCGTCTGCAATAATCCTTTGCATAGTCACCGTTTTTATCAACAGTTGAAAGATCAGCCGACAGAGTTCATCTGGCAGTCGGAAGATGGCATCAGTCTGGTGGCGGTGTTGCGCGTCGGGCCGACGGAACATCTGGTTCGCGGGCTGCATCATTCATTGTTCCGGGCGGAAAAACGTATTGGCCTGGTGCTGTTTGGTAAAGGAAATATCGGATCCCGCTGGTTGGATCTGTTCGCCCGCGAGCAATCGCACATTTCCGCCCGTACCGGGTTTGAGTTTGTGCTTGCCGGCGTGGTGGATAGCACCCGAAGTTTGCTGAACTATGACGGTCTGGACGTCAGCCGGGTATTGGCGTTTTTCGACAGCGAAGCGCAGGAGCGGGATGGCGAAGATCTGTTTCTGTGGATGCGTTCCCATCCTTATGATGATTTAGTCGTCCTGGATGTGACGGCCAGCGAATCGGTGGCTGATTTGTACCTCGATTTCGCCAGTTATGGTTTTCATGTCATCAGCGCGAATAAACTGGCTGGGGCGTCCGGCGGCAATAATTATCGTCAGATTCGCGACGCTTTCGCCAAAACCGGTCGTTACTGGTTATACAACGCCACTGTCGGCGCGGGCTTGCCGGTGAACTTCGCCGTGCGGGATCTGCGGGAAAGCGGCGACAGTATTCTGGCAATCAGCGGTATTTTTTCGGGAACGTTGTCGTGGCTGTTCCTCCAGTTTGATGGTTCGGTGCCCTTTATGGATTTGGTGGATCAGGCTTGCCAGCAAGGGCTGACGGAGCCGGATCCGCGCGTCGATTTGTCCGGGCAGGACGTGATGCGCAAGCTGGTTATCCTGGCGCGTGACGCGGGGTATGAGATTGAGCCCAGTCAGGTGCGGGTTGAATCGCTGGTGCCGGCCGGGTGCGAAGAAGGGTCGGTCGATCAGTTCTTTGAGAATGGCGAATCGCTGAACGAGCAAATGTTGCAACGGCTGGAGGCCGCCCAGGAGATGGGGATGGTTCTGCGCCATGTCGCTCGTTTTGACGCTAATGGCAAAGCCCGCGTCGGCGTTGAGGCGCTCAGACCCGATCATCCGCTGGCTTCGTTGCTGCCGGGCGATAACGTGTTTTCGATTGAAAGCCGCTGGTATCGGGATAACTCGCTGGTGATCCGTGGTCCGGGAGCCGGGCGAGATGTCACCGCCGGGGCGATTCAGTCGGATTTAAACCGTCTGGCGCAGCTGCTGTGATCTAAATACATAGCCACTCTGAAGGCATGCGATCGGAAATAGTGCGCGGCCGCGCACTATTGATTGCGATTTGTCCGCCACGCGACCCCGCATTCTCCGATGCTGTACGAGCCGCTCTGCGCACATAGGCTTGCCTAAGCCCGGGCACATTACGATTGGGGCTTATTATGAATATTTTTCACGAGTGATGAGTAATCATCACCTCTCTTCCGATTAAAAACATTGACTCTTCAGGCCGATTGCGTCATTTTCTATATAGACGTCTAAACGTATAGACGGTTATGAAAAACGATAACAATCGCATTGGTTAATAGGATAGGCAGGTATGAGTTTTTTTCACGCAAATCAGCGGGAATCGCTGAATCAAAGTCTGGCGGAATTACAGGGACAAATTAATGTTTCATTTGAGTTTTTCCCGCCGCGTACCAGCGAAATGGAAGAAACGCTCTGGAACTCCATTGACCGCCTGAGCACACTCAAACCGAAGTTTGTTTCTGTTACCTACGGCGCGAATTCTGGCGAACGCGATCGTACCCACAGCATTATCAAGACAATTAAAGAACGTACCGGTCTGGAAGCGGCGCCGCATCTTACCTGTGTCGATGCCTCCCGCGATCAGCTGCGTGAGATCGCGCAGGATTACTGGCAGAGCGGTATTCGTCACATTGTGGCATTGCGCGGCGATTTACCCGAAGGCGGCGGTAAACCGGAAATGTATGCCGCCGATTTAGTCGCCTTGCTAAAAGAAGTGGGGGATTTCGATATTTCCGTCGCCGCCTACCCGGAGGTACACCCCGAAGCGAAAAGCGCCCAGGCCGACCTGATCAATCTGAAACGTAAAATTGACGCCGGCGCCAACCGGGCGATCACCCAGTTCTTTTTTGACGTGGAAAGCTATCTGCGCTTTCGCGACCGCTGCGTTTCTACCGGCATTGACGTTGAGATTGTGCCGGGAATTCTGCCCGTTTCCAACTTCAAACAATTACAACGTTTCGCCACCATGACTAACGTTCGTGTGCCAAATTGGATGACCTCGATGTTCGAGGGGCTGGACGACGATCCTGAGACCCGCAAAATGGTTGGGGCGTCCATTGCCATGGACATGGTGAAAATTCTCAGTCGTGAAGGAGTAAAAGATTTCCACTTCTACACCCTCAACCGTGCAGAACTGAGCTACGCGATTTGTCATACGCTGGGTGTGCGCCCGGCCGTTGCCTGAACAAGAAAAACGAAGATTAACTGAAACCCTGCCGGCGCAGGGTTTTTTGGTCGCGTCGGTTCCCGAATATTCCCGGCAGGGATAATTTCCTCAGAAATCAACTCAAAAGTCAGTTTTTTCCACCTATATCCCGCGATAAACGGCAGATTGTCTGCTGTTGTGAGGAATGACCACGTTATCGTCTGTACCTGGATCCGGATACTAAGCATGTAACATAGATGTGTCGTTAATATAGCTACACAAAATGCGATCGGCGTCAAATCACTTGAATACGCCGGCTAACTCGTTATAGCGTGGCAGATGGCTGAGGGATCCGGTTGCAAAAAGCCTCTGGTGAAGAAATGCGACGACAGTTTTATCATTAACGTATTTGTTAACCCCACTCCATTGCTCGCCCTGGCGCGTATGGAAAGCCTTCTATGGAATTTGTTTACTTTTCTGGCTGATAATATGTTCTGGCTGATAATATGGACTCGAACTGTTAATGGTGAAAGTGTTGCTTTATTTAGGTTAAATAAATAGATGCGCTTCGATGGATAATATTATTCGCTTAAATATTGATAGGGATAACCATTCGTTGCTAGTCTTTCTATCGTTAATTGCTATCATTATAAGGAGAATAATAAATGAATATTCGGGATCTGGAATATCTGGTGGCGCTAGCAGAACATCGTCATTTTCGGCGTGCCGCAGATTCTTGCCACGTTAGTCAGCCAACGCTCAGTGGACAAATCCGTAAGTTGGAGGATGAGTTAGGCGTGATGCTGCTGGAACGAACCAGTAGAAAAGTTTTGTTTACTCAGGCGGGGTTGTTGTTGGTTGAACAGGCGCGTACGGTGTTACGTGAAGTTAAAGTATTGAAAGAAATGGCCAGCCAGCAGGGAGAAACCATGTCTGGGCCATTGCATATCGGTTTGATCCCGACCGTTGGGCCTTACCTGCTGCCACAAATTATCCCGATGCTGCATCGTACGTTCCCCAAACTTGAAATGTATCTGCACGAAGCGCAGACCCATCAGCTGTTGGCCCAGTTGGACAGCGGCAAGCTGGACTGCGCTATTCTGGCGTTAGTGAAAGAGTCTGAAGCGTTTATCGAAGTGCCGTTGTTTGATGAACCGATGAAGTTGGCGATTTATCAGGATCATCCCTGGGCGAATCGGGAACGCGTGGCGATGTCCGACCTGGCCGGTGAGAAACTACTGATGCTGGAGGACGGGCACTGCCTGCGCGATCAGGCGATGGGATTCTGTTTTCAGGCGGGGGCCGATGAAGACACCCATTTCCGCGCCACCAGTCTGGAAACGCTGCGTAATATGGTGGCGGCGGGGAGCGGCATCACGCTGCTGCCATCGCTGGCGGTTCCCCATGAGCGCGAGCGCGATGGCGTCTGTTATTTGCCTTGCCATAAACCCGAGCCGAAGCGAACTATCGCTCTGGTTTACCGCCCCGGTTCGCCGTTGCGCGGACGTTATGAGCAACTGGCTGACACCATTCGCGAGCATATGCAAAGTTATATGGAAAGCGTGTCAAAACAGGCGGTTTAATCCGTTCAATGCCGCAACCCGGTAAGCTTCCGCCATTGTCGGGTAGTTGAAGGTAGTATTAACGAAGTATTCGATGGTATTACCTTCGCCCTGTTGTTCCATAATCGCCTGCCCGATGTGGATAATCTCAGCCGCGCGCTCGCCGAAACAGTGGATCCCCAGTATCTGTTTCGTTTCGCGGTGGAATAAGATCTTCAGGCTTCCCACATTCATTCCGACAATCTGCGCGCGCGCCAGATGTTTGAACTGCGCGCGACCTACCTCATAGGGAACTTTCATGGCCGTAAGCTGCTGCTCGGTCTTCCCCACGGAGCTGATTTCCGGAATGGTATAAATTCCGGTAGGGATATCTTCGATTAAATGGGCGCTGGCATCTCCTTTGACGATCGCCTGCGCGGCAAGACGCCCCTGATCGTAGGCGGCGGAAGCCAGACTGGGATAGCCGATAACGTCGCCGACGGCGTAAATATGCGCCAGTCCGGTCTGGTACATGCTGTTGACCTTGATTTGCCCGCGGCTGTCGGTGCTCAGACCGATATTTTCCAGACCGAGCGTTTCCGTATTGCCGGTGCGGCCGTTGGCGTACAACAGGCAATCCGCCTTCATTTTTTTGCCGGACTTAAGATTAACGATAACGCCATCCGCCAATCCTTCAATGCTGTCGAACTCTTCGTTATGGCGGATGACCACGCCGTTGTTCCAGAAGTGGTAAGAAAGTGCGTCGGACATTTCCTGATCGAGGAAAGCCAACAGGCGATCGCGGGTATTAATTAAATCGACCTTGACGTTCAGGCCGCGAAAAATGGACGCGTATTCACAACCAATGACTCCCGCGCCATAGATGATGACATGCCGGGGTTCGTGGTCGAGTTGCAGGATAGAATCGCTGTCGTAGATGCGGCAGTGATTGAAATCGACTTCCGGGGGTCGATAAGGGCGTGAGCCCGTGGCAATAATTATATTGGCCGCCGTCAGCGTGTCGTGGCTGTTGTCTGGATAATCAACGGTAACGGTATGCTGATCAATAAAACGGGCTTCGCCAGAGAACAGCTCACACTGATTTCGTTCGTAAAAACCCTGCCGCATCTGGGTTTGCTGGCCGATAACGCTGTCCGCGTGGCGCAGGATATCGGAAAATGAGGAACTGATAATCCGGGCGTTGTCGCTGTATAGCGGATTCTGGTTAAACTCAATAATACGACTGACGGCATGACGAAGCGCTTTGGAGGGGATGGTTCCCCAATGGGTGCAGCCGCCGCCGACATTGTAGTGCCGTTCAATTACCGCGACTTTAGCTCCCTGTTTGGCTAATCCCATCGCGGCGCCTTCGCCGCCGGGGCCGGAACCGATGATGATAGCATCGTAGTCGAATGATTGTTGTGTAGTCATTGTAGGGTAACCTGTTTCATACAAGGTAGTAACCTCATTGTAACATGCGTCAGGATGCAACCCAATCACCCTTGTATTTATTATGGAAACCTATGATCACATTTTTCATGTGGCAGACTTTGTCTCAGTATGCTGACAATAAAGTTTGCTATAGTGCTTTTCTGGAAAGAAAAACGGATGATTTGGGCAGGATAATGGGTGTCAGAGCACAACAAAAAGAACGGACGCGTCGTTCCCTGATTGAAGCGGCATTCAGCCAATTAAGCGCGGAGCGCAGTTTTGCCAGTCTGAGCCTACGCGAGGTCGCGCGTGAGGCCGGCATCGCGCCGACGTCTTTCTATCGTCACTTCCGTGATGTGGATGAGCTCGGGCTGACGATGGTCGATGAAAGCGGTTTGATGTTGCGCCAACTGATGCGTCAGGCGAGACAGCGGATTGCCAAAAGCGGCAGTGTGATAAAAACCTCGGTTTCAACCTTTATGGAATTCATCGGCAATAACCCTAATGCCTTTCGGCTGTTATTGCGCGAACGTTCAGGGACGTCAGCCGCGTTTCGTGCCGCTGTCGCGCGTGAGATTCAACATTTTATTGCTGAACTGGCGGATTATCTGGAAGTCGAAAATCATATTCCACGCAGTTTTGCGGAAGCGCAGGCGGAAGCGATGGTCATCATTGTTTTCAGCGCCGGGGCGGAAGCGCTGGATGTCGGCCTGGAACAGCGAAAACAACTGGAAGAGAGACTGGTGTTGCAACTGCGCATGATTTCCAAAGGCGCTTACTATTGGTATCGGAGAGAGCAGGATAGTGGCGCAGGTACGTCGTAAATTTTAGGCATATACCCGTTAGATTTCAGTGCGCCGGAAGCCGATACGCCAGCAGCGTGAAAAATGGAAGGGTATAAACAGGTAAGAGAAGAGAAAAGCCATGACAGAACAATCTCACCATCATAGAGGAAAAGGTACGCTGATTTTAGCGTTGGTCGCGGGTTTATCCATTAACGGTTCATTTTCAGCGTTGTTTAGCGCCCTGGTTCCGTTTTCGATATTTCCTATCATCGCGCTGATTTTATCCGTCTATTGCCTTCACCAGCGTTATATGAGCCACAGCATGTCAGAAGAGACTCCTCTGCTGGTGGCCGCCTGTTTTCTGCTGGGGCTGTTGCTCTACAGCGCGATCGTGCGCGTTGAGTATCCCGATATCGGCTCAAATTTTGTGCCCTCAATTCTATGCGTGGCGTTGGTGCTCTGGATTGGTTTCAAACTAAGAGCCCGGGGAGCGGCCAAACAGGATGACGCCCCGGAGGTATGACGTATGGCAGGCGATAAAGATCGCCTGCGTTCTCGCATGATTACCGGCGTTTCTCAAGCAGCACGCCGCATTCCATATGATGGGTGTAGGGGAATTGGTCAAACAGCGCCAGGCGGCTGATTTGATGGGTTTCGGTCAGCGTTTCCAGATTATGGCGCAGCGTTTCCGGGTTGCAGGAAATATAGATAATACGCGGATAAGCCTGTACCAGCTTGACCGTTTCCGTGTCCAGGCCGCTACGCGGCGGATCGACGAAAATGGTTTCGCAGCGGTAGTCCTGTAAATCAATGCCCTGTAAGCGCTTAAACTGACGAACGCCATTCATGGCCTGCGTAAACTCTTCCGCCGACATACGAATAATTTGCACGTTATCAATGTGATTGGCGGCAATATTGTATTGCGCGGCGGCGACCGACGGTTTGGCGATTTCGGTCGCCAGCACACGATCAAAATTGCGCGCCAGCGCCAGTGAGAAATTTCCGTTGCCGCAGTATAGTTCCAGCAAATCTCCCACGGAGTCTTTTGTCGCGTCCAGCGCCCATTCCAGCATGTTTATGTTCATGGCGGCGTTGGGTTGAGTGAAGCTGTTTTCAACCTGCCGATAGATCATATCGCGCCCGGCGACGGGCAGACATTCATCAACGTAATCCCGATCCAGACAAATCTTGGTTTTGGTTGCGCGGCCAATCAGTTGCAATTGAAACCCCTGCGTACGCAGTTCATCGCGCAGCGCGCTGGCATGCTGCCGCCATTCATCATCCAATGCCCGGTGATACAGCAGAGAAACCACCACCTCACCGCTTAACGTGGAAAGATAATCAATCTGAAACAGTTTACGACGCAGGATAGGATTGGGCCGCAAAGCGGCAATCAATGCAGGCATCAGTCGGTTTATCAACTCGCTGGCTGCCGGAAACCGATCGACACGAATACGCTGCTTGGTCTGTTGATCGAACATGATGTGGTAAAGGTCGTCGCCGTCGTGCCAGATACGAAACTCTGCACGCATGCGGTAATGGCTTACGGGAGAACGAAAAACAGCAGGTTTGGGCGCATTAAATGATGCCATCATGTTACTAAGACGTTCTGTTTTTTGTGCTAGCTGGTTGTCGTATTGTTCGATTGGCAGGTTCTCTGGCGTCATGGTTTTCTCATCTGTACGGCATCAAAAATGGCTATATTGGCCGGAATTCCAGGTAATCCGGTCGGGAAGTCCAATTTTTCCATGTTATTACTCTGTAATGAAACAAGGGGATAGACCTCCGATTCAGGCGATCGTAGCATGAAAATCCGGCCTTTTATTACAAGTTAAAAGGGAATCCAGTGTGAATCTGGAGCTGACGCGCAGCGGTAAGGGTAGTCTGAACGATAGCATTATGCAGACACTGTCTTGTTAAAGATGGGAAGTCATCGTTCTTTGTTGTTACGAACAGTTGTTACGAATCATGGTTATTACAAACGATGTTTCGGCAATCAGCGTGACAGCGGCCCCAAGCCCGAAGACCTGCCGGTATACGTCGCAGTGACCATGATCATCGCGTGCTATTCATCATGGTAATGCGGCATCCTCTATATCGTTTGGATGCTTGATACATGCTTAATAAAAAAATATTGCTGTCGACAGCGTTTTCTGTCACGGCCTTTCCCGTCTGGGCGCAAGACAATACGGATTCATCGCCAGAACGTGACGATGATATCACGGTTACGGCAAGCCGCTTTCCCCAACCCGTTTCCACCGTGCTGGCGCCAATGGATGTCGTTACCCGCGAAGACATCGACCGCTGGCAGGCAAAAAATGTATTAGAAGTCATGCGTCGGTTGCCGGGGGTGGATATCGCGCAGAACGGCGGGTTGGGGCAAAGTGCGTCGATGTTTATTCGTGGTTCGGAAGCGCGTCATACTCTGATTTTGATTGACGGTGTCCCTGTAGCGAAGCCCGGTATTACAGGTGATAGTGATTTCAACCAGATACCGATTTCTCTCGTACAACGCATTGAATTTATTCGCGGGCCTCGTTCTGCTGTTTATGGCGCCGATGCAATTGGTGGTGTGATTAACATCATTACTCAGACTGATAGCGACAGTACCAACCTTCGTGCCGGCGTGGGTTCCAACCATTATCAGGAATATGGCGGCAGTGTCCGTCATACGATAGCCGATAATACAAACATCACGCTGGCCGGCGCTTATCAAGACACCAACGGCTTTAATGTCCAGCCCAATTCGGCTTATCGCGTTGATGGGGATAAAGACGGTTGGCGGAATAAATCATTTTGGGCTGGTGTTGAACATAAATTTGATGAGCGTTTTTCAGGGTTCTTGCGCGGCTACGGCTATGGCGCGAATAGTGACTATGATGCGGGATATTCAGGCGGGGGAGATGAGCAACAAATTTATAATCATACCTACAGTACTGGTTTGCGTTTTTCTCAGGGAATATATGCCTCTCAATTGATAGCTGGCTATCAAAAATACAGTGTACTTAACTATGTCAGTACCCAGGGGCGCTATGGGGCGGATAATTCTCAGGACGACATGGAGCAGCGTAATGTGCAATGGGGAAATACTTTTACCATTGCTTCCGGTACGCTCAGCGCGGGTATTGATTGGAAACGGCAAAAGCTGACTTCCGAAGGTGTGAGTTTAAATTCGGGTGCACGGGAGACGAACAGCTACAAACAAGATAATACTGGCGCTTATATCACCACGCAGCAGCAGTATGGCGCGGTAACATTAGAAGGCTCCGCTCGTGGAGATGATAACGAACAGTTTGGAAACCATGGAACCTGGCAGGTAGCCGCTGGATGGACATTTATACCCGATTATCGTGTCACGCTTTCCTATGGCACTGGATTTCAGGCGCCAACATTGGGCCAGCTATATGGACAAAAACGTTTTGACATCACCTCGAATGAAAATCTGAAGCCAGAAGAGTCAAAACAATGGGAAGCTGGGCTTGAGGGACTGACCGGGCCGCTGAATTGGCGTTTGTCCGCTTATATCAACAAAATTGATAATCTGATCAATTATGAATATGCCTCTGCTACGAATACAGGGAAATATTACAATGTTAAAGCCGCGACGATGAAAGGCCTTGAATGGACTGGGTCATTTGATACCGGTATTTTGAGTCATCAAATGACCTTAGGCTATCTTGATGCCCGCAATGATGAGGATGACAAAGTATTGGCCCGTCGTGCTAAACAGCAGGTTAAATATCAACTGGATTGGACGTTGTATGACATCGATTTCGATCTTAGCTATCAGTATGTGGGAAAACGTTTCGACAATGCGCAGAATACCCGCCGCTTACCGAGCTACAGCACGGTCGACTTTTCCGCCTCATATCCTGTAACCCCCCAGCTAACGGTTCGTGGTAGAATCGCCAACCTGTTTGATAAAGATTATGAGACGGCATATGGCTACCGTACGGCAGGGCGAGAATACTATCTCACCGGAAGCTATACTTTCTGACCTGCCAGCCCGTCCTACCGTGCTGGTGTTTGATTCCGGCGTAGGCGGGTTGTCTGTTTATGATGAAATCCGGCAACTATTGCCGGATCTTCACTATATCTATGCGTTCGACAATGAAGCATTTCCTTACGGCGAAAAGCCTCAGCAGTTTATTATCGAACGCGTTCTTAAAATTGTTACGGCAATTCAGCAGCGCCACCGGTTGGCGCTGGTGGTAATTGCCTGTAATACCGCCAGCACTATTTCCCTCCCGGCGCTGCGTGAGCGCTTTACTTTCCCCGTGGTGGGCGTGGTGCCGGCGGTTAAACCTGCCGCCAAGCTGACGCGCAATGGCGTCGTCGGGCTGTTGGCCACGCGCGCCACCGTACAACGGCCTTATACGCATGAGCTTATCGCCCGCTTTGCCAACGACTGCCAGATATTGTTGCTGGGCTCTTCCGAGTTGGTTGAACTGGCGGAAGCAAAGCTGCAAGGGGAAAACATTAGCACTGAAGATCTGCAAAAAGTCTTGCGCCCGTGGTTACGACTACCGGAACCGCCCGACACCGTCGTACTCGGATGCACGCATTTCCCTCTATTGGCGGATGAGCTACATTCGGCGCTGCCAAGCGGTACTCGTCTGGTTGATTCGGGGGCGGCTATCGCCAGGAGAACGGCATGGCTTATCGCTAATCTTGAGCAAGCGCCTGTCTCTACGGAAAAGAATCTGGTCTATTGTCTGACGATAACGCCCGAAGTGGCCACTCTTTGGCCGGTATTGCAGCGTTACGGGTTTGCATCGCTGGAAAAACTACCGCTTTAATGATCCAATGGGTAAATAATAAGCGCTTGATGATTTTTTTGCATTTAGCGCTTGTCAGCCGCCGAGAAGTCCCTATAATGCGCTCCCACTGACCCGGCAACAGCGCTTGCGCGGTTGTGCGGCGAGTCGGAAGTCAGGCAATAATCACTTGACTTCACAGCGGAAAAGCATAGTATATGCCGCCCGCGCCACAGGTTAATGTGGCGCTGCTCTTTAACAATTTAATCAGACAATCTGTGTGGGCACTCACAAGACCGTATCGGCTAACGATATAAAAAAGTCTTGAAGAGTGACTAGCAGTAAATTCATTACGAATAAACAGTTACTAATTCTTTGAGCACAGCTATTAACTTAGCGAATCAAACAAATCTTAAATTGAAGAGTTTGATCATGGCTCAGATTGAACGCTGGCGGCAGGCCTAACACATGCAAGTCGAGCGGCAGCGGGAAGAAGCTTGCTTCTTTGCCGGCGAGCGGCGGACGGGTGAGTAAAGTCTGGGGATCTGCCTGATGGAGGGGGATAACTACTGGAAACGGTAGCTAATACCGCATAACGTCGCAAGACCAAAGTGGGGGACCTTAGGGCCTCACACCATCGGATGAACCCAGATGGGATTAGCTAGTAGGCGGGGTAAGGGCCCACCTAGGCGACGATCCCTAGCTGGTCTGAGAGGATGACCAGCCACACTGGAACTGAGACACGGTCCAGACTCCTACGGGAGGCAGCAGTGGGGAATATTGCACAATGGGGGAAACCCTGATGCAGCCATGCCGCGTGTATGAAGAAGGCCTTCGGGTTGTAAAGTACTTTCAGCGGGGAGGAAGGGAGTAGGGTTAATAACCTTATTCATTGACGTTACCCGCAGAAGAAGCACCGGCTAACTCCGTGCCAGCAGCCGCGGTAATACGGAGGGTGCAAGCGTTAATCGGAATGACTGGGCGTAAAGCGCACGCAGGCGGTCTGTTAAGTTGGATGTGAAATCCCCGGGCTTAACCTGGGAACTGCATTCAAGACTGGCAGGCTAGAGTCTCGTAGAGGGGGGTAGAATTCCAGGTGTAGCGGTGAAATGCGTAGAGATCTGGAGGAATACCGGTGGCGAAGGCGGCCCCCTGGACGAAGACTGACGCTCAGGTGCGAAAGCGTGGGGAGCAAACAGGATTAGATACCCTGGTAGTCCACGCCGTAAACGATGTCGACTTGGAGGCTGTGGTCTTGAACCGTGGCTTCCGGAGCTAACGCGTTAAGTCGACCGCCTGGGGAGTACGGCCGCAAGGTTAAAACTCAAATGAATTGACGGGGGCCCGCACAAGCGGTGGAGCATGTGGTTTAATTCGATGCAACGCGAAGAACCTTACCTACTCTTGACATCCAGAGAAGTTTGCAGAGATGCGAATGTGCCTTCGGGAACTCTGAGACAGGTGCTGCATGGCTGTCGTCAGCTCGTGTTGTGAAATGTTGGGTTAAGTCCCGCAACGAGCGCAACCCTTATCCTTTGTTGCCAGCGATTCGGTCGGGAACTCAAAGGAGACTGCCGGTGATAAACCGGAGGAAGGTGGGGATGACGTCAAGTCATCATGGCCCTTACGAGTAGGGCTACACACGTGCTACAATGGCGCATACAAAGAGAAGCGACCTCGCGAGAGTAAGCGGACCTCATAAAGTGCGTCGTAGTCCGGATTGGAGTCTGCAACTCGACTCCATGAAGTCGGAATCGCTAGTAATCGTAGATCAGAATGCTACGGTGAATACGTTCCCGGGCCTTGTACACACCGCCCGTCACACCATGGGAGTGGGTTGCAAAAGAAGTAGGTAGCTTAACCTTCGGGGGGGCGCTTACCACTTTGTGATTCATGACTGGGGTGAAGTCGTAACAAGGTAACCGTAGGGGAACCTGCGGTTGGATCACCTCCTTACCAAAAGCCTGATATAGGTAATGTGCAGTGTCCACACAGATTGTCTGATGAAAAATAATGAGCAAGCGCACCTGTTGATGTAATGAGTCCTGGACTCATGCTGATGCGGAACGATTAAGCCTGAGGTTTAGTCGGATTTCGTGTCCCCATCGTCTAGAGGCCTAGGACACTGCCCTTTCACGGCTGTAACAGGGGTTCGAATCCCCTTGGGGACGCCATACCGATAATGAGTGAAAGACATTATCACCGAATATCTTAAAGATGACTTTACCGAGTCGTGTTTAAGATATTGCTCTTTAACAATCTGGAACAAGCTGAAATTTGAAACGATGCGGCTAAACATATCTCTCCGTGTAGTACTGAGATGTGATTTGGCTGTATCAGAGTCTCTCAAATAATCGCAGCGCGAGATGTCGAAAGACACCTTCGGGTTGTGAGGTTAAGCGACTAAGCGTACACGGTGGATGCCTAGGCAGTCAGAGGCGATGAAGGGCGTGCTAATCTGCGAAAAGCGTCGGTAAGGTGATATGAACCGTTACACCCGACGATACCCGAATGGGGAAACCCAGTGTGTTTCGACACATTATCATCACATGAATACATAGTGTGATGAGGCGAACCGGGGGAACTGAAACATCTCAGTACCCCGAGGAAAAGAAATCAACCGAGATTCCCCCAGTAGCGGCGAGCGAACGGGGAGGAGCCCAGAGTCTGCATCAGCTTGTGTGTCAGTGGAAGCGTCTGGAAAGTCGCACAACAAAGGGTGAGAGTCCCGTACACGAAGATGCACAGGTTGTGAGCTCGATGAGTAGGGCGGGACACGAGATATCCTGTCTGAAGATGGGGGGACCATCCTCCAAGGCTAAATACTCCTGACTGACCGATAGTGAACCAGTACCGTGAGGGAAAGGCGAAAAGAACCCCGGCGAGGGGAGTGAAATAGAACCTGAAACCGTGTACGTACAAGCAGTGGGAGCCCCACCACCAAAACACTTCCGGGCCGAAAGGCAATGCGGATGTCGAGGTGACGGTTGTCATCGCGTTTTTTGCGATGAGCAACACACAAAACAAGCAGTGAGTGTTTTGGGGTGGGGTGACTGCGTACCTTTTGTATAATGGGTCAGCGACTTATATTCTGTAGCAAGGTTAACCGAATAGGGGAGCCGCAGGGAAACCGAGTCTTAACTGGGCGTTAAGTTGCAGGGTATAGACCCGAAACCCGGTGATCTAGCCATGGGCAGGTTGAAGGTTGGGTAACACTAACTGGAGGACCGAACCGACTAATGTTGAAAAATTAGCGGATGACTTGTGGCTGGGGGTGAAAGGCCAATCAAACCGGGAGATAGCTGGTTCTCCCCGAAAGCTATTTAGGTAGCGCCTCGTGAATTCATCTTCGGGGGTAGAGCACTGTTTCGACTAGGGGGTCATCCCGACTTACCAACTCGATGCAAACTGCGAATACCGAAGAATGTTATCACGGGAGACACACGGCGGGTGCTAACGTCCGTCGTGAAGAGGGAAACAACCCAGACCGCCAGCTAAGGTCCCAAAGTCATGGTTAAGTGGGAAACGATGTGGGAAGGCCCAGACAGCCAGGATGTTGGCTTAGAAGCAGCCATCATTTAAAGAAAGCGTAATAGCTCACTGGTCGAGTCGGCCTGCGCGGAAGATGTAACGGGGCTAAACCATGCACCGAAGCTGCGGCAGCGAACGTATCACCCAAGACAATTTGGCGATGTGGAATGACGATTGATGGCGCGAAGCGACATCAATGCGTTTTACAAAGTCGAGTTGGCTTAGGGATACGTTCGTTGGGTAGGGGAGCGTTCTGTAAGCCGTTGAAGGTGGCCTGTGAGGGTTGCTGGAGGTATCAGAAGTGCGAATGCTGACATAAGTAACGATAATGCGGGTGAAAAACCCGCACGCCGGAAGACCAAGGGTTCCTGTCCAACGTTAATCGGGGCAGGGTGAGTCGACCCCTAAGGCGAGGCCGAAAGGCGTAGTCGATGGGAAACAGGTTAATATTCCTGTACTGGTTGTTACTGCGAAGGGGGGACGGAGAAAGCTAGGTTGGCCGGGCGACGGTTGTCCCGGTTTAAGCGTGCAGGTGGGTGTTTTTGGTAAATCCGGAACACTGTTAACACTGAGGCGTGATGACGAGTCACTACGGTGATGAAGTAACCGATGCTACGCTTCCAGGAAAAGCCTCTAAGCACCAGGTAACAATCAATCGTACCCCAAACCGACACAGGTGGTCAGGTAGAGAATACTCAGGCGCTTGAGAGAACTCGGGTGAAGGAACTAGGCAAAATGGTGCCGTAACTTCGGGAGAAGGCACGCTGGATTTGGTGAAGTCCCTTGCGGACGGAGCTGAGACCAGTCGCAGATACCAGCTGGCTGCAACTGTTTAATAAAAACACAGCACTGTGCAAACACGAAAGTGGACGTATACGGTGTGACGCCTGCCCGGTGCCGGAAGGTTAATTGATGGGGTAAGCTTTCGGGCGAAGCTCTTGATCGAAGCCCCGGTAAACGGCGGCCGTAACTATAACGGTCCTAAGGTAGCGAAATTCCTTGTCGGGTAAGTTCCGACCTGCACGAATGGCGTAATGATGGCCAGGCTGTCTCCACCCGAGACTCAGTGAAATTGAACTCGCTGTGAAGATGCAGTGTACCCGCGGCAAGACGGAAAGACCCCGTGAACCTTTACTATAGCTTGACACTGAACCTTGAGCCTTGATGTGTAGGATAGGTGGGAGGCTTTGAAGCGTGGACGCCAGTCTGCGTGGAGCCAACCTTGAAATACCACCCTTTAATGTTTGATGTTCTAACGTGGGCCCCTGAGCGGGGTTGCGGACAGTGTCTGGTGGGTAGTTTGACTGGGGCGGTCTCCTCCCAAAGAGTAACGGAGGAGCACGAAGGTTAGCTAATCCTGGTCGGACATCAGGAGGTTAGTGCAAAGGCATAAGCTAGCTTGACTGCGAGAGTGACGGCTCGAGCAGGTGCGAAAGCAGGTCTTAGTGATCCGGTGGTTCTGCATGGAAGGGCCATCGCTCAACGGATAAAAGGTACTCCGGGGATAACAGGCTGATACCGCCCAAGAGTTCATATCGACGGCGGTGTTTGGCACCTCGATGTCGGCTCATCACATCCTGGGGCTGAAGTAGGTCCCAAGGGTATGGCTGTTCGCCATTTAAAGTGGTACGCGAGCTGGGTTTAGAACGTCGTGAGACAGTTCGGTCCCTATCTGCCGTGGGCGTTGGAAGATTGAGAGGGGTTGCTCCTAGTACGAGAGGACCGGAGTGAACGCACCACTGGTGTACGGGTTGTGATGCCAATTGCATTGCCCGGTAGCTAAGTGCGGAAGAGATAACCGCTGAAAGCATCTAAGCGGGAAACTTGCCTCGAGATGAGTCTTCCCTGGGACCTTGAGTCCCCTAAAGGGCCGTTGAAGACGACGACGTAGATAGGCCGGGTGTGTAAGCGCAGCGATGCGTTGAGCTAACCGGTACTAATGACCCGAGAGGCTTAACCTTACAACACCGAAGGTGTTTTAGAGACGACGAAGATATTTTAGCTTGTTCAAAGATTGGTTCTGATGGTTGCAGAGAAAACTGCGACGGTTGGGATAAAACAGAATTTGCCTGGCGGCGATAGCGCGGTGGTCCCACCTGACCCCATGCCGAACTCAGAAGTGAAACGCCGAAGCGCCGATGGTAGTGTGGGGTCTCCCCATGTGAGAGTAGGGAACTGCCAGGCATCAAACACGTAAAGAAGCCTCATGCGCAAGCATGGGGCTTTTTTGCGTCTGAACGTTGCAGATGGAATAAAAACGCTTCAACGGACGTTGTACTACACATTCGTTATTAAGATAAAACCGCGCAAATATCCGTTCTGGATCAGGTAGACTATGGAATATCTGATCTAAAGAGTACTCATACTATGACGAATAGTGTCATATCGCTAAAACCGTATCATACCTTCGCATTACCTGTTTTCGCGTCGCAAGTCATAGTCGCGGATACACAAGAAAAATTAATTGACGGGTGGCGAACGGCCCGCTTATCACATAGCCCTATTCTTCTATTAGGGGAAGGAAGTAATGTCCTCTTTCTCGAAGACTTTTCCGGAGCTGTTCTGCTTAACCGGCTTAAGGGTATCAGCGTTAAGGAAGATACTGATGGTTGGCATCTGCATGTTGGTTCGGGCGAAAATTGGCACTATCTGGTTCAGCATTCGCTCACGTTGGGAATGGCCGGTTTAGAAAATCTGGCTTTGATTCCAGGATGTGTTGGCTCCGCGCCTATTCAGAACATTGGCGCTTATGGCGTAGAGTTAAAGGACGTCTGTGAGTATGTCGATCTATTGGATTTGACCCACGGAACGATAAAGCGCCTTACTGCTGCCGAATGTCAATTTGGTTATCGGGAAAGCATATTCAAACATCAATACCGGGACGGATTTGCCATTATTGCCGTTGGTTTATATTTGAATAAAAACTGGCGCCCGGTGTTGGGTTATGGCGATTTGAATAAACTGGATCCGACAACGGTAACACCTCAGAAAATATTTGACATGGTTTGCCATATGCGGAGCAGTAAACTGCCAGATCCCGCAGTGACTGGGAATGCGGGAAGCTTCTTTAAAAATCCTGTTATTCCGGCCGGCAATGCCGCCGATATCCTGAAAACCTATCCAAACGCTCCCCATTACTTGCAGCCTGACGGTCAGGTTAAGCTAGCTGCGGGATGGTTGATAGACCAGTGCCATCTGAAAGGTTTTCAGGTCGGGGGGGCTGCGGTGCATAGCCAGCAGGCGTTAGTATTGATTAATCAAGGTAATGCAACGAACCTTGATGTTGTTAATTTGGCTCGCCATATCCGCAATCGAGTCGCTGATCGATTTGGCATTTGGCTGGAGCCGGAAGTTCGTTTTATCGCCGCACGGGGAGAGGTAAATGCTGTCGAGGTATTGTCATGAGGGATATTAAGGTTCCTCTCAAATTAATTAATATTCTGTCTGACGGTGGCTTTTATTCAGGGGAAGTCCTGGGTGAAATGATGGGAATGAGCCGTGCGGCGATTAATAAACATATTCAGACGCTACGTGAGTGGGGCATCGATATTTTTACCGTCACCGGCAAAGGATATTGTTTACCCGCACCGATGCAATTACTGAATGAAGAAAAGATCTTTAGCGCGCTACCGGAAGGGGGAGTTACCGTTTTACCGGTGGTTGATTCGACCAACCAATATATTCTAGATAGATTGAATTCTCTGTCCTCCGGTGATGCCTGTATTGCTGAGTATCAGCACTCAGGGCGCGGGCGCCGGGGGCGACAATGGTTCTCTCCCTTTGGCGCGAATCTTTATTTATCATTGTATTGGCGCCTGGAGCAAGGCCCGGCCGCCGCTATTGGCGTAAGTCTGGTTATTGGGATAGTCATGTCCGAGGTGCTGCATAAGCTTGGTGCAGAAGATGTTCGTGTAAAATGGCCTAACGATCTGTATCTGAACGATCGCAAGCTGGCCGGAATTCTGGTCGAGCTTACGGGAAAAACCGGTGATGCGGCGCACCTGGTGATTGGTGTCGGTATTAATTTACGGATGCGTGAACCGGCAGATAATGTGATTAATCAGGGATGGATAAATCTTCAGGAGGCTGGGATCTCAGTCGATCGTAACATTCTGGCCGCTACGTTGATTTCAGAGCTAAGACATGCGCTGGCTATGTTTGAACAACAAGGACTGTCGCCATTTATTTCCCGCTGGGAACAATTGGACAATTATTTCAACCGACCTGTTAAGTTGATTATCGGCAATAGAGAAATACATGGAGTTGATAGAGGTATCGATCAACAAGGCGCATTATTGCTGGAAAGCGATGGTGAAATCACACCATATATCGGTGGCGAGATCTCGTTAAGAGGTTTGTAAAATAAGGGGAGACGATCCCCTTATTATAAGTCGATATTTATTTTCTTAAGCGGACTCGTTCCACGGCATGATTAGCGCTTTTTGTCATAATAAGACTAGCGCGCTCGCGAGTGGGTAGAATATTTTGTTTTAAATTAAGACCATTTATCTCTCGCCAAAGTTGAGAAGCAATATCGATCGCTTCTTGTTCTGGTAGCTTTGCGTAGTTATGAAAATATGAGCTGGGGTCTGAGAACGCCCCTTGTCTGAATTTTAGAAACCTATTGATATACCAGATTTTTAATAGATCTTCTGGCGCATCGACATAAATTGAAAAATCGACAAAATCAGAGACGAAAACTCTGTGCGGATCATGAGGGTAATCCATGCCGCTTTGTAATACATTCAAACCTTCCAATATTAAAATATCAGGTTGTTGTAATATTTTATGATGATTGGGAATAATGTCATAAATAAGATGCGAATAGGTTGGAGCCGTGACTTCCGGGGCGCCTGATTTAATATCAGACACGAATTTTACCAGGCTATGCATATCGTAAGACTGCGGAAAGCCTTTTTTCTTCATTAGATCGCGATCTTTTAATACCTTATTTGGATGCAGAAAGCCGTCCGTTGTGATCAACTCTACGCTGCGATGTTCCGGCCAGCGGCTGAGCAATGCCTGTAAAACGCGAGCCGTGGTGCTTTTACCCACGGCTACGCTGCCGGCAATACCGATGATATAAGGGATCTTTTGACCATCCGTTCCCAAAAACTGTTCTAAAACCGCCTGGCGGCGCAGGTTTGAACTGATATAGAAGTTAAGCAGTCGGGATAAAGGCAGATAAATTTCAGCGACTTCATCCAAGGATAGATCTTCGTTAATCCCTTTAAGTTTAACTATTTCTTCTTCCGTCAGCGTTAATGGAACAGAATCGCGCAAAGCGGCCCATTGACGGCGATCAAACTGCAGATATGGTGTAGCCAAAGGTTGCTCTCTATTTCTCATAAGTCTAATTCTGCCTGCTTGTACAGGTAAGAAAGGGGACTCTAGCCCACCTAAGCTAAACGAGCTACATAGTATAATCAGCCTGGCTCAGGGCATAGAACTCTTTCTTCGTATAAAAATTTGGATTATGAGCAGGTTAACACTTTGCGAGTAAAAAAAAGAAGAGAAAAACAATTTGATACCCGATGCCGATATGAAACAAAGAGGCATCGGGCCGGAGATTAGCTGGCAATGGCCCGTCCGACATGATTCACGGCGAAGAGGCGTTTGTAATAGATCGCTGTGGGATGATAATAACCATCGGGCGTGCTGGCATAATCAGGAAGTTCGCCTAAATAGCGATATCCCAATGAGCGGTAAAACATTTCCGCAGGCGAACCAGCCTGGGTATCCAAATAAAGTAATCCACGCTGTTGCTGTAAGGCGGCTTTTTCCAGCGTTTGCATCAGTTGCCTGCCGATCCCCATTCTTCTCGCCCGGCTATGCACCAGTAGCTTTTGAATTTCGGCCCTGTTCTGCCCGTTTGTTTTTTGACAAAGCTCTAATTGTACGGTGCCGATAACGCCTTCGATGTCGCGGGCAATCCACAGGATACGTTCTCCCTTCGCTAATGATGGACGTAGGCTGTGGAAATAACTTTCCGCTTCTTCATGCGATAACGGCGCCTGATATCCGACCGAGGCGCCCTTGGCGACCGCATCTATTAGCAGATTAGCAAGCTCGCCACGATAGACCGGCAACGTGGCGACATTAAGGGATACGATTTTCATGATGAGTCTCCTGGCAGGTGGGACATATACATTTTTAAGCAAGATTCGTTCCAATCTGCGATTACTACTGGATACGTGAAACGTCAGGTTCAGCCATGAAAAAATGCCTTCTAGCGGGGCAAACGTCACATTTTTGGTGCAACTGAGTCGTTAGAAATTTCATTGTTCGGGGATTTGATACATGCCAGACCTGGTGTTTCTTTGTGCGAATTATTGCCGCCGCTGTAGATCCGTGTTCAAATTTGGATAAAATCTAAGCGATAGTGCATTTTATGCGATTTTTTTGTTGCATAGGCCGTTCGGTCTACCTAGAATGCGCAGCACTTGATGCCGGCTTAGCTCAGTAGGTAGAGCAACTGACTTGTAATCAGTAGGTCGCCAGTTCGATTCCGGCAGCCGGCACCATTAAGTTAAGTGCGCAATCAGGTGGGGTTCCCGAGCGGCCAAAGGGAGCAGACTGTAAATCTGCCGTCACAGACTTCGAAGGTTCGAATCCTTCCCCCACCACCAAATTCAATCCTGGCGACAGGATAAAATCGATACGGTATGCAGCACTAAGCCGGATCGGAGAATGCGGAAAATGGTTTTATTTTCCAATTTCAAAATCTACAGAAAAATCAGGTAGCCGAGTTCCAGGATGCGGGCATCGTATAATGGCTATTACCTCAGCCTTCCAAGCTGATGATGTGGGTTCGATTCCCACTGCCCGCTCCAAAGATGTGCTGATATAGCTCAGTTGGTAGAGCGCACCCTTGGTAAGGGTGAGGTCGGCAGTTCGAATCTGCCTATCAGCACCACTTCTTTATTCTTCCTCCTGATTTTCTTTCTGTTAAAAAATTCAGCAAGCAAATGCTTGGTTGATGTGGTGATACCACCGATTTATCCGTGTCTTAGAGGGACAATCGATGTCTAAAGAAAAATTTGAACGTACAAAACCGCACGTTAACGTCGGTACTATCGGCCACGTTGACCATGGTAAAACAACGCTGACTGCAGCGATCACTTCCGTTCTGGCTAAAACCTACGGCGGTGCTGCCCGTGCATTCGATCAGATCGATAACGCACCGGAAGAAAAAGCGCGTGGTATCACCATCAACACCTCTCACGTTGAATACGATACCCCGACCCGTCACTACGCACACGTTGACTGCCCGGGACACGCCGACTATGTGAAAAACATGATCACCGGTGCTGCGCAGATGGACGGCGCGATCCTGGTTGTTGCCGCGACTGACGGCCCGATGCCGCAGACTCGTGAGCACATCCTGCTGGGTCGTCAGGTTGGCGTTCCTTACATCATCGTGTTCCTGAACAAATGCGACATGGTTGATGATGAAGAACTGCTGGAACTGGTTGAGATGGAAGTGCGTGAACTGCTGTCTCAGTACGAATTCCCGGGCGATGATACCCCTATCATTCGTGGTTCCGCGCTGAAAGCGTTGGAAGGCGATGCAGAGTGGGAAGCGAAAATCATCGAACTGGCTGAAGCCCTGGATACTTACATCCCGGAACCAGAACGTGCCATCGACAAGCCGTTCCTGCTGCCGATCGAAGACGTATTCTCCATCTCTGGTCGTGGTACGGTTGTTACCGGTCGTGTAGAGCGCGGTATCATCAAGGTTGGTGAAGAAGTTGAAATCGTTGGTATCAAAGACACCACGAAAACTACCTGCACCGGCGTTGAAATGTTCCGCAAACTGCTGGACGAAGGCCGTGCGGGCGAGAACGTGGGTGTACTGCTGCGCGGTACCAAACGTGATGACGTTGAACGTGGTCAGGTACTGGCTAAACCAGGCTCCATCAAGCCGCACACTCAGTTTGAATCTGAAGTGTATATCCTGAGCAAAGATGAGGGCGGTCGTCATACTCCGTTCTTCAAAGGTTACCGTCCGCAGTTCTACTTCCGTACGACTGACGTAACCGGAACCATCGAACTGCCGGAAGGCGTGGAAATGGTAATGCCGGGCGACAACGTGAAGATGGTTGTTACTCTGATTGCGCCAATCGCAATGGATGACGGCCTGCGTTTCGCCATCCGTGAAGGCGGCCGTACCGTTGGCGCGGGCGTTGTTGCTAAAGTTATTGCTTAATCGCTGATAACGTTTGACGCGACACGCGATAAAAGGGCATCATTTGATGCCCTTTTTCTACGCTGTCATGTGGTAGAACCTATCTCATCAGCGATTATGGAATATAATCATTGGTGAGATAGGCTCTGTAGATACAGCGTAAATACCGAATTATTCGTTTACAGAACATCTTTCGGTTTGGTTTGCCCTGCTTTGCGGGGCAAAGTTATTTGTCTGAATCATTGTGACAGGTTGGTTTATGAGTGCGAATACCGAAGCTCAGGGGAACGGGCGTGGCCTGGAAGCGATTAAATGGCTGGTAGTGGCTGTATTGCTGGTAGTTGCGATTGTCGGCAACTATTACTACCGCGAATTTAATCTGCCGCTGCGCGCATTAGCTGTTGTTATCCTGATTGCTGCCGCCGGTGGCGTGGCATTGCTGACCTCAAAAGGTAAAGCAACAGTAACGTTTGCCCGTGAAGCCCGTACCGAAGTACGTAAAGTGATTTGGCCGACTCGCCAGGAAACGTTACACACCACGTTAATCGTTGCCGCGGTTACTGCCGTGATGTCACTGATTTTGTGGGGGCTAGATGGTATTCTGGTCCGATTGGTATCGTTTATCACTGGCCTGAGGTTCTAAGATGTCTGAAGCCCCAAAAAAACGTTGGTACGTCGTTCAGGCGTTTTCCGGTTTTGAAGGCCGCGTGGCTCAGTCGCTGCGTGAGCATATCAAATTACATAACATGGAAGATCTGTTCGGCGAAGTTATGGTGCCAACAGAAGAAGTGGTTGAAATTCGCGGCGGCCAGCGTCGCAAGAGCGAACGTAAATTTTTCCCTGGTTATGTGCTGGTACAGATGGTGATGGAAGATGCGAGCTGGCACCTGGTTCGTAGCGTTCCGCGCGTCATGGGTTTTATCGGCGGTACGTCTGACCGCCCGGCGCCTATCAGCGATAAAGAAGTGGATGCGATTATGAATCGCCTTCAGCAGGTGGGTGATAAGCCTCGTCCGAAAACGTTGTTTGAACCCGGTGAAATGGTTCGTGTTAATGACGGCCCGTTTGCGGACTTTAATGGCGTAGTCGAAGAAGTGGATTACGAAAAAAGCCGCCTGAAAGTGTCTGTGTCGATCTTCGGTCGCGCCACACCGGTGGAACTCGACTTCAGCCAGGTCGAGAAAGGCTAAACGCTCTTCCAAGATTTCTGAACGTGTGACTTGTCTCAGGCGCGAAATTAATCTACAATTTCGCGCCTTTTGTTTTCATGGCGCCAAACGGCGCCTGAAACGTATTAAACAACGGGGAGCCTTTTACAGGCGCTATCACCCATTTGAGGAAAGCTAAATGGCCAAGAAAGTACAAGCCTATGTCAAGCTGCAGGTTGCGGCTGGTATGGCTAACCCGAGCCCACCGGTAGGTCCGGCTCTGGGTCAGCAAGGTGTTAACATCATGGAATTCTGTAAGGCGTTCAATGCTAAAACTGAAAGCGTTGAAAAAGGTCTGCCGATTCCGGTTGTTATTACCGTTTATTCTGACCGTTCTTTTACCTTTGTTACCAAAACGCCTCCGGCAGCGGTTCTGCTGAAAAAAGCGGCTGGTATCAAGTCTGGTTCCGGCAAGCCGAACAAAGACAAAGTAGGTAAAGTAACGAGTGCTCAGGTTCGTGAAATCGCAGAAACCAAAGCTGCGGACATGACCGGTGCCGACGTGGAAGCCATGGCGCGTTCCATCGAAGGTACTGCTCGTTCCATGGGCCTGGTAGTGGAGGGTTAATAAATGGCTAAGCTGACCAAGCGCATGCGCGTGATCCGTGAAAAAGTTGATGCAACTAAACAGTATGACATCAACGAAGCCGTTGCCCTGCTCAAAGAGCTGGCCACTGCTAAATTCGTAGAAAGCGTGGACGTTGCCGTTAACCTCGGCATCGACGCACGTAAATCTGATCAAAACGTTCGTGGTGCAACCGTTCTGCCGCACGGCACCGGTCGTTCTGTTCGCGTTGCCGTCTTCACCCAGGGTGCAAACGCTGAAGCGGCGAAAGCTGCCGGCGCTGAACTGGTAGGTATGGAAGATCTGGCCGATCAGATTAAGAAAGGCGAAATGAACTTTGACGTTGTTATCGCATCTCCTGATGCCATGCGCGTTGTTGGCCAATTAGGTCAGGTTCTGGGTCCTCGCGGCCTGATGCCAAACCCAAAAGTGGGTACTGTAACGCCGAACGTTGCTGAAGCGGTTAAAAACGCCAAAGCAGGTCAGGTCCGTTATCGTAACGACAAAAACGGCATCATCCATACCACTATCGGTAAGGTTGATTTCGACGCTGATAAACTGAAAGAAAACCTGGAAGCTCTGCTGGTTGCGCTGAAAAAAGCCAAACCATCTCAGGCGAAAGGCGTGTACATCAAGAAAGTCAGCCTGTCCACCACTATGGGTGCAGGCGTTGCTGTTGACCAAAGCGGTCTGAACGCAGTAGCTGTCTGATAGCTTTTGTTTCGCTTTACTCGGGCGTGAGATTTACCTATAATCTTACGCCCGTTGTTCCGTTAGCGGAATTAAAGAAGAATTTTCGGTTGGAGCCTGGCCTATCCAGGCCTCCGTCCAAGACCGCAGGTGTCTTGCAAGAGACTTAATCTTCCTGCGTAGACGGTGACAGAGCCTGAAGAACATTTTTTCATTTAAAGAAATAGTCTTTGCTGGATTCTGCTCACCGTGTTTCAACGCTTATTTCCGTTTTGGCGATAAGTGAAGTGAGTTCCGGAGGTTTCCTCCGGCTAAATCCAGGAGCAAAAGCTAATGGCATTAAATCTTCAAGACAAACAAGCGATTGTTGCTGAAGTCAGCGAAGTGGCCAAAGGTGCGCTGTCTGCGGTTGTTGCGGATTCCCGTGGCGTAACCGTAGATAAAATGACTGAACTGCGTAAAGCAGGTCGTGAAGCTGGCGTTTACATGCGTGTTGTTCGTAACACCTTGCTGCGCCGTGCTGTTGAAGGGACCTCTTTTGAGTGCCTGAAAGACACGTTTGTTGGTCCGACCCTGATTGCATACTCTTTAGAACACCCGGGCGCTGCTGCTCGTCTGTTCAAAGAATTCGCGAAAGCGAATGCAAAATTCGAGGTCAAAGCTGCAGCCTTTGAAGGTGAGCTGATCCCGGCGGCGCAAATTGACCGTCTGGCAACGCTGCCGACTTACGAAGAAGCACTGGCACGTCTGATGTCGACCATGAAAGAAGCCGCTGCAGGCAAACTGGTTCGCACTCTGGCTGCTGTACGCGATCAGAAAGAAGCTGCTTAATCGCCCTTTTTTCTCTACCGCACTTGCTAACGTATAAACTATTTCTGATTCTTAGGAACAATTGTTATGTCTATCACTAAAGATCAAATTCTGGAAGCAGTAGCAGCTATGTCTGTAATGGATGTTGTTGAACTGGTTTCCGCTATGGAAGAAAAATTCGGTGTTTCTGCTGCTGCCGCTGTAGCTGTTGCTGCTGGCCCGGCTGAAGCTGCTGAAGAAAAAACTGAGTTCGACGTTGTACTGAAAGCTATCGGCGGCAACAAAGTTGCTGTTATCAAAGCAGTACGTGGCGCAACTGGTCTGGGCCTGAAAGAAGCCAAAGATCTGGTTGAATCCGCTCCGGCCGCTCTGAAAGAAGGCATCAGCAAAGACGACGCTGAAGCTCTGAAGAAAGCACTGGAAGAAGCTGGCGCAGAAGTTGAAGTTAAATAAGCCAACTTTCCAGGTTGCAGCCTGATTTATTAGGCTGATGGCTGGTGACTTTTTGGTCACCAGCCTTTTTGCGCTGTAGGGCATCAATGGTATTTCACACTATTCAGCCATTGATTTTACCCCAATATATTTTTCTATTGACGACTTAATATACTGCTTCCCTGTGCGGGTTCCCTGCCTGAACAAGAGCAATGAAATGGTTTAAGAGTAATAGAAAGATGTATTACGGAAAGGACTTCATTTTCCGATAGACAGAAATAGTGTTGCATGACCTGTCCTTTGCTAGGACGGACAGAGTAGTTCGACTTTTCAGCGAGCTGAGGAACCCTATGGTTTACTCCTATACCGAGAAAAAACGCATTCGTAAGGATTTTGGTAAACGACCACAAGTGCTGGACGTGCCTTATCTCCTTTCTATCCAGCTTGACTCGTTTCAGAAGTTTATCGAGCAAGATCCGGAAGGTCAGTACGGTTTGGAAGCTGCATTCCGTTCTGTTTTCCCCATACAGAGTTATAGCGGTAATTCAGAGCTGCAATACGTTAGCTATCGCCTGGGTGAACCGGTATTTGACGTTAAAGAATGTCAAATCCGTGGCGTGACATTTTCTGCGCCGCTGCGCGTCAAATTGCGCCTGGTGATTTACGAACGTGAAGCGCCTGAAGGCACCGTTAAAGATATCAAAGAGCAAGAAGTCTACATGGGCGAAATTCCGCTCATGACCGACAACGGCACTTTTGTGATCAACGGTACTGAGCGTGTTATCGTTTCTCAGTTGCACCGTAGTCCTGGTGTATTCTTCGACAGCGACAAGGGTAAAACCCACTCTTCAGGTAAGGTGCTGTATAACGCACGTATTATTCCTTACCGTGGTTCCTGGCTGGATTTCGAATTCGATCCGAAAGATAACCTGTTTGTCCGTATTGACCGCCGCCGCAAACTGCCCGCGACGATTATCCTGCGCGCGCTGGGCTACTCTACTGAACAGATCCTGGATTTGTTCTTCGATAAAGTTGTCTATGAAATCAATGGCAACAAATTGCAGATGGATCTGACGCCTGAGCGTCTGCGCGGTGAAACCGCTTCTTTCGATATTGAAGCGGATGGCAAGGTTTACGTTGAGAAAGGCCGCCGCATCACCGCCCGTCATATCCGTCAGTTAGAGAAAGACGGCATTGAGCGTATTGAAGTACCGGTTGAATATATCGTCGGTAAAGTACTTTCCAAAGATTACGTTGATGAAAGCACTGGCGAACTGATCGGCACTGCCAATATGGAGCTGTCGCTGGATCTGCTGGCGAAGCTCAGCCAATCCGGTCACAAGCGTATTGAAACGCTGTTCACCAACGATCTGGATCATGGCCCGTATATCTCGGAAACCCTGCGAGTGGATCCGTCTAGCGATCGTTTGAGCTCGTTGGTTGAGATTTACCGCATGATGCGTCCTGGCGAGCCGCCGACACGTGAAGCCGCTGAAACGCTGTTTGAGAATCTGTTCTTCTCTGAAGATCGCTACGACCTGTCCGCGGTCGGCCGGATGAAGTTCAACCGTTCTCTGCTGCGCGACGAAATTGAAGGTTCCGGTATCCTGAGCAAAGAAGACATCATTGATGTGATGAAAAAGCTCATTGATATCCGTAACGGCAAAGGCGAAGTCGATGATATCGACCACCTGGGCAACCGCCGTATCCGCTCCGTCGGTGAAATGGCTGAAAACCAATTCCGTGTTGGTTTGGTTCGTGTTGAACGCGCGGTGAAAGAACGTCTTTCCCTGGGCGATCTCGACACGCTGATGCCGCAGGACATGATCAACGCCAAGCCGATTTCGGCCGCGGTGAAAGAGTTCTTCGGTTCAAGCCAGCTGTCGCAGTTTATGGATCAGAACAACCCGCTGTCCGAGATTACGCACAAACGTCGTATCTCCGCCTTAGGCCCAGGCGGTTTGACTCGTGAACGCGCCGGCTTTGAAGTTCGAGACGTACACCCGACTCACTATGGTCGCGTATGTCCTATCGAAACGCCGGAAGGTCCGAACATCGGTCTGATCAACTCGTTGTCTGTTTATGCGCAGACTAACGAGTATGGTTTCCTGGAAACGCCTTACCGTCGTGTACGCGACAATGTGGTAACGGATGAAATCCATTACCTGTCTGCGATTGAAGAAGGCAACTTCGTTATCGCCCAGGCGAACACCAACCTGGATGAAGACGGCCATTTCATTGATGAATTGGTTACCTGCCGTAATAAAGGCGAGTCCAGCTTGTTCAGCCGCGATCAGGTTGAATATATGGACGTATCCACTCAGCAGGTGGTATCCGTTGGTGCTTCACTGATTCCATTCCTGGAACACGATGACGCCAACCGCGCATTGATGGGTGCGAACATGCAACGTCAGGCCGTTCCAACCCTGCGCGCCGATAAGCCGCTGGTTGGTACCGGTATGGAACGTGCGGTTGCGGTCGACTCCGGCGTAACGGCTGTCGCGAAACGTGGCGGTACCGTGCAGTATGTCGATGCGTCACGTATCGTGATCCGCGTTAACGATGATGAAATGTATCCTGGCGAAGCCGGTATCGACATTTACAACCTGACCAAATATACCCGCTCCAACCAGAACACCTGCATCAGCCAGATGCCGTGCGTGTCTCTGGGCGAGCCGGTTGAACGCGGCGACGTACTGGCCGATGGTCCGTCCACCGATCTGGGTGAACTGGCGCTGGGTCAGAACATGCGCGTAGCGTTCATGCCGTGGAACGGTTACAACTTCGAAGACTCCATCCTCGTCTCTGAGCGTGTGGTGCAGGAAGATCGCTTTACCAGCATTCATATTCAGGAATTGGCCTGTGTGTCTCGTGATACCAAGCTGGGGCCTGAGGAAATCACGGCTGACATCCCTAACGTGGGTGAAGCGGCGCTTTCCAAGCTGGATGAGTCTGGTATCGTTTATATCGGTGCGGAAGTGACCGGCGGCGATATTCTGGTTGGTAAGGTGACGCCAAAAGGTGAAACCCAGCTGACGCCGGAAGAGAAGCTGCTGAGAGCGATCTTCGGCGAGAAAGCATCCGATGTTAAGGATTCTTCTCTGCGTGTGCCGAACGGCGTTTCCGGTACGGTTATCGACGTACAGGTCTTTACCCGCGACGGCGTGGAAAAAGACAAGCGTGCGTTGGAAATCGAAGAGATGCAGTTGAAGCAGGCCAAGAAAGACCTGACCGAAGAGCTGCAAATCCTGGAAGCCGGTCTGTTTGCCCGTATCCATGCGGTGCTGGTTTCCGGCGGCGTGGAAGCGGATAAACTGGACAAACTGCCGCGCGAGCGCTGGTTGGAGCTGGGCCTGACTGATGAAGAGAAACAGAATCAGCTGGAACAGTTGGCCGAACAGTACGATGAGCTGAAGCACGAGTTTGAGAAAAAACTTGAAGCCAAACGCCGTAAGATCACCCAGGGCGACGATCTGGCGCCGGGCGTACTGAAAATCGTCAAGGTTTATCTGGCCGTTAAACGTCGGATTCAACCGGGTGACAAGATGGCCGGTCGTCACGGGAACAAGGGTGTTATCTCCAAGATCAACCCGATCGAAGATATGCCTTACGATGAAAACGGTACGCCGGTAGACATCGTTCTGAACCCGCTGGGCGTACCTTCGCGTATGAACATCGGTCAGATTCTGGAAACCCACCTGGGTATGGCGGCGAAAGGTATCGGCGAGAAGATCAACGCCATGCTGAAGCAGCAGCAAGAAGTGGCCAAGCTGCGTGAGTTCATTCAGAAAGCCTACGATCTGGGCGACGACGTACGCCAGAAAGTAGACCTGAACACTTTCTCTGACGAAGAAGTTATGCGTCTGGCTGAGAACCTGAAAAAAGGTATGCCGATTGCCACGCCGGTATTCGACGGTGCAAAAGAGAAAGAAATCAAAGAACTGCTGCAGATGGGCGGTATCCCGACTTCCGGTCAGATTACGCTGTACGATGGTCGTACCGGCGAGCAATTTGAACGTCAGGTCACCGTGGGATACATGTACATGCTGAAGTTGAACCACTTGGTCGACGACAAAATGCACGCCCGTTCTACGGGTTCTTACAGCCTGGTTACTCAGCAGCCGCTGGGTGGTAAAGCTCAGTTCGGTGGTCAGCGCTTCGGTGAGATGGAAGTGTGGGCGCTGGAAGCTTACGGTGCTGCTTATACCCTGCAGGAAATGCTGACGGTTAAATCCGATGACGTGAACGGCCGTACCAAGATGTATAAAAACATCGTGGATGGCAATCATCAGATGGAGCCAGGCATGCCGGAATCCTTCAACGTACTGTTGAAAGAAATCCGCTCGCTGGGTATCAACATCGAGCTGGAAGAAGAGTAATTCCAGCCCGTTGTGTCGCTGGCATTCGTCATAGGGGCATCTAAATTTCGGTTTAGATGCCTAACAGGTCTAACTCCGACAGGAGCCAATCCGTGAAAGACTTATTAAAGTTTCTGAAAGCGCAAACTAAAACCGAAGAGTTTGATGCGATCAAAATTGCTCTGGCTTCGCCAGACATGATCCGTTCGTGGTCTTTTGGTGAAGTTAAAAAACCAGAAACCATCAATTACCGTACGTTCAAACCAGAACGTGACGGCCTTTTTTGCGCCCGTATCTTTGGGCCGGTAAAAGACTATGAATGCTTGTGCGGTAAGTATAAGCGTCTGAAACATCGCGGCGTTATCTGTGAGAAGTGCGGCGTTGAAGTAACCCAGACCAAAGTACGCCGTGAGCGTATGGGCCACATCGAGCTGGCGTCTCCGACCGCGCACATCTGGTTCCTGAAATCGCTGCCTTCCCGCATCGGTTTGCTGCTGGATATGCCGTTGCGTGATATCGAACGCGTGCTGTACTTCGAATCCTATGTGGTTGTCGAAGGCGGCATGACCAATCTTGAGAAGCGTCAGATCCTGACTGAAGAGCAGTATCTGGATGCGCTGGAAGAGTTCGGCGACGAATTCGACGCCAAGATGGGCGCGGAAGCTATTCAGGCCCTGTTGAAAAACATGGATCTGGAACAGGAATGCGAACAGCTGCGTGAGGAGTTGAATGAAACCAACTCCGAAACCAAACGCAAGAAGCTGACCAAGCGTATCAAACTGCTGGAAGCGTTCGTGCAGTCCGGCAACAAGCCAGAGTGGATGATTCTGACCGTGCTGCCGGTGCTGCCGCCGGATCTGCGTCCGCTGGTTCCGCTGGACGGCGGTCGTTTCGCGACCTCCGACCTGAACGATTTGTATCGTCGCGTCATTAACCGTAACAACCGTTTGAAACGTCTGCTGGATCTGGCCGCGCCTGACATCATCGTACGTAACGAAAAACGTATGTTGCAGGAAGCGGTTGATGCGCTGCTGGATAACGGCCGTCGCGGTCGCGCGATCACCGGTTCCAACAAGCGTCCGCTGAAATCGCTGGCTGATATGATCAAAGGTAAGCAGGGTCGTTTCCGTCAGAACCTGCTGGGTAAACGCGTCGACTACTCCGGTCGTTCCGTTATCACCGTTGGTCCATACCTGCGTCTGCATCAGTGTGGTCTGCCGAAGAAGATGGCGCTGGAACTGTTTAAACCGTTCATCTACGGCAAGCTGGAACTGCGTGGCCTGGCCACGACGATCAAAGCCGCCAAGAAGATGGTTGAACGTGAAGAAGCCGTCGTTTGGGATATCCTGGATGAAGTTATCCGCGAACACCCGGTACTGCTGAACCGTGCGCCGACGCTGCACCGTTTGGGTATCCAGGCATTTGAACCGGTACTGATCGAAGGTAAAGCTATTCAGCTGCACCCGCTGGTTTGCGCCGCGTATAACGCCGACTTCGATGGCGACCAGATGGCCGTTCACGTACCGCTGACGCTGGAAGCCCAGTTGGAAGCGCGTGCGTTGATGATGTCCACCAACAACATTCTGTCTCCGGCGAACGGCGAACCTATCATCGTTCCTTCTCAGGACGTGGTATTGGGTCTGTACTACATGACCCGCGACTGTGTTAACGCCAAAGGCGAAGGCATGGTTCTGACCGGGCCGAAAGAAGCTGAACGCGTTTACCGCGCCGGCCTGGCTTCTCTGCATGCGCGTGTGAAAGTGCGTATTACGCAAGAGATCAAGAATATTGAAGGCGAAACCACGCATCAGACCAGCATCATCGATACGACCGTTGGTCGTGCGATTTTGTGGATGATCGTACCGAAAGGTCTGCCGTTCTCAATTGTGAACCAGCCGCTGGGTAAAAAAGCGATCTCCAAAATGCTGAACACTTGTTACCGCATTTTGGGTCTGAAGCCGACCGTTATCTTTGCTGACCAGATCATGTACACCGGTTTTGCTTACGCTGCGCGTTCCGGCGCGTCCGTAGGTATCGATGACATGGTTATCCCAGCGAAGAAAGCCGGGATCATCGAAGAAGCCGAAACCGAAGTGGCCGAGATTCAGGAACAGTTCCAATCCGGTCTGGTCACCGCTGGCGAACGTTACAACAAAGTTATCGATATCTGGGCTGCGGCGAACGAACGCGTCGCCAAGGCGATGATGGAAAACTTGTCTGTTGAAGACGTGGTTAACCGTGATGGTGTGGTTGAACAGCAGGTTTCCTTCAACAGCATCTTTATGATGGCCGACTCCGGTGCGCGTGGTTCCGCGGCACAGATTCGTCAGCTGGCGGGGATGCGTGGTCTGATGGCGAAGCCGGATGGCTCCATCATCGAAACGCCAATCACCGCGAACTTCCGTGAAGGTCTGAACGTACTCCAGTACTTCATCTCTACTCACGGTGCGCGTAAAGGTCTGGCGGATACCGCGTTGAAAACCGCGAACTCCGGTTATCTGACTCGTCGTCTGGTCGACGTGGCGCAGGACCTGGTGGTGACCGAAGATGATTGTGGTACTCACGAAGGTATCATGATGACGCCGGTTATCGAAGGCGGCGATGTTAAAGAGCCGCTGCGTGAACGTGTTCTGGGCCGTGTAACGGCTGAAGATGTTCTGAAACCGGGTACGGCGGACATTCTGGTTGCGCGCAACACTCTGCTGAACGAGCAATGGTGTGACCTGCTGGAAGAAAATTCCGTCGATGCGGTGAAAGTCCGTTCCGTCGTAAGCTGTGAAACCGACTTCGGCGTTTGCGCCAAGTGCTACGGTCGCGATCTGGCTCGTGGCCACCTGGTCAACAAGGGTGAAGCCATCGGGGTTATCGCGGCGCAGTCAATCGGTGAGCCTGGTACACAGCTGACCATGCGTACCTTCCACATCGGTGGTGCGGCATCGCGTGCGGCGGCGGAA
This sequence comes from Brenneria goodwinii, assembly GCF_002291445.1. Classification (NCBI taxonomy): domain Bacteria; kingdom Pseudomonadati; phylum Pseudomonadota; class Gammaproteobacteria; order Enterobacterales; family Pectobacteriaceae; genus Brenneria; species Brenneria goodwinii. Next base: position 3,930,468 of record NZ_CP014137.1, on the reverse strand, counting down.
TCCAGCATTCAGGTGAAAAACAAAGGTAGCCTGAAGCTGAATAACGCCAAGTTCGTGGTCAACAACAACGGTAAACTGGTTATTACTTCGCGTAATACCGAACTGAAGCTGATCGACGAATTCGGCCGCACCAAGGAAAGCTATAAAGTGCCTTACGGCGCGGCGTTGGCGAAAGGCGACGGTTCTGAAGTTAACGGCGGCGAAACCGTTGCTAACTGGGATCCGCATACCATGCCGGTTATCAGTGAAGTGAGCGGCAGCATTCGCTTTACCGATATGGTCGACGGTCAGACGATTACCCGTCAGACCGACGAACTGACCGGTTTGTCTTCCATCGTGGTTCTGGACAGCGCGGAACGTACCGGTAGCGGTAAAGATCTGCGTCCGGCACTGAAGATTGTTGACGATAAAGGCGAAGACGTATTGATTCCAGGTACTGATATGCCTGCTCAATACTTCCTGCCGGGTAAAGCGATTGTCCAGTTGGAAGATGGCGTGAAGATCGGCGCGGGTGATACCCTGGCGCGTATTCCTCAGGAATCCGGCGGTACCAAGGATATTACCGGTGGTCTGCCGCGCGTTGCCGACCTGTTTGAAGCGCGTCGTCCGAAAGAACCGGCAATCCTTGCTGAAATCAGCGGGGTTATCTCGTTCGGTAAAGAGACCAAAGGCAAGCGTCGTCTGGTGATTACGCCGCTGGATGGCAGCGATCCGTATGAAGAGATGATTCCGAAGTGGCGTCAGCTCAACGTGTTCGAAGGCGAACGCGTAGAACGCGGCGACGTGGTTTCCGATGGTCCGGAATCACCGCACGACATCCTGCGTTTGCGTGGCGTACATGCGGTAACGCGTTACATTACCAACGAAGTTCAGGAAGTTTACCGTCTGCAGGGCGTTAAGATTAACGATAAACATATCGAAGTTATCGTTCGTCAGATGTTGCGTAAAGGCACCATCGTTAACGCGGGCAGCACGGAATTCCTGGAAGGCGAGCAGGCAGAAATCTCTCGCGTCAAGATTGCCAACCGTCAGTTGGAAGCGGATGGCAAGATCACGGCGACCTTCAGCCGCGATCTGCTGGGTATTACCAAAGCATCTCTGGCGACCGAGTCCTTCATTTCTGCGGCTTCGTTCCAGGAAACCACGCGTGTTCTCACTGAAGCGGCCGTTGCCGGTAAACGTGATGAACTGCGCGGCCTGAAAGAGAACGTTATCGTTGGTCGTTTGATCCCGGCGGGTACCGGTTATGCGTACCACCAGGATCGTATGCGTCGCCGTCAGGCAGGCGAGGCGCCGGTCGTGCCTCAGGTCAGTGCTGATGAGGCATCTGCCAACCTGGCTGAATTGCTTAACGCTGGCTTCGGTAACAGCGACGACGAATAATCGTTGCTAAGCACCGTATAAAACCGCTCCTGTGGGGCGGTTCCGTTGCTAAAAGCCCTGGCCGCTCAAGCCGGGGCTTTTTGTTGTACCAGATAGACAGCGAGACAGACATGGATTCCTCGACAACATCAATATCATCATCGGCGGCCAGCGTTGCCACTCAACCGGTTTCTGGACGAGCCCGACGGGCGGCGTGGGGCAGTTTTATCGGCGCCGTGGTGGATTGGTATGATTTTTTGCTTTACGGCATTGTGGCCGCATTGGTGTTTAATATTGAGTTTTTCCCTCAGATCAGTCCTGCCATGGGTACGCTGGCGGCATTTGGTACGTTTGGGGTAGGTTTTTTGTTCCGGCCGCTGGGCGGCATTGTATTCGGTCATTTCGGCGATAAGCTGGGCCGCAAACGCATGCTGATGATTACCGTTTGGACGATGGGGTTGTCTACCGCGTTAATTGGTTTCTTACCGACTTTTGCAACCATCGGCTGGTGGGCGCCGGTGCTACTGGTGATATTGCGCGCCATTCAGGGGTTTGCCGTCGGCGGCGAATGGGGCGGCGCCGCGCTACTGGCGGTGGAAAACGCACCTAAAAAGAAAAAAGCGTTCTACAGCAGCGGGGTACAGGTCGGTTATGGCGTGGGTCTATTGCTGGCGACGGGGTCGATTTCTCTGGTCAGCCACCACACCACGAATGAGGAGTTTATCAATTGGGGTTGGCGTTTGCCGTTTTTATTCAGCGTCGTACTGGTGGTGATCGCCTGGTGGATTCGCTCCGGGATGGAGGAGTCCCAGGAGTTTGAGGCCAGTAAGAAACAACAGGGAAAAGCGGAAAAACCCCGTTCGTTTCCGATTGTCGAGGCATTGCGTGAACACCCCAAGGCATTTTTGCTGATCATCGCCCTGCGCTTAGGGGAACTGCTGACGATGTATATCGTCACGGCTTTTGCGCTCAATTACTCCACTGCTAATTTGGGGATGCCGCGGGAACTCTTTCTCAACATTAGCCTGCTGGTTGGTGGGATAAGCTGCTTGTCCATCCCCTTCTTTGCCCGGCTGGCCGATAGTTTTGGCCGGCGGCGGATTTATGTCACAGGCGCGCTCATCGGCGCCGCCAGCGCTTTTCCTTTCTTTATGGCGCTGGAAGCGCACGCCAGCCTGTGGATACTGTTTTTTGCCATCATGCTGGCCAATATCGCTCACGATATGATCGTCAGCGTACAGCAGCCGATGTTTACCGAACTGTTCGGTACGGCGTACCGCTATAGCGGCGCCGGCGTTGGCTATCAGGTCGCCAGCGTCGTCGGCGGCGGTTTTACACCGTTTATCGCGGTGTTGCTGGTGGAAGTTTTAGGCGGCTCCTGGCACGGTGTGGCAACTTACCTTGCTGTGGGTTGCCTGCTGTCGGCCGTTGTCGGAATGCGGATGAAGCCACAACCGCTGGACTGATAAAACAGAGCCGATACAGTTCTGTATCGGCTCATAAACCGGGTGCCGCGCGCTAAAGGCGATCTATATCGTCGCGTGTCAACCCGATATCCTTCAGCCTTTCATCACTCATGCGCAGCAATGACCTACGGGTTTGCACTTTGAGCCGCCACGTTCTCCATTTCTGATAGAGCCGTATCAGCATTGACCACCGCGAGGATCTACCGGACGTCGGTTGCGCGTGTTTGGTCTGATTTTCCATGTTTCCCCCTTGGCTGATTGCTTTGCACTATGATGCGGGGGAACGCTGATTCGATACAGATTCAGGAAATGCATTTTTTTAACATACAGATTGTGTGATATTGCATCTGAATGGTATTTTTTACCTTAATCTGTACTGGTTATGTCTTTAATTATGTGTGAGGAGCGATACATGACGCGTTACCAACATCTTGCTTCCTTACTGGCGCAGCGCATCGAACAAGGCTTGTACCAAAACGGTGAACGTCTGCCATCGGTCAGGGCATTGAGTCTGGAACACGGCGTCAGTATCAGTACCGTCCAGCAGGCTTACCATCTGCTGGAAGCCCGGCAGCTTATTTCGCCGCGGCCACGCTCGGGGTATTTTGTGGCATCCCGCAAGGCTACGCCGCCGGTTCCAGAGTTGACTCGTCCGGCTCAGCGGCCGGTTGAGATCACCCAGTGGGAGTCCGTGCGCGAGTTGTTTAACGACGGCCCCGAAAACAGCGCGTTCAACTTTGGCAGCGGGATGCCGGATGTGGGCCAGTCAACGGTGAAACCGCTGTGGAAAGCGATGGGCCGTCTGTGTCAGCGTCAGGACGCGCGGGTGTTGACGTATGATTGTATGTATGGCATGCCAGAACTGCGTGAGCAGGTGGCTCGTCTGGCGCTGGACAGCGGTTGCCTGCTGACGGTGGACGATATCGTGATCACCACCGGTTGTCAGGAAGCGTTGTTCACCGCGGTGCGTGCGGTGTGCCAGCCCGGCGATATCGTGGCGGTTGAGTCGCCGACGTTTCCCGGCACCATGCAGATTCTGCGTGGATTAGGGATTAAAGCGATTGAGATCCCGACCTGCGCCGTCACCGGTATTAGTCTTGATGCGCTGGAGCTGGCGTTGGAGCAGTGGCCGGTCAAAGCCGTGCTGCTGGTGCCGACCTGCAATAATCCGCTGGGATTCACGATGCCCGATAAGTACAAGAAAGAGTTGGTCATACTGGCTCAGCGTTTCGATCTCGCCATTATTGAAGACGATGCCTATGGCGAGTTGACCTATGACTATCCTCGTCCACGAACCATTAAATCTTTTGATGAAGATGGCCGGGTATTACTGTGCAGCTCTTTTTCCAAAAGCCTGGCGCCGGGCCTGCGTGTGGGTTGGATAGCGCCGGGCCGTTACCTTGATCGCGTTGTGCATACTAAATATACCGGTACCGGCTATACGGTTTCGCATACGCAGCTGGCGGTGGCCGAGTTTATCCGGCAGGGTCACTATCAGCCCCACCTACGACGTATGCGCATGCAGTATAAGTGCAATCTTGACGTATTTACCTGCTGGGTACGCCACTATTTTCCCTGCGGCATTTGCGTCAGTCGTCCACAGGGCGGATTTCTGGTATGGATTGAGCTGCCGGAGTCTTTTGACTCGCTGCGGCTCAACTGTGAGGTGCGTAAGTCAGGTATTCAGATTGCCGCCGGATCGCTATTTTCGGCCTCGGGAAAATACCGCAACTGTCTGCGACTTAACTACGCCTTGCCGTTCACTGACGAAATGGGCGAAGGACTGCGTATCCTGGGGGAAACGGTCAGCCGGATGATGAACGTATCTTAATGGCGCTGCGGTTAGGGAAGGGCCGATACGGTTAAGGATAAAACCCGTATCGGCCGGTTGGTATGCAGAGCGGCAAGCGGTAAACGCTCTGGCCGGACGAAAGGCCGACGCCGCTAACTTACTCATCGGGATGCATCTTGACGATCGCCTATTGCGCGTTTTGCCAGGCGCCATCCAGAGAGATTTCCTCCGATGTTCAGCGTTTCCCGCCTAGTGCGAACCTCGTCCCAAATAGCCATCCCAGTCCTTCCATACCGGCTGTAGCCCGGCCTGAATTATCGCCTGAGCAACCTCTTCCGGCCGGCGGGCATCATGCGGCGAGAACTGTTCCAATTCGGGATGATTATCGGCGTAGCCGCCCGGCTGCGTTTTCGAAAAAGCGCTGACGTTGTTTATCGCGATGGGCACCATATGATCGCGGAAGAAGGAGGATTCCCGGGTGGACAGCGATAGCTCGATGTCCGGCGACAGCAGGCGGAAAGCGCAAATCACCTGCATCAGTTGCGCTTCATCCATTATCGATGCCGGTTCGATGCCGCCGGCGCAGGGGCGCAGCCGGGGGAATGAAATGGAATAGCGGCTTTGCCAGTAGGTTTGCTGCAGATAAAGCAGGTGTTCCGCCACCATATAACAGTCGGTTCGCCAACTGTCCGACAAACCGATCAAGGCGCCGATGCCGATCTTATCGATCCCGGCGCGGCCTAAGCGATCCGGCGTGGCCAGCCGCCAGTAAAAATCCTGTTTTTGTCCGCGCAGATGGTGGTGTTGATAAGTTGCCGGATGGTAGGTTTCCTGATACACCATCACGCCGTCTAACCCCAGCGTTTTCAACTCGGCATACGCCTGCTGCTCCAGCGGTTGCACTTCGATCATCAGCGAACTGAAATGCGGACGGATCAGCGGAAAGACTCGGCGGAAGTAATCCATTCCCACTTTTCGCTGATGTTCGCCGGTTACCAGCAGCAGGTGATCGAACCCCAGCTTTTTGATTGCCGCGCATTCACGCAGGATCTCCTCGTCATCCAGCGTTTTGCGCTTGATGCGGTTGCTCATGGAGAAACCGCAGTAACTACAGTCGTTTGAGCAGAGGTTGGAGAGGTATAGCGGTACGTAGAACCCCACCGTATTGCCGAATCGTTGACGAGTGAGCTGCTGCGCCCGCTGCGCCAACGCCTCCAGGTATGGTGCGGCGGCGGGGGAGATCAACGCCATAAAGTCTTCCCGGTCTGGACGCGCCGCGCCGAGCGCCCGCTCAACATCCCGAGTGGTTTTGCTATTAATCCTCAGGGTCAGGTCATCCCAGTCGAGCTGTTGCCAGACGGTTTGAAAGTCGTTTTCCATCAGATAGCTCCTTCCGTTTGCTGGTGCAGAAAACCGGTCAGCGGGCTGGTGGCGCTGGCGATGTACTGTTTATTTCCCAGTCCGGCCTGATTCGCCAGCGCGCCGGCTTCCACCGCGATCCTGAATGCCTGCGCCATCTTTACCGGATCGCGGGCGACGGCAATGGCGGTATTGACCAGTACGGCGTCCGCCCCCATTTCCAATGCCTCCGTGGCGTGGCTGGGCGCGCCGATCCCGGCGTCCACCACCACGGGAACGCGCGCCTGCTCAATGATGATGCGCAGGAAATCGCGGGTTTGCAGCCCCTGATTGGAGCCGATTGGCGAGCCTAACGGCATGACGGCGGCGCACCCCGCCTCTTCCAGCCGTTTGCACAGCACCGGGTCTGCTCCGCAATAGGGCAGCACGACAAAGCCGTCTTTGACCAATCGCTCGGCGGCTTTCAAGGTTTCGAGCGGATCGGGGAGCAGATATTTCATATCCGGATGGATTTCCAGTTTCACCCAATGCGTGCCCAGGGCTTCACGCGCCAGTTGGGCGGCAAACACCGCTTCATCGGCTGTTTTGGCGCCGGAAGTGTTCGGCAACAGCTTGATACCCAACTGGCGTAGCGGAGCGAGGAGCGCATCGTTGCCGCCTTTCAGGTCAACGCGTTTCATGGCCATGGTGACCAGTTGTGAACCGGAAGCGTGCAGGGCCGCCAGCATGATTTCAGGCGTGGCGAATTTTCCGGTGCCGGTTAGCAGCCGGGATGTAAAAGTTGTATCGGCAATTTGCAGCATGTCATCCTCCCGCGATGGCCTGAAAAAGCAAAATATCATCCCCGTCCTGAATCTGATGCTGAGTCCAGGCGTCACGTGGGATAATGGTCTGATTGATGGCCAGCGCCGTACCGGGTTGCAGGCGGTTTAACTGTGTCAGCAGCGCTTCGACGGTCAGTGCGTCCGCCAGCTCGATAGTCTGGTCGTTTAGGGTAATTTTCATGCCGGCTCTCCACAGACCGGGCAATGGGCCGCGCGGGTGAGCTGCAGGGTGTTCCAGCTTTGTTGTTTTCCATCGAACAGCCGCAGCTTTCCACTCAGCGGCGAAGGCAAGCCGGCCAGTAGTTTGATCGCTTCCAGCGCCTGTAGCGTGCCGATGACGCCGACGACCGGACCGAGCACGCCCGCCGTGCGGCAATTACGCCGCGGCTCTGCCGCATCGGGATACAGACAGGCGTAACAGCCCTGATGGTAAGGGGGCGTCAGTACCAGCAACTGTCCGCTGAAACCGACCGCGCTGCCGCTGATCAGCGGTTTTCCGGCATGAACACAGGCGGCGTTAACGGCGTGGCGGGTTTCCATATTGTCGCTGCAATCCAGCACCACATCGGCGCGGTTAACCGCCTGATACAGCGCTTCGCCGCCGAGTCTCTCAGTCAGGGCGACGATCTCCGCGTTTGGGTTTAATGCCTGTAGCTGCCGTTGCGCCAGTTCAGCCTTGGGTTTGTCTACATCAGCCGTGCGGTAAAGAATTTGCCGCTGGAGGTTGGTCAGATGCAGCCTGTCATCATCCGCCAATAGCAGCGTGCCGACGCCGGCTGCGGCCAGATACATCGATGCGGGGGCGCCTAGTCCGCCTAGCCCTACCAGCAAAACGCTGGCGGACTTGAGCTTCTCCTGGCCCTCCGGCCCAATGTCTTCCAGCAGAAGCTGGCGGCTATAGCGCAGAAATTCTTGGTCGCTTAACACATTACACCTCCCGCTTTTCAATCATACGGAGCAATGCCGCGGTGGCCTGGCGCCAGTCCGGCGCCTGGGTGATTGCGCTGACCACGGCAATGCCGCCGACTCCGCTGGCCAATACCGCGGGAACCCTCTCCAGACTGATGCCGCCGATAGCGACGGTTGGGAAGCGCTCCCCAAGCTCCGCCACATGGCGGGTCAGCTCGGCGATTCCCTGAGGCGCCGAGGGCATCTCTTTGGTCTGCGTGGGGAAGATATGCCCCAGTGCGATATACGAAGGGTTGATGGCTATCGCGCGCGCCAATTCCCGATCGTCGTGGGTGGAAACGCCGAGGCGCAGGCCGGCCTGTTTAATGAGGGAGAGATCGGCCGTGTCCAGATCCTCCTGCCCCAGATGAACGCCATAGGCCTGATGTTTTACCGCCAGCCGCCAGTAGTCATTGATAAACAATCGGGCCTGGTAATGGCGGCCTAATGCGATGGCCTGCATAACGTCTTGTTCGACCTGTTGATCGGTACGATCCTTGATACGCAGTTGGATCGTTTTAACGCCCGCGCCGAGCAGCCGTTCAATCCAGGTTACGCTGTCCACCACCGGGTAGAGGCCGAGCCGGTGCGCGGTGGGGGCAAAGGGGGTCGTTGTCTGAGCGGTTGTCATTTGCTCTCCTCCGTTTGCAGGCTGGTGGCACTGTGGTAAAGCTCGCCGCCGCGGGACCGAAACGCCTCCGACATTTGCGCCATTCCCACTTCGATCGGTTTGGCTTCGGCTTCCTGCCGCGCCGCGTAATCACGAACCTCCTGCGAAATTTTCATCGAGCAGAACTTCGGTCCGCACATGGAGCAGAAATGGGCGACCTTGCCGGATTCCTGCGGCAGCGTGGCGTCGTGGTAGGCGCGAGCGGTTTCGGGATCGAGCGACAGATTGAACTGATCTTCCCAGCGAAATTCGAAGCGCGCTTTGGACATGGCGTTATCGCGGATTTGCGCGCCGGGGTGGCCTTTCGCCAGATCGGCGGCGTGGGCGGCGATTTTGTAGGTAATCAGTCCCTGCTTTACATCCTCTTTGTCAGGTAACCCGAGGTGCTCTTTGGGCGTAACGTAGCAGAGCATGGCGCAGCCGAACCAGCCGATCATCGCCGCGCCGATACCCGAGGTGAAATGGTCGTAACCGGGAGCGATATCGGTGGTCAACGGGCCAAGCGTATAGAACGGCGCTTCATGGCAGTGTTCCAGCTCTTCCGTCATATTGCGGCGGATCATCTGCATCGGCACATGTCCCGGCCCTTCAATCATGACCTGTACATCGTATTCCCAGGCAATTTTGGTCAGTTCCCCCAGCGTATGCAGTTCGGCAAACTGCGCTTCATCGTTGGCATCCTGAATCGAGCCGGGGCGTAAGCCGTCTCCTAACGACAACGCGACGTCATACGCGGCGCAGATTGCACAAATATCGCGGAAATGTTCATACAGAAAGCTCTCCTGATGATGCGACAGACACCACTTCGCCATGATTGAGCCGCCGCGGGAGACGATGCCGGTCAGCCGTTTGGCGGTCATGGGGACATAGCGCAGCAGCACGCCCGCGTGAATGGTAAAATAGTCGACGCCCTGTTCCGCCTGCTCCAGCAGGGTATCGCGGAACATCTCCCAGTTCAGGTTTTCCGCCACGCCGTTAACTTTTTCCAGCGCCTGATAAATGGGAACCGTGCCAATCGGCACCGGGCTGTTGCGCAGGATCCATTCGCGGGTTTCATGAATATAACGCCCGGTGGACAGATCCATCACGGTATCCGCGCCCCAGCGGGTTGACCACACCAGCTTCTCCACTTCTTCCTCGATGGAGGAGGTCACAGCGGAATTACCGATGTTGGCGTTCACCTTCACCAGAAAATTGCGGCCGATAATCATCGGTTCGGATTCGGGGTGGTTAATATTGGCTGGAATGATGGCGCGGCCGGCGGCGACCTCCTGACGCACAAACTCCGCAGTGATGTTCTCCGGCAAATTGGCGCCGAAGCTCTGGCCGGGGTGCTGCTGGCGTAACACTTCGCCTCGAATGCGTTCGCGCCCCATATTTTCACGTATCGCGATGAATTCCATTTCCGGGGTGATGATGCCTTGACGGGCATAGTGCAGTTGGGTCACGCATTTTCCCGCTTTGGCGCGGCGGGGACGGGGCAGGTGTTCGAAACGAAGATGGTCGAGTCCGGCATCCGCCAGGCGCTGTTGGGTGAAATCGGAACTGACGCCGGGCAGCGTTTCCGTGTCGTTACGTTCGGCAATCCAGTTCGATCGCAGCCGGTTGAGTCCGATACGCACATCCGGGCATAAAGCCGGATCGCCGTACGGACCGGCGGTGTCATAAACTGGGATCGGTTCATTGTCGACGTACTGCGGATTATCCTTACTGCCGCCGATTAGCGTCGGGCTGAGCTCGATCTCGCGCATTGGGATACGGATATCTTCACGCGGACCGGTGAGGTAAATACGTTGGGAATTGGGAAATGCCATGCCCTGCAATGTATCAATGAATTGCTGGGCGGCGGCTCGTTGCTCACGACGGTTGGTTTTGGGCGATGTTGCGCGCGATTTTTCTGTAGACATAGCAAGTTCCTATAACACGTAAAGGGAAAATTGCTTGTCTGGAGTTCGGAGGGAGTAATAACAGAATTGATGCCATGCAGATTAACGCGGAAACGACATCTAGGGGTTAATCAGGCATATTACTCTTGTTCCCTTCGCAGGTATTAACCCGATCAGGTTCCGCGGATCCCGAATTAACGGTCTCAGCCCGTGCATTTTCATTGCTTGTTGAAAAGAAACAACAAACGGAAACGCGCTAGGCACTCCGACAAGATAGCCCCACTGTTAGCAGGCTGATTACAACGATGACACTGTAGGACGGCAGGCGGTGCATGTCAAAGACTGCCTGCCCGGTCTGTGAAGAAAAGCGGTGTTTTGCTCATCAGACCGAGGCTTTCAGCGGGAGGATGATCGGTTTATGATTGGTCTCAATATTGATTATCACAAACCAGACGAATCATTTCATCTTCCAACGTAAAGCGTTCTTCCAGCAATTCGCCGACGTTGGAGAGCGCTTGCTGGAATGCTATACAGTTGTCATGATCGATTGACGTCGCCAGGTGACCGTCATAGAAGTCCATAATCTGTTGCGTGTTGTCTTGTAAGGCGCAATCAAGCTTTGCAGACTGCGACAGCTTCTGTTCGCTTAAGGCAGCGGCTTCCTGCAATATCCGTTCATACGCATGAAAGTGACCGGCTGAAAGATAATCAACCAGATTCTGGTGAAAGTTATCCAACGCTTTTTCATCGAGGCGTGAGTATGCGTCTTTGTTGGGCTTGATGCCAACCAACTGGTAGTAAGTAATCAGGAGCTGTTTACGCGCTTGTAGCCACTGGTCGATTAACGCATTATTGCCACCGACGAGTTCAGTCAGGCTTTGTAACTGGTTTAGCATTATTGGCTCCGTGAATGATAAAAATAGCCGTTGGTTATGAACGTTAGCTAAATCACCCTGAATGGTAAAGGGCTAGTGAAGTGATAATGGGGCAATAAACGATATGGAACAAACGCTAAAAGGTGACGAAACCGGATGGTGGGTGGTCAGTCACTCGAATCAAATATGGCTTCCTCAGGGAGAATTACCGCAGGGAACGGCGGAAAGTTGGTCTTTGCAGGGTGAAACCGCTCGCAGGATCGGCGAGTGGCAGGGGCAACCGATGTGGCTGGTTTGCCGGAACCGGGAATCCGGTATGACGTCTGTGCGCCAACTTATCGATCAGGACGCCAGCCTGTTTCAAATGGCCGGCCGGGGCGTGCAACTGGCGGAGTTTTACCGCGCTCACAAGTTCTGCGGCTATTGCGGCCATGAAATGGTGCGCAGTAAAACCGAACTGGCCAGCCTGTGCCTGCACTGCAAGGAACGTTATTATCCGCAGATCGCGCCCTGTATTATCGTGGCGATCCGGCGGGGCGATGAGATTTTACTGGCGCAGCATAATCGTCACCGGGGCAATATGTATACGGTGTTGGCCGGGTTTGTCGAGGTGGGGGAAACGCTGGAACAGACGGTGGCTCGCGAAGTGATGGAAGAGAGCCGTATTGAAATTAAGAACCTGCGTTATATCAGTTCTCAGCCCTGGCCTTTCCCGCACTCGCTGATGATGGCGTTTATGGCCGACTATGCGGGGGGCGAAGTTCAGCACGATCCTTCAGAGCTGCGGGATGCCGGCTGGTTCCGCTATGACCGCCTTCCGCTTTTACCGCCGCCGGGCACGGTGGCGCGCCGACTGATAGAGGACACGGTGGCGTTGTGCCGCGCCTATCATGAGAACGGTAACGAACGTATTACCATCAACGGCGGCGTGATGCACCGGGATGATAACGAAAGGAAAAACAGATGACTGATCTGAAAAACGATCGCTACCTGCGGGCGTTGTTACGCCAGCCTGTCGATGTAACGCCGGTGTGGATGATGCGTCAGGCGGGGCGTTATTTGCCGGAATATAAGGCAACCCGCGCCCAGGCCGGTGATTTCATGTCGCTGTGTAAAAATGCGGAACTGGCCTGTGAAGTCACGCTGCAGCCTTTGCGGCGTTACGATCTTGATGCGGCGATCCTGTTTTCAGATATCCTGACCATTCCCGATGCGATGGGGCTGGGGCTTTATTTTGAAACGGGCGAAGGCCCGCGTTTTCAGTCTCCGATTGCCAGTCACGCCGATGTGGTGAATTTACCGGTTCCCGATCCGGAACAGGAATTGGCTTATGTGATGAATGCGGTGCGCACCATCCGCAAGAACCTTGCCGGCGCGGTGCCGCTGATCGGTTTTTCCGGCAGCCCCTGGACATTAGCCACCTATATGGTTGAAGGCGGCAGCAGTAAGGCATTTACCATCATTAAAAAAATGATGTTTGCCCAGCCGAAAACCCTGCATTTGTTGCTGGATAAGCTGGCGGACAGCGTCATTCTTTATCTGAACGCGCAAATTCGCGCGGGCGCCCAGGCGGTAATGGTGTTCGATACCTGGGGCGGAGTGCTGAGCGGTCGTGACTATCGTGAATTTTCCCTGCATTACATGCACAAAATCGTCGATGGCCTGCAGCGCGAAAATGAAGGCCGGCGCGTGCCTGTCACCCTGTTTACCAAGGGGGGCGGCCAGTGGCTGGAAGCGATGGCGCAAACCGGCTGTGATGCGCTGGGCGTAGACTGGACCATCGATATTGCCGACGCGCGTCGCGCCGTTGGCGATAAGGTCGCGCTACAGGGAAACATGGATCCTTCCATGCTTTATGCGCCGCCGGCCAGGATTGAGCAAGAGGTCGCGGCTATTCTGGCGGGGTTCGGCCAGGGAAGCGGGCACGTGTTTAATCTGGGACATGGTATTCATCAGGATGTGCCGCCAGAGCATGCGGGCGTATTTGTTGATGCGGTGCATGCGTTATCCCGCGTCTATCATTCATAGGGGGACGTGTGATTGATACCCAGTCGTTGCGCGCGGAGCAACTGACGCGTGCCGCGGAAATTATTCGCTATGACGATCTGCCCTTTGAGCAGCCGGCGTTCATTGCCGGTGCCGATGTGGGGTTTGAACAGGATGGCGCGGTGACCCGTGCGGCCATCGCCTTGATGCGCTACCCGTCGCTGGAATTGGTGGAGTATAAAATTGCGCGTGTCGGCACGACGATGCCGTACATTCCCGGTTTTCTATCCTTTCGGGAATGCCCGGGCTTAATGGCGGCCTGGACGCAGCTTGAGCAAAAGCCGGATCTGTTATTTGTTGACGGGCATGGTATTTCGCATCCACGCCGGCTTGGCGTCGCCAGTCATTTCGGTCTTTTGGTGAATGTCCCGACGATTGGCGTGGCGAAGCGCCGTCTGTGCGGGCATTTCGAGCTATTATCAGATGAGGTAGGCAGTCAGCAGCCATTGCTGGATAAAGGCGAGCAGATCGGCTGGGTATGGCGCAGCAAAGCGCGCTGTAATCCGCTGTTCGTGGCGACAGGCCATCGCGTCAGCTCGGACACGGCGTTGTTGTGGGTGAAACGTTGCATGCGTGGCTATCGTCTGCCCGAACCCACGCGCTGGGCCGATGTGGTGGCGTCTAACCGTCCTGCTTTTCAGCGTTGGCAACAACAGATGCTGCGATAGCTCTCGTTACAAAAACTTTAGGAATACAGGCATAGGGCGCGGCGTTAATTTCAGGTACACTGCCGCCCATAGCTTATAGCGAGCATAAAGATGTTACGTAACCCGATTCATTTGCGTTTGGAAAAGCTAGGAAGCTGGCAGCATGTTACTTTTATGGCATGCCTTTGCGAACGTATGTATCCCAATTACCATGAGTTCTGTCAGCAAACCGAGTTCGGCGACGCCATGGTTTACCGTCGTATTCTCGACCTGGTTTGGGAAACGTTGGTGGTCAAAGATGCGAAAGTCAATTTTGATAGCCAATTAGAGAAATTAGAAGAGGCAATTCCTGTCGCGGATGACTATGATATTTATGGTGTCTACCCGGCGATCGATGCGTGTATTGCTTTAGGTGAACTGCTTCATTCCCGTTTAAGCGGTGAAACGCTGGAGCATGCGATTGCTGTCAGTGAAACGTCGATTCGTACCGTCGCCATGCTGGAAATGACGCAGGCCGGTAAAGAAATGACCGATGACGAATTGAATGTTTTACCGGCAGTCGAAGATGAATGGGACATCCAGTGGGAGATTTTTCGCCTGCTGGCTGCCTGTGAAGAACGTGATATTGAATTGATTAAAGGGCTTCGTGCCGATCTGCGTGAGGCCGGAAGTAGTAACATTGGGATAAATTTAAGCCAATAACACAATAAAACGTGATTTAAGGCTTGAAATGGTATGTCTAAAGACTTCACATCCGCACCCTGTCTGGTCTACATTTGGGGTGCGTAAAAAAAGTGGCTGTCGGTGCGTGTATGCAGGAGAGTGCTGTCATGGCATATCCGTCGCACTCGATGCTTAGCAAGCGATAAACACACTGTAAGGATAACTTATGAATAAGACTCAACTGATTGATGTAATTGCGGACAAAGCTGATCTTTCAAAAGTACAAGCAAAAGCTGCTCTGGAATCAACTCTGGCGGCAATTACCGAGTCTCTGAAAGAAGGTGATGCAGTACAATTAGTTGGTTTTGGTACGTTTAAAGTAAACCATCGTAACGAGCGCACTGGCCGCAACCCACAAACTGGTAAAGAAATCAAAATTGCTGCAGCCAATGTGCCAGCGTTTGTTTCTGGCAAGGCTCTGAAAGACGCAGTTAAATAAGTCAATGCCGGTTAAGAGTTTAAGCAGGGGGGCGGGTTCGCCCCTTTTGCTTTTATTGCGTCGGCTCGGCATCGGCGCAGCGATCCTCTCAATCGTGGCCTGTAGCGGTCATACTCCCCCTCCATCAGTTTTTGCCAGCGGTTATATTTCCGATCGCGGAATTGTCCGTCTGTGGCGGAAAGACGACGCCCAGCACGATACCATCAGGCTGATATCGGTTTATAACCCGTTTCAGGGCGATAATACGGTGGTGACCCGTTATTTGTATCAACAGGGTAACCTGCGTGAAATCAAAAGAACCCTGGAAGGCCAGAAAGATGATACCCAGTTACGTTTTGCGGAAGACGGCACCGTCAGCTTTATGCAACGTCAGTTGGCAGAGCGGCGTGAGTCAATCTCCGATGACGATCTTACGCTCTATCAGTGGGATGCCAAAAGACTATGGGAACTCAGTGATGTTCTGCTGGCCGGCAGGGTCACGCTAAAACAGGGAACATTGCAGGACGCTCAGGTGATTGCCTGTGATGGTTCGCGCACTCGTCCTGACTTTGATCAATCAGCACAGAATTGGATTGCCCAAAAGAGACAACAGCTCACCGGTCCGCTGGGTATTGCATGGCTGGAAGCATCGGAAGGGACGCAACTGCTGCTGGTCGATCGGGGGGATTTCTGCCGCTGGGACGCGGAAGCAGACAGGCTATAAGCTCAAGTCAGCTTTAATCGCTCAGACATGGTGGCGATTCTATCTTGATAATCTGTGCGACGCATAAAAAACCCGGATTCCTCCGGGCTTGTCAGTTTGTCAGTCTTGTTCCCGCTCAATCGCGCGATAGCCAATATCCTTTCGACAGAAACATCCCTGCCATTGGATTTCCGCAGCCAGCGCATAGGCGTGTTTCTGGGCATCGGCGACCGTCTTGCCCAATGCGGTAACGCACAGTACGCGTCCGCCGTTGGTCACGACGTTCTCGCCATCCATTTTTGTTCCCGCGTGGAAGACTTTACCATCTTCAGCATCTTGCTGCGGCAAGCCAGAAATCACGTCTCCCGTATGATAATCGCCGGGGTAGCCGCCCGATGCCAGCACCACGCCTAATGAAGGTCGCGCATCCCACACGGAGTCTGTTTCATCCAACTTGCCGTCGCAGGCCGCCAGGCACAATTCGATCAGATCGGAACGCAAACGCAGCATGATGGGCTGGGTTTCCGGATCGCCAAAACGGCAGTTGAATTCAATCACCTTTGGCTGACCATCGGCGGAAATCATGAGTCCGGCGTACAGGAAGCCGGTGTAGACATTGCCTTCGGCCGCCATGCCTTTCACCGTCGGCCAGATCACCTGATCCATCACGCGCTGGTGAATTTCATCGGTCACCACCGGCGCAGGGGAATAGGCGCCCATGCCGCCGGTGTTCGGACCGGTGTCTTTGTCGCCGACACGTTTATGGTCCTGACTGGTGGCCATCGGCAGCACGTGTTCGCCATCGACCATGACAATGAAACTGGCTTCTTCGCCGTCCAGAAACTCTTCCACCACGATTCGATGACCGGCATCGCCGAACGCGTTGCCTGCCAGCATATCCTGAACGGCGTTTTCCGCCTCTTCCAGCGTCATGGCGACGATGACGCCTTTCCCGGCGGCCAGACCGTCAGCTTTGATTACTATGGGCGCGCCTTTGCTGCGGACATAGGCCAGCGCCGGTTCGACTTCGGTAAAGTTCTGGTATTCCGCGGAAGGAATGTTATGGCGGGCAAGGAAATCTTTGGTAAAGGATTTCGAGCCTTCCAACTGCGCGGCAGCCTGCGTGGGTCCGAAAATTTTCAGCCCGGCGGCGCGAAAAGCGTCCACCACGCCAATAACCAGAGGCTGTTCCGGCCCCACGATGGTTAAATCGATCTGCTTCTGCTGCGCAAACGCGACCAACGCGGGAATATCGGTTGCGGCAATATCGACATTGCTCAGCCCTGCTTCCAGCGCCGTACCGGCGTTTCCCGGCGCGACATAAACGATATCCGCCAGCGGCGACTGAGCGGCTTTCCAGGCCAGCGCGTGCTCGCGTCCGCCATTACCAATAACTAAAATTTTCATGTTCGTCAGATCCTGAATTAATGACGGAAATGGCGCATATCGGTAAAGATCATCGCGATGCCGTGTTCGTTGGCTGCGGCAATGACTTCATCGTCACGGATAGAACCACCGGGTTGAATGACACAGGTGATGCCGACGGCCGCGGCGGCATCAATACCATCGCGGAATGGGAAGAAGGCATCGGAAGCCATGGCTGAACCTTCAACTTCCAGCCCTTCATCACCGGCCTTGATGCCGGCGATTTTTGCGGAATAAACCCGGCTCATCTGACCCGCGCCTATACCGATGGTCATGTTGTCTTTGGCATAGACAATGGCATTGGATTTTACAAACTTAGCGACTTTCCAGCAAAACAGCGCATCACGCAGTTCCTGCTCGCTGGGTTGACGCTCGGTCACCACGCGTAACTGAGAGGCATCGACCATTCCCAGATCGCGTTCCTGCACCAACAGGCCGCCGTTCACGCGTTTGAAATCCAGACCAGGCACGCGCTGTTGCCATGCGCCACAGGCGAGCACGCGAACATTCTGTTTAGCGGAGGTGACTTTTAACGCCGCATCGCTGATGGATGGCGCGATAATCACTTCGACAAACTGACGGCTGACGATGGCCTGCGCGGTCTGTTCGTCCAACTCACGATTAAAGGCGATAATGCCGCCGAAAGCAGAAGTGGGATCGGTTTTGTAGGCGCGCTCATAGGCGTCCAGAATCGAGCCGCCGGTGGCGACACCGCACGGGTTGGCGTGTTTGACGATCACACAGGCCGCTTCCGTGAACTCTTTCACACACTCCAGCGCGGCGTCGGTATCGGCGATGTTATTGTAAGACAACGCCTTACCCTGCAATTGCCGGGATGTCGCAACAGAGGCTTCCGCTACATTCTCTTCTATATAGAAAGCGGCCTGCTGGTGGCTGTTTTCGCCATAGCGCATGTCCTGCTTCTTCACATAGTTTAGATTGAGCGTGCGGGGGAAGCGTCCTGATGGTTTGTCTGTTTCGCCATAATAAGGCGGCACCAGCGAACCAAAGTAGTTGGCAATCATGCTGTCATAAGCGGCGGTGTGCTCAAACGCTTTGATCGCCAAATCGAAACGCGTCTCGTAGGTCAGCGAGCCGTTGTTGGCATCCAGCTCATTAATGATGGTGTTGTAGTCGCTGCTTTTCACTACGATGGCGACATCTTTATGGTTCTTGGCCGCGGAGCGAACCATGGTCGGCCCGCCAATATCGATATTCTCGACGGCATCTTCCAGTTTGCAGTCTGGGCGGGCGACGGTTTGGGCGAACGGATAAAGATTTACGACAACCATATCAATAGGCTGGATATCGTGCTCCGCCATGATGGCATCGTCCTGACCGCGGCGCCCAAGAATGCCGCCATGCACTTTCGGATGCAGAGTTTTAACGCGTCCATCCATCATTTCCGGGAAACCGGTGTAGTCAGACACTTCCGTGACCGGTAAACCAGCATCAGCCAGCAGGCGTGCCGTGCCACCGGTAGAGAGAAGCTCAACTCCCCGTTGTGATAAGGCTTGAGCAAAGTCGACAATACCTGCTTTGTCAGAAACGCTGAGCAGAGCACGGCGGATAGGACGAGGTTGTTGCATGATGATGTATCCCTTGGATTGGGTAGTCAGTAAAGAACAGTACGTGAATATCGTCTTTTTCTTCATTTATTGTGCATCTCTGCAAGACAAAGAAAAATATTCAGTTAGCGTTCACAGTAAAGAAGGTGCGTTTTTTCGCGGAAGAATTGTAGCGAAAACGTTTGCGTGATGCTCGTCTAATTTCAGCAAGAATCCGTTCTGTGGATAAGTTTGTGCACAAAAGGGTATAAACCGGCCTTTTGCTGTGTAATGCAGCAAACGGTGGTTTTTATGCAAATTACCTGTTGCGGCCTGCTCAGAAGTCCCTATAATGCGCTCCCACTGACCCGGCAACAGCGCTTGCGCGGTTGTGCGGCGAGTCGGAAGTCAGGCAATAATTACTTGACTTCACAGCGGAAAAGCATAGTATATGCCGCCCGCGCCACAGGTTAATGTGGCACTGCTCTTTAACAATTTAATCAGACAATCTGTGTGGGCACTCACAAGACCGTATCGGCAACGATATAAAAAAGTCTTGAAGAGTGACTGACAGTAAATTCATTACGAATAAACAGTTACTAATTCTTTGAGCACAGCTATTAACTTAGCGAATCAAACAAATCTTAAATTGAAGAGTTTGATCATGGCTCAGATTGAACGCTGGCGGCAGGCCTAACACATGCAAGTCGAGCGGCAGCGGGAAGAAGCTTGCTTCTTTGCCGGCGAGCGGCGGACGGGTGAGTAAAGTCTGGGGATCTGCCCGATGGAGGGGGATAACTACTGGAAACGGTAGCTAATACCGCATAACGTCGCAAGACCAAAGTGGGGGACCTTCGGGCCTCACACCATCGGATGAACCCAGATGGGATTAGCTAGTAGGCGGGGTAAGGGCCCACCTAGGCGACGATCCCTAGCTGGTCTGAGAGGATGACCAGCCACACTGGAACTGAGACACGGTCCAGACTCCTACGGGAGGCAGCAGTGGGGAATATTGCACAATGGGGGAAACCCTGATGCAGCCATGCCGCGTGTATGAAGAAGGCCTTCGGGTTGTAAAGTACTTTCAGCGGGGAGGAAGGGAGTAGGGTTAATAACCTTATTCATTGACGTTACCCGCAGAAGAAGCACCGGCTAACTCCGTGCCAGCAGCCGCGGTAATACGGAGGGTGCAAGCGTTAATCGGAATGACTGGGCGTAAAGCGCACGCAGGCGGTCTGTTAAGTTGGATGTGAAATCCCCGGGCTTAACCTGGGAACTGCATTCAAGACTGGCAGGCTAGAGTCTCGTAGAGGGGGGTAGAATTCCAGGTGTAGCGGTGAAATGCGTAGAGATCTGGAGGAATACCGGTGGCGAAGGCGGCCCCCTGGACGAAGACTGACGCTCAGGTGCGAAAGCGTGGGGAGCAAACAGGATTAGATACCCTGGTAGTCCACGCCGTAAACGATGTCGACTTGGAGGCTGTGGTCTTGAACCGTGGCTTCCGGAGCTAACGCGTTAAGTCGACCGCCTGGGGAGTACGGCCGCAAGGTTAAAACTCAAATGAATTGACGGGGGCCCGCACAAGCGGTGGAGCATGTGGTTTAATTCGATGCAACGCGAAGAACCTTACCTACTCTTGACATCCAGAGAAGTTTGCAGAGATGCGAATGTGCCTTCGGGAACTCTGAGACAGGTGCTGCATGGCTGTCGTCAGCTCGTGTTGTGAAATGTTGGGTTAAGTCCCGCAACGAGCGCAACCCTTATCCTTTGTTGCCAGCACTTCGGGTGGGAACTCAAAGGAGACTGCCGGTGATAAACCGGAGGAAGGTGGGGATGACGTCAAGTCATCATGGCCCTTACGAGTAGGGCTACACACGTGCTACAATGGCGCATACAAAGAGAAGCGACCTCGCGAGAGTAAGCGGACCTCATAAAGTGCGTCGTAGTCCGGATTGGAGTCTGCAACTCGACTCCATGAAGTCGGAATCGCTAGTAATCGTAGATCAGAATGCTACGGTGAATACGTTCCCGGGCCTTGTACACACCGCCCGTCACACCATGGGAGTGGGTTGCAAAAGAAGTAGGTAGCTTAACCTTCGGGGGGGCGCTTACCACTTTGTGATTCATGACTGGGGTGAAGTCGTAACAAGGTAACCGTAGGGGAACCTGCGGTTGGATCACCTCCTTACCAAAAGCCTGATGTAGGTAATGTGCAGTGTCCACACAGATTGTCTGATGAAAGTCATGAGCAAAAGCGTCAACAAAGTACGGTGTCGTGTCCCCTTCGTCTAGAGGCCCAGGACACCGCCCTTTCACGGCGGTAACAGGGGTTCGAATCCCCTAGGGGACGCCAGCGCATCCGACCATTCCGGTGAAAGCGGGGGTCATCCAGTAAGTCGATATTTTAATGCTTACGCCATATCCTAAAGCTGATTAGTAATAGTCAGGTTTTATGATATTTGCTCTTTAACAATCTGGAACAAGCTGAAATTTGAAACGATGCGGCTAAACATATCTCTCCGTGTAGTACTGAGATGTGATTTGGCTGTATCAGAGTCTCTCAAATAATCGCAGCGCGAGATGTCGAAAGACACCTTCGGGTTGTGAGGTTAAGCGACTAAGCGTACACGGTGGATGCCTAGGCAGTCAGAGGCGATGAAGGGCGTGCTAATCTGCGAAAAGCGTCGGTAAGGTGATATGAACCGTTACAACCGACGATACCCGAATGGGGAAACCCAGTGTGTTTCGACACATTATCATCACATGAATACATAGTGTGATGAGGCGAACCGGGGGAACTGAAACATCTCAGTACCCCGAGGAAAAGAAATCAACCGAGATTCCCCCAGTAGCGGCGAGCGAACGGGGAGGAGCCCAGAGTCTGCATCAGCTTGTGTGTCAGTGGAAGCGTCTGGAAAGTCGCACAACAAAGGGTGACAGTCCCGTACACGAAGATGCACAGGTTGTGAGCTCGATGAGTAGGGCGGGACACGAGATATCCTGTCTGAAGATGGGGGGACCATCCTCCAAGGCTAAATACTCCTGACTGACCGATAGTGAACCAGTACCGTGAGGGAAAGGCGAAAAGAACCCCGGCGAGGGGAGTGAAATAGAACCTGAAACCGTGTACGTACAAGCAGTGGGAGCCCCACCACCAAAACACTTCCGGGCCGAAAGGCAATGCGGATGTCGAGGTGACGGTTGTCATCGCGTTTTTTGCGATGAGCAACACACAAAACAAGCAGTGAGTGTTTTGGGGTGGGGTGACTGCGTACCTTTTGTATAATGGGTCAGCGACTTATATTCTGTAGCAAGGTTAACCGAATAGGGGAGCCGCAGGGAAACCGAGTCTTAACTGGGCGTTAAGTTGCAGGGTATAGACCCGAAACCCGGTGATCTAGCCATGGGCAGGTTGAAGGTTGGGTAACACTAACTGGAGGACCGAACCGACTAATGTTGAAAAATTAGCGGATGACTTGTGGCTGGGGGTGAAAGGCCAATCAAACCGGGAGATAGCTGGTTCTCCCCGAAAGCTATTTAGGTAGCGCCTCGTGAATTCATCTTCGGGGGTAGAGCACTGTTTCGACTAGGGGGTCATCCCGACTTACCAACTCGATGCAAACTGCGAATACCGGAGAATGTTATCACGGGAGACACACGGCGGGTGCTAACGTCCGTCGTGAAGAGGGAAACAACCCAGACCGCCAGCTAAGGTCCCAAAGTCATGGTTAAGTGGGAAACGATGTGGGAAGGCCCAGACAGCCAGGATGTTGGCTTAGAAGCAGCCATCATTTAAAGAAAGCGTAATAGCTCACTGGTCGAGTCGGCCTGCGCGGAAGATGTAACGGGGCTAAACCATGCACCGAAGCTGCGGCAGCGACACTATGTGTTGTTGGGTAGGGGAGCGTTCTGTAAGCCGTTGAAGGTGGCCTGTGAGGGTTGCTGGAGGTATCAGAAGTGCGAATGCTGACATAAGTAACGATAATGCGGGTGAAAAACCCGCACGCCGGAAGACCAAGGGTTCCTGTCCAACGTTAATCGGGGCAGGGTGAGTCGACCCCTAAGGCGAGGCCGAAAGGCGTAGTCGATGGGAAACAGGTTAATATTCCTGTACTGGTTGTTACTGCGAAGGGGGGACGGAGAAAGCTAGGTTGGCCGGGCGACGGTTGTCCCGGTTTAAGCGTGCAGGTGGGTGTTTTTGGTAAATCCGGAACACTGTTAACACTGAGGCGTGATGACGAGTCACTACGGTGATGAAGTAACCGATGCTACGCTTCCAGGAAAAGCCTCTAAGCACCAGGTAACAATCAATCGTACCCCAAACCGACACAGGTGGTCAGGTAGAGAATACTCAGGCGCTTGAGAGAACTCGGGTGAAGGAACTAGGCAAAATGGTGCCGTAACTTCGGGAGAAGGCACGCTGGATTTGGTGAAGTCCCTTGCGGACGGAGCTGAGACCAGTCGCAGATACCAGCTGGCTGCAACTGTTTAATAAAAACACAGCACTGTGCAAACACGAAAGTGGACGTATACGGTGTGACGCCTGCCCGGTGCCGGAAGGTTAATTGATGGGGTAAGCCTTAGGGCGAAGCTCTTGATCGAAGCCCCGGTAAACGGCGGCCGTAACTATAACGGTCCTAAGGTAGCGAAATTCCTTGTCGGGTAAGTTCCGACCTGCACGAATGGCGTAATGATGGCCAGGCTGTCTCCACCCGAGACTCAGTGAAATTGAACTCGCTGTGAAGATGCAGTGTACCCGCGGCAAGACGGAAAGACCCCGTGAACCTTTACTATAGCTTGACACTGAACCTTGAGCCTTGATGTGTAGGATAGGTGGGAGGCTTTGAAGTGTGGACGCCAGTCTGCATGGAGCCAACCTTGAAATACCACCCTTTAATGTTTGATGTTCTAACGTGGGCCCCTGAGCGGGGTTGCGGACAGTGTCTGGTGGGTAGTTTGACTGGGGCGGTCTCCTCCCAAAGAGTAACGGAGGAGCACGAAGGTTAGCTAATCCTGGTCGGACATCAGGAGGTTAGTGCAAAGGCATAAGCTAGCTTGACTGCGAGAGTGACGGCTCGAGCAGGTGCGAAAGCAGGTCTTAGTGATCCGGTGGTTCTGAATGGAAGGGCCATCGCTCAACGGATAAAAGGTACTCCGGGGATAACAGGCTGATACCGCCCAAGAGTTCATATCGACGGCGGTGTTTGGCACCTCGATGTCGGCTCATCACATCCTGGGGCTGAAGTAGGTCCCAAGGGTATGGCTGTTCGCCATTTAAAGTGGTACGCGAGCTGGGTTTAGAACGTCGTGAGACAGTTCGGTCCCTATCTGCCGTGGGCGTTGGAAGATTGAGAGGGGTTGCTCCTAGTACGAGAGGACCGGAGTGAATGCACCACTGGTGTACGGGTTGTGATGCCAATTGCATTGCCCGGTAGCTAAGTGCGGAAGAGATAACCGCTGAAAGCATCTAAGCGGGAAACTTGCCTCGAGATGAGTCTTCCCTGGGACTTTGAGTCCCCAGAAGGGCCGTTGAAGACGACGACGTAGATAGGCCGGGTGTGTAAGCGCAGCGATGCGTTGAGCTAACCGGTACTAATGACCCGAGAGGCTTAACCTTACAACACCGAAGGTGTTTTGAGAGACAAAATCGTCGGGAACGATTTTGAACAGTGCGGAGCACTGGCCCCGTAGGGGTGAGTATCAGGATGATACGAATAGACTCAGAGAATTTTAGCTTGTTCAAAGATTGGTTCTGATGGTTGCGTAGGAAAGAAGACGCAACGGTTGGGATAAAACAGAATTTGCCTGGCGGCGATAGCGCGGTGGTCCCACCTGACCCCATGCCGAACTCAGAAGTGAAACGCCGAAGCGCCGATGGTAGTGTGGGGTCTCCCCATGTGAGAGTAGGGAACTGCCAGGCATCAAATCAAGCGGAAGGCCCAGTCGAAAGACTGGGCCTTTTGTTTTGCGCATCTGTGAATAGGTTATCTGCAAGGGTGGTCTGGCGTGATAAAAAAGCCCTGGTGGGATCCAAGGCTTTTTGCTAATTGGAAATAGCGTCGTATCAACCGGCGGAATTAACCACCTGCTCCACTGCTTTGGTGAACAGCGCCATTCCTTCTTCCACCTCTTTAGGATCGATAACCAGAGACGGCACAAAGCGAATCACGTTCGGCCCTGCCATTAATACCATTACACCGTGTTCCGCCGCCGCGGCTAAGAAGTCGCCTGCTCGGCCATGCCATTTTGGCTTAAGCTCGGCTCCCAGTAATAATCCCATGCCGCGAATTTGTTCGAAAATATCATACCGTTGGTTGATTTTTTCCAAGGCGCTGACAAACAGGTCATGACGTTCCGCTACGCCGGATAGCACTTCCGGGGTATTAATAGTATCTAACGCCGCTTCCGCTACAGCACAGGCCAGCGGGTTGCCACCATACGTGGTGCCATGCACGCCAACGGTCATTACCGAGGCGATCTCTTCCGTGGTGAGCATCGCGCTGATGGGGAAGCCGCCGCCCAATGCTTTGGCTGTAGTCAGAATATCCGGCGTAATACCGTAGTGCATATAAGTGAACAGCTTACCGGTACGGCCCATGCCGCATTGTACTTCATCGAAGACCAGCAGCGCTTTATATTGATCGCACAGTTTGCGTACGCCCTGCAGGAATTCTTGCGTTGCTGGCGTAATGCCGCCTTCGCCCTGAACGGGTTCCAGCACCACGGCGCAGGTATGGTCGTCCATCACCGCTTTTACCGCCGC
Source organism: Brenneria goodwinii (assembly GCF_002291445.1). Taxonomy (NCBI): domain Bacteria; kingdom Pseudomonadati; phylum Pseudomonadota; class Gammaproteobacteria; order Enterobacterales; family Pectobacteriaceae; genus Brenneria; species Brenneria goodwinii. Next base: position 3,905,014 of record NZ_CP014137.1, on the reverse strand, counting down.
CAGATCGTTAAAAGGAACGTGTACGATATCGGCGGGTTTTGGCCCAAAGCCATCGGCATATTTCGCCTGACCGCCAACCGATACGGTAAATAGCGTGCGTCCGTGGAACGCGTTATAGAAAGCAATAATCTTGGTTTTATACGGGCTGTGGCGTTTAATCGCGTAGTGTCGCGCCAGCTTGAAAGCCGCTTCGTTTGCTTCCGCGCCCGAGTTAACAAAGAACACCCGGTCGGCAAAGGTGGCGTTAATCAGCTTACTGGCTAACCGTAGCGCCGGCTCGTTGGTAAAAATATTGCTGGTGTGCCACAGTTGTTCTCCCTGTTGTTTTAACGCGGCGACCAGAGCGGGATGGCAGTGGCCAAGCGCGGTAACGGCAATGCCGCCGGAAAAATCAATGTATTCTCGCCCTTGCTGATCCCATACTCTGCTCCCTTTACCTTTTACTGGCACAAACTGCGCTGGTGCATAAACCGGCAAAATAACTTTGTCGTGAGTTTCCCGAGTTACTGCTTTTTTATCTGTTGCCATCTGCCTGCACGCTCCGATATCAACGACTGCTGAGTGAAAATATAGTCAATAAATATGCATAAAAAATCAATCACAGGCAATGTTTAATCGCCTCGAAAGAAAATTTATTTTCTATCCATTTCTATTTTAAGAAAATTATCTAAAAGTTGGTGTCCTTGCTGGCTGAGAATACTTTCAGGATGAAACTGAACACCTTCTAATGGTAATGAACGATGCCGAATCGCCATTATTTCGTCACGTTCGCCATCGCGCTCGCTCCAGGCCGTCACTGTAAAACAGTCAGGAAGAGAGGCGGGTTCAATAACCAGCGAGTGATAGCGCGTTACGGTCAAAGGCTGAGACAGCCCGGTAAAAACACCGGTATCGTTGTGTTGGATAACCGATGTTTTGCCGTGCATGACCTGACGAGCGCGAATGACGCGCGCACCGAATGCCTGCCCCATGGCCTGATGCCCAAGGCACACCCCAAGGATGGGCAATTTGCCGGCAAAACGGCGGATAGCCGCCAGTGAAATGCCGGCTTCATCCGGCGTGCAGGGACCGGGAGAGATAACGAGACGTGACGGCGATAGCCGTTCGATATCATCCAGCGTTAGCTCATCATTACGCCTGACCTGTACTTCCGCACCCAGCTCACAAAAATACTGATACAGGTTGTAGGTAAAAGAGTCATAGTTATCAATCAGTAACAACATGCATCACCCAATATGTTAATCCCCACGTTTACCGCCAACGGGGCAAGTGCCGCCACATTCAAATTGATGGCGTGTCCGGATGGATTTTATCACTGAACGATGCTGACGGTATCGGCCTATAAATCGATGTATTGGGCGGCGGAAGAGAGATGAAGGTGACGGAATGGGAAAGGAAGCCTGTCAAGTATGGCAGGCTTCCTTTTTGATTAATGCAGAATCTGAGAAAGGAATGCCTGCGTCCGCTCGGAACGTGGGTTAGAGAAGAAAATCTCTGGCGCCGCCTGTTCGACGATTTCACCCTGATCCATAAAAATGACCCGGTCGGCGACGGTTTTCGCAAATCCCATTTCGTGGGTTACGCACAGCATCGTCATGCCATCTTCCGCCAGTCCCAGCATGGTATCCAATACTTCTTTCACCATTTCCGGATCGAGTGCCGACGTTGGTTCATCAAACAGCATGATCTTGGGTTTCATACACAGCGAACGGGCGATGGCGACGCGCTGCTGCTGCCCGCCGGACAACTGCCCTGGAAACTTGTGCGCGTGTTCGGCAATACGCACCCGTTCCAGATAATGCATCGCCAGCTCTTCCGCCTCTTTCTTCGGTATATGCCGCACCCAGCACGGCGCCAGAGTGCAGTTCTGCAACACCGTTAAATGAGGAAACAGATTAAAGTGCTGGAATACCATACCCACTTCAGTTCTGATTTTTTCAATATTCCGCAGATCGTCGTTCAGCTCGATGCCATCAACCACGATGCGTCCCTGTTGGTGTTCCTCCAGATGATTGATACAGCGTATTGTGGTGGATTTCCCGGAGCCGGAAGGGCCGCAAAGCACGATCCGTTCGCCTTGTTTCACCTGCAAATTAATATTTTTCAGTACGTGGAATTGTCCATACCACTTATTCACATCCTCTAATGTGATCATGTGATCGGCAGATTGCGTTAAAGAATTCTGATTCATGGCTGGCCTCAATGCGACTTATGTCCGGTGTTAAAACGATTTTCCAGATGCTGGCTATAGCGCGACATACTGAAACAGAAGATCCAATAGACCATGGCGGCAAAAACATAGCCTTCAGTCGACATACCAAGCCACGCCGGATCGACCGTCGCCTGTTGAATGCTGCTGAAGAGATCGAACAAGCCGATGATGATCACCAGGCTGGTGTCTTTAAACAGGGCGATAATGGTGTTCACCAGTCCGGGGATCACCATTTTCAGCGCCTGCGGCAGGATAACCAGTCCCTGCATCCGCCAATAGCCCAACCCCAGCGACTCCGCCGCCTCATACTGCCCTTTGGGCAGCGCCTGTAATCCGCCGCGAACCACTTCGGCAACATAGGCGGACTGGAAAAGAATGACGCCAACCAGCGCGCGCAACAGCTTATCGATATTTGTGCCTTCCGTTAAAAGCAGAGGGAGCATAACGGACGACATAAAAAGCACGGTAATCAGCGGCACGCCGCGCCAGAACTCAATAAAAACAATCGAGAGCACGCGTACGACGGGTAACGATGAGCGGCGCCCCAGCGCCAATAAAATACCCAGCGGCAGAGCGCCCGCGATGCCCACGGCGGCGATAATCAGCGTCAGCGTCAACCCGCCCCATTGACGGGTTTCAACCAGACTGAGCCCGCCGAATCCGCCATGCAGCAGCCCCCAGGCGACCAGAGGATAAGTAACGGCCCAGACGGCAATGTAGCGCCCGCGGTGCGGAAGATTGCGCCAAAACATCGGCAGGATGCTGAGCAAACCGATAACCAGCGCAAAGTTGATGCGCCAGATCTCTTCTGCCGGGTAAAGCCCGTACATGAAGTGACCGAATCTGGCATGGATAAACACCCAGCATGCGCCTTCCCGAGTACAATCGTTGCGGGTTGTGCCAATCCAGTTGGCCTGCAAGACCGCCCAGTTCAATAACGGGGGAATGGCTAGCCACAGCAGCCACAGGCAAAGCAGCGTCAGCAGGCTGTTGGTGATATTGGAGAACAGATTACGTCGCGCCCAATAGACCGCTTTAAAAAGCGAGGCCTGACGGTTCTGTGTTGGAGAAATCATCGTCATGTAATCCTCTTAGCGCTCTATTAACGCAATCTTGCGGTTGTAAATGTTCATCAGCAGCGAAATCAGCAGGCTGATAATGAGATACACCGACATGGTTATTGCGATGGTTTCTATCGCCTGACCGGTCTGGTTCAGCACCGTTCCTGCAAATAGCGATACCATATCCGGGTAGCCGATGGCGGCGGCCAGCGATGAGTTTTTAACGATGTTAAGATACTGGCTGGTCAGCGGCGGGATAATGACGCGCAATGCCTGAGGCAGAATCACTTTGCGCAGCGTTATCGGATTCGGCAGGCCAAGGGAGCGGGCCGCTTCATGCTGACCGTAAGAAACGGATTGAATCCCGGAACGAATAATTTCAGCGATGAAGGAAGAGGTATAAACCGATAGCGCCAGCGTCAGCGCCGCTAATTCGGGGATTAACACCATGCCGCCGCGGAAATTAAAACCTTGTAATACCGGCACATTCCAATGTATGGCCGGACCAAAGATCAGGTGGCTCAGCACAAGCAACGCCGCCAGAAGTCCTAACGCCACCGGCCATGTTTTTCTGATTTGTCCGGTGAGCGCGTGGTAGCGTTTATTCCTACGGAAAACCATCAGCGTGACAACCAGCGTGATGATAATGGACAGGAAAAACGCGCCGGCACCCGGCCCGGCTTCGGGCGAGGGGATATAAAGTCCGCGGTTGCTCAGGAACGAAATTTCGAAGGCATTGATGGCCTGCCGTGGACCAGGCAGGTTGCGCAGTACCGCGAAATACCAGAAGAAAATCTGCAGCAGCGGCGGAATATTACGGAATATTTCAATGTAGATGGTTGAGATCTTACGCAGCAGCCAGTTGTCGGACAGGCGTGCCAGACCAACGACAAAACCAAGAATTGAGGCGAAGACGATACATAGCGCTGAAACCAATAAGGTATTGAATAACCCGACAAGGAAAACACGTCCATAAGTGTCGCCTTGCTGGTAGTCAATCAGATGCTGGATAATCCCAAAGCCTGCGCTATTGTTCAGGAATGCGAATCCGGATGTGATCCCTCTCTGGGCCAGGTTGGTAACGGTATTGTGTAGTAGGTAAGCGGCGATAGCTAATACGGCGATGACAACGATGATTTGATACAGCCAGGCGCGCACCGCTGGATTAGTTAGTGATAAATCACTTTTCACGGTTGGGCGTTGTTGCATATTGAAGCCTCAATAGCGGGGATACAGAGGGCGCAGCAATCCTGCTGCGCCCGTGTTTCTGTTTCTGCTGGCGGATTAACGTACGGACGGTGCGTACTGAATCCCGCCTTTATTCCATAATTCGTTCAGGCCGCGTTTGATTTTTAATTCGCTGCCCATACCGACATTGCGCTCAAAGATTTCGCCGTAGTTACCGACTTGCTTGATGATTTTATGCGCCCAATCGTTCGGTAATTTCAGATCTTTACCGTAGCTGCCTTCATGACCGAGCAGATGAGACATATCCGGAGTGGTGGGTTTGGCGGCCAACTGGTCGACGTTTTGTGACGTTACGCCCAACTCTTCTGCGTTCAACATCGCGAACAGCGTCCAGCGGACAATAGAGAACCACTCTTCATCGCCGCGGCGTACTACCGGTCCCAGCGGTTCTTTGGAGATCACTTCAGGTAAAACGATAAATTCGCTGGGGTTGCTCAGCTTGATGCGCAGCGCGTAAAGCTGGGATTGGTCAGAGGCCAGGGTATCGCAGCGGCCGGATTCCAGCGCTTTGGCGCTTTCGTCAGAGCGATCGAAGGTGACGGGCGTGTACTGCATTTTATGCGTTTTAAAGTAGTCAGCCACATTCAGTTCGGTGTCCGTGCCCGCCTGAATACAGACCGTTGCGCCATCCAGCTCTTTGGCGCTGGTTAATCCGGCCTTGTTGTGCGTCAGGAAACCGATGCCATCGTAATAGGTGACGCCGGTGAACAGCATGCCCATGCCGCCATCACGAGAAGAGGTCCAAGTGGTATTGCGTGACAATAGATCGACTTCGCCTGATTGCAGCGCGGTGAAACGCTCTTTCGCCGTCAGGGGAGTATATTTTACCTTATCCGCGTCACCGAATACGGCGGCAGCCACACCACGGCATACGTCAACATCAATGCCGGAGAATTTACCGCTGGCATCCGCATAGGAAAAACCAGGTAACCCATCACTGATACCACACTGTACGAACCCTTTTTTCTGAATGGCATCCAGAGTCGCGCCGGCATGGGCCTGATTGATCGCTGCAAGCAAGGACGCACCGGCAACCAGAGTCGAAATAATCATTCTTTTCATAATCATCCTTGTAACTAAATTGTTATATGCTGTTGTGTTTGAAGTGCAAAAATAAGATGCACCATTCTTGCCTGTCGGCTTAGCGCCGCGGCAAGAGATAAGCAATTAGGGTGCCAATTTTATATTTTGCTGATAAGCGAAAAGAAAATGAGAATGGATTGATCCGCAGAAGGGCAATTAATGAACGCATTTGCACCAAAATAAAGAAAATACGCTCCCATCGCTCTTTTTTGGTGCGCAGACCCCAGGACGATAGCGAGCCTGCGCGGTTGCCTGATCTCAGGAAAGTAAAGCCTCACTGCACGATATGACGCTGGTAATACTTTTCGAGTTTCACCTGCAACTGGCTCAGCACCGTACTGAACATCAGATAAATCAACGCCGCCTCAATGTAAAGAATCAGTGGCTCGTAGGTGACGGACACAATGCGCTGCGCGGATAAAAACATTTCCGGAACGGTAATCACCGCGGCAAGCGAGGTATCTTTAATGAGCGAAATGAACGTATTGGACAGCGGCGGTAATGAAACGAAAACCGATTGCGGAAAGATGACCCAGCGGATCGCCTGAGTTCCATTCATGCCCAAAGAGTAGGCCGCGTTCCACTGGCCTTTCGGTACGGACAGTATTGCCCCGCGGACAATTTCCGAACTGTATGCGCCGACGCTGATCGTGAATCCGATTAAGGCGGCTGGGAAGGCATCCAGCGTAATGCCCGCGCTCGGCAGCCCGTAAAAAATGAGAAATAGCTGAACCAGCAGCGGCGTTCCGCGGATAACCCAGACATAAAAATCGCCAATCCATTTCAGCGGCTTAGGGCCGTAGAGGCGGATCAGCGCGACAATAACACCGACAGTCAGGCCGAAAATAAAGGAAAGAATGGCAAGCGGGACAGTAAATTTCAGTCCCGCAGACAGCAGACTCCAGAAAGAGTCTGCCATAAGTTGTAGCCAAGGCGGCATGGAAAATGGCTCCGATAAAGCGGTGATTATTGAGATACGTCCTCACCGAAGTAGCGTACGGATATCGTTTTATACGTGCCATCTGCTTTAATTTCATCCAGCGCGTTGTTTAAGGCATCCGCTAACTGCGTTTGTCCTTTGCGGATTAAAATGGCTGAAGGCTCTCCCGTGGGGGAGGTGGCGATAACTTTGACGTTAGCATCCGGCTTCTGTTTTTTGAAGTCGAGGAAAGACAGGTTGTCGTTGAGCGTGGCATCGGCGCGGCCGCTGAGCACCAGATCCAGCGACTGGTTAAAGCCGTCGGTAGGCACGATCTCCGCACCGTGGCTGGTCGCCAGTTTCGCATAGTTGCTGGTTAGGCTTTGCGCTGATTTTTTGCCTTTCAAGTCATCGAAGTTTTTGATGGTGGTGTTATCGGCACGGGTAATCAGCACGGCTTTCGAGTCGATATACGGTTTGGAGAAGTCGTATTTAGCCTGGCGCTCTTTGGTCACGCCAACCTGATTGATGACGGCATCGTAGCGTTTGGCGTCGATGCCGGCGATGAGCCCGTCCCAGCGGCCCTCGATAAACTGAGCTTTAACGCCTAATTTATCGGCGACGGCGCGGCCAATATCCACATCAAAACCCACCAGTTGGCCCGATTTATCGTGATAGGTATAGGGCGCATAGGTGCCTTCGGTTCCGAACTTAATCACGCCGGCGGATTTGATGGCGCTAAGGTCATCCTGCGCTTGCGCCAGAACGCTGGTGGCAAGCAGGACGCCAGTCAGTAAGGCAAAACGTACTTTCTTCATTATTATCAGTTCCTGTGGGTAATGAGCATGATATGGGTTATAAGTTTTACTAATAATGAATTTACGCGAGAAGATTTCGTTTTATAAATTACATTGCGTGATGGGTTATATCAGAACTGAATATAGTCATTCGGCGGCGGTTTGCCAGTGAAGGGGCGAGTTAGGGCGGCACCCGTGGCGCCGCCGTGATGCTGCTTTACGCGTTCAACGTTTGTCGGACCGATAGGCAACGCAGTCAATTTCAACTTTGCAATCGACCATCATACTGGATTGCACACAGGCGCGGGCGGGGGGATTGTCGCCGAAATATTCGGCATAAACGCCGTTAAAACTCCAAAAATCGCGCGGATCGTCCAGCCATACGCCAACCCGCACCACATCCTCCGTACCGTAGCCCGCTTCCTGGAGGATGGCGATAAGGTTTTCAATAGCTTTGCGGCTTTCGGTCACGATCCCGCCGGAGACGATCTCGCCGCTTTCCATCGCGACCTGACCGGAAACGTACAGCCAGCCATCGGCCTGCACCGCTCGGGCAAAAGGCAGTGCCTTGCCGCCCGCGCCTTTTTCTCCCTCACCATAGCGTTTGATTGTCATTTCTCTGTTCCTTTTATTTTACTCGCAGCTAAAAAAGACCGGCGCGTCAGACGATGCATCCGCGCGCGACAACCGGCTGTACGCCATCCAGAACGCCGTTGCGGATAATGTGAATCTCATCGACCATATTGGTGACGACGCAGGCATGGTTGGGCACGATGCGGATTTTATCGCCCACCGACAGCCCGATAGGCGCGTCGCTGACCAGACGCCCATGTTCTTCGGAGAGTTGATCGATAACGATGTCCGGACGACCGAGAACGTGGCCGTATCCGGACAGACCGAGTAAATCGGAGGTTAACGCCTTGCTGCCGGCATCAATTACCGCCCGGTTGTCGTCTGGCACGGAAACCACAGTCGCCAGTACGGTCAGCGCGCAGTCTTCCCATCCGCATACCCCGCGGGAGACCAGCGAGCGATCGTTATAAACATAGGTACCGGGCCGGTATTCGGTAACCACCGGCGCATTGGCGGCCTGCATCATCGAGGGGGTGCCGCCGGAACTGATGACCAGTTCGCGCTCGCCCAGGCGTTGACGAATACACTGCTTTGCCTCTTGCATAAACCGCTCGACCGTCTCTTCTCCGGCAACCGGCGGATAGGTCATCAAACCGGCAAAGGCCAGTCCGGGCGCGCTATCAATCAGCTCGGCAAGGCGAGCGGCGTCCTGTGGAGAAGACACACCACAGCGGTGCGCGCCGGTGTCGCACTCCACCAGAACGGCGAGCGGCGACGGTTCGGATGCGAAGATGGCGGACAGACCGCTAATCACTTCCGCGCTATCGGCGACCACGCTGAGACGCACCCTGCGCGCCAGTGCGGCAAGGCGGCGAACCTTGTTCTCTCCGACGATGTTATAGGTGATCAGTACATCGGCGACGTGTGGGCTGCCCGCCGTCATGGCCTCCGCTTCGGAAACTTTCTGGCAGGTAATGCCGATAGCGCCGGCGTCCAACTGCATTTCGGCAATCTGCGGCAGCTTGTGGGTTTTGATATGCGGCCGCACTTTCAGCCCGTGACTCTCGGCATAGCGCTGAAAGCGGATAATGTTCGCCCTGGCGATATCAAGGTTAACCAGTACGGCGGGGGTGTCGACCTCATATATTGAAGATGCGTCTGCGATGTCGTTCACGTGTTGTCTTCTCCATCAATAGTTAACCGATAGGCTGACGCGGCCCGCGCCAGCGGTTGTGGTTTCAGTCCGCCTCGATGGCGACGAAATGCCCCGGAGAACATTCACGGTAAATGCGCTTGGGGGGAATGTAGTCGGTCGGTCGGACCGGACTTTTTATCTCGTTGGTCAGCTCCGGCGGCAGCGGGTTACGGCGCGCCGGATCCGGCAGCGGCACGGCGGCGATCAGCCGCTTGGTATATTCATGCTGCGGATTGCTGAAAACGGCGGTTCTGGGACCGATCTCGACGATTTCGCCCAGATACATCACGGCGACGCGGTGGCTGAGGCGTTCGACCACCGCCATATCGTGCGAAATAAAAAGAAAGGCGATTTTCATGCTTTCCTGCAAACTGAGCAGCAGGTTGGCCACTTGGGCCTTTACGGACACATCCAGCGCGGAAACGGCTTCGTCGGCGATGATGGCTTTCGGCTCCAGGGCCAGCGCGCGGGCAATAGAGATCCGCTGGCGCTGGCCGCCGGAAAATTCATGCGGGTAGCGATCGGCCATTTCCGCCTGTAATCCAACCTTTTCCAGTAAATCAACGACGCGTTCTCGCGCGGCCTTTCGCCCCATCATGCCATGCGCCAGAATCGGTTCGGCGATGGCGGAACCGATAGTGATGCGCGGATTGAGAGAGGCAAAGGGATCCTGAAAAATCATTTGTACCGTGCGGCGGCTTTCCCGCAGCTCGCGGCTGGTGGAGGTCAGCACATTGCGCCCGGCCACAAAGATGGCGCCGGCGGTGGGTTCATTAAGACGCATGATGGCGCGCCCGGTGGTAGATTTGCCGCAGCCGGATTCGCCGACGATGGACAGGGTTTCGCCGGGGAAGAGATCGAAGGAGACATTTTCGACGGCGTGAACCCGGCCGGCAAGCCGGCCCAGACCGGCGGAGATATCGAAACGAACGGAGAGATCGCTGACGCTAATGATCGGATTGTTACTGAGGATGGTTTCCGCTATCTGCGCCGGCGCCGTCACTGCGCCGGTGTGCGGATTAATCTCCGGAAAGCGCATGGGACGGGCGACATCCCCCATCGACCCGAGCCGCGGAATCGAAGAGAGTAACGTTCGGGTATAGATATGCCGGGGATGGGCGAAGATATCGGCGGTTTCGCCGGTTTCGATTCGGTCGCCGCGGAACATCACCACCGTTCGGTCCGCCACTTCGGCGACAACGCCCATATCGTGGGTAATAAACAGCACGCCCATATTCTCTTCCGCCTGGAGTTCACGGATAAGGTGCAGGATTTGCGCCTGAATGGTAACGTCCAGCGCGGTGGTGGGCTCATCCGCAATCAGCAGCTGCGGCCGGCAGGCCAGCGCCATAGCGATCATCACCCGCTGGCGCATGCCGCCGGACAGCTTATGCGGATAGTCATTAATCCGGGAGCGGGCGGAGGGAATGCGCACCCGCTCCAGCAGGCGTATGGCCTCCTGCTTTGCCTCATGCGCCGACATATCCCGGTGCAGCATCAGAGCTTCCGCAAGCTGAGAACCAATGGTGAAGACCGGGTTAAGGCTGGTCATCGGCTCCTGAAAGATCATGCCGATATGATTACCGCGGACCTTGCGCATTTCCGCTTCCGGCAGCGTGAGCAGGTCGCGCCCTTGAAACAGAATTTTCCCTTCACAACGCGCTTTACCCGCGGGCAGCAGCCGCATGGTCGACAGGGCGGTGACGCTTTTCCCCGAACCGGATTCACCGACAATGGCGACGGTTTCGCCCTGCGCTACGCTAAGCGAGATATCGCGGATAACCGGATTCCAACCATTTTCCGTGCGAAATGATGTGGTCAGGCCTTCAATACTGAGTACCGGCGCAGTGGGTTGGTTCATCACTCAGACCTCCTTGGACAAGCGGGGATCGACGAGATCGCGCAGACCGTCACCCAGTAACTGCAAAGACAACACGGCAAAGACGATAGCCAGCCCCGGAAAGTACATCAGCCAGGGGGCGTCATTCATATATTCCCGTCCCATCGCCAGCATGGTGCCCCAGGTGGGAACGTCGGTGCTGACGCCAATGCCGAGGAAAGACAAACTGGCTTCGGCCAGCATGGCCGAGGCGAAGATAAAGCTCGACTGCACCAGGATCGGCGACGCCAGATTGATCAGGATATGGCGCAGCAGTATCCGATGGGTGGGCAGGCCCAGCGACTTGGCCGCCTCCACGTAAGGGAGTTCGCGCAGCACCAACGTCGATCCTCGCACCACGCGCGCCAGCCTGGGAGCGTAAGTGATGCCGAGGGCGAGAATGACATTGATCAGCGAAGGGCCGAGCGCCGCCACCAGAGCGATAGCCAGCAGAATGTCGGGGAATGACATCATGGCGTCCAGCATGCGGGAGATCGGCGCATCCAACCGGCGGAAATAACCGGCCAGTACGCCGAGAAAAATCCCCAGTACGGTCGCCAGTATTACGACGCCGGCGCTGACCATCAGGGAGATTCGCCCGGCATGGATAGCGCGGGAGAACACATCGCGGCCAAATTCATCGGTGCCGAACAGATGCGCCAGCGATGGCGACTGCAACCGATTGATGATAGACAATTTGTTTGGCGCATAGGGCGCTATCCAGGGGGCAAACAGCGCGGCGAACACCACTACGCTCAGGATGATCACGCCCAGCAGGATGGCTTTGTTGCGGCACATGCGCCGTAACTTTACGCGCAAGGAAAGGGTTGCGGTGGTCATAGCCGGACCCTCGGATCGACAAGAATATAGAGCATATCCACAATGAAATTGATAAGCACATAGATAGCGGCCACGGCGAGCAGCGCGCCCTGAATAACCGGGTAGTCGCGGCGTTGTACGGCGGAAACCACCAGATTGCCGATGCCGGGCAGGCCAAATACGGTTTCCGTCACCACCGCGCCGGAAACCAGTAACGCGATGGACAGGCCGATCACCGTGATGATCGGGATCAGCGCATTCTTCAGCGCGTGTTTGAGGATAACGGTCTTCTCCGCCGCGCCTTTGGCCCGGGCGGTACGAATATAGTCATCCGACAGCACGTCCAGCATCGCCGCGCGGGTAAAGCGGGTAATCAGCGCCGAGTTGACGATCCCCAGCGCGATGGCCGGTAGCACAAGATGGTGCAGACGGGTGAAGAAAGACGAATCCGGTCCGCCGTAACCGGACACCGGAAACCAGCCCAGTTTTACCGCCATCGTTTGGATCAGGATCAGGCCCAACCAAAAACTGGGGATGCTGGCGGCCACCATCGTGACGCCCACGACGATCTGATCGAATGCGGAACCGCGTTTGTAAGCCGACAGGATGCCGACCGGCAGCGCAATGATCGTCGCGATCAGAATGGAAAATAGCGTCAGGAAAAATGTCGGTTCCGCACGCGCCGCCAGCGCCGAGGTCACGGGCATATTAAGAAAGATGGATTGCCCGAGGTCGCCCTGTACGGCCTTAGCGATGAAAGAGACGTATTGTTGCAGAAGCGGGGCATTGAGCCCCAGCCTTTCGCGCAGCTCTGCAATGTCCTGCGGCGTGGCGTCCGATCCCAGCATCACCGCGGCAGGATCGCCCGGCGTGACGCGGACGATCAGGAAAACGACGGTCGCCAGTATCAGCAGGACGGCGATGATACCGGCAAGACGAGTGATAAAGGCATACAAGATCCGCGACATGGCAACCCTTCCTTACGATCTGGCCGAAACGTTCCAGAATGTTGGCCAGTAGTGCGGTTCATATCCCTGAATCCCTTTGGCCAGTCCGGAAAGCACATTGAAGTTGCCGACTTTGAAAATTGGCGCGTCGTCATACAGCGTGGCCTGCAGCTTTTCCCATGCCGCAAATTTTTCTTCCGGCGTGACGGCTTGTAGATAGGTCTCCACCGCCTGGGTTTTGGCCGCGGAGACATACCAGCCGGGATAGGTATCCGAAATGGTGTTCATCATCGTCGGATCGCCGGGGAAGTTGGAATGAGTGATGAAAATATCCCATTGCGTCGGATCGGCGCGGCGCGTTGTCAGCGTCGCCCAGTCGGTCACCTGTAAATCGACCTTGAAACCGGCGGCCTCAAGATAGGCTTTGGCCACTTCCGCCATCTTGTAATGGAATTCATACTGGCGCGATGTCAGCAGACGGATGGGCGTGCCTTTATAACCGGCTTTTTTCAGCAACGCGCCGGCCGCCGCGGGATCGCCTTCGCCGTAGCGGGCAACGCCGGCTTCGGTGTGCCAGAAATAGCCTTCCGGGAAATAGGCGCCGTCGACATGGTAGAACTTCGCATCCGAGAACGCGGCCATCATCATATCGCTGGGATTGAGCGCGGCCTGTACCGCATTGCGCAGATCTTTATTGGTAAACAGACCTTCTTTCATGTTCATGTTGAACGAGGCCCAGCCCCCCGACTGCAATACCACCGGTTGCGCTTTATCGCTGGCGGCGACGCGATCATAAGCGCTGAACGGCAGCGAATCGGCATAGTCATACTGGCCGGCCAGCAGACCTTCTACGCGGGTATTGGCATCCGGAACCGGTACGAAGCGGAGTTCATCGGCCAAGGCCTGACGTTCGCCGGCGTAGTTGCTGGGCGCGCCTTCAGGAGACTGATAAGCCGGAAAGCGGACGAGCTGGATGTACTGGTCCGGTTTCCTTTCCTTCAGCATATAGGGGCCGGTTCCCACGAATTCGGTCAGCGTATCCTGGATTTTTTCTGCCGGCATGATGATGGCGGCCTGCGACAGCGTCGCCAGCAGCGGGGAATAACGGGATTTCAGCTTGACGATCACCGTATCAATGCCGTCTGCGCTCACGCTGTCGATGTAATCGGCGACCTGTTTCCCTTTGGAGTTGATTTTCTCCCAGCGTTGTAACGACGCCACCACATCCGCCGACGTCATGGCGCTGCCGTCATGAAAGGTCACCCCTTTGCGTAGCGGGATGGCGTAGGTGAGGCCATCTTCCGATAGGGTCGGCATGTCGGCGGCCAGCAGCGGCTGCGGCTGCCATTTGTCGTCAAAGGTGTAGAGCGTTTCGTAGATATGCTGGCTGATCATGCCGACCAGATCGGTCGGCGTTTGCATCTGATCCAGCGTTGGCGGTTCGCCAACCGTGGCGATGGTCAGGACTCCGCCCTGTTTGTCTTGTGATGCGGCCGGTCCGGCTACCCCGAGGAAAAAGAGGGTAGCGGCGACAGCAAAGAGTGATTTCAGTTTCATTTTTGCCCCCATTAGTGCTTGTGGATCCGGCGCCGTGTTGCCCGGATCGTCCCGTATTGCGCGCGGTGCTAATGTTGATGACAACAACTACAGGAGTAATGGCGCAGTTCCTCGAAAGGTCTGCGTGAAATTTCCATATCTTTGCCGCCCAGATAGACCGCCACCGGATGGAGCAGGCGGTCGCCCTGACGGATATCGCCGCCGACATCGACAAAATTAAACGGTTTTTCCACCTCTTCCAGTACGGTGATATCGGCAATGGCGCCGATGCCCAGGTGCCCCAGATCGGATCGCCGCATCGCCAACGCGGGCCGGTTGGTCGCCATGGCGATAATCGATGCCAGTGATATGCCGCAATTGAGCAATTTGCTCATGGTGTGCAGCAGATCGAAAGCCGGCCCTTCTACTGAAGCGACATGCACGTCCGAGGAGATAATGTCCGGCATAAAGCCGTTTTCCAGCGCGGCTTCCGTGCTTTTAAACGACAGGGCGCCCATGCCGTGGCCGATATCGAACAGTACGCCACGCTGACGCGCGGCAATGATTTCCGGCAGGATCCGGCCGTCGGCGCCGATAGCGGAATTAGGATCGGGGCGATAGCAATGGGTCAGGATATCGCCGGGCCGTAAGCGGGAAACCACGTCGGCATAGCTGGGCGGCGGTCCGCCGATATGCGCCATTAACGGCAGATTGACCGCGCTCGCCGCTTCCAGCGCAAGGTCGAGCGCGCCCAGTCCCAGCTCGCCCGTGGCGGGGCCGCCAATGCGGACTTTTACGCCGACAATGCTGTCCCGGTTTTCTTCTATTTTGGCGATGCATCGGTCGACCGGCAGCATCTCCGCCAACGTGGCTTCACCGATGAAAAGGCCTTTATCAAAGCCGAAAATGCCCGGAAAAGAGACGTTGAGAAACGCCAGGATGCGGTAGGGCGAATGGCGCATGACAAAATCACGCAGTCCGTCGAAATTCCCGGCGCCGGCGCTGCCGGCATCGACCAGGGTGGTGACGGCGGAGCGTCGGGCCAGCATATTGGGATCGACGCCCAGCGATGTCGCCTTGTGGTAGACATGAGTATGAAAGTCAATCAGCCCCGGCGACACAATACAGCCGGAGACATCCCGGATGTAGCGGGCGCCGGGCGTCAGATCCCCTCCTATGGCGGCAATCCGTCCGGCTTTGATGGCAATATCACATACGGCGTCAAGGCCGTTGCGTTCATCGATCAGCCGTCCGCCTTTAAGCACCAGGTCGTAGGTTGTATCAGATGGATGAGGTTGCATGAGTCTCGTCCTATGTTATTCGGATTTTGTCAGGTGGGGCCGGTTTGCCTTCACGGGTTATCAATTCGTCTCCACAATCAGGAGACTATTCTTGATAATTTTCCTGGTCAACACAAATTGCGCAATTTGCGTATAGCGTTTTTTTATGACAACCGGGGGGAATTTCTGTAAATTCCTTCGCTATCAATGCAACTAAATTAAGATAAACTTGACGGTTGATGACAACTACCGCTGCCGGCGCCAGAGTGACGAGCCTTACTCGGCCAAGGCTTCATAAGCGTTGGCCTTATCTTCGCTCTCTCTTGATATGGCGCGTTGTCAGCAGGATGAATTTTGTTTTATCAACCATAGTTTTCCTCACTTGTGAGAGTGTAAATCTTGTTCGGCAACGCAATTTGCGCAAATATGAAAATTGCGTTGCCGCCGTTTCGGCTATTCAGGAGAAGTCATGGAGCCTTCAAAACGGATCAATCAGGCGGATATTGCCCGACTGGCCGAGGTGTCCGTCAGTACGGTTTCCCGGGCGCTTTCCGGGCAAGTGGGCATGTCGGCGGAGTTGCGCGAACGGATCCGCCGGATTGCCGATGATTTGGGATATATAGAAAACCAGCGTGCGGGCGCCGCGGCCAATGTGGTCGTTTATCTGCCCATGCACCCGGTAACCGGTGGGTTACATGAGGTTTTTCAGCAGGTACTGGAAGGGGCAAAACTGGAAGCCGAGCAGGAAGGCTATGTGCTGTTTCCAAAGCTGATGCCGGAAGGCGCCGTCGATCTGGCGTGTATTGAACGTAATGCTCAGGCGCATGATACCGATGCCGCCATCATGTTCTATACCGCGCCTGAATCTGAGGTCGCCGAGCATTTCACCCGACATGGATCGTTAGTGCTGGTGAACACGGTGGACATGAGCATGCAGTTCGATAGCGTCATTGCCAATAACTACGCGGGGGCTCGTCTGGTCACGCAGCGGATTATCGCCAACGGTCATCGCCGGCTGCTGTTCGTCACCGGCGATCTGCGTTTTCCCTGGCGTGAAAGAATGCGCGGCTTTATGGATGCGGTGGAAGAGGCGGAAGGCGTTACCGGCGATGTGCTGGAAATCGGCTACGATCGTTTCGAAACGGCGCTGGCCTATTTCGGCAAGGTATTTGCGCAAAAAGAGGCGTTTCCTTACAGCGCGGTTTTCTGCGTCAACGATCTGACCGCCGTCGGCGTGATGCAGGCGGCCAGCGAGGAAGGACTTGTCGTGCCCGCAGACCTGTCGGTGGTGGGTTATGAAGATATGACCTTTGCGGAAATGACGACGCCCCGTTTGACCACGGTGCATGTCGATCGCTATACGATCGGACGTGAAAGCATCCGCTTGCTGAAGCGCCGCATGTCCGAGCATCACGCTATTCCGTTACAGATTCAGTGCGGCGTGCGCTTTATCGAGGGCGCGACGCTCGGCAGGACAACGCCGGCGCGGTAAACCCGGCGCGGCGCATTTTTCGTGCTGAAAATACGCCGCTGCCGGTCAGTCCGTATTAACCGCCGCTTAGGCGACGCCCGCCGCGTGCAGATCGTGCAGATTGATCGCGCCGACCAGCCGGCCTTCGCTGTCGACCACCGGGGCGGCTGAAATATGCTGTTCATGCAGGGCTTCCAGCGCGGCCACGGCCCGCCAGTCCGCGGGCAACTGATAGCCGGGGCGGGTCATCGCCTGGGTGATAACGGTATCCAACGCGTTGCCTTTGACCAGCCAGCGACGCAGGTCGCCGTCGGTAAATACGCCGGCCACCCGGTTTTCATCATCGCAGACCACAATCAATCCCAGCCCGGTGCGGCTCAGTTCCAGCATGGCGTCCATGACGCTTGCCGTTTGATCGACGCGAGGCAACTGCTCGCCGCTGCGCATAATATGGTGGACGCGGTTGAGCAACCTGGCGCCCAGACTGCCGCCGGGGTGTGAGCGCGCGAACTGTTCTGCGCTGAATCCCCGATGGCGCATCAGGGCCATCGCCAGCGCGTCGCCCATCATCAGCGTATTCACCGCGCTGGAGGTGGGGGCCAGTCCCATCGGGCACGCCTCGCGCGTGACGCTGACGTCCAGTACGCAGCTGGCGGCCAGACCGAGGGGCGACTCAGCGCCGCCGGTCAGGGCAATAACCGGGATATGGCTTTCGGCCAGCAACGGAAGCAGGACATTGAGCTCCTGCGCCCGGCCGGAGTAAGAGATAAATATCACCACATCCTGCGGTCCAATCATACCCAGATCGCCATGCAGCGCTTCCGCCGGGTGAACAAAAAACGCCGGTGTGCCGGTGCTGGCCAACGAGGCGGCGATCTTCTTGCCGATGTGGCCGGATTTTCCCATGCCGGACACCACCACTTTTCCTGTGCATGCCAGCAGCAGTTTGCAGGCGTCGACAAAGCGCGTATCCAGCCGGGCCAGCATGCGCTGTGCTTCAGTGATTTCTATTGCCAGCGTTTCACGGGCAAAGGTCAATAAACGCTCATTCATCGTTATTTCCCACCACGATTACATTAATATTTCTCTCTCTGAGAGCGGCGAGATAGTCGGGGTTGATGCCGCTATCGGTAATCAGAATATCGACGGCGCTGAGTTCGCAGACGACATTCGGGCTTTTGCGGCCGAATTTGGAGGAGTCCACCAGCAGGATGAGTAACTGCGCGGCGCGGCACATGGCCTGGCTGACGGCGTGCAGTTCATTGTAGGTGGTGACGCCGGCATTCAGATCCACGCCGTCGGCGCCGATAAACAGCTTGTCGAAACTGAAATGAGAAAACGCGGCTTCCGCCAGACTGCCATGGAACGAGGCCGACGTTTTACGGTAGGTGCCGCCCGGCATCAGAATGGTTTGATCGTTGTCCAGCTCCACCAGCTCATTGACGATGCTCAGACTGTTGGTCATGACGGTAATGTTATTGAACTGCGTGAGCCACGGCACCATTTGCAATACGGTGCTGCCGGCATCAAAAATCAATGAGTCGCCGTCATTAATCAGCGTGGCGGCCGCTTGGGCAATTTGCTTTTTCTTGGCGGTATTGATGTGCGTTTTGCGATCGATGGGCTGATCGCCTTCTTCCCGGCTTGGCACCACGCCGCCGTAAGTACGGATAACCGCGCCTTCTTCTTCCAGCGCGGTTAAATCCTTACGGATTGTCGTCCCTGTCGTATTAAAGCGATTGACCAGCGTTTCCACAGACGTTTTGCCGTGCGTACGCAGATATTCCAGGATTGCCGCCTGACGCTGTTTCGGTTTCATTGCGCGATTTCCATCCGATATGCTCATTTATCCCCGTTCGCTTTCAGGTTGTGGACCGGTTGGGCGTGTACCATTACCGCCGGTCTGTTTTCCTGCAAGCTATGGGGTAATCATCATTCCCTTACGTGATTTGGCGGATGAAATACTACCAAATGAAAGGAAATATCTTTTAAAATGAAAATATCATGATTTCGCTTCAATCGCCAATGAAAGCGCGGTCTGACAGGTCGGTTCTATGGGAAAGATCACACTTGGCACCAGCTGCTCTCTTTTCAATCCGATTAATTCTTTTATCTGGCGCGGGCGGGCAAAGACCGTCAGTCCGCGCATGATAAAGCCGTCACGTACTCGGTCCTGCTCATCGAACGCCAGCGCGATAACCACCCGGGCTTTGAATCTTCCGGCGGAACGGCCGATACCCACTTTGTGGCCCCGACGATACAGATTGTCATACGCCTGATTGAAACGGCGCAGTTGCCACCAGCCAAGAGCGATCTGTAACAGCCATGCGCTTACCGCAAAAGCGATCAATAGTGATGCCGGCGTCATCATCCGCCTCCTTAGTGATCCCTCCGGCATGGCGCCGGAGGCGTTGTGCTGATCAAAACATGACCTGCCCGCCGGTAATATTAATCGACTGACCGGTGCAGTAAGATGCCTTGTCGCTGGCGTAGTAGAGCAGCGTATTCAGGACATCCTGATAGTCGCAGCCGCGTTTTAACGGCACCTTATCAACGTAGTATTGCTCTACTTCCTCCGGCTGGATGCCCAGTTTTTTGGCATACTGCGGCAACAGGGACTGGAACATCGGCGATTTTAGCAGGTTGCCCAGCATCAGCGAATGGACGGTGATGCCGAATTCCGCCAGATCCAGCGCCAGCGACTGGGTTAGCCCAACGCCGCCGAACTTGGCCGCGCTATAACCGGAATTGTGCTTGCTGCCCACTTTCCCCGATTTCGAGTTGATTTGGATAATGCGCCCGGCGATGCCGTCGCGGATCATCAGCTTGGCAAACTCGCGGGCGCACAGAAAATACCCCACCAGATTAACCTGTAAAGACAAATCAAAGTCGTTAAGTTGGAACTGTGTAATGGGGGCCGCCTTGGCTATCCCCGCACTATAGACTAAAAGATTGACCTGGCCGAATTGGGCATCCACCGACTGCGCCAGCTGTTCAACCTGCGCTTCATCGGTGGCGTCGGCGCCAAAGCCGCAGGCGCATCCGGCGCCGTATTGCGCGTTAATCTTTTCCGCTACCTGCATGGCGTGTTGCGCGTTTAAATCAACCACTGCAACCTGATAACCTGCGTCAGCCAGACCCTCACACAGGAACGCACCGAGGGTTTGTCCTCCGCCGATGACTACCGCAACCTGTTTCATATGCATCTCCCACTTCATGTTTAAGAAACAATCGTTAATTTGCTGCCGACCTTGATATCCGTCGGCGTCTTACCTGCAACGTGCAATGAACCGGGAAACTCGGCTTCAGCCGCCCCATCAAACCGGATGGTGATATGGCCCAGCTCACGCAGATTTTGCGTCGCTACCGAGCCTACCGCGGTAATCGGATAGGCCTGGTCCGCAAGCATCAGCGTGTCGCCGGTGCGCAGTTCACCGCGCAGATCGCCATGCTGGTGGATAAAGCAGAATGACTCGATGTCTTCCGGCGCCCCCTTGCGAAAGGTGATCATCATGTCCTCGTCCAGTGACTCAGGAGCGTTGTCGCCAATTCGGGTAAATACCGTTTGAAAAACCGTGTTCATACCGTCTCCCAGTGCGAAAAACTATTGGTAGATAAAACCGGAAACTACCCAGGCCAGCAGTACGGTCGGCGCGCCGGTAAGAAAACGTCCCACCAGTACGGAAGGCACCCCTACGCGCACGGTGTCCTGCTTCGCTTCCGCCAGCGACAGACCGACGGGAATGAAGTCGCAGGAAGCCTGGGCGTTGATGGCGAACAATGCGGGCAGCGCCAGGGCGGGCGGGATATGCCCCTGCCCAATCTGCACGCCGACCAGTACCCCGATGACCTGCGCGATCACCGCGCCCGGCCCAAGGAATGGGGAGAGCAGGGGGAATGAGCAGATCAGGGCCAGCGTGATCAGTCCGATCGGGCTGTTTGCCAACGGCGTCAGGCTGTGCGCAATCACGTCGCCTAACCCCGACGCCATAATGATGCCGATGAGCGCCGAGACGAACGCCATGAACGGCAGGATGGTTTTCAGTACGGTATCGATGGTTTCCCGCCCGGCCTGGAAAAACACGGCGACAACCGATCCCATTCCCATACCGACCTTGGCCAGCAGGCCATCGCTCTGTTCTGTGATTTTCTTGCTGCTGTCGTAGTCGCGGACAAGTCCCGGGGGCGTTGCGCTGCTCTCCGTTTTCTCCATTGCAGAAGAGGTTGCAGCGTCTTCCACCCGTTGGATGTTTTTTTCACGGACGCCGGAGACATAAATGTCTTCCAGAATAAATTGCGCCAGCGGGCCGGACTTGCCGGTTGAATGGATGTTAATCGTCGGGATCCGGCGTTTGGGATAAATACCGCAGCGCAGCGTGCCGCCGCAGTCAATAACGGCGACGCCAATCTCTTCCGCCGGCGGTTCGCCCTCTTTAAAGCCATCAACGGCCGGCCAGCCGGTCAGTTCGCTCAGACGATCGACGATGGCCGGACGCGTTCCCGCGGTGATATAGACAATTTTTTTACCCGGCACGGCTTCAATCAGCAGGGGACCGCCCCAGCCGCTTTCGCCTTTTTCGATACGAATTACGTTATTCATGATGATATTCCCCGTTAGAGCTGAACCTGACGGTCGAGCTGGATACGCATTTTGCGTTCAAATAGCGTGGTGGTCAGATCGGTGATCCAGCCGCGGAAAAAGTTGCTCACCATCCCGACCAGCAGGTAGCTCACCGCCAGCGGGGCCAGCGGCAGACCAAGCGTTGTCAGGCCACTGGCGATACCGAGATAGACGAACAGTTCCCCTGGATTGATGTGGGGAAACAGACCATTCATCGAGTGACAGCTATAAGAGGCGGCGGCGTAGTAGCTGGGCTTGTACTTTTCCGGCATGAAACGGCCCAGACTCAACGTCATGGGGTTACAAAAGACGAATGTGCCGATGACCGGCAACAGCAGATAACGAGAGAGCGGGTTACCCGCACAGCGTTGAGCCAGGCGCTCGATCCGTTCCTGGCCGACAAACACGATCAGCGCATTCATAATAACGAGCAGGCTAATCAGCAAAGGCAGTATGCCGGTGACCATTCCGACAAAAACTTCCCCCCCTTTTTGAAACAGGCCGATGAACCACTCAGCCCCATGGGTGATGACGTCTATCATGATATTCTCCTGTTTCCTCTGGCTGGTTCTGACGATTGTTGTTTTATTAAAGTGAGACTAAAAATATATCTAAATGTGTTTTTTAAATTTTAAATCGATCACACTTTGAAAGTTTTTTTATTCAAAATGAAAGATTGGTGGGGTGACGCAGGTTTGTGAGCGAGAATCCATGGCAGACAATGCATGCTATTTTGCCGGCGCTAATTGAGGGTTCTTTCTGTCGTGAATGGAAAGTATTTTTTAATATCAGTTTGTTATGCTGGTTTTCTTGCGGTTTGGCTATTTCCCGGCGCAACGGCGCGCCGGTGGGAATGTCGTGCTTTGCTTAAGGATAAGGAAGAATCTTTTAAGTGTGCAACCCGATATTCGGCCAAATTCTTTCATAATAAAAGAATTAGACCCCGATTTGATTAGGATAGCTTTTCTTAAGGTTAACCGGTCGGAGCATGAGGGTAGACGGTTTCGATGTTATAGCCGTCGGGGTCGATAATAAACGCGGCGTAGTCGTGGAGATGATAGCAGTGGGGATGATAGTTCGGGCGCAGCCCCGGCTGACCGTTGTCTTTGCCGCCGGCCTCAATGGCCGATTTTAGTGATGTACTTCAGTGAGTTAGTAATCCGCCAACCGTCGAAAACGTTGATACGCCATACAGCCGAAAATTAGCATAATTGACGAAAAGTAATCAGCGATGAAAAATTAAATTTCCTTGCTGGGCAGGGTTTCGAGCATTCCAAAGCCAGGAGCTCTACTCAATTTTTGGAGAGGTAGTCCCCGTAGTTTCGTTATCCAAATTCAGGGAGACGATCAGCTTTTGGGTTCTAAGCCGCGCTGTTTTAGTTCTTTTCTGATAATGCGTTTTATCCAGGCAGATATGGATTCATCACCATCACTTTCCATTGCCTTACGCATGGATAGCTCTAATTCAGGCTCAGCACGAAAAGCAATCTGTTTGTTGCCTCGTGGTAAATTTGTGTTTGACACGTGTTGTACTCTGGGGTTAATTTGTTTGTGTCAGACAATGTACAGTACAAGTCTATCATATGCAAAACAGCAACGCCCGGCAGTGTTACCAGCACTAACCGGGCGTCTAACCACAACGTTAAGTGAGGTAACGCTATGGCTGATGTCCAGTTTACCCAAACTCGCCCCGAATTTCAGTATCGCTTTCTGGCGCAGGGCATTTTGTCTCAAAGTATCGTTCAAATCACCGCCGCTACCGAATGCAAAGCGCGGGAACAATCCCCCAATGGCCACGTTATTGTTTTCGCTGGTCGTCTGCCAATTCAGGAGACGCGCCATGTTTGATAACACGCCGTTAGAACTGGAAGAAGTTATCGATCAGTGTCGTGCACTGGCCTACGCTATTGTGGAACTGAATAATCCAGAAGCAAAAGAAATCCTGATGTTTATCTTGTGGGAACGGCTGGAATGCTTACACCGTACTGCTATGGATCCTGATAACGGGGCTGTGGAGGTGGTACATGGTTAATCCAATCGCTACGCATGTCGCCAGTGGGAAATTTTTCCCCCTGAAAAGACACCAGAAGAGGCGCTTATGCACATTCCAGCGGTGGTGCTGGCGGTCAACAACATACTTTAAAACGTAAGCTTGACTAATGATGCTGATGAACGGCTACCTCAGGCTACAGGCTAGAAAATTAACTTCATAGAATAAGTCTTATCTGCCTCCATTTTTAATTATATTTATTGTAAATCATATTATTATTTGTTGTAGGTATTAAGGCGTATTGTATTTTTTCGCATTGAATTCTGGAAAGTCGGAAGCCAGGCTATAACTGGTATATCATTTTTGGCTAAGATAAGAGCAGAAAAACATAAGACCGTATGATGAATGCGGAGGCCTGCTCATTCAGTAGCAGGTGATTTTTTTCCGTCGGGCTACGTGTTCCGCAGTACTGATGAAAAGAAATTTTACAGAGGATGTTATGAGTAAACGCAGTGAAGTTATTGAGCCATGTGATTGGACTAACAACAGAAAAACTGGCCTGGTATACAGCAATGTATTGGGGTGGATTGATATAGGTCATGCTCAGGGCACCGATATCATTTCTCTGTTAGCGGAATTCCGCACGGGGGAGGCGGGTAAAGCAGACTATTACCAGATTGATTATACACAAAAGATGCACGCTTTCAGTAAACGGTTTGGAACGGGAAAATATGTTAAATGGGAAATAAAAAAAGGCCGAACAGTTAACGAAATACACAGCATTGCGCTGGGCATGATGATGATGACTGCCAGAGTGTTTGAAGGATACCAAGCGTCACCTTTTTTTAGCTGGTATACGGATAGTGGCTTCAGTGGCGAAGATTTAACATCAGATTTGCTTGGTTTTTATCGGGCAATATTGCCCTCTAACTATCAGTCCAGGCTAAAGCTGGTGAGTAAATATGAGGCTCTCAAGCGGTGGGATTACTATGGACCGATAGGTAATTATAAAAATACAGGTTTTTTACCGCTTCTTTTCCCGGATCCTGAAGACCCGTGTGTAATCAGAAAACCTTATAAGGGCAATCTTCCACACTTTATGCGATGGATTCAACCATATACTGATCTCCGATCTGATAATGTCAGAGTATTAAACCAGAATGGCACTTATTTTTCTTTTTTGAAATGAGATACGTATGAACATGAGAAAATCTGGATGGATTTTAATTCTGTTAATAATTGTGGTTGCAGCTTTTTATCTTTTTATCCCGGTGACAGATAAAGCAGAGTATAAGGAAAGCGATCTGTATAGCTATTATTTTTATACGGATAAAGATATAAAGAATGCTCCCAGGGTCTCAGATCGCTACTCTTTTAGCTACGTTTCACCTGATGGCGGTCAGGGAGAAATGAGCACTATTACTTTTCATGGCGGGGATCTGGCCCCACTGGAAGCGTATTTAAAGAAAATGAAATTCTCTTTATACAGGAAAGAGGATAATGGCCGTAGCCAGATTTGGCTTTCTGAGAGTGAAAAAAATGTTGTATTTACTCTGTGGAATGATAAAACCTCAGAGAAAATTTCTTTAACAAAAGTAAACGGTTAATTTTAAAAAGTTAACCGCCGGTGATATGGCACAACGGCGATCCGGTAGTCTGATTGGTTTCTATGCTTTCGGTATCGTTCAGCGATCAGTGTATAAACATCAGTATAAACATCAGTATAAACATCAGTATAAACATTAACAAAAAGCGCCTGCCGTTTCCGACAAGCGCTTTTTTTAATACGTTAACTGATTAGTATCAGTTCATGCCGTATTTTTTCAGTTTCTTACGCAGAGTACCGCGGTTGATACCCATCATCAGTGCGGCGCGGGTTTGGTTGCCGCGGGTGTATTGCATCACCATGTCTAACAGGGGTTGTTCAACTTCAGCCAATACCAGCTCATACAGGTCACTTACGTCCTGACCATTTAATTGGGCAAAATAGTTCTTCAGTGCCTGTTTAACCGAGTCACGCAGGGGTTTTTGGGTTACCTGTGCCTGAGAGTTTACAGTGGAAACGGTCAGTACGTCAGAATTCACGCGTTGTTCGAACATAGTTCTGTCAGCTCTTTTTCTGTTTACGCAAGATTTTCAAAGTATGCCTCCAACGCCTCCAGCTGCTCGCTGGCATCCTCAATGGCGTTGAATGTGCGCCTAAACTGGTCGTTTGGGGCGTTCTCCTGGAGATACCAGGAGACGTGCTTACGAGCTATACGGAATCCCTTGCCTGGACCATAAAAGTCGTGCAATTCCCGTATATGCTTGATCAACAAGCGCTTAACCTCTGCCAACGGCATTGGTTGCAGCAACTCCCCCGTGTCCAGATAATGCTGGATTTCCCGAAAGATCCAGGGTCTCCCCTGAGCGGCCCGTCCTATCATCAGGGCATCCGCCCCGGTGTAATCAAGAACCGCTCTGGCTTTATGCGGGTCAGTAATGTCGCCATTCGCAATAATGGGAATGGAAACGGCCTGCTTAACTGTCCGAATACTGTCGTATTCCGCCGAGCCATTGAACAGGCACGCACGTGTGCGTCCGTGAATGGTCAGAGCCTGAATACCGCAGTCTTCAGCCAATTTGGCAATCTCTGCACAGTTACGGTGCTCCGGCGCCCAGCCGGTACGGATTTTTAGTGTTACCGGTACGTCTACCGCTTTCACTACCGCCGAGAGGATTTGTTTTACCAAATCCGGATACTGCAATAATGCAGATCCTGCCATCTTGCGGTTCACCTTCTTCGCCGGACAGCCCATATTGATGTCGATGATCTGCGCGCCGAAATCCGTATTGACTCTTGCCGCAACAGCCATTTCATCCGGATCGCTGCCGGCAATTTGCACGGCTCTGATCCCAGGTTCATCGCTATGTACCATGCGCAAGCGTGACTTGTCCGAGCGCCAGACCTCCGGATTGGAAATCAGCATTTCGGACACGGCCATTCCAGCGCCCATCGAATGACAGAGTGCTCTGAATGGGCGATCGCTAATGCCAGCCATCGGGGCGGCTATCAAGCGATTAGGTAGCTGAAATTGTCCAATGCGCATAGACAAAGAGTGACCATACTGTGCCTGCAAGGGCGCGTATATTACGCATTTTTTACGTGAGATGAAAGGCCAAACTTTGACCAATTAGCCGAAGGCGATCAAAGAAAACGTGTTTCATTCTGTCAGACGAAAATATTATCTATATTTAACAATAGGTTTTGACTATTTGTGAGTTTTTTTTGTTCGAGAAAATATTCCTGTTGCATCGTCATTTATCTGTAATTTGCTGTGATCCAAGCAGGAGTGACAGCGATATTTGGTATTCGCAGGGGATTACGTTGTCAATAAACAAAGAACAGCGATAAATTTTTGCACCATAACACGGCAAATGATGGGCTCCCGCCATAAATCGGGCGGGAGCCGCGGGCAAAGCAGCAAGATTAATTAACGATAACACGGCCATTTAATGGCTGGATGGGACGATTGTTGGCGTGATGGATGGCCGCGGTGAATTGGGCTACCTGAGCCGCTGAAATCGTGGCCGGTGTTTCCAGCACCAGCCAGCGAACGCCCTCAGAACATGGCGGGGTGGTGAGCGAGCCGCTAAAACGGTAGTAATGCTCAGAGTCCGTTGCCGGGATCAGCGCGCCAACGTTCAATGGCGTAGTTAATGATTCCGGCTTATTGAGGGCTGATGGCATTTGCCGCCAGGCCTTTTCCAGTTCTTGATTGGCCTGGCCCTGCTCAAACATCAGCGCCATTACCGTTAATGCGCCCTGTTGGTCTTTGTAAACAAAATGCGCTTCTAATGGGAAGGTTTTGCCGTCGATCTCATTTTCACTGGGCGCATGGAAATGGAACTGCTGGAGGGTGAAGATATCGTTATCTATCGTCAGCGTATTACCCGGACTGGTTTCTACCTCAATGGTGTGGCCGTTATTGACGATATGCTGTGGACCAGTCTGATAAGCGAGTTTTAATCCTTCATGGGTGGTTTTCAGCGCGCCGTGGATATCAACGGGGGATTGATTCTTACCGTTCTCGCACAGGGAGAAATCGGGAGAGAGTTTGCCCCAGTGGGTAGGCGCTTCCTGTCCTTCATAGCTCCAGTGGGCGTGTTCGGAAGCCTGCAGCGAAAAGCAGGCGCTAAAAGCCAGAGCGGCTAGTAATTTATACTTCATTGGATAATCCATTTAAAACAATAGGTTTGAATGACTTACGTTTATTTTACGCGTCATAGAGGATACACCCACATTTACAATGGTTAATGGTTTGCCGGCAAAATCGGCCAGAACCGGATAATTCCGATTCTTAAGGGGGAGACGTCTGGCGGGGGGATTTCGATGTTGGAGATAGCCTGATGGCTACCTCCGTGTGCTGACGGGGCCTTACTTACGGATACCGGTAATCCGGCACCATTCCTCTTTTTCCGCTATCGGATCAAGCTGGAATTTGTCCTGATAGGCTTCGGCCACGTTGGCGGCCTGAGTCGCCAGAACGCCCGATAAGCCAAGATGAGCGCCGGTTTTCGGCAACTCGCTGATTAACGGCGCCAGCTCACGCAGCGGGCCGGCCAGGATGTTGGCGACCACCACGTCGGCGGAGAAGGCAAGGTCGGTCGGCTGATCTTTCGGCAGGTAGAGTTCCAAACGCTCGGAAACGCCGTTTCTCTGTGCGTTATCGCGGCTGGCCTGGATAGCCTGCGGATCGATATCGATGCCGATAGCGCGGGCCGCGCCCAGCTTGAGCGCGGCGATGGCCAAAATGCCGGAGCCGCAGCCGAAATCGATGATGGTTTTGCCCTGTAAATCCAGCCCGTCCAGCCATTGCAGGCACAGCGCGGTGGTGGGATGGGTTCCGGTGCCGAAAGCCAGACCGGGATCGAGCATGACATTCACGGCCGTCGGGTCGGGCACGTCGCGCCAGCTCGGACAGATCCATAACCGTTCGCCGAAACGCATTGGGTGGAAGTTATCCATCCATTCGCGTTCCCAGTCCTTATCTTCCAACTGCTCGATTTTGTGTTTGAATCCGGCCCCCAGCAGGGGCTCTTGTTCCAGCGCGGCAATGACATCGGCCATTTCGGTTTCTGCGTCATATAAGCCGATGACATCGGTATCGCCCCACAAACGGGTTTCACCCGGCAGCGGTTCGAACACGGGAGTATCATGCGTATCCTGAAACGTAACGGACACGGCGCCGCTCTCGATCAGTACATCCCCCAGTTGCTCGGCATGGCTGCCGGAGGTGTTTATTTTCAGTTGAATCCACGGCATAGCGGTCTCTATTACATTTTAAAGTGAAGTAGGGGTGGCCACCGGCTCGGGAACGCTGTGCCCAAACCGATTACCGATAATAAACGCCAGCAGACTTAAGGTCAGCGCCGGTACGATGGGGTGAAAGCCTGCCAGATAAATATTGAAGCTGGCCAGCGCCGTATAACAGCCCGCGCCGCTGAACATGGCGCATAGCGCCCCGGTCGCGTTGGCGCGTTCCCAGTAAAGGCCAAGCACCAGCGGCCAGAGGAACACGGCTTCCAGTCCGCCGAAGGCTAGCAGATTTAGCCAGATAATCATCTCTGGCGGACGCCAGGAGGCCAGCAACACCAATAAGCCCAGTACCAGGGTGGTCATGCTGGAAAGGCGCTTAATGTGCCTTTCATTGCGAATTTGCTGCGGGCGAACGCTGAGATAAAGATCCTTTATTATGGTGGCGGAAGCCTGAAGCAGATGCGCATTGATATTGGACATGATAGCCGCCATCGGCGCGGCGAGGAATATCCCGGCGACTAACGGCGGCAGGACGGTCACCATCAGCGCCGGCAACACCTGATCCGGGATCGTCAGATCCGGCATGATCGCCCGCCCCAACGCGCCGGACAGGTGCATGCCGAGCATGAGAATGCCAATCACGATGGTGCCGATGATAATGCCGCGGTGCAGCGCCTGACTATTACGGTAGGAGATACAGCGCACCGCGGTATTCGGCAGGCCGATAACCCCGAAACACACCAGCACCCAGAAAGAGGCCATAAACGGCATCGACAGGATATGATTACTGCCCTGAGGCGTCACCAGCGCCGGGTCGATCGACTGTAATTTATCCACCGCGCTGTGCAAACCGCCTGCGGCGTGGAGCACCCCCACTAATAGTATTACCGTGCCCAACAGCATCACCATGCCCTGCATGGCATCGTTTAATACGCTGGCGCGGAAGCCGCCAAACGCCGTGTACAAGGCAATGGTCACACCAAATATCAACAGGCCGATATCGTAGGGAATATTGGCGGCGGTCTCCAGCAGACGCGCGCCGCCGATGAATTGCACCGCCATGGCGCCGATAAACGCCACCAGCAGACTGAGACTGGCGAACCACACCAGCAACCGGCTGCCGTAGCGGGCGTACAGCATATCGTTGAGCGTAATGGCGTTATAGCGTCTGGCTAAAATCGCGAACTTTTTGCCCAGGATGCCCAGCGACAGCAGCATGGTGGGAAGCTGAATCATGGAGAGCAGCACCCATCCCAGGCCGTATTTGTAGGCGGCGCCCGGCCCGCCGATAAATGAACTGGCGCTTACATAGGTGCCGATGAGGGTCATCGCCAGAACGAAGCCCCCCATCGAACGTCCGCCGAGGAAATACTCGTTAAGAAAGTTGCCCGCCTGCCGGCGGCGATAGGCGTATACCGACAGGCCGAAAACCAATAACAGATAGCCCAGCAGCGGCAGCAGCACTTCATTTTGCATCGTCATTCTCCAGAGAGATGTCATGGAAGATGAAGCGAACCATCAACCAGCACAGCAGAGCGAAGACAAGCGGCAGCAATAGACAGGCCATTTCAAACCAGTGGGGAAGACCGGTAATACCCTGAGCGCTGTCAGGCAGGTAGGCTGCCAGAATCCAGGCGAACAGGTACGCCAGCGTCAGGAAAAAAGCCCAGCGGGCTTCCCTGTGCGCCTGCATGAAACGTGTATCCATTTTTTTATCCATCGTAAACCGGCGTATTCGTATAGGTATGACAAAACCCGGAATTTTACGACATGTGAGCCAATTGCCTAGTAATAATTGGTTAGAAGGGCAAAAGTATTGCTTGGGTTAGCGCTCGCGCCTGAAAGCAGGTGAAAGTCTATATCACGGTGGTGGAAGAGGCGCGAAGCTGAGGATTGCCTATCAATATTAATGTCATGCCGATGGCCGGATTCATGACGCCGAGATTAAGGCACACGGGGCGAGGCATGCTTCGTTCCCGTATTTCCCTTTGGTTTGGTCAGCGGTCTGAAAAAGCCCGCATTTGCGGGCTCGCGACGCTTTACTGTAAACCGAGTTTCTTTTCCAAATAGTGGATATTGGTTCCGCCTTTCTGGAAGTTTTCGTCGTTCATTATCTTCATCTGAAGATCGACGTTGGTTTTGATGCCGTCGATGATCAGTTCCGCCAACGCGTTCTTCATGCGGGCAATCGCCACCTCGCGGGTTTCGCCGTAGGCGATCAATTTCCCGATCATGGAATCGTAATACGGCGGTACGGTGTACCCGGCGTAGATATGCGATTCCCAACGCACGCCGAAACCGCCCGGCGCGTGGAAACGGGTGATTTTACCGGGGCTTGGCAGGAAGGTATTCGGATCTTCGGCGTTGATACGGCACTCTACCGCGTGACCGTGAACGTGAATGTCTTCCTGTTTGATGGACAACGGCTGACCGTCGGCAATGCGTAATTGCTCTTTGATCAAATCCACGCCGGTAATCATTTCGGTAACCGGGTGTTCCACCTGAATTCGGGTGTTCATTTCAATGAAGTAGAACTCGCCGTTTTCGTACAGGAATTCGAACGTACCTGCGCCGCGATAGTTGATATCGAGACAGGCTTTCGCGCAGCGTTCGCCGATAAACTTGCGCTGTTCGCCGGTGATGCCCGGCGCCGGCGCTTCTTCCACCACTTTCTGGTGACGGCGCTGCATGGAGCAGTCGCGTTCGGCCAGATAAATGGCGTTGCCCTGGCCGTCCGCCAATACCTGAATTTCCACGTGACGCGGATTCTCCAGATATTTTTCCATATAGACCATGTCGTTATTGAAAGCCGCTTTGGCTTCCGCACGGGTCATATTGATGGATTGTTCCAGTTCTTTATCGCTGCGTACCACGCGCATGCCGCGCCCGCCGCCGCCGCCGGAAGCCTTGATGATCACCGGGTAGCCGATGCGTTTGGCAAAGGCGCGGTTTTTGTCCATATCGTTGTCTAACGGGCCGTCGGAGCCCGGAACACAAGGAACGCCCGCTTTTTTCATGGCATTGATGGCGGATACCTTGTCGCCCATCAGGCGAATGGTTTCGGCGCGCGGACCAATGAAAATAAAGCCGGAACGTTCAACCTGCTCGGCGAAATCAGCGTTTTCCGACAGGAAACCGTAGCCAGGGTGAATAGCGGCGGAACCGGTAATTTCCGCGGCGGAGATGATCGCCGGGATATTCAGATAGCTTTTGGCGGATGGAGCCGGACCGATACACACCGTTTCATCCGCCAGCAATACGTGTTTCAGATCGCGATCCGCGCTGGAGTGAACGGCGACGGTTTTGATGCCCAGCTCTTTACAGGCACGCAAAATGCGCAGCGCAATCTCTCCGCGGTTGGCGATAACGATTTTATCTAGCATGGTAAGCCCCGTTATTCGATGACAACCAGCGGCTCGTCAAATTCAACCGGTTGACCGTTGTCGAGCAGAATCGCTTTGACGACGCCCGCTTTGTCCGCTTCGATTTGGTTCATCATTTTCATGGCTTCAACGATGCACAGCGTATCGCCGACATTGACCTGCTGTCCCACTTCAACAAACGCTTTTGCATCGGGGCTCGGGGTACGATAGAAAGTGCCAACCATCGGCGAGCGAACGATGTGACCACTAATGGCGGCCGGCGCTGCTGCGGTTTCCGCCGCGGCGGCCTCGGACACCGGCGCAACGGCGGTAGCCAGCGCCGGCTGTTGCTGCTGCATAGGCACATAGGCCTGCTGCATCATCGGGTAGCTTGGCGTTGCCGGGGCGCGACTGATACGTACTGATTCTTCGCCTTCGGAAATTTCCAGTTCGGCGATGCCGGATTCTTCGACCAGTTCGATCAGTTTTTTGATTTTACGAATATCCATTGATGTGGTTCCGTACTCTTTTGTTTAATTGGAAGTAGACAGGCGTTTTACCGCTGTCTGTAACGCATAGTTATAACCATCTGCCCCAAGGCCGCAAATTACCCCTACCGCGACATCAGACAAATAGGAGTGATGGCGGAAGGGCTCACGTGCATGCACGTTGGACAAATGGATTTCGATAAACGGGATAGCGACCGCCAGTAGGGCATCGCGCAGTGCGACGCTGGTATGGGTGAATGCCGCCGGATTAATCAAAATAAAATCCGTATTTCCCCTGGCCTGATGAATTCTGTCAATCAGAATATGCTCCGCATTGGATTGCAGATGAGAAAACCGCACATCCAGCGCCTGGGCCTGTGTTTCCAGATTGCTAACGATTTCCGCCAGCGTGGTATTGCCATATTTATCTGGTTCACGGGCGCCCAGCAGATTCAGATTAGGGCCATTCAAAAGCAAAATGTGAAACTTCTCTGCCATTGTGCTGCTATCTCCCGCGATTTGCCCAGAATACAAAATGGTGTCGCACAAAATAGCGCGAAGCTATTCGTTTGTCACCTTTCACGATGTAAATTGTCCGATGCCGGGAAACAAAGTTGTGCATTATAACCATTTCGTCGCAATTCGCAGCCAAATACTGGTCTTATCTGCGGAGATATTCAACCTGCGCTCCGCTGGGCGTCTTTCCGGCCTGTTCGCCGCGGCGGTGGTTTATCGCCACCACTGACGGAATTTTTTATAACGCAACAGTAACAATAACAGCGCCAGCAGAGCATAGAGAATGGGTTGGGGCGAGAGCGTTTTGACCGACCAAAGATAGTGTATCGGTGCCAGGATTGCGACCAGATAGACGAAGTTATGCAGTTTTTGCCAGCGGGATCCCAACTTGCGCATCACGATCCGGGGGGAAGTCAGCGCTAATGCCAGCAGAATCAGCCAACTGACGAGCCCCAGCGTTAAATACGGGCGGGCGATCAGCTCTTCTCCCAGCAGCGTCAGATGGTTTAACCCCAGTTCCAATAGTGAATAACTCACCAGATGCAGCGTGGCCCAGGCAAAACACCATAACCCGATCGGGCGCCGGCAGCGAATAAGCAGTGGCTGCCTGCCGTAACGCGCCAGCGGGGCGATCAGCAGCGAGGCAAGCAATAATTTCAGCGCCATCCGGCCGGTAAAATGCTGAATATCTTTTGCCGGATCGGCGCTGAACCATCCCTGATCGACGGCCAAAATCAGCCATGGCAGCGGTAAAAAGGCCGCCAGATGGAGAATAATCTTCAGCCATTTTATCTGTTGTAGCGTCAGCCGCATGCTGAGGTGATCCCGGTAATCAGCGCCATCAATCAGAAGTTCTCCCGTAAGTTCAGACCCCGATACAGCGAGGCGACGCGATCGGCATAGCCGTTGAACAACAGCGTTGGCTGTCGCTGTACATCCAGAATTCCGCCGGATCCAATGACCCGTTCCGTCGCTTGTGACCAGCGAGGGTGGTCGACATGCGGATTGACATTGGCGTAAAAGCCATATTCGTCGGGAGCCGCCAGATTCCAGGTTGACGGCGGACGTTCGCGGGTAAAGCGGATCTGTACGATGGATTTGATGTTCTTAAAGCCGTATTTCCACGGCGCGATCAGCCTTATCGGCGCGCCATTCTGCGGCGGCAGCGTTTTGCCGTACACGCCGACGGTCAGGAGCGTAAGGGGATGCATGGCTTCATCCAACCGCAATCCTTCAACATAGGGATAGCTAAGGCCGCCGCCCATAAAGCTGTTCTTTTGTCCCGGCATCTGCTGCGGATCGTAGAGCGTCTGGAAGGCGATGTAACGGGCATTGCCGGTGGGTTCGGCAAACTTGATTAACTTCGCCAGCTCAAACCCTATCCAGGGCACGACCATCGACCAGGCTTCCACGCAGCGAAAACGATAAATCCTCTCTTCGAGCGGAAAACGCTTAAGCAGGTCATCGATATCCAGCGTGATAGGTTTGGCTACCTCGCCGTCAATCTGTATTTTCCACGCTTCCGTTTTCAATCCGCCGGCATTGGCCGCCGGATCGGCTTTATCCATACCGAACTCATAGAAATTGTTGTAGCCGATAACCTTATCTTCCGGCGTGAGCGGCGTTTTTAACCGCCAGTCCGCCGGCTGCGTAAACGATAATGGTTTGCCCGGCGGAGCCTTGGGGCGATCGCTTCCCTTCAGCCAGGCCAGCAGGTCCGCCTGCGCCGATAGCGGCAACGACAGGGTCGCGGCAGTAATACCCAGCGCTTTTAATACGCGGCGACGCTGGTGGAAAATCTCTTCCGGCGTGACGTCAGCCTCTGTCAGCTTGCGATGTTTATGCATATGTTTTCCGCCTACGGGCTGGTTGGGGTTGACGCTTTACTTATTTATAGATGAGTTGGCGGGGAAATCGCGCCAGGCGCAGAGAAATAGTTTTTTGCAGAGTGTAACAAGACCCTCCGCCGGCATAATGGACCGATCCGGCCGAAAACGGTCGCCGTGGCCGATCGTTACCTCTCCTGGGGAAGCCGAATCGAACCCGGTTCACGGATCTGGAGGACGTTATCCCATTTTGCTGTTCGGGAACCCGAGTCTGCATGTATGCTCTACGGCTGTCGAATAAAAAGGTACTTAACTATTTAACGGCTATATTTGTAACAGGTAGTATACGGACTGATAAAAGAGAGCCGATCCGCAGAACAACATTTATCAGGAGTAGAACGCAGGGATGGGATTTACGACCAGATTCACCATGCGCGTGACACTGTTGACGGTGTTAGCCATTGTCTTAATGCTTTTCAGCATCGTCTTTAGCCTCTTCTATTATAGTCAGCAAAGAGCGGCTCAACAGTTGAACGAGATTACGTCCAGTATTGATCAGGCGCTTTTGGTGCAATCGCCTGAAAATATCCAATACTGGTTACCGGCGATGATGAAAACCGCCGGCGTTGCCGCGTTGGCGATCCGAAATGCGGACGCCGTACTGTATTCGGTACGCTTGTCCGACGCGGAAAGTCATCGGGCTTTTCTGTATCACGATACCGATTTCCCGCTGATGCATCATCCGGATATGGTGGTTGTCGCGACTTACCTCGATCCTTTGCTCGGCATCCCGAATTTTCTGATATTTCCGCTGTTGGCGTCTGTGACCATCTGCCTGTTGACGCTGGTGCTGTATCTGTTTATTCGCTGGTTGCAGCGTGAAACGGCCGGACAGAAAGAACTTGAGGAGCGGGCCCGGCGTATTCTGAACGGCGAGCGGGAATCCGTGATGCATGGGTCCGCACGCGAGTGGCCGGTGAATGCCAGCGGCGCTATCGATCAACTGCTGGCCGACCTGCTCGAAGCCCGGGAAGAGCGCAGCCGGGTTGACACCCTGATTCGGGCCTTTGCGGCGCAGGATGCGGAAACCGGGCTGAGTAATCGCCTGTTTTTCGACAATCAGCTGACCACGCAGTTGGAAGACAGTGAAAACGTTGGCACTCACGGCATCGTGATGATGATTCGTCTGCCTGACTTTGAAACCCTGCAGGAAACGCACGGCTACGGCGGTGAGGTTCAGGAATATAGCTTCACGCTGGTGAATTTGCTGTCGACGTTTGTGATGCGTTATCCGTCGGCGCTGCTGGCGCGTTATTTCAATAGCGATTTCACGGTGTTATTACCGCACTGCACCCTGAAAGAGGCGGATAACATTGCGGCGCAGTTGGTCAAAGCCATTGATATTTTACCGGTTACGCCGCTGATCGACCGAGAGGACATGCTGCACATCGGCATTTGCGCCTATCGCAGCGGACAAAGTTCGGAACAGGTGATGGAAAGCGCGGAAGACGCCACGCGCAACGCGGTGCTGCAGGGCGGCAACGGCTGGTGCGTTTATGATCGCCAGGTGCCGGATAAAGGCCGCGGCAGCGTGAAATGGCGCACGCTGCTGGAACAAACCTTGGCCCGGGGGGGACCGAGACTGTATCAGAAACCGGCGGTGACCAAGGAAGGCGTGGTCCACCATCGTGAAATGATGAGCCGTATCTATGACGGTACGCAAGAGTTGCTGGCTGCGGAGTACATGCCGCTGGTGCAGCAACTGGGACTGAGCGTCAGTTACGATCGGCAACTGGTCTCCCGGATTATCGCATTATCCACCGGTTGGCCTGATGAAATACTGGCTGTTCCGGTTAGTGTGGACTCACTTTTGCAAAAGACATTTCTAAGCTGGCTACAGGAAGCCTTGCTGCAATGTCCGAAAAAACAACGACAATGCATTTTATTTGAACTTGCAGAGGCTGATGTCTGTCAATATATCGGCCGTTTGCGTCCGGCATTGCATCTTATCCAGGGTTTTGGCTGTCGTCTGGCTGTCGCCCAGGCGGGGTTAACGCTGGTCAGTACGACTTATATTAAGTCGCTGCGGGTAGAAGTGATTAAGCTTCATCCCGGACTGGTGCGCAGCATTGAGCGACGCCCGGAAAATCAGCTGTTCGTACAGAGTCTGACGGAGGCCTGTAAAGGCACGCGGACCAAAGTTTTTGCCGCTGGCGTTCGCACGAAACAAGAGTGGCGGATGTTATTGGATAAGGGCGTTTACGGCGGACAGGGCGATTTTTTCGCCGCTTCGCTGCCGGTGAGCGATGAGTTGAAAAAATATTCACCGCACTATCGTGTTTAGTGTAAAAGTCCAGCGCGAATTGACGTAGAATGAGTCGGCCGTCGATTAAGTTAGTGTGCGCTCACATTAACGGCAATCCGGTTAAATGTCAGATTTTATGTCCTGTGTTAGCGCTATTCTGTCGGGCGGAAAGTGGTAATCTGCCTTGCTATTTGGAGAGGGAACGTTTCCGGTTGCCTTCCTTTCTGGATCCGATGTGCGCAACACAGACTTTTTTCACCGAAGCAGAGCGTTTTCGTGCCTTGTCGCTGCTTTGTGTGGTTGGTAAAGTAGGCGAATTTATTTTTCGCCCCCAGCTTGCAGGATTATCCTTTCGTTATGTTTAAGAAATTTCGTGGCATGTTTTCCAACGACTTGTCCATCGACCTGGGTACCGCCAATACCCTGATTTATGTTAAAGGGCAGGGCATTGTACTGAATGAACCCTCTGTGGTTGCTATTCGCCAGGATCGCGCCGGTTCTCCGAAAAGCGTAGCCGCTGTAGGCCATGACGCTAAACAAATGCTGGGCCGTACGCCTGGCAATATCGCCGCAATTCGCCCGATGAAGGACGGCGTTATCGCCGACTTCTTCGTGACCGAAAAAATGTTGCAGCACTTTATCAAGCAGGTGCACAGCAATAGCTTTATGCGTCCAAGCCCGCGCGTTCTGGTCTGTGTGCCGGTTGGGGCTACGCAGGTTGAGCGTCGCGCGATTCGCGAGTCGGCCCAGGGCGCCGGGGCGCGTGAAGTCTTCCTGATTGAAGAGCCGATGGCTGCCGCGATTGGCGCGGGCCTGCCGGTTTCGGAAGCGACCGGTTCCATGGTGGTGGATATCGGCGGCGGCACCACCGAAGTCGCCGTGATTTCACTCAATGGCGTGGTGTATTCCTCTTCCGTGCGCATCGGCGGCGACCGCTTCGATGAAGCGATTATCAACTATGTCCGGCGTAATTACGGCTCGCTGATCGGCGAAGCGACGGCAGAGCGCATCAAGCACGAAATCGGGTCGGCGTATCCGGGTGATGAAGTGCTCGAAATCGAAGTTCGCGGGCGTAACCTGGCGGAAGGCGTGCCGCGCGGCTTTAACCTGAACTCCAATGAAATTCTGGAAGCCTTGCAGGAACCGCTGACCGGTATTGTCAGCGCGGTGATGGTGGCGCTGGAACAATGCCCGCCGGAGCTGGCTTCCGATATTTCCGAACGCGGTATGGTGTTGACCGGCGGCGGCGCGTTGCTGCGCAATCTGGATCGCCTGCTGATGGAAGAGACGGGGATCCCTGTCGTGGTGGCTGAAGATCCGTTAACCTGCGTGGCCCGCGGCGGTGGTAAAGCGCTGGAAATGATCGATATGCATGGCGGCGATTTGTTCAGCGAAGAATAATCCGATCGGGGAAAAGGGGGAGCCGTATGGGTGAACGCGCGCGTTTTTCATCCCGCACGGGTGCCCCCTTTTTTATGGCAGGCGTCCTGCCCGCCGTCTTTCGGGCCGCCGCAATCGGCGTTTAAAATCGCTCCCGGCGATTTTTTATGGTCATCTTTCAGGCCGTCGCTGCAAAACGTTTTAAATCGCTTCTGGCGATTTGAGTCAGCTGTCGAGGAATTCGCAATTTTATGAAGCCGATTTTTAGCAGGGGGCCTTCCCTGCAACTACGACTTTTCCTTGCTGTCGTTACCGCGATTTTTGTGATCATTGCCGACAGTCGGCTCGGTGCGTTTGTTCACATCAGAACGTACATGGATACCGCCGTCAGTCCTTTCTATTTTCTGGCAAATGGCCCGCGCCAGGTGTTGGATAATATGTCTGAATCGTTGGCCACTCGTGAGCAACTGGGGTTGGAAAATACCGCGTTGCGTCAGGAGCTGCTGATGAAAAACAGCGATTTATTGTTACTGGGACAACTAAAACAAGAAAATGCCCGGTTGCGTGAACTGCTCGGTTCGCCGTTGCGTCAGGATGAACAGAAAATGGTGACTCAGGTCATATCGGCGGGCACCGA
The DNA here is from genome assembly GCF_002291445.1 of Brenneria goodwinii. NCBI lineage: Bacteria > Pseudomonadati > Pseudomonadota > Gammaproteobacteria > Enterobacterales > Pectobacteriaceae > Brenneria > Brenneria goodwinii. Next base: position 3,865,570 of record NZ_CP014137.1, on the reverse strand, counting down.
TCCGTATAGCGATCAGGTGGTCATTGATAAAGGACGGGCCAATGGCGTGTATGAAGGGCAGCCGGTGATCAGCGATAAAGGCGTGGTTGGCCAGGTGGTGGCTGTCGGGCAGTTCACCAGCCGGATTTTGCTGATTTGCGATGTTTCCCATGCGCTGCCGATCCAGGTACTGCGCAACGATATCCGCGTGATTGCCGCCGGTAATGGCTGTACGGACGATCTGCAACTGGAACACCTGCCTAACAACACCGACATTCGCGTTGGCGATGTGCTGGTCACCTCCGGGTTGGGCGGGCGCTTTCCGGAAGGATATCCCGTTGCGGTGGTTTCATCGGTAAAAATTGATACCCAACGGGCCTATACTGTAATTCAGGCGCATCCCACCGCCGGTTTGCAGCGTCTGCGTTATTTGCTGCTGTTGTGGGGTGTGGAAAAAAATTCAGGCGCGGCTTTACCTCCGGGAGAGGTTCACCGCGTCGCCAATGAACGGCTGATGCAGATGATGCCCCAGGTTTTACCTTCTCCCGATGAGATGGGACCGCCGCCGCCGGCACCCGATCCCGCCGCCGCGCCATCTGGTGGAGTACGCCAATGAATCGCTACCGCAGACACGGCAACTGGATTATCTGGCTCTCTTTTTTAATCGCGATGGTCTTGCAGATTATGCCGTGGCCGGAGCAGATTTATATGTATCGCCCCTCATGGCTGACGCTGTTCCTTATTTACTGGGTCATGGCGTTGCCGCACCGGGTTAACGTGGGAACCGGCTTCGTGCTGGGCGTGATCATGGATCTGATTTTGGGGTCGACGTTAGGTGTCCGGGCGCTGGCGCTGAGTATCGTCGCCTATCTGGTGGCGTTTAAATTTCAGCTGTTCCGCAATATGGCACTATGGCAGCAGGCATTGATTGTAATGCTGCTTTCGTTGTTGGTGGATTTGATTGTGTTCTGGGCCGAATTCCTGGTGATTAACATCGCTTTTCGTCCGGAAACCTTCTGGAATAGCGTGGTCGACGGCGTGCTCTGGCCGTGGCTATTCCTGCTGATGCGTAAGATACGCCGTCAGTTTACTGTGCAATAAGGCTGCTCATGACTCAACTTTATCTGGCATCTTCTTCTCCCCGCCGACGCGAGCTGCTGACGTTGCTCGATATTCCTTTCGCGCATCTGAGCGTGGCGGTGGAAGAGCGGCGTTTGCCGAATGAAGCGGCGGAGGCCTATGTTCGCCGGTTATCCCATGAAAAAGCGGCGGCCGGCGTATTGGCCGCGCCGTCTGATTTACCGGTGCTGGGCGCGGATACCATCGTGGTATTGAATGGACAAGTGCTGGAAAAACCACGGGATGAGGCTCATGCTGCACAGATGCTTACCCAGTTGTCCGGCCAACGGCATCAGGTGATGACCGCCGTGGCATTGGCCGACAAACACGATATTTTAAGCAGTCTGGTTGTTACTGACGTCGTTTTCCGCACACTTTCCCGTCAGGATATCCATCATTATATCGCCAGCGGTGAGCCCATGGATAAAGCCGGAGCCTATGGCATTCAGGGTAAAGGCGGATGCTTTGTCAAATCGATCAAGGGAAGTTACCACGCAGTGGTAGGATTGCCGCTGGTGGAAACCTATGAGTTGTTCAGTAATTTTGCTGCATTGCGGATTGCAAGAGGAAAACATGACTGCTGAGTTACTGGTAAACGTCACGCCATCAGAGACGCGCGTCGCCTATATCGATGGCGGCATTTTGCAGGAAATCCATATTGAGCGTGAAGCCAAACGCGGCATCGTCGGTAATATCTATAAAGGCCGCGTGAGCCGGGTATTGCCGGGGATGCAGGCCGCCTTTGTGGACATCGGGCTGGATAAAGCCGCATTCCTGCATGCGTCCGATATTATGCCGCACACGGAGTGCGTTGCCGGTGACGAACAGAAAAACTTTCATGTGCGCGATATCGCCGAACTGGTTCGCCAGGGTCAGGATCTGATGGTGCAGGTGGTTAAAGATCCGTTGGGCACCAAAGGCGCCCGTCTGACAACGGATATCACATTACCGTCGCGTTACCTGGTCTTTATGCCGGGCGCCTCGCATGTCGGCGTTTCGCAGCGGATCGAAAGCGAAGTCGAGCGCGAGCGTTTAAAGAAAACGGTCGCGGACTATTGCGATGAGAACGGCGGCTTCATTATCCGTACCGCGGCGGAAGGGATCGGCGAGGAAGAGCTGGCCCAGGACGCGGCGTTCCTGAAGCGGCTGTGGGGTAAGGTCATGGAGCGGAAAAAACGCAACCTGACCAAATGTAAACTCTACGGCGAAGTGGCGCTGGCGCAGCGGATCCTGCGCGATTTCACCGGCGCGGCGCTGGATCGCATCCGCGTGGATTCCAAACTGACCTACGATTCACTGCTGGAGTTTACGGCGGAATACATTCCCGAAATGACCAACAAGCTGGAGCATTACGCCGGCAAGCAGCCCATCTTCGATCTCTTTGACGTGGAAAATGAAATTCAGCGCGCGCTGGAAAGAAAGGTTGAGTTGAAATCAGGCGGTTACCTGATTATCGATCAGACCGAAGCCATGACCACCATTGATATTAATACCGGGGCATTCGTCGGTCATCGTAATCTGGATGAGACCATTTTTAATACCAACATCGAAGCGACTCAGGCGATAGCGCGGCAGTTGCGTCTGCGTAACCTCGGCGGCATTATCATCATCGATTTCATTGACATGAATAACGAAGATCACCGGCGGCGCGTACTGCATTCTCTGGAACAGGCGTTAAGTAAAGATCGGGTAAAAACCAGTATTAATGGTTTCTCTCAACTAGGATTAGTGGAGATGACGCGTAAGCGAACCCGTGAGAGTATAGAGCACGTATTATGTAACGAATGCCCCACCTGCCACGGGCGTGGAACGGTGAAAACGGTTGAAAGCGTCTGTTACGAGATTATGCGTGAGATTGTGCGCGTCCATCATGCTTATGATACCGATCGCTTCCTGGTCTATGCGTCGCCGGCGGTGGGGGAAGCGCTGAAAAGCGAAGAGTCGCATGCGCTGGCTGAAGTGGAGATCTTCGTTGGCAAGCAGGTCAAAGTCCAGATTGAACCACTGTATAGTCAGGAACAGTTCGACGTTGTCATGATGTAATGCTTGCGAGGCATGTCAGCCATGAACTCACCTTCCCGGGCATGAGCATGGTGGGCGACGGCATACCGATTCCCTATGAAAGCGGCTTTTGCTCGTCGTCGGTGACGAAAACAAGGAGAAATACGTGAGGCGACTGCCCGGAATATTGCTAGTCACGGGCGCCACTCTTATCGTGATTGTTGCGCTGTTAGTCAGCGGTTTAAGATTGGTGCTGCCACAGCTCGATTATTTCCGGCCGCAGTTGGTCGCATGGACTCAGTCTGTCGCAGGGGTGCCGCTGGAGATCGGATCGCTTAAAGGACACTGGGCGTCTTTCGGTCCCACGCTGGAAATCGAAAAGTTTCAAACCCGCCTGCCGGAGTCGAATTGGCGGGCTGAGCGGATCACCCTGGCGCTGGATGTCTGGCAATCTTTGCTGCATGGGCGCTGGCAGTTCCGCGATCTCACTTTTTATCAACTACAGCTCGACCTCAATACCACGCTGACCGGAGAGCGTCAGGATGACAACCTGATGGAATCCGGCCGGTTGAACGACCTTTTTCTGCGCCAGTTCGATCATTTCGACCTGCGCGACAGCCATGTTTCTTTTCTGACGCCTTCCGGCTCGCGGGCCGAATTCAGCATCCCTCAACTGACCTGGCTGAATAGCGATCGGCGCCACCGCGCCGAAGGACTTATCAGCCTGTCGAGCTTTAACGGTCAGCATGGCGTGGTGCAGATGAGGATGGATTTGGACGATGCGCAAGGGCGGCTGAATAACGGCACGATCTACCTGCAGGCCGACAATATCGACATGAAGCCCTGGCTGAGCCGCTGGATGACGAATAATACCGGCCTGGAAAGCGCCGACTTCAGCCTGTCGGCCTGGCTCAAGGTCGGTGGCGGCGATATTCATGGCGCAGACGTGTTTCTTCATCAGGGAACCGCTTCCTGGGCCGAGAATGAGGATACCCACCATCTGAGCGTTAACGATATGGTGCTGCACGCCAGCCGTCAGGAAAATGGCTGGCAGCTTGCCGTGCCGGCGCTGAATCTGGCAACCGATGGCGTAGCCTGGCCGAAAGGCCGACTTGCAGCCCTTTGGCTGCCGAAGAGCGAGCATCTTCCGCCGGGAACCGACGCCCAGGGAGAATTGCGTGTTCGGGCCGGTAACCTCGATCTGACGCGTTTGGGAAGCGTGCTGCCGCTGTTATCCACGACCACGCCCACCTTGAAAACCCGCTGGGATGCGCTGCAGCCGAAAGGCATGCTGGATTCTCTGGCGATCGACATCCCTTTGCAGCAGCCGGAGAAGAGCCGTTTCCAGGCCCAATGGCATGACGTGAGCTGGCAGGCGTGGCAGCACCTGCCGGGCGTGGAACACTTTTCCGGCAAGCTGAGCGGCAGCGCCGAACAGGGACGGGCGGATCTAACGCTGGCGAACAGCACGCTACCGTCCGATGGCATGTTCCGGGCGCCGTTGGAGATTCATCAGGCCGGCGGCGCGCTTAACTGGCGGTATAACAGTCAGGGATGGGAACTCTGGAGCCACGGGCTGGATGTACAGGCCAGGTCGCTGTGGGTAAACGGCGATTTCCATTATCAGCAGCCGGAAAAAGGGGAGCCAAGACTGGACATTCTGGCTGGCCTGCGTTTGACGGATGCCGCCGATGCCTGGCGCTATTACCCCGAACCCTTCATGGGAACGGAGCTGGTGAACTATCTGAGCGGCGCGCTGAAGAGCGGCTATGTGGATAACGGCACGTTGATATTTGCGGGCAATCCACAACGTTTCCCCTACGCCCACAATGAAGGACAATTCGAAGTTTGGGTGCCGGTCAAAAATTCGACCTTCGAGTTTCAACCGGGCTGGCCTGCGTTAACGCAGCTGGATATCAATCTTGATTTTGCCAATAACGGCTTATGGATGCTGGCGCCGCAAATCTGGTTGGGAAAAGTGGAGGGCAGGAATATCCGCGCCGTCATCCCTGATTATCACCAGGAACATTTGCTGGTCGACGGCGAGTTGGAAGGGCAGGGAGCGGATATCGGTGATTATTTCCAACAGACGCCGATGAAATCCTCGCTGGGGAGCGCGCTTGAAGCGCTACAGATCGGCGGCGCGGTGCAGGGGTCGCTGCATCTGGATATTCCGCTGGCCGGCGGGGAAGTCAAAGCCGGCGGGGATATCGCATTAAATAACAACAGCCTTTACATCGAGCCATTATCAACCACGATAAAAAATCTGACCGGTAAATTCCGTTATGACAACGGCAACTTGCGTAGTGAAACGCTACAGGCCAATTGGCTCAATCAGCCGATGACGGTGGATTTCACCACGGAAGAGCAGGATAAGGCGTTTCTGGTGAATATCGGTCTGCAAGGGGGGTGGCAACCCTCCCGTTTGCCAGGATTGCCAACGTTGGTCGCCGAGCGTCTCTCCGGCGGCGCGGATTGGAAAAGCGCGGTATCCGTGACTCTGCCTCATGGCGGCAAACCGACTTATAGTATCGATATTCTGGCCGATCTCGACAAAGTGAGTAGTCACTTACCCTCGCCGTTGAACAAAGCGGCCGGAGAGAACGTAGCATTGCAGATAAAGACCCGGGGCGACCTGAACGGTTTCACGATGCAGGGGAGTGCGGGTAAGGAGTATGGGTTTAACAGCCAGTGGTTGCTGAAAGGCCATACGGTAACGCTGGCGCGCGGCGCATTGCAGAGAGGGGCGAAAACGCCGCCTTTGCCGGCAGCGTCGACTCTGTCTATCGATCTTCCCGCGCTGGATGGCGAGCGTTGGCTTGGGCTGCTGCCGTCTGCGCGGTCATCGCTAAGCCCTACGGTTACCGACGCCGCCAGCCGCGTCCGCCTGCCTACGGACATCACCGTGCGTACGCCGGAACTTAAACTGTTGGGACAGCAGTGGCACGATTTATCGATTACCGGCAAGAATACCCTGGGCGGCGGCAGCGAGGTGGGGCTTAAGGGGCGCGAAATCGACGCGACGCTTGATATACCCGGCAGCGGCATGTGGCGCGGCGATATTCGCTACCTCTACTACAATCCTCAATGGAAAGGCGATGAGGCGACTAACCCTATCACGCTGGCTGAGAACAAGTCGCCGCTGAATGAGCAGGGCGTGCGCTTTGAAAATTGGCCCGCATTACAGATAAATTGTCATCAGTGCTGGTTCGTCGGGCAAAATTTCGGTCAGGTTCAGGGAAGGCTGCAGCCGGAAAAAGAGAAACTGACGTTAAGTGATGGAGTCATTGATACCGGGAAAGCGCGGCTGACGGTGAATGGCAGCTGGCAGGAAAACGCCGAAGGCGCCCGTACCGCACTGAAAGGAAAGGTATCGGGCGAGAGTCTGATACAGAATGCCGAATGGTTTGGCATTGATACGCCGCTGCGTGCCGGGGCTTTCGATGTCGATTACGATCTTTACTGGCGCGGGAAGCCCTGGGCGCCCGATATCGCCAGCCTGAGCGGTATACTGCATACGCGGGTAGGCAAGGGCGAAATTGCCGACGCGGGCACCGGACAGGCCGGACAATTGTTGCGGTTGGTCAGCTTTGATGCGTTGCTGCGCAAGCTCAGGCTGGATTTCCGCGATACCTTTGGCAGTGGTTTTTACTTCGACTCCATCCGCAGCACCGCGTGGATTAAAGACGGTGTTTTGCATACCGACGATATGCTGGTGGATGGGTTGGAAGCGGATATCGCCATGAAGGGCAATGTCGATCTGGTGAATCGCCAGATCGATATGGAAGCGGTCATTGCCCCAGAAATTTCAGCCACGGTGGGCGTGGCGACGGCATTTGTCATTAACCCGGTGGTGGGCGCCGCCGTATTTGCCGCCAGTAAGGTGCTGGCGCCGTTATGGAATAAGATTTCGCTGATCCGCTACCAGATTTCCGGTAGCCTTGATCAGCCGAAGATTCAGGAAGTACTGCGTGAACCGAGTCATAAATAAGTCCGAGTAGCGACGAAATACTCAACGCGGTTCGTCCACCCGATTTCATTTAATAAAGAGTGAAAAAATATGAGTCTGTCTTTTGTCAGTGAGCAATTACTCACCGCAAACAAGTTGAGTCTTCAAGACCTGTCCTCTGTGCTGGAGGTGTTAAATGAGCGTCGTCTGGATTATGCCGACCTCTATTTTCAGTCCAGTTATCACGAATCCTGGGTGTTGGAAGACCGTATTATTAAGGACGGCTCCTACAATATCGATCAGGGGGTGGGGATTCGCGCCATTAATGGCGAAAAAACGGGTTTTGCCTATGCCGATCAGCTCACCCTGAACGCGCTACACCAGAGCGCCCAGGCAGCGCGCAGTATTGTGCGCGAACAGGGCAACGGCGTCGCGCATACGCTGGGAGAGGTTCCCCATCGCGCGCTTTATTCTCCGCTTAATCCGTTGGATAGCCTGAGCCGTGAAGACAAAATAGCCCTATTGCAGCGCGCGGATACGGTGGCCCGCGCCGCCGATGCCAGAGTGCAGGAAGTTACCGCCAGTTTGAGCGGCGTGTACGAATTGGTGCTGGTCGCCGCCACCGACGGCACGCTGGCGGCGGATGTTCGTCCGCTGGTTCGCTTGTCGATCAGCGTACTGGTCGAGGCGGACGGCAAACGTGAACGCGGTTCCAGCGGCGGCGGCGCGCGCGGCGGTTATGACTATTTCTGGGAAACGACGGCCGGTGAAACGCGCGTCGATGCCTGGGCGAAGGAAGCCGTGCGCATGGCGTTGGTTAATCTGTCTGCGGTTGCGGCGCCGGCCGGCTCCATGCCGGTGGTGTTGGGCGCGGGCTGGCCGGGCGTGCTGTTGCATGAGGCGGTGGGCCACGGTTTGGAAGGGGATTTCAACCGTCGCGGCACATCGGTATTCAGCGGTCAGATAGGCGAACTGGTGGCGTCTGAGATTTGCACCGTGGTCGACGACGGTACGCTGGATGGCCGCCGCGGCTCGCTGGCGATGGATGACGAAGGGGTGCCGGGGCAATACAATGTGCTGATCGAGAACGGGATCCTGAAAGGTTACATGCAGGATAAACTCAATGCCCGCCTGATGGGCGTCTCTCCAACGGGTAATGGCCGGCGTGAATCCTATGCCCATTTACCGATGCCGCGCATGACCAATACCTACATGCTGGATGGAAAATCAACGCCGGAAGAGATTATCGCCAGCGTGGATTATGGTTTGTATGCGCCGAATTTTGGCGGCGGCCAGGTGGATATTACCTCCGGGAAGTTTGTCTTTTCCACGTCGGAAGCCTACCTGATTGAGAAAGGCCGCATAACCAGCCCGGTGAAAGGCGCTACCCTTATCGGTTCCGGTATTGAGGCGATGCAGCAGATTTCGATGGTAGGAAACGATCTGGCGCTGGATAAAGGCGTGGGCGTCTGCGGTAAGGAAGGGCAAAGCCTGCCGGTGGGCGTTGGTCAGCCGACGCTGAAACTGGATAATCTCACCGTGGGCGGTACGGCGTAAGCCGATATCGTCGGCAGGATGATAAACGGGAGCGCCGGTCTCAATGGGCTGGCGCTTTTTTATTCCTGGATTTTTATTCTGTCGTGTTGATAAATAAAGTTATTTTTCAATATTCCGCTGTTTTTTTGCTTAAGTTTTTTTCATCCGGCTATTATTTTTGTGCGAATATTACCTGTCGCCGCTGAATATATGTTCGATGGTATAATAAAACATGGTAGGGCTATTATTTTTTCAACCGTATCCCTTCATTGATGATGTGTTCACTTGCTTCCCTAACTAAATTAAAATCACGTCAGCGGTGTTGGCTAACTGAACGGATACCGTCGATAATATTACTGTTTACCGGAGTTGAAAGGCTAAATGTTCGGTGTAATAACCGTGGTTATAAGTGCGGAAATTATCCCGCTAATGAATATTACGCCAGAAATATTTCATTAGCATCCATACTCCTCGATTGATTATTATCTTTTATATATTTTTTTATTTTTACGTTAATAATGGCGTTGAATTATCATTTAATAAATGACAGTTAAAACAATTAATTATGTTTATTTTTTTACTTTATGGCTACTTTTTTATTGATTAATTAATAATGTAAATCATTTGATTGTTCTCGTAAAAATAAATGAGATGTAAACTGTTTTGTAGTGGGATTATTTCAATGCGTAAAGATGATTTTGTGACATTTATCACTAGCAACTGACTCGTAATCGAGATCATTATCTTGATTGAACTCTTATGCCGGGTGATCGTTTTAAATAAAAAATTTGTGATAAAGGTTTATTCAATCAGGACGATAGTCACCGTTGTTAATATTTTTGGAGGTGGCGATGTTTAAGAAAGTAAAAATAAGCCTGGGGCTGACTATAATTATAGGGTTGTTCAGCCTTTCACTTATCGGCGTCAGCGCTTTTAGTATCAATGCGCTGACAAAAAGTAAAGGTGCTTTGTATACCATAGACAGAATTGAAGGGGATCAGCTCAATCAACTCCATGCGTTATATGCTGATTTATTAAGTAACCGAATTGTGCTTTATAATTTGGCCATGGCCAAAGAAGAGGGGCGAAGCTCCGATGTTATGTCGGCGAAAGCGGAGAGTTACTTAAATTCAGCGAATAAAAATATGGAGACGCTGCACGGTATTGTCCCGGTGACGGAACAAGGACGGCAGCTGCGTCTTAACATTGAGAAGGCCTACGATACTTATATAAAAGAGGGCATCACGCCCGCCAGGCAGGCGCTGGATTCAGGTAACTTAGATCTTTTTTACCAGATGATAACCACAACGGTCTCAAAAAAGGGCGAAGAGCTGCAGAACAGTATTGACGAATTTTCTACTTTTGCGAGCGCGTTGGGCGACCAGGAAATCGAACATTCCGCTGCCTCCTATAAAATCAACGTGGGGGTGGTGATCGTCGCCATTGTTTTAACTATTGTGTTGATTGTGCTATCAAAAATGTTGGTTGGCGCGATTATCTTCTCGCCCATCAATGAGGCTAAGCATGTTTTCAGCCTGATTGCCAAAGGCGACCTGTCGCTTGATATCCCGCGTCAGCCCAAAACGGAAATGGGGGGATTATTGACCTCGCTGGAAGATATGAAACAGTCACTGAAAGTCATTGTTTCCGATGTTAGAGAATCTTCCGAGGTTATTTCCGTCGGCACGCGTCAGATTGCCGCCGGCAACCAGGATTTATCATCACGAACGGAAGAGCAGGCGTCGTCGATTGAGCAAACGGCCGCCAGTATGGAAGAACTGACTTCATCGGTGAAACAGAATACCGAAAATACCCGGCAGGTCACCGGAATGACGGAAAATATGGCCGGGTTGGCGCAAAAGAATGGCGACAACATCACCAATATTGTTAAGCGGATGAATGATATTTCCGAAAGCTCGGCGCAGATCTCCAGCATTATCGGCGTGATCGATTCCATTGCTTTCCAAACCAATATCCTGGCGCTGAATGCCGCGGTTGAAGCGGCCAGAGCCGGCGAGGCCGGAAAAGGCTTTGCGGTGGTGGCTTCCGAGGTGCGTAATCTGGCGCAACGTAGCGCCAGATCAGCTAAAGAGATCAAAGAGTTAATTGAAGATACCAGTAGTAGAATACATCAAGGGTTCACGCTGGCGACGACATCCGGGAATGACATGGAAACGCTGTTGGCCGAAGTAAATAAAGTGAAGGAATTGGTTTCCGCCATTTCATTAGCTTCGGAAGAGCAGAGTCAGGGGATCGAACAGGTCAACATTGCGGTAACGCAGTTGGAGCAGGTCGCACAGCAAAATGCCGCGTTGGTGGAAGAAGCCTCATCCGCCACCGGTTCGCTGGCCGAACAGGCTGATTTGTTAGAAGCGTCAATGCGCGTATTCACCTTATCGGGAAGGAATAACGATGCCGATGCCGCCACCGACGGTATCCTTATCGGCAAAGGGTGAGCGTCGGTCAGGGGTGAATGACGGCGAGTCAGCACATGCGATTCAATGCTGACGTTAAGCCGCGCCGGGTGTCTACCGTTTTCCGGCGCGGCTATGCAATAGCGATGATGGTTCTGTTGATTGAAAAGGTTAATTTTATGAAAAGTCACCCTTTAAAGGCGGAGACTGTTACAGAATCGATTGAGGAAGGGCTATTGGCAGCCGCCGTCAACGGTAGTGACAGCGCCATACTTATTGCCCGTTATGTTGACGGTCAGCGGCGAACCGCTTTCGTGAACGCCGGTTTTACACAGCTTTTCGGTTATAGCCAGCAGGAGGCGTCAGGTCATGACCCAGGAACGCTTATCCGGTGTGAAACCGAGTTTGGCTGTCAGCCGGATAAGGATGAGGTCCGGGAGGCTCATCATCGCTATCGTGTTGAAACCCGGGTTTATCATAAATCCGGCTATCCGTTATGGTGCTCTATTGCACTCAATCATTTTTATGATGAGCGCAATAATATTATGTATGCCATCAGCGTCTTTACCGAAATTACCGCCACCAAAATGTATGAGGTGTTGCAATTTCCGGTGTTGGAAGCGCTCGCCCGTGACAGACCGTTGGAAGAAGTGATGGAACGGCTCTGCCTGGAGATAGAAAGTATCGCTCCTGAGGTGATATGCAGCGTGTCGCGCGTGGATGAGCATGGCTGTCTGCGGCCGCTGGCGTCACCGCGATTGCCCGCTTCTTACAGTCAGGCGTTGGACGGCATTCCCATCGGGCCGAAGTCTGGTTCCAGCGGCACCGCAGCCTGGCTAGGCGTGCCTGTGATGGTGCGTGATATTGCCCACAATCCGCTATGGGAAGAGTGTTGCGATCTGGTGTTGCCTTTAGGATTGGCCGCCTGTTGGTCCAGCCCCATTTTTTCAAGCCAGAATAAGGTCATCGGCACGCTTGCGTTCTATTTTCGGCAGGAGCGCGGGCCCAGTAAATTTCATCAGAACCTGGTTACGCTCAGTACCGGGCTTTGCGCATTGGCGATAGAACGGTATGAGTCCAGTGAAAAGATCAGGCTGTTGGCTTTTTTTGATCCTTTAACCGGCTTGCCGAATCGTAATTTGTTCCGCGCCAGCGCGGATAATGCCGTTATTAACGCCGCCCGTAGGGGAAACACGTTAGCCGTGCTGATGATCAGTCTCGATCGTTTCAAGCAGGTTAGCGGCTCTTTGGGCGCGGCGGCCGGCGATAAGTTGCTCTGCCATATTGCGGAGTGCCTGCGCCAGCAATGCGGCGCGGCCGATCTCGTCGGCAAACTTTCTGTTGACGAGTTTGCCATGCTGTTGAACATTGACGATGTTCGGGATGTCACGGCAAAGGCCGAACGATTGCTGTCGATGTTGTCAAAAACGGTTCCTATCGATGGGGTCATGGTGACCCCCTCCGTCACCATAGGCATCAATTTATACCCTGATAACAGCCATGATATGGGGGCGTTGATTCAGGGGGCGGATATCGCCTTGCACCAGGCGAAGTATCACCTGCGTGGGCGTTTGGGCTTTTTTAACAAAGAGATGAATGAGATCGCTAAAAGGCGTTTGACGCTGGAAAGCGCGTTGAGGAAAGCTCTGGAAGACTTTTCCCTGCAGCTCTACTATCAGCCGCAGATTAGCCTGAAGAATGGCGAGATCCATGGCGTTGAAGCTCTTTCCCGCTGGTTCCACCCGGAGTTCGGCGAAATTTCCCCTATTCGATTCATTCCACTGGCGGAGGAGTGCGGGCTGATGGACAAGCTGGGGGAATGGGTCCTTCAGGAGGCTTGCCGGCAACTCGCCGACTGGCACCGGCGCGGCGTGAATGTACCGACGGTATCGATTAATCTGTCGCCCACCAATTTCCACAATCCTGAACTGCCGGCGCTGATTTCCCGCATATTGTCGCAGTTGTCGTTACCGCCAGACAATCTGACCATCGAAATTACCGAAGAGGTGATTCTGGATGGCAATGCCGATACCATGAATATCCTGAATAAGGTGCGCGAGCTGGGGGTCAAGTTATCGATGGATGATTTCGGCACCGGCTTCGCCAGCTTAAGCTATCTGAACCGTATTAATTTTGATGAAGTGAAACTCGACCAGAGTTTCGTTCATGACATTGAATGTCATCATAAAAATCGCGTGCTGACCGATGCCGTTACCCATATCGGCGATAAACTTGATTTATGCATCGTGGCGGAAGGCGTGGAAAATGAAACGCAGCGTGAAATATTGGCGCAACAAGGTTATGAGCTGGCTCAGGGTTTTTTATTCTCCCGGCCGTTGCCTCCTGCGCAATTGGAAGCCTGGAGCCGCCACTACGGGCTGACTAAGCGGTGAGTCTGGCGGCGAATTTCTCTTCTGGGCCGCCGGCAATGGCGCAGCGTTGGTGCCCGCACGCTGACCGCGTGGCCCCATTTCTGGGGCTTGCTTTTTATCCTATTATTTTATTCGCCGGCTTCCGCCAGCTCACGCAGATACTGAAAAATCTGGCGCATGGACTTTGGCGGTTTATTGGCCGCCTTTTCCTTCTGCGCGTTACGTATCAGCGAGCGTAACTGCTGGCGATCCGCATGAGGATAGCGCGCCAGAACGTCGGGAATGGCATCGTCCCCCTCGGCCATCAGACGATCGCGCAACTGTTCCAGCTTGTGGAAAAGCACCACCTGCTGATTATGGCGGTTTCTCAGTTTATCCAACGCGGTCTGAATGGGTTCCGGATCGCGGGCGCGCAGCATTTTGCCGATCAACTGTAACTGGCGGCGGCGTCCCTCTTTCTTGATGCGCTGCGCCAGTTCGATCGCCGCGCGCAGATCGTCATCCAGCGGAATTCGCTCCAGCGCGTTTTTACCCAACTCAACCAGTTCCGCGCCGAGATCTTTCAGCGCTTCGGCATCACGTTTTATCTCGCTCTTACTGACCCAGATAATTTCATCATCATCGTCGTCTTCATTATTGTCCGGGACTTCATCAAGCCAGTCTTCGGGTTTCTTGTTCATGGTTGGATCCTTAAAAAATTTCCAGGAGAAAAAAACGCCGGAGCGTTAGCCCGCCAGGGGGGGAAGACCGGACGCCTTCCATCAATTTTTAACGCCGCCGCGGCGGCTCTCAGAGCGACGGACAAGGCGCCCGTCATAAAAAGAAGCCGATCCTAACAGGTTTGGGCTTTGTGCGAAATTGTCTAAAGATCCTGTTAGACTTAGAGGCACTATGCTACACCCTTTTATACCCTTCATCTTTCACGTTGCAGGTATATATTGGTTTCGGTTTTCTCATTCATTATGGCAGGACGATGACAATAATCATTCAGGTTGCACAACAGCGTAAAGCGCTGGAACAGGCGGTTGCTCAGGCTCTGGAACTGGCGCGAGCGGGTTCCGATGCGGCGGAAGTCGCGGTGTCAAAAACGACAGGGATTGGCGTTAGCACCCGCTATGGTGAAGTTGAAAACGTTGAATTTAACAGCGATGGCGCGCTGGGTATTACGGTGTATCACCAACAGCGTAAGGGCAACGCATCGTCCACCGATTTGAGTCCGGATGCGATAGCCCGTACCGTGCAGGCCGCGTTGGATATTGCCCGCTACACCTCCGTCGATCCGTACGCCGGCCCGGCGGATAAAGAGCTGCTGGCGTTTGACGCGCCGGATCTGGATCTGTTCCATCCGTCAGAATTGGATGCGGAACGGGGGATTGAACTGGCGGCCCGCGCGGAACAGGCCGCGCTGCAGGCGGATAAGCGCATCACCAATACCGAAGGCGGCAGCTTTAACAGCCATTATGGCATCAAGGTTTTTGGCAATAGCCACGGTATGCTGCAAAGTTATTGTTCCAGCCGCCACTCCATGTCCAGTTGCGTGATCGCGGAAGTGAATGGGGATATGGAGCGCGACTATGCCTACACCATCGCTCGCTCGTTGGATGAATTACGCACTCCGGAATGGGTCGGCGAAGAGTGCGCGCGCCGTACGCTGTCGCGCCTGTCTCCGCGTAAGCTGCCGACCATGCAGGCTCCCGTTTTGTTTTCCGCCGAAGTGGCGACCGGGTTGTTCGGCCATCTGGTCGGGGCGATTAGCGGCGGCAGCGTATACCGTAAATCAACCTTCCTGCTGGATAAGCTGGGTCAGCAAATTCTGCCTGAGTGGCTGACGATTGAAGAGCTGCCGCATCTGCGCAAAGGGCTGGCCTCTACGCCGTTTGACAGCGAAGGGGTGCGTACCAGCCAGCGTGAAATTGTGAAGGACGGCGTGCTGCAAACCTGGCTGCTGACCAGCTACGCGGCCCGTAAGCTGGGGATGAAGAGCACGGGTCATGCCGGCGGTATTCATAACTGGCGTATCGCCGGGCAGGGGTTGGATTTCAACGGGTTGCTGAAACAGATGGGGAAAGGATTGCTGGTTACCGAGCTGATGGGCCAGGGCGTCAGCGGCGTGACCGGGGACTATTCCCGCGGAGCTTCCGGGTTTTGGGTCGAAAATGGCGAAATTCAGTATCCGGTCAGTGAGATTACCATCGCGGGCAACCTGAAAGAGATGCTGCGCAATATCGTGACCGTAGGGAACGACATCGAAACACGCAGCAATATTCAATGTGGGTCGGTGTTATTGCCTGAAATGAAGATTGCGGGAGAGTGATTCCGTACCGCTCATTACGGGGCCGGATGATGCGGCGCGTTATTCTTCGTTGAATCCGGCTTCGAATAGTTCAATAACGGCGGCCAGCGCCTGAACCTCATCCGGGCCGCTGGCTTCCACTTCGATAACCCGGCCTTTGGCCGAATCCAGCATCAGCATGGCAATCACGCTGCTGGCTTCCGCCTCAGTGCCGCTGTCATTGCGCAATATCACCTCGGCATTAAAACTTTGCACCAGTTCAAACAGCTGCATGGCGGGACGGGCGTGCATACCCAGCTTGTTTTTTATTTCAACAAATTGCCTGACGGTCATGATTACTTGCGTTTTTCCAGTGTGCGATGGCGGGACTGTACATTTTTACCGCGCGAACGGAAATAATCAGCCAGCTGTTCCGCGACATAAACGGAACGGTGTTTCCCGCCGGTACAGCCAATCGCCACCGTCAGGTAGCTGCGGTTATTGGTTTCCAGCATGGGCAGCCACAGTTCCAGATAGCTGCGGGTCTGATAGATAAAATTATGTACTTCGGTATGCCGGTCGAGGAAGGCGGCTACGGGTTTATCCAAACCGGTCATCGGACGTAATTTCGGATCCCAGTGGGGGTTAGGCAGGAAGCGGACATCAAACACATAATCGGCATCGATCGGGATGCCATGCTTATAGCCGAAGGATTCAAAAACCATCGTCAGTTCACGTTCCCGTTTGCCGAGCAGGCGGGTACGCAGCATCTCCGCCAGCTCATGTACCGACATCTCCGAGGTGTCGATGATCAGATCGGCGCGCGATCGCAGCGGTTCCAGCAGATCGTTTTCTTCATCAATGGCGCTTTCCAGCGATAAATTCTTGCTGGACAGCGGGTGCAGACGGCGGGTATCGCTGTAACGGCGGATCAGCGTATTGCGATCGGCATCCAGAAACAGCAGCTGTGGCGAGAAACTTTGCGGCAGTTGCGCCATGGCGTGCTCAAATATTTCCGGCGATTCCGGCATGTTGCGCACATCAATGCTGACCGCCGCAGAGATGTTCCGCGCAGCCAGCGTATTAGCCAATTCCGGCAGCAAAACCACAGGAAGGTTATCTACGCAGTAGAATCCCATATCTTCCAGCGCACGCAGGGCGACGGATTTCCCTGAGCCTGAGCGACCACTGACGATCATCAGCACCATCTGACGACTCCCCCTTGGCAACGTGATGGCGAACTAGCGCTGCCCTTGTTTTCGAGAATACGATAGCTTTCGATAATACAACGGTTTTTGATAATACAATGGTTTTTGATAATACAATGGTTTTTGATAATACATTGGTTTTCGATAATACAATGAACGACCATACCCGTCATACTGCAAGTTGCATGTGCGTTGGTTTTGTTATTCGCTCCATCCCCGCGTCGCCGCCTTCCTGTCACTCGAATGATTTAGGATATAACAGGCTTATTACAGACGATGCGGCCATTGACCATCGGCATTCACCTCTGATTTAACCGGCTTCCGTCATAATCTGATACAGCTCTTCATCACTTTGCGCGGCGCGCAAACGGCGGCAAACGGTTTTATCGGCCAATCGTTTGGCGGCAAGCGAAAGCGTATGTAAATGGGTTTTACATTGTTCTGCGGGAACCAGCAAGGCAAAAAGTAAATCAACGGGTTGATTATCAATGGCATCGAATGCGACAGGTTGTTCCAACTGGATAAATACCCCGACTGCTCCCAGTACATCCTCCCCTTCAAGTTTGCCATGAGGGATGGCGATGCCATTTCCGATACCGGTGCTGCCCATGCGTTCACGAATGAGCAAGGCGTCAAAGATAATCTGCGTGGGCAGATTCAGCTGTTTGGCGGCCAGCTCGCTAATGATTTCCAATGCCCGTTTTTTGCTTTGGCAATGGACGGCGCTTTGGGTGCACTCGGGACGTAACACTGTGCTGAGTTGCAATATGGGATCGTTGTTCATTTTATATTCACCTGACGGTGCGTTCACTCCGTATGAGCCTGGCCCATAAAACCTATGGACCAGGTCTGATCTCTGGTTAAACGGCCAGAGAGGAAAATCAGTGTTGTTTGAGCTTGTCTTTATGCTTGTTCAACTGCCGGGCCAGTTTATCGATTAAGAGATCGATGGCCGCGTACATATCTTCCGCTTCTGATGTGGCATGCAGCTCTCCGCCATTAACGTGGAGCGTGGCGTCGGCGATCTTTTGCACTTTCTCCACTTTAAGTATCACATTGACCTGGTTAATGCGGTCGAAAAATTGCTCCAACTTGGCGAATTTGGTATTCACGAAATCGCGTAGAGGCTCGGTAATTTCGATATGGTGTCCGGTAATGTTGAGCTGCATAGCGTCTTCCTTCTAGTTGAGATCAAACCAATTGTTTACGCTGGTTCGATGGTGGGATAGATAAAGACTCTCGATATTTCGCAACGGTACGCCGCGCCACGATAATGCCTTGCTCGGAGAGCAGCGTGGTGAGCTTACTGTCGCTTAACGGTTTGGCGGGGTTCTCCGCAGCGATTAACTTCTTGACCAGCGCCCGGATCGCCGTTGAGGAGGCTTCCCCCCCATTATCGGTATTCACATGGCTGGAGAAGAAGTATTTTAGTTCAAAAATGCCGCGCGGACTGTGCAGGAACTTCTGCGTCGTCACACGGGAAATCGTGGATTCATGCATATCGACGACCTGGGCGATATCCGCCAGAACCATCGGCTTCATGAATTCTTCGCCCTGATCAAAGAATTCCTGCTGCTGTTCGACGATGCAGCGGGTGACCTTGAGCAGCGTATCATTACGGCTTTCCAGACTTTTGATTAACCAGCGGGCTTCCTGTAAGTGGCTGCGGATAAACTGGCCGTCGCTGTCGCTGCGCACGCTGTTGCCTAGCGCGGCATACTGCTGATTAATCTGTAACCGGGGGATGCTGTCGGTATTCAGTTCCACCACCCAGCGGCCATGAATTTTCCGCACCAGAACATCCGGAATAACATATTCCGACTCACCGGTGTTGATTGACTGACCCGGACGGGGATCGAGGGACTGAATCAGCGCCAATGCTTCTTTTAGCACCTCTTCTTTCAGCCGGGTGGCGCGGATCAGACTGCGGAAATCATGATTTGCCAGCAGGTCGAGGTACTCGCTGACGATCAGTCGCGCCTCCGCGAGACGAGGCGTATCGTCGGCGAATTGGGAGAGCTGAACCAACAGACAGTCACGCAGATCGCGGGCCGCAACGCCAACGGGATCAAAACGCTGAACGCGTTTCAGCACCGCTTCGACTTCATCCAGCGTAACGCTTTCATCGCCGATGCTGTCGAGAATGTCTTCCAGCGGCACGGTGAGATAACCCGTGGTGTCTACGGCATCGACGATGGATGTCGCGATGGCGGCATCGGTATCGGAAAAGGGCGTCAGTTCGACCTGCCACATCAGGTAATCCTGCAGGGTTTGGGTGGTTTCCCCCTGGTAGATCGGTAATTCTTCATCGCGATAATCGGTGCCGGTGCCGGATGGCGTGCCTGCGGAATAGATCTCATCCCAGGTTGCGTCAAGCGGTAACTCTTCCGGCATATCTTTTTGTTCAAGCGCTTCGCCGGTATCCAGTGAATCGCTGTCTGTGGTCTCAAATGACTCGATTTCTTCGTGATTGTCCGTCTGCTCAAGTAACGGATTGCTTTCCAGCGCCAGTTGAATCTCTTGTTGCAGTTCAAGCGTGGACAGTTGCAACAGACGGATTGCCTGCTGTAGCTGTGGAGTCATGGCCAGTTGCTGGCTAAGCCTGAGTTGCAAACCTTGCTTCATAAGTTGCGCTAACTTCCTTTATATTCCCTGTATCTTTCCGGTTGCAGCGCTGCCGGTTTCCCTTGCTGAACCCAGACTGAAATCCTGAGAAATCATTCGGTTACCGCTTTGCTGCGCCCTGAAATCTATTGGGGCTAAAATATGCAATAAAAACCTACCCTATCAGAGTCTAAAGCCTTCGCCCAGATAGACGCGTTTTACCTGCTCGTCGGCCAGTATCTCCGTCGGTGAGCCGTGAGCGATTAAATGCCCCTGACTAACGATATAGGCGCGCTCACAGACATCCAGCGTTTCGCGGACGTTATGATCGGTTATCAACACGCCCAGTCCGCTGTCACGCAGATGCTCAATTATTTTTTTTATATCAATCACCGAAATGGGGTCAACACCGGCAAAAGGTTCATCCAGCAGGATAAATTTAGGATTCGCCGCCAGTGCGCGGGCGATTTCCACCCGGCGTCTTTCCCCACCGGAGAGCGATTGTCCCAGACTATCGCGCAAATGAATAATATGGAATTCTTCCATCAGTTCATTCGCCCGATCTTCCTGCTGCTCAGAGGTTAGATCCTTGCGGATCTGCAATATCGCCATCAGGTTGTCGTACACGCTTAACCGGCGAAAGATCGAGGCTTCCTGCGGTAGGTAGCCGATACCTCTAAGCGCGCGATCGTGGAGCGGAAGCAGACTGATATCTTCGTCATCGATCACGATCCGCCCTGCGTCACGCTGGACAATGCCCACAACCATATAAAACGTCGTGGTTTTCCCGGCGCCGTTCGGGCCCAACAGACCGACGATTTCGCCGGAGTTAACGGTCAGGCTGACATCTTCCACGACCTTACGGCCTTTATACGCCTTAGCCAGGTTTTCTGCGATTAATGTTGCCATAAGTTATTCAGTGACTCGTGGTTTCGAGGGTTGAGAATTGGAGGTTTGTCCCTGATTCTCTTTTTGCTGAAGTTGAGAAGGAACCAATACCGTGGTAACGCGTTTGCCTTTGTCGCTGAACGCTTCCATTTGCTGCTGCTTCACCAAATAAGTGATGCGGTCGCCTTTGACGTTGCTATCCAACTGTTCCAGATAGGCGTCGCCGGTCAGCACCAGAAAATCATTAGCCAGTTCGTAACGGATTTTTTGGGCGCGCCCTTTCACCGGCTTGCCGTTGTCCTGCATTTGGTAAAATGTGACCGGATTGCCGTATCCTTCCACTACTTCGCGGCCTTGCTCGCCCTGTGGGCGGGTGACCACCACTTTATCGGCCTTTACCTCGATTGTTCCCTGCTTGACCACCACGTTACCGGTAAAGGTCACGGTGTTGCTCTGCATATCCAGAGACTGCTGTGCTGAATCAATGTGAATGGGCTGATTGCTATCCCCGGTCACGGCGAAGATCGGAACGCTAACGGCTAACAGCGAGCTGGCGAGCAGGGTGTTACGCAGCGAATTATTTATTGTTTTGAATTTCATAGGAGGTTTTTACCTTTTCGATCAACTCGGCTGTTTTCTCACGCAGATTACCACGCATTTTCATCCCGTTAGAGGTGAAACTGGCGCCATACAGGGTAACCTCGTCGTCGGAAGAGACATCCTGAGTCACCAGATTGACCTGGGCGTTGTCGGTTTTAATCCGCTCCAACTGTGAATCATTCGTCAGACTGTTGACCTCAACGTGGCCATACAGATAGAGCATTTTTTCTTTGGTTAGTTTGGCGCGATCGGCGCGCACCGACCAGGTGGCCGTTCCCTGGTCGTTAAACAGCGTGGCGACGGGCGTCGTGAACCAACTGAGCTGCTCGTCGTCGAAATACTCCGCTTTGTCTGCAATCAGCCGATAGGTTAGTTTCCCGTCCGGGCTGTAAACCAGCGTCGTGGTTTTTTCGCTGGTATAGACCGGCGCCACATTGCCTGGGTTATCCGGCGCCGACTCCGTATCCTGATCGGTTAAATTCCAGCCGATCAACACGAGTACCAGCAGTGCCAGCAAGGCTGTCAGCCAACGCTTTGTTTTACTCATATCGACAACCCTTTGGCATCTTCCAGCTTACCTTGTGAGAGCAGAATTAAATCGCAAAGTTCACGCACCGCGCCACGCCCGCCGGCGATACGCGTAACATAGTCCGCCCGCGGCAGCAGCATCGGATGCGCGTCCGCAACGGCAACGCTCAGCCCCACTTGCGACATTACCGGCCAGTCGATCAGATCGTCGCCGATATAGGCCGTCTGGCTGGCCTTCACCGACAGTTTATCCAACAGATCGTTGAAGGCCAAAATCTTGTCCGATTGTCCCTGATAAAGATGCGTGATCCCCAATGTTTTACAACGATCGACCAGCATATTGGCCGATCGGCCGGTAATGATGGCAACCTCGATCCCGGATGTCAGCAAACAACGGATGCCGTAACCGTCCCGGACGTTGAATGCTTTCAGCTCTTCGCCCTGATTGCCCATGTAAATCAAGCCATCAGACAGCACGCCGTCGACATCGCAAATCAACAAACGAACTTCACGGGCTTTATCCAGTACCTGACGATCGACAGGTCCATAGCAGGTAGCGGTTTGTGCCCCGGTTTCACTCATTCAGGTTTATCCTTGCTTCTTTCACTCTACAGTATGGGATCACACGACGCCGGCACGCAGCATATCGTGCATGTGAACGATACCGAGCAGCCGGCTGTTCTCCGCGACCAGCAACGATGTAATGTGGCGGGATTGCATCAGATTCAGGGCATCCACCGCCAGCGTTTGCGGCGTAACGCGAATGCCGCCCGCGGTCATAACATCAGCAATACGGGCGCTGTTCAAGTCAATATTCATGTCGAATATTCTGCGCAGGTCGCCGTCGGTGAAGATCCCCTGGATATTCATCTCCGCGTCGCAGATTACCGTCATCCCCAGATTTTTGCGCGTAATTTCCAGCAGCGCGTCACGCAGAGAGGCGTCAAGGGGAACGTGCGGGATTTCATCGCCGGAGTGCATTATATCGCTGACGCGCAGCAGCAGTTTGCGACCCAGTGCGCCGCCGGGGTGGGATAAGGCAAAATCTTCGGCGGTGAAACCGCGCGCCTGTAATAGCGCCACCGCCATGGCGTCGCCCATCACCAGCGTCGCCGTCGTGCTGCTGGTGGGCGCCAGCCCAAGCGGGCAGGCTTCCTGCGGAACGTGAACGCATAGATGGATGTCGGCGGCTTTTCCCATCGTGCTTTCAGGGTTGCCCGTCATGCAGATCAGGAAAATTTTCTGGCGTTTCAATACCGGGATCAGCGATAAAATTTCATTGGATTCGCCGGAGTTGGAAATGGCTATCACAATATCGTGCGGCGTGACCATTCCCAGATCGCCGTGGCTGGCTTCACCCGGATGGACGAAAAACGCCGGGGTGCCGGTGCTGGCGAAGGTGGCGGCCATTTTGCAACCGACATGGCCGGATTTCCCCATGCCCATCACCACCACTTTCCCCTGGCAGTAGAATATCTTTTCACAGGCCTGGGTGAAGTTGCCGTCGATGTATTGGTCGAGTTGCGCCAGCCCGTCGCGTTCAATGTTCAGTACCTGTTTACCTGCTTGCTGAAAATCAAAACCGGGTTGTAGTTCAAAATGTGACATACCTGGATAATCCTGCTTGTTTTGATGTTCTGGTTAGGGAAAAAAGAACAACGCCGAAAGGTAAGCGATGAAAGCACATAATAAAAGTGCGCCGGCGCCTTGTCCGATGCAGCGTTTTTTGCTGAGGCAAAGCGCGGTCAGCAGCGCGCTGGCCCCCAGCATGACCCAGTAATCGCGCTGGAATGCCAGTGGGTTGAGCGCTCCCGGAGAAAGCAGCGCCGGTACGCCCAGAACGATCGCGATATTAAAAATATTCGAGCCAATCAGATTGCCCAGCGCAATATCATCTTCTTTTTTCAGCGTGCCAACAATCGCCGTCGCCAATTCCGGCAGGCTGGTGCCGATCGCCAGAACGGTCAGGCCGATGGTCAATTCGCTGATGTGAAAATGGCGGGCTATCACGGTGGCGTTATCGATCACCATGCGAGCGGCCATCGGCAGAATAATCAGGCCGAGGATCAGCCATAAGATGGCGACCGTCTGATTGCTGTCTTCCTGCGGCAATTCCGCCAACTGTTCCTGCGCCAGGGCATCGGAGCCATCCTGCTGGGCCAGACGCGTCATTCTGAACATCAGCAGCATAAACAGTCCGGCGGCGATCAACAGTAACACGCCGTCCGTGCGGCTCAGGTAACTATCATGCAGCAGAAAGCCGCATAAAACGGTGACCAACAGCATAAGCGGAAATTCGCGGCGCAGCAGTTCGGAATGAACCGTTAAAGGGCGGATCAACGCGGCGCTGCCGAGGATTAACAGAATATTCGCA
Source organism: Brenneria goodwinii (assembly GCF_002291445.1). Lineage (NCBI taxonomy): Bacteria > Pseudomonadati > Pseudomonadota > Gammaproteobacteria > Enterobacterales > Pectobacteriaceae > Brenneria > Brenneria goodwinii. Next base: position 3,841,726 of record NZ_CP014137.1, on the reverse strand, counting down.
ATATTTGAGCCCAAAACGTTACCCACGGCCATATCGATCTGTTGGTTTAACGCCGCCGTGACGGACACAATCAGTTCTGGCAGAGAGGTTCCGAACCCGACGATGGTGATACCGATAATCAGCGGGGATATGCCAAAAGAACGCGCGAGAACCGCCGCGCCATAGACCAGACGATCGGCGCCATAGACCAGTAATACCAAACCAACTATCAAGAGTACGGTTGCAAAAAGCATGCAGCGTCCTTTATTGAGGTATAATTACTGGCTTAAGCGATGTAAACCAGCAGTTTTGGACGAATTCTGAACGAAAAGGATGCTTTTCATCATTAGCGCTAATTCTGACTGCGTGAGGCGGAAAAGTAAAACCTATGGCAGTTTTGTTTCAGCCCCTTTAGACAAGAAGTTACCGTAATTTTTTGTAAAATTCGGGCCACGGACAAGGGCGGCCGTTACGCTTTATAGATACGTTCATATTACAGTTATTCGTTAAACCGGAACGAACATACGTAATATGCTGATCGGTAAGGAATATAAGATAATGGACCATGAGACTACTAATCTGGTTGAAATTCGCGGTCTGAATTTTCGGCGCGGGAAACGGCAGATTTTCACCGATATCACGCTCAATGTTCCCAGGGGGAAGATCACCGCGATTATGGGGCCTTCCGGTATCGGTAAAACGACATTGTTGCGCTTGATTGGCGGGCAGATACCGCCGGATAGCGGTGAAATCTGGTTTGATGGCGACAACATTCCGGCGCTTTCACGTTCTGCGCTGTATGAAGCCCGTAAAAAAATGAGCATGTTGTTTCAATCCGGCGCGTTATTCACCGACCTGAACGTGTTCGATAACGTCGCCTGGCCGCTGCGCGAGCACAGCCGTTTGCCGGAGCCGCTGTTGCACAGCACCGTCATGATGAAACTGGAGGCGGTGGGCCTGCGCGGCGCCGCCTCGCTGATGCCCGCCGAGCTTTCCGGCGGGATGGCCCGTCGCGCCGCGCTGGCGCGGGCGATTGCGCTTGATCCGCAACTGATTATGTTTGATGAACCTTTCGTCGGTCAGGATCCGATAACCATGGGAACGCTGGTGAAGCTAATTGATGAACTGAATCACGCACTGGGCGTCACCTGCGTCGTCGTTTCTCATGATGTGCCGGAAGTGATGAGCATCGCCGACTACGCTTACATCATCGCCGAGCAGCAGGTTGTGGCTGAAGGCACGACGGCGCAATTGCAAATGAACGATGACTCCCGCGTACGTCAGTTTCTGGACGGCGTCGCCGACGGGCCGGTTCCTTTCCGTTATCCGGCGGGTGACTATAAAACCGCACTGCTAGGTTCATCTGGGGGTTAAATAATTCATGTTTTTACAGGCATTGGCGTCGCTGGGACGTCAGGGAATTTCTACCTGTGCTTCTTTTGGCCGTGCCGGACTGATGCTGTTCAATGCATTAGTGGGCAAGCCTGAATTCAGGAAACAGTGGCCGCAGCTCATCAAACAGCTTTACAGCGTGGGTGTGCAGTCGCTGTTGATTATTATGGTATCCGGCCTGTTCATCGGCATGGTGCTGGGGCTGCAGGGTTATCTTGTTCTGACCACCTATAGCGCTGAAGCCAGTCTGGGGATGATGGTCGCCCTATCGTTGCTGCGCGAGCTCGGCCCGGTCGTCACGGCGTTGCTGTTTGCCGGTCGCGCCGGTTCGGCACTGACGGCGGAGATTGGCCTGATGAAGGCCACCGAGCAGCTTTCCAGCATGGAAATGATGGCGGTCGATCCGCTAAGGCGCGTGGTGGCCCCGCGTTTCTGGGCTGGGGTAATCAGTATGCCGCTGTTGACGATCATCTTTGTCGCCATTGGTATCTGGGGCGGATCGTTGGTCGGCGTTGACTGGAAGGGCATAGATAGCGGATTTTTCTGGTCGGCCATGCAGGGGGCCGTTGAGTGGCGGCAGGACATGCTGAACTGCTTGATTAAAAGCGTGGTTTTCGCCATCACGGTGACCTGGATTGCGCTGTTTAATGGTTATGATGCGATTCCTACTTCAGAAGGGATCAGCCGTGCAACGACCCGTACCGTCGTGCATTCATCATTAGCGGTATTGGGATTGGATTTTGTGCTGACAGCACTGATGTTTGGGAACTGAGTCGATGCAAACAAAGAAAAATGAAATCTGGGTTGGCGTATTTATACTGATTGCGCTGTTCGCCATTATCTTTTTGTGTCTGAGAGTGGCCGATCTCAAGTCAATCGGCAGCGAGCCTACCTATCGTTTATACGCGACGTTTGACAATATCGGCGGGTTGAAGGCCCGTTCGCCGATAAGAGTCGGCGGCGTAGTTATAGGCAGGGTTGCGGATATTTCTCTTGACGAGAAAACGTACCTTCCTCGCGTGGCGATGGATATCGAGCAACGTTACGACCATATTCCGGACACCAGCTCTCTGGCTATCCGCACGTCCGGCCTGTTGGGCGAACAGTATCTGGCGTTGAATATCGGTTTTGAGGATGAGGAGATGGGAACGTCGATCCTGAAAGACGGCGGCGTCATTCAGGACACCAAGTCAGCCATGGTGCTGGAGGATCTCATCGGTCAATTCTTATATAAGAGCGGCGGCAACAACGAGGATAATGCCGGGCAGGGGAATTCGGCGCCGGCCGCAGATGCGACGGCGGCACCTGCGCCTCAGGATCAACCCGTAACTTCACATCCATAAGAGGATAGCTGCATGTTTAAACGTTTACTGATAGTGGCTTTGCTGGTGGTTGCGCCATTGGCCAGCGCCGCGGATCAAACGAATCCTTACCGCCTGATGAGCGAAGCGGCGGAAAAAACTTTTACCCGCCTGAAAACCGAGCAGCCGCGCATCAGACAAAATCCGGACTATCTGCGTAACGTTGTGCGCGAAGAACTGCTGCCGTATGTGCAGATCAGATATGCCGGCGCATTGGTCCTCGGCCGTTACTATAAAGATGCCACGCCGGCGCAACGCGATGCCTATTTCAAGGCTTTTGAAGCCTATCTGGAACAGGCATACGGCCAGGCGCTGGCGCTATATCACGGACAAACCTATCAGATCGCGCCTGAGCAGCCGTTGGGCGACGCCAATATTATCGCCATTCGCGTGACGATTATCGATAGCGGCGGCCGTCCGCCGGTTCGCCTTGATTTCCAGTGGCGCAAGAATACGCAAACCGGCTATTGGCAGGCTTATGACATGATTGCCGAAGGCGTCAGTATGATTACCACCAAGCAAAATGAATGGGCGACGACGCTGCGCCAGAAAGGCGTTGATGGCCTGACCCAGCAGTTGGAAGCGGCGTCGAAACAACCCATTACGCTGGATAAGCAAAACTAATCTGGGTAAGAAAAATGGATAATGCACTGAGCTGGCAGTCACAGCAAGCAACGCTGGTTTTAGCCGGTGGTCTGGATCGTGAAACGCTGTTGCCGCTCTGGCAACAGCGTGAGATGTTACTGGCAGATAAGACCACGCTGGATGTGTCTGGACTAAGCCGGGTCGACTCCGCCGGTCTGGCTTTGTTGATTCATTTTTATTACCAGCGCTCGCTGAATGGGGGAGAGCTGAGAATCATCGGGGCGGGCGATCGGTTAAAAACGCTAATCGCACTGTATAACCTGAATGAAATCATTCCTGTTGAGTCAGGCGTATAGCCAGTCTCGACAATATGTTATCCGTATCCCCTTTTGGCGTTGCACATTAGGGGCTTTTTCCTTGTTTAAGACAGCGCCGTATTCAACTAATATACCACCCTGTTTATCATCCCCCCCTGACATAGAAATCGAGAGCGATGGAAAATAACGAAATTAAAGATGTGCTGATGAATGCATTGGCGCTGGAGGAAGTCCACGTATCCGGCGATGGCAGCCACTTTCAGGTCATTGCCGTAGGTGAGCTGTTCGCCGGAATGAGTCGAGTGAAAAAGCAGCAGGCCGTTTATACTCCACTGACGGAGTATATCGCGGACAACCGCATCCACGCCCTGTCAATCAAGGCATATACGCCGGAAGAATGGCAGCGCGACCGTAAGCTTAATGGTTTTTAAGCCTGCGGCCATGTGACGCAATATTGAATTTGAAACACTGAGAAACAGCCGCTATGGATAAATTTCGTGTGCAGGGGCCAACCCGGCTCACTGGTGAAGTCACCGTTTCCGGGGCCAAGAATGCGGCCCTGCCCATCCTGTTTGCCGCTTTGCTCGCGGAAGAGCCGGTGGAAATCCAGAATGTACCAAAGCTGAGAGACATTGATACCACGATGAAACTCCTCAGCCAGCTGGGCGCGCGCGTTGAACGTAATGGTTCGGTACACGTTGACGCCAGCGAGGTTAATGTATTCTGTGCGCCTTATGATTTGGTAAAAACCATGCGGGCTTCCATCTGGGCCTTGGGGCCGCTGGTGGCGCGTTTTGGACAAGGACAGGTTTCACTGCCCGGCGGGTGCGCCATCGGTGCGCGTCCGGTTGATTTACATATCAGCGGCCTTGAACAGCTTGGGGCGGAAATCACCCTGGAAGAGGGCTATGTCAAGGCTTCGGTGAAGGGGCGTCTGCAAGGGGCGCACATCGTGATGGATAAGGTCAGCGTGGGCGCCACGGTGACCATCATGAGCGCGGCAACGCTGGCCGAAGGAACCACCGTCATCGAAAACGCGGCGCGCGAGCCGGAAATCGTCGATACGGCGAACTTCCTGAATACGCTGGGCGCGAAAATCAGCGGCGCGGGCAGCGACAAGGTCGTCATTGAAGGCGTCGCGCGTTTGGGCGGCGGTGTCTATCGTGTGTTGCCGGACCGTATTGAAACCGGGACGTTCCTTGTCGCGGCGGCGATTTCAGGCGGTAAAGTGGTCTGCCGTCATACCCGTCCCGATACGTTGGATGCGGTGTTGGCGAAACTGCGTGAAGCCGGGGCGGATATCGAAACCGGCGAGGATTGGATTAGCCTGGATATGCATGGCCGGCGGCCGAAAGCCGTGACGATCCGCACCGCGCCTCATCCCGGCTTCCCGACGGATATGCAGGCGCAGTTCAGCCTGTTGAATCTGGTTGCTGAAGGAACCGGTGTGATTACCGAAACGATTTTTGAAAATCGCTTTATGCACGTGCCGGAGCTGATCCGCATGGGCGCCCAGGCGGAAATTGAAAGCAATACGGTGATCTGCCACGGTGTGGAAAAACTGTCTGGCGCGCAGGTTATGGCGACGGATTTACGCGCATCGGCCAGTCTGGTGCTGGCTGGCTGTATCGCCGAAGGCGTGACGGTGGTCGATCGCATTTACCATATCGATCGTGGCTACGAGCGTATTGAAGATAAGTTGCGCGCGCTGGGCGCCAATATCGAACGCGTGAAAGAAAGCGACTAGCCAATGAAAGCAGACCGGGTGGCTTATCGCTACCCGGTAAAGTCGCTGACAAAACCTTCCAAACCCGTCATTCCCGCGCAGGCGGGAATCAGCTAATGGCTGTTTACGGTTTCAGCGGGAGATTCCCGGCCACTACTGCGGGAATGACAGGCGTGGGGTTGCGGAGGATGACGGTGGCGCATTATGGGCTATGTCATCAACCTCGGATGGTTATCCGCCTGTCCGCCGAATGAGAGCGGTTAGTTAACCGGAAATTCCTGAATCGTCATATTCAGCGTGAGCGATTTTTTATCCCGTTCGATGGTTACGGGAATGACGGTGCCCGGATGTAACTCCGCCACCTGATCCATGGTTTCGATAACCGAGCGGGTAGGCTTGTTGTTAACGCTCAGCAGAATATCGTTAACCTGGATGCCCGCTTTATCCGCAGGTCCGCCCGGATCGACCGTTTTCACCAGGATCCCGCTCATTCTTCCCTGTTCGATGCCTTTCTGGTCGAGATTTTCCATCTGTATACCGTTAATGCCGATATAACCACGGATGACACGGCCATCACGGATAAGTTTGTCCATCACCTTGGTCGCCAGGGCGACAGGAATAGCGAAGCTGATGCCTTCCGGCGTTTCTCCATCGCTGCTTTTATCGAAAGACAACGTATTGATGCCAACCAGTTCGCCCAGCGTATTAACCAAGGCGCCGCCCGAGTTGCCCCGGTTAATTGACGCATCGGTTTGCAAAAGGTTTTGCCGCCCGTTCTGGCGGTTATCCCCGGCGGCGCTGAGCCCGACACGGCCCGTGGCGCTGATGATCCCCTGCGTGATGGTCTGCCCCAGGTTGTAGGGGTTGCCAATCGCCATCACCACATCGCCGATATGCGCGGTGCGGTTCGGGTTAATTGGAATGACAGGCAGACCGGCGCCGTTAATCTGCAGTACGGCCAGATCGGTCAAGCTATCTGAACCAACAACCATCGCCTCAAAAAGTCGGCCGTCTTGCAGTGCAACCAGAATCTGCTGTGCGTTATTAATCACATGTTTATTGGTTAGGATGTAACCATTTTCGCTCATAATCACGCCGGAACCGAGAGTTTGAACATTAAGTTCATTCAACTGATCCGGATTGGGAACACGGTTATAAACATTTACCACGGCGGGCGCGGCCCGACGTACGCCATGGTAATAGCTTAACGGCGCATCTTCGGCGTACTTGTCATTATTATCATTACTGCTCTGAAGCAAAGGCGTACCGGTTCGCAGCATCGGTAAGGCGAATAGCAGAAGGCCGGCGACGATCACTCCAATCAGTGTGGAACGGAATAACTTAACAAGCATGGGCGTGTTTTTTACTGTAAAAAAGAATTATGACGTGAGAATACCATGAGATAAACGGGCACTGCATGGCGCAGTGCCCGATTTTTTATGCTAGCCGTCTTCGACGTTAAAAAACGCGCTCGGCGTTAACGCAGTAGCAGGTAAATTGTTTCGTCGCCACGCACGATATTGAGCGCCAGAACAACCGGTTTCGCTTCCAGAATTTTACGCAATTGAGTGATGTTTTCTACTCGTTCACGGTTTACGCCGATAATGATATCGCCTTTCTGCAGACCTATCTGAGCGGCCGGCGAATCTTTAGTGACATTATCAATCTGGACGCCTTTGCTGCCATTTTTCAACTGACCGTTGGTCAGCGAAGCGCCCTGCAGGGCGGGGTACAGCGTTTCCGCATTGGTCGTGGTTGTGTTGCTGTTATCCAGCACCACGCTGACTTCCATCTGTTTCCCGTCGCGCAGCAGGCCGACTTTCACGGTTTTACCCGGCGCCGTTGTGCCGACCTTGGCGCGCAGTTCCGCAAAGCTGCTGATCGGTTTACCATCCAGCGATGTCAGCACGTCGCCCGCTTTTATCCCGGCTTTCGCCGCGGCGGATTGCGGCAGCACCTCGCTGACGAAAGCGCCGCGCTGCACATCAACCTTAAAGGCTTTCGCCATTTCGGATGTCATCTCGCTGCCTTTGATGCCCAGGAGACCCCGTCTTACTTCACCAAACTCAACCAACTGCTGAGCCAGATTCTGGGCCATATTGCTGGGGATCGCGAAGCCAATGCCGATATTGCCACCGCCAGGAGCCAGAATGGCGGTATTAATACCGATCAGTTCGCCGTTCAGGTTAACCAGTGCGCCGCCGGAGTTGCCCCGGTTAATCGAGGCGTCTGTCTGGATGAAGTTTTCCAACCCTTCCAGATTCAGCCCGCTGCGGCCCAGTGCGGAGATAATACCGGATGTCGCCGTTTGCCCAAGACCGAAGGGGTTTCCCACGGCCACGGCGAAATCGCCGACGCGTAGGCGATCGGAGTCCGCCATTTTGATTTCAACGAGATTTTTGGCATCGACTAACTGCAGCAGGGCGATATCGCTCTGCTCGTCACGGCCGATCAGTTTGGCTTCGTATTCACGCCCGTCATTCAACTGTACGCGGATCTTGTCAGCATTATTAATGACGTGATTATTGGTCAGAACATAGCCTTTCGCCGCATCGATAATCACACCGGAACCCAATCCGGCGAACGGTCGGGCGCTTTGCTTGTCTTGCGGAGCGTTGGGACCAAAGAAGAATTTGAACTCTTCCGGCACGCGCTGGCTCTGCGTCCTGGTGCCTTCGATATGTACGCTGACCACGGCGGGTAAGACTTTTTCCAGCATAGGAGCCAGGCTGGGAAGCTGCTGCTGCCCCGGTATGACCGCAGGCAGCGTAGCGTGAGCTGCCGGGAGCGATGATAGAGTTAGGCCTATGCTCATCGCCAGTGCACTAAATAATAAAGATTTTTTCTTCATTGTTGATTAACTCTCTCACAACCTGCGGATGAATAAAACGATGATATATAAACTTAAACATATGGTGAAGAGTCTGACTGGCGATTGGTGTGTAAAGTTCACTGCTGTTTCGTCAGTAGATTGTAACCATAGCTTACGCGGGGGGCTTTCACGGGGACAGGCGGGCTGAACGCGTGAGGCCGGAACAAGCCTCACGCTGAATCAGCGCGCGTTTACTTGCGCAGCGGGGGCTCGCCGCGCAACAAACCGGATGCGCCGTCAGAATAGTCGCGCGGAGGCATATCCACCGGCGCCTGATCGTTGTCCGCCTCTGCTTCGGTTAAGCGATATTTAAAGGGATTATCCTGACCGGGAACGTCGGGCAACAAGTTGTTGGAGCTTTTCGCCATGTGCTGGTAAAGCTGGCGGTAATCACGCGCCATGTTGTCCAGCAGCTCTGCGCTACGGGCAAAATGCCCGACCAGTTCCTGACGATACTCTTCCAGTTCCGCTTTGCTTTTTTCCAGTTCGTTTTGTAATACCTGCTGTTGCCGCATCTTACGATTGCCGAAGCGCATGGCGACAGCGCCAATAATAATACCGACAACTAAACCAATCAGCGCGTACTCCCAGGTCATAATGACTCCTATTTTGACTTCGTTGTTCCGTAGGGATTTTCACTTAATAATAGTCACTATAACCGCTAACCTTGTCTGAGTGGAATCCTGAAGCGTGATGACTTAAGGGAATGTTGACTCTTCTCTGGCATCAGGATGGTTAACTGCTACGATTACGGCTCGAACCGACGGCAACGCGCGACAAAACATCACTAAGTTTTTTCTCAGGGATAGCGAACACTATGCAGCAAACAACACCGTTAACGCTTTATCGGCAGGCGCTGTCAGCCGGAGAATATCAGCCTGACGACGTACAACATCAAACCATGGTGCAGTTGGATAACATTCATCAGGCGTTATGCGGGCGCATGGCGCATTCTGGCGGCGATAAGGCAGGGCGGCTGGGAAAATGGCGCGCGTGGCTGGGATTAAGCGATAAGCGCGCGGCGGTTCCCGTTCAGGGCTTGTACATGTGGGGCGGCGTAGGGCGCGGCAAAACCTGGCTGATGGATCTGTTTTTCCATAGTTTGCCGACTGAACGAAAGTTACGGCTGCATTTTCACCGTTTTATGCTGCGCGTTCATGAAGAGCTGAACCAACTGCAGGGACAGGAGAATCCGCTGGAAAAGGTGGCCGACGGATTTAAAGCCGAAGCGGATGTGCTGTGTTTTGATGAGTTTTTCGTCTCGGATATTACGGATGCCATGCTGCTGGCCGAACTGCTGCGCGCGCTATTTTCCCGCGGCATTACCCTGGTGGCCACGTCGAATATTCCGCCGGACGATTTGTATCGCAACGGCCTGCAGCGGGCGCGTTTTCTACCGGCCATTGAATTGATTAAGCAATATTGCGACGTGCGCAACGTCGATGCGGGTATCGATTACCGGTTGCGCACGCTGACGCAGGCGCATCTGTATTTGACGCCGCTCTCTCCCGACGTTGCAACGGAAATGCAACGGATGTTTACACGGCTGTCCGGTAAGCCGTTTGCGCCGCCCGGTCCGGTGTTGGAGATCAACCATCGTTCTCTGCCGACGCTTAGCGCGGGGGATGGCGTGCTGTCGGTGGACTTTGCCACGCTCTGTGCCGATGCCCGCAGCCAGAATGACTATATTGCGCTGTCCCAGCTCTATCATACCGTGCTGCTGCATAACGTGACGGTGATGGAGACGAAGGATGAAAACGTGGCCCGCCGCTTCCTGGCGCTGGTGGATGAATTCTATGAACGGCGGGTGAAACTGATTATCTCCGCGCAGGCGCCCATGTTTGAGGTCTATCAAGGCGAACACCTGAAGTTTGAATATCAGCGCTGTTTGTCCCGGCTACAGGAAATGCAGAGCGAGGAGTATTTACGCCAGCCGCATTTAGCGTAGACCGGTGATTTTTCTTGGCCCGGACAAGAAAAAAGGTCGATTTTTGATAACGACTTCTCTATAATCTTGCGACCCCACGTTACAACGAAGTTTTTTTCCCAAAAACTTTATAGTGCCGGCAATGGCTATTCGAAGGGGTAGGTTTGCTGGACTTGATGGTCGTGTGAGCCTCAACTGTTTTCGAGCGTTTGGGTGTTCACCAACGTGTAACTAATTATTGGGTAAGCTTTTAATGAAAACTTTTACAGCTAAACCAGAAACCGTAAAACGCGACTGGTACGTTGTTGACGCGAGCGGTAAGACCTTGGGTCGCCTCGCAACTGAACTGGCTAGTCGCCTGCGCGGCAAGCATAAAGCGGAATATACTCCGCATGTTGATACCGGTGATTACATCATCGTTCTGAACGCAGACAAAGTTGCCGTAACCGGTAACAAGCGTTCCGACAAAATGTATTACCATCACTCCGGTCACATCGGTGGTATCAAACAAGCGACCTTTGAAGAGATGATTGCCCGCCGTCCTGAGCGTGTGATTGAAATCGCGGTTAAAGGCATGCTGCCGAAGGGCCCGCTGGGTCGTGCAATGTTCCGTAAACTGAAAGTTTACGCGGGTACTGAGCACAATCACGCGGCACAGCAACCGCAAGTTCTGGACATTTAATCGGGATTATAGGCAATGGCTGAAAATCAATACTACGGCACTGGTCGCCGCAAAAGCTCCGCCGCTCGCGTATTTATCAAACCGGGCAGTGGTAACATCGTTATCAACCAGCGTAGTCTGGAACAGTACTTTGGCCGTGAAACTGCCCGCATGGTAGTTCGCCAGCCGCTGGAACTGGTAGACATGGTTGAAAAACTGGATCTGTACATCACCGTTAAAGGTGGTGGTATCTCTGGTCAGGCTGGTGCGATCCGTCACGGTATCACCCGCGCTCTGATGGAGTATGATGAGTCTCTGCGTGGCGAACTGCGTAAAGCAGGTTTCGTTACCCGTGATGCTCGTCAGGTTGAACGTAAGAAAGTCGGTCTGCGTAAAGCACGCCGTCGTCCTCAGTTCTCCAAGCGTTAATTTCCTGCTGTTTTTGCAGCGGAATCAATGCGAAAAACCCGGTGCTTGTCGCCGGGTTTTTTCTGTCTGTAAGATTATCGCTATCGAAAATTTTATCGAAAAAAAATAGTCTTCATTTTCTGTGTGTTAACGATGAAATTACGCGAGTGCCCCCACAGAACGGACAAAATCTGATAAACTATCCGCCGGTTTTATGCCTGTTTGCCAGCAAGTGGTTTTTTCTAAAACGACTGATTTTGCCAGATGGTTTTTTACCCCGAATGACAAAATGCAGAGATAGGTTTGCAGGATACATAGCATATCGGCTATCCGCCGTATTTTCTCGATAAACTTGGAGGTTTTCATGGCTGTCGCTGCCAACAAACGTTCGGTAATGACGCTGTTTTCTGGTCCGTCCGACATTTTTAGCCATCAGGTCCGCATTGTACTGGCGGAGAAAGGTGTGAGTGTCGAGATTGAGCAGGTAGACATGGATAATCTACCGCAGGATCTTATTGACCTCAATCCTTATGGTTCCGTGCCGACGCTTGTCGACCGTGAACTGACGCTCTATGAATCACGTATTATCATGGAGTATCTGGACGAACGTTTCCCCCATCCGCCGTTGATGCCGGTGTACCCGGTAGCGCGTGGCAACAGTCGTCTGATGATGCATCGTATTGAAAATGACTGGTACTCTTTGCTGAATAAAATTATGCAGGGCAACGCACAGGAAGCCGATGCCGCTCGCAAACAACTGCGTGAAGAATTACTGGCGGTCGCGCCCGTTTTCAATGAAGCTCCGTATTTCATGAGCGAAGAGTTCAGCCTGGTAGACTGCTATTTGGCTCCCCTGTTATGGCGTTTGCCGCAATTAGGGATCGAGTTAAGCGGTTCTGGCGCGAAAGAATTGAAAGGTTACATGACGCGCGTCTTTGAGCGTGATGCATTCCTGGCTTCCCTGACGGAAGCTGAGCGTGAAATGCGTTTGCAAACCAGAGGTTAAACGACATGACGTTGTCTCAACTGTCTCCGCGTCGGCCGTATTTGTTACGGGCTTTTTATGACTGGTTGCTGGATAACCAGCTGACGCCGCACCTGGTTATTGATGTGACCCTGCCAGGTGTTATGGTTCCGATGGAATTTGCCCGAGACGGGCAGATTGTGCTGAATATCGCACCTCGTGCTGTTGGTGGCCTTGAACTAGCTGATGACAGCGTTCGTTTTAACGCCCGCTTCGGTGGCGTGCCGCGCCAGGTTTATGTACCCATGGCGGCGGTGCTGGCTATTTACGCTCGTGAGAATGGCGCTGGCACGATGTTTGAGCCTGAACCCGCTTATGAGTCGGCGGGAGAGTTTGACGATTTCCAGGATGAAACCGCCACATCCGGCACGGTGATGTCGATCGTCGATAATAATCCGCCAGGCGTGACGGATGAAGGCGATAATCCTGAGGACGATCCTCCCCAGCCCCCCAAAGGGGGAAGACCCTCGTTGCGGGTTGTTAAATAGCGTATCACACTGATATAAGGGCACATTGATTGTGCCCTTTTTACATTCTGAATCAGCGCATGTTTTGCTGGGATTCATCGTAGAGTCTTGTGCATTTTTGTGACGGAGGAAGTTATGATCTATAAGGGAACTTGCTTATGCGGCGGCGTGACGATTTCGACCGCGAAAGCGATTAAAGAGGTAACCGCCTGCCATTGCGGTATGTGTGAAAAGTGGAGCGGCGGGCCTTTGATGTCGGTTGATTGCCAGCACGATATATCGATAGAAGGTGAAGCCAATATCACTTCATATCGCTCTTCAGAATGGGCTGAGCGGGCGTTTTGTAAGGTATGCGGCACACACCTGTTCTTTAAATTGCTCTCGCCAGAGACCTATTTCGTACCGGTTGGACTGTTTGACGGGAATGCCGAGAAAAAACTGGTTGCTCAGATCTATATCGACAAAAAGCCCAGCTATTACTCGTTTGCTGAGAAAACCCGGGAAATGACAGAGCAGGAGATCGTGAATTTATACAACACCTAGTGTTGTTCCGGCGGGGAACAACCGGGCGCAGAGGCCCGGCTACGCATCGGTATGCGATTCGGCGATTAGCTAAACACCATCCCGCCATCGATCAGTAAGGATTGTCCGGTCATATAGTCAGAGTCGGGGCCGGCCAGATAAGACACGCAGGCAGCCACATCTTCCGGCTCGGAAAGACGGCCCAGCGTGATTTGCTTGGCGAATTCGGCTGTAGCATAACCCGCGGGTTTGCCCGCTTCTTCGGAAACGATGCGATCCCGCTCGCGCCACATCGGCGTATTGACCACTCCAGGGCAGTAACCATTTACGGTAATGCCGTATTTCGCCACTTCGCGCGCGACGCTCTGCGTCAGGCCGCGAACGGCGAATTTACTGGCGCTGTAAACCGCCAGGTCGGGGTTGCCCAGATGACCGGCCTGTGAACAGGCGTTAACGATTTTGCCGCCGTGCTTAAGGGATTTAAACGCTTCAATCGCGGCCTGCATCCCCCAGATAACGCCGTTAACGTTGATTTTATTAACGCGTTCAATCACTTCCGGCGGCGTAACTTCAAACTGCATATTGGGCGCGATACCCGCATTATTGACGATAACGTTGAAGTCGCCTAGTTGTTTCCGCGTCTCTGCAACCGCGGCAAAAACCGCATCACGATCGGAAACATCGGCCTGAATGGCGATAGCTTTTCCACCGGCTTTATTAATCTCTTCTGCGACGTTCTTGGCGGTCTCTGTGTTGTAATCTACCGCGGAAATGGCAAAGCCGTCTTTTGCCAGTCGCAGCGCGATAGCACGACCAATTCCCTGACCTGCACCAGTGACAAGCGCTACTTTAACTGCCATGTGATCTCCTTAAAATAAATTAAAGTTATAGTTAATATCGATCTAAATGTATATGGCAATATTAGACACTATAATAGAAGATTCCAAGTAGTTGATTATGATGATTAATGGTAATTTTATGAGATAATATTTCAAGATATTGCCTGATTGGGAGCGATTCAGATAAAACAGAAGATTCTACTGCCAGGTCGTTCAATTCGCCTTCGCTCAAGACTTTTCGTCTATCCGTGACGGCAATGTCGGAAGAGCGGACGATCGCCAAAAAATGATTATTTGACGAGCGATGGTGGCGCTACTCGGTTGCAGGCGCTTGAAAATGCATTGGCCCTGACTCTTTTGCAAGAAATAGCGGCGCCGGAGAGGTAACGCTGATAGAAGCAATTAACTCGTTTTTAACGATACGATTTCTTTCTAAGAATAGAAAATGTAAAATTAAATGAATCCAGAATAACTATTACTATCGGTTGCCTTAATCGTATTAATCTTGTTTTTTCCCCGCCTTTTCCTCGTCAGTTCATTAATAACGAGTTGGCTTACATCCGTATTAATAGAGAAGAGATGCCAAACCGAATTAATTGAATCTTGATAGTATCTTCATCATTTCTTGTAAAATCTAAGGTTTAATAAAGTGATAAGGATATTGATTGCTGTTCTAGATACCTTGTTCAAGGATGTAGATATTAGAACAAGGTGATTGTAATAGGGCGATCAAGTTGATAGGCATTAAGGCTACGGGTTGATGAATAATGATGTCATCAAGCATGGCCGGTTTATTTTTGTTATTCGATGAAAATTATAACGACCACTTTTTTACAATTTTCATTGTATCGTAAATGATTTATCTCGCTGTGCAAGCGTTATTCTTTAATAAAACAAGGGTTTTTATCGTGTCTCAATTCGTGGTTCCACTCCCGGCTAATAGAATCACTAACGGTTGGCAGTTAATGATTGCATTAGTTAATGGCGACGTTATACCAAGTAAAGAATGGAAAAAACTTTCATTCCGCTTGAAGTTTCTATGCCGTTCGCTATTTAATTGGCGCCTCACTATTAGTCTGGCGGATATTTTGGCATCCAATTTGTTGATAGAGCAAATTCTGCATGTACAACCCGACTTACCTTGTAAACTGCACCGGCCGTATCTGACCGTAAAAATGAGCAAACTTGAATGCTTATTTGCATTGCGTGATCATTACACCTTGATAACACAACGCATGCCTTTGAAACTGCTATTAGGATGCTTAAATAAAGAGCCTGCCGTTCTTGGTAACGCCGTGGATAAACAGGGTAATAAGGTTATGTTAAAAATGGCCTCTCTCTCTAATCTGAACCGAGAGGGGGAAATGACGTTATTATCGTGTAATGCCGATGGAGTTATTCTGGCGAAAATCACCTTTATACTGATGAATTACGGCCAACGGCCAACGATATTCATCGGTGGTCTACAGGGGGCGGATAAGGAAGTGCCGCACACGGAAATTCATGAGACGACCAAGGCATGCTATGGACTGTTTCCCAAACGATTGGCGCTGGAAGGCGTTTGTTCATTAGCGCATTATCTTGGCATTGACCAAATTATCGCGGTAGGTAATGGCGGTCATATTTACCGAAACTGGCGTTATCGCAGTAAGAAGGACGTATTGCACGCTGATTATGATGAATTCTGGTTATCTATCGGCGGGCGCAAAATGACGTCTGGATATTTTCAGCTACCGCTGCGCATTCCCCGTAAACCCATTGAAAGCATAGCAAGTAAGAAACGGGCTGAATACCGCCGCCGCTATCAGTTGCTTGATGAACTGGAAGGCGAAATGTCTCGCTGGTTTCAATAATCCCTTCCATGAGAATATCTGGGAAAGCCCCATTCTGTTTAAATTTAAATTCGCGTAGCCGTCAGGATCCTATACGGGATAACACCGCTGTGAATATGGCTGCCACACCGACGCTCAAAGCGCTCGCTGATTCTACGCGATATCGCGATGGCAAAGATTCCTCCCCGGCGAAGGGGAGGATGGGCGGGATTAGACTTCCAGGTAGTTCATGATGCCGTCGGCGGCCTTGCGCCCTTCGGCAATCGCGGTAACCACTAAATCGGAGCCGCGCACGGCATCGCCGCCGGCAAAGATTTTAGGGTTACTGGTTTGGAAGGCATTTTCGTTGCCTTCCGGTGCAATAATGCGGCCTTGTTTATCCAATTCCACACCGTATTCCGCCAGCCATTCCATTCTGTGCGGACGGAAGCCGAATGCCATAACGATGGCGTCCGCTTCCAGTACGTGCTCTGAGCCTTCAACGATTTCAGGGCGCCGGCGGCCATTGATATCGGGGGCGCCCAGCGCGGTGCGCGCCATTCTGACGCCGCAAACCTCACCTGAACCGTTGATCTCAATGCTCAGCGGCTGCAGGTTGAATTTAAACTCGACCCCTTCCTCACGCGCGTTTTTCACTTCGCGTTTAGAACCCGGCATGTTCGCTTCATCACGACGATAGGCGCAGGTAACGTGCGTCGCGCCCTGACGAATCGACGTACGCACGCAGTCCATCGCGGTATCGCCGCCGCCCAGAACCACAACACGCTTGCCTTGCATGGTGATATACGGCTCTTCCTGCGATGCTGCAAAGCCCATCAACTGCTTGGTGTTGGCGATCAGGAAAGGCAGCGCGTCATAAACGCCCGACGCCTCTTCGTTTTCCAGCCCGCCACGCATGGATTGATACGTGCCGACGCCGAGGAACACGGAGTCGTATTCAGCCAGCAATTCTTTTAACTGAACGTCTTTACCCACTTCGGTATTCAGACGGAACTCAATGCCCATGCCGCTGAAAATCTCGCGGCGCTTGACCATGACTTCTTTTCCCAGCTTGAATGCCGGAATGCCGAAGGTCAGCAGGCCG
This sequence comes from Brenneria goodwinii, assembly GCF_002291445.1. Taxonomy (NCBI): domain Bacteria; kingdom Pseudomonadati; phylum Pseudomonadota; class Gammaproteobacteria; order Enterobacterales; family Pectobacteriaceae; genus Brenneria; species Brenneria goodwinii. The sequence continues at coordinate 3,824,730 of NZ_CP014137.1, read as the reverse complement.
CCGATTTCAGGATGGCGATCGAACACCACCGTCTGTACGCCGTTACGCGCCAGGACGTCGGCGCAGGCCAGCCCTGCCGGCCCGGCGCCGACGATCGCCACGCGTTTGCCGGTTGGCAGTACGTTGGACACATCCGGCTTCCAGCCCATTTCCAACGCTTTGTCATTGATATAGCGTTCAATGTTGCCGATGGTGACCGCGCCGAATTCGTCATTAAGCGTACAGGAGCCTTCACACAGGCGATCCTGCGGGCAAACGCGGCCACAGACTTCCGGCAGGCTGTTGGTTTGATGCGATAGCTCCGCTGCTTCAATGATGCGGCCTTCGTTGGCCAGCTTCAGCCAGTTGGGAATATAGTTATGGACCGGACATTTCCACTCGCAATAAGGGTTACCGCATGACAGGCAGCGGTCTGCCTGTGCTTTGGACTGACTTTCCGAGAACGGCTCGTAAATTTCAATAAACTCAATTTTACGAATTTTCAGCGGTTTTTTCGGCGGATCAACGCGCTGTAGGTCGATAAATTGATAAACATTCTGACTCATGATGACCTCTTACTGCGCCAAAACCCGCAGCTCGGCTGCGGAACGACTACGGTGACCCAACAACGCCTTCACATCACTTGACTTCGGTTTCACCAGGGCGAATTTCGATGCCCATGCCGGCCAGTTAGCGAGGATCTCTTCTGCGCGTTGCGAACCGGTATGCTGTACATGCTCGGTAATCAGCCCGCGCAAATGTTCTTCATGAATCGCCAGTTGTTCTACATCCAGCACTTCCACCAGTTCCAGGTTAACACGTTTGCGGAATTCGCCGTCTTCGTCCAGGACGTAGGCGAAACCGCCGGTCATACCCGCGCCGAAGTTAACGCCGGTACGGCCCAGCACACAAACGATACCGCCTGTCATATATTCACAGCCGTTATCGCCGATACCTTCCACGACGGTGATGGCGCCGGAGTTACGTACGGCAAAACGTTCGCCGGCGCGCCCTGCGGCGAAAAGCTTGCCGCCCGTCGCGCCATACAGACAGGTGTTGCCGATAATGCTGGCTTCATGGCTGCGGAATGCCGATCCCACCGGAGGACGCACGGCGATACTGCCGCCGGCCATGCCTTTGCCGACATAGTCATTGGCATCGCCGGTCAGCGCCAACTCAACGCCGCCCGCATTCCAGACGCCAAAGCTCTGCCCGGCCGTACCGGTGAGATAAACTTTAATCGGATCGCTCGCCAGTCCTTGGTCGCCATACTGCGCGGCAATTTCGCCAGACAGGGTCGCGCCCACGGAACGGTCGGTGTTGCGGATATCAAAGTAGAGCGCTTTACTCTGTTTCGCTTCCACATGCGGCAACGCCTGCGCCAGCAGTTCTTTGTTCAGCAGCCCCTTATCGAATGACGGGTTGCTCTCGGTGCAGTACAGCGTTTTACCCGGCTGAGGTTGGGCGGTATGCAGCAGCGGGGAGAGATCCAGCTTGTTCTGTTTGGCGGTGAAACCCTCCAGCTCGACCAGCAGGTCGGTACGGCCGATCAAATCCACCAGTCGGCTCACGCCTAGCTCCGCCATTAGCATCCGGGTTTCATGCGCGATGAATTTAAAGTAGTTGGTCACGCGCTCCGGCAAACCGTGGTAGTGATCGCGACGCAGTTTTTCGTCCTGCGTGGCGACACCGGTCGCACAGTTGTTCAGGTGGCAGATGCGCAGGTATTTACAGCCTAACGCCACCATCGGGCCGGTACCGAAACCGAAGCTTTCCGCACCCAGGATCGCCGCCTTGATGATGTCCAGTCCGGTTTTCAGGCCGCCGTCCACCTGCAGGCGGATTTTATGGCGCAAACCGTTGGCGACCAGCGCCTGCTGGGTTTCCACCAGACCTAATTCCCACGGACAGCCGGCGTACTTCACGGAGGTGAGCGGGCTGGCGCCGGTGCCGCCATCGTAACCGGCGATGGTAATCAGATCGGCATAGGCTTTCGCCACGCCGGTGGCGATGGTGCCGACGCCCGGTTCGGAAACCAGTTTTACCGAGATCATGGCTTTCGGGTTGATCTGTTTCAGATCGAAAATCAGCTGCGCCAAGTCTTCGATTGAGTAAATATCATGGTGCGGCGGCGGTGAAATCAACGTCACGCCCGGCACGGAGTAACGCAGTCTGGCGATGTAAGGCGTGACTTTATCGCCGGGCAACTGGCCGCCTTCGCCGGGCTTGGCGCCCTGCGCCACTTTAATCTGAATGACGTCGGCGTTGACCAAATAAGCGGGCGTGACGCCAAAGCGGCCGGAGGCCACCTGTTTGATACGGGAAACCTTATTGGTGCGGTAGCGCGCCGGATCTTCACCGCCTTCCCCGGAGTTTGAGAAACCGCCCAAACTGTTCATCGCTTCAGCCAGAGACTCATGCGCTTCGGGGCTGAGGGCGCCGATTGACATCGCGGCGGTATCGAAACGTTTGAACATTTCCGTCGCGGGTTCGACTTCATCGATAGAGATCGCGGCGCCTTCCTGCGGTTTCAACGCCAGCAGGTCGCGCAGGGTCGCCGTCGGGCGTTGGTTAACCAGCTTGGAGTATTGCTCGTAATCGCTGTATTCGCCGCTTTTAACCGCCTTCTGCAACGAGGTGACCACGTCGGGGTTGTAGGCGTGATATTCGCCGCCGTGAATGAATTTCAGCAGTCCGCCCTGGTCCAGGGTTTTGCGTTTCAGCCAGGCGCGCTTGGCGAGGTTTTGCAAATCCTGTTCGAAGTCGCTGAAGTTGGCTCCGCCGATACGGCTGACTACGCCCTGGAAGCACTGGGTCGAAACGTCCCGATGCAGGCCGACGGCTTCGAACAGCTGGGAACAACGATAGGAGGCGACGGTGGAGATGCCCATTTTGGACATGATCTTGTACAGCCCCTTGTTGATGCCGTTGCGGTAGTTCAGCATCACTGCCCGATAGGGTTTTTCAATGGTGCGGTTATCCACCATCCGCGCCAGCGTTTCGTAAGCGAGGTAAGGATAAATCGCCGTGGCGCCGAAGCCGAGCAGTACGGCGAAATGGTGCGGATCGCGCGCGCTGGCGGTTTCGACAATCAGGTTGGCGTCGCAGCGCAGGCTTTTTTCAACCAGGCGGCGTTGGATGGCGCCAACCGCCATCGGCGCCGGCACCGGCAGCCGTTTTTCGGCAATCCCGCGGTCGGAGAGCACCAGCAGAACCGCGCCGTCGCGTACTTTGTGTTCGGCGGCGTCGCACAGTTTTTCTATAGTCTGTTGCAGCGTTTGCTTTTCTGGTTCGAACGTCAGATCCAGCACATCAGCGCGGTAGTGTTGACGATCCTGCGAGAGCAACTGTTTGAAATCGGAGTAGAGCAGGATCGGCGATTTAAAGCTCAGCCGGTGGGCCTGTCCTTCCGCTTCGCAGAAGACGTTCATTTCACGCCCGATGCAGGTCGCCAACGACATCACGTGCGCTTCACGTAGTGGATCGATGGGCGGGTTGGTCACCTGGGCAAACTGCTGGCGGAAGTAGTCATAAATAATGCGCGGGCGGCTGGAAAGCACGGCGAATGGCGTATCGTCCCCCATTGAGCCGGTGGCTTCCTGTCCGTTTTCCCCCAGCACGCGCAGGATCTGATCCAGCTCTTCGGCGCTGTAGCCAAACTGTTTCTGATAGGTTTCCAGCAGGGCATCGTCGAATTCGCGGTTGCCGACCTGATCGTCCGGCAGCTCTTCAAACGGCACCAGACGCTGAACGTTCTTCTCCATCCACTCTTTATACGGGTGGCGGCTTTTGAGGTCGTCATCGGTTTCGGCGGAGTGCAGAATGCGTCCGTGACGGGTATCGATAACCATCAGCTCGCCCGGTCCGACGCGGCCTTTTTCGACCACTTCATCCGGCTGGTAATCCCAGATCCCCACTTCGGAGGCGCAGGTAATCAGCTTATCTTTGGTGATGACGTAGCGCGCCGGGCGCAGGCCGTTACGATCCAGGTTACAGGCGGCGTAGCGTCCGTCGGACATCACGATGCCCGCCGGGCCGTCCCATGGCTCCATGTGCATGGAGTTAAAGTCAAAGAAGGCGCGCAGCTCCGGATCCATATCCGGGTTATTCTGCCAGGCCGGCGGCACCAGCAGACGCATGGCGCGGATAATATCCATACCGCCGCTGAGGAACAGTTCCAGCATGTTGTCCAGTGAGCTGGAGTCGGAGCCGGTTTCGTTGACGAACGGGGAGGCGTCTTGCAGATCGGGGATCAGCGGCGTCTTGAATTTATAAGCACGGGCGCGCGCCCATTGTCGGTTACCGGCAATGGTGTTGATTTCGCCGTTGTGCGCCAGATAGCGGAACGGTTGCGCCAGCGGCCAGCGTGGTACGGTGTTGGTCGAGAAGCGCTGGTGGAACAGACAGATCGCTGACTCCAGACGCAGGTCGGCCAGATCGAGATAGAAGCGCGGCAGGTCCGCCGGCATGCACAAACCTTTATAGATGGTAACCAGATTGGAGAAGCTACAAACGTAGAATTCTTTGTCTTCAATCCGTTTTTCGATACGCCGGCGCGCCATAAACAAACGGCGTTCCATATCGCTTTGCAGCCAGCCGGCCGGGGCGTTGACGAAAATTTGCTCAATACGCGGCAGAGAGGACAGCGCGATTTCACCCAATACGTCAGGATTGGTCGGCACTTCACGCCAGCCAAGCACGGAGAGCGTTTCGTTTTGCAGCTCTTCTTCGACAATGCGGCGAGCGGCCCGGGCCAGCTCTTCGTCCTGATTGAGGAACATCATGCCGACGGAGTAGTTTTTGGCTAACCGCCAGCCGCGCTCCTCCGCCACCAGACGGAAGAAGCGATCGGGTTTTTGAAGTAATAAGCCACAGCCGTCGCCGGTCTTGCCGTCAGCAAGGATCGCGCCACGGTGCTGCATGCGGGCAAGTGCGTGAATCGCGGTACGCACTACCTTGTGGCTCGGTTCACCTTCTATATGGGCGATTAATCCAAAACCACAGTTGTCTCTCTCTTGAGATGAATCGTACAACATAATAGTGAACCTCCCCGGGCTCTGTGTGACTCTCATAACCTACTGCGAGAAAGGCGCCTTGGCGTTGAGCTGCGTATACCTGCCGCTCTCTTCTTTGGCCTCTCGTGACGGTCTCACAAGTGATGAATGACTTGTTTTAGAGGGAGTCTTCATTTACTGCATAAATATGACAAGTCGAAAACTTGTCGGGAAAGCTTCCAGCGGATTCCCAAATTAGCGAGAAAGCCTGTTCAGGTCAAATACCCATGCAATATAGGTTATTAAGGAATAATATTTAGTTATACCTATGAAACTTAATGATTTTTTTAGTAAAAATATGCCAATGAGGGATTATTGGGTTTGATTGAACTGTGAGCTGTATCACTATGCATATATCATAATGTCTCTTCTACATGCTGCCATATTTTTGCTTCTTGGAATCTTATACTGCTTTTGTTGAATTTTTTAACTTATGACACTGTTTTTCATTTTTCCGTCATCTTCTAATAAGTTCGGCAGAGCGGATAAGAAAAATTAATCACCCTCAATATGAGTTTATTTGCACTAAAAGCGAATAATAATTCATTTTGATCAAGGGAGGGGGATTGATCGGCGTCATCGCGGCCAAAAGGCTGACGGAGTAGGCTGCTCTTCCTCAAGAGGGTTGATCAGAATATGCAATTACAAAAATTAATCAATATGTTTGGTGGAAATCTTCAACGCCGTTACGGGGAGAAGATACACAAGCTCACGCTGCATGGCGGTTTTAGCTGCCCGAATCGGGACGGTACGCTGGGGCGGGGAGGCTGTACGTTCTGTAATGTCGCTTCGTTTGCCGACGAACAGATGCAGCAGCGCAGCATCGCCCAGCAGCTAAGCGCGCAGGCCGGGAAAATAAACCGGGCCAGCCGCTATCTGGCCTATTTTCAGGCTTATACCAGCACCTATGCCGAAGTTAATGTCTTGCAAAGCATGTATCAGGCGGCGCTGGCCCAGGCGGATATGGTGGGGCTGTGCGTCGGCACCCGGCCTGACTGCGTGCCGGATAGCGTGTTGGATTTACTGTCTGGTTATCACGATAAGGGCTATGAAGTGTGGCTGGAGCTCGGTCTGCAGAGCGCCTGCGATAAAACGCTGCACCGGATTAACCGCGGCCATGACTTCGGATGTTACCAACGGACGGTTCGGCGCGCCCGCGAACGGGGTTTGAAAGTTTGCTGTCATCTCATCGTCGGTCTGCCGGGCGAAGATGCGCAGCGCTGTTTCTCCACGCTCGATCGGGTGGTTGCAACCGGCGTGGAAGGCATCAAACTCCATCCGTTGCACATCGTCGAAGGCAGCATTATGGCCAAAGCCTGGCGCGCGGGCCGGTTACCCGCTCTGTCGCTGGAGGAATATGTCTCGACCGCCGGCGAGATGATCCGCCGCACGCCGCCGGAAATTATCTATCATCGCATTTCCGCCAGCGCCCGCCGCCCGACGTTGCTCGCTCCACTCTGGTGTGAGAATCGCTGGACCGGCATGGTCGAACTGGATCGCTATCTGCAGCAGCATGGCGTTCAGGGTTCGGCGTTGGGCACGCCTTATCTGTACCAGCCTATTTAGTTAGCGCCGCGGGGCGTTCGCCATTAACGCGGATTTATAATACCGCCGGCAAACTATATGTTGCGCCGGTGCCGTATGCGCCGCCATTTTACGGTATGATTCGGTGGTTCGCGCTTAAGGAAACCACTATGAAGCAAATCCGCCTGTTAGCTCAGTACTACGTTGATTTAATGGTAAAACTGGGTCTTGTCCGTTTTTCACTGCTGCTGGCCTCGGTGTTGGTGCTGCTGGCGATGGTGGTGCAGATGGCCGTCACCCTGCTGCTCAGCGGGAAAGTGGAAAATATCGACGTTGTTCGTTCCGTCTTTTTTGGGTTACTGATTACCCCGTGGGCGGTTTATTTTCTTTCCGTGGTGGTGGAACAGCTTGAAGAGTCGCGTCAGCGTTTGTCAAAGCTGGTGGCGAAGCTCGAAGAGATGCGTCACCGCGATCTTGAGTTGAATGAACAGCTTCAGGAAAACATCGCTCAGCTTAATCAGGAAATCGCCGATCGCATCAAATCGGAAGAAGCGCGCCTGCGGGTGGTGAGCAAACTGAAGGAAGAGATGTCCCGCCGCGAGCAGGCGCAGATTGAATTGGAACAACAGTCCGCATTGTTGCGATCCTTTCTCGATGCCTCGCCCGATTTGGTCTATTACCGCAATGAAGAAAAAGAGTTCTCTGGCTGCAACCGTGCGATGGAACTGCTGGTGGGCAAAAGCCAGAAGCAGCTGATCGGCCTGACGCCGCAGGATGTTTATCCCCCGGATATCGCTGAAAAAGTGATGGAAACGGACGAGAAAGTATTCCGCCACAATGTTTCGCTGACGTATGAGCAATGGCTGGTCTATCCCGATGGGCGCAAAGCCTGTTTTGAGCTGCGAAAGGTTCCTTTTTACGATCGCATGGGCAAACGTCACGGGCTGATGGGCTTTGGGCGCGATATAACGGAGCGTAAGCGTTACCAGGACGCGTTAGAGAACGCCAGCAGGGAGAAGACCACTTTCATTTCAACGATCAGCCACGAGCTGCGTACGCCGCTTAACGGCATTGTCGGATTAAGCCGCATCCTGCTGGATACGCAACTCGATGCCGAGCAGCAAAAGTATCTGAAAACCATTCATGTCAGCGCGATTACGCTGGGCAACATCTTTAACGACGTGATTGAAATGGACAAGCAGGAGCGCCGCAAGGTGCAGTTGGACAACCAGCCGATAGACTTCACCGAATTTCTGGTCGATCTGGAGAACCTGGGCGGGCTGCTGGCTCAGCCGAAAGGACTGAAGTTGATTATGGAACCGCACCAACCGCTGCCGCAGAAGATTATCACCGATGGCACCCGCCTACGGCAGATATTGTGGAATCTGCTCAGCAACGCCGTGAAGTTCACGCCGAAAGGGGAAATCGTGGTGCGCGTATGGCATGAAAAGGGCGATTGTCTGCGCTTTGAGGTCGAGGATTCGGGCATGGGCATCCCGGCGGATGAATTGGAAAAAATCTTTGCCATGTACTATCAGGTAAAAGACCAGCACGGCGGGAAACCGGCGACAGGTACGGGAATCGGCCTGTCGGTGTCAAAACGTCTGGCGCAGAACATGGGCGGAGATATTCATGTCGCCAGCGTTCAGGGCAAAGGGTCTTGCTTTACCGTGACGGTTACCGCGCCAAGCGTTGAGGATTCGCTCAGCAGTCCGGAGCTTGACGATGAGATGCCGTTGCCGGCGCTGCATGTGCTGCTGGTGGAAGATATTGAGCTGAATGTGGTGGTGGCGCGCTCGGTGCTGGAAAAATTGGGCAGCAGCGTGGAAGTGGCGATGACCGGTCAGGAAGCGCTGGATATGTTCGATCCCGATGAGTTTGATTTGGCGTTGCTGGACATTCAACTGCCGGATATGACGGGGCTGGATGTCGCTCGTGAGATCCGCAAGCGCTACGTCAATCGCCGATTGCCGCCGCTGGTCGCGTTAACGGCCAACGTATTGAAAGACAAAAAAGAGTATCTGAACGCCGGTATGGACGACGTGCTCAGTAAACCGTTGTCGGTCCCTGCGTTAACGACGGTGATTAAACAATATTGGGATTACCAAGTTCCCCGTACAGAGGAACCCGCCGTCGAAAAAGGGAGCGCAACGATTAACGAAGACCTGTTGGATGTTGCGATGCTGGAACAGTATCTGGAGCTGGTGGGGCCAAAATTGATTTACCAGGGCTTGGATATGTTTGAGCAAATGATGCCGGGGTATCTGGCGATACTCGATTCCAATATGACGGCGCGCGATCAGAAAGGGATTACTGAAGAGGGGCATAAGATTAAAGGCGCGGCGGGATCGGTCGGGCTGCGCCATCTGCAACAGATTGCCCAACAGATACAGACGGCAACACTGCCGGCCTGGTGGGATAACGTTCAGGAATGGATTGATGAACTTAAGCATGACTGGCGTCATGATGTTCAGGTGCTGAAGGATTGGGTGGCGGAGGCTGAAAAAAACGGCAAGAACGTTTCTTAACGTCACGCCGTGAAGGCCCAAAGAACGAGGCACAGGGATGTGGCGAGCAAAAAACGCCGGGACAAAGTTTCACCGTATGAAGCGTAGGATCGAAAGGGAATGCGAAAAGGGGGGGCCAGAAAAAAAATGACCCCGACCGAGGCCGGGGTGCGCGAATTATGCGCCAACACCAGGGAAAACGGGCACCTGCATTTAGATATCAGGGTTCGTGAACTCGCAAGTGCGGATATGCATATCCTAATTATGTTACATCTTCATCAAGCAACAAAATAGCAAAAGCGGAAACTTCAGTTAGAAGAATCATTAAAATCTGTGATGTAGATTAGTGTTTGTCAATTAAAAAATCAATTAGTTGATGTAATGAAATGAGGGAAAAGATGATGAAAAGAGTCGGCATTGTCCTGAGCGGGTGTGGTGTTTATGATGGTTCAGAGATTCATGAAGCAGTGCTGACGCTGCTTGCATTGGATAGGGCCGGGGCAGAGGCGGTTTGTTTTGCACCCGATAAACCGCAATCCGATGTTGTTAATCACCTGACAGGTGACGTAACCAATGAGAATCGCAACGTTTTAGTCGAGTCCGCCAGGATCGCCAGAGGAAAAATTCAACCGCTTTCAGACGCTGATGCGCAACAACTTGATGCGTTGATTGTACCCGGCGGTTTTGGCTCCGCCAAAAATTTAAGCGACTTTGCCACTCAGGGCGCGGCATGTCATGTTGATGAAAATTTAAAATTACTCACACAGGAAATTTATAAGCAGAATAAACCAATTGGTTTTATTTGCATCAGTCCCGCACTGTTACCAAGGCTATTGGGCGAACCACTCAGAGTTACAATTGGTAATGATATTGATACTGCTGAAATCATTGAGGAAATGGGGGGGATTCACGTTGTTTGCCCGGTCGATGATATCGTGGTGGATGCAGAGCACAAAGTCGTTACCACGCCCGCTTACATGTTAGCTAACTCAATCAGTGAAGCGGCAAAAGGTATCGACAAGCTGGTCGCTCGCGTGCTGGACTTGATTGAATGAGATTGAGCCGTCGCCGTAACGGTCTGCTGATGCGTTTTAAGCGCTTGATTGTCCGGTGTCTGCTAGCGGTATTGGGACTCTGGCTGGCGGGTATTGTGCTGTTTTCTTTTCTGCCGGTACCGTTTTCCTCCGTGATGGCCGACCGTCAGATCAGCGCATGGCTGAACGGCGATTTTTCCTACGTCGCCCATTCGTCCTGGGTCGCAATGGATGATATCGCTCCGTCAATGGCGCTGGCGGTGATCGCCGCAGAAGATCAGAAATTCCCCGATCATTGGGGGTTTGATTTTGACGCCATTAACTCGGCGCTGCGACATAATGAGCGTAATACGCAGCGGATCCGCGGGGCATCCACGCTTTCCCAGCAGATGGTGAAGAATCTGTTTTTGTGGGATGGCCGCAGTTGGCTGCGCAAAGGTCTCGAAGCCGGAATTACCGCCGGGGTTGAACTGGTATGGACCAAACGGCGGATCCTGACGGTGTATCTGAATATTGCGGAGTTCGGCCCCGGTATTTTTGGTGTGGAAGCCGCCTCAAGGCATTATTTCAATAAGTCCGCCCGCAGGCTGACCGCGAGTGAGTCGGCTTTGCTGGCGGCGGTATTGCCAAATCCGATCCGTTTTCGCGTCAATGCGCCGTCCGGGTACGTGATTCAGCGCCAGCAATGGATTTTACGCCAGATGCGTCAGATCGGCGGCGAAGCGTTTTTGCGTGCAAATGGCTTAAACTGAATCGGTTTCATGTGGTAAGCGATATGCCGGATGACTCACGACTCACGACGCAATGTCCTGAAAGGTGTTGTGGCGAGGGAAAATACGCGGCTACGTTATTTATTACTGTTTAGCGCATCGCTATGGAGCGGCGTTGCAACAATCAGTTCGGCTGATGAAGCGAACACGCCTTACGCTTTTTTAGCGCCGAGCCAACTGGCGTCGGCGAAGCAACAGTTGCAGCAACATACGGCGAAACCGCAAATGCGTTTGGCTTACCGTCAATTGCTCGCGCAGGCCGATCGCGTTCTGAAAATCACGAATCCCTGCGTCACCCAGAAAAGATCCCTACCTCCCAGCGGTTCAAAACATGATTATTTGAGCCTCAGCGCCTACTGGTGGCCGGATCCGAGCAAAGCGGAGGGTTTACCCCGGATACGGCGCGATGGGCAGGTAAATCCCGCCAGCTGAAAAAACTTTTGCGCGGTTATCCCTGCGGAAAGCGAGAATAGGACAGGGCCAATACGCTGACGACCCCAGCCGCGGATGTTTTCATCGGCGGCTGGGGTGGGAGCATGACTTATTGCAGATAAGTAAATGCGGTGGTGACGTGTTTTACGCCGCTGATTTTACTGGCGATTTCAGCCGCTGACGCGCCTTCGCGCTGGGTAACCAGGCCGAGCAGAAATACTTCGCCATTTTCGGTTGTGACCTTCACGTTGGAAGATTTAACCGTGTCGCTTGCCAGGATCTGAGAACGTACTTTGGTGGTGATCCAGGTATCCATTGAGGCGGTTCCCAGTGAAACGGGGTTGCCCTGGCGAATTTCGTTATACACTTCGGCCGCGCCATCTACGCCGAGCGCAATCTGTTTAGCCCGTTCGGATAATTCGGTCGTCGGCGCCTGTCCCGTCAACAGAACTTTTCCCTGATAGGCGGTAGCGACAATGCGGGCCTCTTTTTTCAATTGCTCGTCTTTGCCGAGCGCATTGGTCACACGGATTTCCAGTGTGCCGTCGTCAACCTGCGTCCCCACGGTGCGGGGATCGGTGGCGCTCTTGGTGGCGACAGCAGCGCTTCCAACCACTACCGCGCCAACACAACCTTGTAACAAGAGGGCGATAGACAGCACGGCAAATGCAGAACTTATCCTCATGTAGTGCTCCTTAATCGTTCTGGTGTGGAAAAAGTGTGTTATCAATTAAATCGCACAGGCAGTTAACGGTCAGCATGTGCATTTCCTGAATACGGGCGCTACGGTGCGAAGGAATGCGGATTTCCACATCCTGTGGACCGAGCAGCCCGGCGAGTTCGCCGCCATCGTAGCCGGTTAAAGCGACAATCGTCATATCTCTGGTCACCGCCGCTTCCACCGCTTTGACAATGTCTCTGCTATTTCCGCGGGTTGATATCGCCAGCAACACATCGCCGGTTTGTCCCAATGCCCGAACTTGCTTGGCGTAGACCTCTTCATGCAGCCGATCGTTGGCGATCGCAGTTAAGACCACGTTATCGGCATTAAGTGCAATCGCCGGTAAACTGGGGCGTTCCGCCTCAAAACGATTAATCATGCTGGCCGCAAAATGCTGGGAATTGGCGGCGGACGTGCCGTTGCCGCAGCACAGAATTTTGTTGCCATTCAGCAGGCACTGCACCAGCACGATGGCCGCACGGGAGATGGCGTCCGGTAAGGCTTCCGCAGCAGCAATCTGCGTCTGAATACTCTCGGTAAAACAAACTTTTATTCTATCCAGCACGTTGAATTAACCTACTTTTAATTAGAGTCCATGAACTTAGCGCCCATATGTACGCTGACTGGGCCAGAGGCATTCATCCGTTATCCGTATGCCGCAGTGCGTGATAAATGCCCCGTATAATCTCGTTGGGATTGTTTATGACATGCATCATCCCTGCGCGTTGAAGGCGTTGGGAAGCCAGGTAATCTGGTCGCCGGTAATCGCCAGTACGTCGAAGCGGCAGTCCGCCGTATCAAAACTGCTCCCGCGCTGTGCCAGCCAGACGGCGGCGGCATGAAGCAACCGCTGTTGTTTGCGCCGGGTGACGCTGGCGGCGGCACCGCCAAAGTCGGCATTTCGCCGATAGCGAACCTCCACAAAGACCCAGGTTTGCCGGTCGCGCATAATTAAATCCAGCTCACCGCCGCGCAACATGACATTGGCGGCGGTGAAGGTCAAGCCGACGCGTTCAAGATAGCGCCGGGCCCGCTGTTCATAATCCGCGCCGGTTGCCCGAGTATTCAGGATGCCGGCACCAACTGACCTTGACGATATCGCAGCCAGGTCATCTGCCGGTTGATCACGCAGTCGGGCGTTGCGCTCAGTATACCGGTTGCCCCGGCAACCTGATGACCAGGCATCTGGCGCATTTCGGCAAAGTGGCTGGCCAACGTCCAGGCGTCCATTCCCATCGCATAGAGGCGCGCCAGTGAGTAATCGTTTTTGAACTGGCTGTTTACCTGCTGCATCAGCGCTGGGTTCGCGCCCGCCAATAGCGGGATCTCGCTGAATTGTAATCCTTCCATTTCCAGACGGAAATCGGGGCCGCTGCCTGCCTGGAAACTGCGAGAACTGGCATACAGCGCGGGACGTGCGCGCGATGTGGTACGCATATCGATCATGGGTTTGATCAGCGACAGTTCATCAGGCGTGGCGATGATGTAAACGGCATCGATATTACCGCCCATCGATAAGTTGACCACCGGTTCTACCTGTGCCGGGATGGTTAAATCGCCTACGGTTGTTCCTGGCGGCGTCTGGGATGTCTGGTTAACCGGTTGGCCGCTCAGGCTCAGACCCGCGCCGCTGTTGATCGCCTGTTTGAGTTCAATGGTGCTGCCGAAGCGCTGTTGCAACAGGAGACCGCCGCCTTGCTGGCTCCAGGCCTGCGCAAACGCATTAACGACGCGATCGCCCAGGTTTCCGCGCGGCACCAGGAGTAACGGCTGCTGTTTGCCTTGCTGATGAATAAACTTGGCGGCGTCTCTGGCTTCATCTTCCGGCGATAAAGCGAAGTAGCAGATATTAGGGGCATTTTGCACATGTTCCGGCTGATTGAGCGCCAGAATATTCAAGGGAGACTGGCTGGTCGCCAACTGTTCCACTTCATTTTTCAACAGCGGCCCGATGACAAGAGAAGCGCCGTCCTGCTGCGCCTGCGCCAGCACATTCGCTAAAGGTTGCGATGATGTGTCATATACTTTTACCGGCAATGAGCTGGGGAGAGACGACTGCTCGGCGGGAGGCGTTACCGGGGTAGCCTCGTCGCTGTATTGCGCAATCGGCTGACCGTCTTGCCCGTTCTGATCATCCTGGCCGTTCTGGTTATCGGCGGCTTCGGTGCTTTGGTCCGGGGAATTGATTTGCTGACCGTCGCCGGCCGATGCGGCGTCCGCTTGCGGTAATGAGCCTGTTAACATGGCCTGACCGTTTCTCGCCGCGTTAAATCCCTGCTGGATGGCGTTGGCAAACACCTGCGCCTGGCCATTTAATGGCAAGAGCAGGGCGATACTGCTGACCTGCGACGGATGGAAATCAGTAAATAGCGTCAACTGCGTCGGCAACATTTGGGCCGCCGGATGGCGCGGGTAGCGGGTTTGCCAATCCTGAATCGCCGATTTTAGCTGGTCGGGAGACTGGCGGTTGGCCTGATAGTCGCTAAGTAGATCGAGCCAGCCCTGCAGAACGTTTTCATCGGCATTGATCAGTATTGAATCAGACTCCTGCGGCGTCATCTGCACCAGCGCCAGCCAGGTTTGGTCGATATTCGCTTGGCGGGCGGAGCCCCCTTGCAGTAAGGGTTCCTGAGCAATATAGGCGCGCAGCAATGTCGCCGACGGGCGCCGTTGATTCGCCATAATTTGCGCATCGTAGTAGCGAAGCTGCTGCTGGGCGGAGAGCGCCTTGACGTCCAGTTGGCTTAATGCCGTATTGGCGGCATCCATATTATTTTGCGCAACGGACAGTTCGGCGCTCAATAATTGCTGTTCCAGCTTCTGCGCAGCGCTTAAATTGGCCGGTAATGCGCTAAACTGCTGACTTGCCAGCGGCACTTTGCCTTCCTGCAATAAGGCGCGAATTGCGAGTAATTGCCAGGCAGCCTTGTTACTATCGCCGCTTTGCTGCATCTGTTGCAGATAATAATCGGCAGAAGCGTCAGCCTTGCCCTGAATCTCAGGTGGAGGGCTTTGCGGCGCCTGACTTGGACAGCCTGCAAGAAACAGCGCCGCTAACAATACAGGGAGAATACGCCCTGTTTGAGTACGGACGGAACAAAAGGAAAGCATACTGTATCCAATGATTTTTTTTAAAGATGCTCAATATTAAATCGGCAACCCGGATGAAACAATGAATCAAGACCAACAAGCAGACATTTCTGCATCCACCCTTTACATTGTCCCTACGCCGATTGGCAATCTGGGGGATATTACCCAGCGTGCTCTGGCCGTATTGCAGAGCGTCGATCTGATTGCTGCAGAGGATACCCGGCATACCGGTCTGTTGTTACAACATTTTGCAATTAATGCACGGCTGTTCGCATTACACGATCACAATGAACAGCAAAAAGCGGATTCGGTATTGGCGAAATTGCAAGATGGGCAAAGTATCGCGCTGGTTTCCGACGCGGGAACGCCATTGATTAACGATCCCGGCTATCACCTGGTGCGCCGCTGCCGCGAGGCGGGGATCCGTGTTGTGCCGTTACCCGGCGCCTGTGCGGCGATCGCCGCGCTTTCCGCCGCCGGGCTGCCTTCAGACCGTTTCTGCTATGAGGGTTTTCTGCCGGCAAAAACCAAGGCGCGTAAGGATACGCTGCGTGAGTTGCAGGAAGAGGCGAGAACCCTGATTTTTTATGAGTCGACACACCGGCTGCTGGACAGTTTGCAGGACATGGCAGACGTCTTGGGACCGCAGCGTTATGTTGTGTTGGCGCGTGAAATCACTAAAACCTGGGAGTCGATTTATGGCGCGCCGGTAGGCGAACTACTGGCCTGGGTGAGGGAAGACGAGAACCGTCGTAAAGGCGAGATGGTGCTGATTGTCGAAGGGCATAAAGCGGATGCCGAGGCGTTGCCGGCCGAGGCTTTGCGTACCATGTCCCTGTTGCAGAAGGAATTGCCCTTGAAAAAGGCCGCCGCGTTAGCCGCCGAAATACACGGGGTTAAGAAAAATGCGTTGTATAAGTACGCGCTCGACCAGCAGGAAGGATGACAGGTAGCGTAAAACACTATACAATCCGCGCCGGAGTTGACCAGACAGTCGCCGCTTCACTGCCGTCCCTTTCGGGGGAGACAGGTGGAGGGGAGGAAAGTCCGGGCTCCATAGGGCAGGGTGCCAGGTAACGCCTGGGAGGCGCAAGCCTACGACAAGTGCAACAGAGAGCAAACCGCCGATGGCCCGCATAAGCGGGATCAGGTAAGGGTGAAAGGGTGCGGTAAGAGCGCACCGCACGGCTGGCAACAGTTCGTGGCACGGTAAACTCCACCCGGAGCAAGGCCAAATAGGGGTTCACATGGTACGGCCCGTACTGAACCCGGGTAGGCTGCTTGAGCCAGCGAGCGATTGCTGGCCTAGATGAATGACTGTCCACGACAGAACCCGGCTTAACGGTCAACTCCACTCTATTTATAAAATTCCGCTCCGGCGGTTTTTTGCCCGCGCGAACCGGGCGCAAAGATGAATGACTGTCCACGACGCTATTCATGAAAGAACGCGGCTTAACGGTCAACTCCACTCTATTTATAAAATTCCGCTGCGGCGGTTTTTTTGCCTGTGCGAACCAGGCGCAAAGATGAATGACTGTCCACGACGCTATTCATGAAAGAACCCGGCTTAACGGTCAACGTGTGTTTCACCATACACGTTGACCGTTTTTTTATGCCTACACAATCCCTTCAAATTTATTGATGTTCTTTATCACAGATATCCGAGTTTTTCTGATGTGCAAAAGGCGTACAGTGATTGCCATAACATGCTGTGGCACGATGCTGATATTTTACTAAGGATACTGCGATGAACAACGCTTCCCGTATGCCCGCACTGTTTCTCGGTCATGGCAGTCCGATGAATGTGCTGGAGAACAATCTGTACACTCAGACATGGCAGAAGCTGGGGGAAATATTGCCGCGGCCAAAAGCCATCGTAGCGGTTTCCGCCCACTGGTATACCCGTGGCACGGCGGTAACGGCGATGGATAAGCCCCGGACGATTCATGATTTCGGCGGTTTTCCGCAGGCGCTGTTTGATACGCAGTATCCGGCGCCGGGATCGCCTGATTTGGCCGAAAAAATTCAACGACTTTTAGCGCCGATCCCGGTGGCGGCGGATCGCGGTGAATGGGGATTGGATCACGGCTCCTGGGGCGTGCTGATAAAAATGTATCCGCAAGCCGACATCCCGGTAGTGCAGCTTAGCGTAGATGGCACACAGCCCGCGGCGTATCACTATCAGTTGGGTAAGAAACTGGGCGCCCTGCGTGATGAGGGCATCATGATTGTCGCCAGCGGTAACGTGGTGCATAACCTGCGTATGGCTAAATGGAACGGCGATGCGGAGCCCTATCCCTGGGCGGTTTCGTTTAATCAGTTTGTCCGCGATAATCTGGCCTATCAAGGGGATGATCATCCGCTGGTGAACTTTATGCGGCATGACGGCGCGGCATTATCCAATCCTACGCCCGACCACTATCTGCCGCTGCTTTACGTTTTAGGATGCTGGGACGGTAAAGAAGCGATAACCATTCCGGTGGACGGGATTGAAATGGGCTCGCTGAGTATGTTGTCGGTACAGGTGGGATAACGCGAACAAGGCGCTTGCTGACAAACCGGTCTGTTAAGCCGAGATACCCGGGGCGACCACGGGGGTGAGGCGTCCCTACGGGAACCTCCCCTCGTGTTTCCCCTACAAAAACGCGTGCGTTTTTGAACGCCGCTTGCGGCGGCCCAAGGGGCGAGCTCCACTAGCGGGGCGAGTAATCATTGGCTTTATCAACAGCCTGAAGACACGGTATAAAGCCGTGCCTTGTTATGGCTAGTCCAGAATAATATGCGGATAAAAACGCGATAAATCCTGAGTAATTAATTCCTTATCCTCGCGCATGCCGATGCCGCAAGGCTGATCGTTGACCAGCCAACTGCCGATCAGCGTATAGCTGTCGCCAAATTTGGGCAGGGGATGGTACTGCTGGATGATCTTGCCCTCTTCGCCATAAGGGCCGCCCACCGCGGCAATCTCCCTGCCGTTTTCCACAATTTGAATATTGGCGCCTTCGCGTGAGAACAGCGGCTTGATGACGTAATTCTCCAGCTCGGGGTGCGCGTCTTCCGCGAAATAAGCGGGTAGCAGGTTCGGGTGATCCGGGAACATCTCCCACAGCATGGGCAGCAAGGCTTTGTTGGACACAATGCTCTTCCAGGCTGGCTCCAGCCAGCGTACGCCGGCATCTTCAAGCTTGGTGGAAAACATCTCGCGCAGCATGAACTCCCACGGGTAGAGTTTAAACAGATTACTAATGACCTGATTTTCCAGATCGGTAAACTGTCCTTTTTCACCGAGGCCGATTTCCTCAATATAAAGAAACTCGCTCGGCAGGCCCGCTTCCAGCGCGCAATCCTGCAGGTATTGCACTGTGCCGCGATCTTCTGCGGTGTCCTGACAGCAGGCGAAATGCAGTAGGCCAAAGCCATGATTCAGTCTGAGATCTTCAAATCGTTCGATCAGTTTTTCCTGAATGCTGTTGTACTGATCGGCGGTTTGCGGCAATTGCCCTGCTTTGATTTGATCTTCCAACCACAGCCATTGGAAAAATGCCGCTTCATAAAGTGAAGTTGGCGTATCGGCGTTATTCTCCAGCAGCTTGGCGGGCGTTTTTCCGTCATAGGCCAAATCGAGACGCGAATAGAGCGACGGCTGGTTGGTTCGCCATGAATGTCTGACGAATTCCCAGGTATGTTTGGGAATGCGAAATTTGGCCATCAGTTCATCGCTGCCGACGACCTTCTCCACCACCTGCAGACACATCTGGTGCAACTCTGCGCTGGTATCTTCCAATTCTTCAATTTGCGCCAGCGTGAACTGATAGTACGCCTCTTCACACCAGTAACGCTCTCCATACATGGTGTGAAACTGGAATCCGAATTCCGTAGCTTTTTCACGCCAGTCCGGGCGTTCGGTAATTTCAATTCGCTTCATTAAATGTGTCCTCAGCCCCCCATGCTACGGGAAGAACTGGAACTGGCGCTGCTGCGTTGCATCGCGGTTTGTTTGGCCACCGTTTCGCCGAATCCGCCGCGGGTGATGGTGCTGGTAGTGGCGGGTTTGGGCGCCAGAGCCGTTTTCGGTACGTTGATGGTGCGGCCCGTGGTGGCGTTGCCGTAGTTTTTACCGGAAGCGTCGACGAATTGTCCGTTAGCCGGGCTGGCGGGGGATTTTGACGTAAACAGCGGCTGTTGCGCGTAACCGCCGCCGCTCATCATCCGGCCCATCATGTAACCCGCCATCAGCGGCATCCAGAAGCTGCCGCTCTGCTGGGATTCCGCGGCCATGCCTGCCTGGGCGGGCGCCGGCGCCTGAGTGCACTGCGCTTCGCCAAACTCTGCCACACAGTCTTCGCGGGTGGCGTATTTGGGGGCGGTTTTTTCGGCTTCTTTCAGCGCATTATTGTAAGCCGTGGTGCATTGTTCGCTCATGGATGGGTTGGCGCGCGAACAGTCATCCGCATTCTGATAAAGCGAAACCGTTTCATCGGCCTGCTCGCAGCCGGCTAACACAAATACCGTACTGACCGCTAACGCGATGGGAGCCAAGCGATAAGTTCGCCATCCCTTACGGAACGTTTCCTGATTGATATTTTTGGTGCGTTTCATCGTGTTAATCCCAGAGAGAAGGCATCAAGCCCAATTGTTAACAATTGCGCTTAAGAATAGGGGAAGGCCGCCTGAATTTAAAGCACCAATGGCAGTAACCCGGCGACTCTTTACGTTGCTATACATTCGGTTGTGCGGTGCCTCGCTTTATCGGTGGGTGGCGATAAAAAATGTCGGGAGCATTTCCTGACGTTATGTCGCGGCGGCTTGAAAAAACAACAAAAAAGGGGAACAGCCCGTTCCCCTTGAATCGGTATGGCGCATGATTACTGACGCGCTGCGCCGCCGTTGTTGTCGGCCACTGGCGGCGTGGTTGAAACCGGCTGGCCTAATGTGGCATTCAGCGCCTGCAGATCGCTTTCGTTTAGCGTGCCCAGGGCGGACTTAATGTTTAGCTGATTAATTAGGTAATCATAGCGGGCGCTGGAAAGCTGCTGTTTGGCGTTATACAGCGTCGTGGTGGCGTCCAGCACATCGACAATGGTACGGGTGCCGACCTGATAGCCGGCTTCCATCGCGTCCAGAGAACTCTGCGCGGAAACCTCGGCCTGCTTGTACGCGTTGATGCTGCTGATAGACGCTGAAATATTGTTGAACGACGAACGCACGGTTTGAACGACGGCGCGGTGGGCGCTTTCCAGCAGTTCGCTGGAACTGACGAAACTATGCTGGGCCTGTTTTACCTGCGAACTGGTCGCGCCGCCGCTATACAGCGGCAGGTTAAAGCTGATCCCTACTTTGTTCTGGCCGGCGTTCGTGTCGTTATATGAACTGCCGCGGGCGTTCGAACCGGAATAACTGGTATCGCTTACGCTGCTGGAAGCGGTCAGATCCAGCGTCGGCATATGGCCGGTCTGGGCGTAACGAATTTGCTCACGCGCCAGATCCTGACTCAACCGCGCGGACAACAGGCTTAGGTTGCGGTTTTCGGCTTCTTTCAACAGATTGTTGACGGCCGTGGGTTTCTGGGTCGAGAAGCGGTTGATGTCCAGGCTCGCCAACTGCGGATAAAAATTGCCGCTCACCTGGCGCAGAACTTCCAAATAGTTGTCCAGCGTATTACGAGCCAACACTTCGTTGGCAAGGACGCTATCGTACTCGGCGCGGGCGTTCTGTACGTCGGTAATCGCAACCAGGCCGACATTAAAACGCTGGGTGGTCTGATCCAACTGGCGATAAATAGCCTGTTTCTGTGCGTTGATATAAGACAGCGAGTCAATGGCGCGTAGAACGTTGAAATACGCGGTTGCGGTATTCAGGATGAGCGTTTGCTGCGAAGTCTGATAGGTGACGTCTTCAATGCCGGCCTGCTTTTCCTGCAAAGTCAGGGCGCGCCATTTAGACATATCAAACAGTGTTTGGGTTAACTGTAATGAGGCGCTTTTGACATCATTATTGACGCCGCTGTTATCACGGAAACCGTCGGTATAAGTATAATCCGCGCCTAAACCTAATTGCGGCAGCAGCGGGCTTCGTGCTTCATTGATTTTTTCAAACGCGGCATCACGAGTGGCTGCTGAGCTACGTAAGTCTGGATTGGTGTTTTTGGCTTGCTGGTATACCTGTAACAGGTTTTCCGCCTGACTCATTAAACTAAAACCGCCCAGGCTCAAACCAATGAGAAGAGGGAGCAATTTCTTCATTTGCGTTCCTTGTTGTACAGCAATGTTTCTATGATAGCGCTGTCTATAAGACGAATAGTTTCCGATTCTATCAGAATCTGCCAATAAGATGAGGTAACTGAATGTGCCATATCTTTGGGATCTATCCTATCAGGAAGGCTCCCGTATCATTTAGGCTCTGCGGCGCAGGGCTTTCATGCGTATACAGTTTGCACTTGCCGTACTAAAACGGTCTAAGGTAATAATGCCCGCTGGGATAGATTCTGATTTTATGTAAATCTAGCACAAACAACAGCGAGTATGATGACTGGAATTTTCGCCATACAATGATGGATTCCATCAATACCCGGAACAGGAGTTGAACTATGGTGTCTTCAGTATCCAGTCCTGTCACCTTTAATAAAGATGACGTAGAAATTATTGCACGAGAAGAATTATATAAAGGTTTTTTTTCGCTGGTGCGCTATCGTTTCCGTCATCGCCTGTTTAATGGTGAAATGAGTGATGAAGTCAGCCGCGAGATCTTCGAGCGCGGGCATGCGGTTGTTCTGCTGCCGTATGATCCTGTGCGCGATGAAGTGGTGTTGGTTGAACAGATACGCATCGCCGCTTATGACAGCAGCGTTTCCCCTTGGCTGCTGGAACTGGTCGCCGGCATGATCGAACCGGGGGAAAGCCTGGAAGACGTCGCCCGGCGGGAAGCCCAGGAAGAAGCCGGCCTGGTCGTCGGTCGCTGTCAGCCGATCGTCAACTATCTTGCCAGTCCTGGTGGCACCAGCGAGCGTTTGGCTGTTATGGTGGGGGAAGTGGATACCCGCACCGCGGCAGGGATTCATGGCCTGGCGGAAGAAAATGAAGATATCCGGGTGCATGTGGTGAGTCGTGAACAGAGCTATCAGTGGGTTGAGGAAGGGATTATCGATAACGCAGCTTCCGTCATTGCCTTGCAATGGTTGGCGTTGCACCATGAAAAACTGAGAAACGAGTGGGTGGATTGAATTTATGAAGCGTTATACCCCGGATTTCCCGGCAATGATGAGGCTATGCGAAACCAATTTCATGCAATTACGGCGTTTGCTGCCCCGTATCGACGAAGTCGGTGAAACTGCGGTTTATCACGTCAATAATACCGTCTATCGCTTAACTATCCTCGAATCGACCCGTTATACCTCTTTGGTCAGGATTCAGCAGACCGCGCCGGCGGTGAGTTACTGGAGCCTGCCCATGATGACGGTCAGGTTATATCATGACGCGCTGGTTGCGGAAGTGTGTGCCAGTCAGCAGATCTTCCGCTTCAAGGCACGTTATGATTATCCGAATAAGAAGTTACATCAACGTGACGAAAAGCATCAAATTAATCAGTTTCTGGCTGATTGGCTAAAATATTGTTTGGCGTATGGTTCGATGTCGATCCCAGTTTGTTAGACAGATTTAAGTAACCAAGGACACCATCATTTGGAAAGCCTGTTGACACTTCCTGTGGCGAGTGGGGCCAGAATCAGGATTTTACAAATAACAGACACCCACCTTTTTGCCGGTGAGCATGAGACACTGCTTGGCGTTAACACATATCGCAGTTATCACTCTGTGTTGAATGCCATCCAGGCGCAGCAATATGCATTCGATTTGATCGTCGCGACAGGCGATTTGGCACAGGACCATTCACTGGAAGCCTATCGTCACTTCTCCCGTGGGATCCGCCAATTGTCGGCGCCTTGCGTGTGGCTGCCGGGTAACCATGATTTTCAGCCGGCGATGTTCGATACGCTGGACGAAGAGGGGATTGAGCCGTCCAAACATGTGCTGTTGGGCGATAAATGGCAGATTATTCTGCTGGATAGCCAGGTGTTCGGCGTACCGCACGGCGAACTCAGCGACTATCAGCTCGATTGGCTCGAACGTAGCCTGCAAAGCCAGCCGGATCGTTTTACTCTGCTATTGCTCCATCATCATCCCCACCCTTCCGGCTGCAACTGGCTCGATCAACACAGCTTGCGCAACGCGCACAATCTGGCCGCGGTGCTGGATCGTTATCCATTGGTGAACACCGTTTTGTGCGGGCATATTCATCAGGAACTCGATCTTGAGTGGCACGGCAAACGCCTGCTGGCAACGCCATCCACCTGCGTGCAGTTTAAACCGCACTGCACCAATTTCGCCATCGACGATGTCGCGCCGGGCTGGCGTTATCTGGATTTAATGCCGGACGGCAGGTTGGAAACCGAGGTGTTTCGTCTGGCGGGCAGCGAATTCCTGCCTGACATGGATTCGGACGGTTACTGATGCCGGCTTTACTCTATCTTCATGGTTTCAACAGTACGCCCCATTCAACGAAAGCCCTGGCGTTAAAGGCGTGGCTGGCGCATCAGCATCCTGATATCGAGATGCTGGTGCCGCAGCTTCCTCCTTATCCGGCTGATGCGGCTGAAATGATGGAGTCGCTGGTGATGGAGCGTGCCGGTCGTCCGCTAGGTATTGTTGGCTCCTCGCTCGGTGGTTATTATGCCACCTGGCTATCCCAGTGTTTTACCCTACCCGCCGTGGTGGTGAATCCGGCGGTAAAGCCGTTTGAGCTATTGCTTGATTATTTGGGCGAATATCAGAACCCCTACACCGGCGAACAATATGTGCTAGAGTCTCGGCACGTTTACGATCTGAAGGTCATGCAGGTTGAACCGCTGGAGTCGCCCGACTTATTGTGGCTACTGGTTCAGACCGGGGATGAAGTGCTGGATTATCGGCAGGCTGTAGCCTATTACACCCACTGTCGTCAAACAGTGGAATCAGGGGGTAATCATGCCTTTGTCGGATTCGAGCACTTTTTTTCACCCATAGTGAATTTTTTGGGGCTCACGACAGACTGAACATCAGGGTGTCAGCCGTGATGATACGACGGCGTGCAGGTGAACGTTGTCGGTCATTTTCTGGTGAGAAGCGCACATCGGTAACGTTCATCATTTTTCATTTAAAACAACGAATTAAATCAAACCATGACTCAATCAAGTTATAACGCTGATTCGATTGAAGTACTCAGCGGGCTAGAACCGGTGCGCCGTCGTCCGGGAATGTACACCGATACTTCGCGTCCCAACCATTTGGGGCAAGAGGTAATAGACAATAGCGTCGATGAGGCATTGGCAGGGCATGCCCGCCGGATTGATGTGATTCTGCACGCCGATCAGTCATTGGAAGTGATCGACGACGGCCGGGGAATGCCGGTGGATATCCACCCGGAAGAGGGCGTCCCGGCCGTTGAGCTGATCATGTGCCGGTTGCATGCCGGCGGTAAATTCTCCAATAAAAATTATCAGTTTTCGGGCGGGTTGCACGGCGTGGGGATCTCGGTGGTCAACGCGTTGTCTTCACGGGTGGAGGTGACGGTACGGCGCGATGGACAGGTGTATGACATGGCGTTTGAGAATGGCGATAAAGTGCAGGATCTCACCGTCACCGGAACCTGCGGCCGCCGTAATACCGGCACCCGCGTACATTTCTGGCCGGATGAAAAATTCTTCGATAGCCCGCGTTTTTCCATATCGCGTTTGACGCACCTGCTGAAAGCCAAAGCCGTATTGTGTCCCGGCGTAGAGATCGTCTTTAAAGATAAGGTCAATGATACCGAGCAGCGCTGGTGCTACCAGGATGGATTGAAAGATTACCTGTGTGAAGCGGTGAATGGATTGATCACGCTGCCGGAGAAACCGTTTCTGGGCGCGATCGACGGCGATACCGAAGCGGTGGACTGGGCGCTGCTGTGGTTGCCGGAAGGCGGCGAATTGTTGACCGAAAGCTATGTCAACCTGATCCCCACGCCGATGGGCGGTACGCACGTTAACGGATTGCGCCAGGGTCTGTTGGACGCCATGCGCGAATTTTGCGAATTCCGCAATATTCTGCCGCGCGGCGTGAAGCTGAGCGCCGACGATATCTGGGAGCGCTGCGCCTATGTGCTGTCGGTAAAAATGCAGGATCCGCAGTTCGCCGGACAAACCAAAGAACGCCTGTCCTCGCGGCAGTGCGCGGCATTTGTTTCCGGCGTGGTGAAAGATGCGTTCAGCCTGTGGTTGAACCAAAACATTCAAACCGCCGAACAACTGGCGGAACTGGCGATTGCCAGCGCTCAGCGCCGCATGCGCGCCGCCAAAAAAGTGGTGCGTAAAAAGTTGACCAGCGGCCCGGCGCTGCCCGGCAAGCTGGCCGATTGCACCTCGCAGGATCTAAACCGTACCGAGCTGTTTCTGGTGGAAGGGGATTCGGCGGGCGGTTCGGCCAAGCAGGCGCGGGAACGCGAATTCCAGGCGATCATGCCGCTTAAGGGTAAGATCCTGAATACCTGGGAAGTCTCTTCCGATGAAGTGCTGGCCTCGCAGGAAGTACACGATATTTCGGTGGCGATCGGCATCGATCCCGATAGCGACGATCTGAGTCAGCTGCGTTACGGCAAGATCTGTATTCTGGCGGATGCGGACTCCGATGGTTTACACATCGCCACGCTGCTGTGCGCCCTGTTCGTACGCCATTTCCGCTCGGTGGTGAAGGGCGGGCATGTATATGTGGCCATGCCGCCGTTGTACCGTATCGACCTTGGCAAAGAAGTCTATTACGCCCTGGATGAAGAAGAAAAAGCGGGCGTACTGGAACAGCTCAAGCGTAAAAAAGGCAAGCCCAACGTGCAGCGCTTTAAAGGGCTGGGTGAAATGAACCCGCTGCAACTGCGTGAAACCACGCTGGATCCGAACACCCGTCGCCTGGTGCAGTTGACGATTAACGACGACGACATCGATCAGACGATGGCTATCATGGATATGCTGCTGGCGAAGAAACGCGCCGAAGACCGCCGCAATTGGCTGCAGGAAAAAGGCGACAAGGCGGAAATTGAAGTCTGACGCCGATGCCGGTCGGGGAGTGATTGTCGATATCTTCCCGTCCCTGTCGCCGGGCGGAAACCGTGTGTGCTTGTGGCCGCTGTCATAGCAGGGTAAACGTTAATGAAAGTGACGCTTGAGGAATTGCAGGCTTTTGTCGTGGTGGTCGATACCGGATCGATCACCGCGGCGGCGGAACAGCTCGGTCAGACGACGTCCGGCATCAGCCGGGCGTTGCGTCGTCTTGAAGGCAAGTTGGGCACTACGCTGCTGCAGCGCACCACTCGGCGGCTGGCATTGACGGAAGAAGGCATTATGTTTCTTCAGCATGCGCGCGATGTGATCCGCGCCGTCGAGCACGCCGAAGAACAGGTCGCCTTGCGCCATGAACAACCCTGCGGCCGGTTACGGATTAATGCGGCTTTCCCCTTTATGCAGCATGTCATCATCCCCCTCATCCCCGAATTCCGCCGCCGTTATCCACAGATCATGCTGGAACTGAACAGTGATGATTTCATTATCGATTTACTGGAACAGCATACGGACGTCGCTATTCGTATCGGTATCTTAAAAGACTCCAGTATTCATGCCCGCTTTTTAGGAAGCAGCCGCTTACGCGTGCTGGCCAGCCCGGACTATTTGCGCCGCCACGGTACGCCGATGAGCGTGGAGGAACTGTCGCAGCATAGCTGTCTGGGATTTACGCAGTTGGAATGGCTGAATCACTGGCCGCTGCAGGACGGTAACCGGGACTGTTATCCCATCTTGCCGGCGATATCCGCCTCAAATGGCGAGATGCTGCGCCAGCTGGCGCTGCATGGCGAAGGGATTGTCCGCCTGTCGGATTTTATGACGCATGAGGATATGGCCAGCGGGCGCCTGGTGCAGATCCTGGCGGAGGAGACGATGGATGTGCGCATACCGGTTAATGCGGTGTATTACCGACATACGCCGCTGGCGGCGCGGATTAGCTGTTTTCTGGACTTCCTCAGTGAGAAAATAGCGCAACACCCGCTTTGATTGGCGGGCGTTGCGCCGTCGTTGAGGGTGATTTCCGTCAGGCAAAAACCTTTGCCAGATGTTGACGATAGCGGGCGATATTGTTTTCTACATCAGGGGATTTGATCACATCATTACAGATGAACGTCGGCAACGGCGACAGGCCGATAAACTGATTGGCTTTATGAAACGGTAAATACACGCCGTCCACCCCGACGCCATGGAAAAACTGCTGCGGATCGGTAAAGGCTTCCAGCGGTGCGTTCCAGGTCAAGGAAAGCATATACTTCTTACCTTGCAACAAGCCCCCGGAACCATACTTTTTACTGCTGTCGGAACGGGTGCGGCCGTCGCTGGCATACAGCGAGCCGTGACCGGCGGTGAAAACTTCATCGACGTATTTTTTCAGTATCCAGGGAACATCCATCCACCAGCCGGGCATCTGATAAATGATGGCGTCGGCCCACAGATAATTCTGGACTTCCTGTTCGATGTCATAGCCTTGATCGACCCAGGTCACCCGCACATCGAGGCCTTTATCCTGTAATTCACTAATCGCAACTTCGGTAAGGGTTTTGTTGAGTTTGCCGCCGGAATGACCAAATGCTTTACCGGCATGAATAATCAATATGTTATGCATCGTAGACTCGCTTATGGATTTGTCTTGCCTGGATTGGGTTCTGATTTACAGCAGATAAGTTTGTCAGATTTTCATCGGCGGAAATATAGGGGATATGTCACAACACTGTTGACTGTGGCGCAATAATCCCATTCCCAGCCGACAGTGAGTGAGAGCATTCGTGAAAGCCTGTTCCGCGTGACAAAGAAAAGGGATAAGCGCGTTGTGCATGCTCTTATCCCTGCGGCGACAGGTGGAACCAGACCGGCTCCACCGTAGGTCATTAATCAGAAATCGACGTTGACGCCCAGTTGGAAAGAGCGGCCGGGCGCGATAGCCAACTGCTGATCGTAGTAGTTCTTATCGGTGCTGGCGTCGGTGCTGGTAGGCGCTTCAATATTGCGGCTGCTCAGATAGTCCCAGTATTTACGATCGGTAACGTTATAGACGCCGCCGCTCAGCTTCACGTTTTTAGAAATGCGGTAATACGCGGTCAGGTCAACGACGCCGTAGCCGGGTACGCGCATATACTCGGTGGAGCTTGAAGCGACGGCGCCGTTCGTGTTGGCCTTACGACCAGAGGTATCGGAAGCCTGCTTGCCCTTGTTAAAAGTTGCGGTCAGCGCGGCGCCGTAGATCTGGCTCGGATCGTCGTAAGCCACGCCAACGATGGCTTTCATCGGTGCCACGCTTTCCAGATCGACATAGCCGTCGCCAGCGAGATCAGATTTAGACGCGCCTTTACTATAACCATACGCCAGACGAGCACTCAATCCGTCAACCTGATCGAACCAGGTGCCCAGATTGAATTTGGCGCTCAGTTCGCCGCCGTAGATATAGGCTTTATCGCGGTTTTCATACTGATAAACCGTAGAGATGCTGCTTGGATAACCTGTACATTGGCTGCTTGGGCAGGCATAACGGGTTATGCCGATAAAGTTCTTGTAGTCGTTGTAGAACGCCGCAGCATGAATGGTAACCCCTTCCACCAGTTGGCCTTTCAGCCCCAGCTCGTAGTTGTCGCTGGTTTCGGTTTGCAGATCCGGGCTGCCCAGAGTGGCGTAGGAACTACCGGTACCGCCATAGCCAAGACTCCAGGCGCCGTATAGTTGGTTGGCGGTGGGGAACTGGGCTGCGCGTTTGTATTGCAGGTAAGTGGTCAGGTCCGGCTTGATTTTGTACAGGAGGCTCAGCGACGGCAACACCTTGCTGTCGATCATAGTGCCGTACATGTTATCGACTTCAGATGAGGATATGAGGCCATTGTTGGTCATCAGGTCAGATAGGTTTTTCGGCTTGGCATATTGGTAGGCCCAGCGTACCCCCGGCACCACCGCAAAGTCGTGCCCGTCTAGATCCCAAGAGATTGTGTCCTGAACGAATGCGCCCAGGTTGGTGAAATTGCTGTCTGCCTGCGGTTTACCAAGCGTGGCGGCAGTTGTTCCCGCCTGAGTCAGCGGACGTTCCGCTTTGGTGGTACGGGCGCTCAGGCCGTAGTTGAAGCTGTGGCGGCCCCAATCCTTGATGGCGCTGGTTTCCAGGCCGAAAGTATCGGTGTCGTAGTTAGTCCAGGTATAAGTCGGTGTTGTTTCGTAGGTATAGTCGTGCGCCTGGGTCTTGGTGTAGAAGACTTTGGTATTCAACTCGTCGGCCAGCGTGTTGTTGTCCGGCGTCCAGCGATCCGTCAGGCTGGCTCCATAGCGTCGGGTTTCGCTATGCTGGTACGAAGTACCGCCGCGAACATAGCTTGATTGACCAACCTGAGTCCAGGTAGGGAAGTGAGTATGGTTGGTTTTGTGATAGTAGTCTAGCGTGCCGGTCAACTGATGGTTTTCTGTAGCCTGCCAGATACCGGATGCCAGTATCGCATCGGAATGCCAGTTGGCCGGGTTACTGTCAACGGTGGCGTCGCTGTGGTTTTCGGTTTCATTGCCGTCGCGGCGGCTGACTACGATTACGCCGCGCAGATAGTCGTCGCCGGCGGCGGCGGTAATGCCGTTGTGCCAGCTACGGTTGGAGGAATCATAGTCGCTCTGGTAGCCGAAATAGGTATTTTTGTCGGCGTTCAGATAATCGTTGGCGGATTTCGGCGTAAAGGAAACCGAACCGCCCAGCGCGCTATTGGGATTGGATACAGCGGTGGCGCCGGATTCGATATCCACCGAGCCGTACATGTACGGGTCGAGATAGTCGCCGCGACCGATGCCGTAGGTACCCAGTTGGCTGCGACCGCTGGTCTGTGAGATGGCGCGGTCGGTGGCTGCGGGCAGTTCAACGCCGTCAATATCAATGGAAACTCGGTTAGCGTCCAGACCGCGAATATTGTAACCGGTGGAACCGCCACGGTCATAGGCGCTTTTGCCGGAACTGGTGCCGCCGGCGGAGCCGTTGGCGCTGATCAGCGGCTGATAGCGCATCACATTGCTGAAATCGTTGACGCCATTTTTCTGCATGTCGTCGGCGGTAATGGTGACTTTGGTGCCGGCTTCTTTCTCAACTTTGGGAGAATAAACCGTCATCACATCGCCAGAGTGTTCAGATTCGCTGGCCGCATTGGTTTGCGTGGATGTTTGGCTATCGGCGGCAGCGCTGTTGAATGCCGTGCCGGCCAACATCCCGGTGAGCATGATTTTTCTGAGATTCTTATTGATTAACATAGTGATACTCTATTGATAGACGACTCCAGCGACCAGGCATGGTAACGCGGGCAATAGACTTCGGCAGAAATGAAGCCAGGGTTTGGTAACAACACAGAAATACCGTAATGAGAATTATTAACAAACATTAAGAGTTATCATTCGTCTTTTCAATTGTGGTTTTATTAAAAACTCTTAATAAAAGTGTCTTCTGGATGTCATTATTTGTCGTTAGGCGGAATGGTCAACTATTTGGAGAAGGAAAAGGGCGAGAGGCATGAGAGATCGCTTTGACCGCCGCGCAAACACAGGCCGATGCCCTGAAAACGGCTTACCGACATGAATCTCGGGCGGCGGTGCCGCATCGCCGGCGGCCGTTAAGGTCGCCAGCCCTTGTTCTCTGTGACAGAAGCCCGCCGGATAAGGTACTATTCCCGCCAAACAAGCGTGTCGGAAAGCGTTCTAATCGCGCTGCGATGTGAGGAAACGAGATAAATGAGTGAGATGACGCATGACGGCGCAGAAAGCCTGGCGCTGCACACGTTTACTGAAAATGCGTACCTGAATTATTCCATGTACGTCATCATGGATCGGGCATTGCCGTTTATCGGCGATGGCCTGAAGCCGGTACAGCGGCGTATCATTTACGCCATGTCGGAGCTGGGCCTGAACGCCAGCGCCAAATTCAAAAAATCCGCCCGTACCGTCGGCGACGTATTGGGTAAATATCATCCGCATGGCGACAGCGCCTGTTACGAGGCGATGGTATTAATGGCCCAGCCCTTCTCCTATCGCTATCCGCTGGTGGATGGTCAGGGGAACTGGGGGGCGCCGGACGATCCGAAGTCATTCGCCGCCATGCGTTATACCGAATCCCGCTTGTCCAAATACGCGGAAACCCTGCTCGGCGAACTGGGACAGGGCACGGTTGACACTGTGCCGAACTTTGACGGAACGATGCAGGAGCCGAAAATGCTGCCTGCCCGTCTGCCGAACATTCTGCTTAACGGCACCACCGGGATCGCCGTAGGTATGGCGACGGACATCCCGCCGCACAATATCCGCGAGGTCGCTGCGGCGGCCGTCGCGCTGATTGATAAACCCGGCGCTTCGCTGGAAGATTTATTGCAGCACGTTCAGGGGCCGGATTTCCCGACGGAAGCGGAAATCATTACCCCGCGTAATGAAGTGCGCAAAATTTACCAGAACGGGCGCGGTTCGGTGCGTATGCGCGCCATCTGGAAAAAAGAAGATGGCGAAGTGGTGATTACCGCGCTGCCGCATCAGGTTTCGGGCGCCAAGGTGCTGGAGCAGATAGCCAGCCAGATGCGCGCTAAAAAGCTGCCGATGATTGAAGATCTGCGCGATGAATCGGACCACGAAAACCCCACGCGTCTAGTGCTGGTGCCGCGTTCCAACCGTATCGATCTGGATCAGGTGATGAACCATCTGTTCGCCACCACCGATCTGGAAAAAAGCTACCGTATCAATATGAATATGATCGGTCTGGATGGCCGCCCCGGTGTTAAAGGGTTGGTCGAGATCCTGACCGAATGGCTGGCATTCCGCCGCGATACCGTGCGCCGCCGGTTGAATTACCGTCTGGAGAAGGTGCTTAAACGTCTGCATATTCTGGAAGGGTTGCTGATTGCATTCCTGAATATTGATGAAGTGATCCACATCATCCGTACCGAAGATGAGCCCAAACCGGTATTGATGCGCCAGTTCAGCCTGAGCGAAACGCAGGCCGAAGCGATCCTGGAACTGAAATTACGTCATTTGGCCAAGCTGGAAGAGATGAAAATCCGCGGCGAACAGGATGATTTGGCGAAAGAGCGCGACCATTTGCAGGCGTTGCTGGCATCCGAACGTAAGCTGAGCAACCTGCTGAAAAAAGAAATCCAGGCGGATGCCCAGGCTTACGGCGACGATCGCCGTTCGCCGCTGAAGGAACGCGCTGAAGCGAAAGCGATGAGCGAGCATGACTTTGTGCCTTCAGAGCCGGTCACCATCGTGCTGTCGGAAATGGGCTGGGTGCGCAGCGCCAAAGGGCATGACATCGATCCATCCGGGTTAAGTTACAAAGCGGGCGACAGCTTCCGTTCCGCCGCGCGTGGCAAAACCAATCAGCCAGTGATATTCATCGACTCGACCGGCCGCAGTTACGCGCTGGATCCGTTGACCTTACCTTCCGCGCGCGGTCAGGGCGAACCGTTGACCGGCAAGCTGACGCCGCCGCCAGGGGCGACCATTGAGCATGTGCTGATGGCGGCGACGGACGATCAGCCGTTGTTGATGGCCTCTGACGCCGGCTACGGTTTTGTCTGCACCTTTAACGATCTGGTGGCGCGTAACCGCGCGGGCAAAGCCATCATCACCCTGCCGGACAATGCCAAGGCGCTGGCTCCGCTTGAGATCCACGGTGACGACGATACCTTGCTGGCGATCACGGCCGCAGGGCGGATGCTGCTGTTCCCGGTTTCTGACTTGCCGCAGTTGTCGAAAGGCAAGGGTAATAAGATTGTGTCTATTTCGTCAGCGGATTTCGCCAGCGGCAAGGATCGTCTGAGTTGGCTGCTGCTGTTGCCTCCGCAGGCATCGGTAACGCTATACTTCGGTAAACGTAAACTGACTCTGCGCCCGAACGACTTACAGAAATACCAGTCCGAACGCGGACGAAAGGGAACTCTGTTACGCGGCCTGCAACGTATCGATCATATTGATGTCGATGCGCCGAAACGCATCGGCGACGGCGGCAGCGAAGAGTAAACACCCAGCCGCGGGGAAAGCGCGATGAGCAATATAAGGCTGCGCTTTCCCCGATGGGCTTGCACCCTTCGGATTTTATCCTGCCCGAGCGATCGCCGATCCGCTGCCTAACGGCAGCGGAAAACCGGCCATTCTGTAAAAGGAATCACCGTGTGTTTTGTAGCAGAATAGCTATACTAGCGGCGGCAGTTGGCTAATGAGGTTGTTATGTTATTCATTCTTCGTTTTATTGTGGTGATTGTTTTTTCGATTTTGGTTTGTGTTTTTGGATCCATTTACTGTCTTTTCAGCCCGAAAAATCCACGTCACGTTTCGACATTCGGCCACCTTTTTGGTCGCCTGTCGGTGGTTTTTGGTCTAAAAGTAGAGGTGCGGATCCCGGAAGAAGCCGCGCATTACGGCAACTGCATTTATATTGCGAATCACCAGAATAATTACGATATGGTCACCGCCTCGAATGTGGTACAGCCGCGCACGGTTACCGTGGGTAAAAAAAGCCTGCTGTGGATCCCTTTCTTCGGTCCGCTGTATTGGCTGACGGGAAACCTGCTGATCGACCGTGACAACCGGGCCAAAGCGCATGGCACCATCGCTCAGGTAGTCAAACATATCAAAGAGAAAAATATTTCTATCTGGATGTTCCCTGAGGGCACGCGCAGCCGGGGACGCGGGCTATTGCCGTTTAAAACGGGAGCCTTTCACGCCGCCATCAGCGCGGAAGTGCCCATTGTCCCGATTTGCGTTTCCACGACCAGCAATAAAATAAAACTGAACCGCTGGAATAATGGTCATGTCATCATAGAAATGTTGCCGCCGATCGATACCCGCGCCTACGGTAAAGATCAGGTTCGCGAGCTGGCTACACACTGTCATGAGCTGATGGCCGCCAAACTGGCGCAGTTGGATGCGGAAGTCGCAGAACGCGACGCAGCAGAAAAAAAATAATTCAAAATGCCAGCCCCCTCTGCTTCTTGGCAGAGGGTAATCTTTTCAGGCTTAATATGTGAGCTTGATAACAAACACAGATTAATAGAAATATGTCGTTCCTGTCGCCAGATGAGGAGCCGATCCCTGGATCCTGTTATCCGGGTCTGTTTAAAAACGCGGCCGGTGTTCTTGCAGAAACGACGAAGGCAATTTGGATGAGAGCCGATGGGATCTGAAAACGTGGGTTCGCAGTCTGAATATTTGTTTTCTTCCAGATGACCAATCGGAAGTTAAATCTTTTATACGGTTTAATCGATTTACGGAGTCGCTATGTCACTCAGCCGGCGTCAGTTTATTCAGGCATCGGGTTTTGCATTATGTTGTGCGGGGAGTAAGCCATTGTTGGCGGCGACCGGCGGAATACCAACCGCCTTACCGATCCCCCCATTGCTGGAGTCGCGTAGGGGACAGCCTCTGTTTCTGACGATGCTACGGGCCCACTGGGCTTTCACCGATGACCGTAAAACGTCGGTCTGGGGCATTAACGGCCGTTATCTGGGACCGACGGTACGGGTATTCGACGGCGATGACGTGAAACTGATTTACAATAATCGGCTCAATGAGCCGGTATCCATGACCATCAGCGGATTACAGGTTTCCGGTTCGCTAATGGGCGGCGCGGCGCGCATGATATCGCCGGGGATGGACTGGTCGCCGGTATTGCCGATCCGTCAGCCGTCCGCCACCTGTTGGTATCATGCCAACACGCCAAACCGCATGGCGCCGCACGTGTACAACGGGTTGGTGGGGCTCTGGCTGGTGGAAGACAGCACCGCTAAAACCTTACCTATTCCCAATCATTATGGCGTGGATGATTTTCCGCTGATTATTCAGGATAAACGCCTGGATAGCTTTGGCGTGCCGATTTATAACCCGGCGGGCAGCGACGGTTTTGTCGGCGATACGCTGCTGGTTAACGGCGCCCGGAACCCCTATGTCGAGGTGTCCCGCGGCTGGGTGCGGCTACGGCTACTGAACGCGTCAAATTCCCGCCGCTATGTGATGCGGATGAGCGACGGCCGGCCGATGCACGTGATTGCCAGCGATCAGGGGCTGCTGCCAGCGCCGATGGCGATTAATCAGATCTCCCTGGCGCCCGGCGAGCGGCGGGAGATCCTGATTGATATGTCGCAGGGCGATGAGGTTACGCTGACGGCGGGCGAATCGGCCGGGATTCTAGATCGTCTGCGCGGGCTGTTTGAGCCGTCCAGCATTTTGATTTCCACGCAGGTATTAACGCTTAAGCCGACCGGATTACTGCCGCTGGTGACGAATAATCTGCCGATGCGTCTGCTGGCGGATAATATTATCGAAGGCAGCATCAGCCGCACGCGAGAGTTCCGTCTGGGCGACAGTTTGCCGAGTATCAACGGCGCCATGTGGGATATGACCCGCATCGATGTTCAGACCCAGCAGGGCCGCTGTGAACGCTGGATTATTCATGCCGATACCCCGCAGCCCTTCCATATTCAAGGGGTGAAGTTTTTGGTGCGCAGCGTCAACGGGGGAGCGGTGCCGGTAGAAGATAGCGGCTGGAAGGACACGGTGTGGGTGGATAACGATGTCGAACTGCTGGTCTATTTTTCCCAGCTGTCATCGCAGGCTTTCCCTTTCCTGTATTACAGCCAGACGCTAGAGATGGCCGATCACGGTTCAACCGGGCAACTGGTGGTTCAGCCTTCGGCCTGATGATTTGCCCGGCCTAATCAGGGCTGAAACGTCTTTTTACGCCAGGCCGGAATGCGGAAAATAGCGGCGCAGCGTGTTCCAGTCCGGCGCGCCTGCCGCCCCCTGACCGGCGACGACGCAGGCCGCCACCTGATTCGCCAGGTCAACGGCGTCGCGTAGCGGCCAGTTGGCGGATAGGCCCGCCAGCAGACCGCCGCTGTGCGCGTCGCCGGCGCCGATGGTATCGACAACCTGCACCGGATAGGCCGCAACGGCGGTGGGTTCGCCGTCCGGCGGGCAAATCCAGGCGCCTTCCTTATCCAGGCGGCAAATCAGCGTTAACCCGTTGCGCCGCGCGTAAAGCATGGCTTGTGAAACACTCTCGCCTTCGCCGCATAGCAGCCGCGTTTCATCGCGGTTTAGCGTCAGGATGGCGTTGCTGCCGGCCAGCGCCTGGATAAACTCGGCGGGAATAAAGGGTAAACGCGGGCCGAAATCGATCAGCTTCTGTTGCGTCTGCGCCAGCGTCCATTGGCGCAAAGCCCGTCCGCCTTCGCCGAACAGTTCATAACCGTTAACGTACAGCAGCGCGTGGTCCGGCATCGCCAGTTGTTGCAGCATTTCCCGGCTACAGTGGGCCTCGCATCCGGTGATGCCGATGAAGGTCCGCTCGCCGTCAGGCTCCGTCATTGCCAGGCACCAGCCGTTATCCATTTCCGTATTGCGCAATAAGACCGGCAGATTCATTTCCGTCATGGCGGCTTCGACGGCTTTCCCCCACGGTCCATTACCGACCGGCATCCCGTTGACGATCGGCACGTTGAGACGATGCAACACGCGCGCCACGTTGAATGCGCAACCGCCAATCTGCTGGCCGAGATCCTGGCCCTCGATATCTTCGCCGCTGACCGGCAGACGCGGCAGCGCCAGCAGCATATCGCCACAGGCGCCGCCAACCACCACCACCGGGCGGTCAGGCGTAAATGTCCTCATATCAGCGTCTCTTGTGGTTTAACCAATAGATAAAGCCAGTAGGTCGCCAGACTGATAGCGAACGAGATAAACAGGCCTAAGCTGGAATTGGCGAAAATACCTATCGCCAGCGGCCCGTCGATAAAACCGGTTTTGGTCACCATCAGACCGCCAATGGCGCCCAGCAGCCAGCAACATAGCGGTACCCAGCGTACGCCGAGGTTCTTGCCGTTTAAGCCAAAGAGCAGTTCGTCGTTGTAACCGTGACGGCGGCGAACCAGGAAATAATCGAGGATGAACACCGCAGACCAGGGGCCGAGAAACAGGCCGCAGAAGATCAGGAAGGAGATAAAGGGCGTCAGAAAATCGCCGGAGATAAACAGCACATAGATGGCGACGCCCACAACCAGCACGGCGTCAAAGGCTACCGCTATCGACTGGCGTACCTTTACGCCGATGGTCAGTAGGTTGAGGCTGGCGGAATAGAGGCTCAATACCGCAATCGTGATAATACCGGCCGTGGCGGTCAATAAATAGGGAACGGACATCCAGGTCGGTAGCACCGTACCAATCAGCGCGATCGGGTTAGCCGAACTGGAGAGCTCGGGCAATTGGGATGACAGCAGAATACCGGCCAGCATCAGCAGTATCAACGGCAGGGCGGCGCCGCCCACGACTGCGGCGAAGACGCTGCCTCGGCGGGTTGACGGACGCTGATAACGGCTGTAATCCGCGCCGGCGATCGTCCAGCCCACGCCGGTACCGGCGGCAATGACCGACACCGCGGGAAGGAATCCGCTCAGCCAGTCGCCGGATGGCAGCGACAGCACCTTGTGCCACGGCGTGTTGAACAGAATATAGATCACCACCACCAGCGTCATGGTGCCGAAGATTCGCGTGATCCAGCTTTGCAGCAGGATCAGCGTGTTCTGCCCCAGAATACTGACGGCAATAGTCAGACCGCCGAAAAGCAGCAAACAAACCGCGGTCAGTATGGCGCCGCCGCTGAGTCCCACGGCCTCGAACAGGGCGGATAGCGTCAGTGTGCCGGTGATAAGGTTGACGGCTTCCCATCCCATCAATGTGAACCAACTGAAGGCGGTCGGCGCGATATTGCCTTTCAGGCCGAAAATGACACGCGAGAGCGTCAGGGTGGCGGTGCGCCCGATTTGACCGGCAAACGAGGTAAAACCGACCAGCGCGAAGCTGGCCACCCCGAGAATCGCGGCAAGGATGGATTGAATAAAAGAAAGGCCGAACGACACGATAATGGCGCCGTAGACAATGCCGAGAATGCCGATATTCGCCGCACACCAGATCCAAAATAATTCCAGTGGCTTACCGGTGCGTTCCGCTTCCGGGATTCGATCGATACCGGCATTTTCCACTTTCCAGGTTTTGTTCTGTGGTTGCGCGGCGCTGGTTTGATTTTGTCGTACCTCACCCATGTCGGCTTGCTCCTTTTTAGCCTTGGCGTATAACGAATAACGAATGGCGGAAAACGAAGAAGAATCAATCAAATGGTTTGATTGAACGGGGTAAGCCATGTCGCTGGGAAGGCACGAATGCCATTTCATGTGCCATCTATACGGTGATGATGGCGCCACAGTATCCGTACCGCCGTCAAGCGTAGCAGATAATAGGGTATAACGCCGGAAATTCAGGGGCGTTGGGCATGGGAAGGCGCGACGGCGTTGTTATCAGAAGCGCCGATGCGGTCAGTCCAGAACGGAACAAAACCTCTGGCTTGACCGCGTTATCGGTATCCATCCATTAAGCCGGTAACTGGATGGGGCTATCAATCTAGTCGCCTGCGGTCAATGCAACCGCGGCGCTATTGTTATTGGAGCCAGCCGGAACATGCTGGAACCCGCTCCTGCGTATATTTTCTAATGAAGTCCCTGGTGCGCCACTCATCGTTTCCCATAGGGCTTTCAAACGCGATGTGACGGGGATCTGGCGTGGTCAATTAATGCCCCTGGTGTTGGCATTGAGGGCACGAGTTTACGAAAATCAATCCATAGGTGCAAGTCCAATTTAATACCTATAATATGCCAATACCAGTCCGATAAATTTTGCTTTACAACTTAATCGATTCAACATTTTTGTTTAACTATCGCGTATGCTGAACGCAGCGTAAAACAATAAAAAGGCTGCAATATGCAGGAATTACTACTTCTGGTTAGAGATAAACTGGCCGAACCGTCTGCCGCGCCTCGTTATATGCAGCTTGCCGCGCTCCTGAAAGCGGAAATTAAGCGGCGAAAAGAGCTGTCCGGCCAATTTCTGCCTGCGGAAAGGGCCATTGCGCAACAAACAGGCTTATCTCGCGTAACCGTTTCCCGCTCTTTGGCGCTACTGGAAGAGAGCGGTCTAATCGTTCGTCAGCAGGGTATCGGCACCAGAGTCAGCCAGCATTTGAGCTATTCGCTGGACGAAGACGAGTCCGGTTTCACCTCGCTGGTGTTGCGGAGCGGTGGCGTGGCGGGCAATCTCTGGCTGGAAAGGAGCAGAATAAAACTTTCTGCGTCAATTGCCGAAGAAATGTCTTTGCCCGAAGGCGAATGGGTCACGCATTTACGGCGCGTGCGGTTAATTAATGGCGAACCGGCATCGCTGGAAGCCGTATGGATCCCGCTGGCGTTATTACCGGAACCGCGACAGCTGGAGCATTCTCTGTACCAATATTGGGCGGAACGCCATATTTATCCGGATAAAAAACGCTATCGCCTGAAAGCGGTGGCGTCGCCGGCGGACGTGGCCGACTATCTCAATGTGCCGCTGGGATCGCCATTATTGTTGAGCCGTCAGCATACCTATGACGCTCAGGGCGCTCTGCTGGAATACTGTGAAATCTATTGCCGTAGCGATGTGTATGAGTTTCAGGTAACGGATTAACCCACTTGCCGACAGAAAACCGTCTTGCCGGCGAGAGGCGTGGCGTCAGGCGTTTTCCATGGTGTCCGGGTCGGGGCCGAGGCGTTTGCCGCTGTCCAGTTTGGCGATTTCGCCCAGCTCATCTTTATCCAGACGGAAATCAAATACGTTGAAATTTTCTCTGATGCGGGAAGGGGTAACGGATTTCGGAATAACCACCAATCCGTTGTCCAGATGCCAACGGATCACGATTTGCGCCGGAGTTTTATTATACTTCGTCGCCAGTTTACGGATAATCGGTTGATCGAATACCCCTGCGCCGCCTCGCGCCAACGGGCTCCAGGATTCGGTCTGAATACGATGGGTGGCGTTCCAGGCGTGAAGCTGACGCTGCTGAAACAGCGGATGCAGCTCAATCTGATTGATGACGGGAAAGACGCCGGTTTCATCATTTAGCCGCTGTAGGTGACGAGTATGGAAGTTACTGACGCCGATACTTTTTACCAGCCCCTGTTCCTGTAATTTAATCAGCCCGCGCCAGGCATCCACGTAGGTGTTCTGTTGCGGTAGCGGCCAGTGAATCAGATAAAGATCCACATAGCTCAATTGCAGTTTACTCAGGCTTTTTTCCAGCGCTTTCTGCGGTTCTTTCTGGTCGTTGTTCCAGAGCTTGGTGGTGATAAATAATTCTTCACGCGGGACATCGGTGGATTGCAGCGCCTGGCCGACGCCTTCTTCATTTTTGTAAATGGCGGCGGTATCAATGGCGCGATAACCCGTTTTTAATGCTTCGGCTACGGCGCTCGCGGCGTCTTCGTTACTTGCCTGCCAGACGCCAAGGCCCAACTGAGGCATGATATTGCCGTCAGCCAGTTTGAGTTTAGGTTGCGTCATGTCACTCTCCTTTTTTTCTATTATTAATCAATGGGATAATCAGTGAATAACGGGAATGACAACCCGCAGGCGTCGTAGCCGCTAGGCTTTGACCCTGTAGGCATATCAATTAATTATAGTAGAAAATAAGGCTGCTATTTAATCCGGCGTGAAGTCGTGTTTTAACGCTTTAAGAGACGGGTTAACGCGCTTAGGCCGTGGCGTGTTTCCTGCGCCATACCATAATGACGATGCCGATTAACCCACCAATCAGCAGAATGACGGGCAGAAGGATCAGCGCGGTCATGACCTGATCTTCATAGCGTTTTACCAGTGGAATGTGGCTCATGGCGTAGCCGAGCGTCACAATGCCGCCAACCCAAAGAAAACCGCTGAGCCAGTTAAATATCTGAAAACGAACGTTATTGAGTCCGGAAATACCGGCGATTGTCGGCAACAGCGTACGGACAAACGCCAGGAAACGGCCAATCAGCAACGCCACCAGCCCGTGGCGGTAAAACAGGTGGTGAGCGCGCTGGTGGTAGTGGGCGGGGAGTTGCAGCAGCCAACCTTTCACCAAGCGGGTATCTCCCAGCCAGCGCCCTTGAAGGTAGCTGAACCAACATCCGAGGCTGGCGGCTATGGTCAGCAGAATCATGGTGGGAATAAAACTCATGACGCCTTTGGCGATCATGGCGCCGGCCAACAGCAGCAGGCTATCGCCAGGAAGAAAAGAGGCTGGCAGCAGGCCATTCTCCAGAAACAGGGTTGTAAACAAAATGCCGTAAACCACCCAGATGACGTGGGGGTCTGCCAGTGCGCTAAAATCCTGATGCCATAGCGCCTGAATAATTTCATGAACCACACTCATTATTACTTCCTGTCAGGTAACTGAAGCCCTAAAAAAATAAAACGGGGCGAAACGGCCCGACCATGTTGTACTTAAATACGCTAAAGCCAGCGCAGGGCTAAGCGCTTATTCTGTTAAGATTAATGCTGATTAGGATAAGCGTTGGGTTAAGGTAAAGCGGTTTTAGTTAAGATTATCCTGCTTATGATACACGCTTTACCTACTTCGATGCAGCTAAATCCAGGGATATGGGCCTGTTGCGTCACACTTCCTGAATTCTGCCGAAACCGCGTGCCAGATCCTCAATCAGATCGTCGCTATCTTCAAGTCCAATATGTAAGCGAATGAGTGTGCCGGTAAAGTCGACGCCGGCAACCGGACGAATCGATGCCAGGGATTCCGGCTGATTGGCCAGAATCAGCGATTCAAAGCCGCCCCATGAATACGCCATGCTGAAGTGTTCAAAGTTATCCAGATAGCGGGCCAACTGCGCATTGCTCAACTTATCTTTCAGTACAAAGGAAAAGAGTCCGCTGCATCCTTTAAAATCACGGGCATAGAATTCATGGCCTTTGCATTCCGGCAGCGCGGGGTGATTGACGACAGCCACTTCCGGGCGTTCAGACAGCCATTTCGCGATGCGGATACTGCTTTCCTGATGCTGTTTGAGGCGGACTCCCAGCGTTCGCAGACCGCGGCTGGCGACATAGGCGGTGTCGGCATCGACCATTTGCCCCATCAGGTAGGAGTGTTCACGCAACTGCTCCCAGCAACGTTCGTTCGCCACGGCCGTGCCCAGCATGGCGTCAGAGTGGCCGACCATGTATTTCGTGCCGGACTGCACCGAGATATCGATACCGAAATCCAGCGCTTTAAACAGGATACCCGCCGCCCAGGTGTTATCCATGATGATCACGATTTCCGGATTGATGCGGCGAACCGCCTGCACGATTGCCGGTACGTCGTGAACTTCCATGGTGATGGAGCCGGGGGATTCAAGAAACACGACTTTGGTGTTTTCCTGGATTAGCTCGCTGATGCCTGCGCCGATCAGCGGATCGAAATAGGTGGTGCCGATATTCAGTTTACTGAGAACGGTGTTACAAAAACTTTGGGTCGGTTCATAGGTTGAACCGGTGACCAGGATGTGATCGCCCGCCGAAACGAAAGAAAAGATGGCATTGGTAATCGCCGCCGCGCCACACGGGTACAGAGCGCAGCCTGCGCCGCCCTCCAGTTCGACCATCGCTTCCTGCAAAGAGAAATGGGTTAATGTGCCGCGGCGTCCATAGAACAAGGCGCCATTGGCCCGGTTAATGGTCGCGTTTTTTTTGTCCTGAACGGTGTCGAACACCAGGGAAGACGCCCGTTGGATAACGGGGTTTACCGAGCCGTGCGTAAATTTTTTGCCGCGCCCTGCG
This sequence comes from Brenneria goodwinii, assembly GCF_002291445.1. NCBI lineage: Bacteria > Pseudomonadati > Pseudomonadota > Gammaproteobacteria > Enterobacterales > Pectobacteriaceae > Brenneria > Brenneria goodwinii. The sequence continues at coordinate 3,781,862 of NZ_CP014137.1, read as the reverse complement.
GCGACCAGTGCTGTTGCTGTTTTCTTACTCGTCATAACCGATATCACCTTTTCTCTTTTTTTGTCGTACCAGGCTGTTCAATACGCCGGGCTAACCTGCTTACCCATTCAATTTATTCTGCTGCTTAATGCATTCCATTCTTTGGCACGTCAATAATCCGACATGTTCTACGTTACCACGGCTTAAGTGGCCTGTGGACGGGCTTTTCCGCCAGAGGCGAAAAATGGTAACGGTTTTCACCGTGGGAGAAGGACTTTCTGTTGGAGAGGGCAGATGCCGGTAGGGAAGCAAGAGCGGCGGGATCAGCGCAGTCCTCACCCATTTCGGGGTGAGGACGGCATGCAGACAATGACACCCGCGCTTATCGAGTCAGCGGGTTACAGCAGGATGTTGCTGAAAATAAAGCCGAATATCACCGATAGCGTAATGGTCAGAACGCCCGGTATCAGGAACGAGTGGTTAAACACATATTTCCCGATGCGGGTTGAACCGGTGTCATCCATTTCCACTGCGGCCAGCAGGGTTGGGTAGGTCGGCAGCACGAACAGCGCGGATACCGCGGCGAACGACGCCACCGCCGTGACGGGCGAAACCCCGAGCAGCAATGCCGCGGGCATCAGCGCCTTGGCGGTCGCGGCCTGTGAATAGAGCAGCATGGCGGCAAAAAACAGCACGACGGCCAGCATCCACGGGTAGCTTTGCAGCAGCGTTCCCGCCGTGTCCTGGATATCGGTGATATGCGCTTTGACGAAGGTATCGCCCAACCAGGCGACCCCCATTACGCAGACACAGGCGCTCATGCCGGATTTGAAGGTACTGGCCGTAAGCACTTTGCCCGTGTCGATTTTACAGGCGAGGCAGATCAGCGTGGCGATAGTCAGCATAAATACCACGATCGCTTCATTGCGCGGCAAAACCGGGTCGGCAATCAATTGCACGGTATCGCTGATGGCGGTGGCGTAAAACACGACGGCGATAATGCCGAGCAGGAACAGCAGGACGGAAAGTTTTGCGCCGGGTTTGATTGCGATCGTATTCGCACTGCGTAAATCAACTTCGCCTTTTTTCAAACGCTCTTGATAAATTTCATCATCTTTCAGTTCCTTTCCCAGAAAATTGGTGATGATGGCGGTCAGCAATACGGCGGCCAGCGTGGTGGGAATACAAATACCCAACAGCATCAGATAGCTGACGCCGTAAGGTTCCAGAATACTGGCGACAAACACGACGGCGGCGGAAATCGGCGATGCGGTAATCGCCACCTGTGAGGCCACGACGGCAATCGACAGCGGGCGCGAAGGCCGGATGCCTTGTTCTTTGGCCACTTCCGCGATAACCGGCAGCGTAGAGAAGGCGGTGTGCCCCGTACCGGCCAGTAGCGTCATGATATAGGTCACGAGCGGGGCCAGAAAGGTGACGTATTTAGGATGACGGCGCAGAAGTTTTTCCGCCAGACTGACGAGATAATCCATGCCGCCCGCCACTTGCATGGCGGCGATAGCGGCGATGACCGCCATGATGATTTCGATAACGTCAAAGGGGATCGCGCCCGGCGCGATATTAAAGCCCAGGGTGAGAATCAACACGCCCAGACCGCCGGCAAAGCCAATACCGATACCGCCGAGCCGTGCCCCCAGATAGATGGCTAACAGCACGATGATGAGTTCCAGGACCAGCATACAATGCTCCTTAAAACAATTTGATATACCCCCGGTTTTCATGTGCAGAGACGTTGGCTGGCTTATTCTCTTCCTTTCAGTACGTTGTCCTTTTGTGGCCGCCTTCCCGTCTCCCGAAATCAGTTGGTATAGATATTATTTTGATTTTTATGGTGTTTGACTGATGGAATAACGGCACATGGTATGAATAGCCATGTGCCAGGCCGTTGTGATCGAGATACGATGACTAAACAGATGTTTTTTCGTCGGTGTAGCGTTTGGCCTTATAGGCCGGGTGCATCAGATTCTGGGTAGAAAAGATGTCGTCCAGCTGTTCTTCGGTGAGCAAGCCGCGCTCCAGTACGACTTCACGCACGCTCTTGCCGGTTTCGGCGCAGATTTTCCCGACGATATCGCCATTGTGGTGACCGATGAACGGGTTCAGATAGGTCACGATGCCGATGGAGTTGAATACATACGCTTCGCATACCTCTTTATTAGCGGTAATGCCATTGACGCATTTCTCCAGCAGGTTGTAACAGGCGTTGGACAGAATCTGGATGGACTCGAACATGGCTTGCCCGATGACCGGTTCCATGACGTTTAACTGTAGCTGACCGGCTTCGGCGGCCATCGTCACGCAGGTGTCGTTGCCGATCACCTTAAAGCAGACCTGATTCACCACTTCCGGCACTACCGGGTTAACCTTCGCCGGCATAATGGAAGAACCGGCCTGCAATTCCGGCAGATTAATTTCGTTCAAACCGGCGCGCGGTCCGGAAGAGAGCAGACGCAGATCGTTGCAAATCTTCGAAAGTTTGACCGCGACCCGCTTAAGGGCGCTGTGTACCATCACATAAGCGCCGCAGTCGGAGGTGGCTTCGATCAGATCCTCGGCCGGCACGCACGGCAGACCGCTGACTTGCGCCAGATACCGTACGGCCAGATGCTGATATTCATCCGGGGTATTCAGGCGCGTGCCGATCGCGGTGGCGCCCAGATTCACTTCCAGCAACAGTTCTGCGGTATGCAGCAGATTCCTGTTTTCTTCTTTCAGCAGAATGTTGAACGCATGGAACTCCTGGCCGAGGGTCATCGGCACCGCATCCTGCAATTGGGTGCGGCCCATTTTCAGAATATTTTCAAACTCTTTCGCTTTACGTTCAAACCCCTGGCCCAACTGGGCGATCGCCTCCACCAGTTTCAGGATGGAACTGTACACCGCCAGGCGGAAACCGGTCGGGTAGGCGTCGTTGGTGGACTGGCATTTGTTCAGGTGGTCGTTCGGGCTAAGGTATTGATATTCGCCTTTTTGATGCCCCATCAGCTCCAGGCCGATATTCGCCAACACTTCGTTGGTGTTCATATTGACCGACGTGCCGGCGCCCCCTTGATAGACGTCCACGGGAAACTGATCCAGACATTTGCCGTTATTCAGCACGTCATCACAGGCCTGAATAATGGTGTCGGCAATTTTGCGCGGGATGGTTTGCAATTCCCGGTTAGCCAGGGCCGCCGCTTTTTTCACCATGACCATGGCGCGTACGAATTCCGGAATATCGCCGATCGTATTATTGCTAATACAAAAATTTTCGATGGCCCGCAGCGTATGAATACCGTAATACGCATTAGCGGGAACTTCACGAGTACCTAACAGATCTTCTTCTATACGGATGTTATTTGACATAACCATTATTCCTTTCTCTTGCGCGGTGGCATAATTTAAAAATACGGCCGGCTTATTAATGAGACGATATTTGCCTATCACGATTTTTTACTGAATCATGATGGGGTAATTATTTTTTTAGGATGACGAATCCCGATAAACACGCCGTAACGTTTTTATTTCATGGCTCTGTCTTATTTACATTGACGCTAATATTCCCAATTGTTGAAAATTTACAGGTTATTTTATTCCGTCATATCTGAGTTAATAGAAACCAGTTTTTCTATTCCGCGATTAAGGTTCTCCAGTTTTGGAATAAATACGGTCTTGATTATTTCATGCGTCACTTCACAGGCTTCGTCAAAGAACGCGCTGTATTCATCACGGTGCCCGACAATATAAAGCGAACGTTTTATGTTCAGCTGTTCCGGCATATGCGTCAAAACCTGCCGGGAATAGGTTTCCGATTGGAGAAAGCTGATAGGGCTGGTAACGGCCCAGCCGATTCCCGCCGCCACCATCGACGTTAACGTATCCGCGTTATCAAATTCGAGCATATTTGGCACGCGAATATCTATTCTGCGCAGATAGCGTTCAATCTGCATGCCAATCTGCGAGTTTCGATTGAACCTGACCAGCGGCATGGCGGCGGACAGCTCGCGCATATCCTCAATCGTCTTGATGCGTTTGCGGTATTCCGGCGGCGTAATAACGAAATATCCTTCGGAAAACAGGCGGTAACGCACCACGCCATCCGTATCGATCAGCGGATCGCTGGTGACGATAAGGTCCAGTTCACGCCGCATCAGCGCTTCGCCCTGCTGTGGGCTTAAGCCGGTACGAATCAGCAACTGTGAAGAGCTCTTTAGCAGACGTTTGGTGAACACGGAACCACAGGTGATGGCGAATGAGTCAACCAGTCCTATGCGCAGGTCGGGTTTTATGCCTTGTCCCGCTTCCAGCACCTGCGCCTTCAGGTTCGCGATCTCTTCGGTAAGCACTTCTCCCCGGTTTTTTAACGCAATGCCATAAGGCGTCAATACAAAGGGACGCCTGGCCCGGTTGACCAACATGACGCCAAAATCCTCCTCCAATAATCTGAGCGTCTGTGAAACCGCCGACGGCGTCAGACCCAGCCGCGCGGCGGCGGCGGTCATGCTCCCAGCCTCGGCCATCGTTACAAAAACGTGGACGGCGTACATGTCGATCGATTTATTGGCTGACATTGTTCGTTTAACCATGTGGTGTTGCCTACGTTGCAAAGACTCTGGGTTGTTGAAGCCTTCAGGTAAGCAAACAGTTTAACCCATAATGCCTTGCCGGTAGTCGCGTTAACTGGTGCCAGCTTAGTGAGTCAATCTCGGAAAAAACATAGGGTGTATCACTGATTAATGTTTTCTTATAACTAGCTTTAGCTAAGCTGAAATTAGCCGGGGAACGGGGCGCGCGGGCTACGCTGCGCCCCTGACGACAAGGCGAACGGTTATCTTTTTAGATATTGAAAGATATCGGTTGGTAAGTGCGGCGTGGTTAAGCGTACCTTTTCATAATAGATCGGTGAGCTCAACGGGATATCCCACTGTTTAATATCTTTTTTATCAATGGGGAAACATGGCATGGCGGCGGATTTGAAGGCTTCGCTCTTTTTCCGGTTTTCCTGTTGGTTGTTGAAATTGAACGTCATATTGTCTAATTGCGCCTGCCGGATTGATGTCGGGCAGATCAGCTTGATATCGCCAAAGGAAAACATCGCAATACCAGTGATAAAAAAGCGGTCGGGGATGTCAGCGTAATAGCGCGTGTTCCACTGTTGGCCGGGAAACATACTGTGTGGATAAACTTCGTTTCTCATTGTGTACTGATGTGTGCGCCAGTCGGCAATTCCCGCCAGATTCATCGCCATATTGGCGATCATCAACGGTAGGATGGGAATGAAAGAAGCTAATAATACAATGCAGAAGGGAATGATCATGAAGGCTAATATTGTGCTTCTCAGCAAATTGCCTTTCTTAAATCCGCTAATGAAAAGTATGCCGGGTAAAAATGAAATTATCGCGAAAATAAGAGAGATAATCGCAGTCGAAATCCCTTGTTCAAGATCGCCATCCTGTGCTTGAAAACTTATTTTTGCGAGTAAGAGAGAAAGTGGAATGATTTGTGTCAGTGCGGGAATGATAAGGGACAGCGGCATCAGAATATTCAATAGAGGGGCGCTATTGAGGTTGGTGTGGTTGTTGCGATTATATTGAGACCGATAAAAAAGAAAATAGGTTGCTAAATAAGAAACTATAATTATCAGGGCAGAGCCAGCCAAGAAAAAATAAACCCCACTTTTTCCCGTTAAATCATACAGGTAAAAGAAACCGATAACTATTGGACCGAATAGACAGCCGTTTAACAGACAAATTCTGATAAGACTATGTTTCAAAAATGAATAATTACATATTGTGTTTTCGTATCCGGTAACAATGCTCACGAGCATAAGCGATGATATAAATATCAAGATGCAGATCACAGCAAACGCCACGATAGTAAAGCCGAACACGATACCTAATAACGTAGCAAATCCAATGGCCTCTACGAACACATCCAGCCGGCCTAATGTAGAAAGATAAAACCAGATAACGAAAACAGAACACACCGTTATGGATAATGAAGACTTGAATACCAGGGGTAAAAGTTTTTTCGCCGTGGTGACAAGCTCGGCGTTTTTTTCTTCAATTTCAATTGTCATACCGTACCTCCTTGTTAAAGATGAGACAACCTGTTCAGTGTAATAGATAAATTATGCTTTTTGCTATGCCGATGGTTTGGATAACCGTATGGTATTTTGGCGTTTTTTAGCCGGAAGGAATAGTCGTAATATCCTGCGATGAAGAACTTGGTAAGCTAATAACCCGTGTCGAATCTTCGTAAGGTGCCCCATGCTTAAAGGCCTGAATCATCTGACGTTAGCCGTAACCGATTTAGCGGTCAGTGTGGATTTCTATCAAAACGTATTGCAGATGACGCTGCATGCGCGCTGGGATAGCGGCGCGTATCTGACGTGCGGCGACCTATGGCTATGCCTTTCCTACGATGAAAGGCGCCAGCGTTTGTCGGCGGATTGCAGTGACTACACGCACTATGCATTTAGTCTCGAACAGCGGGATTTTGCCGTGTTTTGCGCCCGCCTTGACGCTGTGAATGTCACCGTATGGAAAGTGAACCGCAGCGAAGGGGATTCATTTTATTTTCTGGATCCCGACGGTCATAAGCTGGAAATTCATATAGGGGATATCCGGCAGCGGCTGGCCGCCTGCCGGAAGAAGCCTTATCAGGGTATGGTGTTTTATCCGCCGTCATAACCGTGATCAACGGTTATCCCGCTTTCTGTTGTTGAAACGAAACGGCGTAAGCCGCTGAGGTTGATGACAAAGTGCGTCGAGCGGTGAGAATGGGGAGATCGTAAAGACGCTGCAAGTACGTCCCTGTAAGCTCGGGCCGCGCCATCCCTGGCGCGGACGCTTTACTCTTCTATCCCATTCTCACCGTTCTGGTTCCGTAGATAGGTTTGTCAACAGTCTGAACGGCGTAAGCCGCTATTTCTATTTAGCCGCGAGAGGCGAATCGCCCATCGAATATGCCGTGCGAATATGGTGTTCCGTCTGTTCACACACCGCCAATAACGCCGGAATCAAATGTGCGCTGGCGTTGAGGCAGGCGCCAAGCTGGTTGAGGCTTTCCGGCGGGATTTCGTTAGCGTTTTGCAGCGTGTCGCCGAGGTAGTGCAGGCCGTGACACAGGCCGTCGATGGATTCGGCGGCGATAGCGCCGAGGTCGCAGAGCTGGATTTCATCCAATTGCGCGAAGGGCAGGGCGGCGATGAGATCGCGGAAAATCGTAATGGTGCTGTCAGCGGGCGTAGCGTGGGTGTCCGTCATGGTCAGATTTCCTTGAGATAGTATTAAGTACATCACCACACAAGGTTCCAAACTTGGGTGGTGACACAGACAGGTTTGGAACCCCGGCTCTCAAGAAAACCGGTCAACCTTGCGGTTGCCCTGCCTGCGTCACCATAAAGAGTGTGCACGCAGCCCCTGAAAAAACAAAGCGTTTTTCAGTCTTGAGATGTTCGGGGTTCCAAGCCCGGCAGCGGATGTTGCCGCAGCGCATTCACTTTATTCGTGCGGCGTAAACCGCGAAAGAGGCTGGATGGATTTACAGCACAGTTGTAACGTTTTTTGGAATGCGGTTCGCAAAAATGGGGGGGTGGGGCGGGGTAAGCGTCGTCGGCAAATGGCTGACAGACCGGGATATGCGGGGCGATCACAGGGGGGAGACACAAAAGCAGTCTCTTATACACAAGGCAGGGTCTCTGGCGGGTTTGGCCGTTATTCGGCGTAAAAAATTATGCTGAGGAAGCGGAAATCTCCCGAATGAACCGCAGGGATGCGGTTCAAGCCAGTGCCGCGTAGGGAACGCGTCACTGGCGGTTCGGTAAGAGCGTTCCGATTCCGAAGGCACCGCGCAGCGGCATAATTTAGCCGCAAGCCTGGGTTCGCAGGGCGGCGGCGCTTGAGCGCCCTGCGTCGGGCGCGTGCTACGACGTGGCATGAAAATACTGCTCTTTTCGCGCACGAAATAGCACTGAATCTACATATACCGTTATCGGGGAATAATTGTGACCAAGAGACAGATTTCAAAAGAGAGGTTGGCGAGGATAAGCCAATCGTCAGACTGGATCATCCGCTCTGGGTGCGTTAACGTTTCGGCAGCCATATGCCACCAAACCGAGATAACATGCCTAACCACTGTGCTTCCCTGTTTCGTCCGCTGTGTTTGATTGCTTTATTGGTGCTGGCCGGCTGCGCCAGCAAAACCTCGCAAACGCCGGAGCCGCGCCCGGCGGATATCCGCGCGCAGTTGCTGACGCTGTTGCCTGCCAACGTCAGCGATCGTCAGGGCTGGGCGACGGATATCGCCGCGGCGTTTTCCGCGCAAAGCATTGATCCCAGCAATGAAAACCTGTGCTCGGTACTGGCGGTTACCGAACAGGAATCGACGTTTAAGGCCGATCCGCAGGTGCCGGGATTATCGAAAATCGCTTGGCAGGAGATCGAGCGTCGGGCCGGGCAACTGCATATCCCGGTTTTTCTGGTGCGTACCGCACTGTTGATCAAATCCCCTGACGGCAAGAGTTACAGCGAGCGGCTGGACAAGGTGCGCAGTGAAAAAGAGCTGAGTGCGATCTTTGATGATTTCATCGAGATGGTGCCGATGGGGCAAAAACTGTTCGGGCGTTTGAATCCGGTGCATACCGGCGGGCCGATGCAGGTGAGCATCGCCTTTGCCGAAGCCAACGCTAAAAGGTATCCGTATACGATAGACGGCAGCATTCGCCGGGAGGTATTCAGCCGTCGCGGCGGGATGTACTTCGGCATTATGCATTTGCTGGGCTATCCGGCCAATTATCCGCAGTCGATCTACCGCTTTGCCGATTTTAACGCCGGTTGGTATGCCAGCCGCAATGCGGCATTTCAGCGGGCGGTGAGCCGTTTAAGCGGTATTTCGCTGGCGCTGGATGGCGATTTAATCCATTACGGAACGGATAAACCGGGCGCGACCGAACTGGCGGTGCGTTCGCTGGGGAAACGACTGGATATGAGCGACAGCGCGATCCGCTGGGCGTTGGAGAAGGGCGATACCCTGGACTTTGAAAACACCGGATTATATGAACGCGTCTACGCGTTGGCGGATCGCGCCGCAGGAGGAAAGGCGCCGCGGGAAATCCTGCCGGGCATCACGTTGGAAAGCCCCAAAATCACCCGTAAGCTGACGACGGCATGGTTCGCCAAACGGGTCGATGAGCGTCGCCAGCGCTGCCTGACCAGAGCGCGATAAATCAGACAGCGCGCCACTGCTACTGATTAATGCGGCACCTGTAATCCGTTCTGGATCCCGCGGGTAAAGACGATTTGCCACAGCTGAATGTTTCTGGCGCGGAATGCGCCAGCACAGGCATTAAGATAATAAACAAACATTCTTTTGAAGCGTTCGGAATAATTATCTTTTATTTCAGGCCACGCCGCGAGGAAACGATCGTTCCAGGCCATTAACGTTTTATCGTAATATGAACCGAAGTTATGCCAGTCTTCCATGACAAAATGGTTTTCACTCGTGTCGGCAATCTGTTTTATCGAGGGAAGGCAGCCGTTAGGGAAAATATATCTATTAATCCACGGGTCAACATTGTGCGCCGTTTTATTGGAGCCGATGGTATGAAGCAGAAAAATACCGTCCGGCTTCAGGCAGCGATCGACAACGTCAAAATAAGCGGCGTAATTTTTCGGGCCGACGTGTTCAAACATGCCGACGGATACGATGCGGTCGAACTGCTGGCGCAGGTCGCGGTAATCCTGTAGCAGAATATGGATGTCCAGGTCTTTGTGGCGAGCTTCCGCGAAGGCTTTCTGCTCGGCGGAAATGGTCACGCCATAAACGGTCACGCCGTAGTGTTGCGTCGCGTAGGCCGCCAGTCCGCCCCAACCGCAGCCGATATCCAACAGCGTCATACCTGGTTTGAGCTGCAGCTTTTTACAAATCATGTCGAGTTTATTCCGCTGGGCATCGTGCAGGTTATCGGCCTGCTTCCAATAGCCGCAGGAATATTGCATGTAAGGATCGAGCATGCGGCAGAACAGATCGTTGCCTAAATCATAGTGTTCCTTCCCCACAATCCAGGCGCGTTTTCTTGACTGGAGGTTGGTTAGCCGAGCGATGGCGACACGCAGGATGTCATTAAAACGGGAAGGCATTTTCTCATCGAGATGGGCGCGGAGTATACGGTCAAAGAACATATCCAGCCGGTCGCAATCCCACCAGCCGTCCATGTAGCTTTCTCCCAACCCAATCGACCCCTGTTGTAATACTCGTTTGAAAAACAGCGGGTTTTTAACCTGAATATCCCAGGGTTCAGAACCATTAATGGTGATGCCGGCCTGAGTGAGCATATCATCTGCAATACGCAGCCATTCGCTCTTATCGCTGCAGCCATCGGCCGCACATATATTACTCATAATCTCTTCCAATCCCTGTTCTTTTTAGGACCCCACGTATGGTGAGTTATTATCAGGCAAATCGGACCGACCGCTGTTATCATAAAAGGACAATTTCTGTTGATTAACGGCCACACTATGTCACGCATGTCCCGATTAACCCTCAATGAGGACGCGGTGAGCCAGCTTGTTTCGGTACCTGAACGACAGGCGTTGCCCCGCTCCGTCTATTTCCGCACCTGCTTGCTGGAAAAGGGCGTTCTTGTCAATCAACATCAGCACCCGTTTGTCGAGTTTCTGTATGCGTACGAAGGCGGGATGTGGGTGGAGATTGAGGGGAAGACGCTGATTGTACCGGCGTTTTACGGCATATGGATCCCGGAAAACATGCCGCACCGTATTTTGACCACCAGTGACGTATTGTTGGAGAGTCTGTACATCGAACAGGATTCCGTGGCGATCAATCACAGCAGTTGTAGAGTGGTGCTGGTGAGTCGTTTTATCAGGGAATTCATCCATTATGCGACAGAAAATGTGCCCGAGCAGTACGACAGCAGCGGGGATGACGGCATGCTGGTGAATGTCCTGATCGCGCAGATCCAGAAATTGCCGGATGCGGGTTTTTCGGTGCCGTGGCCGACTTCCCCAACCTTGATGCGGGTATGCCGGGAATTTCAGGAAACGCCGGATGAGGATCACAGTATTGATAAATGGGCGACCAAAACCGGGATGTCGGTACGCACCTTTTCACGCCACTTTAAAAAAGAGACGGGACTGGCCTTCAATGAATGGAAAAAACGCATGCGGCTGCTGGAATCCGTCATCATGCTGAAGAATAACCGCAGCGTAACCCAGGTGGCTTTGGATCTTGGTTACGCCGGCACCTCGTCTTTCTCTTATGCGTTCAGGAAGATGTTCGGCGTGCCGCCGACCCGTTATTAAACAGCGGCCCGCCGTTATGATGGCGGGCGGGGGAGGCGAGAGTCAGGTACGACAGACTTTCTTGCGGCACTCGGACACAAACGAACGAGATCGTCCGGTCATCGTCCGTACTTGCACCGGCGTGTAACCCTGTGAAAATAGGTCCAGAATGCGCAAACGGTCTTTTTCCAGCCGCTCTTTTTTTATTTCCGCCTCTTCATGTTTTTTCTGCGCCGCTATTTTCTGGATTTCGACAAACGTCCCCTGAATTTCTTCCACCCGCAGCCAGGCCTGCTCCCGTTGTATTTCAGTGGCGTCTGGGTGGATGGCGATATTGCGCCACAGGCGGATAGCCCGTCGGTGAAGTCCTGTGTCGGTCAGGGTTGCGGCCTGGGCGATTAATGTTTTTACTGGGTAAGACATCGTTTTATCATCCTCAATTTCTACACTGTCATACTCATCTATCTCAACGCATCGCCATCAGTAACGGGAATAGGAAAGGCGTAATCAACGAGGTGATGATCCCGCAAATGACCAACGCAAGAGAGCTGAACGCCCCTTCTTCGTAATCCAACTCGGCGCAGCGGGCGGTTCCCAGTGCGTGGGAAGCCGAGCCCATCGCCAGACCGCGTGATGCTTTGGTATGGATATGCATCGCATTCAGGATGATATGCCCGAAGACCGCCCCCAGAATCCCGACAAAGATCACGCAAACGGCGCTGACCGCGGGAATGCCGCCGATGCTGCCGCCGACGGCCATGGCGATCGGCGTGGTGACGGATTTCGGCATAATGGACGCCGCGATAGCGGGCGTGGCGCCCAACTGCAATGCAATCAACGTGCCGGAGATCATCGCCACCAGACTACCGAGAAAGCAGATGCTGATAATTGACTTCCAGCGCATTCTAATCTGATGCAACTGTTCGTACAGGGGATAGGCCAACGCCACCACGGCGGGTTGCAGCAGACTATTGAGTACCTCGCTCCCCTGGAAATAACGTTCATACGGCATCTTGGTAAGACTCAATAAAACAATCAGTACGACCATCGAAATCAGTAATGGATTGAATAACGGATTGTTCAACCGTATCGCCGCCCAACGCACCAGAAAAAAGACGATCAGCGTTGCCGGCAGCGACCACCAAATATCATTAAGCATGCTTTATTCCTTTCTTTTCTTCCGCGTGATTAAGCGCTGTTTTCTCTCTGTGTATCGCGTGTGAACACCAACTTACTGTGATAAGCACAATGAGGGTGCTGGCGGCGCATGAAATGACCACCGGAGCGAATTGCGCCCGCAATAAATCAAAATATTGCATCACGCCGACGCCAATTGGCACAAACAGCAAAGCCATATATCGGATCAATAAATGGCACCCCGGTTTTACCCATACCGGGGGAATGATTTGTAAAGACAACAGCGTAAACAGGATTAGCATGCCGACAATACTGCCCGGTAGCGTTATCGGCAGTAGCGCCGCAATACCGATTCCGAGATATAAACAGGCGTAAATCAACAAAAAGGCCCGGGCCTGATGCCAGATACCGGTGATGAAAGGATGCATGGCGTTTTTCTACCAAAAGATAATGTGTTAATGGGGCGAATTGTCGGCAATCCCAGGAATAACTCCCGGCGATCTCCCTGCAACCGCCTCGGATAGGTTTTCAGATCGGTGCAATCGGTTTTAAATCACGCCGCGCGAACATCTCTGCTCTTGAACCAGAACTCATTATCAACCAATTGATATGGCACTTTTTATTAAATGGAGACAATTTTTATCTATTTAAGGACAAGTTGATGGCGGGGGAGAAGGGCGGCGATAGAAAAGCGTTATTAAAAAATCGAAGACCGGTGATGCGTGCAGGATATTTGCCCGCGGTGGGAAAGGATGGCTTATCGTTTGATTATCGCTGCAATGATGTTTGCTCCTGCCAGTTAAAACTTTTGCAGTCGATGCGTACCAGCTCTTAGTGGATGGTAAAAGCCGGCCGCCATTTCTTCTCTTCTTCTCGGATCACACTTTTCAGGCTTGCTTATTCCCACATAAAAATCACGTGTTACCATCACGTCCTGTGAATATCCTGCAACTCATACCGAGGCTTTGATGCTGGAGAATGTAATCATCAGATAATCAGCTTCCCGACCTTTTCAGGCCGGACTGGTTATCAATGCGCTGAAATCGGATGCGGACACGCCTGTGTTTGCACGTTTTGCACATGATGATTAACAGGTTTTCCAGTATGAATTTATCCCGTCAGGAACAACGTACCTTACACGTTCTCGCCAAAGGCGGACGTATTGCGCACGTCCGCGATGCTTCCGGCCGCATTACCGCCGTTGAATGCTACAGCCGTGAAGGGGTGTTGCTCAGCGACTGTACGCTTGCCGTCTTCAAAAAACTCAAAACCAAAAAGCTGATCAAGTCCATCAATGGTCAGCCGTACCGCATCAACAGTACCGGGCTGAGTTACGTTCGCGCCCAGCCGGACAATCGCTAAGGAAACCGTCATGGATATCAGCACGATTATTTCTGGCTCCCATCCTATGAAGCTGTCACCAGATGAAAGCAAAATCCCATGGGACGAGCCGGCGTTTAGCCAGCGTATGCTGGAGAACCACCTGTCGCAGGAACACGACTGGGCCAGCCGCAGGCTGGCGGTAATTGAACAGCAAGTAGAGTGGATTGCCAGTCAACTCCCGGTTGGCGCTCGCATCCTCGATCTCGGTTGCGGCCCTGGTTTCTACACCCAACGTTTGGCAGAGCGCGGATATTGCTGCACCGGCGTGGATTTCTCACCGGCCTCCATCGCCTGGGCCCGCCAGCAGGCACAGGTTGCAGGGCTGAACATTGAGTACCTGCTGCAGGATATACGGGCGTACTCCCCGAAGAATACGTTCGATTTCATCATGATGACCTTTGGCGAATTGAATGTCTTCAATGCGGTTGATGCCCGCACGCTCATCAACCGCTGCGCGCAGTGGCTGGTATCGGGCGGAAAATTACTCACAGAAGTGCACACCTTCGATGAAGTAAAGCGTCAGGGTATGGCAGAACCGAGCTGGCAGCGCTGCCAACAAGGGGTGTTTCTTGACCGCCCTCACTTGCTGTTGACGGAACACGTCTGGGAGCAAGAGGCGCAGACCAGTTCGACGCTGTTCTGGACCATAGATGAGAACGGCAACGCCACGCGTTTCGGCAGCCAGATGACGGCCTGGCAGGATGAAGAGTACGCCAGCCTTCTCAGTGATTGCCGCTTCACCGTGATTCATCGCCCGGATAGCACAGCATGGCCGGTCAGCGAGACGTTCGAAGGTAAACTTTTTGCGCTGCTGGCGGAAAAGAAATGACCACAACCTCGGAGGAGATACCCTTATGACGCAACGCAATAAAAGGCATTCTGCATTGGACATCCCACGTATTTTCAATATCAGCGAAAGCGCTCATCGCATTCATAACCCGTTCACGGCGGAGAAGTTCGCCACGCTTGGCGCGGTATTACGCATGGAACCGGGTACCCGTGTACTTGACCTCGGCAGCGGCTCAGGTGAGATGCTCTGTACCTGGGCACGCGATTACGGCATCACCGGCGTTGGCATAGACATGAGCCAGCTATTCAGCGCGCAAGCAAAACGACGCGCAGAAGAGCTTGGTGTTACAAGTCGCGTCAATTTCATCCATAACGATGCCTCTGGCTACGTAGCCGACGAAAAATGCGACGTGGCGGCCTGTGTCGGCGCCACATGGATTGGCGGCGTCGTCGTCGGGACCATTGGGCTGCTGACCAGGAGTCTCAAGCCGAGCGGTATCCTCCTTATCGGTGAACCTTACTGGCGTCAGCTACCGCCGACGGAAGAGGTCGCCAGAGAGTGTGGCGCAACTTCTCTTGCCGACTTTCTCACCCTTCCTGAACTTGTGGCCTCTTTCGATAAGCTCGGTTACGACGTTGTGGAAATGGTGCTGGCAGACCAGGAAGGCTGGGACAGATACGAAGCCGCGAAGTGGCTGACTATGCGCCGATGGCTAGAGGCGAACCCAGATGACGACTTCGCGCAAGAAGTCCGGGCGCAGTTGACGATATCGCCCAAACGCCATGTTACCTACACGCGTGAGCACCTGGGATGGGGCGTGTTTGCGCTAATGGCGAGGTAATATGAGGCCGTTCAACTAAGGAAATACGTCAGGAAAGTCTTAGCGTAATCAGGTGAAGTCTCTTTACGTAAATCGTTACGTTCTTCCGGTGTTGCTTCAGCTACGACGGCATCAATGGCGCTTTCCATCGTATCCGCGCCAGTTATAACGTCGAAGTCCTGGTTGGGGGATATCTGAGTGCGGCGGGTTGCAAAAGATGCGCTCACCTCGCCAGTCTTGGCGCAGGGCATTATCATGATGTGACCAGAACCGGGGCGGTTTGGCGTTGGTGGCACTGGCCGCTGCATCCACGGTAAAGGCAAATTCCCGGTAGAGGTTGTTAAAAACCCTGTCTGGCGTCCTCCACGAATTCGATGATTGGCTGATTCGGTAAATATGAGGTTTCAGGCCGTCGCGCTGTCGTCACTGGACATACGAAAAAAAAGAAGGGGGGAACAATCCCCCATGGTATCCATCAGGTAATTACCCGGTCAATCTCACCGTACCGATGAGAGCGTCAATCATAAAGCCAGCGCCCAGCCTTGGCGGATTCAATCAGCATACCCACGGTTAGCGATGGGTGATTTTTGCTGAAATCTTCGGGAAAGTATTTTCCAAAATCGATATCTGACGGCTCAATGTTGAACCTTTCTACGTACCGCTCCATTAGCTCGTAAGCATCAAGCGGATCCATTCGGAAGTCTTCATTTAGATCAGTATCAAGCTTGAGCGGGTACGGTTTGAACGTGAAGAGCCGTCGCCCGTTATACTCTCCGACTAATTCCCATACAGCCCGCTCTATCTCTGCGTGTTTGCCTATCATATCCTTGTTTACCATACCCTATCCTCAGGCTTAACAATCCGGTTATAGCGAACCATTGACTCATAGCTGATTTGCGCAACGTCTACAGCCAAGACCAGCCAACCAATGACAGGAATGCTTCGCCCTACAAAGGTGCCAAGTTTGGCAGTCATGATACGCTTCACCTTGAACGGGTTTACGGGTGATTGTATCCATGTTGGGAGTTGGAACGGCAGCATGTACCTGTTTAGCAGTTTTCGCGAATATTTAGATGCATAACTGGTTCCCGGCGTTGCATTGGCAAATTTTCCCCGCACCGTGATGGTGTTCTGCCCACTATAAACAGCGGCCGCCGCTATAACGTCTTTTGCCCCGGTGAAGTGCTCGGCTGTCACATCCACCATGATCCAAAAGAACAACTCACCCGCTGAAAGATTGGTCAGCCCGCCGTAAAAGTACGTGCCGTTTAACTGCTCTACTGTATCCATACATGCTTATCCTAAAGTTAAGATTATCTAATCATAACGCCGTCTTCCCAATCTCAAAATAGGAGTTGTCTGCTGCCCTACTTCGTTCCTCAAGTGGTCAGCATGCAGACAATAAAAGCCATAAAGCGCCGTGATGGGTACATCCATCGATCAGCGCCGCAGGAGTATCATCAGATTTTCACAGCGGTAGCAACAGTAAGTCAGGTGTGCATTATCGTATACATTAAGCGGGGCAGAGCCAGCCGCTTTCCCGGACTGGTTAGGATTCCCATCATATCGCCTGTTTATCCCGCGCTAAGGTCGTTGCAAGCGCCGCTGTTTTGGGAGGGATTAGAGACGCTGACGGCGTCATTGGTTTCAAGTTGTTAGCCGAACTGGTAGCCCAGCGGCATAAAATTATGCTGGCAGTGCTGACTGTTCACGCTTTGTACGTGTTTGAGCCTGGAAACTACACGCTACTGTGAGACAATATCCCCCCTTGCCACTACTAACCACAGCAGCATTTTCTTGTAATGGGGATTTATACAGTTTTTGGTGACAGGTAGCAGAGAATTACCTATTAACTGGCTGTTTTAATTTAAAAAATCATGTATGGTGCGAAGGCCGGACTCGCAACTCAATTTAATGCATTGATTAATAGTTATTTAAAATAAATAAATGACTTCAATGACCACCATATTGACCCCTTTTATACAATAAGGGTTTTAAAACCATACTAATGATAGAAATCATAAATGAGCTATTTTTCCACATAAAATACTTGAATAACACTGCCATTTAATTATTTAACATTGTCTATAAAATAAAAACCATTTAGCTATAATTAAAAAATCACTAAGATAACTTGATAAGTTTATCACCTATGAGATTCTCAGGGATATTGATATCATTGCAAACAATTAACAACTCAGTACCGATACGCTTCTTTGCGGCACTATAATTTAAATAGAATTCATACATATTATTGATTTTATAAATTTCTTTTATTTTTAATGCGTTATCATAAGTTAATATCCAAGGAACGCTAATAGAAGAGATAACTTTAGATAAAGCGGCATGATCATTTTCATTGTAAAAATTCGTATATAAACTAGCTCCCTTCTCAAAATATGGAGGATCTATATACATGAAAAAATCATTTTCGCTGAGGTCATCTATTTTTTTTATAAAATCTACTGCATCCTCATTATAAATTTTTATAGAATCTTTATGCTTTTTTATTTTTACTATTTTTTTTATTAAATCATCTTTATTAAATCTACAGTTCAGCTTGTAATCACCTTCTTGTTTTAGCCCACCAATGACACCAGCTTTTAAAATAATTCCAGATCTATTCGTCCTGTTGAGGAAAAATGATGAGAATCCTAAATCTAGTACATTAGCGCTATTTTTATTATTTTGAATATTTCTTTGTTTATACCATTCATCAATAGTTATCTCGGTATTTTCTATTCTATCTATAAACGCTTCTGTATCATTAATAATAGAATGCCAGATAGCCCAAATTGAACGATCTAGATCATTCAAATGAATCTCTTCAGCAAACCCACCAAAAAGAAGAGCTAGCGCAAGCCCACCACCACCAGCATATGGCTCGGCATATTTACATTTATTTAGTGAATTATTCTGGATTATATTTGAAACCATCGGATAGATGGCTGTTTTACCTCCAGGGTAGCGAAGAGGGGAATAAGTTACTGGCATAGCTCACCTAAAAATAACATGTACTTTTTGTATTATACAATATTATTCGTAATAAAAACCACTATTTATATATTCTTTGGTTTAGATTGATGTTCAACACAAATTGTAACTAATGGTTTTGCAATTAACCAAACTGATTTTAGCATATCCCTATCTGGTAGGGTATATTCACCATGCGCATAACGATTCAATGAGTCTAAAGAATTCCAGTTAGCACTATCTTTAGATATAAATCTTGTTAAGTCGGCCAGATAAGCTTTATTAGTAAACCATACATCTCTCTTCACGAGAGCATTAATGTTATCAGAAAGATTTTTAACTCTTCCATTCCCGTTCAGACACTGATCTTTTTTCCCATGAATTTCAAAAATTCTTACTACTGATATTTCGACAATTGAACGTAACAATAAAGCAGCCGCATTTTTATACGTATCAATAAGCATGCCCTGTGCTTCTTGAATCAATATATCTAACTTATCGCTTCCAGTAATATAATTCACTCCCTTGGGAATTAAGGTTTCCTTAGGTTTTCTTCGAGGCTTATTAATCTCAACATCATCAGATGAGACCTTCGTATTACTATTATCTGGAGTAAAATCTACACTTCCATCATGTATTCCTACAGGTATCTTCTCCATCTCGCTTTCAATATAAGCATCTATTTGCTTACTTGTATTTAACTTACGAGAATCAATTTTCTTTGTAACAATATCAATTACAAACTGTCTCAGCAATGTGTTGAAATACGATTTAGAAGAATCTGTTTTTAGTCTATTTTCTTCGATTCTAAAACCTGTTTTTTCTTTAAATATTTTTGAATTCACCAACCTAGATATAGTACTAATATTAAATTTTGACATTAACGCTTTATCTTCAATATCAGTAGGTAACTCTAGCTCTGTAAAATATCTCTCTAAAAGGTACTCTTGGACTGAATCTTGTATTTCTGTAACTTTAACATTAAATCTTTCTGCAATATCCTGAATTGACTCACCACTGTCAATACCAATACTAGCAATAAATTTATTTTTTTGCTGTCTACTCCACTGAAGCTTTCCTTCTGCATGTAATTCAAAAAGAACATTTTCAACGGCTCTTCTTGATGGAGCAACAAATACATCTATTTTTTCTATCAAATCGGAGCCTAGGCGATTTTTATATAATTCGATTTTTCGTCGTTTAGCTGGTGAAGGAACTAATTCTGGATCAATCAGACATTTCAGCGCAGATACTCGGCGGTTTCCTTCTACCACTACGTAGTTTTCACCCTCTTTAACTACATATATAGGATCGTGTGATATAAACCCCTTTTCTACAATTTTATGTGCAAGCCTTTCAATTCGTTCGTTTTGGAATAAATAATTTAGTATATCTTTTGTTGTTCTAATTGTAATGTAACTTGGAATTCTTGGATTTTCTTTGTCAAGTCGTAAATTTGATACAGATAACGACAATCGTGGCCAAGAGCTATAATCTATTCTACTCATAAAACTCCCTATTTTGTTTATAATTAGCAAGATCAGTACAATTCATTTTTGACACCAATATGATACTACCAAAGCTGTATATAGCTAAAAAGTCAGCATGGCAGGATAATTAATAAACATCAAACCAGTACCTTCAACCCATGCTTCTGCACTATGGTAAGCAGTTTCAGCGATAGCCCACTAGGGCGTTTTACGCCGCTTTCCCATTTCTGCACGGTTGAAACACTGGTGTTCAGGTAGCGAGCGAAAACCGGCTGGCTGACGTTTAGCTTCTCACGTAGCGCCTTAATCTCAAGGGGTTGAAGATCGTCCACGCTGTTGAGACACGCTTTGTCAAAGTTGCGCATGGTTTCCTGTGGAATAGCATCAACGCTGAATAATCCAGAAGCCGCGCTGTGGATAGCCTCAAATGCAGGACTCTTGAATTTACTTTTTGCGGTCATGGCAAATCTCCACCAGTTCTTTACTCTTAAGCAGTGCCGTAATTTTTTCATCGGCAAGGGTTGCGTAGTGCTTCGCCAACTCACGGAATCCGGCCAGTTCACGATTATCGATATTCGCCATATCCTGCTTGGCATACAGGAACGTGTAAAACCAATGCTGTCCGCCTTTCGCCAGTATGATGGCGCGATCGCGATTCTGGTTCAGCCGCTTCTTATAAACGCCGCCGCCGAGATCGTCAGCTTTCCCTTGCATCACCGCCTCAATAGCCTGACATAACTCGCTATCCTTGATGGCGTGGGATTTAGCCGCCTTAGTAAACCATTTGGTTTTGAATACACGCATCAGGCCGACATCCTGTAACCTTAACTATAGCACTCAGTGCTACATTACTCTTTTTTCTCGCAGAGTCAAAGCACTTGAAACCTGCAAAACTTTGTCGTATTTTTGACCACGAAACCCTGCTGTCGATGACTGATCTGTCCTTGATTTAGTGCCCACCTTGTTTTCAAATCAATCAACGAAAGCGAGGTCACTATGACGAGACAACAATATACCCCAGAGTTCAAGCGCAGGGCCGTAGCGTTACTGCTCGAAAGCGGCAAGTCTGTTGCCCGTATGGCTCAGGAGCTTGATATCAAAGAGAACACGCTCTACAACTGAAAAAAACTCTATCAGGATAAGGCGGGGGCTGCTTTCTCCAACACGCCGCAGCTTTCCGAACAGGAACTGGAAATTCGACGCCTTAAAGCCAAAATCGCTGAACTGGAAGAGGATAAGCTCATCCTGAAAAAAGCGGCGGCGTTCTTTGCGCGGGAAAGCCGCTAAGATACGCCATGGTCACTCAGTTATCGGCTTTCCATGCGGTGAAACGAGTTTGCCTGTTGCTCAATGTCAGCAGGCGGGGTTACCGGTCATGGCGCAACCGCCCTCCCAGCCAGCGACAGTTGGCTGACGACATCCTGAGCCAACGGCTGATTCAGTTGCATCACGACAGCCGGGGAAATTACGGTATCCGGCGTCTGCAAAGTGATTTACAGGATGAACAGCGTTTTCATGGTAAAAGCCGCATCAGCCGTCTGATGAAACAGTCCGGTCTGAAAGCCGCGAATCAGACGCGCTATAAAGTGACGACGAACAGCCGGCACGATTATCCGATAGCGCCCAATCTGCTAAACCGGGAATTTAGCCCGGCAGAAGCGGATGTGGCGTGGGCTACGGATATAACGTATATCCGCACGGAAGAAGGCTGGCTGTATCTGGCGACAGTCATAGACCTGTATTCCAGACGAATAATCGGCTGGAGCCTGAGTAACAGACTGAAAACTCAGGTTGTGATTGACGCACTGGAAATGGCGATAAAACAGCGAAAGCCGACAAGGCAGGTAATAGCGCATTCGGACAGAGGGAGTCAATATGCGAGCCATCGATATCGGGATGTACTGAAAGATAACGATTTGCGCTGCTCAATGAGCGGAAAAGGTTGCTGTTACGACAATGCGGTAATGGAAAGCTTCTATCACACGCTGAAAACGGAGCTGATGCGGGGAAAAGGGTTTGTCAGCAGAGAACAGGCGATGAACGCCATATTCGATTATATCGAGGTGTTTTACAATCGCCGTCGCAAACATTCGACACTGGGTTATCAAACGCCGGTGGATTATGAAATGGCAGCATAATTAGGTGGGAATGATTTCAGGGACAGATCACTATGGCTACCCCTGCATAAAAGATCAATGGTCTCAAGACGTTCTTTAATATCTTATTTAAGGTTCAATTCTTGTAACCGACCACACTGTTGCCGTATACCCTTAAAAACATATTCCGCAAGCTCTGGTGGGAATGACTCAGGCAGCAACGCAGATACACGTTCAATAACTTCAGGTGTTCTGGAGATAATATCATCCATCATGGATTCAACCTGTCGTCTGCTCAGACCGGTTAACTCACCCTGCTTGATCCAATGTCGCCGTTGAATTCTGTACAGATGGTAATAATTACTGCTACCCCGAACAGCCATTGCCAGCTTGCACTTCTGCCAGGAAATCTGGTTATTACGCGGACCAATGACCGGCCATGCCGATAAAACATCATAAAGCGGTGTAAGGTGATAACGACCTTGTGGCTCAATAGCGATACTGAAATTTTTGGCGTGCCCATCAGTAGCCGCTATCAGCCAGAAAATAATTTGCGCTC
Source organism: Brenneria goodwinii (assembly GCF_002291445.1). Taxonomy (NCBI): domain Bacteria; kingdom Pseudomonadati; phylum Pseudomonadota; class Gammaproteobacteria; order Enterobacterales; family Pectobacteriaceae; genus Brenneria; species Brenneria goodwinii. The sequence continues at coordinate 3,759,332 of NZ_CP014137.1, read as the reverse complement.
TGAAAAACTGCGCTTTGTCCTGCTCAGCCTGCTCCGAATGACTCAGTATTTCCATAATATCGGAAATCCCCGGCCCACCATCAGACTGGTATTTTCGTAGCGGGGAAACCCCCATAGCCTGACACATATCCTCTTGTGGCAAGCGAATGATCCATTGCCGATCACTTGACCATCTTCTGTCAAAACGCTCAACAACCAATACCTTCTGATCTTCAAACTGCGCAATCTGTGTTTTTGCGACAGGAATTCCATATTCCTTAAGGATCAAAGAACATAGCCATTCATTTTCAACCGACGTACTCATATCCGCTTGCATATTACCCACCAGCCCGAGTGGTAACTTGAAAATATGCGTCGTAGGGGTACTACCTTCTGGCAAGCACCATTGTCCTTCATGCCAGAGTAAAGCCGTTTTTTCCTGCGCACCGGCAATCGATAAACGTAAATCGTCAGTATCATCCTGCCGACCTGGCAACAATGCCGCTGTTGTATTACGCAATATAGCGGCGATCTCAGCTTCACAAAGTGGGCGATAATTTACGGAAAATAGATCTGTGGGCTCCTCATTACCATTCAGTAACTGTATTGCGCCAACACAGTCTCTTCCCAGCTCAGCCAACAGATCAAAAGGCTCAAGGCTATCAGCATGGTAACGCGTTGCTAAACGCCTGCGTATACCTTCGCTGTCAGGCAATAAATTATCAAAATAGTCGCGTACCACATTGCCGCGCCAAAGCTGATTACCGGGGGTGAAAAGCAAAGAAAGCGATAAAGGTCTTCCCTGTTCATCAGCGATCCATTCGGGAAGATATTGCAACCTATCTTCGCCTCGGGTCTTTTCCCAGAATCCCACTTGAATTCCATTCATCCATATTGCTAAACGCTGTTGTGTTCGAGGCATAGTGTCACCATTTTTCCCGTCTGGCGGGTGAGTCTATTGGCTTTTCTGGCTCTTCCATTGTTGAGGATGACATAGAAAAATGTACTCTTGGTTCAGAAGACAGCACCACCTCAACCCCCAGAACGGTGAGCACTTTAAACAAGCGCTCAATACTGGCACTTCCGGGGTTTGCTTCCAAACGGGCATAGGTTTGCTGTGTTACACCTAACCTTTCAGACACGTCTTTTTGCGTCAGTCCCTTAGCTTTGCGAAAGCCAATCAGCAATGGGCGCAACTGATTCAAGGTTTTCAACGGATAGACTGTATTCATAAGGCACTTACCCTTATTTTAGATACTTATACATACTATAGGCTGTTTTTACATAATACACCCTATAAGCTGTAAAAACAAAATACATCAAATAAGCTGTAAAATAACAAAACAGCTTATATGCTGTAAAAAGGTAAACTTATAATGGTGGAAAACGATCTGGCAGAAATGATACTTGGGTATTATGAGTCGCAGGGAAAATCATCTACATAAGAAAAATGAGCGCCAGCCCCCCCCCCAAAAAGGGGCTGGCGCGGAGCTTAATGCATAGGCTTTCGATACAGGATACGTCCCTGTATTTCTATTGATTAGGCTTTCTTCAGTCTGGTGATAAACGCCCGCATATCAGAGCGATTTACAACACGCCCTGCATCAACATCGGCAAGTCCCTGTAAGATCCTCTGATGACGCTGTTCTGCCTCTTCAATCAGTGAAGTAACCGACACCGTTGGTTTTTTCGTTTTTTTCATCGCTAACTCATTAATGAATCAAATATTTCTAAACTCATACGGCACCACATACTCATCCCGATTCGCATCCAGATAATCCGCCCACCATTGCAGCATCAGCCTGCGCTCATCCAGATGTTCCGCTTTGTGGATATAGGCGGCACGGACGCCATTACGTTCCTGATGACTCATTTGCCGCTCTACCGCATCCCGTGACCACTGGCCGGACTCCACCAGTGCGCTACAGGCCATCGTGCGGAGGCCGTGTCCGCACACTTCGGTGGTGGTGTCGTAGCCCATTGTTCGTAATGCGTTGTTGACGGTGTTTTCACTCATCGGTTTGGTTGGCCGACGATCGCCGGGGAAAATCAGTTCGTGTCCGCCACTGATGGCCTTGATCTCTTCCAGCAGCGCCAAAGCCTGTCGGGATAACGGCACCAGATGTTCAGACCGCATCTTTGCGCCACGCTGTGAGTGCTTCACGCCGGGGATGGCCTCGCGTTCAGCCGGTATCGTCCACATGGCGTATTTGAAATCGATTTCCAGCCAGCGGGCAAAACGTAGCTCGCTGGAACGAATAAAAACGCACAGCGTGAGTTTTAACGCCAGTCTGGTTAACGCCCGCCCTTTGTGGCGTTCAATCCTTGCCAGAAAATCCGGCAGCTTGTTCAGCTTCAACGCTGGCCGATGGGTGGCTTTTGGCGCGGCTATCGCCCCGGAGAGGTTTTGCGCTGGGTTACGCTCTATCAGATCGTTCTGCACCGCGTAGCGCATGATATCGGTAACGCGCTGGCGCAGCCGTGACGCCAAATCAAGATGGCCGTTCTGTTCGACGACTTTAAGCGGCTCCAGCAGGTCTTTAGTTTTCAGATCGGCGATATGGCGATGCCCAATAGCAGGCAGAATATTACGTTCCATATCGCGCCATACCCGTCCTGCATGCGTTTCTGACCACCGGTTTTGGCTAATGTTTCGGTGCCAGTCCTGCGCGACCTTCGCAAAAGTATTCAACGCTTCTTGCGCCTGCTCTTTTTCTTCTTCACGCTTTTCCGTGGGGTGGATGCCCTCCAACAGCAGCAATCGCACCTCGTCACGTTTCTCTCTGGCCTTTGCCAGCGAGATCAGCGGATAGGCGCCGAAAGCAATCCGGCTCTCCTTGCCTGCAAAGCGGTACTTGAGATACCAGCGCTTAGAGCCGTTAGGACTCACCAAAAGATACAGGCCGTGCGCGTCCGCGAGTTTATAGGCTTTCTCGCGCGGCTTGGCGGTACGGGCAACAACGTCGGTCAGTGCCATAATTTGGGGGTCAACTCATAATCGAAGTGAATTGACCCTCATCTTGACCCCCAAATTATCTGGATGTCAATGGACGAAAAAAGACCAGTGTGGATAAAATAGACAAAAACGCAGAGAGGGGAATGAAATTAAAATTGTTATTTTACAGATAGATATGGAATTCAGTGGACGATTATGGACATAAAAAAAGCCACCCTAAGGTGACTTAATTTTCATACTATGGTGCCGAAGGCCGGACTCGAACCGGCACGTATTTCTACGGTTGATTTTGAATCAACTGCGTCTACCGATTTCGCCACTTCGGCACGAAGAGGTATGCGGAAAACGGGTGCATTATACCGTTTGCCGACTGGTGCGCAACTCTATTCCGCCCTGCATTGGGTTAAGTGCTGAAAAAATCATCTTTGGCAAGGCGTTATCGCGTTTTCAGGGCTGGGCGCGTTTATGTCGGATAGAAAAAGGCGCTGAGCGATTTCCCGGTCAGCGCCTTTACTTTTATTCCGTTTTCTATTTTGCCTAACGGCGTTTCAACAGCAATGCCACGCTGATTATCAGGAACACCATACTTGGCAAAATAGCGCCCAATATCGGGGGAATGCCGTATACCAAACTCAATGGCCGGAAGATTTCATTGAGCAGGTAGAACAGGAAACCAAAGCTGATGCCAATGACGATACGCAGTCCGGCGGGAACGCTGCGCAGCGGGCCAAAGATGAAGGAGAGCGCCATCAGCATCATGACGGCGACGGATAGCGGCGCAAATATCTTGCTCCACATGCTCAGCACGTAGCGGCTGGGTTCCTGTCCGCTCAGCTTGAGGTAGTTGGCGTAGTCGTAGAGTCCGCTGATGGAAAGGGCGGTCGGTTCAAGCGCCGCCACCCCGAGTTTGTCGGGGGTTAGGTTGGTTTTCCATTCGCCGCTCAGCGTCTGGCTGCCGCCAATCTGTTTTCCGTCGCGGAGGTCGGATTCATCAACCTGGGAAAGCCTCCACTGGTTATCCTCAAACAACGCGGATGCGGCATAGCGGACCGACAGCAGTTTGTTTTGATTATCGAAGTGGTAGATGTTGACCCCGGATAGTTCTTTGTTGTTCACCACCCGCTCGATAAAGATGAAATCATTGCCATCTTTGGCCCACAGACCATTTTGCGTGGAGATCATGGAGCCGCCGGAGATCATTTGCGAACGGTAGTTGCGCGCCATCTGTTCCCCTCTTGGCGATACCCACTCGCCAATCGCCATGGTGAGCAGTACCAGCGGGATAGCGGTTTTCATCACGGCGGCCGCGATTTGTAAGCGGGTAAATCCCGCGGCCTGCATCACCACCAGTTCACTGCGGGTTGCCAGCGTCCCCAGACCCAGCAGCGCGCCAAGCAGCGCAGCCATCGGGAAGAAGGTTTCAATATCTTTCGGCACGCTGAGCAGCGTATAAAGTCCGGCCCCAAGCGCCGAATAGCTTCCTTGGCCGACTTTGCGCAGCTGATCGACAAATTTGATGATGCCGGAAAGCGATACCAGCATGAACAGCGTCGCCATGATGGTGGTAAAAATCGTTTTACCGATATAACGGTCTAGTACGCCAAACATCAGACCGCCTCCCTCAGCGTCAGACGGGACCGAATTTTGCGCATAGGCACGGTATCCCAGAGATTCAACAGCACGGCAATGCCGAGATACAGCAGATTCGTCATCCATATCCATATCATGGGATCCAATTTCCCTTTGCTGGCGTTGGAGCGCAGCGAGCTTTGCAGCAGGAAGAAAATCAGATAGAGCAGCATCGCGGGCAGCATGCTCAGCACTCTGCCCTGGCGCGGATTGACGACGCTCAGCGGCACGACCATCAACGCCATGATCAACACGGAGACGATGAGCGTCAGACGCCAGTGAAACTCGGCTCGGGCGTCATGGCTATCTGAACGCCACAGCGTGGTCATATCCATCTGTTCCACGTCGCTGCTATCGAGCGTGACCGACTGATGGCCAATCACCGCCTGATAGTTGGTGAAGTCCGTGATGCGGAAATCACGCAGCAGCGCGGTGCCTTCATAGCGGGCGCCGTTGTCCAGCGTCACGATCTGTGTTCCATCGTCGTTCTGTGCGACATGACCGTGATCGGCGACGACGACCGAAGGCCGCGCGTTGCCTCTGGGCCGTAGCTGAGCCAGAAACACATGTTCAAATTCCGATCCTTTGACGTTGCCGACAAACAATACGGCATTGCCGCCCTGAGCGGACTGGAACTGGCCTTCCACCAGCGTGGCCATGCCGGGGTTGGCTTTGGCTTCGGCCATCACCACTTCCTGATGGCGTGAAGACCAGGGGCCAAGCCACAGCGCATTGACGGTAGCCGCCGCCGCCGTCAGCAACCCGAGCGCCAGCGCCGCCTTAAGCAGTACGCTTTTGCCGAGACCGCAGGCATGCATCACCGTGATCTCGCTTTCCGCATACAGGCGGCCAAATGTCATGAGTAATCCGAGAAATAAACTTAACGGTAGAATAAGCTGCGCCATTTCAGGCACGCCCAACCCCAGCAGGGAAATAACCAGATTGGTCGGGATATCGCCATCAACGGCGGCGCCCAGTATTCGCACCAATTTCTGACAAAAGAAAATCAGTAACAGAATGAAAAGGATGGCCAGTTGGCTTTTAAATGTTTCCCGTACCAGATATCGAGTGATGATCACGCTTAATTACGCCTGTGAAAACTTGTCTTTTTGCAGGAAAGTCGATAGTTTCTTCGCTAACTCGCCATTTATACTCATTTGTGGCAACCTTCGTAGCTAAAACTGTATTACAACATACTGTGTTTGGGTTGTTTTATCAGAACCTGCTTATACTGATCGAAGCAGGCTCATTACGTCGTTAAGATTAACACAGGTTATGTTAACGCAACGGCGGGAAAGTATTACGGAGTGTCACATTCTAGCCGTTGATCCCGTCTTTGTCTTTAAGATTCAGGAGAGTACATGGAGTTCAGCGTAAAAAGCGGTAGCCCGGAAAAACAACGCAGTGCATGCATTGTCGTCGGCGTGTTTGAACCGCGTCGCTTGTCCCCGATTGCCGAACAGCTTGATAAAATCAGCGACGGCTATATCAGCGCCTTGCTTCGCCGCGGTGAACTGGAAGGCAAAGTGGGGCAGTCATTGCTATTGCATCATGTACCCAACATCCTTTCGGAACGTATTTTACTGATTGGCTGCGGCAAAGAGCGTGAACTGGACGAACGTCAATATAAGCAGGTCATTCAGAAAACCATCAACTCGTTAAATGAAACGGGGTCGATGGAAGCGGTCTGTTTTCTGACCGAATTGCACGTTAAAGGGCGTAATACTTACTGGAAAGTGCGTCAGGCGGTCGAAACGGCGAAAGAGTCGCTCTATACCTTTGATCAGCTGAAAAGCAATAAAGTCGAGTTACGTCGTCCGCTGCGTAAAATGGTGTTTAATGTGCCGACGCGCCGCGAGCTGACCAGCGGAGAACGCGCTATTCAGCACGGTCTGGCGATTGCCGCCGGTATCAAAGCGGCGAAAGATCTGGGCAACATGCCGCCCAATATCTGTAATGCCGCCTATCTGGCCTCTCAGGCGCGCCAACTGGCCGATACCTACAGTCAGAACATCATTACTCGCGTGATTGGCGAACAGCAGATGAAAGAGCTGGGCATGAATGCCTATCTGGCGGTCGGTCAGGGGTCTCAGAATGAATCCTTGATGTCGGTTATCGAATATAAAGGCGATCCGTCGCCGGATGCCCGGCCGATTGTGCTGGTCGGGAAAGGGCTGACGTTTGATTCCGGCGGCGTGTCGATCAAGCCGGCCGACAGCATGGATGAAATGAAATACGATATGTGCGGCGCCGCCACGGTCTACGGCGTGATGCGCATGGCGGCGGAGCTGGCGCTGCCGCTGAATATTATCGGCGTACTGGCCGGCTGCGAAAATATGGTCGACGGGCGTTCTTATCGTCCGGGCGATGTGCTGACCACCATGTCGGGCCTGACGGTGGAAGTGCTGAACACCGACGCGGAAGGCCGTCTGGTGCTGTGTGATGCGCTGACCTATGTGGAGCGCTATGACCCCGAGGTGGTGATTGATATCGCCACGCTGACCGGCGCCTGCGTGATCGCGCTGGGCCACCATATTACCGGGCTGATGGCGAATCACAATCCGTTGGCTCATGAACTGCTGGGCGCTTCCGAGCAGTCCGGCGATCGGGCGTGGCGTCTGCCGTTAACGGATGAATTTCAAGAGCAGTTGGAATCCAACTTCGCCGATATGGCGAATATTGGCGGCCGCCCCGGCGGCGCGATTACGGCGGGTTGCTTCCTGTCTCGCTTTACGCGCAAATATAGCTGGGCGCACCTGGATATCGCCGGTACGGCCTGGCGCTCAGGAAAAGCCAAAGGCGCGACGGGGCGTCCGGTGGCGCTGCTGTCACAGTTCCTGCTTAATCGCGCCGGGCTGAATGACGTAGAATGATGGTAATCCGTCAGGAGCGCCGAATTTACCTGAATAAACGGGCCGGTGTTTCCGGCCCTTATCAATAGTGTAAACAATGAAAAACGCAACGTTCTATCTTCTCGAACATGACAGAAAAAGCGATGAGCTCAGCGCCTTTGAGGCGCTGGCATGCGATCTGGCAGCAGAACGTTGGCGCGCGGGAAAGCGGGTATTGATCGCCTGTGAGAATGAACAGCAGGCCATACGGCTGGATGAAGCGCTGTGGCAACGCGATCCGCATTCGTTCGTTCCGCACAATCTGGCCGGCGAGGGGCCGCGTCAGGGCGCGCCGGTCGAACTGGCATGGCCGGAGCGGCGGGGAAACGCCCCCCGGGAACTGCTTATCAGCCTGTTGCCGTACTTCGCAGACTTTGCCACCGCTTTCCATGAAGTGATAGACTTTGTCCCTTACGAAGAATCCCTGAAACAGTTGGCGCGCGACCGCTATAAAGCCTATCGCAGCGTCGGCTTTCATTTGACTACGGCTAAGCCGCCAACTCACTGAATTTTGAGCATAATGGAAACGAAATATAACCCGCAAGATATCGAGCAGCCTCTTTACGAGCACTGGGAAGAGCAAGGCTATTTCAAGCCGAACGGCGATGCGAGCAAAGAAAGCTTCAGCATCATGATCCCGCCGCCCAACGTCACCGGCAGCTTGCATATGGGCCATGCTTTCCAGCAAACCATTATGGATACGCTGATTCGCTATCAGCGCATGCAGGGGAAAAACACCCTATGGCAGGCGGGCACCGACCACGCCGGTATCGCCACCCAGATGGTGGTGGAGCGTAAAATCGCGGCGGAGGAAGGCAAGACCCGCCACGACTACGGCCGCGAAGGGTTTATCAATAAAATCTGGCAGTGGAAAGCCGAATCCGGCGGCACCATTACCCGTCAGATGCGCCGACTGGGCAACTCCGTGGACTGGGAGCGCGAGCGCTTTACCATGGACGAAGGGCTGTCCAACGCGGTGAAGGAAGTCTTTGTCCGCCTGTATAAAGAAGACCTGATTTACCGCGGCAAGCGCCTGGTTAACTGGGATCCGAAACTGCGCACCGCCATTTCCGATCTGGAAGTGGAAAATCGCGAATCCAAAGGCTCCATGTGGCACCTGCGCTATCCGTTGGCCGACGGCGTTAAAACCGCTGACGGCAAAGATTATCTGGTGGTCGCCACCACCCGTCCTGAAACCGTGCTGGGCGATACCGGCGTAGCGGTAAACCCGGAAGACCCGCGCTATAAAGATTTGATTGGCAAAGACGTGATCCTGCCGTTGGTTAACCGCCGCATCAAGATCGTCGGCGACGAACATGCCGATATGGAAAAAGGCACCGGCTGCGTGAAGATCACGCCGGCGCATGATTTCAACGACTACGAAGTCGGCAAGCGTCATCAGTTGCCGATGATCAACATTCTGACCTTCGACGGCGATATCCGTCAGGAAGCCGAAGTCTTTGATACCAATGGCGAAGCCAGTACCGCCTACAGCGGCGATATCCCCACCCAGTTCCGCGGCCTTGAGCGTTTCGCCGCTCGTAAAGCGGTGGTCGCGGCGTTTGATGAACTGGGGCTGCTGGAAGAGATCAAAGCGCATGATTTGACCGTTCCCTACGGCGATCGCGGCGGCGTGGTGATTGAACCGATGCTCACCGACCAATGGTATGTGCGTACCGCGCCGCTGGCGAAAGTGGCGATTGAGGCGGTGGAGCAGGGTGAAATTCAGTTCGTACCGAAGCAGTACGAAAATATGTACTTCAGTTGGATGCGCGATATTCAGGACTGGTGTATCTCTCGCCAACTGTGGTGGGGGCACCGTATTCCGGCCTGGTATGACCAACAGGGCAAAGTTTACGTCGGCCATGATGAAGCGGAAGTGCGCCGCGAAAATAACCTGTCTGACGACGTAGCATTGAATCAGGATGAAGACGTGCTGGACACCTGGTTCTCTTCCGGTCTGTGGACCTTCTCCACGCTGGGCTGGCCGGAACAGACGCCGGAGCTGAAAGCGTTTCATCCCAGCAGCGTGATGGTCAGCGGCTTCGATATTATCTTCTTCTGGATTGCCCGCATGATCATGCTGACCATGCACTTCATCAAAGATGAAGATGGCAAACCGCAGGTGCCGTTCCATACCGTTTATATGACGGGCCTGATCCGTGATGAAGAAGGCCAGAAGATGTCGAAATCCAAAGGGAACGTGATTGACCCGTTGGATATGGTGGATGGCATTTCGCTCGAAGCGCTGCTGGAAAAACGTACCGGCAACATGATGCAGCCTCAGCTGGCGGAAAAAATCCGCAAGCGTACCGAGAAACAGTTCCCGAACGGTATTGAACCGCACGGTACGGACGCGCTGCGCTTTACGCTGGCGGCGCTGGCTTCCACCGGGCGCGATATCAACTGGGATATGAAACGCCTGGAAGGTTACCGCAATTTCTGCAACAAGCTGTGGAACGCCAGTCGTTTTGTGCTGATGAATACCGAAGATCAGGATTGCGGCTTCAACGGCGGAGATAAAGTGCTGTCGCTGGCCGATCGCTGGATCCTGGCGGAATTCAACCGCACGGTGAAAGCGTATCGTGAAGCGTTGGACGGCTATCGTTTCGATATCGCCGCCAATATTCTGTACGAATTCACCTGGAATCAGTTCTGCGACTGGTATCTGGAACTGGCTAAGCCGGTGATGAACGGCGGAACAGAGGCCGAGCTGCGCGGCACCCGCCATACGCTGGTGGACGTGCTGGAAGCGCTGCTGCGTCTTGCGCACCCGATCATTCCGTTTATTACTGAAACCATCTGGCAACGGGTGAAAGCGCTGAAAGGCATCACTGCCGACACCATCATGTTGCAGCCTTTCCCTGAGTACCATGCCGCGCTGGAAGATACGCAGGCGCTGAACGATCTGGAATGGATCAAGCAGGCGATTATCGCCGTGCGTAATATCCGTGCGGAAATGAATATTGCGCCGGGCAAACCGCTGGAACTGTTGTTGCGTGACGCCAGCCCCGAAGCAACGCGTCGGGTAGAGGAAAACCGTAGCTTTATTCAGACGCTGGCTCGTCTGGAGAGCATTACGCTGCTGCCGGCGGGGGATAAAGGCCCGGTTTCCGTTGCCAAGCTGGTGGACGGCGCGGAACTGCTGATCCCGATGGCGGGTCTGATTGACAAGGCTGCGGAGCTGGAGCGACTGGCGAAAGAAGTGGCCAAAATTGAAGCGGAAATCGGCCGCATCGCAAGCAAACTGGCCAATGAAGGTTTTGTGGCTCGCGCGCCGGAAGCGGTAGTGGCGAAAGAGCGTGCGAAACTTGATGGTTATGCCGTTGCAAAAGCGAAATTGCTGGAGCAACAGGCGACTATCGCCGCGCTGTAGTTTGTATTGATTAAAGTTTGTCTTGATTAAAGTTTGTATTGGGCAACGCTGATATCGGTTGCTCTTTTTCTCACGGAATCAGTCAACACGCCCGATGTATCTTCATCGGGCGTCGCTTCCAACAGACCGTCTCTTCCGGCAATCACCCTGTATATACGCCAAACAATTTCGGCAGCCATAGCGAAATGGCGGGAATATAGGTCACCAGCATCAACACCATGAACAGCCCGCAATAAAACGGCAGCATTGCCTTAACCACCTGTTCGATTTTCTGTTTACTGACCGCGCTGGCGACGAATAACACCGAACCCACCGGCGGGGTAATCAAGCCAATCCCGAGATTAACCAGCATGATCATGCCGAAGTGGACGGGATCGATCCCCAGGGAGAGCGCCACGGGCAGCAGGACGGGCGTCAGGATCAAAATCAGCGGCGCCATATCCATCAGCGTGCCAATCAGCAGCAGCATGATGTTAATCCACATCAGGATGACGTATTTATTATCAGAAATGGAGGTGAAAAAGTCGGTGATACGGCTTGGGAGCTGCATATAGGTCATGATGGCGCCGAATGCCGCCGCGAAGCCAATGAGGATCATTACGATAGTGACCGTTTTCACAGTGCGATACATCAGCTTGGGAAGCTCGGACCACTTGTAATCGCGATAGATAAACATGGTAACGAAGAAGGACCACAGGCAGGCGATGGCGGCAGACTCGGTTGCGGTGAAAATGCCGGAAAGGATCCCCCCCATAATGATGACGACCGTCATCAGCCCCCATAACGTGTCCACAAATATTTTCAGCGCCTGACGAAAAGGAACGCGTTCGCCCTTGGGATAACCGCGCTTATGGGCAAAACCCACGCACATGACCATCATCGTCATACTCAGCAACAAGCCGGGCATGATCCCGGCAATAAACAGCGAGGCGATGGACACCGTTCCGCCGGTTGCCAGCGAATAGATAACGGAGTTATGGCTGGGTGGCGTCAGAATCGCCTGAACGGAACCGCTGGCGGTTACCGCGGCGGAGAAGTCGCGCGGATAGCCTTTTTTCTCCATTTCCGGGATCATGACGGAGCCGATTGAGGCGGTATCCGCCACTGAAGAGCCTGATATTGCGCCGAAAAATGTTGAGGCGACGATGTTGACCAGCGATAAGCCGCCGCGGATAAATCCGACGAAGATATAGGCGAAGCTGACCAAACGGCGGGCGATGCCGCCTTCAGCCATAATGGCTCCCGCCAGAATAAAAAAGGGGATAGCCAGCAGAGAGAATTTATTCACGCCGTTGGTAATCTGGATCATCACCGCTTCGAGTGGCAGGTCGATCCAGAAAGCGCCGACGATGGCGCTTAGCCCTACGGCATAGGCAACCGGAACGCCGACGGCCAACAATACCGCCAGCGTCGCCACTAATATAAATGCATCCATTATGGGCTCCGAATTAAGAACTGCCGAGCATCACCACAGGGCGTTTATCCTGGGGACCAAAGCAAACTCTTTCAATAATAAAGAGGAGGGTGATCAGCGAGCCGATGGGCAAAGGTAAATAACTTTCGCCGGCGGAAAGTAAAGGAAACTCCGCTACCGGCTGTTCCCATAGCTTTATGCATAACAGGGTGCTGTAGTAAAGAATGAATACGCTGATTAACAGCATCAGCATATTCGCCAAATGTAGACAGACTCTCTTTCCTGATTCAGACAGGCGGTCGGTAAGCATGCTGACGGCAATGTGTGAACAGGAGCGGTAACTGACGGCAGCGCCGACGAAAGTGAATGTCACCATGCAAATAATAGATATTGGTTCAGGCCAGGATAACGCGGCATTAAGCACATAACGTGCGAAAATGCCTACGGGAATAAGCAGCGTCATTAATAATAACGCCAGGCCAGAAACCCACATGGCAATAAGATAGAGAATATCCATGATGGAGATATACTTGCGGGCCATATTTTCACCTGTTTACCATCGGTAATAACGGGTAAATAATTCTTATTATTTACCTGCGTAATCACCGTGTTATTTAACGTCGGCAATGGATTGAATCAGATCCTGATATTTGGCTCCGAACTGATTGCGTACAGATTGCGTTGCTTTGAAATAATAGTCATTGTCTATTTCATGGAACTGAACGCCGCCGGCTTTCATTTTATCCAGGGATTGTTGAGTATACTCCTGCCACAGTATGCGCTGTTCCCGCTGCGCTTCTTTAGCCAGTGTTAAAATAATATTTTGATCTTCTTTAGAAAGTTTATCCCATTTGGTTTTTGAATAAAGAAACAGCTCCGGAATGATAAAGTGGCGGCTCCAGGTAAAGTTTTTGGCGACCGGCATATAGTTATGCGCAATATAGGTCGGCGGGTTGTTCTCCGTACCGTCAATTACGCCGGTTTGCATTCCGCTGAAGACTTCACTGGTTCCCATGGCGATGGCGTTGGCGCCCATGGCTTTTAATGTTGCCAGAGCAACCTGGCTGGCTTGTACGCGGATTTTCATTCCTTTGAGATCTTCCGGTTTTACTACTGGCTCTTTGGTAATCAGGTTACGGGTGCCTGCATCCATCCACCCCAGGAAAACTAATCTCGACTTACTGTTATTGGTAATTTTGTGCCCGATCTCCTCGCCGATTTGGCCGTCAAGCACCTTGTGCATATGATCTTCATCGCGGAAAATATAGGGCAGTGTGAATACCTCTATCTCTGGCAATATTGCCGCAACCGGGGTCATAGAGACACGGATCATATCAATGGCGCCCAGCTGCGCCTGCTCTATCATCTGTTTCTCATCGCCGAGCACTCCGCCGGGAAACGTTTTTATTTCCAGTCTTCCATTCGTGGCGGCTTTCAGTTTTTCCCCCATTTTTTGTACGGCAACGACATTGGGGTAACCTTCAGGGTGAACGTCTGAGGCTTTTATCTGTTGAGCTTGTATTGTCTGGCTCGTAAATAATAGTGAGGCAGAACCCAGAAAAAGGCTGATCAATATTTTTGACAGCTTCATTGAGTTATCTCCAGAAGTGATGGGTAGAGTGGTATTTAATGGTGTAACTAATTATTTTTATTAAAATTAGAACCGGAAAGACGAGTAGCTAATAGCGAAAGACGAGAGGGATTGCCGTTATCGGCTATTATCCTTTGCTGAAGTCCCTCTTAATTCTCAGGGATAAGCTAACCTATTATACAACTTTTAAAAATGACTCATATCACAAAAGCCATACATGATGTGAAATGCTGTTTTATTTATCTAATTTCAAACTGTAAGGGGAAAATAAATTATAAGAGTTTGTTTTTATTTATCTTAATCTATCATCGCCTTTCTGATGCTGTCAGATCACTTTAGCGAATATTTCTGGAAATGGTGTGATAACTTAATGTTGATCACATAACGGAAAACTGTAGTGGGAATACTCTCTTGACGGCATCGCTAGCGGAATACGGCGATTCGTCATACTTCGAGCGGCATATGCATTGGCTTTGTTACTCGGCCCATTTATGGGCCAACCGTTAGCGGGTCAGATGCGTTCCCGACGAATGTGTCGCTGCGTCGCCGCCTTTCTGCAACTCGAATTATTTAGTGTATAAACCTATGAATAATGGGGTTATTGCCTGGTGAAATATAAGCTTTTATTCCTTCATGTCCTCTATCTGACGGCCTCTTATACCTTTTGTTAATTGCGTTCTGATACAAATGTTGTTGCAGATCATGCGATACCGCAGGGAAAGGCCCGGCGAGCATAAATAATAATGAGAACGACTATCAATTAATTCAGGGTTTGGTATCATTTCAGGCTGATTTATTGTGTCATTGTGATGGTTTAACGGTGGAGGCACAGCGTGAAGACGGCTGTCAGTAACATTACCCAAAAAAAATGTGGCGCATTTAGCGTATTTTCCCGTAGGGTGCTGGTTATCCTGCTTGTGACGGCGGGTCTAAGTGGAAATGCGCTGGCTGCGCCCGCAACAACGCCTTTATCCAGTGAAAATACCAGTGATGCCGCAACGCCGACATCGGCGGCCCCTAATTCCTCTGCTCCTGCAACATCGACTGCTCCTGATTCCCCAGCCCCTAATGCTGATTCTGCTACCGCCGCGCCAATGCCGGTCGCGCAGGATGTATTGGCTCCTGGATCGTCGCTTTCTTTACCACCCAATGCGGCGCCAGGTATGGATAATCTGATGAGAACGGATCTCTCTTTCTGGGGCATGTACCAGCACGCGGATATCGTGGTGAAAGCCGTCATGATCGGCCTGCTGTTGGCTTCGATTATCACTTGGGCGATTTTCTTTAGTAAAAGCGTCGAGTTGTCGGGCGCCAAGCGCCGTCTGCGCCGTGAATATCAGTTGCTGGAACAGGCAAAAAATCTGGATGACGCCGCGGATTCGGCCAGCACATTTAAGACGGGCAGCGTGGCGCAACAGCTGTTGGCTGATGCACAGAATGAATTATCGCTGTCCGCCCTTTCAGATAATGATGACGGAATTAAAGAGCGTACGGCGTTTCGTCTGGAACGCCGCGTCGCCGCGACCAGCCGCTTAATGGGACGCGGTAATGGGTATCTGGCGACGGTAGGGGCGGTTGCGCCGTTCATCGGCTTATTCGGTACCGTATGGGGCATCATGAATAGCTTTATCGGCATCGCGCAAACGCAGACCACTAATCTGGCCGTTGTCGCGCCAGGCATTGCCGAAGCATTGCTGGCGACCGCGATTGGTCTGGTCGCGGCAATCCCCGCCGTGGTGATTTATAACGTATTTGCCCGCTGGATTGCCGGATATAAAGCTCTGGTTGGCGATGTCGCCGCGCAGATATTGCTGCTGTTGAGCCGCGACCTGGATGTCGCCGCCAGCAACAATGAAAGAAATACGTCATCGGCGCAGAAATTGCGGGTGGGATAAGTTATGGCTATGCATTTGAATGATGATGTTGGTGAAGATGGCGAAATGCACGACATTAACGTGACGCCGTTTATTGACGTCATGTTGGTGTTGTTGATCATTTTTATGGTCGCCGCGCCGCTGGCCACGGTTGATATCCGTGTTGATCTGCCGGCCTCATCCGCTGCTCCCCAGCCACGCCCTGAAAAGCCGGTCTATCTGACGGTAAAAGCCGATAAACAACTGTATGTCGGCGATGATGTGGTGAGTGAGCAGTCGCTGGCCCAGGCATTGGATGCGACAACCAGCGGCGATAAAGAAACCACCATCTTCTTCCAGGCGGATAAAAGCGTGGACTATGAAACCATGATGAGAGTGATGGATGCGCTGCGCAAAGCCGGATATCTCAAAGTCGGTCTGGTTGGCGCCGAGTCAGCGGCTAAATAAACAGACTCAATGATGATGTGCTCTTTGGCCGTTATTCCCCTTTGGCGGGAATAACGGCTTCGTTTGTTAGGGTTTGGTCGGCAATACGTAGATCTGAACGTCGCTCGCAACGCATAGGAAGCCCGAGCGACTTCCGCCATTAGCGTGATTCAGGGTGCCGCCAGTGGATGTGTACCGGCGGGAGATAACGCTTATCCTGCTCCAGCGGGCGCTCTTCGATCAACGTCGTAATCATGTCAAAACTGTTCCCCGCCAGACGTTCACTATCCTGTGCGATGGTGTCAATCTTCAACGGTAAACAATCAAACAGGTAGTGATCGTCAAAGCTGCACAGATGGATATCGCTCTCCATCAGGTTGTGCTGGCTCAAATAGCGTAACACCCCTTCCAACAGACCGCAGGCAGCGGTAAAGAGCGCTTTGGGCGGACGCCCTAACTCGGCGCAGAGCTGAGCGAACATTTCATAGCCTGAGCTGGGATGATAATTACCATGAATGATCCATTCAGGACGACACTCGATACCCGCTCGCTGTAATCCTAACTGGAAACCGGCCAGACGATCGCGGGTAGGGGAAATACGCGATTGGCCGCCAATAAAATAGAATTCGTCACTGTGCCGGCGAGCGACGCGTTCGACCAGTTCGGCGGTCGATTCGACCGATTCGGTTATTACCAGCGGTAATTCAGATTCACCGATCACCCGGTCAAATTGCACGACGGGCAATTGCTGATTGATTTTCTGATATTCGATGTCGTTGAGCATGCTGGACGCGACAATGATCCCGTCAACCTGACGCTGCACCAAACTGTTGACCGCCATCATCTCCTGACCGGGATTCTCATCCGTACAGGCGATAAGAAGCTGCAACCCCGCTTCACGGCACAGCATTTCCAGATCGCGCGAGATAACGGCAAAACCATAGTTGGTCATTTCAGGTACGACCAGGCCCAGCGTATTACTGCGGGACGAACGTAGTGAACGCGCGTGAATACTGGGCTGATAGCGCTGTTCGTGGGCGATGGACAGAATGCGATCGCGGGTGACATCGGAAACGCGAAATTCTTTACTGCGACCGTTAAGCACCACGCTGGCCGTGGATTTTGAGACGCCTGCGAGCATGGCGATATCGCTGATTGTTACGCGTTTAGTTTGTTTCACCGCTTGAGCTTTCTGCCGTTAGAGAAAAGGGATGTCATTCTATCATGCATGGCGCTAACAGCCAGTGCTGCAATGTTAATCGCCCCGGACCGCTGAATGAGAGCGTTGCCTCGCCGTCATGAAAACAGCTGGCGGACATCACTGCCGCGCCATCATTGATAAAAATCTCGACGCTCGACCGATCGAACAAGATGTGCAGTTGGCGTAATTCTCCGCGCCAGTAGCGATGTTCCGGTTCGCCGGTGCGCCGGTTACGTCGGCTCAGGATCAGACGTTCGCCATCCCAGCAAAGCACCAGAACGGAAGAGATATCAAGCTGGAACTCTCCCTGAGAAGTTAAGGCGACCTCGGCGCTACTGACGGGTAATTGCGGCGCATAGCTGGCGACGCCCTGCCATGCATAATGTTGCGTGCGCAATTGTTGCAATTCTCGAGCGGGGTGTTGGTAGAGTTTGCCTTCGCGCAACGTCAGTTCCCGCGGGCAGGTCATGGTATGGATCCACCCATGGGCGATCGTGGGTTCAAAAAACTCATTCTCATCAGGAATGGCCATCCAGCCAAACATCAAACGCCGTCCGTCCTCGCTGTTTGTGGTTTGCGGAGCATAAAATTCAAAGCCAAGATCCAGTTCGCTGAATCCATGATGCTGGTAAACGCCGTTTTGATAATCCAACTGGCCAATGAAATAGCCCGCCTGAAAGGTGTTTAGATAGCGCTCCTCTTGCGCAGGGATACCCTGCGGGCAGCAAATCAAAATATCCTGTTCGTTCAGCCTGAATAAATCCGGACACTCCCACATGTAACCAAAGTCATCCAGCCCGCCCAGTCGGGAACCGGCAATCTCAGAGATTTTATCCCAGTGGAGGAGATCGCCAGAACGATACAACAGGACTTTACCCTGTTTCTGCTTGTCCTGTGCGCCCAGAACCATGTACCAGTGCGCCCCATGTTTCCATACTTTGGGATCGCGGACATGCCCGGTATAACCGTCGGGCAGATCCAGCACCGGCCCCAGCTTGTCATACTCGCCGTCGGCGTTTTCTCTGGCCAGGCACTGGAATGCCGTACGCGAGCCGTCGCTATATTTCACATTACCGGTATAAATCAGGGTGATCGCGCCGTTATCAACCACGGCGGAACCGGAGTAACATCCATGTGTTTCGTAGCTTTCACTGGGCGCCAGCGCGACGGGCTCATGCCGCCAGTGCACCAGATTTGTCGAACTCCAGTGCCCCCAGAATTTTGCTCCGTGGGCACAGGCTAAAGGATTCCACTGATAAAACAGATGGTAACGCCCGTTATGATGAATAAACCCGTTCGGATCGTTGAGTAGCCCCACGTTCGGTGAAAGGTGCCAATGCGGGCGATAAGGATCGTCACCGATACGCGTCTGGTTAGACATCAGGGCGCGGGCCATACGTTTTAATAAGTGGATTTCCTTCATTATTCGCTATCCGTTTTATATTTCATCAGTAATGAAAGGGTAAATGCCGCGCCAAAGGCGATGACCATACCAATCAGATAACTAAGCATCGAGCCGGACTGAACGATCGCCAGCCCCGGTATACCGGTCAACCCGACTGCGGTCATATTGACATGGTTGAATACCACCCATGCGCCGCCAAAAGCCCCGCCCGTCAGCGCCGCCAGGAAAGGTTTTACAAAACGCAGGTTGATACCAAAGATGGCCGCTTCGGTGATCCCCAGCAGAGCAGAGAATGATGATGGGATGACGATGGCTTTAATCTTCGCGTCTTTGGTTTTGAAATAAACCGCCAGACAGGCGCCGCCCTGAGCGACGTTGGCCATTGCCCATATGGGCAGCAGGAAGTTGACGCCGATGTTCGGGTTACCCAATAGTCCGGCCTCAATGGCGTGAAAGCTATGGTGAACGCCGGTGATGACAATCGCGGAATAGAGTCCGCCGAACAGCAGCCCGGCCAGCCATCCTGCGTGCGTAATCAATGTGCTCAGTACGAAAGAGATGCCGTCGCCCAGCATACGGCCGGCCGGGCCGATGATCAGGAAGGCGATAAAGCCGGAAATGACCACGGTCAGGAATGGGGTGATGATGATATCCAACGCATCGGGCACCACTTTGCGCAGGTGTTTCTCCACCATGCTCATAAACCAGACCGCCAGCAGCACCGGAAATACCGTGCCCTGATAGCCGATCATGGCAATGTCCAGACCGAACAGACTCATGGTCTGGAAGCCGCCGGCCACCCCCCAGGCGTTGGTGAGCGCAGGGTGGGTGAGAATGCCGCCCAGCGTCGCGCCAAGGTAGGGATTACCGCCAAATTCCCGCGCGGCGGTGAAACCGATAAGAATAGGCAGAATGATAAAGGCGGCGGAGCTGAACATGTCCAGCATAATGAAGATTGCGCTATTGGCGTCAGCCCAGCCATTGGTTTTAATTAACCCGAGCACTCCCATCAACAGACCGGACGCCACAATCGCCGGAATGATGGGAACGAAGATATTCGACAGCAGCCGGGCCAGGCGTTGCAGCGGGTTTAGTTTCTGTGCGGCCAGCGTGGCGGCTTCAGACTTACTGGACTCACTGATACCGACGACTTTGATGAATTCGGCGTAAACCTTGTTGACCAACCCGGTGCCGAAAATGATCTGAATCTGTCCTGCATTGTGAAAGCAGCCTTTGACCCCTTCGACATTTTCAATTGCTTTTTTATCGGCCAGGCTATCGTCGTTAAGCACCAGACGCAAACGGGTGGCGCAGTGGGCGGCACTGGCGATATTTCCTTTTCCGCCCAACAGGGGGATAAGTGCTTTCGCTGTGGCGTTAATGTCCATTTTATTCCTCTTTATTATTGGTTATGAGGTATCCTCATCGCCGGTTTCCAGAGAGCCCGGTCACCGGCGCTTATTGCTGTATAG
Source organism: Brenneria goodwinii (assembly GCF_002291445.1). Taxonomy (NCBI): domain Bacteria; kingdom Pseudomonadati; phylum Pseudomonadota; class Gammaproteobacteria; order Enterobacterales; family Pectobacteriaceae; genus Brenneria; species Brenneria goodwinii. The sequence continues at coordinate 3,739,118 of NZ_CP014137.1, read as the reverse complement.
TTCTTAGAACCAGGTTTCCATCTGGACGCCAAAGTTCCATTCTCCGCCAGCGGTAAAGCCGGTGGAGCCAAAGGTGTCGCTGCTTGAGTAGTTATCCAGTCGTTTGTCCCAGTTCAGGTAGCTGGCGAATAGGCGCAGCTCGGGACGGCTGAAGAAGTTAGCGATATCGCCGGTTTTAAACGTAGGCGCAAAGGTCAGCTTATAAAATCCGCCGCTGACTTTATTAAGATCGCTATAACCGCGTGGATCGAGATCCATATATTGGTAGCTGCCTTCATAGGCCAAGGCAAAGTTTTCGGTGATTTCCTGAATCAGACGCGCGTTAAACGTGACCCATTCATAGCTGTCGCCGTTAACGTAACGATCCTTGCTGCTCTGAGCCAGAATGGATGGCGCAAAACTCCAGTTTTGGCTCAGTGGCGTGGTGCCGTAGGTCGCCAGGCGCCAGGTATTGGCGTCATTGCTCAGGTTGCCGTCGGAACCGACGTTTTTAACTTCCGCGCCCAGGCCGTGACCGTAGAGGATCGCCGTTTTGGCGGTACCTTCACGTAACCCGTAGAAGCTGTCGCCGTGGTAAGCGATCATGGCGTGATAGCCTTTATCGCCAGCATAGGGGTTACTGATCCAGGTGGAATAACTGTTATCGGTTCCCGCTCTTGCTATGTCACTGGCTCTCGCCTCATCAACATCGTTGTTTTTTGCTTTTAACCCGCTCAGCATAAACTGGAACGGTCCTACAAAGTTATTGGCGGTGAAGATATAGTTTTTGATGTCGTTATCCAGCGCGGTAATTTCGCCCAGGCTGCGACCATAGACGGAAAAGTTACTCTTGAAGCCATCCGCCCATTTTACATCGTAGATACCGCCGCCGGTACCGGCCAGGAAGATCACGTCGCTATCCAACCAGTGAATATCAAAGTTGTCGCGGTCAAAACGTTTACCGGCCCACAGCGTGGTGTCTTTCAACGCGCCGGTGAAGGTCGGCAGCGAGCCCAGTTCGACAAAGGCTTCACGTACGTTAAGGTCGCTGCTGGCGGCGGTCCAGTCGTTATAACTGCGCTGGCCGTCGGCCATCATCACCTTGAAGCGGGTGGTCGCGCCGTTGTCCAGCTTCTGTTTGTGCTCCAGTTTCAGCTCAACATAGGTGTCATCTTCGTTGCCTAAGCGGCCGATATGCCCGCCTGTGCTACCCGCTGGCGACATCCCTGGGCCGATATCGGTTTTGGAGCTGGTAGCCGAATCATTGATGGATAACCCGGAACGGGCATAGCCATGAAATTCGAAACCGTCGGCAAACGATTTCTGACTGACCAGTTCGGTGGTGCGTTGTTCAACCTGTTGGGTTTTCTGTTCGGTTTGGGCGGTGCGAGCCTCCAGTTGTTGCGTCTGTTTTTCAGCGGCTTCTGCCCTGGCTTCGGCTATCTGCGCACGCTGTTCGGCCTGTTGCAGCCTTTGTTCCAGCGCATTCAGACGCGCTTCAATACTGTCGGAGCTGGCAGCAGAAGCATAGAAAGGGCCTGAGAGTAGCAATCCAATTGCTATAGCGAGTCGGTTTGGTTTCATTTTTATTCTCTCTTATTCTTGAGGGGAGCTTTTGTGTGCTAAAAATCCGTTTTTGCTAAAATGCTAAACCGGTTTTCCCGAGGAAAAATAATGGGGAAGGTGGCAGGTTGGCAAGGAACTTTACCAACCTGTTTCAGTAACTGTGATCCTGGCTACAAAACAGGATCGATAAGCGGATATAACGGTTGTGGCTAGGCTCTGGCCAGAGAAGTGGAGTGAAGCTGTTGCGCATGGGGCAGGGCGGTCATGGCGCCTTTCGCCGTCGTCGCCAGCGCGCCGCACAATTGCGCCTGTTCGATCACATTGTCCCATGACGTCGGCTGCGATAAATCATCATATTCGGCCAGCCCCTGCAATAGCCCGGCAACAAAGGCATCACCGGCGCCAGTGGTATCCACCGGCGTGACATAAGGCGCCGGGAAGTGCAGCCGTTGCTGACGGTCGTGCAACCAAACGCCCTCGCTGCCCATGGTGACTAACAGCAGTTTAATCGGGTAGCGTTGCATCAGTTGCTCAATTCCTTGCTCCACATCGGTAGCGGCACTGAGAAAAGCCAGCTCTTCGCGTGATAATTTAACCACATCCGCCAGCTCCAGAGCCTGGTCGAGACACTCTTTCAACGCCTGCTCGTCGGTCCAGAGATCCTCACGGATATTAGGGTCGAAGCTCACCCATCCGTTTGCGGCCTTTATACGTTGCATGGCTTCAAAAGCCGTGCTGCGCGAGGGCTCCTGGGATAGGGCAATAGAACAGAGATGCAGCCATTCGCCCTGTTTGAACAGGGGCAGATCGCTCGGTTGTATAAACAGATCGGCGCTGGGGCGAACCATGAAGGTAAACGAACGTTCGCCCTGTTGGTCCAGGCTGACCACCACGGTAGAGGTCCGATGCTCGCCGTCCCCGACCATGTAATGCGTATTAACCTGTTCTCGATCCAGCACGTCGCGCAGAAAATGACCGAAGACGTCATCGCCTACCCGGCCGATAAAGGCGCTCCGGCCTCCTAATCTGGCAATACCCACCGCTACATTTGCAGGCGCGCCTCCCGGACATTTGAGATAACGCTCCGCATCTTCCGGAATGAGATCGACCACGGCGTCGCCCATCACCCAAATTTTGTGTGCCATAAAATTACTCTTATCAGGGATATTAAAATTGCTTGCTAAAATAGAAGAATCGGTTTAGCTACGCAACTTATTAACGAAATATGTTGAATGGAGGACACAAAAAAGTGATGGCGGCCGCATAATTTTGCCACTCAGGAAGGCGATTTATCCCCGTCAGCGCGCCGTATTCGTTAAACAAAAACAGATTCCGTCCGATACCAGATAAAGGCGCGGCCAGGCCGATATCGCGTCAGAAATCCGGATTTATGGCGAAAAGGAGAAGGAATATGAACCGTTGCGCATCTTGCCGAATTCGCCTCGATGTCTGTGTTATCGCCGATCCTAAGCCATATACCCTCACCGTAGTACGCACCACGCGAAATAGACATCATTACCGCTGCCAGCAACCAGAGTGGTGCGATAACCATGCGTAATTACAACCTGCTATGGGGACTGTGGGCGGTATGGGCTTTGCTGGTGACGGTCTGGCTGGTTGATATTTACCTGGATTTACCCGTCCTGTTTTATGGGAGGGCGCTGGTTGCCGTGCTGGGAATAGGGCTGCCGGTGCTGGTGGCGATGTTTTATAAAGTTAAAAGGAATAACATTATGTTTTCATTTGATAAAAATAAGAAAACGATAGAAAAACAGCAAAAGGTCGGTGAAATAAACAATCCGGCTGAATTGATTAATTCAGTCAGCCCTGTACGAGTAAAAAAAGACACCTTTATTTCTCAGGACGCGCAGATAACCGGCAAGGTGGAAGCTGAGGGCAATATAACCGTTGAAGGCCATGTCATCGGCGATTTATTCTGCGAAAACGCCATTAAAGTGGAGCATGCCGGCAGCGTCCAAGGCGAAATGAAATCGCAGCAGATTATTATTAACGGTCAGGTTGAAGGGCGTATTGAAGCCGGCGCGGTCTCTATACTGGCGCAGGGAAAAGTGGTCGGCGATATTTTTTCTGATGAGCTCTCTATTGAGAAAGGCGGCGTTTTCATCGGCCAGTCGAATACGTTGCGACGAGAGCCGCAAAGTCAGGAAAAACTGGTTTACGTGGATAAGACTGAGCAGGAAGACATTGTGACGATGGCGGGCGACATTCCGCTGTCGTCAAAGTAAAACGGGGAACATCACTGAAGTAATGCACGTTCTCGCATATTAAGGGCGGTTATGGGATGAAAGTCTTGATCCGCCGCATATCCGCGTGACTCTGATCAGCAGTTTTATTTTTGTCCACGTATAATCCCGACCTCTGTTCCCTGGTTAATAAATTATCAAGTATTAGTCGGGGTTATGTAAAACCCGTGTTCTTACAACGAAGAATTTTCTATGCCGACCAGCCTGATCCAGCCCGAACGTACACTATTCTCATACCCGCGCTATTGGGCCGAGTGTTACGGTACCGCCCCCTTTTTCCCTATGTCGCGAGGGGAGATGGATGAACTGGGTTGGGACAGCTGTGATGTGATCATCGTCACCGGCGATGCGTATGTCGATCATCCGAGTTTTGGCATGGCGATTGTCGGACGCATGCTGGAGGCGCAAGGATTTCGCGTCGGCATCATCTCTCAGCCTGACTGGACGTCGAAAGACGATTTTATGCGCCTTGGCAAGCCTAATCTGTATTTTGGCGTCACGGCGGGAAATATGGATTCGATGATAAACCGTTACACGGCGGATCGAAAATTACGCCACGACGACGCCTATACGCCTGGCAATATCGCGGGGAAAAGGCCGGATCGCGCAACGCTGGCGTATAGCCAGCGTTGCAAAGAGGCGTATAACGACGTACCGGTGATTCTGGGAGGCATCGAAGCCAGCCTGCGGCGTATCGCGCACTATGACTACTGGTCCGACACCGTGCGGCGCTCGGTATTGGTGGACGCCAAGGCGGATATGCTGGTCTACGGCAATGGCGAACGTCCGCTGGCGGAGGTGACGCACCGGTTGGCGGCCGGTGAAGCGATTAGCGATATTCAGGATGTGCGCAATACCGCGGTGATGCGTAAAACGGCGCTGCCCGGCTGGACGGGCGTTGACTCAACCCGGCTCGACAAGCCCGGCCGCATCGAGCCGATCATGAACCCTTACGGCGACGATTTACCTTGCTCGGAGGGGGAGATCCCGGCGCCGGATGCGGCCCAACCCATCACCGTGTGGGCGCCGAAACCCAAACCGTGGGAAAAGACCTATGTGCTTTTACCCTCATTTGAAAAAGTGAAAGCGGATAAGGTGATGTACGCCCATGCGTCGCGGATATTGCATCATGAAACCAACCCCGGCTGCGCCAGAGCATTGATGCAAAAACATGGCGATCGTTACGTGTGGATCAATCCTCCGGCTATTCCGCTTTCTACCGAGGAAATGGACGCCGTATTTGCGCTGCCGTTTCAGCGCGTTCCACACCCTTCCTACGGTAAGGCGGTCATTCCGGCCTACGATATGATCCGATTTTCGATCAACATCATGCGCGGATGTTATGGCGGCTGTTCCTTCTGTTCGATCACCGAACATGAGGGACGGATCATTCAGAGCCGCTCAGAAACGTCGATCGTTAAGGAGATAGAAGAGATTCGTGACCATGTGCCGGGATTCACCGGTGTTATCTCCGATCTGGGCGGGCCGACGGCGAATATGTACATGCTGCGCTGTCAGTCGCCGCGCGCCGAACAGACCTGTCGTCGCGCGTCCTGCGTTTATCCTGAAATCTGTTCGCATATGGATACCAACCACGAGCCGACGATCAAACTTTATCGGCGCGCCCGCGCGCTGAAAGGCATCAAGAAAATCCTCATTGCTTCCGGCGTCCGTTACGATCTGGCCGTCAAAGATCCGCGTTATATCAAAGAGCTGGCTGAGCATCACGTGGGCGGCTATCTCAAGATCGCGCCGGAGCATACTGAAACCGGCCCGCTGTCAAAAATGATGAAGCCCGGAATGGGAAGTTATCACTGCTTTAAGCAGCTTTTTGACAGCTATTCGGCACAGGCGGGAAAACAGCAGTATTTGATCCCCTATTTTATTTCAGCGCATCCGGGAACCCGGGATGAAGATATGGTCAATCTGGCGTTATGGCTGAAAGAGAACCGTTTCCGCTTGGATCAGGTGCAAAACTTTTATCCTTCCCCGCTGGCGAATGCGACCACCATGTATTACAGCGGCAAGAATCCGCTCAGCAAAGTGGACTACAAAAGCGAGGATGTGGTGGTGCCGAAGGGAGAACGGCAACGCCGCCTGCATAAGGCGCTGCTTCGCTATCACGATCCGGCGAACTGGCCGCTGCTGCGTGAAGCGTTGACCGCGATGGGAATGAAACGCCTGATTGGAAATCGGCCCGGCTGCCTGATCCCGGCGGAAGCGCCGGGGGAACGCGCCGCCTCACGCGGACGCGCATCCAGCCGTCCGGCATTGACCCGTTTTACCGCGCCGGTCGTCGCGCATCAGGCATCCGATAAATCCGAAAAAAAACAGACGTCGGGACATTCTCCTATGGCTAAAAACACCAAGTCCGGCAACCATTCAGGCCGGTCTAAATCGGTTAATCGGAATAAAAAAACGTCGGGCGCGTTTTTTAACGCCGGCCCGCGACGGTCCGGAGGGGGCGGGCAGGGATAGTCCGCGATAAAAAACCGGCTTAATATCACGCTGAATGGTGACAGAATATGTCTGTTCGGCACGTTGTCTCAGAGCCTAAACAGGGGCGGAGGATATGTGGATACAGGGAATACGCTTCAGACCATCTCCCGTTATTTGAAGAAACTGCATGTGCTGACGTTATGCGCGGGCGAAAATTCGGATTTATGGTGTGCGAGTTGCTTCTACACTTATGACGAACAACAGGTCGCTTTTTATCTGATGACGGAATTGCATACCCGTCACGGCGAGCTGATGTCCCGACAGCCGTTGGTCGCCGGTACGGTAAGCGGTCAGCCAAAGAGCGTCATGCTGATCAGGGGCGTACAGTTTCGTGCGCGGGCGGAACAATTGGAAGGAGAAGACGAGCAACGGGCGCGGGCGCTTTACCACCGGCGTTTCCCGATCGCCAAAGCGGCACATGCACCGATCTGGCGCTTACAACTGACGGAATTGAAGATGACGGACAATACGCTGGGATTTGGCAAAAAGCATCACTGGCAGCGTTAAGAGACAGTAACAGGGGGAGAGGTATGAGCCGGATATTGCTATTGGGAGCGACGGGGCTGATAGGGAGTGAATTGTTAAGGCTATTAAAGGCTAACAACCGGGTGGAAACGATTTATGCGCCGACCCGTAAACCTCTGGCTCCGTCAGAAAAGGTGGTTAACCCGCATGATTCCGATTTTTCGGCGGCGCTGTCTCAGATTACGGATCCGATTGATATCGCATTTTGCTGTCTGGGCTCGACCATCAAGGCTGCCGGCAGTAAACAGGCGTTCCGGCACGTGGACTACACGCTGGTGGTGGAGGGGGCAAAAGCGGCTTTAACATTGGGCGCGAAACATTTTCTGGCGGTTAGCGCTCTCGGCGCCGATACGGATTCGTTTTTCTTTTACTCACGGGTGAAGGGTGAAACCGAGAAGGCTTTACGCGAGCAGGGATGGCAACATCTGACGCTGGCCCGGCCGTCAATATTATTGGGAAAAAGGGAGATCCGCCGTCCCCTGGAAAGCCTGACGGCGCCGTTATTTCGTATTTTCCCGGCAAGATGGCAGGCTATCGAAGGGAAGACGGTGGCTCAGGGATTATTGAATCAGGCCTTTTCTCCCGAGCCCAAAGCAAGAGTGACGGTTTTGGAGTCGAGGCAGTTACGTGCGCTGGGCAGGTAGAACGCATTCCTGTAGATAACGAACGAGGGAAGACTAACGCAGGTAGTGGATGACCTGATTACTGCTGCCTCGCCAGATTAGCGAGGGATCTTTAAGATCCTGCACGAATTTGCCATCGACCAGCACGTTAATCAGGGATACAACCTGTTGTTGTTCTTCGGTCAATTCGGCCAGCACATAGCCAGTCCAGAGCCAAATATCTTTACCCGGACACTCCGCGCGTATCCGCTTCACCAACTGTAGAATATCGGGAACATTCTGCGGGTGAAGCGGATCGCCGCCAGATAGCGTAATACCCTGCCGGGGAATATTGGTGTCCTGAAGATCGGCGATGATTCTGTCCTGCAGTTCCTGCGTAAACAGTTGTCCGGAGTTTAGCCGCCAGGTGCTTTTGTTATAGCAACCGGGGCATTGATGTACGCATCCGGACACGAACAGCGTGCAGCGTGTTCCAGGGCCGTTGACAACATCTACCGGGTAATACTGGTGGTAATTCATGGCGTTTTTACTGTCGTAATGGGCTTGTAGCAATATCGCAATTCGTTATGCTCGCTGATTTCCGCCCGCGCGCACGGCATATATCGCCGTGCGCGCGAAGACGGCGTTAATCAACCTAATTGCCCGTTGCCCAGGTGTTTGATCCGGCGTTTGACTTCTTCCTGCTTACCGGCGTTGAACGGACGTGCATCCGGGCTGCCGAGGTAGCCGCAAACCCGACGGGTGACGGATACGCGGGTCGAGTCGTGATTACCGCATTTCGGGCAGGTGAATCCCTTGCTGGTACACTCGAATTCACCGGTGAAGCCGCATTCGTAGCATTCGTCGATCGGCGTGTTGGTGCCGTAATAGGGGACGTGGTTGTAGCTGTAATCCCAAACGTCTTCCAGCGCCTTCAGGTTATGTTGCAGATTCGGATATTCGCCGTAGCAAATGAAGCCGCCGTTAGCCAAATGAGGATAAGGTGCTTCAAAGTCGATTTTTTCGTACGGGTTTACTTTTTTCTCAACGTCCAGGTGGAAGCTATTGGTGTAGTAACCCTTGTCCGTTACGCCCTTGACTACGCCGAATTCAGCGGTGTCTAAGCGGCAGAAGCGGTCGCACAGGTTTTCGCTCGGCGTGCTGTACAGGCTGAAACCGTAGCCGGTTTCTTCTTTCCAGCGATCGGTGGCTTTTTTCAGGTGGGCGACGATAGCCACGGCTTTTTCGCGCAGCGTTTCATTGTCGAATACATGCACTTCATTGCCGAACAGCGCATTGATGGTTTCATGAATCCCGATATAGCCCAGTGAAATGGAAGCACGTCCGTTTTTGAAGATCTCCGCCACGCTGTCGTCGGCTTTTAAACGCACGCCGCAGGCGCCTTCCATATATAAAATAGGAGCGACGCGGGCTTTCACATTTTCCAGTCGGGCAATACGCGTCATCAGCGCCTTTTTCGCCAACGCTAAACGCTGGTCGAGCAACGCCCAGAATCGGGTTTCATCCCCGTTGGCTTCCAACGCGATGCGCGGCAGATTCAAACTGATTACGCCCAGGTTGTTGCGGCCATCGTGGATTTGTTTGCCGTCTTCTTCATAAACGCCAAGGAAGCTGCGGCAGCCCATCGGCGTTTTGAAGGAGCCGGTGACTTCAACCACCCGATCGTAATTCAGGATATCGGGATACATACGCTTGCTGGCGCATTCCAGCGCCAACTGTTTGATGCTGTAATTCGGATCGCCGGGTTTGCGGTTCAGCCCGTCGCGAATGGCAAACACCAGTTTGGGGAAAACCGCCGTTTTGTGATTTTTACCCAGTCCGGCGATGCGGTTGCGCAGAATGGATTCCTGGATCAGCCGGGATTCCCAACTGGTGCCTAATCCAAAGCCGAAGGTGACGAAGGGGGTCTGGCCGTTGGCGGTATGCAGCGTGTTTACCTCGTATTCCAACGACTGGAAGGCGTCGTAACACTCTTTTACCGTCCGGGTGCGGGCGTACTCTTCGGCTTGAGGAATATTCCATTCTTCCGCCACGGCCTGATGTTTTTTATGGCTGGCGGCGACAAACGGGGCCAGAATTTCATCGATGCGATTAATCGTCGTGCCGCCGTAAATATGGCTGGCGACCTGGGCAATGATCTGCGCGGTAACGGCAGTGGCGGTGGAAATCGATTTTGGCGGTTCGATTTCCGCGTTACCCATTTTGAATCCCTTGGTCAGCATACCGCCGAGGTCAATCAGCATGCAGTTAAACATCGGGAAGAAAGGGGAGTAGTCAAGGTCGTGATAATGGATCTCGCCACGTTCATGGGCGAGCACGACATCGCGCGGTAAAATGTACTGTTTGGCATAGTGCTTAGCGACGATACCGGCTAACAGATCGCGCTGGGTAGGAATGACTTTACTGTCTTTGTTGGCGTTTTCGTTCAGCAAAGCCATGTTGCTCTGTTCCACCAGCCCGCGGATTTCCTGATTCAGACGGCCGTGGCGCTCACGCGCGATATCCCGATCGTGGCGATACTCTATATAGGTACGCGCCAGCTGTTTGTATTTACCGGACATCAACAGATTTTCGACCGCATCCTGGATATCACGAATATCGACGCGCCGTTTATCCTGCATTTGTTGCGCGACCGCCGCGGCAACCGTAGCGCAGTAATCAGAATCGTCGATACCAGCGGCTTGTGCCGCTCGCTCTACGGCCTCTTTGATGCGTACTTCATCAAAAGGTACCTGGCAGCCATCCCGTTTAATCACTACTGGTTTCACGATCTGTTCCTCTGTTGACGTTATCCACAGGCAAATACCGCAGCGGATAAGGGCTGCGGGGGGCTGTGGATGAGATTGTGGATAAGCACTACATATAGTTCATGTTTATATGATAGACACTATATATTGAATTTGGTGCCAAGGTATCGCCATTTTTTTGATGTAGAACAAAGAAAATCGAATGTCGGAGATAATTCATACTTGAACAAAATTTCACCATCAAATGGGACAGGATACGGCGGGAATTTATTGGATCCGATATGGCAATACATTTCGATTATTTGGCTATCAAGATATCTAGACATCCAAAATGGTTTTCAGTAATGTGACAGCACTTTGGGGTTATTCCGCAGGTAATCGCCATGGGGGCGAACGCGCTGATTTTGAATGGCGGCTGATGTGGTATTGACCTGAACATATTGTCCGGCTGGCGGTAATTGCCGCCGTGCCGGTCTTAAACATAAATCCATTGTAAACACGCAGGCTGTTTAGGATAACAACAAGAACTTTTATCGCCCAAGAGGGATAACGAGGGGAAAATACCATTATGAATCGCCGCCATTTTATCAAGGGAGCCTGCGCGGTTTCCGTCGCAGCCGCGACTGCGGGCTGGCCGTTGGGACAAGCCTGGGGCGCACAGAGCGATGAGACGCCGAAGAAAGGCGGACATTTGATCATCGGGGTGGATAACGCTTCCAGCACCGATCGGCTGGATCCGGCTTTCTGGTTTGAAACCTATATGTACTTCGTCGGTTCCCAACTGTTTAATAACCTGGTTGAGCTGGACGAACAAGGCGATCTGATCCCGTCGTTGGCGGAGTCCTGGTCCAGCGCCGAGGGCGGCCGCACCTGGGTGATCACTCTCCGCTCCGGCGTGGAGTTCCACGATGGACGTACCCTGACGGCCAAGGATGTGGTCTACTCGCTGAATCATCATCGTGGCGAAAGTTCGAGCTCATCGGTGAAAGGCTATCTGGAGCCGGTGACGTCGTTGGAAGCGACCGATACCCATGAAGTCACGATCCGCCTGAGCGAACCCAATGTGGAGTTTATCTCGCTGCTGAGCGACGTCCACTTCGCCATTACGCCGGAAAATGAATCCTTCGATAAAGGCATCGGCACCGGAGCGTTTATTCTGGAGAACTTCCAGCCGGGCGTACGTACGCTGGTGAAACGCAATCCGAATCACTGGAACAGCGCGCGCGGTCATGTGGATTCCGTGGAAACGCTGGCGATGAACGACGCTACCGCCCGCGTTGCCGCGCTGGTGAGCGGTTCGGCGCATATCATCAACCGCGTCAATCCGCGCATTGTCAGCCGGATTGAAACGATGCCGAACCTGCAACTCTTGCGTTCGCGCGACGGTTTTATTTTTACCTTCCCCGGCCTGGGCAATGTGGCGCCGTTCAATTCGCTTGATGGCCGCCTGGCGTTGAAATACGCCATCGACCGCCAGCAGATCGTCGATACCGTGCTGGGTGGTTATGGCAGTATCGCCAACGATAACCCGATCTTCCCGTCAAATCGTTATTTCGCCAAAGATATTCCGCAACGCCCTTACGATCCGGACAAGGCCAAATGGCATTGGCAAAAAGCCGGTTTCAGCGGTCCGCTGGTTTTGTCGGTCGCGGATGCCGGTTTCCCCGGCGCGGTGGACGCCGGCCAGCTTTATCAGGCATCCGCTCAGCGGGCCGGCATTCCGCTGACGGTGGAGCGCGTGCCGGATGACGCCTTCTGGGATAACGTGTGGATGAAGAAACCCTTTGTGTCTTCCAACTGGTCGATGCGGCCGACGGCGGATGCGTTGCTGTCTCTGGTCTTTACCAGCCAGGCGCCGTGGAACGAGTCGCTCTGGCATGAATCGGCATTCGACCAGTTGGTGCAGGCGGCCCGGGGCGAGCCGAATGAAGATCGGCGCCGCCAGATTTATCATGATATTCAGCTGATGCTGGTGGATAAAGGCAGCGAGATCATTCCGCTGTATGCGGATACGCTGGATGCATGCAACAATAAGGTCAAAGGTTTTCATGCTATCCCGGGTTTCCCGCTTAGCGGCAATCGCGCCGCTGAAAAGGTATGGCTTAGCTAATCACAGGTAATGGTAACGTGAGTTTACGCGACAGGGTTATCTCCCGTAACGGGAGGATTGCCCGTTCTCCGCTGTTGTTGATGGTGTCCCATCGTCTGCTGGCGGGAGTAGTGATGCTGGCCGTGGTTTCGGTGCTGATTTTTTCCGGCATTCAACTGTTGCCGGGCAACCCGGCCACGGCAATTTTAGGACAGTCCGCGACGCCGGAAGCCGTGAAGGCGCTGAATCTACAGTTAGGGTTGGATCAGCCGGCAATGTCGCGTTATCTCTCCTGGTTGGGCGGCGTGCTGCGCGGCGATTTCGGACAGAGCTTTACCAGCCGTCAGAGTATTGCGCCGGTGCTGGCTTACCGGCTGGAAAATACGCTGTTTCTGGCGGGATGTACGGCGGCGATTGCGGTGCCGCTGGCGCTGCTGATTGGTTTCATTTCCGTGCGCTATCAGGGGAGCTGGCTGGATCAACTGCTGAATATGTTTACCCGCACGGCGGTGGCGCTACCGGAGTTTTTTTCTGGCTATCTTCTTATCCTGATTTTCTCCATCACCCTGTTCTGGCTACCCAGCAATAGCAGCGTCAGTGACGGCATGCCGCTGGCGTCACGGCTGACGGCGGTGGCGCTGCCCGTCATGACGCTGTTGCTGGCCGTGCTGGGCCACATGAGCAACATGACCCGCGCCGCGCTCATCAATGCCCAGCGCGCGGCTTATGTGGACACGGCGTTGCTGAAAGGTATCTCGCCCTCCGCTATTTTACTGCGCCATGTCCTGCCGAATGCCTGGGGACCCATCATTAACGTGATTGTGCTGAATCTGGCTTACCTGATGGTGGGCGTCGTGATTGTGGAAAACGTGTTTGTCTATCCGGGGCTGGGGCAATATATGGTTGATAGCATCAGCAAGCGGGATATGCCGGTGATTCAGGGCTGCGCGCTGGTGCTGGCGGCAATTTATATCCTGCTTAACCTGCTGGCGGACGTGATTGCGCTGATGGCGAATCCGCGTCTGCGCCATGCCCGCTGATGCCGGCAACAATAAACCGATGAAAATAATGAGAGACGGCATGCCTACAGAAAGGGAATCACACTGAATGCCTGCGTTAAAACCTTCCGTTGTGCTCGGCCTGTTGGGACTGAGCCTGTTTATTTTAGTCGCTCTTCTGGCTCCCTGGCTGGCGCCTTATCCGGCTGATCAGGTGGTTGGCGGAGCCTGGCTGGGACCGACGGATAACCTGTGGCTAGGCACTGATAATCTGGGACGGGATCTGTTTTCCCGCCTGATTTGGGGCACCCGTACCTCGCTGGCGGTCACGGCGCTGGCGGCGCTGCTGGCGTTTGTGCTGGGAACCGGCCTGGGATTTCTGGCCGGCGTTTGCGGCGGCTGGGTGGATCAACTGATTTCCCGCATAAACGATGTATTGATGGCCATCCCCACGTTGATTTTCGCGCTGGTGGTATTGGCGCTGCTGCCGAAAAATACGCCGATCATTATCCTGGTATTGGGCGTACTCGAAGCGACGCGCGTGTTGCGCGTCGCTCGGTCGCTGGCGGTGGATATCGCCACCCAGGAGTTTATTGAAGCGGCGAGAATGCGCGGGGAGTCAATGCGCTGGATCCTGTGGCGTGAAATCCTGCCCAACGCAGCGATCACGCTGGTGGCGGAGTTCGCCATGCGTTTTATCTTTATTCTGCTGTTTCTCTCCTCGCTGTCGTTTCTTGGCATGGGGATCCAGCCGCCGACGGCGGACTGGGGCGGTCTGGCGCGGGATAATAAAGACGGGATCCTGTTCGGTGTCTGGGCCGCGCTGGTTCCCGGGGTGGCTATCGCCTTGCTGGCGCTATCGCTGAACGTAGTGGCGGACTGGATACTGAGTCGTAACGAGCGTGGCTGGGCCGGAGGCAAACGTGGCTGAGTTACTGCATGTTGAGCGACTCCGGGTGGAGGCGGGCGATCGGACCTTGGTGGACGATATCTCTTTCAGCCTGCATAAAGGTGAGGTTCTGGGGCTGATCGGCGAGTCGGGGGCGGGAAAATCCACCATCGGGCAGGCTATTCTCGGTCACTGCCGTCATGGAATGCATATCCGGCAGGGACAAATCTGGTTTCAAGGGGCGGATTTGGCCGCCATGTCTGAAAGGCAGCTACGCAAGATACGCGGCCGGCGCATTGCCTATGTCGCTCAATCCGCCAGCGCCGCGTTTAATCCGGCTCTCTGCATCGGCGATCAGGTCATCGAGGCCGCGGTGCGCCACCGGGCGCTGTCACGCCAGCAGGCGACCGAACGGGCGTTGACGCTGTTTAACCAGCTCGCTTTGCCGGAACCGGCAACATTCTTTCATCGTTATCCCCATCAGGTATCGGGAGGACAGCTCCAGCGGGCGATGATCGCGATGGCGATCTGCGCCGAACCCGATCTGATCATTTTTGATGAGCCGACGACGGCGCTGGATGTTACCACTCAGTTGGAGGTATTGAAGGCGATCGACGACGTTATCCGGCTGACCGGCGTCGCGGCGCTGTATATCAGTCACGATCTGGCCGTTGTCGCTCAGCTCAGCGATAGGATAATGGTGTTGCGCAACGGGCGTCAGGTGGAAACAGGATCGACGGAGCAGATATTGTCGCAGCCTGCGCAGGCGTATACCGCTCAACTGTTGCAGTCGCGGGGACGGCAGAAAACGCCTTTACCGCCGCAGACCGACATTCTGCTGGATATCCGGGCGCTGAGCGTATGTTTTCAGCGTCAGCCTGTGTTGCTGGATATCGGCCTGCAACTGCCCCGTGGCCGGACGCTGGCGATAATTGGCGAATCCGGATCGGGAAAATCAACGCTGGGGCGTGCGGTCTGCGGGCTGTTACCGTCCTACACCGGTGAGATTTGGCTGAAAGGCGAATGCCTGCCGCCGCATCTGGCAAAGCGTGCCCGCCGTCAGTTGCAGTCGGTGCAGATGATCCATCAACATCCTGATATGGCCCTCAACCCGCGGTTAACCGTGGGCGTGCAAATTGAGCGCACTATCGTATGCCTGACGGATTTACCGGCAGCGCAGCGTAAAGCGCGGGTGCGGGAATTGTTGCATCAGGTGGGGCTGCCGACCCCGGTGGCTGAACGTTACCCGACATCGCTTTCCGGCGGACAGAAGCAGAGAGTGTGTATTGCGCGCGCGCTGGCCGCTGAGCCTGAGCTTATTGTCTGCGATGAACCGACCTCGGCGCTCGATCCCCTGGTCGCCCGCGAGGTACTGGCTCTGCTGCGCGCCATCCAGCAGAAAACTGGCGTATCCTATCTGTTTATCACCCACGATTTACACGTCGTGCGCGAGGTAGCGGATAGCGTGGCGGTGTTGCGGCATGGGCGCATTATCCGTCAGGGCGCAGTGACGCAAACGCTGACGCCGCCGCTGGATGACTATACGCAGCGGCTTCTGGACGCGGTGCCGGAAATGCGCCGCGGCTGGCTGCAAGAAGCGATGGCAACCGGCGCATAACCGCGGAAAGAAGGCGGGTTCGTCAGCCGGGAAAAGGCGGCAACTGGCGAAAGGTATTCAGCAGTCCTTCCGACCATGCTCTGCGGATGTTGATGAAGTAGTCGTCTCTTTCGGTGATGCGCCGTTGTTCACTGACGTCAAAGCTGCCGGCGCGGTAAATCATTACGTCCAGCGGCAGCCCGACGGACAGGTTGCTGCGCAGGGTGGAATCAATGGAGATCAGCGCGCAGCACATGGCCTGTTCGAGCGGCGTGTCCATGCTCAGCACCCGATCGATAATCGGTTTACCGTACTTGCTTTCGCCGATTTGGAAATAGGGGGTGTCGCTGGTGGCTTCGATGAAGTTGCCTTCGGGATAAATATGGAACAGCCGAGGGGCTTCACCGTTGATTTGGCCGCCAAGGATCATATTGCAGCCGAAATTGGTGTTGCTGCCGCTCTGCTGGGACTGGCTGTCGCGGTAGATGACTTCACGTATCGTTTCCCCCAACAGCATGGCGGCATCGTACATTGAGCCCGTCTGCAATAAGTTTGGCGTTTCCTGCGCCTCGATACGGGCGCTAAGCAGGCTGATGATACTTTGCGTTGTGGCCAGATTGCCGGCGGACTGGATCACCAGAACATGTTGATCATCATGGAAAACATGAAGTTTTTTGAACGTCGAGATATGATCAACGCCCGCATTGGTGCGGGAATCCGAAGCAAACACTAAACCGTCAGACAGACGCATGGCCACACAGTACGTCATAAGTACCTTCTTGTTAAAAATTCACTGTTGCTGTTGTACCTGCTGCTGCTTTTCAAACAGGCGGACTTCAGCCTCCGAAAACATCTCTTCGCACCCGCCGCCAAGCCGCGTGCCGCGCACCGGGCAGGCATCAAGATAATCCATACCGACCGCTAACAGCAAATGCTGATTGAGCTGACAAGTATTATTCGTAATATCAAAGCCTTGCCAGCGATCGTCCAACCAGGCTTCCGCCCAGGCGTGCATGGCCACATGCTGCGTATCCTCGCTGTAGACATAGCCGCTGGCATAGCGGGCCGGGATATTCAGGCTACGGCAGCAGGCTAGAAAAACGTGGGTATGATCCTGACAAACCCCTTTTTGCATGGAAAACGCTTCCGCCGCGGTGTCCTGCACCTGCGTGGCGCCGGGAGTATACGGCATTTTCAACCGTAATTCCGTCATCAGATCGACCAGGCTTTCTTCGGTCGCCTGAGGCCGGTAATAATGCTTTGCAAACGCGCGGATATTGCCATCGGCTTCTGTCAGCGGCGTGGTGCGCAGGAATACCAGCGGCGACAGCGTGTTCGTTTCGCCGCCGTAGTAAGGCTCCTCTGCGTTATCGGCGATTTCCACCACGCCTTGAGCGTGAATAGTGATGTCGCGGTGTGGAACATCAAGCGTCAGCACGTGCAGGACATTGCCGTAAGCATCGCTGGTGGCGACGGCCGAGGCGGGCAGCGTCAGTTTCCATTCGTGAATCTGCTGGCGGGCTGAACTTTGCGGCGTCAAACGCAGATACTGGGTGCTGAATTTCACTTCCTCATCATAGCGATAATGCGTCAGGTGATTAATGGTAAGTTTCATAGCGCCTCCAGATAGGTGTGACGGATACTGTCAGCCAGCTCATTGATTTTACTTAGGAAGTGATTCAGATAGGTATCAAGCCCTTCCTCCATGATGTCGTCAAGCGTGCTGAATCGTAGCTCCACGTGCAGAAGATGGGCCAGCCGTTGGGGAACCTTGGCCCGCTGACTGCCAATCGCCTCCAACTGTTGCACCAGATCGTCCATACAGGCGTGCAGCGAACGGGGGACATCCGCGCGCAGCACCAGCAGTTCCGTCACGGTTTCCCGGCTGATCGGCTGGCGATAGATACTATGGTAGGCTTCTCTGGCGCTGACCGCCCGCAGCAGCGTATCCAGCCGGTAATATTCGCGCACCGGATCCGGATCGCTATTCAACTGCTGCGTTTTCAGGTTGAGTAACTGCGCGGTGGCGTCGGCGCGTTCGATCAGCGTGCCAAGGCGAATAAAACTTTGCGCATCGCCGCGCAGCAGGGTGCCGAACATCGCCCCCCGGAACAGGTGGGCGCGCTCTTTGACCCAATCGAAAAAAGCATCGATACCGATTTTATCCACGCCCTGACCGCGCAGGTTACGGATATCAATACGGGTGGTGTTAATGCATTCCCAGACTTCTGAAGAGAGGCTGCCGCGCACCGCGTGGGCGTTGTTCCAGGCCATCTCGATGCAGTTATAGATACTGCTGGGGTTCTGGCTGTCCAGCGCAAAGAAGTTCAGCAGGTTGTTCATGGAGAAGCGGGCGTAACGCTCCTGGAACAACTCATGCGTATAGGTCAGGTTCAACGGCAACGCCAAATCGCGCAACTGTTGGCTGTGGCGCGGCATCATGGACAGTTTGTAAGTCACGTCCAGAACGCGGGCGAGGCTTTCCGCCCGCTCCAGATAGCGGGCCATCCAATACAATTCACTGGCTGTGCGGCTTAACATTATTCATCCTCCTCCATGACCCAGGTATCTTTGGTGCCACCGCCTTGCGATGAGTTGACCACCAATGAACCTTCCGTTAATGCGACGCGGGTTAAACCGCCGGGTATCAGGCGGATCTCTTCTCCTGACAGCGCGAACGGGCGCAGATCGATATGGCGGGGAGCCAGTCCGTCTTCCACGAAGGTCGGGCAGGTGGACAACGCCAGCGTTTCCTGGGCGATGTAATTGTGCGGATTCGTCAACAGGCGCTGGCGGAAATCGTCGATCTCCTGACGGGTCGCTCGCGGGCCAACCAGCATGCCGTATCCTCCGGCGCCGTGGACTTCTTTCACCACCATGGTATTCAGATTGCTGAGCACATGGCTTAGCGCTTTGGGATCGCGGCACTGCCAGGTCGGAATATTGCCCAAAATGGGATCTTCAGACAGGTAAAAGCGGATCATATCCGGGACGTAAGGATAGATGGATTTATCATCCGCGACGCCGGTGCCGATGGCATTGGCCAGTACCACGCCGCCGGCGCGGTATACCGACAACAGCCCCGGAACGCCGAGCATAGAGTCAGCGCGGAATGCCAGCGGATCGAGGAAGTCGTCGTCCACCCGGCGATAAATTACGTCCACCCGACACGGGCCTTCGGTAGTGCGCATGAAGACCGCGCCCTCTTTAACAAACAGATCGGCGCTTTCCACCAGTTCGACGCCCATCTGCTGAGCCAGAAAGCTGTGCTCGAAATAGGCGCTGTTGAAGCGTCCCGGCGTCATCACGACAACGGTCGGATCGTCAACCAGCGTGCTTTCACGCAGCGTTTGCAGCAGATAGCTGGGGTAGCGTTCGACGGGGGCGATATGCTGGCTGGCGAAGAGATCCGGATACAGCCGCATCATCATTTTGCGGTTTTCCAACATGTAGGAAACCCCGGAAGGCGTGCGCAAATTATCTTCCAGCACGTAATAGTGGCCGTCGCTGTTGCGCACCATATCGATACCGGTGATATGGGCATAAATATCGTTGTGTAAATTCACTCCCTGCATGCAGGGCTGATATTGCTCGTTCGCCAGCACCTGTTCGCTGGGAATAATGCCGGCCTTAAGAATATGTTGTTGATGGTAGATATCGTACAGAAAGGCGTTCAACGCCTGAACGCGCTGGCGGATACCGCGATCGAGCTGGCGCCATTCATGCGCGGGAATAATGCGCGGCACGCTGTCGAAGGGAATTAACCGTTCGGTGCCGCCCTCTTCGCCATAGACGTTGAAGGTGATCCCTACACGGTGAAACAGCAGTTCGGCCTGCTCCTTTTTCTGCCTGATAGCCTGTTGATCGGTCTGTTGCAGCCATTGCCAATAGGAGTTGTAGTGTTGGCGTTGTTCGCCTTCTGCGGAAAGCATCTCGTCATAGTAAGACGGTGTTGGAAGCGTCATTTTTATCATTGTCATCCTCTGGCATCACGCTGAAAAGTGATAATCAGGTGATGCATAAAGTGCGCCATAGTGAGAAAACGCCGGGAATGTTATGGTTTTGCGCTTTTTTTGCTCTTAAATGGTGCGCAATTTCGTGTGGATGCACAATGTTGGGCGGTGGCGGGGGGAGAACAGGGTAGCAACAGCAGGAGAAAGACGCTGAGAATGGTTCTCAGCAGCGCCATGAGCCGGCTGGCGGCGTGGCGGACAATAGTGACCCGCCAGAAGAAAAGACGCCACCAAACGGTGCGTCTTTTGGCATTACGCCCAATAATGGGGCTTAGCGGCGTACCGCGATCGCTTCAATTTCGATTTTTACGTCTTTGGGCAAACGGGCGACTTCGACGCAGGAACGCGCTGGGAACGACGCGTTGTGTTCGGTGAAGAACGCTTCATAGGCGGCGTTAACGGTGGTGAAATCGTTCAGATCTTTAACGAAAACCGTCGTTTTAACGATATCGGAAACTTTCAGACCAGCGGCTTCCACAATGGCCTTAACGTTATCCAAAGACTGGCGCGCCTGTGCCGTAATGTCGTCCTCAACCAGGCCGGTTTTCGGGTTGACCGGAATCTGGCCGGAAGTGAGGATCATGCTGCCAAGATCGACGCCCTGTACATAAGGGCCAATGGCTGCCGGAGCGTGTTCGGTGCTGATGGTGCGTGACATAGAATCTCCCATTGTTTATCAAAAACGCGAATGTGCCATTATTCAAAAAAGCACCGTATCAGGCAAGGCGGAGAGCAAGACGCGCCGAAGAAAAACGCTGGCGCGCCTGAGAATGGTTAAAGAAGGGCGTTAACGATCCTGCAATACCGCCTGACGCTCAAACTCTTTTTCGCAGTACTTGCACTTCAGCTGGACCTCTTCATCACGCAGTTTGACGCTGAATGATGATGAGACCGGCTCTATGCGACTGATGCAGTTGCTGTTCGGGCAAGTTAATACATCGTCGATATGGTCGGGCAGCGTCGGCGACAGTTTACGCACGACATCGTAGTCGTCGATCTGATTCACCGTGGCCTGCGGCGCATAAATCGCCAGCTGGTTTGCCTGTTGTTCGGTCAGGAACACATTCTCGATCTTGATCAGATCCTTGCGGCCAAGCTGGTTGGAAGGCAGATTGAGGCCGATGGTGATGCGTTGGTCTGTTGCGGTCAGCTTGAATAAGGTCAGCAGCTTAAAGCCCACCTGTGCGGGAATGTGGTCGATAACCGTGCCACGTTTGATGGCTTCTACCTGTAATTTATTATCGTGAGTCATGACTATTCCTCTTCTCTCACAGAACCAGTTCGCGATTCAGTACCATCGCCAGCAGCGCCTGACGGGCGTAAATACCATTTCCCGCCTGCTGGAAGTAGTAAGCGTATGGCGTTTTATCAACATCAGTGGTGATTTCATCGATGCGCGGCAGCGGGTGCAGAACCTTCAGATTCGCGCGCGCGCCGTCCAGATCGGCGGCCCGCAGAATGAACTGAGACTTGATATTAATGTATTCGGATGGATCTAAACGCTCTTTCTGTACCCGGGTCATGTACAGGATATCCAGATCGGCGACCACTTCTTCAATACTGCTGTGCAGGCTGTAGGGAATATTTTTTTCTTCCAGCATTTTCAGAATGTAATCGGGCATCGCCAGCGCATCCGGGGCGATATAGTAGAAACGGTTGCCCTCGAATTTCGCCAGCGCCTGTGTGAGCGAATGAACGGTACGCCCGTATTTCAGGTCGCCAACCATGGCGATATTGATATTGCTCAGACGGCCCTGCGTTTCCTGAATGGTAAACAGATCGAGCAATGTTTGCGTCGGATGCTGGTTGGCGCCGTCGCCGGCGTTGAGTACCGGTATACCGCCGGAAAATTCGGTCGCCAGGCGGGACGCGCCTTCCTGCGGATGACGCATGACGATCGCATCCACATACTGGCTGATGACCGAAATGGTGTCGGCCAGCGTTTCGCCTTTTTTGCCCAGCGAAGTATTACTGCTGTCGGCAAAGCCAACGACGGAGGCGCCCAAACGATGCATCGCCGTTTCAAAGGATAAACGCGTGCGCGTTGACGCTTCGAAAAAACAGCTGGCGATGACTTTGTGCTTCAACAGCTCGGGTTGGGGATTCGCTTTCAGACTGGCGGCAACCTGCAATGCCAGTTCCAAATCCTCTCGGCTGAGGTCGTTAATTGAAATGACATTTTTTTGATAAAGCGGATTGACCATTTTTATGTTTTCTCCCAACGGTTAGGCCCGGTAAACAGATATTCGCAGAAAATGACAGGTAAAAAAGTTCCAGAAGACGTTTTTGACGTCGCATAGCGACGGCCCGAAGGGTGACCGCCAGGGATGGCTGGTCACAAAAAAAAAGCCCCTCAATGAGGGGCTTTTTTATCAACGATCGATTAAGCAACGGAAAGGAAAACGCTTGCCGGCTGCCGGACGGCAGTTGTGGTTGGCAACCATAAGCAGCGGATTTTTTTATGCAGCAGTGCATGACCCCTCCCGGCAAATTGTCGGAAATTATACGCGCCGATGACGCTAATTCAAGCGGAAAACTTGATTTTTTACCCATCGCAATCGATTGCGGGATGAATATCACTTGCGGCAGGAGAGGCTAGCGAATGATTGCCAATATAAGGGGGCGACGTAAGTCATCTTTTCAGAATAACAGGCTGGCGAGCGTGCGGATTGAAGCGTATAAAGTCAGTTAAAACGGCATTTCATTTTAATCCGAGGTAATCATGATCACTGGCAATATCCATCATCTTGCGCTGGTTCCTTATCTGCCCGCGAAATTGCGTGAAGCGATTGAATACGTTAAGCAGAACATAACGGCGGATACGCCGTTGGGTAAGTATGATATCGATGGCGATAACGCGTTCGTTCTGATTTCCAACGACAGCACCGAAGCGCTGGAAAAGCGCCGCGCCGAGTATCACGCAAAATATCTGGATGTTCAGATTGTATTGTCGGGCGTGGAAGGCATGACGTTCAGCAATCTGCCGGCGGGCGAGCCCGACGTTGACTGGTTGGCGGATAAAGATATCGCTTTTTTACCTTCAGGCGGACAGGAAAAGCAGATGGTGATGCAGGAAGGCGATTTTGTGGTCTTTTTCCCCGGCGAAGTTCACAAGCCGCTGTGCGCGGTCGGAGAACCGGCGCGCGTGCGTAAAGCCGTGGTGAAGATTGACGCGGCATTGGTACGGTAGCGCCGTTTTCAGCATCTCTACCCACTATCCCCGTCATCCCCGCCAGCTATCCCCGTCATTCCCGTGTCAGTAGGCGGGGAACTCCTGCTGAAACCGTAAACAGCCATTGGCTGATTCCCGCCTGCGCGGGAATGACGGGAAGATGGCGATCAACCGCTTGATTAATCCTGACTCAGCGTCGCCACCATCACCGCTTTAATGGTGTGCATCCGGTTTTCCGCCTGATCGAACACAATGCTGTGCGCGGATTCAAACACTTCATCCGTGACTTCCATCCCGCCATGCAGGCCGTACTGTTCGGCCATCTGTTTGCCGAGTGTGGTTTGGTCGTCATGAAACGCCGGCAGGCAGTGCAGGAATTTCACCTGCGGATTACCGGTAGCGGCAATCATCGCCATGTTGACCTGATAAGGCTTCAGCAGAGTAATGCGCTCCTGCCAGGCCTCTTTGGGTTCGCCCATGGAGACCCACACGTCGGTATAGATGTAGTCGACGCCGGCCACGCCCTCGGCAATATCTTCCGTCAGGGTGATGCTGCCGCCGGTTTGTTGGGCCGCGGCCTGGCACTCCGCCACCAGTCCCTCTTCCGGCCAGCAGGCTTTGGGCGCGACCAGACGCAAATCCAGCCCGGTTAAGGCGGCGGCTTCCAGCATGGTATTGCCCATATTGTTACGGGCGTCGCCCACGTAGGCCATCTTCATGTCCGACAGCGACTTGGCCGGTAAATGCTCCTGCATCGTCAGCAGATCCGCCAGCAGCTGCGTCGGATGAAATTCATCCGTCAGACCGTTCCAGACAGGGACGCCGGCGTACTGCGCCAGCGTTTCAACGATCTGCTGGCCGTAGCCGCGGTACTGGATGCCGTCGTACATTTTTCCCAAAACGCGCGCCGTATCCTTGATGGACTCTTTGTGCCCGATTTGGCTTCCGCTCGGCGCCAGGTAGGTTACCTGCGCCCCTTGATCGTATGCAGCAACTTCGAAAGAGCAACGCGTACGTGTTGAATCTTTTTCGAAGATGAGTGCGATGTTCTTGCCTTGCAGATGGCGGATCTCTTTTCCGCTTTTTTTATCGGCTTTTAGTTTCGTCGACAGGGCTAAAAGAGTGGCAATTTCTACGGGCGTAAAATCCATTAATCTTAAAAAATGGCGTTTATAAAATGATGTCATGGCGCATATCTCCATGCGGCTCAGCCGCAATGATTGAATTAAAATTCACTTTATATGTGTAATTATTCAAATTCAAGTGTCAGGATCAAACTTTATGGTGGAGACGGCCGCAGGGCTGTGGGAGAATGGCGGAATATTACGTCGGTTAATGAGGAATGAGGTATGGCAAACCGCGAATTGCTGGAAGAACAACGTGAAGAGACACGGCTGATCATCGAAGAACTGCTGGATGACGGCAGCGATCCGGATGCGCTTTATACCATTGAGCACCATTTCTCAGCCGAGCAGTTCGACGTGCTGGAAAAAGTCGCCGTGGAAGCGTTCAAACTGGGTTATGAAGTGACGGATGCGGAAGAGCTTGAAGTGGAAGACGGCATTTTGTTGATGTGCTGTGATGCCATCAGTGAAGTGTCATTGAATGCGGAAGTGATCGACGCTCAGGTGGAACAACTTTTGACGCTGGCCGAACGCTATGGCGTGAACTACGACGGTTGGGGCACCTACTTTGAAGATCCCGATGGTGAGGAAGGCGAAGAAGCGAACGACGAAGACTTCTATGACGAAGATGATGATGGTAAGCGTCATTAATTATTAAGCTCCGCATCAAAGCCGTGGCCGTGAAAACGCCACGGCTGATGACCCGCCTCACTCCCCGCCTTTTATTCCACCTTGCCGATTCTGCCGTTGATCCCGCAAAGATCCTGAGCGCCTCCAAGGGGAAGATAAACGGGCTACAGCATTTTCAGCATGGTCACTTCACAATCGGTGTGACGGGTATTGCCCATGGAATAGGGAATATGTTCAAACCCTAATGACTGGTACAGGCGGATAGCGCTGGTTAAATGGCTGGTGGTTTCCAGATAGCAACGGCGAAAACCGTGCTGACGGGCAAAGTCCAGCGCCTGTAAGGCTAACTGTCTGGCCAACCCCTTGCCGCGCAGAACCGGTAAAAAATACATCTTTTGTAGTTCACACACATCTTCATCGCCGTCCACCAGCGGCGCGATGCCGCCGCCGCCAACCACTTCACCTTCATATTCCAGCACCCAATAGGCGCTATCCGGCTGGCTGTAAAGCTCAAACAGGCTGTCCAGATTAGGATCGGATACGGTGTAGCCTTTGTCCGCCGTCAAATTGAACTCGGCGGAAACGCAGCGGATAACACGGGCGATAGCAGCATTGTCTGGTGCCGTAATAGGACGAATCAAATAGTTGGCGGGAATGGCGGTTGTCATGATATTCGCTCTTATTTTTACGGTATTGGGAATCGAACGGCTACAGGCGGATTGTAATACCATTTAATCCCAAATTGATGCAATGCCCGATTGCTGTTGGGGGCGGATTAACCATAATGGATGGTTGCTGATGCGTTGGTGAGCCGGCGCAGATCGGTAACGTGTTCGCCGCTGTGGATTGCATGAAATGGCGCGCGGTATATCAGGCTGCCGGCGCGGATGTCCGGGCAAGGAGGTCAGGCATGAATGCCTGATATATCATCATATTAAAAACTATCTGTATAATATTTTGCCATAAATAAAACTATCGGATAATAATATTTTTTTCATTATTAGCTTGCTTAGTTTATTGGGATTTTTCCTAATAAACATTAACATCGGTGTTCTCATCTTCCATGATTGCCAAAGAGTTGTTTTATGGATAACCGCATAGTATCAGGGCTAGTGGGCGCTTTTCTGTTAATGCTGTCACCTTTAACGCACGCACAAGCTAATTTCCCGTCTCCCCAAGAGGCCGATTGGATTGTTCCCGAGTTCACGTTCAATAGTGGAGAGAAGCTGAAGGATCTTCGCATTCACTATTACACTATCGGCGATCGGAACAAGCCCGCCGTTTTATTACTGCACGGAACCAATCAACCGATTAAAGCGTTATTAGCGAATGGTTTCGGCGGGGAGTTGTTTGGTCCCGGTCAGGCGTTGGATAGTAGTAAATACTTTATTATTATGCCGGAAAGCATTGGATCCGGAAAATCATCTAAACCCTCTGATGGATTACGGATGAAATTTCCTCAATATGATTATAACGATATGGTGGAAGCGCAATATCGTTTGTTAAAAGAGGGAATGGGAATTAAACATTTGCGCCTGGTAATGGGTTATTCCATGGGCGGCATGCAAACCTGGATATGGGGTGAAAAACACCCTGACATGATGGAGGCGCTGGTGCCGATGGCATCATTGCCGAATGAATTATCCGGTCGTAACTGGATGATGCGGCGTATATTAATTGAATCCATCAAGAGCGATCCGGCATGGAATAATGGTAATTACACGCAGCAGCCGCCGGCGCTGAAGACGGCCAGCATTATGTTCAGTATCGCCACCACCGGCGGGACGCTGGCTTACCAGAGTAAAGCGCCGACCCGCGCCCAAGCCGATAAGCTGGTGGAAGAACGCCTGGCAGCCCCGTTAACCAGCGATGCGAATGACTTTATTTATATTTGGGGTTCGTCCGCAAATTATAATGCCGAGCCGGCATTGGGTAAAATCAAGGCTCCCGTTTTGGTTATTAATTCTGAAGATGATGAACGTAATCCTGTTGAAACAGGAATACTGGATAATGAGCTGAAAAAAATAAAGCAGGCCGATGTATTTATGATTCCTGCCAGTAAAGAAACCAGCGGACATGGCACAATGATGTCAGCGAAGTTTTATAAAGATAAGTTGAAAGATTTTTTAGAAAGTCATCCCACTCATAAATAACAATAAATAATTATCATTGACCGGTACGAAAAGTTATTTCTACCGGTCGTAATTCTTTTAAATGTTGTCATTCTTTTATTTTTATTGCGGTTCCATGTGTGAATAGCTTAATGGCTCCGGTGAGGCGCCAGGGCCCATACTTTCTCGTTTATCAGGCAATAGGGATAATTTATGTTTCGTA
Organism: Brenneria goodwinii; assembly: GCF_002291445.1. Classification (NCBI taxonomy): domain Bacteria; kingdom Pseudomonadati; phylum Pseudomonadota; class Gammaproteobacteria; order Enterobacterales; family Pectobacteriaceae; genus Brenneria; species Brenneria goodwinii. The sequence goes on along the minus strand of NZ_CP014137.1, from coordinate 3,712,069 downwards.
AGATAAAGATCCGTACCGCACTCAGTATCATGGTTTTTTCATTGGCCGCGTTATTGCTTTTTGTCGGTGTCTTAGGATTAGTCGCTCTGCAGTCGGGAAATAAATCATTTGGTCAGGTCGATAAAGAAGTTCTGCCTGGGTTGGTCGCGCTGAACGAAAGTTCTGAATTATTGTTGCGCGCCCGGCTGGATTTGCGTCTGTATGAATCGCTGATGGGAAGCGGTAACACCGATGCGGCCAAGGTGGCGCTGGGACGAGCGAAAGACAAAATTAACGGCGCCAATGGAAAATGGCAGCAATACCTGACGTATCCGCAATCCGAGCAGGAAAAAGTGATTTCGTCAGAGATGGCCGCGAATCGCGACAGCCTGATGAAAGACTTTATCGAGCCCGGCGTCGCTGCGCTTGAGGCCGGAAACCTGGATGAGTATCGCCAACGCGCGGGCAAGTCCACGGTGCTTTACGCCGCATTCGATAAATCGTCCAAAGCGCTGGTGAGCTACAAACTGCAGAGCATTGATACCGCCTACGATGACTCTAACGATCGCGTTAAAAGCATGACGGTCATTTTGTATGGCGCCATTGCGTGCGCCGTGCTGCTGGCGGCGCTGGCCTGGTCCATTATGACTAACTTGGTGGTGAAGCCGCTGAATCAGGCGATTGCGGTTTTTGACCGTATTGCCGAAGGCGATCTGCGGGCCAAAATCGATATCCGCGGGAAAAATGAAATCGCCCAGCTGTTTTCGGCGGTTCAGCGCATGCGCGATGGGCTGGAAAACATGGTGCTGGTGGTGCGCAACGGGACGGACGCGATCGGTATCGGAGTGGAAGAGATCGCATCGGGAAACATCGATCTCTCCAGCCGTACGGAGCAACAGGCCGCTTCATTGGATGAAACCGCATCGAGCATGGAACAGATCATGGCGACGGTGAAAAACAACGAGGACAACACCCGTAAAGCCAATGACCTGGCGCAGAAAGCCTCTGATTCCGCGTCCCGCGGCGGTAATGTCGTGTCGGAAGTGGTTGATACCATGCGCTCGATCAAACAGAGCTCCGCCAAGATTTCCGATATTGTCGGCGTGATTGACGGTATTGCTTTCCAGACTAACCTGCTGGCGCTGAATGCGGCGGTGGAGTCCGCCCGGGCCGGCCAGTACGGTAAAGGGTTTGCCGTGGTGGCGTCCGAAGTGAGAACGCTAGCCCAACGCAGCGCGACGGCGGCGAAAGAGATCGGCACGATGATTGATGCTTCTCTCAGCCGGATTGAGAAAGGCGCCGGGTTGGTTGAGGTAGCCGGTAATACCATGGATGAAGTCCTGATCGACGTGAAAAAAGTGGTGGATATCATGGATGAGATCATGCTGGCTTCCGGTGAGCAAAGCCGGGGCATTTCGCAGATTAATATCGCCATCAATCAAATGGATACGGCGACCCAGCAGAATGCGACGCTGGTGTCGGAAGTCGCGACGTCCGCCGGTTCTTTGCAGGAACAGGTGGCCAACCTGCAACAGTCCGTGACTCGTTTCCAGATTGAGAGAGAAAGGATGGATATTCCGTTATCGGAGCTGCGCCAGAATCTCGCGTTGGCGGACGCCCGCTAAGTCTTTAAATCTCCTTTATTGCCTGTTTTCGATAGGGTCATCCCGGTAGCGAAAACAGGCGATACATTTCAGATTGCCGTTACCCATGGCGTACGTCGCCTTGCGGCCCGTTTTCAGCGGCAACATATTAATTTTATTAATGTATTTGCCTTTAATCTGATATATGAGCGAATAAGATTCTTCTTATTTCTGAACGGCTATTTTCGGTGTGAAAATGTAACTAATAATTTAATTTTATGGTGTAACAATAATGACAAGGATTGTTTCCTTTGGTTGTTTATTAAATAAAATCAATCTGTTAAATAAAAAACCCCATTTGGGGACCGATTTTTTACGTTATTTTCTATTAACGGTTCCTTTACCTTTCTTTGCAATGGCAGTGAATGCGGCTGAGCCCATTGATCCGTCTCAGATCGATAACCGGCAGATCAACCAGCAGCAAATCAACCAGCAGGAACGGCAACGGGCGCAGGAACGTCAACTGACGCCGCAGGCGCCGGATGTCCGCCTGCAGCCTCCCGGATCTTTCCTGACCCGTTTGCATTTCCCCGTGGAAATGACCCCATGCTTCCCAATCAAAAAGGTCGATCTGCACGGTACCCAGGACTTCCCTGGCTGGCTGCCATTGCAGCGACTGGCCGATCAGGCGGTGGATCGCTGCCTGGGGGCGAAAGGGATCAATTTGCTGATGAGCGCCTTGCAAAACCGGTTGATCGATCACGGCTATGTCACCGCGCGCGTTCTGGCACCGGCGCAGGATCTGAAAAGCGGTACGCTGACGCTCGCTATCGTGCCGGGCTATGTCCGCTCGGTGAAACTGACGGCGGACAGCGATGACTATATTCAGCTCTACAGCGCTTTTCCGGCTCATGAGGGGAACCTGCTCGACCTGCGCGATATCGAGCAAGGGCTGGAAAATTTGCAGCGCCTTCCCACCGTGCAGGCAAGTATGGAGATTATCCCCGGCGAACAACCGGGCGAGAGCGATATCGTCATTACCCGCAAGCAGGAAAAAATGTGGCGTCTTGGTCTGTCGCTGGATGACTCCGGAACCAAAAGCACCGGCCGCTATCAGGGGGGCGCCACGCTCTCGCTTGATAATCCTTTTTCACTCAGCGATCTCCTCTACGTCTCCGCCAGCCGCGATTTGCATGATAAGGGTGGAAAGGGGAGCCGCAACTATACGGCGCACTACTCGGTTCCTTTTGGGTACTGGATGCTGGGGATCACCGGCAGCGATTATGACTATCACCAGACGGTGGCCGGTCTAAATGAGGATTACCGTTACAGCGGCAGAAGTAAAAATCTCAATGTGCAGTTAAGCCGCGTACTGCACCGCAGCAGCAGCCAGAAAACCACGTTGACCTATGATGTGCTGGCGCGCGAAACCCGCAACTTTATCAACGACACCGAGGTGGAGGTGCAGCGCCGCCAGACTGCCGCATGGCGGCTGGGGCTGCAACACCGCCACTATATCGGCCAGGCCACGTTTGACGCCGGCGTCAGCTACCAGCGCGGCACCCGCTGGTTCGGCGCGCGTCCTGCGCCGGAAGAGTTTGGCGGCTATGCGACGGCGCTCGGCAAAATTTTGCAGTTTAACGCCGGGCTCGACGTGCCCTTTGACATCGGTTCGCAGTCGTTCCGCTACAACGTGCAGTACCTGCGCCAGATGAGCAACACGCCGCTTACGCCCCAGGATCAGTTCGCCATCGGCAACCGTTGGACGGTGCGCGGTTTTGATGGCGAACGCACCCTTAACGCCAGCCGCGGCTGGTATGTGCGCAACGATCTGGCCTGGCGCACGCCGCTGCCGAATCAGGAACTGTATCTTGGCGCCGACTACGGCGAGGTGGGCGGCGCAGGCACGGAAACCCTGGTCGGCAATCATCTGGCGGGCGGCGTCGTCGGCCTGCGCGGCTACGTACTCAACACCAGCTATGACCTGTTCGCCGGCGTTCCCTTCTCGAAACCGGACGGCTTTGAAACCGACTCCGCGACTTTCGGGTTCAACCTCAACTGGAGCTGGTAATGCGCGTCGGAAATTATGACATCAAAGCGCCGCTGCTCCTGGGCGGCGAAGCGAACGAAGCGGAAGCGCTTGGCGCCTCCGTGTGGTTGTGGATGCATTCGCCGCTGCATCGCGATGCGCCGTTACACGCGTTACCGACGCTGCTGTTGCCCATCATCAAACGCCGGCAGTACGTTTTGGTCGCCGAGCGGGAGCGCCCCATTTTCTTTCTGAGCTGGGCGTGGCTCAACCTGGAATCGGAGGCGCGCTATCTCACTCGCCCCGCTATCCACATGAAGGAAGAAGACTGGGACAGCGGCGATCGGATGTGGCTGTGCGACTGGATCGCGCCTTTTGGACACACCGCCGCGATGAACAAACTGATGCGCGATGACATTTTCCCCGACCACAGCGCCCGCGCGTTGTACCACCGCGGACAGGAACGCGGTAAACGCGTAATGATGTTCCACGGCGCGCGAGTCAGCCGCGAGGCGGCAAAAAATTGGTGTAAAGCACATCCCCTGGCCGTTGATCTGCCGGAAGTTTTAACAGGAAGGACACTGAGATGAACAAGAACCTGTATCGTATCGTTTTTAACAAAGCGCGCGGCATGCTGATGGTCGTGGCGGATATCGCCCGCTCCGGCCGCGCCGGTTCTTCACCCTCTTCCGGCATTGGGCATACGCACGGCCGCCTTATCGGCAAAGTCAGCGCGATCGGCTTCGGCCTCTGGCTGGCGATGGGGGTGGTGCAGCCCGTTCAGGCGAATATTGTGGCTGACAGAGGCGCGCCGAAAAACCAGCAGCCGACCATTCTCAATAGCGCCAACGGTACGCCGCAGGTCAATATTCAGACGCCTTCCGCCGGCGGCGTCTCGCGCAATAGCTTCAGCCAGTTCGATGTTGATCAGAAGGGCGCCATTCTCAATAACTCCCGCCAAAATGCGCAGACGCAGTTGGGGGGCATGGTGACGGGCAACCCGTGGCTTGCCAAGGGGGAGGCCAAAATCATTCTCAATGAGGTCAACTCGCGCGATCCGAGCCGTCTGAATGGCTTCATTGAAGTGGCGGGTAAAAAAGCGCAGGTGGTGATCGCCAACCCGGCCGGCATTACCTGTAGCGGCTGCGGCTTTATCAACGCGAATCGCGCTACGCTCACCACCGGCCAGGTGCAGATGAACAACGGCGACATAACCGGCTATAACGTTGAACGGGGCGAGGTGGTGGTGGATGGAGCGGGTATGGATACCTCCGGTGCGGATTACACCGATATCATCGCCCGTTCGGTAAAAATCAACGCCGGTCTGTGGGCCAATGATTTGAAAGTCACGACCGGGCGCAACAAGGTCGATGCCGAGCATGACCGTATAGAAAAAAGCGCCGGCGATCCCGCCACGTCCCCGCAACTGGCGCTGGATACCGCCTCCCTCGGCGGCATGTACGCGGGCAAAATCCGCATGGTCGGCACGGAAAGCGGCGTGGGCGTGCGTAACGCGGGCGCCATCGGCGCGCAGGCGGGCAGCGTGGTGATCACCGCTGACGGACGTATTGAAAACAGCGGCGCTATCGGCGCCAGCGACGATACGCAACTGGCGTCTAACGCGGGCATAACCAACAGCGGTACGGTTCGCGCCGGGAATAACGCCGGCATCCAGAGTCAAGGCGCGATCAACAACAGCGGCTCCGTCATTGCGGGCAACAATGCGCAGCTCCAGTCGGCCACGCTGACCAGCAGCAAAGGAAGCGTGCTGGCGGCAGGCGTGAAAGATAACGGGCAACTGGCGCAAAAAGGCGATTTGCGACTGAGCGCCAGCGGCCAGTTGAACGCGCATGGCAAAACGTTGGCGGGCGGCAATCTCAGCGTCAGCAGTCAGGGGATGGATCTCAGCGATAGCCAGACTCAGGGAACGCAAGTTGAACTGGACGCCGGGAAAGGCAATCTCAACACACAAAATGCACAGGTTTACGCGCAGCAACTGACGGCGCGTACCGACAAGCAACTGAATAATGATGGCGGTACGCTCGGCGCCGACGCCGTGGCCCTTTCAGCGCAGAGTCTGTCGAACCGGCAGGGAGAAATCGTCCAGACCGGCAACGGCGATCTGGCGTTAAACCTGCCGGGCGAGATTAATAACCAGCAGGGGAAAATTGCCGCCAACGGTAATGTTAACCTGAGTGCGCAGACGCTTAACAACCAGAGCGGCAACGTGCTGGCGGCACAGAACGGCAACCTGAACGCCCAGGTTAAAGGCAAGCTGGATAACCGGAAAGGAACGCTTGCCGCGGCCGGGAATACCACCGTAGACGCTTCCGAACTCGATAATGAAGAAGGCCTGGTATCCGCCTCGGCCGGCAAGGGCGAGATTCGCAGCCAACAGGCCATCAATAACCGTAACGGGCGTATTGAGGCGGCCAAATCACAACGTATCGAATCCGGCGGGATGGGAAACCAGCAGGGCGTGGTGCTGGCCGAGGGGCTCGATCTGGCGCTGAACGACGGTACGCTCAATAACCAGTCCGGCATCCTGCTCTCTTATGGCGCGTTGGGGATCAATAGCGGCGCGCTGAATAACCAGAACGGATCGGTCATCAGCCACGGAACGCTGGCCTACAAAGGTCTGGCGGTGGACAACAGCAACGGGGTGTTCGGCTCCGAACAGGCGCTGGCGGCCGACTTCACTACCTTCCTCAATCTGGACGGTTCTATTAAATCCGGCAGCGGGATGACCCTTAACGCTTCCCAGTGGCTGGATAACAGCGCCGGCGTTATCGGCGCGGGCAATGCGCTCTCGCTTGACGCCGGCGAACTGCGTAACCGACAAGGTACGCTGGTCAGCGGCGATGCGGCAGAGATTAACGCCGATACTCTGGACAATCGCGCTGGACAACTGGCGGCGCAAAAAGCGCTCACTCTTCGCGGCGAACGCATCAACAATGATGACGGCGGGCTTATTCAGAGCGGCGATAGCTTGGCTGTCGACGCCGGCGAGCTGACTAACCGCAACAGCGGCGAAAAAGGCGGCCTGATCGGCCAGGGCGCAATGACGCTGGCGGCCGATGCGCTCACCAATAACCACGGTCTTATCCTTGCCGGCAACGCGTTTTCGTTGACCGGCGGCCAGCTTGACAACACTGCCGGACAGTTGGTTTCCGCCGACGCGCTGACGCTCTCGTTAAGCGAAGGGCTGACAAACCAATCCGGCCTGATACAGGGCGGAAGCGTCGCGCTCGCTACCCAGGGACAGACCTTTAACAACCAGTCGGGAACGCTCAATAGCCTCGGTACGTTAACCCTGAGTAGCGGCGAGCTGAACAACCAGGGCGGCACGCTGGCGGCGAAAGGCGGGCTCGACCTTATCGCCGCGGATCTGGATAACCGCGATGGAGGGCGCGTCATCGGTGAATCAAACGCCAGTTTGCATACCGGCAACCTGCAAAACGGCGGCGGGCAGATTCAGGCGGTGGGCGATGTGCTGCTTGATAACGCCAAAGGCGCGATCGATAACGTCTCCGGGCTTATCCGCAGCGGCGCGAACCTTACCCTCAATGCGCTTAATGTGGTTAATCAGAACACCCAGGGCGCGAATCAGGGGCTGGAAGGCCAGACCGTCAATCTCAACACCGGCGGACTCAACAACCAGAGCGGCAGTATCCTTGCCGATAACGCGCTGACGATTAGCAATAACGGCGAGTTGAACAACAGTGCAGGCGCGCTGGCCTCTTCCGGTGCGTTGAAGGTGAGCGGCTCAGGACTTAATCTCATCAACCGCGACGGTGTGGTGCAAGCGGGTACGCAGCTGGATATCCAGGCGGATAACGTCGACGGAAGCGGGCAATTGCTCTCGCTTGGCGATATGACGCTGCAAAGCCATCAGTCGTTTGCCAATAGCGGCACGGCGATCGCCAACGGCAATTTCACGCTCATCACGCCGGGAAGCATCACCAACAGCGGCCGGCTGCTGGCGGGGAGTAAACTCGATCTGCGCGGCGGCAACCTGACGAATACGGCGGCCGGCGAAATCAATGCCGGACAGAATTGGCTGAATGTTGACGGCACGCTACTTAATTACGGGCTGATTGACGGCGGGTATACGCGCCTCAACGCCGGTACGCTCACCAATACCGGTAGCGGGCGTATTTATGGCGACGCCATCGGCGTGAACGCGGCGACGTTCAACAATCAGGCCGAAAACGGCGCGGCGGCTACCCTTGCCGGCCGCGAACGCGTGGATATCGGCGTTCAAACACTCAACAACAGCGGGCACGGCCTGATCTATAGCGCGGGCGATATGGCGATGGGCGGCGCGCTGGCTGAAAATGGCGCGGCGACGGGGCTGGCGACCACGATCAACAACCATAGCGCTACCATTGAGTCTGCCGGAAACATGGCGATCGCCGCCGGGCAGATCAATAACATCAACGACAACTTCGCCACCGAACTCGTCACCGTTTCCAGCGGACCGGTGACCGAATATCAGCATGCCGGCTCGCCGAATCGCTGGAACGCCGACGAGGAGGGCGTCTTTGTCGACGGCAACTCGTCAGACGGCCTGCGCAACCTGAACACGCCGGAAGATACGGGTTCGAATAACGATAGCTTCAGCCAGTACGACTACAACCGTACGGTGCAGGAGGCGCGGATTAAAACGTCCGATCCGGCGCAAATCCTTGCTGGCGGCAACATAACGTTGGCCGGCGATGCGCTCTTCAACGATAAAAGCCGGATTGTCGCGGGCGGTACGCTGGAAACCAGCGGCATGAGAGAGGTTAAAAACGACGACGTGTCCGGCGAGCGCCATACCAGCGATGCGGGCTGGGTGACGCACTACTACCGTATCCGCCATAAAGGTACGGATGAACAAGGCGCCGATCGCACCGCCTACACCCCGCCAACGGTGATTCAGACCATTGCGCTTAAGCCGGGCCAGCTTGTCAGTAATGGCGAGGTTCAGGGCAGTTCGCTCAACCTTAATGCGCTGACGCCGCAGGGTATCGATCTAACCATCGGCCAGGCGGGAGCGGTCACGGCGCAGGTGAATGGCGACTCCCGCGCGCCGCAATTACAGTCGGTGTCCGCCGGCGAGCCGGTTACCCCGCCGCCGGGTCAGCAGTTTGAGGTCAATCCTCCGGAAGGAACCATCCGCATCGTCGGCCCGGACACTAAACTGCCGGATAACAGTCTGTTCACCGTTAACCCGTCGACGGACGTGCCCTACCTGGTGGAGACCGATCCGCGCTTCACCAATGAGAAACAGTGGCTCGGCAGCGATTATATGCAGAACGCCTTCAATCAGAGCGGCGATAACACGGCCAAGCGCCTTGGCGACGGCTACTATGAGCAGCGTCTGGTCCGCGAGCAGGTGATTGAACTGACCGGCCAGCGCTATCTGGACGGCTACGCCAGCGACGAAGAACAATTCAAAGCATTAATGGATCAAGGGATTACGTTCGGCAAACAGTACGCGTTGAAACTTGGCGTGGCGCTGACGCCGGAGCAGATGGCGCTGCTGACCGGCGATATCGTCTGGCTGGTGAATAGCGAGGTGAACATGCCGGATGGCTCCATGCAGACGGTGCTGGTGCCGCAGGTCTACGCCAAAGTGAAACCTGACGATATAGACGGCTCCGGGGCGCTGATTGCCGGTAACAATGTCGTGATGAAACTCGATGGCGATCTGTTTAACCGCGGCACCATCGCCGGACGCCGCGTGTTGCAGTTGAATGCCGATAATATTACCAACCAGACCGGCACTATTCAGGGGGCCGATGTCGGCCTGAACGCCCGGACGGATATCAACAATATCGGCGGCATTATTCAAGGCAACGACAGCCTGCTGGCAAGCGCCGGACGCGATATTAACGCCGCCGCCACCGTACGCAGCGCGGAAAGCGCCACGGATCAGAACCGTTTCGCCAGAACCACCATCGACAGCGTTTCCGGCATTTACGTTCAGGGCGAGGACGGCAAGTTGACCCTCCAGGCCGGGCGCGATCTGAACCTGACGGCAGCCCAGGTAGTGAACAGCGGCGAAAATGGTCAGACGCGGCTTATCGCCCAGCGCGATCTGAACCTCGATACCGTCACCACCGCCAGCAGCGACGACCTGGTCTGGGACAGCGAGAACACCCTGAAGCAAAGCCGGCGCGACAGCGTGGGCAGCGAAGTGGTCGGTAAAGGCGATGTTACGCTGGCGGCGGGTAACGACATTAACGCGCAGGCGGCGTTGCTCTCATCGGAGAATGCGCTGCAACTGAGCGCCGGGCATGACGTGAACATTAAAGGCGCGGAGAATACGCTCGATCTGGATGAACGCCATAAGGTAACGGGCAGCAGCGGCTGGCTGTCGAAGACCACCACCCGTACGCATGACGTCGTCTCCCGCCAGACGGTACAGGGCAGCGAGCTCAGCGGCGATAAGGTTGACATCAAAGCGGGCAACGACCTTGCCGTGCTGGGCAGCAGCGTGGCGGGCAGCGGCGACGTGTCTCTGCTGGCGGGCAACGATCTGACCGTCGGCGGTATGAGCGAACGTAATAACGAACAGCATGAGAAACAGGAGAAAAAATCCGGTCTGATGAGCTCCGGCGGCATTGGTTTCAGCATCGGCACGCAAAGCCTGAAAGTGACCGATACCGGCCAGGACGTGACGCAGTTGGGCAGCACGGTCGGCAGCGTAAACGGCGATCTGACGCTGGGAGCGGGCAACAACCTCGCCGTGACCGGCTCGGAGCTGGTGGCGGGCAATGATATGACGCTCAGCGGTAAGAACGTCAACATCGAAGCGGCGCAGAATCAGAGCCGCCAGACGCACGAAGTGGAGCAGAAAACGTCGGGCCTGACGCTGGCGCTCTCCGGTATGGCGGGCAGCGCGTTGAATACCGCCGTGTCGACGGCGCAGAGCGCCAGAGACACCGATAATGACCGCCTGAAAGCGCTGCAAGGAGTGAAGGCGACGCTGAGCGGCGTGCAGGCGGCACAGGCGGCGCGTTTGGACGCGGCGCAAGGCGGGGATGCGGCAAACAATAATACCGTGGGCGTCAGCCTCTCTTACGGCAGCCAGTCATCGAAATCAACGCAGCGCAGCGAGCAGAACACCGCGCAGGGCAGCAGCCTGACGGCGGGCAACGATCTCAGCATTAGCGCGACCGGTTCCGGCGCGCAAGGCCAGGACGGCGACCTGACGCTACAAGGCAGCCAGCTTAAGGCGGGGAACAACGTGCTGCTTGCCGCCAATCGCGACCTCAACCTGCTTTCGGCGGAGAACACCCAACAGCTTGAGGGCAAAAACGAAAGCAGCGGCGGCAGCGTCGGCGTGGGCATTGGCGTCGGTTCCGGCGGCTGGGGCATCAGCGTCTCCGCCAGCGTCAACAAGGGCAAAGGCAGCGAGAGCGGCAACGGCACCACCCATACCGAAACCACGGTGGATGCGGGACGCCAGGTCACGATACTCAGCGGGCGCGATACCACGCTCACCGGCGCGCAGGTCAGCGGCGAGACGGTGAAAGCGGAGGTGGGGCGCAACCTGACGATGACCTCGGAGCAGGACAGCGACCGCTACGACGCGAAACAGCAGAACGCCAGCGCCGGCGGCAGCTTCACCTTTGGCTCGATGAGCGGCTCGGCGAGCGTCAACCTGAGCAGGGACAAGATGCACAGCAACTACGATTCGGTGGTTGAGCAAACGGGCATTTTCGCCGGTAAGGGCGGCTTTGACGTGACGGTGGGCGAACATACCCAGCTCAACGGCGCGGTCATCGGTTCGACCGCCACGCCGGACAAAAACCGGCTCGATACCGGTACGCTGGGCTTTGGCGATATCCATAATCAGGCGGACTATAAGGTAGAGCATCAGAGCATCGGCATAAGCACCGGCGGCAGCATCGGCAGTCAGTTCGCGGGCAATATGGCGAATGGTCTGCTGGTGGGGTCGGATAGTGAAGGTCATGACAGCGGCACCACCCGTGCGGCGGTATCCGCAGGCACGATAACCCTTCGCGACCCGAACAGGCAGACGCAGGATGTGGCGGATCTGAGCCGTGATGTGGAGCACGCCAACCAGACGCTATCGCCGATATTCGACAAGGAGAAAGAGCAAAACCGGCTGCAACAGGCGCAACTGATAGGCGAAATCGGCAATCAGGTGGCGGATATCGCGCGCACGGAAGGGCAAATTCAGGCGACAAACAAAGCGAAAGCGCAACACCCGAATTATACCGCCGAGCAACTGCGAGAAACGGATACCTACAAAACCGAAATGCAGAAATATGGCACCGGCAGCGCGGTCCAGCGGGCGATACAGGCGGCGACGGCGGCGGTGCAGGGGCTGGCCGGGGGAGATATGCAGGCGGCAATTGCCGGTGGCGTGGCGCCTTATGTGGCCAATGTCATCGCTCAGACAATACCGGAAGATAATATGGCCGGGCGGGTACTGGCGCACGCGACAGTGAACGCGGCGCTGGCGGCGATGCAGGGCAAGGATGGCGCGACAGCGGCGGCAGGCGCGGCGACCGGCGAGCTGATGGGGATGATAGCGACCGAAGCGTATGGTAAAAAGGTCGGTGAACTGAGCGAGGAAGAGAAACAGACGATATCGGCGCTGGCGACGCTGGCCTCAGGGTTGGCAGGCGGACTGGTGGGAGACAGCTCCGCATCCGCCCTGGCCGGCGCCCAGTCAGGGAAGACGACGATCGACAATAATTTCTTTAGCCCGGATAGTATGCCGCAAGGATTGCAGGATTACGGTCAGTCGGTGTCATCGCTGTATACCAATACCAACCTGACGGACGAGGAAGGAAATGTGCTGAACCCGGTAACGGAAGAAGAGCGGCAGTATGCGATGCATAAACTGCTGACGGGGACGATGCCGGAAGGGCAGGACATTTCCAAAGCGATAGTGGACGGCTATACGAACGGCGTACTGATAGCCGGTGCGTGGTATCTGGGGCCGGCGGCGTCAATAGGCAAAGTGGCGGTAAGTTCCGCGCTGAGTGGCGGCGCGAATGCCGCGTATCAATGGTATGACCTGAGCCAGCCGGGTAATGAAAACAAGACCTATGATTATTGGAGTACCACGGCGGCGTTAGTTACTGGCGGGTTAGCTCCGGGGCGTAATATTTTGCCGAACGTCGGTATAGCGATGGGAGGCGCGGTATTTACGGATGGGGCGGATAAGGGGGCAATTATTGGTGCAGGCGTGGGAGCGTGGAGTGGGGGATTAGTGGGTAAATATGCACCTGATTTACTTAGACCTGCATTAGGCTCCTCGTCTGGTTTTTGGGCTGAGATAGGTAGTACCTTTACATCTGAAGTCGTGGGAGATGCAACTTCAGATGCCATTAACCAGAAGGGAGATAAGAAATGAGTAAAAAACCAACCTTCACGCTTCTTATCTTAAGCATTTTATATGGGACTATATGCTTTTTCTTGTTGGGAATAGTTTTGAGATTAGTTATTACTTATGTGTATGCGGGTAATTTTTATATTGGTATGGACGCGATATTTAAGACTTTAATTATGAGTGGAATAGCGGGAGTCGCTACTGGTAGTGGTTCATGGATCTTTGCCAAGATAGATGAACGCAAAGCCCGTAAATCAGAGCATACTGATCCATAAACTCAAATTAATATATGAATCCCGACTCCTAAAACAGGCCGGGGATTTTTTTATCTGTCATTCAGTCACAATGCGGATCACCAGTTTACCCCGCTCAACGCGATAACGGGCGGGGCGGCTTTTTACCGCCGTTGAGGACGTAACGGATAGTGCTCTGCCGTTCGCAATGTGTTTTTTTAGCTACGTCAGCGGATAGGGTTGAGTACTAAAACGACTAATGGCAGCGGTAATCGATGCTGCTATGATGTAGCCGTTGCAGGCAGGGAGGCCACGGCGGGGCGGTAGCGTGTCGGAGGGGATTGTGCGGGCATCGAAATGTACCGACGAAATTTATATTTAACTTAATGAATAATAAAATAAAAATAATATTCGATGGCCGGTTTCTCAACGGCAAGCGTTATTATGGAGAATAATTTCCTGAGCTTTGATGAGGCTCGGGCTTGTGATAAAGACATGACGGCTTGCAAAGCTTCTGGTGACGACTGTAATGCGGTTATTCGTAAGTACGACGCGTTGAATAAGGAAAACCGTGAAGAGTTGCAACAGATGTTGGCGACAGACCCTCCGGTTGTTCTGAGTGGTGAAACTAAATGGAATGTTAAAGGCGGATTGTCTATACGGTTCGTTGGATAACCGGGATGTAAGGATCTCAAGTTCTTGAAAGGCTATATAACCGTCGGGATCGTGTCATGGCCGATGTTAACGATCCGACGTCATGGTCAGTAAGGCCATAGTGACCAATTCAGTGGCTAAGGAAAAAAACATTCCCTGGGAATTGGTTTCCTGGATATCCATTAACTCAAATATCTGTTAGAAATTTCGACGCTAAATCGGTAATAAATAATTTTGTGTTTAATTTATTTTTAATATGGAGACGTTGTATGAAATGTAATTCATTTATTTTGATATTTATATTTTTTATCTCTGGATGCTCTGTGGATATGAGTAGTTCTATGTCTGATTATCAAGGAAGTGATAAGGCTTTCATTCGAGTTGATAATTCTTTTCAGCCAACACCTTTTCGGCTGGAGAAAATGCTACCTGCCGAAGGGTGCATGAAATCAGACGGGGTATATGGACTCACATCAAAAGTAGCCGTAATGGGTATAAAAACCAGTTATTCAAAAAGAGTCAATGGGATAGAACCTCCTTCTAAGGATTTTTTAAATCGGGGTTATCTGGAATATACTATTCAGAGCGGGCAAGTGTATAAAATATGGTGGCGCTTCGATGAGAAAAGTATGTATGGCATAGATTTGGGGAGAACATTTGAAAATTCATTTACAGCAGAAGATGGGCATACTTATGAAATTCAAACTAAAGGTAATGACGTTGTTATTTATGACATCTCGGAAAACCAGGAAGCACCTTCTGTAAGCATTAAAGAGTGTCATTACAACAGAACGATGTTGGGTAAAAAAGAATACTTGTAACACGATGGTGCAGGAAATGTGCTGAACCCGGTAACGGAAGAAGAGCGGCAATATGGGATGCATTGGCTGCTGACGGGGACTATGCCGAATGGGGTAGGTCTGTACGAGGGACAAGGGTGGGGCGGTAATGCAATGATTCTGCTTCAAATTTACGGAAGCAGCGGGCATTGCCGGTGCGTATGCTGGCGTGAAGCTGCTGAATTAAAGATCCGTTAATTGCCTCACTTGCCGTGTTACGAGGATCATTAATGAGCTTCGCCCGTATAAGGGCTAATATTTTGTTCTGTAACGCCAATTGGTTAGAATATATAAAATATTTTGTTATAAGGAAGATAAATGAACTGGCAACATGTCATTATTTCTGGGTTTGTAGGCGTTATCGCTGTGGTTCTTATTACCGCCATGAGGCGAAAGCAGTGGATTGGCAAGATATCAGGTGTCGCTATATTTATTGCGATAATTGCAGTGTGGAATTTCTGGGGAGTAAATTATTTACTCCCGGGTAAAACCTTCTCTGAAGAATTACGACAGGCCGAAACGGCCATGAGTAAACTTCCTGTTTATCGAACAATAAAAGAGTCTGATCCGGTTTTTTATAATCAACTACAAGGGAAAATGGTCAGACTAAAGCGTGAAGGGAAAAGTGAACAAGAACTGATCGATATTATACAGATGGATATATCATCGTTTTTGATATCACGTTTGTATTACGCTCCTGATGATAAGGTCGTTGCTCAGATGAATAACATGCTTATACAGATAGAAAAAATTCAAGCGTATGGGGGCGATTTCTGTTTCAAATTCCTTTTCCCGGCGGTAAGTGGTGGCATTAATCCTATTAGAATACTACCCGAAGAAATTATGCAGCAGCGTATGCAGGCTGATAATGACTTAATCGCAGCTTCTTATATTACGCCCAGAACAGTGAATAAAGCACAGGAAATAGAAGCGGCCAAACAGGCGTTACAACCGATTTTACAACAGATGCAATTACAATATGGCGATGATCTGCAGATGGTCGTTAAACCGGAGGCTGAGAATGTCGATCGTAAAAAGGCGTGCGAAATAATGCGGCATTTTTATAAGTCGATTTTATCTTTACCTCAAAAGCAGTCGGCGGCGGTGCTAAGAATGGTTCTTTCCAGTTAACGCAGCATAATTTCTTTAAAAAAATCCCGGCTCTGTTCACCGTTGCCGGGATTTTTACGTTTATGCCACCTTATTATCAGCAGCGGGCAAAATGTGCCCGCCAGTGTATGTGGTTAGAACCACTGGCCGAAGCGGCGGATATAGGCGCGTTTCACCAGTTGCGCGACGGTGCAGTAGCCAATCAGCGTCGCCGCCAGCCAGGGGAAATATTCCCACGGTAATGGCTGTAGCCCGACCAGCGTACCCAACGGCGAGAACGGGATATAGATTCCCAGCGCCATCACCAGGCCGGTCATCAGCATTACCGGAAGCGCCGCCGTACTCTGGATAAAGGGAATTTTCTGGGTGCGCAACATATGCACCACCAGCGTTTGCGACAGCAACCCTTCAATAAACCAGCCGGACTGGAACAGCGCCTGATGCTCCACGCTATTGGCTGCGAACACGAACCACATCAGCGCATAGGTGGTGATGTCGAAAATAGACGATGTCGGTCCGATCCATAACATGAAGCGGCCGATGTTTTTGGCATCCCACTTACGCGGTTTACGCAAAAACTCTTTGTCCATTTTGTCCCACGGCAGCGACAGCTGGGAGATATCGTACATCAGGTTTTGAATCAGCAGATGAATCGCCAGCATCGGCAGGAACGGGATAAACGCGCTGGCGACCAACACCGAAAATACGTTGCCGAAATTAGAGCTGGCGGTCATGTTCAGATATTTGATGATATTGCCGAAGGTTTCGCGCCCTTTGATAACGCCTTCCTCCAGCACCATCAGGTTCTTCTCCAACAGGATGATGTCGGCCGATTCTTTGGCGATATCGGTACCGGTATCCACAGAAATACCGATATCGGCATCGCGCAGCGCCGGCGCGTCGTTAATGCCGTCGCCGAGAAAACCTACGGTGTGATCGTTGCCCTGCAAGGCTTTCAGCACGCGCGATTTTTGCAGCGGCGTCAGTCGGGAAAACACCGTGCGTTGCTCCACCAGTACGGATAACTGTTGGTCGCTCAGCGTTTCGATCTCCGCCCCCGTCAGCGGTTCGCCGGGTTCCAGGCCAACGTCGCGGCAGATTTTACTGGTGATAATCGGGTTGTCGCCGGTCAGCACCTTAACGGCTACGCCGTTTTCGTGCAGCGCGCGGATCGCGCCAGCGGCGCTTTCCTTCGGCGGATCGAGGAAGGTCAACAGACCGTGGATCACCAGATCGCGCTCATCGTCGGCGCTTAGCGGCAACGTGCCGCCAACGACGCCGAACTCACGTACCCCAATCATCAGCACGCGGAAGCCCTGCTGGTTGTAATTTTCCGCCAGTGCCTGCAAGGCTGCGCGGCGGGGCTCATCCAGCTCAAATCGCTGCCCGTTTTCAGACACATGCGTGGCAATGGCCAGCATCTCTTCCACCGCGCCTTTACAGATCAGACGCTGACGGTTGTTTTCATCCGCCACCACGATGGACAGGCGGCGGCGGATAAAATCAAATGGCAGTTCGTCGATTTTGCGATAGCGCCCCAGTGCGGCGAGCGCCGGTTTATCGCGCCCGAAATAGATAACTGCGTTATCCATCAGGTTTTTCATACCGCTTTGGTACGCGCTGTTGAGCCAGGCGAGCTGCAACACCTCTTCGTCGTTGTGACCGTGGATGTTGAGGTGATGCTCAAGAATGATGCGATCCTGCGTCAAGGTGCCGGTTTTATCGGTGCAAAGCACATCCATCGCGCCGAAGTTCTGGATAGCGTTCAGGCGTTTAACCACCACCTTACGCCGCGCCATGGCGATGGCGCCCTTTGCCAGGTTGGATGAAACTATCATCGGCAGCATTTCCGGAGTTAATCCCACGGCGACGGCCAATGCGAACAGGCTGGCTTCCATCCAGTCGCCTTTGGTAAAGCCGTTAATCAACAGCACCACCGGCACCATCACCACCATAAAGCGGATCAGCAGCCAGCTGACGCTGTTTACGCCGCGGTCGAACGCGGTCTGGGAACGGGTGCCGACAATGGATTTTGCCAACGAACCAAAATAGGTTTGGTTGCCGGTGGCGACCACCACGGCGGTTGCGGTGCCGCTGGAGACATTGGTGCCCATCAGACAGATGTTGGATAGCGACAGTAGGTCATGTTCGCCGCCGCTTTCCGGCTGACTGGATTTGGCGTGGATATCGCTGAAAACGTCATATTTTTCAATCGGCAGCGATTCCCCGGTCAGTACCGCCTGACTGACGAACAGATCGCGTGATTCGATCAGGCGCACGTCGGCCGGGACCATATCGCCCGCCGAAAGAAACAGAATATCGCCCGGCACCAGTTGCTGGAGCGGAATTTCCAGGCGTTCCGGCGAGGCGTTTTCCGTCTTCCGGCGCAGTACGGTTGCGGTGGTTCGCACCATTGACTTCAGGGCTTCCGCCGCTTTGTTGGTGCGGAACTCTTGCCAGAAACGCAGCAGACCGCTCAGGCTGACCATCACCAGGATGATGATGACGCCGGTCAGTTCCGTCTCTTCACCCTGCTGCCTGGGCAGCCAATAATCGGTAACAAAGCTGATGACGGCCAGCGCCATCAGCACATAGATGAATGGGTTATTGAACGCGGACAACAGCTGCACCAGCGCATGCGGCGCTTTTTCATGCGCTACCCGGTTTTCGCCGTAGGTCTGTTGGCGATCGACGACGTCGTCGTTAGTCAGGCCATGAAGATGGGTATTCATATTGGCCAGCGTTTGATCGAGGCTGTTTTGCGCTTCGCGGGCGATGGCGAATGCGGCCGTCGCTTTCGGTTGATGACGGCGGTTTGCCGTTTGGTTGATCATTTCAGTCATTTGATCATCTCTGTCATGCTGATTTTTTGCCTGTCCGCCGCGCACGGGCGCGCATCCCCGGATAAAGGGACGTAAAGGCGGATTGAAAATGATGAGGCGTAGCGGACGGAAAAGAGGCGAACAGCAGAGGGTTTAGAAAAGACGGTGCCTGTTATTCCGACCGACGCGATTTATCGGATAATCTGGGGTGCTCGTCCATGTTGTCTCCTTATCACCGCCAGGGTGAGCGCGTGTTTAACGGCCGGCTCAGTGAGAGAGCCAGTATTTTTTTGACGGAAAACATCGGACGCAATATCAGCGACCGCTGTTACGCCACAATGGCGCCGCGTTATTCAGGGGATGCAACAGCCCGAAAAAAAGGAGTGATGCCGCCCGCCGGTTTTTGGCAAGCAACAAATCAGAAGAGAGGTGTTAGCTTGCCCGTTATTGGGTTTGCAAATCCGATTGATTTTGCAAACGACGTTGGGTTCGAAAACCTGGTATGTCCAAGAGGGTTCTCCGCTAAAAAAGTGGCAAAACTATATCCATGTAAAATTATTTTGTAAACCCGGTTTTCTAAACCAATCTTCAACGTTTCACAAAGGCTTTATAGCGGGATCGCCAGGGGATAGCGGGTTGCGAGATCAGATGGTAATAAGACCGGTGGCGGGTCAGGTGCCGGATACGCGCTCAGCACGATTTCTGTTCAATTTCTCTGCGCAAAATCATGGTTTTTAAAATGATAATAAGTATCATTTTTCTCTGTCCGGATATGGACGGTTTACATACATTGTTTCCGCGCTGCGGCGCTTATTTGGTAAATGGATCATTACTATGTTTGAATTAAAATCGGCTATGCATAATGGAAAAAGCAAATCCCCTCGGTTCATTCTCTCCCTGTTGTTCTGTCTCTCCCCTTTGTTTGCCAGTCCGGTTAACGCGCAAGACTCCCAGTCTCTGACTTTTGCTAATTTCCGCGATACCCGCGATCTCAACCCGCATATCTACTCCGGCGAGATCTGGGCACAGAACATGTTGTATGAATCACTGGTGAAAGTGACTCCACAAGGGATCCAGCCCTGGCTGGCCGAAAAGTGGGAAACATCCGCCGATGGCAAGGTGTATACCTTTACGCTGCGCTCCGATGTGAAGTTCAGCGATGGGGCCGCATTCAATGCGCAGAGCGCGAAGCAGAATATTGATGCGGTGCTGGATAACCGGGAACGCCATGGCTGGCTGGAAATGGTGCGCATCATTGACAAGGTTGAAGCCCTGGATGAACGCCAACTGCGCGTTACGCTGAAAGAGCCCTACTATCCGTTTCTGGTCGAACTGGCGGTGACGCGTCCGATGCGTTTTATTTCCCCGGCGGCGATGAAAGATGGCGGAACCAAGCACGGCGTTAACGCCTACATCGGCACCGGGCCCTATGTTCTGAGCGAACATAAAACCGATGAATATTCGGTGTTTACGCTTAATCCACACTACTGGGGTGAAAAGCCGAAGCTGGAAAAAGTGGTGATGAAAGTCATCCCCGACAATCAAACCCGGTTGCTGGCGTTACAGAAAGGAGAGATTGAGCTGATTTACGGCAAAAACATGATTGATGCCGATGCCTTTGCGCGACTGAGCAAAGACAAAAAGTTCACCACCCGTTTGTCTGAGCCGGTTTCGACCCGCATGCTGCTGATTAATACGCAGTCGGAAAATTTGAAAGATGTGCGGGTACGTCAGGCGTTGCAGCACGCGGTAAATAAAGTCGATATTGCAGAAGGAATTTTTAACGGCAGTGAAGTTCCCGCCGATACGCTGCTGGCGAAAAACGTGCCGTACAGCAATATCGAACTGAAACCGTATGACTACGATCTGGAGCAGTCTAAAAAGCTGCTGGATGCGGCGGGCTGGGTGCAGAAAAGCGGACAGTCCTGGCGGCAGAAGGACGGTAAGCCGCTCTCGATCACTATCTACTACGACAGCAACACCGCCTCGCAAAAAGTGATTGCCGAGTACCTGCAAAATGAATTCTCGGCGCTGGGAATTGAGCTGAAACTGCATGGCGAAGAAGAGCAGGCTTATCGTGACCGTCAGAAAGCCGGTAAATTCGACATCGTGTTTAATATCTCCTGGGGAACGCCGTACGATCCGCAGTCATTCTTATCCGGCATGAAATTGCCGGTTTACGGCGACTATGCGGCTCAGCAGGGGCTGGCGCAGAAACAGCAGATTGATAGCAGTATCAGCCATGCCCTGATTACCACCGATGAAAAGGAACGGCGGGAGTTATACCGCTATGTGCTGACGACGTTGCATGATGAGGCCGTTTATATTCCTTTGACCTATGAGCGTAATCGGGCCGTTTATGTGAACGATCTGAAAGGCGTAGATTTCAATCCATCACAATTTGAGATCCCGTTTGATCGCATGTATCGCGATTAACGAACGGCCGGTTGACAGGGGCGCCTGATATCGCCGTTGTCCGTAAGCAAAAGCCCAGACTGATGACAAAGCCAATTATTACTCGCCCCGAGTATCTCGGCTTCACAGACAGGTTTGCCGGGCTGAAGGCTGCGTCAGGCCGGCTTGTCGGTCTGCGGTTTATATCCCGAATTTTTCCGTCTCCCATTTGGCGGGAACATGAAAGAGGAGGGATATATCTCATTGATGAATCTGCGAAATTATAGGTCTTTTTGTGAAAAGATATATCTGTCGCCGTCTCTTGCTGACGTTACCGATTTTGCTGGGTATCTCATTTCTGTCTTTTTTATTATTGAATCTGGTGCCGGCCGATCCGGCGGAAGTCGCTCTACGGGTCAATGAGATCATCCCGACCCCGGAGTCCATCGCCGAGATGCGTCAGCAACTGGGGCTGGATCGTCCTTTTCTGGTCCGCTATGTCTATTGGCTGTTTGATGCCATTCGGCTGGATTTCGGCTATTCCTACATTAATAACCGTCTGGTGCTGGATGAGCTTGCCCGCTGTCTGCCGGCGACGCTGGCGCTTGCCGCATTGTCGCTGGTTATTATCCTGTGCGTCAGCGTGCCGCTGGGGGTATTGAGCGCGGTCTATAAAAACAGCGTTTTCGATCGCCTGATCCGCACGCTGGTGTTTCTCGGAACGGCGATGCCCAGCTACTGGCTCGGATTATTGTTCATTTGGTGGTTCTCCCTGTCATGGGATCTGCTGCCGACCAGCGGCAGCGGCACGTTTTCACATATCATTCTGCCGGCGGTCACGCTGTCCATGGTTTACATCGCCATCTATATCCGGCTGATTCGCAACAATATGCTGGAAAATATGCAGCAGTATTACGTCTATTATGCGCGTGCGCGCGGGCTGGCTGAGAAAAGCATCATCCTGCGCCATGTGCTGAAAAACTCGCTGCATAGCAGTATTACCGCGCTGGGAATGAGCATTCCGCAACTGCTGGCCGGGGCGGTGATTATAGAAAACATCTTTGCCTGGCCGGGGGTGGGGCGCTTATGTATTTCGGCGATTTTCAGCCGCGATTATCCGGTGATTCAGGCTTACATTCTGATGATGGGCGTGCTGTTTGTGATCTGCAATCTATTGGTCGATATCATTCAGCGCTGGATGGATCCTGCTCTACGGCAAGAGGGATAATATGCTGTTTTATCAAAAACTGTTGCGCGATAAAGTCGCGCTGCTGTGCTTATTGGTTATCGTGACGGTGGTTCTGATCGGTATTTTTGCGCCATGGCTGGCGCCCAACGATCCGAATAAAATCAATATCGCGCGCAAATACGCCGACTTTAGCGCCCGCTTTCCCCTGGGTTCCGACCATTTGGGGCGCTGCGTGCTGTCTCGCCTGATGTTCGGCGTTCAGACCACGCTTTTTCTGGCGCTGCTGACGATGGCCGTCACGATTATGATCGGCAGCCTTTTTGGTTTCTTATCCGGTTATTTTCGCGGCCGGCTGGATGAAGTCATGATGCGCTGTTGCGACATCATGCTGTCGTTTCCCAGCCAGATTATGATCCTGGCGATTGTCGGGATCCTTGGCGTCGGGATCTTTAACGTGATCCTGGCCAATATTCTGGTGAAATGGGCGTGGTATACCCGCATGATCCGCGGGATCGTTATCAAACATAGTCAAAAAAGCTATATCCTGTTCTCACGCGCCAGCGGTACGCCGCTGTGGTTTATCCTGCGGCGTCACCTGTTGCCGAATACGCTATCGGAAATCGTGGTGCTGGCGACGCTGGATACCGGCTGGGTGATCCTGAATATCTCCGCGCTGTCATTCCTCGGGCTTGGCGTGCAGGCGCCGACGGCGGAGTGGGGCACCATGTTAAGCGAAGCGCAGAAAGTGATGATGAACCATCCGACGCAAATGCTGCCGCCGGGGCTGGCGATCCTGATTGTGGTGGCGGCATTTAATCTATTGGGCGACTGTTTGCGCGATGCGCTGGACCCTAGGGAGTCTCACTGATGAGCGATCTATTACGGGTAGAGAATTTGCAGGTCGGGCTGGCATCCGGCGGCAAACGCCTGCTGCATGATATCTCTTTTTCGCTGCCTCGCCATGCCTGCCTCGGGATCGTCGGCGAAAGCGGCAGCGGTAAAAGTCTGACCTGCCGCGCCCTTATGGGGCTGCTGGGCGGACAGTTTACCCAGTCGGGACAGGCCTGGCTGAATGGCACGGATCTATTGACGCAGACGCCGGATGCGATGCGCCGTCTGCGGGGTAAAACCATCGGCATCATCCTGCAGCATCCGATGAGCGCATTCGATCCCTTGCAGACGCTCGGCGGCCAGATGGTGGAGACATTTCGCGTGCATCTGGCGTTGGACAAACGTGCCGCGCGCGAGTTGGCGTTGGAGATGATGCGATTGGTCCGGCTGCGTGACGCCGCGCGGCTATTTGATAAATATCCCAGCCAGATTAGCGGCGGCATGCTGCAACGGGTGATGATCGCCATCGCCTTGGCGCTGGAGCCGCAGTTGCTGATTGCCGACGAGCCGACCACCGCGCTCGATTCGGTCACGCAGTACGACATCATGCAGGAATTTCGCGCGATCCGTGAGCGCCTGGGCACCACCTTGATTTTTATCTCACACGATTTCGGCGTGGTGAATCATATTGCCGATCGGGTACTGGTGATGCACCAGGGGCGGGCGGTGGAACAGGGTGACGTGCAGCAGGTGCTGCGCCAGCCTCAGCACCGGCATACCCGCTATCTGGTGGCGTCGCGTCAGGCGTTGCAGCGGCGCTATCAGACGTTGGTCAACATGTCGCAAAACGATCGGGAAGTACAATGCCGGGAGATAATCAGTGAACGCGTTGGTTGAAGTGAGCGATATCCATCACAGCTACCGTTCTCAGGATGACGGCGGTAAATGGATACCCGTATTGAATGGCGTGTCGTTCAGCGTTCGGGCGGGCGAATGCCTGGGCATTATCGGCGAGAGCGGCAGCGGCAAAAGTACTCTGGGGCGTATTCTGCTGGGGCTGGAAGCGCCGAAAAGCGGGCAGGTCAGGTTAGCCGGTCAGCCGCTGTACGCGCCGCTGCGCTTCTGGCAGTCGCGGCGTAAAAAACCTGCGCGCGTCAGCGCGGTTTTTCAGGACTATACCTCGTCCGCCAATCCCTTTATGAACGTGTTGGCCATTGTGTCTGAACCGCTATGGGTACAGGGCGTGACCCGGCGCGATGACGTGCGGCGGCAGGTTATCGCGCTGCTGGAACAGGTCGGGCTGACGGGCGATGTGTGCGAGCGTTTTCCCCATCAGCTCAGCGGCGGGCAGATGCAGCGGGTCTGTATCGCCAGAGCCATCGCCAGCAAGCCTGATTTCATGGTGCTGGATGAGGCGGTCAGCGCGCTGGACGTCACCGTACAGGTTCAGATCCTGGATTTGCTGGCCGACCTGCGCCAGCAACTGGGGCTGACCTATCTGTTTATCAGCCACGATCTGACGGCGATTACCTATTTGTGTCAGCGGGTCGTTTTTCTCCAGCAGGGCAGTATCATTGAGCGGGTTGATGACATCACGACGCTGGGGCGGGTTCAGCATCCCTATGCCCGCAATCTTTTACAGGCGGTAATGGCGTTTTAATCGGCGTCGGCAATGTCCGGCGTTTTCCTGCGCCGGACAGGTCTTCGTTCAGGCGTGTCCGGGTTAGTGTACGGTCGACAGTAATAGCCGCGTATACGGATGTCGCGGCTGGCTGAATATCTGCTCGACATCGCCGGTTTCAACGATTTCACCGTCTTTCATCACCGCAATACGGTGGCTCATGTGCTGTACCACGCCGAGATCGTGCGAGATAAACAGCATGGAAAGCCGCAACTGGCGCTGTAGCGCCACCAGCAGATCCAATACCTGGGCCTGCGTGGTGACGTCCAGCGCCGACACCGGTTCATCACAAATCAGAATATCTGGTTCGGAGGCCAGCGCCTGGGCGATCGACACGCGCTGGCGCTGACCGCCGGAAAGCGCGGTCGGCCGCCGGGACAGCAGGTCCGGCGTCAACCCGACCAGCGTTAGCAGGGTCAGGATCCGCTGCTGTTGGTCCGCCGGGCTGAGATCGGGGCGTAGGCGCAGCGGCTGGCGCAGGATCTTCTCCACGGTGAACTGGGGATCGAACGAGCTGAGCGGATCCTGCGTGATGGTCTGAATCCGCGCGCGCAACGGCCGGCGCTCACGTTCCGACAATGCGCTCCAGGGACGATCCGACAGCAATACCTCGCCGCGATCCGGCTTCTGCAAGGCCAGAATAATTTTCCCCAGCGTGGTTTTTCCCGAACCGGATTCGCCGACAATGCCCAGGGTTTCTCCGCGTCCTACCTGCAACGAAACCTGTTTTACCGCATCCATTCTGCTGCCGTCGGGGCGGGTGAAGGCAACGGACACCCCCTCCGCTTTCAGGGCGACGTCCGATAGCGTTCTATCGCCGGAGAGCACCGATGACAAAATACCGGCCGGAATATCGCGTAGCGGATTTTCGCCCGCCAGCCACTTCCCGCGCGTTGCGGCGGTCGGGATCGCGGCCAGCAACCGGCGGGTATAGGGATGTTCGGGCGCCGCAAGCACCTGACTGACCGTTCCACTCTCCACCAGTGCGCCTTTCTGCATCACGATCACGCGATCCGCCACCTGGGAAACGACCGCCAGATCGTGGGTGATCAGCAGCACGCCGTGACCAGCCTGCGCCAGCGCAGTGAAGACCTTCAGTACCTGCTGCTGCACGGTGGCGTCCAGCGCGGTGGTCGGTTCGTCTGCGATCAGCAACTGGGGGCCGCCGGCCAGCGCGGAGGCGATCAGCGCCCGCTGGCGTAAACCGCCGGAAAGTTCGTGCGGGTACTGGGCCGCGCGGTTGACCGGATCGGGAATGCCCGCCTGCGCCAATAGCTCGGCGACCCGGCCGGCAACTTCCGCGCGCGGCAGCAGACTGTGAGTGAGGATCGGTTCGGCGATCTCCTGGCCGATCTTGCGCAGCGGATCGAGAGATACCAGCGCATCCTGCAAAATAAAGCCAATCTCGCGGCCGCGGATATGCCGCCAGTCACGATCGGTCAGGTAGCGCAGATCGCAGCGGCTGCCGTCGTGACGCCGCAGATCGATGGCGCCGGCGCGAACATCGGCGTGTTCGCCGGCCAGCCCGACCAGCGAGCGTGCGGTAACCGATTTTCCCGAACCCGATTCGCCGACCAGCGCCAGAATTTCTCCGGGGTTAACCTGAAACGTGAGATTTTTTACCGACTCCACCGGCCCCTGTTCGCCGCCGGGGAAAGTGACGCTCAGCCCCTGTACGTTGAGCAGCGGTTGAACGGCGGAGCTTGTGTCGGGGTGACTCGCGTGGTGATGATTCATGACGCGCCGCCTTTTGCCAAAATAGTTTGTAAACGTCGCCCCAGCAGGGTGATGGCAATGACGGAAATCGCCACCACGGTGGCCGGGAACAGGCTGACCCAGGGCGCGATATCCAGAAAGTTGCGGCCGTCGGCCAGCAGCGCGCCCCATTCGGCCGTGGGCGGAACCACGCCCAATCCCAGGAAACTGAGCGCGGAAGCGGACAGGATCGCATGGCCGACACCGATGGTCGCCACGATCAGCAGCGGGCGCAGGGTATTGGGGATGATATGCCGCCCGACGATATACAACGGGCGTTCGCCCAACGCAATAGCGTGTTCCACGTAGCCGGAAAGCCGAACCTGAAGCACCTGCGACCTTACCAGCCGCGCATAGCCGGCGATGCCCGCCAGCCCCACCGCCAGCAGCGTGTTTTCCGGCCCGCGCCCCAGTACCGCGATCACCAGCAGCGCCAGCAGCAGATCGGGGAAGGCCAGCATAATATCCAACAGGCGTACCAGAATCGCACGGATCGGCGCCGGAGACAGTACCGACAGCGTACCGAACAGCACGCCGCCAAAGCAGGCGATCAACATGGCGCCGACGCCGATGCTCAGCGACAGCGAGGTGCCGTGGATCACCCGGGAAAATACGTCGCGCCCTAATGGATCGGTGCCAAACCAGTGATCCCAGCTCGGGGGTTGAAGTATGGACGCCATATCCATTTCATCAGCGGTGCGGCTGGTGAACAGCGCGGGGAAAAACACCGCCAGCACCAACAGCACAACAATCGCCGCCGGCAGCAACGTCGGGAGCGCCAGCCACGGGTTGCGGTAGGTGACGCGCGACGGCGTTCGGGGAAGTATCATGGGTTCACTGCTCATGGGCGTTCGCCTTTTTGCGCAAACGGGGATCGATAATCAGATACAGGGCGTCCACCAACAGGTTGATCACCACAAACAGCAAGGCGGACAGCATCACGATGCCCAGCACCAGCGGCATATCGCGCGTTTCAATCGCCTGCAGCGTAATCTGCCCGATACCGGCGCGTCCGAAAACCGTTTCGGTTAATACCGAACCGGCAAGCACTCCGGCCAATAGCGTACCAGTCAGCGTTGACGCCGCCAGCGCCGCATGGCGCAGCGCGTGGCGAATGCGCAGCCAGGTTTCGCTCACGCCACGGGTCCGTACGGTAAGGGCGAACGGCTGGGACAACGCCTCTTCCAGCCCGTCCCGCAGCACCTGACTCAGGATGGCCGCCAGCGGCAGGCTAAGCGTGATCACCGGCAGCGCCAGCGATATCAACCCGTCATTGCCGGTTACCGGAAACCATTGCAAATGAAAGCTGAAGATACTCAGCAGCACGATGCCAATCCAGTACACCGGCGTGCTGAGCAGCGTCAGCTCCAGCCAGGAAACCGCGCGCCGCAGTCCGTGATAGCGCCCCGCGGTGACCAGCGCGCTGACAACGGCCAATATCAGCGCCAGCGTTATTCCGCCGAGCGCCAGCGGCAGCGTTTCGCGCATGGCGTCGGCGATGACCGGCAGCACCGGCTGCCGATACTGGTAGCTAATGCCGAAATCGCCCTGCAACGCCTGGGCGCAATAACGCAGATACTGTATCCACAGCGGCCGATCGAGACCGAATTGGCGGGTCAGTTCGGCGCGGTATGCGTCATCCACCACATTGTCGCCGCCGCTGAGAATGGCGATGGGATCGCCGGGAATGAGTTTGACGGCAATAAACGTCAATGTGGCCGCGCCCCAGAGCACGGCCAGAATGGTGAGCAGACGTTTAGCGTATCCCGCCAGATTAGCGTTTAATCCAGACATCGTAGAAATTCGGTTTTGCATTGGTCGCCCAGCTTACTCCTTGTACCTGTTTCGACAGACCGAGTTGGTAAGCCGGAATATAGACCGGGAGAACATAGGCCTGATCGATGATTTCACGCTGAATGTCGGTATAGAGCTGTTTACGTTCGGCGTCGCCGGCGCCCACCGCTCTTCTCAGTTTCTCGTCCAGCGAGCCGATCCGCGCGAAGTTGTTGCCGTTGGGCGGCGCGTAGGCGGAATCAAACACCGTGCGCAGAATATCTGGCTCGGCGCGGACGAAGAAATTGGAGGCGATATCATAGTCATTGGCATTGGTTCGGGTGGAGAACTCGCCCACATCCAGCGGAGCGAGCTTCAGATCGAATCCGGCCTGTTTGACCTGATACTGAATCGCCTGGAACAGCGTGACGTCGGCGGCTTCGACGTTGGTCGTGGCGTAGACGAAAGTGACCGTCAGGCGTTTGCCGTCTTTCTGACGATAGCCCTCGCTGTCTTTGCTGTTCCAGCCCGCGTTATCCAGCAATTGGTTGGCCTTTTGCAGATCGAATCCCCAGCGCGATTTTACCGTCGGGTCGTAATAGAGCGTTGCCGGACCGACAACGTTATCCGCCGCTTTCAGCGTGCCGAAATAGGCCACTTTCACCGCCGTCGCGGTATCCGCCGCGCTCTGGAATGCCTTGCGAACGTTGACATCCTGGAACGGCCCTTTCGTCGTATTCAGGTAGAGCACGCGGTTGACGCCCGGGTTTTCATAGGTGACCACGTCCAGACGCGGATTCTTTTTCACCGAGGGAAAATTCGCGGGCGGAACGGCGTCAATGGCCTGAATCTGGCCGCTGGTCAACGCGCCCAATCTGACGGAGGCTTCCGGCAGATATTTAAAAGTGAGGCCGTCCAGATACGCCGGACCGGTATGTTTCGCGTAACCCGGCCCCCAGTGGTAATCCGCGCGTTTACTCAGCTTGCTGCCGCTGCCTTTGACGAAGGAGTCGAGAATAAAGGGGCCGGAGCCGACGACGGTATTGCTGGTATTCGGCGTTTTCTTCAGATAAGTCGGCGACTGGATGCCCAGATACGGCAGACTCAGCCCCTGCAACAGCGGCGCGAACGGCGCAGAGTAATGAATCACGATCGTGTTGGCGTCGGACGTGGTGATGTTGTCGATCGGCCCTAACAGCGATTTAGCGTAGCTGGAGGTGGTTTTCGGATCGAGAATGCGCTCTAAGTTGTATTTTACCGCTTCGGCATCCAGCTTGGTGCCGTCGCTGAAGGTGACGTCTTTGCGCAGATAGAAGGTGTAGGACGTATTGTCGTCGTTGATTTCCCAGCGCTCGGCCAGCCAGGGGGTAAAGCTGTTGTCCTCCGCCTGGCCGACCAGCGAATCCACCACGTTGCGGGCGATCAGCGCCGTTACGCCATAGGCGGTGATGTGCGGATCGATGATTGGCGTATCGCTGCCCAGCCCGACATTGAGTATGCCGCCCTGAACCGGTTGTTCGTTATTCTCTGCGCTCCATGCGCTGGGGGTTAGGGTGAAAAGCAGTGATAAAGCGCCGACGGAGAGGAGTTTGGCCGACGGAAACCACATGGCCGATGATTTTTTTTCCATTCCCTAATTCCTTGAATTTACATTAGCCCAACTTAATATTGCTGTAACTGTAGGAGAGTTGGCGTAAGGGTGTAAAAGTACAAAAAATACTTTTTAATGCCAAAAAAGTATATAACGACGGGAAGCGTTACCGGTGGTTATAAGGAAGAAATGGAAATGGATGCCGTGCGGGGAAAAAAGCCACCTGTGGAGGTGGCCTGATGATGCGGTGCGGGCAAATTAACGGGTGGCTTCAGCTGCGGTAACTTCAGGATCCGGCGCATGAGTGATGCGGTTACGCAGATCGCGGCGGACGATTTCCACCAGCCAGAAGCAGAACATGTGGCCGAAGAGTTCGGAGAAGTGTTCGGCAAACGGTTGATCCCACGGTGCCGGCACGGTGCCAAACAGCGGCAGCAGGAAAATGTGGAAGACAATGTGCAGAACCAGACCGTAAAAAGCGCCCTGCCAGAGTTTAATTTTCGGATTAAATTCGGCGATGATGCAATAAAGCACGGAAAAGCTGATAGAGAAACCAAAGTGCATGATAAAGCTCATGATTGGTCTTGCATTACCGTTAAACAGGTAGGTAATGTGAGACATTTCAAAAGACATACCAAGCTGCTGTAATAATTCCTGCGGCGGATTAGTCAAATCACGCGCGGGCGTTCTTGGTGGAAACGGTATCTCCCAGCCGAATTTAGCCAGGGCGCAAACCAGGCCCGCAATTATCCCGATAAGTATCGCCATCAGGATTTTTTCTTTAGTGGTGCGTAACTGCATTTTATTCTCTCCTAAATAACCTGGTAACAGGTTAATTCCGTACAAATCCTGTTCGGAATTAAGTCAGATCTAAACATCACACTGATGAGCTAATAGAACAATATCTGAAATGAATAAGCGCCGGCCCTTGTGTACAGGGTAATGCCGGTTTACCCCGAATACGTATACTCGTCATACTTCAAGTTGCATGTGCGTTGGCTTTGTTACTCGGCCCATCCCTGGGCCTCGCCCCTGCGGGGCCGCTGCAAGCGGCGTTCAAATCGGTTCCCGACCGATTTGTCACTCACCCCAGTCACTTACTGGTGTAAGTTCCTGGGGATTCGCTGCGTCGCCGCCTTCCTGCAACTCGAATTATTTAGAGTATAAATACTTGCCTGAGCCAGTTTTCCTGAGGGTGCCGATTTTGCATTAACCAGCATTTTGAAAATAACGCCTCTCGAAATCTGGCGGGATAACAGCTTATTCAGCCGGGATATTACACCTATCGGTAATTATGATCGATTTTATATTAACAAGGTCTGTGGGGGTAATCGGGTGATAATTAAGCTATAAATAAAAATCACGAAAATATATTATTTCTGAATGTATATTTTTGTAAATTATTTTTTCATTAAAGGGGTAAAATAGCGGGTTTTATTAACGTTATAACTGTTTAAGATAATAACCCTGCTATGTAAATTGAATAGATCTATGCACTATTTGTTGTCGATTTCTCGCCGTTAATAGAAAAAACTAATACACCAGCAAGCGGGCGGGACGTTTTCCGTACGCAATATATTATTTGATCAAAAGAAGACATAACCGTGCTGCGGTTCGCATATTTAGCCTTTCTGATTAAAACCGGCTAATTCGTTAGCGGCTCCGCAGTACGGCCCCGTCATGATGAAAAGACCACTTCCCTTTTGGTGAGCCGGGACCAGGTTAGCCAACCTATGCCGAGAATGGCCCAGATCAGGCCAAGGATCATGGAGTCTTTGTCCAGATTGATCCACATGAAACCGATCGTTCCCATCCCCATCAACGGCAGAACCAGGTTGAATAATTTATCTTTCCCGGTGGTCAATTTTTTCTCTCTGATGGCATACAGGGCGATCACGGAGAAATTCACCGCGGTAAACGCCACCAACGCGCCGAAACTTATCAGCGATACTGCCGTGTCCAGGCCGAAAAAGACGGCGCTCATCGATAGGCCGCCAACAAACAGTACGCAATATACCGGACTGCCGAAGCGCGGGTGCAGATAGCTGAAAAAGGAGCCGGGGAAAATGCCGTCGCGGCCCATGATGTGCAGCAGACGTGCGGCGCTGGCGTGTGACGCCAGTGCGGAAGCCAGCGTGTTAATCAAAATGGCGACCAGAAAAATAGACTGGAAAAAAGCGCCGCCGACGTAAAGCACAATTTCCGGCATCGCCTCGGATGGGTTTTTAAACTGTGCGTTGGTCGGAAAATAGAGCTGGATAAACCAGGCGGCGGTAAAAAATATCACTCCCCCCAGCAAGGCGGTCAGGAAAACGGCGCGCGGGATCGTTTTGCGCGGTTCGTGGCTGTCATTGGATAAGGTGGTGACGGCGTCAAAACCGAGGAAAGAGAAGCACAGAACGGCGGCGCCGCTGATAAGGGGAATAACGCTGCTATCGCCATTCATCAGTGGTTTCAGCGTCCAGACGGCGTCGCTGCCTGATTGATGGCTGACGCCCTGGATAACCAGAAAGATGAACACGCCCATCAGAACTACGGGCGCGCCGACGAATAGGAAATTCAGGTTCGCCAGCAATTTGATATTACGGCAGTTGATAAAAGTAACCAGCGCGGTAAAACCGACGATCCATATCCAGGGGGGACACGCGGGAAATAGCGATCTGAGGTAGATGCCGGCCAGCAATGAATTAATCATCGGCAGGAGCATGTAGTCCAGCAGCGAAGACCAGCCGACCATAAAACCGGCGCTATTGCCGCAGGTTTTGCGGGTGTAGGTGTAAGCGGAACCGGCTTCGGGAAATGCCCGCACCATTCTTCCGTAGCTGAGCGCGGTGAGCAGTATGGCAATCAGTGCAATCAGGTACGCCAGTGGGACTCTGCCTTCGGTAATGCCGGAAACGATGCCGAATGTATCGAACACCGTCATGGGGGTCATATACGCAATTCCGATGATAACGACCTGCCAGAGGGAGAGTTTTGAGCTACTGACTGTTCTCATCACCATATATCATCCTTATGTCATGGTTAAGACCGTACTTAAATAGTCTGAGCAAAGGCCATGCCAGATGATCTTTCTAAAATGACGGGATGACGCTAAGTGGTTGTAATAACGGATTATTAGGAATAAAAAATCGTTTTAGCGGCGAGACGCGCCGAATAGCGCCGAGTGACGGCGGATTGCACACATATATGGCAATTTGAGGTTTTGGTGCACCAAAAAAGGACGTCGAGACAGATAAATGAGGGCGTTTAACGCGTGATATTCCCCAATATCGGCTGCGCAGCGCTGGCAGCCGATGCAGTCTGGTTTGGCATTTTGTTGCTGCTGGCGGGAATGACGCTGATTAAATTTGCCTGATCTCCGCGAGTTCCCGCCGTTTTGCTGTACGAATCGGCAAAAACATCCGTGTTAAAAAACATTCGCATTGTCATGGGGAGCGAAAGGCGGTGAGCTATGATGGAAAGTGTTAGCGCGGGATACCGCTGTCGAGGCGTGCGAAAGGTTGCCCTGATGCCGGGACGCCGCCCGTTTATCCACTTCGTTCATCAAGGAGAAGAATCATGTCGCAAACAGATCAGAACAATCGCCGTATTGTGTTGGCGCAACGTCCGCATGGTGCTCCCACGCATGATGATTTCCGCCTGGAGCAACAGCCTATCCCCGAGGTAAAAGAGGGCGAGGTGCTGTTGCGCACGGTCTTCCTTTCGCTCGATCCCTACATGCGTGGTCGTATGAGCGATACGCCATCCTACGCCAAACCGGTCGAGATCGATGCGGTGATGGTCGGGTCAACCGTCTGCAGGGTCGTCGCCTCGAAACATGCGGATTATCACGTAGGGGACTGGGTGCTGTCCTACAGCGGATGGCAGGATTACGCGGTTTCCGATGGCAGCGGGTTAACCCATCTGGGGACATCGCCCGCGAAACCCTCTTATGCGCTTGGCGTGCTAGGCATGCCGGGTTTTACCGCCTATATGGGGCTGATGGATATCGGCCAACCCAAGGCCGGGGAAACGCTGGTCGTCGCGGCGGCGACAGGGCCGGTCGGCGCGACGGTCGGTCAGATCGCCAAACTGAAAGGCTGCCGTGTGGTGGGGGTCGCCGGAGGGGCGGAGAAATGCCGCTATGCGGTTGACGAGCTGGGTTTCGATGTCTGTCTCGATCACCGCGCGGCGGATTTTGCCGACCGGCTTAAGGCCGCCTGCCCCGATGGGATCGATATCTACTACGAAAACGTAGGGGGTAAGGTGTTCGATGCGGTGCTGCCGTTGCTCAATACGTCGGCCCGAATTCCGCTCTGCGGACTGATAGCCAACTACAATGCCACCGCGCTGCCGGATGGGCCGGATCGTCTGCCGCTGCTGATGGGAACTATCCTGAAAAAGCGTATCCGCATGCAGGGCTTCATTATTTTCGATGACTACGGGCACCGCTTCGATGAGTTCAGTAAAGCCATCAACCCATGGCTGGCCGAAGGCAAAATAAAATACCGGGAAGATGTGGTCGAAGGGTTGGAAAACGCCGTAGAGGCGTTTATCGGGCTGCTGCAGGGGCACAATTTCGGCAAACTGGTGGTGCGCGTCGGGCCGGATGCATAAAGCTTTAATCCCCCCGTTTTCGCCAGGCGAATAACGGGGGGCACGGTCGGGCCGACGTTGTGCCGTGTTAGAGAGCTTTACGCTTTCAGGCGTCAGGTGTGATTAGATTACTGGCCCAGCGCAGCCAGCATCGTGCGCATTTTGGCTTCCGTTTCCCGCCATTCGGCCGCGGGTTCAGAATCAGCGACGATCCCGGCCCCGGCGTACAATCGCACGGCGTTATGCTGGCTGACGCCGCAGCGAATGGCGACAACCCATTCCCCGTTTCCTTCCGCGTCGCTCCAGCCGACGATGCCGCCAAATACGCCTCGTTCAAATGGCTCCAATTCACTAATCAGGCCGCGGGCCTTTTCCATTGGTACGCCGCATAGCGCCGGCGTGGGGTGCAACAGACAGGCAAGAAACAGAGGATGGGCGTTGTCCGCTTTTAGCTGGCCGGTAATCGGACTAGCCAGATGCCAAACCTGGGGCGTCGGCAGCAACGTGGGCGTTTGCGGAATATCGAGTTTGGCGCAGTAGCCCGACAGTCTCTGGCGAATATCTTCGATAACCAGACGATGTTCGTGCCGATCCTTGTCAGAGGCGAGCAACCGATCGCGATTATCCCTATCTTGCTGTGCATCCGCATCGCGTTTGATCGTGCCCGCCAGCGGGGTGGTGGCGATTGTGCGTTTTTCCTGCCGCAGCAACAGTTCAGGACTGGCGCCGAACAGATAACGATTTTCCGCCAGCGGCAAACGGAAATGATAGCCGTCTGGGTTTTGCTCGGCCAGCGTGGACAGCAGCGCGATGGTTTCGATCGGATGTTCGGTCCGTATTGACTGCGTACGTGACAAGACGATTTTTTGCAACGTTCCCTGACGAATCTCCTTTACCGCCTTTTCCACCATAGCGAGAAAATGATCCTTATCCGGTAAGGGCTGACGTTCGGTGATCAACAGCGGAGTCCTTTGTATCTTGCGCAGTTTTTGCCGGAATGCCTCTCGTGATAAAAAATGGCTGGCGCGCGGAATATATAATGAAGAAGGGTGGCGCGTATCAAAAGGGATTGCCCCTACCACAATCGGTTGCGTGATACCGGCAAGGCGCGCCTGTTCGAACTCGTGAGTTAATATACGACAGAGCTCGGCCGGGCTGGTCGCGGATTGGGTAATGGTTTTAAATATACCTTCGGTATAAAGGCTGTGAAACACCGAGGAGAATAAAAAGCTATCATGTTTAAAGGATCTTTCCATATGGCATTCCTTTCTTGGTAAACAACTGAAATAAAGTTTGTTATTTCGGTGTCGTCTATACCCGAACCATTTAATCCCCGGGAATGCTTACTACATAAAATAGCTAATGTTTTTTTGTGTATAATTAAATATTATCTATGCCGTTTTATTGTTTTTCTTGCGCCAAAATTCAGTTTGCTCCTTAATATAGGTATAAATAATATGTTCATACAGTGAGGTAATGAAGTCTTCATTAGCCTGCTGTTTTCTCGCCCAGCGCCTGCGCTCATCAAGCATCGCCGTCACGCGGTCCGGCGCCGCGATACTGGCTTCGTCGGGTTTGAATTGGCTGGCGGCATAAACATACTCCAGACGTTGGAGAAAAAGCGAGAAGATCTGTTTGTCTATCGTATCAATACCTTCCCTTACGTCTTGCAGGTTGCGGCATTCATTAGGGCTCAGCATGATAATGCTCCTTTTTAGTGGCGATTGTTACTATGAAATAAATATATTGATATAAAATGAATTTAGATAACTATTTAATAAATTAATTTGCTTAATTTTATTAATAAATCCGCTCTCTTTTTTATAACCTGCTAATAAATTTGAGTGGATTCTTCCTCATCTTTTTATAATAGCCCATTTTATTTTTTAGCGTATTTTGGCCGCTTTTCTATAAGCCTTTACCCTTGGTCAACGCCGGGCGTGGGCGCCCGGCTTGTATCGGCGTTAGTGATGTTCATCCAGCCATTCGGGGAGATCGTTTAACCCCATGGCCTGACGCACCAGCGTCGGTTTGACGCCGGGGAGGTTGTCCGCCAGCAGCAGACCCACATCGCGCAAGAGCTTTTTGGCCGGATTATTGCCGTCGAACAGTTCACGGAATCCTTGCATACTGGCGAGCATAACGGCGGCGCTGTGTTTACGCTTACGCTCATAACGCCGCAGGTAGAGATGCTGACCGATATCCTTGCCCTGCGACTGCAGGCGTTTCAACTCGGCAATCAATTCCGCCACATCCATAAAACCAAGATTGACGCCCTGACCCGCCAGCGGGTGGATGGTATGGGCGGCATCGCCGATCAGCACCAGACGATGGCCGGCAAAGCTGCGGGCATAACGGCCCATCAATGGGAAAAGTTGCCGTTCGCTTTCCAGTTCACACCGCCCCAGCCGGGTATCGAACGCGACGGCCAACCGCCGGTTAAATTCACCGGCGGGCAATGTCAGCATGGCCTGCGCCTGATTAGGCGGCAGCGACCAGACGATCGAACAGAGGTGCGGATCGCCGAGCGGCAGAAAAGCGAGAATGCCGTCGCCGTGAAAGACCTGGCGCGCAACCGACTGATGCGGCGATTCCGTTCGAATGGTGGCGACCAGCGCATGATGACCGTAATCCCAGAAGGTGAGGGGGATATCGGCATGCTGGCGCAGCCAGGAGTGCGCGCCGTCCGCCCCGACGACCAGCCGTGCGGTTAACATGCCGCCATCCTGCAGGGTGATAAAGGCTTCGTTTTCCCCCCAGGCGACCTGCTTTAACGCGGCAGGCGCCAGCAGGGTAATATCGCTCAGTTGCGAGGCCCGTTGCCACAGAGCCTGTTGTATTACCGGGTTTTCAATAATGTGGCCCAGATGGGCGAAACCGAACTCTTCACCGCTAAAGCTGATTTTGCCGAAGCTGTCTTTATCCCAGACCTGCATCTCATTGTAAGGACTGACGCGCTGCGCCGTCAGGCTTTCCCATACGCCCAGATGGCGGAGCAGACATTCGCTGGCGGCGTTGATGGCCGATACCCGCAGGGCATATTCGGCGTCAGGCGGGCGGGATTCCGTCGGCCGCTGTTCCAATACGGCGATACGCAGGCCGCTGCCCTGTAAGCCGCAGGCCAACGCCAAACCGACCATACCGCCGCCGGCAATAACCACATCGAATGATTGCATATAGGTCTTTCCCTTATTAACGTTCCACCCAGCCTAACGTGCGGCGGGCAAACGTATCGCGCATCAGCGGCAGATTATTCATGGTCATCAAGCCCAGATTGCGGCCAATCTCTAATGCGGTATAGCGGTTGGCGAACAACCTGACCAGGCCGTCGGTGATCGCCACGGTAGCCTGCTGATCGGGCTGACGGCGCTGTTGGTAACGGCTGAGTATCGCATAGCTGCCCGGATCCTGCTGGCTGTTCGCCGCATTGACGATGGTTTCCGCCAGCGACATCACATCGCGCAGCCCCAGATTGAAGCCTTGTCCGGCAATCGGATGCAGCGTCTGGGCCGCATTTCCCACCAGCGCCAGCCGGTGATGGATGTGCCGATCGGCCGTCAGTAAGCGCAAGGGATAACTGCGGCGCTCGCCAATATGGGTAAAGGCGCCCAGACGCCAGCCGAACGCCAGCTGTAGCTGCCGGCGGAATTCGGCCTCGCTCCAGCTATCGACGCGATCCTGTTGATCTTGCGCATGACACCAGACCAGCGCGTTTCGCCCCTTGCTCATCGGCAGCAGCGCCAGCGGCCCGTGCGGCGTAAAGCGCTCGAACGCCCGGCCCTGATGCGGCTGCGATGTGGTGACGTTGGCGATAACGGCGATCTGATCGTAATCCTGCTGCTGCCAGCGGATACCGCAGGATTGCGCCAGGCTGGAAAGAGAACCGTCGGCGGCCACCAGCAACTGCCCCGTCAGTTTCGCGCCGCTATCCAGCGTCAGCGTGGCGTCGTTCTGTGTTCGGGTAACGGAGACCACTTTAGCCGGGCAGTGCAGACGAATGCCGGGCGCTTTTTGCAGCAACGAGAATAGCCGTTGCCCGGCTTCATGCAGTTCAACCACATGACCCAGCGCCGGCACGCAATAGTCCGATGCGCGAAGATTAACAAAACCGGCGTGACCGCGGTCGCTGACATGGATATGGGTTATCGGGGTTGCGCAGCCTGCCAGCGCCTGCCAGATACCAATGTTTTCCAACTGCTGGCTGGTTCCTTCCGACAAGGCGATCGCCCGCGCATCAAATCCCGGATGCCGACGATCGCGCGGCGATTTTGCTTCAATCAGCTCGACCGGCACTTTCCCTTGTGAAAGCGTTGCTATCGCCAGCGCCAGCGTCGCGCCGGCCATGCCGCCGCCGACAATCATTATCGTCATGTTTTATTGTCCCGAATATCCGTCATCTTTCAAGCGGTTGCCCTGAGTTATCCGGCAGTTTGCGCCATCAAGGCTTCAATGGCGTCGGCGTCTTTTACTACGCCCGCCGTCAGATTTTCGTTGCCGTTTTCCGTGATCAGAATGTCATCTTCAATACGAATGCCGATCCCGCGATATTGTTGAGGGACGTTGGCGTCGGGAGCAATATACAAACCGGGTTCTACCGTGACCACCATGCCCGGTTCGAGCGGGCGGCCGCGATCGGTTGAGCCATAGTCGCCGACGTCGTGTACGTCCAGCCCAAGCCAGTGGCCCAGGCCATGCATAAAGAACTGACGATGCGCCTGTTCCGCGATCAACGGCTCCACTTCACCTTTCATGATCCCCAGCTTAATCAGTCCGGCGACCATAATGCGCACCACTTCCTCATTGACTTCACGGATGCTGACGCCTGGCGCAAACATCTCCAATGCCCGGAGCTGGGAGCTCAGTACGATGTCATAGATTGCGCGCTGCGGGGCGGTGAATTTGCCGTTGACCGGGAAAGTCCGGGTGATATCGCCGGCATACCCCTGATATTCGCAGCCCGCGTCGATCAGCACCAAATCGCCGTCGCGCATTTGGGTTTCATTTTCGGTGTAGTGCAGAATACAGCCGTTTTCACCGCTGCCGACGATGGTGTTGTAAGAGGGGTAACGCGCGCCGTGACGGGTGAACTCGTGATGAATTTCCCCTTCGAGCTGATATTCGAACATGCCGGGACGGCAGGTCTGCATCGCCCGTGTGTGCGCCAACGCAGTGATCTCGCCGGCGCGGCGCATGATATCGATTTCCACCGGCGATTTGAATAAGCGCATTTCATGCACCCACGGGCGCCAGTCCGTCAGCGTCGGCGGGGCGATGAAACCCTGACGTGTTCCCATACGCAGCGTTTCCAGCGCAGAGAACACCAGCTTATCGGCATAGACGTATTGCCCTTGCGCGTGATAGACCACATCCAGGCCGTTCAGCAGGACAGATAACTGGGAGTTGATGTCGTCGAAAGGCAGCGCGCGATCGACGCCCAACGCGGCGGGCGCGGCTTCCTGACCAAGACGCCGGCCAAACCAGATTTCGGCCGTCAGGTCGCGAACCCGGTTGAATATTACGCTATGATGATGTTTTTCATCGCTTTTAATCAACAGCAGTACGGCTTCAGGCTCGTTAAACCCGGTGAAATACCAGAAATCGCTGTTTTGCCGATAGGGATAATCGCTGTCGGCGTTGCGCGCGGCTTCGGGGGCCGCAAAAAAAATCGCGGCACTGGCAGGAGCCATTTTCTCCAGCAGTGTCTGACGACGGCGAAGGAATTCTTGTTGATTCATCACCTGCTCCTGAAAATATTCTGTTAATGCAGCGTCGGTTTCTTCTGTTCTGGCGCTATAACCTGTGGATGTGTGAATTCGTTATGACACAGAATGGCGGAAACGCGCACGTATTCGATAACTTCTTCGAGAGATTGCGCCAGCTCTTCCTGATCTTCATCTTCGTCATAGCCAAGTTGAGCGATGTTGCGTAAATCATGAATCGCTTCTTTCAACTCACCCTGAACTTTGTTCAGCCGGGGCTGAACCACGCCTAAACCCAGCAAAAAGTGGTTTACCCAACCGGCCAGCGCATCCGCCCGGTCGAAAACCGTGACGGATTTGTTGTTATCATCCGGCAGGAAAAGCTGAAACATGAAACCATCATCTTCCAGCGTCTCACGCGTGGCCTGATACAGGTGTTGAAGGGGCTGAGACAGCATCTGTGGAAAAGCCATTCCGTCGTTCGTCAGCTCAAGCACCAGCGTTTTCCAACTGTCGTCATGGTTGCCGCCACACAGCATACCGCTGATCAGTCCGTGCATCTCTGCGGCGGTTAGGGCGATCTGCTGCTGGTGCAGCAAATGGTCAATGGCTTCATAGCCTGGAAACGTATTCTCTATAGACATGCGCATTCGTCATCGTTGGCAGGATTAGTTCATGTTATGCTACCACCAAGCTCCGCTGCTATATACCCTTCTTAACTTGAAGTCGCAGCGTTGTTAGCGGCTCTCTCTTACCCGAATCACTTACCAGAGTAGGCGCATCGGGATGCTTCGTTTGCTGTCTGGCCGCAACTCCAATTACTTTGGGTATACCAGAAAGGGCTTGTATCTTATATTTGGGATATATATAGTGACGCCCGCTTTAACCGACCGCTGCCAGGCAGCGCAGGATTTATCCTATGCGGGCGCGAAAATTAAGATAAGGCAGGAAGGTGGTATGTCTGCACAACCAGTAGATATTCAGATTTTTGGCCGTTCGTTAAGAGTCAATTGTCCGCCGGAACAACAGGAAGCGTTGAATCAGGCAGCAGAAGACCTTAACCAGCGGTTGCAAGATCTTAAAGTTCGAACCAGAGTCACCAACACTGAGCAACTGGTGTTTATCGCCGCGCTGAATGTGTGCCATGAATTGGCGCAGGAACGCGGGAAAACGCGTGACTATGCCGCCAATATGGAACAGCGTATCCGTATGCTGCAACAGACCATCGAACAGGCGCTGTTGGAACAAGGCCGCATCACCGATCGTCAGGGCGCCCAGTTTGAGTAACGTCGAGTTTTAATAAAAGCGCAGTGTTCTTACGTGATAAGACGTGATAAGGTTTATAGCGAGTAACGAATAAAATTTCTCTGAGATGTTTGTCAGCGGGCCAGTCCCCTGAGCCGATATTTCAAACCAATAGAATGTAACGCTCCGCAGTTGGTGAGCATGCTCGGCTAGTCCGAGAAGCCTTAAGACCGCGACGTTATGTTCACCTTGAACCAAGGGTTCAAGGGTTACAGCCTGCGGCGGCATCTCGGAGATTCCCTTTCTTTCATTTGTGATCCATCACGGCGATTACCTTTATTTCGTATGCAGCCGATTTCATCATCCCCATCATCGCTTTCTTCAGCCCAGCTTCGGCAGCAAATCCGTCAGGACGTGCGGCAACGGCGGCGTCAGCTCAGCGCGGAACAGCAGGCATTGTTTGCGCGGCAGGCTCTGGCGCAAGTGTCGGCGCATCGAAAAATAGAACAGGCTAAAACTATCGCGGTGTTTTTATCGTTTGATGGCGAGCTGGATACCCAGCCGCTGATTCAGCGGTTCTGGCAACAGGGTAAACAGGTGTATCTGCCGGTTTTACACCCGTTCAGCGCCGGAAATCTGCTGTTCCTGCGCTACGAGCCGGATACCGAACTGGTGGTGAACCGGCTGAAGATTTTAGAGCCTCGCCTCAATGTGCAACAGGTTTTGCCCGTGCAGCAGTTGGATGTGCTGCTGACGCCGCTGGTGGCTTTTGACAGTCAGGGGCAGCGACTGGGAATGGGCGGCGGTTTCTACGACCGCACTCTGCAGCATTGGTCGCAGCGCGGACCCTATCCCATCGGTCTGGCGCACGATTGTCAGCAGGTTGATGCCTTGCCGGTCGAAAGCTGGGATATCCCGCTGCCGGAAATCATTACCCCCTCCCGCTGCTGGCGTTGGTGAATTGATTAGTCCGCCGCCGGTAGGCGAAGGGGTGAAAAGAACCCCGAGACGTTCCCGACGCTGGCGGCATCGGCATCGGCAACGCCCGTCCGGCTTATTTCTTGTATGCGGACAGGCGTAACAAGTCTCTACCGCACGTGCCCTAGCATTTGCTGCACCAGTTCAACGCAGCGCAGAAAACGCGAGTCGTAGTCCGACTCTTCAACATGGACATACGGGATATCATTCTCGGCCAGCATGCTTTTCAACAGATTCTGAAATTCCGACCGCGCAGAGGCGCTGCCCAGGCTGCGCAATCCGTCTGCGACCCACGGGGTGTTGTTTTCCAGCAGAATAACCAGATCGAAACGATACTCGTCAATCAGTGCCTGAACAAATGGGTGCTCGCGCCCTTCATACTTTTTGCAGAATGCCTGCGTAGTGACGAAATCGGTATCGATGAACGCCACCTTATTGGCATATTTTACTGCAAAATCAATGTATTGTGCCTGTCCAAGCGCGATTTTGTCATAGTCGGAATATTGTAGGGCCATCTCATCGCCGCCCAGGTGGGAAAACACATAATCACGGCCGTATTCCCAGGCGCTGGTGGTGTTGAAGATGTTTGCCAGCTTGTTGACCAGCGTGGATTTACCGCTGGATTCGCCGCCGAG
This sequence comes from Brenneria goodwinii, assembly GCF_002291445.1. Taxonomy (NCBI): domain Bacteria; kingdom Pseudomonadati; phylum Pseudomonadota; class Gammaproteobacteria; order Enterobacterales; family Pectobacteriaceae; genus Brenneria; species Brenneria goodwinii. Next base: position 3,669,113 of record NZ_CP014137.1, on the reverse strand, counting down.
GATGGCGACGGTGCGCACAAAGAAGGGTTTGACTTCGGTTGGGATATACTCCCAGTAACGGAAGGGATCGTGGCGGATCTGCGCGCCGCTGATGCTCATAAATGAGCGCTTAGGATCGACCAGTACCGTTTCAATACCCAGATGTTCGCGGTACTGCGGCGCATCCTGCTCTTCACTGGTATAGACAAAATTGGGCTGGATGCCTTTCTCCTGCATAAAGGCCTGAATACCTCTGCTCCATACGTCCCAGCCGTGCGGGTAAGGCTCCATTCCCTGTTCGTTAAAAGCGTGGATGCGAATATTTTTCTGATACTTAAAGGTTTGTAATAGCCAGCGCAGGCGATCGCTGACGGTTGGCTGCTGCGACATCGAACTGTTCTCAAACAACAGGCGATCGCGGGGTTCGTCGTAGCCCAAAATCACGTGCAGTTCGTCAACCTGGCTACAGGCGCGTTGGATCAGATAGATATGCCCGGTGTGCAGCGGATAGAACTTGCCGAATACCACGCCAATCTTTTTTTCATAGCGGGGAAACTCAAGGCCGAGGAAACGGTGCAACGCTTCAAGTTTCTGCGCGCTGGGGCTTTTTATTTTGGCGTTAAGTAACTGGCTGAGGTAACCCTTGGTCATATCCGTCGCATCAGCGACCTGTTGCAGGGTACATCCTTTTTTCCGGATGGCGGATTTCAGATAATCGAATGGTGACATATCCCGACACTCCTGTTTAGCGTACTAAACAAAATACCACAGAGCATCTCGGGCTGCTGGAAAAGTTCGGAATTGGGGGCTGGACGGGCCGTCGCGTTGCGACGTTGAAAATCGCTCCTGACGATTTTTTACTCGTCTCATCCATGAGACTCGCCCTGCGGGCCGTCGCGGTGCGACGTTAAAAATCGTTCCTGACGATTTTTTATAGATCGTCGAGAATATCCAGCGCGTCGGCCAGTTTTTTAACGCCGAAAACCTGCATGTTGAGCGGCGGTTTTTTCGGCATGTTGGCATGAGGTACGATGGCGCGTTTAAAACCATGCTTGGCGGCTTCCGCAATGCGTTCCTGCCCGCTGGGCACCGGGCGGATCTCGCCTGCCAGCCCCACTTCGCCGAAGACCACCAGATCCTGCGGCAACGGGCGATCGCGCAGGCTGGACACCAGAGACAGCAACAGCGCCAGGTCGGCGCTGGTCTCCGTCACCTTGACGCCCCCGACCACGTTGACGAACACATCCTGATCGGACATCTGCAAGCCGCCGTGGCGATGCAGCACGGCCAGCAGGATCGCCAGGCGGTTCTGTTCCAGTCCTACCGCCACCCGGCGCGGATTCGCCATCATTGACTGATCCACCAGCGCCTGAATTTCCACCAGCAGCGGACGCGTGCCTTCCCATACCACCATCACTGAACTGCCGGAGGTGATTTCATCGCCGCGGCTGAGAAAAATGGCGGAAGGATTGCTGATTTCACGCAGACCCTGTTCGGTCATGGCGAATACGCCCAGTTCGTTGACGGCGCCGAAGCGGTTTTTATGGCTGCGCAGGGTGCGGAAACGGGAATCGGCGTCGCCGTCCAAAAGCACGGAGCAGTCGATACAGTGTTCCAGCACTTTCGGGCCAGCCAACGAACCATCTTTGGTGACGTGACCGACCATAATAATGGCGACGCCGCGCGTCTTGGCAAAACGGGTGAGGTAGGCGGCGGTTTCACGCACCTGCGCGACGCTGCCGGGAGATGACTGGATATCGGCAAGGTGCATGACCTGAATAGAGTCAATCACCATCAGCTTCGGCTGTTCCTGCTCGGCGATCAGGCAAATCTGCTCAATGCTGGTTTCGGACAGCATATTCAGATCGTGGGCGGGTAAACCGAGACGGTGCGCCCGCATCGCGACCTGTTGTAACGATTCTTCCCCGGTGACGTACAGGGTTTTCATCTGTGCGGCGAGTTTGCACAGCGTTTGCAGCAGCAGGGTGCTTTTACCGGCGCCAGGGTTGCCGCCGATCAGAATGGCGCTGCCCGGAACCACGCCGCCGCCAAGCACCCGGTCAAATTCCTGGAAACCGGTGGAAAAGCGCGGTAATGCCTCCAGACTGATCTCCGACAGTTTTTGTACCCGGCTGACGCCGGCGCTCTCGCCGGCATAGCCGGTCAGGCGGTCGGATCGGGAGGATGAGGATGCCGCGGCCAGCCGAACTTCGGTAATGGTGTTCCAGGCATGACAGGCGCTGCACTGTCCCTGCCAGCGCGGGTAGTCTGCTCCGCATTCATTACATACAAAGGCGCGTTTGACTGCTTTTGCCACGGATTACCTCGGTTAGATTAGCGTTTCTCGTGTCTCATGCTGCCGCTAAGGATGCACAGCACACCGTTCAGGTCGGCATGGCGAATCGTCACGGCCGACTGTTCGTTGACTTTGGGCTTGGCATGATAGGCAATGCCTAAGCCAGAACTTTTGATCATCAGCAGATCGTTAGCGCCATCGCCGATAGCGACGGTCTGCTCCATGGGGATGTCCAGTTTTTCCGCCAGCTTACGCAGCGTGGCAACTTTGTATTTCGCATCGACGATCGGGCCGACGACTTCGCCGGTCAGTTTACCATCCCGCATGCCCATTTCGTTGGCGACGGCGGCAACCAGCCCCAGTTTATCTTTCAGGTGATCGGCAAAATAGGTGAATCCGCCGGATGCGATGGCCACATGCCAGCCGGCTTCCTGAAGCTGTGCGACCATATTGGTCAGCCCCGGCATCAGCGGCAGGTTTTTGCGTACTTTACGCAAGATATTCGCATCCGCGCCTTTTAAGGTTCCCACCCGCTGACGCAGACTGGCGGAAAAATCCAGCTCGCCGCGCATTGCGCGTTCGGTCACCTCGGCCACCAGATCGCCGGTACCTGCCAGTTTGGCGATTTCATCAATACATTCAATCTGAATCGCCGTGGAGTCCATATCCATCACCAGCAAACCTGGCGAGCGCAGCGTGGGGGTGTTGCTCATGGGCGCAACATCCATGTCCATCTCATGCGCCAGCTTTGTCGCTTTCGGCGTCAATGTGCCCGCCAGCCGCACTACCTGATAGTCGCCCACATTCCACGCGCTGACAATGACCATCGCCACGCCCAGGCGACGCTGGTAACGGGAAAGCAAATTCTTATCGAGTACGTTGCCGTACAACACCCAGCCGGTGTCGCCGGCGCGGTAATCGAGCGGCATAACTTCATTACCGCTCAATGATAGCGGCAGTCCGGGCCAACAGTTAATCTCATCCGGGAGATCACGATAGGTCAGACTATTCGACATGGGCAGTTCCTCTACTGGCGGTAATAACATGGTTGGGCACGGCACGTTCGGCGCGTGCGTTCGTCGCCGCAAACATATCGGTCGGAAAACAGGGCAACAAGCTATCCTATCGTCGGCGCTTCTGGCAACATAAAGTATCCAAATTGCGTAAGGATAATCATGGTTCGGGCCCGGGTAAAATTCCGCCTACATCGCACAGCCATTGTGCTGATTTGCTTAGCTCTGCTGGTAATTTTGATGCAGGGCGCTTCCTATTTCAGTCTGAGTCACCAGATGGCGCGTTCTGAACAGGTTGAAGATATCGCGCGTACGCTGACCAGGCAGGTTGCGTTCAGTCTCTCTCCGCTGATGGAAAGCGCTGATGATAACAGCCAGAAAATCAATAATATCCTCAAGCAGCTCACCGAACACAGCCGTATTTTGGATGCCGGTATTTATCAGCAGGATGGTTCGCTGGTGGCGCGCGCCGGCGAGCAGGTTCAGCTCCGCGATCGGCTGGCGTTGGACGGTAATCGGGTCGGCAGCTATTTTAACCAACAATTGGTGCAATCGATTGAGGGGAAAGACGGGCCGATAGGCTTCCTGCGCGTCACGCTTGATACGCATGTGCTGGCGACAGAAGCCAAACAGGTGGATAACACCACCAATATTCTGCGTTTAATGATCCTGCTGTCGCTGGCCATCGGCATCATTCTGACGCGTACGCTGTTGCAGAACCGGCGCACTCGCTGGCAACAATCTCCTTACCTGCTGACCGCCAGCACCCCGCTAAAAGAAGATGACGGCGATGAGACGGGAAACGACGCCGCCGTTGATAGCGATGCGAAAGAGCAAGAGAAAAGCTAGGCCAAGAGAGTACGACTTTTGTTATCCCTGTTTTGCGGCAATCATAAACAGGCGTGGAAACGCCAGCAAACACCGTCCGTCCCGACGTGCCGGGTACGCGAGCTGCAACTGCGACAGATAAGCCTGCAAGAATGATGATTGCTCTTCTTCATTTAACGGCGCAAGGAACGGCCGTAGCCCGGTTGCTCGTAACCAGTCGACAATCGCCTGGGCATCCGGCATAACGTGGTAATAGGTGGTGCGCCATATATCGACGTCGCAACCTTGCGCCGTCAGCAGGTCGTAATACTGCTCGGTCGTGAGCAGCCTCTGCCGGACCTGGTCTGTATCCCCCAGTTTGTCGCGCCAACTTTGCGCATTGGCGACCTCACGCATTAAACGATGGCTTGGCTGGTCGAGGTTATCGGGCATCTGGATCGCCAGTACGCCATCGGGCGCCAACTGCCGTACCAGGTGGGGAATTAGCCGCTCATGATCCCGAACCCACTGCAGAGAAGCATTGGCGTAGATGATGTCCTGCCGCGCTTCCGCTCTCCAGGCGGCGATATCCGCCCGTTGGAAATGGCAGCCGGGTAAATGTTCCCGCGCTTTTGCCAGCATGGCCTCCGAGGTATCGATACCGGTAATCTGCGCCTGCGGCCAGGCCTGACGCAACAACGCGGTGCTGTTGCCGGGCCCACAGCCGAGATCGCTGATCTTGTCCGCCCGAGGGTGCGCAATACGGGATATCAGCTCAAGGGCGGGGCGGGTTCGTTCATTTTCGAAACGCAGATAGAGTGGGGGATTCCAGTCGTTCATCTCTTTCTCCATGGCAACGGATCGGCGGGAGGCTTTCAGCATAGAGGGTTGCGCGCGCTTTTCCACCACTTCTCAGTCATCGATTGTGTATAGCCGTTAAATCAGGGAAAATAGCCGCCATTATTCGTGATGCCGATCGGTATTACGGTTTACTCGCTACTATTTGCGCTTTGCCTGACGCTGACATCACAGTGATTTGATGTCGGCGCCGGGTGGCTAACAGAAGAAACCTGAAAATCATGTCTCCTAGTGAATACGCCCGCGAAGTCTCGAAAAGAAGAACTTTCGCCATTATTTCCCACCCCGATGCCGGTAAAACAACCATTACTGAAAAAGTATTACTGTTCGGGCAGGCGATCCAGACAGCCGGTACGGTAAAAGGCCGCGGGTCGAATCAACATGCAAAATCCGACTGGATGGAGATGGAAAAACAGCGTGGCATCTCCATCACCACGTCCGTGATGCAGTTTCCCTATCATGATTGTCTGATAAACCTGCTGGACACCCCGGGGCACGAAGACTTCTCTGAGGATACTTACCGCACGCTGACCGCCGTGGATTGCTGTCTGATGGTGATTGATGCGGCGAAGGGGGTCGAAGATCGTACCCGCAAGCTGATGGACGTTACCCGCCTGCGCGATACGCCGATCCTGACTTTCATGAACAAACTTGACCGTGACATCCGCGATCCGATGGAGTTGCTGGATGAAGTGGAAAACGAACTGAACATCGCCTGTGCGCCGATCACCTGGCCAATTGGCTGCGGCAAGTTGTTCAAAGGCGTTTATCACCTTTATAAGGATGAAACCTATCTTTACCAGACGGGGAAGGGCCATACGATCCAGGAAGTGCGTATCGTAAAAGGGCTGAATAATCCGGATCTGGATGCCGCGATTGGCGAAGAGCTGGCGATGCAGTTACGTGAAGAGCTGGAACTGGTGCAAGGGGCGTCGCATGAGTTTGAGCTGGAAGCCTTTCTGTCGGGCGATCTGACGCCGGTCTTTTTTGGTACGGCGCTGGGTAACTTTGGCGTCGACCATATGCTGGACGGTCTGGTTGCCTGGGCGCCAACGCCGATGCCGCGTAAAACCGATACCCGCGAGGTGGCGGCGGCTGAAGAAAAATTCACCGGTTTTGTGTTTAAAATTCAGGCCAACATGGATCCGAAACACCGTGACCGCGTGGCTTTTATGCGCGTGGTGTCCGGTAAATATGAGAAAGGGATGAAACTGCGTCAGGTGCGTACCGGCAAAGACGTGGTGATTTCCGATGCCCTGACGTTCATGGCGGGCGACCGTTCCCATGTCGAAGAGGCCTATCCCGGCGATATCATCGGCTTGCATAACCACGGAACCATTCAGATCGGGGATACCTTTACCCAGGGTGAAGAGATGAAATTCACCGGCATTCCTAACTTTGCGCCGGAACTGTTCCGCCGCATCCGCCTGCGCGACCCGTTGAAGCAGAAACAATTGCTTAAAGGGTTGGTGCAGCTATCTGAAGAGGGCGCGGTACAGGTATTCCGCCCGTTGACCAATAACGATCTGATCGTCGGCGCCGTGGGGGTGTTGCAGTTTGATGTGGTGGTCGCCCGTCTGAAGACCGAATACAACGTGGAAGCCGTCTATGAATCCGTCAATGTCTCCACCGCCCGCTGGGTTGAAGGCAACGACGTGAAAAAATTCGAGGACTTCAAACGCAAGAACGAACAGCATCTGGCGTTGGATGGCGGCGATAACCTGGCCTATATCGCCCCGACGATGGTCAATTTGAATCTGACGCGGGAACGTTACCCGGACGTCGCGTTTCATCAAACACGCGAACATTAATTAATCCTATTTTTGAGTTTGATGATAACCCCACCCCGACCCTTCGCAGGGGCTGTCTCTTAGTCACAAATGTAGGGGCTATGAGGGGGGTTGCCGTTATCCGGCGTAAAAAATTATGCTGAGGAGATAGCAGGCTTAGGATGAGCCGCATGGACGCGGCGAAAGCTTGCGCCACGTATGGAACGTGTCGCAAGCGGTCCGTTAAAAGCCTGATACCGACGAAGGTATCGCGCAGCGACATAATTTAGCCGCAAGCCGGGGTTCACAGGGGGCTGGCGTTTGGGCCCCCTGTGTCGGGCGCGTGCTGCGAGACAGCATGAAAATGGCGACATTGTGGCGCACGAAACTGCCTCTGTGTCCGCATAAAAATGTCACTAGAGATAGTCCTGACTAGGGGCGGCCGGGAGGGGCATTAATGGCGATGTTTCGAACTTTGTCGACAGTCTCATTTTTTTATAGAAAAGATAAACACCCGGCGCAGTCATGAGAAAACCGTGGCTTTGCCGGGTGTTTATCTTTATTTGTTTTTATTTATCAGGTTGTTATTACTGATTTGAAAATATGTTCTACCTGCAGCACAGATCACAGACAAATCTGAATTACCACCAGTTGCCTCTCTTTTCTTTTTATCTTCCTATGATTTTCGACTCAGTGGTCTATAGTTAACAACGTGTTAATTATTTTAGTTTGTTTAACTGTTAACGCAATTACGGGTAGTTCATTGTATTGTTGTTTTGCTGATTTTAAAGATAGTTAACTGATTTATATGATGTTAACGAACGAATACATTGAGTAAAAATGCGGCGATGTTAGCGATAATCACCGGCATTTGATTCGTAATCACCTGCGTTAATTCGCCCGGCATGAGTTATTCGCCGGGCATATAAAAATAGAAAAGGAAGAAATCGATGACAAAGACCAAACTGACTCAATCTCTGATCGCGGTTGTCCTGGGTTCCGTTCTGGCTGGCGGTAACGCTCTGGCCGAAGATACGCTGGGGCAAAAAGCACAACGCATCGCAGATACCACGGGTGAGAAAGTCGATAGCTCCGTTAATACCGCCTCAGGCTACATGAGCGATAGCGCGACCACGGCAAGGGTGAAAAGCGCGCTGTTGGAAGATAAATCCATTGAGAGCGGCGATATCTCAGTCGTCACCACGAGCGGGGTTGTGACCCTGAGCGGGTTCGTCGCTAGTCAGGACGTGGCAACTCACGCGGTGCAGGTAGCGAGTAAAGCCGAAGGTGTGACCTCAGTCAGCGACAAACTGCAGGTCAAAGGCACTACCACGCAGTCAGTCGGCTCTTATGCCGATGACACCATGGTGACCAGCTCGATTAAGGCGAAATTGCTGGCGGATGACATCGTCCCTTCACGTAAGGTGAAAGTAGAAACACATGAGGGGATCGTACAACTGAGCGGTGAAGTCGATAATCAGGCGCAGTCCGCGCGTGCTGAAAGCGTCGCCAAAAAAGTTAGCGGTGTGAAAAGCGTTAAAAACGATCTGACAATCAAGTCATAACATGAAGTAATCACAGGGTTGTTCCCTTGGGTGAACAACCCAACCCCCACGCCTGAAAAATGCGCTATCTGCACCGGAATACGCAGTTGGATGTATTTTCCCGGCATCAGGAAACCATCACGATTTTTAAATTCTGGTAGGAGAGCATATGTTTCGTTGGGGAATCATCTTCTTAGTCATCGCGCTAATCGCCGCTGTACTGGGTTTTGGCGGCTTGGCCGGCGCAGCGACAGGGGCGGCTAAAATCGTTTTTGTCGTGGGTGTCATTCTGTTCCTGGTGAGTTTGTTTGCCGGTCGTAAACGGCTTTAGATAAACTTATAAATCAAAGATAAGGAATGATGGACAGCGATGCCATTTGGCTGTCATATTTAACCAGCACACTGTAATTATACCTTTCATCTTTCAAGTTGCAGCGTTGTTGGCTTATTAAGGATTTGGCTCTTCCCCCCGGTCTCGCGCCGGTCGCTTTGCGGACTAGCGTCGGGGGATGAGTTTAGTTGCTGATTGGCTGCACCTTGAAATCTATTGGGTATATCGGGAGCGGGAGGTGTGTGATGAATAGCGATATCGTTGTCGGCAAATGGAAACAGTGGAAAGGGAATTTCTGGGCAATGTGGGCCGAATGGTTTGACAGTGACTGCGCATGGCTGGAAGGGAACAATGGCTATTTGTCCGGCGTGTTGCAGGAAGACTACGGCAAAGAGTACGAAAAGTCCTCTTCAGAGAAAACGGTCTTACACTGAGACTAAAAATTGACAATGTGCGTTTCTGCTGCCTGTTTGCGGGCATCAGCGGAGTAGGTTTCTTTTACCGGTCAAGATGATGTCCACTGAAAACGGGCTGACCGGGGGCATTGTTACCCGGCATACATTTATTGATACGCACTGCCATTTTGATTTCCCGCCGCTCAGCGAGAACGTATCGGGAAGTCTGCACTTGGCTGCAACGGCTGGAGTTGAACGTATTGTTGTTCCGGCGGTTGAATCCCGCTACTTTGATCGCGTGCTCGCGTTAGCGCATAACCATCCTTCCCTTTATGCCGCCCTTGGGCTACATCCGCTCTATATTTCCCGCCATCGCGACGCCGACCTGGAACTGCTGCAAGCTAGCCTGTGTCAACACTCGGCAAAGCTGGTGGCCGTGGGAGAAATCGGGCTGGATTTCTACATGCAAACGCCGCAGTTAGCGCGGCAATGCGCACTGCTTGAAGCGCAGCTTAAGCTGGCCAAGCAGCACGATCTTCCTGTCATTCTGCATTCACGCCGTAGCCATGATCGACTTGCGCAGCTATTGCGCCGAGCCGATGTGCCGCGCACGGGCGTGATCCACGGATTCGCCGGAAGCCTGGAACAGGCACAGGCTTTTATTCGGCTGGGTTATTACATTGGCGTTGGCGGTACCATTACCTATCCTCGGGCGAATAAGACGCGCCAGGCGATCGCCCGCTTACCTCTCGACCATCTGCTGCTGGAAACGGATGCGCCAGATATGCCGGTCTGCGGCTATCAGGGGGAACCTAACCGTCCTGAGCGGATAGCGCTGGTTTTTCAGTCTCTTTGCCAGTTGCGATCTGAATCTGCCGCCGATATCGCTGATGCGTTATATCGCAATACTCTGCGCCTGTTCGAATTGTCGCCGTCGAGTGAAACATTTCCATAACTTATTGAGCGCGCATATGCGGTTTTCTTGGCCGTTTTGGCGTATGTAAACGGCCACAGACATATAAAATCGCGATGGTAAAAATGTGATATATGTCACTGTTGCGTGTTTTCAGTTGTTTGACGTTGTATATATTTGTGACATAAGTTGGCTCCTGCCGAGAAACTGCCTTTATAATCGGCTCGCTCGATCTCACCGGCCTCTGACTTTTTTCCGGGGGGATTGGCCCCTGTTTTTATAACAATGAGTTGTTATGAAAATGATTTCATTGCTAATTATCTCGTGCTAGAGGGAACGTCACATGCAACTCATCATGAGTCTCATCGGCATGGCTGCACTCGTCTTGTTTGCCGTCCTGCTTTCCAGCAACCGTAAAGCCATCAAGCTGCGTACGGTACTGGGCGCTTTTCTCATCCAGATCGGCATCGGCGCACTGGTGTTATATGTTCCGTTAGGTCGCAGGGTGTTGGGGGGAATGACGGAAGGGGTGGCTAACGTCATTTCCTATGGTAATCAAGGCGTCTCTTTTATGTTCGGCGGCCTGGTTTCCGACAAAATGTTTGAAGTATTTGGCGGCGGAGGCTTTGTTTTCGCGCTTCGCGTACTGCCGATTATCGTGTTCTTCTCATCACTGATCGCCGTGCTCTATTACATGGGCGTTATGCAATGGGTGATTCGTTTGCTGGGCGGCGGCTTGCAAAAGATATTAGGGACGTCGCGCACGGAATCGTTGTCCGCTACGGCGAATATTTTCGTGGGGCAGACGGAAGCGCCGCTGGTGGTTCGGCCCTATATCGCCAACATGACGCAGTCGGAGCTGTTTGCCGTGATGTGCGGCGGTCTGGCTTCCATCGCCGGTTCCGTCATGGCCGGTTATTCGCAGATGGGCGTACCGCTGGAATACCTGATCGCGGCTTCCTTTATGGCGGCGCCTGGCGGGCTGCTGTTTGCCAAGCTGATGATTCCCGAAACGGAACAGACCCACGATCGTCAGGAAATAGCCGGATTTGTCGATGAAAACGATCGGCCTGCCAATGTTATTGATGCGGCGGCGAGCGGTGCCGCTTCCGGGATGCAACTGGCGCTGAACGTGGGGGCGATGCTGCTGGCATTTATCGCGCTGATTGCACTGCTTAACGGTATCCTCGGCGGCGTGGGCGGTTGGTTCAACTATCCGCAACTGTCGATGGAGTTGATTTTAGGCTGGCTCTTCTCACCCGTGGCGTTTTTGATTGGCGTTCCTTGGGATGAGGCGACGATTGCCGGATCGTTTATTGGTCAAAAGCTGATTGTCAATGAGTTTGTCGCCTATATGAATTTTAGCGAATATCTGAAAGCCGACGATGTGGTCGCCTCTGCGGGTTTACCGATATTGTCCGATCATACCAAAGCGATCGTTTCATTCGCACTCTGTGGATTTGCCAACCTGTCATCGATAGCTATTCTTATTGGAGGACTGGGTAGTATGGCGCCGAATCGGCGTCAGGATATAGCCAGGTTCGGTTTGAAAGCGGTAACGGCGGGAACCCTGTCCAACCTGATGAGCGCCAGCATCGCCGGCTTCTTTTTGGCGCTGTAATGGTTCTCAAGAGTGGTAATGGGCGGGAGACGCCCATTATTCATTGAAGGTTGAGGAGCTGGATTGCCTTATATTAATCCTTCAAGAGTAAAGTGACATGCTTGCTGCTTTTATTGATGAAGTTGAATGGATAACGTTTCCACAGACTAAGGATGGCGTCATTTATCCTGGTTTTAGCGCCCGCAGCCATTTCCATTTGGCCGCCTATTCTGACAGGTTGTTTACCGAGGCCGAGATTCCATTCAATGATTCGCTTGAGCGCTCCGTGCCGAAGCGTCGGGCTGAGTTTTTGGCTGGCCGCTGTCTGGCCAAACAGGTGTTGAGCCGGCTTGGGTATGAGGGCTTCGTCCTCAACTGCGCGGAGGATCGCTCTCCGCGATGGCCTGAAAATGTGTCCGGTTCCCTGAGCCATAGCGCCAATAGCGTATTGTGCGCCGCACATATCCACAATAACAACGCGCCGGCCTGCGTAGGCGTAGACATTGAGGATTTTATGTCTGCCAAACGCGCTGAATCTCTCTGGCCCGGCCTGGTAGACGAAGAGGAATACCACTGGCTTCACGCTCAGAATGATGAGTTTCGTTGTTTACTGACGTTAAATTTTTCCGCCAAAGAAAGCCTGTTCAAGGCGCTGTATCCCCGGATTAAACGCTATTTCGATTTCCTTGATGCAAGGATGGTTACGTTGGATAGCGCCAAGCAGTGCTTTGAGCTGGAGTTGCTGAGTAATTTGACGCCGGAGTTTTGCGCCGGGCGCCGTTTCCAAGGCAGTTATCTGAAAAGAGCCGACGATATTACAACCTTCCTCTGTTGCTGAGTTGGGCCGGTTAATGGCGACCCGCACGCGCCGCCGCGCTTACCAGACCAACCACTCCCCGCCGTCGTCGGGAATGGCGGAGAGCCGGTTAAGCGGCGATGGCTGCTGGCAGTAAACTCGGCGCTGTTTTTTGGCGATAAGGCGGCCATCGCTTTACCAAGGCTATCGCCGATCGGAAATGGTTGTTAACGATCGGTGTGGTCCAGGCCCCTGTTACACCAGCGCGGAAACCCACCACACGCGCCCGATGACGGCCAGCTCACCGTTGATGATCTGCTCTTTAGTTACGATTTCGTCTTCGTATAGCGGGTTATAAGAGCGCACGATGATACTGCCGTCAGGGCGCTTGATCAGCGCCTTTACGCGTTGCAACTCCCCCATGCGAATGGCATACATTTTGCCGTCGCGGATCTGCCTGTCGGACAGGTTGACGGCGACCTTGTCGCCGTCCGATAGCTTGGGCTCCATACTATCGCCCATTACGGTAACCACGCGGGTATCCTCTACCCGGATACCAAGCCGTCTTAACGTATGTGTACGGAAGGGGAGCGCATACACTTCATCTTCATCGATATCATATGCTCCCCCTCCGGCTGATAGCCTGACGCCTAACAATGGAACCTCCACAAATTCGTCATCATCCTTATCGAGACTTTCCCACTCGGTGACATGCAGGCGGGATGCCTTGAAATTACTGCTTTCCGGCTTCGGGTGACCCATGCCATTGAGTAACCAGTCCAGTGAATAACCGGTTTTCTCATTGATGGCCTGGGCGGATTCACGACTCAGCGTGCCGCGTTTCAACCAGTTGTTCACGGTTTGAGGTGATGTGCCCACAATTTCAGCTAAATCCTTTTGTTTCATTCCCTCTTCGCGCATCAGATAGCGCAGGCGTTCGGTTAGCTCTGTCATTTGCACCAACTTAAGAAATAAACATGGTGTGGATTTTATTCATTGTATTGTTGATCTACGTTGTCTATAGTCTGCCTTAAGGATGATAAAATCAACAAAAAAATGACTGGATTATCGCCCGGGCGCGCAGCGGCGCACCTGGGCAGGATGGCCGTTCAGCGCGGCTGTTCGACATGATTTAACCGTTAGATTTAAAGGAAAGACTCTATGGAACGTAAGCCGACAATACGTCCGTTGCGAGTGAGGCCCGGCTATCCGAGCCGGCCACAAACAGACATATTCCCCCTTTGGCCGCTATGGCGGGAAGAGAATAGGCATCGTCTGAATGCCTTAGTGCTGCGGGCATCTGGTCCCAGTGTATCAACACGGTACAGAGCGCTTGAACAGTATGGCGTTTCAGCTTGTTATGCGGAGGTTTTACGATGAAGATTGAACACGCGCTTAGCCTATGCGGCCCCAAATCAGCCTCGTCCATGTTTGCGTGTCGGGATGTTTCACCTTCGTATGTTTATCGGCCGCAAAGCAGCAACAGACCGAGCGGCCAGGTTAAAAAAGGCAGCACGTCTGCACGTGGTTCGCGGGACAGCTATGGCGAGATTTTGTTGGCTCTGGGGGTTGTTCAATCGCATGAAGCGCTGGGGCTTAGCCTCATTCTGACCAAACACAACAAAGATCCTGATGAAAGAAGCAAAGCGATAGAGGGGATTGCCCGTCTTGCCATGAAACAGGCGCCAAAGCTGGTGGGGAAGGCCGCAGGCCGGCAGATGGCGCATTGCATCGTATTGATGGCGAAAATGGCGGTGGAAGAGTACAGCCGGACAGCGGACGATCCGCAGAACCGTTGCCGGTGCAAAGGCCGGGGGAGAGTGACCGATCTGGATGCTTCCCGCGCCGCGGGTAAAACGGTAGAGAAGGTGTGTCCCCGCTGCGGCGGATCCGGAATGAAACCCATCAAGTCGGCTAGCGTATATAAAGTGATTAAAACCGTGGTGCCTGATTTAACGCAGCGCACATGGTCACGGAATTGGAAAGTATTTTATGATTCTCTTATTGCCCAGTGTTATCAAGAATCTGCGGCCGCAGAAAAATTATTTTCCATGGTTACATCACCGCAACAATAAAGTCCCGAAAAATAAAATCCACTTTTTTTTAATTAAGGCTTGCACTCTTGTCCAAAATTGGCTAAATTAATTCCCATGATGGAGATGTACTGATTAACCCATCGCAAAACAAAACGAATTATAAAGCCTGCATTCAGCAGGCTTTTTTTATTTTAGCCCCGGATAAAACCGGGGCTTTTTTATGTCTTATTTTTGACTGGCGGCTTTTATAAGAAAATTCTTATCGGCTTGATCAATTTTTCAGAAGGGTAAATATGCAAATCAATATCTTCAGTTGGGCGGGTATTTATGAATTAATACATGCCTGGTGGCGCGGCGATGTCCCTACCGGAGGGGTGCTGCTATCTATTTTTATCGCGATACTCCGTGTTGCCTATACCGGCGGCGGCTGGCAGCGCATGCTGCTGGAAGGCGCGCTGTGCGGGGCGTTGACGCTGACGGCGGTTTCGTCGCTGGAGTATTTCTCACTGCCTAAAACGTTAACGCCGGCGCTGGGTGGGATGATTGGCTTCATCGGCGTTGAGCATATTCGTCGCGGGATATTGAGATTTCTAAATGACCGTTTTGAAAACGAGAAAAAAAACAAGAAATAAACTCATCAGGTAATGGTGCTACTTGATGAGTTATTTTCTTATTGCGATGTTTTATCTGTTTTTATAAAGGAGGTGTAAGAAATTGTTTATCTGATGAAACCTGTATGAAATAGAGTCGTTTTTTTGTTGAATTCCATAATGAATCTTTTCCGTTATATTAACGGAAAGGCGTTTCTGCGCCTGTCATTATGTAAAAACCATCCGTTATAAAGCAAGCAGTGACCAGGAGATTAAGTTTAATGTTCTGGGCTGCTTTTATTTTTTTATAAAGAGAGAAATATTATGAATACATTTAATCAAAATAAAAATGCGTTTAATAAAAATAAAAAGTCTTCCCTGAAAAGCACGAAGCCGTATAAACCCTCTATTTGGTCGCGGGCCGATGCGCTGAAAGTCACGGAAGACGATCCGACCACCACCCAACCGCTGGTCAGCGGCGATTTCCCGGTAATGAGCGATGAAGTGTTCATCTGGGATACCATGCCGCTGCGCGATCTTGATGGCAACATCGCCTCGGTTAACGGCTGGTCGGTTATCTTCACGTTGACGGCTTCCCGCAACCCAACCGATCCGCAGTACCAGGATGAAAACGGGAATTACGATATCGCCAGCGACTGGAACGACCGTCACGGTCGGGCGAAAATGTACTTCTGGTACTCGCGCACCGGTAAGGACTGGATTATGGGCGGCCGCGTGATGGCCGACGGCGTATCGCCGACGACGCGTGAATGGGCGGGTACGCCGATTCTGCTGAACGACAGCGGTGAAATCGATCTGTATTACACCGCGGTGACGCCCGGCGCAACGATCGTAAAAGTGCGCGGTCGCGTGGTGACCACGGAAAATGCGGTGGAAATGGTCGGCTTCAATAAGGTTAAAAGCCTGTTTGAAGCGGATGGGAAAATGTATCAGACCGAAAGCCAGAACCCTTACTGGGGCTTCCGCGATCCTTGCCCGTTCCGCGATCCGAAAAGCCACAAGCTGTATATGCTGTTTGAAGGCAACGTTGCCGGTGAACGCGGTTCCCATGTGGTCGGCCCTGATGAGATTGGGGATGTGCCTCCGGGCTATGAAGATGTCGGCAATTCCCGTTACCAGACCGGTTGCGTCGGTATCGCGGTATGTCGGGATGAAGATGGCGATGATTGGGAAATGCTGCCGCCGCTGATTACCGCCGTCGGCGTTAACGATCAGACGGAGCGTCCGCACTTTGTTTTCCAGGATGGAAAATACTACCTGTTCACCATCAGCCACAAATACACCTATGGCGACGGTCTGACCGGGCCTGACGGCGTGTACGGTTTTGTCAGTGAAGATCTGTTCGGGCCTTATGTGCCGCTGAATGGTTCTGGTTTGGTGCTGGGCAACCCCTCTTACCAGCCTTTCCAGACCTACTCACACTACGTTATGCCTAACGGGCTGGTGACATCCTTCATCGATTCCGTACCAACGGGTGATGATGACGATGATGATAGCTACCGTATCGGCGGCACCGAAGCCCCGACGGTACAGATCAAGCTGAAAGGCGCGCAGACTTTCGTGGTTGAAGAGTTTGACTATGGTTATATTCCCCCAATGATTGACGTTGAGGTGCAATAACCTTTCCCGGAGCCACTGCGGTGGCTCCTTTTCCTATCTATATCTCAATCCCACCTATGACGATTTCAGTTCCAGCGCAGCCTCAAGCCTGATATCCCGCGACGAGGAACCTATCTGTAGACTAAATTGCCCTGGTTCCGCCACCCAATCCGCTTGCTCGGTGCTGTAATAGGCAAGCGCGCTCAATTCAAGCCAAAAACTGACCGTTTTCGCTTCTCCTGGCTGTAACTCAACACGACTGAACCCTTTTAATTCGCGCAGCGGCCGTTCGATGCGGGAATGACTATCATGCACATAGAGTTGGACAACTTCCGCCCCGGCGCGGGAACCGGTATTGCGGACCTGCAACGTGACGTTGGCGATCTGCTTTCCTTTATTGACGGTTGCAACGGCTAATTCACTGTACTCGAAAGTGGTATAGGAAAGGCCGAAGCCGAAGGGGAATTGCGGTTGCAGGTTATTTTTATCGAAATAGCGGTAGCCGACATAGATCCCTTCCGCATAGTTCACCTGCAAGTTCTCTCCGGGATAATTGCCATAGGCCGGCGAGTCTTCCCAACTTACCGGAAAGGTCAGCGGTAGCTTTCCCGATGGATTGGCATCGCCGAACAGAATCGAAGCCAATGCCTCGCCGCCCGCCTGTCCGCCGTACCACATGTTCACCAGGCCGGATATGTCCGGTAACCATCGGCTTACCGTCACCGGACTGCCGGTATTCAACACCACAATAGTATTCGGATTGACGCCGGCGACCGCCTGAATCAGCGTGTCCTGACCCGGGGGCAAATCCATCGCGCTTATATCAAAACCCTCTCCCTCCAGTTTGGGATAGCGGCCAACCACCACTATCGCCACATCAGCATTCGCGGCCAGGTCTGTCGCGTTCTTCAACTGCCGCGCCCGAGCCAGCGTATTATCTTCACGCGGATCCTCGCCAGCCATGGACACGCCCAGCGCATAGCGCACGTTGACGTCGGCGCCGGCGCGTTGCCGGATGGCATCAAACGGCGCGATCGCCGTTTTCGGCTTCACCAGCGAACTGCCGCCGCCTCCGGTACGGGCTACGCCGGCGTTGGGCCCAATGACGGCAATCGTTTTGATGCGATCGGGATCCAGCGGCAATATTCCTCGCTCATTTTTCAGCAATACCATGCTTTCGGTCGCGATTTGACGCGCCAGCGCCTGTTGAACCGGCGTATCCAACTCGCCGCCGCCGGCAGGCTGATGATCAAATAATCCGCTTAAAAATATCGCTCTTAAAATGTTGCCGGCATGATCGTCCACCTGATCCTGAGATAGTCTTCCCGCCTTAATCTCCGCCAGCACCCGCTCGGCGGTGAGCCAGCCGCCTCTGGCATATTCGGCTTCGGCCCGCGGACTATCAAGAAACCGTTGCCGGGCGGCGCCACCGGGCATTTCCAAATCAAGGCCCGCGTTCAGCGGCGCCAGGGTGGAGTACGTGCTTCCCCAGTCGGAAATGACAAACCCGCGAAATCCCCACTGGCGGCGTAAAATATCATGCAGCAAGGGTTTATTTTCGGAAGCATGCGCGCCATTGACCTTGTTATAGGCCGACATCACGCTCCAGACGCCGGCCTCCTGAACGGCGGCTTTGAAGGCGGGCAGATAGATCTCATGCAGCGCGCGTTCATCCACCGTGACATTGACGCGGCGGCGCTGAAACTCCTGATTATTGACTGCCAGATGTTTGACCGACGCGATCACGCCTTCACCCTGAACGCCGCGAATATAGCCCACCCCCATCCGGCCGGCCAAATAGGGGTCTTCGCCATAGCCTTCAAAGTTACGCCCCCACAAGGGCAGACGGCTGATATTGACCGTCGGCGCCAGCAGCATGTTACGCCCCAGCGTTTTTACCTGTCGGGCGATGGCCTGTCCCTGACGTTCAGCCAGGGCGGTATTCCAGGTTGCGGCCAATGCTATTCCGACCGGAAAGGCGGTCGATAATATTTTCACGGCATCGGCGTCGGGACGATTGGTTTCCGCCGAGCTGCCCGTCCAGGCTCGTACTCCCACCGGCCCGTCAACCATCTTGATGGCGGGAATGCCCAGACGTTGGATGGCGGCGCTTTCCATCCAGCCGCTGCCGCTGAGCAGGGTCGCTTTTTCCTCCGGCGTCATCCGGGCCAGCAGATCCTGTACTCGCTGTTCCGCCGGCAAGGCAGGATTCTTATATGCTGGAAGCGGTGACGGAGGATCGTTATTTATTGCGCTGAACGGGGTGGGGTGGGTCATGCCTGTTTCCTAATTGTCATCAGTCGATGATATATATTCGAAATTAAATATACTCGTCATACTTCAAGTCGCATGTGTGTTGGCTGCATGACTCGGTCCTTCCCTTGCCGCGTGACCCAGCCTGTGGCGTCGCCCCTTCGGGGCCAGCGCAAGCGCTGTTCAAAACGCCATGCGTTTTGTCCTGCGACTCGAATTATTTAGAGTATGAAACTTAACGCTTGGATCTTAACTTTTTGACGTTATTTCTTGAATTGAAACAAACGCTACAATTTTTAATATATCATTGTTTTTTATCCATCATATCGAGTCTCTTATTGCTTATATTATATAACCTAATGCTAAATATGAATTTTGATTTCTATTCGCTATGCTAGGATTGCAATTCCAGAGGATTAACGTCGTTCATAGAAACTTAATATAATGATAAGCGAAATAAATAAAACCGTTTTAACGGTATTGGCCGTGTCCCTTTTATTGGTCGCGCGCGGTGTTTGCGCGCAATCGAACGAGGAAGTCATTCACGGTTGGACTTCATCGAGCGAATCAGCCGCGGTGCGGGTCTATGCGGAAGCGTATAATCAAGCCGGAGGGCATTGGGTCGATACCGCCATTGCCGGCGGCAGCAACGCCAGGACGCTTGGGATCAATCGCATCGTGGGCGGCAATCCGCCGATGGCGATGCAATTTTCTATCGGGCGCCGATTTGATGATTTAATCGACGCCGATCTCCTGACGGATTTGCAGAGCGTTGTGGACAAGGAATATTGGAAGAAAGTCCTTTATAAACCGGTTTATCAGTCAATTAGTCGTGATGATAAAATTTATGCCGTTCCCGTTGGACTTCACGGCCAAAATTGGCTGTGGACAAATAATGAGTTATTTCAGGAAGCAGGATTAAGCATACCAAAAAATTGGTCTGAATTAGTTGAAGTCGGCCGGGAATTTAAAAAACGCGGCGTTATCCCTTTGGCTGTCGCAGGCGTGCCAATATATGAGCAGAATTTATTTAATGCGGTGTTGTCGAGTTATGGCGGCGCCGATCTTTATCGGAAAATATATATAGAACATGATATTGACGCCATTAAAGGTGAAGCATTCGCCCGCGTCGTAGCGTTATTTGACTCCCTGCATGAATTGGTGGACGCCGGCAGTCCCGGCCGCAGTTGGAGCGATACCACAGCCCTGATTATCCATAAAAAGGCCGCCATGGAGATTATGGCCGACTTCGCCAAAGGCGAATTCTTCGCCGCCGGTAAACAGGTGGGTAAAGATTTTGAATGCAATCTGCTTGGTTCGGAATTCATTTTCAGCGGCGATGTTTTTATCTTTCCGCGCACTGCCGATAAAGCGCAACAGGCGGCCCAGCAGCGTTTGATCAATGTGGCTTTCGATCCGGCTAATCAGGTCGCGTTTGCCGCGCAAAAAGGCTCATTGCCGCCGCGCGCCGATGCTGATGTGTCATCGCTGGATATCTGCGCGCAGAAGGCGCATGCCGTGCTGCAAAACCCGGAAAATCTGCTGGGCGGCGTACCGGTATTATTGTCGCCGCAAACGCTGGGTGATCTGCAAGACAACGTGAGCCGTTTCTGGAATCGAAATATTGATGCCGAACGTTTTATCTCCCAGTTTGCCGATATCATCGCGCAGGAAGAATAATATGGATCGGCGGCGGACATGGCGGAAACAGTTTTCCCTGGCGCTGGCGTTATCGCCGATGCTCATCGTGGTGCTTGTCGCTTATATCGGCTCGATACTCTGGACCGTACGCCTGTCGATGACCAATTCACGGCTGCTGCCGACGGATGATTTCGTCGGCCTGCTGCAATACCGGCGTCTGTTCGCCAACGACCATTTTTATCAATCGGTTATCCATCTGGCGATGTTTGGCGCCGTATACATTATCGGCTGTCTGGTGCTGGGATTTTTACTTGCGGTCTTTATCGACCAACAGGTACGCGCGGAGAGTACGCTGCGCGCCATTTTTCTATTACCGCACGCCTTGTCGTTCGTGGTGACCGGCGTGATATGGCAGTGGCTGTTTAACCCGGACTTCGGTATTCAGCAAATAGTCCGTGACCTGGGGTTTGGCGATTTTCGCTTTGACTGGCTGGTGCAGTCCGACAGAGCCATCTATGCCATCGCCCTTGCCGGCGTATGGCAATCCGCCGGATTGGTGATGGTGATACTCCTGGCGGGCATCCGCGGAATCAATGAAGATCTGTGGAAAGCGGCGCGGGTCGACGGTATTCCCAAATGGCGTTACTACACCCGGATCGTGCTGCCGCTGATTCAGCCGATGGTGGCGACCGCGCTGGTTTTACTGGTGGTGGCCACGTTTAAATTGTATGACCTGGTGGTAACCATGACCCACGGCGGGCCCGGCGGCGCCACCGACGTGCCGGCGACCTTTATTATGGATAACCTGTTCGAGCGCGCCAATGTCGGCAGGGCGATGGCGGCCGCGACCATGCTGCTGCTTATGGCGATCGTGGTTCTCTCGCCATGGATCTATCTGCGCACCTTCAAAAGAAAACGATAATGACTACCCGTTTCCCTATTTACGCCGGCCGGCCGAGAAAGCGTTCAACGGCGCGCCTTGGCATCTATCTGTTTTTAGGTATTTCGGCGCTGTTTTTTCTGTTGCCGGTGTTGGTGATGATCAACACCTCGTTGAAACCGCTGGATGAAATCAGGCCGGGCAGCCTGCTGGCGCCGCCGCTGCGGCCCTCTTTCGACGCCTGGCATGCCGCCTGGTCGAGCGCATGTACCGGTTTGACCTGCAACGGCATACAGGGCGGTTTTATCAATTCGATAAAAATACTGGTGCCATCGGTGTTTTTCTCGGTGCTGGCCGGCTCCTGGATCGGCTATACGCTGACCTTCTGGCGTTATCGCTGGTCGGAGCTTTTTTTCGCGATACTGCTTGCCGGCGCCTTTATCCCGTATCAGGTATTTTTATATCCCCTGGTCAGGGTCTTTTCCTACAGCGGCATTTATAACTCGATCGCCAGCGTCGTGATCGTGCATATCATCTTTGGCTTACCTATCGTCACGCTTCTATTCCGTAATTTTTATGCTTCACTGCCGGTGGAGCTATTCAATGCCGCGCGGGTCGACGGCGGCGGGATCGTGACCATTTACCGGCGGATTATTCTACCCATGTCGACGCCCATGCTGGTGGTGGCTACGCTGCTGCAGGCGACCGGGATCTGGAATGACTTTTTGTTTGGCTTAACATTCGCCGGGCGAGACAACTACCCCATGACCGTGCAGCTTAATAACATCGTCAATAGCGCGGAAGGCGGGCAGGCGTACAACGTGAATATGGCGGCCACGTTATTAACCGCGCTGGTGCCGTTGCTTCTCTATCTGGTTTGCGGCCGTTGGTTGGTTCGCGGCATCGCTTCCGGCTCGGTAAAAGGATAAACATGGCATCGCTCTCTTTCAAAAATCTGACGATTACCTATGGTTCACAGGATATCATCCGCGATCTGAGCCTGGAGATTAACGACGGCGAATTCCTGGTGCTGCTCGGTCCTTCGGGATGCGGCAAATCCACGTTGCTTAATGCCACCGCCGGCCTGACCGATGTTAAGTCCGGCGAAGTCTGGATTGGCGATCGCAATGTCACCTGGGAAGAGCCTCGCGATCGCAACATCGCCATGGTATTTCAGTCTTACGCGCTCTATCCGCGCATGACCGTCAGGCAGAACATGTCGCTCGGTCTGGAACTGGCGAAGGTGGCGCGTAAAGAGATCGTGGCGCGGGTAGCCGAAGCCGCCGCGACATTGCAAATTACCGATCTGCTCGATCGCCGGCCGGAACAACTTTCCGGCGGGCAACGCCAGCGCGTGGCGATCGGCCGGGCGCTGGTCCGCCATGCCAATGTATACCTGTTCGACGAGCCGCTCTCCAACCTTGATGCCCAACTTCGTAATGAGCTGCGGCTGGAGATCAAACGGCTGCATAAACAGCTGGGGACGACGATGATTTATGTCACCCATGACCAGATAGAAGCGCTGACGCTCGCCGATCGCATCGCGGTAATGAAAGATCAGGTTATTCAACAAATCGGCACGCCGGCTGAAATATATCACCGCCCGGCTAATCTGTTTGTCGCCGGATTCGTCGGATCGCCGAAGATGAATTTCCTATCAGGCCGCTTTACCCAAAGCGGCGGCCATGCCGCTTTCGCCTGCGGCTCCCGGCTTATTTCACTCGAAAATTATGCATTCCAGCAGATGCCGCAAGAAAATCAGCCGTTGATACTAGGGATCCGCCCGGAGATGCTTTTGTCCAAGCCGGGTACGGACGGCTGTTTGCCCAATTTGACCGTCGAACTGATTGAACCCATGGGCGCAGACACGCTGGCGTGGTGCCGGGGCAAGGATTTCACGCTGGCATTCCGCAGCCATGAGGCGCAGCCGGATGACGTGATTACCTTATGGTTTGAATCACGGAGCGTCGCCGTTTTCGATCGGCAAAGCGGGCATCGCCTATAGGTTTTTACCCGCGATACCCCGTCATACTTCAACTTTTTCCCGGCACAGCCAGCGCGTTGATGTGTTCTGCAAAACATCACGCTGCTGTCTGGAGGGCGGCCGATCGCTGACCACGTAGTGAAAATCGGCAATACCGCCGTTTTGGCAAAGGGCTGAGCGGCCAAATTTGGTGCCGTCTACCACCAGCACCTTTATCGCGGCGCCGGCCAGCAACGCATGGCGCGCCATGACCTCGTCATCATTGAAGTCGTAAAGCTCTCCCGCTTCTCCCATTCCCCCCACCGACACCACGCCTATCGCCACCCGATAGCGGCTGAAAAACGCCAACGCATCGCCGCCGATGATATCCAGATCCCGTTTACGCACCTGTCCGCCGGCCACGGTCAAGTCGCAGTCGGGCAACTGGCTGAGCGTTGCCGCCGCATGCAGGTTATTGGTGAACACGGTCAACCGGATATCGGCAGGCAGGGCGCGAGCCGCCATCTCAACGGTGGTGCCCGTTCCCAGAAAACAGCTTTGATATTCGCCAAGCAGCGCGGCGACCTGTTCCCCAATCCAGCGTTTACCCGCGACATTGACGATTTCCCGCTGCTGATAGCCGATATTCTCCCGGGCGAAAGGCGCCACCAGACCGTGCCGACGCAGCAGCAGACCCCGTTCGGTCAGTTCCCGCACATCGCTGCGCACGGTCTGTAGCGATACGCCGAAATGTTCGGCCAACTGCTCAATACTTTGCGCTCCCTGTTCGGTTACCATCATGGTAATCGCGCGGCGGCGTGCTTCCGGTGTCATTTTTCTCTCCCTGTACTGATACCCTGCGGAATACTACATCGAAAGTATTAAGTTATTACTACGAAATTGGCTGGTCATATTTTTGTCAGATATCCCTGTTTTAATCATCACAACGAAAACCAGGGGATAGCCGACATGTATAAGAAAATGACGTTTGCCGCGTTGATGCTGGCGATGCTTAGCGCTTCCGCAGTTGCGAAAACCACACTGATGCTTTACACCAGCCAACCCAATGAAGATGCCCAGATGACCGTCAACGCCTTTGAGCAGGCGCATCGGGATATCAAAGTGAACTGGATCCGCGACGGAACCACCAAACTCACCGCGCGCCTGCAGGCCGAACTGGCCGCCGGCGGCGCTGCCCCGGATGTGCTGCTGATCTCCGACAGCGTGACGATGGAGTCGCTCAGGCAGCAGGATCTGCTGGCGCCGTACAAATCGCCGGAAGCGACCCGCTACGATCCCTCGCTCTATGATGCCGAGGGCTATTACTACGGCACCAAGCTCATCACCACCGGAATCGCCTATCATCGTCAGGCGCCGGTCAAGCCCGCTTCATGGCAGGATCTGCTCAAACCTGAGCTGAAAAACATGACTACCATGCCCAGCCCGCTGTATTCCGGCGCCGCGCTTATTCATCTGGCGACGCTGACGAATGATCCGCAGCTTGGCTGGGACTATTACCAGAAGCTGAAAGAGAATGGCGCCATGCCCCAGGGCGGTAATGGCGCGGTGCTGAGCGCTATCTCATCCGGCAGCAAAGCCTACGGCGTACTGGTGGATTTCATGGCGATCCGTGAAAAAGCCAAAGGCGCGCCGATTGAGTTTCTGTTCCCGCAGGAGGGCGTAAGCATTGTGACCGAACCGGTCGCGATGATGAAGAAAGCCAAAAACTCCGAAGCCGCCAAAGCCTTTATCGACTTCGTACTGTCGGAGCAGGGGCAGCAACTGGTGCTGAAACAGGGCTATCTGCCGGCACGCGCCGATCTGCCCGTACCGGAAGGTTTCCCTCCGCGCGACCAGATCAAACTGATGGCATTCGATGCCGGCAAAGCGTTGGCCGAAGCCGAGCAGAACAAACAACGCTTTAGCCAACTGTTCGGAAGCCACTAAGTCATGAGTAGTCTTACGATGCGCTATCCTTCCAGCGGCAACCCTCCCAGAGGGTTGCTTTGGTTGTTACTGGGGCTGGTTACGCTACTTAGCCTGCTGCCTAGCCTGCGCTTGTTAATCTCGGCGCTGTTCGACTGGCATCTGGGGGGGAACAGCAGCCTGTGGCGGGTGCTGTCCAGCCAGTCCACCTGGGTTGCGCTGTACAACAGTTTATATACCAGCGGCATGGGAACCTTACTCTCTGTGCTGCTGGGCAGCCTGTTTGCTTTCTGCCTGGCGCTGACCGATATTCGCGCTAAAAAGCTCTGGATATTTTTGTTTATGCTGCCGATGATGATCCCGCCGCAGGTCACGGCGCTAAGCTGGCTGCAACTGCTTGGCCCCAGCAGCATTCTGCTGAACAGTCTGGGCATGGCGCCGACGTTTGGCAGCCCCAATCCGCTTTATTCCGCCGAAGGCATCGCTCTGTTGCTGGGCATCCAGCATGCGCCGCTGGTGTTTCTGGCGCTGCGCACCCAGTTGCTCTGCCTGCCCAAGGAGCAAATCGAAGCCGCGCGCCTCAACGGCGCGTCCCTGTGGCGGGTGTTCTGCGATATCGTCCTGCCGCTGTGCCGTACCGCGCTGTGGGCGGGCGGGGCCATCGCTTTCGTCTCGGCGTTGGGCAACTTCGGTATTCCCGCCATGCTGGGCATTCCCATTTCCTACTTTGTGCTGCCAACGCAGATTTACCAGACGATGGCCGGCTTCGGCCCTTCCATGATCAATCAGGTTGCGGCGCTGTCGGTACTGATGGGCATACTGGCGGTAGGGATCGTGATATTACAGGGGCGATTACAGCAGCGTCATGCGTTGCCGCTTATCGGTATGGCCGGCCGCGCGCTGGCTTTCCGGCTTGGCGCCTGGCGTTGGCCGACGGAGCTGATACTGGGCAGCGTGCTGTTTATGATCCTGGCGGCGCCCCTGTTGGCGTTAATCGCCACCTCGCTGGTGCCGACGTTGGGCGTGCCGCTGAACGCAGAGACGCTGACTTTCGCCGCCTATGGCACCATGCTGGAAGAGCAGAGCGCCACCTGGCGCGCCCTGACCAACAGTATGCTGTTATCCGTTTCAGCCGCCGTTGTTTTGATGATTCTGAGCCTGCCGCTCGCCTATCTGCTGGTGCGTTACCCCAGCCGCCCGCTGCGCTGGTTGCATAACGCGATCGATATTCCTTACACCTTGCCCGGCGTGGTGCTGGCGATTGCGTTTATTCTGCTGTTCGCGCGGCCGCTTCCCATCGTGGATATCACGCTGTACGGCACGCTGGCGATCATTTTTCTGGCGTATCTGGCGCGCTTTCTCACGGTGTGCCTCAAGCCGGTTCATAGCGGCATGTTGCAGTTGGATCCGGCGATGGAAGAGGCGGCCAGCCTGGCCGGGGCCGACTTTTCGCAACGGCTGCGCCATATCGTCCTGCCGTTGCTGGCGCCGGCGGCCTTTGCCGGCGCATTACTGGTTTTTCTGACCGCGGTCAACGAATTGACCGTCTCGGCTCTGCTGTGGAGCGCCGGCAGTGAAACGCTCGGCGTGGTCATTTTCAATCTGGACGAAAGCGGCAACAAGGTGCTGGCCTCCGCGGTTTCAGTGATGGTGGTGGTGCTGGTCGCGTTGGTCATGTTACTGCTAAGCGGTTTGGGCCGCTATCTTCCCAAAGGAGTTATCCCATGGCAGAGCTGAAACTGGAACAGGTGAGTAAATGGTTCGGCGAGCAGGCCGTGGTGCGCGATCTGAGCTTAACCATTCCCGAGGGCGCTTTCACCGCGTTGCTGGGGCCCAGCGGCTGCGGTAAAACCACGACCTTGCGCATGATGGCCGGGCTGGAACAACTGAGCCAGGGACGGCTGTCGTTGGGCGATAAGATCCTGGCCGATCGGCAGCGCCATCTTCCCCCCGAAGAGCGCAATATGGGGATGGTGTTCCAATCCTATGCGCTGTGGCCGCATATGACGGTGGCGGAGAATGTGGGTTATCCGCTGAAGCTGAAGAAGGTGAATGGCGCCGCCCGGCAAAAACGCATTATGGAAGCGCTGGACGCGGTTGAACTCGCCGCCTGCGCCGACCGCTCCCCGCAAGATCTCAGCGGCGGGCAGCGTCAGCGCGTCGCGCTGGCCCGCTGTCTGGTGTCTGAACCGCAGGTGATGCTGCTGGATGAACCCTTAGCCAATCTGGACCGGCATCTGCGCGCCACCATGGAACAGACCTTCCGCGATTTTCATCGGCGCACCGGCGCGACCTTTGTCTACGTCACCCACGATCAGGCGGAGGCGATGGCGCTGGCCAGCCATATCGCGGTGATGCATCAGGGGGAACTGATGCAGTGGGGGTCTCCTCAGCAGTTGTATCAATATCCGCAGAATGCCTGGGTCGCGCGCTTTATCGGCAAGGGCAGCATATTAACGCTGCCGGTGGCCGATAATGCGGCTCGATTGGACGGCGTTCAACTGCATCATGGGTTGGAACAGCCGGCGGCGACCTATCCACACCGGCCGATCCTGATTCGTCCCGAACATGTGGAAATTGCCGCCAGCGGCGTCGCCGCATTGGTAGAGAGCTGCATCTATCAGGGGGAACGCTATCTGCTGCAACTGCGGCTGAGCGACGGCCAGCCGCTCACCGCCTATCATCATTCCCCGGTGAATGAGCGGCAATCGGTCGCGGTACGCCTGCATCAAGGCTGGCGGCTGGAGGCGGCATGAGCGTCGATATCAATATTCTCAGCGGTCTGCACGGCAAGGCGCCGGCGGCCATACTGGTGACCACGCCGTCGCAGCGCATTTTGCTTGACGCGGGCGGCGAACTGGAGCCCGGCACCGAACCCTGGCCGATACCCGACGATCTTGATGCGGTGTTACTGAGTCACGATCATGAGGATCACATCGGCGGCCTGATGCGCTTGCCGCTGCAGACGCCAATCTATTGCACCGATATCACGGCTCAGTCGCTGCCCGTAGGGATGAATGTGCATCGGATCCCGGTGCGCGGGCAGTTCCGTCTTGGCGCATTGACCGTCACCACCGGCAGTTGCGGCCATGCCTACGGCGGCGTCTGGTTTCATCTGGATCTGCCCGGCGGACTGTTTTACAGCGGCGACGTCAGTCTGGAGTCGGCGCTGTTCCGTTTTGATCGCCCACCCGCGGCGCAGACCGCGCTGGTGGATGCTTCCTATGGCCTGTATGACGCCGCCCAGCATCAGCAGCGGGAAACGATACTGGCGCAGCTGGTTCGGCCTACGCTGTGTCCGGTGCCGCCTTCCGGCCGCGCGGTGGAGATGGCTTTGCTGCTGGCGCGCCGGAATGCCGACGGCTTTACGCTGGATGATCCCTGCCGGGCGATGCTGGAACGGATGGCGGAGTTTGACGACGGGAGTTTGCAACCCGGCGTACAGGATGAGCTAAAACGGCTGGCTCAGACATTGCCGCCTTTCTCATCGGCAATACCTGTACTGCTGGCGGGCGATCCGGATGGACAGAGCGGCGCCGCCGGCGCGCTGCGCGCCCGGCCCGGTTTCGGCCACCGCGTGCTGTTCACCGGACACCTCAATCAGCATGCCCAACGGCAGCGGCAGGCGGGCGAGATCGATTTCTGCCGCTGGAACGTCCACCCCACGCGGCACTGTCTGCAACAGCTGGCCGCGATGCTGGAATGCCGCCGTCTGGCGCCGTTGTTTACGCCGATTGGCGCCACGGCGGATTGGCGGCGGGCGTTGGCTTGCGACATTATGGATAGCCCCGCTATCAGGATGGGATGATGAATTTGATCTGCAAACCTTTTGTTTTCCTGCGCCACGGCGAAACGCCGCTTAACCGCGATCGGCTCATCGGCGGACGCACCGATGTGCCGCTGACGGAAAACGGCGAACAGCAGGCGCGGAACGCGGCGCCTCACTTGGCGAATCATACCTGGAGCTGCATCGCCGTCAGCGATAAGCTGCGCGCCCGGCAAACGGCGGCGCTGGCGCTTCCCGGATTACCCAAACTGATCGTTCCCGATCTGCGCGAACGGGATTGGGGCGATCTGGAGCTCCGGCCCTACGCGGAACAGCCGCCTTATGAACAGACGCCGCCCGGCGGCGAATCCTGGGACGACTTCTGCGCGCGCATTACCGGCGCGCTTAATCAACTGCTGCAACAATACGACACCCCGTTGGTCGTCGCCCATTCCGGCGTGTTTCGCGTACTGAATACGCTAGCCACCGGCTCGCCTTACGGGCCGCGTATCGGCAACGCGGTGCCGATGTGGATCATGCCCGGCCATTCTCCCGGCGACTGGACGATCATTCCGTTGGATCAACGGGATGGTAATTAAGGCGTTATTTAACGTTTACCGTGATGGAGAGTTGGCGTCGGGTGTTGGGATTCTGCGGCGCCAGCCATACTCATACTTCTGGCCGGCAGGTCACTATTCTCTCCAGGCGTTTATCCCTTTTGCATCAATATCAATCGTCGGCATTACCGCTATTTTCCCATCATAGAAAGACGCTGAATTGCTGAATGAATAGATTTTGCCTGTCAGCCTGACCGTAATACGGTTTCCCATGCCGGATACAGAAGCATCGCCGCGATCCGCCGTCAGAAATGGCGCCGCATTGCCCAGGGCTTTCATTGGGTCACCGTCAATACGGTGATAGAGATAATAGCGATATACATCAGAATCCGTCGCACCGGCGTCCTGGTATTGGGTGACATAAAGCCAGATGTTGTCGCTAAGCGACTTTTTACTGTAAAGCCGATCATTATAAGAACCTGACGACATATACTGACTAATGCAGAATACGACGACGGTAGCCAATAGCGCGGCGGTGAGTAACCGGTGTCCCCATTTAATAGCCGTGCTTATTTGCATAGTCTATCCCTTGTTGAATCCAAAATTGATCGCGGGGATCATCTCCATAAGGCGGCTTTTGATACCAGAGTCCTCACGCCGGCTGTGACGTTCCTGCCCGACTTTGCGCCCAGCCTGCTCCCATAAACAATATATTGGGCGGAATCCCTGCGGCAGTTCCGCTAGCGCCGTAATTAAAATTGCCAAAGTTGGCCCACGCGCGATCTTGCTGTTTGTAATCCCATGGTCCGCCGTTGCGAACTCGCTGGTAAAACCAGTAATACGTTTGCGGTGTTGCCATACCACGCGGCATTCCATTTCTGCGGGCTTCTCTCATGTTTTGATGCAGAAGAGGGAAACCGCCTGAAGGCATAAGGGGAATAACTGCCATTATTTTCTCCATTTAGGGCTAAGCATTCCTTGTGCGTCGAACATTTTTAGCAAAGAAAAAGGAATAAACCAGATGAAAAATGGATATTAAGAACATTCTCACTTTATTACTGACTGAAAATATCTGACAGACAAGACGAATACTGATTTTCCGGTTTTCCACTGACGCTCTTGCCATCCGCCATTACCTACAAAAGCTGGCCGCTGCGTTAAATGCCGCATGTTACCTGCCGGGATTTCCCGCCTGTCATTAAACCGACTTATTTACTGCCTAAAATTTCCGCTCCGATATAGAGTCCCAAAGAGGATACCCCATGTTTTTTTCCCTGCTTGATAAGCGGGGTGCCGGCTTATGCCATTTTTCAAACCATACGCCAGGCGCTCCGCCAGACCATGATATTGATCGATATCAGAGTACGCATCGTCCGTTGTTGCCGAACAAGGGGGGACGATGACGACTCTCGAATCCTCTTCTCCCGCGGCCATTACGCTTGAAGGCTTATCAAAATCCTTTGCCGGTCAGACGGTGCTTAACTCAATTTGCCTGCACGTTCCGCAAGGAACGACCCTGGCGCTGCTGGGGCCATCCGGCTGCGGTAAAAGCACCTTATTAAAGTTATTGGCCGGTTTGTTGCAGCCGGACGCCGGCACCATCCATTTCGGCGATCGTCTGGTCGCCGACCATCGGCAATCTCTGCCGCCGGAACAACGCAATCTTGGCATGGTGTTTCAAGACTATGCGCTGTGGCCGCACATGACCGTGGCGCAAAACGTCGGCTTCCCTTTGCGGATGCGTAAGGTGCCGCGCGCCGAATGTCGTCAGCGGGTTGACGAGGTGCTGGCGCGTGTCGGCCTGGCTGGTTTTGCCGATCGCAAGTCCGCCGATTTATCCGGCGGTCAGCAACAGCGCGTCGGGTTGGCCCGCGCGATTGTCGCGGAGCCGCATATCCTGTTGTTCGACGAACCGTTATCCAATCTAGATCGGGATCTGCGCGAATCGCTTTGTCAGGAAATGGCGTCGCTTTTACGCCAATTGGGCACCACCGCCGTGTATGTCACGCACGATCGCGGCGAAGCAAATGCTCTGGCTCATCGTGTCGCCTACATGTCACAAGGCCAGATTACCGATATCACCATGCTCTAACACCGGGGAATAAACACAATGAAAAACACACTGTTCAAGATGACTCAACGAGGCGTAATTATGGGTATTGCTCTCTCATTAGCAGCGGTAGCTGGCAGTGCGCAGGCGCTGACGCTCTATACCGCCGGGCCGGGAGCGCTGGCGAAAAAACTGGCGGCAGGCTATGAAAAACAGACCGGCGTGAAAGTCGATGTCTTTCAGGCGACTACCGGTAAAGTGATGGCCAGGCTGGAGGCCGAACAGGCGAATCCGCGCGCGGACGTGCTGATCTCCGCTTCCTGGGATACGGCGACGGATCTACAGCAGCGCGGTTGGCTGCTGGAGTTCGATAGCCCGAATGCGGCCACGGTGCCGGCACAGTTCAAAACGCCTTACTATGTGGCGCAGGGCATTTCCGCGTTGGGTATCGTCTGGAATAGCAAGAGCGGTACGCCGGAGCCGAAAGACTGGAACGATCTGACCAAGCCTGAATTTAAAGATAAAGTGACCACGCCCGATCCCGCCCTTTCGGGCGCATCGCTCGACCTGCTTATCGGCTTGCAGAATGCTCAACAGGAGCAGGCCTGGGCGATGTTCGATCGCTTAAAAGCCAACGGCATGATTATCGCCGGTCCTAACGCGCAGGCGTTAACGCCGGTATTACAGGGCGCCAAAGCCGCGGTTTTCGGGGCGGTTGACTATGTTTCATATGGCAGCATGGACGCGGGCGAATCAATCAAAGTGATCTTCCCCGCCAGCGGCACGGTGATCGCGCCGCGGCCCATGATGATTTTGAAAAGCAGCAAAAATCAGCAACAGGCAAAAGATTTCATCAACTATATGCTCTCTCCCGAAGGGCAGAAAGCGGTGTCCGAATCCTGGCTGATGCCGGCGCGTGAGGATATCGATGCCAAGCGTCCTTTGTTTAAACAGCTGAAATTGTTGCCGGAAGGGGATAGCGCCTCGACTTCCCGCGCCGCTGTCCTGAGTCGCTTTGCCGATTTATTCGGTCAGCGCTAAGCCTGTTTATTCATTATAGATAATGAGTTTGATGACAAACCTAACCCCACCCCAACCCTCCCCTTCGCAGGGGAGGGAGAAAACCCGCTGTTTTTTAATGGGTTAGCGCCTCCCTCTGACAGGGCGGTCTCTTATACACAAATGCGGGGGGGCATGGAGGGTTTTGCCGTTACCCGGCGTAAGAAATTATGCTGAGGAGATTGCAGGCTTAGGATGAGCCCCCTGCGTCGGGCGCGTGCTACGACGCGGCATGAAAAAACGCTCTTTTCGCGCACGAAATAGCACTGAACCCACATATACCGTTATCGGGAAATAATTGTGACTAAGAGACAGCTGACAAGGGGGAGGCTGGGTGGGGGTCTTAATGGCAATATTTCGAACTTTGTCATCAGCTTGAGGAGTATTCGATGAACAAGTTTGCTTTACTGCCGTCGTTCGTGATGGCGGTACTCTTTATTCTGGTCGGCATCCCCGTATTGTTCGTTGTGCTACAGGCGATTTTTCCGCATCTGGGAGCCGGTTCGTTTTCGGCGCCTTTTACCGCCTTCGCCGAGATTCTGGCGCAGGCGCGCCTGTTCGCGCTGTTGAAGAATACGCTGTGGCTTGGACTCGGGGTCGCCTTGTGTTGTGCGTTAATCGCCATTCCTCTCGGCGCCTTGCGCGGATTATTTGCCTTACCGCTGGCGAGATTTTGGGATCTGCTGTTTTTGGTGCCGTTCCTGGTTCCGCCGTATATCGCCGGGTTGTCATGGATGCTGGCCCTGCAGCCCCGGGGTTACGCCGAACAGCTATTGCCGCTACAACCGGGCGATGCGCTATTTTCATTGCCCGGCATGATCGGCGTGATGACGCTGAATATTTTCCCGGTGGTCTATTTTGCGGTTTCCCGCAGCATGGCCGCCAGCGGCAGCCGTTTGGCGGATGTGGCGCGCGTTCATGGCGCCAACGGCTGGCAGGCGTTTGTCCGGGTGACGTTGCCGTTGGCGCTGCCCGCTACGGCGGCTAGCCTGCTGTTGGCCTTTACCCTGGCGATAGAAGAGTACGGAATCCCGCAAGCGCTGGGGTTGCGGGCGGGTATTCAGGTATTGACCACCAATATCGAGCAGCGTTTAGCGGACTGGCCTATCGACTTGCCCGGCTCCGCCGTGTTGTCTTTGTTGTTGGTCGCGATCGCGCTTTGCGCGTTTACCCTGCAGCGCGCCATTGTTGCGGGGCGTAACGTGGAAACTACGACGGGCAAACCGGCCGCGATCGTCGCCTGCCCTTTGGGGATCTGGCGTTGGCCGGTGCTGGCGCTGTTTAGCTGCGTCGGACTATTGGCGGTCGGGATCCCGATCGCATCAATGTTGGTCACCGCGTTTTCCGCCACCATCTCCAGCAGCATATCCTGGCAGAATTTAACCTGGCGGCATTTCGCGATGCTGTTTGATACGCAGAACGAAGCCTTGTCTGCGTTGACGACCAGTCTGTCGCTGGCATTGGGCAGCGCGCTACTGACGGGAGGCATCGGCTTTATGTCGTCATGGCTGGTGGTGGCGAAACGTATTCGCGGCGCGGCGCTGATTGATGGTTTGTCGTTGTTGCCCGCCGCGGTGCCGGGGATCGTGATCGGCGTCGGGTTGATTCTGGCCTGGAACCAGAGTTTTTGGCCGGTGACGCCTTACAATACCTGGGGGATTTTGCTGCTGGCCTACAGTTGCCTGTTGCTGCCTTATCCTGTCCGTTACAGTAACGCCGCGCTGGCGCAGATTGGCGCTAATCTGGAGTCCGCCGCCCGCGTGCACGGCGCCAGCGTGATGGCGGCATTGCGGCTGATCGTTCTGCCGTTGGTGTTCCCCAGCCTGCTGGCGGCAATGATGCTGGTGTTTGCCGTTGCGTCTCGTGAACTGGTCACCTCTCTTTTGCTATCGCCGGCGGGGGTGCAAACGGTCTCTATTTTTGTCTGGCGGCAGTTTGAGCAAGGCTCGGTCGGCGCTGGCATGGCGATGGCCAGCGTTGCCGTTATCATCAGCCTGACGGTGATGTTACTGGCCTTGAAGTTATCTCAGCGGAGAATGCAATAATAGTCTGCATTCGGATAATCAGACGCCGAGCCAATGAAAACAGACGGCGGTGGGATGTCCGGCGGTGGATAAATCATTACGCGGCCGGGCACCGGATGGACGCCGATCCCCCGGCCGCCGTTCAGAACGCAACATTCACGCCGGCCCAGAACGCCCGCCCAGGTTCGTTGTAGGTTTCGGCGCCGTTGCCGGTGCGGTATAGCTGTTTATCAAAGACGTTGTTGACGCCGGCGCGCAGCTTGATCTGCTTGTTAAACTGGTAGTTGCCGCTGACGGACCACAGCGCGTAGGCGCCGCGATCTTTCCCGTCGTACGGGTTTCCCTGCGAGTCGAGGCTTCTTGACTCTTGTTTGCCGTACAGCGTCGCCATGACATTGGCGTTGAGCTTTTCGGTGATGTCCCAACTGAGCGTGGAATTCAAGGTGAATTTGGGGATCGTCGACAACGCTTCGCCCGTCGCTTTGTTCTTCGATTCGATCATATAAGTCAGGTTGTTGTT
Organism: Brenneria goodwinii; assembly: GCF_002291445.1. Lineage (NCBI taxonomy): Bacteria > Pseudomonadati > Pseudomonadota > Gammaproteobacteria > Enterobacterales > Pectobacteriaceae > Brenneria > Brenneria goodwinii. The sequence goes on along the minus strand of NZ_CP014137.1, from coordinate 3,633,927 downwards.
CCAACTGATGCTCTCGGTCAGGTGGATGTTGAAGGTGCTTTCGATGCCCCGGACGATGGCCTTGGGAACGTTGTAGTACTGATATTCATACAGGGAGCCGACCTGAGCGAGCGGCTGAATGCCTGGCTCGACCTTGTTGCGGTAATCGTTGTTGAAGAACGTGGCGTTGGTCAGGATCGTGCCGTTGTCATATTCCAGGCCGATCTCCGAGTTGAGGCTTTTCTCGGCCTTGAGCTGGTCGTTGCCCCGGATATAGCATGGCCCGCTGCCGCCCCAGCAGCCGAAGCCCTGGCTATACATCCGGTAGTCGGGGTCGAGCTGGTAGATGTTGGGCGACTTGTAGGCGCGCGCGATGCCCGCCTTCACCATCAGGCTGTCGGACAGCGCGTACCCGACGTTCAGCGACGGATTGACGCTGTGGCCGATGATATCGTGGTGTTCGAAGAACAGCCCCGGCGTGATGGTCAGCCCGTTTTCGAGAAAGAGGTTGTCTTCCAGCGTTGCGCTGAACAACCGGGTTTTGTAATCGGGGCTGCGATCGCCGATATCCTCCGGATCCAGCGCCTGTTGTTTGACGATGTTCATATCGTGCAGCTTGGCCTGAGTATAGCCCAGGCCGAACGTCAGGCTGTGGGTGAACGGTTGCTGGAAATTGATCGTGGTTTCGCTCTTGAGATCGAGATTTTTGAGTTTGGAGGTGATGCGGCTGCGGCCGTTGGCGATGATCCCCTCGCCGTACCCGCTCAACCCTTCGTCGTAGCGATCGTTTTTGGTTTTTTCGTACTGCAGGTAGCTGGCATTGCTGACGTTGTCCCAGCGTCCGTTGTATGTGACGGAATAGACGTCGCGCGTCATGGTGTTGGTGTTGCCGCCGATTAACCCGGCCAGGCTGGTCGCGGAGCTGCTGCCCGGCAGCCCGGCCACCGAGCCGTTGCTCAACTGCGTGTCGCCCGCGTAGATGTTCCTCTGCTGGCTGTTGGAATACTCGAAATCCACCGTATGCGCGTCCAGCGGCGACCAGCGCAGCAGCACGTTTCCGTCGCGGTTCTTCACGCCCTCACGGCCGGCGGTAATGGAGGAGGGCAGGCTGCCGTCTTCCGGCCGGTTATGCAGCAGGTTGATATACCAGGCGTCGGCGTCGGTCTTGTTGTAGCCGCCGTACACGCGCAGCCCTAGCCGGTCGCCCAGCGGCGCCATCAGGTTGAAGTTGGCGCGCCGGGTGTCGCCTTCCTCCTCATGGTAGGGTCTGGAATAGTAGGTGTTGACGCTGCCGGAAAAGGTGTCGAAGTTCTTCTTGGTGATGATGTTCACCACGCCGCCGGCGGCGCCGTCGCCATAGTGAGCGGCGGCCGGGCCTCTGAATACCTCGATGGACTGCACCATTTCAGCCGGCACCCAGTTTGAATCCCCGCGCGTATCGCGCTCGTTGCGGCGGCTGAAACGCACCGAGTTGCGGCTGCGCACCGGCTTGCCGTCGATCAGAATCAGCGTATTTTCCGGCCCCATGCCGCGGATCTCGATCTGCCGGTTGTTACCGCGCTGGCCGCTGGTCGAGTTGCCGGTCAGGTTCACGCCCGGCTGTTTGCGGATGATCTCCGACAGATCGTTGGTGACGCCGCTCTTGTCGATATCCTCGCTGCCGATCGTCGAGACGCCGAGGCTTTGCTTGAGCTGTTCCTCGGCGGTGACGATCATGACGTCCTGCCCGGCCTCGTCGCTCTCGTCCTGCCCGTATGCCATAGTTGCGCACAAGGGAGAAAACAACAGCGCGATCTGTGATGAGATAATGGCCCTTTTAAATTTCATGTTGTTCTCCAAATTCCGGTTGCGCTTTTTATTTGGTTTTCATCGCGTTGATGCCGGAGCCATGAACAGGGAGATCGCCGCCATTCCGGCTCTGTTCGCCCATTCCCTGGGAAAAAACGGCCCCGGCGCGTCAGAATTCCTTTTTGATTTCGATGCCGATCTGTTTTTTCGAATACTCGGCCATCACGTAATTGCTGTTCACTTTCCGGTAATCAAACGTGAGCCTGGGCGTGAAGCCCTGCCAGCTCCAGTCGTTTTTCCACAAGGTCAGGGAAGCGGTGTAATCCTGATCCGATTGCACGACGTTGAAGAAATTCAGCGCCTGATATTCGCGCCGCACCACGCCGATCTCGGTCTGCGACGTGATGTTCAGCGGCCAGACGAAAACGTGCGCCAGCCGTGCGCCGTAGTAGTCGTAGGCGTCGCTGCGGTCTCTGGCGGTCTGTTTGCCCGCGTCGGCGCCCAGCACCAGATACTGGCGATCGGAAAGACGATGCACGACGGAAAACGATGCTGACAGGCTGTAGCCGTCCAGGTAGGTGCGCGAGTCGTAGGTTAGGCGGCCGTATTCGAGCGCGGAGATGATCTGCCAGTCGCGGTTGATGAAATAGTTCTCCTGCGCCCTGGCGCCCACCGTCTGCGAATAGGGCTCGGTGCCGAACCAGCGGTGGGCGAAGAACGGCATCAGCGAGAGGTCGTGCCGCGCGCTGCGCCAGGCGATGCCGCTGGTCAGGCGGCCGTAGACGTCGTCGTAATCGTGGTTGTCCCAGTAGGATTTGCCGAACACATAGGCCTGATTGCGCCAGTAGAAGTGGCCGTCGATCGGCGTATCCCTACGCAGCCCGGCATAGTATTTGACGCCATGCGCGGACTGACGCGCGGGCAGGGTCCAGCGGCCATAGGCGGTATCGATGTAGCGCTGGTCCGGCGCGTTGTTGACGTTCGGATCCGAGACATAGCTGACGCTGGCGTCCATCTTCCAGCCGGTCTGTCGGTCGATGCCCGCCTGGAACATCGCGATCGTCTGGCGAAAGCCCTCGGGGGTTTGACTATCTTGCGCCAGCGTGGCGAACTCCCGGCGCGCCGGGCCCAGTTGGTTATCGACGTACAGCGCGATCGCCATGCTGAAACGCACCATCGATAGCGTTTCGTCCTGATCCAGGATGGCGCGGTATTTTTCGATCGCCGTGCCGAAATCGCCGTCGTCGCGCGCTATTTCGCCCTCGGCGTAGCGAGCCATCAGCGGATCGTGGCCCGGCAGCCGGATATAGATCGGATACAGCACGCGGATGGCGCGGATGTCCTGCTTGAGCAGCGATACCATCATCATGCGGCTCAATAGCTCGGGCCTGGCCAGCAAATCCTGTTCGCTCAGATTGATGACTTTTTTCTGCTGGTGCGTCTGCGGTTCAAGCCACGACGGCGATTCGCGCCGGTTCAGCGGATCGTCGGTCAGGTTGAAGTTGCGGTTCTGCTCGGGAACGGGGGGCCGGGGAACGGCGGGCGCGTCCGCCGCCGCCGTGGCGCCCGGAACCACCGCCAGCAGCGGTGCGAAAATCCACAAATACCCTTTTATCATGTTGATTTCCAAAGCGTTGCGAAAATAGCGGCAGCGTTCCGACTGCACGCTGGGTCAATCAGGCGAGGACGAAGACGAAAACCGCGGGCCGGGACGTTATGCGTGCCGACCCGGCGGCGCGCTACGGCGTCGCCTGGGCGCCGAATGCGCCTTGCACCATGGTTTCGGCGTTCTGGTATACGCCGGCCATTTCCGCTGCATTCGGACCGTAGAAATAACCTTGCGTGGTGAAGCCGTCTTTGGTTCCGACGAAAGAGTTGCCGGTGACTCTGCCGCCTAGTTCGATGTCATCGATCGACTTGTCCATGGCGGCGATGGTGCCGGCGAACGACTTGTTGGTAAAATCCACGCTGAATAGCGCGGTGGAGGGAATGACGACGCTCGATTTGTTGGCCAGTGTGGAATAAGTGGTGGACGTCCCCGCCAGCCCGCTATAGGTGACCGAGCCTGAAATGGGCATGGAATTTTCCGGGGTCATATCGCCAAATACCCTGTTGTCGCTGCTGCCAGCAAACCACTGCGCGTATTTCAGGTTAAATCCAACGACGCTGCTCCCAATCGGCGTGCTGCCGGATGCATTTCTGCCGGGGAAATACAGGTATCCGGCATCGTACAGTGTCAGCTTGTATGCATTTTGGGTATACCTCAGCAGCGTGTAGAAATCATACAGTAAGGCGCTAGATCGACCGATGCTAACGATGCACGTATTTACCTGGCAGGCCTCGGGTATCGGGTCGTCCTGCCCGATGGTGGCGACCAGATCTTTGGTGTCATTATCATAGTAGGACACCCATCCATTGTCGTCGGCGTAGGTAACGGTAAACTTCCCGTACGCCACCGTCGCCGGATCGGTCAGCTCGTTAAGGCTCTTTTCGCTTTGGGTGATTTCATCGATGCCCGCTCCGCCGGTGGGGTACAGGCCTGTTCTGACCGTCCTATATCCGCCGGAAACGTAGACCGAGCCGGACTCATCCGAGCCGTCGTCCCCGCTGCCGTCGCCCGTCACGCCCTTGATCGCGCCATAGGCGCCGAGGAAATCCTTTTCGCTGTTCGAGAATGTGCCGGCCAGTTCATTGCCGTTGGCGCCGTAGAACTGGCCCGCGGTGGTGGTGCCGTCTTTTTCGCCGCTGAACGAATTGCCCGTGATGGCGGCGGCCAGGCTGATATCGTCAAAGCTGGTGGTACTATTCGACGAGGGAGAGAGGGTGCCGGTAAGGGTCTTGCTGCCGAAGTCGACGCTGAAGGCGGAATCGGCTTCTACGGACGTGCCGTTCGCGATATCGAAGCCGGCGCCGCTGATGATGGCGCGACCCGCGTAGGTGGCGGTGCCGGTCAGCGCCGACATAACATCGGTATCGGTGGCGAAGCCCTGAGCGAAAGCCATTTCAAGATAGCCGTTTCCCCCCACGCTGCTCGACGTGGCGTACGACAGACCCCACAGCGCCGAGCCCAGATTGACGCCGAAGTATTTAATCAGGCCGTAGTAGCCCAGGCGGTCAAGAACGTAGAAGTCGTCGCCGGCGGCAACCGCTTCTTCCAACAGTTTGGATTGGTAGCTGTATATGGGATTGTAGGTCGTGCCGTCGGCCTGCACGATAGAGTAGGTGTCGGTGAGAGTGGCCCGACTGCCGGCGATGGCGTGGGTGGTATCGGTGATGGCGCCGATATCGCCCCCCTCGCCATTCCTTTCCACATAGTTGCCGGACACCGTAAGGGCGTCGGCGGGAATGCTATCTTTCTTATAGACCAGGCCGTCGTCGTTATTGTCGCCGCCCCCGCCGGTCGTGGGCGAGCCCGTATTGAAGACCACCTCATCACTGGTGCTGCATGCGCTCAGCGCCAGATGCGCCGCCAGCGCGATAGCGGTCAGAAAAAATTTTCTCACTGTTAAATGCTTGTTCATTGTTATTGGCCACCGTTGTGTTTATCGGATCGGCGATTGACGTCCCCGGCCGCATCGGCAAATTCCATCAGCCTGGCCGGAATACGCGCAGCAAAATTCTTTGGAAAAAAACGGGGGCCATAGCCCCCGACAACTCTGCCCGCCCGTGATTCCGGGCGGATGCTACCTGGCGCGGATCACTGTTTGCCGGCGTAGGCGCCGACGATATTGGCGCTGTTATCCTGGAATACGCCGCCCAGCTCCTGCGCGGCCGGGCCGTAGAATTGGCCCTGGGTTGAGAAGTCGCCGTTGGTGCCGGAGAAGCCGTTGCCGGCGATAGCCGCGTTAAAGGTCAGGTCGTTGGTCAGCACGGTGCCGTCGGCTGCGATGGTAGCTGCCAGCGATTTGTTGCCGAAGTCGACATCGAACGACGCGCCGGTCGTCACCCTGGCGCCGCTGCTGCCGCTGCCCACGATCTGGCCGACCACCGCTCCGCCCTCATAGGATGCGGTGCCGGTCTGCGGCACCGCCGATGCCGGCGTGGCCTCGCCCTGCACGAACACGGTGTCGATCTGGCCCGCGTTGGTGATGCGACTGATATAGCTGCCGATCTTCAGGTAGTTAAATGCCTCATCCTTGCTCGCATACAGGAACTTCTTCTGCGCCACGTTGATGCCGTAGATGAATACGGCATCAGTGTCATCGATGGCGGGCCAAGCGCCAATCTCCGGGACGGTAGCATCGATCGTGACGCCATTGACCACCACCGTATTCAGGTCATCGGAGCTGATATCGACGATCCCCTGAGCCTGGCGGGTGCCGTCGGCGCCACCCGCGATGGTGGTCGCGAATCCGCTATACGTTTGCGCCTGAAGCCCGGCGCTCAGTGAGAGTGATATGACTGCGGTAATGCATAACAACTTTTTCATGACAATACCTCTAGAGAGAGTGTGTGAGAGTTGAAATAATTGTTTACATAGAACAGGTTACCTAGAACACCATTTCCAGCGCGCCGGACCGGTTGAACCCCGTTAGCAAACCTTTTGCGCTAACCGGCCCCGGCGAATAATTTTCCAAATGATATGCATTTGCATTAAGGCAGTGTAAATAAATTTACAAAATATACGTTTATATATGTCTGGATGTGTCTTTGTCTGTCCGCGACGGTGTCATTGCTCTTGCTCGGGGCGCCCGCATTGGCCGCGGACTAGTGGTTTTCACGCTGACGGGGAGGCATAGGGGGAAGCATAATTATGCGGCGGTGCCGCGAACGGGAGTCAATCGGCCGCAGCGGGCATATTCCGCGGGGCAGAAACTGGAGGATAAGCGGGCAGGGTCATGCAAATGCGCAGGCCGGGATGGGCGTTTTCGGCCCACAGGGTTCCGCCCTGCAGGGCGATCATGCTGCGTGCGATGGACAGGCCCAGGCCGAAGCCGCCGTCGCCCACGCGGGCCTGGCCGAGGCGGGCAAAGGGCAGCAAGATGTATTGCAGTTTGTCCTCGGCCACGCCCGGCCCTTGATCCCGCACCTCGATGCGCCAGACGTCGCCTTCGCGCCGGGCGGACAGGGAAACGGTCCCGTCGGGCGGCGAATGGCGAATGGCATTGCGCAGGACATTTTCCAACGTCTGCCCCAGGCCGCTGAGATTGGCCTGCACCAGGCACTCCTCCGGCTCCAGCGAACGGCGGATGCGCGACGCGTCCCAACCGCTTTCCAGGCAGGCGTCGGCTTTGATGATGTCCCACAGCATGGCGACATCCACTTCCTCGCGCGGAAGGTCGGGCGTTTCGGTGTTCAAGCGAATGAATTGCAGCGTGTTGCCGATAAGGCGCTCCATAGCGTCGATTTCATAGCCGAGGCGCTGGCGCAATATCTCGCTGTCCTGCGTCTTTTCGTTGAGACCGCGTAGGCGGCTGAGCGGCGTGCGCAACTCATGGGATAGGTTGTGCAGCAAGGTGCGTTGGAATTCGATGGTGTTTTCCAGCCGATCCGCCATGTGGTCGAAAGCATTGGCGAGCGTACCCATCTCATCCTGGCGTTGGATCATCGGCGAGCCGATCCGCGCCGCAAAATTGCCGGCGCCAAAGCAGCGCGCCTTTGCGCTGAGGCGAAAAAGCGGCGGAATGAAGATGCGGTACAGCAGCACTCCCAGCAGCATCGACAGCACTATCGGCAGCAGATGCAGCAGATTGGTCAACATGGCGAAATGACGGCGCGGATTCATATGCCACGGCAACTCCATAACCAGGCGGTGCCGCCCGTCCGCGAAGGGGATGAATATGGTCGCGGAATCGTTGTCGAACGGCCGCCCCACGCTCCAGTCCAGCTCGCGCATAAAATTGACGCGCACGCGCGCACGTCCCCGTAAAGGCTGCCCGGTCACGGAGCGCGAGCCTTCGTCAAGCACGTCCGCCCATACGTTTTCCCGATCGCGCAGCCTGGCGAGGAAACTCGCCACCCCAACTGCGCCTTCCTGCCGCCAGATTTCTTCCGCCTCGTGCGCGTAGGCGCGCAGCGTTACCTTGTCGCGGTCCGCAATGAATGCCGTGCGCTGTAATAGAAGTTCTCTTTGCTGCGTATAAAGGCCGATAAGCAGGAAACAGAACAACGTAATGATCCCCACCAGTTTCCAGAGCAGGGAGTGTCTATCGGGAATATTCATTTTGCGGCTTGTCTCATCTTGCTTTTTTCAGCACATAACCCTTGCCCCAGACGGCGTCGATACTGCGATCCACATAGCCGATCGCCTGCAATTTGCGGCGCAGGTGGCTGACGTGCATATCGAGCACGCGATCATATTGCGTGTACGGGCGGTGCAGCACCTGTTGATAGAGGAACGCCTTGCTCAGCACTTCTTCTTTGCTGCGCAGCAGAATCGCCAGCAACCGGTATTCGGTCGGCGTTAGTTCCGCCCATCGTTCTCCACACCGGACATCCTGTCTGCGCTCGTCGCAATGCAGGTGCGCATCGCCATGCGGCGGATGTTGCGCCGCGTCCCGTTCATACGCGACCCGGCGCAGTACCGCGGCGATGCGCACCTCCAGTTCCGCCATGCTGAACGGCTTGGGCAGATAATCATCCGCGCCCTGGAGGAAGCCGGCGATCCGATCGTGCTCGGAACCCAGCGCCGACATCAGAATGACGGGAGTTTTGTGAGTGGCGCGCAGCAGGGACAGGATTTCCAGGCCGTTGCCGCCAGGCAGAAGAATGTCCATCAGCAGGAGATCAAATTGTCTGCGGCACAACAGAGGGAGGACTTCCCGCCCGTCGGCGCTGAGCGTGACGTCAAACCCGACGCGACTAAGATGGTTCTGCAATACGCCGGCAAAGATGGGATCGTCCTCAATGACCAGAATACGCTGATTCCGGGGCATTTCATCACACCGACCCGCGGCGCCATCCGGCACCGGCTTGCCTGTCCTTGACGCTGGAAAACCCACGCGGGAATCCTCTTGAAACATTTCACTGCCTCATACCGTCTATCATTCGGGTAAATGGCGTGCCCCTGGCCGACTTCCTGCAGAACGCTGCCATCCTGGAAATCATCATGACACATTATTACAATTGATACTCATTCTCAAGTGCAAGTATTGAGAGCTGGTCTACGGGTTTTATGCATGATGCGCGGGGATGTGTCAGATGTTTTCGCTCGTTTAGTGCGGTGGCAGATTTTAACCGGGGGCGGCACTGACGATGGAAATCGACCTGAACATCCCGGTGCAGCGGGTCGTCCGGTGGTTGACCCCGGCGGCTTTTCGATTTTCGTGAAGAATGACGGGAAAATTATTTTCCATTCATTAATAATTAATATTATTTTATTGCTCATTAATGTAATGGTATGAATTTATTTCATGTTATTGTAATGGTAAAGCTATTATTTAAATGATTGAATGACGCCAGTTATATCTGGCATAATCGGCATGTTCTTGCATTCAGTATGTTATTTTTCTGACACTATAGTAAAAATAACAGCTTTAAATACAGCTTTAGATAAAATTATTGTTTTTAACAAAGGAGAGTTATATGGGAAACGTAATAAAGATGTGGTTGGACTTTGATGAAATGATTACGCCTAGGATCATCAAAGTTGTCTACTGGTTATTACTTGCCTTTACGGTTATTGGCGGCATTATCGGGGTGATTTCTAATCCTATTATTGGAATAATTGGTTTTATCTTCAGTGTCATCGGTTTACGCGTAGGTTGTGAGATGATTATCCTGATGTTTAATATTTATCGGCAGGTTAAAAAGATTGCCGATAACATTCCGGCCAAAGACGGAGCTGATTTAATCGATAAAGATTGATAAGTAAGTCATTGCCAAATAGGATTTGATGGTTAACAAGGCGGTTAATGATATGTTTTTTAAGTTAAAAATAACGGTCTTGGTTTCGAGTCTCTTAATTGCATTGACAGGATGTAACGATCCGAAGAAGGCAAATGAAGATAAATTCAAGGTTGCAGCACAACAATATCTTGATACGAAGTATGCTAATTGTTACAGCAAAGCAAACTTTCCAATGAAAACGGATGGGTTTTATTTTGATAACCTTCCAGGAATGCTTCATGTAATGGCAGAGAAAGGTCTCCTTTCCATATATGGTTACTGATGTTCCTGACTGGGCGAAAACACCAGAACTGCTGGAAATTAACAAACAGTTAAAGCAAGATCTGGCTTCAGAAAGTCAGCCGGTGAAAAGAACAGATGTATTTCTGCTGACGAATAAAGGCTGGATTCATGAGCGCTTATTCGGGAAGTGACGCCTGAAATCTTTCAAAAGTCGGAATGCCGATGACGGACGCATTGAGCGTCCGTTTTGGCTTTCAGGCAGCAGGCATCAGTGCGCGCCGCCGCCTCCGCTGCTGAACGGCGGACGGGCGAACCAGATTAATATCAGCAGTACCAGGAACGCCCCTCCGGATAACCAGAAGATCTCGTTGGCCGAAATAATCAGCCCCTGATTGGTGATCTCTCGCGCTATCCAGCCGGATGCCTGCTGGTGACTCATGCCCCTGCCTTCGAGTTGCTGATAGATTTGTGTCGCCGCCGGATTAAACGGCGTGATGTTTTCCGTTAGCTGTGCATGATGCAGCGACTCTCGGTTTGACCACATCGTCGTGGTAATCGACGTACCGATTGACCCCATCAGAATACGGATAAAGTTCGACAAACTGGATGCCCCCGCCATACGTTCCGGCGCTAACCCGGAAAAAATAATGGTGGTCAGCGGCATGAAGAAGCAACCCACGGCGAACCCCTGAATAAACTGCGGCCATGCGGAAGCGCCAAAATCCATCTCCGGTTCGAACGTATACGCACGCCAGAAGAAACAGTAGGCGTACATAATAAAGCTGAACGTCACCAGCTTGCGCATATCCAGACGGTGCGAAAAGCGGCCGATAACCGGTGATATCAGAATCGGCAATATCCCGACCGGCGCCGATGCCAGCCCCGCCCAAGTAGCGGTATAACCATAGACCACCTGCAATAGCTGCGGCAGCAATACAAGAGAGCTGACATAGAGCATGAAGGCCAGGCTGATACATAGCACGCCGATGGTAAAATTTCGCGATTTAAACAACGATAGATCGACTATCGGGTGGTCGTCCGTCAGTTCCCAGACCACAAGGAAGCAAAGCGCGACCACCGCCACGATTGCCAACACGATAATTTCGGTCGAGTTAAACCAGTCGAGCTCCTTACCCTGATCGAGCATCACCTGCAATGCGCCGATGCCCAGAACGAGAAGCATTAAGCCGACACAGTCGATCGGGCGGATCTGCGTCGCGGTTTCGCGGCCCTTCAACGTTTTCAGCGTCAGGAATACCACCGCAATGCCGATCGGCACGTTGATAAAGAAGATCCAGCCCCAGTGATAGTTATCACTGATGTATCCGCCGAGGATCGGCCCGCAAATCGGGGCGACGATCACCGTCATCGACCAGAGCGCAAGCGCGGTACTTCGCTTGGCCGGCGGATAGTTATTCAGCAACAGACTTTGCGACAGCGGGATCAGCGGACCCGCCACCACCCCCTGTACCACACGGAAGAAAATCAGCATTCCCAGGCTGCTGGACATACCACACAGCCAGGAGGCGACGGCAAACAGCCCGGTCGACCACAGGAATAGTTTGACCTCACCGATGCGTTTTGCCAGCCAACCGGTGATCGGGATCGAGATGGCGTTTGCCACCCCGAATGACGTGATGACCCAGGTGCCCTGAGAGTTCGAGGCGCCGAGATTCCCGGCAATGGTTGGGATCGCCACGTTGGCGATCGTCGAGTCCAGAACCTGCATAAAGGTGGCCATAGACAACGCCACCGTCATCCAAGCCAGCGGGGCACCTACCAGCGGTTTATTTGCCACAGAGGCCTCCAGAGATTTTAGCCTGCATTGGCATGAATAACGTCGGCAATGATGGCATTGACCGGCGCCAGGTCCAGCGTCAGAGCGGATGTCTGATACAGCGGTTCTGTACGGACGGTATTCGCCAGCACCAGACCATCCCGATTCTGGGTGTCGACTGTGACCAGCGCGGATAAACCGATGCGCAGCGGATGTTGCGCTACGTCCCGATCGTTTAACTCAATACGTACCGGCAGACGCTGAACCACTTTGATCCAGTTACCGGTGGCGTTCTGAGCAGGTAACAGTGAGAACGCACTGCCGGTGCCCATGTCCATACCGACCACTTTGCCGGAATATTTTACGTTATCGCCGTACATATCGCTGACGACGGTGACCCCCTGACCAATGCGTATATTTTCCAACTGCGTTTCTTTAAAGTTGGCATCAACCCAAATGTGATGGGCCGGTACAACGGCTATCAAAGAGGTGGACGGCGTGATCCGCTGCCCAATCTGTACGGCGCGGCGCGACACAAAGCCATCAATCGGACTGCGGATTTTGGTACGTTGCAGGGCGAGCCATGCATCACGAACCTGAGCGGCGGCCTGCAAAACCTGCGGCTGCTGAGCCACTGGCGTATTCAGCACCATCGCCTGATTGGCGTTGTATTGCTGAACGGCGACATCGTATTGCGCTTTAGCCGTTTCCACGGCATCACGGGCGTGTTGCAACTCTTCACGGCCAATCGCATCGACATTCCCCAGCGTAACGCGGCGTTTCAGGTCGGTTTGCGCCTGTTGCCATTGCGTCTGACGCAGCGCGATATTCGCCTGATACTGTTTGCCGGTAATGATCAACTGATGCGTTTGACGCACGCTGTTTGCCAGCGCCGTTTTAGCGCGCTCAAAAGCCTGTTCCGCATCGGTCGGATCGATAGACACCAGCACATCGCCTTTTTTCACCAAGTCGGTGCTGTCGAAGTTGACGTCGGTCACGCTGCCCGACACCTGAGCCATAATTTGAATCTGATTACCGGCGACATACGCATCATCAGTAGACTCGAAATGACGTAAAACCAGCAGCCAGTAAAATAGATAGGCGATGGCGATAATAATGAAAATCCCGGTTAACAAGAGCATCGCGATTTTCCGCGTTTTCTTTTTATTCTTCTGAGTTTGCTGTGTTGCCTGAGTGTCGGCATTTGCGCTCATGATCTTCTCCACATGTGTCTATTTATTATGATTTTTGCTCCGCTGTGGGGGCCTGATAGCCGCCCCCAAGCGCACGGATGAGACGGATTTTTGCCTGCATCAACTGACTGCCGGCGCGAAGTTGCGCCAGTTGTTGTTGCTGAAACGCTGACTGGCTGCTTAAGAGCTCATCCCTTCCGATGATGCCGGCGCGGTATCTTGCATCCGCAACGCGATACACCGCTTCAAGCGATTTCGCGGCAGAAGACGCCTGCTGCAATTGTTCGGCACCGCTTTTCGACAGGGTGATGGCATCCGCGGTTTGCCGGATGGCGTTCAGGATGGTCTGGTTATACGACTCGACGGCCTGGTCAAATAACGCGGACTCTTCGCCCAGTTTGGCGCGCAAAGCTCCCGCGTGGAAAATCGGCAGCGAAATGGCCGGCGTGATGTTCCAGGCTTTACTGGCGGCTTCCAGAAGATTCGGGCTGACGCCTCCGTAGTGGGTGGTCGTCAGACCACCAAAGGCGCTGATAGAAAGGCTTGGATAAAACGCTTTTTTCGCTGCGCTGACACGCTGGGAATAGGATTCCACCAGATCGCGCTGTGCGGTAATGTCAGGACGTTTGCCCAGTAAATCCAGCGTCAATTCGCCTTGCGGTGACAGCGCGTCGGGCGAGGGCAGCGTAACGGCGTGCAGCCCGCTCATCGCATCCGGGCCGCGTCCGGCCAGTGCGGAAAGCTGATGTCTCAGTTGTTCGGTCTGTGACGACAGCACGATGATCTGCTGTTTGGCGCTGTCGGCCTGAGCCCGCGTTTGTTGTGGGATTTCAATACCGTACACACCGGCTTGATACTGCGCTTTACGCAAATCCACCAGGCGCTGATGGTTATCCACTTCCTGTTGCAGGACGTCCTGCAAAGCCAGATTAGCCTGCAACTGATAATAGGCTGACGCCATCGAACAAGTTAGCGTCAGCGCGGCTTCCGCCTGTTCGGCACGGGTGGAATCCACCCGTGCTTGCGCGGCATTCACCTGATTGCGGTATTTACCCCACCAGTCAAATTCATAGCTCAGATTCAGCCCGAGGCTGTTGCTGTTGTCGTAAATCGGCGCTTCGGGATAGCGGGTCAGGAACGGCGGGATCGTGTTTTTCGCCACACGTTCACGTCGCATTGAACCGTTCAAATCCAGATAAGGGCCGTTGGCCGCATCGGCCTCTCCCATCACGCTCTGCGCTTCACGCACGCGGGCTGCTGCCTGGCGTAACGATGGCGAGTTTTGCAACGTGGTGGTCATCAGATTGTCGAGCTGCGGGTCATTAAGAGTGCGCCACCACTGTGGACCGAGGGTCAGAGAACGGGCTTTTGCCTGCTGCAGATGAAGCTGTCGCGTATCAAGCAGCGACGATTGAGGCGCAATATGATTATTGGAGGCGCAGCCGGCCAAAATTAAAACGGCAAACAGCGGCGTAAGCCTCCAGCAAGTTTGGAGTGGCATAGGGGTTACCTGAAAGAAGATTAAAGAATTTACGTGATGCCGCGGGGTCCTATCGCGTCATGGCCTCTGAAATGACCGACCGTATCCGCAAATGACAATGCTGATCTTCATATCTCAATTCCTTCATCATCAAAAACAACTACAACGTTGGAGTTTAATTTAATGCTGTTTTCAATAAATGACAACTACCTTTTCCTGCAATGACCATAAATAAAGTGTGCGGATCCGGCCTGAAAGCTATTCATTTAGCGATGCAGTCCATCAAAAACCGGGATGCGGATCTTGGCATTGCCGGTGGTCAAGAGAACATGAGTCTGGCTCCTGACCTGATGCCTGAGTGGTACTGATACAACGTTGAAGCGCCAACCAGACAAACAAGCAGGAGCGACGCTGAAGATGAGAAAAACATGCACACCTCACGGTAAGTTCATCGTGTGCCTAGAATGAGGAATCAGGGGAATCGGTCAGCTATAAACCCTTTCTGGCATTGTGAAAATTAAACGTCGCCAATAAAAAAAGCAACTGATGCGCTGGGCTTGCATGAATACCCGGATGGAACAGGTGAGAGAACGAAAAATAGCCATCGATAATAAAACGATGGCTATTGAACATTAATTTAATGTGTCGATGATTTCTACAATCTATTATAGACTTTCTTTTTTTCCGGCTATTAAATCTTCTTTGTCTTTATTTAGTAAATTACACATATTGATGTCTTTATCCAGGCAGATAACGGATTTTTCATTCTGGCTGTAACTCTTCCATACGGGTAAACCGTGACCATTGGGGTTGCCGCTGGTTGCAAAATTGACCCAATAGGAGGACATCACGTTTCCCAGAGCTTTATCGGTAGCATCCCATTTTCGATTGAGTTTCGACTGATTGTTCAAAACATAAGGTAATTCGCTTGAATGGAATACGCCAAAGTTTGGATGTTCCTGCCAGGGAATCGCTTTGCCAAAAAAGTATAAATAATTTGGCTGATTGCCATAATGGATCCTAAGGTGAGCCATCCATTTCATTGCGTAAAGACGTTCATCCCGCAGAATATCTTTTTGGACGACAGCAACATCATGGCTATCATCCGCCTTGTATAAGGCATGAAATGTATTCAGGTGTTCGCCATAGTATTTTTTAGCATAAGAATCGAGATCGTTTACATTCCATTTGCCATAATCTGACTCACTTCCTCTCTCATCTTTATTCATGCCAGCCAGGACAGGGACATCATTCTGTCTGTTTTTTTTGTAAATTTCGGCTATTTGCATCGGCAATAATGCGCCATCAATGACTGCGCCCTTTATTGGCGTATTGATCGCGAATTTTTCAACCAACTGATTAGCCGGCGCGTTCCTCAGATCGCTTAAGGATGAATAGCCGTTGGATTTAGCCCATTGAGAAACCTTTCTTTCCGCATCGGCTAAAGGAATGCCCAGGCTCTCAGCCGGGCGGATGCCATAGTTAGAGATGGTGCTGCCAGGGGCGCTTTCCATGATGGCCTTATTATACAAACCGCGAGCTAAAGGCGATGCATTTAAAACAACAATCGAATTAGCCCCCGCGGATTGCCCCATAATCGTAATATTATTACTATCGCCGCCGAATTTATCGATATTGTCTTTTATCCAATGAAGCGCCGCTATTTGATCATAAAGCGCGTAGTTACCGGAGCTGCCTGATTCTTTCGTCAGTTCTTCAAGAGTAAGGAAACCGAAGACGCCTAACCGATAATTAATGTTCACAAAAATCACATTTTTTCGCGCAAGATTCTCACCGTCATAGATTGGCACACTGCCCGAACCTTCAACAAATCCGCCGCCGTGAATGAATACGATAACGGGCAGTTTATCTTTATCGGATTGAGCTGGACTCCAAATATTGAGGTATAGACAATCTTCACTCATCGGACCCTGATGTAAAAATTCAGATGTCCAGGGAAGTTTGTCGCCTGTCACCACTTTTTGCATACAGCCTGCGGCAAAAGTGTCCGTCTTTTTAACACCGCTCCATTTGTTTACAGGTTGTGGTTTTTTCCACCTTAATTCACCTACGGGCGGCGCCGCATAAGGAATGCCCTGAAATATAGACAGCTGCTTATCAGCGGATAGCTTACCTTCTATCATGCCGCCGGTTACGTTAATTGGTCCCTGGATAGCGCCTACGGCGCCAATTGAATATAAAGAAAAAGTAAGTAATAACCCTTGATACGTTTTTTTCATGATCATCAGCACTGTTAATAAACACCCAGTATTTATTTCACTTGTCAAAATAAATATCCGTGATCTGATCCACACTTTGCCGTTCTGTATTAAGTATGTTGCCGGTGCGTCCTGAAGGCCGATTTGCTGGAGAAAGTTCTACCGTGCTGTATTTGTGGCGGGGGGTAGGTTTGAACTGTAAGTATCCCGGCAAACAGGACCATTCACTTTTGGAGCTCTTGTTGCCTACTACTTATATTTAAGCATAAGGGACGCTATGCATTAGGCTTGATATGAAAGCATTAAATCTCTTTCAAATCTTCCAAAACATAAGATTAATAGCATCCTTGATCTCATTGGCTGAGTCGCTTAGATCTGCGATCATTTCGCCAATGACTTCAACGGGAACGCTCGATAGTTCCGTGGTCATCAGCCGATAATTTTCGCCATTGATACGGATCTGAGGGAACAGCGTTTTATTCACTTTCTCAGACAGGTGATGCGCTTCTATGTCAAGACAACAATATACCCCGGAGTTCAAGTGCAGAGCCGTTGCATCGCTGCTCGAAAGCGGCGAATCAGGTTGGTTATAAAGTGACGATCAATAGCCGGCATGATTATCCGGTCGTGCCCAATTTGCTGAACCGGGCGTTTAACCTGTCAGCGACGAATATCGCGTGGGCTTCGGATTCGCACGGAAGAAGGCTGGCTCTATCTGGCGACGGTGATTGATGCACTGGAGATGGAGATAAAACAGCGCGGACTGACAGGGAAGGTTATTGTGCATTCGGACAGAAGGAGCCAGTACGCCAGCCATCGGTATCAGGAGGTATTGAAAAACGATAGCTTACTCTGCTCAATGAGCGGGAAAGGCTGCTGTTATGATAATGCAGTAATGGAAAGCTTCTACCACACGTTGAAAACGGAACTATGCAGGGTAAAGCATTTAGCAGCAGAGAGCAGGCGATGAACGCCCTGTTTGATTATATTGAGGTATTTTACAATCGCCGTCGCAGGCACTCAACGTTGGGTTATCAAACGCCGGTGGATTATGAAATGGCGGCGTAATTAGGTGGGAATAATTTCAGGGACAGATCAAAAGCATTGGTCGTCGTATTTATCCCTGGGCAATGTTATTAATATTGAATGACTTTTTGGAATGGACAAGCATCGTACTACTCGATATTCATACATTTTAAGGGCACATTGCTACAGCAATAAAGCTAAAAATTTCATTTTAGCTGAACAATCTAATCTTTGATGGTGATTATAATATGTACAACATAGATAAGAAGATAAAACCGCCTAAATCAATTTATAGTCATTATGTATTGTTTGTTTTTTTGACCTTGTCTTTATTGTGCCCTCCCGACTCTAAAATTCTACCATTATTTATCTTAATAATTACACTGATAATTATTTCAATGTTTATGTTCCCTCGGTTCTGGATAATAAGCAATGTATCTGGGGCTGGTACGAGTAGAAGAAAAAGAACGAGAAAATTGAGTAGATATCATAAATCTCTTGTTTCGATGTATATATCCGGAGTGTTAATGCTGTCCTTCTTATTTCTCATGGAAGTGGTAGGTTGTTATGATATTGCAATTTCATTTCTTGTTTTTTCAATTTCTGTAATGTTTCTTTCAGCTTACTTTTATATATCTAACTCGAATGGGTATTTCGAAAAAGATAAGGGAAGAATCATTTGGGTGGCTCGACTTATCTCAGTTTTTATCGCCTATTGTATACTTTCTTGGGCGAGAAATAACACAATGAATTATATGGATTTGACTTATAGTGACGCTTCGTCTCGAACTATAATATATGCTTATTTTATTATTTTAATGATTATTGTGTCCTTTCTTTTTTCTGGTTTTATTTATATTTTTATAACTTTATTTGAAAATAAAGTGATTGAGAAGGAATTTAATGTAACCGGTGGTAAGAAAACCGTTAAGCTATGTATAAAATACGATTCAATACCTGTTGCTATTCCTTTAGTCTTATTGATTATCACTATTGGCGCTTGTTATTTTAAATATCATGTAGTTGTTGATACCTATGTCATTAGGCAATCTATAGAATTTGATTCTTCAGAGGGGTTCTATTGCGGTGGCGGATATAAAACATTTGGCAGTGACAAAGATGCAAGGTTTATTAAAGTCTCGGATGAGGATTACAGGGCATTTATTTTTGATGGCTACAATATAAGTTCATATCGCTTGTCATGCTTGGACTCATATCCTTATTATAAAATGATCTATATTTTAAGTAAGGCTGAAAGTATAAGGATACAAATGAAGCTTGATGAGCTTAATGATGATTTAAATCATATTATTAAAGTGAAAAGATGAATATTCATCCACCATATCTATGGCTGATGTATAACTGATGGCTGATGCATAACTGGCGTAGTCAGGCAAAAGTAGAGGGGAAACCAGTGCCGGGTGCAGACAAAAACAGCGAACAGTGGCCGCCTGGCCGTGATTATCGAGACCGACACACTCAGTGAGGCCGATATTGTGGCGTACTGCCGTGAAAAAGGTCTATATCCAGAGCAAATCACCCAGTGGAAACAGACTTTTCTTCAGGTGCCTTCAGTGGATGACCGGGTTGCGTTGAAACAAAGCTAGAAAGAGATCAAGCAACTTAAACGTGAGCTGGTCCGTAAGGAAAAATCGCAGGCGGAGGCGGCAGCGATACTGGTGCTGCGAAAGCGGTTGCGGGATTACTACGGGGAAACGGACGTGGACGACTGACGCCGATCACCGAACGCGGGACGCTTATTACGCGCCGCGTCGCCCTTTTCGCGGGCTTCCGACAGCGTAGTCTGAGGGTAAGGACCAAAGGCCAGACGGTTTTCCTTACCGCCGAGGCGATAGCGGAAATACCATAACTTAGCGCCGCTGGCGGATACCGTCAGGTACAGACCTTGCGAATCGGTAAGTTTGTAGGATTTTGCGAGAGGTTTGGCTGCGCGGATTTTACTGTCATTCAGGGCCATGTGAGGGTCTCCTTCGTTCATCGAACTGAACGACCCGCAATCTGACCCCAATTTTTCCGGATACGAAGGGATAAATCAAAACGCATCGGAAAAGATTTTCACGCCAACTGATTGAATTAAATACATATAGTGATTTATAAGGAAGCATAAAAAAGGAAAGGTGCGGACTCGGGAACATATTCACGATTAACATCCTGTTTATTATTGGTTTAATTGCGAAATTATTGAAACAGAGCCCCCACTAAAGCCCCCATAAAAAATCGCTTTGTTTTTGTGATGGTTATCACGATGAATCGGTGTGTTGGCGGTGAACCGTTTCGTTATGTGCGGAGTTAGGTCCACACATAACGGCCTTAAGTCCACATATCGTGGTGCTAAACGAAGGGACGACATGTGAATTAGGTGTTTTTGAGATAATTCATTGAAATGGATATATTTAATTTATTGATTTAACTTGTAATTTTATTGTTTTTTTTGAGATGTCGGCAGAGTTCGGTTGAGATAATTAAACATCATGGCTCAATCTAGTCCCTCTGAACCCTGATCAAAAGCACTGTTCTAGAATCCTCTCAAGCTTGTTCACCGCCGCTGTAAATTTAGCCGCATTTTTAGCGTTCAGCGCCGCTAAGTTACGCTGTTTCCAGCGAATGGCCGGGAGATGCTGAATATCAGGATAACGATACAGCGACCAGTCAGGGTGATTCTGTTTATAACTGAGTAAGAACTGACGATCCCGAGCGGTAAAATGAGATTTCAACGCCTGCGGCAGTAGAGTCGTTACTGATAAAAGCGATTCCAGAGAAGTCTCTTGCTGCGTCATTCCTGAAAATTCCTGCTGGTACAGCGTGGCGATCCGCGCCGTGTCCCAGTTTGGGGCCAGCAGTTCGGCTATGGGGCGAGGATGCCCTGCCAGATAACAAAGAAAACCGTCAAAGATCTCGCGTGTCAGGCCCGGTTTCTCCAGCATATTTAGTACGTCAAACAGATCGCGCGGATGCTGACGATCGAGTGCGGCGCAGATTTTTCCGCCGTAAAGATCCGCCAGTGAGACGACATTCATGGTGGTAAAACCGTATTCCATTTCCACCTGCTCGCATACTGGCATCTCTGTTGGTGGCAACAGCAATCCACGCCAGACCGGGCTGACTTCAATCTTTATCTGCGCATCAATGGTATTAACGATGATGCGCTTTTCATCGGCTTTATTCTCCTGCCGAATAGCTGTGATCCCCGCTCTGCCGTTCAGCGATTCCGTAATACGCATTAAGGCGTCATTGATGGCCGACAGATCGGTATCGCGGTCCATGAAGGTTTTATAAACCAGATCGATATCTACCGATAGACGAGGGAAATTCTGCACAAATAAATTAATTGCCGTACCGCCTTTCAGCGCGAAACAGGACTCTCTCGCTACATGCGGCAGAGCCGTCATCAACAGCTTGACCTGTCGGGCGTAAATATCACGCTGATCCATCTTCGACTCCTTCTGGTTTAAATTCCTTGGGGACAGTGATCTGATAATCCGGTTCCAGCCAGCCGCCAGAGACGATTTGCCGCTTTCCTGCACCTGTTTCTATGCGGTGTTGATCGAGATACTGAAAATAAGGATGTCCGTTGCGTTGCGCGAGATAGAGCACCACCCGATTGGTTTTAATCGAATGACTGGCGCAGAGCAGCGCCTGTAATTTACGAGGGCTGAGAAGGTTCAGCCCTTGAAACAGAGTGTCGGCATGTTCAAACGAGATCTGTGCGGGAACGCCGCTGGCGATTTCATACGCGGCAAGTTCCGGGCAACTGCCCATTAATCTCCGATCGCCGATTTTCAGTTCTGTAGTGAATGGTGTTACATCAGCGGACAGGCCCGACGTATATAGCGTGACAAAGGTGGCGGATTGTTTAAAGGTGGCGAACCATCCCGGTAGCTTGACGTAAGCCGGGAGCGTGAGCCAGACCTGCGGCCTGCCCGGTTCGGTATAGTGAGCATGGCCCTGTAGCGCAAGACTGGTCAGCCCTGCCACCCGCACCGGTTTTTCCCACTGCGTTTGCAGGCAAGAAACCGCATCGACCCAGTCTGGTTCACGGCCCGTCCGACAGTAAACGCCATGCGCGATCCGCCTGAGCCAGTCGTTCTGTACATAGCGGTAAGAGAGCTTACGGTCTATGCCGTTGCAGGTAAGCCATGACTGGAGAAGCACCTGACCGGGTAAGGTGTTTTGCATCAACCAGTTTAGATAGTTTGCCAAATGTCGCCTCTTGATCGACAAAAAAACAAATGATTAAACCAATATATTACGTGACTGTGTACAGGACAATGTTTGGTTTAATTATTTTCGTAAAAGTCGATTAAAGAGCGACATTAAAGATAAAATATAAACGAATGTTCTATGTGGCAGGAGGATACCCGATTAATGAAATATCATATTGCCAGTTTGACACGGTTAACTGGCAGTGTGGCGTCTATCTCTTCAGACCAAGCAGGAACAACCACCGTTACTTGTCTGTAGTGCTGATCATTATGCATAAATACTTCCTGAACTTGAATAATGATCCATCACTGATGTATAGAGCAAAGGGGGAGTGATGCGCTACTTATTCCACAACGCCTTATGTACTTTTCCGGTCTGGTGATACTCAGCCACCAGATCGATAAACTCTTTAAAGTCTCTATTCTCTTCCACCAGCCGGTTAACAGATTGCCAGTCGATGCTGGTCCGCTCGCGCGCCGGGATCAGCGTCTGGCTATTGCCCGGATCCTGTGGGTTAAGCAGGATCACCCCAATGCCGTGCAGCGCGCACAGCATCTGAAGCTCTCGCTCAACGCCGCGCTGCTTATCTTCGTTAATCTCGGTGGCGACCAGATAGCCAAAGTGCGCCCAGCTTGAATTGCTCACTGCCTGAAAGAAACATTCGCGCACGTTGCTACGGTTAAGCTGTCGTTTTACTTCAAATGACCACAGGCGGGTTAAACGCCCTTCACTATGGCGGACACAGTTTTGCACCACCGTATCCCAGCCCTTATCAAGAGGCTGCAACGCAACAATATCGGGATAAAGCCAGTGGTTGGCCCCTAAGCCTTTGTTGTTGCTTGAGCGCTTCTCATCGATACGGCGGCAGAGTATATCCTCTTCTTCAGAGAGATACTCAATCAGCAACGGATAAAGCGCATGTTCAGATAAACTCACCGTTTCCGCCGAAGGTACCGGGGTGATATCAGAAGGCAATTGCACCTGAGCGCCGTCCGCAGGCTCGCCTCCCCAATAAAACAGCCTCGGTCGGGGCTTATCACGCGTCATCACTAACGGGCACATGGCTTTTGCCTTAACGGTGCGGCTACCGCCTACCTCTGCCGTTATCTGGCTCAAAAAAGCGTCATCGCTGGCAAAACGCGGATTCTTACGTTTTTCAGCCAACTCATCCGCATAGGTTTCGATGATTTTTTGCGCCAATTGACGAGCAGTAAATTGCTCATCAGGATTCGCCTGTAACACGTTGATAATCATTTGGGGACGACTGGTCATAGGCTTACCTGTGAAATCCATACCCAACGCTTGTCGCGTTGATGTCTTTGGTTAATAACTCCTGTAAAGGCACACAGTTTACCGTTACAGGGTAGAAGAACCAAGATCGGTGTCATCTTGCATAACATTTCTGAAATGATGGTTGAATCTCACTTATCATTGCGAGAACGATCGCAATAACTTCAACTAGTTAACAACACTCTACATGATATTACGAAAAACACGATAACCCCCTTGCCGTTCATTCCCTGTCGCGGTATCTTTTACCCGCACCTGCAAAATCAGGCGCCGGGATTGGTCTCCTGAGTATATTCCTTACTGGCGACATATGGCGCGCTTTGCGTCTTTTTTATGTCGTTCATCCGGCTGCATCTCAATGGTGGGCCGGACGGAGGCGTCGCAAGACGCGCCGGTGTCCAGTAAGGCCGGTAAGACCAACTCCGTCCGGTTCCACCACCCGCAAGATTGGTCTCTTCGGTGGTGGTTCAAACAATCACTTACTGGAGGCTGCCACTATGGCTACGATCCCCACTCAAACTCACCCGTTACTTACCGTTCCTTTCAGCGCCGCCACGGATTTCACTGTACTGGCCGACCACTGCGAAAACTTCGCCGAAACCCTGATTGAAAGCGACGATCCGGCGCTGAGGCTGGCGCTCTGCGGACGGCTTGCCGCCGGTCTTGCGCTGCTGAGGCCTACGTTGAACGAGCCCGTTCCGCGCCATCTTCTCGAAAGTCTCACCGTTGATACTCTTCCCGCCGTCTCTCCCTATTTTGATCCCGATTCTGAACTGCTTTGTGACTATTGCCTTACGTTGGCGCAGTTTTTGGTAGGGCGGGCGCTGCCGCCGGAAGCGGAACGGACGCTAACCGGATTGCTGGCTGAACTGGTCTGGTACTTTGCCGCTGAACTGAAAGCCCCGCGCTGGATACGTACCGCCGACGGTGTGAAATGTATTAATGAGGAGGCGGCATGAATCAACAGGACTGGCATCCTGCTATAGGCGCTCTTTAGAGCGACGACAAGGGAATCGCCGATGAAAGGGAAACATGCAGTTTCTGAGCGCACAGTTCAATAGAAAGTCCGCATTCCAGAAAGCAAAAAACCAGCCGTCAGGCTGGTTTCAGATTGCTGACGAACCCCACATTTTCCGTGGGGTTCTTGTTTTATAAGCGACCGTAGGTCGCGAGCGCGATATTTTTTGCCTTCAGCCCATCACCGCGTTTAGTGTCATCATCCGCTTCTTATTGCGCCTTATCAGGCTGCATTCAGCCAGTAACAGCAGACAAAACAGCGCCAGCAGCGCCATCTTCTTCATATTTTGCGCCGTGGCCGCCAGCAGGCATTGCATCTGCACTTTCATCAGACCGCGGAACCGCGCATAGCGATGACCATGATGTTATTTCGCATCCGCGAAGCTACGCTCCACCGTTTCCTTTCGCCGCGCATATATCTTTTTGTCCCCATTCGTCAGCCGCAGCGCATTCGCTTTCTCCTTTGCCTCTTCCCACACATGTCGGGTAAGGGTTTTCTCTCCCTTTTTGTTTTTCGTACAGTTATCTCGTAACGGGCATTCGACACAGAAGCGGGCATCCGAACGGTAGTGCCGGTAGCCGTTACGGTCTGTCGTACCGTACGTCAGTAACCTTTCCGCCGGACAGATATACACATCCCGCTCCGGGTCATAGGTAAAGTGTTTTTTCTGATAGGCATTCTTTCCCTTGTTCGGCCTGCGGTAACCCGGCACCAGCGCCACGCCCATCTCCTGTGTCAGATGACACACCGCCGCCGTAAAGTACCCCGCGTCCACCCCCGCCGCCACCGGCTCCAGCCCGAAGCGTTGTATCTGCCGCTCAAGTCGGCCGATATACGGTTGGCTGTCATGCACGTTGCCCGGCGTGACATGGGTATCCATGATGATGCCGTGTTTCCCGTCCACCGTGCGGTGGTCCAGATAGAAGAAGCCCCGTGGCTTGTTGTCCCGGTGCATGAAGCCGCTTTCCGGGTCGGTGGTGCTGACCTTGGTGTTCTTAACGGCGGCTTCGCTTTCTGGCTTGCTTTTTACGGCGGGCAGCGGCTTTTTTTCGTGTTGCTTCCGGTCGGCCTCCACTGCAGCGTTAAGCTGTTCCAGATACTCGCTCACCCCTTCCGGGCGCCGTTCGTTCACCGCCTTGCGCGGGTTGGCGTCGGCTTTCAGGTGCGTACTGTCGGTATACAGTACCCGACCGTTGGCCATTCCGTTTGCCAGCGCCTGCTCGACGATATGGTCAAAAATCTGCTGGAAGACCTCGCTGTCGTTAAAGCGGCGGAGGCGGTTCTGGCTGAGGGTGGAGGCGTCAGGTACTTTCTCGGTCAGGCCCATGCGCAGGAACCAGCGGTAGGCGTTATTGACCTGGATTTCTTTCACCAGACGGCGCTCGGAAGGGATACCGAAGAGGTAGCCGAGCAGCATCATTTTAATCAGGCGCACCGGGTCGATGGCGGGACGACCATTATTGGGGCAATAGAGGTGGGCAACGGTGTCGCGGATAAATTCAAAGTCGATGGCGGCATCAATTTTGCGCACCAGGTGGTCTTCAGGCACCAGTTCTTCGAGGGTAACCATTTCAAACTGGTATTGCTGTGGGGCGGGTTCTCTGAGCATGGCGGTCAGTCCGTTTTTTGCACTGACCTTATTAGATCAAAGTCCTGGCCGGCAGGCCAGGACTTTGTCATCAGTCTGAAGCCGATGGAAATCGGCTTTGAAGTTTCTTATTGAAATTCATTGGCATTATCTTATCTAAATTTGGCCTTTTATTTTCTATATCCCGGTGGCCTCATACGTGGGGCTTTATCTTTGCTGGCATGTGGTATGAGATCCATGCGATGATCGCTTTCCGGCTGTTCGTTCTTAGGGCGGCTTGGGAAACGGCTGATCTCATCCGGTGTTGGTTTATAGTCATCTTGGTTAAACTTGGCTTTTTTCTCATATTCAGTGCGAGAGATATGACGGCCTAATACCTCGTCAAAGACGTAGTTTTCAGCAATACGTTTATCATGTTCTTCACTGATTAGCTCAATTTGAGCTTTGTTTGCTTTAGCCCATACAAACTTCTGCTTGAAAAAATCTATGACAAGAGTTGTGAGGCGTTTAAAAATATTATCCTGAGTGGAATAGCCTGTGTCCTCTTAACTCGTTCAGGGGCGCTTCTGGATGCCCTGTTTGGGTTTTGAGAGGAGGATGTTTTCAGAATAGTATTTGTACCAGAATCAGAAACACTGATTGATGGCTGAATACCAGCAACAACTTTACTGACTTTTGTTTTATCACGGTAAGATTTAACACCACGCTGACAAGTATGAGGTGCAGGAGCAACCAATACAGGTTTTTGCTCATCAGCATTGGAACTACTTGAACGTGTTTCAGGTATTATGATCTCTTCTGGTTCAGCAAGAACAG
The DNA here is from genome assembly GCF_002291445.1 of Brenneria goodwinii. Lineage (NCBI taxonomy): Bacteria > Pseudomonadati > Pseudomonadota > Gammaproteobacteria > Enterobacterales > Pectobacteriaceae > Brenneria > Brenneria goodwinii. Next base: position 3,607,459 of record NZ_CP014137.1, on the reverse strand, counting down.
CCACGGTGAAGCTTCTGACATCAACGACGATTTCAAGATCAAGTTCACTGAATGTTTTATAGACTTCAACCGCTTCCTGCTTCGCTGCATCACGAACTGTCTGTTCTGCGGCTCTTTGCTCCTGAGCAGCCTTACTACGCCATTTAGCGCTGTGGATACGTTTCATTGCAGGACGATTTGTTTCAGCGGCCTTAGCAAGCCATAACGCTTTTTCTTCATTATCTAAAGCTACTGCTGCTTTTTCTAACGCTTTCTCATGCTGGGCCTGAAGAGAACGATGATCAATACGTTCTGATGAACCAGCAGTAGCAAGATAGCTGTTAGCCATTGATGCCCATGATTCACGCCAAAGGACAGACATTTTTCGGTCATTCCAGCTTCTTTCTTTTTTACCAAAACCCTCCGGGCCTATGGTTTTTAATGTCAACATAACGTGTGCATGAGGATTATCACTATCGAGATCGTGGAAAGCGATATCGGCAATCATGCCTTTATCAACGAAATTTTTCTGACAATATTCAAGAACAAGTTTTTTCTTCTCGTCATTATTTAACTCGGCTGGAATAGCAACATCGAAATAACGGGCTGTTTGTCCATTGTTCTGGCGCTCAACCCTTTCAACTTCATTCCACAATGCTGTAGAGTCTTTTACGATATGTTCTGGAGCATTAACAGGTGCTAATATGAAATGTCCGTATAAATCAGTACGGCGGCTATAATCATAGGTATCACCTGTTCTTTCATCTGTTATACGTGTACGAGCATGATAGGCAGCTTTCGCAACGGAAGATCTCCCCTCACTTCGTTTCACAATTTTAAAATCAAGATGAAAAATAGCCATACAATAAAAACAACCTCAATATAAATTTAAATATCAAACTAAAATATAAATCTCCAATGCGACTCAGCTGGTTTTAGTTTTTCGCAAGAAAAACTCTGGTGTTGACGTTGACCTTGCTTTTAGCCTGCGGCAGGCAACCGTCGGTAGACCCCACACACTGCGTAGCAGTGTATAGGTGGGCATTGCTTTATTTTTATATCTCCTAAAGGAGCTAAAAATAACGACAATGTATAAAGTTTTTCTATAGTTAAATAATAACGCTAGTTTTAATGTCTGTGAAATTAACTGAGGCAGAATCGGATAAACGGTTGAGGTAGGATCATAATATTAGATTTTGGTGTTTAGAATGCGCCCGTAAGGGCAAAAGTAGTTAAATTAGTCTCCCGCCGTAAGGCGGGAAAGTGAAAATTAGACAAAACAGTGAAAATAACAAACGCTTTTACATGTTGCACAATTCACAGGTTAGGTTCGGAAATCAGAGTGTAAAAATAACAGGTGAAATTATTTCCCTTGATTTGATAAAATAAGTAACGCGGAGAGTGTCAGGCATTCAATGTTAGTGATTGCGCTCGTTTGTGTTGCATAATTTTATTTTGAGCTTACTGGCATCTCATGTTTAAAACCAAAACACCATTTTTTCGGGATGAATCCCATCATTGACAGGGCAAGCCTGTTCAGCTACTGATTGTTTACAACAATCATCTCGCGCTGCGTAATTTAATCTGGAATGCAAAGTATTCAACCCTCTTCATATGGCTTGACTTTTTCCTTTTTAAATTGTATTTCATGTTTTTGACAACTAAAAGGAAAAGTAATTATGAATACGGATGATAAAAACAGACAGCCAAGAACAGAAAAAACCATCAAGCAAAAAATAGCTTCAGCACAGATGCGTCTTAATCGCCTAAAGAGTAAGGAAAAATCCCAGACTAAGAGTTCTGAGACACGCCTGAAGATCATCCTTGGGGCAGAAGTAGCTAAAGCTTTGGGCTGTAAAGTAGAGGATGTCGATAAGGAGTATGTATTGGGGGTGTTATTACAAGCTTCGAGTAATAATGCGGAGGTTAAAGCAAAAATTAAATTACGAGGAAAAAGATTTCTTGAGGATATGGTTGGCAAACAAGCATAATTATAATCGCTACTAATATTGCAATATCTAGAGTGTTTAACATCAAATGTAAAACATTCTTGGCGTCAAGTTATTATCTTCATTATTAAGAATTTGTTGTTTAGATATAAAATAACTTGGCTGATGATTACTTTCAAAGTTTATTTAACTAATGTTTTTTTTATGCTTTGAAAGCATGTTGGACTGTTTGTTACTTCATGTTATAATAGAAAAAATAATTCATGGTTACTATCAATGAAAATAGAAAGTTATACTGAACAATTAACAATGACAGAAATGTGCTTTACATTAGGTGCAAATAGCTTTGGCTATGTTTATCCCCAAGGCAGTGTTCCTAACGTTGAGAAAATAAGGGAATCCTTGTCTAAAGCAGGAGGGAAGCCTATAGAGTGTGCCTTAAATAATTATAGTCTTGGAGGGAAGGGGAATTCTAAGCCCGAATTCATAATAACTTTTGAAAATGATCCTTCAACTATTTTAGTTATTGAATGCAAGAGCCAAACAAGAAAACATGTCAGTCCCCTTTTAAATAAGCCAAACGCTTTTGCAGTTGATGGTGCGCTTTATTACGCCAAATTCCTTAAGCAGCATTATAATGTCATTGCTGTAGGAGTTAGTGGTTCAGAAAAAGACAAGTCATCAGTAGATGTATATTATTGGCCCAAAAATCAGGATGCCCCTTTCACTCCAAAAGAAACTACACAACATTTTTCTTTCTCCCGATAACTATTGGAAAGCAATCAACGGAGAGAAAATATCTAAAAGTTATTCTTTGGACGAAATTCGAGATACGGCAATTGATTTTCACGATAGACTTCGCAGCATTAAAGTAACTGAAAAACAAAAGCCAATATTTATTGCTGGTATACTAATTGCCTTAGAAGATAAAGACTTCTCTCGTGATTATATTAATCTAACTAGTTTTTCTAATATTATACTTTCATTAACAAATGCTATTGATAATGTCCTTGATGATAGTGATATATCGAGAAACAAGAGAGATAATATTAAAGCTTCTTTTAGGTCTATCGGCCAAAATGAAAAGCTTAGTCAAATCCCTATTGGATGCGATTATTCTATTTCATGGTATATTGAGCAGCTAGAGATGAAAATCAAGCCTATGATGAATAATGCTGACTCATCTTTAGATGCATTAGGTGTTTTTTACCATGAGTTCGTAAAATATAGCGGTGGTGATGGCAGTGGCCTTGGTATCGTTCTGACTCCGCAACATTTAACTGAGTTCATGTGCGATTTAGCTGAGATAAATGAAGATAGCTATGTCGCTGATATATGCTGTGGTAGCGCTTCTTTTTTAGTATCAGCTATGAATAAGATGTTTCACAAAACATCAGACCCTAAAAAATATGAAAATATTAGAAAGCACCAACTGCATGGAATTGAGTTAGATCCTGATTTGTATGTATTAGCCATAGCGAATATGATCATTCGTAGAGATGGTAAATCCAATATTATACACGGAGATTGCTTTAATTCTAAAACTATCAAAAAATTACAAGATGCAGCTAAATTTAGAATAGATGAGAACGGCAATGTTGTCGAAGATAATGTCGGCTTAACGGCTGGTCTTCTAAACCCTCCTTACTCACAAAAAGATCTTGTTGAGTTAGAGTTTGTAGAACAACTTCTTAACATCCTTGTAAAGAATTCTAAAGCAGCGGTAGTTGTTCCAATGTCATGTGCTATAGGGACGAAATTTAAAGATGTACGAAAACGGTTATTTGAAAAGCATACCTTAAAGGCTGTTTTTTCAATGCCTGATGATATTTTCTATCCAACAGGAACAAATGTATGCGTTATGGTTTGGGAGGCGCATAAAGCACATGATGAAAAAGTTAAAACTTTCTTTGGTTATTGCAAGGACGATGGTTTCATAAAAAGAAAAAAATTAGGGCGCGTAGATGTTTATAATCAATGGGATAAAATAAAGAGTCAGTGGCTTTCTTTGTATAAAAACTCTGAAGAAGTTGATGGCCTTTCTGCAAAAAAAACAGTCACTCATAAAGACGAATGGCTCGCAGAAGCATATATGAAAACTGATTATACAAAATTGACTCAAGATGATTTTGAAAAAAGTGTACGAGACTATTTTTCTTATCTGGTAAAAGAAGGTAAAATTCATGAAGGTTAAAGACTTATTCCACATTAAATATGGTGTTAACCTTGAGTTGAATAAGCTGGATATAACTGATCATAGTTCTGGCATAAACTTTGTAGCGAGGACATCTCAAAATAACGGTGTTGTCGCTAAGGTAAAACCACTACCTGATGTAAAACCCAATCCTGCAGGAACTATTAGCTGTGCAGGTGGTGGGTCTGTATTATCGACTTTTGTACAGCAGGAACCTTATTATAGCGGTAGGGACTTGTATGTTCTTTCATCAATTAAAGAGATGAGCTTTGTTAGGAAGCTATATTATGCTCATCTTATAAGTGAGAACAAATATAAATATAGCTATGGTCGTCAAGCCAACAAAACTCTGGGCGATATTTTATTACCAGAATCAATCCCTGATTGGGTTGATAATGTTGAGTTGGACCAATTTTCCAATGAAATTAAAACTTCGGTCGTTAAAAATGATTTGCCTATTAATATATCATTATGGAAAGAATTTCCTATGAAAGATATATTTGAATTTTCTAAAGGTAAACGTTTAACAAAGGAAGATATGGTTGAAGGTAATTTAAATTTCATTGGAGCTATATCTGATAACAATGGCGTGCGGCAGTTGATTGAAAATAAACCAACTCATCGTGGGAATTGTATCACAGTTAATTACAATGGTTCCGTTGGTGAAGCGTTCTATCAGAAGAACGATTTCTGGGCATCTGATGATGTTAATGTTTTAACACTCAAAAACAAAGAGCTTAACATTCTGTTGGGCCTTTTTTTATGCACAATTATAAGGGCAAATAAATTAAAATTTGGATACGGTAGGAAATGGACTTTAGATAAAATGAAAGACACACTCATAATGCTACCTGTTGATAATAATAATAATCCCGACTGGGATTATATGGAATCATATATTAGTAGCCTACCTTACAGTGATAGAATACAATGAAATCTTATAGTGAAATAAAGGGTTTTCCCCTTTATTTCATTACTGATGATTTATTGAATTCAAACGGCCTGACCATTCTTTCTCGATTGGCATTAAGATAATCAGCCCACCACTGTAGCATTAGCCGACGCTCATCGAGATGTTCAGCAAGATGGATGTAAGCAGCACGAACGTTATTACGCTCCTGATGGCTCATCTGACGTTCTACAGCATCTTTTGACCATAAGCCGGATTCGATCAAGGCACTACAGGCCATTGAGCGGAAACCATGACCACAAACTTCTGTTTTTGTGTCATAGCCCATTTTACGTAGCGCGTTATTAATGGTGTTTTCACTCATTGGCTTATAGGCATAGTGATCTCCAATGAAGATGATTTTCTGATCTCCACTGAGCTTCCGAATTTCTCTCAGGGTGGCTAAAGCCTGCTTGCTTAATGGGACGAGGTGAGGGGTTTTCATCTTTGAGCCACGGCTGGAGTGTTTCACCCCTTGAAGTTCGTCACGTTCTGCAGGTATCGTCCAGAGCGCATTTTTGAAGTCAATTTCAGACCAGCGGGCAAAACGCATCTCACTTGAACGAACAAAAGTTAGTAAAGTGAGTCGAACAGCAAGGCGGGTTAGCTGTCTTCCTCTGTAGCTCTCAATGCGGCTTAGAAGCTCTGTAATGCGTTCGAATGGAAGAGCCGGGCGATGGACTCGTTTTGCTGTTGCAATGGCTCCAGCTAAGTCCTGAGCAGGATTACTATCGATAATACTGTTATGGACAGCATATCGCATGATAGCGGTGATGCGTTGCTGGAGACGAGCAGCAATCTCAAGATGCCCGGATTTTTCAGCCGCCTTAATTGGTTGAAGTAGGTCACGGGTTTTGAGGTCGGTAATGTTTCGTTTACCAATAACAGGGAACACATGGTTAGTAAGACTGTTCAGCACTCTTTCAGCGTGAGTTTCTGACCAGTTGATGTTGCTTGCATGCCAGTCTCTGGCAACGGACTCAAAAGCAAGAGCGCCGCTTAGCTCTACCTTTTCAGATTTTTTCTTTTCGGAGGGGTCAATACCAGCAGCAATTAATTTTCTGGCATCATCTCTATGGCTACGGGCATCAGCAAGAGAGACTGCAGGGTAGACCCCTAGAGCCAGTAGCTTTTGTTTTCCTGCAAAGCGGTATTGTAGACGCCAGTATTTGGAGCCATTAGGATGAATAAGAAGATGCATACCGTTGCCGTCAGTGAGTTTTACTGGCTTGTCAGCGGGCTTGGCATTTCTTACTTTGACATCAGTGAGAGCCATCGTTTACCCCTCCCTGTGATGGTACAAAACGTATCGAACTAACAATACCAACAGATATACCATCAAGGCAATGTGGATGTTGATGAATGTTAGTGAACGTCAGTGAGGGGGATAAAGTATATAGTTTGTTGACTTTAAAAAGAAAAACGGACGTCAGTGGACGTCCGTGTATGAATAAGTGGTGCCCGGACTCGGAATCGAACCAAGGACACGAGGATTTTCAATCCTCTGCTCTACCGACTGAGCTATCCGGGCAACGGGGCGCATTAAACCGTATTGACTGCTTGCCGTCAACGGGTTTATGAGTTAACAAGCGGAAAACCCTACTGATTGCCGACTTTTCAGCCAACACGCGGAGTTCGCGTTTCTCATTGCTTTTGCTGTCAGGTCAATGCCCCGTTTTTACGGCATAATGAAAAGCGGAGAACATCTTCGGCCAGCCGTCGTGCCGTTGCAATGCTCGATGCCTGATGTTTTACCAACAGATTGCTTAAACATCCTTCCAAAATCAGTTCCATCTGCTGAGCCACCATTTCCGGATCGTCGGTTTCCAACTCTTCCAGCAGGTCGCGGGTATAGCGGTAGGATGCCTGTTTCTGCTGCTCGGCAATCTGATGGATCGGGTGGTTAATATCAGGAAAGAAGCTGCAGGCGGCCACAAACAGGCAGCCGGGATAACGCTGTTGTTTTACCGCATCATGCAGCACCTGATAACGCGCCAGCAGTTTTTGCTCAGTGTTTTTCGTGTCATCCAACAGAAGCTGTCGCCGCCAGACATCGACCTGTTGGCTGTGATAGCGCAGGCTGTCATAAAGCAGGGCTTCGCGATCGGGCCAAAACGGCAGTAGCTCTGCCATGGAAACGTCCAGTTTTTCAGCCAACATGTCCAGAGTGGTCATGGCGAAACCGTGTTGTTCCAACAGCGTGAGTGCATGTTCAAGAACGTCTTCCCGTTGCATTGGCTCTCCTCCAGAAAAGCGATTGCCAGAATAAATAGTGTCGTTTACGGACTGAACTTCTGCAAATGTGCCTGAAATTTTTCCGCGTCCATAAATCCGGTGACGCGTGAGCCGGGTATCTCTTTACCCTGCGCATCAAAAAACAGGATGGTGGGTAGCCCCAGAACCTGTAGTTGTTTCAGCAACCTGTTCTGTTCCGTTCGATTTTCGGTCACATCAGCTTGTAATAACGTCATGCGTGATAAAAGGCGCTGCACATTGCTATCGCTGAAGGTGTATTTTTCAAACTCTTTACAGGCGACGCACCAATCAGCGTACAGATCGAGCATCACGGGTTGATGACGTCCCGCCAGCGCATTATTCAAACTGACGACGTTGGTCACCGGTGTAAAATTGAGGGCGGAAGAGGCATGTCGCCGTTCAGATTCCGCCGGTGGAAATATCCAGTTCTGTAGCGGTCGCGCTGCGACTAGAGCACTCGCCAGCAGCAGTAGCTGAACGCCGCGCATCCAGCCTTTATGGCTGCGTAAGCTCAGCGTGAACGCCCAGCCGAAAAAGGCCACACCCAACAGACTCCACAATCTGATCCCCCAACTTTCGCCCAGTATGCGCTCAAGGAGAAAAACGGGCAGCGCCAGAATGACAAAGCCGAACGCTTCTTTGACGTATTGCATCCACGGGCCGCTACGCGGCAACAGCCGATTACCGAACAACGTGACCAGAATCAGCGGCAGACCCATGCCTAAAGCATATAAATAGAGCGAGCCGCCTCCCGCCAATAGGTTACCGCTTTGCGCAATATAAAGCAGAATGGCGCTAAGCGGCGCCGTGGTGCAAGGGGAGCAGATTAATCCCGCTAAAGCGCCCATGCTGAACACGCCAACCAGAGAACCGCCTTGCTGACGATTGCTCCACTCCGTCAGGCGGGTTTGCATGGCGGAGGGCAGTTGCAGGGTGTACAGACCGAACATGGAAAGCGCCAGCGCGATGAACAGCACAGAGAGGCTTATCAGAACATACGGATGTTGCAGCGCGGCCTGAAAGCGCAGTCCTGCGGCGGCGACGATCAGTCCCAGCAGCGTGTAGGTCAGCGCCATCCCCTGTACATAACTCATCGATAAGCAAAAGGTTCGCAGGGGCGTTAATCGGGTTTTCCTGCCGAGCACCAAACTGGATATCAACGGGTACATGGGCAGCACGCAGGGCGTGAAAGCGACGCCGATGCCAATCAATAGCGCCCACCAGGGGGAGAAGGGCGGCGGCGTTTCAAGGGGCGATGGTCCGGGCGGCGCGGAGCCTCCGCCTGCGGTCTGGACAACCCGGCTTAGCGGGATGATGCGCGTCTCCGGCGGGTAACAAAAGCCCGCATCCGCGCAGCCCTGATAGGTGACTTTTACCGTTGCGCGGTCATTTGCTTGCAGTAGCGGGATGGTGACCGCCAGCTGTTGCCGAAAGATGAAAGTCTGACCGAAATAGTCATCCTGATGGCTAGCGCCCGGCGGCAAATTGATATCGCCAAGCACCGCGTCGCTGCCTTCCAGTTTTATCTGCTGGCGATAGAGATAATAGCCCGGCTGTATTGCCCAGCGAACGGTCAACCGGTCATTCCGCTGCTGAAAGTCAAAAGCAAAGGCCTGATCGACAGGCAAAAAAGGCGAACTCTGGCTGCCGCCGATACTATTTTGACCAAAGGGCGAGGCCGCCATGGCCGTTGCGCCGAGTGAGGCCCACAACAGGACGATCAGCGTAAAGATGCGTTGAGCCATGTCAGATAATCGTTATCGCCACTCAATACCGGCAACACCAGCAGTTCCGGCGTCTGGTAAGGATGGTGTTGTTTCAGATGGTTCAGCAAAACCTGCTGGTGTGCGGTATCGCTTTTGATCAGCATTTGTACTTCCGACTGCTGTTCAAGTTTGCCTTCCCAGTAATAAAGCGAACGGGCGCCGGGCAGTAGCGTTACGCAGGCGGCAAGTTTCGCTTCCAGTAATGATGCGGCAAGCTGTTGCGCGCAAGGTTCGTCAGGCGCGGTACAGAGTATGACGACGGCATCGCAAGCAGGGCGGTTTGACATCGTGGCCTCCGTTTAAGGTGAACATGGGAACACTATACCTTGCTTTGTATAATCAGGGGAATGATGCGGCGCCTTATCGTTGGCCGCTTATGCGGGATAGCCGGGCTAAAATCTCTTAAGCATAAAGTAAAGGCGCGTCGCTCTTGGCGAGCAAACGCGCCTTAAAAAAGATGATGTCAGGTGTTAAGACACATCGTTCTCGTCGGTGTAACGTTTGGCTTTATATGCCGGGTGCATCAGGTTCTGGATGGAGAAAATGTCATCCAGTTCCGCTTCCGTCAGCAGACCGCGTTCCAATACGACTTCCCGTACGCTTTTACCGGTTTCCGCACAGAGCCTACCGACGATATCGCCGTTGTGGTGGCCGATAAACGGGTTGAGGTAAGTGACGATGCCGATCGAGTTGAAGACGTATGCCTCGCAGACATCCTTGTTAGCCGTAATGCCATTCACGCATTTTTCCAACAGGTTGTAACAGGCATTGGTCAGAATGTGCGTTGACTCAAACATGGCCTGGCCGATAACGGGCTCCATGACGTTTAACTGCAATTGTCCCGCTTCGGAAGCCATGGTGACGCAGGTGTCGTTGCCGATCACTTTAAAGCATACCTGGTTGACGACCTCCGGCACCACCGGGTTGACTTTGGCCGGCATGATGGAAGAGCCCGCCTGCAACTGCGGCAGGTTAATCTCGTTCAGACCGGTCCGCGGCCCGGAGGAGAGTAAGCGCAGGTCGTTACAGATTTTCGACAGCTTTACGGCCAGGCGTTTAAGCGAGCTGTGCACCATAACGTATGCGCCGCAGTCGGAGGTCGCTTCAATCAGGTCTTCCGCCGGAACACAGGGCAGGCCGCTGACTTCCGCCAATCGTTTTACCGCCAGTTGCTGATAGCCATCCGGCGTGTTCAGCTTGGTGCCGATCGCCGTCGCCCCCAGGTTCACTTCCAACAACAGTTCCGCGGTACGCAGCAGGTTTTTATTTTCTTCTTTCAGTAACACATTGAAGGCATGAAATTCCTGGCCTAAAGTCATCGGAACCGCGTCTTGCAGCTGGGTTCGCCCCATTTTCAATATGTTTGCGAATTCTTTGGCTTTGCGTTCGAAACCGTCGCCAAGCTGTGTCAGCGCGTCAACCAGTTTCAGAATAGAGGCGTAAACCGCGATGCGGAATCCGGTGGGGTAGACGTCATTGGTCGATTGACACTTGTTCAGATGATCGTTTGGATTGAGATATTGGTATTCGCCTTTTCGGTGTCCCATCAGTTCCAAACCGATATTGGCTAATACTTCGTTGGTGTTCATGTTTACCGAGGTGCCCGCGCCGCCCTGATAGACATCAATCGGAAATTGATCCATGCATTTGCCGTTATTCAGCACTTCATCGCAGGCCTGGATGATGACATCGGCAATTTTGCGGGGGATAGTTTGCAGTTCCTTGTTCGCCAGTGCCGCGGCTTTTTTAACCATGACCATACCGCGTACAAATTCCGGGATGTCGCTTATTTTACTGTTACTGATGTAAAAGTTTTCGACCGCCCGTAAGGTATGAACACCATAATAGGCATCTGCGGGAACTTCTTTGGTACCTAACAGGTCTTCTTCAATACGAATGTTATCTGACATGAGAGCCTTCTCTATATTCTGCTGACTAAAAATTGTTTGAACTAATTGCACGATCACGGGCAGGAATTGCAGAGTATTTGACTTAATTCGCATTAACCTGCGTGATTATATGCTGTATATCCCAAAAAAATAGTAGCCTAGATCACTATCTGATCTTTCCATTACACTCAGATAAATGAACTGTGATAGCCGTCGCGACTGACCACTTTCAGATAACAAATGTCTATGTCATAGCTTGAAAATAGCTGATCGCGCTACCATCTCAGTAGATTATAATGTGCAGAGCAGTGATGCCTGGTCATATTTGTTTTCAATAACATAATTTGTTTACAACAATCGCGTTTGTTCTTAACAACAGGCGTTTTCACAAACAGGAGAATCAGGTGCGCTGGTTACCGTTGTTATTAATTTTTCTTTTCGCTTACATAGAGATATCGCTGTTCATTCAGGTGGCGGAGGTACTTGGCGTAGCGATAACCCTGTTGTTAGTGGTTTTCACTTCCTGTATCGGCGTTTCACTGGTGCGTAACCAGGGGATGAAAACGATTGTGCAAATGCAACAGAAAATGGAGCAGGGTGAAAGTCCGGCAGCGGAGATGGTAAAAAGCGTATCGCTGGTGCTGGCGGGTTTTCTGTTATTGGTTCCCGGATTCTTCACCGATTTTCTGGGGCTGTTGTTATTGTTGCCGCCGGTACAAAAGCGTTTGACCCTCAAACTGATGCCGCACTTGCATATTTGGCGTTCCGGCCCCGGCGCGTCGGCGTCTGGCGGCAATACGTTTGAAGGCGAGTATCAGCGTAAGGATGATGGGCGTAGAAATATTGACCATCGGGATGAAAACGACGATCGCTGAGTGTTAGATAAGTTACATAATGAACAAGGATTATCTGGTTGATAATCCTTGTTTTTTGTTTTGTGGGTGACAAAAAACATCATTAGATGCAAAAAAAATAAATTTCCCCCCTTGAAGGAAAAAGAATTGCCCCCACTTAAATCACCACAAGGCCAGATATGAAGGCATAGCTGGCGTTTATCCTAAACTGATATGGACTTTCTCAAAGGAGAGCTATCAATGAAAATTCGTCCATTGCATGACCGCGTGATCGTCAAGCGCAAAGAAGTTGAGTCCAAATCTGCTGGCGGTATCGTTCTGACCGGCTCCGCTGCAGGTAAATCTACCCGTGGTGAAGTACTGGCCATCGGCCATGGGCGCATCCTGGAAAACGGTGAAGTTAAACCGCTGGATGTGAAAGTCGGCGATATTGTCATTTTCAATGATGGCTATGGCGTGAAGGCAGAGAAGATCGATAACGAAGAAGTCTTGATCATGTCTGAAAGCGACATTCTGGCAATTGTTGAAGCGTAATTACGCGTAATCACCTGAACTGAACGAATTTAAGGGAAATACACCAATGGCAGCTAAAGACGTAAAATTCGGTAATGACGCTCGCGTAAAAATGCTGCGCGGCGTGAATGTACTGGCTGATGCAGTGAAAGTTACCCTGGGCCCTAAAGGCCGTAACGTTGTCCTGGATAAATCTTTCGGCGCACCGAACATCACTAAAGACGGCGTTTCTGTAGCGCGTGAAATCGAGCTGGAAGACAAGTTCGAAAACATGGGCGCTCAGATGGTGAAAGAAGTTGCCTCTAAAGCGAACGACGCGGCAGGCGACGGCACCACCACCGCAACCGTACTGGCTCAGTCCATCATCACAGAAGGTCTGAAAGCCGTTGCTGCGGGCATGAACCCGATGGATTTAAAACGCGGTATCGATAAAGCCGTGATCGCCGCGGTTGAAGAATTGAAAAAACAATCTGTTCCTTGCTCTGATTTCAAAGCTATCGCACAGGTTGGCACCATCTCTGCAAACTCCGACGAAACCGTGGGTAAACTGATTGCAGAAGCGATGGAAAAAGTCGGTAAAGAAGGCGTTATCACCGTTGAAGAAGGCACCGGCCTGCAAGACGAACTGGACGTTGTTGAAGGTATGCAGTTCGATCGCGGCTATCTGTCCCCTTACTTCATCAACAAACCGGAAACCGGTTCTATTGAGTTGGAAAGCCCGTTCATCCTGCTGGCCGATAAAAAAATCTCCAACATCCGTGAAATGCTGCCGGTTCTGGAAGCCGTTGCCAAAGCGGGCAAACCGCTGCTGATCATCGCGGAAGATGTTGAAGGCGAAGCGCTGGCGACATTGGTGGTTAACACCATGCGCGGTATTGTGAAAGTGGCCGCTGTTAAGGCGCCTGGTTTCGGCGACCGTCGTAAAGCCATGCTGCAAGATATCGCTACCCTGACCGCCGGTACGGTGATCTCTGAAGAGATCGGTCTGGAGCTGGAAAAAACCACGCTGGAAGATCTGGGTCAGGCCAAACGCGTTGTTATCAACAAAGATACCACCATCATCATCGATGGCGTGGGCGACCAAGCGACTATCGAAGGCCGTGTTGCTCAGATCCGTCAGCAGATTGAAGATGCGACTTCAGACTACGACAAAGAAAAACTGCAGGAACGTGTGGCTAAACTGGCTGGCGGCGTAGCCGTTATCAAAGTCGGCGCCGCAACTGAAGTTGAAATGAAAGAGAAGAAAGCGCGCGTTGAAGATGCCCTGCACGCTACCCGCGCCGCGGTGGAAGAAGGCGTGGTTGCCGGTGGCGGCGTAGCGCTGATTCGTGCCGCTTCCTCTGTCTCTGCGTCTGGTCTGAAAGGCGACAACGAAGATCAGAACGTGGGTATCAAAGTTGCGCTGCGCGCGATGGAATCACCTCTGCGTCAGATCGTGGTCAACGCCGGCGAAGAAGCTTCAGTTATCGCTAACAATGTTAAAGCGGGCAAAGGCGACTACGGCTACAACGCGGCGACTGAAGAATACGGCAACATGCTGGAATTCGGTATCCTGGATCCAACCAAGGTTACCCGTTCCGCTCTGCAATACGCCGCTTCTGTTGCCGGCCTGATGATCACCACCGAATGTATGGTTACCGATCTGCCGAAAGAAGAAAAAGTAGATTTAGGTGCTGCCGGTGGTATGGGCGGCATGGGCGGTATGGGTGGAATGATGTAATGCGGCGTCGCCGTCATGCGGGCTAATGCCTTAATGGCGGCTTGACCGGCTTTACATCTGTTTTTTCGATGCTGTACAAAAGGCGCTGTCTGGTGGATAACACGAGTCAGCGCCTTTTATTTTATCGCCCGTTAGTCGTCGGCTTCTGTTTTCCGCTTTGTTTTTTCCTTGATTTTCATCCTTTTTTTTGACTTTCTACTACCCGGGCCGAATTGCGAAAATGTTGCCGTATCAGGTATCCATAGGGTTAGAACGTGTTATCAAGGCGCTATTCTGCGCTACAATATGAAACGCTTACTTTATTTACCAATCACCCCTGAGCGGAGTAGGGATAATGTCTGATGGGGCGCAATTTTCCCTGCACACGATTGAATGGTTTGTCGATCCACCTGCAATCATTTCTGGGCATATCAAAGACTGGCTGATGGAAACGGCTTCAATGACGCAGCGTCTTGACGGCTATTGCGAGCGGCTGACGGTATCCGTCGCTAATGAACGCTTTATTGCGCCGGGGGAATTGAATGATGAGCTTGCGCACCTGCCCGTCAGCGACCGCTATTGGCTGCGTGAGGTTGTGCTTTATGGTGACGAGCGCCCCTGGTTATTCGGCCGAACCCTGATTCCCCGGCAAACGCTGGAGGATGCCGGTATCGACCTGACGAAAATCGGCGATGTGCCGCTGGGGCGTTATCTTTTTCAGCATGACGCCCTGACGCGTGATTACATACATACCGGACTCTGTGATGGGTTGTGGGCGCGGCGTTCCCGTTTGTGCCTTTCCGGTCATCCGTTGTTGTTGACCGAGTTGTTTTTATCAGAGGCACCGCTTTATTTGATGGATAGCCGCGAAGGCTAACCGGTAATTGAGGAGATGAGTCCGTTGGAAAGAAGTGTAACAGCGGGGAAATGGCTGGCTTATTGTCGGTTGATGCGTATTGATAAGCCGATAGGTTCTCTGTTGCTGCTGTGGCCGACTTTGTGGGCATTATGGCTGGCTGGACGAGGCGCGCCTGAGCCGTGGACATTACTGGTTTTTGTTGCCGGCGTCTTTTTGATGCGGGCGGCCGGCTGCGTGATTAACGATTATGCCGATCGCCATTTTGACGGACATGTGAAGCGTACGGCTTCACGTCCGCTGCCCAGCGGCCTGGTCAGCGAGCTGTCTGCGAAAATCCTGTTTGTGGTGTTGGTTATGCTGGCATTTTTCCTGGTTCTGACGCTGAATAGGATGACCATCTGGCTTTCGGTCGCCGGGCTGGCGCTGGCGTGGATATATCCGTTTATGAAGCGCGTCAGCCACCTGCCGCAGTTTGTGCTGGGTGCGGCGTTTGGCTGGTCGATACCGATGGCCTATGCGGCGGTTAGCGAATCGCTGCCCGTTACCTGCTGGATGATGTTTCTGGCTTATGTCTGTTGGACGGTAGCATACGATACCCAGTACGCCATGGTCGATCGGGATGACGACCTCAAGATCGGCATCAAATCCACCGCTATCTTATTCGGCCGTTTTGATACTTTGATTATTGGTTTGCTGCAATTGGCCGTGTTGCTGCTGCTGGCGTCTCTTGGCTATATGATAGCGCTGGGGCCGCTATTTTACGTGGCGCTGCTGATTGCGGCCGGGCTATTTGTTTACCAGCAGAAACTGATTGCCGGGCGGGAACGGAACGCGTGCTTCCGGGCGTTCAAGAATAATAACTACGTTGGCATGGCGCTGTTTATTGGCGTTTTGTTCGGTCTGTAGGCGGGTCACTGATGCAAAAAAGGCGGCGATATCTTCGCCGCCTGAGTTTGATGACAAACCCATTGTGATGAGATCGAGATACCCGGAGCGACCACGGGGGTGAGGCGTCCCTGCGGGAACCTCCCCCCGTGTTTCTCCTAATAAGAGGCTTTTCAGCAGTCTGAAGCGGCGATATCTTCGCCGCCTTTCTCTTTTGCCAGGTATTACGCCTGAGGAGGCGCTTCCTCGGTTTGGGTTTTCACGTTTTCCGCTTCAGCGGCTGAACTGGCGCTTTCAATCGTCAGTCGCACCTCCGGAGTGATCAAATTGCCCAGCGTATTGTATATCTCCAGGATATCGCTCTGAGGCGCCTCGCTGCTGTCAGTGATGTAACCTTCGCTGCGCAAGGTGGCGACCAGCGTGGAGAATACCGCTTTGTCGAAAAACTCCGGTGCATTAATGCCGTGCAGGACCGACAGCCGTTGCGCCATATTCCGGCTCTCTTTTTCCAGCGTTCCGCGATTGATGCCTGGGGTCGCCCCCAGCAACGACAGCGTGATGGCGTAGCGCTGCAGTGTTTCACGCACTCCCGCCGCTAATAGCTGCAGCGTACGGATACGCGCCGGGTTGATAAACAACGCCTCTTCTTTGACAGACAGCAACTGTTGCCGCGCCAGCTCCTCCGTCAGTGCGGATAGCACCGCCGGCAGTTCCTCTTTGCTGTAATGCAGGAACAGTTCCGCCTGGAGCAGGGGATAGATCAGCGTAATCTGGCGGATCAATTCGGTCATGGTTATATGGCGGTGATGGATCGCCATACTGGCGATCAGCGACGGCAGGATCAGCAGATGTTGGATATTATTACGGTAATAGGTCATCAGCACCGCCTGCTCCCGCGGCAGGATGATGATATCGCCGATACTGTCTTTCTCGACCTCGAATTTATCCATGCTCAACGCATGTTCCAGCAATTCAGCGGGCGTTTTTTCAGGCGCCGTGATGTCTTTATGGTAAGGCACATTGCGCAGGAGTTGCAGGTAGCAATCCAACTGTTCATGCATTTGCTCTCTGGTCAGGGAACGCTGACGTGAAGCCAGTAATGCCGTGGAACAGAGATTCATGGCATTCGCCGCGGCGGCGTTGTTGATGCGCGTCATGATATCCATCGCGACATTCTGTACCGTGGGCGTTAGCCAGCTTGGCCGCTGCGCTTCAATGGGATCAATGGCATCGCGCCATTGCGGCACATGCTGGTTCAGATAGGCGGTTAACGGCAAAGGCTCGCCGAAATTCACATAGCCTTGTCCCAGGTTGCGCAGTTTGCGCAAGCCGTGCACCATCTGCATAAAGCCTTCTTTCTCTTTCGTCGCGCCGCGCAGCTCTTTCGCATAGGTGCCGACTTCCATCACGTGTTCATAACCCACATAGATCGGCACCAGGGTGATAGGGCGCGTACCGCCACGCAACATGGCCTGAATCGTCATGGCCAGCGTGCCGGTTTTCGGTTCCAGTAACCGCCCGGTGCGTGAGCGTCCGCCTTCCATAAAATATTCGACGGAGTAGCCGCGGGTAAAGAGTTCGCCCAGATACTCACGGAAAATAGTGGAATACAGCTTGTTGCCTTTAAACGTGCGGCGGATGAAGAATGCCCCCAGCCGGCGGAAGATCGGCCCGGCCGGCCAGAAGTTCAGGTTGATCCCGGCGGCAATGTGCGGAGGCACCAGCCCCTGATGATAGAGTACGTAGGACAGCAGCAGGTAGTCCATGTGGCTGCGGTGGCAGGGCACATAGACAATTTCATGTCCGTCTTGCGCCAGTTGGCGTACGCGTTCGGCGTTGTGAACGTTGATCCCCTGATAGAGACGGTTCCAGGTCCAGCCTAATACCCGATCGGATAAGCGAATGGCTTCATAAGAGAAATCGGCGGCAATCTCTTCCATCAGGGCAATGGCGTTTTGCTGCGCTCGCTCATGAGAGAGCTTTTTGCTGCGCGCTTCATCATCAACGGCTTTTTTGATCGCTTTGGAGTTAAGCAGTTTGTTGAACAACTCCTGACGCACCGGAAGACGCGGGCCGACCGCAGCCAAACGCTGGCGTGCGAAATGCATGCGGGCGACGCGGGCGAGCTTGTGAGCGATGGTTTTATCCGTGCCGTGCTCGGTCGCCATATAGCGTAATGACACCGGACTGGAAAAACGGACAAAACTGTCTCTGCCCAGCCACAATACGGCAAAAAATTTCTCTATACCGTTGAGCAGGCGCAGATGCGGCGTTTGATTTTGCCCTTCGCGGCCCGGAGAACGGCCAAACATGACGGATACCGGCACCATCTGCACGTCCAGTTCAGGATTGTTTTGATGCAAATCCAGGTAGTCGTGGAACAGCTTGATCGATTCCTGCTTGGGAACGTAGTAGCGGAAAACGCGTGGACCGTCATTAATGAAGACATGACTGGGTAACTGCACGCCGCCGATATCGACCGGCTGAAGCGGATCCGGGAGACCTAACGCCTGGCACTTCGCCCTTAGCGTGAGTAAATCCGCCTGCGAATTATAAGGCAGCACATAGAGGATCGGGCGCGAGGGATCCAACCCCAGTTCGGCCACGGGGTCTATGGGAATTACCTTACTCTTCACTAACAGTTTGAGTGGAAAATTCAATAGGTTATAATAAATTTTACGCCAACCTGACATAACAACTTGAAGCCTCTTGTTAGCAATGCGTCGCAAGGATACCAGAAACTGCGCTGGAGATCTGTTGTGATAAGACAACGGGAAAGCGTTAAAACGTGAGCGAGCGTTGATAAATAATGGAGGATAGATGAATAAAGCGTCGGGGCTGACCCGGATAATCAAAGCAACCGGCTATTCCCTTCAGGGATTGAAGCAGGTATGGCGGCATGAAGCGGCATTTCGCCAGGAAACGCTGCTGGCTATTGTTGGAGCGATCATCGCCTGTCTGTTATCAATAACCTTGGTGGAAAAACTGCTGCTTATCGGAGCCGTGGTGTTGATCATGTTATTTGAACTGGTTAACAGTGCGATCGAAGCGGTGGTCGATCGCGTTGGTCTTGAACGCCATGAATTATCGGGCCGCGCAAAGGACATTGGTTCGGCAGCGGTGTTTGTCGCCATTTTGCTGGCGGCTGTCGTCTGGGGCTGTATTCTCTGGCGGCATTTTGCGTGAAGGCTTCCAGAAATTAATAAAAACCGAGGTTTACTCACATCCCGGTTCCCAATTGGCAATTAGCTGTATATACTCACAGCAAAACTGTATAAACAACCAGGGGGCGGAATGAAAGCATTAACAGCCAGACAGCAGCAGGTTTATGACCTGATCCGCGATCATCTAGCGCAGACCGGTATGCCGCCAACGCGAGCGGAAATAGCCCAGCAGCTGGGATTTCGTTCACCGAATGCCGCAGAAGAGCATCTGAAGGCATTGGCGCGTAAAGGCGTAATTGAAATTGTGTCCGGCGCATCACGCGGTATTCGTCTGCTGATGGAGGAAGAGGCTGGCATTCCGCTGATTGGCCGCGTAGCCGCGGGTGAACCGCTTTTAGCCCAGCAGCATATTGAATGTCATTATCAGGTCGATCCGTCAATGTTCAAACCCAGCGCCGATTTTCTGTTACGCGTCAGCGGGATGTCGATGAAAGACATTGGCATTATGGATGGTGATTTACTGGCTGTGCATAAAACGCAGGATGTCCATAACGGACAGGTTGTTGTGGCGCGCATTGAAGACGAAGTCACCGTCAAGCGCTTGAAAAAGCAGGGCAACACCGTTCATCTCCTGGCTGAAAACGAAGAGTTTTCTCCTATCGTTGTCGACCTGCGTCAACAAAGTTTCTCTATTGAGGGGCTGGCCGTCGGTGTTATTCGCAACGGCGACTGGAGCTGATGCCGGCGCGTTGACTGCCGGTCATCCATCCGACCTGCCATTTTCGTTTGATACTCGCCTCATATTTTGGGGCGATGTTGTTTCCTTCTTTCATGCGTATTCAATATTACCGCTACATTCTGTTGCATTTCGCCTATTTGATTTGTTGCGACATTACCGATCGTTTTCTTAATTAGATTATTAATGATGCTCTTTGAAACCCTATTTAAATAATAAAGTGAAACTATCGTCTATAGTTAATATTTAGGTGCGTTTTTTTCTCGCTTTGATATTTTTTTATTCCATTACTGGCTTTTGCCGATAGTGCGAAAATTCACTTTATATGGCAATATTTGCTATGAATAAAGAGCGAGTCAGCGTACAAGATAATACTTAAAGAATAAACTATACTTTAAATAATTCGAGTTGCAGGAAGGTAGCGACCACGGGAACCGATTTGAACGCCGCTTGCTGCGGCCCCGTAGGGACGAGCCACAGGTATGGGGCGGGTAACAAAGCCAACGCACATGCAACTTGCAGTATGACGAGTTACAGATACGCATGATCAAATGGCGACTAACCTCTGATACGGTTACGGTCGCCAAAATAATCGGCTGAAAAACAAGTTAAAGGTATGGGAAGGCAATATAATCGCGACTGCTAACCGGTAATGTTGACACGCGCAAGTTCGAATAATGGCATCCTGTGTCGAGGTGTTAACCATTTACCGTACTTGGGGTGGCGGCAGTAATGTAGGATTGGAAAGAGACGGCAGGTTTATTTTCTTTCTGACTGCAAAAATCCGGTTTGAGCGCTATTAACGGGGACAGCGGATGTTCCCTTCCCATCCTTATTATTAATGGCGTCAGCGTTTTTTAATGGGAATGGTATGGTCATGATCGCAATGGCCGGGATGTTTACAGGACGCCACTTCCTGGCAGCCCTCGCATAATCCGTGAGCTTCAATAACGCTATGGCGTAAGGTGAATCCTGCCTGCTGTGCTAACTGGCGTAGCGTCTCTTCTACGCCTTCTGTTTGGCGTTCGGTGACCTGACCGCAGCGATCGCAGATAAACAGCGCCGAAGTATGGCTGTGATCCTCAATGTGATGGCAAAGAACATAACTGTTGGTTGATTCCACCCGATGGATAAATCCCTGATCCAGCAGAAAGTCCAATGCACGGTACACCGTTGGCGGTTTCGCCTGGGGTTCTGATACCCGTAAGAGATCGAGCAGATCGTATGCGCTAATCGCGCCGGTCTGTTGCGCCATCAGCCGCAGTACTTCCTGACGTTGCGTTGTCAGGCGTACGCCACGGTGCTGACAAATCTGTTCAGCCTGGGCAAGTAGTTTGTCCTGATTGGTTGAATCCATTGTCATATACCTCGACGCATAAAGAACAAGAAGGACATCTTATCACGGCTGAGGAAAAACATAGAATCAGTGACGCGGCGTGCAGTCTGCCGGATATAGGAACTAAACGAGCAGATCAATCAGCAACGCGCGTAGCGGCGTTTCAGCCTGGATGGTTAATTCGCTTTCCTGCTGGATAAAGGCGCCATCGCCACAGTGCAGCGTATTGTCGCAAGACTGGCGGCAACTGATGGTGGCCGAACCATGAATTGACTGGAGATAGGCCCGATTGCCGTTCAGTTTAATACTCTGCTGCTCATTGTCCTGCAGCTCCAGGTGGTGGATCCACACCTGCTGACGGAGTTGCAAACTGCCGCTCTCCCCTTCGGGAGAGGCCAATAACCGGTGCCCCGTGTTATGACCGTCGAGGTTGTTCAGCGTCAATCGTTGCAACGGACTGTTTTCCCGCGTCGGGCAGGCATCGAGCCATAGCTGCATCCGCGTCAGCGGCTTACTGGCGCTGGTATTGTGTTCGCTGTAGCTGACATTGGGCTGGGTAGCCAGCAGCAATACGTCGCCCGCTTTGGCATGGACATGGCGGCCATGGCTGTCGCGGTATTCCGCCTCGCCTTGCAGGATGATATTTAAAATATCGACGCGAGGGTAGGTTCGGGGTTGGAACGACGCCCCCGGCGTCAGAACTTCCTGATTCAGCACGCGCAGTGAGGCATAACCCAGTAATTGCGGATCGAAGTAATGGCCAAAGGAGAAAGTATAACGCGCCTGCAACCAGCCATAGTCAGCTTGGCCGCATTGCTCTGCTGCTCTTTTTATGATCATGGTATAAGACTCGGAAAATATTTCTTAAACAAATGGTATGAAACACATAGTAATTGTGTGGACGGTGGATTGTTAGCTAGTTAATCTGGTGAGTATATTCAAAAATCCTGAATGAGTAGAAAATGTCAAAAGAACGAGCATTGACGCTGGAAGCTTTAAGAGTCATGGACGCGATTGATCGCCGGGGAAGTTTTGCCGCGGCAGCTGATGAATTGGGCCGCGTACCTTCGGCGCTGAGCTATACCATGCAAAAGCTGGAAGAAGAGCTGGATGTGGTGTTATTTGATCGTTCCGGACACCGCACTAAATTCACCAATGTCGGTCGTATGCTGTTGGATCGTGGACGGGTATTGCTGGAAGCGGCCGATAAGCTCACTACGGATGCCGAGGCGCTGGCCCGCGGATGGGAAACACATCTGACCATCGTGGCTGAAGCGCTTATTCCCACCCAAACTCTCTTCCCTTTATTGGATAAATTATCACAGAAAGCCAATACGCAGGTTTCGATCCTGACGGAAGTGCTGGCGGGAGCGTGGGAGCGTTTGGAACAGGGGCGGGCTGATATTGTCATTGCGCCGGATATGCATTTTCGCGCCTCTTCCGAGGTGAACACCCGCAAACTTTATACGTTGAAGAATATTTATGTCGCCAGTCCCGATCACCCGATACATCAAGAGCCGGAACCGCTTTCCGAGGTCACCCGTGTGAAATACCGCGGGATTGCCATTGCGGATACCGCGCGTGAACGCCCGGTGCTCACCGTACAGCTGTTGGATAAACAGCAGCGGCTAACCGTCAGCTCTATGGATGATAAACGGCGTGCGCTGCTGGCCGGACTGGGCGTAGCGACAATGCCTTATCCCATGGTCGCTCAGGATATTAGCGAAGGCCGGTTACGGGTGGTCAGCCCGGAGTATTCTATGGACAGCGAGATTATCATGGCCTGGCGGCGTGACAGCATGGGGGAGGCTAAATCCTGGTTTTTACGGGAAATACCTAAGTTGTTGAACCATGCCTGAGCTTTTCTCCGCGCATC
Source organism: Brenneria goodwinii (assembly GCF_002291445.1). Lineage (NCBI taxonomy): Bacteria > Pseudomonadati > Pseudomonadota > Gammaproteobacteria > Enterobacterales > Pectobacteriaceae > Brenneria > Brenneria goodwinii. The sequence goes on along the minus strand of NZ_CP014137.1, from coordinate 3,584,555 downwards.
GAGATGGGGAAAGGCACGATGCGCCATGCCTTTCCTCCCGCTTTATTTGCCGATAAATTTCTTATCCCGCCCGTGAGGGCTGTTCAGATCCTGCTCCGGCCCCAACGAGATCACGCCATGCGGATTGATGGTGCTGTGACTCCGGTAATAGTGGTGTCGGATATGCGCCATATTGACGGTGTCGGCTACGCCGGGCATCTGGTAGATATCACGTAAAAAGCCATACAGATTCGGGTAATCGCTTAAGCGGTATTTATCGCACTTGAAATGGGTATGATAGACCGGATCAAAGCGTATCAGCGTCGTCCACAGCCGGATATCCGCTTCCGTCAGACGATCGCCCGTCAGGTAACGATGTTGCCCGAGAATCGATTCCAATCTGGACAGGGCGGCAAATACGTCCGTCGCTGCTTCATCATAAGCCGCCTGACTGGTGGCAAAACCGGCTTTGTAGACGCCGTTGTTCAGCTTGTCATAGATCCAGCCGTTCAGTTCATCAATTTGCCCCCGCAGATCCTGTGGGTAGTAATCGCCGGGTTTCGCCCCGATAGCGTCGAAGGCGCTGTTAAACATCCGGATGATATCGGCCGATTCGTTGCTGACTATCGTATGTTTTACGGTGTCCCACAGTACCGGCACGGTAACTCGTCCGCTGTAGTTGGGATTGGCGTGCAGATAAAGCTGATAGAGAAATTCATGCTGATATAGCGAATCGCCGGTGGCGCCCTGAAAATCGGTCGCAAATGTCCAGCCGTGGTCCAGCATCAACGGATGCACCACGGAAACAGCAATGTGCGTTTCCAGTCCTTTCAACTGGCGCATCAGCAATGTGCGGTGTGCCCAGGGGCAGGCGAGGGAAACATACAGATGATAGCGTCCGGCTTCCGCCGGAAATCCGCCGTCACCGCTAATGCCGGGCTCGCCATCTGGCGTAATCCAGTGACGAAAATGTGATGCCGAACGCTTAAAACGACCGCCGGTCGATTTGGTCTCATACCAGGTATCGTGCCATACGCCATCAACCAGTTGTCCCATAGATCCTCCCGTGGTTAAACCATGCGGCGCGACGACAAGATCGTAGGGGGACGCTTGTCGCCGCTCTGTTTATTGGGCTGGCAGGGAAAGGATTTTCCTTACCACTTTTTATTCAGTATACGATCAAGGCTGAATGCGCCGGGACCGGTTACTGCTAATAATAGATAACCGCCCGCGATAGTCAGGTTTTTCATAAACATGACCTGATTGACGCCGTCCGCAAAGTTGGTGTGGAAAATCAGGGCCGTCAATATGGTGAAGCCGGCAATGAACAGCGCCACGGTACGCGTTAACAGACCAAACAGGATTGCCAGGCCACCCCCCAGTTCCAAGAGGATCGTCAGCGGCAACAGGAACGCCGGAACGCCCATCGACTGCATGTATTGCTGGGTTCCTGCGTAGGCATCGCCCAGCTTGCCATAACCCGCAACGATAAACAGAATGGGCATTAAAATACGCGCAACCAACAGGGCAATACTTTCTAAATTTTTCATCATCTCTCCAATATTATTTCTTCAAAGGCGTTAATCGCCGTCAATGTGTTAGTCGCAGGTATTTGCTGAAAAATATGCCCTGCCGTCAGGTTATGGAGCCGATACTATAGAGAGATGGCGTAAGGTAACAGCGAGTATAATTGTCGGTTTATTTCAGAAAAATTGATGTTTTGTTTGTATCAATGCCATGCGCATAAGCGACGCTGGCTGCGGACGATGAAGGCAGCCATAGGGCGCCGAAAGGTATGACGGCGGGAAGGGTTAGCGGCGGGAGAGAGTCTTGCGAAAAAAACGAAACGTTCCCCACAGACCAACCGCGCGACGACCCCAGAGGATCAGCTTGCTTGGATGGCGTAAGCCATAAATGGCGATAAGGCCGGAGCCAACGACCCAATATTTTCGCCATTGCAGCAGATTGTGCCAGTAGCGATCGTAAGGGGCGGTTGATTCCAGCAGGCTTTTTTTATTCGCTGATAAATCCAGCCTCTGCTGCTGGATTTTACGCAGAAGCTGGATTTTTTCTTTATCACGCTGCTGATGACTCATTTTGATTCATCCTCCAGCAGTGCGCGATCGGTTTCCAGCTCTTTACGGGTTGATTTGAGTAACGTTGGGCGTCGAACCTTCAGTAAGGTCCATATGCCGAGAATGATGGATAAACCAAGTAAGGTGGCGGTAATGCATCCCAGCGCAAACAAACGATATTGGGGATCGACTCCCCAAATAATCAATGCAATCAGGCTCATTAAACCAAAGGTGGCGAAGAGCAGCGTTAATCCAGCCATGATAATCAACTGAATCAGATTGGCTTTTTCTTCTTCCAGCTCGATAACCGCCAGACGGACACGCGTTTCAACCATACTGACAAGAATGGTGATGATACGCTGCGCAGAGGCTATGGCCCCGCTAGCGGGGCCTTGTCGTTGTTTATCAGTCATAATTGGTCAGAGTAATTAACGGCGGGAAAGCAGGACGCCAATCACAACGCCAATTGCCGCGCCGATACCTACGCCAGTCCACGGATTTTCACGAACATAATCGTCTGCGCATCCCACCGCTTCACGGGTATGGGTCGCGATGCGTTCACCGGTTTCACTCAGACGAGAGCGTGTTTCTTTCAAGGCTGTTTCTGCTTTACTGCGCAGTTTATCCAATTCCGCTTTGGATTTATCGCTGGAACCGCTGATGACCTCTTCCAATGTATCCGCCAGTGATTTTAATTCCGCGCGTAGAACTTCAGAACTCTGATCTTTAGCCATATTAGATAACCTTTATGTTATAAGCCTAGAGTATCAACTATAGACTAATTTTCGATTTTTGCTTGTTATCTGAGGCGGATAATTCTTATAACTTATTGTATGTTTTCGGTTGTTGCGCCAGGCGGCTTTCGGCGTATTACTTTTTTTGCAAGGCTTGTAATTCCTGCTCGGCTTCAGCCAGCTTTTTCTCTCTTTTAAGAATTTTTTGCGGATCTCCTTCACGCTTGCTTTCACTCAGCTCGCGTTGGCGTTCGGCGATTTCCGCTTGTTGATCGGCAATCTTATCCTGATGTTCGGCCGCCAGCTTTTCGTCGGTGCAATGTGATTTGACCCCGTCCAGCGCTTTTTCCAATCCAGCAACACGATGCTGGTTGCCGTTTTGGCGGGCGTGTTCGATCTGGCGTTGAATCTCCTGCTCTTTTTGTAAACAACTCCCTTGCACATTGGCGGCCTGCGCCAGAGTATTGCCGGAGAATACCAATACGATAGCGGCCATTAAATGATGTATTTTCAATTTATTATCCTAATTTTGACTGTTTTTGCGTTAACTTTTGTTGCCAGAAAGGAGTGGGTTTGGCGGTTTGTTGCGTCGTGACGCTCGCTTTCGGCAAGGAAAGGCGTAAGACGTCTCTGGCTTCGACGCTCTGCGCCGGCGACACCAGACGTACGATCAGGCTGTCCTTGGCCGGGGTAATGCTTTTTATCTCGATGCCGCGTTCATTCAAGCGTTGATAAATATAGAAGCCGTCAGGCAGCGTCGCCCCTTGATAGAGTGGCTGGATGTGTAACATGGCCTCATCCTGCGAATGAGGGGACGACAGCATCAATGCCAGGATCGGCAGTGCGACTAACAGCAAGATTCGCCATAATTTTTGGGGGTAAATCCAGCGGATTAACACCGTTAATTTCCTTTTTCCGCATTAGCGGTACGCTTTTTACGCCAAAGTAAAAATAGCGATCCAAACAAACCGATAAACAGCAGCGCCAGCGGCAGCATCATCAGGAAAAACATCAACTCATCTTCGTATTTCCGAAAGACGGGGGTTTTCCCTAATGCAAAACCGAGCGACACCAGAATCAGTACCCATAATAGCGCGCTCATCCAGTTAAAGAATTGAAAACGGGCATTATTTAAGCCCGACAACCCTGCAATTGTGGGCAACAACGTGCGTATAAATGCCAGAAAGCGGCCGATTAATAGCGCAGAAAGACCATGGCGATGGAAAAGCTGATGCGCCCGCTGGTGATAGTGCGCAGGCAAATGCGACAACCAGCCTTGCACCACACGGGTATTACCCAGCCATTTCCCCTGAATATAGCTGACCCAGCATCCCAGACTGGCTGCCGTTGTCAGCAAAACAATGGTAAAGGGGAAATTCATGGTGCCCTTGGCGACCAGAACGCCGACCAGGATGAGTAAGCTGTCGCCGGGCAAGAATGCGGCCGGGAGTAAGCCATTTTCTAAAAAAAGAATTAAAAACAGTAAAATATAGATGGTCCACACCAGTTTAGGGTCGGCTAAAACATCGAAATCTTGAAGCCAAAGCGCATTTAACAGTTCTTTAATAATATCCATCCGGTATTCCTAATACTGCTGCATAACATTTAACCCGTGGCGATGTGAACGCGCTCGGTCATGATATATAGGGTAAACACGATCTATTAAATGGCACGGCTCCAACGCGATTTCTTTAAGATTTATTCGGTGGAACGTGCCGATGATAATACGGGGATCTGGACGGATTCTCATTTTATACTCACGTCATCTGAATATTAGGTTGATATTCAAATCGGCCATTGACGCGTTTTATCCCCAAAACCACGAATTAAACGTAAAAAAGACCTTCTAACTGTAACAAAACAGGTGTTGTTGAGACAGGAAAATATCACAACAATTGGGTTGATTTAAGGCATGTTATAGATGGAATATCGATGTTTCCGCCATATTTTACACTCGCTGACAGAAGTCGACGCTTTTTGACTTTTTGCCCCCGACTTCGCGCGCGGGGGCAAAAGTGGCATGACGTGGCGTCAAGGTTTGTTGCTGCTAATTTGATCTAAGTGGACGACGGGGTTTTCCGCAAACATATAGCGATCGACATTAAATTCAAAATCGTCGGTAGTGGCGCGGAACAGCATTTGTTTTGTGTTCTCCAGATGCTGCCACATGGCGAGTTTGGCCGCATAGGGATCTTTACGAATCAGCGCCTTGAGGATCTCATCGTGTTCCTCATACCAGCTTTCGATGGATTTATCATCGATATGTTCGTGCAATTTACGCCAGTATGGATTGTGTATGCGCTGACTCCACATTTTCTCGACGATGGTGGCCATCGCTGAATTTTGCGTGGATAAGGCAACCTGGACATGGAATTTCAGATCCCACGGCGAATCGCGGGAGCGATCCTCCTGGCGGGCGTGTTCCTGAATTTCCATCAGTTGCACGATATCCTGCCGGGTAACCTGTGTCGCGGCAAATTCGGCAATATTGCTTTCAATTAGTTGACGCGCCTGAAGGAGTTCAAACGGACCGGCGGTAACGAATTCGACATCTCCGTTACTGATTAACAGGTTTTTCTGTTGGTTGGAAATGACATGAATGCCGGAGCCTTTACGGACTTCAACATATCCTTCCACTTCCAGCATAATGATCGCTTCACGCACCACGGTGCGGCTAACGTTCATTTCTTCAGAAATATAGCGTTCGGCGGGCAATTTTTCGCCAACCTGATAAACGCCGCTTTCAATCCGCTGCTTTAATTCCGCGGCCAGTTGCCGGTATAGACGTCGGGGTTCTGTGAGTTCCATGATGCCTGCTCTTAGATAGTGACGGTCCATGTGCTACGTCAGGGACTAAATTCCTATCTCGTAAATGTTCAGATGATGATTTGTTATACCACTTAATGGTAACAGCAACTAATGTCGGGGTCACAGTTATTCGCAACGATAGATTTTGCGCAGAGGACGTCGACCCGGTAGCGGACGGCACCGGGTCGAGTGGCTAAAGCAGGAAATAATCAGTGTTGCCGGGCTTCTTTTAATGCTTCCGGCGCTGTGGGTATTTCGATGGCCGGCCGGTTTTGCAATACCGTCCAGATAACCAGCGCGCCTAACAGGTCGAATACGGCCAGGGCGGCAAACAGCGGGCTGAAACCCAGCGTATCGGCCAATGCCCCGACCACCAGCGCAAACAGGGTGCTCGCCATCCAGGCCGCCATGCCGGTTAAGCCATTAGCCGTTGCGACTTCGTTGCGCCCGAAGACATCGGAAGAGAGGGTAATCAGCGCGCCGGACAGCGCCTGATGGGCAAACCCGCCAACACACAGCAAGGCAATGGCGGCGTACGGACTGGTAAACAGGCCGATCATGCCGGGGCCAATCATCAGCACCGCCCCCATGGTAACCACCAGTTTGCGGGAAACGATCAGGTTAACTTTAAAGTATTTCTGGAACAGCATCGGCAGATAGCCGCCGAGGACACAGCCCAAATCGGCAAACAGCATCGGCATCCAGGCGAACATGGCGATTTCTTTCAGGTTGAAGCCATAGGCTTTAAACATAAACAGCGGGATCCAGGCATTGAACGTTCCCCATGCCGGTTCAGCCAGAAAGCGCGGCAACGCAATCCCCCAGAACTGACGGTTGCGCAAGATCTGCCAGGCGGACATCTTCTTCGCGTTATTGGTTTGATGGTGGGCTTCCTGTCCGCTGAGGATGTAATCGCGTTCTTCATCGCTGAGTTTTTTCTGATCTTTCGGGTGCTTGTAGAAAAGCAGCCAGCAGATTGCCCAAATCAGGCTCAGCGCGCCGGTAATAATGAACGCCAGCTCCCAGCTATGCAGCATAATGGCCCAGACCACCAGCGGCGGGGCGACCATCGCGCCGATAGATGAGCCCACGTTAAAGTAACCGACGGCGACGGAGCGTTCTTTGGCGGGAAACCATTCGCTGCTGGCCTTCAAACCTGCGGGGATCATGGCGGCTTCCGCCATCCCAACCGCGCCGCGCGCGATTGCCAGGCCTCCCCAACTGTGGGCTAATGCGGTTCCCATACAAAATATGGCCCACATGATGGCAAACACGGCATAGCCGATTTTGGTGCCGAGCAGGTCCAGGACATAGCCGGCAATCGGCTGCATAATGGTGTAACACGCTGAATAAGCAGCAATAATGTAAGAGTATTGTTGTGTCGTGATATGTAATTGGTCTTGTAAGGTTGGTGCAGCGACCGCGATTGCATTACGCGTCAGATATCCCAGCACGGTACCTATGGTCACCAGGCCGATCATATACCAGCGTAATCCTTTGATTTTACGCATTTCAATTTCTCTCCGAGTCGATAAAAACACTGCGATGCCGCGCCAAATGGCGTCATGTACGGTGCAGGTAAAACACGCCTATTTTTTGTACTTGTCAGGAAAGACATGCTCTTGATGCGATAGAGATTGAATCCCTGCTTATGGCAGCGCTACAATAATTTGTCATACAACTTTAAAGGTTGAGTGACATCACAAAACCGTAAAATTCACATGGAATAAGAAAATTGGCCTTGAAAGAGGTATTTGACGCGGAGATATGATAGATGTGCTGCGATATTGCACCGTTTGTTAGGTTTTTGCGATCATGACCTCACAATTGATATGCAATATCGAACATAATTGGTGTGATATCTTTAAACGAACAGCCCATTTGGTGCACAAGACGCACGGTAAGGAAGAAAACTATGCCTCAGTTCCTCAGTGAAGATTTTTTGTTGGATAACGCATTTGCCCGTCGATTGTATTATGACTATGCCGTCAGCCAGCCTATCTTTGACTATCACTGCCATTTACCGCCGGAGCAGATAGCAGAAAACTACCGATTTAAAAATCTGTATGACATCTGGTTAAAAGGCGACCATTACAAGTGGCGCGCAATGCGGGCCAATGGCGTGCCTGAGCGTCTTTGTACCGGCGATGCCGGCGATTGGGAGAAATTCGAAGCCTGGGCGGCTACCGTTCCCCATACTATCGGTAACCCGCTGTATCACTGGACGCATTTGGAGTTGCGCCGTCCGTTTGGCATAACCGGCACGCTGTTATCACCGTCAACGGCAAAAGAGATCTGGCAGCGCGGCAATACCCTGCTGGAACGCGATGAATTCACGGCCCGCGGCATTATGCAGCAAATGAACGTGAAAATGGTGGGCACCACCGACGATCCGATAGACGACTTGCGTCATCATAAAGCCATCGCGCAGGACGGCAGTTTCTCGATTAAAGTGCTGCCGAGCTGGCGGCCGGACAAAGCGTTCAATATTGAAGCTGAAGGTTTTGTTGATTATATGCACCGGTTGGAAGCGGCATCCGATACCTCAATTACCCGCTTCAGCGATCTGCGCGATGCGCTGAAAAAACGTATGGACCACTTTGCCGCGCACGGCTGTAAAGTTTCCGACCATGCGCTGGATGTGGTGGTTTATGGCGAAGCGGATGATGCAACGCTGGATGCGATCCTGTCCCGCCGCCTGAGCGGTGAAAAAACAACGCCGGAAGAAGCGGCGCAGTTTAAAACCGCCGTTCTATTATTCCTCGGCAGTGAATATCACCGCCGCGAATGGGTACAGCAGTACCACATCGGCGCATTGCGCAATAATAATAGCCGCCAACTGAAACTTATCGGGCCGGACACCGGTTTCGACTCGATTGACGATCGGCCTCTGGCCCAGCCGCTTTCCCGTCTGCTGGACGCCCAGGCAAAAGACAACAACCTGCCGAAAACCATCCTCTATTGCCTGAATCCGCGCGATAACGAAGTGATTGGCACCATGGTGGGTAACTTCCAGGGTGAAGGTACGCCGGGCAAGATGCAGTTTGGTTCCGGCTGGTGGTTTAACGATCAGAAAGACGGTATGCAGCGTCAGATGACCCAGCTTGCGCAGCTTGGCCTGCTGAGCCGTTTCGTGGGGATGTTGACCGATAGCCGCAGCTTCCTTTCCTATACCCGTCATGAGTATTTCCGCCGCATTCTGTGCCAGATGATCGGGCGCTGGGTTGAAGACGGGGAAGCGCCGGCCGATCTGCCACTGCTGGGCGAAATGGTGAAAAACATCTGCTTTGATAACGCTAAAAATTACTTCGCCATTGAACTGTAAACCGCTGCGGGCGGGAGCGGTACGGCGTTCCGCCCGCCATTGTAATCTAGGGCAAGGATGATCGTGGTGTTGAATCAGCCGGTGCCCTGCATGTGAGTCCTGTCTTGAGGTAACTTAATTAATGCAAACGTTAAATCGTGGTAATTTCCCCGGCCGTCAGCATCCAGATCGCGTTATTCAGTTTGGTGAAGGTAATTTCCTGCGCGCCTTTATTGACTGGCAGCTGGATCTACTCAATGAATATACCGATTTGGATGCGGGGATCGTTGTGGTTCGTCCGATAGATACGGACTTTCCGCCGGCGCTGGATACCCAAGATGGGTTATACACCACGATCGTTCGTGGTTTGAATGAGCAGGGCGAGGCCGTACGTGAAACGCGTCTGATCCGTTCCGTTAATCGTGAGATCAATATCTACCGCCAGTTTGATGACTATCTGTCGCTGGCTCATGACCCGAATATCCGTTTTGTCTTTTCCAATACCACCGAGGCGGGTATCAGCTATCACGCGGACGATTGCCTGACCGATGCGCCGCCTGTCAGTTTTCCGGCCAAGCTCACCCGTCTGCTGTATGAACGTTTTTGCTATTTTGACGGCGCCGTAGATAAAGGCTGGGTATTGCTGCCTTGCGAGCTGATTGATTACAACGGCGTGGCGCTGAAGGAGCTGGTGCTGCGCTATGCGAAACAGTGGGAACTGACGCCGGCCTTTGTTGAATGGCTCGACGAACACAATACGTTCTGCTCCACGCTGGTGGACAGAATCGTCACCGGTTATCCGCGTGCTGAAGTTGACAGCCTGCAACAAGCGTTAGGCTATACCGATACGTTTCTGGACACCGCCGAATATTTTTATCTATTCGTGATTCAGGGGCCGCAATGGCTGGCGCAAGAATTACGTTTGGATCAGTTGGCTCTCAATGTGCGCATCGTTGATGACATCAAACCCTATAAAGAACGCAAGGTCGCCATTCTAAATGGCGCGCATACGGCGCTGGTGCCGGTCGCCTGGCTGGCCGGATTGAATACCGTCGGGGAAGCGATGAGCGATGCCCAGATCGGTAAGTTTGTGGAAAAAACCATCGCCGAAGAGATCGTACCGGTTCTTGATTTGCCTCACGATGAACTGATGTCATTCGCTCAGGCCGTATTAAGCCGTTTCCGCAACCCTTTCATACAACACCAATTGTTGTCTATCGCTTTGAATGGCATGACTAAATTCCGTACCCGAATTTTGCCGCAGCTGCTGGCGTACCGTGAGCGTCAGGGTGAGCTTCCGGCCCGTCTGACGTTCGCTCTGGCGGCGCTCATCGCCTTTTACCGCGGCGAACGCAGCGGCGAGCGCTATCCGCTACAAGACGACGCCTGCTGGTTGGAACGTTATTCCGCTTTATGGACTGGCGTTACGCAGAACACCGTCAGCCTGACCGATTTGGTAAACGCTGTACTCGGCGATGCTGAACACTGGGGAGAAGATTTGACGCAGGTTCCGGGGCTGGCGGCACAGGTAACGCAACAGTTGCAGACTATCGTTGAGAGCGGCATGCGCTCTGCGGTGGCAAGTTATTGCTAACGGCAAAAGGTTTATCCATGCAAAGCACGATAAAAATTCATTCACTGGACAATGTGGCTGTTGCACTGCGCGATTTGGAACAAGGTGAAACGGTGTCCGTGGGTAATCAGACGGTGACGCTGCGGCAAAATGTGGCGCGCGGGCATAAGTTTGCGCTGGAGGTCATCGCGCCCGGAGGGATGATCATCAAATACGGCTTGCCGATAGGTCACGCCCTGGCTGCGATTGCGCCCGGCGAACATATTCACTCCCAGAATGCCAAGACCAACCTGAGCGATCTGGATGAATATCAATATCAGCCGGCATTCATCGACCTGCCGCTTCAGATGAAAGATCGGGAGGTGCGGATTTATCGCCGCAAGAACGGGGATGTCGGTATCCGTAACGAATTATGGATACTGCCGACGGTAGGTTGCGTTAACGGTATTGCCCGTCAGATCCAACAGCGTTTTCTCAAAGAAACGCAGAACGCGGAAGGTATTGACGGCGTTTATCTGTTTAGCCATCCGTTTGGCTGCTCTCAACTGGGGCAGGATCATGAAAATACCCGCACCATGCTGCAAAACATGGTGCGCCACCCGAATGCGGGAGCGGTATTGGTGATTGGTCTGGGATGTGAGAATAATCAGGTTGATGCCTTCCGCGCCACGTTGGGGGAATATGATGCGCAGCGGGTCGATTTTATGATCTGCCAGCAGCAGGATGACGAAGTGGAAGCCGGGCTGGAGCGTTTGCACGCGCTTTATCAGGTTATGCGTCATGACAAGCGTGAATCCGGCAAGCTCAGTGAACTCAAATTTGGTCTGGAATGCGGGGGATCCGACGGGCTGTCGGGGATTACGGCTAACCCGCTGCTGGGGCGTTTCTCGGATTATCTGATCGCCAATGGCGGCACCACGGTGCTGACGGAGGTGCCGGAAATGTTTGGCGCAGAGCGCATCCTGATGAGCCGCTGCCGTGATGAAGCCACGTTTGCCAAAACAGTGCATATGGTTAATGACTTCAAACGGTATTTTATCGCCCACGAACAGCCGATTTATGAGAACCCATCGCCGGGCAATAAGGCTGGCGGCATTACCACACTGGAAGAGAAATCACTCGGTTGCACTCAGAAAGCGGGTCAGAGTAAAGTGGTCGATGTGCTGAAGTATGGTGAGCGCTTACATACTCCGGGTCTCAATCTTCTCAGCGCGCCGGGTAACGATGCGGTGGCAACCAGCGCGCTGGCGGGGGCCGGGTGTCATATGGTGCTGTTCAGCACCGGGCGGGGAACGCCCTATGGCGGTTTTGTTCCGACGGTGAAACTGGCGACCAACAGCGAACTGGCGAAGAAAAAACCGCACTGGATCGATTTTGACGCCGGTCGCCTGATTCTCGGAATGACAATGGATGCGTTGCTGATGCAGTTTGTCGATCTTATCGTCGAGATCGCCAACGGCAAGTTGGCTAAAAATGAAATTAATGACTTCCGTGAGTTAGCCATTTTTAAAAGTGGCGTGACGTTGTAAACCTTTGGTACTATGGTTAAAATAAAACGGCGTTTCATTCGTGTGACGCCGTTTTGCTTTTCCGCAGTTGTCTTTTATAGGCAGGGATCATGACACATTATTGGTTTGCCCAGTCGGTGGGGATATTGGCCTTTCTGGTCGGTATTACCCTATTTTTTAACCGTAATGACCAGAAATTTAAAATACAGCTTTCGGTCTACAGCGCGGTTATCAGCTGTCACTTTTTTCTGATGGGAGCGAATGCGGCGGGGGTCAGCGCGGCGCTCAACGCCATTCGTACCGTGATATCGCTAAAAACGCACAATATCGCGGTGATGTTCGTATTTATTGCACTGACGCTGGCTTTCGGCCTGAGCGGCATGCGCCACGCGATGGAACTCCTGCCGATAGCGGGTACGGTCGCCAGTACCTGGGCGCTGTTTCGTACAACCGGTTTAACCACGCGCTGCGTGATATGGTGCTCGACGGCATGTTGGGTCGTACATAACGTCTGGCTGGGCTCGATTGGCGGCTCGATGATTGAAGGCAGTTTTCTGCTGATGAATGGATTTAATATCGTTCGCTTCTGGCGGATGCAGAAACGCGGGATCGATCCGTTTATGGTGGAGGGGAAAGAGACCGGTAAGGTCTAGCGAAAAACGTTTCTTCCGCGTTTGCCGCAGACGGTAAGCGTCTGCGCCGCGTTTAGGCATAAAATGCGGGATAGCCGCCGCCGACAACGGCTATCCCCTGCATCAGTTACAGCGTGCTCAGCCGTTCCTGCTTCGCCTGTTTTGCTTCTTCCGCCTGGCATACGGCGGCAATAAAGATCACATCCGTTGACGAGTTGACCGCGGTTTCCGCCGAGTCCTGCAAGACGCCGATAATGAAGCCAACGGCGACGACCTGCATGGCGATATCATTTGAAATACCGAACATGTTGCAAGCCAGCGGGATCAGCAGCAGCGATCCTCCGGCGACGCCAGACGCGCCGCAGGCGCAAATTGATGCGACGACGCTGAGCAATAGCGCGGTGGGCAGATCGACCTGAATGCCCAGCGTGTGGACCGCCGCCAGCGTCAGCACCGTGATGGTGATGGCGGCTCCCGCCATGTTGATGGTGGCGCCCAGCGGGATGGCGACGGAATAGGTGTCTTCATCCAGATTCAGCTTACGGCATAGCTCCATATTCACCGGGATATTGGCGGCGGAGCTGCGGGTGAAAAAGGCGGTGACGCCGCTTTCGCGCAGGCAACGGAATACCAATGGATAAGGATTGCTGCGGGTTTTCCAGTATACGATCAGCGGATTAACCCCCAGCGCCACCAGCAACATCCCGCCGATTAACACCATGAGCAGATGCGCGTAGCTCCACAAGACGCCAAAACCGGTTTCCGCCAGCGTCGACGCCACCAGACCGAAGATCCCCAGCGGTGCGAAACGAATAACGACGCGAACGATAGCGGTGACCGCGTTAGAGGCATCGGTGAGCAGGGTTTTTGTGCTCTGCGCGCCATGGCGAAACGCGATGCCCAATCCTACCGCCCACGCCAGAATACCGATGTAGTTTGCGTTCAGCAGCGCGTGGATGGGATTGGCGATGATACTCATCAACAGACCTTCCAGCACTTCCACGATACCGGATGGCGGCGTGATGTCTTCAGCTTGCGCGCTGAGCGCCAGGGTTGAGGGGAATAGGGTGCTCAGTACCACGGCGATCAGCGCCGCCGAGAAGGTTCCGATCAGATAGAGCACCAGTACCGGGCGGATATTGGTTTTCTGCCCCTGCTGATGGTTGGCTATGGACGCCGTGACCAGCACTAATACCAATAATGGCGCAACGGCTTTCAGTGCGCCGACGAACAGCGTGCCTAATAAACCGGCGGCAATGGCGGCTTGGGTTGAAACAGAAGCCAGAATAATCCCGGCGGCCAGTCCGAATAGTATCTGTTGCACCAGACTACCGCGCGTAATGTACTGCAAAAAGCGTGACTGTTGATTTTCCATAGTATTGACGGCAAAGCCGTTTCCGTTTGGGTGGTTGTGTTTTTACGGAGGTGAAATCTTTGACGATCGTAGCGCCGGATCTCTTTCTATACCGTAACTAAATATGTTTGCGCGTGTCAGTATATGAAAAAATGATACGAGGAGAAGAGGCGGCGGCGTTTTTTCTGCTTTGTGCCGGATTTTGGTCATTGCCGTACAGCGAGGACTGTACGGCAAGTGCAGGAAATGAAAAGGTTATTGCGTCATACGGCGGTTGACCCACACATTAATCAACATGGTGATGACCAGAATGCCGGCAACCACCCCCAGCGAAATCGCGATGGGAATATGGAAGAGGTCGATCAGCATCATCTTGGTGCCGATGAAAATCAGGATGACGGCCAGTCCGTATTTCAGCAGGGAGAAACGTTCCGCCACGCCGGCCAACAGGAAGTACATGGCGCGCAGCCCCAAAATGGCGAACAGGTTGGAGGTTAATACGATAAAGGGATCGGTCGTTACGGCGAAAATGGCCGGGATACTGTCGACGGCGAATATCACATCGCTGATTTCGACCAGTATCAGCACCAAAAACAGCGGCGTGGCATACAATAGCCCGCTGCGACGGACAAAAAATTTGTCGTTTTCAATGCTGTCGGTCATACGCAGATGTCCGCGCAGCCAGCGCACCAGCGGTTTGTTGCCAATGTCGCCGCCGTCTTCTTTAGCCAGCGCCATTTTGATACCGGTAAACAGCAGGAATGCGCCGAAAACGTACAGCAGCCATTGGAACTGTGTGACCAGCCAACTGCCGCCAAATACCATGAGCGTTCTCAGAACGATGGCGCCTAGCACGCCGTAAATCAGAACCCGGCGTTGGTATTGCGGCGGAACGGAAAAATAGCCGAACAGCATCAACCAGACGAATACGTTATCGACGGCGAGCGCTTTTTCAATCAGATAGCCGGTCAGGAACGCCAGCGACTGAGCATTGGCGACTTCCCGCCCCAGCGTGCCGTCCAGATACCACCAGAAACCTGCGTTAAACAGTAAAGAAAGCGTTACCCAGACAATCGACCAGATGGCGGCCTGCTTGAATGTCATTACCGTCGAACCTTTGCGCCCTTGATAGAGCAGGTCGATGGCCAGCATAACGATAACAATGACGGCAAAGCTGCCCCATAACCACGGCGTGCCAATGGTGTGCATAGCAAATATCCTTAAACGAAAAGAAAAACGGCCAACATCGGAAGACGCTGGCCGCTTATCATTATAGCTGCAAGTGCACCTCGCCTTCCGGCAAGGTCTCACTTACAACATTAATGCAGTAATCTGATTAAGGTTGCCCGGTAACCGGATGCATTTTTTTACCCTTTGTCTTTCAAAGCGCAGACGTATTGGCTGCCTGTTGAAATGATTGGGTATCGCATCGTAATGACGATTAACCGGCGGAAAAGTTACTCCCCTTTGCTGGTCAGAAGATAGGTGAAAATATGATCCGGGTCAAATAAATATCGTCATCACAACGGCGAATTCTGTTTAGCCCGAATGGCCCGGCGTCCTGGCATCCGCGGGAAAGGTAACGCCGGTTTGGCGGCGGATTTCCGTTAGCAAGCCGGCCACGGTATGTGAACGGGCCAACTCCGTATGTTGCAGCGTCTTATTCGCCACCAGATCGGCAAAGGTTTCCGCTTCGTACAGCATGCTGTTGATATGTTGCGGCAGGCTAAGATCCACCGATTTGCCGTTACGCGGCACAAATGTCACTTTCTGGCATTCAGACAGCTTTTCAACGATCAGCGATCCCTCTTCTCCCTGAATTTCACTGGCGATGGCGGAGTCGCTGACTTTGGAGTGAAGGATGGTGATGTCAAAATCGGCATACTGCATAAGAATGCCGCCGTGGGCATCGACGCCGCTGTCCAGCAGCGTCGCGCAGGCCTGCAGTTTGGCGGGCGCGCCCCATATCGCCACCGCGAAGGCGATGCAATAGTAGCCGATATCCATCACCGAACCGTTCGAAAACGCCGGATTAAACGTGTTGGGATTTTCGCCGGCCAGGTAGCGCGGATAGCGGGAGGAATACTGACAGTAGTTCAGCAAAACCTTGCGCAATTTACCGATTTTGGGCAGCGCCTGGCGCACGACATTGAAGTTAGGCAGGCTGGCGGTTTTAAAGGCCTCGAACAGGACGACCTGATGCGCTTTGGCGCAGGCGATCATCTGCTCGGCCTCATATTGCGTGGAAGCCAATGGCTTCTCACAGATAACGTGTTTGCCATGGCTCAGAAACAGCAAGGTCTGCTCGCAGTGCAGTGAATTCGGGCTGGCGATATAAACGGCCTCGATCAACTCGGATTGCGCCATCTCCTCAAGCGAATCAAATTGCGTATCGACCATATAATCAAGCTGGTATTGCCGGGCTTTTTCCGGCGTGCGCGAGTAAATGGCCGTCAGCTTCATTTTTCCGGTTTCGTGGGCGGCATCGACAAACTGACGAGTGATCCAACTTGTTCCTACAGTAGCGAAGCGAATCATGGCGTTTGGTATCCTGCTGACAATGACGAGAAGCGTCAGATTATCATGGTGAAATGGCAAGGTAACATCATTGTTAAAGTACAATTAAAGATGCCTTTTGCCCGTTTGTCCGAGAAAAGCATTTACTGATGCGTCATTTTAAGGGATAAACAGCGCAAATTTTGTGATTCAGGAGGGGCTAATGAGCCAACTCGAACTGGAAACGCGTAATCTGACGCTGGTGCGTTATCCGCAGGTAGCGGATAACACGGCGTTACAGGCGTGGGAAGCGGCGGATGAGTTCCTGCTGCGAGAGCTTTCATCCATGGAGATTGCGCCTGGGCCGCGCCTGATTTTTAATGATGCCTTCGGGGCGTTGGCCTGTGGGCTGCAGGCCCAGTCACCGATCAGCATCAGCGATTCTTACATGAGCCAGTTGGCCACACGCCATAACCTGGCATTGAACGGCTTTAATGTCGATGCCGTCGAACTGTTGGACAGTCTGGCCGACTTACCCGAGTCGCCGTCGTTAGTGGTTATCAAAATCCCCAAAACCATGGCGCTGTTGGAGTATCAGCTGCGTCAGTTGAGAACGGTGGTCACGCCGCAAACGCGTATTATCGCCGGCGCCAAGGCGCGTGATATTCATACGTCGACGTTACAGTTGTTCGAACGCATCCTGGGGCCGACCAAAACATCGCTCGCCTGGAAAAAGGCGCGCCTGATCCATTGTGAAGTCGCGGATTTAAAGGTAGGTGAGCAGTCACCAACCACCGTATGGGAACTGGAAGAATATGGCTATCGTATCCATAATTACGCCAATGTTTTTTCGCGCGGCGGATTGGATATCGGCGCCCGTTTCTTTATGCAGCATCTGCCGCGGGATATCGACGGTAAAATCGTCGATTTGGGCTGTGGCAACGGGGTGATTGGACTGGCGGCGCTGGCGGTTAATCCGGATGCTTCCGTCGGTTTCTTTGATGAATCGTATATGGCGGTAGCCTCCAGCCGGATGAATGTTGCGCTTAACTGTCCCCAGGATGAGGAACGCTGTCGGTTTGCCGTTAATCATGGCCTGTCTGGCGTGGGGCGTGACAGTTTACAAGCCGTATTATGTAATCCGCCGTTCCATCAGCAGCAGGCCGTTACCGACAATATTGCCTGGCAAATGTTCCTCGATTCCCGCCATTGCCTTGAGGTCGGGGGAGCGTTGCGAATTGTGGGCAATCGTCATCTGGATTACTTCCACAAACTGAAACGTCTGTTTGGTAACTGTGAAGTCATCGCCAGCAACCCGAAATTTGTCGTGCTGCGGGCGGTGAAAACGGCGGCGAGCCGTTGATCCAGCATGCCGGACGGCGCGTTTCCGGTTATGGTCATCGCCGTTAAGCGGCGCGCCAAAGGCGTACGCAGGGTAATGCGCGGCCAGATTGTTTGTTGTTGGGGAAGAGTGCCATTATAATTCGCTGGATAATCAGGCGAAGGAATCTCTATGTGGATTGAAGAATTGGAGACACGGCTGGATGAGGCGTTTCAGGATCTGGAGCGAAGCATTCAGCAACAGCAGCAGATCTGGCAGCGAGATTATCAACATCTACAGCAGCAGTTGGTGCAGGCCAAACAGCGGGATGCGCAGCTTTGCGAACAGATTAAACAGCTTGTTGATCGGCTGAACGCGATGGACAGTTCGCCGGAACGAAATCCGCTGCTTCATAAAGTCAAAATCATCAGCGCCCATCTTGATGCGCTGGCGAAAGATGCGTCAGATTTTCTCCGCTCACTGCCTTGATTTGATCGTCTCGATCCGTTCGGACCGATGGGTTACGTACGATTTAACGTAATCCTGTCGATTTCTTACATACTCTCTCCTCATTCTTCATATTCAGCGGAAATGTGAATGAATTACTTGCAGATATTTACCCTTACTCTAATTAACTGAAACTGTCAGGCCTATACTCCTTCCCGATAGCACGACAATGGTCGTCCATGAGTTAACCCAATATAAGGATAAATTATGCGTAAATTAACCACACTTCTGATCGCCTCTTCATTGGCGTTGGGGACGGCGGGTATCGCTCACGCTAATGATGCGCCAAAAGGCCAGCATGAAATGAGAATGGCAAAAGAGGGGCAACGCGCGCCTCGCGGCATGCATCATGAAATGATGTTGAAAGGTCTGAATCTGACCGATGCGCAGAAACAGCAGGTTAAAGAGATTGTGAAGGCATCTCACGACAATATGCGCAAAGTAATGCAAGACGAACGTCGCGAAATGCATAATCTGGTGATATCCGACGCTTTCGATACGGCAAAAGCCCAGGCGCAACTGGAGAAAGCCGATGCTGCTCATAAAACCATGCGGCTGAATAGTTTGGAAACGCAGAACAAGATTTATAACATCCTGACGGCTGAGCAGAAAAAACAGTACAACGACAATTTTGAAAAACGTTTGACGCAATCGCCAAAATCCGACAACAAACCGGCAGCGGCTGAATAAGCAATAACGCGTCTTTAAGACCGCCGGATTTATCCATCGCCGATGTTTATCATCGTGGTGGATAGGTCCGGCGGTTTTTCTATGGATACTTTTTGCGCCGGTACGCTTGACCTTGCCCCAAGGGGAACGTTTACCTTGAAGCGGATGGTATAACGGGATTGAGAGGAGGTAATGATGAAGAAAAGATATTTACTGATGGTCGGCAGCCTGTTGGCCTCCGTATCCGTTTTTGCCGCTGACGGCGCGCACAGCGGCCACCATGTTGCGGATCCAAGCGAGTCGCAGCAAGCTTATATGCAGGGTATGGATCAGATGCACGCCCGGATGCAGGAAGGAATGCAGTCCAGCGATCCCGACGTCGCCTTCGCCAAAGGGATGATAGCCCATCATCAAGGCGCGATTGATATGGCTAAAACGGAATTGCAGTACGGCAAGGATCCGGAATTGCGGAAACTGGCGGAAGAGATTATCAGCGCTCAGCAGCCGGAGATCGACCAGATGCAGGCATGGCTGAAAAAGCATGAGCAACCATAATCATACGTCGCTTACGGGCATCGCCGCCGCATAAAACGTCCCGGCGGATTGGCGCCTGGAGAGGATAATCGTGGTTCTTTCATTATCTCGGCGCGACCAGATTGCCATTGCCCCGATCGGGCGAGGGAAACGCGCCGTCATTCTGGCTGACGGTCGGCTCGTTAGCAAAAATTTAGTGATGCTTTTCACAGAATAAAACGTAACAGTAGCTTTCTCAGCGTTGACTTGCTAGAAATAGCGCAAAGGACGCCACCAGAGTTTTCTGGGCGAGACCTGGATAAAACAGTGTGCCACACACTGATTTATCCAGGTTTTTTTTTGCTTTTTTTTCTGCTGGCCAGCGGACGCAAGCAAGGTGATGTGGATTGTATAAGGCAATTGCAGCCATTTACGAAACGGGAAAGTGTCATTATGAATAGCAACGTGCTAGCAGAAAATATTTTGAGGTTGGTCGGGGGAGAAGCGAACGTTTCTACTCTGGTCCATTGTGCAACGCGCTTGCGCTTTAAGATCGTGGATAACGCAAAGGTAGATTTGGCCGCGTTGGAAGCATTGGAAGGCGTTATTACGGTGGTCAATGGGTCGGGGCAGTTGCAGGTGGTCATTGGTAACCGGGTGCCGGAAGTCTATCGCGCCTTTGGTCCGATTTCAGGATTGCTTGAAGACGGCGGTAATCAACGTCCGGCGGCTGAATCGGAAAAAGGCGTTTCGTTCATGGGGCGGCTGATTGATTTGGTGGCGGGGATTTTTACCCCTTTGCTGGGCGCGATGGCGGCAGCCGGGGTACTGAAAGGCGTGCTGGCTATCGCTATCGCGTTTGGGTGGTTGAACAACAAGGAGAGCACCTACGTTATTTTGCACGCGGCTTCCGACAGTCTGTTCTACTTCCTGCCAATGTTGTTGGCCATTACCTCCGCACGCAAGTTTGAAACCAATATCTTTGTGGCGGTATCCATTGCCGGCGCGTTGGTCTACCCCACGATTCAGGGGTTGTTCGATGCCGGCGAACCCGTCACTTTCTTTGGTTTGCCCGTGGTGATGATGAAATATACGTCATCGGTGATCCCGATTATTTTCAGCGTATGGTTGATGTCGTATATCGAACGTTTCCTGAATCGTCATATTCATGAGAGCGTGCGCAATATTCTGACGCCATTCTTCCTGTTGGCGCTGATGGTGCCGTTAACGCTGATGACCATCGGGCCGATCGGCATTTCGGCCAGCGAAGTCATCGCATCGCTGTTTGTGAAAATTTATAGCTTCAACCCGATTCTCGCCGGTGCGTTGATTGCCGCCGCGTGGCAGATTTTGGTGATTTTCGGCGTGCATTGGGGATTTGTCACCGTCTTCATCAATGATATTTCCGTCATGGGGCAGAGCTATCTCAAAGCCGCGTCCAGCCCATCGGTCTTTGCTCAGTCCGGGGCATTGTTGGGCGTTATGCTGCGCACCAGGGACAAAAAACTCAAGGCGCTGGCGGGCAGTACTTTTATCGCCTCGCTGTTCGGCATCACCGAGCCCGGCGTGTACGGCGTCACCTTGAAGCTGAAAAAACCGTTTGTCTGCGCGGTGATCGCGGCGGCCATGGGCGGCGCGGTGGCGGGCTATGCGAAGAGTTCGGCGATCTCCATGGGGATGCCCGGTTTGTTGACGCTGCCTATTTTCTACGGCGAGGGCTTCCTGGGCTTTATCATCGGTTGCGTCATCGCTTTTGTCGCCAGCTTGATTTTAACCATGGTTGTCGGATTTGATGAACCGACCGCGCCAGCCGCCGCGCAAACGCCGGCGCCGTCTGCCGCATCTTCATCTTCCGCCGCTTCGGCATCACGCGCCACATCCGACGGCGCGCGGAGCAACGTAGTGAATCTGAAGGATGTGCCCGCATCCGGCGAACGTATTGGTTCCCCGACGGAAGGCGAACTGATCCCGCTGGAGGACGTTAACGATAAAGTGTTTTCCTCCGGCGTCGTCGGCCCGGGCGTGGCTATCCAGCCGCAGGAAGGGCGCATCTATTCGCCAGTCGACGGGCAAATCGTCAGCACGTTCGCCAGCGGCCATGCGATTGGCATCCGCTCATTCGCGGGGGCGGAAATCCTGATCCATGTCGGTATCGATACGGTGCAGTTGGAAGGCCGGTATTACCACATGCGGGTGGCGGAAGGCGATGAGGTGAAGAAAGGGCAACTGCTGCTTGAATTTGACCTCGATGAGATAACGAAAGCCGGTTATGACACCGTGACGCCTATTGTTGTCACTAACGCGGATGATTACCGGATATTCAGTCTCAGTACCGAACGTTATCAAAAAGTCGGCGATACTATTATTGCACTGGCATAATATCACATACATTAGGGATATTTTGACGATTGCAAAATATGACCTAAATATTAAATATGGTGAAAGCGCTATTGATTATCGGCGCTATCAATCGGCTGAATTTTAATAAATAATGGGTCGTTTATAAAATATTTTAAGGTGATGTTGCTCACGTTTAGAAATTGTAAAAGTTGAATTAATAATCAAGTATAAATATAGTGATTTAAATAAGACTTAGGACGTAACTGATTTAATTCAGGCGAAACCTGTCTTGCCGGGCTGGATTTTTATCCAGCTGGCAAGGCAGGTTTTTTTTATCTGGATAACAGGAATATGAACACATCATTATGATTTTTAGCCACACCAGGGATATATCACCAAAAAGTACGATCAGGATAAGGTCGTCAATATTAATGGGGAATAAAATAGTGAAGAAAAAACATCGGACATTCCGAAAGAAAGCGATCGTTTTAATGCTGTTATCCTGTTATGGCGTCGCTCCGGATGTTATCGCTCAGACATTAACGCTTGAACAGAGGATGACGCTGCTGGAAGAGCAGTTGCGGGCTACTCAGGAAAAATTACATGCCTATGAGGAAAAGGAAAAAACCAGGCAGCTGTCAGCGGTGAAATCACAAGAGATCGCGGCGGCGGATGGACATTTATCGGCTACCTCGGCGTTAGTAAAACCAACCGCGAATCAAAGTGAGCCGGAGCTTTCGGAATCGACGCTGAAAAAGATCAGCCAATATGTTCAGGATGATACCGGTTTTAAATATTCGGGTTATTTCCGCACCGGATATGCTTCGACAACCAATGGCGGTCCTAAATCCTGGGCGGTGGGATCGCTCGGGCGCTTCGGTAATGAATATGACGGATGGTATAACCTGTCATTAAAAAAACGCGCCTGGCAGGAAGGTAATAAATCGATTTGGGCGAACGTACAGTTTGAAGGGGATTTAGGATTATCTCAAAGTAATGAAACGTTTGACAAAGGAATGGCCGGCGGCGGCATGGGGAAACTCAGCAAACTGTTTGTTGAAACGACCGGTTTTCTGCCGTTTGCGCCGGAAGCGAAATTCTGGATCGGTAAACATACCCTGCCGCAATATGAAATTCAGATGCTGGACTGGAAAAGCGACCGGACACTTTCCGGTACGGGCCTGGGTATTGAAAACTGGCAGCTTCCCGTTGGTTCATTAAGTATGGCGTTGACGCGTAATGATATCGATAATTACAGCACGGTTTGTGGTACGTCGATATGTAGCGATACGACCCAGGTTAATGTCAATATTGCCGAGGTTAGATATAAAGATATTCCGCTGAGCAAAGATCTTTCACTGGAAGTCGGCGCAAAATACGCATTCGCTAACCAGACCGATGAGCAAAAAGCCGCGCAGGCCTCCGGTGATGACTATAAAGTAAAATCGTCGTGGATGAGCCAGGCTATTTTACGTCATCCTTTGTTGGGCGGATTTAATGAACTGACCGCGCAAGTCGCCAATAACTCTTTGGCCAGTCAATTTATGAATATTTCGGGGGCTAACCCTGATTTTGACTATAACAGTTCTTATTATGGTATTCACAGCGGCGGTATCGGCTGGCGATTGGTTAATCAAGGGGAAATATTCCTGCGTGATGATGTTATTATGGCGCATTCGTTGGTATATGGCCGCGGCAGCGATCTTTATTCAGTCAATACCGGGGCGCACACCGATTTTGAAACCATTCGGGCGGTGATTCGTCCTTCTTATATTTGGGATAAAACAAATCAAACGGCGCTGGAGCTTGGTTACTTTATCCAGGAAAATAGCGCCAATAATAGTAACTATGATGAATCTGGTTATAAAGTGACGCTGGCGCATACGTTTAAAGTAGATACCAGTCTTTTGCGATCTCGTCCGGAAATCCGTTTCTACACCAGTTATCTTAAAGCGCTGGAAAATGAAATTGATAACCACAGTTTTAACGATAAAAAAGATTATCAAATCAGCTTTGGCGTACAGGCTGAAGTGGTTTTCTGATAAGGGGAAAATATGTTTTTATCAGCCAAATATATTAAATCAATTTCATTGAGCGCCTGTCTGATGGCGGCGTATGCTCCCGCATTTTCCGTTGCGCAAACCGCTGCGGTAACAGAGAAGGACGCCGCGCCGGTTGCGGCGAACGCGGAAAAAACGCGTATCTTAATTCTGAGCGATATTGGTAATGAGCCGGATGATTCCCAATCTCTGGTGCGGTTTTTGTTATACAGCAATGAGTTTGATGTAGAAGGCATTGTGGCGACAACCTCAACCTGGCTGCGCGACAAGGTTAATACGCCGATGATCCTTGAACGGATTGATGCCTATGAGCGTGTATTGCCCAATCTGCAAAAACATGCGCCAGGATATCCTTCCGCTCAGGCGTTACGGAATGTTGTTCGCAGCGGGCGAGCGGGATTCGGCATGGCGCATGTCGGCGATGGCAAATCGACAGAGGCATCGGAACTGATCATTCAGGCCGTCGATAAACAGGACGCGCGCCCTTTGTGGATTACCCTGTGGGGCGGCGGGGTCGATCTGGCGCAGGCGCTGCATGATGTGACCGCCCGCCGGACGCCGGCAGAAGTCGACGCTTTCATTAATAAAATTCGGGTTTATGCTATTTCCGATCAGGATAATACCGGCGCTTGGATCCGTAGAAATTTCCCGCAGTTGCGTTACATCACCAGTATTCACGCCTGGAATGAATATTTCTTGTCCACTTGGATCGGTATGTCGTCGGCACGTGCGGTTGGCGGCGACATGAGCAAGGTGAATAACGACTGGCTGGCGGAGAACATCCGGCGTAAAGGTCCGCTGGGTGCGGTATATCCGGCGGTGGAGTATTCGATGGAAGGCGATTCGCCCTCGTTCCTGTATCTGCTGCGTACCGGGCTTGGCGATCCCGAACATCCGGAATATGGCGGTTGGGGCGGACGCTATGGCGCTATCGCGCCGGATGACGAGGACGGGCTGCGCGTCAGTACATCGGATGAAGTTATCGGCGTCGACGGGAAAAAATACCGCACGGCGCCGGCGACGATCTGGCGGTGGCGCGATGCTTTCCAGAACGACTTCGCCGCCCGAATGGACTGGACGCTGACCGGAGAGGTGAAAAAGGCGAACCATAATCCGAATCTGCAGCTTAATGGCAAACCTGGCACCCAGATTGTGTCCTGGCAGGTAAAATCCGGCGAGTTGGTGAAACTATCGGCCCAGGGTTCCGGCGATATTGATGGCGATCGGGTAACGTATCGCTGGTGGCAATATAAAGAACCGACGGCAACGGCGCTGGGCCTTCACTTTGGGCCGGGGATTGAGCTGTCTCATAGCGAAGGCGGGGAAACCAGTTTTACCGCGCCAGCCGTCAAGGTCGCGACGCCGTTCCACATTATTCTGGAAGGCCAGGACAATGGCTCTCCGGCATTAACGTCTTACCGGCGGGCGATTGTTACGGTGTTGCCTGAGGCACAGTGAATACGGAGATAGCGCGCTAAAAGCGCACGGCGGAGTATAACCTGTGCGCTGATTGGCTTCTTACCATTGACGAGCGCGGCGGAAACGCGGCGCTCGTGTGTTATCCGGCCGATGATTAGAGCGATTCGCCGTTGCTTTCAATCACCTCTTTGTACCAGTAGAAACTGTTTTTACGCCGGCGGGTTAGCGTTCCCTGTCCCGCGTCGTCGCGATCGACATAGATAAAGCCATAACGTTTTGACATCTGCGCCGTGCCTGCGCTCACCAGATCGATCGGCCCCCAACTGGTATAGCCCAGCAGTTCCACCCCATCGGCGATGGCTTCACGCGCCTGAATCAGATGCCGGCGCAAATAGTCGATGCGGTAGCTGTCGTTAATACTGCCGTCAGCATCGACCTCATCCCGCGCGCCCAGCCCGTTTTCGACAATAAACAACGGTTTCTGATACCGGTCATAAAGCTCGTTAAGCAAAAAGCGTAATCCCTCCGGGTCGATCTGCCAGCCCCATTCTGACGCTTTGAGATGAGGATTGGGGATTAAGCGCACGATATTGCCGCGCGAGGCCTGATATTTCTCTGGTTCAAAGGTGGCGCAGCCGCTCATGTAGTAACTGAACGAGACAAAGTCCACCGTGTGGCGTAAATCGTTCCTGTCCTGCTCGGTAATATCCAGTGCGATGTTATTTTCCTTAAAGTAACGCTTCATCCAGACTGGATAAGCGCCGCGGGCCTGAACATCGCCGAAAAACAGCCACTCCCGGTTTTTCTTCTGCGCTTCCAGCACATCTTTCGGATGGCAGGTCATTGGGTAGCGCACGGCGCCCAGCAGCATATTGCCGATTTTCGCATCGGGAATGATGTCGTGGCAGGCTTTCACCGCGCGGGCGCTGGCCACGAGCTGATTATGGATAGCCTGATAAATATCCTGTTGTGATGGCTCGCCGCTCAGCCCGACGCCGGTGAAGGGGGAGTGTATCGCCATATTGATTTCATTAAAGGTTAACCAATACTTCACCTTATCCTTATAGCGGGTGAAGACGGTGCGGGCATATTTTTCAAAATGGTCAATGGTTGCGCGGTTGCCCCATCCTCCCAGCTTTTTAACCAGACCATAAGGCATTTCATAATGGGATAACGTAATTAATGGCTGGATCCGGTATTTTGCCATCTCGTCAAACAAGCGGTCATAGAACGCCAATCCCGCTTCATTGGGTTGCGCTTCATCCCCTTCGGGGTAAATGCGCGTCCAGGCGATGGACGTGCGCAATACCTTAAACCCCATTTCGGCGAACAGCCGGATGTCCTGCGGATACTGATGATAAAAATCGATGGCGGTGTCTTTGATGCAGCTTACGCCTTCAGTACGCTCTGTTATCGGACCATGTATACCCTGAAACTGGAGGTCAGAGGTAGACACGCCCTTACCATCCTCATTCCATGCGCCCTCAACCTGATTGGCCGCCATAGAACCGCCCCATAAGAACCCCGCGGGGAATGCCTTCATTTTGTTTCTCCTCTTTACTCAATGTTGTTTAACCCTATAACGCGGGAGGACTGCCCCTACGCATTATTGAGATACTGCGTATCGATGCCGGATCGCAGGCAAAAAAAAACTTGGGCAAAAGAGAGTGTGTTTCACTCGCCTCTGCCCAAGTCTCGCCCGCGTACCGCGGTAACGTCATAGGGGAACACTATACGATCCCAGCCATCTGCGGCAATGCCATCCTCTGGTTATGTGATTTTTGTCACGACAATTAGCTCATTCGACGTCAGGTTTTGAATCGCTGAAGGGAAAAACGCCCGCGCTTGCAGACGTTAGCGAGGGAACCTTTTTATCGGCACTGCCACTCAGTCATGGTCACTTCCGTATCGCAGTTATGCGAACATGGCGGTAGTTACGGTTACTACAGGGTTTGCGCGTGGCATTGCGCGCCATTTGCATATCCGCCATCTTTCAAGTTCCAGGCGCGTTGGTCTCCCTGATTTACCCACACTTCGCCTTCCCGCATCTGCAATTCGAAATTTCTCAGCATAGAAAGGATAAAATATTGATGGAAACGAACAGCATTCGGGCGATTGGCATGAGTCCCCAGTCGCTACAGCCCGGGCAAGATACGCGGGCATCAAAAGACGCCCTGCGGTTCACCACATTTGATGAAGCCAGAACTTGGCTGGCGTCGCAGCGCTTCAGCAATCGCGATCAATTCAGATCCCATATGGACACGCTCCATGATCGTCTGGACAGTTCAAGCCGCAAATTGCTGGAGCAAGCCTTCACTCAGCATTCGTCAGCCCCAAAAACCATGACGCCCGGACGTTTGCCGCCCCAGCAGCTATATAGCGGCCTAAAGAATTGGCAAAGCGTGTTAATGCATGGGTTGTGCGCCTCGTCCTCCAACCGTGAAGAACAGATATCCGGTGGCGTGGGCACGGGATGGTCGGCGCTCAGGGTGGCCGATTTCGACCAGATCGGCGAGCTTGAAGAGCATGAGCCCGATCATCCAGGCGCCTGCGTCATCTATAGCGCGCTGTGGTTAAACGATGTGAACAGCCGTGACGGCAGCGCCGGTAATCGCATGCATCGCCTTGCGGATCGGACGCCGGAGGTCATCGATTTGCAACGTGACTACGAAAACCGGTTCCATGCTAATGAGGCGGAAGACCCTATGCATGAGACGGTACGCAGATTAGGTATTATTCCCAACGCGGCATCTGCGGATTCGGTGGATGTCATTACGGATGAAGGAGAGGCCATGCAGCGGTTGTCTGAAAGTCTGTTTGACCGAGGATCAAAGCTGATCCTGTTTGGGCGGGATATGTCTCATTCCGCCAGCGGCCATGTCATTGCGGCGCATTCGGATGGCAGCCGGGTAAAGCTGTTTGATCCTAATCTTGGCGAGTTTCGGATGAAAAGAAGCGATATCCCCACCGTCATGCGCGCTATCATCGCAACGAATTCACAATCGTTTCCCGTACCGACGGTGGAAGTGCTGCCCGTCATCGTGCGCTAATTGCAATTAAGGCCAATGCTGGCGTGGTTTCAACGCATAGTGAACAGGGTGAACGCTTAAGGGATAAATCGCCATCAATTCCGTTTGAAAATATCCCCGAAAAAACAAAGGAGCCACGCTATTAACGTAACTCCTTGAAATTCTGGTGGCCCCTGTTGGGTTTGAACCAACGACCAATCGATTATGAGTCGACTGCTCTAACCACTGAGCTAAGGGGCCGGACGGGCGACGATTATACGGTAATGTACCGGGGGAGGTCTATAGCTGTTCGGCCGGATGTCTGTTTTCTATGCAGGATAGCTTGTTGTTATTATTGTCAGATTTTGCGATAACAGCGGAAAGTACGCCGTAAAGGGGACGTCATGTTCATGGATATTCTGGCAACCAACCTTCAGGTCGTTTTCTGCGGTATCAACCCGGGATTATCGACAGCGCATCACGGTTATCATTTCGCCAACCCGAATAACCGATTCTGGAAAGTGATCCATCAGGCAGGATTTACCGAACGGTTGCTCAAGCCTGAAGAGGAGCGGCATCTGTTGGATACCGGATGCGGCATCACCATGCTGGTGGAGCGGCCAACGGTAGAAGCGAGCGAATTGAAAAGGAATGAACTGTTACTGGGCGGTGAAGCCATTATTGAAAAAATGCAGCGTTATCAGCCTCAGGCCCTTGCCGTGCTGGGCAAGCAGGCGTTCAGTCAGGCTTTTGGCATTAAGAAAGTGGCATGGGGACGTCAGACGTTGACGATCGGGAAAACCCAGGTTTGGGTGCTGCCGAATCCCAGCGGATTGAATCGCGCGACGCTGGCGTCGCTGGTCGAGTCTTATCAGGCGTTGTACCGGGTGCTACATGAAAGTAGGTAAAAAATCGTCTGGTTGGTAAGGTCGATAAAAAATAACCCCGGCAATCCGGGGTTATTTCAGAGACATCATACCGCTATCGATTAGTCATCCAGGAAGCTGCGCAACACTTCAGAACGGCTTGGGTGACGCAGTTTACGCAACGCTTTCGCCTCGATCTGACGAATACGCTCACGGGTAACGTCGAACTGTTTGCCGACTTCTTCCAGCGTATGGTCGGTATTCATATCGATACCAAAACGCATACGCAGCACTTTGGCTTCACGCGCGGTCAGCCCGGCCAATACGTCGTGCGTCGCTGAACGCAGGCTTTCCGACGTTGCGGAATCGAGCGGTAGTTCCAGCGTGGTGTCTTCGATAAAGTCGCCCAAATGCGAATCTTCATCATCGCCAATCGGCGTTTCCATCGAAATCGGCTCTTTGGCGATCTTCAACACTTTGCGGATTTTGTCTTCCGGCATCAGCATGCGTTCGGCCAGTTCTTCCGGCGTTGGTTCACGCCCCATTTCCTGCAGCATCTGACGGGAAATACGATTGAGTTTGTTGATGGTCTCAATCATA
The DNA here is from genome assembly GCF_002291445.1 of Brenneria goodwinii. Lineage (NCBI taxonomy): Bacteria > Pseudomonadati > Pseudomonadota > Gammaproteobacteria > Enterobacterales > Pectobacteriaceae > Brenneria > Brenneria goodwinii. The sequence goes on along the minus strand of NZ_CP014137.1, from coordinate 3,554,789 downwards.
TGCACCGGAATTCGGATGGTGCGCGCCTGGTCGGCGATGGAACGGGTAATGGCCTGACGGATCCACCAGGTTGCATAGGTCGAGAACTTATAGCCGCGGCGATATTCAAACTTGTCCACCGCTTTCATCAGACCGATGTTCCCTTCCTGAATCAGATCAAGGAACTGCAAGCCGCGGTTGGTGTATTTCTTGGCGATAGAAATAACCAGACGCAAGTTTGCTTCAACCATCTCTTTCTTCGCACGGCGGGCTTTCGCTTCACCGATCGACATACGACGGTTGATGTCTTTAACCTGTTCAATGGTTAAACCGGTTTCTTCTTCAATCTGATGCAATTTCTGCAAGCTGCGTTTAACGTCTTCTTCCACGACGGTCAGTTTTTCAGACCACGGCTTGGCCATCGCTATTGCCGCGGCAAACCAGGAGTCGTTGGTTTCATTACCGGAGAACAAGGTGACGAAGTTTTTCTTCGGCATTTTGCACTGTTCAACGCACAGCTTCATGATCAGTCGTTCCTGAGTACGCACGCGATCCATCATGGTACGCATGCTGCTAACCAGGAAGTCGAATTGTTTAGGCACTAAGCGGAACTGTTTGAAGACTTCCGATAGATTCAGAATTTCCTGCGCTGACTTGGCGTGACTGCGTCCATTGGCCTTGATGACCTGACGCGTCGTTTCGTATTGTTCACGCAATTCAGAAAATTTCTGACGAGCCAGTTCAGGATCGATGCTGTTGTCGTCATCAGCGTCGTCTTCGTCATCCTCTTCTTCATCATCGTCATCAAGATCTTCGCCGGAAAGCTCGGAGCCGACATGGGTGGCGGTCGGTGCGATATCTTCTTCCGCGTTAGGATCGACGAATCCGGTGATCAGATCGGATAAGCGGCTTTCGCCCGCTTCAACACGGTCGTACTGTTCCAGCAGATAGGTAATCGCTTCCGGATATTCAGCAACGGAACACTGAACCTGATTGATACCGTCTTCGATTCGCTTGGCAATATCGATCTCGCCTTCGCGCGTCAGCAATTCAACGGTACCCATTTCACGCATGTACATACGAACCGGATCGGTCGTACGGCCAATTTCCGATTCAACGCTGGATAACACCTGAGCAGCAGCCTCTGCCGCGTCTTCATCTGCGTCATTGGTATTTTCTGCCAGCAACAGATCATCTGCATCAGGCGCTTCTTCCATCACCTGGATGCCCATGTCATTAATCATCTGGATGATGTCTTCGATCTGGTCGGAGTCGATGATATCTTCCGGCAGATGGTCATTGACCTCGGCATAGGTCAGGTAGCCTTGCTCCTTACCACGGGTGACAAGTAGCTTTAGCTGTGACTGCGGGTTTTGCTCCATAAGACGGTATCCACACTTCAGAGTATTTGGGTTGGTGTTGGTCGGCGTCATTCGCATTCGCCAACAATAACATTAGGGCTTTTTTTCTAATCGCCGCGGACCCTGTAGCGGCTCTTGGCAAGGCTCTACCTTGCTATTTATCGGCAATTAAGCCTCGGTAATCAGTTTTTTCTGGTTAAAGCCAGTTGCAATGACCAAAGTTCTTTTTTTTCTTTGGCATTCAGCCCATGCGTTCGCTCACGGGCAATCAATGTTTCCTGTCGTTGCCTCAATAGTTGATCGTAGAGCTCCGCCAGGCTTATTCTAAACTTGTCGTCCAGTTCGTCTTCTTCGATCATATGGTTCCAGGAAGCCATGGTTTCAAGCTGCTTCCGGTATTTACTGTCTCGATATTTCTCAAGCAGCAAACCCATATTCATTCCCGGGCTGGCATTACAGGTCTTTACCAGATCCTTGAACAGGCTCAGGCCAGCCACTTTGCTCTCTTCTATTCCTTCCAGCGTCAGCTCCGGTACTTCCGCCGAAAGCCTTGGGTTTTGAACTAATAGCCCTATAAGTATACGCATAGTTGTGACTTTTAGCTGGGGCGGCTGGTAAGGTTGAGCATGTTCGGCCACTTTTGGCAACAGCCGGTCCAACTGGCTGTCATCCAGAATCCCAAGTTTGTTACCCAACTGCTGACGTAAATATAAGCGCAACGTCTCGCCAGGAACCTGACCAATCAAGGGCAGGACCAGCGTGCTGAGCTTGGTGCGCCCATCGGGCGAACTCATATCCACCTGCTGTTGCAGCGTTTCAAACAGAAACTGTGACAGCGGTAGAGCCTGTTCCATTCGCTGCTCAAAGCGTTCCTTGCCTTCTTTACGAACCAGCGTGTCGGGGTCTTCTCCTTCCGGTAAAAACATAAAGCGTAACTGCCGACCGTCGTTTAAATAAGGTAGCGCAGTTTCCAGCGCGCGCCATGCCGCTTCCCGGCCGGCGCGGTCGCCGTCATAGCAGCAGACAACCTGATCGGTGGCGCGGAACAGCAACTGAATGTGGTCGGCCGTCGTAGATGTTCCCAGCGACGCAACCGCATAATCAATACCAAACTGCGCCAGGGCGACCACATCCATATACCCCTCAACCACCAGCAACCGCTTCAGTTCCGGATGATTCTGCTGCGCTTCATACAGGCCATAGAGCTGACGGCCCTTATGAAAAATTTCGGTTTCCGGCGAGTTCAGATATTTCGGCACGCCATCGCCTAATACCCGTCCGCCAAAAGCAATCACCCGTCCCCGCTTATCCCGGATGGGGAACATGACTCGTTCCCGAAAACGGTCATAGGTACGGCCCTGTTCATTAGTCACCAACATGCCGGCATCGTTCAATGTGGTGCGGTCGTCATTATTACGCCCGAAACGCTTTAAAACGTTATCCCACCCGGCTGGCGCGAAGCCAATGGCAAAATGGCTAATTACCTCAGCGCTCAGTCCTCGCTGTTGCAAGTATTGTAATGCCGGCGCGCTGCCGGACTGGCTTAGCGCCTGTTGATAGAACTTGCTCAACTGCCCCATCAATTCATACAGGCTTTGTCGTTGATGACGCTCAAGCTGGGTTGGTCCGGTGCCGGTTTCATACGGGACTTCAAGACCATAGATGGCAGCCAATTCTTCAATGCTTTCAACGAATTCAAGACGATCGTAATTCATTAGAAAGTCGATGGCGTTGCCATGAGCGCCACAACCAAAACAGTGATAGAACTGTTTGTCACCGTTTACGGTAAATGAGGGGGTTTTTTCGTGATGGAACGGACAGCACGCATGATAATTCTTGCCCTGCTTTTTCAGTTTGACGCGCGCATCTATGAGATCGACGATGTCGGTGCGAGCCAGCAGATCATTGATAAATACGCGTGGAATTCGTCCAGCCATAAGCCCCTGTTTCTTAACTTATGAACGACAGCTTATAAACGACAGCAAGCCGCGCATTCCTTTCGGAAAGCACGGCCTTCGTATGCAACTACTAAGTCTGCGGATTAATCACGCGGTGGAGGAAAACCTCCTAAAATTAATACAGACGAGTGCGGCGTGCGTTTTCTCGAGCCAATTTCTTAGCGTGACGTTTTACTGCAGACGCTTTAGCGCGCTTACGTTCGGTAGTCGGTTTTTCATAAAACTCACGACGACGAACTTCAGCCAGAACGCCCGCTTTTTCGCAGGAACGCTTGAAGCGACGCAGAGCGACGTCGAACGGCTCGTTTTCACGTACTTTAATTACCGGCATGTGCCTCTCACCTCAATAAATTCGGTTTGCCGCTGGCCTTGTGCCAGCCTTTTCAAAATGGTGCGGAATTCTACTGCAAACAGGGGCCCCTTGTAAAGGGCTTGGCGATCATAAAACGCCCAACCTCCGCCAGCGCAGAAACCGGGAGGCTTATGGTAGACTATCTGCCGCATGAAGCAAGCTGCATTCAACCCGAGCTTGTACCGTAATAAAAGTAGGAACAGCAATGCGCGTATTGGGTATTGAAACATCCTGTGATGAAACCGGAATTGCCATTTATGACACTCAGGCCGGTTTAGTCGCCAATCAATTGTACAGTCAGATAAAACTCCATGCCGATTATGGCGGTGTTGTTCCTGAACTGGCTTCCCGCGATCACGTTCGTAAAACCGTGCCGTTGATTCAGGCCGCGCTGCGTGAAGCGGATTTAAAAGCCGGAGACATCGACGGTGTCGCCTATACATCCGGCCCGGGCCTGGTGGGGGCGCTATTGGTCGGAGCAACCGTCGGCCGGGCGTTGGCGTTTGCCTGGAATGTCCCGGCCGTCGCGGTGCATCACATGGAAGGGCATCTGTTGGCGCCCATGCTGGAAGATAATCCTCCCGAATTTCCTTTCGTCGCACTGCTGGTTTCCGGTGGTCACACTCAGCTAATCAGCGTAACCGGTATTGGCGAGTATCGGTTGCTTGGGGAATCCATTGATGATGCCGCCGGCGAAGCGTTCGATAAAACGGCCAAATTACTGGGGCTGGATTACCCGGGTGGTCCGATGCTGTCAAAAATGGCTCAGGCCGGGAATGCCGCGCGGTTTACGTTCCCGCGCCCCATGACCGATCGCCCCGGGCTGGATTTCAGTTTCTCCGGTCTGAAAACGTTTGCCGCCAATACGATCCGCAACAGCGGCGGCGATGAACAAACGCGCGCGGATATTGCGCGCGCTTTCGAAGACGCCGTTGTGGATACGCTGGCGATTAAATGTCGCCGCGCGCTGGATGAAACCGGCTTCAAAAGGTTGGTTATGGCGGGGGGAGTAAGCGCCAATCGTACGCTGCGTCAACGTTTGGGAGAGATGATGACAAAACGAGGAGGCACGGTATTTTATGCCCGTCCCGAATTTTGCACCGACAACGGCGCCATGATTGCCTATGCGGGGGCGATTCGCCTGCAACAAGGGGAAACTCGGGATCTTGGCGTGACGGTGCGCCCGCGCTGGCCGTTGGCTGAATTACCGGCCATCTGAGCCGCTAATCACCGCTAATCCTCGTTACAGGTGATTTCTCGGCGTTTGTCCATATCAGGATGACGCCGAGCGTTTGTTATTGATGACTCAAAGCTAGAGCTCTTGTTCAAACAGCACCAGAATAGCTTCATAGAGTTGTTTAACGCTGAATCCTCTGGCGGGCGTGGTAAAGATAGTGTCATCGCCGGCGATGGTGCCCAGTATGCCTTCCGACTTGCCCAGCGAGTCGAGCAAGCGGGCAATCAGCTGAGCCGCGCCTGGGCTGGTGTGAATAACCACAACGGCGTCATTGAAGTCGACATCGCGCACCAGGTTTTTGAGCGGACTGGTGGTGGTGGGCACGCCCAGTTCCGCCGGCAGGCAGTAAACCATTTCCATTTTAGCGTTGCGCGTACGCACGGCGCCAAACTTGGTCAGCATGCGCGAGACTTTGGACTGATTGATGTTTTCAAATCCATCGTCTTGCAACGCTTGAACAATCTCACTTTGAGAGCTGAATTTTTCCTCTTTCAGCAGCGCTTTGAACGCTTTAACTAAGTCTTCTTGTTTTGTCGAATTACGCATTCTGCACCGGATTTATAGGGTTGATTAATCCGTGATTATGCAGATAAATGAATTTTTATGCAACCGTAATGCGTATATTCTCGCCAATGATGGTTTGTTGGTTATGTGAGAAAACACTTAAAAAAAGTTTGTGAATCATTGAGTCTGAAAAATGCGTTGCAAGTCACATAAAAGTGAATTAAATGTTATCAGAATGATGTTATTGAGATGTTTATGCTTGATATACTGTAGCTCTCCTATTCATCGGCCATAAATGAGTGCTACGTTACTGGCCTGAAGCCTACTAACTTTACTTACCTTTCTAATTAATAGCTGTTTATGGTTTATTATTATGGACATAGAGTATTCTCAGTCTTTAAGTATTATCCATAGACGGCAAATGAATACGCTCTATTTTTCTTTTTCTTTTATTAAATGAATTCACTGCACTCTTGTACTTTACGATAATAAGGAGTTTAGGATGAAAGTTGTAGTTCTTGGCGCAGCAGGCGGCATTGGTCAGGCCCTTGCTCTCCTCCTCAAAACCCAGCTTCCTTCAGGTTCAGAATTATCCCTATACGATATCGCGCCGGTAACACCGGGTGTTGCTGTCGATCTGAGCCATATTCCTACCGCGGTAAAAATCAAAGGTTACTGTGGTCCTGATGCAACTCCAGCTCTGGTCGGCGCGGACATTGTGTTGATATCTGCCGGCGTGGCTCGTAAACCGGGGATGGATCGTTCAGATTTGTTCAATGTTAATGCGGGTATCGTTCGTAATCTGGTTGAGCAAATCGCGAATACCTGTCCGAAAGCCTGCATCGGTATTATCACTAATCCGGTCAATACGACTGTCGCCATTGCGGCCGAAGTCCTTAAGAAGGCCGGCGTTTACGATAAAAACAAACTGTTCGGCGTAACCACGCTGGATGTTATCCGTTCCAATACCTTTGTTGCCGAACTCAAGGGCAAGCTGCCAGAAGATATCAACGTCCCGGTTATCGGCGGGCACTCTGGCGTGACCATCCTTCCTCTATTGTCGCAGGTTCCGGGTATCAGCTTCAGCGACCAGGAAGTCATCGACTTAACAAAGCGTATTCAGAATGCAGGCACGGAAGTCGTGGAGGCAAAAGCCGGAGGCGGATCGGCAACCTTGTCGATGGGGCAGGCGGCGGCACAGTTCTGCCTGTCATTAACGCGCGCCATGCTGGGTGACAGCGGCGTTGTTGAATGTTCCTATGTCGAAAGCGATGGCCAATATGCCCGTTTCTTTGCGCAGCCGGTACTGTTAGGTAAAAATGGCATTGTTGAACGTAAAGACATCGGCGTTTTAAGCGCGTTTGAACAGGAAGCGCTTAAAAACATGTTGGATACGCTTAATCAGGATATTGAATTAGGCGAGTCTTTCGTTAAAGGCCAATAAACGTTCCTGTTTCGAATCCAGAGCCGGAGATTTTATTTTATCTCCGGCTCTGTTTTTTATTGGGGACGAATAAGTTTTTTTCTGTCAATAAGTTCGTTGGTTTCCGGATCATAATATCGGCTTGGCCAAATCTCGGATGGATGGACGCCAAGCGCATCGGCTATCAACCATTCCCCTTTAGGCCATGGGCGTGAAAGCGCATTAGCCAGTGTTGATGAGCTTAGTCCGGCAGCGCGGGATACCGCAGCCAGCGTTGTGCCTTTTTTGCGCAAAGCAGCAATGATATCAGCAGGATGCCAGTCATGTTTCCTTGAAGTCATAATCCTTCCCTTATTGCTATAAGACGACAGTGTATTAGTGGTATAAATAACGGATGTTAGTTATATGCCAAACTAACATGACATGATTATTTGGAAATAATATAGCATTAAATTTCTATAAATTTCTCAAATATATTCCAAATAGACCCGTTTTTGTTAGGAATGGCACTATCAGGATGAAAGGCTATGAAAAAAGAGTGGTTTGCTACCAATGAACTGGTCGGCGTTGGCGGACTTCCTAGATCAAGACAAGGATTAAACAAGCGCGCCCGGGAAGACGGATGGGAAAGACGTCGTCGCCGGGGAGTTCAGGGGCGAGGCGTGGAATATTCGATTCATAGCCTGCCCGATACGGTAAAAAAATTGTTATTACTTGAAAGTGATTCCCCGGCATATGCGGAAAAACAGTCCGCCACATTGGCTGTATGGATGCAGATATATGATCAACTCTCTGAAACGGAAAGAGATAAACTGATCGCTCATATCCTGAGGGTTGGCGTATCGGCCACGCTCAACCAACTGGGTATTGCCTCTTCAGATGAGAGAATCGATCCAGGCGTAACCGCCGAATAAGCGTCAGTTTGCCATCTCCTGTGCGTCAGGGAGATGGCAATACTCCCTTCATTCCTTCACTATTTTCCCGATTTTTCATACTGCATCCATACCCTTCGTTTTGAAATTTATAGGCACCTCGTCGTGATGGCGATGAATTTTGTGTTTTTTAGTGGTATTAATAACGCGTAGGTGTTAAATGTTTGGGTAATAAAAGGCTACTATATGGAAACTTTCGGACGAAAGTCGAAGTTGTCTTTGCAAAGTAAACAAGGGAGTGGGTTATGGATAAAGAATGGTTTGCCACTAATGAGCTGACGGGGATTGGCGGGTTGCCTAAATCACCGCAAGGACTGAACAAACGAGCCCGTGATGACGGCTGGGAGAGGCGGAAACGCAAAGGCGTTCAAGGACGCGGCGTCGAATACTCTCTTCACAGTTTGCCGGATGAAGTGAAAAGTCAGCTCTCGATGAAAGAAGGGGCGGCGCCTGGATATCTGGTGAAAAAAGAGCCGGCCTTACTGACTTCCTGGATCCATATTTTTCATCAACTTTCGGAAAGCGAGCAATCCAGGCTGATAAACTTCATCCTGCGTGAGGGGATTGTGGCTATGCTGTCTCGTCTGGATGATAACGGCGAAGATGATCGGACGGCGTGACGGATCATCACGATAAAGCAAGGCCGTTAGAAATCACGTTGTACCGCTAAATGAGCGAGACCTTCAAGCGCCGTGCGGAATGGTGTTTCCTGTAAGGGCTGTAGCGCGGCAATCGCTTTGTCAGCCTCTTCTTCCGCACGTTTACGGGTGTAATCGAGCGAACCGCATTGCTGCATGGCGGCAAGCACCGGGTCAAGCAGGTGACGGCCGTTGCCTTCTTCTATTGCCTTACGAATCATTGCGCTCTGCTCTGCATTGCCGTTATGCATCGCATGGAGTAAGGGGAGCGTCGGTTTACCTTCATTAAGATCGTCGCCGGTATTTTTACCCAGCGTTTTGCCGTCGGCGTTGTAATCCAGTAAATCATCAATCAGCTGAAAAGCGGTTCCCAGATAGCGGCCATAATCCTGCAAGGCTTTTTCCTGCTCAGGCGTCGCGCCAGCCAGGATCGCCGATGATTGGGCGGCAGCTTCAAATAATCGTGCGGTTTTACTGTAAATCACCCGCATGTAGCTTTCTTCGGTGATGTTGGGATCGTTACAGTTCATCAACTGCAATACTTCCCCTTCAGCTATCACATTCACAGCTTCGGACATTAATGCCAACACGCGCAATGACTCTAGGCTAGTCATCATCTGGAATGCGCGGGTATAGATAAAATCGCCTACCAGTACGCTGGCGGCATTGCCAAAGGCCGCATTGGCGGTGGCCTTGCCACGGCGCATATCGGACTCGTCCACGACATCATCGTGTAACAATGTGGCGGTATGAATAAATTCGATCAGCGCGGCGACGGTAACGTGTTTGTGGCCCTCATAGGACAGCGCCCTGGCCGCAAGCACCGCGATCATCGGCCTGATGCGTTTGCCGCCTCCGCTGATAATATAGTGGCCGAGTTGATTAATGAGAACGACATCAGAGTTCAGTTGTTCAATTATGACCTTATTAACGGCCGCCATGTCCTGGGCGGTTAACGCTGTGATTTGTTCTAGATTCATGGTTTATGCCAGCTGATTTCTTCAACATCGCCGTAAGATTTCTGTTTCATATCGGCATATGATGGAATTTGTTGAGTTGATTGTACTGGAAAAATGAGAGAGATAAACGGCAGTTAATATGTTGTATTCTTTTTCTGCATATCCGTTGATTCTGCACTTGTCATCGTCTGCTTTTTTGCGTAGAATTCGCGCCCTATTATGAATATTTATAGTGCGCTCTGGATAATCATACGTTGAGTGCGCGGAAAGCGGAGTTTTTTATGTACGCAGTTTTCCAAAGTGGTGGTAAACAACACCGAGTAAGCGAAGGTCAAACCGTTCGCTTGGAAAAGCTGGACATCGCAACTGGTGAAGCTATTGAGTTTGATCAGGTTCTGATGATTGCCAATGGTGAAGAGATCAAAATCGGCGTTCCTTTCGTCGATGGCGGTAAAATTAAAGCTGAAGTTGTTGCTCACGGTCGCGGCGAGAAAGTTAAGATTGTTAAGTTTCGTCGTCGTAAACACTACCGTAAGCAAGCAGGCCATCGTCAGTGGTTCACTGACGTGAAAATCACCGGCATCAGCGCTTAAGATTTAGGAGAGCGGATAAATGGCACACAAGAAAGCTGGCGGTTCGACTCGTAACGGTCGTGACTCAGAAAGCAAACGCCTGGGCGTAAAACGTTTCGGCGGCGAAGCAGTATTGGCGGGCAGCATCATCGTTCGTCAGCGCGGAACTAAATTCCACGCTGGCAGCAACGTAGGCTGCGGTAAGGACCATACTCTGTTCGCTTTGTCTGACGGTAAGGTTCAGTTCGAAATAAAAGGCCCTAAAAACCGTAAATATATCAGTATCGTTGCTGAATAATTTCTCGCGTTAGGTCTACAGATTTAAGCCCCGCAATTCGTTGCGGGGCTTTTTACATTCTGAACCCGAGCGATCACCTGAGACAAACATGAACACTAAACAGCAGACTGGTATCGGTCTTTGTCTGGCGCTGACTACGGCAATATGCTGGGGCGCTTTACCGATCGCCATGAAACAGGTTCTGGCCGTGATGGAACCTTATACGATTGTTTGGTATCGGTTTTTCATTGCGTCGATCGGTCTGGGGCTTGTGTTGTTCTCACGCAAACAATTGCCTCCGATGCGGATTTTCCGGCGCCGTCGCTGGTTGATTGTATTAGTGCTGGCAACCTGTGGACTGCTGGGGAATTTTGTTTTTTTCAGCTCATCTTTGCAATATCTCAGCCCTACCGCTTCTCAGGTTATTGGTCAACTTTCCCCCGTCGGCATGATGTTCGCCAGCGTACTCATCTTGAAAGAAAAGATGCGGATCACGCAGGTCATTGGCGCGGTGACGTTGGTTTGCGGACTGATTTTATTCTTTAACGCCAGCCTGATTGAAATTTTCACCCGACTTACCGATTACACGCTGGGCGTGCTGTTGGGCGTTTGCGCCGCTGCCGTGTGGGTAACGTATGGCGTTGCGCAGAAGGTATTGCTGCGTCGTTTGACGTCACAGCAGATTCTGTTCCTGCTTTATGTGCTTTGCGTCCTGCTGATTACGCCGTTCGCCCACCCGGAGGTGATTCTGCGGCTCAATAGCCTGCAGTTCGCCTGTCTGCTGTTTTGCGGGGCGAATACGCTGATTGGCTATGGGGCGCTGGCGGAAGCCATGGCGCGTTGGCAGTCAGCTCAGGTGAGTGCGGTTATTACGCTCACGCCGTTATTTTCGCTGCTTTTCTCCGATGTATTGGCGCTGCTTTGGCCTGCGTATTTTGAGATTACAGCGCTTAACCTGCTAGGGTACATCGGCGCTCTGGTGGTTGTGGCGGGGGCGATGTTCTCTGCGGTTGGGCATCGTTTTTTCCCAGGGAAAAAAGAGCCCGTTTCCATCGTGGCGCCCAAATAGGGCGGACAGCCGAACGAGAGATGAAAACAGAGCGATACCGGCCTGTAGAGGTAATGTGGTAGTGCCGTTTTGATATTCCCTCTATACTCGTCATACTTCAAGTTGCATGCGCGTTGGCTTTTTTACTCGCCCCGATGGGGCCATTGCCAGCAGCGTTCAAATCTGCTCCCGGCGGATTTGTCAGTTACCCGAATCACTTACCTGAGTAAGTTCATCGGGAGTAATGAGAGACCTTTTGTCTCTCCGAATGATTTAGCGTCTGTGCTGTTTATTTTTAATACAGATGAAAATGTTGAAGGAAGCGGGTACAATCCGCCCCTTTGCCGGAAATAGGTTCTGGTGCGTCCGTTTTTAATGGTTGATGGTAGTAATACTTATCTACCTTAAAATCAAAAAGTTACGCCAAAAAGAACCAATGAATAGCCTAAAACAAGTAGATGTTTTCTATTGGTTTTTTGCGGAGAGAATAAATGAAGTTTGTAGATGAGGCCACAATTCTGGTTGTGGCGGGTGATGGCGGTAATGGCTGCGTTAGCTTCCGCCGTGAAAAATATATTCCAAACGGCGGCCCTGACGGCGGCGATGGCGGCGATGGCGGCGATGTCTATTTGCTGGCCGATGAAAACCTGAATACGCTGATTGACTACCGTTTTGAGAAGTCATTTCGGGCTGAACGCGGGCAAAACGGCCAGAGCCGCGACTGTACGGGCAAACGCGGCAAAGACATTACGATCAAGGTCCCTGTCGGTACCCGGGTGCTGGATAAAGGAACCGGCGAAGTGCTGGGTGATATGACCCGTCATCAGCAGATCCTAATGGTTGCCAAGGGCGGCTGGCACGGGCTGGGCAACTCCCGGTTCAAGTCTTCCGTCAACCGCGCGCCGCGCCAGAAAACGGACGGTACGCCGGGCGAAGAGCGTGAGTTGATGTTGGAACTGCTGCTGCTGGCGGACGTCGGGATGCTGGGGCTGCCCAACGCCGGTAAATCGACATTCATCCGAGCGGTTTCGGCGGCCAAGCCTAAAGTGGCTGACTATCCCTTTACTACGTTGGTTCCAAGCCTCGGCGTTGTTCGTATGGACAGCGAGCAGAGCTTTGTCGTTGCCGATATTCCGGGGCTGATTGAAGGCGCCTCTGACGGTGCGGGCCTGGGCATTCGCTTCCTGAAGCATTTGGAACGTTGTCGCGTATTGCTGCATCTTGTTGATCTGGCGCCGATCGATGAGTCCGATCCGGTAGAAAACGCCAAAGTGATTGTGAATGAATTACAGCAGTACAGCGCGGCGCTGTCTGAAAAACCACGTTGGCTGGTATTCAATAAAGTCGATTTGCTTGATAAAGCCGAAGCGGAAAAACGGGCTAAAGCGATTGCGGCGGCATTAGGTTGGGAAGAGAAATATTACCTGATTTCAGCGGCTAATCGCGAAGGGGTTAATGCGTTGTGCTGGGATGTGATGAACTTCCTGAAGGTACAACCTAAAGCCATGGCTATTGAGGAAAGTTCGCCGGAAAAAGTCGAGTTCATGTGGGACGACTATCATCGTGAAGAGTTGGCGAAAGCGGAAAGCGAAGCCGAGGATGACTGGGATGATGATTGGGACGACGAAGACGAAGAGGGCGTCGAAACCATTTATCAGCACTGATGATGCGCCAGGTATGGTTTTGATGGAAAACGATAGATTTTCCATCTGATCATGCTGTCGACTCCTTTCTGTTATATCGGGAATTTATTGGATCTTTGGCGATAAATTCCCGATTTTTCTCGTTTTCTCCCCTTCTCAGATCCTTGTGATACCGCGCGGAATCATGCGCCGTATCATTTAGTTATTCTGATAGATATCTTTGTACAAGCGACTTTCAAAGCGCACCAAAGGGACGCGGCGCGAGCGCTGATCTTCCGGCGGCACCGCATAGCCGGAAAGATATTGGACAAAGGCCATTCGCTGCCCGCTGGCCGTAGTGATGAATCCCGCCAGATTATAAACGCCTTGCAACGCACCGGTTTTCGCCGAGACTTTGCCATCCACGCCCGCTTCGTGTAGGCCGCCGCGATATCGCAGTGTGCCGTCATAGCCGGCAAGCGGCAGCATCTCAATATAATTCAGCTCGTTATCATGCTGAGCGATATACTGCAACGCTTGCATCATGGTGGCCGGTGAGATCAGGTTATGACGCGACAACCCCGAACCGTCAACCAGGATGCTGTTACCCAAATCAACCCCGGCTTTTTGACGTAAAACCTGACGAACCGCGTCAGCGCCGGCACGCCATGTACCGGGAACATTGAATCGTTCATGACCGATGGTGCGAAAAACGGTATCGGCAATCATGTTGTCGGATTTTTTCAGCATAACGGTCAGCAGGTCGTGTAATGGCGACGACTGGGTTTGCGCCAGTACGCTGCCGGCGGGGCCTGGCAGCGTTTGACGGCGTAAACTGCCTTTTATTCTGATATCCGCCTGCAGCAGTTCATCTTTGACAATCGCGCCGGCATAGCTGGCGCCATCCTGAATAGCGAAGGCCAGCGGGAGCGGCTCTTCTCGCTGCGTCAGACAGCCTGTGAGCGTAAATCGGTTCAGTTCCCCGGGAACCACATCCAATTCACAGTATTGCGCGTCAGGGGAACCCTTGGCCAGCGTGCGAACCTCGCTGAACATTTGCACGGGGTAATAAGACGCCACGCGGATGAACGCGTTGTCGCCCGCTTTAGGGGCGCTATAGAGCGAAACGGAGAAACAGTTGCGATCGACGATGGCCGCCGCGGGCGGCGCGCTGAAGCACTGCGTCATATCGTTCCAGGGCCAGCCGGGGGCTTTATCGTGGCTGGCAAAGACGGAGGTATCGATCATGACGTCGCCCTCGATTTCCCGCATCCCGCGTTTTTTCAACTCCTGTACCATGTTGCGTATCTGCTGGCGCTTCAACGTGGGGTCGCCGCTGAAACGAACGATCAGATTACCGCGTAATTGGCCGTTAGTGAGCGGACCATGACTTTCCATCGTGGTGACAAAACGATAATCTGGACCTAACTGTAAGAGTGCGGCCAGCGCGGTTAACACCTTTTGGGTACTGGCGGGAAGCGCCATTTGTTGACTGTTAAAGGCCAGCGTAGGGGTCGTCGCGCCAATCTTTTGTACTATCAGGGCCAGATTGGCGCCGTCGGGCAGATACTGGATATGATCTTCGACAGTTGCTGCATTCGCATGCAGAACAAAAGCGCAGGCGAGTCCGGGAATGATCGATGAAAAACGCATAATCTCAGCTAACAACGGGGTAACGTGCGGTCATACTACGGCGCAATAAGGTCTAAAGTAAACGATGATCCCTATGGAACTCTGAGTTAAAATACGTATCAAAATGCAAAACCGCTTCCGGCCTGGAAATTTTCTTCCGGGGCTGGTTACTTTTGTTTAATTGCCAGAAAGCACTGGCATGTAAGTAGATACTCCGTCGTATTTGATTTTTAACGTGTCAGGATGACGATTATTTGAGGCGTACGGATTTTCTAGAGGTATAGACAATTATGAAACAATTTCCGATGACGTTACGTGGTGCCGAAAAATTACGCGAAGAGCTGGATTTTTTAAAGAGTGTTCGCCGGCCTGAAATCATTGCCGCGATTGCTGAAGCTCGCGAGCATGGCGACTTGAAAGAAAATGCGGAATACCATGCCGCGCGTGAGCAACAGGGTTTTTGTGAAGGCCGTATCCGGGATATCGAAGCCAAACTGTCCAATGCGCAAGTTATCGACGTGACGAAAATGTCGGCCGCCGGGCGCGTTATTTTTGGTTCGACCGTAACGGTAATTAACCTGGATACCGAAGAAAAACAGACTTATCGCATCGTTGGCGATGACGAAGCCGATTTTAAACAGAACCTGATTTCTGTGAACTCGCCTATCGCCCGCGGTCTTATTGGTAAAGAACAGGACGATATCGTCGTGATCCGCACGCCGGGTGGCGATGTCGAATACGAAATCGTCAGTGTTGAATACCTGTAAATTTCATTGCCTTGGTGATAAAAACAACAAAGTTTGTAAAGAAAAGAAAAAGGCCGCTTGCGGCCTTTTCTCTAACAGACAAGCGTGGCACCTTTCCGTTAAAACTGAGTATCCTGAAATAAAAAATGTTATCGTGGTAACACTATTTTACGCTCTTTCGCAGGACGATAGAGTACCAGCGTGTGACCGATAACCTGAACGTTGCTGGCCCCGGTTTCGCGAACGATAGCTTCAATGATCAACGTTTTGGTTTCCCGCTCTTCAGCCGCGACTTTAACCTTGATCAGTTCGTGATGTTCTAATGCTTGTTCGATCTCAGCCAGAACACCTTCGGTGAGGCCGTTATTGCCCAGCATGACAACCGGTTTTAACGGATGTGCCAGACCTTTCAGGTGTTGTTTTTGTTTATTACTTAGATTCATTGTCTTTTTGCTTAGGTTGGGATTGAAAACGGCTCATTCTACCGCCATCTCATGATTATAACCAAATTGGTTATACGGATAGGGGGCTGTGAAGTGTTTCTACTTACCAATACGCCCAACAGATTTCGAGTTGCATCAAGGCGGCGGCCGCATGACACATTCGTCGGGAACGAATTTGACCAGCCAATGCAGATGCGGCTTGAAAGATAAAGGGCATAGCGCCTTACTGAGAATAGTTGGAAAATAGATGGCCACTAAAAAGCGTTCTGCAAGTTCCAGTCGCTGGTTGCAGGAACATTTTAGCGATAAATATGTGCAACAGGCGCAGAAAAAGGGGCTCCGCTCACGAGCTTGGTTTAAACTTGATGAAATACAACAGAGCGACAAACTGTTTAAACCCGGAATGACGGTTGTGGATTTAGGTGCGGCGCCTGGCGGTTGGTCACAGTATGTCGTGACGCAGATCGGCGGTAAGGGGCGCATCATTGCATGTGATATTCTGCCGATGGATCCTATTGTTGGTGTCGATTTCCTTCAAGGGGATTTTCGTGATGAATTAGTCCTTAAAGCTCTGCTTGAAAGAGTCGGGGAGAGCAAAGTTCAGGTGGTGATGTCCGACATGGCCCCGAACATGAGTGGTACACCGGCAGTTGATATTCCGAAAGCGATGTATCTGGTTGAATTAGCACTTGGTATGTGTCGGGATGTTTTAGCGCCAGGCGGAAGTTTCCTGGTAAAAGTGTTTCAGGGAGAAGGTTTTGATGAATACCTGCGGGAAATTCGCTCCCTGTTTACGAAGGTTAAAATTCGTAAACCAGACGCTTCGCGTGCCAGATCTCGTGAAGTGTATATCGTAGCGACAGGGCGCAAACTGTAGTACCCTAACGCTGTTTTTTAACACAGTTGTAATATGAGGTTAATCCCTTGAGTGACATGGCGAAAAACCTGATTCTCTGGCTAGTCATCGCAGTCGTGCTGATGTCTGTCTTTCAGAGCTTTGGGCCCAGCGAGTCGAATGGCCGTAGGGTGGATTATTCAACCTTTTTAACTGAAGTGAATCAGGATCAGGTCCGCGAAGCGCGTATTAACGGGCGTGAGATCAATGTTATCAAAAAAGATAGCAACAGATACACGACTTATATTCCTGTCAACGACCCCAAGCTACTGGATAACCTGCTAACGAAGAATGTGAAAGTCGTTGGTGAGCCGCCGGAAGAGCCGAGTTTACTGGCTTCGATCTTTATTTCCTGGTTCCCGATGCTGTTGCTGATCGGTGTCTGGATCTTCTTCATGCGTCAAATGCAAGGCGGCGGCGGTAAAGGCGCCATGTCCTTTGGCAAGAGCAAGGCTCGTATGCTGACTGAAGATCAGATCAAAACGACTTTTGCCGATGTCGCTGGCTGTGACGAAGCAAAAGAAGAAGTCAGTGAACTGGTTGAATATCTGCGTGAACCAAGCCGTTTCCAGAAATTGGGCGGCAAAATACCGAAAGGCATTCTGATGGTGGGGCCGCCGGGGACAGGTAAGACCCTGCTGGCAAAAGCGATTGCCGGTGAAGCGAAAGTGCCTTTCTTTACCATCTCCGGTTCAGACTTTGTTGAAATGTTCGTCGGCGTGGGCGCATCCCGTGTGCGCGACATGTTTGAGCAGGCAAAAAAAGCCGCGCCTTGTATCATCTTTATCGATGAAATTGATGCGGTAGGCCGCCAACGTGGCGCCGGTCTGGGCGGCGGTCACGATGAACGTGAACAGACGCTGAACCAGATGCTGGTCGAAATGGATGGGTTTGAAGGCAACGAAGGCATCATCGTCATCGCTGCGACCAACCGTCCTGATGTGCTTGACCCGGCGCTGCTGCGTCCAGGTCGTTTTGACCGTCAGGTAGTGGTCGGCTTGCCGGATGTCCGCGGCCGTGAGCAGATTCTGAAAGTGCATATGCGCCGCGTGCCTTTAGCCCCGGATATTGATGCGTCCGTTATTGCCCGCGGCACGCCCGGATTCTCCGGCGCCGATCTGGCTAACCTGGTCAACGAAGCTGCGCTGTTCGCCGCCCGCGGTAATAAGCGGGTGGTGTCCATGGTCGAGTTTGAGAAAGCCAAAGACAAGATCATGATGGGGGCGGAACGCCGCTCCATGGTGATGACGGAACAGCAGAAAGAGTCCACCGCTTATCATGAAGCCGGTCATGCGATTATTGGCCGTCTGGTGCCGGAACACGACCCGGTGCATAAAGTGACGATCATTCCGCGTGGTCGCGCGTTGGGCGTGACGTTCTTCCTGCCGGAAGGGGATGCAATCAGCGCCAGCCGTCAGAAGCTGGAGAGCCAGATTTCTACCCTGTACGGCGGCCGTTTGGCCGAAGAAATCATCTATGGCGTGGAGAAAGTCTCCACCGGCGCGTCAAACGACATCAAGGTCGCGACGTCTATTGCCCGCAACATGGTGACGCAGTGGGGCTTCTCTGAAAAACTCGGTCCGTTGCTGTACGCGGAAGAAGACGGCGAGGTATTCCTGGGCCGTTCCGTTGCTAAAGCCAAGCACATGTCTGATGAAACGGCCAGAATCATCGACCAGGAAGTTAAGTCCCTGATTGAGCGTAACTACCAGCGTGCTCGTGAGTTACTGATGGCGAATATGGATATCCTTCATTCAATGAAAGATGCATTGATGAAGTATGAAACCATTGATGCCCCGCAGATTGACGACCTGATGGCACGTAAAGATGTTCGTCCGCCTGCCGGTTGGGAAGATCAGAAATCGGATAGTAATTCTGGTAGCGGCGGTTCACCTAAGGCGCCAACGCCGGTTGATGAACCCCATACACCTAATCCGGGCAACACCATATCCGGGCAGTTAGGCGAGAAATAATTTAACCCGTGTGCTTATTGCACCAGACACGGTTGCTGCTAAAAACCCCGGACTTGTCCGGGGTTTTTTACTAAGCTGCCTGTCGGATAAATTTTAAGCCAACGATTTGAGGGAAAATCATGCAATTGATCGCCAGAGGATCAACCCTGGATCTTTCTCGACCCAACGTTATGGGTATTCTTAACGTCACTCCCGATTCATTCTCCGATGGCGGCAAACACAATACGCTGGATACGGCGCTGTTTCATGCTCAGGAGATGATTACCGCCGGCGCGACGCTGATTGATATTGGCGGCGAGTCAACTCGTCCAGGGGCGGATGAAGTCAGCACGCAGGAAGAACTGGATCGCGTGATTCCTGTCGTTGAAGCGTTGGTTCAGCGTTTTGATACATGGATTTCCGTCGATACGTCAAAGCCGGAGGTGATTACGGCCGCGGCGCAAGCGGGCGCTCACTTGATTAACGACATTCGTTCACTGCAGGAGCCGGGGGCTTTAGAGGCCGCGGCCGCCACAGGTTTGCCGGTTTGCCTGATGCATATGCAGGGATTACCAAAAACAATGCAGAATAATCCCCACTATGATGATCTGATGAGCGAAATCGGGGATTTTTTACAACAGCAGATTGATCGCTGCGTGAACGGCAATATCCCGAAAAGTAAGCTATTGCTGGATCCCGGATTCGGATTCGGTAAAAATCTGGCTCATAATTACCAGCTCCTGGCTCGCTTGGGTGAATTACACCGTTTCGGATTGCCTCTGCTGGTT
This sequence comes from Brenneria goodwinii, assembly GCF_002291445.1. Lineage (NCBI taxonomy): Bacteria > Pseudomonadati > Pseudomonadota > Gammaproteobacteria > Enterobacterales > Pectobacteriaceae > Brenneria > Brenneria goodwinii. The sequence continues at coordinate 3,535,471 of NZ_CP014137.1, read as the reverse complement.
GGGATGTCCAGAAAATCCATGATTGGGCAATTACTCAAGGTTCCGCCGATAAAACGGGTGCAGGGCAGTGTGGCGTGCGCGGTGATTGCGGCGATGCAGGGTGCGCAAATTATTCGTGTTCATGACGTAAAAGAAACGGTAGATGCTATGCGCATTGTTGAGGCGACTCTTTCAGCAAAGGAATAAAAATTATCATGAGTAACCGTAAATATTTTGGGACTGACGGCGTTCGGGGCAAAGTGGGCGATAGTCCCATTACCCCCGACTTTGTGTTGAAGCTGGGCTGGGCCGCAGGGAAAGTACTGTCCCGACATGGTTCTCGTAAGATTATTATCGGTAAAGACACCCGGATTTCCGGTTATATGCTGGAGTCTGCGTTGGAAGCCGGGCTGGCCGCGGCTGGCTTATCCGCCTCTTTTACCGGCCCGATGCCGACGCCGGCGGTGGCTTATCTGACGCGGACTTTCAGAGCGGAAGCCGGTATTGTCATTTCCGCCTCTCACAACCCTTACTATGACAACGGCATTAAATTTTTCTCTATTGACGGCACTAAGCTGCCTGATGAAGTGGAAGAAGCGATAGAAGCTGAATTAGAGAAACCGCTGACCTGCGTTGAATCGGCGGAGCTGGGTAAGGCAAATCGCATCGTTGACGCCGCCGGACGTTATATCGAATTCTGCAAGGGAACATTCCCCGGCGAGCTGAATCTGAACGGCCTGAAAATCGTGGTTGATTGTGCGAATGGCGCTACGTATCACATCGCCCCCAGCGTATTGCGCGAACTGGGAGCCACGGTTATTTCCATTGGCTGCGAGCCAGATGGCATGAACATCAATGAAGAATGCGGCGCAACGGATGTCAGGCAGCTACAGGCGCGTGTCGTGGCGGAAAAAGCTGATGTGGGGCTGGCATTTGACGGCGATGGCGACCGCTTGATTATGGTTGACCACCTGGGTAACAAAGTCGATGGCGATCAGATCCTGTATATCATCGCGCGCGAAGGTTTGCGCCAGGGGCAGCTGCGCGGCGGCGCGGTGGGAACCCTGATGAGTAATATGGGATTGGAGCTGGCATTAAAACAGCTGGGCATTCCGTTTGCCCGAGCCAAAGTCGGCGATCGCTATGTACTGGAAATGATGCAGGCCAAAGGCTGGCGTATCGGCGCCGAAAACTCTGGTCATGTCATTCTTCTGGATAAAACGACGACGGGTGATGGAGTCATCGCTGGTTTGCAAGTGCTTACTGCGATGGTCAGAAACCACATGAGCCTGCATGACCTGTGTAGCGGTATGAAGCTGTTTCCCCAAATTCTGGTGAATGTCCGTTTCTCGGGAGAGGGGGATCCGCTTGAGGACAAGACGGTTCAGCAAGTCACACAGGATGTTGAGAAAGAGTTGACCGGCCGGGGTCGGGTATTGCTCAGAAAATCAGGCACGGAGCCGCTGATTCGCGTTATGGTCGAAGGCGAAGATGAAGCAACGGTCGTTGCGTTGGCCAATCGGATCGCCGATGCGGTAAAAGCGGTGTAAATCAGGCGGCATTAGCCAGAAAACGGAACAACCGTTATTCTGGCAATGTCATGTTTTTAATGATTACTGATTGGATTGGCTACCTTAGCAATCAAGTAGATAAAGTATGCCGTGAGGTTTGTGTCGCGAAAGCCGATGCTTTTTTCTTCAATCAGCAAACGGCGGCTAAATTACCCTTGCGTACGCAGCAGCCTTTGGTTAGTATTCAGACCCGCTTAATAGGGGATGAAGGTTATCATCCGCTTTGGCGAATTAGACGCGGTTCTCATTCTCTACCGCAAGAATTTAAAATCTCCATAAATGATGGGGAAAACGGTTACAGGTACAACTATGTACGAAGCTCTTTTGGTCATTTTCCTGTTGGTAGCAATCGGGCTAGTTGCCTTGATTATGCTGCAGCAAGGTAAAGGCGCTGATATGGGAGCCTCGTTCGGAGCAGGTGCTTCTGCCACTTTGTTCGGTTCGAGCGGCTCCGGAAATTTCATGACTCGCATGACTGCGGCGTTGGCGACTTTGTTCTTCATTATCAGTCTGGTGCTGGGCAACATGAGCTCGCAGCATAGCAAGACGGGTGGAGAATGGGATAACCTGAGCCAATCTGAAAAAGCAGAGCAGACGACTGCGCCTGCCGCACCTTCAGCGCCAGCAAGCGATATTCCGCAGTAATCGTTGTAACAAGTGATTTAACAACAGTGCCTGTCATTGTTGTTGCACAGCAGTAATTGTGATGCCGAGGTGGTGGAATTGGTAGACACGCTACCTTGAGGTGGTAGTGCCCGATTGGGCTTACGGGTTCAAGTCCCGTCCTCGGTACCAATACAGAATCAATAGACGTCGATGGACGTCTATTTTTTTATCTCAACCCCACGGATTTACTGACTTTCCCTTGGTTTTAACCTATTCAACCCGACCGTCTCCAACATGGTTTATAGGGATACGTTGGTAAGAGATATTCTGTCTGAAAAAAGTATGCTCAACCTTCACCGCCCTAGCAGGCGGGAAGCGGTGAAAGGACGCTGGGCGCGATGCCGGTCCATCGGCGGAAGGAACGGCGAAAGTTGTTGATATCGCTGATATGCAGGTACTGTGCGACCTCTTCGTTAGTTAATCCCTGAAACCAGTAGAGAAACAGGGCGGTGTGTTTGCGTACCCGATCCCACTGTTCCTGAAAGCTGCTGTCGTGTTTGCGCAGTTTGCGTTTCAGCGTGGCGGGACTCATGTTCAGCGACGCGGCAACGCGTTCGAGGTTCAAGGGGTCGCGCAAATTATCGCGCAGATGGTCGTAAAAATAATCGATAAAGCTGCGGTGAAATCCCTGCGTTTCCAACTGTTGCAGGCACTGCTGGCGAACGACGGCGCAGACGGTGCTGTTGGCATGGGGCGACGTCATCCAGACGTATTCGGCCGGCAGCAGCATCATATTGAGGGGTTGATCGAAACTCAGTCCATCGCCCAGGTGCACCCAGTACTGTTCGATATAGCGCGGCTGGCGATAGTTAAACAGGAAGCGCCAGGGCAGGGGCTGTTGCGGGCAGAGCCAGCGGCCAAGCGAGGCAATGGAGGTCATGCTGGCTTCCAGCAGGAAGCGTTGACGCCCGCCATCCGTATCGCTTTGCGGCCAGTACAGGCAGAGGTAGCGATCGTCCAAATACATACGCGGCGCCAGCAGCGGGCTGAACAGGCTGCAAAAGCGGATGAAATCGTCCAGCGCCTGATGAAGATTGTCCGCCTGTTGCAGCACATGGCTGAAGTTGCCGTAACAGCCGGGCAGCGAACGCTGGCCGAACAGGAAACTGGTATCGTCGGCATTCAGCAGGCGTATGCTGTTGTCAATCAATTGACCGAACTGTTGCTGGCTGAAATGCACCGCTCCGGCGGCAATATCTTCCAGGAAGACGCCGGTGCCGCGTAGCAGGCGGTGGCCATCGATATCCCGCGATAGCGCCAGGTCGATCAAAATACCCGGCTGGTGGTGGCCGACGATGAAACGATCGTCGCACTCGTACCAGCCGTCGTGCGCTGTCATCCCGCTACCCTGCTCTGAGCGGCAGGCATGGCTTTCACCTGACTCAGCGCCTGATTTAGTCGCTGAAGCAGCGTGTCCCGATCTTCGTCAAGCGCCATCACGGCGGCGACGCTGGCCTGTAGTCTGACGCGTTCGCCATGTTGCTGCGTGTGATGCGCCAGGTGAGCGATCGCCGCATACAGATCCTGTGCAATGCCGTTCGCCTGCTGTTCGCCGGTATTGGGCAGCAGAGCGACAAAACGATCGCCCGCCAGCCGGCACAGCAGATCCTGCCGGCGCAGATTGAGCAGCAAAAGCTGACACAGCGCCTGTAGCACATAATCGCCCTCAGCCGTGCCGAAGCGCCGGTTAATCGCGTCGAAGTCATTCAGATCGATGACGATCAGCGACAGCGGTTGCTGCTCGGCGGCGGCCTGCCTGAGCGACAGCGATAGCTGTTTACGCAGGTAGTCGGCACCGCCCAGCGGGGTGAGTTTGTCGAATAGCAGGTGTTCGCGGAATAGACGTTCGCGCTTGTTTAACTGTGCGCTAATCGCCAGTTGTTCCTGATGCCAGTGGTAGATCCCCAGCGTAATCAGCATAAGCCCGATTGGCATCGGCACATTTTCCAGCCATTTCCCGATGTTCCCTTCGTGCGGCAGCTTGATAAATTCATCCAGGCAGTCCATCCACCAGGAAAAAAAGATACAGGCCAACCCCAGCGCCAGCAGCGTGGTTACGCGACCGGCGGGGCGGCTGACCAATAGCATAATCAGCCAGCTCAGCGCCAGCAGCGCCGATCCGCCTTCGGCCAGCACGTCCATCCAATCGATCTCCGCCCAGGGCTTTACCACGCCGATAATCAGCTCCGCCAGCAGGCCGAGATTGGCGAGAAAGGCCAGCAGCAGGAGTTTGCCGCCGTATTGTCTGAAAAAGCGATACATGAACGAGGCTCTTAATGGAATCAAGGAAGATGACCTAAGCATACAGGCGCAGATGACGCCATCATGACAGGCGGGGGGTCAATTCAGCTCACCCCAAATGCGTATTTTTTAACGCCATGACGACCGTTGCCGCCGGTCGGCGGGGCTGTTTCTCCGTATTGCGGCGGCACAGGCTAGCTGGAGGCAGTCATTTAAGCTCAAAACCGGCGGCTATCGTCACGATTTGGCGGTGAAAGGACCCCGATCGTGTTTGCGTGTCATATAACTGACACCTGTGATTTCTAGCATCCACTCCCCAATAAGCCGTCAACCGACGGTAAACAGTCGTTACTCTGGGGGGAAAGCGCGTGAAACCACAGCGAAAAAATACCATCTCTGCTGCAAAACTCAGGCTTAGCACTCTGGCGATCGCCATCGCGAGTCTTGTGGCGCCAACGTTATCTCTGGCGGAAGATGCCACGGAACACGTGACCGTTATCGGCCAAGCCGCCAGTATGACTCAGGCGCTGAATGAGCAGCGAACTTCCGACAGCATCAGTAGCGTCGTCCATGCCGACGGCGTGGCGCAGTTGCCGGACGACAACGCGGCGGAAGCGTTGCAGCGCCTGCCGGGCGTTTCCGTCGAACGCGATCAGGGCGAGGGCCGCTACGTTAGCGTGCGCGGGCTGGGGCCGGACCTGAACAGCGTACAGATCAACGGCACATCGATGCCGTCGCCGGAGAGCGGCCGACGGGCGGTGGCGTTGGATGTCCTGCCGTCCGAACTGGTGCAGTCGCTGTCGGTAGTCAAAACGCTGACGCCGGATATGGATGCGAACTCCCTGGGCGGCACCATTGAAGTCAACAGCCTGTCGGCGTTCGATCACGACGGTCTGTTTTACACCCTGGGCGCGGAAGGCAGCTACGATAGCAACAGCAACAAGAGCAGCCCGAAATTTTCCGGCGCCTTCAGCAATATTTTCAGCGTCGGCGGCGGTGAAAATAACTTTGGCGTAGCGGCGGCGCTAAGCTGGCAAAAGCGCCGTTTCGCCTCGGATAACGTGGAAAGCGGTGGCGACTGGGACTTCAGCGACGGCGCGCGCCTGAACGGTTTTGAACAGCGGCGTTATGAAATTGAGCGCGAACGAACCGGGTTTGGCCTCAACTTCGACTATAAACCGGACGATCTCTCCAATTACTACCTGCGCACGCTGTACAGCCGATTCAATGATAAGGAAAACCGCCAGTCGTCGGCGGTCGAATTCAGCGAGCCGCTGGCCGAAGGGATGCGCGGCGATGCCGACGTTGAGCGCGGGCTGAAAAACCGGGAAGAGACTCAGGATGTCAAGAGCGTCGTGCTGGGCGGAGAACACTTGCTTGGTCCATGGACGCTGAACGGTCAGGTGGCTTATAGCCGTTCCAGCGAAACCTTGCCTGGCAGCACCTATGCCACCTTCTCCAGCCTGGATTCGTTCGCGGACAGCGGTTTTTCCAACACGGTTAAGCCGTCCAGTCAGATCGGCGGCGGCTATTCCGATGCCGGTAATTACCAGTTGGACTCCATGAAGTGGGAGACGCAGAAAACCAGCGACAGCGAGAAAAATATTCGCCTCGATCTGGCGCGCGACTACAGCTGGCTTGATACCGACAACCAGGTCAAATTCGGCGGCAAACTCAGCCGACGCGATAAAAAGAACGACCAGGAACTGTGGAAATATAAAAAACTCGGCGATTACGGCCTGTCCGACGAACAGCTCAGTCTGAGCCAGTTTTACGCCGGTAACGCCGGTTATGCGTTTGGTCAGGACGGTCCGGCGATCGATACCGGCCGCGTCAACAACCTGATTAACGCGCTGGGCAAAGACGGTTTTTACGATCGGGAAGGATCGACGATCGACGACTATCGGATGAGTGAGGATATCGACGCCGCTTACCTGATGAATACCATGGATGTGGACAACTGGCGCTTTATCGCCGGGATGCGCTATGAGGGCACCCGCTTCAAGGCCGATGGCACCGGACTGCGCGACGGCGAGTATCAGTCCTCCAGCCACCAATCCAGCTACCATGACTGGCTGCCGGGTTTGCACGCCCGCTATCGCCTGGATAACAACACGCAGATCCGCGCCGCATGGACTAACTCGGTGGTGCGCCCGGCGTTCGACCAACTGGCTCCCGGTTATACCATCGACGGCGATGAAGCGGAGTTCGGCAATCCGGAGCTCGCTCCGTTGAAATCGAAGAACTTCGATCTGGGTATTGAACACTACATGGAACGCGCCGGGACGCTCTCCGGTTATCTGTTCTATAAAGACATCCGCAACTTTGCCTATGAAACCGATCTGGCGGGCAGCGGCGCGTGGGCTGATTTCAGCCAGGCCAAAACCTGGGCTAACGGCGGGAAAGCGCGGCTGTACGGCGCGGAATTCGCTTATTCACAAAAATTCGACTGGCTGCCGTCGCCGTGGAACGGCCTGCTGGCCGGCGCCAACCTGACCTTGAGCCACTCCAGCGCCAACATTGAGGGCAGCGGCATGTCGCGCAAGATCCCGCTGCCGAATCAGTCCGACACGGTGGGCAACCTGATGGTCGGCTGGGAAAACGATGATGTGAGCGTGCGCTTGTCGGCCAACTATAAATCCGACTATCTCAGCAGCGTGGCCGCCGTCAATGACCGTTCGCACGACAGCTATGTCGACGACCAGGTGTTTGTCGATCTCAGCGTGCGTTACTTCCTGACCAAACAGCTGCAGTTCTCGTTCGAAGCGCAAAACCTGACCAATGAACGCTACTACGTCTACACCGGCAGCCACGGCTTCAACTCGCAGTACGAACAATATGGCCCGACTTTCAAACTGGGTGTGACGTACACCAATTTCTAAAGGAATTTAGCGCATGTTTTTCAGATTTTCGCCAAGGCCTGCGGCGCTCGCTTTAGTTGTGATGAGTACGGTACTGAACATCGGCAACGATAGTCAGGCCGCCGCGCTGACGGCAGAGGCGCCTCGGCTTACCGCGATCGCGGGCAGCGTCAACAATGACGAGGTTCGTCTGCTGACGGACAATCGTTTCTGGCCGGGCGCGGACAGGTTGATGCTGAGCGGTAAGCAAGGGCTGCTGCTACAGGATCGTCACGGCGCGACGCTGATCGGCCTTCCCGGCAGCTATGAATCGCTCGATCTGCGTACCGATAGCGCGGGGATGTTGGTGGCGGCCATAGATAAGTCGCATCAGCAACCGATGCTGGTGCGGTTGGACGCGGCCAAACGCCAGTGGGAAAGCGTTCGCCGGCTGCCTGCGCCGCCGTTTAAGGTTGAGGGCAGCTGTCTGTTCCGCGATGAGGCGGACAACAGCTTTATGTTTTTGATTGGTGATAAAGGCATGGGCGAACAGTGGCTGGTGGCGCAGGGAACCCGCCCGCTGACCACGCCGCGCAAAGTCCGCGACCTGAGTATGCCGCCGAAAAGCGAGTACTGCCAGGTGGATGACCGCCGGGCGCTACTGTATGTCAACGAAGAATCGGTCGGCTTATGGGCCTATGACGCACAGGCCGAAGCGCCGCTGCTGCGTCGGCCGGTCGATCTGCGCCAGCCGTTCGGTTCGATCGGCAGTGAGACGGCGGGTATGGCTGTTTTACCGGATGCCGTCATGGCGCTGGATCCGAAAAACCTGCGCCTGCATCGCTATCGTTACGTCGAGGATGGCTGGCAGGCCGATCCCGCGCTGCCGCTGCCGGGGTTGAAGAAACCCCAGACGCTGACGGTTCGTGCGCAGGGGCCGGGGGTCGAGATGGTTGTCGCCGACAAACAGGGGCTGCATCAGGGCAGCCTGGACTGGACGCCGCCGGTCGCCGCGCCGCTGCCGATAATGCCGGTATTGCCCGCCGGGCTTGAAACCGAGCCGGTGAGCAGTCTGGGTGACGCCGCCGACGATCCGGCTATTTGGGTTAACCCGGATGACGGCGCCGCCAGCCGCATTCTGGCGACGGATAAACAGCGCGGGCTGCTGGTGTATGACCTGCAGGGGCGTAAGTTGCAGGATCTGCCGGTCGGACGTTTGAACAATGTGGATCTCCGCAAAGGCTTGGCGCTTGGCGACAAAACCATCGATCTGGCCGTCGCCAGCAATCGGGATAACAACTCGCTGCATCTGTTCTCTATTTCGCCCGAAAGCGGGGAGGTCGCCGAACTGGGAGAGATCGCCACGCCGCTGCCGGAGATTTACGGATTATGCATGTTTAAGGATCGGCAGGGCGCGATCTACGCCATCGTCAACGATAAGGGCGGCCGTTTTCTGCAGTACCGTTTGCAGGGCGATAACGGCGGCGTACGCGGCGACGTGGTGCGCGAATTCAGCCTGCCGAGCCAGCCGGAAGGCTGCGTGGCGGATGACCGCCAGCAGCATCTGTTCATTGGCGAGGAAGATGTCGCCGTTCACGCGTTGGATGCCCGTCCGACCGAACCCGCCCAGTTGCGGCAGGTTATCGCCGCGGGCGACGCGCTACAGCCCGACATTGAGGGGATGGCGCTGTATCAGGGCCGTCAGCATAGCTACCTGGTGATATCGAGCCAGGGCAACAGCAGTTATCTGGTGCTTGACGCGCGGCCTCCTTACGCCCTGCGCGGCGCGTTCCGTATCGGGCTGAACGCCGAGGCGGGCATTGACGGCGCCTCTGAAACCGACGGTCTGGATGTCACCGCCGCCAATCTGGGCGGCCCATGGCGGCAGGGCATGCTGGTGGTGCAGGATGGCCGCAACCGTATGCCGGAACAGGCGCAAAACTATAAATATCTGCCTTGGTCGGCGATTGCTGAAGCATTGCATCTGGACGACTGATGTTAATTCACCCCGTCCGTCTGCCTTCCGGTGCGGCAGGCGGGTAATTGCAAGGAAAATAAGATGGCTCTTGATAATTCAATGACGCTCGGCGGCCTGATTGGCAACGCCAGTCTGCTGGTGCAGTGTGTGATGGCGATCCTGCTGCTGGGTTCGCTGACCTCGTGGTATCTGATTGTGGCGCACGGGCGCGTGCTGCGCAGCAGTGAGAAAGATATCGTTACGTTCCGCCGGCGTTTTCGCCAGAACAGGGATCTGACATCGCTCCAGCGCGACATTCAGCACAATATTGCCCGCGATGCCGGCGCACGGCACATTTTTTCCGCCGCCTGGCATGAGTATCAGCAACTGACCCAGGTGCCCGGCGTTTCGCCCGAGGCCGTCACCTCCGGCGTTGAACACAGTCTGCATGTCGCCATCGCCGAGCAGGAAGAACGCCTAGCCAACGGTTTGACGATGCTGGCGACGATTGGTTCGGTCAGCCCTTATATCGGCCTGCTCGGCACCGTGTGGGGCATTATGAATGCCTTTATCGGTTTGGCGCACGTCCAGCAGGCGACGCTGAACACGGTGGCGCCGGGGATCGCGGAAGCGCTGATCGCCACCGCCATCGGTCTGTTTGCCGCCATCCCCGCGGTCATTTTCTACAACCGCTTTACCGCCCGTACGCAGACGCTGGTGAATCGCTATTACAGTTTCGCCAATGAACTACAGGGATATCTGCATCGTCGTCTGCATCTTTCCGCCCACGCTTCCGTTGCCCGGACCGCCTGATCAGGAGCCGTTTTATGCGCAGACCACCGTTACGCTATAGTCCGAAAGCCGAAATGAACGTTGTTCCTTATATTGACGTCATGCTGGTGCTTCTGGTGATTTTTATGGTTACCGCGCCGATGTTGATGCAGGGCGTGAAACTCGAATTACCCAAGGTAGCCAGCGAACCGCTGCCCGCCGACAGCCAAAGGCAAATCCTGACGCTGTCGGTAAAAGCCGACGCCACCTATTACTGGAATCTGGCCAGCGACGTTCAGACCGAACAGCGCGACGACTCGACGCTGGCGGTTACGCTGGAAGAGATGAGCAGCCGGGTCGCGGCGATCGTCGCCGATAAGGGCGATACCCAGGTTTATATTCGCGCGGATCAGGCCGCCAATTACGGCAGCGTGGTCGCCTGTATGGCCGCGCTGCAAAAAAGCGGAATTGAAAACATCGGCCTGATTACCGAGGCGCCGCAATGAGCGCCAGTGACTATTTCGATGACGCCTTGAGCAAACCGCATATCTGGCCGCCGCGCCTTGCCGCCGCCGCGATTGCATTGGCGGTTCACCTGATTTTAGGGTCGTTTTTGTTGCAGCATTGGCAGATGAGGACGCCGCCGGCGCCGGTTATCCGTCATCTGCACACCACGCTGGTCACGCTGCCGACGTCGCAACCGAGCGAAGCGCCGCCTGTGGCTCCGCCGCCAACGCCGGAGCCGGAGTTTACGCCGGTTCAAACGCCGACGGTCGCGCCACCTGCGCCGGTTGCGGCGCCTTCTATGCCGGATAGGGGGTTGCTGGCGCGTCAGCAACAGGAGCGGACGCGTAAGGCGGAACAGGCGCGGCGTCAGGCGCAGGAGAAGCAACGCCGCCAGCAACAGCGCTTGGCTCAGCAGAAAGCCGAGGACGAGCGGCGCCGGCAGTTGGCGCAACAACATCAGGCCGACGAACGCGCGGCGGCGGAAATCGCCCGGCAGAAGGCGGATATGTCGGGGCGTCAGTATCTGCCCATCAGCAAACAGGCGCCGGACTATCCGGAGAAAGCGCTAAGCAGAAAGATTGAGGGGAACTGTACCGTGGTTTACCGGGTGAACCGTCGGGGCGAGGTGGAGGATCCCCGGGCGGAAAGCGACTGTAATCCGCTGTTTGTACGCCCGTCCCTCAGCGCCGCCAGAACTTTTCGCTATCAGCCGCGTATTATCAACGGTCAGCCGGTCGATGTGCCGCAGGTTAAAAACACCTTTCACTACCGCATTAAGTAATCGTTCAGCGGGCAGCCTGCCGCGGCAAGGCGCTCGCCGCAATGAGCGTCCGCAGCGGCTCTGAGGATGCGGTGCGGCGGATAATATCTCCGAAAGTCTAACGCGATCGTTTCGTTAAAGGCGTGAAGAGGCACTGAGACATCATTGACGGGCGATAAGGCTTTGCTTTCCCCATGTATCATGGGTATCATGCATGCGCACGTTTCAGATCTTGGATTACCGGTTGGTTATCACGCTATTTGCAGATAATAGATGAGATGAAATACGCTGGTCAGCGGGCAGTAGTTTGGTCAGGGGTCATTCTCACGGCGTAGACCGGAGCCTTTGTTTATCAATGCAATAGGTTAACTCTTCACGTTCCCGCCCTGTATCAATCCTATTGATAACTTGCATTTTGGCAGTCGTCAGCGTAGTATTTGCCACGTTTTCGGACGCGGGGTGGAGCAGCATGGTAGCTCGTCGGGCTCATAACCCGAAGGTCGTCGGTTCAAATCCGGCCCCCGCAACCAGTTAACTTTCCGGGTAGTGTTTTTTTCAATAGGCTGTTCAATCAATTTCCATCGCTTTCACAGTCGTTTTGAAAAAAATCCTTAACCGAAAGTTATGCCGCGTTGTTTGGCGGTAATAGGGTCCAGTTGCATAAAGCCCCGATATATCGGGGTTTTTTGTTATTTGGTAACAGAATTACTGGGCTATTAAGCCCTTTTTTTATGTCTTGGGGGTGGGCTTGTCCACATTAGAACAAAAGTTAACAGAGATGATTTCAGCACCAGTCGAAGCATTAGGCTATGAGTTGGTTGGCATTGAGTTCATCCGGGGTCGCCAATCGACGCTGCGTATCTATATTGATAGTGAAGATGGCATCACTGTTGATGATTGTGCTGATGTCAGCCACCAGGTCAGTGCAGTGTTGGATGTTGAAGATCCGATCTCTGTCGCCTACAACCTGGAGGTGTCCTCTCCGGGACTTGAGCGCCCTTTGTTCACGGTAGCGCACTATGCACGTTTCATCGGTGAAGAGGCGACGGTGGTGCTGCGCATGGCGGTCCAGAATCGCCGTAAATGGTCGGGGATTATTAAAGCCGTTGAAGGCGAAATGATCACCATAACAGTGGAAGGCAAAGACGAAGTGTTCGCGCTGAGCAACATCCAGAAAGCGAACCTGGTACCCCACTTTTAAAGTTTGGATGAGGCAACTAGGATGAATAAAGAGATTCTGGCTGTTGTTGAAGCAGTTTCCAACGAAAAAGCCGTTCCGCGTGAAAAGATTTTTGAAGCGTTGGAAACCGCACTGGCAACAGCAACCAAGAAAAAATACGAGCAGGAAATTGATGTTCGCGTCAGTATCGATCGCAAAACCGGCGATTTCGATACTTTTCGCCGCTGGTTGGTGGTCAACGAAGTCACCCAGCCAACGCGCGAGATTACGCTGGATGCGGCGCAGTTTGAAAACCCTGCCCTTGATGTTGGCGATTACGTCGAAGATCAGATTGAGTCTGTCACCTTTGACCGTATTACCACGCAAACCGCAAAACAGGTTATTGTACAGAAGGTGCGCGAAGCTGAACGCGCCATGGTTGTCGATCAGTTCCGCGAACAGGAAGGCGAGATTGTCACCGGTGTGGTGAAGAAAGTTAACCGTGATAATATCTCTCTGGATTTGGGTAACAACGCCGAAGCGGTTATCGGCCGTGAAGACATGTTGCCTCGTGAGAATTTCCGCCCTGGCGATCGTATTCGCGGCGTGCTTTATGCCGTTCGCCCCGAAGCCCGCGGCGCCCAACTGTTTGTTAGCCGTTCCCGTCCGGAAATGCTGGTCGAACTCTTCCGTATTGAAGTACCGGAAATCGGTGAAGAAGTTATTGAGATCAAGGCTGCTGCCCGCGATCCGGGTTCACGTGCGAAAATTGCGGTAAAAACCAATGACAAACGCATTGATCCGGTCGGTGCTTGCGTAGGGATGCGCGGTGCGCGAGTACAGGCCGTATCCAGTGAACTTGGCGGCGAGCGTATTGATATTATCCTGTGGGATGATAATCCCGCTCAGTTTGTTATCAATGCCATGGCCCCGGCTGACGTGGTTTCCATCGTGGTTGACGAAGATACCTGCACGATGGATATCGCCGTTGAGTCCAGCAATCTGGCTCAGGCGATTGGTCGTAACGGCCAGAATGTGCGTTTGGCTTCCCAACTGTTAAAACAGCATCGTTCAGATGACCGTTGGGAACTGAACGTTATGACCGTGGAAGATCTTCAGGCCAAACATCAGGCCGAAGCACATGCTGCAATAGATGTCTTTACCAAGCACCTGGATATCGACGAAGAGTTCGCCACCGTGCTGGTTGAAGAAGGTTTCTCCTCGCTTGAAGAGCTGGCCTACGTGCCGATCAAAGAGCTGCTGGCAATCGAAGGCCTTGATGAAGAGACCATTGAAGTATTGCGTGAACGAGCTAAGGCCGCGTTAACCACGCTGGCGTTGGCGGATGAGGAAAGTCGCGGCGACGGCCAACCCGCAGACGATTTGCTCAGTTTACCTGGCCTGTCGCGTGAATTGGCATTCAAGCTGGCGGCACGCGGTATTTGCACGCTGGAAGATCTTGCTGAGCAGGGTGTCGACGACCTGACGGATATTGAAGAGCTTAACGATGAGAAAGCCGGCGAGCTGATTATGGCCGCCCGTAATATCTGTTGGTTTGGCGACGAAAACGAATAACGAACTGTAGCAGGAAAGGAACAGCATGACAGATGTAACCGTAAAATCGCTGGCCACAGAGATTCAGACTTCGGTTGACCGCCTGATACAGCAGTTTGCTGATGCGGGCATCACCAAGTCTGCATCGGATTCTGTGACCCAGCATGAAAAAGAAACATTACTGGCGCACCTGAACCGAGATCGTGGAATTGCGCCGGGAAAATTGACACTGCAGCGTAAAACGCGTAGCACGTTAAATATTCCGAGCACTGGCGGAAAGAGTAAATCAGTGCAGATTGAAGTCCGCAAGAAACGCACTTATGTAAAACGCGATCCTTTGGATGCTCAAAAGGCGGAAGAGGAAGAGCAGGCACGGCGTGAAGCGGAAGAACAGGCACAACGCGCTGCTGAAGAGCAGGCCAAACGCGAGGCGGAAGAAAAAGCCAAACGTGAAGCTGCTGAGAAAGCTAAACGTGCTGCCGAAGAGCAAGCCAAACGTGAGGCCGCTGAAAAAGCTAAGCGTGATGTAGCGGAAAAAGAAAAAGTGATTAATCAACAAAACGATAATATAACCAAGCCTGTTCAGGCTGAAAAAGCCAGGCGCGAAGCTGAAGCCGCCGAACTTAAGCGCAAAGCAGAAGAAGCTGCTCGTCTTAAGGTTGAAGAAGAAGCTCGACGCATTGCTGAAGAAGCTCGCCGCATGGCGGAAGAAAATGCCGGACGTTGGGAAGCGGAAAGCGCCAAGCCCGAAGAGGCCGCCGATTATCATGTGACCACGTCGCATCATGCCCGCGAAGCGGAGGATGAAAGCGATCGTCAGGTTGAAGGCGAGCGTCGCAGCCGTAGTGGTCGCAGCAAAGTAACAAAACAGAAGAAAGGCAACCGACTGTCCGAGTCTAAAGCCGATCGCGAAGAGGCCCGCGCCGTTACCCGTGGCGGTAAAGGCAAGCGCAAGCCAAGTACGCTGCAGCAGGGCTTCAACAAGCCAGCTCAGGCGGTTAACCGCGATGTCGTCATCGGCGAAACGGTTACCGTTGCCGAATTAGCCAATAAAATGGCGGTGAAAGGCTCTCAGGTCATCAAGACGATGATGAAGCTGGGCGCCATGGCGACGATTAACCAGGTCATCGACCAGGAAACCGCGCAGCTGGTTGCCGAAGAAATGGGTCATAAAGTCATTCTGCGTCGTGAGAATGAGCTTGAAGAAGCGGTAATGAGCGACCGTGATACCGGTGCCGCGGCTGAATCTCGTGCGCCGGTCGTTACCATCATGGGCCACGTTGACCATGGTAAAACCTCATTGCTGGACTATATCCGTTCAACCAAAGTCGCCGCCGGCGAAGCCGGTGGGATTACCCAGCATATCGGTGCTTACCACGTCGAAACCGACAACGGTATGATCACTTTCCTGGATACGCCCGGACACGCCGCGTTTACCGCCATGCGTGCCCGCGGTGCCCAGGCGACGGATATCGTAGTGCTGGTTGTCGCCGCGGATGACGGCGTGATGCCGCAGACAATTGAAGCTATCCAGCATGCGAAAGCGGCTAAGGTGCCGGTTGTTGTCGCGGTGAATAAGATTGATAAACCGGAAGCCGATCCTGACCGTGTTAAAACCGAGCTGTCGCAGTACGGCATCATGCCGGAAGAGTGGGGCGGCGAATCTCAGTTTGTACACGTATCAGCTAAAGCGGGTACGGGGATAGATGAACTGCTGGATGCGATTTTGTTGCAGGCGGAAGTTCTGGAACTGAAAGCCATCCGTAGCGGTATGGCTAGCGGCGTAGTGATCGAATCCTTCCTGGATAAAGGTCGCGGTCCGGTGGCAACCGTTCTGGTGCGCGAAGGTACGCTGAACAAAGGCGATATCGTGCTATGCGGTTTTGAATATGGCCGTGTTCGCGCCATGCGTGATGAACTGGGGCGCGAAGTTGCAGAAGCGGGCCCGTCGATTCCGGTGGAAATTCTTGGCCTGTCCGGCGTACCGGCGGCCGGTGATGAAGCTACCGTCGTTCGTGACGAGAAGAAAGCGCGCGAAGTGGCGCTGTATCGTCAGGGTAAATTCCGTGAAGTTAAGCTGGCTCGTCAGCAGAAATCCAAACTGG
Source organism: Brenneria goodwinii (assembly GCF_002291445.1). Classification (NCBI taxonomy): domain Bacteria; kingdom Pseudomonadati; phylum Pseudomonadota; class Gammaproteobacteria; order Enterobacterales; family Pectobacteriaceae; genus Brenneria; species Brenneria goodwinii. Next base: position 3,519,361 of record NZ_CP014137.1, on the reverse strand, counting down.
AAAACATGTTTGCCAACATGACGGAAGGTGAAGTTTCTGAACTGAATATCGTGCTTAAGTCTGACGTTCAGGGCTCTTGCGAAGCGATTTCCGATGCGCTGGAAAAATTGTCCACCGACGAAGTGAAAGTTAAAATTGTCGGTTCCGGCGTGGGCGGTATCACAGAAACGGATGCCACGCTGGCCGCCGCGTCGAATGCGATTATCCTTGGCTTTAACGTCCGTGCCGATGCTTCCGCCCGCCGTGTCGTTGAGTCCGAAAGTCTGGATCTGCGCTATTATTCAGTTATCTATGACCTGATTGATGAAGTTAAGCAGGCCATGAGCGGTATGCTGGCGCCGGAATATAAACAAGAGATCATCGGTCTGGCGGAAGTCCGCGATGTCTTCAAATCACCGAAATTCGGCGCTATCGCCGGTTGTATGGTGACGGAAGGCGTGGTTAAACGTCATAACAAGATTCGCGTACTGCGTGACAACGTGGTTATCTATGAAGGCGAGCTTGAATCTCTGCGCCGCTTCAAGGATGACGTCAACGAAGTCCGTAGCGGTATGGAATGTGGTATCGGCGTTAAGAACTACAATGATGTCCGTGCCGGCGACGTGATCGAAGTTTTCGAAACGATCGAGATCAAACGCACGATTGATTAAATCGGCGTTGGGCATTGCGATAGGTTATTCATGGGGGGCTTTGTGCCCCCCTATTTTTACTTGAGGATTCAACATGGCAAAAGAATTCAGCCGCACCCAGCGCGTAGCGCAGGAGATGCAAAAAGAAATCGCCATTATTATTCAACGAGAAGTGAAAGATCCGCGGATTGGTATGGCTACCGTATCCGGCGTTGAAGTTTCACGCGATTTGGCTTACGCCAAGGTTTTTGTGACGTTTCTGAACGATAACGAACCGGAACAGGTAAAAACGGCGATTAAAGCCCTGCAGGACGCCTCGGGTTTTATCCGCATGTTGCTGGGTAAAGCGATGCGTCTGCGCGTGGTGCCTGAACTGACGTTCTCCTACGACAATTCCCTGGTTGAAGGGATGAGAATGTCCAATCTGGTCACTAATGTCGTCAGACATGATGCCGAACGTCGTTCGGCGGCAACGGGCGAAGATCAGGAGGATTAATGAGTCGTCCCCGCCGCCGCGGCCGTGATGTACACGGCGTCTTGTTGTTGGATAAACCGCAGGGGTTGTCGTCCAATGATGCTTTGCAAAAAGTAAAACGGATTTTTAACGCCAATAAGGCCGGTCATACGGGGGCGTTGGACCCGCTGGCGACCGGCATGCTGCCAATCTGTTTAGGCGAAGCGACGAAGTTTTCGCGCTACCTGCTGGATTCTGATAAACGGTATCGCGTGATTGCCCGTCTCGGACAGCGCACGGATACATCGGACGCCGACGGCAATGTGATTGAAACGCGTCCGATTGCTTTTTCTCCTGCGGAATTGGACGCCGCGCTGGAAAGTTTTCGCGGCACCACGCAGCAGGTTCCTTCAATGTATTCGGCGTTGAAGTATCAGGGACGTCCGCTCTATGAATATGCGCGTCAGGGACAGGTTGTTCCGCGCGAGGCTCGTGATATTACCGTTTATGAGCTGCTGTTTATCCGCTGCGAGGGGGATGAGCTTGAGCTGGAAATTCACTGCTCGAAAGGCACCTATATTCGCACCATCATTGACGATTTGGGGGAGAAACTCGGCTGTGGCGCGCATGTGATTTATCTGCGCCGTTTGCAGGTTGCAACTTATCCCGTAGATCGGATGGTGACGTTGGATGCCTTGTCTGCCTTGCTGGAACAGGCGCAGGCTGAGGAGCGTTCGCCGGCATTGAGCCTTGATCCGCTGTTAATGCCGATGGAAAGTCCGGCTATGCATTTCCCCGAAGTGAATTTAATGCCGGTCACCGCCGGATACCTGAAACTGGGGCAAGCGGTTCAGGCCGCAGGCGCGCCGCTGGACGGAATGGTCCGAATTACCGAAGGCGATGAGCATAAATTTATTGGCATGGGTGAGATTGACGATGACGGACGCGTGGCTCCCCGCCGTTTAGTGGTTGAGTTTCAGGAATAAGTCCCGCTGTTGCCGCCTTGCTATCGGATGAGGCTAAGAGTAGAATAGCGCGGCTTAACTATTGGGTGGCTGAATTAGAGATCGGCGCCTGTTTTTTTATCTATAATGTTTTGGAGTATTACTATGTCTCTAAGTGTTGAAGCGAAAGCTAAAATCGTTGCGGAATTCGGTCGTGGCGCTAACGACAGCGGTTCTACCGAAGTTCAGGTTGCTTTGCTGACTGCGCAGATCAACCACCTGCAAGGACACTTTGCCGAGCACAAAAAAGATCACCACAGCCGTCGTGGTCTGCTGCGTATGGTGTCTCAGCGTCGTAAGCTGCTGGACTACCTGAAGCGTAAAGATGTAGCGCGTTATACCAGTCTGATTGAGCGTCTGGGTCTGCGTCGCTAAGTCTTCTGAGTTTCGGTAGGAAGGGGCCTTTTGCAGGCCCCTTTCTTCTAGGAAGCGTCAGAAAAACAGAGTAGTGTATTGTTGTTTTAATTATGATCTTTCATTGCAGAGGTTCGCGCGGCTAATGAGAGGCTTTACCTGCATGGGCAGGATAAAGGTTGTCATTAGTCGCGAGGATGTAATGCAAAGATCAGGAAGTTCCACTGGCGCGTCTATCTTGAACAGGTGTGACGCGCCCCAGTTAAGGATATTATTTTGCTGAATCCGATCGTTCGTAAATTTCAATACGGGCAACATACCGTCACCCTGGAAACCGGTATGATGGCCCGCCAGGCTACCGCCGCTGTTATGGTAAGCATGGATGATACCGCCGTATTCGTCACCGTTGTTGGTGCGAAACAGGCTAAACCCGGTCAGGGATTTTTCCCGTTGACGGTTAACTATCAGGAGCGTACCTACGCTGCCGGTCGTATTCCTGGCGGTTTCTTCCGTCGTGAAGGCCGTCCAAGCGAAGGCGAAACGCTGATTTCCCGCCTGATTGACCGTCCGATTCGTCCGCTGTTTCCTGATGGCTTCCTGAATGAAGTACAGGTTATCGCGACCGTCGTTTCCGTTAACCCGCAGGTAAACCCCGATATCGTGGCGATGATTGGCGCTTCCGCCGCGCTGAGCCTGTCCGGTATTCCGTTCGGCGGCCCGATCGGCGCTGCGCGCGTGGGTTATCTGAACGATCAGTATGTGCTGAACCCGACGACTGATGAGCTCAAAGAGAGCCGTCTGGATCTGGTGGTCGCCGGTACTGAAGGCGCGGTGCTGATGGTGGAATCTGAAGCGGATTTGTTAAGTGAAGATCAGATGCTGGGCGCCGTGGTATTCGGCCATGAACAACAGCAGGTCGTCATTGAAAACATCAATTCGCTGGTCGCCGAAGCCGGCAAGCCCAAATGGGATTGGCAGGCGCCGGAAATCAACGTCTCTTTGCAGCAGCGTGTTAAGGATCTGTCCGAAGCGCGTCTGGGCGATGCGTATCGCATCACTGAAAAGCAGGAGCGTTACGCGCAGGTTGATGCGATTAAAGCCGATGTCGAAGCCGCTTTATTAGCTGAAGATGAAACGCTGGACGCGGCTGAAATTCAGGAAATTCTGGGCGGCATTGAGAAAAACGTGGTGCGTAGCCGCGTACTGCGCGGCGAGCCGCGTATCGACGGTCGTGAAAAAGACATGATCCGTGGTCTGGATGTGCGTACCGGCGTACTGCCGCGTACCCACGGTTCCGCGCTGTTCACCCGTGGCGAGACTCAGGCGCTGGTTACCGCCACGCTGGGTACCGAACGTGATGCTCAGACCATTGACGAACTGACTGGCGAACGTACCGATCGCTTCCTGCTGCACTATAACTTCCCTCCGTACTCTGTCGGGGAAACCGGGATGGTCGGCTCGCCGAAGCGTCGTGAAATCGGCCATGGCCGTTTGGCGAAACGTGGCGTTCTGGCCGTTATGCCGAAAGCCAACGAGTTCCCGTACACCGTGCGTGTGGTTTCCGAAATTACCGAATCCAACGGTTCTTCGTCCATGGCGTCCGTCTGCGGCGCTTCTCTGGCGCTGATGGATGCCGGTGTGCCGATTAAGGCCGCCGTTGCGGGTATTGCGATGGGACTGGTGAAAGAAGGCGAAAACTTTGTCGTCCTGTCCGATATTCTGGGTGATGAAGATCATCTGGGCGATATGGACTTTAAAGTCGCCGGTAGCCGTGAAGGCATTACCGCGTTGCAGATGGATATCAAAATTGAAGGTATTACCCGCGAAATCATGCAGGTTGCCTTGAATCAGGCTAAAGGCGCCCGTCTGCACATTCTGGGTGTTATGGAACAGGCTATCAGCACGCCGCGTGGCGATATTTCTGAATTTGCGCCGCGTATTCATACCATCAAGATCAGCACTGATAAGATCAAAGACGTCATCGGTAAAGGCGGTTCGGTGATTCGTGCGCTGACCGAAGAAACCGGTACGACTATTGAGATCGAAGATGACGGTACGGTGAAGATTGCTTCTACCGATGGTGAGAAAGCCAAAAACGCGATTCGCCGTATCGAAGAGATTACGGCTGAAATCGAAGTCGGCCGTATCTATCAGGGTAAAGTAACGCGTATCGTAGACTTTGGCGCTTTCGTCGCTATCGGCGGCGGTAAAGAAGGTCTGGTGCATATTTCTCAGATTGCTGACAAGCGTGTTGAGAAAGTGACCGACTACCTGCAGATGGGTCAGGAAGTTCCGGTCAAAGTACTGGAAGTTGACCGTCAAGGGCGCGTACGTTTAAGCATTAAAGAAGCAAATGCTCAACCTCAGGAAGCGGCGGTAGCGCCTTCTGAGGGGGAATAACTGTTAAAAACAGTATACAGCTCCTTACTAACTATGTAAGGAGCTGTGATCGTAAGGAGCGGACGTCCTTATGTTGAGCAAACCGGGACAGGATGTTCATCCAATGTTTGTCTTCGGGAGTGGGAAATGAAGCCTTTTTTGCGCGGGTGTTATGTTGCGACAGCTCTTATGCTGGCGGGATGCAGCAACATGGATTGGCGCAAAGACGCAGTATTGGCGATTCCATTACAGCCTACTTTGCAGCAGGAAGTCATCCTGGCGCGCATGGAACAAATTCTTGCCAGCCGGGCATTAACCGATGATGAGCGAGCACAGCTATTATATGAGCGCGGAGTGCTGTATGATAGTCTCGGGTTACGGGCATTAGCGCGAAATGATTTTTCACAAGCGCTGACGATCCGCCCTGATATGCCAGAGGTTTTTAACTATCTGGGTATTTACTTAACGCAGGCAGGCAATTTTGATGCTGCCTATGAAGCGTTTGATTCTGTACTAGAGCTTGATCCAACTTACAATTACGCGCGTTTAAACCGGGGCATCGCTTTGTATTATGGCGGTCGTTACCTGTTAGCGCAGGATGATCTGCTGGCGTTTTATCGAGACGATCCAAATGATCCTTTCCGTTCGTTGTGGCTGTACCTTGCGGAGCGAGAAATCAATCCGGAAACGGCCAAAGTAGCGTTGCAGAAACGCTATGACGGGGCGCAGAAAGGGACGTGGGGATGGAATATTGTCGAATTCTACCTGGACGGTATCAGCGAAAAAGTGCTGATGACCCGTTTGCAGGAAGAAGCTACGGATAACACTTCGCTCGCTGAGCATCTCAGTGAAACTGACTTCTATTTAGGTAAGCACTACCTAAGTCTGGGGGACAAGAACACCGCTTTGGCGCTGTTCAAGCTGACGGTTGCTAACAATGTTCATAATTTTGTTGAGCACCGCTATGCATTGTTGGAATTGGCGCTATTAGGCCAAGAGCAAGACGACCTATCAGGATCGGACCAGCAATAGCTGACGAACACTATATCAGCCCTAAAACTACGGTTATCACCTTCGCGGGTGAGGGCTTTTTTGTTCGCTTTTTAATCCAATTTGAGCCGGTTCACACTTTTCAATGAAAATGACTGAAAATTTTCTCGACGAGTTATGTAGACTGGCCGCCATTTATGAGGCACGTGTACATGACTACTGAGCTTGAAACCTCGTTTGCTGATTTGGGGCTGAGTGCTCCAATTATTAATGCCCTGACCGATCTGGGCTACGAAAAACCATCGCCGATCCAGGCGGAATGTATTCCTCATTTACTGAGTGGTCGTGATGTGCTGGGGATGGCACAGACCGGTAGTGGTAAAACCGCGGCATTTGCGCTGCCATTACTGAATAATCTCAAACCCGAATTAAAAGCGCCGCAGATGCTGGTGCTGGCTCCTACCCGCGAATTGGCCGTACAGGTTGCCGAAGCCTGTAATGACTTTGCTAAACATATGCATGGCGTGAGCGTGGTTGCCTTATACGGCGGTCAACGTTATGACGTACAGCTGCGTGCTTTACGCGGCGGCGCGCAGATCGTCGTCGGTACGCCGGGGCGTCTGCTGGATCACCTGAAACGCGGTACGTTGGATCTGTCCAACCTGAGCGGTCTGGTGCTGGATGAAGCCGATGAAATGCTGCGTATGGGCTTTATTGAAGATGTGGAAAACATCATGGCCCAGATCCCGGCTGAGCATCAGACTGCGCTGTTCTCCGCCACCATGCCGGAAGCGATTCGCCGCATTACGCGCCGTTTCATGAAAGATCCGCAGGAAGTGCGTATTCAGTCCAGCATTACCACTCGCCCTGATATCAGTCAGAGCTACTGGACGGTTCATGGCCTGCGTAAGAACGAAGCGCTGGTTCGCTTCCTGGAAGCGGAAGATTTTGATGCGGCGATTATTTTCGTTCGCACCAAAAATGCGACGCTGGAAGTGGCCGAAGCGCTGGAACGCAGCGGTTATAACAGCGCCGCGTTGAACGGCGATATGAACCAGGCTCTGCGTGAACAAACGCTGGAGCGCCTGAAAGACGGTCGTCTGGATATTCTGATCGCCACCGACGTCGCCGCCCGCGGCCTGGACGTTGATCGCATCAGCCTGGTGGTCAACTACGATATCCCAATGGATGCCGAGTCTTACGTGCACCGTATCGGTCGTACCGGCCGTGCCGGTCGTGCCGGTCGTGCGCTGCTGTTTGTCGAAAACCGTGAGCGTCGTTTGCTGCGCAACGTTGAACGCACCATGAAGCTGACCATCCCTGAAGTTGAGCTGCCGAACGCTGAACTGCTGGGTCAACGTCGTCTGGCGAAGTTCGCCGCTAAGGTGCAACAGCAGCTGGAAAGCAGCGATCTGGATATGTACCGCGCACTTTTGCCTAAGTTACAGCCTCTGGAAGAGCTGGATATCGAAACGCTGGCCGCCGCACTGCTGAAAATGGCGCAGGGCGAACGTCCGCTGATTCTGCCGCCGGATCCGGTATTCGATCGTCGTCCGCGTCGTGAATTACGCGATCGTGACGATGCCCGCGGCGACCGTCGTCGTGATGGCGATCGTCCGCCGCGTCGTGAACGCCGTGATGTGGGCGATATGGAGCTGTATCGCATTGAAGTGGGTCGTGACGACGGTGTGGAAGTTCGCCATATTGTGGGTGCGATTGCCAACGAAGGCGATATCAGCAGCCGCTATATCGGTAACATCAAACTGTTTGCTTCTCACTCAACGATTGAGCTGCCGAAGGGAATGCCGGGTGATTTATTGTCTCACTTTACCCGTACCCGCATTCTGAATAAGCCGATGAACATGCAGTTGCTGGGCGATGCTCAACCCCATGACCGTGGAAACGGCGAGCGCCGTGGCGGTCGTCCTGGCGGCGATCGTCGTGAGGGTGCGCCGCGTCGTTCCTACAGTAACGGCGAACGCCGTGAAGGGAACGGCGGTGAGCATCGTGGACGCACCTTCAACCGTGATGCCGCGTCGCGTGCGCCGCGTCGCCGTCCTGCTGATGCGTAATCGAGTCACATCAGGAAATACAATATCCGTCTGTGGATATTTAACAATCTAATATTTTTTGATATAAAAACGAACGGCCCTACTAGGGTCGTTTTTTTTTGCCGAGAGGGTTATCGGTAAAGCGTATATTTTCCCAAATTAAGGTTTTCGCTGCGCGGTATCGGTTATTAATAACCAGGCGAGGAATGCCGTCGTACTCTTATAAGAATGGGTAGTAAAAAAATACTTTCTGAAAGATTCATACATCTGTACTTTTGCGTTTTTTTTATGCATTTTTTATTTGGAATAGAGTAAATGTCTGATTTTTCGTTAAAAAAGCGCTTCAGCTGGAGAGCGTTGGAATGGCTTTTGCTATTTTTTTGGTATTTCTCCTGTGTGCTGCAATTATCAATTTTATTGAGTGGCCACAGCGGTTTTAATGGATTAAGAGATTCGCTGCTTTATAGTCTGTTCTGGCTGGTGCCGGTATTGCTTTTTCCACGTCATACTCGAATTATTACCGCGGTATTAGCTATTGTGCTTTGGGCATCTTCGGTCATTGCGCTCGGTTATTATTTAATTTATAAGCAAGAGTTTTCGCAAAGCGTTTTATTTGTGATGTTTGAGTCGAACGCGACAGAGGCCGGCGAGTATATGAGCCAGTATTTCAGCTTGAAAGTGGTTGGAATATTGTTGGTTTATACCGCAGTGGCGTTTCTTTTATGGACGAAGGTGCGGCCGATCTATTTGTCTGTCAGCTATAGAATGGTAATCTCTTTATTAATCATTATCGCCCTTTTTGGTATCCCGGTTTATAACAAGATGAGCGTTAAGGAGAACTCTCTGGAGGATACCATTGAATATCTGGCCGAGAGGATGGGAACAACGGCGCCCTGGCAATTTCTGAGCAGTTATCTGGAATATCATCAACAGCTGGGCTGTATGGAAGCGATGCTGCAGCAAAACGCGGCGTTGCCGCCGCTGGCGAATCTTAAAGATGCCAATGGCGATACGCCGCGTACGCTGGTGTTGGTTATCGGCGAGTCAACCACCCGCAGCCGCATGAGCTTATATGGTTATAACCGGGCGACAACGCCGCGTCTGGACGCCTTGAGCAAGTCTGACCCCAATCTGGTGGTATTTAAAGATGTGGTGACATCACGCCCTTACACCATTGAAATTCTGCAGCAGGCGCTAACTTTTGCTGACGAACTGAACCCGGACCTCTATCTGAGTAAACCCTCGCTGATGAATTTGATGAAACAGGCAGGGTATAAAACGTTCTGGATCACCAACCAGCAAACGATAACCAAACGTAATACCATGCTGACGGTTTTTTCACAGCAGACGGATAAGCAGTTTTATCTGAACAACCAGCGGACCCAGAGCGCCCGGCAGTACGATGACGTCGTGCTGTCGCCGTTCGAGGAAGTGATGTCCGATCCGGCGCAGAAAAAATTCATTGTCGTTCATTTATTGGGAACGCATATGAACTATAAATACCGCTATCCGGAAAATTTTGACCAGTTTAATGACCTCGCCAGCGTGTCTGCCGAAGTGAGTGATAAAGACGTTTACAATCACTATGACAACGCGGAATTATACAATGACTACATTGTCGACAGCTTGATTAACCTGTTTGCGCAACATAAACCCAATGGCTTTTTGCTTTACTTCTCCGACCATGGCGAAGATGTTTATGAAACGCCGCCGCATAATATTCTGGGGCGCAATGAAGCGGCCCCCACGCGAGCGATGTACACCATTCCTTTTATGGTCTGGATGTCGCCGGAATGGCGGGAAAACCATCGTGTCGACTATGCCCCCTATGTTGAACGCAAGTACAGCAGCGCCCATTTGATTCATACCTGGTCTGACCTGGCGGGATTAAGTTACGACTTCTATGAACCGTCAAAGAGTCTGGTCAATCCGGCGTTTAAACCGAGCGAACGTTGGATCGGCAATCCCGATGATAAAAAAACGTTGCGCTCGTTCGACGATCTGCCCGCAACGGCGGAAGGCGCGAAATAATCTCGACGATCACAGGGATGCATTTGCATCCCTGTGTCCTCAAGCATCTCAATACTTGTCGTTATTTACATTTTACTGTAATAAATTAAAGCCTCATAAGGCCGTAATTCAACGTTTGAGGTAATGACGTCAGGTGAGTCTGAATAATTAGATAATAACAGAGTCGCTTTGCTGCATGATAAATATTCAGGCAACGCATAATTGACTTTGTTCTCAGAGAAAGAACAAATCACAATCAACTTTTGGTTATCCAGGACTCTTATGTATCCATAAACATCAGAATCCGTGTCATTAATCAATTCATATTTTCCCTCAATAACGACAGGATAATTTTTCCGTATTTGGATTAATTTTTGGTAGTGATAAAAAACAGAATCCTGATCATTCAATGTGTTTTGGACATTGATGAATTTATTATCAGGTGAAAAATCAAGCCATGGCGTACCGTCGGTAAAACCGGATTTTTCAGTCGCATCCCATGGCATCGGCACACGGGCATTATCTCTGGATTTTAAATATATGGCCTTCTTTATATAATCGTCATTAAGGTTTTCGCGTTTAAAACTATTAAACACAGATAAGGTTTCAATATCTTTATAATTATCCATTGAGGAGAAATTAACATTGCGCATTGCCAATTCTTCTCCCTGATAGATATAAGGCGTACCTTTCATCATGTGCAATAACGTCCCCAGCATTTTTGCTGATTCTATCCTGTAGCGATTATCATTACCGAATCTGGATACCGCTCTGGGCTGGTCATGGTTACTCCAGTATAATGAATTCCAGCCCGTATCCAGCTTCTGTTGCCATTCCGTCATTGTGGCTCTGAGATCGCTCATCTTAAATCGGATATCAGAAAATTTCCCATATTTACCATAATCTAAATGCATATGGTCAAATTGAAAAATCATATTAAGCTCTTTACGATCTGATTGAGTATATAATAGAGCCTGTGTGCTATTTGTGTTCGGGGTTTCACCCACGGTCATGCAATCATATTTACTTAAAACCTCACGATTCATTTCTTGTAAAAACTCATGCACCCGCGGACCATTCGAAGCGCCGATGTAGTAAGACTTACTATAAACCGCATTGTCGTGAGCATTTGGATAGCGTTGATCTTTACTAATTAAGCTAATTACATCCATCCTGAAGCCGTCTACACCTATATCCAGCCAATATTTCATGATCTTATAAACTTCATGCCTTACCACAGGGTTTTCCCAGTTTAGGTCCGGCTGTTCTTTAGCAAACAGATGTAAATAATATTGGTTACGGCTGGCAACATACTCCCAGGCAGAGCCGCCGAAAGTTGCTCCCCAATTTGTCGGCGGAGAGCCATCTTCCTGTGGATCTTTCCAGATATAAAAATCAGCATAGGGATTGGTCTTACTTTTCATTGACTCCTGAAACCAATGATGCTGGTCGCTGGTGTGATTTACAACCAAATCCATAATGATTTTTATATTTAAATCGTGCGCGGATTTCAATAATGATTTAAAGTCATCCAATGTTCCAAAGACTGGATTGATCTTATAATAATCAGAAATGTCATAGCCATTATCAATAAGGGGAGACTCATATATGGGGTTTAACCATATGACATCGGCGCCTAATTTATTTATATAGGGTAATTTTTCATTTAAACCCGCTAAATCGCCAATGCCATCTCCATTCGAGTCTTTAAAACTTTGAGGGTATACTTGGTATACGACACTTTTTTTCCACCAATCCTTACTCATCACTCGTCCCCTTCATCATGAGTAGATTGCTCAGCCATAAAATCATTCACATAAATCAACTGCTCTCTGGAGTAATTTACCGCTTCTCTGATGGTATCCGGGCTAATGAAACTCTCTTCAAGCTCACATAAAATTGCCATGACGACGGGTAAATTAACGCCTGTCACGATATGAAGGTTTTTGTTTTTTAGATATTTAGAAAATCCCTGATTAACCGAGCCTCCCAACATATCGGTAAAAACAATGACTTCATCTTCTTGGTAGTTGATACCATCTAATACAGACGAAATTTCTTCTTCAATCGGTGTGTTTGTTAAATATGCTGAAATAGCAATAATCTCACCTACGTCCGGCAGTATATACTTTACAGTATCTTTCATCCCTTCTGCTAAACGATGGTGAGTCGCTATAATAATCTTTCTCATGTTTTTTCCTCTAAATTTTCAAAACACCAAAATAGGATAATATTAAAGAAACACCTATAACCAAAAATATTATATTTATGATGCTTATTTTTTTAGATGATATCATTTTATAAATAATTAGTGTCAATCCAGCGGGAAGCAAGGAAGGCATGATTTTATCTAATATTTCTGACTGGATAGGTAATGATATTTCCCCTGAAGCAAAGCTTAATCCAACATTAACTTTCACAACGGCAGGGATTAACGCCCCAACGACGGTCAGCCCCATTATTGATGCCGCTTCAGTAAAAATGGTCAGTTTGTTGCCCAACGCCGTAACGAGCTTCAAACCAGAGTCATATCCAATATGGAATAACTTAAAGCGAAAAAACAAAAACAATAGGTTAAGGCAGAGCCAGATAATCGCCCCAACTGGGCTGCCCTCCAATCCCATATAAGCAGCGATAGAGCCCATAATCGTAGGATACAAAACCCAAACCAGAGTATCGCCGATACCTGCTAATGGCCCCATCATCCCTGTCTTGAAGGCTTGCACCGCGTTTAAAGAGGATTTGCCATCCTTTTCTTCCATCGCCAGGCTTGCGCCCAATAACAAGTTGGCCATCCAGGTTGTCGTGTTGAAATATTTAAAATGATTATTTAGCGATGCATTGTAGTCATCGTCATTTTTATAAATTTTCCTTAATGATTTATGCAATCCGTAAACCACAGCTGGGCCTTGCTGTGTTTGATAATTGAATGTATTACAAGCCATAAACATATATCGAAGAGCAGCTTTGTTTATGTCTCCTTTAGTTAAAACTATTTCTTTTTTTCCTGAGTTTTCCAAATTGGAATCTGATAAATCATTCATCAAAGTCATCCCCTTCAATCTGTTGAGCGCTCTCGGCATTAGCCAGTTTATGATTAGGTTCTGCCATTTTGTTGATGAAATAATAATATGCGAAAGCGAAACCTAATATTGAAATCCCCAAAATAGGAATTTTCAAATAAGCCGAGACAACGAAGCCAATTAATAGCATCGTTAAATATTTTTTCACCGGCATGACGTGTAACAGCAATGCTATACCCACGGCGGGTAACATATTTCCTGCTATCGATAGCCCATCAGTAAACCACTGAGGAACGACGGACAGAATCAGTTTGACAATTTTGTCTCCGAAAATTACGCATAATGTGGTTGGGATGGCAGTGGATAATCCAAAAATTAACGGTCCGCCCCAGAATATCAAGTTCATCTTCTTATATTGTTTTCTATTTGCCGCTTTCTGTGCTGCATTCGCAATGTATGTATTCAAAATTTTCGCTAATACATCTAGCTGAATACCTAGCATACCAACCGGGACACCAACGGCTAATGCTATTGCCTTCGCCTCTTCAATATTATTTGTCGATTTAATGGCGATATAGATGCCCACTAAAGTCGCTAAACCCCAATTGGGAATGGATGAACCGCCTATATTCGCCACCCCCAGTGCCATTAGCTGAAAGGTGCCGCCAATCATCATTGCGGTCGTCATATCTCCCATGATGAGTCCGGTAAAGAACGCAACCATTATTGGAAACCAGGTGCTGATACATAATCCTTGTTGATCGATAACAATCCAAAAGGCGAGCGCTATTATCAATATTGCCTGAATGACTTCCATTTTCTTTACCTTATTTAATATAAGTTTCTAATGGCTCTTCAACATCATTAGGCACAAAATGGAAAGTAACCGGTATACCTTTTGACGATAATTCTTTTAAGTCATCTGTTTCTTTTTTATTTACTGAAACCATTTTTTTGAGCGTGGTTTTGTCTTCGCCATCAAAGATGATACCTATGTTTACTTTTGGGATTTTGACGCCGCCATTAACCAGCCTTAACAATGTTTCCGGGCTGTTGACGATTAAAAGAACGTTATGGTCATCATATTTTCCATTATTGAAATTAGTAATTGCCGTAGCTGTATCGATAATTGACATATTGGTACCTACCGGCTTACTCATTCTCATGACTTCTTTTTGCGTTTCGTCATGGCTTATTTCATCATCTACAACCATTAACCTTTTTGCTTTGGTAAAACCCGCCCACTGTGTAACGACGATACCATGTATCAAACGCTGGTCAATTCTTGCTAACACGACGCCCATGTTTTTTCTCCTAGTGATAACGAATTGATTTAAAAATTGTTTCTGTGCAACAAACGCAATTATTGTGCAACCGCTTGCATTAAGTGTTAATCCTTGCGCTACTTTTGGTAAAGCAGTAGCTTTGATTAATGTGAGACCTATCACATATTTAATCTAACTGTCAGGTTTTGCCATAGGCATCATACGCTCACATAATGTATTGATTTTTAATCATTTATTTAATGGCTTTACCTTGCTGACAACATGGTTTAAGTTTGGCTTATGTGTTAGATGAATTCTGAAAGTGAAATATTTACTCTGGGAGAAACTTTTACATGGGGATAACGATCAAAGATGTAGCGGAAAAGTCAGGCGTAGCCACATCAACTGTATCCAGGGTAATTAATAATAGCGCCAGTATTTCAGAAAAAACTAAAGAAAAAGTTAACAAGGTTATGCGAGATCTGGGTTATACGCCTAATTCTACAGCAAGAAACCTGGGGAAAGGAAAAGCAAACTCAATCGCTGTAATTCTTCCACCTTTAAAGTCAAGAGAAGAAATGAGCATTCCTTTTTTTTTAGAAATCATTGAATCTATCAATCAAGAAGCGCAAATTTTCGGCCTTTCTATTGCGTTGGCTATATCAAAAAACTTCGATGATCTATTGTCTAATGTAAAAAGAATGCATGCGCAAAAACAAGTAGATGGTTTTATTTTATTATATTCTAACGTAGAGGATCCAATAATAGACTATTTATATAAAAATAAATTAAAGTTTAGTCTGGTTGGCCTGCCTTGTGAAAACGAGAATAAGATTACCTATGTTGACAACGATAATCAATTATTAGGTAAGGATGCGACTGATTATCTTATAAAAAACAAGCATGAAAAAATTATATTTATAACCAATAGGATAAAGGAAAATGTTCATTTCGAACGTTTTTTTGGTTATCAAAAAGCAATGCTCATGGCAAATCTCAAACCATTCGATGCAATAAATATTGAGAGTGCAGAAGATTTTTTTTATCTTGAATCAGTGTTAAAAAAATCGAAGATAACCGCTGCGGTAATTATTGAAGACTTATTGGCATTTAAAGTTATCCAGCATATTAGTGCTCTTGGATACGCTGTTCCTCAAAATATTTCAGTTATTAGTTTTAATAACACAATATTTTCCACTTTAGCTCATCCATACATAACAAACATTGATATTAATATTGATTTGCTAGCTAAGTACAGTTTGAAATATGTTATTGAGCAGGTAAACGGCAGAAAGTCTCACGGCGTAAAATTCGTCGTTCCTCATAAAATCATTGAGAACGAATCTGTCATAACGCTATCTGATAATAAAGCGAGTTAATTATAAATTCAGAGCCCGATTTTATACCCTTCATCTTTCAAATTGCAGGTGCGTTGGCTGCTTAATTACTCGGTCCTTCCCTGGGCCTTGCCCCGTTGGGACCGCCGCAAGCGGCGTTCAAATCTGCTCCAGGCAGATTTGCCACCCCAGTCGCTTAGTTATCTAAGCTCCTGGGGATTAATGAGAGGCATCCTGTTTCTTATTCTTCCTGTAGCGATTGCTGCACGTCCATCGCGATCTCAAACGATCGCAGCCGAGCCTGATGGTCAAAAATCTGTCCGTTGACCATCACTTCATCCACCTGGGTTTCACGTAACAAACTCTGCAAGCCGTGCCTGACTTTCGTCCGATCGCCGACGATCGATAAACGTAACGTTTGTTCAACGCCAAATTGCTCAGCCGGCGACCAGATGGCATCCATATCTTCCACCGGCGCCGGTAGCGGGCCAGGAGCGCCGCGGCGCAGGTTGATGAATTGCTGCTGCATGGAGGTAAACAGGAAACGGGCATCGCGATCGCTGTCTGCGGCAACGACGTTGACGCAAACCATCGAATAAGGCTTGGCATGCGCGGCTGACGGTTTGAAGGTTTCTCGATAAACCCTGAGCGCTTGCAGCAGCATATCGGGGGCAAAGTGGGCGGCAAAGGCAAAGGGTAATCCTAATGAGGCGGCCAGCTGCGCGCTGTATAAACTGGAGCCCAACAGCCAGATGGGAACCTGCAAGCCCTGACCGGGTACGGCCTGAACTGCCTGGCCGGGCTGCGCATCGGAAAAATAGCGCCGGAGTTCCTGTACGTCCCGCGGGAAATCGTCAATATCGGCGTTCAGATGACGCCGCAGGGCCATCATCGTGCGCTGATCGGTGCCTGGCGCACGGCCCAGCCCAAGATCGATGCGCCCCGGATAGAGTGACTCCAGCGTACCGAACTGTTCGGCAATCACCAGCGGGGCATGGTTGGGCAGCATAACGCCGCCGGAGCCGAGCCGGATACGCTGCGTGCCGGCGGCAAGATAGCCAATCAGCACTGAGGTGGCCGCGCTGGCGATCCCGGTCATATTGTGGTGTTCGGCCAGCCAGTAGCGCTGGTAGCCCCACTTTTCCGCATGTTGCGCCAGATCCAGCGAGTGGCTGAAAGCATCCCGGGCGTTATGGCCGACCGGAATCGGCGCCAAATCCAGAATGGAAAAAGGGACGATCTGTGTGTTTGCAGACATAGTCGGTGCTCGCTTTATCGGTTTCGGATACGCTGAGTATTGCGCTGTTTAGTGAAATTTTATATCCCGTCGATGCGCTAACTTCATTCAGCTACCCCATTCTTTGATGTCGTCGTGGGCCGTATGCAAATCTTAACCGGCCTGGATGGCCGTTATCAGGCCGCTTAGGACGGCGTGCTATGCTTCTTTATGCTTAAACATGATGGCGCTAACGCGCTACAATGTAACGGATTTGTTTTTATTGTTGGTGAATTGTTTATGTTTAGTGTAGTGAAACGCGTCGCACAGTGCGACATGGTGTCTGCGCAAAGCAGGTCCGGAGTATAATAAATGAATAAAAAGACGCGGTTTACGTTACTGCTGGTGGTGGTGGTTATTGCTCTGGCTGTTCTGTTTCGGGCAAATAATAAGGATATTCTACTGCAGGGCGAGGTTGACGCCCAGGAAGTGATTGTCGCCTCTAAGGCCTCGGGACGGGTAATGGAACGCCATGTGCAACGCGGGGATGACGTTAAAGCAGGCCAACTGCTGATTACGCTGGAAAACGCTGAATTAGTCGCCCAGTTGCGCGCGGCGGAAGCCGCCCGCGATCAGGCTAAATCGCTGTTGGATCAGTCTGAACACGGTACGCGGGAAGAGAGTATTCGCAATCTGCGCGCCACGCTGGCCCAGGCGCAGGCGGCGTATCAGAATGCCCTGCATGAATATAATCGTCAGGCCGGTATCGCGGCCAAGGGATTTGCCTCGGCTTCGGCGCTGGACAGCGCGCGTGAGGCCCGCGACAGCGCCCTGCAGCAAGTTAAGGCGGCGCAGGCCAACCTGGATGAGGGGTTGCACGGCGATCGGCCGGAGCAAAGAGAAAACTATGCCGCCGCCTTGCGCCAGGCCGAACAGCAACTGCTGGAAATTAAGGCCCAGTCGGACGAGCTTCAGGTCAGGGCGCCGGTCGACGGCGAGGTCGGGCCTATCCCGGCCGAAGTGGGGGTGCTGCTCAGCGCTTCCAGTCCGCTTATCACGCTGGTGCGCGTTCCTCAGGCCTGGTTCGTCTTTAACCTGCGGGAGGATATTCTGGCCGGGGTACGCAAGGGGGATCGGATCACGCTGCGCGTTCCGGCGCTGAATAACCGTATGATTGAGGCTGAGGTGCGCTATATCGCGCCGCTGGGCGATTACGCCACCAAACGCGCCACGCGGGCAACCGGCGACTTCGATCTGAAAACCTTCGAAGTCCGGCTGTATCCGACGCAGTCGCAGGAAGGATTGAGGCCGGGAATGAGCGCGCTATGGCAGTGGCAAGAGTAAACGCCGCCTGGCGTAGTTTCACGGCGTCATTCCGCCAGGAGGTTAACACGGCGCTGCGCAGCCCGGTGGTGCACTGGCTTGGCTGGGGCTTTCCTCTGCTGCTGTTTATTTTGCTGGGCAGCATTTTTTCCGTCGGTACGATGCAGGATCTGCCGGTGTCGGCGATTGATAACGATCACAGCCCGCTGTCGCGCGATCTGATCCGCAAGCTGGACGCCGGATCCCATGCCCGTATTGAGCCGTGGGCGGGAGGGCTGGCCGAGTCCATGCAGCGCTTACGCAGCGCCCAGGACTATGGCCTGCTCTATATTCCGGTGAATTTTGAGGCTGATGCGTTGGCCGGTCGTCAGCCCAGCGTCCTGTTTTATTACAATGCCCTGTTTTATGGCGCCGGCTTTTATTCCACCCAGGATTTCAGCACGCTGATGACGGAAGTCAACAGTCAGTATCGCAGCGTTATCGCCGCCGAGTCCGGCCACACGCTGCCGGCGCTGGCTAACGTCACCCTGGCGTACGGCAGTCTGTTCAACGCCAGCGGCAGCTATGTCTATTATCAGCAGTTTGCCGCCACCATCCACTTGCTACAGCTTTTCGCCGTCACCTGCATGATTTATGTCCTGGAGCGCAGCAAAGATATTGTCAACCGCCGGCCCTTTGTGCTGGCGATGCTTGGCAAACTGGCGCCTTATACGCTGTGTTATACCGCGTTGCTGATTGTCGAGATCGCTATTCTGGTGTGGGCGTCCGACGCGCACGTAAGCGGCAATCCGCTGTATATGCTGCTGGTGGGTTTCTTTTACGTTATGGCGGCGCAGAGCATCGGCGTTCTGCTGTTTACCTTTACCCGTACGGCGCTGACGGCCTATACCATGATGGGGATTATCGTCAGTATCGCGCTGACGTTTTCCGGTCTGGCGGTGCCGGAGCTCTCCATGCCGTTGCCGGCGCAGATCATTGCGCAAATCGAGCCGTTAACGCATGCGCTATACGCGATGTTCGATATCTTCCTGCGTCAGGTTTCGCTCTCTTCGGTGCTCAGCGTTTGCGCGTTGTTGCTGGCTTATCCGCTGGTGACCGGTCTGCTGGTGCGTAACCGGCTTTATCAGCGTTTAAGCCAGCCGGAGAATAAACCGTGAAAAGTTACTGGCAGACATTCAGCCGGGTGTTGATCAGCATGCTGGAACGTCCTATGTGGCTGATGCTGCTGGCCTCGCTCTGCGTGATGAGTCTGGTGTACGCCAATCACTCGGTGTGGGATTTGCCGGTGGCGGTGATCGACCAGGATCACAGCAACGCCAGCCGTCAGCTAATGCGCGATCTGGACGCCACACCGAAAATTGCCGTCAAAACATATGATAATTTACCGGAGGCGCAGCGCGATCTTGTGTTGCGTAAATTGTTTGCCGTGATCATCTTGCCGCTGGATTTGGAAAAAAAGATCCTCTCCGGCGAGACGATTACCATCCCCGCCTATGGCGATGCGACAAACCGTCTGGCAAACGGGCAGATTCAGCAGGACGTGATGGCGGCCTGGCAGCAGCTATTAGCCGATTATAATCGCGATCTGCTGTTGCGCAGCGGCTTTACCGATGTGCAGGCGCAGGTGATTCTGACGCCGGTGGTCGGGCAAACCGTGGGATTGTTTAATCCCGGCGTCAGCTTTGCGGCGATCATTTTCCCCGGTCTGCTGGTGATGTTATTACAGCATTCGCTGTTGATCGCCTGCGTTCGGGTCAGTATCGCGCTGAAGAGTTCCCCGCAGGGCAAACCGACCATCCCGGTTTATCTGGGCGGCCTGTCGGCCCTGCTGCCGATCTGGCTCTTTTTGTCGATTGTACTGTTTGTCTTGTGGCCCTGGGTGCTGGGTTATCGGCAAACGGCCAATATCCCGGAAATTCTCCTGCTGACGTTTCCCTTTTTGCTGGCGGTGCTGGGGCTGGGAAAACTGGTAACCGAGTGCCTGCGGCGCGTGGAAATGATTTACCTGACGCTGTCGTTTATTACCATGCCGGTTTTTTATCTTTCCGGCACGATATGGCCGGTACAGTCGATGCCGGGCTGGGTACGGGCGATCTCATCAATGCTGCCTTCAACCTGGGCGACCAAGGCTATTGCCGGCGTGAACCAGATGAATCTGCCGCTGAGCGAAGTGGGGCGCGATGTGGTCATGCTGCTGGTGCTGGGCGTCGTTTATACCCTGCTGGGCATTGGGGTGGGGTTGTTGCATAACACCGGTCAACTGCGCCGTTTGTTGCGCCGCCGTGTCAGGCCGCGGGGATAGCTTCCGCCGTTATTCGCAGGTGGCAACGCGTTGGCGGGCCGTACGGCCCGCCGGTAAGCGCGCAGGAAGAATTAGCCCGGTTTGCGCAGTGCGCTACTGCACCAGCTCCAGGCCCGCCACCCGTTTCCAGTAGCCGTTACAGTCGGCGTTTTTCTCTAGCGTCAGCGGCGCCTGGCCGTTCTCGTTGGCGCGGAAAGCATCCACCATCGCCAGCGTTTCCATGCCCAGCGGCGACAGACGGACGATATCCACCAAACCGGCCATATTGGTCAGCTCGTTGCCCAGGTTATAACAATAGCCGCTCTGGGTCTGGATGCCGTTGAGCACGAAAACCTGCTGATTTTCCTGCGACAGAACTTTGCGCCCCTGCGGATAGTTGATGCAGCAGGTTTCGCATTCGTCTTTGGCGCGGTTTTCCGAACGCGCGGTAAAGCAACGCGCGGAATAAGCCAGCGGCAGGTGGCCGTAGCTCAATACTTCGACCTCAAACTGGTTGCGGAATCCGAGTTCATCACACTGATTCAGCAGATTTTGCAGCCAGTCGCGGGACAGCTCTACCGGCATACACCAGCGCACCATGCCCTGTTTGCGCAGTAAACGCAGGGTGTAAGCGTTATAGCAGTTGAGGGCAGGCCCGGCGACAAACGGCAGATGGCGGTCGGCGGCCATATTGACGGTGCCGAGATCGTTGGCTTCCAGTAGGAAGTCACCGTTTTCGACGTAGCGCTTTAGCTCATTCAGCTCCGAAGGCGCCTGCAGCAGCGCCAGGGTGGAGATGACCACCTGTTTGCCATGGCCGGCGATCTGCCGGGCGAGATCAAGCCAGTCGGCGACTTTCATTGAACGGCGCTTGCTGCATACCGTTTCGCCCAGATAAATAATATCCGCGCCGCTGTTCATGGCTGATTGGTAGAATGTTTCAATCGTGTTTCTAGGCCAGTAGTAGAGAATGGCGCCCAATGCGTATTTCATGTTGTCTCCTGCTACTGCCATTTACGGTGATAGGCGCCCAGCGTGGTTTGCGTACCTTCCGCCACGGCGCCAAGCGTATCCATCCATTCCTGCGTCGGGCTGAATGTGGACGGATTGGAGATGCACCGATCGATGGCTTCCCGCCAGACGCGGGTGATCTGGCTGACATAAGCCGGGCTGCGCTGGCGTCCTTCAATTTTCACCGAGGCGATATTCGCCGCCAGCAGTTCCGGCAGTAACGCCAATGTATTAAGACTGGTGGGTTCTTCAAGCGCGTGGTAACGCTGCCCGTCGACCAGATAACGGCCTTTGCACAACGTCGGATAACCGGCATTCTCATCATCCTGATAGCGGTCAATCAACACGTTATTCAGGCGGGACTCCATCCCCTGTTCCGTCTGCTGCCAGCGGACGAAACGCGCGGGCGAACAGGCTCCCACGGTATTCGGCGATTCGCCGGTCAGGTAGGAGGAGAGGTAGCAGCGGCCTTCCGCCATGATGCACAGGCTGCCGAAAGCGAACACTTCCAGCGGAACCGAACTGGTGCGGGCCAGTTGTTTTACCTGATGTATAGAAAGCACTCGGGGCAGAACGATGCGGGATACGTCAAAATGGCGTTGGTAAAAGTTAATCGCTTCGCTATTGGTGGCGGAGGCCTGCACCGAGACGTGGCGCTCGATGTGCGGGTAGCGTTCCGCGGCATATTCCAGCATGGCCAGGTCGGCCAGGATCAGTACGTCCGCGCCGATTTGCGCCGCCATGTCGACGGCGCGCTCCCAGCGTTGATAACCATCGGGGTGGGCGAACGTATTGATGGCGATATGAAGTTTGCGCCGGTGGCGGTGCACATAATCGCGTGCTTCCTGCAGTTTTTTGTCGGTGAAGTTAAGTCCGGCGAAGTGGCGTGCGTTGGTGTCATCTTTCAGGCCGATATAGACCGCGTCGGCGCCATTATCGATAGCCGCTTTTAATGCCGGAAGATTACCGGCGGGGCAAAGCAATTCCATACTATTTCCTTCATTAATCAAAATCGGGATGAGACCAGCCATCCGCTACGATCAATGATGTTGGTGGACTAATGAGATTTGTTATCAGTCAATGAATGTTTTTAACGATAGATAATTTTAATTAACCACATATGGCCGTGGTTTGATTTAAAACAGTTAACGGTGGAATGAAAAGGGAGGGGGCATGCATATGGTGATTTATCGCCGTGATTTTTCACGTTGTCGGCGGGCTCGTCGCGCTTTTAGCTAATTATTTGAATTCTCACTCTCCATGTGAGAATTCATGTGACCAAGCATGTCAGGTGATCATTAAGCTGAGAATAAATGCTGCTAGCGCTCAACTCCGTCTGTCCGGGCCCGGCGCAACGTGAAATCGATTGAGCAAGGGAAGAACAGGATAAATTATTGACATAGACCTCTATTGCTTTTGTGTGATGTGGCACAATACTTGTAGGTTGTCTGAACCATCAGACTGTTTTAAGAGGAGTACGCCAGTGTTGGGAAAACTTCGGGCGCAGATTGTGCGTCAAGGGCCGGGCTTATTGGGCAAGCCATTAAAGTTCACTCCTTTTGCTTTACAGCGTCAGGTTCTGGAACACATGCTGAGCTGGCAGTTTCGTCAGTCCCTGGAAGAGGGGGAGCTGGAGTTTCTGGAAGACCGCTGGTTAAAGATTGAAGTACGGGACGTTGGATTGCAGTGGTTTGTGACGCTGCGCGATAATCGTCTGGTCGTGAGTCATCAGGAAAATGCGGACGTCAGCTTTAGCGCTGATGCCAACGATCTTATTCTGATCGCGGCGCGTAAAGAAGATCCCGATACGCTGTTTTTCCAGCGTCGCCTGCGGATCGAGGGTGATACGGAACTCGGGTTATACGTAAAAAACCTGATGGACGCGATTGAACTGGAAGCCATGCCGGCGCCGTTACGTATCGGTTTACAGCAATTGGCTGATTTTGTCGACGCGGGGCTACAAGAGGGCGTGGTGCAATCTACCGACGATCACGCGCCCGCATCATGTTAGTGCGTGTTGAAATACCGGTGGACGCCGCCGGGATTGACAGCCTGCTGCGCCGGGTATTTCCAACGGATGCCGAAGCCGATTTAGTCCATCAGCTGCGTGAGGACGGTCAGTTGACGTTAGGGATCGTTGCAACGGATGATGAAGGCGGCGTTGTGGGATACGCGGCTTTTAGTCCGGTGCTGATTGAAGGGGAAGACCGCCAGTGGGTAGGGTTGGCTCCGCTCGCCGTGGAAGAAAGCCTGCGCCGGCAAGGCATCGGTCAGCAGCTGGTTTACGAAGGTCTGGACGCGCTGAATGAGTTCGGCTATACCGCGGTCGTGGTATTGGGGGAACCCGCTTATTACTCCCGCTTTGGTTTCGTGCCCGCGTCTGAATATCAGTTGTATTGCCGCTGGCCGCAAAGTGCAGTCACCTTCCAGGTTTATCCGCTGGCGGATAATCATTTTGTGGGGGCTAGCGGTCTGGTCGAATACGCCGATCCTTTTAACCGCTCCTGACAAGCGTATCTAATAATGACGTGGGCTGGTCTTGCACCAGCCTTTCTTTTTGGTTTTTGCTCAACTGCTTGATGCGATACTCCAGCTTTAATGCGCTTGAGCGGCTGCCCGCCCGACATTGGAACACCAAGGCTAATTCGCCTTTTCCCCGCAGCGCTTTCGCCCCTTTTCCTGACTGATGTTGCACCAGACGGCGAGCCACGTCCGTGGTAATCCCGGTGTATAGCATGCCGCTGGCCGTGCGCAGGATATACAGATACCAGCAGGGCGCGATGAGAGCTTCGTTCATGGTGGTCGATGCGTTCGTTAACATTCGGCTCATTTTACGGCACATCATGTTCGGAGTGAAATTTACCTGATTGCTTCGCCGCGCCGATCTTGCCCGTGGTTGCCATTATCGCCGCAGATGCCTGATGGCCGGCGGATGAGCTATACTCGGCCCCAGTATCTGTTGGGGATTTCGGAGAGGATCATGTCGCATACCATTAAAGGCAAAAAAAAGCTGTTGGCGCGCATCAGGCGGATCAAAGGGCAGACGGAAGCGATTGAAAAATCGCTGGAAAATGAAACTCCCTGTTTGAATATCCTGCAGCAAATCGCGGCCGTTCGCGGCGCCGTTAACGGGCTGATGGTCGAAGTGCTGGAAGGGCATATCCGCGAGCATTTGATGGATGAGAGCCATTCATCACAGGAGCGCAACGGCGATCTGGAAGAGATCGTCTCAGTGGTTCGTTCTTATCTGAAGTAGCGATCCCGCATCACTGCCGGCTCTGCAGGCCGGTGGTTCCGCTATGCATTTTCGCTTTTATCCCGCCGGGTTTTATTCCTGATTATTCTCATCGTCGCGGTCGTATTTTTTTATCACCGGGTATTATACTGGGGGGGAGTATAAACAGGGCGGGCTAACGATGTCACTACAACAAATAAACGGTACCCACACGCATATTTTTGATGAAGGGAATCCGCTGGCGGAAAGGAATACCCGTTATGCCACTTTGCTGACGGCAGTAATGATGGTGGTGGAGATCCTGGGCGGATGGTATTTCAATTCGATGGCGCTGCTGGCCGACGGCTGGCATATGAGCTCCCACGCGCTGGCGCTGGGGCTGTCGGCAATGGCCTATGCGGCGGCCAGGCGTCTGGCAACGGATACCCGCTTTGCCTTTGGCACCTGGAAGATTGAAATTCTGGGGGGATTCACCAGCGCTATTCTGCTGGGGATGGTCGCCTTTGTCATGATGTATGAATCGGTCGAACGCTTACTCCATCCGTCGGTGATCCATTACGACCAGGCGATAGCGATTGCCGTGGTCGGGCTGTTGGTTAACCTTATTTGCGCCTGGCTGCTGCGCGACCATCATGCTCACGATCATTCCCATCACCCTACGCATCATTCCCACGACAGTCATCACACGGCGGATTCTCATACGCATGTCGGTCATCAGGATCTGAATCTGCGCTCGGCTTATATACATGTGATTGCCGATGCCGCGACTTCCGTTCTGGCGATAGTCGCCTTGATCTGCGGTAAATTGTGGGGCGCCGACTGGCTGGATCCGGTCATGGGGATCGTCGGCTCCATCCTGGTCGGCATCTGGGCGTATGGCCTGATGCGTCAGTCCGGCAAAGTTTTACTGGATGCGGAAATGGATGCGCCGGTGGTGGAGGAAATCAAGGAGGTCATCGCCGCCAGCCCGATGCCTGCCGAACTGACGGATTTACATGTCTGGCGGGTAGGGACGGAAAAATATGCCTGTATCCTGAGCTTAACTACCGACCGGGACGTCAGCCCCGATTATTACAAGCAACGGTTATCCATACATGAAGAGTTGGTTCATATCACGGTGGAAATCAACGCCGTCACGCCTTAACCCCCCTTCAATGGGGGCTTCGTTTTAAGCGATTTATTTCTGCGGTATCGGCCGAGTCAGCCGCTATGATTAACCTATGGAATTTGTCGCTGTGCCGCCGCCTTGCCGCACGCGGATTATTTAGGGTGACAATTATGTGATATAAATCACATATAATCCCGTGCGATTACATCGCTTTTACATTAAGTGTGAACGACGGCGCAAAATAGCCCGGCATGACATGTTCAAATGTTCTACGACTACTCAGCATTTGAATATAAATCACGTCACAGGATAGCGTAGATGAAGGCTCTCTGCGGTGAGAGGGGTTTCGGTTGTCGCCCAGGTTATTATCCCTCCCGGGCGCTATCTTCAGGGAACCCGGTCCGCTCGCCGCCATGTTCTGGTATTGCATTGACCCAGTTTATATTCCCGCCGGTCAGACCGGCTGACGAGTTGGAGTAATGGTATGACAACGTTAACGGCTGTCGCGCAACGCGCGCTGGCGCTGATGGATTTAACCTCGCTTAATGATGACGATACGGATGAGAAGATCGTCACGCTTTGCCATCAGGCTAACAGCCCGGCAGGCAACACTGCGGCTATCTGTATCTATCCACGCTTTATTCCTCTGGCGCGTAAGGCGCTGCGCGAACAGGGAACGCCGGAGATGCGTATTGCGACCGTGACGAACTTCCCGCATGGCAATGATGATATTGGCATCGCGCTGGCGGAAACCAACGCGGCTATTGCCTATGGCGCGGATGAAGTGGATGTCGTGTTCCCTTACCGTTCGCTGATTACGGGGAACACGCGAACCGGGTTTGCGCTGGTGCAGTCGTGTAAAGCGGTTTGTCAGGCGGCCAATGTGTTGCTGAAAGTGATTATTGAAACGGGCGAGCTAAAGCAGGACGCGCTGATCCGTCAGGCCAGCGAGATCGCCATTGATGCCGGCGCTGATTTTATTAAAACCTCTACGGGCAAGGTGCCGGTTAACGCCACGCCGCGGAGTGCGGAAATCATGCTGCAAGTCATTCGTGATAAAGGCGTGGGGGAACGTGTCGGATTCAAGGCGGCGGGCGGCGTGCGTAGCGCTGAAGAGGCGGCGATTTATTTGCAACTGGCTGATGACATTATGGGCCCGGAATGGGTTAACGCCCGGCATTTCCGTTTTGGCGCATCGAGTTTATTAGCCAGCCTGCTGTCGGTGTTAGGTCATCAGTCGACAGCGCGGCATAGCGGTTATTGATTCCGCCACCTTCCCGCCCGGGCAGAAAACGCGATAACGGCTCAGGTTCCGGTCCATTCTTTTTACCCACTTATCAGGAGAGCGTGCTTTGTTTCTGATTCAGGAAATTATTCGTAAGAAGCGTGACGGAGAGCCATTGAGCGATGAAGAGATTCGCTTCTTTATTAACGGCGTGCGCGATAATACGGTATCCGAAGGGCAAATCGCCGCGCTGGCGATGACCATCTACTTCCACGATATGTCGATGGCGGAGCGCGTCTCCCTGACGCTGGCGATGCGCGATTCCGGCACGGTGCTTGACTGGAAGAGTCTAAACTTGAATGGTCCGCTGGTGGATAAACACTCTACCGGCGGCGTAGGCGATGTAACCTCGCTGATGCTGGGGCCGATGGTTGCCGCCTGCGGGGGCTATGTGCCGATGATTTCCGGCCGGGGGCTGGGGCACACCGGCGGTACGCTGGATAAGCTGGAGTCGATCCCCGGGCTGAATATTTTCCCTGACAACAGTGAATTCCGCCGAATTATTCAGCGCGTCGGCGTGGCGATTATCGGCCAGACCAACTCTTTGGCGCCGGCGGATAAACGTTTTTACGCGACGCGGGATATTACCGCGACGGTGGATTCAATACCGCTGATCACCGCGTCCATTCTGGCGAAGAAACTGGCCGAAGGGCTGGATGCGCTGGTGATGGATGTTAAGGTAGGATCCGGCGCTTTTATGCCGACTTATGCGCTTTCCGAGCAATTGGCGCAGGCGATCGTCGATGTCGCCAATAACGCCGGATGCCGCACCAGCGCGTTGCTGACCGATATGAATCAGGTGCTGGCTTCCAGCGCGGGCAATGCGCTGGAGGTGCGGGAGGCGGTACGTTTTCTGACCGGGGAGCCGCGTAATCCGCGCTTGTATGAGGTGACGATGGCGCTATGCGAAGAAATGCTGTTGTCCGGCGGCCTGACGGACTCCGCCGCGGAAGCGCGCAACCGCCTGCAAGCGGCGCTGGATAACGGCAAGGCGGCCGAAGTGTTCGGCCGGATGGTGGCGGCGCAGCGCGGTCCGGCTGATTTCGTCGAGCATTACGAGCGCTATTTGCCGGTCGCCACGTTAAGCAAGCCGGTTTTTGCCGAGCGCGCAGGGATTGTCGCCGCCATGGATACCCGTGCGTTAGGCATGGCGGTTGTGTCGTTAGGCGGCGGACGCCGTCAGGCCAGCGATAAGATTGATTACAGCGTGGGAATCAATGAGATGGCTTGCCTGGGCGATCGCGTTGATGGTCAGCGTCCGCTGGCGGTGATCCACGCCAATACCGAGGCGCAATGGCAGCAGGCGGCAAACGATGTCCGGGCCGCGATTACGCTAAGCGACGAAGCCGTGGAAGAAACGCCGGTTATTTATCGCCGCATGAGCGCCGATGATTGAATGATTCCAACGCAGGCAGGCTATGCCTGCCGCGAGTAACAACGCAGGAGATGAACAATGAAACGTGCCTATATTATGGTGCTCGATTCCTTCGGTATCGGTTGTAGTGCCGATGCGCAACGTTTTGGTGACGCCGGTTCGGATACGCTGGGCCATATCGCTCAGGCCTGTGCGGCGGGAGAGGCCGATCGGGGACGTAAAGGAGCGCTGCATTTGCCGAATCTGAGTCGTTTAGGACTGGGAAAAGCGGCCGAGGAATCAACCGGTACTTTTCCCGCCGGGTTGGATCCCCAGGCCGATATTATCGGCGCCTATGCTTATGCCAGCGAAATCTCGTCTGGTAAGGATACGCCGTCGGGCCACTGGGAAATCGCCGGCGTGCCGGTGCTGTTTGACTGGGGCTATTTCAAAGATGAAGAGAACAGTTTTCCGCAGGAACTGCTGGATACCCTGGTGAAGCGCGCCAATCTGCCGGGTTATCTGGGGAATTGCCACTCTTCCGGCACCGTGATCCTGGATAAGCTGGGCGAAGAACATATGAAAACCGGCAAGCCGATTTTCTACACCTCCGCTGACTCCGTTTTCCAGATCGCCTGCCACGAAGAGACCTTTGGTCTGGACAAACTGTATGAACTGTGTGAAATCGCTCGTGAGGAACTGACCAACGGGGGTTATAACATCGGGCGAGTGATCGCTCGCCCGTTTGTCGGCGACCAACCGGGGCATTTCCAGCGTACCGGTAATCGGCACGATCTGGCCGTTGAACCGCCTGCGCCGACGATTTTGAAAAAGATGGTGGAAGAAAAAAGCGGCGAAGTGGTGTCGGTCGGCAAGATCGCGGATATTTATGCCCAGGTGGGCATCACCCGCAAAGTGAAAGCCACCGGTATTGACGCGCTGTTTGACGCCACGTTAAAAGAAATGGACGACGCGGGTGATAACACCATCGTGTTTACCAATTTTGTCGATTTTGACTCCTCGTACGGCCACCGCCGGGATGTCGCCGGTTATGCCGCGGCGCTGGAATTGTTCGATCGTCGTCTGCCGGAGATGCTCTCGCGCGTGACGGGGGATGATATCCTGATTCTGACCGCCGACCACGGCTGCGATCCTACCTGGCATGGCACCGATCATACCCGCGAAAATGTACCGGTACTGATCTATGGGCCGAGAGTGAAACCCGGCTCATATGGACACCGTGAGACGTTTGCGGATATCGGTCAGACGGTGGCGAACTATTTTGGGCTATCGGCGATGGACTACGGTAAGCCGATTCTGTAACGTCCACGTTATTCGCCTGAGCGCGATTTGTTTTATGCTGATTGATAAGGAATAAGAGCATGGCTACGCCACATATTAATGCGGAAATGGGTGATTTTGCGGATGTCGTACTGATGCCGGGCGACCCACTGCGAGCAAAGTATATTGCCGAAACCTTTCTGGAAAATGCCCGTGAAGTGAACAATGTTCGTGGCATGCTGGGTTTTACCGGCACTTATAAAGGGCGCAAGATTTCGGTGATGGGGCACGGGATGGGGATCCCCTCCTGCTCTATCTATGCGAAAGAGCTGATCACCGAGTTCGGCGTGAAAAAAATCATCCGCGTGGGCTCATGCGGCGCGGTGCGTACCGACGTAAAACTGCGCGACGTGGTGATTGGTATGGGCGCGTGTACGGACTCCAAAGTGAACCGCATGCGTTTCAAAGACCACGACTATGCCGCCATTGCGGATTTTGACATGGTGCGCAACGCGGTTGACGCCGCCAAAGCCCACGGCGTCAACGTGCGCGTCGGCAACCTTTTCTCCGCCGACCTGTTCTATACGCCGGACCCGCAGATGTTCGACGTGATGGAAAAGTACGGCATTCTGGGCGTGGAGATGGAAGCGGCCGGTATTTACGGCGTTGCGGCCGAGTTCGGCGCCAAAGCCCTGGCTATCTGTACCGTGTCCGACCATATCCGTACTCATGAGGAAACCACTTCCGATGAGCGTCAGACTACGTTTAACGATATGATCGAAATTGCGCTGCAGTCCGTTCTGCTGGGCGATAGCGAGTAAGATCCTTCACCTTGGATGGGGCGTTTTGCCCCATCTGCGTTTGCGGTCCAATCTTCGCTGAAAAAACGTCATTCCCGCCTCTCTTCCGTCATTCCCGCGCAGGCGGGAATCGGCCGAGGGTGTTTACGGTTTCAGTAGCAGATCCCCGCCTACTGCCGCGGGGATGACGGGGTGCTCTGCTTAGTCATTCCCGCGCAGGCGGGAATCAGCCGAGGAATGTTCACGGTTTCAGTCGCAGATCCCCGCCACCGCGTGATTTGACCGATCGCGGCCGGGCGTCATGGGTAACGATCGCTCAAACAGGGCGCAGACCGCCGGCTGGTGGCTGACCGCCAGCACAATGGTATCCGGCAGCGTTTTTCTTAACTGCGCGAGCAGTTGAATAGCGGCGGCGTCGTCCAACTGGCTGGTGGCCTCATCCATACACAACAGCGCAGGACGCAGCAGCAATGCCCGCGCCAGCGACAGGCGCTGCTGTTCGCCGCCGGACAGCTCCCGGCTCCAGTTGGAACATTCATCCAGCCGGGCGGTCAGCGCCGGTAAGCCAACCTGTTTCAACGCCCGACGCAGCGAATCCGTATCCGGTATCTCTGTCTGCGGATAGCAAAGCACCCGGCGCAGCGTATCTTCCGGTAGATAAGGTTTTTGCGGCAGAAACAGCGCCTTGCCCGCCGGGAGTCGGTATTCACCCTGCGCGATGGGCCAAAATCCAGCCAGGGCGCGCAGCAGCGTGGTTTTCCCGCTGCCGCTGGCCGCAGCCAGCACCCCCCATTCTCCGGCTTTCAGGTTAGCGCTCAACGGCGCGAATAGCGGCCGTCCGTTCGGATGCCGCACGCTGAGCCCTGAAATAGATAGCTCGCTGCCTTGCCGGGGCGGTCTATTCGGCGTCGGCAACTGATGCAGATTTTGCTGAAAGGTCCACAGCCGCTCGATGGTGGCGGACCAGGCCACCAACTGGCGATAGGAATCGACAAACCAGCCGAAAGCGTCCAGCACATAGCCAAAGGCGGCTCTGGCCTGCATGATCGCCCCCAGCGAGATCTGGTGCGTCAGGTAGACCGGCAAAACGGCGAACACCGGGATCATCAGGCCGAGACGAAAATAGCTGGTGGTAAAGGTTTCCAGGCGGAACTCCTGGCTCATCAGCCTGCGCCAGTTGTGTACTATTGACTGAAAGCGCTGCTGCATCCGCGTTTGCTCGGCGTTTTCCCCCTGATAGAGGGCGATTTGCTCGGTATTTTCGCGCACCCGCAGCAGCGTGGTGCGGTAATCGGCCTCGGCGCGCTGCTTTTTCACGTTCAGAGCGTGCAGTCGGTGGCCGAAAATATGCGCAAAAATGCTGCTGACGAGCGCATAACCCAGCGCGATCCACACCAGATAACCATAAATGGTCACGCTGTGGCCGCCGATGCTGAAGGTCTGTACGCCGGATAGCCGCCATAGGATGACGATAAAGGAAAAAAAGTAGGTGATGTTTTGCAGCAGAGAAAGCAGCAGTTCCAGACTCTGCTCAATCAGCAGGCGGATATCTTCGGCGATACGCTGATCGGGGTTGTCCGGTTCGCCGCGCAGGCTAAGGCGGTAGTGGGCGCTGCGGGCCAGCCACGCCTGCTCGAACTTGCGCGTCATTTCAATGCGGCAACGGATAATCAGCTTTTTTTTCAGCCAGTTGTTGCAGACGATAACCAGCACAAACAGGGCGGTGTAACTGCCATAGCGCGCGGCGAGCGACAGGATGGAAGCGTGTTGAAAATAGTCTGCCAGCGCATCGAAAAAGTCTTTGCTCCAGTTGTTATACAGCACGCTGACCCACACGACGGACAGTCTCAGCGTAATAACGATCAGCAGCAGCAGCCAGCTAAGGGCGGCGCGGCGGGTAAACCAGAACGGGGCGATTAACTGGTAAAAACGTTTTAATGTCGGCATCAGGTTGGTAAACCCGTGGTCTGCCAGGGCAGGCCACGTTCTGTCGGTTAGTCGGAGTCAGATAATCAGAAGGTATATTTCGCCGTCAGCATAAAGTTGCGCGGATCGCCGTAATAGTTGTAACCACCGCGGTGACGGTTATTCAGGTTCTTGTAATAGACCTTATCGGTCAGATTATTGCCCACCAGATTAAAGCTCAGGTTTTTACTGTATTGATAGGTAATATTGGCGTTAACCAGCGTATAGCCGCCCTGGCTCAAGCCGAAGGCCCGGCCTGGGTAGGTCGAGGTGCCGGTCTGGGCGGTCAATCCCGCGCCGATGGTCCACTGATTGAGCTCGCCCGGCAGGTTATAGCTGCTGTACAGTTTAAACATATGCTTCGGCGTGCGGGGACTGAACTGCGCCGCTTTTTCGCTATCAGACGCTTCCAGGTATTTACTGTTGGTCAGCGTGTAACCGGCGCTCAACTGCCAGCCCTCGGCCAGTTTGCCGGAAATCTCCATTTCAACCCCCTGGCTGCGCACCTTGCCTTCGGCGCGGGAGCAACCATTGTCAGGGTTCTGACAAACGGAGCTGTCCGCTTCAGCGAGCGCCCGGTTGGCCTGAATAATACGGAACAGCGCCAGCGATGCATTCAGATCGCCGTCAAAGAATTCGCCTTTAACGCCGGTTTCGTAGTTGGTGCCGGTAATGGCGGGCAGTAGATTATTGTTTTTGTCTTTGGCGCTCTGCGGCTGATAGATCTCAGCGTAGCTCGCATACCAGGTGTAATTATCGGCGAAATCCCATAACAGCCCGCCGTAAGGGACAAACTGATCGCGGACGTGCAGCCGGCTGTGGTCTTTGTCGCTGTCGTTGCGCAGGTTATCGTAATAATAGTCGTAGCTGTAGGCGCTGTAGCGGCCGCCGAGGATCAGTTTCCAGTCATCGGCCAGTTCCAACCGGGTAGTGGCGAATAGACCGCGCTGATAAATATTATATTTTTCTATGTAGCGGCTATTGTAGAGGCTCATATCTGACCAGTCCGGCTCGGCAACCGAGTTCGGATTCCAGCTATAGATATTGACCTCTTTAAGGTTGCCGATTCGGCCAAATGTACTGTCAAAGTTTTCCTTTTGATAATCGCCGCCGAATACCAATTCATGATTGCGTCCCAACAGTTCAAACGGACCGCTCAGACTGAGGTTGTAACCCCATTGATCGCTTTTGTTGTCATAGTGCAGCGCATTGTTTAACCGGCTGGCGCCGGTCGCGGGATCGACGCCGGCGGTGCCATTCATAATACCGATATAGCGCTCTTTAGACGTCGCCCGGGTGTAGTTAAGCGCGCTCTTGAATGTCCAATCGTTGTCAAAGTGGTGTTCGAATTCGGCAAACGGATTAATTCTTTCAAAATTAATCCGGTTCCAGCTGGCGCCCAGGAAAGTCGAACGGGGAAGGTGCAAATCGCTTTTATCGGTGCCGAACGGCACGCCGTAAAGATCGGGCGTCACATCGGTTTTCTGCCAGTTAATACCGGTGGTGAGGGTGGTATCCGGCGTCATATCCCAGGCCAGTGTGCCGAATAACACCGTTCTTTCGCTGCCGACGTAATCCGTGAAACTTTGTCTATCCTGATACACGCCGACAAAACGGCCGCGCACGCTGGTATCGTCATTGAGCGGGCCGGAGATATCGGCTTCGCTGCGGTAGTTATCCCAACTGCCGGCGCTGACGCTGCCCGAGGCTTGAAAATCGTAGGTGGGTTTCTTACGCACCAGATTGACGGTGCCGCCCGGCTCGCCGCTGCCCTGGGTCAGGCCGGAGGCGCCGCGCAGCACTTCGACGCGATCGTAAATCGCCAGATCGGGGGATTCACTGCTCGACTGGGAGGCATTCATCACGCTGTTTTGCGACGACAGACTAACCCCGTCTTCCTTGATGTTATCCATGGCGAACGCGCGCGATTCGTATTTCACCTGAAAACTATTCTGATTTACCACATTGACGCCGGTGGTCTGGCTCATCGCCTCGTCCAGCGTGGTCATGTTCTGATCGTCCATCTGCTGACGGGTCACTACGCTGACCGACTGCGGCGTTTCGCGCGGCGACAGATTCAGCTGGGTGGCGGTGTTCATGCTGCGGGTGGTGTAGGAATGGGTGCCTTCGGTCATACCGTTACGGTTGACGTTGGCCACCACCACTATTTCATCGCTCTTGGGCGCCGGCTGCAACATATAGGTGTCGGCAGACTGATTGACCGCCTGTAGGCCGCTGCCGGCAAGTAAGGCGCGAAATCCCTCGTCCACACTGTAGTTTCCCTGTAACGCCGCCCCGGTCTTGCCGCTTGCCAAACCGGCATCGCCGACCAGATATACGCCGGACTGGGCGGAAAACTGGTTTAACTGATTGCTTAATGGTCCTGCCGGGATAGCGTAGGCTCGCGGCGCTTGAGCTTCCGCCTGCGCAATGACGGGCGACATAAGCAAGGGCGCGCCGCACAGCAGCAGCCGAACGGCGAGGGCGACGATTTTGGGCGCGCGGTCTGCGCCGCGCTCAGAGAAAAATGGTGTGATTGACATGGTGATCTTGCCTTCTGACCCAGAGTAAAAAGAGTGCTTTTATTGTGAATCGAAGGACGAGGCCAAAAGGGGAACCAAAATGATAACTTTTTTTATTTCCAGTATCGCAAGCGACGTTTAAAATCGTTCCGGCGATTTCAGCTTGCTGATAATATTCGATATATTTCCATTAATTACCCCCTCCCGGCCTCCCCCCTATCAGCTGTCTCTTATACACAAATGTAGGGGCTATGACGGGGTTTGCCGTTATCCGGCGTAAGAAATTATGCTGAGGAGATAGCAGGCTTAGGATGAGCCGCACGGACGCGGCGAAAGCTTGCGCCACGTATGGAACGTGTCGCAAGCGGTCCGTTAAGCCTGATACCGACGAAGGCATCGCGCAGCGACATAATTTAGCCGCAAGCCGGGGTTCATAGGGGGCTGGCGTCTGAGCCCCCTATGTCGGGCGCGAGCTGCGAGGCAGCATGAAAATAGCGGCATTGTGGCGCACGAAACTATCTCCAAGTCCGCATAAAAATGTGACTAAGAGACAGGGGAAGGGGAGGGGCGGTGTGGGGTTAGAACCATAAGGTTAGTCATCAAACTCAAATTTCTCCCGGCGATTTTTTATTTCTTCTCTACCGTTACCCACCAGGAGAAGCGGCGGTTGATCCGCACCGGGAACGCTTGTGCCAGCATCGTCAACGCTTTATCCGTGTCGGTCAGCGGAAAGGCTCCCATAACCCTCAGCGCCGCGATCTCCGGCTGGCAGGCCAGATAGCCGTGCCGGTAACGCGCAAGCTGCGCGATAACCTCGCCCAGCGGCATGTTATCCGCCAGCAGCAAGCCTTTTGACCAACCGGCGTCGGTTTGTTGGTTGGGCTGCAATGAGCCCTGACCCTGAAGATCGAAATCCAACCGCTGGCCGGCATTCACCCGACGCGGCGTTTGCGCCTGGCCGGCGGTGACTTCAACGGCACCCTCATAGACGGTAAGGCGCGTGGCGTCATTATGTTGCTCCACGCTGAAGCGGGTGCCCAGCGCCTGCATTTGTCCTTGTGCGCTTGAGACAAAGAACGGACGGGGATCGTGGGCGGTCTCAATCAATACGTCGCCAGACAGCAGCGCGATCCGCCGTTGTTGATTGCCGTAGTTTACGTTGATGGCGCTGGCGGTATTCAGCCAGACCCGCGTGCCGTCCTGTAAGCGAAGGTGTTTGATTTCGCCGGTGGCGCTATGGTGGTCCGCCGTCATAACCAGCGCTTTTTCGCGCAGCGGCGTATAGCGATAGGTCGCCCAGGATAAAAGCGAGCCGGCGCTCAGCAGGACCGCCAGTTTGAGCGCGCCGCGACGGTTTACTTCGGCGGGCGGATGCAGCAGGGCGTTGATGGCGGGTTGCTGGCCGTCGCCGCGTAAAGGCTGAAAGCGCTGACTGACCTTTTGCACATAGTCCCAGGCGTGACGGTTTTCCTCGTTCTCTGCTATCCAGCGGCGCCAGTGTTGGTAGTGTTCATGGTCTGGTTCAAGATCGCGCAGCTGCGCATACCATTGCGATGCCTGCTGTAATGCGCTAAAGCTGGGTTTACTCATCGTTTCCTGCATTGGCGGACGGCGTCATGGATTCCTGTTCGGCTTCCAACAACACGCAATGTAACATAGCCTGCGCCATGTATTTTTTCACCATCCGCTCGCAGACGTGTAATTCAGACGCGATTTCCCGGTAGGTCAGCCCCTGGATCTGCGCCATCACAAAGGCGGCGCGCACCTTTTCCGGCAGCGTGCGCAGCATGGCGTCGACCTGATACAGCGTTTCGAGGATGATGTTACTGTGCTCCGCCGATAAGACGACGGTTTCCGGCTGGCTAGCCAGCGAATTCAGCCAGGCGCGCTCAATTTCCCGCCTGCGCCACAGGTCCACACACATTCCCTGCGCCATCACGCTCAGGTAGGCTCGCGCCCCCGCATGGCTATCGAATTGACGCGGCTTGATTAGCAAACGCAAAAAGACATCCTGCGCCAGATCGGCGGCATCGCAAAAGTCACCCAGCCGTTTACGCAACAGCCCCTGTAACCAGCCGTGATGTTGGTGATAAAGCTGATTGATATCCGCTGCGGTATCAATAGGGACTGATGACATGTCAATAACCTGAAAGCAAAACAGCAAGGGAAAGTAAGATCTATGTCACAAATTTTATTTGAGAATGATTTTTGTTTCAACCGATTGTGTGAAATAAGAGCAGATAATCGCTGTTTTATTATCCTAAAGGCAGCGCCATGATGATGGCATCTTCGCGACCGGCGGCGGTAGGGTAATAGTCGCGCCGCAGCGAGACCTCGTTAAAACCCAGGCATTCATACAGCGCGATGGCGCCGGCGTTCGACGCGCGCACCTCCAGCCACAGCGTGAGAATGTCGCGTTTTTCCAGTTGCTGAATCAGATGCTCCAGCAGCTCGCGTCCGATACCGCGACGTTGATGAGACGGATGTACGGCAAGATTGAACAGCGTGGCTTCATCCAGCACCGTTTGTGTGATGGCGTAAGCCACCATCTGTCCGTCGCGGCTGAGTTTAAGGTTGAAGTAACGCTCGCCCTGATTGCCGGCAAAGGTTTTTTCGCTCCAGGGAAACGCGTGGCTGGCTTGTTCAATCTGCAAGGCTTGCGCCAGATCGGCCGGCGTCAGGGGTGATATCACGTTCATGGTCACATATCTGCTGCCAGAGCGCCCGTTTGGCGTCGGCGTTGTGGTAAAGCTCGGTCAGTGCCGGGCTGGTGAGTTGGACGCCTTCCAGCGCAAGCGGTTCATCAATGCCTAGCCGCCAGCTATGACAGCGGGTTTTGGCGGGGAGCATCTCGACCTGTTGCGGCGTTAGGCTATAGGCTTGATCGGGCGTGAGCGCCAGGCTGCGCAGGACATCGGCCAGCAGCGGTTCATCGTTGGCCGGCGGTTCGTTCGACACAATAACCAGGCGAACCTGGGCGGGCAGACTGACGGCGATTTCGCCCTGCAACACGGCCGGGCGCTTTAGCGTCCACTGCGTAATATCCAGTTGCTGCAGCAGCCAGTCACGTCTTGATGTCATGCGTTGTCTCGTTTGGCCCAGGTTTATGTCGCGCTATGCTAGCAAACTCATCGAACATGCGCCAACAAAGCACTATAATCGCCGCTCGATTATTGAGGAGCTCCAATCTGATGTCCGCATTAACTCCAGCCAGCGAAGTCATACTGCGCCATAGCGACGAATTTATCTTACGCCGGGTTTTGTTTGCCGGCGATCTGCAAGACACCTTGCCCGCGCGGTTTGAGGCGGCTGATGTTCGCGTCCACGCCACGCAGTTTCACCATTGGCAACAGCTGAAAGGCGCGCTGGAGAATAACGTTCGGTATGGTCTGGTGGCGGATGCCGAACTGGCGGCGGATTGCGATACGCTGATCTATTACTGGCCGAAGAGTAAACAGGAAGCGGAATTCCAACTGCGTAATCTGCTGTCGCTGCTGCCGGTTGGTTGTGAAATCT
This sequence comes from Brenneria goodwinii, assembly GCF_002291445.1. Lineage (NCBI taxonomy): Bacteria > Pseudomonadati > Pseudomonadota > Gammaproteobacteria > Enterobacterales > Pectobacteriaceae > Brenneria > Brenneria goodwinii. The sequence continues at coordinate 3,480,968 of NZ_CP014137.1, read as the reverse complement.
TTGTGGTGGGTGAAAACCGTAGCGGCGTACGCAGCGCGGAAAACATCCTGGCGGATTTCGCCGCCTTGACGAAAATCGACAGCGCCCGGCGCTGCGGGCTTTACCACGGGCGAATCGAAAAACAGAGCGCCTTTAACCTTGACGACTGGTGGGATGAGTATCTCATTGAGGGCGTGACGGTGAAGGCGCTGCCCGGCGTGTTCAGCCGTGACGGACTGGATCCGGGCAGCGAGTTATTGCTTTCGACCTTTGAACCGCATATGAAAGGCAAAGTGCTGGATATCGCCTGCGGCGCCGGCGTATTGGCCGCCGTGCTGGCGAAACAGTCGCCTAAGATCCGTCTGACGCTCAGCGACGTCAGCGCCGGCGCGCTGGCTTCAAGCCGGGCGACGCTGGCCGCCAACCAGCTGGAAGGCGAGGTTATCGCCAGTAACGTTTACTCCGATATTAGCGGCCGCTTTGACCTGATCGTCTCCAACCCGCCGTTTCATGATGGTTTGCAAACCAGCTTACAGGCGGCGGAAATGCTGATTCGCGGCGCGGTTTCCCATCTGCCGATCGGCGGACAGCTACGCATTGTCGCCAATGCGTTCCTGCCTTATCCGGCGCTGCTGGATGCGGCGTTTGGCAGTCATGAGGTGCTGGCGCAGACGGGACGCTTTAAAGTCTATCAGGCTACCGTAGGCCGTCCGCCGCGGCCGGCCGGCAGAGGCCGCCGTTAAGATCGACGGCTCGCCCCGACGGTCTATCCTTGCGGCAGGTTCGGATAGCGCAATCCTGTCGCGATGGATTGGCCGCCAACTTAGCGGTTGATTGTTAGCGGTTGATTGTCGCCATGCCTTCTTCGCTGTAGCGGTCGCCTGCCGCGGCATTGAAGGGAAAGATGGCTTCAATGGCGGCCAGATCGTCCGCCGTCAGCGTGACGTCCAGCGCGCCGACGTTCTCTTCCAGATAACGGCGACGTTTGGTTCCCGGAATCGGCACGATATGTTCGCCCTGCGCCAGCACCCAGGCCAGCGCCAGCTGTGACGGCGCAGCGCCTTTTTGTTCCGCCAACTGATTGACTTTCTCCACTAATTGCAGATTTTTAGCGAAATTATCGCCGCTAAAGCGCGGATTGTGACGGCGGAAATCATCGGCCGCCAGATCGCCGGGACTGCGGATGGCGCCGGTCAGAAAACCGCGGCCTAACGGGCTGTATGGCACGAAACCCACGCCAAGACGCTCACAGGCGGGCAGAATCTCCGCTTCCACATCCCGCGTCCACAGCGAGTACTCGCTTTGCAAAGCGGTGATGGGATGAACCCGGCAGGCGCGCTCCAGCGTCTCGGCGGAGGCTTCGCTTAAGCCGATATAGCGAATTTTCCCTTCCTTGACCAGATCAGCCAGCGTGCCGACGGTTTCTTCAATCGGCACCGTCGGGTCGACGCGATGTTGATAGTAGAGGTCGATCTCTTCTACGCCCAGCCGTTGCAGGCTGCCTTCAATGGCGTTGCGAATATATTCCGGTTTCCCGCAAACGCCGCGTTCAACGTGATTGTCCGGGTTACGTACGATACCGAACTTGGTGGCGAGGAACACCTGTTGGCGCTTGCCTTTAATGGCTTTGCCAACCAGTAACTCATTGGTGTGGGGGCCGTACATATCGGCGGTATCAAGCAGGGTGACGCCCAGTTCCAGCGCCCGGTGCAGGGTGGCGATAGATTCCTTTTCATCCTGCGCGGTAAAATAAAAATCACTCATTCCCATGCAGCCCAGCCCAATGGCGGAAACCGATGGGCCATTAAGACCTAGTTGACGTTGTTGCATTGTCTCGTCCTCATGTTGATATTGCGTGCCAGAAGAGTGTGGTTGTTTATCGGATAAAGATAAATAACGCATTTCATGCAACACTATTCAAAAATCACCAACAATGGAGGCGTGATGGATCAGATTCAGGCGATGCGTATTTTTGTGCGAATTGCAGAACTGGGCAGCTTCAGCCGTGCGGCGGAAATGCTGTCGCTGCCGCGCGCGACGGTCAGCCATACCATTAAACAGCTGGAATCTCGTTTGGGCGCGCGGCTATTGCAGAGAACCACCCGACAGGTGCAGATCACCGATGAAGGCCAGATTTATTATCAGCGCTGTACCCAACTGTTGGCGGAGATTGAGGAAACGGATGCGCTTTTTACGCAGCATCGACGGCAGCCGGTGGGCAATGTGCGGGTTGATATGCCCCACTCGCTGGCGCGTGAGGTGGTGATCCCCGCATTGGGCGAGTTTTACCAGCGTTATCCGCATATTACGCTATCGCTGAGCGCCAATGATTCGGCGATTAATGTTGTGCGCGAGGGCGTGGATTGCGTACTTCGGGCCTGGCAGGTGACGGATGATTCGCTGGCGACTCTGCATTTACCGGCATTGCCGCAAATTACGTGCGCTTCAGCTCGTTATCTCGCCGAGTTTGGTATCCCTGCATCGTTGGACGATCTCTCTTCGCACCAAATGGTCGGCTATTTTTCGTTGCGTAGCGGGCAGCGCTATCCGCTGGAATTTATGCATAACGGCGAGCGCACTATCCATACGCTGCCCAGCAAGCTGGACGTGAGCGGCGTCGATGCGTACATTGCCGCCTGTCGCGCCGATTTAGGGCTGATTCAGGCCACGCGAGCGGGGTTGCAGCGCTGGCTGGATAGCGGCGAACTGGTTGAAATCATAAAAGATATGCCGCCGCCGGACATGCAGTTTTATGTGATGTATCCGCCCGGTCGTTTCCTGGCGCCGAGGATCCGGGTATTCATTGAATGGCTGAATGAACTCTTTACCCGGCCGCCATCCGCTCTGCGGTGATGATTTTTGCAGCAAACCCCGTATTCCAGAGGAAATAATCATTGACCTTGACGCTAAAACCTCTAGAATTCGCCCCCGTGGTGGCATTGCGTCAGGTAATGTTGCTGGATTGCGAAGGTGGCGGAATTGGTAGACGCGCTAGCTTCAGGTGTTAGTGCCTTAACGGGCGTGAGGGTTCAAGTCCCTCTCTTCGCACCAACATCACCACGATCGTGTTGCACGATAACCATTTGTATCGCACGGCATTACTGCGAAGGTGGCGGAATTGGTAGACGCGCTAGCTTCAGGTGTTAGTGTCTTAACGGACGTGAGGGTTCAAGTCCCTCTCTTCGCACCATGCGGCGATACAGGTTGATTAGCGGTAAGTATTCGGTTTTATCTGTGCGAAGGTGGCGGAATTGGTAGACGCGCTAGCTTCAGGTGTTAGTGCCTTAACGGGCGTGAGGGTTCAAGTCCCTCTCTTCGCACCAATCTTTCTCCCTTGCTTTTCCTTTCCTTTATTACTCCTTTATTGTGTTACCCCAGCGTTAAATTGAACATGACGGACAGTGCCGCCAGTCCGCCGGCTAATGCGATGCATGACGGCAAAAGCAGATAATGGCGCAGGCGATGGTGGAATAACATCACCAATGTCGCCAGCAGCGCGATAGCGATAATCACCTTCAAATGCATCAGGTTGATATCCAGCGCGGCCAGTATCGGCATGATGGCGCCGGGCAATAAGATCCCCCAGGCGCTCGACAGATGTTTTCCCATACACCAACTCAACCCCCACAGACCACACGCGGCAACCATCGCTGTCAGCATTTTGTTCTCACCAGATATGATAATGATAATTAATACCATATAAGAACTTATGCTAATTGCCCGTTTTTGGCAATGGCTGCGTTTCGGGGAGGAAAGCGTATGGTCCGGTTGGTTTTCTTAACGCTTATTTCGCAACATTTGTATCATATTCATGATGATAGGCGAGTTTTCGTGCTGGCGCCAGACCATGGTTATCCGAGTATTCAGGCGGGCGTCGTCTATCGTGTGGTACGACACGCGATTCATCTTGATGCAGGACAGAGACTTAGGGATGATGGTAATGCCAAAGCCGGCCGATACCATGCCGATAGTCGCTGTTAGCTGCGACGCCTGCTGGCCCAATTTGGGCTCGTATCCGGATAAATAACAGGCATGGAGGATCATATCGTGCAAGCCGGGGCACACCTCCCGGGGAAACATAATCAACGGATCGTGTTGCAGTTCGCTCAGATGAATATGCCGCTTGTAATGCAAGGGATGATCGTCGGGCAACGCTAATTTCATCGGCTCTTCGACCAGCACCTCACTGTTTAATTCGCTGTTGACATCGCTCGGCAGGCGGAGAAACGCGACGTCAATATTCCGGTTACGAAGCCCGGTGACCAGATTCGGGGTATTTTCTTGTCGAGGGGTTAACACCACGTTCGGATAGCGCTGGCGATAGGCATGCAGTAGCCGCAGTACCGCGGGGTGAAAGGATGATGAAGCGGAAAAACCGACGTTGAAATAGCCTTCTTCGCCCCTGGCGACGCTTCTTGCCCTGTCAACGGCCGCATCCGTGAGCTTCAGGATCTGGTTTGCATCTTCATACAACACCTTCCCTGCTTCCGTCATTTCAACCCCGCGCGTGAGTCTTTTGAATAACGGCGTTCCTATCTCATGTTCCAGTTTTTTGATTTGTTGGCTTAGGGGCGGTTGCGAGATGCCCAGCTTGTCTGCCGCCCGCGTGAAATGTTTTGCGGTGGCGACTGCAACGAAATAGCGCAGGTAACGAAACTCCATTAGCGCGGCTCCATATCTTTCCGATCTTGAAATGACGATATTTGTATATTGGAAGTTTATCAACATTAGCGCCAATCTATACGCAAGAATTAGAAAAATTTAAGTAATACACAGTTGAAAGAGACGGAATATGAAAGAAGATACTGGCGTCTGCCATTGTGCTGAAGAGATTGCGGCCTATGCTCTCGATCATCAGAAGCACCATTCTGATTGCGTTATTTATCAAACCTCACTAATGAGTGGGCTAATTAATGGCGTGTATGAAGGTAGCCGGACGATGGCGGAGTTGCTGGAACATGGCGATTTTGGATTAGGAACGTTTAACAATCTGGATGGTGAATTGGTCGCCTTCAACAGCAATATTTTCCAACTTCGCTCTGACGGCAGCGCACGCGCCGCCAGGCCAGATCAGAAAACGCCATTTGCGGTAATGACATTTTTTAAGCCGACGGAAGAGATCCATTGCAGCAGCAAAATAGATCGGCACTCGCTCCATCAAAAAATCGATACGCTCATCGGCACAGACAACCTGTTCTGCGCGCTAAGAATCGACGGTCAATTCGATTACGTTGAGACGCGTACCGTACCTCGTCAGGAACGTCCTTATAAACCGATGCTGGAGGCCATTGCCCAGCAGCCGACGTTCCACTTTGAACACTGTCAGGGAAGCATTATCGGTTTCCGTAGTCCTGCCTATACGCAGGGTATCAATGTTGCTGGTTATCACGAACATTTTATTACGGAAAGTCGAGAAGGTGGTGGTCATATACTTGATTATCAAATGAAAAGTGGTGTTCTGACGTTTGGGGTGATTTCTAAACTGATTATTGATTTGCCTCAGGATCGGGATTTTCTCAGCGCCAATCTGTCACCGGAAAATCTCGATAGCGCGATTCAGTCAGTGGAAGGCTAAGTCACAACAAGCCTTGAGTCATCTTGGAGGAGTGAGACAATGGAAAATTCAACGGCTCAGCAGAGCTGGAACTGTGGTGCGGCCCTGGTGGTAAAACATCTGGAGCAGCAGGGGGTTAAATACGTATTTGGTATTCCGGGCGCAAAAATCGACCGCGTATTCGACGCACTGGAAGATTCGCCGATACAAATGATACCAGTACGACACGAAGCCAACGGCGCCTTTATGGCGGCCGCTATCGGGCGTTTAACCGGCAAGGCCGGGGTGACGCTGGTAACCTCCGGTCCGGGCTGCTGTAACCTGGTTACCGGGATGGCGACGGCGACGACGGAAGGCGATCCCATGGTGGCGATTGGCGGCGCGGTTAAACGTTCGGAAAGTCATAAGCTGACGCACCAGAGTCTGGATACGGTTAGCCTGTTTCAGCCGGTCACCAAGTTCAGCGCTGAAGTTAAAGCGTCGTCGGCGATTTCCGAAGTGCTGGCGAATGCGTTCCGCGTTGCCGAAACGGGCCATCCGGGCGCCTCTTTCATCAGCTTGCCGCAGGATATCGTCAACGATCCCGTTACCAGCGCGGTGCTGGTGCGCCCGGATCTGCCGATGTTGAATGCCGCGCCCCATGCTGATATCGAGAAAGTCGCCCGGATGATCCAGCATGCTAAAAACCCCGTTCTACTGCTGGGATTAATGGCGAGTCAGCCTAACAACGCCGAAGCGATACGGCATTTGCTGCATAAAAGCCAGCTTCCCGTCACCAGTACCTATCAGGCGGCCGGCGTGGTAGACCAGCAGCATTTCGATCATTTCGCCGGGCGCGTCGGTCTGTTTAATAATCAGACCGGCGATAAATTGCTGCAGCAGGCCGATCTGATCATCACCGTCGGTTACAGCTCGGTGGAATACGATCCGGCGCTGTGGAATACGGGTAAAGCGGCGCTGGTGCATATCGACGTGCTACAGGCCAATATTGACAGCGCCTATCTGCCCGATATGGAACTGGTGGGGGATATCGCGGCCACCATCGACTCTCTGGCTCAATGCATCTCCGCACCTTTGCCGCTGTCGTCGCAGTCGCAGATTATTCTGAGCGATCGCTGCCGGCAACGTCACGACCTGGCGACGCGCGGTATGGATATGCGCGGTTTCGCTATTCATCCGCTACGTCTGGTCAGAGCCATGCAGGATATTGTCAATCATGATGTGACGCTGTGCGTGGATATGGGCAGTTTCCATATCTGGCTGGCGCGCTACCTGTACAGCTTCCGTGCGCGGCAGATACTGATGACCAATGGTCAGCAGACGATGGGCGTCGCTTTGCCCTGGGCCATCGCCTCGTCGCTGATTCACCCCGGTCAGAAAGTGATTTCGGTTTCAGGGGACGGCGGCTTTATGCAGTCCAGCATGGAACTTGAAACCGCCGTGCGCCTGAACAGCAATCTGTTGCATATTATCTGGGTGGATAATGCCTATAACATGGTTGAGATTCAGGAGCAGAAAAAGTATCACCGCTCTTCCGGCGTTAAATTTGGTCCGATCGATTTTAAAGTGTATGCCGAAGCGTTCGGGGCAAAAGGGTTCGCGGTCGAAGCGGAGGATGAATTGGTCAGCAAACTACGACAGGCCATGGATACGCAGGGGCCGGCAGTCATCGCCATTCCGGTGGACTATTCAGACAATCAGCGTCTGATGGAAGATCTGAATATCAGTCAGCTGATATAAAATATGCCGCTTTCCAGACTGTCGACAAAGCAGACTGGGTAATACCGACCCCAAATCCTTCACTCCCGCGTAGGCAGGCATCTTCCTGCTATCAATCCACTACCTGAAAGTCGATCCCCGCCTGCGCGGGGATGACGATGAAAAGAGGGAGGTAACCGCTTTTGTCCGGCGTTGACGAAAGCGGTTACTCCCTATCTCAGCGGTGTTTTCCGCGCTACCGTATGCGTTGCCGGGCTGGTACGCTGAATGTTGAATAAAGGTTTACTATAAACTGAATTGAAAACAGTCGGTAACACGGTAAATAGGAAGGGATATCACCATGCTGATGAGGTCTACCAGGCGGATGATTAAACGCTGTGCGGTTATTTTTATCGTGGTGGCGGCGACATTACTGGTTATTCGTATTTATGACACGCAACGCGGCCCGGCTCTGGCGCCCTGGCATACGTTTGTACCGGATGAACTGTCGGCGGACGAGCTGGATCGCGCCGACTGGCCGGCCTACCTGCGCGCCGAGGAGACGATTTTCCAGCAGGTCAATCAGCATGTGACCCAGGAACTGGATGACGATGAGCAGCGGCCCATCAACCGTTATTTTTCCGGCAGCCCGGTGTATCCGGGCAAGTTTCAGCATGACTGGAATCGTTCTTACGAACTGATGCCGGAAGGGGCGCCAAAAGGCGCGGTCGTGCTGCTGCACGGACTGACGGATTCGCCCTACAGCCTGCGGCATATTGCCGAACGTTATCGCCAGCGCGGTTTTGTGGTGGTCGGCATTCGCCTGCCCGCTCACGGTACGGTGCCCGGCGCGCTGACGGATACCCACTGGCGGGATTGGCTGGCGGCCAGCCGTCTGGCGGTGCGCGAAGCGGAGCATCAGCTGGCGCAAACGTCAGGCGGGCCGTTACCGCTGCATATTGTGGGCTTTTCCAACGGCGGCGCGCTGGCGCTGAAATATGCGCTGGATGCGCTGGACGATCCATCTCTGGCGCGGCCGGAGCAGCTGATCCTGATATCTCCGATGATCGGCATTACCAGCTACGCCCGCTTTGCCGGATTGGCCGGGCTGCCGGCGGTATTCCCGGCGTTTGCCAAATCGGCATGGCTGGGCATCTTGCCGGAGTTTAATCCGTTCAAATATAACTCGTTTCCGGTTAACGGGGCCCGGCAGTCCTGGTTATTAACCCACGAACTGCAGAGGCAGCTTACCCGTAAAGCGCAGCATCATGCGCTGGAATCATTGCCGCCGGTGCTGACTTTTCAGTCCGTGATGGATTTCACGGTGAGCACTCAGGCGGTGATTTCATCGTTTTATAATCTCTTACCGGCAAACGGTAGCCAACTGGTGTTGTTTGACGTGAATCGCACCATCAATTTTGGCCCCTTGCTGCGGAATTCGGCGGATCGTGCCGTCAGCCAACTGCTGCCGCCCGCGCCGCGCCACTATGACACGACGGTGATTACCAATGCGGCGCCGGACAGCGCGCGTGCCGTCGCTTTCGATGTAAAAGCAGGAGAAACGCAGGGCAGCGCCCGCGCGTTGGGAATTGATTATCCGCGCGATGTTTACTCGCTATCGCACATCGCCTTGCCTTTCCCGGATAGCGATTCCCTGTATGGCCGTTTTTCGCAGAATCCCGGCGAGTTTGGTTTGCCGCTGGGCACAATCGCGGCGCGGGGAGAACGTTCGGTGCTGGTCGTGGATCTGGATACCTTACTGCGATTGTCCTCCAATCCGTTTTTTCCCTATTTGATACAACGTATTGAAGGAAAGATCCCGCAATAGCCAGCGTTATTTCATCGTCAATAAATTTGTCAATCGGCCAGCCCTCACCCCGCCGTTGGTGGGGGTTTGGTTGAAATAATCTAATTTTGCTGCATTTTTCGCATTACTTTAACTAATGAATATGTCGAGTTTCATTTACGGTCAATAACTCATAAATCCATTTTTCATATCAATAATTTCATTGTTTACCCAAAATACATGCGTTTTGTACTGATAATTTTTTATTTAATAGATTATCTGTCTATTTGCAATGATTTTATCGTGCAGGTGTCGAGGCCTTTTCCATATAGTTTATCTTATGCCTGTGGGGATAGTTTAACCGGCGTTTCGGTGGTAAGTTCATTATCAAGATATCGTTTGCGTGGTGGTTGCTATTCGCCCGAGCGCAGTGCTCCGAACAGAGGGAAAAGATGGCTAAGCAGACTCCGTTGTATCAACAGCACCTGACCGACGGTGCCAAAATGGTTGATTTTCACGGCTGGATGATGCCGCTGCATTACGGCTCACAGCTTGATGAGCATCACATCGTACGTCGTGATGCCGGTATGTTTGATGTGTCTCATATGACCATCGTGGATTTACACGGCGCCAGAACCCGTGAGTTCCTGCGCTATCTGCTGGCGAACGACGTCGCCAAGCTCACTCAGCCCGGCAAGGCGCTCTATACCGGCATGCTGAACGCGTCCGGCGGCGTTATCGACGATCTGATCGTGTATTTCATGACGGAAGACTACTTCCGCCTGGTGGTGAACTCGGCGACCCGTGAAAAGGATTTAGCCTGGATCACCCAGCATGCCGAGCCTTTTATGGTCGATGTCCGTGAGCGTGACGATCTGGCGTTAGTCGCCGTTCAGGGGCCGCAGGCGCAGGAGAAGGTACAGCGCCTGCTCAATGATTCCCAGCGGGCGAAAATTGCGGGTATGAAGCCGTTTTTCGGCGTTCAGGCCGACGATTTTTTCATCGCGACCACGGGTTATACTGGCGAAGCCGGCTATGAGATCGCGCTGCCGAAGGAGCAGGTCGTTTCACTGTGGCAACAGCTTCTGTCTGTCGGGGTCAAGCCGTGCGGATTAGGCGCGCGCGACACGCTGCGGCTGGAAGCCGGAATGAATCTCTACGGGCAGGATATGGATGAAGGCATTTCGCCGTTGGCCGCCAATATGGGCTGGACGATAGCCTGGCAACCAGAAGATCGCCAGTTTATCGGTCGTGAAGCGCTGGAGCGTCAGCGTGAAAAAGGCACCGAGCAGTTAGTCGGTTTGGTGATGACCGAAAAAGGCGTGTTGCGTAATGATTTACCCGTGCGCTTTACTGATAGTGACGGGGTGATGCGGGAAGGCGTAATTACCAGCGGATCTTTCTCGCCCACGCTTGGCGTGAGCGTTGCGCTGGCGCGCGTCCCGGCCGGGATCGGCGAACAGGCGATTGTCCAGATCCGTAATCGCGAACTCCCGGTGCATGTCACCAAGCCGGGTTTTGTCCGTGCCGGAAAACCTATTGTTCAATATTAACGCTATTCGGATTTCAACCGCAGCCAGTCGTGCTGCGACTTGCAAATTCAAGGATATGCAGTCCAGTTTTAACCGTTTTGTGAAGGAAGGAGAGGGTGGCAATGAGCGATGTACCAGCAGAATTAAAATATACCGCTTCGCACGAGTGGGTGCTATCTGAAGGGGAAGGCGTCTATCTCGTCGGTATTACCGAACACGCGCAGGAGTTATTGGGCGATATGGTGTTTATCGATTTGCCGGAAGTCGGCACTGTCGTTTCCGCCGGTGATGACTGCGCCGTGGCCGAGTCGGTCAAGGCCGCGTCTGATATTTATGCGCCCATCAGCGGCGAAATCATCGAAGTCAACGAAGAGTTGGAAAACTCGCCGGAATTGGTTAACAGCGGGCCCTATAGCGATGGCTGGCTGTTCCGTATCAGATCGTCCGACGAGTCCGACTTAAACGAACTGCTTGATGCCGAGGGATATCAGGCCGCTCTGGAAGAAGACGAATAGTGACCGCGCCCCGGACTCTACTGAGCCGGGGCGTTTTATTTTGTTCCCTCGCTCTGGGTTATCCCGCCGGGTGTGACGCAGAGAATGTTTGATGCAGGAAATTTTCGTAATGACCCAGACTCTCAGTCAACTTGAACATAACAGCGCTTTTGTTGAACGCCATATTGGTTCTTCCGCCAGCCAGCAACAGCAGATGCTGGCTGCGGTCGGCGCGGATTCGCTCGATGCGTTAATCCGGCAGATTGTACCTGCCGATATCCAGTTACCCAGCCCGCCCGCGGTCGGCGATGCGGCGACGGAACATCAGGCGCTGGCTGAGCTGAAAGCGATTGCCGGCCAGAATCAGCGCTATAAAAGTTATATCGGCATGGGCTATAGCGCCGTGCTGATGCCGCCGGTGATTTTACGCAACGTGCTGGAAAATCCGGGATGGTACACCGCCTATACGCCATATCAGCCGGAAGTTTCACAGGGGCGTCTGGAGGCATTGCTGAATTTTCAACAGGTGACTCAGGATCTGACCGGTCTGGAGCTGGCTTCCGCCTCGTTGCTGGATGAAGCGACGGCGGCCGCGGAAGCGATGGCGATGGCGAAACGCATCAGCAAACTCAAACAGGCCAACCGTTTCTTTGTTGCAGAGGATGTCCACCCGCAAACGCTGGATGTGGTGCGTACCCGCGCCGAAACCTTGGGGTTTGAGGTGGTGGTCGGTAAAGCGGAAGCGGCGCTGACTGACGGCGCCGTGTTCGGCGTATTGCTGCAACAGGCCGGCACGACCGGTGAATTGCACGATTACGGCAGCCTGATGGCGGAACTGAAAAAACGCAAGGTTGTCAGCTGCGTCAGCGCCGATATCATGGCGCTGGTGCTGTTGACCGCCCCCGGTAAACAAGGGGCGGATATCGTCTTCGGGTCCGCTCAGCGCTTTGGCGTGCCGATGGGATACGGCGGCCCGCACGCGGCATTTTTCGCCTGCAGCGATGAATACAAACGCGCCATGCCGGGGCGGATTATCGGCGTTTCCGTCGATGCCGCGGGCAACACCGCGTTACGCATGGCGATGCAGACTCGCGAGCAGCACATCCGCCGTGAAAAAGCGAATTCAAACATCTGTACTTCCCAGGTGCTGTTGGCCAATATCGCCGGCATGTATGCGGTCTTTCATGGCCCTGAAGGATTGAAGCGCATTGCCGGGCGTATCCATCGCCTTACGGACATTCTGGCGCTTGGACTGCGCCAGAGCGGGCTGACGCTGCGCCATCAGACCTGGTTTGATACGTTGACCGTCGAGGTGGATGACAAAGCCGCCGTCGTGAGCCGGGCGCTGAGCTTCGGCGTCAACCTGCGCTGCGATCTTGACGGCGCAGTCGGCATTACGCTGGATGAAGCCACGACGCGGGAAGACGTATCGACGCTATTCGCCATATTGCTGGGCTACTCGCACGGTCTGGATATCGACACGCTGGATGAAGCGGTCAGCCGGCAGGAAACATCGATTCCCGCGGCTTTACTGCGTGATGACGCCATCCTGTCCCATCCGGTGTTTAATCGCTATCACAGCGAAACCGAGATGATGCGCTACCTGCACCGTCTGGAGTGTAAGGATCTGGCGCTGAACCAGGCGATGATCCCGCTGGGCTCCTGTACCATGAAGCTCAATGCCGTTGCCGAGATGCTGCCGATTACCTGGCCGGAATTCGCGGAACTGCATCCGTTTTGTCCGCCGGAGCAGGCGCTCGGCTATCGCAAGATGATCGAACAGTTGGCGGGGTGGCTGGTGCAACTGACGGGATATGACGCGGTGTGCATGCAGCCTAACTCCGGCGCGCAGGGCGAATACGCCGGGCTGTTGGCGATCCGCCGTTACCATCAGAGCCGTAACGAATCCGCCCGTGATATCTGCCTGATCCCCAGTTCAGCGCACGGCACCAATCCGGCGTCGGCGCATATGGCCGGGATGAACGTGGTGGTGGTGGCCTGCGATAAGCAGGGCAATATCGATCTTAACGATCTGCGTGACAAGGCGCAGTCAGCGGGCGAGAAACTGGCCTGCATCATGGTGACCTATCCCTCCACCCACGGGGTGTATGAAGAAACCATCCGTGAAGTGTGTCAGATCGTGCATCAGTTTGGCGGTCAGGTGTACCTGGACGGCGCCAATATGAATGCGCAGGTCGGCATTACGTCGCCGGGCTATATCGGCGCGGACGTTTCGCACCTCAACCTGCATAAAACCTTCTGTATCCCTCACGGCGGCGGCGGTCCGGGCATGGGGCCGATCGGCGTGAAAGCGCATCTGGCGCCGTTTGTCCCGGGGCACAAAGTGGTGAAAATGGATGGCGTGTTGACCGAACAAGGGGCGGTGTCCGCCGCGCCGTTCGGCAGCGCCTCTATTCTGCCGATCAGTTGGATGTATATCCGCATGATGGGCGCCGAAGGGCTGAAGCAGGCGAGCCAGATGGCGATCCTCAACGCCAACTACATCGCTACGCGGCTGCAGTCGTCTTATCCGGTGCTGTATACCGGACGGGACGGACGCGTAGCGCATGAATGTATTCTGGATCTCCGTCCGCTGAAAGAAAGCAGCGGTATCAGCGAAATGGATATCGCCAAACGTTTGATTGACTACGGTTTCCATGCGCCGACCATGTCATTCCCGGTTGCCGGCACGTTGATGGTCGAACCAACGGAATCGGAAAGTCAGGTTGAGCTGGACCGCTTTATTGATGCGATGCTGGCGATCCGTATGGAGATTGACCGCGTGGTTAACGGCGAATGGCCGCTGGAAGATAACCCGTTGGTGAATGCGCCTCATATTCAGACTGAACTGACCGCAGACTGGCCGCATCCCTACAGTCGCGATCTGGCGGTATTCCCGGCCGGCAGTGAAAACAAATACTGGCCTACGGTAAAACGTCTGGATGATGTCTACGGCGACCGCAATCTGTTCTGTTCCTGCGTGCCGATGGCGGATTACGAGTAAGCCGATCCGTTATCGCTGAGCAATCAGCCCGCCGATTGTCGGGCGGGCTGATAATTACCGCTGTAAGGCCTTTTCCTCTCTTCTTTTCCCACCTGATTGCAATAAAGGGTTGTGTCCTTTTTCAATACCACGGCAAATTGGTTATGTAACTAATTATTTGCATTGCAAATATTTCATTGAAAATAAACTGTCACTTAACTGCCGCGTCCCTGACATAAAGCGCCTTTATGGTTATTCCTTTGTGTTTAACCTCCGTGACTGATGCGTTATGCGTGCAAAATATTTTCCTTATCTGGTGCTGTTGCCAACGCTGATTTTTCTGTTTGCCTTTACCTATTTCCCGCTGATTCGATCGGTTATCGACAGCCTCTATGACACCCGGATGAATGCCGAACAGCCGCAGTTCGTTGGACTGGGCAACATTATGCGTTTGTTTCAGGATCAGGTGTTCTGGCGGGCGTTGTGGAATAACGTGCTGTATATCCTGATGACGGTCGTTCCCGGCGTATTGCTGGCTTTGGCGCTGGCGGTGCTGCTATGGGAAAACACGCGGATTAACCGTTGGCTGCGTACCGCCTTTTTCTTTCCGATGATTGTGCCGCTGGTCAGCGCGGCGACGCTGTGGCTGTTTATTTTTATGCCGGGGTTGGGATTGCTGGACTACTATCTGGCGAAAATGCTCGGCCCGATGAACAACAACTATCTTGGTATGAGCGATACGGCGCTGATTGCGGTCAGCATTATCGGCGTCTGGAAATTTGCCGGTTACTACATGCTGTTTTTCCTGGCCGGTTTGCAGTCTATTTCAACGTCGGCGCGTGAAGCCGCCATTATGGAAGGGGCGTCGAAGCGTCAGGTTTTTTTTCATGTCACCCTGCCGTTACTACGCCCGACCCTCGCTTTCGTGGTGACTATCGCCTTCATTTACGCCATCACCCAAATCGACCACGTCGCCGTGATGACTCGCGGCGGCCCAAACAATGCGACTACGGTTCTGCTTTATTACATTCAGGATCTGGCGAACGACACCCACGATCTTGGCAAGGCCTCCGCCGCCACCTTTATTACGCTGTTGCTGCTGTTTGCGTTCTCGATCCTGAATCTGAAAGTGTTGGAAAAGGGAGCGCATTATGAGCGTTGAACGCCTGAATCCGCTGCGTGTGACCACCCGCCTGACGCTGCCGCTATTGCTGATTTGCGCCGCGCTGTTATGGATTAGTCCATTTTTGTGGATGCTGTCGGCCTCCGTCAGCAGCAGCAGTTTCGGCGTCGACATGGCGTCGATATTTCCCCGCCTGCCGCTGACGCTGGATAACTTTCGCGAGGCGTGGAGCAGCGCCGACTGGCCGTTGCTTTATCGTAATACGCTGGTTTTTTCGCTGGGCACCTTTCTGGTTCAGTTGGTCACCATCACCACGGCGGGCTACATCTTCGCCTACCACCAGTTTCGCGGCAAAAGCCTGCTGTTCTACCTGCTGCTGATCCAACTGATGATCATGCCGGTGGTCATGATGGTGCCGAACATGATGACGCTGAAACAGCTGGGGCTGCTCAATACCCTGACCGGGGTAATGATGCCGTATTGCGCCTCGGCGTTCGGCGTGTTTCTGATGCGTCAGGCGTTCCTCAATATCTCCAAAGAAATTGAAGAGGCCGCGCTGATGGAAGGCTGCCGCTGGTGGCAGGTGGTGTTCCACGTGCTGATCCCCATGACCTGGCCGTCCATTCTGGCTTTTGCCACCGTCAGTATCACCTACCACTGGAATGAGTATCTCTGGCCGCTGATGGTGCTCAACGACCCTGACAAACAGGTGCTGACCATCGGTCTGGTGTCGTTTGCCATGGGGGCGGAGTCCGGCGGCCAGTGGGGATTGATTTGCGCCGGAACGCTGCTGGTGTGCTTGCCGCTGATGGTGGCGTTTGTCCTGTTTCAAAAGCAGTTTCTGAGCAGTTTTGGTTTTTCAGGTATCAAGTAGGAGAGACAGCTATGCTGCTGGCACAGATTTCCGATCTGCACTTTCACCGTGACGGTCGTAAGTTGTATGAATTCGTTGATGTTAATAGTCGGAACGCCGAGGTTATCAATAAACTTAACACGCTGGCGGAACGGCCGGATGCCGTGGTGATAAGCGGCGATATCGTCGACGGCGGGCGTGAACAGGAGTATCAGGTAGCGCGCAATGTTTTGCAGATGCTGAACTACCCGATGTATATCATCCCCGGCAATCATGACGATAAACGGAAATTCCTGCAGGCTATGCGTCCGCTGTGTCCGTTGCTGGGCGATGATGCGGAAAACATGCGTTATGCGGTGGATGATTTCCCGATACGGTTGCTGTTCATCGATACCAGCCTGACTGGCGAGTCAAAAGGCTGGCTGACGCCGGCGACGATCGCCTGGCTGGAACAACAGCTTATCGACCATCCGGCCCGCGAAACGGCCGTCTTCATGCATCACCCGCCTTTGCTGCTGGGATCGGCGCAGATGGATCCCATCGCCTGTGAAAACGGGCAGGAGTTGTTGCGGCTGATTGACCGCCATCCTCAACTGACCCGCGTTTTCTGCGGTCATAACCATCGTCTGATCGTCACGCAATACCGTCAGGCCATTATCGCCACCGTGCCGGGTACGGTACACCAGGTTCCCTATTCCTATATCGACGGTACGCCTTATTACAATCTTGAGCCGGCTGCCGTGGTGATGCACCGCTATGTGCCGGTTACCGGGTTAGTCAGCTACTGTCAGTCGCTGGCGCCGTTTGCCGGCCCTTACCTCTACGATACCAGTGCCAGCAGTCCGGTGGATAAGTCATGTCTGTAATTCAGTTACGCAATATCAGTAAGCAATTTGAGCAAACCCAGGCGCTGAAATCGCTGTCGCTGGAGATTGCCGCCGGCGAGTTTCTGGTGCTGGTCGGCCCGTCGGGCTGCGGCAAAAGTACCTTGTTGCGCATGTTGGCCGGACTGGAGGACGTCAGCGAGGGGCAAATTCTGCTCGATAAGGAAGAGATTACGACATGGAGTCCGAAGCAGCGTAATTTTGCGATGATTTTCCAGAACTACGCGCTATTCCCGCACCTGACGGTGGAGCAGAACATTACTTTCGGTATGCGAATGCGCGGCGAACCGAAAGCGGAATACCCACAGCGCGTGCAGCGGGTTGCCAGCCTGCTGCAGCTTGAACCGCTGCTGTCGCGTAAGCCGGGCAAGCTCTCCGGCGGCCAGCGCCAGCGGGTGGCGATGGCGCGCGCCATTGTCCGTAATCCCCGTCTGTTTCTGATGGATGAGCCGTTGTCGAATCTGGACGCCAGGCTGCGCAGCGAAGTGCGGGACGGGATTATGGCGCTGCATCGGCAGTTGAAAACCACCACGGTGTATGTCACGCACGATCAAATTGAAGCCATGACCATGGCCGATCGGATCGCGGTGCTGGATCACGGCGAGCTACAGCAGATAGGCACGCCCGAACAGCTCTACGCCCATCCGGCCAATGTGTTTGTGGCGGGGTTTATCGGCACGCCGTCGATGAACATGATCTCGCTGCCTTGCGCGTCGGGCCAGGTCGACCTGTCGGGGCAGCCTGTCACACTGCCGGAAAACGAGGAAACCCATGCGTTAACGGACGTGATATTGGGTATTAGGCCAGAGCATATTACCGAACACCCCGTCAGCGGCGATCGTCTTGCGCTGCCGGCAAGGGTAATGCAACGGGAGTTGTTTGGCGCCGAATACCTGATTCAGGTGGATACCCCGCTAGGCGTTCTCCGTTATCGGCGAGCTAACCGGGAAGGGGTGCCGGAGATTGGCGCGGCGTTGACGCTAAGTTTTTCACCACTGGATTGCCATTGGTTTTCCGGGCGAACCACTCATAATTTATCCCAGGAGAAAATAAATGCGTAAATACCACGTCGCCGCTTTGGCTGTCGCGCTCTTGAGCGCGGGTCAGGCGTTAGCCAAACAGAATATCGACTTCATGTTTCCCGCGCCGGTGGACGGTAAGCTGACGATGGAAATGAAGCGGATCATCAACGATTACAACGCCTCGCAGGATCAGGTCGCGGTGCGCGGCATTTTTACCGGCAACTATGACACCACCAAGGTAAAGGCTGAGGCGGCCGCGAAAGCGGGGGATCCGCCGGCGCTGGTGATCATGTCGGCTAACTTTACCGCCGATCTGGTGATTAAGGATCAGATCCTGCCAATGGATGAACTGTTTAAATATGGCGATGAGAAGGCGACGCCATTCCTGATGAAAAACTTCTGGCCCGCGCTGCACCAGAACGCTCAGGTGATGGGGGTGACCTACGCCATCCCGTTCCATAACTCCACGCCGATCCTGTATTACAACGAGGATATGCTGAAGCAGGCCGGGATCAATGAACCGCCGAAAACCTGGGCCGAGGTGGTCAGCGTGGCGAAGAAACTGACCGATCCGGCGAAAGGACAATGGGGAATTATGATCCCGTCGACCAACGACGACTACGGCGGCTGGATGCTGTCTGCTCTGACGCGCGCCAACGGCGGCGCTTATTATAATGCGGACTATCCGGGCGAAGTGTATTACAACACCGCATCAACCAAAGGGACGTTGCAGTTTTGGCGCGATCTGGTGTATCGCGACAAAGTCATGCCGGCCGGCGTGCTTAATTCCAAACAGATCAGCGCCGCTTTCTTTTCCGGTAAGCTGGGCATGGCGATGCTGAGCACGGGAGCATTGGGCTTTATGCGTGAAAACACCAAAGATTTCACGCTGGGCGTGGCGATGATGCCGGAAAAAGTGCGCCGCGGCGTAACGATCGGCGGCGCCAGTCTGGTGAGTTTTAAAGGGATTTCAGAGGATCAGAAAAAGGCCGCCTGGCAGTTTATGAATTATCTGGTCAGCCCTGAAGTGAGTGGAAGCTGGAGCCGTTTCACCGGTTATTTCGCCCCGCGAATGGCCGCTTACGATCTGCCGGAAATGAAAGATTATCTGGCGAAAGATCCGCGGGCCGAGATTGCGCTCTCGCAGTTGCAATACGCACATCCGTGGTATGCAACCTACGAAACCGTGGCGGTGCGTAAGGCGATGGAAAATCAGCTGGCGGCGTTGTTGAACGATCCCGCGATGAGCGTGGATAAAGCGGTAATCGCCGCCCAACAGGAAGCGGACGGCATTATGAAGCCCTATGTGGAGCGGACGGCGCTGAGTTTACCGAAGTAAAGGCTCTCACGTAGCAGTGATTATTTATTCCGGCGTCGTGCGGGTTTACCGAACGATTCTCTTACCGCAACCACCCCTTGGCTTGGGCTTCTTCCAGATGCTGTTTCAGGTGTCGCCACAGTTCGGGGTTGATGCCGGCGATAAATTCGGCGCGGCCTAAGACCTGATCCAGCCGGATGCCGTTTTCCACCCAGCTTTGGCCCTGATTATGCAAATTCATGAGTACCGGCATGATGCGGTCGATCATCAGGGCGAATTGGGCGGTGGCGGTTTCGCCCGCTTCGTATTCCAGCCACAGCTGATGAAAATGTTGACGCTGCGGCTCAGGTAATAAGCCAAACAGGCGGGCGGCGGCGGCCACTTCCTGGGCGTGGACGGCGGCGCGGGCGGGCAGGTCGTAAACAATGACATCCCCGGCATCGATTTCCACGATATCGTGCACCAGCGCCATTTGAATCACGCGGTTGATATCGACGTCTTTCCCGGCGTAAGGCGCCAGACTCATGGCGGCGACGGCAAAATGCCAGCTATGTTCGGCGGAGTCTTCGTGGCGGGGGCTGCCGATAATTTTTGAGCGGCGCTGAACGCTTTTTAATTTATCAATTTCCATCAGAAAACCGACTACGTCGGTCAGCGAACCGAAATCAAGAGCGGATGGAGCTAACGACATTGGAACAACCTCTTTCAATTGACGCCGGAAAAGTGGTTAAACGCGCAGAGCCTGCGTATGCGACGTTGCAAATGGCCGCGTAATCGAAGCCTGATAACCTCTTGGCAATACCGGAAAGCACTTCAATATGAGCGCACTTTAAAAGCCGATAATTGTAGGGGATGTCGCGGCAGATTTATACGCATGATTGCGTTTGATGACAAAGTCATAGTTGTTCAACACCTTATCTGCGGTAGTAGCGGGGCGCTCCTGCTAAAACCGCAGGCGGTCATTGGCTGATTCCCGCCTGCGCGGGAATGACGCAGGGTATAGCACGGTGAATAAAAGCGTCTTGACCGCTGATGCTTAGCACAGTATCTGCGAATACTACCCTGTTATATCCTGCGCAGCTGCACGCCCGTCATCCCCGCGTCCGTAGGCGGGGATCTGCTTGTGCTGGCGGCGCGGAGTCCATGATAAGAGATTCCCGCCTGCGCAGGCAGGGCGCCTTGGAAGGTTTCTTTTTCAATAGTCTGATGGTTTTTGTCAATCCTGAAATAACAGGGGAAAATTATTTTTAGCTTACACGTGTATACTGAAACTATTCTCAGTTAAGCTGTCCAAAGATTGTTCCCCGGATAGATGACGACACGTCCGCCGCGCTTGACAGGGACGGCGATTGTGCCGGTGGAATAGGAGCTAATGAGGTAAACGATGGCGAAAAATTTATGGGAATCGGGTTATTCGCTGGCGGAAGAGATCGCCAACAGCATTAGCCATGGCATCGGCCTGGTTTTCGGTATTGTCGGTCTGGTTTTACTGTTGGTGCAGGCGGTTAACCAAGGGGCCGATGGAGTGGCTATCACCAGCTACAGCCTTTACGGCGGCAGCATTATCCTCTTGTTTCTGGCTTCAACGTTGTACCACGCGATTCCTTCGCCGCGGGCCAAGCCCTGGCTGAAGAAGTTCGATCACTGCGCGATTTATGTGTTGATCGCCGGGACTTATACGCCTTTTCTGCTCGTCGGTCTGAACTCACCGCTGGCTAACGGGCTGATGGTGGTTATCTGGAGTATGGCGCTGGTGGGCGTTATCTTTAAACTGGCGTTTGCCCACCGCTTTGAAGTGCTGTCGCTCATTACCTATCTGGCGATGGGCTGGCTATCGTTAGTGGTGATTTATCAGCTGGCGATGACGTTGTCTATCGGCGGCGTTACGCTGTTGGCGGTCGGCGGCGCCATTTATACGTTGGGCGTGATCTTCTATGCTTGTAACCGCATCCCATACAACCACGCCATCTGGCATGGTTTTGTGCTGGGGGGCAGCGTCTGCCATTTTCTGGCTATTTATCTTTACGTATAGCGTGGGAGTAAAGATGCCTGCAAGCGCAGGCATCATTAGCGGCGCTTAATCGGTTATTGCATAAGGCAGCGGCTGGATCGCCAGGTTGCCGTCGGCATCCTCCCGTACGCGCAGGGTACTGTCACCCTCTAGATCGTTGTTCAGCACCGCCTGTACCCAGACGCTTTGATCATGCAATCGGCAGGCCGCCAGCACGGTGCCGGTGCGGCGCCAGTTATCGCCCAGCCGCAATTCCAGATCGTCCCCCGCTTCGGGAACCCGGCCCGTCTGACCGGCTAGCCAGTAGAGCGCTCGTTTATTGGCTCCCCGGTACTTGGCGCGGGCCACCATCTCCTGACCGGCGTAGCACCCTTTATTGAAGCAGATCCCATTTAATGCCTGCAAATTAGCTGCTTGCGGTATGAACTGCGCACTGTTTCCGCTGTCAATGATTGGCAGGCCGGATTCAATATTCAGAGCCAGCCATTGGCGGCTATCATTTAGCTCGCTTTTGCCGGCAAGCTGTTCCAGCAACATGGCGCACCGCTGCGGGGGCAACACCAACAGGAAACGCTCCGCGGGGTGTGAAAAGTGCAGCAGGGTGGCGTCCTCGTCCTGGATAACCGGATGTTCGGCAGTGGGCAGGCGGCTGAAAACAG
Source organism: Brenneria goodwinii (assembly GCF_002291445.1). NCBI lineage: Bacteria > Pseudomonadati > Pseudomonadota > Gammaproteobacteria > Enterobacterales > Pectobacteriaceae > Brenneria > Brenneria goodwinii. Next base: position 3,459,072 of record NZ_CP014137.1, on the reverse strand, counting down.
ATTGAAGTTGTTCGCGAACATGTGCGCCGGCGGCGCCCAGCAGAACGGCATCATCATCTGCCGCGATCGTCGTTTTAGAGAACACCGCGTATTTTTTCAGCTCGTTGAGTTGGATGTCACGGATGCTTCGGCGTTCGATGAAAGCGAATCCTTCTCCGCGCTGGAATAAACGCAGGTCGCTCCACATTTTTCCCTTGGCGTCGCAGTGCGCGCAGAGTACATGTTGATCGGCAGGGAGGGCGGCGACATCGATAGTGACTTGCCCCTGAAGATATTTGACGGTGTCGGGGCCGGTTAATGTAACCAGCGCCCAGTCATCAAGCGAGATCAGTGTGGTGGGTAAGTCGGCTGAGGCAAACAGTGGTTGTGAAGCAAAAGAGGGTTGATTAGCCATAATACGATCCTACGCTGCTATGCTGTAAGCGAATGACCTAATGGTAAAAGAGCGGTAGGGGTTTGCAAGCGGTTATTGTGCTGGAGGGGGATTAAGCCCTTGATACAATCGTCGTCAATACATCAGTAAAATATGTCAAAATGTTACTATTGGTTGAACATTCGCAACGGGAATCGGGTTACACTGAATAAGTATGATCGATAATAAGGTGGTTTTAAGTATGGAAATCGATAATAAATCACGGATTCATTGGGCATGCCGGCGCGGTATGCGTGAACTGGATATTTCTATCATGCCCTTTTTTGAGCATGACTATGATGCGTTAAGCGATGATGATAAACGCGTGTTTGTCCGTCTGTTGCAGTGCGACGATCCAGACTTGTTTAACTGGTTGATGAATCACGGGCAACCGCAAGACCAGGATCTGAAACGTATGATCTCCCTCATCCAGACGCGAAATAAAGACCGTGGCCCAGTGGCAATGTGATCTGCGCGTTTCCTGGCGCATGCAGCTTTTTTCGCTGGTTGTGCACGGGTTATTGGTGTTATTGATACTGCTGGCTCCCTGGCCGGACAGTTATACCGTGTTGTGGCTGGGGCTGGTGACGCTGGTGGTGTTCGGTTTTATCCGTAGTCAGCGAAACATCAAATCCCGACAGGGCGAAATTTTATTACATAGCGCAACACAGCTGCGCTGGCAGAAACAGGAATGGCTGATCGTCAAACGTCCCTGGATGTTGAAGAATGGCGTTTTGCTATCGCTGACAGCGATGGATGGCAAAGGTCGACAGCGCCTGTGGCTGGCGTCGGACAGCATGGGGGATGACGAATGGCGTCATTTGCGCCAACTGCTGTTGCAGCATAAAAGCTGGGCCAGGTGATGAAGAAAGGCTGGCAATGCGCCTTTGGCTCTGAGGCGGACGGCTCTTCCTCCCGTAACGCGTTAATCTATTAACGTCCTTTTCACTCCCTGCCGTTAATCCGTTTGACCTGCCTTTTGCCGAACGCCGCGCTTTACGCCGCTGGCGCTACATAAAAATAGCCGCAATGATTTACGAAGGCTGGCGCAGCAGGTATCTTACGCGTCGTTCAACAAGAGAGAAGCTGATGACAACGCCCGCTGATAAACATGCTGTGCAAAAAAACGTGCTGCACCCGCGTAATCGCCATCGTGGTCGATATGATTTTACCGCGCTAAAGCAAATCCACCCGGACCTGATTCCTTTTGTGAAGGTGAATGCCTACGGCGACGAATCGGTTGATTTTGCCGATCCGCTGGCCGTTAAGGTACTGAATCAGGCGCTGCTGCACCATTTTTACCAGATTGAGCACTGGGTGATTCCAGACGGTTTCCTCTGTCCGCCGGTGCCCGGCCGGGCGGATTACGTTCATCATCTGGCCGATCTGCTGGCGGAGGACAATCAATCCGTGGTGCCTCGTGATGCCTCGATGCTGGATGTCGGCTGCGGCGCCAACTGTATTTATCCGCTGATTGGTCATCGTGAATATGGCTGGCGTTTTACCGGCAGTGAAATCAATCCGCAGGCGATGCAGGCGGCCAACGCCACGATCGAGGCGAACCCCGGTTTGAATCGGGCCATTCGTTTACGCCGTCAGAAAAACGGGAAAGTCATCCTTACCGGTATCATCCACAAGAATGAAATCTTTGATGCGGTGCTCTGCAACCCGCCGTTCCATGCTTCCGCCGCCGAGGCGCGTCAGGGCTCGCAGCGTAAGCTGCATAATCTTGGCCTGGATAAAAATTCTCCGCTGAACTTCGGCGGCCAGCAGGATGAGCTGTGGTGCGACGGCGGCGAAAAAGCATTTATTAGCCAGATGATTAGCGAGAGCGCCAATTTTGCCCGCCAATGTTTGTGGTTTACGTCATTGGTGTCGCGGAAAGAGAATCTGCCGGATATCTATCGGGCGCTGGAAAACGTCGGGGCGGTGAAAGTTCGCACCATCAATATGGCGCAGGGGCAGAAACAGAGCCGTTTTGTCGCCTGGAGCTTTTTTGATACGCCGGCTCGCGCAAGATGGTGGCTACAGAAGAAGCGCTGAGTCTTCCCGCCGTTTGTACCGGCGAGGGCCGCTTATCCGGCGGCCCGGGGTGTTGGCGCGGAAATATGATGGCGTATGCGCCATGGGCGGGCGCTTACAGCAGCGCTTGCATTTCCTGCAAAATCTGTCCGCACCACTGTTCAATACGGTCGTCGCTAAGATCGTACTGATTGACCTCATCCAGCGCCAGCCCGACAAAGTGTTTGCCGTCGGCCGCCAGCGGTTTCGGGCTGGTAAACTCGTAGCCTTCGGTCGGCCAATAGCCGATAAATTTCACGCCCAGCGGCAGCAGTTGGTCGTGCAGCATCCCCAGCGCATCAAGGAACCACTCGCCGTATCCCAACTGATCGCCCATGCCATACAGCGCCACAATTTTGCCTTTCAGATCCAAGGTGGGCAGTTGTTGCCAGATGCTCTCCCAGTCTTCCTGAATTTCGCCGAAATCCCAGGTTGGAATACCCAAAATCAGTATTTCGTACTCTTCCATCCGTTGTGGATCGACATCCTTGACGTTGTGCAGATCGACCAGATCTTCACCCAGAATATCGCGGATTTTTTCTGCCGCCATTTCGGTGTAGCAGGTGCTTGAACCGTAAAATAGACCTATTTTCATATGCAATAGAGAAGTCGCGTTAGATCAATGTAAGTGATGGTGTCGTAAGCTGATATCACACCGGGTGTGACGGCTTTGAACGCAGAGGGTTAGCCTAACCGAATCTGTTACGCCAGTATATTGGAAATAGCAGGCAGAGGAAGGAAAACGGCAGTGAAGGCCGAAGCCTTCACTGCACGGTACTGACTTAGCCAAGAGACTGATGACGGGTTTCTTTACTCAACAACAATGCGATGAGCGTCAGCGACGCCATGGCCGCCAGATAGATTCCCACATAGAACAGACCGTAAGTCACCGTCAGCCAGGTGGCGATGTACGGCGCGACCGATGCCCCCAGAATGGATGACACGTTATAAGAGAACGATGCCCCGGTATAACGGACTTCCGTCGGGAACAGTTCCGGCAGCAGCGCGCCCATCGGGCCGAAGGTCAGTCCCATCATGCCCATGCCGCAAATCAGGAAGGCCATTACGATGGCCGGGTTGCCGGAACCGAGCATGGACGGGAACACCATGGCGAATACCAGCATCAGGCAGGTGACGACAATCATGGTTCTGCGCCGTCCGAAGATATCAGCCAGATAGCCCGCCAGCGGGATAATAATGGCGAAAGCAATAACGGCGATCATCAGCATCCACAGGAACGTATTGCGGGAGAAGCCCAGCCCTCTCGGCGCGGGCGTGGTGCCGTACGTCATCGAGTAGACGGTCATGATGTAGAACAGCGTATAGGTCGCCAGCATGATGAAGGTCCCCAAAATGGTGACTTTCATATGTTTGCTGAACAGGGTGCCGATTGGCACGCGTACCTGCTTGCCGGCTTTGGCCGCCTTGGCGAATACCGGGGTTTCGTGCAGGGATACGCGCACATACAGGCCGATTAACACCAGTACGGCGGAGAAAATGAACGGTACGCGCCAGCCCCACTGCATGAATTGCTCGTCGGTCAGCAACCAGGAGAGCAGCAGAAAGGTGCCGTTGGCAAAGAAGAAGCCGATCGGCGCGCCAAGCTGAGGGAATGAACCGTACAACGCGCGTTTGTGTGCCGGCGCGTTTTCAGTGGCCAACAGCGCCGCGCCGCCCCATTCGCCGCCCAATCCCAAACCTTGACCGAAACGAGCCAGCGCCAGCAGCATCGGCGCGAAGATGCCAATGGTCTCATAGCTGGGCAATAGGCCGATTACCACCGTGGAAATACCCATGGTCAGCAAGGATGCCACCAGCGTAACTTTACGGCCGACGCGGTCGCCGAAATGTCCGAATAGCGCTGAACCGATTGGGCGCGCGATGAAGGCGATGGCAAAGGTGGCTAACGACTGTAGCGTCGCCGCCGCCGGATCGCCCTGCGGGAAGAAAATGTGGGGAAATACCAGCACGGCGGCAGTGGCATAAATATAAAAATCAAAAAATTCAATAGCGGTTCCCACTAGAGAGGCAATAATAACTTTACTTCTGGAATTTACCGGTGGCGAGTCCGCCTCTACGTCGATAGTGGGAGTGATGGTAGCTTGCATGGTGATTCAACTTTTTTAACAACACGAACGACTATTCTATGCATAGAGAAAAGTGCTTTTCAACGGAGATTCCGTAGGGGGGATGACACGGAGAAAACCCGCGTCTGGAGGCTATTCCGGCATATACGGCATATGTAAAATATAATCTTATCGTATGATGTTTATACCGGAGAATGTTATGACGAGGTGAAGAATGACGGAATATGTGAGATCTGACAATTTCTGCGATTATTATCCCCATCATCTTTCAATTTGCAGCAATATGGCAGCAAATTGATATTCAATACCCCTGTCATTTGCAAGACGGCGGATGTAATGACCATTAGCCGGTTAACGAGTCGCTCAGGCATAATAGGAGCTCATGTGAAAGGGGATACCGCGATGCACGCGCAGGATCAGGCATTTATCGAGCAGTTTCTGGATGCACTGTGGCTGGAGCGCAATCTGGCGGAAAATACGCTGGCCTCTTACCGGCTGGATTTACGTACTCTGGCCGAGTGGCTGGCGCACCACGATGGCGATCTGCTGCGGGCGCAGGCCGTCGAGCTGCAATCTTTTCTGGCTGAGCGCATTGAGGGCGGTTACAAGGCGACCAGCTCGGCGCGTTTACTGAGTGCCATGCGCCGCTTGTTCCAGTATCTTTACCGGGAAAAGATCCGCAGCGACGATCCCAGCGCCATATTGTCGTCCCCGAAGTTGCCGCAGCGTTTACCGAAAGATTTGAGCGAAGCCCAGGTCGATGCGTTGCTTAACGCGCCCAGCGTTGATCAACCGCTGGAATTGCGCGATAAAGCCATGCTTGAGGTATTGTATGCCACCGGGCTGCGCGTCTCTGAACTGGTGGGGCTGACGCTTAGCGACGTCAGCCTGCGGCAGGGCGTGGTGCGGGTGATCGGGAAAGGAAATAAGGAACGTCTGGTGCCGCTGGGCGAAGAAGCCGTGTATTGGATCGAACAGTATCTGGAATACGGACGGCCGTGGTTGCTCAATGGGCAAACGCTGGATGTATTGTTCCCCAGCAGCCGGGCGCAACAGATGACGCGTCAGACTTTCTGGCATCGCATCAAGCACTATGCGATTCTGGCGTCGATCGATAGCGAAAAATTGTCTCCGCACGTGCTGCGTCACGCATTTGCCACTCATTTATTGAATCACGGCGCGGACTTACGCGTCGTGCAGATGTTACTGGGGCACAGCGATCTTTCCACCACGCAGATTTACACCCATGTGGCGACAGAACGGCTGAAACAGCTCCATCAGCGTCATCACCCACGGGCGTAACGAATTGATTGATAAACGGCAGACGGCAAGTCGCCGGTCATCGCGGATTATCACGGCGTATTTATCGAAACAGGATTGATGAAATGAAAAAAGGGTTACTACTGCTTTCTCTATTGGCGGCAACGGCGGCAGGTTTTGCCCATGCCGATGATGCGGCGATCAAACAAACGATGGCCCGCCTGGGAATGCAGGATGCCGAGGTTCAACCCGCGCCGCTGGCCGGTATGAAAACCGTGCTGACGGATAGCGGCGTATTTTATATCAGCGAGGACGGCAAGCATCTTATCCAGGGGCCGTTATACGACATTAGCGGCAACGTGCCGGTGAACGTGACGAATCAGATCCTGAAAGGAAAAATGGACGCGTTGCAGGATCAGATGATCGTCTATAAAGCCGCGCAGGAAAAATACGTGATAACCGTGTTTACCGATATCACCTGCGGTTATTGCCAGAAGCTGCATGAGCAGATGAAAGATTACAACGCGTTGGGCATTACCGTGCGCTATCTGGCATTCCCGCGTCAGGGCACGAATTCTCGGACCGAGAAGGATATGCAGTCCATCTGGTGCGTCGCCAACCGTAACAAGGCGTTTGATGACGCCATGAAAGGGGATGAAATATCACCGGCAACCTGCAAAACCAACATTGATGCGCATTACCAGCTTGGCATTCAGTTCGGCGTTAAAGGAACTCCGGCGATTGTGTTGGAAGATGGCATGGTGGTGCCTGGCTATCAGGAGCCGAAAGAGATGTTGGCGATGTTGAATGCGCATAAGGCGTCGATGAAGACGGGTGGTTGATAACGCCGTGGAATTGATAACTCAACTCCGCCGGCGTCCTCTGGCGGAAGATATTGATTTACCGATGACCATGCCGCCGCTGTTGCGTCGTCTGTATGCGCAACGCGGCATTAAAGGCGCTCGGGAACTGGAGCGTAGCCTGCGCGGCTTACTGGATTATCGGCTGCTGAATGGTATTGAGCGAGCGGTTGATTTTCTGCAACAGGCGCTGGCGGACCGGCGGCGTATCGTTATTGTCGGCGATTTTGACGCCGATGGCGCAACCAGTACCGCGCTGACGGTGCTGGCGCTGCGCAGTATGGGCGGCGTCAACGTCAAGTATTTGGTGCCGAACCGCTTTGATGACGGCTACGGGCTAAGTCCGGAGGTCGTGGCGCAGGCGGCTGCGCTAGGGGCGGAGGTCATCATCACGGTGGATAACGGTATTTCCTCTCTCGATGGCGTGGACGAAGCGCACCGGCGCGGTATTGCCGTACTGGTTACCGACCACCATCTGCCGGGAGAAACGCTGCCCGTCGCCGATGCCATGATTAATCCCAACCTGCGCGACTGCGCTTTCCCGTCGAAAGCGCTGGCGGGAGTTGGCGTGGCCTTTTACCTGATGATGGCGCTGCGGGCGCGGCTGCGTGAAAGCGGCTGGTTTAGTCAAAATATGCTGACCGAACCCAATCTGGCCGAATTGCTGGATCTGGTGGCGTTGGGCACGGTGGCGGATGTGGTGCCGCTGGACGCCAATAATCGCATTCTGGTGGCGCAGGGGCTGAACCGTATTCGGGCCGGAAAGTGTCGTCCCGGCATCCGCGCGCTGCTGGAAGTGGCTAATCGCGATGCGGGCCAACTGGTCGCCAGCGATCTCGGTTTCGCGCTTGGGCCGCGACTGAACGCCGCCGGACGGCTTGACGATATGTCGATTGGCGTGGCGTTGCTGCTGAGTGACGACATTACGCAGGCGCGTATGCTGGCGAACGATCTGGATGCCCTGAACCAAACGCGCCGTGAAATTGAGCAGGGAATGCAGGTTGAAGCGCTGCGTCTGTGCGAATCGTTGGAGCACAGCCGTGCTGAATTGCCCTATGGGCTGGCGATGTACCACCCGGAATGGCATCAGGGCGTGGTGGGCATTCTGGCGTCGCGGATTAAGGAGCGGTTTCATCGTCCGGTGATCGCTTTTGCCCCTGCGGGCGACGGTATCCTGAAAGGATCCGGGCGGTCGATTGCCGGATTGCATCTGCGCGACGCGCTGGAGCGGCTGGATACGCTGTATCCGGGGTTGATGCTGAAATTCGGCGGGCATGCCATGGCGGCGGGCCTTTCACTGGTGGAGAGTCAGTTTGATGAGTTTCGCTTGCGTTTTGGCGAACTGGTGGGCGAGTGGCTGGACGCGTCCCAACTGGAAGGGATTATCTGGTCGGACGGCGAACTGGCGCTACCCGATTTGTGCCTGTCCACGGCGGAAATGCTGCGCGATGCGGGGCCGTGGGGGCAGTCTTTTCCTGAGCCGACATTTGACGGACGTTTCCGTATTCTGCAACAGAAACTGGTGGGAGAGCGCCACCTGAAAGTGATGGTGGAACCAGTAAACGGCGGCCCGCTGCTGGATGGCATCGCGTTTAATGTGGATACGCTGCTGTGGCCCGACAGCAGCGTGCGGGAGGCGGAGCTGGCGTACAAGCTGGATGTGAATGAGTATCGCGGCAGGCGTTCGGTGCAACTCCTGATCCAGCATTTATGGCCGCTATAGGGGAATGGATGCGGGGTATATAAACCCGGCGCTTAATCCGTTAGAATAGGCGGTTTGAATCTATTCCATCATCTACGACTTAACGTAAGATCATAAAAATCATGTTTGAAATCAATCCGGTAAAAAACCGCATTCAGGACCTGTCTGAACGTACGGCCGTCCTTAGGGGGTATCTTTGACTATGATGCCAAGAAAGAACGCCTCGAAGAAGTAAACGCCGAGCTGGAGCAGCCCGATGTCTGGAACGATCCGGAGCGGGCGCAGACGCTGGGTAAAGAACGTTCCTCGCTGGAAGCCATCGTCGATACCATCGATCAAATGACGCAAGGACTGGAAGATGTCGCCGGCCTGCTTGAGCTGGCGGTGGAAGAAGACGACGAAGACACCTTTAATGAAACCAGCGCCGAACTGGACACGCTGGAAAAGAAACTTGAGCTGCTTGAATTTCGCCGCATGTTCTCCGGCGAATACGATAGCGCTGACTGTTATCTTGATATCCAGGCGGGGTCCGGCGGTACGGAAGCGCAGGACTGGGCCAGCATGCTGTTGCGTATGTACCTGCGCTGGGCGGAAGCCAAAGGCTTTAAAACCGAAGTGATTGAAGAATCCGACGGCGAAGTCGCCGGCATCAAATCCGCCACCATCAAAATCATGGGCGACTACGCGTTTGGCTGGCTGCGTACCGAAACCGGCGTTCATCGCCTGGTGCGTAAAAGTCCGTTTGACTCGGGCGGCCGCCGTCACACCTCATTCAGCTCCGCTTTCGTCTATCCCGAAGTGGATGACGACATTGATATCGAAATCAATCCCGCCGACCTGCGTATTGATGTTTACCGCGCCTCCGGCGCCGGCGGTCAGCACGTTAACCGTACGGAATCGGCGGTGCGTATCACCCACATTCCGACCAACATTGTGACGCAGTGTCAGAATGACCGTTCTCAGCATAAAAACAAAGATCAGGCGATGAAACAGTTGAAAGCCAAGCTGTACGAGTTTGAGATGCAAAAGAAAAATGCTGAGAAACAGGCGATGGAAGACACCAAGTCGGATATCGGCTGGGGAAGCCAGATTCGCTCCTACGTACTGGATGATTCACGCATCAAAGATTTACGTACCGGAGTCGAAACGCGCAATACCCAGTCGGTGCTGGATGGCGATCTGGATAAATTTATTGAAGCAAGTTTAAAAGCGGGGTTATAAGGAATTCTCATGGCTGAATCACAATCACAGGGTGCCGATCAGGCGCAGGAACTTAATAACGAACTGAAATCGCGTCGTGAGAAGCTGGCTGCGCTGCGTGAACATGGCATCGCGTTTCCGAATGATTTCCGCCGTAACAGTACGTCCGATGTTCTGCATGCCGAATACGACGGCAAAGAGAATGAAGAGCTGGAAGCGCTGGATATCGAAGTCACCGTCGCCGGCCGCATGATGACGCGCCGTATCATGGGTAAAGCCTCTTTCGTCACGTTGCAGGACGTTGGCGGACGCATTCAACTGTACGTATCCCGCGATGATTTGGCGGAAGGCATTTACAACGAGCAGTTCAAAAAGTGGGATTTGGGCGACATTCTCGGCGCGCGCGGCAAGCTATTCAAAACCAAAACCGGCGAGCTTTCCGTACACTGTACCGAACTGCGTTTGTTGACCAAGGCGCTGCGTCCGCTGCCGGATAAATTCCACGGCCTGGCCGATCAGGAAACCCGCTATCGTCAGCGCTATCTGGACCTGATCGCCAATGAGGAATCCCGCCATACTTTCCGTATCCGTTCCCAGGTGATGGCGGCGATCCGCCGCTTTATGGTCGATCACGGTTTTATGGAAGTGGAAACGCCGATGATGCAGGTGATCCCCGGCGGCGCGGCGGCGCGTCCGTTCGTCACCCATCACAATGCGCTGGATATCGATATGTATCTGCGTATCGCACCGGAACTGTATCTGAAACGTCTGGTGGTGGGCGGCTTCGAACGCGTATTCGAAATTAACCGCAACTTCCGCAATGAGGGCATCTCCCCGCGTCATAACCCCGAATTCACCATGATGGAACTTTATATGGCGTATGCCGATTATAAAGACCTGATTGTACTGACGGAAAACCTGTTCCGTACGCTGACTCAGGATGTATTGGGCACCACGACGATCGAATATGGCGATCAGACTTTCGACTTCGGCAAGCCGTTTGAGAAGCTGACCATGCGCGAAGCGATCTGCAAATATCGTCCGGAAACCGACGTCGCCGATTTGGACGATCTGGATAAAGCCACCGCCATTGCGCAGTCTCTGGGCATCAAGATCGAGAAAAGCTGGGGCCTGGGCCGCATCGTTACCGAGATCTTTGAAGAAACGGCGGAAAGCAATCTGATTCAGCCGACCTTCATTACCGAATACCCGGCGGAAGTCTCGCCGCTGGCGCGCCGCAACGATCTGAATCCGGAAATCACCGATCGCTTTGAATTCTTCATCGGCGGCCGTGAAATCGGCAACGGCTTCTCCGAGCTGAATGACGCGGAAGATCAGGCCGAGCGTTTCGCGCAGCAGGTGAGCGCCAAAGACGCGGGCGATGATGAAGCGATGTTCTACGATGAAGACTACGTGACCGCGCTGGAACACGGTTTACCGCCAACCGCCGGTCTGGGCATCGGTATCGACCGTATGATTATGCTGTTTACCAACAGCCATACCATCCGCGACGTTATTCTGTTCCCGGCGATGCGCCCGCAGAAATAATCTCGCCGACGGCGAACTGATGTAGTAAAAAACGGCGCCGAATGACGGCGCCGTTTTAGTCAGTAAATTGCAGAGCGGTGAATGAATCCGCCTGATTATTGCAGCAATATGCCCTGGATGAGATTGGCCTTGACGATAGTCACCTGAGAGATCCCCAGCGCCTGCATGAATCCTTCCACCAGCAACAGGTTGCTGACGTCGGTATTGCGGTAATCCCCGACCAGTTCCGAATCTCCTTTCCAGACCTGATTTTTTGATATGCGATCCAGCTCGGCCAGCGTATAGGTGTTGGCCGCCGGTTTTATCTGCGCCTTGATGGAAAAACCATGCACGCCGCCAATACCAATTACGCGGCGGGTTTTCACATCTTCTTTGATCTGCGGGCTAACATGGGTACGCGCATAAAAACTCACGTAGCGCAGTACGGTGTTGCGCAGCGAGCCGATGGGATTGGGCGTGCTGTCTGCGGTGTAATCTTTATTTTGCAGTACGCCGGTGATGAAATCTTTTAGCGTGACCGAAGCCAGTTTACCCTGATAGGTATCGGTAACCGTTTGTCCGTTTTGCTGACGTAAGGCGGTCATTTGCATTGAACCGCCGCCAATATCCCAAACCAACAGGTCGTTATTGTTGAGGGACTCATCACGCAGCGCCGCTTTCGCCGACAGAAAACCCAGTTCGGCTTCCTGTTGCTGCGAAATGATTTTAAGCGTTATATTCGCTTGCTGGTTAAAGTAATCAATGACCTGTTGGCCGTTGGCGGCAGAACGGAATACCGCCGTCGCCACGCCGCTGATGCGCTGTGGATGGAACGTCCTTGCCTTCGTCACCAGCTCATTCAGCGCCGCAAGCCCTTGTTGCTGGATCGCTGTGCTGAGTTGGTTATCGGCAGATTTGGACAGATCGGCGTTAAAGGCAATCGGCCGTTGATCTTCATACAACATTTTTCCCAGAATCTGCCGGCAAATATCCACCTGAGCCACCTGGATCTTGGTGCTGCCCGAGCCCATATCAATGCCGGCTCGCGTTTCAATACAATTGCTGGCTGCTGCCGAAAAAGCGCTGGTGAGCAACACCAGCCCGACGATACCGATTAAGCGTTTTTTCATTTCATCCTGCCATAAAATAAAGTAAGAAAATCCAGTCAGTTACAATTACCTGTTTTCTCATCCGTTTTTCAACTATCCAAGGATAATAAAAAAGGGACTAGCGCGCAGCCTAACGCGGATTTTGCGTAAAGAAGATCCTATATGCCTGCCGCTTTCGCCGGGTACGGGCGATAACGCCGATATAGCGGCAATAAACCCAAAGACGCTTTTTAAGTCCGTGTCTCTGCGATTGGTTAAAAGCTGAACGTCTTGTCAGGATTTTTGCTTGCCCGGCAACAGGATAGCGCTATAATGCCAAGCGCGCTTTCCCCGCGAGTGTAGTTCAATGGTAGAACGAGAGCTTCCCAAGCTCTATACGAGGGTTCGATTCCCTTCACTCGCTCCAAACACACTTATCCCCAAGTCTAGTAAAGTCAACTAAACCCAGTAATTACAAGCCGTTCCTCAAATCCTGATTATCTCAACGTCTACTACGTTCTACCCAAATCTATACATTAATGTGCATGGTGATGTGTATCGGATATCAATTCTTCTTCGGATCTATACACAGTGCCCCTCACCGACCTTGAGCTACGGCGTTTTACGTCGAAAGACAGCGTAGAGCATACCGGATCGGGAAAAAACCAAGCTGGGCTTGCTCCGGTTTATCGTCTAGAGGGATAAAAAGTCACATTGTCTGAGGCGGGTATTTCCTCCTCCGGGTGCAAAAGATGCACCACGATATGACACCCCTGAACCAAGCTGGCGCATAGAGGTGGTTTTCCACGATGGGCGGCGGGTGGAAAAAGGCAGTTTTTTGTCCGGAGACTGTATCGGTGAGTGCGGCGGCGGCCCGGGGCGGGGGACGCCGATCTGGTTTACACGGCAGACAGCTTGTCGATGATGGACTGCCGTATGTTATTGATGTGACGAATAGTTTCCGCTGCCGCGGCGGCTGAGTCGCTCCGGATAAGGGCGTCGACGATAGCCAGATGCTCCTCGCAGACGGCAGGGCCGCGCGCCTTTTCCAGATGTTTGGGGGAGAACATGCGGGTTTTCAGGCGCAGATCCGCGATGATGCTGGCGAGCAGGGTGTTTTCGCAATATTCGAGGATGAGCTCGTGCAGCGAGGTATCCACCTCGTAGAAGTCTGCGGGAGTGGGGTCGGCCGCGGCGGTGAGGGCTTCGATGCGCTCGCGCAGGGCAAGCAGACGCGTTTGCGGAATGTGTCCGGTGGCGCGGGTGGCTGCATCGGCTTCGAGCATCCGGCGTACGTGCAGGATCTCCATGATTTCCTGGATGGAAACCAGCCGCACAAACAGGCGGTTGCTGGAGTTGCGCTCAAGCACGCGTTCGCCTTCGAGGCGGTGCATGGCCTCGCGCAGCGGCGTGCGAGAAACGTTCAGGCGCAGTGCCAGCGCGCGTTCCTGGATTTGTTCGCCCTGGCGCAGTTTGCGCGACAGGATCAGGGCCACTAGCTCGTCGTAGACCTGGTTGCCCAAGCCCTTCGTGGCGTTATTCTCGCCTGCGTCGACGTCTACTTCCTCGGGAATTTCCTTGTGTTCCATGATCTGTTCTTTTGATGTTGATGGGCAAAGATTACCTCATCTCAATCTGGCATGCAAGTTGCTTACAAGTGGTATACCACTGGTGTCCAGTTTGGATATCACTTTTCGATAGTTCATTTCAAGAGCAACGAGCCGTGTCCAGAGCAGAGAAAAAATTTTGTGCGATCCTGTCTGACCGCGTCAAGAATGCGAGTCCCTCGGCCACGGTGGCGATCACCGAGGTGGCCCGCCGACTGGCGGCCGAGGGCCGGACGATCATCAGCCTGAGTGTCGGCGAGTTGGATTTCGATACCCCGGCGCACATCCAGCATGCGGCGATCCGCGGCATGAACGAAGGCCACACACGCTATACGAATGTGGGTGGTACGCCTTCGCTGAAGGCGGCGATTGCGCGCAAATTCACCCGCGACAATGCGCTGGGATACAAGCCGGCGGAAATCATCGCGGCTACCGGTGCCAAACAGATCCTCTTCAATGCGTTGCTCGCCACGCTCAATCCCGGCGATGAAGTAATCGTGGTGGCGCCGTACTGGGTGTCGTACTCCGAGATGGTGAAGATCGCCGGCGGCGTGCCGGTGCAGGTGACGCCGGAAGAGGCGACTCAATTCAAGCTCACGCCTTCGTTGCTGGCCGCTGCCGTGACGCCCTCTTCGCGCTGGCTGATCCTGAATGCGCCATGCAATCCCTCAGGGGCACTGTATACCGCCGACGAGCTGCGCGCCCTGGCTGATGTGGTGTGCCGGCATCCGGCGATGATGGTGATGGCCGACGATATTTATGAGGAGATCGTATTCGAGGGCGAGTTCGTCTCCTTTGCGCAGGCCGCGCCAGATATGCGCGATCGTACGCTGACGATTAACGGCGTCTCCAAGACTTATGCGATGACGGGTTGGCGCCTGGGTTACGCGGGCGGACCCGAATGGCTAATCAAGGCGATGGCGCTACTGCAGTCGCAGAGCACCAGCAATCCCTCTTCGATTAGCCAGGTGGCGGCGCAGGCCGCGCTGGATGGCCCGCAGGATTTTCTTGATGACTGGCGTGCGCGCTTGCGCGTGCGCCGCGATCTGGCTCTGCGCATCCTGCGGCGGGCGGCCCCGGTGCTGCGTGTGCCGGAAGCACCGCAAGGGGCCTTCTACCTGTATGTGAATTGCGCCGGCGCCATTGGTATGAAAACGCCGGCCGGCGAGATTATCGCTAATGATGAAGATATGACGCGTTATTTGCTTGAGCGCGTTGGCGTGGCCGTGGTGCCGGGTACGGCCTTCGGGCTGGCGCCGTATTTACGCGTGAGTTATGCGCTGGCCGATGATCGGCTCGAACGTGCCTGCGAACTCATCGTCGAGGCTTGTACCGCGCTGGTGCGGGACTGAGGAGCGGTCATGAATACATTCAGTGCCGAAGACTGTGTGCTGGAGCCGGTGGGTGAGCGTTGCGTGCTGATCCGCATCGGCGAGCGGCTCGATGAAGAGGTCATCGCATGGGTTCACGCCATTACGGCGCGGGTGGCGGCTGCGGCACTGCCCGGCGTGGAAGAGGTGGTGCCGGCCTTCACTACAGTGGCTGTGCAGTACCGGCCGGAGGTGTTTGACGGTGCGCAGGGTTTGCCTTCTGCGCAACTTATGACGCTGCTGCGTGGGCTACTCCGGGAGGAATTGACGACGATGCAAATGACTGCGCGACAGATTGAGATCCCGGCCTGCTATGGCGGAGAGTTTGGGCCGGATCTGGAAGCGGTGGCGCGGTTTGCCGGTATTTCCGCCAAGGAAGTGGTGGCGCTGCACAGCAGCCGCGAGATGACGGTGTATGCCTTCTTCTTCTCGCCCGGTAATTCGTTTTCAGGGCCGATGGATGCTTGCCTCGGCATTGGCCGCCGGGCCACCCCGCGCACATGCGTGGAGGCCGGCTCGGTGGCGATTGCCAACGGTCTCACCTCGATCTATCAAAACGCTTCGCCAGGCGGCTGGCAGGTGATCGCGCGGACGCCATGGAACATGTTCGATCTGACCAACGATCCGCCGGTGCGCCTGCGCCTGGGCGATCGCATTCGCTTCCGTCCGGTATCTGCCGAGGAATTCGTCACGCTACTGGAGCCGCGCCCATGAATGTCATGCACATCGAGCGTCCGGGGTTTCTGACTACTTTTCAGGATAGCGGGCGGCGCGGTTTCCAGAAATATGGCGTACCGGTCGGGGGGCCGATGGATGAGTGGGCCCACTCGGTAGCCAATGCGTTGGTGGGCAATGCGCCGGATGCCGCCGTGCTTGAATGCACGCTCACTGGGCCGTGCCTGCGCTTTACGGAAAACACCGTGATCGCTCTGTGCGGTGCGCGCATGCAGGTGAGCGCCGCTGGCGTAGCGCTGCCGTATGACCGCGCCATTCTACTGCGGCGCGGCACGCTGCTGGAAGTAGGGCCGCGCCAGCGCGGCGCTCGCCTATATCTAGCGGTACGCGGCGCACCAAGCATGGCGCCGGTGTTAGGCAGCCGCAGCACCAATCTGCGCGCTCGCTTCGGCGGCGTTGAGGGGCGAGCGCTGGCCGCCGGCGATGCGGTGGGGTTTGCGTCCGTCGGCGACAGGCTGCCGATCGAGATACGTATGGTGAACAGCTCGTTGCCGGTGCTGCTGGCGCCGGAAATCGATGCCGATACCGCGCCGCGTGAGGAGATGCCGTTACGCATGGTGTGCGGAGCGCATTGGGCGGCCTTCGATGCGGCGGCACAGGCGGCGCTGACGGCAAATGATTTTGTCATGCAGGCGGACTCGGATCGGCAAGGGCTTCGCCTGCAGGGGCCGCCCTTGGGCTTGCGCGCACCGCTGGAAGTGGTTTCCGAGGCGACGGTGTTCGGCACCGTGCAGGTGCCGCCGGATGGTAATCCCATTGTCCTGATGGCGGATCGCCAGAGCGCCGGGGGCTATCCGAAGATTGCCACGGTGGCCGGTGTGGATCTGCCGGCGCTGGCGCAGCGCGTGCCTGGCGAGGCGCTGCGCTTTACGCAGATCGGGCAGGATGCGGCGGAAACGCTGTGGTTAGCGCGTTGCCGAAAACTGGCGGCGCTGGCGGACAGGGCGGCGGAAGCGCTGCGGCGCTGAGCAAGATTGGGGTGACGCACTTGTTGGCAACGCAACAGGCGGCAAGGCAATAGGCAGGAATGCAATACGTAGGAGAGGCGACAGTGGCATCAATCGATATCAATTGCGACATGGGCGAGAGTTTCGGTGCCTGGAACATGGGCGACGACGCACTGCTCATGCAATACATAAGCTCGGCCAACATCGCCTGTGGATTTCACGCGGGCGACCCCGATGTCATGCTGGAAACGGTGCGCCGCGCGCTGGCCTGCAACGTGGCTATCGGCGCGCATCCCGGTCTGCCTGACCTGCAGGGTTTTGGGCGCCGCGAGATGGCGCTGGCGCCGAGCCAGGTGTACGCCCTTGTAGCCTATCAGGTGGGCGCGCTGTATGGCGTGGCCCGCGCCCAGGGCGGCAGCCTGCATCACGTGAAGACGCATGGCGCGCTCTACGGCATGACGGCGCGCCAACCCGAGATGGCCCGCGCAGTGGCGCAGGCGGTGTATGACATTGACGCCACTCTGCCGGTGTACGTCGCCAATGCGAACATGGCGCAGGCCGTGCGCGAACGTGGCCTGCCGGTGGTCTACGAAGTGTATGCCGACCGTAGCTATCAGGACGATGGCACGCTTACGCCACGCAACCTGCCCAACGCGATGATCGAGGATGTCGATCAAGCCATTGCGCAGGTTCTCCAGATGGTGCATACCGGCACAGTCACGGCACTCTCCGGCAAACGTGTGCCGATTGACGCCGACACCCTGTGCATCCATGGCGACCAAGCCGGCGCGGCGAACTTTGCCGCCCACATTCGCTCGGCCCTGCTGGCCGAAGGAATCGAGGTCCGAACGCCGTAATGGCGGTGCGGATGCCGATGAGTTTTTTCCCCTTCCTTAACCTTTGAATGAGAAAGCCCAATTATGTCTAGCATTCATCATCCGGGTCGCAAAGTCGGCCTTCTGAAAGGATTGGCCGGCGCGCTGGCGCTCTGTGTCGGTTTGAGCACTACAAGTGAGGCCAGCGAACCGTTGCACGGCGGGGTGTTGCGCACCATCGTGACACCAGAGCCGCCCACGTTGATGCTGGGACTCAACCAGCAATCCCCGACGCAGCTTGTGGCTGGCAAGATTTACGAAAGCCTCCTGCGCTGGACGCCGGATCTCAAGCCGATTCCCTGTCTCGCTAAGTCCTGGACCATCTCGGAGGATGGCAAAGTGTACACCTTCGAGCTGCAGAGCGACGTCAAATGGCAGGACGGCGAGCCCTTCACGGCGGATGACGTGGTGTTTTCCATCGATAAATTCCTGCGTTCCGAACACCCGCGGGCGCGTGTGATTATCGATCAATTCGTTGATTCAGTGAAGGCGCTCTCGCCGACCGAGGTGGAGATCCGTCTCAAAGAGCCATTCGCCCCGTTCCTCAAATCTTTTGTCAGCGACAACATGCCGATGGTGCCCAAACACATCTATGACGGCACGGATTACAAGAGTAACCCCGCCAACCAGCACCCGATCGGCACAGGCCCCTTCATGTTTAAGGAGTGGAAAAAGGGCTCCTACGTGATCCTTGAGCGCAACCCGAACTACTGGGAGAAGGGCAAGCCTTATCTGGACAGCGTTGTCTTCAACGTGATCCCGGATGCCGCCTCGCGCGCCCTGGCCTTTGAACGCGGCGACGTGCAGATGGTTAGCGCCAACGACATCGACGGCGTCGATGTCGGCCGTCTGAGCAAGCTGCCTGGCGTGAAGTATTCCACCGAGGGCTGGGAGATGTTCGCCAAACAGGCCTACATCCAGATGAACTTCGATCGCAAACCCTTTGACAACATCAAGGTACGCCAGGCAGTGATGATGGCGATCAACCGCGATTTCGTGGTCAAGAACATCTTCTTCGGTCTGGGTAAGGTCGCCACCGGCCCCATCTCCTCGGCCACACCATTCTACGAGCCGAACGTCCGCAAGTATCCATTCGATATCAAGCAGGCGCGTGAGCTGATCAAAGAATCCGGTGTCGATGTCTCCAAGACGCCGATCAAGATCCTGGCCTATCCGTATGGCGCCGCGTGGGATCGCCTCACCGAATACACCCGCCAATGCCTCCAGCAGCTTGGCTTTCAAGTGGAGATAGAATCGGCGGATGCCGGCACCTGGGCCAATCGCGTTTCGAACTTCGACTTCGACCTAACCTTCAGCTACACCTCGCAGTACGGCGACCCGGCGCTCGGCGTGGCCCGCCTGTACCTGACGCGCAACATCGTCAAGGGATCGGCCTTCGTCAACAACCAGGGCTACCGCAATCCGACGCTCGACAAAATGTGGGATGAGGCAGCCTCCTCCACCTCGGAAAACGAACGCCAGAGGCTTTACTCCGCCATCCAGAAGCAACTGGTTGATGATGTGGCCAATGGCTATCTGTTCGAGCTGGTGATCCCCACGCTGTACAGCCAAAAGGTGCATAACATGATCACCAGCGCCACCGGTGTGAACGACAACTTTGCCGATGTATGGATGGACAAGTAAGCCGAGACGGTATGCGTAGTTCCTGTGTTGAACCCCGCGGCGCGGAAGCGCATGGCGTTGCGGGGCCATGAATCACTGTTTTTAGGATCTAATTGTATGAATACATTGTCCTTCCTGGTTGCTCGCATGGGAAAGGCGATCCTGGTTGTGCTTGGCGTGGTGATCATCAATTTCATGTTGATCCGATTGGCGCCAGGGGATCCCGCCGCTGTGCTGGCCGGTGAGTCCGGCTCCTCCGATCCGGCCTATGTCGAACAGTTGCGCCATCAGTTCGGGCTGGATCAGCCGGTGTACGTCCAGCTCGGCACCTATCTGAAGGGAATGGCTCATTTCGATCTGGGTTTTTCCTATCGAGAACGCCTTCCCGTGCTGGACCTGATCCTCGATCGCCTTCCGGCCACGCTTCTGCTGATGGTCTGCGCCTTTCTGTTTTCGGTGATCTTCGGCGTGCTCGCCGGCGTGATCGCCTCGCGGGCGCGATACCGCGGCAAATATCAATGGCTAGACAGCGTGATCATGACGTTGGCGCTGGTGGTATACGCTACCCCGCAATTCTGGCTGGCGCTGCTGGCCATCATCTTCTTTTCATTGCAGCTTGGCTGGTTGCCCGCTTTCGGCATGGAAACCGTGGCCGGCGGCTTGCATGGCTGGGCGCGGATCAAGGATGTGGGTCTGCACTTGATCCTGCCGACGCTTTCGCTGGGCTGCTTCTTCATGTCGGTGTACGCCCGGCTGGTGCGGGCCTCGATGCTTGAGGTGCTCGGCCAGGATTTCATCAAGACGGCGCGCGCCAAGGGCGTACCGGTGGGCGAGATCATCGGCCGCCACGCGCTACGCAATGCGCTGCTGCCGGTGGTGACTTTCGCCGGCATCCAGCTCGGCCAGATGGCAGGCGGCGCGGTGCTCACCGAGACGGTGTTCGGCTGGCCCGGCATCGGCCGCCTGATGTTCGATTCGTTGATCCAGCGTGATTATCAACTCCTCCTTGGGGTGTTCCTGATGACCTCAACTATGGTGGTGATCTTCAACCTTATCACCGATCTCATCTATCGCTTCATCGATCCTCGGATCCAGTAAGGCTGATTCTATGAAAAAGTTTTTTATCCATTTCCTATCCAACCGTGGGGCCGCCGTCGGGCTGGTGATCCTGCTGCTGGTGATCCTTATGGCGATCTTCGCCTCGTTCTTCTATACCGATTCGCCCTGGATGATGGTGGCCGAGCCGCTGATCCCGCCCTTCACCAATCTGGATTACCCGCTGGGCACCGACATGCTTGGCCGCGATTTGGCCGCAGGGTTGGCCTATGGGGCGCGCGTATCGCTGCTCATCGGCATTGTCTCGACCGCCGTGGCGGTGGTGGTGGGCATCTTCATCGGCGCCATCGCCGGCTACTATGGCCGCTGGCTCGACGACGTGCTGATGCGCTTCACCGAGTTCTTCCAGACCATCCCGCATCTGGCTATGGCCCTGGTTCTGGTGGCGATTTTCAAGCCTTCCACGCTTTCCATCGTCGCCTCCATCGCGGTAGTCTCCTGGCCGCCGGTGGCGCGGCTGGTGCGCAGCGAGTTCATGAGTCTAAAGCAGCGCGAGTTCGTGCAGGCCGCCATCGTCATCGGGCAGGTGCCGGGGCGTATCATCTTCACGCAGATCCTGCCTAACGCCGCTTCGCCGATCATCGTCACCGCCTCGTTGATGACGGCCACGGCGATCTTGGTGGAATCCTCGTTGTCCTTTCTCGGACTGGGCGATCGCAACTACATGAGCTGGGGCTTCATGATCGGGGCCGCCCGCACGATGTTGCGTGAAGCGCCCTGGATGAGCCTGTGGCCGGGTCTGTTCATCATGCTCACGGTGCTGGCGATCAATCTCATCGGCGAAGGTCTCAACGATGCCCTCAACCCCCAACTGCGTAAGCGCGGCGCCTGAGCGGAGCGTTAAATCATGAGTGATAACAACATTGCGGCGCCGCAACGCGCCGCCGGCCAGGAGCCATTGCTTTCCATCCGCAATCTTTCCATCGCGCTGCCGCGCGGCGGCGATCGACCGTATGCTGTGCAGGGTCTTAATTACGACATCCATCCCGGTGAGATCCTCTGCGTGGTCGGCGAATCCGGCTCGGGCAAATCCATGAGCGCGAATGCCATCATGGGCCTGCTGCCATCCTATCTCACGCCGGAGAGCGGCGAGATCCTCCTGGCCGGCCTGGATCTGCTGCGTCAGCCAGAGGAAAAGCTGCGCGCCATGCGCGGCAAGGATATGGCGATGATTTTCCAGGAGCCGCTCTCGGCGCTCAACCCGCTGATGACGGTAGGCGATCAGATCGCCGAGGTGATGCGCGTGCACAAATCCTATCCGGGAGCCGAGGCGGAGCGCCGCGTGCTCGAACTGCTTGAATTCGTCGGCCTTCCGGAGCCTGAGCAGATCCGCCACAGCTGGCCTTTCCGTCTCTCCGGCGGGCAACGTCAGCGCGTGGTGATCGCGATGGCGCTGGCGTTGGAGCCGAAGCTGCTGATCGCCGATGAACCGACCACTGCGCTGGACGTCACCACGCAGGCGCAGATCCTCGAACTGATCGCGCGCATCCAGCGCGAAAAAGGCATGGCGGTGATGTTCGTAACGCACGATTTTGGCGTAGTGGCGGAGATCGCCGATCATGTCGCGGTCATGGAAAAGGGCCTGCTTGTGGAGCAGGGACCGGCGGACGACGTGCTTAATCGCCCGCAGCACCCTTACACGCGCCGTTTGATCGGCTCGGTGCCGCACGGTCGCGCTGCGCCGCACGAAATGCCGTCGGGACAGAATCATGTGGTGCTGGAGGTGCGCGAGCTGCGTAAGACCTATCGCGGCGGCGGCGGCTGGTTCAAACCCCGGCGCGTGGTGCACGCCGTCGACGGGGTGTCGTTCAAGGTGATGCATGGCGAGACGGTGGGCATCGTCGGCGAATCAGGCTCCGGCAAATCGACCATCGGCCGCTGTTTGCTCAAGCTCACCGATATCGATAGCGGGCAGATGTTGTTCCACGGTCAGGATATCGCCAAGCTCTCGGAATCGCAGTTCCGCCCGCTACGCTCTTCGATCCAGATGATTTTCCAGGATCCGTTCGCCTCGCTTAATCCGCGCCAGACGGTGGGCAAGATCCTCTGCGACGGCCCGGTGGCCAACGGCGTGCCGCGCCATCATGCGGAAGCCCGGGCGCGCGAACTGCTGGAACTGGTGGAGCTGGAGGCTTCCGCCTTCTCGCGCTATCCCAATGAATTTTCCGGTGGGCAGCGCCAGCGCATCGGCATCGCCCGTGCCTTGGCGCTGGAGCCGCAGCTCATTGTGGCCGACGAATCGGTATCGGCCCTTGATGTATCGGTGCAGGCCCAGGTGCTGCGCCTGCTGCGTGATGTACAGCGCAAAATGAATCTGGCGTTGATCTTCGTGACACACGATCTGCGCGTGGCTGCTCACATCTGCGACCGCTTGCTTGTTATGCACCGTGGACGCATCGTCGAGCAGGGCGTGCCGACGCAAATCTTCAATGCCCCGGTGGCTCCTTATACGCAGCAGCTTATCGCCGCGGTGCCGGGGCGACACTGGGATCCCGCCGCTGTAGCCTTGGAGTGATCGTGTTGACCAATCTCAATTTAGCGCCAGACATGGAACTGGCTGAAAAACTTTTTACTGCGCTGCGAGACTGCGGTTTCGACGGGCGCGGCATCACTCGCGATCCCTATGGCGCCGGCGAGCAGCGCGCGCACGAATTGATGGCTGCCGAGGCGCAACGCCTGGGGCTGACGGTGCAGCGCGATGCGGCGCTGAACCTCTATATCACCTATCCGGGCAGCGATCCGGAAGCGCCGGTGGTGATGACCGGCTCGCATCTGGATTCGGTACCGTGCGGCGGCAACTTCGATGGCGCCGCCGGTGTGGTGGCCGGTATGGCGATCCTCTCGGCATGGGTGAGCGCCGGGGTGCGGCCCCGACACAGAGTGTGCGTGATAGGTATCCGCGCCGAGGAAAGCGCGTGGTTTCCAGTGTCGTACGTGGGCAGCAAGGCGGCCTTCGGCATCCTGGAGCCTTCCGCGCTGCAGAGCCGCCGAGTGGATACGGGCGTGACGCTGGCCGAGCATTTGGAGCGCCTGGGCGGCGCACCGCAAAAGGTGGCGGCCGGACAGGGATATCTGCAGCCGGCGCAGATCGACAGTTTCATCGAACTGCACATCGAACAAGGCCCGGTACTGTTGGGCGGCGAAATTCCGCTCGGCGTGGTCAGCGGTATTTGCGGCAGCCTACGCTACCGCGAAGCGCAGGTGCTAGGACGTTATGCGCATTCCGGCGCCACCCCACGCCTGTTCCGTCAGGATGCGGTGGTGGCCTTCTCCGGGCTGGTGACGCGTCTGCAGCAGCGCTGGGCGGAGATGGAGGCGCAGGGCCATGAGTTGACGCTGACCCTGGGCAAGGTCAACACCGATGCGGTGCAGGCTGACTTCAGCAAGGTTTGCGGACAGGTACGCTTCTGTATCGACATCCGCTCACGCCACCCGGAAACGCTGCAGCACATGGACCGCAAGATCCATGCCGTGGTCAAGGAACTGGAGAGCGAATACGGCGTGAGCTTCGTGCTTGGCCCGCAGTCGGGCAGTCAGCCGGCGGTGATGGATGCCGCTCTGCAGGCGACGCTGAGCGATGCGGCGATGGCACTGAAGGCACCCTACCGGGTCATGCCCAGCGGCGCCGGCCACGATGCGGCGATCTTCGCTAACCGGGGAATCCCGACGGCGATGCTGTTCGTGCGCAACGCGCATGGCAGTCACAATCCGGAAGAAGCCCTGGACATGAACGATTTCCGCGATGCCGCTGATGCTCTCGGCCGGGTGTTGGCGCAGCGATCCGGCGCCAGTGTGGGCATGGTAAAGGAGATTATGTGATGAGTATCTGTGTAATCGCCCAGCCGATCCATCCGGTCGGCGGCGAACGACTCAAGGCGGCGGGCGTGAACGTGGTGTACCCCCGGGAGCCGGGCCTGGCCGCGTTGGCCGACGTGATCGGTACGGCTGATGCGGTAATCGTGCGCGACCATTTTCCGGCGCAGTTGATCGACGCGGCGCCGAACTTGAGAGTGATCGCCAACCATGGCACCGGCACCGACAAGATCGACGTCGCGTATGCTCATGCCGCAGGCATTCCGGTGGCGTACACGCCGGACGCCAATGTGCGTGCCGTGGCTGAGCATGCGTTGATGCTGATGCTCGCCACGGCACGCCGCGCGGCAGCAGCCGATGCGGCCACGCGCAGCGGGAACTGGCGTTTCAAGTACGACGTGGAGATGCTTTCGCTCTACGACAAGACGCTCGGCATTGTCGGCTGGGGGCGCACCGGGCGTTTACTCGCGCGGATGGCTGCGCAGGCGCTGGGCATGCGCGTGTTGGCGTGGTCGCCGCGCGCGGGTGACGACGAATTCGCGGCGTTCGGCGTACAGCGTATGGAAAGCCTTGAGGCGCTGCTGCGCGAGGCCGATGTCGTCTCGTTGCACCGCCCGCTGCGCGCCGATACGGCACGAACCCTGGATGCGGCCGCGCTGGCCTACATGAAACCGGATGCCATCGTGATCAACACCTCGCGCGGCGGCCTCATTGACGAGGCGGCGCTGGTCGCGGCCCTAAGTCGCGGGCGGCTCTTCGGCGCGGGCCTGGATGTGTTCGAGCACGAACCGCTGCCCACCGAATCGCCGCTGTGCGGGCTACCCAATGTGTTGCTTACGCCGCATGTGGCCGGCTCTTCGCGTGAGGCGCTGATCGCCACCGCGAGCCAGTGCGCGCAGCAGGTGATCGATGCGTTGCACGGACGCCAGCCGGCCAATTTGGTGGATGCCGGCATCTGGGCGCGGCGGCGCCAATCCAAATCCATGACACAAGGATAAGAATATGACTCCCTCCATCTTCACCCTTAGACAGGGGCATGCGCCGCTGCTCATCTCCATCCCTCACTGTGGGGAATATCTGCCGCCCGAGCTGGCCGCGCGCCTGAGTCCGCAGGCCCGCCGCGTGCCCGATACCGACTGGCACTTGCCGCGTCTCTACGAACTGGCCGCCGGGCTGGGCGCATCGGTGCTGCAGGCCAATTACTCGCGCTATGTGATTGATCTGAACCGCTCCTGCGACGGCAGCAACCTGTACCCGGGGCAGCACACCACTACGCTATGCCCGACTTTTACCTTCCACGACGAACCGATTTATGCCGACCCGGCCGATGAACCGGACGAGGTTGAGATCGCCACGCGCATCGAACAGTACTGGAAGCCTTATCACACGGCGCTACAGGAAGAGATCGCACGCCTGGTGGCGCAGCATGGACGGGTGCTGGTATGGGAGGCGCATTCCATTGAGAGCGAGTTGCCCATGCTCTTCGAGGGGGTGTTACCCACGCTCAACCTGGGGAACAACGGCGGGCTGTCCTGCGTGCCGGAGATCCTCGCAGCCACCGAAGCGGTGGCGCGCGGCAGCGGCCTGACGTGGTCGGCCAATGGGCGCTTCAAGGGCGGCTACATTACGCGCCACTATGCCGATCCGGCGCATGGCGTGCATCTGCTACAGCTGGAAATGGGGCGCTGCGCCTATATGGACGAGAGCGAACCTTGGAACTGGCGCGATGAGCCGGCTGAACGTACTCGCAAAATGCTGCGGCGCATGATGGACGCGGCGCTGGCGGCGCTGCCGGAACGAAGCGGGGAAGGGTTGCGCGATCTCGGAATGATCCGCCGGTTGGCGCGCGAGCAACGTCGCCTAGGCATTGGGCAGGTGGAGATCGGCTCCCAGGGTGAGCGGCTGAAGATCTGTATGGGCATGGCTCAGTCTTCCGCACCGGCAGCCGCCGTTGCGCACGGCTTCACGCTGCGCGCCAGCACGCTCGGCGTGCTGGAAGCGGGAGAGGCGCCGGTGCGCGCGGGGGATCGCGTGGCGGCCGGTCAGGTGCTGGCGCATGTTCTGCTTGATGATCGCCGCGTAGCGGTGCCTGCGCCGCTTGCCGGGCGCATCGCCGAAGTGCTGGTCGCGCCGGGCGCCCGTGTCGATTACGGCATGGCTTTATTCACCTTATTGCCGGAGGAAGACTGAAAATGCCGGTGGAATACAGTCGGGTTGAATCCCTGTTGCAATTGGTGGCCGAGGAAGGCATTGAGACGCTCGAACTTGAAACCACGCAGTTCTTCATCCGTATCCAGCGGCAGGCCGCCGAGCCGACCGCCATGCCGTTGGATACGGCACCGTCGGACCTGGGCGTTGCGGCGACGGACGTCCAGCAGGTGTGCGCGCCGGTTGATGGTGTTTTCTATCGTGCCGCCAGCGCCGGCGGTACGCCGCTGTGCGAGGTGGGCGGACGCGTGACGCATGGTGCGCCGCTGGGCATCATCGAAGCGATGAAGATCATGAACCAGATCATGGCCGATGGTGAGGGCTGTGTGGCCGAGGTGCTCGCAGCCGATGGTGAGATGGTGCGCCAAGGTCAACCGCTTTTCATCATTACGCGAGGATAGAGCATGTTCACGAGGATCCTGATTGCCAACCGGGGCGAGATCGCGCAGCGCATCCAGCGCGCCTGCCACAGTCTGGGCATCGAGACGGTGGCGGTGTTTTCCGAGGCCGACCGCGACGCGCTCTACGTGCGCCAGGCCGATGATGCAATCTGCATCGGACCGGCGGCACCGCGCCAGAGCTATCTGAAAGGCGATGTGTTGATTGCGGCGGCGCGCCTCACCGGCGCGCAAGCGATCCATCCCGGTTACGGCTTCCTCAGCGAGAATGCCGATTTCGCCGCGCAGGCGGAGGCGGCGGGGTTGGTCTTCATCGGCCCCGCTTCAGCCACCATCCGCACCATGGGCGACAAGGTGCTCGCCAAGCAGGCCATGCGGCAAGCAGGCGTGCCTTGCGTGCCGGGCGGCGAGGGGGTAATTGCCGGTACGGCCGAGGCGATCCTTGCCGAGGCGCGGCGTATCGGTTTCCCGCTGCTTATCAAGGCCGCCGCTGGCGGGGGCGGGCGCGGTATGCGCCGTGTGGATGACGAAGCCGGAGTGCTGGCGGCGGTGGATGTGACGCGAGCCGAGGCCGGCGCGGCCTTCGGCAATGCGGCGGTGTTCATGGAACGCTATCTGGCGCATCCTCGACATGTGGAGATCCAAGTGCTCGCCGATCATCACGGCAATGCGGTATGGCTGGGGGCGCGCGACTGTTCGATGCAGCGGCGCAATCAGAAGGTTATCGAGGAATCGCCGCCGCCCGGTATCGAGCCAGCCGTCATCGCGGCGATCGGCGAACGCTGCGTGCAGGCTTGCCGCATGCTGGGCTATCGCGGCGCAGGTACCTTCGAGTTCCTGTATGAGGAGGGAGATTTCTACTTCATTGAGATGAACACGCGCGTGCAGGTGGAGCATCCGGTCACCGAACTGACCGCCGATGTCGACATCGTGCTGGCGCAGATCCGTGTGGCCGCTGGCGAGCCGCTGCCATGGCTGCAGTCGGATATCCGCTGCAGCGGGCATGCCATTGAATGCCGCATCAACGCCGAACATCCGCTGAGCTTTATGCCTTCGCCGGGCACCCTGACGCATTGGGTGGCGCCGGGCGGGCCGGGTATTCGTGTCGACTCCCATGTGTTTGCGGGCTACACCGTGCCTTCATGTTACGACGCTATGATCGGCAAGATCATCGCCCATGGCGCGAGCCGGAAGGAGGCATTGGCGCGCATGCGCGTGGCGCTCGCTGAAACGCTGGTGGAGGGGATTGAGACGAATATCCCGCTGCACCGGCAACTCCTGGTGGACCCGGCGTTCTGCGCCGGTGGTCCCGACATCCACTATCTAGAGGGATGGCTGGCTTCCGCCGCCGCCGCCCTTATCCTCCCGGGATCCGGGACATTGCCCCCCGCCTGACGCCATGCGGGAAGCCAGACAACATTTGAATTGAAGGAAAAACGTATTATGAATCCGTTAGTAGAGAAATTTGCCAAGTTGGGAACCGATAACGCCCCAGGGCAGGAGGTTCGACAGGCCGCCGGCGATGTTGGTGGCATAGGCGACAAGCTAGAAGGCACGGCGGTGGACTTTTCGCATGGTGATGTGAACCCTACCGCCTTTGCCCCCACGCCGGGCGCCATCGAGGCCTTCGTGGCCGGTGAGGCCCGTGGCGGCAGTCAGGCTTATACGGAATATCGCGGCGACGGCGCATTGCGCGGTGTGCTGGCCGAGCGGCTGGCGGCTTTCACCGGCAAAGCGTTGGATGGCGCACGCGAGCTGATCCTCACCCCAGGCACGCAGGGCGCGCTGTTTCTGGCGATTGCCTCATGCGCGATGGCCGGCGACAAGGTGGCGATTATGCGTCCGGACTATTTCGCCAACCGCAAGCTGGTTGAATTCCTCGGTGCCGAGATCGTGCCGGTGGAGATGGATTACCTCAACGTCAGGGATGGCGCGGGCATCCGCCTTGATGAGCTGGAAGATGCCTTCAAGGCCGGCGCGAAGACTTTCCTGTTCTCCAACCCTAACAACCCCACCGGCGTGATTTACTCCGCCGCCGAAATCGCCCAGATCGCCGCGCTGGCTAACCGCTATGGCGCCACCGTGATCGTCGATCAACTCTATTCGCGCCTGCTGTATTCGGGCGTAAGCTATACGCATCTGCGTGCCGCTGATATCGATGCGGACAACGTGGTGACTATCATGGGTCCCTCGAAGACCGAATCGCTTTCCGGCTACCGTCTCGGCGTGGCCTTCGGCGCTGCGCACCTAATAGAGCGCATGGAAAAGTTGCAGGCCATCGTTTCGCTGCGCGCACCGGGCTATTCCCAAGCGGTGCTCAGCACCTGGTTCGCCGAGCCGGAAGGCTGGATGGATCAGCGCATCCGACTGCATCAGGCTATCCGCGACGATCTACTAGACGTCTTCCGCGCCGTGCCGGGCTTGACGGTGCGCACGCCGAAAGCGGGCAGCTACCTCTTCCCAAGGCTGCCCCGGCTGGCCGTGCCGCTGCATGATTTCGTACGCCACCTGCGCGCCCAGGCCGCCGTCACCGTTACCCCGGGTACTGAATTCAGCCCGCACCGCATCGATAGCATCCGTCTGAACTTTTCACAGAACCATGTCGCCGCCGTGCAAGCAGTGGAGCGGCTGGCCGAACTCATAGGGCGCTACCGCGCCTGAGCATCAGGAGATACGCAATGAGTATCAAGGCATTCAGCAGCGACCGCGCGCCGTTGCCCGCAGGCACTTACAGCATCGCGCTGCAGGCCGGTGAACTCGTCTTCCTCGCCGGACAGACGCCGCGCGACCGCGCCAACGTGCGCCATGGCGACAAGCCCTTCGCCTTCCAGGTCCGCATGACGCTGGACAATCTAGAGGCCGCCGCCAACGCCGCTGGCCTCTCGTTAAAGAACGCCGTCAAGGTCAGCGTGTTCCTCCGCAATCCCGCCGACGCCAAAGAATTCGACGGCATCTACGCGGAATACGTCGGCACTCCCCCGCCGGCCCGCACGCTGACGCAATCCAATCTGGTTGGCTTCGACATTGAGATTGACGCCATCCTATACCGCCCGGCTGAGTGAGCGGGTGGTGTGGAGGTGAAAGCGAAAACACCCCTGTGATGGGATAATGCCGGTCAGTGAAGCTGTTGACTGGCATTAGAACTGTTAGGCGTTTTTTCGTTTTTCACTGCGGGGTATCAATCGGGTGCGGCAAAATGAGTTCGCAGCGCATGTTGCAACGCGAGCAGCGGTACCGACGGGTGCGACTGTCCGGGATAGACCGTCAGAGTGACAAGTAAATTCGGCGAGCGCGCCTGCAGCGTCCACGCCAGCTCGCGGATGGTGTCCACCATTCGGCGCTGGTTACGATGCCGACGCAGTGCGACACGCTGTTCGTCAGGCAAGCCCAGTTCCCAGCGGTCAAGAGACTGTTCATATTCGCCCACCGACAGAGCGAGCCGCGCCGGTGTCGTCAGTTTCTGCGTCGCCAGGCGTGAAACGAACGCCTCGGCCTGGCGGACGATATAGCGGTCATTCCACCACACCGACGGGCTGGAAGCATAAAAATGCTGGAAGGTTTCGGGCTGATCGAACAGGGTATCGACGGCGAACAGGCCGCCGTAGGAATGGCCGAACAGCGACTCGCGCCGATGATCGACCGGATAGGACGCGGCAATGAACGGCTTCAGTTCGGTCTGAAGAAAATGGCGAAATCCGGCGGCGTTGCCCGCCATCCCAGCAGGATAGTAACCGCCCAGGGGATTGATTTCCTGTGTCTGATCAGCAACCGCGGGACGATAGTCGCGTTCGCGGCGGGTTGGGCCGTCGTAGTCAATCGCCACGATGATCCCCGGCGCCATGCCGCAGCGCGGGATGGCCAACGCCCTCATCACTGCCACCGCCGTCGGGAAATAGCGTTCGCCGTCTAGCAGGTAGATAAGCGGCCAGCCCGGCGCCGGCGCCGTCCCATCCGGGCAAAATGTCAGAATGCGGTAACGTCCGCACGCTGTCGAATCAAATAGCTCATCACGGGTATTACGCAACTGATACACATTGCCTCCTGCGCCGCGCGTTATTTTTTATTCTGTTGATTTAACGCCTGTTCGAAATCGGTAAAAATCCGGTGGGGGTAAAATACCCGCACCGGAAACGGTTAACCTTGCGGCTACGCGTCGAGCCGACGCACCGGCTGATTATCCCCGATTAGAAGTGGGTATTCACCGACATAAAGAACGTTCTGCCCGGTTCGTTATAGGTGGCGGCGCCGCCGGCGCCGATGAGAATGGCGCTGCAACTGCCATCGCCGGCTACTCTGCACCCGGCCGAGGCGTTGCCGCGACGGAACTGTCGTTTGTCGAACAGGTTATCCACCCCGCCGGTCACGCTGAGATACTTGTTGAACCGATAGGTGGAGCTCAGGCCGACGAGGGAGTACGGGCTGAGTTCGTTCAGTTCGTCACCCGAGGACGCGATACCGTGATAGTTATACTTCTTCGGTTTCTGCCGGCCGAACCAGGTTAGGTCGGCCAGGAAAGACAGATCCTCGGTCGCCTGCCAGCTCAGCGACGAGTTCAGCGTAAATTGCGGGGTAATGGATAGGTAATCCCCGGTGGTCTTGTTTTTCGAACGCAGCATCCAGGTGAGGTTGTTGTTCCACTGAACGGTTTCCGACAGCGGAATATTCACCGTGCCTTCCAGCCCTTCCACCACCGCCCGCGGAATATTTTCCCAGCGGTAGATATAGTGTCCGCTGCTGGTGCTGCCCACCGGCGTCGTACCGGCCTCGATCTTGTTGCGGTAGTCGTTGCGGAAGTAGGTGATGCCGGCCTGGTAGCCGTTGCGCCTAAATTCGACGCCGATCTCCTTATTGATGCTGTTCTCCGCCTTCAGATCCTCGTTACCCAGCAAATAGCATGGGGTGCTGTAGCCGTTAACCAGATAGCAACCCCCTCCATTGCTGGCGAGCAGATAGTTGGGGTTGAGCTGGTAGAGGTTGGGCGCTTTGTATGCGGCGGCGATGCCCATTTTCAGCGTGAAGTCGTCGCCCAATCCCTGCGACAGGTTGATCCCCGGACTCCAGTTACCGGCCGCCATCGAGTGGTAATCGAAGCGTAGCGCCGGCGTCAGCATGGTACTGGGGGTCAGTTCGATGTTGTCCTCGGCGAACAGTGAGAAGGTATGCGCGTCGATATTGCTGTCGCGGTTACTGCTGTCATAGCCCTCAATCGCGCCAACGGACGAAATGTCATAGGAGGTGGAGATCGGATCCTTCATGCGCTGATCCGATGCCTCTATGCCGAGAGTGGCGGTCTGGTTGAAATACGCCTTGAACGGGAGCGTGACCTCGCTATGGCCGATCAGGGTATCCAGCTTGATGGTGGCGAAGGAGCCTGCGGAGGAGAAAAGCCCTTCGGTGCCGCCGGCCAGTCCTTCCGTAATGCGGGTATTATGGGTACGTTCATATTGCAGATATGACATGGCGCTAACGCCGCTGTCCCAGTAGCCGCGATGCGTCACGGCAAAGTTCTGCCGGTATATGCGGTTGGTTTCCTTGCCGTAGTTGCTGGTGACATAGCCGGCGTAAACGCTGTCGGTGTAGTAACCGGCGTTCTGCACGTCGCCGGCGTAGATATTGCCCTGGCGGCTGACGCCGGCCTCAAACTCCAGCGATTGCTGTCTGGTGATATCCCAGCGCAGCAACGCATTAAGATCCTTGTTGCGCACGCCTTCGCGGCCGGCCGGCACGGAACCGGCATAGCCTGCCTGCCGCTCCGACATGTACGCCTTATTGATGTCGGCGGCATCCGCCTGCGTCTTATTGAGATTGCCGTACAGGCGCAGGCTCAGGCTATCGGTCAGGCCGCCCGACAGGCTGAAATCGGTACGCTTGGTGGCCCCTTCCGACTTATGTACCGGAACATTGAAATAGGCATTCCAACTGCCGTGCCACTCCTGCGACGGCTGCTTAGTGATGATATTCACCACTCCGCCGGCCGCCCCGTTGCCGTAGCGCGCCGCCGCCGGACCGCGCAGCACTTCGATACGCTCCACCATATCGGCCGGCACCCAGTTGGTGTCGCCGCGGGTATCGCGCTCGCCGCGCCAGCCATAACGAACGGCGTTGCGCGAAGTGACCGGCTTGCCGTCCACCAGAATCAGGGTGTTCTCCGGTCCCATGCCGCGGATATCGATCTGGCGGTTATTGCCGCGCTGTCCGCTGGTGGAGTTGCCTGTCAGGTTTACCCCCGGCATGGTGCGGATCAGCTCGGACAGATCGTTGGCCGGCGGCCGCTTGCTGATAGCTTCCTGGGTAATCACGGATACTCCCGGCGCCTGGCGAGTCTGCTCCGCGGCGGTCACTACTATCGTATCGGCGGAATCGTCGGTGGTATCCTGTGAGCTTTGCTCGGTGGCGGCATATGCCAGAAAAGCGGTTGTCAGACAGCCTAACCCGATAAGCGTCGCCGGGTAGTGTCGTGGTGGTAGTCTCATCATTAAAATCGCCCCGCATACGAATGTTCTGGAAGATGGCGGTTGTGACCATCAACAAAAAAAGTGTTATTGAGAAGCATTTGCATTATCGATTTGATTTGGTCATTGTTACATTTGTTTGCAGGTGTCGGGTTTGTGCAAACCGCAACTTGCTTTGTACAAACATCAAAATGGCGAGGGATAACCAGACAATTATCGGGGGAAATCATGCGAAACCATGATCCGCTGTCAAAATTCATCTATAAGAATCACATCGTTCAGCAGTCCGGGCTGATATCAAATAACTATCGTTTTTTCGGCCCAAGGGGGATTGACGATACGCCCGCGCTGTTCGGTAGTTTCAGCGTCGTTCAGTTGAACCCGCATCTGAATCTGCACATGGTCGATGTGATCAACCTGCACAATATGAAAACGCAGGCCATACCGAACGATGTGATCAAGTTGGCCATCGTGGTGAAAGGCGCGGCGCATGTCGCCTATGGCGAACGGCAAATGCATCTGGGAGAGCGTCAACCCTCCTTTCTGGTTTCTCTGACGGAACCCACGCTATCTACCCATATCGGCAAACAAGATGAATATGAACGAGCCATCATACTGACCTTCAGCCGTGAATGGCTGTATGGCAACCTGTTGGATAGCGTCAGCGACTGGCAGGCTATTTATGACTTTACGCAAACCCATCTCGCCACGCACTTATGGACGCCTTCGCGGCAGGCGCTGGCCATTGCCTGGCAGATATTGAATACGGGAACCTGCCATACGCCGCTGCAACGCCTGTATCTCGAAACGCAGTGTATGATCCTGATTATTGAGGCTTTCAGTTCGTTAACCGCCAGTAGCGAACAGGAAAAGACCCGTGGCGTCACGCTGCGCGGATATCACCGCATCCAGCAGGTACGGGACATGCTGGAAAGCGGTGCCGCCGACCAGCTTTCGATAGGCGAGATCGCGAAAAGCGTCAACATGAGCGAAAGTACGTTGCAACGGCATTTTCGTCAGGCATTTAACCTCACGGTGTTTGAATATCTGCGTAACTGCCGGTTACAGCGCGCCATGCTGGCGCTGCAAAAAGAAGGCATCGGCATTGCCCAGGCGGCAAGCATGGCGGGTTATAACAGCCCGGCGAATTTTTCCACGGCGCTGCGCCGCGTCTTCGGGGTTACCCCTAGACAGTTGAAGTCTCGCTTCTAATCGCGATTGCCGCATCAGATTAATTGCTCCGCCTTCCCAATTGCGCTGAACGCGCGGTCGATACACGACGTTGGCCGCGCCAGGAATATTCGTTCGTAGAGGATAAATATTTGCTATTTTGACAAACTACCCAAAGGGGTATCGAACGTATACCCTTGCGTAAGGCGACGTCAGAGAGTGCGAACGGCGCCGATAAATAGCAGCTAGGGAGAAAAAAATAACTTATGCGCGGGCAGATGATTCGGCTATTCGGGCAATTCCGTTCCATGCCGCAGAACGGAGATTGGCAAACGGCTATCGCGAGCGGGATCTATCGCGGCAAGCGTCTGGATCAACCGGAGATGGCGTTGGCTGACGTCGCGGGATTGATCGTCACAGTATCGGGATTGAAGCCATGAAGCTGGAACTCTCCGTGTCCGAAGCTCGTCGCATCGCGCTTACCGCCCAGGGTTTTAACGCCTTATCACGCGAAGGGAATATCAGCGCCGCGCAATTGCGCAAGTCGATCGACCGGCTTGGCCTGCTGCAAATCGACAGCGTGAATGTCCTTGTTCGCGCTCAATATCTCCCGCTTTTCTCGCGTCTGGGGTCATACGAACCAGCCGCCCTCGATGCGCTGGTTGCGACTAGGCCTAAGCGCTTTTTCGAATATTGGGGACACGAAGCGTCGCTGCTGCCTATCGACTGTCAACCTCTTCTGCGTTGGCGTATGGCGCGCGCGCGGCGCGGTAAGGACGTTTGGCGCCCGCTCGCAGCTTATGCCGGTGAGAAGCGGCCCGAGGCTGATGCCTTGCTCGATCGCATCAGGGCCGAGGGACCGCTGGCCGCCTCTGACGTGGCGGGCCGCCGCGCATCGAAAGGAATGTGGGTATGGAGCGACGCGAAGCACGCGCTTGAATGGTTGTTTTGGTCGGGGCTGGTTGTCGCGACACACCGTAAGGGTAACTTTGAGCGGGTGTATAATCTGCCCGAACGCGTGCTGCCTCGGGCGATCCTGGATCTGCCCACGCCCTCCGGCATCGACGCGCGGCGGAGGCTTCTTGCGCGTTCGGCTCAGGCGTTGGGGATCGCGACAGCGGACGATCTGCGCGACTATTACCGCATTCCCGCCGCGGACGCGCGACTGCCGATCGAACATTTGGTGGAGGAGGGCGCCATTATCCCCGTACGCGTGCGCGGCTGGCGGCAGCAGGCTTATTTACATAAGGACGCGCGCGCCGGGCGTAAGCTCGAAGGCGCGGCGCTGCTGTCGCCGTTTGATCCGCTCATCTGGCATCGTCCGCGAACGGAAAGATTATTCGGATTTCGCTACCGGCTCGAAATCTACACGCCCGCCCACAAGCGCGAGCATGGTTACTACGTTCTGCCTTTTCTGCTGGATGGCGCGCTTGTCGCGCGGGTGGATTTAAAGGCGGATCGCAAAGCGGGCGTGCTGATCGTCCAGAATGCGCACGTCGAACCGGGCGCGCCGTCATGCACGCTCGAACGGCTGCAGGAGGAACTGCGCCTGATGGCGTCATGGCTCGGGTTGCCGAACCTGGCGATTGCGCCGATCGAGACCATGGTCATCCCTTCATAAGGGGGCGTGGCGGGCTTACATAGGTAAGAAGATCGGTAAAGTCCAACGCCAAAATAAGACGAGGAGATAATTAATTCGCATGATGCGCGATTGCCGCAAACCGATGCCGTAATGCAGGGATGAGATTTAATGGATGTTGTTTTATGGGACTAAAATGAGGGTAATGGGGTTTCGCTACTGATGCAAGTTACGTATCTTTGTCTATTAAGCAATCCATATTGCTGCTGAAACAGAAAAAATAGCTATTGGAGTTCTGAATGATACGCCACATTTTATTGATAACTTTTACCGCGCAAGCCTCCGCCGCAGAAATCGAGCAGGTGAAAACGGCATTTCTGCAAATGCCTGAAAATATTGAGGGCGTGCAGGCGGTTGAGTGGGGATATAACGATAGTCCGGAAGGAAAAAATGCCGGTTTTACCCACTGCGTGATGATGACATTTCGCGACGAACAGGCGCGCCAGCGCTATTTACCGCATCCAAAGCACGATGAACTGAAAGCCATTTTCCGGCCGGTGCTAAGCGATATCATTGTGCTGGATTACCCGGTACTGTCGGATAATAGTCGCGTGCAAGGGTAGTAGTTTGGCAGGGGACAAGTGTCGGCGCTGAAAAGAGGCTTACTCATTTCCTGTTTTTGCATATAGTTGGTTTATTAATCTTTTATTCGAAATACTTATGGCGCTTGCCAGATAGCCAGTGCGGCTATTGTTCCTCTGATATTGAGGCCGGACAATAGTTATCTTGATTCACCCTATCGGAGACATTGTTACGATGGCGCGTTCTTCCGCTTGGTCATTTCCCTTATTTTCCTGGCTAACGCTGATATTGCCGCCTCTGTTTTGGGCCGGCAATTTTGTTGTCGGCCGAGCGGTGCGCCACGATCTGACGCCGATGACGCTCTCTTTCTGGCGTTGGGTGATCGCGCTGATCTGTCTGTTGCCGTTTGCATTTTGGGCGATGCGGCGTGACTGGCGGCGCTATTGGGAACTCCGTTGGCAGGTGCTGAGAGTGTCGGTGGTCGGGGTGGCTGCGTTCAACACTCTGATCTATGTGGGGCTGCGTACCACCACGGCCAACAATGCGTTGTTGCTCAATTCGCTGATCCCGCTGTTGATCGTCATGCTGGGAGCCTGCTTCTATCACCAACGGTTGAGGATGAGTCAGTACATAGGCTTAATCCTGTCATTTGCCGGTGTGCTGACTTTGGTTATGCATGGAAACTGGTCGCAGTGGCAGACGCTGGTTTTCGTTCCCGGCGACGCCATCGTGTTATCGGCCATGGTTTGCTGGGCACTTTATACGCTATGGTTGCGTCAATTGCCGGGCGATCTTGACCGGATAGGATTGATGGGCGTACAGATCGTGCTGGCGCTGGTTATGCTGCTGCCGTTTTATGTCGCTGAATATCGTTCCGGCCTGCGGGCAACCTGGGGCATCATGTCGTTTTCCGCATTGCTGTATGTCGGGATATTTCCTTCGGTCATCGCCTATCTGCTTTATACCCAGGCTATTAGTCGCTTTGGACCGGCGCGGGCGGGCTTGACCATTCACCTTATTCCGGTTTTTGGCGTGGTGTTGGCGGCATTGTTCCTTGGGGAACGGCTACATGCCTATCATGCCGCCGGTATTACCGCTATCGTTGCGGGTCTGATTTGCTCGAATATGAAGAGTAATCAAGAGAAAAGCGATTTCCCTTCAAAGGTAAAAGTTCAATCGAAAAAGTAACAATTTAACCACGTTGTATATGGCTGCGGGGATATCTCAACGGTATCCCTGACGATGGCCCTCCACGTTGTTGTCTGTGATGTCTGCCGGTGCCCACTGATTCTTATTGTATATAACTATTTGTTTATAAAATATTTTTTATAATATTGTCGCTAATTCGTCGTCATTCCCCCGTATATCCCGCCCTAACGAAATTCTTACATTGTGGAGAAAATGTGAGGTTTTTTGCGGCGTATATACAATGATAATCATTCTTATTATCATAATTTTTCTTGCAATCATGTGCATAGATGGGGATAAACTTAATGAGTGTAACAAGTGCTTACATCAAACGACCATTGGCCGTACTTTTAGCAGGGATTTTGGGCAGCCATGCTTACGCGGCGGAAGAGACGCAAGAAGACGTTATGGTTGTTCAGGCGACGGCCGAAGAAGCGTTAAAACAGCAGCCCGGCGTTTCCATCATCACCAAAGAAGATATTGAAAAAGAGCCACCGGTTAACGACCTGTCGGATATTATCCGCAAGATGCCCGGCGTCAACCTGACCGGCAACAGCGCCTCCGGCAGCCGGGGCAATAACCGCCAGATCGATATCCGCGGTATGGGGCCGGAGAATACCTTGATTCTGATCGACGGCAAGCCGGTCACTTCGCGCAACGCCGTGCGTTATAGCTGGCGAGGGGAAAGGGATACCCGCGGCGATACCAACTGGGTGCCGGTGGAAATGGTCGAGCGCATTGAAGTGCTGCGCGGTCCGGCCGCTGCTCGCTATGGCTCCGGCGCCGCGGGCGGCGTGGTGAATATTATTACCAAACGCCCCACCAACGACTGGCACGGCTCATTCTCTCTCTATACCAACCAGCCGGAAGACGATAAAGAAGGCGCCACCAAACGGGCCAACTTCAGCCTCAATGGCCCACTGATCGACGACGTGCTGACCATGCGTCTGTACGGCAATATCAACAAAACCGACGCCGACGCCTTTGATATCAACACCCAGGAGAACGGCTCTTATGCCGCCGGGCGCGAAGGGGTGCGCAATAAAGATATCAATACGTTGCTGTCGTGGAAAATTAATCCGCAGCAGATGTTGGATTTCGAATATGGCTACAGCCGCCAGGGCAATATCTACTCTGGGGATACGCAGTACAGCAACGCTAATCTCAGCACGCTGGTGCCGACGCTGTATGGTGCGGAAACCAACCGTATGTATCGCCAGAACTACGGCATTACTCATAACGGCATCTGGGACTGGGGTCAGTCGCGTCTGGGGTTATACTATGAGAAAACCAATAATACGCGTTTGAAAGAAGGTTCTACCGGACGCGTTGAGGGGATGATCAACAGTAACGAGTACGCCACCAGCCGGCTGGAAAACTATAAGGCCAACGGCGAGCTGAATATACCGTTCCACTTGGGCGTGGAGCAGACCGCCACTCTGGGCGCGGAATGGAACCGTGAGCAGTTGAATGACCCGGCGTCAATGACCGCGACCAGTGTGCCCACCGTTGACGTTGGTGATGTGTCGGGCGATCCGTCCAAACGCAGCACGAAAAACAGCGCGGAACTCAGCGCGCTCTATTTTGAGGATAATATCGAGGCTGCTCCCGGCACCAATATCATTCCAGGACTTCGTTTCGATTATCACAGCAAATTCGGCGCCAACTGGAGTCCCAGCCTGAATGCCTCTCAGGAACTGGGCGAATATTTCAAGCTGAAAGCGGGCATCGCCCGGGTGTTCAAAGCGCCTAACCTGTATCAATCCAGCATGGGATATCTGCTGCGTACCAATGGTAACGGCTGCCCTTCGAATATTTTAAACGGCGCCTGCTATCTGCTTGGCAACGACGATCTAGATCCGGAAGTCAGCGTCAATAAGGAAATCGGTCTGTCATTCAGCAACAACGGCTACGATGCCGGCATTACCTATTTCCGTAATGATTACAAGAATAAAATTGTTGCCGGTACGGAAATTATCGGCACGGTGAGCAGTGATAATAACGCTAACATTCTGCAATGGGAAAACGGCGGAAAAGCGCTGGTGGAAGGGCTGGAAGCCAATCTGACGGTGCCGCTGGTGCGTGATACGCTGGACTGGCGCACCAATGCCACTTATATGATCACCTCCGAGTTTAAGGATACGGGTAATCCGCTGTCCGTGATTCCCAAATACACCATCAATACCATGCTGGATTGGCAGGTTACTGAAAAACTGTCCACCAATGTGGCCTGGACCATGTACGGTCGTCAGAAACCGCGCGAATATCCAGACATTCGTAATGAGAACGGTAGCCTGTCTACCAATGTAATCGGCGCTTATTCCGTGGTAGGCGTTGGGCTGAACTATGACGTGATTAAAAACGTGCGCATCAATGCAGGCATCAGCAACCTGCTCGACAAGCGCGTCTATCGCGAAAATGAAGGGGCATCGACCTATAACGAGCCAGGAAGAGCTTATTATGCCGGCGTAACCTACAACTTCTAATCTTTTTGTTGTAATCCCTATGCCCGGAGTTATCCGGGCATAGTCGATCATCTCAACGAGTCCAGAAACGGCTCTTATTGAAAATCACGCCAGATAGCGATTGAACCAGGTGATGGTACGAGCCCAAGCCAGATCGGCGGCGGCTTTATCATAGCGTGGCGTCGAATCATTATGGAAACCGTGATTCACACCCGGATAAATGTGGGCTTCATAAGTTTTGCCTGCCGCTTTCAGCGCTTCTTCATAGGCCGGCCAGCCTTCATTGATACGGGTATCCAATTCTGCGTAGTGGATCAGCAGCGGGGCTTTGATTTTGGGTACGTCTTCCGCATTAGCCTGGCGTCCATAGAAAGGCACTGCCGCCGCCAGTTCGGGAAACGCGACCGCCGCCGCATTTGATACGCCGCCGCCATAACAGAAGCCGGTGATGCCCACTTTGCCGGTGGTAGCCGGGTGATGCATCAGGAAGTCGATCGCGGCGAAAAAGTCATTCATCAGCTTGGTGGGATCGACCTGCTGTTGCAGCTCGCGTCCTTTATCATCATTACCGGGATAACCGCCTACCGAACTCAACCCATCGGGCGCCAGGGCAATGAAGCCGGCTTTCGCCACCCGGCGAGCCACGTCTTCTATATAGGGATTCAATCCGCGATTCTCATGCACCACCACAACCGCTGGAATCTTGCCGGTTACCCCGGCCGGACGCACAAAATATCCACGTACTTCGCCGTGACCGGAAGGCGAGGGATAATTGATATATTCGGGGATGATGGAGGGATCGGTGAATTCAACCTGTTGCGCCAGCGCGTAATTAGGGCTCATCAAACTTAGCAGCGTCATGCCGGTCATTCCGCCGATGGCAAACTTCGCCGCCATGGAGACAAATTCGCGTTTGGTGATCTTGCCGTGTGCATAGTAATCGTACAGCTCAAGCAATTCTGGCGAAAAATCTTTCGCGGTCATTCGTGTCATAACCGACCCTCCATACTTGAGTTAATAAGAGGTTAATGATAGGTAATATATAAGTGATGCAGCTTAGAAAGATAGCACGGGTTATTGGTATCGGCTAGAGAAGGGCGGCTTAGGTTCTCCACGATCGGCATGATTTTACAATGAATTACATTCGCGTATTTCAGCGGGCGGAAAAGGTTGCCGTTATTCCTCTTCCCGTTCGTCGTTGAGTTATTCCAGTACGCTATAAGCTACCGGGCAAAACAGTGCGTTGATGCTTTTATCTCGCCCAATAGAGGTGGCGCCCCATACCCGCCTGCTGCCGATTTAATAGCATCCGCATCCCCGCGCGAACCGGCTTGTTTTATTCTGTTTGCGGTAATGCTCAGGCCACTTCGCGCAGGGTCATCTTATCTAACTGTAGGCCAATCGTGCGACCGGCGGAGTAAAGGTCGTCTACGGAACGGTTTAAGACATCCACAAAAAGTTCAATCTCCTGCACGCTGACGCGATAGCGAATGACGTTTCCCAACAGGCTGTGGCTGAGGATTGTTGCGGCCACGCCCTGTTCCGGCGGGCAGAAAACGATGGATTCCGGGCGGATGGCGACCTGACTGCGGCAGTGCCGGCCCGTCAACCGGGTGGCTTCTTCGGCCGTCAGCAGGTTGTAGTTGCCGATAAAACCCGCCGCAAACAGATCCGCCGGTTGCGTATACAGCGATACGGCATTGCCGCTTTGTACGATTTTACCCTTGTTCATCAACACGATACGATCGGACATCGTTAGCGCTTCTTCCTGATCGTGGGTAACGAAAATGGTGGTAAGATTCAGTTCCTGCTGAATGCGCCGGATCTGATCGCGCAAGTGCCGACGAATGCGCGCATCCAATGCGGAAAGGGGTTCATCCAGCAGCAGCAGGCGCGGTTGCGTTACCAGAGAACGGGCCAGGGCGACGCGCTGGCACTGACCGCCGGAAAGCTGGTGCGGGTAGCGTTTGCTGTAGTCGTTGAGTTCGACCAGAGCCAGCACGTCGCCCACACGCCGACGAACCTCTTGCGCCGGGAGTTTCTGCATTTTGAGGCCAAACGCGACATTGCCTTCAACCGTCATGTTCGGGAATAGCGCATAACTCTGGAACACCATGCCAATGGCGCGCTTTTGCGGCGTCAGCGGCACAATATCCTGTCCTTGCAGCACAATCTGCCCGCTGTCCACCGACGTCAGTCCGGCCAGACAACGCAGCAGCGTCGATTTACCGCAGCCGCTTGGCCCCAACAAAGTAACCAGTTCGCCTTCGTCCGCGGTGAAATCGATCTGTTGGAAGATCGATGTTGCGCCATAGCTTTTATTGAGTTGTTTGACGTTCAGGTAAGACATGCTCAGTCCCTCCCTCGGTTAAGGATATTGGCCAGCCAGGTGACGATGAGAACCACGAAGAAGTAGGAGATCACCAACGCGCTGCTAAAATGGCCGCTGCCGTTGCGCAAGTTATAGAGATAAACCTGTAAAGTTTCATAGCTGGTGC
Source organism: Brenneria goodwinii (assembly GCF_002291445.1). Taxonomy (NCBI): domain Bacteria; kingdom Pseudomonadati; phylum Pseudomonadota; class Gammaproteobacteria; order Enterobacterales; family Pectobacteriaceae; genus Brenneria; species Brenneria goodwinii. The sequence goes on along the minus strand of NZ_CP014137.1, from coordinate 3,416,249 downwards.
CGACTAACAGGTTAGCAAATACAAACTCACCTATCAGAAATGAGAAGGACAGCAGTACCGCAATGCTGGCTCCCTTGCGTAAATTGGGCAGCACCACCAGCAGCGCCGCCTGCCAGGTGCTGGCGCCCAGCAGATGTGCGGCATCAATCAGCTCTCTGAGGTTAATCGCCTGAATATTATTGACAATGGCGCGGTAGATGAACGGCAGAGCGATAGTGAAGTAACAGCCAATCAGGATCCACGGCGTACCGGTAATCATAAACGGATGCGACGAATAGAGTTGCAGCAGGCCAACGGAAGAGACTACCGGCGGTATGGCGAACGGCAGTAGGATCAGAATATTCATTACCGCATCAAGCCGTGGGAAATAGTAAGCGATTACAAACATCGCCGGCAGCACCAGCAGCAGGGAAAACACCAGCGCGCCAAAGCAGATCAGCATAGAGTGCCCCAGCGCCGCCAGAAAACGGGGATCGCTCCATAATGCTTTCATCCACTTCAGGGTAAAGCCGCTGGGGAGCAAGGTCGTTCCCCACTCGGTGGCTAACGCATACAGCAGCGTCGCCAGCAACGGCAGCGCCAGAATAAGGAAAACCAGCCAGACCATTACGCGATGGTAGATGCGTTCATTGCGTGACATCGTTTTCTCCCGCGATAGAGGTGACTCCCCGAACAGGGATTGCTTGCGTTACGCCATCGTTTTCCATTCCGCGGCCGTTATCTGACATGTTGGTAGCCCCGCCGCACCAGCCATTGGTGAATCACGGTGATGATGGACATCAACACCACCAGTAGCATCGCCAGCGCGGCGCCCATATTGGGATCAAGGAAAATATCGCCGGCCACCAGCGCGGCGATCCGCACCGGGATGACGTTGAAGTTCCCGGTCGTCAGCGCATAGATGGTGGCGTAGGCGCCGAGCGCGTTGGCTAATAAAATGACAAAAGTGCCGATGAGGGCCGGCGCCAGAATCGGCAAACCAATATGCAACCAGTAACGTAAGCGGCTGGCGCCTAACAGCGCGGCGGATTCCTGCCATTCACGCTTGAGTCCGTCAAAAGCCGGATACAGCAACAGCAGACCCAGCGGGATCTGGAACCAGGTGTAAACGATGATCAGACCGTTGGTCGAATAGAGATTAAAGCCTTCCAGCAGCTGATATTTTTTCAACAGCAGCGTCAAACAACCGTTCAAGCCAAGCAGGATGACGAAGGCAAACGCCAGGGGGACGCCGGCAAAATTGCTGGTCATGTTGGTGAAGGACATAAAGAAGCGATGCAGTCGGCCTTCGCCAAGCTGATGTAATGAGTAACCGCCAAGCAATGCGATAATTAAACCGTAACAACTAGACCAGAAAGAAATATTCAGCGACAGGCGGATCGCCTGCTGATAAAAAGGCGAGGTCAGGATATCGATATAGTTATCCCATCCCCAGGTTTGGTTCATCTCGCTGTAAAAGCTGTTAATCGCGATCCATACCAGCGGCGCTATCTGAAAGGCGATGTAGAACAGCGCGAAAGGCAGCAGAAACAGTAGCGCTATCCATTTGCCTCTCTTCATATATTCTCCTGGTTTTTTGCGATGTTAAGGAGTGAATGACAAGCTGGTTTATCATGCGCGACGGCCAGAATTTCACACAAGGTGCCGCATAATTCGGTTTGTTGCGGTCTGGCGTCCGCCCGCAGCGAGAAGGCGTCGCCAAAGACAAACAGCGGCACCTGCGTTTCTTCAGGAAGAATCCCGCCGTGGCTGCGATCGTCATTCATGCCGTGATCGGCGGTGACGATGATCTGATAGCCTTCCTCCAGCCAGCCTGGCATCCAGCGTGAAAGATAACCGTCCGCCATTCTGGCGCGGTTGCGATACTGCGACGAAGAAAACCCGTGCCGGTGCCCGCTGTCATCAATATTCATCGGATGAATCAACAGAAAATCCGGTTGGTAACGCAGACGCAGGCTTTCCGCGTCTTCAAAAAGGTGCGAATCCGGATAGCTGTCGTCATGATAAAAATGGCCGTACTGAATGGGGAGCGACGGCGCTTCCGTATGACGATCGAGGGCAGGTTCAAACGGCGTTCGGTTATAAAGCTCGCTAACCCAATGATATGCCGCCGCCGCGGTCGTGAGACCGGCATCACGCGCATAGTGAAACAGGCTGCGTTCCTTGCTCAGCCTGCTGACGCCGTTATGAATAATGCCGCTTCTTACCGGCGTCACACCGGTAAGAATGCACTCGTATAACGGACGCGATAAGGAAGGTAATTCGCAGGTCATCTGATAAAGCCGACCGCGCCCCATCGCGCATTCGGCCTGTAAATAGCCCATGGCGTCACGGGCGACCGGGAAATTAAGGCCGTCCAGTATCACCAGAATACTTTTCATCGCAACACTCCGTTACCGCTTACTGATGCATATTGATAATCACGTTCTCCTGCCACTGACGCGGCAACAGTTTCGAGGTTTTTTCCCAGGCTTCCTGATCGGCGATAGGACGGGCATTCTTGTATTGTTCGGCCGGCAGCAGTTTTTCCTGGATATCCGCCGGTACCGTCAGGAACTCGGCACGGATTGGCCGGGCATATCCCTTCGCCAGATTCAGCTGCCCCGCGTCGGAGAAAATGTATTCGCGCGCCAGTTTGGCTGCGTTCGGGTGCTTGGCATATTTGTTGATGATGGTGGTATAGCCGGAAGTCACCGAACCATCGGAAGGGATCACGACATCAAAACGGGATTTATCAATTTGATCGCGGTAATTCAGCGCGTTGAAGTCCCACATTACCGCTACCTGAATTTCGCCTTTCTCAAGATTTGCAATCACCGGATTGGTCACGCCCAATCGTCCGGCTTTGGCCAGCTCGCCAAAGAAGTCCAGCGCCGGTTTTATATTTTTCTCATCTCCGCCTAACGCATAGCTGGCGGCCAGCACGCCGTTTACCGCTTGCGCCGCCGTGCTGACATCGCCGATGGTGACGACATACTTACCGTTTTTCAGATCGGCCCAACTGCGCGGCGCATCTTTAACCTGTTGTTTATTGATGATAAAGGCAATGGTGCCGGTGTAGGCTAACGCCCAATGGCCATCTTTATCTTTCGCCCAGTCAGGGATCTGATCCCAGGTGCTGGGTTTATAGGGTTGGGTGACGCCTTTCTGTACGGCAATCGGGCCGAATGACGCGCCGACATCACCGATATCGGCGCTGGCGTTATTTTTCTCCGCATCAAATTTGGCGATTTCCTGTGCCGATGACATATCGGTATCGCTGTGCTTTAAACCGTATTTGCTGCTGAGATCGTCCCAGGTATCTTTCCAGTTGGCCCAGCTATCGGGCATACCGACGCTATTTACCTGACCTTCGCCGCGGGCGGCTTGTTCCAGTGCGGCAATATCGGTATCGGCGGCCCAGGCGGTGGGCAGAGAGAGGACAATGGCGCTGGCTAACACAGATGCAAACAAAGATTTCATAGCTGATGCTCCTGATGATAGAGTGATGACGGCGCTGGACTAGACCAGATTCCAGCAAGAAACGAGCCAAGTTAACATCATGGTATGAAGGTGAGATGACAGCCTTGTAAATACGGCGTCTTGTTGCCGGCGCGGCATGGCATAGGGTGAAGCATGGGCATGCGCCGCCGTTCGAGGATGGTGCAGTAGCGCCCTAAAATGAGGCTTAAGTGGTCAATGAAAGTGATAGCGAAAACCGTTGACGTGATTTGTCAGTCGTTGAGCGAGCGTATTCGGAGAGGGGATTTTGCCGAACAAGGGCGTTTGCCTTCGGAACGTGCGCTGAGCGATCAGTTTTCGACGACGCGCATCACATTACGTGAAGCGTTGGGACAGTTGGAATCTCAGGGAATGATCTACCGCGAACTGCGGCGGGGATGGTTTATTGCGCCGCCTCGTTTTATCTATAATCCACTGCATCGTAGCCATTTTCATGCGATGGCCAAATTGCAGGGGCGCGCCGCGCAAACCGAAGTGCTGGATGCGCAACGGGTAAAAGTTAACGCGGCGTTGGCGCAGCATTTGGCGATGCGCGAAGGCGAAGAGGTTTACCGCATTCGCCGCCTGCGGCGTATTGACGGCAGAGCGGTGCTTTATGTGGAGCACTATCTCAATCCGCACTATTTTCCCGACTTGCTCGATTTTGATTTAACCCAGTCGCTGACCGATCTTTACCGCGAACGCTACGGTATTCGCTATGGGCGCGTTCGTTTCACCATGTTGCCCACGCCGATGCCGCAATTCGCCGCGCCTACGTTGAAAATTGCACCCGGCAGCCCGGCGCTGTTTATTACCCGGATCAATCGCGATCAGCACGATCGTATTATCGATTGCGACTGTGAGTATTGGCGTTACGACGCGCTATATATTGATATTGAAGCAAAAGGGCTGGACTCCCCAGCCAGGTGATATTCCTCTGCGCCCATTTCTCGAAACGCGGGTTAATCGTCTACCCTTTAGGAGATGTCGCCGCTTTATCAAAGGTGTATGATCGATAAAAGATACCGAATACAACAAGTGACATAAATGATTTCTATCGCATAACCTATTGAATTTAAGGTATTAACGCATGGAGTTTAAAGATTACTATGCTGCGTTGGAAGTAGACCCATCCGCCGATCTGAAAACGATCAAAACGGCCTACCGCAGGCTGGCGCGTAAATATCACCCCGATGTCAGCTCTGAGAAGGACGCAGAAAGCAAGTTTAAGGACGTCGCCGAAGCGTATGAGGTGCTAAAAGACAGCGAACGCCGCGCCGAATATGATGAGTTAAGACTGCACCGTAACGATCCCCGTTTTTCCGAACCACCGCCGAACTATGGCGGCCACGAGCAGACCTGGCATAGTACGCAAGGTAATCCCCGTGATTTTTCTGATTTCTTTGAATCCATTTTTGGCCGTCATGCCGCAGGGGGACAGCACGCGTCCGCTGAAACGCCTCACCATGCTCGTGGTCAGGATTTCGAGATGGAAGTGCCGCTGTTTTTAGAGGAAACCTTAACCGAGCAAACCCGGCCTATTTCTTATCATTTACCAGTTTTTGATGAGTTTGGCCGGCAGACGAAAGAAATCACCAAAACGCTGAATGTCAAAATTCCGGCAGGCGTTGGCGATGGCGAACGCATTCGCCTGAAAGGTCAGGGGAGCGCAGGATTCAATGGCGGACCGAACGGCGATTTATTCCTGGTTATCCGTCTTGCTCCGCATCCGTTGTTTGATATTGACGGCCACGATCTGCATATCGTGGTGCCGCTGGCGCCTTGGGAAGCGGCGTTGGGGGCTACGATTGAGGTGCCGACCTTAACTGGCAAAATCGCCCTGACGATCCCCCCCGGCAGCCAGAGCGGCAAGCGGTTGCGGATTAAAGGTAAGGGATTGGTCAGTAAGAAGAAAGGGGTCGGCGATATGTATGCCATCCTGAAAGTGGTGATGCCCCCGAAACCGGATGAAAAAGCCAGCGCCCTGTGGAAACAGTTAGCCGAACAGGCCGCGTTTAATCCTCGGGATGGATGGGAGTCAATATGATGACTGAAGAAATGACATTTACGATGGTGGAACTGTGTCAGTCAGTAAATATTTCTCAGGACGAGCTTATTGAAGTGGTAGAGCTAGGCGTCATTGTCCCGTTGGATCCAGATAAGCCTAGTTGGGTCTTTGATTCCTATGCGCTGAGCTGCCTGCGGCGCGCCCGGCGGTTGCAGACTGAGCTGGATTTAGACTGGTCGGGAATTGCGATGACGTTGACGCTGCTGGATAAGATTGACGAGTTAAAGAAAGAGAATCTGCAGTTGCGCAGGCAACTGAGCCGCTTTTTGATGACGTCATAAAAATCGGCGGGGCGGGAAGGCGTCGGTCTTTCCGCTCCGGTATCGTCACGGCTGCAAGCTGCGGCGGTGTGGCTGCAGCTTGCGGGACGACGAACTCCGTATCAAATAGATTTACGCGGTTAACGCCTTACTCTGGCAGATGTAATCATACAGGCGCTGTGTATCTGCTTTTGAACAGAGACGGGTTCCGTGGTTCAGCGTCGCCGCTGTCCCGGCGGCGACGCCGTAGCGCACCATCTCGCCCAGTCCGGCGTTGGCGGCCAGTTTTAACGTCATCGCGCCCACCATACTGTCCCCAGCGCCGACGGTGCTCAGTTTTTTCACCGGCGGCGGGACGGCCTGTATACAATCTTTGCTATCGATAGCCAGTGCGCCCTGCGGCCCCAGTGACACCACGACCCGCTCGGTCGAGCCCGTGCGTATCAGTTCGGACGCGGCGTTATAGACATCATCGGGGCTTTCCAGCGGGCGTCCTGTCAGGGCGGAGAGTTCATTATGGTTAGGTTTCACCAGCGCCAGATCGCCCTGTTTCAGGCAGGCTTCCAGGGCTGCGCCGGAACTGTCGACAACACAGCTTAATTTGCCGTTCTGCGCCTGCTTCACCAGATAGGTCAGTTTTTCAACATCACATCCCGGCGGCAGGCTGCCGCTGATCACCAACAGCGAACCTGCGGGGATTTTCAGTATACGGTCAACCAATTGATCGAGTTCGCCATCAGTCAGCCTGGCTCCGGGCATAACAAAACGGAACTGTTCACCGCTGTTATCCGCATGGACATGCAGGTTCTGCCGCGTCCAGTCTTGCGTGTGCAGCGTTTGGGTTTTAACGCCTTCCTGTTCGAGCAATTCAGCCAGATGATCGCCCGTGGGTCCGCCGATGGGGAAAATGGCGCAGGCTTCGCCCCCCAGATGCACAATGGCGCGGGCGACATTAATTCCCCCTCCGCCGGGTTCAAATACCGGCGCGGTACAGCGTAGTTTCCCTTCGGGGTAGATCTTGGGGGTGGTTGTGGCGCAATCCAGGGATGGGGCAAGGGTGAGCGTAAAAATCTGGGGCATTATGTATCCTCCATTCGGACTTTATGCATGAATATTTAACTGATTTTAATAGATATTTTTATCAGATGATGCGCTTTGTCCTATTGGGTGGCGTTGACTGACGCCGACCGCAGTGGGCGTTCTGATGATTGTTTAATTATGTAGGAAGAATGGGTAAATTTCCTGCGGGTTGTATAAAACCATTTGAAATATAGATGGTTTTATTATCTGTCGGCGTGATATAGCCGCTATGTTTCAGGCGGACGAGGAGGGGATAACGCCAATCCTAAAGGGCGTGTAGGAGATTAATTACGCGTTCGGTGTTAAGCGGATGTTTCATGATGTCATGTAATTAATTCGAGCGTAAATAAATATCAGACTGATGTTGAATATATCTATTCAGATAATGTGGGTAAATTATCAAGCTGGTATGTCGGATAAAGGTGCCCCTGCGCGCCATCTACCCCGCAGCGTTTTAAATATTCATATTCCGGGTAATCCTGAATGCCTTCAATGATGATGCCATTGCAGAATTTTTTTATATTCTTGATTAACGACAGGAAGATGTAGTCATCTTCTTTGTTTTTCATCAACGAGTGATAGAAGTTCTTGTCCAACTTGATATAGCTGAAAATAGATTGGCTTACGGCATAGAGATTCGCATCGCCTTTGCCCAGGTCGTCCAGCCAGAGTGGATAACGTTCATGCAGTCTGGCAAGTAGCGGATTGCGTTTCCCGTCATTGAGATTTGGGAATTGCTCGTTTATTTTCAACTGAGTGAACGGGAGCCTGTCTAGCAAATCACTGGCATACTGATTCTGAAATAGGAATACGGCCATCACGAAATCGATGTTCACCGTGACCAGAACATTGTTCTCAATGAAATATGACCGTTTTGCGCAAATACATTCCAATTGCTCTATCAGTAAGTCTTGTTTTTCTGATGGGTTCATCCGTAGGGGATGTTTTGTGATGCTGAGGCCTTTATTTTTATACCGTGCTAGTAGTTCCACCGCGAAAATTTTTTGCTGGAAATCATAGATAGGTTTCGCAACATAGTACCTTCTATCGTCTATATCTAGTATTGAATCTACCATCGGCATAGTTTCCAGATTAAAAATTATTAACACATTATTGATCGATCAGTAAAACTGATCAATATATCAGTATTAATTGATTAAAATTATTAATTTACCGATCGATTAAGCCAGTTTGATAGGTCTGCCCGTAGGGGGATGGAAAGAAGGTGAGTTGAGAATGATAGAAGAACATGGGCCATTTGCAAGAAGATATTATTAATCAATATATAATTAACAAAATTGCGACTTCCATCAGTATACTGTCATAGCGAGCGGTTTACCACGACACTTTATGATTATTATACTAATATAACTGTGATTATAAATAATTCGTTTGCTAAGTTTGTCGTCGGCGCAACGCAGATCCCAGATAACGCAATAACCAGCATACATGAATAATGATTAGCTTGACGATGACGGTTCAGTCTCCGCCGGGCGGTCAAATCCGCCGGACGTCGCGAGTAAAGTGACAAGGGAGTATTCAAACAAGGTATGATCATCCACGTTGGGACGTTCTTATCGTTGTTAAGGCTGTGCTCATAGACTGTCTGGGAGGCAGTCTATCAAGCTGTTTTGTGGTCTGCGGCGGTCTGTTTGCAACAGCGGAGATCGGTGACCTGCCAAGAGTTTTGGGGCCGTTGTTGAAATAAAAAAGTCATTATTATCTTCTACTATATCATCTCTTTCTTGGCTTTTTTTATTTTCCTTTTGGTAATCAATTTGTTTTGGGCACTATTAACGTAGTGCCTTATGAATGCATAGACAACGATTAACACCAACACTGATAGTATGATTAATTCGTTCATGTCTTTAATATCGGCAATGTATCTAATGTATAGGTTGGGTAGATGTATCCTTGAATACCGTCTACCCCACAGTTTTTTAAAAGGTAATATTCTGAATGAGTTTGCACGCCTTCAATAATGATGCCATGACAATATTTTTTAATATTTTCTACCAGGACAGATAATTTGTAGACTTTTTTATCCTTTATCATTTCCCAGTAGAAAATCTTATCTAACTTAACGTAGTAAAATGTCGATTGGCTGACAGCGTAAATATTTGAACCTCCGCTGCCAAAACCATCTAACCAAAGAGGATAACGCTCATATAATGCTGCAAGCAGTGGATTACGTTGTCCATCGTTAAGATTTGGAAAATTTTCGCTTATCTCCAGGCAAATAAAGGGGAGTTTATCCATTAATTTCCTGGTATCCCCATCCTGGAATAAAAACATCGCCATAGTAAAGTCGATGTTTATCGATAGGCGTATATTGTTGTCTATAAAGTACCGCTGTTTCTGGGTGACAGATTCCAGCTGGTCTATCAATAACTCGTGCTTCTCAGTGCGACTCATCTGCTGAATGCGTTTTTCCGAACATGGGCCTTCATCATTAAATCGGGTAAGCAATTCCATCGCGAATAAGCGATTCTGACAGTTATAGATGGGCTCTATAACATAGTGCCTCTGCGCGCATGAGATTGAATCGACAGTCATCGTGATTCCCTGTTTGGCCGCGTTTTAAGCATTATTGATCGATCTATAAAACTGATCAATATAAATATATTAACCGGTAAAAGTGATTGATTAGTCGATCGATCTCAGCTCTTTGATAGGCCAATCCTTTGATCACCCTCGAAAAAAAAAGAACTTGAGAAGGCTTATGAAAGGAACTAATTATTTGAATAAGATAATTATATGGTTATGCTGTTTGGGCGGGTTTGGCCGCTCATCGACGAGCCTTAGCACAGGGCGGCCGTGTTTTATCGCTGGCTATCCATATTCAGGAACATTCGATTATTTGCAAGCTTAATTACCCACTAAGAGTGGTATTTTAGGTTATTTCTTATGCGGTTATGCCTATTCATAGACAAAATATGATCTGCTAATTATCTATTTACATATGAAAACGCAGTGAGTGTGTATTAATCATAAGTTTGAGCTATGCCGTTTATATTGATGATCTTTGACCCTGTTTTTTAAGTGGGTATTTGGTATTGTCATTATTTGGTTAATAGCCCAATATTAAAGCCGCTGTGAGCTCTAAAGTCGTAAAAAATGCGTGAGCGGTCGTACAGTTGTTCAAACCAGAAATATCCCAATTAACCTGTATATCAAAGAGGTGAATATGTCAGTTTCTGCGAGAAATCAACTAGTTGGTACTGTAGCTACCATTGTGGAAGGGGCCGTTAACAATGAAGTTGTCCTGAAACTGGACAGCGGCGATTTGCTGACAACCGTGATTACCAAGGCAAGCAGTTCGTCTCTGGGGTTGGCGCCAGGTAAAACGGCTATTGCGCTGGTGAAAGCGCCCTGGGTGATTATTGCTTCCGCGGACAGTGACCTGAATTTTTCCGCGCGTAATCAGCTAGCGGGTAAAGTGAAAAAGGTGGTGAAAGGCGCGGTTAATTCGATGGTGCATATTGAAACCAGCAATGGCTTAACTCTGACATCGAGTATTACTAATGAAAGTCTCGACGAAATGGCGATTGCTGATGGAAGCGAGGTGATTGCGTTGATTAAGGCTTCCAACGTTATTCTGGCCACCAAAAAATAATATTTGTCCTTTTCTTTTTCACGCCAGGTTGCAAATATATTGGCTTTTCTCTCTCTAACTCCGGTTGCCTTGTCGGCTGAGTGACCGGAGTATTCAATTGGCGGTTGGCTGCGCTATCGCTATTCTTTGGCGTGGGCGTCCTGATTGTTTTCCAAAATTGAAATGGCCGTCATCATGCCTTCTATGTCTTCTCTTTTTCCCATATTACTTAATTGCACATACATGAGATCAAGTAACGTTCGCACATTTACTGGCCTACCTTGATCGCAAACCGATATAACCGCTTGACCAATAATGGTTTCAACACGCGAGCGTTGCGCCGGATACCAGGTTAAGTTATGGATATTCATTAATTATCTCCGGCCTTTTTTCATACTACATCATAGCATCTTTTGCCGTAAATAACGGGAAATAATGCCAACGCCAAACAATGAGAATAAATGGATTTATCTGGATATAAAGTGATATTTATCATCAGCATGAGTAAGAAATTGCTCTTTTTTATTCCGGTTTTGCAATGATTCCAGCCGAAAACAGGCTTATATCCCATTATCTGCCCTCTGTGGCTTTTTGAAATAAAAGGCTTGCTATAAAAATGGGTTCGTGCGTTAATGACTCATCGGTTTGGAATACAGACCTATTTATGTAAGACATTGTAATTAAGTAGTTCCTAGTTCAAGTGATGCATCCAGTCCCTTATCCGACGAATTTCCTTTTTATAAGTGCCCATAAGTAATCACTGTAACAGACCTTACTCCGCCCTATAGTGGCTATCTAAATATATAAAGGAAATTATCTATGTCTAATAAAATGACTGGATTGGTAAAATGGTTTGACGCTGGCAAAGGTTTTGGTTTCATTACCCCGACTGACGGCAGCAAAGACGTATTCGTTCACTTCTCTGCCATTCAAGGCCAGGGTAACGATTACAAAAGCTTGGACGAAGGCCAGAAGGTCGAGTTCAGTGTTGAAAGCGGCCAGAAAGGCCCATCAGCAGTGAACGTTAGTGTAATCTAACGGTCTTCGGCGGAAGATAATTGACCAGGGTTTACCGCCTTCGCTTAAATATCATCGCTGAAAATACCTGATTACGCATAAGCCCCGCAGATATTCTGAGGGGCTTAATTATTTCTATTGTTATTACTCCTCTCCTTGCACCGAATCGAGTATGATGTCCCAACGCTGCCGACGGCCGGTTGGACTCGTTCACTCTGATGATCCCCTCCATAACCTGCCTTCCACCCCTGTTTTAAGCGTGGGGATGTAGACAGTTCGCTTGAATTTCATACTGTATAGAAACTATATACAATAAGTAGTGTCACAGTACTTGTAGCGCGACGAAGCGATTCCTTATGCGATACGCACTATGGCCACTTAAAGACTAATTTGATGAAAATTAAACAAAAATTTACCAGGACATTACTTCATCCGCGCTACTGGCTCACATGGTTTAGTCTGGGCATTCTATTCCTGCTGGTTCAATTGCCTTACCCGCTACTGATGAAAATCGGCAGTAGCGCCGGGCGTTTTTCCCGACATTTTCTAAAACGCCGGGTGGCTATTGCCCGGCGTAACCTTGAGCTGTGTTTTCCCGATATTCCCGCTGGAAAGCGTGAAGCGATGATCGTCAATAATTTTTCTTCCCTGGGGATGGCGCTGGTGGAAACCGGCATGGCCTGGTTCTGGTCGGATCGCCGTGTTCGTCACTGGTTTGATGTCTCGGGGCTGGAAAATTTGCAGCAGGCCTGCGCAAAAAAACATGGGGTGATGGCGATTGGCATTCACTTTATGTCGCTGGAGTTGGGCGGGCGGGCGATGGGACTGTGCCAACCGATGATGGCAATGTATCGCCCTCATAACAATAAAGTGATGGAACTGGTGCAAACCTGGGGACGTTCCCGTTCGAACAAGGCGATGATCGATCGTAAAGACCTGCGCGGTATGGTTCATGCCCTAAAAAGCGGCGAGACCGTATGGTTTGCCCCGGATCAGGATTACGGCCCGAAGGGCAGCGTATTTGCCCCGTTCTTTGCCGTAAAGAACGCCGCAACCACCAACGGCACTTTTACTATTGGTCGCTTGGCAAAGCCGTCAATGATTACCATCGTTTTGATCCGCAAGCCGGAGGCTTCCGGGTATAAGCTGGTGATTCAGCCTGAACTGCAGGATTACCCATATCACGACGAGCATGCCGCCGCCTGTTACATGAATAAAGTGATAGAAAAAGAAATTATGCGGGCGCCGGAACAGTATCTGTGGCTGCATCGCCGTTTCAAAACCCGCCCTGCTGGCGAAGTCTCTTTATATGTCTGAGTGAAGCCGGCAGGCAGCCATTGAGGTTGATGACAAACCTTCCCAAACCCGTCATTCCCGCCTACTACTGCGGGAATGACAGCGCTAGAGCCGTGAAGGATGACAGGGGTATATTGGGGGCTTTGTCAACGGTCTGAATGGCTGCCGACAGGCAGCCATTCTATGATTAACGAAAATTGCGCGGGGATTAAACACAATGGTAGGTTTTGCCCAACGCTTTTAATAATTGATTGATTCTACGGACAATTCTCATCTTAATTCCCCTCACTTTCTTCGAAATCAATGATTGAAAGTACCGAAACTCACGTTAATGTTTTCAAACATAGCGATGATTTTATTCAACAGTTTCATTTTCCAAGCTCCTTAACCGTTCAATTGTTTCTGTGATACTGCTCACGTTTTTTACAATACCCGCGCTGATACGTTAGGTCAACTTTTTTGTGATGCCAATCACAAAAATATGAATTTTGGGTTTGTTTAAAGTAAACCTGCATTTTGATTTTGTTTTCTCCCGATGGGCATATCCTTCCCGCAGGCTTTTTTCCTGCCGCGTCAAATGGCCGCTGCCCGCGATGTCAGCGGGTATAGGTAAATAGTCTTGATTAGCAGTTGAAATGAACATCGGGGAAGCAGGATAATCTCTCGCTTCAAATAACCTGGCAAAATTTCGTGGTTTTGCCGCGAGCGAAGTAATCGTTTGCGTGCATGACCTCAAGGTTCGGATGCGTTGGTTATACTGATGCATACCCAGTGCAGGGCTGGGGAACCGCCTACGATTTACCTTAAATAATAATGACATTTCAGGGGATACCACCATGTCAAAGACCACTCGTCAGGCCGATAGTGCGGCGCGTCCGCATGGCGCGCTTGATGCCTTTTTTAAAATAACGCAGCGCGGCAGCAATGTGCGCCAGGAAGTGTTGGCAGGGTTAACCACGTTTTTGGCTATGGTTTACTCGGTTATCGTTGTGCCGGGCATGTTGGGTAAAGCAGGTTTCCCGCCGGCCGCGGTATTTGTTGCAACCTGTCTGGTTGCCGGATTTGGCTCATTGCTGATGGGGCTGTGGGCCAATCTGCCGATGGCCATTGGTTGCGCGATCTCTCTGACCGCCTTTACGGCATTTAGTCTGGTATTAGGTCAGCAGATTAGCATTCCGGTTGCGCTGGGGGCGATTTTCCTGATGGGGGTTCTGTTCACCCTCATTTCCGCTACCGGGATCCGCACCTGGATCCTGCGCAATCTTCCGCTTGGCGTCGCGCACGGAACCGGTATCGGTATCGGTCTGTTCCTGTTGATTATTGCCGCCAACGGCATCGGGCTGGTGATTAAAAACCCGATTGACGGTCTGCCCGTCGCTTTGGGCGATTTCACGTCTTTCCCGGTTATCATGGCATTGATAGGGTTGGCCGCTACCATCGGGTTGGAAAAACGCCGCGTTCCGGGCGGCATTTTGTTGGTGATCATCGCCATCTCCATTATCGGTTTGATCTTCGATCCGAATGTGAAATATCAGGGTTGGTTTGCCTGGCCGACTCTGATCGGCGAGGATGGTTCTTCCCTGATTTTCAGCCTGGATATCATGGGCGCGTTGCAGCCGGTGGTGTTGCCCAGCGTTCTGGCGTTGGTGATGACGGCGGTATTTGATGCGACCGGCACCATCCGTGCGGTTGCCGGTCAGGCGAATCTGCTGGATAAAGACGGACAAATCGTCAATGGCGGTAAAGCGCTGACGTCTGACTCCGTTAGCAGCATTCTTTCCAGCCTGGTTGGGACATCTCCAGCGGCGGTTTATATTGAATCTGCCGCCGGTACGGCCGCCGGCGGGAAAACCGGTCTGACCGCAACCGTCGTCGGCGTGTTGTTCCTGCTGATCCTGTTCCTGTCTCCGCTCTCTTATCTGGTGCCCGGCTATGCGACCGCGCCGGCGCTGATGTATGTTGGTTTACTGATGTTGGGCAATGTGACCAAACTGAACTTCGACGACTTCGTCGATGCCATGTCGGGTCTGGTCTGTGCGGTATTTATCGTGCTGACCTGCAACATTGTGACCGGCATTATGCTGGGCTTCGGCTCGCTGGTGCTGGGGCGCATTTTCTCTGGCGAATGGCGCAAGTTGAATATCGGCACGGTGCTTATCGCCATTGCGCTGGTGGTGTTCTACGCCGGTGGCTGGGCGCTCTAAGCCGCTTTGCATTCGAGGGGGCGCTGCCCCCTCGCTCGGCGAGATGTTTCCTCTCGCCGGTTATCGTCGTGAATTTCCGCCTGTCACCGATACCGCAGTCTTCTGTCTGTGCCTTACTCTCTGATCGAACTCGCTTTTTTTTCCTATCTGTGATCTTTCTGTTTCTCTCTGCCTCCTCATTTGTTATCAGTTGAAGTTCGGTGTGTGAAAATGCGAAAAATATAAATTTTTCCGCTCAGACATTCATTTTAATGACAGAATAGATACGTTAAATATTGATATGGTACTTCGTGGGATTGACGGGTATTTAACCCATTTTTAATGCTGCAGGAGAGAGTCTAAGGAAAGCATGGAAATCTTTTTTACTATTCTCATTTTGACCTTGGTGGTTTCTTTATCAGGGGTGGTTACACGAATTCTACCTTTTCAAATACCTCTTCCATTGATGCAGATCGCCGTTGGTGCGGTACTTGCCTGGCCTCAGTTCGGTTTGCACGTTGATTTCAATCCTGAGCTGTTTATGGTGCTGTTTATTCCGCCGCTGCTGTTTGCCGACGGTTGGAAGACGCCGACGCGTGAATTTCTGCATTACGGGCGAGAAATTATCGGGCTGGCGTTGGTTCTGGTATTGATCACCGTGGTGGGGGTCGGTTACTTCATCTATTGGATGGTGCCCGGAATGCCGCTGATTGCCGCGTTCGCTCTGGCCGCGGTGCTTTCTCCAACTGATGCCGTCGCGCTTTCCGGCATCGTGGGGGAAGGCCGTATCCCGAAAAAACTGATGGGTATCCTGCAGGGGGAAGCATTGATGAACGATGCTTCCGGTCTGGTATCGCTGAAATTCGCCGTCGCCGTTGCCATGGGGACTATGGTGTTCAGCGTTTCCGGCGCGACGCTGGCGTTTATCAAAGTCGCACTGGGCGGATTGCTGGCCGGTGTGGCGGTTACCTGGATTTATAGTAAATCCTTGCGCCTTATCAGCCGCTGGAGCGGCAATGACGCCGCTACCCAAATTGTTTTACTGCTGCTGTTGCCTTTCGCGGCTTACCTGATTGCCGAACATATCGGGGTGTCGGGGATCCTGGCGGCGGTCGCTTCCGGGATGACGATCGGCCAATCCGGCATTATCCGTAATGCCCCGCTGAACATGCGGCTACGAGCGAACGGCGTCTGGTCGATGCTGGAATTCGTATTTAACGGCATGGTGTTCATTATGCTGGGGCTGCAATTGCCGTCTATTCTGGAAACGTCGATTACCCAGGCGGAGCTGGATCCTACGGTTGAAACCTGGATGTTGTTCACCGACATTGCGGTCATTTACGCCGCGCTGCTGCTGCTGCGTTTCGGCTGGCTGTGGGTGATGAAAAGATACAGCCTGCATATCCAGAAAAAGAAGCCGATGGTGTTCGCCGAATTCACGACGCGTGAACTGTGGATTTCTTCGTTTGCCGGCGTACGCGGCGCCATCACGCTGGCCGGCGTGCTTTCCATCCCCCTGCTGCTGACCGATGGCACGGCTTTCCCGTCTCGTTATCAACTGGTGTTTATTGCCACGGGCGTCATCCTGTTTTCCCTGCTGTGCGGCGTATTGACGCTGCCGCTGTTGCTGAGGGGGGTTGTGGTGGCCGATAAAGTGACTTATGCCAAAGAAGAGCGGATGGCGCGAAGCACCATGGCGGAAGTAGCGATTAACAGCCTGCATAAAATGGAAGAGCGGCTGGCGGCCGATCGTGAAGAAAATATTGACGAGCAGGTGCTGAAAGAGGTGAGTGCGCGGGTAATAGGCAACCTGCGCCGGCAGGTGGCCGGGCAGAGCGATCTGGACCATAGCCTGATGATTGAAAACCTGGAGCGGCGTTTCCGTTTGACGGCGCTGAATTCGGAACGCGCCGAGCTTTATCATCTGCGCGCCACGCAGCAAATCAGCAACGAGACATTGCAGAAAATGCTGCGAGAGCTGGATCTGCTGGAGGCCGTACTGAGCGAAGGCGAGTAAGGCGGATGCAACCTTAACCCCGGAATTTTATTGATTTTTCCTTTCCCCCGTGACTCCCCATCGCTCAGGCGGTGGGGATCTTTTCTAAATCCTTACGTTCTAAAACCATTAGCTTGATTGTAAATGGCTTGTCACTAAATGATAATGATTGTTATTATCCGAGGAATTGGCGCTCGGGTAATCATTTCCGCTCATGTCGCTTGCGGCGTAATCGGAGAAATGGCTACGGCTGCCTGAAATAATAAATAGGTGTATCCATTTAGACGGATGGCAAACTTTCTGGTTCTAACCCTGACTCGACCCTCTCCCTAGCAAGGAATGGGGAGATATACCGGTTGGCTCCTCTCCCCGACAAGGGGGCGGCTGGGAGGGGGCATTAATGGCAACGTCTCGAACTTTGTCATCAAACTCAAATGGGTATTAGCCATAAATTAAATATGTGAATAGTGACATTTTGCAGGGGAAAATTATGCGCGTACTGGTGGTTGATGACGATTCTGTACTGTGTCATTGGTTGGGATCTAAATTACATTCGCACGGTCATTCATGTCGTATGGTTCACGATGGCGCACATGCATTAAAAGCAATAAAAGATGAAGTCTATGATGTTGTGCTGCTGGATAGAATGCTGCCGATTATGGATGGCTTCAGCGTATTGCGTGAATTACAGGGATCGCGTCACCCGCCGATTATGTTGCTTTCCGCATTGGATCGGGATGTCGATCGGGTCATGGGGCTGGAACTCGGCGCGGAAGATTATCTTGGTAAACCCTTTAATTTTAATGAATTAAGGCTGCGTCTGGATATTATGGCGCGGCGCGGTAAACGCCATGCGGATAATTCCTCTATTCTGACGTTTGAAGATTTGCAGCTTGACCGGCTGCAGCGGGTCGCCTGGCGCGGCGGTCAGCGTATTGAGCTAACGGATAAAGAAATCAAGCTATTGATTATCCTGATGGAAAACCCCGGTCAGGCAATTACCCGCACCATGCTGCTGGAGCGGGTATGGGGCTATCATTTTGATCCGCAAACCAATTTAATTGATGTTCATATGTCGAAACTCCGGGCAAAAATTGATAAGGGTTTTCCGCGCCCGTTAATTAAAACCCTCAGGGCAATGGGCTATGCATTGGGTTCTGTTGATAAGGATAGAACGGATGTCGGCAGCTACACTGAATAAGATAAAAATAAAGAAACTGGGGCGCCGCTGTCAGATAAAAATAAAACACTGGCAGTTAGTAGGGGCAAGCCAATATCCCGGTTTTGCCTGTACGGCTAATTTCAGGCAGGCGATCACCATTGTTTTTTTATTTTTATTAATGATGCTGATGAGTATTGTCGGCTTCAGCTTATTAAGTGAAACATTAATCAGAACGCATGTCCGCGAAGTTATTCTGGGTAATATTTATGATTACTCCATGCAGTCGCGTTTAACCAATAGCGATAGCCTGATTGCACAACTTCGTCAGGATAACCTGGCCAAGAATGATGAATTACCGCTATTTCTGGTGATGAATAAAAGCGGCGACATTCTGTATCACAACCATCCGCTGAAAAATTCGCAACGCACCCATTGCCAGATGGATGTGGCATGCCTGAAAGATATCCTCTCCAGCAAAAACGATCCTAATCTGATCGGCCTGTCGGTCATGCTGCGTGATGGCGGCGTATTTTTTACGGCTTACAACATTCGCCCCATGCTTGAGCGGGTTAGGACCATTCCTCTGGTGGCCGGGGCCGGACTGTTTGTCGTACTGTTGTTCTGCCTGCTTATCAGCCGTCATTTCAGCCTGCTCAGTTTACGCAGCGTCGAGCAGATCCGTACGGCGCTGCACCGCTACAGCACCGGCGAGCAGCAGGTAAGGATGCCGTTGTCGCCCTATGGCGACGACTTTGACAGCCTGAGTGCGGATATCAACCAGAATCTGGAACGCATCGAACGGCTGATGGAGCAGGTGCGCAGCACCTCCAGCCATATCGCCCACGAACTGCGTACGCCGTTAACCCATCTGCAAAACCGGTTGTTTAACCTGACCGAGCGTACCGGTCTGGATGACGATATCCGGGAAGAGTTGAATCTGGCGGTGGGGGAAGTCCATAAAATTCTCGGGCTGTTCCGTACGGTAATGCGCATTGGCGAAATTGAGAGCGGACGCTGTATTCATCAGTTTGAACAGATTGAAGCACGACGGCTGCTGGAAGAAGTTATCGAATATTACCAGCCATTGGCGGAGGAGCGCGGCTGCCATTTGCTGATAGAGATTAAGGCCGGTATCCAGCTGTTTGGCGATCGGGCGCTGTTATTTCAGGCATTGGCCAATCTGGTGGAAAATGCGCTGAAGTATGCCGCGCAGGGCAAAGATATCACGCTGGGCGTGAAGTTACACCAGGGCTGGATCGCGCTGAGCGTTGCCGACCGCGGGCCGGGCATCCCGACGGCGCAGCACCAGAAGGCGCTGCAGCGCTTTCAGCGGCTGGATAGCGATAGCGGGCCGCAGCAGTCTGGTTATGGACTGGGCTTATCATTGGTGAAAGCGATTACCGATCTGCACGGCGGCAGGCTCTGTCTTGAGTCCGCCAATCCGGGATTGAATGTTTATTTATGCCTTAAACGTTGTTAAACCTGCGCGAATTCCCCTACAAAAAACCGGCGAATCATCACCATTATTCTTGGTGTGGGATTGTATTATCCTTTGATTTTTAATGATAATTTTTTGTATGGAAAGATTAACAAATATTAATGTTCTGCTTCTTGTCGTTCTTGATAATAAGTCTCATTATTGGTTCCGTTAACATCATGGCCCCCGTGATTCGCCATGATCCCCTTGGCTGCGGATTAAGAGACTTTCCCCATGAATAATATGAAAAAAAAATTACATTCTTTCCTGCGTGATGAAAGCGGTGTCACGGCAATCGAATACGGCATTCTGGCGGCGGCGATGGCGGCGGCGATCGGCGCTATTTTTGGCAGCGACGGTATTTTTGTTCAGGCGCTGAATGAAAAATTCCGGGAAATCGCCGATCAAATCACCGGATCAGGCACCAGCGGAAGCGGCACGACAGGGACGGCGAAATAACAGCAGTGATCGCGTATTACACGCACTGGCTGCAAACGATATTACTGGCGGGATGCCTGCTGTGGTGCGTCGGTACCGACCTGTTGGTACGCAAGATCCCAAATCAGGCGGTGTTGCTCTTATTGGCGGGATGGCTGGTTTTCAGCCTGACAGACGTTCTGCAATCCGGCGCGTTTGATGGGGAAAAATTACGGCAGACGCTATGGTCGCTGCCGGGCGCGGCGGTGGTGCTGATTGTCGGTTTTTTGCTTTTTCTCACCGGCAGGCTCGGCGCCGGGGATGTCAAGCTGATGAGCGTTTTATGCCTGTGGGTGGGGCATGGACACCAGATCGTTTTTGTCATGATCACCGCACTGGCGGGTGGGGTACTGGCGCTGGGGTTGCCTTTACTCAATACCGTACCGGCGGCGGTCGCCATGGGGATTCAAATGATCAACCGGATGTTTAAAAGCCGGTTACCCATGCCGCCGGCGTTGCCGGCCGACCTTTCGCAGGGAATTCCTTACGGTATCGCGATAGCCTTCGGCGCGATGTCCGTCCTGGTTTTTCCCTTGTTTTAATTCTGCCTCTGTTTTAAGGCAAGCACGGCTTAGGTAGGCAAGTTGAATGAAAGTTAACTCTACGTACGTACTATCGGGCGCGTTGATTCTGGCAGGGATTGCGGCGCTGTTGGTACGCAGTCATTTGTCGTCTCCGCCGCCGGCGCCGCAGGTGGTGGTAAAAGCGCCGGAACAGGTAGCCGTGCTGGTGGCGGCGAAAGATCTTCATCCCGGCGATTTTCTTGATTCATCCTCGCTGCGCTGGCAGACCACGGAAGAGCCGGTATCCCGTACCTTCAATTTTATTCGCGGCAAAGATAGCCAAACGCTGCTGCTGGGCGCCACGCTGCGCGAGACGGTGACCGAGGGAACGCCGTTAACCAGCAATGTGTTGGTGAAACCCAATGAGCCGGGCTTTGTGGCCGCCGTGTTGCGTAAAGGGATGCGCGCCATTTCTATTCCGACCAATGCGGTCGCCAGCAATGCGGGTCTGGTGGCGGCGGGCGATCGTGTCGACATCATTCTGAGCCTGAAAAAAGATGAACAGCCGGAGGCGCTGACAGGCAGCGCCCAAACGGTCGCCCTGCCTCTGCTGGCCTCGCAAACCATCGTACGCGATTTACGCGTACTGGCGCTGAACAACCAAACCGACACCGATGTGCGCCCCCGTCAGGATGTGGCGCTGGAAGATGATGGCGGGATGGACGCGTCGGCCCGAAGCCGCACGTCCGCCACCGCAAACCGCTCTCGCACCGTCAGTTACCAGACGGTAACGGTCGAGGTCACGCCGCAGCAGGCCGAGGTTCTGGCGGTGGCGAAAGAGGTCGGCATGCTGCATCTGGCTTTACGCAGCGCAACGCCGGACGAACAGGACGATCTCCGCCAGGATGCGCTGCGGCGGGTAACGACGCTATCGCAAAGCACCAGCATCTATAACGGCCTCGCTGATAGCGGTCATCAGGTTAAGGTATTCCGGGGCGAAAAGAAGGACGTAGTGACATTCCCATCCCGATAGCTCGAACCGCCAGTCCGGCAGCCGGTGAGGAATCCGCAGGCTGCTCATGGAAAAAATGAAGCCCATTACGGAAATTAAGTAAATGACGATGTTTTCCTTGTTTTTGAAAACGAATTTTCTGCGGATGATCGGTAAACGGTTTGGCGCTGTTATTTCCGCACCGGCCGTCATGCCTTTGCAGACACAGTCTATTAACGGAAACACGGCTCGCCCGTCCGCCCGCGCCTTCATCTCAACCGGGCTGGCAATGATGCTGCTGCCCGCCGCGGCTTGCGCCGCGGGGATTTCTGAAGTGGCGGAAACGAATGTGGTGCATATGACGGTGCATCAGGGCCGTTTATTGCAACTGGATGCCCTGCCGGACAGCGTGCTGGTGGCCGATCCGGAAATCGCCAGTTTCGAACTGCCTTCACCGGGAAATCTGTTTATCTATGCCAAGAATGTGGGCACCACCACGCTTTATGCCATGGATGAGAACGGCAATGTCATCAACGCCATCCGCATCGTTTCCGAACACGATCTGAAAGCGCTGAGCGAACGGTTGAAGCGGGAATTCCCCAACGCGGATATTCAACTAGAAGCGGGGATCCCCAGCGGCGTGATTGTCCGCGGCAGCGTCGATACCCCGCAGGACGCCAAGCGGGTGATCGACAGCGTACAGGCCTACATCGTCGCATCCACCTCGTCTGCCGCTGGCGGCGGTGGCGGTGGGGGCAGCGGCGAAGGGCTGCCCGGCAGCAGCGAATCGTCCGGCAAGGTCATCAATCAGCTCAAGATCAAAACGCCGTCGCAAATCAATATCCGCGTACGGGTGGTGGAAGTGTCACGCAACCTGACGCACGAACTGGGTTTCAACTGGGAAGCCTCGCTTAACCGGGGCAGCGCCAACTTCGGCCTGGGCACCGGTACGCTAAGCGGTTTCTTTGACTCCAGCACCGGGGCGTTTACCGGCGCCGACGGCAGCAGCTTCTTTGGCGCCAATGTCGGCGGCAGCGAAGGATCGCTCAGCGGATTGCTCTCCGCCATGAACAAGCAGGGCATGGCTTCCGTGCTGGCGGAGCCGAACCTGACCGCCATGTCGGGTGAAACCGCCGCATTCGCCGCCGGCGGCGAAGTGCCTATCGTGCTGGTGACCAACAACACCGTCAGCATCGATTACAAATCGTACGGCGTGATCCTGCGTATGACGCCGACGCTGCTGTCCGCCAACCGCATCAGCCTGCATATCGCGCCGGAAGTCAGTGAATTAACGTCGGTGGGATCGGTGACGCTGGAGGGCGGTTCGACCATTCCGGCGCTGACCGTGCGCCGCGCCGATACCACGGTGGAGTTGGCCAGCGGGCAGAGCTTCGCGCTGGCGGGCATGCTGCGCAGTTCCAACAGTCAGACGGTAACCGGCGTGCCGGGGTTAAGCAGCATTCCGGTGCTCGGCCGCGTATTTGAAAATGAATCGGCAAGTCATGAGGAAACCGAACTGGTGATTATTGCCACGGCATACGTGGTGGAACCGGTGAATGCGGGGGATCTCCAGACGCCGGGGCAGGGCGTTAAAACGCTGGATTCCGTGATGCCAAGCTATGGCGCTGTGGGCTATCTCTACTGAGCCTGATGAGGAAACGGTGAAGAAATGAATAAGCAAAACAATACCCTGGGGTCGTCCGCCCATCCGATATTTCGCCTGGCGGCCTGCGCCGTCTGCCTGCTGCTGGTTGCCTGTGGCGATAGCGCCGTTAACAGCCAGCGCCTGCAGCGTTATCAGCAGCCCGCGCTGGCGCCGATTGACGTCCGGCCTTCTTCACTGGCGGTCACGTTGCAGGTGGCGGCCAACGGACGTGGTTTTACGCCGGAGTCGCTTAAACAGCTCAATGTGATGCTGAAAGATCAGGGGCGGCTGGCTAAACAGACGCTGACGCTGATCCCGCGCACCGTGCGCGGCGAGCAGATGGCCGGCCGGCTGGCGAGCGTGCTGAAGAACGCCGGCGCCGATGCGCAGAAAGTCAAACTGATGGGGATCTCCGGCGGCGGTCAGTCCGGCGACCTGGAGGTGATTTCTCAGGCGCTGGCGGTAAAAACCACGCGCTGTCAGGTGAACGATGCGGATTTGCTGATGGTGAAACCGTTTGAAGGCATGGGATATCTGGGCTGCGCGACACAGAACAATCTGGCGATGATGGTGGCGGAGCCTCGGGATCTGATTCAGGCGAAAACCCTGGATGAGGCGGACGGCGTAGTGGCGGTCAACAGCATCGAACGTTATCAATCCGATGAGGTGAAAGAACTCATCGATATTGATTTTAATGAAGACTAAGGGAGCGGCGTCCAATGAGTGAAATTACCCTGGTCGACAACGATGAACCGAGCGCGCCGCTGGTGGCGTTTGTGCATGCCGGGGCTGACGTCGCCGATCTCTGCGACCAGCTTACGCGGCTGAAACAGCAGGATGTGCCGGTGATGGCGGGCGGTATTGCCGCGGCGCGCAAGTGGTGTGAACAGAATGTTCCGCCGCGCATTCTGCTGGTGGATCTGGAAGGCGTCCACTGGCCGTTGCCTGAACTGGAAACGTTGCTCAGCATCAGCGGCCCGACGACGCAAGTGATCGCCACGGGCAAAGAGCAGGATGTCGGCCTGTATCGCGCCCTGTTGCAACTGGGCGTGGTGGACTACCTGCTAAAACCGTTCACGTTGGATCTGCTGGCCTCGACCTTGGCGAAATGCGAGGGCCAGCAGGCCGGGCCGGAATATGCCCGCATGGGGCGCACTATCGCGGTGGTCGGCGCCAGCGGCGGCTGCGGCGCCAGCACGGTCGCCATGGGGCTGAGTCGGTTGCTGTCCGGCGAACGCCATTTACCGGTGGCGCTGGTGGACTTCGACCGTCGCAACGGCGATCAGCTATTGCTACAGGGACAAAGCGCCGATGCCGGGCTGGCCGCGGTGTTGGAAACGCAGGAGCTGGATACCCGGCTGCTGCAACGTTCCATGCTGCGCGTCGATTCCCGTCTGCATCTGCTGGCGCAGAAACCCGAACTGGGCGAATTGAGTCCGGTGGAAGTGGATAACGTATTGAACCTCGGCGGCGCGTTGTGCCGCATGTTTAACCAGGTTCTCTGGGATTTGCCCAGCAGCTACCCGACAGGCGCGCTGGATGTGCTGACCTACGCGGATCTGCGCATCATCGTGACCGAACTGACGCTGCAGGATGCGCGCAATATTCGGCGCGTGCTGCATGAGATCGGCGACGAAAGTGAAGGGCAACGCCTGCTGCTGGTGCATAACCAGAGCCGCTTTGCCGGCGCATCGCCGCTGAGTCGTGAGCAATTCGAACAGTTTACCGGCCGGAGAATCGACGCGGTGCTGCCTAACGCCGGCCACGCGCTGGC
Organism: Brenneria goodwinii; assembly: GCF_002291445.1. Classification (NCBI taxonomy): domain Bacteria; kingdom Pseudomonadati; phylum Pseudomonadota; class Gammaproteobacteria; order Enterobacterales; family Pectobacteriaceae; genus Brenneria; species Brenneria goodwinii. The sequence continues at coordinate 3,391,245 of NZ_CP014137.1, read as the reverse complement.
GCAAAGTTTGACGCTGGGCGCGCTGAACCCGGCCGCGGCGCCGGCCTTCCAACAAGGGCTGCGCCAGCTTGCCGATCTGGCGTGCGGTGTGCGCGCCAGGCCGGTGGAAAAACGCTGGTTTTCACGCTGGCTGAAGCGGGCGTGAAGATCGTCGGGATCGCCCAGTTCTATCAAAGGGTTAACAGATTATGCTGATTCGTAGAAATAACCAGCAAAAAGGCGAGGCGCATAAGAATGCGTCGCCGCCGGTGGCCGCGGCTAACGTTACCGAGCTGAAAACGCGGCCGGCGGCGGAAAGCCGCGCGCAGCCCGCGGTGAATACGCCAGCGGCATCAACGGCGGCAACGCGGCAGACGGATAACCGCACCAGCCAGCGGCGTTTGATCCGCGCGCAACTCTACGATCAGATCGACGCCGGCAAAGCCGCCATGATGGGGCGCGATAAGCTGCTGGTGCAGATCGAAACGGTGATCCGCCGTATTTGCGACGAACAGCGTTTGCAGCTTTCCCGCCAGGAAGAAGAGACGATAGCCGCGGAAATGCTGGATGAGATGACCGGTATCGGTCCGATTCAGCCGCTGCTGGCCGATGATACGGTCAACGACATTCTGGTGAACGGCGCCAATCAGGTGTTTGTCGAACGCTTTGGCAAACTGGAACTCTCTCCCATCACTTTTATCGATGAAGAGCATGTCTTCAACACCGCGCAGCGTATCGCGGCCGCGGTGGGGCGCCGCATTGACGAAGCCAGCCCGATGGTGGATGCCCGTCTGCCGGACGGCAGCCGCGTTAACGTGATCACCTATCCGCTGGCGATCGACGGCACCACCATCTCTATTCGTAAATTTATGCGCCGTAACCTGTCGCTGGAAGCGCTGGCGGAAAGCCGCTGTATGTCATACGCCATGGCCGATGTGCTGAATAAGGCGATGCAGGCGAAGATTAACGTGATTGTCTCCGGCGGCACCGGGGCCGGGAAGACCACGCTGCTGAACGCCCTGTCGCAAAAGATCGGCAGCGACGAACGCATTATCACCATTGAAGACGCCGCCGAACTGCAACTCCAGCAAGAGCATGTGATCAGACTGGAAACCCGCCCGATCAGCGCCGAAGGCACCGGCCGGGTCGATCAGCGCGATTTGGTGCGTAACGCCCTGCGTATGCGCCCCGATCGCATTATCCTCGGCGAAGTCCGCGGCGGCGAAAGTTTTGACATGCTGCAGGCGATGAACACCGGTCACGACGGCTCGCTGTGTACCGTTCACGCCAATACCTCGCGTGATTCGATCCAGCGCCTGGAAAACATGGTGATGATGGCCAACATGCAGCTACCGCTGATGGCGATCCGTCGTCAGATCGCCAGCGCCGTGCACCTGATCGTACAGATCGAACGTATGCGTGACGGTATCCGCCGCGTGGTATCCATTACCGAGGTCTGCGGCATGGAAAATGAAGTGATTCAGCTTCAGGATCTGTTCACCTTCCAGATCAAGGGGAAAGATGCGCAGGGCATGCTGACCGGCGAATATGTTCAGCATATTCAGCGCCCGCAGTTCTACAGCGACAAAGCGCATCTGTTTGATGCGCCGTGACGAGCTGAGGAGACGCCGATGACCCCTTTACGCCTGAATCTGATCACGCTGCTGGTGTTTGGCTGTGTGCTGCTGCTCTGTCTGGCTCTCTATCAGTGGCAAAAGGCGCGCCAGCGCCGTACCCGACGCGAGCAACGCTGGCGGCAGATTTTATCTGAAGTGGAACCGCAGTCGGCGCAGCCGTTGTCCGATTCCATTCTGCGCGATGAGATAAAAACGCCGTTGATGAACGTACCGCTGGCGGGACGCTGGCTGGCCGGGATCTGGTCGCAACTGGCGTTTATCGGCTGGAAAAAAAACCTGCGCCAGCGGGCGCTGATTCTGGCGGCGCTGAGCCTGCTGCTTGGCATGATCCTGGGGCAACGCACTCTGCTGCCGCTGACCTTGGGGCTGGTTTTCTCTCTTCTGCTGTTTACCGGTATCGGCACCTTGCTGTTTCGCTCCGCGCTGCAAAAACACCTGAAAGCGCTGCGTGAAAGCCTGCCGGAAGCGATTGACGCCATTACCCGCAGCTGCCGGGCGGGGGTGCCGGTGGCGAATACCTTTGCGATGGTGGCGGAGCATTTAACCGGCCCCTTGGCGAACGAATTTAAAACCATCGACCACTGGCTGCGGCTGGGGATCCCGCTGCGTCAGGTTATCCAGACCTCGGCGGGCAGAGTGCCGATGGCGGAATACCGTTTCTTCGTGGTGATCCTGATTATCAACCAGGAAGCGGGCGGACGGTTGGGCGAAACGCTGGAACGGCTATCCGCCACCCTGCGCGCGCGCCGCGAGCTGCAGCTTAAGGTGCAGTCGAAAACCTCGGAAGCGCGGGCGTCCGCCAAGATTGTGGCGGCGCTGTTTCCCTGCTGTCTGGCCTATCTGTATCTGCGATCCCCCGACGATTTCAGCTTTCTGTTTTCCGACCCGGTGGGCACCACGGTACTGATTTACGCCCTGTGCAGCGTCACGCTCGGCATGCTGGTGACGCACTTCATGGTCAAGCGGATAAATTAAAAACGGGAGAGAAGCCAAGATGACCGGACTGTTCGATCCCTTATTACTGCTGGCGCTGGGGCTGATTGGCGCCGGACTGTACCTGGCCGTTTTTCGCCATCGGCGCCGGCAGCATAAACAGTTAGCGCAGCGGATGCAGGCGCATTTGCCCGTCTCTCCTATAGGAGAGGCCTCTCAGGATACCATCCTGAGAGGCCAGGGAACGGCTATCACGCCCTGGCTGGAAAAGATTCTGGCGCCGATAGCGCAGCAGGGCAATCGCCTTTCCGGATCCGAACGGGATCGTCTTAACTTACGCCGCCTGCTGGACCTGGCCGGGTTTCGCCGTCACGAAGCCGTGGGCTGGCTGGTGATGGGCAAATGTTCCGCGGGTTTCCTCTGCGCCGTATTGCTGGTGTGGGGCTGGCTGCCGCCCGCCGATCGCCTGGGCATGACCGGCATCGCCGCCGGACTGATCGGCTTTTTTGTCGGTGCCATCCTGCCGGAATGGTGGCTGAAATGGCGGGCCGCCAGCCGGGGCGAAAAGCTGGCGCGCGCCGTACCGGATGCGCTGGATTTGATGGTGGTGTGCGCCGAGGCCGGGCTGCCGATCGGACGCGTTTTGCTGGTGGTATCGAAAGAGCTGGGGCTGTCGTCGCCGGAAATGGCCGATGAGCTGCACTACACCGCCGCCGAATTGCAGATCCTCTCCGATCGTACGCTGGCCATGATGCATCTGGCGGAAAGAACCCGCGTTGCGGAAATCGAAAGTATGGTCGCCACGCTGATCCAGGCCGAACGTTACGGCACGCCGCTTTCTCAGGCGTTACGCACCATTGCGGACGAAAGCCGCAAAACGTTGATTCTGGGCCTGGAAGAGAAGGCGGGCAAATTGCCGGCGCAGCTCAGCGTGCCGCTGATGGCGCTGATCCTGCCGCCGATTGTCGCCATTATGGCCTCGCCCGCGCTGGTGCGGGTGATTCGTCTGCTGACGCAGTAAAAGCGCCGCGGGAATGACGGGAATATATCTACGCGGGAATGGCGGCTAAAAGCGCGTCTACATTCGTCATCCCCGCGCAGGCGGGGATCTCAGGCAGAAAAAAAAGAAGCTACCGAGGAGTTGCGAACATGTTTGGTCTGGCGAAAAAAATGGCAAGCGGATGCCGGGGATACTGCCGTCTGTTTCTGGTGCTGCTGTTGGCTACGCTGCTGGCAGGGTGCGGCAGCAGCGCAATGAAGATTAAGGGCACCAAAGATGAGGGGTTGCGTCTGGCTCGTTTACTGCGCGATCAGGGGCGGATTGAAGCGGCGACGGAAGTCTATGCCCGTATCGATAGCCGTGGGGAACTGAAAGGCGACGAACTGTTGGAGTATGCCAGCGTCGCGTCGTCGGTACGTGCGCCGCAGCAGGCGCTGGAGCTGTATGGCCGCGCCCGCCAATCGCTGGGCGGCGATAGCGACAAGCTGAAACCGCAGGAGGCGCTGGCGATTTGTTTAGGCATGGGCCGCGCTCAACTGGCGATGGGGCGCAATGCGATGGCGCAGAAAGATTTCGCCTGCGCGCTGAAAGCGCAGCCGGACAACGCCGGGGCGCTTAATGGCATGGGCGTGGTGATGGATGCGGCCGGCAGACACGACGAAGCGCGCCAACTGTTCGAAAAAGCGTTACAGGTTAACCCGGCGGATGTGGCGGCCATGAACAATCTGGCGCTTTCCTGGCTGGTGAGCGGCGATGCGGATAAAGCCATTGGCCTGCTGCGTTCGGTGGATAACGGCAATCCGAGCGGCAAGCTGAACCTGGCGCTGGCCTATCTCTACGACGATCGTCAGGAAGAGGCGCGCGCTACGCTGGCGGCGATTGCGCAACCACAGCGGATCGACGAATTGATGGAAACGCTGAACCAGCGTTTAGCGCAGATGAGGCAGGAGAAAAGCCGTGGCGAAATGCTGCTGTTATCCAGCCGTCAACGTTTGCAGCTTAGCAACCCCGAGTGATGAAGATGCTCCGGCGCAACGATCTGGATTGGCGCAGCACGCGCGGCGTCATCGCCGTGGAAGTGGCGTTTCTGGTGCCGGTGGTATTGGTCGGCGTGATGATGCTGTTCGAACTGGCGCGCATCGGTTTGGTGATCGCCGTGGGCAGCGCGGCGCTGGATAAGGCGGTGCAGACATTTCGTCTCGACGATCTCGACGCTAATGGCGCCTCGGTGATGGAGACGAATCTCAAGGAACGGATGATCGGCGCGTCTTATGGCTATCTGCAAGAGGATGATTTAACCGTCAGCGTGTTGCATTTCGATAGCCTGAGCCAGCTCGGCGGGCTGGAGATCGCCAGCGATGAGGATGACAGCGGCGCGGCGAATACGCTGCCCGTCTGGTCGGTCACGGTACAGATAAAAAAAGCGTTTCTGACCCCGTTGCCGCAAGTGCTGACGCTGGGCGACACCTTTCGCTATCAGTACAAGCATGTGTTCGGTACGGAGCGGCGCAGTGAAGAGTAACTTTCTGTCGCCGCTGCGCCGCTTTGCGGCCGCCAGCCGGGCATCCGCCGCGGTTGAAACGGCGCTGGCGTTCCCCATCGTGCTGGCGGCGGGCATGCTGTGCGCGGATATCTATACCGTGGGGCTGGAGCGCGACAGACTGGAGCAGCGGGCCGGCGCCATCGTATCCGTTCTGGGTATGCAGCAGGAACTGACGGCGGAAGGGGTGCAGGGACTATTGGATGCGGTGCTGCCGCAGGAAGGATTGGGTAATTACCAACTGCTTATCAGCAACGTGCGCCAGACCGGGGAACTTTACTGGCAGCTTAATCGGGGAACGGCGGGTGAACTGTGCGGTGAGAGCGTAACGGCGCCGAATAGCGAGTATACCCCGGACCTGCCGGAGCGAGATGTGGAAGAGGGCGATCGCAACACCTCCATGCTGGTGGTGGAAATATGCCGTCAGGGAAAAGACCTTACCCTGCTAGGCGGCCTGTCGTTAGACAATCTGTTGCATATCTCAACGGTAAACCGCGTCGCCGTCGGGGTCATCGAGCTTGATGAAACCCTGAGCAAAGAAGCGGGATTGAGCGATGAAGATGAAGAATAACTACCGGCCAGGGAAGGGTTAGCGCCGCCCCCTGACAAGGATGCGGCCGGGAGGGAGTTTCGCTCCTCCCCCTGACAAGGGGGAGGTTGGGAGGGGGTAGGCGACGTCTGAGCGGTGAATATACCCTACCCCAACCCTCCCCTTCGCAGGGGAGGGAGTTTACGCCGCCCCCTGGCAAGGATGAGGTCGGGAGGGAGTTTGTCGCCGGGAGAGGGTTATAGCGGTAACGCAGCGAACTATGCGGGCGGGATGCGTCGCGCTGAATAAGGTAAACAGGGTAATAGGAAAATGATAAAGCCCCCACGACACAGCCTTGAAAAACGGACTCGCTGGCGAAACAGCCTGCGGACTTTTATGCGCCAGGAGCGTGGCGCAGGCACGGCGTTTTATGCGCTGGGCATGATGGCGCTATTGGTCAGCGGGGCTTTTATTGTGGACGGCATGACCGCCACCGGGGACGCCGCGCAGATCAAACGGGCGACGGATGCCGCCGCGCTGGCGGTGGGGCATCAGTCCACCATCAACAGCGATGATGACTACAGTCAGGAGCAGATAACTCAACTGGCTTTTGAATATGTAAAAAACAATCTCGGCATGAACAAGTCTCTGCAAGACGCGCTTACGGTTGAAGATATCCAGGTCACGGAAGGGCGTAACAGCGACACGCGCAAAACCTACACCGTGACGGCGGCGTTCTCCACTCAACCCAACCTGCTTAATCTGGGCGCAACCGAGCAGGCGATTTACTCCACCGTTGAGGTTATCAACCGTCCGACGGAGATCGCGCTGGTGGTGCCGGTAACCGGCGATATGAGCGACGGCGATATCAACGCGCTGAAGCGGTTATCCAATAATTTCGTCGAGCGCATGTTGAGCGGCGCGGACGCAAGGCGGGACAACCTGTGGATCTCGCTGGTGCCGTATAGCCAGAGCGTGAGCGTCTATGATGCGCAAGACGCCAACCGGATCCGCCGTTGGGCGGCGCCGGGGGCGCTCAATCCGGTAGAGCTGACGTCGCTGTTTCGCACCGGCTACAGCGGGCTTGCCGATCGCCGTATCCCCGATCGGGCCGCCAATCTGCTGTGTATGTATCGTGGACTGGGAGAGGGGGAGAACTTCTTCTGGGATACGGCGCCGGTGTCGCAGTTCGGCGTGTATTACCGCCATGATTTGCCGCAAAACGGCAGCCCCGGCGCGGAGCCGATCTCCTGGATCGGCCCCAATCCCGACTTCGGCCAGGCCACCGGGGTAAATGACACGCGCTGGATGGTCGCCGATAAAGGCTGCCCGAATGCGGCGCTGCTGCCGCTGACCAATGATGCCTCCAAACTGGCGCAGCGCATCGCCCAGTTTACCGCCCGCTTCAATGTGAATTACGCCATCGCCATGTCGTGGGCGGGCGCGGCGTTGTCGCCCGCCATGCGTGGCAGCGACGGCTGGGGCGACAGCGAATTGCCGCTGGATTTTAATGAAGACGGCAGCGGCGACGGACAAAAAGTCATCGTCATGCTGGCGAATACCGTCGGAGACTGGTTTGACACCGATTCTTATAACACCTACCGCAACCAGTTCAGCGGCCAGCTTGGCAGCGAGGCTTCACGCGAATTTGCCATGCAACGGTTCAACGATCTGTGCCAGAGCTTCCGCTCCCGCGATCTTAAATTCTATTTCGTCGGCATCCGTCCGGGCGATCCGGCGGATTTCGGCCGCAATCTGTTTGATACCGTCGCGACGCCGGGATTGATGGTATGCACCGAAGGCACCAAACGCATGAGCTTTATTGATGGTTCCGGATTTAGCGCGGAAGGCGTTGAGGATCGGCTCACCGATCGGCTGGAACGCATCGCCAGCAGGATTGAAACCGAAGGGGGTTATGTCCGGCTGATTGAATGACGGCCCGATATTGCCTGGAATGACGCGATTTGCACCTTTGATTAACAGGACATGACACGATGACTTCTTCTCGCTCAAAAGCCGGTTCAGCGCCGCGGGGCATTTTACGCCAGGCATGGGTGCTGGAACCCCGAATGATGTTCGACGCCGCCGCCGTCGCAACGGCGGCCGACGTCGCCGTACAGGTGGCGCCCACCGAAAGCGCGCCCGGCGTCGAGGCGACGCCCGTTGAGGCCGCCGTCACTATTACGGACGGCACCGACAGCTTCCCGGCAGTGGACCTGTTCAGCAACGTCAGCGTATCGACCGACGCCGGCGGCGAGGAACTGAACAGCCTGGCGATCACCGTGGACAGCAGCGGCGACAATCAAGCGCTGCTCATTGACGGCAGCACCATCTCGCTGACGACCGGTTCCGGAACCACCGCCGACAACAACTATTATTATTCGGTGGCGGTGAGCGGCGACGTCACAACGGTTACCGTCAGTATCGCCTCTTCCGAAGCCTATAGCGCTTCGGACGTAGCCAGCCTGATCGACGGCATCGCCTACCGCACGCTGGACAATACGGTAGAGAGCGGGACGGTCACCGTTACCCTGTCCACCCTGAGCGACGGCGGCGACACGGCGGAACTAGGCATTAGCGCCACCGTTGATATCCACAACGACATTAACGTCGCGCCGGTGTTATCTCACGATAATGCTCTCGAAATCGTCGAGTCCATTACCCTCGGCGATCTTGGCGACAATACGGCGGTGATTTATTCCAGCGACGGCCAATACGCCTACGCCGCTGGAAACGGCGCCGTCTCGGTGTTTTCTGTTGATGACGCCGGCCGCCTGACGCTGGCCGATACCCTCGCCGTCGACGGCGTGGACAATATTGCTGATATGACGATCAGCGCGGACGGCGGCTCGCTTTACCTCGTTGACGGCAGCAGCAGTAACGTTTACGCCTTCAGCGTCGCCGACGACGGTTCTCTCAGTTACGTCTCGGCCGTTTCCGCCAGCGACACGACGAGAAATATCGCGATCTCCGACGATGGCGCTTACGTCTATGTCACGGTGCAGTACAACGGTATGGTGGTCTTCGCGCGTGACGCCGGCACCGGCACGCTGACCCAGATCCAGACCCTCGACGAAGGCAGCCTGGGCTTGAACCGGACGGAAAGCGTTATCAGCGCCGGCGGTTATGTTTACGTGGTCGGCGATCCGACCTCTTTCGTCAGCTATGACAGCCTGACCGTGCTGAAAATCAACGATGACGGTACGCTGAGCGTGATCGACACGGTACAAGTCAACGCCGTTGCTTTCGACAGCACCAGCTTCTCAATGGCGGTTAACGAGGATGCGTCCCTCCTGTATCTGGGCAACAGCTCGCAAGGCACGTTGCAGGTCTACGCTTTTGACGGCAGCGCGTTGACACTGATGGAAACGCTCAGCGTCGACAACCTGACCGGTCTGGCGTTGAATAACGACGGCAGCGTGCTTTACGCCGTCGCCGGCAACGGCACGCTCAATGTCTATTCGACTTCCGGCACCGGCAATCTGGCTCTGGCCAGCAGCATCACGGTCGCCGACGGCGCCAGTGATATCGCGGTATCGAGCGATGGCCTGTCGCTGCTGGTTTCCGGCAGCGAGAGCGTGACCCGTTACACCGTCGCGCAGACTCTCGATTTGGGCGCCGCGCTGGTCTTCGCCGACGGCCTGACGCTGGCGGACGGCAACTATGATGGGCTGAATGATGGCGCAGGCAACTACAACGGCGCCAGCATCGCCGTCAGCGCCAGCGTCGATACCGGCAGCTTTGGCTTTACCGACGGCAACGGGCTGACCTTTGAAAACGGCGTGATCTCCCTTGATGGCGGCGCTATCGCCACTTTCAGCGCCAGCGGCGGCACGCTGACCGTAACCTTTACCGCCGACGCCACCACGGCGGTGGCCAACCAGCTATTGCAGCAGCTCACCTATACCAACGCCATCGCGGCCGCCGGCAGCTTTATTCAGCTTAACGTCACCGGCAGCGATGCCGCGCTGGCAAGTAATGCGGTGACGCTTACCCTGCGCGTCAACTCGACGCCGCAGGTCAACGGAGACGCCGCCACCGGCTATTCGCTGAGTACGGCGACCAGCGAAACCGCCTATAGCTTCACGCTGTTCTCCGGTCTGTTCGGCGACCAGGACGGCGACGCGCTCGCCTGGAGCGTCAGCGGCCTGCCCGACGGGCTGACCTTCGACGCCGCGACGCGAACGATCTCCGGCGTATCCACGGAAGCGGGCGCCTTCACCGTGACGGTAACCGTCGCCGATGCGTCGGGAGCCAGCGCTTCTTTGGATCTGGATCTGGTGGTTGAACAGATCGCCAATCGCGCGCCGCAGGTCAACGAAGACGTCTCCGCCGCGTTGGCGCCGGCCACTGAGAGCAGCAGCTATAGCGCGACGTTGGACGCATCCCTGTTTAACGATCTCGATAGCGCCTACGGCGATAGTCTGACCTGGAGCGTTAGCGGTTTACCCGACGGACTCACGTTCGACGCCGCGACGCTGACCGTTTCCGGCACCGCCGGCGCGGCGGGCGACTACAGTATCACCGTGACGGTCACCGACCAGTCGGGAGCCAGCGCCTCGACCGAGGCGACGCTGCGGGTGATGACCCAGGCGGAAGCCGACAACAGCGCGCCAGCCCTCGGGGCTGATGACAGCTCGCTGGTGTATACCGCCGAAGGCACGCTCAGCGGCTACGACTACTATGTCGGCGGCATTTCCATGTCCGATGACGGCGCGACCGTCGTCGTTCTCGGCAGCACCGGCGCCAACTACGGCGGCACCGCCTACGTCAGCATCTATTCGCGCGATACCACAACCGGCGAACTGACCCTGCTCCAGACCTTCACCCAGGGCACAGAGGATAACGCTGATACCGCCGCCGTCGAGGTCGACGGCCTGTCCGGCAGCACGGCGGTCTCCACCTCCGCCGACGGACAGACGATCTACGTCGCCGGTTCCACCAGCGACGGCGGCTACGTGGTGCAGTCCTTCAGCTATGACAGCGGCGTTTATGCGCTGACCAGTACCGAAACCATCGACGCCAAGGCCGTCAAGGTCGAACTGTCCGCCGACGGCGAAAACCTCTATGTAATGACCGGCAGCGGACTCTATGGCTATACGGTCGGCGACGACGGCAGCCTGACGGCGCAGAGCCGTTTTACGGATAATTTCAGCGGCGCGATCGCCCTGGCGGTGAGCGGCGACAACACGGTCTATGTGTTGAGCAGCAGCGGCGCCGTCACCGTCTATGCCGCCGGTTCGGACGGCGTCTTGAACTACGCCGCCCAGCTTGATGGGGTCATCTCAAGCAACAATTTCGCTTCTATAGCCGCGGCGGATGACGGTTATGCCTACGTGGTGGGGGGCACCAATGGGGGCGTGACCGTTCTGCACTACGACAGCGGCGGCAACAGCATCGAAAAGATCGCGTCGTACAGCGTCAGCGGCGCCTGGGCGGTGGCGGTTTCTGCGGACGGCAGCGCACTTTACGTCGGCAGTCAGAGTGGAACGCTGTACGTCTACAGTATCAACGACGACAGCAGCCTGACCCAGGTTCGTTCCCTGTCGGTCGGGCGGCCCATCACTACCCTTGAAGTCTCCGCCGACGGCGGCGTCATCTACAGCGGCGCCCGCTATTACAATACCGGTCTGAGCTCCACCCGTGTTGAAAACACCGTCGCGGTTTCCTACAGCGAAGGCGCCACCATTAATCCGGCGGCCAGCCTGACCTTGTCCGACACTGATTACGACGCGCTGAACGGCGGCGCTGGCAACTACAACGGCGCGACCATCACGTTGACGCGCGAGGGCGGCGCCGATAGCGCCGATAGCTACGGCTTTAGCGACGGCAATGGCCTGACGCTGGCCGATGGCGTGCTCTACCTCGACGGCGCGGCCATCGCCACCCTGGTCAGCGAAGATGGCACGCTGACCGTGACCTTTACCGCCGATGTCACCACCGCCACCGCCAATCGGGTGCTGCACCAGATCGGTTATACCAACACCAGCAGCGATCCGGGCAGCAGCATCGGTCTCACGCTGGCCGTCGCCGATCGGTACGCCTCAAGCAGCTTCAACCTGTTGCTTGAGGTCGCGGTGATCAACAATGCGCCATCGTTGGAAGCCAGCGGACAGGCCGTCACCTATATCAGCGGCGGCGGCGCGGTGAAGCTGTTCGATGACGTCTCCGTCTCGGCCGGAGAGGCCGATCAGGCCATCAGTAGCCTCACCCTGACCGTTTCCGATCTGCAAGACGACGGCAAAGAAGTGTTGATCATCGGCGGCTCTTACGTGACGTTGGCCGACGGCATGAATGTCAGCGGCTCGGTTTCCCAAGACGTCGTGGAGAGCGATGGCAGCATTAGCACTTACAGCTACTTCGTGACCATTTCGGTCAGCGTGACGGACGGCGTCGCTACCGTTACGGTCAACAGCGGCGACGGACTGTCAACCGAACTAGCCGCCACGCTGATCGAAAACATCGCCTATATCAACACCTCATCCGACTATTCCGAGGATCCCGCCACCGGCGATCGTACCGTCACCCTTACCGCCATTCAGGATAACGGGGGAACCGGCAACGATGGCGTTGACGCCAGCGCGCTTTCAATTAGCGCCACGGTCAGCGTCAGCCTGACCAATAGCGCGCCCTCGGTCACCGCCACCGGCGCGTCGAACAGCTATATCGAGAATGGTGAAGCGGCCGCGTTGTTCAATGATGTCGCGATTTCTACCGGCGAGCCGGGACAAACGGTCACCAATATCGAATTGACGGTCTCCGGTCTGAAGGATGGAGCAAACGAAGTTCTGATGATCGATGGCGCCGAGGTCTCCCTGACGGCCAATGCTTACGGAGAAACGGCCAACGGCTATAGCTACTACATCGCCCTTGAAGGCGATACCGCCACCGTCTATCTCTATAGCGGCGATGGGATGAGCGTGAGCGATGCCGCCGGGCTGATTAGCGGGCTAACCTATGCCAACCTGAGCGACGATCCGACGACGGGCACGCGTACCATCACGCTGACAACCCTTCAGGACGGCGGCGGCACGGCCAACGGCGGCGTCGATACCGTTTCACCCGCCATCGCGGCGAGCGTGACGGTGGCCGCGGTCAACGATGCGCCGGTGGTCACCGCCACGGCCGCCGATACCTTCTACGCCGTGGCCGGCAGCAGCGCCGGCCTGTTTAGCGACGTGGCTATCTCGACGGTGGAAAGCGGCCAGACTATCTCGTCCATCACCTTTACCGTTTCCGGACTGCGCGACGGCGGCAGCGAGACGCTGACCATTGGCGGCGCCCGTATCGCGCTGGTTGACGGCAGCGGTACGCTCGACAACGGTTACGCTTACACCGTTACGCTTGATGGCGATGCGGCCACCGTGACTATCGCCAGCGATGAAGGTATCGCCGTCGACGCCGGCGTCGCGCTGATCGAACAGACCCGCTACGCCAATCTCAGCAATACTCAGACCGCCGGCGTCCGCACGATTAGCCTCAGTGTGCAGGACAGCGGCGGTCAGGACAACGGCGGCAGCGATACCGCCTCATTGGAAGCCGTCGCCGCTATTGACGTGGTGAATAACTCCGCGCCTGAGCTAAGCGCCGGCGCCGATTACACCAGCCTGGAGGCGGCGACTAGCCTGGCGGCCATCAGCGGTCTTAGCGATATTACGGCCACGGCCTTGACGCCGGCCGGCGATTATCTCTATGCGGCCAGCAGCGATGGCGGTATCGCCATTTTCAGTCGCAACACCGCCAACGGCGAATTGGTGCTGCTGCAAACGCTGGACAGCGGCGTGTCATCCGTTTCGCTCATCGAAGTCAGCGGCGATGGCGGCACCCTTTATATGCTGGGCGCGGATGGCAATAGCGTTACCCTCTTCAGCCGCGGCCTCACCGACGGCAGTCTGACGCCGGTGCAGACGTTGATGACGGAAAACGTTGTCGATTTGGCGATATCCGCTGACGGCAGCGCGCTCTATGTGGTTGATGGCAACTATTCCGGCCTGCTGGTCTATACCCTGGACGCGGACAGCGGCCAGTATGCGTTAAGTCAGTCCATCGCGGCGGCCACCGGCAGCGAACCTTACCTGTTCACCGCCATTGGCGTGGAAGTGGCGGGCGATTATGTGTATGTGGTCACCGACCCGGCCGCCGATACGCTCGCCAATACCCTGATTGTCTATCAACGCGCGGCGGACGGTACGCTCAACGCCGTCGCCTATCTGCGTGACGGCACGGCCGACGGTGAAAGCACCGTCGATATATCCGGCCCGGTGGATATCGCCGTTTCCAGCGATGGCGGCACGATTTACGTCGCCAGCGAGGATGGCGTCGCGGTGTTCAGCCTGGCCGACGACGACGGGACGCTGACCTACGTCGGCGTGGTTGCCGGTCTGTCCAATGTTACCGCCATCGCCTTGTCCAGCGACAATGACACGCTGTATGTCACCAGTTCGGACGGCAATCTCAGCCGCTATAAATCCGACGACGGCGCGTTGACGCTTATCGATACGCTCTCCAGCGAGTCGACGACGGCGTTGGCCGGCGCCCAGCGTGTGGCGACCGGCGCCCATGGCGCGGTGGTGGTCATCGGCAGCGGCGGTCTGGTTAGCCTCAAAGACGCGTTGACGGAAATGACTCTGGACTACACCGAACAGGGAACGGTGCTGCTTGCCGACGCCATGACGCTCAGCGACGCCGACTATGACGCGCTGGCCGACGGCGCGGGCAATTACAACGGCGCCATCATCACCTTGGCGCGTGAAGGCGGAACCAACGGCGATGATAGCTATGGCTTTGCCGACGGCAATGGTCTGACGCTGTCAGACGGTACGCTCTATCTGGACGGCGCGGCTATCGCCACCTTCGCCAACGACGGCGGTTCGCTGACGGTAACCTTTACGGCGGACGTCACCACCGCCACCGCCAATCGGGTGCTGCAACAGATCGCCTACACCAACGCCGGCAGCGATCCCGGCGCGGCTATCCGGCTGACGGTCACCGTCACCGATGCCTATGCCGCCAGTACCAGCGCGACGCTGGCGCTGAACGTCACGGAAGTTAACGATGCCCCGGTGCTGACGGCGACGCCGGCCAATACCCATTATGTTGAGGGTGCTGCCGCTACTGCTCTGTTTAGCGATACCGCGATCTCCACCGTGGAGGCGGCGCAGTCGGTCAGCGCTATAACGCTGAACATATCCGGTCTGAGCGACGGGGAAAATGAAACCCTGATTATTGATGGCGTCAGTATTGCGCTGGTTGCCGGCTCGGGCACCACGGCCAGCGGCTACGCCTATAGCATTTCCGTCAGCGACGGCGTCGCCAGCGTGGTGATTTCCAGCGCCGCGGGTATCTCCGCCGCCGATGCGTCCGGCCTCGTTAACGCTATCGCTTACGCCAATGCCAGCGACGATCCGACGACCGGCACGCGCACCGTCACGCTGCGCGCGATTCAGGACAACGGCGGTAACGCTAACGGCGGCAGCGACGCAACCACGTTGGATATCGCCGCCACGGTCGATGTCGCCGCGGTCAACAACGCGCCGGCGCTGACCGCGACGCCGGCCGATCCAAGCTACACGGCGGGTGACGATGCGGTATCGCTATTCGACGACGCCAGCGTTTCCACGATAGAGAGCGGTCAATCGATTGTCGCGCTGACCGTTACCGTCTCCGGCGTCGTCGATAGCGCTGAGAGCCTGATCGTCGACGGCACGACCGTTATGCTGACCGATGGCGCCGCCTTCACGACCGCCAGCGGCCTGAACGTCACGGTCGCGCTCGATAACGGCACCGCCACGCTGACTATCGGCAGCAGCGGGGGCATTGATGCCGCAACCGCCGCTACGCTGGTCGACGGTCTGGCCTATGCCAATACCAGCGCTACCGTCACCAGCGGCGAACGCGCCGTCACCCTGGTCGCCATCCGGGACGACGGCGGCAGCGCCAATGACGGCACGGATACCGGCGCGCCGAACGTTGCGGCGGTGGTCAGCATCGCCAACAGCGCGCCTTATGCCACGGATAGCGAAGCGGCGCTGCCGCAGGCCACTCAGTCGGCGGCATACCGCGCCACGCTGTCGTCCGATTTGTTCAGCGACGTCAATGGCGACCCTCTGACCTGGAGCATCGCGGGATTGCCGGACGGCCTGAGCTTTGATGGCGCAACGTTGACCATCAGCGGCAAAACGCTGGCCGTCGGCAGTTTCGATCTGACGCTGACGGTAAATGACGGCCAGGGCGGCACGGCCTCCCGCTCCCTGACGCTGGAGATCAACAAACAGCCGGTCATGCCGGTGGTCTCCACTATGCCTGATATGCCGAGCGGTATGATGGCGGCGTGGCTGGATGCGCGCCAGGACGAGCTGGAACGGCAGGGCGAGGTGATGCGCCCCGCGCCCCGTGGGGGCGCGCCGTTGGCGGCAACCCGCGTGGCGGCAGGGGCTGCGCCATCGTTCGGCAATGAACTGTCGCGGGATAACTATCCGTTGGTGAACGGAGAAATGGATTACGCCGAAACGCCCTGGCAGCTGGATCCCATTATGGAGACGCTGATGTTTCCGCTAGAAGAGGTGGACTTTTCGCCTGTACGGGCGACGACGCGCGAAGACGGTCAGACCGGGCCACGTATGCCGCTGACTGACGCCGCGAACGGCAAGGCCGCCTTCTCCGCGCAGTTGCAACAGGCGCCGGGCGAGTTTGACGAATTACTGGCCGCGCTGAATCAGCTAACGGATAACAACGCGCTGCCCGTGGAATGATTTACCCCACCCCAGCCCTCCCCTTCGCAGGGGAGGGAGTTTAGCTCCTCCCCCTGGCAAGGGGGAGGCCGGGAGGGGGTAGGCAGCAGACGGCGCCCGCGGAATGACGTGAATTTTACGCAGCACACATAACAACATAAACACACTACATTTGATGGGGAGAACCCTGGTGAATCAGCACATAGCGAAACTCTGGGAAAACAAGCAACACTCTGGCGGTTCCCTGGCTCTTAAATTGGCGATAAGCCTGGCCTGTCTGGGGCTGGCCGGGTGCGCGGTAAAGCCTGAACCGGTGACGACGGAACAGCAGGTGCAGCAGGCATTAAGCGATCGGACGCAGATGTTCGCCAATCAGGAGCCGGTACGCGGCACTATCACGCTGGACGAGGCGATTGCCCGCGCGCTGAAATACAATCTGCAACAGCGGGTGGCGCTGATGGAACAGGCGATGGAGGATAACCTGATCGGCGTTTCCAGTCTGGATATGTTGCCTAAGCTGGCCGCGCGGGCGGGGCTGCAAACCCGCGACAACGTGGCCGGATCCAGCAGTGAATCGGTGACCACCGGCGAGCAGTCGCTGGAAGCCTCCACCAGCCAGGATAAAACCCTGCGCACGGCGGATTTGTCATTGAGCTGGAACGTGCTGGATTTCGGCATCAGCTATTTCAACGCCAAAATGCAGGCGAATAAATCGCTGGCGGCCGAAGAGCGCCGCCGCCGCGTGGTGGCGGATATTACCCGTCAGGTGCGCACCGCCTATTGGGAGGCGGCCACCGCCCAGCGTTTACAGCCGGAGGTGACGGCGGCGCTGGTCGAGGCGCGGCAGTCACTGGAATATGCCCGCCAGACCGAGCAACAGCGCCTGTTGGCGCCGGTAGACGCGCTGCGTTTCCAGAAAAATATGCTGGAAATGGTGCGCCAGCTTGAGATTGTCGATAGCGATCTGGTGATGGCCAAGTCCCGCCTGGCCGCGTTGATGAACCTGCCGCCCGCCAGTAAATTTGATGTGGTCGTGCCCGGTGAAAGCAGTCTGACGGCGCCGAAACTGGCCTATACCCTCGACGATCTGGAAAACTTCTCGATGGTGAAACGGCCTGAAGTGCGTGAAGAGAGCTATCTGGCGCGCAATTCGGTGCTGGAAACCCGCAAATCGCTGTTGCGCCTGTTGCCGGGCGTGTCGTTGTTTGCCGGTATCAACGGCGACAGCAACAGCTATTTGGTGAACCACCAATGGGCCAGCGCCGGATTACAGGTCAGCGGCAACCTGCTGAATGTGCTCTCCTGGTCGCCGGTGAAACGCGCCGGCGAGGCGAACGAAGAACTGGCGGAAGTGCGCCGTCAGGCGCTGCGTATGGCGGTACTGACGCAGGTGAACGTAGCCTGGCAGGAGTATCAGCAAAGCACGCGCATGTTCAGCCGTTATCAGGAACTGGCCCGCATTCAGCGCGGCATTCTCAGTCAGACCGAGCTGACCGTGCGCAATCGGGCGGCGACGCAGATGGAACAGGTGCGCGTCAGCACGGAAACCATCCTGACCACCCGCGCGCGCGACCGCAGCTTTGCGGATGTGCAAAACGCACTGGGCGCGGTGTATCAGGCCGCCGGTCTGGATGTGCTGCCTGATAACGTCGGCGATACCAGTCTGGCCGCATTGAGCAATACCATCGCCCGCACCACCGGCAATATTGAAACCGGCAGCGTGCCGGTGCCGCGTCTCTCCCTGGCTTCGCCGACCGCGATAGCCGCCGCGACGGCGCCGACCGTCACTCAACCCGTTGCTGTCGCCGCCGCGCCGGCCGCCATTTCCGGCAAGCCCTACCGCACGGTAAATACGGATATGTGGGATAACCTGCAATCGCTGCAGTCCGGGGGATCGCAGTGATGAAGGCGCTGCCGTTTCTGCTGGCGGGGGCGTTGCTGGCCCCCTTATGGGCGCAGGCGGCCGCTAACGGCGATATCCGCGTGCAGCTCAGCGCGTTGCGCTACACCACGCTTTCCAGCGAAATTTCGGCCAAGGTGACGGATATCGCGGTGAAAGAGGGCGAGCATTTTAAACAGGGCGATACGCTGCTGACCTTCGACTGTACGGTTTTGAAGGAAAAACAGAACTATTCCGCCGCCGCTGAAAACGCCGCCCGTAAGAAACTGGCGATCGCCAACCGGCTGGATAAGCTCAATTCGATCAGCCTGTCTGACGTGGATCAGGCCCGTTCGGCGGTTTCCATGGCGCAGGCGGAAAACGGCGTGAACCGCGCCATGCTGCAACGCTGCGCCATCAAAGCGCCGTTCTCCGGCCGGGTAACGGAGACCAAAGTGAAACGCTGGGAGTCGGTGCCGGAAGGCAAGGAACTGCTATCGATTTACGATGACAGCGCGTTTGAGCTGGAAATGATCGTGCCGTCTCGCTGGCTGGTGTGGCTGAAGCAGGGGAATACCTTTCAGGTCACGCTGGATGAAACCGGGCTGAGCTATCCGGCGGAAATCAGCCGCATCTCTTCGGCGGTGGAGCCGGTCAGCCAGTCGGTCAAGGTATTTGGACGCATCACGCAATCCACCGCCGGGCTGTTGCCGGGGATGAGCGGGGTGGCGCTGATGACGCCGCCAACGGCGGCCGGTAGCGCGCCATGATTGATAACCGTATGAGCACCCCCGCGCGATGACCGAAACAACGAACGAACAGGATAGCCGCCTGGCGCTGCTGGCCGAGCTGCTGCAGTTGCAAAGCCGCGCCAGAGCGCGGGAAACGCGGGATGAACTGGCGTTTTTCATCGTCAATGAAACGCACAATCTGGTGAAGTACCGCCAGGCATTGCTGTGGGATTGCGAACACCAGCGACTGCGTGCGGCGTCCGGTTTGGCGTCCATCGATCCCAACGCGCCCTTTTGCAGCGAATTCAGCCGCCTGTGCCGTCAGTGGCAGCAGGAAGCGCGGCAGACCCAAGCCCTGCGCTGGCTGGATCTGCCGGCCAGCGACCGGTTGCTATGGCAGGAACACCTGCCGGAGTTTTTACTGTGGCTGCCTTTGCGGCGCCCGCAGGGCGAACAGCCGCTGGTGCTGATCCTGGCGCGTGACCGGGCGTGGCAACCCGCCGAACTGATGCTATTGGAAAAGCTGGCCGATGCCTATTCCCATGCCTGGTTGGGGTTAGGCAACAATCGGCGCGGCAACGCCGTTGTCCGTCCGCATCGACGCCGCCTGATACTGGCCGGGGCGATCGCGCTGTTGCTGATTATGCTGATCCCGGTCAGGCAATCGGTACTGGCGCCGGCGGAGATCGTAGCGCATCGCCCGGTGATGGTGCGTGCGCCGGTGGCCGGGGTGGTTGACGATATCCTGGTGCGGCCTAATCAACTGATTGACGCCAATCAGCCTCTGGTTCAGTTGGATGCGCGCGAGCTGGAAAACCGGCTGGAGTCCGCGCGGCAGGCGTTTGCCACCGCCGATGCCCAGTACCGGCAGGCGCAGCAACAGGCGCTGTTTGACGCCAACAGCAAGGCCAGTCTGGCGGTGCTGCAAAGCCGGCGGGAACAGGCGCAAAGCGAAATGGATTTTCTGCAACGGCAGCTGGCGCGTATGCAGTTGGTTTCTCCGCGCGACGGGGTGGCGATTTTTGATGACGCCAGCGACTGGATCGGGCGTTCGGTAGCGATTGGCGAACGCATCATGATGATCGCCGATCCGCACGATGTCGAACTGGAGATCCAGTTACCCGCCGCCGATGCCATTGCGCTGGAGAAAGGGGCCGATGTGCGCTTATTCCTTAACGTTGCGCCAAACTCGGCGCAGTCGGCGCGCCTTGAGCAGATCGGCTATCGTTCGGCGCCCACGCCGGACAACGTGATGGCCTATCGGCTGAGAGCCAGGTTCACCCAGGACGATCCGCTGTTGCGCGTGGGATTGAAAGGCACGGCGAAATTGTATGGTCAGCGCACGCTGCTGTTCGTCTATCTGTTGCGTAAGCCTTTGACTACGCTGCGCGTCTGGTTGGGCGTGTGACGGTGATGCCGGGATTGTCCGCGCCCACGGCGAGCGATAGCCCGGTTCCCCGGCTTAGTCCGCTACGGGATGAGCTGATCCTGCATGCCGGTCCCGCCAACCGTGACGGATCGCCCAGTTGGACGCTGGAAGATCCGCTGCGCGGTCTGTTTTTCCGTATCGGCTGGGCGGAAATGGCGATGCTGTCGCGCTGGTCGCTGGGGGAGGCGGCGAAAATTGTCGCGGAGATCAACCAGACGCTGCCGCTGACTGTCGAAGAGCGCGATGTGCAGTATTTCAGCCGTTTTTTGCAGGCCAATAGCCTGACGCGGGCATCGGGCGATGAAGCGCTGGCGCAGTTTGGGCGGCAACTGGCAGGAACGCAGACTTCCGTGTGGCGTAAGCTGCTGAAGAACTATCTGTTTTTCCGCATTCCATTGTGGCATCCCGACCGTTTTCTGACCGCCACGTTACCGAAGGTGGAACCCTTTTTCAGCCGTTGGTTTTTTAAACTGACGCTGATGGCGGCACTGCTGGGGCTGTTTCTGGCCGGTCGCCAATGGGAAACCTTCAAGCACACCTTTCTGCACTTCTTCACTCTGGAAGGGGCCGCGCTGGCGGGGATCACGCTGTGTTTCACCAAAGTGCTGCATGAACTGGGGCATGCCTATACCTGCAAGCGTTTTGGCGCGCGGGTCGCCACCATGGGCGTCGCCTTTCTGGTGATGATGCCGGTGCTGTATACCGATACCTCAGGGGCATGGAAACTGACCCGCCACCGGCAGCGCATGGCGATTGGCGCCGCCGGTATGCTTACCGAGCTGACGCTGGCCGCCTGGGCGACGCTGGCCTGGAGTTTCCTGCCGGACGGCATGCTGCGTAGCGCGGCCTTTATGCTGGCGACCACCACCTGGATCATGACGCTGGCGATCAACCTCAGCCCGCTGATGCGCTTTGACGGCTATTTTCTGCTGTCGGACTGGCTTCAGATCCCGAATCTGCAACAGCGGGGCTTTGCCATCGGCCGCTGGCGGATGCGCGAGTGGTTGTTCGGCCTGGGGGATGCCCCGCCGGAGCCGTTTCCCCGCTGGCTGCAACGCACATTGGTTGGCTACGCCTTCTGCGTGTGGGTGTATCGCTTCTTTCTGTTTACCGGCATCGCCATTTTGGTTTACCACATGGCGTTCAAACTGCTGGGCATGCTGCTGTTCGCGGTGGAAATCGGTTATTTCGTGATAATGCCGGTGGTGAATGAACTACGCGAGTGGAGTAAACGCCGCAAGGATTACCGTATGAACCGTAATATGATGGTGACATTGGCCTCAGGCTGCGTGTTATTGCTGCTGTTGGCGATCCCCTGGCAGCGCACCGTTTATGCGCCGGCGCTGTTGCGCGCCGAGCAGCAAGGCAGCCTGTATATGCCGCTGCCCGCGATGATTGACCGTATTGATATTGAGGTCGGTCAACCGGTGCAGGCCGGACAGGTGTTGTTTTCGCTCTCCTCCGACGCGCTATTGCATGAACAACAGCAGTTGGAACGGCAGATTGCCACGCTCAGTTGGCAGGGGGCGTTTCAGGTCTTTAATAAAGAGACTGCGGGGGAACACCTGCGGGTGAATCAGGAACGTGAAGCGGCGCAGCAAAAACTGGCGGTGCTGCAACGACAGTCGGCGCAGTTGACGGTGCGCGCGCCGATGAGCGGCGTGGTGGCCGACGTCGCCACGCCGCTGGCGCAGGGCGAGTGGCTGGCGCAGGGCGAATGGCTGGCGGTGATAACCAAGCCGTCCGGCGGCCTGGTGGAGGCGTTTGTTTCGGAAAAAGACTGGCAACGGCTGAGCGTGGGCGGACAGGGGCATTTTTACCCGTTGGACGTCGGCAGTCCGGCCTTGCCGGTGACGATCGTGGATATCGATCACACCGCCACGCGTGATTTAAGCGCCGTTCCGGAACTGGCCTCAACGTACGGCGGCGATATCGCGACGCTGAGCGACGCACAGCGTAAGCTGCATCCCGAGCAGGTGGTTTACCGGGTGGTGTTAAGCCTGCCTGCCGACAGCCCGAGCCAGCAACAGATGCTGCGCGGAACGGTAGCCATGGACGGCGAAGCGCAAAGCCTGCTGGTTCGCGGCTGGAAACTGGTATCGGCGGTACTGATCAGGGAAATGTCGTTTTAGTTATCACTTCGGCTATGCGCCACGCAACGGGACTTTCTCGAACCAAGTTTGCCAATCTGATCGATGTTAACGTTGCAACGCTCCAGAACTGGGAACAGGGTCGTAGAGATCCTACCGGGCCGGCAAAAGCCTTGCTGCGTGCTATTGAGCGGGATCCTGAACACGTTATATCGGCTCTGGCCGCTGGTCGTTAACCCTGTAATGACCAGGCCAACGGATTGCGAGATAACATTTTACTATCGGTTGTACTCAGGCATTCGCCCAGTGGCGCAGTGCTCTATCTCAATACGGAAACCTGATTATTCGCCGTCGGATGATATTAATTGCCGCATCTCGTCGGCGGAAAGTTTGGTGATTCGCTGAACACGATCGCTTTCCATTCCGCTTTGCAGTAGTTCGCGAGCGATATTCCGCGCACTGGTTTTCATACCTTGTTCAATGCCTTCTTCAAATCCGATCTGCTTCAGTTGCTGAGCGATGGTCATAAGTTCCTCCCGATCCGCTGACAGCGGCTCCGCCACTGTTTTAATAAAATCTGCTGGTCTGGATGTGTTGCCGCTTTTCACAATATAAAGCAGTAACGCTCTTTTCTGTGTCAGCGGCACTTGCCAACGCTCAAATAATAACCCGATATCCTGGGCCAGTTCCAGCATATCCCGCGTGCGGATGTGTTTCTGCACTAGAGACAGCAACGCCGCCCGTCGATGAGTCTTGATCTCCTCATCTGGAATGACAGAGAGGTCTATCAGAGGAAATGTGTGGTAGTAAATTTGTTCTGCCAATTGAGGGTTATCGAAGCTGTCCAGCCAACGCAGACTATAGGGATATGGGCTGCGTTTCCCATGATAAAATAGTAGCGGAACCACCAGCGGCAATGCTTGATGGCCTTGTGCCAGATGCTGTTGCATAGCGGCCAGACAGTAACGTAATAGGCGGAATGCCATCAGTTTTTCAGGTCGGCTTTGATGCTCTATTACACAATAGATATAACCTTTGCCAGCCTCGGTATGGAGAGAATACAGCATATCAGATACCCGAGAGCGTAACTCGTCGTCAATAAAGGACGAGGATTCTAGTTGTAAAGTGGTGAAATCGCAGCGTTCCCTAATAGATGGCGGCAGGTGTACTGATAAAAAATCCCGTGCGACATCAATATCACTCAGGAACTGTTTAAAGATTGCATCATGAGAATGCATTGGCGTCCGATCTTTATGGTTGTTGGCACACGGCAACCATAACGGATAAATCGCCAACACAAAGCGGGGAAAGAAAAATCAGGAAGCTGTCCCGCAAAAATCGCCGGGAGCGTTTTTTAACGTCACTCAGTGACGAGCGCCGTACAAACTCGCCCGCGTCCGGCGCGGGCAAGTTATTTGTCCACGCCTAATGCGCGCCGCTGCGCGATGCGCCAACCCCGGTTTGCGAGCGGACGAACTGGGAATGGAAGCGCGCGCGCTCCTGCTGCCCAGCCTCGGAGCCGTCCGTTATCGAGAACAGCCAGATACCGATAAAGGCCACCAGCATGGAGAACAACGCCGGATACTCATAGGGATAAACCGGCGTCTCATGGCCGAGGATGGTTACCCATACCGTCGGTCCCAGGATCATCAGAATGACGGCCGTCAGCAGCCCGGCCCAGCCGCCCGCCGTTGCTCCGCGCGTGGTAAGCTTTGACCAGTACATGGAAAGGATAATGATGGGGAAGTTGCAACTGGCGGCGATGGAAAAGGCCAGACCCACCATAAAGGCGATATTCTGGTTCTCAAACAGAATGCCGAGCGCGATGGCGACCAGACCCAGCACCAGTACGGTTATTTTCGAGACTTTGAGCTCATCGCGTTCGGTGGCTTTTCCTTTCTTGATCACATTGGAGTAGAGGTCATGGGAAACCGCCGAAGCCCCCGCCAGCGTTAATCCGGCCACCACCGCCAGAATGGTCGCAAAGGCGACGGCGGAGATAAAACCGAGGAAGAAGTTGCCGCCCACCGCATCCGCCAGGTGAACCGCCGCCATGTTGTTGCCGCCGATAAGCGCGCCGGAGGCATCTTTAAAGTCAGGATTCGCGCTGACCAGCAGGATAGCGCCAAAGCCGATAATAAACGTCAGGAAGTAGAAGTACCCCATAAATCCGGTGGCGAAAAATACGCTTTTCCGCGCCTCTTTGGCATCGCTGACGGTGAAGAAGCGCATCAGGATATGCGGCAGACCCGCCGTGCCGAACATCAATCCCAGGCCGAGAGAGAGCGCGGATACCGGGTCGGATACCAATCCGCCGGGGCGCATGATGTCGGCGCCTTTCGGGTGGACGGCCATCGCCTGTTGAAACAGCGTGTCGAAGCTGAAGTTGACGGATTTCATCACCATCACGGCCATGAAGGTGGCGCCGAACAGCAGCAGCACCGCTTTGATGATCTGTACCCAGGTGGTGGCCAGCATGCCGCCGAACATGACATACATCACCATCAGAATACCGACCAGAATGACGGCGATGTGGTAGTTCAGGCCGAACAGCAATTCGATCAGTTTGCCCGCGCCCACCATTTGGGCAATAAGATACAGCGCCACCACCACCAGCGAACCACAGGCCGACAGACTGCGGATCGCGCGCTGATTGAGGCGGTAAGAGGCCACGTCGGCGAAGGTGTAACGTCCCAGATTACGCAGACGCTCCGCAATCAGAAACAGGATGATGGGCCAGCCGACCAGAAAGCCGAGCGAATAGATCAGACCGTCATAGCCGGAGGTGTAAACCAGCGCCGAGATCCCCAGAAAGGATGCCGCCGACATATAGTCACCGGCGATTGCCAACCCGTTCTGGAAGCCGGTAATGCTGCCGCCGGCGGTATAATAGTCGCTGCGGGATCGGGTTCGTTTGGAGGCCCAGTAGGTGATATACAGCGTGGCGCTGACAAACAGCAGGAACATCACGATGGCCTGAATATTCAGCGGCTGACGCTGAACATCGCCGGTCAACGCGTCCGCCGCCAGGGTCAGCGAAGGTAAGGCGATCAATACGGACAGTAGCATGAAGCGTGTTTTCATTGCCCTACCTCATCCAGTAACTGTTTAGTCAGGCGATCGAATTCGCCGTTGGCGCGGTAGACGTAGATCCCCGTCAGAATGAAGGAGATCGCGATCAATCCAACGCCGACGGGAATGCCCCGGGTTATGGCCGAATCGGGGGAAATCGGCGTTCCCAGCCAGCCGGGCGCAAAGGCGATCAACAAAATAAAACCGACGTAAAGCGCCAGCATGATCAGGGAAAGGAGCGTGGCGAAGCGCTGTCGTTTATTTACCAATTCCCTGAACAGGGGGTTACTTTCAATCCGTTGATAAATGGCGTCATTCATCGTAAGTCTCCAGTAATCTGTAGGCCGGACAGCGTGGTTGCAGATTGACGCCTCCCGCTAAATTCTGATGTGAGGCGCAGCGGGAGGCGGCGCAGATTGAGTCAGAGGGTCATTGGGGCGCGGCGTGCATCGCCTGTTTTTCTTCCAGCAGTTTTTCCACCACGCCGGGATCGGCCAAGGTTGAGGTATCCCCCAGGTTACTGGTGTCGCCCGCTGCGATTTTGCGCAAAATACGGCGCATGATTTTACCGGAGCGCGTTTTCGGCAGCGAGTCGGTCCAGTGGAGGATGTCCGGCGTGGCGATCGCGCCGATTTCTTTACGTACCCAGTTGCGAACTTCCGTATACAGTTCGCTGGAAGGCTCTTCACCGTGGTTCAGCGTGATATAGGCATAAATAGCCTGGCCTTTCAGGCTGTGCGGAATGCCTACCACCGCCGCTTCGGCGATTTTAGGATGCGCAACCAGCGCGGATTCTATTTCCGCCGTGCCCAATCGGTGGCCGGAAACGTTCAACACGTCATCCACGCGCCCGGTGATCCAGTAATAGCCGTCTTCATCACGGCGAGCGCCGTCGCCGCTGAAATACATGCCTTTGAAGGTGGAAAAGTAGGTTTGTTCAAAGCGCTCATGATCGCCAAACAGGGTGCGGGCCTGACCCGGCCAGGAGTCGGTTATCACCAAATTGCCTTCGCAGACGCCGTCCTGCGGATTACCCAGGTTATCCACCAGCGCCGGCTGCACGCCAAAGAAAGGGTAAGTCGCCGAACCGGGTTTGGTCTCAATCGCGCCGGGCAGCGGAGTAATCATGAGGCCGCCGGTTTCGGTTTGCCACCAGGTATCGACGATCGGGCACTTGCCATTGCCGATTTTGTTGAAGTACCACTCCCAGGCTTCCGGATTGATCGGTTCCCCGACGGAACCCATGATTTTCAGTGAATCCCGTGAGGTTCCTTCAATGGACTTATCGCCCTCGGCCATTAAAGCGCGGATTGCCGTGGGCGCGGTGTAGAGAATATTGACCCGATGTTTATCGACAATCTGCGCCATGCGCCGGGCATCCGGCCAGTTGGGGACGCCTTCGAACATCAGCGTAACGGCGCCGCAGGCCAGCGGCCCATATAATAGATAGCTATGGCCGGTGATCCAGCCGACATCCGCGGTGCACCAGTAAATATCACCGGGGTGGTAGTCAAAGACATACTTAAAGGTTATCGCCGCGTAAACCAGGTAACCGCCGGTGGTGTGCAACACGCCTTTGGGTTTGCCGGTGGATCCCGAGGTATAAAGGATAAACAGCGGATCTTCGGCATTCATCTCTTCCGGCGGACACCGATCGTCAGATTGTTCGATCAGATCGTGCCACCAGAGATCGCGGCCGGTTACCCATTCCCCTTGTTTGCCGGTTCGTTGGTAAACAATCACATTGGCGATGCTTGTTACTGCGGGATTTTTTAACGCTTCATCGATGTTTTTCTTCAGCGGGATGATGCGTCCGGCGCGGATGCCTTCGTCGGCGGTAATCACCAGTTTGGCGCTGGAATCGATGATGCGCCCGGCGATGGCTTCCGGGGAAAAGCCGGCGAAGATCACTGAATGAATCGCGCCGATGCGGGCGCAAGCCAGCATGGCAATGGCCGCTTCCGGCACCATCGGCATATAGATGGCGACCACATCGCCTTTCTGTATTCCCTGCGATTTCAAGGCATTGGCGAAACGGCAGACGGCATGGTACAACTCGCGGTAGGTGACGGTTTTACTTTCTTCGGCATCGTCGCCTTCCCAGATTATCGCGGTTTGATCGCCGCGTTCCGCAAGATGGCGGTCCAGACAGTTGGCCGCCACGTTTAGCGTCCCGTCTTCGAACCAGCGAATGCGGATATGACCAGGATCAAATGATGTATTTTTCACTTGCTGATAGGGTTTGATCCAATCAAGAATTCCCCCCTGCTCACGCCAAAAAGATGTAGTATCATCAACCGATTGCTGATACATCCTTTTATATTGGTCGGCGTTTATCAGGGTATTTTCCGCGATGGCGGCCGGTATTGCGTGTTTATGATATTGAGTCATGTGAGCCTCCCCTTAAGCATGTTAAGGATATGTCAATAAATGGTTAACATTGTTTGGCTCGGCAGGTTTGTTTCTTTTTTGAGCGGCAGATCACGTAATATAGGAAAAGCAATAAGGCGCTACTTAAAGAATTGTTTGAATTCCTAGGGATATAAGTAAATTTTCGTGAGAGAGGGCTAGCACGGCAAGTGGTATATGCCATACTATAAAAAATTATAAGAATTATTCACTTCTTCATGACGACTACAACGATCAAATCGTCGTTATTCATAGTCTTTATCTATTGTTATCAGTAGTTTGATCGTCCTTTACGATCAAAACGCATAAAGATCTCTCTTATTCCGCCGATAGTGACAATATTGTTTAAGGTATATTTTACCCGGCACCGTTATTTAGATTTATCTGATTATCAATAGAGAAAACACATGGATAATCGGTATACATAACGGCATCGTCTTTAACGCCGTCAGATTGTCGATTAGAACGATCAGAAATAGAAGTGAACGGTTTGTAAACCAGACCGACAATTCCAATTGTTATTTTTTTGTTCAGCAGGATCCCGGTTTCCAAAAACTAAGAAATTTAGATAACTACATTATGCCGGACGTCCCGAGGGAACCGGTGGGTTGAGTGCTTATCGTTAGGTGGTTGTGGATTAAGTTTCGTCGTCAGCGCTTACCGATATCTTTTACATAGCATGAAGCAGAGGGAAATAATGAGTCTGATATTTGGCCGGAACGAGATCATAGGCATGTTGAGTCAACCTGTTCAGAATGAACGGCGGGCTGCCGCAGTCATTGATGAAACGTGCAAAGTTGTCTGCGCCAACTCTGCTTTTAATGCGCATTTCGGACTGCGTTCAGAAATGAATACGCCGATCTCTATTGATGATGTACTGCCGATTAGCGTGAGATTCGCCTATCAGGATTTTATGACTGATTCCAATGTATTAAGTACCCACGTCGTATCTGATTTGCTGTCTGATGGTTTTACGAAAAAGCGGCTCGGGACGTTATCGTTTTCTAAATTAAATGTTGAAAACCGGGTGCTTTCTCTATTGATCCTGAATCAGGAGCCGTCGGAGTCTCCCACGAACCTGGCTTCCTGAGCCTAGGGCTTTTCTTTCTCTGCGCCTGTCGCTGGCGATAGCCGGATTTAGTGAAAACCGCTTTTCCGGTAAGCGTGATGATGAAAGCGACGCCGAAGTAATCTAACGGTTGCATTAGAGCGTGATATCAATAAGTTCGATAGTATTGATATCACTTTGTGATGTAATGGTTACTTATTTTTCTAGGGAAAGGTCTTTCGGTCTGGAATGTATAATCCGGCCTTATTAATCCGCTCTCTTTTCACCAAAACATCGAGAACGTGTCTCCCCTCTGTTTTATCCTTATCAAGGTAGATACATAAGAAATACGAATTATTATTGATGGCGTTGCTTTATAAAAAATAATGAAGCGATTTGGCATACATCGGTTGACAACCTATTTTGTCGTTAATGATTAAGTATTTTTTATTTATTTTTTTATTGGTTAATTTACTTAAAATCGGCAAACCTATTCTTTTTTCGCCCGTCGATAGCGGGGCGTTTTAACAAAAAGCATTTTTTGATAAATATGTCGTACTATCGGTGATTTCTCAGTCCCGATGACGCCGCATCGCTTATGCGCTATCTCTGATTGGCGTGACAATATTCAATGATTTGAGCGAATTTTACACTTTTGGTTTCTTAATTGTTAATTTATGCCCTTGCTAAAAAAACGCAGCGATATCGCTTGTTCGTCGTTCTTTGTTACATTTCCTTTGCTCATCATAAAAAAAACAAAATGAAAACATTTTATTAACTATGAATGTTTTTCCGATATTGAACATGACGGGCTGAAAATCATGATTTTTAACGTGTGTGATTTATGCCATTCCCCCATCATCGCCGGGCTCTCGCCTAAAAATGATAATTGATTCTAATATGATGGCAGTACGGTCTCTGTCAGCGCCAACCGATTAGCGCGTCTATTTTCGACTCCTGGCGGCAAGTCCATCTTCACCGTGCGATGGGTAAAACCGTAGCAGGTTGCCGGGGGATTCCGTCGCTTCTGACGGGACGATATCCGCCGGCGAGAAAACCCGCTGGTGTTTCCGTGATAAAACGCTAAGAATAACGTTCATAACGTCGGTTCGCCGCCAGAACCGCGCCATTTGTTTATACCCTTCATCCTGAAATCTATTGGGTATCTTTGTATTTTACATTTAGCATCAGTTTTACGTATACAGGACGTCATCATGCAGTTACTGAATCTGAAACAAGCCCGTTTTTTGAGCTTTTTCTTTATTATGGGGGGCTTGTTGCTGTTGCTGCCCTTGCGTCTGTTAGCCTGTTTTATTGCCGGTTTTCTTGTTTATGAAATCGTTAATCTGCTGACGCCTTATTTTCAAAAAGTGATTAGCGGCAAACGAGCTCGCTGGATCGTGGTCGCGATTATCAGTACGTTGGTGGTGAGTTTGCTGAGCCTGCTTTTCGGCAGCCTGGTGGGGCTGCTGATGCAGGAAATGAAAGACACGGCGGCATTCAATGCCCGGATTGCTTACATCCTCAACGAAATCCAGCAGGAACTGATGGTGTATTTGCCGGGATATCTGCCGGTCAGCGTGGAAGAGCTGCAACATGAGTTTTTACAGTGGGTGCAGCAGCATATTGTTATCCTGCAGAACATGGGGAAAAGTTTTCTGCACGGTTTCGTCACCATGCTGATCGGGATGGTGCTGGGCGCGATCGTCTCTTTATACAATGTGGAAAATGACAGTGAAAAACCGATGCTGAAGGCCGAGTTACTGCGCCGGGTTGCGCTGTTGTCCGCATCATTTCGCAATATTGTGTTCGCCCAGGTGAAAATTTCTGTAGTGAATACCGTGCTGTCCGCCATTTTTATCCTCGGCGCATTTCCCTGTTTCGGCATCCATCTGCCATTCTCCAAAACGCTGGTAGTGCTGACGTTCGTTTTCGGTTTATTGCCGGTGATTGGCAATTTGATTTCCAACTCCATCGTCTTTATCTCCGCCTTATCGATCTCCTTGCCGACCGCGATCGTTGCGCTGGTGTACCTGATGCTGATTCATAAACTGGAATATTTCCTGAATGCGCAGATTGTCGGCACCAGAATCAAAGCTCATGCCTGGGAAATTCTGTTGGCGATGCTGGTGTTTGAAGCGGCGTTTGGCCTGTCCGGCGTGATCGCCGCGCCGATTTATTACGCTTACCTGAAGAGCGAGTTGAAAGAGGCGGGGCTGATTTAACGTACCGGGGTTGCGGAGGGAGCCGGCAACCTGGCATCTATCGGGGATAACTTTTCAGCGTTGACACGCGGCGGCGAATAAATAGCGCCGGGATGATAGCGGCGAAAAAGCACATCGCCACCATATAAAAGCCATCCTGATAGGCGAACATTTGCGCCTTGGGCGTCAGAACGCGCTCGATAAACGCCATCACGCCGGGATTGACGCTGGAACTGAGCGGTTCGCCAAAGGGGTTGCCCCAATGGGTGTAAAATCCACTGAGCTGACGGATGATATCCGTACTGACGGCATTATCTCTGGTCAGCGATTGCGCCAGTATCTCGCCATGAAATGTGCCGCGACGCTCAATAAAGATCGAAAGCAGGTTCACCCCTAACGCGCCGCCCAACTGACGGATAAAGTTCAGACTGCCGGCGCCCTGCGCCAGCGTTTCCGGGGGCAGGGCGCGTAACGCGCCGGCGTTCAGCGCCGGCAGCATCAGGCCGAGCCCGATACGCCCCAGCACGATCCACCAGGCCATTGTCCAGAAAGGGGTGTCGGTATCGGCCGCGCTGGAAAGCCAGCAGGACAGGCCGAATAGCGCCAATCCGATGATAATGGGAATGTACGGCACCATGCGGTCGCTGATATTGCCGGCAATCGGAAATACCAACCCCAGCGCCAGACCGGCCGGCATCAACAGCAATCCTGAACGCGTTGGGGTATATCCCTGAATCGTCTGTACAAATAAGGGGATGATGTAGGTCGAGGCATAAATGCCGGCGCCGAGCGCGAACGCCACAATACAGCCCGCGCTAAACGCCCGGTTCGAAAATACCCGCAGGCTCAGTAACGGGTGCGGGGTGATAAGCTGGTGGAAAATAAAGGCGATGCCGGTAAGCAGCGAACAGGCTAACAAGCCGATAATTAGGAACGAATCCCAGCCTTCCCGCTGGCCGTTGGATAGCCCGCTGAGTAACGTAACCAACGCGATCACCAGCAGCGTGAAGCCGATACCGTCAAACTGATGCTTCGGGGCGTCCGTTTGCCGCTGTTTGCCGGGTAGGATAAACATCGCGGCGGCGATACCCGCCAGGCAGAAGGGCACCACCACCATAAAGACGGCGCGCCAGTCCAGTTGGTCAACCATCATGCCGCCTGCCGCTGGGCCGAGCGCGGGCGCCAGCACAATGCCGACGCCGTAAATCCCCATCGCCTTGCCGCGCTGCGATGGCGGAAATACCTGGGAGATCACCACCATCGCCAAGGGTTGAATAATGCCGGACGCGCCGCCCTGCAGAATGCGGGCCAGAATGACTTCGGCGCCGTTCTGGCTAACGGCGCCCAGCACGCTGCCAATCACAAAGATCACCAGCGAACCGACAAAAGTATGACGGTAGCCAAAACGCTCCAACGCCCAGGCCGTCGCCAGCATGGTGGCGGTCATTGAGGCCAGAAACGCGGTGGAAAGCCACTGCACCTGATCCTGTCCCATGCCAAACGCGCCCATGATGTCGTGCATGGCGACATTCACGATGGTGGCGGTGGCGGTCGTGGCGATCGTACCCAGCATAATGGTGGCCGTCGCCATCCAGCGGTACGCATCGCCGAAGCGCGCCGCCTGAGCTTCAATTGGCGACATTGATATTCACTTCCGCCATTAAACCGGGTTTTAGACGCGTATCCGGCCGATCGAGGGCGATACGCACCGGCACCCGCTGGGTGATTTTGGTGAAATTGCCGGACGGGTTGGGGCTGGGCAGCAGGGCGAACTGATTGGTCGCGGCATTGCCGACGCGCATGATGTGCCCGAGAAACGTCACGCCCGGATAGGCATCCACCGTAATATCGACTTTTTGCCCCACTTGCACATGTTCGATGGCGGTCTCTTTGATATTGGCTTCAACCCACAGATTACGGGGATCGTGCACCATCATGACCCACTGTCCTTCCTGAATGTAATCGCCGACGTTACCGATCGTCCGGTCCACCACGCCATTCACCGGGGAACGTAGCGCTCTATCGGCGATTTCCTGCTTCAACTGATCCACCTGCGCCTGCAACGCAACCTGCTGCTGATGTTGCATCTCGATTTGCCGATCCAGTACCGTCAGGTTATTGCGCTGCGCCTGGGCGTTGGCGAGCGCCGCCTGCTGGGATACCCGCTGAGCTTCCGCTTCCTTCTGCTCGCTTTGGCGCTGCAGCAACAGCGCGTGAGATTCATCCCAGGTCTTTTTCGGCGTCAGGCCGGTTTTGACCAGTTGGTCGTCGCGCTTGAAGTTGTTCTGCGCCAGCGTGAGCTGATACCCCGCATTGGATAGCGCGGATTCGGCCGATGCAAGCTGCGCCCGCGCCTCTTCCAGCTCCGCTTTGGTGGTCAGATCCGTTGTTTGCCGCTGCGCCTGACTGTAGTTGACCTGTGCATCCGCGGCGGCAAGGCTGGCCTCCAGCTCCGCCAAGCGCAGCCTGGCGTCCCGGTCGTCGATCTGCGCCAGGATCTGATCTTTTTTGATCTCGTCGCCATCGATCACCGGGCGTGCGGTCAACCAGCCGCTTTCCCGGCTGGCAAGGGAGATCACTTCGCCAACGATGCGCGCATCGCTCTCGTTAATATGCGTCATACGCTGGCGCAGCCAGAGAGAGGCCCAGATCAACATCAGTATCAGGATCAATACGCCGGATAGCAGCATGATCTTGTGGCGACGGTTCAAATGATGAAATGAACGGAAAAACCCGCTGCTCATGCATCGCTCCGTTCAATAGCGGATAAGTTGGCGATAACCTGTTCCACGGCCTGATTTACCTGTGCAACCTGCTCGTCGCTGAGGCCGTTTAATGCTTTGATTCGCACTTGATTAGCGATATTTTCAACGTCTTTGACCTGTTCAACGCCCTGGGCGGTGAGGTGGATCTCCTTGATGCGGCGGTCGGTTCCTTCACGGCGTTCGATCAGTCCTTGCTTTTGCAGGCTATCCAGCAGACGGACAACCGCAGAGGCTTCAAAACCGATGGATTCCGCCAGTTCCTTTTGATTCATGGGCGTTGTCGAACGGGAGATATACAACAACGGCAGCCAGGTGGCTTGCGTCAGTCCGTAAGGCTGTAATTCTCTATCGATAACACGGCGCCACAGGCGCATGGTGTGCCCCATCAGGAGCCCAAAGCGGCGGTGGGGGGAGGATTCTGGTATAGACATAGGGGATAAATGACCAACTAGTTGATGTGTCATTAATTATCAATGCAATTAATGACGTGTCAACTAATTTTGTCGGCAAAATGCTTTAATAGCCATCCCCGCGCGAAAGAAAACGGGCATAGCCCGTTTCCTGCCGATATGGCGGATTAAGAGTGGTTGGCGTTGGATTCCGGCTCGGCGTTATCCATATCCATTTCCGGCTCAGCGCTTTCTTGCGCCGGGTTCGGGTTATCCTGGTCATTCTGAAGCGCGTTGTCTTGCTCCGGGCTATGCGGGGCTGCATCTTCCTGCTGCTGTGCTTCCGGCGTAACCGCGGGCGCATCGGCGGATTCAACCGGCGCCGCCAGAGGGGCTTGCTCTTCGTTCAGACCGTTAATTTTGGCTGGGATACCGGAACGGGCCTGAAGCGCTTTATCGAGCTCGCTTTGATTAATGCTGGCATCGGCGATCACTTTGCTGACGCTGGCGCTAATGGTAAGCGGCGCCGGCGCATCGGAGTTAAACTCCTCTACGGTACGCGACAGCGGGTGATGTACTTCCACATAACGGGAACCGTCTGGTTCCACCGTCGCTTTTATCGGCTCGTTGATAAACTGTACGCGCGTTCCCACCGGCACGTGATCGAACAGATATTTAATATCGTCCGCCCGCAAGCGCACGCAGCCGTGGCTGACGCGCAAACCGATGCCAAAATTGGCGTTGGTGCCGTGAATGGCGTACAGGCGGCCGATATACAAGGCGTAAAGCCCCATCGGGTTATCCGGCCCTGCCGGGAATACTTTGAGCAATGTCTCGCCGCGGGCGGCGTATTCGGCATGCATGGCGGCGGTCGGCGTCCAGGTCGGGCCGGCCTTCTTACGCTGCACCGAAGTGACCCAGTTAATCGGCGTATCCTTACCTAACTCACCAATACCGATAGGCAACACCACCACGGTTTTGCTGCCTTTCGGATAGTAATACAGACGCATTTCCGCGCTGTTGATCACAATGCCTTCGCGCGGCGCGTCCGGCAAAATCAGCTGATGAGGGATGAGCATGGTGCTGCCCGGCGTAGGCAGATAAGCATCAATGCCTGGGTTGGCTTCCATCATATTGCTCAGCCCCATCTGGAACTGGGCGGCAAAATGTTCCAACGGCAGCGTGCTGTCCGAAGGAACCGTGATTTCCAGATTTTCGCCTACCAGTCGGCTATTGGCCGCCGGCAGGGGGTAAACAACGGCAAAGGCGGCCTGGCTGAACGCCGCAGCAGCCACAACCAGAGTTAGGATCGCGCGAATACTCATGTTCATATCTTTATTGAGAGGTAAATGCCATACCAGAAAAAATGAATTCTGGTTTGTCCTGGGTCAATGGACCGGATGCGCATTATATGTTCAGAACGGTCTTAGAGGGAATTAACATGTGTAACTAATCACACTTTTTTTTGACAATTAGACAGGGCCGGGCGATCCGCGGCGGGAGAGCCGGATAAAGGCGATCGTTTGTGCGATCGCCTTTAACCAAGGACGGCGGACGTCAGCCAAGGCGCGTCCGCAGCCTGCGGTAAACCGGTCGGTTGGCGCCGTTATTTAAAATGACGCCCACCCTTCCTGCATCTCTCCGGTTTTTTGTTTGTGGGTATCGGCGTCGTTTCCCGCCGGCGGCAGCGCTTTGGTCGCGTTATCCCGCCAGGTTGTCGTGGCGTCAAGCTTGAATACGCTGACCATCTGCATCAGCGAGTAAGCCTGATCCTGCATCGAGCGCGCGGCCGTGGCGGATTGTTCCACCAGCGCCGCGTTCTGCTGGGTTGTGGTGTCGATCTGCCCGACGGCGATATTGATCTGATTGACGCCGTCGCTCTGTTCCCGGCTGGCCTGGGCGATTTCGCCGATAATATTGTTGACGCTTTGTACATCCGAAACCAGAGACGTCATGGTGGTGCTGGTACTTTCCACCAGCGTCATGCCGTTTTGGATTTTCTGGGCGGCGGCGGCAATCAACTCTTTGATCTCTTTTGCCGATGTCGCGCTGCGCTGCGCCAGAGAGCGTACTTCGCTGGCCACAACGGCGAAACCGCGCCCTTGTTCTCCGGCGCGCGCCGCTTCCACCGCCGCGTTCAGCGCCAGGATATTGGTTTGGAAGGCGATGCTGTCGATCACGTTGATGATGTCCGACATGCGTTGCGACGAGTCGCTGATTTCGCGCATTTCCCGCTTGACGGCGGTCATCATCTCTCCGCTTTTCTCCACCGTAAGGGAGGCGCCGGCGGATAATTCCGTCGCCTGGAACGTATTATCGGTGGTATTTCTGATGGTCGACGTAAGCTGTTCCATCGAAGCGGCGGTTTCTTCCAGTGAACTGGCCTGTTCTTCGGTGCGCGAGGAGAGATCCTGGTTGCCTGCGGCGATCTGGGTGGCCGCGGTGGTGATGGCTTCCGCGCCGCCACGCACCTGAGTGACGATTTGCTTAAGATTGGTGTTCATCTTGTGCAGAGAGGCCAGCAGTTGGCCGGTTTCGTCCCGATGAAACGTCCTGACCTGCGTAGTCAAATCGCCCTGGGCCACATTTTCCGCCACGTCTAGCGCTTCTTTCAGCGGGCGGGTCACGCTACGGGTGATTAGCCACGCGATGGCGGCGCCCAGAATAATGCTTAGCAAAATGGACGATGCCAGGAAAATCAGCACGTTGTTATAGCTCTGCGTGACGGAATCTCTGGCTTTGATCATCTTGCTGTTCTGATAGTCCACAAACTCGGCGACTTTGCTTTTATAGCGCGCCTGTACATAGCGGGTGACCGTTAGATATTCGTTGATGGCGCCGTCGCGATCGTTCGCCTTAATCATTTTTATAAATTTTTGGCTGGTGGTCAGAAATTCCCCCCGAACCTTGGTGATGTCTTCTATGATGCGCTGCGATTCGCTATCGTTCGCGACTTCTTGCAGGCCTTTTAATAATGGACCTATTTTCGAAATATATCCCTGGATAGCGGTAAAACCGGCATCTAGTTCTTCTGGCGTATTAAAAATAAACAGTTGTTCATAGATCAATAACGCATCGTTAATCGTACTGATCAGCGTATTGCCTTCTACCGTAACGGGGTAAGTATCCGAGACAATGGAATCGATCTTTTTATTAAAATCGGAAAGGTTGATTACAGCGATAGCGCCGATGGCTAACACCATAAATATAAGAAAAGAAAATCCCAATCCCAAGCGATATCCTATCCGCCAATCTGCCAGTTTCATATGTATCTCCATGAATTAAATTAACTAATTTTTTCTTAAAAAGAACTGAAATATAAAGTTATATTTTTATTACAACCGCCTGTTTATTTAGTTACATTCCTTTTTTTAAAATTAAAAAACAAATATATAAGCAATTTTATGCATGTCCTGTTTTTGGATTATGGCGACTTATCATGCATATTTAAATGAATTGCGTGATGGTTTATCGGAATGTCGTTGCCGAACTTTATTGTTTTTTTATTTGTTGAATGTAATTTAATATTTGAATGTATTTGATAGCGTGTTGTTAACCTGGTGTTTTTTATGTTCGAAATTTTATTTTTTTTGAGGAACAGAAGAATAAACGGGAATATATTGTCTTATTTCACGCATTGCCGCGGTTTTATTAATCAACGACAGAAAAATAATTCCGCATGTAGACCCTCAATAATTTGCGTCATGTGCCGCTATCACGCCCTAAGAAAGGGGATATGAAGCCGGTGTTTGGCTCCGCGATAAACCCTTTCCCCGCCGAGTGTCTTTATAAGTCAAAAAATCGTAGGTATGGGTCAAGACAAAAGTGCCGGGCCGACAACATAATCACGTTAACAACCTGCAACAGGCAGTAACGCATTTGCCCAGGCGCTGTGTTTTTTACCGCGTTGCGCGGGGTAATCAACGGTTATTAAAAGGAAATCTTCGTCATGTCCACAGAAAAAATAGGCGCACGTTTAGCGCAGGATCCTATTCAGGAAATTCAGCAATTTATCTACCGGCCATTGCTGAACAATACCGATCCGGCAGATTTCCATGACATGCTGGCGGTAAACGCGGCGCATCTGGTGATGTTGCAAGAAAATGGCCTGATGACCGACGAGCGGGCGAAATTGCTGGCTGGCGCATTGATCAACATGGCGGCGGAAGGCGTGGAAGATCCGGCAACGATCGATTCCCGCACGGAAGATGCCTATTTCGCTTTTGAACTCCGTCTGGGGCGAGCCGTCGGCGTGCATGAGGCTGGTTTTCTTCATGTCGCGCGCAGCCGCAATGATATAGGCGCCACGCTGGATCGTTTACGCGCGGCCCGCTATGCGCTGACGATTATGTCGGCGCTGAATGATGCGCGCGACGTCTGCCTGGCGCAGGCCGAACGTTACGCCGATGTCGTCATGCCGGGCTATACCCATCTCCAGCCCGCTCAGCCGATTACTTTCGGTTATCTGCTCGCCGGTTACGCCGAATCACTCAGCCGGGACTATCGGCGGCTGGCCGAATGTTATCCGCGTATCGTCCAGGGGAGTCTTGGGGTGGCCGCGCTGGCGGGCAGCAGCTTTGCCATCGATCGCAACCGTAGCGCGGCGCTGCTGGGTTTTGACGATGTCACCCGCAACGGCCTTGATACCGTGGCGTCGCGGGATTTTGCGACCGAACTGTTATATGCGGCCACCCAACTGGCGGTGACCTGGAATCGGGTCGCTCAGGATTTTCATACGTTTACCAGCGATGAATTTTCCATTATCGGTTTCCCCGACAGCGTTGCCGGCACATCCAGCATTATGCCGCAGAAGAAAAACCCCTTTGCGCTGGAGTTTTTGCGCGCTGAATCCGCGCGCATCCTCGGCGCGTTGACCGGGGCGCTGAGCGCCGTGCGCTCCACGAACTTTACGGTTTCTCTGGATGCGATCCGCGAAGGACTAACGGATGTGTGGCCGACGCTGGTCAGGGTCGCCCAGGATCTGCAACTGTTTAAGCAGGTGATCGCCACGGTGGAGCCTCGGCCGGAACTGATGCTGCGGCGCTGTTACAGTAATTTCAGTACGGCAACGGAGCTGGCGGATGAACTGGTTAAGCATCAGGGGCTTTCATTCCGTGAGGCCCACCATGTGGTTGGTCTGGTGGTCCGTTTAGCGCTGGATGCGGGTAAAAACGCCAGTGAAATCGATGCCGCGCTGCTTAACCAGGCGACGTTGTCTATTTTGGGGCATACGCTGGATGTTGATGACGCTTTCGTCGCCCGGGCGTTGGATCCCACTCAGTCGGTGTTAGGTAAGGTTTCGTTCGGCGGCACCGCGCCGGATAGCCTGCGCGTCTCTCTCGGCATGGCCCAACGGCAGCTAGCCGATGATCGTCGGCAATGGGCCGGGCTGGCGTCCGGACGCGAACGCGCCAGGGCGGAACTTGAATCGGTATTGCGTGCGTTAGCGGCTTAACCACGGACCGCCCTGGCGGTTATGCTCTGGGCGGGTTGCGTCTGGCGGTGAAGCCGCAAGCGGGTAAGACCCTAACTCTCCGGCGGCGCCGGAATGAAGGGGAAAAGACCGGGTGCCGTTTAAGTCGTGATGTACACGTCCACGTGGCTTTTCTGCAAGGCATCGCGCAGCGAATCGAGAGGTTGTTGGTCGGTAATCAGTTTGTTGACCTGGCGCCACGACGTATAGCGTGCGGGATAGGTCATGCCGAATTTGGAATGATCCGCGACGATCAGCGTCTCGCTCGCCCGGTTCGCCATTGCGCTATACACCGCGCCAAAATCAATTAGTGCGTCGCTTGGCCCTTCG
This sequence comes from Brenneria goodwinii, assembly GCF_002291445.1. Lineage (NCBI taxonomy): Bacteria > Pseudomonadati > Pseudomonadota > Gammaproteobacteria > Enterobacterales > Pectobacteriaceae > Brenneria > Brenneria goodwinii. The sequence goes on along the minus strand of NZ_CP014137.1, from coordinate 3,351,078 downwards.
GCGGAAATGCCGCTGGCGCCCAGAATGGCGTAATCCACGAAATATTGATTGAGAAAACTCACCGCCAGCGCGCCGATAACGGAACCTTCCGTCGGTTCATACTCGCCGGGAATGACGATAACCCGGATTGACGGATTAATGGATAAGACGGTCGCCACGCCGAAGGAGTGGGTGATAACGGTAATATTCTTCATATCGATAGCCATTCTGCGCGCAACGTGCAGCGTAGTGGCGCCGGAGCCAATCATAAAAATCCGGCCGGTTTTGATATGACTCATGGTTTCTTTGGCGATCCGTTCCCGTTCGGCGACAAACAGGCGGTGGCGCTCGGTCACCGAGGGTTCGCTGCTTTCGGCCCGAACCGCGCCGCCATAGGTGCGGTTTAGGTGGCCGCTGTTAGTCAGTTCATCAAGATCCCGACGAATCGTTTCCGTCGATACTTTATGGCGCTTGGCCAGTTCAGCGATACGCAGGCTGGGGGATTCATTGATTTCGGCCAGTATTTTAGCCTGGCGTAGTTGCTTGGCTTTCGACATATGATGACTACTCGGAAAAAAGGAGAAGCTGGAAAATATATTATTTCTGTGCGCGATCGCTAAGGACTTTTCCCAGTTTATCCAGGAAATAATCCGCATTTTGTTGACTGAAACACAGCGGCGGTCTGATTTTTAGACTGTTGCCGAATATCCCGGCCGCGCCGATCAATATGCACTCTTCTTTCAGCGCATTAATCACATAGGTCGCGGCCGCGGTATTGGCATCGCGGCTGTCAGGATGAATAAACTCTACCGCATTGAATAGGCCCGCGCCGCGGATATCGCCAATAATGGGATACCGCTCAGCCAGATCGTTTAATCCCGCGCGCAGGTAAGCGCCGCTTCGATCGGCATTTTCAATCAGTTGCTCTTCTTCAATCACCTGCAATACCGCCATGCCGGTTGCGGCCGCCACCGGATTGCCGCCGAAGGTGTTGAAATAGTCTGTTTCCCGGCAAAAGTTTTCCAGTAGTTCGGGGCGGGTGATGACCGCGGACATCGGGAAGCCGTTACCCATCGGTTTTCCCAGCGTCACGATATCCGGCTCGATATGGTGGCGGGCAAAACACCAAAAGCCTGATCCTGTCCGGCCGAACCCCGGCTGAACTTCATCGGCGATAAACAGCCCGCCGGCGTTATGCACCAGATCGACCGTTTTGCGCAAGAAACCCGCGGGTTCGGCAAAGACGCCGTCGCTGGAGAAAATGGTGTCCACCAACAGACCGGCAAAACCGATCCCGTGTTCATTGAGATCCCGTATGGCGGCTTCCACATGGGCGGCAAACACATCGGCGACCCGCTGGCCCGGCGCAAGATGAAAGGCATCCGGCGCGGGTACGGTGCGGACATGGGCGGGCACCCGATGGTGGCGATAAGCGGATGGCGATACCTCCATTACCGCGGAGGTATTGCCATGATAGGCGCCTTCGGTCACGATAAAACCGCTTTTGCCGGTGTTGGTTTTGGCAATACGCAGCGCAATGTCGTTGCTTTCGCTACCGGTGCAGGTAAATACCGCGTTCGACAGCCGGGGAGGGAAGGTGGCGAGCAACGCTTCGGCATACTGATCCAAAATCGGATAGAGGTAGCGGCTGTTGGTATTGAGCAAGGCCGCCTGCTGACTCATCGCGCTGACCACCCGCGGATGACAATGGCCGACGGAAGGCACGTTGTTATACATATCCAGATAGGCTTTCCCGGCGGCGTCATACATCCACGCGCCGCTGGCGCGCACCATCTCTAAAGGTTGCTGGTAAAACAGAACCGAGGATTTTCCCTGTGTCTGGTGGCGGTGGTCGATTAGCCCGGCCAAACGGCTATTCAGCGGCTGTGTCTCATTGACGGCAAATCGGTTTAATTCAAGGATCGGTTTTGTTCCTTTCATCATATTCACTTCTTGTGTCGGCTCAGATAGTTTTCGGCAAGCGCTAATGTACCCAGGGTGTAATCCGTCCCCATACTTTGCGCGGTTGGTGTTTCGGCGTGGCTGGCGACCCAGGCGGTTAACTGCATGCGTCGCAACATCAAAAACATCGGGATGGCTTTTTCCTCTTCCTCGGAAAAAGGGGCGACGCTACGGTAACCGGTAAGCCAGGCGTGCAGAAAGGAATCGATACGCGGGTCATGTTCCATAAAACTTACCGAGGCGGCGAAGTCATAGGCGTACCAGCAAATGCCGCAGTCATCGAAATCGATGACGGTCATTTTCTCTTCGTTCACCAGCAGGTTGGCCAGACGCATATCGCAGTGTATTAAGCCGAAGCGCTGCGGATCCGAGCCAAAGTTATCGGTCTGTTTTTTGAGCAATGCCGCGGTTCGTTCGAGGATGGCCAAGCCGTCCGGCGTCAGCCCTTGCGCATGACGCCAGTTCCCCCAATAGGCTCGTTCACCCAATATCGTGGCGTAATCCCAGATCTTGCGGGTGAACCCGGCGGGTTTTCGCCATGATTTGCTGTGGCTGTGCAGGCGCCCGGTGATCGTACCCAGCTCCTGATACCAATCTTCCAGATTGTCGGCGGCTTCAGGCTCTCTGCCCGGCACGAATTCAAAAGCAACGACATGGCGAATGTGTGCGCCGTCCTGGATAACGCCAACCAGTTCGCCGTCCGCCATCGGCACGGGGGCGGCGGTCTGTACGGCGCCCGACTGGCGTAGTGCTTTTATCCATGCCAATTCCGAGCGTATTTCCGCATGCGTGGTGTAATCGGGACGGTGAACGCGCATCACCAGATGGCGTTGACGGTCGGGATCGGTGACCAGATAAGTCGCATTTTCTGAAATAGTCAGCAGCTTCAGCTCGGAATCGGCGCTCAGCCCCCAGCGTGGCAGCGCTTTGCCGAGTAGGTACTGCAATCGTTGCAGAAATTCCTCTTGATAGACCATGCTCGCGGCTCTCTATGAGATGACATGTTGCCGAGTACAACATTTTAATGTTTAAGTTTCAACTAAAAATGATGGTTTATGTCATAAGTACTTCATATGTGCGTTTGTCGTGTTGGATTTAACACGGCGATTATCAGATATTTGAGGGTTATTTGTATTAACTGTATGAAAAATATAGGTAATATATCGATCTGATTCCGATGACCCGTTCTGCGAACGCCTCTCCAGGGGCGCGTGGCTATGCACTAAAATGTGGCAAATAAACCAATATTAATGTGGGATAGTAAACGCGTCGAATACCGCCGATGAATAAAACCAAGACGATTTCTCTATAACTTTATATTAATTAAAACAAATAATTAAAATGTGTTTTTCCGAGGACTGCACAATAATCGAGCACCAAAACCGTGCATAAAAACAGAACGATTTCATCTGAAAAAATATGTTGAATGTACAACATTATTATGGTTTTCTTGCCACATCGACTTATACAGGTCTGGCCGGATTTCGAATATCACGCATTCCTAATTTGACGGCCATGAACGGGCATGAGTTAAGCCGCGGCAACGCGTTAATCGAGCCGGCTATTTTGATGTAGAGAGGTGGTATGTCGTTATATCCGAAAAATAAGTCGCCGCTGATCATACGATTGGAAAGTATCAGCAAATGGTTTGGTAAAACCCAGGTGCTGAAAAATATTAATCTCGATATTCATACTGGCGAAAAAATCGTGATCTGTGGCCCATCCGGCTCCGGGAAATCAACCATGACGCGAACGATTAATTTGCTTGAGCCATACCAGCAGGGGCGGATATTCATCGATGGGATGGAGATTTCGGATAATGCCAAATCGGCGCACGAAGTCAGGCGGAAAGTGGGCATGGTCTTCCAGCAGTTCAATTTATTTCCCCACCTGACCGTTTTGCAAAATTGCACCCTGGCGCTGGTGTGGATAAAGAAAATGAAAGCCAAAGAGGCGCGCGACATGGCCATGATGCAGCTGGAACGCGTGCATATCGCCAGCCACGCCGACAAATATCCCAGCCAGCTATCGGGCGGGCAACAGCAGCGCGTCGCCATCGCCAGGGCGCTGTGCATGCAACCCAGAATCATGTTGTTCGACGAACCTACCTCGGCGCTGGATCCGGAAATGGTCAATGAAGTGCTGGAGATAATGCTGTTGCTGGCGGGAACGGGGATGACCATGCTGTGCGTGACCCATGAGATGGGCTTCGCCAAACGCGTGGCGGATCGGGTGGTATTTATGGATCAGGGCGAGATTGTTGAAGTGAATACGGCGCAAGAGATATTCACTCGTCCGGCCATGCCGCGTACTCAAGCGTTTTTTGAGCAACTTCTTCACTAAAAATCCATGTTTTAACCATATCGGTGTTAACAACCGAACGTCAGCTTTTCTGCATGGCGCAGCGCAGGATAGCCCTATTTTATTAACAGCAATTTTCACCAGGCGAGGGTTTATTTGATGAAACGATTTAACCCATTCAAAGGCAGTTCGGTGTCTTCGAAGAAATTACTTTGGCTAGGCGCCGTCGCGGGGCTGCTCGGCGGTATCCAGGCCGCCAGCGCCGACACGCTGCCGCCGCTTCCCAAGTACATTGCGGATCAGGGGAAACTGCGGGTCGGCGTGAAGTGCGATTATCCGCCGGCGGGTTTTCTCGGCAGCGACGGCAAGCCGACCGGCGTGGAAATCGATATGGCGCGCCATATCGCCCAGATCGCGTTCGGCAGCCCGGATAAGGTCGACCTGCAATGCGTGACCTCGGAGAACCGCATTCCGACGCTGATGGCGAAGAAAGTGGATCTGCTGCTGGCGACGCTGGGTATTTTCCCCGCCCGGCAAAAGGTGATCGACTTTACCGTTCCTTATTTCTGGGGTTCCAGCACGTTCCTGGTCGCCAAAGATAGTCCTTATCATACCAATGCCGAAGTGCTTGATAAAAAAATCATTGCGCTGAAAGGCGGCAGCCAGATTACCTGGTTGACCCAGAATGCGCCTAAAGCGGAGCTGATCCGCATGAATACCAACTCGGATGCGTTGCAAAGCCTGCGTCAGGGACGCGGGGAAGCCTATACCGGCGATGTCGCTTCGCTGATCAACTTACTGCCGTCGAATCCCGATCTGCGCATGTTGCCGCTGAAAGAGCAGTACGACGTGCAATGGGGCGGCGGCGGGATCCGTAAAGGCGAGCAGGAATGGAAAGCCTACCTTGACGTTATTTTGCAGGATATGAAATCTCAGCATTTCTACGGCCCGGTAGTGGACAAATATGTCAAAGAGCCGGTGGTGAGAGATTTGATGGTGGCCACCTATGAGACCGATCCGCCGCAGAAATAACCCGTAATTTACCTGATGTAGCAATAACCCCGTGCCGGGCCATCGGCCGTCACGGGGTCATCAAGACGACAGAGGCGGCAATGGGTTCTTCTTTCGATTGGCAATATATCGTTGAAAATGCTCCCGCGTTATATCACGGCTGGTTAATGACGCTGTGGTTGAGCATGATCAGCATCGTTATTTCCCTGATTTCAGGCGCAGTTCTGGCGTCGGCGCTGGTTTCAACCTCAAGCCGCCTTATCGCCAGAATTATTGCGGGCTACGTTTCCTTTATTCGTAATACGCCCTTATTGCTGCAAATTTTCTTCATCTATTTCGGGCTGCCGGAAATCGGCATCAAGCTGTCGGCGATCGGTTCCGGGATCCTCGCGCTGTCGCTCTGGGCCGTCGCTTTTAATATCGAGAATTTCAGAGCCGGTCTGGCGTCGGTGCCGCACGGTTTAAAAGAATCAAGCCAGGCATTGGGGTTTTCCACGCTGCACTATTTTTTGTTGGTGGCATGGCCGCTGGCGTTGCGCATCGCGTTGCCTTCTTTGTTGTACACCTCCATCGGCGTGTTAAAAAACTCCTCTTATATGCAGGTTATCGGGCTGGCCGAGCTGACTTTCGTCGCCGTGGATAAGGTCTCCCTGGAGTTCAAATCCATAGAAATGTTTAGTGCCATCACGATCATTTATGTGGTCACTGTCTTCGCGCTTTCCATGGTGATGCGGTTGATGGAAAACCGTATGAACCGCCCGTTCGTCAGGAGGTAAGCGATGACATTATTAATCAGCTATTTGCCGCTTTTTCTGCACAGCATCGGCGTAACGCTGTGGCTGTCGCTGTGTACGCTGCTGCTGTCGACCGTGCTGGCGATCCTGCTGGCGATCGGCGTCACCGCGCGGATCAGGGCGATTCGGTGGTTGTTCATCTTTATCGTGGAGTTTATCCGCGCGATCCCCATTTTCGTGCTGGTGCTGGCGGTCTATTTCGTCGTGCCGATGGTGGCGATGTCTCTCGATCCCTTTACCTCTACCGTCATTAGCCTGTCGTTATGGGGCGGCGCCAATGGCGCGGAAATCATTCGCGGCGGTCTGTCGTCGATCGATCACGGTCAGAAAGAAGCGGGGAATGCCCTGGGTTTTCATCCCATCCTGTTTTTTGTGCTGGTGATCGTTCCCCAGGTGGTGCGCATCATTTTGCCTCCCTACTGCGGGCTGGCCACCACCTTAATACAGGCGACGACCCTGGGTTCGGTGGTCGGGGTGGTCGAGTTTTTACGCACCGGGCAAATCGTTATCGAGCGATCCGCCTTGCAGATTGACGGTACGCCCAGTCTGGCGATCTATGGCGGCATGCTGATTGTCTACTATCTGATCTGCTATACGGTGTCCAAAGCGGGACTGATGCTGGAAAAACGCCTGTCGCGCCATATTCGCCGCAATAACGATAGAGGGCAGCGCGCCCCGGCGGATGGCGCATCGTCGCTTGACCCTCATGTGTAAAGCGGGATCGTGATGAAATCTTATTTGTCTCTGGAGTTGGAGATTGCGGCCGGTCTACAGGCCTGCTTTGCCGCGGACAAACCAGCTGAACTGCTGCGTATCGCCGGTGAACATTTAACGGATCTGATTGGCGTGATGCTGGCCGGCGCTCAGCATCCTGCGTCGCTTAATTTATTGAGCAACCTGGCGAAATGCAGCCACGCGCCGGGGCTGACCGCGCGGGCGATCGGCCGGGGCGATTGTCTGGGCGTGCAGGACGCGGCGTTGTTCAACGCCTTCGCCGGCCATATCCATGATTATGACGATGACGATACGCTGATGTCGCTGAGTCACCCGACCGTGACGGTCGGCGCGGCCTGTCTGGCGCTGGGCGAAGCGCATAACCTCAGCGGAAAGTCACTGGTGAACGCCTATATCGCCGGGGTGGAGACGATTGCGCAGCTAGGGGTATTGGTTCACCCTTATCACTATATGAAAGGGTGGCATGCCACCTGTACGCTGGGCGTCGTCGGCGCCGCCGCCGCCAGCGGGCTGATGATGGATCTGACGCTATCGCAGCTGCGCCATGCCATCGGTTTCGCCGCATCCATGGCCGCCGGACTGCGCAGCAATTTCGGCAGCGATGCGAAGCCGCTGCAAACGGCGCTTGCCGCCAGTCATGGGGTGATGGCGGCGCGTCTGGCCGCATCCGGCATGACATCGACGCCGGGAAGCCTGCTGGGACCGATGGGCTGGGCGGATGTATTCGCCGAACGATTCGACGTGAAGAAGGCGGCCGCAATGACATTCGGCCGTCCTTATGCGCTGTTGGAGCCGGGCATCACCATTAAGCGCTACCCGTGCTGCACCTGTAGCCATGCCGCCGTTGCGCTGTTGCAGGATGTACTGGCGACGGAAAAACCGGCCGTCGCGCACATCGCGGCGATTGATGTTTATCTGGATCCCGCCGCGCCCAATATCCTGATCCACGAGCGGGCGGCCACCGGTCTGGAAGCCAAATTCAGTCTGCCGTACAGTCTGGCTATCGCCGCGCTGGTCGGCCACCTGGATCTGGACGATTTTTCTGATGCAAACGTCCAGCGTCAGGATGTGCGGGCGCTGGCTGCAAAGGTTCGGACCCTGCCGGACGATGATTTACCCCGGGGGATTGCCGGCGTGGCATTAGGCTGCCGCCTACAGGTGACCACGACGAGCGGCGAGAGCTATCGCCGCGCGACCGATGTCGAGCCGGGCAGCAGAACCTGGCGTCTGAGCCGCCGGCAACTGGAGAGCAAGTTTTGCGCCTGCGCCCGCTGCGGTTTGCCGTCAGCCGCGTTGCCTGAACTATTCGCCGAATTATTGCAATTTGAACGGATTGAAAACGTTCAATTGCTGATTGACCGCCTGTGTTCAGGGAATCCCCTTGCATAAGACTCACTATTCACATGAAGCAAACAGCTAAGGAGATCTCCGATGCGATCCTGTGCCAGACAGCCGACCGGCGCTGTTGAAGCGACGGTGTTAGCGACGATGATGGAAGGATTGGCGCGCTTTATTGAACAACAGGGCGGTAATGCGGCCAGCGTGCTGGCGCGGGCCGGTCTGAACAGCGAATTGCTTAAGCAGCCCAATCAGCCGATCGCTTTTGGCCGCTATTGTCAGGCGATCAACGAGGCGGCCAAACAGACGGGCAATGATAATTTTGGTTTGTTATTTGGCTATCAGTTTTTACCGCAGCAACTGGGGCTATTGGGATATCTGTGTTTATCGTCCCGGACGCTTGGTCAGGCGTTAACGCATCTTACGCGTTATTTCCCGTTGCATCAGCAACATAGCGAACTCCGATTGTGCCAACATCCGGGCGGCTGCCGTCTGGAATACCGCGTTGATGACGCTGTCGTCATTGACCGCCGGCAGAACGCGGAGCTGTCCATGATGATATTTCTCAATATTATGCGTCACGTATTGGGAACCGATTGGGCGCCCGCCAAAGTCCATTTCGCGCATCCGGCGCCGCGCGCCAAACGGGCGCATTTGCAGCTTTTCGGCAGCGCGGTGTACTTTCAAAAACCGCAAAACGCCATTTTTTTCTCCCGCGAGGTGCTGGAGCGGCCGATGCCTGAGAGGAATGACAGCCTGTTTAACGTTGTCAGGCACAGTCTGGAAATCGTCGGGGAACAAAATCAATCCACGGTCAATCTGGTGAGCGAGGTAAAAAGCGAACTCATCACCTTGCTGGCGACCGGGAATCCTCGTCTGGACATCATCGCCCAAAGGCTGAAAATGCCGAGCTGGACGCTGCAACGCCGGCTGGCCGAGTACGGGGTGAGCTTTAAGGATATGATCGAAAGCACCCGGCGCGAGCTGGCGGTTTACTATTTAGAGCAGCGGCAGGTGAGTATTTCCGAACTTTCCGCCCTGCTGGGGTATGCGGAGGTCAGCGTGTTGTCGCGCGCCTTCCATCGCTGGTATGGCGCGTCGCCGAAAAAATGGCGTTCATCCATCGCCGGTTGATCCGCACACGCCGCGGCGCGTGCGGCAGGCGGCTAAATAAAGCGGCTGAGAAACGCCTGGGTACGCGGATGCTGCGGATTGACCAGGATATCTTCCGGCCGACCGTGCTCCACCACCACGCCCTGATCCATAAACACCACTCGATCCGCGGCTTCCTTGGCAAAACCGATTTCGTGCGTCACCACAATCATGGTTAACCCCTGCAGCGCCAGATCTTTCATGGTGGATAACACTTCACCCACCAGTTCCGGATCCAGCGCGGAAGTGGGTTCATCAAACAGCATCAGTTTGGGGCGGATAGCCAGCGCCCGCGCGATGGCGACGCGCTGCTGTTGTCCGCCGGACAGATGGCGGGGATAGGCATCCGCCTTATGGCTTAGCCCGACACGCTCAAGCAGTTCCAGCGCATAGGCCCGCGCCTGCTGACGGTTTTGCTTATGGACGCCAATCGGCGCTTCAATGATGTTTTGCAGCACGGTCATGTGGGGGTAAAGGTTAAATTGCTGAAAAACCATACCGATTTCGCTGCGTTGACGGGCAATCTCGCGCGATGACAGCGGATAGAGCTTCTCTCCCCGTAGTTGATAACCGATTTGTTCGTCACCCATCATGATATAGCCTTCGTCCATCTCTTCCAGATGGTTGATGCAACGCAGGAATGTCGATTTCCCTGACCCTGACGGCCCTAAAATCACCACCACTTCACCGGAGTGAACGTCTAAATCAATCCCGCGCAACACGTGGTTATCGCCAAAGTGCTTGTGGACATTGCACGCTCTGACCAGCGGCCGATCCTCGGCCACCACGGTTTCCTCGGCGGATAGATGATCAAGTTTAGTCATGAGGCTGGTCCTTACCGATCGCCGCGTTCAACAGGTTCGCTTTTGCCGGCGTAGTACGGCGGGTTTCCGACGCCGGGCGGCGGACGCCGCGGGAATAGTAACGTTCAATGGCGGATTGGCCGATATTCAGCAGCGAGGTGATAAATAAATACCAGATAACCGCAACCATCAGCATCGGGATCACTTCAAACGTACGGTTATAGATGGCCTGTACGGAGTAGAGCAGATCGCCCATGGCAATCACGCTGACCAGCGACGTAGCCTTAATCATGCTGATTAGCTGGTTGCCGGTCGGCGGCACGATGGCGCGCATCGCCTGGGGAATGATGATGCGGCGCAGCGCGCGGCTGCGGCTCATGCCAAAGGCCTGGGTGGTTTCCACCTGACCGTTATCCACGGACAACAACCCGCCGCGGATGATTTCCGCCATATAGGCGGCTTCGTTCAGGGCGAGACCGGCAATCGCCGCCGTCAGCGGCGTGATCAGATCGTTGGTATTCCAGCTCACCCACTCCGGGCCAAACGGGATGCCCAGAGAGACATGGGGAAACAGGGTGGACAGGTTATACCAGAAAATAAGCTGCACCAGCAGCGGCGTGCCGCGGAAAAACCAGATATAAAGGCCGGACAGTCCGCGCAGCAGCACATTATTGGACAAGCGGGCTATCGCCAGCAGCAGGCCGAGCGCCACGCCGATCGCCATGGATACCACCGTCAATCCCAGGGTGACGCTTAGCCCTTCCATGATGGTTTTTTCCGTAAACCACTGGTAGACCACCGGCCACTCAAAATTTTTGTTGGTGCCGACCGACCAGATGACATAAGCCGCAATGATCAGCGTGAACCCCCATGACAGCCGCTGTTTGAAGCGGCTGGGAGCCTGGGCTCTGGCAACATTTCTCAGCGCATCCACAGTAGAAGAATACTCCTTGTCGTTGACGTTATGGTTCATAACGATGCGTTTCCAAATCGATGGTTCGCTAAACCGGTTACTTTTCAGAATAGCGGTATTTCCGCGAAGACGGTCTTTTAAAACGGCCGCGTCTTGCAGAAAGGTCGTCCGCGTGCGATGGCGTTCAGTGACCGCCGCTATATCCATCGCCGCGCAGGCGGGACGCAATCTGCAAGTAACATGTTGATATTGGCTGGATCCTTCCCCAAACGAGCAGGATCCTATAGGAATAACGGTGACGTAACCCAACGCCGGATTGACGCTTCGCCAGCCGCATCACCGTCAGTCAGAAAGGCTATATTTCCGAAACGACGGCGTGACTATTTTCCCGCCAGGTTAATGCCAGGCGCCGGCAGCATGTTTCCTTCCAGGTGCCATTTTTTCATAATGGCGGCGTAGGTGCCGTTATCGAACAACACTTGATAGGCTTCCTGAACGACCGGCGCCAGCGGAGAGCCTTTGGCGAAAACAGAACCTTGATACAGGTCGTTAAAGCCGTTGTGTTGGCCGGTGCCGGACAGTTCCAACTGGCCGTTGGTCTGCTCAACAAAGTAGGTGAGCGGCGCTTGTGAAGAGAAGAACGCATCGGCCCGCCCTGAACGGACTGACAGAATAGACGTCGGCTGATCGGTGTAAGACTGGATAGCCACCGCCGGTTTTCCCGCCTCGGTACAGGCTTTCGACTGATTCACAATCACCTGCTCGGCGGATCCGCCGGACATGACGGCAACGCGTTTGCCGCAGGTGTCGTCCAGCGTATTGATTTTTTCCGGATTGCCGGAGCGAACGGCGAACACCACAAATTCACGCACGAAATCGACGAAATCGTTCTTTTCCTGACGCGCCGGGAAATCGCCAATCGGCCCCATGGCAAACTGATAGCGGCCGGACTGAATGCCGCTCAGCAGGCTGGATAGGCCGCTAACGGAGGCGTGTTCGATTTTGACGCCCAGCACTTCGCCCAATGCTTTCGCCAGATCGGCGCTGGCGCCTTCCAGCGAGTGCGTACCGCTGACAATTTCGTACGGAGGAAATGAACCATTGTTCACGGCCTTAAGCACGCCGGAGGTTTTGATGGCGTCCGGTAAACGGGCATGCAGATTTTCATTTACCTGCTGAGGGGCAATCTCAGGCGTTTCGGCGGCAAACGCGCCGGCGGAAAAGAGTAACCCGGTTAGCAGTGCTGTCTGCCCTAAACGTTTCATTTTCATTGCTCAATCTCCTTCGCCCTCATGAAAAGCAGGCTGCGTGTCGTGTTGATAATGTTTATAAAACTTCTATTGTTCGTTCGGCAGGCGCGGTGCGGTAAAGCAGCGGTTGGCCAGTGAGGGCAAGACCTCCCGCGCATAGGAAAGCCGTTCGGGATCGATATCGGCGTAGACCAGCGCCGGGACTTCCGGAGCCTGAACCACCACCACGCCCAGCGGATCGACAACCATACTGTTGCCGATATTTCTCACGCCGCATTCGCCAACCGCGACGACATAAGCGGTATTCTCCAGCGCGCGCGCGCGAACCAACAGTTCCCAATGGGACTCTTTCAGCGGCCCTTTGACCCAGGCGGCGGGCAGCACCAGCACCTGTGCGCCGTCCAGCACCAGACGGCGCGCCAGTTCGGGGAAACGTACGTCATAACAGGTCATTAGGCCGATGTTCAAACCCGCAACCTCGATCAACGGCGGCACTTCATCGCCGGGAGTGACGTTTTCTGATTCCTGCATGGAAAACGCGTCGTACAGATGCAGTTTCTTGTACTGGGCGATAATTTCGCCGTTACGAATGGCAATCAGCACGTTCCACACTTTTTCTTTGCCGTTCGGCACATGGATACTCATCATCGTGGTCATCTGATTGCCTTTGCTGGCGGCAAGCAGTTGGCTGACGAAAGGGCCGTCCAGCGGCTGAGCGGCGGTTAACACCAGTTTGGGATTGGTGATATCGCGCGCCAGAATGCCTTCCGGCAGCACCAGAAGATCGGCGCCCGCTTGGTGCGCATCCGCCATCAGCTTCAGCGCGATGACAACGTTGTTTTGCCATTCACGATCGACGGCAAATTGACCCAGTGCGACTTTCATATCAATCCTTCTTGTCTGTAGACGAAAAAGAGGACGCCCACGGGAATAGCGCTTCCGGGGTCAGACAGTTCGCCGTGATCCCCTGTAAATGTAATTCACTGGCAAAGTCGGCGATCATCGTTTTATTAATTTCAAAGCCATTGTCGTTCCAGTGAACCGGTAAATCCTGCGCGGTTCTGCGCAGATCATCCAACAGCCACGGGGTGGTATCGGCATATTTGATGCGTTTGCCCATCCACGTCTTATATGACTGGTCGATCACGCGGCTAAGAGCCTGGGGCAACCAGGGATGTTCAGCCGCCAGCGCAGGCTTGATTGCCAGGACATGCATGCCGGGCACATAGCCAACCTGATGAAAATAGTCGATTTCCGCCTGGCGAAAATCGGGTTGTAACTGCCTTAAGCCTGAATCGCCGTTAAAAAATCCTTCCGGCATGAAAGGCGTGAAAATGGCATCCAGACCACCGTTCTTCAGCAGCGTGATCAGCGGTTGCTCGCCCGGCGCGGCCTCTATGCGCCCCGGCCGGCCAAATCCCGCCAGGCGATCGACAATCGGATGCGCATCCGTCAGGCGGCCGACATACCAGTAGGCATCGTCATTGCCGATGCCTTCACGACGCAATAGCGCGCGCGTCCAGGTGTTGCCGGAATCCTGCCAACCCGTCAAACCGATACGCTTGCCCGCCAGCTGCGATAGCTCGGTCAGCGGGCTGTCCTGCGTGGTCAGAATACAGCGCTGACGAAAACCCCGCATAAGAAAGTGGGGCAGAGCGACCAAACTCTCATCGCCGCGGGCGCGACTTTGCGCATAGCGGCTGAATGAGACTTCGCCCGCATCATATTGACTGCTGGTCGCCAGATCGTCTGGCAGCGTACCGACCCGATCTATTTTTAGTTCAAACCCTTCTGGTTTGATATCGCCCAAGGCAAGCGGGGTGATGTAATCCCAATCCCGCACTGCCAGTCTAATTGTTATAGTCAACTTTGGTAATTCCCGGTGAAGGCGCGATAACTCGCATATAAAAAAGGTGTCTGACATTTGCACATATTTGTGCGTTTTTTTGATACTAGATCGTTGTTTATATGTGTACAATAATATTTTTGTTATTGTACAAAATATAATTTTATGACCAAATCGATCGATACCAACTGGCTGGCGGAACAGCTGCATAATCACAGTATCCGCGGCATCGCGATGGACATGTCGGCGCTGATCCGGGCAGGGACAATTGAAATCGGCAGGCAACTGCCGCCAGTGAGAGAGTTGGCCGAGGCCTTGGGCGTGAGTCCGGCGACGATTTCGGCGGCCTGGTCTCAACTGCGGCGGCAGAAAGTGATTGCGGGGCGCGGCAGAACGGGCATGTGGGTATCCGGTCAGCAGGTTTCCCCGCGCCCGGAGCGTTTCGAGAAGATCGGCAACTTTGGCGCGGCGATCGTCGCCGATCTTACCTTATCGGCCCCCGATTCCGATCTGTTGCCGGATCTCGATGAGGCGCTTTTATATGGCGCCCGGGTTAAAAATTTAAATAGCTATCAGCGCACATCGATCATTCCTGAACTTGAAGAGCAACTGCATAAAAACTGGCCTTATGCGGCGCAGGCGTTTATGACGTCTGACGGCGGTTTTGACGGTGTTAATCTTGCCTTGCAAACGTTGATTTTGCCCGGCTCCACGGTGGTGATTGAAAGACCGACGGCCGCGCGGCTGCTGGATTTGCTGGACCATATCGGCATCAACCTCATTCAGGTCGAATGTGATGAATACGGCCCGGTCGTCGATGCGCTGAAACAGGCGTTGCAGCATAAACCCGCCGCGTTTATCTATCAGCCCAGAACCCATTCGATCACCGGTCATTCGGTCAGCCCGTCGCGTATGACGGCGATGGCCGAGCTGCTGGCGGATAACCCGATGACGATAATTATCGAAGATGACGGCGTCGGCGAGATCTCTTCCTATCCCGCGTTGAGCATGGGGGCGTATTACCCGGCGCAGACCATTTATGTCCGTTCCTATTCCAAAGCCTACGGCCCCGATTTACGCATGGCCGTGCTATCCGGTTCGGCGGACGTTATCGGCAAGATCCAGTCCTTTCGTAATTTCGGCGCCGGGTGGAGCAGCCGGATATTGCAAGGCGCGCTGAGCTTTTTGCTGGCCGATAGGAAAACGCAGCAGGGGATTGAACATGCCCGCCAGGCTTATCATCAGCGGCGTCAATGGCTGGCGGACGCGCTGGCGAGGCGAGGGATCTACGTGCCGGAAAATGACAGTCTGTGCATTTGGCTGCCGGTGCCGTCGGAGCGCTATGCGTTGATCACGCTGGCCGCCCATGGCGTCGCCGTGCAGCCGGGAGAACGTTTCGGCATGAAAAACGGACATTATGTGCGCATCAGTACTTCCCAGTTGCAGGAATCATTGATCGAGACGATAGCGGAGGCGATAAGTCATATCTATCGCTAATGGGGGGCTCGCGCCGGCCCCCAGATCCCCGCCAACAACTCCAGCCATTCCCCGCATGACATTCCCGTCATTCCCGCGGAAGTAGGCGGGAATCTCCCACTGAAACCGTGCGCAGTCATCGGCTGATTCCCGCCTGCGCGGGAATGACGTAGACCTGACTAGCCTTTCCCGCGCATTACTCCTGCGGGGTTTTCTCCGCTTTGCTCGCCAGCAGCAACAGCCAAACGGCTATTTTGCGTTTCCCCTTCCCTGTTGTGCATACCGGCCGCTTACTTAAACGCACCCGGCCGCAGCCGTAGCGTCGAGGTTATTCGCTCCCACGCCGCGATAGCCTCTTTAGGCGGCAATTGCTCATCCGACAGGGGCTCCTGTCTGAATAAAATACTCAGTTTTGGCGTCTTTTCGCCGCCGTTTTTTTCATTGACGTTTAATACAAAACGATGAACGCGCTGTATCGGGTAATTAACTCCGTTGCCTTCCACCAGCCACTCCTCGCCATACAGTCCGTTGATATGGCGTGCGCCTTTTTGCAGCGTGTTTCCTTCCGACGCCGCGATTTGCAGATTTATTTCCGCACCGCGCTCCAGCAGAGAATCTTTTTCCCGAATAAAATTATCGGTAGCAAAACTGAGAACGATGTTGGGATACTCCGGCGCGGTATAATGTAACCTTACCTTTTCTTGCTGGTAATAATCCCCATCGGCAATAAACGCATCGCGCAGACAAAAACCCGGCCGGTCGGGGATATCCGTTTCATTACGCCCTTTAACCCGTTTTAGTAATTCCACCAGCTCGGCCATTTTCTGAGGAACCGAATTTCGATAAACCTCGGGAAGTTGCTGCCGGTCTTTATCGTAACGGGATGCGGTACCATTTTCGGCCTCCACCTCCACTTCAACCGCCACCCCGTTGGTATATAGATGCGCTTCCAGTATTCGCGCGGCATCCGGCACCGAATTATCTTCATTGCGTTCAAAAATCACCCCGTCCATGCCCGCAGGCAGCGGGAGCGTCCGTTTTAAAAACGGCATATCCAGCGGGTCGACGGTTTTTTCGCCGTTTAGCTGCGCTTCACGGCGGCGGATTTTTTGCTCAAACGCCGGGTGATATATGTGTTGAGTTCTTATCGGGTGGTCGTTGATAAATGCGGTCATATTGTCGTCTTTCGCTCGATGGCTGCTTTCCACCGCAAACACCGCTGGGATATCAATCAGATAACGCCCCACGCAGCGCGTTTGCATCGCCGTTAAAAATGTCTCCACCACCGTTTCCTCCTGTTGCGTTAAATCCTGTTTTGGCGGATAGGGCGTTATCCATTGATAAATCCCATAGCCCGCCGCCAGCGCCAGCAGCGCCCCAACAACCGTTGTGCGTTTCATCCGTCACCCTGTGTCGTGTGTTTGACTGCCTGAGCGATCTTGACGATCGCCCGCAGCGTAAAGAGCCGCGCTTTCGCGTCCTGATAGGCGGGCTCATGCTCGACCGCCACCTGAAAGCGTGAACGCAAATAGCCGGACGGTATCCGCCCCGAACGCAACGGCACCGTACCGTCGCCGGCCTCGGTGGGCGGCAGCAGCCGATAAGTTTGCCGAATGCCGCTGGCCCAGCCTTCTCCGCCCAGCGGGGTGGCGACCTTGCGAGTCACGCCTGTTTGGCCCTCCCATACAACTTGTGCATCGGCCGCGTGACGCACCCGGCCCTGGTTCATCCTGCCTTCTATCGCCGGTGTTTCCGCGCACCAGCATACGTCGCCATATGCCGGATGCGCACTGGCGGCGCTGTAAAACACATGGGTATTGGGGTGATATTTACCTGACAGGTTCTCGATGAAGGCTTTCACCTTGTTATTCAGCATTTTTGTATACGTTAACCAATCGTTATTTAATTCCCACTGAGTACGGCGACTCCCCGGGCTAATCAGCCGCTCATCGCATAACCCCCACCATTTATCTCTCACCAGATAAATTTCAGCGTAGGGATCTTCTTTCGGGTAAAAATTGACATTTTCACCGTCCAAAATTTTCAGCCAGCGCGTGCCGTAGTCCCGTCCGGGGAGCAATTGCATCGGCCCCGGCGCCTGCGACAGCACCGCCGTCATTTTTCCCCCATCGCCGCCCAACACCTGCGCCGCTATCCATGACACATAGTCTCCCTCCGGATATTCCGTGCCCGTTTTCATCCGCCGGTAGGTGGCCGCCGCGCCAGTGGCGGGCATCACCCCATGTACCACCCCCAGCACATTGTCTCTGCCGCCCAGGCATTCGCTATAGTGGCGCGCCACCAGCCCGCCCATTGAGTGAGTGACCAGGATCGCTTTTTCGCACTGCCGACCTTTGCGCTTATAAAAATTGATGGTTTCGGTGATTTTTTCACCGATATGCCTGGCCGACTCGGCATTGGATTCCAGCCAGTTGTAGCCGACGGCAAAAACGGGAAACAGATAGTTGTAGCTCAGCTTCACTTCCTCTTCTTGCAGCGCCAACTCCCCGATTTCCGCCGCCAGATCCTGGCCTACCAGCTTATGGCGTTCACCCCGGCCATAGGCGGAAAAATCATTCAGCGCCTCCTGCAGCCAGGCCAGAAACGGCGCATAGCTGGTATAGGCCACGCTGCCCCAGCCGCGCTGACGCCGGGTTTGCAACAAGGGCGCCTCATTATCGGATTCATCGACCTTCCCGCCATCATCCACTTCTGTTTCCGTGGGATTTAACAGCCTTTTTCGTTCTTCCGCGCTGGCGCCAAACCACGTTAGCGCGATCCCTCCCAAGCTATCCAATCGCCATACGCGATCTCCCATTTTCTCCTTCGCCTTTAAATTGCTGCCCATCACGCCGGGAATAAAGAACACCGGGATTACCCGCGTCGGATAAACCTGGCATTGCAGCTCGATATTGCTTCCCTTCGGATAGCTGTACAGCTCATAAATGGCGTTGCCGCTTTTATCAAACGTCGGATAAATTTTTATGATTTTTGTCGGGTCTGACATTATTGCAAATCCCTTTTCAATATGGCTTTCACCGCCTGGTGCGCCGTGCGGGTCGGCCTCAGCCCCTCGACGGCGCTGAAGTGCGGCGCCGACAGCGGCGCGGTATTGGCGGTTACGGTTAACAACGGATAGCGGAAGAGATCGGAGGCAGTAATATACGGGCGTGTAGAAGTCATGCTTTCCATGCGGTTTCCTATTTCATATCCATTGAGAAACTTCCGGGGCGGATTATGCCGAAAAAAACGACATATCGGCAAGGATTTTTTGGCAGAGAATCAAAAAATATAAATTTAAAATCAAACGATTATAAAATAAAACGATGATCATCATTATTATGATCGGATGAGGATTTTGATGGAATCATTCCTGTCATTCCCGCGGAAGTAGGCGGGAATCTCCCACTGAAACCGTGCGCAGTCATCGGCTGATTCCCGCCTGCGCGGGAATGACGTAGATCTAACTAGCCTTTCCCGCCTGCGCGGGAATGACGTAGACCTGACTAGCCTTTCCCGCGCATTACTCCTGCGGGGTCTTCTCTGCTTTGCCCGCCAACATGGTCAGGAAATCATAACGGCGGCGCAGATCGATTTCGGCCTCTTCGTAGAGCAGCGCGGTCTCTTCCGGCATCTGACTGTTCAGGCGGCGGAAACGCTGCTCGTGCAGCAGGGTTTCGCTCAGGCTGCTTGACGGCGGACGGGAATCCGTCATCAGCGCCGGTTTGCCTTCCTCGGTACGACGCGGATCGAAACGATAGAGCGGCCAGAAACCGGTGGCGGTCAGCTGACGCATCTGATCGTGGCTGAAGGCCAGATCGTAGCCGTGCTCTTCACACGGGCTATAGGCGATGATCAGCGACGGGCCCGGCCAGGCTTCCGCTTCCTGAATGGCCTTCACCGTTTGGTTCAACTGCGCGCCCAGCGATATCTGCGCCACATAAACGTGGCCGTACATCATGACGTTAATGCCGAGATCCTTACGCGCTTTACGCTTGCCCTTTTCGCCAAACTTGGTCACGGCGCCCAGCGGCGTCGCTTTGGATTGTTGGCCGCCGGTGTTG
The DNA here is from genome assembly GCF_002291445.1 of Brenneria goodwinii. Taxonomy (NCBI): domain Bacteria; kingdom Pseudomonadati; phylum Pseudomonadota; class Gammaproteobacteria; order Enterobacterales; family Pectobacteriaceae; genus Brenneria; species Brenneria goodwinii. Next base: position 3,331,454 of record NZ_CP014137.1, on the reverse strand, counting down.
GAATAACACTGGGTATCCAATACCAGCACGTTGACGTTTTCACTCAGGCTCATGACATGATCCAGGCCGCCGTAGCCGATATCGTAAGCCCAGCCGTCGCCGCCAATCAGCCAGATGGATTTATCCACCAGATGATCGGCTTCGGCGGATAAGGCTTTGGCCTGCTCGTTGTTGAGGTCGGCCAGGATCATCCGCAGTTGCTCAATCTGTTGACGGCGCAGTTCCGGAGCGATTGACTCTTCCTGCAACGCCGCGACTAAATCATCCGGCAGCTGCGGCGCAAGCTCATGCAGCAAACGCACGGCGCGCTGGCGGTGCTGGTCGACGCTCAGGCGGAAGCCCAGACCGAACTCGGCGTTATCTTCGAACAGGGAGTTCGCCCAGGCCGGTCCGCGGCCGTTGGCATCGGTGGTCCACGGCGTGGTGGGCAGGTTGCCGCCGTAAATGGACGAACAACCGGTGGCGTTGGCGACCAGCAGCCGATCGCCGTACAGCTGCGTCAGCAGTTTGATGTACGGGGTTTCGCCGCAGCCGGAGCAGGCGCCGGAGTATTCGAACAGCGGGGTAATTAGCTGCGAGGTGCGGATATCGATGCGTTCCAGCTTGGCGCGATCCATTTCCGGCAGCGCCATAAAGAAGTCGAAGTTCTCTTTTTCAACTTCCAGATTATCCAGCCGGGATTCCATATTGATGGCTTTGATTTGCGGATTCTGGCGATCTTTCGCCGGGCAGACTTCCACGCACAGGTTACAGCCGGTGCAGTCTTCCGGCGCCACCTGCAAGACATACTTCTGGCCGCGCATATCGCGGGCTTTTACGTCCAGCGATTGCAACGATGACGGCGCGCTTTCCATTGACTCGGCCGGTACCACTTTAGCGCGGATAGCCGAGTGCGGACAGGCGGCGACGCAGTGGTTGCACTGGGTGCACAGTTGCGGCTGCCACAGCGGGATCGCCTCGGCGATATTGCGTTTTTCCCACTTGGTGGTGCCGGTCGGCCAGGTGCCGTCGGGCGGCAGCGCCGAAACCGGCAGCGTATCGCCCAACCCGGCCAGCATGGCGGCGGTAACGGTTTTGACGAAGTCGGGCGCGGCGTCGGAAACCACCGGCGGACGCAGCGGGCTGTCTGGATTGACCGCTTCCAGCGGTACGGCTTCCAGGGCTTCCAGCGTGGCGCTCAAGGCGCGCCAGTTGCGTTCAACCAGCTCCTGGCCTTTACTGCCGTAGCTGGTGGCGATCGCCGAACGCAGTTTTTCCACCGCGACATCGCCCGGCAGGATCTGCGACAGATGGAAAAACGCCATCTGCATCACGGTATTGATGCGCGCGCCCAACTGACATTCGCGGGCGATTTTCGCGGCGTTAATGCAGTACACCTTGGCCTGACGCTGGTTCAGGCCGGCCTGAACTTCCTGCGGCAGCCGATGCCATAAATCGTCGCTGGCATAAGGCGAGTTAATCAGAAATACGCCGCCGGGTTTCAGGCGCTCCACCATGCTGTACTTATCGATAAACTGCCACTGGTGACAGGCGACAAAATCCGCCTGATCGATCAGATAAGCCGAGTGGATGGGGTGAGGGCCGACGCGCATATGGGAGACGGTCAGGCTGCCGGCCTTTTTAGAGTCGTAGACGAAATAACCCTGCACAAACATCGGGGTGGTATTACCGACGATTTTAATCGAGTTTTTGGCGGCCGAGACCGTGCCGTCGCTGCCCAGTCCATAGAACAGGGCTTGCAGAGACGCGCCGGTCGGCAGATGTTCGGCGGGCAGCGGCAGCGATAGATTGGTTACGTCATCATAGATGCCGACCGTAAAGCGCGGGCGCGGGTTGGCAAGCGCTAACTCATTAAAGATGGCCTGCACGCACTGCGGCGTGAATTCTTTGGATGACAGGCCGTAACGTCCGCCGATAATCCGCGGCATGGACGCACGTTCCCCCGCGGAGAACGCCTCGGCCAGCGAGGTCATCACATCCAGACACAGCGGCTCGGCAACCGCGCCCGGCTCTTTGGTGCGATCCAGCACGGCGATGCTTTTCGCCGTTTGCGGCACCGCCGACAGCAGATGTTTGGCGGAGAACGGGCGATACAGGCGCACTTTAACCACGCCGACTTTTTCACCGCGCGTCAGCAGGGTGTCGATCACTTCTTCACAGGTGCCGACGCCGGAACCCATCAGGACGATAACGCGGGTGGCTTCGGGATGACCATAATACTCAAACGGACGGTACTGACGGCCAGTGACGCCGGCAAACTTATCCATCGCCTGTTCAACATGCTGACAGGCGGCGTTATACCAGGGGTTGGTCGCTTCCCGCGCCTGGAAGAAGGTATCCGGGTTAGAGGCGGTGCCGCGGATCACCGGACGTTCGGGGGTAAGCGCTCGCTCACGGTGAGCGTCAATGGCCTGTTGAGGCAGCAGCTGACGCAGGGTATCGTCGCTCAGCGGTTCAATCTTGTTGATTTCATGCGAGGTGCGAAAGCCGTCGAAGAAATGGATAAACGGCAGCCGGCTGTTCAGGCTGGCTATCTGCGCGATCAGCGCGAAATCCTGCGCTTCCTGGACGTTGCTGGCGCACAGCATGGCGCAGCCGGTCTGACGCACGGCCATAACGTCGGAGTGATCGCAGAAAATGGACAACGAATGCGTCGCCACGGTACGCGCCGCCACGTGCAGGACGAAAGGCGTCAGCTCGCCGGCCAGTTTATACAAGGTGGGGATCATCAACAGCAGCCCCTGCGACGAGGTAAAGCTCGTCGCCAGAGAGCCGGTTTGCAGCGCGCCATGAACGGTGGCTATCGCGCCGCCTTCAGACTGCATTTCAACCACGCGCGGCGTATCGCCCCAAATATTTTTGTCGCCGTCGCTCGACCAGGCCGCGGCCTGCTCCGCCATGGTCGAACTTGGCGTTATAGGATAAATGGCGATGACCTCATTGGTCCGCCAGGCGACAGAGGCGACTGCGTTGTTAGCGTCGGTGGTGATCATGACTTAGCCTTTTTGCTCACTGAATGAAACTCGATGTTATCCGGGGGGATTATCGCATTTCGAAGATTGAAGACGATGGCTCTATTTATGCGGAGTTGTTTCAAACTATTTTTAATAATCCCATTTATTATACTCCTTCTATGGCATAAATGCCGCTACCTGAGATTTTCATTGATGGCAGGGAGCGGTTTCAGCTAAACGACGGACATCCGCTGTCGATTATCTGGCGTGCGGCTTGCGGGTTCTGACGCATCTCATGGCGAAAGTTGTTAACAAAATTGCGCAGTACCGGTGAATGCGCCGCGGATTCATGGCCGATGATCAACCCGATATCCCATCTCATACCGGTACCCGACAAGGGAATGCATATCATGCCGTCACGCAGCAGCGGGCGGGCCAGCCCCTCGACGAAGACAAACACGCCTTTGTTCAACGTCACCAAATCATAGGCGACGTGCAGATCGTGGCTAATGCGGGCATGAATGTTTGGGGAGATGCCGGCCCGGTGCAGGTGCTGCATGAACGTCTCCTGTAGCCGGAAGGTCTCATCCAACATAATCAGGGAGACGTCGACCATGTCGGTCAGGCGGATGGGGCGCGTTTTGGCCTGTCGCGCCAGATGGTGTTCCTCATTGCTGACCAGCACCAGCCGCTCTTGCTTGATACTGGTGTAGCGCAGGCGCGGGTTATTGCCGGGCGGCCTGACGGTGATCGCCATATCCAGCGTGCCGTTATCCACGCGCGCTTCGCACTCGATATCGGCGTGTTCGGACAATTCACAGTCCGCATCTTCATAGGAAGCCAGAAACTCCATCACCCGTTGCACCCCCAGACTCTGTAACGTGCCGGGAGAATAGCCCAGACGGTAGCGCGGATGCTCGCGTTGTTGTCTGGCGCGCATATCATTTTCCAGTTCGGCGATACTGTTGATGGCGGCCAGGGCTTTGGCATAGAGAACATCGCCCATCGCTGTCGGAGACATGCCACGGGAATTACGCCGAAACAAGGTGACGCCCAGTTCGGTTTCCAGATTGAGGATTTGCCTGCTCAGCGCCTGCTGGGTAATAAATAATTTTTGTGCGGAACGGGTCAGGCAACGATCCTCATACACCTGAACAAAATATTTCAGTGTGCCGATATCCATGCGCCGTCGCTTCCATCATCAAAGATCGTACAAGGATTGGCGCACAGTGTAACCAGCCCTTTTACGCCAGAACATGACAGCTATCATAGGAATAAAAAACACGTATTGATAAAAGGGATATTGCGCACAGTTTTGCTGTGCGCAAGGGGACGACAACGAGGATCGCCAGGTTATGACGACGGCGGCCTGACGTTATTGCAGCGGGATGGTGACGCCCAACTGCAATATCGACATATCCACATCATTTTTGGCGAACAGCGAGACTTGCAGGCGGCCGGAAACGGAAAACGAGCCGAAGTTGTAGCCGACCAGCGGGCCGAGCGCGGCATATTCGGTACGTTTCCCCTGGGTGTGGAGCCCCGGAATACCGGCGACTTTCTGTCCTTTTATCTGATCATTGCTGATTTGCCGGGTATAGTTGCCAATCACGCCCAGCGTCCAGTTATCCATCGTTTTGGCGACGGTCGCATCCAGATAATAGAGGTGTCCGGTTTGATACTCGGTGGTTTTGTTGCGGGTATTAATATTGAAGATGTTATTCAGCGTGAACGCCCAGTCATCCCGCAGGTAGGTGAAGGCGAGATTGGGCTGAAAAATATAAAAATTATTGGCGGTGGAGTTGCCCAGCATGACGTTCCTGTCGGCGGTTTCGCTGTATTGATATTCAAACTTGCCGTTTTTCAGGCTGATCCCCGCGCCAAACCCCATGAACAGGCCGCCGCCCAGATCCCACGACAACATCAGCGGCGTGAGCGTGGTGTTGAGTAACCCATCATAGTTATCCGTGCTTGTCGACATACCGTTATCGGTTTTGACGCGAATCGAGCGATATGGCTGGGTGATGCTGAGCCCGTAACGGGCGCCCATCACTTCCCAACCCGGCACCCACAGCAGCGAGGCCGCAGAGCTGTTAACCTTGAGCTTGACGCTGCCGCCGGGCGTTTGGGCCTTATCGCCGTTTTCATCCCGCAGGTAGCCGGTTTCATAAGAGCTGGCAAACGAAAAATAGAGCCCGTCCGGCGGCAGCATACCGGCCGCGTTTCCGGTGGTGGCGCCCGGTTGCAACGGCGTGACGTTTTCCACGCCATAAACCGCGGGCGCCGCCATTACGGCTGCCGTCAGCAGCGTGACGCTAATCCATTGATTGATATTATTCATTATTCCCCCAGTGCATGTGATGCACGATGGGGAGCCCTGACTCCCCATCACAGCGTGCGGGAGTTATTTCAGCGCGCGGATATAGGCGGCGGCGTTGGCGCCGGACAACCGGCCTGAGGTGACCGAGAAAGAGTAAGCGGATCCCGACGCCCACAGCGTGTAGGTTCTGCCATAGAGCCCGCCCGCATCAAGACCGGTGGCGTAGAGTCCTTTGATAACGTTATCCTGCTTATCCGTTACCTCCATCGCCGGCGTGATGCGAACCCCGCCGATAGTGGCAAAATAGTGAGGTTGGACTTTCAGGGCGTAATAGGTCGGGCCGGTAACCGGTATGATGGTGGCCGGATCTCTGACAAAATTCTCATCCACATTCTTTTCTTTGATCTGGTTATAGCGGGTGACGGAGGCTGCCAGCCGTTTGGGATCGACGGCGATCTTTTTAGCCAGTTCATTCAGCGAGCCGGCCATGACCACTTTGTCGCTGCCTGCGCTGATGGCATCGTTGATCTCTTTTTTTACGTTGGTGAGTTTCTTCATGACCGGAATAATGACCCCCATTCCGGTTCTGGCTCCCTGTTCTTCGACATATTTCACCGTATTGTCGTCAAAAATGGACCAGACGAAGCTGTCACGCTGCGCTTCAATCGCATTACCGGCAATAACAAAACTTTGCACGACCGTTTCATCAATAAAGCGATCGCCATATTTGTTGACCCACAGATTGGGTTCCCAGGCCATCCCTTGCAGATCGCCCACCAGCGGAATGCCTTTATCCGTCAGCGCGGGGTGCATCATCAGCCCGAAGTCGGTGGTATCCGCGCCGACGCTCATCGCCATATCAATACCGTCGCCGGTTTTGTTCAGGAAGGCGAAGGGTTGGACTTTTTCCGGATCGAAGGGAGTCCAGGCTTTGACTTTTTCTTTGCTGTCCTGGAATCCCCCCGTCGCCAGAATGACCGCTTTCGCCGTGATGGTGATTTTGTTGCCATCGGCATCTTGCGCTTCCACGCCCTTGATGGCGCCATCCTGATAGATCAGTTTTTTCCCTGGTGTTTTATACATAACCGTCACGCCCAGCTCGTTGGCCCGCTCCACCATACGTTTGATGAGCGCCGCGCCATGATGGGCGTTGCCGTAATCTTCCACGATATGCCACACCCGCGGTTCATGCGGGGATATCTGGGTCACGTAGAAACTGACCCCGTGCTTTTCCAGCCAGCGGATCGTGGCGTTGGATTCCTTCAGATACAGCCTCACCAGCGCGGGATTAACCCGGTAAGACTGATTAAACTCCATGGAGGTCCGGTAAGCCTCTTCCGGGGTCATGGTTATTGAGTTTTTACGGGTTTGATCGGTCTGGACGCCGAACAGCCCTTCGGCAAAGTTGGAACTGCCGCCGGCGAACGCCTGTTTTTCCAGCGCAATGACTTTCAATCCGGATTCCGCCGCCGACACCGCGGCGGATACGCCCGCGCCGCCGAATCCGACGACAACGACGTCGGTTTCTATTTTGCGCTCTTGCGCGGCAGCGTTTTGTGCGTAGCTAAGGGAGAGGCTAAAGATGAAAAGAAAGCAACCGATAGCGCTATTTTTTCTTAATCTGCTCATGGTGTTGTCTTCCTGTTATTGTAGGGTGGATACTTAATCCCCGTGCTGTTTCCTGGTTATATCGTCTGCCTGTTGTATGATCAGAATGAATCCTGACGCGGTCTGATAAATAGCCTGGAGGTTTTCAGGCTGTTATACCGTCCTCTTGCATCGGTACGGCCGTCGGGTGGCAACAACGGTTGGTTTTACTATAAGCATCTGAGATATATTGGAAAAACACTCTTTATTTGTGGTTGCCACAACCTGGGGTTGTGGCGTGCCGGGGCTGGGCAGGCAGTCCGGTTTTTGTAAATGGTCGGTTGGCGGCAGCGGGAAAGGCGCCGTTAATCCAGGAGCCAAATAATGGCGAATGAAATAAAAGATAAGCTGGTTTCCGTGTTGGCATCGCTAAAGGAACAGGGCATGACCCCGGAACAGGCTTTCGAACATATCCTGCAGGCATGGGGCGGGTCGGCGACGGAGATTTCCCACATTACCGTGATCACACCCTGTTTGATTGCCGATGTGCTTCATTCGGTGTATCAGGACAATATCTCAGCCCGGCAAATCGCCCTGATCTTGCAACAGATGGGTTACGATCGGCAGGCCATCGCCGGTACGCTGCGCGGGCTTTTCCCTGAGCTTGCCCGCGCGGGCGGCGGGGCCGGGGGAGCCTGATGATGACGCCTATCCTGAAGTCGGCCGATTTTCCCCTTCAAGCGAGCGAATGACGTTATAAGCCCGCTCTTCGCCGCTATTCATTGGTTACCACTCATACCCTGATTGCCGGAATTGATGCTGAAAACAGCGTCAGCGTTAAACCCAAATACGGTAGTGCGCTTCAGACGAGGTATCCATGTATCGCAGAATCAGCGCAGAGGATTATCAAAAAATATTTGTGGTCGGCGATATTCACGGTTGCTATCAGTCATTGCTGGATGTGCTGGCCGCCCGGAAATTCAATCGTCAAACCGACCTGTTGATCTCGGTCGGCGATCTGATTGACCGTGGCCCCGATAGCCCGGCCTGCCTGTCGCTGTTGGATCAGCCCTGGTTTACCGCCGTGTGCGGCAATCATGAACAGATGGCGCGGGAAGCGCTGAATGAAGATAACGGCTGGCTTTGGGCGCGCAACGGCGGAACCTGGTATGCCAAACTGGCTGATGCCGATAAACGGCTGGCGAGCCGCCGCATAGCCCAAACGGCAGACCTGCCGCTGGTTATTGAGGCGAATATCGGCGGCCGCCGCTATGTGATTGCCCATGCCGACTACCCCGCCGACGACTATGCCTTCGGCCAAGCCGTCGATGAGGATGAGCTGGTCTGGGGGCGCAACCGTATCACGCGGGCGATGGCGGGTGAGGGAAACCGCATCTCCGGGGCTTATCTGTTTATCTTCGGCCACACGCCGCTTTACAAACCCCTGATATTTTTCAACCAACTCTACATTGATACGGGAGCCGTGTTCGGCGGCCGGCTAACGCTGATTCAACTGCGCTGACCCACGGTAATATCAGGCGGCCAGGCGTTGCAGTAATGACTGAATCCACTGTTGGGCTTCCGAACGGCTGTTTCTACGGTGGCTGTAAATTTTCACCCGATAGGACGGAACGTCAAAAGGAAGCGGAGAGAGACGCAACGGAAGGGTTTTGCTGAAAAGCATAGCCACGTGATAAGGCAGGGTCATCAACATGGATGATTGGGCGATGATAAACGGCGCGCTCATCATTGACGGGGTTTTCAGCACAATGTGGCGTTTTTTATTGATCTTATCCAGCGAATAATCCACTACGCCGCGTGCTTCATTCCAGGGCGTGACCACAAGATGACGCGCTTGCAGATAATCGTTGAGGGTTAAGGCGCCGTTGGGCAGATAATCAGACGGAGATATCACGACATAGTGGTCTTCTATCCAGTCGATTTCCTCGATTTCCTTATTTTCCAACGGCGTTGTTTCGCTGAATCCCAGCGCAAAGTCTATTTTGCCCGCTAATAAATCGTTAATTGCCACTTTCTGCGGTGAATAGATCAGATTGAATTTAATATTCGGCGCAAGCTTTTCCATCTGCGCCATGAGGGAAGGAAAAACCGAGAAAGCCGTGTAATCGGTGATGGAAAACGTAAAGCTTTCCGTACTTCTGGCGGGATTAAAACGAGGACGTCGCGCCAGACCATGAGTCAGCAGCGTCAAACTGCCGGCGATAGGCGCAGCTATTTCATCTGCCAGCACGGTGGGCTGCATCGTATTGCCTACACGAAAAAATAGCTCATCTGAGAAAGTGCTGCGTAGCCGAATCAATGCGTGGCTGACGGCCGAGGCGCTCATTGCCAGCGCTTTTGCCGATTCGGTAACGGAGCGGTGCTGATAGATACTGTTAAATATAACCAGTAAATTCAGATCGATGCGGCGTAAGTCAAGATGCATGTTATTCATCAAGCCCTGAGTACAATGCAGTTCATACAGTATTTACAATAAAGTAGCATGGCAAGCATTCCTCTTCATCACAACCCATGGAAAAGAAATGAAAATAGATATTTATCCCGCTCAGAAGCCTGATGCCGGCGTTATTTTAGATCTGATTATTGAACTGGCGGACTATGAAAAAGCCAGGCACGAAGTGGTGGCTTCTCTTCAGGATATTGAACAATCGTTATTTGGCGAGGATGCCGGCGCGGAGGCGCTTATTTGCAGTATCGACGGTCAGCCGGCCGGTTATGCCGTTTTCTTTACGAGCTATTCCACCTGGCTGGGGAAAAACGGTATTTATCTGGAAGATTTGTACATCGGGCAGAAATTCCGTCACTGCGGCGCCGGTAAAGCGCTGCTCGCACATCTTGCCGAAATCGCCCGGCAAAGAAAATGCGGCCGCCTGGAATGGAGCGTACTTGACTGGAATCAGCCGGCGATCGATTTCTATAAAAGCATTGGGGCATTGCCGCAGGACGAGTGGATCCGCTATCGGCTGGATGAAAACGGCATCAAACAGCTGGCATCAGCAAAATAATCACGTTCCCACCCGGCCTCCCCCTTGTCAGGGTGAGGAGCTAACGCATTAAAAATATAGGGTTTTCTCCCTCCCTTGCGAAGGGGAGGGTTGGGGTGGGGTTGGATCCAGAAGGTTTATCAGCTACGCCGCTATTATTTGGTTGAGGCCGCCAGCGTTGTGCCCGCCAGGATAAAAATGCCGCCGGTTGAACGGTTAAACAGTTTTATGCGGCGCGGATTTGCAAACAGCGCGGACAGCCGGCGGCCGGTGCAGGCATAGATAAACATCATGCTGCAATCAATCACCAGCCAGGTCGCGGCCAGTATCACGAACTGCAAAAGGTGCGGGGCGGCGGTATCAATAAAGTGCGGGAACAGCGCGGCGAAGAATAATAAATCTTTCGGATTGCTGATCCCCACCAGATAGCCTTTACGGAACAGAGACAACCAGCCCGTCGACGGCGCATCCTGAGCGCCTTGCTCCGTCTGATTCATCGCCGATGAACGCCACGATGTAATGCCCAGCCAGATTAAGTAGATCGCGCCAACGATTTTTAAAGCGATAAACGCGGTGGTCGAGGCCGCCAGAATTGCGCCCAATCCCAGCGCCGAGCAGGCCATCAGCGTTAGCGCCGCAATGGCGCCGCCCAGCACGGTCGCGGTGGCGCGGGTATGCCCGTAGCGCAGTCCGTGGGACATACAAAGTAAAGCCGAAGGGCCAGGAATCGCGATTAAGGCGCTGATAATACCGGTATAAGCGAGCCAAAGACTAAAACTCATGGTTGCTCCTGAGGTGTAGATATCAATCGGCGTATATTCGCATAGATAACGCGATGCTGCACCGTGGTTATTGTCCGTGTTCTTTTCTTACCCAGGAAATATTGCCGGCCGGGTAACCACCTCTGCGGGCTGGCGTTGCAGGATAATCTCGCCGTGGCGGATCGACCAGAGCACGTCCTCTTGACGGCGGATCGCTTCATAATCGTTTTCGCCGGACAATACGATCAGATTGGCGGGCTTGCCGACCTCAATGCCGTAACGCGCATCAATACCCAGCGCTTTGGCGCTGTTGTCGGTGATCAGGCTCAGCGCCGTGGAAATGTCCTGATAGCCCATCATCTGGCAGATATGCAGCCCCGCATCCAACACCCGCAGCAGCTTACCATTGCCGAGGGAATACCAGGGATCGAATATCGAATCCTGTGCCAGACAGACATTCATCCCAGCCGCCAGCAGTTCCTTCACCCGCGTCACGCCGCGGCGTTTGGGGAAGGTATCGAAACGTCCTTGCAGGTGGATGCTCTCCGTAGGGCAGGAGACGAAGCTGATGCCGGACTTTTTCAGCAGACGGAATAGCTTGGAGCAGTAGGCGTTGTCGTAGGAGTGCATGGCGGTGGTGTGGCTGGCGGTGACGCGGTGTCCCATGTCGTTGAATAGCGCCTCGGCCGCCAGCACTTCCAGAAAACGCGAATTGGGATCATCGATTTCATCGCAGTGCACATCCACCAGGCGATCGTATTTTTTCGCCAGAGCGATAACCTGCTTCATGGAAGCCTCGCCCAACTCCCGGGTGTACTCGAAATGCGGGATGCCGCCCACCACGTCGACGCCGATTTCCAGCGCTTCTTCCATCAGCCGCAGGCCGTTGGGATAAGAGAGAAGTCCCTCCTGGGGAAAGGCCACCACCTGGAGTTCCACCTGACCTTTCAACTCCTCGCGCAGCTCGCACAGCACCTTGGTTGCCGTCAGCGTTGGATCGGTGGTATCGACATGGGTGCGGATCGCCTGCACGCCGTTCTCCATCAGCAGTTGAATGGTTTTCCGGGCGCGGGTGCGAATATCGTCGGGCGTGAGCAGCGGCTTGCGTTCGGCCCAGCGCTCAATGCCTTCGAACAGGGTGCCGCTCTGGTTCCAGTTGGGCTCCCCGGCCGTAAGCGCCGCATCGAGATGAATATGAGGTTCGACGAAAGGCGCGCAGGCGAGGTTGCCCTGTACGTCGATCTCATCCGCCGCGGCATGCTGTATGGCGGTTTGCGGCACGATCGCGGTGAATATTCCGTCGCGGATTTCCAGCGTGAACAGTTCCGGACGATGGCGCAGGCGGGCGTTGACGATTCTCATTAGTATTCTCCTTGTCGTGACGGAAAGATTGCGGGTCGGAAGGCCGTCAGCCATCGGACTCGTGAGGATCGAGCTGATGGGTGTGCAACAGTATGCGCTCGATCAACAGGGCGTTGTGCAGGTTGAGCCGGTGCAGCGGATCCAGCAGCGCGCGGCCCGTCATTTTCTCCAGCGCCGCCAGCCGGTATCGAAGGGTATTGCGGTGAATACCCAGCGCGCGGGCGGCTTCAACATGGCGGCCGTGGCTGTTGAGATAGCTCGCCAGCGTCGCCTTGAGATCCTGGGCTTCGCGGCTGCGGTTGAAACACAGCGGCCCCAGGGTCTGACTGCAAAAATCGCGCAGCAGACGTTTGTCCTGGACGGCGGCGAACAGGCGGGCGACGCCCAGTTCCCGATAATACACCGGTTCGAATAACTGCTGGTGGATTTCAGCGAAGGTGGCCGCTTCCCGCGCCTGTTGTACGCTATCCGCCAGCCTGCTGAGGCCCTTGCACTCGCCGCCGATGCCGACCGTCAACGGCAAATCGGGGAGCGCCTGACGCAGGGGCGACAACAATTGGGCGATATCCTCGTTATCGGGCGCGGCGCTCCAGATTAACTGCCAGTCATCCAACTGACGCAACACCGGAAACGGATTGCCGCGCAGCGACAGGCGTTCGGCCAGATAGCTATCCAGATGCGTCTGCCAGTTTTCGCATTGCTGGCGATCGCCCCCTTGAGTCAGGCGGATCACGACGCCGGTCAGCGGTTGTTCGGGTTCAATATTCAACTCTCTGGCGCGCAGATGGATCAACTCCGGCGCTTCGGCAATGCCGGCGATGATCCGCCCAAGAAACAGGCGGCGAGAGTGGCCGAGCAGATTATCCTGCACGATGGCGTTACTGATGATTTCGGTGACGCTGACCATCTTCAAATCGTAGGGCTGTTCCAGCAGCGCGAAGCCATACTGGTTGGCCAGCCTTATCACGGCTTCCGGGATACGGCGAATATAGGGTTGCCCGGTCAGGATCACCATGCCTGCCACCTGGCGGGAACGGCCTTCCTCAATCAGTTGGCAGAGGTTGGCGCTATCGCGCTGGTGGTTGATACCGGTGATAAACACCAGCTCGCCGCCTTCCACCCAGGGGCGGATGGTGTCGTTCTCCGCGACATAGGGCCAGCGAACTACCCGGTTGGCGCCCTGAAAACCCGCCCGGAAACGGATGCTTTCCAGTCCGGGCAGGTGGGGGATGTCGGCACAGGTGATCGGCATGGAGGATCCTTGTCAGACTAACGCGGCTTAGGATGAGGTTTCGGTAGAAACGGCGGCGCCCGTGGTCAGACGAATCAGCACGCCATAGACCGCCACGGCGACCAGAATGCCGACCAGCGGGGCAATCCAGGGCGAAACATAGGCCACTGCCGAGGCGATGGCGTAGGCTGCCAGCCCCCGAACGTTGAACGCGGGTAGGGCGGTGGTTTCCAGGCTCGGGTACTGACCTTTATAGCGTAGCCAGAAATCCGCCATGATCACGCCGCCGATGGGCGGAATAAAGGTGCCGAGCAGGATCAGATAAGGGATCAGCATGTCATACATGCCGCCGATGGCAAGCAGCGTTCCGATGGCGGCGCCCGCCAGGGTCATCCATTTGCGATTGGGCGTGCGTAGCAGGTTGCATCCCGCCACGGCGAAGTTGTAGATGGTGTTGTCCTGGGTGGTCCAGATATTGACGATCAGCATTAGCACCGCCAGGGTAACCAGACCCTGGGCCAGCATCACATCGACGATATCGGCCTGCTGGTAGACCAGCGCGCCGAAGGCGCCGGTGAAGACCATCAGACCGTTGCCGATAAAGAACGCCAGCAGCGTGGACCATATCGCAACCGGCCCGGATTTGGCGAATCGGCTCCAGTTGGTGGACTGGGTGCCGCCGCTGACGAAGGTGCCGAACACCACGGTGATGCCGGTCGCCAGAGACATTGGGTCGCTGGGCGTCATTGATGCCAATTGGCTCCATGACCCCATATCCTCACCGCTCTTGATAAAGCTGATGACAATGAAGATCAACATGGCCGGCACGGCGAAGCGCGATAACCATTCAAGGCCGTGGTAGCCGATATAGGCGGTGACGCAGAAGGCGAAGCCGAACACCATCATCAGCGGAATTTCCCAACTCGGCGGCAGACCGAGGATTTTGATCAGCACGATGGCGATGGTGGCCACGCCCCAGGAATACCAGCCGATCTGGGTGAACCCGAGGAGCGAGTCCGCCAGTTTGCAGCCCCATTCGCCGAAACAGAAGCGCCCCATCAGCAGAGTGTTAAGACCGCTGCGGTAGGCGATATAGGCCAGGATGGCGGAGTAGGCGCCGAGCAACAGGTTGCCGATCAGCACCACCCAGAGCAATTCACGGAAGGTAAAACCGCTGGCCAGCTTTCCTCCGGCGAACATCGTGGCGGTAAACAGGGTAAAACTGACCAGCACCAGCGAGGTGGACAGCAGCCCTTTGCGTGCGGAAAGGGGAACCGCCGAAAGCGGGTAGTCCGTTGGAACTTCATTGCGCATGGGGATCTCCTGTGGAAACGGTGTCTTAGGGCCGCCTGCGGTTGCGCCGGACCGGCCGTTATCGGCGAACGCGATCCCCCCATTAACGCCGGTACGGATCGGGCAGCCTGGCCAGAGAAAGCAAACGGCGTACCAGACAGCCGCGTTGGGCCGCCGTTTGCGGAAGTATTCTGCATTATTGTGCGTAGCGCCGCCGATTGAACGGGGTGGGATTGTGCAATATGCACATATTTCGGGCGCGGATATGATCTGCCTGTCTGCGCCGTTTTCCCGGCAACGACGGCGGATTGTCGCCCGCAGGGCAGACTACCCGGCGCTGTGCACTATGATGATGCGCGGTTCCGCCGAAAATCATTAAGGCGCGCGTTTTTGATATGCAGAGAATGCCGACATATCAAACATAACCGCATGATAAAATGCATATCAATTCAGCCTTCATCGCTAGATTCTAAGTAAGAGCCTACAGCATCACGCCAGCAGCGCGGGCGTCTCTGTCGAGGCTTTCAGCCAGCCTGTAGCTGTCAAGTTCAGCGGCGATGTCGAGATAATGTATTTTTTTCCGGATCGCTACCTTCATCAGCGTATCGGCTGTGCGCATAAAAGGGCCCACGCAGTTTAGAAGTATCGCCACATCGGCAAGCGCCTCATCAATACTGGCTGACTCACTCAGAGAAAAGGAACGGTAAGGCAGATTCAGCTCTGAGGCCAGTGCGGCCAGTTTTGCATCGTTGCGCCCGGCGAGTATCAGCGGCACTCCTAAGATCATCGCCTGGGTGACGATCATGCGACCGGTATAGCCAGTCGCGCCATAAATCATTAATTTTTTCATGGTTCAGTGCTGCCAGCTCTTGTAGACAAATTCCAGGCTATAGCCGTCGGGATCCCTGACCTGCGCCGCGTAGTAGCGTGGGTCATAATGAAATTGCGCGCCTGGTGGATGAATTTCTGTCGCGCCAGCCGCCAGGGCTTCGGCATGGGCCTGGTTAACCCTCTCTTCCGATTCGGCAACGAAACCTACGTGCACGGCATCGGCTGAAACCGTTCCTTGCCTGAGCCAGAAGAATATCCGACCGTTCGCGCCAAAGCCTTTCAGATCGGGATGGCCCGCAGGACCGTCTTTGCCGTCATAGTCATGGCGGCTGGTGATCCCAAGAATGGGGAGTACTCTTTCATAAAAGGCGGATGGAGCGGTCAGTATTGCTTACCGAAAGAAATAGATGATCCAGCATGGTTCTCTCCTGATTTCAGATGATGTAGCCGCCCGAAACTTCAATTGTCTGGGCATTAATCCAGCCGCCGTCGGCGGTGAGCAGTGAAGCAATGACACCAGCGACTTCTTCGGGTTCGCCGACCCGTCCAAGAGCCGTCTGCGAAGCGAGCAAATTTTCGAATTCGGCATTTAAACCGCCGCCAAGTTCAGTGCGAATCGGGCCTGGCGACACGGCGTTGACTCGGATACCTCGCTCCCCGAACTCTTTCGCCATATAGCGAGTCAATACTTCAAGCCCGCCCTTGAAGGTCGCAATGGTGCCGCCCAGCACGGTCGCGGTGGCGCGGGTATGCCCGTAGCGCAGTCCGTGGAACATGCAAAGCAAAGCCGACGGGCCCGGTATCGCGATTCATGCGCTGATAATACCGGTATAAGCGAGCCAAAGACTAAAACTCATGGGTGCTCCTGAGGTTCAAAATCACGGTATGGGTTGCAGATATCAATCGGCGTATATTCGGATAGATAATGAGCTTGTCCAACGCGATGATGCGTTGCGACGATCGGCCGTATTTTTCTCTTATTCAGAGAAGATCGCCGGCCGGGTAACCACCTCTGCGGGCTGACGTTGCAGGATGATCTCGGCGTGGCGGATCTGGTCCAGCTAATCTATAAATGTCCCAGCAGGCTCTCATGGAATGGGGTCTAAATTGAAAAGCTAATGATATTAAAGTATCCCTCGACTTTTATATTACTGTGATTTAACAGATATGTGCTGTTTAATTCGTCAGCACTGACGTTTTCTATTTTAGAAAATCCTAGTTCTTTTATTCTTTCAACCATGTCAATCGTATCAGCTGTAAAAACAATAGGCTCACCTAGGTTATTTAATAATTCAAATCTAGAGGTGAGGATTTCTCTATATTTAGCGGGTATCCTATCTATTGGAATATAATAATCAAACGCCATATAGCTGCCGTTGGCAGCGATTTTTTTTATTTTCTTCAAAAGCGTATAAAAATTATTTTCTTGTAAATATATTGAAACGCCAAGCATAATGATGCCAACCGGCTCAGAAAAATCAACACCAGCCATTTCTAAATGATTAAATAGATCATTGCTCTCTATGTCGTGATTAATTATTTTTATAGGCTTTTTATTTTCTTTGTCTAAAATTAATTTCTTTTTTAATGCATCCTCACCACAATCAACTTCAAAGAAAGTCAGGTCTTTGTGTTCATCGCTCAAGGAAAATGAAATAGTGTCTAATCCTCCCCCAAGGAAAATGATTTGCCTTACTCTATCCCTGTTTTTTTTAATTAAATTCATAGAATACATGCTTCTTGAGATTAAACTTCCTCGCAATATTCTTGACATTATGTCATCATTTTCCGTGGCTTCCTTCAACGAGGCTACTCCATCGTTAATACATTCCAATAATTTCATAGTATATTTGTCATTCATGACGACCGGCTTGTCAATAATTTCATGGACAGCTCGTTGAATCATCACTTTGTAGCTGGTTTGGTTACATTCAATATCAAGTTTCATAAAAACTACGTCCTATTAATGAATTCCAAAATTACATTTCAAATTAAAGTATTTTGCCTATTATTAAGTCGTCACTGATGTAATTATTTCTTTCTCTACTATTTGAGTTAACCGTGGGTATCCACCATCACCGATGACGACAGGCTACTGTCGATAATGGCGCATCAGGCAGAGAAATGAAAAAGGCCGCAAGGCCGGATGCAGCAACATTGAACCCTTTATTGTAATTGTAGACCCTCCGGTCTTAAGTGCCACCATCAATAAGGATCTGCGGCCGTTTTCCAGTTGTAATAGCTGGATTCCGACACACCGTTTTCTCGGCACACATCCTTTACATGTCGACCACCTTCAACTTCTTTAGAACCCGCAGGATCTGAGTTTCAGTGAAACTCGCTTTCTTCATGATGAACCTCGTTTGGTTGTGTTTTAACCAGAGAACACCATTAAGCGGTAAGATTAAATTCAGGGGAGACTACACATTCATTACTTCATAAACCGCCACTGCAACGGCAAACATGACAAGTCCTTTCCCTGCCTGAGAAAACCAGAGCATATAGTTCGACGCGCTAAAGGAGAAATCACAATATTGCACAGCATCCAGCAGACGTAAAAAAGCCCGCGGGGCTTGTGCCATGCGCTGGGGGAGTCTGAATTTTCATCATAACCTTATGATAAATAATTTATAATTTCGAATTCAGACTTTATTTGTAGGCCTAAACGTGAGCCTACGAATAAGAGCAACGCTGTTATATGATGGTAATCGATCATTTTGTCAGCAAGTCCCCGAGCCATGCCCTTTGTGTATATTTATTGTTCGCTTAATTTGGAATGATGCAATAAAAAGATTTTATGAAAAACTGTTCACCCTCTTCACCAGACGGTTTTATTTTAATAATCAATATATTAATGGGTGGTAAGTTAATCATCACCCTATAGCGAGATTTAGGGTATGTATAGCTATTCGCTATACAGGGGGCTGTTATGAGAACAGAAGCGAAAGAGACACCAATCAACATTCGGGCGAAATCATCACAGCGGGAACTGATAGATGTTGCCGCGAAGCTGCTTTCAAAATCATGTACTGATTTTATCCTTGAAGCGGCATGTCGTGAGGCGGAAAAGGTGCTATTGGATCAACGCTTGTTTCTGGTTGATAAATCACAATTTGATGCGTTTATTACTGCATTAGAAAAACCCGTCGCAACGAATGAGCGGTTACAGGCGTTATTAGACAGGAAATCACCGTGGGAATAACGGCACCTGAATTATTATTACCTCAGCATGCCGTTGTTGATTTCCGAAGTTCAGAGCCAACACTGGACGAATGGCTGAAGCGTAAAGCATTCAAGAATCAAACCATTAGTGCATCACGAATCTTTGTTGTGTGTGAATCGGGTGGAAATCAGGTTGTTGGCTTTTACGCGCTGGCAACGGGAAGCGTACAGCGTCAATCTGTATCGGGTGCTTTACGGCGTAACATGCCTGATCCGCTTCCCGTATTAGTATTGGGGCGTCTGGCGGTGGATGAACGCTATCACCGTCGGGGGATTGGTGCGCGGCTGTTGAAAGATGCGGTCTTACGTTCTCAGCTGGTTGCTGAACAGGTGGGAACGAAAGCGCTATTAGTTCATGCGCTGTCTGAGGAGGCAAAGGCTTTTTATCTGCACTGGGGCTTTACGCCCTCGGAAATCCAGCCTAGCACGTTGCTTCTACCGCTCTGGTAACTCTATGTTTCAATAGTAAAAAACTGACCGGAGCCGGTTGTATCGTTGCTGGCGTCTACTTCGCCGACTCACACTTCGTGGGGGCAGGTCACAGCATCACGTGAAACATCATTAGAAGCTCAGTTAGATAGACTACTCTACAACGGTCAAGTATCTAAACCGATCGGTATTACGTGTTATCACTGGCTTTTTGTTTTGGGGCGGCTGTTTTTCCGCTGATGTGAGTGTTGCCTAAACGACGACTCAGGGCGCTTTGGGTGATCCCGAGCAGTTTGGCGGCGGCGCTCTGGTTGTTATTGGTGCGAATGAGCGCCTCATGGATCAGTTGCTGCGTGATTTCTCTAATGGTGGGCAAGCTCGCCGGAAAGGCAATCCGTTCACTTTGGGGCATCTGTTGGGTCTGTTCCAGCACCTTAAAAAAAGGCGCGAGGGCCAGTTCTTGGCCGTTACTGATCCCAACTGCGGTAAAGGTTAACGACTTTAATTCGGCAATATTCCCGGGGAAGGCGTACCCCTCTAATCGGCTTGCTAGATCATGGGGCAGGGCGAGGTAATCCCGGCCCAGCTCTTGGCAGGCCATCTCATTAAAATGTTGTAATAACAGGCCGATATCGGCGGCTCGTTCCCTAAGCGGCGGCAGTTTGATCCGTTGTGGTTGCAAGCAGTAGAGCAATCCGTGGGAAAAAGCCTTTTGTTCGAGTTGTTCCAGCGGCACCGTCGAGCTAAACAGTAATCGGCACTTAAGGGCGGTTTCCCGCAATGAACCCTGTGGAAAATAGCGTTTGCGCTGGCACAGTTGAGTGAGCATTCTTTGGGTTTCCGCGCCCGACAACGCTAAATTATCGAGCAGCAAAAAGCCTGAGCCCGCCATATCGAGTAAGCCCGCTTGATTGGCAATCCCAAACAGTTTTTGCTCCAATATCTGCGGGGATACATCGGCCAGTGACAGCGCTAACAATGGCAATTCCGGGCAAACCAGTTGTTGCAGCGCCTCAGCAAACAGGTGCTTACCCGTGCCGATTTCCCCTTCGATTAAAATGGGCTCGCGGCTATCGTGCAGAGTGGCGGCGAAGTTGAAGCAGTCGTGCATTTTGATGTCTGTGGTAAGGATTTGATCGAATGCTCTCAGGTTCATGCGGTTAAAGAAACCCTCTTTAATTTGATGGTAACGCCGTTCTAGCCCGATCATCTCCATGGCGCGTCGGACACATAGCAGCAAGTGGTCGGTCGAACTGGTTTTGGTAATAAAATCGTAGGCGCCTTGCTTCATACACTCTACCGCGATTGCGGTTTCATCGAGTCCCGTCAATATGATCACTCGAACATAGGGGGCGTGCTCGCGAATATCCCCAAGCAATTGCCGACCGTCGAGGGCTGGCATGTTGAGATCGAGTAACACTAGCGCGATATCCAAGTCGTTGATCAACTGCAGAGCCTGACGGCTGTTTTCGCAGGTGTAGGTCTTGGCCTCTGGAATATGCCGATTGAGCAACATATCGATGGTGCGTAGCCAGCGGGTTTCATCATCGACGACGAGAATATTGCGGCTAAGTTTCATTGCTCATTCCTAACAGGATCTTCATTTCGGTGCCGATATTGGGCTGCGAATGGATAAGCCATTGGGCTCCGTGTTCAACAAGAATTTTATTGGTGGTCGAGAGCCCAAGTCCGGTGCCGCCTTGCTCGCGGCGGGTGGTGAAGAAGGGTTCGCGAATACGTGCCTGTATGTGAGGCTGCATACCGCAACCATTATCGATGACCTTAAGGTATACCTGGCCCTCTTCGACCCCGGTTTCAATCGTCAGCAGCGGATTGGTTTTGTCCATCGCCAGACAGGCATTTTGGATCAGATTGATAAGCACCAGCTGGAGTTGCAGTTCGTCCCCCTTAATAGCGGGAAGTTTAGGATGGAGTGAGAGCTGCAACTGCAAACGTTTGACACTGTTATGGGTTAATCGCAGCGCGGTTTCAACAATGTGGTTTAGCTCGACAGGCTTAACATTGTTGAGGCCGTAGCGGGAGAAGTGCTTGAGATCGTGAATAATACAGCCGATGCGCTCGGCCGATTCCTGCACCGATTGGCTGGTATAATTAAGCTCCTCAAACCCCTGTTGCAGCGCCCGCGGTTGCGTGTCCGCCAACGGCAGCGCACGTTGCAGATCGTCGATAATATCCTGCATCAGACTCATAGATTGATTGATAAGTCCTACGGGATTATTAATTTCATGGGCTATGCCGGTGGTCAACTCCCCAAGGGAAGCGAGGCGGCTGGACAACTCGCTCGCCTGTTTTAATTCAAATGGTTCGGTGTAGTCTTCGATAAATAAGGCGAGCATATTACTTGAGATCAGATACAAGTTAAGTTTCCAGCGTTTATTGTCGAGGGAAAACTCTATTAATTGCGAATCTTCACCGTTAAATCCTGACTGGATAAGCTGCGTTAGCGCCACCTTTGGATACGCCTGTTTGAGCCTCTCTGGCTCTAACATCCGTTGATATTTACCGTTTTGCCAAATTATCTGCTGGTGTTGATCCAGGAGGATAACGCCGCAGGGCAGGCCATCTAATACCGAGTGGAATTGGGCCGATACTCGGCTAATTTCCGCCTCGGCTTTTTGCCGTTGGCTGAGTTCCCGTTTAAGCGATTTGGTTTTTTGCCTGAGCACCAGGCTGATATAGAGGGTGATCAACATGCCAATGCTGGAGACGATGGCGGCTAATAACGCGCCTTGAAACAAATTGTTACGCACTTGTCCCAGTTCGATTTTTTCCTTGCCGAATCCGACCCATTTATCAATCAGGTCATCGAAATAACCGCCGTGGTAATTCTGCTCCAGAACGTCACTCACGGCTTTGGAAAAAGCAGGATCCTTATCGGACATAACCAAATAAAACTGACTAAAAAATAATGGATTACTCGCCGTTTTGGTCATCGGGAACAGTTGCAACAGGCGGCGGGCACAGTAGAATTCGGCCAGCACAAAGTCCACTTCACCGGCTGATAATAGCTCAAATCCCTGCTCATTGGTGACCACGGGCACGAGGATAAAATCCTGCGGATTGGCCTTAAGATACATATCCACCGAGGAGGCTTGTTTAATGGCCACGCGCTTTTTACGCAGCGCCGCCCAAGAGTCCGCCTGGCCTTCGGTGCGCCGATTATAGGCGCTGATATAGGTGGGCAATAACGGCAGCAACGGTAGCGCGGTACTGAGAGCGAACGTCTCTCCCGCAGGCAAATCAATCACGGCTAATTGGCGCGTCTTTTGGGTCACGGAATACAGGGTTTGCTCTAGGGTTTGCCGGTTGATGATTAAATCGTATTGCAATTTTTGGGCAATTTGACGGGCTAATTCAATATTGAAGCCTGTCTCTTCACCGGCCTCATTTTGCCACTCAAAGGGCGGGGTATTGCTATGGACATTGAACGTTAGATCCTGCTGCGCCAATCCTTGAGTCGAGATCAGACTCAGCGCCAATATCATTCCCCGTAAATACTGCCAATAGCTCACTGAATACACACCTTCTTAATATCTTCCCAAAATCGGTGCCAGGCTAAATCAGAGATCCGGGCCTTTTGGGATTGGGTTTAACCATAAGCGCAGTCAGTCCACAATGGCAGCCTGTTGCTTATTTTCTGCTAGTGATTTCACATTTAATTTGCTCGGCTAATTCTGCAGTTAGGTTATATTTGATTGAAAATAAATATAATTAATTGATTTTTAACGGCTGAGTTTTCGTTGTTATGCAAAAATGCATAATTGGGTATGCAAGGGTCAAAGTTTTTTGAGTTAAGCGATCTATCGCCAAATTTTATCTTCGAGTGTTACCCCCTAGGAAGTCGCGCGACGTAAATTGCGATCGTGAGCAAAATGCGTCAATAACTCCTGAAAAAAAATTGAATAACATAGGGGACACTAAGATGGATAATCGATTAGATCAAAATCGCCGTGAATTTTTAACCAAGGGAGCCGTGCTCGCCGCTGCGGCGGGAACGCTTGCCATGTCGGCCTCATCTGCGGTCAATGCCGCAGGCGCATCGGCTGTCGCAGCAGCGGCAACCACTGACGCTGCGGAGGTGCCAAAAGCCATCACGGGTTACATCAAAGAGCCTAAAAACTTAAAAGATGTGCTCAACAATGCTCGTAGAATTATGAGTACTTGCGCTGCTTGTGATGTAGCCGGCGCAGGCCATTGTAACGGTAAAGGCCCCTGCGGAGAGGGGGTTCCCGGTATGGGCGGTATGCGCCAAAGCTTTGTGCGCAACATTGAAGCCTTTGAAGGCATGAGCCTCAATATGCGCAGTCTGCACAATGTGACTAAGCCGAAAATGGAAACTGAGTTACTCGGCGTTAAATTAGCTATGCCCATCCTGACCGGTGTCACCGGCGGCCTAACCTACAACATGGGCGCGGCCAACAAATTAGCGTTCGATGGCCAAGTGATGACCGAAGATAAATACGCCCGCGGCATTATCGAAGGGGCGGCGAACGTAGGCTGTTTAGGTTGGGCGGCGGATGGCATTGAAGATCCACTCGATACCTACCAACGTCGTTTAGAAGTCGTCAAAGAATTTAAAGGCCGCGCGATTGCGCAAATCAAGCCTCGTACTCAACAGGAAATCTTTGATCGTATCGATCTCGTACAGAATGCCGGCGCGCCTTTCTTTGCGATTGACATCGATTCGGCTGGCCGCGCCGCTCGTGCGCTACCCGGCAGCACGGTTGAGCCTAAGGATCTGAAAAAGCTTAAGGAAATCGTTAAATACGCCAAAATCCCCTTTATGGCGAAGGGGGTGATGACGGTTGAAGAAGCCCTGATGTGCGCTGAAGCCGGTTGCGGTGCGATTGTGGTGTCTAACCACGGCGGTCGCGTACTGAGCTCGACCATAGCCACTATGCATGTGTTACCCGCGATTGTAAAAGCCGTACGTGATCGCGGTTACAAGATGCCGATTCTGGTGGATGGCGGCGTGCGTGATGGCGGCGATGTGCTCAAGGCACTGGCTAGTGGCGCTCAAGCCGTATTAGTCGGCCGTCCAATGCTACGTGCCAGCCTCGGCGGTGGTGTTAAAGGGGTTGAGATGCAGTTTAAACGCTTCCAAGGTGAGCTTGAGTCAAGCATGGTGCTGACCGGCACCGCCGATGTGAATAATGTCGACCCATCGATTCTCATCCGGGAGGTTTGATTAATATCACTGCAGCATAGGTCTAAAAGGCAGTTTTACGCGCTTTTTGGTTAAAGGCCAGTAGTAGCGCATCTGCCGGACTTTCCTGCCGCTGCTTTTGATTAACAGTTGTAGATCATCGCCGTCATGCCGTGGGTAATCCGCATCCTGTGGTTTGGCGGCTTTTATCTCCGTATCGGTGAGGGGTTTTGTTAATCGTGCCAGAGGTACCTCCATCATTTAGGCACCCGCTGGATGGGTGCCTGCCTTTTAGGTACCTCAAAGTTGTGGTTGTCACAAGATTGCCACTGCGCCGGGGTATCATAACATTATGATAAATAATATATAATTTTGAATTCAGACTTGTTTATAGGCCTAAACGTGAGCCTACGAATAAGAGCAACGCTGTTACATGATGGTAATCGATCATTTTGTCAGCAAGTCCCCGAGCCATGCCCTATGTGTATATTTATTGTTCGCTTAATTTGGAATAATGAAATAAAAAGATTTTATAAAAAACAGTTCCCCCTCTTTGCCAGAAGATTTTATTTTTTTAATAATCAATACATTAATGGGTAATGAGTAGATGAACGGGTGGTGAGTGACTCATCACCTTGATGATAGGTATGTTGCACAACAAGAAAGCCGCGAGTTTAAAACATCCGCGTTTATAGTCGGTCTTTCGCTGCTTTATAAACTTCTGAGCGTTCCCGTTTGCTCACAGCTAAAACCAGCACCACGATCTCATGCTCAATCACTTGATAAACTAACCGATAGCCAGCGGAACGAAGTTTGATTTTGTAGCAGTCAGCCATTCCATGAAGACGATTGGCGGGAACGTGGGGATTTTGTAAAACCTCTTTCAGTTTTTTGGTGAACTGCTCCCGCACGGGTGCGCCCAGCTTCTTAAATTCTTTCAGCGCGCGCTCTTCAAACTCCAGCTTATAACTCATCCAGATCGACCTTCACACGTTTCCCCTTCATCCGTGAACGGGCAATTTTGGCGAGTTCAATATCTTCCTGATAGTCGGCCAGAGCTTCCCATGTTTCGGGGGAAACATAATAGCCAGAGATACGGCCATTAGTTAACACGGCTACAGGTTCGCCGTTAGCTTCTTTAAGCGCGGCATTAGGCGATTTTTTAAAGTCGCTGATACTCACGGCAGCATTAGCAAGGATAGGTTGTACAGACATAGTTCGCCTCTTTTTAAGTATGATATTTGATACTGAATTTAGCACTTAATCAAAAAAGCAGCAACATCACAGTATGAGCATGAGGCTAAATAAAAAGATTTTATAAAAAACTGTTCACTCTCTTCAATAGACAGTTTTATATTTAATAATCAATGTATTAATGGGTGATAAGTTGGTGAACAGGTGACGAGTGACTCATCACCTTTTAAGGTGTTCCGACGTAAAAAAACCGTTGTATCGTTGCTGACGTCTACCTCGCCATCTCACACTTGGGCAGCCAGTCGGTGTCCGATTCATCTTTCAGCTCAAGGTTAGTCTGTATGCCCTGTTTGGTTCTGCCCTTGAGGTACACCTGCCCGTATTCCGACATCATATTAGGCAGCACCTTGCTAAAAGCCGTCAGGCTAATGGGCTTTTGATGGCCGTACGACTCCATAAATGACAGGTAGGCGTGGTATAGATATTTACGCGGGTTACGCGGCGTGATGTTGGCGTACAGCCCGGGCTGGGGGGAGTTGAATAGGTTGCCTATTATTTTGATTAGTTGGCTTATTCCTGATTCCACTTTTGTTCTATGGGCCTAAGTTTGGGCCTAAAAATTTTGTTAGCTTGGTTAAAATGGAGGCTGTGGGACTTATTTGTGACATGAGTAGCAAAAATATTTTCAGCCGAGGAATCGAATTGTGTGTTTTATAGCTATAGTGACTAGTGACCTGCTCCCCATTGATTAACATACGGTAGTGTTTGTAATACCTACTTCTGGCACTCAGTTGCCCGCAAGAGTTCCATCTGGCGGCTATGAGCGAAGAGCGGACATTTCAAACATAGTAAAATGTTATAAAAATAGTGATAAAATCGTCTATTTTTAATGATTCCATTTAATTTAGGATGAAGTATCATCAATACTTAAATATTGATGATGCTTTGGGGGGAATGATATCTTAGCTGTAAGATACACTATAGTCCTATCTTAGGAGCGGGGAAAAACCACGCTTAAGATATTAAGTCATTTAGTGTAAAAAATTGACTTCTCAAGCTCTTTGTATGTATCGGAATCAGCAGGCAAGCTTTCGGCCAGCCTCAACTTAAAAACTTCAGAATTTATGTTCGTTTTTATCCCACAAATATTTCTAATGTGGTTGTTTAGCTCCTTTACACTTTGATTTTTAATATCCGTAACAGTTTCATCATACTGAGCTTCATCGAAAGAAAGTCCATTTTTTTTACAATAACTAATTAGCGCATCTTTGCTGAAAAGATAGTTTTCTATTTCCCAACGGATCAACATACGATGATTTTCAGGATTTGTATCAAGGTATAATTCTCTTTCATTCGAAGATACGCAACGGCCTGATCCGGAATCTCTATCTTTCAAAACCAACACTTCTAAATTAGGTAGAGCTTTAGATAAAATGGCTATAGCAATATCACTTCTTTTATCTAGCTCAGTGTTCCCACCACTTGAAACAAATAATGTGTCAGGGTATCTCTCATTAAAAATAGTATTATAAGCTTGAGCATCTAAGCCGCGCTCCCTCCCAGCAGTGCCTGGGCTATCACGACCTTCGCAGTACACTATTCGTTTAGGACTGAGTAGATGAGTGAGATCGTCCAAGGCAATACCGAAAATTTTGCGCCACATACCAGAACTCTTCGTAGTAGGTGTTAAAATTTTAGTCTCAGCAGCGAGATTATAATTTTCATCAAAATATATTATTTGGCATTTTTCGTTGAGTTCATCTTGTAGAGCTCGCATAAAACCGATGCTATGAGTTGTTAACCATATTTGACATTGTTCGCCAATGAGCCTATTTATTTCAACAAGAAGTTTTTTCTGAATAGATGTATTGATATGCAACTCTGGTTCATCTAAAAGATAAACGGTATCGCAATATTCATCTTGCCTTAAATATAAGTCAAGTAAAATATCTACGACTTCTTTTTCTCCTGATGACAATACATTAAATGAAAATGGTTTGGGGTGATCAGGTTTTTTGAAATAAATCGTTCCTTGAGAGCTTTCTATATTCCCGAGGTTATCAATTTCGAGGTTTAAGCAGTTTTTTATTGACTCATTCAAATCCCCTATGATTTTCTCCTTGGCCTCACTTGGTTTACAATCCTCAGAATGCATATATTTATTAAGCCTGATATTTAGCCTACGATAGTTTTCCTCCATCTTATCGTCAATATCTGAAGCAGAAGATGCACCATAATTATTTAAATATATCTCACCAACTGCTCTGCTTTCCGTTACGTTCAAATTAGAATTGTATCTGTAAGGACTCCGGAAGGAAAACAAAGTATTTTCTTTACCCTTTCTACTTTGTCTTGCATCGTAATAAGTACCGCTAGTAAATTCAATCGAGATGCTTTGATAATCAAACGAGGGGTCATTATGCATAGAGTGATAAAGGTGGTCTTTATTTCCTTTGTTACCCAATGCGCCGAACGCACTATGGTGAAAAAGAATACCATCTAAAACACTGCTTTTTCCGCACCCATTGGGTCCTACCAATGCGATAATTCTGGCGGGATTTTCGCCTAAATCAATGGTCAAGTCATGAAAACGCTTGTATCCATTGAACAATCTTAATTTTTTTATCTGCATAGTTTAGTTCATCCATTACAAAGTCAGATTTTATTAGAGAAGCGCTACATGTTAAATTATCGGTAAGTGAGGTTACAAAATCGTCATTTTTATCAGGCCTACATGATCTTCATCATAAAAAAACTGTTAATGCCTGCACAGTGTTAGAGATCTGACTCCTGCGTATTAACGCAACATTGCGCAGGTTACTTCCGCTTCTGGCACATAGCCGCCTGCCGGATTAGATTGCGCTCAGATCAGCAAAAGAGCCAGATCGAGCATGGGTCAGTACACGCCGATTTATTCAACGACGCTCTACAGCACTTTCCCATAAACCTGCTCCACATACCTCCCACGTCCACCCCCATGCCCTAAATCCATCGAAACCAGCGCACTTGCTTCCCGGTTGCTGAAACCTTGTTGCCGGTAATAATGCATCGCATCTTGCGCCCATGCGTAACGCAGGCTGTGCGGGGAATATTGCCCCTTTAGTCCGGCCATAGCGGTTTGCGAGCGCCAGCGGTTGATG
This sequence comes from Brenneria goodwinii, assembly GCF_002291445.1. NCBI lineage: Bacteria > Pseudomonadati > Pseudomonadota > Gammaproteobacteria > Enterobacterales > Pectobacteriaceae > Brenneria > Brenneria goodwinii. The sequence continues at coordinate 3,302,958 of NZ_CP014137.1, read as the reverse complement.
GCGCTTTTCAGATCCGGTTTATCAATTAGCCGACCGTTATGGGTAGCAGCTACCGACAGCGCCTGATTCACTGTCTGTATTAACGCTTCCCGATCTAGAACTCGCGTTTGCCGGGGCCGTCCGCCTTTGGTGCCGAATACCACCGTTAATTGCTCGTCGCCTCGCTCCAGCGCCGTGGCCCATGTCTTGAGCGACTGCGAACACTGCACCGCTTCCTGCGAGCGCAACCCCATCATTCGAGCCAGTTGCAGCGTGAGTGCTAACCCTGCATCTTTCTGTTGCAGGATTGCCAGCGCTGCCTGATAGCGCTCCGGCGTAATCGCCTTTCGCGTACCGTCCCGGCTGGCGCCGCTCAGCCCTAACGCCTTGTTGCTCAGCCGCTCCGCATCCGCTAGCTTGCTCCGCTCGGCAGCCCGTAGAATGACACGCACTGCCGCCATTTCATTATGCAGCGTGCGCAGGGTAATTCCCTGTTCTAACCGTTCGGCGATATAGCATTCGATATGTTTTGCTTTCAGATGCTGCACCGTGCGGATCTGAATATTCAAAGACAGCAGGTTGCTGGCAAGCCACTCTGCAATTTTTAGTCGGTCATGTACCGTCTTATGGCTGCCGCCGGCCTGTCGGGCCAGCGTCTGCATCTCCCGACTTAATCGTGACATATGCTATCCCCCCATCCTCAATAACCTCTGTTCTCCGGCGCACGGCGATTCACGACACGGATTTCCCGTGCCACACTGAACAATATCTGCGCGCCGGAGCGGCAGCGGTTGAGGTATGACGGGGATATCGGTTATGCACTCGGTGCAGCCGCCTGCATCAGCAGGGTAATCCCCTCAGGCTGAAAGCCTGCCTCAGATATCGGTTCAGTCCTCCTCTGATAAGTGGGTTGATGAGAATTGACGCAGAAAATGTGCGTCAGATGACAGGTCGCGCCGGAAAGCGCTGTGGCGTAAGGGCTGGCGCAGAGATTGTTCGCGGCGTCACTTGCAACGGCTTTGTGCCGTATGAAGTGACGCCGCTGCCTCATGGATGCATTCGCTGAGGCAGCAAAAGGCCGCAGACGGTTGCGCCAGCTATAAAGGTTGTTGTACGCATCAGTGCGTATGCAAAAAGCCATTGCTTCACGAAGAACAAACGGAATGCAGCCCTAAGGCGTTGGGATAAGTTAGCTACCATCGCCGCAGCGATCACCCGCAAACCGGTAGCGGGGCGGGTTGGGAGTCGACCACACAGGTTGGTCCTGCGCGTTGCCTTGAAGGTCGTGGCAACATGGGAGTGCTGCTTGCAGCAGCGGTATAGCACTGACAATTTACTGCGCCAAAATCCGTATATCAAGCGGCTAACGCGCTGCGCTTGTTGGCTCCTTACTGGATTTCTATTCCATAGAAATCCAGTAAGGAGCGTCTAAATCCACTAGCGGTATGAAAAAAAATTTGTAAATTTTTAGTGGCTAATCCGAAGTTCTATCTATGTACTGTTGGTGCTGTCCGCTGTTATAACGCGAAGGCCAGATCTCTTCAGGGCGTTTATGCAAGGCTTCGGCGATTAAGCGTTCTCCTTTAGGCCAATGGCGCGTCAGTGTATTTGCCAAAGTGGAAGAGGCGAGTCCCGCGTCTCTGGAAACCGCAGCCAGCGTTGTGCCTTTCTTTTTTAAACCAGCGATGATATCTGCCGGATGCCAGTCTTGTTCAATCATACGAAGTCACCTAGGTTGATGCCCGTCAGAGGCGATGAAATTGTTTGTTCTGACTAAGGCATATTTTTAATTTCTTCCTTTTTAGCATCCGTTAAGTGACTTTATCTTAAGAGTTACTAAAGACGTGGGGTTGAGGATTTGTCCATTGACGATGAGCGAAAAATAACGCGTCTCCCGTCTCACACCATCACTTGCTTATGGTGTGAGGCGGGAGAGAAAACACGGCTTCATACAATCACCCAATCGCCTTAAGTCCCCGGACTCCACCTTCCAGCACGCTGCCGTTGTCCGCTGCTTTCACAAAGTCGGCCCACCATTGCATCATGGGGCGACGTTGTTCCAGATAATCGCTGCGGTTATAGGCCCGGCGTACTTCATTTTTATCTACGTGGGCGAGGGCGGCTTCGATGACATCGGGTGGAAAGCCTTGTTCATTAAGCGCGGTGCTGGCGATGGAGCGCATGCCGTGTGATACCAGAATGCCGCCTAATCCGGCGCGTTTCAGCGCGGCGTTGACCGTCTGGCTATTCATTGGCTGTAACGGCTTAATGCGGCTGGGGAAAACATATTCCCGATGGCTGCTTAAAGGCCGCATAAGTTCCAGAATAGCCAGTGCCTGTTCTGACAGCGGAACGATATGTACCCGCTTCATTTTCATGCGTTCGGCCGGAATGCGCCATTCTTTAGCCTCCAGATCGATCTCTTGCCAGCGCGTCTCAGCGGCTTCGACAGGGCGGGTGAGGGTGAGAAGCTGCCACATAAACAGACAGCGGGTCGGTAACTCGATATTTGCCAGCCGCATCGTTTGCATCAGTTGCGGTAGTTGGTCCGGGCGGATGCTGGGCATGTGCCTTTTCTGCGGTTTCTCGAATGCCTTGCTGATATTGACGCTGGGAGCCGCATCGATCAGACCAACGTTCATGGCATAGATCATCACTTCGTTAATCCGCTGGCATAACCGCCTTACCGTTTCCAGCGCGCCTCTGGCCTGCACCGGCTGGATAGCCTGCACCAGCGTGCGTGCTTTAATGTCCGTAATGCTGATATCGCCGATGGCGGGGAAGATGTCCTTTTCGAGGGAGCGCTGGATATCGGAGGCATAGTCGGCGGTGACGCTGCTCTTTTTTAACTGTAGCCAGCGTTCGGCAACGACCTTAAAGGTGTTGGATTGGGTTTCCAGCGCTTGCTTGCGCAATGAAAGCTGGTGTTCATAAGGGTCAATATCTTTTACCAGCAGGGCGCGAGCCGCTGTCCGGCGTTGCCGTGCGTCGGCCAGAGTGACTTCAGGATAAGGCCCAAAAGTCAGTTTTGCGCGCTTTTTGGTTAAAGGCCGGTAGTAGCGCATCTGCCAAACTTTCCTGCCGCTGCTTTTGATTAGCAGTTGCAGACCGTCGCCGTCATGCAGTGTGTAATCCGCCTCCTGTGGTTTGGCGGCTTTGATCTCCGTATCGGTGAGGGGTTTTGTTAACCGTGCCATAGGTACCTCCATCATTTAGGTACCCGCTGGATGGGTACCTGCCTTTCGGGTACCTAAGAAGGTACCTAAAAGTTGTGGAAGCCACAAGATCGCCACAGCGCCCAGCAGACGTAAAAAAGCCCGCAGGGCTTGTACCATGCGGGCTTAGTGGACTTCTTTGGCGTTCTATAGAACAAAAGTTGGTGGAGCTGGGGGGATTTGAACCCCCGTCCGGAATTACTCTACCGTTGGTACTACATGCTTAGTCTAATCTTTACATTCGCCTGCCAGCTGCGGATAGACACGCCACTAACAAACTAGCCTGATTGGATTTAACGCTTCAGCCCCAGGCAGGACATCCACGCGATCTCTTTTGGGTTTGACCTCTCTTGATCCCCGTCCTAAGAGCGGAGGCTAGGGAGAGAGGGCTCTTAGCAGGTTATTAAGCTGCTAGGGCGTAGTTTTCGTCGTTTGCGACTATTTTTTTGCGGCTTTTTACGAGGCCAACCGCCCCTCGGCATGCACCTAGGGCTTTGCAAATCCCGTCGAATCCAGAATCAGCCCCAAGAAACTTTCGTTAGTATATCAGAACTTACCCTACTTAAGCCATATTCCCTTCATCTTTCAAGTTGCGGGTGCGTTGGCTACGTTCACTCACCCGAATCACTTACTGGTGTAAGCTCATCGGGATTCGTTTGCTTGCCGCCTTCCCGCACCTTGAAATCTATTGGGAATCGGCTTAGCGGTTTGCGTTCTTCATGATACGCGCTTTGTCTAATTTCCATTCACGCTCTTTAATATCGTCACGTTTGTCGTGGTCTTTCTTACCTTTAGCTACGCCGATTTTGACTTTGCTCCAGGCATTTTTCCAGTACATGGATAAGGCGACCACCGTATAGCCTTCACGGCTGGTACGGCCCAGCAGGGAATCGAGTTCCCGTTTGTTGAGCAACAGCTTGCGCGTGCGCGTCGGATCACAAACAACATGTGAAGAGGCAACGTTAAGTGGTGTGATGGTGGCGCCGAATAAATACGCTTCGCCGTCACGGAATGTCACATAGCTGTCGCTGATATTGGCTTTGCCTGCACGCAGTGATTTTACTTCCCAACCTTGCAACGAAAGACCGGCCTCAAATTCCTCTTCAATGAAGTATTCGTGGCGGGCACGCTTGTTTTGCGCAATGGTAGCGGAACCGGGTTTGTACGCTTTTTTCTTTGTCATAGTGCCGTCATTATACTGGATGTAAAAGGGAATGAAATCCCTGCCGAGTGTCTGCGCCATTGTTGATGATATTGTGCGGTAATGCGCGCAGAATTTTCATCTGTCGGCTTATCAGTGCTATTATTTTGCGCGTTTTATGAATCACGGAAAATGATATGCCAAAAATAAGTCGTTCTGCTCTGGTGCCATTCAGTGCAGAGCAAATGTATCAATTGGTGAATGATGTCTCTTCTTATCCTGCTTTTTTACCGGGCTGTACCGGTAGCCGGGTGCTTTCTGCTACACCAGACGAAATGACCGCCGCCGTCGATGTTGCCAAGGCGGGAATTCGCAAGACATTTACCACGCGCAACACGCTGACCAATAACCAGAATATTAACATGCAATTGGTTGATGGTCCTTTTCGCCAGCTAAGCGGCGACTGGCATTTCACGCCGTTAAGCAATGATGCCTGTAAAGTCGAGCTACACCTTGATTTTGAATTTACCAATGCCTTGATTGAACTCGCTTTTGGTAAAGTTTTCAAGGAGCTGGCGGGGAATATGGTGCAGGCGTTCACGCAACGCGCCAAAGAGGTTTACAGTGCCTGATATTCGCGTTGAGGTGATCTATGCATTACCAGAGCGTCAATACCTGCGTACGGTAACGTTGGCGGAAGGGAGTACCGTCGAGCAGGCCATCGTTGCATCAGGCCTGCTGGAACTGCGAAGCGACATCGATTTGAAGACCAATAAGGTCGGTATTTACAGCAAAGCGGCGAAACTGACCGATATTCTCAATGGTGGCGATCGCGTTGAGATCTACCGTCCGCTGATTGCCGACCCGAAAGAGTTGCGCCGCCAACGCGCCGAGCGCGCAAAAAAATAGGGCGTCTGCTGTCTTATTCTTGCTATTCATCTACACGGCGAAAACCTTATCCTGATAACAAACGGGTTTTCGCCGTGTAGAATTGCCTATCTATCCAACGAGTTATCGCCGGATTAATTCAGCGTCGGTTTATTATCGATGTTGGTTAACACGCCTTCAGCGCTAAAGGTTAGCGTCAGGGTCTGCTGTTTTACGGATTCATGACCCGGTTGTTGGCGGAATACATAAAACCAGGTATCGCTGCCGAAAGGATCCTGCATCATTGGCGTTCCCAGGACGTAAGCAACCTGTTGTTTGGTCATTCCGGTATGAATTTTCGCAACGTCACCCGGTGCCAGATAGTTTCCCTGATTGATGTCCGGCCGATAAACCACTTTCTCTAACGTGGAACAACCGGCAGTTAGCATAACAACCACCGCGGCGACGACAGTCAGCGTTTTACAGCGCATAGTGATTACATTCCTTAAGGGCATAGGTTGCCGATGATAATAGACCTTGCCTGAATTGAAAACCTGCAAGACCCCTGTATGACCTCAGGAAGTCAAAAAAGTTGGGATTTTTTATAGCGGGCTGTCCCTGCCCGCCACCCTTCGGGCCGCCGCAAGCGGCGTTGAAAAACGCTCCAGGCGTTTTTTTATGGCGGGCTGTCCCTACCCGCCACCTTTCGGGCCGCTGCAAGCGGCGTTGAAAAACGCTCCAGGCGTTTTTTTATGGTCGGTCTACGCCGCGCCGCATTGAATACGCCCGGTATTCGATGACTGGCCCCGTCCCTGGGGCTCAGCCTTACGCGGCCAGCAGCTCTTTGGCGTTCGCCAGCGTATTTTTCGTGACGGCGCTGCCGCCCAGCAGACGCGCCAATTCCTGTAGCCGGGCGCGTTTATCAAGCGGCTGCATCAATGTTTCCGTTTCCTCGCCGTCCGTCTGCTTGCTGACAAAAAAGTGATGATGGCCACAACCGGCGACCTGGGGCAGGTGGGTGACGCACATCACCTGCGTGGACTCGCCAAGTTGACGCAACATTTTGCCGACAATCGCCGCCGTCGGGCCGCTGATCCCGACATCGACTTCGTCAAAAATCAGTGCCGGCGTATCCATTTTACGTGCGGTGATCACCTGAATAATCAGCGCGATGCGTGATAGTTCCCCGCCTGAGGCCACTTTCGCCAGAGGTTGATGTGGTTGACCGGGGTTGGTGGTGACGCGAAACTCAATGCTGTCCGCGCCGCTGGCCGTCAGGTATTCAGGCGTATATTTCACGTCGATAGTGAAGTGCCCGTGCGGCATCGCCAGATCATGCATATTTCCGGTGATCAACTGCGCCAGCTCTTTGGCGTGGTGTTGACGGCGAACGTGCAACTGCTCGGCGACGTGCAGCGCCTGCTGATGATACTCACTAACGGCGAGACTCAGGGATTCATGGTCGCTTACCTGCTGCTCCAGCAACTGTTGTTCTTCCAGTAGCTGTTGATGGAATGCAGGCAATGCTTCTGGCTGAACATGATGTTTACGCGCCAATGCCAACTGACGGGATAGCCGCTGTTCAAGCTCATAGAGCCGGATCGGATCGAGATCCATCTGTTCGCTGTAATGGCGCAGTTCGTCGCTGGCCTCGCTGATTTGGATCCCGGCGTCCTCCAGCATGGACAGCACGCCGGACAGTTTTTCATCCATGCCGACCAGTTCGCCGAGCTGGTGTTTCACACTGTGTAACATGCCGAGCATATTTTGCTCTTCATCTTCGCAGAGCAGTTGTAATGTCTGCTGGCTCAATGCCAGCAGTTGCCCGCTGTTCGCCAATCGTTTGTACTCGACATCGATCTGTTCATATTCGCCGGGCTGCGGCGCAAACTCATTCAGCTCTTTCAACTGATACTGCAATAACTCGCGGCGGGCTTCCCGCTCGATGGCGGCCTGCTGCAGTTGCGCCAGCGAACGGCAGCTCTGGTGCCACTGCTGCCAGACTTGCTGCATGGCTTCCAGCAATTGCGTTTCATCGGCGTAGGCATCCAGCAGGTGCTTTTGGTGATCGGGTTTGAGTAGGAGTTGATGCGCGTGCTGGCCGTGAAGCTGAATCAGGAGTTGACCGAGTTCGCGCAGCTGCGAGAGCGGCACCGCCGTACCGTTGATAAAACCGCGGGAACGGCCGTCTGCGCCAATCACCCGGCGCAGCAGGCACTCATTGCTGTCATCCAGTTGGTTTTGTTCCAGCCAATGGCGTGCGCTGGGCGTATCCGCCAGCGAGAAGCGGGCGCAGATATCCGCGCGGGACGCGCCTGGTCTTACCATGCTGGCGTCAGAACGATTGCCCAGGCACAGGCCGAGGGCGTCAATAGCAATGGATTTACCGGCACCGGTTTCCCCGGTGATCACGCTCATTCCTGCCTGAAAATCGATTTCTAACTCACGCACGATGGCGAAGTTACTGATAGTGAGTTGCGCCAGCATGATAGTTTTCCTGTATGTAATAACAAGGTGTGAATACATACAGTATAAACTGGTTTTATATACAGTAAAGTGGTGAGCGTCGATTTTAGAATAATTTTTTAGACCAGCCGAGTTTTGTGCTTAACGTATTGAAATAGTTGTAATTTTTTGGGTGTATCAGGTTGAGGGAATATTCGCTGCGGCGAATAAGCACCTCTTCCTTTTCCTGTATGGGGAGTGAAATCTGGCTATCGCAGCTGATTTCCAAATCGCTGGTGATGTGGGAAAACTTTAACCGGATGCTGCTGCTGCCGTTAATGACCAACGGCCGGGCCGAGAGCGTATGGGGAAACATCGGCACGAGTGTGATGGCATCCAGCGAGGGCGTCAGGATCGGGCCGCCGCCGGATAAGGAGTAGGCGGTCGAGCCGGTTGGCGTGGAGATGATCAGGCCGTCCGAGCGTTGAGAGAAAGCGAAGTTATCGTCAATATAGACTTCGAATTCAATCATGTGCGCCACTTTGCCGGGGTGAAGCACCACTTCATTAATGGCGGTGCTGCTGCTGCTGGGTTGATCGGCGCGGCAGATACGCGCTTCCAGCATAAAGCGGCGTTCGCTCAGATACTGGCCGTTTAACACATCGGAAAGTTGCTGCTGCGCGTGATCGGGGTCCAGGTCGGTCAAAAATCCGAGATTGCCGCGGTTAACGCCGATAACCTGGATGTCATAGCGTGATAATACCCGGGCCGCGCCCAGCATATTGCCGTCGCCGCCGACCACGACGGCGAGATCGGCTTTTTGTCCGATATCGGCCAGGCTGCCGGTTTGCGCGTCCTTCAGGTTAAGATCGAGGGCGATCTGCTGTTCAACAAACACTGAATAACCTTTGCCGGTCAGCCAATGATAGAGCATTTCATGGGTCGCCAGCGCAGTGGGGTGGCGCGGGTGACCGACTATGCCAATGCAATTAAACGGTTTATTCATTGCGGTCGTTATCCTCGACGAGATGTGCCCGGTATCGTGGAAAATCAATATCTGACTGGTTCCCTTGAATCCCCGGTATTGATCCCCATAATAAGCAATTAGCGAGATTAATGCTAAAACGCGGAGAATTTCATGAGTAGTAAAGAACAGAACACGCCTGACGAGCAAGTCTTGGATCAAATGGATACTGCAAAAGGGCAACCACAGGAAAGCGCGACGGCGGACGCCGCCGATCCACGAGACGAGCGGATTGCCGAGCTGGAGGCTCAATTGAGCGAATTGCAACAGCGTGAGCGTGATAACGTCCTGCGTGCCCGGGCCGAAGCCGATAATATCCGCCGTCGTGCGGAAATGGATGTTGAGAAGGCGCATAAATTCGCGGTGGAAAAATTCGCCAGCGAAATGTTACCGGTCATCGACAACCTGGAACGCGCTCTGGATTTGGCTGACAAATCCAACGAAGCGCTGGCTCCCATGGTTGAAGGTATTGAGCTGACGCTGAAATCGTTGCTGGATGCCGTACATAAGTTCGGCATTGAGGTGATTGAGGATGTGAATGTTCCCTTTAATCCCGAAGTCCATCAGGCAATGACCATGCTGGAGTCCGACGACCATCAGCCAAATCACGTCATGATGGTGATGCAGAAAGGCTACACGCTTAATGGACGTCTACTGCGCCCGGCGATGGTGGCGGTATCTAAAGCGAAGGCCTGATGAGCGGGTAGACGGCGCATCATATACGTCGTCCCCGTGATCGTTGCCCTCCGTCATCCCCGCAGTAGTAGGCGGGGATCCGCCACTGAACCGTAAACATTCATCGGCTGATTCCCGCCTGCGCGGGAACGACGAGAGTGAGAGTCCGCCGGAAGAAAGCGGCTTGACGACCGATGTTCAACACGGTATCTGCGGCAGCAGGCGGGGATCTGCTGGCGGCTCGGTGCAGGAGAGCCGCTCTTTCCTACGATCCGCTATTGTTTGAGAGCCCTTTGTCGGCAGTCTGAACCCATGCTTCGGCATGGGTTTTTTGTTTATATTTTGTTAATATTTTTTTATTAAAAGAGTGTTTTTTATTGTTTTTATCGATCATCATCACCATTACCTATCAAAAGAATTGGTGTCGCCATTCTAAATGCACTTGATAATCATTATCAATTCTGTGAGAGTGATAAAACAACAGAGTTAGAAGGGTCATACTATGCCGAGTAGTCGCGTCGCCGAGTCAGCAAGCCGAACATCAAGAAAAATTAAACTTTCTTTGATGGGGCCTGCGTTTATTGCGGCGATCGGTTACATCGATCCAGGCAACTTCGCGACCAATATTCAGTCTGGCGCCGCCTATGGCTATACCCTGCTGTGGGTCGTGGTGTGGGCCAATATCATGGCGATGTTGATACAGCTGCTGTCGGCCAAGTTGGGCATCGCCACCGGTAAAAACCTGGCTGAACTGATCCGCGATCGTTTTCCGCGGCCCGCCGTCTGGGCCTATTGGGTGCAGGCCGAGATCATCGCGATGGCGACCGATCTGGCTGAATTCATCGGCGCCGCCATCGGTTTCAAACTGCTGTTAGGCGTATCTTTGCTGGAAGGCGCCATTCTCACCGGTATCGCCACCTTTCTGATTTTGATGCTGCAACGGCGCGGACAGAAGCCGTTGGAAATGGTGATTGGCGGGTTATTGCTGTTTGTCGCCGCGGCTTACATTGTCGAACTGGTGTTCTCACGGCCTGAACTGGCCGCCCTGACCAAAGGGATCGTTATTCCCAGTCTGCCGACTTCCGAGGCGGTTTTTCTGGCGGCGGGCGTGCTGGGGGCCACCATTATGCCGCATGTGATTTACCTGCATTCATCCCTTACGCAACATGAGGGCGGGCACTCGCGCGCCGAACGTTATTCCGCGACGAAAGTCGATGTCGCTATCGCCATGACTATCGCCGGGTTTGTAAACCTGGCGATGATGGCGACCGCCGCCGCGGCTTTTCATTACAGCGGTAATCAAAATATTGTCGATCTGGATCGCGCTTATTTGACGCTTGAACCTCTGCTGGGAAAAGCGGCGGCGACTATTTTCGGCCTGAGCCTGGTGGTGGCCGGGCTTTCTTCGACCGTTGTCGGTACCTTGGCCGGGCAGGTTGTCATGCAAGGTTTCGTTCGTTTTCATATTCCGCTGTGGGTGCGCCGAACCGTCACCATGTTGCCATCATTTATCGTCATTCTGTCGGGAATGGATCCGACTCGGGTATTGGTGGTTAGCCAGGTTATCCTGAGTTTCGGCATCGCGCTGGCGTTGATTCCTTTGCTGGCATTTACCGGCAATCGGGAATTAATGGGGAACTTGGTAAACAGCCGGTTGGTGCAAAATGCCGGGAAAGTGATTGTGGTGCTGGTGATTTCGCTGAACCTTTACCTGCTAATCGGCAGCGCGCTGGGCAAATAGAACAGGATGAACGGCGCCACGTCTGCTGCGCCGCTAGTCGGGCTAACTGCTAGCCTTTCTCAACTCGGTGACCGGGATGCCGCCAATTCCCCAATTGTCTGTGTCAACTTCCTCTATGACCACGATAGTGGTCTTGGGATTTTTGTTCAACACATCCACCAAAAGCTGCGTTGCGCCTTCCATTAACTGCCGTTTCTGTTCGGCGGTAACGCCTTCCTTCGTGATTTTAATGTTTACGTAAGGCATAAGATCTCCATGAGTTACTGAAGAGCCTTAGCGCTCAGAGAAATGAGCGCTAAGACGTTAAAGATCAAAACGTAACACCGGTATTGCCTGCCAACGGGAAGTGGCTATGCGTTCAGCATTCGTAGACCGGCAAGCCATTGACGGAACGGCGGCTCAGTAGCTGCTGATACATATTGATAACGCATTGTCCGGCATCCCGTATCGCTCGTGAGTTGACCAGGGGACGTGGTAAAACGTACGTATAAAAGTTTGGTCCTTCGGCCAGATTGCCCAGCGCCCACAGCGTGGTTAACCCCCGGCCCTTACTGTTTATCGGATGTTGATGGCGGTCAATATCAATGCCGCCAGGATGAAATCCCTGATTGATGTATGGCCGGAAAATGCCTTGCGCGGTGAGATTGCGAATGAACGAAGAGTCGTCGTATAAAGGCGAGAAACTGTCGATTTTGGCTTTAATCAACACGTCGCTCTCAACCAGACGAACTTCGCCGGTAAAAGTCGAATGGGTTTCAAAACAGCCTGAACGTGCGTTGAGTACCAGCGTAGTCGATGGCCCGCCCGCCAGCGTCACGATACCCGCGTTCATCAGCGCTTGTAGTTCCTGATTCCGCTGTTTGGGCGGTCCTACGGCAATGCGGTTGAAAAGGGGGCCGAAGTGTTCGAGAAAACGACGGTGCGAGGCGGCCGTTAGCCCGCCGAAATCGATCGCGGCGCGTAGAATATCCCGCACATCGCGGATCACGTCGGTGGCGGCTTTCACCGCGCCTTCGACATTTCCCGCCTCGGCGGCAGCGAGGTCATCTTCCAAGTGTGCGGCGAAGAAGCGCGAATACTCGCATAATGACGAAAATGTCTTGTCCTGATGCGGATACAGCAGCGTCTGAATCGCTTGACTCTCCTCAGCACTCACTTGATAGCTTGCCGGTTCCAGCCTATTGCCTTGTAAAGTGCAGCGGTAGACATAGCTCATTTCTTTTAGCAGCAGCGGCAGGATCTGTTTTTCAAAATCCAGTTGAGGCGAGCCGGAGGCGATACTGTTTTGTGCGCGTAGCTGCCGGATGGCCTCAATGGTCAGAAACGACGGCGTATATTGCCCGCCCACGCCTTTCTGGTTGGTGCCTCGGCTACTGAAAGGGAGCGCCTGACGTGAAAAAAGAGCAATCTTTGGCTCGCGGCCGCTGGGCGTATAGCTCAGACGACCCTCTTTTTCAGTAAAGACGCCGCCTCGGCCATAAGTGAGCTGTGATAGCACGTCATAGGCGGTCAGTCCTATTCCCTGCACTAGAACCCGTGTATCGGGGGAGATGGCGTCCAACGCGGACATCGGATAGGGCGTGGCGTAATACTGTAACCGGGGGTTATTCGACTGGTTGGCCGAGACGAATTGTTGCAGGCAGTGATCATCCAGAGAAGGCATGTTCTTGCCGTGACCGGTGGTTATATAGATAAAGTCGGCGCTAAATTGAACGCCTTCCTCCAGCAAGATGTCGGTCTTGCCGTCGTCGCGCAGGTACAGGTTAACGGCGCGCAGAGGCAACTGCCGGACATTTAGACCGGGCGGCAGTTCGCGGATGAGCTCGCGGTAGGCCCAGGAAAGATATTCCCCCAGCAGGCGGCGCGGTAGATAGTCATTCGGTTGAATAGCCCGGCCACCTTCTGTGGCACGTACAATATGTCCGTCGATATGACGGTAGCCCTGCTCGGTGGCCCACTGATAAAAGCAGGGACCGCTGCGAGTCGGACCGGCATCCTTGACGGTGGTATCGCCAAACAGGGTGATCTGGCAGGCTACGGTGTTGACCAATAGATGATCGGGCTGTTGCGGACTATGCGCGCCTGTTCCCATCTCGTTAGGGTCGACGAGCAAAATATCGATCTTGCCTGATTGTGGATAGTGATGATAGAGGGTGATAAGGCGTTCTAGAATACTCAATCCTCGGGGGCCCATTCCCAGAATTGCGATCGTGGTTCGAGGCATTTTGTGTCTCCTTAACATCATTTAAACCTTAATCCATTAGCATGCTTAAATATTTACTACGGTTTTTTTACAGCGTTTGCGTTGGCAGAAGCCGGTCGCAATGACAAATGTCCCCCTTTAGCGGTTATGGGTGTGACGGCATTTAGGATGAATTGTAATAAGCTGGTCGGCGGAGAATGGAGGGATTGATCGGTACGGTTGGTCAGTTTGATTCTTTTGCGAGAGATAATGTTGTATGCATCAACCCTCTGTTTATCGGGTGTTATCCGCGTATCGAAGGATCGTTCGATACCCATCCTCAGCGTCAGAATAATTATTCCAGACAGGGTTGTCTGATGATGATTCAGACCGCGGACGCTATTTCCCTTTTCCATTTTTTATCACTCATGTGCGTGAGTAGCATTTCCTGTTAATGGTTATCCTGCCCTTTTGCGTAATAAATAACAGTGAATATTATTTATGCGTTCCTTCATTAAAAGAGAAGGCTTCAACATGAATAGCTCTTCCCTAAGGATGTTTAAGGCGGTGGCGGAAACCGGTTCCGTTGCGGAAGCGGCCAACCGACTTCACTGTGTTTCGTCCAACGTTACCACGCGTCTTAAGAAACTTGAGGCCAGCCTGGGTGTATCGCTTTTTATTCGTGAAAAGAACCGGTTGTATATCACTTCGGAAGGTGAATATCTTCTGAACTACACCAATCGCATTCTGGCTCTGATGGATGAGGCGAAAGCCACGCTGAAAGAAAAGCATGCAGCCGGGCTGCTGCGTATTGGTTCGATGGAGACAACCGCGGCGACGCGGCTTCCGCCATTGCTGGCGGCCTTTAGCGGTCAGATGCCGCGCGTAGAATTGAGCCTGAAAACCTTGCCGACAGAGCTGCTTATCGAGCAGGTGTTGAACTGCGAGCTGGACGTGGCATTTGTGGCGGACAATGCGCTGTTGCCGCATGAAAAACTTAGTTCTGCGGTGCTGTGTCGGGAAACGCTGCTATTGGTCACCGCCAGGTCGCATCCCGTGGTGAAATCGGCGGCCGATCTGAAAGTGATCAAACCGCTGTCGTTTCGCAACGGTTGTAACTACCGCTACCGTTTTGAGCAGTGGCTCAGCCAGCAGGGGGTGGCAGGCGCGGTGTTACAGGAGTTCGGCTCTTTTCAGGCGATTCTGGGGTGTGTAGCGTCCGGAATGGGGATTGCCATGCTGCCAGAGAATGTTGTACGGCAATATGAGCAGAGCTTTGCGATTCGCAGTCACCCCATCGATCCGGCCATCAGCGAGGTCGATACGCTGTTGATCTGGCTGAAGAGCCGTGAGACAAGCATGTTAGTCGCGAGTTTTCGTGATTTTGTGAATGAGCATGTCTGAACGCATACTAAAGCCTGTTTGCCATTTTTATCAGGGGTTATTCATGTCGTCGCCAATCAATATCATCGAAAAGAAACTTTTGTCCGATCGTTGGTTTATCCTGCATAAATATGTTTTTGATTTAAAAAGAAAGAACGGTGGGGTCGTGCGTCAGATCCGTGAGGTTTACGATCGAGGCGATGGCGCGACAATCCTGCTGTATAACCGGCGCAAGGGAACCGTTATCCTGACACGGCAATTCCGCATTCCTACCTACCTGAATGGCAACGAAAGCGGCATGTTGCTTGAGGCCTGCGCCGGCATGCTGGATAAGCATTCGCCGGAAATCTGCGCCCGTAACGAGGCGATAGAAGAGACCGGCTATGCGGTCGGTCAGGTAGAAAGGCTATTTGATGCCTATATGTCGCCCGGCGGGGTGACGGAGCGCGTGTATTTTTTCGCCGCTGAGTATGATGAGTCCGATCATGACAATTTGGGCGGCGGCGTCGAGGATGAAGACATCGAGGTGCTGGAGTTGCCCTTCACCCAGGCTATGGCAATGGTGAGCGACGGGCGCATTAAAGATGCGAAAACCATCATGCTGCTGCAGCATGCCTATATTCGGGGATGGTTTGCGTAACGGTTTCCTCCGCTCTGCAGCATGGCTTTTGCAGAGCGCGAAAAACAAGCGCGGAAAGTCCTCTTGCATGCATAGTGGGAGCGAAAAACTCACTATGCTGTCGTTCAGCCATCACAATCCGCTGGTAAATTAATTATAGTAACTATATTAAGAGAAATTAGATCTCGGTTTTTGCAGCCCTTCAAAGTTTAACAAACCACACACATTATACTGTCCTTCTGCCACTTCCCTCCCGCTCCATAACGAAAACAGATAAAGGATGTAACAATGGACGAACAACTGAAACAGAGCGCATTGGATTTCCATCAGTTCCCAGTTCCGGGGAAAATTCAGGTATCACCGACGAAACCGCTGGCGACCCAGCGCGATCTCGCCCTGGCGTACTCTCCCGGTGTCGCGGCCCCTTGTCTGGAGATCGCCGAAGATCCGCTGGCCGCCTACAAGTACACCGCGCGAGGCAATCTGGTGGCGGTGATCTCCAACGGAACGGCCGTGCTTGGGCTTGGCAACATCGGCGCGCTGGCGGGTAAACCTGTCATGGAAGGGAAAGGGGTCTTGTTTAAAAAATTCTCCGGTATTGATGTATTCGATATCGAAGTCGATGAACTGGATCCGGACAAATTGATCGATGTGGTTGCTGCGCTGGAACCGACGTTTGGCGGTATCAATCTGGAAGATATCAAAGCGCCGGAATGTTTCTACATCGAGAAGAAACTGCGCGAACGGATGAAGATCCCGGTATTCCACGACGATCAGCACGGTACGGCCATTATCTGTACCGCGGCGGTACTGAACGGGCTGCGAGTGGTGGAGAAAAAGATCGCTGACGTGCGCTTGGTGGTTTCCGGTGCCGGCGCGGCCTCCATCGCCTGCCTGAACCTGCTGGTGGCGCTGGGTATGAAACCCGAAAACATCGTGGTGTGCGACTCGCGCGGCGTGATTTACAAAGGGCGTGAAGAGAATATGGCGGAAACCAAAGCCGCTTACGCTATCGATGATAACGGTACGCGCAAGCTGGCGGATGTTATTCCCGATGCCGATATTTTCCTCGGTTGCTCCGGTCCCGGCGTATTGACGCAGGAGATGGTGAAAACCATGGCGCCGAATCCGCTGATCCTGGCGCTGGCGAATCCTGAACCGGAAATTCTGCCGCCGCTGGCTAAAGAAGTGCGTCCCGACGCCATTATCTGTACCGGCCGTTCCGACTACCCCAATCAAGTGAACAACGTACTGTGCTTCCCGTTTATCTTCCGCGGCGCGCTGGACGTCGGCGCCACCACCATCAATGAAGAGATGAAGTTGGCGTGCGTTCATGCCATCGCCAATCTGGCGCTGGCGGAGCAGAGTGAGGTAGTGGCTTCCGCCTATGGCGATCAGGATCTGTCGTTCGGGCCGGATTATTTGATTCCAAAACCGTTCGATCCGCGGCTGATTATCAAAATCGCTCCCGCGGTGGCGAAAGCGGCGATGGACTCCGGCGTGGCGACACGGCCGATCGAAGATTTCGATGTCTATATCGAGAAACTGACCCAGTTCGTTTATAAAACCAACCTGTTTATGAAGCCGGTGTTCTCTCAGGCGCGTAAGCAGCCCCGTCGCGTGGTGCTGGCCGAAGGGGAAGATCCCCGCGTGCTGCATGCGACCCAGGAGCTGGTGACGTTAGGGCTGGCTTTTCCGATATTGATCGGCCGCCCGAACGTTATCGAAATGCGTCTGCAAAAACTGGGCTTGCAATTGACCATCGGAAAAGACTTTGAGGTGGTCAACAACGAGTCTGACCCGCGCTTTAAAGAGTACTGGGGCGAGTATTTCGACATCATGAAGCGTCGCGGCGTATCGCAGGAAAAGGCCCAGCGCGAGGTGATCGGCAATCCGACGCTGATTGGTTCCATCATGGTGCTGCGCGGTGAGGCCGATGCCCTGATTTGCGGCACCATCGGAACTTATGAAGAGCACTTTGACGTAGTGGAGCGGGTTTTCGGCTACCGTGACGGCGTACATGTGGCCGGCGCCATGAATGCGCTGCTGCTGCCCAGCGGGAATACGTTCATCGCCGATACCTATGTCAACGCCGATCCCACGCCGGAGCAACTGGCTGAGATTGCCCTGATGGCGGCGAACACCGTGCGCCGTTTCGGTATTGAACCGAAAGTCGCCCTGTTGTCGCATTCGAGCTTCGGCACGTCGGATTCGCCGACCGCGCAGAAAATGCGCGCCGCGCTGGCGCTGATTAACAAACTGGCGCCGGAGTTGGAAGTGGATGGTGAAATGCACGGCGATGCCGCGCTGGTGGAAGCGATCCGCCGCGAGCAGATGCCGGACAGTCCGCTGAAAGGTTCGGCCAATATTCTGATCATGCCGAATATGGAAGCGGCGCGTATCAGCTATAACCTGCTGCGAGTTTCTTCCTCGGAAGGGGTCACCGTCGGGCCGGTACTGATGGGGATTGCCAAACCGGTGCATATCCTAACGCCAATCGCCTCGGTGCGTCGTATCGTTAATATGGTGGCGCTGGCCGTGGTTGAGGCGCAAACCCAGCCGCTGTAAAGGCGGGTTGGCAAACAATATTGTCACCTCCGTCATCCCCGCGCAGGCGGGGATCTGCCTTTAAGTACTCGTTGATATCAGGAAGATTCCTGCCTTCGCAGGAATGACGAATTTTGAAATGAGAGTAAGAATTTATACTTTGTCATCAAACTTAGCCTGCTGACGCAGGCTTTTCTTTTTTATATCCGATGGCGCTACATTGATTGCCGTAGCCACTTATCCAGTTCGCCGGCAAACTGTTGCCGGTCGCGCTGGCTCAACGTCGCCGGGCCGCCGGTCTGGATGCCGCTGGCGCGCATGGTATCCATAAAGTCGCGCATATTCAGTCGTTCGCGGATGGTATCCGGCGTATAGCGCTCGCCTCGCGGGTTAAGCGCCACCGCGCCTTTTTCAATCACTTCGGCGGCCAGCGGAATATCGCTGGTGACCACCAGATCGCCGCTTTCAACCCGGCGCACAATCTCGTTGTCCGCGACATCAAACCCGGCGGCAACGCGCAGGGTACGGATAAAGCGTGACGGCGGCACTTTTAATGACTGATTGGCCACCAGCGTGGTCAGGGTCGCCGTGCGCTCCGCCGCACGAAACAAAACTTCTTTAATGACGTTAGGACAGGCGTCGGCATCGACCCAAATCTGCATTACTTGATTACTCCTGTTGGGGTGACTCCGTGGCTGTCATCGTTCAGCCAGTCTCTGACGGGTAAAAAATCCCGGTACAGCGCGGCTTCCGGGCTGTCTGGCTCGGGTTGATACTGGTACTCCCAGCGGGCCAGCGGCGGCATCGACATTAAAATGGATTCGGTGCGCCCGCCGCTTTGCAGTCCGAACAGCGTACCGCGATCCCAGACCAGGTTAAATTCCACATAGCGGCCGCGGCGGTAAAGCTGAAATTCGCGCTCGCGCTCGCCCCACGGCAACGCCTTGCGTTTCTCGACGATCGGCAGATAGGCGGTCAGAAAACCTTCGCCAACCGCGCGGGTAAAATCAAAGCAGGTAGCAAAATCAGGCGTATTCAGATCGTCAAAAAACAACCCGCCGATGCCGCGCGCCTCGTTGCGATGTTTCAGGAAAAAATAGTCATCGCACCATTTTTTATACCGGGGATAAACGTCCGCGCCAAAAGGGCGGCACAGATCGCGCGCGGTGCGATGCCAGTGAATCGCGTCTTCTTTGAAGCCATAAAATGGCGTCAGATCAAAGCCGCCGCCGAACCACCATACCGCTTCCTCCCCCGGTTTTTCGGCAATGAAAAAGCGTACGTTGGCGTGGCTGGTGGGAACATAGGGGTTATGCGGATGAATAACCAGTGAGACGCCCATCGCCTGGTAGCTCCGTCCGGCCAGTTCTGGACGATGCGCGCTGGCGGATGGCGGCAATACGCCGCCGGTGACATGGGAAAAGTTGACGCCGGCACGTTCGAATACGCTGCCGCCGGACAAGACCCGGCTGCATCCTCCTCCGCCTTCCGCGCGCTGCCAGATATCTTCGGCAAAACCGGCGGCGCCATCTGCGGCGGCCAACTGTCGGCAGATATCATCCTGCAACGTTCTCAAAAAAGTTTTTACGGCACTGATGTGAGGCATACGCACGGGTTCCCTTTTTTCGCGTCTTAATAAGGCCGAACAGTATAATGATTATTGCCGATAATAAATAATATCCCCGTTCTCGCGCTTGTTTGTCCTATTTCCTCCGACTGGCTGCAATTTGATATTGCGTCTGACACAAATCACGCGATAATCAGAACTTACCTAATTGCAACGTGGTAAATGTGATGGAAATCCGCATATTTCGGCAAGATGATTTTGAAGAAGTGATCACGCTTTGGGAACGCTGCGATTTGCTGCGCCCGTGGAACGATCCTGAAATGGATATTGAGCGTAAGCTGAATCACGACCCCGATCTGTTTCTGGTCGCGGAGGTCAGCGGTGAAGTGGTGGGCTCCGTTATGGGGGGCTACGACGGCCACCGCGGCTCGGCTTATTATCTCGGCGTTCATCCGGATTTCCGTGGCAGGGGCATCGCCAATGCGTTGATCAGCCGCCTGGAGAAAAAACTCATCGCCCGTGGTTGCCCCAAAATTCATCTGATGGTGCGTGAAGATAACGACGCGGTAATCGGCATGTATGAAAAGCTGGACTATGAGATGGTTGACAGCGTCACGTTGGGAAAACGGCTGATTGAGGATCAGGAGTACTAGGCTGTGTTCCACAAGTATTTGCGGGACACCGCCTAGATAACCGCATATTCATCGTCCACGCTTTCCTCAGATTTCCTCCTCTTAAAGTAAAATGGGATGCGCCGCCGGTAGCGCGTCTCTTTTTATAACTAATTCATATCGTTACTTTCTGTTTTCGTGCTCGCTTATAAATTTTTTTTGATTTGATAATCATTTTTATTTGTAAAATAATTATCATTTATATTATTATTCGTAAATATTATTTACTCAGTATTTATCTTGTTACACGCCGTATGTAACAAGCAATTCTCTGTTAGCCGGAACCCTGTTAGCCGGAACAACCTAAGCATTTTTATCGCCTGGAAGATTGTAACAACGCTGTGACCCCAGGAAGTTGATGTTAAAGAGATGGAGTTGGCTAGTGCGTAGTGACAATCTTCAGGTATCGGAGACTAAAACCGCCTCCTTTACGCATCCATATCCGGCTACAGAACCGTTGGGGTCTCTGTCTACCTGGCGTTCCATGAAGTTTTTTACCTTATCGCTGCTTGCTCACGCGGTGTTGGCGATGCTATTTCTCTGGCGCTATTCCGCACCGGAGGAAAACGTGGAGAAAATGGCGGGTAGCGAAGGTGGAAGCATGCAAGTCATGATGGTGCCATCCGCTATCGCTTTGCCGGAGACGTCTGCCGAGCTTTCAGAACAACCCATCCCCGTCGTACAGACCAGCATACCCGAACCCTCAGTGACCTTACCCAGCCAGCCAACCGCTGTCATTAAACTGCCTGTCGCCGAACCTAAGCCTGTCACTGTCGCGGTCGAAAAAAAGCCGTTGGCGCGCGAGAAAAAACCGCCTGAAAAGACACGTCAGGAAACGCGCGTTTCCCAACAATCGCAGGTAAAACCGGTAGAAAAACAACCCCCTTCTCAAACTGCCGCGCGTGAGGTCAGCGATACCCCTTCGCTTAATTCGTCAGCGACTTCCTCTATGTCCTCTGGCGCTGTGACCGCGAAGACGGGAGAAAGTGACAGCGGCCAGGCGAAACAGGGCGCGGGCAGCGCGAATACCCAAAGGTTGAAGGCGCTGCATCGCCGCGTGAACTACCCCGCCCGGGCGAAATCCATGGGCGTTGAGGGCAAAGTTCGCGTCAAATTCGATATCACCGGCAGCGGTACGGTGACCAATATCCGGGTTCTGTCGGAAAACCCTGATGGTGTCTTTGGCGATGACGTGATGAAAGACATGGCGCGTTGGCGTTATCAAACGCAGATGTCTGTTGAAAATCAGGTCGTTTCCATTGTTTTCAAACTGGATGGTCGTATTCAGTTCGATAATTAGCATTAAACGCGTTAATTAAAACAATAAGTTTATTTTTCAAATAATAAAGTTCACTGGGGATTTTGAATAAATGGAAAAAAACGTCTATTTAGTGATGCTGTTGGCATTATTAACCGGGCCGGCGCTCGCACAGCAGAATGATACGTCAACCAATAACAATCAGCAGAAAACGGATGTTGAAACAGAGGATGATTCTCTG
Organism: Brenneria goodwinii; assembly: GCF_002291445.1. Taxonomy (NCBI): domain Bacteria; kingdom Pseudomonadati; phylum Pseudomonadota; class Gammaproteobacteria; order Enterobacterales; family Pectobacteriaceae; genus Brenneria; species Brenneria goodwinii. The sequence goes on along the minus strand of NZ_CP014137.1, from coordinate 3,281,403 downwards.
GATGACGCATCCGATGATGAGGGTGAAGACACAATTTTAGTCCGTTCCACGCCGACCAGTCAGTCGATGGGGACGCAGATCCTGAGCGCGGAGCAGATTAAAAAGTTGCCGACCGGCAATGGATCGATGACGGAATTGCTGAAAAACAATCCCAACGTGCAGTTTTCCAAAGTGGCGGAAAATAGCAATACGCCGGGGGAAATCGCACCGGAGAATGTCTCGTTTCACGGCGAGAAGTTTTACCAGAACAACTACATGATCGATGGTCTGTCGAACAATAATAATCTGAATCCCGGCGCCAGCGGCGGGAGTTATGAGGAGACGGGATTGCCTAAAAATCCCGATGGTTATAACCCGTGGGATTTACCGGCTGGCGGTGCGCAATCCTTTTGGATTAATTCCGAACTGATTGAGCAACTGGAGGTATTTGACAGTAATGTTTCTGCCAAATACGGCGATTTCACCGGCGGGGTGGTGGACGCCAAGCTGAAAGATCCGGATCTGAGTAAGGTATCGGGTAAAGTTTCCTATCGCACCACGCGCGATAGCTGGACGCGTTATCATGTTGACGTGGACAATCTGGAAAATTTTGAATCAGCAACCCAGCTTTATTACCAACCGCAGTTCAAGAAGCAGTTTTACACCGCCACCTTTAACCAACCGTTGAGCGATAAGGCGGGCTTTATTTTTGCCTATAACCGCCAGCAGTCAGATATCCCGTACTATCACACCTGGCTGGATCAGTGGACGGATCAGGAAAGAATTGCCGAAACCTACCTGTTGAAAGGCACTTACCTGACCGACAACGGCGATACCGTGCGCCTGACCGGCATGTACGCGCCGCATGAGTCCAAATATTACAAGCAAAATGTGAAAGACGGTTCCTATACCAATAACGGGGGCGGTTATCGCTTCAATATTGAATGGGAGCATAACGCCAACTGGGGGAAAATGACCAGTCTGGCGGGATATCAGCATGAGCAGAACAAGATCGAACATGAATCCAATGAGTTCATTAGCTGGGTTTACTACAGCCCGACACTCGGTTTTACTTCTGACTCGCTTGACTGGCAAACGACGGCTAACTCTTCCCAGATTGGCGGGTACGGCACCTATGCCACGGAAAAAAACACCACCACGCTGAAACAGGATTACGAACTGAATCCGCTGGCCCTATGGGGCACGCAGCATCAGCTGGACTTCGGCTGGCAGATGGATTTTTATAACGCGCAATATCGCCGCTTCAGCGATGTTTATGTCGGTCAGGTGTCCGCCAATGCAAGGTATGTCAACGCCGGTGTGGTTTGTCAGGCGGGTGATGCCATGTGTATTGATGGCGAACAGTTCGCTTACTTCCGCACGGTATATCCGTCTCGTTCTATTAAAGGCGATTATACCAACTATGCCGCATATCTTCAGGACAGCATCACGTTTGGACGTCTGGAGGTGACACCGGGCGTGCGCCTGTCTTATGACGATTATCTGGAAAATCTGAATATCGCGCCGCGTCTGGCCGCCTCTTATGATGTGTTTGGCGATCGTTCCACCCGCGTGTTCGGCGGCGCCAACCGCTATTACGCGCAGAATATGCTGGCTTATAAGTTGCGTTCCGGGATCAACGAACGCTATACCCAATCGCGCACCACAAGTGGTGATTGGAATGCGCCAGTTACGCCCAACGTGGCGACTTATGATGTTTCAGGTCTCAATACGCCGTTCAGCGATGAACTGAATCTGGGGCTGTCACAGCGTGTGATGGATACCATCTGGACGGTAAAATGGGTGCATCGTAAAGGCCGTGAGCAGTTCGGCCAGGAAAGTTATCGTGATGCCAATAATAAATGGCACTATTACCTGAGCAACAGCGCCAGCACCGAGGGCAATACCTTCTCTCTGACGGTTGAGCCGATCAGTCCGTATAAGTTCCAGTGGGTGGAAGTGAAGTGGGCGCTGGGCGCCAATATCATGAAGAACAAATCCAGTTCTCAGATGATTTATGACGACAAAAGTAATCAGGATGATGTCTGGGTCATCTTTAACGAAAAGCTGATGCAGAGACGCGATATGGATCCTCTGAACTTCAACACGCCGTGGAAGGCGTTCCTGAATGTGGATACCTATTTCCCCGCCGCGCGTCTGACCTGGGGGCAGCGGCTGAGTTACACCTCCGGCTATAAAGGATATCTCAACTCAGGCTATATCACTTGCCCTGGGGCCGATGCCTTGTGCGGTGATTATTCTGGTGAGGCCATCAGGCCGACCGTATATACCGGAGTGAAGTACAGCGATTTCTTCTCTTATGACTGGCGTTTCGCCTACTCGCAGCCGGTCTACAAGGATCAGACTCTGGATATCACGTTGGATGTGCTGAACGTGCTTGATAACGTAGTGGAAACCTCTCAGACCTTTGCAAATTCCAATACCAGTGTTATCTCCTACAAACCCGGCCGCCAGTTCTGGCTGGGCGTCGCCTACACCTGGTAACACCCGATACCCGCTACGCCGATTGTCCGGCGTAGCGGGATAAGGCTTTTCGGCATGCGCGGACAGCCTCAGCGTGAAAATAACAAAAATGAAAGGTCGTTATGAATTGGAAGACATTTTATCGGCTGGCGATAACCGTCAGTCTGTTAATCGCCAGCGCTATCAGCCAGGCTGAAGCAATAAAGAGTCCGCTGCCGGTAATAAAAGAAGGCGTATTGGCGAATGGATTTAACTACACCCTGGTGCCGCTGGAAGGGCAGAAAAAACGGGTAGATATCCGTCTGAGCGTCGAAGTGGGTTCGGTTGATGAGCAGGATAATGAGTCCGGCGTGGCGCATATGGTGGAACATATGGTTTTCCGCGCCAGCGAGGCTTTCCCGCAGGGCGTGAGCACCGCCCTGCTTCAGCAGGGGTGGGTGAGGGCGCAGCACTATAATGCCATGACCAACTACGAGCGGACGACGTACATGATGAGTCCGCCGGCGGGCGGTCGCGATCTCGCGTTCACGTTGCAGGCGCTGAACCAAATGGTCGGCCACGCCAGCCTGCTACCGCGCGATCTGGACGATGAGCGTAAAATCATTCTCGAAGAGTGGCGTGGCAAACTGGGCGTGGCGGAACGGATGAACCAGCAGCGTGTACAGGCTATTCGCCATGGCTCTCGTTACCCTTCCCGCCCGGTGATGGGCTCGGAACAATCGATTAAAGAAACGCCGGCCAGCGTGTTGCAAACGTTTTATCAACGCTGGTATCGCCCGGCGAATATGCGTCTGTTGCTGATTGGCGATGTGCGGATAGAAGAAGCGGAGCGCGAGATTAAGCGCGTTTTTTCGGCTTTGCCGAACGTTGCCGTCCCGCAGCGGGACTATTATGAACCGCGTTTACAACCACAGTTGAACGTGATGCGGTTGCAGGATAGCCAGAGCGGCAGCAGTCAGGTGTCGTTTGTCTATCGCTTTGAGGATAACGGCGCTAACGGCCGGTCAAACCTTCGTCATCGTCTGCTTAATCAGATTACCCTTTCTGCCTTGAGTCGCCAGGTGCGCCGCCAGAAAGCGGATCTGCCGCCGGAAGTCGGTAGTCTGGTGGTGCGTAAATCGGATATTGGCAAGACCACGGTGGCGCTGGGACTTTTCGCGGATGTCATGCCGGGAGGGCATGATGTCGCGCTGTCCGTGTTGTTGAAAGAGCTGGAAAGAGTAAAACGTTATCCGCTGCGCGAGCGCGACATTATTGATATCAAATCTGAGATACGTGAGGCCGCTCAGCAGATGGTTAACCAACCTGAGGCGCGCTATTTTGCCGATTGGGTGCAGCAACTGGCGACGGTCTGGCTGCAAGGACGCCAGTATGTCGGGAGCCGGCAGCGTGCTCAGGAAGCGATGGGTATTTTGGCCTCCATTACGCCGCAGGACGTCAATAAACACCTGCAAAACTGGTTGTCTGCAACCGATACGCTGGTCCAGTTCAGCGTGCCTGGCGTTACCCCTTTCACATTGCCTCAGCCCGATGCTATCCGCGCGCAGCAACAACAGTGGACGATGGCGGCGCTGGCGCCGCCGCGCGTTCCGGAGGCGAAAGTTATCCCTGAACTGCCTTTCGTCACGCAAAGTGGGAAACGTACGGCGGTAAAAATCTTTGCTGAACAAAACGTGACGCAGTGGCAGCTCAGTAACGGCGACCGCGTGGTATGGCTGCGTACGCCAGAGGCTGACAAAAAGATCTATCTGACCGCGATGAGTCAGGCGGGATACCTGGCCTGTTCGCTGAATCCATGGCAATCACAGTTGGCAAGCCAACTGGTTTCCCAGAGTGGCCCGGCTGACTGGCGTGCGGAAGATCTGAGAAACTGGAAACAGGAAAAATCACTGTCGCTGAGTATCAATCAGGACGCGGATCGGTTAACGATGAGCGGTCAGGCATCGGTCGAGCAGTTGGCCGATCTGCTGGGCTTCTATCGTGCGTTGAATGTTTCCCCGGGAATTGATCCTGATGTGATGAAAGAGAGCATGATGCGGCTGGTGCGCCAGCGGATAAACAGCGAACAATCGGTGATGGATATGCGTTCGCGCGAGATAGCCACGCTGCGTTTTGGTCATCCCGCCTGGCAGGAGCCGGAAATTGCGCAGTTAAAGCAGCTCACGGCCTCCACGCTGCTGGCGCAGTGGCATCAGGCTTCAGCCGCACCCGTAACTTATTATCTGCTGGCCGATATGGACGGCGAACAGCTGTTACCGCAGGTTGAACGTTATCTGGCGTCGATTCCGCGCCGTCCGATCGGAGAGATCCGATCTCATTTGGCACGGGAAGGCAGACACGAAGCCTCGTCAGCAATCAGCATTGAGCCCCGCGCCGATATTCGTACCTGGAGCTTCACTCCTTATACCTGGACGCCGCAAGCGGCGGTTCAGGTGAGTATCGCCCGTAATCTGGCGGATAAATATCTCAAAGCCAGCCTGCGTGACGATGCGCTCGGCATTTATCGCATGCGACTGGACAGCGGGCTGGAGGACACTCGGCAGCGCATTGAAACCGAAGTCAGTTTCACCAGCGCGCCTGAACGGGCGCAGGAACTGTGGCAACTGGCGGAGCGGGGGTTCGCGGAATTGCCGGCGAAGATTACCCGGCAGGATGTGGATGAGCAAAAGCAGCAGTTTATCCGCGCTGAACAAGGGCGCCGGCACGATCTTCCGACCATACAGCGCCGTCTGATCCTGAGCTATCGTCACTATGACGATCCCCGTTATTTGACCGATGCCGCCCAACTGGCGGACAGCATTACGCTGGAAGGCGTACGCGCCATGTCGGTACGGTTGTTCAACCCGCAGAATAGCGTTCTGTATATCTCATTGCCACGCGAGGCGCAGGAATGAAAAAGATTATGGCGCAGCTTGGCGATCTCTGCCGTTCTTTCTGGTGGGGCGCGGGAAGCTGGAAAGCATGGCTGTTACTGCTGGTGGCGGTATCGATGGGCGGGATGATCGTCTATCTCAATGTGCTCATTAATGAATGGAGCAAAGCGTTTTACGATGCGCTGGGGGCATTCAACAGCGGCCTGCTGTTTTCTCTGATGAAAGATTATGGCATTTACATCCTGATTTATATCGTAGTGTTCGTCCATCAGGAATGGTTCACCAAGCTGCTGATTATCCGCTGGCGCAGCGTATTAACCGCCGAGCTGGTCGATAGCTGGATGGCGAAACGGGCGTTCTATCGCATGTCGCTGAACGGCAAAATCGATAACCCGGACCAGCGTATCGCCGAGGATATCAATCTGTTCGTGGACAAGGTGGTCAGCCTATCGGTCTCATTTTTGATCGTGTCGGCGCAGCTTTTCTCTTTCCTGTTTATCCTGTGGGAACTCTCGGGCGTTCAGCGTTTTACCCTGTTCGGGCAGGAATGGGTGATCAAAGGGTATCTGGTCTGGGTGGTGCTGCTTTACACGCTGTTTGGCAGCGTGATGACCCATGTTATTGGTAAGAAACTGCACGGCATTAATTATGAAAAGCAGCGTGCCGAAGCGGATTTCCGCGCCGCGCTGCTGCGCAAGCATGATAACGCCGAACAAATCGCGCTGTATGGCGGCGAGCAACAGGAGAAAATGTACCTCAAACGCCATTTCTCCTTTATCGTGTCCAACTGGCGGCGCTTTATGAACGCCGAGCGTAATCTGGGGTTTTTCACGACCGGCTATATGCGCGTCAGCCAGATTGTACCGGTGTTCGCCGCGCTGCCGGCGTTTCTCAGTAAAACGGTGACGCTGGGCGGGTTGATGCAGATCCGCGGCGCGTTTAATCAGGTGCATATTGCGCTGAGCTGGTTTATCCGCATGTATCTTGAGATGGTGACGCTATCCGCCAGTATGGAGCGTCTCAGCCAGTTCAAACAGGAGATTCGGCGTTGTCAGTCCGAAGCAGGGGACGTCCCGGTCGGTGAACGGCTACAGGTGGACAAACTCTCTTTTGCGACCCCGCAGGGAACCCCGTTGCTGCAAAATGTGATGTTTAGCTGTGAAGCGGGGAGCTGGAGCAAACTTTCCGGGCATAGCGGATTAGGAAAATCGACGTTGCTGCGTACCCTGAACGGACTCTGGCCTTATTACGACGGTCAGTGGCAGGCGCTTGAAGGACGCAGTTTACTGTTGCCTCAGCAAAGCTATCTGGGCCATGGCTCGCTGGCGGAAATTCTGTGCTACCCGCAGCCCGCGTTGGCTGATAGCGAATATCTGAGTCAGGTACTGGATAAAGTCGGATTGAGCGTTTGGCGCGATAAGCTAAACGAGCAACGGAACTGGGATCGGATTTTTTCCGGCGGCGAGCGGCAGCGGCTGGCGTTCGCCCGCGCGCTGATCGCCAAACCGGACACGCTGTATCTGGATGAGGCCACCAGCAACCTTGACCATGCGTCGGCGAGGAAGCTGCTGTTGCTGATCAAACAGGAATTGCCGATGTGTACGGTGGTGGCGATCGCGCATCAGAATGAGCTGGACGATCTATTCCCTCATCATTATGACCTGACGGCGTTTCAACACGCCTGATCGCGTTCATTTTGTCCGCCGGTTTCCCTGATAGCCGGGAAACCGGCGGACGAGTGGGTTTCTCGTCGCATTGTCCCTATAATCCTAACCAGGATTATCCTGTTTTTTACGGCACTTTCCGTCAACTCTATACTCAAACTCGAATCGGGTGATGACGGCCAATTGTTGGGCTGTTAAATATTGAGGAGTAAATGTAATGAGATTTCGCCCACTATTACTGGGTTTACCGCTGGTATTGAGCGGGTGCGGCACCCTGTCCAACTTTTCCTGGTCCAGCCTGTCGCCGTTTAACTGGTTCGGCGGTTCGCTTCAGGTAACGGATACCGGCGTCGGCGCGATTAATGCCGGTACGCCGTTATCTGAATCCGTTTTGCGTCAGGCGTTGGATAATAACTATCGCCTGCGTAGCGGCATGGGATCGAACAACGGTCAACTGGTCGCCTTCTATCAGGCTCTGGATGGTAATGACGTTAAGCTGGTTATCAGCGGCGAGCCAAAAAGCCATGTGCGGAAAATTGAAGTGATGGATGCGGCAATTGATAGCGAATGGGGCGTAAAGATCGGCGATACGTTCGGCTCGGCTTACAGTAAGGCATTTGGCGCCTGCCAGCCGGGACAAGGGGATGATGCGCAAAGCGTTGAGTGCGTGGCGCCGCAGAGCAAACACGTCAGCTACCTGTTCTCCGGCGAGTGGAGCGGGCCGGAAGGGTTGATCCCGCCGGACGATATTCTCAAAGGCTGGCGGGTCAGCAAGATCGTCTGGCATGCCCAGGCGCGCGATTAATTGGGCGGTCTGGCTCTTTATTTTGCAGGCAGGAAAGGATTCAGTCATGGGGCGGATAAACGCGACGTCGGTTTTTTATTTCTGGGGGATGATGGATCTCTTTTATGTCGCGCGTTACCTATGGCTGAGTTTTTCGCATAACCGCATACCAATCTACGATGAGATCCTTACCTTTTGGCAACTACGCCCTTTTCATGGCGATTACGTTGATATTCTTTTTGCTCTGTCGCTGGGTTTACTGCTTTCCATCCCGGTATCCGCCGTGCTTTTTTTATGGACTGCCATCCATGGCGCCACCTTCCAGCCGTCGCCAGCGCCGTTTAACATTTCTCCCGAAAATTTTTTACGCCAGCGCCGGTTTGCCGTCACGCTGGCGTACCTCCAGACGCCAATTCGATTATTAACGGCGGCGCCTTCTCTGTCGTTTATTCCCTGGCTGGTCGGCGTCATCGGTTTTCACCACGCGCTGTTGAACCTCGGACTGCTGTTATTTTCTGAAATAGCCAAGGTGCTGACTTTGCGTCTTACCCGCGTCAAGCGGCGGGAAAACCCTGTTTCATAACAAATCTGCATTTTCCTTCTTATTGAGATTCAAATATTTTCTGATACCTATAGGGAAGAAACCCGGCGTTCATGGTGATTTTGCGTTTAAGCAAAGTAAAAACCTTATTTCTTCCGGTATGATAGGCGGCTGCGTATTTTGACGCGCTGACAACAATAAAAGAAGCATGCTTAGATTGAGGGAGCAGAGATGACACAAATTCAGAGCGGTATTTTGCTGGAACACCGCCATTTTGCCATTTATATGGAAGCCATGATCCAGGGGGAATTTGATGCCATTCGTCAGGGGTGTAAAAAGTTTTGCCAGGTATTGTCCGAGCTGCAACAGCAGTTTCCCGACGCCGGCCTGGGCGCGGTGCTCGCCTTTGGCTGTGATGTGTGGCGCGATCTGGATTGCCAACACTCCGCGCAGGAACTGAAGCCTTTTACGCCGTTAGGCAAGGGACTGGCGCCGGCGACCCAACGCGACCTGCTGATTCATATTCATTCATTACGCCATGACGTGAATTTTAGTCTGGCGCAGGCGGCGCTGGCCGCTTTTGGCGGCGCTATTCATGTGGAAGAAGAAATACATGGTTTCCGCTGGGTGGAAGAGCGCGATTTGAGCGGTTTTGTCGATGGCACGGAAAACCCGCAGGGCGATGCCCGCTACGATGTGGCGATCATTCCGGACGGTCAGCCGGACGCCGGCGGCAGCTATGTCCTTACCCAGCGTTGGGAACATAATCTGAAACAGTGGCAACGCTTCAGCGTTGATCAGCAGGAACAGATGATTGGCCGTACCAAGCCGGATAGCGAAGAGCTTCCGCCTGAACAGCGTCCTGTTACGTCACACGTCAGCCGCGTTGATTTAAAGGAAGACGGCAAAGGGCTGAAGATTGTGCGTCAAAGCCTGCCTTATGGTACGGCGAGCGGTAAGCATGGGCTTTATTTCATCGCCTATTGCGCCCGGCTGCGCAATATCGAACAGCAGTTGCTGAGTATGTTTGGCGATCTGGATGGCAAACGCGACGATATGCTGCGCTTTACCCGAGCGGTGAGCGGCAGCTATTTCTTTGCCCCTTCCCTGGATCGCCTGCTGTCGCTGTAATCACTCCGTTTTCGCCGCCGCTCCGTCATGGTCATTGCCGTGGCGCGGCGGCTTAGCTAGCGATGCCTTCCTCTCTTGCCGCCGTGCCGATCAGTCAGAAATAGTCCAAATGATGAATAACGGAGTATGATAAGCAGGCATTCAGGGGGCGATAACCATCTGATAAGTGTCGAACATGATATTTACGGGGACAGGTTTTTGACAACACTTGAGCATTGCATTGGTAATACCCCGCTGGTGAAATTACAGCGTTTGACGCAAGGGATGAACAGCGAGGTCTGGCTGAAGCTTGAGGGAAACAACCCGGCGGGATCGGTAAAAGATCGCGCCGCGTTATCCATGGTTCAGCAGGCGGAAAAGCGTGGCGATATCGCGCCGGGCGACAGATTGATTGAAGCGACCAGCGGCAATACCGGTATTGCGCTGGCGATGATCGCGGCGGTTAAAGGCTACCGTTTGCGTCTGTTGATGCCGGAGAATATGAGCCACGAGCGACAGGCGGCGATGCGCGCTTATGGCGCCGAGTTGATTTTGGTCAGTCAGCACCTGGGAATGGAAGGCGCGCGTGATTTAGCCCGGCAGATGGCGCTCTCTGGCGAGGGGAAAGTCCTTGATCAGTTCAATAACCCCGACAACGCGCTCGCCCATTTTTTGACCACCGGCCCGGAAATCTGGCGACAAACCGCGGGTAAATTAACCCATTTTGTCTCCAGTATGGGAACCACCGGCACCATCTCCGGCGTTAGTCGCTATCTGAAAGCGCAGCGCAGCGGGATCGTCACCGTGGGGTTGCAGCCTGAAGAGGGCAGCCATATTCCCGGTATCCGGCGTTGGTCTCCGGATTATATGCCGAGCATATTCAACGCCGAGCTTGTCGATTGTATTCTGGATATTTCCCAGCGCGATGCGGAAAACACGCTGCGTCAGTTGGCTCAGCGGGAAGGCATTTTCTGCGGCGTCAGCTCCGGCGGCGCGGTGTTCGCCGCGTTGCGTATCGCGGTGGAAAACCCCGGCAGCGTTATTGTGGCGATAGCCTGCGACCGTGGCGATCGTTATTTATCGACCGGCGTGTTCAATCGATACTGAAAGCACAACAAGGATGGAGTCATGTCGTATACAGTGGCAACTCAGAGAAGAGTGAGTGGGGTCAATTTTCAGTTAGATTTAGAACACAAACAGCAGCGAAGACTTCACATGCCGCACCCCGCATGTTATATCAATAATATGTTGTAGGACAACTTATATGCGATAGGCTTCATGAGCATTAAATCAATCCAGAAACACAATGTGGTCAATGCCGTTTATGAGCAGATTAAGGAAAAACTGCTGGATGGCAGTTGGCCGCCGGGCTGTAAACTCCCCTCTGAGTCTGAACTTACGGCCTCATTCAACGTTAGCCGTGTCAGCATCCGCAGCGCAGTACAGCGATTACGCGATCTGGGTATTGTGATTACCCAACAGGGGAAAGGCAGTTTCGTTACCAAAAATCTCAATTACCATAGTTTGTTCAATGAACAGCAGCCGATCATGCATCTCAGCAGAGAAGAGTTTCATGACATGATGGTATTTCGTCAAACCGTTGAATTCAAATGCATGGAGTTAGCGGTTCAGAATGCCACCGCAGAGGATATTGCGGCGCTGGAACAGGCATTGAATCGTATGCTGATAAACAAAGACGATTATAAAAAATATTCCCAGGCCGATTTCGATTTTCACTTGGCTATCGCGAAAGCTTCTCAGAATAAAGTTTTTTATAATGTGATGAATTCCATTAAGGATATTTACTACTATTATTTGGAAGAATTGAATCGCGCGCTCGGTATCTCACTTGAGAGCGTCGAGGCTCACATCAAGGTATTTATGGCGATTAAGAACCGCGACTCTTCAACGGCTGTCGCGGTGCTTGATGAGGCGATGTCAGAGAATGTGACAGCAATTGAAAAGCTGAAGCAGCAGGAATCAGATGCCGCCGAATGAGTGTTTGAAAATGGCTGCTTAGCAACCATTGCTTGACCGCTTAAGGACGAGACGCCGTACCATCCGGGGTGCGGGCATTTGTCCAGGACGGAATACCGCCAATACAAGGATATTGCGCAGCCTTATTCTCATCGATATCGATTCCCAATCCAGGACGTTCACTCAGATAGGCATAGCCTTGCTCTATCTCTGGGCAACCGGGAAAGACCTCACGCAACGCCTCGTTCATCGGCGTGTATTCCTGAATGCCAAAATTGGTTACGCTCAAATCCAGATGCAGGTTGGCGCAAACACCTACCGGTGAGATATCTCCGGGGCCGTGCCAGGCTGTTCGCACGCCATGAATTTCACTGAACGTTGCCAGTTTCTTCGCTGGCGTAATACCGCCTATTGTGCTGACGTGGCAGCGAATATAGTCAATCAGATTATTGGCGATCAGCGGTTTCCAGTCATTGATATTAGTAAATAGCTCTCCCATCGAAATCGGTGTGGAGGACTGTTGGCGCAGCATCTTCAACCAGTCGATATTTTCAGGCGCTACCGGGTCTTCGAGGTAAAATAATTGATATTGTTCCAATGTTTTTGCCAATTGGATAGCGGCAATCGGCGTCACACGCTCATGGACATCATGGATGAACTCGATTCCAAAGCCGAGTTTGTTGCGCAGATGTTCGAATAAACGCGGAACGCTCTTCACATAGGCTTCCGGATCGAAATAGATACCCGGCGTGCTGCTGCGCGGAGAACGCTTAGGCAGGATGTTTTTCGCCCGTGCCAACTGGGTGGCTATCAGTTTCAGATCGTCGGTACCCGCCCCGCCATACATACCCATCTGGCAACGGACATACTGATATCCCTCTTCCATGCGGGCACGGACATTGTCTTCGACTTCAAACTCGTCGCCACCATCGGTATGAACATACAATGGAATGCCATCACGACATTTGCCGCCAAGCAGCTCATAGACCGGCATCCCGGCCAGTTTGCCTTTGATGTCCCACAGCGCCATGTCCACGCCCGATAGCGCATTATTCATAATCGGGCCGCTGCGCCAGTAACCACTTACGCAGGCAGACTGCCAGATATCCTCAATACGCGTTGGATCCTTACCGATCAGGAAAGGCGTCATATATTCATCAATAGCCGTTTTAACCGCATGAATGCGCTGGGTAAAGGTCGCGCAGCCCAGCCCATAAAGACCCGGTTGGCTGGTTTCAACCTTCACTACCGCCAGGTCAATACCGCCTGGCGCTGTCAGGATGGTCTTCACCGCGGTAATCTTTATATTACTCACAGTAACTCCTTATTTTTAAAGTTAAATATTATATTTCATTGTCCAGTGCGCAGTTGTATGTCCGGCTTTCCACCAACAACCAACGTCTCGCTATTTTTGTTGTAATGTTAGCAGTCGTCCTACAAGTTGGATTTAGTTATATCATTGTTCAATCAATTGTTGAAGAAGCTTTTAAGTATTATGTCTTTTCATTTGAAATGAAAAATAACTTATTAAAATCAAAATATTAATTTAATATTTTTAATGCAGACAAAGAAGTGTAAGTTAGTTTTGTGATCGGTTCTGCAAAATTAACCGATGTCTGTTGATTTAAAAGTAATCGTAGAACAAGTTAAATATGAGTGATGTCATACAAGTAAATGGCGTTCATCTCTCTTAATGATAAAAATGAGGATTTTCTATGTCTGCTCTGTTCGATTTGACTGGAAAAACGGCACTGGTCACGGGATCCGCTCGTGGTCTGGGTTTGGCCTATGCTGAAGGGCTAGCCACTGCCGGCGCCCGTGTGATCTTAAACGACATACGTGAAACGTTACTGGATGAATCAGTACAAAAACTGCGCGAGAAAGGGTATCAGGCTCATAGCATAGCCTTTGATGTCACCAGCGAAGATGCAGTAGAAAGTGCGTTTGTCGCGCTGGAGCAGCAAGGTCTGCAAGTAGACATTCTGATCAATAACGCCGGTATTCAATATCGCAAACCGATGGTCGATCTGGAGCTGGAACAATGGCAACGTGTGATTGATACCAACCTGACCAGCACATTTATTGTTTCACGAGCTGCGGCAAAACGTATGATTGCTCGGGGAAAGGGCGGGAAAATCATCAATATTGGTTCACTAACCAGTCAGGCTGCCCGTCCTACTGTCGCGCCTTATACCGCAGCAAAAGGAGGGATTAAATTGCTCACCTGCTCCATGGCCGCGGAATGGGCGGAGTTTAATATTCAGACCAACGCGATTGGCCCTGGTTACATCCTTACCGACATGAACACGGCGCTGATTGAAAATCAGGAGTTTGACGCCTGGGTGAAAGCCAGCAACCCCTCTAAACGATGGGGTCATCCGGAAGAGTTGATCGGTACGGCGATTTATCTGTCCTCATCCGCTTCGGACTATGTGAATGGACAGATCGTCTATGTTGATGGTGGGTGGCTGGCCGTATTGTAATTTTGCCTCTGGTAACGAGGGCGCGATTTCCTGTCCCCGCACCGGCGGCACCAATAACGATAACAAATACCTCTGACCGATAATAAATACGGAGTCTACTATGCCATTTCAACCGTTTGTCGGATTAAAGAAAACCGGATTGATCGCTGCGATTACTTTCTGTTGCGTGACCTTTGCTCAGATGGGTAGTGCTCAGACCGTAAAAACAGCCCGGTTGGGACACAGCTTTACCGATCATCATCCGCGTGGCATTGCCATGCAGAAATTTGCCGATGAAGTCAATAAAGCCACCAATGGCGAAATTAAAATTGATGTTTTCGGTTCTGCTTCGCTGGGATCGGAGCAACAGATGTTGCAGGCTACCCAGAGCAACGTACAACAATTTTATCTGGGATCCGTTTCGCCGTTGGCCGGCCGACAAAAAACGTTGCAGATTTTCGACTTTCCTTTCTTATTCCAAAATCATGACGAAGTCGCCAACGTCCTGGATGGTCCCGTTGGACAGGAGATGCTGAAGAATCTGTCGAAACTCAGGCTGTATGGATTAACGTGGAGCGGCGGTGCATTTCGTGACCTGGCTAACAATAAACATGCGGTGAATACCATGGCCGATATGAAAGGGCTGAAGATTCGCGTGATGCCGACGAAAGTGGCGATCGACAGTTTCCAGATTATCGGTATGAATCCGGTTCCTCTTTCTTATACCGAAGTTTTTACGGCGTTGGAAACAGGGGTACTGGATGGGCATGAGCATCCGGTAGTTGATATGTACCAGAACAAAGTATATGAGGTCGAAAAATATTTTACCGTTACTCGTCATGTCTACACCCCGGTAGTGCTGGTAGTGGCGGAGAAATGGTTTGATGCGCTTACTCCTCAGCAGAAGGATATTATTCATAAAGTTGCTCAGGAAACTCAGGTATTTCAACGAGCTGAAGAAATACGCCAGGCTGACGATGCAGTTAATCAACTGGAACAGGCTGGTATGCAAATAAGCGTTCTTCCGCCAGAAGAACTGGATAAAATTCGTACCGTTGTTAAGCCGGTTATCGAAAAACATACCGATATTATCGGCGCTGATTTTGTCAAAAAATTTATTGATGAGATAGAGAGAGTTCGCCAGCAGACAGTACAATAAAGTGAGTGGCTAAAAATTTTTTACTGTGGTCCGGCGGCGGTGTGCCGGACCTTAATACATAGAAGATAAATATTTCTGTACTGATAGCCGTGCTGGTAACGAGGAATATATGGCTTATATCATAAATAAATTATTCAGATTAGTGGATATTATCTTGGTGATATGCATCATCAGTATGGTGGTGATGGTTTTTGGCAATGTGGTTATGCGGTATGGTTTTCATTCCGGTTTTCCTGTGTCTGACGAACTATCTCGGTTCTGCTTTTTCTGGGTGATTTTTTTAGGTGTTATTAGTACATCGCGCGATCAGCGTCATTTAAGTGTGGATACCGTACAGCAGCTATTACCCCGATTATCTCGGAAAATATGCTGGGGGATAACGCAACTACTGGTTATGGTTTGCTGTGTACTGATGTTTTATGGTTTCTGGTTACAACATGAATTATTTGTCGACGATCCTGCTCCGGTCAGCGGTATTCCGCTACTGTTAGTCTATGGGGTGATTTATATTTCATCAGGAAGTATGGCGTTAATATATATTTATAATATTTTTCGATTATTTATGAATAAAGTCAGTGAGGATGAGTACTCAATGGCGCCCGGTGGGAAAAAGAAATCCGAAGAGATAGATGCTGAAATAGAATAATTCGGTGTGATTCGCCATATGCCACCATATTAGACTGTCAGTTATTTAGGATAAAATATGATTATAACCCTATTTATTATCATCCTGTTAGGTTCTCTGGCATTAGGCGTTCCAGTGGCATTCGCACTGTTGCTCAGTGGTGTGGTGTTAATGGTGTCCCAAGGGATGTTTGATCCACAAATTATTATTCAAACCATTATTCCTGGCGCTGATAATTTTGCATTGCTGGCGATCCCTTTTTTCCTGCTGGCCGGTGAGTTTATGCTGGCGGGCGGATTGTCAAAGCGTATTGTCAATCTGGCGGTGGCTTGGGTCGGCCATGTTCCCGGCGGGCTTGGTTATGTGGTCATTTTCGCCGCACTGATCATGGCTAGCCTGTCCGGGTCGGCAGTGGCCGACACTGCCGCGCTGGCTGCCATGCTATTACCGATGATGCGGGCGGGGGGTTATGATCTGGGGCGTTCTGCTGGTTTGCTGGGCGCTGGCGGTGTTATTGCCCCGGTGTTGCCGCCGTCAGTCGGGTTAATTTTATTTGGAATTATTGGCAACGTTTCTATTACGAAGTTATTTATGGCCGGTATTGTGCCCGGTTTATTAATGGCTCTTTCTCTGGTAGTGACCTGGTATATCTTGATGGGGCGTACTGATAAAATAGGTCAGTTGAAGGTTTTTCCGAAAGTCAGTTTACGTGAACGTTGGCATGAAACACGTCGCAGTGTCTGGGCGCTAATGCTGCCAGTGATTATTATTGTCGGTTTGAGAATGGGGCTATTTACACCGACAGAAGCTGCGGTTGTTGCCGCCATTTATTCGCTTTTTGTCGGCGTCGTGATTTACCGGGAAATAAAGTTACGTCATATTTTTGAATTGTGTCTGAATGCCGCAAAATTAACCGCGGTGATTATGCTGATGGTTGCTGCCGCAATGCTATCCGCTTATATGATCACCGTTGCCAATATTCCGGCGGAATTCGCCGATATGCTACGTCCTTTTAGTGATAAGCCGATGGTGATGCTGCTGATCATGATGGTGATTATCATCATCATCGGAATGTTTATGGATTTCACGCCAACCATTCTGATTCTCACCCCAGTATTATTGCCAGTTGTGGTACAGGCTGGTATTGATCCTGTCTATTTCGGCGTATTGTTTATTATGAATAACGCGATTGGATTATTAACACCGCCAGCCGGGAATGTACTAAATGTGGTCAGGGGAATTGCCGGACTTTCTATGAATCAGGCTCTGGTGGGGGTGTGGCCGTTTGTTCTGGCTCAGTTCGTCGTATTATTTCTACTGGTGCTTTTCCCGCAGTTGGTTATGGTGCCGCTGGCATGGTTAACAAACTGATAATAATAGAATGGCCGTTTTACGATAAATTAATAAAATTATTCAGTGGTATTTATTATTTGATTATTGCTAACACCAGGGTTTATTTTTTAGTAAGTTGATGATGGTTTCAAACGCCGGATGATCAGTTCGTGCCAGGAAAAATGAGTCTGGTTCGTTTTTGAACAGCACCGGCGTTGGCCCATCAGGGAGATCCCTACGGATGGGGTGTGGCGTAGCGCTAATGGGCGCGCAGCTCCGTAAGGAATTTCCGCGCCCGGTCGCTCTGCGGATTGGAGAAAAATTCATCCGGGGTCGAGGTTTCGACCAGGCATCCGTTATCCATAAATAAGACGCGATCGGCCACTTCACGGGCGAAATTCATTTCGTGCGTGACGCACATCATGGTCATTCCCTCCCTGGCCAGGCTTTTCATTACCTGTAACACTTCGCCGACCATTTCCGGGTCCAGTGCGCTGGTCGGTTCGTCGAACAGCATGGCGGGCGGATCCATCGCCAAAGCGCGAGCGATCGCCACCCGCTGCTGTTGCCCTCCGGAGAGCTGGCCCGGATAAGCGTCAATTTTGGCCGCCAGCCCCACTCGGTCGAGTAACGCTTTCGCCCGTTCCCGCGCTTCGCTTTTCTTTTTCTTCAGTACGTTGATCGGCGCCAGCATAATATTCTCCGCCACCGACAGATGGGGAAAAAGATTAAAGCTCTGGAACACAAATCCGACATGGCTGCGGAACTTGTTCAGATCCAATGCCGGCGAATGAATGTCTTGCCCGTCAAATTGTATCGACCCTTGCTGTATATCCTCCAGACGATTTACCGTCCGGATCAGCGTCGATTTTCCCGACCCCGAAGGGCCGCAAACAACCACCACCTCGCCTTTGGATATGTGTGCCGTTACATCGTTCAGCGCATGATAATCCCCATACCATTTATTGACTGACTTAAAGACAATCATCGGTACTTTGCGTGTTGTGTTATTGGTCATAATAAGATTCCCTGGTGTGGAATTCATTGTCCATTCAGCTTGAGGCCGAAGTGGATAATTCAGTAATTATTGTATTTTTCTCGCCGGCGCGTTTTTTATTGATGCGCCTTTCTACGTAACGAGCTAATTGTGTTAATGAAAAACAAAGTAAAAAATAAATAACGGTCAGAATCAGGAACACTTCGAACGGTTTGGTCAGAAGCGTACTGTTAATTTGGTTAGCGGCGAACGTCAGTTCATTCACGCTGATGACATAGCCCAGAGAGGTCTCTTTTATGGTCGAAACAAACTGGCTAATCATGGCTGGCATCATGTTGTAGAGCGCCTGCGGCAGGATCACTTTTACGGTGGTCTGCATATAGCTCAGTCCTACCGCGCGCGCGGCTTCAGTCTGCCCCTTGGGCAGCCCGGCGATCCCGGCGCGAATGATCTCCGCAAGATAGGCTGCCTGATAAATCACCAGCGTCACCAGCATGGTGGTGAAACCATTCACCGTCTGGCCGATTAACAGCGGAACGAAAAAGTAAACCCAAAAAATCAGCATAACCAATGGGATACCGCGAACGGCGTAAACCAGTACGGTAGCCGGTACGCGCAGCCAGCGAAACGGGCTGACGCGAGCCAGGGCAATCGCTACGCTTAATGGGAACGCGAGCAGCAGACCGAAGATGGAAAGCAAAAAGGTAATCGCCAGTCCGCCAAGCGGGCCATGAGGATATTGGCCCACCAGCAGCAACAGCCAGTTATCTTTAAAAATTAATAGGATATCGCTCATTCCTACCTCGCTTTAATCCGATAACGCTGTTCGAGCACGGACCCGGTGAACATGATGAGCAAAGAGGCAAGCAAGTACAGAGCGGTCACCACCGCGTAAATTTCGGCGGTATGAAATGTCTGGCTCTCAATTTCTCTCGCTACATAGGTCAGTTCCGCAACGCCAACGGTCATTGCCAGGCTGGTATTCTTGAACAGCAGTACGGTATGGTTGATTAATGTCGGTAGAGCGACTCGTACCGCTTGTGGAAAGACAACCAGGCGGAACGCTTGTACATACCCCAGCCCCAACGCCCGAGAGGCTTCAATCTGTGACCGGGGTATGGTCCGAATCCCTGCGCGAAGATCCTCCGATATGTAAGCGCCCATGCAGAGCCCGACGGCAATAAACGCAAACAGGAATTCGCTGTTATGCGTATTCGTCCAGGCTTGCACCTCTTCAGGAAATAACGTGGGAATGCCGAAATACCAAAGGAAAATCTGCACCAGCATAGGGACGTTCTGATGAAACTCAACATAGCAGGCCACCAGCATTTTCCCCACACGGCTATTGCTCATGCGGATCAGGGCGAGCAATGTCCCCACCACCAGAGAAATTACCCATGCCAATGCGGTCAGTTCAACGGTTGTAATGACGCCCTGGAGTATCCAGTGCGGATACTCGCCTTGTGTCAATACTGAGAAATCTAATTGGGTTCCCATTGAATCTCCTGATATGTTTTCTCTTTCCTATCAACCTTTTATCGGAGCGATAGTGAAGCCGCGCTGCAGACCGTAAGAGGTTTCCTCTCCCAGCCATTTATCGAAGATCTGCTGCGCTTCACCCGATTTTTCCATCGCTTGCAAGGTGCTGTTGACCTGATCGATCAATGCGGTTTCGCCTTTCTTCATGCCGACGCCCCATGCTTCGGTCATTAAAGCCGGTTCGAGGATGGCGATCGGCGAACTGCTTTCGACCTGTTTTTTGAATTTCATCAGCATAATTTCCGAGACGGCGAAACCTTCTACTTTACCCTGCTGCATGGCGAGAAACGCGGCGGGAGGATCCTGGAAGGTGATGACTCTGGCGCTGGGTAAACGGCTTTTCACCGCGGCTTCGGAGGTTGAGCCTTTGGGCGCGCTCACGCGTTTACCTTCAAGATCGTCCAGCGTTTTGAATCCCTGGCTGGCCTTGGCCGCGACTTTCTGCAGGCTGGCATAATAACTATCGCTATAGACGATTTGTTGCGCACGTTCCG
Organism: Brenneria goodwinii; assembly: GCF_002291445.1. NCBI lineage: Bacteria > Pseudomonadati > Pseudomonadota > Gammaproteobacteria > Enterobacterales > Pectobacteriaceae > Brenneria > Brenneria goodwinii. The sequence continues at coordinate 3,261,383 of NZ_CP014137.1, read as the reverse complement.
GCGTCCAGCCGAGATTGGCTACCAGCAGGTCGACGCGGCCCTGCTGCAATTCGGGAATGCGCGCGGCGACGGAAATCAGTTTGAGCTCTGGTTTAACACCCAGACTCTTGGCGATGGCGTTGCAAAAATCCACGTCATATCCCTGGATTTCCCGGGTTTGAGGATTAGGAAAGCTAAATGGCTCGGCGGTACCCAAAGTGCCGCATACCAGCGTTCCTTTAGTTTTGATATCGGAAAGCTGGTCGGCGTGGGCCGATGTTCCTGCCAGAAAAGACATCACAACAGCGCCCAATGTGGCTAGTAATGTTTTACGCATTGTCGTTCCCCTTGTTTACAAACGTTCTATATAAAATTGCTGGAAGTAATAAGGTGGAGGCAATACGTCTCACCTTACTGTGTGCCTGTCGAAATAAAAATATGTATGTTGGTCGTCACTATTCATGTCGTTCCGTTGGGGCGTCAGGGGGCCCAGAGATATTGGCGTCCGCTTACAGAACATAAAATTAATGTGCTCATCAATAGGTTGTGAAAGGCTCAACAGAAGCAAATCACGATGAATATTAGTAATAGACCATTTATCGTGGCAAAAAAAGTGATTTTTTATGTTGGTTTAAAATTACTTTTCTTCATGATTCAGCGCGGAGATAACGGAAATGGCGAATATTCCGCCTGAGAGGGGATAAGTCATTTTATTTTGCGCCGTGGCGGGAGATATAGGATTTTAATATGCCATGGGTGAAATAGATGATGACTCAATTAAATTGAGCCATCATGCGAAGAATAATAACGGGGAATATAATGCGGCGTTTGAATATTAACGCATCACTTTAATTTAGCGAGCGCGTTCTTGATGCGGCGGCATCCTTCTTCAATAATTTCCAGCGAGCTGGCAAAGGAGATCCTGATGTAGGGCGACAGGCCGTAAGCTCGGCCGCCGACGGTCGCCACGCCGCCTTCCCGCAGTAAATACTGCACCACATCGTCATCGGAACTTATTTTCTCGCCTGCCGGCGTGATTTTCCCCAGCAATCCGGAGACGTTGGGAAATAAATAAAACGCACCGGACGGCGGCGTAAAATGTAGTCCGGGCACATCGCTCAATAGTTCCGATATCCGGTTGCGACGCTGCTGGTAAATTTCCAGCATGCGGCGGACCGGCGCCTGGTCGCCGGAAAGCGCGGCGGCGGCGGCGGCCTGACTGACAGAGCTGGGGCAGGTTGTTGTTTGGGAGATCAGTTTGCCGATCGCGGCAATCAGCCACTGCGGCCCGGCGCCATAGCCGAGGCGCCACCCGGTCATGGCGTAGCCTTTAGAAACGCCGTTAATGATCAACATACGATCTTTCAAATCCGGGGCGACCTTAGCCATGGAGATATGTTGATTACCTGGATAGACAAAATATTCATAGATTTCATCCAGCATGATGAGCACGTTGGGATATTTTCTTAACACCTCGGCAAGCGCGAGAAGTTCCTTCTCCGTATAGATCACGCCGCTTGGATTATTCGGGTAATTCAGTACCAGCCACTTGGTGTTGGGCGTTAGCGTTTTTTCCAGATCTTGCGGCATTAGCTTGAAGTTATCTTCTTCGCGGCCTTCAATAACGATAGGGAAGGCTTCGTTCAGGATCGCCAGGTCCGGATAGGATACCCAGTAGGGCGCATGGATGATCACTTCATCCTGTTCATTCAAGGTAGACGCGAAAGCATGAAAAATAATGTGTTTTCCGCCGCAGCCGCAGACAATCTCATCCGGGGAATAATCCAGTTGATTATCCCGGCTTAATTTTTCGCTGACCGCTTTTCTCAGCGTCAGGGTTCCACTGGCCGGCGTGTAGTGGGTTTCCCCGTTTTCCATGGCGGCGACCGCGGCGGCGATGATGTGCTCCGGCGTATCAAAGTCCGGCTCGCCAATGGTGAAATTAATAATATCCTTGCCTTCGGCGCGCAGTTTATTGACCAGATCGTTGGCGGCGATACTGGGCGATGGCTTGATGCGGTTCAGACGCCCGGATGTTTGTTTTTTATTCACCATGATTTAAGTAATCCTTTTTGTCTGAGTATGTGAGTGAACCAGGTTTGGTCTTCAGCGCCGGAGGCGATCTGTTGTTTGATGATTTCTTCTTTGGCCGCGTGTTCAGCGGCTAACGCCAGTAGCTCGTCGGCGAATTGGGGGGCGAAGCAGACAACGCCATTCTCATCGCCGACCACGATGTCGCCAGGATTGACGATCTGCCCGCCAACGCAGACCGGAATGTTGACTTCGCCCGGGCCGTCTTTGTAGGGGCCGCGATGGGTCACGCCTCTGGCATAGCAAGGCGTATCGGCGAAACTGGCGATATCCCGTATGGCGCCATCCACGATGAAGCCCACACAGCCGCGTCTTACCGACTCCAGTTTGATCAGCTCGCCGATTACCGCATTATTCAGATTGCCTTCGGCATCGATAACCAGCACGTGGCCGGGCTTGAGCATGGTCATGGCCTGATAGACGGCAAGGTTGTCTCCACCGCGGGATCTCACGGTGAGCGCAGTGCCGATGAGTTTTCCAGACTGGTTATAACGGGTGAGTCCGTTAATACCGATGCTGCGTGACAGATTGTCGCTGATATGCGGGGTGACGACATGGATGAAGGCGTCGCGTACTTTCTGGCTGACAGGCTGTGGCGCAGGGTTAATCACGCTTCCGGGTAAGTTCATTTTTCCCCTCTGAATCATAGTATTACATCTGCTTTTGATCGGTGGTTGGATGTACACAACAGCAATTGTGATACTACCCATAGTATTTGGAGAGTTTTAGCGATATTTTATGAATTAAATTCATCACTTTTGTTCATGAGATAGCGCTATGATCACCTTCAAGCAAATTGATGCGCTTTATTGGATCGTCACGTCAGGGAGTTTTGAAGCGGCCGCCAGTAAGCTCAATATGTCGCAGTCCGCTATTTCGAAGCGGATCCATGAACTTGAGGAATCCTTCAATATTGAAATTTTCGACAGAAGGAGCCGCAGCGCCCAACTGACGGAGAAGGGCCGGGAGCTGCTGGATTACTGTACCGATATTATTCACCGGCGCGATCAACTGCTGGAGAGAATCAGTGATAAACAGGTGCTGGTCAGCCGGTTACGCCTGGGGGTGACTGAATTGACGGCGATGACGTGGCTGCCGAGCCTGATCGAGTCGATCCGATCGGTATATCCCCGGGTGCGAATTGAGCCGTCAATCGAGCTGAGTTCGGTTTTATATGAAAATATTACCAATGACTTGCTGGATTTAATTATCGTTCCCGATATTTTCAATGACGTCCGGTTAATATCAGTACCGTTAAAAAGCGTTGAAAACGCGTGGATGTGTTCGCCTAAACTTATTCCCCAGGGTACGGAGCTGGATTTACTGGATATCCCCGACTATTCGTTTTTATTACAAGGCGCGCAGTCCGGCACCGGCCTGATTTACGAACGTTACTTTTCGAGCCGGGGTATTACGTTCAACAAAAATATTATCAGCAACAATTTGCTGGCGCAGATTGGATTGGCGATTTCAGGGATCGGCATCACCTACCTTCCAGTGAAATGTCTGAAATTTCTGGTGGATCAACAAAAGCTGGGGGTAATAAAGCTAAAGCCCGCGCCGCCTCTGGTACGTTATGCCGTTATGTACCGCACCGACCGAACCTTTGGCGTTGTTCCGGCTATCGCGGAAAAAGCCGCGGAGCTATGTGATTTCACGAAATTGCAGTTATCAAACGATGCTTAAACCGATGGCGGCGGACATCGTGTCGGCCTCTTCCTTATTATGCGGCCGTTAGCGGGAGGATGTTATCGCCCCGCCATGTTCGTCGGCGGGGCGATTTTTTTATGACAGGCATTTTCGCGCGTTTTACGTTGCTGCGCCTGCGTTCCCTGCGCGGCTCTATTCCGGCGCCATCGCGGCCTGGTCACGCTCAAAACGGATATCCCCGTTCTACAATCTCCAGCAGTTCGGTCATATACGGCGTAGCCGGCGTTTTCACCAATGCCGGGAAAAAGACCAGTGGCGATGGGAAAACATTCAGTACATGGCAATGTTGCAGTTTGCTGCTATCGACTTCCGAACTGGGGAGCAACGTAGCGGCCTCAAGCCCTGACTCCAGCCAATCGAGGATAACGCCGGGCTGCGTGATATGCATCAGCACATTGGGGTTAACGCCGCCTTTGCGGAAAAGGTCGAGCAAGATTTCATAAACACCGGAATCACGGGAGCGATGCAGCAATATCAGCGGGAGTTGACCAAGTTCGAGGTAAGGGAAGGGGTTGTCCGGCGGGATCGGCATGATTTTTTTACTCACCACGGCAACCAGCGGTACCGGGTTAAATGTCATCGAGTCATAACCCTCATTATGATAAGGTCTTTGAATCAATGCGACGTCAATTAACTTATCATTCAGGCTGGATTCAAGATTACTGGAATCAGAAACCATCACGTTAATTTCCGCATGAGGACAGCGCCGATGCAATTCTAAAAATAGTGGCTTGAAATAAGACTGAAATAAGTGCGTTAAACCAATGCGCAATATGTAACGTTCACTATTGGCAATCTGGATCGTTTCCCTTGCCGTATCTTCAACCTCCCTTAATAGTTTACATGCTTTACGATAAAGGAAATAACCGGCATCCGTTGTCTCAATCCGATTCCCCTTGCGCATAAATAGTGAGACATTGAGTTCCTCTTCCAATTCTTGAATACGTTTACTCAACGGCGGTTGCGCCATATTCAGCAACTGGGCCGCTTTGCTGAAAGAGCTCTGTTCTACTACTTTGCAAAAATATCTTAGCCTTTTCAAATCCATAAAGATTTTTCCACCCAACCATCCCACGCTGATGACAATCATCAGGGTATATGGATCGTTATCTTATTCTCTCATACGGCGGCAGCAAGTCTCTAACTGATAACGGCGGGTGCTGCATGTTTAATTATGCTTTCCGTATCGGGGATTTGTTGCTATTTTGTGAAAACGAGCGTCTAGGAATTTAAATCCATTGGCCGCCATCGCCTTCTCTGATCTCACCTCGTTTCTCATTACACTTTATTGATCTGTTCTTTATAACCTAAACGGTATTTGCCGCTCCCTGCTGAAGAATATATTTTCTACTCAGCGACAATGCGCTCTTTAATTAACGGAAAATACTGAAGAATCCCTTTATTTTTCAGCCATGTGAATTCACTTTGATTGCATGGTGTCAAGGCGGGATATCTGAGGAAGAAATAACATGATCAAGACAGCGAAAAATAACGTTTATGATTTACGCTCTGCGCTGGAGTTATTGAAAACCCTGCCGGGCGAGTACGTTGAAACCGATGTGGAAGTGGATCCGCACGCGGAGTTGTCCGGCATTTATCGTTATGTGGGCGCCGGCGGAACATGCCAACGGCCAACCCGTAAAAACGGCCCGGTAATGGTCTTTAATAAAATCAAAAATTTTAACGACATCAGCGTGGCTATCGGCCTGAACGGTTCCCGTAAGCGTGTCGGCGAATTTCTGAATTGCCCTCCCGAAAGACTGGGGCACCTGTTGAAGGATTCTGTGAAAAATGCGATCCCGCCGGTTGTGGTTGAACCGGATAAAGCGACCTGCCGGGAAGTGGTGCATCTGGCGACCGATGCGGATTTCGATCTGCGAAAATTATTACCTGCGCCAACCAATACGGAAGAAGACGCCGGCCCTTATATCACCATGGGGCTGTGCTATGCCTCCGATCCGGAGACGCATGAGTCCGATATCACGATCCATCGTCTGTGTATCCAGAGCCGGGACGAACTCTCTATGTGGTTGACGCCGGGACGTCATATCGATGCTTTCCGCATGAAAGCGGAAGCGAAAGGCAAACCGCTGCCTATTTCTATCAGCATCGGCGTCGATCCCGCCATTGAAGTCGCCGCTTGCTTCGAACCACCGACGACGCCACTAGGATTTGATGAACTGAGTATTGCCGGCGCGCTGCGCGGTTATGCCGTTGAAATGACGAAATGCATCACGATCAATGAGAAGGCCATCGCTCATGCGGAGATCGTGATTGAAGGCGAATTGCTGCCCAATGTCCGCGTGCGCGAAGATCAGAATACCAATACCGGCAAGGCCATGCCGGAGTTCCCCGGTTATACCGGCGAAGCGAAAGAAGCGCTCCCCGTCATCAAGGTTAAAGCGGTTACCCATCGCCGCAATCCGATTTGGCGTACGACGGTCGGCCCCGGCGAAGAACATGTGAACATGGCGGGCATTCCGACGGAAGCCAGCATTTTGGATATGGTCGAACGCGCGATGCCGGGCAAACTGCTCAACGTTTTTGCCCATACCGCCGGCGGCGGCAAATTGCTGGCCGTCATGCAATTCAAAAAATCGTCCCCCGTGGATGAAGGGCGCCAGCGTCAGGCCGCGCTGCTGGCGTTCTCGGCCTTCTCGGAACTGAAGCACGTCATCCTGGTGGATGAAGATGTGGATATATTCGACAGCGACGACGTGATGTGGGCGATGCAAACCCGCTATCAGGGGGATGTCGACACCGTGTTTATCCCCGGCGTGCGCTGTCATCCGTTGGATCCTTCCCAGGTTCCGGCATACAGTCCGAGCATTTCGCAGCAAGGTATGTCGTGCAAGACCCTCTTTGATTGCACCGTGCCTTTCCATCTGAAGAGCCATTTTGAACGTTCGAAATTCAAAGAGGTGGACGTGAAGCGCTTTCTGCCGGACTTCGAATAAGGATTAGCAGAATGACCACACAACGTATCATCATCGGTATCAGCGGAGCGTCCGGGTTTCAGTATGGCGTGAAAGCCCTTGAGCTTTTACAGGGTAAAGGATTGGAAGTGCATCTTGTGGTATCCAAAGGCGCGGAGAAAACCTGTCAACTGGAAACCAACTACCGGCTGGACGAGGTGATGGCGATGGCGGATGTGGTGCATCCCATCGGAAACCTTGGCGCATCGCTATCCAGTGGTTCATTCAAAACTTTGGGCATGCTAGTTGCGCCCTGTTCCATGCGTACGCTGGCGGCCATCGCGTATTGTCTGACGGATAATCTGCTGACCCGCGCGGCGGATGTCGTGCTTAAGGAGCGCCGCAAGCTGGTGCTCCTGGCGCGAGAGACGCCGCTGAACCTGGGTCATATCCGTAACATGCAGGCGGTGACGGAAATGGGCGGCATTATTTTTCCTCCGGTTCCCGCGCTATACCAGCGTCCACAATCATTGGATGAGATCGTCTCCCACAGCGTTATCCGCGCGCTCGATCTCTTTGGTTTAGAGGTCGATAACATGCCCCGTTGGGGCGAAGGTAAGCTCGTTTATACCGCGTGATCGAGACGATCTAAATGAAGTCATTAAGGAAAAAAAGATGTTAATCGGTCCTTATGTTAATGGATTGGCCGTTGTTGTCGGCGGTCTGCTGGGGGCTCTCGCCGGCAGCAAAATCCCCGATCGCGTTAAATCCGCATTACCGTTGACCTTTGGCTTGTGCTCGGTAGGCCTTGGCATCAATTTGGTCATTAAAGTAAAATTTATGCCCGCCGTTGTGTTAGCTATGGTACTGGGGGCGGTTATTGGCGAATTGTTCTATGTTGAGAAGGGAATCGGGAAAGCGGCAGGCTCCACGCGCGGCGTGGTCAATAAGTTTCTTCCGCCCGTTCAAGGTATCACCCACGACGAATTCACCGAAAAATTCGTCGCTATTCTCGTGTTGTTCTGCGCAAGCGGGACTGGGATATTCGGTGCGATGCACGAGGGCATGACCGGCGATCCCTCTATACTTTATATCAAAACCGTATTGGATCTTTTTACCTCGGCGATTTTCGCCACGATGCTGGGCTACTCGGTGATGACGATTGGTCTTCCCTTGCTGCTTATTCAGTTGGGATTGGCCATGCTGGCGGTTTTCATTTTACCGATGACCACGCCCGATATGATGGCCGATTTTTCCTGCGCCGGCGGGTTGATCATGGTGGCTACGGGGTTGCGAATCTGTAATATCAAGCTGTTCCCGGTAGCGAACATGTTGCCTGGGCTGATACTGGTGATGCCTTTTTCGTACCTCTGGGCAATGCTGGTAGGATAACTCCATTAAGGCGCCCGGTTCGTCGTGCCGGGCTTATTGATGAGGATAATGACAAACCCGCTATCATCACTCCGCTTTCCTTGCGACGCGCAGGGCCGACTGGCCTTATTTTCCGACAGGTTCAAGAATAAAGACAAGAAAAAACCGCGGAGCTATATGATTTCACGAAATTGCAGTTATCAAACGATGCTTAAGCGGGGCGCTTCGTGTCGGGGCGGCCTGCTGCCAATTATATGAGCGTCGTCATGCTTATTATCATTGCGGATATGTTCATATATACCCGTCATACTTCACATTACCTGTGCGCCTTTCTGCAATTCGAATTATTTAAGCGATAGAAAAGGGGGGCTAAAGGGTTAATTTACTCTTTGTTATAGAAAAGCATCGGTAATCTTTAGTTAATGAAGGGTAAGAATTCTGTAAATCTGGCTGCTAAGATTGATGTCAGGCCTGAGAATGCACGATACATCCGCAAATGGAGACAGGATATGAAAATTTTACTGGTCGATGATGACGTAGAACTGGGGAATATGCTTTGCGAATACCTGAATGCCGAGGGATTTGCTACATCAAGGGTATTGACCGGCAAAGAAGGAATTGAAGGGGCGATGTCAGGGGAATACACCGCGATTATCCTGGATATCATGCTCCCCGACATGAGCGGTATCGATGTGTTGCGTCAGATCAGAAAGAATCAGCAGTTGCCGGTGATTATGCTGACGGCGAAAGGCGACAATATCGATCGCGTGATCGGCCTGGAAATGGGCGCCGATGACTACATGCCGAAGCCTTGTTATCCGCGGGAACTGGTTGCGCGGCTCAGGGCGGTTCTGCGTCGCTATGACGATCAGCCGAGTAAAAAACAAGATGACAGCGTCGCTTCGTATGGCGAGCTGGTGCTCAATCCGGCGACGCGCAGCAGCGAGTGGCGGGGACAGGCTTTTGATCTCACCGCATCCGAATTTAATTTGCTGGAATTGCTGTTGCGGGCTCCGGAACGGGTGGTTTCAAAAGATGAGCTATCGGAAAAATGCCTGGGGCGGCGGCGTGAGGCATACGATCGCAGCGTTGATGTGCACATCAGCAATATCCGTCAGAAACTCAGCGCGCTGGAAGGCAATACGATGACTATTGAAACCGTGCGCAGCGTGGGATACCGGATTCGTTGATGATGATACGCGGACGGCTTTTTTGGAAAATATTACTGGGATTCTGGCTGACGTTTATCATCATCTCGCAGCTTTTATGGCTCGCGTTTTCTTTATATGGCGAACCGCATAGATCCTCAATGGAGGAGACGGCGGTCACGCGTATCGTCACCATGCAGTCAAACATCGCTTTAGCCGTGTTGCAGCATGGGGGGATAGCTGAATGGCATTCCGTGACGGACCATTGGCCTGAAAAGGAGTGGAATTATATCTCGGTAACCACATCGCCGCAGCCGTTGCCCGAGCAGGAAATCGGGGGCGAACCCGTTCCAGGCGCGCAACCAGAGCCGGATGCCGATCGTCCACCCAGGCCCGCCCCCGGGTTTAATGAGTTTGCTACGGTCAATACGTTAAGGCAGGTTCAGGGGCCGCAAGGCGAATGGTATCAGGTGCGCTTCGATACCACGCAACTGCGTGAAGAGTTTCGTCCGCGTACCCGACCGCGGGAAATTCTCAATATCCCCACGCCTTTGTTCTTGATCGGCGGTTTTTGCGGATTACTTTTCAGTTGGTTATTGGCATGGAATCTGGCCCGGCCGCTCGATCAGCTGCGCGCGGGTTTGGGGCGGGTCGCGCAAGGCGATCTCGCCGTGCGTCTGCTGCCGCTGATGCGCAAGCGACATGATGAAATCAGTGAGGTAGCGCGAGACTTTGATTCCATGGTCGAAAGGCTGGATATACTCGTCAGTACCCGAGAACAACTGCTGCATGATGTTTCCCACGAATTGCGTTCTCCTTTGGCCCGTTTACAACTGGCGATCGGGCTGGCTCATCAGAATACCGAAAATACGGAAAGCTCACTGCAGAGAATCGAGCGTGAAGCCGCCCGTATGGATAAGATGATTGGCGAGTTGCTGGCGCTGTCACGTACCCAAAGTTCCGGTGTTGACGAAGAGTATTTTGATTTGCTGGGATTGGTAAAAGCGGTAGTCAATGATGCGCGTTACGAGGCGCAGATTCCCGGCGTTGACATCCTTTTTGAGGCGGATGAGAACCTGGATCATACGGTTAAGGGAAATGCGGAACTGATGCGCAGGGCGATTGATAATATCGTGCGTAACGCGCTGCGTTTTTCTTCACGGGCGCAGAAAGTGGATGTCTCGCTGAAGGGCGATGAGCGTGAATGGACGATACGAGTGGCCGATCAGGGACCCGGCGTAGAGAAAAGTAAGCTGTCCAGCATCTTTGATCCCTTTATCCGTATTGAATCGCCGCTTTCTGGTAAAGGGTACGGCCTGGGATTGGCTATTGCCCGTAAAGTGGTGTTGGCGCATGGCGGACACATCGAGGCCGAGAATGGCGAACAGGGCGGGTTGGTTATCTGCCTGTGCATTCCCCGTTGGCAGTAAATGGTCGTTGTCTCACGCGCGGCAGCCGCGTTGGATGCCAGATGATTCTCTCTGACGGCGGGAAATAAAAATCGCCGCTGGCGACGGCCCGGAGAGTGGGAGCACGCCATAAAAAACGGCACCTGGAAGGTGCCGCTTTTCGATCGTCGATAACGATGTGATTTATTTCTTAATACGGATAACCGGCGTTTCACCCACAACAACGGTACCGCTCAGCTTAATCAATTCCTTGATTTCATCCATATTGGAGATAACCACAGGGGTCAGAGTCGACTTGGCTTTTTCTTCCAACAAAGGCAGGTCAAACTCAATGACGACGTCGCCTTTCTTCACTCGCTGGCCTTCTTCAGCAATACGCTTGAAACCTTCACCTTTCAGTTCGACAGTATCGATACCGAAGTGAACGAACAACTCAATACCGCTATCAGACTCGATAGAAAAAGCATGGTTAGTTTCAAAAATTTTGCCGATAGTGCCATCTACCGGAGCGACGATTTTGTTACCCGTAGGTTTAATGGCGATACCGTCACCCACGATCTTTTCAGCAAACACGACATCAGGAACATCTTCAATATTGACGATTTCGCCAGACAGCGGAGCAATGATTTCAATGCTGCCGGTGTCTTTCTTATCGTCAGAAACCAGAGATTTTAATTTATCGAACAAACCCATGATCTTCTCCTAAGCGTTAATATTGGGTCAGCGTCAGTATAGCGGACTCAGCAGAGCGTTTTTTCCTTAATGAAGCGGCTCACCAGGTTGCTCAACTCTTGTGCTGTCGGTTGAGACAGCGCCTGTTCCGCCAGCGCCTTCGCATCTTCGTAATTCGCATTACGGATAATTTTCTTGATGCGTGGGATAGAGATTGCACTCATGCTGAATTCGTCCAGACCCATTCCCAATAACAGTAGTGTAGCACGTTCGTCGCCAGCGAGCTCACCACACATTCCTGTCCACTTACCTTCGGCATGGGATGCGTCAATCACCTGCTTAATCAGGGTCAATACTGCTGGAGACATCGGGTTATAGAGATGAGAAATCAGCTCATTACCCCGATCAACTGCCAGAGTATACTGGGTTAAGTCGTTTGTCCCAATACTAAAGAAGTCAACTTCCTTCGCTAAATGATGGGCGATGGTCGCCGCCGCCGGCGTTTCAACCATCACACCCACTTCAATGGATTCGTCGAATGCCTTACCTTCTTCTCTCAACTGCCCCTTCAACATCTCCAGTTCCGCCTTAAGCGTTTGTACTTCTTCAACAGAGATGATCATCGGGAACATGATGCGCAGCTTGCCAAATACGGAGGCGCGCAGGATGGCGCGTAGCTGGGCATGCAGAATTTCTTTGCGGTCCAGGCAGATACGAATGGCACGCCAGCCAAGGAACGGGTTCTCTTCCTTCGGCAGGTTCATATACGGGAGATCTTTGTCGCCGCCGATGTCCATGGTACGAACGATAACGGCCTGAGCGCCAACGGCTTCCGCGACGGCTTTATAAGCCTGGAACTGTTCTTCTTCGGTCGGCAGGGCGTCGCGATCCATAAACAGGAATTCGGTACGATACAGGCCTACGCCTTCCGCGCCATTACGTTCAGCGCCGGCAACATCGCGCACGGTGCCGATATTGGCGCACACTTCAACCTGATGGCCGTCCAGCGTGACCGCGGGCAGATCTTTCAGTTTGGCGAGTTCATACTTTTCGGTGTTGTACTGCTGTTGAACGGCTTTTAATTCTTCAATCACTTCGGGTGACGGATTCTGATAAATTTTGTTGTTAACCGCATCCAAAATCAGGAAGTCGCCGTTTTTAACCTGTTTGGTCGCATCGGTGGTGCCGACAATCGCCGGTAATTCCAGCGAGCGGGCCATGATGGAGGTGTGGGAAGTACGGCCGCCCAAGTCGGTAATGAAGCCAAGTACTTTATCCAGATTAAGCTGTGCGGTTTCTGACGGCGTCAGGTCGGTGGCGACCAGAATAACTTCGTTTTCGATATCGCCCAGATCGATAATCGTCATGCCAAGAATGTTTTTCAGCAGACGTTTGCCGATGTCACGCATGTCCGCCGCACGTTCTTTCAAATATTCATCGTCAAGTTCTTCGAGCGCTTTCGCCTGGTTTTCAATTACAGAAAACGCGGCCGCGTCGGCAGAAGCATGCTCTTCTTTAATCAGGGCTATGATTTCCTGCTCGAACTCTTCATCTTCCAGCAACATGATGTGGCCTTCGAAGATGGCTTCCTTCTCTGCGCCAAGCGTTTCGCCCGCTTTAATCTTGATGGCTTCCAGCTGTTTAGCGGCCTTGGCCCTGCCAGTCAGAAAACGTTCAACTTCTTGCTCTACTTGATCCGCAGAGATTTTTTTCCGGTTGATGACTATTTCATCTTCTTTCAGCAAGAGAGCCTTACCAAAAGCGATACCCGGTGATACTAATATGCCTGAAATCATAACCCTACCTTACTCGATTCTGATGTTCACTAAAAAGGCTTGTCTGTAAGGCTTGTCTATTACTCAAGCTCAGCCATTAGCTTAACCAGATGTTCCACAGCTTTCTGTTCGTCTTCACCTTCTGCCGCAATGGTAACCACAGTACCCTGGGTTAAACCAAGCGTTTGTAACTTGAATAGGCTTTTGGCACTGGCGCTTTTACCGTTGGATGTTACGGTGATTTCTGAAGTAAAGCCTTTGGCTTCTTTGACAAACTGAGCAGCAGGACGAGTGTGCAGGCCGTTCGGTGCTGTAATAGTCACTTCTTGCTGGAACATTCTGTATTCCCCAACTTATGGATTAGATTGATGTTGTGGAGCTAAAGTTTAGCGCATGCGCCGAACTTTAGCCTGTGTGGTTAGCACCTGATTATGTTACAGGGGCAGGCCGGGATGCGGCAAGGAAACGTAAAAGTATTTCCTGAATAAAATACCACCAAACACCACCAGATTCTTGAATCATTGTTTGAACCGGGCATGTAGAGCGATGATACAACCATCTCTGCCTCAGTTAAATCGATTCAGCGAATAGTGATTTTTGGAGTGATATTAATTTTACGCATCGAAATAATTGTTCGGTTAAATACTAGACCTAAGTCAGAAAAGCAATCCACATATGATGGAAAGTTTGAACTGCGCCACAAAAATGCACTAAAAAAAGCACCTGTGCAGGTGCTTTTTTAACATTTCATTTACTTGCCGTTGTGAGACATTCAGTGAATTTATTGCTGCAATTCTTGTTCGGTAAACAGGTCTGCGAAGAGCGCTGTGCTCAGGTAGCGCTCACCGGAAGACGGCAGGATCACCACGATGGTTTTATCTTCAAACTCTTTCTCTTTGAGCAGGTTCAACGCGGCAGCGACCGCGGCGCCTGAAGAGATACCCGCCAGAATGCCTTCTTCTTCCATTAAACGACGAGCGGTGCTGATCGCTTCTTCGTTAGTGATTTTTTCCACCCGATCAACCAATTTGAGGTCGAGGTTATCCGGAATGAAGCCTGCGCCGATCCCCTGGATCTTGTGTGGGCCTGGTTTTATCTCTTCACCCGCCAACGCCTGACTGATGACCGGAGAGTCAGACGGCTCCACCGCCACGCTGGTGATTGCCTTGCCTTTGGTATTCTTGATGTAACGGCTTACCCCGGTCAGGGTGCCGCCAGTACCGACACCGGCGATAAATACGTCAACTGCGCCGTCGGTATCTTCCCAGATTTCCGGCCCGGTGGTCTTTTCGTGAATTTCCGGGTTGGCGGGGTTGCTGAACTGCTGCAGTAATATGAAACGGTCAGGATCGCTGGCGACAATCTCTTCTGCTTTGGCGATGGCGCCTTTCATGCCTTTTGCGCCTTCGGTAAGCACCAGCTTCGCGCCCAGCGCCTTAAGCAGTTTACGTCGTTCGATACTCATGGTTTCCGGCATGGTCAGCGTCAGCTTATAACCACGAGCGGCGGCCACATAGGCTAACGCGATACCGGTATTACCGCTGGTAGGCTCAACCAGTTCGATGCCTTTTTTCAGCACTCCGCGTTTTTCCGCATCCCAGATCAGATTGGAACCGATACGGCATTTAACGCTGAAACTGGGATTGCGCGACTCAACCTTAGCCAGAATGCGTCCGTTGCCGATACGGTTCAGGCGAACCAGCGGCGTATGGCCGATTGTAAAAGAATTGTCTTCGTAGATCTTGCTCATAGCCCGTCCTTATAACTGTATGAAATTTTTGCGAACATAGAGAGAATACTCGTTCGTACCCGTCAGTGAAGTAAAGAATTGCTATATCGTTATGTTCTTAGGAAATATGTTTTCATTACAACATGAAACATCAGCCAAGTTGCGCCGTCTCTCATTACGGTTTTGACTGTACGGCGGAAAGGCTACGGTAGCACTCGGCCCACAGCACCGTCGCGCCGCAAACCGCCACCGGCATAATGACCAAATTTAAAAAAGGAATCAGCGTAAACAGGCTGATCAGCGCCCCAAACTGCATATTGGTGACCTTATGCCGGCGCAATGCCTGACGCATGGTGGGAAAGCTGACTTTGTGGTTATCGAACGGGTAGTCACAATACTGGATGGCCAGCATCCAGGCGCTGAACAGGAACCACAACACGGGAGCGACGGTTTGCCCGACTCCGGGAATGAAATAGAGTAAAAGCAGAACGACGGCGCGCGGCAGGTAATAAGCCAGTTTCTGCACTTCCCGTTTCATAATGCGCGGAACATCTTTGGCTATCCCCAGAATGCCGCTGTCAGGCAGCGGCTGGCCGGTTAGGCGCGCTTCCAGTTGTTCGGCCAGCAGGCCATTGAACGGAGCCGCGATGAAATTGGCGATCGTGCTGAACAGATAGCCGAACACCAACAAAATGGATAGCACGGCAATCGGCCAGATGAGGTAGCTCAGCCACTGGAGCCACGTCGGAATGTGGTTCATGACCTGCGGGATCCAATCGCCAAGGCGGGTGAAGAGCCACCAAAACGCGCCGCCCATCAGCAGAATATTCACTAATAAAGGCAGAATGACGAAGCGGCGGATACCGGGCAGCGAAATCAAGCGCCACCCTTCAACAAAATAGTGGATACCGCTGCGTGGTTTATCAACCGGTTTTAAATAAGGCATAGCGTCATTGCTCTCTGTTTGTCTATATATGGCTGCATCATAATGGGATGATTTTATACTGACCAGACGGCACTTGGATGAAAAAACAGCAAAAAAATGCGTTGTATCTATCTTTATTGTCATAATGTACCGTGCAGACTTGCACTTGTGTACGCAGGCAAATAGAGTTAGTGGTATATAAGTCTTTGCCGCGGTGGCAATGTATTGAAACAATTGGGATAGCAATGATGCAGGACTTGCGTCTGATATTAATCGTCGTTGGCGCGATCGCGATAATAGCGCTGTTGCTGCACGGCTTGTGGACCAGCCGTAAAGAGCGCTCGTCCCTTTTCCGCGACCGCCCAGTTAAACGCTTGAAAAATGAGCGTGATGAAACCCCGCTTGAGGAACTTGATGAGGGCGTCGGCGAGGTTCGCGTGAAGAGCGGGCGGCCGCAGAATGAGCCTTCGCTGGGTAGTTATCATGCGGATGAGGACACGCGTCCCGCCGCCAAATCAGCGTTTGGCAAGACGCCTGTTCAATCAGAGTCGTCATACGATCCGCTGCTAGGTGAAACCACGCCTGTCGATCCCGCGCGCGCGCAGCAGGTTCATAGCGATGGCCGCGCCAAGGGCGTCGAGCCTAAACTGGATATGCCGTCGCACGAGCCGTCCGTATTCTCAGAAGATCCCTTGTCTGCGGACGATACGCATGAGCAAGAGGAAAAAGAGTCCGCGGCGGTTCACTCTCCGTTGCATTCCGCCGAACCCGTCCAGGATGAACAACCGAAAGAAGCCGTTTTGGTCCTGCATGTCGCCGCGCATCAGGGGGGCGTTATCGGTGGCGAACTGTTGCTGCAAAGCGTGTTGCAGTCAGGATTCCAGTTCGGGGAAATGAATATTTTCCATCGTCATGTCAACCCGGCCGGCGGCGGACCCGTATTATTCAGTCTGGCTAACATGGTGAAACCCGGTTCATTCAATCCGGATGAAATGTCCGAGTTTTCCACTCCCGGCGTATCCATGTTTATGATGGTGCCTTCTTATGGCGATGCCGGTCAGAACTTTAAGCTGATGCTCCAGTCGGCGCAGCGTATTGCTGATGATGTCGGCGGCGTGGTTCTTGATGACGAGCGCAGAATGATGACGCCGCAAAAAGTCGAATCTTACAAAGCGCGAATTCGGGATGTATTGAAAGCCAATACCTGACGCGAGACAATGAGTCGTGACGAAGCCTCCGTTTTGGGGGCTTTTTTATTGGCATGGATTGATGGCGCGTGGCTTGGAAAAACAATGAAAAAATAAGGTGAGTGGCTGTGAGTGAAACAACAGGATTAAAACAGGATCTGAGCATGATGCAAGGCGTCGGACTGCTTTCCACTTCTCTGCTGGGGACGGGCGTTTTCGCGGTGCCGGCGCTGGTCGCGCAGATTGCCCAGCAGGATAGCCTGTGGGCCTGGCCGCTGCTGATTCTTTTTGTTTTTCCGATTGCAATTGGATTCGCGGCGCTGGGTCAGCATTTTCCCAATGCCGGAGGAACAGCCCATTTTGTCACCATGGCTTTTGGCCCGCGTCTGGCGCGGGTTAGCGGCTGGCTATTTTTGTCGGTTATTCCGCTTGGTTTGCCGGCCGCGTTACAAATTGCCGCCGGTTTCTGGCAAGCCGCATTTGGCTGGAGCACGAATGAGTTGCTGCTGGTGCAGTTGCTGACGCTTGGCGGAATATGGCTGCTGGGGAGGCGTAGTGCCAGATCGAGCGGCAATATTCAGGTCATTATCGCGCTGTTGGTCGTCGGATTGGTGGTAGCCATCTGGTGGCAGGGAAATATTACGCCGGCCCATATCCATTGGCCGACAGTCAGTAAGTTTTCCTGGCCGAATACTTTTGATGCGTTGGCTGTGATGTTTTGGTGTTTTGTCGGCATGGAGGCTTTTGCCCATATGGCGACGGAGTTCCGCGTGCCGGAACGCGATTTTCCCCGGGCGTTGCTGATCGGCATGTTGGTGGCCGGCGCGGTTTACTGGGGATGCACCGTCGCCGTGTTGCACTTTCATGCTTATGGCGCAGGATGGGTGGCGACCTCGTCATTGCCGCGGATTGTCGTGCAGTTGTTTGGTGAGCAGGCGCTATGGTTTGCCTGTATCGTCGGCTATCTGGCCTGCTTTGCCGGTGTGAATATCTATACGCAAGGCTTTGCCCGCCTGGTATGGTCGCAGGCGCCGGCGGGCAGTTCGTTGGCTAAACTCTCCGCCGGACAGACGCCAGCCAATGCGCTGTCTGCGGTGGTGTCGTGCTGTGTGATAAGTTGTTTATTGATTTACTGGCTGAAATTGCCGCTGGATCAGCTTATCGTGTATGCGAATGGGATTTTTGTTTTGATCTATCTGCTGTGCATGCTGTCTGGATGGCGATTGCTGAAAGGGCGGGCCAGAGTCATGGCGATGATCGGCAGCCTGCTTTGCTGCGCGCTGTTATTGATGATCGGTTGGAAATCGCTCTATGCGCTTATTGTGCTGGCGTTACTTTGGATTTTCCTACCGCATAAACAAAGAGAGCTCGCTCTCCATTAAGACGACGCCTCCGGCCAGGCGGGCGGAGGCGTTAATGACGACGAGATTATTCGTCGTCTGGCGTCGCGGCGGGCGCCGGTTTCTCTTCGGCGGAGAGCTTTGCTTCCAACTCGGTCAGACGCTGCTCCAGCCGGGCGATTTTCTCGCGGGTGCGCAGCAGTACCTGAGTCTGGACGTCAAACTCTTCGCGATTGACTAAATCAAGCCGGCTAAACTGCGCCTGTAATACCTGACGAATTTTCTTTTCTACGTCGTCGCCCAACTCCCGGATACCTTTCGGCATGGACTCATGCACCTGACGGGCGATCTGTTCAATCTTTTTCGTGTCAATCATGGCGCTTTCCTGATTATGCTATGTCGGATGATCATATGTTCAGTGTAATGCTAGTTGGTTGCCGGATAAACTAAAACTCACATTTATCCCCGCCATCTTTCACGTTTCCGCCTGATACTGGCTGGATGCGCCTGGCGATTATTCCGTGGCGTCGCGTCACATTTCTTGTTGCTAATCAATTGCCCTGCTACTTCATTAGCGTTATAGTTATTGCGCTTATTCTCAGGGCGGGGTGTAATTCCCCACCGGCGGTAAACCAGCCGTATGTATATTGTTATATACGCGTTGGAAGCCCGCGAGCGCTCACCGTTTGGTTTACCGGCGAATAGTTTGGTTTCCCAGCGTGAGGTCAGCAGATCCGGTGTAATTCCGGAGCCGACGGTTAGAGTCCGGACGGGAGAGAGTAACGGTACCTGTCGGGTAGTTATATTTTTATATAATTATATCCACTCGCGTTATTTTTTAGTCATTGCAACGCAATTTGTTGCGATGGCGACTCCTTAATCTCGCCCTGGTTCTGGTAATCCATATTAACATTGAGGTTTTTTACCATGAATCAGACATTACTTTCTGAATTCGGCAATCCGCTTGAACGTGTAGAACGTGCGCTTGATGCCCTGCGTCAAGGCCGTGGTGTGTTGGTGCTGGACGATGAAAATCGTGAAAACGAAGGTGACATGGTTTTTGCGGCTGAAAACATGACTGTGGAACAGATGGCGCTGACGATCCGCCACGGCAGCGGCATTGTTTGCCTGTGCCTGACGGAAGAACGCCGCCAGCAACTGGAATTGCCGATGATGGTGGAGCATAACTCCAGCCACTATCAAACCGCATTCACCATCACGATTGAAGCGGCAAATGGAGTCACCACCGGGGTTTCCGCCGCAGACCGTATCACTACCATCCGTGCGGCGATTGCCGACGATGCCAAACCGAGCGACTTGAGTCATCCCGGGCATGTTTTCCCGTTGCGCGCTCAGCCGGGCGGCGTATTAACCCGTGGCGGACACACGGAAGCGTCGGTCGATTTGGCTACGCTGGCGGGGCTGAAACCGGCTGGCGTACTGTGTGAGCTGACTAACGATGACGGCTCGATGGCGCGCGCGCCGGAAGTGATCGCCTTTGCCAAACAGCATAATATGCCGGTATTGACGATTGAAGACATCATGGCTTATCGCCAGGCCACGGAACGCAAAGCCAGCTAATTTTCTTGCTTCAAGATAACGCGCCATATATCAATATGGCGCAATAAACGCCTGCCTGGGCAATCGGCTCAGGCGTTTTCCTCCCTGAGACGTCACCTGTACCGTTTCGCTAAAGGCGATCCCCTGAGCCGACGCATACATATGGAAAACCATATTCTCTTCCAGCCGCCAGTTTGCCGCCGGCGTAAAGCAGTATGAAAAATCGCTGGGTCTGGGCGTGCGGGTATACAATCCTAACGCATAGCCGGTGACGTTGCCGTAGGCGCGGCGTAAGCCCGCGGCCAGAACGCCCTCGCGCAGTAACGCATCCACTTCATTGGCCGGCGTGTCCGGGGTCATCATCGCTAGCTGCCGATCCTGCAGTTCAATCAGCTGATGCGCCACCTGCTGCTGCCGCGCCGTTGGCTGGCCGATAAATATCGGCCGCATGATGCGGGCGCTGTAATGGCTGACTTTCGGGATCAGTTCGACATGCAGAATGTCGCCGGCCGCCAGACGATGATCGTGATTGCTGTTATGCAGAAAGCCGTTGTCGCTGCACGCGCAGACGATAGGCCCGGTTTCGCCGGTGTCCGCGCCGTCCCGCAAGAAGCAGGCGGCAGCCAGCGCCGCCGCATCCCGTACCCGCCAGCCGCTTCTGACCTGTTCGGTCAGCGCCGACATGGCGCGATCGGCGATATCGGCCGCCTGCTGCAGGCAGGCCAATTCCTGCGGAAATTTGACCTGTCGTAATTGGTCGCTGACGCCGGTCATATCAACCCAGTGCGCAGCGGGCAGAGACTTCTGCAACTGCCGCCAGTTGTGTACGGTCATACCGTAAGAGTTGAAGTCTGCGGCGAGCCTGCCGCGTCCGTATCCTTTTGCCTCTATGCTGTCCGCCACGCATTGCCAGGGAGACTGGTGGTCGTCGAAGGTCACGATCTCCCGCAGCCAGCTGCTTTGGCGGCAGGGCGCTTCATCCAACTGGCGCAGCACCATCCAGGGTTCGCCTTGCAGCGGAACCAGGCAGGCGCGGTACAGGGTTTCAGATACGCTATAGCCGGTCAGCCAGGCCAGGAGTTCCCCCTGGTCGACGATCAGGAGCTCGGCTTGCGCCGAGTTCATCGCCGCCCGAATGCGGGCCAGGGCGGCATGATTTACGTCGCTCATCAGGCCTCCACGGGTTGGCAGATATCCAGGATCGCCAACATATAGATGCGAATCATGTCGAGGAAATCCGTGATATGCACCCGCTCGTCCGGCATGGTATTGAATTTTCCTCCCGGTCCGCAAACGATGCCTTCCATGCCCAACATCTGGTAAAAGTGGGCGGCGTCGGTACCGTAGAAGGCCGGCGGCGTAATTGCGCCGGTGGGCTGTTTTTCTGCGCGAATGGTTTGATAGGCCCGATTGACCGCCTGCACGATGCGTGAAGAGGGCGAGACTTCAAACGGCAGCATGGTGGGGCGATCCCGCTTGCCGTCATCGAATAGCGTCGCCTGTAAACCAGGGTACTTCTCGGTCAGCCGATCCAGCTTGCTTTGCAGATCGTCCAGCACGCTTGCCACGGTTTGGCCGGGCGCAAAACGGGCGGAGCCTTTCATACGAACAAAATCGGCCACCTGGGGCGGACGCCACTCTTCCAGATCGCGCCCCAGCGCGCCATGCACCGTACCGATATGGGCACGGTTGATTTTCAGATGTTCGGGGCTTTTCGCGCCGGAAAAGGTCATGGTATTGATCTGCGGAATCAGCTCGACCGCCGCCATGATGGCGTCAACCGCCTCTTCCCGTTTGGACAGATGGCGGGTATCTCCCACCAGTTCGATGGTAAACATCAGCGAGCCCGCGTGCATGGACAGCGCCTGCAAATCGGTCGGTTCGGCATTAATAAAGTAATCCGCCTTGATCCCCTGTTCGATGGCGGCAATCGTGCCGATGCCTCCCTGAAGCTCGCCCACCACGTAGGTCAGGACAACATCGCCTTTCAGTTTGACGCCGGCGTCAATCAGGGTTTTCAGCGCACAGAAATAGGCGGCGTCGCCGGCCTTCATATTGGAGACGCCGATACCATAAATAAAGGTATCGTCAATCTTGCCGCCCCAAGGGTCGACGGTCCAGCCTTCGGTGACGGGGTTGGTGTCCAGGTGGCCGTTGAATAGCAGGCTGTTGCCGCCGCCGGCGCCGTGCAGCGTACCGATGGCATTGTAACGCTCGCCGGGAACGGGTTGCAGCTCTGCGCTTAATCCCAGAGCCCGCATTTGTTCCACCATATAGTCGGCCAGCCTGCGTTCTCCCTCGGTGGCGCTATAGCTTTTATGTTGCACCATGCTAGCCAAAAAATTCAGGCAATATTGTGTGTCGATGGATGTCAATAGTTGTTCTGATGTCATAATGTACTCTTATTTATCATGAGGTTATCAATGTTCCGGCACATGAACGGCGGCCAGTAATGCTTGCGTATAGGGGTGTTTGGCGCTGTCGGCCATGTCCTCTCCGGGCAGGATCTCCAGCAACTCGCTGCGATACATCACGGCAACCCGATGGGCAATCTGGCGGATCAGGTTGAGGTCATGGGTAATAAATAGGTAGGCCGTACCGTAGCGGCGGCGCAGGTTAAGCAACAGTTCAATAATGGTGGCCTGTACCGAGACATCCAGCGCGGCCGTAATCTCATCACAGATCACCAGCTCCGGCGGATAGGCAAAGGCTCTGGCGATGGCGACCCGCTGTTTCTGCCCGCCGGACAACTCATGGGGAAAACGCTGCGCCACATCGGCAGGCAAACGGACCTCTGCCAGCAGCCGGGCAACCGCCTGCGGCTCGGTTTCCCCTTTGGGAAGGCCGTATAGCCGCAGCGGGCGGGCGATGATTTCGCCAATGCGCTGGCGCGGGTTAAGCGAGGCATCGGGATGCTGAAAAATCATCTGTACCCGACGGCGATAATCTTTATCCATTTCGGCCGCGCCGAACAGGTTATACCCGCGAAAATCCAGCTTGCCGTTGAACGGCACCAGCCCGGTGAGCGCCTTAGCCAACGATGATTTTCCCGAACCGGACTCGCCGACGACGCCGACGATCTCTCCACGGTGAATGGTCAGGTTGATATCGTCCGCGGCTTTGGTCTGCCCGGATGAACGCTGCAATAGCTTGTCCAGCAGGCCGTGGCGGCCATAGGAAATGGTCAGTTTCTCCAGACTCAACAGCGGTTCGCGCTTGGTTGCCATGTCCTCATGCGTCAGCAGACGGCAATGGGGATCGGGCGCCGCGCGCACCAGACTCCTCGTGTAGTCATGCTGGGGATGGCGGAAGAGTTGCCGGGCCGGCGCCTGTTCGATAATGCGGCCCTTTTCCAGCACGCAGACCTGGTCGGCGACTTTCGACACCAGCGCCAGATCGTGAGAAATATACAGCGCCGCGACGCCGGTTTCTTCGCGCAGGCGTTCAAATAGCTGGAGGATTTGCGACGCGCTGATCGCATCAAGCGCGGTGGTCGGTTCATCAAAGATGAGACACGCCGGCCGGCAGGCAAACGCGGCGGCGATCAGAATGCGCTGCTTTTCCCCCCCGGAAACCTGATGCGGATAGCGCTTCATCATTTCCCGCGGTTGCTTGAGCTCAACGTCTTGCATTAGCTGGATCGCCAGCTCGTTAGCCTGACGCTGATCCAACCGGCGGTGGCGAATTAACACTTCGGTGATCTGTTCGCCCAATGACAGCGTTGGGTTCAGCGCGGCGCTGGGATCCTGGAAAATCATTCCCAGCCGGCCGCCGCGCAGCGATTCAATTTGCGTTTGCGGCATTTGCCGCAGATCGTCGCCAAGCAGGCGGATCGCGCCGCTTTGCTCTCTGGCGTTGGCGGCCAGATAGCGCATGATGGACCAGCCCAGCGTGGTTTTCCCCGAGCCTGATTCCCCAACCAACCCGACGACTTCGCCATGCCGAACGTACAGATTGATATTATCCAACACATGCAGCACATCCCCCCGGGGCAGCAGGTAGTCGAGGCTGTAGTTTTCCACTGACAGAACCGGCGTATTTGCCGCGTGGTCGATATCCGGCGTCATGATCGGCGGCTCCTTGGATTGAGTACGTCGCGCAGGCCGTCGCCCAGCAGGTTGAAACCGATGGCGACGATGGCGATGGCGAGTCCGGGGATTAGCATCATCCACGGGGCGTTGAAGAAATAGGCGCGGGCTTCGGACACCATCAGCCCCCATTCCGGCTCCGGCGGCTGCGCGCCAAGGCCGAGGAAGCTCAGCGTAGCGAACAGCATAATGGCGAAGGCGACGCGGATGGTGGCCTCGACGATGATGGGGGCGATGATATTGGGCAGCATTTCCCGCACAATGATGTAGCCGGTATTTTCGCCTCTGGCGATGGCGGCGTTGATGTAATCCTGCTGGCGCACGGAGAGGGAGACGCTGCGGGCGATGCGCACCATGCCGGGAATAAAGGCGATGGTGATAGCCAGTACGGCATTCAGGCTACTCTGACCGAGCGTACTGACGATCAGCAGGGCGAACAGCAAACTGGGAATGGACATAATGGCGTCCATGGTGCGCATGATGGCTTCATCAATGCGCCCGCCCAGATAGGCGCTGGTGGTGCCGATGGCGGAGCCGATAAGCATGGCTAGCGACGTCGCCAGCAAAGAGAGCAGGATAGTGGCTCTGGCGCCGGACATGACGCGGCTGAAAATATCGCGCCCAAGCTGATCGGTGCCGAACCAGTGTTGCAGGCTGGGCGCCTGATAGCGCGCCAGCAGCGACAGGCTTTCCGGGTCGTAGGGGGCAAGGTGTTTGCCGCCGCATACCATCACCAGCGCCAGCAACAGAATCAGGCTGCCGGTGGCGCCCTGCGGAGATCGAAGCAGCTGTTTAATGAGATCAGGCATAGTGGATCCGTTTATCCAGAGTGATATATGCCAGGTCGGCCAGGAAATTAACGATGGAATAGGTGGCCGCCAGAATCATGACGCCAGCCTGAATGGTCGGCAGATCCCGTGATTGCACGGCGACGATCAATTCTCTGCCGATACCGGGGATCGCGAAGATCTCTTCCACTACGACGATACCGCCCAGCAGATAGCCGACATCCAGCGCGACGATGGTGATCGTGGGCATCAGTCCGTTACGCAGCGCATGACGCCATAGGATGCGGCGGCGCGATAATCCCTTCAGATAGGCGGCCCGGATATAGTCGGTTTGCAGCACGTCGACCATTTCGGAGCGCACCATGCGCGAAACGTGAGCAACCAGAATCAGCGCCACGGTGACCGAAGGCAGGATCAGATGGCGAATGCCGCCGAGCAGATCTTCCGTCAGGGGGACATAACCGGTGGCGGGCAACCACTGCCAGATATCGGCAAAGAGCAGCAGGAGCAGGGTGGCGGTCACGAACTCGGGAAAAGACACCCCGACATACGACAGCACGCCGACCAGCATATCCGCCATTTTCCCCTGTCGTATTGCCGCCCAGATCCCAAGTGGAATAGCGATAATCAGCATCAGCGTCAGCGCACAGGCCGCCAGCAGCAGCGAACGGGAGAGGGCGGTAAGCAGAGTCGGCGCGACGGGCAGTCCGCTGCGCATGGAAATGCCCCAGTCGCCCTGGACGATACCTTTGAGCCATTGCCAATATTGCCACCAGGCCGGTGCGTCCAGCCCTAGCCGTTCCCGCACCGCCGCCAATGCCTGCGGCGTGGCGTTTTGCCCCAGCAGGGTGACGGCGGCATCGGCGGGAAGCAGTTGGGTAATGCCGAACACCAGCAGTGAAACCACCAGCAAGGTATAGATCACCAGTAAAAATCGTTTTAGCAGATAGCTTGCGGTCACACTGCCTCCCCGTTACCGACGCGCCGGCGCGTTGGCGGTCAGCCAGACGTGATCAAGGCGGAACACCGCGCCGCGCGGATTCAACTGATAGCCCGCGACGTAGTCGCGGCTGGCGGACAGCAGATCGAAGAAGGTCGGAATCAATGAGGGAACCTGCTCATTCATCAACTCCTGCGCCCTGGCATAGAACGCGCCGCGTTGCGCGGGATCGGCGGTTTCTCTGGCCTGCCTGATCTGCTGGTCGAACTCCTGGTTGTTCCAGCGGGTTTCATTCCAGGCCGCCTCCGAGGTGTAAAGCAGGGAAAACACCGCGTCGGGCGTGGGTTGCATATTATAGAAACCGACATAGAAATTATTTTTCTTCCAGACCTGATCAAGATAGGTGCTGTTGGCCATGGTTTTGACCTCGATACGGATCCCCGCCGGTTTGCACATCTCGCGCAAAGCGATCCCCAACTGGGTACGGGTAGCGGGCCTGTCGGAGGCAATCAGCGTGAGATCCAAACCGTTGGGATAACCGGCTTCGGTCAGCAGCGCTTTGGCTTTGGCATAGTCGGCCTGCTTAAGCGGGATCGCTTTATAAAATGGATAGGCCGGGCTTAAGGGATTGTCATTACCGGGCGCGCCGTATCCTTCGGCGACAAAATCGACCATCGCCTGACGATCGACGCACAGGGCCAGCGCCTGACGGACGCGTACGTCATTGAAAGGCTTTTGATCGCATCCCATGTTGACGTTCAAAAACTGGCCGGAGGCGATGCGCAGCGGAATGATGCCCGGCGTGCGGGACAGCCGGGTAAATTCGGTTGTCTGGGCCGCCATCATCAGGTCGATATCACCTGAGCGCAGGGCGGAGCTTTCCGCAATCGGATCCGGATAGACCACGATTTCTATCCGATCCAGATAGGGACGGGCGGGATCGTAATAATCGGGGTTGCGCTCCACGACGATCAGGCGGGCAGGTTCGAAAGAGAGCAGCTTAAATGGACCGGTACCGATCGCTTCCTTGCTGAGACGTTCAAGATCGCCCTGCGCGATGGCCGCCGGGATAATTTTGGCGTCGGGATAGGCCAGCGCGACGGGTAAATCGGCATACGCGCCCGTGGTGGTGATAATGACGGTATGGTCGTCGCTGGCGGTCACGCTATCGATGGGGCCGACATTATGCAGCGCGGGCGAGGCGTTATCGGGATTAAGAATGGCGTTGAAACTCGCCACCACGTCCTGTGCGGTGCAGGCGGAACCGTCATGAAATTTGAGGTTGTCGCGCAGCTTGAAAGTCCACTGCGTCAGTTCCGGGTTGGATTGCCAGGATTCGGCCAGATCGCCTTCCGCCTGCATATTTTGCGTCAGGCGGGTCAGCCCGCTATATAACAGTTCCGCCAGCAGATATTCCGGGTTTACCCGTACCCGGTGAGGATGGATGACGTTGGCGCCCTGATCGACGCTGAACCGCAGTACGCCGCCCCGGCGCGGCGTGCCATTGGCCGGCGTGGAACTGACCGCATCGGCCGCCGCCGCCGACATCGACCATGGCAACATGGCCGCGCTGGCTAAACATGATGAACCGATGATGAACTGACGACGGTTGAAAGTGGTTTTCCCGGTGGTCATGGTGTTTTCCTCTCTGGTGGGGAGATATCAAAGGTCGGGTTTGGCTCGAAGTCGCGGGCCAGATAAGCCAGGATCGCGCGTGACAGGGCGATAAGATCCGGCATGGTGGTATATTCATCGGCGGCATGGATGTGGTTATCCGGGCGCGCCAGCCCGCCCAATAGGATTTCCTGCACGCCAGCCTGTTGTACCCATCCCATATCGGAACTGGTGGACGATCCCCAGGCGCGGAACTCATCGGCATGGAAACCAAATCCCACGCTCAGCGCGGACAACCAGCGCGGCCAATGCGGGCCGGTCGGGTCGTCGACCGGGGCAAGATGGCCGATGAGGTGATGCTCAACCGCGAGCGCCCGTGAACCGGACATCGCCTGTTCGATGCAGTCGACGATCTCTGCCAGCGCCTGGTCGAAGGTCTCTTCCGGCGAGTAGCGACGGTTGATCAACAGTTCGAAGCGCGCCGGAATGGTGGAGCCTTTGCTTCCTCCTTTGGCGAGCGCGATCGTGAGGCGGGAGGTGAGCGGCGCGCCCTGATAGTGCGGCGGCGCAGGCATGGCCGAGGTTCTTTGCTCTACCTTCTGTTTCAATGCATACAGCGCGTTCAATAACGGCAGACTCTCTTCGATGGCGTTAATGCCGCCGAGCGGATCGCCGGAATGGGCCGCGCGCCCCGTCACCTGAATGGCAAGATCGAAACTGCCGAAGCATCCGGCCCAGATCCGGGGCACCGCGCCGCCGTTGAAGCTCAGCATGTGACCGTGGAAAAGCCGTTGTTCCGCCAGATAGCGGATGCCGGGATACAGCCCCCCTTCTTCATCGGTGCACAGCAGCAATACCGGGTTGAAATGTAAAGGCAGATCGAAGCGCTGTGCGGCGCGCAGGGCGGCTAAGGTGGCGACGATGGTGCCTTTCATATCCGCGCTGCCGCGGCCAAATAACTTGCCATCCTGTTGCGTTAAGGCCAGAGGCGGAAAATGCCAGCCGTCGCCGGGGGGAACGGTATCGACATGAAAGTAGAGATTGCAATTTTCCGCCGCATTTGACGGCAACGCGGCTATCAGGTTGGTTCGTGCGCCCTGTGCACTGCCGTCGGGAACTTGCCATAGCGCTTCAGGAACGTCGACGCGGGAGCAGGCGAACCCCAGAGGGGCGAGTATTTCTTCCATCAAATCGGCAAAGGCCGGGTAACCCTGCCCGGGGGGAAAGCAGGTATCGACCGCCAGCATGCGCTGGAGATCGTGTAGTATGGCTTGTTCGTCCTGCGGCAATGACGCCAGGGCCGCGTCCAGTTTTTTATCGTCGGCGGCTTGTGCGGATGGCTGTCGCGTCGCGTTGGACAACGTCGATATTTTTTTCTTATACGACATGCTAGACTCGATTTTTTATTTCTATATAGTTTATAGATAATTCAGTTAGTGCCTTTGGTCAAGAGGTAATCAGTAATGGTGCAGCAAAAACATGAACAGGAAGTCAGCCGCTTTAGCCGATTAAATGAATATGAAGGCGCGCGTTTATATGAAGTGGTGAAACGTCATATCAGTGAAGCCATCCTGATGGGGCAGCTGGCGCCGGGCTCGGTGTTGCCGGGAGAACAGGCGCTGGCGGCGGATTTCGGCGTTTCGGTGGGAACGGTGCGCAAGGCGCTGGCGGCGTTGACCGACGAAGGCATGCTGATGCGCCGGCGTAAGACCGGAACGGTGGTGACCGGCTGGGCGCCGCTGCACAATCTCAGCCATTTCTTTCAATATTTTCGCCTGCATGGCAAAGACGGCGCTTTGGTTCATTCGGAAACCCGATTGCTGGATTATCAGGTGGCTACCGCCAGCGCGGAGGAAGCCGCCAGGCTGCAAATTTCACCGTCGGAGCAGGTTATCCGCCTGAAGCGTTTGCGGCGGGTGCAGGGCATTGCCGCCATGCATGAAGTCATGGTGCTGCCGGCGTTGCACTTCCCTGACTTCCCGGCGGCGGATCAGGTGCCGGAATTACTGTATCGCTTTCTGCTGGAGCATTACGGGGTGCGGGTGGCCGCGGTGCGGGAACAGTTAACGGCCGCGCTGGCGACGCCGGAGGATCTGACGCTGCTTGAACTCTCCGAACCCCATGCCATTATGGTGATTGACGAAATCTCTTTCGATCAGAGCGCGGTGCCGGTGATCCTGGCGCATCACCGTTTCAGCACCGACCATTTTATTTATCTCAATGAGATGCGGTGAGGCGGGTAAAATTTCGCCTTTGGGCAAGCGGATTGCGGTGCTTAAGGTTTTTTCGCCAGCAGCGTGGCGAAGCGCAGCTTTATCCGGTTGCCGTTCTCGTCGGTTTTGTGCAGCTCGCCGGGGTCTTCGTTGTATTTGACGATCTGCCAATCGGCATAATAGTTCTTTAGTTCGCCCGCTTTAAACGTGAAGGAAAACGGGATAGGACAAGGGTAGTCATCGGTCGACATGGCGGCGACGATCAGGTTATATCCGCCCTGCGTCGTCTGCGCCTGCATATTGCGAATAATGTACGGAATGCGGTCGCGTTCCAGGAACATAAAGACCACGGTCGAGAGAATAAAATCGTACCGCGTTTTGATTTCCGCTAGGTTGATATTGTATACGTGGGCCTGAATGTGCTCTAACGCTTCGTTTTTGACGATCTCATTTAGCGCCTCAATGCTGTGAGCGTTTTTGTCACAGGCGGTGACATCAAAACCGCGCAGATTTAAATACAGCGCGTTACGTCCGCCGCCGCAGCCTAAATCCAGCGCTTTGCCGGGCTGGATGAATTGCATGGCGTTGATGACCTCGGAATGCGTGCGGGAGAGTTCGTATTTCTTCGGGTAGAAATCTTCCGGCGTGCAGAAAAAGCTCAACTGGCATTCCAGATCGTCAGAAAAGGAAACGATGCGGTGCCATGCTTGCGGTTCGATAAATGGCGGCTGATTGTGTTGCGAGAAGTGAAATGTCTCTTTGGCTTCCCCGTTTTCGTGTAACAGAGAAAAGGTCATTTCTCCCTGCAGGATGACGAGCTTAGCCCAGGTTCCTTCTTTGGTCTGGTGTTTTTCCTGAAAGGCGGCGGGGAGGGTAGCACTGTTCCACGGCGGCATTTTTTTATAACAAATGAGATCTTGCATCTTCACCCCTTGGTATCAACTGATTGCCGTATTCTACAAACCGGCGAACAGGCTGACCAGAAATAGGTATTTAAAATACATTATTTACGTGGGCGACCGGGAATAAAGGAAAATCGTTCTCATGACGGCAGTCGACGGGTTGGTTTTAGCCTGGTTAATGAAGGGCATAAGGTAAAAATACCGAGTTGGATGACCAACCATTTGGTTCTAACCTCACCCCGCTCCTCCCCTTCCCAAGGGCTGTTTCTTATACACAAATATAGGGGCTATGAGGGGTTTGCCGTTATCCGGCGTAAGAAATTATGCTGAGGAGATAGCAGGCTTAGGATGAGCCGCACGGACGCGGCGAAAGCTTGCGCCACGTATGGAACGTGTCGCAAGCGGTCCGTTAAGCCTGATACCGACGAAGGCATCGCGCAGCGACATAATTTAGCCGGAAGCCGGGGTTCATAGGGGGCTGGCGTTTGAGCCCCCTATGTCGGGCGCGTGCTGCGAGGCAGCATGAAAATAGCGGCATTGTGGCGCACGAAACTATCTCCAAGTCCGCATAAAAATGTGACTAAGAGACAGTCCCAGGGGCGGGGGAAAATCCGGTTTTTTAATGGATTAGCGCCACCCCCTGGCAAGGGGGCGGCTGGGTGGGGGTAATCAATGGCACTGTTTCGCAGGTTGTCAGCAATCTAATACCCCGGCAATGAATGCCGGGGTATTAACATGCTAACTATTGCGTATCAGCGATGAGCGCTTAAGCGCATTTCGTGCATTTGGCGCTCTGGATCATCTGGTAGAAGTCATTGCCTTTATCATCAACCAGAATAAAGGCCGGGAAGTCTTCCACTTCAATTTTCCACACCGCTTCCATGCCCAGTTCCGGGTATTCCACGCAGGTCAGGCTCTTGATACTGTTCTGCGCCAGAATGGCCGCCGGTCCGCCGATGCTGCCGAGGTAGAAACCGCCGTGTTTGTGACAGGCATCGGTCACCTGCTGGCTGCGGTTGCCTTTCGCCAGCATGATCATGCTGCCGCCGTTGGCCTGCAGTAAATCCACGTACGAGTCCATGCGTCCGGCGGTTGTCGGGCCTAATGAACCGGAAGCATAGCCTGCGGGGGTTTTCGCCGGGCCGGCGTAGTAGATCGGGTGATCTTTAATGTATTGCGGCAGACCTTCGCCGTTGTCCAGCCGTTCTTTCATTTTGGCGTGCGCGATGTCACGGCCTACGATGATGGTGCCGGTCAGGGAAAGGCGGGTGGAAACCGGGTATTGCGACAGTTCTTTCAGGATTTCCGGCATCGGGCGGTTAAGGTTAATCTTGACCGCTTCGCCTTCGCCCGCCTGACGTAACTCTTCGGGGATATATTTGCCCGGATTGTGTTCCAGCTGTTCCAGCCAGACCCCTTTGCTGTTGATTTTCCCCTTGATATTACGGTCAGCCGAGCAGGATACGCCCATGCCGACCGGGCATGAAGCGCCGTGGCGCGGCAGACGGATAACGCGCACGTCGTGGGCGAAATATTTACCGCCGAACTGCGCGCCCAGCCCCAGATCGCGCGCCGCTTGCAGCAATTCCTGTTCAAGCGCGAGATCCCGGAAAGCCTGGCCGTGTTCGTTACCCTCGGTCGGCAGTTCATCATAATATTTGGTGGAGGCCAGCTTCACGGTTTTGAGCGTGGTTTCGGCGGAGGTGCCGCCGACGACAAAGGCGATATGGTACGGCGGGCAGGCGGCCGTGCCCAGCGAGCGCATTTTGTCCAGCAGGAAGTTTTTCAGTTTCTCCGGGGTCAACAGCGCTTTGGTTTCCTGATACAGATAGGTTTTGTTGGCGGAGCCGCCGCCTTTGCTGACAAACAGGAATTTATACTCTTCGCCTTCGGTGCTGTAGAGGTCGATCTGCGCCGGCAGGTTGGTGCCGGTATTCACCTCTTTATACATATCCAGCGGGGCGTTCTGCGAGTAGCGCAGGTTATCTTCGGTGAAGGTGTTGTAAACACCGCGGGACAGCGCTTCGGCGTCATTGATGCCGGTCCAGACCCGCTGGCCTTTCTTGCCGACAATAATCGCGGTGCCCGTATCCTGACAGGTCGGCAGAATACCTTTGGCGGCGATTTCAGAGTTGCGCAGAAATTGCAGTGCGACATATTTATCGTTTTCGCTGGCTTCCGGGTCGTGAAGAATGCTGGCGACCTGCTGCTGATGAGAAGGGCGAAGAAAGAAGGCGGCGTCATGGAAGGCTTGCTGGGCGAGGAGGGTAAGCGCTTCCGGTTCGATTTTCAGGATGTCCTGGCCTTCAAACTGAGTAACAGAAACAAAGTCGCTGCTGAGAAGGCGATATTCGGTGTCATCCTTACTTAGCGGAAAAGGATCTTGGTAATAAAAGGGTTTAGTCGACATTTTTTTCTCACTTGCGTTCGCATTATATTAGTAGGCTTGCATCCGATATGATTCAAGTTTCATTATTAATGACAATGACCTTTGTATCAGGCGTTATACCCAATCGATTTCTGGCGGGCTCTCTTGCCCGCCTCCGGTGGGCCAATGCTCCGCGTGGTTAAAAAACGCTCCCGGCGATTTTTCCAAGATGCGGGAGGGCGGCGGCCGAGTCATTCAGGGAAACCGACGCACCGGCAACTTGAAAGGTCGGGTATATCATTGCTGCATACTCATTAGGCACGAATACAAAAGTAATAATCCCTATAATAGTAGGGTTTTATACCGTGCCGAACTACTTTGCCACATCACATAATTGGTAAAAAATTCCGTAAATATCTTTTATTTTCAGCCAGGGGAGAAAGTAAAATAGTTGTAATCAAAGAGAATGAATTATTAATATCAGGCATATTAAATCAGTTAATTAAATTATTTAATTAAAATAATCAGAGTGATTGCAAGTAATAATAATTTTATTAGCGTCCTTATTTTTTAAATTTATTACGTTAAGGACTAAATAATATACCCGAAATAATGCGAGTTGCAGGACAAAACGTTGTCGTTTTGAACGCCGCGAGCGGCGGCCCCAACGGGGCGAGGTCTATGAATGGGCCGAGTAACAAAGCCAACGCACAGGCAACTTGAAGTATGACGGGTATATATAAACGAAGCGTTTTAGCCGCCCGCTATTGCATGGATCCCGGTTTTGCCGGTGACGCCGCGCCGTTTTCCTGTTGAGCCAACAGATTATCAATCATCCATAAACCCGCCGGGCCGGGAGGATAGCGCTTAGACCAGGCGATATCCACATCAATGAGTTGCGGCCAGCCTGCGACGGCCAGTTCTACCAGGTTTTGGTGGCCGAATTGTGATACCAGCCAGCGAGGCAGGATGCTCCATCCGAAACCCTGTTCCGCCATCTCCAGCAGCATAAGGTAGGATGGCGCAGACCAGACCACGCCTTCGGCCTGCAACCTATTGTTGCGTTTATAAGTGTTCAGATAAAGCTGGCGCACGGTGGCTAGCCGGCTGCGGGTCACCTTTTTTTCGGTGGCTAGCGGGTGAGTCGCCGCAACGAATACCGCCATTTCTGTTTTTATCTGCGATCGGGCGACCGCGATATCCGGCGGGTAAGTGGATTGTGCCCGCACCAGCCCGACATGGGCGCGCTGAGATTGCAGCAAATCAATGACATCGTCGTCTTCTGCAATCAAACATTCAAACTCAATATCAGGAAAACGCTGTGCGAAGCGTTGCAGCACCGGTTCGTAATGCATGGTTTTCCAGGTATCAGACAGCACGAACGTCAACCGAGGCTCAATATTGTCGGCCAGCCGGATCGCCAGTTCATCGAGGGCCTCGCTGGCGGAAAGGATAGCTTGCACATGAGCCAGTATCTTTTTGCCTGCCGGCGTCAAAATCGGTTGATGTCCGGCGCGATCGAACAGTCTCAACCCTAAATCCGCTTCCAGATTGGCGATAGCGCTGCTGATGGTGGACTGGCTTTTACGCAAATGCCGGGCGGCGGCCGAAAATGATCCGGTGTTGACGGTCGCGATGAACGCCAGTAAGGATTCCGGGGAATAACGCATAGCTCACCTTATCGCTTTTTTCGATGGTTTCTAATTTTATTCTATCAGTTATTACGATGAAAATAAGGTTGGCGCGGCTAACAACAGCCGCCGCAATAAGGTAGTTGTCACAAATGATCGAGATAAAAAGTGAATGTGCTATGCAAAAGAAAACAGTAGGCGAACGTATTATCCATGCGCTGGGTTTTGAACTTATCGCGCTGTTAATTTGTGCGCCGGCGGGAGCCTGGATACTGGATAAACCCCTATTTGATATGGGGGCGCTGGCGATCATGTTATCCAGCATAGCGATGATCTGGAACATTATTTATAACGCGGTATTTGACCGGCTCTGGCCCGCCGAGCGGTTTAAACGGCGTTTGCCGGTGCGCATAAGCCACGCATTGGGATTTGAAGGCGGATTCATGTTAATCGGCCTGCCGCTGGCGGCGTGGATGCTGAATATGACGCTGTGGCAGGCGTTGACGGTTGAGATCGGCTTTTTCCTGTTTTTCCTGCCTTATACCGTGGCATACAACTGGCTCTACGATAGCCTGCGGGGGCGTGTTCTTCACCGGCGGGATAAGGATACGCGAGGCATGTCTGCGAATTCCCGT
This sequence comes from Brenneria goodwinii, assembly GCF_002291445.1. Taxonomy (NCBI): domain Bacteria; kingdom Pseudomonadati; phylum Pseudomonadota; class Gammaproteobacteria; order Enterobacterales; family Pectobacteriaceae; genus Brenneria; species Brenneria goodwinii. Next base: position 3,226,393 of record NZ_CP014137.1, on the reverse strand, counting down.
CCGCGCTGATAGGCCTTTAGGGGTAAGCGTCAGCAGGGTTGCCGCAGCGTCCCTTTGAATTTCTGGTATGCGGGTAATGACGGCGCCCGCCACAAATACCAGGAGGCGATGGTGCGGTAAGGCTGGCAGGCGCGGCTCAGTTCGCGCAGCGTATGGCGGGTCGGCGTCGCCTGTAGATCGTAAACATAGCGTAGCCCCTGCTTAATACCGAAATCGTCCAGCGGCATAATGTCCGTTCGCTCAAGCGAGTAAATCAGAAATATTTCCACCGTCCAGCGCCCAATGCCTTTTAACGAGCTGAGTTGTTCGATCAACGTTTCATCGTCCATGGTCGCCGCTTGTTCGAGGGAGGGAACCAGCCCGCTGAGCGCGCCTTGCGCAATGGCGAGCAGCGTTTCGGCTTTGCGTGCGGAGAAGCCGCACTGCCTCAGCGTCTCGCTGGAGCAGGCCGCGATTTGTTCTGCGCTGGGAAAGGTTTTTCCCGTCTCGTCATGAAGCCGCTGCAGTTTAGCCACCATCGCATCGCCCGCGCGAGCGGTAAGCTGCTGGTGAGACACGGCGCGGATTAAGGCTTCGTAGGGTTCCCTGTGCGGCGCCGTTTGATGACGGCAGTCGCCAATATGCGCTATCAGATGAGCCCAACGATCGTTAAGCGCGCAGAGATGTTCTTTGGCTTGGCGGTTAAAATCCAGTTGGCTATCGAATGTCATAAAGGTTTTTCCATGGGCCGGGGTGATAACATGATGCGTCGGGAGTCTGAGTATAAATTGATCCGCTGTGTCTCGTGCAGTGACCACGGAATTAAAAAGCAAGAGTTGGGCGTGTTCGGGGGACGTAGGCATCTTATGGTTTGGGTAAGAATGACGCAATCTATCATGTGGGAGAAGAGCATGAAACCTGTCGATAACACCCATCAGAATGACGACCCGCGCTGGCTGGCGGTGCGCACGCGTGATAAAGCGGCGGACGGCAGTTTTATTTATGCGGTAAAAACGACGGGAATATATTGCTCGCCTTCCTGCGCATCACGCCAGCCAAAACGCGAAAATGTGCTGTTCTTTGCCTCGGCGGAAGAGGCGCAGGCCGCCGGATTTCGGCCTTGCAAGCGTTGCCGCCAGGGGCGGATATCGCGCGAAGAACAGCATGCCAGGCAAATTGCTCAGGCCTGCCGGATTATCGAACAGGCGGAAAAAGCGCCTGAATTGAAGGCATTGGCGAAAGGCGTGGGATTAAGCCCCTTCCACTTCCACCGTTTATTTAAAGCCATCACCGGCGTTACGCCCAAACAGTATGCCAAAGCCCATCGCCAGCAGCAGCTTCGTAAGCAACTGCTGAAAAACAGCCCGGTTACCGACGTGATACTGGATGCCGGTTACAGCGCCAACGGGCGCTTTTATGCGCAATCCAATGCGCAATTGGGGATGACGCCGAAAACGTTTCAACATAAAGGGAAAGGGATGACGATCTATTTTGCCGTCGGCGTCTGTTCGTTGGGGGATATTCTGGTGGCGGAAAGCGAGCGGGGGATCTGCGCTATTCTATTGGGTGACGACCCTGGGCAACTGGTGAAAGAGTTGCAGGATATGTTCGCCAATGCCCAACTGGTGGGCGGCGATACCGGCTTTGAACAACGGATGGCGCAGGTGGTGGGGTTTGTCGATGCGCCGGAAATCGGGCTGGCGCTGCCGCTGGATATCCGCGGCACGCTTTTTCAGCAGCGGGTATGGCAGGCGTTGCGGGATATCCCAACCGGAGAGACGGCCAGCTATAGCGACATTGCCGCCAGAATTGGTTCTCCTGCCGCGGTTCGTGCGGTGGCGGGCGCCTGCGCGGCCAATCGGCTGGCGGTGGCCATCCCCTGCCATCGGGTGGTGCGTCAGGATGGAACGTTGTCGGGTTATCGCTGGGGCGTGGAACGCAAGAGAACGCTATTGGCAAAAGAAGCGGGGGGATCGCAACACCATGAATCTTGATCTGTTTGAGCAGGACGAACCGCAACGCCGCACGGAACAACTGGCTCCAGGCGCGGTCATTCTGCGCGGGTTTGCTTATGATCGGGCGCCGGCATTGATGTCGGCGATTAATGCGGTCGCCGCGCGGGCGCCGTTTCGCCACATGGTAACGCCGGGCGGCTATACCATGTCGGTAGCCATGAGCAACTGTGGCCCGCTGGGTTGGGTAACGGATGAAACGGGCTATCGTTATTCTCCGTTTGATCCGCTCAGCGGACAGCGCTGGCCGGCGATGCCGGCGCTCTTTGAGAAACTGGCGAAAGATGCCGCCCGCGAGGCCGGTTTTGCCGATTTCACCCCGGATGCCTGCCTGATTAACCGTTACGATGTCGGCGCCCGCTTATCTTTGCATCAGGATAAAGATGAACATGATCTTCGGCAGCCGATCGTCTCTTTTTCTCTGGGCTTAAACGCGGTGTTCCTCTTTGGCGGTATGACGCGCAGCGAGCGGGCGCAGCGTTTGCCGCTGGCGCACGGCGATGTGGTCGTTTGGGGCGGCGCATCCCGGTTGCGTTATCATGGCGTGTTGCCGTTGAAGCCGGGGTCGGTGCCGGCGTATCTGCCGGAAATGTACCGCTTTAACCTGACGTTCCGTAAAGCGGGAACCTGAATTAACGCCCGTGAATGAAATGGTGGCCGTCCTCTTCATTTAAATGCTTGAACACCAGGCAGCAAATCGGTAATCCAATACCCAGCAACAGAAACAGCAGGCTGAAGCTGTTTAGCTTAAAGACGACTTCATAGTGTGACAGGAATCGCAGCACCGGAAAGGTCAGCGCCATGCTAACCATAACGGAGATTAACTGCGTTATGGTCAGCACATTATTGCCGCTATTGTACGTGGAATTGCTCAGGTTGCTGAACGCCAGCGTACTTTCCGCCGAGTGCAGCGTTGAGATCAATATTCCGAGGATGGCGGCGATAATACCGATCTGCATCATGGATTTTTCCTGCACGGCGAAACTCATGGCAAGAATAAACAGCGACGTAAATCCGGTCGTAACCATTAATAGCTTACGGTAGCCCGCGCGCTTAATCATCGGTTCAAAAATCACTTTCGACAGCAGCGCGCCGGTGGAGAAAAGCAGCAGGATAATACTGGTTTCAACGGGTTTGCAGTCCAACGTCGTTTGCAACATTAATGACAGCACGACGGGCGTGGACGACAGCAGCACCCGAGTTAGAATGCCGCCGAGAATACCGATGGAGAAGGTCTTTATTTCAAACAGTTCGGCGGGGAATAGCGCCTCTCTTCGGGTGATATCCCGTTTGAAGTACAGAAACGCCAAACCTGTCCCGGATAAACAAAGCAGTAAAGCGACCGGCGTGGAAATGATGTTTTTGGGCATTGCGGTGAGCGTGAAGGCGGTCATAAACAGCATTAATACCATCAAGACCAGCCCGTAAGGGTCGGCCCGCCGCTCGATGCTAAGGGTTTCGTTGGGAATATGTTTCGCCGCCAGCAGCAGACAGACCAGCGACAGCGGAATATTGGCGATAAAGATAATCCGCCATGAAAACAGGTTGACCAGAACGCTGCCCAGCAGCGGGCCGACCATCGTTCCCAGTAAACCGAGCAGGGTAATCCGGTTGAGGAATATCAACTTCATGGCCTGCGGCGTGGTGCGTAATATCACGGTTCTGATGATAGGCAACATCAGCGCGCCGCCAATCCCCTGAATAAAACGGAAAGCGCTCAGACTGATAACCGAGTTCGCCGTGATGCATAACAGCGAACCCAGCATAAATATGCCGATTGCCAGCAGATAGGTTTTCTTTTCGCCGAAACGTTCGGCCAGCCAGCCATTGACGGGAGTAAACGCCACCACGGTGATGACATAGGAAATGACGATCATTTCCATATGCAACACCGGTTGATGCAGCGAATCGGCAATGGCTGGAATGGCGATATACAACATGGTGGTATCCAGGGATTGCATGAAAAATGTGATTGATGCAATCCAGAATAAGACCCATGAGGTATTCATCGGGTTAGGCCACCGTCATTTGCCCGGCATAAAGCACAAACAGCCGTAATAGGAACACCCCGAACAGGCTTAATACTGCCATGAAGGCGAGGTTGCCCCGGCTGGGTTGATGATGTTTATCGCGGATAAAACTGGCGATTAACGGTACGGTGATGCCAATGCCGATAATACCGATCCAGAATACGCCGCCCCAGAAGCCGCTGAGCGCGGTATGCGCCGCCACCGTTTTTTGTCCGCCGCCGAGCAGAAGGCCGACAAAGAAGGCGAACAGCAGGAACAGTTCGGCGTAGACGACCGGGTTCTCTATTTTATGAATAAAGTGGATAGTCGCGCTATTGCCGGAACGATTACGGCTCATGGCATTGGCCAGCATCGCGACCGCAATCCCGGAAGTGGTGCCGGACGCCAGGAACAACACCGGCAATACGGGGTTGTTCAATAGCGGGAACGATTTCAGCGCAGACAGCAGGAAACCGGTGTAGCAGCCAAGCAGAATGGCTAATACCAGCAACACTTTTTCAATCACGCCGGCTTGATTGGCGATGACGGCGGTGATCTTTTGCGCCAGCGCGGTCAGCCGCGGACGATGGATTCTGGTTTCTATCAGGTGGAGTAATCCTTCACGGTAGAGATTGATGATCCATAAGGCGATCACCACGAAATAGACCTGAAATAACATCACCCCAAGCGACATGATGGATGTGGGGCTATAGAACACCATCAGATACCAGAATGTCATCGGCCGGGTCAGGTGGAAAATAAGGATCACCAGCCCGACGATAACCGCCAGCGGCGCGATGATGGCGGTCGATTTAATAATATTATTGCCGCCGTGATACTCGGCCGGCACATAGTATTTAATCAAGATTGACAGCGACACCATGCCCGCGGAAATCCCCACCAGCAACAGATAAATGGCGATGGGCCAGTCCCATACAAGGGAGTCAAAGTGGAAGGCATCAAGCATTGTCTATTTCTCCCCGTCTGCCAGGCACGCGATAAACCTGCGGTTCGGTGCCAAGATAAACTTTCGACCGATAGGTCGTATTGCCTTGAATCATTTTTGAAATCTCGCTTTCGGGATCGTTCAGATCGCCGAAGACCAGCGCCTTGGTCGGGCATATTTCAACACAGGCGGGCTGTTTGCCTGCCGCCAGATTGGTTTCCCGGCAAAAGTTGCATTTATCCGCCGTTTTGCTGACCGGATTAATGAAACGGACATGGTACGGGCAGGCGGCGATGCAGTAGCGGCAACCGACACAGCGTTTATCGTTGACGTCGACAATGCCGGTTAACGCATCCTTAAATGACGCGCCGGTCGGACATACCGAAACACAAGGCGGATTCTCGCAGTGCTGGCAGGATTTGCGGAAATATTGCTTGAAAGCCCGCGTTTTCCCTTCGGCGGGAATATCGACCGTTTTCAGTATTTCCAGCCGAGTCACGCCATCAGGAACATTGTTTGTGGTTTTGCAGGCGCCGATACAGGCGTTGCAGCCAATGCAGCGTTGCTCATTGTGCAACAGACCGTATTTGACGCCCTTGGGTTTGGTGGTTTTCGAGGGTTCTTCTTCAGTCTGCGCAAGCGCGAGGCTGGAATTCCCGGTAACAACAATAGCGCTTCCCAGGTAAGCGATAAAACGACGACGAGAGAATTCTTCCATAACATAACCTTCACATTGAAACTACAGCCACGCTGAAAAGTGGTACCGATATCAGCAGATCATCGTGATAGGGGTTTTGTTGAATGCAGCCATCCTGACGATCAACGAAACAATCCGTTGCGCGATGCAACAAAAAACCTAAGCGGGAAAATGGTACCAATCTGGCATCAGAGGTAATTTTTATGATTTAAAACATTCCGGATCAGACGGCTAACTTACCCATAATCCATATTCTTTTTATTCGTTTTTATTTGACCATAGCGACGAAATGATGGTTGTGCTCTCAGTCACATTTATTTCTTTGTATATCCATATGAAACCAATCTTAACCTATCATAACTGTCTGTTATTTAGATAAGTCCCTCAATTATTCAATTCGATAGGCGATAAATAATCTGCGGCATAACGAATTGCCGCTTTGCAAATAATTTACATTTTCATCGGCGCTTTTATTTGCATATTGTTAATTCGGTTGTAATAGAAATAGTAGATTTGTGATCGACAATTGTTTTTTTTCAAAAACTATTCTCCGGCGGTAATAATGCAATGAACTTAATGTTTTTTGGCTACGTATGCGATTCCATCATTATCATTTGATAATGAGAAATAATGGCACGATGCCAATTGTTCATCATGAAACTCTCCCTTAATCACATTTTTATGCGGACTTGAAGACGGTTTCGTGCGCCAGGAGGCCGCTATTTTCATGCTACCTCGTAGCAGGCGCCCGACACGGGACGGCTCAATCGCCGCCGCCCCGTGACCCCAGGCTTGCGGCTAAATTATGCCGCTGCGCGGTGCCTTCGTCGGTATCAGGCTTTTAACGGACCGCTTGCGACACGTTCCCGACGTGGCGCAAGCTTTCGCCGCGTCCTTGCGGCTCATCCTAAGCCTGCTATCTCCTCAGCATAATTTTTTACGCCGGGTAACGGCCAACCCCTAGCCCCTACATTTGTGACTAAGAGACCGCCGTTCCGGCGGGCTTTACCTGAAGATGCCGCTATTAGTTTATCCGCATATCTGCCTGCACTTGTGAAATCGTAAATGCATAAATGTGAGGTGATTCATGTTCTCTCTGTGAATATACTTGTATGGTAGTCAGCATAGAAAGCGTAACAGCGATAAGTCGAGAAGGATAAGCAAAGTGAAAATTGTCAGCGCAGAAGTGTTTGTTACCTGTCCGGGGCGTAATTTCGTCACCCTGAAAATCACCACGGACAGCGGAGTGACCGGAATTGGTGATGCGACGCTCAACGGCCGTGAACTGTCGGTTGCCTCTTACCTCAAAGATCATCTTTGCCCGCAACTGATTGGCCGCGATGCTCAGCGGATTGAAGATATTTGGCAGTTTTTTTATAAAGGCGCCTATTGGCGTCGCGGCCCGGTGACGATGTCGGCCATTTCAGCCGTGGATATGGCGCTGTGGGATATCAAGGGCAAAGTCGCCAACCTGCCGCTCTATCAATTACTGGGCGGCGCATCGCGCACCGGCGTAATGGTCTATTGCCACACCACCGGCCATACTATCGATGAAGTGCTGGATGATTACGCCAAACATCGCGATATGGGCTTCAAAGCCATTCGCGTGCAGTGCGGCGTACCCGGCATGAAAACCACCTATGGGATGGCGAAAGGCAAAGGACTGGCTTATGAGCCGGCAACCAAGGGCGACTGGCCCGAAGAGCAACTGTGGTCAACGGAAAAGTATCTCGACTTCACGCCGAAATTGTTCGAAGCCGTACGCGAAAAGTTCGGTTTCTCGGAACATCTGCTGCACGACATGCATCACCGGTTGACGCCGATAGAGGCCGCCCGTTTTGGCAAGAGTATTGAGGATTACCGTTTGTTCTGGATGGAAGATCCCACGCCGGCCGAGAATCAGGAATGTTTCCGCTTAATCCGCCAACACACCGTAACGCCGATTGCCGTCGGCGAGGTATTCAACAGCATCTGGGATTGCAAGCAGCTAATCGAAGAGCAGTTGATCGACTATATCCGTACCACCATCACTCATACCGGCGGCATCACCGGGATGCGGCGAATTGCCGATTTTGCATCGTTATACCAGGTTCGCACCGGTTCTCACGGTCCTTCCGATTTGTCGCCCATCTGTATGGCGGCGGCGCTGCACTTCGATCTCTGGGTGCCTAACTTCGGCGTACAGGAATATATGGGCTATTCCGAACAAATGCTGGAAGTGTTCCCGCATAACTGGGTGTTTGACGACGGCTATATGCATCCCGGCGATAAGCCCGGACTGGGCATTGAGTTTGATGAAAAGCTGGCGGCCAAATATCCCTATGAACCCGCCTATTTGCCGGTGGCGCGTCTGGAAGACGGCACGCTGTGGAATTGGTGACAGAGGTAAAAATATGAAAAGCATTGTGATAAAACAGCCGAATGATTTAGTGATTGAGGATCGAGATATTCCTCAGCCAGCCAGCGGCGAAGTCAGAGTCAAGGTGAAATTAGCCGGAATTTGCGGGTCGGATAGCCATATTTATCGGGGGCATAATCCTTTTGCCAGATACCCTCGCGTCATTGGTCACGAATTCTTCGGCATTATTGATGCCGTCGGCGAGGGCGTTGATGGTTCACGTATCGGTGAAAGGGTGTCGGTTGATCCGGTTGTCAGTTGCGGGCACTGCTATCCCTGTTCTATTGGCAGACCGAACGTATGTAGCTCTCTGGTCGTATTAGGCGTGCATCGTGATGGCGGATTTAGCGATTATGCCGCGGTGCCGGCTAAAAACGCCTATCTGATTCCGGATGAGATCCCTGATGAATTTGCGGTGATGGTGGAGCCTTTTACTATCTCAGCAAATGTGACGGCCCAAATCAAACCAACTGAACAAGATGTTGCCCTGATTTATGGCGCCGGACCGATGGGATTGACATCCGTTCAGGTGCTGAAAGGGGTATATCAGGTTAAAGAGGTGATTGTCGTTGACCGCATTCCCGAACGTTTAACGATGGCGCAGCATTGTGGCGCAACCAAGGTGATTAATAACGCGTCTCTGTCATTGAAGGATGAATTAGACAAGCTGAATATTAAGCCCACGCTGATTATTGACGCAGCCTGTCATCCGGCAATCTTACAAGAAGCGATCACCATCGCCTCGCCAGCGGCCCGCATCGCGATTATGGGGTTTTCCAACGAGCCTTGCCATATAAGCCAACAGGGTATTACCAGTAAAGAACTTTCTATTTTCTCTTCAAGGCTCAATGCAAATAAATTTCCGATGGTTATTGAATGGCTGCAACAGAAAAAGATCGATCCGGCAAAATTAATCACTCATCAATTTGATTATGAGCAGGTCGTTAGCGCAATTGAGGTATTCGAAAAGGATCAAAAAAGCTGTTGTAAGGTGTTACTGGAATTTGATGAGTGAATTTTTTAATAAATAGCGGTTTATCATGTTGATGCGATTTATTTAAAGGGGGATGCCGACTAATTTAAACAACACCGGGTGTTTTTATAACAACTATCTTCTTCTGTATTTATCCAGGTCTTATTTTTAAGACCTGGATAAAGGTATAGCACACTTATAAACCGTTATCTGGTACGGTGCTATACGCTAACTACAAATCGTAGAGAGTATAAATATGAACAATAAACAAGTAGAGTCCAGGCCGAATAAACCTGAGCGGAGCACCACTGATTTAGTAAAAGCGGCTGTATCCGGATGGTTAGGAACCGCTTTGGAATTTATGGACTTTCAGTTGTACTCGCTAGGAGCAGCATTAGTTTTTCATGAAATATTTTTCCCGGAACAATCCGCGGCCATGGCCTTGATTCTGGCAATGGGAACCTATGGCGCGGGATATATCGCGCGTATTGTCGGCGCATTTATTTTCGGCAGAATGGGGGACAAAGTAGGAAGGAAGAAAGTCCTCTTTATTACTATTACGATGATGGGGATTTGTACGACGCTAATCGGCGTTTTACCCACTTATGCCCAGATTGGCATTTTTGCCCCCATCTTGTTGGTGACGTTACGCATCGTTCAGGGATTGGGCGCAGGGGCTGAAATATCCGGCGCGGGCACCATGCTGGCGGAATATTCGCCGAAAGGAAAACGCGGGATTATTTCCTCTCTGGTTGCCATGGGCACCAATTGCGGAACGCTTAGTGCGACGGCGATCTGGGCGATTATGTTTTTCCTGCTCGACAAAGAACAATTACTCGCATGGGGCTGGCGCGTGCCTTTCCTGTGTAGCGTGGTCGTCATGTTCTTTGCCATATGGTTAAGGATGAACCTTAAAGAAAGCCCTGTCTTTGAAGAAGTTAATGAAACCGGTGATGACGCGTCGTCGACTCAAGCGCCTGTTATTGCCAGTAAATCAATATTAAGCATGTTCAAGGGTAAGTCTTTCTGGCTGGCTACCGGGCTACGGTTTGGTCAAGCCGGCAATTCAGGTCTTATTCAAACATTCCTGGCCGGTTATTTAGTCCAGACGTTATTGTTTGAAAAAGCGATTCCGACGGATGCGCTAATGATCAGTTCCGTCATCGGTTTTATTACCATACCGTTACTGGGGTGGCTCTCTGATAAGGTTGGGCGGCGGATTCCTTATATTATTATCAACATTTCCGCGATAATTCTGGCTTACCCAATGCTGTCGATCATTGTGGATAAAAATGTCGCGGTCAGCACGATAATCCTCTGCATTATTGTTATTCACAACGTTGCCGTATTAGGTTTGTTTGCGCTCGAAAATATTACCATGGCGGAAATTTTCGGCGCACGGGATCGTTTCACGCAAATGGCCATCGCCAAAGAAGCCGGCGGCTTGGTTGCCGTCGGATTCGGTCCGGTATTGGCCGGTATCTTCTGTAATATGACAGGATCCTGGTGGCCAATCGCGGTTATGTTAATCGTCTATTCACTGGTCGGTTTATTCGCAGCCATTTGCATGCCGGAAGTAAAAGATCGCGATTTGGGCGATCTGGAGGATGCCGCATAATAAATATTCAGAGAGAGAGAGAACGGACAGCTATCTCTCTGAATTTATTTGATAGAGGGTCACTACCTCAATATCTTTAAAATCAAGGTCGGAAAAATGAACATTACTGAATTTAGCCTGCTGAAACCACAGGTTATCATTCCAAAATATAACCGCGGCCCAAAATATAACCGCGGCGCTTTGAAAACACGTATCGCCCATATTGGTTTCGGCGCGTTTCACCGGGCGCATCAGGCGGTTTGCGCCGATAAGCTGGCGTCGGAATATAATAGCGACTGGGGCTATTGCGAGATCAATCTGGTCGGCGGCGAGCAGCAAATCAACGATATTCGCCAGCAAGATCTTCTCTGGTCGGTATCGGAAATGGCCGATAGCGGATGGCAGAGCCGGATTGTGGGAGTGGCGACATCCGCGCTGCATGCTGAAGTCGACGGCATTGATGCGGTGCTGGAAGCCTTGAGCGCGCCAGATATTGCCATCGTGTCAATTACCGTGACTGAAAAGGGCTATTGCCATCATCCTGCAAGCGGGCAGTTAAATACCGAACATCCGCTGATTAGCCATGACTTATCGTCTCCTGACCAGCCGCGTTCCCTGCCCGGCGTGATTCTGGCTGCCATTAAACGCAGGCGGGAACATCAGTTGCGTCCGTTCAGCGTGATGTCCTGCGACAACATGCCGGAAAATGGTCACGTTACCCGCAACGTGATTGTGCAATTGGCTGAGCAGCAGGATATCGAGTTAGCGCGCTGGATTGAACAGAACATCACTTTCCCGTCGACGATGGTTGATCGGATCGTTCCGGCTATCACGCCAGAGACGCTGGAGACTATTCATAATCAACTGGGTGTCGTCGACCCGGCCGGCGTTGCCTGTGAACCGTTTTTTCAATGGGTTATTGAAGATAACTTTGTGAATGGCCGTCCTGAGTGGGAAAAAGCCGGGGCCGAACTGGTACAGGATGTGCTGCCGTTTGAAGAGATGAAGCTGAGAATGCTCAATGGCAGCCACTCATTTCTGGCCTATCTGGGTTATCTGTCCGGCTATCAATACATCAGTGAGTGTATGCAGGATGATGACCTGGTGGCGGCGGCGCATCGCTTAATGCTACAGGAGCAGGCGCCTACGCTGCGTGTTCAGGGCGTTGATCTTGCCGCTTATGCGGATGCCTTACTGGCGCGTTACCGTAATCGGGCCTTAAAACACCGTACCTGGCAGATAGCGATGGACGGTTCGCAGAAATTGCCGCAGCGTATGCTGGATTCCATTCGCTGGCATCTGGCTCATGACAGCCGCTTTGACATGCTGGCGTTAGGCGTGGCGGGTTGGATGCGCTATGTCGGCGGGGTTGATGAACAAGGGCAACCGATTGAAATCAGCGATCCGTTGCAGGCGTTGATAGCCGAAACGGTGCAACGAAGCAATGAAGGGGAAGACCGCGTGACGGCATTGCTCTCTTTGTCTGCGATTTTTGGTCAGGATCTGCCTAATAATCAGACTTTTATTCAAACCGTTACGCCGTTTTATCTGGCCTTGGTGGAAAAGGGAACTCGCGCGACGTTAAATGCGATACCTCGCTAATCCACACCGCAATTCTGGAAAAGCACGAGTTATTAACTGACCGTGCTTTTTATCCTGTTTCTATCCTATTTTTATCCGTCGGATGTATCTGGACATCCGTATTTTTGCAACAATTACACCTAGGGCGATAAGCGTGAAACATGTATCATAATCGGCAAATATCTCGGGTAGAAAACGGCTGAATGGATAACTCTTTTCAAATCAACAACAATGAGCCTGTAAATCAGCAAATTTATCGCGTACTGCGTAAAGACATCGTGGAATGCAATATTCCTCCGGGTAAGCTGCTGTCTGAAAAAGAAATATCAACGCGTTTCGAGGTGTCCCGCCAGCCGGTCAGGGAGGCGTTTATCAAGCTGGCTGAGTCCGGACTGGTGCAGATATTGCCGCAGCGCGGCACCTTTGTGATGAAAATTTCCGAACAGCGGGTGGCGGATGCGCGCTTCATCCGTCAGGCGCTGGAGTGTGCGATTGTGCGCCGCGCCGCCAAGCAGGTCACCGATGAGCAACTGCTGTCGCTGGAACATAATCTGCGCCGTCAGGAGCTGGCCGCACAGAATGAACAGATACGCGAGTTTCTGAGTCTTGATGACAGTTTTCATCAGTTTTTGACCCAGATTGCAAAGTGTTCGCTGGCCTGGGAAACCATCGAGTCAATTAAGGCGACAATGGACAGGGTGCGTTTCCTCAGCCTGGGTCAGGTTTCCCCGCCACAGAATCTGATTCAGCAGCATTATCTTATTTTTGACGGATTGAAAAACCGCGATCCCGATGCGGCTGAAAAAGCCATGCGCGAGCATCTGCAGGAGATGATTTACTCGATTACGCCGATTGCGGAACAGAACAGCGATTGGTTTGAACGCACCTGAATGAAGAGATTGGCTGGGGCGGCATAAGAAAGGCCAGGTCAGAAACACAATATCGGGCGACAAGACGACGCCCGAATATACAAAAACACTGCATCATAAAACCGCGCGTTACAAAACCACGCATCCTAAGAATCAGGCTCGGCTAAGACACATCAGTTCTTGCGGGGCGAAATACCCTTTAACCCCTTTCAACTCGACACATTTTGAACGGCGGACTTCTTCACGTTTCAGATTTTCTGTATGAATAGCCGCAATGGTTCCCACCAGTCGAGAATCGCTTTGCATCACGCGGTAACCGGCATCGAGTGGATTCCTGTATCTGTCATACGCCTTGTACACCTTAACCTCCTTCGTTTGACGATAGAAAAATCGCATTGATCCTACTGCTGCCGTAAGGTCATCACCAGCGGATTGAGGTTTTTATACAACATTTGTATATAAACCATCAGGTTATTAGTGAGGGGCATAAAAATCGCTGCTTGTGGCAGCACCTGTTGTCATTCTGTTACGGCAAAGGACGATCCAGTTTAATCAGCCACAGTTCATTGTCAGACGCCGGCTTTTGCAACGGAACGATCTCCAGCGTGGCGTCGGTGGCTTTGCCATCCCTAGTGAGTTTGCCGTCCTTGCTGACCTGATAATCGTCGGCTTTGTCTTTTGCTTTCAGCGGAGATTTCAGCACGGCGTGCAGGCCGAAATCGTTATCGTTGATGATGGCCAGCGTTTGTCCATCGACAATAGCCAAACCTTCAACCTTTTCCTGCCGCCAACCCAGTTTGCGCAGATCGACCAGTTCCTGTTTTTGCGCCAGGCGAATGCCGCGTTTTTCCAACCGTTCGCGATCGTCGAATTCCGGCGATTTGCCGTCCGCGTCAAACGGCGTCAGATCGGTGGCGTGGCTTAAATCCACCAGATAAATGCGGTTTTGTATTTGCTGGTCTTTATCTTCGCCCTGTTCGACCAACAGGATGCGTTGATTATCTAGCGCGACAATATCGCCGATTTTGGCATCTTTGGCTTTCTTATAACTGTCGAAATTGATGGGGTAGCCCACCATGCGGCTGGCGCCGGTTTCCGGGTTGAACATCACCAGACGGGTGAAGCGTGCTTTGTTCTTACTTTTTTCATTAATATCCAGCGTGCTTTGCAGCGCCATAACCAGAGTGCCGTTCGGTAGCCGGGTCAATCCCTCAAAGCCACGGTTGGGCTGACGCCATTTGATGATATTGGGCAGACCGGTGGCGACGGACTGTTCGCCGCCAGCCGGCGTCGGGCCGAATTTTTTCAGAATTTTCCCTTGCGCATCAATATGGATCAGGAACGGACCGTATTCATCGCACAGCCAGAAACCGCCTTTGCCATCCGGCGTGATCCCTTCGGTATCCAGACCGCGTTTACTGGTGTTAAGGGGAAGCAGCGCGTCATTTAACGCCACTTCGTTGGTTGTACCGATTAAATCGCCCGGTAACGGCAGACCATTCACCGGCCCATGTTCGTCATGCAACGGGCGCGGATTGATAGCCTGCGCTTGCGTGGCGCTGACTTTGATATCCATCACCAACGGGGTGAAATCCGGGTTGGCGAAGATCTTGGCTTCTTTATTTCCCACCAGCGGCGCATCGGTGTTGGGGCCGCGATCGGTCAGCGTGGTAAACAGCAGGTCGTCGCCCTGTTTACCCGCAAAATGGAGACCGGAACCAATCCCTATCGGTAAACCGTTGGGAAAATTACCGGCAAATTTCCCCTGATAAACGACACGCTCTCCAGAGGGAAAAGTAACGACATAGCGGGTGACTTTTTCACCATCGGCCAGGGCGTTTAACGGAACCAGTCCGGCTAGCAATAGCGGTAATACATTATGTTTCATCTTATTCACTCTTGTGTGTACCCGTCGTCCAGCATCTATTGGGCGCGGGCGCTTTTGATTATGAAAATCACTGGAGCTTAAATAACGGGTGTGTCATTTACGTGACGATCGCTAGGCCGCCACAGTACGGGGATTCAGCCCGATCTTTATGAAATTCCAGCGTTTTTGATAATGCCGCCGCCTGTTTCAAGGGCGGGAGGCGAGGGGCGGACAGGATGAGGGGGCAGCTCATCAGCGCGTTTCCCCAATAAATGCGCAAACGTTTTAAGCGCCGGTGATGGTTGGCCGGGGCGCGACGCGAAGAGATGAGTCATACCGGGCTTAAGCGAGCGGTATGACGGGTCTGTTCAAGGTTTTTTGGCGATCTGACGGAAATTTAATGCGATTTGTATGGCGTTGCACAACACCAGAAACGCGGTTGTCAGAAAGACCCAGCGGAAGCCCGCCATGGCTGAAACGCTTGAGCCGATTAACGGACCGGCGACGTTGCCCAAATACATGAATGACTGATTATAGCCAAAGATGCGGCCGGTTACCTGTTGGCTGCTGTATTTTACCAGCAGCGACTGTACCGCGGGCATCAGCGCGCCATCGGCAAATCCCAGCATAAAGCGCAGTATGCCAAGCTGGGTTGGCGTTTGGATTACCGACATCAAACAGAATAACACCACGCTGAACGCCAGGGCGGCGATCAGTATGCGGTGCGCGCCGATGCGATCGCCCAGTCGGCCGAGGCGAGGGGCGGCCAACAGGGCCGATACGCCGGGAACGGAGGCGATAACGCCGCTGATAAAGGCGATATTATTACTGTCGGGTGCAAGGTCGCGGATGAACAGCGTCAGAATCGGGTTGATGGAGCCGTTTGCCAGTTGGATCATCATGGTGGTGATAAACAGCCCCACGATCAACATCGGGTAGGGCAGGGTGGTAAACACCGCTTTACCGCTCAGGCGATCCGCTTTACTGACTTTGACGACGCTTTCTTTTATCGCAAAAAGCGTAATCAAAAAGCTGGTGAACAACATGCCGGCCGTCACGAAAAAGACGATGCGCAGGCCGATATAGTCGGCCATAAATCCGCCCAACAGCGGGCCGAGAATCACCCCGGAAATCTGTCCGGTAGACAAGGTTCCCAGCGCCCAGCCGCTCTTTTCGCGCGGTACCTGCGAGGCGATCAGCGCCATGGCGTTAGGGATAAAACCTGACGTCAGCCCCATCATGGAACGTAGAAAAAATAGCTGCCATACGTTGGTGGCAAAGCCTTGCAGCGCCATGACGATGGACATGCCAAGCGCCGCGCGCAGCAGCATCAGTTTGCGCCCTTTTCGGTCGGCCAGACTTCCCCATAACGGTGCGACAATCGCAGAAACCAGAAATGAGGAACTGAAGATAACGCCAGACCAGAGACTTAATGACTCATGTGAATGTACGCCAAGTTGCTCGATGTACAGCGGCAGAAAGGGCAATATCTGACTCATGGCCAAGCCGGTAAAAAAACATCCCAGCCAGGCCGAGAATAGATTAAGTTTCCAGGTTTCCATGGTGTGCGGGGCGAGCCTTTGTAAGCGGGTTGCCAATGGTGAAATTAAGCGTCAGAAAGTAATTTGATGAAATTCATCGCGTATGAATATCAACAAACACCGTAAGATTACGGGTAATTCATCTCGTGCTACGAGCATAACATAGTGTGCTAATTTGTTGTTCAACACTCCGGTAACTATTCGCAACAAAAACATTCAACAATCAATGGCGTGAGGATACCGGTTTGCCGCTATTGGCATGTGGGATGGCGCCTTGTCGTAAAATCTGTATTTTTTGTGATGCGCGTCACAAAAAACTTGCGTGCGATGATGGCAAATCGTACAATTATTCACCTTGGAGTAACAATCTTACAACGTAATGAGTCAAGGTGAACAGAATGCGTAATCTATTGAAGAAAATCTTTAATGCCTACGTCAATGCATATAAAGATGTCCCGCCGGGAGCAATCCACTAATTTTTTGATTCTGACCCCGCCCCGATCTTCCCCTTCACAGGGGTTGTCTCTTATACACAAATATAGGGACTTGAGGGGGGCCATTATCGGCGATTGTCAGGCCGCCCGGCCGCCCAGGTACAGTTCGCGCATGCGCGGATCGTCCAGCAGCTCGCCGGCGTTGCCGGTAAGCGCCACCTTGCCCAGCGCTAGCACGTAAGCGCGGTCTGAAATGTGCAGCGCTTCCATGGCGTTCTGTTCCACCATCAGGATCGCCACCTTCTCCTGTCGCCGGATATCCTGGATCGCCGCGAACACGTCTGAGAGCATTTTCGGCGACAGCCCGGCGGAAGGCTCGTCCAGCAGCAGCGTCGACGGTTTCGGCATCAGGGCGCGGGTCAGCGCCAGTATCTGCCGTTCCCCGCCGGAGAGCGCCGAGGCCATGGCGCGCCACTTTTTGCGCAATAGCGGGTAACGCTCACACAGCTCTTCCATGCGCTGGCGGCGTTGACCGTCCGGCAAAAATTGCCCGCCGATCTGCAGATTTTCCTTGATGGTCAAGTTGTTAAAGACGTTATCGGTTTGCGGCACAAACCCCAGCGAGCACTCACGCACCTTCCGGTGAATGGGGATCTGGCCGACGTCCCGATCGTCCAGCACGATCTGTCCGCTGCGCGGGCGCAGATAACCGGCGATGCATTTAAGCAGGGTGGATTTGCCGCAGCCGTTCGGACCCAGCAACGTGACGATTTCCGCATTATCAACCCGCAGGGAAATCCCTTGCAGGATATCGATGCCGGGCGTGTAGCCGGCGAACACCTCATGCAGTCTGATCATACGGCCTCCTGTAATGAAAGCGGCGTGCTGCGGCCAAGATAGGCATCCAGCACCTGTTGGTTATCGGCCAGCTCATTGGGGCGGCAGTCGGCGACAATCTTGCCCCGGTCCAATACGATGCAGCGTTGGCAGAGTTCGCGAATGAAATGCATATCGTGCTCGATAATCATCAGCGATAGCCCGTCCCGTTGCAGCCGCAGCAGCGTTTCCACAATGTCGCGCCGCAGATTGGGATGCACGCCCGCCATCGGCTCATCCAGCATCAGGATCTGCGGTTCGCCCATCAGCGCGCAGGCGATGCCCAACAGTTTCTTTTGTCCGCCCGACAGCGCGGCGGCGGGCAGATCGCGAACCTTGGTCAGCAACAGTTCGTCAAGCAGCGCCCGGGCTTTCTGTTTGTCTTCCCGTTCGGCCCGCCGGGCGGCGGGCAGAGACAGCAGACTGCTCCAGAAGCCATGGTGCCGGGTTCCGGCGGCCATCACCACTTCCATGACGGTCATTTTTTCCGGCATCGCCGGAAGTTGAAAGGTTCTGGCTACGCCGGCGTTGATAATGCGGTAGGTGGGAAGCCGGTCGATGCGCCGTCCATCCACCCGGATGGCGCCGCCGTCGATGGGGGTAAAACCGGAGATCGCGTTGAGCAACGTGCTTTTACCCGATCCGTTGGGCCCCAGCAAACCGAGGATCTCCCCCCGCTGCAGAGTGAAGGTCACGCCTTCCAGTACCCGGTTGCCGCCGAAAGCCTTGCTGACGGCGTCGGCCTGCATCAGTGGTGTCATGACGGTATTCTCCTTAGTCGTTCAGGCAACAGACCGCCGGCGCGGCCCAGCAGGCAGGCCAGCAGAATGACGCCCACGGCGCCCAGACGCAGCGCGCCGGTAATATCGGAACTGATATTGAAAATGTCTTTGGCGAAGGGAATAAAGGTGTAGAGGCACTCCACCAGCAGCACGCCCAGCAATACGCCGGCCACGTTGCCGATGCCGCCGATCATCACCATACTCCAGATCAGAAAGGTTTCCGAAGACAGCAGGTAGTCGGGGCTAACGTAGCTGGTGTAATACGCCAGCATGATGCCCGCGCCGGTGGCGATCGCGGCGCTGCACATTAATGTGCGGCATTTGAGCCATTGCAGGTGGTAGCCCATGCAGGTGGCCAGTTGGGGCTGTTCCCGCATCAGCCGCAGCGCCCGGCCGAAGCGGCTTTTGCCCAGTTGCAGCGAGGCCAGGGTGATTAAGGCCACGGCCAGTAGGATCACGATGGCGAAAATAACGCCGTCCTGCTGCTGGGAGTCGGTCGTCCAGGCCGGAACAATGTTGCCGAGTCCCTGGGCGCCGCCGGTCAATTGGTCTTCATTGATCGCTATCGTGCGGATGATTTCGGCCACCGCCAGCGTGGCGATCCCCCAATAGTCGGCCGCCAGTTGGCGGCCAAGCGTCGCCATGCCCGCGCCGATCAGCATCGACAGCGCCATACCGATCGCGGAGGCTTCGATAAAAGAGAGCCCTAACTGGGCGCCGATGCCGGCGGAGTAAGCGCCGATACCGACAAAGGCGATATGGCCGAAGTTCAGCAGCCCGGCATAGCCGGCCTGAATATTCAACGCCAGCGCGATCAGGGCATAGATACCGGTGATGCAGATGAGATGGAGCAGAAAATCAGACACGGCGCACCTCCCGGTTAAACAGGCCGTAAGGGCGCAGCAGCAGCGCCAGTAGCAGGATCAGGAACGAGGCGGCGTTAATATAGGTCACCGGAATAAAGACCAGTTCGCTGCCGAACAGCCAGCCGAAATCGAGGTTGGTGACCAGCGTTTCGGTGGCGGCGATCAGTAAAGCCCCCAGCACCGCGCCCATTGGGTTGCCCAATCCGCCCAGAATGGCGGCGGCCAGCACCGGCAGCAGTAAATCGTTCCCCTGATTGAAATAAGCGCTGGCATTCATCGCCAGCATGGAGCCGCCCAATCCGGCCAGCGTACCGGCGATGAAATTGACGATGTGCACCAGCGCATCGGCATTCAGCCCGGAGGCGGCGGCCAAATCGCGATTGCTGGCCAGCGCCCGAATCGAGCGCCCCAGCGAGGAGTAGAACAGCAGGGCGCAAAAACCGATCAGCAGTAGAAACGTCACCGCGACGGACCATAGCTGATTGCGTGAAACGTGGCTGCCGGCCAGCGACAGCATCGGGCTGAGCGGCAGGTTATAGCCCTGCGGCGACGATCCGACGACGCCGAGAATCAGCGCGATCAGGATCATCGACAGCGCCAGCGATCCGATCATGGCGTTCGCCGGGCCGGCCTGGGCCAGCCGGCGGAAAATCCAGTGATGCAATAAGGTCGCCATGATGCCGCATAGCACGCTGGCCGCCAGAATCGCCAACAGAAACGGAAATCCGAGCTGTAGCAGGGCGAATGTCATAAACGACCCCACCATGGCGTACTGCACATGCGCGACGTTGGCGAACCGCACCAGCCCATAAACCAGGCTAAGCCCCACGGCGATCAGCGACAGATCGGCGGTGCGCAGTAACGTATCAAGGATGAACTGAAACATAATGCCTTCCTGCAAGGAAACGAATTTCTTGTGGGCGAATCATTCGGCGCTTAGCGAAGTTCCTGCGCGCCGTTGACCACTTTGACCTTTTTATAAGGCTGGGTCTGACGCAGGTTGTCGGCATCCAGATTCAGCGGGCCGGTTACGCCGTCGAAGTGCGGCGCGACGCTTTGCATCGCCGCCTGCAGCGCGGCGGGATCGGCCGATCCGGCTTTATTGATCGCCGCGGCGGCCAGCGTGATGCTGTCATAGGCATAGCTGCTGTAAGCGGATTGCGGAGCGGCGCCATAGCGTTTGTGGAACATGTCGATGTAGCCCTGGCCTTCATCGCCCGTGCTAGCCACTTCCATGCCCATTCTTCCCTCGATGTACTGCGCCGGGGTATTGGCCGTACACATGGTCAGGTACATACCGTACCAGGGGGTTTGATTCAGACCCATTTCATAGGATTCGCGGTTGAGTACCACCGCATCCTGGCCGTAGGTGGTGTAGACATAGGCATCGGGCTTGATGCGCGCGAGTTGGCCCAGTTCGCGGCGGTAAGAGGGCTGACCGCCGGTGTACAGCATTTTGGCGACGACTTTACCGCCCAGGCTCTGAAAATCTTTACTGAACTGATCCAGCATGCTCTGGCCGTAGGCGCCGTTCGGCGCGATAAAGGCAACCTTGCGGTATCCCATGTCATAGACATCCTGAGCGGAGAACTTGGTCGCCAGATCGGCCAGCCCGATTACGCTGTAGGAGTATTTGCCGACTTTACGCATATCGGTGCTGGAAGAGGTAATGTTGATGTGCACCAGTTGGTTTTTCACCAGATATTGTCCGACGGGAATGGTGACGCTGGATGAAAACTCGCCGATGACCAGCGGTACGCGGTTAACCTGGGTGAGTTTACGCACCGCGTCCAGGGCGATGACCGGGCTGCCCGCGGAGTCTTCGATCGTTACCGCCAGCTTCTGGCCGTTCACGCCGCCGTGCGCGTTGACCTGTTCCACGGCCAATTCCATTCCCCGGCGCATGTCTTCGCCGATGGTGGCGCTGACGCCGGTCAACGGCAGAATCGCACCTACCGTGACATCCGCTTTTACCGGCTGGGAGGCGCCCAAAAGCGTGCCGCCAAACAACGCCGAAGCAAATAAAACATGACGAATACGTAAAGTCATACTGTGTCTCCTGGTCAGAGTAAATGCGGGCGGAGCGGCGGTGAACCTATTTTCCCCGACGGCATTGCTGCGTAATGGTTTGTGACCGGCAGGACGTTAAGTCTTGCTGTCCTTGTTTATCTACAAGTGAATAACATAGTGAATGCTTAAGTGAATACACTTTGCCGAAAGTATTCAGCAATTGCTATGCCAGCCAGGGGAAAAAGTGATGCGAATGCACGAAAATACCGGGGCCGTTATTTCACCGAGGGGTGATATCTCTATAAATAACAACGAGTCACATAAAAATGAGCGATTGATAAAACATGGGGTGACGGTTTATACGGAAAAGGCATATCTAATGAATGGATGGAATAAATTATAAAATTTCAGGGGTGAGTTGCTTTTGTTTGGTGCAGAGAAAGTGTTATTTCAGTGCAATAATTTTTTATTATAAAAATATAATTAAATAATATATTCAGCTGGCGCAGCAGGGCTGATTTATTATTTGATTACCGTGAAAATAAAGTGTAGATCGAAGTGTATGCACATCGTGATTGTGTTATGCATGCAGGCATGCTATGAATTTAATTAACGTGTTTTCCGGGGAAAACTCCGGTTGTTAAACGATTTCAGCCATCAAGAGGAAATAACGTGCCGGTGAGTCAGAAAACAGTGCGCAGCGCGGATAGCGTGGAAAAGGTTTATGAAGTGGTGAAATCGCTGGCGGTAGATTATCACTTCAGACCCGGCGAGCGCATTAACGAGGTTGAACTGGCCAGCCGGCTGGGGGTATCTCGCACGCCGGTTCGCGAGGCGCTGAATCGTCTGGCTCAGGATGGCTTCATGAATTTTGTCCCCAACCGCGGTTTTTACTCCAGAGATATCACGCCTGAAGGCGTGCATGAGCTTTATGAAATGCGGGCGGTGATTGAACAAGCGGCATTCCGCTTTGCCTGTCTGCGCGCCAGCGATGAAGATATCAATCAGACGGCGGAAATCTGGGAGCAGAGCTGCCGCGATTTGCCCGATCCGGAGACCATCACGGACTGGACCAAAGTCGCGGAGGATGATGAGGCCTTTCATATGTCGATCGCCCGTATCGCCCGTAATGGACGCCTGTATGACACGCTAGGCAGCCTGAATTCCCTTATCCGTTTTTTCCGCCGCATCGATTTGGAAACGCCCAGCCGTCGTAACAATGCCTATGACGAACATATCGGTATTATTGAGGCATTGCGCCAGCGTGACGTGGAAAGAGGGGTTTTATTAATGGAAAAGCATGTTTCGCTGAGCGCGGAGCATGCGGTAGCGGTGACGAAAGAAGGCCTGGCGCGTATTTATTTCGGTAAATTAACTTGAGCGAAATAACCGGTAATCATCAGCGCCGTAAATAATATCGCCGCCGGGATGGTTGCCGTTACTCGGCTATTTTATCGTATTGTCTTATTTATATCCGATAATTTTTCGTGGCCGTTTCTCTGCGGCTCGCATTATTCCGGGTATGCATTTTTTCAGGTTTTATTCCCTGACTTCTTTTCAGGAAAAGGAATACGAAAATGAATATTAATCAGAAAGCGACGTTAAGTCTCGATCATGTATTGGTGACGGTCAATCATTATGAGCAGTCCTTTGAGAATTACCGCCGGATGGGATTTTCGCCATCGCCCATTAGCTATCATCCGTGGGGAACCGTCACCAGCTTTATGATGTTTGAAGATAATTTCATCGAGCTCATCGGGGTGAATGACGCCAGTAAATTCGGCGCCAATGCGGTTAACGGCTTCTGCTTCGGCCGCCAGATGGGGTCATTTCTGGAGCGCGGCGAGGATGGTATCTCCCTGATTGCGCTGCACAGCAAAGATGCGCGCGGGGATTACGCGGAGTTGATTAAACGCTTTGAACAGCATCAGGGCGTGATCGATTTTCGCCGTGAAATCATCATGGATAACGGCCAGTTGGATGAGGTGGTGGTTTCTATCGGCTTACTGATCGATCCCCGCTATCCGGAAGCGTCCAGCTTTATCTGCCAACAGTTCCGTCCCGACCTGATCTGGGTGGACGCGTGGCGTCATCACCCGAATGGCGCGACCGGCATTGAAGCGGTGACCTACATGGCGCAGGAAGGTGAAATGAACGTGCTGGAATCACGCTGGCGCAACGCTTACGGCGAGCGGGCGACGTGGCGGGACGGCGTGCTGACTGCGGATACCGGCTCCGGTCTGCTGCGGGCGATGACGCCGGCGCAGGCCGCGGAACGTTTCGCCGGCGTGGCGCTGCCGGTTTCGGTTAACACCAAACCCCATGCCATCGCCCTGACGCTGGGTACGCGGGACGGCCGCGCGCTGCGCGATATCCTGACGACCAATCAGGTCAGCCATTATGATGCCGCCGGACGAGTGCGCGTGGCGCCAGAAACGGCAGGTAACATTATCCTTGAATTTGTTGACGTCGAACGCTGAGTATCCGGAGGCCAGATCATGAGTCAGATTCACTTTATTGGGGCGGGGCAGATGGCGGAAGCCATTATTCGGGCGGCGCTGAACAGCGGTAAACTATCGCGTGACGCCGTTACCCTGGATGATATTGATGCCGCCAGGATCGCCACGCTGGAAGAGCGTTACCAGCTGACGTCCCGCCAGCGCGGCGAGGAGGCGCTGGCGGCGGCCGATTACATTGTAATGGGCGTGCGGCCGCAGGACGATATCGCGTCGGTGTCCGCCCGCATTCGCCAGCATGCGTCGCCTCAGGCGACGGTGATTTCCATTATCGCCGGCGTGACGATCGCCACGTTGACCGAACAACTGGGCGACACGCGCCCTATCGCCCGGGTGATCCCGAATACGCTGACCGATACCGGCTATGGCTACAGCGGCGCGGCGTTGAACGCCTATGTTGAGGAAGCGCCGCTGCGGGCGTTTCTGGAAAGCTTCGGGAAAGTGATGCTGGTGGAAGAGCGGCTGCTGGATATTTTCACCGGTTACGGCGTGGCCGGCCCGAATTACGTGTACTACTTCCTCGAATCGCTGATTGACGCCGGCGTGCTGGCCGGGATGCCCCGTCCGCAGGCGACTCAGATCGCCTATGAAAATCTGGTGGGCGCGGTGGCGATGCTCAATATCAGCGGCAAGCATCCGCGTCAGTTGATGGATATCAACAACTCGCCCGCCGGGGTGGGCATGAACGGGCTGTATGCGTTGAACAACAGCGATTTTGCCGCCGGTCTGCAGCGCAGCGTGCTGGCGGCGGTGAAACGAACCACCGAGCTGGCGGGTAAATAAAAATTTCAGCCGGATAATAATGCTGCGTCTTTGCCCGGCGCTGCGTATCCTCAACACCCTTGCGGCAAAAGGCCCGGACGTGTTTGCAAATTGAGTTGAAAGTGCGTTGCCGCTACCGCCTATCATCAATACGCCGGTTTTGAGTGGACGTGACGGACCGGCGGTCTGGTGGCGGTTCTGACCTGCCGCAGCTCGGAAATATCGTCAGCGTCGCCTGTTTGCGGTGAATTTATGTGTAGAATAACGGGCGGATAAGTTGAGCGATAAAGGATAACCGGCATGAAACCCAAATCGATTACGCTTTATGACGTGGCTGAACATGCCGGTGTCTCCTATCAGACCGTGTCGCGAGTGATTAATCAGGCCAGCCACGTTTCAGAAAAAACCCGTCTGAAAGTGGAAAGCGCGATGGCGGCGCTAAATTACGTGCCGAACCGCGTAGCGCAGCAGCTGGCGGGAAAACTTAGCCATACCATAGGCCTTGCCACCACCAACTTATCCCTGCATGCGCCCTCGCAAATTGTTGCCGCAATCAAATCCAAAGCCGGAAAAATGCAGTTCAACGTGGTGATCTCCATGATTGAACAACCGGGGGTGGCGGCGTGCAAGGCGGCGATAAACAGCCTGCTTTCCCAGCGGGTGGACGGGCTGATCGTCAATATTCCGCTGGAAAATGACGATGCGCAGTTGGTGCTCCGCGCCTGCGGTAAGGTTCCGGTGCTGTTTCTGGACGTTTCCCCCTCTCTGGTGGCCAATACCGTTCTCTTCGATCCCCATGAAGGGGCGCGGCTGGGGGTGGAACATCTGGTGAGTTTGGGGCATCAGCGCATTGCGTTGCTGACCGGACCGTTGACTTCGGTCTCCGCGCGCTTACGTTTTGAGGGCTGGCGGCAGACGCTGGCGCAGCACCGGTTGCAACCGATCGCGGTGCTGCATGGCGACTGGAGTTCGCTATCCGGCTATGAGCAAACGGTGCGGATGCTGGCGGAGGGGGCGCTTCCCACCGCGCTGCTGGTGGCCAATGACCAGATGGCCCTTGGCGCGTTGCGCGCGCTGTCTGAGTCCGGGCTTCCGGTTCCGGGGCAGGTTTCGGTTGTCGGCTACGACGACACGGAAGACAGCGCCTGTTTTATTCCGCCGCTGACAACCATCAAGCAGGATTTCAAAGTGTTGGGTGAAACCAGCGTCCATCGTCTGGTTGAACTGATCCACACGCCGGACGCCGCCCTATCGCCGCAGCTATTGCCGATAACCCTGGTTAAACGCAAAACCACCGCCGCGCCGGGAGAAAGCTACGCTTCCCCACAGGCATTGGCCGATGCGCTGAGCGCGCTGGCGCACCAGGTCGCCCGGCTGGAAACGCGCTAAACTCGTCTACCGTAGTTGTCTCTTAGAGCCTATCCCATTAGGGCTATTTCACTTGCCATTTTGGCCCTGGGCAGTGCTCGAAATCCTCACGTACTACGTGTACGCTCCGGTTTCTGCGCGCTGTCCGTGTCCAAACTGTCTGCGCCAATAACGCCTACTGGGGCAGGCTCTTAGTCACCTTTTTATGCAGACGCCGAGACCGTTTCGTGCGCCGCGATGCCGTCATTTTCATGCTGTCTGGTGGCTCGCGCTCTCCGTGGGGCGGGCCGGGATGCGTCATCAACCTCGTCTCTCTTTTTGTTCTTCGCCGTTAATTTATTTGTGAAGCCTGTCACCGAATACTATCCAGGCGCTTTACATCCTGAGAGGCAGAACGGATATTTCCTTTAAATTGTGAGCGAATCACAATTAGATAAAGGACCCGATATGATGACTCTTCAAACAGGCGCAGTCGCCGCCACTCTCGCTGCGGTACTTGCACACCGCGACTGGGAAAACCCGGCGGTTACGCAACTGAATCAGCTCGCCGCGCATCCCGTTTTCGCCAGTTGGCGCTCGCCGTCAGAGGCCAAAGAGGATGCGCGATCGCCCAGTATCCGTAGTTTGAACGGCATTTGGAAATTCAGCTATTTTAGTCGTCCTGAGGCGGTGCCGGAAAGCTGGCTGTATCAGGATGATCCCTGCGCCGATGAAATCGCGGTTCCATCTAACTGGCAGATGCTGGGCTATGATGCGCCGATCTACACCAACGTGACCTATCCCATTCCGGTCAATCCGCCGTTTGTTCCCGCGGAAAATCCGACTGGATGTTACTCGCTCACATTTGACGTGGACGACGACTGGCTCGCATCCGGCCAGACGCGCATTATCTTCGACGGCGTGAACTCGGCGTTTCATCTCTGGTGTAACGGACGTTGGGTCGGCTATGCGCAGGACAGCCGTTTGCCTTCGGAGTTCGACTTGAGCGCGCTGTTGCAGGCGGGGGAAAACCGGCTGGCGGTGATGGTGCTGCGCTGGAGCGACGGCAGCTATCTGGAAGATCAGGATATGTGGCGCATGAGCGGCATTTTCCGCGATGTCTCCCTGTTGCATAAGCCGCAAACCCATCTCAGCGATCTGCGTATCCAGACCCATCTGAACGACGATTTCAGCCATGCCGAGCTGCAAGTCCTGGCGGTGGTCAGCGGTCCGCAACGTGAGAGCGCGCAAATCACGCTGCAATTATGGGACGGCGACCAACTGGTCGGCGAGCGCCGGCAGCCTGTCGGAAGCGACATCATTGATGAACGCGGCATCTATCGCGACCGCGCCACGGTGCGCCTGCCGGTTAGCCGGCCGGCGCTGTGGAGCGCCGAGATCCCGCATCTCTATCGGGTGGTGGTGATACTGCAGGATAACAACGGCGCGTTTATTGAAGCGGAAGCCTGTGATGCGGGTTTCCGTAAAGTCGAGATTAGCAACGGCCTGTTGAAACTGAACGGCAAGCCGCTGCTTATCCGCGGCACAAACCGGCACGAGCATCATCCGGAACACGGCCAGGTGATGGATATCGCTACCATGCGTAAAGATATCCTATTGATGAAACAGCATAATTTTAACGCGGTGCGTTGCTCCCACTATCCTAACCATCCCCTCTGGTATCGCCTGTGCGACCGTTATGGCCTGTATGTGGTGGACGAAGCCAATATTGAAACCCACGGTATGGAGCCGATGAACCGGTTGACCGACGATCCGGCGTGGTTACCGGCCATGAGCGAACGCGTGACGCGCATGGTGCAGCGCGATCGTAACCATCCGTCGATCATTATCTGGTCGCTGGGTAACGAATCCGGACATGGCTGCAACCACGACGCGCTTTATCACTGGATCAAAGCCAGCGATCCCACGCGCCCGGTGCAGTACGAAGGCGGCGGGGCCAATAGTCCGGCGACCGATATTCTGTGCCCGATGTACGCCCGCGTCGATCAGGATCAGCCGTTCCCGCAGGTGCCGAAGTGGTCGATTAAGAAATGGATCGGCATGCCGGACGAGCAGCGCCCGCTGATCCTGTGTGAATATGCGCACGCCATGGGCAATAGCCTGGGCGGTTTCCACAAGTACTGGGCCGCGTTCCGTCAGTACCCGAGATTACAGGGCGGTTTTGTGTGGGATTGGGTGGATCAGTCGCTGACGCAATACGATGGCAACGGCGTGCCTCATCAGGCCTACGGCGGCGACTTCGGCGATAAGCCGAACGATCGCCAGTTCTGTATGAACGGTCTGGTTTTTGCCGATCGCACGCCGCACCCGTCGCTATACGAAGCGCAGCACGCACAGCAGTTTTTCCAGTTTACCTTGCATCGTGAAAGTCCGCTGCGGCTGGAGGTTTCCAGCGAATACCTGTTCCGCCGCAGCGACAACGAATGCCTGATCTGGACGCTGGCGCAGGAAGGCAAAACGCTGGCAAGCGGCGAGGTGACGCTGAATATCGCCCCGCAGGGCCGGCAGTCGATAGTCTTTAACGATTTGCCGGACATCGCCGCGCCCGGACAGGTGTGGCTGACGGTCAAAGCGCTACAGATCAACGCCACGGACTGGAGCGACGCCGGACACGTTTGCGCCTGGCAGCAGTGGCGTTTGGCGGATGTTCTGGCCGCCGACCCGGATCCGGTTAAGGGCGCGGCGCCGCAGCTGGCGGTGAGCGAACAATACTATGACATCAGCCTTGGCGCGCAGCGCTGGCAGTTCAGCCGTCAAAGCGGCCTGCTGACGCAGTGGTGGCAGGATGGGCAGCCGACGCTGCTGCGTCCGCTGCAAGATCAGTTTACCCGCGCGCCGCTGGACAATGATATCGGCGTCAGCGAAGCCACACGCATTGATCCCAATGCCTGGGTGGAACGCTGGAAAGCGGCCGGATATTACCAACTGGCGCCCGAAGTGGTGCGCTGCGAAGCCGAGGCGTTAACGCAGTCGGTAGCGCTGCACACCGTTCATCGCTGGACGTATCAGGGCAAAACGCTGTTTATCAGCCGCAAAACCTACCGCGTCGATAGCTTGGGCGAGCTGCATATCGGCGTGGATGTGGAGATCGCCTCGGGCGCGCCGGCCCCGGCGCGCATTGGCCTGACCTGCCAGTTGGCGGAGGTGAACGACCATGTGGCCTGGCTGGGTCTTGGCCCGCATGAGAACTACCCGGACCGTAAACAGGCCGCCTGTTACGACCGGTGGCGGCGTCCGCTCGACGAACTCTACACACCTTATGTCTTCCCAACGGAAAACGGTCTGCGCTGCGATACGCAACGGTTGGAATATGGCGCCAACCGCTGGGATGGTCATTTCCATTTCAATATCAGTCGTTACAGTCAGCGGCAACTGCGTGAAACCTCGCACCGCCATCTGTTAACGCCGGAAGAAGGCACCTGGGTGAATCTGGATGGTTTTCATATGGGGATCGGCGGCGATGATTCCTGGAGCCCCAGCGTAGCGCCGGAATATCTGTTGCAGGACAGTCATTATCACTATGCCGTGCGCTGGCATCGTTGTTAACCCGGATCGGATAAGCGTTTCCCAGCGGGCAGACCGAACCGTCTGCCCAACGGCTAGCCTAAGGATAAGAATATGTATTATTTAAAAAATACCAATTTCTGGATGTTCGGGCTGTTCTTTTTCTTCTACTTTTTCATCATGGGGGCCTATTTCCCGTTCTTTCCCATCTGGCTGCACGATATCAACCAAATCAGTAAAAGCGACACCGGTATCATATTTGCCTGTATCTCATTCTTTTCTCTGTTGTTTCAACCGATATTCGGCCTGCTGTCCGATAAGCTGGGACTAAAAAAACATCTGCTGTGGATCATCACCGGCATGCTGGTGCTGTTTGCGCCGTTCTTTATCTATGTGTTCGGCCCATTGCTGAAAACCAATATTCTGCTGGGGTCGATTGTCGGCGGCATCTATCTCGGTTTTATCTATAACGGCGGCGCGCCGGCGATAGAGGCCTATATCGAAAAAGTCAGTCGCCGCAGCCAGTTTGAGTTTGGCCGCGCGCGGCTGTTCGGCTGTATCGGCTGGGCGCTATGCGCCTCGATTGTCGGCATCATGTTTACCATCAACAACGAATTTGTCTTCTGGCTGGGTTCGGGCTGCGCGGTGATCCTCGCGATCCTGCTGTTCATCGCTAAACCGCAGACGTCATCTTCGGCGGAAGTGGCGAACTCGCTCGGCGCGAATCAGCACGCATTCAGCTTCCGTCTGGCGATGGAGCTGTTCAAAAATCCCAAGCTGTGGTTCCTGTCGCTTTATGTGGTCGGGGTTTCCTGTACCTATGACGTGTTTGACCAGCAGTTCGCCAACTTCTTTACTTCGTTTTTCAGCTCGAACGATCAGGGCACGCGCGTATTTGGCTACGTCACCACCTTGGGGGAGTTGCTGAATGCCTGCATTATGTTCTTCGCGCCGCTAATCGTTAACCGCATCGGCGGTAAAAACGCGCTGCTGCTGGCCGGGGCGATCATGTCCATACGCATCATCGGCTCGTCTTTCGCCAGTTCCTATGTGGAAGTGATCATCCTGAAAACCCTGCATATGTTTGAAGTGCCGTTCCTGATTGTCGGCTGCTTCAAATACATTACCACCCAGTTCGAGGTGCGCTTTTCCGCCACCATTTATCTGGTTTGTTTCTGCTTCTTCAAACAGTTGGCGATGATGTTTATGTCGGTATTCGCCGGATACATGTACGACGGCATCGGTTTCCACGGCGCCTATCTGGTGCTGGGGCTGGTGGCGCTCGGCTTTACGCTGCTTTCCGCTTTCACGCTGAGCGGTATGGGGCCGATTGCCGCCTGGCGTTCGTTTGGCAAAGGAAAAGCAAAAATCGCCTGATTGCGAAATGTAATAACCGTATTCCGATACTGAAAAAAACGCGCGCTGTTATAGCCATCAGCGCGCGTTGGGTTTTACCGCCGGCATTGATCAGGCCCGCAGCTCGTCATAGGAAACCATCACATGCTCTTTGAATGCGGGGCGCTTCGTCAGCCGTTGGTAGTAGCTTCTGACGGCTGGAAACGCGGGGCGTTGAATAGCCATATCGTAATAACGGTAGAGGACGTGGCCGAACTGGATATCCGCCAGAGTGAAATCCGGGCCGGCCAGATAGTCATGCATCGACAGTCTCTCTTCTGCGATTTTAAGTTTGGTGCAGAATGCCGCCAGCGCTTTTTCGATCGCATCATCATCGCGTTCGTTTTCCGGCGTACGCACGACACGCCAGAAAATCGGCGCGGTAAACATCAACGCGATATTGAGCTTGGACCACTCGGCCCATTTGTCGACGTTAGTGCGTGCAGACAAATCCTTTGGCCAGAATGCCTCTGGTCCATAACGATTTGCCAGGTAGCGGAGAATCGCGCCGGTTTCCCATAGCGCTTCTTCGTCCCCATCTTTCAGTACCGGGATCGTACCATTCGGATTCATCGCCAGAAACTCCGGCGTATTGGTGCCGCCGTAAATATGACCGGCATCATGACGATGATAGGGCAGACCTAGCTCGCCGATACACCACATTAGTGCCTGAACATTTGACGAAGAACGTCTTCCCCAAACCGTTAACATACCGCCCTCCAGTGAATGTGTTGGTATTAACACGATGATTGTATTCTAATTAAAGATAATATAATCGGGGATAACGTGGAACATGAGTATGCTAATCGTTAAAAAAAGTGATGCGCCCGACATTGACTGGCAGGCGCTGGCTGCCCTGTTACGCCGCGCCAGGTTGGGTGACAGAGACGCGGTTAAATTAAAACAGGCGTATCAAAACAGCCAATTTTATTGGCTTGGCTATGCCGATAACCAAATAATCGCCACGGCGCGCGCCATCAGCGATTTTACCTACGCATCCTACCTGGCGGACGTGGCGATATCGCCCGAATATCAGGGCCGGGGGTATGGCAATCTATTAATGAACGAGATTATGGCGACGTTATCCCAATATGGGAAAACCTTTATCTATTCGGTGCCGGATAAAATCGGCTTCTATAAAAAGTATGGCTATCATATTCTGGCGACCGGCATGGTCTATGCCAACCCGCAGGAAATAGAACGGCTCAGAGGCGTTGGCTATCTTGCCGATTAAGCTGGCAAACTGACTAAAAATACCGTTATTAAACGAAATTCATTACGAAAGCACATATAGGGAGCCGTCATTTTCTATCCAGTTATGCATATTTTCATTAACATGATAGTTTCCCTCATGATGCATAAACTTCAGTTTATTTTTCATATTTAATTCCACAACGCCTTGTCCGGTCCAGGAATCGACGATCGCCCCTTTGGGGAAAGTATCGTTTGCGGGGAAAACCACATAGTTATGACTGAGTTTATGGTTGCTGACGATGCTGAAATCAGTCAAACCTAAACCATATCGTAAGTGCAGCCCGACTTCGAGAGCCTGCATATCACAATTGGAAAATCCCTGTTCGCGGCATTTTTGCAGACAATCCGTGAGCTGTTCCGGCGACATTTCAATTGCGCCGCGCAGTTCATCGCTGGCGGTGCGGTAGATATATTGTTGTTGCAACGTCGCCAGTTGTTTTAGCGTTTCTGTCGGGTAAGCCCGCTTGGCCGCCTGTGTATATTGCTCGGCTCTGCGCATTGTCATCAGAGTGTTGGCATCCAGTCGGTGGGCATGGTTTATTCGATCCATCGCAGTTTGGTAGCCGGTGGTCGATAACCGGGTTCTATTAGCTATTTGCTGTGTTAGTTCACTGATTTGCTCGGATAACCCCAAACATTGAGAACCGGAGGCCGTTGCTCGTATATTCGAAGATGAACCGGTGGCGGATGGGGAATTTCCATAGGAATACGCCCATGAGGCGTTTGCTGAATAGCCGGGTATCTTATCCATATTAAATTTTTTCCATAATATACGTCTCTGTTATGTATGCAGTAAGTAAGAGCCAAGTGGAGTAAGTTCCCTTTTTAAAGGTTCCCGCAGCTTAAAATCCTGAACAATCTTAACGAAACTATTACGGTTAAAACATGGAAGTCGCCAACATAGTTGACGATAATAGCTCCAGTCACTTTTCTTTCCCGCCTTGCGGGAGAGGCAT
Organism: Brenneria goodwinii; assembly: GCF_002291445.1. Taxonomy (NCBI): domain Bacteria; kingdom Pseudomonadati; phylum Pseudomonadota; class Gammaproteobacteria; order Enterobacterales; family Pectobacteriaceae; genus Brenneria; species Brenneria goodwinii. The sequence continues at coordinate 3,193,201 of NZ_CP014137.1, read as the reverse complement.
CCGCCTTTAACTACAATTAAGATTTTCATGACAAAGCCATCGCGTTCCCGAGTGTTGAAACTCCTGTTACTTGTCGTATTAGTGTTGATTATCGCCGGTGTGGTCTGGCGCCTGTGGCCGCACGGACAGAGCGAGATGGGGCGGGCGGGCGGACCAGGCCGTCCGGGGATGATGATGGGCGGCGCAAGCACGCTGGTTCACGCCGGAAGCGCCACCCAGGCTGATGTGCCGGTCTATCTCAACGCGCTGGGTACGGTGACGCCGAACGCCACGGTAACGGTGACCAGTCGTGTCGATGGCCAGTTAATGAAAGTCTATTTCACCGAAGGGCAGAAGGTCGAAGCCGGCCAGTTGCTGGCGCAGATCGATCCGCGCAGCTATCAGGCGACGCTGGCGCAGTATCAGGCTGAACTCAGTGAAAATCAGGCGCTGCTGAAAAGCGCGCAGCTGACCCTGGATCGTTATAAAAAACTCTTCGCCCAGGATTCGCTCTCCCGCCAGGATCTGGATACGCAGATCGCCACCGTCGGGCAGTACAGCGGAGCGATCAAAGCCGATGAGGCGCAGATCGCCGCCGCGAAGCTGAATATCGAATATGCGCGCATCACCGCGCCGATTAGCGGCCGCGTCGGCCTGCGGCTGGTGGATGCGGGCAATATGGTGACCAGCAGCGATACCACCGGCATCGTCACCATCACGCAGACCCAACCCGTTGCGGTGACCTTCAGCGTGCCGCAAAGCAATATCCCGGTATTGCTGAAAGCGCTGCATAACGGGCAGAGCATGCCGGTAACCGCCTTTGATCAGGATAACAAAACGGTGTTGGCGGAAGGCAAAGCGCAATTCATCAGCAACAGCATTGATACCAGCACCGGCACCGTGCAGTTAAAAGCCCTGTTCGATAATGAGGATGAGGCGCTGTATGCCAATCAGTTCGTCAACGTTCGTCTGCAAATCGGCACGTTGTCCCAGGCGACGGTGATCCCGTCTCAGGCGTTGCAGCTTAGCAGCGACGGCAGCTTTGTTTTCGTGATTAATAAAGACGATACCGTGACGCGCAAAGTGGTGAAAACCGGACCGAGCTTCGGCGACGATCGGCAGTCTATTCTTTCCGGCGTAGAACCGGGGGATCGCGTGGTGACGGAAGGCATCGATCGCCTGACCAACGGCAGTAAAATCAGCATCGTGACGGCGGAGCCGGCGCAGACCGCCGCCGCCGGTGGGAGCGCGCAGGCTCAATGAATCCGTCACGAATCTTTATTGAGCGCCCGGTCGCCACCATCTTACTGATGGTGGGGGTGCTGATCTCCGGGATCTTCGCCTATCGCGCGCTTTCGACCTCGGCGCTGCCGCAGGTCGATTATCCCACCATTCAGGTCACCACTCTGTATCCCGGCGCCAGCCCGGACGTGATGGCGTCATCCGTGACCGGGCCGCTGGAGCGGCAGCTCGGTCAGATGGCGGGGCTAAGCCAGATGACCTCCAACAGTTCCAGCGGTTCGTCGCTGATTACCCTCAAATTTTCGCTCGATCTGTCGCTCGACGTGGCGGAGCAGGAAGTTCAGGCGGCGATCAATGCCGCCGACAGCCTGCTGCCCAGCGATTTGCCCAATCCACCGACCTATAAGAAGGTCAATCCGGCGGATAGCGCGGTGATCACCCTGGCCGCCAGTTCGGATACGCTGCCGCTGATCAAAGTGCAGGATTTGGTGAATACCCGTATCGCGCTCAAGCTGTCGCAGATTTCCGGCGTCGGCATGGTCACGTTGGCGGGCGGTCATCAGCCGGCGATCCGCGTGCAGGTGGATCCGAAAGCGCTGGCGGCGCGGGGATTGACGTTGGAAGATGTCAATACGTTGATTAGCAACAGCAACGTTAATGGCTCGAAGGGCGGTTTTGACGGCAAATACCATTCGGTCACCATTGATGCCAACGATCAGCTGCGCACCGCGCAGGAGTACGGCAATCTGATTCTGACCTATCAGAACGGCGCGGCGCTGCGTTTGCATGATATCGCCCATATCGAAGAGGCGTCGGAAAACAGCTATCAGTCGGCCTGGGCCAACCGCAGTCCGGCGATTGTCATCAGCGTGCAGCGTCAGCCCGGCGCCAACGTTATCTCGGTGGTTGACAACATCAAGGCCCAACTGCCGACGTTGCAGGCGGCGCTGCCGGAAGGCGTGAAAATGGAGATATTGTCCGATCGCACGCAGACCATCCGCGCCTCAATCAGCGATGTACAGTTCGAACTGATGCTGTCGATTGCGCTGGTGATAATGGTCACCTTCCTGTTCCTGCGCAATATCGCCGCCACGCTGATCCCAAGCGTCGCCGTCCCCCTGTCGCTGGTGGGCACCTTCGGCGTGATGTATCTGGCCGATTTCAGCCTCAACAACCTATCGCTGATGGCGCTGACCATCGCCACCGGCTTTGTTATCGATGACGCCATCGTGGTGGTGGAGAATATTTCCCGGCGGCTGGAAGAGGGCGAAACGCCGATGCAGGCGGCGCTGAAAGGTTCGCAGCAGATCGGTTTCACCATCATCTCGCTGACCTTCTCGCTGATCGCCGTGCTGATCCCGCTGTTGTTTATGGGCGATGTGGTCGGCCGGTTGTTCCGTGAATTCGCCATTACGCTGGCGGTGGCGATTTTGGTGTCGATGCTGGTGTCGCTAACCCTGACGCCGATGCTGTGCGCCTATCTGCTGCGCCACATACCGGTGGAAAAGCAGTCGCGCTTTGCGCGCAAGGGCGGCGAGTTTTTCGACAAGCTGGTTCATGGCTACGATCGCCTGCTGACGGTGGTGCTTAACCATCAGAAATTGACGCTGCTGGTGGCGTTGGGGACATTCGTGCTGACGGCGCTGCTCTATCTGGTAATCCCCAAAGGCTTTTTCCCCACCCAGGATACCGGCTTGATCCAGGGCATCAGCGTGGCGTCGCAGGATGTCTCTTTTGGTGAAATGGCCAAGCGGCAGCAGGCGCTGGCGGACGTGATTTTGCAGAACCCGGCGGTAGAGAGCGTTTCCTCCACCATCGGCATCGATGGCAACAACACCAGCCTGAACAGCGGCCGTCTGCAAATTAATCTCAAATCCTTCGATGAGCGAGACGTGCGCGCCGACGCCGTGATCGCCGAACTGAAACAGGCGGTGCGCAGCGTGCCGGGCATTGAGCTTTATATGCAGTCCGCGCAGGATCTGACGGTGAACGATCAGGTTACGCCAAGCCAGTATCAGTTCACGCTGGATGACTCCGACAGCGAAAATCTGGTGAAGTGGTCGCCGGCCCTGGTATCGGCGTTGGCAAAACGGCCTGAATTCAGCGAAGTGGTCAGTAACCTGCAGGATCAGGGGCAGGTCTCCTATGTGGAGATGGATCGCGACAAGGCCGCGCGCTACGGCATCACCGCGTCAGATATCGATACCGCGCTGTACAACGCCTTCGGCCAACGCCTGGTGTCGACCATTTTCACCCAGTCGAACCAATATCGCGTGGTGCTGGAAGTGGCGCCGAGTTATCAGCAATCGCCGGCGTCGTTCGATGATGTCTGGCTGACCAGCACCACATCGTCCGACAGCGGCACTTCTTCGTCATCGGCGTCATCTTCATCTTCATCGTCATCCTCATCGTCTTCGACCGCCGCGACGGCCGGCATGGTGAAACTGACGTCAATCGCCACCATTCATCAGCGCACCGGCTCGCTGATGCATATGCGGCTGAACCAGTTCCCGGCGGTAACGGTGTCGTTCAACCTGAATGACGGCTATTCGCTGGAAGACGCGCAGCAGGCGATCGCCGACGTCAGTCAGCAACTGGCGCTGCCGTCGAGCATTACGCTGCGTTACCAGGGGGAAGCATCGGCGTTCCAGAGCGCCAACAGCAATACGCTGTGGCTGATTCTGGCGGCGCTGCTCACCATGTATGTGGTGCTCGGCATCCTGTACGAAAGTTTTATTCATCCGGTCACCATCCTGTCGACGTTGCCGTCGGCGGCGGTAGGCGCGCTGTTGATTCTGCTGCTGGCGGGCACTGAATTCAGCCTGATTGCGCTGATTGGGGTGATTCTGCTGATCGGCATCGTCAAGAAGAACGCCATTATGATGATCGACTTTGCGCTTGAGGCCGAGAACCGGCAACATCTTAGCCCGCGCGAATCGATCCATCAGGCCTGTTTGCTGCGTTTCAGGCCGATCCTGATGACCACCATGGCGGCGCTGCTCGGCGCGTTGCCGCTGATGCTGGCGTCCGGCTCCGGCGCGGAACTGCGCCAGCCGCTCGGGCTGGTGATCGTCGGCGGCCTGATTGTCAGCCAGGTGCTGACGCTGTTCTCCACGCCGGTGATTTACCTGTGGTTCGACGGTCTGGCGCAGCGCGGCAAACGCTACATGCATAACGCCCGGCAGCAGTCCCGGGGCGGAGAATAAGCCATGGTACGGCTGTTTATCTTCCGTCCGGTCGCCACACTGCTGCTGACGCTGTCGATCCTGCTGCTTGGCATGCTGGGGTATCGTTTACTGCCGGTGGCGCCGCTGCCGCAGGTGGATTTCCCCACCATTATGGTGACCGGCTCGCTGGCCGGCGCCAGCCCGGAAACCATGGCTGCCACGGTGGCGACGCCGCTGGAGCGGGCGCTGGGGCAGATCGCCGGTATTACCGAAATGACCTCCAGCAGTTCGTCCGGCAGCACCAACATCATTTTACAGTTTGAATTGAACCGCGATATCAACGGCGCGGCGCGCGACGTTCAGGCGGCGATCAATGCCGCCCGCAGCATGCTGCCCAGCAGCATGACGACGCTGCCCACCTACCGCAAGGCCAACCCTTCCGACGCGCCGATCGTTATGCTGGCGCTCACCTCCGCGACGCGTCCGCCCGGCGAACTCTATGACCTGGCGGACAGCAAGATCGACCAGAAGATCGCCCAGGTGCAGGGAGTCGGGGAAGTGTCGCTTATGGGCAGCGCGCTGCCGGCGGTGCGTATCGATCTCCAGCCGCAAAAGCTGACCCATTTCGGCATATCGCTGGATACGGTGCGCGCGGCCATCGCCGATAACACCACCAATCTGCCGAAAGGCATCCTGAACGGCGTCAGCCAGTCGTGGATGGTGGACGGCAACGGCCAGTTGGGCAAGGCGGCGCAGTACCGCAATCTGATCGTCAGCTATCAGGACGGGCGCGCGATTCGCTTGAGCGACGTGGCGACGGTGTACGACGCGATCGAAGACAAATACAAGGCCGGTTACTACAACCAGGTGCCGGCGGTGATGATTGGCGTGACGCGCCAGGCGGGCGCCAACATGCTGCAGACCATTGATGCGGTCAAGGCGCTGCTGCCGGAACTGCAGAAGGATCTGCCGGCGGATACGCAGTTGAAGCTGGTGGTGGACCGCTCCACTACCGTACGCGCCTCGCTGTACGATACCGAAGAGACGCTGCTGATCGCCGTGCTGTTGGTGATCGCCGTGGTGTTTGTGTTCCTGCGCAACGTGCAGGCGGTGATTATTCCGGCGTTGGCGCTGCCGGTATCGCTGATCGGTACCTGCGCGGTGATGTACCTGCTGGACTATAGCCTCGACAACCTGTCGCTGATGGCGCTGATCATCGCCACCGGTTTCGTGGTGGATGACGCCATCGTGGTGCTGGAAAACATCACCCGCTATATCGAAGCGGGGCTTAGCCCGGTGCGGGCGTCGCTGAAAGGGGCGCGCGAGGTCAGTTCCACCGTGCTGTCCATGACCTTGTCGCTGGTGGCGGTATTTATCCCGATCCTGCTGATGGGCAGCGTGGTGGGGCGGTTGTTCCGCGAATTTGCGGTGACGCTGACGGTGTCGCTTCTGATCTCGATGCTGGTGTCGCTGACCCTGACGCCGATGCTCTGTTCGCGGCTGCTGAAACGCAAACCGGCGGTGACGCGGCGTCCGCATCCGTTTTACCAGTGGATCGAAAATCAGCTCAGCGCACTGCTGGCGGCCTACGCCCGCGGGCTGGCGTGGGTGATGCAGCATCAGCGCCTGACGCTGTTCAGCCTGCTGCTCACCGTGGCGCTCAACATCTTCCTTTATACCGTGGTGCAGAAGGGGTTCTTCCCCACGCAGGATACCGGGCTGCTGATGGGCATGGTGCGCGCCGACCAGAACATCTCATTCCAGGCGATGAAGCCCAAGATGGAGCAGGCCGCCAAACTGATCTCCGCGGATCCGGACGTGGCCGGGGTGATGGCGTCGATGGGCAGCGGCGCGTTCGGCTCGCGCAACAGCGCCAACTTTTTCGTGCAACTGAAAGACTTTAATGAGCGCAGCGCGACGGCGAGCGAAATCGCCAACCGCCTGACCGCCAAGGCGCAACGCCTCGCCGGCATGCAGCTGTTCCTGATGGCGGCGCAGGATTTGCGCGTCGGCGGACGCAGCGCCAACGCCAGCTACCAGTACACCCTGCAGGCGGACGATCTCGATACCCTGCGCATCTGGACGCCGAAGGTGCAGGCGGCGCTGGCGCAGATCCCGCAGTTGACCAGCGTGGATTCCGACGCGCAGAGCGGCGGGCAGGAAGTGATGATCAATATCGACCGCGACAAGGCCACGCGGATGGGGGTGAACGTCAATATGCTTGATACCCTGTTGAACAACGCGTTCAGCCAGCGCAAGATAGCCACCCTGTACCACACGCTCAACCAGTATCATGTGGTGATGTCGCTGGACGACAGCTTTACCAGCAACCCGGACACGCTCAAAGATCTGTTGGTGGTCAACGACGACGGCGAGCAAGTGCCGCTCTCCGCCTTCGTCACCTTCAGCAGCGACACCGCGCCGCTGTCGGTGGCGCATCAGGGGCAGTCCGCCGCCAGCACCGTCGCCTTCAATCTACAGGACGGCGTTTCGCTGGAGCAGGCGCAGGCGCTGATTAAAAACGCCATGGCGCAGATCGGCCTGCCGACCGACGTGCAGGGCGGATACAGCGGCACCGCCCGCGAATTCGGCGAACTGACCGCCTCCATGCCGTGGCTGATTCTGGCGGCGCTGGCGGCGGTCTACATCGTGCTGGGGATGCTGTATGAAAGCTATATCCATCCGTTGACCATTTTGTCGACGTTGCCGTCGGCCGGCGTCGGGGCGCTGCTGTTGCTGCTGCTGACCAACACGCAACTGACGGTGATCGCGCTGATTGGCATCCTGCTGCTGATCGGCATCGTGAAAAAGAACGCCATTATGATGATCGACTTTGCGCTGATGGCCGAACGCCAGCAGGGCATGTCGCCGCAGCAGGCGATCACGCAAGCCTGTCTGATGCGCTTTCGCCCGATTATGATGACCACGCTGGCGGCCTTTTTCGGCGCGTTGCCGTTGGCATTAGGCAGCGGCGGCGATGCCGACCTGCGCAGCCCGCTCGGCCTGGCGATTGCCGGCGGCTTGGCGCTTAGCCAGCTGCTTACGCTGTTCACCACGCCGGTGGTGTACCTCTATCTTGATCGCGCCAGCCGCGCCACTCGTCGTCAGTGGCAGCGTTTGCGCCATGTTGAATGATCCCTATGAAACTGAAAACTATCGCATTGAGTCCGCTTTTCCTCGCACTGTTGCTCTGCGGCTGCGCCGTAGGGCCAGACTATCAGCGCCCGGCCCCGACCAGCGTGCCGTTGCAGTATAAGGAAGCGAGCGGTTGGCGGCAGGCCGCGCCGCAGGATCAAGCCGGAAAAGGCGAATGGTGGGCGGTTTACCATGACGACACGCTGTCGTCGCTGCTCAGCCAGGTCAGTATCTCGAACCAAAACGTGGCGCAGTATGAAGCGCAATACCGTCAGGCCAAAGCGCTGGCGGCGGAATCGCGTTCTGATCTGTTCCCGACGGTCGGCGCCACCGGTTCCGGCACCCGCAGCGGCAGCAATAGCAGCAGCGGCGCCAGCCAGCGCACCGTCGGCAACAGTTTCTCGGCGCAGGCCAGCGCCAGTTGGGAGTTGGATCTGTGGGGCAAGTTGCGCCGTACGCTGGAAGAGAACAAAGCCAACGCGCAGGCCAGCCAGGCGGAACTGGCGAACATCACGCTGAGCGCTCAGTCGGAGCTGGCGCAAGACTATTTCCAACTGCGCATCATGGATCAGCAGATCGCCCTGTATCAGCAGAGCGTGCAGGCTTATGAACGTTATCTGCAGGTGATCGACAACAAATATCAGGCGGGGGCGGAGTCGCGCAGCACGCTGGCGCAGGCGCAACTGCAGTTGGAGAGCGCCAGAGCCTCGGCGTTGGATTATGTCTGGCAGCGCGCGCAACTGGAACACGCGATTGCGCTGCTGCTCGGCAAAACGCCGGCGGAGTTCAGTTTGGCCGCCGCGCCGCTGGCCGCAACTATGCCGGCGATCCCAAACGCGCTGCCTTCCGAACTACTACAGCGCCGGCCGGATATCGCCTATGCCGAACGCAATGTGGCGGCGGCGAATGCGGCGGTGGGGGTGGCGATCGCCGGTTACTATCCCGATCTGACGCTGAGCGCCAGCGGCGGCTTCACCAGTTCCGCGCTGCATAATCTTATTTCGCTGCCGAATCGCGTCTGGTCGCTCGGCCCGGAACTGAGCGGCACGCTGCTGGATTTCGGCGCCACCTCGGCGCAGGTGGAGCAGGCGCGCGCCGCCTATGACGCCAGCGTCGCCAGCTATCGTCAGGCGGTGCTGCAGGGCTTTACCGAGGTGGAAAACTATCTGGTTCAACTGAATACCCTGCAGGATGAGCTGGCCGCGCAGCAGCGCGCCGCCGCCGCCGCGCAGGATTCGGCCCGCGTGACGCGCAACCAGTATGAAGCGGGGATGATCGACTACCTTGATGTCGCCACCACTGAAAACGCCAGCCTGAGCCAGCAGCAAAGCCTGCTGTCGCTGCAAAGCACGCAGTGGGTGGCCAGCGTCGAACTGATCGCCGCGCTGGGCGGCGGCTGGGACGCCGACACGCTGGCGCCGTAGCGGTTTTTCCGAGTAGCGACGACGACTGCCGGCGGCTCGCCGGCACTCTCCCGCCTGCGGGCATCACTCCCTTCCTGCCATTCCCTGTGGCCCCAACCCTGTCATTCCCTGCGGCCCCAACCCTTGTCATTCCCTGTGGTCTCCACCCCGTCATTCCCGCGGTAGTAGGCGGGAATCTGCCGCTGAAACCGTGAATAGCCATTGATTGATGCCCGCCTGCGCGGGCATGACAGTGGATAACCGGGTGGATAAAAGCGTCTTGACTGCAAATGATTATCACCCTATCTGCGGCAGTAGGCGGGGATCCGCTTCCGCCGCCGTCGCGCGTTGGGTCTTTCACGGATCCGTTTGGAAATGAGCGAACCAAGCGATAAGCGCCCGGTTTAGGCTGTTGATAAATCTTCTGGTTCTAACCCCACCCCGGCTCCCCCTTGTCAAGGGCTGTCTCTTAGTCACATTTTTATGCGGGCGCAGAGACCGTTTCGTGCGCCACAATGCTGCCATTTCTATGCCATGTCGTAGCACGCGCCCGACATAGGGGGCTCAAACGCCAGCCCCCTATGAACCCCGGCTTGCGGCTAAATTATGTCGCTGCGCGATGCCTTCGTCGGTATCAGGCTTAACGGACCGCTTGGACACGTTCCATACGTGGCGCAAGCTTTCGCCGCGTCCGTGCGGCTCATCCTAAGCCTGCTATATCCTCAGCATAATTTCTTACGCCGGATAACGGCAAACCCCGTCATAGCCCCTACATTTGTGACTAAGAGACAGTCTCAGGGGAGGGGGCAAATCCGGCGGTATCTCCTTCCCCTGACAAGGGGGAGGCGGGTGGGGGTTGCTTTGCTGACGGCGCTCACGCCTGACGTTTATCTTCGGTGTTGGTATCGAAGTCGCTGGCGGCGTGGCGCTCATGTAATTGCTCATTGAGCGGGCCATGGGTGCGATTAACGATGCGTCCGCGTTTGACCGCCGGACGGCTGCCGATCTCGTTCGCCCAGCGCAGCACGTTTTTATAGCTGCCGGCATCAAGGAATTCCGCCGCGTTGTAGGCGTTGCCCAAAACCAGGTTGCCGTACCACGGCCAGATAGCCATATCCGCAATGGTGTACTCGTCGCCCGCCACGTATCTGCCGCGCGCCAGTTGTTTATCCAGCACATCCAGTTGGCGTTTGGCCTCCATGGCGAAGCGGTTGATGGCGTACTCGATTTTTACCGGCGCGTAGTTATAAAAATGGCCGAAACCGCCGCCAAGGTACGGTGCGGAACCCTGCAACCAGAACAGCCAGTTCAGCGTTTCGGTGCGCCCGGCGGGATCTTTCGGCAGGAAGCGGCCGAACTTCTCCGCCAGATAGAGCAGGATATTGCCGGATTCAAACACGCGGATCGGCGGCGTGCTGGAGTGGTCGCGCAGCGCCGGAATTTTTGAATTAGGGTTAACGTCGACAAAACCGCTGGAGAACTGATCGCCTTCGCCAATGCGAATCAGCCAGGCATCGTACTCCGCGCCGGTGATGCCAAGCGCCAGCAACTCTTCGAGCATTATCGTCACTTTCTGGCCGTTGGGCGTGCCCAGCGAGTAGAGCTGGAGCGGGTGCGTACCGACAGGAAGCGCTTTCTCATGCGTCGGGCCTGAAATCGGGCGGTTGATGTTGGCGAACGCGCCTTCGTTATTTTGCTTCCACTCCCATACTTTCGGCGGTTGATAGCTGCTCTCTGACATGATGCCCTGCCTTGTTGGTTGTTGATGTATTCAGGCAGTTTAGCAGGCGCTGGCGAATGCGTTTAACAATACAAAGCATAATCTTTAACATCGCAAAGCATAATGAGAGGTGTTAAGCATTACGGGCTGGCGGGGCGAGCCTGGCGCCAGAAGCGAAATTTCCGGCCTCGCGTCATTATCAGATTGAATGAGTGCTATCATAAATCCACCTCTGTCGGATATTGCCTGGACGGGATAATAGAGGGTTTCACAGTCAACTGTCCGGGCTGCATTAATTTGAGGTCAGGCAATGAGCAAAGGAACAACAGGTAGTGACGCCCCGTTTGGAACGCTGTTGGGGTACGCGCCAGGCGGCGTAGCGATTTATTCATCAAATTACAGAAGCCTTGATCCGAAAAGCATGCCGGGCGACGCCTCGTTTCGCAGCTATATCGACAACGAATATATGGGGCATAAGTGGCAATGCGTCGAGTTCGCCCGCCGTTTTCTGTTTTTGAACTACGGCGTGGTTTTTACCGACGTCGGCATGGCGTATGAAATCTTCTCTCTGCGCTTTTTGCGCCAGGTTGTTAATGACAATATCCTGCCTTTACAGGCCTTTGCCAATGGTTCTCTCCGTTCGCCGGTAGCCGGTTCGCTGCTTATCTGGCACAAAGGCGGCGAGTTTTACGAGACCGGCCACGTGGCGGTGATTACCCAGCTCGTGGGCAATAAAGTTCGCATCGCCGAGCAGAACGTGACCCACACGCTGCTGCCGCAGGGGCAGCAGTGGACCCGCGAACTGACGCTGGAAGTGCGCGACGGCCATTACACCATTCACGACACCTTTGATGACACCACCATCCTCGGCTGGATGATTCAGACCGACGATACGGCGCACAGCCAGCCGCAGCCGACTATCTCCGGAGCGGCGTTAGCCATTCACGGCGCGCGGCTGGATAAGCGGGGCCAGTTCGCCGGCAAGTGGCTGAACGAGCAGGATCCCTTGCAGATGGCCTATGTGCAGGCGAATGGCGGCCACATTATCAACAAGGATCCCTATCAATATTTCACTATCACCGAATACGCCGAGCAGGAGCTGATCAAGGCGACCAATGAGCTGCATCTGATGTACCTGCACGCGACCGATAAGGTGATGAAAGACGACAATTTGCTGGCGCTGTTTGATATTCCCAAAATTCTCTGGCCGCGTTTACGCCTCTCCTGGCAGCAGCGCCGGCACGATATGATTACCGGCCGCATGGATTTCTGCATGGACGAGCGCGGCCTGAAAGTCTATGAATACAATGCGGATTCCGCTTCCTGCCATACCGAAGGCGGGCTGATCCTCGAACAGTGGGTTCGTCAGGGATACCCCGGCAAAGGACATAATCCGGCGGAAGAGTTGCTCGGCGAACTGACCGGCGCGTGGAAACACAGCCTGGCGAGACCCTTCGTCCACATCATGCAGGACAAGGATCTGGAGGAGAATTACCACGCCGGGTTTATGCAACGCGCGCTGACGCAGGCCGGTTTCGAGAGCAAAATCCTTTACGGGCTTGATGAGCTGCGCTGGGATGCCGCCGGGCGGCTTATTGATGGCGACGGCCGGCTGGTGAACTGCGTCTGGAAAACATGGGCCTGGGAAACCGTCATTGAACAGGTGCGCGAGGTCAGCGAAACCGAATTTGCGGCGGTGCCGATCCGTACCGGCGGACCGGATAACGAGGTTCGCCTGATTGACGTGCTGATGCGTCCTGAAGTGATGGTTTTTGAGCCGCTGTGGACGGTGATCCCCGGCAATAAAGCGATTCTGCCGGTGCTTTGGTCGTTGTTCCCGCATCATCGCTATCTGCTGGATACCGATTTTGAGGTGAATGAAGAACTGGCGAAAACCGGGTATGCGGTCAAGCCGATTTCCGGGCGCTGCGGCAGCAACATTGACCTGGTCAGCCACCATGATGAAGTGCTCGATAAGACGTCCGGCAAGTTCGTCGATCGGAAAAATATCTACCAGCAGCTGTGGTGCCTGCCCAATGTCGCCGGGAAATACATTCAGGTATGTACCTTTACCGTCGGCGGCAATTATGGCGGAACCTGCCTGCGCGGCGATGATTCGCTGGTGATCAAAAAAGAGAGCGATATTGAGCCGCTGATTGTGCTGAAAGACAACCCGCAGTAGAGACGCCGAACGGCGTCAGAGGTTGATGACAAAGTGCGTCGAGCAGTGAGAATGGGGAGATCGTAAAGACGCCGCAAATACGTCCCTGTAAGCTCGGGCCGCGCCATCCCTGGCGCGGACGCTTTACTCTTCTATCCCATTCTCACCGTTCTGGTTCCGCAGATAGGTTTGTCAACAGTCTGAGACGCCGGTGATGGTGGGATGGCTCCCACCATCACCGGGTTGATTAGGCCGTTAGTCTTCGGCCCGTTACGGGCAGGCGGTTTTACCGGTCAAGGTCGGCCAGCGGGGCGCCCGTCTGGCTTTCCTTTAATTGCCAGTGGTTGAGAGCGATCTCGGCGCTGCCGCTAAACGTCACCTCGGCGCGCGCGGTTGGGAAATAGCGTGAGGACATAACGCCGACCCCGTCATTAATAAAGATCTCCAGGCTGGAGCTGTCGCAGAGGATTTGTAGTTTCTCCACCTTGCCTTGCCAGTAACGCTTCTCTTCCTCGCCGTTACGCAGTCCCTGACGGCTCAACGTAATGCCCTGTTCATCGCAGGTCAGCCACATCGTAGCGCCAAAGTTCGCCTGAAAGTTGCCGCTGACCTGTAAGGCTATCTCGGCGCTATGGGCGTCAAGGGTCGGCAGCGAGTCGGCGCGTCCGCCGGCCTGCCGGTGCGCAGCGCGCAGCGCCTGCAGTTCGCGCGCCGGTTTCTGGCAGAGGCGGCCTGCGCGCACGCTCAGCTCGCGCGGACAGGTCATCATATGCACCCAGCCGTGTTGCAGGGTGGGCTGCTCAAACTCATCCTGGTCAGGCACGCCCATCCAGCCTATCAGCAGACGGCGGCCGTCGTCGGTAAGGGTGGTTTGCGGCGCATAAAATTCGTGACCGCTGTCCAGTTCGTGAAACGGCCCGTGCGGATAGTCGCCCGTGGCGTAATCCAGCTTGCCGAGCAGATAGCCGCACTGGTACTGGTTCAGGTAACGCCGCTCTTCAGCTGCGACGCCCTGCGGGCAAGTAATCAGCACGTCGTGACCATCAAGGTGGAACAGATCCGGGCACTCCCACATATAGCCGAATTCGCCGTTGTCGCGCACCTTGCTGCCGGCAATCTCGCCCATCAACGTCCATTTCACCAGATCGGGCGATTTCAGCAGCAGCACCTTACCCTGCAACTGCGGATCCTGCGCCGCCAGCACCATGTACCAGCTGTCGTTATGACGCCAGACTTTCGGATCGCGCACGTGGCCGGTGTAGCCCTCCGGCTGACCCAGCACCGGCTGCTTCTCGAACTCACCCTGCGCATTCTGCCGGGCGATGCACTGCCAGGCGGTACGGTCGTCGTCGGCAAGCATCACGTTGCCGGTATAGATCAGCACCAGTTGCCCGTTGTCATCCACCGCGGAGCCGGAGAAACAGCCGTCGATATCGAACTCTTCGCTCGGCAGGAGGGCGACCGGCTCATGTTGCCAGTTAACCAGATCGGCAGAGCTCCAGTGGCCCCAGAATTTAGTGTTATGGTTGCAGGCCAGCGGATTCCATTGATAGAACAGATGGTAACGTTGCTGGAACTGAATAAAGCCGTTCGGGTCGTTCATTAATCCCACCACCGGGGACAGGTGCCACAGCGGGCGGTGGTGGTCGGATGGGGTACGCTGATGACCTTTCATCACCGCGAGCAGCGTTTGCTTGAGGAGGTGTTTTTCTCTCATTGGTCGCCCTTTTCGTTATAGCTGAACAGTAAAGTAATAAAAAATGGCAGGCCGAAAGCCATGGCCAGACCAATCAAGTGATTGACTAACGAACTGGCCTGAATAATAGCCAGCCCCGGCAGGCCGGTCAGACCCACGCCGGTGGCGTAAACCTTGTTGTAGACCACCCAGGCGCCGCCGATCGCGCCGCCGGCCATGGCGGCGATAAACGGTTTCACAAAACGCAGATTGACGCCGAATACCGCAGCCTCAACTGAACCAATGATTGCCGAGAAGGCGGCCGGAATGGCGATCTTGCGTATTTTGCTGTCGCGGGTGCGGAACCAGACGGCCAGACAGGCGCCGCCCTGGGCGACATTGGACATTGACCAAATCGGCAGCAGGTAGTTGACGCCGATATTCGGATTAATCAGCAGCCCGGCTTCAATGGCGTGGAAGCTGTTCTGGATGCCGGTCATCGCCACCACCGAATAGAGGCCGCCGAAAATCACCCCGGCAATCCAGCCGGTCTGGGCAATCAGCGTGGTCAGCACATAGGCGATGCCGTCGCCGAGCATGCGGCCCGCCGGGCCGATAATCAGCAGCGCGACAAAACCGGAAATGATCAACGTGAGGAATGGCACGAAAACGATCTCGACGAGATCGGGAACGATACGGCGCAGGCGCTTCTCGATAAAACTCATAAACCAGACGGTCAGCAGCACCGGAAACACCGTTCCCTGATAGCCGATCATGGCGATTTGCAGCCCGTAGAAGTCCAACGTATGGTAACTGCCTAATCCGCCCCAGACGTTCGCCAGCGTCGGGTGCGTCAGGATCCCGCCGATGGTGGCGCCGAGAAACGGGTTTCCGCCGAATACGCGGGCGGCGGTAAATCCAATCAGCACCGGCAGGATGATAAAGGCGGAGGAACTGAACATTTCCAGCAAAACGTAAATGGCGTTTTTCGAATCCAGCCAGCCGTAGGTTCTAATCAGGCTCATCAGTCCCATCAACAGGCCGGAGGCGATAATCGCAGGAATAATGGGGATGAAAACGTTGGACAAGGTGCTGGCTATGCGTTGAAAGTAGCTGAGATTTTTTACGGCATTTTGCGAGGCTTCTTCTTTTTGCGTCGAGTCATCGATCATGGCTGCGTGAGCGAATGCGTCGTAAACATCGTTAATCACACTGCTGTCGAATACAACCTGTACTTGCCCCGCCTTACGAAAACTTGCCTTTACTCCCTTTATCGCATCAATCGCGTTAAGATCCAGTTTTGATTCGTCTTCCAGTACTACCCTAAGTCGTGTGGCGCAGTGGATGGCCGAAGCAATGTTATCCTTGCCGCCCATCAACGGAACGAGCTGCCGGGCTACCTGCTTATAATCCATGAACTCCCTCGGAAACTTTAGCTTTAAAAAAAGTGAACTTTAAATTTGTAAAATAGTGAAATAGGTCACAAATAACATCTTAAACTAATGTATGTAAACACATAATCGCTTTCCGGTACAGTTTGGTAAGGCGCGGATTCGCCGCTTTGACGGCGTTATCGAAAGGAAGAAACGGTGATCGTCCGTCGCATCTGAAGTTCGCGATACCGACGGTTTGCCGTGGATGATGGGCGGCTTAATCCGGCGCTCAGGCAGGTTTTTCAGCCCGCGAAAAATAGCCATGCCGTTATGTAAAAACAGACGATTGTTCGTAGCGCACAATGGTTTTTTAGTCAGATGGTTATTACACTTTTACGCAATCATGCCGGTTTTTACCGGCGGATATCTCGCGCAATATTTTGTATTCAATAAAAATACAATTTCCGCTCATGGAGCACAGAGACTAGGTGTAAGCGACAAATGGATTTACTCAAATTCTTACTTCGTCTACCTTTTACCCTGATAAAAGGCCTTTTTCGCGCGCTCGGTTTGGTTCTCGGCTTGTTTGGCCGCGTCATTAAACCGATCGTCGGGCATATCGACTGGCGGCCGATCGATAACGGGCAGTATCGCATCCGCGCGGTGGACGATCGCGGACGCGCCGACAGCCGGTTGATTCGTATTGAAATTGTGAACTAGCGGTGAGTACGCGGTCACACGACGATGCGGCGGGATGTTTATCGGGAATATATGCAACCGGGCGACATGGCCCGGCAGCCCCGCGAAAAAGGAACTGCCGGAAGCCGGTGCGCCATTTATTCTCCTTGCGGCGCGCGGGCGCTTTTTTCTTCGGCCTGCATGACCAGGCTGAGCGATGCCGGCAACACGGTCAGCGTAACCAGCGTGGCGACCAGCAACCCGCCGATGATGGCATAGGCCATCGGCCCCCAGAAGACCTGATGCGAAATCGGGATCATCCCCAGCACGGCGGCGCAGGCGGTTAACAGTATCGGACGCGCGCGGTGTTTTGATGCTTTGATAATCGCCTCTTCCCGGTCCAGCCCCTGACTCGTATTGCTGTCCACTTCGCTGATCAGAATGACGGCGTTACGAATGATCATGCCGGCCAGAGCGATGATGCCAAGCAAGGCGACAAAGCCCATCGGCGTACCCGTGGGCAGCATCGCCGCGACGATCCCAGGTAAGCCGAACGGCGCCATCAGCACGGCCAGCAGCATGCGGGTAAATTTCTGCAGTTGGATCATCAGCAGCACCAGCATGGCGAACAGCGTGACCGGCAATACGGCATAGACCGAACTGTTGCCTTTATCGGATTCGGCTACCGTGCCGCCTTCCTCAATGCTATAGCCTGACGGCAGGGCGTCGCGCAGCGCATTGACGTCGGGCAGCAGCGCCTGAGAGACCGCGACGGCATTCATCCCCGGCGCCAGATCGGTCTGAACGGTGATAAACGGCAGCCGCTGGCGTCGCCATATCACCGGATCCTCCACGCCCCATACTGGTGTGGCGACCCGGCTCAGCGGCACTTTCTGCCCTGTCGAGGCGGTAATCATCAGGGATTGGAGACTGCCGGTATCCAGCCGTTCGGCATCGTCGCCGCGCAGCACTACGTCGATCAGCCGGTTGCGATCGCGCACGGTGGTGATCGCGCTGCCGGCCCACACGGTATGCAGCGTTTCAGCCACGCTGCTGGACGAAACGCCCGCCGCCCGCGCTTCCGTCTGATTCACTTTGAGCGTGATGACCCGTTCCGGCTCTCCCGCCGTCAGGTTTACCTCGCGCGCGGCGGGATTCTGTCCGATGATGCCCGCCAGTTGCTGGGCGAAATCGTGCACTCTGGCGTAATCCGGGCCGCTGATGCGGTATTTTACCGGCCAGCCGACCGGCGGCCCCAGCTCCAGCGGCGAAACGCGCGTGGTGATATTGTCGAACTGCTCGGCCAGTATCTTGTTCAACTGCCGGCTTAGGCGATCGCGCGCTTCCAGACTGTTGGCGACGATCACCAACTGAGAGGTATTTTCATTATCCAGCAGTACGTCCATCGGCAGATAAAAACGTATCGCGCCGGTGCCGATATAGGTCGAGTAGTGGTCGATATCGTCGTTCCCCTCCAGCAGCCGTTCGAGCCGGGTTACCTGCCGCGTCGTTTCCGTCTGCGAGGCGTTGGCCGGCAGGGAAAGGCTGACCAGCAATTCGGGCCGATCGGAGGCCGGGAAGAATTCCCCCTCCATGAAGGCGGTGCCGAATACCGAGAGCGCGAAAACGGCCAGCGCGATAGCCAGCGTCGCCACGCGATGGCGCAGCACCCGCGCCAGCAGGCCGCTGTAAAAACGCATCAGGCGCCCTGGCCGGCGCGCTTTTTCCCCCGCCTGACCGTTGAGGGTACGCGGTAAAATCCAGACCCCGGTCAGCGGCGAGAAGAGGATGGCGACGATCCATGAGCAAAGCAGGGCGATCAGCACGACGGCGAACAGGGAAAAGCAGTATTCGCCGGCGCTGGAGGCGGCAAAACCGACCGGAATAAAACCGGCGATCATCACCAGCGTACCGGTGAGCATCGGAAATGCCGTAGTTTCAAACGCGTAGGTGGCGGCGCGCCAGCGGTCATCGCCCTTTTCCAGGCAGGCCACCATGGTTTCGACGGTTATCATGGCGTCGTCCACCAGCAACCCAAGCGCGATAATCAGCGCCCCCAGCGAGATACGCTGTAGCCCGATACCGCACAGCATCATAACGGCGAAGGTCATGGCCAGCACCAGCGGAATGGCGGCGGCCACCACCAGCCCGGCCCGCAGTCCCAGCGAGACGAATGAGACGGCCAGCACAATCACCACCGCTTCGATCAGCACTCTGACGAAGCCGCTGACCGCCTGTTTCACCACGGTCGACTGATCGGCAACGGTGGTCATCTCGATGCCGTGAGGCAACTGCGCCTGTATATCCGCCATCCGTTCGTTGATCGCCTGCCCAAAACGCAGCATGTTGCCGGTCGACGCCATCGAAATGGCCAGGCCGATGGCGGGCTTGCCGTTGACCTGGAACGCCGGCGCCGGCGGTTCCACCGGCTGGCGGCTGATGGCGGCGATATCCGTCAGGGGAAGGTAACGTCCGTCGATACGCAGGGTGACGGCGCGCAGGCTCTCCTCCGAACTCAGCGCGCCGCTGACCCGCAGCGCGATATTCTCTTTTGCCGTTCGCAGTTCGCCGGTCGGCACGACCTCGTTCTGCGCCTTCAGCGCGTCGGTCACCTGTTGCAGATCCAGCCCCATACCGGCCAGTTTGCGCGGAGAAAATGCAATAACGATTTGCTCTTCCTGCTCGCCCACCAGACTGATTTTGCCGATGTCCGGCACCGACATCAGACTGCGCCGGACGTCTTCTACCCGGTCACGCAGCTCGCGCGATGTAAAGCCCTCGGCGGTAAAACCGTAAATCGTGCCGAAGGTATTGTCGAACTCGTCGTTCACCGCGGGCCCCTGCACGCCCTGCGGCAGCGAGGGGGCGATATCCTGCATTTTATTGCGCACCTGATGCCAGATATCCGACACCTTGGCCGGCGGCGTATCGTCGCGCAGGTTCACAAAGATGACCGACTGACCGGCCCGGGTTTCGCTTTCCACATAATCGAGATAAGGCGTTTCCTGCAGCTTCTTTTCCAACGTGTCCGTCACCAGATTGGTGGTGTCCGCAATGGTGGCGCCCGGCCACAGCGTGGTGACCACGGCGGCTTTAATCGTGAAGGCCGGATCCTCATTACGCGGCAGTTGGTCGTAGCTGATGATGCCGGCGACCATGATCAGCAGCATAAAAAAGCTCACCAACTGCTGATTTTTCAGCGCCCAGGCCGAGAGGTTAAATGATTTTTTCAAATCAGCGGCATTCATTGCATTTCCTCTCCAAGGCTGACCGTTTCACCGTCCCATAGCTTGCTGACGCCCGCCGTGACCACTTTTTCGCCCGGCTGAATGCCGCTGGCGATGAATACCGATGCGGCGCTGTAGCTTGCCGGCGCAATCGGACGCAGATGAAGCCGCATGGCATCATCCACGACGAATACCGCCGGTTTGTCGCCGGTGCGGGTCAGCGCCGACGCGGGGAGGGCAATCATTCCCGGTCCGGATAGCGGCATTTGCACCTGCGCGCTGGCGCCCATCGCCATGGCGTCCGGCGGATTATCCAGCGCAATCCGCACGCGCCAGGTTCGGGTCTGGGGATCGGCCTGCGGACTGATATCGCGCAGGCGGCCGGTGGTATTGACGCTGGGATCCGTCAGCAGAGAGACGGTGAACGCGCCGTCTTTGACGCGGGCGATCGCCTGCGGATCGGCAACGTCTAATACGGCATCGCGTCCGTTGCCGGCGGCAAAGGTGAAAATAGCCTGCCCGGCGCTGACCACCTGACCGGCGGAGGCGCTGACGCTGGTAATCACCCCTGCCTGCGGAGCGGTCAGCCGGGTCCACGCCAGATTGTCCTGCGCGTTTTTCAGCGCCGCTTCATCGCTCTGACGGCGGGATACCGCCGCCTGCCAGTCCGATGTCGCCGTGTCCAACTGCGCCCGAGCAATGGCGCCGGACGGCATCAGCGACTGCAAGCGATGCAGGTTCGCCGCCGCCACGCGCTCGGCGGCGCGCGCGCTGTCCAGTTCGGCCTGTGCGCTGCTGAGTTGATTGCGGCCGGTATCGCTCTCCAGCGTGGCCAACAGTTGGCCTTTGTCTACGCGGTCGCCTACGTCGGCCACGCGGGTGAGGAGCCGTCCGTCAAGCCGGAAACTCAAGGAGATTTCATCGTGGGCGCGGATCTCGCTGGTGCGGTTAAGCGGCGTCGAGCTAGAGGGCTGCGGCGCGGCGATGTAGCGCACCGGGCGGGGCGCTACGTTTTTAGGCGTATCAGGGTCCCCGCAACCGACAATCAGCAGCGGCGCCAGATAGAGCAGAGGCCGGGCCGACGGTAGCCGCAGGCGGCGGATAGGGGTGATAATCCTGTGCAGCGCATAGCGTGCATAAGTGGCAAGGTGTTTTGACATGATGCTTCCCCTGAATCAAGATGGCGCCATTCAATCAACCCTGTGCCGAAATTCCGTTTATGTTTCATCAAGGATTCATCAAGGGGGATGAGTTTGTCGTTATATGTCGCCGGTTTCCGGCAGATGGATGGTGATGAGCAACCCCTTGTCCGCCGGCAGCGCGGCGTGAATACTGCCGCCGTGCGCCGCGCAGATGGCGCGGGCTATCGACAGGCCAAGGCCGCTGCCGCCGGAGTGGCGGGCTCTGGATGAGTCCGCGCGGGTAAAGCGTTCGAACATGCCGGATAAAAATTCCGCATCCACGCCGGGGCCATAGTCGCGAAAGGCGATCTGGCAGCCCTTACCGGCAGGCCGCACTTTGATGGTCAGCCGCTTGCCTTCGCTGGCATAGCGCAGCGCGTTTTCCATCAGAACGGTAAAGGCCTGCCCCAGGCGAAACGCGTCTCCCACGTAGGTACAAGGCATGTCGGCAATGACACGGATCGACATACCGGCTTTTTCTAACTGGGGCTTGAGCCAGGCGGCGCGTTCCCGCAGCAGTTCCGCCAGATTCAGTATGCGGCGATCGAGTTCGAGTCTGCCCGCTTCGGCCAGAGAAAGCAGGTGAAGTTCGTCAATAAGGCGATTCAGATGCTGGAGTTGCTTCATCACCATCCCCAACTGTTGCCCGTCGGCGCGGAATACCCCGTCAATCACGCCCTGAAGCCGCCCGATTGCCGCCGTTAGCGGCGAACGCAGTTCATGCGCCAGCGCCACATGCGACGCCCGCATTTCATGCTCATAACGGGCAAGCTGATGCGTCATGGCGTTGAAATCGCGGGCGAAGCGGGCCATCTCCGTCGGCGCCTTTTCAACCAGCTCGGCTTGCGTGCCGAATTTCCCCCGGGTGACGGCTTCGGAGGCCGCGGCCAGGCGGCTGAACTGGACCGAAAGCGGGCGCGCGCTCTTTAACCCCATAACGACGATAAATGGGATCATGACCACCACCAGCACGCCCACCATCAGCCAGTCCGCGGAGACGATGGACGGTTCGGAATAGCTCACTCCCCACCAGGTATCGACAATCTGGTGAAAGCGGGCCAGGTTCGTTTCAGGGTGCTGGCGCAGCACCTCGAATTCTTCCCGCAGCGCCGGCGGCATGTGATGCAGCACCCAGATATTCTGGATGGCGAAGCGCAGCCACATACACAGCGCGATGACAATCACCGTGCCGATAGCCAACGCCAGTATACGGACGCATATCCAGCGCCAGAGGGAATGATATTCAGTATTTTTCATGGATGACGGAGCCTATAACCGACGCCTCGCACATTGCGCGGAGCATGGGTGTTGGTGATGCCGGCGATCTTCACAAAGAAAATGATCCATAATATGTCGCTGCATTTACCCGGTATGATCTCGGGGTTATGCTAGGTTTTTCACTAACCACCCGTAAAAATAAT
Source organism: Brenneria goodwinii (assembly GCF_002291445.1). Lineage (NCBI taxonomy): Bacteria > Pseudomonadati > Pseudomonadota > Gammaproteobacteria > Enterobacterales > Pectobacteriaceae > Brenneria > Brenneria goodwinii. Next base: position 3,170,839 of record NZ_CP014137.1, on the reverse strand, counting down.
TGAAATTGAAATAACCGCATGATTTTCTATAATTGTTCGCCGCCGTTTTGATAGATGCCAGCAGATCGATCTTCGCATTACAAAATCAAGTGATGCTGAATGAATTATCAAGATTTCATGAAGGGACAGAATCTATGAGCCAGCGAAGAGTGTTGATCGTTGAAGATGATTTCGACGGCGCTGAAGTATTGAGCGCTTACCTGAGCCGGGAGGGATTTCAGACTCGTCATGTCGCCGATGGCCGTCTGGCGTTGGAACAACATGCGCAATGGCGGCCGGACTTGGTGTTGCTGGATATCATGCTGCCGGGGTTAAGCGGCAACGATGTGCTGGCGGCGATTCGCCAGCATGCTTCCACGCCGGTGATTATGGTGACGGCGGTCGGCAGCGAATCCAATCGCATCAATTCATTGCTGTATGGCGCCGACGATTATGTGGTCAAACCCTATAATCCCGGCGAAGTGGTCGCCCGCGTCCATGCCGTGCTGCGGCGCTGGGGCAACAACGCCCAGGCGCGCTCCCGCAGCCTGCATCACGGCAACTTAATTGTGGATGTCGATGCGGTGCAGGCGTCGGTCGACGTCGACGGCGTTCGGCAACCGCTCGATCTGACGCGCACCGAGTTCAATCTGCTGGCGATGCTGATGGCCTGTCCGACGCGCATGTTTTCACGCGCGGAATTGCTTGCCGGCTGTCTGCCGGAAAGCGATGCGCTGGAGCGCGTGGTCGACGCGCACATCTATAATTTGCGCCGCAAACTGGAACGGGTCGGCATTCGCGATGTTCTGCTGACGGTGCGCGGGTTGGGCTATCGTTTCAGCAATGCGTTATGAACAAATTGTGTTATGAACAAAAGCGCCATAGATAAAAGTGAACGCCGCGCCGCTGAACCGCTGTGGCGCTGGATAAGTCTGCGCATGATCGGTTTGGCGATGGCGGCTATTCTGGTGGTGGGCGGCGGCATGTGGCTGCGTTTTTCCTGGTGGGAGGCGCATCTGCGCGCGGCGATCCCCGAACCGGTACGCCAGGAACTGCAACTGTTGGAGGCCCAGCCGGCCGAGCACCGGCAGCGCCTGCTGCAGATCTATGGCGAGTATATGTACGGCGAATACTTCACCAATGAAGCCGAGCACGAAGACATGCTGTTTTTCGGCGTGTTCGTGCTGATGTCGATTCCGCTGATCGTGGGCGGCGGCGTATGGGTATCGTTGCATTTGTCGCGCCAGCTCAGCGCCGTGGCGATCTCCGCGGACCAAATCGCGCAAGGCGATTTTACTGCGCGCGCGGCGCTGGTGGCTCATACGCCAGAGGCGCTCCGTAGCCTGACGAGCGATTTTAACCGCATGGCCGAGCGGCTGGAGCGCCGTGAGCGGGAATTGCAGGCGTCCAGCGCGGCCACCGCACATGAGTTGCGCACGCCGTTAACGGCGGCCAAAGGGCGTCTGCAAGCGCTGCTTGACGGCGTGTTTGAACCGACGCCGCAGAATTTCCAACTCATTATGGGCCAACTGGATCAATTGAACCGATTGATCGATGACTTGTACCTGCTGTCGCTGGTCTCCGCCGGACAACTGGCGCTGTCGCCCGCTGAATTTGCGCTGCGTCCCCTGCTGGAAGAGCGTATTGCCTGGGCCGCGCCGCGTCTGCAGGCATTACGGATGCGGGCTACTCTGGACGCGGCGCAGGAACTGCGCGTGCGGGCGGATCGCGATCGCGTGGGACAGGTGCTGTCGATCCTGCTCGACAACGCCATCCGCTATGCCGCGTCAGGGAGTTGGATCGGGCTGAGCGCCCGGCGGCAGGGCGAGGGCGTGCACATAGAGGTGGAAGACGACGGCCCCGGTTTCGCGCCGGAACACCTTGATCACGTCTGCGATCGTTTCTGGCGCGCCGAAAGCTCTCGTTCGCGTCACGCCGGCGGCAGCGGATTGGGATTAGCGGTCGCCGTGGCGATCTGTCAGGCGCACGACGGCCTGCTTTCCGTGCATAACCGCGACGGCGGCGGCGCGCGCGTCACTATTTACCTGCCTGACTAAGAGCCTACCCATTAGGGCTATTTCACTTGCCATTTTGGCCCTGGGCAGTGCTCGAAATCCTCACGTACTACGTGTACGCTCCGGGTTCTGCGCGCTGTCCGTGTCCAAACTGGCTGCGCCAATAACGCCTACTGGGATAGGCGCTAAGGGAATTTTTTCCCTCTCTTCATAGAATCTTCACCATTTCTCGGTCGGAACTTGTCTGAACGCTGGTGTACTGCTTGCGGTTTCTATTCAGCTTGAGGATGAGTACGAATGAGCAATGCAAACAGTTTCCCGATGCGTCGATATCTCTGTCTGGCCTGCGCTCTGGCGGTCTTGCCGCTGGTGGGGCAGGCGCAACAAACCGAACCGCAGGCGCCTGCCAGCCTATTCGGCGATGAAACTGACGTCAATTTGGGACTCGGCGCGACTTTCAGCCCGCGTTACCTGGGCGCGCGTCAGACGCGGGTGTCTCCCGAACTGGAGTTAAGCATTTCGCGCGGCATCTTTTTTGCCGATACGCTGCGCGGCATCGGCGCGGAGTATCTCACCGACAGCGGGTTTTATGTCAGCGGCGCGCTGTCTTACGACCCCGGACGTAAAGAGAAAGAGAGTACCTGGCGGCCGGGTTCCAAACGACTGCGCGGCATGGGGGAAGTCAAAGGGGCGACCACCGCCGACTTGCTGGTATCGCAGCGAATCACCTCCTGGCTGGCGATCAATGGCGAAGCCGAGTTTCGCGTGGCGGGCTACGAGCGCGGGAATCGTTATCGGCTGGGGCTGGAAGGCACCGTCCTGCGCGACGGCGGCGATACCGTCACCCTGGGCGTCAATATGCATGCGGGCGACGGCCGCTACAACCGTACTTACTTCGGCGTGAGCGAGCAGCAGCAACGCAATTCGCGTTTTTCCCGTTTCAACGCGCGATCCGGGGTTTATGCCTATTCGGCGTCGATCGACTGGCAGCACGATTTCGATCGGAACTGGACGCTGTTCATGGGGGTGAACCTGATGGAATTCAGCGACCGGGCGCACCATAGCCCGCTGGTGGAAGGCAATACCGGCGTGACGGGCTTCGCGATGGTGAATTACACGTTCTGAGACCACGGACGGCGGTAGTAGGCAATAGACTTTAAGGAATTTACTCCATGGCATTCCTTCCTTTTTCCCGACCTTCGCTGGGTGAGCGGGAGTTGGCGGCGGTAAAGGCGGTGTTTGAATCCGGTTGGATTACCACAGGACCGAAATGCGCCGAACTTGAACGCGCATTTTGCCGGCTCACGGGAAATCAACATGCCATCGCCGTGAGCTCCGCCACGGCCGGTATGCACGTTACCCTGACGGCTCTCGGCCTGCAACCCGGCGAGGAGGTGATCACCCCCTCGCTGACCTGGGTGTCCACCATCAATATCATCTCGTTACTTGGCGCCACGCCGGTAATGATCGATGTCGACCGCGACACGCTGATGGTGACGCCCGAAGCCATTGAGGCCGCCATCACCCCGCGTACCCGGGCGATCGTTCCGGTGCATTACGCGGGCGCCCCGGCCGATCTGGATGCCATCCGAGCGGTGGGCGAACGCTACGGTATTGCCGTTATCGAAGATGCCGCGCATGCGGCGGGCGCCTTTTATAAAGGGCATCACGTGGGCGATCGCGGTACGGCGATTTTCTCTTTCCACGCCATCAAAAACATGTCATGCGCGGAAGGCGGACTGGTTGTCACCGACGACGCCGATCTGGCCGAGCGTATCCGCATGCTGAAATTTCATGGGCTGGGCGTGGACGCGTTCGATCGCCAGACGCATGGCCGTCAGCCGCAGGCGGAAGTCATCACGCCCGGCTTTAAATACAATCTGCCGGATATCAGCGCGGCCATCGCGCTGGTTCAGCTTGAAAGGCTGCCGCACATCAATGCGCGAAGAACGGCCATCGCGCAGCGTTATCTTCAAGCGTTAAAAGAGACGCCTTTTTCCCCGCTCGAGGCGCCGGCCTGGCCGCACCGGCATGCCTGGCACCTGTTTATCATCCGCGTTGATGAAGCAACCTGCGGCATCACGCGCGATGCCCTGATGCAGTCGCTCAAAGAGCAGGGCATTGGCACCGGACTGCATTTTCGCGCCGCGCATACGCATAAATATTATCGCGAACGCTACCCCGACGTGTCGCTGCCGGCAACGGAGTGGAACAGCCAACGTATCTGCTCCATCCCCCTTTTTCCCGCTATGACGGACGGTGACGTCGAGCGCGTCATTAGCGCGCTTCGCAGGCTAGCCGGGGTTTAAATGACTGAAGAAAAAACGATTAATAAAGTGTCGGTGGTCATTCCTGTGTTTAACGAACAGGAAAGTTTACCGGAACTGATTCGACGTACGGACGGCGCCTGTCGCGGTCTGGGCCTGGAATATGAAATTTTACTGGTTGACGACGGCAGTCAGGATCTTTCCGCCGACATGATTTCCGCGGCGGCCGACCGGCCCGGCAGCCATATCGTGGCGATCCTGCTTAACCGCAACTATGGGCAGCATTCAGCCATCATGGCCGGATTCAGCTACGTCAGCGGCGACCTTATCATTACGCTGGATGCCGATTTGCAGAACCCGCCCGAAGAGATCCCCCGGCTGGCGGCGGCGGCCCAGGAAGGCTATGACGTGGTGGGAACGGTGCGGCAGAACCGGCAGGACAGTTGGTTCCGCCGCCGTGCGTCACGCGCCATCAACCACCTGATTCAACGCGTAACCGGCAAAGCGATGGGGGATTACGGCTGTATGCTGCGCGCCTACCGTCGTCACATCGTTGACGCCATGCTGAACTGCCATGAACGCAGCACCTTTATTCCTATTCTCGCCAACACCTTCGCGCGCCGCGCAACGGAGCTGCCGGTGACGCATGCCGAACGTGAATTCGGCAATTCCAAGTATAGCTTTATGCGGCTCATCAACCTGATGTATGACCTGGTGACCTGCCTGACCACCACGCCGCTGCGCATGTTAAGCGTGCTGGGCAGCCTGATCGCCCTGGCCGGATTCGCGTTCTCCGTCCTGCTGGTCGCGCTGCGTCTGTTTCTGGGCGCGGAGTGGGCAGGGGACGGCGTATTCATGCTTTTCGCGGTGTTGTTTATGTTCGTCGGCGCCCAGTTCATCGGTATGGGCCTGCTTGGCGAATATATCGGCCGTATCTACAACGATGTACGGGCGCGGCCCCGCTATTTTATCCAACGCGTTATCCATCATCAGAAAGACGCTTCAGTACAGGAAACCGAACAATGAAAACCATCGTCTTCGCTTACCACGATATGGGCTGTGCGGGCATCAACGCGCTGCTTGAGGCAGGCTATACCATCCGCGCCATTTTTACCCATGCCGATTCGGCCGCTGAAAATCACTTTTTTGGCTCGGTGGCGCGCATCGCCGCCGAGAAAGGCATTCCGGTCTATGCCCCTGACGACGTTAACCACCCATTGTGGATCGAGCGCATTAACGCGATGGAGCCGGACATTCTGTTCTCGTTTTATTACCGCGTGCTGCTGAGCGACAGCATTTTAAACTGCGCAAAGATCGGCGCTTTTAACTTACACGGCTCCCTGTTGCCGAAATACCGCGGCCGGGCGCCCCTCAACTGGGCTATCGCCAACGGAGAGCGCGAGACTGGCATAACGCTGCATCGTATGATCATGCGCGCCGATGCCGGCGACATTATCGCGCAGCAGGCCGTGAATATTGCCGATGAGGACGATGCGCTGACGCTGCACCATAAACTGGTGCGGTGCGCGCGTCATTTACTGGCGGACAGCCTGCCGGCCATCAAACAGGGACGGCTTGAGGGGCGCAGCCAGAACGAGGTCGAGGCGACGGTCGTCCGCCGCCGCACGCCGGAGGACGGGCGTATCAACTGGTCGCTGCCCGCCCGGGACATTCATAATCTGGTGCGTGCGGTCACCGATCCCTGGCCGGGCGCCTTTACCTGGGCGGGATCGTCAAAATTCGTCATCTGGAAAAGCCGGATCTTATCGGACCATACTCAGGCCAATCCCGGCACCGTGCTGTCCGCCGATCCCTTCGTCATCGCCTGCAAAGACGGCGCGCTGGAAGTGCTGACCGGTCAGACGGACAACGGCGTCTGCATGAATGGTTGCCAATTGGCGCAAAGCCTGGGCGTGGTGCCCGGCGCGCGGCTATGTTCCCAGCCCGCGGCCGCCGTTAAACGCCGCACGCGCGTACTGATCCTGGGGGTGAACGGCTTTATCGGCAACCACCTGACCGAGCGCTTACTCAAAGAGGAAAACTTCGAGGTCTTTGGTCTGGACATTAGCTCTGACGCCATCAGCCGTTTTGTGGGCCACCCGCGCTTTCAGTTTGTTGAGGGGGATGTCAGCATTCATTCCGAATGGATCGAATACCACATTAAAAAATGTGACGTCATCCTGCCGCTGGTGGCGATCGCCACGCCGATCGAATACACCCGTAATACGTTGCGCGTGTTTGAGCTCGACTTTGAAGAAAACCTGAAGATCATCCGCGGCTGTGTGAAATACGGTAAGCGCATCATCTTTCCGTCCACCTCGGAAGTGTACGGCATGTGTACCGACGACAGTTTTGATGAGGACCATTCAAAATTGGTGGTCGGCCCCATTAACAAGCCGCGCTGGATTTACTCGGTATCCAAACAGCTGCTGGACCGCATCATCTGGGCTTACGGCGAGAAAGAAGGACTGCGTTTTACCCTGTTCCGCCCATTCAACTGGATGGGGCCGCGTCTTGATAGCCTGAACGCCGCCCGCATCGGCAGTTCGCGCGTGATTACCCAGTTAATTCTGAATCTGGTGGAAGGTTCGCCCATCAAGCTGGTTGACGGCGGCAGGCAGAAACGCTGCTTCACCGATATCAGCGACGGCATCGAAGCGCTGTTCCGCATCATCGAAAACAAGCATCGGAACTGCGACGGACAGATCATCAATATCGGCAATCCGGATAACGAAGCCAGCATCAAGGAGCTGGCGGAGCGGCTGCTTGCCAGCTTTGAGCGTCATCCGCTGCGCGCAAGTTTCCCGCCGTTTGCCGGCATCCAGGAGGTGGAAAGCGGCAGCTACTACGGAAAAGGCTATCAGGATGTCGAACACCGTAAGCCTTCCATTCGCAACGCCCGCCGCCTGCTGGAATGGACCCCGACGGTTGAGATGAACACCACCATTGAAAACACGCTTGATTTCTTCCTGCGCACCGTTGATCTGCCGGAGGAGCCTTGATGAAGAAGGTCGGTTTGCGGGTCGACGTCGATACCTGGCGCGGTACGCAACTGGGCGTTCCGGCGCTGCTGGCGCTGTTCGACAGGCATGATATCCGGGCGACGTTTTTCTTCAGCGTCGGCCCGGATAACATGGGGCGTCACCTGTGGCGCCTGATGAAACCCCGGTTTTTATGGAAAATGCTGCGCTCACGCGCGGCCTCGCTGTATGGCTGGGATATTCTGCTGGCAGGCACGGCCTGGCCGGGCAGAGTCATCGGCGATGGGCTGGGGGACGTGATCCGCGCCGCGGCCGATCGCCATGAAGTAGGGTTACACGCCTGGGACCATTTTGCCTGGCAAACCTGGGCCGGCGGCTGGTCAAAAGAGCAACTCTGGCAGCAGATTGCCTACGGTTTAGCGGCGCTGGAAAAGATCGTTGAACAACCGGTGACCTGCTCCGCGGTAGCCGGCTGGCGCGCCGACGGCCGGGTCACGGAGGTCAAACAAGCGTTTGGCTTTCGTTATAACAGCGACTGCCGCGGAACCGCGCCTTTCCGGCCGCTCCTCAGCGGTGGTCAGTTAGGCGCCGTACAGGTTCCGGTCACGTTACCGACGTGGGACGAAGCGGTGGGCCAGGCCGTCGGCGCCGATGGTTATAACGACTTCATCCTCGCGCGTATGCAGGCGGATAGCGGTACGCCGGTATACACCATTCACGCCGAAGTGGAAGGCATCAGTCAGTTCAGCGCATTCGACGACTTGCTTCAGCGCGGCAAAGCGCAGGGGCTACAGTTTTGTCCTCTCGGCGATCTGCTGCCGCAGGATTTGACTCAACTGCCGACGGGAACGGTGGTACGCCGACATATTCCGGGCCGTGAAGGGTGGCTGGGTTGTGAAAAACTGATGGAGAAAATGGAATGACGGCCGCTGGTAAAGGTTTTCTCCTGTTTGCGCTGTTGATTTTGTATTACCTGGTTCCGCTTGAGTTCAGAGATCTCTGGCAACCCGATGAAACGCGCTATGCGGAAATCAGCCGGGAAATGTTGCAAAACGGCAATTGGGTGACGCCGCATTTCTTCGGCCTGCGTTATTTCGAGAAGCCGGCGGCGGGTTACTGGTTCAACACTGTCGGCCAGTGGCTGTTTGGTCACAATAATTTTGCGGTGCGCATCGGTTCTGTATTTTCAACGCTGCTGAGCGCGCTGCTGGTGTACTGGCTGGGACGGCGCATCTATGCCGATCGCGCGCTTGCGCTGACCGCCAGCGTCATCTTTCTGACCGCGCTGCTGGTTTACGGCGTGGGGACTTACTCGGTGCTCGATCCCATGCTGTCGCTGTGGCTGGTCGCCGCGATGTGCAGCTACTGGTTGGCGGCCGGGGCCGTTGGCGTAAAACAGCGCGTGGCTGGCTATTTGCTGCTGGGTTTGGCCTGTGGCATGGGGTTTATGACCAAAGGATTTTTGGCGCTGGCGGTACCGGTGCTGGCTATTGTCCCCTGGGCCATCTGGCAGCGCCGTTTCTGGGAACTGCTGGTTTACGGCCCGCTTGCCGTGTTAAGCGCCGCGCTGCTGAGCGCTCCCTGGGCGCTGGCCGTTCATCAGCAACAGCCGGATTTCTGGCGCTACTTTTTTTGGGTTGAACACATCCAGCGCTTCGCGGAGTCAGACGCCCAGCACAAAGCGCCGTTCTGGTATTACCTGCCGGTGCTGCTGGTCGGGGCGCTTCCCTGGCTGGCGCTGCTGCCGGGCGCGCTTTATCAGGGCTGGCGGCAACGCGCCGACGCGCCCGGCGGGCGGTATTTGCTCTGCTGGGCGATCGTTGCGTTTCTGTTCTTCAGCATCGCCAAGGGCAAACTGCCGACCTATATCCTGCCGTGCTTTGCGCCCCTGGCGATTCTGATGGCCCGGCATGGGCGCATGCTCGCCGGGCAGGCCGGTAATACCCTGAAACTGAACGCCTGGATTAATGTCCTGTTCGGCTGCGCAGGCATGGCGGCCCTGCTGCTGGTGCTGGCGCCCTGGGGCGTCGGTGGTCATGCTCTTTACCGGCAGCATGAGATGATCCCGCTGGCGTTGGCGGTCGCGTCATTCGCCGGCTGGGCGTTAGCCGGCGCGCTAAGCCTGAAGCCGCAAAGGGGACGTTGGTTGGCCGCCGCGCTTTGCCCGCTGGCGCTGGCGCTGTGCGTCGGCGCGGCGATACCGCAAAGCGTGCGAAACAGCAAACAGCCTCAGACCTTTGTTCGCAGCATCGCCGACCCGCTCGCCGACAGCCGCTACATCCTGAGCGACAATTCCGGCGTTGCGTCGGCGATCGCATGGACGCTCCAGCGCGGCGATATTATTTTCTACGATAAGCAGGGCGAGCTTCAGTACGGGCTGAGTTACCCCGATGCGCAGTCACGTTACATTACTAACGCCGATTTTCGCCGCTGGCTGGCCGCTCATCGTAAACAGGGCGCGGTTTCGCTGGTGTTGCGACTGGATCGCGGCGAGCCGGCGCCTGCCGATCTGCCTCTTGCCGATATTATTTATCGCGCCGATCAGATGCTGTTTCTGCAATACCGGGCCGCGCCATGAAGCTGAGTCTGCTCCTTGTGCTGCTGCTAACCAGCCTGTTGAGCTGCGCCGGTCAGATGTGCCAGAAACAGGCGGCGCGCCAGGCGAAGCGCGCGTCGTTGACCGGCTGGCTGCTGGTCAGCCTGGCTTTTCTGGGCTGCGGCATGGCGACATGGCTGCTGGTGCTGCAGCGTCTGCCGGTAAGCCTGGCGTATCCGATGCTGAGCATCAACTTTATTCTGGTGGCCCTGGCGGCCAGACTCTTCTGGCGTGAAAAAATGTCTCGTCTGCAGTGGCTTGGCACATTGCTGATTGTGGCGGGCGTGGCGGTGATCGGGAGTTACGCATGAAGGGATATGGGCAGGCGCTGTGCAGCGTCATGTTGGTTACGGCGGCCCAATTGATGCTGCGCTGGGCCATGGTGCAACTGCCGGGCGTGGATGCCATCGCCGAGTGGCGGAGCATTTCGCTGCGGCCTGCTCTGGTTCTGTGCGGGGGATTAATCGCCTACGGGCTTTCCATGCTGTGCTGGCTGCTCGCTTTACGGCGGCTGCCGCTTAGCCGCGCCTACCCGGTGCTCAGCCTGAGTTATGTGCTGGTGTGGATGCTGGCCATTCTGTTGCCCGCATTTGCCGAACCCTTTCATCCGGGGGCGCTGGCCGGCGTCGTGCTGATCTTGCTGGGCCTGCTGTGCATGTGCGTTCGGCCAGGTAAACCTGATTCGTGACGGCACGCGGTAAAACGCGATGTTACCCGCTAGCGGCGGACGTCTGACTCAGCGCTAAAATACAATCTTGATGGTTAAAAAATGAAAATAGCAATTGCAGGAACGGGATACGTTGGTCTGTCCAATGCCGTTTTACTGGCGCAACATAACGATGTCGTGGCTTTGGATATCGATGAAAAAAAAGTGCATCTTCTCAACGATAAATTATCGCCTATCGTTGATAAGGAGATTGAGGATTTTTTATTAAATAAAAAGCTAAACTTTCAGGCCACGACAGATAAAGCGTTCGCTTATAGCGATGCAAAATTTATTATTGTCGCTACGCCGACCGACTACGATCCCCAAACGAATTATTTTAATACGCAGTCGGTCGAGTCGGTTATCCAGGATATCATGAAGATTAATCCAGATGCGGTAATCGTGATAAAATCAACCGTACCGGTTGGTTATACTAACCAGTTGCGTGATAAGTATCATTTCAGCAATATTATTTTCTCTCCTGAATTTTTACGTGAAGGAAAAGCCTTATACGATAATCTTTATCCGTCGCGTATCGTTATCGGGGAATGCTCCGCCCGCGCATCTCAATTTGCTTCATTATTATTGCAGGGCGCGATAAAAAAAGAGGTGCCGGTGCTCTTTACCCACTCAACGGAGGCCGAGGCCATTAAATTATTTGCCAATACCTATTTGGCGATGCGTGTGGCCTATTTTAATGAGCTGGATAGTTATGCGCAGATTCATTGCCTGAATAGCAAACAGATTATCGAAGGCGTTGGATTAGATCCGCGCATCGGTAAACATTACAATAACCCATCGTTTGGCTATGGCGGTTATTGCCTGCCTAAAGACACGAAACAGTTGCTGGCCAATTATACCAATGTTCCCAATAAATTAATCAGCGCTATTGTTGATGCCAATCGCACAAGGAAAGATTTTATCGCCGAATCTGTTCTCAAACGTAACCCTAAAGTTGTCGGCGTTTATCGTCTGGTAATGAAAAGCGGCTCGGATAATTTCAGGGCTTCAGCGATTCAGGGGGTAATGAAACGGATCAAAGAGAAAGGCGTCGAAGTTGTCGTTTATGAGCCGGTGCTGCAGGAAGATCGCTTTTTCCGTTCGCGAGTGATCAATGATCTGGCGGAATTTAAGCAAGTGGCGGACATGATTATCTCTAACCGCATGGCGGAAGAATTGTCCGATGTGGCCGACAGAGTCTATACCCGCGATCTGTTTGGCGCCGATTGATCTTGTTTTTGGCATAACGGTCGGTACGCGGAATGTTGGCGTGAGCGCTGTCTGATGCGGCGCGGGAATTTTATCTGCGGGTGGGAGGCGAGCCTTCGCCGATGGAGCCGTTGATGTTGATGGTGACGTTGGAGATTTGATGGGAGTGTCTGACGAAGACCACTGAATACCACCCGGAATAACCATACGTTACGGTTCAGTTCCGCATCGGTGCTTGGCGAATTGTCTCGTCAGCATTGGGGACGGATGATTGCCCTATCAGTTTTTTATTACACAATACTCGTTGGGAAAATTTGGCCGACCTGAAAACTGTCGCTCGTAATGATGAGATTGTAACGCTGGTAGATTTCACCGCTATGGGGTTTGGTCCTTGTGCGGTGTTATTGACTAATAATGAGACTGTTTACAAAAAGGCTGAGCGATTATAAATATTCGGTGCTTTTGACTTACGCACTATGTGGACTCAACAAGAAACAGAGAGAGAAATTCAACCCAGATTGCAGTTTAACTTCCGCTTAAGTCCACTTGTTGGCGCATGCATCAAAATGGCGCTTATTAACATGGGGTTAAATAAATGAAGACAGACTTCATCATGACACCGTTGGCTATGCCAGATGGTAGCGTAGTTAACCATAAATTGGCAGTGGATGGATCATCGCCAGTCATTCCCCAAGCTAATCGCAAAACTATTTTTCCGAACATCACGAAGGAAGATCTATTCCAGATGATGATTTCGGTACAGCAATCTCCGGAAGCCGTGGTGAAAGAGTTCGCTGAGAAATACCGTCAGAGAGTGGGCGCTGCCTTTGCCATTCCGACTGCCAGCGGAACCTCCAGTCTACATGTCCCGGATAGCGGTGATCCCCGGTCTGCTGTTCAGCGATTCAGTAATACGCATCAATGCATCGTCGATGGCAGCGAGATCGGTATCACGGTCCATGAAGGTCTTATAAACCAGATCGATATCTACCGATAGGCGAGGGAAATCCTGCAATATTGAAACTTACCGACTATGATCTGGCTCATAATTATCTCTTCATAATAGTTATTTAAATCCTGTAGTAAGTCCTTTTTATTTTACAATTCACTCCCCTTTAAATGATCATATTAAATGATTATTTGTAACGGATTTTGTATTGGTGATTTTTTTGATTTTTCTGTAAATAAATCATTTGGTTATTTTTTATTTTGTGTTTTTTTTGGACAAGGTTTTTTTAGAGAATTATCTATGATTTACATTTGGAATCATTTTGATTTTTGCTCTTTTGTTATTAGCCTCTCATTATTTTTATAATCAAAATTAATTTATTAAGCGGCTATTTTGTGAACTGAGTTTTAGCTGTGATTATTATTTCTAATAAATGTGTTTTCTGTTTTGTTTTCTTGGTTTTCTGCGGTTTTTATAACGACAGAGGACTGATGAAAATATGGATGAAAAACATGGATGAAAAATATAGATATGATTGCTAATAGTAACAACTATCGAGAACCTATTTTTGAGATTATTTCAGCATGGTCAATTCAACAACCGGATAAAACCGCCGCTATTTTTTGTGGACAAACGTTGAGTTATGGTCAATTAGAGCATCAATCTAACCTATTGGCGGGCTATCTGTTAGCTTCCTATCCTGAATATTCTCGAGGAAAAGTAGCCGTCTATCTGGAGCCTGGCCTGATGATGCCTGTCGTGCTGCTGGCCATTCTCAAGGCGGGCTACACCTACATCCCCTTATCTCACTTTATGCCGAATGAGAGGATAGCCAAAATCCTTGATGATGCTGCCGCCTTTTTACTGCTCACCACGCATTCTGTCATCAACAAGACGGGGATCGAAAAACTATTTCCCTCTACGTTGGCTTTGGAAGACATCCATTATCCGGATGAGGCGCCAACCGTCACTCTGCCCGCGGTGCAAGCAAGCGATCTTGCTTATGTTTTGTACACTTCGGGTTCAACCGGGACGCCGAAAGGGGTTGCTATAGAACACCGCAATCTGAGTTATTACCTGGATTGGTTCAATCAAGATCTTTGGCCAGAAACCCAGGCCGTATTGCCGTTGACTTCCACCTTGAGTTTTGCCGCGGCGGTTACACAGCTTTATGCTCCTCTGCTGCGTGGCGATACGTTACATATTTTGCCGGCTAACAGTTTGCATGAACCTGAGAAATTACTGGCGTGGTATGGGAAACATCCGTCGGGAGCGCTCTATTGTGTTCCGACCGTATGGGATGAATTGCTGCGTTATCATCGTGAGAGCGGCGGCGCCTTACGCCTGCCTGGAACCGTATTTCTTTCCGGTGAGCCTGTCCCTTTTGATCTCAAGGAACGGACTTTTGAACAATGCCCGGATGCGAAGGTGTATAACCTTTACGGTCCTACAGAAGCGACGGCTAACGGTTCTTTTGCCCGCATGGAAAAACAGAAAGCGGTTACCTTGGGGAAAGCTTTGCGAGGCAGCAAAATACTCATTGTTGATGAGAATTTGATACCGGTCAGCGCTGGACAAAGCGGGGAAATCTGCATTGTAGGGGAGGGGGTCGCTCGAGGTTACATCAATCGTGATGTTTTGACTCAGCAACGTTTTTTCACATATGAAAGCGAAAATGTATGCTATCGCGGCCACCGTACGGGCGATCTGGGAAAATTCAATTCATGCGGTGAGATTGTCTATCAGGGGCGTCTTGATCGCCAGATCAAGATAAATGGGGTGCGTATTAATCCAGAAGAGATTGAAATCGCCTTGCGTGAGGACGCCAGAATTAGTCAGGCCTTGGTTCGGCCGATTAATGAAGATACCGGCTCTACACGATTGAGTGCTTACCTGGTCTCCTCGGATTCATTTATTTCAGCCAATGAAATCAGGAATTTTTTGCAGCCGCAGCTACCTGCGACGATGATCCCTTCGCACTTTATCTTCATTGAAACATTACCAAAGCTGCCCAATGGAAAATTGGATCTTAAGCGCCTGCCCTTACCTTGTCCTGTGCGGCCGGCGCTGAGTTATGCTCCTCGTCAGCCAGCTAATGAACTTGAGCAGGAATTGATTGATATATTTCAGGATGTACTGGGATTTCGCGATTTAGGCGCCGATGATAATTTCTTTGATCTCGGTGGTAGTTCGTTGCAGGTTATTCAGGCCAGGCAGATAATTCGGCGCAGGTTGTTCAGTGATATCGATTATTCTTTGTTTTTCCATAATGCCACACCTCATCTCTTATCATTTATCGTGCCTTACTACGCCAACGATGAAGCGCCGGCTTTCTCTGATGACGGCACAGAAACGGCGTCCCTTTCGAGTGAACAACGTTATTTTTTGACCTTGGATCAAATCAGCCCTGATCCAAGAACCTATCAGATTGCATTTCGTTTAACGCTGCGTGGGCCGTTACATATTGCGGAGTTGGAATGGTGTATTCAGCAAATTTTGGAAAATAATCCGGTGCTGCGTAGCCGATTTGATCTTGATAGCATCAGTTGCCGTGAGGGTGCATATCCCACTTCTGCTTTAAACATTATACGTCAGCAATGTCATGCCAACGTGTTCGTCTCTGGCGAGGTGAACGATGAGACGCTACTGGAAACGGCCGGGTCGCCAGAGATGGATGTGGAACGCAATCCATTAATTTTTATCAGGTTATTTTCCCCAACGGATCATCAGCATATTCTATTGGTGCAGGTGCATCATACCGTGTTCGATCATGACTCTATCGAGTTATTTTTCCAGCAGTTTATTCATTACGTACGAGCCTATCGCGCGGGCGATCGTCATTTTAAGCTCGGTCAAGGAAAAAGCTATCAGCAGTATCGCCACTGGCAGCAGCAATTCATTGAGCCGGTGCGCTACCCGCAGGAAAGACAGTTTTGGCTGCACACTTTAGCAGAATACGTGCATAACGGCGCCGATGCTGCTCTGTTTGCTCTCCGGGACGATCAGGAAGGTGAAAATCTGTGGTGCGCCGTGCCAGAAGAATTGACGCACTCGCTCAGGGTCTTTGCTAAAAATCATCAAACCACGGTGTTTGTTTGCATGCTGACGGCATTTAATCTGTTGCTGAATACTTGCACGCGCTATCGACATGTACCTATTGGTATTCCAGTATCCAATCGCATGCTTTACGAAGAAACGGCGTTGCTGGGTTGTTTTGTTAATCGCGTGACGTATTACGACAAGATCGATCCTGACGATGATATTGATACTTTGCTTGCGCATTGTCGAAACAGAATGTACGGAATTTTGGATAATCAGACGCTTCCTTATGACGTTCTGCATAGCGATATTCGTACTTATGGCTGGGACGAAATACTTTACGCGCCGGTCTGTTTTAATTATTTAGCCGCGATGCCTGCAATGGTTAAGATTGATGAGATTGAGATTCAAGTTAACCCGATTGAGTCTTCTCTAGCCAAAGTGGATTTGACATTATCTGTCAATGAGGGAGATAGTCTGAAAATCTGCTTCAATTATCATAAAAAAGCATTTAGCGCAGAAGAAATTAAATGCCTTTCTGACGAGTATATTATGTTAATTACTAAAATGACTCAGTAAAAATAATTAATTTATACTCGTCATACTTCAAGTTGCTAATGCGTTGGCGCGCTCACTCATCCTAATTACTTACCTGTGTAAGTTCGTCGGGATTCTCTTGCTCGCGGCCTTTCTGCAAATTCGAATTATCTAGAGTATTTAATAAAAATCGTAAATACATCTTTTAATGTAAATTAGAGGGCCAGATCGTGGCATCTGAAAAAATTCTTCATGCTAAATTTAAGCAGCAAAGTAATAGCACGCCAAATTTGGTCGCGTTAAGGTGTGAAAAAAATGTACTGACCTATAAACAGCTAGATCAATATACTGATGCATTAGCAGGGGAGTTAATTAGTCGTGGGGTCAGTCCTGGGGATATTGTTGGCGTCTACCTTAATAAAGGTGTAGATCTTGTTATTAGCCTATTGGGGATATTAAAGGCTGGCGCCTGCTATTTACCATTGGATCCTTATTATCCGGTGAAACGCCTTGCGTACATGATAAGCCATGCCGGCGCGAAATGGGTTATTACGGACAGCGTACCGGAACAGACGTTGAATGCGGCATCGCCCGATTGCGAGTGGTTGGATATTACGCGGCTGGATCTCACTCAGCCCGTCGCGCCGAAATTGCCGCAAGTTAGTGACAATCGCCTTTGCTACGTCATGTATACCTCTGGGTCTACCGGCAAGCCGAAAGGGGTAATGGTTAGTCATCGCACCGTTGTCCTGTACCTGGAATGGATGCAGACCGCATTCAATCTGCGTCAGCACGACGTAGTCCTGAGCCAATCCAGCTTCAGTTTTGACGTCTCGGTCTGGGAAATATTTTGGCCGTTGGTGGTGGGCGCAAGCTGCGCGCTCAGCGATGAAGAAATGAAATACGATCCCCAGTTAATGGCAAACTTTATCCGCCGCCACCAGGTCACTGTGGCGCAGTTCGTTCCCACGGCGTTACGTGTCATCGCCGATGCGAACGTTGTGGGAGATTGCCGGACTTTAAGGCATCTTTTCTCCGGCGGTGAAGCGTTGCCGCAGACCCTGGTGGACGATCTGAGCCGGCAGTTTTCCGGAAAGATTCATAACCTTTACGGGCCAACCGAAGCGACGATTTTTGCCTGTTACTGGCCGTGTCTAGCCGGGCAAGGGGAAGGGATTGTTCCCATCGGTCGACCGATCCCACACGCCCGCGCCTATGTATTGAATGAAGCGCTTGAACCCGTTCCGGCAGGCGCCTGTGGTGAGCTTTATCTGGGCGGGGATATTTTGGCCAAAGGATATTTGCATGCCGAGGTGATGACTAATGAGCGTTTTGTCCATGATCCCTTCTCCCATGGGAACGGCGATAAAATGTACCGAACGGGTGATTTGGTTAAGCGGCTTGATGACGATGTGCTGGTTTTTATCGGTCGGGTTGACGATCAGGTAAAAGTGCGCGGTCACCGAATTGAATTGGCGGAAATTGAAACGCATTTACAGGCATTACCACAGATATCGCATGCTGCGGTTATTGTGGAGCTGCATCCGCAAAATAAAATGCCGACGTTATCGGCATTTTATGTCGCTCGTCATCCGTCGTCTGTGAATGTCCAAGAAATTAAGACCTCTCTGGCGAAGTCCTTACCCTTTTATATGCTGCCGACCCGGTTTATTCGACTGGATAAAATGCCTGTTCATCCTAATGGCAAGATAGATAAATCTAACCTTCATTCATACGAAAATAAAAAGGAGCGAGTCTTGGAGGAAATAAAAAACAACATTAATGCAGACGTCGAAGAGAAAATAATTTCAGTCTGGAAGTCCGTATTAAATAATAAAGAGCTATCTACGAAGGATAATTTCTTTGATGCCGGCGGTAATTCACTGTTGATGGCAAAGGTACATAGGGAAATAAAAAACAAGTTTTCTACACCTGTATCAATTATGGATTTATTCCAATACCCGACGGTACAGATGCTGAGTCAACGTATTGTTGAAAAACACGCTGAGATCTCAGGTAAAAAGAAATAATTCATTTTAATTGTATTACATATGGTGAGGTATAGATGAAAGATCAAGCAACATTCAATGATAGGGATATCGCCGTTGTGGGGATATCTGCTCGTTTCCCTGGTGCAGAAGACAAAGCAATGTTCTGGAAAAACCTGCTGGATGGCGTGGAAACGATCAGCACGTTTACTGAAGAAGAACTGCGAGCCAGCGGTATTGAAGAGGAAATGATCTCCTCGCCAAACTATATTCCCCGGCGGGGAATTTTGGGCAACGCGCAATATTTTGATGCCAACTTCTTTGACATCACGCCGCGCGATGCGGAGATCATGGATCCGCAGCACCGGGTTTTCCTGGAGTGCAGTTGGCATGCCTTTGAGGATGCCGGCTATGTGCCAGCCACCTATCCAGGAAAAGTCGGCGTATTCGGCGGTACCGGCACCGCGTGGCATCTCAGCAAAGTCAACTCACATCCGGAAGTACACAAATACGTCAGCGGCACTTCTGTGGTGACTAACAACGATAAGGACTATGTCACTACGCGGGTTTCCTACAAGCTGAACTTAAAAGGGCCCAGCGTTAATGTGCAAAGCGCTTGTTCCACCGCTACGGTCGCTGTTGTGTTAGGCATCAATAGTTTGTTGAGCGGTGAAAGCGATCTCATTGTTGCCGGGGGCGTCTCGGTCGATACGCCGGAACGTCGCGGGTATCAGTACATGCAAGGTGGGATGGAGTCTGCCGACGGGCATTGCTACGCTTTTGATTCCCGAGCCAATGGCACGATATTCAGTCGCGGTGCGGGCGTCGTGATATTGAAACGTTTGAACGACGCGTTGCGCGATGGTGACCATATCTACGCCGTCGTGAAAGGCTCGGCGATTAATAATGACGGCAGCCTGAAAGCGGGCTATACCGCGCCGGGTGTTGAAGGACAGATTGCGGTAGCCACCGAGGTATTCGACAACGCGAAAGTCAGCCCGGAAACCATCAGTTTTGTCGAAGCGCACGGTACTGCTACCGCGCTGGGAGATCCTATTGAGTTCACTTCGCTGGACCAAACGTTCAAAAAATTTACCGACAAAAAGCAATATTGCCGCCTCGGCTCGGTAAAGACCAATATTGGGCACACGGATGCCGCTTCCGGCATGGCTAGCTTCATCAAGGCATCGTTGGCTCTGGAGACAGGGATGCTTCCTGCTTCGCTGAATTATATTTCGCCAAATCCTCATATCGAGTTTGAAACCAGCCCGTTTGTTATGAATACCACATTGTGCAAGCTTGAGGCTTCAGACCAACCACATCGTGCATTGGTGAACTCGTTTGGCGTAGGCGGCACTAACGCCTGCGTTATTCTTGAAGAACCGCCGAAAACGCAGCCTGGCGATGCGCACAATGGCCCGATTATGCTGCCGTTTTCTGCCAAGAGCCGAACCGCGCTGGATGCCATGAAGCAACGCATGCATGACTTTCTGCTGAAGAATGGGGACGCCAACCTGGCCGATGTCGCCTACACGCTACAGGTCGGCCGTCAGCAGTTTTCTCACAGTACGGTAGTCGTGGGGAAAGATCGGGAAACCTTACTGGAAAAACTGGAACAGCCATCCGCCGTTATTTCAACCACCGGCAAAGACCGTAAGAGCGTGGTGTTCATGTTCCCGGGTCAGGGCAACCAATACATCAATATGTCCCGTGAGCTGTACGCCGACTATCGGGTGTTTCGCGAAACGATGGATCGCTGCTGTCGTTATCTGGAGCCGATCCTGGGCGTGGATTTGCTGACGATTATTTTTCAGGATGATGATAGCTCAACAACCGCCCTTATTAATGAAACGCAATTTACGCAACCCGCGTTATTTGTTGTGGAATACAGTCTGGCTCAGTTATGGATGTCGTGGGGCATTAAACCTGATGCGATGATTGGGCACAGCGTCGGCGAATATGTCGCGGCCTGCATTGCCGGCGTATTCTCCCTGGAGGACGCGCTGCGGGCGGTGGCCTTGCGCGGAAAACTGGTGCAAGCGTTGCCGGCCGGAGCCATGCTGGCGGTACTGATGGACGAGGAATCGCTGCGCCATAAATTGCAGGGCGGGAAACTGGAAATCGCCACGGTGAATTATCCGGGGCTGTGCGTAGTGGCCGGCGATTTGGCTGAAGTTGAGGTATTCCAGCGGGAGTTGGAAGATAACAATATTTTCTGCAAGCACCTGGATACGTCTCATGGGTTCCATTCATACATGATGGAGCCTGTTCTGCCGGCTTTCGAAAAGGTCATTGAAGGCATTGAATTGCATGCTCCGCAGATCCCATTCGTGTCAACGGTGAGTGGGGATTGGATCACCGATGATCTGGCCATGAGCAGCGATTATTGGGTGAAACATGTACGCAATCCAGTGCTGTTCTCTCATGCGTTCAAAACATTAATGTCCGAAGCGCGCCAGAATTATATCTTCCTGGAAGTCGGGCCAGGGCGCTCTCTGGAGTCCTCCGCCAAGCAGCATTTCAAGGCGGGCGAGAACGCGTTGATTTACTCCTCGTTGCCCGGCGCGAAAGATGTGGAGCACACGGCGGAATATTTGCTGACCTCGTTAGGCTGTCTGTGGGCGAATGGCGTTGAAGTCTCGTGGACGCATTTTTACAGCGGTGAACATCGCCGCCGGTTACCGTTGCCTGGTTATCCCTTCGAACGCAAAGAGTTTAAATTGCCGGCTCTACAGCAGAGCGGCGAAGGGCAAGACGCTAAATCCCTCAGCGCCCGCAAACGTAAAAAAGCGGATATCGGCGATTGGTTTTACATGCCCGCCTGGAAGTGCACCATTCCGGCCCGGTTTATGGTGGGTGGGCGTGTCGATCCCAATTCTGAATGCTGGCTGCTGTTCGTCGATGACATGGCTATCTCCGAGCATATTCAAAGGCAGTTGGTAGCAACTGGACAGCAGGTTTTGACGGTTCGGCGCGGCACTCACTATCAGGAAGATTTGGCCGGCGGCAGTTATGTGATCGATCCCGCCAGTCGTGAAGACCATCTCCGCTTGTTGAAAGACATAAAAAATAGAGAATTGCGCCCAACCCGCATTATCAATCTGTGGAACCTGTCTGCCGACAAAACGGAACCACAGTTTACCGACGATCGCCGCGTGTTGCAGATCGATGCCTTTTACAGCCCGCTTTATTTACAGCAGGCATTGGTGAGCGAGAATCTGTTGGAAGGCCTGCGCCTCTTGTTTGTGACAAACAATATTTTCAGCGTAACGGAGGAACAGCTGTATTCGCCGCAGAAAGCGCTGGTGATTGGGCCTGCGCGCGTCTTTTATCACGAGTACCATGAAGTGCAGTGTCATGTGGTGGATGTGGATTTATTCGCTCACGCCGAGCCTCATGATATCGCCCAACAGCTGATTGCCGAAAGCCATATTGATACACATGGCAATCTGGTGGCCTATCGCGGGCATAACCGTTGGGAGGAAGATTATCAGTCTGTTCACCTGAAACAAGACGATACGGGTCTGGCGGCGGAGTTTAAGGATGACGGCGTCTATCTGATTACCGGCGGTTTAGGTGGGCTGGGCATGCTGGTGGCGGGCCATTTGTCAGAGGTCAGCAACGCGACGCTGATCCTGACCTATCGTTCTGCACTGCCGCCGCGCGACGAGTGGCTCACCTGGGGGCAACAGCATCCGGTGGACGATCCGGTCAGCGAAAAAATTGCCGGGATTTTGCGGCTGGAAGAGCGCGGCAACACCGTACACCTTGCTCAGGTTGATGTCTGCGACTATGACGGCATGCGCGATGTTCTGTCTGGATTCGCTCGCATTGATGGCGTCTTCCATACCGCGGGGATTGCCGGTGGCGGCATTATCCCGCTGAAAAATGATGCTGATTGCGCCGCAGTAATGGATCCGAAAATTATCGGTAGCTTGATATTGGATGAGCTGCTTCAAGATAAGCAGCCGGATTTCTTTATCCTTTTCTCTTCAATTACTTCAATCGTCGGCGATGAGGCGCGCATTGATTACTGTTCAGGCAATGCGTTTATGGACGCTTTCGCCCATTATCGTAACCAGCGCCGCTCAGGCCGCACGGTTTCCCTCAACTGGGGTAAATGGGGCGACATCGGTATGGCTGTTCGCTGGGCAAAACAATTAGAAGAGAAGAATAATAAGAAATCTTCGGCATTTAAAGACGTTGCCGACGATATGTTAACACTGGTCAGTCAGGAGGGAATGCAAGAAATTTATCAGGTCAATCTGGCGGTGCGGAAAGACTGGGTTATTGATGAACACCGCTTGTCGCAACAACCTACGCTAGTGGGGACAACGATTTTATCAATCTTGTATGAATGGTTGAGTACTTTCAAATCGCAGGAACATCTTCAGATAAAAAACCTTTTGCTGTCTAAACCTGTTATTTACCGAAATGGCTGGCCGCGGATGCTGCAATTGCGTGTTACTTCGGAGAGCAACGGTTATAAATTCAGCTTAAGAAGTCGAGGGGTTTTGGATTTAGGTTGGGATGAGCATGCGCTGGGTACTGTTGGACAAGCAGAGAATACCCTGGCCGGCACACCGATTGAGATAAATGCCATTCGCCAACGCTGTACGGTGGATTTAGCATGCGAATCTCTGGATCGTGATTTTATCAACGCGATTACGGGAGAGGTTTTCTTATCATTGAGTTCTCGCTGGAATAATAGCCAATCCATTCTCAAAGGAAAAAATGAATGGCTGCTGCATAAGGTGATGGATAATGCCTATCTTGATGATTTCGCGCGTTATCCATTTCATCCAGCGCTTGTCGACGCCACGTCGATCAGTTGTCTTAACGATATATCCAAGGAAAACTTCCTGCCGATCAGCTATGGCAAGATAACCTACCATGCGCCGCTGAGCGCGGATTGCTATGCCCACATCAAACTGAAACGTCCTTACCAGCCGCAGGACAACGCCATTACGATGGATATTGTCTTCTTCTCGTCCACTGGCATGCCGCTATTGACCCTCGAAAATTACACGTTGATCAAAATGACCGAGGATAACCAAGTGGCCAAACAGACCTTCAATGCGGCCGCCGCCGCGGTGAAGGTCGATCTGTCCGACAAGGATATCTTGTTCAATGAGGGGCTTGATGCTTTGAAACGTCAACTCTCGCATCTGGAATTTGAACAATTGGTGATAGTGACCAGCGATCTTAGCCAGCTGATCTATGAGGCAATCCCGGATCAAGATATCGCCGTTCTGGACAACATCGATGAACAAGCCGCTGATGGCCACATTCGGCCGGCACTGTCTGTGGAATATGTGGCGCCGGAAAATGATATTGAGAAAGAAATCGTCAAGGTGTGGCAATCGACTCTCGGCATTTCAGGCATTGGCGTAAACGACAACTTCACCGAGCTTGGCGGTAACTCGCTGCTGGCGGTGCAGGTGGTGTCGACGGTATCGAGTATTTTCGAAATCGATATTCGCGTCGATCTGTTTTATCAGGATCAAACCGTTAAGGGTTTGTCGACGCTGATCCTCGCTGAGCTTGAAGTATTGCTTCAGGACTAATCGCCCCGCAACCCTCAGGCATATGCCTGAGGGAAACCATCAAGGGCAAACATGTTTAATCAAAACATGAAAGGGATTGGATGATGACTAAAACCAATAGCGCCGAGCTTAAATCATTGAGCCTGGCTGAGTTGAAAAAAATTGCCAGGGAGAAAAAAAAGCCAACGGTTGCCGCTCCCGGAGCGATCATAAAACAAAGCGCCGAGTCCGCCAGGAGAAATTTCCCGGTGACCGGTTCCCAAAAAAGCATTTGGGTGCTTGATCAGTACCTTGATGATGGTAAAGCGTACAACAATCCTTATGCCATCACCTGCCGCTTTGAAAATGATATCGACACGGAGGTGGTCAAAAAAACGCTACGCCATCTGACCAAAAAACATAGCATTCTCCGTACTTCATTCAACGTGGTGGAGGGCGAGGTATGCCAATGCGTGAGCGATGAACCGCTGTTCAATTTCCAATATGACGACATGTCGTCTCTGCCGGAAGATGAACGGGACGAATGGGTAGAAACGGTGGCGCGTGAGGAGGGGCTTCGTCATTTCGATTTGACCCGTGGGCCGCTGTTCTATTGGCGGATGATTAAAACCCATCACCATGAATACGTGTTGCTACTGACATTCCATCACATTATTTCTGATGGCTGGACGGTCAGCTTATTCTTTAAAGAATTTATGGAGACGTATTTCCGTCTGCTTCACGGCGAGACGCTGCAGACCGAGGGTTTCCTGCAATTCTCCGATTATGCGTTAGCGCAGGAGCAGTGGTACGCCACAGACGAATATCAGCAAGGGTTGGCGCATTGGGCTAAAAAACTCGATGGCGTGCAAGGCGTGCTTGAGATCGAGACCGATCGTCCGCGGCCGCCTAAAATGAGCACCCGGGGCGGCATGGTCAGCCGGCATTACGACCATAATCTCACCCAACGCTTGCAAATGGGCGCCGCACAGCTGGGCGCCACGCCGTTCCATATGATAATGGCGGCCTATACGCTTTTATTACATAAATACAGCGGCCAACAGCAGATTATTATTGGCGCGCCTTTCGCTAATCGTAATCAGCCCGAGACACAGAATCTCATGGGGTTGTTTATGAATACCTTGCCCCTGAGATTTGAGGTCAGCCCGCAAGCGACGTTGCGGGAAATTGTCGATAGCGCCCGTGAGGAGAGCGAACAGGCTCAGCATTATCAGGCTATTCCACTCAATGATATTCTCGAAAAAATTACCTATATCCGCAATCCGCAAATCAATCCGCTTTTTCAGGCGGCGCTGACCTATCAGGTGTTTCCACATTTTCATAACAACAGGCTGTTCACTTATCAGCTGCTGAAAGTCGACTATGGCGTATCGAAACTGGATCTGAACCTGTGGGTAGAGGAAACCGACAGCGGCCTGATGTTGACGATGAACTATAACTCCGACTTGTTTAACCGCAGCACGATAACGCGAATGCTGAGTGATTTTTGTTCGGCGCTGGACGCGTTCGTCGAACAGCCGCAGTTAGCGGTACGGGACTTCTCTTTGGTGAGTCGCGCCGAGCGTCTTCAATTATTGAACGGATGCCGGCGGACGCCCGACACCGCACCCATGGCGGTGCACCGACAATTTGAACGTCAGGTTGAGGCGTCGGCTCCAGGGGCGCTGGCGGTGCGTTGCGCTGGACGCGCTCTGAGCTATCAGCAACTTAACGAACAGGCTAATTGTTTAGCGAACCGTTTGCTGGAAAATGGCTTGTTGCCGGGACAGTCCGTCGCTCTCTACATGGCCAAAAGCGAACTCTGCGTTGTTGCATTGCTGGCCGTACTGAAAGCCGGGGGATGCTATGTCCCTATTGATATCGCGCTGCCAGCGGAACAGGTCGATTTTATTTTGCAGGATGCCGCGGTACGTCTTGTCCTGGTCGATTCTGACTCGCCCGAAATTTCGAGAACCACTATTTCGGTCGATCAACTCGACGGTTCGCTGTCTGGCGATGATCCGCAATTATCGACAATGGCCGCGGACGCGCCCGCCTACATTATTTACACCTCCGGCAGCACCGGCAGGCCGAAAGGCGTCAGGGTAAACCATGAGCAGCTAAGCCGCTATTGTCAGGCGATCGCACCCGTGCTCGATCAGCCGGCTGGCGCGCGATACGGCATGTTTTCTGCCTTTACCACCGATCTGGCGCACACCATGCTGTTCCCGGCGTTGATTAACCGGGGGCAACTGGAAGTGATAAGCACTCAGCAACTTAATGACCCTCAGACATTATTCTCCTATCTGGAGGATAATCCGTTGGATTGTATGAAAATAACGCCGACGCATCTGGCCGCACTGCTGATTTCGCCACAGGCCGGCGCATTATTGCCGCGCAATCTTCTGGTGCTGGGGGGCGAGCGAGCGCCGGTATCGTTGATTAAACGCATACGCCAATTAGGGGCCACTTGCCGGGTGGTTAATCACTATGGCCCGACGGAATGTACCGT
Source organism: Brenneria goodwinii (assembly GCF_002291445.1). NCBI lineage: Bacteria > Pseudomonadati > Pseudomonadota > Gammaproteobacteria > Enterobacterales > Pectobacteriaceae > Brenneria > Brenneria goodwinii. The sequence goes on along the minus strand of NZ_CP014137.1, from coordinate 3,144,536 downwards.
CGGCGTTGCGACCTATACGGTGCCCGATAGCCTAATCGATGCGAGCGATTATTTACCTGTAGGCAAGCCGCTGGCGGACAGCCACGTTCTGATTTTGGATGCGTACCAGCAATTAGTCCCGATTGGCCAGCCTGGTGAAATCTGTCTGGGCGGGGGGCATCTGGCTGCAGGCTATATTGGTTTGGCGGAACAGAACCGCGCCCATTTTATCCCCCATCCTTATTTGGCCGGCGAGCGAATTTATCGCACCGGGGACAAGGGGCGCTGGTTGCCGGATGGAAATCTTGAGTTTCTGGGGCGGCTGGATCGCCAGGTGAAAGTGCGCGGCTACCGTGTGGAACTGGCTGAGATAGAAAACGTATTGCAGCAGCAGCCGGCGATCGTGCAAGCGGCTGTAAAGCAATGGCAGCTCGGTGAGGGCGAAAACCGGCTGGTGGCTTATTGTTGCGGCCAGGAAAAGGCGTGCGAAGGGGAAGTGCAAGCGTTCCTGAAAAGCAAACTTCCGCACTACATGCAGCCGGATCAATGGGTCTGGCTGGCGTCTTTGCCGCTGACGGCCAGTGGTAAAGTTGACTATGCCGCTTTGCCGTTCACTGACGACACCACGCTTCAAGCGATTCAGCAGCCGGAAGGCGACATGGAACGACGCTTACATGATATTTATTGCCGTGTACTGCAACGCGAGCAGGTGGATACGCGGGATGACTTTTTCAATCTGGGGGGAAATTCAATCACCGCGTTGAAGTTGGTTATTGAGATAAACCAACAATTCGGCACGTCGTTGTCAATAGGTCAACTGTTTGAGCACAGCAGCGTTAGTCAGTTGGCGACGGTATTGGCTCAGGCAGAACCGCAAAAATCATTGTCGCTGGTGATGCTTAATCCCGGTTTGGCGCAGAGCAAGCCGACTTTGCTGATGATTCATCCGGCAGGTGGCAACATCTTGTGTTATTACCCGCTGACGAATGAGCTGGGCGCTGAATATCCGGTTTACGGTCTTCAGGTGGCAAATTTCAGTGAAGATCAGGACTACAACCACCATATCGAAACGTTGGCCGCATTTTATCTGCGGCAGGTACCGGAGATCGCACAACGGCAGAATCTGGTGCTGGGCGGCTGGTCTTTGGGCGCCACCATCGCGTTCGAAATGGCCCAACAGCTACAACGGGCCGGCGGGAGAGCGCCGACGGTATTGATATTGGATCAACCGGCGCCTCTGGTACAAGTTGACCACGCGGCTGAGATGGATGAATACCAGCGGCTGGCCTATTTCGCGCGTAAGGTGGAACGCTTTACCGGAACGTCATTCGCCATTGCCGCTCCGGCGCTGGCCGAGATGACCCCAGCACAGCGCTCAGCGCTGTTCCTACAGGAGTTCAAACGGGCGAAACTGGTTCCGGACAATATCGATATCGCACATTTTCAACATTTTCTGACGATTCTGCAGGCGCATATTTCTGCTACCGATCGCTATCAGGGAAAAGAATACGCCGGCAATATCGTGGTTGTGGAAGCGGAGGAAATTCTGCCGGATCGTATCCGGCCAGATGCTCCCGCACTCGGCTGGGCGCGTTTAGCTGGCGGGTCGCTGACGGTAATACCAACGCCCGGCAATCACATTTCGATGATGAGTATGCCGCTGATCAGCCATACAGCCAGTCAGTTACGTAAGGTACTCCTATGAGTACCGTTCTGACGACGACTGCCGAGTCTATCGTCAAAACCGAGGTCTCCGGTCGTCAATGGTGCGCCATCATTGGAGGATTGATCGGCGGTTTTATGGCGATTCTGGATATCCAGATCGCCAATTCATCGATGAAAGTAATCCAGGGCGCGCTTTCGGCGACGATGAATGATAGTTCGTGGCTGATGACCTCTTATTTCACTGCTGAGATCGTGGCGATTCCGCTTTGCGGTTGGCTTTGCCAAGCCCTGGGAACGGGCCGCTATGCATTATGGTGTATCGCCGGATTCCTGGGGGCATCGCTGCTCTGTTCTGTCGCATGGAATTTGAGCTCCATGATTGTGTTTCGGTCGTTGCAGGGGTTTAGCGGGGGAGCGTTAATTCCCATTTCATTTCGTCTGATTATCGAAATTCTGCCATTGGAAAAACGGCCTCTGGGCATGTCGCTGTTTAGCATTATCGGCACTTTCGCCCCTGCGGTAGGCCCGGCGTTGGGGGGCTGGTTGACCGATAATTTCTCTTGGCACGCCATATTTTATATCAACGCTATTCCCGCTGTGCTGTCCTGGGGCGCGATTCACTATGCCTTAAAATACCCAGCCATCAATTGGGACATCATTCGTCGCGGGGATTTTGTCGGCATTTTTTCCGTCATGCTGTGTTTGGGCACACTTGAAGTTATTCTGGAAAAAGGCGGGGAAGAACACTGGCTGGAATCAAACATGATATGTGTGTTGGCGGTCATTTCGACCATTAGCTTCATCATATTTATGTATGCCCAATTGACGCATCCTCAGCCGCTTATCAATCTCCGGCTTTTCCGCGATTACAATTTTTCGTGTGCTATCGTGATTTTCGCCATGTTGGGCGTCGCTATCTACGGCACGTTATTTCTGGTGCCGTATTACTTGGCGGTGGTGCATGATTACAACGCCTCTGAAATCGGTACGGTGGTGATCTGGATGGGGTTTCCTCAACTGGTCATTCTGCCGTTTATTCCGTTTCTTATTCAGCGCTATAACCCAAAGTACCTGATCTTCATCGGGTTTATTGGGTTAGCCGTCAGCGCTTTTATGGATTGCGCGATGGACAGTAATTTTGCCGGCCCGCAAATGGCCTGGTCCATGCTGATCCGTGCCTTAGGGCAGCCATTTATCATGGTGCCGCTCTCCTTGCTGGCCACTCGCAATGTCCAACAACAGGACAGCGCTTCCTCGGCGGTGCTGATCAATATTTTTCGCTGTCTGGGCGGTTCTTGCGGCACCGCGATCCTGAGTACGTTCTTCATCACACGAATTTATACGCATGTCGATATCATCAAGACCTCGCTGGTTTCCGGCAGCAATGCTTTTACTGCATATCTCAGTGATATCAAGGCGCTGCTTATCGGGGCCGGCTTGGCTGCTGATAGCATGAGCGTCAAAAGCACGGCTTTCGCGCTGCTAGCCAAGAAGATCACTCGCCAGTCGGAGATCATGGCATTTAACGATCTATTTCTGATTATGGGCGGAATGATGTTGGCAACAGCGTTGCTTGTTATGTTTTCTTCTCGCGACTTTCGTTTGCTGGAAAAAAAAGAAGAAAAGCTATGAATCAACGTCCTATGACCATCTGGCACTACCTGTTATCGCGCGATGCGTTCATCACCATCATTGTTCCGATCCTGCTTTATAACATTGTTTTCTGGCGAAACGGGGCCGGCCTTGCGTTATTGGCCACTGTTCTTTATTCCGCTGCGGCCGAGGTGATGAATAAAGGCAGTGGTTCGTTGTCGGTGATCGCATTGATTCTGGTATCAGGATTTTGCCACTACCTGTATTTACATGGCTACGCCCCGTTCGCCATCAAAAAAGAAAATGTGTTTCTTTCGGTGAGCGGCGCGCTTTCCGTGGTTGTGGTCTTCAGCTGCTACTCCCTGGCGGGGAGACCCTTGATCCGAACACTGGCAGAGCAGGCGATGCCGGGGTTGAAAAACATCCCTGTCTACGGCACTGCGCAGTACGTCAGGGTTTGGCATGAAGTGTCTGTGACGTGGATCCTGGTTTTCCTTCTGAAAGCCATAGGGGTATATGCACTATCAACGCGAAAAGATTTATCTGTTGATTCGATGATTTTTATGGGTGGTTGGCCGCTGACCTTGCTGATGGTGCTGTTTAGCTTTTACTGGCCGAAATATCGCTGGACGTCGCATTTACGCAAAAATGGCCGTTGAGCCAGGCTAGCTGGTCTAACGGTCGCCAGCACAGGAAATACTTTCATACGCGGTTAAAATGGGGAACGACATGAGTCAGTTAGAGAATGCATCAATCGTATTGAACAGCCACCCGGATGGTGCTGCAACGCTGGAAAACTTCAGGCTGGAGTCCAGCGTATTAAAACCATTGCGTCCCGGGGAGTTTCTTGTCAAAAACAGATGGTTATCCATAGATCCTTATATTCGTCCGCGGCTCAATAAAAGCACGATGTATGTGAGCTCGATCAAACTCGGGGAAGTGATCCCGGCAGAGACCATTGGTGAAATTGTTGAATCGCAAAATCCCCTCTTTAATGTCGGCGATCTTGTCTTCACTATCTCCGGTTGGCAAAAATATTATGTCGGTGATAAGCAAAATTTCATCGTTAATCGTTTGCCGGTTACGTCATTGCCGCCCTCCATTTTTCTTGGTGTGGTCGGCACGCCGGGACGTTCGGCCTATTTCGGTTTAAACAAAATCGCAAAACCTAAAGCGGGGGAAACCTTGGTAGTCTCCGCCGCTTCTGGATCGGTCGGTTCAGTGGTTGGGCAACTCGGAAAACTGGCTGGTTGTCACGTCGTGGGATTGGCCGGCAGTGATGAGAAATGCCGATATGTTGTCGAGGAGTTAGGTTTTGATGCTTGCCTTAACTATAAGACTGCCGATCTTAACCAGGATCTGCGCGATGCATGTCCACACGGGATCGATATCTATTTTGAGAACGTTGGCGGGCGCGTTTCACTTTTTGTCGCCAAATTGCTGAATGAAGGGGCCAGAGTGCCAATTTGTGGTAATGCCGCCAATTACAATAAAGGTACTGACGTTGATACCTCCGGTCCTGCGAACTTTTTTTCTTCTCTGCCCGATGCCCCATTAAATCGTTTTTTCCTGGTAACCGAATGGTTCAAGGATTATGCCGAATCGGATGCGTTCCTATTGGATTTGGTAGAGAAGGGGGTGTTGAAATATCGGGAAACGATAACTGATGGACTGGAAAATGCACCACAGTCATTTATTGATTTATTAGACGGAAAACATTTAGGCAAACAATTAATACGGATGTGCTAACCAGTCATCCACTGTTGCACATAATATAAACTGTTTTTAGTCTGAATGGTTTTACGTCTTGCCATGTTGTCATTCAGACCATTGGAATTAGCGATGAAGCACACAAGGAAAATAGTTCTTTTACTGGTCCTGATACTAATTTTGGCTGGGTTTTTATATTGGCTATTTTATTGGCGTTATTTTCAAAGCACAGATAATGCCTATGTACAGGCCGATATTACGAATATTAGCGCTCGCGTCAGCGCGGTGGTGGTCAATTCCATGATCCAGGATAATCACCCGGTTCAAAAAGGAGATCTGCTGGCGCAATTGGATGACAGGGAATTTGTCGTCGCGTTGCAAAAAGCGGCGGCGACGCTGGCACAAAGCCGTGCGGCATTAACCAATGCTCAGGCGACTTATCAAATGCAGATAAGCACCATCGATGAGTTTCGCAGCGACGTAGCTTCCGCTGCCGCCAGCTTGCAGTATGCGCGTCAACAATATCTTCGCTTCCAAATTTTGCAGAAAAAAAATTATGTTTCACAGGGTGATATGGATAATGCGCTGTCTGGTTACAAAGTTGCCGAGGCGAAATATAACCAGGCGCAAGCCAGTCTGAAAACCCAAAGCGATAAGCTTAAGGTTCAGCAAAGCGAGATAGAACAGAATAAAGCCAACGTGGAGCAAGCGCAGGCAAATTTTGAACAGGCAAAGTTAATCTTAAGCTATACCCGAATTACCGCACCGATCGACGGCGTCATTAGCAATCGTAGCCTGCAAGTGGGGATGATGGTGCAGGCGGGACAGTCTATCGCCAGCATTGTTTCCGGCAATGCCCCGTGGATCAGCGCCAATTTCAAGGAAACTCAGAAAGCGCTGATGCGAAAAGGATTACCTGTGGAGGTGACGATTGACGCATACCCAGGGAAAACCTTTCACGGGAGGATCGACAGCTTTTCACCAGCCACAGGGGCAACTTTTGCTTTATTGCCGCCAGATAATGCCACCGGGAATTTCACCAAGGTTGTTCAGCGAGTTCCGGTAAAAATTATTTTTGATCACCCGGAGCAGATAGATAGCGGCCTGTCCGCCACCGTAACTGTAGATACGCGAGGATAATGTATATGTATACAAACCTCTTAATTAGACTGATATTCATAGAGAGTAATGATGGTTAATAATTCTGGAATTAAAAAAGTGATGGAGATTATGATAATGCCGCTGGCAGCGAAAGCCTTATATGTGGCAGCGGAAATAGGAATTGCTGATAAAATCTCGCCATCGGGAACGGATATATCCAGCCTGGCTAAGCAGTGTGATTGTAATGAAAAAAACCTGTTTGACCTGATTAAAGTGCTTACGATTTTTGGTTTTTTCAAAATTGAAAGTAATGGGGCAATCATGAATACCGAGATGTCACAGCTACTGCTTTCTGACCAAGAACAATCCATGCGTAATTACTGTCGACTGTTTGGCAATGAGTATTATCGGGGGTTCGATGGATTAATGCATACTTGTATGACCGGAGACTCTGGATTTCTTCATGTATTTGGTGAAAATCTATATAGCTATCTGAGTAAATCTAATCAACGCTCTGAGGTCTATGATCTTGCTATGCGCGATTTATCGCGTCCCGTAGGCGCTCTGTTAGCAAAGGAGTATGAGGGGTTATTTAACACAGTGAATAAAGTTATTGATATCGGTGGTGGGAGCGGAATTATCCTTACGGAAATAATCAAAAGAAATAGTCATGTGATCGGGTGCTTGTTTGATCGGGAAGATGTTTGTACAAGAAGTGAAAATAGCTGGAAGAGTTTGCCTACTGACGTTAAAAGTAGATTAAAAGTTACCGCAGGTAGTTTTTTTGATGATATTCCTGCTGGTTATGATGTTTATTTGATTAAAAATATTCTTCATAACTGGAATGATGAATCTTGTCTTTCTATTTTAAAAGAAGTCAAGCGAGCCATTAGTGAAAGCGAAAATAAATCCACTGTTTTAGTCATTGAACCCTTGCTTGATGAAAATGAATTGTCGCCAAAATTGCTTTTTAATGCGCTTTTCCAGTCAGTTATTTGCCAGGATGGCACCAGGCATAGAACTTTAGAAAAAATAAATGAGTTGGCGGCTATGAGTGGTTTACATATGGCCGGCTTTAGGAAAATAGCCACTAACCATACGGTCGTTGAGCTGGTTCTGCCGAACCATCAATAAACGGCAACTCACTGTCGGTGAGTTTGTCAGTATCCCGGTAAAACGAGCCGCTAGCCTTTAGCGCTATTTCGACATACGGATGTGTCCACCTGAGGGAGACGGCTATATAAGGCTCGACTCGAATACACTGAATACCTTTCAAATCCCCCAAAGCATAAGGTTAATCGCATTTTTGATCTCATCCGCGCAGTTGCTGAGGTCCGCGATAGTTTCACCAATGACCTCAACGGGAACGCTCGATAATTCAGTGGTCATCAGCCGATAATTTTCGCCGTTGATGCGGATCGGGGGGAACAGCGCTTTATTCACTTTCTCAGACAGGTGATGTGACTCTATGAACGGAATGACCATTCGCCGCCCAGGCGTCTCAATAATATCACTTTGCACATCGACAAACATTTTGTAGTGACTGGCTCTTTTGTATTTATAAACAATGAATTGCATGATCACCAGTTCCTGTTTTCATCCGCAAAGGAGCCATTCTGCGCGATAAATCGGGCGACTTCCTCCATTCCTTCACGGTTTTCCTTCTTCCACTCTTCAGCCTTGATACGGCGGGCTTCTTTGCCAATGGCATCGTTCACCAGACCGGAAATATTGACTCCGGCAGCACTCAGAACCTGATAATTGTCTTTGTCCACGGTAACGCTGACGCGGTGTTTCATGATAGTGCTCCTCTTCTATGTATACTCTGAGTATATACTCAGCATGGTTGTTCAGCAATTAGCCAAGATTGAACTCCAACCTAACCAACTGCGCCAGATGCCGGGTCTCAATCAGAGCGATATCCATCGCGCCGATCGCGGGGAAAACGTAGCGTTTCAGGCAGATGAGGATTTTCTCGGCGTGCGCGTCCGACCAGAGCTTAAGGCTGCTGGTGTGCCATGCCAGAGTGACATACTGAAAGGTGCGGGATTCATCAACGGCGGTGTTATCCGTCTTGCGAAGCTGAGAAGGGCTGGTACCGGACGCCAGAAGCTTCCGAGCCGCATCGCGCTTTTCGCGGGCTTCCGCCAGTGAAGTTTGAGGGTAGGGGCCAAAGGCCAGACGGCTTTCTTTACCGCCGAGGCGATAGCGGAAATACCATAGCTTAGCGCCGCTGGCGGATACCGTCAGGTACAGACCTTGCGAATCGGAAAGTTTGTAGGATTTTGCGCGGGATTTGGCTGAGCGGATTTTACTGTCATTCAGGGCCATGTGAGGGTCTCCTTCGTTCATCGAACTGAACGACCCGCAATCTGACCCCAAATTTTCCGGATACGAAGGGATAAATCAAAATGTATCAGAAAGACTTTCTACCCCAACCTGTTGAATTGCAACAACATAGGAATTCATAGGAAGGCATAAAAAAGAAGAAGTGGTGCCCGGACTCGGACAAAAACGCCGGGAGCGTTTTTGCATGGCGCGTAAGCGCCAGCCCCAACGGGGCGAGCCTCATGGATGAGGCGAGTAATCGAACGCAGTTCGACGACGAGTCCGCATTCCAGAAAGCAAAAAACCAGCCGCCAGACTGGTTTCTTTAAATAAGTGGTGCCCGGACTCGGAATCGAACCAAGGACACGAGGATTTTCAATCCTCTGCTCTACCGACTGAGCTATCCGGGCAACGGGGCGCATTAAACCGTATTGGCCGCGTGTCGTCAACGTGTTTCTGTCACAAACGCGCGTGCTTGCTCTATTTTCAGGCAATCGCCGTGCTGTATGCCGGGTTCTATTACGCAGTTGGGCAATCAGCCTGCGCTAGTTTCTCTCCGTAGCGCTGTCTTGCGCCGAAATGTCACGATTGGAGACAAAATGAAGGCCGTCCATTTCTTGAATTCGGTGGAAAATAATGCCAATATTGCGCGGTTTTTAACTTCCTGTTCGCTTGAACTCCCTATTCACCCGTGGCTAAAGAGGGCTGCTGATATGTCGGATTCATGGTTCTTGGTGCAAAATGACTGCGCCGGATCTTTGATGATGGCGTCGCACGTTTCTCGTTCCAGCCGCCTTTTGCCGTCTCTTCGATTATCCTTCGCCACCATGCGGTGAGGCGTTCGTACGCTCGCTGTTAGGCATGATTAAAAATAGAGTGTCGCTCTGATTTTACTGATGTCTATCGGATGGTGCTGACCCCAGTTTATCCATTCTTAACCTACAGTAGTAACTGTAGGGATCATGCGCTTGCCGTTGCTGATTGGCATTGTGATTGGTCGGGATTGTTATCCCTGCGCTGTGTCTTCCGGGCACGTACACTCATCCTTAACCGTTTGGGTTTGGTTAAATGAAACAGTTAAAAATTGCGGCTAATTCTGCGGTTGCCGCCCGTTTAATCACTGCACGTGAAATTGTTGCGCTCAGTCAGACTGATTTTACCGATGTGGCTGCGGTCGTGGTCTCCCTTGAGGAGGCGCGCAGCGGGATCTTGTCGATATTACACCATACCGGTTTTACCATTCCGGCTTTTGTGGCTCAGGATAATACCGATTCACTATCCGAAATGTTGCCGACAGGCAGCGACTGGTTGCTGCTGGACGACGAAGGCGACCATGCCGAGGTGTTGGAACGCGCGGCGCGGCGTTATCAAGACACGTTGTTGCCGCCATTTTTCGATACGCTGGTCAAGTATGTCGAAATGGAAAACACCACTTTTGCCTGTCCGGGGCATCAGGGCGGTCAGTTTTTTCGCAAGCATCCGGCTGGAAGACAGTTTTTTGATTTTTACGGCGAAAATATTTTCCGTTCGGATATTTGCAATGCCGATGTGAAGCTGGGCGATCTGCTGATTCATGAGGGCGCCGCCAAGAAAGCGCAGAAATTCGCCGCGCGCGTGTTTAATGCGGATAAAACCTATTTTGTGCTGAATGGCACGTCGGCAGCCAATAAGGTAGTGACCAACGCCCTGCTGACGCGCGGCGATTTGGTGCTGTTTGACCGCAACAATCATAAGTCCAACCATCATGGCGCGTTGATCCAGGCCGGGGCGACGCCGGTCTATATGGAAACCGTGCGCAATCCATTTGGCTTTATCGGCGGGGTAGACGCGCACTGTTTTGATGAAGCCTATCTGCGTAATCTGGTGAGCGAAGTCGCGCCGGAACGGGCCGATGAACCGCGTCCGTTCCGTTTGGCGGTGATCCAGCTTGGCACCTACGACGGGACGATTTATAACGCGCGTCAGGTGGTCGACAGTATCGGCCATCTGTGCGATTACATTCTGTTTGATTCCGCCTGGGTGGGATATGAACAGTTTATCCCGATGATGGAGCAATGCTCGCCGCTGTTGCTGGATCTGAACGAAAACGATCCGGGGATTTTTGTCACGCAATCGGTGCATAAGCAGCAGGCGGGCTTCTCCCAGACGTCGCAGATACATAAAAAAGATACCCACATCAAGGGGCAGCGGCGTTTCTGTAATCATAAGCGCTTTAACAACGCCTTTATGTTGCATGCGTCTACCAGCCCGTTTTATCCGCTGTTCGCCGCGCTGGATGTGAATGCCAAAATGCATGAGGGCACCAGCGGGCGCCGGCTGTGGCTGGAGTGTGTGAAAACCGGCATCGAAGCGCGTAAACAGCTGCTGGCGCGTTGTGATTTGATTCAGCCGTTCGTGCCGCCGACGGTGGCGGGGATCCCGTGGCAGGATCACGACACGGACATCATTGCCCATGATGTGCGATTCTTCAATTTTGAGCCGGGCGAAAAATGGCACTCGTTCGACGGTTACGCGCAGGACCAATATTTTATCGATCCCTGCAAACTATTGTTAACCACGCCGGGAATTGACGCCGTCAGCGGTGAATACACCGATTTCGGCATTCCGGCGACCATCCTGGCCAATTACCTGCGCGAACATGGCATTATTCCTGAAAAGTGCGACCTGAACTCGATTCTGTTCCTGCTGACGCCGGCGGAAGACAGCGTCAAGATGCAGCGCCTGGTGGAGGCTATCGTCCATTTTGAACGGCTGGTCGCCAGGGATGCGCCGTTGAGTGACGTGTTGCCCAGCCTGTATCAGAAATATGTGCAGCGTTATCGCGGTTACACGCTGCGTCGTCTGTGTCAGGAAATGCATGATTTTTATGCCGGCCATAACGTGAAGGATCTGCAAAAAGCGATGTTCCGCAAAGCGGATTTCCCTGCGGCGGTGATGTTGCCGCAAGATGCCAACCGTGAGTTTGTGCGCGGCAACATTGAGCTGGCGCCGATAGCGCAAATCGCAGGGCGTATCGCGGCGGAAGGCGCGTTGCCTTACCCGCCGGGCGTGCTGTGCGTGGTGCCGGGTGAAGTATGGGGCGGGGCGGTGCAGCGCTATTTTCTGGCGCTGGAAGCCGGGATCAATCTGCTGCCGGGATTTTCGCCTGAGCTTCAGGGCGTTTACAGCGTGGCTGAGGAAGACGGCAGTAAACGTCTTTATGGCTACGTGATTGAGCGTTAAAAACATCAGGCCCGGTTGCGGGCCTGTTTATATCAAATAGGCCGTCAGATGGCGGCCGATTCCTGTTCCCGCGCTTCGGCTGGACGAGGTGTCGCCTTCTGCTTCCTCAGTCTCAGCCACCCCGCGACCAGCATCAACCCCAAAATGGGCGTGGCGGCGATAGTCCAGGTGCCGTTCGGGTAATCGAACGCCATCAGCACCAGCACCCCCAGCAGAAAGGCCAGCGTCAGCCAGGAGGTGACCGGCGCGCCGGGCATTTTAAAGGTCACGGGAGCGGCCTTGCCCTGGCGGATCGCTTTGCGCAATTTCATCTGGCAGACGATGATAAATCCCCAGGAGGAGAGAATGCCCAGCGAGGAAACGTTCAACATGATCTCAAATACCTGCGACGGCACGATGTAGTTGAGGAACACCCCGACAATATGGATGCTTACGGTCATCAATATTCCGGCGTAAGGCACTGCCTGCGAGCTCATTTTCGACAAAAACGCGGGCGCGGAGCCGCCTAGCGAGAGAGAGCGCAGAATCCGTCCGGTGGAGTACAGGCCGGAATTCAGGCTGGAAAGGGCGGCGGACAGCACGACGATGTTCATTATCGTACCGATATAAGGTATGCCCAGCTTGCTGAAAAAGGTGACGAAAGGGCTCTGTCCGGCCTGATAGGCGTTCCACGGCAGCAGGCATACCAACAGAATAATCGAACCGACGTAAAACAGACCGATACGCCAGATAACGCTATTGACGGCTTTAGGCAACACGGTCTCCGGATTCTTACACTCCCCGGCGGTGATGCCGATCATTTCAACGCCGGCGAAGGCGAAGATCACGCCCTGAATCAGCACCAGCGCCGGCAGAAGACCGTGCGGAAAAATTCCGCCGTTATCGGTAATCAGATGCATACCGGTCTGGTTGCCGTCCAGCGGCGCGCCGATGCCGAGATAGACCGTCCCGACGATGAGAAACAGCGAAATGGCGGCGACCTTGATCAGCGCGAACCAGAATTCCATTTCGGCAAACCACTTTACGCCGATCAGGTTCATCAAGGTGACGAGCGATAAAGCACTCAAGGCAAATACCCACTGCGGCACATCGGCGAAGGTGCCCCAGTAATGCATATAAAGCGCCACCGCGGTGATATCGACGATACCGGCCATCGCCCAGTTGAGAAAGTACATCCAGCCCGCCACATAAGAGGCTTTTTCGCCGAAAAATTCACGGGCGTAAGAGACGAAGCTGCCGCTGGTCGGGCGATGGACGATCAGTTCGCCCAACGCGCGCAGTATGAAAAAAGCGAAGATGCCGCAGGTCAGATAGACCAGCGCCAGCGCCGGCCCCGCCATCTGTAACCGCGCGCCTGCGCCAAGGAAAAGACCGGTACCAATAGAGCCGCCAATGGCGATCATCTGCACGTGACGATTGCCTAATCCCTTGTGATAGCCTGTTTCATGCGAGTCCAGCCAACGTCTTTGGTTTATATCATTTCCACTGCCGGTTTTTTTGCTCTGAGTCATTACTTACCTGTATTCCTGTCAATCATTCATTTGCGATGAATGACGTATCTACCCAATAGATTTCGCGTTGCATCAAGGCTCAGGGATGAGCCGGGTAATAAAAGAAGCCAACTATCGATGCAGCTTGAAAAATGAAGGGTATAGCAATGAGTATTTTTGCACCCGAATAGGCTATACCGCATCCGTGGTTTCTTATAAATGTGTCTACATAGCGTTAAAGAACGGCGGTGATGCTACCTTTTATTGGCAAAGGTAGCAAAAAATGCGTTTATAACCTGATAGGGAAGCGGGAAATTCGGCGGGAATGGATTGCGCCGGGCAATCGTCGCATGCAAATGTGCTTCGACGTTGCCACGGGGCATTTTGTAGGCTGTGACGCACCACAGCCCGTCGATCCTGATTTAGTTCGCCAGCAGTTTTTCGATTTCCGCCAGGCCGTCGGCATAGGGCGCGCGCATGCGCAGATTGTATTCACCCCCCGGACTCTGTACCACGACCGCTTTGGCATGGCTGAAACGGCGGAAACCATGGATGCCGTGATAAGCGCCGATTCCCGAGGCGCCCACACCGCCGAATGGTACGCTCTCGACCGTGGCGTGGGTCATCACATCGTTGATCACCAGCGCGCCGGAAGTGGTCTGCACGCTAAACCGCTGCTGACGCTGCGGATCCTGACTGAAATAGTAGGCGGCCAGCGGACGCGGATGGGCGTTTATGTAAGCCAGCGCCTCGTCAACGTTACGATAAGTTTTGAGCGGCAGGATCGGCCCGAAGATCTCCTCTTGCATCACCAGCATCTCGTCGGTGGCGTCAAGCACCAGCGTCGGCGCTAATTTGCGGGTCGCCGCATCGGCATGCGTTTCGTTTTCCGGCTCCAGCCCGATGACCGTGGCGCCTTTGGCGCGCGCATCGTCCAGCAGACCCTGCAGGCGCTGGAAATGGCGATCGCTGACGATAGCGGTATAGTCAGGGTTATCCTGTAGCGTCGGGAACGTCCGGGCGATGAAATGCCGGGCGTGTTCGACGAAGGCGTCACGGGCGCTTGCAGGCAGCATGACATAGTCGGGGGAAATGCAAATCTGACCGGCGTTGAAGGTTTTGATCGTCAGCACGCGCTCGGCGGCCACCCGCACATCGGCATCGGTATCGAGAACCACCGGCGACTTGCCTCCCAGTTCCAGCGTCACCGGCACCAGGTTCTCAGCGGCGGCGCGCATCACATGACGGCCGACGCCGGTGCTGCCGGTGAATACCAGGTGGTCGAACGCCTGCGCGCTGAAGGCGGCGCCGACGTCGGCATCGCCCAGCACCGTGGTCAGTTCCAGCGGATCGAAATAGCGGGCGATCAGGTCGGCCAGCAACTCAGCGGTGCGCGGGGTCAGCTCGGACGGTTTGAGCAACGCGCGGTTGCCGGCGGCAAATACGCCCGCCAGCGGGCTGAAGGCCAGGTTGAGCGGGAAGTTCCACGGGCTGATGATGCCGACCACGCCCAGCGGCTGGTACTGAATGCGAGCCTGCATACCGGGGCCCGGCGCCGGCTGTTCTTCAGCCTGCATCCATTGCTCCAGATTTTCCGCCGCGTTCTGCAACGTCGCGACGGAAGACAGCACGTCGGCCAACAGGGTCTGATAAGGGCTGCGATGACCATAGTCGGCATCGATCGCCGCCACCAGTTCCTTGTGGTGGCGGGTGAGCAGTTTTACGGCGCGGTTCAGGCGGTCGCGGCGCAGTTCGACACTGGCCGGGCCATCCTGAATGTGGGCCTGTTTCATCGCGGCCACGGTGGCGGCCAGTGTTGCGGCGGTAACGGGGGAATTCATCATCGACTCCGAAAAGCGTTGAAAGGGGAAATAATCGCTCAAGACAGCTGCTTGATGATGGCTTCGGCCACCGCTGCAGAGCTGGCGGGATTCTGCCCGGTAATCAAATGACCGTCGGTGACGATGTGCGGCTGCCAGTCGGCGCCTTTCTCATACAGACCGCCCTGACGCTTGAATTCGTCTTCAATCAGGAACGGAACCACCTTGCTTAACTGCACCGCCTCTTCCTCACTGTTGGAGAAGCCGGTGACCTTGCGTCCTTTGACCAAAGGTTGACCGTCGGCGGCGCGAACGCGGCGCAGTGCGCCCGGCGCATGGCAGACCAGTCCAAATGGTTTACCGGCGCGATCGAAGGCTTCAATCAGCGCGATCGACGCGGCGTTTTCGGCCAGATCCCACAGCGGGCCGTGACCGCCGGGATAGAACACGGCGTCAAAATCAGACTCGCGCACATCGGACAGCTTGCCGGTGTTGGCTAGCGCCGCTTGCGCCTGCGGATCGTTACGGAAACGTTCGGTTGCGGCCGTTTGCGCTTCCGGTTCGTCGCTCTTGGGATCCAACGGCGGCTGACCGCCCAACGGCG
This sequence comes from Brenneria goodwinii, assembly GCF_002291445.1. NCBI lineage: Bacteria > Pseudomonadati > Pseudomonadota > Gammaproteobacteria > Enterobacterales > Pectobacteriaceae > Brenneria > Brenneria goodwinii. The sequence continues at coordinate 3,129,024 of NZ_CP014137.1, read as the reverse complement.
AAACCAGCGTCAGTTTTGCGCCGGCGTCTTTGAATACGTAATAAGGCGCGGCAAATTCTTCCAGCCAGAAACCGGTTTTCTTGCCGGTGTCGCCAAGGCGGTCATGTGAGGTGAGAACGATCAATATGTTCATATCAAGGATTCCTAAATTTAGTTTCAGTGAGCTGCACGTACCGGCGCCATCAAATGCCGGCGCTATTTCCTGTCGGAACGAGCAGCAATTCGGTCGTCGCTAATGCTTGTCGCAGCGGCGCCTTGTCTTTATTCAGCTTAGACAGCAGAGCCGCGCCCAACCACAGCTGGTACAACGTTTGCGCCGTGGCTTCCGACGTCAGCGCCAGGCGTAGCGAGCCGTCGCGCTGGCCGTCCGCCACCGTTTCGCCAATGCGCGATACCAGTCGCGTTACGCCATCGCACAGGATTTGGCGCATGTCCTCGGACAGATCGGCGATTTCGGCCGCCAGCTTGACGACCAGGCACTGTTCGGCCCAGCCGCCCAGTTCCGGATCGTCGATCCACGCCGTCCAGTAGCGCATCAGGCGTTCGCGCCCGCTGCCGGCGCCGGGCGCGAACAGGACATCCAGCCGCCGTTGGTAATCGCTGACATACTGCTCCAGCAGCACGCAGCCGAACTGCTCCTTAGACGAGAAATAGTGATAGAAGGAGCCTTTGGGCACCTCGCAGGTGTCGAGTATTTCCTTCAGACCCACGCCGATAAAACCCTTGCTCAGCACCAGGTTCCTACCGGTATCGAGGATGTGCTGGCGGGTGAGTTCCGCTTTATGTGTTTTGTTCATGTGCGCATCATATATAATAATAGACCGGTCGTCTACAAAATTGCGAGAGCGGTTTGTTACACGACGTATCTTGGCCACCGGTGTGCAGCAGAGCGGCGATTGTTGAAAATAAAAGGTACTGAATGGCGTTTCAGGTCGCGCGGGTTCCTACTATTAAGGACGCTGCTTGTTTCTCTTTGGGGCGTTAATTTCCGCTTATTGACGCCTCTTCTTCCGCCTGACGCAGAATGGCTTTGGCGACCCATTGGGTTACGTCCTGGATGGCATCGTCATCCAGATCCCAGATATCTTTTAAAACCAGAAAAACTTCCGAACCATAAACCAGAGACAGAGCATGAATAACACGCTGGCGGGATTCCGCCGGGATTTTCCCTTCCAATGGTTCAGTGGCTATTTTTAGCAGGCGTTTACGATTACCGCGTTCCAGCTTTTCGTTGTGAGGGCGATTGGATCGACGATCTGCCCATTGCTGGAGAGAAAGCAATAGCGCCGCACGTAAAGCGCCTTCATGTTCCAGCATTCGCGGATAGGCGAATTGCAATAGTTCGGCAACCCGTTGTTTGGCATCTGGCTGCGTTGGATTCCAGGCGAGAACCGGGCCAAGGCTCTCGTCGATAACCGCGGAAACCAGGGCGCTTTGCGTCGGGAAATAGCGATAGGCTGTGGCGCGTGAAACCTGTGCCGTGGTGGCGACGTCGGTAATTGAGGGAAATATGCCCTGGTTAAACATCCTCACGGCAGTATCGAGCAGCAGGCGACGGGTTCGTGCCCGCGTCGATGTCAGTTGATTATTCCTTTCAATCACATAGACCTCATTTTATTGCATTTTCGAGCTGAAACGTTCCAGACCTCATTACCGTTGCTCGCACTATAACAAAATGGACGGTTCATGTGTTACGCCACGTTTCTTCGATTGCGAATAGTGCGGTTGGCCTCATTATGAGACTCCAGTCTCATATTTCGATCGGGTGGATTGCATTATTGATACTGCAGTCTCAATATGATTGCAAATTAATCTACATTCACGCCTTATTTTAATAATTTATTTTTATATCAATTAGTTAGTCGTCTCTATTAATAGTGAGGGGTATACCTTATGGGAATGGAAGTCGGCAGCATTTATATTGCAACAACATCAGACACCAAGGGAAATGAACAAACTTATGTCCGCGATCTGATCGCGGCAACCGGTTTGAAAACCGTCACCGTGGATCTGTCAACCAAACCGACGGCGGCAAGCACGGCGGATATCCGCGCCGAAGCCGTTGCGGCTTATCATCCGCTGGGGGCCAAGGCGGTATTTTGCGGCGACAGAGGGCAGGCGATGAATGCGATGTCCGAGGCGTTTAAGCGCTTTATGTTATCGCGTAATGACGTTGCCGCCCTGCTAGGACTGGGGGGATCCGGCGGAACGGCGCTAGTTACGCCCGCGATGCAGGCGCTGCCGATCGGCTTACCGAAGCTGATGGTTTCCACTATGGCATCGGGCGATATTTCCGGTTACATCGGCGCCAGCGATATCAATATGATGTATTCCGTTACCGATGTCGCCGGCCTGAACCCTATTTCCCGACAGGTGTTGGGCAATGCGGCGCATCAGATTGCCGGGGCGGTGAAATTCAAGATCCGGGAAAATCAGCATGATGATAAGCCGACAATTGGCTTGACCATGTTTGGCGTTACCACGCCTTGTATTCAGTCGGTCAGTAACGCGCTGGAGAATGCGTTCGACTGTCTGGTATTTCATGCCACGGGCAGCGGCGGTAAAGCCATGGAAAAGTTGGTGGACAGCGGTTTGCTTGCCGGCGTCCTCGATCTGACCACCACCGAAGTGTGCGATCTGTTATTTGATGGCGTATTGGCCTGTGCTCCCGAGCGTTTCGACGTGATAGCCAAAACGCGGATTCCCTGCGTGGTTTCCTGCGGGGCGCTGGATATGGTGAATTTTGGCGCGCCGGCCAGCGTGCCGGAAAAGTATGCCGACCGTCTGTTCTATAACCATAACGCGCAGGTCACGCTGATGCGTACGACGATTGAAGAAAATGTGGCGATGGCGCAGTGGATCGGTGAAAAGTTCAATCGCTGCGAAGGCGAGGTGCGATTTCTCATTCCCGAACAAGGATTTTCTGCGCTGGATGCGCCGGGCCAACCTTTCTGGCACCCACAGGCGCGAGAGGCCTTTATTCAGACGCTGGAAAGTGTGGTTCGGCAGACTGAAAAACGACGGATTATCCGTTTGCCATGCCATATCAACGATCCTTTATTCGCTTGTGCCGCCGTTGATGCGTTCAAGGCGATTTTTAAATAAAAGGGGAAAATTATGTCAGCTATTAGTCGTCAGCAGTTGTTAGTGAAATTTCGCAATATGATCGCCCGCCGGGAACCCATTATCGGCGGCGGGGCTGGAACCGGACTTTCCGCAAAGTGTGAAGAAGCCGGCGGGATTGATTTAATCGTGATTTACAACTCGGGCCGGTATCGCATGGCAGGGAGAGGTTCGCTGGCGGGACTGCTGGCTTACGGCAATGCCAACGAGATTGTGGTCGATATGGCGAAAGAGGTGTTGCCGGTGGTAAGGCATACGCCGGTTCTTGCCGGGGTTAACGGTACGGATCCATTCTGTCAGTTCGATAAATTTCTAGACGATCTGAAAGCGTTAGGATTTTCCGGCGTACAGAACTTCCCGACCGTCGGATTGATTGATGGTAATTTCCGCGCCAATCTGGAAGAAACGGGCATGGGCTACGCGCTGGAAGTCGATATGATCCGCCTGGCGCATGAGAAAGATATGCTAACCACGCCTTACGTATTCAGCGTCGAAGACGCGATAGCGATGACCCAGGCCGGCGCGGATATCATCGTTCCCCATATGGGGCTGACCACCGGCGGCAACATCGGTGCGGAAACCGCGCTTGAACTGGCCGATTGCGTACCGTTAATCAATCAATGGGCGGAAGCCGCGAAGAAAGTTCGTCGCGATGCGATTGTATTGTGTCATGGCGGCCCGATTTCAACTCCGGAAGATGCCCAGTACATTATGGATAACTGTCCGCACTGCGATGGTTTTTATGGCGCTAGCTCAATGGAACGGTTGCCAACGGAAATTGCATTAACCGCAACGACTAAGCAATTCAAAAATATTAAGCGTTAACTTTTGTTATCTATTGGCGTCAATACCAGGGAAACACGGCCGGCGGACTCGCTGGCCGTCTATTTTTGTCAGGCATATATTCCTGTCTGTGGTTGAACCTCCTGCGTGAGGTCAACGTTATTCCGGGGTCGACGGAAGATTCGACGGCGAGAGCTCCATCGGCATTCCCCGCGTTGCGATCATGTCCGGTTTTTATCCTCATCCAAACAGTGTGACCGATTAGCGATTACTGATAACCGGCTTCTCGTTGGGCAAGGCGGCGCTTATTCTCAGATTAAAAGGTACTGAATAGCGTTTTAGGTCGCGCGCGGCGCGGATTCTCAGTACAAGGACGCTGCTTGTTTACGTTTAATCAATATGGAGCGTCTGGTAATGAAATCTGCATTCGGCATTTTTATGTGGGGCTGCCTGGTCTGTTTCCCGCTGCTGGCTTTTTCGTCCGTGGGATACCGGCATCTGGATGTGGCCGACGAAAAAAACGGGCGGCCGCTCAGCGTCGCGGTGTTATATCCGACTCCGGCAGCGGGAGAAACCGCATCCCTTGGCGAGAATCCCGCTTTCTTCGGCGTGCCGGTAATTAAGCAGGCTCGACCACAGGACGGCGTACATCCTTTGGTGATTCTTTCCCACGGCTATGGCGGAAACTGGCGTAATCAACTCTGGTTGGCATACGAGCTGGCGCAAAAAGGGTATGTGGTTGCCGCCCCTAATCATCCCGGCACCACCTCCAACGATATGCAACCGGCGACAGCGGCGAAACTTTGGCTGCGGCCCGACGACGTCAGCCGGGTGATTACCGCCTTACAGGCGGATTCGGCGATCGCGGGGAATACCGCATCCGATCGGATTGCGGTTATCGGGCACTCGCTGGGCGGGTGGACGGCCCTGGCTATTGCCGGCGCGCGTTTTGATGTCGATCGGTTTGAAACGGATTGCCTGACGCAAAAGCAACTCGCATCCTGTAAGACTTATCAGGCGATTGGCGCCGGCAAAGATGATGCATCGCGGGCGCGGCTTAATCAATCGGCGCGGGACGAGCGGGTCAGCGCGGTCGTCTCGCTCGATCTCGGGCTGGCTAGAGGATTCACCCCCGAGAGCCTTGCCGCCGTGACGATACCCGTACTGGTTGTCGCCGCCGGCGTTCCCGATCCCGCGCTTCCGGCTTCGCTTGAGTCACAGTATCTGATGAAGTTTCTGCCGGGAAAAACGTCCCAATATTGGGAAATCGCCAATGCTACGCACTTTAGTTTTATGCAGCTTTGCAAGCCGGGAGCGGTAGATCTCATCAATGCGTCGGAGCCGGGTGAAGGCATTATCTGCATGGATGGCGCAACGGGTTCCCGCGAGGCGATTCATACTGCGCTGTTCGAGAAGATCAGCGGTTTTCTGACGCAGACATGGCGACGGAAGTAGCGGATTCCGATGAGGCATTGGCGCGCCGCCAGTGGCTGGGACTCATCCCCGTGGATTTTAAAAATTCGCGATTGAAGTTTGATTTGGTCTGGAAACCGCAAGCCAACATGATCTCGGTGATACGCGAATCCGTCTGGCTGAGTAACCGGCGGGCTTCGTCAATGCGATAGCCATTTACGATCTGCGAGATATTGCGTCCGTAAACGCGATTAATGGCTTCCGAGAGTTGCCGCGTGGGAATGCCCAGCCGCCGGGCAAGGCGTTGGATCGTCATATTGGGATCGGTATAGAGATTATCTTTACGCATCAACTGATCCAATTTATCCGCCAGTTCCTGATCTTCAGGGCTGGCGGGCTGTATTTCGGCTGCGCCCTTATTTTTTTCCGTTGTTGCCGCGGGTGAAGCGTGCTTCGTCACAATAAGAAACGTTAGAACAATCAGCGTGGCGATGTGGGCGACGGCAATCATGCCCGGCGCCCGCTTGCCGCCAAAAATGCCCAGATCCAGCGCGATGGCGATATCAGCCATGCCTGAGAAAATGAAATAAACGCCGGCCAGAAAGGACATGTTTTTCCACCAAGGGGAACCGTTGGCGAGTTCAGATGGCCTATCGCGCGCCGAGTGAACTAGCGCGATGCCGTAGCCGGCGTAAATCATCAGCAAGGAAAAATCGAGTAGCGGCAAGCTGATATCGGTTTTCAGCGCCGCCAAGAGGGTCACAATGACCATGGGAAACAGATGCCAAAAGTAGCGTACGCGGCGCGGTTTACCGCCGTTGTTGCCTGGTTTGGCGCAAAGCCAAAACAGCGGCGGCACGGCGGCGGCGACAATCGGCTGAAAAAAGGCGGCTAGCGGAAGCGATGTTCCCCAGTGCAAACCGCACAAGGTGATAGCGAGACAACTGGCGGCAATAAACGCCGTTTCTGTTTTCGTCGTACGATTTTTCCCCTTAACGTGCCGAATTCGCAGGAAAAGGACGACCAGCAGGAACGCGGTGATAAAAGGTAGCGGTATCGCAGGCATGCCAGTTCCTTTATGCGGTCGGGTGGGGAAAGGGGGGCTTATGATACTGAACCTCTGGTCATCCATACCAGAGGCTCAGTCCATATCATTGAAATAATAATTATCGGCGATAATTCTTCTGCGCGGTATTGACCTTGTACAGATAACGCCGCGACTCCGAGGACGGGTGTTTGGTGGTCAGCGTGTCATACACCTCGCCCGGCGACATGTTGTTGATGATACTCACCGCGCGATCTCTGTCGCTGGAGAATACCCGCAGCACGCTGCCCGCGCCGCCGTTATAGGCGGTGATAACGGCGTAGCGCCGCGAAGTCGGGTTCTGGATGCCGGCCAGATAGCTGTTCTTTAGGATCGACAGATAGGCGGTACCCGCGTCGATGTTGTTTTCCGGATCGAACAGGTAACTGCGGCTCGGCTGTCCCCATTTCCCTTTCAGCTTGAATACGTCGCGCCCCGCGCTGTGCTGGACAACCTGCATCAATCCCAGCGCGTCCGCATGGCTGACGGCATAAGGGTTGAAGCTGGACTCCGTCTGCATGATGGCGAGGATCAGCGATTCCTCAATGCCATAGCGTTCGGCGGCTTTACGCACTAGCGGCAGGTATTTGTGCGCGCGCTTATCCAGATGGTTAGGCACCAACTGGATGGTGATCGACCAGATGACATGCAGACCCGAGGTCCGTTTTTGCAATCGGTTCTGAAGCAGATAGTCGGCAAAGTTGGCGGCGCGCCCTTCCCAGCGGACCGGCTGGCCGGTGTTATCCAGCACCTGACCGTACAGCATGGGCTCGCGGCTGATCTGAATGTCGTTGGCGTCCGAATACAGGTCGGTGTTGCTGGCGTCGTCGCCCATCAGCAGGGTGGTGATGATGGCCTGACGCAGGCTGGCGATGGAATCGGTCGCCGAAATCGTCTCAATAGTGATGGTACCGGCATCAAAGTTGATGTGGCTGCGGGTTTGATATTGATCGGTATATTTTACGTAGTCTTTCGGCCCGGCAATCAGCACTTCATTTATGCCCCAGATATTCTCGATGTTATGGGCGAACTGCCCCATCAAAATATCGAACGCATTAGTATCCTTGATGAATTGTTCATTGTCTGTGCCACTTTTATTTCCCGAACAGGAAACCAGCAATGGTGCGATAACCAGCAAAGCTAAAATTTTCTTCATATAAAAAGCCGTGTCGGAATAGGACGCAAAAGGGCCACCGGCCCCGCAATATCAATGACTAGGAGGCGTGTAACCTTCGATATGCACATCCTTACCTTCAAACAGAAACTTGATCATCTCCTGTTCCAGCAGTTTGCGATCCTCAACGTTCATCATGCTCAGTTTCTTTTCGTTGATCAGCATGGTTTGCTTGGTTTGCCACTGCGCCCAGGCTTCTTTTGATATCTCGTTATAGATGCGTTTGCCTAAATCGCCCGGATAGAGCTGAAAGTCCTGCCCTTCGGCTTCACGTTGTAGAAAAGTACAAAAAATAGTTCTGCTCATGCTTCTTCCTCATCAATTGCGCAGGAATTCAATAACGTTGGCTGCGGCTGGGCTAGCTCGCGCAGCAGACGTTCAACCGGCGCCGCCAATCCGACGGACGGCGGCTGCGCTAAGTTATACCAGAGACCCGGGCCATCATCCATGCAAGCCCCTTGTTGTGAGATATCCTGCGATGAAAGCGTCAGCCATAACGGCACGATATCCAAATGGAAATGGCTGAACGTATGGCGGAAAGCAACGAGCTGTTGCAATCCGTCAGCGTTCAGACCACGTTGTTGCAGCCAGAGTTCCAATTCGCTGCGTTCGTTGAACTGGGGAAAGCAAAACAATCCGCCCCATAGCCCAACGGCGGGGCGCTGCTGTAACCATATTTTCGACCCCTGTTGCAGCAGCAGGAACCAGCCGGTTTTTTCCGGCAGCGTCTGTTTGGGTTTCTTGCCGGGATACTGCGGCCAACTGTGGTCGGCGTAGGCCACGCAGCCGGTATTCAACGGGCAAAGCTCGCACTTGGGGCGGCTGCGGGTGCAAACCATGGCCCCCAGATCCATCATCGCCTGGTTAAACTGGCTGACGCCTTCGGCCGGCGTTACCGCTTCGCTTAAGGTCCACAGCTTCTTTTCCACCTCTTTTTTGCCCGGCCAGCCGCCGACCGCATAGCAGCGCGCCAGCACCCGCTTTACGTTGCCGTCGAGAATGGGATAGTGCTGCCCCAGCGACAGCGAGAGTATGGCGCCGGCGGTCGAACGCCCGACGCCCGGCAAATCGGCCACTTCGTCAAAGGTAAGCGGAAATTCGCCGCCGTGCCGGTCAACGATAGCCTGCGCGGCTTTATGCAGATTACGGGCGCGGGCGTAATAACCCAGCCCGGTCCACAGGTGCAGCACTTCGTCCAGCGGCGCGGCGGCCAGCGCTTTCACCTCAGGAAAACGCGCGATAAAACGTTGAAAATAGGGAATGACCGTGGCGACCTGCGTTTGTTGCAACATCACTTCGGACAGCCATACTTTATAAGGCGTTTTCTCAAGCTGCCACGGCAGGGTTTTTCGGCCATAGCGTTGGTACCAGTTCAGCACCTGTTGCGCGAACTGTTGCGCTTGCATCATAAAAGGGATCACTATCCGGCAGGTAAAAAGTCTGACAGCGATTCCAGCACAGAGTGAATGTGCTGTAAACCGGAACTTTCCGAGGCGGCGCTCTTGCTAAACCACAGTATCCTTGCATAATGCGCGTTTCCTTTATGAAATCGGACTGACAGTAAGCACTTTTTATGATTAACAACGTCATCTCACCGGAATTTGATGAAAACGGACGCCCGCTGCGTCGCATTCGCAGTTTTGTTCGCCGTCAGGGGCGTTTGACCAAAGGACAACAGCTGGCGCTGGATAACTATTGGCCGGTGATGGGCGTGGAGTTTCAGTCTGAGCCGCTGGCGTTTACGCCGCTATTCGGCCGAGAGGCGCCGGTGGTGCTGGAAATCGGCTTCGGAATGGGCGCTTCATTGGTTACCATGGCGGCCCAGCACCCGGAACAGAATTTTCTGGGGATCGAGGTCCATCTGCCGGGCGTCGGCGCCTGCCTTTCTTCGGCGCACGAGGCCGGCGTCGGCAACCTGCGCGTAATGTGCCATGACGCGGTGGAAGTGCTGGAAACCATGATCCCCGACGGTTCTCTGTCAATGGTGCAGCTTTTCTTCCCTGACCCGTGGCACAAAGCCCGGCATAATAAACGCCGTATTGTGCAGGCGCCTTTTGTCGAACTGGTGCTGAGCAAACTAAAGACCGGCGGGGTATTCCATATGGCGACGGATTGGGAACCTTATGCGCAGCATATGCTCGAAGTGATGAACGCTGTCGCAGGATATCGCAATCTTTCCGATAATAATGACTACGTTGCGCGGCCGGAATCACGTCCGCTGACAAAATTTGAAGCTCGCGGCCAGCGTTTAGGGCATGGTGTTTGGGATCTGATGTTTGAGAGGATGAGATAAATGGCACAAGCTCGTAGCCGTCGTTTACGTAAAAAACTACACATTGATGAGTTTCAGGAACTGGGCTTTTCCGTTAGCTGGCGTTTCTCTGAAGGGACCAGCGTTGAAGATATCGATCGGACGCTGGATAAGTTCGTTGATGATGTGATTGAACCTAACGGTCTGGCGTTTGAAGGCAGCGGCTATCTGCAATGGCAGGGGCTTGTCTGCCTGCAGAAGATCGGTCACTGCACGGATGAACACCGTCTGTTAATCGGTCATTGGCTGGAAGGACAGAGCCTGGTGGATGTTAATGTCAGTGAACTGTTCGATATCTGGTGGGATTTACCAGAGGATTTGCTTTAAGTTTTGCTCCGGCTGGGTAACAAGGGCGTTATTCAGCCGTTTCCCACCCGGCCAACGGGTGGGCGGTTCACCACTCCCCGCGGTTTCCCTCAGGAGAAAATATGCTGCGTAAAATGACTCTGGGTTTACTCATGTTGTTGTCCTGGCAGGCTCAGGCTGCATACCAGTGTAGCGTTAACCCTCAGGATGATATCGTCATCAGCCCGCAACAGGTGCAGGTAATCGGCGCCAGCGGGGATCTTCGGATCTCTCCGCAGGGTGATATCGTCCGAAACGGTACGCCGCTGACGCTCAACGCCGGGCAGCGTCAACAGGCTAAAGCGTACCAGGCGGATTTACGTCAGCAGCTTCCGTGGATCGATCAGGGCGCGTATCAGCATCTGGAAAAAGCGCGCGTGGCGCTGGACAACGTAATTGTTCAGGAGCTGGGCAGCGGCAGTAATGTGCGTAACCGGCTGACGACGCTGAATGGTCAGCTTAAACAGCAGATGAACCGCATTATTGAACACCGCAGCGATGGCCTGACCTTCCATCATCAGGCGGTCAAGCAGGTTGAGCAGGATGGCCGGCAAATCGTCGAGCAAAGCATGGGCGGCGTGTTGCAGGACAGCCTGAACGAAATGGGCGTGAAGCAGATGTCGAACGGCGGTAACCCGCTACAGGCGATGATGGGGAACCTCGGCGGCTTGCAGAAAGCCATTCAGACCGAGTGGAGCAACCAGGAACAGGAATTTCAACGTTTCGGCCGTGACGTGTGCGATCGGGTCACCTCACTGGAAAATCAGCGTAAAGGCCTACTGCAAACGCTGAACTAATTTTGACGTTGGTTTCATTTCCGCATTTCGATGACGGCGTATCCGCCGTCTATTCACTTCATCGTCGTCCTGTTCCCGTGTATCTCTTCACGTATGCAGCGGATCAGCGCATCGGCGGCGGGGGAGTGTAGGACGCCCTGGCGAAACGTCAGGCCGATTTTCCGGCGGGTGTCCGCAAGACTAATGCGCAGCGGCGTGAGTATCCCTTCTGAAACTTCGTAATCCAACTGGTGTGAGGAAACCGCCGCCACCATGTCTGAGCCCAGTAGCAGCGCGCGTACCACCGCTGGATCGCCGCTTTCCACCACTGGCTGCGGAGGCGCGATGCCCATGCAATGGAATGCGTGTTCCAGAAGGTAGCGCGACGGTGCGTGATCGCGCGGCAGAACCCACTGGATGCCGCGCAGATCCGATTTTTTCAGCGCCCGACCGGCCAGCGGATGACGAGGGCGCGCCAGCAGAATCAACTCCTCTTCAAACAACACCTCATTATGGATTTCTGGCACGGTTTCTTCCTTGCGTAATGCGCCAATGATGAAATCGATATCGCCAGCGCGCAGTTCGGTGATTAGCGTGGCGAACATGCTCTCGTAGGTGACGACTTTGATGCCGGGATGGCGGGAAACGAGTCTGATTATCGCCTGGGGCAACAGGCGTGCGCGGCTCAGCGGCAGGGCGCCGACATGGATAGCGCCAATCAGCGCTCCCTGACGGGCGGCGATATCCTCCGGAATATGGCGGAGTTCATTTAGCGCACGGCTGATTCCCGGCGCTATCTCACGGCCCGCGGGGGTCGGCATCATTCCTTTCGGCGTACGCTGGAACAGCGCCATCCCGGCGCCTTTCTCCAGTACTTTTAGCGCTGCGCTCACGGCCGGTTGGGTGATATCAAGTTCTTTAGCCACGCTCTGGGTGTGATGAAGACGGTAAAGAGCAAGAAAAATTTGCAACCGGCGTACGTTGAATAGCCAGATAGGCTCGGCTTCTTCGCGTCTTTCACTGTCGCGTTGTTTCAGTCTGCCGAGTAGCCTCGGGATCCCTTTTAGTTCGGCAATAGCGCGTTGAGCGCGTGGTAGTATGCTTTTCCCTATATCTGTCAATAACATGCCACCGGTATGACGTTCAAACAACGGTGTGGCTAAAGTGTGTTCAAGATCACGGATTGAACGGGTAATGGCGGATTGAGTCCGAAATAAATTGTGCGACGCTTTGGACGCCGAACCCTGTTCCACAATCATACAAAAAGATCTTATTTGCATGATTTTTATCATGTTATTTTTATTTTTCTTTTTCATTTCTCACCAAGTTCTCGTTGGTTATTTTTTGACAACATAAATAAAATTCATAGCTGACGCAATGAAACGCACTACTTCCCGCCGATTACGCCATGCCAGAATGCCAGACAGTCAACAACAGCAAAAACAGGAAACGAACATGGCAAATACCCGGCAAAAAAGCGCCTTGGTGGTTAGCGCCCACTCGGCAGATTTCGTCTGGCGCGCTGGCGGCGCTATCGCACTGCATGTCGAACAGGGTTATCAGGTGCATGTTGTCTGCCTCTCCTACGGTGAGCGCGGTGAATCCGCCAAATTGTGGCGCAAAGGCAATATGACCGAAACCATCGTCAAACAAAAACGCCGTGAAGAAGCGGAAGCCGCGGCGAGTCTTCTCGGCGCCAGCATTGAATTTTTTGACATGGGCGACTACCCGTTGCGCGCGGACCAAGAGACGTTATTCCGTCTGGCTGATGTATTTCGTCAGGTACAACCTCACTTCGTGCTCACGCATTCTCTGGCCGATCCCTACAACTACGACCATCCGCTGGCCGCCAGCCTGACGCAAGAGGCGCGCATCATCGCCCAAGCGGAAGGGTATCGTCCCGGTGAAAGCATTATTGGCGCGCCGCCGGTCTACTGCTTTGAGCCGCATCAGCCGGAGCAGTGCGGTTGGAAACCTGACGTGCTGCTGGATATCACGCCGGTGTGGGAGAAAAAATATGCCGCCATCCAATGCATGGCGGGGCAGGAGCACCTATGGGAATACTACACGCGTGTAGCGCTGCAGCGAGGAGTACAGGCGAAACGTAATGTCGGTATCGCCAGTTCCCGCGTGATCATCCATGGCGAAGGCTATCAAAGTATCTTCCCTCGTGTAACGGAGAACCTGTCATGAGCATCGTCGGTATGAAAGGGGTTGTGGTGCGGCACATCGAACGAGTGGAACCTGCTCTGCTGCCGCGTTTCGCCGAATACGGCGTGGCGACAGTGCATGAGGCGCAGCGACGTCAGGGACTTCTGGACGAGCGTATCCGGCCGATCCAGCAAGGGCGCAGTATTGCCGGTAATGCGGTAACGGTGCTGGTGACGCCCGGTGATAACTGGATGTTTCATGTGGCAGTTGAGCAGTGTCAGCCAGGGGATGTGCTGCTGGTGGCGTCGACCTCTGAGTGTCACGACGGTTTTTTCGGTGATCTATTGGCCACCTCGTTGCAGGCGCGCGGTGTGGTGGCGCTGGTGGGAGACATCGGTATCCGCGACAGCCAGACGCTGCGTGAGATGGGGTTCCCGGTCTGGTCGCGTACGGTATGGGCGCAGGGCACCGTGAAAGAGACGATCGGTTCGGTCAATGTTCCGCTGATCTGCGCCGGTCAGTTGGTGACGCCGGGCGATATCGTGGTCGCGGACGACGACGGCGTGGCGATCGTGCCGCGGCGGCAGGCCGCCGAGGTTGCTGATGCGGCCCAGAAGCGTGTGGACCTTGAAATAGGTAAGCGTCAGCGTCTGGCGGAGGGCGAGCTGGGTCTGGATATCTACCAAATGCGGGCGCAACTGGCGGCAAAAGGGTTGCGCTATGTCGATTCTATTGACGATCTGAAGTCATAACCATCATGAAACAGACATATATTCCTTGCGTACTGATGCGTGGCGGAACCTCAAAAGCCGCCTGCTTTCTGGCTGCCGATCTGCCCGCTGAACCGGCATTACGGGACCTCGTTCTGCTGGCGGTAATGGGATCGCCCGATCCCCGACAAATCGACGGACTTGGCGGTGCAGAACCGCTAACCAGTAAAGTCGCGATCATCAAGCCTTCCGGGCGTGACGACGCGGATGTTGACTACCTCTTTGCCCAGGTCGGCGTAGATAAGGCGTTGGTGGATTACGGCCAGAACTGCGGCAATATTCTGGCCGCTGTGGGTCCGTTCGCCATTGAAAAGGGACTGGTGGCGGTTTCGGGCGCGCAAACCCTCGTACGTATCTATATGGAAAATACCGGCCAGATCGCCGAAGCGGTCGTGCAGACGCCGGAAGGCGGCGTGGAATATGAAGGCAATGTGCGCATTGATGGCGTACCCGGCCGCGGCGCTGAGCTGGTGCTCAATTTTCGCGATATCGCGGGCTCCAGCTGCGGCGCATTACTGCCCACCGGCCGGGTGCTAGACCGCATTAACGGTATCGATGTGACCTGTATCGACAACGGTATGCCGGTGGTGGTAATGCGCGCCGCCGACCTCCAGCGTACTGGCTACGAAAGTCGTGAGCAGTTAGATCAGGACTCGACGTTGAAGGCGCAACTGGAAGCTATTCGTTTGCGAGCCGGTGAAATGATGTGTCTGGGCGACGTCAGTCAGCGGACAGTACCAAAAATGACGCTGATTGCCCCTCCCAGAGAAGGGGGGGCCATTGCCACCCGTACTTTCATTCCCCATCGCTGTCATGCCTCGATTGGCGTGCTTGGCGCGGTAAGCGTAGCGACGGCCTGCCTGCTCCCCGGTAGCGTTGCGGAAGGCGTAGCCGTCGTGGGTGACGCGCGGCGGCAGCATATTTCCGTAGAACATCCCAGCGGAGAATTCAGCGTTTTGCTGAGCCGTAATCCGGCAGGTGAAGTGGATAGCAGCGGATTGATACGTACCGCGCGTCTGCTGTTCGACGGCCATGTCGCTGTTCCAGGTTCGATTTGGGCAGGGAAAACGCTGTGCTGAGAATGCCCAGAAATTGATGAATGCGGATGGTTACCTTAGGCGGCGCACGTAACCATCCGGAATGGGAAAACGGTCGGTTTAAACCAACGGGGGACAACAATACTGACATTTACCGATTACTAGCAGGTTCTGATATCCCTACATATTAAAAAGAGAATCTACAACATGAAAAATAGAATCTGGAAGTTGTGTATCCTGGCGGGTATACCGCTTGCGATATGGTTTATCCCGCCGCCAACCGGACTGACTGTGGACTCATGGCGTCTATTTGGGTTCTATCTGGCGGCTATTTTCGGCCTTATTTTGAAACCGTTGCCGGAAGCCGTGGTTTTGCTGGGCGCCGTAGGCTTTGCGGGCCTTTTCCTTAATAACACCAGTCAAATTCTCGTCGGGTATGCGACATCAACCGTATGGCTGGTGTTTGCCGCGTTCGGTATAAGCGTCGCTTTTGTCAGAACAGGGTTGGGGCGGCGCATTGCTTTTATTATGATCAGGGTTTTTGGCGGCACGACGCTTCGGCTTGGATATATTACCGCATTTTTAGAATTCATCATTTCTCCTGTCACGCCGTCCAACACGGCGCGGAGCGGGGGGATAGTGTTCCCGATTATTCTTTCGGTGGTGAAAGCCCTGGGCTCGGAACCCGGTGAAACATCCAAGAAAGCGGGTTCCTATTTGATGTCTAACATTTACTTTGTCATGAAGGTCAGTAGCTTCATCTTCATTACGGCGATGGCTCCGAATCTTCTTACCGCGGATTTCGCCGATAAAATTTTGGGTGTACATCTCGACTGGGGCATTTGGGCGTTGGGGATGATCGTCCCTGGTCTATTGCTGCTGCTGATTGTACCCGCCGTCGGTTATTACATGGACAGGCCCGAACTGACGATAATTGATAACAAAAAGATTGCGGAAGAGGGGCTGGCTGAACTCGGCCCTATGACGAGGAGTGAAAAAGGCTTAGTGGTGATATTCATCTTCGCTTTGCTTGGCTGGGCGCTGCCTTCCATCCTTGGACAGATATTTGGCATAACGCTCAAAATCGATGCCACTGCTGTCGCCATGGTTGCTACGGTCATGTGTTTACTGTGCGGTATCATCAAATGGGATGACCTTCTCAACAATAAAGGCGCCTGGAATACATTGCTTTGGTTCGGTGGAATCATCGGCCTGGCGACTGCTCTGAATAAGGCAAAACTGTTCGACTGGTTGGCTGAGACCATACAAAACAATGTCGACTTCGGCAATAACCCCTATATCACGTTATCTATCATTGGGTTTATCAGTATCATCGTGCGTTATTTTTTTGCTTCGGCCAGTTCGTATGCGGTCGCGATGCTTCCGGTGTTGCTTACCGTCGGTAAAGTGGCCGGCGCCGACCCTATGGCGCTGGCGCTCGTATTGGCTGCCACCAATTCTTACGGCGGTGCATTGACTCACTATGGCGGCGGTGCGGCTCCCATCATCTTTGGTGCCGGCTATAGCGATGTAAAAACGTGGTGGAGTTCTGGCGCCGTAGTCGCGTTTGTCTGCTTTATCGTGACGATGACGGTTGGTTACGGGTGGTGGCAGTTATTAGGCCTGGTGGAATAATGACAATGCCAGGGGCGTAAGGAATCGGGCCAGGGAGCCGGTCGCATTTGACCTGCTCCCGTTGATTAGTCTGTTATGCGCGGTTTCCGGGTACAGTCACGATCGCCCAAGGCTTCCGGTTCAATGTAGCCGGAATCCTCGGCTATCTATGGCGCAGGAATGGTAAAACGACGGTGGATAGCTTCCAGTTCGTCCAGTATTTCTCTATCCAACGTGAGATCCAGACTGGCAAGATTGGTTTGAAGTTGCCCGACCGACGTCGCCCCCAGCAGGGTGGTGGCGACAAACGGCTGCTGGCGCACGAAAGCCAAAGCCATTTGCGCCGGATCCAACCCGTGTCTCTGCGCCAACGCCACATACTCGGCGATAGCCTGTTCGGTATGCGGGGCGCTGTAACGGACAAAGCGGCTGAATAGCGTATTTCGCGCGCCGGCGGGCTTCGCGCCGTTGAGATATTTACCGGTCAGCGTGCCAAATGCCAGAGCGGAATAGGCCAGTAGTTCAACGCCCTCATGCTGGCTGATTTCCGCCAACCCCACTTCAAAACTGCGATTCAGCAGACTGTAAGGGTTCTGAATCGACACGATGCGCGGCAGATCGTGTTTCTCCGCCAGATGCAGATAACGCATCACGCCCCAAGGCGTTTCGTTGGAAACGCCGATGTAGCGGATTTTACCTGCGCGAACCTGCTCATTCAGCGCTTCCAGCGTTTCCAACAATGTTACCGCCGGCTTTTCGTCAGTATATTGGTAGTTCAGCTTACCGAAGCAGTTGGTTTGCCGCTGCGGCCAGTGCAATTGGTATAAGTCGAGGTAATCGGTGTTCAGACGCGTCAGGCTTGCGTCCAGCGCGTCGCGGATGTTTTTACGATCCAGCGCCTGTTGCGGACGGATACCGCTATCATTACCGCGCACCGGGCCGGCCACTTTGCTTGCCAGAATCAGTTTTTCACGCCCGCCCCGGGATTTCAGCCAGGAACCAATATAACTTTCGGTTAATCCCTGTGTTTCCGCACGTGGAGGCACCGGATACATTTCTGCGGTGTCAATCAGGTTAACGCCGGCGGCGATGGCGTGATCCAATTGGGCATGAGCTTCGGCTTCACTGTTTTGTTCGCCAAATGTCATTGTGCCAAGGCTCAGCACACTCACTTCTAAAGCACTATGGGGAATACGGTGATATAGCATTGCCAGCTTCCTTTGATATCTGAGAACGGCAGGTGCGTACCTATATATACCCCTCATTTTCAAGTTGCCGGGGATTGGAACCCCGAACCTTGAAACCTATCGAGTATAAAAACACCTGAGTTTGACTATAACGAAGCCGTGCCATGTGGGGAAGTATCTTTATGGTTTAAAATCGGGTAACGACTCTGCCGGCGGCATAAATTCGACCGTCAACGTTCAATGATCTGGGAAACCCGATCCCCGTTAATTTGTTTCTCGTTTCCTTCTTCATCGATGTAGCTGAGCAAACCGGTGTTTTTATCCAGGACCGGCTTGCTGTGCGTCAGCAGCATCTGCCCCTCTTTCGTGGCGATCACGTAGTTACTGGAGCAGCTACATAGGGTGAATAATAATGCGAGAGTTACCGCTATTTTCATCCGGATTTTCATCTTCATTACCTGTTATCGACAGTAAATAGGAGGTTATGGGGCGAGTCTAACAAATAGATTATTAAGGTTGAGTAAGAATAATGGGAAAAATTGATAAGACGGTTAATGCCGGGCTTTCAGGCAGTTGGGGAACTGTTGCCCGGTGTCAGCGGGAGGAAACACGCCCGCCGGGACGTTGATAGTCAACGTTCACCGACGGACGCTAACCCGCTGGTGATTATTCAATCCGTTGCTTTGGTTTTTTTGCCGCGCAGCAGATTCAGCGCTTCCACCGCCATAGAGAAGAACATGGCGAAATAGATGTAGCCTTTCGGTACATGGATATCAAGACTTTCCAGAATCAAGGTGAAGCCCACCAGAATCAGGAATGCCAGCGCCAGCATTTTGACCGACGGATGACGATCCACAAATTCGCCGATGACCCGGGCGGAGAACATCATCACGCCGACCGCAATGACCACCGCCGCCATCATGATAAACAGATGGTCGGAAAGGCCGACCGCGGTGATAACCGAATCCAGGCTGAAGATGATATCCAGCAGCATGATCTGTATGATCGCGCCCCAAAATGAATGCACCTGGGAGGCATGATCTTCCGAGCTTCCCTCCACCATTTCGTGAATTTCCTTGCTCGACTTCCAAATCAGGAATAATCCGCCGAAAAACAGGATCAGGTCGCGAATGGAAATATCATTGTCTAATATGGTGAACAAAGGGTTTGTCAGACGGATAACCCAGGCGATAGACGCCAGTAATCCCAGACGCATGAGCATGGCGCCCATAAGCCCTAAACGACGTGCTTTATTTTGTTGAGCTTTGGGAAGTTTGGCGACAACTAACGACAGAAAAATAATGTTGTCGATGCCAAGAACGATTTCCAGAATAGTTAGCGTACCCAGTGCTAACCAGGCATTCGGATCAACAATCCAATCGAACATTATATCAAAGTACCTTAAACGAAATGTAAACGATATTATACTCTGCTAACTTGGTGAGCAGGCAAGCTAAAATATCGCGGGTTACAGCAGAAAATGGCGCGCCAACAAGGGAGCGGTGAACGTTTTCTTTAAGTAGAATCCACGGGGTAAGGTCAGAATCGGTTGTCCAAACTCACCAATCGCTTCTGTTAAAACGTGGCTATTTGCCGCCTTGGGGCGTAATTGTAGCATTTCGCCGTGGCGGGCGGTGATACTTTCCACCCGGCCAAGTACGATCAGGTCCATCAACTCCTCCCAATCGCGGCGCAACTGCTCTTCCTCTTCCTGACTGGGGCTCCAGATAAGCGGCGAGCCAATCCGGCGTTCGCCCAGAGGAATGCGCCGGGAGCCTTCGACCGGGATCCATAATACCCGCGCCAGTTTATGCCGAACGTGGCTGCTTTCCCAGGTAACGCCGCTATTGCCGGTTAACGGCGCAACGCATACGAAGGTGGTTTCCAGCGGCCGGCCCTGCTCGTCGATGGGAATGGTCTTCAGTTCAATACCGATGTCGGGGAAGTCCTGCTCCGGTTTACTGCCGGCGCTGGCGCCCAGGAAAAGTTCCAGCAGTATGCCAATCCATCCTTTATCCCGTTTCAGATTCGCCGGCAGCGGCAACCGCGCGATGTCCGCCAGTTCAGCCAGGTTGTAACCCGCAAGCGATCGGGCTCGCTGCAATAGATCCTGCTCATTCTGCGGCGGCGTAGTGGACACGGAAGGTGAGTTCATAAAGTCTATAACCTGATTTTTTCTGTTCAAAAAAAACACAGCGTTTACAGCGCATTCATGCACAGACGGTTAGCTGAGGGAAAAAGTTAATAATAGCATGATTCATAGTGTTTTTTTTCAGTGTGACCATGCCCTTTGAATCTGTTTTCATAAACTGTGCACCTGTAGACACCGACAATAAACAGGATCTTACACCATCTTATCCACAGATTTCTTGGATAACCCGCATAAAGAGGGATTACTGGTTTGATTTACAGCCTTGACGCACGGTGATTTTGCTGTTTTCGCCTGTTTTTTACCTAATGAGGTAACTGTATCTGTGGATAAAATCGACATAGTGCGATCTTTCGCCACTGTTTCGGCGATAGCCATTCAATCAGCGGTTCCCACAGTGATTTAGCTGTTAAGAATATGCCTAATTTTATGAAAAATAATAACTATTTTTTTGTTTTCTGCGGCGCGCTTTCCAACTGAGAAATAAGTTTTACTCACTTTTTCATGGGTTCTGCACAAAGATGTCCACAGAAATAGTGAATAAGACGGCAATGTCGGACTTTACATGTTTATAACTTTGGTTATGTCTGTGGGTTATCTAAATCTTATTAGAAGGATAACTGTGCCAAGCAGTGGTTTACCGTCTGCCGGGAGTGTGAAACAATCAGGTCATCTTTGCATTAAAGTCTATCGAGGTAGTCCGGTGATCGATGATGATGGCTACCGCCCGAATGTTGGTATTGTAATTTGTAATCGGCAGGGACAGGTCTTATGGGCCCGTCGTTACGGTCA
Source organism: Brenneria goodwinii (assembly GCF_002291445.1). NCBI lineage: Bacteria > Pseudomonadati > Pseudomonadota > Gammaproteobacteria > Enterobacterales > Pectobacteriaceae > Brenneria > Brenneria goodwinii. The sequence goes on along the minus strand of NZ_CP014137.1, from coordinate 3,108,315 downwards.
GCACTCCTGGCAGTTTCCCCAAGGGGGGATTAACCCCGGAGAAAGCGCAGAACAGGCGATGTACCGTGAACTGTATGAAGAAGTGGGGTTAAGGAAAAAAGATGTTCGTATTCTGGCATCTACCCGCAGCTGGTTACGTTATAAATTACCGAAGCGTTTGGTGCGTTGGGATACAAAACCGGTATGTATTGGCCAAAAGCAAAAATGGTTTCTGCTACAGTTGATGTGTAATGAGTCTGATATCAATATGCAAAGCAGTGGTACGCCTGAGTTTGATGGTTGGCGCTGGGTCAGTTACTGGTACCCGGTGCGTCAGGTCGTTTCTTTCAAACGCGATGTTTATCGCCGGGTAATGAAAGAGTTCATCAGCTCGGTGATACAACTCCAGGAGAATACCGCGGCTCGGACGGCTCAGTCGTCTGGCTTCCGGCGAAAAAGAGGGTAATACAGGCACATCATGCTCACGCGCTTGCGAGAAATTGTCGAAAAAGTAGCGGCGGCGGCCCGCCTTCATGATGCGCTGGAAATTCTGGTTAACGAAACCTGCCAGGCAATGGACACGGAGGTCTGTTCAATTTATCTGGCCGATCACGATCATCAATGTTACTACCTGATGGCGACGCGCGGCTTGAAAAAGCCACGCGGACGCGCCGTTACGCTGGCGTTTGGGCAAGGCGTGGTCGGTCTGGTGGGGCAGCGCGCCGAGCCGATTAACCTGGCGGATGCCCGCACCCATCCCAGTTTCAAATATATTCCCGCCGTACAAGAACAGCATTTCCGCTCTTTTCTGGGGGTGCCGGTCATCCATCGCCGCCAGTTGCTGGGCGTGTTGGTGGTGCAGCAGCGTGAACATCGGCAGTTTGATAAAAACGAAGAGTCGTTTATGGTCACGCTGGCGACGCAGATGGCCGCCATTCTTTCCCAGTCGCAGATTAAAACGTTGTTTGGCCAATATCGTCTGTCGCGCATCAAGGCGCTGGCGGCATCGCCCGGCGTAGCGATTGCGCCTGGCTGGCGCGATAGCTCCCAGCCTTCGCTGGATATGGTTTTCCCGGCGTCAAGCCTGGACAGCAAGCGGGAACGCGCCAGGCTGACGCAGGCTTTGGAAGACGCCACCGCTGAGTTTCGGCGTTTTAGTAAGCGTTTCAGCGCCGGCGCGCAAAAAGAGAGCGCCGCCATATTCGATTTGTATTCCCACCTGCTGAATGATGCTCGCCTGAAGCGCGAACTGTTTCAGGAGGTGGATGCCGGTAATGCGGCGGAATGGGCCGTCAAGCTGGTGATAGAACGCTTTGCCGCACAGTTTTCCAACTTGCAGGATACTTATCTGCGCGAGCGGGCCGGCGATTTGCGCGCCTTGGGCCAACGGCTGCTGTTTCATCTTGACGATAATGCGCAAAGCATCGGGCAGTGGCCTGAACGCTTCATTCTGGTTGCCGATGAACTGACGGCCACGCTGCTGGCGGAATTGCCGCAGGAACGCCTGGCGGGCGTGGTGGTGCTCGATGGCGCAGCGAATTCGCATGCCGCTATTCTGGTGCGGGCCATGGGGATCCCAACCCTGATCGGCGCGGATATCGAGCCTGAACTGCTCGATCGGCGGCAGCTGATTATCGATGGCTATCGTGGCGAACTGTTGGTGGATCCTGAACCGGTGCTGGAGCAGGAATATCAACGGCTGTTACTTGAAGAACATGAGCTTACCCGTTTAGCGGAAGACGACATGGATCGCCCCGCCGTATTGAAAAGCGGCGAGCGTATTCAGGTGATGCTGAATGCCGGGCTAAGCGCGGAACATGAGAAATTTTTTATTAATCAGGTTGATGGCGTAGGGCTCTATCGCACCGAAATCCCCTTTATGCTTCAGAGCGGCTTCCCGTCTGAAGATGAGCAGATGGCCCAATATCAAAGCATGCTGGAACTCTATCCTTCACGGCCGGTGATATTGCGCACGTTGGATATCGGCGCCGACAAGCCATTGCCTTACCTGCCCATCAGTGAAGAGAATCCGTGTCTTGGCTGGCGCGGCATCCGTATTACCCTCGATCAGCCGGAAATATTTTTAATTCAGATTCGGGCCATGCTGCGCGCCAATGCGCGTACGGGCAATCTGAACATTCTGCTGCCGATGGTAAGCAGTCTGGATGAGATTGACGAGGCGCGCCGTTTGATCGACCAGGCGGCGGGCGAGGTTGAAGATCTGATGGGGTTCCCTCTGCCTAAACCCCGTATCGGCATTATGATCGAAGTGCCATCCATGATTTTTCTGTTGTCGCATCTGGCTTCACGCGTCGACTTCGTTTCCGTTGGCTCCAACGATCTTACCCAGTATTTACTGGCGGTGGATCGTAATAACACCCACGTCGCTTCTTTGTACGACAGTCTGCATCCATCGATGCTACAGGTGCTGAATATCGTTGCAACCGAGTGCCGGCGTTACGATATCCCCGTTTCCGTGTGCGGCGAGATGGCGGGAGAACCCCTGGGCGCATTAATGCTGATGGGGCTGGGGTATCGCTCTCTCAGCATGAATGGGCGCAGCGTGGCGCGCATTAAATACCTGCTGCGCCAGATTGATTCAACCGAGGTGCAGACGCTGGCGCAACAATTGCTGAAAGCCGAAAGCGCCGGCGAAGTACGTCAATGGGCATCCCTTTTCATCGAAGAGCGTGGGTTGGGCGGACTGATCCGGGGCGGCCGCTGATTTATAGATACTGAAAATGTTTTACAGAACTTTCCCTATCTGAATAACCAATGGAGCGGGTGCGCTATGCTATGATGCGCAACCGCGACTTGCGGGAAGGATAATGATCCGGCTTTATATCGATGGCCCCGTAACCGGGGTAACACAATAAAATATGTGGTGAACGATGACGACGAGCTATCTGGCGTTTCCCCAGTTTGATCCAGTGATTTTTTCGATTGGACCGGTGGCGCTGCACTGGTATGGACTGATGTATTTGGTTGGGTTTGTGTTTGCCATGTGGCTGGCTACGCGCCGTGCCAACAAACCGGGTAGCGGCTGGACTAAAGACGAAGTTGAAAACCTGCTGTACATCGGATTCCTTGGGGTGTTTGTCGGTGGCCGTCTGGGCTATGTCCTGTTCTATGCGCTTCCGTCATTTCTGGATAATCCGCTCTATTTATTCAAAGTCTGGGACGGCGGTATGTCGTTCCATGGCGGTTTGCTCGGCGTGATCGGCGTCATGCTGTGGTTTGCCCACCGGACCAAACGGCACTTTTTCCAGGTGGCCGATTTCATCGCGCCGCTTATCCCATTCGGTCTGGGCGCCGGGCGAATGGGCAACTTTATCAATGGCGAACTGTGGGGACGCGTGACCACCGATACGCCGTGGGCCATGCTCTTTCCTGGTTCCCGCAGCGAAGATTTGGCGTTGGCGGCCAGCAATCCTCAGTGGCAGGCGATTTTTAACCAGTACGGTCTTCTGCCGCGTCACCCCTCTCAGCTTTATGAAATGCTGCTTGAAGGGGTCGTTCTGTTCATCATCCTGAACCTGTTTATCCGCAAACCCCGCCCAATGGGGAGCGTTTCGGGGCTATTCCTGATTGGCTATGGCATTTTCCGCATCATTGTGGAGTTCTTCCGTGAGCCGGATGCCCAACTGGGGCTGTTCAGCAATATCCTCAGTATGGGGCAGCTCCTGTCGTTGCCTATGGTAATAGTAGGTATCCTGATGATGGTCTGGGCCTATCGCCGCCAGCCTGCGCAGCAATAGTCGACCGTAATTTTTCAATATTCGTGGTGAGGTAGTATGAAACAGTATCTGGATCTGATGAAAAAAGTGCTTGAGGAAGGAACGCCGAAAGCCGATCGTACGGGCACCGGAACCGTATCGATTTTCGGTCATCAGATGCGTTTCAATTTACAGGAAGGTTTTCCGCTGGTAACGACCAAGCGTTGCCATTTACGTTCCATTATTCACGAACTGCTGTGGTTCCTGAATGGCGATACCAATGTCGCCTATCTGCATGATAACAAAGTGAGTATTTGGGACGAATGGGCGGATGAGAACGGCGATCTCGGGCCGGTTTACGGCAAACAGTGGCGCGCCTGGGGCGCGGCCGACGGACGTCAGATCGATCAGTTGAAAAACGTGCTGACTCAGCTAAAACAGGATCCCGATTCCCGCCGTATTATTGTTTCAGCCTGGAATGTCGGCGAGTTGGACAAGATGGCGCTGGCGCCGTGCCATGCGTTTTTCCAGTTCTACGTTGCCGACGGTAAATTGTCCTGCCAGCTTTACCAGCGTTCGTGCGATGTCTTCCTGGGTCTGCCTTTCAATATCGCCAGCTATGCGTTACTGGTGCATATGGTCGCGCAGCAGTGCGATCTGGAAGTCGGGGATTTTGTCTGGACGGGCGGCGATACCCATCTTTACAACAACCATATGGAACAAACCCATCTGCAACTGAGCCGCGAACCGCGCGCCTTGCCGAAGCTGGTGATTAAACGCCGTCCCGATACGCTGTTTGATTACCGCTTTGAAGATTTTGAAATCGAAGGCTACGATCCGTATCCGGCGATTAAAGCGCCGGTGGCGATTTGATGTGGTTAAGTTTGAAAGGCCGCTTGCGCGGTCTTTAGACTGTCGACGAAAATAGCCTCGGCGCTGGCGAATCCCAATCCGTTATTCCTGCGCAGGCAGGAATCTTCCTGATATCAACGCACTAGCTGAAAGTCGAACCCGGCCTTCCCGCATCTTTTCCCTGCCGTTGCATCGTTGCAATAAAATATTGCGTATCGCTACGTATAAAAAGATTAACGCCCTGTTTTTATTCGCTAAAAAATCCACACTGACGGCATGAAAATCATCAGACGACAATCGCGGGGATTTACCTTGCTGGAATTATTAGTGGTCATGAGCATTGTGGCGCTACTGGCCGGCGGCGGCCTGCATGCCTGGGTCGGTTATCAACAGGCGTTGCGTCTGGAGCAGGGCGCGCGGCAACTGCTGGATTTTTTAAACCGGGTTCAGGCCAGGGCGTACTGGCGCAATGAAACCCATACGGTTCGGCTTATACAACAAGGGGAGTATTGGTGCATGGATAGCGATACGGAGGGTGAACGTCATGTGAGCGGTTGCTCCGGGTGCTGTGACGATCATGGGCAACAATTTACGCGCGCGGCCAAAGATCTTGCCGTAACGCAGTCCACCGGCGATGCCTTCACCTTCTACGGCCTGCGCAATGCGGCGCGGGCCGGACATATTACGCTGACCAATGCGGCGGGGAGGGTGCGCCTGGTCATCTCGGTACGCGGGCGTATGCGTTTGTGCAGCGAAGCGCCGCAGATTCTGGCTATTCCGCTATGTTAACCATAAAACAGCGGGGATTTACCTTGCCGGAAATTCTGCTGGCGCTCAGTCTGGGAAGTCTGATTATGCTGTCTGCGGCACAACTCTATCCGCTACTGCGCACGCAAAGTCAGAACAGCGCCCAATATTTCAGGCTGGAGCAGTTGTTCAGCCAGGTTGCCTTTGGCATTGAGAAGGATCTTCGCCGGGCGGGATTTTGCGCCGGCGAGTGTCAGGGGAAAGCCATCAGCATCGGCAACTATGCGGGGGAAATGGCGCAAAGCTGCCTCAATGTATCGTATGATCTGAATTGCAACGGCAGATGGGATGGCGGCGGGCAACAGGAGGGCGAATCTTTTGGTTATCGCCTGCGGGCCGGCGCGTTAGAGATCCAAAGCGGAGAGCACAGCTGCCAGGGGCAGGGGGATCGCTGGGAAAAGCTTTTTGATCCGCAGGAGGTGACGCTCACGCAATTTCGTTTGCAACGTTTGCATGCGCGCCCCGGCGCCATGTTGTATCAGCTACAGTTAGCGGGGTACTGGACTAAACGGCCGCTTATTCGGCAGAAGATCTCCCGTTTGATTATGGGGCGCAACCAGTGAAAAAATGCTCCCAGTCTGGCGGCAGTACGCTGGCGATGGTTATGCTGATATCAATAGTCGGGTTACTGTTAATGTCCGGTCTGCAACGTCAGCTTGATGCCGCAATACATATGGGGAATGATGAACGTCACTATCTGCGGGCCTTTAACCAGGCGCTATCATCCCTGAATTGGGCGATGAGCCTGCGCTGGCGCGATGCGGAACCCCGTTGGCAATGCCAGACGCTTGCAACCGAAGAGCTGAAAGCCTGTCTAAGAAAGGCTTCCGACGGCGCGCAATGGTTATTGCGCGGCGAAGGGCGACTGCCGTCCTCGCCGCGTCCGCTGGTGTTGTATCGGCGAGTCGTCTCCTTAACGCCGGTATCGCAGCATGTTACGCTGCAACCCGTGCCGCATGGCTGGCTGGATTTTTGCCCGGATAAGGATGACGCGCTCTGTGCTGACGCTGAATGAAACAGGCCGGACGCGCGCGTTTCCGCAACGCGGTTTTAGTCTGCCGGAAACGTTGGCGGCGGCACTGCTGTTTGCGGTATCGCTGCTCGGACTGTTGCAATACCATGGCGTTTTGCAACAGTCGTTCTTGCATCAGTGGCAACAACGGCAGGCATGGCGTCTGGCTTCTCAGCAGTTGGAAGCCTATGAAGCGGGTATGACATTCGATGCAATCGCGACGATGCCGGGAGACGGATGGCGTTTCACTCTGGCAGAGCAGCCGCAAAACGCCGAGTGCCGCAGGGTGACGGCAACGGCGATTACGCCACGGCAGTATCAGGCGCGGCTCACCCGTTGGTTCTGTCAGCCTTCAGCTATGCCGCCTCGTCCGTAGCGGATGAGCAATCAGTCCCATCAATTTCAGACCGCCGCCGACGGCGTTGCGCGCTGAAAGATGAAGGGGATCAAAAATCAGCAGGACAGGAGCCTGAATGTTTACGGTTTATCATTCAAATCAGCTGGATATTTTAAAACGGCTGATGGTCGAGTTGATTAAACGTCAGCCGCTGGAAGACCCCTTTCAGCAGGAAGTTGTCCTGGTGCAAAGTCCTGGTATGGCGCAGTGGTTGCAGATTGAGCTGGCTGAACATTTCGGCATCGCCGCCAACATCCATTTTCCGCTGCCCGGCGTTTTTCTGTGGGAAATGTGTCGCCATGTTTTGCCTGATATCCCCAAAGAAAGCGCTTTCAGCAAAGATTCCATGACCTGGAAATTGATGCACCTGCTGCCTGAGCAATTGGCGCAACCGGATTTCGCTTCTTTGCATCACTATCTACAGGATGATGACGATCGGCGTAAGCTGCACCAGCTTGCCGGGCGCATCGCCGATCTCTTCGATCAATATCTGATCTATCGTCCAACGTGGATCGAACAGTGGCAACAGGGATGGCAGATTGACGATTTGGGGGCCAACCAACAGTGGCAGTCGGCATCCTGGCGCGCGCTGTTGAATTATACCCGTGAGCTGGGGCAGCCGGAGTGGAACCACGCCAATTTGTACCAGCGCTTTATTAAAAGGCTGGATCAGGCGGCCGCTTGTCCGCCGGGATTGCCGCCACGCGTATTTATCTGCGGTATTTCCGCCTTGCCGCCCGTCTATTTGCAGGCCTTGCGCGCGCTGGCTCGACATATTGACGTTCATCTGCTGTTTACCAATCCCTGCCGCGATTACTGGAGCGATATTCAGGATTATAAGTTTCTGGCCAAGCTGAAATCCCGCCAACGTCGGCTGCATCGCTGGGACAACATACCCGCGGAGGATTATCGTCCGCTATTCCGCGATCCGCAGCAGGCTGATTCACTGTTTGATACGGAAGGTCTGCAGCAGGTCAATAACCCGCTATTGGCATCCTGGGGTAAGTTAGGCCGCGATCACCTTTATCTGCTTGCCGAGCTTGACGATGTGCAGGAGGTGGATGCGTTTGTCGATGTGGATAGCGGCAACCTGCTGCAAACGGTACAGCGCGATATCCTGGAGTTGGAAGATCACAGCGTGGTGGCGCTCAGTAAAGCCGCTTTGGAAACCAGCCGCCGGAAACGTCCGCTGACGCCGGACGATCGCTCTATTGATTTGCACGCCTGTCACAGCCCGCAGCGCGAAGTTGAAGTGCTGCACGACCAATTGCTGGCCATGATGGCCGACGACGAAGAGCTTACCCCCCGCGATATTATCGTGATGATGGCGGATATCGACAGCTATACGCCCTTTATTCAGGCGGTGTTTGGCAACGCGGCTGAAGAGCGCTATCTGCCTTTCGCCATTTCCGATCAGCGGGCACGCCATGCCCATCCTGCGTTACAGGCGGTGATTAGCCTGCTTGATTTACCCAATAGCCGATTTACCGCCGAACAGGTTCTGGCCCTGCTGGAAGTGCCGGCGCTGGCCGCCCGTTTCGGCATTCAGGAAGAGGGGCTGCGGCGTTTGCGCCTGTGGGTGGTGGAGTCCGGTATCCGCTGGGGACTGGATGACGACAATGTGCGCGAGTTAATGCTGCCGGCCACCGGGCAGCATACCTGGCGTTTTGGCTTGACGAGAATGCTGTTGGGCTACGCCATGGACAGCAATGCCGGTGATTGGCAAGGCGTGCTGCCCTATGACGAATCCAGCGGTCTGGTCGCCGAGCTTGCCGGCCAACTGGCGGAGTTGCTGATGCAGCTTAGCCAATGGCGTCATCGTTTGCGGCAATCCCGCACCCTGACCGAATGGCTGCCTCTATGCCGTCAGTTGATTGATACCTTTTTTGATGCGGACAGCGACACCGAAGCGGCGTTGGCGCTGATCGAAAAGCAGTGGCAGCATATCATCGGCACGGGAACCGCGGCCCGTTATCCGCAGCTGGTTCCCGTTTCGCTACTGCGGGATGAACTTTCCCGCCGGCTCGATCAGGAACGGCTCAGCCAGCGTTTTCTGGCGGGATCCATCAACTTTTGTACCCTGATGCCCATGCGTTCCATTCCATTCAAAGTCGTCTGCCTGCTGGGAATGAATGACGGCGTATACCCACGGACGTTGCCTCCGCAGGGGTTTGATCTGATGGGTCGCAAAATTCAGCGCGGCGATCGCAGCCGGCGCGATGACGATCGCTACCTGTTTCTGGAAGCGCTGCTTTCGGCGCAGCGCAAGCTCTATATCAGCTATATCGGCCGCTCGATACAGGATAATACCCGCCGTTATCCTTCCGTATTGGTTAGCGAGCTGGTTGAGTATATTGCGCAAAGCCACTGCCTGCCGCAAGACCGGGAGTGGGATATTGATACCAGCGCGGAACGTGTCGCACAACATTTGTGTCAAGAACATAGCCGTATGCCGTTTGATGAGAAAAACTTTCTTCCTCCCGTGCCGCAGAGCTTTGCGGCGGAGTGGCTGGCAGCGGCGAACCGGCAGGGGCAGTCGCAGCCTGAATTCGATCGGGAATTGCCATTGGAACGCTATACCGATGTCAGTCTGGACGATCTGAGACGTTTTTATCGTCATCCGGTTCGGGCTTTCTTCCAACTTCGGCTCGGCGTGAACTTCATGCTGCAAAATGATGAACTGCTTGATGAAGAGCCGTTTATCGTGGATAACTTGAGCCGCTATCAACTGAATACCGAGTTGCTTAACACCCTGATAGAGCAAGGCGATCCCGAGCGGTTATACCGGCGAATCCGTGCGGCGGGCGGGTTGCCGTACGGCGCATTTGGCGAACTATACTGGCAGACTCAGCAGCAGGAAATGTCGGCGCTGGCGGAACGAATACGCGAAGAGCTGGCGTCGGGCAAAACGGCGGAGAGCCTGGAAGTCGATATCCAGCTTGATGACGTGCGCGTCAGCGGCTGGCTGTCTCAGGTGCAGCATGATGGTCTATTGCGCTGGCGGCCGGGAAAATTGTCGATGACGGACGGCATTACCCTCTGGCTGGAGCATCTGGCCTACTGTCTGGCCGGCGGGCAGGGAGAAAGCCGGATGTTCGGGCGTGATAACACCGCCTGGCGTTTTGCCCCCATGTCCGCCGAACAGGCGCGGGAATATCTGCAGCTGATGCTGGCGGGCTACCAGCAAGGGATGAACAAACCGTTATTGCTGCTGAACAAGTCGGGCAGCGCCTGGCTGGCTCAATGCTATGACCGTGAAAGTGATAGTATTCAATGGGATGAAGAAACACAAAGTAAGGCACGCGCCAAGTTTTTACAGGCTTGGCAAGGCAATATGGGCATGCCGGGCGAGGGCGAAGATTACTACCTGCAGCGGATCGTCCGTGAGTTGGATGAAAAGCGTATGGAAGAAATTATTGAAGCGGCGCAAACCTGGTTACTGCCGCCAATCCGTTCTAATCTGGTTTGATTTATACCTGATATATTTCAGGAGGCGGGAGCCGACGCTTCCGCGGTTTGAAAGATTGAGGGGATATCGAGTGATTGACGTGAAGGCTATTGGAGAGATGCATGCGTAAGCAGTTTGTCTGGATTACCGGATTGTTTTTTTTATTTACTTTCTGGCTTCCGTTGAGTTGGGCTGAGACCGGTTGGCAACCTCTGGCTCAAACCATCCGAAAAAGTGAAAAAGACCCGCGTCAGTATCAGGCGATAAAACTGGATAACGGCATGACCGTGCTGTTGGTTTCCGATCCGCAGGCCACGAAGTCTCTGGCATCCTTGGCGTTACCGGTAGGATCGCTGGAGGATCCGGATAGTCAGCTCGGCCTGGCCCACTATCTTGAACATATGGTTCTGATGGGATCCAAACGCTATCCCCAACCGGAAGCCCTTGCCGAATTCCTAAAGAAACACGGCGGCAGCCACAATGCCAGCACGGCATCTTATCGGACGGCGTTTTATCTGGAAGTTGAAAACGATGCGTTGCAACCGGCGGTCGATCGCCTGGCTGACGCCATTGCCGAACCTTTGCTCGATCCGGTCAACGCCGATCGCGAACGTCATGCGGTTAATGCGGAATTGACCATGGCGCGTTCCCGTGACGGTCATCGTATGGCGCAGGTAGGGTCGGAGACGTTAAATCCGGCACACCCCAGTTCACGCTTCTCCGGCGGTAATCTTGAAACCCTGAGCGATAAGCCCGGCAGCAAATTGCATGACGAACTGGTGAAGTTTTACCAGCGTTATTATTCAGCCAACCTGATGAAAGGGGTGATTTACAGTAATCAGCCTTTACCGTCTCTGGCAAAACTGGCGACGGAAACCTTTGGCCGTATTGCCAATCACAATGCCGTCGTGCCGCCAATCACCGTACCGGCGGCCACGGAGAAGCAGCGCGGCATCATGATCCACTATGTTCCGGCTCAGCCACGCAAGCAGTTGCGCATTGAGTTCCGGGTGGATAACAACAGCCAGGCGTTTCGCAGTAAAACGGATACCTATATCAGCTATCTGATCGGCAACCGCAGCCAGAATACGCTGTCAGACTGGCTGCAGAAGGAAGGGTTGATTGAATCGATCGGCGCAGGTTCCGATCCGGTTATCGATCGCAATGGCGGTGTTTTCGCCATTTCGGTCTCTTTAACGGATAAAGGCCTGGCACAGCGCGATGAGGTTATCGCGGCAATATTCAATTACCTGCAGCAGGTGCGCCGGGAAGGGATCCAACAGCGCTATTTTGATGAGATAGCCCGGGTGCTGGATCTGGATTTCCGCTATCCCTCCATCAGCCGCGATATGGATTATATCGAGTGGCTGGTGGATACCATGTTGCGGGTGCCGGTGGAGCATACGCTGGACGCCATGTATCTGGCCGACCAATACGATCCCAAGGCGATTGCCGAGCGGTTGGATTATATGACCCCGCAGAACGCGCGTATCTGGTTGATCAGCCCGAACGAGCCCCATAACAAAGTCGCGTATTTTGTTGATGCGCCTTATGAGGTCGATAGCATTCCTGACGCGACGTTTGCCAAGTGGCGGCAGTTGGGACAGAATATTTCATTGACCTTACCCGCCATCAATCCCTATATCCCGGATGATTTCTCCCTGATCAAAGCGGATACCAGCATCACGCATCCGCAAATGCTGCTGCAACAGCCGGGCTTGCGCGTGTTGTATATGCCCAGCCGCTATTTTGCCGATGAACCCAAGGCGCAGATCACCTTGCTTTTGCGCAACAACGAAGCCAGAAGTACGGCGCGCAATCAGGTACTGTTCGCGCTGAATGATTATCTGGCCGGCCTGGCGCTGGATGAGTTGAGTTATCAGGCGTCAATCGGCGGTATCAGCTTCTCCACCACAAACAATGACGGCCTGGCGATCAACGCCAACGGCTACACCCAACGATTGCCTCAGTTGCTGCTGGCGCTGGTGGATGGCTACGCCTCTTTCATTCCAACCGAGGAACAACTGCAGCAGGCGAAATCCTGGTATATGGAACAGTTGGACGCGGCGGAAAAGGCGAAAGCGTTCGAACAGGCCATTCAGCCAATACAACTGCTGTCGCAGGTGCCGTATACCGAACGCGCCGAGCGGCGCGAACTGTTAAAGACTATTCGTCTGCAGGAGATTGTTGATTACCGGAACGCGTTATTGCAAAAAGCCACGCCGGAAATGCTGGTGGTGGGGAATTTACTGCCGGAGAAAGTGGTTGAATTGGCGCAGACCTTGAAAGCTCATATAAAGAGCCGCGGGGAAAACCTGCAGCGCAGCGACGAGGTTAACATCAGTAAACCGCAGCGGGCTAATTTGCAAAAAGCGGGGAGCAGCACCGATTCGGCTTTGGCGGCGGTCTATATCCCGACCGGATATAGCGAAACGCAAAGCATGGCCTATAGCTCTACGCTGGGACAGATTATTCAGCCCTGGTTCTACAGCCAGTTGAGAACGGAAGAGCAGCTCGGCTATGCGGTGTTTGCTTTCCCGATATCGGTTGGGCGGCAGTGGGGGATTGGTTTCCTGCTGCAAAGCAACAGCAAACAGCCGGCCTATCTGTACCAACGTTATCAGGACTTCTATCAGAAAGCGGAAAAACGGCTGCGTGCGATGAGTGCGGAAGATTTCGCCCAGTACAAGCAAGGCATCATCAACGAGCTGAGCCAGCGTCCGCAGACGCTGGACGAAGAGATAAGCCGCCTGCGTAACGATCTGAACCGGGAAAACTTCGCCTTTGATACCCGTGAGAAGATCATCGCGGAAATAAAACCGCTCACGGTGGATCAACTGGCCGATTTCTTCCAGCGGGCGCTGCAGCCGGAAGGGCTGGCGGTATTATCGCAAATCTCCGGCAGCCATCATGGCAAGGCGGAATATGCCGCGCCACAGGGATGGCATACCTATCCGAATATGTCTTCGCTGCAAAAAACGCTGCCGTTGCAACAAGCGCCGTCACAGGAGAGCGCGGCTGAGAAGCGTGAAGCCGCGGTGGAAGCCACGAACGCGGGCGGGCAAAAATGAAGCCCGCCGCGCCGCAATCATTAAACGTCCTGACGTTGCCGCTCCTTGGGGAGCGGCTGATTGAGGCGTCGGCCGGGACAGGGAAAACGTACACGCTTGCCGCGCTTTATTTACGCCTGCTGTTGGGATTGGGCGGGCAGTCGGCTTATCCACGGCCGTTGCTGGTAGAGGAAATTCTGGTGGTGACCTTCACCGAGGCCGCCACGGAAGAGCTGCGTGAACGTATCCGCGAGAAGATCCACGCCCTGCGGATAGCCTGTATTCGTGGGGAAAGCCGGGATCCGCTGCTGTCCATGCTGCTGGCCGAGATCCCGGATCCTGTCGATGCGGCGGATGTCTTGCTTGCCGCTGAACGGCAAATGGATGAGGCCGCTATCCATACCATTCATGGTTTTTGTCAGCGGATGTTGAGCACCAACGCCTTTGAATCCGGCGTGCTGTTTGAACAGGAATTGATTGAAGATGAGCAGCCGCTGCGCCGTCAGGCCTGCGCCGATTTCTGGCGCCGCTATTGCTATCCTTTACCGGTAGATGTGGCGCGCGTCGTGGGGCAGGAGTGGAACGGGCCCGAGAGTTTATTGGCCGATCTGATGCCCTATCTGCATGGCGAAACGCCGGTTTTGCGCAGTTCGCCGCAGGATGATGAAACGCTGCTGAGCCGCCATCAGAAAATCGTTGCGGCGATTGATGCCTTTAAGCAGCAATGGCTGGCCGCCTCGGCGGATCTGGAATCGCTGATTAGCGCTTCCGGCGTGGACAAACGCAGTTACAGCAGCAAGCATTTGCCCAACTGGGTACAGAAAGTGACCCTGTGGGCGGAACAACCAACGCAGGATTATCAGTTACCGAAAGAGCTGGACAGGTTTAGTCAGCAGGCGCTGATAGAAAAAACCAAAAAAGGGGAGCCGCCGGTACACGCAGTGTTTGCGGCGACGGATACGTTGCTGGCTACTTCGCTTTCTCTGCGTGATTTGGTGATTGTGCGGGCGCTGAGTGAAATCCGCCGTTCCGTGCGGGAGGAAAAACGCCAGCGGGCGGAACTGGGATTCGATGATTTGCTGAGCCGGTTGGATGAGGCGTTGCAGCAGCCGGGCGGAGAACAACTCGCTGGCTCGATTCGGGAGCGTTATCCGGTGGCGATGATCGACGAGTTTCAGGATACCGACCCCCAGCAATACCGTATTTTCCGTACACTGTATATCGGGCAGCCGCAGTGCGGTCTGCTGTTGATCGGCGATCCGAAACAGGCGATCTATGCATTCCGCGGCGCGGATATTTTCACCTACATGCGCGCCCGCTCTGAAGTGAGCGCGCATTACACGCTGGATACCAACTGGCGTTCATCACACCAGATGGTGCGCGGCGTTAACCATTTATTTCAGCGTCTTGAGCATCCCTTTATCTTTAAAGATATTCCTTTTCTTGCCGTTTCCCCCGCGGAACCGAAACGCGATCTGGTTTTCAACCTGGGCGGAAAAGCTCAACCGGCGCTTCAGCTATGGCTGACGGGAAGCGAGTCTATCGGCGTGGGTGACTATCAGCAACTGATGGCCCGGCAATGCGCCGCGCAAATCAGAGACTGGCTGGCGGCCAGCCAGCGCAATGAAGCCTGGTTAGAGAGCGTTAAAACGCGGCGTCCGGTTCAGGCTTCGGATATGAGCGTTCTGGTGCGCAGCCGCCATGAAGCCGCGCTGGTGCGAGACGCGCTCAGCAGACTGTCGATTCCGTCGGTTTATCTTTCCAATCGCGACAGCGTTTTTACTACGCCGGAAGCCCGCGACATTTTGTGGCTGCTGCAAGCCGTGCTGACGCCGGAGCAGGAGAGAACATTACGCAGCGCTATGGCCACATCCCTAATGGGCCTGGACGCGCAGGCGGTGGATACGTTAAGCCGCAGCGAAGTCGTGTGGGATGCCCTGGTTGATGAATTCGCCGGTTATCGCACGCTTTGGCAGCAGCGAGGGGTATTGCCGATGCTGCGCGCGTTGATCAGCCGTCACCAGTTGGCGGAAAATCTGCTGGCCAGCGCCGATGGCGAACGCCGGTTGACGGATATTCTGCATATCGGCGAATTATTGCAGGACGCCTCATCGGCATTGGACAGCGAGCACGCGTTAGTGCGCTGGCTGTCGCAACAGATCATCCAGCCGAATCCACAGGCGGATAATCAGCAGCTTCGTCTGGAAAGCGATCGCCATCTGGTGCAGATCGTGACGATTCATAAATCCAAAGGATTGGAATATCCGCTGGTCTGGCTGCCGTTTATCAGTAATTTCCGCGAGCAGTCGCAAGGGATTTATCACGACAGAAATACCTATCAGGCGTTATTGGATCTGGACAACAGCGAAGAAAGCCGGGCGCTGGCGGAAGAGGAGCGCCTGGCGGAAGATTTGCGCCTGCTGTATGTGGCGCTGACCCGCTCCATTTATCACTGTAGCGTTGGCGTCGCCCCGCTGCAGCGTTCACGTAAGAAAACGGCGGGCAGCGATATGCACCACAGCGCGCTGGGATATCTGCTCCAGCGCGGAGAAGAAGCGGATGTAGCCGCGTTGATCGCCGAACTTGAAGGGATGGTGGGCGACGGCGTGGTATTGACGCCGGTACAGACCGACGATGAACGCCCCTGGCGGCCGAGCGAGCCGGACAAACCTGAATTGCTGGCGCGCCGCAGCGAACGGACGCTAAGTGATGGCTGGCGGGTGACCAGTTATACCGGCTTGCAGCAGCACGGTTCTTCCGCCGTTCAGGAGCTGATACCGCGTCTGGATATTGAAGCGATGGGCGAGCGGCAGCAAGAGCCGGAAACGCAGTTTACGCCGCACACCTTCCCGCGCGGCGCGAGCCCCGGCACGTTTTTACATAGTTTGTTTGAGACGCTGGATTTCACGCAGCCGGTTGATGAAGGCTGGCTGGCAGAACAACTGCAGTTGCAAGGGTTGGAGGAGGTCTGGCTGCCCGTATTGCAACAGTGGATAGACCGGGTGTTGACCACGCCCCTGAATGACGAGGGGATCACGCTGTCTGCGCTCGATCCCCGGCATAAGCAGGCGGAGCTCCAGTTTTATCTGCCGATTCAGGCGCCGATGCAGGCGGCGCGGTTCGATCGCCTGGCAAAGCAATATGATCCCTTATCCGCTCAGTGCCCGCCTCTGTCGTTTCAACAGGTTAAGGGGATGCTGAAAGGGTTTATCGATCTGGTGTTCCGCTGGCAAGGGCGCTATTACCTGCTGGATTATAAATCCAACTGGCTGGGCGCGGATGCGAGCGCTTACACGCAGTCAGCCATGAGGCAGGCCATGGCGGAACATCGTTATGATTTGCAATATCAGCTTTATAGTCTGGCGCTGCACCGCTATTTACGCCACCGCATTGCCGGTTATGACTATGACCGTCACTTTGGCGGCGTGTTTTACCTGTTTTTGCGCGGCGTTGATGAAAACGCTCCCGGTAACGGCGTGTTTTATTTTCGTCCGCCGCAAGCCTTTATCACCGGGTTGGATCGGCTCTTCGCCGGAACGCTGATAGAGGATGCCCGTCATGATTGAGTTACTCGAAACGGCATTGCAGCGTCGGCTTCTGCGTCCGCTGGATATCCAGTTTGCCAGAATGCTGGCGGATGATGACAACCCTCAATTACTGCTGGCCGCCGCCTGTTTGAGCGCGCAGTCCGGCGCCGGGCACGTTTGCCTGCCGTTGCCGGTATTACAGCCCGAGCTGCTGTTTGATGGCCGCGATCGTGAATTGGCGCAGTCGGTATGGGAGGCGGCCGGTCAGATGGACGCCGCCGGCTGGCGGCAGTGCTTGTCGGCTTCCCCGGCGGTCAGTGACGGCAATAGCCCGACGCCGCTGGTATTGCAGCAACAAAATCTCTATTTGCAGCGCAGCTGGCAGAGCGAAGGGCAGGTCGCGCGGTTTATTGCCGGTGAATATCACGCGCCTTCGGTCGATGAACCGCATATCCGCACGGTGCTTGATAGCCTGTTCCCGCCGGCCGGCGGTGAAACCGACTGGCAGAAAATCGCCGCCGCCGTGGCGTTGACCCGGCGCATCACCGTGATTTCCGGTGGACCCGGCACCGGTAAGACCACCACGGTCGCCAAACTATTGGCCGCGTTGATTCAGCTTAATGCGGGAGCGGCGTTGCGTATTCAACTGGCGGCGCCGACGGGGAAAGCAGCGGCTCGGTTAACCGAGTCGCTGGGCGCGGCGTTGAATAACCTATCGCTAAGCCAGGCCCATCGCGACCGCTTTCCGCAGGAGGCGACGACGCTGCACCGTTTATTGGGCGCGGTGCCTGATAGTCAACGTTTGCGCCATCATCGCGGGAATCCGTTACACCTTGATGTCCTGGTGGTGGACGAAGCCTCAATGGTTGATCTGCCGATGATGGCGAATCTGATTGCCGCGTTGCCCGAACAGGCAAAAGTCATCTTTCTGGGCGATCGCGATCAGCTGGCCTCGGTGGAGGCGGGCGCGGTGCTGGGGGATATCTGCCGCTTTGCCGAGGCGGGCTACAGCCGGACAAGGGCGCAGCAGCTACAGCGCTTGACCGGCTGTCGGCTTGATGATGACGGGGCCGAAAACCGGGTAACCGTGGGGGATAGCATTTGTCTGTTGCGCAAAAGCTATCGTTTTGATCGGCATTCCGGCATCGGGCAATTGGCCCTGGCGGTGAATAATGGCGATGACAGGCGAGTGACGGCGGTGTTGAACGGTGCGTTTACGGATATCGCCTGTCGTCCGCTGGATACGACGGAAGATTACCAGCAGATGCTGGCGCAGTGCATTGAAGGTTACCGGGATTATTTACGGCTTATTGCCGCCGATGCGGGGCCGGAGGCGGTTTTGCTGGCTTTTCAACGCTATCGCCAACTGTGTGCTCTGCGTGAAGGGCCGTTTGGCGTGGCGGGGCTTAACCAGCGGATTGAGCAGGCATTACATCAGGCCGGGCTGATCCAACGCAGCCGTAATCCGCTTAATCGCTGGTATATCGGCCGTCCGGTGATGATCGAGCGTAATGATGCGGTGCTGGGGCTCTTTAATGGCGATATCGGTATTACCATGCCGGGTGAAAAGGGGGAACCGCGGGTCTATTTCCAACTGCCCAGCGGCAAAACCAAGGCCGTGGCCCCGAGCCGTTTACCGCCGCACGATACGGCCTATGCGATGACGGTGCATAAATCGCAGGGGTCGGAATTCGAACATACCTCGCTGATATTGCCGAATCATTATCTGCCGGTATTAACACGCGAACTGGTTTATACCGCCATTACCCGCGCGCGTCAGCGCTTGTCGCTGTACGCGGACATAAACATTTTGTGTCGGGCGGTGAAAACGCCGACCCAGCGTCATAGCGGGCTGGTTGAGCGAATCATGGCGCTAATGTCGGCGGAAAATGACGGGAATGTCTGAATACCGCTTTGTCGCTGGAAAGGATGCGTGATTTATCCTCCCCCCGTAGCGTTGCCGCGGGGGGAGAACCGGCGGGATCAGAGATCCAGCACCAGAATTTTGGAACGGCGCTGGTAGTTATACAGCTCCTGTTTTTTCCTCGGCAGCATTTCCACTTCAGCGAGCAGGAATCCGCGTTCCTGAAACCAGTGGATGCTGTGAGTGGTCAGGACAAAAAGCTTTTTCAGCCCCTGCAGGCGGGCCTGCGCGGCGATCCTTTGCAGCAACATGTCGCCGCGTGACGAGCTGCGATAGTCCGGGTGCACCGCCACACACGCCATTTCACCGATGCTCTCTTCCGTAAACGGGTAAAGTGCGGCGCAGGCTATGGTCAGGTTATCGCGTACGATGACGGTGAATTTATCGATCTCCATTTCCAATTGCTCGCGGGAACGTCTGACCAGAATGCCTTGTTGTTCCAGTGGGCGAATCAGTTCCAGAATGCCGCCGATATCGTTAATCGTCGCGCGGCGAACCTGTTCGGCGCTTTCCATAACGATCTGCGTACCGATGCCGTCACGGGAAAACAGTTCCTGCAGCAAGGCGCCATCGACCTGATAACTCATCAGGTGGCTGCGGCGCACGCCGCTGCGGCAGGCTTTAACCGCGCCGCGCAGGAATCTGACCGTACCGGACTGGTAATCGCCTTCCTGTTCCAACGCTTCAATCCGTTTTTGGGCCTCATCCGGAAATAGTTCGGAAATGATTTTGCCGTTTTCATCCGTCACACCCTGTGAAGAACAGAAGCCAATCATTTTTTCCGCCCGGAGTTTGATCGCCAATTGGGTGGCGACCTCTTCGGACGTCAGATTAAAACTCTCTCCGGTGACGGAAACCGCTACGGGGCCCAGCAGCACAATCGCGCCGCTGTCTAGCTGACGGTGCAGGGCATCTTCGTCAATGCGGCGAATACGGCCGCTGTGGCAGTAGTCAACGCCGTCATCCACGCCGAGGGGCTGGGCGATAATAAAGTTCCCGCTGACGACGTTGATGTGCGCGCCCTGCAGCGGCGTATTATTCAGGCTCATGGACAGACGGGCGGTAATATCCAACTGCAGCATCCCGGCGGCCTGCTTAACCAGCTCCAGCGTCGTGCTGTCTGTGATACGGATGTTTTTATGGTAAACCGGCTCGTAATGATGCGTGGTCAGATTGCTATCGATCTGCGGACGGGCGCCATAAACCACCACCAGCTTAATGCCCAGGCTATGCAGTAGCCCGATATCATTGACGATGTTGGCGAAGTTTTCATGCTCGATGGCTTCTCCACCCAGCATGATGACAAAAGTTTTGCCACGGTGGGCATTGATATAGGGAACGGTGTGGCGAAAGCCCTCCACCAGTTCTGTACTACGCTCCTTCACTGCGACTCCTTTTGAATTTTTATTCGTAATTTTTGTATTTTTATTCTTTGCGAGGTAAAAGGCAAGGGGTATGTAATAAGCAAAGTCAATGCCGCCGCAATTTGCAAGAAGCGGGAAGAAAAAGCGTAAGAATGATTTTTGCATGACACCGGAGTAGAGATTAGTTAAAGTTTTTGACAATTTTGCGATTTCTGCTTCCCGTAGTTGGCAGTGGCACTGTAATCAGACCGGAGTTGCATGTCTTACTCGAATCACAATCCGACTCGGCGGCGTCTGCTGCAAAGCGCTGCGGCAACCTGGCTGTTAAGTGTAAGCGGCGTTGGCTTGGCCGCCGCGGCGCAGGTCATCGCCGTACGCGTATGGCCTTCTTCTTCCTATACCCGGGTAACGCTGGAGTCGAATCTTTCGCTTAAATATAAGCAGTTCATCCTCGGCAATCCGGATCGCCTGGTGGTGGATATTGAAAATATTCATCTCAACAGCGTCCTGAAGAATATTCCCAGTCAGTTTCATCAAAACGATCCGTTGATTAAAAATGCCAGAATCGGCCAGTTCGACAAGAATACGGTACGGTTGGTTCTTGAGCTAAAACAAGGGGTTGATGCCAAGCTCTTTACGCTCAATCCGGTCGCCGAATTCAAGCATCGCCTGGTGATGGATCTTTACCCGCAGGTTGGCCGTTATGATAACGAAGAGGATCCGCTGCTGGCGCTGTTGGAGGATTACAACAAGGGCGATCTGGAGCGGACATTACCGGCGGAGGCGCCGCAGGCAGGGAAGGCCGGGCGCGACCGCCCTCTGGTTATCATGCTGGATCCCGGCCACGGCGGTGAAGATCCGGGGGCGATTGGTAAAAATAAAACCCGCGAAAAAGATGTCGTGCTGCAAATCGCCCGCCGTCTTCGCGCGCTGATCGATCGCGAGTCCAATATGAAAGCCTATATGACGCGCAATGAGGACGTATTTATTCCATTGCGCGTGCGGGTTGCCAAAGCGCGTAAGCAGCGGGCCGATCTGTTTATTTCGATTCATGCGGATGCATTCACCAACCGCGCGGCAAGGGGTTCGTCGGTATTTGCGCTGTCCAAGAAGGGGGCGACCAGCACCGCCGCGAGCTTTTTGGCGCAGACGCAGAACGAAGCGGATTTAATCGGCGGGGTTAGCATGAGCGGCGACCGCTATCTGGATCACACCATGCTTGACCTGGTGCAGACCGTAACGATTAATGACAGCCTGAAGTTCGGTAAGGAAATACTAACCCGTTTGAGTAAGGTCAACCGTCTGCATAAAAACAGCGTCGATCAGGCCGGGTTTGCGGTGCTGAAAGCGCCGGATATTCCTTCCGTGCTGGTTGAAACCGCATTCATCAGTAATATTGAAGAAGAACGCAAATTGCGCACCAGCCAGTTTCAACAGCAGATAGCCCAATCGATCCTTGCTGGGATTAAAGCCTATTTCGCCAGCCAGGCCGGGCGCTAGCGCCATACCGGCAAACGCTCGGTGGCGCATTAACGCTGCCGAGTTGCGGTTGGTTCAGCTGTTGCGCGGTATAAATGACGTGTTTGCAAGAATGGGGATGCCAGAAAGCAAAAAACACCCGTTAAGGGTGCTTTTCTATGAGTAATCAATTGGTTGCGGGGGCCGG
Organism: Brenneria goodwinii; assembly: GCF_002291445.1. NCBI lineage: Bacteria > Pseudomonadati > Pseudomonadota > Gammaproteobacteria > Enterobacterales > Pectobacteriaceae > Brenneria > Brenneria goodwinii. The sequence continues at coordinate 3,086,573 of NZ_CP014137.1, read as the reverse complement.
ATTTGAACCGACGACCTTCGGGTTATGAGCCCGACGAGCTACCAGGCTGCTCCACCCCGCGTCCGTCTTGATACTGTCTTTTTACTTTTGATGGTCTATTCACATCAATTGGTTGCGGGGGCCGGATTTGAACCGACGACCTTCGGGTTATGAGCCCGACGAGCTACCAGGCTGCTCCACCCCGCGTCCGTGGATGCGCAATATACTCCCCATGAGTTTCTATGCAACCTATTTCTGCAAAAAATGCCTGATAGCCCGCACGGGTGCTGAATTTGCAACCTAATGGGCTACTTTTTAAACGTTACGACGCCGGTTTTATATCGCTGGCTATTTGTATCTACAATATGGCTTGATGACTCGCACTGCGGTCCGTCGCGGTGCGACGTTAAAAATCGCTCCCGGCGATTTTTTATCGGACGTCGTTTCTTTCTCTATAGGTGTTTGTTATCGTTCGGCGGTGAATCCGTCAATGTCAAAAGAGAGCGCAAAGAAGATGAGAGGATGTTGGGGAAAATATTTGCTGGCCGGCGTGGTGATTGCCATTCTGGCAGGGTGTCAATCCAAACCCACCGATCGAGGGCAGCAATATAAGGATGGACACCTCAATCAGCCTTTGGAACTGGTTAATGAGCCGAATGCCGCCGGCAAACCCGTGAATGCCAGAGACTTTGTCGATCAGGTCGTTGAAATCAGGAATGCATCGCCGAACCTGTATACCAGCAATAATAGTACCTTCCAGGCGATAGAAAACTGGATGATGTCGGGAGCCGATACCCGCGAACTGAGCAAATTCGGCCTCAGCGCCTGGCAGATGGAGGGCGTGGACAACTTCGGCAACGTTCAGTTTACCGGCTACTACACGCCGGTTCTGCAGGCCCGTTATACCCGTCAGGGCGAATTCCGCTATCCGCTTTACGCCATGCCTGCTCGGGGCAAGAAAAATCGCCGACTGCCGGATAGAGCATCAATTTACTCCGGCGCTTTAGACGATCGTTTGGCCCTGGCCTGGACCAATTCGCTGGTGGATAACTTTATGATGGAGGTGCAGGGCAGCGCCTATATTGATTTTGGCGATGGCCGTCCGCTGACGTTCTTCGGCTATGCCGGCAAAAACGGCCATGCCTACCGCAGCATCGGCAAGGTACTGATCGACCGCGGTGAAGTGGCGCGCGAAGATATGTCCATGCAGGCTATCCGCAAATGGGCCGAACAGCACTCGGAGTATGAGGTCCGCGAACTGTTGGAGCAGAATCCCTCCTTTGTGTTCTTTAAACCGATGATGACGTCGCCGGTCAAGGGCGCGAGCGCGGTGCCGCTGGTGGCGAAAGCCTCGGTGGCGTCCGACCGTTCTTTGATTCCGGCCGGAACGGCGCTGCTGGCGGAGGTTCCCTTATTGAATAATGAAGGGAAGTTTACCGGTAAATATGAAATGCGTTTGATGGTGGCGCTGGATGTCGGTGGGGCAATTAAAGGCCAACACTTCGATATTTATCAGGGGATCGGGCATGAGGCAGGCCATGCGGCGGGTTTCTATAACCACTATGGCCGGGTATGGGTATTGAAAAATACGCAGAGTAACGGAACCTTGTTCAGCGCTTCGCAAAGCGCTCCGTCAATGAATAGCAATAGTTCGGGATCGCTACTGGTCAGCAATCCGCAGAATTAACACGTTTTGATCGCTTACCCGCAGCAGGCCGATGGCGCTGCGGGTAATACTTTATTTACGCCTTTTTCTTTTATCCCGGGTCTGAAATAGACTATCCGCCGTAGCCGTTTATTTTGGCGGCCGGAATGGGATCGTTCCAATATTCCTATATTTTATATAACGTTAAAAATAACCTTTTATTTATAGAGGGATAGCTTTGCCTTGTGAAGCGCTGAATTTTATATATCCGGGCGATGTTATTGACTCGCCTTATATCATCAATTTCCTTATGGTTATTTGTGTCGGCAAGCGATTGATTATCGCTAATTAACTTTTGTTATCTGATTTATTGCTATTTATATAAGGCTATTTACTGTTTCGGCGGTTGGGTAAGGTGTGAGTTCAGGTATATTCTATACCCTGCTAACTACTTGCCATGAGGTCGTCATGACGATTAAGCGTTATCCACATCTTGCTCACTGGGGCGCGTTTACCGCCGTTGTTGAAGACGGGAAACTGATTCGTTGCGAGCCATTTGCGGACGATCCCGCGCCTTCCGCCATGCTCGACTCTATTGTTCCGTTGGTCTATTCGGAACGCCGCATCCGGCGGCCCGCCGTGCGCCGTTCCTGGCTGCAAAAACGTGAAAACAGCGACGGCTCGCTGCGCGGTAAAGAGGATTTTGTTGAAGTCGATTGGGATGTCGCGCTGCATCTGGTCGCCGAAGAGAACCGCCGTATCCGCGATCGCTATGGCGCTGACGGAATATTCGCCGGATCTTATGGCTGGTCTTCCGCCGGGCGTTTTCATCATGCCCGTTCTCAGGTGCGCCGTTTCTATTTTTCCGGCGGCGGGGCGGTGGATCAGCAGGGCAACTACAGCTGGGGGGCGGCGCAGTTCTTCCTGCCGTATGTGATCGGCACCTTTCATCCGTTGACCGGTAAGGTGACGGAGTGGCGCAGCGTGGCCGAGCATTGTGACATCTTCCTCGCCTTTGGCGGTCTGGCGCTGAAAAATGCGCAAGTGGCTTCCGGCGGCGCGGGGCATCATACGCTCAAGCCCGCACTGGAAATGCTGGTGGCGAAAGGCATTCCGGTGATTAATATCAGCCCGATGCGCGACGATTGCCCGGAATTCGTCAATGCGGAATGGGTCCCTATCCGCCCGAATACCGATGTCGCCCTGATGCTGGCATTAGGATACGAAATTCAGCGTCTGGGGGCCGACGACAAGGATTTCCTGCAACGTTACTGCGTCGGCTATGAGCAATTAACGGATTACCTCCTCGGCCGTAGCGATGGGGTGGCGAAAACGCCGGCCTGGGCCAGCGATATCACTGGTATTCCGGCTGGGCGCATCGAACGCCTGGCGAAACAATTAATCGGCGTGCGCAGCTTTATCACCTGTTCTTATTCCGTTCAGCGGGCGCACCGCGGCGAACAGCCTTACTGGATGATGATTGCCTTGTCGTCGATGCTGGGGCAAGTCGGGTTGCCGGGCGGCGGCTTCTCGTTCGGTCATGGCTCCATGAACAGCGTCGGCAATGAGCGTATTGCAACGCCCGCGCCGGCTTCCCCCTCCAGCGCCAATGCCGGGCAAGCCATTCCTGTGGCGCGTATCGCCGACATGTTGCTTAACCCCGGTCAGCCGTACACCTTTCAGGGAGAGACGCATTCCTATCCCGATATTCATTTGATCCACTGGGCCGGGGGCAATCCTTTCCATCATCACCAGCAGTTGAACCGGCTGGCGGAAGGGTGGCGCAGGCCGGATACGGTGATTGTGCAGGATATCGTCTGGACGCCCGCGGCGCAGATGGCGGATATCGTGCTGCCGGTCACCACCACGCTGGAGCGCAACGATATCGGCGGCTCTTCACGCGATCGTTTTATTTTCGCCATGCATCAGGCGATTGCGCCGCAGCATCAGGCGCGGCATGATTTTGATATCTTCAGCGAGCTGGCGGAGCGGCTCGGTTATTGGGGCGAGTTCACCCAGAACCGCAGTGAGCGGGAGTGGCTGACCACGCTTTATGATGACTGCCGCGCAAGACAGCGGGAAGCCGGGCTATCCTGGCCGTCGTTTGAGGCGTTCTGGCAGCAAGGCCACGTTGAGATCCCGATGGATGACAAGCCGTTTGTCTTCTTTGAGGATTTTCGTCGCGACCCGCAGCAGCATGCGCTGCAAACGCCAAGCGGTAAAATCGAGCTGTTTAGTTCGACCATTGCGGATTACGGCTATCCCGATTTTGCTCCGCATCCGCAATGGCGACCGCCGGTCGAATGGCTGGGGGCGCCCGCCACGAAAACCTGGCCGCTGCACTTTATTTCCATTCAGCCCGCCGATCGGCTGCACAGCCAGCTGGCGACGACGCCGCAGGTCGAGGCGAATAAAACCGCCGGCAAGGAAACGCTCTATATGCATCCGCAGGATGCGGCGGCGCGTGATATCCGCGATCGCTCCCAGGTTGAGGTCAGGAATGCGCGCGGGCGCATCTTCGCCGGCGTTCAGATCACCGACGGCGTTATGCCGGGAGTGGTGATCATGTCTACCGGCGCCTGGTTTGAACCCGGTTTCGGGCGCAAAGAGTGGCACCCGGTTGAGCAATCGGGGAACGCCAACGTATTGACGTTGGATATCGGCACTTCGCCATTGACGCAAGGCCCGAACGCCATGAGCTGCCTGGTGGAGGTGGTGCCGGTTTAGGTCGCGGGGATATTTCGCTCTGTGGTAGAACGCGTATTGAGATATAGGTTTGTCATCAACCGAGCCAATCCTTTATGATTGGCTCGGTTTTTTGGTCGCAGGGCTCATACTGCACTCCTTGTCAGGGGGAGGCGCCAAACTCCCTCCCCTGTGAAGGGGAGGGCTGGGGTGGGGTAGCTCACGTATTGCTGATTTCAAATATCACCGTTAATTCCCTTGTTTTCCTTATGTAAAGGTTGGTTGTAATGAGTACGCAATTATCCGAAGCCTATCTGCAGCGCTTCGGCGGTACCGCACGTTTATATGGTCAGCAGGCGCTGAAGCTGTTTTCCGACGCTCACGTCTGCGTGATCGGCATTGGCGGCGTGGGATCATGGGCGGCAGAGGCGCTGGCCCGTACCGGCATTGGCGCGATCACCCTGATTGATATGGATGATGTGTGCGTCAGTAATACCAACCGGCAGATTCATGCGCTGCGTCAGCATACCGGGCAGGCGAAAACGGAAGTCATGGCTGAACGCATTCTGGCGATTAACCCGGAATGCAACGTGACCTGTGTGGATGATTTCATCAGTGCCGAGAATGTCGCTGAGTTACTCGATCGCAATTTCAATTACGTCATTGATGCGATAGACAGCGTGCGCCCCAAAGCGGCGCTGCTCTCTTACTGCCGGCGTTACAAAATACCGGTGGTGACCATCGGCGGCGCGGGCGGGCAAATCGATCCGACGCGCATTGAAGTGGCCGATCTGGCGAAAACCATTCAGGATCCGCTGGCGGCCAAACTGCGTGAACGGTTGAAACATGATTTCAACGTGGTGAAAAACAGTAAAGGAAAGCTGGGGATCGATTGCGTGTTTTCCAGCGAACCGCTGGTTTATCCGCAACCTGATGGTTCGGTGTGTGCTTCACGCAGCACCGCCGAGGGCGTCAAACGGATGGATTGCGCATCCGGCTTTGGCGCCGCCACGATGGTAACGGCAACGTTCGGTTTTGTCGCCGTTTCCCATGCGCTGAAGAAAATGATGGCGAAAGCCGCGCGCCAGTCGGCTGAATCAGGCGATTAAATAGCCCAAGCGCATTAACGACGCGGCTCCAGCGCCGATAATTGTCAGGCGCATTCCGCCGCAATGGCCTGGATTCGGGCGGCCAGCGCGGCCAGGCCGCTCGAACGCGATGCGCTAAGCTGCGCGCGCAGCCCCAGCGTATCAAACAGCGCCAGCGGATCTTCCCGCAGTAATGTGTCCGCCGTTTGCCCTTCTACCGCGGTTAACAGCACCGCCAGCAACCCACGCACGATGCGTCCGTCACTGTCGCCATAAAAGTGCAGCGTCCCGTTTTCCTGCCGCTGATAACCCAGCCAGACCCGATTTTCACAGCCGGACAGCGCGATCGCCTCGCTTTTTAATGTTTCCGGCAGGGAAGGGAGTTGCTTGGCTAATAAAATAAGCTGCCGGTAGCGTTCTTCCCAGGAATGGCAGGCGTCGAAACGCGTTTTCAGGTCAATAGCGCTAATCTGGCGGCCGAACGGGTGGGCCGTATGTGTCATGTCTGTCATGGTTATCTTCGTTAGTCGGTAAGTAGTTCAAGCGCCGCGCCAACGGCGGTAATCAGCGAGTCAACGTCCTGCTCATTATTATAGGGGGCAAATGAGACGCGCAGCGTGCCGTTGATTCCGAGCGCGGTCATTAACGGTTGCGCGCAATGATGCCCGGCGCGCAGCGCAATACCGCTTTCGGTCAGGAGCGTGATCAGGTCGCTATGGTGAATACCGGCAAATTCGAAAGACAGTACGCTGGAATCCGCGCAGCGGAAACTGCGAAAGCCGGGCAACCGCGCCAGGCGGGTTTCCGCTTGGCCGGCCAGCGCTTGACTGTATAGCTCCGCTGCCCGCCAGTCCTGCCGGGATAGCCAATCCACCGCCGCGGACAGGCCGATAACGCCGGCGATATGGGGCGTACCCGCTTCAAACCGGTGAGGGATCGCCTGAGGCGTAAAACCGTCAAAAGAGACCTGGGTCATCATCTTGCCGCCGCCCTGCCATGGCGCCATGCTTTCCAGTAACGCCGTTTTGCCATATAGCACGCCGAGGCCGGTCGGCGCATACAGTTTGTGCCCGGAGAATGCGTAGAAATCGATATCCAGCGCCTGCACATCCGGCGGACAATGCACCATGCCTTGAGCGCCGTCGATCATCACCCGCGCGCCATAATGATGCGCGAGCTGAATAGCCGCCGCCAGATCGGGTATGCCGCCGGTAACGTTAGACATGTGTCCCAGTGCCAGCATACGCGTTCTGCTATTCAGCAAATGAGGAAGCTGCTTGATATCAGGCAATAAATCAGCGCCGATGGGCAGTTTTATCACGCGCGCGCCGGTTTGCTCCGCCACCATTAGCCAGGGGATCAGGTTGGCGTGGTGTTCCGCTTCACTGACCACGATCTCATCGTTCGGACGCAGGCGCGGTCTGGCATAGCTCTGCGCCACCAGATTAATGGCTTCCGTCGTGCCTTTGGTCCAGATAATGGATCGCGGATCGTTGGCATGTATCAGCGCCGCGATCTGTTCCCGCGTCTGTTCAAAACGCTGCGTCAGCCGCTGCGCCGCACGATGTTGGCTACGATGAACCGTACCATTCTCCTGGCTGTAAAACTGCTGAACGGCATCGACGACGGTCTGGGGTTTTAGTGCCGTGGCCGCACTATCAAGGTATACCCCTGGGTGCGTAAGCGCAGGAAACTGCCGACGGAAAGATGTGGCGTTAAATGGTGTCATGATCATCCTCTTTTGGGAGTCAGATCCTGTCCCATTTTCATCGGGGACACAAGTTTAGGAGGATGCTTAACGCTATTTTCTGGAAAAGCGGATAATTCATACTACACTTTATATTGTTAAATTTTTAGAATTTATTGGCGTATAAAGTCACTTGTAAAGTGTTTTTATTCAACGGGAGTTAACTATGAAGAATAAAATTTCCATTTTCGCCGCTATTGTGATGGCGTTCTCTCTGGCAGCGTGTTCCAGCAATTATGTCATTCATACCAATGATGGGCGCACTATCATTGCCGATGGTAAACCCCAGGTCGACACTGAAACCGGTATGATTAGCTATACCGATGCGTACGGCCAGAATCAGCAGATCAGCCGCGATCTTGTGCAGGGAATGACGGAAGCGAAGTAATCTTCTGTGAATAATTTTCGGCCATGAGATAAAAAAAGCACCGCGTTGGCGGTGCTATATTAAATCAGGACAGACAAGGTAAATGTAATGAAAAGGTAGTCTGGCTACCTTATCTGCAAAGGCAGAAAAACAAATAGCAAACACAACATCACAACCACAAGCCAAAAGCCCTTCAGATCGCTCCTCCGCACTTTTCGTTCCGGCCTGGGAAGTCGCGCTAATATAGGTATTTGCTGGTACATCCTCAATGGACAATTTATAATGTTTCGCATTATAAAAACTAATAGATAAATGAACATGATGTGTATGTTATTTATCGGGAAATAAAAGAATTTCATTCATGTCAAAACGTCTCCCCCCACTGAACTCCTTGCGTGTATTTGATGCGGCGGCCCGCCATCTGAGCTTTACCAAAGCGGCGGAAGAGTTATTCGTTACGCAGGCAGCGGTCAGTCATCAGATTAAGTCTCTGGAGGATTTCCTGGGGCTGAAATTGTTTCGTCGTCGTAATCGTTCCCTGCTGCTGACGGAAGAAGGGCAGAGTTATTATCTTGATATAAAAGAAATTTTCTCTTCGCTGAATGAAGCTACCCGTAAGTTGCAGTCCCGCAGCGCCAAAGGCGCATTGACCGTTAGCCTGTTGCCCAGCTTTGCCATTCACTGGCTGGTTCCCCGCTTATCAAGTTTTAATACGGAATATCCGGGCATTGATGTACGAATTCAGGCGGTGGATCGCGATGAAGATCGCATGTCGGATGATGTAGACGTCGCCATTTTTTATGGCCGGGGCAATTGGCCGGGGCTGCGGGTAGAAAAACTGTATGCCGAGTATCTCTTGCCGGTTTGCGCGCCGGCGTTGTTAACTGGGGCTCACCCTCTGAAAACCCCGGCCGATCTGGTTGCGCATACGCTGTTGCATGATGCTTCGCGCCGTGACTGGCTCGCTTATACACGCCAGCTCGGCGTACAGATAAACGTGCAGCAAGGGCCGATCTTCAGCCACAGCGCGATGGTCCTGCAGGCGGCAATTCACGGGCAGGGGGTGGCGCTGGCGAATAACGTGATAGCGCAGAGCGAACTGGAAGCGGGCAGATTGGTCTGTCCGTTTAATGATGTTTTGGTCAGTAAAAATGCTTTTTATCTGGTATGTCATGACAGCCAGGCAGAACTGGGTAAAATAGCCGCCTTTCGGCACTGGATTCTGGCCCGGGCAGCCAGCGAACAAGAAAAGTTCCGCTTCCGTTACGATAACAGCACGCGCTAGAGGAATATGGATAGCGAAAGCGCTTCACGAACGGGGAGTATGATTCTGTGCGCTGTCCGACGACAATGACGCCTGCGGAGTAGGCACTAAATTGGGTATCAACAATGAATAGTCGTTTCATGCTGATTTTTTCCGCCATCAGCGGTTTTGTTTTTGTTGCTTTGGGGGCGTTCGCTTCCCATGTGTTAAGTAAAACTATGGGACCGGAAGAACTCTCCTGGTTGCGTATCGGGCTGGAATATCAGGCATTTCACACGCTGGCTATCCTGGCGCTGTCTGTTTCCATGAATCAGCGCACCAATCTGTGGTTCTACTGGAGCAGCGTTTTTCTGGCATTAGGCACGGTGCTGTTCAGCGGCAGCCTGTATTGTCTGGCGCTTTCTCATTTGAAGCTCTGGGTTTATGTCACGCCGATTGGTGGATTCTGTTTTCTGATTGGGTGGTTGTTGATGTTGGTTGGCGCATTGCGTCTGAAAAGAAAGGCGGAACGCCATGAATAAAGTTATTTTGTACTGCCGTCCGGGATTTGAAAAAGAGTGCGCGGCGGAAATAACCGAGAAGACCGCGCAGCATAACGTCTATGGTTTTGTCCGGGTGAAGGATAACAGCGGTTATGTGATCTTCGAGTGCTACCAGCATGAAGACGCCGATCGGCTGCTCAAAGATCTGCCGTTTCATGAGTTGATTTTTGCCCGGCAGATGTTCGTCGGCGGCGAACTGTTGCGCGACCTGCCGCCGGAAGATCGCATCACTCCCATTGTCGGCATGCTGACGGGCGCGGTTGAGCGGGCGGGCGACCTACGGGTCGAAGTCCCTGATACCAACGAAAGCAAGGAACTGATGAAGTTCTGCCGCAAGTTTACCGTGCCTTTACGCGCCGCCCTGCGTGAAAATAAAATTCTGCTGGGCTATGAGAAAGCCGATCGGCCGGTGCTGCATGTGCTGTTTATCGCGCCGGGCTGTTGTTACGTGGGGTACTCCTACAGCAACAACAATTCGCCGTTTTATATGGGGATTCCCCGCCTGAAGTTCCCCTCGGAGGCGCCCAGCCGTTCGACGTTAAAGCTCGAAGAGGCTTTTCACGTTTTCGTTCCGGCCGATGAATGGGATGAGCGCCTTGCCAGCGGTATGTACGCCGTCGATCTGGGCGCCTGTCCCGGCGGTTGGACTTATCAACTGGTAAAACGCAGCATGATGGTTCATGCCGTGGATAACGGCCCGATGGCGTCCAGCTTGATGGATACCGGGCAGGTTATACATCATCAGGCCGATGGTTTTCGTTTCGAACCACCGCGTAATAACGTGTATTGGCTGGTGTGCGACATGGTGGAAAAACCGGCCAAAGTCACCAGTCTGATTGCCGATTGGCTGGTAAAAGGCTGGTGCAGAGAGGCGATCTTTAACCTCAAACTGCCGATGAAGAAACGCTATGAGGAAGTTTCGCAGAACCTGGCGTTACTCCGCGAGCGGCTGGAGGAAAATGGCATTAATGCGGAAGTGCATGCCAAACAGCTTTACCATGACCGCGAAGAGGTCACCGTCCATGTTCGCCGTTTCTGGGCTGCGGTGCCGGGCCGGCGCGATGAGCGATAAAATATGATGGGCTGGCATCTCTCATGGGGCTGCCTTACGGCGTAAAACATTGTGCTGCGGTGAACGTTGCCGCCAAATGAGCGGTATGGATAGGGCAACGAGCGCCGCACGGACCGCGAAGCGGCACAATTTAGCCATCAGATTGGGTTCTTGGCGCCGGCGGCAACCTTAACTGCTGCAGGTTGCCATGCAGCGTCAGCGCCTTGTTGAGCGTCGCGACTCGGCGGCTGATAAATGCTATTTCCTTCTGCTGTTCCAGCTTGGTACGCCATTTCTCCGGCACATCGTCCAACCGTTGGTAAAGCCCATCCAGGCTGCCGGCCTGTTGCAGCAACTGCAGCGCGCTTTTGGGACCGATGCCGCTGACGCCCGGAATTTTACTGCTGCCGATCCCCGCCAACCCCCAATAGTCGGGGAGCTGTTGCGGCAATACGCCGAACTCCCGTTGTACAAAAGGCAGATCCAGCCAGCGCTTTTGAAAGTAATCCCTGATTTGGATCGTCGGCGCCAGCAGTTGGCAATAGCCTTTGTCGGTGGAAACGATGGTTGCCTGATGCCCCGAATCCGCCACTTTGGTCGCCAGCGTCGCCGCCAAATCATCCGCTTCATTACCGGGGGAGTGCCAGCTCGTTACTCCCATCGCCGCAAATGCGGCTTTAATCTGCGCGAGCTCCTGTTTAAGGTTATCCGGCATCGGGGAACGCCCGGCCTTGTAGTCCGGTAAAATCTGATGACGCCAACTGGCGCTGCGATCTTCATCATCAAATACCGCGACGGCATGAGTGGGTTGACTGTGCTGCAGCAACTGGTTTAGCGCATGCTGGCAGGCCGTGATGCAAGGGGAACCTTGTACCGCATGAATCCGACGTATTAAGTTCAGCGCATCGACAATCAGCAAATGTACAGGCATAAGCGGGTTCCTGAAGGTGTCATCCGTGTCGTGTGGGGAAGATTGACTTCCCCACGTTAGTGTTTTGCCGATCGGCGTATACCGGCAAAGCGCTCCCTTGGCGTTAAGCGCAGATCTCGTAGCAGGGAATATAGGCGCTACCGGGGAGTTTCATCCGCTGTTGGGCAACGAAACCCTGCAGCAACCGGTCCATGCTTTTCATGATCTGCGGATCGCCATGGAGCTTATAAGGCCCCAGCTGCTCGATGGCCTGAATTCCCATTTCTTTCACATTACCGGCGACAATCCCGGAGAATGCGCGACGCAGGGCGGCAGCCAGCTCTTCCGCGGGTTGATCGAAATGCAGATTGAGGTTGGCCATATTTTCATGGCTGGGCTCGAACGGCATCTGCAGGTCGGGAGCGATACGCAACGACCAGTTAAAGCTATAGGCATCACCCGTATGCCGGCGGCTTTCCTGCACCAACGGCATCGATTTTTTTATCTGACGGGCGACTTCCGCGGCGTCATTAATGATGATGGAGTAGTGACGGCGAGCCTGGCGACCCAATGTACCGACAATAAACTCGTCCAGCACGCGAAAGTAATCGGCGCTTTCTTCCGGACCGGTAAGCACGATCGGCAATACCTGCTCGCTGTTTTCCGGGTTCATCATAATGCCCAGCAGGTACAGAAACTCTTCCGCCGTACCCACGCCGCCCGGGAAGATAATGATGCCATGGCCGATACGGACAAATGATTCCAGGCGCTTTTCAATGTCCGGCATGATGATCAGCTCATTCACCAGCGGGTTAGGCGGTTCGGCGGCGATAATGGACGGTTCGGTCATACCGATAAAACGTCCGTCTCTGTAGCGTTGCTGCGCGTGTCCAACGGCAGCGCCCTTCATTGGCGCTTCCATGGCGCCGGGGCCGCAGCCCGTGCAGATATTCAGTTCGCGCAAGCCAAGCTGGCTGCCCACTTTGCGGGCATAGAGATATTCGGTTTCATTAATGGAATGGCCCCCCCAGCACACTACCATGTTGGGCTCTTCGCCAACGTGCAGCGCTTTGGCGTTACGCAAAATAGAGAAAACCAGATTGGTGATATGCGTGGAGTTTTCCAGATTCAGGTTATGGTAACGGCCGGCGTGGACTATCTGCCCGTTAACGAACAGAATGTCGCGCAGTACGGCAAACAGATTGGCCTGAAGCGAGCGGATAATATGGCCGTCGACAAAGGCGTCTTCCGGCGGATTAACCAGCTCCAGCTTAACGCCGCGCTCACGGCGCAACACGTTAATGTCAAAGTCTTCGTAACGGGAAAGCAGCTCTTTGCTGTTGTCCGTCTGACTGCCGGAATTCAATACGGCCAGGGAACAGTTACGAAACAGTCGGTAGAGGTCGCTGCTGGCGGTACTTTTCAGCATGTCCACTTCCAACTGCGAGAGTAAATCCATCGATCCCAGCGGGCTGATATGTGTAATCAATTTTGCTCCTTTAAATGCAGTATACCCGTCATCTTCCAGGTGCCTATTGGGCGGCATCGGCGTCATTCGGCAATAGCGGACCCTAATTCTTTCTCCGGGCTTCACCTTAGCGTGCGGCCATCATTTTTTCCAATAATGATGGCCGCTGGCAACAGTAGTTGCGTAACGTTACGCATTTATTGACGCGGCAGACGTCCTACGGGCGCGGTAAAAGGAACGTTACTGCGCCACGGATTGATATCCAATCCGCCGCGGCGGGTATAGCGGGCGTAAACGCTAAGCTGTTCCGGCTGGCAGTAACGCATCAGATCGTTGAAAATCCGTTCGACGCACTGTTCGTGAAACTCATTGTGGTGGCGGAATGACACGATGTAACGCAGCAGCGATTCCCGGTTAATGCGTTTCCCCCGGTAATGAATCTGGACCGACCCCCAGTCGGGCTGATGGGTAATCAGGCAGTTGGACTTTAGCAGATGGCTGACCAGGGTTTCTTCCACGTGGATATCGTTATCAGCGCTTGATGCCAGATAGTCCGCGTTGAACGCATAATTGTCGATGTGAATATCCTGATCGTCGATGCACTCGCCATGGAAAGCGGCAATGGGCTGGCCTTCCAACTCACCGAGTTTAAATAACGTCATGTCGACCCGGCCCTGCGCGCATCGGCTCAGATCGTTTATTAACGTGGCGCGTACGCTGTCCCAGCTATCAAACACGGTCTGGTTGAAGCTATTTAGGTAAAGTTTGAAACTCTTGGATTCGACCAGATTCTGGCTGGCGGCATCCAGATGCATTTCGCCCACCGCAACCTGGGGAACGCCGTTTTTATTCAGCCAGGACAGTTCATAAAGCGTCCAGATATCTTCGCCGTGAAACGGCAGAGCCTGCGGGAAGATGCCGAGCGGTTCACGATTAAGACTACGGGGAACAGGTTGTAATAAGCCGGCATCGTAGCGATCATGATAAGCTGTTGGTTTTCCCAGCGTCAGTTCGCTAAGGGACTGATGTTTGTCGTAAGCGGACATACGATTACCTTGATGTAAGAAGAACTGATGGTGCGTAGTGTAACCCGACTAACAGAATGATGAGAAAAATTATGGCTTATGAGGTTCCTCAGGCATTAGCGGCCTTCACCCAGCGTTATGTTGAATTATGGCGGCGGGAAACGGGGCATCCGCCCGCCAGCGAGGCGTTATACGGCGTTCCATCCCCGTGTATTACGCAAAGTCAGTCCGGTGAGGTTTTCTGGTTGCCGCAGCCGTTTTTGCCTGCCGCCGCGCTGGACGGGGTCGAACGTGCGCTGGATATCAGCCTGCATCCGGATATTCATGCGTTTTATACAACGCAGTATGCTGGTGATATGGCCGCTCAATTTGAATCGGTTTCGTGCGTGCTATTACAGACTTGGAGCGAAGACGATTTTTCCCGCATGCAGGAGAACCTGATCGGCCATCTGCTGACGCAAAAACGTTTAAAGTTGCCTCCGACGCTGTTTCTGGCGACAACCGACTCCGAAATGACGATGATTTCGCTATGCAACGTTTCCGGCCAAGTGCTTCTGGAGGAGTTCGGCACGAAGAAACATCGGGTGCTGGCAGCGACGTTGGCGGATTTTCTTTCTCAGCTCAGCCCGGTATTCATTTAATCATTAATCGCGTTTCACTTTCGGTGTTGTGAGAGATCTCTTACATTTGCTGTGAGACATCTCTCGTCTTTCATGCCTATGTCAGATGCCGCCATTATTTTTTCATTATTAATTAGTCAATTAAGATTATTTTATCTTTTTTTGCCAAAGACAGCCGATAAACATTGTTACTTGCCTCTTGCTGAATCCAAACAATTAATACATCTTATTACTTAAGTTGGTAAACGGTTGCGTGAGGTTTAAAGCCGGTTACCAGATTTCGTTTTAAGGAATAAAACGTTTTCAGGATGAAATCAGGGACACCTCCAGGAAGGAGATTGAGAACCGAGCGGAGAGTCTTGGTGGGGCAGGAGCCTAAAGGGAATGAGTCATGGATGATACAGGATGGATAAGTCAGGACGAAAGTTGGACGCCAGCAAGGATTGTCGGTCAGGAAGGCCATTAAGGAAAAGTTTTCAAGGATGAGCAGGGACGCAAAGGTGTAGCGGGATGGCTATGAAACGAATCGGGGGTACTGAGCAATCAGTACCCCCATTTTTTTGCCGCGAAAGTTCACCAGAATGTGAATTTTGGACGAGACTACTATCAATGCTATGCTCTGCCGCCTATGGCAACAGGCTTTAATGGTGAGAAAACGCATGAGTTTAGAGGATCAGGTCCGGCAGTCTTTGTTTGACGTCGAACGCGTGTTAAGAGACGGCCCTTTCTGGCAGCAGTCGCCGCCGGAAGCTGCGGCTTTCACCAGCAATGAGCCTTTCTGCATTGACACCATGCGTGCCGAGCAATGGTTGCAGTGGGTTTTGCTGCCGCGTATGCATGCATTGCTCGACAGCGGCGCGCCGTTACCGGCGGAATTTTCGCTATTGCCTTATTTTGAAGAAGCGTTGGAAGGGGCTCCGTCCGATATCGAACCGCTGTTGATGCGGATTGGCCAACTGGATGCGCTATTTGGCAATAACCCGAACGCCGCTGACGACGACAACGATGCTTGAGATCATCTATCAGGATCAACATTTGGTCGCGGTAAATAAACCTGCCGGTTGGCTGGTCCATCGCAGTTGGCTGGACCGCAAAGAAAAAGTGGTGGTGATGCAGACGGTACGCGATCAGATCGGTCAGCGCGTTTACACCGTTCACCGTCTGGATAGGCCGACATCCGGCGTACTGTTGTTAGCCTTATCCCGTGATGTGGCGCGTTCATTGTCGCAGCAGTTTGAGCAGCATCAGATGCAGAAAACCTACCACGCGGTCGTCCGCGGCTATGTGATGGATGATGGTGTGATTGATTACGCGCTGACGGAAGAGCTGGATAAAATCGCCGATAAATATTCCAGTCCGGATAAAGCCCCGCAGCCCGCCGTGAGTCATTACCGAACGCTGGCCCAGGCTGAGATGCCGGTAGCCATCGGCCGCTACCCGACATCGCGTTATAGCCTGCTGGAATTGGCGCCGCAAACCGGGCGTAAACATCAGCTACGCCGTCATATGTCACATATTCGCCATCCAATTATCGGCGATAGCGCGCATGGCGATCTGCGGCAGAATCGAGGCATGGGAACGCACTTCTCCTGCAGCAGGCTGATGCTGCACGCGAGCCGGCTATGCCTGACGCATCCGGTGAACGGTAAGGAACTCTCGTTGCAGGCGCGTTGGGATTCTCCATGGCAAGGGGTAATGGCGCGCTTTGGCTGGCAGGGCATTCTCCCTGATTTCGAAAGGGTTGAGTTTCCGGCCGCGCCGGGTCAGGATATCGGCTAGCATTTCATTAGGTATTAAATAAAAAAGGGAGTCGGGAATCATGGCGCAGATTGGTATTTTTGTTGGCACGGTCTACGGGAACGCGCTGCTGGTGGCCGAAGAAGCGGAAAATATCCTTAGAGAGCGCGGGCACGAGGTCAAGGTTTATGAGGATGCGTCGCTGGAGTCATTGCTCAACTATCGCGATGTGTTGGTCGTGACATCAACGACGGGGCAGGGCGATCTCCCCGATTCTATCGCGCCGTTGTACGCCGCTCTACGTGAGCAGGGCGGCTATCAGCCGGAACTGCACTATGGATTGATTGCCCTTGGCGACAGCAGCTATGAGAATTTCTGCGGCGGCGGCCGTCGGTTCGACGCGCTGTTGCAGGAAATCGGCGCCAAACGCATCGGCGATATGCTGGAGATTGATGCGGTCGAACACCCGGAGCCGGAGGTCGTTTCCTGTCCGTGGGTGGAACAGTGGCTGGCGTTAGTCGAAGCGCGTCACGACGCCTGAATGCGAAACGGGAGCGGGATGCTCCCGTTGTCATAATTTTTTCAGCTGCTATTAGCGATTTTTAGTCAGCTTTTCCAGATCGGCTTCGATCTCGGCGATCTTATTCGATACCACGCTATCCAGATGGCGCAGATCATCAAGAATTTTACGTTTCAGATCAACTTCTGACTGCTCAGTCTGACAAATTTGATCAAGTTCATCGATGACATAACGTAAATTAGGGCTGATTTCATTAATCTCTTTATAACCCTGGCCCGAATTGTCCGCCATGATGGTCTTACGCTGACGCGGATATTTGAATTTCACACTCTTGGCGAAGAACTCGCCCTTATCCTTGTGAAAATAAATCTTCAGGATGTCATTACTGGCTTCCTGACGCAGGCTATAGCGATCAATATCATCTGGATTGGTAATACCGAGGCTTTTCAGATTGTCATACATAGTGCGACCTTTTTGATTTTAAAATAGCTCAATTAGCATACGGGTAAACGGCCGGGTTCATCTGTGATAGCCCACGATTTTTCAGGGTCGCATCCAAAATAGCCGCCATGACGTCCATTGGGGGCAGGGATAGCCCACACCCGATAAATACGCCAGAAGCGATTTCGAACGTCACCTGCGGCGGCCGGATATAAAAATGGCGGGTTAGTCACAACCCGCCGATTCAGTTTAGTCGATGGTGCGCAACAACTCATTGATGCCCACTTTACCGCGGGTCTTCGCATCCACTTTCTTAACGATAACGGCACAATATAGGCTGTAGCTGCCATCTTTGGACGGCAGGTTGCCGGAAACAACGACGGAACCCGCCGGCACGCGGCCATAATGAACTTCACCGGTTTCGCGATCGTAAATCTTGGTGCTCTGGCCGATGAAGACGCCCATGGAAATAACGGAACCTTCCTCGACGATCACCCCTTCAACGACTTCGGAACGCGCGCCGATAAAGCAGTTGTCTTCGATGATGGTCGGGTTTGCCTGTAATGGCTCCAGAACGCCGCCGATGCCGACGCCGCCTGACAGGTGGACGTTTTTACCGATCTGCGCGCAGGAACCCACCGTAGCCCAGGTATCAACCATGGAGCCTTCGTCGACATAAGCGCCGATGTTGACATAGGAAGGCATCAGAACGGTGTTGCGAGCAATAAACGCCCCCTGACGTACGCTGGCCGGCGGCACCACGCGGAAACCTTCGCGTTGGAAACGTTCCGCATCATAATCAGCGAATTTCATCGGCACTTTATCGTAATAGCGCGTTTCCGCACCTTCCATTACCTGGTTATCGTTGATGCGGAAAGAGAGCAGCACGGCTTTTTTCAGCCATTGGTGCGTGACCCACTGGCCGTTGATTTTTTCTGCGACACGCAGCGCGCCGCTGTCCAGCAGGCTGATAACCTGATTAATCGCCTCACGGGTGGCGGCGTCTACGTTTGCCGGCGTAATTTCAGCTCGGCGCTCGAAAGCGCTTTCGATAACGTTTTGTAGTTGTTGATGCATCCTGTTTTCTCTTTCCTGATTGTGAAAGTTAACTCAATGGTACTTTATCGTTTGGGTTTAGGGCCTCTGTCAACCGTTCTCGCAGTTTAGCGCGTAATTCCGGTTTCAGGGCGCGTCTGTCGCTATCGGCCAGAATGAATAAATCCTCCACCCGTTCGCCAATGGTGGAAATTCTGGCGCCATGCAACGATAGATTAAGGTCGGCGAAGATTTCGCCGACGCGAGCCAGTAATCCCGGCTGGTCGAGGGCGATGAGCTCCATATAGCTGCGCCTGTCCGTGTGGGTCGGCAGGAAACTGACCTCGGTCGGTACGCTGAAGTGGCGTAATTTCGGTGAAGATCGGCGCACGTGCGGGGGCTGATAGTGACGCTGCGTCAGCGCTTGTTCGAGCGCATAGCGCGTCATTTCATGGCGATCCTGCGCCAGCGGACTGCCATCCGGCTCCAGCACGATAAAGGTATCCATCGCCATACCGTCACGGCTGGTGAAGATTTGCGCATCGTGGACGCTGAGATTACGGCGATCCAGCTCACCCGCCACCGCGGCAAACAGATAAGGCCGGTCCGGACTGCAGATAAAGATTTCCGTACCGCCCCGGCTGGCCTGATGGCTGATTAACACCAGCGGCTTACTGATGTCGTGCTCCAGCAAATGGCGCGCATGCCAGGCTAACTGGCTCGGCGAATGACGTAGGAAATAGTCGGCGCGGCAGCGGCTCCAGATGTCACGCAACGCGTCTTCATCGACATTATCCATACGCAGCAGCGCCAACGCCTGTAAACGATGATGGCGCACGTGTTCGCGTAAATCCGGGGTATTTTGCATTCCCCGGCGAAGTTGTTTTTCTGTCGCGAAATAGAGTTCGCGCAACAGGCTCTGTTTCCAACTGTTCCATAGCGTTTCGTTGGTGGCGCAGATATCCGCGACGGTCAGACAAACCAGGTAGCGCAGACGAGTTTCGCTCTGCATTTCTATGGCGAATTGCTGAATAACCGTCGGATCCTGAATGTCGCGGCGCTGCGCGGTGACGGACATCAGCAAATGGCGCCGCACCAGCCAGGAAACCAACTGCGCTTCTCGTGAATTCAGACCATGCAGCGTCGCGAACTCCAGCGCGTCTTGTGCGCCGAGCTCGGAGTGATCGCCGCCGCGGCCTTTGGCGATATCGTGAAACAACGCGGCCAGCAGCAGCAGTTCCGGCTGGGGGATGCGCGGATAGAGTTCCACACACAGCGGATGGCGCGTGCGGTTTCTCTCATCAGCGAAACTTTCCAGCTTCAGCAATACCCGAAGCGTATGTTCATCAACGGTATAGGCATGAAATAAATCAAACTGCATTTGCCCGACGATGTTGCCCCATTGCGGCATATAGGCCCATAGCACGCTGTGGCGATGCATCGGAAGCAGGGCGCGTTTTACCGCATGCGGATGGCGCAGTATGTTCATGAATAGATGCCGGGCTTCCGGGATGGTGCACAGCGGGCTGGCCAGGTGCCGGCGCGCATGGCGTAGGTGGCGCAGCGTGGTGGAATAGATCCCCGTAATTTCCGGATTGCGCACCATCTGGTAAAACATGCGCATGATAGATTCAGGTTTGCGCTCGAAAAGCGTTTCATCACGCAGATCGATCAGATTGCCGCGCAATTGAAATTCGTCATCGATCGCCCGGGGCTTTTCATTGGCTTCCAGCGCGAGGATCGCTTCATCAAACAGTTGCAGCAGCATTTGATTCAGTTCGCTGACGCGGCCTGTTACGCGGTAGAAGTCTTTCATCATGCGCTCGACCGGGGCATTGCCTTCCCCCTGGTATTGCAGAAGTTGCGCAACGTTAAGCTGACGGTCGAATAGCAGGCGGTTGTCGTAGCGCGTCAGTATCAGATGCAGTGCAAATCGGATGCGCCACAGAAAACTCTGGCAATCATTCAGCTCTTTCCGCTCCGCTTCCGTCAGAAAACCAAAACCGACCATTTCATCGAGCGAGGTGGCGCCAAAATGGCGGTGGGCGACCCACAGCAGGGTGTGAATGTCCCGTAATCCACCGGGGCTGCTTTTGATATCGGGCTCAAGATTGTAGCTGGTGCTGTGATAATGCCGATGGCGTTCGTTCTGCTCGGCGATTTTTGCCGGAAAAAATTTCGACGAGGGCCAAAATTCATCGCTGAATACCTGCTTTTGCAGATTGAGAAACAGCGCGACATCACCACATATCATGCGCGATTCAATCAGGTTGGTGGCAATGGAAATATCCGCTCGGCCTTCTTGTAAGCACTCTTCCAGCGTTCTGACGCTGTGACCGACTTCAAGCTTGAGATCCCATAGCAGAGTAATAAGCTGACCGGCGCGCTGTGAGTGTTGTTCGCTGAGTTTTTCCTGACTGAGTACCAGAACATCGATATCGGACAGCGGATGCAGTTCGCCGCGCCCGTAGCCGCCGACGGCCAATAACGCCGTTTGGGCAATGTTTTCAAAACCGTAGAAGAGCCACAGCCGTTGCAACAGTTGATCGATAAACTGTGTTCTGGCGTCGATCAGCGTTTCCGCACTGACGCCCGCTTTAAACTCGGTTCCCTGCCAGATCTGGAATTGTTCCAACCGCTGTTTCAGCGTCTGGCAGTTCAGCATGTCGTCACCGTACTCCAGCGGCGATTCAGGGAGCTGTGAAACGGCAGGGGATTGAGCAGAAATATCTTGCGAAAGATGTTTGTCGATCATATGCGCAGCCCATAAAAATCGCTGTGAGTGATGACAACGCCCGAACCGACAAAAACGCCTTTCCCGCATAGCGGAAATCTCTTGTACGTCGAGTCGCCATCAGAAGCTGGTCCCTGCATATTGCCGCAGGGACGACGGGATAATCAGTTTTTGTCAGTAGCCTCAACAGGCTCAATATTCATTATGCTTGATGCGTGATGATATTGGGAATGGTGTCGTCTTTCCGCAATGTCATTATTTCACAGCCGTTCTCGGTTACCACAATAGTATGCTCGTACTGCGCCGACAGGCTACGATCTTTGGTTTTTACCGTCCAGCCGTCTTTCATGGTCCGGATGCGGAAGTCGCCGGCGTTGACCATCGGTTCAATGGTTAACGCCATGCCCGTCTGCAAAACGACGCCGCCGTCATCGGCATCATAGTGCAATACCTGCGGCTCTTCATGGAACCCTCTGCCGATACCGTGACCACAGTATTCACGAACGACGGAAAAGTCGTTGGCTTCAACGAACTTCTGGATTGCTTTGCCCAGCGAACGCAGACGAATACCGGGTTTCACCATCTTTAACGCCAGATACAGGCTTTCTTGCGTAATACGGCACAGGCGTTCGCCGAGGATCGTCGGTTTGCCAACGATGAACATTTTGGAGGTATCGCCATGAAAGCCATCTTTAATAACGGTGACGTCAATATTAATGATGTCGCCGTCTTTCAGAATTTTTTCTTCACAGGGGATGCCGTGACAAACCACTTCATTGGCGGAAATACATACCGATTTCGGGAAGCCGTGATATCCCAGGCAGGCTGAAACCGCATGTTGTTTATTGGTGATGTGATCGTGGCAGATCCTATCCAGTTCAGCGGTACTGACGCCAGGCACGACATAGGGTTCGATGATTTCCAATACTTCAGCCGCCAGGCGGCCGACTACGCGCATTTTTTCGATGTCTTCAGGGGTTTTGATTGATATTGCCATTAAATATTGTCCGCAGGTGTCGAATTAAACGACGAGGAATTAAGGTCGGTAATTAATAACGTATGTTATCAGCCCTGCCATTGACTTGCCAAATTATCATTTGACAAGTCAATGGCAGGCAACAAAAGTTGGTGTCCCGATGGGAATTATGGTATAAAGCGCGCCGGTGATCCGGCTGGCGTATTTTGAATACTATTCGGCTGAATCAGCTAAACTCACTTTGTGTATATAACACACACGTGTCGGCACATTCGCCGGGGTGCTCCAACGGTTTTTACCTGCGGGGTCGGCGCAATGGGACACGTGGAGGCATAACCCCATACTTAATTAATAGAGGTAATCATGGCAACTGTTTCCATGCGCGATATGCTCAAGGCTGGCGCACACTTTGGTCACCAGACCCGTTACTGGAACCCGAAAATGAAGCCGTTCATCTTCGGCGCTCGTAATAAAGTGCACATCATCAACCTTGAGAAAACCGTACCGATGTTCAACGATGCTCTGGCTGAGCTGAGCAAAATTGCTTCTCGCAAGGGTAAAATCCTGTTCGTTGGTACTAAACGTGCAGCAAGCGAAGCGGTAAAAGAAGCTGCCAACAGCTGCGATCAGTTCTTCGTGAACCATCGCTGGTTGGGCGGCATGCTGACTAACTGGAAAACCGTTCGTCAGTCCATCAAACGTTTGAAAGATCTGGAAACTCAGTCCCAGGACGGTACTTTCGACAAACTGACCAAGAAAGAAGCGCTGATGCGCACCCGTGAACTGGACAAGCTGGAAAACAGCCTGGGCGGTATCAAGGATATGGGCGGTTTGCCGGATGCGTTGTTCGTTGTTGATGCCGATCACGAACACATTGCAATTAAAGAAGCCAACAACCTGGGTATCCCGGTATTCGCTATTGTTGATACCAACTCCGATCCTGATGGCGTTGACTTCATTATCCCTGGTAACGATGACGCTATTCGTGCAGTTAGCCTGTACCTGAGCACTGTTGCTACCGCCGTTCGCGAAGGCCGTTCTCAAGATCTGGCCGAGCAAGCGGAAGAAGGCTTAGTTGAAGCTGAATAATAAGACTGGCTCCAACGAGCCCTTATTAACCAGGTATTGACATATGTTGGTTAGGGGGCCTGCTAAGGCCCCCTTTTTTACTTATCTCCCCCACGAGATAACCGAGGAAAAGATAATGGCTGAAATTACCGCTGCCCTGGTAAAAGAACTGCGTGAGCGTACTGGCGCAGGCATGATGGAATGTAAGAAAGCGCTGGTTGAAGCGAATGGCGACATCGAGCTGGCTATCGACAACATGCGTAAATCTGGCCAGGCTAAAGCTGCCAAGAAAGCAGGCCGCGTTGCTGCTGAAGGTATCATTCTGACCAAAATTTCCGCTGACGGAAAATACGGCGTCATCGTTGAGCTGAACTGTGAAACCGACTTCGTGGCCAAAGACTCCGGCTTCAAGGCGTTTGGTGAAGAAGTCGCCGCGGCTGCTCTGAACGATCGCATCTCTGATGTTGAAGCGCTGAAAGCAAAATTCGAAGAACAACGTACCGCTCTGGTTGCGAAAATCGGTGAAAACATCAATATCCGTCGCATTGCTGTTCTGGAAGGCGATATTCTGGGTTCATACCTGCACGGCGCGCGCATTGGCGTTCTGGTTGCGGCAACGGGCGCTGATGAAGAACTGATCAAGCACATTGCCATGCACATCGCCGCCAGCAAACCGGAATATGTTAAAGCTGAAGATGTTCCGGCCGACGTTGTCGCCCGCGAGCACCAGATCCAGCTGGATATCGCCATGCAATCCGGCAAGCCGCGTGAAATCGCGGAAAAAATGGTTGAAGGCCGTATGCGTAAATTCACCGGCGAAATTTCTCTGGCCGGCCAGCATTTCGTTATGGAACCGAGCAAAACCGTTGGCGATCTGCTGAAAGAGCATAAAGCTGACGTAATCAGCTTCATTCGTTTTGAAGTGGGTGAAGGTATTGAGAAGGCCGAAGTTGATTTCGCGGCTGAAGTCGCAGCAATGAGTAAGCAGTCTTAATAATAAAAAAGGGCCGCCGGTTGGCGGTTCCTTTTTATCCAGCCAAAATAATTTCAGTGCATTTATTTGAGGTTTACATTCTGGTAAACAGCGGTAAGTGTGACAGTAATAACTCCCAATACGATGACAGCCTGTAGGACAAAACACCATGGCAACCAATGCAAAACCCGTATATCAACGAATCCTGCTTAAGCTCAGCGGCGAAGCTCTGCAGGGAACCGAAGGTTTTGGTATCGATGCGAGCATTCTGGATCGCATGGCTCAGGAAGTGAAAGAACTGGTTGAGTTGGGCATTCAGGTCGGCGTGGTCATCGGCGGCGGTAACCTGTTCCGTGGCGCAGGTCTGGCGAAAGCAGGTATGAACCGCGTTGTGGGCGACCACATGGGGATGCTGGCGACGGTAATGAATGGGCTGGCGATGCGTGATGCGTTGCATCGCGCCTATGTCAACGCCCGGCTGATGTCCGCTATCCCGCTAAACGGCGTGTGCGACAACTACAGTTGGGCGGAAGCCATCAGCCTGTTGCGCAATAACCGCGTGGTGATTTTCTCTGCGGGCACCGGCAATCCCTTCTTTACCACTGATTCGGCCGCCTGCCTGCGTGGTATCGAAATTGAAGCTGATGTTGTTCTGAAAGCGACGAAAGTGGATGGCGTCTATTCCGCCGATCCGGTACAGGATCCCACCGCGATATTGCATGAAACACTGAGTTATCAGGACGTGCTGGAGCGTGAATTAAAAGTGATGGACCTGGCCGCCTTCACGCTGGCGCGCGATCACAATCTGCCTATCCGCGTTTTCAACATGAACAAGCCCGGCGCGCTGCGTCGCGTCGTCATGGGAGAGAAGGAAGGTACGTTGATCAGTAATAACGGATAACCCTAAAAATAGGGTAATATCCGGTTCTGGTAACCAAAGATATTGCCATATACCGCCAGCTAATGCTGGTATTAATTATTCACCGGGTCATGTGATGACATGGCCTGCCAGGCAACCAGTTTTCAAGGGTTCACAACGTGATTAATGAAATCAGAAAAGATGCTGAAACACGCATGGAAAAATGCGTAGAGGTTTTCAAAAACCAAATCAGCAAAATTCGTACTGGCCGCGCATCACCCAGCATTCTTGACGGTATTCAGGTCGAATATTACGGCAGCGCGACTCCGCTGCGCCAATTGGCCAACATCGTGGTGGAAGATTCCCGCACGCTGGCGATCACGGTATTCGACCGTACGCTCGGCCCGGCGGTTGAAAAAGCCATCATGTCTTCCGATCTCGGGTTGAATCCGTCTTCCGCCAGTTCGGTTATCCGTGTCCCGCTGCCTCCGCTGACTGAAGAACGCCGTAAGGATCTGATTAAGGTCGTGCGTGGTGAAGCGGAGCAGGGCCGCGTATCCGTACGTAACGTGCGTCGTGATGCCAACGATAAGCTGAAAGCGCAATTGAAAGATAAAGCGATCAGCGAAGATGAAGAGCGTCGTGCGCAGGAAGAAGTGCAGAAACTGACCGATCTCTACATCAAAAAAGTAGATACCGCCCTGGCGGAGAAAGAAAGCGAGCTGATGGAGTTTTAATCCATTCATTTTGATATGGCGCCGCGGGAAAGTGATGGTGCGTGTTGCATCAACCTTGCTGGCGGCGCTTTGTTTTTTGATTCAGGCCAGCCTCTTCGGACGGTGTGTCATTTGCTATGGGTTTTGCGATAAATAGCATGGACACTTCATGGTAATCGTCTCAGACTTAAACCTTCCTGTAATCAAATCCAGTTATTCAGAGCATTTTAATGAAGCAAATGAAGCAACTGACAATTCTTGGCTCGACTGGTTCTGTCGGCATCAGCTCGCTGGCGGTCATTAATAAAAACCCAGATAAATTTGCAGTGAAAGCGTTATCGGCAGGCCGAAATGTCGAAAAGATGCTGGAGCAGTGCTTGGCTTTTCGTCCGGATTACGCATCCATGGCGGATGAAACCGCCGCCAAACTATTACGTCAGCGCTTATCACAACACGGATGTCGAACCGAAGTGTTATCCGGCGAGCATGCCGCCGGTGAATTGGCGGCGCTGGATGATGTCGACCTGGTGATAGCGGCAATCGTCGGTGTGGCCGGTTTGCTGCCGA
This sequence comes from Brenneria goodwinii, assembly GCF_002291445.1. NCBI lineage: Bacteria > Pseudomonadati > Pseudomonadota > Gammaproteobacteria > Enterobacterales > Pectobacteriaceae > Brenneria > Brenneria goodwinii. Next base: position 3,060,556 of record NZ_CP014137.1, on the reverse strand, counting down.
CGCTGAGCGCTATTCGCGCGGGTAAACAGGTATTGCTGGCGAATAAAGAGTCATTAGTGACCTGCGGGCGTCTGTTTATGGATGCGGTCGTCCAGAGCAGCGCTCAGCTATTGCCCATCGACAGCGAACATAATGCGATTTTTCAGAGTTTGCCTGAGCCAATTCAACGGCAGTTAGGTTACTCTTCTTTAGAGCAGTATGGCGTTGAGCGCATTATTCTCACCGGCTCCGGCGGGCCGTTTCGCGAATCGCCGATCGGAACGCTCGCCGATATGACGCCCGATCAGGCTTGCGCTCATCCGAACTGGTCGATGGGACGCAAGATTTCAGTGGATTCCGCGACTATGATGAATAAGGGATTGGAATACATTGAAGCCCGCTGGCTGTTTAATGCATCCGCTGAGCAGATGGAAGTGATTATCCATCCTCAATCAGTGATCCATTCGATGGTGCGCTATGTTGATGGCAGCGTGCTGGCTCAGTTGGGATCGCCGGATATGTGTACGCCGATTGCTCATGCCATGGCCTATCCCGATCGTGTGAGATCGGGAGTGAAAGCGCTGGATTTCTGTCGGTTGGGCGCCTTGACGTTTTCAGCGCCAGACTATGAGCGGTACCCTTGTTTACGATTGGCTATTGATGCTTGTAATCATGGTCAGGCGGCGACCACGGCTTTAAACGCAGCCAATGAAATCGCGGTTGCCGCATTTTTACAGTCACGTATTCGTTTCACAGACATTGCTGTTGTTAATCAGCGAGTTGTTGAGCAACTCACATTGTCAGAGCCTGCCAGTGTCGATGACGTTCTTTTCATCGATCGCTGGGCCAGGCAAGCCGCGACGCAGATACTGACGCATTATGAGCATTAGGCATGTTTATTTCACATAGCACAATTTGTTCATGTGTGATTGAGGTGGTATAGTCTGCGCCACTCGACAGCTGGCTAAGCGACGTTCTCATGCCGGCGGTGAAGTTAAGCCGTGATCGTTCACGGCTTTTTTGCGCTGACAGGGTCTGATGTTATGGAATGACTGTTTTATTTCTTGCTTGAGGATATAAGTACTCGTTATGCCGTCCGATAATCAAAAAAGCGCTAATAATCTGCCATTCGCCGTACCGCGGCATGTTGCCATCATTATGGATGGAAATGGCCGCTGGGCTAAGAGCCGGGGGAAATTGCGGATTTTTGGCCACCAGGCTGGTGTTAAATCCGTACGCAGGGCAGTGAGCTTTGCCGCCAGCCATGGGCTTGAAGCGCTGACGCTTTATGCATTCAGCAGTGAAAACTGGAACCGCCCCGCGCAGGAAGTGACCGCCTTGATGGAGCTGTTCGTCCGGGCGCTGGACAGTGAAGTGAAAAGCCTGCATAAGCATAAAGTCCGTTTACGTATCATCGGCGATATCAGCCGTTTTAGCCTGCGTTTACAAGAGCGTATTCGCCGCTCTGAAGAATTGACAAAAAATAATCCGGGCCTGACGCTGAATATTGCTGCGAATTATGGCGGCCGTTGGGATATCATTCAGGGAGTGCGGCAACTAGCAGAACAGGTACAGGAAGGAACTTTGCGTCCCGACAGTATCAGTGAAGATTCATTATGCCAATATGTTTGCCTGAATGACCTGGCCCCGGTTGATTTAGTGATCCGAACCGGCGGAGAGCATCGCATAAGTAATTTTTTGCTATGGCAAATTGCTTATGCCGAGCTTTATTTCACCGATGTTCTCTGGCCTGATTTTGATGAACAAGTTTTTGAAGGTGCGCTGAATGCATTTGCACAACGCGAGCGCCGCTTCGGGAGAACAACACCTATCGATGCGGATGCATCCTAGGGGGAACTTTTGCTGAAGTATCGCCTGATTACTGCTTTAATTTTAATTCCGATCGTTATTGCAGCACTATTTTTATTGCCCCCTTTGGGTTTTACCCTGGTGACGCTGGCCGTTTGCATGTTGGCCGCCTGGGAATGGGGACAGCTTTCAGGGTTTGCCTCATATGGTCAACGGCTGTGGCTGGCGATTCTGTGCGGTTTTCTGTTGGCGCTGATGCTGCTGACGCTTCCGGCGTATCACTATTCGATACATGTACCGCAAATCAGCGCAGCACTCTGGATCTCGCTTGTCTGGTGGGTTGTTGCTCTGTTCCTGGTCCTGTTCTATCCTGCTTCCGCATCGTTATGGCGCCATTCTCGTATCCTGCGATTGGTGTTCGGGGTGGTGACTATCGTGCCTTTTTTCTGGGGGATGGTCGCGCTTCGCCAGTACAACTATGATGTGAATCCCTTTAGTGGCGCGTGGTGGCTACTGTATGTCATGCTGTTGGTATGGGGAGCGGACAGCGGCGCTTATATGTTTGGCCGGTTGTTTGGCAAACGAAAGCTGGCGCCGAAAGTTTCGCCGGGAAAAACCTGGGAAGGTCTTATCGGCGGGCTGATCACTTCAGCCGTGATCTCGTTGCTGTTCAGCCGCTATGCGCCTTTGGTTGTTTCTCAGTCAACGCTGTTGATCTGTTCCATTGTTGCGGCATTGGCTTCTGTATTGGGCGACTTGACTGAAAGTATGTTCAAGCGTGAGGCGGGCATAAAAGACAGTAGCCATTTGATTCCGGGTCATGGCGGCGTACTCGATCGTATTGATAGCCTAACCGCTGCCGTACCGGTATTTTCCTGCCTGATGCTGTTGATGTTTAAAGCTGTTTAAGATGAGACATTAGAGATTATTTATGATGAATTTCCTCTGGAGTTTGGCCGCATTTATCATTGCACTGGGTGTGTTGATCACCGTGCATGAGTTTGGTCACTTCTGGGTAGCTCGTCGTTGCGGCGTCAAAGTAGAACGTTTTTCCGTTGGGTTCGGCCGCGCTTTATGGCGCCGCCGCGATCGGCTTGGCACCGAGTATGTTATCGCGCTGATTCCGTTGGGCGGCTATGTCAAAATGCTTGATGAGCGTGTTGACACCGTAGCGCCGGAATTCCGCCATCAATCCTTCAACCATAAAACGGTGTGGCAACGGGCGGCGATAGTCAGCGCGGGGCCTATCGCCAATTTCATTTTTGCCGTCGTGGCGTATTGGCTGGTGTTTATTATCGGGGTTCCCGGCGTTCGCCCCGTGGTTGGTGAAATATTACCCAACTCCGTCGCTTCGCAGGCGGAAATGTCCGCCGGAATTGAACTAAAGTCGGTTGACGGTATCGAAACGCCTGATTGGGATACGGCGCGTTTGGCATTGATCGGTAAAATCGGCGACAACGATGTTGTGATCGGTACGGCGCCTTTAGGCTCGAATCAGGTCGTGTTGAAAACGTTGGATCTGCGTAATTGGCAGTTTGAGCCAGATAAGCAAGACCCCGCCACCTCATTGGGGATGGTTCCCAAAGGGCCGCAGATTGAAGCTGTGTTAACCCAGGTGCAGCCGGGGTCCGCGGCAGAAAAAGCGGGTTTACAAGTGGGGGATAGGATCGTTAAAGTCGGCGGGCAGGTTTTAACGGACTGGCAATCGTTCGTGAACGCGGTTCGCGATAACCCCGGTCAACTTATCGCGTTGGACGTAGAACGCGGTGGAATAACATTGCCGTTAACGTTGACGCCCGATAGCAAGTCAATCGGTAATGGCAAAGTGGAAGGGTTCGCCGGCGTGATGCCGAGCGTAACGCCGCTTCCCGAGGAATATCGAACGGTTCGCCAGTATGGGCCGTTTAGCGCTATCTATCAGGCAACAGATAAAACCTGGCAATTGATGAAGTTGACCGTCAGTATGTTGGGGAAACTGGTTACGGGCGATGTTAAGCTGAACAACTTGAGCGGTCCGATTTCGATTGCTCAGGGCGCAGGAATGTCAGCAGATTACGGGCTGATTTATTACCTGATGTTTTTGGCCTTAATCAGCGTCAATCTGGGGGTCATCAACCTGTTTCCGTTGCCGGTATTGGATGGTGGACACCTGCTCTTTCTCGCAGTTGAAAAATTGAAGGGCAGGCCGGTTTCTGAGCGTGTGCAGGACTTTAGTTACCGCATTGGTACTGTGTTGCTGATGTTGTTAATGGGACTCGCACTTTTCAATGATTTCTCTCGCCTTTAGGCGTGGGATTAGGTTAGGAAAAACGCATAACAACGATGGCGATGAAAAAGTTGCTCATAGCGTCGCTGCTGTTTAGCAGCGCCACCGTATACGGTGCAGACGGGTTCGTAGTGAAAGACATTCATTTCGAGGGCCTGCAACGGGTTGCCGTCGGAGCGGCATTACTCAGTATGCCAGTCCGCGTTGGCGATACCGTCAGCGATGATGATATCGGTAATACCATCCGTGCTTTGTTCGCTACCGGAAATTTTGAAGATGTTCGTGTCTTGCGCGACGGCGAAACGCTGATTGTGCAGGTTAAGGAACGTCCGACAATTGCCAGCCTGACGTTTTCCGGCAACAAGTCGGTAAAAGACGATATGCTGAAGCAGAATCTGGATGCGACGGGTGTGCGGGTTGGTGAAGCACTGGACCGCACGGCGCTTTCCACTATCGAAAAAGGGCTGGAAGATTTCTATTACAGCGTGGGTAAATATAGCGCTTCGGTAAAAGCCGTTGTCACGCCGTTGCCCCGCAACCGTGTGGATTTAAAACTGGTGTTTACGGAAGGGGTCTCGGCCAAGATTCAGCAGATCAACATCGTTGGGAACAAAGCGTTCGGCACCGATGAGCTGATTTCCCATTTCCAATTGCGCGATGAAGTGCCTTGGTGGAACGTGGTCGGCGATCGTAATTATCAGAAACAGAAACTTTCCGGCGACCTCGAAACGCTGCGCAGTTTTTATCTGGATCGCGGTTATGCCCGGTTTAATATCGATTCCACGCAGGTCAGCCTGACGCCCGATAAAAAAGGCATCTATATTACGATTAACCTGACGGAAGGCGATCAGTACAAACTTTCCGGCGTCGCCGTTAACGGTAATCTGGCCGGCCACTCGGCTGAAATTGAAGACCTGACGAAAATTGAGCCGGGCGAGCTGTACAACGGCACCAAAGTCACCCGCATGGAAGAGGATATCAAGAAGCTGTTAGGCCGTTATGGTTACGCCTATCCGCGCGTGGTGACTCAGCCTGAAATCAATGATGCCGATAAGACGGTTAAGCTGAATATCAATGTCGATGCCGGTAACCGTTTCTCCGTCCGCCGTATCCGTTTTGAAGGTAACGACACCTCCAAAGACTCTGTTCTGCGCCGTGAAATGCGTCAAATGGAAGGCGGCTGGTTAGGTAATGATTTAGTCGAACAGGGTAAAGAACGCCTGAACCGATTGGGTTACTTTGAAAGCGTTGATGTTGAAACCCAGCGCGTTCCCGGTACGGCCGATCAGGTTGATGTGACTTATAAGGTCAAGGAGCGTAACACCGGGACATTCAACTTCGGCGTGGGCTTCGGTACGGAAAGCGGCGTGAGTTTCCAGGCCGGCGTTCAGCAGGACAACTGGCTGGGCACCGGGAACTCCGTCGGTATCAGCGGGACGAAAAACGACTATCAAACCTATGTCGAACTCTCTTTAACCGATCCGTATTTCACGGTGGATGGCGTCAGCCTCGGCGGGCGTGTCTTCTATAACAAATTTGAAGCCTATGATGCCGATCTGTCTGATTATACCAACTCCAGTTATGGTATCGGCAGCACGCTCGGGTTCCCGATAAACGAGAATAACTCGTTGCGTCTGGGGGTGGACTACGTTCATAACGATGTCTCCGATATGTCGCCGCAGGTCGCCATGTGGCGCTATCTGGATAAAGTCGGCGTCAGTCCGGAGATCGTTAGCACGAATGCGCATTCCAAGGCCAGTTATAAGGCGAATGATTTCTTCCTGAATACCGGCTGGGTCTACAACAAGCTGGACCGCGGTTACTTCCCGACCGAAGGGACGCGAGCGTCGTTGAATGCGAAAGTGGCAATCCCGGGATCGGATAACGAATACTACAAACTGACGTTTGATTCAGCGTCGTACTACCCGCTGAGCGACAGTCGGAATTGGGTATTGCTGGGACGCGCCCGCGCAGGCTACGCCGATGGTTTGGGCAGTAAGGAAGTGCCGTTCTACGATAACTTCTATGCGGGCGGCTCAAGTTCGGTTCGCGGCTTCCAATCGAATACCATCGGGCCGAAGGCGGCATATTACAGATGTAACGGCAGTGAGAGCGCCTATTCATCTTGTCCGGTTGAAAAATCGGATGACGCCGTGGGGGGTAACGCGATGGCGGTGCTGAGCGGCGAGCTGATTGTGCCGACGCCGTTTATCAGTGAAAAATATTCCAGTTCAGTGCGTACCTCGCTGTTTATTGATGGTGGTACGGTCTGGGATACCAACTGGGAAAATACCGCGGCAACCGCTGCCGCGGGTATTCCCGATTACAGCAAGCCGGGTAATTTCCGCGTTTCAAGCGGGATTGCCTTGCAATGGATGTCTCCGCTTGGGCCATTGGTCTTTTCCTATGCTCAGCCGGTTAAAAAGTACGATGGAGACAAGTCGGAACAGTTCCAGTTTAATATTGGCAAAACCTGGTAATGTAACGTCGGCAGATCGTATATAAGCAGATTGCATCGACGTACGTCATGTTTAGAGGCTGATGGTTTTGCCAGCGTGATTACGCCATGCACATCAATATGTGTTTAGGCACAAACAGGTTAGGTTAAGGAGTTTATAGTGAAAAAGTGGTTGTGTGCTGCAGGTCTCGGCCTGGCATTGGCGGCTTCAGCCGGCGTTCAGGCTGCCGACAAAATTGCCGTTGTGAATGTATCCAGCATTTTCCAACAGTTGCCGCAGCGTGAAACGGTAGCCCGTCAGTTGGAAAATGAATTCAAAGGCCGTGCAACTGAATTGCAGTCCATGGAAAAAGATCTGCAAACCAAGATGCAAAGGTTGCAGCGCGATGGTTCTACCATGAAAGCCAGCGATCGTAACAAAATGGAGAAAGACGTGATGGCTCAGCGCGAGCAATTCTCCACCAAAGCGCAGGCCTTTGATCAGGACAATCGTCGTCGTCAGATGGAAGAACGTAACAAGATTCTGAGCCGTATTCAGGACGCGGTAAAAACCGTTGCGAGTAAAGAAGGCTATGATGTTGTGATTGATGCCAATGCCGTCGCTTACGCGGCTAATGCAAAAGACATTACTGCCGATGTGCTGAAACAGGTTAAATAATTCATGTATTCAATTCGACTGGATGCTTTGGCACAACAGTTGGATGCGCAATTACACGGTGATGGCAGTCTTGTCATCACCGGCATTGCTTCTACGCATTCAGCAAAGCCTGGACAGATTACCTTTTTATCTGACAGTCGCTATCGTGGACAATTGGCAGAGTCCAAGGCCTCTGCGGTTGTGCTGACTGAAGCGGATTTACCTTACTGTCAGGTTGCGGCGTTGGTGGTTAAAAACCCTTACCTGACATATGCGCGTATGGCGCAATTGATGGATACCACGCCTGCGCCGGCTACGGACATTGCTCCCAGCGCGGTCATCGCAGCGGATGCAACGTTAGGGCAGAACGTCTCGATTGGGGCGAACGCCGTTATTGAGTCGGGCGTACGGCTGGGTGACAACGTTTGTATCGGCCCGGGTTGCTTTATCGGTAAAAATGCACGTATTGGCGCCGGAACCCGGTTGTGGGCAAACGTAACGATTTACCACAGCGTCGAAATGGGTGAACAGTGCCTGATTCAGTCGGGGGCGATTATCGGTTCCGATGGTTTTGGTTATGCTAACGATCGGGGTAACTGGATAAAGATCCCGCAGTTAGGTTCGGTCAGAATTGGCGATCGGGTTGAAATCGGCGCCAGCACGACGATCGATCGCGGCGCACTGGACGATACGATTATTGGTAACGGCGTGATCATTGATAACCAATGTCAGATTGCGCACAACGTTGTGATTGGTGACAATACAGCGGTCGCAGGCGGCGTCATTATGGCCGGAAGCCTGAAAATCGGCCGCTATTGCATGATTGGCGGAGCCAGCGTGATTAATGGGCACATGGAAATCTGCGATAAGGTAACGGTAACGGGAATGGGCATGGTGATGAGGCCAATCACCGAACCTGGGGTATACTCTTCAGGCATCCCTTTGCAACCCAATAAAGTTTGGCGTAAGACCGCCGCGTTGGTGATGAATATTGATGACATGAGCAAGCGGTTAAAAGCCGTTGAGCGAAAAGTTGATAACAGTTAGTTACCGGCATTTTGTCTGATTTGAACGCTGCTTGCAGCGGAGCCGAGTAATACAGCCAACATACCTGCAACTTGAAAGACGGAAGGGTATAAACGCATAGTCTGGATGTAAACGAAAGGACCGGGTGTGAGTCACAGAATTCCTCCACTTGTGTACCAATCCTTATTTGCGGCCTGCCTGAAGATCCCCGATTAGGGTCTGAGCAGGCCGTGTTGTTGATGGCATCAGTTTTATGGACAGGAAGAGTATTTTGACTACTGACACTCATACTCTGCATATTGAAGAGATTTTAGAATTATTACCGCACCGCTTCCCGTTTTTACTGGTTGACCGTGTACTGGATTTTGAAGAAGGAAAATTTTTGCGGGCGGTGAAAAACGTCTCTTTTAACGAACCTTTCTTTCAGGGCCACTTTCCGGGTAAACCTATCTTCCCTGGCGTGTTGATTCTGGAAGCGATGGCTCAGGCAACGGGTATTCTGGCGTTTAAAAGCGTCGGCAAACTTGAGCCAGGTGAACTTTATTATTTTGCGGCAATTGATGAAGCGCGTTTTAAACGCCCAGTAGAACCAGGGGATCAGATGATCCTTGAGGTTGAATTCATTAAAGAGCGTCGCGGCGTTGCACGTTTTAAAGGCGTTGCTAAAGTTGATGGTGAGATCGCCTGTGAAGCGTCAATGATGTGTGCTCGTCGTCGGGAGGCCTGATATCGTGATTGATCAAACCGCCTTTGTTCATCCCAGTTCCATTGTTGAAGACGGCGCTATCGTTGGTGCCGGCGTACATATTGGCCCATTCTGCTATATCGGCTCTCAGGTTGAGATCGGTGCAGGTACTGTGTTGAAGTCGCACGTTGTGGTTAATGGTATAACCAAGATTGGCCGCGATAACGAAATCTATCAGTTCGCCTCAATCGGCGAAGTGAATCAGGATCTGAAGTATGCAGGAGAGCCGACTCGCGTCGAGATCGGCGATCGTAACCGTATCCGGGAAAGTGTCACCGTACACCGTGGCACGGAACAAGGTGGTGGGTTGACCAAAGTCGGCAGCGATAATCTGCTGATGATCAACACGCATATCGCACACGATTGTGTGGTTGGCAATCGCTGTATCTTTGCCAATAATGCGACGCTGGGCGGACACGTGTCCGTAGATGATTTCGCTATCATCGGCGGTATGACGGCGGTGCACCAGTTCTGCATCATCGGCGCTCACGTCATGGTCGGCGGATGTTCCGGCGTGGCGCAGGATGTCCCTCCTTACGTTATTGCGCAGGGCAATCATGCCACGCCGTTTGGCCTGAATATTGAAGGATTGAAGCGTCGCGGTTTTGAAAAAGATACCCAGCATGCAATCCGCAATGTTTACAAGCTGATTTACCGCAGCGGTAAAACGCTGGACGAGGTGAAGCCGGAAATTGAAGCGCTGGCGCAGCAACATCCGGCGGTGCAGACATTCGTCGATTTCTTCGCGCGTTCTACCCGCGGTATCATCCGTTAACTTATGTCGCCGCGTCCTTTGGTTATCGGATTGGTTGCCGGAGAAACCTCCGGCGATATTCTTGGCGCGGGATTGATCCGCGCGCTTAAAGAGAAGGTTCCCGATGCCCGTTTCGTTGGCGTCGCCGGGCCGCGTATGCAGGCTGAAGGTTGCGAAGCCTGGTACGAGATGGAAGAGCTGGCCGTTATGGGCATCGTTGAAGTGCTTGAGCGGTTGCCGCGATTGCTGAAAATTCGCCGGGATTTGACTCGGCGTTTTACCGAACTGAAGCCCGATGTTTTCGTCGGTATCGATGCTCCGGATTTTAATATTACGCTGGAAGGCAACCTGAAACGGCGGGGTATCAACACCATTCATTATGTCAGCCCGTCCGTTTGGGCCTGGCGTCAAAAACGTGTTTTCAAAATAGGTAAATCGACTAACCTGGTTTTGGCGTTTCTTCCTTTTGAAAAAGCGTTTTACGATCGTTTTAACGTTCCCTGTCGCTTTATCGGTCATACAATGGCTGACGCCATGCCGCTGCACCCGGATAAACAGAGCGCCAGAGCGACGTTAGGGCTTCCCGCCGATGCGCGTTGTTTGGCGCTGTTGCCCGGCAGCCGGGGCGCCGAAGTCGAGATGCTTGGCGAAGTCTTTCTGAATACCGCGAAACTGCTGCGTCAGCGTTTTCCCGAACTGGAAATTGTGGTGCCGCTGGTTAACAGCAAGCGCCGTGAGCAGTTTGAGCGGATAAAGGCCAGCGTTGCGCCTGATTTACCGGTTCATCTGTTGGATGGGCAGGCGCGCGAAGCGATGGTCGCCAGTGATGCGGCCCTGCTGGCTTCGGGCACCGCCGCGCTGGAGTGCATGCTGGCGAAATGTCCGATGGTGGTGGGGTATCGTATGAAGCCCTTCACCTTCTGGTTGGCGCAGAAACTGGTAAAAACGCCCTGGGTTTCCCTGCCCAATTTGCTGGCCGGTCGCGAACTGGTGACCGAACTGCTGCAAACGGACTGCACGCCGGATAAACTGGCGGCGGCACTGATGCCCTGGCTGGCGGATGAACATAAAATCGCCGCCTTGCGGGCAACGTTTCTGGATTTACACCAGCAGATTCGCTGTAATGCCGATGAACAGGCGGCGCAAGCCGTATTGGAATTAGTAAAATCATGAGTGATGCGTTTATCTACCCGCAGGCATATTGCTGTATCGCGGGGGTTGATGAAGTCGGGCGCGGGCCGTTGGTAGGCGCGGTCGTCACCGCCGCCGTTATTCTCGATCCTTCCCGGCCGATCGTCGGGCTGGCGGACTCGAAACAGTTAAGCGAAAAACGCCGGCTGGCTCTGTATGATGAAATTAACGAGAAAGCGCTCTCCTGGAGCCTGGGACGCGCTGAACCGGAAGAGATTGACCGGTTGAATATTTTGCATGCCACCATGCTGGCGATGCAACGAGCGGTAGCCGGGCTGTCGCTGACGCCGGATTTTGTGCTGATTGATGGTAATCGCTGTCCGGCCTTGCCAATGCCGTCGCAGGCCGTGGTGAAAGGCGACAGCCTTGTTAAAGAGATTAGCGCGGCGTCGATTATGGCGAAGGTGACGCGCGATCGTGAGATGGTCGAACTGGATAAGCTGTTTCCGGATTATGGTTTTGCGCAGCACAAAGGCTATCCGACCGCTTTCCACCTGGAGAAACTGGCGGCACTGGGCGCGACCGCGTTTCATCGCCGGAGCTTTGCTCCGGTTAAACGAGCGTTAGGATTGGCGTAAAATACATTCATCATTAACTCAGGTTGCTGACAAGCAAGTCAATATATTGCCGTTTTCAACGCCGTTATATGCCGACGGACATTTCATCCCCGCGTAAATAAGGGGCTGCTCCTGCTGGCGGTTCGGTGAGAGATTCCCTCCAGGGCGGGAATGTCGGGGGTGAGCGTCTTGATAGCGGATATGTAACACCGTATCCGGTCCGCTCCTTCTTACGGCTTGGCGTTGTTGAGATAACGCTAACGTGATGGCTTGTCGGTAAACGACTATTAACTTTCAATGCTGTGATATCACTATTGCAGCGCTGACGAATCGATAAATTCTGGGATCTGGAGATGGCCGAACCACGTTTTGTTCACCTGCGTGTTCACAGTGACTATTCCATGATCGATGGACTAGCAAAAGTCGGCCCGTTGGTAAAAAAAGCGGCGGCGCTGGGTATGCCGGCGCTGGCGATTACCGACTTCACTAACTTATGCGGGCTGGTAAAGTTTTATGGCGGTGCGCACGGCGCCGGTATCAAGCCTATTATCGGCGCGGACTTTTATGTCGCGAGTGAAGAACTGGGCGATGAACTCGCGCAGCTCACGATACTGGCGATGGATAATGAAGGCTACCAGAACTTAACGCTACTGATATCCCACGCCTATCAACGCGGTTACGGGGCTGAAGGTCCGACCATCGATCGCGATTGGCTGATTGAATACAACACAGGATTACTGTTGTTATCCGGCGCCCGTCACGGCGATACCGGCAAATTTCTGCTGCGCGGAAATCAGGTTCAGGTTGAACAATGTCTGGCCTTCTATCGGCAGCATTTCCCTAATCGTTATTATCTGGAACTGATCCGCACCGGGCGTCAGGATGAAGAAAGCTATTTGCACGCGGCGGTGGAACTGGCCATTAAACACGAACTGCCGGTTGTCGCGACCAATGACGTTCGTTTTATCAGCGCAGATGATTTCGACGCGCATGAGATCCGCGTCGCAATCCATGACGGCTATACGTTAGACGATCCCAAACGGCCACGAAATTATAGCCCGCAGCAATACATGCGCACCGAAGATGAGATGTGCGCACTGTTTGCCGATATTCCCGAAGCGTTGGCTAACAGCGTCGAAATAGCCAAGCGTTGTAACGTGACCATTCGGTTGGGCGAATATTTCCTGCCGCAGTTTCCGACCGGGGATATGTCCACGGAGGATTATCTGGTCAAGCGGGCCAGGGAAGGGCTGGAAGAGCGCCTGGAGTTTCTGTTCCCCGATCCGGAGGATCGGGCGGCTAAGCGCCCTGAATATGACGAGCGTCTGGAGACGGAACTGCAGGTTATCAACCAGATGGGCTTCCCCGGTTACTTCCTGATCGTGATGGAGTTTATCCAGTGGTCTAAAGACAACGATGTTCCGGTTGGCCCGGGGCGGGGGTCGGGGGCCGGCTCGCTGGTGGCCTACTCGTTGAAAATTACCGATCTGGATCCGCTGGAATTTGACCTGCTGTTCGAACGTTTCCTGAACCCCGAACGTGTTTCCATGCCCGACTTCGACGTCGACTTCTGTATGGAAAAACGCGACCGCGTGATCGACCACGTTGCCGATATGTACGGTCGTGACGCGGTATCGCAGATCATCACCTTCGGCACCATGGCGGCCAAAGCGGTAATCCGCGACGTGGGGCGGGTGCTGGGACATCCCTACGGTTTTGTCGACCGTATTTCCAAGCTGGTGCCGCCCGATCCGGGAATGACGTTGGAAAAAGCGTTCGCCGCTGAACCGCAGTTACCCGAAATTTATGAAGCCGATGAGGAAGTCAAAGCGCTCATCGACATGGCGCGTAAGCTGGAAGGCGTTACGCGTAATGCGGGGAAACATGCCGGCGGGGTGGTTATCTCCCCGACCAAAATCACGGATTTCGCGCCTTTGTACTGCGATGCGGAAGGCAACCATCCGGTTACCCAGTTCGATAAGAGCGACGTTGAATACGCCGGGCTGGTGAAATTCGACTTCCTCGGCCTGCGTACGCTGACCATCATCGACTGGGCGCTGGAGATGATTAACGCGCGGCGCGCCAAACAAGGGCTTGAGCCGATCGACATCGCCGCCATTCCGCTGGATGATAAAAAGAGCTTCGACATGCTGCAACGCTCGGAAACCACGGCGGTATTCCAGCTTGAATCGCGCGGCATGAAGGATTTGATCAAGCGCCTGAAGCCCGACTGCTTTGAAGATATGATAGCGTTAGTGGCCCTGTTCCGTCCCGGCCCGCTGCAGTCCGGCATGGTGGATAACTTTATCGACCGTAAGCACGGCCGGGAGGCGATTTCCTATCCCGATATCGAGTGGCAGCATGAGTCGCTGAAACCGGTGCTGGAACCGACCTATGGTATTATCCTGTATCAGGAACAGGTGATGCAGATTGCCCAGGTTCTGGCGGGATATACGCTGGGCGGCGCGGATATGTTGCGCCGCGCCATGGGTAAGAAAAAGCCGGAAGAGATGGCGAAGCAGCGCTCGGTGTTTAAAGAGGGCTCGGAAAGGATCGGCGTCGACGGTGAACTGTCGATGAAAATCTTTGACCTGGTGGAAAAATTCGCCGGTTACGGGTTTAACAAATCCCACTCGGCGGCCTACGCGCTGGTGTCTTATCAGACCTTGTGGTTAAAAGCGCATTATCCGGCGGAATTCATGGCGGCGGTGATGACCGCCGATATGGACAACACCGATAAAGTGGTGGGGCTGGTGGACGAATGCTGGCGCATGGGGCTGAAAATTCTGCCGCCGGATATCAACAGCGGGCTTTATCATTTCCACGTCAATGACGACGGCGAGATCGTTTACGGTATCGGGGCGATTAAAGGCGTGGGCGAAGGGCCGATTGAAGCGATCATCGAAGCGCGTAATCAGGACGGTTACTTTAAAGAACTGTTCGATCTCTGCGCCCGTACCGATATCAAGAAACTGAACCGCCGGGTGCTGGAAAAGCTAATCATGTCCGGGGCGTTCGATCGTCTGGGGCCGCATCGCGCCGCGCTGATGAATTCGCTGGGGGATGCGCTCAAGGCGGCCGATCAGCATGCCAAGGCAGAGGCCATCGGCCAGGTGGATATGTTTGGCGTACTGGCGGACGCGCCTGAGCAGGTTGAACAGTCCTACAGCACGGTTCCGCCATGGCCGGAACAGGTGGTGTTGGATGGTGAACGGGAAACGCTGGGGCTGTATCTGACCGGCCACCCGATCACCCAATATATTAAGGAAATAGAACGTTATGCCGGCGGTGTACGTTTAAAAGATATGCACCCGACGGAACGGGGCAAAATGACCACGGCCGTCGGCCTGGTGCTGGCTGCCCGGGTCATGGTGACCAAGCGCGGAAACCGTATCGGCATTTGTACGCTGGACGATCGTTCCGGTCGTCTTGAGATAATGCTGTTTACCGATGCGTTGGAAAAATATCAGCATTTATTGGAAAAAGACCGTATTCTGATCGCCACTGGACAGGTCAGCTTTGATGACTTTAGCGGCGGGCTTAAAATGACCGTCCGCGAGTTAATGGATATCAGCGAAGCGCGGGAAAAATATGCGCGCGGGCTTGCTATCTCTCTGACTGACAGGCAAATTGATGACCAGCTATTAAACCGTCTCCGCGCATCGTTGGAACCTCATCGATCGGGGACGATCCCAGTGCATCTCTATTATCAGCGGGAAGATGCGCGCGCCCGGTTACGCTTCGGGGCAGCATGGCGGATAACGCCGACCGATGCGCTGCTGAACGATCTGCGCACATTAGTGGGTAATGAGCAGGTGGAACTGGAATTTGACTAATATAGGAATACTATGAGTCTGAATTTTCTTGATTTTGAGCAGCCGATTGCAGAGTTGGAAGCGAAAATTGACTCGCTGACCGCAGTCAGCCGTCAAGACGAAAAATTAGATATTAATCTGGATGAAGAAGTCCAGCGCCTGCGTGAGAAGAGTGTTGAACTGACACGTAAAATATTCTCCGATCTGGGGTCCTGGCAAATCGCCCAATTGGCGCGTCATCCAATGCGTCCTTATACGCTGGATTACATCAAGCATATCTTTACCGATTTTGATGAGCTGGCGGGCGATCGCGCCTATGCGGATGACAAAGCGATTGTCGGCGGTATTGCGCGTTTGGACGGGCGTCCGGTGATGATTATCGGTCATCAGAAAGGACGTGAAACCAAAGAAAAAATTCGGCGTAATTTTGGTATGCCTGCGCCGGAAGGCTATCGCAAGGCTCTGCGTTTGATGGAAATGGCGGAACGCTTTAAATTGCCAATCATTACGTTTATCGACACCCCGGGGGCTTATCCCGGCGTAGGCGCGGAAGAGCGCGGTCAGTCGGAAGCCATTGCGCGCAACCTGCGGGAAATGTCCTGCCTGCGCGTGCCGATTGTCTGCACCGTTATCGGCGAAGGCGGATCCGGCGGCGCGCTGGCTATTGGCGTGGGCGATAAGGTCAACATGCTGCAATACAGCACCTACTCGGTGATTTCACCGGAGGGCTGCGCATCCATTTTGTGGAAGAGCGCGGATAAAGCGCCGCTGGCGGCAGAGGCCATGGGCATTACGGCGCCGCGTTTGAAAGAGCTGAAGTTGATTGATAGCGTCATCCCTGAACCGCTGGGATCCGCGCATCGCGACGTGGCGACCATGGCTGAATCGCTGAAAACTCAGCTGCTGACCGATCTTCAGGATCTCGATGCGCTGGATGAAGAAGAGCTGCTTAACCGTCGCTATCAGCGTCTGATGAATTACGGCTACTGCTGATTATTCATCGGGTAATTATCCAAAGGTCCGCTGTCAGTAATGAGAGCGGACCTTTTGCTATTATTCTTCTCTTCCGGTACGGTTTGAAAAATAATAATCCACTGAGATACCCATCAAGCTGTTTCAGATAACCTGACCCGAACATCGTCAATCAACGTGGGAAGCTATGCTAAAACTCATTGATATGCATCATATTGCAATTATTTCCTCTGACTATGAGCGCAGTAAGGCTTTCTATTGCGACGTGCTGGGTTTTACGCTGATGAGCGAGGTGTATCGCGCCGCGCGGGATTCCTGGAAAGGGGATCTGGCGCTCAATGGGCGCTACACCATTGAGCTGTTTTCATTCCCGAAACCGCCGGCTCGCGTTAGCCGGCCAGAAGCCTGCGGTCTGCGCCATCTGGCTTTCTCAGTGGAGAGCGTGGAACAGGCTAGCGCCGCGCTCGCTCAGGCGGGCGTGGTTTGTGAGCCGGTGCGCATCGATCCTGACACGCAGCGACGCTTTACCTTCTTTAGCGATCCGGATGGATTGCCTTTAGAACTGTATGAGATTTGACCCGGTGAATAACGGTACTCCGCTCGACGACCTTTTGCTGGCTTCCCTTAGCGCGCAGACGGCTGAATATCGGCAGATGCTGGTGGCTTACAGCGGCGGGTTGGATTCCAGCGTGTTGTTGCATTTGATGGTGACGTTACGTCAACGCGACAATATTGAGCTGCGCGCGGCTTACGTTCATCACGGATTAAGCCCGCTGGCGGATAGCTGGGCGGAGCACTGTCGTCGGCAGTGTCGCCAATGGCAGGTGCCGTTTGCCGAGCTTACCGTGACTGTCGATGCGCAAAACGGCGGGGTTGAGGCGGCGGCAAGGGAGGCGCGCTACCGGGCGCTGAATACTCATTTACTGGACGATGAGATTCTGCTGACGGCGCAGCATCTTGACGATCAGAGTGAAACGTTTTTACTGGCGCTCAAGCGGGGCAGTGGTCCCGCCGGGCTTTCAGCGATGGCCGCCAGAACGACACTGGGCAACCATACGCTGCTGCGCCCCTTATTAGGCTTTTCTCGCCAACAGTTGGATAAGTATGCGCGATGCCACCGGCTGAGTTGGATCGAGGATGACAGCAATCAGGATGAACGCTTCGATCGTAACTTTCTGCGCCGGAAGATACTTCCCCAGTTAACCGAACGCTGGCCGCATTTCCCTACGGCGGTTGCGCGCAGCGCGCAGCTCTGCGCCGAGCAGGAACAATTGCTTGATGAGCTTTTGGCCGACTCATTGCAGGATCTGTGTCAGCCGGATGGTTCTTTGAGCATAGAAGGTTTACTGCCGTTCAACCCGGTGCGGCGATTTGCATTGCTGCGCCGTTGGCTGGCGGAACGGGGGGCGCAGATGCCTGCTCGCGATCAACTGCAACGGTTATGGCATGAGGTCGCCGTTAGCCGTCAGGATGCCGATCCGGTGCTACGGCTTAATCAGCGGCAGATTCGACGCTTCCGGCAGCATCTTTATGTGCTGCCGCTGATGCAATCGCTGAAAGCCTGTGTATTGACATGGACGCCGCCGTTCGCGCCGCTCACGCTGCCCGATGGCGCAGGCGTGCTGTCATTGACGGATGATGGCATGCGGGTACGCCGGCCGAATGCGGAAGAACAGGTCAGTATCCGTTTCTGTGCCGGCGGGCGGGTGCATATGGCGGGACGGGCAGGCGGGCGATCGATGAAAAAACTGTGGCAGGAACTGGGCGTGCCGCCGTGGTTGCGCGATCGTACGCCCTTGGTTTTCTATAATGACCAGTTGATCGCCGCGCTCGGTTGGTTTGTGACCCTGGAAGGCCAGGCGAAAGAAGGCAATCCGTGTTGGCGTATTGGCTGGCTGAAGGACAACCGCTGAAATAAAAACGGACAACGTTGGTTGTCCGTTTGGAAGAGCCGATACGGCTCAGGATTCGCTGACCACCACTTTCCCTATTTCCGGGTGGCTAAAGCTGACGATGTGATCGAGACGAAGTTCGCGCGTCGAACCAGACTCTTCGATCACTAAATATTCAACATGTTTACGTGAGATCATGTCGCTGGCTTTACCGATAACGGTTTCACCACTACGCAGTTCCAGCGTCAATATCAAATTCTGCTGGCAGGTGGCCTCCAGATTGTCGTAATCATCACAGTTGATGGGTTGATATTCGTTACTCATTGACATAATCGCTCACCAATAAGTTGGCGGCGGCATAAGCCGCCTGTTCCCTGACAGAGGATGGCAATTCGCTGTTGGCAGCAATGTCATCCAGGGTCTTCAATACACAACCCAGCGAGTCGGGTATATAGCCCAGATCGCCGCTGGCGATCTCCGCGTACACGCGGCGTACTAATTCACAGTATTCTTGCACTATATCCTCCCCTGAAAGCCTAACCCGGTAGGCATTCAATGCATCCTCGTGCTCACTGCGGCGGATGTTGTAAGCCTACGAAGATAAACTCTATTTATCAAATCGACTATAGCATAGGCTGTATTAGGATATCAGTATTCCAATCTGTCTGTTTCATAACAGCAATCACCTTTACTGTGAGGATAGTCCCAACTCAAGTACACTGTCTGCGGATAAAGATGAGGTAACAGATGGCATTAAAAGCAACGGTGTATAAGGCAGCGATTAATATTGCGGACATGGATCGCCATTTTTTCCATGATGCTAACCTGACAATCGCCCAGCATCCTTCAGAAACGGAACAGCGGATGATGTTGCGTTTGCTGGCCTGGATCTGCCATGCGGATGAGAATTTACGCTTTACCAAAGGCCTGAGCGCCGACGACGAGCCGGAAATCTGGTTGCGGAATGATACGCTGGAACTGGAAAAATGGATCGAATTGGGGTTGCCGGATGAAAAGCGGCTGAAAAAAGCCTGTAGCCTGTCTCGTTCGGTCGTACTGTACGCCTATGGCGAACGTGCCGCGCAGGTGTGGCGGCAAAATATTGCAGGTAAAGTATCGGGTTATAGCAACCTGGCAATCTATTTTCTCGACGATCGTCAACTGGCGCAACTCGCCGCTTTGGCAAAGAGAAATATGACGCTGCAGGCTACCTTACAGGAAGGAACTATCTGGCTGTCCGACAGTGAGAATAGTCTGGAAATCACATTTGCCGACTGGCAAACCGCGCGGCAATAAGGATTATTATGCGCTGGTTGATAAACAGTAGAAGAAATCATCGGTAAAATAGCCGGTTATAATAACAGGCCGACCCCAGTAGGAGAATAATGGTGAAAAAACTGGCGATTGGCGCGCTGTTGGTTGCAGTCATATCTGTACTGATTGGGTGCCATACACGTTCACAGGCGCAAGAGGAACCATTAAAACCGATGGCGCAGAGCTATCGTGGAATATTGCCCTGTGCTGATTGTGAAGGTATTGATACGTCACTATTTTTGGAAAAGGACGGTACGTTTATTCTGCGGGAGCATTATCAGACGACGCGTGAGGGAACGAACACCTTTGCCGAGTATGGTCAATGGCGGCGCACGGCGGATAAACTGGTGTTAACCAATAGCCGTGGTGAAAAACGCTATTTCCGCCCGTCGGATAATGATTTGGAAATGCTTGATCAACAGGGTGTGCCTATCAATTCATCCTATTCCTATCGCCTGAAGGCAACAGATTTGACCCTGCCGGACACGCCAATGGCAATGACAGGGATGTATCGCTATATGGCGGATGCCGCGACGTTCGCCGATTGCGTCACCGGGAAAACCTTTGTGGTGGCGGAGAATGTCATGTTGGAACGGAATTACCTGAAGATCAGTTCTGAGGGCGCGCCGGTATTTATGGAATTTTCGGCGCATTTCGCCAAGCGGCCTTCAATGGAAGAGGGAAGAACGACGAAGGCGTTAGTGGCGGACGACGATAGTAGCGCTCGGATGGATGCGCGGCGGCATTGCGATCCCGTGACGGAATAACGCTGAGTGATAAAAAAGGCGCTGAGCGATCAGCGCCTTTCTTGTTTCGGTAAGCAATATCGCCGGTTATTACAGCATATTTTTCAGACGGTATAGCCAATCCAGCGCCTGGCGGGGCGTCAAGGTGTCTGGATCGATCGATTCCAGGGCTTCCACCGCCGGCGACGGCTCTTCGCTATCTAGCAACGTAAGCTGCGCGCCGTCAATATGGCTTGCCGATGCGTTGTTGGACAAGGTTTCCAACTCTTTGAGCTTTTTCCGCGCCCGCTTAATCACATCTTTCGGTACGCCCGCCAGCGCGGCTACGGCTAGTCCATAGCTTTTGCTGGCCGCGCCGTCCTGCACGCTGTGCATGAACGCAATGGTATCGCCATGCTCCAGCGCATCCAGATGAACGTTCGCCACGCCTTCCATTTTTTCCGGCAAATTGGTCAGTTCAAAATAGTGGGTGGCGAACAGCGTCATGGCTTTGATTTGGTTAGCCAGATTTTCCGCACAGGCCCAGGCCAGGGACAAGCCGTCATAGGTCGAGGTGCCGCGGCCAATTTCATCCATCAACACCAGGCTGTTTTCTGTCGCGTTATGCAGGATATTGGCGGTCTCGGTCATCTCCACCATGAAAGTAGAACGGCCGGAGGCCAGATCGTCAGCCGCGCCGACGCGCGTGAAAATACGGTCCACCGGGCCGATAACCGCCTGATCCGCCGGAACGAAACAGCCAATGTGCGCCATCAGTACGATCAACGCCGCCTGACGCATATAGGTGCTTTTCCCCCCCATGTTGGGGCCGGTGATAATCAGCATACGACGCTGGGGCGAAAGCGACAGCGGGTTTGAGATAAAGGGTTCGCTGAGAACCTGCTCCACCACCGGATGGCGGCCGCCAAGGATTTTGATGCCGGGCTTATCGCTGAGCGTCGGGCATACATAGTTTAACGTATAGGCGCGCTCAGCCAGATTCGCCAGCACATCCAGTTCGGCTAATGCCGCCGCGCTCTGTTGCAGTTCCGCCAGATGCGGCAGCAACAGATCGAACAATTCGTCATAAAGGGCTTTTTCCAGCGCCAGCGCCTTGCCTTTGGAAGTCAGGACTTTGTCTTCGTATTCTTTTAACTCCGGGATGATATAGCGCTCGGCGTTTTTCAGCGTTTGCCGGCGAACATAGTGTATCGGCACCAGATGGCTTTGACCGCGGCTGACCTGGATGTAATAACCATGTACGCCATTGAAGCCGACCTTGAGCGTATCAATCCCCAGTTTTTCACGTTCGCGGATCTCAAGCCGGTCCAGATAATCGCTGGCGCCATCCGCCAGCGCTCGCCACTCATCCAGTTCAACGTTGTAGCCGGTCGCGATCACGCCGCCGTCGCGCACCAGCACCGGCGGCGCCTCCACTACTGCGCGTTCAAGCAGGTCGCGCAGTTCGTCAAACTGCCCAATCTGGCTGACCAGCGTATGGACATACGCGGTTTCCACTGGCGCCAGCAGCGCCCGAATGTCGGGAAGTTGCTGGAAAGCATGACGCATGCGCGCTAAATCGCGCGGGCGGGCGGAGCGGAGCGCCAGACGCGCCAGAATACGTTCTAAATCACCGACCTGCCGCAGATAGGGCTGTAATTCGGCGCCGAGATCCTGCAGTGCGCTGATAGCCTGTTGGCGGTTGGTCAGAATATCGATGTCCCGGCTGGGCATATGCAGCCAGCGTTTTAGCATCCGGCTGCCCATCGGCGTTACCGTGCAGTCCAGCACCGCGGCCAGCGTATTCTCCGTACCGCCGGAGAGATTTTGCGTCAGTTCCAGATTCCGTCGCGTGGCGGCGTCCATAATGATGCCGTCCTGCTGGCGCTCCATGGTAATGCCGCGAATATGGGGCAGCGAAGTGCGCTGCGTATCCTTGGCGTATTGCAGCAGGCAGCCGGCGGCCCGCAGCGCGAGTTTGGCCTGTTCCACGCCGAACCCGATGAGGTCGCGCGTGCCGAACTGCAGATTTAACTGCTGACGGGCGGTATCCAGTTCGAATTCCCACAGCGGACGACGGCGTAACCCATGGCGATGTTCAATCAACGACATGGATTCAAATGATTCAGGGTAAAGCAATTCCGCCGGATTGGTTCGTTGCAGCTCCGCCACCATCGTTTCCCGATCGGCAGGTTCGGTCACGCGGAAACGGCCGGAGCTGATATCCAGCGTGGCATAGCCAAATCCACGGCCATCCTGCCAGATGGCGGCTAACAGATTGTCCTGCTTTTCTTGCAACAAGGCTTCATCGCTGATGGTGCCTGGCGTGACGATGCGCACCACCTTGCGCTCGACCGGTCCTTTACTGGTGGCGGGGTCGCCGATCTGTTCGCAGATAGCGACCGATTCGCCTAACTGCACCAGCTTTGCCAGATAGTTCTCGACGGAATGGTGGGGAACGCCGGCCATCGGTATGGGCTCACCGGCAGAGGCGCCTCGCTTGGTCAGCGAGATATCCAAAAGCTGCGATGCCCGCTTGGCATCGTCATAGAACAACTCATAAAAGTCGCCCATACGGTAAAACAGCAGAATTTCCGGATGCTGCGCCTTCAGCTTGAAGTACTGCTGCATCATTGGGGTGTGGTCTGATAGATCCTTGTCAATAGACTCATTCATATTGATTTTACTCGTTTTTTAAGTCTTTCAAGTGCTCATGTGGCCCCAGGTAAAACCCTTTTAAACGCACATAAACCCATAAATTTGTAGCTCACTTGTAGCCTAAAACGTGATAGGTTACCTTCTAATCATTCTTGGGCTACAAACAGTGGTGATACTTTGAAAACAACTCTCAGCCAGTCTTTCATTATCAACAAGTTAAGTATCAATGTTAAGCCTGCACTCAGTAGCTCTGGAAAAGTCGTTTTCGAAGTTAACCTACAACAGAAGCCATACATCGTTTTTGACGATCACCGTGATTCGCCAGTAGGTTTTGGTGTGAAGGTAAGTTTGACGAAAAAAACGTATGTAATCCAGAGAAGAGTGTCTTCCGGTGATCGTAGTGTGAGTGAAGGTAAGAAACCTAGTTCTGTGCTCAAAGTAAAAGTTGGCAATGTTTCTGATTTTCCGAATATCGATCAAGCTCGTGAAGTAGCCCGACAGTTGGTTCAGACCATGATCGCAACAAAGAGGAATCCCAATAGAATCAAGCGAGAAACAGAGGCTTCTGAACTCACTATCAGCGAAGTCTTTGCTCAATACAGAAATCATTTGATGGGTAGATCTAAACCAGCGAAACCCAACACACTTAATGTGCTGAGCAAAGCAGAAAACAGGCTTTCTGAATGGTCAGGGCTTCGAGTGAAGGATTTAACAGGCAATGAAATTCTTCGCAAGTTTGATGAAATCGCAAGTAGAGCAAGGACGGCCGCAGAGCAAACATTCCGCTGGGCTAACGTTGCTGTAAAACACGCAATCGAGATTGAAGCAGGGAATGCTCAGACCCAGCAACGACAACCCTCTTTGTCCTACAATCCATTCTCTATCTTGAAAGTTCAGAAGAAGTTCAGGACTCGATCAGAACTGGAAGACAGCTACAAAGCAAAAGGTGTCAGAAATCCGCTTTCGCCAAAAGATACTCTTGGACGATTTTTAACAGCATTACATAACAAAAGAAGTTTCAATCGTTTAGGCTGTGATTACCTGCTGTTGACGGTTCTCATAGGTGCCAGGAAAGAAGAAACAGCTTCTCTGTGCTGGCGAGAGTCTCTTACAAAGGAAGAAGCTAAAACGACGAGCTATGTTGATCTTGATAACAGAATCATTCGCTTTTACGACACTAAAAACCGTAATGATCATGAGCTTCCGATCTGTGATGCATCAAAGCGTATTCTAGAAGACAGACGGGATATTGTGTTTGATTCCGAAACTCGTCTAGATAGGCGAAAATGGGTTTTTCCCGCACGTTCGCCAAAGAGCAAAGTAGGACACTATTCGGACAGTAAAAGTTTGCGAGAATATCTTTGTCAGGATGCAGATATTGCCAAACTTGGTATGCATGACCTCCGTAGGACCTTTGGCCGCGTTGCAGAGGAGCTAACATCGTATGCGGTGGTCAAAAGATTGCTTAACCACCGCAACACGACAGATCCAACAGAGCGTTATGCTGTTCCTGACGAAGATAGGGTTTACGAGGCTCTACAACGTATTGAATTGCATATGTTGATGACTGCGCCTACGTTATACAATGCACTACTGGCTTCTTCCAAATACCCGCCATTGTCTTAAAACAAGGAGTAATGGATGAGTGTTATTGAAACATTGAGAGAACTGTCCGAAGTTTGGAAACTGTTCAGCGAAATACCTGATGACGCTACTTTGAGCGTAGATTTGGCAGCTCTTTACCTTGGCATAAGTGTCAAAACGTTAGCGAGATATCGACAGAACGGTGGCGGCCCTCAATATATTCAATACCAAACTGAGGATAGCAAAGCCCGGAATCAACGGGTAAATTATCTCTTAAGAGATCTTCGTTCCTGGCGAGATAACCACAGAGTAAGCAGCACTATGCACGCTGCACAAGTCCGGGGATTAGCTTTTACCTGCCTTTCAGATTTCATTGAACCTCAACCATTCTGGCGAATCACCAGCGATAGTGGTTCTGAAAGTAAAATCATATCCCATGCGCTTACTATCCCTGATGATGATTTCAGACAACTTCTTTTAGAGCCTAATGCCGAAGTTGTCTGGATCTCTGTTGAGAAAGCTCTCTTTATGGAATGGGATAGTAAAAATGGACGAACTATCTGGCACTTAGTATTTTCTTCGGCGTTAAAAAACATTATTCTTTCAACGAATGCTGAAGAGGAAAAAAATATGCTGAATGATGCTTTGAATACTTAATTCATGGTTGGGATTTTCTCAAACTTAGATATCTAATATAAGTAATTTTTAATGGAATAAGTATGCTACTGCGAAATGAACATTTATCTCACTTTAAAACAAGTAGAATTAAAACTAACGGCATTAGCACTATTAATTTTGTTTTCAAAGATAGGGAGTATCTCATTAACTTTGAAGATGGCAGAATTGAAAAAGGTTATGGTTATTGTCTAAAAAGCATAGATGGAAATGTCGTGGAATGGAGTTTATTACAATGGCTCACTTTGTATTTCGGAGAAAGTGCTGATGATCCTTATGCTGTTCGAAATAACACTTATTTTTTTGAACGAGGTTATCAGGTTTTTGATGGAAAAGTCTTTTTAAAATTTATGGCTAAGGTCTCTAAATTTCCTTTTTCATCATATCCACAATGGAGGAATGAACTTTTAAGGAAATCTCTAGCGATATATTGCATGGGGGTTAGAATATCTATTGATGATATGCCCATTACGGTTGGATACTTTGCTAATTCAATAGAAGGACTCTCTAATGCATATTGGAATGACCGCTCTAATTATAAAACATTAGGTAGTAATCCATATAAGAAGCTTATCAATGCAAGATTTATGAGGTTAAAGAAAAGCAAGAAGCATGGTGAAGAAGTAAAAAGATGGTTAAAATATATTGAGCAAGAAATTGATGTTATCACGGAGATTAGGAATGTCTATTGTGGTCATAGCCTTATGCACTCAAAAAAAGAACGCAAAAAGTTGATCTCTGTTATGAATAATTGGTCTGTAAAGCATGGGTGGGATAGAAAAAATGAAAAAAGAAAAGCCTACAGAACAAGTATTACAGAGAAGACTCTGGGTGGGGTACATTCTGGCGCAATATTCAAACTATCAATGAATACAAACCGAATATTGTTTTTTTACTATTTTAATTTGATTAGGGATCTTCCTTTTACTGAGCATGATTTCACATTATTTGGCGTTAAGCTTGATAAAGAACCATTGGCCATTGAACATCCAGATAGAATTGCTTGAAAGGTAGATAGGGAAGGGAAATATGTATGAAATACTTCTTCATTGAATCCTTTTGACATTTATCACTGATATGTTATCTACATCGGATAGGAGAATAAAAAGGAACAGATGAGATGAGTAATAAGTTCTACCTTGATCTGAAAAAAGTATTTAACAATGAAGTATCAGTGGATAGCTTTTTTGAGAAAGAGCTTTCTTATTTAGATTACAAACATATAGCAGCATTGTCAGCTCTGGCTTTTGTTGAAGATAAGATAAACGCTAATAAACTAAAGACATACAGTGATATTGTTTCAAGATTTAATCTTGATGATTTTGCTTTCGCTATCGTATGTCTTTACGAAATGTATCAAGACAATGATATACCTTTTCCGTTCCAGGAAAGACAGGATATAATATGGTCTATATGTCAGTCTTTGGTCGATAATGGGAATTCTGATTATGATGAATACATCCGAAGGCTACGATGTGCCATATCTGGATTATACCAATTCGACCGATATTTGGTGAAAGATAATGGGCGTGAACTCCCTTTATATGGTGTATGGAATTAGTTAAGTTAGGTAGCGTCCTTGCTATTCAAGTAATCATCTATTAATTTGGCTCATTCCGGTGATGCTGCTTTGCTTCGAATTTATCTGTCATTTCAAGATATTCCATAATCTCTTGTGCCATTTCTTCTGTATCCAGCCCTGTACGAGCAATCTTCCCGTCTTCATAGTAGATATCCCATACCGTTGAGATGATTGTTCCATCTGTCGCGTACTTGATTCTTTTTTCTATCTTGCGGTAGCTGTCAACGAAGTTGTCACCCTTAATGCGTTTTCAGGCTGCTTTTTCTGATGCGTTTTGTGGCTTATCCGGATTCAACATCACCACGCCTTCTCGCTGCCATTGACGACATTGCCTTGACCATCGACCCGGTCTGGCTTTCCTCGCCGCTTCATACACCGCTTTCCTGTTTGCCAGCAGACTTATATCTTGCCCCTGGTGGCGCTGTTCCGGTGTGACATAACCGATGCCACTATGTCGATGCGCTTCGTTATACCAGCGGCTAAAGCGTTCAACCCATCGTCTGGCTTCATCAAGTCCCGTGAAGCCCGCTGACGGCCAGCCCGGCACATATTTTAACGTTCTGAACAATGACTCCACGAACGGATTGTCGTTACTGACCCGAGGCCGACTGTGCGAACCCGTGATATTCAGCTCTTCCAGTTTTGCCTTTAACGTTTGGGACTTCATCGGCCCACCGTTGTCGGCATGCAGCACCAGCGGTTGCCGGTAGCATCGTTCTCGCAGCACGGCACGGTGCAGCAACGCGGCAGCGTGCTCACCGCTCTCCTCTTCATGAACCTCATAACCAACGATTTTCCGGCTAAAAATATCTTCTATCAGGTACAGATAAAAATAACGGCCTCGTACCCGTGACGCGCACCACGTCACATCCCAGGTCCAGACCTGACGGGGCGCAGTGGCATGGTAGCTGGTCGGCTTACTGAGGGTTACCGGCGCCCGGCTACGACCGCGATGATGAACCTGACCATGGCGCCGGAGTATCCGGTAAAACGTTGATTCGCTTGCCAGATAGATGCCATTGTCCGCCAGACGCGGTACGATCTGCGCAGGGGGCAGGCTGGCGTATTCCGGCTGGTTACACACGGCCAGTACCTGCTGTTCCTCCGCCAGCGTCAGTTTATTGCCCGGGGTCGGACGTACTGCGATGGGACGCCGATCTTCGGCCTGCCTGTGCCATCTCTTCCAGGTTCTCAGGCTGATATTCACTTCCCGGCAGGCCGGAACCAGACGGGCCCCCTGGTTCATCGCCTCCCGTATCCACTGGATAAATTGCACGCGTTCAAGGACGGGCGTCAGTCGTCCTCGTCTTCCATCCCGTAGTAACGGTTGAGCTTTTTTCGCAGTACCAGCAAGGCGGCAGCCTCCGCCAGCGCTTTTTCTTTTCGCGCCAGTTCACGTTTAAGTTGTTTGTTTTCTTTAGCCTGTTGCTTTAACTGCGCTTTATCCGCAGGGCTATCGTTATTCTGTTCGATAAAAGCCTGCTTCCACTGTGCTATTTGCTGTGGGTAGAGTCCTTTGCGACGACAGTATTCCCCTAATTCCGCCTCACTGAGCGTGGCGGTTTCAACAATGACGGCAAAACGGGCTTCGCTCGACCATTGCTCAGTAGTTTTATTGGCTCCGGGCACCGGTTTCCCCTCCAGTCTGGCCTGATTACGCCAATTATACAGGGTTGCGTCAGAAATCCCCTCCTGCTGAGCCAGCAAGGAGACGGTCATGTTGTAAGGCGGCAATAATTTTGCCAATACCGCGGCTTTACGTTCCGGTGAATAACGTTTCATATCAGGCTCCATTGTCCCCATTTAGATTTTCAACAGGGGGTGACAACTATCCTGACAGAGGGGGTACGGTTCTGACTTATGGTGCGAAGCAGGTTTTAATAAATAAGAAATTAATCCGTTGAAGATTTTCCCTCTTTTGATTTTTTGCATTCCTTTCATTCAAGCTACCTAACAGATGTGCTTGTAGCTGTAAGGCATGAGCGAAGCTCAGAAATTTGGCGCTTGACTGCGAAGATTTCTGTCTTGGTAAGCTCACCACCAGTGCTTTTACTTTCGAGATGGATAAGTAGCTTGTTCAGCTTTTGTGAAATTTCGCTGAGGGATTTCCAGGCTTCTATGTTGATAGGCGGCACAGCTACTGGAAGTTTATCGAGAAAAGCCAAGCGAAACCATTCACCTTTACTTTTGTCGCCACGCCTTGCATTGAGAAGTTGTAGTTCTTCATGGTTCAACCTAACACTGATGCAATGTGTTCTTAACAAGCTTTCAGGTGATTCTTTATCATATATTTTATTAAAACTATTTCCCATACGAATTCCTTTCGTTTTTTCTATCAGAAAAATATTCCTTATGTTCTTATTTATATTTAATTCGAGAGGGATGTCAATGTGAAGGTGTTATTTTGTAATAAACAATATAATAATGGCCACCACATTAGTACATGGAAGCCATTATAAATAATTATTTGTTGTTGGATTGAATGTTCCATGAAACTTTGAATGCAGGGTATTTTCTGCTTATACGCATAAAGCTTGCCTTTCTCAAAGTTGATCTTGTTTTTTCACTATAAATATTTAATTGATCGAGTGATATAAAAACTTGTTTATCAATAGTGTTTAATGTATTAACTATTTTTTCTATAGCTGCGACTTCAACGTTTTTGAAAACAATTGAATCTTCAATTGCTATGGGTAATTTTGTTGTATGTAAAAAGCTCACATCCAAAGCCAGCATATTCGCATAAGATTTACCTGTCCCAGAGTCAGAGTGATGTTCGAAAATATAATTTGTATCACTGAAAATGATCTGTGGTGGTATTCTGTCGGAACCATAGAATTTTGTGTTGTATAATTTGAGTTTCTCGTTTAATAGTTTAGATATTTTTGACAGAATTTCTTCTGTCTTTTCTTTTAATTCTACCTTTATAGTGCTTGATGCTTGTTTAAGAGCATCTTGGCGCTCTCTGTAATTAACCGTATCTTCAACTTCTTTTTTCTTTATAGATAATGACAAAACTTCATCAATAATCTCGTCTGGTCTATCGACTGATGCAGCTATTTCTTTGATTTTGAGATCAATTATACAAATTTCAGCATCAATCTCATTTAATTGGAATATAAGACGTTCTTTTTCTTTTTTTAACTCATCACTCAAGATTTTTGAAATTGATAAATGGAAACCCTCGACTTCATTTAGTTTATCAATGTTAACAGTTGGGAAAAAATCGACAACTTTGCTGAAATATCTTTTTGGAATAGGCTTTGTATCAGAAATATTTTCTTCAATTCTAAATAACTTACTTTCGAGAGAGTATTTTTGTTTGAGATATTTATCTTTTTCGATGGCTAAACTTAGGCTTTTTTCATCAAGGATAGCTTTTATGTTGGCTGCAAAAAGGTCTAGATCTTTTTTTATAGTGTCAATTTTATTTTCGATAACATTTAAATCTTGTTTTGCTTGCCTATATTCTTTTAAATTTACTTTTTTGACAAAACCCTGCTTGAACGCTATATCAATATTCTTTCTGTTTACTTCGTTTTCGGCTTTCTTTTTTTCAATTTCTTCAATTAAGTTATAATAGCCGAAGGACTTAATGAGAAATTCTTTGATAGATGCATATCCTTCACCGGTATAACGTAGAAGAGGTTTATTTGGATTGTAATTATCTTTTCCCCAAATTCTCGTGAATCTGGAAACTAAATTTCTTAATGAAGGATCGTTTGATGAAAAACCATATTTATGAGCTAAGAAGATTCTAAAATCTTCAATTGACCACTCGAATTTTTCTTCGTTTTTTCTAAAAAACACACTATTATTGGTTTCGGTATTTCTTATAAAGTGATAGGATTTTCCATCAAATTCAAAAGTAAATTCGATGTTTAGATGACCAACTTGAGAAATAACGTCTTTGCATAGGGTGATAAAATCATCACCACCAAAAACATAATCAATTAACATTAGAACTGATGATTTACCGATAGAGTTGGCACCATTTTTAGGTCCCAATATGGCATTCAAACCATTTTTGAAAATCAGTTCTTTTCTAATTAATTTTTCACAGTATATGTTCTTTAGCATTTTATTACCGTCCCATTAGCTGGGTTTAGTATGATTTTCTCTAAAATAAACAAAAAATCGAGTGAGTAAACAAATTCGTCCAGAGATGAAAAGTTGCTTGATGTTTTTTCGTATAAATCAGTAATCTTAATTTCGTTAAACTCAGTTTCTAAGATGATTGTCATCTTGTATAATATTGAATCTTGGATTGAGATAGATTTACTTGGTGTAATCATGAGTAAACCTCGCAATTTTGGATGAAAAAACACACCAAAACTTCGGCGGCTACACTATTAGTTTCCTTTGTGTTTGTTTTTATCCAATTAATCAAATGGTTATATATTTCGGATTGAGATAAATTCTCTCTTTTTAAAATCAAATAGTATGTTTTAACTTCGTTGAATATTATCTCTGATGTGTTTGGAACTCGTTGGTCGAGTTGTTGGAATAATTTTTTTATTTCAGTGTAAAAATAAGCAACTTGAGCTTTGACCTTTATCTTGAATGCAGGGCCAGAGTCGGGAAGAATTTTATCATCAACTCTCATAGCTTTGTACGATAATTGAGAACCCTCACTTGGTTCAAGAGTTGATAGTATATCAATTATCTCTTTGATCTCTTCTTCAATCTTAAAATTAAATTGGCTGTTTTTGATTTGTGCTGCTTGTCTCAACTGCTTTTTGATAGCGTACATTTCCCGATAACCCGCAATCGTTCTTGGGTTGTCGAACAACTTATGACAGTCTCTGCACAAGGCAATTAAATTATCTTCGCTATCAACATCATCGCAAAGAAGTTGCTCATCTTTAAGTAAATCCTTTTCCTCTTCACGTGGGGAAAAAGGATATATGTGTGCTACTTCATAGAGCTTTATTTTTCGTTTGCCATTCTGAACCATTAAAGGTTTAAAGCATTTTGGGCAAAGACCACTTACCTCATCATATAAAACTATATGCGTATTATGATTGATGTTCTTGCGTTCTTCACCCACTAATGACTCCTTGCGAAGGGAAATGACTTTCTATGTGCATTTTATTATTATAACATCAATAGGATTTAGCTTTAATTATTGAAAGTGTGATGGATATCACATTTATGGTGGGGTTTACAACCTGTGGCCAACTTCCTTCTGGAAGTCAGTGTTCTTCAGTCTTCGTTTTCAAGATGTGAAGCTGGGAAGTAGCTATGTGAACATCTAAAGAACGAATTTGTTTTCCTTTTCAACCGAAGGGAAGAAAAGCAAGGTCAACTTGAGAAGCGTAGCTTCGATAAGTTAGCCCTTGCTCC
Organism: Brenneria goodwinii; assembly: GCF_002291445.1. Taxonomy (NCBI): domain Bacteria; kingdom Pseudomonadati; phylum Pseudomonadota; class Gammaproteobacteria; order Enterobacterales; family Pectobacteriaceae; genus Brenneria; species Brenneria goodwinii. The sequence goes on along the minus strand of NZ_CP014137.1, from coordinate 3,028,571 downwards.
TATAACCTATTATTGAACGTATGGTTTTTTTATTATGTAAGAGTTATAATGTTTAGAGTTAACTAATTTAGTATAAATAAGGTGCGGTAAAAATGAATATTGATAGTATACAAATAAGTAAATTAAATGGAGAAAACAATTACTCGATAGATATCGAGGATAATAGCTTCATTATTGTTGGCGAGAATGGTACAGGTAAAAGCACAATCCTGTCAATGACATACTACTTGTTAAAAGCTGATTGGGTAAAGCTCTCTGAATATGATTATGAGAATATCACAATCACTATAGATGGTGAAAGATGTTCATTTCCTAAAATATCTATTATTGAATATTTGGATAAAAAAAGTAGCAGAAGAAATAGGAATGTAAGTAAAACTAAAAGTGGTCTTTCCTACAAACTTAAAATGTATGTTCATGACTTTATAAAAAACACATTAGGAAATGATATAAGTAAAGCTCATGATAAGGATGTAATGTATAAAATACGAAATGATTTTAAAAGCATGGGTAATCCAATACCCCCTATAGAACTCATCGCAGACTATATAAATGATTATTGGTTAGATAGTAATGTGATTTTTGACGATGAGACAGATATGGAGCTTTCAAGTTTAATGAAGGCCATTTCATTTATTAATGAAAAAGTCAACTGTTCTCTTATGTATTTGCCTACATATCGTAGAATAGAACAAGACCTTGAAATGATATTCCCTAATTCCACCAAACTGCCGAGCTACCTTGAGGAGAATGTCGATGCTGATGGTATCGTCCAGTTTGGTATGAAGGATGTTGAGAGCTTATTAAATCATGCTATGCATAAACTTAGTTCTGATTTTAGAAACAAATTACGTGAACTTATCGCCCAATCCCTTCAAGATATTTTAGGTAATCGTTATGAGGATTTTGTTCCGAATGAACATTTATCTTCTGTTTCAGAAAAGGAATTTGAAGAAATATTGGCTCGTGTAGATAGTGAAACATTGTCATCACAGGTCAAAGAAGAAATCAGGAAAAATACTAGGCACTACGGAAGGGGCAAAGGGGAGAAAAAACCAGATAAAGTTATTTTCTATTTCATAGGTAAACTTCTTGAGTTGCATAGATTACAGTCAGAAAATGAGGGTAATCTTATTAAATTTATAGGTGTTTGCAATAAGTATCTGGTCAATAAAGAATTGTATTTTGATCGAGTAAAATTTGCAATAAGTATTACACCTACAAAAAACAATGATGATAAAACAAAAACTATAAAGTGGGAGACTCTATCATCAGGAGAGAAACAAATAATTTCACTTTTCTCAAAGTTATATTTGGGTGATGGGAAGGATTTTATAATGATAATAGATGAACCTGAGTTGTCTCTCTCTTTAGAATGGCAAAGTACTTTCCTTGAAGATGTTAAAAACACGGGGTTATGTGAAGGAATATTTGCAGTAACACATTCACCATTCATTTATCATAACAGCCTCAAAAAATATGCAAAAGGTATTGGCACATTGATGGAGGAGTTATGAGTTTTTTAGATTTAATGGATAGTGCCTTAGAGTCTCCTCAAACAGCTTTACATATGTTATTAACTAAAATGAATAATACAATCAACACATTGCATGTTTATTATGAAGGGAAATGCGACAATAAATTGTATTATGGAATGATTAGGCGATTGGTAGCAGATTCAGTTAACATAAGGACCGTTGTCTGTGGAAACAAGAAAAAAGTATTTAGTTTTAGAAATGAACTAATTGAAAGGGGCAATGACAAAAATAGGATAATATTTTTTGTTGACAAAGATATTGATGATTTTTTTGATGATCATAGTTATGTTCTTACAGAGGATATGCATCAGTCTTTATATTATTCAATAGAAAACTATGTTTCCTGTGAACAAGTCCTCATTTCAATTTGTCGTGAGTGTTTCGATATGACAAATTTAGAGAACAGTAATAATGAGCTTTATATGAAGTTATTAGAGTCATATAAGGAGGCGGAGAAAACATTTTACCAAGTTGTAAAGGATATTATGATTTTTGCCTTTATAGCCAGGAGGAATATTAGTAGGCCAGTGTTAAATAATATGAAATTCAGCGATTTATTTTATTTTGATGATAAATGTAATATCCATTTTGAATTAAAAGGTAATTATCAAAATTTGGTAGAATATTTTATGGATAAAACAAAATGTGATATATCTGCATATTTGCATCAATATGATGAAATTGAATCAATGATTAACACTATTGATGAACGTTTCTATATCAGAGGTAAATATCATTTGGAAATGTTTTGTGCTTTTTTGCTATCACTTCAAAAGGCAGTAGGTGATATATTACCGTATAAGCAAAAATTTCAAATAAATGATGAGAGTATATTCCTTTTTTCCGGTCCGAGGATAACCATACCTGCAAGTATAAATGATTTCATAACTAATAATGCAGCAGATTTTATTAAAAATAATTAGGTTTTTCAAATAGGCATTGTAACAACGGCAATAGTATCTGGCGAAGTCTATGATGCCTTTCAAAATGGTATTTGAAACAGTCGTTTTTATAGCGAATGGTGATCGTGTATAACTTATTAGAATAAAATATTCTTAATGGATTTGAATGATTGAATGAGCGAAAAGGATATTCAAAGTAAGATTGAAGAAAGCCCTTGAGTTTTGAATGCGTTAAGTGGTTTTACTCATAATATTTCTTCTGCCTACAGAAACGAATCAAATAGTCCCTTTCTTTTATGAAATGTAGCCCATCAGTATATCAAAGACATGGTGATAGATAATAAACTGTTATTTATTAGTTTGTTATGTCATGTCAAATGATACTGCTGCATCATTGGCGTGTGGTTATCGATGTTATCGGTGGTTTTCATGCGATTATGTTTTTTAGTCCATTGAATTTAAAGTTAATTGTGATTTTTATTGTTTTCATCGGGTATCACAGTGTCTCACTGACTGGGTGTTTTAAGGCACCGGTTATAATGCACGGATGTTTTTGGTGCAAATAACCTACACGCTTCTGCTGAAAATGAAAATCAGTGCAAATAAATCAAATGATTGTCGATAAGCCGACAGCCGGTTCGTCGTTCGCGACGCGTTAGATATTAAGGCTTTTTTCTACCGCTATACTAGCCCAGCGGCCTATAAACTGACACCGGTAAAAACTGAAAACGCTTCGCAAACTTTGAGGGTAATAACGCGGATGGCGTTGCAGGGGCAGAGGCAAATCAGGAATGCCGGACCAGATATAGCGGCCTTGCGGCAACATGCTTTCACGCTACAGCCGCGTCAACAGACTTCATTTCATCAACGTTATTTCATCAACCTTCCGGCGCACGACGGCGACACGTACTGCTTTGCACATGACGATGTCATATCAGATGGAACTAAACGCGGTTTGAACCACTTAACAAGCTGAGATTTTTGTGCGGTCGTTATCAATGACACGTTCAAACATTGTGGCTGTTTAGGAAAACCATTTTTCAGGAGGAATCAAATGTTTAATATAAATCCCTGTTTTTATGACATAGATGCATATCAGCGATTGAGAGACGCGGTTAACAATACTGCGGTTTCAGACGATACGCAGTCTGCAAGCGGTGAGTCTTCCAATGCTTATCATAATGCCGATAGTTCCCGATACGTCCATACGCATGCCGTAAACCATGGGTATGACAACGCTGACGCTTATCATAATGCCAATAGTTACCAGTATGCGCCGCCGGAAGCGCCGTATTTCCCCGCCGGTTTTGCCGCCATGCCCGGCTATGGCAATTTAAGTCATCTTGCTCAAGGCTATTCGGCACTGATGCCGTCGCATGAGGTCTCTTATCCGACCAGCAGCGCTTCATCACATGGGCCGACATTACGTTTTGATCGCGCAGAAGGATGGAGTGAGCCGGGATGCGTGGTGGCCTGTATTGCGATGGTGGCCCCCTCTGTCAGGATAGTTGTCACCCCCTGTTGAAAATCTAAATGGGGACAATGGAGCCTGATATGAAACGTTATTCACCGGAACGTAAAGCCGCGGTATTGGCAAAATTATTGCCGCCTTACAACATGACCGTCTCCTTGCTGGCTCAGCAGGAGGGGATTTCTGACGCAACCCTGTATAATTGGCGTAATCAGGCCAGACTGGAGGGGAAACCGGTGCCCGGAGCCAATAAAACTACTGAGCAATGGTCGAGCGAAGCCCGTTTTGCCGTCATTGTTGAAACCGCCACGCTCAGTGAGGCGGAATTAGGGGAATACTGTCGTCGCAAAGGACTCTACCCACAGCAAATAGCACAGTGGAAGCAGGCTTTTATCGAACAGAATAACGATAGCCCTGCGGATAAAGCGCAGTTAAAGCAACAGGCTAAAGAAAACAAACAACTTAAACGTGAACTGGCGCGAAAAGAAAAAGCGCTGGCGGAGGCTGCCGCCTTGCTGGTACTGCGAAAAAAGCTCAACCGTTACTACGGGATGGAAGACGAGGACGACTGACGCCCGTCCTTGAACGCGTGCAATTTATCCAGTGGATACGGGAGGCGATGAACCAGGGGGCCCGTCTGGTTCCGGCCTGCCGGGAAGTGAATATCAGCCTGAGAACCTGGAAGAGATGGCACAGGCAGGCCGAAGATCGGCGTCCCATCGCAGTACGTCCGACCCCGGGCAATAAACTGACGCTGGCGGAGGAACAGCAGGTACTGGCCGTGTGTAACCAGCCGGAATACGCCAGCCTGCCCCCTGCGCAGATCGTACCGCGTCTGGCGGACAATGGCATCTATCTGGCAAGCGAATCAACGTTTTACCGGATACTCCGGCGCCATGGTCAGGTTCATCATCGCGGTCGTAGCCGGGCGCCGGTAACCCTCAGTAAGCCGACCAGCTACCATGCCACTGCGCCCCGTCAGGTCTGGACCTGGGATGTGACGTGGTGCGCGTCACGGGTACGAGGCCGTTATTTTTATCTGTACCTGATAGAAGATATTTTTAGCCGGAAAATCGTTGGTTATGAGGTTCATGAAGAGGAGAGCGGTGAGCACGCTGCCGCGTTGCTGCACCGTGCCGTGCTGCGAGAACGATGCTACCGGCAACCGCTGGTGCTGCATGCCGACAACGGTGGGCCGATGAAGTCCCAAACGTTAAAGGCAAAACTGGAAGAGCTGAATATCACGGGTTCGCACAGTCGGCCTCGGGTCAGTAACGACAATCCGTTCGTGGAGTCATTGTTCAGAACGTTAAAATATGTGCCGGGCTGGCCGTCAGCGGGCTTCACGGGACTTGATGAAGCCAGACGATGGGTTGAACGCTTTAGCCGCTGGTATAACGAAGCGCATCGACATAGTGGCATCGGTTATGTCACACCGGAACAGCGCCACCAGGGGCAAGATATAAGTCTGCTGGCAAACAGGAAAGCGGTGTATGAAGCGGCGAGGAAAGCCAGACCGGGTCGATGGTCAAGGCAATGTCGTCAATGGCAGCGAGAAGGCGTGGTGATGTTGAATCCGGATAAGCCACAAAACGCATCAGAAAAAGCAGCCTGAAAACGCATTAAGGGTGACAACTTCGTTGACAGCTACCGGTGGCGGGCGTACCTTATAAGGAAGCGCGTGATCAGGCGGCGTCGGTGGCGGATTTCGACGGTGAAAGAGGATTAACCTTTATCGAGGCGAAGGACATTCTTGAATCCATGGGGGTTGAAGCCACCAGGCACGATCAGGATGTCGACTGGAGTGACCTGCCTGATTTGGCTATTGTGTCGGTGCAAGGTGAAGTCAGTGAAGCCCACTCGGTTGTGTTTGAAAGAAACGGAGACAATGAGTATATCTACGATTGGAAAAACTACGCGCCCGTGCCTCGTTCGTCGAGCTATGAATTGCTGTCGGACGACTACTATCTGGAAATTCATCGCTAATCGGCTGATATAAAAGTAGATTGTGCTTATTCGCCGGACGTACGCCGCGATGTCGGCCGTTTTTGCGCAGGAATCCTGGAGAAGGTTATGCCGCTACAGGCGCTAGCTATTCAAAAACGAAATCCCGGCGTGCGCGTATTGACTGGGCGATTTTGAAATGAAAGCCGGTGAAGCGCATATTCTGTTCGGCGAGAACGGGGGAATGATGATGTCGCCCGTGCATCTTGTACCTGCACACTGCCGGGCCGCACTTTTATTGTGCATCAACGTTGATTTTTTGTTCTATCAATGTCGTGGTTTCTGTTAAAAATAATGATAACGCGCTGATTTAATACGTCTTGAAATGTGGCGCGTTTCTTGCTTATAAATTAATCACTAGTTGAAAATACTTTGTTCCCTTTCGTCCAGACAGAGGTTTCCTGCAATGGAATTGAAATGGTTTGAAGATTTCCTCAGTGTCTCACGTTGCTATAGCTTCACTCGTGCTGCCAATGAGCGCCATATCACACAATCAGCCCTCAGTCGCCGCATCCGCCAGTTGGAAGAGTGGCTTGGCGTGCCGTTATTCGATCGTAAAACCTATCCCGTCACCTTAACGCCGGAAGGCCAGGAGTTTCTCGCTACCGCGAATGAAACCGTGTTTGCCATGGCGCATTTGCGCAGCAATATGCATCAGCGCTATGAGAAACGCACCGCCGTTCTGCGCTTCGCCATGTTGAATACCTTGTCGCTGACCTTTTTCCCTGAGTGGTTCAAGCATGTTAATAGCCAGCAGCGCATGGGTTACATTCGTCTGTGCGATCAAAAGCCGACTTTTGTTGAACATATTTCTTTGTTGCACAGCGGCGAGACGGATTTCCTGCTGACGTATGCGCATGATTCGGTATCGTTAATCAAGCAGCTTTCCGCTTACCCCATGCTGACGCTGGGCGCCGAACGCGCGATTGCGGTGTGTCGTCCGGATAGCCAAGGACGCCCGCTTTATCCCATCGGTTTTTCACGCGATGCGGTTCCCTGGTTGAGTTATGGCAAGCATTCGTTTTTTGCCCATGCGCTGGCGCAGATGCTGAGCGTCAAACCGCTGCCTTTGGAGCCGATTTATGAAAACAGCATGTCGATAAACCTGAAAGCGATGGCGCTGTCCGGCAGCGGGGTTGCCTGGCTGCCGGAGAGTCTGGTGAAAGATGAGCTTGCCAGCGGTGAATTGGCTCGCGCGGGCGATAGCCACTGGGATGTGCCGTTGGATATCCGCCTGTACCGGCAACCCACGCTGCGCAACCGTCAGGGTGAAGAGTTTTGGCAACTGGCGGCGGCTTCCGTCCTGCCGGAACTGGCGGTGTGTTAATGCCTCTACTTTGCTCCCGCCGTCTATCTTGTCTCCGCTTCGCGGCGAGCGCGTCTCCGCGGCTTGCTTTTTCTCTCTCACGTCTTCCATCGGCCGGCGAGTAACCCGGCGCTTGGTCTTGCTTGATAGCCCTCCTTGCGCAAGCGGGAGCCTGCGGGCAAGCGACGCCCGCCATAAAAATTCTGACGCCAAACTATGAATTTTTGGAATAGGTGGTGTGAATTGCTCATTGGCATTGCCGCTTATTTTTGTCGCATTCTGAACATCTCCGGGGCCTGATACGCCCGTCGTCCCATCCAACGGTAAATTCTGGGGATTGTCATGCAAAATAAAGAGTTAGTCTGGAACTTGGTGGATGAAAGCAAGGCTGAATTTTGTGATTTGAGCGATCGCGTCTGGGGCATGCCGGAAATTTGTTACACCGAGTATCGTTCCGTGGCCGAGCATACGGCGATGCTGAAAAAGCAAGGTTTTCGCGTAACCGAAAACGTGGCCGATATTCCGACGGCGGTGATGGGGGAAGCCGGAGAAGGCGGCCCGATCATCGCCATTCTGGGCGAATATGACGCCTTGCCGGGACTCAGCCAGGCATCCGGCGTCGCCAGGCCGTGTCCGCTGCCGGGCAACGGCAACGGCCACGGCTGCGGGCATAATCTGTTGGGATCGGCGGCGATGCTGGCCGCGACGGCGATAAAAGCGTGGCTGGAGAAAACCGGTCTGCCGGGGCGGGTGCGTTATTACGGCTGTCCGGCCGAAGAGGGCGGGGCGGCCAAATCATTTATGGTGCGCGCCGGCGCGTTTGACGGGGTGGATGTCGCCATTACCTGGCATCCCAGTCCGCACCATGAAGTGGCGAAACCGCTCTCTCTTGCCAACACCCGCATGGATTTCCGCTTTACCGGCCGCTCTTCGCATGCCGCCGCCTCTCCCCATCTGGGCCGCAGCGCGCTGGATGCGGTCGAACTGATGAACGTCGGCGTTCAGTTCCTGCGCGAACATGTGCCGCAGGACTGCCGTATTCACTATGCGATGCTCGATTCCGGCGGTATCGCGCCCAATGTGGTGCAGGCCAAGGCCGCCGTCCGTTATGCCATTCGCGCGCGCGATGTGCATACCATGTTTGATCTCAACGAGCGGGTAAAACGCGTGGCCAACGGCGCCGCCATGATGACGGATACCCAGGTGGAGATCAGCATTATGAGCGCCGTTTCCAATCTGCTGGGCAACCGTCCGCTGGAAGAGGCGATGCAGCGTAATTTCGCGGCGCTGGGGCCGGTGTCTTTCGACGGCGCGGATATGACCTTCGCCGCGGAAATTCAGGCCACATTAAGCCCGGAAGAGATCGCCAGCGATTATCGCCGCGTCGGCATGAAACCCGCCGAATTAAAACCGCTCAGTGATTACATCATTCCGCTGGATGTTCATGGCGAAATCATGATCGGCTCCACCGACGTCGGCGACGTCAGTTGGGTGATCCCCACCGTCCAGGCGCATGTTCCCACCATGGCTATCGGTACGCCCGGCCACTCATGGCAGCTTACCGCGCAGGGCAAAATGCCGGCCGCGCATAAAGGACTGGCCCATGTCGCCAAAATCATGGCGGCCACGGCGATCGACGCGCTGACCGATGACGCGCTGCTGGCGCAGGTGAAGAAAGCGCACGCCGAACAGATTCAGGAAACGCCTTATCGCTGTCCCATCCCGGCCGAGGTCAAACCGCCGATTCAGCCGCGCCCGGAGAACCTTTAATCCTTTCTTTTTCAATATGCTGGAGTCCGTTCAATGATAAAACTCAATACGATTACGGCAGCACTCGTTTTTTCTGGCGCGATCGGCGCGACCGCCCATGCCGCCACGCCGCCTGACTCGCTGGTGATGGCATGGAATATTGATGCCATCAGCACCTGGGATCCGGCGCAGATTGGCGAAGTGGTGACTAATGAGATTGTGCTGAATACCTGCGATTCGCTGGTTAATTTTGACGCCAAAGACGAAAAAGCGGTCGTGCCCAATCTGGCGAAAAGCTGGGATGTGTCGCCGGATCATCAGCAGATCACCTTTCATTTGCAGGATAACCTGAAATTCCCCGACGGATCGCCTGCCACGGCGGGCGATCTCGCCTGGTCGATGCAGCGTATCGTTAAATTGGGATACGGCAACGCCGCCGCCATCACCGATTATGGATTCAATAAGGAAAACGTCGACCAGACGATCACCGCGCCGGACGATAAAACGCTGGTGATGAAGCTGGATAAACCTTACCCCACCAATCTGGTGTTACAGGCCATCGCCGCAAATGTGGTGTCCACACTGCAGAATCGCAAACTGCTGGAGAAAGAAGCGGTAAACGGCGACTTCGGCCATAAATATCTTTCCACCCGCACCGCCTGCGTCGGCCCTTATCAACTGGTGCGCTGGAATGCCGGCGAAGGCGTGGTGTTGCAGGCGACGGATCACTACTGGTCGACGCCGCCGGCGCTGAAACGCGTGTTGATTCGTCACGTGGCGGAAACCGGCACCCAGCGTCTGCTGTTGACGCAGGGCGATGTGGACGTGGCGCGCGACCTTTCCGCCGACGATCTGAAAACGCTTGATGAAGGCGGTAAGGTGAGAGTGGAAAAAGTGCTGAAGCCTCAGCTCTTCTTCTGGACCTTTAATAGCGAAGATCCGATTTTCCAAAATGAGAAAGTCCGGCTGGCGATGCGCTATCTGATCGACTACGACGGTCTGGCGAAAAATGTGATGCCGTACCTGGGCGTTCCCCGCGCCAGCTTTGCCCAGATCGGCGCGTTCGGCGCGCTGGATGAAACGCAGGGACAGCCCTTCAAACTGGATCTGGAAAAAGCCAAGCAGTTGCTGAGCGAAGCGGGTTATCCCAACGGCTTCTCCTCCAGCGTCATTTTCGGCACTTTGCCGCACTCCGCGCCCATCGCGCAAAGCATTCAGCAGAACGCCGCCAAGATTGGCGTCACGCTGAAACTGGAACGCATGGCGAACGCGCAACTGTTCAGCCGCGCGCGCGGGCGTGAGTTCTCCAGCGCCATGATGGCCTGGCAGACCTCGGTGCCGGACGCCCATGGCAACGCCTCCCGTCTGGTCTTCAACCCCGATAACCGTAAGGAAGCCCGCGCCACGCAATATCCGAGCTGGCGGGCCGCGTTTTATAACGAGGATCTGAATAAGCAGGTTGAGGCGGCGCTGCTGGAAGCGGATGAAGCCAAGCGAATTGAAAAGTATGCCGAGCTGCAGCGCGAAGTGATGGAGCAAGGGCCGATGGCGATTATGTTCCAGATGTATAACACCGCGGGCATCAGTCCGGTGATTAAGAACTGGACCTGGAATGGTTTCCGCGTCTGGTACGACACCGCAAGCAAATAACCGGGGGCGCCAATGTCGCAGGTATTCTCGCAACACCCCATGAATCTGGCATGGTCGCTGCGTTATCGCCGTCTGATGAGGCTGATAAAAGGCGCGATCTCCATTTTCTGCACGCTGTTGGGGCTGGCGGCCTTGACCTTCTTCATTGGCCGGCTGCTGCCGATCGATCCGGTCGTCGCCGTGATTGGCGATAATGCCAGTCAGGAGGCCTATGACACTATGTATCGTCAGCTAGGGCTCGATCAGCCGCTGTGGAAACAGTTTGCCGATTATATCTGGCAGTTGGCGCACCTTGATTTCGGCATCGCCCTGACGACCAGTCACCCGGTCGCGCAGGATATCGCCCGCGTTTTTCCCGCCACATTGGAACTGGCGACGCTGGCGGCGATTATCGGCACCGGGCTGGGGATCCCCGCCGGGGTGCTGTCGGCCATGTACCGAAACTCCTGGTTCGATCATCTGATCCGTTTTATCGGCCTGCTGAGCTATTCGACGCCGCATTTCTGGCTCGGTCTGATGGGGCTGTTGTTGTTCTACGCCTCGCTGGGCTGGATCGGCGGCCCCGGCCGTATCGATTTTATCTACGAATTCGATCTGCAGCCGGTCACCGGGTTCTGGTTGATCGACAGCGCGCTGGCCAACAACTGGGCGGTATTCAAAAACGTCTTCAGCCATATTGTTCTGCCGGCATCGATTCTGGGCTTAAGTTCGCTGGCCTACATCAGCCGCATGACCCGCAGCTTTATGATCGAACAGCTCTCGCAGGAATACATCATCACCGCGCGGGTGAAAGGCTTGTCCTGGGCGCGCTGCGTCTGGGTGCATGCGCTGCGCAACATTGCCGTTCCCACGCTGACGGTGGTGGCGCTCTCCTGGGCCTGGCTGTTGGAAGGGGCGGTGCTGACCGAAACCGTCTTCGCCTGGCCGGGCTTTGGCCGCTATCTTACCAACGCGCTGCTGGCGGGCGACATGAATGCGGTGGTCGGCTGCGCGCTGCTGACCGGCGCGATATTCGTCGTGCTCAATCTGATTTGCGATTTGCTCTATCGCCTGTTTGATCCCCGAACCCGTCAGGAGGATAAATGACCGATTTGACCAACAAATCCTCTGGCGCCCGCTCGCGTTCATCTCTGCGCAACTGGCTGAATGCGCCGGTGCCGACCACGCCGTTGCAGGCGCGGATGCAGCAGATGTGGATTCAGTGGCATCGTTTTTGCGCCAATCATTCGGCGCTATTCGGCCTGATTGTGTTGCTGGTGATTGTTTTCGCGGCGCTGTTTGCCCCGTGGCTGGCCAGTCACGATATCTATGCGCAGGATCTGGCCAACCGCCTGCAAACGCCGAGCCTGGAAAACTGGCTGGGCACCGATGAACTGGGGCGGGATATCTACAGCCGGCTGCTGTATGGCGCGCGCATCACGCTGTATATCGCCGGATTGACCGCCATTATCATTACGCCGCTTGGGTTGGTGATCGGCACTACGGCAGGCTATCTCGGCGGCTGGGTGGATACGGTGCTGATGCGCCTGGTGGATATCTTTCTGGCTTTCCCCAGCCTGATTCTGGCGCTGGCGTTCGTCGCCGCGCTCGGCCCCGGCATAGAGAACGCGATCATCGCCATTTCCCTGTCGTCGTGGCCGCCTATCGCGCGTCTGGCGCGGGCGGAGACGCTGTCGATCCGCAAGATGGATTATATCGCGGCGGTACGCCTGCAAGGGGCGTCATCCTGGCACATCATCCTGTTCCACGTTATTCCCATGTGCCTGCCGTCGGTGGTGGTGCGGGTGACGCTGAATATGGCGGCCATCATCCTCACCGCCGCAGGCCTTGGTTTCCTCGGTTTGGGCGCGCAGGCGCCCAGCCCGGAGTGGGGGGCGATGCTGGCGTCCGGGCGCGAGTTTATGCTCAATAACGGTTGGATCGCCGCTATCCCCGGTTTAGCCATCCTTTTCACCAGTCTGGCCTTTAACCTGCTCGGCGACGGCCTGCGCGACGTAATGGATCTTCGCCATGAGTGACATTCTGCTTGATGTACAGGATCTGAATATTGTGTTTAAAGGCGCCCACGAGGACAACCACGCGGTGCGGGATGTTTCCTTTCAGGTGGGACGGGAGAAAGTGGCGATAGTCGGCGAGTCGGGATCCGGCAAATCGCAGACCTGCCGCGCGCTGCTCAAGCTGACGCCGAAAATCGGCCGCATCAGCGCCAAAGCGATCCGCTTTGGCGAGTTCGATCTGCTGAACGCCAGCGAAAAACAGATGCGCACCATCCGCGGCAACCGCATTTCGATGATTTTACAGGATCCTAAATTCTCGCTGAATCCGCTGATGCGCATCGGCTACCAGATTACCGAAGCGTATCGTCTGCACACGCGCGTCAGCCAGAAAATTGCCCGCGAAAAAGCGCTGGCGATGCTGGAGTCGGTGCATATCCGCGACTGCGAAAATGTGTTTGCGCGCTATCCTCATGAGATCTCCGGCGGCATGGGGCAGCGCGTGATGATCGCCATGATGCTGATCCCGGAACCCGATCTGATCATCGCCGATGAGCCGACTTCCGCGCTGGATGTCACCGTGCGTCAGCAGGTGCTGTCGATCCTCGACGAACAGCTGGCGCGGCGTAATACCGGCTTATTGTTTATCACCCACGATCTGAATCTGGTGTCGCGCTTTTGCGATCGGGTGCTGGTGATGTACGCCGGACGCGTCGTCGAAGAGATCGCCGCCAGCCGCCTGCACCAGGCCCGCCACCCTTATACTCAAGCCCTGCTGTCCAGCCAGCCGCGCTTACATCATCCGGTGGACACGCTCAGCGTGCCGACGCGCGATCCCGACTGGCTGAATGGCCCCAGCTACCGCAATGGAGTCGCCCTATGATCATTCCTGCCTCGCAACGCAGCGTGGAAGTCATCGATCTCAATATCGCTTTTGGCGAGGGCATCATGCGGCGCCAGGTGGTCAGCGACGTCAGTTTCACGCTGGCGGAAGGCGAAAGCTACGGGCTGATTGGCGAATCCGGCTGCGGCAAATCGACCATTCTGCGCGCCCTTGCCGGTCTGAACAGCGATTATCAAGGGGCGATTCTGTTTGCTAATCGCGAGCAGCATCCGGTACGCGATAAAGCCTTTTATCGTCAGGTACAGATGGTGTTTCAGGATCCCTATGCCTCGCTCCATCCGCGCAAGATGGTGTACAGCACGCTGCGCGAACCGCTGCAATTGCATGGGCTGGATCGCCACGAGGGGCGGATCAGCGAGGCGTTGAACGCCGTCGGTTTGTCGGATGCTTTCCGCTACCGCTACCCGCACCAGTTATCCGGCGGCCAGCGTCAGCGCGTGGCTATTGCCAGGGCGCTGATTATGGAACCCTCCGTTCTGTTGCTGGACGAACCCACTTCCGCGCTGGATGTGTCGGTGCAGGCGGAAATTCTTAATCTGCTTGCCGGCATGCGCCGGCAGCGCAAATTGACCTACCTGATGGTGACGCACGATTTGGCGGTGGTGACTCACCTGTGCCAGCGCGTGGCGATTATGCATCAGGGCAAACTCTTGGAAGAACTGAGCGCGGACGCTCTGCGGCGGGGAGACGCCCGCGAAGCGTATACCCGGCATTTTCTCGCCGCCAGCGAGGCATGAAAAGGCAGCATCAGGCGACGGACGGGAGGCCGAGTGAATCGCTTTCAAATCGGTAACCTGCGGCAGCTAGTGCTTAATGAACTTTCCCAAGGAGAACACAATGACGGTGGTTGAGACGATTGCCGCCTGGTGCGTGCGTAAAGCGCCGTTCAGCCAGGCAGCCAGACAGGGCGCGCGTGAAGCCATTATCGATACGCTGGCATGTTTGTATGCCGGGCGGCATGACTTTTCCAGCCGGGCGGTGCGGCAGGCGTGGGCGGCGTACCAGCCGCCGCCGCCGGCCATATGCGCGTTGATTAACGGCACCGCGGCGCACGCCATCGATTATGACGATAACTTTGCGCCGGGAATGAGCCACGCATCGGCGGTGCTGGTGCCGGCATTGCTGGCGGTGGCGCTGGCGGAAAAACGCGACGGCGGCGATCTTATCGATGCCTACCTGATAGGATTGCAGGCGCAGGCGTTTGTCGGCTCGGTGGTCGGTGCATCACATTACACCGCGGGATGGCACGGCACCTCTACCGTCGGCTGTATCGGCACCGCCGCCGGCGTCGCCTGGCTGAAAGGACTGGACGAACAGGGCATCGCCCGGACGCTGAGTATCGCCGTCAGCCTTGCCGGCGGCGTCAAAGGCCAGTTTGGTACGCCGCTGAAGCCGTTTCACGCCGGTATGGCGGCGCGCAACGCGGTGGATGCGGCGGAACTCGCCGCCACCGGCATGACCGGCCGTCTGGATATTATCGAAGGCGAGCAGGGCTTTTATCAGTTATTTGCCGGCAAGCACTTTCAGCCCGCGGATATCGAGTGCTGGCTAACCCCGTCGCGGCACGTGATCGAAAGCGTTGGCGTCCTGCCGAAAAAACATCCCTGTTGCGGTTCGACGCACCGAATTCTGGACGCCATCAGCGATTTACAGGCGCTGCATGCATTCAGCGCAGACGATGTGGTAAAGGTTGACACCAAAGTCGGGATCGCCAACCGGCGTAATCTGGCCTATCCGCAACCGGAAAATGAAATGCAGGCGCGTTTCTCGATGCCCTATTGCGTCAGCGTCATGCTGGAAAAGGGGAGGTTAAGCGTCGCGGACTTTACGCCGCAACAGGTCGCCAGGCAGTCGGCGGCGGACAAACTGAACCGGGTCAGTATGACAAGCTGGAGTGAAACGGAAGAAGAAGAGAATGACAATCTGCCGCACGCCGTGGCGATTACGCTAAAAGATGGCCGTAAGCTGAACGCCCAGCGGTTAAATGCGAAAGGCGACATCAGCGATCCCTTCAGCGATACCGATCGTCAGCGCAAATTTGCCGACTGCTGCGCCGGGCTGGCGGATGCCGACGCGCTGTATCAGCGTTTAACCCGGCTTGAGCAGGAAAGTTCGTTGGCGTTTTTACGCGTGATGTTGCTGGCGTAAGCTGATGTGACCGCATGAAAAAATGAGCGAATTCATGTAGAAAATGCCGCGTATTGATGTTGTCGGCGGGAACTGCCTCATATTTTTTTCCACTCAAGGAAAATCGAAATAATTATGGGCAGGAGCAACAGCATGGCCATCGGCAAAGTCAATGTTTCGTCGACACAATGGGTCAACGCGAGCAAGTCAGCGGGTGCGGAAAACGCGGGAAATAAAAAGCTGCATCAGGCGACGAAGTCGCACGCGTCGACATCTGCGGCGGGATCCTTGATTAACGAAAGGCGAAATCTCCCCTCCCGGCCGAATCTTCGCCAGGCGCCGCCCGCCGCCCAAGATGAAATGCCCGCGCGTCAACGCGGACGCGGTTCCAAACTCGGCAACTTTCTGCATGGGTTTTCGCCTTTTAAGAAAAAGAATGCGGAGGGGCAACCGGCCAAACCCGAAGCGCAAAAATCGACCGCGGCGTACCCGCCCAACTCGTTGTTGGCGAAAATGGCGGAGGAGCGGTCATCGTCGTTGACTCAGGGCCAGACGATTGCTGCCGATGAGAAACCGCCCGCGGATGAGGTGCGGCATTATCAGCATAATTTCAGCCAGGTCAGGCAGAATATCCTGAAAAAGATTGGGCAAACTTCCGCGGACGGCGGTTTTGTCAGCGGTTCGTCCCACTATTACACCCCGCCTTCGTCGATGACCTCTTCCGGTTATCTCTCCTCTGAGTCTGTGGATTCTTTGCCCGCCGACATGTTTGACGATGACGGCACGGTGGACCAGCTGTACCGCGACATGCTGGATAGGCAGGCGGGCCAGGCGCCCAAGGTATTTGATCCGGTGGCGTTTTATGGCCTGGCCCCGCAACCGGAGGCATCAACATCCACGGAGGCGGCTGACGACGCGCAGTTTGACGATGACGGTATGCAGGAGCGGTTGCATCGCCAGATGACGGAGCGCCAGGCGGGCAAGCCGCCGAAGGTGTTCGAACCGACGATTTCCTCGCCCAAACGCGAGCCGTTTCAGCCGTCGTTATCCCCAATAAAAGAGAAACCGTATGAGGGCGGCGAAGAGGCGCTGTCCCGTCAGCGCGAGGTGCCGGGACAGCAACTGGGGGCGGGGCCGGCCACGCAGCCGCTGAATTTGAGCCTGGACGGCAAAGGGCGCCTTGCGGTGCATGAAACGGCGTCACCGGCGATCCAAAGTCTGTTGCAGCAAACGTTGGGGAAAGATGATCAGCGCTTTTTGTCGCATATGACGCGTGTCTCGGACGAGGGCGATCAGCAACATCTGCTGTTGAGCAAAGAGGGCAAGCTGTTTGCCCTGAATCGTTCATCCAACGCGTATACCGCCATTCATTCCAGCGAACCCGGCGCGGAGAAGAAAACGCTGGAACTGGCGGGGAAAGGTAAAGCAAGTTACACCCTGCATGCGGACGCGGATAACGGCACGGTGACCCTGCGCGCCGAGAGTAAATACCGGTCCGGCGGCAGTCCGCCATCGTCTCTTCCTTTGCCCGGCCGTCTGCATGAGTCGCTGTTGACCGGTATTTATCGTCATCCCTCAACGGCAACCGATGCGCAAGGGGCGCAAGTGCGTCTGCATGGGGGAAAACTGTATGAACTGAACGAGGCGCTGGACGTTTGGCAAAAGAACAGCGATATCGCTTTCGATAAGTTGTCTGCTCAGGCGGATAACAAACTTTATGCGGTACAGAATAAGCATACGCTGAGCAATTTAACGGATGGCACGCATTCTGAGAAATTCGTGAATGACATTGCCGCGTTTGCGGTCAATAAACGCGGTCAGGCGGCGGTGCTGGTGGATACGGACGATCGCGCCAGAGTGTGTTTTATGCCGTCGCTGGACGCCGCGCCGGAACACCGCGTACCGGTTATCCTCAAGCTGGCCGATCCGGCATTGGCGCTGGTGCGCGGCAGCGAACATATCGAAGCGCAAACCATTGGCATGGCGGACAACCAGTTCTATGTCTCCGACAGTGAAGGCAAGCTGTTCGTCGGCGACTATCCGCGGCTCGGACAGAATGAACTTACGCTTAAGCCGGCCCCGCAGCCGAAGCTGGAACAGGCTTTTTCAAAGAATTATCACATCGAAGGCTTTGCCAGCGATGAATACGGCCAGTTGAACGCGCTGGTTAAAGACAACCTTAAACAAACGCACGCCTGTCCGTTAGGCAAAGATAATCAGTTTACGCCCGGCTGGAACCTGACCGATGCGCTGGTGCTCGATAATCAACTGGGCCTGACGCATATTCAGCCCACGGAATTGGAAACCGTCGGCCTTAAATATCAGGGCAAGCTGACGTTGCAGGAAGGGGCGCTGTATTACCACGACAGCCTGACGCACGCCTGGACAAAAGCGGAGGACGGCTGCGCGCAATTGAAAAAAGGGAGTGACGATCAAGCCTATATTCTGAAAGACGGCGAGGTCAAAAAACTCAGCATAAACCACCGGAGCAGTACGCTACGGCAGGGAACGGACAATATTTTTTCGCTGCCGCATGTGCGCAACAAGCCCGAATTAGGTAAAGCGCTGTTGCCCGAAGCGAAGAACGACAAGGCGACCGCCATGGCGGTGCTCAACTCGCAGCAGTTTCTGGTGGTGTCGGAACAGGGCGATATCCATTTCCATCAGGTAAAACCCGGCACCAAGCAGTCGCTGCATCCGGCGCAGGCCGTGCCTAAAACCGGCATTAACGGCGACATAAAGGACATTTCGCTGGATCGTCATCAAAATCTGTACGCGTTGACCCGACAGGGGGACGTATTCACTTTACCGCCATCTCAGTGGCGGCAACCGGCAGGCGAACAGAGACAGACAGCCTGGGAAGCCGTATCGCCGCCGAACGGCGGCGCCGGTGAGATTAGCCATATCCAGAATGACGATGCGGGCAATCTGGTTGTTTCTCAGGATGACATTCATCACCGGTTAACCGAGAACGGCTGGCAGTCAGTGGATACGGTGCGCCACGCGGAGCCGCCGCCGATAGAGTCACGTTCGTCGGAAACCGTCTATAACCGTCTGAATAACGTGAACAAGCGCGCACGCCTGCCGGGTTCCGGGTTAACGGCGCAGGGGACGATCATGAAAGGCGGTTTTACCGGTACGGAAGGCGGCGCGGTGAAAAGCAAGTTCAGCGAGCGTCTCAGCGCGCACGTCTTTTCGCCGACCCTGTCGGTGCCGAGGCCGGTTAAGAATCTGGCCTACGCCGTTCAACACCAGTGGCAGGGACGTGAAGGCTTAAAATCCCTCTATCAGATGCAGAGCGCCTTGCTCAAACAGTTGGAAGGGGAAAACAGTCGCAAGTCGGCGGCGATTACCCCGGTTACTCCTCATTCGGCCCCCGAGGGGGATTTGCGCACCCGCTTGGATCGCCTTGATTTAGGGGAAAATGGGAAAGAATTAACCACGATGTTGCAGCGTTTTCGTTCCGAACTGGAAGAGAGCGCGACGCTGTCGGTGACCCGGCTGGGGCAGCATAAAGGCATTGTGAAAGACAGCGGCGAACTGAACGAACGGTTCAAGCCGTCGTCGCTGAAAAACGTCGCGCAGTCGCTGAATCCCAACCGTTCCGGCCGCGATCTCAGCAAGTCCTTGCTGGATGCCTGGCGTTCGGCGCCCGCGGCGAAAGACAGTAAGGTGGAAACGCTGTTGTCCGCATTCGTGGATAAAAAGGTCAACATCAGTCACCAGAAGGCGGATATCGCGCTGGGCCGCCAGCGCGATCCCAACGATCAAAATTCATTGCTCAAATCCCGTCTGATTCTGGATACGCTGACGCTCAAAGATCTCCACCAACTGGTCGGCAAGGCGGAACTGTTGTCCGGTAAATCGCCGGATGAGCAACAGATTGGCCAACTGCAACGGGAAGTGACGCAGCTGCGCGACCGTCAATATGGTCAGAACCCGATTAAACAATTTACCGATATGGGATTTTCCGGCGACAGCATGCTGGAGGCGGACTATGACGCGGTAAAAGCGTTTCTTAATGCTTTCCGTAAGGAAAATCACGGCTTAAACGTCACGGCGAAAACGGTATTGGATGCATCGCATCAGGCTGAGCTGGAGTCGAAACTGGTCGATACGCTGAAATCCCTGGGCGAAGGCGACGTCATCAACTTTGAGCGTAGCTACGGCGGCGGCGCCAGCGCGGCTTATGTCTTCTTGCTGAAGAACTCGCCGCTTCCCGTCGTACCGGGCGGCGGTATGACGTTTAACCGCATGTACGGGCTCACCATGACGCGCCTTGATAACAGTTTATATGTCGAATTTAATCGGCGGGGAGACACCGTCGGCAATGTTTCCATGGCAACCGGCTTTAACCTCTTGCCGGACTTACTGCCTAAATCGATTAAAGAAAAAGTGAGCGCGATAAGCATCAACGACCATTACAACCTGATGCCGGATTTGCGCATCAACGGTTCAATGGCCGGCGCGTTAACCAAAGGCAGTCAAAAAGGGCTGGCCTTCACGCTGACGGATGATGAGTTGCCTGATTTTGTTAAAGGCCTGACCCAGGGAACGCTGAACCCGGCGGAGTTGATGCAAAAAGGCGTCCAGCATCTGGTGAGGAGCGGCGAAAAAATCAGCTTTAGCTTGGATATCAGCAGCTCGCTGGAAGCGCGCGCCGCGGTGAACCTGGGGGCGAATATTGTCGATCCGGCGACGTCGCAATCAAGAGCGCCGTTCCCGGAAACCTTGACGCGCGCGGCATTGGGCGTCGGCGCCGGATTAAATGTGCTGTCCGCCACCCGCGAACGGACGTTGGCCGAAGGCGAAACCGCCATGAACAGAACGTACACCGACAACCGGGCGCGCTTCTTTAACCGGGTGGACATGGATGCGCATGCCGGTATCAACGCGGGGGCGGTTATCCCTCTTGAAGACGGCAATGCCGACAATCCGAATGACATCGTGCCGATATTCGTCGGCACCGGGGCGTCGGCGAATCTCACCATAGACAGTTCGGTCAACAAAATGGTGGATATGATGATGAAGCGGGCCGAGCCGGTTATTGATGATGACGTTACTGAATTGACCGTTCAACTGAGTAAACATTTTAAAGACAGCGCCAGCCGTCAGGTACTTGCGGCGCTGCCTGACGTGAAGGATGTCGGGGAAAAATTGCGCATTCTGAATAATCATTTCAGCGGCCAGGAAATCAACAGCGACGAACGTTATGAGGCGCTGAATAATGTTAAATCCACCTTTTTTCAGCACCAGATCGCGCAGGATGGCGGCATGATGGCGGCGTGGATCACGCTCAACACCACTTATAACAATCTGTCGCGGCTGGATAACAACGGCATCATCCATGCCGTGCATAAATTCCTGGACGCGTCGTTGCCGCCCACCAACTCGGATCGCCTTAAAGCGCTCATGGACTCCACGCCTGAGCTAAGCGGGGCCATTGAGAGCATAAAACAGTTGCCCGGCACGAACGCAACGGTGGGATTGGAATTAAAAGAACCGCTGAAACAAAAGCTCATCGAAGGTATTCAACAGAAGAAGGTTGAACATCAGGATATTGCGAACCTGTTTAACGATCGTAATAACTTGCGGTTGAGTTACATCGCCTTTTATCAAACCGCCAAAAAGAGAGAGGGGTTTGATACCCCGACGCTGGTCTTTGGCGGGAGCAGCAGCGCCAGTGTCTCCATGTCGAAGAACATCGGCATGATCGCGTTCAAATATGGGCAGGATCAGAACGTACCGCGCGGGTTCACGCTGGACGGCGATATCGCCAAGGCGAACCCGACCCTCGCTAACGCCATGTATCAGTTGAAAAACGAAGGCATGGAAATGAAGAGTTAATCCACGGGCAGAAATAAGGAAGAGAGAACATGACTCAGTATCAACAGCAGGTTGAACGTTGGTTGCAACATCTTGCTCAACGCTATCGGATTGCTTTGACGCTGCGGGACGGCGTGTGCGCGCTATGCGACGAGAAAGGCGGGGAAGCGGCGATTATTGAAGTCCCGGCGCAAAGCGACAGCTTGCTGCTGCATTGCCAGTTACCGGTACTGCCGGAAGAGATTACCGAAGGCATTTCGCGGTTTTGTCTGCAATTGAATTTCGAAATGAACGCCATGCGCGGCTGCTGGTTGGCGATGGATGAGTACCAGACGCTACGCCTGTGTACGCAACATACCGTCAATACGTTGAATGAGCAGACATTTACTGCGCTGGTTGAGGGCTTTATACAACAGGTTGACGAGGTGGGCGCGTTTTTACGCGATGCGCTCACGCGGATAGCCGCCGCGTGAGGCCGCCAACCGATTACGCCAGACGCGGCTGACGGATAGACGGATAGTGATTGGGCGCTAACCGCGATTCCAGCGGCTGGCGGCGCCGACATGACGATAACGATCCATGTTTTCGCCACAGGAACAGCGCCGACTCTATTTTATAAAAAACAATATTTATTCCTTAAAAAATAAGTCGTTATTGCAAAAATGAAAATAGGGAGGGGCGATGCTCAACAACAGAGGGCGGATTACTTCTGCGCCGCAAACTATTGCGCAAAACGCAGTAGGCATGGAGCGTGCAGGTAAGGCAAGGCTACGGCAAAAGGCAACGCAGCATCTCGCGAAGGCTGCGGCGGGTTCTCTGATTGAAGAGGGAAAACGTCACGCCGGCCGAACCGATGTTCGTCAGGCCGGCGCTTCCGCGCAGGACGGCATGCCGGCGCGTCAGCGAGGCCGCAGCGGCAAGCTGGACGGTCTGCTGCATAGTTTGCCGCTCTTTAGGAAAAAAACTGCCGCGCCGGAGCAGACCGTCAGGGCGGACAGCGCGCAGAAGCCGGGCGGCAATAGATTACTGGATAAAATGATGGCCGAACGGCCATCGGATTTACTGCGGGAGTATGCCGAGCGCCCGACCAGAGAAGAAGCGCGGCACTATCAGCAAAACTTCAATCAGGTGCGACAAAATATTCTCAACAAGATCGCATCGCACGCCTACGCGGCGGAAAGCAGCAATGCGGATTCCGTTTCCTCCCACTACCATACGCCGCTGTTGTCGCCGTCGTCGTCTGGCTATCTGTCCGCCGAAACGTTCGATTTGCCGCCGCCGGAAACGGCCGACGATGCGTCGTTTGACGATGATGGCGGGGTGGATCGCCTGTATCGTGAAATGATGGAACGTCAGGCAGGCAAGCCGGGGAAAGTCTTTGATCCGGTGGAGTTTTATGGCATGGCGTCGGATCCCGCCGCGACGTCGATGCCAGAGCTTGACGGCGCGCGGTTTAATGACGACGCCACGCAGGCGGAGCCGTTCAGTCAGCACGGTGCGGCGCAGCGATCGTCAGGCGAGGGAGCCTCATCGCCGGGGCTGAGTTTGAAGCTGGACGGCAAAGGCCGTCTTAAGGTGGATGAAACGGTTTCCCCCGCGCTGCGGACGCTGCTGAACGAAACGTTGGGAAAAGACAACCAGCGGTTTCTCGCCCACACGACCTATGAGACAGACGGCGGCGAACGGCGCCATCTGCTGCTGGGCGGCGAGGGCAAACTGTTCGCGTTGAAAAGTTCGCAACACGCCAGCATCGCCCTGCACTCCAGCGAGTCAGGCGCGGAGAAAAAAATGCTGGAACAGGCGGCGAAAGGGAAGACCGCCTATAGCCTGCACGTGGCGGCGGATGGCGACGGCGTCAGCGTGCGGACGAGTGATAAACAGCATACCGGCGGCGTAGCGCCATCGCCGCTGCCATTGCCGGGGCAACTGCATGAGTCGTTGCTGACCGGTATCTACAGCCAGCCAGCCACGGCGGCGAATCAGTTGGGAGAGCAGATTCGCCTGCACGACGGAAAACTCTATGCGTTAAACGAAACGCTGGAGGTGTGGCAAAAGAAAAGCGACACCTCTTTCAGCAAGCTGTCGGCGCAGGCGGATAATAAACTCTATGCGGTGCAGGATAAACGCACGCTGACCAACCTGACCGACAACGTACATTGCGCATCGTTCGACGATGACATCGCCGCCTTTGCGGTGAATCAGCGCGGCCAGGCGGCGGTACTGACGGATAACGGTGAAAACGCCAGGGTGCATTTTATGCCGTCGCTGGAAGCGGCGGGCCCGCGTGAGCCGGTGACGCTGACGCTGGCTAATTCGGCATTGGCGCTTGAGCGCGGCAGCGAACATCTTGAAGCGCAAACCCTCGGCGTAGCGGATGACCAATTCTATGTTACCGATAGCGACGGCAAACTGTTTGTCGGGGACTATCCGCGTCCCGGTCAACGGGAAGCTGCGCTGAAGCCGGCGCCGCAACCGGAACTGGAGCGGGCTTTTTCAACAGATTATCAGATCGAAGGCTTCGCCAGCGATGAGCATGGTAGGTTGAACGCGTTGATCAAAGACCCGCTCAAGCAAATGCATATTTGCCCGCTGGGCGAAGAGGGCCGCTTCCGGCCCGGCTGGAATCTGAGCGATACGCTGGTGCTCGATAACCAGTTGGGTCTGACGCACGTTTATCCCACCGAGTTGGAAACCGTTGATTTAAAACATCTGGGCAAGCTGACGCAGCAAGAGGGGGCGCTATATTATCTCGATAAACTGACCCAATCCTGGGCCAAAGCGGAAGGCGGGTGCGACCAGCTAAAGAAGGGCCTGGACGGTCAGGCTTACGTGCTGAAAGACGGCGAAGTCAGAAAAATCAGCGTCAGCGTGAACAGCGGCGGTTTCAGGCAGGGAGAAGATAACGTTTTCTCACTTGCGCAAGTGCGCAATAAACCGTCTTCCGGCGGCGGACTGTTGCCGGACGCCAAGTCCGATAAGGCCACGGCAATGGCGGTTATTAATCCTTATAAGTTTCTGGTCGTGTCGGACAAAGGCGACATTCGCTTTCACCAGGCCAAGCCGGACTCCAGACAGTCGCTGCATCCGGCGCAAACGTTGCCGAAAACCGGCCTCCGCGGCGAGGTTAAGGACATCGCGCTCGACCACCGTCAGAATTTGTACGCCTTAACGAACCAGGGCGAGGTCTTTATCCTGAAGAAAGCGCAGTGGCAGCAGCCCTCCGGCGTTCAGGCCCACGCCGTCTGGCAGGCGTTATCGTTACCAGGCGAAAGCGCCGGTCATATTAGCTATATTCAGAATGACGCCGCCGGAAATTTTGTCGTTACGCGGGATTCGGACAGCTACCGGCGCGATGGCGATAGCTGGCGGCCATTGAACAACACCGAGCCGGCGAAAACGTCGGCGTCGGAAGAGATGTTGAAACAAACCGTATATGAGCGGTTAGGGAAGGCGATGAAGCGTCACCGCATACCTAAAACCGGCGTTACGGTACAGCGCGCGGTGAATCTTGGCGGCTTCACCGGCGAAGAAAGTAAAAAGATAAAGAGCAAGTTTTCCGAGCGTCTCAGCGCCCATCTGTTCTCCCCTACGATGACAACGCCCAGACCGCTTAAAAATCTGGCTTATGCCGTTCAGCACCAGTGGCAAGGGCGTGATGGACTCAAGCCGTTGTACCAGATGCAAAGCGCTTTATTTAAACAGTTGGAAGCCGGAAACATCCATAAGTCCGCTACCGCCGTATCGCCCGATGGGGGGAATAGCGTGGCGGATTTGCACCTGCGGTTGGAAAAATTGGATCTGGGCGAACAGGGAAAAAGCGTGGTCGCACAGCTACAACATTTCCGTCATGAGCTGGAGGATAGCGCGCTGCATAGCGCTATCCGTCTGGGGCGGCAACAAGGGGTCGTCACGCTGAATGGCGAACTGAACGACAAATTCAAACCTTCCATACTGAAACCGGCAGCGCAATCCCTGAATCCGCATCGCTCCGGGCAAGATCTTATCCGCACGCTGCTGGACGCCTGGCGCACCGTTCCGATAGCCAGGGAAAGCAAAGTGGAAAAACTGCTGGCCGGTTTTGTCGACAAGCAGGCCGATATCAGCCACCAGAAAACGGATATGGCGCGCCAGCGCGATCCCAACGATCGCGGGTCGCTGCTTAAATCCCGTTTGATTCTGGATACCTTGACGCTGAAAGATCTGCATCAATTGGTGAATAAGGCGGAACTGCTGTCGGGAAAATCGCCCGATGAGGAGCAGATAACGCAACTGCAACATGCGCTTTCACAGTTGCGAAATCACCAGTACGGCGATAATCCGGTCAAGCAATTTACGGATATGGGATTTGTCAGCGACCGGGCGCTGGAAGCCGATTATGACACCGTTAAAGCGTTTTTGAACGCGTTCCGTAAAGAGCACCACGGGATCAATATGACATCGCGCACCGTGCTGGAGGCGGAAAGCCAGACGCAACTGGAGTCAAAACTTGTCGATACATTACAGTCGCTGGAAGAAGAGGAATTTCTTACTTTTGAGCGTCATTACGGCGCGGCGGCCACTTCATCCTATATCTTGTCGCCGAAATCGCTGCCGATTCCGCTAATACCGGGCGCGAGCGTGGGGTTTAACCGAACTTACGCACTCAGCCTGACGCGTGTCGGCAACGATTTCTTGGTCGAATTCGACAAAAAGGGCAACACTAACGGCAGCTTATCCGTCGCCACCGGCTTTAATTTGATACCGGAACTGCTGCCGGATAACCTCAAGGAAAAAGCGCGCGCCGTCGCGATGACTAAAGAACACGATCTCTTACCGGATCTGCGGGCCAGCGGAACCGTGAGCGGAACCGTGACCGGCGGGCCGAAAAGCGGCCTCTATTTTTACTTAACGAATGACGAATTACCGGATTTTATCAAAGGATTAACCCAGGGAACGTTGAACCCGGTGGATGTGATGACCAAAGGGGTTCGGCATCGGGTGATGGAAGGGAATAAACTTGGTTTCAGCCTGGATGTCAATGGCGCGCTGGAGGCGCGCGCCGGCGTCAATATCACCGATACCGGCGCGGCGCCGACATCCGCCGTGGCGCGTTTGGCCGTGGGCGTGGGCGGCGGGGCAAAGCTGGTGTCGGTTAACCGCGAGCGCGCCTCCGAAGAGGGGAGCGCATTGACCACCATCAGTCATAGAGACAGCAAGGTACGCTTTTTCAACCAGGCCAACGTGGATGCGCATGTTTCCGCCAGCGCTGGCGTCATGCGCGCCGCCAGCGAGAATCCGCCGGGAACGCTGCCGTTCTTTAGCGCGGTTTCCGCATCCGCCAGCGCCAGCGTGGACAAAAACGCCCATAAACGTGTGGATGTCACCATGAAAAACGCCGAGCCGCTGACTGAGGATAACGTCGACGATCTGGTCAAATCGCTGGGCAAACATTTTAAAGACGGTACCAGCCGCCAGGTTTTAGCCGCGCTGAAGGATGTGTCGGATATTGGGGAGAAACTGACTATTTTGCATAAGCATTTCAGCGGGCAGGAGATTAACAGCGACGAACGCTATGAAGCGGTCAATAAAATCAAAGCCTCGTTGTTTGAGCACCACGCCGCGCTTCAGGGCGAAAAAATATTGTCGAATGCAAGATTAAGGTCGTATTACAACTGGGTGCCGAGCTTGAAGCACGAGGGGGTATCTCACTATCTGCATCGGCAGTTGGATTCCGCCTTGGCGCCGGATAATGCCCAACGCATAAAAACGCTGATGGACTCTACGCCGGAAGTGAAATCGGTTCTGGATAAACTGAGGAAAGATGCGCCCATACTGATGATAGTTAAGCTGGAATTAAAAGAGGATGTTAAACAGCAAGTCCTTGATGGGCTACATGATAAAAAGCTGGATCAGCAGGATATCGTCCGGCTGTTCAGCGATAGAACTACTCTGCGGCTGGGCAGCATTATGTTTTACCAGACGCTGAGTAAAAAAGAGGGATTGAATACGCCGGCGTTGATCTTAGGCGGGAACAGCAGCGCCACCGTATCCATGACCAAAAACACCGGTACCATCGGCCTGAAATATGGCAGAGATCAGGATACGCCAATCGGATTTGTATTGGAGGGCGATATTGCCAAAGCCGACGCCGGCGTGGCCGACGCGATGCAGCAGTTGAAAAGCGAAGGTATGGAAATGAAAAGTTAATACATTTGTTTAACAATGAATCCGCGCAGTGACGAATTGGCTTGGAAATACAGGTATGTTTAGCCACGATTTAATTAATTCCGCCTATTTTATGCAAAAAATCGGCATGGACGCCGATTTTCATCTATATAAATTAGTGTTGTGACACACTGATAAGTAATGGGTTAACGCACATACACAATAAGTAACGGTCTTTTTCGCGGCTTGTTCATTTTTGTGGCGGTTTGCTTTTGCTTTAGAAGCGGTAATTTATTTGAAATAGCGTAATACGCAGGTTAGAAAATATATGGAATATTACAGTTTTGTACTAATAAAATTCATCATTGGGTTCTGTATTGTGATAATGCATCTCAATTTGTCAGGAAAAACGCAGCTGTCTCAAATGACGCCGGTTGATTTTATTGGCAACTTTGTTCTTGGCGGCATCATCGGCGGGGTAATCTATAGCGACAGTATTCCTCTGCAACAATATATTATCGTGCTATTTATCGGCGTCGGGTTGATCTCGTTGCTGAATGCCATCACCAAGCACATTAGTCTTTTTCGTTCTATCGCTATCGGTAATCCGCTTCCTATCGTTAAGAAAGGAAGATTTCTGATGGATAATATTCTACGCAAGAAAAATAAGATCGATATCTTGAACGTCGCCTCTCAACTTCATTCCCAGGGGATCAACTCTTTTCAGCAGGTAACTTACGCTCAAATAGAGCCCAGCGGTCAACTCACCGTGGTTTGCGATGATGCCAAGATGCCCTCGGTCATTATTATGAAGGACGGCAAGATCAGACATGACGAGCTGGAGCAAATAGAAAAGGATGAAGATTGGCTGAAAGGTGAGCTGGAGAAGCATGCCCTTGAGGAAGAGGATATCTTTATCGCCGAGTTTTGGGATGGGAAAGTCATGTTCATCCTACAGGACGGCAAAATTGTGAAGTGATTCCGCGCCTGCCAAAGAGATGGCTACTCTCCGGGCGAATAAAAAGTTAAAATATCCGTAGCTGGTAACACTATCTTTGATTTTATTGGCTTTTTATATCATTTTTTAAATTTTCAGGAATTTTATCATGCAACAGCTACCTAATTGTCCTAAATGCAATTCTGAATATACCTGGCAGGATAATGAATTATTGAACTGCCCGGAGTGTGGGCATGTCTGGGCAATGAACGGTGATGCGGCCGCCGAAGAAGAAGGGCTGGTCGTCAGAGACGCCAATGGTAATCTGCTGGCGGACGGTGACTCCGTAACGGTAGTTAAGGATTTGAAAGTTAAAGGAAGTTCATCAACTCTGAAAATCGGTACGCGCGTTAAAGGCATTCGCCTTGTCGAAGGCGATCATAACATTGATTGCAAAATCGATGGTTTTGGCGCAATGAAGCTGAAATCTGAGTTTGTTAAGAAAAACTGACAATCTACTGCGCGCCGGGTCTTAAGCGGTTCGGCGCGCATATTTCAGTTTTTTCGTATCGGGCAATGATTTACCATTGCGGTTACTTTCCCCTGACTCGGTTACACGGAAATCTGATGCGTCATTTGGCCACTTTTCTTCCACTGATTGTGTTTCTCTCCGCTTGTAGCAGTAAGCCGACACCGCCTCCCGAAGCGCCTAAAGGCAATCCTTTTAAAGGCGGCGGCTTTTTGCTGGAGCCCGCGCATAGCGGCCATCTGCTGAGCGGCGATTTTGCTTTCAATCCGGCGACGACCCGTTTTGTCGATAAAATGGTCAATGAACACGGGTTCGACCGTCAGCAGTTGCATGATGTTCTGGCCCAGGCGCAGCGGTTGGACTGGGTGCTGCGGCTGATGGACAAGCAGGCTCCCACGCCCGCGGCTACGGGGCCGTCTGTTCCCAATGGCGCCTGGCTCCGTTACCGTAACCAATTTATTACGCCGGATAACGTACAAAACGGCGTGGCTTTCTGGAATCAGTATCAGGATGCGCTGCAACGCGCCTGGAAATTATACGGCGTTCCTCCGGAGATTATTGTCGGCATTATCGGCGTTGAAACCCGCTGGGGCCGGGTGATGGGCAAGACCCGAATCATTGATGCGCTGGCGACGCTGGCTTTCGATTACCCGCGTCGTGCCGAATATTTTACCGGCGAATTGGAAACGTTTCTGCTGATGGCCCGTAATGAAGGCAACGATCCCCTCAGCCTACGCGGATCCTACGCCGGCGCTATGGGCTACGGCCAATTTATGCCGTCGTCGTTCAAGCAATATGCCATCGATTTTGACGGCAATGGTCATGTCAATCTGTGGGATCCGGTGGATGCCATCGGCAGCGTCGCCAATTACTTTAAGGCTCACGGTTGGGTCAAGGATGGTTTGGTGGCTGTTCCCGCGCTGGGTCAGGCTTCGTCGCTGAAAAATGGTTTCAATACGCGCTACTCTATCGCCACATTGCAGGCGGCGGGGCTAAAACCGTTGAGCACGTTGGGCGGCAATGAAGAGGCCAGTTTGTTGCGTCTCGATATCGGCAGCGGCTATCAATATTGGTACGGTCTGCCCAATTTTTACACCATTACCCGTTATAACCACAGCACCCATTATGCGATGGCGGTATGGCAGCTAGGGGAAGCGGTTGGCCGCGCCCGCCTTGGCGGCGCCTACTGATACTCAACGCAGTTCCTGCCCCGCTGCTTGGCTTTATAGAGCGCGGCATCCGCCGAACCGTAGAGCGTATCAAAGCAGGTGTCGGACGGCGCCCAGCTCACGCCGAAGCTGGCTGTTACCGCTTGCTGGGGTAACACGGGCAGCGGCATGTCATTCAGGCTGAAATGGATACGCCCGGCGATTTCTACGGCCAGCTCAAGGGTAAAGTTATCCAGCAGGATGGTGAACTCCTCGCCGCCCACCCGGCCGATGCTGCCTTCTCCCTTAAGCACTTCCCGTACCCGCGACATCAGCGCGCATATTACGGCATCCCCGGTGGGGTGGCCGTAGGCGTCGTTTACCCGTTTGAAATGGTCGATATCCAATACAATAAGCGCGGCCTGGTTACGTTCCAGCGTTTGATTTATGCGCTCAATGATCGCGCCGCGGTTATAAACGTTGGTCAGCGGATCGTGACTGGCTTTGTATTCCAGTTGAATCGCCAACTTGTGCAGTTGACCATTCAGGCGATTCAACTCTTTTTCTGCACGATCGCTACGGGAAATCAGGCGATGCGATTCCCGAACCAGACGCTGGTAGTGTTCGGTCAATGCCAGCAGCGTGTCCCGGTAGACCTCCGCGGGCATATCCTGTTGGTTGGCGACATTGCGTGCGGCGATGAGAATATCGTATTCCGGCGTGAACAGCTCAAAAGTACTCATTGTTGGTTACTCCAGAATATGGCTGTAGAAGTCGAGTGCTGGAAAATCGATGTGTAATTCTTCACCGAACTCTTCCGCAATATCATCATCTTGGTCGTAATACCAATGCAAAGTAATGGGCAGTGTCTGTTCCGCCGCCTGATTCAGTATGTTGAACAGGCTGAACAGCATTTTGGTGCTGGAACTGTTGAAGTAAACCAGCGATACGTGGAATTCGATGGCCGGCGGCGGCGCTTCTCTGGCATCGCCTTCTGTGGTGAGCTCGCTGAGATAGTCCTGAACCTGCTCAATCAGCGGGCGATAAAACGCCGCCGCATTTTCAGGATAAGACTCGCCGGCTAGAGAAAGCCGATGAGTATCAAAGTCAAAATCTACGGCTGGTGTACA
Source organism: Brenneria goodwinii (assembly GCF_002291445.1). Classification (NCBI taxonomy): domain Bacteria; kingdom Pseudomonadati; phylum Pseudomonadota; class Gammaproteobacteria; order Enterobacterales; family Pectobacteriaceae; genus Brenneria; species Brenneria goodwinii. Next base: position 2,997,212 of record NZ_CP014137.1, on the reverse strand, counting down.
GGGCGTCCCTGTGATGTGAAGATTTTCCATATTGATAATATTCGCCATTTCAGATGATCGCCTTTAGATAAAACATAGACAGCCCCGTTGAAGTATCCGCTCGAAAGGTGAACTGCAGCGGCTCGCTGGCATCGCGGGCGACGGTCAGTAATCCCATGTCCGCCCCCTTGCTCCAGGGCGGCGTTTCATCGCGCAGGGAGGCTTTATAGGCGAGCTTGATTTCATCAAGCGTCATATAACGCAAGGGCTCAAGACGAATGCGCAATTTTTCAATGTCGTCAGGGCGGACCTGGTTTGCGCAAAGTAAAAAATATTTCCCGTTTTCAAGACCGACACATACCGATCCGTGACGAACCTCATTAAGCTGGTCGAGTTCGGTCAGGTGGGTAGCCGAATAGCGGGTGATGTTCTGTACCATTTCGACGAAAGCGGAAAATAGCTTCCGGCGTATTCCGGCGGGAACCTGCTTTTTTTCGAGTTGTAACCGTACCGTCTCAGCCAGAGAACTGATGATGTTCTGTGAGAAATACCCGACGTAATACAACGTAATATCCCTTTGATGCGTCGAGTCGAAAAGTTCGGTGTATTTAGTATCTGGCATAATCCCGATTCACCTGATTAAGTCAATGTCGAACAATGTCGAAAACCCCAAAAAGTCAGGTCATCCCTTCTTACCTGATCGCCTTGATAATCCATATGTTTTTTTAGTAAGTGATTGGCGAATGCCGGCATTGGCTGATCCTGATAATGCAGAAGAATCTTCTGTAGCCGACGTTTGCCGAACATCGTTTTCCGCTCGCCGCCGATTTGATCGGTCAGCCCGTCGGTGGTGGTAAAAAAGAGATCGTTGCTGTCCAGCGTTAACTGATGACAGGGCCAGCAGTAATCGTAAGGCGTGTCGGTATAGCCGACGCCCATGCGGTCAGCGGCGAGAATCTCCACCTGTGCCGCTTGTTGTTTGACCAGAAATGCGCACATGTGGGCGCTGGCCCAGACGAGCGTATTTTTTGTGGTATCGCAAAAGATCAGAATGGCATCGCAGCCATCGTTGGAAGAGGGTTGTTGACGTCTCTCGCTACGTTGACCGAGGGTATTCTTGATATGACGGTTGATCGCCTGTAGCAATAGATCGGGCATTTCCGGCCCATGTTGCGTTAGCGCCTGTTCCAATGCGGAGGCGAAAATCAGGGTCATAAAGGCGCCGGGAACGCCATGTCCGGTGCAGTCCGCGACAACGGCGAGCCAGCCATTTTTATACGCTTTGAAGTAATAACAGTCGCCGCCGACGCAGTCTCTTGGCTCCCATACCATGCACCAGTCCGTCAGCGAGCCGGACATCGACTGCCGCGAGGTGGTCAGCATGGCCTCCTGAAGTACTCTGGCATATTCGATGCTTTGCATGATCTGCTGATGCTGTTGCGAATGCATCTCGGAAACCGCTTTGATCAGATCGATGCCGAGCCCGATCCCGATATACCGCTCGTTTTCCATAATGATGAAGCCATCCGTCAGCGATTTATCCCCGGTGATTACCGTTTGGTCCGCCACGTCGCTTAGCGGAGAGGCGGCGTCAATAATCAGCGGGTTTTTGTCCATAAAAGCGATGCAGCTCTTTTTATCGTACAGCTCATGATAAAAAGGGCGGGACATTTGCGACATAAAGATGTGGCGGCTAATTAGCCCGAAAGGTCGGCCGTCTTCTACCACCGGCAAACTGACCAACTCCTTGTTTTTACTAAAAAGCTGTAACACGGTGGCGTTATCGGTATCGGGAGACACGTGCGGGGCGGGAATACAGAGATCCAGCGCCGTGGCTGGCCCCCAAAGATATTGTTGATCGCGTGAAACAGAGAGAGAAGTCATGGCCCTTTTTTACAAGCTGATCATCCTTGGGGCTAACATAGCCGATGTTTATGAACGAATAATGACAATACGCCCTCTCGCCAGGGGAATTTGACCGATAAGTCATTCGTTTTTCAGAACTTCATTCATCACCTGGGTTTGCCAATTGAAATAGGGGTTGAACGTTAAGCGAACATGCGTTTTTCCCGCTTCCTGATAGCCCCAGTCGGAATACCACAGTTTGCTTCTGTCCTGGCATTGAGATTGACTGACATGGGATTGTCCGTTAGCGCAAATAATGGTGGCGCCCGTCTCGCCGTACTCTTTATTATCCGGCGAAAACAGCATCGACATATGGGAGAACTGGCTTATCCGCCGTTCGGGCAAGTAGTCGCTGCGAACCAGCACGCGCGAGGAGTGCGGTTCCGCCGGTTGACTGCCGTACCAAATCAGCCTGCTGCGTGGGTGGGTAAATTTCCGATCGAAGCGTGCAAGCAGATAGGGCGTATCCAGCACCGAGTCATGCTCGGTAAGCACCATTAACACGGGTTTGTCGTAAGTCGTTTTGGCCAGCCGCGATCGCACCGCGCGGCTGGAGTGGTAAAACTGGGCGAAACCGTTGGTCGGCACCACCATGTAACGCGTTGCCAACTGCTGCGGATAACCAGGGCGGGGCTTCAGTATCCAGTCGGTAAAAACGGCCAGCAGCGGCGTCAGGAAATCGTATCGTTCGTTAGACTTGATCGCCGGTGAAAACAGCAACAATCCTTTGATTTCCGGGTGATTCAGCGCATATTCCAAAACCAGATTAGCGCCGGTGGAAAAACCGCCCAGATAAACCTCGTTTACGTCATGGCGAAGAATTTCGGTCTGTTCATTGACGACTCTGCGCCAGTCATCGACGGTGACAGGCAGCATGTCCGCCGGGCGGGTGCCGTGTCCCGGCAGCAGTACGGTTCTGACCAGAAAGCCCTGTTGCGCCAAACGCGGCATAATGTCGTTAAATGAACCTGGGGAATCGCCCAGACCGTGAACCAGTAATATCCCTTTGGTCGGCTTAGCGGCCGGACGCATTTCCCGCGGTGTATTCCAGAGCAGTTCGACACGCTTATCGGTACTCTGGAAAGCGCGATGCCGCTCTACCCATTGCGTGGTGTCCCGCTGATATTGAACAAACGACGTTTGCCCAAGCGGCGTAACATTGCGCGGTTTGCCGCCACAGCCCGCAATAACAAGCAGGCAGACGGCGACAGTTGCGCAGACTATCCTTTTCGCCATCGTCGCTGCAATGGCTGGCAAAAAGACGCGCTTTCCCATTTATATGATCCTTGCCGCATCCGATAATATTTGTCTGCATCAACCGCGCAGTAAAAAGTTTCTGATAGAAAACAGCAGAGAAACCCTTCACCTATAGTATATAAACCCTATTTGCGCGGCAATTTACCTTCGTTCGGCGTCTGCGGTCCGGCCGTTTTGGGTTACGCCTGAACATTCCTGGGATCTGCCCCTCTGTAATGCCAATGTTTTTGGGGTTATATAGGTACTTCCGATAGAAAACGTCTTCGGGCTTCGTGTTATACTTCGGACAAATTGGGTGACTTGTCGCGTTATTGGTCCTGCCAATTGTGGGCGCGGCAGTTAAATGGATGAAGGAACTGGGTGATATGCGGTTATATCAGCAAATAGGCGGTAACATCCGCGCAGAAATTCTGAATGGAAAATATCAGATCGGCGATCGCCTTTCTCCTGAGCGTGATATCGCCGATGCCTATGGCGTTAGCCGTAGCGTGGTGCGCGAAGCGCTGATTATGCTAGAGCTGGAAAAGCTGATCGAAGTGCGCAAAGGCTCCGGCGTTTATGTGATTCAGATCCCTGAAGGCCCGGAAAAAGGGGAGGCCGCGGACAGCGGCTATGGCCCGTTTGAACTGCTGCAGGCGCGCCAACTACTGGAAAGCGAGGTGGCGGCGTTTGCGGCGATGCAGGCAACCAAGAGCGACATCATTAAAATGCGCCAGGCCATTGAGCAGGAGACGCTCTCTCTGGAGAACGGCAGCGTAGATGAAAGCGCGGACGAGCAATTTCATTGCCTGTTGGCGCAATCTACCCAAAACAGCGTGCTGGCCAATATGGTGTATGAAGTGTGGCAGGCCCGTAAGCGAAGCCCGATGTGGCAGGGGATTCATTCCCATACCGATGATTTCAGCTATCAACGGCAGTGGCTGGACGACCACCAGAAAATCCTGCGGGCCGTGTCGCGGCGAGATTCGAAAATGGCGCGCCAGGAAATGTGGCTGCATTTGGAAAACGTGAAAAACAAGCTGCTGGAGATCTCGAACATGGACGATCCGGCATTTGACGGTTATCTGTTCGAATCCGTTCCTTCCCGTTTGGAATATTGAGCGGTTTTCTTTCCCGGTTTCACCCTATTTTCTGTTACGCGTCAGCCTGACGCGGTCGCCATGCCGATCGAGCCAGCCGCGGGAAGCAAGGGGAAAGGCATTCCTGCGGAAGCCTACCCTTGTTTTCCCTTCAATACGCTTGAGTGCGCGCGGTACTGCGAGTCCGCTGTTACAACAATTTATGACAACAATTTATGATAACAACGCCGCAACCGCGGCCTTTGCGCCGTGCTGTTGCAGTGACGCGTAGGCCTTAATCAGTTGGTTAACGAACGCCTCGTTTTGCGGCAGTTCCTCACCGAACACCGCCGTTAGGGCTAACAACGCCCGCACGCGGGGTTCGCCGTCCGCCGTGGCGTTTACGATCTGCTGAAGTTGCTCGGCCATGGGATCGCGAACGTCAATCGCCTGTCCGGCATCGTCTACGCCGCCGATGTAACGCATCCAGCCCGCGATGCCCAGCAGCAGGCAACGATAGTCACTGCCGTGGCTGATGTGCCAGCGAATGGAGTCCAGCATACGTTGCGGCAACTTTTGCGTACCATCCATCGCAATTTGCCAGGTGCGATGTTTCAGCGACGGGTTTTCGTAGCGGGTAATCAACTGGCTGGCATAGTCCGCCAGATCGACGCCGGTAACCCGCAGCGTCGGCGCTTGTTCCTTGAGCATCAGATGATGGGCCGCACGCCGGTAGTGGTTGTCGGTCATGCAGTCATTGATATGCTGATAGCCAGCCAGATAGCCCAGATAGGCAAGGAACGAATGGCTGCCATTGAGCATACGCAGCTTCATCTCTTCAAACGGCAATACATCGTCGACCAACTGTACGCCGGCGATATCCCAGTCGGGGCGGCCGGCGACGAATTTGTCTTCCACCACCCACTGAATAAAGGGTTCGCAGGCTATCCCGCAGGGATCGTAGACGCCCAGCGTGTCGGCAATCTGCTGCAAGGTTTCCGGCGTCGCCGCCGGCACGATGCGGTCGACCATGGTGTTCGGGAACGCGCTGTGGGTTTCAATCCACTGCGCCAATTCCTGGTCTCTGAGGGCCGCCAGCTCCAGCACGGCGCTTTTCACCACATCCCCGTTTTCCGGCATGTTGTCGCAGGAAAGCACGGTAAAAGGGGCGAGGCCGCGTTCCCGCCGCACGCGTAGCGCTTCCACCAGCACGCCCGGCGCGGAAGCCGGCGCGTCCGGCATTTCCAGATCCATTTTGATTAGCGCGTTTTCGCGATCCAACTTGCCTGTACTTCGATCAATGCAGTAGCCCTTTTCCGTAATGGTTATCGAAACGATGGCGACCTGCGGTTCGGCCAGTTTTTCTATTATGGCGGTGATGCCTTCCAGACGGGCGTGCAGCGATTCATTGACCGAGCCGACAATAATGGCCCGATTGGCATTGGCGCCTTTTTCCAACACGCTATAGCGATGAGCCTGCTGACGAAGGCTTTTAAACAGGTTTTCATTACCGAACAGGCTGACTTCGCAAATTCCCCAATCGCCCCCCTGATGATTGAGCACGCGGTCGGTCAATAGTGCCTGATGAGCACGGTGGAACGCGCCGAAGCCAATATGTACGATGCGGCTTTTCAGGGCCATCCGATCGTAGTGCGGTTGTTGAACTTCAGCGGGTAAAGGGGTATTGGCGATGTTGTTCTCAACATCAGCCGATGATTCATTCGATGTGTTTTTTCCAGCGATAGTCGTTTTCATACGGGTTCTCTGAGTTCTTTCCCTTGCCATAAGCGTTTTTTACAGACGGAAAACGGGTAACTTGTCAGACCAAAATGTTTGTTTGGACAAAAAACAGACATTATAGTGCCGTGTTGCTAGCAATAATGTAAGACTTAACGGCTTAAAATAAAATTTGTTTGTCCAAATTAGGTTGTTTTTGTGTAATGGATCAACCAATTTGGCTTTTCATTTGACACCAAAACCTGTTGATGTAGGCTTTGGTTATATTTTTATGGTAATTGGTCTGACATAAACCTGGTCTGATGTAAATAATGGCTATAGCGAGAAGGTAACTCTGTATGGAACAAACCTGGCGTTGGTTCGGCCCGAAAGATCCGGTATCACTTGATGATATCCGGCAAGCCGGGGCCACAGGCGTGGTGACGGCGCTGCATCACATTCCCAATGGGGAAATCTGGTCGATTGAAGAAATTGAAAAGCGTAAGGCGGAATTAAAAGCCAAAGGGTTGGTGTGGTCGGTGGTGGAAAGTATCCCGGTACACGAAGAGATCAAAACACAAACCGGCGATTATCAACAGCATATCGCGAATTATCAGCAGTCGCTGCGCAATCTGGCGCAGTGCGGTATTGATACCGTTTGCTATAACTTTATGCCCGTTCTGGACTGGACCAGAACCGATCTGGAGTATCAACTGCCGAACGGCGCCAAAGCGCTGCGTTTCGATCAGATAGCCTTTGCCGCGTTTGAACTGCATATTCTGAAACGCGCCGGCGCGGATCGGGATTACACGGCGGAAGAACAGGCGCAGGCCGCTGAATATTTCAAGGCCATGAGCGAGGAAGATATCGCCCGTCTGACGGGGAATATCATTGCCGGGCTGCCGGGGGCGGAAGAAGGCTACACGCTGGATCAGTTCCGCGCGCGCCTGGCGGAATATGACGGCATCGATCATGCCAGGCTGCGTACCCATCTGGGTTATTTTTTACAGCAGATTGTGCCGGTTGCGGAAGAGGTGGGGATTCGCCTGGCTATTCATCCGGACGATCCGCCGCGTCCGATTCTTGGCCTGCCGCGGGTAGTGTCGACCATTGATGATATGCACTGGCTGAAACAGACCGTCGATAGCATCAATAACGGCTTTACCATGTGTACCGGTTCTTACGGCGTGCGGGCGGATAACGATCTGGTTAAGATGATCGAGACCTTCGGCGATCGCATTCATTTTGTCCATTTGCGCGCCACGTGCCGCGAGCGGAACCCGAAAAGCTTCCACGAAGGCGCTCACCTGCATGGCGATGTGGACATGGTCGCCGTAGTGAAAGCGATCCTGACGGAAGAGCTGCGTCGTCAGAAAGCCGGCGATCTGCGTCCGCTGCCGATGCGGCCGGATCACGGTCACCAAATGCTGGACGATCTGAAAAAGAAAACCAACCCCGGTTATTCGGCGATTGGCCGTCTGAAAGGACTGGCCGAAGTGCGCGGCGTTGAACTGGCGTTAAAACGTTTACTTTTTCCTGAACTGAAACAGGGATAACGTCAATGGGCCTTATGGATGAGGCCCAGTACCCTCGGCAAGCGCCGCCAATCCCTTTCCGTAAATTCCCCCATCCTTCCTCCTGGAATATCGCTTTCTTAATCTGCGTGGATCACTAATCTGCACGGATGACTACGCCTGTTTGCTTAAATGATGCTCTGATGTTCTGATGAGCTATGCCGGTGATTTTGCAGCAAAAGCTATACAGTCAACCGGCGCTGGGGCATCATAAACGCCGACGTCGGCTATGTGGCTGGCGGATAGGAATCTAGACCCGAAATAATTCGGGTTGCAGTATGACGGGTATATACCCGTATTTTGACGTTCATTGGGTATATCACTCACAGGCGGCGTTCTGATGCGATAACTCGCTTTCAGAAAGCCCTTCGCGTTTAAACATATTGGTTGGTACAGATATGAAAAGGATATTTAATTCTCTGTTTTTAGTGGTTTTTATTTGTTTTTCCTCCGTGGCGGGCGCGGCGGAAAATCTGCCTAACGTGGTCATTCTGGCGACCGGAGGAACAATCGCGGGCTCCGCGGCGGCCAACACGCAAACCACGGGTTATAAAGCCGGCGCATTAGGCGTGGATACGCTGATCCAGGCTGTGCCGGAGTTGAAAACGCTAGCGAATATTTCCGGCGAGCAGATCGCCAATATCGGCAGCGAGAATATGACCAGCGACGTTTTGCTGAAATTGAGCAAAAGAGTCAATGAGCTACTGGCGCGCAGCGATGTGGACGGCGTCGTTATCACGCACGGTACGGATACGCTGGACGAATCCCCTTATTTCCTGAACCTGACGGTGAAAAGCGACAAGCCGGTTGTTTTCGCGGCGGCCATGCGTCCGGCGACATCGATCAGCGCCGACGGTCCGATGAACCTATACGATGCGGTTAAAGTGGCGGCGGATAAAAATGCGCGCGGCCGTGGCGTGATGGTGGTGCTGAACGACCGTATCGGCTCCGCCCGTTTTATCACCAAGACCAACGCTTCTACGCTGGACACCTTCAAGGCGCCGGAAGAGGGTTATCTGGGCGTAATTATCGGCGGCAAAGTCTATTTCCAGAATCGTTTGGATAAAATTCATACCACGCGTTCCGTATTCGATATCGCCAAACTGGAAAAATTGCCGGCAGTCGATATTATTTATGGCTATCAGGACGATCCGGAATATATGTATGACGCGGCCATTGCACATGGCGTGAAAGGTATCGTTTATGCCGGTATGGGCGCAGGCAGCGTCTCCAAACGCAGTGATGCCGGTATTCGTAAAGCTGAAAGCAAAGGCATTGTGGTGGTTCGCGCCAGCCGTACCGGCAGCGGTATTGTGCCGCCGGATGCTTCTCAGCCCGGATTGGTCTCCGATTCGCTGAACCCGGCCAAAGCCCGCATTCTGCTGATGCTGGCGCTGACGAAAACCACGAATCCGGCGATAATTCAGGAATATTTCCATACCTACTGATATTCGCTCAGATAAAAAATCGTCGCTTGCGACGGCCCGAAGGGGGACGGGCAGGACGCCCGTCATAAAAAATCGGTAGTAAAAAGATGACGGCCCCGTTATCCATTGGCGGGGCTTTCTTCTTTAAAAAGGCGGCGTTTATATTGTTGGGGGCTATCGGTATGCCTTCACTTGCCGCCTTCCCGCAATTCGCATTATTTAGGGTATAATAGACGACCCGATAGCAGAACTATGATGTTCAGTACGAGCCTGGTGAGAAAATAAGGATACATCATTAGATGACACAACCCATTTTTATGGTTGGTGCCAGAGGCTGTGGTAAAACCACGGTGGGAGGACAACTGGCACAGGCGTTAGGGTATGACTTTGTCGATACCGATCTTTTTATGCAGCAAAGCAGTAATATGACGGTTGCTGAGGTGGTCGAGCAGGAAGGATGGCACGGCTTCCGCCGGCGGGAAAGTCAGGCATTGCTGGAGGTGACGACGCATCATCGCGTGATTGCCACCGGAGGCGGCATGGTGCTGTCGGAGTCAAACCGGCGGTTTATGTATGACAACGGCACGGTTATTTATCTCCGGGCGCCCGCGGAATTGCTGGCCCGACGCTTGGAAAACAGCCCGCAGGCGCATCAGCGGCCAACGCTGACCGGACGGCCTATCGCGGAAGAGATGGCCGATGTATTGGCTTCTCGTGAGGCATTTTATCGCGGTGCGGCCCATCATATTATTGATGCGACGCAGGAGCCGCTCGCCATTGTCGCCAATGTCATGCGGATTCTGCGTTTATCGGCGGCCTAGCGTTTCTTGCGCTAATAAAATAATCGCTGTGCCATCGTCGGTTGGCTATTTTTCTCCGAATAGATAGTGACAGCGGCGCTATTCTCCTTTTATGATGAATTTTCTTGATTTTTTTCGATGACAGGTGCCGCAGCTATGCTGAATGTAAATGAGTATTTTACCGGGAAAGTGAAGTCTATCGGCTTTGAAAGCGACAGCATTGGCCGTGCCAGTGTCGGGGTCATGGAAGCCGGAGAATATACGTTTGGAACGGGGCAGCCTGAAGAAATGACGGTGATTAGCGGCGCGCTGAAGGTATTATTGCCGGGTGAGATTGAGTGGCGGGTATTTACGCCGGGTGACTCGTTCTCTGTTCCAGGGCAAAGCGAATTCAATTTAGAGGTGGCGGAAACCTCTTCTTATTTGTGTAAGTATTTGTAGTCCGCCCAGTCTGGTTTTAATCTATTAATACAGGGCTGCTTGCCGTAATTAACGCAAAGCGGCCTTTTTATTTATTACTTTTTATTATTTATATAAATCAGAATCCTAAAAACCTATCAGTAATAATTAATTGTTATGGCAAGAACATTTTTGTGCGGTGAATCTGTACGAAAATACAGCGTTAACCTGCTTTCTCACCGCAGGTTATCTTTTATGTAATAAATAGTTTTTATCTACTGATAATGTTTATTTTTTTGGTAAATTAAACCAAGTTTTTACTCCTGGATGTATTTAATAACTCCTTTGGGTTATAAATACGTGATAACGTATCACGCCCTCCCTGTTAATTTCCTTTATAAATCAATCGGCTGTTATTTGGGGTATCTCAAGTTTTATTTAATTGTGCCGTTAAGATTTTTATCACCTTTCTATGTGAAGAACGTCCTATGCTAAAAACGACACGAGCCCGAATTTTGGCGGCTTGTACGATGATTGTCGTACTCTCGCTCACCGTTAATACGTTTCTCAATTACACCATCGCCAATAATGCCAATGAGGAATCCATCGACAATATGCTGAATTCAGTCGCCGCCAGTCATAGCATGGCGATCGGCGATTGGGTCGCGTCTAAAACGTTGATGATGACGTCGCTCCACGACCGCGTGCTGATTGATGCGAATCCGGTGCCGATGTTCCAGCAGATCGCCGCTGCCGGCGGTTTTCTGAATGTGTACATGGGGTATGAGGACAAAACGGCGAAATTTTCCGATGCCAACGGGATCCCCGCCGACTACGATCCCACTATCCGGCCCTGGTATCAGCAGGCCGTAAGGGAAGGAAAACCGGTCGTCACCGCGCCTTATGTCGATGTATCAACCAAAGCGCTGATTGTTTCTTTCGCCGTTCCGGTAATGGAGGAGAGTGCGGTTCAGGGAGTGCTGGGCAGCGACGTAACGATGGGCAGCGTGATTGAAAACGTGAAGTCGATTAACCCGACGCCTTCCAGTTTTGGCGTGCTAATTGCCCAGGATGGCACGATTATCGCGCACCCTGATGAGAAGCTCACGCTGAAGAATATCGCCGATATTGCGCCTGGCATCGATCTGAATGCGTTGATGACGGCCACGCATCCGCTCGCCGTTGATTTTGATGGCGTAACCAAGCTGGTTCTTGCTCAGCCGATTCGCGGCACCAACTGGCAGATGCTGGTGGCTCTGGACAAGACGGAAGCGACGGAGGGTATGCGCTTTTTGCTGGTGACCTCGATCGGTACGCTGCTGATTATTGCGTTGCTCGGTTCGCTGGTCGTCGGGGTCATGATCGCGTCCACGTTGAAGCGTCTGCTGTTGATTCGCGATGCGATGGACGATATCAGCCACGGCAACAACGATCTGACGCAGCGTTTGCCTGACGACGGGCATGATGAAGTGGCGCAGATCGCGCGCTCCTTCAATACCTTTATCGATAAGCTCAGCCTGGTGATGATTCAGATCCGTGATATCAGCGCCTTGCTGCAGGCCGCCGCAGATGAAATCTCTTCCGGGAATAACGATCTATCTTCGCGTACGGAGTCTGCGGCTTCCAGTATTCAGCAGACGGCGGCGGCATTAGAGCAAATTTCCGCCACGGTCACCCAGTCCGCCGGTTCCGCCCGGCAGGTGAATGAGAAAGCGCTGGCGCTGGCGAAAGACGCGGAGGTCGGCGGGAAAGTGGTGTCTGATGTGATTGTGACGATGGAAGAGATCGTGGCCGCGTCCGGCAAAATCGGCGATATTATCGGCGTGATTGACGGTATTGCCTTCCAGACCAATATTCTGGCGCTGAATGCCGCGGTGGAGGCGGCGCGAGCCGGCGAGCAGGGCCGTGGATTCGCGGTGGTCGCGGGCGAGGTTCGTAGTCTGGCGCAGCGCAGTGCGCAGGCGGCAAAAGAGATCAAAGAGCTGATTGAGTCGACCGTGTCCAGCGTATCATCCGGTTCGTCGCAGGTGCGCCAGGCCAGTAATACCATGAACGGCATTGTTGGCGGGGTATCGACGGTAACGACGGTGATGTCCGAGATTACCCATGCGGCGGATGAACAGATGCGCGGTATCCATGAAATCAATCAGGCGGTGACGCAGTTGGATTCAATGGTGCAACAGAATGCGGCGTTGGTTCAGGAGTCTGCGGCGGCATCCGCGGCGTTGCAGTCTCAGGCCGACGATCTGACGGCGGCTATCGGACACTTCAAGGTGTAAGTATCATGCCCGCCGTTAGCGTGGCGGCGGGCATCTTTTAAGCACAGAACAGTCAACGGCGAGGTTAGCGTTGCGCTTCTCCGCCCAATGCGTCAATCAGGTTGCTGATTAGCGCGGCCAGTTCGCTGGTCATCAGAATAAAATCGGCATCGAAACGCTGAGCGAAATCATCCCGATCGATATCATCATTTTGTTCACGCAAGGTATCGGAAAACTTCAATCGTTTCAGCGAACCGTCATCCGATAGCACCAACTGTACCCGCTCCTGCCAGTCCAGCGCCAGTTTGGTGACCAGTTTGCCGGCTTCGATATGGACGGCGATTTCATCACAAACCAGATTCTGCTTCTTGCAGCGGATGACGCCGCCATCTTCCAGAATCGCTTTCAGTTCGGCTTCATCCTGTAAGGCGAACCCCGCCGGCGTATCGCCGGATCGCACCCATTCGGTCAGCGTCAGTTCTATCGGGTTTTCCATCGTCAGCGGAACCACCGGCAGCGATCCCAGCGTTTTACGCAATAGCGCCAGCGTATCTTCCGCTTTCTTGGCGCTGGCGGCGTCGACCATGATCAGGCCATTAACGGTATCGAGCCATAGCCAGGTTTGGCTGAAGCGGCTGAAGGCGCGCGGCAGCAGACTGTGCAGCACTTCGTCTTTCAGCGCGTCTTTTTCGGTTTTTTTCAGCTTGCGGTGTTGTTCCGCTTCCAGCCGTTCGATTTTGGCCAGCAGCGTTTGCTTGATGACCGGCGAGGGCAGGATCTTTTCTTCTTTACGCGCACAGATGATGATCTGACCGTTAACGACATGCGTCAACGCATCGCTGTGGGAGCCCATTGGCGACACCCAACCCGTTTTCATCATGTCCTGACTGCCGCATGGCGTGAAAGCAAAAGTACTTAACTGTTTTTCCATCTCATCCGCAGAAAAAGCGCTTTCCCGGCTTAAGCGGTAAATCATTAAATTTTTAAACCACAGCATGGTGTTATCTCAGACTGAGCGCGCAAATTTGCGTGCAGGTTCATTAATGCAGCGGGCATGATAGCGAATTCGGCCGGCTTATGTTGCATAAAAATAAGATTATTCATCGACCCAACCTAAACCTAGACCGCGAACTCCGGCGCCAGGCGGCTGATGCCTAGTCCATTAATTCTGGCGACCTTGATCTGTACCGGGATGCGTTCCTTCATGGCTTCAACGTGACTGATGACGCCAATGGTTTTGCCGGAAGCATTGAGGTTGTCAAGGGCGTCCAGCGCGGCGTCCAGCGTTTCGGCGTCCAGCGTGCCGAAGCCCTCGTCCAGAAACAGCGAATCAATACTGGTTTTATTACTCACCAGATCGGAAAGCGCCAGCGCTAGCGCCAGACTAACCAGAAAACTTTCTCCCCCCGAAAGCGTGCGGGTATCTCTGACGGCGTCGGCCTGCCAGGTATCCACAATCTGCAGCTTTAATTCGTCATCGGCCTGACGTTGCAACAGATAACGCCCATGCAGACGGGCAAGCTGCAGGTTAGCCAGATACACCAGATGATCGAGCGTCAGTCCCTGGGCAAACTTGCGGAATTTATCGCCTTTTTGCGAACCAATAAGTTCGTTCAGGCAGCTCCAGTCGTCGTAGTGCTGCTGACTTTGTGCGATTTCGGCCAACAGTTTCTGTTGATTCTGACGGTAACGCCGATCGGTCGCCAACTGCTGATTGATTTCCCCTTGCTGTTGCAGATGGGTTTTCAGCATCTCACCAAATTCGGACAGCGCTTGTTGTACCGATGCCGGGGTGGCTTCAGCCGCCAATGTCGCCGGGCGTTGCTGCTGGTGCGCGGCCAGCAACTGTTCTGCCTGCTGATGCAGCGCGCTGGCCTGCTGCAACTGCTGGTACAGTTTTTCTTTCCAATCGCGCAGTTCGTTGCGTTCCTGCTCATTAAGCAATGCGCGTTGAAATGCGTCTTCGTCAGCGAAAATACTGTGCTGTAACGCCTGCCTGAACGCTTGCGCGGCCTGTTGGTATAAAGCGCTAACGCGGGTTTGTTGCTGTTGAAAACCGGTCAGTTCTCCGGTTAATCGGTTCAGCGATGATTCCGCCTGTTGGCGCTGTTCCTGCGCCTGTCGGCTGGCTTGCTCATATTGCTGGCTGCTCAGACGAAGCTGGTTGCTGACATCTGCGGTCTGTTGCTCGCCGAAAAGCTGTCGCCTCTGCTGCTGCGCGGCTTCCAGCGTTGTTATATGCGACGCCTGCTGTTGCTGTAATACCAGCAGATGCTGCCCAAGCTCCTCAAGCGATTTCGTCAGGTGCCGGCGCTCGGTTTCCAGCGCCGTCAACTGGTTCGACAGCTGTTGCTGTTCCTGCTCAACGTCTTTCCATCTTTGCCATTCTTCAGCGCGTTGCGTCAGCCAGACGGATTGCTCCGCCGTCTCCGGCACGCTCAGACCAAAGCGGGTCAGCGTTTGTTCCAGCGCCAACCGATGCTGCGTCTGCTGATCCTGAGTTTGTTGCAGAGATTGTTCCAGTTCGGTCTGGGCATTGTGCAGCGTTTGCTGCTGCTGGCTATTCAGTTCTATCTGCTGCAAGGTCTGTTGCAGTAGGGCAGCGGCATGGGTCAGTGAATCCTTACTTTCCTGCCATTGCCGTTGTATCTGCTCACTGTGCGAGATTTGCTGTTGAATGTGCTGTTCCCGCGTTTCGCTCTGTTCCAGCCACGCGGTTATTGCTGCGGATTGATCGGGAGCCAAATCCCCTTGTAAGCGCTTACTGACGTCCTGCCACTGTTGCAGCAAACGCCGGTGCTCTTCATCCATACGCGTGAGTTCAAGCTGTTGCTGCTGAATCTGCTGTTGCCGTGAAACCAGCTGCGCTTCGGTATGCGCCAGCGCGCTTTCCAGTTCGCTGACTTCCTGACGTAACCGCTGCAAGCGTTGTTCCGTTTCTGATGGTTGCAATGCCTGATAGCGGTCAATGGCCGGATGGTGCGTTGAGCCGCATAGCGGACACTCATCGCCAGGCTGTAGCCGTTTCCTCTCCTCTTCCAACTGGACGATGCGTTTTTCCAACTGGTGGCGGTTATCCAGATCGGTTAAATGCTGATGGCGCTGGGCATATTCGTTGCTTTGTTGCTTACGCCGTTCTTCCAACTGGCCGATTTGCGTCTGTAGCTGGCCCTGTTGGGTTTCCAGTCGTCGGCGGTTGTCGCCCAGCCGCTGAAATAAGGCGCCGAGCGTAGCCAGCTGTTGACGATTGGGGCGTTGCGCAATGGATTGGCTAAGCTGCTGATGCAGGGCCGTGATTGGCTGCCGCGCTTCCTGTTCTTGCAACTTTTGCTGATGTTGAGCGAACTGCTGCTGCGCCCGATCGACTTCATGCTGCTGTTTGGCGCGCTGCTCGGCTAACCGGGTTGCCTGATGGCGCAGTTGTGCCGACTGCTGCGTATAGTTTTCCTGCTTTTGCCGCAAATTCGCCAGTTCGAGTTCAAACTGTTGTTGGCGCTGAAACTGAGTCCGCCACAGAGAAAGGTTTTCCCCCCAGTGTTGATGATGCGGGTACTGCTGGCGATAGGTACGAAGCCGCTCGATCCGTTGTTCGGCAAGCTGATGCTGCTGCGTGGTTTTCGCTAGCCGGAGTTGATCATCCTGTTGACGTTTTTGCGTCTGATCCAGTTCTTGCCGCTGTTTTTGGCTCTGCTGTTGCAGGCTGTCTATCTGGTGATCCAGCGGTATAACGCGTTCACGGATCAGCACCTCTTGTTGCTGGCGGTAATCAACGTGCTGACGCCAGTCCTGCAGCGCTTTTTCCTCCTGCTGGCGTAACGCGCCCACGGCGGACTGCTGCGTTTTTTGCTGCTCCGTCAGGCTAGCGATGCGCTGTGCCAGCGAAGCGGACTCCTGTTGGTAACGATCTCTGTCCTGCTGGAAAGGCCTGAGTTTTTCCGCCGGTTCGTTTTGCGCCAGACGCTCAAGCCGCGGCTGCGCCTGCTGAATAGCGGTTTGCGCTGCGTCGCGCTGGGTTTCGCTGGCAGCCAGCGAATGCCGATACCGCTCCTGTTGTTCAAACCAGCGCTGATAAGTTAGTGCTTGCTCTCGCTCGGCAATCAGCGCCTGCTCCTGTTGAGTTAATAATGACAGCTGTGTTTCCAGCGACTGGCGCTGTTCGTCATTCAGTAACTCAATTCCTGACGCTCGCGCCTGTAACGTCTCTAACGCCATTCTGGCCTGTTTATGCCGATCGAATACGCGTTCGGAAATCAGCCCGTAAATATCGGTGCCGGTCAGTTCCTCCAGCAGTTCGGCGCGTTCGTTGGCATCCGCATTCAGAAAGGCGGCGAACTGCCCTTGCGACAGCATCATCGACCGGGTGAAGCGATTGAAGTCCAGCCCGGTAATCTCGGCGGTCATGCTCAGCTTTTCGCTGAGTTTTTCACACAGTATCCTGCCGTCATCAATGCGCGCCAGCTCCGCTTTCGGCGTTTGCAGATTGCCGTCGGGCGCGTTCCGGGCCCGGCGCTGGCTCCAGAATGCGCGATAACCGATGCCTTTGACTTCAAATTCCACTTCGGCAAGGCATTCGGCGGTGTTGCGGGTCATCAGTTCGTTCTGGCTGGCGGTGATATTTTTTAGTCTTGGCGTTTCGTGATACAGCGCCAGGCAAATCGCATCGAGCAGCGTGGTTTTCCCCGCGCCGGTCGGACCGGTAATGGCAAATAGTCCGTTGCTGGAAAAGGGTTCCTGGGTGAAGTCGATTTTCCATTCGCCTTTCAGGGCGTTAAGGTTTTTTAACCGCAAACTGAGTATTTTCATTCGGCGCGCTCATCCTGTTCCAATTCTTCAATAACCCGATCGAACAGCGTGCGCACGCGCTGTTGCCGATTTTCCTCCAGGTCTCCGGCCGCCGCCAGCCGCCGTTCAAAAACATCATGTACCGTCAGCTCATTCAGCGTTTCCTTTTCCTGCCGCACAATCGCCTGCAGGCGCTGTTCGCGGGCGCGGCGCAATAGCAGCACTTCGACGGGCAACCCGTCGGTCAGCGCCTGAATGCGTTTTTGCATATCGTTCAGATAATCCTGGGTGGTGATTTCGATATCCAGCCACACCGTTTTTTCCCCCTGATAATCATTAAAGAGGGATAGTTGGCGCTCGATATCGGCCAGGTCGCCTTTGATGAGCCGCATCGGTTGCGCCATCGGGATAGGCAGCGTCTCTATCGTTGGCGGGGCATCCGGTTCGAAGCTGACCAGACAGACGGACTTTTCACTGCCTAGCTCATCAAAACTCAGCGGAATAGGGGAGCCGCTGTAACGAATATGTTCGCTTTTCGTCACGCGCTGCGGGCGGTGAATGTGTCCGAGCGCGATGTAGTCCGCCGGCGGAAACGCCTGCGCCGGGAAGGCATCTAGCGTACCGATGTAGATATCGCGCACGGAGTCGGAAGCGGTAACGCCGACGGTCGTCAGATGGCCGGTGGCGATGATGGGCAGCGGCAGCCCCAGTATTTCACGTTTCTGACAGGCCAACTGGTAACACCGCTGGTAATGCTCGGTGATGGCATCCTGCAATGCCTGCTGCTTTTCATCGCCGGATTGTCCGGCCTGGCTGGTTATCAGATCGCGCGGACGCAAAAAGGGGATTGCGCACAGTACGGCGCCGGGCCGCCCCTGACGGTTTTCCAGTACGATCACCTGTTTTTCGACATCGCCATCGACGCTGGCGATCACCCGCGTATTCATAAAGGCCAGCAGATCCCGCGATTCGTTCAGCGTGGCGACGGAGTCATGGTTGCCCGCCAATATGACTAACTGGCAGCCTTTACGCTGTAGATCGACAACAAAACGGTAATACATTTCCCGCGCATAGCTTGGCGGCGAACCGTTATCAAAGATATCTCCTGCTACTATTACAGCATCCACCTGATGCTGTTCGACCTGAGCAATAAGCCAGTGCAGGAAGGCTTGATGTTCGGCCGCACGGCTCTTGGTATAAAAATACTGCCCCAGATGCCAGTCGGCGGTGTGAATAATACGCATGGAACTCCCTGAGCGGTGTGTAATCGCAATGTCTCTGATTATAAACAGCCTGTGCGCGAGCTGTCGTTGCGAAAACATAAGTTTGGAAAGCGGCGCGAAAAAAACGATGTAACAAGGGGAATGCCGATCGGCTGGGCATCGAGGTTGAAAAATGCCCCGGCGTTTTTTTCATAAATCTGTCACAAAACTGACGCATAATGCACAGCGCATGCTAACAGCGACGATGATTAACGGCAGGATTAACAATGGCAAGACGCATATTGGTCGTGGAAGATGAAGCACCGATTCGTGAAATGGTATGTTTTGTTCTGGAGCAGAATGGTTATCAGCCTGTTGAAGCTGAAGATTATGACAGTGCGGTAACACAACTGTCAGAACCTTTTCCTGAACTGGTGTTACTGGACTGGATGCTGCCAGGCGGCTCGGGGTTGCAATTCATCAAGCATATGAAACGTGAAGCGCTGACCCGCGACATACCCGTCATGATGCTAACCGCCCGGGGCGAAGAAGAAGATCGGGTGCGCGGGCTTGAAGTCGGCGCGGATGATTACATTACCAAACCTTTTTCCCCTAAAGAGTTGGTGGCGCGTATCAAAGCAGTGATGCGCCGTATTTCGCCGATGGCCGTTGAAGAAGTGATTGAAATGCGCGGGTTGAGTCTGGATCCTTCCTCGCACCGGGTAACGACGGAAGAACTGGCACTGGACATGGGGCCAACGGAGTTTAAGTTGTTGCACTTCTTTATGACCCATCCTGAACGGGTTTACAGTCGTGAACAGTTGCTCAATCATGTTTGGGGCACTAACGTTTATGTTGAAGATCGCACTGTTGATGTTCATATCCGCCGACTGCGTAAGGCGCTGGAAACCAGCGGGCATGATAAAATGGTGCAAACCGTTCGGGGAACGGGATACCGTTTTTCAACGCGTTATTGAAGGTTGTCGTACCGGAGAAACATCAACGTGCTAGAACGTCTATCATGGAAGAGGCTGGCGCTGGAGCTGGCTTTTTTTTGTCTGCCCGCGCTTTTGCTGGGGCTGGTATTCGGTTATCTGCCCTGGTTCCTTTTAGCTGCTGTTTTAATTGTGCTTTGCTGGCATTTTTACAATCAGCTTAAACTCTCCTACTGGCTGTGGGTCGATCGCAGTATGACGCCGCCGCCGGGCCGCTGGAGCTGGGAACCGCTGTTCTACGGCCTTTATCAAATGCAATTGCGCAACCGGCGGCGGCGGCGCGAATTGGCGCTATTGATTAAGCGTTTTCGTAGCGGCGCCGAATCGTTACCGGATGCGGTGGTGATCACCACCGAAGATGGCACTATTTTCTGGTGTAATCGCTTGGCCCAGCACCTGCTCAATTTCCGTTGGCCGGAAGACAGCGGGCAGAATATCCTCAACCTGCTGCGTTATCCTGAATTCGCCAGCTATATGAAAGGGCAGGATTTCAGCCGTCCGCTAACGTTGCAACTGAACAACTCGCATCACGTTGAATTCCGTATTATGCCTTATTCCGAGGGGCAGTTGCTGATGATGGTGCGCGACATTACCCAGATGCATCAATTGGAAGGGGCCAGACGTAACTTCTTTGCCAATGTAAGTCATGAACTGCGCACCCCTTTAACCGTGTTGCAGGGATATTTGGAGATGATGCAGGATAATGCGCTGGATGACTCTCTGCGCAGTAAGGCTCTGAATACCATGCAGGAACAGACGCGGCGGATGGATGGATTGGTCAAACAGCTGTTAACCCTGTCGCGTATTGAAGCCGCCGCCACTATCGATCTAAGCGAAAAAGTCGATATGCCTATGATGTTGCGCGTATTACAGCGCGAGGCTCAGACGCTAAGCCAGGATCGCCATGAGATCGTGTTCCGGGTGAATGAAGATCTTCAGGTTTTCGGCAACGAAGAACAGCTGCGCAGCGCCGTATCCAATCTGGTCTACAATGCCATTAACCATACGCCGGCCGGCACTCGTATTGAGGTTTGCTGGCAGAAAACGCCCCATGGCGCGCAATTTCAGGTTAGCGATAACGGACCGGGGATCGCGGCGGAGCACTTGCCGCGTTTGACGGAGCGATTTTATCGTGTTGATAAAGCGCGCTCGCGGCAGACCGGCGGCAGCGGGTTAGGTCTGGCGATCGTCAAACATGCCCTGAGTCACCATGATTCCCGTTTGGAAGTGGTGAGCGAATTTGGCTTAGGCTCCCGTTTTCTGTTTACTCTGCCGAATCGGTTGATTGTACCCGCCTCTCTGGCCGAGAATACGGCGAAACTCTGAGCCTGACGGAAAATGTATTCATGAAATCCGCCGTTAATATCATCGCGGGCGCCGCTTTATTGCTGGTCGGTTTTTTCTGCGTGGCGCAACCCCATCAAATGCTGGCCGGCAATCTCTCCAGCGCGGGATCGGATACCTTGGCTAATCTGATGTCGCGTTGGGCGGCGGATTTCAGCAGGCATCACCCCGGCGTGAATATACAGATTCAGGCGGCAGGCTCTTCTTCCGCCCCCACTGCGCTGGCGTCGGGCTCCGTACAGCTAGGGCCCATGAGCCGGGCCATGAAAGCCAGCGAGATCGATGCCTTTGTTCAACGTTATGGCTATCCGCCGCTGGCCGTACCGGTCGCAATGGATGCGCTGGCGGTGATGGTTAATCAGGATAATCCCTTGCCGGGACTGAATTTATCGCAGTTGGATGCGATTTTTTCCATCACCCGTCTTTGTGGCGATCATCAACCGGTAAAAAACTGGCGCGATCTCGGGCTGAGCGGCAGTTGGGAAAAGCGCTCGTTGGTACGTTACGGCCGTAATTCCGCCTCGGGAACTTACGGTTTTTTTAAGCAGCGGGCGCTGTGCGGCGGTGATTTTCTGCCGCAGGTTAGTGAATTACCCGGTTCCGCGTCTGTCGTTCAGGCTATCTCGGCCTCGACCGAGGCGATTGGCTATGCCAGCGTCGGATTTCTTACCAGCGGGGTAAGAATGGTGCCGTTGGCGGCCCAGGGTACGGATTACGTTTATCCTTCCACCAAGAATATCCGTGACGGGCTTTATCCTTACACTCGCTATCTTTATATCTATGTTAATAAAGATCCGCACCAGCCGCTGGAAGCGCTGACTTCCGCATTTTTGGAATTGGCATTATCGGACGCCGGTCAGGCATTGGTTGGTCAGGATGGTTATTTACCGTTGCCGGAAGAGGTGCGCCGGTCGGCGCGTCTTCAGCTAGGCTTGACCGCGACGGCCCCCTCTTTTCAGCATTAGGCCGACCGGGCGATTTTTATTACGCTACGTTATCCTCTCGCCATCACTCAGTTATCCGATCGCCATTGTCTGCAAATTGAGCCAATTGAACCGGAGAGCCGTGTGATGGCGCCTTATTTTTTGCCATAAGATAATTGAATGGTTATAATTTGCGCGATTTAGGCGTTTTTTGTTAGTTTTATTGCAATGTAACGCCTATGAATGCACAAATCATGTATTGGCTAATTCTGCATTATTAATTGTATCTGCCGGATATATTCATTAATTCAGTTAAAAACTCTGCTTTTTAGCCTAAGGGTTGTCTTTTATCGCTATAAACGGTTTACTTAGCCCGCAATATGGCTGTGCGGCAGAATATAATTCTTATAAATCTGCCGGCCGCTCATGTCGTAATCGATGGACGGCGATTGGCAGCACAGTTTTCTCCTCTTAATTCTCGGTTTATACAGGCAATACGACATAATTATGAGTCATCGTTTAACTTCCAAAGATATCATGGCGTTAGGTTTTATGACCTTTGCCCTGTTCGTCGGCGCGGGCAATATTATTTTCCCACCCATGGTAGGTTTACAGGCGGGGGAACACGTCTGGATGGCCGCGGCCGGTTTTTTACTGACTGCCGTGGGCTTGCCGGTACTCACCGTTATCGCGCTGGCGCGCGCCGGTGGCGGTATCGATGCATTAAGCTCTCCAATCGGTAAAAAAGCGGGTGTGGTATTGGCGACGGTTTGTTATCTGGCGGTCGGCCCGCTATTCGCCACGCCGCGTACCGCCACGGTATCGTTTGAAGTCGGGCTTGCGCCGCTGGTAGGGAACGGCGCTTCCCCGTTATTGATTTATAGCCTGATCTACTTTGCGATTGTCATCGGCATTTCGCTGTATCCGGGGCGCTTGCTGGATACCGTAGGACACGTTCTGGCGCCGCTGAAAATCGCCGCCTTGGCGGTGCTGGGTATCGCCGCGGTGCTGTTGCCCGCCGGTTCGCCTATCCCGGCGATTGAATCCTATCAGCATGTGCCGTTCTCCAGCGGTTTTGTGAATGGTTATCTCACCATGGATACGTTGGGCGCGATGGTGTTCGGCATCGTTATCGTGAATGCAGCCCGTTCGCGCGGCGTTGACAACGCAAAGCTGTTGACGCGTTACACCATCTGGGCCGGTCTTATTGCCGGCGTCGGCCTGATGCTGGTCTACCTGAGTTTATTCCAACTGGGTTCCGTCAGCGGCATGTTGGCGCCGGAGGCTCTGAATGGCGCCGAAATTCTGCATGCTTACGTTCAACATACTTTTGGCAACATGGGCAGCAGCTTTTTGGCATTGCTGATTTTTATTGCCTGTATGGTAACGGCGGTTGGCCTGACCTGCGCGTGTGCGGAATTTTTCTCCCAGTATCTGCCGTTCTCATATCGCACGCTGGTGTTTGTGCTGGGCTGTTTCTCCATGGTGGTGTCAAACCTTGGGTTAAGCCATCTGATTCAACTGTCGATCCCGGTACTGACGGCGATCTATCCGCCTTGTATCGTTCTGGTTTTACTGAGTTTTACGCGCCTCTGGTGGAATAACAGTTCGCGTATTGTGGCTCCTGTCATGTTAATCAGCCTGTTGTTCGGCGTTATTGATGGGATAAAATCATCGAACTTTAGATCGCTGTTGCCTGAGTGGAGTCTGCATCTGCCGTTAAGCGAACAGGATCTTGCCTGGTTGCCGCCATCATTGTTGGTTTTACTGGCGGCGGCTATCTACGATCGGCTGTGCGGCCGTCATAAAGTCGTGGTTCATCAATAGCGCGATGAATTTGATTTATATACCACAGGCATTGTCTGTGGTTTTTCTTTTGTAACAGGGTTGCTTATTTATGGAACAACAATCCACTAAGCTCAAGCGTGGGTTAAGTACGCGGCATATCCGTTTTATCGCCTTGGGTTCGGCGATCGGTACCGGGCTGTTTTATGGATCGGCCAGCGCCATCCAGATGGCGGGGCCTAGCGTCCTGCTGGCTTACCTGCTTGGCGGCATTGTCGCTTATATTATCATGCGGGCGCTGGGCGAAATGTCAGTGAATAACCCGCAGGCCAGCTCCTTTTCCCGCTATGCACAAGATTACCTCGGGCCGCTGGCCGGTTATATTACCGGCTGGACCTACTGTTTTGAGATGCTGATTGTCGCCATTGCCGATGTAACCGCGTTTGGTATTTACATGGGAGTCTGGTTTCCGGCCGTACCTCACTGGGTGTGGGTGCTTAGCGTCGTACTGATCATCGGGGCGATTAACCTGATGAATGTAAAAGTCTTCGGCGAGTTGGAATTCTGGCTGTCTTTCTTTAAGGTCGCCACCATTATCATCATGATCGTGGCCGGGATCGGCATTATTGTCTGGGGCATCGGCAACGGCGGTGAACCTACCGGCATTCATAATCTGTGGACCAACGGCGGATTCTTCAGTAATGGCGTGATGGGGATGATCCTCTCGTTGCAATTGGTGATGTTTGCTTATGGCGGGGTGGAAATTATCGGTATTACCGCCGGCGAAGCTCAGGATCCGAAAAAATCGATCCCGCGCGCCATCAACTCCGTTCCCTGGCGTATTCTGGTGTTCTATGTGGGCACGTTGTTTGTCATCATGTCGATTTACCCATGGAATCAGGTTGGCACCAATGGGAGTCCGTTTGTTCTGACATTCCAGCATCTGGGGATCACCGCCGCTGCCGGCATCCTGAACTTTGTGGTGATTACCGCCTCGCTCTCGGCCATTAACAGCGATGTGTTTGGCGTCGGGCGTATGTTGCACGGTATGGCTGAACAGGGCCATGCGCCAAAAGTCTTTACCCAGATTTCTAAACGCGGCATACCGTGGGTCACTGTCGTGGTGATGATGCTGGCTCTGCTGATTGCGGTATATCTGAACTATATTATGCCGGGTAAGGTCTTCCTGGTTATCGCCTCGCTGGCAACCTTTGCCACCGTTTGGGTGTGGATCATGATCCTATGTTCGCAGATCGCTTTTCGCCGCGGCTTAAGCCGCGAGCAGGTGAAAGCGCTGGCGTTCCCGTTACGGGGCGGCGTGGCGATGTCGATGTTCGCCATTATCTTCCTGTTTTTTATCATCGGCTTGATTGGTTATTTCCCCGATACCCGCGTGTCGCTTTATGTCGGCATTGTCTGGATTGTATTGCTGCTGGCGGGTTATGCGATCAAGCAGAGATATCAGCGGCGCTAGGCTGAACAAGCGGGCGAGCATACGGGGATGAAGGTTTCATCCCCGTTTTACTTTGTGCGGGCGTGAGTTAACGGGTTGCAACCACCTGCCGAGCCAGCGCCTGCATATCATAACCGGTCGGCGTCTGATGCACGCGCAAATCGAACTCCGGCATCACGGCGAAGATATGGTCGAAGATGTCCGCCTGTATGCTTTCATATTCCACCCAGGCAGTGGTATTGGTGAAGGCGTAAATTTCCAGCGGTAAGCCTTCCGGCGTCGGCGCCAACTGGCGCACCATCAACGTCATGCCGTTATGAATTCCCGGATGCGCGTGCAGATAAGCCTGAAGATAGGCGCGGAACGTCCCCAGATTGGTCAGCCGGCGTCCGTTGAGCGGCGAGGAGAGGTCGGCCTGCGCATTATGTTGTTGCAATTCACTGGTCTTGTGGGCGATATACGGCGAGAGCAGTCTGCTGCGTAGCAGCCGCTGCTGTTCGTCTTCGGTCATAAAATGCACGCTGGTGGTATCGATATTGACGCTGCGCTTGATGCGGCGGCCGCCCGATTCCGACATGGCGCGCCAGTTTTTGAATGAGTCCGATATCAGGGCGTAAGTGGGGATGGTGGTGATGGTATTGTCCCAGTTTTTGACCTTAACCGTGGTCAAGCCGATATCGATTACCGCGCCATCCGCGCCGTATTTCGGCATTTCCAGCCAGTCTCCCAGCAACAGCATATTGTTGGCCGAGAGCTGAATTCCCGCCACCAGCCCCATAATCGGATCTTTAAACACCAGCATCAGGACGGCGGTCATCGCCCCCAGACCGCTGATCAGAATCAACGGCGATTTTCCAATCAGCAGCGACACCACCATAATGCCGATCACGATGGTGGCGATCAGCTTCAGGCTTTGAAAGATCCCCCGTAGCGGCAACTGGGTGGCGACTTTTGAACGCGCGGAAACGGTCAGCAGGATATCAAGCAGCGAAAACAGCACCAGCAAAGCGAAAATCATGATCCAGACCTGAGAACAGATCACCAGCGCTTCACGGGTTTCACTTTGGGACGGCAGCCACAGTACCACCTGAATATTGAGAATGATGCCCTGGAACAGAAAGGCCAGGCGATTAAACAGGTTATGCTGCGTTAAAGCCTGTTTCCAACCAGGGACGTCGGCACTGTTCGTTTGGTTTGACGAACGCAATACCATCCTTTTTAGCACCACCTGATGGAGAATCAGATGAATAACGGCTGAAATCAGCAATATCAGCCCCAGAACAATCAGTAGCGCAATGATGCCAGTGTGTTGCATTCCCGCGTTTTCCAGCCACAGAGCAAGATTTTGTTGCATGCGTCCCTCTTTGATATGCCAGCAAACCGGCCAGGTATTAACGATAGATCTCGTTTAAGGCTAAGGATTTGGCGCACTCAGTCAACTTTTTGTTTTGACGACGCGGGTCAAGACGGAAATAGCCGGGTTTGCGCTGCGGGCTGACTTAACGGGGCGGTAAGAACGTTGTCGGAAAGCAAAGAAGCCAGCTGCTGCGGGCAACTGGCTTCGGCGGAATGACGTGCGGGGCGATTACAGTTTGTCGGCGTTTTCAGACAGGTATTTCGCGACGCCGTCTGGAGAGGCGCCCATACCGGATTTCCCTTTTTCCCACTGGGCGGGACAAACTTCGCCGTGCTCTTCATGGAACTGCAGCGCGTCGACCATACGCAGCATTTCATCAATGTTGCGGCCCAAAGGCAGATCGTTGACCACCTGATGGCGCACGATGCCTTCTTTGTCGATCAGGAAGGAGCCGCGCAACGCCACGCCGGCGTCCGGGTGTTCGATACCGTAGGCTTTCTGAATCTCACGCTTAACGTCGGCAACCATGGCATATTTCACTTCGCCGATACCGCCTTTGTCGACAGGGGTTTGACGCCATGCGTTATGCACGAACTCAGAGTCGAAAGAAACGCCGACCACTTCAACGCCACGCTGTTGGAACTCTTCATAGCGGTGATCGAACGCGATCAGTTCCGACGGGCAAACGAAGGTAAAGTCCATTGGCCAGAAGAAAATCACGGCCGGTTTACCGCTGATGTGTTTTTTAAAGTTGAAATTTTCAACGATTTCGCCACTGCCGAGAACGGCAGCCGCGGTGAAGTCAGGGGCTTGACGAGTTACCAGGACCATTAATTACTCCTGTAATTTATTATTAATGAATGGATTAATGTGAAAAACATTAATAAGTATATGGACTTTGCCGGAGGGAAGACAGGCAAAGAGACCAATCGATGAGATAGCTTTCATCTATCGATCTAATAGATGATTTATATCATGGCCTTGTGTTAAGCGTACCCGAATTCATAGCCGCCGCATTTTCGCCAGGTTCATCATCCTTGGGTAAAACTGCCAGAAGAGTGTTTCAAATTGAGGATAGTTCTGTTCAATATCGCTGAATGAGCCGGAAAGCGCCGCCAGCTTGGGACGACGAATCGACATTCTATGCAGCACATCGGCAATGAACGGCAATTCAGCGTAGCGTTCCAGCCAGCGTTCCGGCCATAGGTAGCGATTCAAGTTTTGAAAACGATCGGGCGTTTGCGCCAGATGCGGCGTGATTTGCGCTTGCGCCAGACCGACAAACGCAGGCAGCGATATTTGCGGCTCCAGCTGTAGCCAGTGGCGGGCCAGAAAGTGATCCCACAGCACATCCAGCGTAATGGGCGCGACACGACGGTAATCGGCGCTGAAATACTGGCGCGCCTGCTTCACCTCCGGCAGGCTGTCGGTCAGCGAATCGACCCGGCGATGTAAACGGATACCCGCGACGATATCCTCAGAGTAGTTTTCCTGAGGATTGCCGCGGACGAAATCAGCCATCAGATTGCCTAACAGCGAACTGTCGGCCAGTGTGGCCAGATGGAGGTGAGCAAGAAAATTCATGGCGGCAGTATAATGCATTCCGTTTGCGCGTGCTTATTTCTTGCAGCCATGCGCTTGCGGCTCTAGACTAGGCCGCCCATTTTTTAATGTATTAAATAGCTAAGTGAATTGTCATGCGTGTTGCCGATTTTTCGTTTGAACTCCCTGAATCATTGATCGCCCATTATCCGCAGGCTCAGCGTAGCGGGTGTCGTCTGCTGTCGCTGGATGGGCCGACGGGAAATCTGACGCACGGCGTGTTTACCGATTTGCTGAATAAGCTGGATGCCGGCGATCTGCTGGTGTTTAACAATACGCGCGTTATTCCGGCGCGTCTGTTCGGGCGCAAGGCCAGCGGCGGCAAATTGGAAGTGCTGGTGGAACGGGTGCTGGATGAGCGGCGCGTGATTGCGCATGTGCGCGCGTCAAAAGCGCCAAAACCCGGCGCGGAACTGTTGCTTGGCGATGATGACAGCGTCAGGGCAACGATGGTCGCCCGCCATGACGCGTTGTTTGAACTGCATTTTGATGATTCCCGCGACGTGTTGTCGATTCTGAACGATATCGGCCATATCCCGCTGCCGCCTTATATCGATCGGCCGGACGAAGAATCCGACCGCGAACTCTATCAGACGGTCTACAGCCGGCGTCCGGGCGCGGTGGCAGCGCCGACGGCGGGGTTGCACTTTGATGAGCCGATGCTGGCGGCGTTACGCGAGAAGGGCGTGGAGATGGCGTTTGTCACCCTGCACGTCGGGGCGGGGACATTTCAGCCGGTACGCGTAGAAACCATCGAAGATCATGTGATGCACGCCGAATATGCCGAAGTGCCGCAGGAGGTGGTCGACGCGGTGCTGGCCTGTAAAGCGCGCGGCAATAAGGTCGTGGCGGTCGGCACCACCTCCGTCCGCTCGCTGGAAAGCGCGGCGCAAGCCAGCAAGGAGGCGTTGATCGCGCCGTTTTTCGGCGATACCCGTATCTTTATTTATCCGGGTTATCACTATCGGATTATCGATGCGCTGGTGACCAACTTTCATCTGCCGGAGTCAACGCTGATCATGCTGGTGTCGGCCTTCGCCGGCTACCAACATACCATGTCGGCCTATCGGCAGGCGGTCGCTGAACAGTATCGTTTTTTCAGCTACGGAGACGCCATGTTTATCACGCGCAATCCGCTGGCCGAGCAGGAGCAGATCGGGTAGTTATCCGTCTGAACCTTTTATGTACGCCGCAGGCCAGGCTCTGTCGGGCGTTTATCTGGCATTATCAATATCAACATCAGACTGTTTTTCTGATGCTGGAGGCTAAGTGAAGTACGAATTACAAAAAACCGATGGCCGCGCCCGGCGCGGCAGATTGATTTTTGAACGCGGCGTGGTGGAGACCCCGGCGTTTATGCCCGTCGGCACCTACGGCACGGTGAAGGGCATGACGCCGGAAGAAGTAAAAGACACCGGCGCGCAGATCCTGTTGGGAAACACCTTTCACCTGTGGCTGCGCCCCGGTCAGGAAATTATGAAATTGCATGGCGATTTACATGATTTCATGCAGTGGCACGGTCCGATCCTGACCGATTCAGGCGGTTTTCAGGTCTTCAGCCTTGGCGATATCCGCAAGATCACCGAAGAAGGCGTTCATTTCCGCAACCCCATCAACGGCGACGCCATCTTCCTTAGCCCGGAAAAATCGATGGAGATTCAGTACGACCTGGGATCCGATGTGGTCATGATTTTTGATGAATGCACTCCATATCCGGCTGAATGGGACTACGCTAAACGCTCAATGGAAATGTCCCTGCGCTGGGCGAAACGCTGCCGCCAGCGCTTTGACGAGCTGAATAACAAGAACGCGTTGTTCGGTATTATTCAAGGAAGTGTTTACGAAGATTTACGTGATGTATCGGTAAAAGAACTGGTAGACATTGGCTTTGATGGGTACGCTGTGGGCGGTTTGGCGGTCGGCGAGCCTAAAGAGGATATGCACCGTATTCTGGAGCATGTCTGTCCTCAGATCCCGGCGGATAAACCCCGCTATCTGATGGGGGTCGGCAAGCCGGAAGATTTGGTGGAAGGCGTACGTCGCGGTATTGATATGTTTGACTGCGTTATGCCGACGCGTAATGCGCGTAACGGTCATCTATTTGTTACGGATGGCGTGGTTAAAATCCGCAATGCGAAGCATAGGGATGATGTCCGCCCGCTTGACGAGCACTGTGATTGCTATACGTGTCGCAATTATAGCCGCGCATACTTGCATCATCTTGACCGTTGCAACGAAATACTCGGGGCGCGACTCAATACCATCCACAATTTGCGTTATTATCAACGTTTGATGGCGGGTTTACGTCAGGCCATTGAAGAGGGTAAATTAGATCACTTTGTGGTGGATTTTTACCAACGGATGGGCAAACCGGTTCCGCCGCTTGCTGAAAAAAACGTTGCTGACAGCAACTGACAGCCGGCGTTATTGTGATTTTCATCTTATTCACTTTTGTCACACTGATAACTTATATTTTTGATAACAAAGAGGAAATTTAAATGAGTCTTTTTATCTCCGATGCTGTAGCAGCGACTGGCGCTCCGGCTCAGGGAAGCCCGTACTCTCTGGTTATTATGCTGGCCGTTTTTGGTCTGATTTTCTACTTTATGATCCTGCGCCCACAGCAAAAACGCGCCAAGGAACATAAAAAGCTAATGGATTCCATCAGCAAGGGTGATGAAGTCTTAACCACCGGCGGTCTGGTCGGGCGTGTGACTAAAGTGTCTGAAACCGGCTATATCGCCATTGCGTTGAATGACACCAATGAAGTTGTTATCAAACGTGATTTCGTGGCTGCCGTGCTGCCGAAGGGCACAATCAAGGCCCTGTAATTTTCGATTTTCCCGAAGGGAATTGCCGTGTTAAACCGTTATCCTTTGTGGAAGTACCTGATGCTGATCGTGGCTTTGGTCATCGGTCTGGTCTATGCGCTTCCTAACCTGTATGGTGAGGATCCGGCGGTACAAGTTACTGGCGCGCGGGGAACCGCCGCCAGCGAAACGACGCTGATCCAAGTCCAAAATGTATTAAAAGAGCAAAATATCACCAGTAAGTCGATTGCATTGGAAAATGGTGCGATTCTGGCTCGCTTCTCCAACCCGGATATACAAATCCGTGCCCGTGAAGCCCTTCTGAATGAGCTGGGCGACAAATTTGTTGTGGCGCTTAACCTCGCCCCCGCAACGCCGACGTGGTTACGCGTCCTGGGTGCCGAGCCGATGAAACTGGGGCTTGATCTGCGCGGCGGCGTTCACTTCCTGATGGAAGTGGATATGGATACCGCGCTGGGCAAGTTGCAAGAACAGTCAATGGATTCTCTGCGCAGCGATTTGCGTGAGAAAAACATTCCTTATGCTGCGGTGCGTAAAATCGACAACTACGGTGTTGAAATCCGTTTCCGCGATGCGCAAACGCGTGACGGCGGAGTGAGCTATTTGACCTCCCGTCACCGCGATCTGGTCATCAGCGCCAGCGGCAGCAACCTGCTGCGTGCGGTCATGAGCGATGAACGCCTGCGTGAGGCGCGTGAATATGCGGTGCAGCAAAACATCAATATCCTGCGTAACCGTGTTAACCAGCTTGGCGTCGCCGAACCGTTGGTTCAACGTCAGGGCGCCGACAGAATCGTGGTTGAGCTGCCGGGTATTCAGGATACCGCGCGAGCCAAGGAAATTCTGGGCGCGACCGCCACGCTGGAATTCCGTCTGGTCAATAGCGATGCCGACGCTACCGCCGCCGCCAATGGCCGCGTGCCGGGCGACTCCGAAGTGAAGAATATGCGTGACGGCGCGCCGGTAGTGCTGTTTAAACGCGTTATTTTAACCGGCGATCACATTACTGACTCTACGTCGAGCAATGATGAATACAACCGTCCGCAGGTGAATATATCGCTGGATAGCGCTGGTGGTAACACCATGTCCAATTTCACCAAGGACAGCATCGGCAAACTGATGGCGACGCTGTTTGTCGAATATAAAGACAGCGGCAAGAAAGACGCCAACGGCCGTGCGATCCTGGAGAAACAGGAAGAAGTGATCAACGTGGCGACGATCCAGTCGCGGTTGGGTAACAGCTTCCGCATCACCGGTATTGATAACCCGAACGAGGCCCGCCAGCTTTCCCTGCTGCTGCGCGCCGGCGCGCTGATCGCGCCGATCCAGATTGTGGAAGAGCGTACCATCGGGCCGACATTGGGTATGCAGAACATCACCCAAGGGCTGGAAGCCTGTCTGTGGGGGTTGGTCGCGTCAATCGTCTTTATGGTGGTTTACTATCGTAAGTTCGGCGTGATTGCCACAACGGCGTTGGTGGCTAACCTGGTGCTGATCGTCGGCGTGATGTCATTGTTGCCGGGCGCCACGCTAACCATGCCGGGTATTGCCGGTATCGTGTTGACGCTGGCGGTGGCTGTCGATGCCAACGTGTTGATTAACGAGCGTATTAAGGAAGAGCTTAAAAATGGGCGTAGCGTCCAGCAGGCGATTCATGAAGGGTATAAAGGCGCATTCTCCAGTATCGTGGATGCCAACCTGACCACTCTGATTACCGCCATTATCCTTTACGCTGTCGGTACTGGTTCGATTAAAGGCTTTGCCATCACCACGGCTATCGGGGTGGCAACCTCGATGTTTACGGCGATCGTCGGTACTCGTGCCATCGTTAACCTGCTTTACGGCGGCAAACGCATTAACAAGCTGTCTATCTGAGGAGTGCGTTGTGGCACAGGATTATACTGTTGAACAACTGAACTATGGACGCCGGGTCTATGACTTTATGCGTTGGGATAACGTCGCGTTTTTGATTTCAGGAACGTTGCTGATTCTCTCGCTGATCGTTATGGGCGTACGGGGTTTTAACTGGGGATTGGATTTCACCGGCGGTACGGTGATTGAAATCAATCTCGAAAAACCTGCCGATCTGGATCTGATCCGTGATTCATTGCAGCAGGCCGGATTCCACGATCCGCTGATCCAGAACTTTGGCAGCAGCCGCGACGTGATGGTGCGTATGCCGCCGAGCGTTGGGACATCCGGTCAGGAATTGGGTAATCGCGTAGTGAGCGTGATTAATCAGGGCACTGAACAGCATGCGACGGTAAAACGCATTGAGTTTGTCGGCCCCAGCGTCGGGAGCGATTTGGCTCAGGCGGGGGGGATGGCCTTGCTGAGCGCGTTGATCTGTATCCTGATTTACGTCGGTTTCCGTTTCGAATGGCGGCTGGCATTGGGGGCGGTTATCGCGCTGGCGCATGATGTGATTATTACCATGGGTGTGCTCTCCCTTTTCCGGATAGAGGTCGATCTGACTATCGTCGCGTCGTTGATGTCGGTCATCGGTTACTCGCTGAACGACAGTATCGTGGTCTCCGACCGTATCCGTGAGAATTTCCGCAAAATTCGCCGCGGTACGCCTTATGAGATAATGAACGTCTCTCTGACGCAAACG
The DNA here is from genome assembly GCF_002291445.1 of Brenneria goodwinii. Classification (NCBI taxonomy): domain Bacteria; kingdom Pseudomonadati; phylum Pseudomonadota; class Gammaproteobacteria; order Enterobacterales; family Pectobacteriaceae; genus Brenneria; species Brenneria goodwinii. The sequence goes on along the minus strand of NZ_CP014137.1, from coordinate 2,963,951 downwards.
CTGAGCCGTACCATCATGACGTCGGCCACTACGCTGGTGGTGGTGCTGATGTTGTACATTTTCGGCGGCGCGATGCTGGAAGGTTTTTCGCTGGCAATGTTGATCGGCGTATCGATTGGTACGGTGTCTTCTATCTATGTCGCTTCCGCGCTGGCTTTGAAGCTGGGGATGAAACGCGAGCATTTACTGGTTCAGAAGGTAGAGAAAGAAGGGGCCGATCAACCCTCTCTGCTGCCGTAAGTTTGCAGTGCGCCCCGGAAAAAACATTTTCGGGGGGTGTAATTCCTGTCAATCCCTTTTCGTCATCCCCGCGCAGGCGGGGATCTGCTTTCAGGCGGTGCGTTGCTATCATGCAAACTCCTACCTATGCGGCAATGACGGATTTGGGTTCGGTATTACGAAGGCAGCTTGGTCATTAGTCTGAAACCCATTGTTAACTGCGCCCTAAAAGTTGGAGATCCAACTGAGTCAGGCGCAGTTTTTTATGCCTGATTATCCCTGTCCGCCATCCTGCGGGCCGTCAGGTCGCGGATGCCGGTTAAGGCGCATCCGTGCTGGCAACGGGCGGCGGCGTCTGTTCTTCGCCTATGATGTGGTACAACCGAACAAACCCCAGTTGCTCCGGGGATAGCCCGCTGAGTCTCAGTTCAATCATGGCCTCGGTTTTTGGTAACAGCGGAGGCAAGAACCTGAAGGACTGCGTCTGCGTATCGGTGATTAACGGTTTTCCACTCACCGGGTCGATTTGTCCCCAGTCTACATGCGCGCTGAACGCGGGCAACCGGGCCGTATCAAGCGTTCGAATAGTCAGCAACGCACGGGTGCCGTTAGCTTCGGGTTCGATATGACTGAGCAATACGCGAAGTTGACCGATATCGCTTTGCAATATCGCGTTGCTTTGCGCCGCCGGTAATAAATAAACGCCGGAGTTTGAGCGCTCATTCAGCGCATTTTGTTGTTCTAGCGCAGTCGCCTGGTCGGTCAGCGTTTTTAACTGGTGGTTCAACTGGCTCAATTGATTTTGCAACTGCGGCACCTGGCGTTGTTGCGCACAGCCCGCCAGTAAAACCAAAGCCGGTAAAATAGCCAGCATGCGATATCGGGTTGTCATTTCTACTTTTCCCCTGCGTAATTTTATTTACAAATCCTTCAGCTCTCTTTGATGACAGTGTAGACGCGATTGCGGGTAAGTCACATACCCTGATTGCCGCGGTAGCGATTTCCCTCATCACCTCGATATTCTTATGTGATTTCCGTGGCATGCGAGCCTGTTCGCAACAATATTCGGGAACTTTGGTTAGTCTGTTAATTCAGGGTAAACTGTCTCTATGTTAAGGATTACTGGTCAGGAAGCATTATGCATTGTCCATTTTGTTCCGCTGTGGATACCAAAGTTATCGATTCCCGCCTGGTTGGCGAAGGTTCTCAGGTTCGTCGTCGTCGGCAGTGCCTGGTTTGCAATGAACGCTTTACCACATTTGAAGTGGCGGAGTTGGTGTTGCCGCGGGTTATAAAAAGCAACGATGTGCGCGAACCATTCAATGAAGACAAATTGCGCAGCGGCATGCTCAAGGCCTTGGAGAAAAGGCCGGTCAGTTCTGATGATGTTGAAATGGCGATTAACCATATTAAATCCCAGTTGCGTGCCACCGGCGAACGTGAAGTCACGGCCAAGATGATCGGCAACCTGGTGATGGATGCGCTGAAGAAACTGGATAAGGTTGCCTATGTCCGGTTTGCATCGGTGTATCGCAGCTTTGAGGATATCCGCGAGTTCGGTGAAGAGATCGCCCGTCTGCAAGATAAGGCATGATGGGGGGGAGGCCAGCCAGAGAAAAGAGGCGCAGAGGATGGTTAGTCCACAGGACGAATTAGTACTACCGCAGGATGAACGGTATATGGCGCGGGCGCTGGAGCTGGCGCGCCGTGGGCGCTTTACTACCGCGCCTAATCCTAATGTCGGTTGCGTGATAGTAAAAGACGGCGAGATTGTCGGGGAAGGATATCACTTACGTGCCGGCGAACCTCACGCGGAAGTCCATGCGTTACGGATGGCCGGGGAGCAGGCTCGCGGCGCGACAGCCTACGTCACGCTGGAGCCGTGCAGCCATCATGGCCGCACTCCGCCTTGCGCCGACGCGTTGATCGCGGCCGGTATCGCCCGTGTTGTCGCCGCCATGCAGGATCCCAATCCCCAGGTGGCGGGGCGTGGGTTGCACCGTTTGCAACAGGCCGGCGTCGATGTCAGTCATGGTTTGATGCTGTCTGAAGCAGAGAAGGTCAATCTGGGCTTTCTAAAGCGCATGCGTACCGGTTTTCCCTATGTTCAACTTAAAATGGCCGCCTCGCTGGATGGCCGCACCGCCATGTCTTCTGGAGAAAGCCAGTGGATCACCTCACCGCAGGCCCGGCAGGATGTGCAGCGTTTTCGGGCAGAAAGCGCGGCTATTCTGAGCAGCAGTGCGACAGTATTGGCGGATGACCCGTCGTTAACGGTGCGTTGGTCGGAACTGGATGCCGAAACGCAGCGGATTTACCCGGTCGAGAATGTACGCCAGCCCGTGCGGGTCATTGTTGATAGCCGGCGCCGTGTTGTCCCGCAACATCGCATCATTTCGCAGCCGGGACAAACCTGGCTGGCGCGTGTGCAGACGGATGAACAGGCGTGGCCTGAAAACGTTGAGCAACTCAGATTACCGCAGCACAATGGCGGTATCGATCTGGTTGCGCTGATGATGGTGCTGGGTAAGCGGCAGATTAATTCTGTATGGGTAGAAGCCGGCGCAAATCTGGCGGGAGCCTTGTTGAAAGCTGGCGTGGTGGATGAGCTTATTGTTTACCTGGCGCCGAAGCTTTTGGGGGATAATGCTCGTGGACTTTGCGTTCTGCCCGGATTAAGCCAACTGTCGCAGGCGCCTGAGTTTGAGATAAGCGATGTTCGCCAGATAGGGCCAGATTTGCGGCTGCGGTTAAAACCGAATACGTGACCGGAAGAATATGATAGAATCCGCCCCCCTGCGGGGTATAAAGACCAGATAAAGGAAAGCTATGAACGTTATTGAAGGTGTTGTTGCTACTCCTGATGCCCGCGTGGCGATTGCGATTGCGCGTTTTAACCATTTTATTAATGACAGCCTGTTGGAAGGCGCGATCGATGCGTTAAAGCGCATCGGTCAGGTTAAAGACGAGAATATCACCGTTGTTTGGGTTCCTGGAGCCTATGAGCTGCCGTTAGCCGTTCGCGCGCTGACCAAAAGCACTCAAAACGGTGGATTCGATGCGGTGGTTGCGCTGGGAACGGTTATCCGTGGTGGAACAGCCCATTTTGAATTTGTTGCTGGCGAATGCAGCTCTGGTTTGTCTCAAGTCGCTATGACCAGCGATGTCCCGGTTGCCTTCGGGGTACTGACCACAGAAAACATTGAGCAGGCCATTGAGCGTGCTGGCACAAAGGCGGGTAACAAAGGCGCAGAAGCTGCCCTGACCGCGCTAGAAATGATTAATGTATTGAAAGCTATTAAGTAAGCCTGATTAAGTAAGGGGAATTCCGTGAAACCTGCTGCTCGTCGCCGCGCCCGTGAATGTGCGGTTCAAGCGCTTTATTCCTGGCAATTGTCTAAAAACGATATTGCTGATATTGAACTACAATTCCTGAGCGAGCAGGATGTCAAAGATGTCGACATCACCTATTTCCGAGAGCTGCTGGCGGGTGTTGCCACTCAGGCCGAAAAATTGGATCAACTGATGGCGCCTTTCCTGTCTCGTCAGCTTGATGAACTGGGGCAGGTTGAAAGAGCCATTCTGCGTTTGGCCATGTTTGAACTCAGCAAGCGTGACGATGTTCCTTACAAAGTGGCGATCAATGAAGCCATAGAACTAGCCAAGGTGTTTGGCGCCGAGGACAGTCATAAGTTTGTGAATGGCGTGCTCGATAAGGCTGCGCCTTCCGTACGGAAAGGCAAAAAATAAATGAGTCAGGGCCGGATATCCGGCCCTGGTCTTTTGAATTAAATGCTGGTTGGAAAGGTTATGGTTGAAGGTGAGTTTGACCTTATTGCCCGCTATTTCAATCGGGTTGGCAGTTCACGCCGAGATGTCGCGTTGGGTATCGGTGACGATTGCGCGTTACTGTCGATTGCCGAGAAACAATTGCTGGCGGTGAGTACCGATACATTGGTATCCGGGATTCATTTTTTACCCGATATCGATCCTGCCGATTTGGGTTACAAATCATTGGCGGTCAATTTAAGCGATTTGGCAGCCATGGGCGCCGATCCCGCTTGGTTGTCACTGGCGATTACCCTGCCTGAAATAAACAGCGACTGGCTGTCAAGATATAGCGATAGTCTGTTTGAGCTCCTCGACTATTACGGCATGCAATTAATCGGCGGCGATACCACCCGAGGCCCTCTGAGTCTGACGCTGACGATTTATGGTTTAGTTCCCACGGGACGCGCATTGACCCGCAAAGGCGCCCGGATAGGCGACTGGGTTTATGTTACGGGCTCGTTGGGGGATAGCGCCGCCGGGCTGGCAATCCTGCAGGATAAACTGTCTGTCGCTGATGATCATGCCCGTCAGGCGCTGATTCAGCGCCATCTGCGTCCGCAGCCCAGAATATTGCAAGGGCAGGCGCTGCGTGATTTGGCCAGTTCGGCTATTGATATTTCCGACGGCCTGATTTCCGATTTACGGCACGTGCTGAAATGCAGTGAATGTGGGGCGCGGATTAACCTGGACGCCATTCCCTACTCGCATTGGCTGCGCGATCACGTTGAGGCCGAACAGGCTCTGAACTGGGCGCTGTCAGGCGGCGAAGATTATGAACTGTGCTTCACCGTGCCTGAAATTAACCGTGGCGCACTGGACATGGCTTTAGACCATCTGGGCGCCGACTATACCTGTATCGGGCAAATATCGCCTTCATCCGAAGGGTTGCGTTTCTTCCGGGGTGAGAAAGAAATTGAATTGAACTGGAAGGGATATGACCATTTTAGCCGGTAACACCAAAGGGTCGCAAACGGCGAAAAGCCGACTGCATTTAAGCAACCCGTGGCACTTGCTGGCTACGGGATTCGGTAGCGGTTTGGCGCCCTGGATGCCTGGCACGTTCGGATCGTTGGCGGCGATCCCGCTGTGGTATGTGATGTCGTTTCTTCCCACTGAACTTTATTCGCTGGTGGTGATGTTCAGCATCTGCATCGGCGTTTATCTGTGTCATCGGACGGCAAAAGATATGGGGGTTCACGATCACGGTTGCATCGTCTGGGACGAGTTTGTCGGTATGTGGATTACCCTGATGGCCATTCCGGTAAATGACTGGCAGTGGGTCGCGGCGGGCTTTGTGGCGTTTCGTTGCCTGGATATCTGGAAACCTTGGCCCATCCGCTGGTTTGATCGCAATGTGCACGGCGGAATGGGCATTATGATCGACGACATTATCGCCGGGGTGATCGCCGCCGGCGTGATTTACGGGATTGGCGTCTACTGGCCGTAATGTTAAATGTGTTTGCCTATATCCACAGATGCTTTTGGAAGGCGTGTTGACCCGCCTAGTAGGGCGAATCATCCCAGACTTGTTGCGCCGCGCGTTGCCGGGACACCGTGGCCTGGGCGATGTCGTCCATTGACCTGGCGCTTAAACCGTCGCTGAAATAGCGTGTGCTGGGATCTTTGGCGACAAGCCGCTCATCCAACGTACTACTGAGTATGCCGTAGTAATCATTCAACTGGATATATCCTCGGCCGATCGGCGGATATTGGTTCTGCCGCAGGTAGCTTGCCACTTCGCCGCTGGTAACGTGTTTTATATGATTGAGCGTTAGCGCTGCTGGAATCGGCGCCGCATTACGGGAGCGTTGATAAAGGGCCGCCAGGGCCGGGGTGCGATTTTGCGACTCCTGTAATGTGGCGGCGGAAGGGTATCTGACCCAGGGATCGACCACGACAGTATTTTTCTCTCCCCAGGTTTGATCGCGCGGATCGCCGATCAAAACATAGGCATGACACCAGTTCTGGTCCTTCACGAAGGATACCGGGGCATTAATCGATTGTTGCGCCAATAGCGTATAGCTTACGCTGGCGAATTCCTGACAATTACCGGACTGGTGGCGCGCGGCGTCCCACGCCGCCTGGATCGGAGAGCAGAACGGCGTTCTTCTTACCATATTGGTACGAGCCATGCTCTCGCCACCGGTATATAAAACCTCTGCCGTTTGATTGCCCGCGCCGTAGGGCAGCAGCATCTTCACCTTGCGCAGCGTTTCCTGCGCCAGTTGCAAGTGTTCCATCGTGGATGCGCTGACGCTGACGCGTTTCCCTTCATAAACGCCGATGCCCAGCTCTTGCGTACTGGCCGCGTCATGGAGTTTGACCGTGGGTTCGCGGCTGAAATTTTCCAGCGGGTTTACCGTAACTCTTCCGGGGAAATATCTGTTGTGCGTGGCGTTTAGCATGGTTTTTTCGTCCTTACCCTTTTTAACGTATTGAGCGTGATGAGCCATTTTCGCTGTAGTACGGCAATGGCGTAATGCATATACCGCAGTCATCCTCAATAGCGTGAAGCATTCCCTGCGGGTAAATAAGCAATCCATGGTCCGGGGAGAGCATTACCATCGATATGGCGAATTATTCCAGGCCTGCTGCGCCGCGCGTTGCCGGGATACCGTAGCCTGTGCGATATCGTCCATTGATCTGGCGTTAAAGAGGTTGCTTGAATAACGCGTGCTGGGATCTTTGGCGGCGGTTTTCTCATCAAATGTTTCAGATGCCACTTCGCTTTGGGAAAACCATTCCAGAAAATCGTCACCGAGGGAAGGGAGTTCAATCTCGGCGAGATAGTGGCTTACTTCGCCGGTGGTCACGTGGCGTATGCTGTTTAATGCCTGGGCGCCGGTCAGAGGGGACGCATTGCGGGCTCTCTGATATTCCGGCTCCGGATAAGGATTACGCCGGCTGGCTTGTTCCAATGTGACCGCCGCGGGATACCTGACCCAAGGGTCTACGACCACGGTATTTTTCTCTCCCCAGGTTTGATCGCGCGGATCGCCAATGAGTATATATTTATGTTCCCAATCACTGTCACCCACATGCAATACCGGTGCGTTAATACGATTCTGCGCCAGTAGCGCATAAGCTATATCTGCGTGTTCTTCGCAGTTACCCGCCTGGTAGCGGGCAGCCTGACTGGCGTTAGGGATAGGCGCGTTAGCGGAAGACCTCTCCCTGTGCATTAGCGAGCGCGCCGAACTTTCTCCGTTGGTGTAAACCATTTCCACTTTTTGGTTGCCCGCCCCGTAGGGCAGCAGCATCTTCACTTTGCGCAGCGTTTCCTGCGCCAGTTGTAAGTGTTCCATCGTGGACGCGCTGACGCTGACGCGTTTCCCTTCATAATCGCCTATGCCCAACTCTTGCGCGCTGACCGCGTTATGGAGTTTGACCGTGTGCTCGCGGCTGAAATTTTCCAGCGGGTTTACCGTAACCCCGCCGGGGAAATATCTGTTGTGCGTGGCGTTTAGCATGGTTTTCCTGTCCTTAACCTTTTTAACGTATTGAGCGTGATGTGCCGGCGTAGGATAAATGTTCGCTTTAGTCCGGCGCAGGCGTAATGCATGTACCGTGGTCATCACTGATTGATGAAAAGGGGATGGCAGGCAGACGAGGACGAACTATTTCCCGGCGGAAGAATCCACCAGCTTGTTTATCCAGGCTTTTAACTTTGACGCCGTGTCAATAAACGAACCGACCAATTTATAGGTTTCCGTTTCATCCAACTCGGCCAGCGCTTGCCGGCATGAAAGCACGACTTGCATGTTGCGAACATCAAGACCGATGTTGAAAACCGGATGTTTGGTGTTCCACATATTCATGGAAAGCAATGATAACAGGACGTCGGCGCGCGCACCGACATGCGGCGCCAGTGAGGTAACCGGGCTCATGATGTTCAGGTAATCCCGCTGGTTCCCCAGCAGTAGGATCTGCATTTCGTCTTCCAGCGTGATGATATAGACATCGTGTCCGCTTTCCGCCGCTTTCTGCGCATCAACCTGATACCGTTTCATCAGCTTGGACATAACGATGTGGAAACCTCGCGTGCCGCTCATGCCATTTCTCCTTTTCGATTTTTCTGAGTGGCTGGAGAGCGGCTTAGGTTCCATATGAAATGAAAAAATAACGAAGGGCGGAATCACGCCGGTGAAAGCGGTATTCCGCATAGGGAAATGTTAGGCTAGCCAGGCCTCAATGCGGCGCGCAATGCCTGCGGCATCCAGGCCGAGATCGGCGCGGATTTCTTCCTGCGAGCCTTGAGGAACGAAAGCGTCCGGCAGGCCGATATTCAGTACCGGCAGCACCACGCGTTTTGCCATCAGCAGTTCGTTCACGCCGCTGCCCGCACCGCCCATAATGGCATTTTCTTCCAGCGTCACCAGCGTGTGATGGGTGTTTGCCATTTCCATAATCAGCGCGTCATCCAACGGTTTAACGAAACGCATATCAACCAGCGTGGCGTTCAGTTTGTCCGCGACTTTTTGCGCTTCCGGCAATAGCGTGCCGAAGTTGAGAATTGCGATCCCTTCGCCCTGACGCCGGACGACGCCTTTGCCAATCGGTAATTCAGCCAGCGGCGCTAAATCCGCGCCGGTGCCGCTTCCTCGGGGATAGCGCACCGCCGTCGGCCCTTTCTTATAGTGATAACCGGTGTGCAGCATCTGACGGCATTCGTTTTCGTCGCTTGGCGTCATAATGACCATGTTCGGGATACAGCGCAAAAACGACAGATCGAAAGCGCCCTGATGAGTCTGACCATCGGCTCCGACGATACCGCCGCGATCGATGGCGAACAGCACCGGTAGATTTTGAATGGCGACGTCATGGATAACCTGGTCGTAGGCGCGTTGCAAAAAGGTGGAGTAAATCGCCACTACCGGGTTGTATCCTCCAATCGCCAGGCCGGCGGCAAAGGTAACCGCGTGCTGTTCGGCAATCGCGACATCAAAATATTGCTGCGGATATTCCCGTGAAAACGGCACCATACCGGAACCTTCGCGCATGGCGGGCGTGATGGCCATCAGCTTGCTGTCTTTAGCCGCGGTATCCAGCAGCCACTGACCGAAGATTTTTGAGTAGGTCGGCAGGTCGTCTTTGCTTTTCGGCAGCATGCCGCTGGCGGGATCGAACCTGGGCACCGCGTGCCAGCTAATGGGATCCTGTTCTGCCGGGGCATAGCCCTTACCTTTTTTGGTCATAATGTGCAGCAGCTGCGGGCCTTTCAGGCTACGCATATTTTTCAGTGTTTGCGCCAGCGCCTGCACGTCGTGACCGTCCACCGGACCGATATAGTTAAAACCCAGTTCTTCAAACATAGTGCCCGGAACCACCATGCCTTTAAGGTGTTCTTCCGTCCGCTTGACCAGTTCCTTGATCGGCGGCAGTCCGGATAACACTTTTTTGCCGCCTTCACGCAAACTGGCGTAGAGCTTGCCGGACAGCAACTGTGCCAGGTGGTTGTTCAGGGCGCCGACGTTTTCTGAAATCGACATCTCGTTGTCGTTCAGCACCACCAGCAGATCGGCGTTAATGTCGCCGGCGTGGTTCATGGCTTCAAAGGCCATTCCCGCGGTAATGGCGCCATCGCCAATCACGCAAACGGTACGGCGGCCTTTTCCTTCCCGCTCCGCGGCCACGGCCATACCCAGTCCGGCGCTGATTGAGGTTGACGAGTGACCGACGCTTATTACGTCGTATTCACTTTCCTCACGCCACGGGAAAGGATGTAAACCGCCTTTTTGGCGAATGGTGGCAATGCGGTCGCGGCGGCCCGTCAGAATTTTGTGCGGATAAGCCTGATGTCCGACATCCCAGACCAGGTGATCGAAAGGGGTGTTGTAGACGTAATGCAGCGCAACCGTAAGTTCGACTGTCCCTAATCCTGAGGCGAAATGACCGCTTGAACGGCTGACGCTGTCCAATAAATATTGGCGAAGTTCATCACACAGCTTCGGCAGGCTCTCTTTCGGTAGCAGACGTAGCTCATCGGGTGTTTCCACTAACGATAATGTAGGGTATTTCGCTATATCAAAACTCATTAGAGACTCGTTTAGAGATTTTATTTATTACGCTCAACGATGAAATTCGCCAGCGCTTGTAATGGCTCAATATTCAATGGTTCTTGGCTGGACGCGGCCAGATCATCCAGCGAGGCCAGTGATTCCCGATAAAGCTCCCGGGCTTTTTCCCGCGCGCCTTGCAAACCCAGCAGGCCGGGGTAGGTACTCTTACCCAGCTGTTGATCGGCGCCCTGGCGTTTACCCGTCGTGGCGCTATCTCCGACCACATCTAAAATATCGTCCTGTACTTGAAAGGCCAGACCGATAGCGTTGGCATAACGATCGAGGTAAGGCAATGCCGCCCGGCCCGGCTTACCGGCCGCCAGCGCGCCCAGTCTTACCGCGGCGCGGATTAGCGCGCCTGTTTTATGCCGATGGATCTGCTCCAGCGCCGCCAAATCCACCTGATGTCCTTCCGCCGCCAAATCCAGCGCCTGGCCGCCGCACATGCCGGCAACGCCGCTGGCCTGCGCCAGCTCGGACAGCATCGCCAGGCGATTTTCCACCGTAACTTGCGGCATCGGGGCATCGGCTAAAATTGAGAATGCTAACGTTTGCAGGGCATCTCCGGCCAATACGGCGCTGGCTTCGCCAAACTTGATATGACAGGTCGGCTGACCACGACGCAGATCATCATTGTCCATTGCCGGGAGATCGTCATGGATTAATGAATAAGCATGAATGCATTCTACCGCCGCGGCGGGCGCATCCAGACTTTCCAGCGGCATGCCAAACAGTTCACCAGTAGTATAAACCAGAAATGGCCGCAGCCGCTTACCGCCTAACAATGAACCATAACCCATGGCGTTAACCAGTGGACTACTCTGAAAGGGCAACTCGGAGATAAAATGACTCAGAATACGGTTAGTCCGCTGGCAGTGAGCATTCAATTGTTCAGAGAAGTCTGTCATAGCGGCTCACTGTCAGGGGTAAAAGGCGACAATGCCGCATCCGGCTCATCACTCAGTAGAATCTGTACCCGCTGCTCCGCCTGTTGCAGCTTTTGCTGCCCTTGACGCGCAAGCTGTATTCCATGCTCAAATTCATTCAGAGCCTCTTCCAATGGCAATTCGCCAGATTCAAGACGGGTCACGATTTTTTCCAGCTCGTTCAGCGCGTTTTCAAAACTTACTGGCTGCTCGGTTTTCTTGGGCATAGTATTTTCAGAATCCTGGTTTATACGCTGTTGCGTGATTACTGCATAGCGCTATTTTACATGCGAACATCAACCAATGCCGATGCAATTATACGGCTAAAGCATTAGGCTAAGCGCTATACGCCGATTATTTGACGCCGCGCTGCGATTGGCTGCAACGCCAATTACTTTGGGTATAGATAATGATATACTCCGCGCCCTGGATGCTATCGGTAAAATCATCGCTGTCAGGCTGATTTTACCGATAACGTGATTTTAAGCGCTCAGGGTAAATTTATTTACACCTCATCTGATCAAGTAACGACAGCCACCATGAAGTTTATCATTAAATTGTTCCCGGAAATCACCATCAAGAGCCAATCTGTGCGGTTGCGCTTTATCAAGATTCTGACTGGGAACATTCGCAACGTATTAAAAAATTATGATGAGACGCTGGCGGTTGTCCGTCACTGGGATCATATCGAAGTGCGCGCAAAAGACGAAAGCCAGCACGAGGCTATTCGCGATGCGCTGACGCGTATTCCCGGCATTCACCACATTCTTGATGTCGAAGAGAGTACCTATACCAGTGTTCATGACATCTTTGAACAAACGCTGGCGCTGTACCGCGCGCAACTGGAAGGGAAAACATTCTGCGTGCGCGTTAAACGCCGGGGTAAGCATGAGTTTAGCTCTCAGGACGTAGAACGCTATGTCGGCGGCGGTCTGAATCAGCACATTGAAACCGCCAAGGTAAACCTCACCTCGCCGCAGGTTACCGTCCATCTGGAAATCGATCAGGAGCGGCTGCTACTGATTAATGGCCGCTATGAAGGGATTGGCGGTTTCCCCATCGGCACGCAGGAAGACGTTTTGTCACTGATATCCGGCGGTTTCGATTCCGGCGTGTCCAGCTATATGCTGATGCGTCGCGGCTGCCGGGTACATTACTGTTTCTTTAATCTGGGCGGCGCGGCGCATGAGATCGGCGTCAAGCAGGTCGCGCATTATCTGTGGAGCCGTTTTGGCAGTTCACATCGGGTGCGTTTCATCGCCATTGATTTTGAGCCGGTCGTCGGCGAGATCCTTGAAAAAATCGATGACGGTCAAATGGGCGTGGTGCTCAAGCGCATGATGGTGCGCGCGGCTTCCCGCATGGCGGAACGCTATGGCGTGCAGGCGCTGGTGACGGGCGAAGCGTTAGGACAGGTTTCCAGTCAGACGCTGACAAACCTGCGCCTGATTGATAATGCCTCCGACACCTTGATTTTACGCCCGCTGATCTCTCATGACAAAGAGCACATCATCAAACAGGCGCGTGAGCTGGGAACCGAGGATTTTGCCAAAACGATGCCGGAATACTGTGGGGTGATTTCCAAGAGCCCGACGGTAAAAGCGGTAAAATCTAAAATTGAACATGAGGAAAGCCTGTTCGATTTTTCGATTCTGGATCGTGTGGTCAGCGAAGCGCGTAACATTGATATCCGTGATATCGCCGAGCAAACTACTCAGGAAGTGGTTGAAGTGGAAACCGTGGCGGCGTTTTCGCCGACGGATGTTTTACTGGATATCCGCGCGCCGGACGAGCAGGAAGATAAACCGCTGGTGCTGGACGGCGCCGAGATTAAATTGTTGCCGTTCTATAAGTTGAGCACCCAATTTGGCGATCTGGACCAGAGTAAAAGCTATTTACTCTATTGCGAACGTGGAGTGATGAGCCGTTTACAGGCGCTTTATCTGCGCGAACAAGGGTTCAGCAACGTGAAGGTCTACCGTCCGTAAGCCATAAGGGCGCCGGACTGCGCCCTTATGGTTAATCCGCATAGTTATAAATCCCGGGCGGCAGAATCAACTGAGCCGCCACCTCAGCCGCTTTGGCTTTACCCAGCAGCAGGTCAATCAGCTTCAGCGCGAAATCCATGCTGGTGCCCGGACCTTGGGTTGTCAGTAAATTGACGCGAGGATCGTAAACTACCCGCTTTTCCATCCATTTCTCCGGCGCGATTTTGTCTTTTAACGCCGGGTAACCGGTCATATTTCCGACGGGGAATAACTGATGGTGTTCCAGCACCACGGCCGGCGAGGCGCACATCGCCGCGACGATTTTCCCTTCCTGATGAGTCTGGCGAATACACTCCACCAGCAGCGGGCTATCGCGAAAACATTCGGCGCCTTGCAGCCCGCCGGGTAAAATCAGCGCATCAAAGTGCCGATCGGCAACCGCGACCAGTGGCGCGTCGGCCAAAAGTTTTACGCCCCGGGAACAGGTTATTTCAAGGTCGCCATCGCTGGCGACGCTGGCGATCGTGACCTGGATACCCGCTCTGACCAGCAGATCTATTGTTGTGACCGCTTCGGTTTCTTCACTACCAGGAGCCAGACACACCAGTACCGATGCGTTCATATTCATTCTCCTTACGTTTGATGGTTTCAAACAGCCGGCTATTCTCGGGCAGCGTCAGGCCGTGGATACGCGCCCGCCGCAGCAGGTAACCGGTGATATAGTCGATCTCGGTATGCCGTTGCGCCATGATGTCTTGCCGCATGGAAGAGATATTAGCCGCTGTGTTCTGAATAATTTGGTTAATGTAGATTAGCAGGCTCTCCGCTGAGGTATGAAAGCCTTCCCGATCCATTACCGTCGCGATTTCCTGGCACAGCGATTCCAACTGTTGCGGATGATCCCGCAAATCCCCGTTTTGACATTGATATGCGGCCGTTAACGGGTTGATGACGCAGTTGGCCGCCAGTTTTAACCAGCAGGTCACGGTAATATTGTTATGCCAGGCAACATCGGGTAAAGCCTGGTGCAGAATCTCTGCAAAATGACTTTGCGTATCTGCATTATTGATTGAACCGATGTGTGTTGTGCCGGCGGCGACATGAACCACGGTGGTGGCATCACGGCGAGCGGCATGCGTCGTCACCCCCAAAATCAGCGGTTGACTGAGCGGCGGCAACTCCTCGTATGTGCCCATTCCATTGTGTAATAACAAAATAGTGCAATGCGGGTTTAGCTGCGGCAGTAAAGCGATAACGGCATCAGAAACCTGCCAGGCCTTTAACGTGACCAATAGCAATTCGCTATGCGCCAGATGGTCGGGATCGTTTGCGGTCAGATTCAGATTACAGTGTTGTCCATTGAGCTGAACGACATTAACCGGGCAAAAAGGTTGTGGAATCCGCAGCCATCCTTGAACATCGTGACCCTGGCGATGCAGGGCCGCTAGCCATAGCTGTCCGATCGCACCACAACCAAGAACGGTTATTTTCATTTGATTCTCCCTTTATTGACGCGGGAACAGTCGTTCTTAATAGACCAATCATAGGTTACTATTCGCATCACTATTCGTTTATACCCATTATCATTCAAATTACAGATGGGCATTGCTCCCTAAATGCTTTGCATGCGGGAGTCGTTCATGTGACGCCGTCTTGCATCATGAAATCTATTGGGTATATAGAAAATGAGCGGTTATTATGCTCGCCGGTCAAAATTGTCAGGAGATTGATTATGCCATCTTTCGATATTGTTTCGGAAATTGATATGCAGGAAGTCCGCAATGCGGTGGATAATGCCACGCGAGAGCTGAGCACGCGTTGGGATTTTCGCAATGTGCCGGCCAGCTTTGAACTGAATGAAAAATCACAAAGTATTAAAGCCGCCAGCGAGTCTGATTTTCAGGTTCAGCAACTGGTGGATATTTTGCGTGAAAAACTGATGAAGCGTGGTATTGAAGGCGGCGCGCTGGATGTTCCGGAAGAGATGGAGCACAGCGGTAAAACCTATAGCGTTGACGCCAAGCTGAAGCAGGGCATAGAGAGCGCGCTGGCGAAAAAAATCGTTAAGCTGATTAAAGACAGCAAGCTGAAGGTGCAGGCTCAGATTCAGGGCGAGCAGGTGCGGGTGACCGGGAAATCGCGCGACGATTTGCAAAGCGTTATGGCGTTAGTGCGCGGCGCAGACCTGGGGCAACCGTTCCAGTTCACCAATTTTCGCGATTAAGATTTCACAGACCGGCGCTGCCGCCCTGTGATTACGACAAATCTTCCGCTTCCATCGTCATTCCTGCGTAGGCAGGAATGACGGATTTGGATTCGGTCTTACGAAGGCGACGTCGTTAACAGTCTGAGGCCGGCGTTGTCGCTTTTATGCCTGACTGACCAACAATTCTAACTGCTGCCGGCTGATTTGCTGGTTATCGATCTTGACGTAGGCGCTGTACTCATCCGGCACGATGATGACTTCGGCAACGCCCGGCTGGGCACGCATCTTTTGTTCGAGATCGCCGTTCTTTAAGGCTAAATCGGAAAGCGTGATTCTCAGGCTGCTGAGGTATGGCGGTTCCTGCATCGTGAAGCCGACAAGCAGCCACAGCGCGGCGATTCCCGCGCCAACGGCGAAGACCGCCGCCGTACCGTACAGATCGAACAGGCCGCCGCCCAGACTGCCGCCGATAGCGACACCGAGAAACTGCGTCGTGGAATAAACGCCCATGGCGGTTCCTTTGTATCCGGCGGGAGACTCTTTACTGATTAACGACGGCAAAAGCGCTTCCATCACATTAAAGGCGAGAAAGAACAGCTGAATGCCGAAGATAATGCGCCAGAGTTGGTTTTCGGCCGACCACAACACCAGTTCTGCGACGATCAGGATCAGGATACAGGCGATGAATACCCGGATCATCCGTCGTTTCAATTCAGCATAAATAATGAACGGAACCACGCCGGCGAATGAAACCAGCATGGTGACCAGATAGACTTTCCAGTGGTCCTGCGGCGCCAGCCCGGCCTGTTCCATGACTCTTGGCAACGCCACGAAGCTCGACATCAACAGAATATGCAAACTCATGATGCCGAAGTTTAGCTTCAACAGGCGGCTATTGGCTAAAACCTTGCGAAAGCCGCCGCGCACAATCGCCGACTCCCGGTTCAATACATGAGACGGCGCCGCCGGAATCATGGTTAAGGTAATCACGATGCCCACCAGCGCCAGAGCGGCGATGCCCCAGAATAAAGCCTGCAGGCCAAAAGCATGGGTAACAATGGGGCCGACTACCATGGCGATGGCGAAGGTGACGCCGAAGCTGACGCCAATAAACGCCATCGCTTTGGTACGATTCTGTTCGCGGGTAAGATCGGACAGCAGCGCCATCACGGCGGCGGAAATCGCGCCGGAACCCTGTAGCGCCCGGCCAAGAATAATTCCCCAGATAGAGTCGCTGAGGGCGGCAATCACGCTGCCTAAGGTGAAGATCAGCAGGCCGCCGACGATCAACGGCTTGCGGCCGACACGGTCTGACATCAGCCCGAAGGGGATCTGAAAAACCGCCTGCATCAGGCCGTAAATACCGATGGCAATGCCGATAAGCGATTCGCTGGCGCCCTGTAGCGCCATGCCGTAGGTGGTGAGAACGGGGAGTACCATAAACATGCCAAGCATGCGCAGCGAAAATACCGTCCCTAAGCCCCAGGTTGCGCGTAGCTCGCCCGGGGTCATTTTATTGTCGTTCATTCGTACCTCTGAAGTCAGTCGGCGCTATTCTAGTTCGTTATCTGTCAGCGCGTAAACGATAGCTTTGTTACGTGATTTGGCGGGGCAGGGCAGAGGGCGAAGAGAAAAGGAAAACAGGCGGATGCGCCGCCTGTTTGATGCATCGGTGCGCTGGTGATTAACGCAAATAGGTTAACAACGCTTCCTGCGCGGGTGCGATGGAATCAACGGACATCATCACGCTCAGCGATGTGATGGCGACAATCGAGAATATGAATAGTTTTTTGGCCCATAGCCGATCGTCATTGGCGTTTTTATAGCCTGACAGCGCCATGCCCAGCCACCATATGCTGACGGCGGCGGCCACCACCAGATATTTGTAACCCGCATAGCCGCCCAGCGACAGCATCAGCGTGGCGATCATAAACGCCAGGATATAGAGCGTGATGTGGTTTTTGGCGACGGAAATGCCTTTCACCACCGGCAATACCGGAATATTGGCGGCCTGGTAATCTTTAAAACGAAAGATGGCGATCGCATAGGAGTGCGGCATCTGCCACAGGCTGAAAATCAGCAGTAAAATCAGCGCGCCGGCATCGAACTGGTTGCTGACGGCGCAATAACCGATTACCGGCGGCGCGGCGCCGGACAGGCTGCCAATCAGCGTGCCGTAAACCGAATGGCGCTTCATATACAGGCTGTAAACACCGACATAAACCACGAAGCCCATCACCGCCAGCCACATGGCCAGCGGATTGGCGGCGAGATATAGCAATGCAAAACCGGCAATACCCAACAGAGAAGCGTAAACCAGGGTTACCTTCAGTGATATCAGGCCTTTTACCAAAACCCGATTTTTGGTTCTCTCCATTTTTTTATCGATATCGCGGTCGATAACGTTGTTAAACACGCAGCCTGATGCCACGACCAGCGATACGCCAAACAGGGTGGAAAGAAACAGGGCATAATCGATGCTGCCTTGAGCGGCAAGAAGAAATCCGCCGATAACGGAAATCAGATTACCGAAAATAATGCCTGGTTTAGTGACTTGCAGGTATTTAATCATCTTTTACGGCTCGGTTACTGAATCATCATGTTGGCGTGCGTATTCCACATAATCCATATGGAACCGGCAACGACAATAGCGATAATCAGGACGGTAAACGCAAGGGCCACCACGTTCCAGCGCTCTTCCGAGGCTGAACTCAGATGCAAGAAATAGATCAGATGAACCAGAATCTGGACAACGGCGCATCCCACTACGGTCAGAATGATGGCGTGCTGTGAGGCTGAACCGGACATGACCATCGCAAAAGGAATGACGGTCAGGATAACGGACAGTACAAAGCCAATCAGATAGGATTTGACGCTGCCGTGGCTGGCGCCTGCATGATCGGTTGTTGAATGACTCATTACATCGCCCCCATCAGATAAACAACGGTGAAGACACAAATCCAGACTACGTCAAGGAAGTGCCAGAACAGGCTTAGGCACATCAGCCGCGTTTTATTGACGGCGGTCAGACCGCGGCTGGAAACCAGCACCATCATGATGATGATCCAGATCAGGCCGGAGGTCACGTGAATACCGTGGGTGCCGACCAGCGCAAAGAATGCCGACAGAAAAGCGCTGCGATCCGGGCCAAAACCTTCCGCAATCAGGTGATGGAATTCATAGATTTCCATCGCGATAAACGCCAGGCCGAACAGGAACGTCAATCCCAGCCAGACGTTAACCTGTGATTTATTGCCTTTGTTCATGGCGATCATCGCCATGCCGTAGGTAATACTGCTGAACAGCAGGGCGAAGGTCTCTACCAGAACGAAGGGCAGTTCGAAAATGTCCTTCCCCGTCGGACCGCCGGCGGTGCCGTTAACCAGTACCGCATAGGTTGCGAACAGGGACGCAAACAGAATGCAGTCGCTCATCAGGTAGATCCAGAAGCCGAATACTTTGGTGGCTCCTGCATCATGGTGCCCATGCTCGGCATGGGCTGTATGGTTAGTCAGAGTTTCAGTTGACATGTTTCAGACCTGCTTTGCTGATTTGCTCAAAATTCTGATTCTCAATCTGCTCGATTTCTTTAACCGGAACGTAATAGTCCACATCCTGGTTAAAGCTATGCACGATCCAGGTCACGATCATTCCGGCAAAGCCGATAATCGCCAGCCACCAGATATGCCAGATCATGGCAAAACCGAACACCAGACTGAACGCTGAAATGATAACGCCCGCCCCGGTATTTTTCGGCATATGAATCGCTTCATAACCAGCAGGTTTCTTGTAGGCTTCGCCTTTTTCTTTGGCGTCCCAGAAGGCGTCGCGATCGTGAACGTGCGGTACGGTGGCAAAGTTATAGAAGGGCGCCGGAGAAGAGGTCGACCATTCCAGCGTACGGCCATCCCATGGGTCGCCTGTCAGGTCGCGATTCTGGTGACGATCGCGGATACTGACGTAGAACTGCATCACCTGGCACAGCACGCCGAGACCGATCAGCACCACGCCGAGGGAAGCCACGACCAGCAGCGGGTGAAATTCCGGGTTGATTTGCTGACTTAACCGACGGGTCATCCCCATAAAGCCCAGCGCGTACAGCGGCATGAAGGCAACGAAGAAACCGATGATCCAGAACCAGAAGGCGCGTTTGCCCCAGGTTTCGTTCAGGGTGAAGCCAAATGCTTTCGGGAACCAGTAAGTAATACCGGCAAAGCAACCGAACACCACGCCGCCGATGATCACGTTGTGGAAGTGAGCGATCAGGAACAGGCTGTTATGCAGCACGAAGTTGGCGCCGGGAACCGCCAGCAGTACGCCCGTCATCCCGCCGATGGAGAAGGTGATGATGAAGCCGATCGTCCACAGCATGGCGGAGTGAGACTGAATGCGGCCCTGGTACATGGTGAACAGCCAGTTGAATATTTTCACCCCGGTCGGAATCGAAATAATCATCGTGGCGATACCGAAGAAGGCGTTGACGTTGGCGCCAGACCCCATGGTGAAGAAGTGGTGCAGCCAGACGATGAACGACAATATGGTTATCGCGATGGTCGCCCACACCAGCGAGGTATAGCCAAACAGCCGTTTTTTACAGAACGTGGCCACCACTTCGGAGTAGATGCCGAATACCGGCAGAACCAGAATGTAAACCTCAGGATGACCCCATGCCCAAATCAGGTTGATGTACATCATCATGTTGCCACCCATATCATTGGTGAAGAAATGGGTGCCGAGGTAACGGTCCAGCGTCAACAGCGCGATAGTGACGGTCAGTATCGGGAATGCGGCGATAATCAGGACGTTGGTGCACAGCGCCGTCCAGGTAAATACCGGCATTTTCATCAGCGACATGCCCGGCGCGCGCATCTTCATAATGGTGGCAAAGAAGTTAACGCCGGTCAGCGTGGTGCCTAAGCCGGATATCTGTAGACTCCATATCCAGTAATCGACCCCGACGCCGGGACTGTACTCCTTACCGGATAGCGGCGGATAGGCCACCCAGCCCGTCTGGGCAAACTCGCCAACGCCGAGAGAGATGTTGACCAGAATCACCCCGGCCACGAACATCCAGAAACTCAGCGAGTTCAGGAAAGGGAAGGCCACGTCGCGAGCGCCGATTTGCAACGGCACCGCCAGGTTCATCAAACCCACGACAAAGGGCGTCGCTACGAAGAAAATCATGATAACGCCGTGAGCGGTGAAGATTTGATCGTAGTGGTGCGGATTAAGGAAACCCGCTTCACCGGCGGAGGCCAGTACCTGTTGACCACGCATCATGATGGCATCGGCAAAACCACGCAACATCATCACCAGCGCGACGATGACGTACATGATACCGATCTTTTTATGGTCGACGGAGGTGAACCATTCCGTCCATAACCATTTCCACTTGCCGAAATAGGTTATTGCCGCCAGCAGCGCCAGACCGCCGACGATGATCCCCGCCACGGTGACCATGATAATGGGTTCATGATACGGAATTGCATCGAGTGTAAGTTTTCCGAACATCTTGTTATCCCTCGGCTCCTTGGTGCGAGGCATGCTCGCCCATGTTCATACCCTCATCGTGCTGCATGTTTTCATCGTGTTTCATGCCTTCACCATGATGTTGCATGTTCATGTCGTTGCCTGTGAATTTGAGAATAATATTCCTGAACAAATCCGGTTGAACGCTGGAAAAGTATTCCACCGGATGATATTCACTTGGCTGGGCCAGCTTATTGAACTCGTCCATGCTGTTGAGCGTCTTGGAAGACGCGCGAACGTTGGCAACCCATTGATCAAATTCCTGCTGCGTGGGGGTAGCGATGGCCGTGAACTTCATGCCGGAGAACCCCTTTCCGCTGTAAGCGCCAGAAATACCGTCATATTTGCCCGGCTCATTGGCTATCAGATGGAGCTGGGTTTGCATACCGGCCATGGCATAGATTTGACCTCCGAGATGCGGAATGAAGAACGAGTTCATTACAGAGTCAGAGGTGATTTTGAATGCGACGGGTACATTTGCCGGGAACGCCAACTCATTAACGCTGGCAATGCCCAGATCCGGATAAACAAACAGCCATTTCCAGTCAAGGGAAACCACTTCGACGTTAATTGGCTTAACATCTGATTCCAAAGGCTTATAAGGATCAAGCGAGTGGGTCGTTTTCCAGGTGATGGTGGCAAGGATAGCGACAATGATAATTGGCACGGTCCAGACAACGGCCTCAATCTTGTTGGAGTGCGACCAGTTTGGCGTGTACTTTGCCTTTTCATTGGATGCTCTGAACTTCCAGGCAAAGGCGATTGCCATAATGATGACGGGAACAACAACGATCAACATCAGCCCGATGGCCGTCAGTATTAGCGATCTTTGTTCTAACCCGACCTGTCCTTTGGGATTCATCAGCGCCATATCGCAGCCGCTGAGCACTGCTGTGGCTGCAAATAAAGACAACATCCCAAAAATTTTATTGTATTTCCTGAGTCTCATCTAGCGACCTCAATTACAAGGGCTCTATTGTCATTTTACGCGAGCGGGCATTTTACGGGAAGGTTACTTTACTGTAAACATGATTAAGGTTATGTCATCCAATTGTTGCTGCTTTTTGCACGGATTGTCACAAAGACAGCGATCAAAAAAATGATTTTTAAAAACAGGCAATTAACACGCCACCTAGCCAAAAGTATGGATTGATAATACAAAAATACAACTAATAGTGACTTTTATTTTTAAGCTGGCGGATATTTTGGATTCACAGATGTTTATCGTCAGAAAACGAAATTAGTTCAGACCAAATGGTACCCCTGCGGAATAAATTTTTCCCTTGGCAAAATAATTGAGAAAAATAATTAAATAAAGGGAGAAAACCGTAGAATAACGCGTTTTTCTCCCCTCAACCTTGCTTAGCTGGAATGATTCACTGACGCGCGCAGTGACAAATAATCCAGCGCGCTACCTAGCGCAATACCCAGCAACGCCAGTCCAGCGCCGGCCATCAGTAAGTAATCGGCCAGTTCGTGATGGGCGCTCCACCCTAGCACATCGGTTATCAGCAATATTAACCATAACCCCAGCAGGCAGGAACCGGTCATGAGCGCGTGCAATGCCCCGGCGTAATAGCGAGGAAAGGTGTTACGCGGCAGGAAATCGCCGGTTTTCTGCGTATATTCCAATGTGCTGCGGCATGCCAACAAAAGAAACAGCCCCGGCAAGGCCGCCGCGATCGAAAACAGGTAAAACCACGCCCAGCCATGCGCTTCGACAAACCAGCCGGCGATGGGGCCGACATAGACTCGGCCCACGGCCGAAAGCGCTGAAAGCAGGGCAAACTGCGTAGCGGAGA
This sequence comes from Brenneria goodwinii, assembly GCF_002291445.1. Lineage (NCBI taxonomy): Bacteria > Pseudomonadati > Pseudomonadota > Gammaproteobacteria > Enterobacterales > Pectobacteriaceae > Brenneria > Brenneria goodwinii. Next base: position 2,941,391 of record NZ_CP014137.1, on the reverse strand, counting down.
ACGACTTGTGGCACAGCGTCATCAATAACGCAACAAACGCGGAGGTGCCCATACCGCCGCACAGGTTCTCCAGAAAAACGGCGCCGGCCATGGTAATGATGTTTTTATCGGTGACGGCTAACAGCCAGTAACCGGCGTTGGAAACCGCCTGCAGGATGCCAAATAGCATCAGCGCCCTGAACAGGGTGAGCCGCTGCATCAGCAGTCCGCCGTAGACCGCGCCGACAATGGTGGCAAATAGCCCCAGCGTTTTGTTTATCAGGCCGACATCACCGGCATTGAAGCCGACGCCGCGAATAAGAAACGTGGTGGTCAGGCTGATAGCGAAGGCATCGCCCAATTTGTAAAGCACGATTAACAGCAAAATCAGCCAGGCATTGTTCCGTCCGAAAAAATCACGCAATGGGAGAACGATGGCCTGCTCTATTGTCCGCGGCGCGGGTTGACTGTTATTCGGCTCGGGCGCCAGCAGGGTGGAGAGTACGCCGATAAGCATTAAACCGGCCATCAGCCAGTAAGTCGCCTGCCAGCCCAGCAACCGGTCGGCAATCCATAGCGCCAGTCCGCCGGAAACCAGCATGGCCAAGCGATAGCCTAATACCGATATTGCCGCTCCGGTTCCGCGTTCTTCCGGCTTGAGCAAATCCGTTTTGTAGGCGTCGAAAACGATATCCTGCGAGGCCGAGCAAAACGCGACCAATACGGCCAGAGCGGCCAGCCACCAGAGGTCGCGGGCCGGGTTCATGAACCCCATACAGACAATCGCGGCAACCAATAAAAGCTGACTGAGCAGTAACCAGCCCCGACGCCGACCAAGAAACGGCGGGGTGTAGCGATCCATCAGGGGAGACCACAGAAACTTAAATACATACGCCTGACCGACCAAAGAAAAAAAACCGATGGTTTTCAAATCAACATTTTCTACGGTCATCCAGGCCTGCAGCGTGCCGGACGTTAAAGCCAGGGGTAAACCGGAGGCAAAACCCAATAACAGCAGGAAAAGCGAATTACGCTGGCTTAAGAGATTGATGATACGACTAAGCATGAAAAGTCCTTTCCCTTGCTCCGCAGGGGAAGTTGCAGAGCAAAGGAAGCGGAATGAAAAGATTAACGGGCGTTTTCTTTAATAAAGGTACTAACGCTGGTGTCTTGCGCCATGTCGTTGATGACATCGCCCAACACCGTATTGACCGCATTGGTAATTTTATCGTTGGTTGCCGTGAATGCGCCCTGCACATTATAGGTTGAACGATAGTTCTTAACCTGTTTGTTGCCGTTGGCGGCCTGGGAGAGGATGGAAATATCGGCTTTCGTGGTGATGTTGTAGCGAAGGTTGCCTTCGGAAACATCGGCATACAGATTATTAACCACAATCTGCAACGCCACCGGACCACCGGTGCCGATCATATAACCGCGAGCCGCCATCTGTTTCTCCAGCGCTTCCTGCAACAGGAAACGCAGATCGCGGGATGGCGTCAGGGTGATCAATTGCCCGTCGCGGTTTACTTTTGCCAGCGCCTGATCGGATCGTTGATCGGCGCCGTTGATACTGATCGTAACGCCCATCAGCGTCGGATCCTGCGAAGGCAGACTGATTTTAGGCATGACGTTGAGCGTGTTGCTTTTGCTTGCACAGCCGGCAAGCATCAGTACAGCCAAAAGCGGGAAAAATAATTTTTTTAACATTCGTATTTTCTCGGTAATGATTAGAGTGGTTAGCTGACAAAAATTATTGGTATCATATCATCGCAGCTGATGGGGGAAAGAGCAGAGTACGGGGAAAATTTTCTGAAATTTATCTTTTTCTTCCCCCTCATCCAGGCAGAATCGTTTTTATCACATCAATGCTGATGAAGATACGCCATTAAGTTGCTATTCATTCTCTGTCCGCAGAGAGGTTGCAAAGATCATAACGGCTTGAAAAACAGCTAAGATTGAAGTGAACGGGCAGTCTGTCTATGACGGAAGTGCCGAGCTGATACCGAACTTTTCCAAAGTCGAAGGGGTAGCCGTATGATGCGTAAAGCAATAGAAGAAAAATTGCGTGTGGAATTCGAGCCGCTGCACCTGGAAGTAATTGATGAAAGCTATCGTCATAACGTACCAGCCGGATCTGAAAGTCATTTTAAAGTCGTGATAGTCAGCGATCGTTTTGCGGGGGAACGCGTATTAGGACGCCATCGGGCTGTTTATGCGGTGCTGGCGGAGGAATTGGCGGGTTCGGTGCATGCATTGGCGCTGCACACTTATACTCTCAAAGAGTGGGATAGCCTGCAAAACGCCGTTCCGTCATCGCCGCCCTGCGGCGGCGCGGGCATCATGTCGTAGATCCCGCGGATAACCCGTTTCCGGACGGGTTATTGATAAAAGCATGCCCCTCCTGTCGAATAGTCTGTCCGCCGTCCTCGACTCATCCTATCTATATCGCTATAATGCCGCGTCTATTTTTCCGGAATGTATTCGGGACGCTTCTGACTACAGGGAACAGGGTCTGGTAACAACATGGTGGCCGTCCCGGTTCTGTAAGGCTTTTTTCTGTTAAGCGCCTGCTGGCGCTTGCTCGAAATTATGCTTTGCTGTTGTGAGAATAGTTTTGGGGTTGACCGAGCACTGTGATTTTTTGAGGTAACAAGATGCAAGTTTCTGTTGAAACCACTCAAGGCCTTGGGCGCCGTGTAACGATTACCGTTGCTGCTGACAGCATTGAGAGTGCAGTTAAGAGCGAGCTGGTCAACGTGGCCAAAAAAGTACGTATTGACGGCTTTCGCAAAGGCAAAGTGCCGATGAATATTGTTGCTCAGCGTTATGGTGCATCCGTGCGTCAGGACGTGCTGGGCGATTTGATGCAGCGTAATTTCGTCGATGCCATCATCAAAGAAAAGATTAACCCGGTTGGCGCGCCGAACTATGTTCCGGGCGAATATCAAGTGGGTGGCGACTTCACTTACTCCGTTGAGTTCGAAGTGTATCCAGAAGTGGAATTGAAAGATCTGGAATCAATCGAAGTCGAAAAACCGGTCGTTGAAGTGACTGACGCCGACATCGATACGATGCTGGAAACGCTGCGTAAACAGCAGGCAACCTGGAAAGAAACCGATGGCGCGGCGACTGCCGAAGATCGCGTTACTATCGATTTCAACGGTTCTATCGATGGTGAAGAATTTGAAGGCGGCAAAGCTTCCGATTTCGTACTGGCTATGGGTCAAGGCCGCATGATCCCAGGTTTTGAAGATGGCGTTGTCGGTCACAAAGCCGGCGAGGAATTCACTATTGATGTGAACTTCCCGGAAGATTACCACGCGGAAAACCTGAAAGGTAAAGCCGCTAAATTCGCTATCGTTCTGAAGAAAGTTGAAGAGCGCGAATTGCCTGAATTGACTGAAGAATTCATCAAACGTTTCGGCGTGGAAGAGGGTTCTCAGGAAGGTCTGCGTGCTGAAGTTCGCAAAAACATGGAACGTGAGTTGAAAGGCGCGGTACGCAACCGTGTGAAAACTCAGGTTCTGGATGGTCTGATTAAGGCGAACGAAATTGAAGTTCCCGCAGCGTTGATTGACGGCGAAATCGACGTTCTGCGTCGTCAGGCCGCACAGCGCTTTGGCGGAAACGAAAAACAGGCGCTGGAACTGCCGCGCGAACTGTTCGAAGAGCAAGCTAAACGCCGCGTAGTCGTTGGTCTGCTGCTGGGTGAAGTCATCAGCGCCAATGAGCTGAAGGCAGACGAAGATCGTGTTAAAGCGCTGATCGACGAAATGGCTTCTGCCTATGAAGATCCGCAGGAAGTGGTTGAGTTCTACAGCAAAAACAAAGAACTGATGAACAACATGCGTAATGTTGCTCTGGAAGAACAAGCGGTTGAAACGCTGCTTGCCAAGGCTAAAGTGGTTGAAAAAGCCGTTAGCTTTAACGAGCTGATGAATCAAACCACGGCTGCGTAAGCATCATTTCTGTTGCTGCGTCAGGGCGGTTTTCCCCCTGTCAAAAAAGCCCGTAGCCTTCTGGCGCGGGTTTTTTTCTATTTAAATGATCGCGCTAATTATCGGTTTGTTCTTAAACGAGATGCGCTAAATTGCACTACTATATAAAGAAGATATCGTGCTGGCAGATTGGGAAGTTATTACCGATAACGCTTTAATGTAAAACAATTGGTGGTGTAAGCTTGAAAAGCGGTGTGGATACCCCAAATATTCGAAAGGGAAGAGGGCACCGTTAGGGATCTCCGGCTAATTGAGAGTTGCCCCCAGGATGAGTGAACCGCATGCATCGGCATGGTCATCACCATTTATCTAAAGTAGAATCGGGCAATAATGGTGCCGGACGTATTTTATCTAGGAGACGTGAATGTCATACAGTGGCGAACAAGAAAGACAAGCACCTCATATGGCTTTAGTGCCAATGGTGGTTGAGCAAACCTCTCGTGGGGAACGCTCTTACGATATCTATTCCCGTCTGCTTAAAGAAAGGATCATCTTCCTGACCGGTCAGGTTGAAGATCATATGGCGAACCTGATTGTCGCCCAGATGCTGTTTCTGGAAGCTGAAAATCCGGAAAAGGATATCTTCCTGTATATTAACTCCCCTGGGGGCGTTATTACCGCGGGTATGTCTATCTACGATACCATGCAGTTCATCAAGCCGGACGTCAGTACGATCTGTATGGGGCAGGCTTGTTCCATGGGATCCTTCCTGTTGGCCGCAGGCGCAAAAGGCAAACGTATCTGCCTGCCTAATTCACGGGTCATGATTCACCAGCCGCTGGGCGGATTCCAGGGGCAGGCGACGGATATCGAAATCCACGCCAAAGAAATATTGAAAGTAAAAGCCAGAATGAATGAACTGATGGCTAAACATACGGGTCAGCCTCTTGAAGTGATAGAGAGAGACACTGAACGTGACCGTTTCCTCTCAGCCAGTGAGGCAGTAGACTACGGTCTGGTAGATTCTGTATTCACTAATCGTCAATAATATTCTGCGAAGTAAGCAGTTTATAGTGGCTGAAAGTCAGTGTTCGACCGATGGTCTGTAGTGCGGTGTATGCTCGCGCGTATTGGCTGTAAATGTCGGCGTTCGCTGTAGCGATATCGCTGTGGTTGGCCTGCGGGCAAAAGACTAAGAAGAGGTTTACTGATGACAGATAAGCGCAAAGACGGTTCAGGAAAGTTGCTGTACTGCTCTTTCTGCGGCAAAAGCCAGCATGAAGTACGCAAGCTGATTGCCGGGCCGTCAGTGTATATCTGCGATGAATGTGTTGACTTGTGTAACGACATTATTCGCGAAGAAATTAAAGAAGTGTCTCCGCATCGTGAGCGCAGTGCGCTACCGACTCCGCATGAAATTCGCCGCCATCTTGACGACTACGTTATCGGTCAGGAACAGGCCAAGAAGGTGCTGGCTGTCGCGGTATATAACCACTATAAGCGGTTACGCAACGGCGACAGTAATAACGGTATCGAGCTGGGCAAAAGTAATATTTTGCTGATCGGTCCGACCGGCAGCGGTAAAACGCTGCTGGCTGAAACCCTGGCGCGTTTTCTTGATGTGCCGTTCACCATGGCTGATGCAACCACATTGACCGAAGCGGGTTACGTGGGCGAAGACGTGGAGAACATCATCCAGAAGCTGCTGCAAAAATGCGACTACGATGTGCAGAAAGCGCAGCGCGGCATTGTCTATATTGATGAAATCGACAAAATTTCACGTAAATCGGACAATCCGTCAATTACGCGCGACGTGTCCGGCGAAGGGGTTCAGCAGGCGCTGCTGAAGCTGATCGAAGGGACTATCGCCGCCGTTCCGCCGCAGGGCGGGCGCAAGCATCCTCAGCAAGAGTTTTTACAGGTGGATACCTCTAAAATTCTCTTTATTTGCGGCGGCGCTTTCGCCGGCCTGGATAAGGTTATCGAACAGCGTACCGACACCGGCCGCGGTATCGGTTTTGGCGCGACGGTAAAAGGCACGAAGGAAAAATCGACGGAAGGCGAGCTGTTAGGTCAGGTTGAACCGGGTGATTTAATCAAGTTCGGTTTGATTCCTGAGTTTATCGGTCGTTTGCCGGTGGTCGCCACGTTGAAGGAACTGAGCGAAGATGCGCTGATTCAGATTCTGCGTGAACCGAAAAACGCGCTGACCAAACAGTATCAGGCGTTGTTCAATCTGGAAGGCGTTGAACTGGAATTCCGTGATGAAGCGCTGACGGCGATCGCCAAGAAAGCGATGGCTCGCAAGACCGGCGCCCGTGGTTTACGCTCGATTGTAGAAGCGGCGTTGTTGGACACGATGTACGATCTGCCATCACTGGAAAGTGTTGATAAGGTGGTGATTGATGAGTCCGTTATCGCTGGCCAGTCTGAACCTTTGCTGATCTATGGTAAACACGAAGCTCAGCAGGCATCTGGCGAATAGTTAACCAAAAAAACGCAGTGAAAGACAAAAATGGGGGATTTTATCCCCCATTCGCTTTTACGCGCATTCTGACCGTTGAATGTAAGATATTTATCCCCATATACTCAATTACCTATTTGGTGAAACCCGTGAAGATCGTGTTTCACGAGATTCCCTTAACCTGGCGGAAACGAAACTAAGAGAGAGCTCTATGAACCCTGAGCGTTCCGAACGCATAGAAATCCCCGTATTGCCGTTGCGCGATGTGGTGGTTTATCCGCACATGGTGATTCCGTTGTTTGTTGGTCGGGAAAAGTCAATTCGGTGCCTTGAAGCTGCAATGGATCACGATAAAAAGATCATGCTGGTGGCACAGAAAGAGGCTTCAACGGATGAGCCAAGTATTAACGATCTTTTCTCGGTAGGGACGGTAGCCTCAATTCTTCAAATGCTGAAACTGCCGGACGGCACGGTTAAAGTGCTGGTTGAAGGGTTGCAGCGTGCGCGCATTACGACGCTGTCTGACAGCGGTGAACATTTCACCGCGCAGGCAGAATATCTTGATTCCCCGGCGATTGATGAGCGTGAGCAGGAAGTGTTGATGCGCACGGCGATCAATCAGTTTGAGGGATATATCAAGCTGAATAAAAAGATCCCGCCGGAAGTGCTGACATCACTGAACAGTATTGATGATGCCGCACGTCTGGCCGACACCATCGCTGCGCATATGCCGCTGAAATTGGCGGATAAGCAGTCGGTACTTGAAATGTCCGATATCACGGAACGTTTGGAGTATCTGATGGCGATGATGGAGTCCGAAATCGACCTGTTGCAGGTTGAAAAGCGGATTCGCAGTCGCGTTAAAAAACAGATGGAGAAGAGCCAGCGCGAGTATTATCTGAACGAGCAAATGAAGGCCATTCAGAAAGAGCTCGGTGAAATGGATGATGCGCCGGACGAACATGAAGCGCTGAAGCGCAAGATTGAAGCGGCGAAGATGCCGAAAGAAGCGCGCGAGAAAACCGAAGCTGAACTGCAGAAGCTGAAGATGATGTCTCCGATGTCTGCTGAAGCGACTGTCGTACGCGGCTACATCGACTGGATGGTGCAGGTTCCCTGGAATGCCCGCAGCAAAGTGAAGAAAGATTTGCGCAAGGCGCAGGAAATGCTGGATACCGACCATTATGGCCTTGAACGCGTCAAAGAGCGCATTCTGGAATACCTGGCGGTTCAGAGTCGCGTCAGCAAGATCAAAGGACCGATCCTGTGCCTGGTCGGGCCTCCGGGGGTGGGTAAAACCTCTCTGGGGCAGTCTATCGCCAAGGCAACCGGGCGTCAGTATGTTCGTATGGCGTTGGGCGGGGTGCGTGATGAAGCGGAAATTCGCGGTCACCGCCGCACCTATATCGGTTCCATGCCGGGTAAACTGATCCAGAAGATGGCGAAAGTCGGGGTGAAAAACCCGCTGTTCCTGTTGGATGAGATCGACAAAATGTCTTCCGACATGCGTGGCGATCCCGCCTCTGCATTGCTGGAAGTGCTGGATCCGGAACAGAACGTGGCGTTTAACGACCACTATCTGGAAGTGGATTACGATCTGTCGGATGTGATGTTTGTTGCTACGTCTAACTCAATGAACATCCCCGCGCCGTTGCTCGATCGTATGGAAGTGATCCGTCTTTCCGGCTATACCGAAGACGAGAAGCTAAACATTGCCAAACAGCACCTTCTGCCGAAGCAGATTGAACGCAATGCGTTGAAAAAAGGTGAACTCTCGGTTGAGGATAGCGCGATTGTCGGCATTATCCGCTACTACACGCGAGAAGCCGGGGTGCGTAGTCTGGAACGTGAAATTTCCAAGCTATGCCGGAAGGCGGTGAAGACGCTGTTGATGGACAAATCGGTCAAGCATATTCAGATCACGGGCGATAACCTCAAGGATTTCCTTGGCGTACAGCGCTTCGACTATGGCCGGGCGGATGATGAAAACCGTGTCGGCCAGGTAACTGGGCTGGCGTGGACGGAAGTGGGCGGCGATCTGCTGACCATTGAAACCGCCTGTGTCCCTGGCAAAGGCAAGCTGACTTACACCGGGTCATTGGGCGAGGTCATGCAGGAGTCGATCCAGGCCGCGCTTACCGTCGTGCGGGCCAGAGCCGAGAAACTGGGTATTAATGCGGATTTCTATGAAAAACGCGATATCCACGTGCACGTCCCCGAAGGTGCGACGCCCAAAGATGGGCCAAGCGCCGGGATCGCGATGTGCACCGCGCTGGTGTCCTGTCTGACGGGGAATCCTGTTCGTGCCGACGTTGCGATGACGGGAGAAATCACCTTGCGTGGTTTGGTGCTGCCGATCGGCGGCCTGAAAGAGAAACTGCTGGCCGCTCACCGTGGCGGCATCAAAACGGTATTGATCCCGGATGATAACAAGCGTGATCTTGAAGACATTCCACAAAACGTGATTGCCGACCTGGATATCCATCCGGTGAAGCGAATCGAGGAAGTATTGTCGCTGGCATTGCAGAATGCGCCTTACGGTATGCAGGTTGTTACCTCTACGGCCAAGGCTAAATAGTGACATATCGCAAAAACCCTTGAGAAAATCAGAGCTGGTAAGTGAAATCGTGCTTGCCAGCTTTTTTTTGTGCCGCTAAGTTAGAGCACTGTTGGTTTTAGCTGTAACTTGCTAAGGTCTGACAGGATTGATATAAATTTGGTGTCGTGTTTTGGGAATTTCAGCGCGACCATAGAATTCCAAAGGGGATGAGAGAGTGAACAAGTCACAATTGATCGATAAAATTGCTGCAGATGCTGACATTTCCAAAGCAGCGGCAGGGCGTGCGTTAGATGCGATTATTGGTTCCGTAACCGAGTCTCTGAAAGACGGGGATGATGTTGCTCTGGTTGGTTTTGGTACTTTCTCTGTGCGTGAACGCGCAGCTCGTACCGGCCGTAACCCGCAAACAGGTAAAGAAATCAGTATTCCCGCAGCAAGAGTGCCTGGCTTCCGTGCCGGTAAATCCTTGAAAGACGCCGTTAACTGATTATTGCGTCACAGGTTTGGCATGCAATACGTTGTGTTGCCAAACATTACCTGACGCAGAGATATTGGTAGGGTAAAATGCGAGGCGCATCATTTTTATGATGTGCCTTTTATTATGGCTTTGATGAGCGTTTTTGCCCGTTGCCCATTTGGACGTCGCAAGCGGCGTTGAAAATCGCTCCCGGCGGTTTTTTATGTCGGGCTATCTTTGCCCGTTCGGCCTTACGGACCATTACTGTGCAACGTTAAAGAACATTCCTGATGTTTTTTAACGGGTAATTCAGGTTACTATTGTCAGACAAAGATTACACGCGTCCTGGACTTGTTGGCGGATGATGGATGGTTTTGCCAGAGCCGGGCGTGTTATTCATTCTACAGCGGAGTGTTGTCACATTATGATGGACAATTTACGCGCGGCCGCTAATAACGTCGTGCTCAAAATTATTCTTGCCTTGATCATTGCATCGTTCGTTTTAACCGGTGTCGGCGATTATCTTATCGGTGGTTCTGGGAACTACGCCGCGAAGGTGAATGGGCAGGAGATTTCCAGTGCTCAACTTGAGCAGGCCGTACAGAACGAACGTAACCGTCAGCAGAGCGCATTGGGTGAAAACTTCTCCCTTCTGGCGGGTAATGAGGGCTATATGCAGCAGCTGCGCAGGCAGGCTCTCTCTCAGCTGATTGATGAAGTTCTGCTGGACCAATATGCCGATAAGTTGGGATTGAACATCAGTGATGAACAAATAAAACAGGCGATCTTTGAGGTTCCGGCGTTTCAGACCAACAATCGCTTTGATAATGATAAATACCTGGCTCAGGTTCGCCGTCTCGGCTTAACGCCTGATAGGTACGCCGAACTGCTGCGTAAGCAATTGACCTCTCAGCAGCTCATTCGCGGGCTTGGCGATACGGCGTTTATTCTGCCGCAGGAAATCGACAATCTGGTTAAGTTTGCCGCTCAGGATCGGATTATCCGTTCGGCGACCATTGATATTGATGCCATCGCAAAGACTCAAACCGCTTCTGATGAAGAAATCCAAAGCTATTACGATCAGAATAAAAGCCATTTCATTGCGCCAGAGGCGTTCAAAGTCAGCTATATCACGCTGGATGCCGTGAGTCTGATGGATAAAATCGTGGTCGACGACGCAGCTATCGCCGATTTCTATGAAAAAAATAAGAATGACTATACACAACCTGAGCGCAAGAAATTCAGCGTTATCCAGGTAAAAACCGACGCTGATGCGCAGTCTGTGCTTGATGCCCTCAAACAAGGGGCCGATTTTGCCGCGCTGGCGAAAGAAAAATCGACAGATTTAATCTCTCGCCGCAATGGCGGCGATTTGGGGTGGATGGATGATAACTCTACCGTCGATGAACTTAAGCAGGCTAATCTGACGGAAAAAGGGCAGGTCTCTTCGGCAATCAAATCCTCCGTAGGGTATTTGATTGCCCGTCTTGATGATATCCAGCCGCCGCAGGTTAAACCGCTGAGCGAAGTTCGCGATGAGATTGCGGCCAAAGTTAAGCACGAAAAAGCGCTTGATGAGTATTTTGCTTTGCAGCAGAAAGTCAGCGAGGCCGCCAGTAACGATAACGAGTCTTTAGCCTCCGCTGAAGAAGCGGCCGGGGTGAAAGCAACGCAAACCGACTGGTTTACCCGTGAGCAGGTTCCCGCCGCCTTGAATTTCCAGCCTGTTACTCAGGCGATTTTTGATGGCGCATTGCTTGGTGAGAACGGTAGTCAGGGAAGTAATTCCGATGTCATTAATGTTGATGGCGATCGCGCTTTCGTCATACGCATCACCGAACACAAAGCGGAAAGTACGCGCCCGTTGGATCAGGTGCGTGAACAGGTGGCCCAGACAGTTAAGCGTCAGAAAGCCGACCAACAAGCTCGGGTAGATGCTGAAAAAATTCTGGCTGAGTTGAAACAGGGTAAGGATGAAGCGCTAAAAGCGGCGAATCTGAGCTTTGGCAAGCCAAAAACCCTGTCTTCCCTTTCGCAAGGGGATGTCATGGCCGAAGCTATTTTCGCTCTACCGCATCCAGCCAACGATAAGCCGTCTTATGGCATTACGCAGGATCAGTCCGGTAATGTGGTGTTGGTGGCGCTTGATAGCGTGACCCCGCATCAATTGAACGACCAGCAGAAAGAGCAGTTCGCCGGTCAGATACAGCAAAGCACGATGGGATCGCTATTCGATGCCTTGCTGATCAGCTTGCGTAGCGAAGCCAAAATTAAACTGGGCGCAGCGGCTCAGGAGCAGCAATAAGCCCCGCATAAATTTGCAAACTGTTGCAATAACAAAAGGCCGCTTTCGCGGCCTTTTCCACATTCAGGCAAAGCTATTTGCGATGCAATGGGCGCTGCGGCAAGGTAGCCATGCTGTCAAACACATGGAGGAAACAGCATGAAAAAGTCAGGAATAAAGGCTCTTTGTCTGATTGTTGGAATGAGTTTGTCTGGGTTGCCATTATTGGTTCAGGCGGCGCCGAAGACTGAAAGCGCCGGAAGCGCGATGAAGTCTGACCCCGCCGCTCAAAAGACGGAAAAGGTATTGCTTCCCGCCGCCGATGAAGATGAAGTAAGCATTAACACCGGAACAGCGGAAGATCTGGCACAGATAATGAGTGGCGTCGGCCTTAAAAAGGCAGAGGCGATCGTTAATTATCGTGAGCAAAATGGCCCTTTTACGCAGATAGAACAATTGCAGGAAGTTCCGGGGATCGGCGCTGCGTTGGTTGAGCGCAATCTGTCGCGTTTAAAACTGTGATGGGTTTCGCAACCGGCAGGATTGATTGCCGGTTGCGAACCGTCCCATGGCGGCCAACCAGGGAAAGCGACAGGAGCGGCGTGAGTAATTAAACCGTATGACAGGCAAGGATGTGGCGGGTATTGTCTCTTGCCTGGTTTTTATTACCGGCCGTTATTGCAGGCCGGTTTTTTGCTTCAATGTCGCCATCACCGCGGCCGGGTCGCGCTGATACTCCTGCAATCCGTTAGCCCGCAGATGACAGGCGGCACAATGACCGCATCCATCGCCTTTAATGCCGTTATAGCAGGTTAACGTGTGATAGCGGACGGTATCCAACTGCTGATAGTAGTCCGCCAGCGCCCAGGTTTCCGCTTTATTGAGCCACATGAGCGGCGTGACAAAGCGAATGTCGCGCGCCATGCCCAGTACGATGGCTTGATTCAACGCTTTGACGAACTCATCGCGACAATCGGGATAACCGGAAAAATCAGTTTCGCATACGCCGGTGATAACGGTTTCAGCGCCAACCTGATAGGCATAGATGGACGCCAGCGTCAGGAAAAGGATATTCCGGCCCGGGACAAAGGTACTGGGAAGTCCTTGTGTCTCACCATCATCATAGTCAGGAACGGGAATGTTTTCTCGCGTCAGGCTGCTGATGGCGAGTTCATTCAGTAAGCCGACATCCAGAACTTTATGCGCAGTAGCCCCGAGTTGCAGAGCGAGTTCTCTGGCTATATCGATTTCCGCCCGGTGACGTTGGCCGTAATCGAAGGTGATACAGTGAACTTCATCATAGTGTTTTAGAGCCTGAATCAGGCAGGTCGTGGAATCTTGTCCACCGCTAAAAACGACAACCGCGCGCTTCATTTTTCATTCACCTTGCTGCAAGTGGGGCCTCAACGCAGACAGCACGCGTCGAGGCATAAAACCGGTATGTTACCTGAAAAATAGCCGTCGTTCAGCGGCGCCCGTTATCTTGTTAGCCGCAGAGGTATCGGGCTTGCTTCAATTACGCAGCCCGTTCAGGCTGTAATGATAGCCTCGGCGTGAATTTTTTAGGAAAAAGTTGATTTTTTATCTTTGAATGGCGAGATTGAAGAAAATTTTCCTACGGAATAGCACCATGTTAGATAAAACAGATCGTACTTTGTTAAGCTTGCTGCAACAGGACTGCACGCTTTCACTACAAACGCTGGCTGAGTCGGTGAATCTGACGTCGACGCCCTGTTGGAAAAGGCTGAAGCGCTTGGAGGAAGACGGTTATATCCGGGCGCGGGTCGCGTTGCTGGATAATGAACGGTTGGGCCTTGGGCTGACGGCGTTTGTGTTGCTGAAAACCCAGCAACACAATAGCGTCTGGTACCAAACGTTTACCCGCGTTGTATCGGAAATGCCTGAAGTATTGTCTTTCTATCGGATGGCCGGAGAGTATGATTATCTGATGCAGGTACAGGTCGCTGATATGAAAAGCTATGATGATTTTTATAAGCGATTGGTGAATGGCATTCCCGGGCTGGTTGACGTGACATCCAGCTTCGCCATGGAGCGCATCAAGTACACAACGGCCTTGCCGTTATCGCTATAATTCACCGGTCATAAGCTTTCTGTATAATTATTTTACCGGGTTGATGCCCGCTCCTCTGGATATTGGAATCAAAACTGCGTGGGACTGTTTGCTCAACTAAGTTGGTACTTTCGCCGAGAATGGCGGCGCTATGTAGGCGCGGTGGTATTGTTGATCGTTATCGCCATCCTGCAATTATTGCCTCCCAAGCTGGTTGGGGTGGTGGTTGATGGCGTTACGCAACACAATATGACGACTATCGAGGTCATGCGGTGGATCGGCCTCATGCTGATTACTGCCGTGATGGTTTATCTGTTGCGGTGTGTCTGGCGTGTGTTGCTGTTTGGGGCGTCTTATCAGCTGGCGGTTGAGCTGCGTGAGGATTTTTACCGTCAACTCAGTCGGCAGCATCCCGCTTTTTATTTACGCCACCGTACCGGTGATTTGATGGCGCTTGCCACCAATGATGTTGACCGCGTGGTCTTCGCCGCCGGCGAAGGGGTACTGACGCTGGTTGATTCCATGGTAATGGGATGCGCGGTCCTGTTTATTATGTGTACCCAGATTAGCTGGCAACTGACGCTGCTGGCGCTGCTGCCGATGCCGATCATGGCGCTGATTATCAAACATTACGGTTCGCAATTACATCATCGTTTTAAATCGGCGCAGGCGGCGTTTTCCTCACTTAACGATCAGGCCCAGGAAAGTTTGACCAGCATTCGAATGATTAAATCGTTTGGGTTGGAAGACTATCAGTCCGCGCGCTTTGCTCAGGTTGCCGCGGATGCCGGCGCCAAAAACATGTATGTGGCGCGGGTCGATGCGCGGTTTAATCCCACCATTTATATCGCTATTGGGTTATCGCATCTGCTGGCCATCGGCGGCGGCAGTTGGATGGTGGTTCAAGGGTCGCTGACGTTGGGCCTATTGACCAGCTTTGTCATGTATCTCGGTCTGATGATATGGCCGATGCTGGCATTGGCATGGATGTTCAATATCGTTGAGCGCGGAAGTGCGGCATATAGTCGGATTCGCCAACTCCTGTCGGAAGAGCCTGTCGTTACGGACGGTACGCAATCCCTGCCCGATGGGCGCGGCACGCTGGATGTGAATATTCATGAGTTTCACTATCCGCACAGCTCTCGTTGTGTGCTGAATAAGATCGGCTTTACGCTGAAGCCAGGTCAGGCGCTGGGGTTATGCGGCCCGACGGGAGCGGGTAAAAGCACGCTGTTGGCGCTTATCCTACACCATTTTGATATTCAGTCGGGCGATATTCGCTACCACAACCTTTCTTTATCAGACATCCGTCTGGATGAATTGCGGCATCGTTTTGCCGTTGTGGGGCAAATGCCCTTTCTGTTTTCTGACACGGTTGCGAACAATATCTCTCTGGGACGGCCGGATGCAACCGCGCAGCAGATTGAGCGAGCGGCTCTCCTGGCGAGCGTACATGATGACATTATGCGGCTTCCTCAGGGATATGATACCGAAGTAGGGGAACGTGGCGTGATGCTGTCCGGCGGTCAGAAACAACGGATTGCCATTGCACGCGCCTTATTGCTGGAAGCTGAAATTCTGATTCTGGATGATGCATTATCCGCCGTTGACGGGCGAACGGAACATCAGATCTTACAGAATCTCAAACAATGGGGCGAGCAGCGGACATTGATTATCAGCGCCCACCGTCTTTCTGCTTTGACGGAAGCAAATGAAATTCTGGTATTGCAGCATGGGCAGGCGGTCCAACGGGGTAGCCATCGCCAGCTTGTTGCTCAATCCGGCTGGTATCGGGATATGTATCGCTATCAACAATTGGAAGCCGCGTTGGATGATGTGCCGCTGGTGGAAGGGGATGCCAATGAATAGCCCTAAACAGCTTTGGCCCACCTTAAAGCGGCTGCTGGCTTATGGTTCGCCGTGGCGCAGGCCATTGGCGCTGGCGATACTGATGCTATGGGTGGCCGCCGCCGCCGAGGTTTCCGGGCCGGTTCTGGTGAGCTATTTCATTGATAATCTGGTTGCTAAAGGCGAGTTTCCGCTCGCATTGGCCGCCGGATTGGCCAGCGCTTATCTTTTGTTGCAGATTTTGGCCGCGACGCTGCAATATTTCCAGGCGCTGCTATTTAATCGGATAGCGGTCGGGGTGGTGCAGCAATTGCGTATTGATGTTATGGATGCGGCGCTGCGTCAGCCTCTTAGCACTTTTGATACCCAGCCGGTAGGACAGCTGATATCCCGTGTAACGAATGACACGGAGGTTGTAAAGGATCTGTATGTGATGGTGGTGTCAACCGCACTACGCAGTGCCGCGCTGATTGGCACTATGCTGGTGGCGATGTTCAGCCTGAATTGGCGAATGGCGCTGGTGGCGTTGACCATCTTCCCGGCCGTATTAACCGTCATGCTGATTTATCAGCGTTACAGTACGCCGATTGTGCGTCGGGTACGCAGTTATCTGGCGGATATTAACGATGGCTTTAATGAAATTATCAACGGCATGGGCGTTATTCAGCAATTCCGCCAGCAGGCCCGGTTTGGGGCGCGGCTGAGCGATTACAGTTGGGAGCATTATAAAGCGCGCATGCAGACGTTGCGCCTTGATGGCTTCCTGCTGCGCCCGTTGCTTAGCCTGTTTTCCGCAATGGTATTGTGCGGGTTGTTGATGCAGTTTGGTTTCAGCGCCGTCGGCTCGGTCGGCGTTGGTGTTCTGTACGCGTTTATTAATTATCTTGGACGCCTGAATGAGCCGCTGATTGAACTGACGACTCAGCAGTCGATGTTGCAGCAGGCCGTGGTTGCCGGTGAACGAATCTTCGAGCTGATGGACGGCGCGAAGCAAGGCTATGGCGACGATGCGCGGGCGCTTTCCCACGGACGTGTCGAGATCGATGATGTTTCCTTCTCTTATGGCTCGGGCAAAAAGGTTTTGCAACATATCTCTCTGACTATTCCTGAGCGGGGATTTGTGGCGCTGGTAGGCCATACCGGCAGCGGTAAGAGTACATTGGCTAATCTGTTGATGGGGTATTATCTTCCCGATGAAGGCGAGATCCGTTTGGATGGCCGTCCGCTACAAACGTTATCGCATCAGGTATTACGCCATAATGTGGCAATGGTGCAGCAGGATCCCGTGGTGCTGGCTGAATCTATGTATATGAACATTACGCTGGGGCGTGATATCAGCGAAAACGAAGTATGGCGCGTGCTTGAGATTGTGCAGCTATCCGAGTTGGTGCGCTCGTTCCCTGATGGAATACATACCCTGATTGGGGAACAGGGGAACAACCTATCGACAGGGCAGAAACAGCTGTTGGCGATCGCCCGGGTATTGGTGCAAACACCCAAAATCCTGATATTGGATGAAGCGACGGCGAACATTGATTCCGGCACCGAGCAGGCGGTGCAAAAGGCGCTGAATATTATCCGGGCTCAGACAACGCTGATTGTGATTGCCCACCGCTTATCGACAATTGTTGATGCCGACTCAATTATGGTGCTCCATCATGGACAAGCCGTCGAACAGGGAACGCATGAGCAGTTGCTGCGCCAGCAGGGACGCTATTATCAGATGTATCAGTTGCAGCTGGCAGGAGAAGAACTGGCGGCTACCGTGACTCATGAGTCCGCTACCGTGTCGTAAATTGGCTGCACTTCCAAATACAGCCGCTAGAGGATGGCTATTGTTTGCTTCGCACCATCACTAAGCATATTCATTCTGTTTTTAGCCTCAATGCACTAAAATTACCCGCAATGCACTGACATGGTGCATTGCATGCTCCGCTTTATTGGCGTTTTCTTTTTCCGGCGGTATGTTTTCTACCGTTAACAGACCTTAACCGCGTTCTCCTGGCTGATATCTGCCAGATAAATCATTTATGGCACATCCTTTGCTTTATCATTGCGTGAAGATAATTCGAAATGATGGAAATCCGAGATAGCAGCGGGCGCAAGTCTGAACTTAACGGTTAGGGGGATGATGAATGAAACTGGTTACTGTGGTGATAAAACCATTCAAGCTGGAAGATGTGCGTGAAGCATTATCTTCCGTTGGCATTCAGGGACTAACGGTCACTGAAGTGAAAGGATTCGGGCGCCAGAAAGGACACGCTGAACTGTATCGCGGTGCAGAGTACAGCGTTAACTTTTTGCCAAAAGTGAAAATTGACATCGCAATAGCTGATGATCAGCTGGATGAAGTTATTGATGTAATTAGTAAAGCGGCCTATACCGGAAAAATTGGTGACGGCAAGATTTTTGTCGCTGAATTACAAAGGGTTATTCGTATTCGTACTGGCGAAACTGACGAAGCCGCACTCTAACGCCTGACTTAGATTTGTTAATAGGGATGGATGAAAATGAAAAAACTTGTCTCCTCATTGGGTCTTGGTGTGGCTGCTTTGCTCCCGTCCTGGGCTATGGCCGCGGCACCAACGATCGATAAAGCAGATAATGCCTTTATTATGATTTGTACCGCTTTGGTACTTTTTATGACCATACCTGGGATTGCATTGTTTTATGGTGGCTTGATTCGTTCTAAGAACGTACTTTCCATGCTGTCACAGGTTATTGTTTCTTTTGCGCTGGTTTGTATTTTATGGGTTGTGTATGGCTACAGCCTGGCCTTCAGTGAAGGCAACGCGTTCTTCGGCGGTTTTTCCAACTTTATGCTGAAGGGCATCTCCATTGATTCGATTACCGGTACGTTCTACCAGTACATCCACATCGCTTATCAAGCCTCATTCGCTTGCATCACCGTGGGGCTGATTGTGGGCGCCATTGCTGAACGTGTTCGTTTTTCTGCCGTGCTGATTTTCGTCGCAATATGGCTGACGTTCTCTTACCTGCCAATGACTCACATGGTCTGGGGCGGTGGTTACCTGGCTGCTGACGGCGCTCTGGATTTCGCCGGTGGTACGGTGGTGCATATTAACGCTGCCGTTGCTGGTTTGGTCGGCGCTTATCTGTTGGGCAAACGTGCCGGCTTCGGTAAAGAAGCGCTTAAACCGCACAATTTGCCGATGGTGTTTATTGGTACGGCGGTTCTGTATATCGGCTGGTTTGGCTTTAACGCCGGTTCCGCCGGGGCTGCTAACGAAATTGCCGGTCTGGCGTTCCTCAATACGGTGGTTGCTACTGCCGCAGCAATCCTGGCATGGGTTATCGGTGAGTGGATGGCTCGCGGTAAGCCTTCTTTGCTGGGCGCATGTTCGGGTTGTATCGCCGGTCTGGTGGCGATTACTCCAGCAGCGGGTACCGTTGGCGTCGGTGGCGGCCTGATTATTGGCGTCGCCGCGGGTATCGCCGGTCTGTGGGGCGTAACCGTACTGAAAAGATGGCTGCGCGTTGATGACCCGTGTGATGTGTTCGGCGTTCATGGCGTCTGTGGCATCGTCGGTTGTATCCTGACAGGCGTATTCACCTCCGCTTCTCTGGGCGGGGTAGGTTATGCCGAAGGCGTAACCATGGCTCATCAGGTTTGGGTTCAGTTGTTCAGTGTTATTGTCTGCTTCGTATGGACTGGCGTTGTTTCCTTTATCGCTTTCAAAGTGGCCGATATGGTCGTTGGCCTGCGTGTACCTGAAGAACAGGAACGCGAAGGTCTGGACGTCAACAGCCATGGCGAGAATGCTTACAACCAGTAAGTAATGTGAACAGCCATTAATAAGCAGGGCGTCGGATAATCTCCACGCCCTTTTTTTTTATTCTGCTCAGGGGACTATCCCAATCGTATTTTTAATGCTGGTGGTAGCGTATAACGCCCTCTTGTGCGCTGGATGCGACCAGTACGCCTTCTCTGGTATAAAATTGTCCGCGCACAAACCCTCTGGCACCTGAGGCAGAGGTGCTTTCCACGGAATATAACAACCAGTCATCCAAACGGAAATCACGATGGAACCACATCGAATGATCGATGGTGGCGACTTGCATACCTGGTTCCAGAAAGCCAATGCCGTGCGGTTGTAATGCGGTTAACAGAAAATTGCAGTCGGATGTGTAGCCAAGCAGATACTGATGAATCCTTTCATCATCGGGCAGTGGGCCGTTAGCACGACACCAGACATGTCGTACCGGCGCTTCCACTTTTCCTTTTAATGGGTTGTGAAACTTTACCGGGCGAAATTCAATGGGCCTGGGTCTGGTAAATTTTTCACGGAATTGTAGCGGCAGTAAATGCGCGAAACTTTGCGCGATCTCCTGCTCTGACTTGAGCGCTTCCGGGGGCGTAACGGCGGGCATTACATTCTGATGTTCAAATCCAGCCTCGTGGCTTTGAAACGATGCCATCATATAAAATATCGGTTTACCATTCTGAATGGCGTTGACCCGGCGAGCGCTGAAGCTATTGCCATCACGCAGGTTTTCCACATCATAAATAATGGGTTTCTGACTATCTCCGGGTAGCAGGAAGTAGCTGTGGAGCGAATGGATTTTACGGTCTGTTGGCACGGTCTGCTTGGCTGCCGACATAGCCTGACCCACTACTTGGCCGCCAAACACCCGGCGCAACCCTAAATCATCACTGTTTCCCCGAAATAATCCTTCCTCGATTTTTTCCAAATTGAGAAGATCGAGAAGGTTTTGTAGTGCCTGGCTCATGGTGTTGGCCTCATTGGTCGAAGGTTATTTAGATTAAGAGGGCTAACGGGTTGAATTTAGTAATTTAAATTATTTATCAGGGAAATATCAGAATTTTGCACTATCAATTATTCTATTTGGTGAACCATACTACTTATATCCTTCAACTTTAAAGTTGCTGGCATTGGTTTTCCGCTCTTTAGAATCTATCGTGATAAATGAACGCCGGTTTTTCTAATGCCGGCAGTCTGACAATAATAAAGGAGACTGACCGAAATGAAATTATGGCATATCTTTGGCAGTATCACGTTATCGATGGTTTTAACCGCCTGCGCTGACAGAAGTGATTATGGCACTTCTCCTGAAACTGGGGCGCCTGTGAGCGCCGCTTCAGCTCAACATCAAACACTATCAATGCCTGCTGTCACCGGGACGGTGAATATTCGTCAGCGTATTGCCTTACCGGCTGATGCGGTATTGACGGTTACGGTATCTGATGCCTCCGTGCCAGATGCGCCTTCAAAAGTGATCAGCCAGCGTGTGAGCCGCACTGAGGGGAAACAGGCTCCTTTCACCTTCGCGTTACCGTATAATCCGGCTGATATTCAACCTAATGCCCGTATTTTACTCAGCTCGGCCATCGCGATAAACCACAGGGTGGTGATGGTGACGGAAAATGTCGTACCGGTTATCACCAATGGCGTAAATAGCGCCGATCTGGTTATGGTTCCTGTCACGTCAGTGCCTTTGCCGGTGCAAGGACAAGGTCAAGGACAAAGCACTGAACCGTTGACGCCGCCAGCGCCAGCAAAAATGCTGCCATCATCTCAACCCGTTCAATCTGTTTGGTAACGATAGCTAAATCCGTGCGTGCCATGAGGTTATGGCGCGCATAGCCAACGGAACGTAGCGAGATCGATTTTTCCCTGCCGGTTAAAGATAACTCCCTCGGCCTGTAACGCTAATTTTTGGCGTTGGCGATCGTCGCCGATAAGCGATATCTCGCCTTTTCGGTTTATCACTCGGTGCCAGGGGAGTTTACTGTCTTTGGGTAAGCGCTTCAGTACGCCGCCAACTTGCCTGGAGGCTCGCGGCGAACCGGCCATCAGGGCGACATCGCCATAGGTGGCTATTTTCCCGTATGGGATCGCGGCCACAATTTGAAAAACACGTTGCTGGAACGTATCCATTTCTTCTGCCATCAACAGAACCTTGCTTTTTCAATCGGTAAAAGGACATAGCGTGGCGTAGCACTTTGGGTAAGAAAACAACGATTGGCATGCGTCAGCTTGCAATTGAACTGCCCATCACCCATAATGCCCACCGCTCTATAGTAATGAATATTTAGTTAGAGCTGTCAATGGAGGCCCTGTCGGTTCTCCCGCAACACCAACCTGTGGACTCGGTCAGGTCCGGAAGGAAGCAGCCGCAGCAGGAGACGTGTGTGCCGGGATGTAGCTGGCAGGGCCTCCACCAATTTCCTCTTTGTATCCATTCTCTTGTAAAAAACTTAAAGAATCTTAAGTTAATTTTGTTAACCGGTTTATATGCTATCGCTGATTGCCTGTATGGGTTTAATCTTTATACGTATGCGGCCATTGTTGCCCCTCTGACTTATTCCGCTATTTGGTTTTTTTCATTACCGGATTCCAATGAATTCGGGTACAGGCGTTTCACCTTCGCGCATAGCTTGTAGGCAAACGTTTGATGACGATTTATTGGGCGCAATATACCTGTTGAGACTGATATAGAATAATCAGAATTATTGTAATGAGTTTATCAATTGTATTGTGAGGAAAGTATCGGTTATCGTGGCCCGAGCATCGCTATAAAACTCAGTATTCTAATTATTTTTGCTATATAAAATACACTTTGTTACAACTCCAGATTCTATCTAGATGTAAAAAAACAATAGAAAACAAAGGCCGATAATGACATCGGCGCAATGCATTAATTTATCACGGTGTCAGTATACTTTTGCGTCGGGGGAATTAACGGACATATTTCCATACCGCGGTGGGAACTTTGTCGTATAGCTTGTTCATCGTCAGTTCTGCCAGACGATGATCCGCCGCAGAATAGAACATCTCCAGTTCATCGTTGGAGAGCTCATACTTGTTTTTCTCAATAACACGTTCCAATGTGTCTATGGTTGTGCATTTACGTAAACGCATCAAATAATCGATTTTTTTCATGTTGGCCTTTATGCTAACAGTACCTGGTGGTTAATAAATATAAGATAAATTATTGCTTAAGTTTTAGCAGGCGTACAGATGTCCCCTTCTGAGAACATTCCGAATAATCTTTCTTTAGATTTCTTCCATCCGCGCAATTCAGCATCATTGATGCCATAGTTGCTAAACAGGACATAAGTGTCATCCAAATACTTTTCAACCCGCTGAGAAAGCTCGTTTTCGTCAGGATATTTTATTTTAAATGTGAGAATAAATGTAGCGATATGCTCAATAAGTTCATTTAATTGGAGATTGATCGCAGATGTCGGGTCATTGACCCAGCCGTGGCTGCTATCGCCTAACGTAGCAATGCTTTCGTCGCATAGATTCTCACATAAGAATCTGAGTTGGGCAATATCATAATTTTTGGGTGTGTACTCATCCATATCAATCCCTCCGTTAAGCCGTTATTCAGTGTTACTTCAGTTAACACCTGGTAAACAGGCAGACTGACAAAACTCATAAGAGAATAGCCTTAACCATGTTTCTACAATCATGATGCCTACGTGCAAGAGTTCAACGTCTGGGATTTAGACAACCACAATTTAGCCCACAATGGTTTTACACCTCCCGATACCGACAGAGTATCTTTTCATTTTAATGAAAACAAGAGACGCTCACGCTGCGCCATTTTGATACATATCGGGTCGTTCTGTATATAACTATAGCAAAAGAGTCAGTAAGATTCGCGGGCATTAGATAAGGTTTTTAATGCTATTTATCAGGATTAAATCACAGAACTTTCCAATGATGGAATAGTTTGTGAATAACCATAATATCAGACTATTAATTTAATTTGTGTATCGAGCACGATGCCATAACAGACGGAAGATAACCGCTGTTCGCTTAGTGTAAAGATATGTATCAATAAGCTGTTTTTTATCCTGTTGTTTTTATTGTTTTTATTTATTGCATAAAAAAGCCCTGTTACATTGATAACAGAGCTGTAGAGAGTTGTTACGGAAATAGAATCAGCTTTTCTTCTTCTTTCTGCCCTGCACGGCTTTAAAGCGAGGGTTGGTTTTACATATCACATAGATACGCCCGCGACGGCGTACTACTATGCAGTCTTTATGACGTTTTTTCGCCGAATGTAGAGAGCTAAGCACCTGCATTTGAATATTCCTCTTTATCCCCACCATCTTTCAGGCTATGACCGTATGGCTTTCCTAAATGACTCAACGCTTTCCTTGGGATTTCACCATTTTTAGGATGATTCCTGTAACGTTAGAATCGGCCTCAGGAAAATGTATCCTTCACGGAGTTAGTTAAGCGCACTGACTTTGGCGGTTTCTGCCTGATTGACCTGAACGAATTATTTGAAAAAGTTGCCGAAGCGCTGTTGGAATCGAGCTGTGCTGCCTTCTTTGGCATATTCTTTCTGCTTCCCGGTATAGTAAGGATGGGAGGCGGAGGAAACATCAATGGTGACGTAAGGGTAGCTGTCGCCATCCAACTCGATGGTGCGTTCAGTTTTAATGGTTGAACCGATTCTGTAATACATATCGGCGCTGGTATCATGAAATACCACGGTCCGATAGTCTGGATGGATGCCTTTCTTCATCATTCCTCTCATTGTTATGTTATAACATAACTATATATTGCGCTTTTTCATTGCGCGGTTCAACCATGGTGTTTGTAAGGTTATGGTGGTCATGTAGGGAATGCGCGACGTATCCCGTGGTGAAAAAGTGAAAAGGGGGAATAAAAAAGGCCGCGAATCGCGGCCTTTGCAGAATGGGAACGTTGGCGTTCTAATTACCGATGTTGGGACTCTATCTCTTCATTTTTCTTACTAAAGCGGCGGCGGACCACCACAAAGAACACTGGAACGAAGAAGATAGCCAATACGGTTGCGGTAATCATCCCGCCCATTACACCCGTCCCTACGGCGTTCTGAGCGCCGGAACCTGCGCCAGAGCTGATAACCAGCGGTACAACCCCGAGGATAAAGGCGAGGGAGGTCATCAGGATCGGGCGTAAACGCATACGTACCGCATCCAGCGTTGCCTCAATCAAACCTTTACCTTCTTTTTCCATCAGATCCTTAGCAAATTCGACGATCAGGATGGCGTTTTTCGCCGATAGCCCAATGGTTGTCAGCAGGCCCACCTTAAAGTAGACGTCGTTTTCAAGACCGCGCATGGATGCGGCTATCACAGCTCCCAGAATACCCAGAGGCACTACCAGCATAACCGAGAATGGAATCGACCAACTTTCGTACAGGGCCGCCAGACACAGGAAGACCACTATCAGGGATATGGTATACAGCGCCGGCGCCTGACTGCCGGACAAGAGTTCCTGATAGGACATGCCCGTCCATTCGTATCCCACGCCGTTTGGCAGCTTGGTGACGAACTCTTCCATCAGAGCCATTGCTTCACCGGTACTTTTACCTGGCGCCGCTTCACCCTGTATTTGCATGGAAGGCTGACCGTTATAGCGCTCCAGACGTGGAGAACCATATTCCCAATGGCTTTGCGAGAAAGCGGAGAAGGGGACCATCTGGCCATTACTGCCGCGTACATACCAGTTTTTAATATCATCCGGCAGCATACGGAAAGGCGCGTCGCCCTGCACATACACTTTCTTCACCCGGCCGCGGTCGATAAAGTCATTCACATAACTTCCGCCCAACGCCGTCGCCAGCGTAGCGTTGACATCCGACAGAGCAACGCCCAGCGCCTGAGCTTTCTCATGATCGACATCAAGCCGGAACTGCGGTGTATCCTCCATGCCATTCGGACGAACCTGAACCAGCATATCCGGTCGTTGCGCGGCCATACCTAACAGCTGGTTACGTGCCTGCGTGAGCTGTTCATGCCCCAGGTTGGCCTGATCGATCAACTGGAAGTCAAACCCGGTCGCCGTTCCCAGTTCGACGATCGCGGGAACGTTGGTCGCGATCACAATCCCTTCTTTGATTTGGCTGAATGCGGCGTTGGCCCGGGCGGCGATAGCCGCAACCTTATGCTCCGCGCCGTCACGCTCGCTCCAGTCTTTCAGGCTGGCAAATGCCAGACCCGCGTTCTGACCGCGGCCTGAGAAACCGAAACCGCTGACCGTAAAGACCGATCTTACGGTATCTTTCTCGTTCTCCAGATAGTAATTGGCCAACCGGTCCATCACTTTTTGGGTGTTTTCCTGTGTCGCCCCGGCCGGAAGTTGCACGATGTTCAGCAGCACCCCCTGATCTTCTTCGGGCAGGAAAGAGCTTGGCAAGCGCAAGAATAAAAGCGCCAGACCCACGACAATCAGCAGATAAACCACCAGATATCGACCCGTGCTGCGCAGAATATTGGCAATGCTGTCGGTGTAGTGGTGCGTACTTTTTTCGAACAGTCTGTTAAACCAGCCGAAGAAACCTGTTTTCTCGCCGTGGTCGCCTTTAGCGATGGGTTTTAACAACGTGGCGCAGAGTGCCGGAGTTAAAATCAATGCGACAAGAACAGAGAGCACCATCGCGGAAACAATCGTGATGGAAAACTGGCGGTAGATGGCGCCGGTTGATCCGCCGGTAAAGGCCATCGGAACAAATACCGCAGAGAGCACCAGCGCTATCCCGACCAGGGCGCCTTGTATCTGCTCCATCGATTTTTTGGTGGCCTCTTTCGGCGGCAATCCTTCTTCCGCCATCACGCGTTCAACGTTTTCCACTACCACGATGGCATCATCCACCAGCAAGCCGATGGCGAGCACCATCCCAAACATGGTGAGGGTGTTGATGGAGTAGCCGAACGCCGAAATAATGGCGAATGTGCCCAACAGTACAACGGGTACGGCGATGGTTGGGATCAATGTCGCACGGAAGTTCTGCAAAAACAGATACATCACCAGGAATACCAACACGATGGCTTCCACCAGCGTTTTCACCACTTCGTTAATGGAAATCTTAACGAACGGTGTCGTGTCGTACGGATAAACCACGTTTAACCCGGTCGGGAAGAACTCTTGCAGTCGGGATAATTCGTTTTTTACCGAAGAAGCCGTATCCAATGCGTTGGCGCCGGTGGCGAGTTTAATCCCGATACCGGCGGCGGGCTGGCCGTTGTAGCGGGCGATGATGTCATAACCTTCCGCGCCGAGCTCAACACGCGCCACGTCTTTCAGGCGTACTTGTGAGCCGTCTGTATTAACCTTCAGTAAAATGTTGGAAAATTCTTCGGGCGATTTCAGCCGCGTTTGCGCGATGATCGAGGCATTCAACTCTTGGCCTGCCACCGGCGGCGTCCCACCAAGCTGACCCGCGGCGATCTGGTTATTTTGCACCGTAATGGCCGCCGTAACGTCGCCGGTCGTCAGCTGATAGTTATTCAGCTTATTCGGATCAAGCCAGATACGCATGGCATACTGCGAGCCGAACAACTGCACATCACCGACGCCGTTGGTACGACTGATGGGATCCTGCACATTGGCGGCCACGTAGTCAGCGATATCCTGCTGCGTCATTTTGCCGTCATTGCTGATGAAAGCGGCGACCATCAGGAAGCTGCTGCTTGATTTCTGAACGCTAACCCCTTGTTGCTGAACCTCTTGCGGCAGCAAAGGCATTGCCAACTGAAGTTTGTTCTGTACCTGAACCTGCGCGATGTCAGGGTCGGTGCTCGCATCAAAGGTCAGCGTAATCTGCACCGTACCTGATGAGTCGCTGCTGGAGGCCATATACATCAGGTTATCGATACCGTTCATATTCTGTTCGATAACCTGCGTTACGGAGTCTTGCAGCGTTGAGGCATCCGCTCCCGGATAGGTCGCTGTAATCTCAATTGCCGGGGGCGCAATCGTCGGGTATTGCGCGATAGGCAACCTCACGATCGCCAGCGCCCCAGCCAACATCACAACGATGGCGATTACCCATGCAAAAATGGGTCGATCTATAAAAAACTTAGCCATGAATTACCGGCTCCTGTTAAGACTTCGCGGATTCAGCCGGCGACTGCTGCGGCTGTTCGTTCTCTTGAGCGACTTCTTTTACTGTCACCTGTATGCCGGGTTGGATTTTTTGCAGGCCTGTCAAAATGACGCGATCACCCTCTTTTAAACCGTCGGTAACCAGCCATTTATTGCCAATCGCCTTGGATGTGGTCACGCTGCGGATTTCAACTTTGTCACCTTCTCCCACGACCATGGCTGTCGCTTCACCTCTGGGGGTACGGGTAATGCCCATCTGGGGAACCAGCACCGCGTTGTTTTGTACACCGGCATCCAGACGTGCGCGAACGAACATTCCAGGTAAAAGGTCGTGATCCGGGTTAGGGAAAATGGCCCGTAGGGTGATGGAACCGGTGGTTTCATCTACGGTCACGTCAGAAAACTCCAGCGTGCCGGGATGTGAATACTCAGTACCATTTTCCAGCAGCAGGCGGACATTCGCTTTGCCTTCGCTTTGTTTCAGCGTGCCGTTTTCCAGATCTTTTTTCAGTCGCAGAAAATCATTACTTGATTGCGTGACATCGACATACATCGGATCGAGCTGTTGTACGGTGGTTAATGCAACGGTTTGACCGGAGGAAACCAGCGCGCCTTCCGTCACCGTTGATTTACCCACCCGTCCTGATATCGGCGCAATGACTTTGGTGTAAGCAAGGTTGATTTGGGCATTATCTACCGAGGCCTTGGCGGCCTGTACACTGGCGTCAGCCTGACGGGATGTCGAGACCGCCTGATCGTAATCCTGTTTGCTGATGTAGTTGGTGCCCAACAATGGTTTGTAGCGGTTAACCGTCAGACGGGCGATTTCAGCGCTTGCCTCGGCTTGGGCCAGTGAACCTTTAGCGCTATTGTAGGCAGCCTGATAGGGCGCGGGATCAATTTGATACAGCGATGAACCAGCCTGAATATCGCTGCCTTCAACAAAGTTGCGCTTCAGGATAATCCCGCCGACCTGAGGACGGACTTCCGCAATGCGATAGGCATTGGTGCGGCCTGGCAAGTCTGTCGTTACATTAAGCTCCTGGGTTTTCAACGTTACAATGCCGACTTCAGGTGCTGATTGCTGTGCTCCAGCCTGTTGTGTATTATCACATCCCGTGAGAATTAAGCCGCCAGAAAGCATCAGAACTGCCGCCAGAGGCGTTAGCCCTCTGTTTTTGTTCATAGATAAACCCCAAGTATCCGATTTGAAATTGACCAATGGATCACGCGCTTTAAAACCCATTGCTGCGATAATTTTATGTACGTGCTATGTTACATACATACTCGAATGTATGTAAATCATACTTTCTTTCAAATACAGCGATATGGCACGAAAAACCAAACAACAAGCTCAAGAAACCCGACAACAGATACTGGATGCAGCATTGAGAGTCTTCTCAGAGCATGGCGTGTCTGCAACATCGCTGGCTGATATTGCCATGACCGCAGGTGTGACCCGTGGCGCTATTTACTGGCATTTTAAAAACAAAGCTGAACTGTTTAACGAAATATGGATTCAGGCTGAGTTAAAGCTCAATCAGTTTGAAATAGAGTATCAGACAAAATTTCCTGATAATCCACTCTATGTTATGCGGGAAATATTGATTTATATGCTTCGTTTAACGGTGAGTGACTGTCAGTGGCGATCGATGATGGAAATCATCTTTCATAAATGTGAGTTTGTGGGTGAAATGTTGCCATCGCTTAATGCCCGTAAAGCGTGTTACCTCGATTGTTACTCTGATATTGAAGGCTATTTAATACGCTGTATTCATATGGGATTGCTGCCGGAAGATATTCAGCCCCGTCGGGCCGCCATTGCGCTGCGCGCGTATTTCTCCGGCCTGATGGAGAACTGGCTGTTTATGCCGGAAAGTTTCGATCTTAATCGGGATGCTCCAGAACTGGTTGACTCCTTCATTGATATGCTGCGTTTTAGCAACACGTTACGCCAGCCGGACTGATGCCGGAAATTCAGGGGCCATGCGCCGCCCTGATAACGAATGACCTCGTTTATCTCTTCAACAGCGCAGGTCTCAGGTCGCGGATGCGCCTTGCGCTATCCATCTTTTTAGACTGGCGGATGTTACTTCGTCTCTTCGGCGTGGTTTTCTTCCCGCGCTTTTTTCTGCAAATCCCGGCGTACAATTTCCAGCGCGGCCAACGCAACCTGCGGTTCTATCTGGTTATCTTCCAGCAACATAATGAGATCGATCGCCAGTTTGATTTCAGGCGCCGCATTTTCCAGTGACATTTCTCTTTACCTTTTTCATCTGTCATAGATTTTTCACATATAGCAGAAAATCCAGGCGTGTCTCCAGAATTTACAGACCCTGTTCCCTGCGTTCGATCAATCGTTCCAGTCTCGTTAGCGCCTGACGGCAGCGGGTCAATCGTCCTTCAAGGGCCGCCAATTCTTTTTGCAGGCGTTGCTGCTCGCTGAATTGAGTTTGCGTGTCCAGCAGGCTTTCTCTGTCATGGATCATCGACAGCAGGCGCCTTTCATAATCCTGGTGCTCGGCCAGTTTATGATAAAGATCCTGGGGCTGCTTTTGGGCCGTTTGTTCCTGGCGCCGTAAAGATTGGGTCGCTAACTCACGCTGCAGCGCCGTAATTTGCCTCACCAGTCTTTCAGCCATGAACGCCACACGCTCAGTGCGTTGCTCGGTAACTAGCTGCCTGATGGACTGGAAATTCAGAGTCACTTCATGGAAATAATCTTTTAGCCGCGTGCCATAGCTGCTAAACAGTTGCCGATCGAAACGCGATTGCGGAACGGATTTATCCGCCAACGGTTCGATCTCTTTTGCCAGCGAATCAATTTGTTGTTCAAGCGCGAGCAGCAATTTGTGAGTATTCACACTGTTCCTTATACCGATGAATGCAGCAGATTTATCTTTGGGGCTGAAACGCTCTTCATGTCAAAACATTATTCTCTGTCTTCCCACTTGCGAATATAGCATCTGATACGGCCTGCTTACGGAAATATTGATTTCCATAATGTAATGATGACTACCATTAACAAGCGTTCAATGTTGATGATAAAGTATCTGCGCCGGGTTGCGCTTTACTTACCCATTAACGCTGGATTGAATAAAGGTGAATATGTATCGCGCGTTGCTGATTGTCATGGGGTGGGTGGCTGTCGTTTTGGCAACGTTAGGTGTTGTGTTGCCTTTGTTGCCGACCACGCCGTTTTTATTGTTGGCGGCCTGGTGTTTCGCCCGTTCGTCGCCGCGTTTTCATTACTGGTTGTTATATCGTTCCTGGTTCGGGGGATATTTACGCCACTGGCAGCAACATCGGGCTTTGCCTCCGGGCGCGAAATGGAAAGCGGTTGTCGTTATTTTGCTGACGTTTACGCTTTCTCTTTGGCTGGTTAAGATTGGTTGGGTAAGGGTTCTCTTGTTGGTGATTATGGCGATTTTACTGACCTTTATGCTTCGTCTGCCGGTCGTTGATTCGGAGCAGCAAAAGATTTCCAAAAGAAATTGATGACGCATCGCCTCCGTGCGGCCCGCTGTTTCAACGCATCGCGTTGGCCTATTAGGCGTATATGGCGAGTCCACGGCAAAAAACACGCTGAGATCGCGGGGACTGTTGCATTTATTGCCCAGTTTGACTAGATTTGAGCGTTTTCGTGCGCGGACCGCCGCTTTCCTGTATCAAAAGTCAGCATTTCATCAAGGTAATGTTGGATAGCAGGGCGGTAGCGGCCAGCATTGGTATTATCAGAACGTTTTATCAGGCACAGATATGATGACCTCAACTGCGCAGCAGTCAGAATTGATTAAAAACAGTATCAAAAGCATTCCCGACTATCCGAAGCCGGGCATACTGTTCCGTGACGTAACAAGCCTGCTGGAAAACCCGACAGCTTATGCCGCCAGCATTGAGATGCTGGCAAACCGTTATCGTAATCGCGGTATTAACAAGGTCGTAGGGACTGAAGCTCGTGGTTTTCTGTTCGGCGCGCCGGTTGCTTTGGCGTTGGGCGTTGGATTTGTGCCGGTGCGTAAGCCGGGGAAATTGCCGCGTCCGACCATCAGTGAAAGCTATGAACTGGAATATGGCACGGATTCTCTGGAAATTCACGCGGATGCGATCGGCGCGGATGATAACGTTCTGGTGATTGACGATCTGCTGGCGACCGGCGGAACGGTTGAAGCCACGGTAAAACTGATTCGTCGTTTAGGCGGAACGGTAACCGATGCCGCATTTGTGATCAATCTGTTCGATCTGGGCGGCGCTCAGCGTCTGGAAGCCATGGGCGTGACCTGCTATAGCCTGGTCGACTTCCCCGGACATTGATCATAACAGTCTCGCGGATACCCGCGCGGCTGTGTTAGCATGACCTCCTCAATAACTCGACTGTTGCGGTATTGATGAGCTATCAGGTTCTTGCCCGTAAGTGGCGTCCCCAAACCTTTGCTGATGTCGTCGGTCAGGAGCATGTCCTGACCGCATTAGCCAATGGCCTTTCCCTAGGCAGGATCCATCATGCCTATTTGTTTTCCGGTACGCGCGGCGTCGGGAAAACCACCATTGCCCGTTTGTTGGCAAAAGGACTCAACTGCGAACAGGGCGTGACGGCAACGCCTTGCGGACAGTGTGATAACTGTCGTGAAATTGAGCAGGGCCGTTTTGTTGACTTGATCGAAATTGATGCGGCTTCGCGTACCAAGGTCGAGGATACCCGCGACCTGCTGGATAACGTTCAGTACGCTCCGGCGCGCGGGCGTTTTAAGGTGTACCTGATCGATGAGGTACATATGCTGTCGCGCCACAGTTTCAATGCCCTGCTGAAAACGTTGGAAGAGCCGCCGCCGCACGTAAAATTCCTGCTGGCAACCACCGATCCGCAAAAATTGCCGGTGACGATTCTGTCACGCTGCCTGCAATTCCATCTCAAGGCGCTGGACGTCGAGCAGATCCGGGCGCACTTAGAGAAGGTGTTGCAGGCGGAACATCTGGCGAGTGAGCCAAGAGCGCTGCAACTGCTGGCCCGCGCCGCCGACGGCAGCCTGCGAGATGCGCTAAGCCTCGCTGATCAGGCGATTGCCATGGGGCAAGGGCAGGTGACGACGGAGTCGGTCAGTCAGATGCTGGGAACGCTGGATGACGAACAACCGCTGGCGATCATTGAAGCATTGGTGAAAGCCGACGGCGCGCGAGTCATGTCCTTGCTCGATCAAGCGGCGGCGCGTGGCGTTGACTGGGAATCTCTGCTGGTGGAAACCCTGACGTTATTGCACCGCATTGCGATGGTTCAGCTATTGCCCACGGCGCTGAGTAATGACTATGCGGCAGTGGAAGCCCGTTTACGGGATCTGGCTCGGGTGTTGCCGCCTGCGGATGTGCAGCTTTACTATCAGACATTGCTGATTGGCCGTAAAGAGCTGTCTTACGCGCCGGATCGCCGGATGGGGGTCGAAATGACGCTGCTGCGCGCGCTGGCCTTCCATCCGAAACAGATTATTGAAGCGCCGGTGTCGCCCGTATCCGGCCTGTCTCAGGCCCCGGCTGATAGCGCGCCGCAATCCGCGCCGTCGCCGTCAAGAGCGATGCCTCCGTCAAACACCGCGCCGTCATCGCCGGCAATACGGCAAGAAAGCGTGGGAGAATCCTCTTACCCGAACGAGCAGCCGGCCCCATCAGACGGCGCTCCAGTTATTGAACCCGAATCTTCAGAGCAGACGGCGGAAGAGGGGGGGCTTTCTGATACCACGTCGCAGCTTTTACAGGCGCGTAGTCAGCTATTGCGAAAGCAGGGGGCAACCCCGCCAAAAAAAGCTGAACCGGCAGCGTCGAATAGCGCGCGGCCGGCAAACTCAGCACTTGAACGGTTAGCCTCGGTGACTGAGCGCAGTTTGCAACGGAGGAACGCGCAAGACGGCGCTTCGGCGGCGGCCAAAAAGAAACCGGAAGCCTATCGCTGGCGGGCGCAGAATACGGTGGAGGAGGTCAAAGCTGATGTCGCCACGCCAAAGGCGCTGCGTTCGGCGTTGGAACATGAAAAAACCCCCGAACTGGCGGCCCGCTTAGCGGAAGAGTCGTTGGCGCGCGATGAGTGGGCGGCGGAAATTAATCGCCTGTCGTTACCAAAACTGGTACAACAGCTGGCGTTAAATGCATTCAAGGCGTGTCCGGAGCCCGGCAAAATACATTTGCACCTGCGTTCTTCCCAGCGCCACCTCAATTCGCCGGCGGCGCAGAAAACGCTGGCTGATGCGTTAGCGGCCCACTATGGTCATCCTGTCGAACTGCTGGTGACCGAAGACGACAATCCGGCGGTGCTGACCCCGCTGGAGTGGCGTCAGGCTATTTATGAAGAAAAGCTGGCGCAGGCACGCCAGTCGATTATGACCGATAATACTATTCAAACGCTGCGGCGTTTCTTTGATGCGGAACTGGACGAAGAAAGTATCCGCCCTGTTTAACCGCTGCGAGTGCGCAGCCCGACGCGATAGAGAGAAAACTATGTTTGGTAAAGGTGGAATTGGCAATCTGATGAAACAAGCCCAGCAGATGCAGGAAAAAATGCAGCAGATGCAGGAAGAGATTGCAAATCTGGAAGTCACTGGAGAATCGGGCGCGGGGCTGGTCAAAATCACCATTAATGGCGCGCATAACTGCCGCCGGGTGGAGATCGATCCCAGCCTGTTGGAAGACGACAAAGAAATGCTGGAAGATCTGATTGCCGCCGCATTCAACGATGCCGCCCGTCGTATTGCTGAAACGCAGAAAGAAAAAATGGCGTCGGTTTCCAGCGGTATGCAGTTACCGCCGGGCTTTAAGATGCCGTTCTGATGCAAACCAGTCCGCTTCTTGAATCGCTGATGGAGACCCTGCGCTGTTTACCCGGTGTCGGGCCGAAGTCGGCCCAGCGCATGGCGTTCCATCTATTGCAGCGCGATCGCAGCGGGGGAATGCGTCTGGCGCAGGCGTTGACCCGCGCGATGTCTGAAATCGGCCACTGCGCGGACTGCCGCACCTTTACCGAACAGGACGTGTGTTCGATTTGTGCGAATCCCAGGCGTCAGCAAAACGGCCAAATCTGCGTGGTGGAAAGCCCCGCGGATATTCATGCCATAGAGCAAACCGGGCAGTTTGCCGGGCGCTATTTTGTGCTGATGGGGCATCTGTCGCCGTTGGATGGCATCGGTCCGGATGATATCGGCCTGGGGCGGCTGGAAGAGCGCCTGGAAAGCGAGTCTATCAGCGAAGTCATTCTGGCTACCAATCCGACGGTAGAGGGGGAGGCAACGGCCAACTACATTGCCGAGCTGTGCGCCCAGTACGGCGTCATGGCCAGCCGAATCGCTCACGGCGTGCCTGTCGGCGGCGAACTGGAAATGGTTGACGGCACCACCTTGTCTCATTCGCTGGCGGGGCGTCAGCCTTTCAAATATTAATCACCCCGCTGTCGGGCTTCGCGCCCGACAGCGGTTTATCGATTCATTTCTTTGCGCCTTTTCTCCGGTCAGAATTTTTTCCCCCTTGAAATCATTGTTGTCTATCCCCACTTCAAGCTCATCGTCAGTTTAATCAGCCTGAATAATATTAGGATTGAGGTAAGCAACAATGAGTATGAAAGGCCAAGAAACCCGCGGATTCCAGTCTGAAGTAAAGCAACTGCTGCATTTGATGATCCATTCACTGTATTCCAATAAAGAAATCTTCCTGCGTGAACTGATCTCCAATGCTTCCGATGCGGCAGATAAATTACGTTTTCGCGCGCTGTCCGCTCCCGAACTGTATGCCGGAGATGGCGAACTGCGCGTGCGGGTATCCACCGATAAAGAAAAACGGACTCTGACAATTTCCGACAACGGTATCGGTATGACCCGCGATGAGGTGATCGATAACCTCGGTACTATCGCCAAGTCCGGGACGAAAGCCTTTCTGGAGTCAATGGGTTCCGATCAGGTAAAAGACAGCCAACTGATCGGTCAGTTCGGCGTCGGGTTCTACTCGGCGTTTATCGTTGCCGATAAAGTCACCGTACGTACCCGTGCTGCGGGAGCGGAACCCGATCAAGGAGTATTCTGGGAGTCTGCCGGTGAAGGCGATTACACCATTGCGGATATCACCAAAGAAGATCGCGGCACTGAAATCACTCTGCACCTGCGTGAAGGCGAAGATGAATTCCTTGATGACTGGCGGGTTCGCTCCATCATCAGCAAATACTCCGATCATATTGCCTTGCCGGTAGAGATCGAAACGCGGCATGAAAGCGAAGAGGAAGGCGGCGAAGCCACGGTAAGCTGGGAGAAAATCAATAAGGCCCAGGCGCTCTGGACGCGCAGTAAATCCGACATCAGCGATGAAGAATATACCGAGTTCTACAAGCACATCGCCCATGACTTTACCGATCCTCTGTGCTGGAGCCACAACCGGGTTGAAGGGAAACAGGAATACACCAGCCTGCTGTACATTCCTTCCCAGGCGCCGTGGGATATGTGGAACCGCGACCATAAACATGGCCTGAAGCTATATGTTCAGCGTGTGTTCATCATGGATGACGCGGAACAGTTTATGCCGAACTATCTGCGCTTTGTCCGCGGCCTGATCGATTCCAACGATCTTCCGCTGAACGTCTCCCGTGAAATTCTGCAAGACAGCCGCGTCACTCAGAATCTGCGTAACGCGCTGACCAAACGCGTATTGCAGATGCTGGAAAAACTGGCGAAAGACGACACGGAAAAATATCAGACATTCTGGCAGCAGTTCGGTTTGGTGCTGAAAGAAGGCCCGGCCGAGGATGGCGCTAACCGTGAAGCGATCGCCAAGCTGCTGCGTTTTGCCAGTACCCACAATGACAGCTCCGCACAGACCGTATCGCTGGAGGACTATGTCAGCCGAATGGTGGAAGGGCAGGAGAAAATCTATTATATCACCGCCGACAGCTATGCCGCCGCGAAGAGCAGCCCGCACCTGGAGCTGTTCCGCAAGAAAGGTATTGAAGTGCTGCTGCTGTCCGATCGCATTGACGAATGGATGATGAGCTACCTGACCGAGTTTGACGGTAAGTCATTCCAGTCCGTCAGCAAAGCGGATGAATCGCTGGACAAGCTGGTTGATGAAGAAAACGACGCTCAGAAAGAAGCGGAAAAAGCGCTGGAGCCTTTTGTTGAGCGCGTCAAAACCCTGCTGGGCGATCGGGTGAAGGAAGTTCGTTTGACCCACCGTTTGACCGATACGCCGGCGATCGTGACCACCGACACCAACGAAATGAGCACCCAGATGGCGAAATTGTTTGCCGCGGCCGGGCAACAGGCGCCGGAGGTGAAATATATTTTCGAACTGAACCCGGAACATGCGTTGGTTAAACGTGCGTCTGACGTGAGTGACGATGCGCAGTTTGCCGAGTGGGTTGAGCTGCTGCTGGATCAGGCCTTACTGGCCGAACGCGGTACGCTGGACGATCCCAACCAGTTTATCCGTCGCATGAATCAGTTGCTGAGCGCCTGAGCCTGATCTGATGTGCCGCCCCGGCGTGTTGCCGGGGCGGATTTTCCCTTTGCGCTTTCCTTCTCCCCATCACCCCGATGCTCAATTATTCGTCTATATTGAACGTTCGTGCCGCTGCATCACGCCCGTAAACCACTTTTTCATCTATTGTCGGCAAGCTGAAACGAGCCCGTTTCTTGAGGATAACCGCCTGGAATGGTATGGTTTAGCGCTTTCAAATTTATTTTATAAATACTCCACCCAATAGATTTCGGAATGCGGAAAAGCGACCAACAGATTCCGCGGCTCGAAAAATGACGGGTTATATACATAAGCAAGGGGATTTACGCAATGCGTATTATTCTGCTGGGCGCTCCGGGCGCAGGCAAGGGGACTCAAGCTCAATTCATCATGGAAAAATACGGTATCCCGCAGATTTCTACGGGCGACATGCTGCGTGCAGCGGTAAAAGCCGGCTCCGAATTGGGAAAAAAGGCTAAAGAAATTATGGATGCAGGAAAACTGGTCACGGATGAACTGGTTATTGCCCTGGTAAAAGAACGTATCGCCCAGGAAGATTGCCGTAACGGTTTCCTGCTGGATGGCTTTCCGCGTACGATTCCCCAGGCTGATGCGATGAAAGAGGCTGGCATCAGTGTGGATTATGTTATCGAGTTTGCGGTTCCTGATGAGCTGATCGTCGATCGCATCGTTGGACGCCGCGTGCATCCGGCGTCTGGCCGCGTCTACCATGTGAAATTTAATCCGCCGCAGGTAGAAGGCAAAGACGATGTGACCGGTGAAGACCTGGTAACCCGTAAGGACGATCAGGAAGAGACCGTTCGCAAACGCCTGGTGGAATACCATCAGCAGACAGCGCCGCTGGTATCCTATTATCAGAAGGAAGCCGATGCTGGCAATACCCGCTACTTTAAAGTAGAAGGGACGCGCAAAGTCGCGGAAGTTCGTGCCGAACTGGAATCGATTCTGGGGTAATCTCCCGCTGTGCGTGATCGCGAGTGTTGTCTGCGCCTTGCGCGGCGACACTCGCTGATGACGATCGCGTAACGCAGAGACAGTCGCTATCCATACCCCCTCAATCAGTCAACGTCTATTATCCCTCACGCTCTGTTTGTCATAGCCGGTGCTTTCCCCTATCAATAACATCGATTTCAACGTTGTTATCTTTCAATTTTTATCCGGTGTTTTTCGCTACAATAGATAGCCTAACTGTACAGACAGGCTCGGGATAACCGACCCGTCCATAAAAGGAACGCTGTGATGACGCAAGAGAAGTATGGTGTGCTGATGGTGAATTTAGGTACGCCCGACGCACCGACCCCGCGAGCGGTGAAACGCTATCTGGCTGAGTTTCTGAGCGACCGGCGTGTGGTTGATACCTCTCGCTTGCTATGGTGGCCGCTGTTGCGGGGCGTGATTCTGCCTCGTCGTGCGCCGCGAGTGGCGAAACTTTATCAGTCTATCTGGATGGACGGCGGTTCACCGTTGTTGGTGATTAGCCGCCGGCAGCAACAGGCGCTGGCGGATCGCCTGTCGGGCATTCCGGTTGAGTTGGGAATGAGCTACGGTTCGCCCAGTCTGGCTTCAGCCCTGGATAAGCTGCTGGCTCAGGGGGTGACCACGTTAGTCGTGTTGCCGATGTATCCGCAGTATTCCTGCTCGACTACCGCATCCGTCTGGGATGGGCTGGCCAAGGCCTTGGGCCATTACCGCCGGTTACCTGAAATTCGCTTTATCCGTGATTATGCTGAGCATCCGGCTTATATCGCGGCGTTGCAATCCCAGGTTGAACAGTCATTTGCCGAACATGGCGAGCCGGACCGTCTGGTGCTCTCGTTTCACGGCATCCCGGTTCGCTATGCCAGCGAAGGGGATGACTACCCGCTGCGCTGTATGGCGACGGCAAGAGCGCTGGTTGCCGCATTGGGGTTACCGAAAGAGAAAGTATTGGTGACTTTCCAGTCGCGTTTTGGCCGTGAACCCTGGCTGACGCCCTATACGGATGAAACGTTGAAAGACTTGCCGGAGCAGGGCGTGAAGCATATTCAGATTATGTGCCCTGGTTTTGCCGCAGACTGCTTGGAAACGCTGGAGGAAATTCAGGAGCAAAATAGAGAGATTTTTCTGCACGCGGGAGGAGAACGATATACCTATATTCCGGCGTTAAATGATGATCCGTTGCATATTAATTTGCTGGAACAATTAGTCGCGAAAGCGAAATAAGCGGAAAGAAAAGAATTATCCTATTTACTCAAACCTAAATTTATTCTCTCTATTCTGGGGCGACCTGAAGGTCGTCACCGGCGGCGTTTTATGCGGGGAAGCTCGGTGATGATGTCATCACCGGGAAGTCTGGTATCCTGTTTCCCTTCTTTTCATTTCATTGATCGGTATTAAGTAAAAATCAATTTTGATGATCAAAATAACGGACGATTGACTATGCTTATACTCGTTGGGTTTCAGACGCGGATGGATGACGGGCGGCCTTTTGATTTATATAAAATTATGTCTTTCTGTAAGGATTGAGAAAATAAAACTTTAGGTAAATATAAAGGCCCGGCATATCCCCTCCTTATATATGGCATTAATGATAATCTACGTATGCTTATCTGGATGGTGTATGAATAAATATGACGATATTAAGCAGTTCAAAGAAAAGCTGAATCTGGAACATATTGACTATAAAGATACATCGGAAAACGATGTGCATATGCCATCGCAAGAGTGGGCGATTCTAAGGCAGGTCGCCGTTGCCAACGGCGGCGCCGATGATCATGCGGCGCTGCAGAGAATCGGCGGGCTGCCGGCGAGCCCGATTCTGGCGAGTAAAGAAGAGTTTGGTTCGGCGTCTCTGCTACAGGCGGTCAGTCAGCAGCTACCAGCCAGCCGGGATTCAGCCGTAGCCGACCAGCCCGCCGTTTCCATCGAACGAGCAACGGTTCCGGCTGCTTCGCCGCAGCCCGAGCCGGTATCAACATCGGCGAGAACCGGCGACGATGCCCCCGGTCGCGCCGATGACAAGCCGCGTTTCCAGAGCCTGTTCAGGCAAAAAAACGCTTCAGTCGATGAAAATGACAAACGCCGCAATACGCCGCTGAAACCACTGTTAGAGACCATTGCCTTATGCCGTTAGTGTGTGTGTGCTCTCCCAAAGGGGGCGTAGGGAAAACCACAGTCGCAGCCAATCTGGCATGGACGCTGGCCAGCAGCGGGCTTAAAGTGCTGGCTGTCGATTTCGACGTACAGAACGCCTTGCGTTTACATTTCGGCGTGCCGATGTCGGATGGGCGCGGATACGTGGCGCAGGCTACCGCCGCTTCCGACTGGGGGCAGTTTATCCTTAAAGCGCACTCCAATTTATTTGTTCTGCCCTACGGCGAAACCACGCAAGAGCAGAGGACGGCCTTTGAGCAGGCGATCGTCAGCGACGAACATTTTATCCAGCGCGGGTTAAACAGCGTACTAAGCTATCCCGATATGGTGGTGATCGCCGATTTCCCTCCCGGCCCGGCGCCGGCGCTGAGAGCGACCCGCCAACTTGCCGATATGCACATCGTCGTCATGCTGGCGGATACCGCCTCGCTCTCGTTGCTGCCGCAGATGGAGAACAACAGGTTCCTCGGCTCGCCCCTCAATAGCAAAAAGCGGGAATATTACGTTGTGAATCAGAGCGACATGCGTCGCCCGCTCAATCGCGACGTCACTCTGTTTTTCGAACAACGGCTGGGCGACAAGCTGCTCGGCACCATTCACCGTGATGAGTGCGTTCCGGAAGCCAATGCGTCGCAACAATCCATTCACCAATTTAGCCCGGTGTCCGCCGCCGCCTTTGATATCGATTTGATTAGCAAAAAGGTCGCGGCCATTTTGGAAGTTAATGTCGGGGGTGGGGAATTTTATTCTGCGCCGAAACATAGCCCTTACTAATTATTTTATCTGGCAAGCAAAAAAATGAATAAATTCCTTTTTTCATTGCTGATACTGCTGCTGTCGCCGCTTATCCTGGTTATCATCATCACGCCGATGGATAGCGATAAGCAGCTTTTTTTCGGATTGGTGTCAATCGTTACCGTTTTTTTGCTCGGTCGCGCGCGCAGCCGAAAAACCAATATCATTATCATGGTGATGTGTTTTTTAATGTCCTCGCGCTATATTTACTGGCGCGCGACCGAAACGCTTCATTTTAATTCGGTGATCGAAACGGTGCTGGGCATTGGGTTATTTCTTGCCGAACTGTACGCCTGGACCATGATGATCTTCAGCTATGTGCAAACCAGCTGGCCCCTGCAGCGCGGCATCCAGCCGCTGCCGGCGGACACCAGCCAGTGGCCGACGGTCGACGTCTATATTCCCACCTATAACGAAAGCCTGAGCGTGGTGCGCGATACGGTGCTTGCCGCACAATGTATTGATTATCCAAGGGATAAAATCAAGGTCTATCTGCTGGACGACGGCAAACGCAGCGAGTTCGCCGTGTTCGCCGCCGACGCGGGCGTTGGCTACATTACTCGTAACGATAATAAACACGCCAAGGCGGGGAACCTGAATCACGCCATGACGCTGACTCAGGGCGAGCTGATCTGCATTTTCGACTGCGACCACGTTGCCACGCGCGCGTTTCTACAGGCCACGGTGGGCGGCTTTCTGACCGATCCGAAGCTGGCGCTGATTCAGACGCCGCACTACTTCTACTCTCTGGATCCGTTTGAGCGCAATCTGTCCGTCGCCCGCCACATCCCCGGCGAAAACGACCTGTTCTACGGTCCGATTCAGCAGGGCAACGATAATTGGGACGCCACCTCATTCAGCGGCTCGTGCGCGGTCATTCGCCGCAGTGCGCTGGAGGAGATCGGCGGGTTCGCGGTCGAAACGGTTACCGAAGACGCCCATACCTCGCTCAAGCTGCAGCGGCGCGGCTGGCACGCCGCGTTCCTGGCCATTCCGCTCGCCGCCGGGCTGGCGACGGAGCGCCTGGCGCTGCATATCATTCAGCGCACCCGCTGGGCGCGCGGCATGACGCAGATCTTCCGGATAGATAATCCGTTGCTGGGCCGCGGGCTGAAGTGGCAGCAGCGTATCTGTTACCTCAACTCCATGCTCTATTTCCAGTACGGTTTGCCGCGCCTGGTGTTCGTCACCGCCCCGCTGGCCTACCTGCTGTTTAACCAGAATATTATCGCCTCATCCGCGTCGATGATTTTCGCCTATGTTCTGCCGCATCTGGTGCTGTCGATCTATGCCAACTCGCGCATCAACGGGCGCCACCGCTACTCGTTCTGGGGTGAAATCTACGACACGGTGATCATGTTCCATATCATTATCCCGACGCTGGTCACGCTATTTTCCCCCAAACGCGGCAAATTCAACGTTACCGATAAAGGCCGGCTGCTGGAAGAGGGCTACTTCGACTTCAATATCGTGCGACCGCACATTATTGTCACCGTCTTGTTGATTCTGGGGATTATCTGGGGGAGTACGCGTACCCTGATGGATCACTATATTGGTATGAATCCGCAGGTTATTTTTCTCAACGTATTCTGGGCTAGCTTCAATATCCTGATCCTGCTGGCCGCTATCGCCGTTGCGCGCGAAACCCGTCAGGTGCGGCAGACTATCCGCATCGATGTCGAAATCCCGGCCATTATTCATTTCGCCAGCGGCATCTCGCTGCGCACGCGCACGCTGAACCTTTCCATGGGCGGCGTGCAGTTGGTTACGCCAGACGAACGCTATAAGAACGACGTCATCGAAGAGGTTGAACTGCTGCTGCAGTCCGGCGCCGTCTGTATTCCTGTGCAGGTTATCGACGCCACTGATGAAATCCTGCGGCTGGAGTTTGAGGATATGCCGCTGTCGAAACGGCGGGAACTGGTACGCGTGGTGCTGACCCGTGCCGATGCCTGGATTAATCCTCCTTATCCGCAGGATAAACCGCTTAACGCGCTGTTGGGGATCATTCGCTGCGTGCTGGAGCTGTTTTGGTACGCTATCCGCGGCAACAAACACCCCAGGACGGTGGCTGGTCAGGCGGAGAAAAACGACGTACAGGGTGATGCGGTATGACGGGGTATCGGCTGCCGTTCACCGTACTTCACCGGCGACTGCTGCGCCGCGCGCTGCTCGCCACTGCGCTGTTGCCGGTGTTGACGTCGGCGGCAGCGCCCACTCTGCCGCCTGATTTTCCACCGTTGCCGCCGTTTAATAGCTCCCCGACCAGCCCGCAAACGCCGGCTCAGCCGCAGAATGCCGATCCGGCCGCGCCGCTGACCCTGCCGGCCCCGGCGGCATCGCCGGGCAACGACGGCGCAGGCGTGCAGCGGCTAAGCCAGATAGATAGCTATACGATTAGCGTTGCCGATATGGGACAGCGAGATGGACTCACCCTGAGCGGCGGGCAGATGCAGTCCGGGATTCGTTTCACTTTGCCTCACGGCCAGGTGGTGACCCAGGCGAAACTCTATCTGGTGTTCAGAACCACCTCCACGCTGGCGGAGGAGGGCAATCAGCTGTCCCTGATGCTCAACGGCCAGCCGCTGGGCGACATCCCGCTGGCCGAATCTTCGTCCGCGCCGAATACCTATGAACTGGATATTCCGGCGGCGCTGGTGGTCAGCAATAACAATCTCAGCTTCAGCATTCATAATCAGAACAGTTTGCTATGTGAAACCAGCGACGATAATCGCCACCAGGTCAGCATCCTGCCGGAAACCCGCATCGAGATGGCTAACCAACTGCTGAATATCGATAAAGATCTGGGTTATTTCCCGCGCCCCTTCTTTGACCCGATGGTGATGGGCAAAAGCGCTATTCCGATGGTGTTCGGCAGCACCCCTTCCTCGCAGAGCATTACCGCCGCCACGATCGTGGCGTCGATTCTCGGCCTGCACGCCAACTATCGCGATATTGAGTTCCCGGTTTATCAGAATACGT
Source organism: Brenneria goodwinii (assembly GCF_002291445.1). Taxonomy (NCBI): domain Bacteria; kingdom Pseudomonadati; phylum Pseudomonadota; class Gammaproteobacteria; order Enterobacterales; family Pectobacteriaceae; genus Brenneria; species Brenneria goodwinii. Next base: position 2,897,507 of record NZ_CP014137.1, on the reverse strand, counting down.
TGCCGGAAAATAACGCCATCATCTTCGCCATGCCGGGGGAAAATATCGCCGGTCTGAGCATCCCGGACAACGATGGCCCGGCGATCCAGATAATCGATAACCCGATCAATCCGCTTTATAAGCTCCTGCTGGTCACCGGACGCAACGAGGACGAGCTGCGGCAGGCGGCTTACCGGCTGGCCAGCGCGCCGCTCCCCGCCGGGCAGGATCGCCTGCTGGTGCCGAGTCAGCCCATCCCGCTGCGCCAGCCCTACGACGCGCCGCGCTGGATCAATACCGAGCGGCCGGTTACCTTTCGCGAACTGGTCAGCCAACCTGATGACCTGATCGCCGAGGGGGTATACCATGACAGTATCCACATCAATTTCCGCGCCGCGCCCGATCTGTTTATGTGGGATGGGCAAAATATTCCGGTGCGCATCAATTACCGCTTCCCGACCGGAAGCTGGATCGACGAAGACGCCTCGCTACTGAACGTTTCGCTGAACGGCACCTTTTTACGCAATCTGCCGGTTAATAAAATCGGTTTGTTGGAGTCGGCCTGGCGTCGGCTGGGCGGTGATACCCGTCAGGAAAGTTATCGGCTGGAGCTGGCGCCATACCTGATTTATGGCGACAACCAGATGGATCTGTACCATAACATCAAGCCAAGACCCGGCACGCCATGCGAAATGCTGCTCAGCGACAACATTAAAAGCACCATAGACGGCAACTCTTCGATAGATCTGAGCGGCTCCCACCACTTTTCCATGCTGCCCAATCTGTCTTACTACGTCGGGGCGGCTTTCCCGTTCAGCAAAATGGCCGACTTTTCCCACACCTGGATCGTGCTGGCCGAGAAGCCCGACGCGGCGGAAATCGGTACGCTGCTCAATCTCGCCGCGCGCGCGGGCAAGGCGACCGGCGTGGCGATCGGCCATGTGAAGATAAGACTGGGGCTGTCCAATGTCGCCGCGCTGGCCGACAGCGATGTGCTGATTGTCGCCTCTCTCACCCAGACGGCGCTGATGCGCCAGCTGTTGCACAATTCCCCCTATGATATTGATAACGCGCGACTCTCCCTGAAAACGCCGTCTATCTGGGACAAACTCAGGCGTTATTTATCCGGCCAGTGGTCGCAGCAATATCTGGCCGCTGACCGTTATCTCTCCTCGATCGGCGCCTGGCGCGGTTTTCTCAGCTTTCCGTCGCCCTGGGCGGCGAATCGCCTGGTGGTGGTCGCCACCGGCAGCAACGATGGACAGATTGAGCAGATCGATGGCGATCTGAGTTCGACGAAGATTAACGCCGGCATCCGCGGCGATATGGCGGTGATCACGCCCGATGGCAGCGTAAGGAGTTTCAACGTTAGCCCGCAGTATCCTGACGGGCAAATGCCCTGGTATCTGATGGTTATCTGGTACGCCAATCAGCATGTGGCGGTGCTGTCGTTCCTCGCCGTACTGATCTCCGTGTTGATCGGCATTCCGCTGTACCGGCTGCTGAGCCGCCATGCGCAACAGCGCTTAGCCCGGACGAATCGAAGCAATACGCCCGACGGGCCTGTTTAATCAGCCTAAGCGCAGGTACCAGTAATGATAAAAGCGAAACAAAAAATGAGGCGGAAAACGCGCTATCTGACGATGGTGAGCATGCTGATGCTGCCAGTCATGGCGGTGGCCGCACAGAACAGTCCGGCGATTAAGGCGTTGCTGGATCAGGCGGCGTACTGGCACGAAAGGGCGCATAGCGATCTGGCCAATGAGTCCTTAAATAAGATTCTGGAAGTAGAACCGAATAACGTCGATGCGCTGTACCTGCTGGCGCTGTACGCTCAGCAAAACGGCGACAACGCGGCGGCGCAGTCCTGGCGCCAGAAACTCGCCGCCTTGTCGCCGGGCGACAGCAGGCTGGATAGGTTGGATAACGCGCGCGCCCTGACGTCGATACCTCCCGCGCAACTGGCCAGAGCCCGTCAGTTAGCGGCCCAGGGCGATTTTGCTCGCGCCATTGAAAGCTATCGCGCCCTGTTTAAAGGGGCGCAGCCGCTGGATAGTCTGGCGGTCGAATATTATCAGACGATGGCCGGTCTCCCCGCTTCGCGGCCGGAGGCTATCAGCGGTCTGCAGCGCTGGTTGGCCGCGCACCCTGACGACAGTACGGCCCAGCTCGCGCTGGCGCGTATTCTGACCTACGACGAAACGACCCGGCGCGACGGGGTCAACCGTTTGGCCGCGCTGGCGGCGCAGAACGTCGACGGGGCCGATCCCGCTCTGAAGCAGGCTCTGCTGTGGATGACGCCGCAGGCCGGTGATGAATCGCTCTATCGTGACTACCAGCAGCGTAACCCTGGGGATCGGGACGTCCTGGCGCACTATGAACGCAATCTGGCGGGTATCGGTCTTGGTCAGGGGTACGCCGCGCTGCAAAGCGGCGATCTGAGCACGGCGAAGAGCCAGTTCGAGGCGCTGCTGGCGCAGAAGCCGCAGGATGCCGATGCGCTGGCCGGGCTGGGTTTTATCGCGCTGCGCAATGAAGATTTCGTCGGCGCGGAGAATTACCTTAACCAGGCGATAAACATCGGCGGGCCGAACCGCGAGCGCTGGGTGGCGCTGGCGCAGGACGCACGTTTTTATGGCGAGCTCAACAAGGCGAAACAGACCGCGGCCAGCGGCGCGTTGGATGAAGCGCTGGCCCTCAGCGCGCCGCTCAGCCAGCAAAGCGGCGAACGCGGCATCGCCGCCCAACTGTTTCGGGCCGACCTGCTGCGGCGAAAAGGCGATGCGGCGGCGGCCGAACAGGCTTACCGCAACATTCTTGCCGGCGCATCGGAGAACAATGATGCGCGCCTCGGTCTGTACTACAGCCTGCAACAGCAGCAGAAAACGGCGGAAGCGCAGCAGGTGCTGCAAAGTCTGCCCGTCAGTTTGCGGCCGCAGAGTTCTTCAGGCGTCGCCAGCGTCGAGCCTTTGCGCCGCGATGCCGCGCTGGCGCTGCAGGCCGGCAACGCCGAACGCGCGTTGACGCTACTGCGACAGGCGCAGCAAAGGCAACCGGCCAATCCCTGGGTGCGGCTGGATATCGCCCGCATTCTGCAACAGCAGGGCAACGACGCGCAGGCTCAGTCGATGGTGGCGCCGCTCGCGCAGCCGGGCGTCTCCGGTGAAAGCCTGTACGTGGCCGCCCTGTTCGCCGCTGATAATGAACGCTGGGCGGAGGCCAGCGCGCTGATGGCGCGCATCGCGCCGAGCCGGCGCTCCAGAGAAATGGCGGCGTTGGCCCGGAGGGTGGAATTCAATCAGCGGATGGCGCAGGCTCGCCTTTACTTACAGCAGGGCAATCAGCCGGCGGCGGCCGCGCTTCTGCATGAACTGACCAGAACGCCGCCCGGCGCGCCGGCGGATCTCGGCAACCTGGCGCTGGCGTTGCAGCAGGCCGGCGACAACGCAAACGCGGTGCGCCTGGTGCGGCAAAATATGCAGAGCGGCGTGCAGGGCAACGCCGGCGATTATGCCGCTCAGCTTAACGTACTGAATCAGGCTGGTCTGACGGAAGAGGCCGACGCCTGGCTGAATAATCCCGCCATCCAGAGCCGCAGTTCGCCGGTGGATATCAGCCGGTTGCGCACCGGCTCGATCATCAACGAGGCGGACAGACTGCGCGAGCAGGGGCAATACGCCTCGGCATACGACAAACTGATTGTCGCCCTGCAGCAGGATCCCCAGAACGATGATCTGATGCTGGCGATGGGCCGTCTGTATCAGTCCGGCAAAATGAATCGGGAAGCCGGTCAGGTCTACGACTACCTGTTGCGGCGCGATGGGCAAAATCAGCAGGCGCGCGAAGGCGCGGTGAACGTCGCGCTGGCCAATGGCGACGTGGCGCGGGCGAAAACGCTGATGGCCGGTATGAGCGGACCGCGCACGCCGGAACGCCTGCTGCTGGCGGCGCGGGTGGCGCAGGCGGAAGGCGATCGTCAACAGGCGCTGGCGTTGCTGCGTTCGGCCAAAGGGCAGATGATTGGCCTGCAGGGCGCCGACAGCAACGCAACCATCGCCGGTTTGCCGATAACCGACAACCCGTTTATCAACCAGCAGACCCGCACCAGCCGCAGTTCGTCGGCTTACGGTCAGATTCTACCCTGGCAGCTGTCGCCGCGTCAGGCGGAAAACCGCTACGATCTGACCAGCGGCGCGACGCAGACCGCAGCGGCCAATACGGAGAATGCGACGCTGCGCGAGGTGGATCGCCTGCTGGACGAAGTGCAGGGACGAGAGGCCAGTTGGGCGCAGGGCAACGTCAGCGTGCGCGGGCGCGACGGGGAAAACGGCCTGAGCAAGCTGACCGAGGCCAAAGCGCCGCTTAGCCTGTCCGGCGTGCCGTTCGATACCTCGCGCCTGAGTTTTACCGTCACGCCGTTAACGCTGAATGCCGGCACGCCGACCGGCACCACCAGCAACCGTTTCGGCACCGGCGCGTTGCAGCAAGCACAGCTGGCGCAAGCGTCAACCGCCGCCTCTGCGCAGGCGGCGACGGAGTCCGCTCAGGCCGCCGTAGCCGCGGATACCAACTACCAGACGCTAAAGAGCAACCAGGATACGACTTGCGCGGTCAGTTCCACCTCCTCGGAATGTCTGGCGGCGACAAGCGCGGCGAGCGAAGCCTATATAGCTAAACAGCTGGCCGACAGTAACGTCACCACGGCGCAAACATTCGGCCCCAACGATTTCAACGCCGCCTCGCCCGGCGCGCAAAAGGCCAACGGCGTTGAGCTAAATCTGGCGCTGGCCGGCGACAGCTATAAAACGGATATCGGCACCACGCCGCTGGGCCAGGATACGAACACGCTGGTGGGGGGGGCGCAGTGGTCGCCGAAACTGAGCGACTACACCACGCTGACCCTGAACGCCGAGCGGCGGCCGGTGACCGATAGCCTGCTGTCGTATGTCGGCGTGCGCGACAGGTTCAGCGGGAAAAAATGGGGCGCCGTCACGCGCAACGGCGGCAGCGTCAATCTTGGCTATGACAACGGCGACGCTGGTTTCTATACCGGCCTGGGCTATTACAGCTACCTCGGCGATAACGTCGCCAGCAATAAGGGGCTGACCACTTCATCGGGCATGTATATTCGCCCTTACCGCTATGACGATCGGGAACTGAAACTGGGCGTCAACGTCAGCTATATGAATTTCTCCAAAAATCTGAGCTATTTCAGCTACGGCCAGGGCGGCTACTTCAGCCCGCAGGATTACGTCAGCGTGTCGTTCCCGGTGGAATACAGCCAGCAATACGACAACTGGAACTATAAACTCAGCGGAGCCGTCGGTTATCAATCATACTCTCAGAAAGAGAGTGCGTATTTCCCGAATGATCCGGCGCTGCAGTCTGAACTGGAAGGGCTGGTGGCCGCCGGCTATGGCACGGAAGCCTGGTATTCCGGCCAGAGTCAGAGCGGCATTGGCTATAATCTGAAAGCCGAGGGAAGCTATAAACTCAATAAAAACATGATAATAGGCGGACAGGCCGGCTACGATACCTTCGGTGATTATTCCGAGAGCACGGCATTGGTCTATTTCAGGTATTTACTGGATGGGAAATAACTATGCAAGCGTATGACCCCGTGGCGCAGCAGCTTGAGTATTATCAGTACAAACAGCAAAAGCCAGGCTGGCAGGATCTGTTACAGGTTCTGTTCGCCGGCATTTTTTCCGATGCGGATGAAGCCGACGCCAGCGCCTTTCTGCGGCTGGCCGGTAAACATTTTGCCCGTCGCTATCCCCTGGCCGCCAGTTTGACGCTGGGCGAATTGGAAGATCGCATCAACCAGCGGCTGGCCGAATTCGACTGGGGATTCGTCAGGCTCGAACCGGCGGAGCAGGCATTGACCCTACTGCATCAGGCGTGGCCGATGCTGCTGTCGTCCGAAGCACCGCATAACGAAGAGCGGAGCTGGCGTCGGGCTTTCTCCTGCGTGCTGGAAGGCGTCTACAGCGAATGGCTGCAGGCCCAGGGCGGTCATCCGCATGTCGCCGTGCGCGGGCAATCGGCTAACGTTTCAGAGCGCACGCTAATTTTCCTCTATAAAGGCGGCTTGTAAGGCCAGGGAGCGACTGACATGCCCATACGATGGATGAAAGGCATTTCGTTATTGCTGCTATGGGGGGTGCTGTCCGGGATGGCGCTGGCTCAGGAGCAGGACAACGGCTGGAGCCAGTTTAAGCAGCGCTATGTTTTGCCGGAAGGCCGGGTAGTGGATACCGGCAATAACAATATTAGTCATACTGAAGGGCAGGGGTTCACGCTGCTGCTGGCGGTGTTCAATGATGACCGGACCACCTTCGACCGCCTGTGGCGCTGGACCAAAAACACGCTGTATCAGCCGGAAAGCGGTTTGTTCTGCTGGCGTTACGATCCGGCCGCAAAGGAGAAAGTCACCGATAAAAACAACGCCTCCGACGGCGATACGCTTATTGCGTGGGCGTTGCTGCTGGCCGCGGATAAATGGCAGACGCCGGAATATCGCGTCGAATCGCGTCAGATCCAGGCGGCGCTGATCAAGCATACGGTAGTCGCTTTTGCCGGCTACCAGGTCATGCTGCCCGGCATGAACGGCTTTAATCACACCGACTCTGTCAACCTCAATCCGTCCTATTTCCTGTTTCCGGCCTGGCAGGCTTTCTATCGCGACAGCCGCCTGAAAGTGTGGTCTGACCTGCAGCAGGACGCATTGCGCCTGCTGAGCCGGATGAATTTCGGTCAGCCGCCGTTGCCTGCCGACTGGGTGACGCTGAACACCGATGGAAAGATGACGCCGGCCGACGGCTGGCCGCCCCGTTTTAGTTTCGATGCGGTGCGCATTCCGCTCTATCTGCGTTGGGCGCGGATAGACGGGCGCGCAATGGCGCCGTTTCGTCTTTATTGGCAGCGCTTTATGCGCGAAAAGACGCCGGCATGGGTCAATGTTACCACCGGCGAACAGGCGGAATACCCGCTCACCGGCGGAATGATGGCGATTCGCGATATCACATTGGGGCAGGATAAGCTGGTCAGCGATCGGCTGCTGGTGGAAGAGGATTATTATTCGGCCAGCCTGCATCTGCTGGCGTGGTGGGCAATCCGCTAGTATGCCCTTCATCTTTCAAGTTACAGGTGCGTTGGCTGCCTAATTACTTGGCCCTTTCCTGGGCCTCGCCGGTAAAGGGGCAACGCTTCGCATTGTTCAAAACGACAACGCTTTGTCTGCGACTCGAAATCTATTGGTATATAGATAGGCGGGGTTCCCACCCGCCTGTCTAACCTCAGATGGGGCATTCCTGCGGCGTTGCCGGTACGTCTTCGAGCTTGAGCAGCGTAATCATGCTATTGGCAATTTCCCGCTCGCCCATTACCACCTGGTTGGCGCCGTGTTCTGTAATGTAGCTGACTTCATCATCATAATGGGCGCGGGCGATAATTTCTAAATCGCTGCGTTTTTCACGCGCGGCCGCGACGATTTCCCCGGCCTCATAGCCGTTTGGAATCGTCAGCAGCAACCACCGCGCGCAATCCAGCCGGGCGATTTCCATAATCTCCGGCTTGGCCGCATTACCGAGCACCGCCTTGATGCCTTGTTCACGCAGTGCGTCGACGCGCGCGCGTGAATTTTCTATTACCACGACCGGAATACCTTCCTGATGAAGTCTGGCGCCGATCAGACTGCCAACCCGTCCGTAACCGACCAACAGGGCGTGATTACACAAATCGACAGGGATCTGTTTTTCTTCCTCAATGGCTTCTTCCACTATCTGTTCTTCGATGGTTTCATTTTTAGCCAGATAACGTTCGAGCAGGGTAAAGAGGACCGGGTTGATCATGATGGAGAGGATCGCGCCGGCTAATACCAGGCTGCGCCCCTCTTCGGACAGCAACCCCAGCGCAATGCCCAGCCCGGCAAGAATAAAGGCGAACTCGCCAATTTGCGCCAGGCTGGCCGAGATGGTTAATGCCGTCCGCTTGGAGTGACCGAAGAGTCGGACCAACATAAAGGCGGCGGCTGATTTACCAAAGATGATGATAGCCAGCGTAATCAGTACTCCCACCGGCTCGTTAATCAGAATCATCGGGTCGAACAGCATTCCGACGGAAACAAAGAACAGTACCGCAAAGGCATCGCGCAGCGGCAGCGTATCGTGCGCCGCTCGTTGGCTGAGTTCCGACTCATTCAACACGACGCCAGCGAAGAACGCGCCCAGGGCGAAGGAGACGTCAAACAGTTTTACCGCGCCGAAGGCGATCCCCAGCGCCATAGCCAGCACCGCCAGCGTGAATAGTTCGCGGGAACCGGTACTGGCGCTTTTGGCCAGCACCCAGGGAACCAGGCGGCGGCCCACGACAATCATCAATGTGATGAAAGCGATAACTTTACCGATGGTCCACGCCAGATCGCGCAGTAGCTTACTGGTATCGGCATGTTCCGAGCTGATCATGTCGCCGAAGGCGGGCAGCAGAACCAGCGTCAGAACCATCGCCAGATCTTCTACAATCAGCCAGCCGATGGCGATTTGACCGCGTTGGCTATCAATAAGCTGACGTTCTTCCAGCGCGCGCAATAGGACAACGGTACTGGCGGTGGAAAGACAGAGACCGAATACCAGGCCGTTCGGCAGGCTCCAGCCCAGCAGGGAGGAAAGCCCAATCCCAAGCAGCGTCGCTACCGCGATCTGGGCAATCGCGCCGGGAATGGCGATCGATTTTACCGCCATAAGATCTTTCAGAGAAAAGTGCAAACCAACACCAAACATCAACAAGATGACGCCGAGTTCGGCCAGCTCCGGCGCCAGTGAGGTATCAGCGACAAATCCTGGGGTAAAGGGACCGACGAGCACACCGGCGGCAAGATAGCCGACAAGAGGGGAGATGCGCAGGCGGTTCGCCAGAATACCGAGAAGGAAGGCAAGAACAAGCCCTCCGGCAATCGTTGAAATTAGAGGTGTTGCAGCATGCATCCCGACTCCTTTTACCATGTATGAAACGTGAATGAGCGGACTTCTTATCCCTTTCAACTTTCAAACTGTAGGTATGTTGGCTTTCTTTTACTTCCTCAACGCGCTTACGGGTGTAAGTTCATCGGGATTAATGAAAGACATCCTGTCTCTCACCGGCAAATTCGTTCCCGACCAATTTGTCGCTCTGTTGCCGCCTTTCCACACTTTGAAATCTATTGGGTACACATAAATTCTATTGTATATGGAGAAATGTTGCTTGGGAAAAACTGGTATTTTGCTAAAAATGTTAGCTTATCAGCATATTCTCATGATAACACAGATTTAAACATAGTTTCCTCAGATAAGCATTGATAAACATGCGTAATTATCAATAGGAAGCTTGCTTCTTAATGAGGATACCTTACGATTTATCCGGCCGTTCAATAAAAAAATGCTATCAGCCAATCGGGAACCATAGAAAATAGGGAATAAAAGGCCTGACGACCAATTATTTGGACGAACAATCTATATTATGAAAAATTCGTGACAACCTGAAGACAGGCGGAGAACAGCCCGCGATGTGTTCTTTATAATCTGCGTCTATGATGAGTTGTTAGCGCCCGAACGATGGCGATTCCGCCCATGACTCGTCATTGCGCTTTGCGCGTTTGCTCAGGTAAAGTTTTTCTACATGGGTATTTTTAAGACACGGAGATTTTAATGCGTTTTTCAATAAAAACACTGGGATGCGCTTTGGCGATATCCCTGGTGTTGGCGCCGTATGGCGCAATGGCTTGGGAAAAAGATAAAAGTTATTCCATCACCATTCTTCATACCAACGATCACCACGGGCATTTTTGGCACAACGATTATGGCGAATACGGGTTGGCGGCGCAAAAAACACTGGTGGACCAGATTCGTCAGGAGGTCGCCAGTAAAGGCGGCAGCGTACTGTTGCTTTCCGGCGGGGATATCAATACGGGCGTTCCAGAATCGGACTTACAGGACGCCGAACCCGATTTTCGCGGCATGAGTATGGTCGGTTACGATGCCATGGCGCTGGGCAACCATGAGTTTGATAATCCGCTTTCTGTCCTGCGACAGCAGGAGAAATGGGCGACTTTCCCGCTGCTTTCCGCCAATATTTATCAAAAAAGCACCAATCAACGGTTATTTAAGCCGTATGCCTTATTTGACAAGCAAGGGGTTAAAATCGCGGTTATCGGCCTGACTACCGACGACACGGCCAAATTAGGCAATCCTGAATATTTTACCGACATGGAATTTCGTAAGCCCGCCGTGGAAGTGAAGCAGGTCGTCGAAGCGTTGCGTCAAAACGAGAAACCCGACGTTATCATCGCCGCGACGCACATGGGCCACTATGACGACGGTAATCACGGTTCCAATGCGCCTGGCGATGTCGAAATGGCCCGCAGCATACCCGCGGGCTATCTGGATATGATTGTCGGCGGCCATTCGCAGGATCCGGTCTGTATGGCCAGCGAGAATAAAAAACAGGTGGATTATGTGCCGGGTACGCCTTGTGCGCCTGACCGGCAGAATGGCGTCTGGATCGTTCAGGCTCACGAGTGGGGCAAATATGTCGGCCGTGCGGATTTCACCTTCCGTAATGGCGAACTGAAGCTGGAACACTATCAGCTGATCCCGGTCAACCTGAAGAAAAACGTCGAAACGGCAGACGGCAAAAGCGAACGGGTTTTCTATACGCATGAAATTCAGCAGGATTCGTCAATGCTGAAAATGTTGACGCCGTTCCAGGAAAAAGGCCACGAGCAGCTTGGCGTTAAAGTGGGAAGCGTCAAAGGCAAACTGGAAGGCGATCGCAATCAGGTTCGTTTTCACCAAACGAATTTGGCCCGGGTAGTGTTGACCGCTCAGCTTGAACGCGCCAATGCCGATTTTGCCGTAATGAGCGGCGGCGGCATACGTGATTCCATTGAGTCCGGTGATATTGCCTATAAAGATGTGCTGAAAGTGCAGCCGTTCGCCAACACGCTGGTCTATGTGGATATGAAGGGCAGTGATGTTGAGAAGTATCTGGCCGTGGTGGCGAATAAGGTTGTGGATTCCGGCGCCTATGCGCAGTTCCTTAACGTCAGTCTGACGGCGGACGGTAAAGGCGTACAGGATGTGAAAATTAAAGGCGAGCCATTGCAGGCGGATAAAGTCTACCGGATGTCCACGCTGAACTTTAACGCTATGGGCGGGGATGCGTATCCACGCATTGATAATCTCCCTGGTTATGTGAATACCGGATTTATCGATGCGGATGTGCTGAAACAATATATCGAGAAAAACTCGCCGCTGGATGCGGCCGCCTATCAACCAAAGGGCGAGATTGTTTATAAATAAATGACACATACGGCGGTTTTTGTCTTCATCATGAAGATGACGGTCGCCGTTTTTTTACCTGCTGAAACGCTTTTGCAAAACCGTGCGAAAATCGTCCAATCAATCAGCCACGGTTATCCGCGCATTGCCTCCGCCATCGTTATATCGGTCGTTATCTATTCAATGTATGAGTGTCATAAAACTGTAGCCTTTCCCGGTTAAAAACGAGTCTTGCTCCGATAATTGATAGCTTAAATAAATTAATACACTCTAGGGAAACGCACTCATGAATGACTTACCTACACCACCGCGCCGTTTCAGGCTCTCGGCGCTAGGCGCCATCCTGGCCGCTGTCATGGCGGCCTCCGCCCATGCCGAAACCGCCGTCGGCAAACCCGCATCAGAGGCGTCGCCAACCGGTATCGCGCTGGAAAAAATCGGCGGCTACGCGGCGGGCGTCTTCGGAAAGAGTGCGGCTGAAATCGTCAATTACGATGCCGGTTCCCAACGCGCTTTCGTCGTCAACGCGCTGGCGGGAGCGCTGGACGTTCTCGACCTGTCCGATCCGGCCCACCCCAAACTGCTGCAGACGCTGAAAACCGAAAATATCCTGCCCGGTTCCGAGGTTAACAGCGTGGCCGTGCGAAACGGGCTGGTGGCGCTGGCCATCGAAGCCGGCGACAAGACCGAGCCGGGGCGGGTGGCGCTTTATAACGCTGCCGATCTGCAACTGATCGGCCATGTGGCAGTCGGCGCGCTGCCGGATAACCTGGTGTTTACCCCGGATGGCAAAACGCTGCTGGTCGCCAACGAAGGCGAGCCGAATGATGATTACAGCAAGGATCCCGAGGGTTCCGTCAGCATTATCAATGTCGCCAATCCCGCCAGTCCGGAAGTGCGCACGGCGGCTTTCGGCGCGTTCAACGATCGCGCCGACGAACTGCGCGGTAAAGGCGTACGTATCTACGGCCCCAATGCCAGCGTAGCGCAGGATCTGGAGCCGGAATATATCGCGGTGGCGGACGATGGGAAAACCGCCTGGGCGACGTTGCAGGAAAACAACGCCTTGGCGAAAATCGATATCGCCAAGGCTAGCGTCATAGATATTCTGCCGCTGGGATTCAAAGATCATGGCAAGACCGGCAATGAAATCGATGTTTCCGACGGCGATGGCGATCCCAAGCTGGTCGGCGTGGATATCCGCACCTGGCCCGGCCTGCGCGGTTTATACCTGCCGGATAGCATTGCCGCCTATACCGCCCCGGCGGACGGCAACACGTATTTGGTGACCGCCAATGAAGGCGATGCGCGGGCGTGGGGCGAAGATAACGATGCCTACTGGGCGGGCGACGCCAGCAAGGGGTTCGTGGAGGAGTTTCGCGTCAAGCATCTGGTGCATCAGAAAGGATTCGACCGCCGCGCGGGTGACGACTTGCCGCCGCAATTGCGTCAGTTTGCCGCCGGCGCGCTGCTCAATCCGCAAATATTCGGCTATTGCGGCGCCAAAGCCGGGGATGCCGGCGATTGCCGCGCGGATGACAAACTGGGACGCCTGAAAGTCACCTGGACGGAAGGTTACCGCCGGGATGCCCAGGGGAAACCGGTGTTGTTCAATACGCGCGGGGAACAGGATGCGCACGGCGATCGCCTGATGTATGACGCGCTGTACACGTATGGCGGACGTTCGGTGTCGATTCGGGACGCTAACGGTATATTGGTCTGGGATTCAGGGGCCGATTTCGAAAAATTCTTCGCCAACCAGATCAACACGCGCAGCGGCAAGGCGTGCGCACTCAGTTCCGCCGGCAACAGCGTGCCATGCAAAGCATTTTTTAACGCCAATCATGAGGCAGGCGCCAGTCTGGACAACCGCAGCGATGATAAAGGACCGGAACCGGAGGGCGTGGTTCTCGGCAGCATCGGCGGGAAGACCTATGCTTTTGTCGGTTTGGAGCGTTTCGGCGGCGTGTTGGTCTATGACGTGACCAATCCGCGGGCGCCCGTGCTTGAGGATTACATCAATACCCGCACCGACTGGACTACGAAGGAACTAAAATCGCTCGACTGGAAGACGCAGGGCGCGGCTGTGGGTGATTTGGGGCCGGAAGGTTTGGCGTTCGTGCCGGCCGAACAGTCGCCCAATGGCGAACCGTTGCTGCTGGTGGGATATGAGGTCAGCGGCACAACGGCGGTATATCGCCTGAAGCTGAATTATTGATGCGCTCAACCATGCCTTTTCCCCTGCGCCCGTTGCTTGTTTTTGCCGCGGCGGGTCGCTGGGGGTTCGTCGATTCCGCTGTCCGCGGACTGTCGTTCGTTTGCGCAGTCCGCGGCAGGTTGGGAGTAACCCTTAGCATTACCGTGTGTCGCCAATTTCCGTCATGTCTTTCTGACGCGGCCAGAAGCTGTACAGCAACAGGGCGATCGCGAATGTGGCCGGCGCGGAAAATGATTGCAGTACGGCGTCGCCATGCATCAGCGCGATACCTACCGCCACGCTGCAAAACCAGGCGCTAAGCCCAGGCACGCTGAATGTCCGTTCGCTATGCTGAAGCGACGTCTGTGCGCCGGAAAAAATATGTCCCAGCGCCACGCCGACCCATGCCACGACAAACACGCCCTGATAAGCCAATGCTTGCAGGATATAGGCGAAAATATCCGCCAGCATCAATACATACACCACTGCGCCGACAATACAGGCCCAGACGATCTTACGACAACGGATACGCAACAATCGGTCGAAAAATACCTGCATATTCACCGTCGCCAGATAATAATTAGCGGTGTTTATGCGGGTCTGCGTGATCCAAACAAACAGCAATCCCCATAATCCCAGTAAATTCAATATCGCCACCACCACGGCGACCTCGCTCACGCCGCCTTGCTGCTCAAAGTTGCTGACCAGATAAATACCGGCCACGCCGTTGAGTAGAAACGTGATCAGGTAGAATGGCATGCCGAAGTTAAACTGCGCATGATAGTCGCTGTCTTTCTGTTTACCGAAGCGGGCGTAATCGAAGGTATACATCATCAGGATCCACACCCCCATATAGTAGGTGAAGCAGTTCCACCAGCCGTAAGCCGGTGGCGATTCCGGCCCAAAGTTCAGCCATTGCGGCTGATAGCCATAGTGATTAATGGCGACCAATACGGTGAGCAGCAGGCCAATCAAGTAAAAGGGCAGCAAAAAGCCGTTAAATTTATCCAGCCAGTGCTGTACGCTGCCGAAAATCAGCGGCACGCTGTATAACACCACGACCAGCGCGGTCCAGTAGTAGGAGATTTGGGGGAAGAGATGATTGATGGCATAGGCGATCACCGCCCCTTCAAACACCGCGTAGTAGATGGCGGTAGAAAAGAAAATCAGCGTGGCCAGCGCCGAGCCGAGGCGGCCGAACAGCAGATTGGAAAACAGCGCAACCGATAAACCGCTGCGAATGGCGAAACGGCTAATCGCCGCATTCACCAAACCATAGCTAATCACCGACAGCACCATGCCGATAATGGCGTTTTTGGCGCCATAGCTCTGCGCCAGCGACGCCCCGACCACGATATAAAAAATGGCGCTGCATACGGCCCACCAGGCCATCGTCAGGGACAGTTTCCCCATTCGCTCCGTATCGGTGACCGTCTCGGCGGATGTGGCGGTATGCGTACCTTCAATTTGAGATAAATCAGCCATTGTACACCTCCAGAAATCAGGCCGTACCTTGCCGGATGGCAAGGGTAAGCCTGACTGGGATTGTCGGTATCAGGGACGAGCAAACCCTTGGTTTTGGCGCATACCGTTTTGGCGCAGACCAAAACCAATGAGAGAGACGCCCGGCGTGTGTAGCTCTAGTTCACCAATAGATGCTCAAGCCGATCCAGACGCTGACGATATTGCCGTCGCGCCTCCATTGCTTCTTCTAGCGAGATCGGTACAAAACGCGCGCGATAATTGGGCTGTAATTGGCCGATAATATCCAGATCGGCGCCGATCACCGTTCCCAGCGTCATATAACCGCCGCCGGATACCGCATCACGTAATAGAACAATCGGTTCCAATCCGCCGGGCACCTGCACCGAGCCAATCGGATAACAGGCATCGACGATATTGGATGGGTCGGATCCGGCGCCAAACGGCGGCGTGCGCGGCTGGAAGGCCAGCGGGCTGCCGCCTTTCAGGCGATAGCCGATACGGTCCGCCTCGGTCGATACCGACCAGCTATCGGCAAAAAACTGCTCCGTCGCTTCCGGGGTGAGGCGGTGGATATACAGACCGGGCACCATGCGCAGCAGGACATCCTTGCTGAACGCCGGCAGACAATCTTCAGGTACGGTGGTTCCCGGTTTGGCTTTTGTCGCCGGCGCGCCGACGGGAAGCACATCGTTCGCCGCCAGACGGCGCCCCTGATGCCCGCCCAACGCGCCCAATGTATAAGTCGAACGGCTTCCCAAGGCGTCTGGTACGTCAATTCCGCCCGCCACGGCCAGATAGCTGCGGCAACCCGTGGCGGCGTAGCCAAAGCGCAGAACCTGCCCGGCCTTGACGCTAAAGACGGTATGCATAGGCATTTCCACGCCGTCCAATTGCGGTTTCATACTCGCCCCGCACAGGGCCAATAATCCTTCACCGGTAAACTCCAGCTCCGGCCCCAGCAACGTGATTTCGAGTACGGCGGCCGATACCGGGTTTCCCACCAGCAGGTTCGCCATGCGCAGAGAATACTGATCCAGAGCGCCGGAAGGCGGGATACCGAGATGGTAATAGCCTTCACGCCCCGTATCCTGTACCGAGGTCGCCAGTCCGGGTTTGAGGACATTAATCTGCATGCAGCACCTCCTGGAGATAGTGTTTATAGCCAGCGGGATCGGCGACAAATTTATCCAGCTCGAAGGTTACGGGCCGGATACGCAGATTAAAGGTTCCGGCCTCAACCGCCTGTATCGCCTCGTCATAGCGTTGCGGGTCGATAGGCTTGAACTGCACGATGTCCCCGGCGCGGAAAAACACCAGCGATTCGCGGAAATAGTCCAAACTTTGCTGCGGATCATAAATGGGGGCGGGGGTGACGCCAAATAGCTGATAACCACCGGCGCCGCGCACCGAATAGATACAACCGAAACATCCGCCGTGTCCCAGCGACAGGCGCGGCGTATCGGTACGGGGACGCAGATATTTGGGCACCTGAATCTGTTTTTCCTGCTCGACCATCTGGAACATAAACGGCAGACCGGCGACGAATCCGACCATCGACACAAACCACGGCGTTCCGCTGTGGGCGTCGATAAAAGCATTGATATCCTGATAACCATTGATACTGGCGGCGTACTCCAGATCGGTGACGCCGGGATCCTGATGGCGATCGCGAAAGCGCATCAGCGTTTCGCGCGTCCAGGGATCGTTGTACAGCACCGGGATTTCAATGATACGCGTCTCAAGCCTATTCACCGTCTGCGCCTGGTTTTCCGCCTTTTGGACGGTATCCAGCAGCGCCTGGGGAGCGACAATATCCGGGTTGAAGCGAATCTGAAAAGAGGCATTCGCCAGACAAATATCCAGAACGCCGGGGATCGCCCATTGTTCGACGGTACGGGTGATCGCCAGACCGCGAAAGAAGGCGGATAGCGACATCGCTTCATCAATTTCGGCGAAAAGATGTTCATCGCCGCCAAAGCTGTAACGGATTGCGGTATTTTCCATATCAAGCCCCCCGGGAAATCGGCGTCTTGGCCTGCGCGCGCGCTTTCAGCCACTCTTCCAGCGCGGTGGTATCAAATTGCCCGGCGCGCAGGCGCGGATCGGCTATCAGCCATTGATGGAGAGATTGTGTGGTGACGATCCCCGTCAGGCGCAATTGGCGCAGCGCCAGCTCCGCGCGCGCCAGCATTTGCCGACGATCGGGGCCATGCACCACCAGTTTGGCCAACAGGGAATCGTAATAGGGCGGGATACGGTAACCGCTGAACAGATGGCTATCAATACGGATGCCGTCTCCCTGCGGCCATAGCAGCTTTTCCACCACGCCGGGGCAGGGGAAAAAGTTGCGGTCCGGGTCTTCGGCATTAATTCGCATTTCGCAGGCGTTGCCGCTGAGGGCGATATCCTGCTGACGCAGGCTGAGTTTTTCGCCCTGGGCGATACGCAGCATCCATTGCACCAGATCGACGCCGGTAACCATCTCCGTCACCGGGTGTTCCACCTGAATGCGGGTGTTCATTTCAATAAAATAGAATTCACCGCTATCTTCATCGAACAGGTATTCCAACGTTCCCGCCCCTCGGTAACGCAACTGTTGCGCCAGTTGCAGCGCGCTATGGCAAATGGCTTCGCGCTGAACCGGGGAAAGCGCCGGCGACGGGGCTTCTTCAAATATCTTCTGCCGCCGCCGTTGCAATGAACACTCCCGCTCATAGAGATGGATGACCCGTTCTCCGTCACCGAGTATTTGCACCTCAATGTGCCGGGCATGCTGGATAAAGCGTTCCAGATAGACATCGCCACAGCCGAATGCGGCGTTGGATTCGTTCTGAGCGATGGGAAAATCACGAGCCAGTTCCGCCGCGTTGGCGACAACGCGAATGCCGCGGCCGCCGCCGCCGGCCGCCGCTTTAATCAGCAGCGGATAACCAATCTCTTCGGCGCATTGCAGCGCTGCGTCAATATTGCCCAATGCGGCGGTGGAGCCGGGCACCACTGGCACGCCGGCCTCCTGCGCGGTGCGCCGGGCGACGGCTTTGTCTCCCATCATGCGGATGGTTTGCGGGGTAGGGCCGATAAACCGCAATCCGGCTTGTTCCACCGCTTGAGCAAAGTCGGCGTTTTCAGACAGAAAACCATACCCCGGATGAATGGCGTCTGCGCCGCAGAGACGGGCGCCCTGAAGCAGCGCATCCACATTCAGATAACTTTGATCGGCGCGCGCCGGACCAAGAATATAGACTTCATCGGCAAGACGGGCCGGCAGAGCATCGGCATCCGCGTCACTGCATGCCGCCACCGTGGGGATGCCCAGGCTTTTGGCCGCGTGGATAATTCTGACGGCTATTTCGCCACGATTGGCGATAAGTAGTTTTTTTATTGGTGTTTCCATCTCCGTCTCCTGTATTGCTGACTTTATCTATTCGTTTTTATGATGGCTATTACCTGCCCTGGTTCGACAGCGTCGCCGTTATTGATGTTAAACGAGATTAATTGACCGGCCTGTTCCGCATAAACTTCGCTGAATTGTTTCATGACCTCAATTAAACCAATGACGGTGTTTTCATTAACAACATCTTCTTCTGCAATAAAAACGGCGGCATCCGGCGCGGGACGACGGTAAAAAATACCGGGTAAAGGGGAACGTACTTCATATTCTTTCATCTCTGGATTCCCTTAAAATTTTTACTCTGTTGGATAAGAAATTATTCTGGCTGGCGATTTAACATTAATATCAGCGGCATGAAGCTGTTCGCGGATGGCTTTTATTAATGCCAGCGCGCCCGGCGTATCGCTGTGAATACAGACCGAATCGAATACGACCGGGATGTCGTCTCCTTCAATGGTGCGGACTTTTCCTTCCCGGCAGGCGCGTAATACTTTCTGCGCCACTTGCTCAGGATCGAGTCGACCCACCCGTCTGGTGAACACGATCGACCCGCTGCGGTCATAATCCCTGTCGGCATAAAATTCACAAATAACAGGGTGTTGTAGTTTTTTGGCCGCCTGCCATACCGCCGAGTTATGCATGCAGTACAACAATAAATCGGGCGCCAACCTGTGCAGCGTTTCCACAAAAAATTGCGCGGCGGCCTGATCCCGCGATAAATGCATATACAGTGCGCCGTGCGGTTTTATATGTTGTAACGGTAATCGATGTAGCGTAGCAAATTCGCGTAATGCGCCTAATTGATAGATAATGTCATTGGTTAATTCCTGTGGCGGCATATTAATATTCCGCCGTCCGAAACCCACCAGGTCGCGAAAGCCAGGATGCGCGCCAATAGCAATGTCATAATATTTCGCTAATTCAATTGTCTGGTTAATCGTATTGGGATCGCCGGCATGAAATCCGGCGGCAATATTGGCGGAACTTATATAAGGCATAATTTCTTTATCGACGTTATCGCCGATGGCCCATGGACCGAAGTTTTCACCCATATCGGAATTCAGATCGATTTCATATTTCATAATTATTTCTTATTTGTGATGGCTTTGTTTAAAAATAATATAGAGTGAATTTTTTCCATTCGGGAAGACGTATTTTTAGATAACTTGATATCTGAAAAACAGAACGCTTCAACAATAAGAGAAAAGTATGATCACACTTCGCCAAATCCGTTATTTCGTCGCGACCGCTGAGATAGGGCAAATATCTCAAGCCGCTATTCATTTAAATATTTCACAGTCGGCCGTGACCACGGCGATTCAAGAGCTGGAAAGCATGCTGGGGAAACAGCTGTTTCTGCGTTCGGTTCATGGGATGACGCTGACTGAAAACGGCAGTTATTTTCTTAATCACGCCTATTCCATTCTGCGCAGCGTCGATGACGCGATGATGGTGCCGCTTACGGATAATCGCACTCAGGGCGCGCTGAATATGGCGGCCAGCTATACGGTAATGGGGTACTTTCTGCCGTTTCATCTGCAACGCCTGGCCTACGGTTTCCCGCATATCACCATCAACCTGAATGAACGGGAGCGTAGCGACATTGAGCAGGGGCTGATCAATCGCTCTTTTGATATTTCGCTGGTGTTGACCGCGAATCTTACTCACCCGGAAATCACCTCGGAAAAGTTATTCAACTCCGAGCGGCGTTTATGGTTGCCTAGCCGTCATCCGCTGTGCGATAAGCCGGAAGTGAGTCTGGCCGATGTGGCGAAAGAACCGTTCATCATGCTGACGGTTGATGAAGCGGATCACAGCGCCATGCGCTATTGGGACCAGAGCGGATATCGCCCGCGCATCATGCTGCGCACCAGCTCGGTGGAAGCGGTGCGCAGTATGGTGGCCAATGGGTCAGGCGTGGCGATTTTATCCGATCTGGTTTATCGGCCCTGGTCGCTGGAAGGGCGGCGCATTGAAACCCGTTCTTTGAAAGATACCGTTCATCCGATGAGCGTCGGATTGGCCTGGCATCGCGACGCCAAGTTTACCCCGGCGATGCAGGCTATCCGCCAATATTTCCGTCACGCCTTTCTGACGCCGCAGCTTAATTTTTCCCGGCGTTGACGCCGCTTATCGTGACGGAGCGGTAAGCGGCATTCTCCCGTCAACCGTTCACCCGACGATTCTAACCGCTTAGCTCGCTATACTACCGGCTAGCAAAATAGCGATAGTTCGTCTGTCGGCGCTGACGTAATGTCCTGCCACCAGCAGTGTTTCGGCGGAACATGATGACGACTTCATTGGTATTTTCACTTATCCGTAATCCTGTTTTCAATCCGGTAGACCGGTTGGCGCGCCAAGCCGGCCTGTTGTCGTTCTCCGTACTGCCTCCATTGCTGCATCCACCTCGTTCCCTTTTATCCAGACCCACTGCGTGATGAATATAGTCATCACGTTGATTTATTTAATAAACATCAAAATCAAATAATTATGACTTTTATGAAGGATGTCTTATGAAGAGCAGTACCATTCTTAAACACATCCCCTGGATGATCCTGGGGATCATCGGGGCTGCTTGTCTGGGCGTGGTCGCACTACGCCGCGGCGAGCATGTCAGCGCCTTATGGATTATTGTCGCCTCTGTCGCCGTATATCTGGTGGCCTATCGATACTACAGTTTGTATATCGCGCAGAAGGTCATGAAGCTGGACCCTACCAGGGCGACGCCGGCCGTGGTGAATAATGATGGGTTGAACTATGTTCCAACCAATCGCAATGTGCTTTTCGGTCACCATTTTGCCGCCATCGCCGGTGCGGGGCCGCTGGTCGGACCGGTGCTGGCCGCGCAGATCGGTTACCTGCCGGGCACGCTGTGGCTGTTGGGCGGCGTCGTGCTGGCCGGTGCGGTGCAGGACTTCATGGTGCTGTTCCTCTCCACGCGCCGCAACGGCGCCTCGCTGGGTGAAATCGTCAAGAAAGAGCTGGGGCCGGTGCCGGGAACGATCGCGCTGTTCGGCTGTTTCTTAATTATGATCATCATTCTGGCGGTGCTGGCGTTGATCGTGGTTAAGGCGCTGGCGGAAAGTCCGTGGGGCGTATTTACCGTCTGCTCAACGGTGCCGATTGCGCTGTTTATGGGCATCTATATGCGCTTTATCCGCCCCGGACGCGTGGGCGAAGTTTCGGTGATCGGTATCGTGCTGTTGGTGATGGCGATCTGGTTTGGCGGCGTTATCGCGCATGACCCGTACTGGGGTCCGGCGTTAACCTTTAAAGATACCACCATCACCTTCACCTTGATTGGTTATGCGTTTGTCTCCGCGCTGTTGCCGGTATGGTTAATTCTGGCTCCGCGTGACTACTTGGCGACCTTCCTGAAAATCGGGGTAATTGTCGGTCTGGCGATCGGGATCGTGATTTTGAACCCGGATCTGAAAATGCCGGCGGTTACCCAGTTCGTTGACGGCACTGGGCCTGTCTGGAAAGGCACGCTGTTCCCCTTCCTGTTTATCACCATCGCCTGCGGCGCGGTATCCGGTTTCCATGCGCTGATTGCCTCCGGCACCACGCCGAAACTGCTGGCTAGCGAAAACGACGCCCGTTTCATCGGTTACGGCGCCATGCTGATGGAGTCTTTCGTGGCGGTGATGGCGCTGGTTGCGGCATCCATTATTGAACCGGGCCTGTATTTTGCGATGAATACCCCGCCGGCGGCGTTAGGGATCACCATGCCTAACCTGCATCAGTTGGGAACGGCCGATGCGCCGGCGATTCTGGCGCAGTTGCAGGAAGTTTCTGTTCACGCGGCGGCGACCGTCAGTTCGTGGGGATTCGTCATTTCGCCAGAGCTGATTATGCAAACGGCGAAAGACATTGGCGAACCTTCCATACTGAACCGCGCCGGCGGTGCGCCGACGCTGGCGGTAGGGATTGCGCACGTATTCCATCAGATTATTCCGGGCGCCAACATGGGCTTCTGGTATCACTTCGGTATTCTGTTTGAAGCGCTGTTTATTCTGACCGCGCTGGATGCGGGAACGCGTTCCGGTCGCTTTATGTTGCAGGATTTGCTGGGTAACTTTGTACCGTTCCTGAAGAAAACCGATTCGCTGGTTGCCGGGATCATCGGTACCGCCGGGTGCGTGGGTCTGTGGGGCTATCTGCTGTATCAGGGCGTGGTGGATCCGTTGGGCGGCGTGAAGAGTCTGTGGCCGCTGTTCGGTATCTCCAATCAGATGCTGGCCGCCGTGGCGCTGGTATTGGGTACGGTGGTATTGATCAAGATGAAACGCACACAATACATCTGGGTAACCCTGGTGCCGGCAATCTGGCTGCTGATTTGTACCACCTGGGCGCTGGGGCTTAAGCTGTTCAGCAACAATCCGCAGCTTGAAGGTTTCTTCTATATGGCAAACATGTTCAAGGGCAAGATGGCTGAAGGCGGCGCGGACTTAACCGCCCAGCAGCTCGCTAACATGAACCATATCGTTATCAATAACTACACCAACGCCGGTCTGAGCATTCTATTCCTGATTGTGGTGTACAGCATCATTGCTTACGGCATCAAAGCCGCGCTGGAGGCGCACAAAAATCCTAAGCGTACGGATCAAGAAACGCCATACGTTCCTGTTCCGGAAGGCGGCGTGAAGATTTCATCCAGCCACTAAGCGGGTGATATCCTAATTACCCCGTATAATGTATAAACATTATACGGGGTTGCTTTTATCGCGCGGCGAAGAACGGGCAACGCGCAGAGCGATAAAAAACGTCATGCCCGCGGCCGTAGGCGGGAATGATGGGGATAGCTCGGGAATGACGAGTGTTGCTGATTCGGCGTTTTTCAGGAGGTAATTATGTTTGGCAATCTGGGACAGGCAGGGAAGTATTTAGGCCAGGCGGCACGTATGCTGGTTGGTATTCCTGACTATGACACCTATGTACAACATATGCAGACCAATCACCCTGATAAGCCGGTGATGACGTATAAAGAATTTTTCCGCGAACGCCAGCAGGCGCGTTACGGCGGCGATGGCAAAGGCGGAATGCGTTGCTGCTAGCAAATCGGAGCTGTTATGACTCAACCTCTCTATGTCACTATTCTGACCGGGTTTTTGGGGGCGGGTAAAACCACCTTATTACGGCATATGCTCAATGCCGATCATGGTTATAAGATCGCCGTGATTGAAAACGAATTCGGTGAAGTGCCTATCGATAATGCGCTGATCGGTGAACGGGCAAGCAAAATCACCACCTTGAGCAACGGTTGTATCTGCTGCAGTCAGGCCAATGAGTTGGCCGATGCGCTGCTGGATTTACTGGACGGCATCGACGACGGTACCTTGGATTTCGACCATGTGGTGATCGAGTGTACCGGCATGGCCGATCCCGGCCCGGTGGCTCAGACCTTCTTTTCCCACGACGTTATCTGCGAGCGTTTCGTGCTGGACGGCATCATTACGCTGGTGGATGCGGTACACGCTCAACAGCAACTCGATCGGTTTACGATTGCCCAGTCGCAGATCGGCTATGCCGACCGCATTCTGCTGACCAAAACCGATATCGCCGGCGCAGACGAGGCGCTGATCCAGCGTCTGCAACGCATTAACGCCAGAGCGCCGATTTATTCCGTGGTGAACGGAGACATTGATTTAAGCGTCTTATTTGATATTGAAGGCTTTATTCTTAACGATAAACTGGCGCTGAATACGCCGACCTTCCGCTTTATCGCCCCTGCGCAAAATGATATTCAGTCTATCGTTGTTCATCTCGATACCCCGCTTGAGCTTGCCGCGGTCTCTGATCTGATGGAAAGTTTCCTGCTGAATCACGCCGATAGTTTATTGCGTTACAAAGGGATTCTGGCGATTAACGGCGACGCGCGCCGTCTGCTGTTTCAAGGCGTGCAACGTCTGTACAGCGCCGACTGGGACCGGGAATGGCGGGATGACGAAGAAAGAAGCAGCGTATTGGTTTTCATCGGCAGAGATCTGCCCGAGCAGGAAATCCGCGACGGCTTTGCCCGTCTGGCTGAATGATTATTTTAGGTTTTCCGGCTGCTCTACGCGGGCAGCCTTCTAGCGTGTATTACTTAGCCCTCATGCTTGGCGACGTCGGCAAATTTCGCCTCTAACAGACGCGCCAGATCTTCCGCCGCCAGTTCGATATCCAGTCCGCGTTTGCCGCCGGAAATAAAAATGGTTTTGAACTGTTGCGCCGCTTCGTCAATCACGGTCGGCAGGCGTTTTTTCTGCCCCAGCGGGCTAATGCCGCCAACCAGATAACCGGTTACGCGTTGGGCGATGGCCGGGTCGGCCATATCGGCTTTTTTGGCTGACAGCGCGCGGGCCACTTTCTTTAAATCCAGCATCCCGGCGACGGGCGTAACCGCCACGGCGAGATTCTTGGCATCGCCGTTCAGCGAGACTAATAGCGTTTTGTAAACCTGCTCTTTGTTCAGCCCCAGTTTTTTGGCCGCTTCCTCGCCAAAATTCGTTTCGTCGCTGTCGTGATGATAGCTGTGTAAAGTAAATGCGATCTTGTTTTTCTCAAGCAGTTTAATTGCCGGTGTCATGATTCAAATATCCTTACGGGCGATATCCTGTTCTTTCACCTCGCAGGCGCATTGGGTGCCTGCAGGTTGAAATCCATCGGGTATATTTCGCTCAATTGGCCTGTAATAACGTGGGGAGGTTGTCATCACCATATAAATGTAACGCGCCGACTGCAACCACATAATTGCCGGCGGGCAGGGCCTGGAGCTTTTGTTGCCAGAGCCGGTTGCGTTGATTCATCAGCACGTTGCTCATCTCATGACTGAAGGTGGCGGGCAGCGGCATGGTCATCTTGCCCGGTTTGCTATCCAGCCACCAGCCGACCATGGTTTGCAACAGACGCGCGTTGGCGTGCCAGTGTCTGATGGTATCTTGCAGCAGCGGTAAACCGCCCTGCGGCAGCTGTTGCAGCAAATCGACCTGCGTCTGCTGCCCCTCAAGTTCAATAATGTTTAACCCTTGCGCCTTAGCGGCGTTAATCAACTGATAATCGATACCGTAATCCGGGCGCAATCCCAGTAACTGCGCCTGACGGGCCTGTAGCATCAGCGCCGCCTGCCAGGCGGGAACGCGGTCAATGAGGTTTTCGCTGAACGACAGCTTTTCGCAGATGAGCTGTAGCTGGCGATAATCCGCCGGGTCGAGCCGTTCCGAGAGCGGAGGGGCGGCTGCGGTATGTTCGAAAGGCGAACCCGTGTTGGAAATATCGGCTTCGACAATCAGCGCGGTGGCGCTTTGCAACTGTTTCAGCAGCGCGTCGGGCAGGGGGGCCATATCCATGCTGCCCATATGAATACTGCCGACCAGATGAAGCTGGCGGTCATCCGGCAGATGAACATCCACCGCGGGATAGGCGTAAGTCAGGGGCGTGATAAAACCCAAAAAAGTGGCGATTTGGCGCAGCAATTGTCTCATCGATCCCGTCTCCCGATTCTCATTCATCTATGCTAAACGCATCGGGAGGCAAGTTGTACTGGTAATCGGCTGAAAATGCGGATGCCTGAGGGCGCAGGCAGCCGCTCTGCTCATCTTCCGGGTTTAAAGCGCAGCAGCCGATTGGCGTTGCTGACCACGGTGATGGAGGATAGCGCCATCGCCGCGCCGGCTACCACCGGGCTTAGCAGCGTCCCGGTCAGCGGATACAGTACGCCGGCCGCAATCGGGATCCCTAGTACGTTGTAAACAAACGCGCCCAGTAGGTTTTGCTTCATATTGCGCAGGGTGGCCTTGGAGATGGCCAAGGCATCGGCCACGCCGTGCAGGCTGTGGCGCATCAGGGTAATGGCCGCGGTTTCGATCGCGATATCGCTGCCGCCGCCCATGGCGATCCCCACATCCGCCCGCGCCAGCGCAGGGGCATCGTTGATGCCGTCGCCGATCATCGCCACGCGTTTCCCCTGTGCCTGAAGCTGTTTGATAGCATCAGCCTTGCCATCCGGCAGCACGCCGGCGATCACCCGGTCGATACCGGCGTCCTTGGCGATGGCGTTGGCCGTCAGCGGATTATCGCCAGTCAGCATCACCAGTTGATAGCCCTGTTGGTGCAGGCGCTGCAAAGCCGCGACGCTGTCTGCGCGCAAAGGATCGAGGATAGAGAACACGGCGACGATATGACCGTCAGCCGCCAGTAATACCGGCGTGATGCCGCGTTGCGCCTGTTCCTCGATCAACGCCTCGCCGGCCTGGATATCAATCTGGCGCTGTTTCAGCAGCGCCGGATTGCCGAGAAGCAACGACACGCCCTCGGCCGTTTGCCCGCTGACTCCCAGACCGCGCAACGTTCGGAACTGATTGATCTCCGTGAGGGTAAGACCTTCGGCACGGTTGACGATGGATTTTGCCAGCGGATGATTGGCGCCCCGTTCCAGCGAGGCCGCCCAGATTAGCGCCTGTTGTTCCGTCGCCGCCCCAAAAGTGTGAACCGCTACCACGCGCGGCTGGCCTTCGGTCAGGGTGCCGGTTTTGTCGAAAACCAGAATATCCAGCTTGCTGGCCTGTTGCAGGGCATCGGCATCCCGCACCAGTACGCCGAATTCGGCCGCGCGGCCCACCCCGGAAATAATCGACATCGGCGTCGCCAGCCCGAGGGCGCAAGGGCAGGCGATAATCAACACGGTGGTGGCGATCACCAGCGTATAGACAATTTGCGGCGCCGGTCCGGCGAACAACCAGACGGCGCCGCTGATGACGGCGATAGCCACCACCACCGGCACAAACACGGCGGAAATGCGATCGGCCAGTTGTCCGATCGCCGGTTTACTGCTCTGCGCCTGTCTGACCAGCCGGATAATGCGCGATAGCGTCGTCTGGTTGCCGACGGCGTCGGCGCGGAACAAGGCGCTGCCGTCGGCAACCAGCGTACCGGCGTGAACCGCATCGCCTGGCTCTTTTTGTTGCGGCAGCGGCTCGCCGGTCAGCATCGCTTCATCGACCCAGATTTCCCCTTGCAGGATCTCGCCGTCGACGGGAATGCGGTCGCCGGTCGTCAGACGTAACGTCATGCCGGTTTGCACGGCGGCCAGCGGCAACGTTTGCTCGCCGTCCGGCGTCACTACGCGGGCGGTGGGGGGCGTGAGATCCAACAGCTTTTCCAACGCGTGGGACGAGCGCTGGCGGGCGCGCTGTTCCAGGGCATGACCCAGGTTGATTAGACCGATGATCATGGCGCTGGCTTCATAATAAAGGTGACGGGCCGCCATGGGGAAAACGTCCGGCCATAGGTTGACGGTAATGGAATAGAGCCAGGCCGCGCCGGTGCCGAGTGCGACCAGCGTATCCATGGTGGCGCCGCCGTTTTTCAGGCTGCGCCAGGCGTTGCGATAAAAATGGCCGCCGGCGAAAACCATGACCGCCAGCGTCAGCGCGCCGACGATCAGCCACGGCGTGCGGCTTGCGGGCGTCAGGGTCATGCTGCCGCCGAGCACGCCCCACAGCATTAACGGCACCCCCAACAGCAGGCCGAGCGCCGCCTGCCACTGAAAACGCCGGATGTTTTGTTGTGAGGTCTGCTGCTGGCGGGCGCGGCGTTGCTCTTCATCCTGAATGATTTCGGCGCCGTAGCCCGCCCGTTCGACGGCGGCGATCAGCGCTTCCGGCGTCGCGTGTCCGCTCACCAGCGCGCTGCGCTCGGCCAGATTTACGCGCGCCTGCGTTACGCCGGCAACGCCTTGTAAGGCTTTCTGCACCCGGTTGACGCAGCTGGCGCAGCTCATCCCCTGCAGCAGCATTTGTACATTGTCGTCGTCAACGACAGGCGCGTCGTCAACGGATGAGGCCGGAATATTATTCTGGGCCGCTGGCAGCGTTTCCGGCGTCGTCGCTACCTGTGCCAGCGGCTCAGTTTTTGGGTGAGCCGTCTCCTGCAATACGCTGGCCTGATAACCGGCCTGTTTCACCGCGCTGATTAGCGCTGCCGGATCGGCGTCGCCGTAGATGTCGGCTTGCTCTTTGGATACTTCTGCCGCGACAACGCCCTGAACGGCTTCCAGCGCTTTACGCGTAGAGGCGACGCAATGCTGACAGCTCAATCCGGAAAGTTGCAGAGCAACATCCGGGGCGGCGGCCTGGCTGGCTTCGTATCCGGCCTGTTCGATACTGGCGATTAGCGCCGGCGTTTTTGCATCGCCCGTGACTTTGGCGTAATTCAGCGTGACGTCCGCCTGTTCAACATCCGGCAGTTCTTCCAGCGTTTTTTTAACCCGCTGTACGCAGTGTCCGCAGGTGAGTCCCTGCAATGACAAAACGATAGTTTGTGACATGAACGTTATCTCCTGTGGGCGCAACCGGCGGTCGAATACGCTGGCCGTCAGCCTGCTTTTTACCGATGATTAAGCAGGTTAAACCTTACCGCAAGGGGAAGGTCAAGAGATTATTTTGCTGATTAACGCAGGCTTTTAACATCGGCGCCGACGCCGCATCGCGCTTTGACGAAAGTGGCCGTAAGACTGGGGAATTTGACCGACATTTGAAATATTGCGCCGCATTGCCGACTGCGGCGCGGGTCTTCGAATATTGTTTCGCCTGTCCCTTCAATCACCATGCGCCAGGTAAAGGTAAGGTTGCAAGACTCTGTTATCCGATAATAGGGTTGATGATGGATGGCGATTGGGTCATGAACGCGTGAATAATTTTATCCGCTTCCGCCATGGACTGACTATTTAATCGATAAAAATAGAAGACCATAGCGGCAAATGCGACGGCATATAAGATCACCGCCCACGGGTATTCGATGATCATCAGGAAAAGGGTTTCCATCGTATTTTCCATATCAAACCCGAAGCTGAAATATTTCTGATAGCGGCTGAAAAACAGAAAAAGAGAGAAGATCAAAAGGGGGAGCGCTAAAATCCCCGCTATGATGTTGGCGGAACGTTTTTTCTTATTCAGATTGGCGTACCTTGACCGCCCAGATATCGTTCAATCATCGTCAATCTGCCGGTTTTTACGGCAAGCCCCGATCCGGCGCTCAATTGTACATAACCCAATATAAGGCCGCACGCCATGGGCGATTATCTTGAAAAATAGGGAACATCTTCTGTAAATATTCAGATCGGATATGGACATTCTGACATTTCACTGGCGATGACGTATGCTCATTTTAATTGACGGTCTTCCCGCAGGGGAGGCGTAAGGAGGAGCGATGAATATCGGCGATGTGGCAAAAAAAACCGGGCTTACCAGTAAAACCATCCGCTTCTATGAAGAGAAAGGGCTACTGACCGCGCCGTTGCGTTCTGAAAATGGCTACCGCAGTTATAGAGCCCATCATATCGAAGAACTGACGTTACTGCGTCAGGCTCGCCAGGTCGGGTTTAATCTGGACGAGTGTAAGGAGCTGGTCGCGCTGTTTAACGATCCGCTACGCCGCAGCGCGGATGTTAAAGCGCGCACGCTGCAAAAAGTAACGGAAATTGAAGTCCAGATTGAAGAACTGAGGGCGATGCGCCAACGTTTGCTGGCGCTGGCGGAACAGTGTCCGGGAGACAGCGGCGCGGATTGTCCGATCATCAATAATCTTGCCGGTTGTTGCCATGCCAAAACATGATGGAATGCCAGTAACTCGACTTCAGTAAGCTTCAGGGGATTGGCTGTGCCGCCGCGTTACGAGGTCCATGAATGCGTCTCGCTCGTAAAGGGCCAGTGTCGCGTTGTTCAAAACGATAACGTTTTGTCCTGTAACTCGAATTATTGCGAATATATCCTGAAAAGAGAGCTGTCTCGCGTTTGTTTCCCGTACGGGATTTTATAATCCTCACTGCTATCGTGATATATAAACTAAGAAGAATAGCCAGCATGATACGATCGGGCATTAGCATAGTTTTTAATAAAACGAATCCGCCGTTCCCACCTAAGATTATTACCGCCCTATGCGCTCTTTTTCCTCATACTTTGCGTAATAAGATGATATTTCTGGCGGTGTTTATGGTCTTTCTCCCTGTTTTAATTATGGCTTATATTGTGGAGGTCCAGGGGAAAGAAGCATTGCTGCGGGAAAAAGAGAAAAAACTTTATGCCGTCACTCAGCTTTTGGATGATGTCCTGGGTGATAAATTAGAACAATTCGCCGATCTTCCCCGCTCCGAACGTATCCATGCCCTGAATCAGCATTTGTCTGCGACGACGGATAAAATAACGCGGACATTTTTGAATGTCGGCGCCGGATATTACAGCAAATCGTTAGACGCAATTATTACTTATGCGCCGCAGGAGCAATACGGTAATACCGTCGGTGCCTCTATTTCAGCAGAACATCCGGGCAGGCAGGTCATGCTGACGGGAAAACCGTTGATTAAATCGGGTTTTCAGGTCAGAGGAGATATCATGAATGCCATGATGCCGATTATTCGGCATGGCGAAATAATCGGTTATATTTGGGCTAATGAACTTTCCAATGATATTAATAAGCAAGCCATGGCAATGGACATCAGTATTATTACGGTTATTACCATTGGCTTGATGATTAGTCTTTTCCTGATTATCAGTTTTTCCCGGCGTCTTACCCGTGACGTTGATTTAATTGAATCCGGGTTAAGTCAACTTCCCGTTGACTTAAAAGCACAGTTGCCGCCGCTGCATGGAGAAATGGGTAGAATCGCCGCCAGTATTAATACCCTATCTCGCGATTTGCGCGAAGTTAGAACGTTGAATGAGTTAATCATTGAGAGCGCTGCCGATGGCGTAATCAGTATTGATAATTACGGTAAAATAACCATGTGTAATCCGGCGGCGCAGGAGATATCCGGATACAGTAATGAAGAGTTAATCGGCAAACATTACAAATCCGTTTTTGATAAAGAGGGGTTTCAAAGCCCGGTGCTGGATACTCTGACGCATGGCGTGGGGCATGTCGGGGTCGAATTGGATTATCCGGCGAAAGAAAAGATCTTACAGATAAAAGCCAGCAGTAGTCAGTTAAGGAATGCCGAAGGCGAAATTATTGGCGCCTTGGTGATTTTTACCGATCTCACCGCACAAAAGCAGATGCAAAAACAAATTGAACGGGCGGAGCGATTGGCGACTCTGGGCGAACTGATGGCGGGTGTCGCCCATGAGGTGCGTAATCCACTGACGGCCATCAGCGGTTTTGTACAATATCTGAAAGAGGGGGAACGCGATCGCCAGCGCGTTGAATATATCAACATTATCCTCAAGGAAGTTCGTTCCATTAATAATGTGATACAGCAATTACTTGATTTTGCCAGGCCGCATTCCCGCCTCTATCAGTGTATTGCCATTAATCCGCTGATTCGCGAAACGTTGCTGCTGGTGCATACGCACGGTCTGGATAACCGGGTTGATTTCACCATCACGCTGGATGAAACACTGCCGGATATTGAAGCGGATGCTGAATTGCTGAAACAGGTGATCCTGAACTTAATGATTAATGCCGTTCAGGCGATCCCGGCGCGGGGCGAGATTAACGTTTCCACCCGACGATATGGTGACGATAAATTACAAATCAAAATTCGCGATAGCGGAATTGGCATCGCCCCCGATGTCATGGAAAAGATATTCACGCCATTTTTCACCACCAAACCGACCGGTACCGGGCTCGGGCTCTCTATTGCCCAACGTATTATAACCGCCCACAACGGCGACATTACTATAGAAAGCCAGCCGCAGCATGGCACGACGGTAACACTGATTCTTCCGATTCTGAAGTGTAGCAGGAGCGCGCAATGACCCAAGCGTATCGTATTCTTATTGTGGATGATGAAGAGAGCGTCCGCCGGATGCTGACTGCGGTATTTTCCAATGACGGTCATCATGTCATCTGTTCCGGAGATGGACAATCGGCCATCTCTGTCTACCGGGAGCAGCAGCCCGACATTGTGCTGATGGATATCAGAATGCCCAATGTTAACGGCATCAATGCACTGAAACGTATGAGGGAAATTCAGCAGGATATTCCTATCATTCTGATGACGGCCTACGCCGCGGTGGAGACGGCGGTTGAAGCCTTGCGGCTCGGAGCCTTCGACTATGTGATAAAGCCGTTTGAGCTGGATGAGTTAAAACTGCTAATGAGCCGGGCGTTGCAATTACGTGATATGAAGCAGGAAATTAATTTGCTGCACCGCGAGTTGTCGGAAAGCTATACCTGGGATCGCATTCTGACCAATAACCCCAAGATGATGGAATTATGCCGCGATATCGCCAAGGTTGCCCAAAGTAACGCCACGGTGCTGATTACTGGCGAAAGCGGGACTGGCAAGGAATTGATTGCCAAGGCCATTCATTATAATAGCGCCAGGGCGAACGGGCCGTTTATTCGAGTGAATTGCGGAGCTTTGCCCGAGTCGCTACTGGAAAGCGAACTGTTCGGTCACGAGAAAGGAGCGTTCACCGGCGCGCAAATGCAACGACAAGGACTGTTTGAACGTGCGCACTGTGGAACCCTACTGCTGGATGAGATAGGCGAGATGCCCCATAACTTGCAGGTAAAACTTTTACGCGTTTTGCAGGAGCGGGAATTTGAAAGGCTTGGCGGAAGCCGGACGATTAAAACTGATATTCGCATTGTCGCCGCAACTAATCGAAATTTACCTGAAATGATTGATAACGGCGAGTTTCGGCACGACTTGTTTTATCGTTTAAACGTGATGCATTTATCCTCACTTCCTCTTAGAGACAGACCGGAAGATATTGCTTTGCTGTCGCAGCATTTTTTACATAAGTTCAGCGCGGAGAACGGCAAGGAAATTATTGGGCTGGATATTAGCGCCATTGTTGCGCTTGAAAAATATAGCTGGCCGGGAAATGTCCGTGAGCTGGAGAATGCTATTGAGCGCGCCGTGATCATGAGCACCGGATTTATGATTTTCGCTGACGATCTGCCGGAACAGGTGCAGCAGGTAAGGGATAACGACCCGCAAGATGATATGTCCGATCCCATTGAAGATGGCGGTCTGAGTCTGAAAGAACGAATGAAATCCTACGAGCGGGAGTTGATTTTCCGGGTGTTGAATAATAATCAAGGTAATCGGGTTCAAACCGCAAAAATATTAGGCATTAGCCGGCGTGCATTAATTTATAAATTACAAGAGTATTGTATTGAATAAAAACAAATCCATGATTAATGTAATGTTATTGTTAAGGCTGGCCTGTTCTTGGTCGGCCTTTTTTATTATGTGATCCACTTCACCAAAGTATTCGTTCTGTGTGCAAATTTATGTGCGCACTTTCGACGTTTAATTTCACATCATCTTTCCCGTTTTATTTCTTGAAATCTTAGATTTTGTTTTTTATTCCTTTCATTTCATTGTGTTGCGATTTTGGGTCTTTGCTGAAAAAACTGGCCTGTGCTTTGCAATTCCTGAATAGATCCATTTTTTATTGGATATAAACCAAGGAGTCATAATGAAAGATAAAAGAATAAAAATATCTCAGGCCGCTCAATATTTTAATGATGGCATGACAATCATGGTCGGCGGTTTTATGGGAATAGGCACTCCGCCTCGATTAATTGATGCATTACTCGATTCCGGCGTAAAAGAACTTACGCTGATTTGCAACGACACGGCTTTTGTTGATACCGGAATTGGTCCGTTAATTACCAATGGACGCGTGAAAAAGGTTATTGCCTCTCATATTGGCACTAATCCTGAAACGGGACGGCGCATGATCGCCGGAGAAATTGATATCGAACTGGTTCCCCAGGGAACGTTGACCGAACGCATTCGCTGCGGGGGCGCCGGGCTAGGCGGCGTGCTGACGCCTACCGGTGTTGGCACCGTGGTTGAAGAGGGAAAACAAAAGATTACCCAAAGTGGCGTCGACTATTTGTTGGAACTGCCATTACGGGCGGATCTGGCGTTAGTCCAGGCTCACATCGCTGATTTGTTTGGCAATCTCACCTATGAACTCACCGCCCGTAATTTCAATCCGCTTATCGCACTCGCGGCGGATCGCGTCATCGTTGAACCGGATGAGTTGGTCAATATCGGCGATATCTCGCCGGACGTTGTTGTAACCCCCGGCGCCCTGATCAATCACATCGTCGTTCCCATGGAGGCTGACGCATGAATACCAAGACACTCATTGCTCAACGCGTAGCGCAGGAATTACAGGATGGCGATATCGTCAATCTGGGAATCGGGTTGCCAACGATGGTGGCCAATTACCTGCCGGAAAATATGGATATCACCCTTCAATCTGAAAATGGCTTTCTGGGGCTGGGGCCGATAGAGGAGCCGCACCCCAGTCTGGTTAATGCCGGCGGACAACCTTGCGGCATGCGGCCGGGGGCGGCGATGTTCGACAGCGCGTTCTCTTTTGCTCTGATCCGCGGCGGTCATGTGGATGTCAGCGTACTCGGCGGGTTACAGGTCGATCAGCAGGCGAATCTGGCTAACTGGATGGTGCCCGGAAAAATGGTGCCCGGTATGGGAGGGGCGATGGATCTGGTAACCGGAGCCCGCAAAGTCATCATCGCCATGGAGCATTGCGCAAAAGATGGTTCACCCAAACTGTTGGCGCAGTGCACATTACCGCTGACCGCTAAAAATAAAGTCGACATGGTGGTGACGGAGCTTGCCGTATTTGTGTTCGACAACGGACAACTTACGCTCACTGAACTGGCTCCGGGCGTATCTTTGGACACGGTGAAAGAGAAAACCGCGGCCAAATTTATCGTTGCCGACAATCTGAAGGTGATGCCGGTTGTCATGAACGAGGCGGCATCATGATCGGAAAAATTTCCAGGGGGATGACAACGGTCGTCAGCCGTTATCTGCCCGATCCGCTTATCTTCGCGATGTTGCTGACTATTCTGATGTTTATCATCGGGCTGACGTTTACGCCGCATACGCCGATGGACATGGTGAAAATGTGGGGTGATGGCTTCTGGAATCTGCTCGGATTCGGAATGCAGATGGCGCTGATCATTGTTACCGGTCATGCGCTGGCCAGTTCACCGCCGGTTAAACGGGTATTGAAAAATATTGCTTCACTGGCAAAAACGCCGGTTCAGGGCGTAATGCTGGTAACGTTCTTTGGTCTGGTCGCCTGTGTGATCAACTGGGGATTCGGGCTGATTGTGGGCGCGATGTTTGCCCGCGAGGTAGCTCGCCGCGTACCTGGCTCTGACTATCCGCTGTTGATCGCCTGCGCCTACATCGGGTTCCTTTCCTGGGGCGGGGGTTTTTCAGGTTCAATGCCGTTGCTGGCGGCGACGCCGGGTAATCCGGTGGAGCATATTGCCGGCATCATCCCCATCAGTGAGACTCTGCTGACCGGCTATAACTTCTTCATCACGATTGGGCTGATTGTCGTCATGCCTTTTGTGACCAGAATGATGATGCCGAAGTCAGAAAACGTGATCGCTATCGATCCCGCTTTATTGGAAGAGGAGCCCGATTTTCAGAAGAAACTGCCGGCCAATGCTTCAATAGCGGAAAAGCTGGAAGAAAGCCGGATTATTACGCTGATTATCGTCGCGCTGGGCGTGGCCTATCTCGGCATGTACTTTTGGCAAAACGGTTTCAATATCACGATCAATACGGTCAATTTGATGTTTCTGATCGGCGGCATGTTACTGCATAAAACGCCGATGGCGTATATGCGGGCCATTTCCGCCGCCGCGCGTAGTACCTCCGGTATTCTGGTGCAGTTTCCTTTCTATGCCGGCATCCAACTGATGATGGAGCACTCCGGCCTCGGCGGCATGATTACCGAGTGGTTCATCAATATCGCCAACAAAGACACCTTCCCCGTCATGGCGTTCTTCAGTTCCGCGCTGATTAACTTTTCCGTGCCTTCCGGTGGCGGACACTGGGTCATTCAAGGGCCGTTCGTTCTTCCCGCCGCTCAGGCTCTGGGCGCCGATCTGGGGAAAGCCACTATGGCCATCGCCTATGGCGAACAGTGGATGAATATGGCTCAACCATTCTGGGCGCTGCCTGCGCTGGCCATTGCCGGGCTGGGGGTTCGCGACATTATGGGA
The DNA here is from genome assembly GCF_002291445.1 of Brenneria goodwinii. Lineage (NCBI taxonomy): Bacteria > Pseudomonadati > Pseudomonadota > Gammaproteobacteria > Enterobacterales > Pectobacteriaceae > Brenneria > Brenneria goodwinii. The sequence goes on along the minus strand of NZ_CP014137.1, from coordinate 2,861,146 downwards.
TATTGCGTTACCGCTTTGCTGTTCTCCGGCGTCATTTTCGTTATTGGTCTCACGCTACTCTGACCCTCATCATAAGGAATACAAATAATGAATAATGCAGTTATTGTCAGTGCCGCCCGTACTGCGGTAGGCAGTTTTAACGGCGGTTTGGCAAGCGTGTCAGCCGCCGATCTGGGCGCGCATGTTATCCGTGAAGCAATCCGCCGGGCCGGTATAGCGGCCGGCGTGATTGATGAAGTTATTATGGGAAATGTTTTACAGGCGGGGTTGGGACAGAATCCGGCGCGCCAGGCGGCGTTAAAAGGCGGGATTATGAAAGAAATCAGTTCATTCACCGTGAACAAAGTCTGTGGTTCCGGCCTGAAAAGCGTGGCGCTGGCCGCGCAGGCTATCCGTTCAGGAGACGCAAATGTCGTGCTGGCCGGCGGCATGGAAAGTATGAGCCAGGCGCCCTATCTGCTTGATAGCAAGGCCCGCTGGGGGTATCGCCTTGGCAATGGCCATCTCCAGGACGTTATTTTGCAGGATGGCCTGCTTTGCGCCATTAATGGCTATCACATGGGGATTACGGCCGAAAATGTGGCGAAAGAGTACAATATTACCCGTGAGCAGCAGGATAGCGCCGCGTTGGCCTCCCAGCAAAAAGCGATAGCGGCGATAGCAAAAGGCGCGTTTGCCAAGGAAATTACCCCTATCGTGATTAAAGGACGGAAAGGTGAGGTTATTTTCGATACGGATGAGCACCCACGGGCTGAGACCACGCAGGAAAAACTGGCCGCATTGCGTCCGGCATTTGATAAAAATGGTTCGGTGACTGCGGGCAATGCCTCCGGTATCAATGATGGCGCGGCGGCGCTGATCGTGATGTCCGAACAGCGTGCCCGCGATCTGGGGCTGAAACCTCTGGCGCGTATCCGCGGTTATGCCAGCGCTGGCGTCGGGCCGGATATCATGGGTATGGGGCCGGTACCCGCAACGTTGAACGTGCTGAAAAGCACGGGCTTAAGCCTGTCGGATATCGATCTGATTGAAGCGAACGAAGCGTTTGCCGCCCAGTTTCTGGCCGTAGGAAAGGTGCTGGGTTTCGATGAGGAAAAGGTTAATGTGAACGGCGGGGCGATTGCGCTGGGGCATCCGATTGGCGCCAGCGGCGCTCGTATTCTGGTGACGCTGCTGCATGCTATGGAGGCCAGAGACAAAGCGCTGGGGTTGGCGACGCTGTGTATTGGCGGCGGGCAGGGAACGGCAATGATTGTTGAGCGCGTTTAAGGCGTGGTATCCACGGGGAGACCACGACGCGAAGTACCGTAAGCGTTGACCTCGGCGTCGTGTTTCCCTAACGTCAAACTTAAGCTAACGGCATTAAGGTTCTGGCGTGTTTTTTTCACGCCAGAACGAGGCGAGGAATCCCGTCAATCCTGGGGTTGCGGCGTAACCGGGCGCACGTGCAGCGTAATGCCTTCAATGGCAATCACTTCAACATGGGTTCCGGCAGCCAGGTTTGGCTCTGATTTGACCCGCCAGGTGCTGTCGCCGATTCTGACGCGTCCGAAACCATCCACCGTGGGTTCGATCAGCGTGGCGCGCCGCCCGATCAACTGCTGTCCGCGCTGGTTCAGCGCGGAGGCCGGGCGGGCAAGCGTGCGCTTACGCAGCCAGTACCACCACAGCACGGCGGTGATGATGGTCAGAACGGCGAATGCAATGCCTTGCCACGGCCAGCCTATCGGCATCAGCCAGGCCAGCAGCCCAACCAGCACCGCCGATATCCCGCTCCATAACAGATAACCACTGGCGCCCAGCATCTCGGCCGCCAGCAACAGGCCACCGAGCGACAGCCAGAACCAGTGCGCATTTTCCATCACCAGTTCAATACCCATTATTTACTCCGGCTGTCTTGGCTATCTTTAATCAGTTCGGTAATACCGCCGATGGCGCCCATTAGGTTACTGGCTTCCAGCGGCATCATGATGACCTTGCTGTTGTTGGATGAACCGATTTGTTGCAGCGCGTCGGTATATTTTTGCGCCACAAAATAGTTGATCGCCTGAATGTTGCCCGCGGCGATCGCCTCCGACACCATTTTAGTCGCCTGCGCTTCCGCTTGCGCCGCACGTTCACGCGCTTCGGCTTCTAAAAAGGCGGACTGCCGTTGCCCTTCCGCCTTCAGTATTTGCGACTGTTTTTCCCCCTCGGCCCGCAGAATGGCGGCCTGACGAACGCCCTCGGCTTCAAGAATATCGGCGCGTTTGTTACGTTCCGCTTTCATCTGCGCGTTCATCGCCGCAATCAGCTCGGCCGGCGGACGCACATCGCGGATTTCAATACGGGTAATCTTAACGCCCCACGGGTTGGTGGCTTCATCGACGATATGCAGTAAGCGGCTGTTGATGCTGTCGCGCTGGGAGAGCATTTCATCCAGCTCCATCGAACCCAGCACGGTACGGAAGTTGGTCATGGTCAGGTTGACGATCGCCTGTTGCAGATTGCTGACTTCATACGCCGCCCGCGCGGGGTCGATCACCTGAATAAAGCAGACCGCATCGATAGCGACATTGGCGTTATCGCGCGAAATGACTTCCTGGGACGGAATATCCAACACCTGTTCCATCATATTGATTTTCCGGCCAACGCGGTCCATGAACGGCACCACCAGATTAAGACCTGGCATCAACGTTTTGGTATAGCGGCCGAAGCGTTCAACTGTCCATTGGTAGCCCTGCGGTACGATTTTAATTCCTGACCAGACGATGATCAGCGCCACAAAGATCAATACGGGAATGACGGTAAGCATTATCTAAAACCTCCTGGTTGTTTTATCTACCGCTAGTGTAACCCAAGCGCGGGCGGATCAGTGGGTTCCGTGGTTATTTTCCGTTGTTTTACCGTTTTCGCCGTTTTTGTCTGGCCCTTGCGCCATCGCTGGAAAAGCGGATGAGCAAAAATGACAAGTTTGATAAGTTTGTCGTATTAGACAAGTTTGAAAAGTTTTTGCTACGGTGATCCTGCGCAACCGACTTCCTTCATTCTTGGTCTATATCCGGCGATGCATCCGTGCTGCGGCAATGGCGTCTCTGGGAATGCTGTTAATCAGGAGTATGTGATGAGTCTTTCACCTGCAATAAACAACACATCGACAACCGCCCCCGCGCCGCCTCCGGTCGCTATCTCGATGAGGGGAGTAAAAAAGCAGTTTCTGGATCATGATGAAAACGTGGTGGATGTGATTAAAGACATCACGATTGATATTTATCACCGGGAATTTATCAGTATTGTCGGCCCCAGCGGATGTGGCAAGAGCACGATGTTCAACATGATCGCCGGGCTGCTGACGCCCACCGCCGGCGAGATCCAGGTATTTGACCAATATTACGCGATGCCCAAGAAAGGCCGGGTGGGTTATATGCTGCAAAAGGATCTGCTGTTTCCCTGGCGCACCATCCTCGATAACGTTTGCCTGGGGTTGGAAATCAGCGAAGTGCCGAAGAAAGAGCGCCATGAACGGGCCATGGCCTATCTGCTGAAATACGGCCTGGGAGATTTCGCCCACGCCTATCCGTCCACGCTCTCCGGCGGGATGCGTCAGAGAGCGGCGCTGATCCGCACTTTGGTGATCGATCCTGACATCATTCTGCTTGATGAGCCGTTCTCCGCGCTGGATTACCAGACTCGTCTGGTGCTGGAGGAAGAGATCCTGTCGATTCTTAATGAATACGGCAAAACGGTGGTGCTGATCACCCACGATATCGGCGAGGCCATTTCCATGTCCGATCGTATCGTGGTGATGTCGCAGCGGCCGACGTGGAATAAGAAAACCTATGAAGTCGGCTTGGCCAAGCAACATGGCTCCGCCATCGGCGCCCGTAAGGATCCGCGCTATCAACAGTTTTTCGATGCGATATGGGGCGACATGGACATTCAGTTGGGGGGCCGGTCATGAATATGCCTGTTACCGCCACGGATAAAACGCGCGCCAATCCATCGGCTTTGAGCCGTCGGCGCAAAAAGAAAGCGCTGGCGCTGCTGAAAGATAATAGCTGGCGGGCATTGATCCTTATCGGGATGGTGACGCTATGGCAGTACGGCGTAGAAACCGGCGTGGTCAATGCTTTTCTGATGGGATCGCCGGCGGGGATCTGGCATGAATTTGTCCGTTTGCTGGCTAATGGTGAACTGCTGACCAACGCCTATGTCACGGTTTACGCCACGGTGACCGGATTTGTGCTGGGCAGCCTGCTGGGATCGCTGTCCGGACTGCTGCTGTGGTATTCGCCTACGCTGGCGCGCATTCTCGATCCGTTTTTCATCGCCTTGAACGGACTGCCGAAAATCGCGCTGGCGCCGATCATTATTATCTGGTTCGGCTCCGGGATGTTTTCCAAAATCGCCCTGGCGTTTATCGCCACCTATATCGTGGCATTGCTGTCGGCGTGGCAGGGAACGCATCAGATTGACGACAGCCAGGTGAACTTAATGCGTTCGCTGGGCGCCAATAAGAACCAGATTTTCCGTAAGGTGGTGATCCCGTCCACGCTGCCATGGATCATCTCCGCCTTCCGTCTGAATATCGGCTTCGCGCTGATTGCCGATATCGGGGGCGAATTTATCTCTTCCGATTATGGCCTGGGCAAAATGATTTTCGTCGCCGGCAACCTGTTCAACCTCAACGTGGTGTGGGTCGGCGTCTTTACCTTGTTGTTCGTCGCTATCGTGCTTTATCTGCTGGTTATCCAATTACAGCGCTGGCTGCTGCCTTGGGAGCGCCAGTCGGTTAATCGTTAGTCCGCCGTTGGCTTATTCAGTAATCCATTACTCGAAGGAATTCACAGATGAATAAAATTGTTTCATGGCTGTGTGCCGCCGTCTTTACCCTGGGCTCCGCCGGCGGTTTCGCCGCCGATGGCAAGGCCGATCGCGTGCTGGTAACCGAGGCGTTTCACACGCTGCTGTATCTACCGGTTTATGTGGCGAAGCATCAGGGAATGTTTGCTCAGAACCAGATTGATGTGGCGACTATCCGCTCGGCGGGCTCCGGTCCCACCGCGCTGGCGGCCGTGTTGTCCGGCGAGGCGCAGTTCTCGGTGCACGGTCCTGAACATGTGGGATTCGCTCAGCAGAAAGGCGGTCAGGCCAAGGCTGTCAGCGCCGTCGCCAACAGCGCGCCGGTATGGATACTGGCCAAGCCGGACTTTACCTTTAATTCGCCTGCCGATCTGAAGGGAAAACGACTGGTTTCCGGCCTGGCGCCCGGGACTTCCCACACCCTGCTGATGCGTTTACTGCAACAACAGGGTTTGGATCCCAAAAAAGACGTCACGATTAACGAAGTGCAGAACGGTTCGGAGCTGGGACCACTGCTGGCCGGCCGGGCGGATGTCGCGGTGGTCTATGAACCCCAGGCCGATCAGGGCGTAGGTCAGGGGTTGAAGGTGATTTATGACTTTACCCGCGACTATCCCGAGTATGCGTTCTCCACCATCAATACTTCGGAGAAACTCATCGCCGACAATCCGCAACTGGTCGCGCGTTTCGTCAAATCCATCAATGAGTCTCTGGCTTTTATTCACCAGCACCCGGATGAAGCGAAAAAGGTGGCCCGTCTGGAGTTCGCCTCTCTGGACGGCACAATAGTGGATGCGGCGGTGCAACGCATGATCGACAGTAATGTCTATCCCGCTAACGCGGTGATTTCTCCCCAGGCATTCACCACCGCCATCGACATCCAGAAATTCGTCGGCAATATCACGCAGGATATGCCTTATGAACAGATTGTTGATGGTCAGTTCGCCAGCAAACCCTGATTAAGGATCGGCTCTATGAAAAAGATGTTGGACTCTTCTCCTTTCGCCACCATTGCCGCCACCCGGCGGCTGTTGGCCGCAGGCAAAATTTCGCCGGGGGAGTTGCTGAGTCATTTTCTGACGCGTATCGACGAACGCGATGTGCAGATCAAAGCCTGGCGTTATCTCGATCGTGACGGCGCCAGACGACGGGCGGCGGAGCTGGACCGGCAGATGGCGGCGATTGCCTGCAAACCCGCGCTATTTGGCATTCCCTATGGCGCCAAGGATATCTTCCACACCCGCGGACTGCCCACCGAGGGCGGCTCTAAAGTCTGTCAGGGGGCGATCTCCACCGAGAACGCCAGCGTTATCGACCGGCTGGATGAGATGGGGGCGCTGTTGCTCGGTAAGCTGACTACCACGGAGTTCGCCAATTTAGGCACGCCGCCGGAAACCGGCAACGCCTGGAATCCACAGCATACGCCCGGTGGCTCAAGCAGCGGTTCCGCCGCTGCGCTTGGCGCGCGCATGGCGCTAATGACGCTGGGTACGCAGACGGCCGGATCGCTGTCCCGTCCGGCGGCGTTTAACGGGGTCACGGTGCTCAAGGCAACCTATGGCCGTATCAGTAAAGCCGGGGTTATTCCGGCCAGCTGGTCGCTGGATCATGTCGGCGCCTTTACTCACACCGTTGAAGATGCGGCGTTGGTGTATAACGCGCTGTCAGGGCCGGACCCTAGAGATGAAACCACGCAAAATCTGCCTTATACGCCGCTGCAATTAAGGGAAAAGCATGATTATACTGTCGGCATCGTGGAACATCCGTGGTTCGCCAACGTGGATGATGAGGTCGGCGCCGCCTGCCGGCGGGCGATGGATGAACTGGCGGCAGGCGGCGTTCGGCTGCGTAGTATTGCGCTGCCGGCGAGTTTTGACGCGGCCTGTCAGGCGCACCAGGTAGTGATGCAGGCCGAATGCGCGGCCTATCACCGCTCGACATTCCTGCAAACGCCGACATTATTCGGTGCTTATTTACAGGAGTTCCTGCAACAGGGGTTGGCTATTTCCGCCCATGAGTATCTGCAGGCCCAGCAGACGCGGGCCCGTTACCGTGAGGAACTGGCCGCGCTGTTTGCCGAGGTGGATATCCTGATGACGCCCGCTACGTCGATGCTGGCGCCTTATAGCCTGGCGCTTACCGGTTCGCCGGCGTTTAATATGCCGTTCACCAACGCCGGCGTGCCGACGCTGACGCTGCCGGTTGGTTTTTCCCGTTCGCAATTGCCTATCGGCATGCAGTGGGTGGCCCGGCATGGCAACGAACAGGCGCTGGTGGATTTAGGGCTGTACTATCAGCAGATGACCGATTGGCATGCTTATTTACCTCCGGTCTGCCAGCATTGAAAATAAGCCGCCCGCCGGTCGACTCGGCGGGCGATAAATACATTATGATTTTTTGATGATGGGCCGCCGCAAGCGGCGTTGAAAGACGCCCGCGTTTCAGGCCATTGACAACGTTAGATTTTAGGGGAAACACGGGGATGAGGTTCCCGCAGGGACGCCTCGCCCCGTGGTCGCCCCGTGTATCTCAGGCTTACAGGCGACTTTGTCAGCAATCTTAAACACGCCTGTTTTTTAAGCGCACGGTTTGTGCGTGGCAGTCTTTTTCGGTTAACCAGGATGGCGTGTTATGTACGATAAATTATTGACGGTTTCTGATGCGGCGAAAATGCTGGGGATCTCCGCCAGCACCCTGAGGCGCCTGGAGGAAAATGGCGAGGTGAAAACCTACGGCCTCAAGGTGGTTTATACTCCCGGCGGCCAGCGCCGCTATCTGGCCGATGAAATTCAGCGCATTTATTCACAGACCGGTTTCGCCAGCAAAATTGGTTTTGGCGCCAAGGCGGCCATTCTGATACGGGATGTGACCTATGCTTTTATGGATTCGGGCTCCACGCTGGCGATCAATACGCCGTTTAATAAAACCGCGCTGTGTCGACTGCTGGGAGCGGCCAGGCTACACCAGTCACCGACGGTGTTTACCCGCACGGTTTATCAGGAAGATCACCCTTTTTCCCGCATGTGGGGAAAAAAATTTTCCTCTATCACCGTGTTGACGGATGACGCCTACCTGAATCAGGCCGATGCGGCTGTGGAGGATATTGCGTTCGATCGGATGCAGTCCACCTGCTATATCTCGGATTTGCACGGTCACGATCTGACGATGTGGCTGAAGCAGCAGGGCGTGGATACGGTGATCCTGGGGGGCGTGACCGCCAGCGGCAGCCTGCGCGCCACGGCGATTGAGGCGTTCCAGGCCGGGTTTCATGTGGTGGTGCCGCGGGAAATTGTCGGCGACAGAAGTCAGTCCGTACTGGATTTCACCCTGTTGGATCTCAATGCCCGCTATGCGGATGTGCTTGGCATCGACGAGGTGCTCGGCTGGCTGGCCGAACAGCCTGTTGCGGCGGAACAGACGCAGGCGTAATCCCTATCGCGGCACACACTACATATCCAGTTCAATGTCATTGACGGGCATACAGCAGCAGGGAAGGATCTCTCCCTGTTGAACGCACGCCAGCGGCGCCTGACGGTATACCACGTTACCCTTGAGCAAGCGGATACGGCATGAGCCGCAATAACCGGAGCGGCATTGATACTCGACGCTCATCCGCTGGGATTCCAGCGCATCCAGCAGGGAGGCGTGTCGGTCGGAACAGGTGAACTGCGCGCCGGAGGCGCGCAGGGTAATGGTTGACGCCGTCATGATTACAATTGGAAATCGCTGAGGTCATCGGCATTGATTTCAGAATCAATCTGACCCACCAGATAAGAACTGACTTCCACTTCCTGCGGGGCAACCTGCACGTTATCGGAAACCAGCCAGGCGTTAATCCACGGAATCGGGTTGGTGCGCGTTTCAAACGGCAGCGACAGACCCACGGCCTGCATACGGATGTTGGTGATGTATTCAATGTACTGACACAGAATATCTTTGTTCAGGCCAATCATCGAACCATCGCGGAACAGATATTCCGCCCACTCTTTTTCCTGCTGTGCGGCAAGCACGAACAGGTCATAACACTCCTGCTGACATTCTGCCGCAATCTGGGCCATATCCGGATCGTCATGGCCTGAACGCATCAGGTTCAGCATATGCTGGGTGCCGGTCAGGTGCAGCGCTTCATCACGCGCGATCAGCTTGATGATTTTCGCGTTGCCTTCCATCAGTTCACGTTCGGCGAAGGCGAACGAGCAGGCGAAGCTGACGTAAAAGCGGATCGCTTCCAGCGCGTTGACGCTCATCAGGCACAGATACAGACTCTTTTTCAGCGCATACAGATTAACGGTAACGGTTTTACCATTCACCTGATGCGTCCCTTCGCCCAGCAGGTGATAGTAACCGGTCATCTCGATAAGCGTGTCGTAATAACCGGAAATGTCCTTGGCGCGTTTCAGGATCTCTTCATTGGTGACGATGTCGTCAAACACCAGCGACGGATCGTTGACGATGTTGCGGATGATATGCGTGTAGGAGCGGGAGTGGATGGTTTCGGAAAACGCCCAGGTTTCCACCCAGGTTTCCAGCTCAGGAATGGAGATCAGCGGCAGCAGCGCCACGTTCGGGCTGCGCCCCTGAATGGAATCCAGCAGAGTCTGGTATTTCAGATTGCTGATAAAAATATGTTTTTCATGCTCTGGCAGCCCTTGATAATCGATACGATCGCGGGAAACGTCCACCTCTTCCGGGCGCCAGAAGAAAGAGAGCTGCTTTTCAATCAGCTTTTCAAAGATTTCGTATTTTTGCTGATCGTAACGGGCAACGTTAACCGATTGACCAAAGAACATGGGTTCCAGTAGCTGGTCGTTTTTATTCTGTGAAAAAGTGGTATAGGCCATTGATCTCTCCAAAAAATGCCGCAGCATTTTTTAACGCCGCCTGCGGCGGCCCGCCATAAAAATGAAGCGTTTGCATACCTGACTGAGGTTGACTGAATCAACCCCACCCCAGCCATCTCCTTCACTGGGGAGGGAGTGTTTTGTCAGCAACCTTTATAAAAGGCTTAAATCTTACAGGCTCCGCCTTCGCAACCGTCGTCCTGCGGCTCAGCCAGCAGATCGTCCTGCGCATCTTCCGCACCGTCGCGGGTGTTTTGATAGTAGAGCGTTTTTACGCCAAACTTATACGCCGTCAGCAGGTCTTTCAGTAACTGCTTCATCGGCACTTTTCCCGACGGGAAACGCGACGGATCGTAGTTAGTGTTGGACGAAATGGCCTGATCGACAAATTTCTGCATCACACCGACCAGTTGCAGATAACCGTCGTTGTTAGGCATTTCCCACAGCAGTTCGTAAGCGTCTTTCAGTCTTTCATACTCAGGCACTACCTGACGCAGAATACCGTCTTTAGACGCCTTAACGCTGATGTGACCCCGCGGCGGTTCAATACCGTTGGTGGCGTTGGAAATTTGCGAAGAGGTTTCAGACGGCATCAGCGCGGACAGCGTAGAGTTGCGCAGGCCGTATTCTTTAATGTCGTTACGCAGCGTTTCCCAGTCATAATGCAGCGGTTCGTTGCAAATCGCGTCAAGATCGCGTTTGTAAGTATCAATCGGCAATACGCCCTGAGAGTAGGTCGTTTCGTTGAACCACGGGCAGGCGCCTTGCTCGCGCGCCAGTACGTTAGAGGCTTTCAGCAGATAGTACTGAATGGCTTCAAACGTTTTATGCGTCAGATTGTTGGCGCTGCCGTCAGAATAACGAACGCCGTTTTTCGCCAGATAATAGGCAAAGTTAATGACGCCGATGCCCAGGGTGCGGCGGCCCATCGCCCCGCGGTTGGCGGCCGGGATCGGGTAATCCTGGTAATCCAGCAGCGCATCCAGCGCGCGTACCGCCAGCGTCGCCAGCTCTTCCAGATCGTCAAGGCTGTCGATAGCGCCGAGGTTAAAGGCGGACAGCGTACAGAGCGCGATTTCACCGTTTTCGTCGTTAACGTCTTCCAGCGGCTTGGTCGGCAGGGCGATTTCCAGGCACAGGTTGGACTGACGCACCGGAGCCACGCCGGCGTCAAACGGACTGTGGGTATTGCAGTGGTCTACGTTCTGGATATAGATACGGCCCGTCGAGGCGCGTTCCTGCATCATCAGCGAGAACAGCTCGACCGCTTTGATACGCTGCTTACGGATGCCGTCATCCTGTTCATACTGCACGTAGAGACGTTCGAATTCATCCTGATCGGCGAAGAAGGCGTCATAGAGTCCCGGCACGTCCGATGGGCTGAACAGCGTAATCTCTTCACCTTTCACCAGACGTTGATACATCAGCTTGTTGATCTGAACGCCATAGTCGAGATGACGGACGCGGTTGCCTTCCACGCCACGGTTATTTTTCAATACCAGCAGGCTTTCCACTTCCAGATGCCACAACGGATAGAACAACGTGGCCGCGCCGCCGCGCACGCCGCCCTGCGAACAGGATTTCACCGCGGTCTGGAAATGTTTATAGAATGGGATACAGCCGGTATGGAAGGCTTCGCCGCCGCGGATCGGGCTGCCCAGCGCACGAATGCGACCGGCGTTGATACCGATGCCCGCACGTTGGGACACATATTTTACGATCGCGCTGGAGGTCGCGTTGATGGAATCCAGGCTGTCGCCGCACTCGATCAGAACACAAGAGCTGAACTGACGGGTTGGCGTGCGCACGCCGGACATAATCGGCGTCGGCAATGAAATTTTAAACGTCGAGATCGCATCATAGAAACGCTTCACGTAATCCAGACGGGTCTCACGCGGATAGCCGGAAAACAGGCAGGCGGCGACCAGAATATACAAGAACTGGGCGCTCTCGTAGATTTCGCCGGTCACGCGGTTCTGCACCAGATATTTCCCTTCCAACTGCTTGACCGCGGCATAAGAGAAGTTCATGTCGCGCCAGTGATCGATGAAGCCATCCATCTCGGCGAACTCTTCGGCGCTATAGTCTTCCAGCAGGTGCCTATCGTATTTACCCATGTCGACCATTTTGGCGACGTGAGCCAATAGCGTTGGCGGTTCGAACTGGCCGTAGGCTTTTTTACGCAGGTGAAAAATAGCCAGGCGCGCGGCCAGATATTGATAATCCGGGCTTTCACGCGAGATCAGGTCGGCCGCTGCTTTGATAATGGTTTCATGGATGTCGGCGGTGCGGATGCCGTCATAGAACTGAATGTGGGAGCGAAGCTCCACCTGAGAAACAGAGACATTGTGCAATCCTTCCGCGGCCCAGGTAATGACTCGGTGGATTTTGTCCAGATTGATTTTTTCTTTACTGCCATCGCGTTTGGTTACTAGCAGGCTCTGGTTCATGGGGCGTAGTACCTATCCATTCTTTTAACCCTACATGGGTTGCGGCATATAAAATAAAGCGTCAGACACAGTTGTGCCTTTTCGCTTAACGCAAACACTATATATAGGGGGGCGGGTTTAGTTTGATAACAAGATAATGAGAAAAACGTGTTATTGCAAGTGAACAAAATCAGACTAAATTGTGGATAACCTGGGTGGTAAATGTTACTTATTTGCTAAGCGCCGGTTTACTGGCGGCCTCTAGACCTGTCAATACGTGGGGATAAAAAAATAAATAATTGATCGGTTGCCGCTTTCTTGTTCGTGATGGCGTTTATCATCGCGCTCACGCGTTCACATGACCAACGGCACTAGGAATTGTCTGGTTATTTTAAGGCGCCCGCCGATCCCTGCCTGCCGCGGCAGGGATGACGGAAAATGCGCGCATACGAAACAGTTGCGTCGAACGAAGCGGGGGACGCCGCATCATTGGATAACGGGCTTATGCCTCACGCCGGGTGTGCAGCATATAATTGACATCCACGTTGGGGCCGAGCTTAAAGTGGTCCGTCAGCGGGTTGTAGTGCAGCCCGATGATGTGGCGTTCGCGCAACGGCGTGGTATCGATCCAGCCAATCAGCTCCGCCGGGCGAATGAATTTTTTAATGTCGTGCGTACCGCGCGGCACCATCTTCAAAATGTATTCGGCGCCGATAACGGCCATCGCCCAGGCTTTGGCGTTGCGGTTAATGGTGGAGAAAAAAACGTGACCGCCCGGTTTGACCAACTGCGCGCAGGCTTGAACCACGGACTGCGGATCGGGTACGTGCTCCAGCAACTCCATGCAGGTAACCACATCGTATTCGCCCGCGTGCGCCTGGGCGTGCGCTTCCACGGTTTCCTGAATGTAATTCACCGCTATGCCGCTTTCCAATGCGTGCAGGCGGGCCACCTGTAACGGTTCCGCCCCCATATCCAGGCCGGTGACGTCGGCGCCTTCTCGCGCCATGCTCTCTGCCAGAATGCCGCCGCCGCAGCCTACATCCAGCACTTGCTTGCCAAACAGACCCTCGGCGCGTTGCGCGATATAACCCAGTCGCAGCGGGTTGATGCGGTGCAAGGGTTTGAATTCACCCTCCAGATCCCACCAGCGGGGGCAATGGCCTCAAATTTGGCGATTTCCTGCTGGTCGACATTCGGTGTTTGATTTTCTGCCTTCATGTGCAATCACTGCCTTTGGTTATCTTTGTCTTTGGTGAGTATATCGTTAGCGCCCGGGATGTTGTATCCCTTCATCTGGCGAGCCGCGGATGGATTGGCCGCTTGCCTGGATGTGAAATCCATTGCGCATCGTTTTCCTCTCGGGCCGTTCCCGAGGAATATCATTTGTCGAATGGCGGGGAGTTTTCCCCGAAACCGCGGTTTGTGATATACTTTTTCACCTTTTGAACTCGGGTAGATGCATAAATAGAGGGATAGCGGCTCCATGAGCGACCTTGCCAGAGAAATCACACCGGTCAACATTGAAGAAGAGCTTAAAAGCTCATATCTGGACTATGCCATGTCCGTTATTGTCGGGCGTGCGTTACCAGATGTTCGTGATGGACTAAAGCCGGTACACCGCCGCGTACTGTTCGCGATGAGTGTACTGGGAAATGATTGGAACAAACCTTATAAAAAATCGGCTCGCGTCGTCGGGGATGTTATTGGTAAATATCACCCACACGGCGACTCAGCCGTTTATGAAACGATCGTCCGTATGGCGCAGCCGTTTTCACTGCGTTACATGCTGGTTGACGGACAGGGCAACTTTGGTTCAATTGACGGCGACTCAGCGGCGGCAATGCGTTATACCGAAATACGCATGGCGAAAATCGCCCATGAGTTGTTAGCCGATCTGGAAAAAGATACCGTTGATTTCGTGCCGAACTACGACGGCACGGAGCAAATTCCCGATGTCATGCCAACCCGGATACCGAACCTGCTGGTTAACGGGTCTTCCGGTATCGCGGTCGGGATGGCGACCAACATTCCGCCGCATAACCTGACGGAAGTGGTGAATGGTTGTCTGGCTTATATCGATGACGAAAACATCAGCCTTGAAGGCCTGATGGAACATATTAAAGGGCCGGATTTCCCGACCGCCGCCATTATTAATGGCCGGCGCGGCATCGAAGAGGCATACCGTACCGGGCGCGGCAAGATTTATATTCGCGCGCGCGCCGAGGTGGAAACCGACGACAAAAACGGGCGTGAAACCATCATCGTGCATGAAATTCCCTATCAGGTGAACAAAGCGCGCCTGATTGAGAAAATCGCCGAACTGGTGAAAGACAAGCGTATTGAAGGCATTAGCGCGCTGCGTGACGAATCCGACAAAGACGGTATGCGTATCGTCATTGAGATTAAACGCGATGCCGTGGGTGAAGTGGTTCTGAACAACCTTTACTCCCAGACTCAGTTGCAAACGTCTTTCGGCATCAACATGGTGGCGCTGCATCAGGGCCAGCCGAAGATCATGCCGCTGAAGGATATCCTGGCCGCATTTGTTCGCCACCGTCGTGAAGTGGTAACCCGCCGGACCATTTTTGAACTGCGTAAAGCCCGCGACCGCGCGCACATCCTGGAAGGTCTGGCGATTGCGCTGGCCAACATCGATCCGATCATCGAATTGATTCGCCGGGCGCAATCGCCGGCGGAAGCGAAGGCCGGATTGATCGCCCAATCGTGGGAACTGGGTACGGTTGCCGCGATGCTGGAACGTGCGGGTGATGACGCCGCGCGTCCTGAATGGCTGGAGCCGGAGTTCGGGATCCGCGACGGCCGTTATTATCTGACGGAGCAACAGGCTCAGGCGATTCTGGATCTGCGTTTGCAGAAACTGACCGGTCTGGAGCATGAAAAACTGTTGGATGAATATAAAGCGCTGTTGGAGCAAATTGCCGAACTGCTTTATATCCTGGAAAGTCCTGAGCGCCTGATGGAAGTGATCCGCGAAGAGCTGGAAGCCATCAAGGAGCAATACAGTGACGAGCGCCGTACTGAAATTACCGTCAATACCGCTGACATCAACATCGAAGATCTGATTAATCAGGAAGATGTGGTGGTGACTCTGTCGCATCAGGGTTACGTTAAATATCAGCCGTTGAGCGATTATGAAGCGCAGCGCCGCGGCGGCCGCGGCAAATCCGCCGCGCGCATTAAAGAAGAAGACTTTATCGATCGTCTGTTGGTCGCCAACACGCACGATACGATCCTGTGCTTCTCCAGCCGTGGCCGTTTGTATTGGATGAAAGTTTATCAGTTGCCGGAAGCCAGCCGCGGCGCACGCGGCCGTCCTATCGTCAACCTGCTGCCGCTGGAGCCGGATGAACGCATCACGGCGATCCTGCCGGTGCGGGAATACGAAGAAGGGCTGAATGTCTTTATGGCGACCGCTAGCGGAACGGTGAAGAAAACCGCCTTGACCGTGTTCAGCCGCCCGCGCAGCGCCGGGATTATCGCCGTTAATCTGAATGACGGCGATGAACTGATTGGCGTCGACCTGACCGATGGCAGCAACGAAGTCATGCTGTTCTCGGCGGAAGGGAAGGTGGTTCGCTTCTTGGAAGGCGCGGTACGCTCCATGGGCCGTACGGCGACCGGGGTGCGCGGCATCAACCTGCAAGGCGACGATCGCGTCGTTTCTCTGATTATTCCGCGCGGCGAGGGCGACATCCTGACTGTGACGCAGAATGGTTTTGGCAAACGTACCGCTGTCGGTGAATACCCGACCAAATCCCGCGCCACCAAGGGGGTTATCTCCATCAAGGTGAGCGAGCGTAATGGTAAGGTCGTCGGCGCCGTTCAGGTGGATGCCGCCGATCAGATCATGATGATTACCGACGCCGGAACGCTGGTTCGCACCCGTGTTTCCGAAGTCAGCATCGTTGGGCGTAATACCCAGGGCGTGACGCTGATTCGTACGGCCGAAGATGAACATGTGGTGGGTTTGCAGCGTGTCGCTGAGCCGGTGGAAGATGAAGAGTTGGATGGCGTTGCCAGCGTTGACGGCGAGATCGCCGAAGACGAAGACGTTGCCGACGACATCGACGCCGATGATGATGACATGGTGGAAGATGACGAATAAGCGTCGGTAAGCCTATTGTAAATGTCAGGCCAGCGTGTGATACGCTGGCTTTTTTTATGCGGTATCGGTAGTGTATCGACAAATAATCGTTACCGTCAGTTCTATCAATTCAATGGTATCAACTTGAAATATCTGGCCTCGTTCCATACGACATTAAAAGTCTCCCGTTATTTATTCCGGGTGCTGGCGGTTATGCTATGGACGCTTGGCGCGCTGATATCCATTTTTTATATCAGTAATGTACTGAATGAAAAAGAATCGGAGCTGCGCCAGGAATATAACCTGAGCTTCGATCAGTCTCAGGGTTATATTCGTCACGCGGCGGATATTGTGCGGGAGCTTAAATATCTGGCCGCCAATCGCCTGATGAACACGGCGGAGAATCAAGGTCAGCCGGTAGATGGGGAGCCCTCTTTATCTATTTATCCGTTATCGCCGGGAGCGAAATGTTCGGTTCATGATGAGGGTAGCGATAGTTCTCTGGCCGCGCTGAATAATTTTTTTAACGGCTGGCGGGAAAATTTTTCCGCTGTGTACGATCTTAATCGGGTATTTTTTGTCGGCGGCGATCGGCAGTGTATGGTTGATTTCGGTATTCGCAATCAGTCGCTCGATCGCGATAACCTGCTTAAGAATGTGCAGGATCGCTTTGTGGAGCAGAAAAATACCAGCCAGTCCGTGATACGGGATGAATCCGTCTACTGGATTACGCCGGCATCCATACCGGATGTCGGTTATCTGTATGCGCTGACGCCGATTTATATCGGTAATAAGCTGGAAGTGATCATGGGAATTGAGCAAACCATTCGCCTTGATGATTTCGTATTCTTAGGGAAATTCCCGATCGGCGCCAAGCTGATCAACCAATATAATCAGCCGGTATTGCAGTTTTCTGAAGAGTCCGGTCATTACTTATCATCTACCGGCTCTTATCCCGTCGAGCATAACTATTTTGGTTATGTGAATGGTTATGATGAAATTATTCTGAAAAAGAGCCTGCCGCCGACGAATTTCAGCATCATTTATTCTCTGCCGTTAAAGGTATTATTGTCTCATATCGGTCCGCTGATTATTAATATGGCGGTGCTTAATACGCTATCGGCCATTCTACTGTTTTTACTGAGCTGGTTCTTCGAACGCAAAATGCTGCTGCCTGCCGAAGTCAATGCGTTCCAGTTAGAAGAAAATGAACAATTCAACCGCAAGATCGTGGCCTCTGCTCCGGTAGGGATCTGTATTTTGCGCATCAATGACGGGACGAACATTCTCAGCAATGAATTAGCGCATAATTACCTGAATTTGCTTACTCATGAGGATCGTCTGCGCATTACCCGTATTATTTGCGAGCAGCAGTCCAAGTTTGTCGATGTGATGACCAGCCGCAACCATCACCTGCAAATCAGCTTTGTGCACTCCCGTTATCGTAATGAAAATGTGGCGATTTGCGTCCTGCTGGACGTCAGCGCCCGTGTCAAAATGGAAGAGTCGCTGCAGGAAATGGCCAATGCCGCGGAGCAGGCGAGCCAGTCTAAATCGATGTTTCTGGCAACGGTCAGCCATGAATTGCGTACGCCGCTTTATGGCATTATCGGTAACCTGGATTTATTGCAAACCAAAGCCTTACCCAAGGATGCAAATCGTCTGGTGGCGGCGATGAATAACTCCTCCTCGCTATTATTGAAAATCATCAGCGATATTCTCGACTTCTCCAAGATTGAATCTGAACAATTAAAAATTGAACCCAGCGAATTCGCACCGCATGAGGTGATTAGCCATATTTCCAGTAACTATTTACCGCTGGTGGTGAAAAAACGCCTGACGCTGTACTGCTTTATTGACCCTAATGTGCCGGTGAGTCTGTCCGGCGATCCGGTGCGCCTACAGCAGGTGCTCTCTAACCTGTTGAGCAATGCCATCAAATTTACCGATACGGGATGCATTATTTTCCAGGTCGGCTGTCGCGACGGTTATCTGGAATTTTTGGTGCGGGATACCGGGGTGGGGATCCCGTTCCGGGAAACCGTTAAGCTATTTGATCCGTTCTTTCAGGCCGGGAGCGGCGTTCAGCGCCATTTCCAGGGAACGGGGCTGGGTCTGGCCATCTGTGAGAAATTGGTCAACCTGATGGATGGCGATATTTCAATAGAGTCGGAGCCTGGGCTGGGCAGCCAGTTTGGCGTCAGGATCCCGCTGTACAAAGCGCATTACGTGCCGTTGGCGATTAGCGCCGGCTTACAGGGAAAAATGTGCTGGATTATGGTGCGCAATGCCCGAATGGAGTCTTATTTGCTGGCGT
The DNA here is from genome assembly GCF_002291445.1 of Brenneria goodwinii. NCBI lineage: Bacteria > Pseudomonadati > Pseudomonadota > Gammaproteobacteria > Enterobacterales > Pectobacteriaceae > Brenneria > Brenneria goodwinii. The sequence continues at coordinate 2,842,609 of NZ_CP014137.1, read as the reverse complement.
TTTTACAGGCGCACGGGATGCAGGCTTGTCGTTATCAGCATCAAACTATTGGCCGTGATGACGTGATTATCAGCGATTATCCGGTTTCGCAGCAGTTTGAAGCGAAGGCGTATATTGTCATTAGCGGCTCGCATACCGGATCCGCGCAGGAAATCAGCCCCGGACACTGGGTGCATAGCACCTCCGCGCCGCAATATTTGCCTAACTTGCTGGAGAAGATTTACCGTCCGGATGCGGGCTGCGCGTCGCCTTCCGCGCTCTCGACGCCGCTGACCAACTATGGCTGCATCGAAAATGGCGACATTATGATTCTGGTGGTGGACGATCATCCCATCAACCGTCGTTTACTGGCCGATCAGCTTGGCTCGTTGGGTTATAGGGTGATGACGGCTAATGACGGCGTTGATGCGCTCAGCGTATTAAGCAAAAACAAAATCGATATCGTGCTGACGGATGTCAACATGCCGAATATGGATGGGTATCGGTTAACGCAGCGACTGCGTGAAATGGACATGACTTTCCCGGTTATCGGCGTTACGGCGAATGCATTGGCGGAAGAGCGGGAGCGCTGTTTGCAGTCCGGTATGGATAACTGTTTATCCAAACCCGTGACGCTGGATACCTTGCAGCAGAGTTTGTCCCATTACAGCATCGTGGTTCGCCAATCGCGGGAAACGACGGAAATATCGGAAACCTGAGTTGCGGGGGCGCTTTCCGGCAACAATACGTTCGCAGCATTGCCGTTAATTACCCCCTACCGACCTCCCCCTTGCCAGGGGGAGGAGCCAGACGCTAGAAACGCGGGGCTTTCTCCCTCCCCTGCGAAGGGGAGGGATGGGGTGGGGTTAGAACCAGAAGAGCCGTCATCAGTTTGAAGCGCATTTACGCCTTATTCTGTTTGCGAGCCGTTGCCGTTAACAGAAGAAAGGTAGTTCAACAGGGCGATATCGTTATCCACGCCCAATTTTGTCATGGCTGACTTTTTCTGACTGCTGATGGTTTTGATACTGCGGTTAAGTTTTTTGGCAATTTCGGTTACCAGAAAACCTTCGGCAAATAACCGTAAGACTTCGCTCTCCTTTGGCGACAGGCGCTTGTCGCCATAACCGCTGGCGCTGATTTTCTCCAACACTTTGGATACGCTGTCCGGCGTAAATTTTTTGCCTTTTTGCAATGCGGCCAACGCTTTAGGCAAATCGGTCGGCGCGCCCTGTTTCAGAACAATGCCTTCAATGTCCAAATCCAGCACGGCGCTTAGAATCGCCGGGTTATTGTTCATGGTCAGAACAATAATGGAGAGATGGGGAAAGTGGCGTTTAATGTATTTAATTAACGTGATGCCGTCGCCGTATTTATCTCCCGGCATGGACAAGTCGGTAATTAAAACGTTGGCGTCCAATTTAGGTAGGTTATTGATCAGCGCAGTTGAGTCTTCAAATTCACCAACCACATTGACCCATTCAATTTGTTCAAGCGACTTTCTGATGCCGAAAAGGACAATGGGATGGTCGTCGGCAATAATTACGTTTAGATTACTCATCGTTTTGGTTACTCATATGTTGGCTACCTTGCTGTAATAATGCACTGACAAACCCCTCAATTTCATGAAGGTTATTTTCTATCTGTACACTATCGCGCGCGGTAATATGCTGTTCAAGCTGCTCACACAGTTGTTTGCCAGGATGCAGATTTAACATGGCGAACACGCCTTTCAACCGATGTGCTGTCTGCGCAAGTGATAAAAAATCGCCATCTTCCGCCTCAGTATACAGCCTCTTTAAATCATCCGGTACTGTCTCAACAAACAGGGAATAGTAATCACTTGACGCCAATTGCTTGGCGTAAAGGCCGGTATCCTTGCTATCCCCAATCAACGGCGTATCCGCAGGCGTTTCCAACCGTTGCTCAATCAACTTAAGTAACGCCTCCAGCAATTGCTGGCTGATATTGTAATTCGCCTGCAGCCGGTGAGGCTCCAGAGAAATTAACGCCGCGGCGTCGCCGCTGAGCAGTATGGAATACTCCTCGTTTTTTTCCGGATCGTCGGTGATGCACAGATCCGCCTGTTGATTAACCTGACGCTCATCAATGAGCTGATAATCGGCTCCCCAACCAGTCAGCAGCCGGCTGACGATATTTCGAACTTCATCTGACGTGATATCCAGTAAGACCGTAATATCGTCCAGCAGCTTTTCTTCCTCAACGGGGAGCGCTTCAGGCTCCATGGCGATCGCTAAGATATAGTGCGTGCCAAGTCCTGCTTTACTGTGAATATTCAGTCTGCCGCCCAGTTTATTACAGAGCTGATTGCACAGAAATATCGTCAGCCCTGAATTTTGACTGAAGCGATCCGATGTGGCCGGATGTAGGAATGGGTAGTCGAGGTTATCCTGTCCGTCACCTGTAATTTCCGCGCCGGTATCGCTGATCTGAATAATCAGTTTCCCCGGATCGTTGGTATCACGATCGGTAGAAATCGTAATCTTGCCATAATCGGTATTAATAATGGCATAGTTCAGCAGCAGCGACAGCGTTTTACGCAGAAGCTCGCTATCGCCCAGATAGGTTTGGTTAATATCCAGATTATAGTGATTGAACAGGGAAAGTCCTTTCTGATTAATTCTCGGCAGTAATTCCAGCAGCAGGTTGTCGATCATTATCAACGGAGAAAAACTCTGCTGGGCGGGCAGCCATTCTTGCCGCTCCAGTTTTTCCTGTAGTTCGATATTTTCCAGTAATTCAATCACACAGCCGGCATTCGTTAACAGTTGCTGAATGATCCGCTGCTGTTCGGCGATATCCTCGGTACGGTTAATGGCAAACAAATGTTGGCGCAGGGAAAACAAAGGCTGCTTGATTTCATTGAGCAGGTTTTTGAACAGACGTTTTCTGGCCTGAACATTCTTCTCATATTCACGCTGCGCCAGCTGGAGTTTTTTGTTGACCAGAATCTCTTTATCCTGTTCACGCAGCAAAAACAGACAATAATCCGGCGAGTATTGACTACGGAACTGGCGTATTTCATACATTTCATTATTCACCGTAACCTGAACGATGCCCTGATGCTCATCGGCCATATTGGTGATTTTCTGCAGACTGAGATGGGGTAATAAACTTTCTGACAGCGCGTTCTGTATGACAACCTTATTGCTGCTGAAATCATAAATCAGCACGCCCATGGGAATTCGGCTTATCGTTTCATCATAAATATCCAACTGATCGGCCAACTGCTGGGAGACATCTTCATTGGGTTGAATATATTTTCGGCGGAAAATATAAAAGCCGGAAAGGGCGAAAAGCAGCAGCGCCAGATTAAGCAATAGCAGCCAAATATTATTATTCAGCATATTGAGAACCAGCACCCTTATCGGAACCTGAAAAACGATTTTTACCGGTGCGTTAATCAACTGGGAAGATATCTCAATCAGCGATCCGTTCAGCTGTACCACCGAGATATCCTCATTGCCGCTATTGGCGTCAATACTGGCTGATGTGTCTTGTCGCAACACGAAGTTTTCCCGCGACATATCAAGAGGGATCAAATCGTTGATGGGTAAGTCGAAAGCGATAATGGTGGCCAGATGGCCGGGCTGATTGAATGTTGTGCGCAGCGTGAAATAGTAGTTGTTATAAAAACGCAGCTTACGAATAGGAGAAAAACTTTCACGTTCGTCCAGGGCATTGGCCTGTTGCAGCATTTCTGTCCGGCGCGCTTCCGCTATCGCGGTGATATAGCTGCCGCGAAACTGGGATGAGATATCTTTCAACGTCTGGGTTGAGATCATCGTCAGACTATTATCGATGCCGTTAAGATAGTACATGGTATAGACATCGTTTTCCGCGCCCCACAGAATATCCAGATAACGCGATATACGGTATACGGAATTTAGCGTCGATTCATCGTGTTGGCCGAAGATCAGGGCATCGGTTTTTTGATCGCTTTTCTCTACGTAAAAGACATCCGGCATCAGGCTGATGGCGTTTATATTGGTGTCGTTGGCCAGTGGGTCGCCGTTCAGGCTGCCATAAATCTGGTAGGTGAAAAAACGATAAGTATCGATGCGCTTTTGTACGCCCTGAGCGACATCCGTTAACGCATGCTTCTTATTCATTAGCCAGTTGCAAAGGTAATTGTAGCTAAACGTGCCGGTGGTAAGAAGCAACAGCATGATGAACAGGGAGAAATAGCGCATTATTATTGCTGGCATTGCTTAATGCTCCTGATTAACGAATAACCGCACGCGCACTGATGCTGACGATCAATAACAATAGCGCGACGCAGCCAAATGCCACCGCCAGGCTGCTGATTTGCGCGATAAAACCCAGCAGGGTCGGACCAATCAGAATACCGGCGTAACCGACGGTGGTGATTGAGGCGATAGCCAGATTCGCCGGCATGACTTTTTGGTTGCCCGCGGCGCTAAAAAGAATCGGCACCACGTTTGATGCGCCAATTCCCACCATGACAAAGCCGAAAATAGAGGTTACCGCGCTGTCGATGCTGATGGTTAACAGCAGGCCTAACGCCGCGCAAAGGCTGCCGCCGGCAAGGATGGCATAGCGCCCCAGCGCATTGACGATGCGATCGCCATTCAGCCGGCCCAGCGTCATCGCGACGGAAAAGGCGGCATAGCCGATACCCGCTTGCGCATGGTCCAGACGGCGTTCGGCGTTTAAAAACAGCGCGCTCCAGTCCAGAATTGCGCCTTCGGCCAAAAACATAATAAAACACAGCAGGCCAATAAACATGATCCAACCCCGAGGGATCACAAATAACGGGGTTCTATCAACCTGATTGGTGGTGCGCAACAGATGGCTTTGCGCCAAAGAGAACAACATCAGGCAGAGGGCGACAATAATCAGAATGGCCGTGACGGGGAACAGTCCCAACCACAGCAGGGCGCTGACGCCGCCTGCGCCGGCGATACCGCCAACGCTGAAGAATCCGTGAAATCCCGACATCATCGCCCGGCCGCCGGCCTGTTCAACAATAACGGCTTGAATATTCATCGACACATCAATCGTGCCGATGGCCGCGCCGAAAAACAGCAAGGTAATGGCCATCAACGGCAGCGTATTCGCCTGCGTCAGCATCGGCAGCACCAGGCAAAGCAATGCGCCGGCCGATAATATGACGGTTCGGCATCCCAGCTTACTGGTCAACAAACCGGCGAATGGCATCGCCAGTAGGGAACCTATACCGAGAGAAAGCAGCAGCATGCCTAAGGAGGCGTCGCTGACCGCCAGGCGATCTTTAACGAAAGGCACCAGCGGCGCCCAGGAAGCCATAGCAAACCCCGCGATAAAAAAAGTAATACGCGTTGCTGTCTGAGCCTTTTTACCGGGTTGTTGTTGGTTGACGACCTGCTCGGAACTCAGTGTTGTACTCATGGCCTGAACGACACATTCCTGATGGATGCAATGGGGATTCTTTCTACCATAATTGCGGCGCTGAATCGAAGAGATCGTCATTTTCAGGCCATAGAACGGGGGATTATCGGATAAGTTAACGCGAGTTGTGCGAAAGATGAGCGATAATCCCTCGTAAAGCAGGATGAGCCTGGTAAAGGCGACGTCTGCACAAAACGAAACCAGGGATAAGATCCATTCTCCTTTTATCCTGATAACCTCTCACCCTCCGCGCCTTTTTTTCCGTATAATCCCGTACTTTAAGTTAGGATACCGGGGTTACGTTGAGACAACTTTCCGACTTGTTGCGTCACGTGCAGCAGGCGTTGCGCAAGCCACAGCCGATAAATGCGGGTTTCAGGCAGATAACGCATTCATTGGTCATCAGCGAAGCGGCTGAGTTATTGCCATGGCTGGCAACGCAACCCGTTTACCCACAGTTTTACTGGCAGCACCGTCAGGACAATGAAGAGGCGGCGGTTTGCGGACGCGTGTGCGGTTTTCATCACATTCAGGATGCTGAGGCGTTCCTTACGCGGCAAAAATGCGCTCGGAACGTGCGTATCTGGGGATTGAATGCGTTTAACCAGACGTCTCAGCGCGCACAAGGCGCATCCCCCAGCTATCTCTTTTTGCCGCGGGTTGAACTGTTGCGCCAGGGCAATACGCTTAGCTTACAAATCAACCTGTACAGTGAAACCTCGCTACAGCAGGATGCCGAGGAAGCATCGGCGTTCATCAATTTTCTGCTGCCGATGCGTCCACAACCCCCTTTGCAGACGCAGATCGAGAAAATAGAACATCAGCCGGATCGTCAACGCTGGGGCAGTCTGCTGCAGCTCGCGCTGCGCGATATTGCCGCCGGCGCGATGGAAAAAGTGGTGCTGGCAAGAGCGACGACGCTCACGCTGGATCGGCCATTACAGGCGACAACCTTTATGGCCGCCAGCCGTGCGGCCAATCATCGCTGTTTTCATTTCATGCTGGCGCATGATGCCCGGCAGGCGTTTCTCGGCTCCAGCCCTGAGCGGCTTTATCGTCGATGCGATGAGCGGCTTGAAACCGAAGCGCTGGCCGGTACGGCGGCGAGTGATAAAGACGCAAACAAAACGGCGGCGCTTGCCGACTGGCTGATGAAGGATACGAAAAATCAGTGTGAAAACATGATGGTGGTCGATGATATCTGCCAACGCCTGCGGCGGTCGGCGCGATCGCTGGATGTGATGCCGCCTGAAATTATCCGCCTGCGCAAAGTTCAGCATCTGCGTCGCGCCATTCTGGCGGAGCTGAAGGAGAGGTCGGACGCCGTCTGCCTTGATGATTTACAGCCCACCGCCGCCGTGGCCGGTCTGCCCAGAGCCGTCGCTCGTCGTTTCATCGCGGAGCATGAACCATTCGAACGCGGTTGGTATGCCGGCTCCGCCGGTTATCTCTCTCTTCAGCAGTCGGAATTTTGCGTGGCGTTGCGTTCGGCGGAAATCAGCGACAATATTCTGAAGCTGTATGCCGGCGCCGGCATTTTGGCCGGTTCTGATCCAGAGCAGGAATGGCTGGAGTTGGAAAACAAGGCCGCCGGGCTAAAATCCCTGTTAGAGGGTGATATGTCATAGTTTTGTTTTATGTTTGTTGTGTCCGGTGCCGGTTTATATCAAAGTCGGCACTGTGAAAAATATCATCATTACTATCACCTGAGCCGTTGAGTAAATAATGTCAACAAGTGTATTTAATCGTCGCTGGGCCGCGTTACTGCTTGAGGCGCTGACCCGTCACGGCGTGCGTCATATCTGCATTGCGCCCGGCTCCCGTTCTACTCCGCTGACGTTGTCCGCGGCCGAGCATGGCGCGCTGATTTGTCATACCCATTTTGACGAGCGGGGATTAGGACATTTGGCTCTGGGGCTGGCGAAAACCAGCGGCGAACCTGTTGCGATTGTGGTGACATCGGGTACGGCGGCGGCGAATCTCTACCCGGCGATCGTTGAAGCCGGATTGACCGGCGAGCGCTTAATCGTGCTAACGGCCGATCGCCCTCCAGAATTGATGGACTGCGGCGCCAATCAGGCCATCCGTCAGCATGGATTATACGCTTCTCACCCAACGCTGGCGCTGAACTTGCCGCGCCCCACGCCGGATATTCCCGCCCGTTGGCTGGTTTCCACGGTGGACGGCGCCATGGCCCGGCTCACGCACGGCGCGTTGCATATCAATTGTCCGTTTGCGGAACCATTATACGGCGCCGATGATGAAACCGCTTACCGTGACTGGCTGATGCCGCTGGGCGACTGGTCGCAAAATCGTGCGCCCTGGCTGCGGGAGGAGCAGGCGCGCGGGCTAATGGTTCAGCCCGATTGGGCGGCGTGGCGGCAAAAGCGCGGCGTGGTGATTGCCGGCAATGTCGGCCCGCGGCAGGGCGCGCAGATCGCGCAATGGGCCAGTACGCTGGGCTGGCCGCTGATTGGCGACGTGCTTTCGCAAAGCGGCCAGCCGTTACCCTGCGCCGATATCTGGCTGGCCAGTCCTTTGGCGGCCGAGCGGTTGCGGCAGGCCGACATCGTCGTGCAGTTCGGCGGTAACCTGACCGGGAAACGGTTGCTGCAATGGCAAGCGCAATGTCAGCCGCGGGAGTACTGGCTGGTTGATGCGCGGCCGGGCCGTTTGGATCCGGCGCACCATCGCGGTCGCCGCCTGATTGCCGATATCAGCGACTGGCTCAGCGCTCATCCTCCGTTGGAGCAGGCTCCGTGGGCCGATGACCTGACAACGATGGCCCATCGGGCGCAACAGTTGGTCATCACCACGCTGGCGTCGCGCTTTGGCGAAGCGCAATTGGCGCAGCGCATTCCCGAACTCCTGCCGCCGGGAGGACAACTTTTCGTCGGCAATAGCCTGGCGATCCGCCTTATTGATGCGTTGGCGCAGCTGCCGGCGGAATATCCGGTGTACGGCAATCGCGGAGCCAGCGGCATTGATGGCCTAATCTCGACGCTGGCGGGGGTTCAGCGCGGCAATGGCCGGCCCACCTTGGGGATCGTGGGCGATCTTTCCGCGCTGTACGATCTGAATGCGCTAGCCTTGCTGCGTCAGGCTTGTGCGCCGCTGATCCTGATCGTGGTCAACAATAACGGCGGTCAGATCTTTTCGCTGCTGCCGACGCCGCCGGAACAGCGGGAAGCGTTTTACTGCATGCCGCAAAATGTGGAGTTCGGTCATGCGGCGGCGATGTTCGGTCTTAACTATGTCCGGGCCGACAACTGGGAAGCGATCGCAGCCGCGGTTGCCAACGGCTGGGAACAGGGGGGCGTGACGCTGCTGGAGGTCGTGGTGGCGCCGCAAGACGGCGCGCAAACCTTGAACGCGTTAGTCTCGCAGGCGGCGGCGTGGTCATGCTGAACTGCCGGAAAATCGTCCATGAGGGCGTGCCTCCCTCTCGTCCGTGGCTGGTATGCCTGCATGGCCTGTTGGGCAGCGGCGAGGATTGGCAGTCGATCGCGCCGTTTTTCAATGACTGGCCTTTACTGCTGGTGGATTTGCCGGGACATGGCGGCTCGCGCGCTATTGCGGTCGACGGTTTTGCCCAGGTCAGCCGGCTGTTAACCGCTACGCTGCAACGGCAGGGTATTGACGCGTACTGGCTGCTGGGGTATTCGCTGGGCGGCCGTATTGCCATGTATCACGCCTGCTGCGGGAAGCCTGACGGCATGCAAGGGCTGCTGGTCGAAGGGGGTAACCCTGGTTTGACGCCGCCGCTATTACGTGAGGAGCGTCTGTTGCATGATGCCCGCTGGGCGCAACGTTTTCGTCATGAGCCCATCGACGTGGTATTGAATGATTGGTATCGGCAGGCGGTATTTGCTGATTTAAACGCTGTTCAGCGTGCCAGTCTGGTTGCCCGACGCCGCCATAACCAGGGCGCGGCGGTGGCGGATATGTTGGCGGCCACCTCGCTTGGGCGTCAGCCCTGGCTGGGGGAAAAGCTCCGGCAGTTGGTTTTTCCCTTTGTCTATCTGTGCGGTGACCTGGACACTAAATTTCAGCTGTTGGCAAAGCAGTATAATCTGCCGTTACTGAGCGTGACTCAGGCCGGCCATAATGCTCATTTAGCCAATCCGGCGGAGTATGCCGCGCGGATACTTTCTTTTATTTCGCATCCCGTTAAGGATTAATTACTATGCTTTATCCCAGTGAAGAACTGCTTTACGCCCCGGTGGAATGGCACGATTGCAGCGGCGATTTCGTCGATATCCTTTATCACAAATCCACTGACGGCATCGCCAAAATCACCATTAATCGTCCCCAGGTGCGTAATGCTTTTCGCCCGCAGACGGTGAAAGAGATGATTCACGCGTTGGAAAATGCCCGTTACGACGACGGCATCGGCGTCATTATTCTGACTGGGGCGGGGGAAAAAGCGTTTTGTTCCGGCGGCGATCAGAAGGTGCGCGGCGATTACGGCGGTTATCAGGATGACAGCGGCGTGCATCATCTGAACGTGCTGGATTTCCAGCGTCAAATCCGTACCTGCCCGAAACCGGTGGTGGCGATGGTTGCGGGCTACTCCATCGGCGGCGGACATGTGCTGCATATGATGTGCGATCTGACTATCGCAGCGGAGAACGCCATCTTCGGTCAGACCGGGCCGCGTGTCGGATCGTTCGACGGCGGCTGGGGCGCCTCTTACATGGCGCGCATCGTCGGACAGAAAAAAGCCCGCGAAATCTGGTTCCTGTGCCGCCAGTATGATGCCGCGCAGGCGTTGGATATGGGGCTGGTCAACACCGTGGTGCCGTTGGACTCCCTGGAAAAAGAAACGGTTCGCTGGTGCCGTGAAATGTTGCAGAACAGCCCGATGGCGCTACGTTGTCTGAAAGCGGCGTTGAATGCCGACTGTGACGGACAGGCGGGATTGCAGGAACTGGCCGGCAACGCCACCATGCTGTTCTATATGACCGATGAAGGACAGGAAGGGCGTAACGCCTTTAATGAAAAACGTCAGCCCGACTTCAGTAAATTCAAACGGAATCCGTAATGCGTCAGGTTAAGGTTTATCGCTACAGCGTACCGATGGAAGCCGGCGTGGTGCTGCGTAACCAGCGCCTGAAAAGCCGCGATGGGCTCATCGTTCTTCTGCAACAGGACGGCGGGCAAGGCTGGGGCGAGATAGCGCCGCTGCCTGAGTTCAGCGCGGAAACGCTGGCGGAGGCCGAATCGGCGACGCTGGCGCAGCTACGGCGCTGGGTTGCCGGCGAGGCGCCGGCCGATGATCTTCCGCCCTCCGTGGCGTTTGGCCTGAGCTGTGCTCAGGCTGAGCTGGAACAGCGGTTGCCGGAAGCGGCTGATTACCGTAAAGCGCCGCTGTGCAACGGCGATCCTGACGAACTGTTCGCGATGCTTCAGGGGCTGCCGGGTGAAAAGGTCGCCAAGGTCAAAGTCGGGCTGTATGAAGCCGTGCGCGACGGCATGATCGTGAATGTGTTGCTGGAAGCCCTGCCGGATCTGAAATTGCGGCTGGACGCCAATCGCAGCTGGACGCGCGCCAAGGCCGATGGCTTTGCCCGCTATGTGGCGCCGGCGTTGCGTTCGCGCATCGCTTTTCTGGAAGAGCCGTGCAAAACCCGTCAGGAGTCCCGTGAGTTTGCGCGGGAAACCGGTATCAATATCGCCTGGGATGAAAGCGTGCGGGAAGCCGATTTCCAGGTTGAAGCGGAACCGGGCGTCAGCGCCATCGTGATAAAACCGACGCTGGTCGGCAGCCTTGACCGATGCCAGCAACTGATTCAGCAGGCGCACCAGGTCGGTTTAACCGCCGTCATCAGCTCCAGTATCGAATCCAGCCTGGGACTGAACCAGTTGGCGCGGCTGGCGCACTGGCTGACGCCGGATACCATTCCCGGTCTGGATACGCTGGATTTGATGCGGGCGCAGGTGGTCAGATCCTGGCCGGAAAGCGGGTTACCGCTGCTGACGGCCGAACAACTGGAACTGGTATGGCAATGCTGAACGACTGGCCCTGGCATTACTGGGCCGAACAGGCGTCGCAGAACGTCGCGTTGATTGAAGAGGATACCCGCTGGAACTGGCGACAGGTGGCCGCACGGGTTAATCAACTGGCGGCCGGTTTTGAAAAACAGGGGGTGAAGCCCGGTTGCGGCGTGGTGCTGCGCGGCAAGAACAGCGGGACGATGCTGTTTTGTTATCTGGCGCTGCTGCAATGCGGCGCGCGGTTATTGCCGCTCAATCCGCAACTGCCCGAATCGTTAACCCATACGTTGCTATGTTCTCTCGACGTCACCTATGGATTGTGTCTGAGCGGGCAGCCGTGGCCGTCCGGCATCGTTGCGTTGCAGCCTGAATCCGCTGAATCGCTCTCTTCCGCTTACCCGGTACAGCCCTGGCGGCCGCAACAGTTGGCGACGCTGACGCTAACCTCCGGCTCCAGCGGCGTGCCGAAGGCGGCGGCGCATACCTTTGCCGCGCATCTGGCCAGCGCAGAGGGCGTACTGGACATGATGTCGTTCTCGGCCGGCGATAGCTGGCTGTTGTCGTTGCCGCTGTTTCATGTTTCGGGGCAGGGGATTGTGTGGCGCTGGCTGGCCTCTGGCGCAAGGATTGTGGTGCGTATAAAACAGCCTTTGGAGTCCGCGCTGCAGGATTGTACGCATGCATCGTTGGTGCCGACTCAGCTATGGCGGCTGTTATCGCAAAACACCGTGCCGGCCACGCTGAAAGCGGTACTGCTGGGCGGTTCGATGATCCCGCAGGATTTGACGCGTCAGGCCGAAGCGTGCGGCGTGCGCTGCTGGTGCGGATACGGTTTAACCGAACTGGCCTCGACGGTGTGCGCTAAACGCGCCGATGGCCGCGCCGGGGTGGGGCTGCCGTTACGCGGACGGGAAATCCGGCTGGCGGGCGAGGAAGTGCTGCTGCGCGGCAGTACGCTGGCATCGGGCTACTGGCGGGATGGGCGACTGTTCCCGTTAGTTGATGAAGAGGGATGGTTCCACACCCGCGATCGCGGATGTTTCGCCGAGGGCGAGTGGCGAATTCTGGGGCGTCTGGATAACCAGTTTTTCAGCGGCGGCGAAGGCATTCAGCCGGAATATATTGAGTCGCTGCTGCTCACGCACCCCGATGTCCAGCAAGCCTGCGTCGTACCGGTGGATGACGTGGAGTTCGGTCAGCGTCCGGCGGCGGTGATTGAAATCACCGAAGCGGCAACGCTGGACGATATCCGGGATTGGTTGTCGCCCCGGTTAGCGGGATTTCAACGCCCGGTGGCCTATTATCATCTGCCGGCGGCATTGAAAAACAGCGGGATTAAAATCTCCCGCCGTCAGGTGCAGGTTTGGGTGGAGAGTAAAAGCCATCAGGAGAAAGACTGAGGCGTGTTTTCCCTTGGTTTGATGCTCGACTTTGTGGTTCCGCCCCACCTCATTCCCCTTCGCGGGGAAGATCGCGTAGTTGCTCCTCCCCCGAACAAGCTGTCTCTTAGTCACATTTTTATGCAGGCTTGGAGACGGTTTCGTGCGTCACAATACCGCCATTTTCATGCGACCTCGTCGCACGCGCCCGACACGGGGCGGCCGGGTGGAGGTCGTTAAGGGCAATGCGAGTTTTGAAACGCGCGCTCGCCCATTCAGTTATTTCCCAACGGCTTCCAGCGCTTTTTTAACCCCGGCGCCATAGGCGGGATCGACCTTATTGAACAGTGCGATCTGGCGTTCCTGGATAAATTCAGGCACCTGCGACAGTTCACCGGCGATACGCTGGAACATCCGCTGGTGTTCTTCTTCGCTCAGCAGGTTAAACAGCGCGCGAGGCTGGCTGTAGTAGTCGTCATCTTCACGGTGATTCCAGTGATCGGCCGCCCCTTCCAGGGTTAACGGCGGTTCGCTGAAATCAGGCTGTTCCTGAAATACGCCAAAGCTGTTCGGTTCATAGGTCGCGCCGTTGCCGCTGTTGCCGTCGATACGCATGGCGCCGTCACGGTGGTAGTTATGGAACGGACATTTTGGCGCATTTACCGGGATCTGATGATGGTTCACACCCAGACGGTAGCGTTCCGCATCGCCATAGGAGAACAGACGGCCTTGCAACATTTTATCCGGCGAGAAGCTGATGCCCGGTACGGTGTGCGCCGGGTTAAAGGCGACCTGTTCCACTTCGGAAAAGTAGTTGTCCGGGTTGCGGTTCAGTTCGAAAAAACCGACATCAATCAGCGGGTAATCGCCGTGCGGCCAGACTTTTGTCAGATCGAACGGGTTATAGGGAACCTGTGAGGCTTCGGCTTCCGGCATAATCTGTATCTGCAGATTCCAGCGCGGGAAATCGCCGCTTTCAATCGCGTTGAACAGATCGCGCTGTGAACTTTCGCGATCTTTACCAACCAGCGCTTCCGCCTCGTCATCCATCAGATTTTCGATGCCTTGCTGGCAGCGGAAATGGAATTTCACCCAGAAACGTTCATTGGCGTTATTGATAAAGCTGTAGGTGTGGCTGCCAAAGCCATGAATGTTGCGGAAAGACTTGGGTAAGCCCCGATCGCTGAAATCGATCGTCAACTGGTGCAGGGCTTCCGGCAACTGCGAGAAGAAGTCCCATTTGTAGACCGGGTTACGCAGGTTGGTGCGCGGATCGCGTTTGACAATATGGTTGAGATCGGGAAATTTCAGCGGATCGCGCAAGTAGAATACCGGCGTGTTGTTACCGACCAGATCCCAGTTACCCTCTTCGGTATAGAATTTCATGGCAAAACCACGGATATCGCGTTCGGCATCAGCCGCGCCGCGTTCACCGGCTACCGTGGAGAAACGCACGAACATGTCGGTCTTTTTGCCTATTTCAGAAAATATTTTCGCCCGGGTATAACGGGTGATATCGTGGGTGACGGTGAAGGTGCCGTGAGCGCCGGAGCCTTTGGCGTGCATCCGTCGTTCTGGAATCACTTCACGATCGAAATGCGCCAGTTTTTCCAAAAACCATACATCTTGCAATAACATAGGACCACGCGGCCCGGCGGTGACTACATTGTTATTATCAACCACGGGTGAGCCGGCAACGGTCGTCAGCTTTTTTTTGCTCATCATCTTTTCCTTATATTATCGCTATGAGTATTTGAGTTTCCCCTAATACTATTAGTCATTATGTGGTCTTTAGGCAAATGATGGCGCTTATCTTTTTACCATGGTTATCTGAACGCTATTTGCAGCGGCGCTGAAGGAAAAAATGGTATTTTAGGACAACGTTACGCTGGAGTACCTGCGCGATTCGCGTAGAATCGGCGACGATATCAACTTGTTTTTGCACGCGCGTTTAATAACTGCTTTGAAGGGTATTAAAAATGAAAAAATTTGTGATTGCTTGTGCAGGAAGTTTGCTGTTTGCCGCATCTTCTGTATACGCCATTGGCATTTCCGGGGAAGCGGGGCGTGATTATGCCGGTGCAAACGTTGGGTTTGGCCTGTTGGTCCCTGGGCTGTCCGGCAGTGTGAGTTACGCTCACGGCGACAGCAATAACGATGTTTACGGTTTCGGTCTGGGCTATACGCTTCCGGTCGGCCCGCTGAAAGTGACGCTAGGCGGCAAGGCGCTGTATTTGAATCAGGACCACGGTTCTGACGGTCATGCGCTGGCGCTGGGCGGCGGCGTGCAGTGGCCGATCAACCGTTATTTCTCGCTATATGGTGAAGGTTATTACTCGCCGGACGCCTTCTCCAGCCACGTGGATCACTACGTCGAAGGTAAGGCCGGCGTCCGCTGGCAGGTTGTTGGCCCGCTGAATGTGGATGTGGGTTATCGCTATATCAATCTGGCCGGCGAGAGCGGTCGTTCAGACAACAAACTGGCTGATTCCGCCTACATCGGCGTAGGTTTGAATTTCTAATTACTGCGCGGTCGCGGTGAAGTCAAAAACGGGCGCGATAATTCGCGCCCGTTTTGCATCTCTTATATTTTTACAAATGTTGGATCCATTATCCGCCGTCGAGTCGTATTGTAATAGGAACAAGAAAAAATCATTGTTTATCAGCTGGATTTTCCGCAGTTGTAGAACAAAATTAGGAGTGAAAAATGCTTAGGGTCGAGATGTTATGTACCGGTGATGAAGTGCTGCATGGTCAGATTATTGATACCAATGCGGCCTGGCTGGCGGACTACCTGTTCCATCAGGGATTGCCGATGGCAAGCCGTATGACGGTGGGCGACGATCTCGATGCTTTGGTCTCGGCGCTGAACCAGCGTAGCCAGATTGCGGATATTCTGATCGTCAATGGCGGATTGGGGCCAACCAGCGACGACCTCAGCTCGCTGGCCGCCGCGACGGCGGCAGGGGAAGCGTTGGTTGAACATGCCGAATGGATTGAGCGGATGGAGGCGTTCTTTGCGGAGCGCGGCCGCGTAATGTCGCCGAATAACCGCAAGCAGGCGCTGCTTCCCGCCAGCGCGGAGGTGATTGATAACCCGGTGGGCACCGCCTGCGGTTTCGCACTGCAATTAAACAAATGCCTGCTGTTTTTTACCCCGGGCGTGCCTTCCGAATTTAAGATTATGGTGGATCAGCAAATCATGCCGCGTTTGCGCGATCGCTTTACGATCGCCGAGCCGCCGCTGTGTCTGCGTTTAACCACCTTTGGCCGTTCTGAAAGCGACCTCGCCAGCCGCCTGGATGGGGTGGCGCTTCCGCCCGGCGTGGTGTTGGGGTATCGCTCATCCGTACCGGTGATTGAGTTGAAGTTGACCGGGCCGGCTTCGCAACAGGCGGCAATGGAGCAGCTTTGGGAACAGGTACGCACTGTCGCGGGAGAGAACACCGTATTTGAAGGTACGGAAGGATTGCCCGCGCAACTGGCCCGTCGGCTGGCGGAGCGCAAACTCCAACTGGCGGTGAGCGAAAACTTTACCGCGGGCTTGCTGAACTGGCAGCTACAGTCGGCCGGCGTGCCGCTGGCCGGCGGTGAATTACCGGTAAAGGCGGATCCGCAGGATTTGCAGCAACTGGCGGACGCCGCCCGTCAGTTGGCGGAAAGCCGTCAGGCGGCGCTGGCGCTGACGATAAGCGCGAGAGTTGACGATCGGCTGGCGATTGCGCTGCATACGCCGCAAGGCGCTTATGCGCTGGCGATACAGTTTAACGTGTCGCGTTATAGTCTGCAGACGCATCAGGAAGTCGTCGCGATGCTGGCGATGAATATGCTGCGCCGCTGGCTGAACGGCTGGCCGGTATACGGCGGCCATGGTTGGATAAATGTGCTGGAGACGCTGGACTGATTATCTTGTTATCCCCGCATCAGCGGGGATGACCGGCATTAATACAACAGCGAGTAGAGCTGACGGCGGTAGCGGGCGGCGAGGGCGTCGCCGGTGCCGAGTGCGGACATGATATCCATCAGCGTTTTGCGCGCGTTGCCTTCCGCCGCGCCCAGATCTTTTTTCAGAAAGCCCATCAGCAGTTCCAGCGCTTCCTCATTGCGGCCGACCTGATGCATCTGTAACGCCAGTTGTACGGCCAGTTCAGCGTTTTGCGGATCGGCGTCCAACTGTTTTTGCAGCAGCTGAATTTCCGGGGTATCCGCGGCCTGCTTCAGCAGTTCAATCTGCGCCACCAGACTGTGGTAGTGGGTATCCTGATCCTGTAGCGGAATGGTCGCCAGTACGGCTTCGGCATCTTCGCTGCGGTTTAGCTGAATCTGAACTTCCGCCAGCATCAGACCGATATCGCTGCTCTGCTGGCTGAGCTGCCAGGCCTCTTTTAGCAACACCAGCGCTTCCGGCAATTTTCCTTCCTGGATCAATTGCTGGGCTTCGGCGACCTTGAGTTCTTCTTCCTTCGGTAATGCGCGCTGCAGCAGTTCACGAATGGCTTCTTCCGGCTGCGGTCCTTGGAAACCGTCCAGCGGTTGGCCGTCTTGGAACAGATAGACCGTCGGGATCGCGCGCAGGCCAAATTGCGCCGCGACGCGCTGTTCGGCATCGCAATCCACCCGGGCCAGAATAAATTGACCGGCATATTCCTGCGCCAGTTTATTCAGCACCGGTTCCAACTGCTGACAGTGCTGGCTACGCGCCGACCAGAAATAAAACAATACCGGAAGCGTTGCGGACTGTTCCAGAACCTGATGAAGGTTGGATTCGTTAACATCAATAATATTGGCTTGTTGTTCTAACATAAGGTTCTCTCTCATCCGTTTTGGCTAATGTGGGGGCTAAAATCGCCGCTTCAAGCCAATATCAGGAACGGGTTCGTAATACATTATCCAGACAGCGTCCGGGCAGCAGCCGACGTAACCACGATAAACTGTGTGCAACCAGCGTCACCGGGTAACGGAGTTTGGGGCGCGGACTTTCCAGTGCATGATGAAGTTTTGGCAATACGGCTTGCGGCGGCAGCGTAAATCGTTTGGCAATGCCGGGGTTGGTAACCGGTTTATCCGTTCGGGCCTGATCGACATTCTCGGTGAAACGGGTCGAAAGCGGGCCGGGTTCGATCAGGCTGACATGCAGACCGCTGCCGTGCAGCTCCATGCGCAACGTATCCGACCAGGCCTCAAGGGCGAATTTACTGGCGGCATAAGCGCCCCGTCCCGGCGTGGACACCAGCCCCATCACCGAACTGGTTTGAATAATTCGGCCTTCGCCGTGCGGCAGCATGGCGGGCAGTAACAGCTGCGTTAGCTGATGCGTACCAAACAGGTTAGTGGAAAACTGATGCTCCAACTGCTGGCGCGAAATGCCGCTCAATGGTCCATATAATCCGAATCCGGCGTTGTTGAACAGGCCGTACAGGCGGTTTCCGGTTAGCGCGATAACCTGAGCGGCGGCGTTTTCAACGCTGGCGGCGTCATCCAGATTAAGTTCGATCCCTTCCAAACCCAACGCAGCCATGCGACTGACGTCATCAGGACGGCGACAGGCCGCCAGGACACGATAGCCGCGCTTGTGCAGATCCTGCGCGGCGATGAGACCCACTCCGCTGGAACAACCGGTAATAAGAACCGTTTTTTGCATAACTTTACCTAATTCAAGAGCCTATTTGTCAAGACTCATGCTTAACTAAGGGTTCCAGATGTTGCGCCATCCAATCGGCAATAAAGGGTTGGGCGTCTCGGGTGGGGTGAATGCCATCCTCCAGAATCCACTCCGGTTTAAGATACACCTGCTCCATAAAGAACGGCACCAGAGGAATGGCAAACTGTTGCGCCAGTCGTGGGTAGATGTTGCTGAATGACTCGGTGTAGCGGCGGCCATAATTGGTCGGCAGACGAATCTGCATCAGTAGCGGTTGCGCCTGCGCCTGTTTAACTTGCGTAATAATCTGGGTTAAATCCTGTTCGATGTTTTGCGGCGGAAAGCCGCGTAACCCATCGTTGCCGCCAAGTTCGATCAAGACCCAGCGCGGCTGATGCTGTTTCAATAACTCGGGAAGGCGGGCCAGTCCCTGGGCGGCGGTATCGCCGCTGATGCTGGCGTTAATGACGTTTATGTTGTTCGGCGGCGTCTGCCATTTCTGATTCAGCAGAGCAGGCCAGGCGTTGGCCGCCGGCATTCGATAGCCCGCGCTGAGGCTATCGCCCAGTATCAATAAAGTATCCGCGGCGAAAGCGCGTACACTGAATAATCCCAGAAGTAAAAGGATGAAAATATGTTTGCAAAGACCAGTCCAGCGAGTGTTATGCCTGTCGAAACCGGGCCTGCGGAAAACATTCTTGAAGTTCATCATCTTAGTAAACACGTTGGTCAAGGGGAACATCGGCTTTCCATCCTTACCGGAGTTGAGCTGATTGTCAAACCCGCGCAGACAATTGCGCTTATTGGCGAGTCTGGGTCAGGTAAATCAACGCTGCTGGGCATTCTTGCCGGTCTGGATGACGGCAGCGAAGGTGACGTTAGTCTGATGGGGGAATCGTTAAGCGGACTGGATGAAGAGGGCAGGGCCGCACTCCGCGCCAGGGATGTGGGCTTTGTTTTTCAGGCGTTTATGCTGGTGCCGACGCTGAATGCGCTGGAGAACGTCCAACTGCCGGCCTTACTGCGGGGAGAAAGCGATAGCCATAGCCGTAAGCAGGCGGAGCAGCTGTTGCAACAGCTTGGGCTGGGCGAACGTTTACATCATCTTCCCGCTCAACTTTCCGGCGGCGAGCAGCAGCGGGTGGCGCTGGCGCGCGCTTTCAGCGGACGTCCCAAAGTGCTGTTTGCCGATGAGCCAACCGGCAATCTGGATCGTAAAACCGGTGAACGCATTGTCGATCTGCTGTTTTCCCTTAACCGCGATTACGCCACGACGCTGATTCTGGTTACCCATGATGAACAATTGGCGGCGCGCTGTGAGCGGCGTTTGCGCCTGGTCGATGGCAAGTTGAGGGAAGAAGCATGATTTGGCGGTGGTTCTGGCGCGAATGGCGCTCTCCTTCATTATTGATTGTCTGGCTGGCATTAACGCTGGCCGTGGCCTGCGTTCTGGCGCTGGGGAATATCAGCGACCGGATGGAAAAGGGGCTGAGTCAGCAAAGCCGTGATTTTCTGGCGGGCGATCGGGTGCTGCGCGCATCGCGTCCGGTGGATGAAGCCTGGCTGCAAACGGCGCAGCAGCAGGGATTGACCCTGAGCCGGCAGGTTTCATTTATGACCATGACCTTCGCCGGCGATACGCCGCAACTGGCAAGGGTAAAAGCGACCGACCAACGCTATCCGTTATATGGCGAGCTACAGACCAACCCGGCCGGGCTGCGGGCGGAGGAAGGCACCGTGCTGGTCGCCCCGCGCCTGTTGGCGCTGCTGGGGCTAAACGTTGGCGATATGCTGGATGTCGGGGATACGTCCCTGCGTATTAGCGGCGAACTGATTCAAGAACCGGACTCCGGCTTTAACCCGTTTGAAACGGCGCCGCGTATTTTGATGAATCTGGTGGATGTGGAAAAAACCGGAGCAATACAGCCCGGCGGGCGTATTACCTGGCGCTATATGTTCGCCGGTAATGAACAACAAATCAGCCAGTTCAGTGATTTCATCAAGCCGAAGCTGAAACCCGATCAGCGTTGGTATGGCATGGAGGATTCGGAAGGCGCGTTGAGCCAATCGTTGAAGCGCTCGCAGCAATTCCTGTTGCTGTCGGCGTTGCTGACGCTGCTGTTGTCCATCGCCGCGGTCGCCGTTTCCATGGGGCACTATTGCCGTAGCCGCTATGATTTGGTCGCGGTACTGAAAACGCTGGGGGCCGGGCGACGGGCTCTGCAACGGCTGATCGTGGGGCAATGGCTGTCGGTGCTGGCGCTGGCGGCCCTGTGCGGCGGGCTTGTCGGGCTGGGCTTTGAAGCGATACTGATGAGGATGCTGGCCCCGGTTTTACCCGCGGCGCTGCCGGCGTCAGGGCTATGGCCGTGGGTATGGGCGCTGGGTTCGCTCGTGCTGATTTCGTTACTGGTCGGCCTGCGTCCTTATCGTTTGCTGCTGGCGACGCAGCCGCTGCGCGTGTTGCGGCAGGATGTGGTGGCGAATGTCTGGCCGCTGCGTTATTACCTGCCGGTGGTGTTGGCGATCGTGGTGGGGCTGCTTGCGGTGCTGTCCGGCGGCAGTTCACTGCTGTGGTCGCTGCTGGGAGGCATGGCGGTACTGTCATTATTGTTAGGCATTATTGGCTGGGGCGGGCTGCTATTGCTGCGGCGTTTAACGGTTAAACGGCTGGCCTTGCGTTTGGCCATCAACCGGCTACTGCGCCAGCCATGGTCAACGATTAGCCAACTGGCGGCGTTTTCATTGTCATTCATGCTGCTGGCTTTGCTGTTGGTGATGCGCGGGGATTTGCTGGATCGCTGGCAGCAGCAACTGCCGCCGGAAAGCCCTAATTACTTCCTGCTGAACATGACGGCGGATCAGGTTCCTCAGGTGACAACATTTCTTGAACAGCATCAGGTCAGGCCGGAGCAGTTTTATCCGATTATCCGGGCGCGCCTGACGGAAATTAATCAGCAGGTGGCGACGGAAGTTATTCATGAGGACGATCCAGGGGGGAATACGGTAAACCGTGAACTAAATCTGACCTGGATGGACGGCATCCCTGACCATAATGTGCTGGTTGAGGGGCAGGCGCCCAAAGCGGGGGAAGTCTCGATGGAGGTGAAAGAAGCCAAAGAGATGGGCATCAAGATTGGCGATACGCTGACTTTTACCGGCGATACCCAGCCGTTCAGCGCCAAAGTCACTAGCTTCCGGCAGGTAGACTGGGAGAGTCTGCGTCCGAACTTCTTCTTTATTTTCCCCGCCGGGGCATTGGATAACCAGCCGCAGTCCTGGCTGACCAGCTTCCGTTACCATGGCGATGAGAAGATGATTACCCAGTTGAATCGTCAGTTCCCAACGCTGAGCCTGCTGGATGTGGGCAGTATGCTGCGTCAGATCGGACAGGTATTGCAGCAGGTGAGTCGGGCGTTGGAAATCATGGTGGTGCTGGTCCTGTTCTGCGGCATATTGCTGTTGCTGGCGCAAATTCAGGTGGGGATGCGCCAGCGCAGGCAGGAGTTGATGGTCTATCGCACCCTGGGGGCCGGGTTACGCCTGCTGCGTACCACGCTGTGGTGTGAGTTTGCCGTGCTGGGGCTGGTGGCGGGGATTGCCGCCGCGATCGGGGCTGAAGCGGCATTGTGGCTGTTGCAGAGCCGGGTATTCAACTTCTCGTGGGAGCCGAACCTGACGATGTGGGTCGCATTGCCGCTGTCCGCGGCGCTATTGCTCTCGCTCTGCGGCGGCTGGCTGGGCGTTCGGTTACTGCGCGGCAAGGCGTTATTCCGGCAATTCGCGGGGTAGCCGGTGAAAGCCGCTCCCGCCTGCCGGCGCAAATGCCGTGTTGAGCGTCCGCCGTCAAGACCCTCTCCTTCGTCATTGACCGCTATTCGCGAGAAGGCCTCTCCGGTAACGGGCAGCTGGCGCAAACCGGCTGCTCGTCACAAGGTGATATCGGCGCCCGGCGCGGGGCCGCCTGTGCCGGTCACCGTTTTGTGCTTTGCCAGATATTGGTGCTGGAAAATACACATGCGGATGGCGTTGCAGTATTGGCCGTTGATAAAAAACTCGTGAATCAACTCGCCTTCTACCTCAAATCCCAGCTTGGCGTAAAGATGTATCGCCTTCTTGTTTTCCTTATCCACAATCAGATACAGCTTGTACAGATTCAACACTGAAAAGCCGTAATCCATGGCCAGTTTCGCCGCCGCGCTGGCATAGCCTTTCCCTTGATGAACGGGATCGATAATGATCTGGAACTCCGCCCGGCGGTGGATGTGGGTAATCTCCACCAGCTCGACCAGGCCGACTTTGATCCGGTCGTGCTCGATAATAAAGCGCCGTTCACTTTGATCGTGAATGTGCTTGTCGTACAGGTCGCTAAGTTCAACAAAGGCTTCGTAAGGCTCTTCAAACCAGTAGCGCATAACGCTGGCGTTGTTATCCAATTGATGAACAAAGGTCAGATCGTCCCGCTCCAGCGGCCGCAGCCGAACGACATTACTCGTCTCAGGCATAAGTTAATCCTCATTTCATGCAGTTAGCTCTCGTCGATTGTATGACAATACGGCGCAATGATGAGCATTTTATTTGGACTTTATTTAATCAAATAACAACCCATTAACTCGATGACGTTCAGTCGATATATTTTATAAAAGTAATATTTGCGGGTTTATATATTGTTTCATTTTGTCTTTTTACGGTTTTATAAAGGATAAAACTGAATGGTTTTTTATAGTTAGTGTGATTATTATTTGTTGGTGTTATTTGTTGTTGGCGATTATTTTTTATTTTTGGGTTTTTAATGGGATGTTTTTATTTTGTTTTTCTTCTTTGTGTGAATGTGTAAATTATATTTTATTTAATTGATTTTTATAATATTTTTTGTTTTGTTGATATTGATTTAATTAGCATTAAATGAATGGTGAGGCGCATGTTTTTTTATGGCAGGGAAATTTTAATTGATAATGATTTTTATTTTTACCATTAGTGGAACTATTAAAATAGGCTGGTTTTTCAGGTGAAAATAAAATAGTATTGCGCGGCCCAAATTTATTCGCGGGCTCATTGTCACTATTATTAATTCGTAAGGATATGTACGTCATGAATAATAAATTAAAATTAGCCGCCGCAGCATTTGCTGTTTCTCTGTTGGCAGGCTGTTCTTCTTATAATACGAGCCAGCCGACTAGCGCACTGGTTGGCAACGTTGAATCCACGGTAAAAGCGGATATCCAGGTTGGTGAAAAAATCCAGGGTGAAGCTACCGCTAACGTACTGATGGGCTTCATCAAATGGGGTGAAGGCGACAACTACGTTGATGGCGTAAGCTATGGTACCGGCAGCTCGCTGTCTTTTGCCGATTCCTCCGCTTCAGTTAAATCTGCCGCAACCTACAATGCGGTTAAAGCCGCCGGCGCTGACTTAATCGTTGCTCCTCGTTATGAAGTAACGACAAAAAGCTACGGCGTATTCAAACAAATTCACGTTGTTGTTCGTGGTTACAAAGGTACTATCGTCAGCGTTAAATAAGCGCGATATGACGATGCTGCCTGACAATATCTATGTCAGGCAGTGCTCTCCCGCTGTTCTATTATCCCCAATTGATCAAAAATCTACGCTGGCGCGCAGTACAAACTGGCGCGGTTCGCCCACGGCGATACGCAGGTTGTTGCCGCTGGACGGATAATAGGTTTTGTCAAACAGGTTCTTGATATTTAACTGCCACTTCACCTTGTAGCCGTTGATTGGCGTGCTGTAAGCCACAAAGGCATCAGCTACCGTGTAATCATCCAGATAGAAACTGTTTGCCGCATCGCCGGGACGGCGACCGACGTAACGAGCGCCGGCGCCGGCGCGCAGATTATCACCCGAATGCAGTCCCAAAGCGCCGAAATCTTGCGTCAGGAACAGCGAAGCGGTATGACGCGCCGCATTGGTCAGTTCATTACCGTTGTTTTCCGGATCGGCCGTTACGCGCGCATCGGTATAGGCATAGGAGCCGATCAGACTCAGCGAGTCAGTCAGTTTCCCGGCCATATCCAGTTCAATGCCCTGCGAGCGGACTTTACCGGCGGTGCGATATACCGTTTCGTTAACTCCGTTCACAGAGATAGTGTCATCAATCTTTACATTACGCTTTTTGATATCAAACAGCGCCACGTTGGCGGTGATCCGGTTGGGCAGATCCAGTTTGGCGCCGATTTCGTAAGACTGACCAATCTCTGGGGGAAGGGCGCCTATTTGATCGGCAATCGAGGAGTTGGGTTTAAACGACTCGCTATAGCTGGCATAGAGTGATGAATACGGCGTCAGGCTGTAAATAATGCCCGCGCGCGGCACTACGCGGTTATATGAACTGTCCGTATTGGTCTTGAATGGCCGGCCCTTGCCTGACATAACGTCAAAGCTGTCGTAGCGCAGACCGCCCAGCAGTTGCCAGCGCTCGTTAAGGCGAATGGCATCCTGCATAAAGAAGCCTGTGCTGTCGATATTTTCCCGCTGATCGCTCTGTGAGGCGATAACCGAACTGGATTCAGCTAAATTGCCGTAGATCGGGTTGTAAACATTGAAGACATCGCTGGCGGAGCCTTGCAGCATATCGCCGCGGAAAGTGCGATCGGCTTCGTAGTCAAAGCCAAACAGCAGTTGGTGATTGATTTGCCCCCAGTCCACATCGCCGTTCAGGGTTAACTGCACAACTTGGGTCTGCGCATGGGCATAGCCGGTAGAGTCAGCTCTGCGGGATAGGTTGCCGGTATTGGCGTCATAACTCATCGCCCGCGCCTGGTTATCGCTGTAGCGGTTGCGGTTATAGGTGTAGGTCAGACTGCTTTTCCAGCGATCGGTCAGGTTGCGATCGACCTGCATGGTAATGCTGTCCTGATCGCCGCGGGTGGCGTTGTAAGGCTCATCGAAACGCCGTTTACGCGGCGTATTCACCGGCTTGCCGGTGTTGGTGTCCAGCACGGTGCCGCGATCGAATGGCGTCAGGTATTCCATATGTTCATAGGCGATGCGCACCGTGGTGTCTTCGCCGTACCACATCAGGGATGGCGCAATGGTGGTTTGACGGTTGCGGCCAAAATTACGCCAGTAGTCGGTCTCATCGTGGTCGACGATCATCCGGTAAGCCAGACCGGATGCGCCCAGCGGTCCGGTAACGTCTAATTGGCCGCCGCCGCCCTTGAAGCTGCTGCCCCAGCCTTCGATGTGCGTCTTTTGCTCTAACTCCGGTTTTTTACTGATGATATTGATTACGCCGCCGGGTTCACCCATGCCATACAGCATTGAAGCCGGACCTTTGAGCACCTCGACGCGTTCGCTGGTCGGGGTAAAATTACGCGCCTGAATCGAGCGGACGCCGTCGCGAAAGAGCGATCCGTCGCGGTTATCGCCAAAGCCGCGTTTGATCAGCGCATCCTGAGTGCCGCCGAGCGTATTGGCTTGCGTAATGCCGCTGACGTTATATAACGCTTCATCAATATTACGTACGGCCCGATCCTCAATCACCTGGTTAGGCACCACATTCACCGCCTGCGGTACATCCAGCAACCGGCTTTCGGTACGGGTGCCGGTAACGGTTTTATGCGGTTGATAGCCGGTTTCTTCGGCTGATGTCGTTCCCGCCGTCGCCGTAACCTCCAGCGTATCCTCCTGGGGGTTGGTCGCCGCCTGAATACTGAAAGGCAGCAGGACCAACAACGGCCAGCCGTTACGTAGTGTTTTGTTATTCATGTGCAAGTTGACTCCAATAAGTCCCTGAAAAATCAATAGGCAAGAAGTTCTGGTAAAGTTTTTGTAGTGTGAGTTGCGGATCGATATCGCTGAAGAGATCGGGGTAGAGCGCTTTGGCAAACATCTCCACCATCACCACGTGGTAAGGGCTGAGGTAAAAGTTGTGCCACATACTCCAGGCCCGGCCGCTTTTTACCGCCTGAAGATGAGACAGAATGGGATCCTGATGTATCAGTTTGCTGAAGCTATCCCGCGCCTGCTGCGGATCGACCAACGGGCCGAGCATCAGGCTGGAAAAGCGTTTTCCTTCCGGTCCGGCCATGCCGGTGGCGATATAAACATCGGGATTGGCCGCCAGCACCCGCTCGGGGCTGAGTTCGCCATACACGCTGCTGATAGTCCCGGCGGCAATATTTTCACCGCCGGCAAAGGTCAGCAGGTCGCCCAGATTCCCGCCGACGGCGGTGGTACAGCAGGTATCGCGGCGGCCAAGGTGCAGGTGCAGCATTACCGTGGTTTTTTTGCCGTGATATTGCGCGATGCGTTGACGAATCACCTCCATATGTTGCTGATAAAATTCGCTGAACGCCGCGGCCCGCTGCGGCTGATTCAGCACGTCTCCCAGCAGCCGGATGCTGGGTAAGGTGTTATGGAGCAAATCGACGCGTAAATCGACATAGATCACCGGCACGCCGGCGCGGGTCAGCGTCTGTTGCAGTTGGTCGTCATCGGCGGAGCCTTTTGCCAGACGCGGCATAATCACCAAATCGGGTTTTAACGGCAGCAGCATTTCCGCATTCATGCTATGCAGATTGCCGTTGCCTAATTGCGGAATTTGACTGATTGACGGAAATTTTTCTGTATAGCGTTGCCAGCTTTGCGCATCGTAACGCGCCATATCCCCCGGCCAGCCGACGATATGTCTTGTCGGATTTCCCGGTTCAAGCAGCGCCAGCGTATAGAGCATACGGCTTTCGCCAAGGACAATTCGTTGTGGATGGTCTGGGATTTCTACCTGTCGGCCGAGAATATCAGTAACGCTTTTGGCCAAAGAGAACGGGCTAAGAAGTAATAAAACAACGGATATGAGAATACGCATGACTAATTCTGCAAGAAAAACGATAGCAAAAGATAATCATTGTTATTCTTGTTTTCAACCGAAGATGAGTGAGGATTATTTACCCTGGCGCCGGATACCGTTATAGATCTTAAATTTACTGGTAATTAAATAAATAATTAAAGTAAAAACCGACGGGAAGTGGCGTATCTCGCTAAAATCGAAGTCGGTACGGCAACGCTGTTATTAGTTGAAGCGGCAGGGTTATCGGAACGGATTCAGAGGGGTTGTTGATAGCGGGTGATATTGCTCAAGGTTGTCAGCGATGTTATGCATATCCCGGATGTCGTCATCACAATCCGGGATGGTTATCGTGAATACGAATGAAGGTTATTCTGCGGCATATCCTTGAGGAGGAATACGCACGCCATCCAGCCAGGCTTCATTTTCCCGCATTTTTAAGCGGCCGGAAAGGAACCAACTGACCACCA
This sequence comes from Brenneria goodwinii, assembly GCF_002291445.1. NCBI lineage: Bacteria > Pseudomonadati > Pseudomonadota > Gammaproteobacteria > Enterobacterales > Pectobacteriaceae > Brenneria > Brenneria goodwinii. The sequence goes on along the minus strand of NZ_CP014137.1, from coordinate 2,814,928 downwards.
GGGGATAAATGGTGTGCTCTTGTACATGAACGCGTTGTTTCAGGCTTTCTTCGGTGTCATTGGTGAATACCGGTACTTTGGCCTGCAGGATCAACGGGCCGCCATCCAGTTCGTCCGTCACAAAATGTACGGATGTGCCATGCACGCCGTCGCCGTTGCTCAATGCCTGGCTATGGGTGTGCAATCCAGGGTATTTGGGCAACAGGGACGGGTGGATATTGAGCATCTTACCGGAGAACTGCGCCACAAACTCAGGGCTGAGAATTCGCATATATCCCGCCAGAACAATGAGCGCCGGTTCATACTGTTCGATTTCCTGCGCCAGCGCCGCATCATAAGCGGCGCGGTCGGCGAAATCCTCCGGGTTAATGACATGGGCCGGTATCTCCGCCTCTTGCGCGCGCTGTAAACCGTAGGCTTCAGGATTGTTGCTAAAGACCGCTGCTATCTCACCGTTAATACGGCCGCGCTTGCAGGCGTCTATCAATGCCTGCAAGTTGCTTCCTTGACCCGATATCAGGATAACAAAGTTTTTCATTAGCTAATGACCACTGCGTCTCCGGCGTCAGTTTGGTTAATCACGCCGATTTTCCATGCGGTTTCGCCACTGCTGTTTAACAATGCGATGGCTTCGTCTGCCTGTTCGGCTGGCAGTGCGACAATCATACCAACGCCGCAGTTGAATGTGCGATACATTTCGCGCCGGCTGACGTTGCCCGCCTGTTGCAGCCAGTTGAATACCGCCGGCCACTGCCAGCTTGATTCATCAATCGTTGCCTGCATGCCTTCCGGCAGTACGCGCGGAATGTTTTCCCAGAAGCCGCCGCCCGTCAGATGGCAAATAGCGTGCACGTCAATTTTTTCAATCAGCGACAGAATCGATTTAACGTAGATTTTTGTCGGCGCCAGCAGATGGTCGGCCAACGGCTTGCCTTCCAGTGCGACCTGAGCCGGATCGGTCTTGCTGACTTCCAGAATTTTGCGCACCAGCGAATAGCCGTTTGAGTGCGGGCCGCTGGCGGCCAGGGCAACCAGCACGTCGCCCGCCTGTACCTTACTGCCGTCGATGATTTCAGATTTTTCAACCACGCCGACGCAGAAGCCGGCAACGTCATAATCTTCGCCGTGATACATGCCCGGCATTTCCGCCGTTTCGCCGCCAACCAGCGCGCAGCCTGATTGTTTACAGCCTTCGGCGATGCCTGCGATTACGCTGGCGGCCGTATCAACATCCAGTTTTCCGGTGGCGTAGTAATCCAGGAAGAATAAGGGTTCGGCCCCTTGCACGACCAGATCGTTGACGCACATGGCGACCAGATCGATGCCAATGGTGTCATGCCGTTTGAGATCCATAGCCAGACGCAGCTTGGTGCCGACTCCGTCAGTGCCGGAAACCAGAATGGGTTCACGGTATTTTTGCGGTAAGGCGCATAAGGCGCCGAAACCACCCAGACCACCCATAACTTCAGGGCGGCGGGTTTGTTTCACTACACCTTTGATACGGTCTACCAATGCATTACCCGCATCAATATCCACGCCTGCGTCTTTATAGCTGAGAGAGGTTTTGTCGGTCACTACGGAGTCCCCACGGAGGTTACAATTTGTGGTTAAAAACAGTGTCGGTTAAAAAATGGAGCGCGCTAATTCTAACAGCGCGAGCAAACGTTTGCGAGCGATGAGTCACCGGGTTTCCATTTTTCCTTATCCCGCGCAATTTCCCTTATCGGTTGATCTGGATCAGGCTTAACCGTATGTTACTCGTTCAAAAAAGCGGTATAATCCGGCGATTTTTTTATGGCTAGCGTCCAGCCGCCGCCCTGCGGGCCGTCACGTTGTGACGTTAAAAACGCTCGTGGTGTTTTTACGGCAGGCTACCCCGCCGGCTGCCCTGCGAGCCTCCGCAAGCGGAGTTTAAAAACGCGCCAGGCGTTTTTTTGACCGTCCACTGTCTAGGGAGAATACTGATGAAGATCGTCGAGGTGAAACACCCGCTCGTCAAACATAAACTTGGTCTGATGCGTGAGAACGATATTAGTACCAAGCGTTTTCGTGAGCTGGCTTCCGAAGTGGGAAGTTTATTGACCTATGAGGCAACCGCCGGTTTAGAGACGGAGAAAGTCACCATTGAAGGCTGGTGCGGTCCGGTTGAAGTCGATCAAATCAAAGGCAAAAAAATTACCGTTGTGCCTATTCTGCGCGCGGGATTAGGGATGATGGAAGGCGTGCTGGAAAATGTTCCCAGCGCCCGTATCAGCGTGGTTGGCATCTATCGTAACGAAGAAACGCTGGAGCCGGTGCCGTATTTCCAAAAGCTCGTTTCTAATATTAATGAACGTATGGCGCTGGTGGTTGACCCGATGCTGGCAACCGGCGGCTCGATGATCGCCACTATCGATCTGCTGAAAAAAGCAGGCTGTCAGAGCATCAAGGTGTTGGTCCTGGTTGCCGCGCCGGAAGGGATTGCCGCGCTGGAGAAAGCGCATCCGGATATCGAGCTCTACACCGCGGCGATTGATAAAGGTCTTAATGAGCATGGCTATATCATGCCGGGCCTGGGCGACGCGGGCGATAAAATATTTGGTACTAAATAACAGGTAAGCCGGCTTAATCAGTCGGCTTTTTTATGGCGGCCATTCCTGCCCGCCACTCTTGGGGCCGCCGCTTGCGGCGTTTTCGGCGGCGGTCCACAGCCATAACAGCATCTTCCTGCCTGAAATATGCGCTTTGGGCGAGTTGGGTGCGGCTGTAATAACAGGTGCGGACATCATGCCGCACACGATAAATAGCCATTTTACCGAGGATACAAAGATGACTCGTCGCGCCATCGGGGTAAGTGAACGTCCCCCCTTGCTGCAAACCATTCCGCTGAGTTTCCAACATCTGTTTGCGATGTTCGGCGCCACCGTGCTGGTCCCTATTCTGTTCAAAATTAACCCGGCTACCGTGTTGTTATTCAACGGCATTGGCACTTTGCTCTATTTATTTATCTGTAAAGGCAAGATCCCTGCCTATCTGGGATCCAGTTTTGCGTTTATTTCGCCGGTGTTGCTGCTGTTGCCTCTGGGGTACGAGGTGGCGCTGGGCGGATTTATTGTCTGCGGCTTCCTGTTCTGTCTGGTGGCGCTGATCGTCAAGAAAGCGGGAACGGGATGGCTGGACGTGATATTCCCGCCCGCGGCGATGGGGGCGATTGTTGCCGTTATCGGCCTGGAACTGGCCGGCGTGGCGGCGGGGATGGCCGGTTTGCTGCCTGCCGACGGCGCCTCTGTCGATACGTCGGCGGTGACGATTTCACTGGTGACGCTGGCGGTAACGATTTTGGGCTCGGTGCTATTTCGTGGCTTTCTGGCGATTATCCCGATTCTTATCGGGGTTTTGGCCGGTTATGCGCTGTCATTCGCCATGGGCGCCGTGGATCTGACGCCTATCGCGCAGGCGCACTGGTTTGCGTTGCCGACATTTTATACCCCGCGTTTTGAATGGTTCGCCATTCTGACCATTCTGCCGGCGGTGCTGGTGGTGATCGCCGAACATGTCGGGCATCTGGTCGTTACCGCTAATATCGTAAAGAAAGATTTGATGCGTGATCCGGGGCTGCATCGTTCCCTGTTCGCCAACGGTGTTTCCACCATGCTGTCGGGTTTCTTCGGCTCCACACCGAACACCACCTACGGTGAAAATATCGGCGTACTGGCGATTACCAAGGTATACAGCACCTGGGTGATCGGCGGCGCGGCGGTCCTCGCCATTCTGTTGTCCTGCGTCGGTAAGCTGGCGGCCGCTATTCAGGCCATTCCGGTTCCGGTTATGGGCGGCGTATCGCTGTTGCTGTATGGGGTGATTGGCGCGTCCGGCATCCGTGTTCTGATTGAGTCCAAAGTGGATTACAACAAGGCGCAAAACCTGATTTTGACCTCCGTTATCCTGATTATTGGCGTCAGCGGCGCGAAGGTGCATCTGGGCGCGGCCGAACTGAAAGGGATGGCGCTGGCGACGGTGGTGGGGATCGGCATGAGCCTGCTGTTTAAGGTGATTAGCCTGTTCCGCGCTGAAGAAGTGATTCTTGATGCGCCCGAGACAGAAGAGTCCGCCCGGCGCTGAGGCCGGCTATTGGCAACGGGCTCAACAGAGCCCGGTTTCTGTGATAGACTCAATCCGTTTCCCTGCCTGTCTTGCTTGAGGTTATTCTGAACACGCCGGCACAGCTTTCATTGCCACTTTATTTACCGGATGACGAAACGTTTTCCAGTTTCTATCCGGGAGAAAACGCATCGCTTCTCGCCGCTATTACCGCGGCTCTGCGTCAGGAACACGGAAGCTATATTTACTTCTGGTCGCGGGAAGGGGGCGGGCGTAGTCACCTGCTACATGCGGCATGCGCTGATTTATCCCATCATGGTCAGGCGGTCGGTTATGTCCCGCTCGATAAACGCGCCTATTTCGTCCCGGAAGTGCTGGATGGTATGGAGCAACTGGCGCTGGTGTGTATTGATAACATTGAATCCATCGCGGGTGACGAAGCCTGGGAAATGGCGATGTTTAATCTGTATAACCGCATTCAGGAAACCGGACGCACCCGTTTGCTGATCACCGGCGATCGTCCTCCCCGTCAGCTCAATCTGCGTTTGCCCGATCTCTCTTCCCGGCTGGACTGGGGGCAGATTTATAAACTTCAGCCGTTGTCGGATGAAGAAAAGGGCGAGGCATTGCAACTGCGGGCGAAACTGCGCGGGTTCGAATTACCGGAGGACGTCAGCCGTTTTCTGCTCAAACGTCTGGATCGTGAAATGCGTACCCTATTCATGACGCTGGATCAGCTCGATCACGCCTCCATCACCGCCCAGCGCAAGCTGACCATTCCCTTCGTAAAAGAGATCCTCGGGCTGTAGTCGCAGGCGCTTGCCCTGTTACAGAATCTGCAACACCTGTTCCGGCGGACGGCCGATACGCGCCTGTTGACCGGCCACCACGATGGGGCGTTCAATCAATTTGGGATGGTCGACCATCGCCTGAATAAGCTGCGCCTCGGTCAGTGTTTCATCCGCCAGATTGAGCTCTCGGTAAATCTCTTCCTTGCGGCGCATCAGATCGCGCGCGCTGCTCAGCCCTAGCTGATGAATCAAGCGGGTCAGGGTATCGGCATCGGGCGGCGTTTCCAGATACAGCACCACCTGGGGCGTAACGCCGTGCTGTTTCAGCAGCGCCAATGTTTCCCGGCTTTTTGAACAGCGCGGATTGTGGTAAATCGTGACATTCTTGGTCATCAGGGGCTTCCTTTATTCCATCAGGATTTCTGATACTGACGAAAACGTTGTTGAAGCTGGCGTAGCTGGTCGATACGGGCGTCGTAGCGCGCCTGTTCCAAACTGCCAAGTTTTACCAGCGAACTGGCGTTGCTCAGTAACCGGATCGATTGATCGAGATTTCCGGTCAGTGCCAGGCTTTCCGCCCGGGCGGATAATTCTTCCGCGCGAGCGCCTTGCGCGGCGGAAGCCTGCGCCAGCAAATCCCAACCGTTGGGGTCGTCAGGGTGGGCGTAGGTGTAGCGGTAGAGGATTTTGCTCGCGGCGGCAGGCTGTTTCCCCTCGACATAGGCGTTTGCCAAATTGAGCTGAAGCACGGGGTTGGTTTGTAAGCCCGATGCTTTCTCCAGCCGTGCGATAGCCTGTGCCGCGCGATTTTGTCCTAAATCGATATCGGTCATTAAATCCAGGAACCACGGATTGTTAGGGGCGTTATTCAGCAAGGGTTGCAATACGTTGCGCGCGTCATCGTATTTTTTGGCCTGATAAAAGCGGATCGCCTCGCCGTATTTGGCGGCCAACTGTTCGCGGACATTTCCCTTCGCCCAGGTATTCAGCAAATCATCGCTCAGCGGTCGCTCCGCTGTACCATACATGCCGAAGGTGCGCACTTTGGCAAACAGGAAATCCTGGGAGGACTGAACCGGCGTGGAGCGCATCTGGTTTGCTCGGTTGCGCGCATCGGACAACCGACTTTCCGGCAAGGGGTGAGTCAGCAATATTTCTGGCGGCTTGGATGAATATCGTGACTGATCGGCCAGTTTTTGCAGGAAATTCGGCATGGCCTGCGGATCGAAGCCGGCGCGTTGCAACACCTGAATACCGATGCGATCCGCTTCCTGCTCATTGGCCTGGGTGAAGGTAATCAGCCCTTGCTGGCTTCCTGCTATCGTGCCGCTCAGTGCCGCCATCCCCAACTGCGGGTTGGCCATCGCCAGCAGAATGGAACCCAGCGCGCCGACCCAGGTCAACGGCGCATTCCGCTGTTGCGACTCCATGGTACGCGCCAGGTGGCGCTGCGTAACGTGCGAGATTTCATGCGCCAATACCGAAGCCAGCTCGCTTTCGTTGTCCGCATAGTAAAACAGCGACGAGTGCAGGACGACATTACCGCCAAAGAAGGCAAAGGCGTTGATGTCGTCATTGTGAATCAGGAAGAAGTGAAAGGGGGTGCGTACAGAATTGGCCTGTTTGACCAGCCGGTTGCCTAATTGGTTGATGTAATTGGATAGCAGCGGATCGTTGATTAACGGCGCGCCGGAACGCAATTGGCGGACATAAAAATCGCCCATGGCCACTTCCTGATTGATGCTAAGCGTATTGCCGGCCGTGGTGCCGATCTCTGGCAGTTGATCCTGGATCTCGGCCTGGACAGGAAGCATATTACTGGTCAATAACGCCCCCGTCAGGACGGCGATGACCGTTTTTCTTAACCGGCTAGACATAACGGAAGATAACCTTATCAACATCTATCCCCTTCATCTTTCAAGCTGCATCGGTGTTGGCTTCCCTTATATTACTCGCCCCATCTCTGAGCCTTGCCCCTGCGGGCTGCGCTTAGATCCGCTGCGGGCGGATTTGTCATTCGGCCGCCGCCTTGATGCAACTCGAAATCTATTGGGTATATATATGGAGGATTCTATTAACCATCTTAGCCAGCGCGGGCGCACAAAGAAATATTTATACGGGAAAATCGTGGGGCAGGCCGGGAATATCCTTCTTCTGACGCTCAGGCTGGCGATGGTATGTACCGACATCTTGTGCAAGATGCCGGCGAGATGACTAAAAACGGGCGACTCAGGCCGTTTTCAGGTACTCCAGGACGATATCATGGTGATTGCTGGTTTTAAAATCATCAAACACCTTGATGACTTTGCCATTTTCATCAAGCAGAAAGCTGATGCGATGAATGCCGTCATAGGTTTTCCCCATGAACGTTTTCTCGCCCCATACGCCAAATTGTGCTGAAACCTGGTGGTCCTCATCAGATAACAGGGTAAAGTTTAGTAACTCTTTTTCGGCGAAAAGGGACAGTTTCTCGGGTTTGTCCGTGCTGATGCCAATGACTTCCACGCCATATTTTTTTAGCTCGTCCATGTTGTCACGCAGACCGCAAGCCTGGACGGTACACCCGGGGGTCATGGCTTTAGGGTAGAAATAAACCAATACTTTCTGCCCCTGGAAGTCGGTTAAATTCACTTGTTCGCCGTCCTGGTCGGGCAAGCTAAATTTCGGTGCGATATCACCGGCTTTCAGTGTATTCATCACTACTCTCCGTCTTTTTCTTCATGCTGTGGATAGTTCACGACGCTAATACTGCCTTGTGCGTGCAGTTCTGTACATAGCTGATAAAAGGCCGGCTCAATAATTGAACCGTCCAACGTGGCAGGACTGTGCGCGGTGATTTGAATATACAACTGCGGAGGTTGATTTCCCTCTGCTGGTTGGGTTTTGGACACTAATTCGGCAATGTTCATCTGGTGAGAGTCAAATAGATCGGTAAAACGCTCAATGATGTGCGGCGAATCCGTTACATCCACTTTAACCCAAACGGTGGATGGCATCGGCGGCCGGGCTTGTGATTCCGTCCGTTTCATCACGATCAATAAATCCATTTCCGCCCCTTTCAGCGGCAGGGTGGATTCGATCAGCGTGATGGCGTTCCAACTCCCGGAGAGCAGCATGATAAACGTAAATTCTTCGCCCAGCATGGCAAGACGGCTATCTTCGATATTACAACCGCAACTGCTGACGTGACGGGTAATCGCGTTAACAATTCCTGGGCGGTCGGCCCCTACAGCGGTGATAACCAGATAGTGTTCTTGTAAGCTCGACAAAATCGTACGTCCTGTGCTTCCCCATGAAAACCACAAGGTAAACATAAAAAATTGCCGGGAGCAATTTTTAACGCTGCTTGCAGCGGCCCGGAGGGTGGCGGGCAAGGACAGCCCGCCATAAAAAAGCCGGGAGCAATTTTTAACGCTGCTTGCAGCGGCCCGGAGGGTGGCGGGCAAGGACAGCCCGCCATAAAGTGCGCACCTGCGGCCGGCGGGATGCCCGACATCAAAAAAACCGTGCGCCAAGTGCTTACAACACCGTTGCGCGCTTGCTTTTGCATAGAGGTCAAAAGTACCATGAAGAACTTGTTTGTGGAGGGAATGGCCAATGTTTACGGGAAGTATTGTTGCGCTGGTTACGCCGATGGACGCCAAAGGCGCCGTCGACCGGGCGAGCCTGAAAAAACTTATTGATTATCATGTCGCTAGCGGCACATCGGCGATTGTTTCCGTTGGAACGACGGGCGAATCCGCCACGCTGAGTCATGAAGAACATGGCGATGTCGTTATGATGACGTTGGAACTGAGCGACGGCCGCATCCCGGTGATTGCCGGAACCGGCGCCAATGCCACCGCTGAAGGGATTTCACTGACCAAGCGGTTCCATGATACCGGGGTCGTGGGTTGCCTGACGGTAACGCCATATTACAACCGACCCACGCAGGAAGGGTTGTATCAACACTTCAAAGCGATTGCCGAACATACCGATCTGCCGCAAATTCTCTATAACGTACCTTCGCGTACGGGCTGCGACATGTTGCCGGAAACGGTCGCGCGCCTGTCCGAAATCAAAAATATTGTGGCTATTAAAGAAGCGACAGGGAACTTAAGTCGGGTAAGTCAGATCCAAGAGCTGGTTAGTGAAGATTTTATTCTGCTGAGCGGCGATGACGCCAGCGGTTTAGATTTTATGCAACTAGGCGGCAAAGGGGTGATTTCCGTTACGGCGAATATCGCCGCGCGTGAAATGGCTGAACTTTGCAGGTTGGCGGCGCAGGGCAATTTTGTTGAAGCGCGCCGTTTAAATCAGCGCCTGATGCCGTTGCATCAGAAATTATTTGTTGAACCCAATCCTATTCCGGTGAAGTGGGCCTGTAAGGAATTGGGACTCATGGCGACCGATACGCTTCGCCTGCCCATGACGCCATTGACTGAATCCGGTCAAACGGTGCTGGCGCGCGCATTGAAGCAAGCTGGTTTGCTGTAACCGTTAGGGAGATTTAATGACTGGTTCATTACAAAAGTCGATGGTGGCAAAAGTCGTTGGCGTATCGTTGGTGATGTTGTTGGCTGCGTGTTCCAGCGATCAGCGCTATAAGCGTCAGGTGAGTGGCGATGAGTCTTATCTGCATACGCCGGCGCCAAAAGCGTTGAACACGCCGGCCGGTATGATTTTACCGGTGCAAAATGGGGATTATGATGTACCGCCGGTCACCCTGAACGGTGCCGTAGGTAAAGAGCTGGATATTCGTCCTCCGTTGCAGCCATTGGCTTTGTTGAATGGTTCTCGTACCCAGAGCTCGGGTAACACGGCATCGCTGTTATTGGAAAGCAGCGCGCAAAACAGCCAGCTTTGGCCTCAGGTGGTTCGTGCTTTACAAGAGAAGAATTTCACCATTGCCGACCGCCAGGATGCTAACCAAACGCTGACGACGGACTGGATCACCTGGGTGCGTCAGGATGAAGATCTCCAATATCGGGGACGTTACCAGGTAGCCGTTCAGCAACAGGGGTATCAGACCGCGGTCATCGTTACCCTGTTGGCGCTGGAGCAGCAGAATAATCCCGTTACCGACCCGGTACAGGTTCAACGCTACGCCGGGTTGATGCTGAATACCATTACCGAGTCATTGGATAGTCAGGCGACCGAGCGTGAAAACGCGCAGGCGCACCGCAACAGTGGTTCGCTGGATGTGCAGAGCGGCGCTGATGATACCGGTCTGCCGCTGCTGGTGGTTCGTGGCCCCTATGTCCTGGTATGGGATCGTTTACCGGCTGCGTTGAGCAAAATCGGTATGGAAGTTGACGATCGCAGCCGTCCTCAGGGCTCCGTTTCCATTACTTATAGAGCGCCGGGCAGCGGTACCTGGGATACCTTGGGAACGAAAGATCCTGAGCTTCCCAATGGCAAGTACAAATTACAGGTCGGCGATCTTGATAACCGCAGCAGTCTGCAATTTATCGACTCCAAAGGACATACGCTAAGCCAGTCGCAGAATGACGCGCTGGTGTCCGTATTCCAGGCGGCATTCAATTAAGTAATTTATATACCCAATAGATTTCAAGGTGCAGGACAAAACGTTGTCGTTCTGAACAATGTAAAGCGTTGGCTCTTTACGGGCGAGACCCAGGGAAGGGCCGAGTAATTAGGTTGCCAACGCATCTGCAATTTGAAAGATGAAGGGTATAGGGTCGGATTATCCGACCCTTCTTCATTAAAAAATCGATACCCAAATGACTGGGATTGCTGTGCGGTATAGCGAACGGATCTGACGTGTTGATTCATGCCGGTGATTCGATGCGGTAGAGGTTGCCGATAACAGAGCGATCTCAGGTAAGCAGGGGATGGACGTTAAATTCTCGGGCCGTGTGCGGTGGCCCTCATTGTGTGGAGTAATAAAAGATGCAAAAGCTAGCTGAGTTGTATCGTGGGAAGGCAAAAACTGTCTACACCACCGAAGATCCTGACCTGCTGGTGCTGGAGTTTCGTAATGATACGTCAGCAGGGGATGGAGCTCGCATTGAGCAGTTTGATCGTAAAGGAATGGTGAATAATAAGTTCAACCATTTCATCATGAGCAAACTGGAAGAAGCCGGGATCCCGACCCAGATGGTGAGCCTGCTTTCTGATAACGAAGTGCTGGTGAAAAAACTGGATATGGTGCCGGTAGAATGTGTGGTACGTAACCGTGCCGCAGGTTCATTGGTAAAACGCCTGGGCGTTGAGGAAGGGATTGTCCTTAATCCTCCGCTGTTCGACCTGTTCCTGAAAAATGACGCCATGCACGACCCTATGGTCAATGAGTCCTATTGCAAAACCTTTGGCTGGGTAAGTGAAAAGAACCTCGCTCGCATGAAGGAACTCAGCTACAAGGCCAATGAAGTCCTGAGCAAACTGTTTGATGATGCGGGACTGATTCTGGTGGATTTCAAACTGGAATTTGGTTTGTTTAAAGGCGAAGTGACGCTGGGTGATGAATTCTCGCCGGACGGCAGCCGTCTGTGGGATAAAGCCACGCTGAACAAGATGGACAAAGACCGTTTCCGTCAAAGTCTCGGCGGCCTGATCGAAGCCTATGAAGAAGTCGCACACCGTCTTGGCATAAAATTAGACTAATAGCGCAATCGTTTTCGTTCTATACGCAGAACCCAGTGTTCTGCGTATAGTTTTATCGGCGAATAATATGCGGCCATCTGACCTATTGAATATGGGCAAATGTTTTGGATAATTTTATTTCATTACTCTCTTTGATATGCCACAGATAAAAGGTATCGCTTTTCTTTGTCGGTCTTCTCCAGACTTCAGCGTCTCCATAAGGCTTGGGTGCCTTTTCATAGCCAAGTTTCTTTAGATAATCACGTAGTGGAACAAGATCGCTGGCATGATGAAAGACAATTTCGTTGGTAGGTGCATAGCCATCGCCAATATGATATTCGAAATGATAATTGCGCGAAATTTTTGGCGTATCGGCAATATCTTTGTCTGTAAAATGTTTATAGATAAGCACATCACTTTTCGTGTATGCCGGATTCTCTGCAATTCGCTTGTCAAGCCAGGTTCCCAAAACAAAATCGCCAAGGGCGTAAAGAATTAGCGCTAGTAGAATCCACTTTAAAGATTTTTGCATTAGCATTGCCCTGGATAAACTCGTTTGTTGAATGAAAGTTTAGTGCCGTTATTAGTGAAAACTTCTACCTTACCGGATGTGAAATCATCCCAGGGTTTTATCCATGTCATAAAATGGGGTAGCTGTTTTCGATATGGGCTGTGCCGTACACATGGATTTTGCGGATCTGGGTAGATAATCGGTGTAAATCCCCTATTTTTGTTAACTCCGACTGGACCATAATAATCCCAACGCCTGAGTGCAGATTCATAGCTGACCGGTTTGACGTGATGACTATAACGACTTGGTATTAATGTCTTGTAAAAGCCGAATAGGTCAGAGACTAAATCTTCTCCACTAAAGCCACTGTCGGTGTACCAGGAAAAATGTCGTAGAGACTGCAACCCTTCGAAATTTGAGGCGGTTATCATCATCATGGCAAGCATTATGCGATTTATTTCGTCGGTCGTCCTGCCTTTTTGGATAACCCATTTAGTATACTTCCCTACCCCGATACAACGATTAAAGCGCCCTATATACATGTTTTGGTCATATACGATTGTGTAATGCGGATTGTTGCTGATTTCGCCAATTTGGAATTGATGAAAGAGCGCTTTTATATCATCGCCTCTGGCATGGCCCATATCGATCCAACCTAGCACTTCGGTATAAACGAGTCCGTTTCGGAGGGTATCAAATTGGGCACCGTCTATAATATCTCGTCTGCTACTCATAAATAGATTCATCCATGGAAAAACATAAATAATATTGTTTTATGTTTGTTCAAACAATAGTCGATGTTTTTAGTTTTTGATTTAACTTCAACGTATTACGTGTTTTTTGTTGTCGTGAAAATATCATCGTTTATGATGTTTTTGGTTTTTTTATTGGGCAATGATAATCGTAAGGCACTTCATTCCAGGTTATTCGTCTCCCTCCCGAAATACTCGTCATGCTTGTAAAAACAGGCATTTCAAACGACCCCGGATGATAGGGCGTGACATTCTCTTTTTGGTGTTATAATTGCACGCCATTTACGCCGTCTGGGTTTACGGCTTTTTCAGGAATAGTGTTCTTCTATGACTTTTTTTGATCCAACACTGTTGATTCTACTGGTTCTGGCCGGACTAGGAATTATCAGCCACAACATGACCGTTACGCTGGCTATTCTGCTTTTACTGGTTGTGCGCATTACCCCGCTAAATAACTTTTTCCCGTGGGTAGAGAAGTACGGTCTGACCATTGGGATTGTCATTCTCACCATTGGTGTGATGGCGCCTATTGCCAGTGGCAAAATCACCGCGGCAGACGTCATCAACTCTTTTATGAGCTGGAAATCGATACTGGCGATTGTTATTGGCGTATTGGTGTCCTGGTTGGGGGGGCGAGGCGTGTCCCTGATGAGCAATCAACCTTCGGTGGTCGCCGGGCTGCTGGTGGGAACGGTGATGGGCGTGGCGTTGTTTCGCGGCGTTCCCGTCGGGCCGCTGATTGCCGCAGGTATCCTTTCTTTACTGATCGGCAAAACCTGATCGTTTTTGCTACCGATGACCAGTCTCTCTTCTGATTTCGTCAATAGCCAGCGCCAACAACTGCGTAGCGGCGTGCGGCGTCTGCTGGCGCTCAGCGGGGAGCCTGACTGGTGTCAAGCTCAGGCGTTAACGCTCTGTCGTCAACTGGACGGCGACTGGCTGTGGATCGGCTCCCACGGGCCAGAAGGCATGACGTCTTTGCCCGCCGGGAAGGTGCGTACCTTGCTCGGACGGGAGTTCAGCCATGCGATATTTGATGCCCGGCGGGGGCTGGATGTGGAAGCCTGGGCGATGGCGGCGGGCACGCTGCGGGCGGGAAGTTGGCTGATACTATTGGTGCCTGAATGGCAGTCGTGGCCGGATCGGGCTGATGAAGACAGCCTGCGTTGGAGCGAACGACCGCAGCCCATAGCCACGCCCCATTTTGTCCGCCACCTTCAGCAACATTTGCTGGCGGATGATGAAGCCGTTATTTGGCGTCAGGGTGCGACGTTGGCCGTCAGGCCGCTTCATCCCCGGCCCGACTGGCGACCGGCCGACGGCGACCCAACGGCACGGCAACAGCGTATTTTACAACAGTTGAGCGCGGCGCCGCCGGGCGTTTATGTGGTCACAGCGCCGCGGGGCCGGGGAAAATCGGCGCTGGCCGGCATGTTGAGCCAGCGCTGTACGGGAATATGCTGGGCGACCGCGCCTTCCCGCTCCGCCGCGGACGTACTGCAACAGCATGCCAGAGAAGATACTCGGTTTTGGGCGCCGGATGCGCTGCTGGAACATTGCCGATCGAATCCGCCGCCAGCGGTTGACTGGCTGTTGGTCGATGAAGCGGCGGCGATTCCCTCTTCGCTATTGACGGCGCTGCTGTCGCATTTTCCCCGTATTTTGATGACCACCACCGTGCAGGGATATGAAGGCACCGGGCGCGGTTTCTTACTGAAGTTTTGTGCGTCACTGCCGCAATGGCAAGCGTTCACCCTGGACGAACCGCTACGCTGGGCTAAAAGCGATCCGCTGGAATGCGTACTGGATAATGCGCTGCTGTTTACCGAGTCATATGACGATATCAAGCCTGTTCAACCACGCTCTGTACCCGAACTCAGAGAAGAAAGCGCCGACGACTGGCTCCGGCATCCGCAGCGTTTACAGCAATGCTATGCCTTGTTATGCAGCGCTCACTACCGGACTTCTCCCCTTGATTTACGCCGTTTGTTGGACGCCCCCGGCATGCGCGTGTGCAGCGCCAGCGTATCCGGTTCGCTCAACGGCGTGTTGTGGATGGTGGGTGAAGGCGGTCTGTCTGCCGAATTGGCGCATGAGGTCTGGGCCGGGCGCCGCCGTCCGCGCGGCAATCTGGTTGCGCAGTCGCTAGCGGCTCATGCGGGGCAGTGGACTGCGCCGATGCTCCGTTCTCGGCGCATTAGCCGCATTGCGATAACGGCGGCTTACCGGCGACAGGGCATAGGGCGCGCCCTGGTCGAGTTTCAGCAGCGGACGGCGCAAGCTCAGGGAGTGGATTATCTGTCGGTCAGTTTTGGTTATCAGCCGGATTTGTGGGCGTTTTGGCGCTCATGCGGTTTTCAACTGGTGCGCATCGGCAGCCATCTTGAGGCCAGCAGCGGCTGTTACAGCGCGATGGCGTTATTGCCTCTGAGCGCCGAAGGCCAGTCGCTGACGGCGCAAAGCGCCCGACAGCTGAAGCGGGATTGGTTCTGGCTGCGCCGTCTTATTCCGCTGGATTTGCCGCTGCCGCAGGATGAAGCGACGGATCTGGATCGGGAAGATTGGCGCACGCTGGCTGGTTTCGCCTTTGCCCATCGGCCAATGGAATCCAGCCTGGCGTCGCTGTCCCGGCTGGCGCTTAGTTCCCCTTTGGCGTTGCCGGCATTGCGTTTACTGGTTGAAGCCCCCGGTAACAGTGAACGGGGCGTGAAAATACTCGGTCTGCCGGGGAAAAAAGCGCTGTTGCGACAGTGGCGCGACGAAGTGGCGGAAGCGCTGCGGCAGCGTGATACAACAGCCTGTATCCGCTGGCGTGACTGGGTTGAAGGGCCGCAACCGGATCAATCCGATCTGCCGTAAATCGCTCTTTTGCTGCAAAAAATGGAACATCTTATTCAATAATTCCCGATTTCACCTGAAATAGCGCGGCGTATAGTGAACCTCAACCGCTATTGATGAACTGACCGTTGGCGATACCGCGTCGGTTGCTTTCAGGAGAAAGAGAATGAGCCAGGAATATGTTGTTGTACAAAATCCAGATGTTCCCCAGCAGCTGTTTTTACTGTTTCATGGGGTAGGTGATACGCCAGCGGGTATGGCTCAGATCGGCCGTTATTTCGCCGCCGCATTTCCGCAGGCGCTGGTGGTGAGTGTCGGTGGTCCGTTCAGTAGCGGGTACGGAGAAGGCCGCCAATGGTTTTCCGTGCAGGGCGTGACGGAAACCAATCGCTTATCCCGTATTGAAGCGGTGGTCCCACGTTTTGCCGCCACCGTGCGTGACTGGCAGCTTAAAAGCGGCGTCGGTTTTCAGCAAACAACGTTGGTGGGATTTTCTCAAGGATCCATCATGTCGCTGGAAGCGTTGAAATCAGAACCGCATTTGGCCGGGCGAATTATCGCATTCAGCGGTCGCTTCGCCGTTTTGCCGGAAAAACCATTCACCGATGTCGTGGTTCATCTGATTCATGGCGACGCCGACGGAGTCATCACCGTCGATCACGCCCACGCCGCCGCGCAGCGTTTTCAGACTTTAGGGACATTGTTCACATTGGATGTGGCGCCCGGACAGGGGCATGGGATTGATGAGCGCATGCTAAATCATGCGCTGACGCATCTGCGGCATGACAATAGCTTGGCATCATAATAATGAATATCGTTTTTTTCAGCGCTGGCCGACCGGGTTTCACGGCTTTTTCTGCGGCCAGTCGTCCTCCTCGTCATCCCACTTATCGTTGTTATCACGATGCGGAGGCAGCTTGGGCTTGTTCATCAAAAAGCGCTTGTGATCGACATTGCGCAGTTCCTTGATGCCATTTATTAGCATACCGATCAGGATAATAAGAATGATCCACCAGTAATCCGCCAGCCACGCCATAATTAAGCTCCGTCAACGTTGTTTATGAAGCGGGTAAACAGCAGCGGTAAGTGTTCGCATAGCCAGTCATAACCTGCGATGTCCTCTCCTTGCCAGGCCGACAGAATAATACCGGACGTAAGCTGTTTTTCCGCATGCTGTGCTAATGGATAATAGCTGATATGCCAGGGTTCCGCGGCGACCCCGCCGAGATCGTGCTCATAAGGACGATAAAAGCCGAATTCATGCATATGCTGACTTAACCAGTTATTAAGCGGAGCGAAATAGCCACCGGATTCATATTCCCAGGGTTCCAGCATTAGCCGCTGTCCTTCCGGTAGAAGGCCGGGATCGTAAATATCCAGATCGCTGCCCCAGTGGTGGCGGCTGGCTCCCGGCATCGCGGACCAGCGTAGAATCGCTTTACAGCGATCGCCCTCGTTAAGCGTCAACACATCCAGCGGGCGGCCATCTTTGCCCATTACCGGGCGTTCTCCCTTGAATTTGCCATTCCAGATCAAACGCTGGCGATCAAAGTCACGAAATGTACTGGCGGGCTGTAGATTAAATCCGTCTTTTTCCGCCGCGCGCTGTAACGTTTCAAATGCGATGACCGCTTCAAGCTGAAGGCGATGATGGCCGCTCAGCGTAACCAAATGGCTATCATCCTTTCCGGTTAGCATGGCATGAGTAATCATGCGATCAATTGCTCCATAATGCGCTGATACATCCGGCTCAGCAGTTGTAAGTCTGCGGCGTTGACGCATTCATCCACTTTGTGAATGGTTGCGTTGACGGGCCCAAGTTCAACAACCTGAGCCCCCATGCGGGCGATAAAACGTCCGTCGGATGTGCCGCCGTTGGTTAATAATTGCGGTGTGACTTCACTGTAATGCCGTACCGCATTCACCACGGCATCGACAAGTTCACCCTGTGCGGTCAGAAATGGCTGGCCGGAGAGATTCCAGTTAATGGTGTAGTTCAGCCGGTGACGGTCTAGCAGCTCCGCTACCCGTTGTTTAATCGCTTCATCCGTCAATTCGGTGCTGAAGCGGAAATTAAACTGTACGAACAGTTCTCCGGGAATAACGTTATTGCTGCCTGTGCCAGCCTGAACGTTGGCGATTTGCATGCTGGTCGGCGGGAAAAACGCATTGCCCCGATCCCACTCGGTGGCAACCAGCTCGTTGAGCGCGGGCATGGCCCGGTGTATCGGGTTATCTGCCAGATGCGGATAGGCGACATGTCCCTGAACGCCATGAATCCGGAGATTGGCGGTGATAGAGCCGCGGCGCCCATTTTTCACAACGTCACCCACCACATTGGTGCTTGACGGTTCGCCCACCAGGCAATAATCGAGCTGTTCATTACGCGCCATCAGGGCGTCAACGACCTTGACCGTACCATTCACGCAACTGGCCTCTTCATCTGAGGTGATCAGGAACGCCAGCCTGCCCTGATGGTTGGGATGCGCCGCGACAAAACGTTCTGCGGCAACGACCATCGCCGCCAGCGAACCTTTCATATCGGCCGCTCCACGACCATATAACATGCCGTCGCGGATCGTGGGTTCAAAGGGCGGGTACTGCCAGAGGTTTTCATCACCGCTTGGCACCACATCGGTATGCCCGGCAAACGCCAATGTTTTACCGGTGCCGCGCCATGCCCAGAAGTTTTGGGTATCGCCAAAGTCCATCGGTTCAATGGTGAAACCGATGGCTTTCAGACGCTCAGTCATTAATTGCTGGCAGCCTTCATCATTTGGACTAAGGGAAGGGCGCTTGATTAACTGTTGGGCTAGTTCGATAACCGGACAAGACACGTTATTTGTTCTCCGCAATAAATTCCTGATAGCTGTCTGCGCTGAAGCCAAGCAGCGCTTTTCCATCGTTTGTCACTAACAGCGGCCGCTTGATAACCGCTGGCTGTTCAAGCATCAATGCAACGGCCGCCTTTTCACTGTCGGCGGTATTGCTATTAATTATGCTGCGTTGCTCTTCGCTTAGTTTACGCCAGGTGGTGCCGCGTGTGTTGATTAATGGCTGCCAGCCTAGCAGAGCAATAAAATGCTCAAGGCGCTGTGGGTCTAGACCGTCGGCGCGATAGTCATGAAAACGGTAATCAATCTGTTGTTCTTCCAGCCAGCGACGGGCTTTTTTAATGGTGTCGCAGTTTTTGATACCGTACATGGTCAGCGTCATTGTGATTAATATCCTTTCAGATCCAAAGGTTACATCGTGAGTGTCGAATGGCGTAGTGCGGGAATATGAGCCTGACATCGTAATCGACCAGCATGCCGAAAAAAAACGGCGAGGTCCACCGTGAGCCGAGATGTAAAAATGTGGTGTAGTACACTTTTTATACTTTCAGAACGTTTCACCTGATTAAAAAATGTGCGTATAATACGCGCAATTAATTACCAAGAGGTTAGCATGATCGAAGTAGAAGTCAGTAATTGGAAAGATTTTATTGAAGCAATGTTACGCAAATAATAATTAAAGCCGCACCTGTCATTGCCCGCCAGGAATAAGATCGAAGAAACCAAGCAGCATTGATTTCCCATGCTGCTTTATTTTTAGCCAAAATGAGGAAACCTTAGTAATTAAAAGAGGCTATTATTTGTTCTGGCGTAAAAGTAAATATTTTTTAATGTAACTTATTGTTATCTTACGATAACGCATACTTGGCTGCGGCAATGGCGTGTAAGGTTGTGGTGTCAAAAAGAGGAACGTTGGCATCGTCCGCGCTTAGCAACAGCGGTATTTCGGTACAGCCGAGAATAATGCCTTCGGCTCCTTGTCGCTCAAGCTGCGTGATGATCTCCCGGTACGCCTGACGAGATCCAGCGTCGATTTTTCCCTGACACAGTTCCTCATAAATGACGCGATTCACCGTCTCTCTTCCCGCCGAATCTGGAATGATAACGTCTATGCCATAGCGGTCGTGGATGCGCTGCCGGTAAAAATCCTGTTCCATCGTATAGCGGGTTCCCAACAGACCAACTTTTTTCATGCCCTGTTTAGCGATGCTTTCACCGGTGGCGTCGGCGATGTGTAAAAGAGGAAGTTGGCTGGCGTTTTCAACGGCATCCGCCACTTTGTGCATGGTGTTGGTGCAGATCACTATGGCTTCTGCGCCCGCTTTTTCTAATCCCATGGCGATGTCGGACAATACCCGTGCGGCCTGCTGCCAATCACCTTGCGACTGCAACTGCTCGATGTCGTGAAAATCGACGCTATGCAATATGATTTTGGCTGAGTGCAGTCCGCCAAGCTGATTTTTGACATATTCGTTTATCGTACTGTAGTAAGGGATAGTCGATTCCCAACTCATTCCCCCGATGAGGCCCAGCGTTTTCATCAATGCTTTCCTCTGTTTGCCTGATACCATAAAAAGTGATTAGTAACGTTCAACGTACCAGGCTAACATATTAATATTGTTAAAACTTGCCCTCAAATTTGTCCGACCGTTTTTTTTAGCGATTTTTATCACGTTTTATCCATCTTAAACTGGACAAATGAGCCATCTATTGCTGTACTGTACTCGACACAGATTTTGTGTCTTTCATTCATGTTAAAGGTAAGTTTGATGTCTAAGATTAAAGGTAGCGTTAAGTGGTTTAATGAGTCCAAAGGATTCGGTTTCATTACTCCAGAAGATGGTAGCAAAGACGTGTTCGTACATTTCTCTGCCATCCAGAGCAATGGCTTCAAAACTCTGGCTGAAGGTCAGCGTGTAGAGTTTGAAATCACTAGCGGTGCGAAAGGTCCATCTGCTGCTAACGTTATCGCTATTTAATTATACCGATTTCTTGAAAAACCCGCCTTATGGCGGGTTTTTTTTAATGGGAGCGACAGCCCCTACAACGCTATTGATGATAAAACGCCGTATGGGGCGCTGTAGGTACGGTACAGTGAGAGGACGGTCGCCTCCTACAGGATTAATATAAATGCTGCTGTCGCTGTTGGAGCATAGGAAACGCGTTAAAACGCGGTATGTCGGGCTGGTTCCGTACTAATGGGCGATGAGCCAGGTGACCAGCGTGAAAGCCACGGCCGTCAGCAACAACGATCCCGCCAGATTCAATAGTACATTCAGACCCGCCGCCGCCAGATTTCCGCTTTGCAGGAACATGACGGTCTCCATCGAAAATGTCGAGAATGTGGTTAATCCGCCACACAGCCCAGTCGTAATAAGTATTTTCCAATGCTGATCGAGCTGTGGGTGGCGCAGAAAGTAGGCCAATGCCGCACCGATAATAAATGCCCCGATCAGGTTGGCGAGCAGCGTTCCCACCGGCAGAGAATAACCGTTACCGTTGAACTTCAGGCTTAACATCCAACGCGCAACACTTCCGAGCCCACCACCAACAAATACAACAAGCAACATACTAATATACATAGACACCTTTTATTTAACATCGAACATTAAGGGGTATCTCGAAGAAGAGCAGTCACGATGCTACGCCTTCTCTTCGAGAAGTGCATAGACATCATCAGCCGAATGGCGGTTATGGAGGAATGTCATCTCCGTTTTGCACGGAAAAGCCTACGCTTTCTTGCCGTAATTTTATAGCTCTCCATCAGCAAAAGTTGTAAATCGATTCGGCACGGGTTGAGATAACCGCAGTGGAATCTAGCGTGGCGTCTTACTTTGTTACAGAAGGCGATTGTTTTGTTGGCGGTAAGGTTTTACATAGAGATTATGTTATTCGTTCGCTGGCTTATCCAGCATCTGTAATCAGGTAGGTAAGTATGGAAGGTATCAGTATTGCCAAGCTATTGGTCATCGGCGCATTGATTGTTTTGCTTTTCGGAACCAATAAGTTACGCAGCCTGGGCGGCGATCTCGGCGCGGCAATCAAAGGTTTCAAAAAAGCGATGAATGACGATCAGTCCGCTAATAACGTAACGTCAGACGAATCTACCGCTATCAACGACACCCAGCATAAAAAGTCGTAATCTGATAGCACAGGCGAACGGTCGGTTTTACCGCCCGTTCGCTAATTCTGTAACTAAATATAAGCGCGCATATTGCGCGCTGTTGAGGGCGAAAGCTGCTTAGCGCTAGCTTATTTTCCCGTTTATTTCACTTCGATGCCTTTTGCCTGCAAATCGGCATGGTAGGACGAGCGTACAAACGGGCCGCAGGCCGCATGGGTAAAGCCCATAGCCATCGCTTCGGCTTTCATCTCATCAAACTCTTCAGGGCTGACATAACGCTGTACCGGCAGGTGATGGCGGCTCGGTTGCAGGTATTGTCCCAGCGTCAGCATGGTAACACCATGGCGGCGCAGATCGCGCATGACGTCCACGATTTCGGCATTGGTTTCGCCAAGTCCGACCATCAGCCCGGATTTCGTCGGGATGTCCGGGTGAGCGTTTTTGAAGTTTTCCAGCAGTTTCAGCGACCATTCATAGTTGGCGCCCGGGCGAACCTGGCGATAAAGGCGCGGAATGTTTTCAAGATTATGGTTGAAAACGTCCGGCGGCGTTACCGTCAGAATCTCTAATGCCCGATCCATACGGCCACGAAAGTCGGGAACCAGCGTTTCGATGCGGATTTGCGGATTCTTACGGCGAATGGCGCTGATACAGTCAGCGAAATGCTGGGCTCCGCCGTCACGCAGGTCATCACGGTCAACCGAGGTAATCACCACATAGCGCAGCCCCATATCGTGGATCGTCTGCGCCAGTTTTTCCGGCTCGTTGGCATCTGGCGTTAGCGGTCGGCCATGGGCAACATCACAGAACGGACAGCGGCGAGTACAGATCGCGCCCAGGATCATAAAGGTGGCGGTGCCGTGGTTGAAACATTCCGCCAGATTGGGGCAGGAGGCCTCTTCGCAAACCGAGTGCAGCCCATTTTTACGCATAGCGGCTTTGATGCCCTGAATGCGGCTGGAGTCTGCCGGGAGTTTGATTCTCATCCATTCAGGCTTGCGTAACATTTCCTGCCGTTCAGTGACCACGGTCCGCACCGGAATTAGCGCCATTTTATCGGCATCGCGGTATTTTACGCCGCGTTCGATCTGAATAGGTTTACTCATGTTTGCGTAAGTTCCAGTTCTTAATCGCTTTTTTGAACTTATTAATAAAATTCAAAGGATTATATGTTTTATTAAAAAATTTTTTAAAAAACTCTCGAAATTATATCATCATTATCCGGCGAGATTCAGCTATTGCTTAGCCAAAATGAAGAATTTATGTAAATAAAATGTGATTGACTGTTAGCTTGGCCGGTTGTCCCGCTTTGGCGCCGGCGCACCCTGTGCGGCGAAGTCCCAGTCTATCAATTCACATTGCTGATAACCCAATAGCTGCCGGAATGACTTAAGCAAAACGGGAGCCGTATCTTCCACCGTAACGCCAGGGACATAATCGCTTACCTGCGCCATCTGCATTCCGGCATAGCCACAGGGATTGATGCGCAGGAAAGGCGACAGATCCATGGCGATATTCAACGCCAATCCATGAAAGGAACAACCTTTGCGAATACGTAGCCCCAGGGAGCAGATTTTACGTTCGCCGACATAAACGCCCGGCGCGTCAGCTCGCGCATGGGCCTCAATATGAAAATGAGCCAGGGTATTCACTACCGTGTTTTCAATGGCCGAGACTAATAGCCGAACGCCCAATTTACGCCGTTTTAAATCAACCAGTACGTACATGACCAGTTGACCAGGGCCATGATAGGTAACCTGGCCGCCCCGGTCGCTCTGTATGACCGGAATATCGCCGGGCATCAAAACATGTTCTGCTTTGCCGGCCTGGCCTTGGGTAAATACCGGGGGATGTTGAACCAGCCAGATTTCATCCAGCGTCTTATCGTCGCGCAGATCGGTGAATTCGTGCATCGCCAGCGAAACGGGTTCGTAAGGTTGTACGCCCAATTGACGTACGATGATCTTATCCTGTAGCAAACGTGTCACCTTCAGGTTAAGGAAGGATAGCCGCGATTATAACGGCGGGAGGTGTCTACGAACAGCGTTTCCCGCCTTTGATATCCTGCGCAGGCTGTCGAACTGTCCTATACCGCCGGGATGACGTTACAGAACCATGCGTACGATTTCAATATTACCCAGCTCTTCATACAACGTTTCCACCTGCTCAATATGTGTGGCGTTAATGGTAATGGAAACGGAGTGGTAATTCCCCTTGCTGCTGGGCTTGATTTGTGGCGTGTAATCGCCCGGAGCATGGCGCTGTATGACTTCAACAACCTGATCGACCAATTCTGGTTTTGCTAATCCCATCACCTTGTAAGTAAAAGGGCAGGGGAATTCGAGCAGTTCATTTAATTTGGTTTTCATCTGCGCTCCAGTTGGCATGGGGTATATACAAATTATAACTCCCGCCGCAAGGACGGGAGTTAATGACTTGATTTAAATATGGGGACAAGTTGCCCTTTTACAATAGGGATCAGCCGAACCAGTGGTGGAACATCAGTTTGACGTAGTCGATCATGCGGCTGAAAATACCGCCTTCTTTGACTTCATTCATCACCACCAGCGGGCGCTGGTCAATGGTTTTGCCGTCCAACTGGAAGTTGATCGAACCAACGACCTGATTCTTACCCAGCGGCGCGTGCAGTTCGGTATTGGTCAGCACATAACTGGCTTTCAGATCTTTCATCCGGCCGCGAGGAATGGTCAGATAAACATCTTTTTCCACTCCCAGGGCAACGCGATCGTTGTCGCCAAACCAAACGGGTTCTGAAGCGAATTCTTTATCCGCTTTCAGCGGCGCCACGGTTTCAAAGAAACGGAATCCCCAGGTCAGCAGTTTTTTACTTTCGGTTTCACGTCCTTTGAAGGTGCGCCCCCCCATAACCGCCGAAATAAGCCGCATCTGGCCTTCGGTTGCGGAAGCCACCAGATTATACCCCGCCGCCGAGGTATGTCCGGTTTTAATGCCGTCCACATTCAGGCTGGTATCCCACAGCAGACCGTTACGGTTGGTCTGCCGGATATTGTTAAAGGTAAATTCTTTTTCTTTATAGGTCGCGTATTCATCCGGAACGTCGCGGATTAGCGCCTGACCGATCGATGCCATATCCCGTGCGGAGCTGAACTGACCGGCGGCATCCAGACCATGCACGGTTTCAAAGTTGGTGTTTTGCAGGCCGAGAGCCTTCACATAGCCGTTCATCAGATTAACGAAGGCATCCTGGCTGCCGGCAACATAATCGGCCATGGCTACACAGGCGTCATTGCCGGATTGCAGGATAATGCCGCGGTTGAGCTGGGCGACTGAAACGCGATCGCCCGGCTTCAGGAACATCAGCGACGAACCCTGGAATACGGGATTACCGGTAGCCCAGGCGTCTTTATTGATGGTGACAATGTCGTTTGGGGTAATTTTCCCTGACTTTATCGCCTGCCCGATGACATAGCTGGTCATCATTTTGGTCAGGCTGGCCGGATCGCGGCGCGCATCGGCATTCATTTCAGCCAATACTTTCCCGGAGTTGTAATCAATCAGGATGTATGATTCTGCATCAATTTGCGGTGCGCCGGGGATCATCGTGGTGATATTGACATCGTCGGCATAAGCAAAGGAGGACGCACCAATGGCGAGCAGAGCGCCAAGCGCAGTACGTTTAATAAAACGAGACGTGTTTACAGTATTCATGATTGGAACAACAACATCCGTGGGTATAAGTTAAAAAACGAGCCACACTATAGCAGATGAGAAATAGGCGGGCACCAGACATTACGTTACGTGATTTTGCTAAAGAGACGCTGTGTTAAATGTCACACCGCCCCTTAAGCGTTACTGCTCCCAGACAAGACATCATCCCTTATTACAGCGAACCGGGTGCGGCAGTAATAAAGGACTGCTGCTGAGCTTCGACTGATAAACGTTGTTGAAGTTCAACCGCTTGTTGGCGATTTTGGAATGGCCCCAACTGAATACGGTATAACCCGCCGCTGGCGGCGACATTGCCTGTTACATGAAACCGTTCGCTGAGGCTGCGCAGCCAAGTCTGCGCCCGCTGCGGGTCGCTCAGCGCGCCGACCTGGACCACGTAACGCCCGCCCGTCGTTGACGCGGCGGGGGCCGCTACAGACGCGCTAGCCGATGTTGCGGCGGGCGCCGTCGTCGTTTCAAGTACGCCGGCAGGCAGTGCGGAAGGCGCTCCCAGGAAACCGCCGCTACGGGATGGCGTACTGCTTTGCGGCATGTCGTCATCGGTTGAGGTATTCAATGTGCTATTGCTGATGGGGTGGGTTGCGCCGGTAGGCATATTGGCGCTTTCCATCATTGGCGTACCGAGCCCGCTGGCGCCAAGACTGGGGCGGTCTGGCAGGGAGAAACTCTGTTTTGCCACGCTGGTGCCAATGGTGCCAGGGCCGGAAAGCGTACCGTCCGGGGCCACATTGATGAAATCAACCTTAACTTTGGTGTTGTTGGATATGTTTAACCGATCGCCGGCCGCTTTCGACAGGTCGATGATTCTGCCCGGCGTATAGGGACCGCGATCGTTCACTCTGACCACCAGACGGCGGCCGTTGCTGAGGTTGGTGACGCGAACATAGCTGGGCAATGGCAGGGTGGGGTGAGCCGCGGTCAGCGCGTTTGGATCAAAGACTTCGCCAATAGCGGTGCGATTACCGCTTGCCTCTTCGCCGTACCAGGTCGCCAGGCCGGTTTCGCTAAAGTTTTGCGGGTTTTTTACAATCTGATAAGTCCTGCCGTTGACGGTATAGTCCTGCAATGTCCCCGGATTATAGGATTCATAACGTGGCTCGGCGCCGCCTATTTCCTCGACCGGGCCATTGTAAACATTACTGGCGGGTGGGGCCGGCGGCTGTTCCGTTACGGTACAGGCCGAAAGCGTCAGACTTAAGACGCCAATCCAAAGCCAATCCTTACGCATTGCTCACCTCGGGTTATAAGTTTTTGGATAGCATTTTGCGGTGAGTATGTATCGACATAATGATACCAAATCCCGCCATTAGGACGACAAGCGCCGAACCGCCGTAGCTGACCAGCGGTAAAGGCACGCCAACAACCGGTAGGATACCACTGACCATCCCGATATTGACGAAAACATAGACGAACAGGATCAACATCATTCCGCCGACCATCACTCGGCCGAATGAGGTCTGCGCGTTAGCTGCAATCACCAAACCGCGCATAATCAAAAACAGGTACATCGCCAGCAGGATCAGTACGCCGATCAATCCCAGCTCTTCTGCCAGTACCGCGAAGATAAAGTCGGTATGGCGTTCAGGCAGGAATTCCAACTGAGATTGCGTTCCGTGCAGCCAGCCTTTGCCGGAAAGTCCGCCGGAACCAATGGCGATCTTCGACTGAATAATGTGATAGCCCGCGCCCAGCGGATCGCTTTCCGGATCAAGCAGCATCATCACGCGCGCGCGCTGATAGTCATGCATCAGGAAGAACCACAGGATGGGGATAAAAGCGGCAACCAGCAGCAGCGCGACGCCGATTAATCGCCAGCTCATCCCGGCGAGAAACAGGACGAATAGCCCGGAGGCGGCGATCAGGATTGAAGTGCCCAGGTCCGGTTGAGCCGCGACCAGCAGCGTCGGCACAAAGATAATCACCAGTGCGATAGCGGTATTTTTGAGCGATGGCGGGCACATATCGCGGTTGATAAACCGGGCAACCATTAACGGAACCGCGATTTTGGCGATCTCCGAAGGTTGGAAACGCACAAATCCCAGATCCAGCCAGCGCTGGGCGCCCTTACTGATCTGGCCGAAAATATCGACCATCATCAGCAGGATAACGCAGATAACGTACAGGTATGGCGCCCACCCCTCATAAACCCGGGGGGGGATCTGGGCCATGATCACCATGACAATCAATCCCAGCACGATCTGCACCACTTTCCGCTCCATCATGCCGGCATCCTGGCCGCTGGCGCTCCACATGACGAATAAGCTATAGCCCAGCAACGCCAGGACGCAGAGAAGGAAGGGAAGGTCGATATGGATTTTGGTCCAGATCGAGCCTTTTTGTTGGCTATCGGTCATGAGTGTCGGTTACTCGCTTTCGCTGCCCGGCGGCGCCGGCGGCGCGGTCGGTAAGTCAGTATTGTTATCGCCCAGCAGAATATGATCCAGGATCTGCCGGGTGATGGTGCCGACCGTTGGGCCGACTCCCCCATTTTCCAGAATGATCGACATCGCAACCTCAGGTTTATTATAGGGGGCGAATGCCATCATCAGCTTATGGTCACGCAAATGTTCGGCGATCTTATGCGCGTTGTAAGTTTCATTTTCTTTCAGGCCGAAGACCTGCGCGGTACCGGATTTCGCGGCGATCTTGTAAGGCGCATCCTCAAAGCTCTTATGGGCGGTGCCGTTAGGGCGGTTAGCCACGCCGTACATCCCGTCTTTGGCAATTTCCCAGAAGCCGGAATGGATATCGCCAATTTGCTGGTGCTCCGGTTGACTGTAGGGCACAACCTCTCCGTTTTCTCTGGTGCTGTGGAGCAGATGCGGCGTTTTTACCTGTCCGTCGT
This sequence comes from Brenneria goodwinii, assembly GCF_002291445.1. Classification (NCBI taxonomy): domain Bacteria; kingdom Pseudomonadati; phylum Pseudomonadota; class Gammaproteobacteria; order Enterobacterales; family Pectobacteriaceae; genus Brenneria; species Brenneria goodwinii. The sequence goes on along the minus strand of NZ_CP014137.1, from coordinate 2,786,857 downwards.
TAATCAGGGTCGTCAGCGCTTTGTTCATCTGTATCGGGGTCGACGTCCAATAGCCTTGCCCGATGCCGACCGGGATGGTGTCGCCCTGATACCAGGGCTTCTTGAAACGCCGGAGTTTCCATTCCCGCGTCGGCATGTTGCCGGCGCTCTCTTCCGAGATGTCGATACCGGTTTTCTCGCCGTAGCCAAATTTGTTCATCCATTCGGCTAAACGGTCAATCCCCATATCATAGGCAACCTGATAGAAAAAGGTATCCGCGGACTCTTCCAGCGCCTTGGTCAGATTAAGCCGGCCGTGCCCCCATTTTTTCCAGTCGCGAAAACGTTTTTCCGAGCCGGGCAGTTGCCACCATCCGGGATCAAACAGGGTGGTGTTGGTGGTAATGACGCCGCTGCTTAGGGCTGACACCGCAATGTAGGGTTTTACCGTGGATGCCGGCGGGTAAACCCCCTGCGTCGCCCGATTGATTAGCGGCCGGTCAGGATTGTTGCGCAGCTGGTTATAGTCTTTGCTGGATATGCCGTCGACGAACAGGTTAGGGTCATAGCTAGGGGTAGACACCAGCGCCAGAATACCGCCGTCGCGAGGATCGGTGACGACAACCGCCGCGCGGCTGCCTTCCAGCAGTTTTTCTATGTACATTTGCAGGTTAAGGTCGAGTGTCAGGTAGACATCTTTTCCCGCCTGCGGCGGCTGTTCATGGAGCTGGCGGATCACGCGTCCGCGGTTATTGACTTCAACTTCTTCATAACCGGGTTTGCCGTGCAGTAAATCTTCGTAATGGCGCTCAATGCCCAGTTTGCCGATATCGTGAGTCGCGGCGTAATCGGCGAGCCTTTCTTCTTTATTCAACCGCTCAACGTCTTTATCGTTGATTTTTGAGACATAGCCGATGACGTGAGTCAGCGCGGAGCCGTAGGGATAATAGCGGCGCTGGTAACCTTTTATTTCAACGCCGGGAAAACGGTATTGGTTAACGGCGAAAGTGGCTACCTGAACTTCGTCCAGATTGGTTTTAACGGGAATAGAGGTGAAACGGCGCGAGCGTTTACGTTCTTTTTCAAAGTTGTCCAGATCGTCATCGCTCAGATTGACGATCGGTCTTAATGCATTCAGCGTGTCCTGCAGGTTATCTACTTTTTCCGGCACCAGTTCCAACTGATAAATCGTTCGGTTCAGCGCCAGCGGAATACCATTGCGGTCGTAGATAATACCGCGGCTGGGGGCAATGGGCACCAGCTTGATGCGGTTTTCGTTGGAGCGGGTACGATAGTCATCAACGCGTAAAATTTGCAGATGATAGAGATTGGCGACCAATACACCGGAAAGCAGCAAAACGCCCAGAAACGCCACTAAAGCGCGACGCACGAACAGGGCGGACTCAGCGGTATAATCACGAAAGGGGTTGCGTTCTTTTTTCATCCAGCGATTTATTTCACGTGTGTCATCATATCGCCTTACTCCCGATGGTAAGGATGATTAGTCGTAATGCTCCAGGCTCGGTACAGACTTTCCGCCACCAATACGCGCACCAGAGGATGAGGTAACGTTAAGGGCGATAGCGACCAACTTTGCTCCGCCGCGGCTTTGCATTCAGGCGATAACCCTTCAGGGCCGCCGATTAACAGGCTGACATCCCGACCGTCCTGTTTCCAGCGTTCCAACTGCTGCGCCAACTGCGGGGTTTCCCACAGAGTTCCGGGAATATCCAAGGTAACAATCCTGTTACCCTTGCCGACAGCCGCCAGCATCTGTTCGCCTTCACGTTCAAGAATGCGTTTGATATCTGCGTTTTTTCCCCGCTTACCTGCCGGAATTTCCGTCAGTTCGAATGGCATGTCTTTTGGGAAGCGGCGCAGATAATCGGTGAACCCCGTCTGTACCCAGTCCGGCATTTTGGTGCCGACGGCGACCAGTTGCAGTCTCATGTCAGCCCCAAAGTTTTTCCAATTCGTATAGTTGGCGGCTATCTTCCTGCATGACGTGAACCATCACATCTCCCAGATCGACGACGACCCAGTCGGCGACATTCTCGCCTTCCACGCCAAACGGGATCAGTCCGGCGGCACGAGACGCTTGTACCACATGGTCGGCGATAGACGCAACATGGCGGGTGGATGTGCCGGTACAGATAATCATGCAGTCTGTGATACTGGATTTACCTTGCACATTCAGTGCAACGATATCCTGACCTTTTAAATCATCTATCTTGTCAATAACGAAATCTTGCAGTGCTTGGCCTTGCAAATGCTCCCCCTCGTAGTTACTCATCGGCGACGGATGAACGCTTATTGCGCTAAATGGTATGGAAAGACCATTTTTCGCTGCGTAATCGCCGATATTATCGGTTTTTTCTGTAATGGAAACCAGCGGCGGAGTATACCATGCGCGGCTGGCGAGTGGTATAAGGCCGGGTCGGCATGATGCTATCGGTATAGATTATGCGCGTCGATATAACGCAGCACGGCCGGAGGCAATAAATCGTCGCAGCCGAGGTTCTGTTGCCGCCGTTGGCGTATCTCCGTTGCTGAAATAGTAACCAAAGGCGTGTGGGCCAAAAAGATCAAACCGTGCGTTTGCCGATGCAGATCGTGAGGATCCTGCGTGAGATGGTCTTCCAGCCACTGCTGCAACGCGGGCGTATCCATTTTCGAGCGATAGCCCGGGCGAGCGCAAACCAGCAGATGGCAGACGTTGAGAATATCCTGCCAACGCTGCCATTGATGCAGCGTCAGTAATGAATCCTGCCCGATAATAAACGCCAGCGGCTTCGTGTTTCCCAGCTCCGCACGCAGCGTTTCCAGCGTATCGATTGAATATGACGGCTGCTGGCGCCGTAATTCCCGATCGTCCACGCTAAACAGCGGGTTGTCCTCAACCGCCAGTTCGACCATTCGTTGCCGCTGTTGCGGACTGGCTTCCGGCTGCGGGCGATGCGGCGGCACGTTGTTCGGCAGTATAACCACCTGATTTAATCCAACAATGTTTGCCAGCGCGATGACCGGTTTAAGGTGGCCGTAATGGATAGGATCAAAGGTTCCCCCGAAAAAGGCCGTCAGGGAGTCATGCCCGGTTTGTTTGGTTAAATCAGCGTGTTGGGTAGAACTAGTTAACATCTAACAGACTCTCTGGTAGGTCTTTACCGCACAATATCATGGAAAGGGTTTCCAGTTCAGGCCAGACCGACTGACCATAATTCTGCTTTAGCGTGATCTCCAGTTTAGACAACAGGCCGATCGCCTGTTGCAACTGCGTCATGTGCAAACGTTGCAGCGCCTGCGTTAACAGATCCCTGCGGTTCTGCCAGACTTTATGCTGATCAAACAGCGAACGCAGCGGCGTTTTCGCCATTTGCCGTTTCAGGGTTAGCAGCAGAAGCAATTCTCGCTGTATCGTCCGCAGCAGAATAACGGGTTCGCAGTCTTCCTGTCTGAGTTGATGCAGAATATGCCAGGCGCGTTTGCTTTTGCCGGCCAGCAGTGCGTCAAGCCAGTGATACGGCGTGAAATGCGCGGAATCGCTAACCGCTTGCTCAACGCGGGGCAGGGTGAGTTTGCCATCGGGATAAAGCAGCGACAAACGCTCCAGCGCCTGCGCCAGCGCCAGAAGATTTCCTTCATAGCAGTAGCAGATAAGCTGGCCGGCCGCTTCGTCCAGATCCAGCTTCATGGCTTTGGCGCGCTGGGCGACCCAGCGGGGTAACTGCGCCTGCTCCGGAGTCAGGCAACTGACGTAAACGCCGTTTTTTGACAATGCCTTGAACCAGGCGCTGTTTTCCTGCGCTTTGGTCAATTTATTGCCGCGCAGCATCAGTAAAACATCCTGATGCAATAAGCCGGATAGCTTGACCAGATTTTCAGCCATCGCCGCATTCGGGCCGTTTTCCGGCAGTATCAGCAATAGCGTTTGACGGGTAGCGAACAGGCTGAGGGCCTGACAGGTACTGAAGATAGCATCCCAGTCGGTGTGGACATCCAGCGTGAAGCTAAAATGTTCGCTGAATGCCTGTTGCTGAGCGACGCGGCGAATGCCGTCCAGGCTTTCCTGTAGCAGAAGGGGATCGTTACCGCAGATCAAATAACAGGCGCGCAACCCCTCATGGAGTTGCGCGGCGAGCTGTTCCGGGTAAAGACGGATCATGAACGATTGGACGGCAGGGTGACGGCAGTCTCCGGGCTTTGCTGCCGGTTTTTAACGTCTTCACCGCCTTTAACGGTCAGCAGTTTACGCACCAGCTGGGCTGCCGCCTGTTCCCGCATTTCCTGACGGATAATGTCCTGCTCGGCATCTTTCGCCAAGGCGGCCAGCGGGTTGTCAAAGAACGTGCGAAATACCGTTACGCTGAGCGGATAAATATTTTCACCCGGCATCAGCACCTGTGCTCTGATCGTCAGCACCATTTGATATTCAGCCGTTTTCCCGTCCTGAAAAACCGAGACGGTATCTTTGGCTTCCGTCATATTCAGGAGCCGCAAAGAGGGAATATCCTGCCGGGCGGCATCCGCGACAATTGCCACGTCGTTGAGGCGCAATTGTTCACGGACGGCGCGGGTTAACGGGCCATATGGATCGCTGCTGTCCAGCACCAGCATTTTTAGCTGCGCAGGCACTTGCGTTGTGCCGCGCAGATGGAAACCGCAGCCGGCGGTGATCAACACCGCCAGCCCCAGCAACAACGTGAATAGACGATGTCGCACAGATCCTCCTTGCCTTAACCTACGACCAGGTTAAGCAGTTTGCCAGGGACATAAATCACTTTACGTACAGTAACGCCGTCCAGATATTTCGCCACCAGCGGTTCCTCGGCAGCGCGCTCACGCACTTGATCCTGGCTGGCATCGGCGGCAACGGTGATTTTACCGCGAACTTTACCGTTAACCTGAATGACCACCAGCTTGGTGTCTTCAACCATGGCGTTTTCATCCGCTGCCGGCCAAGGCGCCGTATCGATATCGCCTTCGCCCTGCAATGCCTGCCACATGGCGAAGCAAATGTGCGGGGTAAACGGATAAAGCATACGAACGACCGCCAGCAGGGTTTCCTGCGTCAGGGCGCGATCCTGTTCGCTTTCCTGCGGCGCTTTAGCCAGTTTGTTCATCAGCTCCATAATGGCGGCGATGGCGGTGTTGAAGGTTTGGCGGCGACCGATATCATCCGTTACCTTGGCGATGGTTTTATGCAGATCGCGGCGCAGCGACTTCCGATCTTCGCTTAACGTCGCGACATCCAGCGCCTGAGCCGGGCCTTTTTCCGTATGATCGAACACCTGCTTCCAGACGCGTTTCAAGAAGCGGTTCGCCCCTTCAACCCCGGATTCCTGCCATTCCAGCGTCATTTCCGCCGGTGAAGCGAACATCATAAACAGGCGAACGGTATCGGCGCCATATTTTTCCACCATGACCTGCGGGTCGATGCCGTTGTTTTTGGACTTCGACATTTTGCTCATACCCGCATAGACAACTTCACGGCCGTCTTTATCGGCGGCCTTGACGATGCGGCCCTTGTCATCGCGTTCAACGGTAACGTCTACCGGGGAAACCCAGATACGTTCACCGTTGTTGCCGACATAATAGAACGCATCCGCCAGCACCATACCCTGACACAGCAGACGTTTGGCCGGCTCATCGGAAGTGACCAGACCGGCGTCGCGCATCAGCTTGTGGAAGAAACGGAAATACATCAGGTGCATGATGGCGTGTTCAATGCCGCCAACGTATTGATCGACCGGCAGCCAGTAATTGGCCGCAGCCGGATCCAGCATCCCCTTATCGTATTGCGGACAGGTGTAGCGCGCATAATACCAGGAGGACTCCATAAAGGTGTCGAAGGTATCGGTTTCACGCAATGCGGGCTGACCGTTCACAGTGGTTTTTGCCCACTCGGGATTGGCTTTCAACGGGCTGGTAATGCCGTCCATCACCACATCTTCCGGTAGAATCACCGGCAGTTGATCTTCCGGCGTCGGGATGACGGTGCCGTCTTCCAGCGTCACCATCGGGATTGGCGCGCCCCAGTAACGCTGACGGGAAACCCCCCAGTCACGCAGGCGGTAGTTGACTTTGCGCTCGCCAATCCCTAAAGAGACTAGCTTGTCGGCAATGGCGTTAAAGGCGGATTCAAAATCCAGGCCGTCGAACTCGCCTGAGTTGAACAACCGGCCTTTTTCCGTCATCGCCTGGGTCGATAAATCGGGCTGGCTGCCGTCGCTGTTCAGGATAACCGGTTTGATCGTCAGTCCGTATTTGGTGGCGAATTCCCAGTCACGCTGATCGTGACCCGGTACCGCCATTACCGCTCCCGTACCGTAATCCATCAGCACAAAGTTGGCGACCCAGATAGCGACTTTTTCACCGTTCAGCGGATGAATGGCGTACAGGCCGGTGGCCATGCCTTTCTTCTCCATGGTCGCCATGTCGGCTTCGGCGACTTTGGTGTTGCGGCATTCATCAATAAAGTCAGCCAGCGCCGGGTTATTGGCGGCGGCCTGGATCGACAAAGGATGGCCCGCGGCGACGGCGACGTAGGTCACGCCCATAAAGGTATCCGGGCGGGTAGTATAGACGCTCAGTTTTTCCTGGCTGCCGTCGACGCCAAAGGTGATTTCAACGCCTTCAGAACGGCCAATCCAGTTGCGCTGCATGGTTTTAACCTGTTCCGGCCAGCTTTCCAGCTTGTCCAGGTCGTTGAGCAACTGATCGGCATAATCGGTAATTTTGATAAACCACTGCGGGATTTCTTTACGCTCGACTTTGGTATCGCAGCGCCAGCAGCAGCCGTCAATCACCTGTTCGTTAGCCAACACGGTCTGATCGTTCGGGCACCAGTTGACCGCGGAGGTTTTCTTATAGACCAAACCTTTTTCATACAGTTTGGTGAAGAACCACTGTTCCCAGCGATAGTAATCAGGTTTACAGGTGGCGACCTCTCGGTCCCAGTCGTAACCAAAACCCAGCAGCTTGAGCTGGTTTTTCATGTATTCGATATTGGCGTACGTCCAGGGCGCCGGTGCAGTGTTGTTTTTAACGGCGGCCCCTTCAGCCGGCAGGCCGAACGCGTCCCAACCGATGGGTTGCAGGACATTTTTTCCCAGCATGCGTTGATAGCGGGAGATCACGTCGCCGATAGTGTAGTTACGAACGTGTCCCATATGTAGACGGCCAGAAGGGTAAGGCAGCATGGAAAGGCAGTAATACTTTTCCTTGCCAGGCTCTTCGGTCACTTTGAATGTCTTTTTCTCTTGCCAGTGAAGTTGAACGTGCGCTTCTATCTCTTCTGGGCGGTATTGCTCTTGCATGGCTGCCAGGGGTCCTATTAGTAAAGAATAGCTACACCAGTAGCGTGTTCTGATTCATACAAATGATCCGCATAGCATAGCTGATAAGCGGCTGAGGCAACAATACTCTGTACCCGGCTGGGGGATATTTCTGATCTGTAATATGAAAACGGGTAAAGATCGTTCAAATCCGGCTTTCGTCCCCATTGCAGAGATGAAATGGTCTAAAATAGAAGAGGATAGATTGAATATTCGTTGGTTCGAGGGACGGAGAACGTCAGAAAGGGATTGCGTAGCTTATTTCAACCGGCATATCCAGGAGGAAGCATGAGTAAAGTTGCCCGCTATTATCGCGAGTTGATGGCTTCAGTGACCGCCCGCTTGGACAAGGGGGAACGCGATATCAATGAGATGGTGCAACGCGCCCGGGAAACGTTGCAACAAGGCTCGGAGCTGACGCAAAAAGAGAGCGAGCAGGTGATTCAAGCCGTTCAGCGGGATCTGGAAGAGTTCGCGCGCAGCTATGATGAAAGCCAGAGTGAATTTACCGACGGCGTCTTTATGAGGGTGATTAAAGAAAGTCTTTGGCAGGAATTGGTCGATATTACCGATAAAACGCAGTTGGAATGGCACGAGCTTTTTAAAGATGTCAGCCGTCACGGCGTTTATCACAGCGGTGAAGTTGTGGGACTCGGCAATCTGGTTTGTGAGAAGTGTCATCATCATATTGCGTTTTATACGCCGGAAATTCTGCCGCTTTGTCCTAAATGCTCGCATGATTCATTTCACCGCCAGCCGTTTCAGCCGTAAGCGTTGCAACCGAAGAAATAAGGCAGCGCAGCGGACTGCCTTTTCACTTATCGGATAGCCGTTTGACTACCGGATGCTACAGGCGAAACTTGGCCGGAAAGAACTCACCAGATAGGTTTTATCCGTCAGCATCTCAAATTTGACCACTTCATTTTTACTGAAGGGCGTCGCGTCGTCGGGCGCCGTATCAATGGGGCTTTTATACATGGTGATGTTTTTCATCAGTAGGTAATTATTGTTCCAATTGTAATCAAACATCATCGTCCGCTCGATGATGTCGGAGGGTTGGCCCACATTGATATAAACACCGTGCAAGGCTATCGAGCCTTTTCCTTGTCTACCCAGATAAAAGTTTAAAACATAGCTCTTAACAATAACGGACTGACTATTTTTTATGCTGGTATTGATCTCGGCTCGGCAAATAAATGTTTTTTCTGTTAAGTGTTTGTAATGATAAAATAACATTGATGTTAAAAATAAAAGAACGGCGACGGCAGTAATAATAAAAGTATGTTTAACTTTTAATGTAGACATAGGTTGAACACCTTTTCCCTTCTTTTTTACAGGCAACAATAATGTTTTCTTCCCTCGTGACAATATTGGGTAGGGTAATATTTCTGGAGTAATAATAAACCCTGGTATTTTCTTCACACAGATTGCTGTATTTTTTAGGAAAATCACCGGGAGACAGGTCTTCATCCAGGTAGAATAATTGACAATTTTTAATTTTGTAGTCTCTGAACGTTTCTTTGCTAGGGAAATCGCTGGATAGAATGAAATAAAAAAACAGGGTCAGAACGACAAAAATTCCGCCACAGATAAAAACGACATATCCCCAGTATTCTTTCCGTTCCTCCTTAACCGGTTCGGAAACATCGTCCGCAACGACAGGAGATAGTGTTTCGTCAGATAATATTTCGATATCCGTAATGTTGAACACGATCCCTACTTTGGGAACCGTCACCAGCAGGTCTGCAAGATCATATTCACGCAAGGTTTTTCTTAAAAGAGAAATGTAATTGTTCAGATTGTTCATTGACGGAGACAATGAGTTTCCTTCCAACACTTCAGACAGAAGAAAATCTTTACTCAGAGTGACCGAGGGGTTATTGATCAAGGTCTTTAAGAGTTTGGCGATAGGGAGGCTTAATGATGTGGCCTCTTCCTGGCGATTAACCCATGAAATAGCGCTGTCTTTTTCGCTAAAAATAACAGATTTATTAATTAAGTAAACCATATGTTGATGATCTATCGCTATAAAGACATTAATTAAGAATGTATGTCTATATGGTAATGCAGGATTTAAAAAAATAGTCTAAAAACTTAATACTTTCTTGTCAAAGAGTATTTTGAATGGTTGAGTGTCTTACTTCCTGTTTTTATAAAATTTCCCCACTATTCACATCAGGACGATGAAAAGATAAGAGTGGATAATTCAGACTTTTTCTGCATCAGTAATTATATATAAATGGGTAAATAGTTCGTTTTTATCATCTGGTTATATTATAGAAAAAGGAAATATCAATAAGAGAATATCCTGCGATCTCGTTTATGCTGCTAAAAAACTTAAAACCCCAAACCAATAGAATAAAAAACTATAAAATCATATATAATAAATATAAAATCTAAAAAATACTATTTAAAACAATATGTTTGCCTGGCGTTGTAAGTGGTGTGTATATTACGCCGTGTTCATCCTATGACGATATCCATTGAGAGTTGCATGATTCATGCAGTATTCGCATAGGTCATGCAAAAAATGTGGTAAGGCAGCGTAAATGCTGTCGTCTGTCTCACTGAGAAAGAACGATCATATCGATGAAATTGATGGAGAGATAGAAGGGCATGGCGCTCTATCCCTTTTCAGCAGGGATCAAGTAAGTAAGACATTTAATTATTTCAATCAAAAAGCAGGAATGAACACATGAAATTATCAAAAATCGCGCTGGCCACTATTGTTGCTGCATCTTGCGTTATGTCTACCGGCGTACACGCATACGATAACCATAATGGTGTCGTAACGTTTAAAGGTAACATCGTTAATACCCCTTGCTCTGTATCTCAGGACGATCTGAAGCAAAGCGTTGAGTTTGGTGATATCAGCAAGGTTGTTCTGGAGAATGGCGGTACTTCAGACGTTAAAAGTTTTGATATCACGCTGAAAGATTGCGCGATTGAAACATCGAATACGGCGAATGTGACATTTTCTGGCGGTACCGTAACGGGTTCCAATAACAAAATGCTGGCGCTGAACGGTTCCGCCACCGGTGCCGGTATTGTTGTTAAATATTCCGGCGAAGCAATTGCTTTTGATGGCGCGATAGCGGCCGTTAGCGATTATAACCTGGCGAACGGTGATAATACTTTCAGCTTTAGTTCCTATGTAGAAAAAGCAGTCAATGCTACTGGAGTAACAACCGGTACTTTCGAAAGTACTGCGAACTTCGTAATTTCTTACCAATAAGAGATAAAACAGGGAAAGATGCCCCATTAATCCGGTTATTAAATGAGAGCGAGAATGAGAATATTATTTTTCAGCAGGATAATGATTTCTTTCTTATTTTTCTCGCTTTCATTTTCTGACGGTTTTGCCTGGGAGAATGAGCATGGCTTAGTGGGGTTCGGTGGGAAAATAATAGAAACCCCCTGCTACCTGGATGCCGACTCCGTAGACCAAAGCATCGATATGGGGAAGGAACGTATTGGTGATAAATCCGACGTTGTTATTTCTCAGCGAATAGTGGAAATTAAGTTTCGCGGTTGTTTATTAAAAACAGATAATGGGAGCGGATTAACCAGGAGTACGGTAAATATTATTTTTCAAGGCATGAAGAGTGATCGGGATAGTGCTTTGTGGGCGGTGTCGGGTGACGCTGATGGGGTAGCGCTTAAAATTATGGATCGGTCATATACAATTATTTCTGAAGGGGAGGAGGGAGTTATACAGCAACTAGCGGATGGCGATAATACAATAACCCTTATTGTGCAGCTTGTTTCTGTTATGAAAACGATTAAAGCCGGAAGTTGGCATGCGCTGATCGGTTTTAAAGTTTCATATTATTAATTTTATTTTTTTTACTCTAATCAATAAAAATGACATTGGTATCTATTCATTATGAATCTGTTGTGTGAAGAAAGAATAACGAAAATAAAGAGATTTAGTCTTTTTGTTTTTTTTGCTGTTTCTTTTTTTGCCCAAAACGGTAAGGCGATAGAATTTAATACTCATGTATTGGATATTGATGAACAAAATGAAATTGACCTCAGCCGCTTTTCCGATCCGGACTATGTGGTTCCCGGCGAGTATTGGTTGAACATCAAGGTTAACGGCAAAGCGGTTGACGCGCGCTCGGTACGCTATCTCGTGGACGGGGCCGATGGGAAGTCCTCCGTACTGTGTCTCGATTCTGAGGTAATCAATAAATTTGCCATGAAGGCAGAAGCAAAAGCGCGCGTTGTCTGGTCGCCGGATGGACAGTGCGCGGATTTAACCGCTATTCCCGGCGTGAAAATTTCCAACCAGATCGGTATGGGGGAATTAAACATCACTATTCCCCAGGCATGGCTGAAGTATACGGATAAAAACTGGACGCCGCCCGAGCAATGGGAGCATGGCGTCAACGGACTGTTGCTGGACTATAACCTGACGGGAAATGTGCGTCGTGGCGGTAGTACGGGAATGTTCCAGTATCTGAGCGGTTATGGCACCACAGGCTTCAATCTGGGCGCCTGGCGCTACCGCGCGGACTACCGTTATTTCATGAACAAAAGCCGGAATACGCGCAACGAAGCATTTTCTTGGGATCAGTTTTATGCTTACCGGCCGCTGCCGCTTATGTCCGCGGACCTCAGCCTGGGCGAGATGTACCTCAATACCAATCTGTTCGACAGTATTCGTTTCACCGGGGCCAGCCTGGCGAGCAATGAGGAAATGCTGCCGCCGGTGCTGAGAGGGTATGCTCCGGAGATCCGCGGCGTTGCTAAATCGAATGCTACGGTCACGGTGATGCAGGATAAGCGCGTTGTCTATGAAACGACGGTGCCGGCCGGGCCGTTTGCTATTCAGGACTTTAAGAGCGGCGTCAGCGGAACGCTGGAAGTGAGGATCACAGAAGAAGATGGCTCCGTTTCAACGTTTCAGACCGAGGCGGCCAGCCTGCCGTATCTGACTCGTCCGGGGCAAATTCAGTACAAAATCTCCGCGGGGCGGCCGTCGGATACCGCTCACCATACTCAGGGGCCGGCGTTCTCGTCCGGCGAATTTTCATGGGGGATGTCCAATGCCTGGTCGCTATATGGCGGGACGACGCTAGCCGACAGCTATCAGTCATGGTCGGCGGGGCTAGGGCGTAATCTCTATCTGCTCGGGGCGTTGTCGGCGGATATTACCCAATCGCGCGCGAATTTGCCCGATAAGCCGGCGCAGAAAGGGCATTCATTTTCGCTCAGTTGGTCCAAACGTTTTGAGTCTATCAACGGACAGGTCAGTTTTGCCGGATATCGCTTTTCCGAAAAAACATTCATGGGCATGTCTCAGTATCTGTATGCGCTGAATAATGGCAATGATAGCCGTAGTGAAAAAGAGCGTTACACGATTACGTTGTCGAAAAACTTTGACAACGAAAGCCCCTGGCTGGCTGGACTTTCCTCCTATCTGTCTTATACCCGGCAGACATTCTGGGATGCCCGACAGCAGAATCGCTATGGCGTTTCCCTGAACAAGTATCTGGATATTGGCCCGGTTAAAGGCATTTCAGCCGGCGTGTCCGCCTGGCGCACGATGTTTAATGGCCGACAGGACGACAGTATCTATCTTAACTTCTCGATTCCGCTGCGTGACCGGGAACGGATGGGTTACAGCATGGGCAGTTACAACGGCAACATGTCGCAAATGCTGACTTACAGCAATCAGCAGGACCAGAATAATTCCTGGGATCTGAGTACGCGCTACGATGAAACGGAAAAGACCTATATCAGCGCGACTTATAATCATGTCGCTTCTTCCAACAATGCCAGCCTCGGTTTTTCCTGGCAGCAGAGCGGTTATACCTATTTGAACGGCTCGATGCGGGGCGGCGTCACGGCAACTCGGCATGGTATTGCCGCTCATCAGAAAGGCGCTGGCGGCGGTACCCGTATCATGGTCGATACGGATGGGGTGGCCGGCGTTCCTTTCGCCGATGGCAGCGTGGTCACTAATGGTCATGGCGTGGCGGTCATTTCCGGCGCCAGCAGCTATTACGACCTATCGACCCGGGTCGATGTACAGCACCTGCCGAATAATATTGAAGCCAATACGACGATTGTTCAGGGAACTCTGACCGAAGGGGCTATTGGTTATCGCAAATTTGAGGTGGTCAGCGGCGGCAAGGTGCTTGGCGTGATCACGCTGGCTGACGGACGTAACCCGCCTTTCGCCTCGACGATCAGAAACGCTCGGGGACGTGAAGTCGCGATGGTGACCGAGGGGGGGCAGGCGTATTTAACCGGCGTGTCAGAGAATGAAACATTGTCGGTGCAGTGGAACGGCAAGGCGCAGTGCCGGTTTACGCTGCCAGCAAAATTAAATGATTTCGCACAACTGCTATTGCCTTGCCAGTCACCGTCATCAACGACCGAATTAAACGGAGAAAAGTAAATGAACCAACGTTGTTATTGTTTGTTGCCGGGCTTATTACTTGCCAGCAGCGTTTTATTTCTTCCGGCTTCACGGGCAGCAATTAATCTTGATCGTACGCGGGTTGTTTTCGACGGGGCAGAGCAGTCGTCTACGGTGACCTTAATTAATGAAAACAGGACAAACCCTTTTCTGGCGCAAAGCTGGCTGGTGGATAGCAATCACAACAAGGTTTCGGCGCCGTTGACGGTATTGCCGCCGCTGCAACGTATTGAGGCCGGCGGACGTACCCTGATCCGCGTGGTGAAAAGCTCGGGGGTCGATAAACTACCGCAGGATCGGGAATCTTTGTTTTATCTGAATGTCCGCGAAATTCCGCCAAAGCCGGAAAAAGAGAATGTATTGCAGATTGCCGTGCAGTCGGAAATTAAGGTGTTTTATCGTCCTTCGACAATAAAACCGGGACGCAATGATATTTGGCAGACGCAGCTAAAAATTAAAAAGGCGGGCAAGCAGTTTATTGTGGAGAACCCCACGCCGTACTTTATTACCGTCAGCAATATTCTTAAGCAGTCGAAAGAAAAGAGCAGTAATCCGGTGCATTTGTTGACTGGCAAAGCCTTTATGATTGAGCCCAAATCAGTAATGAATGTAAATGTCGCGGATTCATCGGTTCAGGAGTTCTATTTGTATTATGTCAACGATTACGGCGGCCATCCGGAATTGCATTTTGTATGCCGTCAGAATACCTGCGCGGTCGCACAGAAAAACTAACTTATAGACGAGCGTGGATGATGACTTCTATTTTTAAGCTATTTGGCGGATGGGCGCTGGCTTCGGGCGCCGTATGGCTGGGTTTAATCAGCCCTTCCAGCTATGCCGATGAAAAAATTCATGATAGTGGCACGCTCTATTTTTATGGCGCGCTTTTTAGTTCAACCTGCTCATTGTCAGACGACGCTAACGTTATCGGTATCGGTATCGATATGGGGACGGTGAATGAGGCGGGGCTCAACGCTCAAGGTTCGGTTTCCCAGCCGGTTCAGTTTCGTCTTACCGGCCCGGATATGCTGGCCAATAAATTTGAAGGCGTGGCTTATGTCCAGATTATTTACCTGTAATAAAGGGTTGGCCAGCCTGCTGACCGCCCTCTTTCTGTCTTTGCCGGCTTTTCATGCCGCGGCGCTGGAGTGCCATAAGGAGACGGCTTCAGGGTCGGTTTCCGATTATGAAAATATAGGTTCGATGAAAATCCCGTCCACGCTGCCGGTGGGCAGCCGGCTGTGGACGTCGAAAACTTATAGCCGCAATCTGGCCTGTTGGGCTTATAAAAACACGAGGCCGAATGGCGAATACGCTTTCTTTTACCCTAATCCCTACGGTGCGGTGATAGGGGCAGGGATTGGCATTGGCATCATCTATAACGGCCAGGATTTAGGCGTGGTCGCCGGCGGCGGTACTATCAATTCACGCGTTTCGACCGGAATGTTTGTCTCCCCCGGTCCGTCAGGTAGCCTGCCGCCAAGTAATCCGACCATGTTGCCGGTGACGGTACAGGTGTATCTGGAAAAGATCGGCGATATGACCAGTTCCAGCTATGGCGTTGACTCTCTGTCCGTATTTCAGGTGGACGGCGAGTTGGGTATCAATAAGACTCCCGGCGGTAACTACCAGTTTACGTTGTCCGGGTTAAAAAATATTGATGTGATCCAGTGCTCGGCGCAGGTTCATGTTTCACCCGATAACAACATTGATTTTGGGACGATTCAGTCATGGACGGACGCGTCGGCCGGATTACTGGCTAAACAGAATTTTCAGATAAGCGCCTCAACCGACGGCGGAGAGGATTGCGGGCAGGGATTTAATTTGACCATTAACTTCGATACCTCAACAAAAGGGAACTCGCAGGTTGGCACCGACGGGATGGATATGGGAAACGGATCGACGTTAAAAATTAATGAGGAATCAACGGGCAGCGCTATTCCCTTTAATGAATTTGTTACCTTCATAAATAATCTGACGTCGGCCAGCGGTACGGTGGAAAAAAGATATTCAGCCAGTTTATATGCTTCGGGGGCCGCTGTTACGGGTGATGTGGAAAAATATATCGTTCTGCGTTTTAACTATAACTGAGGTCATATGTGATGAAAGGGAACAGATATATTGTATCTCAGCGTATGGCTTATATTCTGTTAGCCTTGGGTATTATGATCGTTCAGACACAGGTGCAAGCCGTACCATTAAGTGTTGGTAGCGGCGCACAGTTTGAAAATAGCTATGACGTAAGGGTTCATGTCAAGGTTATTGATTCACCGTGCGTGTTAAGCGCCGATTCTGAAAATATAGAAGTGGATTTAGGCGAGGAATCAAAAAAAGACCTGGAAACCCATGATTACGGCGCCTGGCATGATTTCTCCATTCAGCTAACCGGATGCAATATCCAAACCCTGCAAAACGTTTCGGTGAGTTTTTCAGGGGCGGAGGAAACGGCGCTGCCAGGGCGGCTGGCGCTGAACCCGGCATCTATTGCGCGCGGGGTCGCTATCGGGATTTATTATAACAACCAACTGATCCCGCTTGATAACAGTACCGACTGGATCCCGCTTTATAATGGGGATAACGCATTAAATTTTAACGCCAGAGTTGAAAAAATCGGCGGGGTGACGCTGACGACCGGGAATTATAGCGCGGCAGTTAATTTTAAACTGAGCTATCAATAGTGAGTAACGGCCAGACTGAATTCTGGCGATATTTTTTCTGATATTTTCACCTTCTTATTTTTTCTGACTTTTTCAGAGAGGAGCGCATGCGTCGAAAAAAGATAATTGTATTCACGTCATGTCATTATTATTATACGGCGATCGAGTGCATTTTAAACGAGAAACTAAATTCCAGTGAAGATGTAATTTATTATCCCGTATCGCTTTTGACGGCCGTTAAGAATGATGATGGCACTCAGTTAACTCTCTGGCCGCAAGCCGACCGTTTTATTTTTGTTTTACAGAATATTAATGATTTATGCGTTTTTCTTCGATTCGCTTCCGATGTTAAAAATAGTCGATATTTGAATCAAGAGAGAATAACGATAATAGGCAAAGAGAACATATTTTCATTATTAGTACTATGTTATAAAAATATAGACCCGCAACGCTTTATTCCTGAAGATTGCACCGTTAAACAGCTTGATGACTATTTACATGCGTGCATCAGTCAGAAGCGGCTGACGGTGAAAAATAGGATGAAATCCCGACTGGCCCGCTGCCAGATGGAAGTGCTTATCAGCTTACTCGCCGGACGACGGGCCAAACGGGATGCGCAGGAGAAAAATAAAAGTATCAAGACGATTTATGGACTGCGCCAGAAAGCGCTCAATAAGCTGAATTGCCAGAATATACAGGATCTCTATCGTTTCCTCTGACCTGCGATGTATAAAAATAAGGGCAGCCCACGGGCAGCCCTAATCGTAGATAGCTATGGATTAGTGCAGGATCTTCGCCAGGAAGTCTTTAGCGCGATCGGACTGTGGATTATTGAAGAAATCGTCTTTCGGCGTATCTTCAATAATTTTCCCCTCATCCATGAAAATGACGCGGTGCGCCACCTTGCGGGCAAAGCCCATTTCATGCGTCACGACCATCATGGTCATCCCTTCCTGAGCCAGTTCGACCATAACATCCAGCACTTCGTTGATCATTTCCGGATCAAGCGCGGAGGTCGGTTCATCGAACAGCATGGCGATGGGATCCATGCACAGCGCGCGGGCAATGGCGACACGTTGCTGCTGACCGCCGGATAGTTGACCCGGATATTTATTCGCCTGAACCGCCAGACCGACGCGCTCCAGCAGTTTTTGCGCTTTGACCCGCGATTCTTCGCGGTTCCGTTTTAGCACTTTTACCTGCGCCAGCGTCAGGTTGTCGATGATGGACAGGTGCGGAAACAGTTCAAAGTGTTGGAATACCATGCCAACTTTCGAGCGTAACTGAGCCAGATTGGTTTTTTTATCATTAACAATGATGCCGTTGACTTCAATTTCGCCTTTTTGGATAGGTTCCAGGCCATTAACGGTTTTGATTAAGGTGGATTTACCAGAGCCGGAAGGGCCGCAAACCACGACTACTTCACCTTTTTTTACTTCCGTGGAGCAGTCGGTTAGCACCTGAAATTGGCCATACCATTTAGAAATATTTTTCAGGAAAATCATCAAACCGTCCTTTTTTTCAGGTAACTGACCAGCATTGATGCGCTAATGCTGATAATAAAATAGACAAATCCGGCAAACAGGATCATTTCAACTTGTGTTCCGTCACGTTCTCCGATGGTGGAGGCGGTACGGAAGAAATCAGCCAGGCTGAGCACGTAAACCAGCGACGTATCCTGAAACAGGACGATACCCTGCGTCAGCAGCAGAGGAACCATGGCGCGGAATGCCTGCGGCAGGATCACCAGCTTCATGGATTGCCAGTGCGTCATGCCAAGGGCCAATGCCGCCGATGCCTGCCCGCGTGACACGCTCAGTATACCCGCGCGGATAATTTCAGAATAATATGCCGCTTCGAATAATGAGAAGGCAACCATTGCTGAAATTAATCGAATATCTGTTTTCGGTGACAGGCCAAGCACATTTTGCAATAAGCTGGGCACAACCAGGTAGAACCACAACAGCACCATAACCAACGGCACGGAGCGGAACAGGTTAACGTACAGTTTGGCGAACCAACTGACCGGCTTCAGCGTAGAGAGGCGCATAACCGCCAGAATCGTTCCCCAGATAATGCCGACGATTACCGCAGTAAATGTGATTTTCAGCGTAATCAGCATTCCCTGCAGCAGGTAAGGCAGGCTCGGTCCGATCGAGCTCCAGTCAAATTCATACATGATTTATTTGCTCCCCATATTGCCCGGCAAACGGGTTTTCTGCTCGATTACCTGCATGATCAGCATAATGACCGCGTTAATAGCGATATAAAGCAGCGTAATGGCGGTGAAAGATTCATACGCGTGAGCGGAGTAATCCAGCAGTTTCCCTGCCTGCGCCGCCATCTCCACCAGCCCGATGGTTGAGGCGATGGAGGAGTTTTTGACCAGGTTAAGCATCTCGGATGTTAACGGCGGAACGATAACGCGATAGGCATTAGGTAATAATACGTAGCGGTAGGTTTGAGGCAACGTCAATCCCATAGCCAGTCCTGCCGACAGTTGGCCGCTCGGCAGCGACTGGATGCCGGCCCGCACCTGCTCGCACACGCGGGCCGCAGTAAATAAGCCCAGGCAGATCGTCGAAGACAGGAAGAACTGGATATTGGGATCGAGTTCGGCCTTAAACCACATGCCGATATCGGTCGGCAATAGTTCCGGCACCACCAGATACCAGGTGAAAAATTGTACGATTAGAGGAACATTACGGAATAATTCAACATAGCAGGTACCAATTCCCGCAATAAAACGATTGGGGACGGTACGTAAAATCCCAAGCAAAGAACCAAGTAAAAACGCGATAATCCAGGCACAGATGGATAATGTGACTGTGACTTGCAGGCCGGATAATAGCCACCCCAGATAGGTGGTATTACCGAAAGGGGCGTTTTGCAGAAATATGCCCCAGTTCCAATCTATTGACATAACAAACTCCGGTAAAAAAGGGTAGCGAAGCTACCCCGAAGATTGATGAGTGGCGATCTTCCCGCCATCTTTCAATTGCCGGTCGTTGGCTGAGCGATCCATCCCTTCCCTGAACGGTGTCCCCTACAGGACTCACTCAGTTGCCGCCTTTTTGCATATCGAAATCTATTGGGTATCAACATGTGATGGGGAACGACCACCACACGCCTGTCTGTCCTGCCACGAATCAGCAATCATAGGGCAGAAATACTGCCCTTATTGTCATTATTAATCAGTCTAAAGCCGTATCATTCGGCGCTTTAAACAGAGCTTTCATTTCGTCAGAAAGTTCAAAGTTCAAATTGAGATCTCTTGGTGGAATAGGTTGTTTGAACCAGCGATCAAACCATTTTTCCGCTTCGCCGGAGGTTTCTACTTGCGCGATAGTGTCATCGACCAGCGTTTTGAATTGGGGATCGTCTTTACGCAACATACAGCCGTATGCCTCTCTTGACTGCGGCGTGCCGACAATATCCCACTGATCGGCATTTCTTGCTTTAGCGCGTTCCCCGGCCAGCAGAGCATCATCCATCATAAAGGCCACTGCGCGACCGCTTTCCAGCGTGCGGAAAGAATCACCGTGATCTTTGGCGCTGATGATGCGCAATTTCATCTGTTTTTCTTCGTTCATCTTGTTAAGAAGAATTTCAGACGTGGTGCCGGAGGTCACAACCACGGTTTTTCCGGCCAGATCGGGAAAATCGTTAATGCCGGAGCCTTTCTTCGTTAACAGACGCGTGCCGATAACAAAGATGGTGTTAGAGAAAGCGACCTGTTTCTGGCGTTCCAGATTGTTGGTTGTCGAGCCGCATTCCAGATCGTAAGTGCCGTTTTGCAACAGAGGAATACGGTTTTGAGCGGTAATGGGCAACAGCTTAACCTGCAGGTTAGGCGCATCCAGTTTTTTCTTGACGGCTTCTACGATTTTATCTGAATAGGCCTGAGAGTAACCGACGACTTTTTGCTGGTTATCGTAGTAAGAGAAAGGAACCGACGATTCACGATGGCCGATAACGATAACGCCATTATCTTTTACTTTTTTCAGCGTGCCAGTCAGATCTTCCGCCTGGGCCAGGCTGGCTGTGGTGCTAAGTAGAAGCAGTGATAGTGCCAGTTTACGCATCTGCATGTTTTGACTCCTTTGCTGTAGTTATGGCGCTGTAGTTGTGGCGCTAAAGTTGTGCCGCTAAATCTATGACGACGTCCTAATACTCACAGGGTACGCAAATCATGCACCGCTAAAGAGCGAAGTAACGACGTATGCTGTTAAAAATAGCTTATTGTGAATGGTTTGATATAAAAATGTTTGTTTTTTGCGAGACGCTCTGCACCAGGCGATAGCAATAAAATTATTACGCACAAAAATAGTGCAACCCTTGCCCTAAATATGTGCCGCCTTTGAGCGAAACGATAAAAAAACATTGAGACAACCATTTACAATATATTTAACAGGCAAAGATCATGCCATAAATAATGAAAGACATGCGTTAACATGTCTTTCGTCAGGGGAAGGCGGATTAACGGCGGCGCAGGCTAAAGATAACGGCGGCAAAGCCGCACAGCAGGGTGACGATCCATAGCGGCCAGGAGCCGAAGCGGGCATAAGGCGTGAGCCCGGAAGCAGGCACGACCTGTGCATCCAGCACTGCGCGGGTAAACTGCGGCAGGCTGGCGCTGATTTCGCCGTCAGGCGCAATCACGGCGGTCACGCCATTGTTGGTGCTGCGAACTAACGGGCGGCCCAATTCCAAGGCGCGCATCCGGGCCATCTGGAAATGTTGCCACGGTCCGATAGAGTGACCAAACCAGGCGTCGTTCGAGATGGTTAACAGCATATCGGTGTCTTCGCGGAAGTTGTCCCGTATCTGATGACCAAGAATGATTTCATAACAGATGGCCGCGGTCAGTTTATAACCGTTAACATTCAACTGGGGTTGAATGTAATTGCCGCGGCTAAAAGAGGACATCGGCAAATCGAATAATGGCGCCAGCGGACGTAACAGCGCTTCCAGAGGAACAAACTCGCCGAAAGGAACCAGGTGATTCTTGTTATAGCGGTTGCTGGTCGGGTAATGGTAGGGCGTTTTATCCCCTAGCACGATGATGCTGTTGTAAACGTCATATTGCGATCCGTTACGGCGTGAATCCACGATGCCGGTAATCAGGCTGCTATTGTAGCGGCGCAATACATCATCAAGCTGAGTAAGGTAAGCGTTCTGACGGCTTTCGATATCAGGAATGGCTGATTCAGGCCAGATGATAATTGGCGATTTATCCATATAAGGCCGGCTGCTATCCAGATAAATTGTCAACGTATCTATCAGCTGGTCCGGATTCCACTTCAGTTCCTGAGGAATATCCCCCTGTACCAGCGCAACGTTTACCGCGCGTTCCGGCAGCAGGTTGAACCACTGAATGTGTCGTAACGGCCATGGCAGCGCCAGCAGGGCTATGGCGATAAGCGCCGGCCCGATACGGCGCCGGCACAGTGCGAAAATCAGCAAGCCGCTGATGCTCATCAGCATGAAGGTTATGGCATCGACGCCCAGTAGCGGAGCGATCCCTTTCAGTGGGCCGTCAATCTGGCTATAGCCGAACTGTAGCCACGGAAAACCGGTCAGCACCCATCCACGCAGAAATTCCGTCAGTTGCCATAGCACCGGTGAGGCGATAGCCAGTCTCCACCAGGTGGTTTTAGGCCACAGCCGGGCGAGCAGCGCGGAAAAGAGCAGGGGATAGAGCGCCAGATAGGCGGCCAGTAGAACCACCAGTGCGATATTGATGGGTTCGGGCATACCGCCGAACTGGGAAATGCTGACATACACCCAGTTCACGCCGCTGCCGAACAGTCCAACTCCCCAACAAAAGCCAATCCAGGCCGACTGGCGCACGGTGCGATTCAGAAGCAGCGCCTGTAATCCCATCAGGGCGACCAGCGCCGTCGGCCAGAAATCAAAGGGGGAAAATGCCAGTGTGCCGCAGGCGCCGAACAAAAGCGCCAGCAGGGCGCGAACCTGCTGGCGTTGAAGGAAAGAGGCTAGAGCCATTATTAAATTAGTCTTCCAGTTGAGGTTGAGGCGCATTGTCAGGAATTCTGACGTGTACCTGAATAATACGTCGGCTGTCGGCCATCGCAACTTTAAACAGATAGCCTTCTATCTCAATGGTTTCTCCGCGAGCGGGCAAATGCCCGAAAGACTGCATGATTAAACCGCCAATGGTATCAACTTCTTCATCGCTGAATTGCGTGCCAAAGGCTTCATTGAAGTCTTCAATGTCGGTAAGCGCGCGGACCGTATAAGTCTGGCGATTGAGCTGGCGAATATCGCGATCTTCTTCGTCGTCGTATTCGTCTTCGATTTCGCCGACGATCAATTCAAGGATGTCTTCAATGGTGACCAGGCCGGAAACACCGCCAAATTCGTCAATTACGATAGCCATGTGGTAACGCATGGAGCGGAATTCGTTCAGCATCCGGTCAACGCGTTTGCTCTCAGGAACCACTACCGCGGAGCGCAGCACCTTATCCATGCTGAAAGGCTCGGAATTGCTGCGCATAAAAGGCAACAGATCCTTAGCCATCAGAATACCTTCGATATGATCTTTATCTTCGCTGATGACGGGGAAGCGGGAGTGGGCGGATTCGATAATGACATCCAGGCACTCTTCCAACGTTTGGTTGTGCTTCAGGGTAATCATCTGCGAACGGGGGATCATGATGTCACGTACGCGTTGCTCAGCGATATCCATCACCCCTTCAAGCATATCGCGGGTTTCTGGATCAATAAGATCGTTCTGCTCTGAATCACGGATCAGCGTCAGCAGATCGTTACGATCTTTGGGTTCACCGTGGAAAAGCTGATTGAGAATAAGAGAAAAGAAACCCTTCTTGGGACTGGGGCTATCGCTGTTTTGAGAATGGTCGTCGCTCATGGCGTTTTAATTGATATCTCTCATGTTAATGGATAATTATCAGCAGGTTGGGGAGAAAAATGTTACAGCCTGGCTGACGTGGAAATTATGCAATGCAATTTTATAAAACAGAATTATTTCATTATTGTGGTTGAGGCTAAAACAACGGTTGCACTGTTGATATATCAAGGGGTAACGAAAGCTATCCCCGCGGGCGTTTTATCTTCTCTGCGTTTCCCTTGATATCAAGCGCGTCCGGCAATCTGCTGCTGTACCCGATACTTTCCAGATTGCCGGCATATGGCTTCCCGCACTCTGAAATCTATTGGATATCCATTATTCAGTAAAGCCGCCTTTTTCTGCAAGATAGGGATCAGGATACCCCATATTTTGCATAATCTCCGTTTCCAGAGCTTCCATTTCTTCGGCCTCGCTGTCTTCAATATGGTCATACCCTAGCAGATGCAGGCTGCCATGGACAACCATATGTGCCCAGTGCTCCTCCAGCGTCTTTTCCTGCTCTCCGGCTTCCCGTTCGACGACCTGACGACAGATAATGAGATCGCCAAGCAAGGGAAGCTCTACTTCCGGCGGCGCTTCAAACGGAAATGAAAGTACGTTGGTCGGCTTATCTTTGCCCCGGTAGGTATGATTCAGGTGCTGACTTTCCGCCTCATCCACGATACGGATAGTGACTTCGGCGACGTCCTGAAACTGAGGCAATACGCCTTCCAGCCAGCGCTGAAAGTCCTTTTCGTCAGGCAGTCCCTGAGTCTGTTCGCTGGCGATTTGCAAATCAAGGATAACCTGGCTCATTTGTGTTCCTGTTCCGAAGCCGATTGCGCTTCTTGTTTACGTTGCTCCGCCAGGGCATCCTTACGTTTCTGGTCAGCAGTTTCCCAGGCCTCATAGGCATTAACGATCCGGGCCACAACAGGATGACGCACTACGTCTTCACTGCTGAAGAAGTTAAAACTGATTTCTTCAACGTCGGCCAGCACTTCAATCGCATGACGCAGGCCGGATTTCTGATTGCGCGGTAAGTCAATCTGCGTGACGTCACCGGTGATCACCGCTTTGGAATTAAAGCCGATACGGGTTAGGAACATTTTCATCTGCTCGATGGTGGTATTCTGGCTTTCATCCAGAATGATGAACGCATCGTTCAATGTACGGCCACGCATGTAGGCCAGCGGCGCTACTTCGATCACATTACGCTCAATCAGCTTTTCGACTTTCTCGAATCCCAGCATTTCAAACAGCGCGTCATACAGCGGGCGCAGATAAGGATCGACTTTTTGGCTCAGATCGCCGGGCAGGAAGCCCAGTTTTTCACCGGCTTCGACCGCTGGACGCGTCAGCAAAATACGGCGGATTTCCTGACGCTCCAAGGCGTCAACGGCAGCCGCGACGGCCAGATAGGTTTTCCCCGTTCCCGCCGGACCGACGCCGAAAGTGATGTCGTGGTCAAGCACGTGCGCGATGTACTGGGCCTGGTTGGGCGTGCGCGGTTTGATTACGCCGCGTTTGGTTTGAATATTCACCGCTTTACCGTAATCGGGAACACTTTCGGCCGATTGTTCCAGCGCCCGGGATTCTTTGATGGCGAGGTGAATTTGTTCAGGTTCAATATCACCAATAACACCGCGCACCGGGGCGGTATCGACATATAGATGCTTCAAGATATCAGCCGCAGCGTCAACGCAGACTGCTTTGCCAACCAGCTTGAATTTGTTATCCCGCCGATTAATTTCGATGCCTAAGCGGCGCTCCAACTGCTTAACGTTGTCATCAAAAGGTCCGCAGAGGCTAAGCAGGCGTTGGTTATCTGCGGGTTCAAGGGCAATCTCTTTTGTCGTTACGTTCAAATTATTCCTCTTTGGTTTTATCGGACAAGTCGAAGACCTGTTGTCGGACTGCGCGGTTTTCAATGCGCCATATGCGTGAATTATTTATCGCGAATGTCAAAAGGTGCAAGTGACAATACCTATATTGGGATAGTTCTTCGCAAAAAAAGGGGTGGCAATGCCACCCACAGTGAAGGTATCACCTGCCATGACGGCGATCAGGGCTGATAGATCCCGACGCCGATTTCATTTTCTTTACGGGTACGGGCAATCACCGCAGACGGCGATTCATGCACGCGCAGATCCATTTGATCCTCAGTGCGTACCACGATGCCGCGGAGTGAGTTGGGGTAAACGTCAACGATTTCCACATCGACAAATTTACCAATCATATCGGGCGTACCTTCAAAGTTGACGACACGGTTGTTTTCCGTGCGTCCCGACAGTTCCATTACACTCTTACGCGACGTTCCTTCCACCAGAATACGCTGGATGGTTCCCTGCATACGGCGGCTATATTGCATGGCCTGCTGGCTGATACGCTCCTGCAAAATGTAGAGACGCTGCTTTTTCTCTTCTTCCGTGACGTCGTCCACCATGTCTGCCGCCGGCGTTCCCGGTCTGGCGGAATAAATAAAGCTGAAGCTCATATCGAAATTCACATCGGCAATCAGCTTCATGGTTTGTTCAAAATCAGCCTGAGTCTCGCCGGGGAAGCCGACGATAAAGTCAGAGCTTACCTGAATATCCGGGCGCGCATTGCGCAGCTTGCGAATGATCGCCTTATATTCAAGCGCGGTGTGATTACGCTTCATCATGTGCAGCACGCGGTCTGAACCGCTCTGTACCGGTAAATGCAGAAAGCTGACCAGTTCCGGCGTATCTTCGTAGACGCTGATGATGTCGTCTGTGAATTCAATCGGATAGCTGGTGGTGAAACGAATACGGTCGATGCCGTCAATCGCCGCCACCAGGCGCAGCAGTTCCGCGAATGAGCAGATGCCGCCGTCATAGGCCGCGCCGCGGTAGGCGTTAACGTTCTGCCCCAGCAGATTCACTTCACGTACGCCTTGCGCCGCCAACTGAGCGATTTCAAACAGCACGTCGTCACACGGACGGCTGACTTCTTCGCCGCGGGTATAAGGCACCACGCAGTAGGTGCAATATTTATTGCAACCTTCCATGATGGAGACGAATGCCGTTGGGCCTTCAGCCTTCGGTTCCGGCAGACGGTCAAACTTCTCAATTTCGGGGAAACTGATATCCACGATCGGGCTACGCGTTCCCTGGACGTGATTAATCATTTCCGGCAGGCGGTGTAATGTCTGAGGGCCAAAAATCACATCAACATAGTGCGCGCGTTCCCGGATGTGCGCGCCTTCCTGCGACGCCACACAGCCACCCACGCCAATAATCAGATCGGGGTTGTTCTCTTTCAGCGCTCTCCAGCGGCCAAGTTGATGGAAGACCTTTTCCTGCGCTTTTTCACGGATGGAACAGGTGTTCAGCAAGAGAACATCGGCCTCTTCCGCGACCTCGGTTAGTTCATAACCGTGCGTACTTCCTAGTAAGTCGGCTATCTTGGATGAATCGTATTCGTTCATCTGACAGCCCCAGGTTTTAATATGCAGTTTTTTTGTCATCGACTTGCCATTACTCAGTGCGGGTAAGAAAGCTTTCCCATCATTTGGGGCGCGTATTGTAATCTTTTGCCGTCGTTGTGACCAGAGTCCGCAAAGTTTCGTCTGGATAAAAAACAACGACGCGTCTCAATAACACTTCTGCTTTTATGAAAAAGCCGTTTGAAATCCAGTACACTGCTTTTAGATATTTTCTTTGCTGTTACTAAGCATAGTCAGATAGGGATGAAACCAGTATGCATTATGATGCGATCGTTGTCGGCGGCGGAATGGTGGGGGCGGCCGCGGCATTGGGGTTAGCCCGGAATGGTTTTCAGGTCGCCGTTGTGGAACACGAGCAACCAACGCCTTTTGACGCCGGCAGTCCGCCGGATTTGCGCATCTCGGCCATCGGTTATGCCTCTGTTGCGCTGTTAAAACAGTTGGATGTCTGGACGCGGGTTGAACAGATGCGCAGCGCTCCTTATCGTCGTTTGGAAACCTGGGAATGGGATAACGCCCGCGTGGTATTCGACGCGGCGGATATCCATTTGCCGGAGTTGGGCTTCATGGTGGAAAACCGGGTGCTGCAACTGGCGTTATGGGCGTCTCTGGGTGAGAGCGAGCGTTGCCGATGCTACTGCCCAAGCAAGCTGAAAAGCATGCGGCGAACGGAAGAGGGCTGGCTTCTTCACCTGGATGATGAACAGCGCCTGACGGCGAAACTGGTGATTGGCGCCGATGGCGCGAATTCCCAGGTACGGCAGTGGGCGGGCATCGGCCTCAGCGGTTGGCAGTACCGCCAGTCCTGTATGTTGATAAGCGTTGAGATGCCGACGCCGCAGCAGGATGTCACCTGGCAGTGGTTCACGCCTGACGGCCCGCGCGCTTTTTTGCCGCTGTTTGACCGCTGGGGCTCGTTGGTATGGTATGACGCTCCCCGCAAGATCCGTCAGCTTCAGGCGATGCCATTAACGCAATTGGATGAAGAGATCGCCGCTGCCTTTCCCGAACGTTTGGGGAGCGTTAAGTCGCTGGCTGCCGGCGCGTTCCCGCTGGTGCGTCGCCACGCGCAGCAGTATGTTCAACCGGGGCTGGTGTTATTGGGCGATGCGGCGCATACAATCAATCCGCTGGCGGGGCAGGGCGTCAACCTCGGCTATCGGGATGTCGATGCCCTGCTGGATATCCTGATTAGCGCCCGCGATGCCGGTGAAAATTGGTGCGCGGAACCTGTATTACGCCGTTATCAGTGCCGCCGCATGCCGGATAATCTTCTGATGCAAAGTGGGATGGATCTGTTCTACCGCGCATTCAGCAATTCGCTGCCGCCGCTGAACGTTGCCCGTAATCTGGCGCTGATGGCCGCACAACGAGCCGGCGCGCTTAAACGACGGGCCTTGAAATACGCCATCGGCGTTTGATGACGCGCCTACTGACTGTTTGTACGAAGTGATATTCCATTGATTTCAAGGGCAGCGACACCGCTGCAACTTGAGAGATGAAAGTATGGCGATGACTCTCTGACGATAAGATGCAAAAAAGCCCGCGTTAAGCGGGCTTCTCTGTTTTGGCTGGGGTACCAGGATTCGAACCTGGGAATGCCGGAATCAGAATCCGGTGCCTTACCGCTTGGCGATACCCCAAAAATGTGGTGGCTACGACGGGAATCGAACCTGTGACCCCAGCATTATGAGTGCTGTGCTCTAACCAGCTGAGCTACGTAGCCAAATCTTACTGCTAATTTTGCGATCTTACAACAAAAATCTTTAATCATCAAATAGATGGCTGGGGTACCTGGATTCGAACCAGGGAATGCTGGTATCAAAAACCAGTGCCTTACCGCTTGGCGATACCCCAACTGGGCAACAATACTTGTACAACGAATGCTTTCCAGTATCGCCGCTTAAATATGGCTGGGGTACCAGGATTCGAACCTGGGAATGCTGGTATCAAAAACCAGTGCCTTACCGCTTGGCGATACCCCAATAGATAAAACCATTATCAAGCTTCAAAAAGCTATTTCAAGCCGTGAAGGTTATGGTGCGGGAGGCGAGACTTGAACTCGCACACCTTGCGGCGCCAGAACCTAAATCTGGTGCGTCTACCAATTTCGCCACTCCCGCAAAAGATGGTGGCTACGACGGGAATCGAACCTGTGACCCCAGCATTATGAGTGCTGTGCTCTAACCAGCTGAGCTACGTAGCCATCTTTTCCGCGTCACCTTCATCGGCGTTGCGGGGCGCATTATGCGTAGTTGGCCTAATTGCGTCAACAAATTTTTTCCCGAAAAGCGCCTGCCTGGTACCGTTTGTTTGGGTTATGAACAGTCTGGTGAGAAAAGCGTCAAAAAGCCGGCTTTCTCGATAATTCAAATAGAAAAAACGGGCCTGTGCGGCCCGTTACATTGATAAAACCAATTCGCCAATTAGTATGCGGACTGGTGCACGCCAACCGCACGACCCGACGGATCATCCATTTTCTTGAAGGATTCATCCCATTCGATGGCTTTAGCCGAAGAACAGGCGACGGATGGGCCGCCAGGAACGCATTCAGCGGCGCTGGGAACCGGGAACAGCTCTTCGAAGATTTCACGGTACAGATAGCCTTCTTTGGACGTCGGCGTGTTGTACGGGAAACGGAAGTGCGCGGTTTCCATCTGTTGGTCGCTAATTTGTTGGGCGGCAACGGCTTTCAGCGTATCAATCCAGCTATAGCCGACGCCGTCGGAGAATTGCTCTTTCTGACGCCATGCCACGCTGTGAGGCAGGTAGGAATCAAAGCATTCGCGCAGAATGTGTTTTTCCATCTTACCGTTGCCGCACATTTTGTCGCGCGGGTTGATACGCATCGCTACATCAAGGAACTTCTTATCCAGGAACGGCACGCGCGCTTCCACACCCCAGGCTGACATCGCCTTGTTGGCGCGGGCGCAGTCATACTGGTGCAGCGCCAGCAGTTTACGCACGGTTTCTTCATGCAGCTCTTTGGCGTTTGGCGCTTTGTGGAAATACAGATAACCACCGAACACTTCGTCGGAACCTTCGCCGGACAAGACCATTTTAATGCCCATCGCTTTGATTTTACGGGACATCAGGTACATCGGCGTAGAGGCGCGGATGGTCGTCACATCATAGGTTTCAATGTGATAAATCACATCGCGAATCGCATCCAGACCTTCTTGTTCGGTGAAGTGGATTTCATGGTGAACCGTACCCAAATGGTTGGCGACTTCCTGTGCGGCTTTTAAATCCGGCGCGCCTTTCAGGCCGACGGCAAAGGAGTGCAACTGCGGCCACCAGGCTTCACTGCGCTCGTCGTCTTCAACACGGCGTGCGGCGTATTTTTTCGTGATGGCGGAGATAACGGAGGAATCCAAACCGCCGGAAAGCAGAACGCCGTAAGGCACATCGGACATCAGGTGGCTTTTTACGGATTCTTCCAGCGCGTCGCGCAGCGCATCGGCATCGGTTTCGTTATCTTTTACATTTTCATAATCGAACCAGTCGCGATGATAGTATTCGCGGATTTCTCCGTCCTTGCTCCACAGGTAGCTGCCGGCAGGGAACTCTTTGATGGTGCGGCATACTGGAACCAGCGCTTTCATTTCTGAAGCGACGTAGAAGTTGCCGTGTTCATCGTAGCCCATATACAGCGGGATGATGCCCAAATGGTCGCGACCGATCAGGTAGGCGTCTTTTTCACTGTCGTAAAGCGCGAAGGCGAACATACCGCGCAGATCATCGAGGAATTCCGGGCCTTTTTCCTGATACAGAGCCAGAATGACTTCGCAGTCGGAGCCGGTCTGGAACGCATAGCGATCGGCGTACTGTTGACGCAGCGCCTGATGGTTGTAAATTTCACCGTTAACGGCCAGAACGTGGGTGCGCGCGGCGTTGTACAACGGTTGGGCGCCGGTGTTTACGTCGACGATAGACAGACGTTCATGGGCCAGAACGGCTTTATCGCTGGCATAGATGCCGGACCAGTCTGGTCCGCGGTGACGCATTAGTCGTGATAATTCCAGCGCTTTTTTGCGCATTTCAGCAGGATCGGTTTTCAGATCAAGCACACCGAAAATAGAACACATAGATAACTCCCTAGGTTCGCTGGTTTCACCAGACGAAGAATATTTCAGATTGATCAAATGCAACTCACGGATGCCAATATTACATGCCGTTTTTCTGCATTAAGATTACGGATGCCGTATCAGTGACATTGATTTAGCATCAAAACGCGATAAGAATTCAATATCATCTAATGAAAAAAGCCATGTGAATGTCGTTTGAATAATATATATGGCGATTTAATGAATAATCGATAAATATTATCCGCGAAATCGCCGTCTTTTTAGCGATCCCATAACCTGATCTTATGAGAAAAAACGGCGGTTAGTGCGTTTCCAGCAAATGTTGCAATAGCGCGCCGTTTAGCATCGCGCGTTTTACCAGCGCAAAGGCGCCAATCGCGGAAAGATGATTCAGACCGGATACTTCGACGGGGAGATTATCCCTGAACTCTTTCAACACCTGAGCATTAATGTTGCGCTGAATGGCCGGCAATAAGATTTTCGCCGATTCGGTAATTTCCCCGGCAATCACCACTTTTTGCGGATTGAATAGGTTGATGGCGATGGATACCGCTTTACCCAGATGTTGCCCCGCATGTTCAATGACTTCTCGTGCGAGCGCGTCACCCCGGTTGGCGGCTTTGCAGATCGTGGCGATCGTACCCTGTTCGGGCGTTAACTTACTGGGATAGCCTTGCTGCAATAAGTGCTGTACCCGATGTTCAATGGCCGCATTGGAAACCACCGTTTCCAGACAGCCGAAATTCCCGCAGTGACAGCGTTCCCCTAACGGATCGATCTGGATATGGCCGATTTCACCAACGTTGCCATTATTGCCGAGAAATATTTGCCCGTTAACCACGATGCCTGCGCCGGTACCGCGATGAACGCGCACCAGAATCGAATCCAGCGCATCCCGCGTTACGCCAAAGTAATGTTCGGCCAGCGCCAGGCTGCGAATATCATGACCGACAAAGCTGGTGACGTGAAAACGACGCTGAATATGGTCGACCAGTGGCCAGTTGTCGACGTTGATATGCGGCATATAGCGGACAACGCCTCTAAGTGGATCGACCAGTCCGGGCAGCACTACGGAAATGGCGATCAATTCGCGGATACGGTGCTGATAATGATTAAGAAAATGGCTGATGGCGTTAAACAGGGCGGTTTCCACCGTTTCCTGCGTTTTTTCCGCGAGGTGGTAGCGCTCTTCTCCTAATGCTTTTCCCCGTAAATCATACAGCGCGATGGTCGCATCATGACGACCAAGGCGCACGGCAATGGTATGAAACGGATGCGTTTCGGTAACAATGGAAATGGCGCGCCTGCCGCCGGTCGATGCCTGCTGGTCAACCTCTTTAATCAGGCCCCTTTCTAGAAGCTGGCGAGTGATTTTAGTCACGCTGGCGGGGGCAAGCTGGCTCTGCTCCGCAATCTGTATCCGTGATATCGGACCTTGCTGGTCAATCAGGCGGTACACGACCGCGCTGTTTAATTGTTTAACCAGGTCGACATTCCCTATCTGTGCTTGTCCGCCAATGGCCATGAAAAAATTACTCTTATCGGGTCAATTCTTTGTCACCGCTAACATGTCGTTACCGTTAACCAAAGTTTTGAGAATATGATAATTGCGGTCAAAAACGGTCAAATTAGCAACTTTACCGCTTTCGATGCTTCCCAGATTTTTGTCGATGCCGATAGCGCGCGCAGGGTAAAGCGTTGCCATTCTCAGCGCTTCATCCAGCGGGATCCCCGCCTGTTCGACACAGTTGCGCACCGCGTCTATCATCGTGAGCGCGGAACCGCTGAGGGTGCCGTTTTCATCCACGCATCGACCATCGCGACAGTATATGGGTTTGCCGGCAAAAATGAACTGCTCAATGTCCGAGCCGGCCGGTGCGGTGGCGTCGGTAACCAGCACTAATTTTTCCCCTTTGAGCCGTTTACTGTTACGGATGTTGGCCCAATTGACGTGGAAGCCGTCGGCGATAATGCCGCAATGGATCTCCGGCGCGTCATAGATCGCGCCGACCAGGCCCGGTTCACGCCCGGTCAGATAAGGCATGGCATTAAACAGATGGGTGGCGAAGCGAATGCCGGCGGCAAAGCCTTGCTTGGCCTCTTCCCAGGTTGCATTGGAGTGGCCGGCGGAAACCACGATGCCGGCTGCGGTCAATTGACGAATGACCGCAGGTTGTACTTTTTCCGGCGCCAGGGTGATTTTGGTGATAACGTCGGCATTTTTGCACAGAAAATCAACCAGTTCTTGTGTGGGTTGACGAATGAACGCCGCATTATGCGTGCCTTTTTTAATCTCGTTCAACCATGGGCCTTCGAGGTGCAAACCCAATGCCTGGTTTTGATTTTGCGCCAGATAGGCGCGCATGACCTCTACAGCGTGTTTCATAAATTCGTCGCTGCAGGTGATGAGGGTAGGCAGGAAACTGGTGCAGCCTGACTTCAAGTTAGCCCGTTGCATCGTTTCCAGCGTCTGGACGGAGATGGATTCCAGCGAGTCATTGAATTGAACGCCGCCGCAGCCGTTCAACTGCAAATCAATAAATCCGGGAGCGAGCAATGCGCCGCCAAGGTCATGTTTTTCTAACCCGGCGGGAAGATCGCTAATGGGGCAAACGGTATCAATCAAACCATTGGCGATGATAACCGCATAATTATCAAGTATCCGGTGACCGGTATAAATTCGACCATTTGTTAAGGCGTACATCATCAACTCCCGACGACAAATTAAAGATTCTTTATGTTTTCCATTTCCAGTTCACGGAAATATTTAACGGTTTTAACTTTGAGTTCCATTGTAGAGGGCTCGTCACAGACCACGATCGCTTTAGCGTGCAGCTGCAGGCAACTGATGGTCCACATATGGTTGACATTTCCTTCTACCGCCGCCTGTAATGCCAGCGCTTTGTTACGTCCGCTGACCAGGATCATCACTTCTTCCGCATCCAGAAGCGTACCCACGCCAACCGTCAGGGCATATTTCGGCACCAGATTAACGTCGCCGTTAAAGAAACGGGAGTTGGCGATGCGCGTCTCTTCCGTCAGGGTTTTGATTCGCGTGCGGGAAGACAGGGAAGAGGCTGGCTCATTGAACGCAATATGTCCATCATTGCCTACGCCGCCCATGAACAGGTGGATTTTACCGTAAGATTTGATTTTCTCTTCATAGCGGCGACATTCCTCTGCGATGTCTTCAGCGTTACCGTTCAGCAGATTGATATTTTCTTTTGGAATATCAACGTGATTGAAAAAATTCTGGTGCATGAAGCTGCGATAGCTCTCCGGGTGATCGCTGGGCAGGCCAACATACTCATCCATATTGAATGTCACTACGTGTTTAAAGCTCACCTGTCCTGCTTTATGCATTTCCACCAGTGCCTGGTACGCCGCCAACGGCGAACTGCCCGTGGGCAGCCCCAGAACGAAAGGGCGGGTGGCGCTGGGGTTGAATTCGTTAATTCGCTGGGTGATATAACGGGCGGCCCATCTGCCAACTTCAACCGGGGTGGTTAGGGGAATGAGTCTCATCGGTGCTCTCCTGGGTTACACAGTAATGGCGAAATAATAGTCGACTGAATGGCGTCGTCGACGCTTTTTCAGCGTTGAGATAAAACTGGCTATCAGTGTAGCTCGTTTTTTTTTGTCTTAAAATAAGATGGCGTTTTTTTTAGATATAAACTTTTCATATGCAGTTTTTTAGTGATTTTTATCACATAATTTTGGTGATTAATTTGTGGAGTAAAATATTTTACATACACTCCACGCTGAAATTACCCGGTGTGGTTTATCTGGTAGTGAGCAGGTCTAACCGGCTGTTTTTGGCCCATAAAGGAGAAGTCACTTGAGTATTCTTGGCTATTTACAAAAGATTGGTCGGGCATTAATGGTGCCGGTTGCGACGCTGCCCGCCGCAGCAATTCTGATGGGGGTCGGCTACTGGATCGATCCGGTGGGTTGGGGAAGTGAAAATGCGTTGGCTGCGCTGTTTATTAAATCAGGTTCAGCCATTATCGGGAATATGGATGTGCTGTTCGCGCTGGGGATCGCTTACGGATTGTCGAAAGATAAAGACGGCGCGGCGGCTCTGGCGGGTTTTGTCGGCTACCTGGTGCTGACAACGCTGTGTTCGCCGGATGCTATTGCGATGATTCAGAAAATACCGCTGGAGCAGGTGCCGGCCGCATTCGGCCACATTAAAAATCAGTTCATCGGTATTTTGGTGGGGATCATCTCCGCGGAACTGTACAACCGTTTCAGTCAGGTCGAGCTGCCAAAAGCGCTGTCGTTCTTCAGCGGACGCCGCCTGGTTCCCATCATCACCTCGTTTCTGATGATTCTGGTGGCCTTCATCCTGATGTATGTATGGCCGGTCATTTATAGTTCGCTGGTCTCTTTCGGCGAGTACATTCAACAGTTAGGTTCGGTTGGCGCCGGCGTTTATGCGTTCTTTAACCGGATGTTGATTCCCGTAGGCTTGCATCATGCCCTGAACTCGGTGTTCTGGTTTGACGTGGCGGGTATTAACGATATTCCCAATTTCCTTGCCGGGCAGCAGTCGATTGATTCCGGTAAAGCCGTGGTCGGCATTACCGGTCGCTATCAGGCCGGCTTTTTCCCGATTATGATGTTTGGTCTGCCTGGCGCGGCGTTGGCGATTTATCATTGCAGCCGTCCGGAGAACAGAAGCAAGATCGGCGGGATTATGCTGGCCGCGGCGGTGGCCGCATTTTTTACCGGCATCACCGAACCGCTGGAGTTCTCCTTTATGTTTGTCGCGCCGATACTGTATTTTCTGCATGCGGTGATGACCGGTATCTCGGTATTTATTGCGGCCAGTATGCATTGGATTGCCGGTTTCGGTTTCAGCGCCGGACTGGTGGATATGGTGCTGTCGTCGCGCAACCCGCTGGCGACCCACTGGTATATGCTGATACCGCAAGGTCTTGTGTTCTTCGTCATTTACTACTGTGTCTTCCGGTTCACCATCACGCGTTTCAATTTACTGACTCCGGGTCGTGAACAGTCGGTAAGCGGCAGCGAAGCCGATGGTTATGATGTAAATGCGGCCGCGCCTTCGGCGTCCGGCGATACCCTGACGCTGGCCAGAGGCTATTTACAGGCCATCGGCGGTAGAGAAAACCTGGCCGGTATTGATTCCTGCATTACCCGGCTGCGTTTGAACGTGGTGGATTCCGGTTTGGTTGATGACAAACAGGCCAGGCAATTAGGCGCCGCCGGGGTGATTCGCTTGAATAAGCAGAGCGTACAGATTGTGGTGGGCACGCAGGCTGAGTCGATCGCTTCCGCACTGAAGAAAGTCAGCGAAGAATAATGCCGATACCTGCTTTTCACCGTATGTGAATAACGCGGCATAAGGTAAATTTGCGGGATGAGATCGCTATCTCATCCCGTTTTTGTTTTTTAATGAAACTAACGGTTGTTTCCCAGCTTAGCTTGTTGGATCATTAGCGGTTATATGTCGTTATAGCATTGAGGAATCAAGCATGAGTGAGGCTGAAGCCCGCCCAACCAACTTTATCCGTCAGATTATTGATGAAGATCTGGCGTCCGGTAAACATGACCATATTCAGACGCGTTTTCCGCCGGAGCCTAATGGCTATCTGCACATCGGGCATGCGAAGTCTATCTGCCTGAATTTCGGCATAGCCCAGGATTACAACGGGAAATGTAACCTGCGTTTTGACGATACCAATCCGGTAAAAGAAGATATTGAATACGTTGAGTCGATCAAACGTGATGTTAACTGGCTGGGTTTCTCATGGAGCGGCGACGTTCGCTACTCCTCCGATTATTTCGATCAACTGCATCAGTATGCGATTGAGCTAATCGGCAAGGGGCTGGCGTACGTCGATGAACTGACGCCGGAGCAAATCCGCGAATATCGCGGTACGTTGAAGGCGCCGGGTAAAAATAGCCCGTACCGCGACCGCAGCGTGCAGGAAAACCTGGAATTATTCGACAAAATGCGCAACGGCGGCTTTGCCGAGGGGACGGCCTGTCTGCGCGCCAAGATCGATATGGCATCGTCGTTTATCGTGATGCGCGATCCGGTTCTGTACCGGATTAAGTTTGCGGAGCATCATCAGACCGGCAACAAATGGTGCATCTACCCGATGTACGATTTCACCCACTGTATTTCCGATGCGCTGGAAGGCGTGACGCACTCACTGTGCACGTTGGAGTTCCAGGATAACCGCCGTTTATATGACTGGGTGCTGGACAATATCACCATACCTTGCCATCCGCGTCAGTATGAGTTCTCTCGTCTTAACCTTGAATACGCCATCATGTCCAAGCGCAAGCTGAACCTGCTGGTGACGGAAAAAATTGTTGAAGGTTGGGACGATCCGCGTATGCCGACGATTTCCGGCTTGCGCC
Organism: Brenneria goodwinii; assembly: GCF_002291445.1. Classification (NCBI taxonomy): domain Bacteria; kingdom Pseudomonadati; phylum Pseudomonadota; class Gammaproteobacteria; order Enterobacterales; family Pectobacteriaceae; genus Brenneria; species Brenneria goodwinii. The sequence continues at coordinate 2,749,630 of NZ_CP014137.1, read as the reverse complement.
GCCGTGGCTACAGCGCCGCGTCTATCCGTGAGTTTTGTTACCGCATCGGGGTAACCAAGCAGGATAACAACGTTGAAATGGCGGCGCTGGAGTCCTGCGTACGCGACGATCTGAATGAAAATGCGCCGCGCGCCATGGCGGTGCTCGATCCGGTAAAACTGGTAATTGAAAACCTTCCTTTAGGTCATGAAGAGTGGGTTACGATGCCAAACCATCCGAATAAACCGGAAATGGGCACGCGTCAGGTGGCGTTCAGCCGTGAAGTTTATATCGATCGCGCTGATTTTCGTGAGTCGGCCAATAAGCAATACAAGCGTCTGGTGTTGGGTAAGGAAGTTCGTCTGCGTAATGCCTATGTGATTAAGGCGGAACATATTGATAAAGACGATCAGGACAATATCACAACCATCTACTGTAGCTATGATCCGGATACTTTAAGTAAAGATCCGGCCGATGGCCGTAAAGTAAAAGGCGTTATTCACTGGGTGTCCGTGACGCACGGCCTGCCGGCGGAGTTCCGTCTGTATGATCGTTTGTTCGGCGTTGCCAACCCCGGGGCGGCGGACGATTTCCTGTCGACCATCAATCCGGAATCACTGAAAGTGACCCATGGCTTCGTTGAAGCAAGTCTGGCGCAGGCTGAAGCGGAAAAAGCGTATCAGTTTGAGCGTGAAGGCTATTTCTGTGCCGATCGCGTTTATTCCAGTCCACAGCATCTGGTATTTAACCGTACGGTGGGCTTGCGGGACACCTGGGTAGGATAAGCGTAGGGGTTTGTGCAGGTAAAAGAAAAATAAAACCGCCTCGGCGGTTTTATTTTATGCGGTAGATTTATCTTTTTGCGTCGTGCAGGGTTTCGTCTTCACGGCAATCCCCTCCACTACAATGGCCATACAGATACAAACTGTGGTTGGTCAGTTTGATGTTGTGTCTTTCCGCGATTTCGCGCTGGCGTGCTTCGATATACTCATCACGGAACTCAATGACTTTGCCACAATCCAGGCAAATCAGATGGTCATGATGATGTTGTTGTGTCAGTTCGAAAACTGATTTTCCGCCTTCAAAATTGTGGCGGGTAACGATACCAGCATCATCAAACTGATTCAGTACGCGGTAGACGGTCGCCAAACCAATCTCTTCGCCCATATCAATCAGTTTCTTATATAAATCTTCCGCACTGACGTGGTGGCACTCCGGGTCCTGCAATACTTCCAGAATTTTTAGTCTTGGAAGAGTGACTTTCAGGCCGGCCTTCTTTAATGCGGTGTTATTGTCAGTCATGCGGATTTAGTCCTGTTGCTTACTTATCAATGGAGGCTATCTAGCCTATGACATCGGTCGGCTCAAAAATGCAATAGCGTCTCAATTATAGAACCGTGCATACAAAATGAAAACAATGAAATGTTAACAATATTATTTCCACACACAATATGGATGTACCATGCAATCCATTGTTGGTAGTGGGGTACACCAAAACGAATGCACATAACCGATGTGGGTATTGTACATACTTATAGGAAGAAGTTAGAAAAATGTATCAATCTTTACGAGAGGTTTTTTCTATTAATCCGGCTCTGACAGGAACACTATCAGAGCCGGAAAATCGTCTTAGCCGACCAGTTCTTTCAGATTCAGCTCTTCGCTGATCTGTTTCACCCAGGCGGTGACACGCTCATTGGTCAGTTCGGGCTGACGATCTTCGTCGATGGTCAAACCAACGAAGTGCTTATCATCAACCAGACCTTTAGAGGCTTCAAAGTAATATCCTTCCGTCGGCCAATGTCCGACGATAGTCGCCCCGCGCGGTTCAATAATATCGCGGATGGTGCCCATCGCGTCACAGAAGTACTCGGCATAGTCTTCCTGATCGCCGCAGCCAAACAGGGCAACCAGTTTGCCGGTAAAGTCTATTTCTTCCAGCGTAGGGAAAAAGTCATCCCAGTCGCATTGGGCCTCCCCGTAGTACCAGGTCGGGATACCCAACAGCAAAATATCGAAAGCTTCAAGATCTTCTTTACTGCTTTTGGCGATGTCATGAACTTCGGCAACGTCTGGTCCCAGTTGTTGCTGGATGGTCTTGGCAATGTTCTCGGTATTGCCGGTGTCACTGCCAAAGAAAATTCCTATGAGTGCCATGAATTGAATAACCTCTTGATTCTTAATGATATGGAGCAGTCTTTTACCCACTTATCGGCTAATAATAACAGACACGCACTGCATGAGAAACTCGTATCGGTAAGGATAAGTAAATCGCGGCATGAATTTTGTCGTCGTCCATTTACTGAATTGAGCCGCCCATGATCTGTCCATGTTTATATCCTTTAGTCACATTCCGAATGAATCAATAAAGCTTATGTTTATGAAAAGTTATGAGGTTGTTCAAAGAATAGAAAATTAGCGCCGGTAAGTACAGTTCCGAGGCTAAACATTCTCCGCGCTTTGTCGATTAACAAGCGTGATTGTATCTGTTCCAACGTGACGGGACGTTAGCGTCGGGGAGAGGTGACAAGATCCTGATTAGCCGAATTTTCGGTATCCCTCGGTCGATTGACTGCAAAACCTTCCTTTTTTTATGCGTGCTCAGGTTTGGAGTGAACTATGAAATTTTTAAAGAACATTGCCATCAGAACGGCCATGTTGTGGGTGCTTGGCACCTTCTGCGTACTATGGGGCGGCGTGTCGATATACACCCTATTTTCTTTCAAGGAGATGACAAATACGTCTAAAACCAGCAGCCTACTGGTGGAAAACATGAATTTTGTTAATCAGGCCAACGATCAGTATTTCCGTATGGTGACGCGTTTGGCCCGCGCCGTTGATGCACGCCGCAACGGCGATAATGTCTCGGCGGATAGAGAACAGGCATCGGCATTGAATGCGCTTAATACGTTAAAAGCGGATTTAACGGCATTCAACGGCATAGATCATGCGGGGCTGGATGAGGAACTGGTGCAGGCGGCCAGTCGCGACTGGAATACGCTGATTGTTCAAGGCGTTGAACCTTTATATCAGAAAGCCTCCGCAAATTTGCTGGATGACTACCAGGTTCAGGCCAGAGACGTGGTACCGCCATTAAGCCGTCAGTTCGGCGCATCGATGTCGGCCTTCAACAAGGTCGCATCTGAAAAATTTGTTGCCGCCGGCGTGCGGTTTGAGCAGATCACGACGATTGGTCAAAACATTTTGTTGTCAGGTTTGGTCATCGGGCTGATTATGCTGTTCCTGACCGATCGCTATCTGGTGAAGTTTTTGGTTCGCCCATTAAACGATTTGCGCGATCACTTCAGCGTGATTGCCTCCGGCCAGTTAGGAAAGCCGATTGCCGATTTCGGTCGTAACTGTGTCGGCAGGTTATTTCCGCTGTTGCGTGAAATGCAAACCAGTCTGGCGAACACGGTCCGGACTATCAGAAACAGCACGGATTCCATTTATCAGGGTTCCTCAGAAATTGCCGCCGGAAACAACGATCTGTCATCGCGTACCGAGCAGCAGGCTTCCGCGCTGGAAGAGACCGCCGCCAGCATGGAACAATTAACGGCAACGGTAAAACAGAATGCCGAAAACGCCAACCATGCCAGCCAACTGGCGTTGCAGGCCTCGACGACGGCGAAGAAGGGGGGCGATATTGTTGAGAACGTGGTGAAAACCATGTCGGAAATTTCGGGGAGTTCGAGAAAAATTTCCGAAATCACCACCGTGATTAACGGCATCGCTTTTCAGACCAATATCCTGGCCTTGAACGCCGCTGTGGAAGCGGCCCGTGCCGGCGAGCAAGGGCGTGGTTTCGCGGTCGTCGCTGGCGAGGTGCGAAGTCTGGCGCAGCGCAGCGCGCAGGCGGCCAAAGAAATCGAGGGGCTGATTTCAGAGTCTGCCCGATGTGTCGACACCGGTTCTCACCTGGTTGAAGAGGCCGGCAATACCATGCACGAAATTGTGCGCGCGGTGACTAACGTGACCGACATCATGGGAGAGATCGCTTCCGCATCGGAAGAGCAAAGCAAAGGGATCGCCCAGGTTGGTCAGGCGGTAGCCGAAATGGATAGCGTCACCCAGCAGAATGCGGCGTTGGTCGAGCAGGCTTCGACAGCGGCGCAGTCGCTGGAAGAGCAGGCGGCGCTGTTGAATCAGACCGTCTCTTTGTTTCAGTTGTCCGAGCAGCACTCCCAGCCGGTAACGGCGGCGAAAACCACCACGGTTGCGAAAGCCGCGATAGCGGCAACGGCGCAGAAGGCATTGCCGCCAAGCAATGATAATTGGGAAAAGTTCTGATTATTTATAGGGCGTCAGGGATGGCGCCGCGCGGCCGGGAAGTCCGACTTATTTCAGTCAGATTTTTTCCCGGCCAATTGCGCCAGCAAAATTTCTTCAATAAGTTCACTACGGCTGATATTACGCTGCGCCGCCAGGTCGTTAAGTATATCGACGGCCTCGCTGTTAATTTTCAACTCTACCCGCCGCAAACCACGAACTTTGTCGCGTCGCAACTGATTACGCTTATTGATTCTTAACTGTTCATCACGTGAAAGCGGGTTGGTTTTTGGGCGGCCCGGCCGACGCTCGTCTGCGAACAGATCCAGCGTGGTACGATCCGTTTGTTCTTTTGCCATAGGTAATGATACTGCAAGGTATTCGGACCAAAATGCGCACGCCTTTAAATAACCTATAACGCGGACATTTTGATGATGTGGTTACAACGCCTGTGGCTGAATCAGCCGTCCCTCTACTGCGGGCGCCATCATACCCCAGCCGTACTGGCGGCGACAATGGTTAATCCGGGCCGCCTGGTTAACTCGCATCCAGAAAACGATGAATCGCGCGTAAGACCGCCTCGGGTTTTTCCGCATGGACCCAATGTCCCGCGCCGCTCACCACATACGCGCGGGCCATGGGGAACTGGCGTAGTATGGCTTCCCGGTAGGCGTCATCCAGATAAGGCGAGTTTTCGCCGCGAATAAACAACACCGGTCCCTGCCAGGCGGGAATATCCTGCCAGCCAACGATGTTTTCATATTGATCCCACAGCGCCGGGACATTGAACCGCCATTCACCCTGCTGGAAAGATTTCAGCAAAAACTGAATGACGCCTTCTTCCTTCAAATATTGACGCATCAGGTCGGCGGCTTGCGTACGGGAGGCGATCCCGGCATCGGTGACGGTCCGTAACGCGGCAAATACATCATCATGTCCACGGGTCTGATAATCGACCGGCGCGATATCAATCACCACCAGCTTCGCCAGCCGCTGCGGAATAAGAGCGCTGAGCGACATCGCCACTTTCCCGCCCATCGAATGACCGATCACGATTGCCCGCTCGATATTCAACTCGTCCAGTAATTCCACAACATCCTGCGCCATTGCCGGATAGGTCATCTGCGGCGAACGCGGCGACAGGCCGTGATTGCGCAGATCCAGTTGCAATACATCGTGCTGATTTTGCAAATCCCGTCCCAGTACACCAAGATTATCCAGATTGCCAAACAGCCCATGAATAAGGACTATGGGTAATTGGCCGTTGGGTTGATGCGCATCATGCCTACGATAATTCAATTTCATGGTGAAGTTCATTCAGAGATACAGGCGCTTAGGGTATCATTAGTTTACAACACAAGGTTACCGCGGAAGAAGCAAGTCTAACCCCGTCGGCGAGGACCGCGTCAGCAAGGCATAATCCGAGTTTTTGCGTTGTCTGCGTTCTGCCGCTGTTCGAAAGCCGTTGTTCGCTTGTATACTTCTTGACGATTGATTTGAGTAATAAAACAGTACTGGATAAAGATGAAAACTATTGAGGTCGACGAAGAGCTTTATCGTTATATCGCCAGCCACACGCAGCATATCGGTGAAAGCGCATCGGATATTTTACGGCGCATGCTGAAATTTACCGCCGGTCAGTCCACCGCGGCGCCAGCAGCGGACGTTGCGGCAAATACGCCGCCCGCTTCATCCCCGCGTCCGGGCGATCGGGTTCGGGCAATGCGCGAGCTACTGTTATCGGATGAATATGCCGAGCAGCATAAGGCGATCAATCGTTTCATGCTGGTATTGTCTCAGCTGTATCTTCTGTCGCCGCCGGAATTCGCCCAGGCGACGGAATCGCTTCATGGCCGTACGCGGGTCTATTTCGCGGGCGATCAGCAAACGCTACTTCAGAATGGCACGCATACCAAGCCCAAACATATCCCGGGTACGCCATACTGGGTTATTACCAACACCAATACCGGTCGTAAACGAAGCATGGTCGAACACATCATGCTGTCGATGCAGTTCCCGGTAGAACTGACAGAGAAAGTTTGCGGAACCATCTAACTCACAGCGTCAGAGAGAAACGTCAATGGCTAATCACTCAAGAGCCGGACAGCCTGCCCGGCAAAGCGATTTAATCAATGTGGCTCAGTTGACGTCACAATATTATGTCCTGCGTCCGGAAGTCGGAAACGCGGCGCATGCGGTGAAGTTTGGTACCTCGGGTCATCGCGGCAGCGCGGGGCGTCATAGTTTTAATGAAGCGCATATCCTGGCGATAGCGCAGGCGATTGCCGAGGAACGCAGCAAGCAGGGCATTACCGGTCCATGCTACGTCGGCAAAGATACGCATGCGCTGTCCGAACCGGCATTTATTTCGGTACTGGAAGTGCTGGCGGCAAATGGCGTGGATATCATTGTCCAGCAGGACAACGGTTTTACCCCCACGCCGGCGGTGTCTAACGCCATTCTGGTTCACAACCGCGCAGGCGGCGCGCAGGCGGATGGTATTGTTATTACGCCGTCCCACAATCCTCCTGAAGATGGCGGCATCAAATACAATCCGCCGAACGGCGGCCCTGCCGATACCAACGTCACCAGCGTGATCGAACAGCGGGCGAATGCGTTGCTGGCTGACGAACTGCGAGAGGTGAAACGTATTACGCTGGATCAGGCCTGGAAGAGCGGTCGTATCCATGAGCAGGATTTGGTGCAGCCTTATATTGAAGGGTTGTCCGACGTGGTGGATATGGCGGCGATTCAGCGTGCGGGTTTGACGTTGGGCGTCGATCCGCTGGGCGGGTCCGGTATTACTTACTGGCAGCGTATTGTCGAGCATTACAAGCTGAATCTGACGCTGGTGAACGATTCCATCGATCAGACATTCCGCTTTATGACGCTGGATCACGACGGTGTGATCCGTATGGACTGCTCATCGGTTTCCGCCATGGCCGGGTTGCTGGCGCTGCGTGATAAATTCGATCTGGCTTTCGCCAACGATCCGGACTACGACCGTCACGGTATCGTCACGCCTGCCGGCCTGATGAATCCGAACCATTTCCTGGCCGTGTCCATCAACTATCTGTTCCAGCACCGTCCTCAGTGGGGCGAGTCCGTCGCGGTAGGTAAAACGCTGGTTTCCAGCGCGATGATCGATCGTGTGGTGGCGGATCTGGGCCGTAAGCTGGTGGAAGTGCCGGTCGGCTTTAAATGGTTTGTCGACGGACTGTTCGACGGCAGTTTGGGTTTTGGCGGCGAAGAGAGCGCGGGGGCATCATTCCTGCGCTTTGACGGCACGCCGTGGTCAACGGATAAAGACGGTATCATTATGTGTCTGCTGGCCGCAGAGATTACTGCGGTAACGGGTAAGAACCCGCAGCAGCATTATGATGAACTGGCCAAACGCTTCGGCGCGCCAAGCTATAACCGTATCCAGGCTCCGGCGACTCACGCGCAGAAAGCGGCGCTATCCAAGTTGTCGCCTGAACAGGTGTCCGCCAGTACGCTGGCCGGCGATCCGATCACCGCGCGTCTGACGGCGGCGCCAGGCAACGGCGCCCCTATCGGCGGGTTGAAAGTGATGACCGATAACGGCTGGTTTGCGGCGCGGCCTTCCGGTACGGAAGAAGCCTATAAAATCTACTGTGAGAGCTTCCTTGGCGCAGAGCACCGGGAACGCATTGAGAAAGAAGCGGTAGAAATCGTCAGCACCGTGCTGGCTAACGCCAAGTAATGATCCTGTCTGGCGCTGCATCGCAGCGCCTTTTATCCCAGAGCTATAAGCAGCGCGCCCGCCGAGATTAGCGCCACGCCTGCGCCGGCCATCAGCGAAATTTTCTCACCCAGCAGCAACGCCGCCAGCACCACGGCAAAGACCACGCTGAGTTTATCGATCGGCGCTACCTGGGCGACATTGCCGTTTTTCAGCGCGACAAAGTAAAACAGCCACGACATGGCGCCGGCCACGCCGCTGAGCAGAATAAACATCAACGCCTTTTTATTGGCGATGATTTCACCGACCAGCGCCGTTTTCCCCTGTACCACCACCACACCGACTAAAAAAAGCGCCATGACGACAGCACGGATTGCCGTTGCGGTATTGGCATCCAGATTTTGCAGGCCGATTTTGCCGAAGATGGCGACCAGAGCGGCGCATAGCGCAGATAGCAAGGCATAGATTAACCAGCTAGTCATAATATGAGATCCCAGAATAAATAAGCGAAAATGGAAAGGTTCATCTTGAACGAAATAACGCAGAAATGTTACGCCGGGCGCTGGCAGATAACCAGATTTACGGCATAAAACGATAGCCAATCGCCGTTTCGGTTAAAAGATGGCGCGGCCGGGCGGGATCCACTTCTAATTTCTGGCGCAGGTGCCCCATATAGATACGCAGATAGTGGCTGTGTTCTACGGCGTTCGGCCCCCAAACCTGGGTTAGCAGTTGACGTTGCGTCAGTACCTTGCCCGGGTTCGCCGCCAGTATCGCCAGTAAGCGGAATTCGATCGGCGTCAGGTGTAATTCCTGGCCTTCGCGGCTGACCAGGCGATTGAGCAGGTCAACGGTTACATTCCCGAAACACACCAGCGGCGTCTCCTGCTGTGAACGCCCGTGATGACGCAATGCGGCGCGTACCCGGGCCATCAATTCACCGATACCGAACGGCTTGGTCAGATAGTCGTCCGCCCCGGCATCCAGCGCCTCGATTTTATCCTGTTCGTCAGTGCGCGCCGACAGCACGATAATCGGCATACTGCTCCACTGGCGGAGATCGCGGATATAGTCGATGCCGCTGCCATCCGGCAGGCCGAGATCGAGAATAATCAGTTCGGGTTTACGCGTCGCCGCTTCAATCAAGCCGCGCTGCAGGGTGTCGGCGTCATACACGCGACAACCCTCGGCCTCCAACGCCAGACGGACAAAGCGGCGGATCTCTTTTTCATCTTCCACGATCAAAATGGCGGTCTGCAATGAATTCAGTTCTCCTCAAGATCTTCAGGTTCGATCGCCGGCGGGGCGGATAGCGGCAGGGTGAAATGGAATGCGGCGCCGCCCGTTTCGCTATTGGCCGCCCAGATGCGGCCGCCGTGAATGTCGATGATGGCGCGACATATCGCCAGCCCCAATCCCACGCCGGGGATTGACGACTCTTTATGGCCGCGGGCGAACTTGTCGAAAATAACCTGTTCCTGCCCGGCTGCGATACCCGGCCCATTATCCCGCACAATCACTTCCAGCCAATCATCCGGCGTAGCCGGCCGCTGGCTTATTGTCGTCTCTATCGTAATGATTGCCTGCTCGCCGGCATATTTCAGCGCATTTTCCAACAGGTTGATTAGCACCCGCTCAACCAGACTGGCATCACAATAAACCAGAATCATATCGTCGGATAGATTCACCCGAATCGTATTTTTCTCCAGCGCGCTTTCCAACTGCTGTAATGCGCTACCGATCAACTCTTCCAGCGTTTGCCACGATTTGCGCAGATGAAAGCCATCGGATTGAATGCGGGCCATATCCAGCAGGTTGTTCACCAGCCGCGTGGTATTCAGGATCTGCTGGCGGATTTGGCTGGCCTGGCGTGCGTGCGGCGAGCCTTCGTCAGCCAGATTCAGCGTCAGAATTTCGGCCTGGCCGAACAGTACCGTCAACGGCGTGCGCAAATCATGGGAGAGGGCCGCGAGCAGTGAGTTTCGCAATTGCTCGCGCTCCGCATTCAGGCGGGCGTTTTCCGTGCTTTGCATTAGAAACAGGCGTTCCAGCGCATTGGCGATCAATACGGTAAAGGTTTCCAGCAGGCGCTGTTGTTCGGGAACCATCAATTGCCGGATATTGTCCGGCTCAATCGCCAGCACGCCGAAGATTTGCTGCGTCGTGGCCAACGGCAGTATCTGGTAGGGGACGCCGGGCAGGGTGGCGGTGCCTGCCCCGGCAGGCGTACGATGATCGAAGCTCCAGCGGGCAATCGCGTTATCGACGATAAGCTGCTCCTGACCGTCGAGCGCCGGTTGCTGTAGCTCTGGCGAGGAATGGCCGGGGTTATCGGCCAGCAGTAGCGCGATTCTGGCTTGAAACGTGGTGCTGAGGAAATGATGGCTGGCTTTTACGATATCCGCACTGGACAGGCTGCGGTTCAGCGTTTTTGACATCTCATAGAGATGCCGGGCGCGCTGTTCGCGGTAGCGGGCGACTTTGGCCTGATAACGCACGCCCGCGGTCAGGTTGCCCACCAAAATACCGACGCCCAACATCACCGCAAAGGTGACAAGATATTGGGCGTCTGAAACGGCAAGGGTGCCGCGCGGCAAAATAAAAAACAGATCGAAGATGGCGACGTTGATTATTGCGGCGAACACCGAGGGCCAGCGACCATAAAACAGGGCGATAACCACGACCGCCAGCAGGTAAATCATCACCAGATTCTCTGATTCCAACATAGAGAAGGGGGACCAGAGCGCCAACAGCGTGATCGCGGCGCACAGTATGGCGGCCATCGCGCAGCCGTAAAGCTGCATTCTCCACTTTTCAATCAAGCCGCGCGTATCCGGCGCTTTGGCCGGCCTGGGAGCCTCATCTTTAACGGAGACGATCACCAAATCAAGGTCCGGCCCCAGTTTACCTAAGCGCTCGGCAAAGCGGGCGCGCCACCGCCAGCCAAAGCGTTGTTCGGCATGGCGGCCGATAACAATTTTTCCCAGATTATGTTCCCGGGCATAACGTAATATGGCGTATTCTTCATCCGGATCGGATAACGTCGCCGTTTCCGCGCCCAGATCCTGCGCAAGTTTGAGCGCGCGTAAAATCGCCCGCCGCCGCGCTTCCGGTAACTGGTGCAGACTGGGCGTTTCGACATAAACGGCATGCCAGACGCTGCCCAACCGGGCCGCCAGCCGCGATGCGGTACGCACCAGCTTTTCATTTCCCGGTCCATGGCCGATGCATAGCAAGATGGCGTCACGGGTATGCCAGATATGCTCCCGCCCTTGAACCGCCCGTAGCGCCCGCATTTGATCGTCGACCCGATCGGCCATACGTCTTAATGCCAGCTCACGCAGCGCGATCAGATTACCTTTGCGGAAGAAGTTTTCTATCGCCCGTTCGGCCTGCAACGGCAGATAAACTTTACCTTCATTCAGCCGTTGGCGCAGATCGTCCGGCGGCAAATCCACCAGTATTACTTCATTGGCATTATCAAAGATCGGATCGGGCAGGGTTTCCCGTACTTGAATTCCGGTTACGCCGCCTATCACGTCATTCAGGCTTTCCAGGTGCTGAACGTTAACGGTGGTGAATACGTTGATACCGGCATCCAGCAGTTCCTGAACATCCTGCCAGCGTTTGGGATGCCGTGAGCCCGCCACGTTGCTGTGCGCCAGTTCGTCGATCAGGATTAGTGCCGGACAACGCGCCAACGCGGCATCGAGATCGAATTCGACAAGGTGACGCCCATGATGATTGATGCGTTTTAGCGGCAACTGCGGCAAACCTTCCAGTAAGGCGGCGGTTTCGCTGCGTCCATGGGTTTCCGCCACGCCGACTAACACATCCAGCCCCTGGGCTCGTAGCCGCTGCGCTTCCTGTAACATGGCGTAGGTTTTCCCTACGCCGGCGCAGGCGCCGAAGAATATTTTCAGCTTACCGCATGGCGGTTCATCAATTTGCGCCAGCAGGCTATCGGGATCCGGACGATGATCTTCGCCAGTAATCATGGTGTTTCCTTATCTGGGCAGTTTTTTTTCCCGGTCTAACGCCAGATTCAACATTAGTACATTTACGGTTGGGCGGCCGATAAACGCCGGTGTACTGGTTTGGGTAAAACGGCTAATCAATTGTTGCACCCGCGGCAAAGCGATCCCCCTGACCTGAGCGATACGCGCGGCCTGATAGCGCGCCGCTTCCGGCGAGATAGCCGGATCCAGTCCGCTGCCGGAGGCGGTCAGCAAATCAGCCGGAATCGGCAGCGGGCTGTTGGTGCTCCGGCGCCACTGCGCGACGCGTTGCCGGATCTGTGTATCCAGCGCCGGGTTACTGGCCGCCAGATTACTGCCGCCTGAAGCCAGCGCATTATAGGGGGTATCCGCGGTAGCGGAAGGGCGCCCATGGAAATAGTTATCCTGGTTGAATGCCTGGCCGATAAGCGACGACCCGACGACGATATTATCACGGTAAATCAATGAGCCATTGGCCTGGGAAGGGAATAGCCGCTGCGCCAGCTCCGTGGTCAGCAATGGATAAGCCAGGCCGGTACACAGCATTAACATGATTAAAAGAAACAGGGCGGAACGTAAATTACGCATAGTGATTACCCGTCAATGGTTAAACCAGATTCAATCCGCTTAGCAACATATCGATCAGTTTGATGCCGGGAAACGGCGCCACCAACCCGCCAAGCCCATAAATCCACAGATTGCGGCTCAACAGCGCCGCGGCGCTCATTGGCCGATAGCTAATCCCTTTTAACGCCAGCGGGATCAGGAATACGATGATCAGCGCATTGAAAATGGTGGCCGAAAGCATGGCGGAAGCCGGCGAATGCAGATGCATGATGTTCAACGCATTTAGCTGGGGATAGGTGGCGGCGAACGCCGCGGGAATAATGGCGAAGTATTTGGCGACGTCATTGGCAATACTGAAGGTGGTTAGCGATCCTCGCGTCATCAGCATCTGTTTACCGATATGCACCACTTCGATCAGCTTGGTCGGATTGGAATCCAGATCGACCATATTGCCCGCTTCCTTCGCCGCCTGCGTGCCGGAGTTCATCGCCACCGCAACGTCGGCCTGCGCCAGCGCGGGCGCATCATTGGTGCCGTCGCCGGTCATGGCCACCAACCGGCCTTCAGCCTGATACTGGCGAATCAGCGCCAGTTTGGTTTCCGGCGTCGCTTCCGACAGGAAATCATCCACCCCGGCTTCGGCGGCAATCGCGGCGGCGGTGAGAGGATTATCGCCGGTAATCATCACGGTTTTGATTCCCATGCTGCGCAATTCGGCGAAACGTTGCTTGATGCCGCTTTTGACGATGTCTTTCAATTCCACCACGCCCAATACGCGTCTCCCTTCCGCGACGACCAAAGGCGTTCCGCCGCGCCGGGCGACATTGGAAACCAACGCTTCCACCTGCTGCGGGAAACTGCCCTGATTGGCTGCAATATAGTGGCGCAGGGCATCGACGGCGCCCTTGCGAATGATTCGCTGCTGAATGTTAACTCCGCTCATCCGCGTTTGCGCGGAAAACGGCACAAAGACGGCGTCGTTATCCTGCAGGCTGCGATCGTTCAGATTAAAACGCTGTTTGGCCAGGATCACGATGCTGCGGCCTTCCGGGGTTTCATCGGACAGCGATGCCAGCCGGGCGGCATCCGCCAGCGTTTGTTCCGTGACTCCCGGCGCAGGCAGAAATGCCGATGCCTGACGATTGCCCAGCGTGATGGTGCCGGTTTTATCCAATAGCAGCACGGCGATATCGCCCGCCGCTTCCACCGCCCGTCCGCTTGATGCAATGACGTTGGCGCCCAGCATACGGCTCATGCCCGCCACGCCAATGGCGGAGAGCAGTCCGCCGATCGTCGTGGGAATAAGGCAAACCAGCAGGGCGACCAGGACGGTAATACTGACGGTTTCTCCGTTGCCGTTGGCCGCCGCGCCAAACCAGGAAAAGGGATATAGCGTGGCGCTGACCAACAGGAAGATGATGGTCAGCTCAATCAGCAAAATGGTCAGGGCTACCTCGTTAGGGGTTTTCCGTCGCTGGGCGCCTTCCACCATGGCGATCATCCGGTCGAGGAACGTTTCGCCGGGATTGACGCTGCATTGGATCACCAGCCAGTCGGACAGTACGCGGGTTCCGCCGGTTACGGAGGCGAAATCGCCGCCGGATTCGCGGATAACGGCGGCGGACTCGCCGGTAATCGCGCTTTCATCCACGGAGGCGCTACCTTCCAGCACTTCGCCGTCGCACGGAATGATTTCTCCGGCCTTAACGAGAACTACATCGCCCTTACGCAGGTTATCCGCCGGGATCGCTTCTGTCGCCGCATCGTGCCGCGGCGCCGCAAGTTTATTGGCCCAACTGGTTTTTTGCACGCCTTTCAGGGCGTTCGCCTGCGCTTTGCTGCGCCCTTCCGCCAAAGCCTCGGCAAAATTGGCGAAAAGAACCGTAAACCATAACCAGAGCGAAATCAGGCCGGTAAATGTCGCATCCCCGGAGGCCGCGCCGGCCAGAATCGCCAGCCAGATAATACCGGTCAACAGGCTGCCGAGATAAACCACGAACATCACCGGATTGCGCCACTGTATACGGGGATCGAGCTTCTTGATTGCATCCGTCAGCGCGGTGCGCAGCAGCGCCATATCAAACAGCGATTGCGTTTTACGCCGCTTGGCATGACGGAGCATATTGTTCTGTGGCGCGGATGAATGTTCAGTTATCGTTTGAGTCGTGCTCGTTTGGCGGGTCATAGATCGTCTCTAGCCTTAGTGAACTTGGCCGAACTGTAAATATTCGGCAATCGGCCCCAGCGCCAGGGCGGGGATGAACGTCAGCGCGCCGATCAGCAAGATGACGGCGATCAGCATGCCGATGAACAAGGGGCCGCGGGTGGATAGGGAACCTCTGTTTTCCGGCTGGCGTTTTTTGACCACCAGCGACCCAGCGATAGCCAGCACCGGGATCATGACGGCAAAACGCCCCAGCAGCATGACCGCTGCCAGCAGTAGGTTATAAAACGGCGTGTTGACGCTTAGTCCGGCAAAGGCGCTGCCGTTATTATTGGCGGCTGAAGACACGGCATAGAGCACCTCGCTGAAGCCGTGCGCCCCTGGATTAAGAATACCGCTGCGCCCGGCTTCGCTGCCGATCGCCAACGCCGTGCCGAGTAACGTCAGAGCCGGGGGCAGCAGAATGGCAAGCGCCGTCATCTTCATCTCGTAGACGTCGATCCTCTTCCCCAGATATTCCGGGGCGCGTCCGATCATGAGTCCGGCGATAAAAACGGTCAGTAAAACGAACAGCAGCATGCCGTATAGGCCGGAGCCGACGCCGCCGAACACCACTTCGCCGATTTGTATCAGCCACATCGGCGCCATGCCGCCCAGCGCGGTGAACGAGTCGTGCATCGCATTGACCGCACCGGACGACGTCGCCGTCGTTGTCACGGCATACAGGCTGGACATCAGAACGCCAAAGCGGGTTTCTTTGCCTTCCAGGTTGCCGGCGCTATCCGCTCCCAGCGCCAGCAGATGCGGATTACCGTCATGTTCCGCGTACATCGTCAGCGCCGCCGCCACGATAAATATCAGTACCATGGCCGATAGCAGGGCATATCCCTGACGGGGATCGTTAACCGCTTTGCCGAAAGCAAAACACAGCGCGGCGGGGATCAGCAGAATAGCCAGCATCTGCACGATGTTGCTCAGCTCGCTGGGGTTTTCAAATGGATGAGCGGAGTTTGCGCCGAAGAAGCCGCCGCCGTTGGTGCCCAGCAGTTTTATGGCCTCCTGAGACGCAACGGGGCCCATGGGCAGAGTTTGCGTTGCGCCTTCCAGCGTGGTGACCTGTTGATAGGGCAACAGGTTTTGCAGCGTTCCCTGACTGATAAAGAAGAGCGCCAACAAGAGAGACAGCGGCAGCAGAATGTACAGGGTAATGCGCAGCAGGTCGAACCAGGCATTCCCCAGAGTATCTACGGCGTGACGGGAAAATGCGCGGATTAACGCGAAGGCGGCCGCGATCCCCGTCGCGGCGGAGAGGAAGTTCTGTACGGTTAATCCCGCCATCTGACTCAGATAACTCAGCGTATTTTCCCCGCTGTAAGCCTGCCAGTTGGTGTTGGTGACGAAACTGACGGCGGTATTGAGCGCCAGATGCCACGATAATCCCGGCATGTTTTCCGGGTTGAGGGGGAGGGATCCCTGCGTCATCAACAGGCCGAACAGCACAACGAAACCCAGCAAATTAAAGGTCAGAAGCGCCAGAGCATACTGCCGCCAATGCATTTCTCCGTGATGAATCATTAAAAAACGCGCGGCTCCCGCTTCAAATTTTTGCAGCAGCGCGCCGCTTTCTCCTTCGATCAAGCGCGCCAATACATTGCCCAGCGGCTGCGCCAGTAACATCAGTATCAGCAGCAAGCCGCCGATCGGTAAAAAAACGTCAGCGATCATCAGAAGTTCTCCGCCTTCAGCAGGGCATAAACCAGATAACTCAATAAAAGCAGCACCAGCAGGCTGCCCAAAAGGATGCCGAGAGTCATAAAACCCCTCCGGGTGTAATCAAGAATTAATGGCAGCAGGCTACTGAACGGCGGGAAAAGAAGGTGCAAATTTCCGGTGGTTGGGCGTAAAAAAAGTATAAAAATGGCGCGGTGGCGGCAGTAAACGGGCAGGGATGGCGCAGTCGGAAGCGGCATCCTGTGATTTTTACTAATCAATCTGCTATATAAATAATTCCGCTTACTACTCTTTTTGGTTTACTCCCCGCTTCGGCGCTGAAGGCTCCCCATAAATCGGAATATGTCATATCGAAGAATATTTCGTGCGCGAAAAGAAAGGCTTTTTCATGCCACGTCGTAGCACGCGCCCGACGCAGGGTGGTTCAAACGCCACCACCCTCCGGACCCGGGCTTGTGGCTGAAATCACGCCGCTGACGCGGTTCCTTCGGCGGCCGTCCCCTTTTCCGAACCGCCAGTGACGCGTTCCCGACGCGGCACTGGCTTGAGCAGCATCCATGCTGCTCATTCGCGGGGTCGTTCACCTCAGCGTAATTTCTTACGCCGTGAGACAAACGGTTTAAGTACTGAATATATGTTTAATATCAGTCTGTTAAATATAAAATATTAACAAGGTTTTTTTGTGGGGATTCCTCAGCGCTTCGGCGGGTTTTTTATGGCGGGTCATCCTGCCGGTTACTCCCCGCGTCGTCGCCGGCGCCGTTGAGCATCGCTTCCGGCGATGTTCTACGGATACGCCGATTAATCTTATGATTTCTTACCTTATTTTCCCCCAGGTTTTCCCTGCGCGGCGTTGGGATCCGCTATGCTGGGTATAGCGGACTGTTTTTTTATAGGGGGCAATCATGACGTTAGATCCGATCCCGGTTGGTATAAGTGCCTGCCTGCTCGGTAATCCGGTGCGTTTTGACGGCGGGCATAAGCGCCTGGCGTTTGCTGTCGAGCAACTATCACCGTACTTCCATTTTGAACCCGTCTGTCCGGAAATGGCCGTTGGGTTGCCGGTGCCGCGTCCGGCGTTGCGGCTGATAAAAAACGCGGAAGGACACATTATCCTGCGCGCCAGCAATGGTTCGCCGCTGGATGTCACTCAACAGATGCGCCGCTTCTCCGCTGAAAAAGTCAGCCGGCTACACCAGTTGTGCGGCTACATTGTCTGCGCCAAATCGCCCAGCTGCGGTATGGAGCGCGTGAGGGTGTATGACGCGTCGCAAAAGAATGCGCGAAAAAGCGGTACGGGACTGTTTACCCAGGAACTGTTGCGTCAGCTACCCTGGCTGCCGGTGGAGGAAGATGGCCGTCTGCACGATCCGGGGCTGCGGGAAAACTTTATTGAGCGGGTTTATACCCTGCATGAATTGCATCAGATCTGGCGGCAAGGTCTAAGCCGCGGGGCGCTGATTGCGTTTCATAGCCGCTATAAATTGTTGCTGCTGGCGCATTCGCAACCCGAATATCGTGAGCTGGGGCGTTTTGTGGCCGGTATTGATACATGGGAATCGCTGGACGATTTTGCCCGGGAATACCGTCTGAGGTTGATGAAGCTGATGGCGCACCCGGCAACGCGGCGTAATCACACCAATGTGCTGATGCATGTTCAGGGCTATTTTCGCCGCCAGCTTAATTCGTCGCAGCGACAGGAACTCACCCAACTGATCGATCGCTATCGGCAGGGAGTGCAACCTCTGCTGGCGCCGATCACTTTGCTGAAGCATTACATGACGGAATATCCGGATGATTACCTTGCCGAGCAGCGTTACTTTGAGCCTTATCCGGAAGCGCTAAGGCTGCGTTACGGCTACTAACGGTGGCCTGAGGATGATTTATGACCACGCATTTGGTCTGGCTGCGTAATGATTTACGCATAACCGATAACCTGGCTTTACATGCAGCCTGCCGGGATCCGCAGGCGCGGGTGATCGCCCTGTTTATCGCCACGCCGCAGCAGTGGCGTCAGCATGATATGGCCCCGAGACAGGCCGCTTTCCTGCTGGCAAGTCTCAACGCGGTGCAGCGAGATCTGGCCGAAAAAGGGATCGCCCTTTATTACCATGAGTGCGCCGATTTTTCCGCCGCGGCGAACTGGCTGGCGGATTTTTGTCATCAGCAGCGCGTCACGCAGTTGTTCTATAACCATCAGTACGAAATTAACGAACGCCGGCGCGATAAAGCGGTGGAAAGGCTGCTGGCCGGACGCGTTGAGTGCCGGGGATTTGGTGACGCTCTGTTGTTGCCGCCCGGTCGCGTGCTGAATGGGGACGGCAGGATGTATAAGATGTTCACGCCGTTTCGGCGGGCGTTCATTAACTGCCTGTTGGAAACGAATACTGATAGCGTTCCCGCGCCGACGCCGAGAAGCGGCGGTGCGGTGGATATCACGGCGGCGTTAGCGCCGTTCAGTTATCCTCAACAGCAGATCGATCGCGATTTTCCCATCGGCGAGACGGCGGCCTTACACCGGCTGCGTCAGTTCTGCCGTGAACAGGTGCAGGACTACCCGCGTCAGCGGGATTTGCCGGCACTGGCGGGAACCAGCAAATTATCGCCTTATCTGGCGTTGGGCGTTCTGTCTCCTCGCCAGTGTTTTAACCGGCTGCGGGCCGAGTGTCCCGATCTGCTGGAGCAGCGGGAGGGCGGCGCTTTTGTCTGGCTTAATGAGCTGATCTGGCGTGAGTTTTATCGGCATTTGTTGGTGTTCTGGCCGGATTTATGTAAGCACCAACCGTTTACCGCCTGGACGCAGCAGGTGCAATGGCGGCAGTCGCCTGACGATCTAAGCGCCTGGCGGCAGGGAAATACCGGCTATCCCATTGTTGATGCCGCCATGCGACAGATGAACCAAACCGGCTGGATGCATAACCGCCTGCGTATGATTTGCGCCAGTTTTTTAGTAAAAGATTTACTTATCGACTGGCGTGAAGGGGAGCGCTATTTTATGTCGCAACTCGTGGATGGCGATCTCGCGGCGAATAACGGCGGTTGGCAGTGGGCGGCTTCGACCGGAACGGATGCCGCCCCCTATTTTCGCATTTTCAATCCGACCACGCAGGGGGAGCGATTCGATCCGCAAGGCGCTTTTATTCGCCGCTGGCTGCCGGAATTGGCGGCGGTGCCGGATAAAGATATTCACCAGCCTCACCGCTGGGCCGCTCGGCAGTCGCGCGCTCTGAACTACCCGCTGCCGATTGTCGATCACCAAGCGGCGAGACAGCAGACGCTGGCGGCCTTTGCCGCGGCGAAAAATTCGGCTATGGCACATGACGATCAAACAGAGAAAAGTAAGTATGCGTAATAGCGATTTGGAAAAACTGATTAACCAGCAGCTTAACGCCGAGGCCTTCCAGGACTACGCCCCGAATGGTTTACAGGTTGAAGGCCGCCGCGAGGTGCAGCGTATTGTCACCGGCGTAACCGCTTCACAGGCATTGCTGGATGCGGCCGTTGAGCATCAGGCCGATGCCGTTTTGGTCCACCACGGCTATTTTTGGAAAAACGAATCGCCGATTGTGCGGGGGATGAAGCGCAATCGGCTGAAAACGCTGCTGGTTAACGATATCAATCTGTATGGCTACCACCTGCCGCTGGATGCGCATCCTCAGCTAGGCAACAACGCCCAACTGGCGGCGCTGCTGGAAATCGATGTGCTGGGAACCCTCGAGCCGCTGGTGCCGTATGGCGAGTTCTCTCAGGCACTTAGCGGCGATGCGCTGCGCCAGCGCCTGGAAAACCGATTGGGGCGTTCGGTGCTGCATTGTGGGGATAATGCACCGCAACAGATACGGCGAATCGCATGGTGTACCGGCGGGGGGCAGGGGTTTATCGAACTGGCCGCTCGCTTTGGCGTTGATGCGTTTATTACCGGCGAAGTTTCAGAGCAGACGATCCACGTCGCGCGTGAAATGGGGCTGCATTTTTTTGCCGCCGGGCACCACGCCACGGAGCGGGGAGGGATCCGCGCGTTGGGGGATTGGCTGGCTCGGCAGCATGGTTTTGACGTGACGTTTATTGATATTCCCAATCCAGCGTGATGGTTAACGCTTTCTTATTAAGCGCATACGGTTAAAAACGGAAAAAAGCAGTACAAAAAGTCATTTTGGTATCTTTCTTGCTTTCCTCATAATCATAGGAAAAGCTCATAACATGAAGCAGGAGAAAAGATTGCAACGGGCGCGCTGTTATCTGCTGGGCGAGAAGACCGTGGTTCTGGAACTGGAACCGCCGATGACGCTGCAAAGTCAGCAGCGTATCTGGGGGCTGGCCGAACGTTTGAATCGCCATGAGGCGGTGCAGGAAGCGATTCCTGGCATGAACAATCTTACGGTGTTGCTGGAACATCCGCAGCAGGTCGCGCTGGATGCCATTGAACGCCTGCAACGTTGGTGGGAAGACAGCGAGTCGCTGGTATTCGAACCCCGAGATATTGATATCCCAGTGACCTATGGCGGAGAGGCCGGACCGGATCTGGCGCTGGTCGCCGATCATTGCCGCCTGACGGAAAAACAGGTGGTGGAAGCGCATGCCTCCGCCAGCTATATCGTTTATTTTCTCGGCTTCCAGCCCGGGTTCGCCTATCTGGGCGGGCTGGACGAAAGGTTATATGTTCCGCGCCGCGCAGAACCCAGACTTCAAGTGGTTGCCGGATCGGTCGGCATTGGCGGTTCTCAAACCGGAATCTACCCGTTATCCACGCCAGGCGGCTGGCAGCTGATCGGCCGCACTTCGTTGCCCTTATTCAATCCGCAGAGTATGCCGCCGACGTTACTGCGTCCTGGCGATAATATTCGGTTTTTGCCTCAGAAGGCGGGCGTATGCTGAAAATTATTCACTCCGGGTTGTATACCTCCGTTCAGGACGCCGGGCGCTTCGGTTTTCGCCGTCTGGGCATTAGTCAGTCCGGCGCGCTGGATATTCCGGCGCTCAAGCTGGCGAATCTGTTGGCGGGCAACGCGGAGAATGCCGCCGCGCTGGAAATCACGCTGGGAAAATTCGTCGCTACCTTTACCTCACCTTGCTGGGTCGCCCTGACCGGGGCCGACTGTCATGCCGAGTTGGATGGCAAACCATTGTGGACCGGCTGGCGTTTTGCCGTGGCCGCCGGGCAAACATTGAAAATGCATCTGCCGCGCCACGGTATGCGCAGCTATCTGGCGGTTTCCGGCGGAATCGACGTGCCGGAAGCGCTGGGGTCGCGCAGTACCGATCTGAAAGCGGGGTTTGGCGGATTTGCCGGGCGTTTGCTGGCGGATGGCGATGAGCTGGCGCTGGGAACCGCCACCCAACTGCCGACCAGGGAAATCGGCGTTAAGCAGTTGCTGTTTGGCAATCGCGTCAGAGCATTGCCGGGACCTGAATATCAAGAGTTCAGCGCCGACGCGCAGGAAAAATTCTGGCGTACGCCCTGGCATTTGAGCCCGCAAAGTAATCGGATGGGCTATCGGCTACAGGGGCCGGAATTGCAGCGGACCACCCGGCGGGAAATGTCATCGCATGGCCTGTTGCCGGGCGTGGTGCAGGTGCCGCATAGCGGTCATCCGATCGTGCTGCTGGCTGATGCGCAAACCACCGGCGGCTATCCGCGGATTGCCTGCGTGATTGAGGCCGATTTATACCATCTGGCGCAAATACGTCTGGGGGAACCGGTGCATTTTATTCGTTGTACGCTGGCAGAGGCCCAGCAGGCGGCACAGGAACAGCTGCGTTATCTTGAACAACTGGCGTGGAGGCTACATGATTATTGACCTGAATGCCGACCTGGGCGAAGGCGGCGAGAATGATGAAGCATTGTTGAAACTGGTCAGTTCGGCAAATATCGCCTGCGGATTTCATGCGGGAGATGCCCAGACCATGCGGCAGTCGGTTCGTTGGGGGATTGATTACGGCGTCGCGATTGGCGCACACCCAAGCTTCCCGGACCGTGAGAATTTTGGCCGTAAAGAGATGCAATTGCCTGCCGAAACGGTTTTTGCCCAGGTGGTTTATCAGGTCGGCGCGCTGGCCGCGATAGCGGCGGCGGAAGGCGGGAAGCTGGTCCACGTCAAACCACATGGCATGCTTTACAATCAGGCGGCCCGTGAACCCGCCTTGGCTGATGCCATCGCCCGCGCGGTGAAAATGATTAATCCGGCGTTGCGTCTGGTGGGGTTGGCCGGCAGCGAGCTGATTCGGGCCGGGCAGCGTTTAGGACTGGTAACCCGGCAGGAAGTGTTTGCCGATCGCTGTTATTTGCCGGATGGTTCTTTGGTGCCGCGTTCGCAATCGGGCGCGCTGATCAACAGCGACGATCTCGCCTTAGCCCAAACGTTGGAAATGATCCAACGTAAACGCGTTCGCGCCAGTGATGGTTCCTGGGTCGACGTTCAGGCTGATACCGTCTGTGTTCATGGCGACGGGCAGCATGCGCTGACATTCGCGCGTAAGTTGCGCAACTGTTTTTCTCAGCATCAGATCAGCGTTACGGCTGCATGATGTGTGAGGTAATCGAATGGCTGATTCTAGCCACTGGCACCAAGGCGAGGGTAGATGAAAACCGTATTGATTACCGCGTTTGAACCTTTTGGCGGCGAAATTTGTAATGCGTCATGGGAAGCCGCAAAAGTTTTCCATCAGCGTGAGATCGCCGGAGCCAGAGTGATCGTCTGCCAGCTTTCCTGCGCATTCGATCTGGCATTGCAACAGCTTTATCGCGCGGTGACGCAGTGGCAGCCGGAGGCCGTCATCGCCGTCGGCGAAGCGGGCGGCCGCGCCGATATCTCGATCGAGCGGGTGGCGATCAATATTAATGATGCGCGAATAGCGGATAACCAGGGCAATCAACCTATTGATACGCCGGTGATTGAAGGCGGTCCCGCCGCTTATTTTTCAACCCTGCCGGTAAAAGCGTTGGTCAGCGCGCTGCGCGGCGCCAATATTCCGGCATCGGTATCGCAGACGGCCGGCACCTTTGTTTGCAATCATCTGATGTATGGTCTATTGCACCTTCTTCATCAGCAGGGCGATGTGGTGCGCGGCGGGTTTGTGCATGTTCCTTACTCGCCGCAGCAGGCGGTCGGCCATCCTGGCGAACCCTGTATGCCGACCAGCACGGTAAGCGATGCGCTGGAAATTATCATCGCCCAGTCGTTATTGGTGCGACAGGATATGCCCGTCGCCGGTGGCGCTTTACACTAGCCGTCTGGATTTTTTATTACGGAGTCATTCATGCCGGAAGGACCGGAAATCCGCCGAGCGGCAGACCAGTTGGCGGCGGCGATGGTTGGCAAGACATTGACCCGAGTCTGGTTCGCGTTTCCTGAACTGAAACAGTATGAGCCGGCGCTGGTCGGACAAAAGGTTGCGCGGATCGTTACACGGGGTAAAGCCCTGTTGACCTATTTCAGCAACGGCTTGGTGCTTTACAGCCATAACCAGTTATATGGCATATGGCGGGTGGTGAATACGGGGGAAACGCCGGAGACCAAACGCGATTTGCGAGTCAGACTGGAAACGACGGATCGGGCCGTTCTGCTTTATAGCGCTTCCGATATTGAAATGTTGACGGCGGATTCGCTGTCATCCCATCCTTTTTTGCAGCGAATCGGCCCCGATGTGTTGGATCTGACGCTGACGCCGGAGCAGGTCGGCGAACGGCTGCTCTCTGTGCGGTTTCGCCGTCGCCGGTTCAGCGGCTTATTGCTCGACCAGTCCTTTCTGGCCGGTTTGGGAAACTACCTGAGGGCCGAGATCCTTTGGCAGGCGCAGCTGGCCCCACAGCACTGCGCGCAGGATTTGAGCGCCGAACAGCTGCAAATCCTGAGCCGGGCGCTGCTTGATATTCCCCGTTTATCCTATAACACGCGTGGCGCGGCGGATGAAAACCGCCATCATGGCGCCGTTTTCTCTTTCAAGGTTTTTCATCGTGAAGGTGAGGCCTGTCCGCGCTGCGGGCATATTATCGAGAAGACGATGCTGGCGTCGCGCCCGTTTTTCTGGTGCCCCGCCTGCCAGAAGTAAAAAATCTCCGGGAGCGGTTTGCAACGTCGCTTGCGACGGTCCGCCATAAAAGAAGCGTTGTTCTGGTTTAGGGCTGATGATTAGCTAGCCTCCCCCTGGCAAGGGGGAGGTTGGGAGGGGGTGATGCACAGACGATGCTAAGTCAGGCGGGTTTAGCTGTTCTCAAGGTTGGAGGTGAAATCACGTTCGGCGTAGCCGGTGTACAACTGACGCGGACGCGCGATTTTAATCCCGTCGTCATGCATTTCATTCCAGTGGGCGATCCAGCCAACGGTGCGGGCCATGGCGAAGATCACCGTGAACATGGAAGAGGGAATTCCCATCGCTTTCAGAATGATGCCTGAATAGAAATCGACGTTTGGATACAGCTTCTTCTCGATGAAGTACGGGTCATTCAGCGCGATGTTTTCCAGTTCCATGGCGACTTCCAGCAGATCGTCTTTTCTGCCCAGTTCCTTCAACACTTCATGGCAGGTTTCACGCATCACGGTGGCGCGCGGGTCATAGTTTTTATACACGCGGTGGCCGAATCCCATCAGACGGAACGAATCGTTCTTGTCCTTGGCCCGTTTGATAAACGCCGGAATATGTTCAACGGAACTGATATCTTCCAGCATGCGCAGGCAGGCTTCGTTCGCTCCGCCGTGCGCCGGTCCCCACAGCGAGGCGATGCCCGCGGCGATACAGGCGAACGGGTTGGCGCCGGACGAGCCCGCGGTTCTCACCGTGGAGGTGGAGGCGTTCTGTTCGTGGTCGGCGTGCAGGATCAAAATACGATCCATGGCGCGTTCCAATACCGGGTTGACCTCATACTCTTCGCACGGGGTCGCGAACATCATGTTCAGAAAGTTACCGGCATAAGAGAGATTATTTTTAGGATAAACAAAGGGTTGACCGAGCGAATATTTGTAACACATGGCGGCGACGGTCGGCATTTTCGACAGCAAACGATAAGCGGCGATTTCACGGTGGCGTTCGATGCTGATATCCAGCGAATCATGGTAGAACGCCGCCAGGGCGCCGGTCACGCCGCACAGTACGGCCATAGGATGCGAGTCGCGGCGGAAGCCGTGGAACAGACGGGTAATCTGTTCGTGAATCATGGTGTGGCGCGTCACCGTGGTTTTAAAGGTGTCGAATTGCTGCTTCGTCGGCGCTTCGCCGAAAAGCAGGATATAGCAAACTTCAAGATAGGTAGATTTTTCAGCCAGTTGGGCGATAGGAAATCCACGGTGTAATAAGATGCCCTCTTCACCGTCGATATAGGTGATTTTGGATTCGCAGGATGCGGTAGAGGTGAAACCGGGATCAAATGTAAACAACCCTTTGGAGCCTAAAGCCCGGATATCGATCTCATCTTGTCCCAACGTGCCGGTCAGCACGTTAAGTTCAATTGGGTCTTTACCGTCTAGCGTAAGCGTTGCTTTTTTGTCAGTCATTTATAGTCTCCTAGCGCTTTAATTTTAAAACTCTTTTCACCGAAGAAATACCGTCATGCCTGTATTACCGGCTTAATGATAGACCGGATGAAACTCTGTAGCGACGCATCGTCAATAGGGTACAGAGCGGGAGTGGAATCCCAGTTACCTTCGGGATGAATACATCATTTCCCAGATAATTAATCATTCTCTGAGTTTGTCATAGTGATATCTATGACTTTTACATGGGTTATCCGTCTCACTGTTACATAAGTTGTGGCGGTGGGAAAGAGTAACCGCTGAGCTTTACTACAGCATAGGGAATTTAGCGCGGAAGTTGTAATTTAAATGTTGATATTTTGTCAAATAACATGACTGGTTTTATATAAAATGTAAAATTCGTGATGAAAATCACTATTTAAGGGAAATGTCACTAAACATTTTGTGTGTTAATTGTAATAGATATGTGAAGCACCTATACTTCCGCCAGGTCTCCGGAATATCTTGCAGTAGGAGCACCCAGTATGAATGGAACATGCGCTGTTTAGATACCGGAATGTCGATGTTTGAGCGCGTATCGTAAACGAGTTTCAGGTTTTCGGCATTCATGCTGTCTGACCTCTCTCTGGTCCGGAGGAAAGCACAATAATAAAAACTGTGTGGGCAAAGCTGTGAAAAAACAAAGACCTGTTAATCTCGATCTGCAAACGATCCAGTTCCCTGTTACTGCGATAGCCTCTATTCTTCACCGTGTATCTGGCGTTATCACCTTTGTCGCCGTCGGTATCCTGCTATGGTTGTTAGGTCTCTCTCTTTCTTCGGAGGCGGGATTCTTACGCGCGGCGGAAATAATGGACAGCTTCGTAGTTAAATTTATCGTCTGGGGCATTCTCACGGCGCTGGCCTACCATATTGTGGGCGGCTTGCGTCACCTGATGATGGATTTTGGCTATATAGAAGAAGACCTTTCCGCGGGTAAACGTTCGGCAAATATCTCTTTTGTTATTACCGGCGTGCTTTCACTTCTGGCTGGAGTCCTCGTATGGTGAGCAATGCTTCTGCGTTAGGACGAAATGGCGTACACGATTGGTTGCTGATTCGCGCTGCCGCCATCGTCATTGTGCTGTATGTCGTTTATCTGATTGGCTTTGTTGTCTCCGCCGATCACATAACCTATGAAATCTGGCGAACCTTCTTTGCGATGGCGCTCACCAAAGTATTCACGCTGCTCGCGCTGCTTTCCATCCTGGTGCATGCCTGGATAGGGATGTGGCAAGTGCTGACCGACTACATCAAACCGTTGGGCTTACGTCTGACTTTACAGTTGGCGATTGTGGTCGCGCTGATGGTGTACGTCATTTATGGAACTATTGTGGTGTGGGGGGCGTAATGAATTTGCCAGTCAGAGAGTTTGATGCAGTCGTTGTCGGAGCAGGCGGCGCAGGTATGCGCGCCGCACTGCAAATATCTCAGATGGGCTTGTCCTGCGCCCTGTTATCGAAAGTATTTCCAACCCGTTCCCATACCGTATCTGCGCAGGGCGGTATTACCGTCGCGCTGGGTAACACCCATGAAGACAACTGGGAATGGCATATGTACGACACCGTGAAAGGTTCCGACTACATCGGCGATCAGGACGCGATTGAATATATGTGCAAAACCGGGCCGGAAGCGGTGCTGGAACTGGAGCACATGGGGCTGCCGTTTTCTCGTTTGGACGACGGCCGCATTTATCAGCGTCCGTTCGGCGGGCAGTCCAGAAACTTTGGCGGCGAACAGGCGGCCCGCACGGCCGCCGCGGCCGACCGTACCGGCCATGCCCTGTTGCACACCCTATACCAGCAGAACCTGAAAAATCACACCACCATCTTTTCCGAATGGTATGCGCTCGATCTGGTGAAAAATCAGGATGGCGCGGTGGTGGGATGCACCGCGGTTTGTATTGAGACGGGCGAAGTCGTTTATTTCAAAGCGCGCGCCACCGTTCTGGCGACCGGCGGCGCCGGCCGTATTTATCAGTCTACGACCAATGCGCATATCAATACCGGCGACGGCATCGGCATGGCATTACGCGCCGGGGTGCCGGTGCAGGATATGGAAATGTGGCAATTCCATCCGACGGGCATTGCCGGCGCCGGAGTGCTGGTGACCGAAGGCTGTCGTGGCGAAGGCGGCTATCTGCTGAATAAACACGGCGAGCGTTTTATGGAACGCTACGCGCCGAATGCCAAAGATTTAGCCGGTCGTGACGTGGTGGCCCGTTCCATTATGATCGAGATCCGTGAAGGCCGGGGTTGTGATGGCCCGTTGGGGCCGCACGTCAAGTTGAAGCTGGATCATCTGGGTAAAGAGGTGCTGGAATCGCGTTTGCCGGGGATCCTGGAGTTATCCCGCACCTTTGCCCACGTCGATCCGGTGAAAGAGCCGATTCCGGTTATTCCCACCTGTCACTATATGATGGGCGGTATCCCGACCAAGGTCAGCGGTCAGGCGCTGACCATCAACGATAAAGGTGAAGATATCGTCATCCCCGGTCTGTTCGCCGTGGGTGAAATCGCCTGTGTCTCTGTTCATGGCGCCAACCGCTTGGGCGGTAACTCTCTGCTCGATCTGGTGGTGTTCGGCCGTTCGGCGGGGATGCATTTAAAGGAGTCGCTGGAAGAGCAGGGCGTGAGCCGCGACGCCGGCGAATCGGATATTGAAGCCTCTCTTGAACGTCTTAACCGCTGGAACGGCACCCGCTCCGGCGAAGATCCGGTGGAGATTCGCAAGGCGCTGCAATCCTGTATGCAACACAACTTCTCCGTATTCCGCGAGGGGGATGCGATGGCGAAGGGGCTGGAAGAGCTGAAAGTCATTCGTGAGCGGTTGAAAAACGCGCGGCTGGATGACCACTCCACCGAATTCAATACCCAACGGGTTGAATGCCTGGAGCTGGATAACCTGATGGAAACGGCGTATGCGACAGCCATGTCCGCCAATTTCCGTACCGAAAGCCGTGGCGCGCATAGCCGTTTCGACTATCCTGACCGTGATGATAAAAATTGGTTATGTCATTCGCTGTATCTGCCGCAAACCGATAGCATGGCGCGCCGTGAGGTGAACATGCAACCTAAACTACGCCCGGCTTTTCCGCCGAAAGTGCGTACTTATTAACCGCGGGGGATTGATTGATGAAACTTGAATTTTCTATTTATCGTTATAACCCGGACGTTGATAATGCGCCGCGGATGCAGGATTACCAACTGGAGGCGGAAGAGGGGCGCGACATGATGTTGCTGGACGCCTTGATTCTGCTGAAGGAACAGGATCCGACCTTATCGTTCCGCCGTTCATGCCGCGAAGGGGTGTGTGGATCGGATGGTGTTAACATGAATGGCAAAAATGGCCTGGCCTGCATCACTCCGGTATCGGCATTACGGCGGGGAAACAGTAAAATCATCGTCCGCCCCCTGCCGGGATTGCCCGTTGTGCGAGATTTGGTTGTAGATATGGGGCAATTCTATGCACAATATGAGAAAATAAAACCTTACCTGTTGAATAATGGGAAGAATCCTCCGGCTCGTGAGCACTTACAGTCACCAGAGCAGCGTGAAAAGCTGGATGGATTATACGAATGCATCATGTGTGCCTGCTGTTCAACCTCTTGTCCGTCGTTCTGGTGGAACCCGGATAAGTTCGTCGGGCCGGCGGGCCTGCTGGCCGCATACCGCTTCCTGATTGATAGCCGCGATACGGAAACCAAGCCCAGACTGGACAACCTGGACGATGCTTTCAGCGTATTCCGTTGTCACAGCATCATGAATTGCGTCAGTGTTTGTCCTAAAGGGCTTAACCCGACGCGGGCGATCGGCCACATTAAATCCATGTTGCTGCAGCGCAACGGGTAACCAGGCGGGAGGCCATTCCCGTCATCCCCGCGGTAGTCGGCGGGGATCTGTTTCCGCTGGCAGGGAAGAATCTGTGGGAACGACGCAGGGTTTTATCGTTAGACAGGCTATCCCCCGAAACCGGCCTCGATTTCGGGGGAAGGCAGGAAATCTTTAAAAACGGGCTTGCGCGCCAGAACCGGTTTTTAAAGGTTCCTTCATGGGTACCCCGCACAGGGGGACGGCGAGCGAACCGTTTTACGGCAACCGATTTTATACGGCACGAATGACATGTTAACCACGGCGAAAACTGAAGCTTATTAGCTTAAGGGATCATAATGCAGAACGGCGCAATGAAGGCCTGGCTGGATTCCTCCTATCTGGCGGGCGCAAACCAGTCCTACATAGAGCAGCTCTATGAAGATTTTTTAACCGATCCGGACTCAATCGATCATAGCTGGCGCTCTATTTTCCAGCAGTTGCCCACGGCTGGGATTAAACCGGATCAACTCCACTCCAAGACTCGCGAATATTTTCGCCGCCTGGCGAAAGACACCTCACGTTATACCTCGTCGATTACCGATCCTGATAGCGATGCAAAACAGGTCAAGGTATTGCAGCTGATCAATGCCTTCCGTTTTCGCGGTCATCAGCAGGCTAATCTCGATCCCCTGAATTTGCGCCCTCAGATCCCGGTGCCTGAGCTGGATCTTGATTATCACAATCTGACCCAGGATGATTTGCAGGAAACCTTTAACGTGGGGTCATTCGCCATCGGCAAGGACACCATGAATCTGGGCGATCTGTACCAGGCGCTGAAGCAGACCTACTGCGGGTCGATCGGGGCTGAGTACATGCACATCACCAATACGGAAGAGAAACGCTGGATCCAGCATCGTATTGAGTCAGTGATGGGGCAGCCCTCTTTCACCGCCGATGAGAAGAAATGTTTCCTGAAAGAGTTGACCGCCGCGGAAGGTCTGGAACGTTATCTTGGCGCCAAGTTCCCCGGTGCCAAGCGTTTCTCGCTGGAAGGGGGCGATGTCCTGGTGCCGATGCTGAAAGAGCTGGTGCGTCATGCGGGCAGCAATGGCACGCGTGAGGTTATACTCGGCATGGCGCACCGTGGCCGCTTGAATGTGCTGATTAACGTGGTAGGGAAGAAGCCGCAGGATCTGTTTGATGAATTCTCCGGCAAACATAAAGAGCATCTGGGCACGGGGGATGTGAAGTACCATCAGGGTTTCTCCTCCGATCTGGAAACCGACGGCGGACTGGTGCATCTGGCGCTGGCCTTCAACCCTTCGCATCTGGAAATCGTCAGTCCGGTCGTGACCGGCTCGGTGCGCGCCCGGCTCGATCGTCTGGATAATCCGGTCGGTACGCTGGTTTTGCCGGTGACCATCCATGGGGATGCGGCCATCAGCGGGCAAGGCGTGGTGCAGGAAACGCTGAACATGTCCAAGGTGCGCGGTTATGAAGTGGGCGGAACGCTCCGTATCGTCATTAATAACCGGATCGGCTTTACCACCTCTAACCTGCTGGATATCCGTTCCACGGAATACTGTACGGATATCGGCAAAATGGTGCAGGCGCCTATTTTCCACGTTAACTCGGACGATCCTGAAGCGGTGGCGTTTGTGACCCGCATTGCGCTGGATTTCCGTAATACCTTCAAACGCGATGTATTCATCGACCTGATCTGTTACCGCCGGCACGGCCATAACGAAGCCGATGAGCCGAGCGCCACCCAGCCGATG
This sequence comes from Brenneria goodwinii, assembly GCF_002291445.1. Classification (NCBI taxonomy): domain Bacteria; kingdom Pseudomonadati; phylum Pseudomonadota; class Gammaproteobacteria; order Enterobacterales; family Pectobacteriaceae; genus Brenneria; species Brenneria goodwinii. Next base: position 2,718,123 of record NZ_CP014137.1, on the reverse strand, counting down.
ATGTACCGGAAAATTAAAAAACACCCGACGCCGCGTAAAGTGTATGCCGATCGGCTGGAGCAGGAGCAGGTGGTGACGCTGGAAGACGCCACCGAGATGATCAATCTGTATCGTGACGTGCTGGATAGCGGGGAATGTGTGGTGGAAGAGCGGCGTGAGATGGATATGCAGGCCTTCACCTGGTCGCCCTATCTGAATCACGAGTGGGACGAACCCTATCCGAACAAGGTTGAGATGAAGCGTTTGCAGGAACTGGCCAAACGCATCAGTGAAATTCCCGAAGCGATAGAAATGCAGCCGCGGGTGGCCAAGGTGTATCGCGATCGGGCGGAAATGGCGAAGGGCAACAAGCCGTTCGACTGGGGCGGCGCGGAAATGCTGGCCTATGCCACACTGGTTGATGACGGCGTTTCGGTGCGGCTGTCTGGTGAGGATACCGCCCGCGGGACGTTTTTCCATCGCCATGCGGTGGTGCATAACCAGAAAAACGGCTCAGGTTATACGCCGCTTGAGCATGTCCATAATTCCCAGGGGGAGTTCCAGGTCTGGGATTCGGTTTTGTCTGAAGAGGCCGTTCTGGCGTTTGAATACGGCTATGCGACGGCTGAGCCGCGCACCCTGACGATCTGGGAAGCGCAGTTTGGCGATTTCGCCAACGGCGCTCAGGTGGTCATCGACCAGTTCATCAGTTCCGGCGAACAAAAGTGGGGACGGATGTGCGGGCTGGTGATGCTGCTGCCGCACGGCTATGAAGGGCAGGGACCGGAGCACTCTTCGGCCCGCCTTGAACGCTACCTGCAATTGTGCGCCGAGCAGAATATGCAGGTGTGCATCCCTTCCACGCCGGCGCAGGTTTATCACATGCTGCGCCGTCAGGCATTGCGCGGCATGCGCCGTCCGCTGATCGTAATGTCGCCCAAGTCGCTGTTGCGGCATCCGCTGGCGATTTCTTCTCTCGACGATCTGGCGAACGGCAGTTTCCAGCCAGCGATTGGCGAAAGCGACGATCTGGATCCGAAAGCGGTCAAGCGCGTCGTTCTCTGTTCCGGTAAGGTTTATTATGACCTGTGGGAACAACGTCGTAAAAATGAACAAAAAGATGTGGCGCTGGTGCGTATCGAACAACTTTATCCCTTCCCGCATCAGGCGGTGCAGTCGGCACTGGAGCCATTCTCCCATGTTCATGATTTCGTATGGTGCCAGGAAGAGCCGCTGAATCAGGGCGCCTGGTATTGCAGTCAGCATCATTTCCGTGAAGTCATTCCATTCGGGGCTTCTTTACGTTACGCCGGACGTCCAGCCTCCGCTTCACCTGCCGTTGGCTATTTGTCCGTACACCAGAAACAGCAGCAAGCTCTGGTTAATGACGCGCTGAACGTTGATTAAATAAAGGATAGATAATGAGTAGCGTAGATATTTTTGTCCCTGACTTGCCAGAATCGGTAGCCGATGCCACCGTAGCGACCTGGCATAAAAAACCAGGCGATAGCGTCCAGCGTGATGACGTGCTGGTCGAGATTGAAACCGACAAAGTCGTACTGGAAGTGCCCGCGTCTGAGTCGGGAGTGCTGGAAGCCATTCTGGAAGATGAAGGCGCCACGGTGACCTCCCGCCAGGTACTGGCTCGCCTCCGTCTGGGCGACAGTTCTGGAAAAGAGACCAGCGAAAAGTCTCAAAGTAAGGAATCTACCCCGGCGCAGCGTTATACCGCGGGCCTGGAAGAGGAAAACAATGATGCGCTTAGCCCGGCGATCCGTCGTTTGATCGCGGAGCACGATCTGGATCCCGCCGCCATTAAAGGCAGCGGCGTCGGCGGCCGCATTACCCGCGAAGATATTGACAAGCATTTGTCCGCGTTGAAGAAAGACGTCAAGAAAGAAGAAAAACCCGCGACTTCTCCTGCATCGTCCCCCGAGACGCCGCCGGCATTAGGCGGACGTAGTGAAAAACGCGTACCGATGACCCGGCTGCGTAAACGCGTGGCGGAACGCCTGCTGGAAGCGAAAAACAGCACGGCGATGTTGACGACGTTCAATGAAGTCAACATGAAGCCGATTATGGATTTGCGCAAACAATATGGCGAAATATTTGAAAAACGTCACAGTGTGCGATTAGGATTCATGTCTTTCTATCTTAAGGCGGTGGTTGAAGCGTTGAAGCGTTTCCCGGAAGTGAATGCCTCTATAGATGGCGAGGATGTGGTTTATCATAATTATTTTGACGTGAGTATTGCGGTGTCCACGCCGCGCGGGCTGGTTACTCCGGTTCTGCGCGATGTCGATACATTAGGTATGGCTGAAATTGAAAAACGGATCAAGGAGCTGGCGCTGAAAGGCCGTGATGGCAAATTGACCGTTGAAGAGCTGACCGGCGGTAATTTCACCGTTACCAACGGCGGCGTTTTTGGTTCGCTGATGTCTACTCCGATTATTAACCCGCCCCAGAGTGCGATTCTTGGCATGCATGCGATTAAAGATCGTCCGATGGCGGTGGATGGACAGGTTGTTATTCTGCCAATGATGTATCTGGCGCTGTCCTACGATCATCGCCTGATCGACGGACGTGAGTCCGTCAGCTTCCTGGTAACGATAAAAGAAATGCTGGAAGATCCCACTCGTCTGTTGCTGGATATCTGATCGATTGGGCGGTAGGTCATTGACCATCGCAGTCTATCGCCCATAGCTTGATAATGACAAATAGAGGCATGTGCTATGCAGGTCGTTGTTATTAACGACATTCTCAAAAACAAAAACCTGAATGGATAGAACATCATGAATTTACATGAATATCAGGCAAAACAACTTTTTGCTCGATATGGGTTACCGGCGCCGGTCGGCTATGCCTGTACTACGCCGCGTGAGGCGGAAGAGGCCGCATCAAAAATTGGTGCGGGTCCATGGGTGGTAAAATGCCAGGTTCACGCCGGGGGAAGGGGTAAAGCGGGCGGAGTTAAGGTCGTCAGCAATAAGGAAGACATCCGGGCGTTTGCTGAAAGTTGGCTGGGCAAGAATCTGATTACCTATCAGACAGATGCGCTTGGTCAACCGGTTCACCAGATTTTGGTGGAAGAGGCGACCGACATTGATAAAGAACTCTATCTGGGCGCAGTTGTTGACCGCGGCAGCCGTCGCGTGGTGTTTATGGCATCCACGGAAGGCGGGGTGGAAATTGAAAAAGTCGCCGAAAAGACCCCGGAACGAATCCACCGTGCCGTATTGGATCCGCTGACCGGGCCTCAGCCCTATCAGGGGCGCGAACTGGCCTTCAAAATGGGCTTAAGCGGTAAGCAGGTCGCGCAGTTCAGCAAAATTTTCATGGGGCTGGCGACGATGTTTCTGGAACGTGATTTGTCGCTGGTGGAGATTAATCCGCTGGTTATCACCAAACAGGGCGATCTGATCTGTCTGGACGGCAAACTGGCGGTAGACGGTAACGCGCTGTTCCGTCAGCCTGAATTGCGCGAAATGCAAGATCCGACTCAGGAAGATCCCCGCGAAGCCCATGCCGCCCAGTGGGAACTGAACTATGTGGCGCTGGACGGAAACATCGGCTGTATGGTGAATGGCGCCGGTCTGGCGATGGGAACGATGGATATCGTCAAGTTGCACGGCGGGGCGCCAGCCAACTTCCTTGATGTCGGAGGCGGCGCCACCAAGGAACGCGTGACGGAAGCGTTCAAAATCATCCTGTCTGATGACAACGTCAAGGCCGTATTGGTCAATATCTTTGGTGGTATCGTGCGTTGCGATCTGATCGCGGACGGCATCATCGGCGCCGTTGCGGAAGTGGGCGTTGGCGTACCGGTTGTTGTGCGTCTGGAAGGGAACAACGCGGATCTGGGCGCCCGGAAGCTGGCGGATAGCGGTCTTAATATTATTGCCGCTGCCAGCTTGATCGATGCGGCTCAGCAAGCCGTTGCAGCAACGGGGGATAAATAAATGTCCATTCTGATTAATAAAGACACCAGAGTTATTTGCCAGGGCTTTACCGGCAGTCAGGGGACCTTTCACTCCGAGCAAGCGCTTGCTTACGGCACACAGCTAGTGGGAGGCGTAACGCCGGGTAAAGGCGGCACCGAACATTTGGGATTACCGGTTTTTAATACCGTGCATGAAGCTATCAAGGCTACTGGTGCGACGGTCTCTGTTATCTACGTGCCTGCGCCGTTTTGCAAAGACTCGATTCTGGAAGCCATTGATGCCGGTATTGAGCTGATCATTTGCATTACCGAGGGGATTCCGACGCTGGATATGCTGGTGGTTAAGGTCAAGCTGGATGAATGCGGCGTGCGAATGATCGGCCCGAACTGCCCGGGGGTTATCACACCCGGCGAGTGCAAAGTCGGTATCATGCCCGGCCATATCCATCTACCGGGAAAAGTCGGTATTGTTTCCCGTTCCGGCACCTTGACCTACGAAGCGGTAAAACAGACCACCGATGCCGGGCTGGGTCAGTCTAGCTGTGTAGGGATCGGCGGCGATCCTATTCCCGGCTCCAGCTTCATTGATATTTTACAGCTGTTTGAGCAGGATCCGCAGACTGAAGCGATTGTCATGATCGGCGAGATCGGCGGAACGGCTGAAGAGGAAGCCGCCGAATACATCAAAGAGCACGTGACGAAACCCGTCGTCAGCTACATTGCGGGCGTTACCGCACCTAAAGGTAAGCGGATGGGGCATGCCGGGGCGATTATCGCCGGCGGCAAAGGCACCGCCGATGAGAAGTTTGCCGCGCTGGAAGCCGCCGGGGTGAAAACGGTGCGTAGTCTGGCCGATATCGGCGATGCGGTAAAAAGCGTACTCTACCGATAATTTGGTTATAACAAACCGATGTTATGACCAATTGATTTCAACGTTCGACATGTTTAGCCACCTGTTACATAGGGTGGCTTTTTTTATGGCGGGCCGTCGCAGACGACGTTTAAAATCGCTCCCGGCGATTTTTTATGGCGAAATATTAATACATTCAGCCTGTTCCAAGCGCTAATGATTATTGTTAAATAATTACAACAATTTTGTAGCAATTAATGATGCGGGATTAATTCATTAAATACCGCGCGAATGATAGATACGGTGAATGAATAAGAACATTAAAAAGATTGAATTTAGGATGTCAAAGTAAAAAATACATTACAGAATTAAATTTATTTTAAACTAATAAGTCACACTATTTTAACAAATGTGGTTAATATGAAATCATTATAACCCGTTAATTAACAAGGAGAGGCTAATTTGTTTTAGATCAACATTTGACTATGGATATATTTTAAGAAATACGCTTAAATTGCGCCAAATCAATTATTGCGTGAGATCTGCTTTATCCCCAAAGTTGATTTGAAACCAAAAACCCAATCTGAGTCACGTAAAAACCTATTTATTGTATGGGATTACAGGCGTAATATAGCGATACTCTATCTTTAGGATAAGATACTTGTAATATTTGTGATTTTTCTTTGGCTTGCTGTTGGATTCGCCGGGTGATTTTGCGGCGTTCTTTAAGCCTGTGCTGAAGCAATTTCTGTTGTGTTCTTTTTGGGTGTTTACTGCCGGGTGTTTAGTGGCTTGTTAGATGTTACAAGCTAAAACCTTCCTGCGAGGAGCAAGGAGTCAAGATGTTTGATATAGTCGAACTGTCACGCTTACAGTTTGCCTTAACCGCAATGTACCATTTTCTATTCGTACCATTAACGCTGGGGATGGCGTTTTTGCTGGCGATTATGGAAACGGTATATGTGCTGTCTGGCAAACAAATCTATAAAGATATGACTAAATTCTGGGGCAAGTTATTTGCAATTAACTTTGCTCTGGGCGTTGCCACCGGGCTGACGATGGAATTTCAGTTTGGCACCAACTGGTCATATTTTTCGCATTATGTCGGGGATATCTTCGGTGCTCCGCTCGCCATTGAAGGCTTGATGGCGTTCTTCCTTGAATCCACCTTTGTTGGTCTGTTCTTTTTCGGCTGGGATCGTTTGGGAAAAGTTCAGCATATGGCGGTTACCTGGCTGGTGGCGTTGGGTTCCAACTTCTCCGCGCTGTGGATTCTGGTGGCAAACGGCTGGATGCAAAACCCTATCGCCTCTGATTTCAACTTTGAAACCATGCGTATGGAAATGGTGAGTTTTGCCGATCTGGTGTTGAACCCGGTTGCTCAGGTGAAATTCGTTCACACGGTCGCCGCAGGCTATTGTACCGGCGCGATGTTCATTCTCGGCATCAGTTCCTACTATCTGCTGAAAGGGCGCGACATTGCTTTTGCCAAGCGTTCCTTCGCTATCGCCGCCAGCTTCGGTCTTGCTTCTGTTCTATCCGTTATCGTACTGGGCGATGAGTCCGGCTATGAAATGGGCGACGTGCAGAAAACCAAACTGGCCGCTATTGAAGCCGAATGGGAGACTCAACCCGCGCCGGCGTCCTTTACGCTGATTGGTATTCCTAACCAGGATACCTTGGAAAACGATTATGCGATCCGTATCCCTTATCTGATGGGATTGATTGTGACGCGTTCCACCGATAAGCAGGTTACCGGGCTGAAAGAACTGATGGAGCAGCACGAAGTGCGTATCCGTAATGGCATGAAAGCCTATCAGCTTCTGGAAGAGCTCCGTGCCGGGAATACCGATCCTGCGATCAGAGAAGCGTTTAACGAGTCCAAGCAGGATCTGGGCTATGGCATGCTGCTGAAGCGCTATACGCCGAAAGTTTCTGACGCGACTGAAGCGCAAATTCAACAGGCGACGAAGGATTCTATCCCTCGTGTCGCACCGCTGTATTTCTCTTTCCGTATCATGGTGGCGTGCGGCGTTCTGATGCTGCTTATCATCGGTCTTTCTTTCTGGACCGTGCTGCGCGGCAAAATCGGCGAGAAAAAATGGCTGCACCGCATCGCGCTGTACGGTATTCCTCTGCCGTGGATCGCCGTAGAAGCGGGTTGGTTCGTTGCCGAGTATGGCCGTCAGCCTTGGGCTATCGGCGAAATACTGCCGACCGCGGTTGCGAACTCATCACTGACCGCGGGCGACATCCTGTTCTCCATGGGGCTGATCTGCGGTCTGTATACGCTGTTCCTGATTGCGGAAATGTATCTGATGTTCAAATTTGCGCGTCTGGGGCCAAGCAGCCTGAAAACGGGTCGCTACCATTTTGAGCAGCCGATAGCGGTCGCGCAGGAAGCACGGTAAACAGGAGTCCACTATGTTTGAATATGAAGTATTACGATTTATCTGGTGGCTGTTGATCGGCATCCTGCTGATTGGTTTTGCCGTCACCGATGGTTTTGACATGGGCGTGGGGATATTGGTTCGTCTGATGGGACGGAGTGATACCGATCGCCGTGTGATGATCAACAGTATCGCCCCGCACTGGGACGGAAACCAGGTATGGTTGATCACCGCCGGCGGCGCGCTGTTTGCCGCCTGGCCGATGGTTTACGCCGCCGCGTTTTCCGGTTTTTATATTGCGATGATCCTGGTTCTGGCGTCGTTGTTCTTCCGCCCTGTCGGTTTTGACTATCGTTCAAAAATCGAAGATCCACGCTGGCGCGGTATGTGGGACTGGGGCATCTTCATCGGCAGTTTCGTTCCGCCGGTGGTGATTGGCGTGGCCTTTGGCAACCTGTTGCAGGGCGTTCCGTTCCATGTCGACGAATATCTGCGCCTGTACTATACCGGCAACTTCTTCCAGCTTCTGAATCCGTTTGGGTTACTGGCTGGTGTGGTCAGCCTGACGATGATTGTGGCCCATGGCGCCACCTATCTGATGATGCGTACCAATGGCGATCTGCACGTTCGCGCCAAGTCCGTCGCACAGATTTCCGCTCTGGTCATGCTGGTGGCGTTCGCACTGGCCGGTATTTGGGTGATTTACGGCATTGATGGTTATGTCGTGACTTCCGCCTTGAATACGGCGGCTGAGTCGAACCCGCTGCATAAAGAAGTTGCGCATCAGGCTGGCGCTTGGTTGATTAACTTCAACAATTACCCGGTTCTGTGGGTAATCCCGCTGTTGGGCGTGATATTGCCGCTGTTGACTACCCTCATGGCGCGGATGGAAAAGGGCGCAATGGCGTTCCTGTTCTCTTCGCTGACCATCGCGTGCGTGATTCTGACTGCCGGAGTGGCGATGTTCCCCTTCATTATGCCGTCGGTCACCATGCCTAATGTCAGCTTGACCATGTGGGATGCGACTTCAAGTCTGCTGACGCTGAAAGTGATGACGGTGGTGGCGATTATCTTTGTCCCGATTGTGCTGTCTTATACCGCGTGGTGTTACTACAAAATGTTCGGACGGATCACCAAAGAACAGATTGAGCAAAACACGCACTCAATGTACTAAGTAAGGAGCTTAATTTATGTGGTATTTTGCCTGGATACTCGGAACGCTTCTTGCTTGTTCACTGGGGATCATTACAGCCCTGGCGCTTGAGCAGAGCGAGGCAAGTCAAAAGACCGAAGATGAAACTCAATGAGTGATTTGGTCGATAGGTTGTATCGTTTGATGGATAAGAGCCCGCTTCGGGCTCTTTCCCTTATCATGGCGCTGGCGGCTGCCGGATGCGTTTTCTGGGATCCTTCCCGTTTTGCGGCAAGAACCAGCGAACTCGCGGTCTGGCAGGGTTTTCTGCTGATTTGGGCCGTTTGTGCGGGGGTTGTTCATGGCGTCGGATTCCGCCCTCGGCGGCTGCGCTGGCGGGCGTTTTTCAGTCCGCTTCCGGCCCTGGCGATCCTGGCGCTCGGACTCTACCATTTCTTCCGTTAGCCCTATCGTCTATTCCATTTGGTTATGGGTTGCCTGCAACCCATAATTATTTTCTTTCCATTGTTGCAATCCATTCCCAACCTCATTTCTCTTGCGTATAGTAGCGATGTTTATAGCATTGCCGGGATGTAGAGTGAGTAATACGTTGTTCTGCTGGCCAGTTCGGGTCTACTTTGAAGACACTGATGCAGGTGGTGTTGTCTATCATGCACGCTATATCGCCTTTTATGAAAGGGCGAGGACAGAAATGTTGCGTGAACACAATTTTCATCAGCAAGCCTTAATGAGTGAGCATGTCGCTTTTGCCGTTCGCCGAATGGCGGTGGAGTATTATGCTCCAGCGCGTCTTGACGATCTGTTGGAGGTGCAAAGCGAAATCGTTTCGATACGTGGCGCCTCTCTGACTTTTTTACAGCGCATTCTTAATTCAGATGGCAAATTACTGAGTCAGGCTGACGTTTTGATCGCATGTATCGATCCACATCAAATGAAGCCCATCGCGCTTCCTAAGTCTATTGTCGCGGAGTTTAAGCAGTGACTGACATGAACATTCTTGATTTGTTCCTGAAGGCAAGCCTTCTGGTCAAACTAATCATGCTGATTTTAATCTGTTTTTCCATAGCTTCCTGGGCGATTATCATCCAGCGAACCCGAATCCTGAATGCGGCGACGCGTGATGCGGAAGCATTCGAAGATAAATTTTGGTCGGGTATCGAGCTGTCTCGTTTGTATCAGGAAAGCCAGACCCGCCGCGATATGCTGACGGGAACAGAACAAATCTTTTATTCCGGGTTCAAAGAGTTTGCACGTCTGCATCGAGCGAACAGCCATGCGCCGGAGGCGGTCGTCGAAGGCGCATCCCGGGCGATGCGCATTTCCATGAATCGTGAGCTGGAAGCATTGGAAACGCACATCCCGTTTCTGGGCACCGTGGGGTCCATCAGTCCGTATATCGGCCTGTTTGGCACCGTTTGGGGCATTATGCACGCGTTTATCGCGTTGGGCGCGGTGAAGCAGGCAACGTTACAAATGGTTGCGCCTGGTATCGCTGAAGCGTTGATTGCGACGGCTATCGGTCTGTTTGCGGCGATTCCCGCCGTTATGGCGTATAACCGCCTTAATCAGCGGGTAAACAAGCTGGAACAGAATTACGATAACTTTATGGAAGAGTTCCTTGCCATCCTGCATCGTCAGGCTTTCTCCAGCGATAGCAGTAAATAATCAGGGGGGATCATGGCTCGACTACGCAGAGGTCGTCGTGAACTGAAGTCCGAAATCAACATTGTTCCGCTGCTGGATGTGCTGTTGGTGCTGCTGTTGATCTTCATGGCAACCGCACCGATTATCACGCAGAGCGTTGAAGTTGATCTGCCGGAGGCAACGGATTCCCAAACGGTTTCCAGTAATGATAACCCTCCGGTGATTGTTGAAGTATCAGGCGTCGGACAATACAGCCTGGTCATTGAACAGCAACGGATGGACCAACTGCCGGCGGAACAGGTGGTTGCTGAAGCTCAGGCGCGTCTGGCGGCAAACCCGAAGGCGGTATTTTTGATTGGCGGTGCAAAAGATGTTCCTTATGATGAAATTATTAAAGCACTGAACCTGTTGCACCAGGCCGGGGTGAAATCCGTTGGGCTGATGACGCAACCGATCTGAATCAGCGAGATGAACGTCGGGTATATTTCTGGCAATACTGTTTTTGGGAATCGATTGTGCTAAAAGCAACCGAACAAAACGACAAGTTGAAACGTGCCGTGATTATTTCGGCCGTTCTGCATGTCATACTGATTGCTTTGCTGGTCTGGAGTTCGTTTACTCAAACGATGGATGCCAGCGGAGGCGGCGGAGGCGGCTCATCAATTGATGCCGTCATGGTCGATCCTAGTGCCGTTGTCGAGCAATACAACCGTCAGCAACAGCAGCAAAGCGACGCTCAGCGTGCCGAGCAGTTACGCAAGAAACAGGCCGAACAGCAGGCTGAAGAACTGCAGCAGAAGCAGGCGGCGGAACAACAGCGGTTGAAAGAGTTGGAAAAAGAGCGCCTGCAGGCACAGGAAGAGGCTAAACAACAGACGTTGGCGCAGGAGCAGCAGCGCAAACAGGCTGAAGAGGCCGCGCAACAGGCTAAAGAGCAGCAGAAACAGGCTGAAGCGGCGGCGGCGAAAGCAAAGGCCGAAGCGGAACAACAGGCGAAAGCCGCGGCTGAAGCAAAGAGAAAAGCCGAAGAAGAAATTCAGCGGCAAGCGGCGGCCGCCGCCGCTGCAAAGAAAAAAGCCGAAGAGGAAGCCAAAGCCGCTGCTGCGGCGGCAGCCAAGCAGAAAGCGGACGAAGCCGCTAAAGCGGAAGCGGCAAAAGCCGCCGAGTTAGCCAAACAAAAGACAGCGGCGGAAGCGGCTAAGCAAAAGGCAGCGGCTGAGGCAGCGAAGAAGGCGGAAGCCGCCGCAGCAGCCAAAAAAGCGGCCGATGAGAAAAAGAGAGCGGCAGCGGAGGCGGCTAAGCAGGATAGCGCCGTTGATGATTTGCTGGGCGGATTGGCCTCATCCAAAAATGCGCCCAAATCAGGCGGCGGTGCGCCGGCCGGTGCTGGAAACAACAGTCGCAGCGGCGCGTCCGGCGCGGCATTGGATAGCTATGGCAGCCAGGTTCGGGCGGCGATCCAAAACAAGTTTTATGATTGGCAGCTTTATAAAGGACGGACTTGCACATTGCGTATCAAGCTTGCTCCGGATGGCTTGCTGATCGATGTGAATGCTGAAGGCGGCGATCCTGCCTTGTGTCAGGCTGCGATTGCAGCGGCAAAGCAGGCGAGGATCCCGAAACCGCCAAGTTCAGATGTTTATGAGGCTTTCAAAAATGCGCCGATAGACTTTAAACCGCAGTAACCGGGCTGTTTACCGATATAGGTTTAAGATTATTACTATGGTAAACAAACCAGGTTATAGTGTTTTGTTGACATTGGTTTGTTTTTGTTAAAATTCTGCTAATTATCGCAGACATTGCGTCTGGATAAGGGAGATTAAATGAAGCAGGTACTTAAAGTCGCATTAAGTCTTTTAATGCTGTGGGCAACGGTGCTGCATGCCGAAGTACGCATAGAGATTACCCAAGGGGTGGACTCCGCGCGCCCCATCGGCGTCGTCCCTTTTAAATGGGCGGGGCCGGGTTCAGCGCCTGAAGACATCGGCGGTATTGTCGGCGCCGATTTGCGCAACAGCGGTAAATTCAATCCTATTGATGCCAGTCGTATGCCTCAGCAACCGGCTACCGCATCGGAAGTGACGCCAGCAGCCTGGACCGCCCTGGGTATCGATGCGGTTATTGTTGGCCAGGTACAGCCCAGCGCTGACGGCAGCTACGTTATTTCTTACCAACTGGTTGATACCTCCGGTAATCCGGGGAGCGTATTAGCGCAGAACCAGTTCAAGGTAACGAAGCAGTGGTTGCGTTATGCCGCACATACCGCCAGTGATGAGGCTTTTGAAAAACTGACCGGCATCAAGGGCGCGTTCCGCACGCGTATCGCCTATGTGGTGCAAACCAACGGCGGTCAGTTCCCTTATGAATTGCGCGTATCGGACTATGATGGTTACAACCAGTTTACGGTTCATCGTTCTCCGGAGCCGTTAATGTCGCCAACCTGGTCGCCGGATGGCAGCAAACTGGCCTATGTGACGTTCGAAAGCGGCCGTTCCGCACTGGTTATCCAAACGTTGGCAAACGGCGCTATCAGACAGGTTGCTTCGTTCCCGCGTCATAACGGCGCGCCGTCGTTTTCACCAGACGGCAGCAAACTGGCGTTTGCATTGTCCAAGAGCGGCAGTCTGAATTTGTATGTGATGAATCTGGCTTCTGGTCAAATGAGCCAGATAACCGACGGACGCAGCAACAACACGGAACCTAGCTGGTTCCCGGATAGCCAGACCTTGGCCTATACTTCGGATCAGGCTGGACGTCCCCAGGTTTATAAAATGAATGTGAACGGCGGTTCGCCTCAACGTCTGACTTGGGAAGGTGCCCAAAATCAGGACTCTGAAGTGAGCGCCGACGGTAAATTTCTGGTAATGGTGAGTTCCAATAGCGGAGTTCAGCATATTGCCAAGCAGGATCTGGAAACGGGGGCCGTGCAAGTATTAACGGACACGTTCCTGGACGAAACGCCAAGTATCGCACCTAATGGCACCATGGTTATCTATAGCTCTAAACAAGGGCTGGGTTCCGTGTTACAGATAGTTTCGACTGATGGGCGTTTCAAAGCGCGTCTTCCGGCCACTGATGGACAGGTTAAATCGCCTGCCTGGTCGCCGTATCTATAAGTGCAGATATGTACAATAAACTATTTAAGGACACAAAGAGATGCAATTCAATAAAGTGCTGAAAGGCCTGATGTTGGCTCTGCCGGTACTGGCAGTTGCCGCATGTAGTTCTAATAAGAATGCGGGCAGTGACCAATCTTCCATCGGTGCTGCTGACGGTAGCGGTTTTGAGAATGGCGGCGCCTCTTCTTCTGAGCAGGCTCGTCTGCAGATGCAGGAATTACAGCGTAACAATATCGTATACTTCGATCTGGATAAGTACGATATCCGCTCTGATTTCGCCCAAATGCTGGACGCGCACGCCGCATTCCTGCGTAGCAACCCGTCTTACAAAGTGACCATCGAAGGTCATGCGGATGAACGCGGTACGCCGGAATATAACATTGCTCTGGGTGAACGTCGTGCCAATGCGGTGCAAATGTACCTGCAGGGTAAAGGCGTTTCTTCTGATCAAATCTCTATCGTATCTTACGGTAAAGAAAAACCGGCCGTTCTGGGTCATGACGAAGCGGCATATGCCAAAAACCGTCGTGCCGTTCTGGTCTATTAAGAGAATCGCATGAGCAGTAACTTCAGACATCGCTTATTGGGTCTGTCGTTACTGGTTGGCGTAGCGGCCCCCTGGGCCGCTACCGTCCAGGCAGCGCCAATCAGTAATGTCGGCTCAGGCTCGGTAGATGATCGAGTCACGCAATTGGAGCGGATTTCTAACGCTCACAGCCAGGTTTTAACCCAACTTCAGCAACAGCTCTCCGATACGCAGCGTGATATTGATAATCTGCGCGGGCAGATTCAGGAAAGCCAGTATCAGCTGAATCAGGTTGTTGAACGGCAAAAACAGATCTATCAGCAAATTGATGGACTAAGTTCATCATCGTCTTCCGCTGCAACGCCAGCCCAGGGTACGCCTGGGGCAAATGCGGATGCTGGCGCTGATAATAGCGCCGCGCCGGCCAGTACCGGTGATGCGAATAGTGATTACAATGAAGCTGTTGCCCTGGTACTGGAGAAAAAACAGTACGATCAGGCTATCAACGCATTTCAGGCTTTCGTCAAAAAATACCCGGATTCAACTTATCAACCCAATGCCAACTACTGGTTGGGACAGTTGAATTACAACAAGGGTAAAAAGGATGATGCGGCCTACTATTTTGCCAACGTAGTAAAAAACTACCCTAAATCGCCCAAAAGCGCCGAAGCCTTGCTGAAGGTTGGGGTGATCATGCAGGAAAAAGGTCAGGCGGATAAGGCCAAAGCCGTTTACCAGCAGGTGGTAAAAATGTATCCCAATACTGAAAGCGCCAAACAGGCTCAGAAACGCCTTTCCGCATCGTGATCTTTTCCTTCGGGTACAAAAGTTGCTCTTTATGCGCGATTTTTGTGCCTGAACGTTTGAAGAATAAGCAGTTAGGTCATTTTTATGGAAAATAGGTTGCGCTGAAAATTTAAATTAGTAATATATGCCGCCGTTGCCAAGGCAAGCGCAAGACGCTAAAGCAGCATGAAATTTGGGTCGTTAGCTCAGTTGGTAGAGCAGTTGACTTTTAATCAATTGGTCGCAGGTTCGAATCCTGCACGACCCACCAATTTCAGAATTAAGAAACTGGTTTTAAATCGTAAAGGATGAGAACCGAAAAGGTTCGACAAAATCGGCTCCATCGATTTTGAGCAACGCGACAGCGTTGACCCGAAGGGCGAGGCCGGAGGCCGAGTCATCCTGCACGACCCACCAATTTCAGAATTAAGTTTTAGTAGCAGATTTATCCTCAGTAATTCCGCATTGCGGGTCGTTAGCTCAGTTGGTAGAGCAGTTGACTTTTAATCAATTGGTCGCAGGTTCGAATCCTGCACGACCCACCATTATTTGAATCGTCCATTCTCCCAAAATAAATCATCTTAGTTTCATGTAGCACACGTCGTGCGGGTGAGAAAAAATCGTCGGGAACGATTTTTAACAACGCCTGCGTTGGCCCTATTTTCCCGTTATCCCGTGGTTTGCTGTATATTACATTTCTTTAGGCTCTTGCTATGGACGGTAGCGCCTTTGAGAGACGACGGATTATCTAATCGTGGTATGAGCAGTGGTTAGGGAAAGTTATGATCGGTCCTTTGATTAATGGCGCGGCTATCCTTATCGGCGGCGGGCTTGGTATAGCACTTCGGCGATTTATCCCCCAGCGGTTACAGGATGGCCTACCTCCCGCATTTGCCATGGTGTCGATAGCCATGGGCGTGGCGCTGGTTGTTAAAGTACAGCAACTGCCTGCGGTTGCATTGGCGATTATCATTGGCGTCGCGGTCGGTGAGTTATGTCGTATGGAATATGGCGTTCAGCGAGCCGGGATAATGATCCAACGTGCGCTCAGTCGTGTTCTGCCGACACCTGAACACCGCTTGCCGCAGGATGTCTACACGCAGAATTTTACGGCGCTGATAATGCTGTTTTGCGCCAGTGGAACCGGAGTGGTCGGGGCATTAACCGAGGGATTAAGCGGCGACTACCAGTTACTGATTATTAAATCCGCTCTGGATATTTTTACCGCTTTGATTTTTTCCATCTCGCTTGGTTTTGCGGTGATGTCGATAGCCATTCCTCAGCTTATTATCCAGGCGTTACTGTTTTTTTCCGCCAAGTTGATAATGCCGTTTATGACGGTGATTACATTAGGCGACTTTTCTGCCTGCGGCGGTCTGATCATGATTGCGGTTGGGTTACGAATTGCACAGATTAAATTATTCGCCGTCGTAAATTTTCTGCCGGCGTTGCTGCTCGTCATTCCTATCTCATTGTATTGGCATCGATTTTTTGGTTGACGCCGTGAATGGTTTGCCTGGGTCACTGATACGTTGTGATTCAGGCGTGCCCTAATCGCTTTCCCATGTCGCCATAGGTTTTGGCTGACTTATCCACATCCTGGTTGTTCATCTTCGCCGGATTCGCAAGGCGTTGTGCCTGACTCAATATTCTTGTTTTAAGTCTAATAAACAAAATGCCGTTTTTACGCAAAAATAGAGCGACTTCATGCTTTTTTTTCGCTATTTTGTTTAGGATAAAAAACAATACAACCTGAATCGTGCGGCTTTCGCCGTTTCAGATTTCTGAGTTGTCATCATGGACACCCACAATGAGCATCCTTTTTGATAGCAATGAAGCAATTTATCCTTTTCCTGCAAAGCCAAAGCCATTATCGGCCGAGGCCAAGCAGCACTACCGTAGCAGGATAAAGACACTGCTGCGGCAGAGAAATGCGGTGATGGTGGCGCATTACTATACCGATCCGGAAATTCAAGCTCTGGCAGAGGAAACGGGCGGCTGTGTTGCCGATTCGCTGGAGATGGCTCGCTTTGGCAGTACGCACCCGGCATCAACGCTGCTGGTCGCGGGCGTTCGTTTCATGGGCGAAACGGCGAAGATCCTCAGCCCGGAAAAAACCGTGTTGATGCCAACGCTGGAGGCTGAATGTTCGCTCGACCTCGGTTGCCCGATCGATGAGTTTAGCCGTTTTTGCGATGCTCATCCCGATCGCACCGTCGTGGTGTACGCCAATACCTCCGCAGCGGTAAAGGCGCGTGCTGATTGGGTGGTGACGTCCAGTATTGCGGTTGAGTTGATTGAACATCTCGACGGTCTGGGTAAAAAGATTATCTGGGCGCCGGATCGCCACTTGGGGAGTTATGTGCAAAAGCAGACTGGTGCCGACGTACTATGCTGGCAGGGCGCCTGCATTGTTCATGATGAGTTTAAAACTCAGGCTCTAAAGAGAATGAAAGCGCTGTATCCTGATGCCGCCATTCTGGTGCATCCGGAATCGCCGCAGAGCGTGGTTGAAATGGCCGATGCCGTTGGTTCCACCAGTCAGCTGATTCAGGCGGCCAAAACGCTGCCGCAGCGGGAGATGATTGTGGCGACCGATCGCGGTATTTTCTACAAGATGCAGCAGGCATGCCCGGGGAAAACCTTGCTGGAAGCGCCGACCGCGGGCGAAGGGGCGACCTGCCGTAGCTGCGCGCATTGCCCCTGGATGGCGATGAACGGGTTGGAAGCCATTGCCAACGGCCTGGAGCAGAAGGGCGACCTGCATGAAATCCATGTGGATGCCGCACTGAGAGAGGGGGCGTTGATCCCGCTGAATCGCATGCTCGACTTCGCCGCTTCATTGAAATTACGTGTACGCGGAAATGCCTGATAAATCATGGTTTCTATTGATTCCGTATGTATCACCCGTTGTATTCTCAATCTATTTCAAGGCGCAGGAAGCCAACATTCCCGCAATTTGCAAGATGAAGGATATAAAATAAATTCGCATATCATTAAGACAGGATAACGAGATGGACTTTTTTAGTACCAGCAATATTTTGGTTCACATCCCTTTAGGCGCAGGCGGATACGATCTCTCCTGGATAGAGGCGGTTGGTACGTTATTCGGGTTGCTCTGCATCTGGCTGGCAAGTCTGGAAAAAACCATTAACTATTTGTTTGGTTTGATTAATGTCACGCTGTTTGCGGTGATTTTTTTCCAGATTCAGCTCTACGCCAGCCTGTTGCTGCAATTTTTCTTTTTTGCCGCCAATATTTATGGCTGGTATGCCTGGACGCGCAAGACCGATTCGCATGAAGTGGAACTCAAAATCCGCTGGCTTCCGTTATCGAAACTGATCGGTTGGGCCGTCGTGTGTGTGGTCGCGATTGGATTGATGACGCTTTACATCGACGCGTTTTTTGCCGCTTTGACGCGTATTGCGGTTTCAGGTATGCAGATGCTCGGGTTAGGCGTACAGATGCCGGATCTGCAGCCGGACGCTTTCCCATTCTGGGATTCCACGATGACGGTGTTGTCGATTGTCGCCATGATCCTGATGACGCGTAAATACGTCGAAAATTGGCTGCTGTGGGTGGTTATTGATGTGATTTGCGTGGTGATTTTCGCCTATCAGGGCGTTTACGCGATGGCGGTGGAATACGCCATTCTGACGTTAATCGCACTGAATGGTTCCTGGCTATGGATTAAGAGCGCCCGGGAAAACCATTCCGCACCGTTATCTGCCGGGGCGTAAAACCCGCTCGCATTATCTATAAAGCGGCTCCCGCCTGAGTCGCTTTTCGTGAATTTAATGATGGTGGTGATGGTCTTCTGCATGGTGGATATCGCAGTGGTCGTCATCACAGCGCTGGTACTCCATTTGAATCGTGGAGTGACCAATCTGATAATGTTTCAACAGATAATCCTGAATACGGTTTAATAACGCATCATGATCATAAGGCGGAATAACCTGCGCATGGAGCGTCATTAACGGCTTTTCGCCAACCTGCCAGAGATGGACATGATGAATATTTCTGACTTCCGGTATGTTGAGGGTCAGATCCTTTTTCAGTGCATCAACGCTTATCTGGTTCGGCGTTCCTTCCAGCAGTTCATGAATACTCTCTTTCATCAGCGCCCACGCGCTGCGTAACACCAGGCAGGACACCAAAATGGACAGGATAGGGTCAATCGGCGTCCAGTCGGTAAACAGGATAATCAGCGCGGCGACGATAGCGCCGACCGAACCCAGCAAATCCCCCAGTACATGCAGCGCCGCCGCCCGGACATTGATATTTTTCTCTTCACTGCCATGATGCAGCAGCCAGAACGCAACAAGATTCGCCACCAGACCGGCAATGGCGATAAGCAGCATTGGCAGACTTGCCACTGGTTGGGGGTCATAAAAGCGCTGGATGGCTTCCCAGAATATGAACGCGGTAATGACCACCAAGGTCAGCGCATTGACGAACGCGGCGAGAGTGGTCAGGCGTAAGTAGCCAAACGTATGGCGGGCATTGGGTTTCCGCTGAGCGAAACGTACGGCTAATAAAGCCACGAACAACGCGGCGGCATCGGTTAACATATGACCGGCATCGGCGATCAGGGCCAATGAGCCGGAATATAAACCGCCAACAATCTCCGCCACCATGAAAGTCGCGGTAACAATAAATGCAGCTAACAGCCGTTTACTGTTGCCCGATTCTGCGTGGTTGTGCGAATGTGCCATCGTCTGTCCTGCGTTGGGTATAAGCCGATTTACCACTGTACGGTAATCGACAGTAAAAAAATATTCTGCTGATAATCAATGTGCTGTGTCCTGATAAGCTTATACCTTTCGCCTTGCAGATTGCATCTGCGTTGGTCTTATTATTTGGCCGCCGCCTTGATACAATCCGAAATCTACTGGGTATGGCATCTCGCTGAGTAACGTATGACGGCATTTCCGCGCCAGGCTAACGTATTCTTATCCGTATCTGACAGTATTTGATCATGCAAACACAGTCGATTTCAGCGCGATTAAGTCGCTTGCTTAACATATAATAGTCAACCTGCAATATGAGCAGCTCCGCTTCTCAATCTATCAGCTATCTTGTATGCCGGTGGCGCGCGTTGGATGTGGGTTGAAAATACCGTTTTGAAATTGATGGAATTATTATGAATTACCAAAATGATGACTTAAGAATCAAAGACATTAAGGAACTTTTACCGCCGGTTGCGCTGTTGGAAAAATTCCCGGCCACCGATCGCGCTGCGGAAATTGTCTCGTTTACGCGTACCGCCATTCACAAAATACTTAACGGCAATGACGATCGCCTGCTGGTTATTATTGGTCCTTGTTCTATTCACGACCCCAAGGCGGCGAAAGAATATGCCGCCCGTCTGCTTAAATTACGTCAGGAATTGAGCGACGATCTGGAAGTGGTGATGCGGGTTTATTTCGAAAAACCGCGTACCACGGTGGGTTGGAAAGGACTTATTAACGATCCTCATCTGGATCATAGTTACCAGATCAACGATGGGCTGAGCATTGCGCGCCAACTGTTGCTGGAAATTAACGACATGGGCTTGCCGGCCGCCGGCGAGTTTCTGGATATGATCACCCCGCAGTACGTTGCGGATCTGATGAGCTGGGGAGCGATCGGCGCACGCACCACCGAATCCCAGGTACACCGCGAGTTAGCTTCTGGTTTGTCCTGCCCGGTTGGTTTTAAGAATGGCACTGACGGCACCATTAAGGTCGCTATTGACGCGATTAACGCCGCCAGCGCGCCGCATTGTTTCCTGTCCGTCACCAAATGGGGGCATTCCGCGATTGTTAATACCAGCGGCAACGGCGATTGCCATATCATTCTGCGTGGCGGCAAGACGCCGAATTACAGCGCGGAACATGTTAAAGAGGTCAAAGCCGGTCTGGAAAAAGCGGGATTGTCACCGCAGGTGATGATTGACTTCAGCCATGCGAACAGCAGTAAGCAGTTCAAAAAGCAGATGGAAGTGTGTGAAGACGTCAGCAGCCAGATTGCGCAGGGCGAAAAAGCGATTATGGGCGTGATGGTCGAAAGCGCTTTGGTTGAAGGCAACCAGAATCTGGAAAGCGGCAAGCCGTTGGTCTATGGCAAGAGCGTGACGGATGCCTGTATCGGTTGGGAAGATACGGAAGTATTGTTGCGTCAGTTGGCGACGGCCGTTCGCGCACGCCGCAGCAAATAACCGCTGAACGGCGCGTAATAAAAAACCCGGCGCGCTGGCCGGGTTTATTTTACTGGTTAAGCCGTGTAATTACTTGGCTTTACCCTGGTTCGCTACCGCTGCGGCTTTTGCTGCGATTTCGTCAGCATTGCCCAGATAGTAGTGTTTGATCGGTTTGAAGTTTTCATCGAATTCATAAACCAACGGCACGCCGGTCGGGATATTCAGTTCAAGAATTTCGTCTTCGCCCATGTTGTCCAGGTATTTAACCAGCGCACGCAGAGAGTTGCCGTGAGCGGCGATAATGACGCGTTCGCCGCTTTTAATGCGTGGCAGGATGGTTTCATTCCAGTAAGGAACAACACGTTCGATGGTCAGGGCCAGGCTTTCGGTCAGCGGAAGCTCTTTGTCGCTCAGAGAAGCGTAGCGTGGATCGTGGCCAGGGAAACGTTCGTCATCGCGGGTCAGTTCCGGCGGCGTAACGGCAAAACCACGACGCCACTGCTTAACTTGTTCGTCACCGTATTTTTCAGCGGTTTCTGCTTTGTTCAGACCTTGCAGCGCACCGTAATGACGTTCATTCAGTTTCCAGCATTTTTCCACTGGCAGCCAGGCTTGATCCAGCTCGTCCAGTATATTCCACAGCGTGTGAATAGCACGTTTCAGCACGGAAGTGTAAGCAAAGTCAAAGGCAAAACCTTCATCTTTAAGTAACTTACCGGCGGCTTTCGCTTCTGAACGACCTTTGTCGGACAGATCGACATCGTACCAGCCCGTGAAGCGGTTTTCGTTGTTCCACTGGCTCTCACCGTGTCTTACCAGTACCAGCTTAGTTACAGCCATAGCTAAACTCCTTCATATCCTAAGATTTCTGTGATAACTCGTTCCATTATAGGGGGCGAGGGCGGTTATCGGCAATCGATAGTCGATACTCTACGCCATTTAACCGCGCTATTTTTGCTCAAAATCACGCTCTGCTTTATCGTTTCAGCCGATTCGAATCATTCTTGTGCAATAACAGATAAACCGCCGGGATCACCAACATGGAAAGCAGCGGGGCGCTGACCATACCGCCAATCATCGGGGCGGCGATGCGCTGCATAATCTCTGAGCCGCTGCCGCCGCCCCACATGATCGGCAATAAACCGGCCATGATCGTCGCGACGGTCATCATTTTAGGCCGCACGCGCAGTACGGCGCCTTCATGAATGGCATCCATTAATTGCTGCCGGGATAACGGCTGCCCCGCCACGCGGTGTTTCTCCACGGCATGATTGAGGTAGAGCAACATAATGACGCCGAATTCCGCCGAAACGCCGGCCAGAGCGATGAACCCTACCGCGCCGGCAACGGAGAGATTATAGCCGAGAATATAGAGCAACCAGACCCCGCCGATTAACGCAAAGGGCAGGGTAGCCATAATCAGCAGCGCGTCCCTGATGCGGTTAAACGTGACGTACAGCAGTACGAAAATAATCAGCAGCGTGAACGGAACGACAATTTTCATTTTCTCCGTCGCGCGTTCCAGGTATTCGAATTGCCCGGACCAGCTAAGTGAAATGCCTTCGGGCAACGTTACCTGCCGGGCAACGGTTTGCTGCATCTCCTCGACGGCGGATTTCAGATCCCGGCCGCGCAGGTCGACATAAATCCAGTCGGACAGGCGGCCATTTTCACTTTTCAGCATCGGCGGGCCTTCGCTGACGCGGATATCGGCCAATTCGGCCAGCGTGACGCGAGCGCCGCCGTCGGTCACTACCGGTAAATCGCGCAGCTTTTCCAGCGAGTCGCGCAACTCGCGGGGGTAGCGGATGTTGATGGGATAACGCTGGCGGCCTTCAATGGTTTCACCAATATTCTGTCCGCCAATCAGCGTTGATACCAGAGACTGCAACTCTTCCACCGAAACGCCGTAGCGGGCCGCCCGTTGGCGATCGATATCAATATCGATATAACGGCCGCCGGCCAGGCGTTCGGCCAGAGCGGATGTTACCCCCGGCACGTTTTTCACTACCTGTTCGATTTGCGCGGCTACGCGTTCGATATCCTGCAAGTTATTGCCGTTTACCTTGATGCCCACCGGGCTTTTGATACCGGTTGCCAGCATATCCAGGCGGTTACGGATCGGCGGTACCCAAACGTTGGCGATCCCCGGTACGTTGACGGTGCTATCCAGTTCGGCAATCAGCTTGTCCATGGTCATTCCCGGCCGCCACTGCTCACGCGGTTTCAGGCGAATAGTGCTTTCCAGCATGGTTAACGGCGCCGGATCGGTGGCGGTTTCGGCCCTGCCTGCTTTACCAAAAACCGATTCAACTTCGGGAACGGTTTTGATCAGCCGGTCTGTCTGCTGCAATAGGCGGGCCGCTTCCCGGGCGGAAATCCCGGGCAGGGTCGATGGCATATAGAGCAGATCGCCTTCATCCAGCGGCGGCATGAATTCGCTGCCAAGGCGGCTAAGCGGGAACAGGGTGAGCAACAGTGCGCCGCCGGCGATCAACAGGGTGGTTTTCGGGTAGCTCAGTACCTTCTGCAGCACCGGGTGGTATAACGCGATCAACCAACGGTTTAGCGGATTAGCCTGTTCATCAGGAATTTTTCCGCGCACAAAATAGCCCATCAGTACCGGAACCAGGGTGATCCCTAGTCCGGCGGCGACCGCCATCGCATAGGTTTTAGTGAAGGCCAGCGGCGAGAACATCCGTCCTTCCTGCGCTTCCAGCGAAAAAACCGGAATGAATGACAGCGTGATGATCAGCAGGCTGCAAAACAGCGCCGGGCCGACTTCGGTCGCCGCGCGTTCGGCCAGTTGCCACCATTCCTTATCCTGCGGGGTTTTCCCCGGATGGTTATGCCGCCACTGTTCAACCACTTTGTGCATGTTTTCTATCATTACGATTGCCGCATCCACCATGGCGCCAATCGCAATCGCGATGCCGCCCAGCGACATGATGTTGGCGTTGACGCCTTGATAACGCATGATGATAAACGCGCCCAGGATCCCCAGCGGCAGGCTGATGATCGCCACCAGCGCCGAACGAAAATGAAACAGAAAGAGCGCGCAGATAACGGTAACCACGGCAAACTCTTCCAGTAGCTTGTGGCTCAGGGTTTTGATCGCCTGCTCAATCAGTTGGGAGCGGTCATAGGTGGGAACGATCTCCACGCCGGCCGGCAGGCTTTTCTGAATGTCCTTGAGCCGGGCTTTAACCGCATGCAGCGTCTCCAGCGCATTTTTGCCATAGCGCAAGACAATAATGCCGCCGGCCACTTCGCCTTCGCCATTGAGTTCAGCGATGCCCCGGCGCATTTCCGGCCCTTCCCGCAGGGTGGCGACATCCTGCAGTAAAACCGGGATGCCGTTGCGCATGGTAACGACGACCTGATTGAAATCCTGCGCGCTTTGCAAATAGCCGGATGTGCGCACCATATATTCCGCTTCACCCAATTCCAGTACCGAACCGCCGCTTTCCTGATTCGCCGCCTGAATGGCGCTAATGATTTGCTGATGGGTAATATTTTGCGTACGCATCCGTTCCGGATCGACCACCACCTGATACTGCTTTACCATGCCGCCGACGCTGGCGATCTCGGCGACGTTAGGGATGGTTTTCAGCTCGAATTTTAGCAGCCAGTCTTGTATGCCGCGCAGATCGGCCAGACTATGCGTACCGCTGCGATCGACGAGGGCATATTCATAGATCCAGCCGACGCCGGTGGCATCGGGGCCAAGGGAGGTTTTGGCCTCGGCGGGCAGACTGGACTGCACCTGGCTGAGATATTCCAGCACGCGGGAGCGGGCCCAGTAGGGATCGGTGCCGTCTTCGAACAGAATATAGACGTAAGCGTCGCCGAACATGGAAAAACCGCGCACCGTTTTCGCCCCCGGCACCGACAGCATGGTGGTGGTCAGCGGGTAGGTGACCTGATTTTCCACCACCTGCGGGGCTTTGCCCGGATAGCTGACGCGGATAATCACCTGCACATCTGAAAGGTCGGGTAAGGCATCCAGCGGCGCTTTCTGTAGAGACATTATCCCCCAGGCCGCCATCAATAACGCCGCCAACAGCACCAACAGCCGGTTTTTCAACGACCAGCGGATGACATAAGCAATCATTGGTGGCCTCCATGTCCGGCATCGACCGGCGAGATTTCCTGTATATGAATGCCGCTATCATCCATGATGAAACGAAAGCTGACCCTGCTGCCGATGTTAATACCTTGCGGCAGGCCACCTTGCGGCAGGGTGAAGTCCATGGTCATCGGAGACCAGTTAAGCGCCGGAACCGCATCATGCTCAATGGTCAGCTGATTACCGTTGATGGCTTTAATTATCCCCTGCGTCTGGTAGCCCGATTGACCGCCAGCGGTCTGCTCACTATTTCCCTGGGGCGATGCCTCCGGCTGTTCGTCGCCAAACTGAGCAAGAGAACTACGCAGACTGGCTTCGGAGTCGATCAGGAACTGGCCTGAGGTGACAACGGCGTCGCCTTCCTGAAGACCGTCGGTGATTTCCGCCCAGTCGTTCTGCACGACCCCGACGGTGACCTTACGGGGAACGAAGTGGCCATCGCCTTCGCTTAGCAAGACCCGGTTCTGAGTACCGCTAATCAATAATGCCTGTTGCGGGATCATCAGACGCGGCTGTGGTTTTTGGCCGGCAACCTGCAGCGACAGGTACATGCCCGGTTTTAGTTGCTGCTGGGGGTTCGCCAATACGACGCGCGCTTTTAATGTTCGCGTCGTGCTGTCCAGTATCGGCAACAGTTCGCCAATGGTGCCGCGGAAGGTTATTCCCGGCCAGGCACTGCTGCTGGCGCTCATTTCTCCGCCGATGGTTAGCTGCGCCGCCTGTACTTCCGGGTAATCCACCTCTACCCAGACGGGATCCAGGCTGGCCAGCTCGAATAACGGCTGCGCAGGGGTTAACTGCATTCCCGCCCGCACTTCCAGCTTATTCACGTAACCGGCTTCCGGCGCGGTAATGGTCATGCGCGATTGCGGTTGTCCGCTACGCTCCACCTGGCGGATCACGGTTTCCGGCATGAACTGCAGAGCCAGTTTTTGACGCGCAGCCTGCGTCAGCGCGCTATCCCCGAGCTGGCGTACCGCCAGATATTCCTGCTGTGCCGCTGTCCAGGCGGGGTTCCACAATGTCGCCAGCGTTTCCCCTTTCTTAACCTGCTGTTGCAGCGCATTCACGTTAAGCTGTTCGACAATGCCGCCGCTGGGCGCGACTATCGTATGCAGCCCGCGCTCATTGAGCGTCACGGTGCCATAGCCGGGCGTTTGCGTGTTGATGGTTCGTATCTCCGCCGGTGCGGTGCGAACCCCCAGATTTTGCTGCTGGCGGGCGCTGATGGTGACGCCGCCGTCATCCTGCGCTTCATCGGCGTAGCGGGGAATAAGCTGCATATCCATAAACGGCGATTTGCCCGGTTTATCAAAGCGTTTATCCGGCACCATCGGATCATACCAATACAGAACCGGGCGTTCGCTCTGGGGCTGAGCGTCTGTCGCAACCGTTCGATGTTGTTGACTGCCCCAGAAATAACCGACGCCGATAGCGCTGGCGATCGCCAGGGTCAGCAGACTGATTGAGAGTGGTTTATTCATTGCAATGGGTTTCCCTGTGGCGTCAGATAGCGGATGGCGGCCCAAAGCTGAGCCATTTCCCGCGCGGTAGTTTGTGCGTCAATCTGGCTTTCGAGCAGTGAGCGGCGGGCTTCCAGTACCGCGGCAAGATCGCTGCTGCCGGACTGGTACTGGGTCTGGATCAGCTTGATGCGCTGTTGCTGGAGCGGCAGCACTTCATTCTTCTGACGCTGCCAACGCGACTGGGCGGCCTGATACTGTGCTATCAGCGTCTCAAGCTGCGCCTGATGCTCCCTGCCGGTCAACAGCACTCTGTCGCGGGCTTCCTGAGTGCGCGCCACGTCGGCGGCGTAGTCTTTATCCTGGCGCTGGGATTTGAACAGCGGCAGATCGACCGTCACCATGATTCCGGCCATATCGTCGTAGTCGTCTCCGCGCTTGGCGTAGTAAAGTTCGACGCCCACATCAGGGGTGGCCGCCACCGCGGATTGCGCGGCGCGTGCCTGAGCCAGTTCGGATTCGCGCTGCGCCAGCTGCATTTCCGGGTGCAGATGAATCGTTTTGCTTAGTTCATCCGGCGACGCGGGTAAACGCTCGAAGCGGGGGAGTGCGCCGCGGATATTGATATCCGCTATGCCGGTAAGCTGGACCATCCTGGCCCGCGCGATTTGCACATCCCGTTCCGCATCGGCCAGTTTGTCCTGCATCGCCGCCAGCGTCAGACGGGCGTCCAGCACGCTGCTGGCTTCGCCGCCGGCGACGACGCTGGCCCTTTGCAACGGAATCTGCCGCTGGCTTTCGTTAACCAGCGATTTTACTTCTTTCAGGGTTTGCTGTGACAGCGCCAGTTCCAGCCAGGCCTGCGCGGTTTCCCGTTGCAGGCGGGCGCGGATGGCCTCACTGTTGCTGCGCAGGCTAGCGGCTTCCACGCGGAACGACTGCGCTTTGTTCTCGCGTTTGCTGCTGCTGACATAGGTTTGCATGACGCCGATGCGTTGCATCGTCATGCCTTCGCGCGTCAGCCGGCTGCCGTTGTTTCCTCCTAACGGCAGGTTTTCTACGCCGAATCTGAGTTGGGGATCCGGGAGTTGCGTGGCGGAGTCGGCCATGTTTTGCAGCGCGCTAATCTGATGCTTATTGGCCGACAGATCGGCGGAGTAGCGCTCCGCCGCCTGTAAAGCCTGATCAAGATCCAGATCTGCCGCAAATGATACGGCAGGCAGCCACAGCAACATCGCCAGCCACGCTCTTGATGAGAGGTGCATGGACATAGTCGTTCCTCGGTTTATTGCTGTGGCGTAATGCTGGTCAGGGTATAGCCGCTGTCGCTTTGTATAAAACTGAACGCGACGGGTGTATTCACCGGCAATGGCTTAAATTCACCGGAGGGATCGGGCAGCTTGAATGCCATGGTCATGGCCGGCCAATGCAGGTCGGTAATCGGCCCATGGGAGAGGGTCACGCTCTGAGTATCCCACTGTTTAACGACACCGCTGGCTTGATAGACCTTTGGCGTGGAGGCGGCGGGCAAACTCATCGCATGGTGCTGATGTTCGTTGGCCCATAGCGGGGCGGACAGGAATAAACCGGCGATAAACGCAACGTAAGTGGTACGCATAGTAATAGCTCCATAAAAACAAGAAATAACAGACGATTACGCCAAGCGGCGCAAATGGGTTATTGGTTGTTGAGCTATTCTATGAAGCGGCAGAAACGTATTTCGGCCGGGGGACCGGCAACAGGCGGGGAGAACCAGGTATTGCTGGCGCAGTTTGCTTCACGCGGTTGATCGGCCAGGATCAGCTCATTACTGACCGGGATCGCCAGTAACGTTAGCGAGGCATTGTCTTGTTTGACCGTATCCGGCACACAGTGTTTTTCACACAGCGGCGTTTGCTGCTCAGCCGAGTGTGTTGGCATCGCATCGTGATGTACGGAGTGAGGCATTGACTGCTGCAGGTGCGCCTGATGCTGCACGGCAGGAGAAACATTGCTGATGCCCAGGTCGCATTGATGTCCGGCGAGGGCCAGTTGAGCATTCAGAAACAGCCAGCATAACGCCAATAGCCATCCCCATCTGCCTTTGTTACGCAGATGATGAATCAACGATGGCGATAAACGGGATGCTGACATAACAAATCCTTACTGAATGTAATGGCAGTGTAATAGCCGGAAACAGAAGCGGGCAAGCGGGGAATTGCAGAGATTTGTAAATTGACGAGGCGGGATCTTTTCTGTCACGCGGGACCTCCTGCCGCCGCGGAGATGACGGGTACTCTTCTGCGTCATTCCCGCGCCGGCGGGGACGACCAGGTTGTCGGTTACTGAGAAAAAAACTGGTACGTCGTATCGGAGCGGTAAACTTTTCCCGGTTTTAACCAGCAGTCCGGCTGCGGCCAGTCCGGGTGGTTGGGGCTGTCCGGCAAGAATTCGCTTTCCAGCGCGATGCCTGCGTAATTTTCGTAGGCGCCGCCTTCTCGCGATGGCGTGCCGGCCAGAAAATTTCCGCTATAAAGTTGTAAGGCAGGCGCGCTGGTAAAGACGCTCATCATGACGCGCCCATCGGATGACCACAGGTTAGCCGCCGGGCTTTCGCTGGACCCGCAGGTTCGGTGCAACAGATAAGCATGGTCGTAGCCGCCGACGGCGATCTGATCCCGATCGCGCAGAAAATCTTTTGCCAATGACTTGGGTTGTCGGAAATCCATTCCGGTCTCTTTTACCGGAGCGAGGCTGTCGCCGGGAATACCCGCGCTGTTGACCGGCAAATAATAGTCGGCAAATAATTGCAGCTGATGTTTGCGACTATCCGTCTGGCTGCCATCAAGATTAAAATAGGCATGGTTGGTTAAGCATACCGGGCAGGGTTTCTCAGCCACGGCCTGATACTCGATTTCCAGCGCGTTATGTTCGGTTAGGCGATAGCATACCTGTACGTTAAGCTGCCCGGGAAATCCCTGGTCGCCGTCCGGCGAGTTCAACTGGTAAGTGACCTGCGATGCATCCTGATTGAGAATACGCCAGCGTCGGGTGTGGAAGCCTTCCGGTCCGCCATGTAGCTGGTGTTCCCCCTGATTGGCTATCAGATGAAATACTTCGTCTCCGTGATGGATCGCGGCATTGGCGATGCGGTTGGCATAACGGCCGATTGATGCGCCCAGATAGGCCTGTTGCTGCGGATATTGTTCGGGCGATGCGCATCCCAGCAGCACTTCCCGAATGCCGCTGCCCGGAAAGGGAAGCTGGCAGGAAAGCCAGGTGGCGCCCCAATCCATTAAGCTGACGCGCATACCAGCCAGATTCTGTAACGTGGTTAATTGAAACGGCTGACCATCCGGCGCCAGCGCGGCAGTTTTTTCATTCAACATGATCGGCTCCCGTGGATGCCATCATAAACATGGCTTGCAGTCGACAATTGGCATTCTGCATGGCGGCGTTTCCGTTTTCTGAGATCGATGCCACGCTGCCGCTGGCCGGGCCAGCGTTTTATGTTACAAATCACAACGGCTTTGACCGTCGGTCACGGTGATTACCTGGCTGACGGCCGTTTCAATCAACCCAATCCCCTTGGCCGTTAACGGTTGTTAACGCCGGCGAGGGGAATGGGGTTTCAGTCTGGATAACCATTCGGATGGGTGGACTGCCAGCGCCAGGTATCCTGCGCCATTTCTTTCAACGAACGTTTTACCCGCCAGTTCAGATCCCTGGCGGCTTTTTCCGCATCGGCCCAATAGGCGGCCAGATCGCCCTGGCGGCGTGGCGCGAAGTGATAGGCAACGGGTTTGCCGCATGCCTGACTGAACGCCTCAACGACCTGCAACACGCTATAGCCAACGCCCGCGCCTAAATTATAAATATGAACGCCGGCGCGGTTTTGCAGCGTATTCATGGCGGCGACGTGGCCGTCGGCCAGATCGACGACATGGATGTAATCACGCACGCCGGTACCGTCTTCCGTCGGATAGTCATTACCGAACACGGCCAGTGATTCGCGGCGGCCGACGGCAACCTGGGCGATATAAGGCATCAGGTTATTGGGGATACCCTGCGGGTCTTCGCCCATTTCGCCGGACGGATGAGCGCCTACCGGGTTGAAATAGCGTAGCAGCGTGATGCTCCAGTCCGGTTCGGCGTGTTGCAAATCCTGCAAAATTTGTTCGACCATCAGCTTGCTGCGGCCATAAGGGCTGGCAGGGTGACCGGTCGGGAAACTTTCCTGATAGGGGATACGGGGTTGGTCGCCATAAACGGTGGCGGACGAGCTGAAAATCAGGTTTTTCACGCCGGCTTTTTTCATGGCTTCAACCAGCGTCAGCGTACCGTAGACATTGTTTTCATAATAGTCGATCGGTTTCTGAACCGACTCGCCTACCGCTTTCAGGCCCGCGAAGTGGATCACGGCATCGATGGCGTGGCGGGAAAAAATGTCATTCAGCAGCGCGTTGTCGCGTACGTCGCCCTGATAAAAATCAGGCGTTTTTCCCGTCAGCCGCGTGATGGTTTTAACCACGCTGGCTTTACTATTACATAAATTGTCGAGAATGATGGGATGATGTCCGGCGACCAGTAACTGCACACAGGTATGGCTTCCTATGTAACCGCTACCACCCGTAACGAGAACGTTCATAATGACCTCTGCTTAAAGTTTTAGAAAAAATAACATGGCCTGAAGCTGAAAAAGGTGATCTGCAGCGGGAAACAGCGCCTGTTATTGATAAATTTTTTAAGTGGAAAACATATATTCAGGTTACATCATCGTTTGAATAAACACTTTTTCTACTTTGACGTTTTGATAGTGGTAGCGTTATCACTCACATGTTTTCCTGTAATGTATAACCTGCACAGCATTCTGCTATGCAGTGAGGAAATCAATCGGAATCCTGATAAATGACTTTTATTGCCTATTGCCGCATAACGTGCGTCGGCGTGATCTCTTCGGTTTGATAGTCGTAGACATCGTCTCTGGCAACGAACGTCAGACGATGCGTAATGCACAGCGGCGCGTCTTCCGCATGATGGGAAACAAACAGCAGTTGCGTATCGCCTTCGCTCATCAGGATATCCAGCCAGCGGCGGACTAGCTGCCGATTAAGCGGATCCAGTCCCTGTAAGGGTTCATCGAGGATCAGTAATGCCGGGTGTTTAACCAATGCTCTGGCAATCAGCGTTAGCCGCTGTTGGCCCCAGGACAGAGACTGAAACGGCGTATCCGCAATCGCGCCATTAAGGCCCAACAGGGTCAGCCACTGCTCGGTCAACAGGCGTTGGCGATCGGAAACCGCCTGATAAATTCCGATAGAATCAAAAAAACCGGAAAGAATAACGTTGCGCACGCTGGCGCTGACTCGATAGTCAAGATGAAGACTGCTGCTGACATAACCGATATGCCGTTTGATATCCCAGATGGTTTCTCCGCTGCCGCGTCGTCGGCCGAACAGGGTGAGATCGTTACTGTAACCTTGCGGGTGGTCGCCGGTAATCAGGCTAAGCAGCGTGGATTTCCCCGCGCCGTTCGGGCCGACGATCTGCCAGTGTTGTCCGGGCAGCACTTCCCACGTTAACCCATGCAGTATCGGACGATCGTTATACTGTACGACGCCGTTGCGCAGTGTAATCCGCGGTTCATCGGCGGGCAGTTTCGCCTGCCGTTTAGGATCTTCCGGTTCGGGAAGGACGCTGCCGGACAGTTTTTCACTGTAGGCCAACTGGGCGATCAGCGCTTCTGAAAGAAGGTCTCCACGTTCCCCCGTGCGGGTTAGCGTACAGTCGGCCAGAATTCCTATCTGATTGATAAAATCGGGAATATCGTCAAAGCGATTCAGGATCAGCACCAGCGTATATCCCTGATCGGCCAGTTCAGGCAGGTGTGCGGCCAGTTGCTGACGTGAGGCGACGTCCAGGCCGTCAAAGGGTTCGTCAAGAATAAGCAGATCCGGCTGCGGCATCAGCGCCTGACACAACATGGTCTTACGTGTTTCGCCAGTGGAAAGGTACTTAAAGCGGCGATCCAGCAGATGTTCAATGCCAAACTGCCGTGCGAGCCGCCGGCAACGCGCCCGATCTTCTATCGTATCCTGAATCACCTCTGCGGTGGTACGCCCCGTATCGTCTTCATTGGCGCTCAGCATATCGGTGTTATTTCGCTGCCATTCATCGGAGACCAACTGTTGCAGTTGTTCAAACGATAGCCGGGTAATGCGCTGAAAGTCGCTCTGGCGTTCACCGCTCAGTAACGGTAACTCGCCGGACAAAGCTCGGGCCAGCGCCGACTTCCCGCTGCCGTTTGCGCCGACAAACGCCCAGCATTGATGTTGTCCGATCGTTAGCTCATCCAGACGCAGCATGCGGGTGTCGCTCAAGCGGAATAACCCTTGCGATATTTTCAACAACGACATTTTTCTACCTTCCTACGGCGAGTGTAAAATTCGGATACAACGGCTTATCAGACTGGGGGCGTGTTCAGCACAGCGTCGCAATAATGACTTTGTCGGCGTTGAAATAGGCGCAGACATCCTGATCGAGTTCAAACCGTTGCTGTGAGACGACATGACTGGGCACCGTTGCGCAAAGCGTTTCTCCGCTAACCAGCGTGACCAAAACTTCGCTGTTTTCAGTGCCGGACTGAATATGCTTTATTCGTCCATGCAGAACGTTATCCGCTTCCGCAGCCGGGGGCGTTCCCACGCATAAATTGACCCAGGGCGCCTTAACCAGCACCAAGACTTCCTTACCGGGCTTGAGCTGCAAGCGCTCCGCGCTTTGTTGCGTAATTAACGCGCTAAGCGAGGTTCTACCATCGGCGAGTAAAATATCCAGATGTTGCTGCACTTGCTGATCGCTACGCGCCGACACGGTGCCGAAAAACTGGTTTCTGGCGCTGGTCTGCAGTGAGAAACGCGCAATGGCCGCCAGCAGGCTGTCCAGCGGCAAGGTGTCGTCCTGCAATACATTAAAGGCTTTCTGCTGGATTTGTCCGAGCAGGTCGTAGAGCTGAATCAGCCGTTCGCCGTAATGTGTAACATGGGCGCCGCCGCCGCCTTTCCCGCCGGTCATCCGTTCGACTAATGTCTGCTCGGCTAGCTGATTCATTTCGTTGATGGCGTCCCATGCGCTTTTATAACTGATGCCGGCCAGTTTGGCTCCCTGACTGATTGAACCGGTATGGCGAACTTGTTTTAGTAATTCGATGCGCCGCGGATCGGCAAATAAACGTTGTTGCAGTTTGAGGGTAAGGAGAATTTCAGCTTGCATGGCACGGTTCCACCAACGGTGAGTGAGATATAGTTTTAATAATTTGTATTGTCGTCATTTTTTTCATCATGAGCAAATCGCACGAATGGCCGCATTATTTTCTCTTTTTGAGGTACACTGTGGTCCGTTATTATGCGATAGCTTGCGGCGGCAATGTCCGCCGTGTGAACGACCAGCGTAACGGTAACCGTTGCGATAAGTGAGGTAAGCATGTTGGAGTTATTAACAAGCCTGCTATTTGCAGTAGCTATGGTGCCGGTAATGATGGCTATTATTCTGGGCGCCATTTATGGTTTGGGCGAAGTATTTAACGTTCTTTCCAAAATCGGTCATACCGAAGCTAAAAAGCAGCATTGATTCGTTTTATCATTCCCCGATTTTGATGTCCGGCATCCTGCCGGACGTTTTCTCTCAAATACTGACCCAGCTTCCAAATACTCATTCAGGTTCCCGAAAAGCGTATGATACCGCTTTAATTTTCGTTATATTATCCCTGATACAACGACGGTTATTGGGAGACGGGAATGAAAAAGCAATGGGTTAAATGGTTCGCTGCGCTGGCGCTTAGCGTAGGAGTGGCATTACCAGCAATGGCGGCGGAAGAAAAAATTACAGTATTTGCCGCAGCTTCTCTAACTAACGCATTACAAGAAATTGCTACGCAATATCAGAAAGAGAAAAATGTAGAAGTTGTTTCATCGTTTGCTTCATCGTCGACACTAGCGCGTCAGATCGAGCAGGGCGCGCCTGCGGACATGTTTATTTCCGCCGATCAGCAATGGATGGACTACGCTCAGGATAAAGACCTGATGGATACCGCTACCCGCTATACGCTGTTGGGTAATGAACTGGTGGTGATTGCGCCGAAAAGCAGCTCGTTCAACGATGTGGCCATCGACGATAAAACCGATTGGAAAAGTTTGTTAAACGGCGGTCGTCTGGCCGTTGGCGATCCGGACCATGTTCCTGCGGGTATCTATGCCAAGGAAGCGCTGCAAAATCTGAAAGCCTGGGATGAACTTTCACCGCTGATGGCGCGTGCAAATAATGTGCGTGCGGCGATGGCGCTGGTTGAGCGTGAAGAAGCGCCGTTAGGCATCGTGTATGGTTCTGACGCTGTCGCCAGCGACAAGGTTAAGGTTATCGGCGTATTTCCAACCAGCAGCCATAAACCGGTGGAATACCCAATGGCGATCGTGAAAGATCATAATAACGCGACGGTGAAGGGTTTCTATGACTATCTGAAAACGCCGGAAGCCGCCGAAGTCTTTAAACGTTATGGATTCGCGCCTCGCTAATGATGTTAAGTGACTACGAATGGCAGGCGGTTGAGCTCAGCCTCAAAGTTTCTGTTGCGGCGGTTGTCTGTAGCCTGCCATTGGGGATCCTGATGGCGTGGATTCTGGTGCGCTTTCGGTTCCCCGGTAAATCACTGCTCGATAGCATTATCCATTTGCCACTGGTGTTGCCGCCGGTGGTAATTGGTTATCTGTTATTGATCGCCATGGGGCGGCGTGGCGTTATTGGCTCCTGGCTGTATGACTGGTTTGGTTTCAGCTTTAGTTTTAGCTGGCGCGGCGCCGCGCTGGCGTCGGCGATCGTCGCTTTTCCCCTGATGGTCAGAGCGATTCGCCTCTCTCTGGAGGCCGTGGACAAACATCTTGAGCAGGCGGCCCGAACGCTGGGGGCATCTCCCTTGCGCGTTTTTTTTACTATCACCTTACCGCTTTCCTTTCCCGGTGTTGTTGTTGGCACGGTATTGGCTTTTGCCCGTTCTTTGGGCGAGTTTGGCGCGACCATCACGTTTGTTTCCAATATTCCTGGCGAGACCAGAACCATCCCTCTGGCGATGTACACGCTGATTGAGACACCCGGAGCAGAAGCGGATGCCGCGAGGCTATGCGTTATCGCAATCGCGCTCTCGCTGGTGTCGCTGTTACTTTCAGAGTGGCTGACGCGCTGGAGCCGCAAGCGGTTGGGGGGATAATGCTACAACTCGATTTTGAGCAGCAACTGGGCGATCTGCATCTCAGCGTGAAAGAAGATTTACCCGCCAGCGGCATTACCGCCATTTTTGGCGTTTCCGGAGCAGGGAAAACGTCATTAATCAACGCGATTGTCGGATTAACCCGACCGAAGTCAGGGCGTATCGTGCTTAACGAGCGTGTGTTGGTGGACACCCAAAAACGTATTTTCCTGCCGCCGGAAAAACGCCGCATTGGCTATGTCTTTCAGGACGCCCGCTTATTTCCCCATTACCGCGTACGCGGTAATTTACGTTATGGCATGGCGGCCGCCATGGGGGAACAGTTTGACGATATTGTTCAACTATTGGGTATTGGCCATTTGCTGAATCGCTATCCATTGACGCTATCGGGGGGCGAAAAACAGCGGGTGGCGATTGGCCGCGCGCTATTGACGGCGCCCGATCTGCTGTTGATGGATGAGCCGCTGGCTTCCCTCGACTTACCGAGAAAACGGGAGTTGTTGCCTTATCTGGAACAGCTGGCAAAAGAAGTAAATGTCCCCATTCTGTATGTTAGCCACAGTATGGAAGAGATTATTCGGCTGGTGGATCGCGTACTGGTATTGGATCAGGGGAAGGTAAAAGCGCAGGGGATACTGGAGGAAGTCTGGGCCAGCAGTGCGTTACGCCCCTGGTTGCCGCGGGAAGAGCAGAGCAGCATATTGAATGTGCGTGTTCTTGAGCATCACGATCGCTACGCCATGACGGCCTTATCGCTGGGGGAGCGTCACCTGTGGGTGGGGAAAGTTGACGCCCCGATCAATACGCCGTTGCGTATTCGTATTAAGGCCGCCGATGTATCGCTGGTATTACAGCCGCCGACGGCAAGCAGCATTCGCAATATTCTCCCCGCCAGAGTGGTCGAGTGTATTGACGTTGAGGATCAAATAGAAGTTAAGCTTGCCGTCGGCGATCAAACCCTGTGGGCGAGAATTACGCCGTGGGCGCGTGATGAACTGGCGCTGAGCCCGAATATGCTGCTTTATGCGCAGATAAAAAGCGTGTCGATCACCGCTTGATGAAGGCGACGGGAGTGAAACGGCAGGGAGCAGACGGCGTTAAGCTCCGTCCCTTGACTTATTCCCGCAGAACCCCGCCTGCCGGCGCGGGACCGACGGCGGGAACTTGGCGGCGGGCTTATCCCAGTACTTTGGTACGGATCACTTCTGCTATAGTCGGCTCTTCATTGCGGCCGATAACCAAGTCGGCATGGGCTTTGACTTCATCGGCGCTGTTGCCCATCGCCACGCCCAGCCCGGCGCTTTCGAGCATACTGAGGTCGTTGAAGTTGTCGCCAAAAGCGATAACTTCTTTCATGTCGAGACCTTGCTCTTCAACCCACTTTCGTAGCAGCTTACCTTTACTGTTGCCTGCTTGCGCGATGTCGACCTGATCCTGCCATGACCATTCGCAGGCTAAGCCGAGTTCTTTTTCTACAATGCCGGCAAAATCATTTAGGGTAGGGATATCCTCGTGATGAGTGGCAAATTTCCAGATAGAAAATGCGCAATCCGCCTGTGTCGATAAACTCTCGACCTGCTCGAACGACGGGCGTTGCGATTCCGGCAGCGATGAAGCCCAGGCCTGAGTTCGGGTAACGTGCCCGGTCGGATACTGGTAATACATGGCATCGTCGGCGTACATCAGCCCATGGATATCAAATCGTTGCAGGAGTTTCAGCACGCTTTTCGCTTGTGCGGCGGACATTGGATTGGCATGAGACGCCTGACCTGCCTGATAATCATAGATATACGTTCCGTTACAGCAGATGGCCGGGGTATCGAGTTGCAGCGCCTGATAAAAAGGGTGGATGGCCGAGTGATGACGGCCGGTAACGATGATCGCTTTTATACCTTGCTGACGAGCCAGCGCTAATGCAGCAAGTGATTCCGGCAAGATTTTTTTCTGTTGATTCAGGAGTGTTCCGTCGAGATCGAGCGCAATTATACGATAGGCCATAGTAGTCTCGCAAAGTGGCGGTAGAATAAGATGATTAACGATGATGTTACACCGTATTTCAGGCGGCGCAAAATACGGGGATGATGAGATACGCTAGAGAAGTAAAATTCGCGTGAGTTAAGGAGAGTACGATGCAGCAAGTGGTTTATGTCGCAGGTCCGGAAAGTCAGCAGATTCATGTATGGCAATTGGGTAAACAGGGCGAATTGACGTTATTACAGGTCGTTGATGTGCCCGGACAGGTACAACCCATGGTGATTGCGCCTGATAAACGCCATTTGTACGTCGGCGTGCGTCCTGCTTTTAGCGCCATCAGTTACCGTATTGATAATAAAGGGTTATTGACGGCAGCCGGTTCCTCTTCTTTACCCGGCAGCCCAACGAATCTGTCCACCGATCGTCAGGGCCGTTTCCTGTTCAGCGCTTCCTACAGCGGAGCTTGCGTCAGCGTAAGTCCGATTGGCGAGGACGGCATTGCGGGCGAGCCGATCCAGCAGTTGGATGGTCTGGAAGGGTGCCATTCCACCAATATTGATCCCAGCGGCAGCGTTATCTGGGCGCCCTGTCTGAAAGAAGATCGTATTCGCTTGTATGATTTAAGTCCTGCGGGGGAATTGAGCGTTCATCGCCAGCCGGAACTGACGACCGCTGCCGGGGCGGGGCCGCGTCATATGGCGTTCCACCCCAATCAGCATTTCGCCTATTGCGTGAACGAACTGGATAGCTCGGTGGATGTTTATCAGCTCAATGCGCCGGATGGTAAGTTGCAGAGAGTCCAGACGCTGGACGCGATGCCCGCCGGGTTCACCGATACGCGCTGGGCGGCGGATATTCACATTACGCCGAACGGCCGGTTCCTTTACATCAGCGATCGTACCGCCAGCCTGCTGAGTATTTTCCAGGTATCCGAAGATGGCGGCACGCTAACATTGCGCGGGCATCAGCCGACGGAGACGCAGCCTCGTGGTTTTAATATTGACCATCGCGGCGAATTCCTGATCTCTGCCGGACAGAAATCAAACCATATCGAGGTGTATCGGATTAATGGTTCCGACGGCGCATTACAGCCGCTGGCGCGTTATCCGGTAGGGAAGGGCGCAATGTGGGTCAGTATTCTGGCGCTGGATTAAGCGCAAACTTAGTATCAGCGAATACGGCCTCAGTCATTACTGTCAGTTACTTGGTCATTACTGTCAGTTACTTGGTCATTAACTGGCAGTCACTGGGCCATTACCGACAGTTATCCTCGGCCATTACCGACAGTTATCCTCGGTCTTTACCGACAGCTGTCCTCGGTCTTTACCGACAGCTGTCCTCGGTCTTTACCGACAGCTGTCCTCGGCATCCCCGCCAACAACCCCCGTCATCCCCGCGGTAGTAGGCGGGGATCTGCCTGCGCTAACGGCTCGGTGTCGTTAGAAATTTTCAGTTACTCGCCCTATCCCTGCGCCCTCCTGATAAAGGCAGGCATTTCTTCTTACCGCTTAAAAGCGTCTATAAATCGCTATCTTAAGCTGCATGTCAGCCGCGATATTCAATAATTGATAAGCCTGCGTTGTAATCGGTGCTGTAGATAATGCCTTCGGCATCGACAAAAACATCACACGACTGAATCACCCTTGGCCGACCGGGCCGCTTGTCCACCATCTTTTGCGGCGCCGCCGGCACCAGCGCGCCGGTTTCCTTGGGTTGATAAGGATTGCTGATATCGTAAGCTCTGACGCCGGCGTTCTGGTAAGTCGCAAAGATCAGCGTTGAGCTAATAAAGCTGCCGGGACGGTTTTCGTGCAGGTTATGCGGACCAAAATGCGCTCCTTTCTTTACGTAGTCCGTTTCGGCTGGTTGGGGGAAGGTTGCAATACTGACCGGGTTGCTTGGTTCCCGGATATCAAATACCCAGATGAGTTTCTCGCCATCTTCCTGATTATCCAGTACCGCCTCATCCAGTACGATAAGCAGGTTGCGGTCGGGCAGCGGCAGCGCGGTATGCGTACCGCCGCCAAAAGGGGGGCTCCAGTTGCGGTGGCTGATAAGCTGCGGATTGCGGCGATCGCTAACGTCCAGTAGCGTTAACCCGCCATCACGCCAACTGCCGTAAGCGGTGTCGCCGCTGACGATGGCATGATGCAATGCATAGCGTTTGCCTTCCGGCCAATTGGGCGTCTCGCCGCCGGCGGTGTGCATGCCGGGCAGCCAATAGCGTCCGGCCACTTCGGGACGTTTAGGGTCGGCCAGATCGATGGTCAGGAAAATGTAGTCGCTGTATCCGTCAAGCAACGCGGAAACGTAGGCCCAGCGCCCGCCGACATACCAGATGCGATGAATGCCGATGCCGTCCAGCGGCAGGAAACTGACTTCGCGTGGTTTATCCGGCGTAGAAATGTCAAAGATACGTAACCCGGCGCTCCAGCTTTTGCCCTGTTGTTTGGTGCTTACCGTCTCTGCAACAGAACGGGTGTAGTAAACTTTTTCTTCGGCAAAACTGGCGTCGGCGAACAGATCGCGGGCATTGACCACCAACAGCAGGTCATCGTGCGCCTGTAGATGAATATTCCAGGTTCCGGGGGGCGCGGCGATGAAACCGGCGGGTTTGGGATTTTTTACGTCACGTACATCAACAATGGATACGCCTTGTGAAACCATATGCCCGATGTAGGCGTAGCCGCGATGAACCATCACCTGCACGCCATCGGGTCTGCCGCCTTGATCGCTGTGTCCGATCAGCCGCATATTGCGGCTGTATTCCGGCGTCGGTAGAGGACTAGATACCATCTTTGGTCTCCACTTATTTAGCCTGTTTGGCTGCCAGTGTTGCAAACCAAGGCGCAATAAAATCGTCCG
The DNA here is from genome assembly GCF_002291445.1 of Brenneria goodwinii. Taxonomy (NCBI): domain Bacteria; kingdom Pseudomonadati; phylum Pseudomonadota; class Gammaproteobacteria; order Enterobacterales; family Pectobacteriaceae; genus Brenneria; species Brenneria goodwinii. Next base: position 2,677,886 of record NZ_CP014137.1, on the reverse strand, counting down.
TTTGGCCCCAGCCGGGGATGATTTTAGCCAGTCCGGCAACATTTACCGGGCCTGGTTGGCTGGCCAACAGCGCCTGAGGAATAACGGCGGCTTTGAATTCGTAGGTTGCTGGGGTAGGTTCGCCGGCAATTTTATTGGCCACCAAACGCAGGTTTACCTTACCAATCAGCTTAGGATCGACCGCCACGCTGACTTTCCACGGGCTATTGGCTTCGCGCATCAGCTGCAGATCCTGATTGGAAATATCAATGCTGTAGATTTTCACTTCGGTGCGGCCGTTCTCTTTCAGCGCCTTATACGCCCCCTGAGTGAATGCATCCCACGAGCCCCAGATGGCGTCGATTTTCCCTTTAGGATATTTCGCCAATACGGCGCCCACTTTATTGGCCGTATCGCCCTGCACATCAGAGGAAACGGCGCCGATGGATTCCAGCTCTTTGATACCGGGATTGGCCTTCAGGATTTGCTGATAGGCCGCCTGGCGGCGCTCCATCGGCGGGAAACCGGCTACCCACAGTTTGATGATGTTTGCCTTGCCATTGAAATCCTTAACCAACTGACCGAGTGATTCGTCGGTCAGGGAGGCATCGTCCTGCTGAGTGACGGTAACGCCGGGGATCTCGCCGTTGACGGCGGTATCAAAAACGGAAACCGCAATGCCGCTGTCGACGATGCGTTTAATCAGATCGGTAGAATAAGGGTCGCGTCCCTGAGACAGAATGATGCCATCGTATTTCTGGCTGATAGCCTGATTGACGAAATCCTGAAAACGGGCGTCGTCGCCATTACTCAGAAACGTACTGACCTTGAAGCCCAGCTTTTTACTTTCCTCGATCACGCCAGAGATAAACTGCGTGGTATTGTCATCGGAACCCAGATTGCGGATAACGGCGATACGCACCGGGCCATCATGCTGAGCCAGCGCGGCGGGAATGGGCGCAATGGCCGCGGGTTCGGTGGCGAATACCGGTACAGCCGTCGCCAGGCTCAGCGCGATCAGTGCAGGGGTAAATTTCTTCATTATCAGCTCCATGGGATGTCAGTAATTTGTTGTATTGACGATATATGACAGTTTTATAGTTTCCTTTTTAGCCCCACTGACTATATGGCTGTCTTTATGTCTGGATGTCTATTAATAAGCGATAGCGCATCATAACCGCTAAGTGATTGCTGAGGAATGGGGCGCTTTATGACTTTTAGGCGCAAGTTATAACCGTTGGTTTTTTTGGCCGAGCAAGTAAACGCCTCCCCCTGTCAAGGCAGTCTCTTAGTCACATATACTGTTAACGGTATATGTGAGTTCAGCGCTATTTCGTGCGCGAAAAGAAAGGGGTTTTTATGCCGCGTCGAAGCACGCGCCCGACGCAGGGCGCTCAGTCGCCGCAGCCCTGCGAACCCTGGCTATCGGCTGAAATTATGCCGCTTCGCGGTGCCTTCGGTGCCCATGACCGCTATTCGAGCCACCAGTGACGCGTTCCCGACGCGGCACTGGTTTTCGCAGCATCCCTGCTGCTCACTCGGCGGTCAAGTTCACCTCAGCATAATTTCTTACGCCGGGTAACGGCAAACTCCGTCATGGCCCCTACATTTGTGTATAAGAGACAGAACCCTTCGCAGAGGAGGGAAGTTAGCTCCTCCCCCTGGCAAGGGGGAGGCTGGGAGGGGGTCATAATGGCCGGCAAAAGGGCGGAATTACTTCTTCGTTTCTTGCTCTTTTTTCAGGCTACGGGCCCAGCGCGGATGGTGCTTCTTCGCCCATTGCTCGGAAACTTTTCCCTCAATCATGCCCTTGATCGATCCCTTGACCCAAAATGCCATATACATATGAATCAGAATCGCGTGGATCAGCACGATGGCTGCCGCCGCATGAATCAGAATGGCGTAACGCACCACATCAATGGGGAACAGATGGGCGAAATACGGGCGCCACATAATGACGCCGGTAATCAGCAGAACCAGCGTTAATCCCATAATGCTCCAGAACATCATTTTCTGACCGGGATTATATTTGCCCACGTCCGCCACTTCGTGCTCATTGCCCTTCAGCACTTCAATAATGTTGAGGAACCAGGGAATATCGCGCAGCGCAGGGATGTTATGGCCGACAAAACGGATGAACATCGGAATCAGGCAGATAACAATCAGGATACCGAAAAAGGGATGCATGATGCGCCCCATCTGCGGCGTACCGAAGGTTTGCGTCAACCATTGTAGAGTGGGAAAGAACAACGCTATTCCAGATAAGGCGACCAGGAAAAAGCTGATCACCACTATCCAGTGACAGATACGATCGATAAATTTGGTGCGCAAAATCATCTTCTGTTTACTCATGTTTGTCTTCTCCCTCATCTTCGTGCTCAATTTCTTCCGTGTTTGGGCCGATACCAACATAGTGGAAGATTAATCCGGCAAATGTCATGACAAATCCGAGCGCCGACAAGGGCTTCAGGATACCTTTCCACAGATTGACCGGCGTGGAGACCTGCGGGTTATCGGGAAGATTATGATATAGCGACGGCCTGTCGGCATGGTGCAGAACGTACATGACGTGGGTACCGCCAACCCCTTGCGGATCATAAAGACCGGCATGCTGGTAGCCGCGTTTTTTCAGATCGACGATCCGCTTTTCGGCGAGGATTTTCATTTCGTCTTTGGTGCCGAAATGGATAGCCCCGGTCGGACAGGTTTTCACGCAGGCCGGCTCTTGACCGACGCTGACCCGATCGACGCACAGCGTACATTTATAAACGCGGTTATCCTCTTTACTCAGCCGCGGAATGTTAAACGGACAACCGGCGATACAGTAACCGCAACCGATGCATTGTTCAGACTGAAAATCGACGATGCCGTTGGCGAACTGAATGATGGCGCCGGCCGACGGGCAGGCTTTCAGGCAGCCCGGCTCGCTGCAGTGCATACAGCCGTCCTTGCGGATTAGCCACTCCAGCCGGCCGTTTTCTTCCACTTCAGAAAAGCGCATCAGCGTCCAGGATTTGGCGCTCAGATCGGCCGGGTTATCGTAAACCCCGACATTATGGCCGACTTCATCGCGAATATCGTTCCATTCTGAGCAGGCGACCTGACAGGCCTTGCAGCCGATACAGGTGGTGACGTCGATCAGTTTCGCCACTTCGCTTTTATCGTCACGCGCATGCGGCGGCGGTGTGAAAGCGTTGGTGGCCGAACGTTTAATAATATCTTGAGATTGCATTGACATGGTTGGCTACCCTTACACCTTCTCTATATTAACCAGAAACGCTTTATATTCAGGCGTTTGTGAATTAGCGTCACCGACGCTGGGCGTGAGCGTGTTGGCCAAGAAGCCTTTGCGGGTTGCTCCCTCAAAGCCCCAGTGGCAGGGAATACCAACGGTTTCAACGGATTGGCCGGCAATGTTCAGCGTTTTGATGCGCTTGGTGACCACCGCTTTGGCTTTAATGTACCCGCGCTGGCAGGAAACCCTGACTTCATCGCCCGCTCTGATGCCCTTGCTCTGCGCCAGATTTTCACCAATTTCAATGAATTGCTCTGGCTGCGCGATCGCATTCAGCCTTGCGTGTTTGGTCCAGTGGCGAAACAACTCGGTAATGGAGTAGGTGGTTGCTACGTAAGGGAAGTCTTTTGCCGCCCCCATGGTTTTCGCATCGCTGGCGAACAGACGCGCCGCCGGATTTGAAATCACGGCAGGGTGCAGCGGATTGGTGCCCAATGGCGTTTCAATGGGTTCGTAGTGTTCGGGGAACGGGCCATCCACCAGCTTGTCCACAGAGAACAGCCTGGCGAGACCTTCCGGCAGCATGATAAACGGCCCGGTATCTTTACCCGGCGGAACGGTACTGGCGAAGTCAGGGATATCAATTCCGCTCCATTTTTCGCCGTTCCACTCCATCAGCTTACGTTTTTTGTCCCACGGTTTGCCTTGCAGATCGGCGGATGCGCGGTTGTACAAAATACGGCGGTTCTGCGGCCATGACCACGACCAGTTCGGCGTACAGCCCATGCCCGCGTCGGCGTTGTCGCGCCTGTCCATCTGGTTGCCGGCTTCCGTCCAGCAACCGGCGTAAATCCAGCAGAAACTGGCGGTGGTGCCATCATCACGCAACTGAGAGAAATCGGCGATCTGCTGACCTTTTTTCAAGATGAGTTTACCGCTATCGTCATAGATATCGGCCAGCGCGATCCCGTTGGCTTCGCGGGCAACTTCTTCCGGCGTCGGATCTTCCGGATCCTGATAGTTCCAGGTGATGTTCATCAACGGATCGGGATAAGCGCCGCCTTCTTCTTGGTAAAGCTCGCGCAGGCGCGTCAGCAGTTTGCCGATGATTTTACCGTCGTGCAGCGCTTCTCCCGGCGGTTCGGCCGCGGCCCAGTGCCATTGCAGCCAGCGGCCGGAGTTGGCGATAGAACCGTCCTCTTCCGCAAAACAGGAGGAGGGCAGACGGAACACTTCGGTTTGAATCGATTGGGTATCGACGTCGTTGAATTCGCCGTGGTTCTGCCAGAATGTCGACGTTTCCGTGGCTAACGGATCGATCGTCACCATGAATTTCAATTTGGACAGCGCTTCCGTGGCTTTGTTTTTATTGGCAAACGCGGCGACGGGATTAAAACCCTGAACAATGTAGCCGTTCATTTTGCCTTCCATCATCAGCTCGGTCTGCGCAATGATGTCATAACTGCGATCCCACTTAGGCAACCAGTCATAGCCCCAGTTGTTTGCTGGCTGGGCGTTCTCGCCGTAGAAGCTCTTCATCATGCTGATAAAGAATTTTGGCGTGTTTTTCCAGTAGTTAACCTGATCGGGTAATAACGCCGTCGGCGTAATTTGGCTCAGATAGGTTTTCAGATCGTGTTGTTTTTCCGACGGCAGCGGCATGTAGCCGGGCAGGTTGGTGGTCAGCAGGCCGAGGTCGGTATAGCCCTGAATGTTGGAGTGACCGCGCAGGGCGTTGATGCCGCCGCCAACCATACCGATATTTCCCAGCAATAGCTGGATAATCGCGGCGGCGCGAATAATCTGCGCGCCATTGGTGTGGTGAGTCCAGCCCAGCGCATACATGAAGGTGGCGGTTTTGTCCGGGACGCAGGTTTCGGCCAGCGTACGGCAGATCGCTGCGTAATCTTTGACGGGGGTTCCGCACAAGGATGTCACCATTTCCGGCGTATAGCGCGCAACGTGTTTTTTCAGCAGGTTCCATACGCAGCGGGGGTGGGACAGCGTCGTGTCGCGTTTGGCAAAGCCGGAAGCGTCCAGCTCGTATTGCCAGCTGGATTTGTCGTACTGGCGGGTCTTTTCGTTATAGCCGCTGAACAAGCCTTCATCAAAACTGAAGTCATCACGCACAATCAGGCTGGCGTTGGTATAAGACACCACGTATTCGCGATGTATCTTGTCATTGGCGATCAGGTAGTTGACGATGCCGAGCAGAAAAGCCGCATCGGATCCGGCGCGGATCGGCGCGTAGAGATCGGCAACGGCGGCGGAACGATTAAAACGCGGATCGACGACAATCAGTGTGGCATCGTTCTGCGTTTTGGCTTCAACCGCCCATTTAAAACCAACGGGATGCGCTTCAGCCGGGTTACCGCCCATAACGATAATCACATTGGCGTTTTTGATATCAACCCAGTTGTTGGTCATGGCGCCGCGTCCGAAGGTCGGCGCCAGTGCGGCAACGGTCGGACCATGGCACAGACGGGCCTGACAATCGATGGCGACCATGCCCAGCGAGCGGGCGAATTTCTGGTCGAGAACGCCGGTTTCGTTGCTGGCGGCGGATGAACACAGCATCCCGGTGGTCATCCAGCGGTTAACGGTGTCGCCGTTGGCATTGGTGCGCTGAAAATTGGCGTCGCGGTCGGCTTTCATCAACCGGGCGATGCGATCGATAGCCTCATCCCAGCCGATACGTTGCCATTGGTCCGATCCCGGCGCGCGGTATTCTGGATAAAGAAGCCGGTTTTTGCTGTGAATATAGTCCACCAGGCCAGCGCCTTTCGGACAGAGAGAACCGCGGCTTACCGGATGGTCGGCATCGCCTTCGATATGAAAAATAGCGGGTTTGGCGTTCTTTGCTCCGTCGCCCAGGCTGTACATCAGAATGCCGCAGCCTACGGAACAGTAGGTGCAGTTATTGCGTGTTTCTTTTGCTCTCAGCAGCTTGTATTGACGTACCGCTGCCATTGCTTCCGTTGGGGCAAATCCCAATAGCGCGAGCGTCGTCCCTGCCATTCCTCCCGCGCAAACTTTAAAGAAACCTCTTCGATTCAGTTGCATTAGTTTCCCTAGATTATTATGTATAATTTTTGTTGCGCGCAATTTAACAACACACAAATTGTGGGTTTTGCGCCAAATCAAAATGTAACTATTTAAATGCCTTTCCCTTGCATTTAAGAATGGAAATTTTGTGCGCTATATCACTGTTTATATAGCGATTGGTTGAATTTGTGTTACTTGATGGTTGTGTAAATGGATATGCTAGAAGAGATGAAAATGAGAGGTTGGTATCAGAACATGAATCATGATGTTAAAAAAATGTATTGAAATATTCCCGTTTTCCCTGCGTTATTCCTGCTTTACTTCTGTCCTTTCCGCTTCACTCCTGACTTTTGTCATTGCCGCGCAGGCGGGAATCGGCCGATGGATGGTTGCGGTTTCAGTGGGAGATGCCCGCCTACTACCGCGGGCATGACGGAGAAGACGTTGTTCCCGCCTCACTTCCGTCATTTCCGCTTCACTCTCGACTTTTGTCATTCCCGCACAGGCGGGAGCGTACTGTTATTTCACCTGCATACCGGGCTGGGCGCCGCTGTCCGGGCTAAGCAGGAAAATGTCTTTGCCGCCGGGGCCGGCAGCCATGACCATGCCTTCTGATAGACCAAAGCGCATTTTGCGCGGCGCCAGATTGGCAACCATTACCGTCAGGCGGCCTTCCAGCACCGACGGATCGGGATACGCCGTACGGATGCCGGAGAAGACCTGACGGGTTTCGCCGCCGAGATCCAGCGTCAGGCGCAGCAGCTTATCCGAACCCTCAACCAATTCAGCCTGTTTGATCAGGGCGATACGCATATCTACCTTGTCAAAGTCATCAAACTTGATGGTTTCCTGTACGGGATTCTCCGCCAGCGGGCCGGAAACGGCTTTTGCCGTCGCCATGTCTTCTTTTGACGCATTGACCATGGCATCGACTTTATCCAGGTCGATACGGTTGAAGAGGGCTTTGAACGTATTCACCTTATGGCCGAGCAACGGCGCGGTAATTTCATCCCACTTCAACTCCTTATTCAGGAACGCTTCAGCGCGTTGCGCCAGCGCAGGCAGCACCGGTTTCAAATAGGTCATCAGTACCCGGAACAGGTTGATGCCCATTGAGCAGATGGCTTGCAGATCGGCTTCGCGGCCTTCCTCTTTTGCCACCACCCACGGCGCCTGTTCGTCCACATAGCGATTGGCCAAATCGGCCAGCGCCATGATTTCACGAATCGCTTTGCCTGATTCACGGTTACCATAGGCTTCCGCAATGCTTTGCGCCGCATCGGTAAAGGTTTTGTACAAATCGGCGTCAGCCAGCTTATCGGCCAGTTTGCCGTCGAAACGTTTGCTGATAAAGCCCGCATTACGCGAGGCCAGATTGACCAGTTTGTTGACGATGTCGGCATTCACGCGCTGGACGAAGTCTTCCAGATTAAGATCGATATCATCAATACGGGAAGAGAGTTTGGCCGCGTAGTAGTAACGCAGGCAGTCTGCATCCAGATGTTGCAGGTAAGTTCCGGCTTTGATGAAGGTGCCGCGTGACTTGGACATCTTGGCGCCGTTAACCGTCACATAGCCATGAACAAACAGGTTGGTCGGTTTACGGAAGTTGCTGCCTTCCAGCATGGCGGGCCAGAACAGACTGTGGAAATAAACAATGTCTTTACCAATGAAATGGTACAGCTCGGTCGTGGAGTCTTTACGCCAGAATTCGTCGAAACTGAGATCGCCGCGTTTATCGCACAGATTTTTAAATGAACCCATGTAACCGATTGGCGCGTCCAGCCAGACATAGAAATATTTACCCGGCGCATCCGGTACTTCAAAGCCGAAGTAGGGCGCGTCACGGGAAATGTCCCACTGTTGCAGACCGGCGTCGAACCATTCCTGCATTTTATTGGCCACCTGCTCCTGCAATGCGCCGGAACGCGTCCACGCTTGCAGCATTTCGCTGAATGCGGGCAAATCAAAGAAGAAATGCTCTGATTCGCGCATCACCGGCGTTGCGCCCGAAACGGCCGACTTGGGATCGATCAGATCCGTCGGGCTGTATGTCGCGCCACAGACTTCGCAGTTATCGCCGTACTGATCGGGCGCCTTACATTTCGGGCAGGTGCCTTTCACGAAGCGGTCCGGCAGGAACATGCCTTTTTCCGGATCGTACAGCTGAGAGATAGTGCGGTTTTTAATAAAACCGTTCTCTTTGAGCCGCGAGTAAATCAGGGCGGACAGTTCACGATTTTCTTCACTGTGCGTAGAGTGGTAATTGTCATAGCTGATGTTGAAGCCAGCGAAATCCTGTTGATGTTCCTGACTCATCGCCGCAATCATTTGCTCGGGCGCAATTCCCATCTGCTGAGCCTTCAGCATGATCGGCGTGCCGTGAGCATCGTCTGCACAGATAAAGTAAACCTGGTTGCCGCGCATTCGCTGGTAACGAACCCAGATATCCGCCTGAATGTGTTCAAGCATATGACCGAGGTGAATCGAACCGTTAGCGTAAGGCAACGCGCACGTTACCAATATTTTCTTTGCGACTTGAGTCATGAGGAACTTGCTTTCTTTTTGATGATAGAGGGTCATTGATGTTAACCGATAGCGCCTTACTGCGTAAACCGCTGCCTTGCCTAAAACCTGTGGTTGACCGGCAAAGCGCAGGCGAAACTCCCGGCGATTTTCTCCGTCGGGCTTCCCTGCTCGCCGCCCTTCGGCTATTGCTATGCAACGCTTAACCTCGCGCCTGGCGATTTTTTACGTCGGGTCGCGTTAGTTGCGGCGCCCATCTGATATGCTATACCCGTCTTGATCGGTTAAATAATGAGAATTTTAAGGAGCCGGAATGAACTCTAAACTCCCCGAACAGCGCCCAGAAGCACTGCATGCCATGGTGACCGGGGTACTGTCGACTTTTCAACACCCGACACTGAAAAATAACCTGACGACGTTAAACGCGCTGCATCACTGCGCGTTGCTGGATGATGTGCTGCATATTGAATTAATCATGCCGTTTGCCTGGTTGAGCGGCCTGGAAGCATTAAAAGAGACGATGAGCGATGAGTTGTTGCGTCTGTCTGGCGCGAAAGCGGTAGAGTGGCGCCTGACGCACAATATCGCCACGATGCGCCGGGTGAACGAGCAGGCCGGGGTGAAAGGCGTTAAAAATATTATTGCGGTCAGCTCCGGTAAAGGCGGCGTCGGCAAATCCAGTACGGCAGTAAATATGGCGCTGGCGCTGGCGGCGGAAGGGGCCAGTGTCGGTATTCTCGATGCCGACATTTACGGGCCGTCGATCCCGACAATGCTGGGAACGGCAAGCGAACGTCCGACCTCACCGGACGGTCAGCATATGGCGCCGATCATGGCGTACGGGCTGGCGACGAATTCAATTGGCTATCTGGTCACCGATGATAACGCCATGGTGTGGCGCGGGCCGATGGCGAGCAAAGCGTTGTTGCAACTGCTGCAGGACACGCTGTGGCCGGATCTGGATTATCTGGTGCTGGATATGCCGCCGGGAACCGGGGATATCCAGTTGACGCTGGCGCAGAGCATTCCCGTCACCGGTGCGGTGGTGGTAACCACACCGCAGGATATCGCGCTGATGGATGCCATGAAAGGGATCGCCATGTTCGAGAAAGTCAGCGTGCCGGTACTGGGTATCGTTGAAAACATGAGCGTCCATATTTGCAGCAACTGCGGTCATCTGGAGCCGATTTTCGGCACCGGCGGGGCGCAAAAACTGGCGGAAAAATACCACTGTGCGCTGCTGGGACAACTGCCGCTGCATATTTCGCTGCGCGAAGATCTGGATCGCGGCGAGCCGACGGTGGTCAGCCATCCTGACAGCGAGTTTACGTCATTATATCGTGAACTGGCCGGTCAGGTCGCCGCGCAGCTCTACTGGCAAGGCGAGGTTATCCCGACGGAAATTTCATTCCGGGCGCTGTAGGCGGCGGCTGACGCCTTGGTTTACCAAACTGCACGCCTTCTTTTCCTACTGTTCCCACGATTTTCCGATCATCCCCGCGCAGACGGGGATCTTCTTCTGTTGGCAGGTTGGAGTTATGTACAAGAGATTCCTGCCTGCGCAGGAATGACGAAGGAGGAGCTTGGCTGAAGATGTTTAGCAACTTCCTCGTCACCCCCGTAATTTCCGCCAGCCACATGCTATCCCCGTCAACCTGGCGTCATCCCCGCGGTAGTAGGCGGGGATCGGTTACTGAAACCGCAGGCAGTCATTGGCAGATTCCCGCCTGCGCGGGAATGACGTAGGGGTCGCCGTAGGCGGGGGACTAGCGGAAATGACCGTGTAGGTAATGACGTAAATATTAAATTATATAGCTATAAAGATCTTCCCAGTCGGGATTGATACTTTCAATCAATCTGATTTTCCAAGCCCTCTTCCATTTTTTCAGCTGTTTTTCACGCAGAATGGCATTATTTATATCTTCAAAAAATTCGTAATAAACCAGCATGTTCAGGTCATACTTCTGAGAAAAACCACCTGTAATATGGTTTTTGTGTTGCCATATGCGTTTGAGCAAATGGCTGCTCACTCCGACATAGAGTGATCCATAGGGTCGGTTGCTCAATATGTATATACATGGCTGTTTGCTCATGTCTGCATTCTTAAAAATGGTTTAACGTGGAATCGTTCGTTTTAATCTGAAAAATTCACTAAGTCAGGTGTTCTATTTGAAATTTGGAATATGATTCGCAGTGATGATGTTTTCCTCCCATTACCCTGCGGAAAAATACATTCTCGTCACCCCCGTAATTTCCGCCAGCCACATACCATCCCCGTCAACCTGGCGTCATCCCCGCGGCAGTAGGCGGGGATCGGTTACTGAAACCGCAGGCAGTCATTGGCAGATTCCCGCCTGCGCGGGAATGACGAAACCGCCCGCCCAATAGTGGAAACGCTGGCGTGAACTGTGCTAACTCCCTATAATTGCCGCGTTATCGCACCAATTGGTGCATCCCCTCTTCTTTTTTATGTTAATCAGGTCGTTAATGTCATGACTGATCAGTCTCACCAGTGTGTCATCATCGGGATAGCGGGCGCCTCCGCTTCCGGTAAAAGTCTTATTTCCAGCACGTTGTACCGTGAGTTACGCGACCAGGTCGGGGATCAGCATATTGGTGTGATACCTGAAGACAGCTACTACAAAGATCAAAGCCACCTGACGATGGAAGAGCGGGTCAAGACCAATTACGACCATCCCAACGCCATGGATCACAGTCTGCTGCTGACGCATTTGAAAATGCTGAAAGCGGGCCAGGCGGTGGAGCTTCCTTTGTATAGCTATGTTGAACATACGCGTAAACAGGAAACGGTGCATCTTGAACCGAAGAAGGTCATTATTCTTGAAGGTATTCTGCTGCTGACGGAAGCCCGTTTGCGCGACGAACTGAATTTTTCCATTTTTGTCGATACGCCGCTGGATATCTGCCTGATGCGCCGTATGCGGCGAGATGTCAATGAACGCGGCCGATCGATGGATTCCGTGATGGAGCAGTATCAGAAAACGGTACGTCCCATGTTTATGCAATTCATTGAGCCCTCTAAACAATATGCCGATATTATCGTCCCGCGTGGTGGGAAAAACCGTATTGCGATTGATATTCTGAAGGCCAAGATAAGTCAGTTTTTTGAATAATTTTTGGGACTTTTCACCCAGTATTGATACGAGTGGAGAAAAAAATGAGATTGTGTGACCGTGATATTGAGGCCTGGCTGGACGATGGCCGGTTACTGATTACACCGCGCCCGCCAACAGAAAGAATTAATGGCGCTACCGTTGATGTCCGTTTAGGGAATCAATTCCGGGTCTTCAGGGGGCACACCGCGGCTTTTATTGATTTAAGCGGCCCGAAAGATGAAGTCAGCGCGGCATTGGATCGCGTAATGAGTGATGAAATCAATCTGCCGGAAGGCGAAGCCTTCTTTTTGCATCCGGGAGAATTGGCGCTGGCGGTCACGCTGGAGTCAGTGACATTGCCGGATAATCTGGTCGGCTGGCTTGACGGCCGCTCTTCTCTCGCTCGTTTAGGTTTGATGGTTCACGTGACCGCGCACCGAATAGATCCAGGTTGGCAAGGAAGAATCGTGCTGGAGTTCTATAATTCAGGTAAGTTGCCGTTGGCGTTGCGCCCCGGCATGATGATTGGCGCGCTGAGTTTTGAACCGCTATCCGGCCCGGCGGCTCGTCCTTATAACCGTCGTCAGGATGCTAAATATAAAGATCAGCAGGGGGCAGTGGCGAGCCGAATCGACAAAGACTAATTGCCAATACCGCCTGTGATAAAGCGTATGCAATGAGGATGGCATGAGAAGATTTCTGACAACACTGGCAATTCTACTTGTTGTGCTGGTGGCAGGAATGACAGCGCTGGTAGTGCTGGTTAATCCCAATGATTTTCGCGCTTACATGGTAAGGCAAGTCGAAGAGCGTAGTGGTTATCAGCTGCGGCTGGATGGCGAACTGCGCTGGCATGTCTGGCCGCAGCTTAGCATTTTATCCGGCGGCATGTCGCTGATCGCGCCAGGCGCAACGGCGCCGATTATCAGCGCGGAAAATATGCGCCTGGATGTTAAACTCTGGCCGCTTCTCTCACACAAGCTCGCGGTTAAACAAGTCATGCTGAAAGGGGCAGTCATCCAACTGACGCCGGAAAGTGAAGTTAAACCAGCCAATAATGCCCCGATAGCCCCGCCAGGATCGCCGGCCTCCACTGAAAGACAGGGCTGGCAGTTGGATATTGATAAAATCAGGATCGCGGATAGTCTGTTGGTTCTGCAACGTAATGATAATGAACAGATAAACGTTCGCGACATCGATCTATTGATGGAGCAGGACAGCGATCGTCAGGTGCATATTGATCTCTCCAGTCGCATCAATCGCGATCAGCGTGATATCGCTTTTTCTCTGTCCGCAGACATGGATATGTCGCATTTCCCGCAACAGGTGAATGCAAATATCGGGAAGCTGGATTACCAAATTCAGGGCGCAGGTATCCCTACCGGCGGGATCTCCGGCAAAGGTAATTTGCAGGCCAGCTATCAGCATCAGCCTGAAAAAATCACACTAAGCCAGCTGGCCTTGAGCGCTAATGAGAGTCAATTGACGGGAAGCGGCAGTGCAACGCTTGGCGTCGCTCCTGATTATGTGCTGGACTTGAAATCTGACAAAATCGATCTGGATGCGCTGTTGGGCGCCAAACTGACTGCGAAGAAGGATTCATCCGCATCTATTCCGGCCAAAGCGGGGAAACCGGTTATCTCCTCTGACGAAGCCACGAAGAGTAGCAGCAGCGGCCTGGACGGTTTTTCCGCGCGGTTGTCATTGCAGATCGGCTCATTGATCTATCGCGGACTTAACATCAGTCAGTTTAATCTTCAGGCAACCAACCAACAGGGCGTGCTGAATATCGCCGCGTTGGATGGCAAGTTGGGGGAGGGGAGTTTTTCTCTGCCCGGCAAAATGGATGTAAAAGCCTCGCCGGCCATTTCGATTCACCCCGACATTCATAATGTGGATATTGCCCCGCTGACATCAGCATTTGGCCTGCCTGGAACATTGAGCGGTAAATTCTCGATGAATGGTCAACTAGGTGGTAATACGTTTACGCTTCCAGCCATTATCCGACAGTGGCAGGGTAAAGCCGCGCTGAAAGTCACCGATCTGCGTTTGCAGGGGCTAAATATTCATCAGATGGTGCAGATGGCTGTGGTGCGCGGCAACAGCAGCGTTCAGGGGATGGAGCGGTATGAACGTTATACTGAAATCAAACAGTTGACGGGAAATGCGCAATTGAACGCGGGAAAGTTGCGTATCACTGACCTGAAAGGCAGCTCCGAACTACTGTCATTAACCGGTAACGGGCAGTTGGATCTCCTGGCCAGAACCTGTGACACCAATCTGGGTGTGCGGGTTGTGCAGGGCTGGCATGGCGATGAACAGTTAGTCAGCGTACTGCAAAATACGACCATCCCATTACGTATTTATGGTCCGTGGGATAAGCTGAATTATCAGCTGCAAGTCGAACAACTGTTGCGTAAACGCATCCAGGATGAAGTGAAGAAACGCTTAAATGAGTGGGCCGATAAAAATAATCAAAGCCAGAAAGGCAAGGATCTGAAACAACTGCTTGATCGGCTGTAAACGGCTGTTTTACGAACTATTTATTTCAGCATCTTTAATGGGGCATGTCTTGCCTTCGAACGGGAAGGCGCAATCCAGTGTCTTTTGGGTTAGTTCCTTCCCCTGGTGAGGGATGTCTCTTAGTTACACTTTTATGTAAATGCCGAGGCCGTTAATTTCGTGCGCCACAATGCAATGCCGCTATTTCTGTGCGATGGGAAAGGGTGGGAGAGCAAAACACTGAACTTGGTCAACATTCTGAAAACAGCATTTTACTGCTCTTTTTCAGCTAGCTGGGCCACTTCATCCTGGGTCAATCCAGTGATTTGCTGCACGGTTTCTTGATCCATACCTTTAAGCAGCAACTGGCGGGCGATTTGCCGAGCGCTGGTTTTGATTCCCTTTTCCATGCCTTTTTCTATACCTTTCTCCATACCTTTTTCTATTCCTTGCCGCATCCCTTTTTTAAAACCGATCTGTTCCAGTTGCTGTGCGATAGTCATAATTTCCTCCCGATGCTGAGGCAGTTTTTCCGTTAAGACCTGGGCGAAATGCTGCACTGAACGAGTATTGCCGGATTTAATAATGTAAATCAGCAATGCTTTTCTAAGTTCAGGGGGCGGCGCCCATTGGTTGAATAATAACCCGAAATCCTGAACCAGTTCCAGTAGGTCCCGCTGGCGGATATGTTTTTGTACCAGTTCCAGCAACGCTATCTTGCGGTGAGTTTTAATTTCGTCATCGGGGATGACGCTGAGATCGACAAGAGGGAAAGGCTGACCGTATACCTTTTCAGCCAGAGACGGATGGTCAAAGTGGTCAAACCAACGCAGGCTGTAGGGGTAGGGCGTTTGGCTGCCATGGTAAAACAGCAGCGGAACCACTAACGGCAGACTTTTATTGCCCTGTGACAGATGCAATTGCATGGCGTTCATACAGTAACGTAATAAGCGAAAGCCCATTAGCCTGTCGGGCGTGCTCTGATGTTCAATCAGACAGTAGATATACGCGGCACTCTGCTGGGTTTGCAGTGAATAGAGCATATCGGACATCCGGGTGCGCAGTGTTTCATCGGTAAATGAGGTTGCTTCGAGGCGCAGTGTGTCGAAATCGCAGATTTCACTAATATACTTCGGCAGATGAATAGCGAGAAAATCCCGTGCGACGTCAATATTACTAAGGTATTGCTTAAATAACGCATCATGAGTTTGCATGGGATCCATCTCGGCATTGCTGTCCTAACGACAATAATGAGTGGCGAGCGGTGAAGAAAAAATAACGTTGGGGAGATTGTGCAGGAGCGCTCTGGAAAAATATCATGCGGTTGCAATAGGCGGCGGAAGTTTGCGAGGCCGTATCAATTATCAGTCTGGGTTCTCAGGGATATCTTTTCACAGACACGTTGTAGTAAGGTTATGGCGTAAACCTTCTTCATCATCAAATTCTTCATGAATGCGGCGAATGCCGCCGCTCGATTAAAACCGCTATTCTCACCAACGACCAGCGTCCCCCCTACTGTATTTCGCCCTGCGTTTTTGCGTCAACAGGGGGCATTCTTTGCACAACGGTCCTTCTTTCTGCACGCCGAAGATCTCTCCTGACAATCCAGAATAATCAAAAAAATAAAAAATTCACTTAAAAATCATCAGATTAATTGGTTGGCAAATATATTGCACTACGACGAAATAAGTTGAGTTGTTGGACCAATTCAAATAATCCATTTGAGGACGGGAATGCACAACGATTTGAGTTTACTGCATCCGATAGCACGGCAGCAGAGCGACACGATGGTGCTTGACGCGCTGACCCGTTATGTCGCGCAGCCTGGTACCCGCGTCGGGGAGAAACTACCGCCGGAAAGCATATTGGCCGAAGGGTTGGCCGTCAGCCGTAATACTGTGCGCGAGGCGCTGAAATTTCGGTGATGAACGTCTGAGTATCTGCAGCATGGTGAGATCGGGCGCTAAACCGGGAGAACGCGTGTGGATCAGTATTGATACCGCACGAATGCAATTGTTTGATGTGAATTCACAGGTGAGGCTCCCCAAAGCCGGAGAGTGATAGTCAATGGCAATGACGGAAATGAGGCAGAAATGAAGGAAGTGGCGCGGAAATAACGCCTTCTCCGTCATGCCCGCGGCAGTAGGCGGGCATCTCCCGCTGAAACCGTAAATAGCCATCGGCTGATTCCCGCCTGCGCGGGAATGACGGAAGTGAGGTGTCTCTTATCCTGTCATCCCCTTCAACAAGTCCGTCATGCCCGCGGCAGTAGGCGGGCATCTTCCGCTGAAACCGGAAATAGCCATTGGCTGATTCCCGCCTGCGCGGGAATGACGAAAATGGAGCGGCAATGACGCTTTCAGGGCGAGAACCTACGGCATAACATTAAGCCGAATTGATCACACCTCAAAATCTGATTGCGGATTGGCATCCTGGGTGATTAGCACCTTCACGATACGATGGCTTTCCACCGTCAGAATGGTAAATGTGTAACCATCGAGAGACAATGTATCTCCAGCCTCGGGGATCCGCTGCGAGTGCTCCATCAGCAAGCCTGCCAGCGTATAGTATTCCCGCTTGTCATCCAGTTTGATTGGAACGTACATGGTCAGATCTTCCAAAGGAAGATAACCGTTTGCCGTCCAACTGCCGTCGGCGTTTTGTTGAATGTCGTGGCGAGCATCAATTTCTTCGCCAGCCAACGGCAGATTGCCGGCGATGGTTTCCATCACATCGCTCAATGTGACAACGCCTTCAACCGAACCAAATTCATCAACGACAAAGGCAAAGTGGGTGCGTGCTTCCCTGAACTGTTCCAGCGCCAGTAATAAAGAGAGTTGTTCAGGGAAGATCAGCGGTTGACGGATCAGAATATGCAGATCAAAGGGATCATGGTTCAGCTGTTGCTGTAAAAGTTCCGTGACATTGACAACTCCCAGTATCTCATCTGATTTTTCACTGTCGACGATGACCAGACGAGTATGCTGATTGTTTTTCAATATCTGCGCTAACTCCTCTTGTGAGGTATTTAGCTCTACCGGGTCGATATCGTGGCGGGATGTCATAATACTGCTGATGGTACGTTGCGACATACCAAGCACACGCTCGATCATTCGGCGTTCCTGCCGATTGAAAACTTCTTGTCCGGTGTGGGCATTATCCGCAATCATGGATGACGTCTGGTTGTCCAGTTCTGCTTCCTCATGCTCTCCCCGCAGAATACGCAGTACTACCTCGGCAGTACGTTGGCGCAAGGGAACAGATGAAGAGAGAAAGCGCCGACGGTTAAACATGGATACCTGGTTAAACATCTCAATGAGAACCGAGAAGCCGATAGCGGCATAGAGATAACCTTTGGGAATATGATAGCCAAACGCATCCGCAACCAGGCTGAAACCAATCATCAGCAAGAAGCTCAGGCACAGAATAACAATGGTTGGATGCGCACTGACGAAGCGGGTCAACGGCTTGCTGGCTAACAGCATCAGGAAGATGGCAATCGTCACCGCAGCCATCATTACTAATAAGTGTTCCGTCATGCCGACGGCGGTGATAACGGAATCGAGTGAGAAAATGGCGTCCAGAACCACAATTTGCGCAACAACGGGCCAGAAACGCGCGGCTTTACGCTGCGTATGCTGCTCCAGATCCTTCCCTTCCAACCGTTCGTTGAGTTCCATTGTTGCTTTAAATAGCAGGAACACACCGCCAATCAGCATAATGACATCACGCGCGCTGAATGAATGCCCAAGTAAGGCGAAAAGGTGAGTAGTTAGGGAGACGAGCCAGGAAATCGACGACAATAAAATAAGACGCATTACCAGCGCCAGCAACAGCCCAACAACGCGTGCTTTATCTCTTTTTTCTTTCGGTAATTTTTCAGCCAGAATGGCAATGAAAACCAGATTATCTATTCCCAGCACCAGTTCCAGCACCACCAGCGTTGCCAGACCGGCCCATATTGTTGGATCAACGATCCACTCCATACTTATTCTTTCACCTTTAATTGAATACCACGGCTGATAGCGTATCAGGGCAAACGCGGATGAACCAGAACTTGTATGGGTATTTTATTGTGGGTAATCAACGCGATTCTGTTCAGGCTGATGATTTGACTCGGCATTACTGACGTTTTTTCAGCATTATGCTGGTGCATAATCATCAGAATTGATTAAAAAAAAGTCAGGCGCATGCTGTTTTAACTTTCTTGCGATGTTACGGCATGTAACGTTTGAAGTGTCAGTAAACGGTGAATAGAATATATCGCCATTATTGTTGTGGTTTTACGATGTATAGCTTGCTATCTGTCATAAATCTTTATCAAAACATACCGCCTTTATCCCTGAAGTCGGTTTTTTATTCTAATGGAAGGAGGGGCCTGTTATGGATAAACGTAGTCTTTTTCTGAAAAGAACCGCTTAGAACATCTTCTCCTTGTACTCCTGTATTAGTAGTCAATACTATTAGAACGCAAAATTTAGTTTTGCAACAGAGGTCGTCTTTTCAACAAAAAGATAGTGTGTATTGGTAATGTTTTGTTACCTGATATTTAACCTCCTTTAATAAAAATAAAATCGCCGTACATCAGTTGTGTGGCTACGGTTCCAAAGTTTAAGTCTGTAGAACAACGGTGTTCCTATTTTGATAGTGCATTGGTAGCTATAAGCCAAGGGCGGTAGCGTGTCTGATGCAACATACTTTATAACGGTTGATGATGATGCAAGAATTTACCATAGTGTTTATCAGTGCATTTATTGTCCTTTTTTTCGCAAGAAAGGCGGCGATAGTCATCGGGTTGGTGGATAAACCCGATGTCAGGAAACAACACCACGGCAATGTCCCTTTGGTCGGTGGGGTTTCTATCTATCTGGCGCTATGGATTTTGTATGCACTCCATCCTGAATGGCTTCCTGACTTCCCCCTCTATATGGTTTGTGCCAGTGCGCTACTGACAGTCGGCGTATTGGACGACCGTTTTGACCTTCCCGTATTCCCTCGTATCGCCTTACAGGCGCTGGTTGCCGGCCTGATGATGTATGCCGGCCTGTATTTGACCTCGTTGGGCAATGTACTGTTTGGCTATGAAATCTTTTTAGGCGCCTGGGGTTATATCCTCACCCTGTTTGCCGTATGGGGAGCCATCAATGCTTTCAATATGATTGATGGTATTGATGGCTTACTGGGCGTGCTCTCTTGTGTTACCTTTGGCGCGCTTGCCGTCTTGTTTTATCTTGGCGGTCATCGCGAGTTAGCTCAATGGAGTCTATGTATGCTGGCGGCAACGCTACCTTATATTCTACTGAACCTGGGCATTCCCTTGGGAGAGCGATTTAAGGTATTTATGGGCGATGCCGGCAGTACGCTGATAGGTTTTACGGTAATCTGGCTTCTTATGTTGGCGACGCAAGGGGAAGAGGCTGTGATGCATCCGGTAACCGCGTTGTGGCTGATAGCCATCCCGTTGATGGATATGGTCACCGTGATGATCCGCCGAATCCGCAGGGGCGATAGCCCATTTAAATCCGATCGCGAGCACATACATCACATATTGGTGCGCTCAGGGCTAACGCCGCGTCTGGCGTTGACTATGATTGTCAGTGTGGCGGTTTTATTTGCGGCAATTGGCATCATTAGCGAGCGCAATGGCGTATCTGAGTCTATTATGTTGGGCATGTTTTTGCTGGCTTTTGTCGGTTACTTTTGGTCAACTCCCCGAATATGGCGGGTACTGATGTGGCTGCGGCGCATTAACCATAACCGGCAGAATACATTGATGAACCGTATGGCGCAGCGGCGTTAACAGGCGAATTACCCGCTTTTTATACGCCAGTACTAGGGTTCATTCGAATAAATCTTCTCTATAATCATTGATCGTTTTGTAGGGATTTGCGCAGTTTTCAAATAAGAGCGATGGCATACACAGGATGATAAAGCATAAATTAAAATTGTTACCGTTGGTGGTTTCAACCGTTCTGCTTAGTGGTTGCACCATCGTTCCCGGCAGTCATCTTTCCACCAGTGGCAAAGAAGTCATCGAACAGCAGGATGCTGATTTTGACATTAACAAGCTGGTTAATATTTACCCGATGACCCCTTATCTGGTGGAAAAAATGCGCGTCAAGCCGCTGGTGGCGCAGAATAACCCGGCGCTTGAGCGCGAGCTGCAAGGCTACGAATACCGCATCGGTATTGGTGATGTGATCATGGTGACGGTATGGGATCACCCTGAACTTACCACCCCGGCAGGGACCTATCGTACCGCGGCGGATTCCGGTAACTGGGTGCATTCCGACGGCACCATCTTCTACCCTTATATCGGTAAGGTAAAAGTGGCCGGTAAAACGGTGACCGAGATTCGTGATGAGATTATGAGCCGCCTGGCAACCTATATAGAATCACCACAGGTTGACGTTAGTATCGCCGCCTTCCGTTCGCAGAAAGCCTATGTAACGGGGGAAGTGGCCACCTCAGGGCAACAAGCGATAACCAATGTGCCGCTGACGATACTGGATGCGATCAACAAAGCGGGCGGCCTGACGGAAAACGCCGACTGGCGCAACGTGGTGTTAACCCATGACGGTAAAGAACAGCGCATCTCCCTGCAGGCGTTGATGCAAAATGGCGACCTGTCGCAAAACCGCCTGCTTTACCCTGGCGATATCCTCTATGTTCCCCGTAACGATGACCTGAAAGTATTCGTGATGGGCGAAGTGAAGAAACAAAGCACCCTAAAAATGGACCGCAGCGGTATGACGTTGATGGAAGCGTTGGGGAATGCCGAAGGTATCGACCAGGCTTATTCTGATGCCACTGGTATTTTTGTCATCCGTTCATTAAGAGGAACTCAGGGGCCCAAATTAGCTAATATCTACCAGCTTAATGCCCAGGATGCCACTGCGATGGTGATGGGCACCGAGTTTCAACTGCAGCCTTACGATATTGTCTATGTGACCACCGCACCGATCGCTCGCTGGAACCGGGTTATCAGCCAGATTGTACCGACTATTTCCGGCTTTAATGAATTAACAGAAGGTTCATTACGTGTACGTAAC
The DNA here is from genome assembly GCF_002291445.1 of Brenneria goodwinii. Taxonomy (NCBI): domain Bacteria; kingdom Pseudomonadati; phylum Pseudomonadota; class Gammaproteobacteria; order Enterobacterales; family Pectobacteriaceae; genus Brenneria; species Brenneria goodwinii. The sequence continues at coordinate 2,656,431 of NZ_CP014137.1, read as the reverse complement.
TGGCCATAGAGATAACGATGTTTGATTCTATTTTAGTGGTGTGTGTGGGCAATATCTGCCGTTCGCCAACCGGGGAACGGCTGCTGAAACAGGCGCTGCCGGGGAAAAAAATTGCCTCGGCCGGGTTGGGTGCATTGGTGGATAAATCTGCGGATGCTACCGCTGCCGAAGTGGCGGCGGCTCACGGGCTTTCTCTTGAAGGCCATAGTGCACAGCAGCTAACCTCTTCGCTCTGTCGTCAGTACGATCTGATTCTGGTAATGGAGAAAGGCCATATTGATGCGGTGGGGCGCATCGCTCCGGAAGTGCGTGGTAAAACCATGCTGTTCGGCCACTGGCTCAATCAGCAGGAAATTGCCGACCCTTATCGTAAAAGCCGCGAAGCGTTTGAATTCGTTTATTCGCAACTTGAGCAGTCTGCCCAGAAATGGGTACAAGCATTAAGCCGTTAAAACAAGTCAGGGAAACCCATGGCAGAGAAAATTTCAGTAAAAGCATCTGAAACAACGTCAGATGAGATTGATTTAGGGCGTTTATTGGGAACATTGCTAGACAATAGATGGCTGATAATTGGTGTCACCGCTGTGTTTGCCATTATTGGCATTTTATATGCAACATTGGCGACGCCGGTTTATAAAGCTGATGCGTTAATTCAGGTAGAACAAAATTCTGGCAATAAGCTGCTAAGTGATATTTCCAGTATTCTGCCTGATGCCAAGCCTCAATCGGCGGCGGAGATCGAGTTGATAAAATCCCGTATGGTGATTGGCAAGACCATTCGCGATCTTTCCTTAGATACGGTGGTTGAGCAAAAATATTTCCCGATGTTTGGCAAAGGGTTTGCTCGACTTATGAAGGAAGAACCGGGAAAAATTGCCGTTTCTCGCCTTGATGTACCAGATTCCTGGCAGGATGAAAAAATTGAGCTAACGATATTAAGTCCAACAACTTATCAAGTGAAAGCTGGAGATATCGTTAATTTTACCGGTGCAGTTGGCCAATTGGAGAGCCACAATGGTCTTACAATCTTGGTAAGCGATATTGCTGCATCTGAAGATACTACTTTTTTATTAAAAAAACTGAATGAACTAACTGCAATTAAGATTTTATTGGATAATTTTTCTGTGGCTGATACCGGCAAAGACACCGGAGTATTACAGCTAAGTTTGGTTGGGGGGAACCCTGATGAAATTAGTAAAATATTAAATAGCATTAGCCAGAACTACTTGCAGCAAAACGTTGAGCGCAAATCAGAAGAAGCGGGTAAAAGTCTGGAGTTTTTAAAAGAGCAATTGCCGACCGTTCGTGACTCGCTTAATGAGGCGGAAAATAAGCTGAATCTATACCGGCAGCAAAATGAGTCTGTCGATTTGTCGCTGGAGGCCAAAGCGGTGCTGGATACCATGGTCTCCGTTGAATCTCAGTTAAACGAACTAACTTTTAAAGAAGCGGAAATTTCCAAACTGTATACCAAAGAGCACCCGGCTTATCGTGCTTTGCTGGAAAAACGTAAAACGCTGGAGCTGGAGCGTGATAAACTGAATAAACGTGTGGGGGGCATGCCTAAAACCCAGCAGGAAATACTACGTTTAACGCGCGATGTACAGGCCGGACAAGAAGTGTATATGCAACTGCTGAATAAACAGCAGGAACTCAGTATTAATAAAGCCAGCACTGTCGGTAATGTGCGTATTATTGACTCTGCGGCAACTCAATTAAAGCCGGTTAAACCTAAAAAAACATTAATTGTATTGTTAAGCTTGCTCCTTGGGGGGATGATTTCTACCTCGTTTGTGGTTATTAAAACCATGTTGCACAAAGGTATTGAAAGCCCGGAACAACTGGAAGAGCTGGGGATTAATGTTTATGCCAGCGTGCCGCTTTCTGAATGGCAGCAGAAAAAAGATCGGGAACTTTTCACGCGTAATAAGGGCAAAAAAGCCAATGCGCGGGCAAATGAATTATTGGCTACCGGCAACCCAACAGATTTGGCGATTGAAGCTATCCGAAGCCTGCGTACCAGCCTGCATTTTGCCATGATGGAGGCGAAAAATAATGTGCTGATGATTTCTGGCGCCAGTCCGGCAATTGGTAAAACTTTTGTCAGCGCTAACCTGGGAGCGGTTATTGCTCAATCAGGAAAAAGAGTACTGATCGTTGACTGTGATATGCGCAAAGGTTACGCACATGAATTAATGGGGACTGATGGTACCAACGGGCTATCTGATATTTTATCTGGGCAAACCGTGGCGGAAAAAACAATAAGAAAAACCGCAGTGGATAATATGGATTTTATTCCCAGAGGACAGATCCCTCCAAATCCCTCAGAGTTATTAATGCATAGTCATTTTTCTGATTTTATCGATTGGGCGTCTCGGCATTACGATATCGTGTTACTAGATACTCCGCCGATTCTGGCGGTAACCGATGCGGCAATTATCAGCCGGCATGCCGGAACCTCTTTATTGGTAGCGCGCTTTGAGATGAATACCTTAAAAGAGATTGAAGTGAGTATTCGCCGTTTTGAACAAAATGGTGCTGAAATAAAAGGCGTTATTCTCAATGCGATTGTCAAACGAGCAGCAAGTTATTATGGTTATGGCAATTATGACTATTATACCTATGAGTATAAAAAATAACTTATTTGCTGTTTAAGTTTTGTTCGTTAATGTATAAAGTAACAGCTCGCCTTATAATAAAGGCGAGCTTCAAGTTTGATAATAAATAAAAATATATCATTATATATGTCGTCATCCAACTATTATACATAGTCGTCCCCGCGAAGGCGGGAATCTCAAGCAACAAACCGTGGGTTAAAAATAGAATATATTTAATCCTTCACGCGAAATAAATATAAAATGTGAATATCAAAAAATAAAGCTTTAGATCATATTTAATTTATCTGGGTATGTAAAATAAATATGCCTTCCAGTTTAGTACTGTTTTCAACGGTGAAATATAATGAAAGTTAGAGTAGTCATTCCCACTTATAATGGCGGCGAATTATGGCGGAGAGTTTGCGCTGCTATAAAAAAACAATCTGAGTATTTTGAGTCTGTACTCGTAATAGATTCATCCAGTAGTGATGGTACATGTCAAATAGCTGAAGAGTCTGGCTTTCAGGTAATAAAAATAGATAAAACAGAATTTAATCATGGAGGAACCAGAAATCTGGGCGTTGAAAACTCGACTGATGTGGATATAGTAATATTTCTTACTCAGGATGCCATACCGGAACCGAATTGTATTAAGTCTATATTATCTGTGTTTAATGATCCTAAAGTGGCTGTCGCCTATGGTCGGCAGTTACCTCATGACGATGCTAATCCTATAGCAGCACATGCGCGTAATTTTAATTACGGCGTAGAAAATCATGTGTTAGGTTTAGACGATAAGAAAAAATATGGTATTAAAACAGTTTTTTCCTCTAACTCTTTTTCTGCATACCGAACCGATGTGTTTAGAGAGTTGGGTGGTTTCTCTTCCAATACTATACTAGGGGAAGATATGTATTTTGCCGCGAAGGCTGTTTTAGCCGGTTATAAAATTGCCTATGTTGCTGACTCTGGCGTAAAACACTCACATAATTATTCTATCTTGGAAGAATTTAAGAGATATTTTGATATCGGCGTTTTTCATCATGATGAGCCCTGGATCAGAAAAAATTTTGGCGGCGCTGGTGGGGAAGGTAAACGGTTTATTTTTTCCGAATTGAACTTTCTTTTAAAAAATGCTCCGACCTGGATTCCTTTAGCTTGTGTTAACAATTTTTTTAAGATAATAGGTTATAAACTCGGACAGAATTATAGCAAGCTACCTAACTCTTTGGTGAAGAAATTCAGTATGCATAAAGGTTATTGGTATAAGGATTAATATAATTTGAGGTGCAGCCATGCATACATTTAAGAATTCAATAAATAATAATGTAGTGAAATTTTTGTTGGCATTATCAGATTTTGTGTTATTTAACATATCATTAATCTTGACTTTGTGGCTAGTGCGTGCACTACATTATGATATTTCAGAGTTTATCCCAGAGTCAGAGCTTCCTGCTCGATTTATCTCACATTTCACCCTGTCTTTGCTTTGCATTGGCTGGTTCTGGGTTCGGTTACGGCATTATACCTATCGAAAGCCATTTTGGTTTGAACTGAAGGAAGTCATTAGAACCTTAGTAATATTTTCTGTTTTTGACCTCGCTCTGGTTGCTTTTTCGAAGTGGCATTTCTCTCGTTATATCTGGGTAATTACATGGATGCTGGCGATTATTCTAGTTCCTCTTGGACGAGCCCTGGCGAAAAGACTTTTGAATAGGCTCGGTTTATGGCAAAAACAAACTATTATCATCGGTACAGGTAAAAATGCCCGCGATGCCTACGCTGCACTACAAAGTGAAGAGGTACTGGGATTCGCCATCTGTGCCTTTTTCTCCAGCGGCAAGCAATGTGAGGAAACGTTGTTAGGCATTCCGGTGATTTGTGAGGAGGAGCAGCTTTGGCAACAGTGTGATCCCGAATCTACTCAGTTTATTGTTGCATTGGAGTTCGATGAACATGATTTGCGTGATGGGTGGCTGAAGAAACTGTCCAAGCATCACTGCCGCTCAGTCTCTGTGATCCCGACATTACGTGGTGTGCCTTTGTATGGCACTGATATGTCATTTATTTTTAGCCATGAAGTCATGATTTTGCGTGTCAGTAATAATCTGGCTAAGAGAACTTCTCGAATATTGAAAAGAACTTTCGATATTATAGGAGCCGCCAGTATTATTATTTTGTTTTCTCCCCTCTTGGCGGTCTTGGCCTATCTGGTTTCTAAGGATGGCGGTAATGCAATTTATGGGCATGAGCGAATTGGCCGTGACGGTAAAAAATTTAAATGCCTGAAATTCCGTTCTATGGTCATGAATTCGCAAGAAGTGCTTCAGAAATTATTAGAAAACGATCCTGAAGCGCGGGCTGAATGGGATAAAGACTTTAAATTAAAAAATGATCCACGCATCACCCGCGTAGGACATTTTATTCGTAAAACCAGCCTGGATGAATTACCGCAACTTTTTAATGTCCTAAAAGGTGAGATGAGTCTGGTGGGACCTCGCCCGATTATTGAGGCTGAGTTGGAACGTTATGCCGGTGATGTGGATTATTATTTAATGGCTAAGCCGGGTATGACTGGATTGTGGCAGGTCAGCGGCAGAAATGATGTAGATTATGATACCCGTGTTTATTTCGATGCTTGGTATGTAAAGAATTGGTCCATGTGGAATGATATTGCAATTCTTTTTAAAACTATCAATGTGGTTCTTAAAAGAGATGGCGCGTATTAAAGATAATAATAGAGTTTGAGGATTATATGAAAATTATCGTTACCGGTGGTGCCGGGTTTATTGGGTCTGCGGTTGCCCGTCATATTATTAATGATACGGCGGATGAAATTCTGATAATAGATAGCCTGACCTATGCTGGTAATCTTGAGTCATTAAATCCGATTGCAAATAATGCGCGCTTCAAATTTGAACAGGTGAATATTTGCGATCGTAAAGAGTTGGAGCGTGTTTTCAATACATTTCAGCCTGACGCAGTGATGCATTTGGCTGCGGAAAGCCACGTTGACCGTTCCATTGATGGCCCGGCAGCGTTTATTGAGACCAATATCGTTGGCACCTACACGCTATTGGAAGTTGCACGTCAGTATTGGAATACGTTGGATGATAATGCTAAAAACGCATTTCGCTTTCATCATATTTCTACCGATGAAGTATATGGCGATCTTCATGGTACGGACGATTTGTTTACAGAAACAACGCCTTATTCTCCCAGCAGTCCTTATTCTGCCTCTAAGGCCTCCAGCGATCATCTGGTTCGTGCCTGGCTGCGTACTTATGGTTTGCCAACCATTGTCACCAATTGTTCTAACAACTATGGTCCTTACCATTTCCCAGAAAAATTAATCCCGTTGATTATCCTCAATGCACTGGAGGGGAAACCGCTGCCGGTATATGGCGATGGTGCTCAGATCCGTGATTGGCTGTATGTGGAAGATCACGCACGTGCTTTATACAAAGTAGTAACCGAAGGGGAAGTAGGGGAAACCTACAATATTGGTGGACATAATGAACGCAAAAATATTGAAGTAGTACAAACCATTTGCCGGCTGTTGGATGAAATGGTGCCAAATAAGCCAGCTGGTATTGAGAAGTATGAAGATCTGATTACTTACGTTACCGATCGTCCAGGTCACGATATGCGTTATGCCATTGATGCTTCAAAAATACACCGAGAGTTGGGCTGGAAACCACAGGAAACGTTTGAAAGCGGTATTCGCAAAACGGTGGAGTGGTATTTGGCGAACGAACAATGGTGGCGTCGTGTCAAAGATGGTTCGTATGCTGGCGAACGTCTGGGTTTAACGCGTTAATTTAGGAGATATAAAGACTATGAAAGGTATTGTATTGGCCGGTGGTTCTGGAACGCGTTTACATCCGATTACCCGCGGTGTATCTAAACAGTTGCTGCCTATTTACGATAAGCCGATGGTGTATTACCCGATATCTGTATTGATGCTAGCAGGCATCAAAGAGATCCTGATTATCTCAACGCCTGAGGATATGCCTTCATTTAAACGTCTTCTTGGGGACGGAAGCCGTTTCGGCGTCAACTTCAGTTACGCTATTCAACCTAGTCCGGACGGCTTGGCGCAAGCGTTTCTTATTGGTGAAGAATTTATTAACGGCGATCGTTGTGCTCTAGTGCTGGGGGATAATATTTATTTTGGTCAGAGCTTTGGTCAAAAGCTGGAAGCCGCATCGGCACGAACGGAAGGGGCGACGGTATTCGGTTATCAGGTGGTAGATGCCGAGCGTTTTGGTGTGGTTGAATTCGATGAAAATAATCGAGCGATCTCTCTGGAAGAAAAACCGCTGAAGCCCAAATCCAACTGGGCGGTAACCGGCCTCTATTTTTACGACAAGCAGATAGTCGACATGGCTAAACAGGTAAAACCTTCTGCCCGTGGTGAGCTTGAGATCACGACGTTGAACGAAATGTATCTGGAAAAAGGCCAACTCAATGTTGAGCAATTGGGGCGTGGTTTTGCCTGGCTGGACACCGGTACGCATGACAGCCTGATGGAAGCATCACAGTTTGTTCATACCATCGAAAAGCGGCAGGGATTTAAGGTTGCCTGCCTGGAAGAGATAGCTTTTCGTAAAGGGTGGTTAAGTAAAGAACAGGTTGCTGAAGAGGCTAAAGCCATGAGTAAAACGAATTATGGGCAGTATTTAGCCCGCTTGATTGGAGAGAAATAAGATGCAGGTTAAGGATACCCGTATTGAGGGTGTAAAGATCATTCAGCCAAAAGTCTTTGGTGATGCGAGAGGCTTTTTCCTGGAAACGTTTGAAAAAAGACGCTATCAGGAAATGTTGAATATTGATCTGGATTTTGTACAGGACAATCACTCCCGTTCCTCAAAAGGCGTATTGCGCGGACTGCATTTCCAGAGATCAAATCCACAAGGGAAACTGGTGCGCGTTGTACGTGGGGAAGTATTTGATGTTGCCGTCGATATTCGCCCTGATTCACCAACTTATGGCGCCTGGGAAGGGGTGATCCTTTCAGAAGAAAACAAAACTCAGTTCTGGATCCCGCCCAGTTTGGCGCATGGTTTTGTTGTGTTGTCTGACGTTGCCGATTTTGAATATAAATGCACGGATTACTACAATCCGGCAAATGAAGGTTGCCTGTTGTGGAACGATCCTGATGTTGGTATTGAATGGCCTATCAACAATCCTTTGCTTTCCGAAAAAGATAAGTTAGGCAAACGGTTTAAGGAGCTGGCGGTATGAAAATTTTACTGACAGGTGCGAACGGCCAGCTTGGCCGTTGTTTTCAGGATCGCCTGCCGGAAGGCTGGCAGGTATGGGCAACGGATACCGCCGAACTGGATATTACCGATTATGAGAAAGTATTGTCTGCGGTAAAAGAATTCCAGCCTGACGCCATTGTCAATGCAGCGGCTTACACTGCGGTGGATAAAGCGGAAAGTGAACCGGAACTGGCGGCATTGGTAAACAAGACTGGGACTGAGAATTTGGCTCGGGCCGCCAAAGAGGTTGGCGCTCGTCTGGTTCATGTCTCTACGGATTATGTTTTTGATGGTAAAGCAACGGTTCCTTACGTTGAGACAGACAAAACCAATCCATTAGGTGTATACGGTCAGACCAAGCTGGATGGCGAGATTGCAGTTTCCCATATTTTGCCGGATGCTATTATTATTCGGACTGCATGGGTTTTTAGCGAATATGGCAATAACTTTGTGAAGACCATGCTACGGTTGGCAAAAGATCGTGATGAATTAGGCATTGTGGCTGATCAGCGCGGTTGTCCGACTTATGCAGGAGATATTGCTCAGGCTATTATTGATTTGCTTAATCTTAAAGCCTCAGGTGGTATTTATCACTTCTGTGGTGATAAGGAAGTAGCTTGGAATGAGTTTGCTGAGGCTATTTTTAAGAAAGCCATAGAGCTAGATAAATTGAATAAAGCACCGGTTATTAATGCAATTACGACAGCACAATATCCTACTCCTGCGAAAAGACCATTATATTCTAGCCTTAATTGTTCTAAGATTAAGAATATATGTGTAGAACCATCCAATTGGAAGTGTCGGTTATCCGATATTATAATGAAGCTCTAAAATACCATTATCAATATATTATTTGGCTATAAGTAGTCAGCGCTGATATGTTGACTATTTATTTTTTTTGTATTTTTTATGAGCGTGTATAGCTAAATTTATAATTGGATAGATATGAAAAAAATAGATGTTTTGTTGGCCACATATAATGGTGGTGAATATATTGAAGAGCAGATAAATTCAGTGCTCTTGAATTTTGATAGGTTGAAGTTTTATGACTGTAATTTAATTATATCTGATGATTGTTCCTCGGATAATACTGTTGATTTAATAAATTTTTTTTGCAAAAAAGATGCAAGAGTAATATTTACTAATAATGATAAGAAAGGTGGTGTTAGGGGAAATTTTGAATTTTTGATTAGTATTACAAGCGCTGATTATGTTTTCTTTTGTGATCAAGATGATTTTTGGTTACCGAGAAAAATGGAAGTATTCATTAATAAATTTTTAGAAATTGGAGAAAATGGAAATAAACCAATTTTAATTCATTCTGATTTATGCGTAAGTGATAAGTATCTTTCTCCGGTAGATAGCTCGATGTTTCGATATCAGAATATAAATAAATCTCCAACGTTCCCCGAAATCATTGCTAGTAACTCAGTTACTGGGTGTGTTATGGCGTGTAATAAACGACTTATTGAATTAGCAAAAATGGGAAACATAAGGAATGCAATAATGCATGATTGGTATATGGCTATGATTGCAATGGCCTTAGGTCATCTATATTTTATTGATCGTTCACTGATATTATATCGACAACATGGTAATAATCAGGTTGGAGCCAAGTCATTTGGATTAAAAGAACTGTTTATTATAAAAAACATAATAAAAAAATATGAAAAAGCTAAATTTTCAGTCACTGCGACAAGAAATCAAGCATGCCTTTTTTTAAATGATTATATGGGGCTACTTAATGATGATAAAAAGACATTGTTAAAAACTTTTTCTTCACGAGAGACAACATCTTTAATAAATAGGTTCTCTCTTTTTTTTAGAAAGGGAATTAGAAAGAAAGGTATATTAAGGAATGTGGTCTTTTTTTATATATATGTTGTTTGCAATGGATGATAATCTGAAGATGTTTAATTAAATTTTGACTATCTTTTCAGATTTTAAATGCAGTTGGTTATTGTACCTATATAATAGTTATTTTTCTATATATAATAATGGGTTTTTATATAAACTAATGAATTTTTTTTCATGGAAGATTTAACGGAATATATTTATGAACTTTATTAAAAGAGGGGCTTATGAGAAGTTATCTTTCTGTTTTTCGCAGTAAGTTAAAAATTGCTGTTGATTTTTACCAAGACTATAAGGACTATGTTAACTATTCTTTTTATAGTAATAAAAATAGAGTCAATGATGTTGAATATTTAGAAGGGATTATTACCAGGCTTTACCATGGGGTTGAAAAAGGACTTTCCGTAAGCAATTTTAAAAAAGAATTTGGACTAAAAAATATAGATTGGCTACAGAATATATTGCTCGATGCAAAACATAGAGGCTTTCATAGCGTTCATGTTGATAGTGCTATAACTACATTAAAAAAGTATTACTCAGCACATGATGATTCAGGAAGCGATGCTTTTAATAAAAGTAAGGAGTTTTTTTTTAGATCTATAAATATCGATAGCAATATTGATGGTGGAGTTAAATATTTAAATACCAGGGATGATTTATCATCCTTAGGGTATAAAGATTTTTTCTCATCTAGACAGAGTGTTAGAGAATTTAAAAACGAACCAATAGATGAAGAAACTATAATAAATGCTATAGATATAGCAAAATACTGCCCATCAGCATGCAATAGGCAAGCTATAAAAGTTTTTTATTCTTTAGATTCCAAAAAAAATGCGGAAATTCTTTCTCATCAGAATGGAAGTCGAGCATTTCGAGATAATGTACCTGGTTTATTAATAATATGCTCTGATATAAGATATCAAGAAGGCGCAGAGGAACGACATCTCGGATTTGTAGAAGGTGGCATATGGATTTTATCATTAATTAACGCATTGCATTGCATGAATCTTGGGGCATGTGTTTTGAATTGGTGCGTTCGTGCTCGAAAGAATAAAGATTTTATTCATCTTTTTAAAATCCCTCCTTATTATGAAATTTGTGCCATGATTGCAGTTGGTAAGCCTATACCTGCACAAAAAACCCCTTGCTCTGTTCGTCGCAAAAGCGAAGATTTTTTGGAAAAAATAATATGATCATTCATCTATACTTGTTGGGGCTGAATCGGCGGATTTTGCTGAAAAATGAATAAATCAAAAAGAATCATGATAAATTCAGCTATCTTATATGTACGTATGATAGCTACAATGATGATTACTCTGTATATATCTAGAGTAATCATTAACGCCTTAGGAATTGAGCGGTTTGGCCTTTATAGTGTATTGTCTAGTTTTGTTATACTTGCTGGCTTTATTACTAGTATATTGGCAGTATCAAGTCAGCGATTCTTATCAGAGAGCCTTGCTGAAAACTCTAATATTAATCCTGAAAAAATGTTTAGCGCCTGTCTTTCTGTTCATTTGGTGCTGGCTTTTTTAGTTTTATTTATCATAGAACTAACTGGTTTATGGTTCATTAATAATAAACTTGTTCAGTCTGTTGTTAGTAGTGATGTTGTTAATGTAGTGTTTCAGTGCTCCGTTTTTATTTTTATAGTAAATATACTATATTCACCATTTTTGTCTTTGCTATTAGCGTATGAAGATATGTCTTCTTATGCATGGTTGAGCATTCTAGATGTGTTGCTAAAACTACTTGCAGCATGTACTATCCATTTTTTTAATGGTGAGGTACTGGTTAACTATATTTTTAACTTAACTTTTGTAACACTACTATCCTCAGTATTTGGTATTATCTTTGTTTTTAAAAAGTATCCTAATTTTAAACTGAGATTGACTACAGATAAGCAGATCATTCAACGAATTTTCTCATATGTCTCTTGGAACTTATGGGGGGGAGTGGCTGCAGTGATGAATAATCAAGGGATAAATGTACTGTTAAATATTTTCTTTGGTGTAACAGTTAACGCATCTAGAGCTATATCTTCCCAGATATATTCAGCAATTAATCAAGTCATAGCTAGTTGCCAAATGGCATTTAATCCCCAAATGGTAAAATCATATGTAGAAAATGATCGCCCCTATATGAAAGATCTTATATATAGAGGAACTAAATTATCTGCATTTTTGACCAGCTTGATTTTTATATTGATATACAAAAATGTCGAATTTATTTTATCTTTATGGATTGGTCAATATAATGAATATGCTATTAACTTCATAAAGTTGATGTTAATCGATACTTTTATTAATTGCTTGAGTGGTGCAGTTATCATGGCTATTCAGGCTACAGGAAGAATAAAATTATATCAATCTGTGGTTGGTGGATTATTATTACTTAATTTACCAATATCATTGATTTTTCTTGTAACAGGGAATGAGCCTACATTTGTTTACGTAATTTCTATATTTATTTCATTAATTAGCCTATTTTTCAGATTGTTTTTCTTAAGGAGGATTCTCAAGCTGCCAATAGCAGATTTTTTATTCAATGTCGTATTTAGAACATCTATCTCATTGATCATATCTTATGCTTTTCAACAGATTATCTTTGAAAACTCAAATGGTTTTCTCTCTTTTGTACTAAATGTTTTAGTCGGTGGTGTCGTTTTAGTTATTATGACATTTTTAGTATCCTTGGACAGAAGTGAAAAAAAATTGATAATAAATTTGATGAAAAAAATTTCGATTAAATGAAAACTTTTTATATAGAAGAGATTAGTTATATGGGAAATACACAACAAAAAAGGGTTGCTATTGCAACATTTCATTCTGCTCACAACTATGGTGCTGTGCTACAAACCTATGCTTTATATAGAACAATGGAAAAACTTGGCAATGATGTATATTTGTTAGATTATTCTCCAAAAAATATAAGGAAAAGTTACTCACTATTTCCTAAGTTGAAAGATTGCGATGGTACTGTTCATTTTATTAAATCATGGGTTAGTCTTTTCCTTGACTTTAAACGAAGATATAAAAGATATATTGGTTTCGATGGTTTTTTAAAGAGAAATTTTAAAACTATAAAGAATGATCAGACAATAGTTGATTCAATTATTGTAGGAAGTGATCAAATATGGAATCCTACTATTACAGATGGTTTTGATCAGAACTATTTTGGAATAAGTTCGGTTGTTCAGTCTAATAATATCTTTTCTTATGCTGCAAGTATGGGTATTTCTGCTTTGACAAAAAAAGATGAATCGATATTTGTTTCTTTACTGAATAATTTATCAAATATAGGTGTTAGGGAAAAAGAATTACAAGTATATATTAATGGATTAACTAATAAAGAAGTATATGTTAACTTAGACCCTACCTTGTTGTTAGAGCAAGAAGATTGGAACTCTATTACTAATAGAACCGAAAAAAGAGGTAAGTATTTGTTGGTTTATGAAGTAAAAGAGCATCCTCAGACATTTAATGTGGCTAATTATCTTGCTGAAAAATTAGGTTTGGATATTATAGTTCTTACTGCTATCACCAGTTATAAAATAAGTAAGGAATATGAAACGGATAAGTCACCAGAGGACTTTTTATCACTATTTCATAATGCTGATTTTATAGTAACAACATCATTCCATGGGACGGTATTCTCCATTATTAATGAAAAAAACTTTTATACATTAGAGTTCGGAAACGATGTGGATTTGAGATCGAAATATTTATTATCTGAAGTTGGACTTTCGCACAGAATGATACCAGAACTAACTTCCCCTTCTTCTGATAGTCTGTATATAGATTATCCTACGACCCTAGTTAAAGAAAAACTCGATGGTTTGCGAGAAAAATCAATTAATTATATAAAAAAATCTTTGAAAGGATAAATATGAAAAAGAAAGTATTGTTTGTCTTTCATGAGACTGATCCATTGAGTGGCGGAAATGCATCAATGCTTGATGCAATAATAAATATAAAAAAGAATGAATCGTTTGATATCATGGGATTAGTTCCATATAAAAAAGATAAGAAAAGCATTGGAGTTAGTGATGTATTAAGTGATATGGGGATCTCCTCAATTGAAGCGAGATACTTTTCATCCAGATATCAGTGTGAGCAGGTAGGAATTAAAGAAACCATAAAAATAGTAAAATGCATTGTGAGAAATTTGATCTCTATTATATCTAGCTTTGGTGTTTACAGAAGAGTTAGTCATTCTGGAATTGCTGTCGTCTATACAAATACTTCCGACCTATATGTGGGTTCCATATTAGCAAAATTATTGTGTGCTAAGCATATCTGGCATTTCAGAGAGTTCGGATACGAAGATCAAAAGGCCCACCATTTGATGGGAGATCGACTTTTTTATAAGATGTCAGAAAAATTTTCAGATGCTATTATTGTTATATCTAGATCATTAGAAGAAAAAGTATCAAAATATATATGTAAAAGAAAAATACATATGATCTATGACGATTTATCTTTTAAGTTAGATCGACCTTATGATAGAAAAAATAATGTCCTCCAACCTAATTTTTTGATGGTTGGTACTCTTTCCCCTGGGAAAGGGCAATTGGATGTAATTAGGGCATTATCATCATTGAAAGAAAATGGGGTTGATTTTAATTTGGGAATAGTAGGGCATGATGATAGTGATTACGCTAGATTTCTTAAGAATGAAGTTGTGAATTTGAATTTACAGAAAAATGTAAAGTTTTGGGGATTCTCCGGAGATCTCTCCAGGATTAGAGCTATCTATGATATAGGCATTGTTGCTTCTCATTCAGAAGCTTTTGGTCGAGTAACGATTGAAGGTATGTTATCTGGATTAGTAATGGTGGGTTCAAAAAATGGCGCTAATAAAGAGCTAATTCATGATGGCGAAACGGGTTTTTTATATGATGGGAATAGTACAAAAGACCTCATAGAAACATTGGAGACGTTGTTAAATGGAAAGATAAATGTAACGCTGATTAGAAATAATGCATACTCTTTCTCTAAGCAGTTTATTGAAGGGAACGGAAGTAAATTAATATCAGATTTGATAGAATCAGTTGTTGAAAGAAATATATAAAAACGTTTTCATAGCGGAATTAATGAATTAGGTTGAAGATCAGCAACAAATTACGCAAGTAAGGCATTTTTATCCCCCCGGAACTGGCGTTGATTTCATCTGTGGCTTCACGATTTGAACAATTTCAAAAAATGCCTGAAAGCACTTGGGGAAAAAGTTGCCAAGGCAGGTATAGAACTAAATGATGTCCAATGTCAAATGCGGCACTGTAAAGAAGAGCCCATGACGCTGAGGGCAGCGGTGAAGTTGATCCCGGCTATCAGGGATCTCGGACACCTCTGTGGATAATCTGAAAGGTGTTGGTAGGTTTACCAGCAAACTTTTGCCGATACCTACTCAAAAGTAGCGCCTCAAGCTGTTGGTCAGTAAACAGCCGCGGATTTACGGAAATGACCGGGTTTTGCCATTTTATGGGTTACAGGGCTTGCTCGATGTTGGGAATATTGATCGATCGCAGTGACTGGGGTGAGAATTATGATTACCAGCGTTATCTGGGAGATTAATGATATCGATCACTTGAAGACCAAAGCGATGTCGTAAACCAACGGTATCAACGAACGGTTTCACAAAATGATATTACAAGCGTTTTATCTGGTGAGAAACCTTACGGAGATCTTGAAACATTACAGGGTGATCTTGATGAATGGTTGCTTATTGTAAGCCAGACTTAATCTGATGAACTAACTGACTCCAGTATAAATAAATCAGTAGCTGTCAGATCAAGTCTATACTAATGCAATTAACGCCTATACTGGTGTTCCTTTACAGCTCACTAGATAGAAAACAATACATACTACTCATTTTAGAAATGAGTATATATTTACTTCTCATATCTTAAGACCGACAAATACTTAATTATGCTTTAGTGTGTTTAATTTCATTGGCTTTATAAAAACTGCCATGAAAAGTAATAAATTACCATATTCATATCCATATGTCTGGAAACAAACATTTAAAAGATAACCTAAAGCGAGTAATAACCTTCCCCTTTTCCATCCAGGTCTAAATAATATTAATAGAAGGAATATACTAAATGATATGAAATGAAAAATTCCATAAGCACCAATCTGATTCATGAAAAACATATGAAAATTGTCAATGCCAATTGTCGACATAAGAGTAAAATTTAACTTTGCCAAACCCATTCCAAGAATATAAAAATCATTAACATTTTCGAAAAAGTAACGCCACAGTTCTAGTCTCTGACTTGCTCCGTCATTATTATTTGTTAAATCAAAAAAAGTAAGGAAAAAAACAAAGGCAGCAAAAAAAGAAATTGCAATTACAAACAGTTTACTAAAATATCCAGAAAGCATGAACCTATAAAAACCGTATAATACTAAAATAGCAAGAATTGCCTGTCTCGATAAAAATGATAACGATGTTGTAAAGAAAATAAGGAATATGAATGTTCCAACTTTTTTACCAAGACCATCTGATATATATAAATATAGCGCAAATGTTGATACTACAAACATCGCAGATATATTTTTTGTAAGGAATAGTTGTCCTAAAGGCTCAGCAATTCCATATAAGCTTGAACTATTAAGTTCAGAACCAGAAAAAAGCATCATATATAATGTGGATATCCCTACTGATCCATTAATAAAATAAAGTACAGTAGCAGAAAAAAACCAAATTACGACAATTGCAATAATCCATTTTAAAGCATTTTCAGTGAAGTAGATTTTCGAATTGCCAATCAATAAAAGAATTGTTGCAGTGTTTACAAATAGCTTAATAGCCAAATCATAGTCAGGTGAGTCTGATGAGGCTTCTACAATAAACGGAATGGTAAAAGCAGGAATTGAGACAATAAAAACAAATACGTCATTGAAGTTAATAGTTTTCCTTCCTATGAAGGCTAGGATCATCACCATTAGCTGAGGAATAAGGTATAGGACGTGGCTAAATGATATTATTGGATAGAATAGTATCGTGAGAAGGAATAAAACCTGCCCTAACTCACTGATTCGTTCTTGGGATATGTTGCTTGGTGCCAACATAACTTCGCTGTTTTTTGTTAAGATTTTGTTAATCATAGATACCTTGAATATCCTGCGCCAGGTGGACAAGTTTTATTCGCAATGCTAATGCCGGATAGTCTTATTCAATATGTATATCAAGTCAATCGGATGATCGAATATTAAGTGCTACTTTGTGCGTTCGCGCTTGATGAAAGTATGGAATTTATACTAATAAATTTAGCCTACCTTATAGATAGATCTTTGTTGTTCCTTTGATTAACTACCTTTTCACGTATAGGTGATGATTCTCATGAGGTTGTGTATGTCGATTCTAATGAAAATATTAGTTTTATCAATGTGTTGCCCCTTATTTGTTACTGCCAATCCCGGTATCATGGGGCGCGTAGAAATTGGAGAAACGCCAGATATTCAATTTTTAAGTGGCGTTTATGTCTCTAGAGACACATTTGGGATGAGAGCAAATGCTGTCGCCGCGGCCGTAAGAGCAAATGCGAAGTTTCCGTTCGACTATCCTGTGCTTGGTCTTAATTTTCAGAAGGATCTTATCACGTACGGAGATAGAGACTCTGTTGGGTTATATGCTGACAACACATCCCCCCCATTCAAACCATGGGAAAAAGTAACTAATGTTACATATTATCCGGTATCTTTTACTTCACCTGAGCTAGATACATCAATGATTAAACCGGGGATGATAATAGATACAGATCATAAACCAAAATGGTCTACCTATGTTGTAAAAGTATCAAATGGGAAGGTGCTAACTGCTGGTTGGGTTAATTCAGCAACAAGAAGAATGGGGACGCCACCGAGTGGTGTAGGGTTAACAATAAATCCAATAACAAAAGTATGGGCAACAAATTTCAACACTTTTTTACCTGATGGAGCAAGATCTAAGGCTGCGGTAATACAAGAAAACGGGGCCATAAACAACAGTATAAAGGAGCCGTCATTTGTTGTTGGGATTGATACCGTTCTTCTTCCTCAATCTAAGTTCGGCGGAACCGCCGCATATCTAGCTAGGCAGTCCGATGGCGGAAATATGCAAAGATGGAAATATGGCTTTGTATCGCAAGGTGCTTACGCTAACTTTGCAAGTCATGACTCTGCAAGACTAACACCAGATATAGGATTTGAAGAAAGCTCCAGCGCCAAGAACGGGATGGTGTTTGCTGGGAAAAACACAGAATCATCATTGTTATGGAAGGATGGTAGTCGTGTCGTTGCCTCAATAGATCCAAAAGGATTAATTCAAAAGATAGGATACAAAACCATTGTCATAAAAAATGACACGGAATTATCTGACACCGTTGGTCGATATATTATTTCATCATTAGGAAAAGTCACTTTAACGCTGCCACCTAAAAAAAATGTTTTTGATGGTTATACTCTAAAATTGACAAAAACTTCTGGCAAAGATGTTACATTAAAATCATCTGATGGTGTTAGCATAAACGGAAATACAAACTTTACAATCAGTGATGCATCATGGAATAAAGAGGCTATTTATGTAGGTGGTAGTTGGTTTATTGAGTGATATAAATCATATCTATTGGCTCTGATCTGATACAAACTTTTCTCTGACTGAGTTTGCTTGCGTTATACATTGGTTTTATCTACAGTATGTTTTCCTATTCTTATCTCGCGAGTGGGTATGCTGTTAAGCGAGTTATTTGAGGAAAGATATTTCTCTTATTTATAGGCCGACGGTTAGCGAGTAAGAACACAATGGTGATTTATGATAACAACTCAAAATAAAATGCAAAGAAAATTGTATATCACTCCATTCAGTCCAGGGAGGTGATAGGTAGATAAATTAAATGTCTGAACTAATTGCTTAGTAATAATGTAAATGGATTGTTATTTATTTTAATTTGGGGTGTGGCTATGAAGGTTGGGGTGTCCGTTAAACACGATAACAGTTTTGATATTATTAGGCATATTGCTGCCATCATGGTTATTTACAGTCACCACTTTGCTTTAAGTGGGATGAAGGAACCATCTTTTTTGGGAGTTGGATCTTTTGGTTCTTGTGCTGTGTTGATTTTTTTCTCCATCTCAGGTTACTTAATCTCTCAAAGTTACATGAGGACCAAGTCAAATTATGGGTATGCTAAGAAGAGATTCCTAAGAGTTTATCCTGGGCTTGCTGTATGTTTGATTTTTACCATTTATATATGTGGAGGATTTCTCGGTAAAGATGGCTTTTTGAGTTGGGTTTCTTCTATCGAGGCAATTAAAACCTACTTGCGGGTAATATTTTTAACCGGTGTTGGTGTGGTTGGCGTGCAACCTGAAGGTATGAATTACTTCACGTATGATTACATACTCAGTAACACAATGAATGGTAGTGTATGGACACTATTCTTTGAGGTATTTGACTATATAGCAATAGCTTTTGCGTTGAGTCTCTTCAAAAAGCACAATACAGGAGTTTTTCTGCTTCTTATATGTTCTATTATTCTTCAGATTATATGTATTGAGTATGGTATAACTAAATTGGCGCTAAGAGCGACAAGTCTGTTTACGATACCTTTTGCGTTCGGGGCTTTACTTTTCATATACAAAGAAAAATGGTTTTATTGTAATCGAGTTAAGTTTTCGATGCTTATCATTTCCATGCTTGTCATGTTTTTTTCTATGGGGAATGAGATTTTATCTAAAACCATTTACCCAATGGCATTGTGTTACGTAACTCTATTGGTAGGCCTTTCTTTTAAGGATGTTATGATAAAAGGTAGGTTTGATTTTTCTTACGGTATATACATATACGCATTCCCAATTCAGCAAATAATAATTAATGAGACTAATATTGGATTTTTCCCCTCGATGTTATTATCTTTGATTTTGACGATTATCATTGCATCTATATCTTGGTTTTTTGTTGAAAAGCCTATGCTTAATAAAAAGAATTCATGAATATTTATTCGTGCTGGATAATTAAATATCCTAGTACATATGAGCTCTCTTAATATAACGGAGGGCTTTGTTGCTATCAATATACTTAAGTTGTTTGTATACATATTTAACTACGATAAATAGCTAGGTTTTTTACTTTCACTGTAACAACCGAAACTGTAACCGTAGGCTTCTACTCCATTTAGTTATGAAGAGCGGATCTGATAATTTCCGTGCGTCGGCGATTCAAGGCGTATAAAGGGATTGAAGTCGTAGTCTATGAGTCTGAACTAAAAGAAGATACTTTCTTTCGTTCCCGTGTGATTCGTGACTTGGCAGAATTTAAACAGCTCTCAGATGTGATTCTTTCCAACCGGATGGCATTAGAACTATCTGATGTTGCGGAAAAAATCTATACTCGCGATCTCTTTGGTTCAGATTAATTGCATAAAACCTGCTTTATTTCATCTGTAATAAAGCAGGTAATCAATTTTATTTGCCACGTTATGATTAAGAGTACTTATCCAGCCGAATAATCAAATATTGAGTATTTTTCTGTTATTTATGTCTCCGCTGGCGACGAATCACCCTCTAACGCTTACCAATCAGCCTATACTTACCCTTATCTAACAGAAAAATAAGGCGTAGATAGTCGATATGACCGATTTAGCCCATTACATTACAGTATACGGTTATTGGGCGCTGTTTATCGGGTGCTTGGTGGAAGGGGAAACCATCACCCTGTTGGGCGGCATTGCGGCGCATAATGGGTTGCTGCATTGGCCGTGGGTAATTACCGTGGTAGCGATTGGTGGTACGCTGGGCGATCAACTGTTGTATTTCGCCGGACGTCGCTATGGCCAACGGGTTATCTCACGTTTAAAAGGCCAGCAAAAACGTATAGCCCACGCCCAGCGTTTGATTGCCCATCATCCAATGCTGTTTGTTATTGGCGTGCGTTTTATGTATGGCTTTCGCATCATCGGCCCGGCGCTGATCGGCGCCAGTCGGCTTCCCCCTGCACGCTTTGTGCCGCTCAATATTCTCGGCGCCATTCTTTGGGCTTCGATATTTGTCATGCTCGGCTATTTCGGCGGTCAGGTGATTGAAAATATCATTGGCGATGTCGATAAAAAGCTCTCCAGTCTGTTGTTTGTTGTACTGGTTATCGTTGCCATCCTGTTGCTTCGCCATTGGTGGCGGCATCGTTCTGTTTGATTCGGTGTGCTGATAGTAGAGTGTTTGTCACTGGCGGGGGCCTCCTCTTTCAGAATGGCTGTTATCCATGTTCAAAACAGCCAAAGAAAAACTGACAGACATACGCTGAATAACCTAAAATAGGTTCGAATCGTTCGATTTGTGCTATTTTCGGAGGGGAAAATGTTCAGTTTTACCGCTAACCAGGCCAAAACCCAGTTTGGAGAGCTACTTACGAAAGCGCAGCGTGAACCTGTCAGTATCACAAAGAATGGGAAACCTTCCGTGGTGGTGATGTCCGTTGATGATTATCTGGCCTATGAGGAGATCAAACTTCAGCAACTACGTGACAAACTCGCTCATTCTGTTGCACAGGCTAATGCTGGTCTGGTGTTCGATGGCGATGAGGTGTTTGATGAGTTGATGAAGGATCTCTGATGCCCCGATATAAGTTGACTGACGATGCACGAGAAGATCTCCGCGAAATAAGAAAATATTCATTGAAACAGTTTGGTTCAGTAGTGACCCGTGAGTATCTGCATGGAATGCAGGTTGGTATGCAACGTTTGGCTGAAAACCGGCAAATGGGCAGTGATAATACTGAGGAACTGGGTATTCAGGGATTGTGGTGTTTCCCATACATGAGTCATACCATTTATTATCTGCTCGCACCACATGGTATTACGGTTGTCGGCGTACTTCACCAGAGCCGTTTGCCGAATATATTGCGCTGGCGCGGACGGTAAGCGTTAATAATGTTGTCGGTGTGGCACGAAGGGCAGAATGACAACTATTGCCGTAACATCATTGATATCTTAGAAAAAGACGATCCTGGCGATCTCTTTGCTTTGGATTAGGTGTAATCTTAAGGGCATACGTGGCTCTGGGGTGTATGGTGCCACTGAGAGATAAAGTAATCCAATAAGAGAGTCAACTCATGACATCATTGAAAGCTGTTATCCCTGTAGCTGGTTTAGGGATGAATTTGTTACCGGTGACCAAGGCTATTCCTAAAGAGATGCTGCCGTTGGTTGACCGTCCGGTGATTGAAAAGATCGTTAACGAGTGTGCCAATGCCGGCATCAAAGATATTATTCTGGTCACGCATGCGTCCAAGAATGCGATTGAAAACCACTTCGATACTTCCTTTGAGCTTGAATCCCTGTTGGAAGAGCGCGCCAAGCGCCAGCTGCTGGCAGAGGTTCAGGCCATTTGTCCGAAAGGCGTCACCATCATGAACGTGCGCCAGGGCGAACCGCTAGGGTTAGGGCATGCGGTGACCTGCGCCAAACCCATCATTGGCGATGCGCCCTTTATCGTGGTGCTGCCGGATGTGGTGCTGGATGAGGATACGGCCGATCAAACTAAAGATAACCTGGCGCTATTGATCTCTCGTTTTGAAGAGAGCGGAAATAGTCAGGTGCTGGTGAAGCATCGCCCTTATGAAGTTCTGCCGGAGTATTCCGTTGTTGAATGTAAAACGCCGCTGGTGAAAGAGGGGGATGCCGCAGCCATTACCTCGATGATTGAAAAACCGGAGCTGGCGCCGTCTGAAGGTTCCGATCTTTCCGCTGTCGGGCGTTATGTGCTGACGGCTGATGCCTGGCCGATTCTGGACAAGATCCTGCCGGGAGCCTGGGGGCGAATCCAGTTAACGGACGCGATTGCGGAACTGATTAAAACTCAGCAGGTGGACGCGGTGCAAATGGCGGGCCGCAGCTTTAACTGCGGACGTAAGCTTGGCTATGCGCAGGCTTTCATTTCTTATGGTCTGCGCAACCCGGAATTTGGCAAAGCCTTTAAAGAAAGCATCAAGACGTTGCTGAAAGAACAAGCCTGATAAAAGAGACGTCGTGCCGGAACGGGCACGACGCAATAGTGCTTAGGATTCTATAAATATCCGAATCTTATGCACCGAGCCGTCACTGAAAGCGGGTTCCCGCTGGTGCAAATTAGCCAATAGCTATTTATGAGATCCCCGCCGACTACCACGGGGATGACGGGGTGGTTAGCGGGGATGACTGGTACTCTTAGTAGCGGAGACAACCGGTAGTGCGGGCTCTACCGGTTGTATTTCTCCGCAAGCGTGACGGAAGTAAGGTATTTCCAGTCAGCTATTTCTCGTCAAACCACGGTTGATATCGATCTCTTGACCAGCGGGAGTAGAGCATTAAGTTGTCATTCACTTCATCGGCATCAAATAGCCCAAAAATATCCGGTTCTATTTCCAGTAGTTCGGCGGGAATGCCAAGCCACTCTAATGTTTCTTCATAATCTTCATGAGCCGGATCCTGAAGGATGCCGAGCAGATTTTCATAGCCTGGCGCGCCGCCGCTATCTTCCGGCGGGCACACGCGCTCACCGTCAAGGCAAAATAGAAAATCACCAAACTCATCTGGTTGATAGTTAGTGTTTTCCAAAATAATTTCGTGTTCCCAATCGTCCCCAAAATCATAGAGATAAGTCAGCTTATGGCCCTTACGCTTTAGTAGTTCGTTAAGGCGAACGAAACCTTCATCTTTACCCTGTGAAGGGGCTTCCGGTTGTTCGGTAAACTGTTTTTTGCCGAAAATAAATTGATGAAGATGGCTGTCTTCCCAGCCCATCACGATTTGCAGCACATCATGCAGACGATCGAGGGTGATGGAAGCGGGTACAACAAATCGCCGCCAGATAGAGGGGGTTGTGCCGATAAGGGTGACTTTTAGCTGATAAAATTTTATATCCATACCAGATCTCCTTTAAGTGTAGGGTGCCTTGCCCACAGAGGGAGTGAGCCATGAACAGCCAGTGGCATATTACGCAGTGTGTAAAAAATCAGCAAATAATGAATATGGACGGATGTGACTATTCATTTTTCGCCAACTATTCTTGCTATCAAACCAATCACTATTCACCTGTCGTAAGCTGAGTTACCATGTTGGCCTGCTTTTGATTGCCAGCGGGTATGGTGAACACCGCTGGCAGGTTATCCTTCAGACAGGAGTTGTTTTAATGTCCAAACAGCAAATTGGCGTTGTCGGTATGGCGGTAATGGGGCGCAATCTGGCGCTTAATATTGAAAGCCGTGGCTATACGGTTTCCATTTTTAACCGCTCTTCAGATAAAACTGACGAAGTGATTGCAGAAAATCCGGGTAAAAAATTGGTGCCTTATTACACTGTTGAAGAGTTCGTTGCATCCCTGGAGAAGCCGCGTCGTATTCTGCTGATGGTTAAGGCTGGCGAAGCGACTGACAAAACTATTGAGTCACTGAAGCCTTATCTGGATAAAGGCGACATCCTGATCGATGGGGGTAACACCTTCTATAAAGATACCATTCGTCGTAATCGTGAGCTGTCTGCCGAAGGATTCAACTTCATCGGCACCGGGGTTTCCGGTGGGGAAGAAGGGGCGCTGAAAGGCCCGTCCATTATGCCCGGTGGTCAGAAAGAGGCGTATGAACTGGTGGCGCCGATTCTGGAAAAAATCGCTGCCCGTGCCGAAGGGGAGGCTTGCGTTACCTATATCGGCGCTGATGGTGCAGGCCATTACGTGAAAATGGTGCATAACGGCATTGAATATGGCGATATGCAGTTGATCGCTGAAGCCTATGCGTTGCTTAAACAAGCGCTGAATCTAAGTAATGAAGAGCTGGCTGCCACCTTCTCCGAATGGAATAAAGGTGAACTGAGCAGCTATCTGATTGAAATTACCGCCGATATCTTTACCAAGAAAGACGAAGACGGTAAATACCTGGTTGATGTCATCCTTGATGAAGCGGCGAACAAAGGTACCGGTAAATGGACCAGCCAAAGTTCGTTGGATCTGGGCGAGCCGCTGTCGCTCATCACCGAGTCTGTGTTTGCGCGTTACCTTTCTTCTCTGAAAGATCAGCGTGTTGCCGCGGCTAAAGTGCTGAGCGGGCCAACCGCTCAACCGTTCAGTGGCGATAAAGCCGAATTCGTGGAAAAGGTTCGCCGCGCGCTGTATCTGGGTAAGATTGTGTCTTATGCGCAAGGTTTCTCCCAATTGCGCGCTGCATCTGAAGAAAACGATTGGCATCTCAACTATGGCGAGATTGCGAAGATTTTCCGCGCTGGCTGCATTATCCGGGCGCAGTTCCTGCAAAAAATCACCGATGCCTATCAGCAGAAAGCCGATATCGCCAACCTATTGCTGGCGCCGTATTTCAAGAAAGTGGCGGACGAATACCAGCAGGCATTACGTGATGTTGTGGCCTACGCCGTTCAGCAGGGTATTCCAACCCCGACGCTCTCTGCGGCCATCACCTATTACGACAGCTATCGTTCCGCGGTACTGCCCGCGAATCTGATCCAGGCGCAGCGCGATTATTTTGGCGCGCATACTTATAAGCGCACCGATAAGGAAGGGGTATTCCATACCGAATGGTTGGATTAATTTGGAATAATGTAAGCTCGCGTTTGGCGGGCATCTCCGGCAACGACGGAACGTAGAATGGAGCAAATTCCCGCGCGTATGGGAATAACGATTTTGTCACTCAGGTTTTGTTATTAAATGCACGCCAGATTAGGAAATATCTGGCGTTTTTGTCTTAAAAGATAAACATTTGCGTATTGGATTGAATAATATTGATTTTTTTGATTTCCTTTTGTCAGTTCAGTTAAAGAAATCTATTTTTTTACCAAGATCTTCATTATCTATTGTGTAGAGAGCTTGCTATTTTTAATAAAGTTGCAAGAATTAGTCTGGGATGATGGTGTTTGAAATAGTTGTTACCACCATACGCCTGTAACTCATTGCCGGGAGGATCCCGGTATCGGTGGGTCAATGGTAGAACAGGATGTTTTTACTATAGTACCGATCGGAATGAAGGACGGGGTATGGTCGTACTGACAATGCCTCACCCTGAAGTACTTCATGTTCAAAAAAGGAAAGCGTAATGAAAAAAGTGTTAATTGCATTGGCTGCTGTGTTGGCCATGTCGTCAAATGCGTTTGCCGTTGATGGCGTTTCTGCCGAAACCGCTGGTGGTTCTGCTGCTGGTACTGCCGCTGTCGGCGCTGGTTCTGCTGCAGGCACTACTGGCCTGGTTGCTGTAGGTGTCGCAGCAGCAGTAGCGGCAGGTATTGCCGTTGCCGTTGCCAACGATGACGACAATGGTAGTACCGGTACCAGTACGACTACTACTACCGGTACTCGTTAATCTTGTATTAACCATAAGGCCACTTCGGTGGCCTTTATTTTTCCTGATTACTACGCTGTTCAGCGAGAATCCATTCAGTGATAAAAATAAAACAAATGACGACAGTAAAACGAATGGCAAAAATGAATATGCTGATTGCCGCGCCGATTTTGTCCATCCTCCTGATCGGTTGTTCTCAGAAGATGGAGTCATTGGGAAAAACGGCGAAGCTGGCTTTTTTAGGGCAGGATGATACGCAAGTTACCGCGCAACAGGTTGCAAACACTCCCTATGCTTCCGCTTATCTAAAAGTCGGTAAGGCGCCTCAGGCCTTTGTCGTGTTGGTATTTGCTGAACAACAGCAGTTGAAGTGGATTGCCGCAGACAAGAATATGGTGGTGACTCAAAACGGCCGGTTAGTCAAAACGCTGGGGTTTGGGGAAGATATTACCAACGTCAGTAATCTTGCACAGGATCCGCTGACCTTAGGGTTACTGAAATCCACTACGCCGATGAAATGGCAAACTCGGGTTGAGTGGTCCCAGGTTTTCCGGGGCGGATATGACTTAACCTCCGTTTTCCAGCCTCGAGGCAGAGAAACGGTGCGGATTTTGGATCGGTCACGTGAACTGATGCGTTTCGATGAGCTGGTTAGCGTCCCTTCATTGAATGAAACTTATACCAATAGCTATTGGCTCGATCCGGCGAATGGCCAGGTTGTACAGAGCCATCAGTATATGGGGCCGGATATGGCGCTGGTGAAATTCACCGTCTTAAAACCATACGTACAATAAGGGGCTTAGCTTAAATGTTGTCACTCACTCGTATGGCTACTTTATTGCTGCTGGTTTGCGGGTCGGCGACCGCCGCCCAATTAACCGTGAAAGATCCTCAGCAAACCATCGCGGTTGTAAAACTTGATGATGGCACGCGTCTGGAAAAATTCTACCAACAGGCCGCGTTGCCGGGAAATGTAAATTGGCAGGCGGCGTTAATATCTGATTTTGCCACCACGCAAAAAGCGTATCAGCAGGGCGATACGCTAAGAGAAAAGCTGGCGGAGCTGGAAACGCGTTGGCGTAATTCCGGTGATGGCGATTTGGCGATCTCGGCGTGGTTGCTGCGTAAAACGCTGGAACCAATCAACATTGCCGGCCGAATCCATACCGATCTCGATCCCGATCGTGTGCGTGTTTATCCGCAGAACAACCGGCCGTTGGTCGGCGAGTATGCGCTGTACATCGCGCCGTATTCCGATAGTTTTTCACTTATTGGCCTGATTAATACCTCTGCGGATGTCGGCGAACTGGAAACGTCGGGCAAGGTTGCTTTGCGTTCCGGGTGGTCGGTTGAGCGCTATATTTCCGGTCGGCGTCTTTTGGCGGGGGCCGATAAAAGCTTTGGCTATCTGATCGGCGGTAACGGCGTATGGCGCAAGGTACCTCTGGCGCTGTGGAATCAACGGCATATTGAGCCCGCCGCTGGCGAAACGCTGTTTATTGGTTTTGATCCTTCGGTATTGCCCGATGATATGGCATCGCTAAACGATCAACTTGCTGACTATCTTGCAAACCGGATCCCACACTAATGATAAAAAACAGAAACTTTAAACTGGGCTGTCTGTCGTTGGCGATCGGCAGCATTTTAAGCGCCCAGGCGATAGCGGCGGATGCGACGCAGGAAAACGAGGTGACCAACGCCAATACCCGCTATAAGCCGGCTGGCGTATCGCAATCTGATTTCGGCGGCACCGGGCTGCTGCAAATGCCGACGGCCCGCATGGCCGAAACGGGCGAATTCAGCGTCAACTATCGTGATAACGACCAATATCGGCGCTACTCGGTATCGTTGCAGTTATTAGACTGGCTGGAAACCACCGTTCGCTACACCGATATCCGAACTCGTCCTTATAGTAATAACCCCGGATTCAGCGGCGATCAAACCTATAAAGATAAGGGATTCGATCTAAAGGCGCGCCTGTGGCAGGAAAGCTACTGGATGCCGGATGTGTCTCTGGGCTTGCGTGATATCGCCGGGACCGGATTATTCGACAGTGAATATCTGGTGGCCAGCAAACGTATCGGGCCTTTTGACTTCACCCTGGGTATGGGGTGGGGGAATATGGCGGAAAGCGGCAATATCAAAAACCCGGCCTGTTCCTTGAAGGATAGTTTCTGTACCCGCACGGCTAACACCGATACCGGCAAATTTGAGGTCAAGAACTTCTTCCACGGACCGGCGGCGCTATTCGGCGGCGTTGAATATCAAACGCCGTGGGATCCGCTGCGTCTGAAGCTGGAATATGACGCGAATGATTATAGCAACGAGGCCGCCGATCGCGGGCGGAGTGAAAAAATAAAGCAGGACTCTCCGTTTAACCTCGGTATGGTGTACCGCGTCGGGGATCTCTTGGATACCACATTGTCCTGGCAGCGTGGCAACACGCTGATGTGGGGCTTTACTCTGCGCACTAACTTCAACAAGCTGAAACCGGCGCGTCTTGATGACGCTCCGCCGGTTTATGCTCCGGTTAATGACGGAAAAGGGACGAATTGGCAGCAGGTGGCGAAAGAGCTGGATGACAAAGCCGGGTATAACGGGGCGGATATTTATGCCGACCAACGTCAGGTCACGGTGGTTGCTCAGCAGGATAAATATCGTGATAACGATGAAGCCAATCAACGGGCAGCCACGATACTGGCTAATCATGTGCCGGAAGGCGTTGATGAATACCATATTGTGAAGCGCAACCAGCGGATGCCGATCGCCAGCACCCAAGTGGATGCTAAAGCGTTCCGGCAGGTGCAGCAGGCGGAGACGCCGCTGGGTCAACCGGAACCGCAAACACACCGTTCAGAGCCTGTGGCGGATATTCGCGGGCAGCAGGTGTTGCTCACCGAACCGCAACGTTTCTCCTATTCGCTGGAACCGGCTCTGACGCAATCCATCGGCGGTCCTGAATCATTCTATATGTATCAGATCGCGCTGAAGGGCAATGTGGACTATCGCCTGAGCGACCACTGGACGATCGGCGGAACGGCATCCCTGAACCTGTTGGATAACTACGATAAGTTCAACTACACGGCGCCTCCGGCTGATGGCGCGGCATTGCCGCGAGTCAGAACCCGGATCCGGGAATATGTTACGTCTTCCGATCTGATGCTGACCAATTTACAGTTGACGCGCATGGATAATCCGGCGCCGGACTGGTATAGCCAGGTGTACGGCGGCTATCTGGAAATGATGTACGCCGGCGTCGGCTCCGAAGTGCTGTATCGGCCTTACGGGCAAAGCTGGGCGCTTGGCATGGATGTCAACTACGTCAAACAGCGTGACTGGGACAACATGATGAAGACGGCGGATTACGACGTCGTGACCGGCCATTTGACGGCGTACTGGGAACTGCCGTTCGTGGAAGGCGCGGTGGCGAAGGTCAGCGTTGGGCGTTATCTGGCGGGCGACAAAGGGGTGACGCTCGATCTGTCCCGCCGCTTTGACAGCGGTATTGTCGCCGGCGCCTTTGCCACGAAAACAGACGTCAGCTCCAGTGAATATGGCGAAGGCAGCTTTACCAAAGGCTTCTATATCTCCATACCGTTCGATCTGATGCTCTCCGAGCCAACCGTGAAACGCGGTTCCGTCGGTTGGGTGCCGTTAACGCGTGACGGCGGACAAATGCTGCAGCGCCGCACTTCGCTGTATGGCGTTACGGATAACTGATTAAGTCGATCCTACGTACCGCGGTAATTCTCCCCAGGGCCGTTAAATCCGTTTAACGGCCCTGATTTTATGATCCAACGTCGTCATTTCCGTAGGCGAGGATGACGCCAGTCGTACTTGCAAGGCAAAGACCGGGTACTGATTAACGGTGATGTTCATCACATATTGCTCTGTTTGCATTTGAGTTAGCCTTAATTAGCGGATATAACTCCGCAGTAAGGACGTTATTAGGTCGTACCTGAGCGAAACCTGAGACGAGTCATGTTATTACCGACATGGCTCGTCTCAGGTTTTTTTTGTGCCTATTTCCCAGCCGCCCTGCAAAGAAAAGCGAAGTAAGCAACGCCAATGGGACTGATGGCGAACACAACACGGCTCGCCTAAAAAGCACCGGGGCCGGTTGGCGGCGGATCCGTATGGGGTATACGCGGATCATCAAACATAACGGATTATAATTCGTTATAAAGAAGGGAAAGGGCGCTATGATTCTGCCGGCCTTCCTTTTCCTGCAACCGGGCGTGCTGCAAGCCGAGATGACGTGATGAAAGTGAAAAAAATACTGAGTAATAACGCAGTTTTGCTGATGAGGGAGGATCACAAGGAAGTTGTAGCCATTGGTAAAGGGATTGGCTTTGGCAAAAAAGAGGGGGATGACGTTGATCCTCAACGAATCGAAAGTCAGTTTATCAAGAAAACGGACGACATGGCCGACGTTTTGTCGCAGCTGTTGGCGGAAATTCCCGTTGCCTATCTGACGGTGACCCAGCAAATCATTACGCTGGCGCAGCATAAACTGCAACTGAACGTGCAAGACACTCTTTTTCTGGCATTAAGCGATCACATTAATTTTGCGGTGCAGCGTCATAAAAAAGGGCAGATCATCAAAAATGCCCTGTTGTGGGATATAAAACAGTTCTATAGCAGCGAGTATGCGGTAGGGCTGGAAGCGCTGTCGCTGATTCGCTCAAGGCTGGATATCGATTTGCCGGAAGATGAAGCGGGATTTATCGCCCTGCATTTAGCCAATGCCCGCAATAACAGCGACATGCACAGCACCATGCAGAGCGCGGGGATCATTAAAGATATTCTGACCATCCTTAAATATGATCTACATATCCAGTTTGATGAAAACTCGCTGGATTATCATCGCCTTATCACTCATCTCAAGTTCTTTGCCTTACGGTTGCTGAACCGCAGTACGGTCAGCCATGGCGACGACAGCATCTATCAAGGGATCAGGGAGCTGATGCCGCAGGCGTTTTCCTGCGCCATGAAAGTGTATGACTATGTGGAAAAAAACTATAACTGCCAACTGACGACCGATGAGATCATGTTCCTGACCATCCACATTAACCGCCTGCAAAAATAACGCACAACACATCCAGGCCGTAGCCCCTCGTTATTGACGGCCTCTCCCCGGAGTCGGGCGCGTGCTACGACATAGCATGAAAATGGCGGTATTGTGGCGCACGAAACTGTCTCTAAGTCCGCATAAAAATGCGACTAAGAGACAGCTGAAAGGGAGAGAACCATTAAGGAGTGACCGCGGCGGGATTCATGCGTTTAATTACCTCATACAGCGCCTGCGGATCGATCGCTTTACACATCCCCGCGGGTTTTTGCATCGGCGCATCTTCGGCGGCAAGCATCGCGTTGATAACCGCTTCGTGCGTGCAATTTACCGCCGACTGGTAGACTACATCAAAATATTCATCATTCAGATACTGGAACGAGCGGTGCGCCGTTGCGGTCTGCGGCAGGGCATCGGCATTCGCGGTACTGAACGCCAGAAAAATATCGCCGGAATTATTGCCGCCCGGACTCCCGCTTCTGGCAATCCCCAGCGCCGCCCGTCTGGCTAACCGCTGGAGCTGATGAGGCATCATCGGGGCATCCGTCGCCAGCACCACGATGATGGAGCCTCGTTCGCGCAGCATCCCGGACGACGACGATTCCATTAATGTTCCGACGGGAACGCCGAACAGCTCAAACCAATCCTGCTGGCCGTAATTGGCCTGCACCAGAACACCCAGCGTATATTGGCGATCCTCAATAGTAAAACGGCGTGACGAGGTGCCGGTTCCGCCCTTGAAACCATAGCAAATCATGCCGTTGCCGCCGCCCACGTTGCCTTCCTCCGGCGTGCCGGAACGTGCCGAGTTCAGCGCGGCCAACGCGTCATCCTGGGTGACATGCAGCCCGTTGATGTCGTTGATCACGCCATCATAGGTTTCAGCCACCACCGGCATCGCCCAGATATGGTGTTCCTCCCAGGTATCGCGGTACTGGGTCAGCATCCATTTGACGGCCGCCTGATGTACTGTGCCGACAGAGTGGGTGTTGGTCAGACACACCGGCCCGACGAAATAGCCGCCATCCTTTATCCAATGCACCCCCGTCATTTCGCCATTGCCGTTTAACGCATCGTAGCCGGCCCATACCGGCTGCGGTAGCGTTTGGTATCCTCTGGGCAAGATGGCGGTGACGCCGGTCTTGATGCGCTTGCCATCCTGGCTGATGGCATCAAGGGTGCGATAGCCGACCAGCACGCCGTCAACATCGGTGATGGCGTTATATTTTCCTGTCGTACCGGGAAACCGTAATCCCAATTGGCGGGCTCTGAGTTTTGCCATCATGACTTTCCTTTAATTATTTTCATTTCTATTTCTAAGATATAAACCCGCTGCGGCGATTAGCAGCGATACCAAAATCAACAGCGTGGCGATGACATTGATTTCAGGCTTTATTCCGCGCCTGATCATGCCGTATATCTGAACGGGAAGGGTGGTGGCGTCAACGCCGGAGATAAAATAAGTGATAACCAGATCGTCCATGGAAATAATAAACGCCAATAACGCGCCACCAATAATACTGGGTAATAACATCGGTAGCGTAATGCGCCGAAACGTCACCCAGCTGTTTGCGCCCAAATCATAAGAGGCTTCTTCCAGCCGGGTATCCATTCCCGCCAGCCGGGCGCTGACAATCAGAAAAACGTAGCTGCACAAAAAGGTGCAGTGGCCGAGAATAATCGAGGTTCTTCCCAACGGAATACCCGCGTTGACGAAAAATATCAGCAATGCGATGCCTAATATGATATCCGGCATCATCATCGGCATGTATAGCAGGAATCGGTAGAACCCTCTGAGATAGAAACGGTAGCGCATTAACGCCAGTGCGGTCATGGTGCCGATGATCGTCGAAATAACGGTGGTGATCAGCGCGATGATTAAACTGTTCTTTAACGCATTGAGCACCTGATCGGTGGAGTCGATATACAGCGCATTGTCTGCAAGATGATTACTCATGCCGAACAGCGATAAATACCAGTCAAAACTGAATCCCTGCCATATCATCATATTGATGGGATTGGCGTTAAAGGAGTAAATCGCAATCAGAAATATGGGAAGATAAAGAAAAAGAAAGAACAGCACGCCATAGCAATTAAATAGCCATGCCATTATCCGTGAAACAATATTACTCTTCATCGTTCCTCCTGCTTGATATTCCGCCGGCGCCGGCATGGGAATAGCGACTGCTCAGATACAGATAGAGCAACAGCGCGAATAAAACCATCGACATCAGCAACATGGCCAGCGCGGCGCCAAACGGCCAGTTTCTGGCGGAGAGAAACTGTTGTTCGATTAAACTGCCGATCATCACCACCTTTGCGCCCCCCAGCAGCGAGGGCACAATAAAATTGCCGAGGCTGGGGATGAACACCATGATGGAGCCGGAAATCACGCCGGGCAGCGTCAGCGGAAAGATAACCCGGAAGAAGGTTTTAACCCGGTTGGCGCCCAGGTCATAGGAGGCCTCAATCAAATGATGGTCGAGCCGCTCGACGCTGGCGTAAACCGGAAGAAACATAAAGGGGATGTAGATATACGCCATGCCTATTAATACCGCTTGTTCGGTATAGATCAGATCCAGCGGCCGGGCGATTACCCCCATCGTTTGCAACACGGTATTCAGAAACCCGGTCGGGCGCAGAATCAATACCCAGGCGTAGAGGCGAACAATCAGGCTGGCAAAAAAAGGCAAGGTGATAAGGAATAATAAGAAATTACGAATCCTGGGCGATTTGTTTCTTACCCAGAATGCGATCGGATAGCAGATGATCAGAGAAATGACCACGCTCATTAAGGCAATACGAAAGGACGTCAGAATGATTTTCAGATAAAGAATATCAAACTCTTCCTGCGTTCCGTCCGCCCAGCCCAATATGCGGCCATAGTTGTCAGAGTAATAACTCCACTCTACGCCGCCATACATGCCCGGCGTGAGTATGCTGAATACCACCATGATCGCCAGCGGAATAAACAGGCAGATTGCCAACAGCAGGGTCACTGGCGATAACAGCCCGATAAGCGGAATAGATTTTTTCCATTCAGACATGGGAACCCTCAGCGCGGCAACAGATGACAAGCGGTAACGGCATACCAAAGCGTGATGGCATTTCCCGGCGACAGATCGTCTTGGCGTGCGGAATCGGTCAGATGAATCAACGCCTTAATGATGTCTCCCTGCGCGGAATGCAGAATGACCTCGATATCGGTTCCCATAAAAATCACCTGACTGATAACGCCACGGACTTCGGCATAGCGAGTCTGGTCGTCATTCGGTTTTACCAGGTGGAAATGCTGAGGTCGCAATAACAGCCATAACCGCTCCCCCTCCTGACAAGGTTGACGGTCGCTCGCCAGCCAGGATCCTCCCGTTTCACTGGCTAGCAATACTGTTCCGGCCATTTTTTGCCTGACCTCTGCGGCAATCATATTGCCTTCGCCGATAAAGCCGGCCACAAAAGGGTTGGTCGGCGTATGGTAAATCGCCGCCGGCTTATCGTTCTGCTGTATCTTGCCGCCATTCAACACGATGATGCGATCGGACATGGTCAGGGCTTCGTCCTGATCGTGGGTGACGAAAATAAACGAGATACCGAGTTCGGACTGCAGGCGTTTAAGTTCGAGCTGCATACTTTTGCGCAGATTGCGATCCAGCGCGGAGAGCGGTTCGTCCAGCAGCAACAGCGTCGGATGATTAATAATGGCGCGCGCCAGCGCGACGCGTTGCTGCTGACCGCCGGAGAGCTGAGCTGGGCGGCGTTTTTCCATATTCAGCATTCCCACCATTTCCAGCGTTTCCGCCACGCGGCGGTTGCGCTCCTCACGCAATACGCCGCGAATATCCAGGCCGTAACCGACATTATCCGCCACGCTCATATGGGGAAATAGGGCGTAGCTTTGAAACACGGTGTTCACCGGCCGTAAATGCGGCGGTATGTGGTTCATTTTTTTCCCTAAGATCAATAATTCTCCGGCATCCAACTGCTCGAACCCGCTAATGATCCTGAGTAGCGTGGTTTTGCCGCATCCGGATGGGCCAAGCAGTGTGACGAACTCATTGTCTTTTACCGAAAAAGAGAGGTCGTCCAGTGCCTTGACGCTATTGCCTTCAGGGGTTTGGTAATATTTAACGGCCTTGTCAAGCGACACGACGGTACGAAAGTGGTGGTCATGACTCATTGTCTATCCCAAATGCGAAATACCCTGGGGTCGGGTTTGATTAAATGTGGTGCTGAGACGCGCAGTCATGGTCATCTCATGCGCTTTCATTACGCGCATCGAGCCATGCCGGTTCGATGCGCGATGGTGACGCTACGGATTAGTTCGCGCTGCGGAATCGTGTCCAGGTTCTGTCGTACAGGCGCAGATCTTTGCCCAGATCGCCGAATATCTGTAGTTTCTGGCGGATCTCTTCCGGCGGATTGGCTGCCGGATTGTTTTTCAATGCATCGGGGAGTAACGCTACGGCATCGCGGTTTGGCGTGCCGTTCATCTGCTGCGCGGTATTCATCGCCGCAATTTCAGGCTGCAAAAAGAACTCCATAAACTTTTTCGCATTCTCTTTATTCGGCGCGCTGGTCAATACGCACATATTTTCCTGATACATGGTTGCGCCCTCATCAGGAATGACGTACGCCAGATTTTCCGGATCCTGCGACACGTACATCAGCGCGCCGACAAAATAGTGCGCGGCCGCCACGTCGCCGGATTGCACCAGCGGAATACTTTCATAGGTCAATGCGGATATTAATGGCTTGCGCGCGGTTAACCAGTCGGATGCCAGCTTCAGATCGTCCGGATTGGAAGTGTTGACGGACTTGTGGTTAACGATTAAGCCAACGCCCAGCGTTTCGCGCATATCATCGAGCATGATCACCTTTTTCCCTTTCTCGGCTTCGGCGAAGAAATCTTTCCAGGAGGTAATCGGCTTATCGACTTTTTTCTTGTTATAGAAAATGCCGACGGTGCCCCAGGCGTAGGGAAGACAATATTCGCCGGTGGGGTCGCTCTTGGCCCGTAAAAACGCCGGGTCGATATGTTTAAAGTCGGGGGAGAGGTTAATATCCGTACGCGCCAACAGCTTCAGCGCCGCCATGGCGTCCTGCATATGCACGGAAGGAAAGACGATATCGTAGCCGCTGGCCCCGGCCTGTATTTTGGCCAGCATCTCTTCATTACTGCCATAGGTATCGAGTTTTACATTAATGCCGGTTTCCTGGGTAAATCGCGTCAGGACTTCCGGGTTGATGTAGTCCCCCCAGTTATATAGCCGTAACTCACCCGCCGCTTTCGCCGGTAAGCTACTGAATACGCATGATAATACTAACCCGAAAATGATGCCCTTCATCCAACTTAGCCTGTTAATGATGTACATTTTTCTTCTCCGGTGGGTTTGCTATTTAGCCATGGGGACTAAACTGATATGTTGTTTGACAGAATTATGTCTTTTGGGATTACTTTGCAATTAATATGCCAAGGAAAGGATAGGATGGCGGTTTAAGGTATTTTTATGTCACGATATTTATATTTGGTATTTATATACCTTTTTCTATCAATGAGGTAACACTATGCTTGACGCCAGGGTGGAAAAGCTGGAAGGCAATTTGACGCCAGCGGAAAGGACGCTTTGGGCCTATATCAACGCAAATCTTGAGAATATCGCGTTCGAAAATGGTGCAACACTTGCTCAAAAAAGTGGCGTTAGTCCTAATACCGTTAGCCGTTTCTGCCGCCGCTTGGGCTACAAAGGATTAAAGGGACTGAAGGAAGATCTGCGCGATGAGGTAAGAGTAAAGTCATTGCTCAATACCACCTTGCTGGCGCGTGTCGAGCAGCAAAACGACGATTTAACCGTGCATCTCAATAATGAGATAGAGGCGCTGGTTAAATTCTGGGAGCAAATCGGCAGCCAGCACTGGCAGGATATTGTCCAGTGCGTCAGTCAGGCCGAGCATGTTTTTGTCTGTGGTTTTCAGACGATCCGCGGCCTGACGGAGGATTTCGCCAACCGACTGTCGCTGGTGAGAGCCAATGTCGAGTTCCTTGATCTTTATGGCGGCGTATTGGGCGGGTGGATTGATAGTTACGACAAACAGTGCTGTGTCCTGCTCATCGATATCGCTCCCTATGCGGATGCAGGCATCGCCTTTGCCAATGAATGTATTAGGGAAAAAGCCGATCTGGTGGTTTTCACCGATGAGTACGGCATCGCCAAATACATGAATACCCCGCATATTGTCACGATCACCACCAAAACCGGGCTGATACTGGAATCCACCGCCGGATTGGTCAATGCGCTCAACGTTCTGCTGCACTGCGTGGCGGGCCGCAACCGCGATAAGCTGAAACAGCGTCTGGAACGTTTTGAAAGCCGCGTGAAGCGTCTAAACCTCTATCGAACGTAGCCGATCTGAACAGCCTGTTTATACGCGAGCCGGTCGGCACCGCGTTGCCGACCAATAAATATCCTGGAATCAGGAAGTTGTTTTGATTGAATCAAGAATAAGTAGGCTGATGTAACTAGATGTTTATAAGGATATTTTCAGGATGATTCCGCATTGTTTGCTGATTGTTGTACTTTTATTATTCTCTCGTGATATCCCATCAATACTGAGGTAAACATGAGTCGTATATTTAAAATCATTGGGGTGATTACATTAATCACGGCGTTAAGTGGTTGCCTGTTCCCGCCTCCGGGCGGCGGCGGCCATGGCGGTGGTGGTCACGGTGGTGGTCACGGCTTCCAGGATACGCATGACAGTCAGATGGGGCCACGTTAAGTTTTTGCCCGCCATACCAGGAATAAATACCATTCACAGGCAGGTTTCTCCTGCCTGTTTTTTTACTATCCCTTTCCCGCGTTTTCCTTTTTTATGTCGACGCCATTAACGATGCTAACGTAATGATGTTGATGTTATTATTCGCTGCGGTTTTATATTGTGTAAGACAACGGTTGTCCGAATACAGGAATGGAATGATGCAAAAATTACGTTATATACTCGGCCTGGTGGCGATGCTCTCATTGGCGCAGATGGCAGGTATCAGCGGCGCTTACGCAGAAACGCCGCGACCGCCGATTGCCAATATTGTGAAGGCATATCAGGGAACGGAAGGGGCGCAGGTATGGACGTTACGTATTGGCGAGCCAGCGGAGTCACAGGCGTTAGTGCAGATTACCGGCATCGATCATGACTGGAACGGTAAAATCCAGAAGATGAACGTTGAAAAGCTGTCCAATAGTACCCGTTACTGGCTGAACGTGAATAACAACAAGTTTGTCGTACTGATTTTGAATCAGGGTTACGGTGAACTTTACCTGCCGGGTGAAGCGCAACCCGTTCATATCGGCTACAGCAAAGACCTGTCCGATCAGGGGAATGCGCAAGCGTTTCTGACTGACTATTTACAGCAGTCCGCTGGAAATAACTAACGTTCTCACGGCATCCGGGGCGTTCTGCCGCGGATGTTGTCCCGCTGTCACTCCTCGCCGTTCTATGGATATCCCCATCACCGCACGCCGCCGGCGATCATCGGCAACAGATATTGAATAGGGTAATGCCGCGTAATTGCGCGCTGATGTAACTGCCGGTTTATTTTCTCCACATCGTGACGGCGGCGATCGAGCAACAGTCCGACTACGCTGCCGCTGTGCGCCACATTCAAGCCGTAAAGGCCGTTGGCTTCGACCACATCCAGCAACGTGTTAAAGGCCGGTTTGCTGAGCGTCTGTTGGCTGGCAATGGCGCTGAGAGTGCAGGCTTCCCCCAGCCGGTGGCGATTTTGTGTGGCAACCGCCGAGCGGAACAACTGCCAGGCGCGCTCCAGCTCTCCGGCGTGATGCAATAGCGCCTGCCGCCGATCGCGGCGGTGGTAGTCGGCGGTGTCCAGCGTTTGCGGACTTTCCAGCAGCAAGATATCGATGGCCGGCAGCCAGTCGCAGGAAATGGCGGTTTCAGCGGTTTGATGATCAAACAGCGTAAGCTGGCGAAACAGCGTGCTGTCGGTCGGCTCCAGCCGGACGCACAGCGCGGCGAGGGTCGCTTCATCCAGCGTTTCCCCCAGATGGCGGGCGGCAGCCAGCGCGGTAGCGGCGATATCGGCGGTACTGCTGGCCATTCCTTTGGCTACCGGAATGGTAGACGTAAAATCGATGTGCAATCCGCGCGTGGTATCCGCCGGGTGACCGAAATGCGCGACTACCGTTTCCAGCATGCGCCGCATCCGCGGGCGCTCATGCAATCCCGGCTTGCCATCCGTGACCGACACGGTGCTGAACCAGTCTACCGGGCAGGAGATCAGCTTCTCACCGCCGAGGATCCAGCCCTGAATCAGCTCGCCGCAGGAGGCCGGGCACCGCGCCTCAGCCATGGCCGAAAACCTGATGCAGCGCCGTAATCAGCCGTCTGTTGTCGGCGTCGCTTTTGATAGCGACCCGATAATGGCTGGCGGTCAGACCAGGATAGTTGGCGCACGAGCGGATCAGAATATGGTGGGTCAGCAACGCTTGCTGAAGGTCGATTTCCGGTCGCAGACAATGGAGAAAAATATAGTTGGCCGCCGGCTGCCAGACGCGAAGCTCGGGCATGGCGCACAGTTCCTGATAGAGACAGCGCTGCGCCTCGGCCAGCCAGCGGTGCGTCGCCGCGATATAGGCGTGGTCGTCCAGAATAATTTCACCGGCCAGCGCGGCGAACACATTGATGGTCCACGGCTCGCGCGCGCGTTTCATCGCGCTGATGGCGTTCCGATCGCCGCTGACCAGATAACCGAGACGCAGGCCGGGAATGGCGAAAAATTTGGTCAGCGAGCGCAGAATATAAAGCTGAGGGAATGCGGATAGGTACGGGATCAGTCCCGGCGCGTCGGACAGGAAGTCGATAAAGGCTTCATCGACGATCAGCGCGGTTCGCCGCTGCTGGCAACGCTCGGCGATGGCCAGTAGCAACTGGGGATCGGGCATCAGGCCGGTCGGGTTATTGGGGGTGGCGATAAACAGACAGTCATAGTGCGTATCGTCCAGCGCCGCCAGCAGCCGCTCATCGGGCTGAAAGCCGTCCGCTTCCGTCATGGCGTAATCATCAATCACACAGCCGGCCCGCTGTAATGCGCGGCGGTACTCGGTAAATCCCGGCGTCAGCAGCAGCGCCCGGCGTGGTTGAAGATACTGCGCCGCGGCATAGATTAATTCGGTAGCGCCGTTACCGGCGATAATATTGCCGGCTTCACAGCCGTGAACGCGGGCAAGCGCAGCGTGCAGCTCGCGGTATTCCACATCGGGATAACGCTCGGCGCATTCAAGCTGGCTGACTATCGCCGCTTTCAGCGAGTCCGGCATGCCCAGCGGATTGATATTGGCGCTGAAATCGATAATGTCGGTGGCATCCACGCCGATTTTTAATGCCATTTCCAGTATATTGCCGCCGTGTTCGCTCATTACTATCTCGTCTGTTTTTGCTACCTATTACCGGCATCAGAGTACCATAAGCGAGGGGATGGCACTCTGATGCCGTTACAACGTTAGAAGCTCTCTTTCAGAGAAGCCATTTCAATCACAAAGCGGTAATGCACGTCGCTTTTCAGCATACGCTCGTAGGCGGTGTTGATATCCTGCATGTTGATCATCTCAACGTCACAGCTAATGCCGTGTTCGGCGCAGAAATCCAGCATCTCCTGGGTTTCTTGAATACCGCCAATCAGGGATCCGGCAATGGCTTTACGGCCCATGACCAGCGGCGCGCTGTGCACCGTCGGTTCAATCGGCTCAATCAGCCCGACCAGGATCAGCGTGCCGTCACGCGCCAGCGTGGCCAGATAGGGATTGAGATCGTGCTGCATCGGCACCGTATCAAGAATGATATCGAAAGTGTTGGCGGCGATTTTCATTTGCTCGTCATCGGAAGAGATGATCACGCGATCCGCGCCCAGGCGGCGCGCTTCCTGCTCTTTGCCTGGCGAACGGGTGAATAGCGTGACTTCAGCCCCCATGGCTTTGGCAAACTTCAGCCCCATGTGGCCCAGTCCACCCAGACCGACAACGGCGACTTTATCGCTCGGTCCGACATTCCAGTGGCGCAGCGGCGAGTAGGTGGTGATCCCGGCGCACAGCAACGGCGCGGCGGATTTCATATCCAGCTTATCGGATAGGCGAAGCACGAATTTATCGGAAACGACGATCCGCTCGGAATAACCGCCGAAGGTCGGCAGGCCATCGTGACGGTCGACCGCGCCGTAGGTCAGAGTCATACCTTCTTCACAATACTGTTCCAGGCCGTCTTCACAGGCGTCACACTGCTGACAGGAATCCACCATGCAGCCGACGCCGGCCCAGTCGCCTTCTTTAAATCGCGTGACTGATTTACCCACGCCAACGACCTTGCCGATGATTTCATGTCCGGGGACGATGGGGTAATGGCTGTTTTTCCATTCGTTGCGCGCCATATGGATGTCGGAATGGCACACGCCGCAATAAACAATATCGATGACCACATCATCTTCTCGCGGATCTCTGCGGACAAACTGATGTGGGACTAACGGGCTGGCGGCATCAAGCGCAGCAAAACCACGTATATTCTGCATTCTATTTTCCTCTCCATTTATTGCACGACATCAAGGGATTGAATCCTGGATTCAGTATGATGCATATCTTGGCTAATGTGGGTATGAATTTGTGATATGTCTCATCGGCATGGTGGGGCGGCATAACGCATGATGACAAAATTTTGCTATTTGACTTTTATCATACCGGCACTGAATAGTGCGGATTTTCGCGATGAAGAGAACAATAATTTGTTATTCCTGCGCGAAAATAAGCATCGCTAAACGATAAAGTTCACCATTTTTTTTGGCATGAAAGGGCTATATTGAGTTTGACGATAAACGTGGTCTTACGGTTTTCATCCTTGTGCACACCACCATCGTCGACCGTCAGCCACCACTGTCATCTGCGCCAACCACCACGCGTCAGTAGGCGGGGATCGCCTGTTGAAACCGTGGACGGTCATTGACTGATTCCCGCCTACGCGGCAATGACGGGGTTAGGGAAGATGACGATGAACAGTTTATTTAAAAAGATATAGCAGGCATATAAACGCTAATGCGGTGTAAATAAAAAGTTAAAAATGAAATAACCATTGTATCGCTGTCAGGTAAGAATCTTTTCAAATGATTCTGCTGGGAAGGGGGTGAGAATCCCCCGCAGCCCCCGCTGCTGTGATGCCGACAAATCCGTATCCCCGATGGATTGCAAAAATGAAGGGGAGAGCCACTGATCGTAAGATTGGGAAGGCGCGGAGGAGGATGACGCTAAGCCAGAAGACCGACCTGACAAGCTATACCCGTCATACTTCAAGTTGCGGGTGCGTTGGCTTTCCTTGCTCACCCCAGTCACTTACTGGTGTAAGCTCCCGGGGATTCGCTGCGTCGCCGCCTTCCTGCAACTCGAATTATTTAGGGTATGTATATATTCAACTCCTTCGGTGGGAAGCGGGTTGTCATCCGATGCGTGCGTCAGCAATGCTGGCTGCGCGTACTCTTTTGACACTGCATATCCCGGCCGAAACGTCGGGATTTTTTATGTCAGGCTGCAGTGAAAAAAAACCGCATAAGCGCGGGACGGATAAAAAAGCCTTTGTGATCGCCGGTACCGGCAGCGGCTGCGGCAAAACCACCGTCACGCTGGGGATCCTGCGGGCGTTGATGCGGCGCGGGCTTGCCGTCCAGCCCTTCAAGGTCGGGCCGGATTATTTGGATAGCGGCTGGCACAGCGCGGTATGCGGCGTGGCCTCCCGCAATCTGGACGCCTTTATGCTGCCGCCGGCAACGCTGAACGGTTTATATCGCCAGCACATGCGCCATGCCGATGTGGCGGTGATCGAAGGGGTGATGGGGCTGTACGACGGTTACGGCACCGATCCGGACTATTGCAGCACGGCGGCGATGGCGAAGCAGCTGGGGTGCCCGGTGATTTTGCTGGTGGACGGCAAAGCGGTATCGACGTCGGTGGCGGCCACCGTGATGGGCTTCTGCCGTTTCGATCCGGCGGTGAACATCGCGGGCGTGATTGTTAATCGCGTCAGTTCGGCGCAGCACTACGCGCTTATTCGCCATGCCATTGAACACTATTGCGGCGTTCCGGTGCTGGGGCGGCTGCCGGTCATGGAAGAGGTGACCTTGCCTTCCCGTCACCTCGGTCTGATCCCGGCGCAGGAACAGGCTAATGACGATCTCCGCTGGCGGCAACTGGCCCGGCAGGTGGAAGAAACCATTGAGGTAGACCGTCTGCTGGCGCTATGCGGCAACACGGTATTCCCCGCCGGCGAGGCGCCCGCGCTGCCCGCGCCTGAGCTGGCCGACGGCCTGACGCTGGCGTTAGCCGATGACGAAGCCTTCAATTTTTACTACCCGGATAATCTGGATCTGCTGGAGCAGGCCGGGGTGCGTATCCAGCGTTTCAGTCCGCTTTACGACCAGCAGCTTCCCGACTGTCAGATGATTTATATCGGCGGCGGCTATCCGGAAATCTACGCGCCGCAGCTGGCGGCCAATACCGCGATGCACCGCGCCCTGCATCGGGCGCACCAGCGCCGGATCCCGCTATATGCCGAATGCGGCGGCCTGATGTATCTGGGAACGGGGCTGACCACGCTCGACGGACAGCGTCATACCATGACCGGTATTCTGCCCGGCGAAAGCCGGATGGGAAAACGGCTGACCCGCTTTGGCTATTGTCAGGCGCGGGCGAAGCAGGACACGCTGCTGGCGGCGGCGGGTGAAACCCTGCGCGGGCACGAGTTCCATTACTCCGATTTTTCCACGTCGCTATCTCCCGTCTTCGACTGCGCCAAATCCCGCGACGGCGCCGTGATCCAACAATGGCAGGGCGGCTATCAGCTCGATCAGACCTATGCCGGCTATCTGCATATTCATTTCGCCCAGCGTCCCGGCGTGCTCGATCGCTGGCTTTCCGCCGCCAGGAGGCCGCTATGACCTTGACGCCGGCGGCCTGGCTCGTCGCTTTTTTACTTGATTATTGGCTGGGCGATCCTCCGCACTGGCCGCACCCGGTACGCTGGATCGGCAATCTGATCGCCTGGCTGCAACGGGGCATTCGCGCCTGCTGCCGCAGCGAGCGAGCGCTTAAGCTGGGCGGCGGATTGCTGTGGCTGGCCGTGGTGGGCATCACCTGGGGAGTCAACTGGGGCGTTTTGGCGCTGCTGACGGCGATCCATCCGTGGCTCGGCTGGCTGGCGGAAGTGTGGATGATCTACACCTGTCTGGCGGGGCGTTGCCTGAGCGACGCGG
Organism: Brenneria goodwinii; assembly: GCF_002291445.1. Lineage (NCBI taxonomy): Bacteria > Pseudomonadati > Pseudomonadota > Gammaproteobacteria > Enterobacterales > Pectobacteriaceae > Brenneria > Brenneria goodwinii. Next base: position 2,612,043 of record NZ_CP014137.1, on the reverse strand, counting down.
CGCTGGCGGTTCATCAGGCATTGCGGCAGAGCACGTTGGAGGAAAGCCGTCGACAGCTCTCATGGATCGTCGGGCGCGATACCTCGCAGCTTGAGAGACCGCAAATCACCCGGGCGGTGGTGGAAACCGTGGCGGAGAACAGCATCGATGGGGTGATTGCGCCGCTGTTTTTCCTGCTGATCGGCGGCGCGCCGTTGGCGATGGCCTACAAAGCGGTGAATACCCTGGATTCGATGGTGGGTTACAAAAATTCGAAATACCGGTCGATCGGCTATGTTTCCGCAAGGATGGACGACCTGGCGAACTATGTCCCCGCCCGGTTGGGATGGTTGCTGCTGAGCGCCGCCGCCTGGCTGCTAAAGGACGATTATCGGCAGGCGTGGCGCATCGGCTGGCGCGATCGTTACCAGCACGCCAGCCCCAACTGCGCCTGGTCGGAAGCCACGGTGGCGGGGGCGCTGGGGGTGCGGCTTGGCGGGCCGAACAACTATTTTGGCGAGCGGGTAGAAAAACCCTGGATTGGCGATGAACGCCGGGAAATTACCCTGAGCGATATCCCGCGCAGCATCAATCTGATGAAAGTGGCTTCTTTACTGGCCTTAATGCTGTTTAGCGCCGCATATTTTCTGCTGTCGGTCATGACGGCATAAGGAACGGACATATGAACTATCTTCAGCAGCCGCAGGACATCGAACGGCAAAGTTTTGTCATTATCGGCGACATCATCGCCAGCGAGCGGCCCGATTACCGTTTCGCCGATGCGGATCGCGAAGCGATCGTTAAGCGCGTGATCCACACCACGGCCGATTTCGACTGGCTGGACACCCTGTATTTCTCGCCGGATGTGGTGACGCGGATCGCCGACGGCCTGCGCGCCGGCTGCACGCTGTACACCGATACCACCATGGCGCTGTCGGGCATCAATAAAACGCTGCTGGCGAAACTGGGCTGCGAGTGCCGCTGCTTTATCAGCGATGCGCGCGTGGTCGAGCGGGCGAAGGCCGGGAATATGACACGCTCGATGGCGGCGGTGGATGTGGCGCTGGAAGAACCGGGCAGCAAGCTGTTTGTGTTCGGCAATGCGCCGACCGCGCTGTTCCGGCTGTTGGAGCATTGCGCGGAAAAACCGGCCTCGGCGCTGGCGGTTATCGGCGTGCCGGTGGGGTTTGTCGGCGCGGCGGAATCGAAGGCGGCGCTGATAAATAGCGCGCTGCCGTGCATTGCCGCGCGCGGCCGCAAGGGCGGCAGCAATGTGGCGGCCGCCATCGTCAATGCCATTCTGTATCGCATACGGGAGACGCTGTGAACGCCGATCGCCAAAAGCCGGAAATGCAGTTGGACAGCGTCTGGCACAACGGTAAGCAGTACCGGAAAGGCTACACCACCGGCTCATGCGCGACGGCGGCGGCCAAGGTGGCGGCGCTGATGGTGCTGCGCCAGCAGGTGATCGATCAGGTGTCTATCGTCACCCCCTCCGGCGTGACGCTGTATCTCAACGTCGAACAGCCGCTGATTGAAGGCCGGCAGGCGACGGCGGCGATCCGCAAAGACGGCGGGGACGATGTGGACGCCACGCACGGCATGCTGATTTTCGCCCGCGTCACCCTGTGCGAGCACGGCGATATTCATATTCGCGGCGGGGAAGGCGTCGGCACCGTCACGCGCAAAGGCATCGGCCTGCCGGTAGGCAGCTCGGCGATTAACCGCACGCCGTTGCAAACCATTGAAGCCGCGGTGCGTGAGGCAATCGGCCCGGCGCGCGGCGCGGAAATAGAAATTTTCGCCCCGGAAGGCGAAGCGCGGGCGAAGAAAACCTACAACGGACGCCTGGGGATCCTCGGCGGGATCTCGATCATCGGCACCACCGGCATTGTGACGCCGATGTCGGAAGAGAGCTGGAAACGCTCGCTGGCGCTGGAGTTGGAAATGAAACGCGCCGCCGGCGAAGATCGGGTGATTTTGGTGCCCGGCAACCACGGCGAACGGTTCGTGCGCGAACAGCTCGGGTTGGATGGACAACGGGTGGTGACCATGAGCAACTTCGTCGGCTACATGTTGCAGGAAACCGTAAGGCTTAAATTCCGCCATGTGGCGCTGATTGGCCATCCCGGCAAGCTGGTCAAGGTGGCGGCGGGGATTTTCCACACCCACAGCCATATCGCCGACGGGCGCATGGAAACCCTGATCGCCAATCTGGCGCTGATGGGCGCGTCCCAGGATGTTTTGCTGGCGGTTAATCAGTGCGATACCACCGAAGCGGCGATGGAAGTGATTGCGCAGCACGGCCTGCAGGCGGTGTATGAGCGGATCGCCCGGCGCATTTGCGAACGGGTAAACGAGATGATGCGCTTCTCCAACGATCCGCCGCGCGTTGACGCCATTCTGTTCTCTTTTGATAACCAGGTGCTGGGAACCAACCGGCCGCTGGCTGATATCGTGGAGGCGCTGCGATGATTGTGGTCGTCGGCATTGGCCCCGGTTCTCTGGCGCATCTGACGCCGCAAGCGCGGCAGGCGATCGCCGCCGCCGACATATTGGTCGGCGGGGCGCGTCATCTGGCGCTGTTTCCTGACTTTCACGGCCGGACCCGCAAACTGGATGCCGATATCGACGGGCTGCTGGCGTGGCTTGACGAGCACAAATCCCGTCAGGTGGCGGTGCTCGCCTCCGGCGATCCCTTGCTGTACGGCATCGGCAAGCGTCTGTCCGCCCATTTCGCTACGGATGAACTGCTGATCGTGCCCGGCATCAGCGCCGTGCAGTATCTGTGCGCCCGCGTCGCGCTGGATATGAATGATCTTTATCTCACCAGCAGCCACGGACGTACGCCGGATTTCGATTGGATCCTGCAACACGACAAGGTGGCGATGGTGACCGACAAAATTATCGGGCCGCGGGCCATCGCCGACGCCATTTTGCAACGGAAACTGACGCGCACGTTGATTATCGGCGAAAACCTGTCGCTGCCGGATGAACGTATCCATCGCCTGCCACCGGAGAAGGTGGCGCAACGCTATGACATGAATGTGGTGGTGATCCTCAATGAATGATGATGAATTTTTACGCGGCCAGCGGGTGCCGATGACCAAAGAAGCGGTGCGGCTGTTGGCGCTGGAACGGCTGGAACTGGCGGGCGCGCAACGCCTGATTGACGTCGGCGCCGGCACCGGCAGCGTATCGCTGGAGGCGGCGCTGCGTTTTCCGGCTCTTCAGGTCACCGCCATTGAACGCAATCCGGCGGCGCTGGCGCTAATTGAAGAGAATCGCCGGCGGTTCGGTTGCGGCAATGTGGAGATTATCGCCGGCGCCGCGCCATTACCGCTGGCGCTGATGGCGGATGCGGTATTTATCGGCGGCAGCGGCGGACAGCTGACGGAACTTATCGACTGGTCGTTGGCTCACCTGCACCCCGGCGGACGGCTGGCGCTGACCTTTATTCTGCTGGATAACCTCAATACGGCGCTGACGCATCTGCAGTCGCTGAATGTGGCGTCGCTGGCGTGTACGCAGCTACAGGTTTCATCCCTGACGCCGCTCGGCAGCGGCCATTACTTTAAACCGAACAACCCCACCTATCTTATTTCCTGCTGCAAGGAGGGAACACATGTCTGAGCATGACGAGACACAGCAACAGGCTAAACAACCGCGCACGTTTGATCCCCGCAAAATCTGGTTTGTGGGCGCCGGGCCGGGCGACCGCGAGCTGATTACGCTTAAAGGCTACCGCTTATTGCAGCAGGCCGACGTGGTGATCTACGCCGGGTCGTTGATTAATACCGAGTTACTCGGCTACTGCCGGCCGCAGGCGGCGTGCTACGACAGCGCCGGGATGACGCTTGAGCAGATCGTTTCGCTGATGGTGACCCGTTCGCGCGCGGGCAAGCTGGTGGTGAGACTGCAAACCGGCGATCTCTCGCTGTACGGATCGATTCGCGAGCAGAGCGAAGCGCTGGCGCAACACGACATCGGTTTCGTCTCCGTTCCCGGCGTCAGCGCCTTTCTTGGCGCGGCGGCGCAGCTCGGCGTGGAATACACCGTGCCGGAAGTGGCGCAAAGCCTGGTGATCACCCGTATCGAGGGGCGTACGCCGATGCCGCCGCTGGAACAACTGGAAGCCTTTGCCGCCCATCAAACGTCGATGGCCATCTTCCTGTCGGTACAGAATATTGACGGAGTGGTGGAGCGGCTGACGGCCGGCGGCTATCCGACGACCACGCCGGTGGCGGTAGTGTACAAAGCCACCTGGCCGGAAAGCCGCACGGTACGCGGCACGCTGGCCGATATCGCCGAACAGGTGCGGGCGGCGGCGATTTGCAAAACGGCGCTCATTCTGGTCGGCGCCTTCCTGGGCGATGAATACCACTATTCCAAACTCTATGACGCGGGGTTTAGCCATGAATATCGTCAAGCCTGAATCGATCGCCGTGTTTTGCCTGACGCCCGGCGGCGTGCGTCTGGCCCGGCGCTTGCAAACGCATTTGCCCCTGACCTGTTTCACCAGCGAAAAATTGCTGGAACCCGGTTTTACGGCGTTTAACGGCAGCTTCGGCGACACGCTGCGCGAAGCGTTCAAAAGCTATACCGCGCTGATTGTGGTGGGCGCCACCGGGTTGACGGTGCGGGTTATCGCGCCGCTGGTCAGCGATAAGATGACCGATCCGGCCGTGGTGGTGATTGACGAGCAGGGGCAACATGTTATCAGCCTGCTCTCCGGTCATGTCGGCGGCGCCAACGCGTTGACCCGCTATCTGGCGGGGGTGCTGGGCGCCGATCCGGTGATCACCACCGCCACGGATGTCAATCAGATGGCGGCGCTGGATACGCTGGCGGTGCAGCTGGATGCGGAAATACAGGACTTTCGCCATGCGGTGAAAGTGGTGAATCACATGCTGGTCAGCGAGCGCAAGGTCGGCCTGTGGTGGGATGAATCCTTGTATGCGGAGCGCGCGCGTTGCGATGTGCGCGGCTTTATTCCGGTGGAGAGTCTGGATACGCTGCCGCAGCTGGATGCGCTGGTGTGCGTTACGCTGCGCGACGCCTTGCCCGCGTTTCCCCTGCCGATGTTCAAACTGGTGCCGCGTCGCGTGGTGGCGGGGATCGGCTGCCGCCGGGCGACCTCGTTGCAAACGCTGGTTGAGCTGCTGTCGCAGCAGTTGGCGGAAAACCATTTTGATCCGCTGGCGTTGCGCGCCATCGGCAGCGTCGCCATCAAGCGGGATGAACCCGCGTTGCACCAACTGGCGCAGTGCTGGCGGGTTCCTTTCGAGTTGTTCAGCGTTGATGAACTCAGCCCGCATGAACAACGTTTCCCCGCTTCTGAATTTGTACGCCGAACGGTCGGCGTCGGCAGCGTTTCACAACCGGTCGCCTGGCTGATGAGCGACGGCAAGCTGGTTGGCAATACCCTGCGTCGGCAGGGCGTCACCATTACCCTGGGAGTATCGCATTGATGTTAACCGTAATCGGCATTGGGCCGGGCAGTGAATCCATGATGACGCAGGACGCCATTGCGGCCATCCGCGAGGCGGACATCGTAGTGGGCTACAAAACCTATACCCATTTGGTGAAGCCATTAACCGGTGACAAACAGGTGATCAAAACCGGCATGTGCAAGGAGATCGAACGCTGCCAGACGGCGATCGACCTGGCGCTGGCCGGTCACAACGTGGCGCTGATCAGCAGCGGCGACGCGGGCATTTACGGTATGGCCGGGCTGGTGCTGGAACTGGTCGGCCAGCAACAGCTGGATCTGGAGGTCAGGCTGGTGGCCGGCATCACCGCCAGCATCGCCGCCGCGTCGCTGCTGGGCGCGCCATTGATGCACGATTTTTGTCATATCAGCCTGAGCGATCTGCTGACGCCGTGGCCGGTGATTGAAAAGCGCATTGCCGCCGCCGCGCAGGCCGACTTTGTGATCTGTTTCTATAATCCGCGCAGCCGCGGCCGTGAAGGCCATCTGGCGCGGGCGTTCGAGCTGATGAGTCCGTGGACCGCGCCGCAGACGCCGGTCGGCGTGGTCAAAGCCGCCGGACGTAAAAAAGAGGAAAAGTGGATCACCACGTTTGGGGAAATGGATTTCACGCCGGTGGATATGACCAGTCTGGTGATTGTCGGCAATAAAACCACCTATTGCCGCGACGGGCTGATGATCACCCCCAGAGGTTATGAACTGTGAGCGGCCCGGCGATCCATGTTTTCGGCGGCACCAGCGATGCCCGGCTGATTTGTCAGGCGCTGGATGCGGCGGGCGAATCTTACCGCCTGTCCGTCGCCACGGACACGGGAAAACAGCTGGCGGGCAATATCGCCGGCGAGGTGGTGGTCGGGCGCATGGATAAGGACGAAATGGCGGACTTTCTCGCCAGCCGGCAGGTTCGCTGGGTGGTCGACGCATCCCATCCCTATGCCGATGTGCTGCATCGCAATGTGGCGGCGGCCTGTCGCCGGTTGCAACTGCCGCTGACTCGCTATCAGCGCCCCAGCGACATCGACGCCATTGCTCATCCTCTGCTGCATAAAACGGATAGCCTTGAGGCGGCCTGCGCCATCGCCCGCCCGCTGGGACGACGGGTGCTGCTGACCACCGGCAGTAAGGATCTGGCGGCGTATCGGCAAAATCTGCCGGATAAACATCTGCTGGTCCGGGTATTGCCGACCGCGGCGGTGCTGGCGCAGTGCGAAGCGCTGGGGCTGGGCGTGGAGCAGATTATCGCCCAGTGCGGGCCGTTTAGCGACGCGTTTAATCAGGCGCTGTATGAGCACTGTCGGCCTGACGTGGTGATCACCAAAGAGTCCGGCGCGCCAGGCGGCTATCAGCAAAAGGTCGCTCCTTGTCTGGCGTTGAATATTCCCTGCATCGTGATATGTCGCCCCGCGCCGGCAGAGGACGCGGCGCCGGCGGATCGGGTCGCCTCGCTGGATGAATTTACCCAGCGTCTATCTCTCTGGCGGGCACAACGAGGATCATAAAATGAAAAAAGCACTATTAATTATCAGCTTTGGCACCAGTTACCCGCAAACCCGGGAAAAGAATATTGATGCCTGCGAACAGTTTCTGGCGGCCGCCTATAACGATCGCCATCTGTTCCGGGCTTTTACGTCGGAAATGATTATCCGCAAGTTGCGCGAGCGCGACGGCATACACATTGATAATCCCGCTCAGGCTTTGCAACGGCTGGCGGATGAAGGCTATCAGGATGTGGCGATCCAGTCGCTGCATGTGATTAATGGCGATGAATACGAAAAAATAGCGGCGGAAGTTCGCGCTTATCATCCGCGTTTTCAACGGTTGGCGCTGGGCGCGCCGTTGCTCAGCGGCTTTGACGATTACCTGCAATTGATGGACGCGCTTCAGGCGCAGATGCCGCCGCTGGCCGCCGATGAGCGGGTGGTGTTTATGGGGCATGGCGCCAGCCATCACGCCTTTTCCGCCTATGCCTGCCTCGATCACCTGATGGCCTCGCGCAACTTTCCGGCGCTGGTGGGGGCGGTGGAAAGCTATCCGGAAGTCGACCATATCGTCCTGCGCCTGCAACAGCAGGGCGTACGCAAGGTTCACCTGATGCCGCTGATGCTGGTGGCCGGCGATCATGCCATCAACGATATGGCCTCGAACGAAGCGGGCTCGTGGAAATCACAGCTGGAAGCGGCGGGCATTGAAACTTTCTGCTGGCTGCAAGGGCTGGGAGAGAATCCGCAGATCCGCCAGATGTTTGCCCGGCATCTTGCCGCGGCGCTGAACCATAAACAGCAGGAGGCGGCATGATGACCGGCAGACTGTATGCGTTAGGGGTCGGACCCGGCGCCAGCGATTTGATCACCGTGCGCGCCGCCCGTCTGATCGGCAAGCTCGATATTCTTTATGCGCCGGCAGGGCGTAAAGGCGGCGATAGTCTGGCGCTCTCCATCGTCCGGGAATACTTGTCGCCGGAGACGGAGATTCGCACCAATCACTTCCCCATGAGCGCCGATAACGCGGAGAAGGAAGCGGTCTGGGACGATATCGCCCGGCAGCTTACGGATGAGGTCGCCAACGGCAAGCAGGTCGGGTTTATCACCCTCGGCGACGCGATGTTATTCAGCACCTGGGTCTTTTTGCTGGTGCGCATCGGCCGCCAGCCGTGGCTGGAAATAGTACCGGGCGTGACCTCGTTTGCGGCGATCGCCGCACGTTCGGCGCTGCCGCTGGCGATGGAACGGCAGTCGCTGGCAGTGATGTCTTGCACGGCGCCGGAAGCGGATCTGGAGCAGGCGTTACGGACTCACGACAGCGTGGTGCTGATGAAGGTATATGGCCGTTTTGCCGCGGTGCGCTCGCTGCTGGCGCGCCTTGAGCTGTTTGAACATGCCCTGCTGATGGCCGATGCTTCTCTGCCGGGCGAACAGTGCTGGCGACGGCTGGATCAGGTAACCGATGACCAGCCGCTGCCGTATTTCTCCACGATCCTGGTGAATAAGCAGTGGCGCAGCGAATGACGGCCGCCGAAGGTAACGCGTCAGCGGCGTGATTTCAGCCACAAGCCCGGGTTCGTAGGGTGGTGGCGTTTGAACCACCCTGCGTCGGGCGCGTGCTACGACGTAGCAGGGAAATGACGACTTTATCGCGCACGAAATATTCTCCGATATGGCATATCCCCTTTATGGGGAACCTTCATGGGGAGAGCAGAAACAAAAAAAAGGTATTTCCGCAATAAAACGTAATAAACGATAGCCTGTTAAGGGGTAATCAATGGAACAACAATTAAAGAAACTCTCGCTATCCGGTCTGGCGGTGGCGCTACTACTGATGTTGGCGCCGCAGGAAGCGTTCGCCATGCACATCATGGAAGGTTTTCTGCCGCCGTTGTGGGCGCTGGCCTGGTGGGTGCTGTTTCTGCCGTGCTTGTTCGCCGGGCTGGTGCGTCTGCGCAAGATTGTGAGTGAAGACAGTAACCAGAAGGTTCTGCTGGCGCTGTGCGGCGCATTTATTTTCGTCCTTTCCGCCCTGAAGATCCCGTCCGTTACCGGAAGCTGCTCGCATCCGACCGGCGTCGGCCTGGCGGTTATTCTATTTGGCCCCACCGTGGTGGCCGTGCTGGGGGCGATCGTCCTGTTGTTTCAGGCGCTGTTGCTGGCGCATGGCGGTCTGACGACGCTGGGCGCCAACGGCATGTCGATGGCGGTGATCGGGCCGATTGTCGGCTACCTGGTGTGGCGGTTGGCCTGCAAAGCCGGAATTCGCCGGGATGTCGGGGTATTTCTGTGCGCCATGCTGGCCGACCTGGCGACCTATCTGGTGACGTCGCTCCAGCTGGGCGCGGCCTTTCCCGATCCGCAACTGGGCGTCACCGCGTCGATGCTTAAATTCATGGGCATCTTCTGTCTGACGCAGGTGCCGATTGCCATCGCCGAAGGGTTGCTTACCGTGATGATTTACGACCAGTTAACGAAACGTCAGCTTATTCATGCGGGGAGTCACTAACATGAAAAAGAATTTAATCCTGTTATCGCTGGTGATCGCGCTGGTGATCCTGCCGTTTTTCATCAATCACGGCGGTGAATACGGCGGTTCGGATGGCGAGGCGGAAACGCTGATCACCCAAACCGCGCCGGATTACCAGCCCTGGTTCCAGCCGTTGTATGAGCCCGCCAGCAGCGAGATTGAAAGCCTGTTATTTACCTTGCAGGGATCGTTGGGCGCGGCGGTGATTTTCTACATTCTTGGCTACTACCGCGGAAAACGCAGCGATCATGCTGGGAATTGACAAGCTAAGCTATCAAGGGCGCTGGCGGCAGGTGGATCCGATGCGCAAGCTGGCGCTGTATGGCCTGTTTCTGCTGCTGGCGATGACCACTCCGCCGCTGTATCAGGCGCTGCTGTTGGTCTTTATCGCCACGCTGACCTGTTGGCTGCTGCGGGTTGGCCCGTTGCGTTATCTGAAGTGGCTGTCGGTGCCGCTGGGTTTCTTGTTGGTAGGGGTGGTGGCGATTGTGCTGTCGGTATCGCGCCAGCCGGAAACGCTGTGGTGGGGGATCCCGCTGGGGTCGTTCTGGGTCGGCATCGATCCGCAGGGATTGCATACGGCGCATCAGACCTTCTGGCGCAGCCTGGCGGCGCTGTCGGCGACCTTCTGGTTCGTGCTGAACACGCCGTTTCCGCAGTTGATCCAGATCCTGCAACGTTGCCGGGTGCCGAAGCTGCTGACGGAGCAAATCCTGCTGACCTGGCGCTTTATCTTTATTTTTCTGGATGAGGCGCTGGCTATCCGCCGCGCGCAGTCGCTGCGTTTTGGTTATTCGTCGCTGGGCAGCAGTTATCGTTCGCTCTCCATGCTGATCGGAATGCTGTTTATGCGGGTTATGATGCGTTACCAGCAGATGGTCATTTCGCTGGAAATCAAGCTGTACCAGGGAGAGTTTCATCTGTGAGAAGAGAACAACGATGCTGGCAACCCGACAATTGAATTTTCGTTATCTGGATGAACCGATACTGCGCGATCTGTCGCTGGATTTCGGGCGGCATGCCGTCACCGGAGTGATCGGGGCGAATGGCTGCGGTAAATCGACGCTGTTTATGAACCTGACCGGCATTCTGCGCCCGCAGAGCGGCGCGGTGCTGTGGAACAACCAGCCGATCGATTACCGCAAGGCTGGGCTGCGCACGCTGCGTCAGCAGATCGCGACGGTGTTCCAGGATCCGGAACAGCAGATTTTTTATACCGATATCGACAGCGATATCGCGTTCAGCCTGCGCAATCTCGGTATGGATGAAACGATCATCGCCCAGCGGGTGGATCAGGCGTTAACGCTGGTGGATGCGCAGGCGTTTCGCCATAAGCCGATTCAGTACCTCAGCCACGGCCAGAAAAAACGCGTCGCCGTTGCCGGAGCGCTGGTGATGGAAGCGCCTTATCTGCTGCTGGATGAGCCGACCGCCGGGCTCGATCCCGCCGGGCGCGAACAGATGATCGCCATCATCGAACGCATTGTGGCGCAGGGGAAACGGGTCATCATCTCCAGTCACGATATCGACCTGATCTACGCGGTGTGCGGCTATGTGTATGTGCTGTCGCACGGACGACTGGTCGGCGAAGGGGAAAGCGCCGAGGTCTTTTTGCGACGGGACCAATTACAGGCGGCCTCTCTGGTGCAGCCCTGGCTGGTTAAGCTGCACAGTGAACTGGGACTGCCGCTGTGTAAAACCGAACAACAGCTATTTGCGCTGCTGCGCGAGCACCGAGCGGGAGGAAACGCATGAGCCTGTCCATCATGTTGCAGGGAACGGCCTCCGATGTGGGGAAAAGCGTACTGGTCGCCGGTCTGTGCCGGATTTTTACCCAGGATGGCTACCGTTGCGCGCCGTTTAAATCACAGAACATGGCGCTGAACTCGGGGATTACGCCGCAGGGCGAAGAGATGGGGCGGGCGCAGATATTTCAGGCCGAAGCGGCGGGCATTGAGGCGGACGTGCGCATGAATCCGGTTCTGCTCAAACCGACCAGCGATTGCAAGTCGCAGGTGGTGCTGATGGGCAAAGCCGTCTGCAATATGGATGCGCTGACCTATCACCAGTACAAGCCGCAGTTACAGCGGCAGATCGGCGAGGTTTACCACAGTCTGGCCGCCGAATATGACGTGATGGTGCTGGAAGGGGCGGGCAGCCCGGCGGAAATCAATCTGCGCGATCGGGACATCGTTAATATGGGCATGGCGGCGATGGCCGGTTGCCCGGTGTTGCTGGTGGCCGATATCGATCGCGGCGGGGTGTTCGCCGCCATCTACGGTACGCTGGCGCTATTGCGTCCTGAAGAGAAAGCGCGGGTGAAAGGGGTGATCATCAACAAATTCCGCGGCGACGTGGCGTTGCTCAAACCGGGTCTGGCGCAGATTGAAGCGCTGACCGGCGTACCGGTGATTGGCGTGATGCCCTGGCTGGACGTTGAACTGGAGGATGAAGACGGCGTGGCGCTGCAAACCGGTAAATATGGCGGCAGCGCGCAAAAGGCGCTGGATATCGCGGTGGTGCGCTTGCCGCACATCGCCAATTTTACCGACTTTAACGCGCTGGCGGCCCAACCGGATGTCCGCCTGCGTTATACCGCCGATCCGTCGGCGCTGGCGGATGTCGATTTGATTATTCTGCCCGGCAGTAAAAATACGCTGGGTGATTTGCAGTGGTTACGGCAAAACGGGCTGGCCGCCGCGCTGCAGACGCGACAGCGTGCCGGCGTGCCGGTTATCGGTATCTGCGGCGGCTATCAGATGTTGGGACGACGGATTATCGACGGCGTGGAATCGGACATCGGCCAGATGGACGGCTTGGGCTTGCTGGATGTGGAAACCGAATTCGCGGCGGAAAAAACGACCACCCGCGTTAGCGGAAACTGTCAGCCAACGCTGCCGGGCATGGCCCTGGCCGGATCGGAAACGCCGATTTCCGGCTATGAAATTCATATGGGAACGTCGCGCCTGGGCGCGCAGGCTGAACCCTTTATCCGCCTGACGCAAAGCAACGGACAGCCGATTACCCGATACGATGGGGCGGTTAACGCGGATGGCAGCGTGATAGGCAGCTACATTCACGGCCTGTTTGATAATGACCGTTTTACCCGCGCGCTGCTGGATACATTACGCCGGCGTAAAGGATTGGCCGCCTTTGACGGCGAGGTTTTTGACTATGCCCGCCACAAGCAGCGGCAGTTCGACATTCTGGCCGCTGCGATGCGCGAGCATATTGATATCGCAGCGATATATGGGTTTATGGGGGCGGGTAGGTGCTAGTTTTCGACCCCACCCCAACCCTCCCCTTCGCAGGGGAGGGCGTTTAGCTCCTCCCCCTGACAAGGGCTGTCTCTTATACACAAATGTAGGGGCTATGACGGGGTTTGCCGTTATCCGGCGTAAGAAATTATGCTGAGGAGATAGCAGGCTTAGGATGAGCCGCACGGACGCGGCGAAAGCTTGCGCCACGTAGGGAACGTGTCGCAAGCGGTCCGTTAAGCCTGATACCGACGAAGGCATCGCGCAGCGACATAATTTAGCCGCAAGCCGGGGTTCATAGGGGGCTGGCGTTTGAGCCCCCTATGTCGGGCGCGTGCTGCGAGGCAGCATGAAAATAGCGGCATTGTGGCGCACGAAACTATCTCCAAGTCCGCATAAAAATGTGACTAAGAGACAGTGACAAGGGGGAGGCAGGGAGGGGGTAGCATCAGGCATCACTTGTGTTCTGATTGACCCAACCCCGAACCTTATCTTCGCGGGAGAGGGCGTTTAGCGCCTCCCCCTGACAAGGGGGAGGCAGGGAGGGGGTAGCATCAGGCATCACTTGTGTTCTGATTGACCCAATCCCGAATCTCATCTTCGCGGGAGAAGGGAAATATATATTAAATAGGAGCTTATCGGGTGATATTAATTACGGGCGGAGCCCGCAGCGGCAAAAGCGCGCTGGCGGAGCGGCTGGCGGCGCGGTACGGCGATAACGTGCTGTATATCGCCACGTCGGTGATTACCGACGACGAAATGGCTCAGCGGGTGCGGCGGCATCGGGAGAGCCGTCCAGCGCACTGGCGCACCTGGGAAGGGTATCGGGATCTGGGAACGGCGATCGCGGACGAAACAGCGGCGGACAAAGCCGTCATTGTTGAATGCATCACTACCATGATCGCGAATCTGCTGTTCGATCAGGCGGGCGACATTCCCGCAGAACAGATGGATTTCCCGGCCATTGAAGCGGTGATCGAACAGCAGATCAATGAACTTATCGCTGCCTGTTCGCGCCGCGCATCACCGGTGTATCTGGTGACCAACGAACTGGGGATGGGCATTGTGCCGGAAAACCGACTGGCACGGCATTTTCGCGACATCGCCGGGCGCGTCAATCAGCGCTTGGCGGCGGCGGCCGAGTCGGTTTATCTGGTGGTATCGGGTATTGAGGTCAAAATTAAATGAATCTGCGTTTATTTCTCGCCACGTTGCAATTTATGACGCGTATTCCGGTGCCTGCGCGTTGGACTCAAGGGCTGGAGATGCGGCAGTACGTGCGCGGAATTGTCGGTTTTCCCTTTATCGGCCTTATCGTGGGCGTGATTGCCGGCGCGGTGTTTGTCGCGCTTTCCCCCTGGTTTGGCGTACCGCTGGCGGCGCTGGCCTATGTGCTGGCGCTGGCGCTGATCACCGGCGCCTTTCATCTGGATGGACTGGCCGATACCTGTGATGGCGTGTTTTCCGCCCGCCAGCGGGAAAAGATGCTGGAAATCATGCGCGATAGCCGCCTGGGCACCAATGGCGGTTTGGCGCTGATTTTCATCGTGGTGGCGAAAGTGTTGGTGGTGAGCGAGCTGGCGCTGCGCGGAACATCGATGCTGGCGATACTGGCGGCGGCTTCAGTGGTCAGCCGCAGCGCCATTGTGCTGCTGATGTATCGTCAGCGCTACGCCCGAGACGGGCAAGGGCTTGGGAATCTGTATATCGGCCAGGTCAGCGGCGTGGAAACGCTGATCACGCTGGCCGGCGGGGCGATTTTAACGGGAGTGCTGGGGCATGGGGCTGCGCTGCGGGCGTTCGCCGTCACCCTGATTGCCGTTTGGCTGATGGGACTCTACCTGCGCCGCCGGCTGGGCGGACAAACCGGCGATACGCTGGGGGCGGCGGAGGAAGTGGGCGAACTGGTCTTTTTGCTGGCGATGTTGTGACAGAAGAGAATGAGGGCAAACCATGCGGTTGTTTCTGGTCAGGCACGGTCAGACTGAGGCGAATCTTAGCGGCGTTTTTTGCGGTACGACGGACGTCGATCTGACGGTGACAGGGATTGCCCAGGCGCGGCTGGTTTCTGGCTGGCTGGCGGATGTGGTTTTCGGTTCGGCCGTCAGCAGCGCGCTGCTGCGGGCGCGGCATACGGCGGAAATTGTGCTGGAAAAGCATCCTATCGGCGCCGTTGCGGATGAAACATTAAACGAAATGTCTTTCGGCGACTGGGAAATGCGCCATCACCACGATTTACAGCATGAGGACGCCGATGCTTGGGCCGCCTGGATTGCGGATTGGCAGACGGCGCGTCCGACCGGCGGGGAGTCGTTTCCTGAGTTTTCAGGCCGCATCACGCAATTAACGCAGACGTTGTTAAAACAGCAGCATACGGATAATCGACTGATCGTGGCGCATCAGGGCGTATTGAGCCTGTTGCTGGCAACGTTGCTGACGATGCCGGCAAGTGAAATGTGGCACTTTCATTTTGAGCAGGGAGCCTACAGCGTGTTGGATTTACAGGACGGATTCGCCACGCTGCGGGCATTGAATAATCGGGCTCACTGGCAGCCCCGATAACGAATAATGAGAATAACGTGATGCAAACAGACTCATCATCCACGCTTTCATCGCTGGTTAACGCCATTCAGCCGCTGGATCAAGACGCCATGCGGCGAACCGCCGTCAGGCTGGATAGCCTGCTGAAACCGCCGGGGAGTCTGGGCCGGTTGGAGCAGTTGGCTATTCAGCTTGCGGGAATGCGCGGACTCTCCGGGCATCAGGTGGCGCGTAAACAGATCATCGTCATGGCCGCCGATCATGGCGTTTATGAGGAAGGGGTGGCGATTTCCCCGCGTGCGGTTACCGCCATTCAGGCGGCGAATATGGTTACCGGCATTACCGGCGTCTGCGTGTTGGCGGCCAATGCGAATACGGAAGTAAAAGTGGTGGATGTCGGCATCGACAGCGATCCGCTGCCCGGCGTACTCGATATGAAGGTGCGGCGCGGCAGCGGCAATATCGCCCGAGAGGCGGCGATGACTTATCGGCAGGCGGAAGATTTGTTGCTGGCCTGCGCGCGGTTGACCAGACGGCAGGCCGCAGAGGGCGTGCACGTCTTTGGCGTGGGTGAATTGGGCATGGCGAATACTACGCCCGCGGCGGCGATGGTCGGCGTACTGACCGATCATGATCCGGCGCAGGTGGTGGGCATCGGCGCTAATTTTCCCAGCGATCGCCTGCATCATAAAGTGGCGGTAGTGCGCCAGGCGATTAGCGTTAACCAGCCCAACGCTCAGGACGGCGTAGATGTGTTGGCCAAGGTCGGCGGTTTTGATCTGGCGGGCATGGCGGGCGTGATGCTGGGGGCGGCATCGGCGGGATTGCCCGTGGTATTGGACGGTTTTCTTTCCTATGCATCGGCGCTGGCGGCTTGCCGTATTGCGCCGCAGGTGCGGGACTACCTGATCCCTTCCCATTTTTCGGCGGAAAAGGGCGCGACGATCGCGTTGCGGCATTTGCAGTTGGAGCCTTATCTGCAATTAGGCATGCGGCTTGGCGAAGGCAGCGGGGCGGCGATTGCCATGCATCTGATCGACGCGGCCTGCGCAATACATAACAATATGGGGCAGTTGTCCGACAGCGATATTGTTCTGCCATCATGATGTCGCCGGCTTTATCTCCCCCTCGCGCCAGCGCTGTCTCTTCGTCACATTTTTATGCGGACTCGGGGACTGTTTCGTGCGCCGGAAAGCCGCCGTTTTCATGCTGCCTCGTCGCACGCGCCCGACATCGGGCGGCCCATCCTAAGCCTGCTATCTCCTCAGCATAATTTTTACGCCGGGTGACAGCCAACCCCATCATAGCCCCTACATTTGTGACTAAGAGACAACGTGTCGGCGTGGGGCCATGCGGGTGGATGATGTGTCGATTTTCCCTGATTTTTTCACAAAATTATGGAAAATTTCATATCTGTTCTATCCTGTTAATTGCATTATTGTACAAAAGAGTCAGTAGGTAATAATTAAATATATTATCTATTTCATATATCAATGAAATAACCACCATTATTCTAATGAAATTATTAACATGCTATTTATATATTCAATGTGTTGAATTATTATCCTTTATGGTGATGCGGATTTGAAATAATCATATCTATATGATTTAACTTGTTTTTTATTAATTTTCATCAAAAAAATTAATTTTATTGTTGCAAATACAACATGTTTGCATTTTACTGTAGTGACTGAGTCATTCGGGATGTTATATGAATTTTTCAGCGTTGGTCGGCGAGCGTTTTTCTAAACTTACCCCAGCACAGCAGCTTATTGCGCGTTATATTGAAAGGAATAAGGAACGCGTCGCGTTTATGACGGCCAAGCAGTTAGCCGGTGCGATAAATGTCAGCGATGCCGCGATTGTTCGTTTTGCTCGCGCACTGGGTTACCGAGGTTATACGCATTTACGTGAGGATTTGGGCGAAGCGCTGATTGAGAACGTTGGACTAAGCGGTATATATCAACAGATCCCAACATCATCAAGTGAAGTCGAATTAAAAGAACAGGTTTTTGCCAATGGCAGTTTGCTGATGAGTCAAACATCTGTGTTAAATCAACCTGAAACAGTTGTCAGTATTGCTGAGAAAATGGTTTCCGCCAGACGTATATGGGTTACCGCTCATGGTACAACGCATTCGATGGCCGTTTATCTGGCAATGCAGCTTAATGTACTGAAAAGCGCGGATGTAATTAATATTGGCGTGGGCGATGTTGCTGACCGTATAAGGCATATAAATCAGGAAGATGTTTTTATCGGCATCGGTTATGAACGTTATGTTCCTTATACTATTGAGCTTATGCACCTTGCCCGACTCCGCGGAGCCTATGTCGTTGCGTTAACCGATCGCCCCTTTTCTCCTTTGGCAAGGGAGGCGACAGAAACGCTTTATATTGCTCGGAGTATGTCGAAAATTGGAAGATGGTCCCAGATCGGCACCATGATTATGGCCGACTGGTTAATGTCACAAATGGTTGTAATAGATAAAGAAAATATAAATAAAAGAGTACAAGAATCAGACAGAATATGGGAATTGCTCGGTCATTGGAAAATGACAACACCAGGGAAACGCTGATAATAAAATATTTAATATAATTTTTTAGTAAAATTGATTAGCGACACATTAGTTACTAACACCAGGAAGGAGTGGTCTTCGTAATTTTTAAACTAAAGGATAGTAACTATGAGTAATAAAAAGGAGAGCTTGCTCTCCACTACACCGGCGTTAACGGAGGGAGAGATAAACACCTCCCGACGGGATTTAATAAAAAAAGGTTCGATTCTTAGCGCTGGCATAGCTCTGGGCGCTTTCTCGATTCCAGCGGCATTTGCCAAAGGTGATAAGGAAGTGATTGTCAGAGGGTTAGGCGGGGCTTATCAGGATGCAATGGACATCGCCGTTCATAAACCCTTTACCGCGGCTACTGGCATTAATGTTAAAGTCATCCCTTCAACGGGATCGCAAATATTGGCAATGGCAAAAACCGGAAAAATGAGTATCGATGTGTTGGATCTAAGCGATATAACTCAATTTAATCTGGATAAAGCCGGTATATTAGCCCCGATTAATTATTCGGCTATGAAATACAGCGATCCTGACGATATTATGTCGGAGCTACGTCATCCGAATATGGTTGGCAATCTTCTTTATGCTACCGTGCTGGTTTATAACACTGAAGTGTTTAGTGATGAACACCATCCCGGTAATTGGGAAGAGTTCTGGGATGTTAAGAAGTTTCCCGGTCCGCGCACATTAGCGGATATGCGTACAAGTTCGACTGAATTAGAGTTTGCTTTATTGGCTGATGGCGTGGATAAAAACCAACTTTATCCGATTAATATTGAGCGTGCTTTCGCCTCTCTGAGTAAAATTAAACCCTACGTTGCAAAATGGTGGGACACCGGTGCGGTTTCCGCGCAGATGTTGGAGCGCAAAGATGCGGTACTTGGCGCTCTGTGGAATGGCCGCGCTCAGGCGCTGATCGATCAAGGCGCTCCGCTGGCGATCGACTGGAATTTGGCAAAGCAGCAGGTACAGTATTGGAGCGTGGTTAAAGGCGCGCCTAACCCTGAAAATGCTCAATTATTCATCGACTTTGCCCTGCAGCCGGAAGTCCAGGCCAAACTTACCCAGCATATCGCCTATGGCCCGACCAATAAAAAAGCCTTTGATTTTGTACGTCCTGAGGATTTGGTGAAATT
Source organism: Brenneria goodwinii (assembly GCF_002291445.1). Classification (NCBI taxonomy): domain Bacteria; kingdom Pseudomonadati; phylum Pseudomonadota; class Gammaproteobacteria; order Enterobacterales; family Pectobacteriaceae; genus Brenneria; species Brenneria goodwinii. Next base: position 2,593,062 of record NZ_CP014137.1, on the reverse strand, counting down.
GCCGTCTAATCCTGCCTATTTCCCCAAAACGTTTGTGCGAGATGCGCTTTGGTGGTCAGAGCATCTGGAAGAGGTGGGTAAAGTTTGGCAGCAGTGGTTCCTGGGTCAGGCTTAATGGGTGTTGCTGACTTGTCACGCCGTTCCCGGCGTTCAACGGTGGGAACGGAACTTCGCCTGGAAGGCTTAACCCGGCGTTTTGGCCGCACGGCCGCGGTAGATAATCTGCATTTGACGGTCGAACCCGGCGAATTTGTCACGCTACTGGGGGCCAGCGGATCGGGAAAAACCACCACGCTGATGATGGTTGGCGGTTTTACCACGCCGACTTCCGGCCGGATCCTGATCGGCGGCGAGAATGTCACCGATTTTCCTCCCGCCAAGCGCAATCTGGGGGTGGTCTTCCAGAATTATTCTTTGTTTCCCCATCTTTCCGTTTTTCGCAATCTGGCATTTCCTCTGGAAATGCGCGGGATAGCGCCGAGCGTGATCGGACAAAAGGTGGCGGACGCGCTGGAAATGGTGCAACTGGCGGATAAAGGGCAGCGTCTGCCGCGAGAGTTATCCGGCGGACAGCAACAGCGGATCGCCCTGGCGAGGGCGTTGATATTCGAACCTCAGGCGCTGTTAATGGATGAACCGCTGGGGGCGCTGGATAAAAAACTACGTGAACATATGCAGTTGGAGCTGAAGCGTCTGCATATGTCGAGCGGCTCTACCGTCCTGTTTGTTACCCACGATCAGGAGGAAGCTCTCACGCTTTCCGATCGTATTGCTGTAATGCAGGATGGCCGGATTGCACAGATTGACACGCCCCAATCCCTTTATGAAAAGCCGGAAAACCGCTGGGTCGCCGAATTTATCGGGCAATCCAATTTTACTGGCGGCCATATCGAAGCGCTCCATTCGGCAGGCTATGACGTCAGGTTGGATAGCGGCGAGCGGGTCAGCGGGCAGGGCGTCAGCCATCTGACTTGCGGGCAGCGGGTTTACGCGGTATTGCGGCCGGAGAAAATTCGTCTGGCGGGGGCCGGTCAGCTACCGATTGCCGCGATTATCCACGAGGTGCTGTATCTGGGCCATACGGTAAAAGTCACCGTGCGGCTTAACGACGGCACGGAGTTATTGGTTCAGGCGCAGAATATCGATCTGGAAAAGGGAATAACCCCGGGCATGGCCGTCTCGCTCGGCTGGCAGTCGGAAAGCCTGTGGTTTATTGCCGGTGAGAGGGAGCCATGAGGCTGTCGATACAGGCTCGGCGTAGCTGGAAGCCCTGGCTGCTGCTAGCGCCATCGTTGCTGGCGCTGCTGATATTCTTTATCTGTCCGTTGATAAAGATGCTGAGTTTCAGCTTCTACAGCCCGGATTTTACCTGGAAACACTATCTGCGCATCGTCCAGGAGCCGGTCTGGATAAACGTCTTGTGGATCACTCTGCGTATTTCCCTGTGGGTGACCTTAAGCACCTTATTGCTGGGTTATCCGCTGGCCTGGGTTCTGGTAAGGCTGAAACCCCGCACGGCGAATATCTTTCTGATTCTGGTGATTATTCCTTACTTTACCAGCGTGCTGGTGCGTACCTACGCCTGGATGGTGCTGCTGGGAACGGAAGGCGTGGTCAATCAGCTACTGATCGCCGCCGGTTTAGTCAGCCAGCCGCTAAAACTGATGTACTCCTCAACGGGCGTGCTGATCGGGATGACCTATATCCTGCTGCCTTACATGATTCTGGCGCTCTATAGCGTGATGCGCGGGATCGATCTCAGTTTGCTGAATGTGGCGGAAAGCCTGGGAGCGTCGCGCAGCCGCGCTTTCTGGCGGATTATTGTTCCGCTCTCTTTGCCGGGCGTGGCGGCGGGCGGATTGCTGGTGTTTATTCTTTCGCTGGGTTTTTTCATTACGCCCGCGCTGATGGGCGGCCCGCAGCAGACGATGATTTCGATGGTGATTGAAAGCCAGATCGAAACCTATTTCGACTGGGGCTTCGGTTCCGCGCTGTCCACGGTGCTGCTGATCTGTACGCTTCTGTTATTCTGGTTTTATCAACGAGTGGTTGGATTAGAGCAGTTGTTTGAGGCCAAGCGATGAATACCATTAAACCGGGGCTGTTCTCGCTGACGATAGCGATACTGGTGCTGTTATTTCTGGCGTTGCCCATTATCATTATTTTCCCGTTGGCATTCAGTCAAACGGCTTATTTGACCTTTCCTCCCAGCGGTTTCTCCCTGCGTTGGATGGAAAGAGTGCTGACAAATCCGGACTGGCTGGATTCGCTGTGGCTGAGTTTTCGTATCTCGGTAATGTCCACGCTGCTGGCGATGGTATTCAGCCTGCTGATGGCGCTGGCATTAGTTCGCTACCGTTTTAGCGGTAAGAAAATCATCTATGTGCTGATATTGCTTCCCATGATCGTGCCGAATATTATCTCGGCGCTCGCGTTGTTCTTTTTCTTTTCTGATGTCGATGTTTTTAACAGCATCAGCGCGATTATTATCGGCCATGCGATTATTGCCTTGCCGGTGGCGACGATCATTATTTCGTCTACCTTACAAGGGATAGACAGCCAGCTTGAATATTCGGCGATGAGCCTCGGCGCCGGTAACTTCACCGTATTTCGGCGGATTACTTTTCCCCTGGCGGCGCCGGGCATCATATCCGCCGCGATTTTTTCGTTTCTTAGCTCTTTTGATGAGCTGTTAATCGCATTGTTTATGGCGGGCAACAGTGTACAGACGCTATCCGTGCGCATATGGAATAGCGTGCAGTTTGAGCTTGATCCGACGATTGCGGCGGTGAGCGTACTGTTGGTGCTGATTACTATTGTATTTTTACTTGCGGCTAATTTTTTAACAAAACAGCGATAATAACGTTGTCACTTTTACGGGGATAGCATGGGGAATCATAAGAATCTTATTTTTACACTGGCCGAGTATCATCAGCGGGCGGAAAAAATCCGCGCTTATATGCGTGAGAAGGATATTAGTCTGCTGGTGATCGATCAGACGGAGTTTCTGTTTTATCTGACCGGATTCAGTGTGTCTGAAAATATGTACCGGGCGTGTTTATTACCGCTGGAAGGCGAGCCGCTCATGATCTTTCGGGCCATGGACGAGCATACCTTTCAGGAAAATAGCTGGATAACGGATACCGTAACCTTTGCCGACTGGCAAGATCCCATTGAGGTGCTGGTCAGCACGATTATTGAGCGGGGCTGGGACCAGCTGAATATCGGCATCGATTTTGATTCTTACTGTATGACGGTGAAGCGTTTTAATCGCCTGCAAAGCTACTTCCCATCCCGGCCTTTCCGTGATTTCTCCGGCGTGCTGGAATTGTTACGGGAGTGCAAAACGCCACAGGAGATTGACTATATCGCCAAGGCGGCCAAAGTGGGCGATATCGCACTGTCGGCCGCTGTTGCGGAATTAGGCGTAGGGAAGAGCGGACGAGATGCGGCGGCCGTTGTGCATCAGGTCTTTATGCGCAACGGTTTGGACTCGGCCCGTTATGGCATTATCACCACCGGCGTCGGGAACAGCTTTTTACACGGCAATTTGCATAATACGCCTTTAGCCGAGGGAGAAATTGTCCATATGGAGTTAGTATCCATTTTGCATGGGTACAGCGCCCGGTTGATGCGTCCGGCGATCGTCGGCAAGGCATCGCAACGGCAGAAAGATATCGCCGCTCAACTGATTGACATTCAGGACGCCCAGCTTGCGGCTATGCGCCCAGGCGCGGTGGCGAAAGATATTGATGCGCTGGCCCGCAATGCGGTACTTGAAGCGGGATTGCGGCAAGACTATGGCGGTATCACCGGCTATACACTGGGGTATTATTCGCGTTATACCCCCCATACCAGCGACTTCAGCCGGGTGTTTTTACCGAACGCCGAATGGATCCTGAAACCGGGAATGGTGTTCCATATGTATATTTATGCGCAAGGGATCGCGTTCAGTGAAACCATTGCCATTACTGAGCAGGGGCATGTTCGCCTAACTCAGGCGCCGCGCCAGCTGTTTATTGCGTAGTAACGCTATTGCGGTTGCGGCATGGCGTTCCGGGCCGCAACCGCGGCACGCCGCCGCGGCCGCTATCGAGTGATCAGACGCAAGCTCCGGGTCACCGATCGGCTTCCGGAAACTCATACGGATCCGCCGGCGGCGTTTCCTCTTTGCCGGTGACGGTCATTTTCCCCAGCGTGGGTTCTTTGCTCAGGCGTTCAGCCAGAAATTGAACCAGTACGCTGAGTTTGGACGGCAGATGCCGTGTCGGGGGGTAAAGTATCCAGAGTTCGCCGCAGTAATTGTTTCTGAATGTCCAATCTGGCAGAACCTGAACCACCAGCCCCTGCTGTAGCGCATGTCTGGCGGTGAAATAGGGCAGACTGCCGATGCCGATGTGATGCAATACCGCATCCAGCCTGACGCCGGTATGATTCGCCGCATAGCGGCCGTGCACATCCACGCTGACCTGCTTATTCCCTTGACGGAATTTCCACCGTGAGTCGCCCGGCTCTTCGCCAAGGTAGATACAGCTGTGGGCTTTCAGATCGTGCGGGTGTTGCGGCGTCCCATGTTGCGCAAGATATTGGGGCGTTGCGCACAGCATATGCTCGATATTCAGCAGACGCCGGCCCATCAATCCCGGCGGCGGCTGGTCGGTGATGCGGATAGCCAGATCGATCCGATCGTCGATCAGATCCACATAGCGGTCGTCAAGCAGCAGGTTGACATCCACTTTCGGGTAACGGGCGAGGAAGTCCGGCATATGGGGGTGGATCACGAAACGCCCCACCGCTTTCGGCGTGCTGAGTCTCACGATGCCCTGTGGTTCATGGTCTAATCTTCCTGATACCGCCATCGCCGCCTGAGCGGCATTCACCATCGCCAGACTGTGGACGTAGACCTCTTGCCCGCTCTCGCTTAGACGCAGCTTGCGCGTTGTTCTCTGCAACAGGCGGGTACCCAGCGCTTTTTCCAGCCTTGAAACGGAACGGCTGATGGCTGAAGGCGTCGCCGCCAGCTGGCGCGCCGCTTCCGAAAAACTGCCGGTTTCCACCACCTTCACAAAAACCGCCATTTCACCCATCAGGGTCAGTGTTTTATTTGTGCTCATGAGGAAAAAGTTATTTGGTTTTGTGATGGATTATCGCGGCAAGTTGCATCCCATACAATGAAAAAAAACGCGATAAGGGGAAATGAAAGATGGTGGAACGTTTATCTCTTTCCGGCCGTAGCCTGGCCGGCGACGCTGGAGTTATTCAATGCTTAGCGCAAGGGAGCCGGTATGTTGCATAGCTACTGGAGTGAGTTTTTGGGACTGGCGTTGATTCACTTTCTGGCCGTTGTCGCGCCGGGTCCGGACTTCGCGGTGACGATTCGGCAGAGTGTAAGATTTGGCCGCCGGGCCGGCATTTACACGGCTATCGGGATCGGGGTCGGGATGTCGGTCCATATCATTTATACGCTGGTCGGCATCAGCGCGCTGATGCATGCCACGCCCTGGCTGATGTCCATCGCCAAGTTTGTCGGCGGGGCGTACATCATCTATCTGGGCATCCATTTCGTAAAGAGCAAGCCGACCAATATGAACGTCCTGGATTCGGGAGATATTGCGCCGCAGCCGCAGGGCAGACGAAAAGCCTTCCTGATGGGATTCATGACCAATGCGACTAATCCGAAGGCGACGCTGTTTTTCCTGGCGGTCTTTACCACGGTGGTGAGCAGCGCCACGCCGGTGTCGATACAAATACTGTATGGCCTATGGATGTGTTCGGTCAATGCGGCATGGTTTGTCTTGGTCAGCGTGCTTTTTTCCAGTCCGTCGGTTCGTCAGCGGTTTGTAAGGCAGGGGTACTGGTTTGAGCGGTTTATGGGGGTGATATTAATTGGTTTCGCGATCCGTTTGTTGTTCGTCACTATTTGATCCGGCGCTTTTTCTGCTCAACCGCACGTCGTTTTCGAGCAACCCAACTGCTGTGCGTACTGTGGCGGGATAATCTTGATAGACATGCTGATTTTCCGATTCAGTAGGCCGCGCAGGTGAAAAGGTAGGAAATGGGGCCGCCAATCAGGTAAGCCTTGTCCTGAATGTGTATTGTGTCCAGCTGTAACCGCGTACTGTCGGAGGTAAACTCCGCAAGTAACTGATTGAACACCGTGTCCGGGGTATTATCGGTAGGCGAGGCGACGATCCTGCTAATATGATAGCGGAAGGTATCGCTATCTATTCTTCCACCCTGCGTTAGATAGATAGTGCGATTGAGAACCGTAGCTTTCCCCTGATCGACCGCGCGGCCGTTCAGTAAAAAATAGCCCGAGTCATTGTTCTGAAAACGCAGGTCTTGCGCCAGATAAAACTCCAGATTATGCCCGTCCCGATTCAAATCGTAGCGGGTAAACGCCGAACATTTAAACGGCCAGGCGATTTGCCGATGAGACGAAATCACGATAAACAGGATAGTCAGCAGCAACAGCAGCCCCATGGCGATGGCGATATGGACTCTGAATCTTTTCAACGTTATTTCCAGTCGTAATAGTAAAAATTATCGCAGGAGATAATTTCTTGTTTTATCCCCAGTTGGCAGAACGACAACAGGGTGCGTCCATAACTTTGCGTGGAGTAAGACGTATAATTATCGAAAATAATTCTTCGGTTTTTGTCGCACTGTAATTTGTTGTCACGCAGAATTCTTATGATCTGTTGGTTAATGGCTTCCCGATCTTTGCTGTCCGCATTTTTGAGATAAGTGACATTACAGTTCTCCTGAAACGTACTGTTAACCGGTTCAATCTCCCGCTCTTGCAGGGTATCGCCGAACTGAAGCAGCAACAATCCCAGTATCAGCATGCTGAAAGCGATAAGCAAAATCAGAAACCAGGTTTTCTTTGGGGTGTTACCGGCTTTGCGCGCCGCTGCTGTGTGGGGCCGTACTGCGGGCAGCGGCGCGGCTTCCTCTGCGAACGGCGACGGCTCGGCGGGCAACGCTTGGGGTACGGGTTGGGATGACGGGGGATCATCGCGCCGTAGCGAAATATCGGTGTTGAGACGAAAGCCGATTTTCGGAATGGTAATAATCAGATTGTCGCAGCCATAGCCGGCCAAGGCGCGCCGTAATATGCTGATATATTGGTTAAGATTGCTGTTGGTGCCGCGCAGACCGTATTTATCCCATACCTCGGTCAGCAAATATTCGCGGCCCAGCGTTTCCCCGCCGGAAGTCAGCAGTTGTTCAAGCAAACGGCAGGCGGGGATGCTGAGTTTAATGAAATCATCATGTTGATGGCTTCCCAGGGTACCATCATCAGGGTTGAATCTGATCTCCTCCGCTATGATATAAATCATCAAGTTACCTGTTAAAAGAGACGATTCGCCACGTAACGATGATTATATCGGGAGATTGATTGAGTGCCTAGTTTATCCCCGTGCGGCTTCAAGTCGCCTGTGCGGAGCCGCTGTTTCCCGGCCTCGCCCCGTTGGGATCGCCGCAGGGATTTTATCTGCGTCTCTCCTCCGATATTGAGTCGGCGTTCAGTTTGCCGCCGCCATTAATCTGCGCCAGCGCCAGTTTGACGGATAGGGTGAGCGGCACCGCCAATAAAACGCCCGTCATTCCCAGCAATCCTTGCCATACCAGCAACGATACGATCACCGCGCTGGTGGACAAATTGAGTTTGCGCCCGATTAGATAGGGATCGAGCAGGCATCCCACAATCAGGTTAATGAGCAGATACGCCAGCAACACCAGTGAACCGGCGCCGATGCCGTTAAACACAAACGCTTGGATCACCGGCGGAATAGCGGCAATCACCGAACCAATAATCGGAATAAAATTCAGCAGAAACGCCAGTACGCCCCAGATGAAGGCAAACTTTACGTTCAGCAGCAGCAGGGCGGCCCACACCGCCAGACCGCTCAGCAGGCTAATCAGCGTCTTCAGGCCCAGATACTGGGTGACGCAGGTGATGCCCTGACGGATAGCCTCCATGCCGGTTGGCGAATCCCGTAACAGGCTCCGGCTTTTGGCGATCAACGAGGGCATCTCCAACAACATAAATATTACCATCAGGAATACCACCAGTATGGCCGACAGGATCTCTGATATCCGGCTGACGGCCCGGGTAATCATGCCCAAAATTTGGCTGGGGTCGAGTAACGTCATGATTTGCTCGGGGGTGAGCGTCAGCCCCACCCGCGCCAGCGGCTCCAGCCCGGCGATGAGATGATTCGCCAGTACCCCCCGCATCTGGGTAATCATCATCGCGAGCTCTGGCAGCGTGTTCATGATTTTCGCCAATGTGAGCAGCAGGGCCATCAATAGACCGCCGCTCAGCAGCGCAATGGCCGCGAGGCGCGGTACGCCCAGCCGTGACATCATCACGATAAGCGGCTCAAGGACGATGACCAGAAATAACGCCAACAACAACAGCACGATAACCGGCGCAGCCAGATAAATACCGATTACCACAATCACCAGGCAAGCCAGCAACAACAGGCCTTTTAACACGGTGTCGCGCGTATGTTCAGTGATGTTCATGCCGATTTCCTTTTAATGGCGGGCAGCCGGCCGTTGCCGGTAACGCTTCCGCAGACGTTGAATGTGCAAGTATAACGCCGGGATAAACAGTATGCCGACGCCGGCGGCGGCCAGTCTGCCGGCGAAGAGCGTGACGCCGATGACCTGGCGGCTCAACGCACTGGCGCCGCTTGCCAGCATGAGCGACACAACGCCGTCTCTTTCATTATGTGCAACCTGGTCGAAATAGGAGACCGGCGGCGGAGATAACCGCCGGCGCTTGCCTGGGGCTCAGGCAATACAGTGAGATAGCGTGGTGGTGGTCAAACCATGGCGTTTCGCCGCCGCCTGCAACGCCTGGGTATCGGCGGGGCCGGGGTTGGGATGCATTTCGCCATAGCGATAGGGTTTGCCTAACAGCGCATATTTATTCACGCCGAAGCGGTGATAAGGCAATAAATCAATGCCGGTAAAACAGCGGCTGTTGCGGCAGAGTGAATGAATGAGCGCCATCATTCGTTCCGCCTGTTGCTGTCCGTTATTGACCTGCGGGATGACCGGTATACGGATCCGCACAGGAATATCCCCGGCCAGCAGCCGTTGCAGATTACGCAAAATAGGCCGGTTGCTGACGCCGGTATAACGTTGATGCAGGCTGTCATCCGCCAGTTTCAGATCATACATGATCAGTTTACTGTGTTCACAAGCTCGCGCCAGCGATGACCACGGGGCAAAGCCGGAGGTTTCCACCGCGGTATGAACGCCTTCTTCCCTAAACGCGAGCAGCATGGCGCGGGCGAATGCCGGCTGAAGCGCCATTTCCCCGCCACTGAGCGTGACCCCGCCGCCGGAAACCCGATAGTGGACTTCGTCGGTCATGACTTTTTGGCGCACCTGTTCGACGGTGTAAATCTCGCCGACCCGGCGCGGCGTCGAGGCGCCGGCAAACAGGAACTCGCTATGGGGGAAAATCCCCTCCGGGTTGGCGCACCAGGCGCATTGCATCGGGCAGCCTTGCAAAAACACCACCGTGCGGATGCCTGGCCCGTCGTGCAGTGAAAAGCGCTGGATATTGAATACCCGGCCGCGGCATTGCCGCGGATCAGAAGTGGCGCAGCAGGGTGCGGCTGATAATTTCATCCTGTACCTCCCGGCTGAGTTCGACGAAAAAGGCGCTATAACCGGCGACGCGGATCATCAGGTTGCGGTAGGCGTCCGGGTCTTGTTGGGCTTTCAGCAGGGTATCGTTATCCACATAGCTGAACTGCATCTGCGCATTCCCCAACAGGCTGGCGGATCGCAGCAGGTTAATGATCCCTTGTTCGCCCTCCGGCGTATCCAGCATGCCGTACATCAGTTTGAAGTTATGCACCATGCCGATTTCCATCTCTTCGACATTGATGCGGGCGATGGAATTAACGATCGCCGTCGGCCCGGCGGTATCCGACTGCTGGCACGGGCTGATGCCGTCGGCCAACGGCTGTCCGGCCAGCCGACCGCTGGGCAATGCGCCGGTTATCAGTCCGAACGGCGTATTGTTGGAGATGGATAGCGTGCCGTGGGTGAAAGGGCCATACAGCATGCGATACTGGCGGTGTTCATATTCGGTGAAGCGGATCAGATCGCGGGCGATCAGGTCGACCTCCTCAATATCGTTGCCGAATTTGGCAATGTTCAGGCACTGGTCGCGCAATTCCGCGTGGCCGCGGAAGTTATGACGCAGCGCCTGCGCCATTTCCGCCGCCGTGACTGTGCCCTGACGATAGACCAGTTCGCGCATCACCATCATCGAATTGGCGAAATCCGCCATCCCGGTCCAGATCAGTCCCGGCCCGTTATTGATCTCGGCGCCGCCGTGCATCACATCGCGCCCGGAAGAGACGCAGCCCTCAATCAGGCAGGAGATCAGCGGTTTCGGCGCGTAGGTCCGATGCAGTTTCTGCACCATCAGCGAGGCGTGCGCCGCCTGACGGATAATGTGGCGCAACTGGTTTTTGACCGCCAGCTCGAACCCGTCATAGTCCGTCAGTGTATTAATCTCGCCGGTGGCGGGGCCGACCTGCACGCCGTTGGCGCTCTTGCCGTTATTCATCGCCAGCTCAATGGCGGCGGTAAACGTGGTGTAACCGACGGAGGTCCACTGATAGATTTTGCCCGATTTTTGCGGTTCCACGCAGCCCATCAGGCAGTAATCGCGGGCATCTTCATAATCAAAGCCCTTACGCAGCATCATCTTGATATGGGCGTCGTCGAAGTGACAGGCGGGAAAACCCATTCCGGCGCGGATCACCTCGACCACTTTGCGCATGAAATGCTGCGGCGTGCGGTTATGGATCCGTACCGCCAACCCCGGTTGATACAGTTTCAGTTTGCGCGAACATTCCATAAACAGCAGAGAGAGCGGGTTGGTGGCATCGCCGCCTTCGCGTTTCTGACCGCCGACCACCAGATTGATAAAAGGCTGATAGCCGGCAAAATACATGGCGGTATCGGCGCTGCACACCCACATGCATTCCGACATTTTGATCATCCAGCAGCAGATCAGCTCTTCGGCCTGTGCTTCCGTCAGGACGCCATTCGACAGATCGGCTGCCAGATAAGGCCAGAGATATTGATCGGCCCGTCCGAGCGAGATGCCGGTCTGGTTTTCTTCCAGAATAAACAGGGATTGAACGAACCATATGGATTGCAGCGCTTCATGAAAGTTACGCGGCGGTTTCTCCGGCACGCGCAGACAGATTGCCGCCAGTCGTTCCAGTTCCTCTTTGCGCGTCAGGTCCGTCTGCCGTTCGGCAAGCTGTTGCGCATAGGCGGCGTAACGGTGCGCGTATTCAATCACGCCGTCGCAGGTGTCGATCGCCGCCTGATAGAAGCTCCGTTTCTCCATTTCCTCATCGGAAATGCCGGTCAGGGCGAGGAGTGACCGGCGCGCCTGTTCCCGCACGCCGCCCATGCCCTGAACGAGCAGGATATTGTCATAGCCGGGGCAGGTATCGCCGCCGCCGTTCTGGGTTTTAATGGTTAAATCGCAGATGTTTTCGTCATGGCTCCAGGCCCACAGCCCGGCCTGACGCAACTGCGTTTCCGCCATCTCATCCAGGGAACGGCCTTGCCAGAACGGCAGGATATGCTCACGTAGCTCACGTTTATCGGCCTCGCTGATAAAGTAGGGGTCCTGAGCGCGCGTGGCCATAGTGTCCAATTCGTTCGCCACCCAACGCCAGGCGATTTCCGGTGAAATCTCACCGCCGCGCGCCCGGCCGGCGGGGTGGCTGATAATCAACTCGCCGTCTTCTATCACCAGCGGCGCAAGCTGACAGGCGCGGCGAAAGGCCAGCGCGCGCAGTTGAATGGCCGCCATTCCGGGATAGCGCTGATAAATTTCCGTGACGGCTCTGGCGCGTGAAATAGAGATAAAGGGTTTGGCCTGTAAATAGCGATGACGCAGCGAATCAATTCTTACGGATAAATTTTCTTTATTATTGTTCATCATTGGAATACTCCCATTGTTACGCAACCGGCGACAATAAAACCCAGTCCGATTACGCCAAAGTTGTCCGGTTTTTGCTGATAGAAAATAAACCCGGAAAAGGCAATAAATATGATGCCCAGACCGCACCACAACGCGTAAGCCAATCCGGGAGAAATAAGCGACATGGCCTGGGCCAGCGCGTAGAAACACAGCAGATAAGATCCCACCGCGAGCAATGACGGAATCGTTTTGCTAAAATTCCGGGTTTTTAATAACAGGCTGGTGCCGGTGACTTCCAGCAGTACCGCTATAAATAGCCAGAACGTGGACATAAGAAAAGTTGTCATATTCTTTCCGCCTGTGTTTCTGTATTGGACAGTAAATTAATAATCAGCACGCCGATAATAATTAACCACATACCGATAATTGATCCGGTTTGTAGCGTTTGATTAAATAAAAACTTGCCGATAAAGTTTGTTGCCAGAATGCCAATGCCGGACCAGATAGCATAAGCCAGTCCCATGGGAATTTTTTGTAACGCCAGCGTTAAGGTATAATAAGAAGCGGCATAACCGATTGTCGCCAATACCGCGGGGATCGCCAGACTAATGCCATCAGATAAAATAAGCATGGTCGTGGCGAATATCTCGGTAATTACCGCGATAAATAGCCAGAAAAAACATTTACTACGGCTCATTGGTACGTCCTGATTTAAAGGAATGCGCTCAGCCGAGCGCATCGGATTATTAAAAATAGTCTTATGCCCATTATTGCGGATATTCCCACCGCTATTTCCGCGAATACTTTGGCTGTTATCCTTGCGAATATCTTTTCGTCATTCCCGAATATCTCCCCGTCATCCCCCGCGGCAGTAGGCGGGGATCTCCCACTGAAACCGTGAATAGCCATTGACTGATCCCCGCCTACGCGGGAATGACGGAGGGGAGCGTTATTTCCGTCATTCCCGAATATCTCCTCGTTACCCCAGAATATCTCCCCGTCATCCTCGGATAGCGTTAATTACGCCGCGACGTTAGAAACTTACCTGGCCGCCAACGTACGGGCCTTCAACCAGACGTTGGTTGGGGCGCTCGTTTTTACCGTCCATGCCGATATAGCGATAACCGGCTTTCAGCGTCAGCGGTTGCAGCGGCGTCCAGCTCAGACCGGAATCCACATCCAGATAATTTTTTGCGCTGTTGCTTAATTGGCGGGGAGCGGTATAAGCGCTGGCATAAAACCCGACCGCGTCATTAACCGGTAATTGCAGACCGGCGCCAACCGGGAAAACCACGCCTTCGCTGCTGCCGGTGGAACCTTTAATGTAATTGGCCTGAACCCCCAGGTTAATCAGCGCAGGGCCGACGGGCATATTGATGCCGGTTTCAGCGCCGGCCACTTCACGGCCGTTTTCATTGTTCTTAACCCAACCGCCATTGATATACATGCCGGAAGTGTGCTGTCCCAGGCCGACGTTGACATCGGTAAAGTTCTTACCGACATCAACGCCGCCTTCTATTGCCTGCGCCGCCGGGATACTCATCATGGCCGCCAGAGAGAAACCGATAACCGTGGTGATATTTTTTACTGTCGTACGCATTTTCATTTACCTTTTTAGTCTGAGGATTGATGAAACCACCGTTAAACCCGATGTGTTTCGTTGAGGCATATGAAACATCACTGACGTCGTCGACCACAATTTAATTATGAAAAAACAGAATATTTAGTTTTTTATTCCAACAAACTTTTTATATTTATATTTACATCCTGTTTTGGCGCGAGTGGGTAAAGCGCGCGAATGCGATAGCGGTGAGGAAACGGTGCGACGGAGGCGCTATGCCCGTTGGGATAGTGTGATGTAGATTGGAATTCATCGCTCATATTACGTTCAAATAAATAAACTTATTAGCGTCTATGCCGATTATTTGAGCACCAGGGAGCAGTTTTTATCATGGTCAGAGAATTTGAAGCGATGAGATCGATTAGCAGAACAGCAAAAGTCATCATAGCTTTTAATATAGCGATCGGAGCCTTGTGCCTGCTGCTTATCGGCCAGGTCGTGATTGCCAGGATGGATCAGGACAAGCTGAATGATTATGGCGACATTCTCATTCGCCGAGCCAATGATGTGGCGATGCAGTCAGAGCAGGCGATGCATGACGCCGGACATTTTTCGCCGCCGCCCTGTTCTGATGACGATCTGTTTCAACTGCGTTTCCTAGTCTATAAATACCGTTATGCGCTGGATATCGCCCGCCTGCGCGACGGCAAACTGATTTGTTCCGCCGAGCGGGGGGTTATCTCTCCCCCGGTGGCTTTGCCGAAGCCGGATATTGTGGAAAATAACACCAGACTGTGGCGCGCGGTAAAAGGATTGGTCGATCCCAGAATAGAAATGGATATCTCCAATCAAGGTGATATCGCCGTTTTCACCTCGCCTTATGCCTTCCTCGATTTTTCCCTGCCTGCGCCCGGTTATAGCGCGTTAATGACCACAAAAGACGAAAGCCATATTTATCAGTCGTTCGGCGCTGAAAACGAAAAATATTCACGGCAGAAGAGCGCATGGTACAGCCAGTACCGGCTGGGGTATCAGTGCAGTAAACTTTATAATATCTGCATCTATGTTCGCTTGAATTCGTCAGGTATCTTTGCTCTGTCACCGTATGTCAGCGTAATTCTTGCGCTGCTGGGGGGAATATTGAGCGGCTCTTTATCTCTGGCGATTTTCTTACTTATTGAGCGCAATAGATCGTTTAGCAAACAGGTTTATAGCGCCGTATGCGGCAAACAGCTGCACGTTAATTATCAACCGCTGGTTTGCCTGCATAATCATAAGATGGTCGGCGCCGAAGTTCTGGTGCGCTGGACAAATAATAAAGGCGAGAATATTCCACCCGATGTTTTTATACCGGTAGCGGAGCAACTGGGCATTATCGGAGAAATTACCCGCCAGGTAACGCATATGGCGCTGGAAGAGCTAAAGGATATTCTGGTTATGAATAGAAAATTTTACCTGAGTATCAATCTTGATATTAACGATATATTGAATTCTGAATTTCAGTCCTATCTTGATGAGCTGGTTGAACGGCTTGGTATTGCCAGAGAACAAATTATGTTGGAAATCACCGAGCGCTCGACGGCAAATCATAACGTGATGTCTGAAAGGCTCTCGGTATTTCATGATGCCGGTTATAAAATCGCGCTGGATGATTTCGGCACTGGTTATTCCAATTTATCCTATCTTACGGTTATGCCCTTTGATGTCATTAAAATAGATAAAATGTTTACCGACGCCATTGGCACCGACTCCGTTAATGCCAAAATGGTGGAGTATCTGTTTAAAATGATGGCAATGTTTAATACCAAGGTGGTGGTTGAAGGGATCGAAACTTATGAACAGGCCGTTTATGCCGGCGAACATTGTCCTCATGCCGTCGGCCAAGGCTGGTATTTTGGCAAACCAATGAACGAGGCATCTTTCAGAAAATATTATCGTGAAAGGGGCATCAATAAAACCTGACGCTAAGATACTCGTCATTCGGCAAATTGTATCTATGTTGGCCGCCTGCGCGCCGTTTACTCTTTTCGCCTGACTGGCGAGAGCGGCCGGGGAAATTGGATGCGTCAAATTGACAGCGATGCCGGCGGGCAGGGTAAAACCCCGCCTTAGCGGCGGGGCGAGGGCGATTAAGCGGGAGTTTAAAAAGTTTCCCAGTTGTTTTCGTCGCCGGAGGATTTCGCCGGGGCAAGATTGGCGTTTGCTTTATTCGTCAGTAGCGCCGTGTTTTCCGTTTTACGTCCTTTACTGACCGGACGAGAGTCGGCCTGTTGCGTAGCGGACAGACGAAAAGCGGCTACGACCCGATTCAGTATGCGCACCTGCTCTTCCAGCGCGATGGCGGCGGTAGCCGATTCTTCCACCAGCGCGGCGTTTTGCTGGGTTACGCTGTCCATTTCGCTCACTGCCACGCCCACCTGGGCGATGCCCTTGCTTTGTTCGTCGGAAGCGGAGGCAATTTCACCCATAATATCGGTCACGCGCCTTACGCCAGAGACGATCTCCTCCATGGTCGCTCCGGCATTTTCCACCAGTGAGGAACCTTCGTTTACGCGGCTGACGGAGTCGTCAATCAGGACGGCGATCTCTTTGGCCGCCTGTGCGCTACGTTGCGCCAGATTGCGCACTTCGCCCGCCACCACGGCGAACCCGCGGCCTTGTTCCCCAGCCCGCGCGGCCTCCACCGCCGCGTTCAGCGCCAGAATATTGGTCTGAAACGCGATACCGTCTATCACACTGATAATATCGGCAATTTTCTGTGAACTGCCGGAGATGTTACGCATGGTCGCCACGACGTTATTCACCACGTCGCCGCCTTTCTGCGCGCTTTCCGACGCGCTCAGCGCCAACTGGCTGGCCTGGCGGGCGTTTTCCGCGTTCTGTTTCACCGTGGCGGTCAACTGCTCCATACTGGCCGCCGTCTCTTCCAGCGCCGATGCCTGTTGCTCGGTGCGGGAAGAGAGATCGTTGTTGCCCGCGCTGATTTCCGTGGCGCCGGTCAGGATGGCTTCCGAGCTGTTGCGCACCTCGCTCACCAATCTGACCAGTTCATTCTGCATATGGCGCAGATTCTCCGCCAGAACGCCCATTTCATTCCTGCCGTGTACGTTCAGCGTATAGGCCAGATCGCCTGTGGCGATGTGACGGATATAGTCAATAATGTTGGTCAACGGGCGCATCAGCAAACGCTTGCTGCCGAACCACGCCAGCAGCGACAGCAGCGTGATGAGGGCGATCGTTACCCCCAGCGTCCACAGCGAGAGTTGGTAGTTACGGTTGTTTTGGGCGTCTATCTGTTGATAGGTCTGTGTGATGTCGTTCTGGTAAGCCTGGTAGGCTTTTTCCAGATTGTTCTGGAAGCCCTGAGTCGGCTGATCGAGAAACTTTTGGATTTCGTTGGTAGAGAGAAATTGAATCAGTTCGATGAGGGCGTCGTGATAGGCAAGATAATGTTTTTTTACCTCACTGACTTGCGCGGAGTTTTGGCTAATGCCGCTGGCCGTTTTTTCATAGCGGAGAAAATGTTCGTTGGCGTCATTCAGCGTGGCTTTGGCCGAGGCGAGCAGACCACTGGAGTCTGCCTTGGCTCCCAAACCGTTGACTTCCAGCACCGCGCGCGTGCCCGCCCGGTTCAAGGTAATGCGGGTTTGCAGCAGCAACGACCAGGCGGCATCCAATTCCGATTTTTGCAGATTGACCCTCTGCGAGGCGGTAAATGATTCTTTACTGTTGGTTAAGGCGTTGAAAAACAACCCACCTGAAACTAATTGCGATAAGTAGAATAGCGACAGTACCGCAATCAATCCAGTAACTACTTTTATACGATTAAACATTTCTTTTCCTTAAAAAATAACCATATGAAGCGTACGACACATGGTTATCGTCGGCTTTCCCTATAAACTTTATGTTATGTAAATATAAATGTTTATGTCTGGTTTTTAGCATGCTCGCGATCGTGGCCGGACGTTCAATCGCCGATACTCCGCCTTCGCCGGCTATGACACCCATGCTTTTTTCTTATAATAAAATGACTAAGGGGGATTTATTATGCTTGAGGTGATGGGAATATATATTGCCTACCCCTATTTGTTTTTATATTCGCAGGAAGATCGCGTCATGTGCGGATAAAAATAGAACCCTGCCAAAATATGATGTTGATCAATTTATTATCACTATGAGTTAGCATCAGAAAATATCATCACCGCCAGATATTATAAGTGACTCGTTGTTATCTAAAGTTTTTCCCCTTATTTTAAAATCAATAATTACTTTCCTCATTACGTCATGAGGGATTGTTATTTATGTTTTGGCTGATGCTTCTGTATGGTCATTACGTTTTTCCGGACGCTCGAATAATAAATTTGGCGGAGTCGCCGGAGGCGATTTAATAAATATAACCGAGGGGTAATTTTATGGCGGATGCTATTCATTTTGATGAACTTTCATTGGATCAAGCGATTGAAAGCGCCGAAACGCGCGGAATCATTATTTTGCCGGTGGCGACAACTGAGGCGCACGGCACCCATTTGCCGCTGGGAACGGATACGTTTACCGCCGAATGGATTGCGGCGGAATTAAGCCGTAAAACGGGTCTGCCCGCGTTGCTGCCGACGCCGATAAGAGCCGGCGCCTCGCCGACATTCCATTACGATGTCAATGGCGATCCAATCCCAGGGACGCTGGCCATCGGCCATGCCACCATGCATGCGCTGATTAAGGATATCGTTCGCGGGTTGTGGGCCACCGGGTTTCGTAAAGTGATTATCATTCAAGGACATGGACAGGAACCGAATTTTCAGGTCATTGCCCATGAAGTCGCAACCGAACTGCGCAGGGAAGGCAAGCCGATCTTCATCGGCGGCGCCACCTATTGGGAACTGGCGGCGCAAACGCTGCGTGACGAGCTGAATACGCCTTTCTATCATGCGGGTGAAGAAGAAACGAGTAATATTCTTTTTGTCAGGCCCGAGCTGGTAAAACTGGATACCGTCAGCGGTCATGAACTAAAACCGCTTCTCGATCGCAATCTGCTAAAACGCTCCGTCACCCATGATGAAACAGAGACGTTTGGCGTGATGGACATCGCCACATGGATT
The DNA here is from genome assembly GCF_002291445.1 of Brenneria goodwinii. NCBI lineage: Bacteria > Pseudomonadati > Pseudomonadota > Gammaproteobacteria > Enterobacterales > Pectobacteriaceae > Brenneria > Brenneria goodwinii. The sequence goes on along the minus strand of NZ_CP014137.1, from coordinate 2,574,419 downwards.
CCCATTCCCGCCGCCGGTCATAAAAGCCTCGGCGGGCTGGGAAAAACCGAAGATATCCTGACCGCCAGCGCGGAAAAAGGGCGCAAGATATTAAGCAAAGCGGCGGATAATTATCTGGCGCTGATTCGGGATTTGGAAACCCACTATGCGCCCGCGGAAGTGCCGGGAGTCGATGTCAGAACCCGCCCTGAAAAACCGCGTTTTAGCGTCGATTACTAACTGAAAAAATTATTCAGAATCTGAACGGCGTTATTTCACAATGATGTTGCGCCATGAAAAATAGAGTAACACAGCAACGGGTTAGTATTTTTATTGCTGATTATTCCCGCCAGTCAGTAATGGCTGCTGCGGGATAATTAATTTAAATAAAATTAAGTCGCGTTAATCGCAATTAAAAATATGATATTGATCAATTTATATCAGAGATCAGAAAATTTATTTCTCAAGCGCCGCCAGCCGCCGGGCAGTGATAATGCGGAATAACCCTTTATATTTTATGTTTTTTTATTTTAGATAAGCCAGGTAATCCAGATGAGGAAATAGCGTTAACCCGCTTGGCGGAAAAATATGATATTTTTTAACAAGAGAGTAACGAAGATATTCAATCCTGCTTTTCATATAATGATAGTCGATTATTTGATTTATTTTTACCGGCCTTTGTTGATAGCGTTTTTATTGACGATTTATTTCATGTTTTCACTCAGTAATTGGGTGTGAGTTTAATTTATGTGGGAAGTAATCAGATGATTTCAGGAAAGTACACCAGATATTTATATTTAATCCTGTCTTTATTGGCGGGCGCCATTTCCATGCACTCTCATTCGGCGCAGGCGCAGACGATAGTATTCGGCGTGGCGCCCGGCCCATACAGCGACATGATTAAATTCGCCATCAAGCCAGGACTAGAGCGGAAAAATTATCAAGTCAAGATCATGGAATTCAGCGATTACGTCCAGCCAAATCTGGCGCTGGCAAATGGCAGCATTGACGTCAATTTATTTCAGCATCTTCCTTATCTGAAAAAATTTTCCGCCGACAAGGGATTGAAACTGTCGCCGTTAATTAATGTTCCCACCGCCGGACTGGGGCTTTATTCCAAGGAAGTTAAAAGTCTGGATGAACTTAAGCAAGGCGATGTCGTGACGCTGTCGAACGATCCGACCAATCTGGCGCGCGGCATTCGTTTTCTGGCCAGTCTGGGACTCGTCACCCTGAAAGGGGATATCGATGCGACGAAAGCCACCGAAAGGGATATCGGCGGCAATCCGCGGGGGCTGGTATTCAAACCGCTAGAGGCGGCGCAACTGCCAAGAACGCTGGATAGCTCCGCCGCTTCGCTGGTGAACGGCAACTTCGCCATTGCCTCTGGCCTCAAGCTGTCGGACGCCATCGCGCTGGAAACGCTTGATGAAGAGATCAAGAACGTGGTGGCGGTTCGTACCGACGATTTGAATAAGCCGTTTGTCGCCGATATTAAAACGACTATCGAATCGCCGGAATTTGCCGCGGTGATACAGGATCCGCAATACATATTTCGCGACTTCCAGAAACCGCTTTGGCTGCAAAAGAAATTAGGACAGGAGTAAGGGCGTCTCATGACTAACACAACGGCTTACCGGCGTTATTGGGATGAGGTGGAAATACTGCCCCGCCAGGATCTTGAAGCGCTGCAATTGCAACGGTTAAAAACCACGCTTAACCATGCTTACCAGCACTCCCCATACTACAGGGAAGCGTTTGAGCGGGCGGGCGTACATCCGGAGGATTTACGGACTCTGGACGATCTGCGTCGTTACCCCTTTATCGATAAGCAGATTGAACGGGAGAGGCAGGGTGTCGCGCCCCTGCTGGGAGATATTTTGGCGATTCCTGAAGATCGGGTGGTCTTTGTCTCCGCGTCGTCCGGCAGCACCGGCGTGCCGACGCTGAGTCCGTTCAGCGCGGATGATTTTGAGCGCTATCAGGATATTCAGGCCCGGCTTTTCTGGGCCGTCGGCATGCGCCCGAACGATCGCTATGTGCATGCGCTCAATTTTACGCTGTTTGTCGGCGGGCCGGATGTTATCGGCGCCCAGAAGCTGGGGGCGCTCTGTTTTTGGGCCGGCACCATCCCGTCCGATCGCCTGCTGTATATCATGAAAACCTTCCAGCCCACCATAACCTGGACGACGCCATCCTATGCCTGGCATTTGGGTGAAACGGCGATTGCCCAGGGGATCGATCTGCATCGGGATCTGGCGCTGAAGCGCATTATCGTATGCGGCGAACCCGGCGGCTCTATCCCGGAAACCCGGCAAGCCATTGAAGCGCGCTGGGGCGTTCAGGTGTATGATTTTTATGGCATCTCTGATATTTACGGCGCTTGCGCCGGCTCCTGTGAAGCGCGGGAGGGTTTGCATCTGGCGGAAGACGATATTCTGCTGGAAGTGCTGGATCCGCTTACCGACCAGCCGGTGGCGGACGGTCAACCGGGCGAAATGGTGCTGACCACGCTGACCAAACAGGCGCGTCCGATGATCCGCTTTCGCACCGGGGATATTATCATCGCCAACCATTCGCCCTGCGCCTGCGGCCGAACCCATGTGCGCATCACGGTCACCGGACGCAAAGACGATATGTTTATTGTCTCCGGCGTGAATGTCTTCCCTGGCGATCTGGAGGCGATCGTGCGTGCGACGCCGGAGCTGAATGGCGAATACCGCATCACGCTGTATGAAGAAGATCACCTGACGCGTTTTGACCTTGAGGTCGAGCGTAACGGCAAGGCGGACGAAGACGATAGCCGGCTGGCAGCGCGTTTGCATCAGGAGATTAAAGCCCGGCTGGGGGTTCGCCCCAAACGGGTGCTGCTGCTGGCGCCGGAAACCCTGCCTCGTCACACCCATAAAGCGAAACGCGTTATCGATACGCGCAGTGCCTGCGCGCTCTAGATTCCACTGATGAAACACCATAAAAGGCGTAGGTGTAAGTATGCTTGATATTCTTTGGCTGGGGCGGGGAGGCCAGGGCGCCGTTACCGCGGCCCGGTTGTTGGGGCTGGGCGCGGTTCGCTTTGCCGATCTGGAAGCGATGGCCTTTCCCTCTTTCGGCCCCGAACGGCGGGGCGCGCCGGTTTATGCCTATACCCGGCTATCCCGCTCGCCTATCCGCGATCGCAGTCCGGTGCGTCAGGCTCTGGTGGCGGTGGTGATGGATGACGCCCTGTTGCCGCAGTTGCGCGCCGATCAGCTTTCCGCCGGGGCATTAATTCTGATTGACGGCAAGCATGAACAACGTTTTCAGCCACGATCTTACGGGCTGGAGTGGCGCGTCCCGGCGTGTCAGCTGGCGGAGCATCATCTGGGAAGCCGGCATACCAATACCGTTCTTCTCGGCGTACTCAATGGGCTGCTGTCTCTGCTTGCGCCCGCCGCGCTGGAGCATGCCATTATTTCCGAGTTCGCCCCTCAATGGCGGCCCCCGGCGCCCTTGCCGGAACGGGTTCGTCGCAATCTGGCGGCGTTTGACGCCGCCGGCCGGTTGGGCCGAGCGGAGAAAGACCTCGCCGGCCCGCTGGCCGCGTGGCTGGCTGTCCATCGTCAGGCCGTGGATCTTCAGGAGGCGACACATGCATGATTCGAGCGGGCATCAGGGGGCTAAAAGCGCCGACGGCGGGGCAATATCGCCGGATGACGCCGTTTTCGCGCGTCCTCGCCGCGCCCGCAAAGGCGAGTGCAGCCGGGATCCGCTGCCGGTGACGTTGCCGGGCCCCTGCCGGCGGCGAGCCCATCAAAAGCCTGATTTACTGCAATGGCCCGCTTCGCCCCAGTTAACCTCTGGTTATCTGGCGGCGGAAAACAGCGGCTGGCGCACCTCGCGGCCAAAAATTGAAGACAGCGCCTGTATTTGCTGCAACCTGTGTGTGTTGCTTTGCCCGGACGGCGCGCTGGCGAATACCCGGGACAACTATCCTCGTTTGCTGGCTGAATGGTGCAAAGGCTGCGGTATTTGCGCGCGCGAGTGCCCTAAAGACGCCATCAGTATGGCGAGCGAGTTCGAACCCTTATCAGCGGAGGCGCAACGCCATGACTAACGGAGCAGACATGCCGCCACGGGAGAGCCGAGATGAGTAAACCTGTAACGGGCGGCGCGCATTCGCATGAGCGTCTCGAAAGCGGGGAGCGCCTGTTTCTGTCGGGGGATGAGGCCGTCGCGCATGGCGTGCGCCTGTGTCGGCCCGCGGTGATTGCCGCTTATCCCATTACGCCGCAAACGGTGGTGGTGGAACGCCTGGCGGAAATGGTGGAAGAGGAAGCGCTCGACGCCGAATTTGTTCATGTGGAATCGGAACATTCGGCGCTTTCGCTGGTGATGGGCAGCGCAGCGATGGGGGTGCGCACCTTTACCGCCACCTCCTCCCAGGGATTGCTGTATATGGCCGAATGTCTGCCTTACAGCGCCGGAGGACGTTTTCCCCTGGTGATGATGAATGCCAACCGGGCGCTGGCGCTGCCGTGGAATATCTACGGCGATCAAAGCGATTCCCTTTCCCAGCTTGCCAGCGGCTGGATCCAGGTTTACGCCGAAACGGCGCAGGAGAGTCTGGACCTGATCATCCAGGCCTACGCGCTGGCCGAACATCCTGCCGTTCGTACGCCGGTACTGATTAATCTGGATGGTTTTGTTCTGACGCATACCTATGAGCCGGTGCAATTGCCCGCTCAGGCGCTGGTGGATGCATTTCTCCCCGATCGTTTTTTTGCCGAGGGCACGCCGGGAACCTTTAGCCTTGCCGACCCGCAAAGCCTGGCGATTACCGCCGGGCCGGGGGAATATACCGAGTTTAAATATCTGCAACATCAGGCGATGTGCGGCGCGTTAGGCGAAATCGCCGTGCTCAGCCGGCGTTTCCAATCCCATTTCGGCCGTGGCGAAGAGGGGCTGACGGACGGCGTCATCGAAAGTTACCGCCTTGATGATGCCGAGCGGATCGTCATCACGCTCGGCAGCGTGGCCGGTACGGTGCGCGCCGCCGTCGATACGCTGCGTGAGCGGGGAGAAGCGGTCGGGCTGCTGCGTTTACGCTACTTGCGTCCTTTCCCGCAGGCGGCGTTGCTCAACGCGCTGTTTGGTCATCATCGAACCCGGACGGTGCTGGCGATCGCCGTGCTGGAAAAAGATATCTCCTTCGGGCAGCAGGGGGCGGTGGCGGTGGAGGTCAAAGCCGCGTTGTTTGATTATGCCAGCGTAACCGGCAAGCGCCTGCCCTATGTAATCAACCAGATCGCCGGGCTGGGGGGGCAGGAGATCGGGTTGGAGGATGTGGTTCGGCTATATGGTGAATTAACACGGCCGCCTGCCCGCTGCGCTGAGGCGCCGGATCTGCGTTTTCTCGGCGTTAATCGGCCATCACCCGGCCTGTCGCCGCTTAACGCGGCCGCTGAGCGGGAGGATAACCATGTCCATATCGATTAAAGCCCTGCCGCCGGAAGAGTACTTTATCGGTCATAAAGCCTGTGCGGGCTGCGGCGGCAGTCTGGTGGTGCGTCTGGCGCTGAAAGTGTTCGGCCCCAAAAGCCATGTGGTGATCCCGGCGGGCTGCATGTCGGCGGTCGGTTTTATCTATCCGCAAATGGCGGTGGGCGTGAATGCCATGATCGCGCCGTTCGCGGCGACCGGCGCGGTGCTCTCAGGGCTGGCGGCGGCACTGCGCGCCAAAGGCATCACCGATATTCCGGTGGTCGGGTTCGCCGGCGACGGCGCCACGGCGGATATCGGCCTGCAATCCTTGTCCGGCGCGTTCGATCGTCAGGAGCGCATTATCTATATTTGCTACGACAATGAAGCCTACATGAACACCGGCATTCAGAAGAGCGGCGCCACGCCCTGGGGGGCAAAGACCACCACATCGCCGACCGGTTTCAAGCCTTACCGCCTCAACGTCAAGAAAGACCTGTTGCAAATCGCGGCGGCCCATCATGTGCCCTATGCCGCCACCGCCAGCGTGGGGCAGCCCTCCGATCTATTGAAAAAGCTGGAGAAGGCCGCGTCCGTCGATGGCCCGGCCTTTCTGCATGTGTTTGCGCCTTGCCCCACCGGCTGGGGTTGCGCCAGCGACAGCACTATCGCGCTGGGGAAAAGCGTGGTGGATACCGGGCTTTGGCCGTTGCTGGAATACCAACAGGGGGTGCTGACTATCAATCGGAATCCTAATCGGTTTGCGCCGTTGGAAAGTTATTTTTCGGGGCAGGGCAGATTTAAATCGCTGGATCCCGACCTGCTGGGCGCATTGGCCGTTGCGCGCGATGAGCGCTGGCGTGAACTGCGGGCCTGGGCGGATGCCACGGCGCAGGCGGTGTGCGAATAACCTGGTTGACGGCCTGCCGCGGAGAACGGTGACTTGGCGATTCGGCCCTGATGCGAGACGCGCGCATCAGGGCCGAACTGGCTTATACCGTTTTTGTCTCCGCCGTTTTCGCGCCGCGGGAGTAATACAGCACCAGCAGCAGCCCGACGCCGGCAATCAACGCGCCGGTTACCGGGATATAAACATAGCCCAATCCTCCTGCGATCACCGCGCCGCCGGCGGCGGCGCCTAACGCATTGCCCAGGTTAAATGCCCCGATATTGATCGATGAGGCCAAGCCCGGCGCTTCATGCGCCACCCGCATGACATTCATCTGCAGCGGCGGCACGACGCCGAACGTCGCCATCCCCCATACGATCATGCTGAATGCCGCGCCGACTTCACTTCTGGCCAGCCAGGGGATCGCCAGCATCGTCACGATTAGCAGCAGGAAAAACCCTTTCAGCGTACCGTTAAGCGAACGGTCGGCCAGACGCCCGCCCAAATAGTTGCCCAGTGAAAAGCCAACCCCGATTAAAACCAACATCACGGTGATAAAACCCGGCGACGCATGCGTGAGGGTCGCCAGCACCGGTGAAATGTAGGTATACAGGGTGAACATGGCCCCGGCGCCCAGAACGGTGGTCAGCAACGACACCACCACGACCGGGCGCGTCAGTACGGCCAACTCCTGCCGGACCTGGGGGCGCTTCCCTTTACTGCCCGACGGCAATGACAGCAGCAGACTCAGCATCGCCACCAGCCCCAGCGCCGATGTGGCGGCAAAAGACATACGCCAGCCGATCATTTCTCCTAACCAGGTCGCCGCCGGAACGCCGCCGATGTTTGCAATGGTCAGGCCCATAAACATAGTGGCGACGGCGCTGGCCTGCTTATCTCGGGTGACGACGCTTGCCGCCACCACCGAACCAAGACCAAAAAAGGCGCCGTGATTCAAACTGGTAATCAATCGTGAAAGCAACAGCACCGTATAATTGGGCGAGAGTGCCGATAGCAGATTTCCCAGCGTGAAAATGCTCATCAGAAAAATCAGCGCGCTGCGATGAGAATAACGCGCCAGTAATAACGTCATAATCGGCGCGCCAACCATTACGCCGATCGCATAGGCACTGATTAACATACCTGCGGCGGGGATGGAGACATCGACGCCGCGTGCAATAACCGGTAATAATCCCATCGGGGAAAATTCTGTGGTACCAATAGCGAATGCGCCTGTGGCTAAGGCCACCAGTGGAAAATTGAGTTTCATCAACAGCAGATCCTGATAGAAAAATGCCGTAACCGTTCCGGTTTTATTCCGGAACGCGTTATCGCCGGAAGTCACGGGAAAAATAAATGAGAACAGACAGCCGCGTCCCCGCCCCTGATAATAGGGGTAGGGAAAAGCGACTGTCTGTTCTTGGTTTGCGAGCGGTTAATCGTCCCAGCGGGCAGCCAGACCATCAGGACTGACTTCGCGGCCGCCGCGATCCAGGCCGGCGATTTCCGCCATATCGGCCTGCGTCAGCGTGAGCTGTTGCGCCAGTAGATTGCTGGCCAGGTTTTCCCGCTTGGTCGATGACGGGATGACCGAAAATCCGGACTGTAGCGCCCAGGCCAGCGCCACCTGGGCCGGCGTTGCCTGATGACGCTGGGCGATGGCGTTAATGACCTTGTCTTTCAGGATTTTGCCATACGCCAATGTCATGTATGAAGTAATGGCGATATTCTGCTGTTTCAGGAAGGAAACCAGCTTGGGGCTTTGCAGATAGGGGCTTAATTCAATTTGATTGGTGGCGATCTGATCTTTCCCTACCGCCGCCATCGCCGCCTGCGTTTCCGCGATGGGAAAATTGGAGATGCCGATCTGACGGCTTAACCCCTGCGCTTTGGCTTCGGCCAGCGCGGTCATGAATTCATCCACGCCGACGCCGTTGCCGGGAGCGGGCCAGTGGATTAACGTCAGATCCACATAATTAGTGCGTAATTTTTTCAGACTTTCTTGCAGGCTGGGGATCAGCTTGTCTTTGGCGTAATTATCCACCCAGATTTTAGTGGTAATAAATAATGCATCGCGATCGATGCCGGATTCGGCGATAGCCTGGCCCACTTCCGCTTCATTATTGTAAATCTGAGCGGTATCAATCGCGCGGTATCCCACATCCAGCGCATTACGTACGGAATCAATAACCACCTGACCGGTCAACCGGAAGGTTCCCACTCCAAACGCAGGAATAGTCATATTCTTACCTCCTGAAAAATAGCAAAATTTAATTTCTCAACGATTACATATGGCTACGTGAGGCTTGCTGCCATCGAGATCATTATTATGGCAGCCTGATGTCTCAGATATAGTGGCGTAATTGCGAAAGATAATTGCCTTGAGATCAATAATGATCGGTTTTATTGGTTGAACAGCCTCTTACCAGATTAGACGGTTATCCCCGATAGCGCATACGGCCTTGCGCCGTTTTCTCCAGCAGCGCCGCCAGCATTTGGGCGATGGCCGCAAAGTCCGTTTCGTTTTTCCCTTGCCGCGTCATAAATTGCGTGCCGACGCGCAGCGCGAATTCATTCAGCGCCCGCGGATCGGCGCAGGTGCCGACCAAAATGCCGTGCTGTTCAAGGGCGGTAATGGTTGCTTTCGGCGACAGCGATGAATCCATCGGGATTAATAGCTGATGGGTGGCGGTTTGCGGCGGTCGCGCGGCAATCACCGCTACGCCCGCGGCTCGCAGCGCGTCGGCCATCGCGGCCGTGTTGCGGCAAATTTGCCGCGCATAGTCGGCGCCGTTCCGGCGGGTTTCCATCAGGGTAACCAATAACGACGGAAGACAACCGGCATCGCCATTGGCGATCATCCGGCTTTCGATTAACTGCGACAGAAGCTGGCGATCTTGCGCATCATGGCCGGCGATTATGCTGTGCGGACGCCCTGGGAATGTTTTATAGGTCGAACTGGTCATGATATCGACACCCAGCGCCAGCGGATTGGGAAACATCCCGCCCGCAATAAGCCCTAACACATGGGACGCATCGAAAATGACTTTACCGCCGACCCGGTGCGCGCTGGCGACCACGGGCGCGATATCGTCGGCCTTGATCATCACGGAACGGCCCAGCATCACCAGTTTGGGTTTTTCGGCGAGGATCATCTCGGCGGCGGCCGCGGCATCCAGGCCGTCGTTTTCCGCGTCGTACGGAAGATCCGTCACCTTCAGCCCCGCCAGTTCAGGGGTTCCTCCGCGCCGCTGGCTTAAGTGGCCGCCATGGGCCGCGGCCGGGGCCAGCAGCAGATCGCCGGGTTGAGAAAACGCATGGAACACCGCCAGATTCGCCATCGTGCAGTTCGCCAGGCGCGTTTCCGCCCATTGCGAACCGAACAGCGCATTGATTTCGTTTTCCACGGCGATTTCCAGTTTGGATACCAGATCGGTGTCCGGCTGTTCCTTGGCAAAACGTGGGCCCATGGCCGGATAGGCGCTCAGCGCCGGCGAATAGGCGGCGATCGCCGCTTCACTGGGTAAATTGGCCCCGGCGTAAAGCACGATGCGATCGTTCCGCAAGGTGTTAAGACGCGCGGCGCAAAGGCGCAACAGCGCGCCGTTTTCTTCGGTGACCTCGGCATCGCCGGTCTGGTCGTTATGTTGTGTTATGGGCATTTAATTCACCAATCTGTTTGAAAAAGAGCGATCCCCTGCATCTTGCTGGTCGTAGGCGGAGGATCGCCGCCGGAAATCTCGCGCGGTAAGGCATTGCATGTTCTGATCCCCGGATTTCATCATGGTTCAACGGATAATGGCGGTGCGTTTTTGCAGTTGTCGCACCGCTTGAGACGCCAGATAGGAAATGACGAAATAAACGGCGGCGGCGAACAGATACATTTCCAGCAAACGCCCGTCGCGCTGGGCGACCTTGGCGGCCGCGCCAAGAAAATCGGTAATCGACAGGACATACACCAGCGAGGTGTCCTGAAACAGGATGATGGTCTGGGTCAGGAACAGCGGCAGCATGTTGCGCATGGCCTGGGGCAGAATGATGTACAGCATGGTTTGCCTCCCGGTCAATCCCAGCGCCAGCGACGCCTGAGACTGGCCGCCGGGCAGCGACTGAATGCCGGAACGGACGATTTCGCAAAAATAGCAGGCTTCGAACAGCGTAAAGGTGATGACCGATGACCAGAAGGGATCGACCCTGACCGGAAAAGCGGCGCCGGTAATCCATTGCAGAATATAGGGCACCAGAAAATAGAACCAGAAGATCACCAGCACCAGCGGCAGCGAGCGCAATAGGTTGACATAACCCGCGGCCAGCATGGCCAGCGCCTTGAATCGGGACAGGCGCATTATCGCCAGCAGCGTGCCGAAGACAATGCCCAGCGCCGTGGCGAAGAAGGTTAACTTCAGCGTAAAGCTCATGCCGGTCAGAAACAGATAGGGCAGGGCGTTGCCGATGGTCTGAAAATCAAATCCCGTCAGCATGATGTCACCCCTTCTTCCGGTTCTGATCCATACCGAATCCCGGCAGCGCCGCTCTTTTTTCCATACTGCGCATGACAAAGACGATGATCAGGTTAAGCAGCAGGTAAAGCACGGTGGCGGCGGTAAAGGCTTCAAACACCTGAAAACTGTTTTCCTGCATGGCGCGGGCGCTGCCGGTGAGTTCCACCAGGCCGATAGCCAGCGCAACCGAGGTGTTTTTAGTACAGCTGAGAAATTCCGAGGTGATGGCCGGCATCACGATACGAAACGCCACCGGCAGTAACACGAAGCGATAAGTTTGCGGCAGCGTTAATCCCAATGCCTGCCCGGCCATGCGTTGTCCTTTGGACAGGCTTTCCAGCCCGGCGCGCACCACTTCCGCCATGCGCGCGCCGTGATAGCAGCCCAGACAGAGCGTTGCGGTATAAAACTGCGCGTTAGGCAACTGTTTTAGCCAGTTGCCCGCCGATTCAGGCAGCGCTTCCGGCAAGACGAAGTACCAGAGAAACATTTGCATTAACAACGGAATATTACGGAATAGCTCGACGAATGCGCTGCCGCAGCGATTCAGGATGGCAAACGGCGTATTGCGGGCGATGCCCGCCAGCGAACCCAGCAATAGCGCGATGCTAAAGGCGCAGACGGCCGTAACGGCCGTCCAGCCAAGACCCATCACCAGCGTTTGCCAGTAACTGTTGGTCCCATCAAGCGACATATCGAAAAATATGTTCCAGTTCCAGTTGTAATTCATCGTTTCTCAAACTAGCCATTCTTATTATTTACAGCGTTTGTCGGCCTATGTGCCGCCGACGTGATTCCCTGGATATGGCGCTAAATCGCATGCGTCGATAGCAAAGTAATATGGGTCTGTTTCTTAGCGGTAAAGCTCAGGATCCGGATCGTCGGTTGGATGAGCGATCGCTTTCTGCAACTGCGTCGACATCGGGAAGTTCATATTGACGTTTTTCGGCGGGATCGGCTGAGTAAACCATTTATCGTAGAGCGCGGTAATGGCGCCGCTGCTGTACAACCCTTCAATGGTGGTATTGACCAGCGCCTTAAACTGCTCGTCGTTACGGCGCAGCATGATGCCATAGGGTTCTACCGAGAGCGGTTCTGTCGAAATCTGGTAGTCGTCGGGATTCTTGGCCGTTGCCCGGGCGCCGGCCAGGGAAACGTCATCGAAAATTAAGGCGGCGGCCCGGCCGGTTTCCAGCGTTAGCATGCCTTCGGCCAGATCTTTGGCGGAAAGAATGGTCATGCCCAATTTCTCGGCGTTATTCGCGTCATTGATAATCCTGACGCTGGTGGTGCCCGCCAGCGTGACGACGGTTTTGCCCTTTAGATCCGCCATTGACGCCACCGGCGCGGATTTCTTGGCAAGAATCCGCACGGCGGCGACGAAATAGGTGGTGGAGAAGGTCACCTGCTTTTGACGCTCCGCGTTGTTGGTGGTGGTGCCGCATTCCATATCAATGGTGCCGTTGGTCAGCAGCGGAATGCGCGTCGTGCCGGTGACCGGCATGGTGCTGACCGCCAGGTCGGACTTGTTCAGCTTGGTTTTTACCGCGTCGACCACCGCGGCGCAGATATCCATCGCGTAGCCGATCGGTTTCTGATCGTCGTCGTAGTAGGAAAAGGGAACCGCGCCGTCGCGGTGTCCCACGGTTATCTGGCCGCTATCGGCGATTTTTTTTAATGTTCCCTGCAACTCCTCGGCGCCGGCCGATGCCGTAGTCAGAATGAGCGTGCACAGGGATGTAGCCAATATCTGTCGTTTCATGGTTGCTCCGCGTAAATAGAGTTAATTGCTCTTTCATACTGATGGCCGACTCGCGTTTCGCCGAGGTTATTCAATCCGGTAAACAAAGCGCAGCGGGAGTTCGATTGGTCGATAATCGATCAGTTTCGCGGAGACGGTCAATAAAAAATAATAATGTATAATTAATTCATTTTGCAGAAACGCCGAAAAGACGGCGAATATTGCCGGCTTTAACGGACGGTTAGCCTTATAATTCAGTTAATTAACGCGAGATATGCGTAATATGGTTAATGGCGGGAAATATAAATAAAAGTTATGACTGCTAGTGATGGCTGGTGGTGGATGTATTGACGGCGTTACGTACGGCGTTTGCGGTGCTCATCACATGCTTGCGCAGCGTGGCCGCCAGTTGCTCCGCATTTTTTTCCCGCAGGCACTGCAGGATCTCTTCATGTTCCTGCACCGCTAACCGCCAGTCCTGGGGAAGTTGCCGTATGGTATGGCGAATATTTCTAATGCGCAGTTCAAGATTATGGTACAGCGCGATCAACGACTGGTTATGCGTTGCGGCAAATATGGCTAAATGAATTTCCCGATTCAGCCTGGAATACTCCAGTCTGTCGAGCTGCTGGTAAGCCTGCAGCATGGCGTTATGCAGTTGCTCGATATGGGTCAACTCGTCGCCGGTAATGTGCTGGCAGGCTATTTCGCCGGCCAGTCCTTCCAGACTGGCAATAATGGGGAATATTTCAAACAGCTCGTCGTCCGTCAGCGTGGCGACGCGGGCGCCGCGCTGAGGCAGCAGAACAATCATCCCTTCGGTGGCAAGAACTTTAAGCGCTTCGCGCAGCGGCGTTCGCGATATCTCAAACTGTTCGCACAGCGCTTTTTCGGGTATCCGGCTGCCCGGCTCCAGTTCGCCGCTGACGATCATTTCACGAATAAGATCCGCAATCTCGCTATGGAGCGTTTTTCGTGAAATGGACATTCCTTTGAGCATGGGAACCTTCTTTAGCAGAATGACGGCGTGGCCAACGAACATGGGAATTATGCTAGCAAGCTAACAATAGCATAATGCATAGCGCTTTCAGACTTCAACTATCCCTTTGACCGGCGCAGCTTAGCTGATGACAAGGGGGAACGCGTATAGCTATCGGCAGATTATGATACCTGGCCGAGGCGTTGGTTATCGTGATGGGAAGCATTCGGCTAGGGCTGGGATACAAGGCAATGAAATTGCGAGCAAAAGTGTTTTGTCACATATCGGCGGCGCCTGCGGGAATTAAATCCCGCTAGTGCCGCTGTGGCTGGCAATTCAGTCAGCGGGTGATGGCGTTGGCCGTATCCAGCAGGCGATGGCGTCGCGCATGGCGGCCAATCGTTTATCCAACGCTTCCGGCGCGGTGAGATCCTGCTGGTAGACGATGGAAAGGGTGGAGCAGTTTATTAGATAGAAAAATCCGAGAGCGGAAATCGAAATGTTCAACTGCATGGCGTCCAACCCTGCTTTTACGGTGCCTTCCCGTTCGCCGCGGCTGAGTAGCGACTGCGAGATCCCTTGCCAGCTTAGATTGATATCGTCAATATTGCGCGAGGCTTTCAGGTGACGCGCCTTTTGCTGGTTCTCGCTACTTAGCAGCCGGATAAATTCGGGATGCTCCAGGTAGTAGCGCCAGGTAAAATCCACCAGTTGTAAAATCGCCTCATCGGCGGGCAGATGATCCAGTTGTAGCGCCGCCTCTTCCTTGCGAATCCCCCGATAGGCGTCTTCCAGCACGCGGGTGAAAAGCTCGTCCTTATTATTAAAATAATGATAAATAAGTTGTTTATTGATGTCAGCCAGACTGGCGATCTGCTCAACGCGGGCGCCGTCAAATCCTTTCTCTGCAAACTCTTTGCTTGCAGCGGCCAGGATCCTCGCCTGGGTAAGTGCCGGGTCACGTTTACGTTTAGACTTTATTTCTTCTGCCACGCCACCACCTCAAAGTATTGATCGAATGTATTTTTTGCCCGCGAAAAACCATTGATAACGCGCCTAATCCTACCATAGCGCGCGGGCGCAATAACAATGGCTGTGACGACAAATCCATCACGAGATACACGGGCTATTGCTCAGCGCATTAGCGGTGGCGCGCTGCGCGCGCTAGAGGACGGGGCAGCCGGGTAGAAGAGGCAAACCCGCGACGCGTGGCGCCGTCGTCGGTGTGAAATCCAACGATCCGCACAACGATCGACATTGTGATCCTGCTCGAAAATGTATCAACCAATTGGTTGATTATGCGAGTTGGATCATTTTTTTTACCCCGTACCCGCTCTAGAATCATTAAATAACCAAACGGTTGGTTGATTGTAATTTGCTGAATAATAAAGTAATGGAGATCATATGACGACAACAACTCGCCCAGTGGCGCTGATCACCGGCTCAACGCGGGGCATTGGCAGACAGTGCGCCATTGAACTGGCTAAACAGGGATTCAATGTGGCGATTAACGGTCGGGATACGCCAGACGGCCTGTTGCGCCAGCAGGCGTTGGTCGATCTGCTTGGCGAGTACGGCGCAGAGGCGATAGCGTGCTCCGGCAACGTGGCACAGCTCGAACAACACCAACCGATGCTGGAGCGTATTCTCGAACGCTGGGGACGCTTGGACTGTCTGGTCAATAATGCCGGCACCGCGGCGAAACAGCGCGGCGATCTGTTGGACGTCAGCGCCGAAAACTATCAGTACTGCCTGGATATCAACGCGCAGGCGATGTTTTTCCTCAGCCAACGCGCCGCGCGCATCATGCTGCAACAGGGCGAACTTAACGGTTATCACCGCAGCATTATCAATATCACCTCGTGCAGCGCATCGATCCTGTCCATCAACCGCGCCGAATACTGTGTCTCCAAAGCGGCGGCCAGCATGGTCACTCAGCTTTTCGCCTTACGTCTGGCCGAAGAGGGGATCGGCGTTTACGAGGTGCGCCCCGGCATTATCAATACGGATATGACCCGCGTGGTGAAGCCGAAATACGATCGACAAATTGCCGATGGGCTGGTGCCGATGAAGCGCTGGGGAGAAACGCAGGATGTCGCTCAGGTGGTGCAAACCCTGGCGGCGGGCAGGCTGCCGTTTACCGTTGGGCAAATTATCAATGTCGATGGCGGGCTGAATGTTCCTCATTTTTAATAAAAACAACAACTAGCTAGTGCGAAAGCAACGCATCAGGTCACCGGGGGAATCATCTATGGCAACACATTCTATTGGCATCATTATGCATGGCGTGACGGGCCGCATGGGGAAAAATCAGCATCTGATTCGTTCCATCGTCGCGATTCGCCAGCAGGGCGGCGTCGCGCTGGCGAATGGCGATCGATTAATGCCCGATCCGATTTTGGTGGGACGCAACGAAGACAAAGTCGCCGCGCTTGCCCGCAAGTACCGGATAGATCGCTGGACGACCGATCTGGAACTGGCGCTCGGCAATCCACAGGACATCATCTTCTTTGACGCCGCCACGACGCAGGCGCGTCCGGCGTTATTAAAGCGGGCGATCGCCGCCGGAAAACATATTTACAGCGAAAAGCCCGTCGCGGTCAGTCTGGAGGAAGCGCTCGATCTCTATCGTTTCGCCGAAGAACGCGGGGTGAAACACGGCGTCGTCCAGGACAAGCTGTGGCTGCCCGGATTGCAGAAACTCCAGATGCTGAACCAGTCCGGTTTTTTCGGCAAAGTGCTTTCCGTGCGCGGCGAGTTCGGCTACTGGGTTTTCGAAGGCGATCTGCAACCGGCCCAACGCCCTTCCTGGAATTATCGCCAGCAGGACGGCGGCGGCATCATTCTGGATATGATTTGCCACTGGCGCTACGTCATCGACAATCTTTTCGGCGAAATAAAAAGTCTGAGCTGCTTTGGCGCGACGCATATTCCGCAACGCTGGGATGAAAATGGTCGCCCCTATGCCGCAACGGCCGACGATGCCGCCTATGCCACCTTTGAACTGCACAATGGCGTGCTGGTGCAAATTAATAGCTCATGGTGCGTACGCGTACGGCGGGACGATCTGGTGACTTTCCAGGTCGATGGCGTCAACGGTTCCGCCGTGGCCGGCCTGACCGATTGCCGCACCCAGTCCAGCGTCAATACGCCTAAACCGGTATGGAATCCGGATGTCCGTCAGACTCACGACTTCTATCAGGACTGGGCGCCGATGCCTGAAAACCAGCTTTATGACAACGCCTTCAAAGTGCAATGGGAACTGTTCCTGCGGCACGTATGGGGAGAGGGCGACTTCAAATGGAATCTGCTGGAAGGGGCGAAAGGCGTACAGCTGGTCGAGCTTGCGCTGCAAAGCTGGCGCGAGCGCCGCTGGCTAGACGTTCCCGCGTTGAACCGTTAATGATGGCGCTGAATAAGGAGTCATACTGATGTCTGAACATCACAATCAACAACCCGACGCCAATCTGCTTTCACTGAATACGGCCACGGTTCGCCAACAATGGACGCTCGATAAAATTATCGACGGCTGCGCTCGCCATGACATCCGCGGTATTTCCCCATGGCGCGACCAAACCCACGCCCTGGGGGTGAAGGAGGCCGCCCGCCGCATCCGCGCCCATCAACTGACGGTTACCGGCTATTGCCGCGGCGGCATGTTTCCCGGCGCAACCGCTCAGCAGCGCCGTCATAACGACGACGATAATCGCCGCGCGGTGGATGAAGCGCTTGAGCTGAACGCGCAATGCCTGGTGCTGGTGGTCGGCGGCCTGCCGGAAGGCAGCAAGGATCTCAGGCAGGCGCGCGGGCAGGTGCGGGACGGGCTGGCGACGATGCTGGAATACTCGCGTTCGGTGTCCATGCCGCTGGCTATCGAACCGCTGCACCCGATGTATGCCGCCGACCGCGCCTGCGTCAATACGCTCGAACAGGCCAACGATCTGTGCGACGAGCTGGGCGATGACGGGCTGGGCATCGCCGTCGATCTCTACCATACCTGGTGGGATGCCAAATTCGCGCAACAGGTTGAGCGTGCGGGAAAATCGCGGCTGCTCGCTTTTCATATCTGCGACTGGCTGGCATCGACGCAAGATCTGCTGCTCGATCGCGGCATGATGGGCGATGGCGTTATCGATATCCGCGGAGCGCGACGGACGGTGGAGGAACAGGGATACCGCGGTTTTCACGAAGTAGAGATTTTCTCAGCCAAGAACTGGTGGCTGCGGGATCCCGATGAGGTGCTGGAGACGTGTAAACAACGTCATCTGGCGTGTTGCTAGGACATCAGAAAAATACGATTTCCAGAAGTTGTCGCTGTATCTCTGACATAGAGCGGAACCTCTGCGGTCATTTATTTGGCCGGCGAGGTGACGTTCAATTTTAATTGTGACTATTATCAGCCGGGGAAATTATGAATACAGATACAAAAAAAATGATATTGGTGTCCGTCCTCTGCGGTCTCGGTTATATGATGTATTCAGTGGATCGAATGACCGTATCCTCAGCCATTGGCTTGATTTCACATGATTTTGGCTTAGGCAAAGGCAGCTCAGGTATATTACTCAGCTCCTTCTTTTATGGTTTTATTCTGTTTTTATTCGTCTCGGGGATTATTTCCGACAAACTCAGCGGCAAACCGGTATTAATTCTTGGACTGATGTTATTTTCATTGGCCACCATATTTACCGGATTAGCCGGCAGCCTGACCGCATTAATTTTTTACCGCGTGATGACCGGGATCGGGGAGGGCATCTTCTGGCCCGCCGCCTCGTTGGAAGTGGCTAACGTGACCTCTGAAAAACAGCGCACCACCGTGATGTCGCTGTACTGGATGGGCTACCCTATCGGCGGTTTCTTCGGCACCTGGCTGGGGGCGGTGCTGGGGCCGGTCTACGGCTGGCGCATGGTCTTTTATGTCGCCGGCGGGCTGGGGATTCTGGTGGCGCTCCTTTATGCCATCCTGGTTAAAAGCGAGCCTAAATCCGCCGCCGCGCGCGTCAAGTCTAGCGTCGCCAAAGAAAAGGTTCCCTTGACTCTGCTGTTCAGCACCCCGTCCGTGTTGATGATGGCGCTTTACTACTTTCTGCTGTTGTGCGGCTGGTGGATCGTGCTGCTGTGGGCGCCGACTTTCCTGATGAACGCCAAACAAATGCCCATGAGTATGGCCGGGACGATCGCCAGCCTGCTTGGCCTGACCGGCGCGCTGGGCGGTTTCCTGCTGGGGCGTTACTGCGACAAAGGCAATTTTTCCCGCAAAAGATGGGTTCTGATCGGGATCACCGTCGCCAGCGGATTGCTGATGGCGTCTCTGATCGTCCAACTGCCGATCTATGTGGTGGTGGTGCTGGTCATGTTGCTCGGATTTATTGGTTATCCCATTACTCCGCTGGTGATCTCCTTCACCTCTGAACTGGTGCCGGTTTCCATTCGCGGCGCGGCCATTGGTTTTGTCATGAATATTGGCATGATTGCCGGCGGTATCTCTCCGGTTCTGGCTGGCTACCTGTCCGATCGCTACGACATGCCGGTGGTGTGGTTTTTCGCCGCCTGCCTGATGGCATTAAGCAGTCTGCTGCTGCTGAGAGTCAATAAAATTGAAGTCGGGTCGGATGGCGCCGTCAAGCATAAGACGCCGGGCGCTGGCGTGCTCTCCGATAGCTAACCTCTCGCCTGATAATGACCGCATCCTTACCTAACAGATTTCAATGAGTGGACTGAATATGGCACTGATTATTTCGCAGAACACGCTGGACCAATTAACCGATGTCGAGATGCCCAAACATACCGCCGCCCGCCAGCCGGATGAGACGCTGGCGCTGGGAAGCGGGGCGACCATTCCCGTTTACCGTTGCGAGACTCTGGTGGTGGGCAGCGGCGCGGCCGGATTACGCGCCGCGGTAGAGCTTAAGCGCCGGCAGGTGGATGTGCTCGTCGCCACGCAGACGCTGTTTTGGGGAACGTCCGCCTGCTCCGGTTCGGATAAGCAGACGCTGCATACCGCCGCCACCAGTAACCGGGGGGATAACTTCATTCAACTGGCCAATGCGTTGAGCGCCGGTGGCGCGATGGATGGCGATACGGCCTATGTTGAAGCCGTCGGCTCTATTGAAGCCTTTGCCGGTCTGAAATATATCGGCCTGCCTTTGCCGGAGGATCGTTACGGCGCCACGTTGCGCTACCAGACCGACCATGACGAAGCGGGGCGCGCCACCAGTTGCGGCCCGCGCACCTCCCGCCTGATGGTCAAGGTGCTGGCCGAAGAGGCGAACCGGCTGGCGGTGCCTTTCGTCGATCACTCTACGGTTATCCGTCTGTTAATCGATGACCGTTATGATGAACGGTGGATTGCCGGAGCGCTGGCGATCAATACCGGCGCACGCGGCGAGCATAACCCCGCCGGCCTGGCGCTATATCTCTGTCCGTCGCTGGTGCTGGCCGCGGGCGGTCCGGGGGAACTGTTTCGCGACAGCGTCTATCCCAACCGCTGTTTCGGATCGCTGGGGTTGGGATTGGAAGCCGGGATCCAGGCGGTAAACCTGACCGAAAATCAGTTCGGCATCGGCACCCGGCGCGATGAGTTTCCGTGGAATCTGTCCGGAACCTATGTTCAGTGTATGCCCTACATTTTTTCGCTGGACGAACAGGGGGAAGAGCATAATTTCCTGGCTGATTACTATCGCAGCACGCAGGAACTGGCGTCGAATATCTTCAGAAAAGGGTATCAATGGCCGATCCACGCCACGCGAATGCTGAATTTCGGTTCCAGCCTGGTCGATCTGGCGATTTTTTCCGAGTCCCAACTGGGTCGCACTATCTATATGGATTTCAACCGCAATCCGCAGCCGGTGCCCGGCGACCGGCCATTCAGTCTGAACGAACTGGATGACGATGTCGCACAGTATTTGACCAACAATGAAGCGTTGCTGACTATGCCGATCGATCGCTTACGGCGCATGAATCCGCTGGCTATCGAGCTCTACAAACATCACGGCCATGATATCAGCACCACGCCGCTGCCGTTTAACGTCAACCATCAGCATATGAATGGCGGGCTGGCGGTGGATAGGTGGGGGCAAACCTCGCTGGCCGGCTGTTTTGCCGTCGGGGAAGCCGCCGGCACCCACGGCGTGACCCGGCCGGGCGGCGCGGCGCTGAACGCCGGACAGGTGTTCGGCATGCGCTGCGCCCGGCAAATCGCCAGTCAGGAGACAATCGCGCCGGTGCCGCTAGCCGGTCTGCTCCGTCAAATTACAGACTGCGCGCAAGAGATCACGGTGGGAATGCATAATGAAAACGGCCTGGCGATTAGCGATATCAAGCGGGAAATTCAGCAACGGATGAGCGATAAGGCCGGATTCATCTGCCATGCCGATGACGTCAAAGAAGCGTTACTGGCGGCCAGACGGCTTAATGAACAAATACGCGAGCGGGGCGTCGCCATTCCGTTCGTCAACAAAGTGGCGGTCAGTTTTCAATGGCGTCATATGGCATTGGCATCGGAAGCGGTTCTCAGCGCGCTCGATTTTTATATCAGTCAGGGAGGCGGCAGCCGCGGCGCCAGAGCCATTTGCTCGCCGCGGGGGGAGGAAACCCCAACGACACGCGCCGGCGCGCTGGAGCAGTACCGGTTTTTGACGGAAAAACCGGAGCATAAACAGCAACAGCTGTTCGTTCGCTATCGGCCATCGGGTTTTAGCGTGACGCCGAAGCCTTTACGCGCTCTCGGCGATCTCGATGCTATCTTTTTCGAGAAAAACTGGCCCGATTTCCTGACCGGGAAAATCTATCGCTAATCATACGGCAGGGCTTTGGCCGCCATCCGCCATGAGGCCGGGCGGTGTGGTCAAAGCCTGATTTATTGAACCATGCTGTGCTAATCTGCTAAATCCTTTCCAACACGGTGACCCCGTTGTAATTCTTGGCGCAAAATGGTGGGCGGTGTCGCCACGCCGCCGATCTTGCCCCCATACGCAAGGACATGATAAATTTTCGCCTGGGTGTCGGCTGTATAGGGCAGTTAGGCAGGTTATTATCATGCGTTGGTCGGGCCGCCACGCGGAGTTTTCATTTGATGAAGCGCGACCTTTCTCAGCGTAAAATACCCCGTGTCCGTCTTTTAGCTGAACGCACTTTCGCCACTTTAGAACGTTTTGCCCATATTGAATCGGTTAGCGGCATCGTGTTGCTTGTCGCCGCGGCCATCGCGCTGATTTGGGCGAATTCCCCCTTCGCCGCCAGTTACCATCATTTATGGCATACGCCGATTTCTATCGCCATCGGATCCTTTTCATTTTCCCATCCGCTCCATTTTTGGATCAATGACGGGCTAATGGCGATCTTCTTTTTAGTGGTCGGCATGGAAATCAGATATGAAATTCACGCCGGCGCGCTGAGTAATATCAAACAGGCTACGTTGCCGATCGTGGCCGCTTTCGGCGGCGTCGCGGTTCCTGCGCTTATCTACACGCTGTTTAACAGCGATCCGGCCCGGCACCACGGATGGGCGGTGCCGACCGCGACCGATATCGCCTTTGCGGTGGGCGTTCTTGCGCTGCTGGGGCGTTCCATCCCTGGCAATGTGCGGGTGTTTCTGCTCACGCTGGCGATTATCGACGATATCATCGCCATTGTAATGATCGCCCTCTTTTATTCCGCCGGGCTTGACTATAGCGGTTTGGCGATCGCCGGAGCCGGGATATTGCTTGTCTTCGGTTTTCAGTTAATCGGCATCGGCGCGGCGCTGGCCTACGTTATTCCCGGCGTCGTTATCTGGAGCGGTTTTTTAATCATGGGCATACACCCGACGATAGCGGGAGTGGTGCTTGGTCTTATTACCCCGGTATTACCGGCGCGAATGCATGAATCCGCATTGGACAAAATTCTGCGCATCAGTAACGAATTGGCAGACCGTTATTCCGCTCAGAATAACGATGCGGGTCAGTTATCCCAGCCATTCAAACAATTGCGTTTGGCCAGGCGCGAACTTCTTCCTCCGGTAATGAGAGTGCAAATGGCGCTTCATCCGTGGGTGGCGTTTTTCATCATGCCGTTGTTTGCGCTGGCCAATGCCGGGGTGAGCGTTGACGGCGTAAATCTCTCCGCGGAAGGCGCGCATTGGGTGATGATCGGCGTGATGGCGGGGCTGGTTGCAGGCAAGCCGTTGGGCATTATCGCCGTCAGTTGGCTAATGGTTCGCGTGGGGTTATGCAAACGTCCTCCCGGCGTGTCCTGGGGCGGTATCGCCCTGATCGGGCTATTGGGGGGAATTGGCTTCACCATGTCCATTTTCATCGCCATGCTGGCGTTTTCGGACGAAAACCAGCTAGGCGCCGCCAAACTCGGCGTTTTATTAGGCTCATTGACGGCGGCTATCCTGGGGATTGCATGGGGTAAAATTTATGTAAGACGGTTGCGGGCTGCGGACGACGGCGGGCTGAAACCAGACCCGGTCGCTTGAATCAGCCATGACACTGTTACCGCCAGCGGATAACGTGGAGAGAATCATCTGGCGCGCGTACCAACCGGAGAGGCGCATTACGTTTATCGGCGAGGCTATCCACGGAG
Organism: Brenneria goodwinii; assembly: GCF_002291445.1. Lineage (NCBI taxonomy): Bacteria > Pseudomonadati > Pseudomonadota > Gammaproteobacteria > Enterobacterales > Pectobacteriaceae > Brenneria > Brenneria goodwinii. The sequence continues at coordinate 2,551,308 of NZ_CP014137.1, read as the reverse complement.
TGGGGGCGTTTACGACATGCAAACTGGATTTCGCCCGGCGCTATTGCGGCAAAAACTGGGTTTGGGTATTTGAAGCCGACCATCTGGGCATGGCGTTGTCGCATGCGAATCAGGAACCGGCAAGCGCGCGTCTGATTAATTTCCCCGCGGTGATGCGAACGAAAGAAATGCTTGGTTTGCTCACGTGGGGGATTGATGTCGGCATTCCTTGTCTGGGCGCGGATCCTATTCCACGGCGTCCATTGGCGTCGTTTCCCGCCGCATGGTTGGCGCGGCGAACTCGGCAGATGGCGTTTTTTCACAAGATACGCGGCAGCAACGGATATTTTGTCCGGCGCGACCGCTGTATGGCGCATCTGGTGCGGCAAATCGCCGGCCATTACGCCGATGCGCCATTATTGGTAATGATGCACAATATGCATGTAAAGCGATGCGGCAGCCGGGAAATTCCGTCACTAAGGCTAAAGTCGGTGCGGGAATGCCTGACCAGCGATTTTCCCGAACAGATGGAAAGTATCGCGCTTCTCGCACGTCAGGGAACCGCTTGCCACAACGATTTGACGCCGTTCTCCTTTGCCATTGACGATCCATACTCGGCGGAAGTTTTTCTTGCCGCCGCTGACCAACCGTCTTGCCTGGTCGCCGCCGCGGATATTCCATCAGAGTATGTGGCCTGGCATCACGCATTCGAACGGGAAACGCGGCCCGTCAGGGAACAATACGAATGGTGCGCTTTATTTGCGCATGTTAAAACGCCAGTCTTAACCCGGTGCGAATTAAGCGCCCGGCTGATGAATTCATATTAAACGCCTGTAAGGCGTCTATTTGTGATACACGAAAAACGAACGGTGTTTTTGTTGAAAAAATCACCGCCATGTATTTGAGCTATGATCTTTATTTTCAGCTATTGTCGGTGGTGGCGTAATTATTCATACCCCATGGTAAAGATGACTGAGGTATCCACGCTCCCTGCCGTCACTGCGCCGGCAGTCTGGTAAAGGCGGGCTTTAAACGCATAGTCTGTTGCTGAGGTGCTGGGCGCCATACCCAACGAAACTGCGGTATCCGGCGTGATGGCGGTGTTACCGTACAGCAACTGAACGCCTACGCCCGTCGCCGTGCCGCTGTCATTGGCAAAAACGGCGCTGACGTCATCGTCGACTGTACCTGAGAAAGTCAGCGTGGGTGAGATGCCGGTGGACGAACAGATCATGTTGATGGTGAAGTCAGTGCTGTTGGCGGTGGCGCCGACAGCGGTGAAACTTGGCGTAGTAGCGGTTCCCAGGTCCACACTGGTGTCGTAGCCGTTAATCGAGCAGGCTTCTGCTGTGACCGTAAAAGGGGAAAATGACCATGTCCATATAGTCAGTGACGGCAAATTAAATTCAATACCATCGGTCCAGAGTGTAAATGTACTGGTGTCGCTTGCTCCTGAAGAGACGGTGTCGGCAGTTTTTACTAACTCGAATCGCCAGTAACCGAGCATATCAACAGAAAGTCCATACCCTGAAGTAGCTACACCATCTATGCTTAAGGTCGCTGCCGCCGTTATGTCATATGCCGAGTTGTATGTTGTTGAGGCGCCATCAAGAATCCATGTAGGTCCAGAGGCGCTGGTATTTGTCATTCTTATCCCCAGACCATCTATTCCAGTATCCAAAAAACCACTGGCATTATTTTTACCATTTATCGAAAAAATGAGCAGGTCGCTTGGCCTGTAGTCACAGAAGGTTATAAAACCAGTAGGGTCTGCACCCCCTACATAACCATAATCAATAGTCGCGATGACATCGCCCACCTGAACCGTTGGACTCACTGAAACGGAACCAAAATCAAGAACGGTGGTTCCTCCCCAGGAAAAAGCGGTAAGGGCGCTAACCTCGCTGGAATCGCTGTAACATACATCGGCCATGGCCGATGGCGCCGCCATTAATCCGCCTACCAGCAGCAAACCGGCGACTGTTTTGCCGATCACGGCGTTGTCCATGGTTATCTTTTTATTCATAAAAACGCCTAAAAATAGAACGGATATAAATATTTCGGTACCAAAGAAATAAGAACCGAAACGGGCTTAAATATTGAACGAGCCTCAATATTAACCATTCGATTTAAACGATCGATAAACGACTATCAATTGCTGAATCCTTACGGTTTCAGGAGCGTTATTTTGATTGATTAAAACGATCGATCGTGCTGAATATAGGGAATTGAAACTATTAGGTTGTTGCAAATAAGTAATGATTTATGTGTGATTGCTAAATAAACTTAGCGACGGTGATTGTTTAATGTTGATGTAATTCGTCAATGATCTATTTGTTTGATGTGAGTCAAGTAAAAGTGATTTCTCTTATTTTCGAATTTGATGAGCGGCGTAATTTATCGTCGGCGACAATCCGGGAGGCGCTGGTTGTGGTATGCCATATTCACTCGGCATATTGTTCGTAACAATCTGACGCTGAGAACGCGCATCAAAAGACCGGCTTTAAAACTATCTGTTTTTCCTGCTTTATCAGGATTATTATTCCGGTTCCGTTTCTATGGCTAACAGATGCCGCAAACAGTTACAAACGGCGGAATATCGATAAAGGGATGGGAAAGGCGCTTATTCGCCGGCCCGGCAGACTCTACCTGGTATTCGGCTCGCTCAACCGATCGACCAGCATTTGGCTTTGCTCAATAAAGTGGCGGCTATCTTCGCTATTTTTTTGTAACAGGCAGACAAACAACAGGTCGATAATGGCGTTTTGCGCCGTTCTGGCGGAAATGGAGGAGCTGCGCCAGCGGGTTTCATCCGCGATGGTATCCAGCGTGTAGTCCGCCAACTCGCGCAGCGGGTTATGTTGCAGAGAGGTAATGGCGATCAGCGTCGCACCGTTTTTTTTGGCGGCGTCGGCGGCAATCAATAGCTCCCGGCGTTTGCCGGAAAATGAAATGATAATTTGTACATCGGCGGCGCTAAGAGATTGCGCGACGGTGATTTGTACATGGCTATCCAATTCATTCATTACCGGGTAGCCGATCTTCATCAGCTTATAGGCTAGATCTTTGGCGACCAGCGACGAACCGCCCACGCCGGTGATCTGAATGCGTTTGGCGGACTGGATATGTGAAACTGCCTGCTGTAGTTGAGTAAAATCAAGGCTATCGGTGGTATCCCGTAGCGCCTTTTGCTTCTCCGCGCATAGCTTTTCGGCGATATCCGTCAGGCTGTCATTGCTGTTGATGGCGTTATGAATATGCGAACTCTGCTGTTTCTGTTTCGATACCTGTTGCCCCCACTCTTCGATTAACGCCATCTTGAAGTCGGTAAAGCCCTTCAGCCCCAGCTTCTGCGCAAATTTGATAATGCTGGATTGGCTGATGCCCAGAACCGCCGCCAGCCCCTGTGAAGAAAGCCGCTTTAACTTATCGGGATTTTCCAGCACGTAATCCGCGATCTTGCGCTCGCCGGGAGTCAATATCGCTTTGTTATGAATAATTTTTTGCGTGTATCTCATTGTGGAAACTCACATAGTCGACAGAACGGATAACCAGGCCCGAGTCATCTTACGTTGCATGTCGCCAAAATCAAAACGTTGCCGTTAGCAACCCCCTCCCGGCCTCCCCCTTGTCAGGGGGAGGAGCCAACGCATTAAAAATACTGGATTTGTTTCTTCCCCTTGTCAGGGGGAGGAGCCAACGCATTAAAAATGCTCGGCTTTCTCCCTCCCCTAGGACTATCTCTTAGTTACAAATGTAGGGGCTATGAGGGGGTTTGCCGTTTTCCGGCGTAAGAAATTATGCTGAGGAGATAGCAGGCTTAGGATGAGCCGCACGGACGCGGCGAAAGCTTGCGCCACGTATGGAACGTGTCGCAAGCGGTCCGTTAAGCCTGATACCGACGAAGGCATCGCGCAGCGACATAATTTAGCCGCAAGCCGGGGTTCACAGGGGGCTGGCGTTTGGGCCCCCTGTGTCGGGCGCGTGCTATGACATGGCATAGAAATGGCGGTATTGTGGCGCACGAAACTGTCTCTGAGTCTGCATAAAAATGTGACTAAGCGACAGCTTGTCACGGAGAGGCGTCGGCGCATTAAAAATACTGGGCTTTCTCCCTCCCCAGGGAAGGGGAGGGCCGGGGTGGGGTTAGAGCCTGAAGGTTTATTCGCGATATGAATAAAATATTATTTAATTAGTCCATAATTAAGTATAAATTATTCCTTCACTGTACAAATATGATGCAATCCTCTTATGAAAATAGATTTATCCGCCCTGATCACCGAGAGCCGTAATCAGGTCAGCGAGAACATTGATACGCTGCCGACGCTGGAGATGCTCAAAGTCATTAATAAAGAAGATCAAAAGGTTGCCCTGGCCGTCGAACGGGTGTTGCCGCAGGTGGCGCAGGCCGTGGATGCGATAAGCGCCGCTTTTGCGCGCGGCGGCCGCCTGATTTACAGCGGAGCCGGTACTTCCGGGCGGCTGGGGATCCTGGACGCCAGCGAATGTCCTCCGACCTATGGTACGCCCCGCGGGCAGGTGGTCGGCCTGATTGCCGGAGGACATCCGGCGATTTTACAGGCGGTGGAGAATGCCGAGGATAACGTGGCGCAAGGCGCGCAGGATCTGCGCGATCTGAATTTCAATTCTTGCGATGTGCTGGTGGGCATTGCCGCCAGCGGACGCACGCCCTATGTCCTGGGGGCGATGAGCTATGCCCGATCTCTGGGCGCGACGGTGGCGGCCCTGACCTGTAACCCAGATAGCGAAATGAGCCGCTTGGCTGATATTGCCATTGAACCGGTAGTGGGGCCGGAGGTCGTCACCGGCTCGTCGCGGATGAAGGCGGCGACGGCCCAGAAACTGGTGCTCAATATGCTGACCACCGGATCGATGATCCGCAGTGGAAAGGTGTACGGCAACCTGATGGTGGACGTTGAAGCCACCAACGCCAAATTGGTTCAGCGTCAGATCAACATCGTTATGCAGGCGACGGGATGTGACCACCAGCGCGCCAGCGACGCGCTGAGCCAGTGCGGTAACCACTGTAAAACGGCGATTGTTATGGTACTGGCTCATCTTTCCGCCGCAGACGCGAGCGCGATGTTGACGCGAAACAACGGCTTTATTCGATCGGCATTACACCACACAGGACATCATAGCGATGGCGAAAATAAATGAAGCAATGATCGAACAAATTCTCGTGCATGTGGGCGGCGGCGGCAATATCACGCTTTGCGGCAACTGTATGACGAGGCTGCGTTTAACGCTGGAAGACCGGGAGTTGGTCGAACAGGATGCGCTGAAACGCATTGCCGGCGTGATGGGGGTAATTGAAGGAGACAACCAGCTACAAATTGTGCTTGGCCCCGGTAAGGCGCAAACCGCCGCCGAGATGATGAATGCGCTGCTGAGCCGCGCCGCGTCGGAAAACGCAGAGGCGGGCAGGGATCTCAAGGCGATCGCATCAGAGAATAAAAAGCAGATCAAAGCGAAACAGAGCAGCGCCATTCATCACTTTTTCAGCAAATTCGCCACTATCTTTACGCCGCTGATCCCAGGCTTCATTGCCGCCGGGCTGCTGCTGGGGATCGCCACCCTGCTGGAACAAAGTCTGGTGCTGGGTGTTGAGTCTCCTAACCCTTGGCTGATTAGCGCCATTGGTTATATGAAGGTCTTCAGTAAGGGGCTCTTCGCCTTTCTGAGTATTCTGATCGGCCATAATGCGCAAAAGGCCTTCGGCGGTACCGGCGTGAACGGCGCCATTATCGCCTCGCTTTTTGTGCTGGGTTATGTGCCGGACGCCAAAGTCGGTTACTACGCGGGAATCGATAATTTCTTTGGTCTGCCTATCGATCCCAGAGGCAGTATCATTGGCGTGCTGATCGCCACGATTATGGGCGCCTGGGTCGAGCGCAGGGTACGGAAATTTATGCCCGATAATCTGGATATGATCCTGACTTCGCTGGTTACCCTGCTGATTATGGGCGCGGTAACGTTCGTGGTGATCATGCCGATCGGGGGCGAGCTGTTCAAGGGAATGTCATGGTTGTTCCTGCACCTGAACGGCAATCCGCTTGGCAGCGCGGTTCTGGCCGGGCTCTTCCTCATTGCGGTGATGTTCGGCATTCATCAGGGGTTTGTGCCGGTCTATTTCGCCCTGATGGATGCTCAGGGATTTAACTCGCTGTTTCCGATTCTGGCCATGGCCGGCGGGGGACAGGTCGGCGCATCGCTAGCGCTGTTTGTCAGAGCCAAAACCGGCTCCGTGCTGCGTACCCAGATCAAGGGGGCGATTATTCCGGGCATTCTCGGTATTGGCGAACCGCTGATTTACGGGGTCACGTTGCCCAGATTGAAACCCTTTATCACCGCCTGTCTGGGCGGCGCAGCCGGGGGGTTCTTCATCGGTCTGGTGGCCTATCTGGGATTGCCTATCGGCCTGAATACCGTTTTTGGTCCTTCCGGCGTGGTGTCTATTCCGCTGATGACCTCCGGGCAGGGCATCTATGCCGGTATTCTGGTGTATATCGCCGGGCTGCTGGTGTCTTACATCGCGGGTTTCATTTTTACCTGGTTCTTCGGCAGTAAGCATGTTGATTTAAGCTGAGTTAACCCGCATTCACGCGGAAAAAGTAGACCTACCGGCCGTTATCATAACTTCGGTCGGCTGGTCATTATGGACAAGCCTGCCGGGAGTATGATCAAACGGGTATACATTTCGAGACATTTAATTAACATGCATGGTCATTTGACCATGAAAAATACGTTTTTTTATTTAATTTTCGAATGGCGATTGGCTGGCAATCAACCAAACTATATTTCAATTGTTACTTATTTTATGGGTGAATATTCTATATTTAGTGAAATATTATTGATTATTTAGATGTTTATTCTTTTTTTATATTATTTCGAACGCGAGAAAATATAAGAATTTTGTCTACACTATAAACAGAATTAATTTTGACATCATGTTCAATAAATAAGCACAGGGAGGTATTTGCTTCTCTTTTTAAATGATTTTTTTAAATATATATTCAATAGTTACTGATATATGGACATAGAGAAAGAGATAATAAATGCGTCAGCAGTTTATTGTAGGATAAAGTATCTATGGATACATAGTAACCTATGTAAAACTAACTGCGTAACAGCGATAATTGTTAGCGTGTTAGGGATGTTTTATATTCCATAAATATGTAAAAAATACAAAAAATAACATTAATTGACCGGATCGAAAGTTTTTAGGATGGCCTGTTCCTGATTAATAACGTTCTGGTGTTTCTATTCTTTATAAGGTTAATTGGCATGGTTGATCTGGAGCAATCCATATCTCGTCTGACAAAAACGCTTTATCCGCATACACATTCAGCTACACCCAGCGAAGTTGTTAAAGGGAAGCGACGCTATCATCTTCATACCGGAGGCGAGAAGTTTATCTATTTTCTTGATGAGGGTGAATTTTTAATGAAGCGCACCAGAGATAATAAAGTTATCTCGGTCATTTTATCTCCGTCTATTGTGGGCTGGTCTCAGGCGCTATTAGATTGCGACGATATTTATCTTGAAAGAATTGATTACGGAAAAATAAGATGCGTACCCTTTGATCTGGCTTTCAGGGTAGTTACCGCCTATCAGCGATTTGATGACGTTCTGAAAATTGCTAATTTCTGGTTTCATTATCTGGTCAACTTTTGTGTCGATAACGACGGCGATTCGATCTCTATCGTAGAGAAAATGCTGGTTTCCCTGAATAATCTTCCACCTGAGGTCAGGCAGCGTTTTAGCGCGTTAACCTTTATTGCCGAGAGAACATCGTTGTCGAAAAGTACGATATTCAGGATTTTGAAGAAACTTCAGGAGGAACATATCATCGAGCTGGAGAATGGCCGGTTAAAACAAATCTTTTTTAATGAAAAGTCTAATTAGTGTTCTAACACGTTGCAGACTGGATACGTAGTCGCCTACGTATCCGGTTAATCGTACGATTTCCGCCTTTCCTTACTTTCAGTTCAGCAATACTTCCCTCGATCTTTACTTATTGCCGCAGAAGTCCTACCTGTTATTTTCCCCATGCCGGCGTATTTTGATAATCATCTATGGATATTGAATTATGTCGATATATTTTATCCGTATATAAATATCCTATTAATAATAAGATAGGGGTGGGATTTATAAGGTTGCCGTATTTTTATAATATTTAACAATTAAAAAACATATTTGTTCATATGCCTGTTTTTTATTTTTTTTGCAATTTTTTATTGTTGACCTTCACCCCAAAAAAAATGGGGCGTTGTTTTAAATGATGAGTCATCGTTAGGTTATTGTTCTGTGATTGCCGGCCCAAGATCGATTATGTGAGTCTTTTTGTCTGTATTCGCCGGTTTTTGGCCTCTTTGCCCACAATTCTATGTTTTTTAAAAATAATAAGAGGGCGGAAAGGATGCTGTGTATGCAGTGTTTTTCTCAACATGACTACTTATGACGCTATATACAGACATTCATTTCAGTGTGCCTTTATATCAGCGTCAGGATGGAGTAGGCAGGCGAGAAATATCCGTGTGGCCGCTACGCCACATTCATTTTATTGGTCATTCATATAGCCTTTTATTGGTAATAAGGAATCGTCACTTATGCGTAAATTACTACTCAGTGCCCTGATCGGTGCATCTGTGCTGTCATCTGGTTTGGCTGCCGCCGCAACAACCGTTTCTGGCGGTACCGTTCATTTTAAAGGCGAAATTGTTAACGCTGCCTGTGCGGTAAGCACCAACTCTGCCGACCAGACCGTAAACCTGGGCCAGTACCGTACGGCTAACTTCACCGCGGTGGGGGCATATACCAGCAAGGTTCCATTCACTATCAAACTTGAAGATTGTGATACCACCGTCTCTACTACCGCCGCTGTTGCTTTCAATGGTTCAGCTGATTCTACCGATAACACTGTGCTGTCCACCAGCAACATCACTAATGGTGGCGCCGGCGCGGCAAGCGGCGTAGGTATTGAAATTTCCGACAGCAAAGGCACCGTATTGCCGCCAAACGGTTCTACTTTCTCCGCTGCGCAAACTCTGGTTAACGGTAACGGTAACACGTTGAATTTTACCGCACGTTATAAATCAACTCTGGAAGCCGTTACCCCTGGTCAGGCTGACGCGGATGCCACCTTCACCATGCAGTATGAATAAGTCGTAACACGTATAAGGATGTGAACAGAAGCCAGGGATGGCTGATTCAGTTGGAAAAGGTCATTGCAAGGACACCCATTCACCGCCACCGCGCGATGGCGTTCTGTTGCTCCCATTTTCGCCTGTCGTCCGACAGATGCAGTCCTGCGGCCGTTAGGGAACCGACTGTTTTGCGTCTATTTATACATCAATTATGCGTCAACGAGGTCTAACGTGTTTAATTCCCCATCATTATATGTGACGTCATTACGCGAGTTAGCTCGCGTCGGCATGGTGTTTTTTTCTTTATTGACGGTTTCTCACGCCGCACTGGCGGGGGGGATCGGCCTTGGCGCTACGCGTGTTATCTATCCCATCGGCGCGACCCAGACATCATTGGCCGTCAACAACAGCGATGAAAAATCGCGTTTTCTGATTCAATCCTGGGTGGAAGACAGCAGCGGCAATAAAACCGGCGATTTCGTCGTCACGCCGCCGCTGTTTGTCGCCAATCCTAAAGGCGAAAATACGCTGCGCATCATGTATGCCGGCAAACCGCTGCCGACTGACCGAGAGTCTATTTTCTGGATGAACGTCAAGGCGATTCCCTCGGTGGATAAAAACGACCTGCAGAATAAAAATGTGCTGCAACTGGCGGTATTGTCGCGTATCAAGTTGTTCGTGCGTCCGGCCAATCTGGCTATTTCATCTATTGACGCGCCAGACAAACTGCATTTCAGCCGAGTGAACGAAACGGCCCGCATCGATAACCCCACGCCTTATTACATTACGTTAGTCAACATCAATAGAAGCGGGAAAAAGCTGCCCAATACCATGGTGCCGCCCATGGGGAATGTTTCGATAGCGCTCCCTGCCGGGACCAGCGGCGATCTGACCTATCAGACCATCAACGATTACGGTGGCAATACGCCCAAAGCGATCGGCGTACTGAAGTGATTTCAGCGCATCGCCACTGGCAGCAAAAATAAAGTAAATAAAAGCGCAATGACCCCATTTTCGCTTGCGGGCGCGTTTTCGTTATAACAGCGAGGATTTTCGAATGCAGTCGCTAATCCCTATACATTGTCGCCTGAATCCGCTATATCAGGCGATTATATTGAGCATCGCGCTGCCATTCGGCGGCGCATCGGCCGAAGAGTATTTTAATCCGTCGTTTCTATCGAACGACCCGTCAGCCGTTGCCGATCTATCGCGTTTCGAACGTGGCGAAGGACAGCCTCCCGGTCTTTATCGCGTGGATATTTATATCAACGACGAGTTTGCCACTTCCCGCGATGTCTCTTTTCACGCCAGACCTGCCGCCGCGAAAAACGCCGCCGCGCCGGCAGCAGATGACACCGGGCTGGAAGCCTGTCTGACACGGCCGATGCTGTCGCAACTTAATATCAATGTAGGCTCTATTCCCGACATCGCGCAGGCGCCCAGCGATAAATGCATACCGCTGGCGGCGGCGATTCCCGATGCCAGCAGTATCTTCAATTTCGAGCTGCAACGTCTTTATCTCAGCGTGCCGCAAGTCGCGTTGACGCACAGCGGGCGCGGCTATATTCCACCGGAACAGTGGGATGACGGTATCACCACCGCATTGCTCAATTACCATTTCACCGGTAGCAACACCTCCGGCGGCAGCACTAACAGCAATAACTATTTTCTCAATTTAGACAGCGGAATTAACTGGAAAGGCTGGCGCCTGCGTGACTTCTCTACCTGGAACTATAACCAGCAGCACAACGTCAGCAACAGCGAATGGCAGCACGTCAGCACTTATTTACAACATGCGGTCACGCCCTGGCGCAGTCAGGTGACGATCGGCGACAGCACCACGCCTGGCGAAGTGTTCGACAGCCTTGGCTTTCGCGGTGTGCAATTGGCGTCTGACGACACCATGCTGCCGGACAGCCTGCGCGGTTTCGCTCCCACGATTCGCGGAATCGCCAAGAGCAACGCCCGCGTCACCATCCGGCAAAACGGCTACGTCATTTATCAGGCGTACGTCGCGCCCGGCGCGTTCGTTATCAACGATCTTTACCCCACGTCATCCAGCGGTGACTTGCAAGTGACCGTTACCGAAAGCGACAACAGCGTCAATAGCTTTACCCTGCCTTATTCGGCCGTGCCGCTGCTGCAACGAGAAGGCCACGTCAAATACGCCGTTACGCTGGCGGAATACCGCAGCAACCTGAGTCAGCAGGATAAACCGAAATTCGCACAGGGCACATTGGTCTGGGGGTTGCCGCACGGCACGACGCTGTACGGCGGCAGCCAGTTGTCGGAAGACTATCAATCCGCGGCATTCGGCGCCGGGCAGAATTTGGGTTATTGGGGCGCGCTCTCTTTGGACGTCACGCAGGCCCATACCAAACTGGCGGACGGCAGCGAGCATGACGGCCAGTCGGCGCGTTTCCTGTACGCCAAATCGCTTAATGACCTCGGCACCAACTTCCAGCTTCTCGGCTACCGCTATTCCACCAAAGGCTTCTTTACGCTGGATGAAGCCAGCTACAAGAATATGCAGGGTTACACCATAGATGATTCGGTGACCGATCGTATCGTCTACCGCGACTACTATGACCTGCGTCATGCCAAGAAAAGCCAAATGCAAATCAATATTTCTCAGCAGTTGGCCGAGGGGATGGGGTCGATATTCTTCTCCGCCAACCGTCAGACCTATTGGCAAAGCGACCGCAGCAATGAGCTGTGGCAAGTGGGCTACAGCGGTAACTATAACAACATTAGTTATAACCTGACGTACAGCTACAACAAAAGCCAGGGGCTTGACGATAGCGATCGGATGGTGTCGTTCAACCTCTCGCTGCCGCTTGGTCAATGGCTCAGCCCCGTACAAAACAAAGGCATATTCAGCAATTCCAGCAACAGTATGTACGCGACGTATAACGCCACCACCGACAACCGCCACCGCACCGTTCATCAGGCCGGCGTCAGCGGAACGCTGCTGGAAGATAATAATCTCAATTACAGCGTGCGGCAGGGCTATGGGAATAAAAACATCGGCTACAGCGGCGGTGTTGACCTTAATTATCAAGGCGCTTACGGCAATAGCAACGTCGGGTACAACTACTACCGCGATTACCATCAGGTGAACTACGGTTTGAACGGCGGCATTGTCGCCCATGCCAACGGCATCACCCTCAGCCAACCGCTGGGCGACACCAATGTGTTAATCAAGGCGCCCGGAGCCGAAGATGTGAAGCTGCTCAATACCACCGGTATTCATACCGACTGGCGTGGTTATGCGGTAATTCCTTATGCCAGCGTGTATCGCGCCAACCGCATTGCCCTGGATATCGATTCGCTGAAAACCAATACCGAGATCGACAACGCCGTGGTGAATGTGGTGCCGACGCGCGGCGCATTGGTGCGGGCGGACTTCCGTGCCCGTGTGGGGGGCCGCGCCCTGATTACCCTGTTGCAACGGGATGGAAAACCGGTGCCGTTTGGCGCGCAGGTTACGCGCACCGATAGCGATTACACCGGCATCGTCGGCGACAACGGTCAGGTATTCCTGTCGGGGCTGCCGAACAAAGGCTCGCTGAAAGTTGAATGGGGCGGCGGCGCGCAGCAGCAATGTCTGGTCGATTATGCGTTGCCGAACGGTAGTGAAAATCAGCCAATAACCTACTCCAAAGCGGGATGCCAATGAAAATGAAACAGCTTATGAAAAAAACGCTCAACGCCGTGCGCGGCAATGGGCTTTGGTTAACGCTGGCGGCAGGCGCGCTGGGACTGCCGCAGGTAGGGTGGGCAGCGCAGTGCAGCACGGTCAGCGGCTCTCCGACCACCTACAACTTCGCCTATACCATCGCCTCCACTCAGAACTATACCGGTTATGAGACCGGGTGGCGGGATGAAACCGCATCCGGATCGTCGGCGATCGGCGGCGCATGCACAGGCGGACCCGATACCTATTTTACCTCAACGGTCGGGCCGTCGCTGATCTTCGCCGTTGCCGAAGGCGATACCAAATGGTACGACATCGGCGGTAATGATTACCTGCAAGTCGCCTCGCAGATCGGTATCAATAACGTCAACCTGGGACAACTTCAGTACCAGTATGTTCCTTTCACCGACGTCAATAATTACTGCAACGGGCGCTGCGGCTCGACGCTGGCCAGCGGCAGCCGCGTACGGGTCAATTTCCGCATTAAACGTCCGTTCGTCGGCATCACCACTATTTCATCTATTCCGATCTTCTATCTGTACGCCAATCAGGGCGGAGCCGGTCAGGGCACCGGCACCCCGATCGCGGTGGGCTATTTGAGCGGTACGGTCACGGTGCCGCAAAGCTGTGAACTGAACGCCGGGCAAATCATCGCCATCGATTTCGGCAGCGTTTCGACCGGCGCTTTTAAAACCGCCGGTCAGATAGCGGAGGGCGTAACGCCTGTCAGCCGCAACATTGGTATTCAGTGCAAGGGCATTGAAGCGCAGACCAGCCTGTCGCTGCGCGTACAGGCTGACACGGTAAAAGACAATATGATCGTGTCCGACAATGCCGACATCGGATTCATCATCACCGACAGCGACAACAACCCGCTGACGCCCAACGCCCTATCGAGCGTGATCCCGTTCGTGCTTGACGACGCCGCCAGCGCGAATGTCAGGATCGGCGCTTATCCGGTCAGCGTTACCGGGCAGACGCCGAAAGTCGGTCTGGCGACCGGCAAAGGTTATTTGCGCGTCGACTTCTACTAACAGGAGAACATCAGGTGAACGCTCCTTTATCTACCCGCATTAATGCCCGCGCCTTCGGCCACCGTGGTTTGCAACTTGGCGGCGCGCTGTTGCTGGCCGCGCTGGCGCCATCCGTACAGGCGGATTTGGGGCTGAGCAATATGCAATTGACTGTTACGGTGATCGCCAACAGTTGCGTCGTCAGCCAGGATAGCGTCAACAAAACCGTGGATCTGGGCAGTTGGGCCAGCAAACAGTTTATCGGCACGCAGAAAAGTCCGGAGGCGACGCCTTTCCAGATTAATTTGGAAGACTGCGCCGCGGCGGCGACCGGCGTACAGGTCACCTTTTCCGGCACCCAGGACGCGACCGATAGCACCATGCTGGCGCTGAGTAGCGATAGCACCGCGACTAACCTCGCGGTGGAAATTTTGGATAAAGATCGCAATCAAATTCCACTTGGTCAGGCGAGCGAAGTTTATGCGTTGACCGCCAACGCCAGTAGCGCATCGCTGATGTTCTATGGGAGGTATGTGCGAACCGGCGCCGCGGTAACGCCGGGGTCCGCCAATGCCGATGCCACATTTACGCTGAGCTATCAGTAATCGGCGAGAGAGTAAACCAGCGGACAACCCATGCTAAGGCGGAATATTTATGGAAATAAAAATTATAGAGTTGATTAAATTTATCGGGGGAAAAATAGGGTGGCTAACCCTGGCCGCATTCTGGTTCCTTTTGCCGCAGCACGCCTTTGCCATTCAGTGTAATACCGCGACAGGCTCGCCCGTGAGCTATGATTTTAATTTCCAGTTTGCTTCACAGCAAAACTATGTCGGCTATACCACCGGCTGGAACCAAAAAACCGACAGCGGTTCATACACGATAAGCGGCGGATGCAATAATAAAGATACCGTCTACTACACCGCTCAGGCGGGAGCCGGCCTTAGCTACTCTTTCAACGACGGCTCTGCTAACTGGTTCGATATCACCGGCAATGATTATTTGCAGGTCGCCTCGCAGATCTACGTGTATAACGCCTCAGGCGGCAGCACCTATCATAATGTGCCTTTTGTTGATTTATCCAATAACTGTAATGGGAGATGCGGCGGCACGGCGACGACCGGCAGCCGGGTGCAGGTCAGTTTTCGTATTAAACGGAAATTTGTCGGCGTGACGACGTTGCCCTCCATTCCCATTTTTTCCGTCTATGGCAATCAGGGCAGTACGGGACTGGGTACGGGATCGCCTTTGGTGGTGGGATACCTGAGCGGCACGGTGACGGTACCGCAAAGCTGTACGCTGAACGCCGGACAGGTGGTTTCCATCGACTTCGGCAATATTTCCACCGGCGCGTTTACCACGGCGGGCAGCAAGCCCGATGGCGTGAAAACCGCCACCCGCACCATCGGCATTGCCTGTAACGGCATTGCCGCTCAGACCAATCTCTCGCTGCGCGTTCAGGCGGATACGACATCCGGCAATGCGATTGTCTCTGATAACAGCGATGTCGGCTTTGTGGTTACCGACGGCAGTAGCAGTCCGCTGACGCCGAACGATCTTGCCAGCGTGCTGCCCTTTACGCTGGATGATAACGACAGCGCCAACGTGACGATCACGGCTTATCCGGTCAGCGTGACCGGCAATAGGCCACAGGCAGGCGTCGTGACCGCGCTGGCTTACCTGCGTGTCGATTTTGACTAAGGGGAAAATAGTCATGAGATTGCCAGATGCTTTGCGCCTTCGCGCGCCGGCCGCACATCTGTCGCTGGTGGTCTGGCTGTGGTGTAGCCTGCCGCCCGCCCAGGCGGATCTGGGGGCCACGAACATGCAGCTTACCGCGACGCTGGTGTCGAACAGTTGCTCGGTCAGCGTGGCCTCGCAGGAACAGACCGTCAATATGGGAACCCTGGCGACAAAGGCGTTTTCCGCGGGGAAAGCGGGGGCGCCCCCGGTCCGATTTGCCATCAATCTTGAAAACTGCGGTTCGGCGGTCTCTTCGGTCTCCGCCACGTTTTCCGGCGCCGCGGATGCCAATGACGCGACGCTGCTGGCGTTAAATGCCGACAGCATCGCTACGCATGTCGCTATCGCCATTCTGGACAAGGATCGCAATCGTATTCCGCTTGGCAATGCCAGCGAACAATACCCGCTGACCGCCGGCGTCAGCGACGCGCAGTTGGTGTTTTACGGCCAGTACGTGGCGACGCAGGATAGCGTGACCGCCGGTTCCGCCAACGGCGACGCCACCTTTACGCTGAATTATCAGTAATGCGATATCCGGCGGCGGCCGAATACAACCTTTACCGCGAGGCCGCTGCGGTCACTTGTCATTCCGGTTGAGAGAAAAATAACCGCCGGGCGTTACCCCGAAGCGTTGACGAAAAACGGCAATGTACGCGCTGACATTCTCATAACCGCAGGCCGCGGCAACGTTGCCGACGGCGTCGCCTTTCGCCAGGAATTCCATCGAGCGCAGCAGGCGGGCTTGCTGGCGCCAGTGAGAAAAATTGATCCCGGTCTGGGCGAGGAAAAGCCGGCTCAGCGTGCGTGCGCTCAGGCCGCTCCATTTCGACCATTCCGCCTGAGTCCGCGGATCGGCCGGATTTTCCAGTATTTCGCGCGCGATTTTCAGCGCCCGGCTATCCTGCGGCAGCGGCAGGTGTGAGGGGATTGTCGGGGCTGATGATAGCTCGTCGATGAGCACCTGAATCAGGCGCAGATGTTTCTCCGTTAATGAGGAGGCGTTCAGGTTGGCGATGCGTTCCACCAACGCTTGCAACAGCGCATTCGCGCTGAAAATCTGCGGCGCGCCGGGTAGTTCCCGGCAATATTCCGCCGCCAGATAGAGACTACATCCCGTCATATGGCCGAAAGCGCATGCCCGGTGGGCGACATGCGGCGGAAACCAGCCAATACAGCCCGCCGTCAGCGCCCACTGTTTATCCTGAGTTTCAAGCGCAATCATGCCGCGGTTTAACCAGTAAAGCTGACCGGCGGTATGTTGGTGCCAAGGCGTAAGGGACTTTTTCGCGTGTTCCAGTTTTTCGCTGCGGATGATGTTCATTATGGCGGAAAATCATTATTAAATGTCAGAGTATGGTTATTATGACACGCATTGGCCGGGTTATTCTCTGTGCATGCACTCAATCAGGGAGACGAAAATGGTATTTTCCGCGCAACAACAGGTTATCAACGCTTTACATCAGGTGATCGCCTCGCCAGTTCATAGCCCGGCGTCGATCGCTGAATTCTTCGACCCGGACTATGAGCAATGGGTGGACGGCAAGACGCTCGGCTATAACGATTTTCTGCATCATATGGCGCTGTTGAAGCAGGTCACGCGGCGTATGTCGCTGACGATCCTTGCCACGGCGTCGCAGGGGAACGATGTGCTGACGCATCATCTGGTCGAGGTTGAAAAGCAGGATGGCGTGCGCAGTACGATACAGGTGTTTGCGCATTTTACGTTGAGGAACCAGCGCATCTATCGGTGCAGCGAGTTAACCCATCTGGTTAATGGCGATCGTCAGGATGCGGATTTAGGATCGCGGGTGATGAGTGCGCAGTAGCGTGATCTTATCGGGTCGATGTCGTGTGGGATTGATCCTTCCCGGCTTGGGCGATGTTGCCCGCAATGGAACGGCAGACCTGATGCAGTCCGTCAATCAGGCCGCCGCTGCGGCCGCGCAGATGGATCATGCCGAAGGCCGGACTCCAGTAGTCCGATATCAGCGGAATACGTACGATCGCCTCGGACATCGGGCTATTTTCGGTCGGCAGCGGACAAAGGTTGAAGACCGAATAACCGAGACCGGCGGCGACCATACTGTATGCCATTTCGCGCGAACTTACGGTGTAGCCGACCCGCGGCTTGACGCCATGGTGATCGAAAAGGCCGGCGTAGTAGCGCCGGGCGCCGTCGAAATCGAGAAGAATGTATGTCTCTTCTTCCAGCTCTGATAAATGGATTTCATTTTTTCCGGCAAGCGGATGATCCGGGCGCAGGCCGATATGAAGAGGCGGCTTGAATAGCTCGACGAACGCCAGTGAAGGGTGCAGATCGTCGTTGAAGGTGAAAGCCGCCGCCAGTTTGTCGGCGCGAACCGCTTCCGACAGTTCTTTCGCGCTGTGTTCATAGAGCTGGATGTGTCCGTTCAAAACAGACAGGGAAAATTGCGCGACCAGCGTCGGCATGACCAGCGAGCCTGCGCTGGCAAGCACGCCCAGGGAAATATCGCGTTCCCAATCATGGGGAATATGCGCCGCCGCCTGTTCAAACCCCCGATAGGCGCTGAGAAATTCTTCGGCGAGCGCGCAGAATCGTTCTCCGTCCCGAGTCAGTCTCATTCCTTTGGCCGGTTCGCTGAGGAACAGGCTGATATGCAGCCTCGCTTCAATAAGGCGGATCGCTTCACGGATCGAAGACACGGAAACCGACATGCCTTCGGAGGCTTTGGCGAGCGAACCGGTCTGCTTTACCGCGACAACATAACGCAGGTGTTTGATCGAATAGGACACGCTTTCGCCTGAATATTTATAGTGACAGTTTGGTTAAAGCATACATTTTATGTACCTATTGCTCAATATTAATGCATTTTTTCAAATTAGGAATTTTCGCTAGTCTGACCCAAAGAAGACAAAAACCAATGTGATCAGGGGGACTGGTATGGAAAGAAGTTCGGCGGCTGTTTCCGCCCGCGAGCAGAATGAAACACAGGCTAACGCGCCGGGGAGAACGGCGAGTATCGGGGCGATAACGCTTGGAAATGCGCTTGAGTTTTATGATTTTACTATTTACAGCATTTTTGCCGCCGTAATAGCCCGACAGTTTTTCCCGGCGGAAACGCCGCTGGGCAGTCTGCTGCTTTCGGTTGCGGTTTTTGGCGTCGGGTTTCTGACGCGTCCGCTCGGGGGGATCCTGATCGGCGCCTATGCCGATCGAAAAGGCCGGAAAGCGGCCATGACCCTGACCATTTCGCTAATGGCGCTGAGTTCGGCGATGCTCGCCGTTATTCCGCCTTATGCCGCCATCGGCATCGCTGCGCCTTGCCTGGTGGTGCTGGCCCGTCTTATTCAGGGCTTTTCCGCCGGCGGTGAAATGGGGCCGGCCACCACCTACCTGCTGGAACGCGCGCCCGCCAACCAGCGCGGGTTTTACACCAGCTGGCAGTCGGCCAGCCAGGGGCTGGCTTTCCTGATCGCCGGTCTGATGGGGTTTATCATGACGCAAATCTTGCCGAAAGAGAGCCTGGAATCATGGGGATGGCGGCTGCCGTTCCTGCTGGGGGTGCTGATTGCCCCCGTCGGCATCTATATTCGTAATCGTCTGCCTGAAACGCTGAACCGCGAACAGGCGCATCGCTCGACAAAAGCCGTTCTTGCCGATTTGTTCGCCGGTCATGGCCGTACCGTGACGCTCGCCGGTCTCGCTATCGCCGGGGGCGCCGTCACCATGTATATATCAAGCTATATGACCACCTACGCGCTGACGACGCTCAAGCTGCCGATGGGCGTTTCAATGCTGGCGACGTTCGTCACCGGCGCTACCATGGCGGTAATGAGCCTGGTGGGCGGTTGGCTGTCTGACCGCTTTGGCCGCAAGGTGGTGATGATTGTTCCGCGCATGCTGTTGGTTCTGGCGGCGTATCCCGCCTTCCTGCTGATCACGCAGCATCAAACCGGCACTATGCTGCTTTTGATGGTCGCGCTGCTGGTGACGCTGCATTCAATCAATGCCGGCGTGATGCTGGGCATGATCCCTGAATCCTTCCCGAGCCACGTGCGCAGCATCGGTCTCTCTTTTTCCTATGCCGTGGCGGTCACCCTCTTCGGCGGAACGGCGCAGTTCGTGGTCACCTGGCTGATCGGCGTCACCGGCAATCCGATGACGCCGGCCTGGTATCTGGTCATCGCCAATGCCGTCGCCGTCGTGGCCATGATGATGATGCGTGAAACGCGGCATGTCGCGCTTAATGATTAAATAGAGTAGGGAAACGGTAATAATGAACGACACGATATTAAAAAAAATCAGCGGCTATCTTCCTGAGCTGATCGCCATTCGTCAGGATATTCACCAGCACCCCGAAGCGGCATTCGAAGAGCAACGCACATCCGAGCTTGTCGCCGGAACGCTTGCAAGTTGGGGCATTGAGGTTACGCGCGGGTTCGCCGGCACCGGCCTGGTCGGCACCATCGTCGGCAACCGGCCGGGGGGCCGCCGTATCGGACTCCGGGCGGATATGGATGCGCTTAATATGCAGGAAACGAGCGGCTTGCCTTATTCCTCCGTCTGTCCGGGGAAAATGCACGCCTGCGGCCATGACGGCCATACGGCGATGCTGCTGGGCGCGGCCCGCTACCTTGCCGAACATCCCGACTTCGCGGGGACGGTGCATTTTATCTTCCAACCGGCGGAGGAAGAGGGCGGCGGCGGGCGCGTGATGATAGAAGATGGGCTGTTTGAGCGTTTCCCCTGCGATGCCGTCTACGGATTGCACAACGAGCCGGGGTTGCCGGTTGGCCGGTTCGGCATCCGGCCCGGACCGATGCTGGCCAGCGTCGATACCTGGAGCGTCAAATTCAAGGGGACCGGCGGGCATGGCGCGGTTCCGCATCGCGCCACCGATCCCAGCATGCCGCTTGCGCATTTCCTGCTGGGCCTGCAAACCATTATTGGGCGTAACGTGCCCGCCCGGGAGACGGCGGTTCTCAGCGCCGGTTATATCTCGGCGGGGCATGCACGCTCCGCCAACGTCATTCCCAGCGAAATTGTGGTGCGTGGAACCGCTCGCTCCTATGAGGCATCGGTCAGGGATACGTTGGAACAGCGGCTTTCCGATCTGGCGCTCAATCTGGCGGCCGCTCACCAATGTACGGCGGAGGTCTGCTATGAACGGGGATATCCCGCCCTGGTCAACGCCGCGCCGCAAACGGAACTCGCCGCCGCCGCCGCCGTATGTACGGTGGGCGAGCAGGGGGTTGATGCGGTGTATCCGCCGATTACCGCCGGTGAGGATTTCGCCTATATGCTGAAGGCGCGGCCGGGCGCGTTTATGCTGATTGGCAATGGCATCCAGCCTGATGGCACATTTCATCATGTCCACACGCCGCTGTTTGATTTCAATGACGATATTCTGCCGCTCGGCATCGGCTATTGGATCAATATCGTGAAGCTGGAACTGGGCGGGGAATAAGCGCTTTAGCTAACCCCACCCCGGCCCTCCCCTTCCCAGGGGAGGGAGAAACGCCCGCGTTAGCGCCTCCCCCTGACAAGCTGTCTCTTATACACAAATGTAGGGGCTATGACGGGGTTTGCCGTTATCCGGCGTAAGAAATTATGCTGAGGAGATAGCAGGCTTAGGATGAGCCGCACGGACGCGGCGAAAGCTTGCGCCACGTCTGGAACGTGTCGCAAGCGGTCCGTTAAGCCTGATACCGACGAAGGCATCGCGCAGCGACATAATTTAGCCGCAAGCCGGGGTTCATAGGGGGCTGGCGTCTGAGCCCCCTATGTCGGGCGCGTGCTGCGAGGCAGCATGAAAATAGCGGCATTGTGGCGCACGAAACTATCTCCAAGTCCGCATAAAAATGTGACTAAGAGACAGCTGACAAGGGGGAGGTTGGGTGGGGGTCATTAGCCGCCGATTTTTACCAGCGTCCGGCCCTGTATTTTGTTATGCAGGAAATCCGCGGCCGTATTGGGCGCCTCTTCCAGGCTGATTTCAGTCGTCGCCTGCTGGTAGAAACTCTCCGGCAGAATCTTCGTTAACCGGTTCCAGACGTCGACCCGGCGAGCGGTCGGAACCGAAACGGAATCCACCCCTTGCAAACGCACGTTACGCAGGATGAAAGGCATGACTGTGGTCGGCAGATTGAATCCGCCCGCCAGGCCGCAGGCGGCGACGCAGCCGCCATAGTTCATTTGCGCCAGCACTTTTGCCAGCACGTTATCCCCCACCGTATCGATTGCCCCGGCCCAAAGCTGCTTTTCCAGCGGGCGGGACTGGGCGAAATCGGCGCGGGGAAGGATCTCGGCGGCGCCGAGTCGCAGCAGATAATCCTTGGTGCTTTCACGTCCGGTTACGGCCGTTACGGTATAGCCCAGCGCGTGCAGTAACGCGACAGCCGTACTTCCCACTCCGCCGCTGGCGCCGGTGACCACGACTTTGCCGCTTTCCGGCTTGACTCCCGCGTCTTCCAGCGCCAGGACGCAAAGCATGGCGGTAAAACCGGCGGTACCGACGATCATGGCCTTACGCTCATCCAGTTCCGCGGGAACCGGCACCAGCCAGTCGCCTTTCACGCAGGCTTGCTGCGCTAAACCGCCCCAGTGCGTTTCACCCACGCCCCAGCCGGTCAAAATCACCGACTGACCCGCTACGAAACGCGGGTCATTACTGCGGCTGACGCGGCCGGAGAAATCAATGCCCGGAACCATCGGAAATTGACGGACGATTTTGCCTTTTCCGGTAATTGCCAATGCATCTTTGAAATTAAGGCCGGACCAGTTGACATCCACTAACACCTCGCCGTCAGCCATGGCGGGAAGCGTGATGTCTTTTATCTCCGCCAGCGTTTTGTCGTCTTGCTGTTCGAGTACCAGAGCTTTCATTATTTCGCCTTTAATTTGTTGGAAACGTTCCCTTCTGTCTGAGGCTTTGAATTGCGGCCGAGAAGGAGAACGGTTTAATCAATCGCCACGTGCTGATGAACGCACAGGGGATCGCTTTCAGTCACTGTTGTTTGTCGGAAAATGGTCTTTTTCATTTTCCTGACCGCAGGTGCTCTTTTTATGAATGCTTTGTAGAAAAAACGCCCAAAACTGTTCCAGCGGTTCTACCGAACGGAATAATTTTGCGCGCATCACGGCGCCTTCCCAGCCAGACCAGAACATCCGGGCAAGCAGCAGGGGCGGCGTAGTGGTGGCGATTTGTCCGGCACGTTGCGCTTCTTCCAGACATTGCGCGACACGGCGCTCCCAGTCGTCCAGGATGGATTTGAGCATGTCGGGAAAATCTTCGGGAAGCAGGGGGGCCTCTTGCAGCAAGTTGCCGACCAGGCACCCTCGTTTAAAGTCATATTTCGCCATCCCCAGACCGGCGTGGGTAACAAAATTCTGCATACGCTGCAAAGGCGGTAACGGGGTATTCAGTAAAAACTTATCCAGCTTGTGGGCGAAAAACGAACCGTAGGCGGTTAGCACCGCGATGCCGAACTCTCTTTTATTCTTGAAATAGTGATAAAAAGAGCCTTTGGGCACCGAAATATTTTTAATGACGGTATCAATGCCGGCGGACAGGTAACCGGTCTTGGTTATCACTTCCAGTCCTGAGCGAATCAGCTCTTGCCGCGTATCGGTGAAGCCTCGATCCGTTTTAGGCGGCCGCCCCCTGCGAGGCTTAAGTTCGGCGTAGGATTCAGAATTCATAATTTAGACCGGTTGGTTTTTAATCACCAAAATCCTACGCTTAATCGCCGGCGCAGGCAAGCGCCGGCTATGCCGCAATCGCAGTATTGTGTTTATCGGTGGGGAATTTTTTTCCGCTGATATATCCGCCGGTACGTTCGGCGGCGGACCTGAGGCGCTTAACCGGGATGCTTTCCGCGTAAGTTATCCATAACGGCCGCTATGCCAATTTTTCCCGCGCTATCGGGATCAACTGTTGCTCGGTTAACGGCGCCAGCGTCATTCCCGCGGGCGGCTTTTGTATATTGATCCACACGGCTTCTTCAATTTCCGCCGCCGGGACGATCGGCGCGGAAAGCGGGAGCCAGAAAATATCCGCGTCTATCCAGGTATCCGGTTCGTTGGCGGCCTTGGCATGATAACGCCCCATAGGCTGCAATTGCGCTTCATCGATATGCAGCGACAGCTCTTCATTCAGCTCGCGCAGCAGGGCATCGGTCGGCGTTTCCTGACCGTCGATTTTTCCGCCAGGTTGCATGAAGGCCAGCGTATTCCGTTTCCTGACCAACAGCATTTCTCCGGCATCATTCACCACGATCGCGGCGGAAAGGCGCAAGGTTTTGGGTGCGTTGTTGTGAGTGGCGGTTATCATGGCGTTACTTTCCTATCGATGCGGAAGACAGCCATTTTTGTTCCGGCGGCGTATAGTGGGCGAAATTTTCGACTAACTGACCGATATCTGAACTAAAACTCAGCATCTTGTCAAAACGCTCCATCATAAATCCTTCCCTGACCATCTGCTTGCTCATCGCCTGCAACGGGTCATAGTAACCATTAATATTATAGAAAGCGCAGGGCTTATGATGCAGGCCCAGCTGCGCCCAGGTCCATTGCTCAAATATTTCTTCAAGCGTGCCCGCGCCGCCGGGCAGGGCGACAAAACCATCCGCCAGCTCCGCCATTTTCGCCTTGCGTTCATGCATGTTTGCTACCACGATCAGTTCGGTCAACCCTTTATGCGCGATCTCCCGATCGGCCAGTCCCTGAGGAATAACGCCAATCACTTCACCACCGGCCGCCAGCGCGGCGTCTGCCATGGCGCCCATCAGGCCGACGCGTCCGCCGCCGTACACGATGGCAATATGGCGTAATGCCAGTTGTTCGCCTACCTGCTTTGCTGCTGTCATATAGACCGGGTTATGACCGGAGGCTGAGCCACAAAAAATACCTATTCTCATTTGAATCAACGGTTCCTGAGTGAATTGGATCAAAGAATAAATGCGTGTTGTTACATCATGTTTAAAATTATCAATTGATTGGCATGTGTTATCTCCCTGTTTTACCGCTGCGGACGGTCCTCATTATAACGAATACCCACCAGAGGCAAGTAATTTGTTCGTGTCTGGGGGAGGCGTGATGACGTTGATGGGCGGGGAGGAATTGATATGCTGCCGGCGGTCTGGGCTGGGCCGCCTGTCGGCGGCCTTTTCAATAAGGTAACAGGCGGGATCAGTGGTTGCCGTGCTCGGCCGTCGCGGGCTCTGTTACGGCGGGCTCTGTTACAGCGGGCTCTGCTTCGGTTATCGGCGCCGCCTCGGTATCCGGCGTTGTCGTCTGTTGGGCGGTATCTTTGTTTATGCTGTCTTTGATCGCCTGCGTCTGTTTTTGGGCTTCGGCGGAAAGATCGTGCGCGCCGCTGATGGCGCTATCCTTGATATCTTTTGCCTGCTCGACGATCTGATCGCTCTGCTGCTTAGCCTGTTCCTTGATGGCGCCGGCCTGCGCTTTGGCTTCATCGGTAATGGTATCGGCATGTTGCTCGGCGCTGTTTTTAATCGCCGCGGATTCTGATTTCAACTGGTCGATGCGCGCAGAGGCTTCTTTCTTCACTTCATCGGCTTTCTTTTTGGCCTCATCGGTGAGCTGATCGGCTTTGCTGTCGGCGGCTTCTTTGATTTGTTGCGCGTTATCCTTCGCTTTGTCCAACTGTGAGTCCACTTTGGACGAGTCGTCACAGCCAGCGATAGCTAATCCGATCAGTGAAGCCAGCAGAATCTTATTCCATACTTTCATGATTTATGTTCCTGAAAATTGATTGGATGTTAAAAATATGTAACTTAATCATTGTTTTATATGAGGAAATAATAGTACATATTTCAATATTTGCCACATCGGGTTTCAGGTTTGGGAAACCAAGCGTTTTCATCGTATTGCGGTGATATATCAGGGGGAAATGAGGGCGTCTTCGCCACCGTATCCGGCAGCGGATTTCCCGCAGCGCGATCGTCAAAGGATGGTGAAAACGAACGAGATACGACAATTGACCGCTGTTCGATAAAGATTGTCTTGATATGTTAACGCCGGTCAACCTGATTTGCCTGATAATGAGTCACTATCAGATTTTCAGGGTAACAATGAATATAAGATTATTTCAATAATAAAAAATCGGTCCTTTTATAAGGAACGTTATTCCTGATAACGAATATATATATCGAATCATATCTTCTGTTTATGGATTATAAGTAGTCCGTATCGATTCAGTAAATCGGATTGCTTATTCGCCTGACAGAGATATGCCATTGAATTCGCAGTGTCGCCAATTTAATGCGGGATATTCGGATTTAACGTATTTTCAATTAATTAGTCCGGATAAATCAGTGGTATAGAACAGGGTGTATTAACAATGATAAATGTGGGAACGAAACTTAACCAAATAGTTACAAAGACGATGTCGCCGGTATTATCAACCCTGATTAATAAGGTCGATGAAGAGGGCTTTGAGAAGATATTTACCCTGGGCGCTAAATTTGCCGGGGACAATAAGGATGACCTGCTGCGCCTGGCGGAAATATGTCACGACAAAGACCCGATGGTCAACGGATGGATCAGAGCTTTACGCGGAATGGGAAAAAAGCCAAGGGCCAAGCTGGTTAATAATCTTATCCTTAATCACTTTATTTACGGCAGTGGCATACGTAACCGGAAAGGTATTGAATATAATACGCATGTTCCGTTTCTGGTCTTAATTTCCCCTACATACGCCTGTAATTTACGCTGTAAAGGCTGCTACTCGGCGCTTTATGGCGACCGCTATCATTTCGAAGAAGATGAAATGATGAATATATTGCAGCAGTTTTACGATCTTGGCGTGAGGTTTTTTACTTTTACCGGCGGAGAACCTTTTGTTTATCCGGCAATTATGCGTATTTTCGCCAAATTTAATGACTGTTTTTTTATGGTTTATACCAACGGTACGCTGCTGACGGAGTCGCGCGTTAAGCGGCTGGCGGAGCTGGGCAATGTGGCGGTGACCATTTCCATTGAAGGCTGGGAGAATATGACCGACTGGCGACGCGGCGACGGCGTTTTCCAGAAAATTATTACCGCTTATCATCGGCTGCGCGAAGCCGGCATTTTATGCGGCGCTTCCATGATGGCGACGCGTAAAAATCACGACCAGATGACGGATGACAAGTATTGGGATTTTATCAGCGGACTGGGCGTGGAATATGTCTGGGTGTTTCAGTATATGCCTATTGGCCGCGATGCCACTTTCGATTTGGTGCCCACCGCGCAGCAGCGCTATGAACGTTTCCATAAAATAGAACAATTGCGCAAGTCGGGCCGCTTCGCCTTTATTGCTGATTTCTGGAACCATGGTTTCCTGGTGAATGGCTGTATGTCCGGCGGGGCGAATTATCTGCACATTAATGCCAAGGGTGGGGTGGAGCCCTGCGTCTTTCAGCAATATGCGGTCGATAATATTCGTGATAAATCGGTTATCGACGTACTGAAATCACCGTTCTTTGAAGGCTATAAACGGGATATTCCGTTTAATAAAAATCTGATGCAGCCTTGCCCGATAATTGATAATCCAGAGAAATTTCGACAGCACATTATAGAAAGCGGCGCGCAGCCGCAGCATGATGGCAGCGATAGCTATTTTAAATTCAGCCGCGAGTTGGATAATCTGGCGCAGGAATGGAAAAAGTACGCGATAAAGATATGGGACGAAGAAGGATACGGTAAGGAATATAAAGCGGAAATGAATCTGTACAGTAATGAACCCGCCGCGGAAATGGCGGCAGAGAAATAGGTTCCGTGCTCGGGGTTGTGAGACGCCTGCTCCTTTCATCAATCGTGTTTATCGGGTCGGGCTCGATTGGATCCCGCGCAGGAATATCTCAAGCCTTTTTTTGATGTGCTCTATTCTGCACGCTCGTTCCGGCTGTTGCCGTACTCTTCTGTGCGGCAACAGCGCGCCAAAGACGATATCCATCAGCATACCGGCGCAAACGGCTGGATCGTCAACCGTCATCCGGCCGCGATCGGCCTCCATCCGCAGCCAGTCGATCAGCGCCTCTCTGGAACGGATAATCTCATTTTCATAGAGATAATCGGACAGCTCCGGGAACTGTATCGACTCTCTGACGATCAAATTGAGAATAGCTTCCCGCGCGCGATCGGCTTCCTCATCAATGTCCAGGCGAAATATTTCGATCAGCGTATCCAGCAACGGCAGCATCTCGTCCTGCGGACGAGGCAAGTCGAGGATTAAATGCCGGTGTTCATGGATGGCGGCGGCAAACAGCGCGGTTTTGTTACTGAAAGCCTCATAGATCGATCGCTTGGAAACCCTGGCCTTTGCCGCGATAACGGCGGTCGTCGTTCGGGCGAAACCCAGTTCAATAAAGGCCTCATAGGCGCCCTTAATGATAGATTGTCGGCGTTCTTGGTCTCCGATAACTTTCGGGCGTCCGCGTTTCGCGCCGGGTTTTTTGGGGGTGAGGTCCATCCATTCTCCCGATTTTGGCTTTTCAATTGACAGTCGGCACCGGCTACAATATGGTACTTCACAAGTACCATATCAGCTGATCGCTCGCTCTTCAAGACGGGCAAGATTAGCTTTCGCCCCAAGCGGGCCGGCAGGCGATCTGCGGACGTCGCCTATTAAGCAAAAGAGGATGAATATGTCGCAGGCTATCGCTTCTCACGGCACCGGGCCGAGTCCCATTCGCGATCCGAGCAACGGGTTCATCTCCGTTACCCTGCCGATAAAGCGCGGTACAGAGCTGGCTTTGAAGGTTGGTTGAGGAACTAACATGCAATCTCGGCGAGAATTCCTGCTGACGGGGCTCGGATTAGGCATCGCGGCGTTGCTCCAGCCTATCGCGATATCTGCGCGTGCGGCAAATGCCGCTGTTTTTAGCGCTGGGGCGGGGCGGGCGGATATCGTGTTTTCCGCCGATCTCTATCCTCTGGACGGATTCGTCGGCGAGCGCGATCCGCTCTCCGTCCGGCTTCTCTTGCTGGATGACGGCGGCAAGCGGATGGGCATCGCCGTCGTCGACCTGACTTCGATTTCCGACGCTATGATTAGCGCGATAAAGACGATCCTGGCCGATGTCGCGGGCGTAGCGGCGGAAAACGCCCTGGTCTGCGCCAGCCACACTTTTTCGACGCCGCATATTTTTTCGGCCGGACAGGCTCCGGCCGGTACGGATCTCGCGCGCAACGACGCCGCCTTGCGGGCGGTCGAAGCGGCGCTGCGCACGGCAGCGACACAGGCCGTCGCGAATTTGCAGCCTGCCCGTTTGGGCTTCGGCTCAGGGACCAGCCGGGTGAATGTCAACCGTGATGTGCCTACCCCTTACGGATGGTGGCTGGGGGCCAATGATGCCGGGTTCGCCGATCCTTTTCTCGGCGTATTGCGTATTGATGGCCTCGACGGCAAGCCGTTGGCGATCCTGATGAACTTTGCGGTGCAGTCTTCGGTTATGGACGGATCGCAGCGCTCGGCGGGCGGCCGGTTGATTTCCGCCGATCTCGCCGGGGCGGCCGCGCGTCATGTCGAAACGCATTATGGTTCAGGCGCGGTAGCGCTGTTTCTCGTCGGCGCGGCAGGCGACCAGGCTCCCTATCTTCAGGCGAACCGGCATGTCGTCAACAAGGACGGCAGCGTCGGTCAGACCGATCTGCACGAGGCGGGATTCATGCTGCTGGATCTGCTGGGTGAACGGCTTGGCGCCGACGTCGTGCGCGTCGCCCAGCACATCGTAACGCAACCCGGCGGCGAGCTGGAAATGCGGCGCGAGAGTATTGCGGTGGATTCACAGAGCTTTACGCCGGAAGATAAGCCGGTCGGTCCCGTGACCGCTTTTAACTATAAGATCGGCGCGCAACGCACGCTTCCCGTGATACTGATGAGTATCGGCGGCATGGTTTTGGTTGGCATGCAACCGGAGCTGTCCGCCAGCATCGGCGCGCAAATCCGCCGTGGATCGCCGTATCCGCAAATCATGGTGGCGACGATGGTCGATGGCGCGGCCAAATATATGCCCGACGCGCAAAGTTACGACCGCTTCACCTACGAAGCGCGTAACTCGCCGTACGCCAAAGGCGCGGCCGAAGTGGCGGCGACCGCTATCGTTGATAAACTGAAACGAATGAAAGATAGCCATAACCGAGGAGAATGAAGATGCCATCACGTCGGGAATTCCTGATCATGGGCGTATGTACCGGAGCACTGATTGCGATCAATGTCCCTGTTTTTGCCAAAGGCAGCACCCGCAATGCAACGGGGGCAACCGCCATCACCCAGGTCTTTGGCGATGGCATTCGATTGACGGGGGTCGCCGTGGAGTACGACGCCGCCATCAACGGCGCGGAATTGTCTGCGGCGAGTTTCCGCGTTGAAGGGCGGACGGTCACCGGCGTATTCGCCAGCACATCGGCCAATCCTGCTGACCGCGCGGCGGAAGGGCGTTTCGCCATCATTACCCTATCGCCGGAGGATGAAAATGCTGCGCTCGCCGAGAAAGTACAATCGCCAAGCACAGGGCAGGCGCCTTCTTCTCCCGCTGACGGGAATAGCCCTGGGAAAAAAGGCGGCGGACCTGGAAATGCCGGGGATATACCGGTTTACGACACGATCTATAAGACCGCCGCCGCCAGCGTCGTTCAGTCCGCCCCCGTTGCGATGACCAACGGCGATGTCATTCCCGCGAGTCATCACGCGATGGCGACAACCCAGGTCGAAAATCCGATCGTCGACGATTTCCAGCAACTGGAGTTTCACGATGCGAAAACGGGCAAGACGCTGCGCTATAACCTGTTCGTGCCGAAAAACTATGATGCAAACACCGCCTATCCGCTGGTGTTGTTTATGCACGATGCCGGCGCAACCAGCGACGTCCCGCGTACTACGCTGTATCAGGGATTGGGCGCGGTGTCTTGGGCAAGCCCCGAAGATCAGGCTCAGCGGCCTTGTTTCGTTTTGGCGCCGCAGTATGCCGAAATCATCGCCGATGACGATTCGAAAACCTCCGATATGCTGGATACCACCATCGACCTGATCAATGCGCTCGCCGAGCAATACCGCATCGATCGCAACCGGCTCTACACCACCGGCCAGTCGGGCGGCTGTATGATGTCGATCGCGATGGATATCAAGTATCCAACATTTTTTGCGGCCTCTTTCCTGGTCGCCGGTCAATGGGCTCCCGAACGGGTGAAACCGCTCGCCACACAGAAACTTTGGATTCTGGTATCGCAAGATGACGACAAAGCCTATCCGGGGCAAAACGCCATTACCGCGGTTCTGGAAAAGGAAGGGGCGAAGGTCAGCCGCGCCGTCTGGGACGGCGCCTGGACGCCGGAACAATTCCGCAGCGCTTTTGAAAAGATCGCGGCCGAGAATAGTCCCATCAATTACGTGACCTTCCGCAAAGGCACCGTCGTCCCGGCGAATCAGTCGAGCGCGGGAGCCAGCGGACACCGGAATACCTGGCGCATCGCCTATAGCATCGAACCCATCCGCGAATGGATCTTCCGGCAGCATAAATAGGCGGGGCATCGTTATCCGCCCGGTGTTGATTTGGGGAGCGGTTGTCTTGACGGTGAACTCGTTCGGCGATGCCCTGATAACTTGCGCTACGGCCGTATGCAACGGATTGCAGCTCACGCCAGACGGCGCGTTGAAAATCGCTGCCCGGCGTATCCAACGTTACCTCGAAACAGTGTCGTATACCCGCCTGATTATTTTAACCGGTGCCGTTATATCGTTATAGCTGAAATTCATCGGTCCATTGGATGGCATCACCCATCATTTTAATCACGATATCTTCGGAAATATTTAGATGCGCGATAACGATGTTGGCATCATCCCATCGTTGTTGCTCGTATAATTGCGCTAGATTTAAGAACGGGTAGAGCGCCCCTTCATGTTGAAGTAATGTATCTATCACAGTTTCAGATATCGTGACCTGTTTAAAAAGTTCATCCAGAGGGATATCAAGAATGACGTCAAGTAAGGAGAAGAGGCCGCAAAGAAAAGCGTCCTGAGAGTGCGAATGCAGGTTAAAGTGTTCAGCGATAAGCTCACAGAATCGCCCTCTGACCAGGCTGGTATGATACAACTCCGGCGTTTTTATATTATCCTTACTCGCCAGGCAGGCAACGGAAACAAACCGGCGCAGTTCATTTTTACCAAGATACATGGCAATTTCTTTGAGAGATAGCCGGTTAATGTTATGAATGCCGACTGCTTTATATAAAAAGTTTTTGGCATAACGCATGATTTTATAAGAAAGTGATAGATTGCGCTTAATGATTATTTCTATTTTATTAAAGTCTGGCTCTTCGGTATTTACCTCAAGCATGAGTTGAAATGCTGAAACTTCATTGAGTGAGAGTCGTCGGTTTTGTATTAGCTCTGGCTTGCTGTAAAAATATCCTTGAAATAGTTCGAATCCCTGTTTTTTATATTTTTCAAACTCAACGTAGGTTTCGATTTTTTCTGCGAGGAATGTAATGTGCTGAAGTTTTTGTTTGTGGGACTTTATATAATTATCTATTTCACTGAACGATTTGATTCTGACATCAAACTTTATCAGATTAATATAGGGAATAAATCTATCCCATGCGGGGCTTAAAGAAAAATCATCAAGAGCAATGCGGAATCCGTCGTCATGTAACTGTCGTATTGATGTTAACAAAAGATCATCAGGTTCGGCATTTTCGAGTATTTCAATAACGAC
Organism: Brenneria goodwinii; assembly: GCF_002291445.1. NCBI lineage: Bacteria > Pseudomonadati > Pseudomonadota > Gammaproteobacteria > Enterobacterales > Pectobacteriaceae > Brenneria > Brenneria goodwinii. The sequence goes on along the minus strand of NZ_CP014137.1, from coordinate 2,519,005 downwards.
TTCCTCGCGGGGAAGCGCATCCGCCAAGCCTTGGATGATCATTTGGTAGGGGAAGTTAATAAAAGAAGAATAATTACCAACGAGGCGGGAGTGCGGTGTGCATAGAAACTGATCTGAAATCATTTGCGTTGTGGCATATTCGTCTGAAACGGAAGGAAAAGTATTATTAAGCCCGTTTCTGAAAAGCAGTTCATAAGCCACGGTATTCAGATTTCGATCAAAAATAGGCTGTCGCGCAACAAATGAATATATCATAAAAATCCCTTCCTTATTTTAAAACGCATAGGTGGACAACTCCATTGTCATAAATTTTTTTATGATGTTAATCCTGTTAGTTTCAGTATTTAATCACGAAACGCTTAGTACTTCTTAAGATTCTATAGATATATGGAAATGATAATTTATGGGGATGTGGAATTTAAATGATAAATTTTGGATAAGAGTTAATTTCTTGCTCATTCATTGCAAGGCAAAATGCCCAAAACCTGGTGGGCCGCAGGCCAGCCATTGGCTGGTTAAATCATTTGCGGCGGGTCGGGCGTTCGTTTCCTTAGCGTATCGGCGGCTCGTTGGGGTCGGCGCGCATGCAGGCATCGTAAGTTAACTCAACTGAACTTATCTTGTCACAAGAGGCTTGATCTATTCATTGAATATAGAATACTGTATATAAATACAGTAATGATGATGGCAAAGTTCGAAACCTTGTCATTTTTGAAACATTGTCATTAATGACCTCTCTCCCGGCCTCCCCCTTGTCAGAGAGAGGCGCTAACTCATTAAAAAGTGGGGTTTTCTCCCTCCCTTGTGAAGGGGAGGGCCGGGGGTGGGGTTAGAACCACAAAGTGTGTTATCAAAATAAACTGTATGTAAATACAGTTCCATGTGTGAGTAATTATGACCAGTCTCTATTCATATAAACAAAACCAGATCATTAAGTTACCTCTATTTTTAGAACGCGTTTCATGCGGTTTTCCCAGTCCGGCTCAGGACTATGTCGAAGATAGTCTTGATTTGAACAAACTGGTCGTTAAACATCCAAGCGCCACCTACTTTGTCAGAGTCAGTGGCGATTCAATGATTGGCGCGGGTATCGGCGATGGCGACTTACTGGTGGTCGATCGCTCATTGACCGCAGAACATGGTGATATCGTGGTTGCTGCGGTCGCTGGCGAATTTACCGTGAAAGAACTACGAACCCGACCCGTTCTCCAGCTAATACCGCATAACGCCAATTATGCTCCTATCGTTTTCCAGGCTGAGGAAGAATTGCAGATATTCGGCGTTGTGACATTCACCTTAAAAGCAAACAGACATGTTCGCGCTGGTTGATGTAAACAGTTTCTATACCTCCTGTGAGACTGTTTTTCGGCCAGACCTTCAGGGAAAACCCGTTGTAGTCGTATCAAATAACGACGGATGCATTATTTCGCGATCGGCGGAAGCGAAGGCGCTGGGCATAAAAATGGGGGCGCCTTACTTCAAAATTAAAGATGATTTGCGTCGTCATCAGGTGGCTGTTTTTAGTTCAAATTATGCGCTTTATGCCGATCTCAGCCACCGCGTAATGTTGACCCTGATGGAGATAGCCCCCTCTGTTGAAGTTTATTCCATTGATGAGGCTTTTATTGATATGTCTGGCGTATCCAACTGCATTCCGCTTGATACGTTTGGCCGTCAAATACGCAGTCAGGTATTGAAGAATACGGGGCTAACCGTCGGCGTCGGCATCGCACCGACAAAAACGCTCGCGAAACTGGCCAACTTGGCGGCAAAAACGTGGCGAAAAACCGGAGGCGTAGTCGATCTGTCTGATAGCAATCGCCAGCGTAAACTACTTTCTCTGATGCCGGTGCATGAAATCTGGGGCGTGGGCCGCCGCATCAGTAAAAAACTTGAGCTGATGGGGATGAAAACCGCGCTGCAACTTGCCGACTGCTCTCTCTGGGTGATCCGTAAACACTTCAATGTGGTACTGGAACGCACCGTTCGTGAGCTTCGCGGCGAATCCTGTCTGGAGTTCGATGAGTTTGCGCCGACCAAACAGCAGATCATCTGTAGCCGTTCATTTGGTCAGCGCATCACTCAATATAGTGATATGCATCAGGCTGTTTGCGCCTATGCCGAACGCGCGGCGGAGAAACTCAGGGCAGAGAGGCAATACTGCTGCGTTATCAGCGTATTTATGCGCACCAGCCCACATGCCGCAAATGAAGCGTTCTACGGTCCTCAAGCTAGCGGCCGTCTGACGACGCCTTCCAACGATACCCGGGACATTATTCGTGTCGCCATTAATGCACTGGATCGGATCTGGAAAGCCGGTTTTCGCTATATGAAAGCGGGTGTGATGCTAAGTGATTTTTTCAGCCAGGGGGTGGCGCAACTCAATTTATTCGATGAATATAAGCCCCAGCCCAACAGCAATGCGCTAATGCAGGTCATCGACCGTATTAATCATTCCGGCCGGGGGGCGATATGGTTTGCCGGACAAGGGATCCAGAAAAACTGGGCGATGAAACGTGAGATGCTATCACCAGGATATACGACACGTTATTCCGACTTGCCGATCGTCAAATAACCCGTGTTCTTCACCCGGCTGTCCTTGCCTTTCAACAGAAACAGGCGCGGGTGAACGCCACCCGCTCTCGCCCCGCGAACCACAATCAGCGATGGCCTCTTCAATTACCTGCTGGCTAAGCGAAGAGGCTTCAACAATCATTCATAGCCCCAGTGCGTATGCGTACCCGGGTAAATATTGATAACGACAGTAAACGGCAGGAGGATTGTCACGAGTAATTTCTTGCTCACGTTTTTAGACATACAGCAAGAATGTGGGTCCATCAAAAGCCGCATATTTACGAGCCTTTCGGGTAATCTGTGTGTGACTTACGATGTACCCTTTCGCATTATAATCGGGGTGAGTTTCTATTTTAAATTCACACTCACGTTCCTGCTCACTTAGCAGTTCGCAGGCCTCATCAAATGCACGTGAATGAACCGCATCCTTGAAAGCCACCAGTGTAGTGATAATTTCTGCATTCCAGAGCTCAGCAGGATCTAATCCAGTAAAGTAGATATCACTCCAAACCCAAACATGACTGGGTTCTTCGTCGAATTGAGTGAAGTCACATCCATTCCGGAAATAAATGACTGATTTACGTTTTCTGAAAAACGGCTTCTGGTTGGAATGACATCATCTTCGAAAAGATCAAGCTGGCGTATATGCGCCTCTGCCAAGGCAGGATCTTTGATGAATAGGGCAACTTCTAAATTTTTGAACATCCTGGCACAGCTCACGGAGGACGCATATCATGTTCAAAACTATTGGCATCGCTAACGTTAGTAGGAGGATGGGAAGGAATTCCCTCCGACGGGAGAATATTGATGAGTATTGCAGGTATACGTTCTAACCGTGGTGACGGATACCAGACACTGGTGGCATTTGATTGGGCATTGACAGTATTGTCCGATCAAGACTTTCAATGGTTAGAGGTCGACTCGATAAGCTACTCCGTTGATGATGTCGTCATTGGCAAAGTTGACGGAGTTTTGATCGCTTGTCAGTGCAAAAAAAATCAAACAGATTTTAGGGCTTGGACGATAGCCGACCTTGGCGATGAACTGGACAAAGCCTTCTTTTTGCTGGCTAATAATCCGAAGGTTAATGTCCGTTTCTATTCGCGAAATAACTTTGGCGACCTTGCAAAACTCAAAGAACACAGTTCATCTCAACCAGACGAAAATAGTTATCTGCAAAGTTTAGGGAAAGCGCAAGGGGGGCTGGATGACTCTTTGTCGAAACAACTGGCGAAAACTGCTCCCAGTCTTTCAACGTTTGAATTTCTGCGTCGAACCAATTTTGTGACCAGCGATGATTTAGATCGGATGGAAGAATTGCTGCGCGAACGTTTACGAAACTTGGTCAGTAATCCTGACCCTGCATTCAATGCTCTCTGGGTGACACTCGACCAACTAGGTGCGCGCATGGATGGTAATAGCTTATCTACTGCGACTCAGCATCGTTTAACCAAAGATGACCTTCGGGCCATTATCCAGCAGGCCGGGTCAACACTGGTTCCACCTATGGATCTCGCAGAGATACGTCATTCTTTTTCCAGCACATCTGCTATTGGTAGGTCATGGCGGCGAGATATTGCGGGGCAGCGTATTGTCAGCCCAATCTTAGATGAACTACTTGCAGCCATTGATGCCCGAAAGAGGTCCATTTTACTTACGGGTCTTCCGGGTTCGGGAAAAACCTGTGTGATACTTGCATTGCAGGAGGCGTTGGAAGAACGGGGCGAAATCAGTTCTGCTATCGTGCCACTCTTTATCCAGTCGCGTGAGTTCGCCGACCTGACTACATCAGAAGAGCGTCAAGCCCAGGGCCTGTCTGAGCAATGGGTGGAAAAAGCTGCTCGGTTGGCTGAAAACGCCCATGTAATTGTGGTCATCGATTCTTTGGATGTGCTGTCCATCGCTCGTGATCATCGAGTATTGCAGTATTTTCTCGCGCAGATAGATCGCCTGCTACTGATTCCCAATCTCACTGTTGTTACTGCCTGCCGTGATTTCGATAGACATTACGACAGACGGATTGCCGAACGGCAATGGGATTGTGAATTGAAGTGTCAGCCACTGGACTGGGATGTCGAAATTGCACCGTTACTTGATACGCTAGGGATTGTGACTGACACTATTGATGCTGTTACTCGCGAACTGATAAGGAATCCACGCGAGTTGGCATTGTTTGTCGAGTTGGCCCAACGAGGCGGTAGCTTCAACGTGGTGACCAGCCAGTCATTGGCACAACGCTATCTCGATACCATCGTTCGGGCCAATGATGAATTAGGTGATACGGCTATACAAGCGATTGAAACTATTGCCTCAGAGTGCTTGAAATTGCGAAGCCTAGTGGTGCCGCATCAGCGCTTTACTGCCTCTCAGGATATTCAGCGGAAACTGTGCAGTCTTAATGTGCTGCAGGAAACCCTGGATGGGAAACTGACATTCGGACATCAAACCCTGCTGGATGTACTTGTTATAAGTGGATCTGTGCGTAATGGCGTCACGTTGAATGAGTTCATACGCGGCTTGCCGCCCGTTCCGTTTGTACGTCCTAGCATCCGCAGCTTTGTTGTTCTGTTGGCGCTAGGTGAGCGCCGAGATTTCAGAAAACAACTCAGGGCGGTATTGACTGGCAACACGGCCTTCCATATCAGGCGCTTGGTAGCAGAATCATTTGCCGAACAGATACCCCAGGATGAAGACTGGTCATTGATACGTGAGTTACGCGAAAAATACCGTGATGTTTTTCAGGTGATTTATGCTCTAGCTAACTCGATTGAATGGCATCACTTCTGGCTTAATCATCTGATTCCTCGTTTGAAAACTGTGCGGGATGCTGAGGGATTGGCGGGACACGTTTATCGCATTGCACAATGGAGTAATGAAGATACAAAAGGCGTACTGTCATTCTGGATGGATGCGCTGTCATTGGATTGGTTTGACGGCAATGGAATTGCAGACCAACTAGTAATACACCTGTCAGAAATTAAGCCAGGGAATATGGCTCTCGTTGTGCCATTACTTGAACAGCTTCTTACTATGCTGCGATCCGAGCACAGTTTTCTTGGTCAGATCATCGCTGATTGTGTGGCAGAGGGAGTGATGGACGATGCTTTGCTCTGGCATTATATAACAGATGGCATCAGTGAAGAGGATTTACTACAGTACAGATTCGATAACAAGCTGCGTTGCCAGCCCCATGAGTTTGGGGAACGAAATGAAAATTTCCTCCAGCAACGTATGATGCAATCCAGTACTTTGCTGGATTTAGCTGTAGAGTCAATAGAACATTGGAGCAATGTCCAGTCATCATGCTTTGGTGAAACCCGTATAGGCTATCGGCATGGTTTCCTGGGCGAAACCTCATACGAAAATACGCATAGCCAGAGGGATATAAGTCTTGCGGAGAGTATGAACGTTCTGTTTGACGCAGTTGAAACTGCCATTATCCATCACGCAAAAACACACTCAGACTGGTGGCAAAAAAATCGCGAACATCTTTGCTTCAACCACGAAGGTTCGTTGCTCTACTTTGCCATACTTGCTTGCACCGTATCGCCTGCTGCCAATATTGACCTGATAGAACGCATGTTGAGCGAACCAAAGATACTGGAGTTTAAATTTTCCTACGAATTAGGTGAATTGATACAGTCGGCATTCAAGCTACTCCCAGCTCCAGCACAAGATGCTGTGATGGCGAGTATTTTGACTACATGGAATGAAGAAGTTGCCGACGAATCCAGCCTGTGGATATTGAGGGCGCAAGCTGAATTGATCGTACCGATTCCTTGCTATTTGCGTTCACCCGAAGTGCAAGCGGTAGTGGATGCCTATGAGAAAAAAGCAGGGATATTGATCCGTCAACCGAATATCCATACGCGATGTGGCATTGTTGGAGCACCATTCTCGTTTGAGGTATTTCTCAGCACCAGTGATAGCGGAGTGTTGAAATTATTGGGGCATTATGAGGGCCACTCTGGTGGAAATTGGGATGATTTTCTGGTTGGCGGTGAACGTGAAGTGGGCTGGCAATTACAAGAGGCCGCCTCTCGTCATCCCTCCCGATTTTTGGGCTTTTTGTCTATACACTGGCCGGATATTCCCGATATTTTTCGTGGTGATATCATGGATGGGGTAGCGACATATCTTGCTCACCGCTATGGCAACTTGCGACCCAACGTAACGTGGCAGCCGATCGAAGAGCCTCATGCCCCCCTCTTGGCATGCCAGATTCTTGATGAACTTGAAAGACATCCAATGGAATGGCGACGCCGACGCTCTACGGCCAAAGCTCTTAAGTCCTGCGCCAATGTCATACAGAACGCACAAGAGGCAGGACGGTTGATATTTTTGTCCATAGACTTTGCTGGGCTTTATGAAACTGATCCAATCGCGGGAGATTCCGTCGATTTGGTTACTTTAGGTATCAATATGGCGAAGGGGGACGTTGCCGATGCCTTGATGATCCTGACTGATAATTTTCGAGAGCAAGGTAATGAATTTCCTGAGTTGTTAGAGCCTACGTTACGTCGATTTGCTAGTGACGAGCACCCTGCGATTCGTGCCATGATTTTGCGCCGTTTACCATATTTGCAAAACAAATCTTTCTATTTAGGCTGGGAGTTGTTCCATCTCGCCATGCGCGATGCAAATAGACTTTGGCAAATCGCCGAGCGGTGCCTTTATTATGCCTATCACCGTCATTTTGAAACAGTGAGGCCTTTGCTAGAGCGCCTTCGTAGTGAGGGACGCGATAACGACCTGGAAACATGGGGGCGCATTTCGGCTTTGGCTGTCATGACCGGACATATTGACTTTGATGAATTTATAAGGAACTTGAGCACACTGGATTCCACAGAAGCTTGGCATGGCGCGACTACTGTCTGGACAAATGCTGAAAATATCCGACAGCACCGGGATCAATGCCTGACGGGTATTAATGCGGGTTTAAATGTAGGTGGCATGCATTCTCTTGAAATAGCAAGGCAGATGAATCATATTTTTGACGATAATGATGGTGTAATTTTTGTACCGATGGAACTTATTGCTCGCTGTTTTTCAATATTCGAAAAAGATAGTGCCAATGAGAATAAACACCATCGGTTCTTCGGGTTTCATGAATGGCTCAATGCTATTTCGCAACAGGATCCAGAGCATGCCCTGGCCGCAACCGAAATCTATCTAACCTATGTAAGTCATACAAGACCATATTTATATGACCATAAAGATAATCTCACTCAGCTTATGACCCGTCTTTTTGCTGAGGCAGAAGAACGCGAAGAGTCTGACTGTGGCGCGATGCTACAACGCGTTGTAGCGGTACAAGACGTGCTACTTTCCTTGGGAGTCAAGGCAGTAGTCGATTGGTTGAAAGCAGCAGAGCGACCGTGATTGACCCTAACCCACATTTGCGAAGAAAACTGCCGATTGCCAAATATACAGTCAGACTGAAGCCGGTTATTCCTGAGTATGATGGGATCAGATTCGGGTCAGCACTAGCGGAATTAAACTTCATGTTGATTCTCCATTCTACATAACGGTCGTTTTCTTGAGCCGGGGTGAAATGGCGTCAATCTATCCCAGCTCGTACACGCTAGCGCCATTGATCAGATACCGGCCGTGACTCATCGCATCACCGAGGTGCGGCCGGCGGGTGATGCGATGAGCCGGGGGTTGCTATGAACATCGTTTGCGGCACGACAACGCTTAAGCAACTCGATGTATGACGGGGATATTATTTGTATCTTTCCCTTCTCTTCATCCAGTCTTCCCCCTGTTGTTGCGCCATGAGCATGATTTCCGTTTCGCTGGCCTTGGTGGTGCGGCCGTGGCGTACCAGAATTTCGCCCTGAACCATAACCGTATCGACATTCTCCCCTTTGGCGGAGAACACAATATTCCATAATAGGTTGGTTACGTCTTCTTCGTTCCAGAACACGGGTTGCAGGTTCGGCTTAAAGACATTAACCAGAATCATATCGGCGCTTTTGCCGACTTCGATAGAGCCGATCTCGTTTTCCATATTCAATGATTTCGCGCCGTTGATGGTCGCCATGCGCAGCATTTGGCCGGCGCCCATAATGGACGCATCGCGCTGGGTCGCCTTTTGAATCAGGGAGGCGAATTTCATCTCTTGGAAAAGATCCATGCTGTTGTTATCGATGACCCCGTCCGAACCGATAGAGACGTTGATTCCTTCTTGCAGCATCCGGGGAATTCTCGCTATCCCGCAGCCCAGCTTGGCCGCCGATATTGCGCAGTGGGCCAGATTCGTGCCGGTTGCCGCCATCTTCTTGATGTCGTCGTCGTTCACCCATACGCAGTGTGCAAGCAGCGTCTTCTCGCCCAGGATCCCTCTTTGTTCCAGCATGTCGATCGTCGATTTGCCGAACGTCTTGATGATCGATTGTTCTTCTTCCTGCTGTTCGCAGCCGTGGGTGTGGATGCCGACGCCGAACTCCCTTTGCGCCAGGACGGCGGCTTTATACATCGCTTCGCTACAGTAATACAGATTCTCCAGCCCCATCCATACCCGGATCTTACCGTTCTGGCTCATGTGGTGGGTTTTAATCAACTGCTCATTCGCCTTGGTGCTCTCAAAAAAGTCGTAGGGTTGAATATCCGCGGCGTAGGGCGCCAGATGCACGCGAATGCCCAGTTCTCGCGCCGCTTCGGCGCTTCGGTGCATGAAGCGGTACATATCCATAATGGTGGTGGTGCCGTTCTTCAGACATTCAAGATAGGTCAGTCTCGCGGCGTGATAAGCATCCTCTTCGTTGCATGCCCGATGCTCCAGATCGTAAATCGGCAGCCAGTCAACCAGCCGGAGATCCTCTGCGACGCCGCGCATCAGGCTGGAATGATTATGTGAATCCACCAGGCCGGGAAGCAAGGCCATCTGGCCTCGGCCATCGATTATTTCGTCTGCATCCGTGGGTATCTGGATCTCTTCTTTTTTGCCCACGGCGGCGATGAGCCCATTTTTGACGATGACCGTCCCATTTCTAATAACGCGATCCCGGCTATCGACCGTAAAGATAACGACGTTCGTAATAACAGTATATTTCATCAGTTGCGTTCCCGTTATTTCTCAATTTGTTGTAATGCTTCTTCGTTGATGCTCTCCGCCTGTTTCGCCTTCATCGGGAAATAATAGAGCACGACCGCGGTGACTAATCCGACCAACCAGGCCAGGTCCGCACCATCGAGCATTTTGGCGATTGAACCGACGTAGAAAGTTGAATTTATAAAAGGAATTTCGGCGGTGATGGATATCAGGAAAGCAAAAATCGTTATTCTATTGTATTTGCCGTAACGCCCGGCAATATCAAAAATATCTTTAATATGATATTCGCCCTTGCGCAGTAAGAAGAAGTCAACCAGATTGATCGCGGTCCAGGGAATAAGGAAATAGCTCATGAAATAAATAAAATTAATAAAGAACGTCATGAAATCCCCTTGGCCGCCCAATAGACTCAACACGATATTAATGACCAGAATGGCGCTTAAGATTATGCTTCTCACTAGCGGCGTGACTTTCAGATTGCTGAACGGCTGAATAGACGTCACGATCGACATGAAGGCGCCGTAGAAGTTAAATACATTGATGGCGAGCAGGCCGTAAATAATTAAAATATATAGGATCCAACGGTAGCCGTGGAACAATCCGGCCAATCCGCCGCCCGAGTTTTCCACAAAATCCGGCAGTACGGCGGCAAGAACCGCGCCAATCGTCATCATCCAGATTCCGGAGAGGGTAAGGCCGCCGTAGGTAAACCAAAAAACCTGCGGGGACGAGGCGTTCGACGGCAAATAGCGGGAATAGTCGGCGACGTAGGGCGCCATCGCCAGCACATAGGTGGCGATAATCCCAACGCCCGAAACGAACAGCGTCAGATCGAAAGCGCTTGCGCGCCAGGCTCCTGCCGGTAACGGCAGCCGAAAGGCGATGATGGTCGCGATGCCGAGTACGATGAACGCGCTGATGGATAGCCATCTCTGGGTGATATGAATCAGTTTGTATCCATAGATGGCGATAAGGATGGAGATTAAGGTGAACAGGATAATGACCCAGGTTGGAGAGAGCGCGGTAACGCCGGTTAATGTCTGGCTTACCAGCAATGTGTTCGCCACGCCGAAGCCCAGATAAACGAACATCACAAACACCATGGGGATAATCGCGCCAAGCACGCCAAATTGAGCACGGCTCTGAATCATCTGGGGAATGCCCAGCCGCGGCCCCTGGACAGAGTGCGAAGCGACAAAAATTGTACCGAGCAAGGTGCCCAGGGTAATAGACGCAATGCTCCAGAAAAGATTCAACCCCATCATAACCAATACCGCGCCGGTTACGATGGTGGTTAAATTCAGGTTCGCTCCGAACCAGACGGTGAATAAGTCCCTCGGCTTCCCGTAACGTTCTGTTTCGGGAATATAATTAATACTGTGTTGCTCGATAGCCATATTTTTGTTCCCCGGTTAATGAGTTTATTTTCTTTATTCTCAGACCCTTTTTAGATTAATTTTTATTGGATAATCCATTTCCATCGAGGAAAGTCCTAATTTTATATTATTATGTTTTTGTGGTTACTACCGCGATAGTAACCATGAAGATAATATTCCGTCAATCTCTGAATCCTGATATCATTATTTCGTATAATACCCCGACGACTAAGGTGACCCATTTGCTTGAAAAATTTGGATTCTCACAATATGAAGGCCAGGTGTACGAAGCGATACTGAGCGCGGAAAGGCCGGTTGAAGCGTCCGCCGTCGCCAAGCTGTCCGGCGTTCCAAAGGCTAAAGTCTATGAAGTCATTTCCAGATTGTTGGATAAGGGAATCTTATTTGATTCGGTGATCGAAAAGAAAAAAGTATATAAAGCGCTGCCGGTCGACCAGTTAATACAAAAATTAACGTTGAAATTTCAATCTGAGATTGAGCAGTTGAAGCTCATCAAACAGAAAAAAATCAAACCGGACGACAAAGTGTGGAATCTGGCGACGGAAGAATCTATTTACGCGTATAGCCTGGCGCTAATTGACAGTGCGCAGAAGACGATCAATATCTCCGCGTGGAGCGATGTTTTTCTCGCTTATCTGCCGCTCCTGGAGGAAAAAGAGCGGCAAGGGGTACGGGTGGAGGCGCATGTCGTCGGGAAGCTCGAATCCAATCTGCAACATCTGAGCTATTTTGTGCCGCGGGAGAGTCAGACGGAGCTAAAGAAATTCCAAAATATCGTTGTCGATGGTTCAGAAGTCGTTTTTGCCGTAACCAAGGGAAGCGATTGGCAGTCCATCGTCACAAAATCCGAACAGCTGGTGGATGTATTCCGCGACTTCTTCTATCGGGACGTTATCCTGACATTCCTGGAACAGAAGTACCGCCATATATTATGTCATGACGACGAATACCTGGGCCTGATAAACAAATTGCGATATTGATGACGGACCGAGCCGGCACCCCGACGGCGACGGGGCGCGACATCTGAGGCATGCGCCATCCGGAGAAGCCTGGCGTTAGCTAACAGTCCGGCACCAGCCGGCGGCAGACGCTCAGCACCATAAGTGCAAATGCTGCGCCTTCCGCCTTATATCCGGCATGGTTATATTTTCTGAATTGCCGGGGCGGTCATGCCCGTCGCTACGTATAACAATCTGATTTTTATCTACCACGACCGCACGCCGGTAGTGTTGAGTGGCTGAGGTTATTCTTATATGGAATTATTTTCCGACCGGCCGGGCGATGAGGGACTGCCCGGCCGCGAACGCCGTTTAGCGATGGCGGCCGTGATGACGACAACGACGATGGCCGTATTTGACGGCTCTATGGTCAATATCGCCTTGCCCCAGATCGCGCGGGCGCTGGATGTCTCCTCCAGCGACGCGATCTGGGTTGCCAACGGCTATCTTTTATCGGTTGCCATGACGCTGGCGATCTTTGCGGCGCTGGCCACCCGGTTTGGGTTTCGGGCGCTGTTCGCCATCGGCCTTGGCGTATTCACGCTGGCGTCTCTGGGCTGCGCAATGTCATCGTCGCTTGAGATGCTTATCGCCATGCGGTTGCTGCAGGGTATCGGCGGGGCGGCGACATTGAGTATTGGTCCGGCGATTCTCCGGTCGATTTTTCCCAACCGCCTGCTGGGGAGAATACTGGGTCTGAATGCGTTGCTGGTTGCGGCGAGCACCGCCATTGCCCCCATTCTTGGCGGTACGCTGTTGTCGGCCATGAGCTGGCAATGGTTATTCGCCATCAATATTCCGCTGGGCATTATCGCGTTGACGCTCACCCTTCGTGTCATCCCCGGCAAATCGTCCCCGGCGCGTGAGCCGTTCGATATCGCGGGCGCCGTTTTGTCCGCCGTCATGCTGGGTTCGCTGATCATGACGGCGAGAACCTTTTCTCAACCGGATGATGGCGCGCTTTCATTTGATACGCTGACGACCGCCGTTGCTTTCGGATTAACCGCCGTCATCACGGGCCTGGCGTTTATCTGGCGCCAGCGCCATGCGCCGAAGCCGCTTCTTCCTCTCGGCATGTTCGCTTCCATGCGGTTTTCGCTTGCGGCGTTAACTTCCATGGCATCGTTTGTCAGCCAGGGGATTACATTCGTTGCGTTGCCGTTCTTGTTCCAGAGCGTTTATGGTTACAGCGCGTTTATGTCGGCGCTGCTTTTTACGCCCTGGCCGATAGGCATTATCCTGGCCGCCCCCTATGCCGGACGGCTCGCCGACCGTTATCCGTCGGCGATAATTTCCACGGTGGGACTGTGTCTGTTTGCTGTCGGGCTGGCGCTGTTGGCGCTGCTGCCCGATCACGCGCAGGTGTGGGATATTGGCGTTCGCAGTTTGCTATGCGGCATAGGATTCGGCTGTTTTCAAAGCCCCAATAATCGCGAAATGTTATCGAACGCTTCCCGTGAAAACAGCGGCTACGCGTCCGGCGTGCTGGCGATAATGCGCACTTTCGGCCAGTGCCTGGGCGCGGCTTTTGTCGGGGTCATCCTGGCGGCGTATGTGCAATCCGGCGGCGAACCGCCGCAGCTCGCCGTGCAGGAGGCGCAGGCGGTTCGCTTGAGCCTTTGGCTGGCGGCCGCGGCCACGATTCTGGCCATCGCCATCAGCTTTAGCCGGATACGGAGTCGGCGCGAAAAATAGCATCCGGCGCTATAAGGGAACGGTTCGAGCCGGCCAGGCGCTGAACGGTTCCTTAACCTATCAGGATATTATTTTAAAGCCTGGAATAATATCCGCGGAATTCGCCCCGGAAGTTAATGTCGGCTCCAATCGTTATATATGACAGATGTCACATTTTCCCCCTTACTTAATATGCCCATTAATCAATGATAAGGGACGGTGTCAATACGTTAACACCTCCTGTCTATCTATTGACACTTGCTGTCCATATATTGACGCCTAATTTCAATAAATACGCTGGATATAAAAATATCTAAAAAATTCAAATTGTTATTTATTATTATTCGGCCAATTTTTTTGGTATGCCTTTTGCTATCTATAAATCAAGTGCCATCAGAAATAGTCACGATATTTTCAGATACGCGAGTGCTAAACGTTTGGACCGTGATTTCACGAAATTAATTCGAAACATAGGGTCTGACTTTTGGCGATTATTCCGGCTAATGCGATATGAGAGAGAGAGCAACCGATGGGCGCGCAATCAAATACGTTGAAAGGAAAAATGAGAGAGGCGGTGGCGAGAAACGAGCTACGGGTCGTTTTACGATCGATGGCGCCGTTTATCAGGCTGGCGGCCAGATTTTCCGAAGAGGTCAGGAAGTTATTATCCGCCATGAATTTCACCATAGAGATCCGCCTTAACGATAAATCTATGGCGTATTGGTATCGGTTCAATAACGGCAAATTGAAGGCCGGCGCCGGCTTTGCCACCGCGCCGGATGCCGTATTGAAACTCAACTCGGCGGAAGACGCCATGAAGGTGATGGTTCCCTGGCGCAATTATCTGGAAATGATCAACCTGATGAAGAACTTCTGCGTCGACTTTACCGGGGACGATCGCTACGTGATGCATTTTATGCGTATTGCCGGGGCGGCACAGGAGATCGGGGTGAAATATGGCGAGAAAATGCCGGACGGAACGACGAAATACATAAATAACACCAATGGCGGCCCGGTTTGCGTTTATGTCAAAGACGGCAAGATTATTCGCATCACTAATCTGGAACTGACCGATAAAGACGCCGAGGGGTGGACGATTGAGGCCAGAGGGAAACGCTTTACGCCGCCGCGCCGGCAAACCGTGACCTCTTATAGCCAGTCGTCAAAATCCACTATTTATTCCAAAGATCGCCTGCTCTATCCGATGAAACGCGTGGACTTCGATCCCAACGGCGAGCGGCATCCGGAAAACCGCGGTAAATCGGAGTATGTGCGCATTACGTGGGATGAAGCCTACGATATTGTGGCCAACGAGATTATGCGGGTTAAAAAAACATACGGTCCCGGCGCGATTTTAAACAGTACGGGGTCGCACCACACCTGGGGAAATATCGGCTATTACCTTTCCGCCCGTCTGCGTTTTTTCAACATGATCGGGGCAACCTATGTCGCGCATAACCCGGACAGTTGGGAAGGATGGTATTGGGGAGGGATGCACCACTGGGGCAATTCGCTGCGGCTAGGCATGCCGGACGGCTACGGCACGGTGGAAGATTGTCTAAAGCACTGCGAAATGATCGTGTTCTGGTCGAGCGATCCGGAATGTACGCACGGCATCTATGCCGCCCAGGAGGGGACAGTACGCCGGCGTTGGGCAAAGGAACTGGGCATCGAATGCGTGCATATCGATCCGTTCTATAACCACACGGCGCAGTTTATGGGCGGCAAATGGCTCTCGCCAAGGCCGGCCGAAGGCAATGCCATGTCGTTGGCTATCGCCTACGTCTGGATTACCGAAGATTCCTACGATAAGTGGTTTGTTGAAAACCGCACCACTGGGTTTGAGCAGTGGCGCGACTATGTTCTCGGCAAAGAGGACGGCATCGCCAAGACGCCGGAGTGGCAGGAAGCGGAAACCAATATTCCGGCGCGGGTCATCAGGGCGCTGGCTCGCCAGTGGGCGAAAAAACGCACTTATCTGTCCTGCGGCGGGCGTTCAGGGTTTGGTTCGGCGTGCCGCAGCGCGACCGGCATTGAATGGGCGCGCTCGATGATCTATCTGGCGGCGATGCAGGGCATCGGCAAGCCTGGCGTGAATATCGGCAACCTGCAAACCGGGACGCCGGTCAGCACGCGCTTCTTCTTTCCCGGCTATGCCGAAGGGGGGCTGTCGGGGGATTTGGTCGGCAGCGGCCTGGCGCAGAACATGTATCAGAGAATGCCCCAGGTGGTGACGATGAATACCGTGGCGCAAACCGTGCCCCGCCTGCAAATTCCGGAAGCGATTATGGAAGGCAAGGCGTTGGGCTATGCGTTTGACGGCAAAACGATTGAAGGGCAATTCCGCCCGGTTCCGTTTCCCGCGCCGGGCTATTCGACCATCAAGATGTATTACAAATACGGCGGTTCGCATATCGGCACCATGGTGCAAACCAACCGCTATGCGAAGATGTATCAGGATCCGAAGCTGGAATTTGTCTGTAATCAGTCGATATGGATGGAGGGCGAAGCAAAATTCGCCGACATTATTCTGCCGGCCTGCACCAACTTCGAACGCTGGGATATTTCGGAGACGGTGAGCTGTTCGGGATACAGCACTCACTCGTTCTTGCAAAGCAACTATCGCGTTCTCACGCTACAGCATAAGTGCATCGAGCCGTTGGGCGAGTCCAAATCGGATTTTGAGATTTTTGCCGAATTGGCTTCGCGCCTGGGTATGGGAACCTACTTTACCGAAGGTACGACGGAACTCGGCTGGTGCAAACGGCTGTTCGACGGTACGGACTTGCCGCAGCATATTTCCTGGAAGCAATTTCTCAAAAGAGGGTATTACGTCGTCCCCGCGCCGAAGCCCGAAGAACGGGATCCGGTATCCTGGAATTGGTATTACGAAGGGCGCCCGAAAGATTTGCCGGAGGTTTCGCCTCTGCCGTCGGACTATTCGGGCAAATGGCGCGAAGGGGTGCAAACCCAGTCGGGCAAAATCGAGTTCGTCAGCAGCAGCCTGATGCGCTATGACCCGAATGACCCGGAACGCCCGCCCATGTCCAAGTTTATCGAGAATTGGGAGGGGCATCGCTCTGAACTGTTCAAGAAATATCCGCTGGCGCTGATATCGCCTCACAATCGCTATAGCTTCCACACTATGTCCGACGGCAAAGACTCCTATTTGCTGGATATTCCCGATCACCGCGTATTGATCAACGGCTGGTACTACTGGATTGCGCGCATTAATACCAAGGATGCGGCGCAGCGGGGCATCAAACAATATGACGTGATTGAGATGTACAACGACCGCGGCTCGGTGCTGCTGGCCGCCGAATTAACCGAGCGCGTTCCGCAGGGAACCGTTCACTCTTATGAATCCTCCGCGATTTATGCGCCCATCGGGGAAATCGGGGCATCGCCCGACCGTGGCGGATGTGTGAATATCCTGACCACCAAGCGGCCCATTATTAAAAAATCGCACAGCGCCGCCTGGAACTCTTGCCTGGTCGAAATCCGGCTGTGGAACGGGGAGATCTGATCATGAAAAAGTGGAACATCATTGTCGATGTGGAAAATTGCACCAACTGCCAGAACTGCACCATGGCCGTTATGGACGAATATGTGGGGAATGCGTTCCCGCACTACAGCGCGCCTCATCCGCCGCACGGGCATCACTGGGTGGAGATTAAAAAGCGTGAGCGCGGTTCCGGCTCGCTGCTGGATGTGGCTTATTTAAATGTGATGTGCAACCAGTGCGACAACGCGCCGTGCGTCCGGGCGGCCAAAGACGGCGCGATCTATAAG
Source organism: Brenneria goodwinii (assembly GCF_002291445.1). NCBI lineage: Bacteria > Pseudomonadati > Pseudomonadota > Gammaproteobacteria > Enterobacterales > Pectobacteriaceae > Brenneria > Brenneria goodwinii. The sequence goes on along the minus strand of NZ_CP014137.1, from coordinate 2,501,513 downwards.
CGCGAGGATGGCATCGTGATGATCGATCCGGATAAGGCGAAGGGGCAAAAGCAGTTGGTCAAAGCCTGTCCTTACGGGCACATCTGGTGGAACGATGAGCATCAGGTGCCGCAAAAATATTCGCTTGATGCGCATCTGCTGGACGACGGCTGGCCCGAACCGCGCATTACCCAGGTTTGCGCGTCGGGCTGTTTGTACGCCGTGAAGCTGGAAGATAACGAGATGCGGCAGAAAGCGCAGGAGCAAGGGTTGGAACGGCTACGGCCGGAGCTCAAGACGGAAGGGCGCGTCTGGTATAAGAACCTGCACCTGTTTATGAAAGAGCATCTGGCCGGCAGCGTCGCTACCTATATTAACGGCCTGGATGAGTGCTGCGAGACGGCGCAGGTCGAACTCTATCAAGAGGGAAAATGTCTCCAGCACACCGTTACCGATTTCTTCGGCGATTTCAAATTTCAAGGGCTTGAAAGCAAATCCGGCAAATATGTCTTACGCATTAAGTGGAACGGCATTGAAAAAGAGATAGACGTCAATCTGGAGGCGGCCAGCGTCAATATCGGCGATATCAGACTCGATAATCCGGATGCTGAAGCTGAGCGTAAATCGACCGCCTGATAATTATCCGGGTCACCGCGCTTATTGCCATGAGGCAGCGCGGCGCCTATGTGTAACTATATCAATCAGAGTATCCATCGGATGAAAAACAAGTGGTTATTACCCGCTTCTGTCGTCCTGGTTCTGGTCTGTGGTCTGCTGTATTCCTGGTCAATTTATGTGATTCCGCTGGAAAGAGAATTCGGATGGAACAGAAGTCAGACAGCATTTAATTTTACGGTTTGTATTTCATTTTTCACCCTGGGAATGTTTCTGGCTGGTCTTTTGGTTAATAAAATCGGCCGCAGAAATACCATCTGGCTTGGAGGGATCATCGCTTCATCCGGCTTTTGGCTGGCCTCATACAGCGCAAGTCTGCCTTGGCTTTATGTCAGCTATGGGGCGTGCGGCGGGCTGGGCATCGGGCTGATGTATATCGTTCCGCTGGCGACGTGCACCAGCGCATATCCTGAACGAAGCGGCACCATCGCCGGGCTGATTACCATGTGCTTTGGCTTAGGCAATCTGCTGCTGGGGTTTTTCGTTATCGCCTGGCTGCTTGAGCACTATGATTGGGCCGTGGCGCTACGAACCGTCGCCGCCGTTATTTTATTGGCGAGTTTATCGACCGGATCCTTTATCCGGCCGGGCGTATCCGCAAGCGTAAAAGGCGGCCCGGCGGCGGACGACTGGGGCTTCACCATGAAGGGGATGGTTTCGACCTCTTCATTCTGGATCTACACCGCTTGGATCGTGCCGTGCGAAAGCGCCGGTCTGATGGTGATTGCGCATATTGTTCCCTTTGCCATCGAGGCGGGGATCGTCACCGCTCTGGCGGCATTGGCCATGGGCATAGAGGCGACCTCCAATTCGCTGGGGCGCTTGATCTTCGGCTATCTGATCGACCGGGTTGGCCGCCGCGTAACGATGATGTTGACGCCGGTGACCATGATTATCGGGCTGCTGACGCTATGGTGGGGGACGCCGGCGTTCGGCTTTACGGCGCTGTTGATCGGCTGTGTCATCGTCGGCATCAGCTACGGGTCGATCTATGCGCAGAATGTGTCGCTGATCCTGCAGTTTTTCGGCCCGAAACACTATACCTCCAACCTGGGGCTGCAAGGCTTCAGCATGTTTTTCGGCGCGCTGGCCGGCCCGCAAATCGCCGGATTCATCCAATCGACGACCGGAAGTTATACCCCGGGATTCATCACGGCCATCGTTATTGTCTTTATCGGCATGATTTTCGGCCTGTTCGTCAAACCGCCTAAAAACCAAAGAGAAATTATCAAGCGGAACAATGATTTTGTCGGATGCGGAACGGATTAACGCGTTTCATCAATGCGTTAGTCCATCGATTTTACACGTTATACCCAATGGATTTCGAGATGCGGGAACCAGTTGCATGCGCCTGTAACTTGAAAGATGGCGGGTCTATAAGAGAGTCAATTATGCCAAAGACACCAACGACGGGACGGCATCATTCGCCACACAGCGCCGTTATGCTGCTCATCGCCGCCGCGCTTATCGCGCTGGCCGCGGGCACCTTGTATGCCTGGTCCCTGTATATTATTCCTCTGGAAAATGAATTCGGCTGGAATCGCTCGCAAACCTCGCTCACGTTCACCATTACGCTCTTTTTCTTTACCCTGGGCATGTTTACCGGCGGCGCATTGATTGACAAGCTCGGGCACCGGCAGATCATTTGGCTTGGCGGCGTCATCGGCGCGCTGGGATTCTATCTGGCCTCATTCGCCGACAGTCTGAACTGGCTGTATATCACTTATGGCGTGATGGCCGGTTTCGGCCTCGGTTTTGCCTACGTCGTGCCCTTATCCACGGCGCCGAAATCGCTGCCAACGAAAAGCGGGGCGGTGGCGGGGTTTATTACCATGTGTTTTGGCTTGGGGAACCTGGTCTTAGGAACGTTTGTGCTAGCCAGGGTTATCGAAGGTTCGGGCTGGAAAAGCGCGTTACAGCTGACGGCATGCATTTTCCTGATCGTGACGCTCGCTTCCGCGTTCTTTGTTCGCCCCCGGTTACCGGGACAGGATGCGAATGCGCCGAAACAGACCAGTAATGAGTGGGGGTACAGCATGAAACAGATGCTGTGCACCTCAACATTTTGGATCTATACCGTGTGGATCGTCTCTTGTCAGGCCGGCGGCTTAATGGTTATCGGCCATATTGTGCCTTTCGCTCAGGAAGTCGGCATTGTCGCCGCCGCCGCGGCTTTGGCGATGGGGATCTTCTCGGCGGCCAACTCGCTGGGACGGCCCTTGATTGGTATGGTATTTGACCGCTGCGGACATCGGTTCTCAATGTTTATCACGCCGCTCTTTATGATGGTCGGACTGGCGATTCTTGGTTGGGGTACCCCGCTGTTCGGTTTTCCGGCGCTGGTTGCCGGCGCGGTGATCGTCGCCATCTGTTTTGGCGGCATCTTCGCGATTAACGTTCCTCTGATACTGAAATTTTTTGGCGCCAGACACTATGCCGCCAATCTGGGATTGCAGGGATTTACCGTGTTTCTCGGCGGATTTTTTGGCCCCCAGATCGCCGGGATGGTTAAGGCGCAAACCGGCGAGTACACCTATAGCTTCGTGATTGGCATCGTTTTAGTGTTGATTGGTTTGATTTTCGGGTTGCTGGTAAAAGCGCCGGCAAGAATCTAGCGCTCAGGTCTTGGCGTTGGGGCAGGGGAAATCGCGGCAATGCCTGGCGATATTAGCGTTTAATCCCTTGGTTTTTTTCGCGTACGATATCCAGACGACGCATGCGCGCGATGAGTGTCGTACGCTTCAATCCCAGGCGGGCCGCGGCGCCGTTAGGGCCGGCGATAACGCCTTTCGTCTCCTGTAATACGCGCATAATCGTCTGCCGCTCCATCTCTTTAAGATTGTTTTGCGGGATAAAAGCGTGTCTATTTTCACTGCTCTCGGGATTCGGCTGCGAGGCGGCGATAAACGGTTCTTTTTTCAGGAAATCAAGCGAGAGATTGAGCTCCGTTCCCCGTGAGAGGATCACCGCCCGTTCAATGATATGTTCAAGCTCCCGAACATTACCCGGCCAGGCGTATTGCATCAGGGCGTCCATGATTTCCGCGGGGATGTGGTTGATATCGCGCTTCAGCTTTTTGGCATACTTTTTCATGAAGTGCCTGGCCAGCAGGGGGATATCTTCGATGCGTTCGCGCAGCGGCGGAATGAAAATAGGAAAGACGTTCAGGCGATAGAACAGGTCGCTGCGAAACTCCTTATTGCGGATCATCTCCTCCAAATCGCGGTTTGTGGCGGCGATAATACGCACGTCGACCTCGATGAGCTTAACCCCGCCTACGCGTTCAAACTCCTGCTCTTGCAGAACGCGCAATAATTTGGGCTGGAGTTCCATGGGGATGTCGCCGATCTCATCCAGGAACAGCGTGCCCTGATGGGCCAGTTCAAGGCGGCCGATTTTTTGTGAAATCGCGCCGGTGAATGCGCCCCGTTCGTGGCCGAATAGATAACTCTCCAATAGTCCGGTGGGGATCGCCGCGCAATTGAGCTTGACCAGCGTCTTTGAGCGTCTGGCGCTGAGGTTGTGTATCGCCCTGGCAATCAGTTCCTTACCCGTTCCGGTTTCGCCCAGAATAAGCACCGAGCAGTCGCTGTCGGCCACCATTTCAACCTGCGTAAATACATTGGCCAACGCCTGACTGGCGCCGATGATCCCCTCGATGTTGACATGCTCCTTGAGTTCCTCTTCAAGATAGCTGTTTTTTCGCTCCAGCTGTTTGGTCAGCAATGAAATCCGCTGGTAGGCCATGGCGTTATCAACCGAAATGGCGATCTGTCCGGCGATATCGTTGAGCAAATCGGTCTCTTTGGCGGGAATATGGTCGCAATCCGTGTGTCCAATGGTCAGCACCCCCAGGGTTTTTCCACGGTGCGTCAACGGCACAGAACAGAGGCTGCGAATGCCGGCGGCAAGCATGGCGCGGGAAACCGGAAAATCGTTCCCTAACTTGCATAACGTTTCATAATCAATGACGAAAGGCTCTCCGGTTTTGAATGTGACGCTGACCGGCGAGTCATCCATGGGTTTTATGGTGCCGGGGTGCACAATGGTTGCGCCGCCGGGGAAATAGACCGCTTCCCATTGCAGCATATTTCTTTCGCTATCGTGAAAAATCAGACTGCTATATTGATTGTGAAAAACATGTTCTACGGCTTTTGCAATTTCCTCCAGTAACGCCTGCATCTCCAGTTTAGAGGAAATGGCATTCGTCACTTCCAATAATATTTTTAAGTGTTTTTGCTCGCGTAATAGATCACTTTCCAACTGGTTGATCTCTTCACGGGAAATAATATTTTTAATGGCGGAACTGACGCAAAAACTAATCATTTCTATCAGTTGATTGAAATGATGGGTAATGTCGGCCTCTCTGTCGGCGTTATTGTAGCGAATGCGTAAAAAACCCCGGTACTGCGGATCCACAAGCGGAACGAAGCAGCAAGAACAACGCTCTCGATGGCTGCCGATGGCCCGATCGCCCAAAGGACAGCTTTCATGCGCAATCCCGTAACAGGCGATATTGCTTTGCGCCGAGCTGATATGCAGCGCGTCGCAGGCATCATCCAGTTTTATCGGCCCCGGATTGTTGTATTCATGCCGCTCGCTGGAGTCGACAAGATATATTTCATTGCGTATCAACCCCGATTTAAAGAGAAAAATCGAGATTGAGTTGGCGCCGATAATGGGATGTAAAATTCTGGAAAGCGTTTTTAGCAACGAGCCGATATCGGGGCATTTTTCAAGCAATTGCAACAAGGCATGAGTCGTATCCCGGGTCGGGAAAGAGGGAGGGGCAAATAGTGGCGAGTTACTTGTTCCCATATTATTTAAACCATCATATTAATGACAAAGGATATTATTATCCTGTTGATACATCGTAGCCTATATTTTCATATCCGGATGTCTTGCCTGTCACATTAAATGAAGGATATCAAAGGTGACGAGCATCGGAGAAATCCTGAATTTTCCCCAAAAACGGATAGAGATTAACGATCGGCGACATGGGCGACACGCTGTCGACGCGACAGATACACTGTGCCGGCATCTTCCTGGTAACTGCCTGAAAATAAATGCTTTTAGAAAGCATTTGCGAATGCGCGCCGGTAAGCGACTCAGGCGTGCGTAATAGGGTATCAGATTGATATATAAGAAGATCGTTTTTCTTATCCGCCGTTTTACCGCCTCGTAGCGTCTATACTTCGTGGTTCAGAGTAAACAAAAATACCCGAGATTATCGGGAATGGACGTGTATATCTAACCATTAACTGTAGAGAATATTATGGACTATCGTGATTCAAACTCACCTCAAACAGATGAAATATCCCATGCGGATATCGTAAAGCAGCGGATTTTTTTTGTCGTTCTCGTTGCAACAATGGGGTCGCTGGCATTTGGCTATGATACCGGTATTATTTCAGGGGCATTACCCTATATGTCGTCTCCCCATGCTGAAGGCGGGCTGGGGTTGACGTCCTTTACCGAAGGTCTGGTTGCGTCATCGCTGATTTTCGGCGCCGCTATCGGTTCCTTTCTCAGCGGTTTTTTCTCCGATAAGTTTGGCCGTCGCATCACGCTGCGAAGTCTTGCTGTTTTGTTTGTGCTCGGATCTCTGGGCACCGCGCTGGCTCCCTCCGTTTCTTCTATGGTCGCCATGCGTTTCCTGCTGGGGCTCGCCGTCGGGGGCGGCTCATCGACAGTACCGGTGTTTATCGCCGAAATCGCGGGACCGAAACTAAGGGCGCCGCTGGTAACCCGTAATGAATTGATGATCGTCACAGGACAACTTGTCGCCTATGTGGTTAGCGCATTACTCAGTTATCTGCTCAACGATGGGCATATGTGGCGTTACATGTTGGCTATCTCCATGGTGCCCGGGATTTTGCTCTTTTTCGGGACTTTTTTTGTGCCCGTTTCACCGCACTGGTTGGTATCGGAAGGGCGGCATGAGGATGCGAGGAAGGTTCTTAAACGCTTTCGCGCAACGCCGCGCGAGGTGCATAAGGAGCTGACGCAGATGCGCGAACAGGCCAGAGAAGCCGCACAGGGGCCGGATGTCATGGCGCTTATTCGCGAAAAATGGGTATTAAAGCTGATGTTGGTGGGCGTCGGCCTGGGTTTTGCTCTGCAATTCACGGGCGTGAATGCGTTTATGTACTATACCCCCATCATCCTCAAATCCACCGGACTTGGCACCACCGCCGCCATTACGGCCACCATCGGCAATGGGGTGGTTTCCGTTATCGCCGCCAGCGCGGGTATTTGGGCCGTAAGCCGTTTTTCGCGGCGAGGGATGCTGATTACCGGATTCTTATTCGTCATTTTTGCGCAGGTTGCTCTGGGAATGGTACTGACGTTGTTGCCCGCCGATATGATGCAAAGCTATATTGCGTTAGCCTGCATACTGCTCTTCCTGTTTTTTATGCAGATGTTTATCGCGCCGGTTTACTGGCTTCTGATGTCCGAATTATTCCCAATGAAACTTCGGGGAAGGTTGACGGGAACCGCAATATCGATCCAATGGATTTTTAATGCGTTGGTCGCTTTCAGCTTCCCGCCGGTTATGGAATTGGCCGGCAGCAAAACCTTTTTCATTTTTGCCGTGATTAATGTTGGCTCGTTACTGTTTATCATGCTCATGGTGCCGGAAACGCGTGGGAAAAGCCTGGAGGAAATTGAAAAGCACATTCGGGCGAAATTTGGCGAGGACGGCGATGATGCCATCGAGGCTCAGTCAGCTAGCGATAAAGTTTGAACGACAAGACCGCGGCGAATTTTTCGCCGCATCGCCTTCCTGCAACCCCCACTATTTAGGGTATATACTGGTCTCTATCGTGAAATGCATGCCCGGTTTTAACCACGTATTCATCAAGTGGCGCGTTGTCTGACGGCGCCGGGAAAAGGTATTGGATAAAATATATGCTCTTATTACTTGCTGTGGTCATGCTTGTTGTTTGTGTCTGGCTTCAGCAGCCGCAGTATGTTGCGCCGGATGTGAATCCAGGGCAGGGTACGGCAAACTTCCATGACGGCCGCTTCCATAATCAGGTTGAACAACCGATAGTGAGCCATAGCCAGAGCCGTTTTATGCTGTTGTTCCGCTTTCTTTTCGGTAAAGATCCCGGCGCGATCCCCGCCTCCGCCCTACCGTCGGTAAAAACCGATCTGCACGCGCTGGGCAAAACCGAGAACGTGATTATCTGGATGGGGCACTCCAGCTACTTTATTCAGATGGAAGGCCGGCGTTTTTTGGTCGATCCGGTGTTAAGCAACAGCGCATCGCCGATTCCCGGCACCAATGTCGCCTTCAGGGGAAGCAATATTTACACGCCGGAGGATCTCCCCGAGATTGATTATCTCCTGATTACGCACGATCACTGGGATCATCTGGACTACCCCACTATCAAGGCGTTGCGCGGGAAAATTCACCACATCATTACACTGACCGGCGTCGGTTCGTATTTTACCAAGTGGGGATTCGCGCGGGAAAAAATCACGGAAGGGGACTGGTTCAGCGTGGTGAAAAAGGACGGCCTGACAATCCATATTCTTCCGACACAGCATTTTTCCGGCCGCTTTTTGAAACGTAATCAAACACTGTGGGGCTCTTTTGCGCTGATAACGGCGCGGCATCGCCTCTATCTGGGAGGCGACAGCGGTTACGGGCCTCATTACAAAGAGATTGGCAGGCGTTTGGGCGGGGTTGATATCGCCGTCATGGAATGCGGCCAATATGATCCTGGCTGGCCTCATGTTCATATGACGCCGGAAGAGAGCGCCCAGGCGGCCAGTGATTTACATGCGCAGGCCGTGTTGCCCGTACATAACAGTAAATTTAAGCTGGCGCATCATCGCTGGAACGATCCCCTGGAGCGCATCTTTCAGGCCAGTCGGAACCGGGAATGGCGATTGATGACCCCACGGATCGGCGAATGTGTCGCGATTGATAATCCGCAGCAGACTTTCGCCCAGTGGTGGCGGAATCAGTAAGACGGCGGGGAGGGTTTTGCGCGGCTGGCCCGGCGCCGCCGCTTTTCCGTTTTTTGCCAGGATTTCCTGGCGCGCGCTGTCTGCCATAGCGTGAAAAGCGTGACGGCGGGTAAAAATAACTGGAATGACGAGATTGTTGATAAAGTTCGCAACATTGCCATTCATGACCCCCTCCCGGCCTCCCCCTTGTCAGGGCTGTCTCTTAGTCACATTTTTATGCGGACTTGGAGATAGTTTCGTGCGCCACAATGCCGCTATTTCTATGCTATGTCATAGCACGCGCCCGACATAGGGGGCTCAGACGCCAGCCCCCTATGAACCCCGGCTTGCGGCTAAATTATGTCGCTGCGCGATGCCTTCGTCGGTATCAGGCTTAACGGACCGCTTGCGACACGTTCCATACGTGGCGCAAGCTTTCGCCGCGTCCGTGCGGCTCATCCTAAGCCTGCTATCTCCTCAGCATAATTTCTTACGCCGGATAACGGCAAACCCCGTCATAGCCCCTACATTTGTGACTAAGAGACAGCCCCTGTGAAGGGGCGGGGTGGCGTTAGAACCAAAGGTTTTGTCATCAACTGGAATGACTATAAATGAGACTCTTGATCGTTATTGATATGCAAAATGGCGTATTTGCTACGCCGCGTTATGACCGGGAAGGCCGGGTTAATCTGATTAATCGCCTGATATCGGCGGCGGATCAGACGATATTTATTCAGCATATAGAAGGTGAAATGGCTGAAGGCAGCGAGTTATGGCGGATTTTGCCGGAGCTTGCGCAGCCGGACGGCGCTATTTATGTGAATAAAACCGCGTGTGATGCCTTCTGGAACACGGAACTGGAAAACGTTCTTAGCCGTCTGGACGCCAATAACGTCGTTATCTGCGGGTGTGCGACGGATTATTGTTTAGATACGACGATAAAAGTCGGCGCCGGCAAAGGTTATGCCATTACCGTCGCTTCGGACGCACATACAACGTCTGACCGGACTTATGCAACGGCTCAACAGCTGATTGGTCAACATAATGAAGTATGGGCTGAGCTGAGTATTCCGGGGAATGCCATTCAGGTGAAACCCACGGATTCGATTATCGCTGCGTGGGGTGTCTGATTTCGGGCCGGGTATCAGGATCCTGCCGCACTGCCCGGTGACGGCTTTGCGGGCGCGAGCCGCTCGGCGAGATAATCGATAAAAGCCCGCAGCCTCGGCGTGACCTGATGCCCGTGCGGGTAGACGACATTGAGCGGCGCCGCGGATACCGCATGCTGCGGCAGAACCTGGATAAGATCGCCGCTCGCGAGATCGTCAGCCACATCAAGAAACGATTTCAGCACAATCCCCATCCCTGCCAGCGACATGGCATGAGCGGCCTCTCCGTCATTGCATATGGTGCGGGAGGTGATACGTACCGGTTGTTCATCGTCGAAACGCCACTCGGCCACCGTCCCTGTTCCGATCAGTATGCAATCATGGCCGCAGAGATCCGCAAGGCTCTGCGGCTGGCCCCGGTGCTGCAGATAGTCCGGAGAGGCGCACAGTACGCGTCGGTTGGGGGCCAGGATCCGTGCCGCCGCTGCGACCCGACCGGCTCGGATTTTACCTGCTCAACCGCCGACGCGCGTGGCGCTCCATTGCGTTCCGTCATCCGCCGTCCCTTTCATCGTATCGCCGTCAACCTGGCCGGTGTATTTTTTGTCGCCCACATTGAAGGTAATAACGGCGCCGTTGAGCCGGGCCTCGCTGATCGGGGTTGAATTGTCGCCACGGCTCAGCGTACCTTCCAGCATCTGGAAAGACTGCTTGAACGCCAGGTCGCCGTCGTCCAGACGCCAGCTTCCTTCAACTTTGGCCGGAACGATCCATTTGTGCGCCTGGCAAAAGCTGGAACACCCCTCTTGTACCGCGGCCGTTTCATCGGGCAGCCAGTCTTCCATCATAAATGAGTTGGAGACCACCCGCGTGCCCGGCTTCATATCCAGCAGCGTTGGACGCAGCCTGATATTTAGCTCCGGCAGCAGAAAGAGCGTCACCACCGTAGCGTCGGAGAAGTCCGATTCAAAGATATCGGCCTGTTCGAAGGTGGCGCTTTCGGCCACGCCCTCGCGCTCCGCGGCGCGCTTCGATAGCTCGACCAGGTCGGGATTGTACTCTATGCCATGCGCGCGCGCGCCGAGCTTGGCCGCCGAGATGACGGTTCTGCCGTCGCCCGAGCCCAGATCGACAAGATAGTCGTCCGGCGTTAATTCAGCCATTCTGAACATCATATCAATCAGCGCCTGATCGGTCGGCACCCAGATGACATCTTTGCCCGCCTGGCCGACTTGCGGTTCATACTCGTTATCGGCGACGGGCGAGGGGGCGAGTGCCCAGGCGCTATTTAACGTTATGACGCACAGGACGGCGGCGAGAAGGGAAGTAAAAGAGGTTGTCATTGTGAGTCTCCTGGTTGAGGATTGTCATTGGAACGAGTCAACGCCCGCACGGCATCTTGCCGTTCAACGTCATCTCCATCATCTTTTTTACAGAAGAAAAGAATCGGCGTGCCCGCCGCCAGCACCGCCAGGCCAATCAGAGCGGCCACGCCGGTGTAGGTAATGCTGGAGTACAGCATGTACAGGCAGGTGATACAAAAAATGAGCGGAGTAAGGGGGTAAAGCGGCACTTTATAGGGCAGCACGCGCTCCGGTCTGCGCCAGCGAAGCACGAATACGGCAATGCCGGTCAACAGCAAAAAGCCCCAGAACACCGGCGCGGTGTAATCCACCATGGCTTTAAAGCCCTCCCGGGTGATGGCGCCGACCAGAATCAATACCAACGCCACTATGCCTTGCATGATCAATCCGTTGGCCGGCGTTTTGCCCCGTCCGTTCCATTCGCCGACCCATGACGCCAGCGTCAAGTCGCGCGCCATCGCATAAAATCCGCGTCCCCCGGTGAATATCGTGGCATTGAGCGTCGAGACGGCGGCAATCACGATCGCCAGGCTGACCACCAGTTCCCCTGACGGCCCGGCGACCAGGCGCATCATATCCGCCGCCACGGTATCCGAACCGCGCAGCCCCTCAAGTCCGAGTATCGAGAGCAATGCCAGGTTGGTCAGCACATAGAGGGTCACCAGCACCGTGGTGCCGAGAAGCAGTACCTTGGCAATGTTGTGCGGCGCATCCTTGAGTTCGCCCGTGAGATAGGCGGCTTCGTTCCAGCCGCCATAAGTGAGCAGAACGAAGATCATCGCCATACCCAACGCGCCCGCCTCCGGGGGAATTGACGGAGAACTGACGTTCGCCGGTTCGGCTGAACCGAATAATCCGAACAGGATGATCAACACCACCGCGCCTATCTCAATCAGCGTCACCGCGACCTGCAGGTTTTTACCTTCAATCGTACTGACGATATTGACCGCGGTTAACAGGATGACGGCCAAGGCGGCATAGATTTCCGGCCCGTAGGGACCAATAGGCGCCATCTGCGCGACATAGTCGCCGAGTACGAATGCGACGCCGGCTATCGCCCCGGTCTGAATCACCGTACAGCGCGCCCAGCCGAACATCATGGCGACGGGTTTGCCGTAGGCTCGGGACAGAAAATGATATTCTCCCCCCGCGTGAGGGTGGGCTGCGGATAACTCGGCATAACAGAATGCGCCGATAAGCGTTATCACCCCTCCGGCCACCCATACCAAAATAAACATCAGTTCGTTGCCGACGCTGCCAGCCACCAGCGACGGCGTGCGGAAAATGCCGATGCCGACCACCAGACCGACCATGATTGTTACGGCGTCAAATACCGATAGCAGGGATTGGGGACCCGCTCGACTTTCCAGGGACATTATTCAACTCCTCATGTTATCTACCGTGTTGATGAACAGACTTGGGTATCTGAGTTTCAAGCCCGGGTATGACGAGTGATTTCTACGCAACTGTTCCCCATGAACGATGGGCTGTGATGCTGTCGTATCGAAATCCCTGATTTCTATTGCGAAGAACGGGATATTTCGTTATGGCGGGATCTTATAATATCCATCTTGTCATTATGCTGACGGCGGGCTGACATGACTGTCAGAAATTGCTCGTGGTTGGCGGATAAATCAGGGCGGGATCGGTTGACGATTAATCCGATAACCGAGTTATCGGCGGGTTATGCCTGGATCTGCTACGCGGGGCCGGGATTTCGGGGTTCATCGCCAATGAAAAGCCAAAGGTGTTGATTCCGTCCTGGCTGCTGGCAAAAACCTCTCCGTGATGCATCTGCGCCACCGCGCGCACAATGGATAATCCTAAACCGTGGTGTACATCGCTGCGCGTGCGGGATGAATCCGACCGGTAGAAGCGCTCGAACAGGCGCGTCAGATGTTCTTCCACGATGGGATCTCCCTCGTTGGCCACGGAGATATGGGCGAAGTTCCGCTCTTGCCTGAGCAGGATGGTGACATTGCTTGCGGGGAAGGCGTGCCGGGCGCTGTTTTCCAGCAGGTTGGCCAGCGATCGGTGAAACAGCCGGCGATCGACGCGCGCGCGCACTTCGCCGTTAATCTGGATGGTCAGCGATTTCTCCGCAAACGAAGGCTCGACGTACTCCACTGTTTTGAGGCTTTCCTCGCGCAGCGACACTTCGCTCAATTGCGTGGCGTACTGACCGACCTGGGCATGGGACAAGAACAGCATATCATTGACGATGGAAGCCATGCGCTCAAGCTCTTCCAGGTTTGACTGCAGCAGTTCCTCCAGTTCATACCGGCCGCGCTGCCACGACAGTCCCAGTTGCGTCTGGCCGATCAGGTTGGTCAGCGGGGTGCGAAGTTCGTGAGCCACATCCGCGTTAAAACTCTCCAACTGGCGCCAGGCCACCGCCTGACGGGCCAACACGCCGTTAAACGACTCCGCCAGTTGTTGCAGCTCGACCGGCAGCGCGGCGGTGTCCAGACGCTGGTCGTGATTCCCCGGCGACAGGTTTTGCGCCTGCCGGCTCAGGCTGTTGATGGGTTTCATGCCGATACGTGCGATGGCGAACCCCAGCAGCGCCACCAGCAGTACGCCCAGAACGGTGATCACAATCAGCGCGCGGGTAAATTCAGCCAGCGTGCCCAGATAGGGGGCTGAATCAATCGCCACGACATAGCGCAGGGCGGGGCGATCGCCCTGCGCCGGAATAATACTGGTCAACAGGTAAAAGCAGGCGCCGTCCTTGCCCGAAACCATGGAATAACCGCTGGCCAACTGTTCCCAGGAAACCCCCTCGGGAAGCGGTCCGCCAACCTGGTATTGCGGCGTGGCGCTGAGCAGCCAGTATTTCACCTTGCCGCCTTCCGCGGTGGTCAAATTGCTAAACTTGCTGCGGACCATCTGCCAATCATTCTGCGAAGTGAGCGACTTCAGATAGGGCGTCAACAATGATTGGCGGAACTGGAGCTCATTATGCATTTTATTAATCAATGATTCATTCAGCGAATGGCGCAGCAACAGGGCATACGCTGAAACAATCATGATGGCGCCCAGGGCGAACATCAGCGCCAGGCGACCGGAAATGGATAATTTCATGAGGTCGCGGCCCGTCGTTCAACCTGGGGGGCCGCGCGGTTTTCAAGCACATAGCCCATGCCGCGCACCGTATGCAGCAACTTAACCTCGAAGGGCGCATCCACTTTGGCGCGCAGCCGCTTGATAGCCACTTCCACCACGTTGGCATCGCTGTCGAAGTTCATATCCCAGACCTGCTCGGCAATCATCATCTTGGATAAAATTTCTCCCTGATGACGCGCCAGCAGGCTCAGCAGCGAGAATTCCTTGGCCGTCAGCTCAAGACGTTCGCCGCCGCGCGTCACCCGGCGCGCCAGCAGATCGACATGCAGATCGTCAATCTGTAGCTGCGTCACTTCGGCGCCGTCGCTTGGCCGGCGGCGCAGCAACGCCTGGATGCGCGCCACCAGCTCTATGAGGGAAAAGGGTTTCGGCAGGTAGTCGTCGGCGCCGCGGCGCAGTCCCTTGACGCGCTCGTCCACCGAGCCGCGGGCCGACAATATCAGCACCGGCGTCTGTTTATTGACTCGCAGCCCTTCCAACACGCTATAACCGTCCTGGCCCGGCAGCATCACGTCCAGGATCACCGCGTCATACTCATGCTGCACCGCCAGATGCAGCCCTTCCACGCCGTCACTCGCGACATCCACCGTAAAGCCCAGTTCGCTCAGCGCGCGATTGATATAGCACGACGTCTTTTCTTCATCCTCCACCAGCAGTAATCGCATGTTGCTTTATCTCCATCGTTAGGCTCTCCCCAGCCGCCATCTATGTTTTTTACCAGTGTAGCCGCTAATTACTAACAACTGGCTGACATTCCCCTGACATTTCCGTCAGAAAGTGACGAAGGACGCATAGAAAAAGCGCCTGGCGGGTTATCGGCCGACGCGAAAGCCTTTCCCTGGGACTGTCTCTTATACACAAAGGTAGGAACGCTGATTGGTTTTGCTGTTATCCGGCGTAATTTCCGCCGCACGAAACAGTCTTCGAGTTTGCATAAAAACGTGGATTTGCTCCCTCCCCTGCGAAGGGGAGGGCTGGGGTGGGGTTAACTTACAGCAGCTTTTTTTCCGCCAGATCGAGCGCAAAATAGCTGAGGATCAGATCGGCGCCGGCACGCTTGATGGCGCCCAGGCTTTCCAGCGCCACATCGCGTTCGCTGATGGCGCCGGCCTGGGCGGCGAATTTGATCATCGCATACTCGCCGCTCACCTGATAGGCGGCCAGGGGCAGTTCGGTGCGTTCGCGCACGTCGCGAAGAATATCCAGATAGGCTCCGGCAGGTTTAACCATCAGCGCATCGGCGCCTTCGGCCTGATCGATCAGCGATTCGCGGATGGCCTCGCGGCGGTTCATCGGATTCATCTGGTAGGTTTTACGATCGCCTTTCAGCGAGGTGCCGGCCGCTTCACGGAACGGACCATAGAAGGAAGAGGCGAACTTGGTGGAGTAGGACATGATCGCCGTATTGATGAATCCGGCCTCATCCAGCGCCTTGCGAATCGCCGCCACCTGGCCGTCCATCGCGGCGGAAGGCGCAATGAAATCAGCGCCGGCGCGCGCGGCGGCAACCGCCTGCCGGCCTAGATTAACCAGCGTCGCGTCGTTGTCCACCACCTGATCATGCAGCACGCCGCAGTGTCCGTGGCTGGTATATTCGCAAAAACAGGTATCGGACATCACAATCATTTCCGGCACGGCATCTTTACAGATGCGGGACATACGCGCCACCAGACCGTTCTCCTGCCAGGTGTCGCTGCCGTCCTCATCGGTATGGTGAGAAATACCAAAGGTCATCACCGCGCGGATGCCGGCTTTCGCTATCCGCTCGATTTCAAACGCCAGACGCTTTTCCGGAATGCGCATCACGCCAGGCATTGCCTGAATGGCTTTGTACTCATCAAGCTCTTCTTCAACAAAGATCGGCAGCGCCAAATCGTTGAGACTCAGCGATGATTCCTGGAAGAGTGTGCGAAGCGATGGGCTCTGACGCAAACGTCTTAGCCGCTGACTGGGAGAATAACTGGACAAAACAACCTCGGTTTAGCTGGCGACCGCCGGCGAATACGCCGCGGCGGCGACAAAAAAGAATGCGATAACAGTATACTTCTGGACGCCCCCTGACAATATTTGTGATGCCTCGCCGTATCGGGTAAACGCGCGTTTACGGCGCGTTATCGCTTCACATCGCCGTTTCCCTGCGACTCGAATTATTCAGTGCACATAATTATAATAATGATTATTATTTCAGTTTGCTGATAAAGTTCGAAACATGAATATTAATGACTCCCTCCCGGCCTCATCCTTGTCAGCTGTCTCTTAGTCACAAATGTAGGGGCTATGACGGGATTTGCCGTTATTCGGCGTAAGAAATTATGCTGAGGAGATAGCAGGCTTAGGATGAGCCGCACGGACGCGGCGAAAGCTTGCGCCACGTATGGAACGTGTCGCAAGCGGTCCGTTAAAAGCCTGATACCGACGAAGGCACCGCGCAGCGGCATAATTCCAGCCGCAAGCCGGGGTTCATAGGGGGCTGGCGTCTGAGCCCCCTATGTCGGGCGCGTGCTGCGAGGCAGCATGAAAATAGCGGCATTGTGGCGCACGAAACTATCTCCAAGTCCGCATAAAAATGTGACTAAGAGACAGCCCCTGAGAAGGGGAGGGTTGGGGTGGGGTGAGAACCGGAAGGTTTGTCATCAAACGTTTATTATTTTCATTGTGTTGTTTTTTGTCTGCCGCCGTTGCCATACCGGCTATGTCGGTTGCTGGGGCGCTGAACGTCAAAGGGCTGCCGCGGCAACCTTACCGTTGTTAACCAACCGGGCCGCATATCCCGGCCCGGCAAAGATAGGACTTATGCAGGACAACTACCATCATCGCGACGCCAGATTTTCCTTGTCGGAGGTGAGTTTCTCCGTATCGGACCGTATGCTGTTGCAGCCATTATCGCTGGATTTCCCCCAAGGGAAAGTGTGTGGCTTGATCGGCCACAATGGTTCCGGCAAATCCACGCTATTGAAAATTCTTGGCCGCCATCAAGCGCCAAGCGCCGGCCAGGTGTTGCTGAACGAGCGGCCGTTGTCTCAATGGAACAACAAGGCGTTTGCCCGCCATGTGGCCTACTTGCCGCAGCAATTACCCGCCGCGGAAGGGATGACGGTGCGTGAACTGGTGGCGGTCGGGCGCTATCCGTGGCATGGCGCGCTGGGGCGTTTTGGCGCGGCCGATCGCCAGCGGGTTGAAGAGGCCATCGAACTGGTCGGCTTGAAACCGTTTGCCGGCCGCCTGGTGGATAGTCTCTCCGGCGGCGAGCGGCAGCGTGCCTGGCTGGCGATGCTGGTGGCACAGGACGGCCGTTGTCTGTTGTTGGACGAGCCGACTTCGGCGCTGGATATCGCTCATCAGGTGGAGGTGCTGGCCTTGATCCAGCGGTTGAGCCGCCAGAATGGGTTGACGGTGATCGCCGTATTGCACGATATCAACATGGCGGCGCGATATTGCGATTGTCTGGTGGCGTTGCGCGCCGGCGCCGTCATCGCGCAAGGCGCACCGTTGGAGTTGATGCGCGCGCCGGTGCTGGAGCAGATTTACGGCATTTCGATGGGAACGCTGCCGCATCCGCGCGGCGGGGCGCCAGTGAGTTTTGTCTACTGATGAATGAACAGCCATACAATCCATTGCGCCGCCGTCTGCTGACGGCGTTGGCGCTGTCTCCCTTTATCTATGCGTTGCCTGGCCGCAGCAGCACTACGCCGGATTTAACCCGCATTGCCGCGCTGGAATGGCAGACGGTGGAATTGCTGTTTGCCCTTGATGTCGTGCCGATGGCGGTGGCGGATATTCCCAATTATAACCAATGGGTGGTGTCTCCCCGCCTGCCGGCGTCGGTGATAGACATCGGTCAGCGTACCGAACCGAACCTGGAATTGTTGCAGCAATTGCGTCCTTCACTGCTGCTGCTTGCGCAAGGTTACGGACCCTCGCCGCAGAAATTACAGCCGATTGCGCCCAGCATGGCGTTCGACTTCAACGACGGCAACGGCAAACCGCTTAGCATCGGTAAGCGCTCCATAAGGGAACTGGCGCAGCGCCTGGGATTGGAAGATCGGGCGGAACGGCACCTGACGCAATTCAACGATTTTTTACAGCGGGCGCGCCAACAGCTACAGGCGTATACCGAGCAACCGCTATTATTGTTTTCGCTGATTGATGCCCGGCATGTGTTGGTGATAGGGCAAAACAGCCTGTTTCAGGAAGTGATGACCGAGTTGGGGATCCGCAATGCCTGGCAGAAGGAAACCAGTTTCTGGGGAACGGCGGTGGTGGGGATCGAACGCCTGGCCGAGGTGAAACACGCGCGCGCTATTCTCCTCGAACACCATGATCAAATGGTGTTCGATAGCGTCAGCGCCTCCCCGCTTTGGCGGGCCTTGCCGTTCGTCCGACAGAATCAGCTCAGGCGAGTGCCGGCCGTATGGTTTTATGGCGCGACCTTATCCGCCATGCGTTTTTGCCATTTATTGATGCAGGCGCAGGAGAGCCGCCGATGACTTCACGTATACGCATGTTTCCCCTGGCGACGCTGGGCTTACTGCTGGTCGCCGCAGTGTGTCTGACGCTTTACAACCTATTGCAGCAGTTGCCGATGGCGCAGTGGCGGCAGGGGATCTTTGCGCCGGATGTCGATGATATTCGCCAAATGTTATTCCACTATAGCCTGTTGCCGCGCCTTGTCGTTTCGCTGCTGGTGGGAGCGGGGTTGGGGCTGGTCGGCGTATTGTTCCAGCAGGTGTTGCGCAATCCGTTGGCCGAACCGGCGACGCTGGGCGTTTCCGCCGGCGCTCAGCTTGGGTTGACCGTCGCTACGTTGTGGATGTTGCCGGGGGGGGACGTTACCCGGCAACTGGCGGCGATGCTGGGCGCGCTTATCGTCGGGGGGCTGGTATTCGGCGTCGCCTGGGGCAAGCGCATGTCGCCGGTGACGTTGATTTTGGCCGGGCTGGTTCTGGGATTATATTGCGCCGCGTTGAGCAGCCTGCTGGCGTTATTTCATTCCGATGACATGCAGAGCGTCTTTCTGTGGGGAACGGGCGCCTTGAACCAGCAAGGTTGGGAGACGGCGACGTTTTTGTTGCCCCGCTTGCTGATCGTCATGCTGTTGGCGCTGCTGCTGCTGCGTCCGCTGACGCTGCTTGGCTTGGATGACGACGTGGCGCGTAACCTTGGCTTGGGCTTGAATGCCGCCCGCGCGGGCGCGCTGGCGCTGGCGATTATTTTCAGCGCCATGCTGGTGAATGCGGTGGGCGTGATTGGCTTTATCGGCCTATTTGCTCCGCTGATAGCGAGAATACTCGGGGCGCGCCGTTTATTACAGCGGATGTTATTGACGCCGCTGTTGGGGGCGTTGCTGCTCTGGCTGACCGACCAGATTATGATCTGGTTGACGCAGATATGGCGTGAGATTCCGACCGGCTCCGCTACCGCGCTGATTGGCGCGCCGCTGTTGTTATGGCTGCTGCCGCGCTTGCGCGGCAATGCATCGCCGCCGGCCATGTCGCCGGGGAATAACGCGCCGACTGAATGTCGGCGGCCGCTGATAGGCTATGCGGCGGCGGGGGCGCTATTGCTGGCGGGATGCGTGCTGGCGTTGGTATTGGGCCAAAACGCCTCGGGCTGGCATTGGAGTCTGGGCGCCGAGCTGGATGCGCTGATGCCGTGGCGTTGGCCGCGCCTGGTCTCAGCGCTGGCCGCGGGGATGATGCTGGCCGTTGCGGGAACGCTGATCCAGAAACTGACCGGCAATCCGATGTCCAGTCCGGAAGTGCTGGGCATCAGTTCCGGGGCGGCTTTCGGTGTGGTCATCATGCTGTTTATGGTGCCGGGCGACGCCTTCGCCTGGCTATTGCCGGCGGGCAGCCTGGGGGCTATGGCCACGTTGTTGATTATTATGATAGCGGCTGGCCGCGGCGGTTTTTCAGCCGAGCGGATGTTATTGGCCGGAATCGCGCTCAGTACGGCGTTCTCCGCCGCGATGTATCTGCTGCTGGCCAGCGGCGATCCGCGGATGGGCGGACTCCTGACCTGGCTTTCCGGTTCGACTTACGCCGTCGACGCGCAACAGGCGGTACGTACCGCATTGCTTGCCGCGGCGCTGATTGTTCTGGCTCCGCTGTGCCGTCGCTGGCTGACGATTTTGCCGTTGGGCGGCGTGACCGCCCGGGCGGTGGGGGTGGCGCTGACGCCGGTCCGTTTGGCGCTGCTGCTATTGGCCGCAACGTTAACCGCGATGGCGACGCTGACCGTTGGCCCATTGAGCTTTATCGGCCTGATGGCGCCGCATATGGCGCGGTTGCTGGGTTTCCGTCGCGCCATGCCGCAAATGGCGATGGCGGCGTTACTGGGCGGACTGCTGATGATTACGGCGGATTGGTGCGGGCGGATGGTGATGTTCCCGTACCAAATTCCGACCGGGCTGTTGGCGACGTTTATCGGCGCGCCGTATTTTGTTTACCTGCTGAGGCGTCAGTCGTTTTGACTGGCGTCAGAGCTACCGTGATTCCTACCCAGTATCGCGCCGACGGCAATCGGTAGTGATGGAAAAAGACAATCTCTTCCTCTAGGGCGGCCTGATTTACGACATCAACGATATCGGGTCCGCCTACGCCAGTTGCACCGTATCTTCCCGTCGCCGACTCATTCCGGCGCTGCCGGCATCGGCTGCGTCGGCCACAGAAAAAAATTGATCATCTCTTACATAATCAATATTTGGAAATATTTTGTTTCCGAATTATTACAATGCTTACTAAATATATGCGCATGATAATGGTAGTAATTATTATTTCTATTTATTGTTTTGGCTATCTAGATTCTTAATCGATTTTTAACACGCTTTCGTCACACCCGGCGAGTTTGTTAACTGAAACTCGCGCCTGCGGCGTTAAGGCTAGAATGCTAACGAGGAAGTATCATGTCTTTCAAACAAGTCAGTGGTAGGGCACCCGGCGTAAGGGGAGTGAAGCATTATTTCACCGTTTCGCTTATCGCGCTGGGGGTGGCGAATGCAGTGGGCCTTGCCGCCGCCCGTGCAGCGGACAGTACCACTGCGCCCGCGTCTTCCCAGGCTCAGCAGAGTAATGATAGCAATGGAGATACGGTGATCGTGAGCGCCGGCGGCGGAGACAATACCGACAGCGTTAGCCAGCCAGAACATGACTATACCGTGCCGGCCACCCGCGCCGGCACCAAACTTAACCTGACCCCGCGCGATATTCCGCAGTCGGTGAGTATCGTCACCAAGCAGCGTATTAAAGATCAGGATCTGCAAAATATTAGCGATGTACTGCATAACGCCGCCGGTATTTCAGCATCACAGAATGACACTGAGCGTTTCGATTTTTATTCGCGTGGGTTTTATATCAACAATTATACCTATGATGATATTCCCACCACGCAAAATGAGTCATGGAACTTCGGCGATACCGACGATGATGCGGCGATCTATGATCGTATTGAAATCGTGCGCGGCTCTACCGGTCTGATGACCGGAACCGGAAACCCGGGCGCTTCCATCAATATGGTGCGTAAGAAAGCGGATAGTAAAACCTTTAGCGGTAATTTAAGCGCCAGCTACGGCAGTTGGAACGATCAGCGCTATGTCGCCGATGTTTCTGGCCCGTTGAATCAGTCAGGTACGGTACGCGGCCGCATTGTGGCCGGGTATCAGGATAAGGACAGTTGGCTCGATCGCTACCATCAAAGCAAAAAGTTCCTCTATGGCAATATCGAAGCTGACCTGACGGACTCAACGACGGTTGACGTGGGGTATAGTTATCAGTCGCGGGACACCGGTAATCCCACATGGGGTGGTTTGCCGGCCTGGTACTCGAATGGCGAACCAACCCATTACGATCGCAGTTCCAACCCCGCGGCCGACTGGGCGCATTATAATATCCTGTCGCGCAAGGTTTTTGCCAATTTGACCACCAACTTCGACAACGGCTGGCAGGTGCGGCTGAATAGCGCGCACTCAGAAACGGATTTTGACAGCAAATTGTTTTATGTAAGCGGCTTCGCGGATAAAACCACCGGGCTTCTTACCAATGATACCTCCGCCTATGGTGGCTGGTATGACGGCCTTCGCACGCAGGATGCCATCGACGCCTATGCGTCAGGTCCGTTTGAATTGTTGGGGCGGCAGCATGAGCTCGTCGTCGGGCTGGATTACAGCCGCCAGCGTAACCGTTACTATGGCCGGTTTGTGACGATAAGCGCCAATGATGTAGGCAGTACCAATGGTTGGAACGGCAACGTGACTGAACCCGATTGGGGAGAATGGGCGCTTAACGGGGATGATACCATTCGCCAGAAAGCCGGCTATACGGCGGCGCGCTTCTCGCTTACCGATCCGCTATCGCTGATTGTCGGCGCGCGTTATACGCAATACAGCACAAACGGCATCACCGCTAATATGGATAAAAACAACCTGACGCCGTACGGCGGTCTGGTTTATGACATTAATGACACCTATTCCGCGTTTGTCAGCTATACCTCCATTTTCCAGCCCCAGACCTACCGCGATCGTCAGGGCGCCTATCTGAAACCGGTGATCGGAAAAGATTATGAGGCGGGCGTTAAATCCGACTGGTTTAATGGCCGGCTGACGGCTTCACTCTCCGTGTTCCGTATTGAGCAAGAAAATCTGGGTCAGTTGGATGGCTCGCGCCTGGTGCCCGGCAGCTCGGAATATGCTTACTATGCTTCTAAAGGCGTGGTGAGCCGCGGCGCGGAGTTTGAACTGAATGGCGCAGTCACCGATAACCTTATGATGACGTTCAGCGCCAGCCGTTATGTGGCGAAGGACATCAATAACGATCGGGTTAATTCCAACCTGCCGCAAACGCAGCTGAAACTGTTTACCAGCTATAACCTGCCGATGCTGCCGCAATTGACCGTTGGCGGCGGCGTCAACTGGCAGAACCGGACGTTTAAAGATCTGACCGGGCCGTCGGGCAATACGGTTCGTTTGTATCAGGGGAGCTACCCGCTGGCCGACCTGTTCGCGCGTTACCAGGTGGATAAGAACCTATCGGTGCAGGCGAACGTGAAGAATGTGTTTGATCGTGAATACAACACTGGACTGACGGGCGGCGTGATTTACGGCGAACCCCGCAATTACTCAGTCAGCGTTAACTATACCTTCTGATAACCGATCGCTTTTATCTGCAAATTAACAGTAAGGAAAGGTTATGGCCGAAGTTCAGGCATATCGCCTGTTTAACGTTCAACTGGCGCGTAAGACCGCCGTTTCTCCTTCGCTGCTAAGGTTGGTGTTTAGCGGCGCGGAAGTGGCTCAGATGAAGCGCGATGCGCCGGATCAGCGTATCAAAATGCTGTTTCCTTCCGAAGACGGCACGCCGCCGTCGCTTCCCGCTCAGGGGCAGTGGTATCAAATGGCGCTGTCGTTGCCGAAAGGAAAACGCCCGGTGATCCGCACGTATACGCTGCGCCATGTTGATCGTGAGCGTCAGGAAGCGACGGTGGAGTTCGTCAGCCACGGTACTGAAGGCCCGGCGTCGGCATGGGCGATTAACGCCGTACCGGGAGACGCTATCCAGATCGTTGCGCCGAATGCGGCGCACAAAGAAGACAGCGGCGGCTATGAGTGGACGCCGCCCGCCGGGCTGCGTAACGCGCTGATTATTGCCGACGAAACGGCGCTCCCAGCGGCCCGGGGGATCCTGGAGCTGATCGCCGGCCAGGAAAATCCGCCGACGGTACAGGCTTTCTTTGAAGTGCCGGAGGCAGAAGATTGCGTGGACCTGAGCGAATTTAGCTTTGCGGAGATAATCTGGTTAGCGCGCAAACCCACTGGCGCGACGCACGGCGAATGCCTGATTCAGGCGATAAAAGAGCGGGTCAAGGTGCCGGAAAGCCGCCAGCACGCAGCGGTACGGGAAGAGGCGGAAGGCGAGTTGCTGTGGGATAAAGCGACCACCGGAAACAGCGAATTTTATGGCTGGGTGGCGGCGGAATCGACGGCGGTAAAACTACTGCGCCGCTATTTGATTGGCGAGCGCGGCGTGCCGCGTGAGGCGATTAATTTCATGGCGTACTGGGCTAAATCTTGATGAAGCAAGGGGCCGAAAACGCCGCTTGACTATTGTTAGAATGGCCCTAATACCGGGCCAGTGCAAGCAGCTATTCAGAAACGCATCCCGGCATTGTTGTCCGACGCGGCGCTGGATCTTGCCGCATTCATACTGCGCATTCGCGGAGTCGACCGCCTCAACATCATTTCTTATGCCGTGGGCGAACGGTTTAAATACTGAATTTATATTTAATATCAGAAAGAGATGCATTTCCCGGGTAACAAAAACAACATTGTGAATAAGCTGAAAGCAATATGTGATGGTGATCGGTATTAAAGTCATTATTTGACCCAAGATTGCTAAAGTATTCGTTGCCGGGGAGAAATATACTTTCTTCCATCTTATTAGCTATCTTGAAATTTAGAAAAGTTAGCGTGTAGGACTAATTAAAATATAAATAGATATGATTACAAATGGATGAGTAAATTATTATGTTCGGTGTGATTAAAAATATAATTATTAACTGGAATCTACTGCTGGACGGCGCCGGTAAGCCGAACCATTCGGACAGCGGACAGGCGCGCCGTAATGATAGCGATACCCCTTATGACCCCTCCCTCCCGAAATAGAGCGTGGCGCGATTATCAAGCGTACATGCACGTATCGAATTGGTGTGTCTTACGGAGATGTATATTATGGCGAATATAGTCGCTGAATCGAATGAATCCCGAGTAGCTACGGCCAACGCGTCGGCCCAAGTATCCCAACTCGTCGGCCTTGCCCGCGCCGCGCAGAAAGTGTTTGAAGCGTTTTCGCAGCAGCAGGTGGACGCCATCGTGCGCGATTTTGCGAAATTCATTTACGACAATGCGCAAGACTTGGCCCACCGGGCCGTTGACGAAACGGGCTACGGCGTTTTTGAGGACAAGGTTGCGAAATGCATGGGCAAGTCGCGCCTTATCTGGAATAGCCTGAAAGACAAGAAAAGCCGCGGTATTATTGGCGAGGATCCTGACGCCAATCTGGTATTGATCGCCAAGCCCATGGGCGTTGTGGCTGCCATCTGCCCGGTTACCAATCCCGTTGTCACCCCGATGTGCAACGCGATGTTTGCCCTGAAAACCGGCAACGCCGTGATTTTTGCCCCGCACCCGAGCGCCGAAGGGGTGAACGCTTTGGTCGTCAAGGCGTTCCGCCAGATCCTGTGCCGGCATGGCGCGCCGGAAGATTTGGTTCAGACGGTGGTCAATGGGTCGCTCAGCATCACCAAGGAGTTGATGGGGGCGGTGGATGTCGTCGTGGCTACCGGCGGCGGAGCGATGGTGAAAGCCGCCTATTCATCCGGCCGGCCATCCCTTGGCGTGGGGCCGGGCAATGTTCCCGTCGTTATCGATCGGGGAGCGGACCTGGAGGATGCCTGCGGGAAGATCGTCGCCGGGGCGGCATTCGACAACGGCATCATCTGCTCGCATGAACAGTTCGTTCTGGCGCCGGAGGAAAGCTACCAGGCGGTCATCGATCAATTCCTGGCTACGGGCAAGGTGTGGTTCTCCTCAGATCCCGCCGTTGTCCAGAAACTACGCGACATCGTGTTTCCCGATGGCCGCATGAATAAAGACATCGTAGGGAAGTCGCCCCAACTGATCGGCGCGTTGGCGGGGATCAAGATGCCCGAAGGCGTGCGCATCATTCTGCTGCCGGCCAAGGGGGCGGGCAAAGAGGATGTTCTGGCTCGTGAAAAATTGTGCCCGGTGGTGGCGATTCTGCCCTACCAAACCTTCGATGAGGCCGTGGACAAAGCTAAGGCTAACCTATTGGTGGAAGGCGCTGGGCATTCGGCCGCATTGCACTCCAACGATGAACAACATATTCGCGCCATGGGACTGGCCTTGCCCATAAGCCGTCTGGTTGTCAACCAGTGTTCGGGCACCACGGCGGGGGGGGCGCTGACTAACGGATTCGCGGCCACCACGACGCTGGGCTGCGGTTCTTGGGGGGGAAATTCCATTTCTGAAAACCTTGACTACAAGCACCTGATGAATGTCAGCCGCATCGGCAAAGTGATTACTGGTAAGCACGTGCCTACCGATGAGGAAATATGGGCGGAGTGAACGGGTGCGGTTAGGCCGCGCCGGAACGGAATCCGAGGCGGGTGGCCCGAGATGGCGTCATTCGCTGATGGTTTACCGGTTCTCGCGTCGTTGCGTGGTTTTGGCTCCTGTTTCGCACCAAGGTTCGTTTCAGGCCGGGCGCAGGCGCAAAAGAATTCAAGTGAGGCCGAACGGCTCAACTGCGTGCTGGCGTGGGGCTAACGCCGCGGATGCAAAGCCGGTCAATTCAGCGGCCGAAGCGTACGACACGGCGCCGTCCTCCTGCATTACTCTGGTAATCAGTTGTTCAACCTCAACGCCATGCCCGGTCAAATTTCGTCGCGCCTTGGTAATAATCTCCGCGTCGGTCATCGGGCGTTCGGCGCTGCCCAGCGGCTTGTCGCGTTCTTGCTCTGCGCTTTCGCCGTGGCGATGCGTAACCACGACGCGGGCGCCGGGCTGGCGTGCCGAACCATCCATTCGCTGGGCAAATTCGGGGGCGATAACGGCCGTCACTTTATCCGCCAGCGTCTGTAACGCCTCGCTTTGCATGCTCTTTTCCGTATACCAGTCGGCGCCGGGCGGCAGGCCGCCAGCTACCGCCGCCAGCGTCCACGGCAGGCTGAACTGTGCGTCGGTTGCCGTGCGAGGCCGGTAGTCCATCATATCGTCGACCAGCCGCGGGAAGGTCTGTACCTCAATGGCGCGGATATCCGCCGCCTGCCAGCCGGTCTCCTGCATAATGCACTCCATGCATTCCAACGCGCAGGCCAGCCAGCGGCAGGCGGGATAGCGTTTAAAGCTGCCGTAACCGGCGTACCAGTGGCTGCCGAGATTATCGGTCAGAATTTCTGGCGCGAAGCGGTCGGAGCCGATCATCCGCCAAAATCCCTGCTCGCCATCGAGCACGTCAAGACTGCCGATCAGGCCCTGCTGCGCCATAATGACCGCTTGCACCGCCGCCTGCGCCGCTGGCGCCACGGCATCTTTGAGCGACAACAGCGGCCGCTGTCGCCAGTTGTACTGATGCAGGCTGGGCAGCGGCGTTAACACGGCGGCCAGGCCAACGGCCTGATTCAATTGCTCCGGACTCAGGCCCAGTAGCCGACCGGCCACCAGCGCCGCGCCGATCGCCTGATGCTGCGCCACGCCGTACACCTGGCTGAAGCGTTCAGCCGAGGGTTGGATGGCGTGGATGAGACGATTGTTCACTTCGAAGCCGGCGGTCAGGGCGTTAATCAGCGCGTCCTGACTCACCGGCGCCGGGTGGAGATCAAGGGCGGCCATCGCGGCGGCGATAAGCGTTGCGCCGGGGTGACCGAGTCCTTTACCGTCGATCTCCACGCCGTCATCGTGGTCCAGACCGTTAATGACGGCGGCGTTACCAAAGGCGGCCGCCAGCGGGCTGAAACCTGACTCGCCGAAGACGGTGCAGTCGCCGTTTCCGCCGAATAGCCGGGCGGCATGGATAACCGGCCCGCTGACTTGGTGCCGACTGGCCGCCCAACCGCAGGCGAGGGCATCCAGCAAATGTAGTCGGACTTTGCGGCGGATGGCGTCAGGGATAGCCTGCGCAGATAAGGAGCCGGCAAAATTCACCAACTGGCGTGTTGCGGAGAGATTCATGATTATTCAACGTTTAAAGTAGCGGGTGCGGATCCTGCGCTCGGCATAGCTTGCCAGCAGTGACAGCGGAAGAATGGTGACGACGAAAAACAGCGCCACAAAAGTCAGCGTTTCCAGCGGCCGGAAGGTGGCGGTACTCAGTCGCTGCCCCTGATAGAGGATCTCGCCAGTCGCGATATAGCTTGCCAGTACCGAGTTCTTTATCGACATCACGCACTGACTGACAAATGCCGGCAGGATGCGCAAAAAGGCCACCGGTGCGGTAATTCGAACCAACACTTTCAGCGGCGACATCCCGACCGACAGGCCCGCCTCAATAAGCCCGTGATCGACCGATTGCAGACCCGAGCGAAATATCTCGGCGAAAAACACGCTGCCATATAGCGAGATAGCCAGCACGCAGGTCAGATACGATGAGAGCGTCAGGCCGAACAGAATAGGCAGACAGTAGTAGGCCCAGACGATAAGCACCAGTGGCGGAATCGAACGCACAATCTCAATCACCCCCTGGGTAGGCATGCGGATCGCCGCCCTGGACGAGCCGCGCAACGGCGCAAGCAGGGCGCCGCCAAGAATACTTAACGTGACCGAGGCCAGAACGATTTTAAAGGTGGTGAATATCCCCTCCAGCAGAACGGCGTGATATTGCCACAGTATTGAAAAATCCCAGTGATAAGCCGGCATTAGCGCAGATCCTCCGCCGTCACGCCGGACAGCGCCATAAAGTGGCGTATAGGCGCATTGTTCGGCCGTGACCAGATTTCCCGCGGAGTCGCTTCTTCCACCAGCCTGCCGTTCTCCATCAACAGCAGGCGGCTACATACCTGCAGAGCAAAACGCATTTCATGGGTAACGACCATCATGGTGGTGCCGCCGACCGCCAGTTCGGAGATAACCGCCAGCACTTCCCCGACGGACTCCGGATCGAGCGCCGAGGTGGGTTCGTCAAACAGGATCACGCGTGGCTCCATCGCCAGCGCGCGGGCGATGGATACTCTCTGCTGCTGTCCACCGGAAAGTTGAAGCGGAAAGTCGCCGGCTTTTTCTGCCAGCCCCATGCGCACGAGCAGCGCCATCGCTTTCTCCGTTGCCTCCTTGCGCGTCATGCCGAGTACCTGTGTCGGTCCTTCAATAATGTTTTGCAGCACGCTGCGATGTGGCCACAGATTAAAGTGCTGGAATACCATGGCCATTGATGCGCGTTGACGCGCCAATGTGCGTTGTTTTACCGACTTTCTCTGCGCGCCGTAAAATCCTATCTCTTCCTCGCCCAGCCAAATGTGTCCGCTGTCCGGAGTCTCAAGCATATTCAGGCAGCGCAGCAAGGTGGATTTTCCCGCGCCGCTGCGGCCAATGATGCCTATCACCTCCGAGGGGCGAACCTCGAAGGAGACGTCATCAATGATTTTAGTACCCGAGAACGATTTGCCGAGTGCGTCAACTTTGAGTAGCGGTAATGAAGACGGTTGGCTCATCAGGGGTGGTTCGCAGGGTGAGTGTATTTATGCCAGATATTTTTCAGCGTCCCGTCTTTATCCAGCTGCTCAAGCCGACCATCCAGCCACGCCTGTAGCTGCGGACGATCTTTACGCAGGCCCATATTGGTTGCCTGCTCTTTGACCGGCTGGGGGATTATCATCGTGCCCTGATGACGCTTCTGAATATATTGCGACATCTGTATATCGTTGGTGACGATGGCATCGGCGCGGCCGCTCTCCATCTGCAATTGCATGTTGTCGCTGTCGGGAACGATAATCCATTGTGCTTTGTCCAACTGCGGTTGCAGCAGTGTTACCGCCGCCGAGCCGTCAATCGCGGCGAGCCGGGTCTGTGGGTTATTTATTGTTGCCCAGGCCTCATACTTTTTGGCGTCTTTCTCCAGCGTCAGTACGCCCATCTGGTGAGAGCCCATCGGGCGGGTAAAATCGACGGCTTTGGCTCTTTCCGGAGTGTTATTAAAGCCGCCCAAAATATCGAAACGGTTGGACTGCAAACCGGCCACGGCAGTGCCCCACTGGGTGTCGACGTATTCGATTTTTATATCGGTATCTTTAAATATCGCCTGTACGACGTCGGGCACCAGACCGGTCCACTGATTGGTCAGCAGATCTTTCTGATACCACGGTGGCGCGTTGACCGCACCGACGCGCACGACATGATCTGGCAAGATAGCATTGATATTGTCCTCGGCTTGCGCCGGAGCCTGAGTTAAGAAAATCCCTGGTATCAGCAACAATGCCGACATCAAACGTGATGCGAAAAATTTCATTTTATTCCCCTGAGTGAATATAATTACATATTCTATAACCCTGGAAGCATGCATTAAAAATGCATAATCCTGATATCGTTATCTGGAAAATGGCAATGACTCCCAAACAACTTGAAGTCTTTATCAGTGTCGTTCAACTCGGTTCGGTGACCGCGGCGGCGGCGCAGCTAACGATGTCCCAGCCTTCGGTGAGCAAAAGTCTGGCGCTTATCGAGCAGCAGATGGGTTTCAGCCTGTTTGAACGCCATAAGGGCAAAATGCAGCCAACCCCCGAAGCCAGAGAACTGTATAAAGAGGCGCTGCGCGTGCATCAGGACAGGCTTCGTTTCGATCGCTTCGTTGACCATATTCGTCAGTATCGCGTCGGGCAGTTGCGGATCTGCGCCACGCCTGCGCTGGCGCTAAATATTTTGCCTCTTGCGGTGGCTCGCTTTCGCCAGACCTTCCCGGATTATGGCGTGGTGGCGGACATGTGCCTGAATAATGAAATTGAAGCGGCGGTGGAGGGGGGACGCTACGATCTCGGCTTTATGGTCAAGCCCGGCCACGAGACGGAGGATAACCGGCTTGCCGTCAGCCGGGGCGAAATGGTGTGCGTGCTGCCCGAGCGGCATGCGCTGGCGCAGCAGGCTGAGGTCTGTTGGCAGGATATCTCGCCGCGTGAACTGGTTTTTATCACCACCGATGCGCGGCTGGTAGCCATGATTGCCAGACAGGTGCCGGAGTTCCGTCAGCGTCAGGTGGCGGCGATAGAAACCAACCGTTACAGCATGGCGATTAACCTGGTCAGACACGGTAGCAATAGCGTCACTATCGTTGACCGTTTCTCTCTACAGGGGATCGATACTGCCGGGCTGGCGGTGCGGCCGTTCCGTCCCGCATTGCAGATTTCGGTAGTGGCGGTGACCGATGGGCACAGCGTCATGTCCCAGCCGGGCGAGGTGTTTGTTAACCTGATGACGGAATTAATGGCGGAAACCGCCGAAATATAAAAAAGCAAAAGCCCGCTTAGGAAACTTAAGCGGGCTTTTCCGTAATCGGGCCGGTTGATTAGGGAAGGGGGGCCGCTTATCTGTTCATTTCTCTACCGTGGAAAGCGTCTCGCCGTTGTTAATTCTTTCATATCACAATGCGCGGATTTATCAATTTGATGAGACAGGGTGGCGAGGGTGGATTATGAAGAAACCGAATGCTTCCGTTTGATGCGGGATTTCCTGAATAATTATGACCGGCGGTTACAACAACTGCTGGATTAACGACAAGACTTTCCCTAACTTCCTTTACTTAACGATAAGCCGCCGGGAATCCGACGGCTCGATTTTATGTGAGGTGTGCTGTTTACTGGGTGTTTTTATCGACGACGAAATCAAATTTCGTCAGGCCGACGCTTTGCGCACTGGTCATCACAAAGGATACGCGGCCATATTCCGATGCCTTATCGGCGTAAATACGTAAGTGGGGCAATTGTGGTCGTCGCGCCGTTTCTTCCAGCCGGGATTTCAAGGTAGCGTCATCAACGGGCTGTTTATCCCAGGAGATACTGCCGTCGGCCAATACTGAAATATCAATGGATTGAGGATCCTTTTCCAGCACACTGGCGTTGGCCTTGGGCAGATTGACTTTTACCGCGTGGTTTATCACCGGCAGGGTAATCATAAATACAATCAGTAGCACCAGCATGACATCAATAAACGGTGTCATGTTGATATCGTTGACCAGCGTCTCTTCATCGCTTTCAAACGGCGAGTTGCCTGACATGCTCATTATCCGTTTTCCCCTCTGATTCTTGCCATTACACCGACTGGCCAGCGCGAAACGGCTGGACGCGATGGGTCGTTACGGCGTCGGCCGCGCGTAGCTCGGTAACATCGGCGCTGGTAATGCGCGAACCGGTGAGGTAATAGGCATGCAGATCGTGGGCAAAGCGGGCGATGGCATGTTGCAAAGTGCGGTTGCGCCGGTTGATGGTGTTAAAACCGAGCACTGCCGGGATGGCGACGAACAGGCCGAACGCCGTCATGATCAGCGCCTCGCCGACCGGGCCGGCGACATGGGCCAGATCCGGCTGTTCTACCATACTGATGGATTGCAATGCGTGATAAATGCCCCATACAGTACCCAGCAGGCCAACAAACGGCGCGGTGCTACCGATGGAGGCGAGGATCCCCAGACCCGATTGCAGACGCGCGCTATTATCGTCAATGCTGTTTTTCAGCTCGCGCGCCAGCCAGTCGCTGATATCAAGATTATTGCTGATGCCAGCCTCAATATTGTACTGGTGGGACATCGCCGCATGGCCAGCTATCGCCAGATCGCGAAATGGGTTATTACTGCTATTGCCCAATGATTCGATGGCGGCCGGCAGCGTTTTTTCGCTCCAGAAACGGTGCTTAGTGCGCAGGGCGATTTTGCGTAGCCCTGCGCCCTGTATGCATTTAATCACAATCACCGACCAGGACATCACGGACATGACCAGCAGGACCAGGGCCACCGAGCGGGTGACGATATCACCCTGCTGCCAAACATGCTCAATGCCAAACTCATTCATTTTGCTTCCTCGATTATCAATAAACGCTATCGGTCATGGTCATCCACCGCCAGGTGGGCTAACGGGATAATTTAAACGTGACGGGTTGTACCGTCATAACGGAAATCGGCTGGCCGTTTTCCAGATACGGATTACAGCGTATGCCGGAAACCGCCGCCATCGCCGCCTGATCAAGATCCTCATGACCGCTGCTGCGGGCGACTTCGCTACGCCCCAGCGTGCCGTTGGCATTGATCGTCAGACGGATCAGGACCTCGCCTTCCTCGCGCAGCCGTTTTGCCTTGCGGGGGTAGTCGGGCGCCGGCACCATGCAGCCAACGGTAGAAACCATTTTCGGCGTGGCGTTGGGCGCGCTTTTCAGCATCTCGCCTTTGGCCGTCGCCGGGATCGCTGTCTTATCGGCGACCCTGGCGTTTTGCACCGGCGAGGATTTTTCCTCGCTCACCGGACGGGGAGCTTCACGTACAGGCTTGGGCTTGGGCTCGATTTTGGGTGTAGGTTTGGGTTTCGGTTTTGGCTTTGGTTGTATCGGCGGTGCGGCCGGCGCAGGCATTGGCGGCGCCGGCTCGCTTTGCGCCACTTCGCGTTCGCTATTTTCCGCCGTCAACAATGCCGGCGTCTCGGTGGCGGCCTGGGGTTGCGGCGGCGGTTCGGGTTGTGGCATTTCAACCATCGTTACTTGTACACTGGTTTGTTCGGCGGGATTGATGATGTCTAGCGGCCGGTATTGTGTGGTATGGGTAATCGCTGCCCCAATCAGCGCCAGATGAGCCAACGCTACCGCTGTAATCGCCAGCCTTGGCAGGCGATCTTTTTTCACCGCCGCAAGCCCGGTTGGCAAAAGTATGGCGGGCGCGGCGCTTTCCGGCACTTCAATCCTCTCTTTCAATATCAGGTGCTGTGCTTTCACCACTACCTCTCGATAAATCCTGACTGCCTTAACCCACATGATCCGCAATCTTGGGGGGACTTATCCTGTATGTGCAATGAGGAAGCAAAAGTGACACCAGTCAGAGAGAAAAAAGTGGAAAAAATTGCGATCAAACACTGGCCGCGGTGATGCGGATCCAATATCCCGTGGTGCGGGTAATGGCGATCGGCATGGTTTGCGCCAGAGCATCCAGCGTGTAAGGCACATCGTCCAGCGGGAAGTTGCCGCTGACGCGCAGGCCGGCAATCGCCGGATCCAGCCGGATAACCGCCGGGCTGTAATTTCTTAGCGAATCGATAACCGAACTTAGCGATGTATCCTGTACTTCCAGCCGCCCCTGGGTCCAGGCGGTTTCGGCAGTAGGGGAAATAGCGATAGGCATTAGCGTGTCATGGTTGAACCACAGACCGTGGCCGGCTTCGACCCGCCGGTTTTCACCGCGCAGGTTGGTGACTTTTACCACTGAGTCTAAGACTGCCAGATGGATGCCGTCGGATTCCCGGCGCACGTTAAAACGCGCTTCGCCTGCCAGGATGCGACCCATTTCGGTATGAACGCTGAACGGTCTGACGTCATTCACCACGTTGGCAATGAAACCGCCGGTGCGCAGCGTCACATTGCGCAGATTATCGTTGAAGGCGATATTCAGCGCAGTGCGCGCGTTCATGTCCAGAATACTACCGTCGCCCAGCTCAATGCGCCGTCGTTGGGCGGTGTTGGTGTGAATATCGGATAACAGGTAAGGTAGCGGATATTTCTGGTTTACCACCAGGCCGCCAACTACCGCGACGGCGGCAATGCCCAGGGTGTTTTGCAGAAATTTGCGGCGGCTGGAGGGGGCGAGCAAGGTCTGGCGAACGTTTTCCCGCGGCATGGTGTGCGTCAGCGACTGGATTTTACCCAGCGTGGTTTCTATTTGGGCGCAAGCGGCGTCGTGGCTGGCGTCGGAATAACGCCAGCGTTCATATTCGCGAAAATCATTGTCCGTGGCTTCCCCGGAGCGTAACAGCACCATCCATTCGATGGCTTGTTGAGCAGTGGGAGTAGGGCGTCGGGATAATCTCATTATTTTTTCGCTACAGTATGGGTTACTCAGTTTGACCCGAGGTTGCAAGGTAACAATTAGTGAGCGCTTTCGCTACGTATTTACGCACCATGCTGGCTGAAACGCCCAGCTCTTTGGCGATCTCAGCGTAGGTCATGCCATCCAATTGATTAAACAAAAAAGCCTTGCGTGCATTGACAGACAAACCGTCCAGCGCACGATCAATGGCCAGCAAGGATTCGATCACCATCTCTTGCTCTTCCGGCGAAGGGTGGCAAAGCTGCGGATGGCTTGCCAACGCATTAAGATAAGCCTGCTCCAGATCGCGGCGGCGCCAGGTCTCATATAATATCCGCTGGGCCAGCGTGGTCAGCATTGCCCGCGGTTCGCGAATTTTAAGCAACTCCGGGATCGCGGCTAGCTGTACAAAGGCTTCGGAGGCGATGTCTTCTGCGCCGGTGCCGTGGCTAATCCGCCGTCTCAGTTTATCGGTGAGCCACCGGTAATCGCTGCGAAAAATAAGCGTTAATGCATCTGTTCGGCTGGTAAATTCGGCAGGCATCATCTCATCCGTCTGTCTAAAATCTGAGCATAAAACCTTTCATAGGTCTCAACAATGGATCATTAAAGCCAATCCTGGGATGGCGTCGCTATTAGCGGCGGGGTTTCCCGTACGCAAAGCGGAAAGTTAATTCAAACCTGCCCAGCAATAAGCGGGCCAATAATATTTGGCTCTAGCTTATACCCTGAGAATATAAGTAGATTTTTTCTTTTATAAGGCAAATTTTTTTCAAAGCATAGCGTACACAGCATGCGGTTGCACAACAACGGATAGTTCGCAGACTATGAAACCACTGTTTTGCACCGAAATGATGCGCAATAGCCACAACCCCCCCATTATTGGGGCGGAGTATTCGCTGCCGTCTTATCTGTCGTCACCGCATAAATGACAGGAAAAAATATTCACAGTATTAGCCCTTGAGATAAAAAATCTCATTTTTCTCAAAAAAATTTCTATCGACTGGTGACACATTTCTCCCTTCGTTGCACATACAGGCTGAAGACAACGAACTGACCCATAACAATATGGCGTCGCAATATTTTTTTCCTTTACGCTGGGAGCGGAAGCAATGAATGAATTACTGCAGCACGCGTGGAAGAAACGTGTTCGGCCAGGCCGGTTGGCGTTAGCGATAAATATCACCTTTGCCGTGGCAAATACCGCAGTATGGCTACCGCAGTCCGCCTACGCTGCTACGGCCGCGCCAATACACTTTTCGGTACAGCCGGGTTCCCTGGAACAAGGGTTATTAACCATTGCGCGCCAAAGTCAGCAAACTATTTCCTTCGATCCCAAATTGGTCGCGCCATATCAGGCCACACCCGTTGACGGCACTTTTACTATCGAACAAGCGATTTCGCGTCAGTTACAGGGGACGCCGCTCTCCGTCACGACGACCGCTAACGGCACCCTGACCATTGAGGCTGTCACTACGGCCATGCCAACGGCCGCCTCATCGGATTTGCAGGCGGCAAAAGACAGCGGTCAGACGCTGCCGACGATTACCGTCAGTGGCAGCGCCGATCAAAGCGAAGACGCCTCGGTCTATAACCCGTCGATGTCCAGCACCGCCACCCGCACTAATTTATCCCTGCAGGAGACGGCCCAGTCGGTGCAGGTGGTGAGTCGCAAGCTGCTTGACGACCGTCAGGCTGTCTCGGTGGAAGACGCTTTGCGCAACGCCGGCGGCGTTACGATGCAGGGCGGCAGCCGTGGCTCCAATTCGATATATATTCGCGGTTTTAACGTGACGGGCGGGTCGACGGACGGTGTCTCTAACCCCAACAGTAACGTGAACGGTAGCGCCACCGGCTATTCCAATATCGATGGCGTTGAGCGTGTGGAAGTGCTGAAAGGTCCGCAGGCCGTGTTGGCCGGCAACAGTTCGCCTGCCGGTTCGATCAACCTGGTGCGCAAGGCGCCCACTGCCGATCCGTTGCATACGATAAAATTCGAGGCGTCCAAATATGGCGAAGTGAAAACCGCCATCGATCTGGGGGGGCCGCTGAACGATGATAAAACCTTCCTCTACCGTTTAAACGCTTCCACCATGCGGGCGGATAACAGTTTTCCTGATTTCAACGGTAAGCGCGGCGAGTATGTCGCGCCGGTATTGGCCTGGGTAACGGACAACACCTATTTTAAAGTGGGGGCGGAATTCAATACCGGCAGGACTTCCGGCCCGGCGGCGACCCTGTATAGCAATGGCCGTATTCAACGCCTGCCTGAATACCGCCTGGGCGATAAGGACAATTACTTCTCCATTAATGCCAAGACGGTTTATTACGAACTGAATCAGAATTTGTTCGACAACTGGTCTTTTAATAGCAAAGCCACCTACCTGGACAACACCACGAATTACCGTCTGCACGAACTATATGGTTCAAGCCCGGATGGCTCGTTAGTTGTCCACGAACTGGGCAATAAGCAGGATCTCAACTCTATCAGCCTGCAAAACGATATTCGCGGCAAGTTCGATACCGGGCCGTTAACCCATAATATTCTGATGGGTTACGATTATCAGCGCGCGAAGACCACCAGTTGGGATTTGTCCTTTGGCAGGATTTATACCACCGCTAATTATAACGATCCCGACAGTCTGTCTTTCCCGACTATTCCCGATCCTAATTTCAGATCCTACAAGATGATCCAGGTACAAAAAGGGGTGGTTTTGCAAGATCAGATCGATATCTGGGAAAGGCTGCATTTTCAGCTATCCGCTAAACGGGCCGAGTGGACATTGCGCAACTCAGCATCTAAGACGGGCGATAAAAGCATAACCAAATGGATACCGGGTTATGGGGTGAGCTTCGATATCACGCCGGAAATAACGGCCTACGCCAACCTGTTGAACAGCTTTGCAAGTGCCGGCACGGTCAATTCCCGCACCGGGGAAATGATGGATCCTTCTACCGGTAAATCCAAAGAAGCCGGATTTAAATTTAATTTGCTTGACGATAACCTGACCATTACTACGGCTTTATTCCATATTGTGCAGAAAAATGTGGTCATTACCGACATCGCCGGCAACGCGGTCGGTGCGGAAGGGCGGGAAACCAAAGGCTTTGATTTTGATTTGAACGGCCAGATATTGCCGGGTTGGAATATCTCCACCAGCTATACCTTCGCCCAGCCTAAGGATGCGGACAATTCCGCAATTACTGGCGCAACATCAAAATCAAGGCTTACCGCGCAGCCAAAACACTCTGGCAGTATCTGGACCACCTATGAACTACAGGATGGGCGATTTCAGGGATTGGGCGCGGGCGTCGGCATTCAGGCGGCCAGTGATACCTGGAACGGATCGACAAATAATTATTTCAAGATGGGCGGTTGGGCGCAGACCGATGCCTCGGTTTTTTACCATCAACCTAAATACACCATAACGTTGGGCGTGAATAACATATTTGATCGCGATCTCTACTATTACTCAACCACGGTGAATTATATCGGTGTCAAGCCGGGCCGCACCGCGCGCTTGTCCGTGACGTACTCGTTCTGATTTGTGGTAAATATGACCGAACAATCAATAAATAAAACGTTGCCTGATGATGGTAAACGGCCTGGCGTATGGCAATTAATCCGTCCTTTTTGGGTATCGTCGGAAAAGTGGCTGGCCATATTGTTAATTGCCGTTATTTTAACGATTAATTTCAGCAATACTTACGCCAGTGTTGCCTTAAATAAGCTACACGGGCAGTTAACCGATGCACTTGTGGCGCTTGACTGGCCGCATATCAGCACCATCATGGTGAAAAGTCTGGCCATCGGTACGGTCTCGACGTTATTGCCGCTGGTCAGCGTATTGTCGATTGATTATCTGACCCTGCGCTGGCGCACCTGGATGACCGCTCGCTACGTGGAGCGTTGGACCCAGCGCTCCACGTATTACCAGTTAGAGCGGGATAATTTAATCAGCAACGGCGATCAGCGTATTGCGGAAGATATCAATCTTTTCACCGACGTCACCATTAACCTGTCCACCAATATTATCCATGTGGTGGTCAATGCCGTGACCTTTACCATTATTTTGTGGGGATTATCCGGCGCCTTGTCTGTCCCCTTGGGGAACGCGACTCTGTCGATCCCCGGTTACATGGTATTTGCCGTCTATTTATATTCATTTTTCCATCTTGCGCTGAGCCACTGGTTGGGTAAGGTGCTGATTGGCGTCAATATGAATAAACAAACGGTGGAAGCGGATTTCCGTTTCCTGGGTATGCAGATGCGTGAAAACGCCGAGCAAATCGCCTTTTTTGGCGGCGGTGAACGCGAGGGGCAACGACTGTTGTCCCGCTTCGACCGGGTACGGGCCAATACTCTGCTGCTGATGCGCAAAACCTTTAAGCTGAGGTTTTTCCAAAGTATGTTCACCCAGGTCTTTTCACCGCTGCCGACTCTGCTGGCGCTGCCGTTATTGTTGTCGGGGAAAATTACTCTGGGTGGCCTAACCCAGATTACCCTGGCGTATGGCACGGTGCTTGGTACGCTCGCCTTTTTCCCTCAGGCTTATCAATCTTTTACTAACTGGATGGCCCTGGCCAACCGGCTGCGGGATATGCTCTGGGCGTTGAATAAGGCCCGCGATCAGCCCGACGGCATCCGGCTGGAAAACCGCGGCGCAGCACTTCGCTGCGCAGGCGTAACCCTGCAACGTCCGGACGGCGCAGTGCTTGCACGTCTGCCGGACTGGCAGGTGGCGGCCGGCGAACGCTGGGTGGTGCGGGGCCGTTCGGGTAGCGGCAAGAGCACTCTGCTGCGCGCTTGCGCTGGGCTATGGCCGTTTGGCGAAGGTGCTATCACCCGTCCTGAGTCGGCGCGCATGCTGTTTTTGCCGCAGAAAAGCTATATCCCGGTCGGCACGTTAAAAAGCGCGCTGGCTTATCCCGACGAACCGGAAGCCTTCACCGAGCAGCAATATCGCCAGGCGCTGGTGGACTGTTGTCTGGCGGAGCGCGTTGATTCGCTTACCCAATTCGAGCGCTGGCAGCAGGTGTTGTCCGGCGGCGAACAGCAGCGGCTGGCGATGGCGCGAGTGCTGTTACACCGCCCGGATATGATCTTTCTTGATGAAGCGACCAGCGCGTTGGATCCGGAAACGGAAAGCCGGCTCTACCAGGCACTGATCGAACAGCTCCCCAACAGCACCATTATCAGTGTGGCCCACCGCAAAGAGCTGGAACGTTTCCACCAGCATATTTTTAACCTGACGCCCGGACAGGGCAGTTAACACCGATACAGGATCCCCCAATGTCAAATAAACCAAACGAGTTAACTGACGTCAGCCTTGATGGCTTTCTGGCTGGCGCAAAACTGCCGGTGCTGATAGACCTGTGGGCGCCGTGGTGCGTGCCTTGCCGCAGTATGTCGCCGATTATCGACAAGCTGGCGAAAAACAGCGCAGGTAAACTGCTGGTGGCCAAGATCGATGTGGAAAAATATCCGGCTATCATGGCGCGCTTTGGCGTGCGCGGTATTCCTACCTTGCTGTTATTCAAGGGCGAGGCGCAACCGGAACGCCAGGTGGGCGCGCTGTCCCAGGGGCAGCTTATCGCCTGGCTGGCCGGGCATCAGGTGGATTTAACCTCGCAGCCGACGGTAAGGCATGCGGAAGCGTTGGAGTGGGCCAGTTTTTATGGCGATGAGGCGTTGCACGATTTTATCGCTCAGCGCGCTATCGGCCATGCCGCGGCGGGTGATATCAGCGTGGGGCTGGGCAGCTTCTGGGCTGACGGCAAAGGCAGCGCGTCGGCCGCGATGGTACACCAGTCCGAGAGTCGCGCTTTTGAGCGGATCACCGGATTGCCGCTTGCTGTTGGGCGGTTGCTCGATATCTGCGGTTATCTGACGGCGGAACAGATGAATGCCCTGTTCGCGGCGCTGCGCGCCGGCAAGGATTACCGGCTGGCGCCGTTGCGCTTTATGCACTGGTGGTTTAGCGAGGAATCGGCGCCCTGGGCCAGCTATTTTCGCGATCCGCAACTGGTGCAGTTGCTCGCACGCTGGCGGGCATTATGCGCCGATCGGCTCGCGGGCCGTGAAACGCCATCCGATGCCTGGGCGGCGGTGGGCGAGCAGGCAGCCTTGTTGCTGCAAGGCTATCAGCGGCCGGATCGCCAACTGGAGCAGATTTTCGCCACGTTGTTACAGCTCCTGTCGCCGGTGCCCGTCACCACCGAGGGCGATCAATGGGGCAATATTGCGATCAACATCCACTGGGCACAGTTCCATCATCTGGAGATCCTCTCAGGCTGGAGTGATGAGGATCGGGCAACGCCCAGCGTACGCATTGGCTGGTTTAAGGAAAAAGAGCGCCAATCCCCGGCCGGCCAATTGACCCCGGACGAGATCGCTTCCCTCAGGGCGGAATGGGCGGCGGGAAACGCGGAGTTCCTCACTAAAGAAAACGCCTTCCATCACGATCTTCCGCAGTTGTTCCTGCCGGTGAAAGCGCGGATGCAGCAGGAATTCAACCGCCTGCTGGCCGAAGCGCCGGACTTTTAACCCATGACCGATGATCCGGAGGCCACCATGGCGAATATCTTTGTGCATAGCCAACAGCAACTGGCGGAGCTGGCCGACAGCGTTATCGCGCAGGCGATGCGGACTGGCGCCTCTGCCGCGCAGGTGATTTTTTCCGAAAGTAACGGCCTGTTGATTGAAATGCGTCAGGGCCGACTGCGGGCGCGTACCCGTGATGCGCAGTCCGGCATGTCGCTGACGGTCTATCGCGGGCAGCACCAGGGCACCACCAGCACCACTGATTTTTCACCGGCGCGCCTGGGCGAGACCGTTCAGGCAGCTTGCCGGATTGCCGGCTATACCGGCGAGGATAAGTTTGCCGGGTTGCCGCCGGCGCGGTATTTATGTCAGGCGCCGCGCGAACTTGATTTATGGCACCCCTGGGAACTGGACGAAACCGGCGCGCAGGCGTTGGCCCACAGCATAGAGAATGGTATCAATTCGGTGGGGGAATGGGTGGTCAGCGATGGCGCCTGGGTACGTTCCAGCCAATCCCAATGGTACCTGATGAACAGCCAGGGATTTGCTCAGGGCGATCGGCAAACCAGCCATGTGATGAGCGCCAAGGCGCTGGCCCGAAAGGCGGGACGTAGCCAACTGGATTTCTGGTATTCACAATCTCATCTTGCGCCGTCGCTGATGGCGCCGGAGGCGATCGGCCAGCACGCAGGGAACGGGGCGCTGGCCGCGCTGGATGTCGCGCCGCTGAGCGGTAGCCGCCGCTGCCCAGTGCTGTTCGATCCGCGCAGCGCCCTGTCGTTACTTGAACATCTGGTGCAGGCGGCTGGCGGCGCGGCGCTATATCGCAACAACAGTTTCCTTGCCGGTCGCCTTGGTCAGCGCATTTTCAATGAGCATATCAGCGTTGAGGAAGATCCGTTTGTCCCGCAGGGATTAGCCAGCCGGGCATTCGATGGCGACGGTATCAGCGGGGTGGCGCGCAGAGTGGTGGAAAATGGCAGCCTGACCGGTTTCTTCCTGTCCGCCTATGCCGCGCGCCGTCTGGGGATGGAACCCACCGGCAACGGTTCCGGGCCGGGCAACTTGATCCTGCGCAGCAGTCGCACCCAGGCCAGCGATAATTTCTCCGCCATGGTGAAAAAACTTCATACCGGCCTGCTGGTAACCAGTTTCAGCGGTGGCGGGGCGCGTTTAATTAACGGGGATTACTCCCGCAGCCTGCGTGGCTTTTGGGTGGAAGAGGGCGAAATTCGCCATGCGGTTGACGGTGTGACCGTGGCGGGCAACCTGGCGGATATCTACCGCAACATCGTGGCCGTCGGCGCCGATACCCTGACTCAAGGCGCGCTGAGCAGCGGTTCCGTATTAATCGACAGCCTGCAGGTGGCGGGGCGTTAAGCCAGAGGAATTTATCATGAGTGAATCAGTAACAACATTGCATCTGGCGCAGGCAAAACAGCAGTTGCTGGAGTCGCACGGCGTCACTGACGCCCATTTGCAGGCGATGATGGATCAGGTGCTGGCGCACCGGATAGACTATGCCGATCTTTTTGTTCAGAGCCTGCGCCGCGAAACCTGGTCGATGGAAAACGGCGTGGTGAGAAGCGGCTCCTTTAATGTCGATCAAGGCTTTGGCCTGCGCGCCGTGGAAGAAGACCAGACGGCATTCGCCTATTCGCAGCATATCGACCAAAAGCATCTACTGGATGCCGCCCGCTCGGTAAAAACCATCGCTGCGCCGGGCAGACGTTGCCAGGTCGCACTGGCGACCGATTCCGCCCATCGGCCTAACTTCATCGCCGACGATCCGTTGTTGACCTATGATGCGGTGCAGAAAATCGGCCTGCTGGAGAACATCAACCACATGGCGCGGGCGATTGATCCGCGGGTGGTGCAGGTGACGGCCAGTCTGGAACTGACCCATTCGGTTAACTATATTCTGCGGCATGATTTCCATCAGGCGGCGGATATTCGGCCGATGTTGGTGTTACGCGTGAGCGTTGTGGTTGAACAACAGGGCGTGCGCGAGACGGCCAGTACCGGCATCGGCGGGCGTGGCGATTTCACTCTGTTCAACGATGAGAATGTGCAGGCTGCACTGCGCGCGATCGTCAATACGGCGTTGATCAATCTGGCGGCGATCGCCGCGCCATCCGGCAGTATGCCGGTAGTGATTGCCGCAGGCTGGCCCGGCATGCTGTTGCATGAGGCGATGGGGCACGGCTTTGAAGGTGACTTTAACCGGCTGGGCACCTCGGTGTATTCCGGGCGCATCGGAGAACGGGTGGCGCAACCCGGCGTGAATATCGTCGACGACGGCACCGTGGCCGGGCAGCGTGGTTCATTGAACGTTGATGATGAAGGCCATCCGGCCCAATGCACTACGCTTATCGAAGACGGTATCCTGAAAGGCTATATGCACGACAGCCTGAGCGCGCGCCTGATGAAGCTGCCGCCGACTGGCAATGGCCGCCGCCAGTCTTACGCGCATTTGCCGATGCCGCGCATGACCAATACCTTTATGCGCAATGGGCAATATGCGCCGGAGGAAATCATTGCTTCGGTGAAACGCGGGCTGTATCTGGCTGATCTGGGTAGCGGCCAGGTGGATATCGTCAGCGGCCAGTACAGTTTCCAGAGCGCACTGGCGTATCTGATTGAAGACGGCAAGATTACCGCGCCGGTTAAAGGCGCCACTCTGACCGGCAACGGTCCGGAAACCCTGAAGTTAATCAGTATGGTCGGCAACGATCTGGCGTTGGATCGCGGTACTGCCGTATGCGGCAAGGCCGGGCAGAGCGTACCCGTCTGCGTAGGGCAACCAACGTTGAAAGTGGACAACCTGGTCGTGGGGGGAACACGTTAGTAGATAACAGCGGCCAGGCTTTAAAAATTTATATTAAAAGGGGTTTTCTGGCGGTACCTGCTCGCAGACCGTCGATCCAGTCTGGAGTCGCGGTGGAGATTACTTTCATACCTACCTCGAAGCGGAATGCGCCTTGGCCGAGAGCGATCACCTCTCCGGCAAGTTCGGAGCCGGGTGTGAATGGGAATTTGAGGGGGAAGTCCCCGGCCGGTTTCCACTACCATTTTGTCGCGGTAGTTCAGCGCCACGGCGTTCACCTTGACCAAAACCTCTCCCGGGCCCACTCCTGGGATCGGGACATCGTTCAACTTCAGGTACTGCCTGCCTATTGCGTTGATTTCCCAGCGTTTCATCGTGCTTCGGCGGGTTGCCCGCTCATCTGGCTGTGGGACGTGCTGATGCTGGCCCAACAGCCGACTCAATGAACTACTGCCTTACGCCGAAAATCACTTCGGTGAGCACTCGCCCCCCACTTTACCTTGCGGGTTGATACCCGCAAGGCGAGTTCGCCGTATGTTTACGCAATGCGTTTTCTATACTTTTTTTATATGGTTATAAATTTTTTTTACTAATGGGTAAGGTTTTCATAAACCGAAGTCATTGGCGTAAAATCTCAAGTAAGTGCTATTTGCAAGAATATAAAATTGCAATTTTTATTCCTGTAGAATAAAAAACAAAAGCAATAAATGAGCCATTATAAATAGATAAACAATTTCGTTTGATTTAAA
Source organism: Brenneria goodwinii (assembly GCF_002291445.1). NCBI lineage: Bacteria > Pseudomonadati > Pseudomonadota > Gammaproteobacteria > Enterobacterales > Pectobacteriaceae > Brenneria > Brenneria goodwinii. The sequence continues at coordinate 2,456,626 of NZ_CP014137.1, read as the reverse complement.
TCAATTAGTTCACATGAACAAATTAATAGCTGGCTAAGGAAATAAAATATTGCATTTAAAAAATATAGACACAAAAAATTAAACAACTTAATGTTTCTTTCATCTGTATAAATACAAACATTTTAATTGTTAGACAACTGTCATTTTATCACTCTTCTATGCGTTTGTATTCTTGTCCTTAGATGATGTTGCTCACGAAAGGACGATCAATTTATTGGTGTTCAGGCAGAAGGGAGCGCATTTATTTTCGAAGCATGGAAGGAAAAAGAAGATATAGCAAAAAAAACGTCTATTGGTGTAAATACCTGAGCAGACAGTTTACAAGCAAAGTTACCCAAAGACAGGGTTAAAGCATTGTCAGCCAGAGTTGATACACGAGGTTTTTTTTATGACCGTCAATGATGAGGAAACTCTTTCTGCAATGGCGGTAATGGCTCTCTCTGTCATCCTGACTAGGCCTGTATCGGTAGCCTCATTAGCCGGGATTATGAAGTTACAGAAAAATGGAGTTATTGCTAAAGATAAAAAGATTGTCATGATTCACACAGGAAGTGGATTGAAGAATATGAATAGTATAGAAAAATTATTTCGACAGCGATTTAGTGGTTTGAATTTAATTCAATGAGGCGATAAATTGGCTATTAATCACTTTATAAAAGATTATTCAAGTTCAGCAATGATAACAGGGTTTATAGCTGTTCTGGTTTCTTATGCAGGGCCTTTTGCTATTGTATTTCAAGCGGCAAATACGATAAATATGCCGGCTGAGTTAGTGACCTCGTGGGTATGGGCTATATCAATAGGTAGTGCTGTAACCGGCATATCACTGAGCCTGTATTATAAAATGCCAATTATTACCGCATGGTCAACACCCGGTGCAGCTTTGCTGGTTGCCAGTTTGGCGCATTACAGGTATGAAGAAGTGGTAGGTGCATTCCTTATTTCTGGTATGTTAATTTTTATTTTAGGGATTACTGGACTATTCCAAAAAATAATGAAGCAGATTCCTTCAACAATCAGTGCTGCTATGTTGGCAGGAATTCTATTTCACTTCGGTGAATCTGTTTTTAAACAACTCGAAGTTAACATGTCATTCGTTCTTCCATTGATTATTTCATATCTTATTGGCAAGCGTTTATATCCCAGATATGCAATATTATCCACGCTCGTTATTGGCTTTGCTCTCGTTGGGTTTGAACGAGGGTTAAATCTAGAAGCGGGAGATTTCTCTTTTGCAACCCCAATATTTACGATGCCTGAATTTTCTACTGCATCGATCATTGGCTTGGCGATCCCGCTATGTATCGTGACTATGACCTCGCAAAACGTTCCTGGGCTAGCGGTGCTTAATGCTGATGGATATCGGCCAAATGCAAACCCACTGATTTATGTTACGGGCTTGATTTCTATTGTGCTTGCTCCGTTTGGCGCTCATGGCATTAATCTTGCCGCAATTACTGCCGCAATATGTACTGGCAGAGAGTCCCATGAGAATGCCGGTAAGAGGTATGCTTCTGGCGTCTTTTGCGGATTTTTCTATCTTATCATCGGGTTATTTGGCGCTGCTGTTGCAAGTGTGTTTTTTATCTTGCCCCAAGCATTGATAGCAACTATTGCAGGCTTGGCGCTATTTTCATCATTAGGTAATGGACTTGCATTGTCCATGCGCAATGAGAAAGAAAGAGAAGCGGCATTAGTCACCTTTTTAGTCACTGTGTCTGGCTTCTCATTTTTTGGCATCGGTTCAGCTTTTTGGGGGCTTATCGGTGGGATGCTGACCCATGTATTGGTTGTTTATCAATTGATCTTACCCAGCAATAGTGGACACGTGACTAAGTGAGTAAACTTCCAACCAGAGGAGACTCGCATGACAAAATCAGCATCAACCAGCAAGAAACCCCGTAAACAACACGCGTCTGAATTTCGCCAGGAAGCCTTAAACTGGCTGAACGTATCGTAGTGCCTTGTTGACCGTGTTTTCACACATTGGTTTATACGGACTATGGTCGCCGGGGAACATCAGTTCCAGATGGCCGAATATCTCTTTAATCTACTTGAGGCCCGCTTATTGATAAGCGTCGCGGATGCCCAACAAAATGCTGATATAATGCCGATCAGTTCCCCGACTAAAGTGGTTCCGCCCGAAAGCATCTCGGGGCTAATTCCGATCGCAAATGCCACGCCAACCATGCCAAGAAAGAGACCGATGAGCCTCATATGATTCAGGCTTTCATCAAGGAAAAAACGCCCCAGCACGGCGACCCAGATAGGATTAGTAAAAAGTAGGATGGCAGCAGTTGAAGCGGAAATATATTGCATAGCCCAGAAAAGCAGACCCATAACAGCTGTTGTCTGAATCAACCCAATTAAAATCACCAGCACAACATCATGAAGTCCTGCCTGGATCGGCCGTAATGCCGCAATCAATTTCCCTTTTTCCAGTAAAACTAAAGGTAGGGTAGCAACTGCAGCGAGAAAGAAACGCCAGCCGACCAGGATCATGGGTGGAAAATTCTGCTGAATAAGGATCTTTCCCACCACGAAGCTAGAGCCCATCAGGAAGGTAGATGCAATCAGAGTAATAAAAAAACTAATATTAGAGGACGAAGTAAAATACCGGAATCGGGACATCAATTTATCTACATCGGGTTTTGATAAATTCCGAAATAAGCACAGCCAATTTTTCTGGTGCATCTTCCGGCAGAAAGTGACCTGCTTCATTAAATACTTCAAACCGACAATTCAACACCAGTCTAAGCTCATTGTTACCTTATTATGTTTATTTAAATATCAGAGCGTATTTATCAGTGAGGCTGAAGCTTATAACATGAGTTTATGTTCATGTTGTGCCTATTGCAGGCCTTGATAAGGGGACACCAGTAATGAGAAATTTACCGCCGACAGCAACATTGCGGGCATTCGAAGTTGCAACACGCCATGCAACTTTTACCGCAGCCTCGGAGGAACTGAATATTACGCAAAGTGCGGTCAGCCATCAGTTAAAGCATCTCGAAGAAATCTGGGGATTGTGCTTGTTTCAGCGTGGTAGAAAATTGCAACTGACGCCCGCTGGTGCAGCGCTTGCTCCTATCATACGGGAGTTTTTCCTGAGCCTGGAAACAACACTTAATGATTTGAGGGAGCAGAAAGGTAAAATTCGACTAAAGGTCAGTACAACTTACTCTTTTGCACTGAAATGGCTACTTCCCAGATTACCTGACTTGTCCCGACTGCATCCGGAAATTTTAATTACCCTGGACACGACGGATAAGGCAATTCATTTTTCAGAGGAAGAGCCAGATGTTGCGATTCGTTTTGGCAATGGACATTATCCTGGCCTGTACTCGGAATTTTTGTTCCGGGAGCAGATTTTTCCGGTTGCCAGCCCTGAACTACTCAGCCGTTTTGGCGTACCCCTGCTACCGATCGAATTATTGCGCTTTCCGTTGCTTACGCGTGACGGAGCAGACCTGGTACCAAAATGGAACCACTGGTTTGAACGGGCTGGTGTTGGTATACCCGCTTTACGAGAATGCGTTAGATTTGCTGATACAAATATGACGATAGAGGCTGCATTGCTTGGCCAGGGGGTTGCTTTAGTCAGGAGCGGACATGTCGAAGCCGAAATCAGCGAAGGTAGCCTGGTCCGGTTGTTTGATCTCCCGTTCATTTCTCCCGCCGCATACTATTTTGTCTGTCCAAAAGGTATTGAATCACAACAGCACGTCATTAACTTCCGCAACTGGTTGTTGGCTGAATCCCATCAGAAATAACTGGGTTATAAGTAATCAGCGTTCTCAGTAATAGGTAGTCTCTCATAAGCCTCCGGTCAAAAATAATATGAGTATTTACTCATACTGGGATGATAAAACTTCGCTTTTAATCGCATGCACGGACGAATAGCATCTGTGCATGCCTAATACCATTATTTTACTCACTCTTTTGGCCGCGTTGTTACATGCCAGCTGGAATGCACTGTTGCGTGGTGGTTCTGACCGGCTCTGGTCGATGACGATTATGTGTATAGCCATCGCCATTGCCAGCGCGATTAGCGCTGTTTTTCTGCCTGCGCCCGCGCCCGCCAGTTGGTTTTATGCGTTGATCTCGGCATTGTTGCATGTTGGTTATAACCTGTGTCTGGTGCGAAGCTATCGTGTAGGCGATCTGGGACAAACGTATCCAGTGGCTCGTGGCTCCTCTCCATTGCTGGTCACTTTGGGAGCGGCTGTTTTTGCCGGTGAGAAAGTTGCGTTAAGCACGCTACTGGGCGTATTTCTGGTATCAGGTGGCATTATTTTTCTCGCCTTCCGGGGCCGTAAGCCGGCGATACCGAGTCTGCCTTACTCGCTGGCGACAGGTTGTTTTATTGCGGCGTATAGTGTTGTCGATGGTATGGGCGTACGCCAGTCCGGCGCGCCACTGTCTTACACCGTATGGATGTGTGCGTTATGGGGCGTGCTGATGCCTGCTTTATATATCATTGTCCGCGATGCAAAGAGTTTATTTCGTTGGCAGCCTGGATTTATGACGGCTTCAGCCGGCGGACTCATTTCGTTGCTGGCTTACGGCATCATTATTTACGCGATGTCGAATGCGCCAATGGGCGCTGTTTCAGCTCTGCGTGAAACCAGCGTGTTGTTCGCAGCAGTCATCGGTTATCTATTTCTTGGCGAATCGCTGTCCGTAAAGAAAATGTTGGCGTGCACTTTAATTGCTATCGGTACGGTACTCATCGGGTAATGGTCGGAAGCATAGAGTGATGCAATCTTGTTGCCGTAAGGCAATACAGGATAATCAGGAGAATGAAACGATGTCTTTGAATCCAAACATTGCGCTTATTGGACCGGGCGCTATCGGCACCACCATCGCAGCGGCGTTGCATGAAGTGGGACGTACACCGACACTTTGCGGTCGTACATCGCATTCACAGCTAAAACTACGCTATGACGGCGGTCAAATTATTGTACCCGGGCCGGTGCAGATCGATTCCGGCGCGATTGTCCGTCCGGTCGACCTGGTTTTTGTTGCCGTAAAGGCGACTCAGGTTAACGCGGCAGCGCCGTGGCTGGCGAACTTATGCAATGAGAACACCGTAGTATGTGCACTACAAAATGGCGTAGAGCAGGTGAGTCAACTTGCGCCTTATGTTTGCGGTGCCACCGTGCTGCCTTCGGTAGTGTGGTTCCCAGCACAGCGAGAACCGGACGCATCCGTATGGCTGCGTGCTGAACCGCGTCTCACTTTGCCAGATGCTTCGCAGGCGAATTTAGTGCTGAGCGCGTTAAAAGGCACGCGTTGTTCAGTCGAACTGGCTGCCGATTTCATCTCCATCGCCTGGCGCAAGCTGCTTCAGAACGCGGTGGCGGGGTTGATGGTGTTGGCGAATCGCCGTGCCGGCATGTACACGCGTGCCGACATCAGTATGCTTGCACTCGCTTATCTGGAGGAATGTCTCACCGTTGCGCGTGCTGAAGGCGCAACGCTAAGTGATAACGTGCTACAGGAAATTGTGGGGGGGTTCCAACGCGCCCCAGCTGATTTGGGCACGTCGATCCTTGCCGACCGTCAGGCGAATCGTCCGCTGGAATGGGATATTCGTAACGGCGTAGTGCAGCGGCGCGGCCGTGCGCATAATATTCCCACTCCGCTCAGTGATGTCATTGTTCCGCTTCTTGCCGCAGGCAGCGACGGGCCGGGGTAATCATGCTAAATGGCGAGTACCCAACGAGAAAACGCCATATACTTTTTCCTTCTTAACCAATGAGCCACTGATGCTCATTAACAGCAAGCAGAGGGAAATTTAATGCAACTGACCGGCAATACGATTCTGATCACGGGGGGAGGGTCCGGTATTGGCCGCGGGCTGGCCGAGGCGCTCCATGCTGCGGGCAATTAGGTGATCATCGCCGGGCGGCGAAAAGAAACGCTGGATGATACCGTCGCAGCAAACCCGGGCATGCATTCCATCGTACTTGATATCGACAGTCCTGAGTCAATCAGGGCCTGTGCCACATCGTTAAAAAGCGACTGGCTCGGGTTAAATGTTGTTTTACATACTGCCGTTATTTTGCACGATCCTGTCAATTTTCTTATCATCACTGCCGCTGGCGGGCCCTTATGAATGAATGCGCCGAGGCGGGCTTTGAGGTTAAGGTGATTTTTCACTGTGAAGGATTAAGCATCGCTCGCGGCAAGCAGACCGGATATGATGATTCAGAATACTATGCCAATATAGGTCAGGTGGCTTCATTGGGAGCTATGGCCAAACATTGAGATACGGAATTATTTATGAACAGGATTCTTCCGTCCTTGTGCGGTATTGTTGAACGTCACTGCACGGATTCGCATCAGTTGACTGCTATTTCAGGCCTTACTTTGTTCAGGATAGAAAATGCGACACGTCCACAGCATCTTATTTATCATCCAAGAATTCTCGTTGTTGCTCAGGGAAGCAAGCGGGTCCAGCTTGGACGCAGTTCATTTTGGCTTAATCCGAAGAAAATTTTAGTGGTGACTGTGGATGTTCCCGTAGCAACACAAATTTACACGGCTACAAATGGCACGCCGCACCTTGCATTTACTCTCGATCTTGATCTATCTGTTCTGGCTGAGGTGTTGCAAGAGGTTCCGACTAAACCCATTAGCTCATGTTCTTTTCCGGGAATTGCGGCGACTACAACGACATTCAACTTGCTCGAACTATTCATGAGGCTGTTAAGACTTCTCGACCAGCCGAACGATATTGAGTTTGTCGCCCCATTGATTGTAAAAGAGATTTATTTTCGCCTGATACAAAGTAACCTAGGCGATGTCCTCACTCAGTTCTCTCTTAACAGGTCTCATGTATTACAAATACGTAAGGTGACAAACTGGATTAAGTTGCACTATGCAAATCCGATGAGCATTGAGACGTTAGCCAATATGGCAAACATGAGCGTCAGTTCGTTTCACCGTCATTTTAAAAATCTCACATTGATGTCCCCAATTCAGTACCGTACTCAGATCCGTCTCCAGGAGGCCCGCCGAATACTCCTGTCGGAGGGCGAAAGGGCAGGCGCAGTCGGGGTGAGCTATGAGAGCCAGTCGCAATTCACCCTGGATTACAAGCGGATGTTCGGTGCTCCACCGGTGACGGATACCACACGGCTAATGACTAATCGAGATCTCGGCGCAACTGTGCTAACCGGCGGAGCCGTTACGCCGACCCTATTGAATCACCGTAGCAAGGATGCATGAAAGCAAAAAGCCCGCTTAAGTTTCCTTAAGCGGGCTTCTTAAATCTGGCTCCCCTGACTGGACTCGAACCAGTGACATACGGATTAACAGTCCGCCGTTCTACCGACTGAACTACAGAGGAATCGTGTGAACGGGGCGCATCATAACGGGGTGCTCAGTGCATGTCAAAGGCGGAAACCACAAATTTGATCTGTTTGGCGAGAGAATGCGCAACTTGCTGCAATTCTGCATCATATCGGTATCTTTAGCGGGTTCTGACGGCGCAAGGCGGCATTTTTCGCGTAGGGGATTTAGCGTGCCCGGTGAAGCGGAAGCGAAGGGCGACGAACGCCGCCCTTGGCGCTATTTATCGGTTAGAACGAACATGCCGTAGGGGTGGATCTGCAAATAATAGCAATCGCCTGGCGTTGGCTGGAGTTGTGTCGCGTTGACTTGCAACAGCAACGATTGACCGTGCCATTCCACCTGTACTTCGTATTGCGGTCCCATGTAAGCAACCTGGGCGATGGTGCAACGTTGGCTTTCATCGCCCTGCTGGCCGAGCGTGATGGCTTCAGGCCGGACGCCAACTGTGCACGCGTTCAGTTCATCGGCAAAACCCTGGGGACGCGGGAGTTTATAGCCATAAATATCTACGCAGTCATGCGAAAGCGTTGCCGGGAATATATTGGCATCCCCCATGAAACTTGCCATAAAGTGCGACGCCGGCTGACGATACAGTTCCTGGGGCGCGCCCAACTGCATGATTTTGCCTTTGTTCATGACCAGAACCATATCGGATACCGCAAAGGCTTCGCTTTGATCGTGTGTGACGTACAGCGAGGTGATATTGAACTGTTGTTGCAACTCGCGGATTTTCTCACGCATGCTGCGGCGCAGGTTGGCGTCCAGGTTACTCAGCGGTTCGTCAAACAGCAGAACTTTGGGTTTGAGGATTAGCGCGCGGGCTAAGGCCACGCGCTGCTGCTGACCGCCGGAGATCTGATCGACAAATCGATCTTCAAATCCATCCAGATCAACCAGCGACAGCGCTTCTTTTACTCGCTCGGTGATTTCCGCTTTCGGGCGTCCCAGCATTTTCAATCCATAGCCAATGTTCTCTCCCAGGGACATGTGCGGAAACAGGGCATAAGATTGGAATACCATACAAATATCACGCTGCTGGATGGAACGGTCGGTCACATCCTCGCCATCAATAAAAATTTGTCCTTCCGTCGGCTTTTCCAGTCCGGCGACCAGGCGTAGTACGGTGGTTTTGCCGCACCCGGATGGGCCAAGCAGCGTGACCATTTTCCCCTGCGGGATAGCCAGATCCAGTGAGTCAATGACGGTGTTGTGACCGAAACGTTTAGTGACCTGCTTCAGTTCAACGAAGTTTTTATGACGGGCGGCGTTAGAAAACGTTCCCGACGCTTTTTTATTTTCAGTATTCAAGATAATCACTCCGCTTAGTCACTGTTCTGGGCTTTGGTACGGGAAACTCGCGCGTCGCCAACCAGATAGTCAAACAGGAAAATAATGGCCAGCATGACCACAATCAGAATTGAGCCGTAGGCGATCGCCATGCCGTATTCGCCATCTTCCACCCGGTTAAGAATGTAGGAGGTTGCAACACGGGTATCCGGCGTAACCAGGAAGATAATGGCGCTGACGGTGGTAATGGCGCGCACGAAGCTGTAAATCAGAGCCGATAGGATCGCCGGGCGCAGCAGCGGCAGCAGAATGTAAAATACAGTGCGCATTGAACCCGCCCGCAGGCTGAGCGAAGCCTCATCCAGCGATTTATCCAACTGACCCAGCCCGGCGATTCCGGCGCGGATGCCGACCGGCACGTTGCGCATCACCATCGAAATGATCACGATGGCGGCGGTGCCCGTCAGGTATATCGGCGCGTTGTTAAACGCCAGGATATAGGACACCCCGGCAACGGTTCCCGGTACGGCGAAACACAGCATGGTGGTGAACTCAATGGTTTTTTTGCCGTAGAATTGCTGGCGCACCACGATGTAGGCGATGAGTAGCCCCAACATGGCGGTGATTGGCGCGGCGATGCCGGCGAATAGCAGGGTATCGAGCATGGAAGGCCAGGCGCCGTCGCTAAAACCTTGACCGAACAGCTTGATAAAGTTGTTCAGCGTCAGGGTATAGTCGACTCCCCAGTTAACGGTGAAACTGCCGTAGAAGATGCTGCCGTACAGCAAGAAATTAAAGGCGATCCATATATAAAGCAGAATACAAACGATCCACTCCAGCGAGATCGGCAACGGCTGAACATCGCCGCGGTAGGATTTACCGGAGATGGTGACGTAGGAGCGTTTCCCTATCCAGAGATACTGGATACAGAACACCGCCAGCGAGAATAACAGCAGGATAACGCCAAGCGTACTGGCCGCCTGATAGTCCAATTGTGCGCCGGTAATGTAGAAGTAGATCTGAGTGGCGAGCACATCGAAGTTACCGCCCAGCACCAGCGGGTTGCTGAAATCCGCCAGTGATTGCACGATGACAATCAGAAATGAGTTGGCCAGTGCCGGTTTCAGCAGCGGCAGAAATACCCGCTGAAAGGTTTGCCAGCGATTGGCGCGCAGCGTGTATGAGGCTTCTTCCAGCGACGGATGGATGGTTTTAATCGCCCCTTCCAGGATCATAAAAGACATGGGGGTAAAAGCCAGCACCTGCGCCAGCCAGATCCCGGTGAAACCGTAGAGCCAGTTGGTATTGGTTAATCCGAACCAGGTGACCATCAGTTCGGTGATATAACCGGAACGGCCCATCATCAGGGTTACGCCCAGCCCAACGACGAAGGGCGGCGTGACAATCGGCAGGATAGAGAATACCCGGCCGATAAAGGCGGTGCGCCGGGCAATGCGCGAGGTGTAAATCGCCAGCACCATACCGAAAAACGTGCAGCCGATGCCTACCGCGGCCGCCAGCAAGAACGAGTTCCAGATCACCTGTAAAATATGGGCCTGTCGCAGAACCTGCATAAACAGCAGCGGGGCAAATTCACCGCTGTCGCTGGTAAACATCGGGATGAAAATGGCAATGCTGGGGTAAAGAATAAACGCCCCGATCAACACAATAATACTGACCAGCGAGCCGATAACGAATCGATCGCCTCCCAGCCAGTCAAGCCGCGACAGCGACAGGGTGATGACGGCTGCCAACGCGATAAACAGCGGAATGGCGGCATAGCCCATTCCTCGGCCTTCAACCGTGGCGCTGATCACCACAAATAGGGCGCATAACAGCGCGTAGGCGGCATCGAAGCGATGTCTGCCGCGCTGTTCTCGGCCGGCGGCGGTTAGCGGACGACAAAGCAGAACCAGCGGCAGTAAAAACCATAGCAGGCTGATGTTCAGATTTGACCAGCTATAAGCGGCCAATAGCTCATCGCTGGTGACGTCAAACAGACCGTAGTCCAGGCTCCAGGCCGGCAGCAGCAGAAAGGCGGCCGCTATCAGCGCCAGCCACAGGAAGATGGGATCCCGTTTCTGCGGCGGCGCAAGTGTTAAGGTGTGTGACATGATGGATTCCCTGGTGTTGTCATCATTTATTAAGTGGGGTTATTTATTTGTTATTGTCGTTGGTGTTTATGCTGTCGGGCCGGCGGATGAGCCGATCGCCGCAGTCCCGCTGTTTCTGGCTCATCCGCTTGTTATTTAACCCATAAATGACTATTTACCCATTTTGACTTCGTTAACCCATTTGGAAATCAGCTCCTTACGAACGTCGGATGCGCCGTATTTATCCATGTCGTAGTTGATCAGTTTCAGATCCTGCAGCCTCAGGGAAAGTGGAGAGGCTTCGGCCGTGGTATTGGTCAGGATCTGGTAAGACTGGCCTTTCTGCCAGGAAAGCTCCTGAGCTTCTTTCGATAGCGCCCAATCCACGAATAGTTTGGCGTTATCCATATTCCGCGCGCCTTTCAGGATACTGACGCCGCCGATTTCATAACCGGTGCCTTCACACGGGGAAATCAGCGTGATTGGCGCGCCTTTCTCTTTTTCCAGCGAGTAGTCATGCAGGAAACCGATGCCGATGGCGGTTTCGCCTCGGGCGGTGTTACGCGCGGGCGCCACGCCGGATTTGGTGTATTGGGAGATGTTGACGTTCAGCTTTTTCAGGTAATCAAATGCCTGATCTTCTCCCCATAATTGAGAGAACGTTGCCAGCGCGGTATAGGCGGTGCCGGAACTTTGCGGATCGGCCACCTGGATTTCACTTTTGTAAATCGGATCGATTAAATCTTTCCAGCATTGCGGAACCGGCAGGTTTTTCTCTTTCAGCCGCTCGGTATTCACCCCAAAGCCCAGAATGCCGACATAGACGGCGGATGAGTAGTTGCCTTTACGTTTGGCCGGGTCGCGGAATTGCGGCAAAATCTGTTCCAGATTAGGGGACTTGTAGGGTTCCAGCAGATCCATTTCGCCGCCCTGAGATTGTGGATCCAGCGTTCCGCCATACCAGACATCGGCCTGCGGGTTTCGTTTCTCCGCGTCGACTTTCGCCAGCGTGCTGCCGGAACTATTGCGAATAAATGAGGTTCTGACGTCATATTTTTCACTAAATGCTTTGACTTCCTCCTCGCAGAAGGCATTTGTGGCGCTACAGTAAACCACCAGACGCCCGGCCGCCTGGGATGTTGTAGACACGGCCGCCAGCGTAATCCCGGCGGCGATTAGAGAGGTGAGGGTAGAGAGTTTCATTATTTTTCCTTATCAGATTGTAGGGTTACCGCCCGCATTACAGCGATTTCAATGTTTCCCGCTGGCTAACGCCGGCCATCAGCAGTGGCATCAGCAATAGTCCGATGCAGGCGGATGCCAGCGCCAGTAGGGTAAAAAATCCAGACCAACCGGCGTGTTGCAGTACCTGCGCCAGCGGCCAACCCGCCAATGCCGCGCCCAGATAGGCGAACAGGGCCAGAAATCCGGTGACGGTGCCGGCCGCGTCTTTATGGCTGTACTCGGTGGCCGCCAGGCCAATCAGCATCTGTGGTCCAAAAACGAAAAAACCGATGCTGAAAAAACACATCGCCAGCAGCGAAGCATGGTGCACCGGTGTCAGCCACAGGGCGGTCATGGTCAGAAACAGCCCCAATGAAAACAGCAGGATCATTGGCGCGCGTTGACCGCGAAACAGCAGATCCGATCCCCAGCCCGCAAACAACGCGCCTATCAGCCCGCCCAGTTCAAACAGGGATAGCGTGGCGTTCGCGCTGAGCAGATTGAAACCGTGGCTTTCCGCCAGCCAGATATTTCCCCAGTCGTTCAGGGCGATGCGAATCAGGTACACCAGAATGTAAGAAATCCCCAGCAGCCAGATGGTCCGATTACGCAGAATCGTATCCCGCAGAATCCGCCGCATCGGCATCGGCGGACTTTGCTGTTCCTGACGGATTTCCAGCGCATCCCGTCGCCATTGCCCAACGCTCGGCAGCCCCTGCTGCTGTGGTTTGTCGCATAGCTGCCAACACAGCCACAGCCCAATAACGATGCCGATGATCCCCGGCACCAGTAACGCCGCCTGCCATCCCCATTCCGCAGCCAGATAGCCGGCCAATAAAGGCACCGCCGCGCCGCCGATGTTGATTGAGGTGTTCCAGCATCCCCACCAGAAGCCGCGTTCATTGCGCGAATACCAACTGGTCAGCAGCCTGGCGCAGGGCGGCCAGCCCCATCCCTGAAAAAAACCGTTCAACGCCCAGACAATCAGCAATCCGCCGAGCGACTGGCAGAAGATAAATAGAATGTTCAATATCCCGGTAATCAACAGCCCGACGCCCATAAACCAACGGACCTGACAGCGATCGCACACCATGCCGGAGATAAACTTTGATGCGCCGTAACACAGATAAAATAACGTTCCCAGCAGGCCGATATCGTCTTTACTCAGCCCTAATTCCAACTGGATTACCGGCATGGCGAAATTCACGCTACGCCGCGTCAGATAAAATGTGGCGTATCCGACGATCATCGAAATCAGCAGCCTCGGCCGCCAATAACGGTAACGAAGGCTGATTTGTGTCGATGATAGCGTTGTCGTGTCCATGGATACCTCGATTGGCTATGGCGTAAGAGTAGGGGGAAGAAAGTAAGAAAGGATGAGATAAGGTTTTAGGTGACTAGGAAAAACTCCTAGTTATCAGGCCTTTTGTTTAAATTTTGTGGGCAGGTTAACAATTATGTGGGTGCCCTTACGTCGTGTCGGTTCATCGGCGGGAGAAGGCGGTGTTTTCGCCTGAACCTGCCAGTTGCCGCCTAATGCGCGTACCCGTTCTTCTATGCCCCGCAAACCGAAACCGCTGGCGTTGTCCGCTGGAATACCGATACCGTCATCGGCCACTTCCAGCGTAATCAGCTCATTTCGCTGATAGAGCAAAACGTCAATCTGGCTGGCAAAGGCATGTTTATTGATGTTGTTGAGCAGTTCCTGTAACAGCCGGTAAAGCGTGAACATCACCACATCGTCATAGGATTGCTGGGGCAGCCGATAATCCAGATTGAAGCCAATTCCTCTGGCGTTGAACGCGAACTCGTCCGCTAGATGACGCAGCGCTTTATCCAACACGATTTCGTCCAGTACCGGCGGGCGTAGCCGGCGCAACAGCTGTCGGGTGGTATGGTGAATACGCTGCGACAGTTCGCTGATTTGTCCGGCGGCCTGCTGGGCCGTGCCCTCTGGCGCAGCGTGTTTAACCAGCATGGCCTGAATCTGAATCGCGGTAATGTTCTGCCCGATATCGTCATGCAGCTCGCGGGCGATGTCCTTACGCACTTCCTCTTCGGTATGAATAATGCGTTCCATCAGCCGATGACGGGTTTTCAGCTCCTGTTCCAATTGTTGACGGTAGCGCTGCAAGCGCTGCGCCAACTGCTGTTGACGACTGATGGCGATCCCCAGCCCGATACCTAATAGCGCCTGGGTGGACAGGAACAGTTCCAGTTCGCGTAAGTCGCTAAATGCGCCGCTGACTTGGCGGGTGATCGTTATCATCAGGCTTCCCAGTACGGCGGACAACACCCCGCCTTGCCAGCCAAACTTATAGGCCATGACGACGTTGGGCAGGAAAACGAAAATGAGCAGTAGGCGCTCCATTTCCGGCGTAAAGGTGATTTGCAAGCAGACGCTGATTAAGAAAATCAGCGAGCACCAAATCAGTAACGACGTACGCAGCGGCGGATCGGGAAGCGCCTGCGCCAACAGGGTTTGCAGATGCTGTTGCTTGATATACTCATGGATCAGATAGGTGAAGGGGATCAATAGCACGCCGCCGGTAAAGGTCGCCAGCAAGGTCTGGGTGATCTGCGTAAGTAGCAAGGGGCCGATAACCAGCCCGTGCAGGATGCTGTTTAACGTCAGCGCGGCCAGCAACAGCAGAAGACGCTGCCAGTAAAGGGTATAGCGACGCCAGATTTTCTGCGTGATGGCTGCCGGCAGCAGGCTCAGCCAGGGGGAGAACAACATCAGTACCTGGGGTTGAAGCTGCTCTCTGATTAGCCAGACTTGAATCGCCATTTCAGACAGTAGGATAGTCGGCCAGTATTTACGCGGCAGCAGGATCATCAGCGCCAGCCGTAATCCTTGCGGCAGTAGCAGGATCGCCTGTTGGCCGTTATTGCTCAGATAGAAACTGATTGTCCATAGCGCCAGCCAGCTCAAGCCATAGAAAAAAATCAGGAACAGCATCATTCCGGCTGAACGGGGGCTAAACATGGATTATTTCCCTGCCAACAACTGATGTTGTAAAGCAAAGTGCACCAGCTCAACCGTGGTATCGCATTGTAGTTTGCCAAGGATATTGGCGCGGTGGACATGCACGGTTTTGTGGCTCAGCGCGAGCTGTTCCGCGATGTTTTTCACACTCATCCCGCTGATTAGCAAGGTAAATATTTCTCGTTCGCGCGGCGTTAACGCGAGTAGCTCCTTCGGCGGTTGCTGCTGGTGGCGTATGGCGTGCAGCGCATCCGCACACAGATAGATCCCGCCGCCGCTGACGACGCGAACGGCCTGAACCAATTCCTCCGGACCGCAGCGTTTGGTGAGATAGCCGCCGGCGCCGGCATCCAGCGCACTTTGCACAAAGGCGCTGGTATCATAAATGCTTAGAATAATGGCGCGAAAGCCGGGACGCTGCTGACGCAGGCGGGTTAATAAGCTCAGGCCGCTCTCATCCGGCATGGCGATATCAATAACCGCAACGTCAATCGGCTGTTTGAGAAGGTACGGCCATGCCTGCGCCGCGGACGCATATTCCCCGACCACCTGAATGTCATTTGTTAGTGCCAGAAGCTGTGCAAAGCCAGACCGTACAACGATGTGATCGTCTATCAGCGCCACATTAATCATCGTTTCGCCTGTAACTCAATGTCACAAAAACGTCATGATGCGCGGTAATGCGGGCGTGGCGCAACCGCAGGGAATAAAAATGGAAGCGAGTTAACAGTATGACGAGTACATCAAGCCGCCACTTCGTTTCTATGCGCGTGGGCGAAGTACCATTCGACGGTTTTTTTAATCAGCGCGTCGGTGGCGTCAATATAGCTTTCCGGCGTTTTTTGTATTTCACCTTCCAGAATAAGGGGGAGTTCCGTACAGCCCAGAATGATTTTTTCGACGCCGTCTTGCAACATACGATCTTTTACCGGCGCAAGTATATTATGGGCCGCCAGAGCGTTGCCGGACTTATAGGTATAAATGCTCTCCATCACCAGGTTTTGTTCCGCCGCTGTCGGCGTATGGCAGTAAATATGGCTTTTACTTATATTGTCCTGGTAAATATTCGCTTTAACGGTGGCCGTGGTTGCCAATAATCCAACGTTGGTTATCTTTTTGTCTCGAATAACCTCACAGGTTGCATCAATAATGCTGATCATTTCAGCATGAGTATGCAGTTTTAATTCATTAAACCAATAGTGTGCGGTATTACAGGGAATGATAATGCACTCAGCGCCGGCATTTTCCAATATTTTCATATATTGGATCATCTTTTCCAGCGGCGACGCGCTATGGTCAAGAATACATTTTGTTCTGTCAGGAATATCCGGAATGGAAACGGCAATCATCGGAATATGATCCTGGTCGCGATAGGCTGGCGTGTTTTTAATCAATTTTTGCATGGCGTCAACGGTCGCGCCCGGCCCCATGCCACCAAGAATACCTATTAGACTGTTCATGCCGATCGCCCTTTAGCGTTTTGAAACTGAAAGCATAATTGCACATCCTCCCGCAATGTGAATTGCTAAATTCCCATTCGCTATGTATGATTTGCATAGCATGTCGGTTCTTTATGCTTTTATTGGGTTTACAGACGCGGTGAAATATCATGCTGAATAATATTGAAACGAAATGGCTTTATGATTTTATCGCTCTGGAAGAGTATCGGAGCTTTACGATTGCGGCAGAAAAACGGAATATTTCTCAGTCATCATTCAGTCGGCGTATTCGTGCGTTGGAAACGGCAATTGGTTTCGATATCTTTGACCGTAGCGCCTCGCCGTTGCAGTTAACCGAGCAGGGCCGGGTATTTCATGCCCATATTCGTAATACATTGGATGACTTAGAGTATCAGCTTAATAAGCTGCATGGCGGCAGTCATTATAAAAATAAAATCACTATCGCCGCCGCGCATTCTCTGTCAATTTTTATTATGCCGGAACTATTAAAAGAGGTTCCGGAGTCACAGGAAAAGATATTTTATGTTGAATCAATCGATGTTGATGAGGCGGTCTTAAATCTAAAAGAGGGAAGAAGTGATTTTATCCTCTCTTTTTATAATGAAGATTTGATGTCCGAGCCTTTTATGCATGCCAAAATACTGGAGTCCCATCTCTATCCCGTATGCGCATGCGACAGCGCCGGCAACCCCTTGTTTGATATTAATACGCCCGCTGTTCCCTTACTTAATTATACGGATAACAGTTATATGGGGCGTCAGGTAAACCGTTATCTTGCCAGTATCGACAGCAATCAATTCGCCATCACCTTTGTTTCTTCAATGAGCGACCTGCTTAAACGGATGGTTAAGCAGGGATACGGGATTGCCTGGCTGCCGGATTATTCGATACAGGACGAATTGAACGATAAAACGCTCACTATTATCAATCTGGAAAGGGCGGTGATGCGGATGGGCGTTTATATTTATCGGCTTGATACCAAGTTGAACATGGCGTCGGAAAAATTCTGGCGTTATGTGAAAAGCCTGGGGCGGCAGTAACCGGTAAAAATAGAACGGCGGCCTACAGGGCCGCCGTTTTAAGCGTTATACGAGCGATGACTTACCGGCTCGCATTGGCCTCTTCGTACTCAATTTCTTCATCTTCCTCTTCCTCCGGCTCGCCGATGCTGTTTTCCAGCTTGGCGACAACGGCGGTAGAGATGCTGTTACCGATGACGTTGGTGGCGGTACGGCCCATATCCAGGAATTGGTCGATACCGATAATCAGCAGGATCCCCGCTTCCGGCAGGCTAAACATCGGCAGCGTGGCGGCAACCACGACCACGGAAGCGCGAGCAACGCCCGCCATACCTTTACTGGTGATCATCAGCGTCAACAGAATCAGAATTTGCTGCGTCATGCTTAAATCAATGTTGTACGCCTGGGCGATAAACAGGATCGCAAAAGACTGATACATCATTGAGCCGTCAAGGTTGAATGAGTAACCCAGCGGCAGCACAAAACTGGTGATTTTCTTTGGCACGCCGAACTTGGTCAACGCTTCCATGGTTTTCGGATAGGCCGATTCGCTACTGGCGGTGGCGAAAGCCAGCATGGTAGGTTCGCGGATCAGTTTTCCCAGCGTGAAAATGGGTTTGCCGAGGAATGCATAGCCGACCAGGAACAACACCGTCCACAGTATAATCAGTCCAAGATAGAATTCGCCGATCAGCTTGCCGAAGTCGTACAGCAGACCCAGTCCCTGAGTGGTAATGGCGGATGCGATGGCGGCAAATACCGCGATAGGGGCCAGCCCCATCACGTAGTCCGTCACGCGGAACATAATCTTGGCCAGTTCTTCGATCGTGGATGCGATTACGCTTGCGTTTTTGTTTTTGTGTTTCACGTAGGCAAGCGCTGAACCAAAGAACAGCGAGAACACCAGAATTTGCAGGATTTCATTGTTCGCCATCGCTTCCACGATACTTCTGGGGAAAATATGGCTGATGAAACTCTTAAGCGTAAAGCCATCGGTATTCAGGCCGGTAGCGACATGCGCGGTACTGGCTGGGACTTCCAGATTCATACCGGCGCCGGGCTGGAAGAAATTGGCCAGCACCATGCCGATGAGCAGAGAAAGAACGGATGCGGTGACAAACCAGATCATGGCCTTCAGGCCAATGCGTCCAACCGCGGATGAATTTCCCATGCTGGCCAGGCCGGAAACCAGCGTGGCGAATACCAGCGGCGCAATAATCATCTTGATCAAGCGCAGGAAAATGTCGGTAACCATATTGAAATAAGAGGCAATTTCTTTCGCACGTCCGCCATCAAGATATTGATGACACAGCCATCCAATAAATATCCCTAATATGATAGCGACGGCTATCTGTATAACTAACTTCTGCCTTTGCATATTAACCTCATGTTGGTGAATAGACTCAGACAACACACAGTATTATTGTCGCGTGGCGGAGCAATGCGTATCCCTTGAACGCACTAATCCAACGCCCTTACTGTTATTGGGTGTTGTGTCTGACTGCCTGATATTACATTGATTCTTGTCTTTTACCGTTTTTTTCTGTGTGACGGGATGCAAATTATAGCAACTTGATGCCAAAAAAAACATGTTTATAAGTTGACCATGACGATGGCGGGCAATATGGGCGTAAACATCTTTAGATAAGATATGAATAAAAGGGATAAAAAACAAAAGGTTGAAAAAATTGGTTTTTGTGCGGCAATATCATTGCGCCAAATTATAAGATTTTCTTATGATAATGACAACATTAGCAGTAAATAGAATTTTATTTAAAATCCACCTTCTGCCGGTTTTTTTATGCCAATTTAATTTCCCGCTCTCTACCAAGAGATTATGCATCTGTCCAGCTATAAATATTATATTCAAAATAAAGTAATTACCGCTGCTCGTTATTTATCCAATAAGAATAACGAAATGGGGAGTAATTGTTTTGTTTTGATAAGTAAAAGTGGAATTTATGTTAATTGATAAATGACCAATAAGAATTATTTGAGTATGGCGCCAGACGCCGTTGCCGCTAACATGGCGTTCAAGGCGTACTGAAACGAGTAAGGGGTTCTGCTTCTTATGTGTGGAATAGGTCTTTTAAGTACGATTCAGATCAACCTATTGGCATGGCGACATAGGATTTTTGTCTGTTAACTCCTACACTATTAACCACGTTGTTCATGGTGATTTATTCTGGTTGTTATGGCGATAAGGCTGACGGATTTTCCATCACGGTTGTCGATTCTGTGGCAGGACACTTTGCTGAAGGTGTCGCAGACATTGTTGCAGCAGCGCAGTATCGATTCACTGTTGCAGGTGCTGGATAGCCTCTCTTTTTCTGTCGTACGGTTTGGCCGGGTCAATCTCTTATTGATCGATCCGCTGCATAATCAAACTTCGTTTTATTACCATGACCGCGACACGAATAAAACGCGCTGTAACGAAGAAACCCTGCTGCTATTGGATGGTCCGGGCGGCGTGGTATGGAATACCCATACGCTGCTGCATTGCGACAAAGTTCATTTCCAGCACGATTTTCCCCACCTGATGGATCAACCGGCCTACGCCGGACTCAGCGACTATTGCCAACTGCCGTTATTGACGCCGCACCGCGCTTTGGGGGGCATTGAGTTCATAAAAACGGACGGCAGCCGGTTCGATGACAGTGAAATCGCTTTTTTTCAGGCGCTATCCGGTGTGATTACGCTGGCGCTGGAGAATATCAGCGAACGCGAGCTGGCGCGGCGTGAAGAAGAGACGCTACGCCATGAACGCGATCATTACCGCATTCTGGTTGATGTGACTAACACCGTTATTTCCAAACTGGAGCTGAAAGCGCTGGCCCAGGAAATTTCAAAAGAGATCCACCGCTTTTTTCATATCGACTTTGTGGCCCTGGCATTCAGGGATAGCGATGACGACGACAAGACGCTGAAATATTACGCCACCCATTACCTTTCAGGGCATGCGCCGCAGTGGCGGGAAGGCGAACAGGCGCTTTCCGATACGCTGGCGGCGGACGTCATGCGCAACAATAAGCCGATGCTCATCAATAACGGGGATCGAATTACCCAACCCGGTCAGCCACGTTATCTGGCGCAGTGGTTTGACAGCGGATTAAATCATGCCTGCCTGCTGCCGCTGGCTTTCGGCAGTCGCGTGCTGGGCGTGCTGGAACTGGCTCACGGTATTGCGCTATCGGTCAATGATGCAGAGATGAAACTCCTGAGTCAGATTGCGTCGCGCATCGCGATTGCGCTGGATAACGCGCTGGCCTATGAGCAAATTACCCGCCTGAAAGACAGTCTGATCCACGAAAATTTTTATCTGACCGAACAGTTGACGGAACATATTCAAAGTCAGGGCGACGGCGCCTTTGGTGAAATCATTGGCCGTAGCGCCGCCATTCGTCAGGTACTGGAACAGGTGGAAATGGTGGCCGGCAGCGATAGTACGGTGCTTATTCTGGGGGAAACCGGAACCGGGAAAGAACTGATCGCGCGGGCTATCCATAGTTTGAGTCCGCGCAAGGCGAAACGGATGGTGAAAATGAATTGCGCGGCGATCCCTTCCGGATTATTGGAAAGCGATCTGTTCGGGCATGAAAAAGGCGCGTTTACCGGCGCGACAAGTCAGCGGCAGGGGCGTTTCGAGATGGCGGATAAGAGCACGCTGTTTCTGGATGAAGTGGGGGATATTCCTTTAGAGCTTCAGCCGAAACTGTTGCGGGTGTTACAGGAGCGCGAAATAGAGCGCTTGGGGGGCAGCAAAGTTATTTCGGTTGATGTTCGCCTGATCGCCGCCACCAATCGCGATCTGAAACAGATGGTGGCCGATCGGGAGTATCGCAGCGATCTCTATTACCGGTTGAATGTCTTTCCTATCGTCATTCCGCCGTTGCGCGAGCGGCCGGAAGATATTCCGCTGCTGGCGAAGTTTTTTACCCGCAAGATCGCACGGCGTATGAACCGAACCATAGATAGCATTCCTTCCGAAATGCTGCGTCAACTGAGTAAGCTGCCCTGGCCGGGAAATGTGCGTGAGTTGGAGAATGTCATTGAGCGCGCCGTGATCCTGACGAAAGGCACCACGCTGAATTTGCAATTGGCTGAATTGCAGCATCATCTGTCGCCCCTTGACACGCCCAAGCCTTCTCCGGCGGCGGCCAAAGGCGTACCGGAGCCGTCGCCCGTCATGGAAGATGATGATGAAGAGTCTGAACGTCAACGGATTATCCGGGTGCTGAAGGAAACCAACGGCATCGTCGCCGGCCCGAAAGGCGCCGCCGCCAAGCTGGGCTTGAAACGCACCACGCTGCTATCGCGTATGCAGCGAATGGGGATTTCCGTCAAGGCTATCGAAGATATGGAGTGAGCGGGAAATTCCCATGCCCTCCGCCAGTTCCTTAGACACAAATGCAAGGGTTTATGGCGGGTTTTGCCGTTACTCGGCGTAAAAAATTATGCAGCGGTGGACTTGACCGTCGAGCGAGCCGCATGGATGCGGCGAGAGCCAGTGCCGCGTCGGGAACGCGTCACTGACGGCTCGAATAGCGGTCGAGAACACCGATGGAACCGCGCAGCGGCATAATTTCAGCCGCAAGCCTGGGGTCACGGGGCGGGCGGCGATTGAGCCGCCCCGTGTCGGGCGCGTGCTACGAGGTAGCATAAAAACGGCGGCATTGTGGCGCACGAAATAGCACTGAGCTTACATATACCGATAATTATGACCAGAGACAGCGCCGCACTGGCTATTACCGGATCTCTTCCGCCGTCTTACGCAGGTGGGACTTCAACTGGCTGTATTCCTGCTGGACATAATTTTCCGCCCATTGCTGGTTCTCTATCGCTTCCAGTTTGACGGCGCAATATTTGTATTCCGGCGTTTTGGAAATCGGGTCGAGGTGATCCAGCGTCAGCTCATTACAGGCGCCAATCCACCATTGATAGGTCATATACACCGCGCCTTTATTAACGCGTTCGCTGACGGCGACGCGGGTAATCACCTTGCCGCGCCGTGAGGAAACCCAGGTCAGTTGTTGATCGCGCAGTCCCAACCGCTCGGCGTCTTCGGGATTGACCTGCACGTAACCGGGTTCGTCCGCCAGCGTTTGCAGCGCTGTGCAGTTACCGGTCATGGAACGGCAGGAGTAATGGCCGACTTCACGCACGGTGCACAGCACCAGCGGGTAATCTTCATCAACCAGTTCCATCGGCGGACGCCACTCGGTAGCGAAGAGCAATCCTTTACCGCCGGGGCGGGCAAATTGATTGCCTTCGTACAGCCACGGCGTACCAGGGCTGTCTTCGGTGGCGCAGGGCCAGGGAACGTATCCCAGACCGGCCATTTTTTCATAGGTCGCGCCGTAGTACGACGGGCATAAATGGCGCAGTTCATCCCAGATTTCCTGGGTGTTGTTGTAATGCATGGGATAACCGAGCGCGGTCGCCATCAGGCTGATGATTTCCCAGTCGGGTTTGACGTCCCCTTTCGGCTCTACCGCCTTGTAAAAGCGCTGAAAGCCGCGGTCGGCGGCGGAATAAACGCCTTCGTGTTCGCCCCAGGAGGTGGCGGGCAGGATCACGTCGGCCACCGACGCGGTTTTGGTCATGAAGATATCCTGTACGATCAGCAGTTCCAGCTCGTTGAACGCTTCCCGCATCATGGATAGGTCCGGCTCGGTTTGCAGCGGATCTTCTCCCATCACATAGTTTGCCCGGATTTTGCCTTCTTTGATCTTGTGCGGCACATCGGTAAGCGAGTAGCCGATTTTGTCCGACAGGCTCGCCACGCCCCAGGCTTTGGCGAATTTATGGCGGACTTGTTCATCGGTAACCGATTGATAGCCGGGGAACATATCCGGCAGGGCGCCCATGTCGCAGGCGCCCTGAACATTGTTCTGGCCGCGTACCGGGCCGACGCCCACGTTTGGCCGCCCCAGATTACCGGTCAACAGCGCCAACCCGGACAAGCCCTTGACCACATCCACGCCCTGGCCCCACTGACAGACGCCCATCCCCCACAAAATGGTGGCGGATGGGGCGGCGGCAAACATGCGCATCGCCTCGCGCACCAACTGCGGAGACAGTCCGGTGATGTCCGCGACATATTCCGGCGTATATTTGGCGACAATCTGGCTATATTCCTCAAACCCTTCCGTATGGCGGGCGACATACTCCTCGTTGTAAAGACCTTCGTTAATCAGCACGTTGGCAAAGGCATTGACTAACGCCATATTGGAGCCGTTTTTCAGCGGCAGCCACAGATCGGCGATACGCGCCGTTTCGATGTGGCGGGGATCGCAGACGATGATTTTGGCTCCGCGCTCTTTGGCCTTCAGGATACGGCGCGCCACGATAGGATGCGAATCGGCGGCGTTATAGCCGAACACCAGAATACATTCGGTATGCTCGATTTCGTTGATGGAGTTGCTCATCGCTCCGTTGCCCAAGGTTACCCGTAATCCGGCGACGGAGGGGCCGTGACAAACCCGGGCGCAGCAATCGACGTTGTTATTGCCGGTTACGGCGCGGGCGAATTTTTGCATAACGTAGTTGGTTTCGTTACCGGGGCCGCGCGATGAACCGGTGTGCATAATGGATTCGGCGCCGTACTTCTCTTTAATGGCTTTCAGGCGTGAGCTGGCGAAGGCGATCGCCTCATCCCAGGATACCGCTTCAAACGGTTCGCCTTTCCGACGCCGGATCAGCGGCTGTTTCAACCGTGGCGTCAGCAGCTTGGTGTCGTTAAGAAAATCCCAGCCATAATAACCTTTAAGGCACAGTTCGCCTTCGTTGGTATGCCCGTTGGCGCCTTCAGCGCCGACAACTTTACCGTTTTCAACCAGCAGGTGAATTTTGCAGCCTGACCCGCAATAAGGACAGACGGTGATAACTTTCTGCATGATGATTATTCTCCTTCAGCGTACCTTGTCAGAACTGCATTCCTGCGGCTTCATCAAGCGCCGCTCGCCGTTGTTTTTGCTGGATCATAGCCTGAATATCATCACGGCCGATCAGTCGTAATGCCTTCATCGGGCAAACTTCAACGCAGGCCGGGCCCGCCGCCCGCCCTTCGCACAGATCGCATTTATGCGCCTCGGCTTTTATACGCTGGCCCAGCGCCTGATACTGGCCGATGCGGGCAATGGGCTTGACGATCACGGACATCGCGCCGTAAGGGCAGGCGACAACGCATGTCTTACAGCCGATGCATTTTTCCTGTTGCACCTTGATACAGTCATCCGCGTGGATGATGGCGCCATTCGGACACACCGTGGCGCAGGGCGCATCTTCACACTGGCGGCATTGAACGGTGGTGCTGATATTCAGCCCTTTCACCACTTTGAGACGCGGCGAAAAATGTTCTGGCGATAATGAGGACGTTTTGCCGTCGCTGTGGGCCAGAACACAGGCTATTTCACAAGTGCGGCAACCAATACACTTCCTTGAGTCTGCAATAACGAACCGGTTCATGACATCGTCTCCGACCTGGAGTCAGGTGAAAAAATTTGGTGTCGACATGATTAATCGCGTGACACATCACTATTTATAGGCACTTTTTATGCCAATAATTGTGTGGTTATTTTAATATATTGAATAATAATGTTTTTTTGTTTTTATGTATTGGGGAGTCATTGTGCTGATGTCGAGGGTGACGACGATAGAGAGGCTGTTTCGGCAGATTTGACGACGAGTGTCAGGCAATGGGCGATGCGGGATATTCTTATCGCCCGCTCTTTCTCTATATTAACATTAACGCCTATACTTTATTTATCCCCAAGCCGGAAAGGAGCCTCTACTTTTATATTGATCTCGCTTTTGGATATATCGGATTTCCTGCAGCAGTGCTTCTAATTAATGATTAATTCAGGCGTTTCCCCTGCGTCAGCGGGCGGCCTGTGCGTAGCATTGCAGCGACAGCGTCATGATTAAAAAAAGTATCCCAATATCATCTTGGTGTGAACGGCGTTTGGTAAATTCATGGGGTGTATTATGAGCTTTCTAAAGAATATTAGCATAAGAATTATGGTGCTAATTATAGTGGCTATGCTGCTGGCGATCTGGGGATTAGCATCAGGTTATAGTCTTTACTCGCTTCGTCAGGCGACTGATTTACTTAGTAAAAATGAAACGCAGCGAAAAACGTACTCCTATCTGGTCTATGGCAGCGATCAGTATTTCAGAGCCGTTACCCGTATGGAGCGAACAATGGATTATTTGCAGCATGACGATGGGGACAATGCGAAGAAAACGCTGGATATGGCGCAGATTGCCATAAAAAATTCCAAGGAATCGTTGGAGAACTTCAAATCGTCGGAGCATATTGGGGTGGAACAGGCGACGCTTGATGAAATTACCCATAATTGGTCAACGTTAATTTCAGCGGCGATTGATCCTATGAATGCCGCGTTGCAACAAAATAATCAAGATGAGTTTTATCGGATATTCCGTGGCATTTATCCGCCGATTAGTTTGGCCTTTGGCGATAATGTTAAGGCATACACCGATCAAATTACCGCGTCGGAATTTATTCCCGTGGTAAACGAATACAATATCCATAATCGAAACGTCCTGGTCGCGGCCATGATAATTGGCATTATGGTGTTGATATTTACCGAGTATTATCTGAGAAATTATCTGGTTATTCCTATTGGGGTTCTCAAGTCGCATCTGGCCCAGCTAACCGCGGGCCGGCTGGCGGGCGATCTGGCCGAGTTCGGCCGGAACTGCGCGGGCCGCTTGATCCCGGATATCAAACGGTTGCAGAAAAGCCTGCGTGATACCGTCACGGTTATTCGTCAAAGCGCGACGGCGATCGATAACGGCACCGCCAATATCAAGAATGGCAACGACGATCTTTCCAGCCGGACGGAACAGCAGGCGGCCGCGCTACAGGAAACGGCCGCCAGTATGGAGCAGATCAGCGCCACGGTGAAACAAACCGCAGAGAATGTTTATCAGGCGCGAGAACTGGCGCGGGAAGCCTTTGGCGCGGCGACAAAAGGCGGTGAAATCAGCAACAGCGTCATGAACACGATGGATGATATCAGCGCCAGCTCGCGTAAGGTGGCCGACATCACCACGGTGATTAACGGCATCGCCTTCCAGACCAATATCCTGGCGCTCAATGCGGCGGTTGAGGCCGCCAGAGCCGGAGAACAGGGCAGGGGATTCGCGGTGGTGGCTGGTGAAGTCCGTACCCTGGCGCAGCGCAGCGCGCAGGCGGCGAAAGAGATTGAGGCGCTGATCGCCGAGTCGGTATCCCGTGTCTCGACCGGCGCCGATCAGGTTCGCCAGTCCGGCGAGGCGATGGCAGCCATTATTACCGCAATTAATCATGTTAACGAGCTGATCGGCGAAATCGCCGCCGCTACCGATGAGCAAACTCACGGCATCAGTCAAATTAGCCAGGCGATCCATGAAATAGACGGCGTGACGCAACAGAATGCGGCGCTGGTATTACAATCGGCGGAAGCCGCGGCCAAACTGGATCAACAAACCAGCGAACTGTCGGCGGCGGTGGATGTTTTCCAGCTTGAGGATAATGATAACCGGCAGACGGAACACTGGCAGAAAACCGTTGCGCCGCAGCCGACGGGGATGGGAGGGAAAGCGCCGCTGCTGCCGGTCAGCGCTCAGCGGAATGATGATTGGCAGCGTTTTTAACTGTGAACTATGGCGAGCCTATCAGGGGATAGGCTATCCCCTTTACTTCAGGCGCTGAGTAACGCTACAGCGCCTGAAAACCGCCATTCCCCTGCCAGCCGGGCAATCGCTGGCGGATCTGCTCCACCGCCTGTTCGACTTCCCGACTGAGCGGACAGTAGAATGCGACAAGCGCCGGCTGGATACCGACGAAAATCACTTCCGCAATATCTTCCTGCAACTGTTCGATCAAAAAATTCAACGGCAGATTGTGAGTGTTCATCAGTAAATCCTGCGCGATCCGCCGCGGATCGATAATGCGTATTTCGCCGGGCGGCAGCCCCATATCGGTCGCATCCACCACCAGCAGCCGTTTAGGCCGTAAGGCGCGCAGCCGATGGGCCGCATTCTCAGGAATGACGCCGCCGTCAATCACCGACCAGCCGGCCACCGGGTTTTGCCGCATGCGTTCGGCCAGCAACGGCCCGGCGCCATCATCCCCCATCATACTGTTACCCACGGTCAGCACCATATTGTCCGCGCGTTCGATTGGTTCAGTCATCAATCCGTTTCACCATTAAATAAAGCGCCGTTTCCTGTTCAATCGCCCGCAGATAGGCGAGCAGGGTGTCCGTCCAATCGGGATAGGCATCCTGCCCGGCGGATAAATCGCTGAAAGCCTGTCCCAGCAGTTTGGTATGGCTGCTATCAATGACGATCTCGCCGAATTTCATCAGACCGGCCATTTTTCGCTGCGCTTCTCCGTCGGGGAGTTGTCCGATCCAATGCCGATAGTCCGCCAGCGGGCAGGTCAGTATCCGCTTCAGACAGTCGATAACCCCGACGTGGTGACCAATCGACAGCGAGTAATACATCACCTGTTGCGCCTGTTCCGGCACCTTGTCCTTGCTGTCGAGAAACTTTTGGTTCAGGGCATAGAAAATCACCTGACTGTTCATCGGCCGTTTTCCCCCTTCAGCAGTGACAGGTAAATTTGTTGCAGCCGGCCGACAATCTCATTCAGCCGCGGATCGTTATGCTGTTGCAGCCAGTCGCCGATACGCTGATCCAGGCCATCCAGGGATTGCTGTTCCATCCGGGCTAAAAAGGCGTCGCAGATTTCCCGCCCCTGGCGATACCCCGCCATCCGTCGCGCCTCCCGTTCCAGCAGCACGCGCAAATCCAACGGTACGCCGGGATGAATCAAGGCTGCTTTTTCATCATCGGCCTGCTGATGATCGCTACCGTGCAGTTTCTGCTCCAGCAGACCGAGCGCGACGGCAAAACCATAAATGGTGGCGGCGGGCGTCGGCGGGCAACCGGGAATATAGACGTCTATCGGCACAATGGTATCGCTGCCGCCCCAGACGCAGTACAGATCGTGGAAAATCCCGCCGCCGCAGCCGCAAGCGCCGTAAGAGATGCAGATTTTCGGATCGGGGGCCGATGCATAGGCGCGCAGCGCCGGCGTTCGCATGGCGCGCGTCACCGCGCCGGTGAACAGCAGAATGTCGGCATGACGGGGCGACGCCACCACTTTGATGCCAAAGCGTTCGGCGTCGAACAGTGGGGTGATGGCGGCGAAAATTTCTATTTCGCAACCGTTGCAGCCGCCGCAGTCGACGCGGTAAACGTAGGCCGAACGTTGGATATCTTTCAGCAGGGTTTTCTTGAGTTTCTGCGCCTGTTCATCCAATACGATCGGTGTACTCCGGTAGTGCTGCTCGGCGCCAGTAGACTGAGTGCTCATGATTTGCTCCCCTTGACCGTCGCTGACGCGGTGCCGGCCGGAGGAAAAACATACCGGCTCAGCATCACATTGTCTTTGTTGTCCATGTTCTGTTTACGTTTACACTCCGGGCAGGTTTCAAAATGGTGCCGCCGCGCCGCCACCGCCTCTTCGGACAAACCGGACTGCGCCATCAGCGCCATGGCGTATTCCACCTCTTTTTGCGGCGCGAAAGGGCGGTGGCAAACGCGGCAGTTCAGCAGGTTAAACGTGGCCCGTTGATAAAGGTCGGCCTTATTGGCGACGGCCATTTCGAACTCCTGCGATAGCACGATGGCGCGGGTCGGGCAGACCTCTTCGCAACGTCCGCAGAAGATGCAGCGGCCGAGAAAAAGCTGCCAGGTGCGGGTGCCGTTGACGACATCGGTTTCCATCGTCAGCGCATTGGCCGGACAGGCCGTAGTGCATGCGGCACAGGCGATGCATTGTTTGGCGTCGTATTGTGGTTTGCCGCGAAATCCCGCCGACACCTCCAACGGTTTAAACGGGTATTTCACCGTACTGTTGCCTGCCTTGAGGATGGTTTTAAACAGTTTCAACATGATTCATCCCTCTACTTGAGCGGCGAACGGGTACGTTCCAGACCGTAACGTTCTATTTCTTTATAGGGCACGGTGGTGATTTTCTGTTTGCGCACATCGACCAGCGTCACCCGGTCGGTACAGGAATAGCAGGGATCCAGGCTGCCGATAATCAGCGGCGCATCGGAAACGGTGTTGCCCCGCAGCATGTAGCGCAGCACCGGCCAGTTGGCATAGGTGGCGGCGCGGCAGCGCCAGCGGAACAGTTTCTGGTTGTCGCCGGTCATGCTCCAGTGGACGTCTTCACCGCGCGGCGCCTCGGCATAGCCCAGCGCAAATTTGTGCGGCTGATAGGTGAAGTGCTCGTTGAGCAGCGGGCCTTCAGGCAGGTTGTCCAGACCATATTCAATCATCGCCATGGAGGTGAATACCTCGCGCACCCGCACCAGCACCCGGGAATAGACATCGCCCGCATCCAGATGATGCAGTTCCATCGGCAGATCCAGATAGCCGGCATAGGGATGATCGATGCGCATATCCCGCTTAAAGCCGCTGGCGCGGATCATCGGGCCAACCGGGCTGTAATCGCGGGCGACTTTCTTGTTGAGGATGCCGATACCCTGGGTGCGCTGCGCCATATTCGGCGTACTGAGCAGCATATCGGTCAGTTGGCTGACCTCGGCGCGCATTTCCCTAATCAGTTTGATGGTCTTTAACCGGTCGTCTTTCAGGATGTCGCGGCGGATACCGCCAATCAGATTCAGACCATAGGTTTTACGCGCGCCGGTAAGCATCTCGGCGATGGTCATCGACTTTTCACGAACGCGGAAAAATTGCATAAATCCGGTGTCGAAACCGACGAAGTGGCTGGAAAGCCCGATATTCAGCAGGTGGCTGTGCAGACGCTCCACTTCCAGCAAAATACTGCGAATAGCGTGCGCCCGCGGCGGAACGACAATGCCTAACGCATTTTCGATAGAGGTGGAATAAGCCACGCTGTGGGTAAAGCCGCAGATGCCGCACACCCGGTCTGACAGAAAGGTGACTTCGTTATAACCCATGCGCGTTTCCGCCAGCTTTTCCATTCCCCGGTGTACATAGAACAGACGGTAGTCGGCATCAATAATCTGTTCTCCGTCCACGAACAGGCGGAAGTGACCGGGTTCGTCCGAAGTGATGTGCAGCGGCCCGATGGGTACGACGCGGGTTGCGCCGGTGGCTTCATTGGTGAAGGTATAGGACTCGTCATCGCGGGTCGGCTCCGGCCGCTGACGATAATCCATAGCGTCTTTACGCAGCGGATAGAGATCGTCCGGCCAGTCGTCCGGCAGCACCAGCCGGCGTTCATCGGGCAAGCCGACCGGGATCAGTCCATACATATCGCGGACTTCGCGCTCGCCCCAGACGGCGGCCGGTACGCGGGGCGTCACCGAGGGAAATTCCGGGTTATCCGGGTCGACCAGCGCTTTGATAATCACCCAGCACTTCTCGCCTTCCTCCATCGACAGCGCGTAGTAAATGGCAAAATAGCCATTCAGCGAGCGTTCATCGTTACCAAACAGAACCGGCAGCCATCCTCCCTGTTGGTAATAAAGGAATTCAACCACTTCCGGCAGCATATTCAGTTTGACGGTCAGGGTGAGCTGGTTCGATGTTTGCCGTTCTTCCTCCAGAATGGCGGCCGGGAAGCGCTGTCTCACCCGAGCGGCGTAGCCGGCGCCGAGTTCATCGGCATGGGATCCCTGGGCGGAAGCTGGTTTTTCATTCATCACGGTACGTCTCCTGACGGGAAGGGGTTAACACTGAACGTTCAGCCATGGATAGTTCGCGGGTTTTGACGGCGGCGGCAGGGCGTTGAGCGGGGCGTTGCCAGGGCATCAGAAACGGGCTATTCAGTTCAATTTCGTTGTTTTGACCCGCGCTGGCGTTGCTGACGATGGCCGTCGCGTTTTCCAGCAGCCGGATAACCGGCTGGGGAATATGCGTGCCCATCACCAGCATCAGGACCAGCAGCACAACCATCGGCGCGGTGGTCATGATACCCAGTTCCCCCTTGGCGACCGCTTCCGGGCTATTGCCCAGCACGGTGCCGGCGACCATGCGCACCAACCCGGCCAGCACCACGGTCAGCAGCGCCAACAGGATAATCACCAGCCATACGTGCCCGGCGCTGAGCCCTGCGCTCACGGTCATGAATTCGCTAAGAAATATATTGAAAGGCGGCATGCCGCCCAGCGCCAGCGCGCCGCCGGCCAACAGCG
Source organism: Brenneria goodwinii (assembly GCF_002291445.1). Classification (NCBI taxonomy): domain Bacteria; kingdom Pseudomonadati; phylum Pseudomonadota; class Gammaproteobacteria; order Enterobacterales; family Pectobacteriaceae; genus Brenneria; species Brenneria goodwinii. The sequence goes on along the minus strand of NZ_CP014137.1, from coordinate 2,424,982 downwards.
CGCCGGTGAGCGGGGTAACGCGCATAATGCCTTTAATCGCATCCATATCGCGCGTGCCGTATTTCAGCAGGACGTTACCGGAGCCGCAGAACAGCAGCGTTTTCGCCAGACTGTGATTCAGGGTGTGCAGTAAGGCGGCGAGAATGCCCAGCGGGCCGCCAATTCCCAGCGCCACGGCGATCAGCCCCATGTTTTCGACGCTGGAATAGGCCAGCAGGCGTTTCATATCGCGCTGAACCAGGATCAGAAATGCGGCGACGGCGACCGACAACATGCCGAAAACCAGCAGCAACGTGCGGGGAAAGTCGGAACCGATGGCGGCGCTGACGATGATGTAATAGCGCACAATCACCAGCAGCGCGCAGTTCAGCAACACCGCGGACAATAGCGCGCTGGTAGGGCTTGGCGCCTCGCTGTGCGCATCCGGCAGCCAGGCATGCATCGGGAACAGGCCGGTTTTGGTGCCGAAACCGATGATGATGAAGATGAACGCCAGATGCATCAAGGTGCCGTCCAGTTCGCCCGCGCGTTTCAGCACTTCCGTCCAGAAGATGGCGTCTCCCGGCTCCGCCATCACGCTGGCGGCGTTGGAGTACACCAGAACGGTGCCATATAGCCCGAAAGCGACGCCGACCGTACAGATGATGATGTATTTCCAGGCGGCTTCCAGCGAAGAGCGCTGTCCGTAGAGGCCGACCAGAAAGGCGGAACTCAACGTGGTGGCTTCAATGGCGGCCCACATCAGAATCAGGTTGTTGCTGGTGATCACCAGCAACATGGTGAACAGAAACAGATGGAAGAAGCCGTAGTAGTCGCACAGGGTGGTAATGGTGATTTCGCCGCCGTTGACCTCATGGCGCATATAGCCGAGGGAGTACAGCCCGGTTATAAAGCCGATAATGCCGAGGATAGCCAGAAACAGGGCGCTGAGGCTGTCGAGATGCAGCCAGTTGTGTACGGCCAGGATTTCGCCGCTCTGGTACACCAGCCAGACCTGCTGCATGGAAACCGCCAGCAGGGCGATAATGCCCAGCAGATGGATAACGCTCACCAGCGTGCGCGCCTGAGCGCCGGCGAATCGGCACAGGAAAGCCAGCAGCGCGGTAACGAGCGGCGTGGCGAGCAGGGTGAGAAGGAGGTCGGTATTGGTCATATTATTCACCCTTTCAGCGCCGTTAGCTGTTGCACATCCAGCGTGTTGAGCGTCCGGTAGATTTTCCGCGCCATCAACGCCATGACGATCACCGCGAAAATCGCGTCGGTGGCGATGCCGATTTCCACCAGTTCCGGCGCCCGGTTCGCCAGCAGCGCCAGCGTTAGGTGCGCGCCGTTCTCCATCAGGCAATAGCCGAATACCTGTTTAAGGATATTGCGCTGGGTAACGATGCACAGCAGGCCGATCATGAAGTGCCCGAGGGATACCGCCAGCGCCGGTTTCAGCGAATTCACCATCGGTAATTGAACCGGCGCCACCACGAAGTAGCACAGCACCATAATCAGGGTCGCCAGCAGAATAATGACCGCCGGGCTGACCACGCCGCCATCGGCTTTCGGATCGTCCAGTTTGCGAAACGCGCGGTACATGATGGCGGGAACCAGTATCACCTTGGTGATAAACGCGCTCAGGGACCACATATAAAGCTGATGGGCCTGCAGCAGATCGGCCAGCGAGAGGAAAATCAGCACCAATACCAGAGACTGTAAAGCATACAGACAGGCCGATACCGTCGGACGGCGGGCGCAGATTACCAGCAGGGAAGTGATAATCAGCAACCCGGCCAGGTTATTAATGATCAAGGATCCAGTCATTATCATTCATCCTTAGTTCAGCCAGATGGCGGCTATAACGCTTGAACATACCGACATGACGATCAGCACGATCAACACCCCCTGCATGGCCCACGGAACGGGCGTGGCAGTCGCAACTTCTTCGGATGGTTCCCCCGGTACGGTGCGGCCGAACCAGTAGAGAAGCCAGGCAAAACTGGCTACCGACTCAATCAGCGTGATAATCAGCAACGGCAACAGCCAGACGTACTCCCGCGACAGACTAAAACCGGCGGCGAACAGGGGAAACTTACTGAAGAAACCGTTAAACGGCGGCACGCCGGCAATGGCCAGCGCCGCGACGCAGAATCCGACGCCCAGCAGCGGCATTTTCCGCATTATGCCCTTAAGTTTCGGCAACATCCGGGTGCCGCAGCTGTAGCTGAGCGCGCCGGCCACCAGGAAAAACAGGCTCTTGGCAAAGGCGTGGTTGAAGATGTAGGCCACGCCCGCGTCGAACGCCATGCGCGAGCCGAACGTCGCCAGCGACAGCGCAAAGAAAATGTAGGCCAGTTGGGTAATGGTGGAGTAGGCCAGTAGCCGCTTCATGTCTTTTTGCGGCAGATACATGATAAAGCCGTATACCATGGTGATGGTTGCCATCACGATGCCGACGACGCCAATAATGTGCGGCACCTGCTCGGCGGATAAGATCGCCCGGGCGAAAATATAGACGCCCACTTTCACCATCGAGGCGGCGTGCAGATAAGCGCTGACCGGCGTTGGCGCTTCCATGGCGTCAGGCAGCCACATATGCAGCGGAAGCTGGGCCGATTTCCCCCAGGCGGCAAATAGAATGCCGCTGAACACGATGATTTTGCCGTTAGTGTCCAACTGCGCCAGCGCGCTCAGCGCGAAGGTTCCCGTTTGCACAAACAGATAGGCCGCCGCCAGATAAAGCCCGATGGACGCGATGTGCGTTACCAGCAGCGCTTTCAGCGCCGAACGCAGTGATTTGGGCTGCTGGTAGTAGCCGATGAGCGCCCAGGAGCAGCCGCCGGTGATTTCGAAAAACAGCAGTTGTCCCAGCAGGGTGGATGACAGCGTAACGCCGGCCATCGCGCCGATGAACACCAGCAGAAAGGCGTAATAACGGTTGGTGCCTTCGTGCGGATGCTCCCGGTTGCCCAACGTCAGGTAACCGGTGGAATAAATGCTGACCAACAGGCCGAGGAACACCACGGCGAAGCCAATCAGCAGGCTGATTCTGTCGAACAGAAAACCAAAGAGCTCAGCCTGACCATAGCGGTATAGGGTATAGGCAAGGTCGGTTTTGCCCCCGGCCAGATAGCCGTAGCCCAGCCACGCCATGCCAAGCGTCGCCAGCAGGGCAAACAGAATGCATAACCCTTTGGCCTGTCGCAGCGGCAGGCATGCTATCAGCAGCGCGCCGAAAAACGGCAGCAGGATGGTCGCAAGGGCAACATTCTTTATGATGAAAATATCCATGATGAATGCTTACTCCTTATAGACCGGTAAGATAGAAAACGAACGCCAGCGCGGCGACGCCGAAGCCCAGCCAGGTCACATGCCCGGTGAGCAGAAAGCGTCCGCGCGCCAGGCTGTTTTCAACGATCGCGGCGACGAAAAACACCACGATCAGTTTAATAAGAAACGCGATTGTGCCTCCCGCCAGCGCGGTCAACGTCAAGGTTTCGGCTTTGCCGAACGGGACGAAAATAGAAAGGAACAGGGTGGCGACCACCACCTGCTTCAGGCTGATCCCCCATTTCAACAGCGCCAGCGCCGCGCCGGAATATTCCGTCAGCGGGCCTTCCTGTAGCTCCTGTTCGGCCTCGGCCACGTCGAAGGGGATTTTCCCCATTTCGATGAAGGTGGCGAAAGCGCAGGCCAGCAACGCCATCATGGTGGCGGTCGGCGATAGCCAATGGTTGCCTGCCAGCACGCTGCTGATGTTGCCGATGTTGGTGGAGCCGGCAATCAGCGCGACCACCAGCAGCGCCAGAATCATGATGGGTTCAACCAAAACACCCAGCGTCAGTTCGCGGCTGGCTCCGATACCGGCAAAGCTGCTGCCGGAATCAAGACCAGCCAGCGCAAAGAAGAAGCGGAACAGGGCGAACAGATAGAGCAACGTAATCACATCGCCCGCGGCGCCAAACGGCGATACCCAGGTGACGATGGGCAGCGTCATGGCGACCAGCAACATCGTACCGATCAGAATGTAAGGCATCAGGCGAAAAACGCCGCCCGCCTGCTGTGGCGACACATCCTGACGTTTCAGCAGCTTGAAAATGTCGCGATAGTCTTGCAGTACGCCCGGCCCCTGGCGGGAGTGCATCTTGGCGCGGATGACCCGCGCCATACCGGACATCAACGGGGCCAGCGCCAGCAGAACCAACGCCTGAATAACCGCGCAGGCTATCAGGCTGGATACGGGCGCGGCCAGCGCCCCTGAGTTTATCGTTCCTGTGATTGAGCTTTCAGCGATCATCATGTTCTCCTCAGGCCATCGTCGTCAGCAGCAGGATCACCAGGGCCGCGACCACATACAGACAATAGACCCGAAAGTCGCCATGCTGAATCCGTTGCGTCATCCGCCCCACGCGCTGCGCCAGATTGACCGCAGGCATAACCAGGCGCGTATCCCAGATCGGCTCTGTTCGCCCGGCCGCCAGCGTGGTTTTGTCCAGCGCGTTTTGCATCATCGGGGCCGGGTCCAGGGTTTTACGCATGCGGTACAACGGGGCGAACATCACGCGTAATGGCTGGGTGAAACTGGCGGCGGACGCCGCCATCGAGGCCTCGTAGGCATAGCCGCAGGCCCAGGGCGTGCCGCGGCGGCGGAAATTCAGCCGGGAGCCTTTCGCGCCGATATAGAGCAGTAACGGCAGGAGCGGCAGGGCCAGCAGCAGAATGAAAATAAGCGGCGCGGATAATGCGGTTTGACCTGGATCGCCGGGAAATACCAGCATGCCCTGCGCCACCAGCGGCGCGGCGGTGCCCGTCAGGCTGGCGGCCACCCGGCTTACCACCGGCGCCACTGCGCTGGCGCCGACGCCGAGCGCGATACATAACAGCGCAAGCAGCCACATGGCGGCGGTCATCGGCCAGGGCACTTCCCGCGCCTGAGCGGCTTTCTCGCTACGGGGCGCGCCGGAAAAGCTGATGCCGTAGACTTTGACGAAGCACATGGCCGCCAGCGCCCCGGTGATCGCCAGCATGACGATGGCGATTGGCGCGACCAGCCGCAGTGAAAAGCTGCCCTCGCGACTGAGGGTAAACAGCGACTGGTAAGTGAACCATTCGCTGACAAACCCGTTCAACGGCGGCAGCGCGGAAATCGCCATACAGCCGATCAAAAAGGCCAGCGCGGTATACGGCATCAAACGCGCCAGGCCGCCCATTTTTTCCATGTCTTTGCTGTGCAGACGGTAAATCACCGCACCGGCGCCCAGGAACAGCAGCCCTTTAAATACGGCATGGTTCAGCAGGTGGTACAGGCCGCCCAACAGGCCGAGAACCGCCAGCAGCGGGTGGTGCGCGGCGATGCCGATCATGCCCACGCCGACGCCCATCAGAATGATGCCGATATTTTCCACGGTGTGGTACGCCAGCAATCGTTTGATATCGTGTTCGGCCAGGGCATAGAGCACGCCAAGCACCGAAGAGACGGCGCCGAACGCCAGCACGACGACGCCCCACCAGATTTCGGTGGCGCCCAGCAGGTCGATCCCCACCTTGATAATGCCGAAGATGCCGATTTTCACCATTACGCCGGACATTAATGCCGACGCGTGAGACGGCGCGGCCGGGTGCGCGCGCGGCAGCCAGCCGTGTAGCGGCAGCATCCCGGCCTTGGCGCCGAAGCCGAAGAAGGCCAGCAGGAATACGATAGACGCCTGCGGCGCGGAGAGGGTGGCCTGCCGGAAATCGGCAAAGTCGAGGCTGTCGCTGTGGCGATACAGCAGGAAGAAAGCGATCATGATCAGCACTGAACCGGCGTGAGCGATTAAAAAGTAAAGCAGCCCGGCGTTAATGGCTTCTTCGTCCTGATCGGAAATCACTAGAAAATAGGAGCTGAGCGACATCGCTTCAAACAGGATAATAAAATAGAAGGCGTTATCGACCACCACCAGCGCCACCATTGAGGCGATAAACAGGTTCATAAAGAACCCCATCGCCCAGGCGCGTCCGCGGTATTCCCGTAAATAAGACAGCGAATAGAGCGACGTGACGATAACCAGTAGCGAAATGACCATGACGATAAAGGCCGCCAGCGCGTCCATTCTTATCGTTAAGTGGGCAAAGGCGGCAAACGGCCCGGCGAACACGGCCGTCAGCAATCGACCGTTAAGCAATACCGGCAGGGCGGCGGCAAGACCGCATAGGCCGCCCAGCGCCGAACAGACGCCGCTTAACAGGATAGCCAGGGACTCGGCGCGCGCCAGGCAGAGGGATAACAGCGCGCCAGCCGCATAGAGCGTCAGCGCCAGCGCCAGCCATTCCAATGAAGTCATCATAGTTTATTCTCCCGATCGGCCGCTGGCGGGAAAGGCATGTTGCCCGCCGGCCATTCCATCGCATGCCGGCGTTTTTCGGCGCTGACCCGTTCGATCTCCCGCTCATCGACGATAAACAGCGCCTTGGTCGGGCACACGCGGACACACTCCGGCCCGTGCTCCTGAAAAGCGCAAAGATCGCATTTCACGGCGACGCTGCGGACGCCGGCATTCCAGGCCAGAAAAGGATTAACGGAGGAGACGCTGACCGGCACATCGGCGAGCATCGACAGCGGGATATTCTGGGGGAAAGTCGCCGGAACGGCTAACGGCTTGCTGCCTGATGGCGTAATAGCGCCGAAGGGACAGGCAATCGCGCACAGCTTGCAGCCAATGCAGGTATTTTCGTTCAGCACCACGGCTTGATCCTGATGCGTGATGGCATTAACCGGACAGACTCTGGCGCAGGGCGCATCTTCACAGTGGCGGCATAATACCGGCGCGGTGCCGGCAAGATCGCGTTCTACCGTTAGCCGCGGATGAGTCTGCAATCCCTGACGGCGGTGTACCTGCGTACAGGCGGCCATACAGGTATTGCATCCGATACAGCGTTTGGGCTCCGCAATGACGAAGCGGTTCATAGCCATACCCTCCGTGGGGAATTATTTAGGTTTACAGCGCTAAAGCATATTTCGTGCCACGTCGCAACCTGACATCGCCAGGCCGCAGCGGATAAGGGCCGGGGAGGGAAAGACCGGTCATTGCGCAGGGGATGGCGATGCGCTCGTCATTAGTGTCGACAGCCGTTCGCCGGGCGGTTTCGACACTTTTGACGAGAAAATTATTCCTTCACCGCGTCGCTTTCTTCTTCGTCATTTATGGGGGCGGGTATCTCGGCGGCAATGGGTCGTCGCGAAAGCGGATCCCCACCTATGGCCTGCGGGGACGCCGGGTGGCGGGGACGCCGGGTGGCGGTAACGCCGTTCCGTCATGCCCGCGCAGGCGGGCATCAGCCGATGGCTGTGTGTGATTCCAGTGGGAGATTCCCGCCTACTGCCGCGGGAATGACGAGTGTTGACCGGAATGACCAGTGTTGGCGAAGAGGTATTCGCAGCGGATAAGCGGATGCATAGAAAACATATGCCAAAAACAGACGCGTTATGTAAACTTATTCTGTTTTATGTAAGGGAAGCGTTATTTAACACAGCGTTATTGATGATTTTATGTGCGTTATTTTTATTTTGGCATAAAAATTGCAATATAATTTTTATCAAAATTGCCGGGTGATACTACCTGCCAAATATCGGTGGAGAATGAGCATGTGTTTAGGCATTCCGGGAAAGGTCGTCGAGCTGGCATCTGATGACGGACAACTGGCCTGGGTTGATATTTGCGGCGTCCGGCGTGAAGTGAATATTGCCCTGGTGATGGATGGCATCGATCGTCAACAGCTGATCGGCACCTGGGTTCTGGTTCATGTCGGCTTCGCCATGAGCCGTATAGATGAAGAAGAGGCCCAGGCGACACTGGATGTTTTACGGCAAATGGAAGAATTGGAACAAGATGTTACATTTTTTCTCCGCCAATAAATTCCCTTTTGTGATGTGAATCAAGGCTTGTTCATTTTACAGGGTGATAATGATAATAAATATCATTAGCGATTCACTCCGTATATTATGTCTACGTGGCAAAAACTCTTCTTTGCGTTGTGTTGGCTATTTGGCAGTTCTCTGGCTTTAGCCGCAGCTGATTACGCTTCCTTCATCCAGGACATCGAGTCCAGACTGGATAAAACGGCTCAATTGTACGAGCAGCAGAAGCCGGATGAAGCCCGTACCGAAGTTCAGATGGCCTATTTCGAAGTATTCGAAAACCTTGAAGGCCCCATTCGTATCAACATCTCCGCGCAAAAAAGCTATCAGCTGGAATCAACGTTCGGCGAAATTCGCCGCATGATCGGCGAAGGGAAACCGCTGGCCGATGTGCAGGCCAAAATTTCCTGGCTGAAAGGGGAGTTGAATGCGGTGCAGCCGGTATTGGCCGACGGCCATAAGCTGGTGGCGCAGGAGCAACACGGCGCTTATGACAATACGGATATCGCGCTGTACTGGCAGCAGAGTTTCAAGATTATTGATGACTCGCTGGCGCAGGCGATAAGCGATTATCAGGCCGGCGAGTACGGCAAAGCCAGCCAGAGCGTGCAGCAGGCGCTCTATCAGGGGTTTAAGAACTCCGAGATGGAAATGTCGGTGCGTCAGAATCGTTCCGCTCAGCAGGCCGCCGCCATCAATCAGCAGTTTTCCTCGCTGATCGCCATGATGAATCAGCCGGATCAGATGAGTGAAGTCGCCTATCGCGTCACGACGCTGTTGCAGGATATTGAAGATCTGCTGCCGGGGCTGCCCACCACGCGCGACAGCCAGCCGGTGACGGCGACGCCTGAAGGCGATACCGGCATCAGCGCCGATGATGTGCCGGACGCCGACTGGGGGAAAGTCGCCGCCGATATTAATCAGGCCATGCTCGCGGCCATTGAGCAATATCGTCAGGGGCAGGCCAAACCCGCCATGATGGCGGTGCAGGATGCCTATTTCGATCTGTTTGAAGCCAGCGGGATGGAAAACAAAATCGGTTCCCGCAATGCGGCCTTCAAGTCCACCCTGGAGGGCTATTTTACCCGGCTGGTCAGCCTGATGAACGCCGGGCAGCCCGTCGAGCAGTTGCAGGCGCAGGCGGAGGCGATGAAGCAGGATCTGGCGAATGCCGTCACCATGCTGGGCGAGGGAGGAGACTCGCACTGGAGCCTGTTGATCTATAGCCTGTTGATCATCGTGCGCGAAGGGATGGAAGCGCTGTTGATTGTGGCGGCCATCGTCGCCTATCTGGTGAAAAACGAGCATCACGACAAGCTGCCGCTTATCCGTCAGTCGGTATATGTCGCGCTGTTTTGCAGCGTGCTCACCGCTGTTCTGTTCCAACTGCTGTTTACCAACTCCGGCGCCAGCCGTGAAATGCTGGAAGGCATTACGATGCTTATCGCGGTCGTGATGCTGTTCTTCATGAGCTATTGGCTGCTTTCGAAAGTGGAAGCCCAGCACTGGAAAGCCTATCTGGAAGGAAAACTGTCGCACTCCCTGAGCAGCGGCTCGATGATGGGGTTATGGCTGACCAGTTTTCTGGCGGTCTACCGGGAAGGCGCCGAAACCGTACTGTTTTACTATGCGCTGGTGGGCGATGCGAACAATATGGTTGGGCACCTGTCCATTCTGGCGGGGTTCGTCATCGGCTGCGTGATCCTGGTTATCGCCTACCTGATTATGCGTTTCACCGTGGTTAAACTTCCGCTTAAACCTTTCTTTATGTTTACCGGTTGCTTCATGTATCTGATGGCGTTTGTCTTTGCCGGCAAAGGCGTATTGGAACTGATTGAAGGCAAATTGTTTGAACCGACACTGCTGACGGGCGTACCGGAAATCAGCGGGTTGGGTATTTATCCCTATGTGGAAACGCTGATACCGCAGGCAGTGCTGCTGGTCGCCGCAATTGTCGCATTGGCGGTTATGCGGCGGCGAGCTCCTGCCGCCTGATGCATGAAGTGATGAAAAGCACTGCAACGAAAGATGACCTTTACATTGTTGATATGAGGATGGGTTTGATGAATATGCGAAAAAGTCTGATTGCTGGCGCCGTCATCGCCGGTATTTTCACCGCACCGGCCGTATTGGCGTTTGAGGAATATCCGGCTGGCGAGCCAGTCACCATTAATGAGATGGAGATTGCTGCGGTTTATCTGCAACCGATTGACATGGAACCTCGCGGTATGGGCCTGCCCGCGGCAAAATCGGATATCCACCTGGAGGCGGATATCCACGCGGTTGAAGGCAACAAGAACGGGATTGGCGCCGGTGAATGGATGCCGTACCTGACGATTGCCTATACCCTGACCAACACCGATACCGGCGCCAAACAGGAAGGCAACTTCATGCCGATGGTCGCCAGTGACGGGCCGCACTACGGCGCGAATATCAAAATGTCGGGCGTCGGTAACTACAAAGTGGTTTACCACATCGAGCCGCCATCCAAAGCGGGCATGCACCGTCATACCGATAGCGAAACCGGCGTGGGCCGCTGGTGGAAACCGTTTGACGTCAGTTTTGACTTTAAATACGTCGGTATCAAGTAATCAACCCCGGCTGCGATGAGCGCGCCGTCATCGCGGTCAGGTTTTCCCCTCCGCCGCGGTTCCAACCGGGCGAGACCCACGGATGGGTCGTGTAAAAGTAACGAAGCCAACACACCTGCAACTTGAAAGATGACGGGTATATGAGTTATTTCTTTGTGACTACGCTACAGGCCTTTCTGCCGATAGCGTTGCTGTTAGGGCTGAACTGGAGTCACCGTTCCACGCCCGAAATCAGACCGTTGGCATGGATAACCTTACTGGCGCTGATTATCGGTACGCTGGTCGGCGTTCGCTTGCCCGGCGGACAGCTGTTCCAACTCTGGATAACGGGTATCCAGGCGGTTGTCCTGGCGCTGTTCCTCGTCAGTCAGTTTTTCTCTCATTCCCGCATCGGCTATTTCTGGCAGGCGGTACTGGTCGCCGGTGCGGCTGTCCACTGGGGCGGCGATCCCAACCTGAGCGCATTGACCACCACCCATGTGGTGAATACCGATCTGCTGCTGAATTTCAGCGCGGTGGTGATGGCGTTCGGCTGGCTGGTTTTCAGCGCCGCGCTTTGCGGCATGATTGTGCGCCGCATTCGCCTATTACGCTGGCCGCTGCTGGTATTGCTGGTCGCTTTATTGCTATTGCCGATCGGCGGCAACCTGCTGTTGTTATTGATGAAGCTACAGGTGCTGGGGCTAACCAAGCCGCGTTTGAGCTATGTCGCGCAGGTGACCAACAGCGCCTGGTTGTTGAATTATTTCAGCGCGTTTTTGATGGCCGTCGTCGCGGCCTGCTACCTATCGCCTTTATTGCGCACGCGCCGGCGGATGCAGGCGGAAACGGAAGCCATCGCCAAACGTAAAGCCACGGCGGATTACCGCAATGTGCGCCGCACGGTGCTGACAACCGTGGCGGCGTTGCTGGTGATCGTCTTGGGCCAGCTTTACTGGGATCAGATCGCCTCGCGTCCTCCGCGCCTGTCTGAAGCGCTGCCGGTGACGCTAGCCGAAGACGGCAAGGTTCATATTCCGATAGAACAGGTGCGTGACGGCAGGCTGCACCGGTTTGTCTGGATTGCCGATGACGGTAAAGCGGTGCGCTTTTTCGTCATCAACCGCTATCCGGATCGGCTGCGGCTGGGGGTGGTGTTCGATGCCTGCCTGCTGTGCGGCGATCAGGGTTATGTGATGGAAGGCAATCAGGTGATTTGCGTCGCCTGCGACGTGCGTATCTTTATTCCTTCCATCGGCAAGGCGGGCGGGTGTAATCCGGTACCGATTGAAGGCTGGAGCAACGACGACCATGAACTGACGATTAGCTATGCGTCGCTTGCCGCAGGCACCAACTATTTCACCACCGTGATAGCCATGGATGTTGTCGACCCGGTGGACGGTTCGAAACTCACCAATGTGAAAGCCGAGCATAAGTATCGCTATGCCGGTAAAACCTATTTCTTCTCGTCTGAAGCTAACTACAATCGTTTCCGTGAAAGCCCCGGAAAATATGTGACCTCAACGGCGGCGGCTGACGATCAAGCGGAAGGGGAATAATCATGCTATGGCGCATGTTACGCCAGTCCTGGCGCAGAAATATCCGGCGTAAATCGCTGGCGATATTGACGGTCTTTTTGGCGGCGGGACTGATCTCGGCCCTGTTGGCGGTATCCATTGATATCGGCGATAAAATGTCGCGCGAATTGAAATCCTATGGCGCGAATATCTTGATTGAACCGGCAGGGCAGGCGGCGTTGCCGGCATTATTCGGCGAGCGCAGCAACCCGCTGGACGGGCAGGATTTTCTCGATGAGGCGGAACTGCCCAATATCAAGGATATCTTTTGGCGTAACAATATCGTCGGTTTTGCGCCGCTGCTCAGCGGCGATGTTGAAATTAACGGACAGCCGGTAGCGGTGTTGGGAACCTTCTTTTCTCAACCCGTCGCGGTGCCGGATGAAGAAGACTATCGCACCGGGCAGATAACCGTCAGCCCTTACTGGCAGGTTGCCGGTCAGTGGCCGCAGGAGCCGGTCGCCGAAGGCAAAATGGCCGAGGTGCTGGCCGGCCGTCAACTGGCGCAGCAGAATGGCTGGCAGGTAGGACGCGAGTTACCGTTGCACGGTCCCAAAGGTGATATCACGGTTCGGGTAAGCGGGATCCTGACCAGCGGCGGAGATGAAGAAAACCGTCTGGTGATGCCGCTGGTGGTGGTGCAGCGCCTGCTGGGGCTGGAAGGAAAAATACAGGCGATTCGCGTTTCGGCGCTGACGGTGCCGGAAAACGACCTGTCGCGCCGGGCGCGTGAAAATCTGGAGGCGCTGAACGCCGAAGAGTATGACCTCTGGTACTGCACCGCCTATGTCTCCTCTATCGCCCATCAGTTGGAAGAAGCCATCTCCGGGGCGGTGGTTCGTCCTATCTGGCAGGTCGCCGCGTCGGAAGGGGTGGTGATCGATAAAATCCAGCTCTTGCTGGCCGTCGTCACCTTTGCGGCATTGGTCGCCGCCGCCATGGGCATCGCCTCGCTGATGACCAGCACCATTATGGAACGATCCCGGGAGATTGGCCTGATGAAGGCGCTGGGCGCCCGGCAGTGGCAGATTATGCTGCTGTTCTATCTGGAGGCGGCGTTGAGCGGCTTGATCGGCGGTATGATCGGCTGTGTGGCGGGCTGGGGGCTGGCGAAAGCCATCGGGCTGATGCTGTTCGGCGTGCCGCTCAGTTTTGCCTGGATCGTCATTCCCTGCGTGCTGGTGATTTCGATGCTGATCGCCGTCATCGGCACCTGGTTCCCGGCGCGCCGGATCGCCAAACTCTATCCGGTGGAGGTGCTGTATGGCCGCTAATGTTTGGATGAACGGTATGTTCTGGCGGCTAGTGTTGCGGGCGTTACGGTTGCGGATGCAGCGGGTCGGCGTGGTGTTTGCCGCCCTGACGGTCGGCGCGGCGATCGTCACCGCCATGTCCGCCGTCTATTTCGATATTAACGCCAAGATGAGCCAGGAACTGCGCACCTTTGGGGCGAATTTCTATATCGGTCCCGCGCGGGGCAATTCGCTGCCGCAGGAAACATTCCAGCAGATTGTTGATAACGCGCCGGCCGGACTCATCAATGCGGCCAGCCCCTATCTGTATGGTATGGCGCGTACCGAACTGGAAAAAGTGGTGCTGATGGGCGTGTGGTTTGAATCATTGCGCCCGCTCGCGCCGTATTGGCAGGTGAAGGGCAATTGGATCGGCGTCAGTTTTGACGATCGCAATGCGATGATCGGCGTCAAGCTGGCGGAACGGCTGAATGTCAACGTCGGCGACAGCATTACGCTGGTTGGCGACGGCGATCGGCAGCGCCTGCAGATTAAAGGCATCGTCGAGTCCGGCGATGCCACGGACAATATGCTGATCGTCAATCTGGATCTGGCGCAGAAGTGGCTGGACAAGGCGGGGACGATCAGCAATGCGTTGTTCAGCGTCAGTAACGATCTGGGGCAGGTGGATCAATTTGCCGGACGATTGCAACAGCAATATCCGCAGTTGGAAATCAGACCGATACTGAAGGTTTCGGCATCTGAAGGTCAGGTATTGAACAAAATCAAAGGGCTGATGGGATTGGTTTCGGTGGTCATTCTGGTGTTGTCCTCATTGTGCGTCAACACCACGCTGATGGCGATTGTCGGCGAACGGGCGCGTGAATTTGCGCTACAGAAAGCGCTGGGCGCCAGCGGGCGGGACATTATCCGTCAGATGCTGGCCGAAACCGGCATCATTGCATTGGCGGCCGTGGTGTGCGGGTCGGTGCTGGGCTATTTGCTGGCTCAGGTTCTGGGCATGGCGGTTTTCAACGCGACGATTTCGCTACGGGCACCCGTCTTCCCGTTGACGCTGGCGCTCTCTTTGCTGGTAGCCGCTGTGGCGGCCATTGTTCCCACCCGGCGCGCGATCTATATCGAACCGGCTAAAGTGTTAAAAGGAGAGTAGTGCGATGTCCTCATCAATAAATAGCCAGAACGCGGGGCAGGCGCCAGAGGCGGTGATTGAAACACGGCGCCTTTACAAACGTTTTGGCCAGGTTACCGCGCTGGAGGATATCAATATCCGGATTGCCCGCGGGGAGTTTGTCGCCATTATGGGGGCATCGGGATCCGGCAAAACCACGCTGATGAATATCCTCACCTGTCTGGATACGGTGAGCGAGGGGCAGGTTCTGCTGGACGGCGTTGATGCCGCCGCGCTGGATGAAGAAGGGCGGCGTAAATTCCGCGCCGATAAGATCGGACTGGTTTTCCAACAGTTCCATCTGATCCCCTTCCTGACGGCGCTGGAAAACATCATGCTGGCTCAGCATTACCACAGCGTGGTCGACGAAGATGCCGCCAAGCGCGTTCTCGCACAGGTGGGATTGGAACACCGTATCGGCCATTTGCCCAGTCAGCTTTCCGGCGGCGAACAGCAGCGGGTCTGTATCGCCAGAGCCTTGGTGAACGAGCCGCCGGTCATTTTCGCCGATGAACCGACAGGGAATCTGGATGAAGAAAACGAGCAGCGGGTGTTGGATCTGCTCAGAGATTTGCACCATCAGGGCCGCACTATCGTGATGGTGACGCATAACCCTGAACTGGGTAAGTTTGCCGATCGCATTATTCGTTTGCAGCACGGCAGATATTTAGGCGAGGAGGTCAATCATCATGCCATGGCGTAACGCATTACAAGCCGTTTGCCTGCTGGGCGCATTGGTATTGCTCGGCGGCTGCAAAGAGGAGCAGGTGAGCATCGGCGCCAACGCGCCCGCGCTGGCCGCCTATGATTTAACCGGCCAGCCGGTGGAGCTGGCGCGCTGGCAGGGGAAAAGCGTTTACCTGAACTTCTGGTCTTCCGGCTGCGGCGGCTGTCTGGCGGAAATGGGAACGTTGGAGAAACTCAGTAAAAGCTACGGCGATAAAGTGGTGGTCGTGGCGGTCAACACGGATCCGGATGGCGTGGATATTTCTGCGCTGCTGGCGCAGCAAAAGATCAGTTACCCGGTGATTCGCGATCAGTTGGGCATCACCAAAGAGCGCTATCAGGTTATCGGCACCCCCACATCATTTATCATTGACGGCAACGGCAAGGTTATCGCGCAACATCAAGGCGCACGTAATGAACAGCAGCTGACGGCGCTGTTTGAGCAGCTAGCGCACGGGGCGTGACTGGGATACGATTAAAATCCGTAGGTTGGCGGATTACGCGACGAATTTTAATCATCGGCCAAGGATGAAACATGAATCGCACGCTCGGTCTGTTCGCGATTTTCGCCTTAAGCACTGGGCCAGGGCTGGCCCTATTTCCCCGAAGGCAATGAAACGGACAGCGGCACCACCACCGGCCGGGGTTTGATTCTTACCGCATAAATCACGCCAATCACCAGACAGCATACCCCGCCCAGCGTCAGCAGCGGCGGCCAGGTTTGTCGCAGAATAAAGGCGTAACTTAACGCCGCCAGCGTTTCGAACACAATCAGCGGACCGATCAGCACGGTCGGCAGACGTTTGCTGGCGCTGTTCCAGCAGAGCGTTCCCAGCCAGGAGCAAAACAGACCGATGGCGATCATCAATGGAATGAATACCTCAGGGCGGGGGCCAAACGGCAGGGTGAATGTCTGTTGGGTGAAAGCCAACTGGCCGCAAACCAGCAGATAGCCCAGCAGCGCCAACGGCAGTGTGACTACCCCTTGCGCCGTCGCCCAGGTCGTGGGGTTGCTATAAGTGTGTTCCCGCAGCCAGTGGGCGTTACGCAACGGATACCAGGTCCAGCAGATCACCGACCCAAACGCCAGCATAATTCCGCCGGCATAGCGCCAGATGTTGTCCCGCGTCATCGCTAATGCCGACAATTCGGCGATATTCACGCAGATCAGTCCTATGGCGATCAGCGCCAGAGCCGGTATCAACTGGCGCCATAACACCCGGCCGTCGCGTTTACCGTAGAGCAGATTCGCCGTTACGGCTATCACCACCGGCAATGTGCCGATAATCATGGTTGAAACCGGCGCGCCGGTGCGTTGAATCGCGCTGGCGAGGAAAAAGTAGTAGAGCAGATTGCCGACGGCAGTTAATTTTGTCGCTTCCCACCAGTCCCGGCGCGTCAACCGGCGTAGCCGGCGTCGATCCAGCCAGGCCAACGGTAGGGCAATCAGGCCGAATGCAAGATAGCGGCCTGTTGATTGCAAGGCGGCGGGATATTCAGGTATCAACAGCGGGCCGACAAAAACCAATCCCCACATTAATCCTGCGCAAAGCGCAAAGAGAATACCGGTTAGCATTATTGAGCCTGTTAGTTGTCTGGTTATTTGAGTCATGGGCGGTGTTGTGAACATCGGATAGGCGCTAAAATTTACAGGTCGGCCTGTTTTGCTATTCATCCACATCCATGATGTGCCTGAGTATACAGGGTTAACCCTGCGCGATAACAGGCAGTTAAACATCGTTTTTTACGATATCAGCCTGACGTTGATGTCCTTTTCTGCTTGTTACACCGGTTATCACTATCCGGAAAACTTTTTCCAGCAAAGGAAAAATAAAAATTAAATGAGTTTGATGACAAACCTTTTGGTTTTAACCCCACCCCAGCCCTTCACAGGGGAGGGAGAAAATCCGGCGTTTTTCATGTGTTAGCTCCTCCCCCTGGCAGGGGCTGTCTCTTATACACAAATGTAGGGGCTATGACGGGATTTGCCGTTATTCGGCGTAAGAAATTATGCTGAGGAGATAGCAGGCTTAGGATGAGCCGCACGGACGCGGCGAAAGCTTGCGCCACGTATGGAACGTGTCGCAAGCGGTCCGTTAAGCCTGATACCGACGAAGGCATCGCGCAGCGACATAATTTAGCCGGAAGCCGGGGTTCATAGGGGGCTGGCGTCTGAGCCCCCTATGTCGGGCGCGTGCTGCGAGGCAGCATGAAAATAGCGGCATTGTGGCGCACGAAACTATCTCCAAGTCCGCATAACAATGTGACTAAGAGACAGCTGGCAAGGGGGAGGTTGGGCGGGGGGCATTAATGGCTATGTTTCGAACGTTGTCCATAATCTGATAAATGCTCTTAATCGTGAGATATATATTGAATAATATATGAATATTTAAATATAAATTATCATCGGTGATTTCCCTAAACAAAAATATATTAATGAA
Organism: Brenneria goodwinii; assembly: GCF_002291445.1. Taxonomy (NCBI): domain Bacteria; kingdom Pseudomonadati; phylum Pseudomonadota; class Gammaproteobacteria; order Enterobacterales; family Pectobacteriaceae; genus Brenneria; species Brenneria goodwinii. The sequence goes on along the minus strand of NZ_CP014137.1, from coordinate 2,407,365 downwards.
AGGCATGGTTTACTTGCCTAAATGGAATTTTATCATCTGACGATTTTACCGGTGTCCTGTTGAATAACAGAAAAGCATGCGTGGGAGTTGACAACCATTTGCAGTGGGATGAAGAATTACCGCAGGCTTAGTCAAAAAAGGATGATTACCCGGCGGATAAGCATTTATTTGGATGGTTTTTAACCTGTTATGGTTAAAAAATAAAAAGCTAGCTGGAAATAAGGTTATCTAAATATATTAATTATTGTATGTGTTTTAATTTTTATTAATTCGTTATATTAGTTTGTTTTGTGTTTATTAATTATTGAAAATTAAATATAAAAAAGCATGTGACGATAATCACAATGGAAATTTAATAAATAAGATAAAACCTCTTTATCTTATAACGTAGATAAATAAAAGGTTTTTTATGTCTTCATTATTATTGTCTTCTTTATTCCCATTGGTCTTTATCATGCTAATGGGATGGATGAGTGGGAAATTAAATTATATGAAGCGAGATGACGCTGGCGTATTGGCGACCGTCGTTATCCGTTTTGCTCTGCCGCTGCATTTGTTTATCGGCGCGTTGAATACCAGCCCCGATAAAATAAAGAACTTCTCTTTTGTGGCGGTGCTGTTCATCGGCCTGATGGGCGCCTATCTGCTGACGCTGTGTATTTCCCGCTTTGTCTTCCGTCACGATATTAAGACCAGTGCGATTCAGTCGCTTGTCTGCGCTTTTCCCGACATGGCTTACTTCGGCGCGCCGGTATTGGCGGTGCTCATCGGCCCTGAAGGGTTCCTTGGCGTATTGATTGGCAACCTGATCACCAGCGTATTCATGATTCCGTTGACGATCGTACTTATCCGAATGGGCGAGAGCGACAGCGATGACGCCCGCAAGGAAAGTTTGAGCATCATGATCATGAATAATTTGTTTAAAGCCGCGCGCAATCCCATTGTGTGGATCCCTATCCTGGGCGTAACGCTCAGTTTGCTGGGCGTCAAAATCCCGGAACTGCTTTATTCGTCGATTGATATGTTGGGTAAAACCGCCGGGGGCATTTCTCTGTTTGCGCTTGGTTTGCTGTTTTATGGCGAAAATCCGAAATTCGACCTGCATACCCTTACCAATATCAGCCTGAAGAATCTGGTGCAGCCTGCCATTATGGCTGCCGCCGGTATCGCTTTCGGACTGAGCCCCACCCTGATGCAGCAGGTGGTCATTATCGGCGCGACGCCGTCCGCCATCGCCGCCGGCATGTTTGCGATACGCAGCAACACGTATGTTGAATCCGCCTCATCCGCGATACTGGTGGGAACCGCCGTCGGCATTTTCACTGAGGGTCTGGTGATCTTTATGATGACCTGACGATATTGAGAAAATACGCGATTACCCGGCTGCGTGACGCGCCGGGTAACGCGTTGCCTTAGCGCTTTCCTGCAAGTTGAAGTATGACGGGTATAGATATAAATCTTATAATTAATGGCAAAAAGATTTAACGGTCGCCGTCGGCAAATAACCCTTGATTTCATATTGAAATTATAATCTGTTGAATAAAATGGATTTTTGTTTTTATCTATATAGCATTTCCGTTGAAAATGCATTTGGATGCTGGCGTTAGTATAAAAAAATATAATCAAATCCATTTCCTTATTTGTGTTGGGTATTATTCCTTCGTATCACTGTTACATATATATGAGTAATGCAACGGTGATGGAGTGAAAGGTGAATTTTCAACAATTGAAGATTATTCGTGAATCAGCACGCTGCAATTACAATCTGACCGAAGTGGCGAATACCCTGTTTACCTCTCAGTCTGGGGTGAGTCGTCATATCCGCGAATTGGAAGAGGAACTAGGGATTGAAATCTTTATCCGGCGCGGTAAACGGTTGCTGGGAATGACCGAACCGGGCAAGGCATTGTTGAGCGTGGCCGAAAGGATCCTGAATGACGCCAGCACGATTCGTCGCTTAGCTAACGTATTTACCAACAATGATACCGGGCAACTGGTGATCGCCACTACCCACACTCAGGCTCGCTATAGCTTGCCTCAGGTGATTATGGCGTTTCGGGAACTCTACCCGCAGGTACGTCTGGTGCTTAATCAAGGCACGCCCGATGAGATCGTGTCCATGTTGCACTCAGGAGAGGCTGATATCGGTATTGCCAGCGAACGGCTGATTAACGATCACTCGCTGGCGGCTTTTCCCTATTACCGCTGGCATCATGCGATCGTCGTACCCGAAGCGCATCCGTTAGCCAAGGAGCAGGTCGTGACGTTGGATATGCTCAATTCGATGCCATTGATAACCTATCGCCAGGGCATTACCGGGCGTTCCCGGGTGGATCGCGCCTTTAAAGCGGCGGGAATGGAGCCGGACGTTACGCTGAGCGCGCAGGATTCCGATGTCATCAAGACCTATGTGGAATTGGGGCTGGGAGTCGGTATTCTGGCCGATAAGGCTTATGATCCGGTGCGTGACAAGGGGCTGGTGCGCCTGAGCGCCGAGCATCTGTTTGAAGCGAATACCGTGTGGCTGGGATTAAAAAAGAATCAGTTACAACGTAACTATGCCTGGAAGTTTATCCAGCTATGCAACACGGAACTGTCTTTGACGGAAATTAAAGAACGGGTATTCGCAGAAAGCGACGAGGGCATTATTGATTACCAAATTTAAATTTCTGATTTATTCGCCTCATCATCTGCCTGATTGTTATAGGGATATTCTCTGAACCCCATCGGAGATAACTAATTAACCAGCCAGAAAATTTCTGGCTTTCCGTGTTTTCTCCCCTCGGCAGTTTTATCCGATTTTTATATCAGCCAAACGGTCGTATTAATATATTCAATTAGCATAACTATGAGTTTGGTTATGAATAATCCACTTGATCTCACCGTGGCGGGATAGTAGCATCCCCCGGCATAACAATAACATATGTTTGATTTTTTGTTTTTAGATACAAATACTTGTGCACTTTTATTGAATAACTATGTGGTTCATCTTGTGTACCAGTACCGAAAAAAACTTCGGTTACTGCCCATCAAACATACTCAATCATCGCTACCTCCACGCTTATTTTACGGCTCGCATTGAGCTGGAATTCGCGCTATCGCCTTCGTTCCTGGCGAGGAGTTTTGCAACGGAAGATCGCTATGAAAACACAGAAAATCAGCCTGGCCTGGCAAATCCTCATCGCGTTAGTTCTCGGTATCGTGCTTGGCGCGGTATTGCATAACCAACCTGAAAGCCGACAATGGCTAATCGGCAATATTCTCAGCCCTGCCGGTGATATTTTTATCCGCCTGATTAAGATGATCGTCGTGCCGATTGTTATCGCGACGTTGATCGTGGGTATTGCCGGCGTCGGCGATGCCAAAAAGCTCGGACGGATTGGTTTTAAGACCATCGTCTATTTTGAAATCGTCACCACGTTAGCCATTGTGGCGGGTATTACGCTGGCGAACGTATTTAAACCGGGAACGGGGATCGATATGTCGATCCTGACGGCCGTTGACATCTCTCAATATGAGAAGACCACGGAACAGGTGCAAAGCGGTTCCCATAGTCTGGTGAGCACCATCCTGTCTTTAATTCCATCCAATATCTTTGCGGCGATGGTCAGAGGGGACATGTTGCCGATCATTTTCTTCTCGGTACTGTTTGGCCTGGGGCTCTCTTCCTTGCCAAAAGAGCACCGTGACCCCCTGCTGAATGTGTTTCGCGGCGTTTCCGAAAGCATGTTCAAAGTTACGCATATGATCATGCGCTATGCGCCTGTCGGGGTGTTCGCCCTGATTTCAGTCACGGTAGCCAATTTTGGTTTTGCCTCTCTGTGGCCGTTAGCGAAGCTGGTGGTCCTGGTTTACGCCGCGATAATGTTCTTTGCCCTGATAGTACTGGGCGGCATCGCCCGCTTGTGTAAATTGCGCGTTACAACGCTGATTCGCATCCTGAAAGACGAACTGATCCTCGCGTATTCCACCGCCAGTTCAGAAACCGTGTTGCCGCGTATTATTGAGAAGATGGAAGCGTATGGCGCGCCGAAATCGATCACCAGTTTTGTCGTGCCGACCGGCTATTCGTTTAATCTGGATGGTTCGACGCTGTATCAGAGCATCGCCGCCATCTTTATCGCGCAGCTGTACGGCATTGAGCTGTCGATCGGGCAGGAAATTGTGCTGGTGCTAACCCTGATGTTGACTTCTAAAGGGATCGCCGGCGTACCGGGCGTCTCTTTTGTTGTTTTGCTGGCGACTCTCGGCAGCGTGGGCATCCCGCTGGAAGGTTTGGCGTTTATTGCCGGCGTTGACCGTATTCTGGATATGGCGCGCACCGCCTTAAACGTGGTCGGTAATGCGCTGGCGGTGCTGGTAATCGCCAAATGGGAAGGGCAGTTTGACGAGAAGAAAGCGCAGCGCTACGAACGTGAACTCAACGGGGACGAGTGTGAATCCGTCCAGCATGAGGAAGGGGTTTAAGCCGCCGACGCATTATTGTTGATGAGGTCGATGCGTCTGGATCCGATATGACCAATGGCTTTGTCAATGTTGCGGCATGCCCCATCGCGGGCATGCCGTTTCCGATGTATCCCGTTCTCAGGAGGAACCCGCAGAACGGGTATCAGACGGCTTGAGTATCCTTGGCGGATGTCAGATGTTGCGTGCTCCACAAGGCCTGCTTGATGCGCTCTTTTTCCACCGAGAAGGGGAGCCGGGCGGCAATGTGGGGTTTGATCAGCACGTTTTCGGCAATCTTATCAACCAACTGCGGCCGATCGGCAAGACCAAGTAAAGTCAGCGTCAACGGACTGCCGTAACGATGAAGCTGCTGTAACAGTTCTTCCCGATCGTTGGCGTCGTCATGCTCCAGAATGGCCTGAACGGCCAGACCGAATCCGACTTTTTCTCCGTGTAGCCAATGATGCAGCTCCGACAAGCGGGTCATGCTGTGGTGAATCGCGTGGGCGACGCCGATACGCGGCACATTATCTTTCATGCTGTTGGCTACCCCGGCCAGCGCGATCACCGCGTCGATGACTTTACGTAATGCCGGCGTCACCCGTTTTTGCTGGTTATCGGCAATGGCCTGTACGCCATAGGCGTTAAACGTCTCTACCGCCAGCCTGGCCGCCTGCGCCTTTAATGTCAGCGCCAACCCGTCGTCGCCATTGCGCAGATAGGGTTGAAATTCATACCATTTCGCCAATGCGTCTACGATCCCGGCTTTAAGGTAACGCGGGTCGCTTTGCGCGATCGTTTCATTGTCGACCAAAACCCACACCGGCAAGCGCTTAAGTTCGAGCGGTCCCTGATGGGCCCCGGCTTCGTTGTAGATCACGCTGATAGGCGACCAGGCCGCACAGGTGGCGGCGATGGTGGGTACGGTGATCACCGGTAACTGTTCCAGGTATTCGCCGATCGCTTTTGCCGCATCCAGCACCCGGCCGCCGCCGATACCCAGAATCAGCTGCGCGCCCTGCGTATTAGCCTGAGCGACCAGTGTATCGATCGCTGTCTGCGTGCAGCCGCCAGGCAAGTAGGCAACCTGCCAGACAAGGCCATGTTGAATCAGGCTGGCCTCGACTTTTTCAGCGGTGGCTTGCCAGGCATGCGGACTGGTGACAATCAGGATGTTTTTGGCAAAAGGCGTAATATATTCACCGATATTGCTGATGACGCCATCGCGGTTCAGATAGGTTTGAGGCGCTTGTATTGCGATCATGTCTGTAATCTCTTGATAACTGAAAGCGAATTCATTCTTTGTAACAGTGATAGCCAATGACGCCAAAGAACAATTCCGATTATCTATTGATGAATCTCGTATAATCGGAGCGCGCGCCGAATCCAATCAGGCGCGTCGCGTCGGCTCCGTATGACAAAAGGCATTAACGCTGCATTCCCCAACGTTTTACCGTCAGTCTCTCAATCGTGGCGAAGATCAGGCTTTCCACCAGCAGGCCGATAATAATGACGGAGGCCAGGCCTGCGAAAACGCGGTCGGTGTAGAGTTCATTGCGGTTCTGAAAAATATACCAGCCCAGGCCGCCGCCGCCGCTTGATGCGCCGAAAACCAGTTCGGCGGCGATTAATGTGCGCCAGGCGAATGCCCAGCCGATTTTCAGGCCGGACAGAATGGACGGCAGTGCGGCGGGAATTAAAATAGCGCTAACATAGCGACGGCCTCTCAAGCCATAGTTTCGTCCCGTCATACGCAACGTTTCCGATACGCCGAGAAAACCCGAATAGGTATTAAGCGCCATCGGCCACATCACGGAGTGGATAAGCACAAAGATCAGGCTCTTTTCCCCCAGGCCGAACCACAGCAGCGCCAGCGGCAGCAGGGCAATCGCGGGCAATGGGTTGAACATGGAGGTTAGCGTCGCCAGCAGATCGCGCCCAGTCCGGGTTGACACGGCCAACGCGCTGAGTCCCAGCGCCAGCAGGCTGCCGATGAAATAACCTTTCAACAAGGTGCTAAGCGAAATGATCACCTTTTCCGGCAGCTCGCCGCTGGCAATGTCGGCTCTGAACGCGGTAAAAGTTTGCAGAAAGCCGGGAAACATCAAATCGTTGTTCTGCACGCGGGCGACGATCTCCCACAGAACCAGCAGCGCCAGTAAGATTGTCAGTTTGCGCAGCCACTCCTGATTCCACAAACGGGTAGTCAGGGGCAGCGGCTGGGCCAGCGTGAAATTGGTTAACGGCGTCAATTCACGCTGATACTCGGGCCGGACGGGCGGCTGAATGCTCATGATTTCTACCCTGATGTGTTGTTTTGGCTGGCGTGGCGATAGCGCCTTCAGCCGGGAAAAGAAGGTGATGAATGCGTTGGGCCGCCGCCTGGAAAGCCTCGCTGCCCTGATCGTTCATGGCAAACTGGTGACAGTTGATTTCAGCGCGAACGCGTCCCGGATGCGGAGACAGCAGGAGTACCCGGCTGCCGACAATCAACGCCTCTTCAATCGAGTGGGTGACGAAAAGCAGCGTGAACCGCACTTCTTCCCATAGGATCAGCAGTTCTTCCTGCATTTTTCGACGGGTCAGCGCATCCAGGGCGGCGAAAGGCTCATCCATCAGCAACACTTTAGGTTGCATCGCCAGCGCTCTGGCAATGGCGACTCGCTGCTTCATGCCGCCGGACAAGGTGTGCGGATAGGCGTCGGCAAATTTCGCCAGACCAACTTTCTCCAGAAAATACATTGCCTTATCTCGCGCTTCGGCGCGACTGGCCTTACGGCTGGCGATCAGTGGGAACAGCGTGTTTTCCAGCACGGTTTTCCAGGGCGGCAGTTGATCGAACTCCTGAAAAACCATGATCCGATCGGGGCCAGGCTGGGAGACGGTTTCGCCATCCAGGCGGATTTCGCCATTCACCGGCGGCAAGAATCCGCCAATGGATTTCAGCAGGCTGGACTTCCCGCATCCAGATGGCCCAAGCAGCACAAAACGGTCGGCGGGAAAGACATCAAAACTGACGTCATGTGTCGCCCTAACCTGGCTGCGGCGGGTGCGGTATTCCAGCCCAACACCGTCTATTTGCAACAACGGCTGTGTAAGCGTGTCATTATTAGGGATGCCCATAAATCCTCCTGTGCGTGATTGGTCTGTCATCCTGTGACATTTGGTCCGCTGCGCACGTTAAACACGGTTAACGAAATCGGCTGATAAACTGTCAGCGTGACGATTATCCCCAGATAGCATCAGCTACCCGGTTGGTCATGGATCTCACTAAAGAAATAGTCTTTCCATGAATCGGCTTTGTTTTTCAATATGCCGAGCTGATGTAATTTTTCGGCATAGACATAGGTGCGCTCGGGCGTAATGGTGAAGTCGATTTCAGGATCTTCGACGATGCGTTTGACCAGCGCGGGATCGAGACGTGATTTTTCCACCCGGATATAGGTTTCAGCCGCTGCGGCTTTATCGGCTTTAATAATTTCAGCGGCTTCCGCCAGCGCATCATAAAAAGCGCGATAGGTTTTGGGATTCTCATCGTGAAACTTCTGGGTGGTGTACAACACATTGAACGTCGCCGGGCCGCCTAATACATCGTAAGAGCTGAGAATTTTATGTACGTTCTTGTTTTCCAGCGCCTGATACTGAAATGGCGGGCTGGAAAAATGCGCGCTGATTTCAGAACCGCCGGCAATCAGCGCGGCGCTGGCATCAGGATGGGGAAGGCTAACGCTGATTTTATCAAAGCGTTTAAAATCCTCTGCGCCATATAGCTTGGCGGTTTCAATCTGTAGCGTGCGTGACTGGTAACCGACGCCAGCGGCGGGGACGGCAATGCGATCTTTTTCGGTTAGATCGCCGATGGTTTTAACCGACGGATTATTGCTCAGCAGGTAGTTGGGCATCGAGCCAAGCGACGCAATGGCTTTGACATTCTGGCGGCCGCGGGTGCGGTCCCACACTGTCAGCATCGGTGGTACGCCGGCCGACGCGACATCCAGCGCGCCGGATAGCAGCGCTTCATTGATGGCGGTTGCTCCCGAGAGGGTGTTCCACTCGACTTTGATATCAAGACCTTGTTGTTTTCCCTGTTTTTCGATCAAATGCCGATCGCGTACGACATCCAGAATCAGGTAACCGATACCAAACTGTTGGGCGATGCTGATATTTCCCTCTGCGCCTGCGCTAAATGAGGTTAACGCGCATGACAATGCCGTCGCGATCGTTAACCGACGGAATAGTTTATTTTTTACGACCTTATCCATTTTCTGCTCTCTATTTTTTGCAAGACGTTATGTTTATTCGAACTATGCAAAAATGATTAAATAAGTTAAATAAATAGAACTTGATGTAAATGAAATTGGTGGCGTTAAAGCCGCTCCTCGTTGCATCCTATTTTTTTATGGATTTTTTAATAAAGCACATTTTGGAATAACTTAGAATTAATGTTCTATTTCTTCTCGAATATCAATTCAATATCGGCGTTAGTACAATATTTGCTATAGATAGCTTTATTTCTCATTTAGGTATGAAAACAGCGGCGTTATAGTGTGACTCAAATAATTTAATCAAGATTCAGAGACAATTATGCCGGTGTTTAGTCATTATTATTTACGCGATTATCTGCGTACCCAATTAGTGAATATCGAGGTGGATAGCCGCGTAGCGGAGATCGTAGCGGATAATTTGGTGGAGTCGAGCCTGAAAGGACATGACTCGCATGGCGTCAGTATGTTGCCCCGTTATATCGCGGCCATCAGAGAAGGCGGACTATCGCCGCATGCCAATGCGGAAAAAACGCTGGATTTTGGCCCGCTGGTTTCTTTTAACGGCCAGCAGGGATTTGGTCAGGTGGTTGCACAGCAGGCGCTGGCGGAAGGCATTGCCCGCGCGCAATCACACGGCGTTGCCGTCGTCAGTCTGGCGGACGCCCATCATCTGGGGCGGATTGGCGCCTGGGCTGAACAGGCGGCGGATGCCGGGTTGGTTTCACTGCATTTCGCCAATGTGCATACTACGGTGGTTTTACCGTGGCAAGGGGAGCGGCCGCGTTTCGGCACCAATCCTTTCTGCGTGGGAGTGCCGGTAGAGGGGAGCGACCCGGTGATTCTGGATTTCGCCACCAGCGTGATTGCCGGCAATAAAGCGCGTATTGCCTGGAATGAAGGTAAACTGCTGCCTCCTGGCTGCATTGTTGATAATCAGGGAAATCCGACGATTGATCCGCGTTGGCTGATGGAACAACCGCTGGGGGCATTACTGCCGTTTGGTCAACATAAAGGAGCGGGGTTATCGCTGATCTGCTCGTTGCTGGGCGCCGCGTTGACCGGCGGCCGAACGGAGCGCACGGTCAACGGGGAAAAGAAACAGATTATTAACAGCATGCTGTCCATTCTGATTGACCCGCAAAAGTTAGGCGGCGCTGAAACTTATCAGCAGGAAATTCCTGCCTTATTAGCCTGGATCCGTCAGTCACGCGATGACGGAGAATTATTATTGCCGGGCGAACCGGAAAAACAAAAATACCGGCAGCGTCTTGAAAACGGTATTTATGTTGATGATACCAGTTGGCAGCAATTACTTGATTTAAATAAACAAGTGGCCTGAGCCAACATAAATGAACAGTGACGTTATTTAAGCGGTGTATGTGTAATTATTTAACAGCGAAGAAAATACATGGCATATTGATTTCGTCATTTTTATCCCGTCATCTTTCAAGTTGCAGGCGTGGTGGCTTCATTATCTTCCCCTGCAATCATCCAAATCGGTTATTTGATCTTATTTAAAGGAGTGTTTCATGCATCTTGCCCGTTTCCCCCGGCTGACGTTGGGGCATTTTCCGACTCCGCTGGAGGCCTTGCCGGCGCTGACCAAATATCTGGGCGGCCCCACTATTTATATCAAGCGCGATGATGCAACGGGGCTGGCGACCGGCGGCAATAAAACCCGGAAGCTGGAATTTTTGCTGGCCGATGCCTTGCAGCAGGGGGCTGACGTCATTATCACTCAGGGCGCCACGCAGTCTAACCATGTTCGCCAAACTATTGCCGCGGCGTCAAAACTGGGGCTAAAAACAAAAATTTTGCTGGAAAAACGTGTAACCGACTACGGCGAAGACTATCAGCGCTCCGGCAATATTTTGCTGGATAACCTGCTGGGAGGCGAAATCGTCGATCATCTGCCGGCAGGCACGGATATGCAGCAGGCGATGGAAGATCTGGCGGATACCTTGCGTGAGCAGGGGGCCAAACCGTATGTCATTCCCGGCGGTGGCTCCAGTCCCGTCGGCGCGCTGGGTTATGTCGCCTGTGCTGAAGAATTGCTGTTTCAGTCCAGTCAGCAGCGTTTACGCATCGACCATATTGTTCATGCGACCGGCAGCACCGGTACGCAGGCCGGCCTGGTCACGGGATTAACCGCCACCAACAGCCAGATTCCGTTGCTGGGGATCAGCGTGAGAGCGCCGCGGGAGAAGCAAGAAGAGAATGTGTATGCGCTGGCTCAGCGAACCTGGCAATTGCTGGGCATTGCCGGTGAAGTTCCCCGTCAGGCGGTGAAGGTAAATAGCGATTACGTGGGGAAAGGTTATGGCATTCCGACCGAGGGAACGTTAGAAGCTCTGACATTGCTGGCGCGATTGGAAGGGGTTTTGCTTGACCCGGTCTACTCCGGTAAAGGGATGGCGGGGCTGATCGATCTGATTCGCAAAGGACATTTCAGCCGTGATGAGAACGTGGTCTTTATTCATACCGGCGGCTCTGCCGGGCTGTTTGGCTATCGTCAACTCTTTGAGCAATCCGATCTCTGATGAGCGCTCAACGGGAAAAAGTGATGCTGATCGGGGTATTGGGCGGCATGGGGCCGCTGGCGACGGTTGATCTGTTGCAAAAAATTATTGAGGAAACGCCGGCTGCCCGCGATCAGGATCATGTGCCGGTGGTGGCCTGGAATGTGCCGCAGATCCCCGATCGTCAGCGGGCGTTGGCCGGAACGGGCGAGTCGCCGCTGCCTGCGTTGCTGGCCGCCGTTAGCCAATTGAATCGTCTTTCCGTCAGTCATATCGTCATTCCCTGTAACACCGCGCATCACTGGTTTGATGATTTGGCGGCGGCAAGCGCCGCCCCGCTGATTCACATTGCCGATGCGACACTGGCATGCGTGAAGTCGGTGGTGAAAAACCAGGGAACGGAACTGCAGACGATTGGATTGATCGCCACGCACGGCACGCTCGCCGCCGGCTGGTATCAGCAGCGGTTTGCCGCACTGGGGGTGGAAACGCTGGTGCCGGATGAACAGGAAATGACGACGTTTTTTGTTCCGGGTTGCTATGCGGTAAAGCGCGGCGAGCTGCATCAGGGCGGTCTTTTGCTTGATCGGCTTGCCCAACGGTTGGTTGATCGTGGCGCGCAGTGGCTGGTTCTGGCCTGTACCGAAGTGCCGCCAGCGTTAACGGCGGTTAATTCGCCTTATTTGGATATCAGTTTCGATGCGACCCGGGCTTTGGCCCAGGCCTGTGTTCAGGAATGGCAACGTTCAGATAACGCGTAGATCAAAATAAAAAGCCGTCCGGTTATGCCGGACGGCTTTCTACAGGGCTGCACAAACTTAGCTGTTATAAGAATCCATACATAGCCGCAAACACCCAACCAAAGACGCAGGATGTCCCGACCCCGATCAAACCCGGAAAAATGAAGCTGTGGTTAATCACGAAACGGCCAATCTTCGTGGTTCCTGAGCGGTCAAACTGGATTGCCGCCAAGTCACTTGGATAGGTCGGCAGAATATAGTAACCGTAACAGGCTGGCGCAGAAGCAACGATATACGCCGGATTAACGCCGATAGCCAAGGCAACGGGCACAATCGCGGCCAGTGCTGCGGCCTGTGAGTTAACAAATTTGGAAACCAGCAGAAGAATAACGGCGTAAGCCCACGGATATTCTTTCACCAGCGTACCCAGCGTAGCTTTAATCTGTTCCAGATGCGCACCGAACATGGTTTCCGCCATCCAGGCAATCCCATAAACGGCGACGATGGCAATCATCCCTGACCGGAACACCTCGTTCTTGGAGATAGAAGCCGGATTAGTTTTGGTGACCATGATGATGATCGCGCCCGACAACAGCATAAACATTTGGATAACCAGCACCATGGACAGGGGCTTGCCATCAAATGACGGACGTAATTCATCTACCGCGCCCAGCGTTGCAACTGCGGCAATAGCGGCCAAAAAAATCCACATGGCAAGCCAATAGCTTCCCGGCAGTTTTTTGTCCAGCAATGTGGCGGTGTCGCCATAAACGTAATGCTTGTTTTCAGGGACTGAGATAAATTTCTGGAATTCAGGATCTTTATCTAAATCTTTACCCCGGAACCAACTGAAGATCCCTATCGCCAGAATACCAAGCAGAGTAGACGGAATGGTAATCGACAGTAAGTCGAGGAACTCCAGATGTTTGCCATGGAACGTAAAGTTCCCCAGCATCGCAACCAGAGAAACCACGGCGACGGATACCGGGCTGGCGATAACCCCCATTTGCGCCCCGATGGAACTGGCGGCCATGGGTCTTTCCGGACGGATATTATTTTTGATGGCGACATCATAAATAATCGGCAGAATGGTATAAACCACATGGCCGGTACCGCACAGAATGGTCAGAATACAGGTGACGAACGGCGCAATAATCGATACATATTTGGGATTACGGCGCAGCAGACGTTCTGCAATCTGTAACATTACATCCAGACCCCCTGAGGCCTGAAGCGTTGCTGATGCTGCCACTACGGCAATGATCACCAGCATAACATCAACCGGTGGTCTGCCTGGTTGGAGCTTGAAGACGAACACCAGAATGACGAGCCCTATACCGCCTAATAACCCCAGTGCGATACCGCCTTTTCTAGCACCGTAGAAAAGACAGATTAGGACAATGACTAACTGAATTATAAAATCCATATATATATACCCCATTGCTCAAAATGACGGGTTGATTAATAGGTTGCCTTACCCTCATCACGGGTACTATATGGATTACTGGTTATTTATTTTTTTGATCCAAGTCTATTATTTTTTATGTTTCTTACTTTTGTATCAAATAAAAGAGCTAGCTCTCAATAATTATTTCTTTATGGTTTTTTTAGTTTTTTAAGTGTAAAATTAGTTTTTTAATATGAATTAAAAATTAATGATGGATACTCGAGTTAATCAATAACATAAAATATTGCACGCCTATCACCCCATTGTTCTATTTTTGTTGTTGATTGGTTTTAATTTTGGATTTCCTAGGTGTTATTTTTTGCAAAAAAAACCATTAATTATGTGAGGTCAATCAAATATCAATGATTGCGGTTTTTTATTGTTATGATTTTTATGGATAAATATTTTTGTTTTTTATAGGTGTACTTATTGAAGATAAATGTCAATTATCATGTAATTTCAATATTCCAATAAATGATAATAACTGATTTTTCGTGATTGTTTTTTATCTAATGATGCCGGAGATAGGCCGGTATTCGTTTTTTTGCAAAAAATAGCGTTGCATATCGTATAGTTTCATAAGTTATTAAAATAATATTCCTATATATCTAATAAGTTATAAAATGCGATCAAGCGGCAGTTGAAAAAACGCAGAGGGCGAATGTTCCCAATGAATGGCGTAAAGCCGACTCGGAGTTTATTGAGTTTAGATAATATTGGCTCAGGCATGCAGAAAATAATCGGTCGGCTGGCGCAACGCGTCGTCACTCCACGCACCTGTCACGTACCTGTATTGTAGCGTAGCTGATCAATGCCGCGATCGACTACACTTATCTGACTTTCTATTTTCATGTTCAGGAGACCGACATGGCTAAATCCGATCCCAAAGATGTTACCGTCAGCGAAGGGCTTGCGAAGATGCGCGAAGCCGCTGACAAGCTGACCGAAGAAGAAGTGGCCGAGTTGGCGGAGGAAGCCAAAAAGGCGGTCATTGAATCGCAAGAAGCCGCCGCCAGGAAGCGTTAGTTACGCTGCCCGGCCGGATAACGGAATGGGTACAGGCAGGGGTGTGATATCCACTATGGTCTGCCGTCCTTTTATCCGGCCGAAAAAGTGGCAGATATTTTGCACGTGTCTTTTATAAGTGAAGAACCAGTAAGTAGTAAAAACCACTGATTTTCTGTTTATAAGGGAAGCGTTATGCACGATAAATTGCTCATAGATGGTAAACAAGTCGCAGGTCAGGGTGAGGCTCTGGCGGTTTTTAATCCTGCAAGCGGAGAGCAAATCGCATTGATAGCGCAGGCCGACCTGCAGCAGGTCGATGCCGCCGTGACGGCGGCGGATGCGGCATTTGCGCAATGGGGGAAAACCACGCCCAAAACGCGCTCTACTTATCTATTACAAATCGCCGATGTGATTGAGGAACACGCTGAGGAGTTTGCCCGGCTGGAGTCCCTTAACTGCGGCAAACCCTATCATGCGGTGTTGAATGATGAAATCCCGGCCGTTGCCGATGTATTCCGGTTTTTCGCCGGCGCGGCGCGTTGTCTGAACGGTTCGGCGGCGGGCGAATACCTTGAAGGGCATACCTCAATGATTCGGCGCGATCCGGTGGGCGTGGTGGCGTCTATCGCCCCATGGAACTACCCGCTGATGATGGTGTCCTGGAAGCTGGCGCCGGCGCTGGCCGCAGGCAACTGCGTGGTGCTGAAACCGGCGGAACAAACGCCCCTGACCACCTTTTATTTAGCCCATCTGCTGGCGGATATTCTGCCTGCCGGCGTGCTGAATATCCTGTTTGGACGCGGCGCCGATGTGGGTAATGCGCTAACCGGGCATGAAAAGGTACGAATGGTTTCCCTGACGGGTTCGATAGCCACTGGCGTAAACATTATTTCCAATACCGCGCCCAGCGTGAAACGTACGCACATGGAGCTGGGCGGCAAAGCGCCGGTTATTGTCTTTGATGACGCGGATATCGAGCAGGTTGTTGACGGCATTCGCAGCTTTGGTTTCTATAACGCCGGTCAGGACTGTACGGCGGCCTGCCGCCTTTATGTACAGCGAGGCGTCTATGAACGGGTTGTGGCTGAGTTGGGTAAAGCCGTGTCTACGTTGAACATGGGCGATCCGCTGGCTGAAAGCACCGAACTGGGGCCGCTGATTACCGAAGCGCAGTTGGAAAGGGTTGCTGGTTTTGTTGAGCGAGCCAAAGCGTTGCCGCATATCACCGTGGTGACAGGCGGCGAACGGAGAGAGGGGAAAGGGTATTATTTCCTGCCCACCGTGTTGGCGGGCGCGCGTCAGGAAGATGACATTGTACAGAAAGAAGTTTTTGGTCCGGTCGTTTCCATCACGCTTTTTGATGATGAAGAACAGGTGGTCGGTTGGGCCAATGATTCCAACTACGGGCTGGCGTCGTCAGTCTGGACGAAAGATATCGGCCGGGCGCATCGTTTGGCCGCCTCTCTGCAATACGGCTGCACCTGGGTGAATACTCACTTTATGCTGGTGAGTGAAATGCCGCACGGCGGACAGAAACTTTCCGGTTACGGCAAGGATATGTCGATATACGGCCTGGAAGATTACACCCTTGTCCGCCACATCATGATCCGTCATTAATCCTCCTCTCCTGAGCGTATAACTCCACATTACCTTTGTTTTTACTGGGGTAATGTGGGATGGCGATTTTCCAACCGATCATATTCGCTTCGTCGTAACGTCGCATTTCTATGGTTTGATTGCACTAAAGTGGGGCTGATTGCTTTATGGTGGTGCAATTGGGCGGGTTTTTATCGTCTTTTTTCTAAAACAGGCGCTTGTATCAGTTTTTAATTCTGGGCATAAAGTTTTATTTTTCTTTTTATTTCGGTTTTATATGCCCTGGTAGATTTTAATCTTTTATTGCTTTTTGTGGCAGTCAACTGGCGTGTTATGTGCATTAATTAGATTGATATCATGTGATATCAGTTTTCAAGGAGCGCATTTTGTCCAGATCAAAGTCAAACGTCAACCCGCTAGAGTGTACTCAGCAGGCATTGCATTGGATTAAAAGCGAGAAATTGACCACTGATGAAGTGGCTGCATTAAACAAAGATGTTCTAACTTCCTTTCGTGAATACGTTAACCCGGGTTTTCTTGAATACAGAAAATCTGTCACTTCCGGGGGTGAATATGGCGCAGTGGAATGGCGCGCCAGTAGCCCGAATACGTTGGTCGATACCTTGGGAAATGAATACCTGGACTGCCTGGGCGGCTTCGGTATCTTCAGCGTCGGTCACCGTAATCCCACTGTTATCGCTGCGGTAGAGCAGCAACTTGCCAAGCAACCTCTGCATAGTCAGGAACTGCTTGATCCCCTGCGGGCGATGCTGGCAAAAACGCTGGCGGCATTAACGCCGGGCAATCTTAAATATAGTTTCTTTAGCAACAGCGGAACGGAATCAGTTGAAGCGGCGCTGAAACTGGCCAAAGCTTATCAGTCCAAACGTGGCAAATATACTTTTATCGCCGCTTCGGGCGCGTTTCACGGTAAGTCGCTTGGCGCGTTATCCGCCACCGCAAAAGCTGAGTTCCGCCGCCCTTTCATGCCTTTAGTTCCTGGTTTTCACCATGTCCCTTTTGGTGATATCAACGCTATCAGGAAGCAGGTTCATCAATGCCAGAAGACCGGAGATGACGTAGCTGCCATTATCCTTGAACCTATTCAGGGAGAAGGCGGCGTAATTTTACCACCGGATAATTACTTGCCTGCAGTCAGAGCATTATGTGATGAGGTTGGGGCATTGCTGATTCTGGATGAAGTTCAGACCGGCATGGGTCGCACGGGCAAGATGTTTGCCTGTGAGCATTATGGCGTTCAGCCCGATATTATCTGCCTGGCGAAAGCCTTGGGTGGCGGAGTGATGCCTATCGGCGCAACGGTGGCGACGGAAGAAGTGTTCTCCGTGCTGTTTGAGAATCCGTTCCTGCACACTACGACGTTTGGCGGCAACCCGCTGGCTTGTTCGGCCGCGTTGGCGACCATCAATGTTTTGCTGACCGAAAAACTACCGGAACAGGCTGAACAGAAGGGCGCTTTCTTACTGAGTGGGTTGAAGAAACTTGCTGCCGGCTATCCGGAGTTGATTTCTGAAGTTCGCGGTCTCGGTCTGTTGCAAGCCATCGAGTTTAAGAAAAACGAGATTGGCTACACGTTTGCGAAAGAGCTTTTCCATCGCAATATTCTGGTCGCGGGTACGTTGAATAACTCCAAATCAGTTCGGATTGAGCCGCCGCTTACCATCACTCACGAGCAATGCGCCCGAGTGCTGAAGGAAGCTGGCGAGGTGTTAAAAAAGCTCAAGGGTATGGTGACGGAAGAAAATAGAATGAAGGAATACGCCGTCGAGTAAGACAGCGCGATACCGACATACAGCATTTTCTCTACGCTATTCTGAAAGCCAGTCGGCTAACGCCGTCTGGTTTTTTTATTGCGCAGAGCGGTAACGCATTCAGACTGATGAAATTTATGCTCCCGCCTGTCCGGTATTGAAACCAAAAGCGCTGAGCCCGGCAGAATACCGGACTCAGCGTTCACTGACCGCTGGTGCAATCAGAAACGGCGCTTATAACATTAATGAGTGTGCTGCTCCGCCAGTTTTTCCACCAAATCCAGACGGGTTTTCCACGGATCGGTTTGCTCTTTGGTCTGTTCCGCGCCGCTGGCCGGAATGATCAGAATGTTGTCTTTTTGCAGGCTATAGCGATTCCATTGCGGTAGATCTGCGGCGCCTGGCTGACCGGTTCGGGCAAAGTTAACCCAGTACTGATGCGTTTGCCGGGCTACCGCCTGATCCTTGACCGTGACCTTATCCGCATAACGCGCGTTCAGCGTGTTAAATACGTAAGGGATCTCGCTGGCATGTACGGCTGCCGGCCACTGGTCGCGCATACTTTCCGCCACATAGCCAAAACGGTATTGCCAAACGGGAACTCCCGCCTTATCCCAGATGTGTGCGACGAAACGGGCGGGCTCAACCATAAAAGCATCACTGGCGATCGCCAGGGCGGCGGCCTGGGGCGACATGCCCTGATAGGCTAGTTTGGCTTTTTGACGATCGGCATCGGCGAAAACGGCAACGGCTTCATCCAGCGTCGTGACTTCGGCTGGAAATCCGATATCGGCATCGGTTGCGCCAATCATTAAAGGCACGTGCTGGAAGGCGCCCTGACGATATAGATCTTGCGGTTCCCCGGTAATTACTTTGCCATCAATCATCGGGCCGGAGTAAGCCGACGACGACATCGTCGCCATATTCAAGCCATTGACGATTTTATCGGCCGGGATTTGGCGTAAGGCTTCCAGCGCTTTTTCATCTTTCCCGCTGATGCCGTTTGATTGGGCGAAGGTTAGTCCGGCTTGTTCCGCCTGCTGCCAGTCTTGTTTCGGCACCATATTTTGCCGGCCGGAACCGGATTGAATAATGGCTTTTTGAAACAAGCCTTTGGCTAAGTCGGTGGTGAGCATCGAGCCGACGGAAAATCCGCCGGCGGACTCACCGAACAACGTGACATTTTGCGCATCGCCCTGGAAGGCGGCAATATTTTTTTGTACCCATTGCAGCGCCGCGATCTGATCCATCAATCCGTAATTACCGCGCAGCGGCTGGTCCGCCAAGGCGGGGTGAGCAAAGAAACCAAAACGGCCGACGCGGTAGTTAAAGCTGACAAACACCACGCCCTGACGGGCAAATTCTTCACCGGAATAGACGCCGGGTGATGACCCGCCGTTGACGAAACCGCCGCCATAGATCCACACCATGACCGGCAGCGGCCCGTTTGCATTAGCCGGACGCCAGACGTTGACGGTCAGGCAATCCTCGCTGAACCCGACACCGAGCGGCGCGGCGTCGCCGGGGAACGGCTCCTGCATACAATCTTTACCGTATTCCAACGCCGGCCGTACGTCTGTCCAGTGCTGTACCGGCTGCGGCGGCTGCCAGCGCAGTTCTCCCACCGGGGGAGAGGCAAAAGGAATGCCTTTGAAAACATCCACGTCTTGAATCGTCGTTCCGGCGATACGCCCGCTGTCCAGCGTGATTTCCGGTCCGTTGGCAAAAGCAGAATAGCTGGCTGAAGATAGGATGATCATCAGTCCGGCGGCTAGTGATTTATTCATCGGTTTGTCCCTCTTAATGCCAAAAAATAAAAAAGTTCGGGGAGAAATTCCTCCCGATACGGCCTGAAAAGTGGCGTCAGGCGGCGCTCAACGCAAAAAAAAACCTGTCATGCACGATCTCTATGACCGTGCATGACAGGTTCGCCTTTAGTTGTTCAGTCACGCCCTGTAAACCTATTTTATAGAGGGCCAGTATGGGGATGACAATACTCGCGATCGGTATATGTGATACACCCTTCATCTTTCTCGTCGCCGGTAAAAAGGCGCAGTGTGCCTGGCATTAGCGAAATCTCGATTTCAACACTGGATAAGAGGAGGAGAGTTGACTGGGCCGCGTGCGCATAATAAGCGTCTTCTTACGGCAAAAATTCCCTGAGCGGCAATAATCATCAGAAGGGAGGCGATTCCTTCCGGAAGGCATGGTGGTAGGAAATGTTAATCTATCACACAAATAGTTCGCATATACCCGTACAATAGGACTATATTGTTTATCGATAATCAATATCGAGTTCTGCCGCAGACAGTTAACTGCCAGCCCAGAATTAGTTTAGCTAATTAAGGATGTTATATGGCACGCACAACCCCCATTGAACGCTATCGTAATATTGGTATTTCCGCCCACATTGATGCCGGGAAAACCACCACCACGGAACGTATCCTGTTTTATACCGGGGTGAGTCACAAGATGGGCGAAGTACACGATGGCGCGGCGACGACAGACTGGATGGCGCAGGAACAAGAGCGCGGCATTACCATTACGTCTGCGGCGGTTACCTGTTTTTGGCAGGGCATGGACCACCGTTATCCCCAGCATCGAATCAATATTATCGACACGCCCGGACACGTGGACTTCACTATTGAAGTCGAACGCTCGATGCGCGTGCTGGATGGCGCGGTGATGGTATACGACTCTGTCGGCGGCGTGCAGCCGCAGTCGGAGACGGTATGGCGGCAGGCCAATAAATATCATGTGCCGCGATTGGCGTTCGTTAACAAAATGGATCGCCCCGGCGCCAACTATTTCCGTGTTTATCAGATGATGATTGACCGGCTGAAGGCCAATCCGGTGCCGATTGTTATTCCGATCGGCAGCGAAGAGCACTTCACCGGCGTGGTCGATCTGATCAAGATGCGCGCCATTATCTGGGATGAAGCCTCGCAAGGCATGCTCTTCAGCTATGAGGCGATCCCGGAAGATTTACTGGCAACCGCCCGGGAATGGCGGGAGAAAATGGTCACGGCGGCGGCAGAGGCTTCCGATGAGCTGATGACCAAATATCTGGACGGCGTGGCGCTGAGCGAAGAGGAAATTACCCTGGGCCTGCGCACCCGCACCATTGCCGGTGAAATTCAACCGATGCTGTGCGGCAGCGCGTTTAAAAATAAAGGGGTACAGCGCATGCTGGACGCCATCATCGAACTGATGCCGTCACCGCTGGATATCCCTCCGGTCAGCGGGATTGATGAAAAAGGCAAGACGGTGGTGCGTCATGCCGATGACAACGACAAGTTCTCGGCGCTGGCGTTCAAACTGATGACCGATCCCTATGTCGGCCAGTTGACCTTCATCCGCGTCTATTCGGGCGTGCTGAAAAAAGGCGACAGCGTGTATAACCCGGTGAAGGGTAAAAAAGAGCGCATCGGGCGCATCGTCCAGATGCATGCCAACGCGCGTCATGAAGTGGATGAGATCCGAGCCGGAGATATCGCCGCCTGCGTCGGTCTGAAGGAAGTGACCACCGGGGAAACCCTGTGCGATCCGGATGCCGTATTGACGCTGGAGCGCATGGAGTTCCCTGAGCCGGTGATTTCGCTGGCGATCGAGCCGAAAACCAAAGCCGATCAGGAAAAAATGGGCATTGCACTGCAACGTCTGGCGTCGGAAGATCCCTCGTTCCGCCTCAGAACCGATGAAGAATCCGGTCAGACCATCATTTCCGGCATGGGCGAACTGCATCTGGAAATCATCGTCGATCGTATGAAACGTGAGTTCGGCGTGGCGGCCAATATCGGCAGGCCGCAGGTCACTTATCGTGAAACGATACGCAGCAAGGTGACGGATGTGGAAGGGAAGTTTGTCCGCCAGTCCGGCGGTAAAGGCCAGTATGGTCATGTGGTGCTGACGGTCGAGCCGCAGGAAGCCGGTAAAGGTTTTGCGTTTGAGGATGCCACCAAAGGCGGAGTGGTGCCGCGAGAATTTATTCCGTCGGTGGAAAAGGGCGTGCGCGAAGCGATGATGACCGGCGTATTGGCGGGATATCCGATTGTCGATATTAAAGTAACGCTGACCTTTGGTTCCTACCATGAGGTGGACTCCTCGGAAATGGCGTTCAAGATGGCGGCGATTATGGGCTTCCGTGCGGCGATCAAGCGCGCCAATCCGGTGATCCTGGAACCGGTCATGAAAGTGGAAGTTGAAACGCCGGAAGAGTATGCCGGCAGCGTGATGGGCGACTTATCTTCTCGCCGCGGTCTGGTACAAGGCATGGAAGAGATGATCGCCGGACGGATTATCCGCGCCGAGGTGCCGCTGTCCGAAATGTTCGGCTATTCCACCGCATTGCGCTCGATGTCCCAGGGGCGGGCAACCTACACCATGGAGTTCAAACACTATGTGGAAGCGCCGCGCAATGTAATGGATGAGATCATTGCCGCGCGTGGTTCACGTTAAGGCGTATAGATTATCTGGCTTTGCCTGATAGAAAGCCGTAATGGACAATAACCCCGCTGCGTCTTGAGCGACGAATCCCCGGTTCCCACGGAGAAAGGTTTCTCTGTGGGAACCTAACTTCAATCTGTGAATACAGATCAAGCGGCTGACGACGGATGGTTGCCGTAAGGTCTGGTATCGGAGTATATAGGCGTATTCTTCGATTGTCGGTACGTATTATCATTATGTATTAATTATGCCAATAATAAGAATGTTAAGTGAATTTTTGTATGAAAAGAAATAATGGAAGTTATTATGTATCTAATAGAATTCGAGTATAAACGATTTGTTATTGGCTGGAATAAGCGCCTATTGAGATAGATGCGTCGAGTAATAAATAATTAAATATGCTGCGCATATTATAAGATCAATCTTAAGTGCAGTTCATTGCCGCAACGTTTGCCATCCGCCAGCCAGATTCTCGCTTACAAGATATATAGTTTTTTCAGACAGTTAGTGCGCCACACTATATGGATCATGGGATAATAAACGATCACGCCGGTAAATTGCGGCTATGCCGAGCCGTCGAATCCACTTACCGTCAATCTTGTTCTGTATGATCTTTGATTTATAATTAGCTCGCTTTTAATATACTAGAGAAACAAAATGTGACCCATTATCGCCTGTAGTTGTTTACTTATTAAGCGTAAAGCGATTCCTTTCTTAAAATACTCTATAATCAATGCCGGGTACTATGACGGCTTATATATACCATTTTATGAGCGGTTATTTTTTAAACAGAGGAAGTCATAAATGGTATTAAGAAAGAAACGAATGAAGCCAATGAAAATACAGGATATTACCATCATTGATGACGCCAAGCTGAAGAAGGCGATTACGGCGGCGGCGTTGGGTAATGCCATGGAGTGGTTTGATTTTGGCGTATATGGTTTCGTTGCTTACGCGCTTGGTCGGGTGTTTTTCCCCGGGGCCGATCCTGGCGTGCAAATGATCGCGGCGCTGGCAACGTTTTCTGTTCCTTTTCTCGTCAGGCCGCTGGGAGGAATATTCTTTGGGGCCATGGGTGATAAATTTGGTCGCCAAAAAGTATTGTCAATTACCATTATTATCATGGCGGTCAGCACATTCTGTATCGGGTTGATACCGTCGTATGCATCAATTGGCATCTGGGCGCCAATCTTATTGCTGATTGCAAAATTGGCTCAGGGATTTTCCGTCGGCGGCGAGTATACCGGCGCCGCGATATTTGTCGCTGAATATTCGCCGGACAGGAAACGTGGATTTTTAGGCAGTTGGCTTGATTTCGGTTCGATCGCCGGCTTTGTCTTAGGCGCGGGCGTGGTGGTGTTGATCTCATCCATTGTCGGCGAAGCCGATTTCCTAGAGTGGGGATGGCGTATCCCGTTCTTTATCGCCGGTCCTTTGGGGCTGATTGGTATCTATCTGCGCCATGCGCTGGAGGAAACCCCCGCTTTTCAACAGCATTTTGATGCTATCGATAAAGAGTCGAAGGACAGCTTACAGACAGCGCCAAAGACCTCTTTTCGTCAGATTGCCTCTACCCAGTGGAAAAATTTGTTGCTCTGTGTCGGTATCGTGATTGTCACCAACGTCACTTATTACATGTTACTGACGTATATGCCGAGCTATCTGTCACACAGTCTTCATTATTCCGAAGACCATGGCGTAATGATTATTATCGCGGTGATGATCGGTATGTTGTTTGTACAGCCGGTAATGGGATTAATGAGCGACCGCTTTGGCCGTAAGCCGTTTATCGTCTGCGGCAGTATTGGATTGTTTGTTTTAGCCATCCCGAGCTTCATGCTGATTAACAGCGACGTGATTGGTCTGATTTTCTGCGGGCTGTTGATTCTGGCCGTATTGCTTAACTCTTTTACCGGCGTTATGGCATCTATTTTGCCGGCTATGTTCCCCACGCATATCCGTTACAGCGCGCTGGCGCTTTCATTCAACATCTCCATTCTGATTGCCGGTTTCACCCCCACGGCGGCGGCATGGCTGGTGGAATCAACCAAGAATCTCTATATGCCGGCCTATTATTTGATGGTGATTTCCATTATTGGTCTGGTCACGGGTCTCTTGATGAAAGAAACGGCCAACCAACCGCTGAAAGGCGCCACGCCTGCGGCATCCGACCGGGCTGAAGCGAAAGAGCTGCTGCAGGAGCATCACGATAATATTGAACAGAAAATAGAAGATATTGACGAGCAGATCGCCGAATTGCAGAAGAAAAGAAGAACACTGATTGATCAGCACCCTGAAATAAATTAGTGCCTTAATGATTTAAACGGCCCCTCTGCGCTGGCTGTATGGCTGCCGGTAAGCCTAAGGGGCCGGTTTCCGCGTATCAATGGATCCCTCCCCAATGGGAATCTATTTACGCCCGTCTTTTTGACTTTATCCGTCAGCAACCATCATTTTTTCTCAAAAAGCCATAGATCGCCTATCTTTAGTGCTTAAAAACGTTATCGCGCCGCCGGAAATGACAATGAGGCATAACACGGCGGCGGAAAACATCATCATTGCTTATTGGCTGACGCAATACATGCTGTCTTGCAGGCAACGGTTTATGACCAAAGGCCGAATAGCAGCCTTTAGCAATATTTTCTGGAGGCAACGATGCCCAAATTAATTCTAAAAGAAGAAGCGGAAATTCTGGCTATGTCGTCGGAAGATTATATGAACCAGAAACAGCTGGAGTTTTTTAAAAAGCGACTCACCGACGAACGCATTAGCCTGCTCAACCACATTGATGAGCTGAAAGCGCGCATTCAATTCAGCGAACAGAATGGCGACGACGGCGATAAGGCGACACGTGAAGAAGAATTGAGAATGTTATTTCGCCAGATCGATCGTGAAAGCCGTCTGTTGCCTAAAATTGATTCGGCTTTACAGCGCATTCGCAGCGGAGATTATGGCTATTGCCTTGAAACCGGCGAGCCGATAGGGCTGCGCCGCCTGCTGTTAAGGCCCACGGCGGAATTGAGCATCGATGCCAAAGAAACACAGGAGATTAAAGAATTACACAATCGGAAACAATAGCCGGATTGGGCAGAGATATGCCCATCCGGCTTGAGTCCATACGATGAACGGCTGAGGCGGTAAACTTTCGGGTTTATCGCCTTTTTGTTTAGCGGAAAGGCGGTTCGTTGAACGTGCGCAGTTTGCGTGAATGCAGTCGGTCGCCCTCTGCGCGCAGCAGATCGATCGCGCAGATGCCGATTTGCAGATGCTCCGAAATGGCGCCCTCATAGAAGCGGTTGGCCTGACCGGGCAGCTTGATTTCACCGTGCAATGGTTTGTCCGAAACGCACAGCAGCGTGCCGTAAGGCACCCGGAAACGGTAACCCTGCGCGGCGATGGTCGCGCTTTCCATATCCACGGCGACCGCCCGGCTGAGGTTAAAGCGTAATGCGGAGGCCGAATACCTCAGTTCCCAGTTACGATCGTCGGTAGTGACCACGGTACCGGTACGCAGGCGCTGTTTCACTTCCTCGCCGGGCATGCCGCTTACCATCTTGGTGGCGTCATAAAGCGCGCGCTGGACTTCGGCGATACTCGGAATGGGGATATCAGGCGGCAGTACCGAATCCAGAACGTGGTCGTCACGCAGGTAAGCGTGAGCCAACACGTAATCGCCGATAGACTGGCTTTCACGCAGGCCGCCGCAGTGTCCGATCATCAACCAGGCGTGGGGGCGCAGTACGGCGAGATGATCGCAGATGGTTTTGGCGTTGGACGGTCCAACGCCGATATTGACCAGCGTAATCCCTTTGCCATTGCGTGAAATCAGATGGTAAGCCGGCATCTGATGTTTTTTCCAGGTAAGGTCGGAAACGGTTTGCTCCGGTTCGGGGGTCGTCCCGGTGATAAGGATGTCGCCTGCGCAGGCAAGCGCTTCATAGGGGCTATCCGGGTCCGCAATCTGCTTACAGGCCCAGAGCACGAATTCATCCACGTAGCGGGTATAGTTGGTAAAAAGAATAAAAGGCTGAAAATGTTCGACCGCCGTACCGGTATAGTGCCGTAGCCGCGCCAAAGAAAAATCGGTTCTCAGCGCGTCGAAATGCGACAGCGGAGAGGTGGTGGTGGCGTGAAATAACCCGTCTGCGGTTTCATCGCCAATTTTCGATAACTCGGTGGTGGGGAAATGTTTGGCGATCCCGGCGCTCATTGAACGATCGAGGATAAGGTCTGATCCATCCAACACGTAAGGGAAGGGGATCTCCTGCTGCGAGGGAACAACTTCGATGCTGGCCGCATATTCCTCTTCCAGCAGACTTAACTGATCTTCCAGATAGTGGCGGAAAAACTCGGGGCGGGTGATGGTGGTGGAGTAGTGACCCGGCCGGGTAAAGCGGCCATAGGCCCGATGCTTAGGGTGGCCCGTCGATTCGCCGTCCCATTCGACGCGCAGTTCAGGATAGGCGAAAAGCCCCTCGGCGCGCGCCTTCACATCGGGTAATTTACCGTGGTTGATAAAATCCCCAATTGCATCACGCAGTGCTGAAACCGCGTTGTCGTACAACGCTTCCAGTTTATCAAGCGCCTCAGCGGTCGTGAGGTTTGCGCTGGATCCGTTGTTATGCATATTCTCTCCTCTCATTGGTTTTCAATTCTTCAACCGTGTGGCGAACTGAAAGTGAGTATATACCCTTCGTCCTCCGGCCGCAGCGGCGCGGCTTCCCCCCGATAGCGCAGGTTTCACTAAATAAGATAGTGCCATAGCTTTTATTTTTAGCGATCTTTCCTATCCCGAGGATGCGGCCAGTCAGCAATTATTGCTGGCAGAGGCTAAAGCGTTGTCCTTTGTGCTTGGGGCGAACTTGCCAGCGTAATGATTATCCTTACCCGTCGTTTCGCCCCTTAAACCCATAGCAACGGACTAACGCTTGGGCCGGCCGGACAGGTTGGCGGCGCTGACCGCCAGTATCGACAAAATGCTCAATGCGGCGGCGGGCGCCAGTACGCTCCAGAAGGCCCGCTCGATATACGGCATGCCTTCCGCCAGTACGCGGCCCCACTCCGGCGTTGGCGGCGACGCGCCCAATCCCAAAAATCCCAGCGAAGCCAGCGCCAGCGCGATGCCCGGCAACCGCAGCATGGCATGACGGAATAGTGGCCCAATCAGCGCGGGCAAGACGTAAAACAGACTGCGGCGTACGGGCCCGACACCGATTACCGGCAACATGCGGATGTAGGGGCGCGCGCCGATTTCCGACACCAATGCCGCGGTATGCGCCGCCAGCGGCGCCCAACTGACGGCGGTCACCGCCAACGCAGCCCCCGTGGCTGTCGGGCCATTGATTGCCGCCACCAGCAGACCGGCAATCACCGGGGGCAGGGCGTTGGTCACTTCCACCGGGCCGATAAACAGACGCGGGAACAGACCGATAAGCAGCCCAATCGCCAGGCAGGCCAGCGAAACCGCCAACGCCAGAATGCAGGTATTCAGCGTGCCGTGAGCGACGCGCGCCAGCAGGTCGCGTCCCATGGCATCCGCGCCAAACGGCAGCGTAAAAGAGGGCGATTGTAAACGTAAGAATGCGGACGTATAGGGATCCCGCGGTAGCCCGGCGATCAGCAATACCGCTAACAGCAGCAGACAGAGTATTGGCAGCCAGATGGCATAGCGCGATACCGTCATCTGGTTCTCTTCCGGCACCGGCATCGCGCCATTGTTCAGCGCGCGGCCAAGTATCAGCAGCCGCACACCGCCGGCGGCCATACCGGCAATCGACGCGATAACCAGTAAAATCAGTACGCCCGCCTGCAACGCCGGGAGATCCTGCGCCGCCGCCGCGCCCAGCGTCGCCCGGCCAAGGCCCGGTATGGCGAAAACTTTTTCCACCGCAATGGCGCCGCCCGTTAGAGAGACTAAGACCAGTCCCACCAGCGGCATTACGCCCGGCAATGTGCGTTGCAATACCGCCAACGCGATGTGTCGGCGGCTGATGCCCGCAACGCTCCATGTGGTCAGCCAGCTTTCGCTGAAGGTGGCCGACAGCGCATCGGCGATAATGCGCCCGAGGTAGCCGCCGGCGGGAATGCCCAACGCCAGTGATGGCAATACCGCATAGTGCAGCCCGTTCCAGCCGTAGGGCGGGAACCATTGCAGCCACACCGCCCCGACAATCAGCAGAAACGACGCCAGCAGGAACTCCGGCAGCGCCGTAAACATGGCCGCCAGGAGGCCGCTTGAGCGGCGTATTTGACCGTGTAACCCCTGTCGGAATGTATTGGCGCACAGCAGCGCCGCCAGCGAAAAGGCGACCAGCGCGGCGGATGCCATCAGGGTCAGCGATACGCCCGCCGCCTGCAACATGCCCGGTAAGACCGGACGGCCCGATACCCATGAATTTCCCGCATCGCCGCGCAGTAAGCCGCTAAGCCAGTTCGCCAGCAGCTGCAACGGTCCCTGGTCCAACCCCAGCGACTGGCGTATGGCATTCAGCGTTTCCGCCGTCGCCTCCTGTTCGCTTGAACGGGCGCGCAGCAAAGCCAGCGCCGGATCCTGTCCCGACAGCCATGGCAGGATGCCTATCAGCGCGATAATCGCCGCCAGCGTCAGCAGGCGGGAAAAAAGCGGGATCAACACCCCATAGCGGGGCGGCCTGGCGCGGCCGATCCCGGCGCAGGTGCGGCAATATAAGGTTTCACTCATGACAAGGTTTCACTCGTTACGGCCATTCACGCCTCATTGCTCTTTTTTGTTCGGAGCGATGCGGGTGGCGCTGTCGATCAGGGTACGTTCGCGCGGATCGCGCAGCGCATCGGCCACCTGCGCGCTTTCTCCCTGAATAACGCGTTCGTGCAGCATCGGGATGGCGGCGTCGCTGGCTAAAATCAGATTTTCCGCCCGCATAATTGCCTGACGGCGTTCATCGCCCGCCGGAATGGCGGCCGCCTGTTGCAATGCCCGATCGATTTCCGGGCGGCAGAGCTGGGAAATATTGAAAGAGCCTTCGCAGGAGAAATCACTGTAGAGATAGGCGACGGGATCGCCGGAATCCAGCACCGTGGCGCGGGATAAAATAAAGGCGTCGAATTTGCCGGCCAGCGCATCGGATTCAATCTGGGCGTATTCGCGCACCACCTGTTTTACCGTAAAACCGGCGGCGGTGAGCTGTTGCGCCAGATAGACCGCCACTTCGGGCAATTCAGCGCGATCGCTGAAGGTGGCCAGCGTAATGCTCGTACCATTGGGTGACGCGGCCCGTACCGGGTCGGCGACCGGTTGACGCAACTGAGCGGCCCACGGCAACGCTGGACCAAGCAATCCCTGCGCGACGTCTGCGCGTTTTTCATAAACGTTATCCACCAGTTGCTGGCGATCTATCGCGTTACGCACCGCCGCGCGCAGCGCCGGATCTGTCATCGGCCCCTGACGAGTATTGAGGTAAAGCGTATTGGTACGCGGCATCGGCACTTCATGCACCAGTTTTTGATCCAGCAATGGCGCCTGCGATACCGGAATGGCCTCAACGATATCCGCCGCTCCGGTGCGCAATGCGGCGGCGCGTGCCGTACCATCCGGCACGAAAC
This sequence comes from Brenneria goodwinii, assembly GCF_002291445.1. NCBI lineage: Bacteria > Pseudomonadati > Pseudomonadota > Gammaproteobacteria > Enterobacterales > Pectobacteriaceae > Brenneria > Brenneria goodwinii. Next base: position 2,377,545 of record NZ_CP014137.1, on the reverse strand, counting down.
TGACATCGATTCCGCTGGCCTGGGCCTTCTCGCCCCAATAGCCGTCGAATCTGTCCAGCGTGGCGCCGCTGGTGCCGTTCACACTGCGCAGCACAAAGGGGCCGCTGCCGGTGTTTTGCGGGTTGACTACGCCATCTGCGCCATAGGCGCCGGCAGATAGAATCGCCAACTGCGGGCTGGAAAGCCGCTGAGGGATCAAGGGATCGGGAGTGGCGGTTGATACGATGACGGCGTTATCGCCATTCGCCGCGACGCTCATCTGAACACCGTCGAGGATGCGCGGTTTCGGCGCGGCGGTCGAGGCGACCGTGAGCGCATTGACCACCGTTGCCGCGGTCAGCGCGGCGCCGTCATGGAAATGAACGTTCGGGCGCAATTCAAAACGCCAGGTTTTGTCGTCGATTTGCTGCCAGCGGGCGGCCAGCGCCGGTTGGGCTTCACCGAGTTCATCCAGCACGACCAGCGTCTCCGCCGTGCTCCAGCGCGACAGTTTGAACGCATCATCGCTGAGCGGCGTCAGCCCGGATCGCGGCGGTTGCAGCATAGCCAGTTTCAGACGGCTGCCGCTATCAGCGGCCTGCGTTTCCTCGGGTTCGTTGAAGCAGCCGGAAAGGAGCAGGGTAGCGCAAAACAGACCGGAAATCGGCCATAAGGGGCGAATATTCATGGGGCGGTCCTATTGGTTCAAAGGGAGAGTGTGTTTAAACGGGCGGCAAATCAGCACCATCGCCAATGCGCTGCAAAGCGGAACGGCAGCCAGCATCAGCCAGGGGATAGCGGCCTGCGGCGAGGGCGTCAGCGCGTAGTCAAGCTGGCCGCCGAGCAAGAAATTGCCCGCCAGCACCGCCACGCCCCCCATAGACGCCAATGCGCCATAGTGCGCGCCCAGATTGTGGTTATTGGCAAAATGGGGAACAAGATCCATGCCGACGGGAACAATGAGCATTTGCCCCAGCGTCAATAAAGTGATCAGGGAGATCGCCGGCAGCAATCGTAGCCAGCCTTCCGCCGGCGTCATGGGCGCAAACAGCGCCACGCTGACAAAAGAGGCCGACAGCAGGGCAAATCCCAGCGGCAGCATGCGGGCCGCGCCAAGACGGCGGGCGAACCGCGCCAGCGGCAGTTGCAGAGCGATCACCATCAGCGATGCCAGTACAAACAGCGGGCCGAGATCTTTTTCACTGCCGCCGGCACGATGCAACTCCACCGGCAGGGCCAGATAGAGTTGGTTATAACTGAACAGGTAGGCGCTATAGGCAATGATGAACGCCACAAAACGCCGCTGGCGGAAAGTCTGCCACCAGGGGGCGATGCGCAGGGTTGACTGATTGCGGGGCGTGGCGGGCAGACTGAAAAACAGTACGAACAGCGCCAGCAAAAACACCAGCGAACCCGCCAGGGCAACCCGTTGAAAACCGTATCCGGCCAGCATCGAGCCGAGCAGCGGCCCCAGTACGGCGCCCAGCTCGCCGCAGATGGCAAACAGCGCGAACCATTCCGAACGGCTGCGTTTTCCCTGTTTCTCACTGTAGCTTCCGGCCTGCGCCATCAGCGCCTCAATAGACGGCGAGAACAGCGCGCCCCCCACGCCGGTCAGGCAGGCGCCCAGGATGATCGGCCACAGCGAATCCGACAGCGCCAATAACAGATAGCCGGCAATGCGCACCACGCAGCCGCACAGAATAATGCCGCGCGCGCCAAAGCGGTCGGCCAGCGCGCCGCCGACCAAAAACATCCCCTGTTGCGAAAAGGTTCTTAAGCCGATGACCAGACCAATCGTCCAGCCGGACAGCAGCATGTCGTCACGCAGGAAGATGGCCAGAAAGGGTACGACGGCATAAAAGCCAATATTGAAAACAAGCTGGCTGCCCAGTAATAACGGCGGGTAAGGCCGCAGTACGCGGCTGTTAGCGAGGTCTGACATAGAATCATCCATTAATTCAAAATACCCTTCATTTGAAAATCTATCGGGTATATGCCTTTCATTTTCACACCGCCGCACGGTTAGCGGTGGTGTGAAATGGCGTCGTTAAAGAGGGGATTGCCGCTAATAACCGGTGAGTATGCGTATGCAATGGCGATGCCAGCACATCGGCCGTCGGGCGATCTTCGATAATGCGTCCATCGTCCATGACCAGCATACGTTCGCACAAACCGGCGATCATTGAGATGTCGTGCGACACCATCAGTAATCCCATATTATTTTGTAACGTCACCTGCTGTAGCAGGGCTTTTATTTGTTCGCGCAGCGGTAAATCCAGCCCGCTGATGGGTTCGTCAGCCAGTAAAAAATCAGGACGCGCCACCAGCGCGCGGGCTATCGCCACTCGCTGGGCCTGCCCGCCCGACAGCAGACCGGCAGGTCTTGTCGATAAGCTGGCGCTCAGCCCCACCTGATCCATGGCGTCCCGGACGCATGACGAAATATTTTCGCCGCTTCTCAGGCGCTTTAACGGTTCGGCAATCAACGCGCAGACCGGCTGGCGCGGATCCAGAGAACCGACCGGATCTTGCGGAATGTACTGTACGCGGCGGCGGTACCACAGCAGTGAACGTACGGAGCCGGGCCGCACCAATTGGCCGTCGCAGTGTATCGTGCCGCTGTCCGGCGTGTCCAACGCCAGCAGCGTTTTCAGCAGCGTGGATTTGCCGCAGCCGGATACGCCGACCAGACCAACGCGTTCATGGCGTTGCAGACTCAGCGACAGATCGCGGAAAATCGCGCTGGCGGGATCGGCTTTTTGCCACGGGAAACGCGGTGAGCGACGGTGGCGGCTCACGTTCGCCATGTGCAAAAACGGCGTTGAAACGGCGTGAAGATGGCGACTCATCCGGCAAGTTCTCCGACGGTGGCCAATGACATATCGGCGTGACGGGCCGCCTTGATCAGACTGCGTGTATAGGGATGTTGCGGCGCGTTCAGCAACTGCCGCATGCTGCCGGATTCAACCAGCCGGCCTTGTTCCATCACCAGCCCACGCTGGCAAAGCTGCGCCGCCACGGCGATATCATGCGTAATAAACAGCAGCGCCGGGGCCGACGGCTGCGCGCATCTGGCCTGCAAAACCTGTAAAACCTGCTGTTGGGTAATGACATCCAGCGCGGTCGTGGGTTCATCGGCAACCAGTAAACGGGTTCGGCTCAGCAGCGCCAGCGCGATGCAAATACGCTGGCGTTGTCCGCCGGACAGTTCCGATGGATAGCGACGCGGCAGATTGGCGATATCGCCCAGCCCCATGTCATCCAGCAGCATGCCAAGCTCATCCTGCGACGATACGCCCAATGCCAGCGCCAGTTGTTTGCCGAGCGTCATTAGTGGATTCAGCGCCGTGGCGGAGTCCTGAAAAATAGCGGACACGCGTGAGGAGGCCGGTCGGGCGAGCGCGCTCAAATGCGTCACATTTTCCCCGTTTACCCGGATTTGCCCGCTGATTCGGCAGCCTGCCGGCGGCGTGCCGATAATCATTTTGGCGGTTAACGATTTACCGGAGCCGGATGCGCCGATCAGACACACTTTCTCCCCGGCGCGCAGGTTGAAAGTAAGATCGCTGATTTTGCACTCCGTACCTATGGACAGGCTAAGGTTATCCACCTCCAACAGAGTTTCCGCCGGTTTGCTGCTGTTGATCATTATTGCTGCGCTACATTTGTGATGTCTTGTTATGTAATAACATAACAAAATGCAACGAGGTAATGCAAAGGAAATGTTTTGCTGCCGCGGCGGTTTCATCAGCGCAAGCGCGAACAATTAACGCGCCCGGTTTACTTCCTCACCCCTGGGTCGGGCGCGTGCGACGAGGTCGCATGAAAATGGCGGTATTGTGGCGCACGAAACTGTCTCTGTATCTGCATAAAAATGTGACATAAGAGACAGCCCCTGGCAAGGGAAGGGTTGGGGCGGGGAGGGAATTATGTTAACCCTCTGTTTTATCCGGCGTTATTCCGCCGCCGCTCCCGCAGGGGGCTATATCGTAAGCAATACGGTAACCTGAAACTGTTCGTTCGATTTGAGCGAAACCGAGTTCACCCAAATGCATACCGGCGATCGGCAATCGCTCCGAACTGGCGAGGTCCAGCAGTCTCGATCGTGTCGCGGCGGCTAGATGCGCATCCTGATCGAAGGCAATCGATACATTTGGGCGCGGAATCTGAATCTGGGGGAAATGGACGATATCTCCCCAGACCAGCAGGTTTTGCCCGCCGGATTCGAGACGATAGCCGGTGTGCCCGGCCGTGTGGCCCGGAAGCGGAACCGCAGTCACGCCGGGAAGCACCTCTCCGGCATCGAAGGCGCGCAGTCTGTCGCGATAGCCGTCGAATGCCTGACGCGCCATGAGGAAGTTACCACGGGCACGCTCGGGCGCGCGGCTCAGATTGCCGTCGTCCTGCCAGAACGCGATTTCCCGACGGTGGGCGATAAGCTCGGCATTCGGGAAGACGGCTTCTCCTGAAGCGTCCGTTAGCCCTCCGACATGATCGGGGTGGGCATGAGTCAACAGAATCGCGTCGATCTCGGAAGGCTGGACGCCAGCCAGCGACAGATTGGTCGTCAATCGACCGCCCCATTGCTTGACGCCGCCCGCTCCAGCATCGATCAGGATCGTGCGGCCGCCTCCACGCACCAGGTAGCAGTTGATATGGATCGCGGTATGATCCTGTATCCCCGCACTCTCTTGCATCCGGGAGGCATCGGCCGGATCGATATTCGAGAGGATGTCGAGGCTGGCGTGGAGATAGCCATCGCTGACCGCGGTAATTGTTAAGTCACCAACCTGTTGACAGGGAAATGCAAGACTAGACATCGTTTTTCTCCAGACATTCGCTTAATTTCGCGCGTGGATGCTCGATGCGTCATAACCAAAGCAACGGGTACGCGCGGTGAGGTTGGTATGGCGTCTTATGGCGGCATCCTGTCTGCGGGGATGAAGATCGTGACATTCGGCATACGAGCCTACCTTGCCTTTGCTGCGGCGGTATTGTCGCCACTCGTTAATTGTTTCGTCATCGGCGCATAGACCTGGACATCTTCCGGCAGTTGCTCGATGTCAGGCGCCATGGCGCGGTCCACCTTGGCGAACCAGCGGTATTCTGGGAATTTTTCCATGGCGACCGCGTGCAGCGCGTATGGGGTGAGGCCCAACCGGATCAGCGGTTCGGGGCCTGTTGCGCTCAACGCCAGATATTCGCCCTCGCCAATGGCTGGCGCTCGCTCGACGCCGTCGTAGAGGTTTCGGTGCCAATCGGTGATATGCGGTTGCCAACGTGCGAAATTGCCGCCGCCCTTTTGGCGATACTCCTCACCCGTCAGAACAGCGAGGCCGTCAATCGAATGGATGGCGAGATAGACGGGGCAGCCGCGACTCACCGCCTTGAAACGCTGCGAGGTATGAAAACCGTTCACCGAAATGAGGGCTGGCAATTTGTCCCAACTGTAAAAGTCGTTCCATTCCGCTTCGCTGCCTGGATCGGCAAAGCTGCATTCTACCGTATAGATCATCATACCCCCTCCAATCGCAAACACGGCACTTCCCGGTCTTGTTTCTCATTGATATTTTCTCATGGTAAGCTGCCGCTATCCGTCTATAAATCGACATTGGATCATGCTTCAGTGATCTAATGTCAAGGTAACGGCGCATCGAATGCCGAACCATCATGTCGGGGGCCGCTCATGCGCCGCAAGATTCCCAGCAATTCCGCACTCATGGCGTTCGAGGCGTCCGCTCGTCATGGCAGCTTCGCTCGCGCTGCCGACGAACTGGCCCTGACCGAAGGCGCGATCAGCCGTCAGATAGGCCGGCTGGAGGCTTTTCTCGGCGTCATGCTGTTCGAACGGGTTGGTAATCGAGTTCGGCTGTTGCCGAATGGCGAGCGTTATGCGGTTCAGGTTCGTGAGTCTCTCGACCGGCTGGAGCGCGACAGTCAATATCTGATGGGGCAGCCCAGCGGCGGCGCGAGCCTCGACATCGCCACCATCCCGACCTTTGCTATGCGCTGGCTCATTCCCCGCTTGGCGCGGTTTCGTGAAATGCATCCGAATATCATCGTGCATCTTGCCGAACGGATGGAGCCTTTTGTGCTTGCCGGCAGCGGTTTCGATGCCGCGATCCATTTCGAGCATCCCGCATGGACAGGAATGAGAACGCACCGGCTGCTGCACGAGACGTTGGTTCCGGTTTGCCATCCAGCGCTTCTCGATAGAGCTAAAGGCGCGCTATCGTTGGATGAACTGCCGCGCCTGCATCGACGCCAGAACCCGGACGCCTGGCAGCGCTATGCGCAGGAAATCGGGATCGCGCTGACCAATCCTGCGACGGGCGCCCGTTACGATCTTCACTCCATGCAAATCGAAGCGGCGTTGGCCGGCCTCGGCGTCGCACTTGTGCCACGTCTCTATGTCGAGGCCGAACTGGCGGAAGGCCGTTTGGTTGCGCCTTGGCCTGATGGCGAGTCGATCTCCAAAACTTTCTGCCTTATCCTGCCGGGACCCATCCAATTAAGCGACGGTCCGCTACAGATTTTTGCCAACTGGCTTCTTAAGGAAGCGCGGTCGTCAAACCCTTGATCCTCAACCAATGTAAGGCACCCTCGCACCTCGACGGTGAGCAAGTGTCTGTCTCGGTCAAACCTGCCTTTGGCAAGGGTTAGGACCACGACCCCCTCCCTGCCTCCCCCTTGTCACTGTCTCTTAGTCACATTTTTATGCGGACTTGGAGATAGTTTCGTGCGCCACAATGCCGCTATTTTCATGCTGCCTCGCAGCACGCGCCCGACATAGGGGGCTCAAACGCCAGCCCCCTATGAACCCCGGCTTGCGGCTAAATTATGCCGCTGCGCGGTGCCTTCGGAACCGGAGCGCTCTTACCGAACCGCCAGTGACGCGTTCCCGACGCGGCACTGGCTTGAACCGCATCCATGCGGTTCATTCGGGAGCCCTCCGCTTCCTCAGCATAATTTCTTACGCCGGATAATGGCAAACCCTGTCACAACCCCTACATTTGTGACTAAGAGACTGCCCTTGTCAGGGGGAGGAGCTAACACCTGATTTACTCCCGCCGTTGGCAAGGGGAGGGTTGGGGTATATGTTACATTAATAGTTTGTTTTATATGAAATTATTCCGCAGCCAAGCCCGCAGAGCCTCCGGCTGCTGAACGCCGTTAATGCGCGCTTTCACCTCGCCTTGTTCCAGCCACAGCAGCGTAGGCAGCGTTCGCACCGCAAACAGTTGCGCTAAATCGGTGTGACGATCGGCATCCAGGTAACGGCTGTCAAGCTGGCGGAAGGCGTCGTCGTTCAATACCGTCTCCAACTGCCGGTACAAACTTTTACAGTGCACGCAGCGTTCCGCGCCGACCAGCAACAGCTGCGGCGCCGCCTGCCGGCTGAGGTTTTCCCATTCTGCTTCATCCAGCGGCGCAAAGCGGGCGCGGTTAACGGTAAACAGTTTGGGGCTGCGCTTCAGGTCTTCGCTGTCGGTCGCCACGCACAGCGCATCGCCGCTTTTCTTATAAGGACGCACGCCGTCGACGCGGATAACGCTGGCGAAACCGGGCTGGGCGGCGCCCGGCTGACGAAAGCGCGTATTATCGGGCGCTTCCACCGGGATCTCCCGCGGACGCGCCAACTGCGGCACCCAGTCGTAGGGCACGCGATAGGCCCGGTAAAGCATATTGGTGTTAACGGTCTTGCCCCAGTACGGCGAGATATATTCCCACACAATATCGTGCTCTACCGTCACCTCAAAAATCCGGCCGTTCGCCCCTTCATTAATCAGCGTGTTGCCGTTCGGCAGACGCTGAATATTACTGATGTAAGGGCTGTAGAAGCGGAACGCGTCGGTAGGATGCGGGATGCCGGCTTCATAAGGCGAATAGCGCCAGACGATATCAAGCGTGACCGGATTGATTTCCAGTATCCGCGAATAATCGCGCCAGGCGTTTTTAACGCCGTCGGCGGAAGCGGGGTTAGGGGCGCCGTAGCCCGCCCAGCCGCCGTTATCGAACACCAGAATATTACCGGCGCCGGGCAATCCCGCCGGGATCATATGGGCATGGTGTTGGCCGATGATCCAGCCCAGATGTTTCAACTGCGGCGTGTCGTAGTTCGGCCCCAGCTTCCAGACGATCTTGCCGCTTTGCTTGTCGATGATGGCGATGATGTTGGATTCGCGCGCGTCCCAGATAATGTTATCGGGGTGGAAGCGGGCGTCGCCCTGATCGAACCACGGGTTGGGGCCGAGGGCCGACATCGAGTTGATGTGCATCCAGTCGCCCATGCCGCCGCCGCTTTTGCGCATGTTGGGATTATTGTAGATGGCGGTTTTTGCCGCGTCGTCGAAACCCAGCTCATCAAAGTGATCGCTGCAACGCCACTCCCACAGAATATTCCCCTGCCAGTCCACCTCGATAATCACGTCGTCGAGCAGCAGCTTGTCGCTGATACGCGGGTTGTAGAGATTCTTATGCGCCAGAAGCAGCGTATTGCCGCCGATCGCCTGCGGTTCTTGCCCCGGCGCATAGTAACCGACCGGGTTGCCGCTGCGCTGGTAGTCATGATGGACGCGCGCCATCCATTCGCTGGGAAGATCGGGATCGCTAATCTGTTCATAACCGTTGAATTTCCAGACGATATTGCCATCCCAGTCAACCTGAATCAGATCGACCATATCCTGCATCCCGTAGCGTGAATCGCGTTCGCCGCTATGGCCGAGAATATAGCCGCCGGGCAGAATTTTATTGGGAAAACCGTGCAGACCTTCCCACAGACGCAATTCGGTTCCGTTCATGTCGATCAGCACGGCGCCGCTTTCCAGCGCCTGAAAGACGGTGTAACCGCCCCAGGCCTTCTCCGGGTCGTAGATTGTTGTGCCCGTGGGGTAAACGGAAGGATGTCCCATAGCAAAGCTCCATTCAGAAAGGGGTAAGAGAGGATGCCGGCGACGCCGGCGTCACGGGATGAGTTAACAGCGACAGCAGTTCGCTGCACTGCTGGTGAAAAGCCTGGCTGTCCCGCTGGCGGGGATGCGGCTGGCCGAGCGTGGCGATGTGCCGGATACGGCCCGGACGCGGCGCCAGCACCACGACGCGGTCGGCCAGGTAGACCGCTTCTTCCACATCATGAGTGACCAGCAGCGTGGTGGTGCCTTCCGCCTGATGGATGCGCCGCAGTTCCTGCTGCATCTGCTGGCGGGTCAGGGCGTCCAGTGCGCCGAAGGGTTCATCCAGCATTAAAATGCGCGGGTTGGCCACTAGCCCGCGGGCGATGGCGACGCGCTGCGCCATACCGCCGGAGAGCTGCGCGGGCAGGGCGTCGGCGAATTCATCCAGATGGACCAACTGAATAAAATGGTCGATCAGGCGTTCGCGCGTCTCCCGGCTCTGTTTCTCATGCGCCAGCCCCAGCGCGATGTTCTGACGCACCGTCAGCCAGGGAAACAGCCGCGGCTCCTGAAATACCATGCCCCGGTCGCGGCTGATGCCGTTTACCGGTATGCCGTCGACCAGAATGCGGCCCTGATAGTCGTTATCCAGCCCGACCAGCATGCGCAACAGCGTGGATTTACCACAGCCGCTGCTGCCGACAATGGCGACGAGCTCGCCGCCGTAAATGGAGAGTGAAAAGTCGTCAATCACCGTTAACGGCTGGCCCTTCACGTTGAATTGCTTTTTCAGATGTTCAAACTGCACCACCGGCGGGTGGTTGCTGGTGATGGAACTCATGCGGATTCTCCTGCGGTGCGCCAGCGGGTCATACGGTTTTCCAGAGTGAGACCGGCGCGGTCGATGATCGCTCCGGTGATGCCGATCAGCAGCATGCCGCTGATGATGGTGGGCATATCCAGCAACTGCTGGGCATTGATCATCAGGCTGCCGATCCCGATGTTCGACGACATGAAATATTCCGCGCCGACCGTGCCGAGCCAGGCATAAATCAGCGACAGACGCAGGCCGGCGAAGATGGACGGCGCCGCCCCCGGCAGGATCAGCACGCGCAGCCGAACCGCCAGCGAAAGCTGTAGCACCTGCGCCACCTCCTGTAGCTGGAGAGAGCGCTGCCGAATTCCCCGCTGGCTGGCGACCAGCATCGGAAAGAAAGAGGCCAGCGCCACAAAGACGACTTTGCCCGCTTCGCCGTTGCCGACCCAGGCCGTCAGTAACGGCAGCCAGGCGAACAGGGCAATCTGGCGCAGCGTGGCGACGGTCGGCGTAAACAAGGCATCGGCGCGCGAACTGAGGCCCAGCAGTATCCCAAGCAGTAGGCCGGCGGTTACGCCGCCCGCCGCCCCGGCCAGCGCGCGCATCAGACTGTGCAGCATGGCGTCCGCCAATACGCCGTCGCGAATCCCCTGAATCAGGGTATGCAGGACTTCGTACGGCGGCGGCAGTAATACGCCGTCAACCCAGCCGGACAGGCTGGCATGGCGCCAGAGCGCCAGCAGCGCGACGGGCAAGAGTAAACCCGTCAGCCAGCGGGAAGGCGTGGCATTAAGGCGGCTGACCGGCGGATGCGGCCAGTAAACCAGGCGCTTTTCCATTTGGTTAATCGCCCATTCCATCGTTAGCCCGGCCAGACCGATGACCGCAATGCAGACAAACACGATATCCAACTGAAATAGCTGACGACCCCAAACCAGCAGGTAGCCAATGCCCTGCGACGACGCCAGCAGTTCCACCACGATGAGCGAAACCCAGGCTTGCGACAGCGCCAGCCGCAGCCCGGTCAGCCACACCGGCAGCATCGCCGGCAGCGTCAGGCGAATCAGCCGTTGATGCCAGGGCAGGCGTAGCGTCCGGGCCACTTCCAATAATGAGGCGGGGATGTTGCCTACGCCGCTCTGGGTGTGCAGCGTAACCGGCACAATCACCGCTTTGACGATCACGGCCAGTTTCAGGCCATCGTCGATGCCGAACAGCACCATAAACAGCGGGATCCAGCCCAGCGTCGGGATTTGCGCCAGGGCATAGATGGTCGGATGCAGCAGACTGGCCGCGCGCGGCGAGGCGCCCATCAGCGCGCCCAGCAGGGTGCCCGCCGCTAACCCCGCCAGCAGGCCGCTGAACAGGTGATTCAGGCTGACGAATAACTGAGACAGCAGATCGCCCTGCCACAGCTCAACGGCCGTATGCGCCACCGCCGCCGGTGAAGGGAGGATCTGCGGCGGCATCCATCCCAACTGACTGCTGATGTACCACAGCATCAGCACGGCAACCGGCACCGCCAATGGAAAAAACGCTTTTTCCGGTAAGACGGGCCAGGTCAACGGAGACATTTTTAGTGGAATAACCTTATTCATTTTCTGTATCGAAAGCAGCCAAAGCGGATTAATAAGGAATAAAAAACAGTTTTTAGCCGTGAAGGCCAATGCATTAATCCGATAGCGGCGGTGCAAAAAATGCATATATGCGGGATTGCCGGCTGATGACTTATTTATTGCTTCATCTTTTATGCGGCTTCTATGCGGACTTTCCTTAATTAACCCAGTCACTTACTGGCGTAAGTCCGTGGGATTCATGCATTCGCCGCCTTGATGCCGGGCGAAATCCATTGGGTTTATGCTTTTTTTCACTGAACAAAGCTGGAAATGTTATTTAAAGCGCGCCGCGGTATTTCGGTAGGTTGATGACAATAGTTTGATGGCAACATTTTGTTATTCGTGGAGAAAACAATGCAGAAAAGCGCAGTAAACCGTTGGCGCATGTTCACCCGCCGCATGATGGGTTCGCTGATGCTGATCGGTCTTATGCTCGCCGGCGGTTTAGTGCAGGCCGCGGAGAGCAAGCCGGCGGAAATCCGTATCGGTCTGCCCGATCAGAGCGCGGGCAGCAAGCCGTTTATCCGTGGACCGCTGGGGCTGGCGCACATTCGTCACCAGTTGGAAGCGGTATTTGAACCGCAGGGAATCAAAGTTAACTGGCTGTTTTTCAAAGGCGCGGGGCCGGCGGTTAACGAAGCGCTGGCAAACCAGCAGTTGGACGTCGTCTACCTGGGCGATTTGGCCGCCATCATCGGCCGGGCCGGCGGGTTGCCTACCAAAGTGTTGATAGGGGCGCGCGGCGCAAACTCTTATCTGGCGGCGACGCCGGAATCGGGTATCCAACGTATTGAAGATTTGCGCGGCAAGCGCGTTGCCGTCTACAAAGGAACGGCGGATCAGCTCTCTTTCGAACGGGCGCTGAAAAGCGCCGGGCTTAATGAACGGGACATCCGGGTGATTAACCTGGACTGGACGGCCAGTAAAGCCGCGCTGGCGGCCAAACGCGTGGATGCGGCGTGGGGCGGCGTCGGGTTGCTGGCCTTGCGCAAGCAGGGCATCAATATTGTGGCCAACAGCAGCGCGCTGGGGCGCGCCAATACCACCCAGGCGGCGGTGCTGGCGACCGAGGACTTTATTCAGCGCTATCCGCAGGCGACGCAGCAACTGGTCAACGTGCTGGTGGAAAATGCCCGCTGGATCGCCGATCCCGCGCATCTGCCGGATTATATCGCCTTGATGTCGGAACAGAGCCAGATCCCGCAGTCGCTGTTTGAGGAGGAGTTGAATCCGGACGATCTCAATTTCCAGAGTTCTCCGCGGCTGGATGCGTTTTTGCGCAGCAGCTTTGAAGACAGTATTCAGCGGGCCAAAAACGCCGGGCTGATCCGCCGGGATTATCCGGTTGATGAGTGGTTCGACGGCCGCTTTGTCGATAAGACGCTGGCGGACCAACAGTGGGAAACGTTCTGGCCGCTCTATGATGCCGCCGGTCAGGCGCAGTAACCGTCGGACTGGCGCAGCCGATCCTGCTCAAGCAGCGTGTCTATCATCAGTTGCGCCAGAGGAGGAATGGCTTTTTGCAGGTTGGAGATGATGCCGAAACGGGTGCGCATCTCTCCCCATTCCGGCGGCGTTTCCGTCAGGGGGATTTCCACCAACTGATGGCTGCGCCGGCCCAGCGCTAAACCGTCGTCGCTGGCGAAACTGATGGCCTGAGTCTGGGACAGCACGTTGAATAGCGAGTAGATATGATCGCACTGAATCTGCGGACGGAAATCGGGCTGGCGCGTCAGCGACGCCAGAATCTTACGCATGCCGACCGGCAGATAGGGCGAGGCCAGCGGGAAGCGCAGCAGCTCGTCCGGCGTGACCGCCTCTTGCCGGGCCAGCGGATGCGTGTGGTGACAGATAAAAAAGCAGCGTTGCTGGCTCAACGGTTGCACGCGAAACGTGGTTTCCAGCTCGGCCTGCCAGGTATCGGCGACGAAAAACGGCCATTCATCGGCCAACAGACGCTGACGCAGCGACTGCCAGTTGTCCACGCTATAGGTCACCCTGTCCCGCGGCCGCAGCTGGTGAAAATGCGCCACGGCGTGGGGGATAAGCGCGATGGCGGGGGCCGGGCCGCAACCAAACGTCAGCTCGCCGCCGTCCTCATCAAGGATTTGTTGCATATCGTTGATCAATTCCCAGGACAGCTCCTGCATCCTGCGCGCGAAAGGCAGCAGTTTTTTCCCCTGCCATGTCAGCGTGAAACGCTTACTCTGCCGATCGATCAGCGGGTGGCCCAGGGTTTGCTCCAGCGTTTGAATGCTGCGGCTGAATGCGGACTGTGACAGGCATACGGCTTCCGCCGCCTGTACAAAACTGCCGTGTTCCGCCAACGCGAGGAAATTGCGCAATTGCCGTAAATCCAGATGCATATCTTATTACCTGATAAATGTTGTTTTTCTCTTTTTATGCATGATGGCTAATGTAAGGCAATAAACGAAAGATTATAAGATATAGCTAATTATCGCCCTTCACTCGACCCTGTCGGCTTTCCCGCAATCGTCCTTCATATGCATTTATTATAGTTGCCGGCATCTCCTTTCGATTCAATCAATAGCGTGTTATACCCGACATACTTCGTGTTGCAGGCGCGTTGGCTTTGTGACTCGGCCCATCCATGGACCTCGCCCCGTTGGAGCCGCCGCTAGCGGCGTTCAACACGACAACGTTTTGTCCTGCAACTCGAATTATTCAAGGTATGGCTATACGTTAAGTATTCCGCCGCCGTCTCTATATTCATGACAGGGGTATTGGTATGGGAAAAACTACCGTAACGACTTCGCTTTCCGCTATTTGCCTGAGTATTTTGTGCGGCATTAATAGCACCAATGCGGCGGCGCCGGATTTATCGGCAAAAGGCGAGGGGCGCCTGGATATCATTGCCTGGCCCGGATACATCGAGCGCGGGCAGAGTGATAAGAGCTATGATTGGGTAACGGAGTTTGAACAACAGACCAGCTGTCAGGTGAATGTCAAAACGGCGGCGACCTCCGATGAAATGGTCAGTTTGATGGCGAAAGGCGGCTACGATCTGGTGACCGCATCGGGTGATGCCTCGCTGCGGCTGATTGCCGGTAAGCGTGTGCAACCCGTCGATCCTGCCGCGATCCCGAACTGGAAAAATATCGATCCGCGGCTGGTCAACGCCCCCTGGTACACGGTTAACGGTCAGGTTTACGGCACGCCCTATCAGTGGGGGCCGAACCTACTGATGTATAACACCAAAATATTCCCTTCCGCGCCCGATAGCTGGTCTGTGGTTTTCGTCAAACAGGACTTGCCGGACGGTAAATCAAATCAGGGACGGGTTCAGGCCTACGACGGCCCGATTTATATCGCCGACGCCGCGTTGTATCTGAAAAGTACGCAGCCGGAACTGGGCATCGGCGATCCGTACCAGCTAACGGAAACGCAGTATCAAGCCGTGCTGACGCTGCTGCGTAACCAGCACGGGCTGATTCACCGTTACTGGCATGATACTTCGGTACAGATGAGCGATTTCAAAAATGAGGGCGTGGCGGCGTCCAGCACCTGGCCCTATCAGGCCAACGCCCTGAAAGGCGAGGGACAGCCGGTAGCCACCGTGATCCCGAAAGAGGGCGTCACAGGCTGGGCGGATACCACCATGCTGGCGACGGATACGAAGCATCCGGTCTGCGCCTATAAATGGATGAACTGGTCGCTGGAAGCGAAAGTGCAGGGGGATATCGCGGCCTGGTTCGGCTCGGTTCCGGCTGTGCCGGCCGCCTGCACAGACAATGCGCTGCTGGGCGCGGAAGGCTGCGAAAATAACGGCGCCGGCCAGTTCGAAAAAATCGCTTTCTGGAAAACGCCTCAGGCCGAGGGCGGTAAGTTCGTCCCTTATAGCCGTTGGACGCAGGACTATATTGCCATTATGGGCGGGCGTTAAGCCGTTTACTCATCCCGTTAATCAACATTAATACCGCCGATAGCGTCGCCAAATGCGTTATGCCCGCCTGCGCGGGTATCACGCAGGAGAGCGGCCGGATGACGGATATCGTTATCATTCATCAGGAGCCTTTAATATGTCCAACGCTGTGGAATTTATTAACGTGTCCCGCATATTCGGCGATGTTCGCGCCGTCGATGGCGTATCCATCGAAATACAGGACGGCGAGTTTTTTTCCATGCTTGGCCCTTCCGGTTCAGGGAAAACCACCTGTCTGCGGTTGATTGCCGGGTTCGAGCGGCTTACGGTGGGGTCGATCCGTATTCATGGGCGGGATGCTTCCGGATTGGCGCCCTACCAGCGCGATGTGAACACGGTGTTTCAGGATTATGCGTTGTTCCCGCACATGAGCGTGCTGGAAAACGTGGCCTATGGCCTGATGGTCAAGGGCGTGGGCAAACAGGAACGCCGCAATCGCGCGCAGGAAGCGCTGGAGCGCGTGGCGCTGGGTTTCGTCGCCGCACGCAAGCCGGCGCAGCTTTCCGGCGGCCAGCGTCAGCGGGTGGCGTTGGCGCGGGCGTTGGTCAATCAGCCCAGCGTCCTGCTGCTGGATGAACCGTTGGGCGCGTTGGATCTCAAACTGCGGGAACAGATGCAGGGCGAACTAAAGAAGCTACAGCGCCAACTGGGCATCACCTTTATTTTTGTGACGCACGATCAGAGCGAAGCCCTGTCCATGTCCGATCGCGTGGCGGTGTTCAATAACGGGCGTATTGAACAGGTCGACAGCCCGCGCGAACTCTATATGAAGCCGAAAACGCCGTTTGTGGCGGAGTTCGTCGGCACCTCCAATGTGCTGTCGGGCGAGCAGGCGCGGCGCTTAACCGGCGTCTCGGCCAGTTACGCCATCCGCCCGGAGTATATTCAACTGGCCGACGCGTCTGCGGCGGCGAGTCTGTCCGGCGATATTCGCGTGGCGGGGCAACTCAGAGACATTCATTATCAGGGGGCCGCCACCCGTTATGAGCTGATGCTGCCACAGGGCGAGCGCCTGCTGGTCAGTGAAGCGAATACCCAAAGCTATGATGCGCGCCAGGCGTTGCGCATCGGGCAACAGGTGGTCGCCTGCTGGGATCGCAGCGCGATGGTGACGTTGCAGGAGGCGGGTTAATATGGATGACCGTCTTGTGCCTGTCGCGGCGCGCGGCGGCTGGATGCACCGTGCGGCCGACTTTTTCTACCGGCGTCCGGGCTTCTATCTGGCCTTGTTGCTGCTCCCGCCGCTGCTGTGGTTTGGCGTTATCTATCTGGGTTCATTGTTGTCGCTGCTGTGGCAGGGGTTCTACACCTTCGACGACTTTACCATGTCGGTATCCCCCATTTTGACGCTGGCGAATATCCAGGCGCTTTTCAGCCCGGCGAATTACGACATCATTATCCGCACGCTGGTCATGGCGATATTGGTGTCGGTGTTCAGCGCCATTCTGGCTTTCCCGATTGCCTACTACATGGCGCGCTACACCAGCGGTAAGCAGAAGGCGTTTTTTTATATCGCCGTTATGATGCCGATGTGGGCCAGCTATATCGTCAAGGCGTATGCATGGACGCTGTTGCTCTCCAAAGACGGCGTTATTCAGTGGTTTTTGCAGCATCTGGGGCTGGAGTGGCTGCTGAACAACATACTGCTGCTGCCCGGTATCGGCGGTAATACGCTTTCCACGTCCGGGCTGGGGCGGTTTCTGGTGTTCGTCTATATCTGGCTGCCTTTTATGATCCTGCCGATTCAGGCCGCTCTGGAGCGTTTGCCGGAGTCGTTACTCCAGGCGTCGGAAGACCTGGGGGCCCAGCCGCAGCAGACCTTCCGCTATATCGTTCTGCCGCTGGCCGTGCCGGGCATCGCCGCCGGATCCATTTTCACCTTCTCCCTGACGCTGGGGGATTTCATTGTGCCCCAACTGGTGGGGCCGCCGGGCTACTTCATCGGCAATATGGTTTATTCCCAACAAGGGGCGATTGGCAACATGCCGATGGCGGCCGCCTTTACGCTGGTCCCTATCGTGCTGATCGCCATCTACTTGTCACTGGTTAAACGACTGGGAGCCTTTGATGCACTCTAGACGCGCACCGCTGCTATTAAAACTGGCGGCCTGGGGCGGGCTGCTGTTCCTGCACTTCCCGCTGCTGATTATTGCTATCTATGCGTTTAATACCGAAGACGCCGCCTTCAGCTTTCCGCCGCAGGGATTCACGCTGCGCTGGTTCGGCATCGCGGCGCAGCGGCATGACATTATCGAGTCGGTGATGCTGTCGTTAAAGATAGCCTGTGTCGCCACGCTGATTGCGCTGTTGCTTGGTACGTTGGCGGCGGCGGCGCTCTATCGGCGTAATTTTTTCGGCAAAAACGGCCTCACGCTGATGTTTATGCTGCCCATCGCGCTGCCGGGCATCATTACCGGTCTGGCGTTGCTGTCGGCGTTTCATTCGGCCGATATCGAGCCCGGTATGCTGACGATTGTGGTGGGTCACGCCACGTTTTGCATCGTGATCGTATTCAACAATGCGATCGCCCGCTTTCGCCGTATCTCCCACGCTCTGCTGGAGGCGTCAATGGATCTGGGGGCCGACGGCTGGCAGACCTTTCGTTACGTTATCCTGCCGAATTTGGGCACGGCGCTGCTGGCCGGCGGCATGCTGGCGTTCGCGCTCTCCTTTGACGAGATCATCGTGACGACCTTTACCGCCGGGCATGAACGCACGCTGCCGATTTGGTTGCTGAATCAGTTGGGGCGTCCGCGGGATGTGCCGATAACCAATGTCGTCGCACTGTGCCTTATGGTGCTGACCATGATCCCGATCCTGGCGGCCTGGTATCTGACCAAGGACGGGACGGACGTGGCCGGCGACGGTAAATAGCGACGCCGATACGCAATGTTAAGGCGACGGCGCAGGAGCAGGCGAAAGCTAAGCCGATTCGGATAAACCCACTTTGGCGCCGAGCGTGTTGGGAATGCCGGCGAGGGCGCTGAAGGCTCCCCATAAATCGGAATATGTCATATCGAAGAATATTTCGTGCGCGAAAAGAAAGGCTTTTTCATGCCACGTCGTAGCACGCGCCCGACGCAGGGTGGTTCAAACGCCACCACCCTCCGGACCCGGGCTTGTGGCTGAAATCACGCCGCTGACGCGGTTCCTTCGGCGGCCGTCCCCTTTTCCGAACCGCCAGTGACGCGTTCCCGACGCGGCACTGGCTTGAGCAGCATCCATGCTGCTCATTCGCGGGGTCGTTCACCTCAGCGTAATTTCTTACGCCGTGAGACGAACGGTTTAAGTGCTGAATATATGTTTAATATCAGCATGTTAAATGTAAAATATTAACAAGGTATTTTTGTGGGGATTCCTCAGCGCGAGGCTGGCTTTACTCTGGCGTGAAATGTTAAACGCGAGGTTTTCTACAGCCTATTCCCGTTATTATTCACGCCTGGCTTTCCGGCAGCGTTAATGAAGATCATATTCGTAACGTGGAGAGCAGGTTCGCCAACGTTTATTGAGCGAAATAGGATTAACCCTCAACGAATAACTGCTTGATTGATTTTTTAAACAAATGCGTTACCTGAGCCGTTTAGTTTACGAACCGTTGGTTATGAATAAAAATAAGCGCTCATTCCCGTATTTTTCCTCATGGCCCGACATCGATAATATTTCCCCGCGGCGCTTTTCTTATTCATTAATAAATGTTTTTAGCTGAAGGCGTGCTTATATACTCGTCATACTTCAAGCTGCATGTGCGTTGGCTTTATTACTTGGCCCATCCTTGGGCCTCGCCCCTTCGGGGCCAGCGCAAGCGCTGTTCAAAACGCCATGCGTGTTGTCCTGCAACTCGAATTATTTAGAGTATTGCTATTTTTTAGCAAATATAAGTTTTATAAGTTATATGGATTAAGCGTATTTATCCCGATTTTCATCGTATATTGTTTTCACCATAGATAGGTGAAATATATATTTTTAATAGGGGATAACAATGCAATCAATATTTACTCGGCTGTTATTAGCCGCGGGCGTATTCATCGGCATGAGTGTTGCCGTCGCCGCCGCCGATTTAACCGTGGCATACCAAACCATTCCCGATCCGTCTCAGGTGGCCCAGGCGGACGGCGCCTATGAAAAAGCCACCGGATTGAAAATAGACTGGCGAAAATTTGACGCCGGCGCGGAAGTGATCGCCGCGGTGGCCTCCGGCGGCGTGCAGATCGCCTATCTCGGCTCCAGCCCCTACGCCGCCGCGGTAAGCCAGAAAGTGCCGGTTGAAACGCTGTTGATCGCCTCCAAGCTGGGCGCCAGCGAAGCGCTGGTGGCGCGTAATGGCGCCGGGATTGCAACGCCCGAGGATCTGGTCGGTAAAAAAGTGGCGACGCCGTTTGTTTCCACCAGCCATTACAGTTTGCTGGCTGCGCTCAAGCACTGGAATATCGACGCGAAAACAGTGCGGATTCTCAATCTCAACCCGCCGGCAATCAGCGCCGCCTGGCAGCGGGGCGATATTGACGCCGCCTATACCTGGGATCCGGCGCTCGGGGTGGCGAAAGCGAGCGGTAAAGTGCTGATCACTTCCGGAGAACTGGCCGCCCTCGGCGCGCCGACCTTTGACGTCTGGCTGGTGCGCAAAGACTTCGCCGAAAAACACCCGCAGGCGGTGAAGGCGTTCGCCAAAGTCACGCAGGACGCCTACACCCGTTACCGTCAGGATCCGCAGTCCTGGCTGGCGGAGAGAAGCAACATCGACAAACTGGTGAAAATTACCGGCGCCAGGGCGGAAGATATCCCCGGTTTGTTGCAGGGCAATACCTATCCGCTGGCGCAAGAGCAGCGGGAGTCGCTGGGGGCGCCGACGGTGCAGGCCATCAGCGATACGGCGGCGTTTCTCAAGGCGCAGGGGCGCATCGATGCCGTCTTGCCTGACTACTCGCCCTATGTGACCGCCAGGTATGTGCCTGAGTGATGTTTAATCCCTTTCCGCGCGCGCCCAGGCGCAACGCGGGCGAATTATCCGGCGGATGCCCTGATGACATTACTGAAACTTGAACAGGTTAGCGCGCAGTATGCCGATACCGAACGACCGGTGCTGGAAGACATTTCATTGACGCTCTCTACCCGACAACTGATGGTGGCGCTGGGGCCATCGGGCAGTGGCAAAACCACGCTGCTCAATTTGATCGCCGGATTTATCCACCCGGCCGCCGGGTGCATCTCCCTTGACGGCGTCGCCATCACCGGGCCGGGGCCGGAGCGCGGGGTGGTTTTCCAGCATGATGTCCTGCTGCCCTGGCAGGATGTGTTGAGCAACGTGGCTTTTGGGCTGCAACTTGCCGGCGTGCCTAAGCCGGAGCGCGAGCAGAAAGCACGCAAGCTGCTGGCGTTGGTCGGGCTGGGCGGCTTTGACCGCCGGGCGGTGTGGCGGCTTTCCGGCGGGCAGCGCCAGCGGGTGGGGATCGCCCGGGCGCTGGCGGCCGACCCGCGCATTTTGTTGCTGGATGAGCCTTTTGGCGCATTGGACGCCTTCGCGCGCGAACAGATGCAGGAGTTATTGCTCACCGTATGGAAAAAAGCGGCCAAGCCGGTTTTTCTGATTACTCACGATATTGAAGAGGCGATTTTCCTCGCTACCGATCTGATCGTCATGTCGCCTCATCCGGGACGTATCGTGGAACGGCTGAAACTGGAATTCGGCTCACGCTATGCCGACGGCGAAAGCGCCAGGGCGATAAAATCCGATCCGTTATTTATTGCGTCGCGGGAGTATGTCCTCTCCCGCGTGTTCGCCGATCGTGAACGGTTTTCCCATCGCGAAGAGAGGTATGTGCCATGAGCGCCGTTGATAACGCCGCCGGCGGCGGCCTGAAGGACGGTGGGCCGGGCGTGCGCCATAAAAAACCGCTGCCGCTGGTTGTCATCAGCGCCATCAGCGTGACCGCGCTGTTTCTGACGTGGTGGCTGGTCACCGCCTTGAATCTGATTGAGCCGCTGTTTCTGCCTTCTCCCGCCGCGGTGATCCGGCGGTTGTGGCAATTGGCGACGGTCGGCTATATGGACGCCACGTTGTGGCGCCATCTCTACGCCAGCCTGCAACGTATCGGATTAGCGTTGCTGGCGGCGCTGTTGACGGCGATCCCGTTGGGCATCGCCATCGGCCGCAGCCGGGTTGCCCGCGGGGTATTTGATCCGATCATCGAGTTCTATCGTCCTATACCGCCGTTGGCTTATCTGCCGTTGATTGTGATTTGGTTCGGCATCGGCGAATTTTCCAAAGTGCTGTTGATCTATCTGGCGATTCTGGCGCCGGTGGTGATCGCCACCGCCGGCGGCGTGCGCGGAGCGGATCCGGCCAGAGTCAGCGCCGCCCAGACGCTGGGCGCGACGCGGTGGCAGCTGATTCGCTATGTGATTTTGCCCGGCGCGCTGCCGGATATCTTGACCGGCATTCGCATCGGGCTGGGCGTCGGCTGGTCCACGCTGGTGGCGGCGGAACTGGTGGCCGCCACGCAAGGGCTGGGGTTTATGGTGCAGGCCGCCTCGCAGTTTTTGGTCACCGATGTGGTTATTCTGGGGATCCTGGTTATCGCCGTTATCGCCTGTATGATGGAATTGGGCCTGCGCTATCTGCAACGCAGGTTGACGCCGTGGCACGGCCAGAGCGCGTAGCGGCACGCTTTGCCTGGGGATTAACGGCGCGCATTTAGCGCTCCTCGCTCAATATCCGCCGCAGCGTGGCAAACAGCTCATCGATATGCGCGCGGGTCGAAAGCAGGATCGGGGCGATAATCAGCGCGTCCCCGGTTGATTTAAGATGCAGTCCGTGCTCAAACAGCCTCTTCTGTACCCGATAACCGCGCAGGCCGGGTTTCTCCGCGGGGCGCAAATCGATACCGCCCAGCAGCCCGAAGCCGCGGATATCGGTAATCACCGGCAGATCCTGTAATTCAAACAGCTTATCCAGAAAATAGGGGCTGAGCGTCGCGCCTTGCGCGAACGCATCCAGCTCCTGATAGAGCTTCAGCGTGGCCAGCGCCGCCGCGCAGGCGGCCGGGTGGGCGCTCCAGGTGTAGCCGTGAAAGAATTCGATGCTCTGTTCGTCCGCCGCGTCAATAATCCGCTGGTAAATACGGCGATCGACGGCGACGGCCGCCATCGGTTGGGTGCCGTTGGTCAGCGCCTTAGCCAGGGTAATGATGTCCGGACGAATATTGAACGTCTGGCTGGCGAATGCTTCGCCGGTGCGTCCGAATCCGCAGATCACTTCATCCATGATCAATAAAATGTCATAGCGGTCGCACAGTTGGCGGATGCGTTCCAGATAACCTTTGGGCGGCACCAATACGCCGGTTGAGCCGGCGATAGGCTCGATAACGCAGGCCGCCACATTTTCGGCGCCGTGCAATTCAATCAGGCGTTGCAGGTCGTCGGCCAGGAAATCGCCGAGTTCGGGCTGCCCCCGGCTATACCGGTTTTCCGTCAGCCAGGTGTGGCGCAGATGCACAACCTGCGGCCAGCCGCCGGCGAACTGCCTGCGATTATTGGTCAACCCGCTCAAGGCTACGCCGGCGAAGTTAACGCCATGATAGGCGCGCTCACGCGAGATAAATAGAGTGCGTGACCCCTGTTGCCGGGCGCGCTGATAAGCGAGGGCGATTTTCAGCGCGCTGTCTATCGCTTCCGAACCGGAGCTGACGAAAAAGATGCGATCGAGCTGCGGCGGCAGAATTTTCGCCAGTTCGCGGGCGGCGACAAACGCCAGCGGGTGGCTGCGGTAAAAGCTGGAAGTGTAGTCCAGCGTCAGCAACTGCTGATAAACCGCCTCGGCGATTTCAGACCGGCCGTGTCCCAATGCGGAGGTAAACAGGCCGGATACGCCATCCAGAACCTGATTGCCGGCGGCGTCCTGAAAGTAAACGCCTTTCGCCTGGGTGAATAATTTCGGATCCCGGCGAAAGTCGCCGTTAGGGGTAAAGGGGATCCAGAAATTATCGTTAATGAGATTGCTTATATTTCCCGGCTGTTTGCTCATGGTTGGTTACCTGGCTCTGTTTGCGGGGGGAATGCGCCCGGCGGATTAAATGGCGGCCATTTATCGCGGCGTGAAACATCATACCCCATAATATATGGCGGAAATAACGCGTATGCTTTAGAAAATCGGCGGAACTGTCAAAGATCATATTTCGCTTTTTATTGCTGATTTTTTATCTATACCCAGGCCGTGTTGAATAAATCATTTTGAGGCGCGGCAAAGCCGTTTCCTCTTCCACCGGCAGAGGCGGCTTGCGCCATCCCGGCGCTTGTCCGCTACGTGTTTTTTGACCTTCTATTCCCTCTCGACGAACACGTTCAGCCCGCCGGCCTCGATGACCCACGGTGCTCTCTCACCGCGTGTTGGCGACGGTAACGCTTTTGGCCCGCTGACTGACGCTGGCGTCGTCCGGGCGGCGCAAACCCATGCCAGGATGTGCAACGTGCGCACTGTTTTGGTGCTTTATGCTCATCAGAATGGTGCAAGAAAAGACTGCTTTCGGCGATCGCCGCGCGGGGAATTTTTTATCATCACGACGAATAGCGTTTTTTTTAACGCTATTTTTGCATTTTTATCCACTTTAATTATTTGTATTTATTGTTTTTCTCATTATGCGGGAATTTATTTCCCAAATTATGGCATGACCTCTGCTTTAGCAATATCAGGGTAATACTTGTCACCTGATTTCATTGATGCGCATACCGGGGATCCACCATGCCGAAAGTTTCTCAAGCCGTCGCCAATCAGGCGGAAGAGGTCATCACCGCGCAGGAGCGGGTGCTGATGATCCTTAAAACCATCGCACAGTTTGGCCGGCCGGCCAGCGCCACCGAACTGATGAAGATGACCGGGTTGGCCCAAAGTACGCTGTACCGCCAGTTGGCGATCCTCCGGCGCTGGGGGTTCGTTATGGAAAGCGGAAATCTGTACGCGCCGGGGCCGGTGAGTTTGCAACTGGCGATGGGGTTTGATGAAACCGCTTTGCTGACGCAGTGCGCGCAGGAGGAGATGCGCTGGCTGTCCGACGCCTCGCAGGAGACGGTCGCCATCACCGTGGCGATGAACCGGCAGGCGGTCTGCGTCAGCATGATTGAAGCGACGCAGTCGCTGCGCTGTTCTTTCGAAAAGGGGCGTAGCGTGCCGCTGCGGGCCGGCGCAACCGCGAAGTGCCTGCTGGCGCATCTGCCGGAGGCCGAGCTGCGCTACATCCTGCCGCTGGAGTTTCCGCATCCCGAGCAGCGCGCCGCGGTCGCGCAGCAGCTACGGGCGATCCGCGAGCGGGGATATGCCGACAGCGACAGTGAAGTGGATGCCGGTGTCTGGGGCGTCAGTTTTCCGTTACTGACGCCGAACCGCAAGCTACTCGGCGCGCTGAGCCTAATGGCGCCTTCGCTGCGGGTGGCCGGCAAGCAGGCGGATCTGATTGGCCTGACGGCGGCGGCCGTCGAACGTATTCATCAGCAGTTAAAAGATTTTTGACGAGTGGCCCATCGGGGATCCAAAACGTCGTTTAACCAGAGGAAAAAATGTATGTCTGTTACCCGTCGTGCTTTGTTAAACACCCTGTTCGCCATCGGACTGTCTTGTGTTTCCGGTCTGACCTTCGCGCAACAGGGAGAACCCATTAAGGCCGTCACGGATGCGACTTTCCCACCGCTGGAGTTTATGGAAAACAACAAGTTCAGCGGTTTCGATATTGAACTGGTGGAGGCTATCGGCAAGCAGTTGAATCGGCCGGTGCAGTGGACAAACGTTGATTTCAAGGGATTGATTCCCAACCTGACCTCGCAGCGGGCCGATATCGCGGTATCAGGCATTTACATTACGCCGGAACGGGCGCAGGTGGTGAACTTTACCAAACCCTATCTGACCGGCGGGCTGGTGGTGGTGGTTAAGGAAGACAACGACGCGATCAAAACCCATGACGATCTGAAAGGCAAAAGCGTCAGCGTTCAGGTCGGCACCAAATCGGTGGCATGGCTGCACAGTAATATGCCGGAGGTGCATCTGGTGGAAGTGGAGAAAAACCAGCAGATGTTCAACCTGGTCAGCATTGGCCGCGTCGATGCCGCGGTGACCGGTAAGCCGGCCGCCTTCCAATATGCGCGCACCAAAGGCGGAGTGCGGATTCTGGCGGACCAACTGACGTCCGAAGAGTATGGGATCGCGGTGCGTAAAGACCTGCCGCAACTGCGCGATGATATCGACGGCGCCATCGAGACGCTCAAGACCAACGGCGTCTACCAGAGTCTGATGGATAAATGGTTTCCCGCCCACTAACGCCTAACCGCCGCGGGCGTCGTATGACGCTCGCAGAAACACCACGTACCGCAGGATATTTTTTATGAATCTAGACCTCAACTTTGCGCCGGTATTCGCCAGCAGCGACGCCCTGCTGGCCGGCACGCTGGTGACCATCGAAATTACCCTGTGCGCGCTGCTGGTTGGGTGTTCGCTCGGTCTGCTGGTGGGCATCGCCCGGCTTAATCCGCACCGGCGCATACTGTATGCCGTGTCCAGCGCCTATGTCACCCTGATCCGCGGTACGCCGTTGCTGGTGCAACTGTTTATCTGGTATTACGGCCTGCCGCGTTTTGGCGTGATGCTGCCGTCCTTTTTTTGCGGCGTTATCGGCCTTGGGCTCTATTCCAGCGCCTATATTTCGGAAATCGTCAGAGGGGCGATTACCTCCATCGAACGCGGTCAGAACGAAGCGGCGCGCTCGCTGGGGATGTCCAGCGTACAGGCGATGTACAAAATCATTCTGCCGCAGGCGCTGGTGCGGATGATCCCGCCGCTGGGCAATGAATTTATCGCACTGATAAAAAACTCGGCGCTGGTTTCCCTGATCACCATTCAGGATGTGATGCAGGCCGGCACGACGGTAATCAGCAACTCTTACCGCGACCTGGAAACCTATCTGGTGGTGGCCGGCGTGTACTTTATTCTGACGGGCATTTCCGTCGTGGCGCTGCGTTATTTTGAGAAACGTCATCATATGAAAGGGGTGCAGTAATGACCGACCATCCATCTGTAGAGGCATCCGCGCTGATCACTATCCGCCATCTCGGCAAACGTTTTGGCGACAACACGGTGCTGCGTGACATTGATTTCGATGTTTTTCCCGGCGAAGTCGTGGTGATCATCGGCCCCAGCGGATCGGGGAAAAGCACGTTTCTGCGCTGCTGCAACGGTCTTGAACACCCGGAAGAGGGGGATGTCACGCTGTGCGGTCGGCCGCTGATCAGCGGCGGGAAGATGCTGGCCGAACCGCAGCTCAACCAATTGCGCAAAGATGTCGGCATGGTATTCCAGTCCTTCAACCTGTTCCCCCATTTATCGGTGCTGGAAAACATCTGCGTGGCGCCGATGATGCTGCGCGACATGAGCAAAGCCGCCGTTCGGCAACAGGCGATGCAACTGCTGGAAAAGGTCGGCTTGGCCGCCAAGGCGCAGGCCATGCCGGGCAGCCTGTCGGGCGGGCAGAAACAGCGGGTGGCGATTGCCCGGGCGCTGGCGATGTCGCCGACGGTGATGCTGTTCGACGAACCGACCTCGGCGCTCGATCCGGAGTTGGTGGGCGAAGTGCTGCAGGTCATGAAATTACTGGCGCAGGAAGGCATGACCATGATTGTCGTTACCCATGAGATGGGGTTTGCGCGTGAAGTCGCCGATCGGGTGGTGGTGATGGACGGCGGCGGCATTATTGAGTCCGGGACGCCGCAGCAGATTTTCGGCGCGCCGCGCTGCGAGCGTACCCAGCGATTTCTTCAGTCGGTCTTGTCCCAGCGCTGAGGCGCCTGACCGATCTCTTTTCTTCACCAGGTAGTCAATCACCATGATAGCGAATCAACTTTTTGCCCAACACGCGTTGCTGAATGACGGCTGGCATCGTGACGTATTGATCGAGTGGGACGAGCAGGGCGTAATCCGCCGGGTTGTTGCGGACGGTAGCCGTCCGCCCGGCGTTGAGCAGGCCGGCTGGCTGCTGCCGGGAATGATCAACCTGCATTCGCACGCTTTTCAGCGCGCTTTTAGCGGTCTGACGGAGTACCGGCGACAGAAGCAAGACAGCTTCTGGAGCTGGCGTAACCTGATGTATGACTTTGCGGCGAAGATTTCACCGCAGCAGCTTGAGATCGTCGCCACCTGGTTATACAGCGAAATGCTGGAAGCCGGCTATACCTCGGTGTGTGAGTTTCACTATGTGCATCATCAGCCCGATGGCCGACCGTATGCCGATCCGGCGGCGATGTGTCGCAGTCTGATCAACGCGGCGGCGCATACCGGTATCGGGCTGACGCTGCTGCCGGTGAGCTACCAGAATAGCGGTTTCGGCGCTCAGCCGCCGGAGGCGAAGCAGCGGCGCTTCATCAACGATACCGAACAGTTTCTTACGCTATGGCAACAACTGATGTCGCTGACGCGCGATGGCCAGGTGCGGCTGGGCGTGGCGCCGCATTCGCTGCGCGCTATCTCCGGGCCGGCCCTGTCGCAGCTGCTGGCCGGCATTGAACAGATGGATGCGCGTGCGCCGATACATATCCATGTCGCCGAACAACGTAAAGAGGTGGAAGACTGCCTGGCCTGGAGCGGCCTGCGGCCCGTCGAATGGTTGCTGGAGCACCAGCCGGTCGACCGCCGCTGGTGTCTGATCCATGCCACCCACATGACGGAGCAGGAGTATCGGCGCGCCGCCGGCAGCGGCGCGGTGGTCGGACTGTGCCCCACCACCGAGGCCAACCTGGGCGACGGGATGTTCGACTTTCCTCAGTGGCGTGAACATGGCGGCGGTTGGGGCATCGGTTCCGACAGCAATGTCGCCGTCAGCGCTGCGGAAGAGCTGTTGATGCTGGAATATTCTCAGCGTTTGCAGTTCCGTCAGCGTAACGTCTGCGCCGACCGACAGCAGACCGATGTCGCCGCCAGCCTGTATCTGGGCGCGCTGCATGGCGGCGCGCAGGCCAGCGGTCGTAACGTGGCCGGGCTTGCCGCAGGCCAACGCGCCGATCTGGTGGAACTGGACGCGCAGCACGCCGCGCTGGCGCTGCTGCCTGCGGACAATATTCTGGCCGGTCATCTGTTCGGCAGTTCGCGCAGTTCGGCGGTACAGCGGGTATGGACCGGCGGCCGGCAGCGGGTGGATCGCCAGCACCCGCTGCATCCGTCGGCGCTGGCGGCGTTCGTTAATGTACGTCAGCAGTTATTGCAACAAATTTGACCGGGAGATTGACATCATGACTACCGTAGCGCCGTTCATTTTTCATCAGGGCAGCGAACCGTTATTTATCACTATGCCCCATACCGGCGTCTGGCTGCCCGATGAGATAGCCGGCGCCCTGACGCCCGAAGCGCGGAGCGTGCCCGACACCGACTGGCATATCGAACAGCTTTATGCCTTTGCCAGGCAGATGGGGGCGTCATGGCTACAGGCCACCTGCTCACGCTATGTGGTCGATCTCAACCGTCCGCCGGACGGCGCCAGTCTTTATCCGGGACAGGCCACCACCGGGCTGTGTCCGGAGACGCGGTTCGACGGCGGGCCGGTTTATCCGCCGGGCGCCGCGCCATCCTCCGATGAGGTACAGGCGCGCCGCCGCCGCTACTGGCAGCCTTGGCACGATAAGCTCGCCGAGGAACTGCTGCGCCTGAAAGCCCGGTTCCCCAGAGTCGTGCTGTGGGACGCCCATTCCATCCGTTCCGTCTTGCCGCAGTTTTTCGACGGACGCTTGCCCGATTTCAATATCGGCACCCATAAAGGCGCGAGCTGCGCGCCCGCGTTGCAGCAGCGTATCGCGGCAATCGCGCGCGCCGCCTCGCCGTTCACGCAGGTGGAAAATGGACGCTATACCGGCGGATATATCACCCGCCATTATGGTCAGCCGAGCCAGGGAGTACACGCGGTGCAGATGGAACTGGCGCAGTGCAGCTATATGGATGAAACGCCGCCCTGGCGCTGGCAGCCGCAAAAGGCCCGGCTGCTGCAACCCCATCTTCAGGCCATGCTGCAGTCGGCGCTGGAGTTTGCCCATGAGGGCCGGTAGCCGACGCGCGGCGATGAAGGGCATTCGATATATCATCGGGGCGACGGTGTCGCCCCCGAATCCAACAGAGCGTAATTCATGATCGAATTTTATGATACCGATAGCCTGCCGGTGACGCGCTGGCGTAATGGCGGTGGAGAAACGCGGGAAATCGTCAGCTTTCCGCCCCGGTCGGAGCCGTTTTCCTGGCGCGCCAGTATCGCCAGTATTGCCGCCAGCGGCGCGTTCTCTTTTTTTCCGGGGGTCGACCGTGTGATTACCCTATTGAACGGCGAGGGGGTGGAACTGGCGTCGCCGGGGGCGTTTGACCGGCAGTTGGCGTTGTTCGAACCTTTTGCCTTCGCCGGAGAAGCCGAGGTGAATGCCCGTTTGTCCGGCCCGGAGAGCCTGGACTTCAATATCATGACGCGCCGTGGGGTGTGCCGGGCGACGGTGATCGCCACCAGACAACCGCAGCAGGCCGCCGCGGGGGTTTGCTGGGTAATAGCCGGGCGCTGGCGAGTGGGGGATACGACGCTCGCGCGCGGACAGGGCGCATGGTGGAACGACAGCGCCGTCGACGTCCGCCCCGCATCCGAGGATGCGTATCTGCTTTTCGCCGCGATTATCTATGAGTAAAGCGCTATTGAGGCAGCCAGCGCTTCGCTGGATGATAAAGAATTTATCAATTACAGCAAAAAGACCATTGATACTTCGCGTCAGATATTAATCTCCGCATTGAAATCCCTCAATCTTGAATATCCTCCTTCGGAAGCCAATTTTCTGTTTCACCGTATTGGCGTTCCGTTAGATTCCTACCAGACAAGAATGAAAGAACACGGCGTATTGATTGGCAGAGCCTTCCCGCCGGCGACAGACTGGTGCCGTATCTCGATGGGAACCCCGGAAGAAATGAGTAAGTTTACCCAACTGATGTTTGATTTCAGAAAACAGGGCTGGCTATAAACACGCGCTGTCTCCCGGCAGGACGCATGGGGGACACATTCATTTTTACCTTTCCCCCGGCGACGGCTCAAGATGATTGCCGTCCGGCGTTTAAGGCGCCGTTGCGCATGAAATGGCGCGTTGATGACCGAGACATAACCAGACATACATCGTCAGCATAAAAAAAAGATATTTTAAGAATTTGGCGTAACCTTTAAGAGGATGAATGTAAATTTCAGTAAGGTTAATGTTATGCAAAGTAAAGCAGGGTTATCACGAATACTGATAGTCATCACCGTTCTATTCTCTGCGTTGACGGGCTTATACCTACTGATTGGCGGTATTTGGCTGGTCAAACTTCACGGCTCGCCATATTACCTCATCGCCGGTCTGATTATGCTGGCGACAGCCTGGCTGCTGTACCGTCGGCGCGCCGCCGCGCTGCTGCTGTATGCGGTTTTCCTGCTCGGTACGACTATCTGGTCGCTGTGGGAAGTCGGGCCTGATTTCTGGGCGCTGACGCCGCGTCTGGACGTGACCTTCTTTTTTGGCCTGTGGATTGCGCTGCCGTTTATTTACCGCAGCCTGAGCGCACCGGGTTCATTGGCGCGCGGCGCGCTGGGCGCGTCGCTGGCGATTACCGTCATCGTGCTGGCCTATGCCGTGTTTAACGATCCGCAGGAAATCAACGGCGTCCTGCGCGCTGAGCAAACTCCGCCGGCCGGACAGGCCGTCAGCGGCATCGCCGACGGCGACTGGCCGGCCTATGGCCGTACTCAGGCAGGCACGCGTTATTCGCCGCTGACGCAAATCAACGATCAAAACGTCGGCCAGTTGCAGGAAGTTTGGCGATTTCGTACCGGCGACCTGAAAAGGGCTAACGATCCGGAGGAAATCACCGATGAAGTGACGCCGATCAAAATTGACGACACGCTCTATCTCTGTACGCCGCACCAAAGGCTATTTGCGCTGGATGCGGTGACCGGTAAAGAGAAATGGCACTTTGATCCGCAGTTGGAAACCAATCCGTCATTCCAACATGTCACCTGTCGTGGCGTTTCTTACCATCAGACGCCGGAAGCCGCGCAGGCCAATGCGGCTGACGGCAAACCCGCGCTCTGCGCCCGGCGTATTCTGCTGCCGGTCAATGACGGGAACCTGTATGCGCTGGATGCGCAAAGCGGCGAACTGTGTCCCGACTTTGCCGACCATGGCAAGCTGAACCTGCAAAGCAATATGCCGTATGCCAAAGCCGGCGCCTATGAGCCGACGTCGCCGCCGATTGTGACCGACAAGGTGGTGATCATCGCCGGCGCGGTCACCGATAACTATTCCACCCGTGAACCCTCCGGCGTGATCCGGGGCTTTGATGTGAAT
The DNA here is from genome assembly GCF_002291445.1 of Brenneria goodwinii. Classification (NCBI taxonomy): domain Bacteria; kingdom Pseudomonadati; phylum Pseudomonadota; class Gammaproteobacteria; order Enterobacterales; family Pectobacteriaceae; genus Brenneria; species Brenneria goodwinii. The sequence goes on along the minus strand of NZ_CP014137.1, from coordinate 2,345,928 downwards.
AGCGGTAAACTGCTGTGGGTGTTCGATACCGGGAGCAAAGATCCGAATAAGATCCCGGAAGAGGATCAGCTTTATACGCCCAATTCGCCTAACTCCTGGGCGCCGGCCGCTTATGATGCCGCGCTGGATTTAGTCTATCTGCCTATCGGCGTGGCGACGCCGGATATCTGGGGCGGCCATCGTACGCCGGAAATGGAACGATTTGCCAGCGGTCTGCTGGCGCTGAACGCGACGACCGGCAAGCTGGCGTGGTTTTATCAGACGGTTCACCATGATCTATGGGATATGGACGTACCGGCGCAGCCAAGCCTGGCGGACATTAGCGATAAAGACGGCAACAAGGTGCCGGTGGTGTATGTTCCGGCGAAAACCGGCAATATTTTTGTGCTGGATCGCCGGACAGGCGAAACCGTGGTGCCTGCGCCGGAAACCCCGGTGCCGCAAGGTCCGGCCAAAGGCGATCGCCTTTCGCCCACGCAGCCGTACTCCGAACTGACTTTCCGTCCGCAGCAACCGCTGACCGGCAAGGATATGTGGGGGGCGACCATTTACGATCAGCTGGTCTGCCGCGTGATGTTCCACCAGTTGCGCTATGAAGGGCCGTTCACCCCGCCTTCCGAGCAGGGCACGCTGGTTTTCCCCGGTAATCTGGGCATGTTTGAATGGGGCGGTATTTCGGTTGATACCGATCGGCAGATTGCCGTCGCCAATCCGATGGCGCTGCCGTTTGTTTCTCAACTGATTCCGCGCGGCCCGAATAACCCGGCGCAACCGGGTGAAGACGGGAAAGGCGGATCCGGTTCCGAATCGGGCATTCAGCCGCAGTACGGCGTGCCTTACGGCGTGAAATTGAACGCCTTTCTGTCGCCGTTGGGGATCCCCTGCAAGCAGCCTGCGTGGGGTTATATCTCGGCCATCGATCTGAAAACCCATGACATCGTATGGAAAAAGCGCATTGGCACGGTGCGTGACAGCTCGCCGCTGCCGTTGCCGTTTAAAGTAGGGATGCCGATGCTGGGCGCGCCCGTATCAACCGCCGGTAATGTGTTCTTTATCGCGGCGACGGCGGATAATTATCTGCGCGCCTTTAACGTTACCAATGGCGAACCGCTGTGGGAAGCGCGTCTGCCGGCGGGCGGGCAGGCCACGCCAATGACCTATTCGGTTAACGGCAAACAGTATGTGGTCATTGCCGCGGGCGGACACGGTTCGTTCGGCACCAAACTTGGCGACTACATTATCGCCTATGCGTTGCCTGACGGAAAATAAAGGGAATCAGCCAACGGCGGTTTGCGGTTCCAGCAGCAGATCCCCGCCTACTGCCGCGGGGATGACGTGGGAGAGGGGGACGACGTGGGGGAAATGGTAACCGGGCGAACTCTGCGCCCGCGCAGCCACGTCATCAATGCCCGGCTATCCATCGGACGGGCGTACAGATACCCCTGTAAATATTTGACGCCGTTCTGTTTCAGATAGCGGTATTCATGCCGGGTATTCACGCCTTCAGCCACCATATCCAGCGCCAGCCTATGGCTCAGGCCGATAATCGCATCGAGCACCGGCGTATCGTTGTGGGCCGACTCAATGGTGCCGACGAAGGCCTTATCAATCTTGAGATAATCCAGCGGAAACATCTGCAGATAGGATAAGGAGCAGTGACCGGTGCCAAAATCATCAAGGGCGATAATGAACCCTTCCTGACGCAAAATGGTCAATTTCTTCACCACATCCTGCGTCTCGGTGATAAGGCTGCGTTCAGTGAGTTCCAGCGTGAGTTGCATCTTGTGCGGCGACAGCATATCCGAGAGGCGGCGGATGTCGTCCACAAAGTCGGGATGCTGAATATGCTCGGCGGCGATATTCACCCCCAGATGAAAACCCTCAGGCACCTGCCAGTGTTTTACGTCGTCAGCCAGCAGTTTGAACATGTGGCGCGTCAAGGGAATGATTAAGCCTTCCGCTTCGGCAGAGGGGATAAACACATCCGGTCTGATGCTGCGCCCGCCGGCCCGATACCAGCGCATCAGCGCTTCTACGCCAACGCAACTGCGGGTCGTCATATCATAGATAGGTTGGTAATGTACGGAGAACTCATTGCTGAGCATACCCTTGCGCAATTCATCGCGCAGCGACATTTTGCGTTTCTGCCATGAACGGATGATGGACATAAATATCAGCGACAGAATCAGCGACAGCGGCAGGAAGATGATGAAGGCATGCCGCCATGACTTGATCAATTTAGAGGCGGGAGCCGTTGCGCTGACCGTAATAGGGTAGCGGGATGAGGTGACCGTATCGGACATCGGCGAGACTATCGGGTTATCATCCACAATATTCCTGCCTTCCCGGATCTGATAGCCGTCGCCAAACTGTATGGTCAGCAGATATTGTTGGGCATTTCCTATGGCGTTCATAACGTCGATCAAATATTGCGCATCGACAATGGCGTAAGCGCCAAATAGCGAAGCGCGCTGTTTGGCGAAGATGATGGCCGACCGTTCCTGAACGTCTTTGGTTTCCCGCAGTGAAATATTCCAGACTTCGGGAAACGGTATTGGCAGCGGATGTCGAATAATCGCATTTAAAGGCAAACGCTGGTTGCCGGATACGGATGAGCAGAACATATCTTGCCCCTGCGTCAGACCCAATGAGCGAAAATAGGGGAAGAGCGTGCCTTGTTGTATCAGTTTGGGGGAAATAAGGTCACAGGGTTGACCTTCGAAATCCATCAGGCTGTCGACCATCTTCCAGGCTTGCTGGCTAATCGTTTCCGCCTGGTGCACGATGACCTGGGTGGTGGCTCCCAAATCCTGTTTTACGTTCTGCCTTGCGATGATATAGCTGAAGATAATGCCCAGTAAGGCGGGGAATAACCAGGCCGCTATTAACAGAAATAGATTCCCGGAGGCGAGGTTAGGCTCATTTTTTTCCATTACGTCTCTATTCTTTAATTTCCCGCGCTGGTGGGGCTTCTTGCGCTTCTCAATACGCGGATGCGGCTTGCAATAACCTTTTCAGGTAGAAGCCACACACTGTTTGCAGGAAAGTGTAGCACGCATCAACGATCCCCGTTCAATAAGGGATGTGATGCGGCATAATCCGTCAGATGTTCTATCAGCGCGCGAACCCTCGCCGGGATAGGGCAGCCATTTAACGCCGGGCTTTGAACGGCGCCCCCATTGGCATCAAGCGCAGGCCGTCCGGCAAATGCCGCCAGGGCAGGGTGGTCAGATCCACGGGCATGAAACCCGGTGCGGCCGCCACGATAATTTCCGCCGCAATGGAGGAAAAATCCGCCCGGAAATGCACCACGCTTTTAACCACCAGAATGTCCTGCTCGGTGGTTTCGATGCCGGCGAAGCGAAACATGGACTGGTCGGCCAGTTGCGCCTTGTGGGTGGAAACCACGATGCGCACATCATCGATTCTCAGGCAGGCGCTTGGGCCCAGATCCATATCGAAACCGCCGAAATAAGGGCCGGTCGCCTTAAAACGGCCTGACAAAATACGTTCGATAACAAAGGTCGCGCTGAACGGTTCGTCATCGCGCAGACCGGCGTGTCCGCCCAACGCCAGCGTTACGCTGTGGCCTTCCCCGGCGGCCTCGATAGTTTTCATCGCGGCAGGATCCACCATCAGGCCAATCGCGGCCCGTTTTGCCCGGTTGCGTATCAGCGCGCGCAGCATGCCGGTGGTATCGGAGTCGCTGCCCGCGCCGGGGTTATCCTGCGCGTCGGCTATCACCATCGGGCGCCTGCCCTGCGAGGCCTGCTTCATGGCATATTGCACCGCTTCATCCGGCGTATAGGTTTTATCGGTAAAATGAGCTTCCGCCGCGCATACGGCGTGGAATAGCGTATCGGCCAGGCGATCGGCCTGCGCCTGGTCCGGGGCATAGGCCCAGATGACCGGCGTACATTCGGCAAAATCCGCCGCTGGAAATCCCATGGTGAAAGAGAGATGCGTCTGCTCGGTTTCCAGCGACGCCAACTGCTGATAAAGCTCGCGGGCGGGCGACATATCGGTACATTGCCAACTGATGGGAATGAGAAACGGAATTCGCCGTATCGCTTTGGCCGGCGTGGCGCCCTTCGCCTGATGGCGCATCAGCAACTCCCAGGCGCGCGCGCCGGTATCGGCCATATCCACGTGCGGATAGGTGCGAAACGCCGCCAGATAGTGCGCATTATCCAGCATCGTCTGGCTGACGTTGGCGTGCAGATCCAGGCTGGCCACCACCGGGATCGTCGGGCCGACCAGCGCCCGGACTCTGCGCAGCAGTTCGCCTTCGCCGTCGTCAAGGTGTTCGGCCACCATGGCGCCGTGCAGATCCAGATAGACCGCATCAACCGGAAGCGCCGAGCGGATACCGTCGAGGATCAGCGCGGCAATACGTTCGAAAGCCTCGCGGGTGACCGGCCCTGAAGGGCTGGCCGCCGCCCATACCGTCGGAATGACCTCGGCGCCGTGAGCCAGCGCCCGGGCGATAAAACCCGCCGCGGGAATATTTTTGCCGCGGATGCTGGGCCATACCGCATCGCCCTGCGTCATTCCCGGCCAGCCGCCGCCATGCTCAAACATGCGCCAGTCGGCCGGGCTGGGAGCAAACGTGTTGGTTTCATGTTCAAAACCGCCATATACGATACGCACTGTCTTCTCCTCGCTGTATTGGATTCACACCTGCCTGAAGTTCGCGCCGCCGCTGCACTGTACAGGTGCGTACCGGCGGAGAGCGTTGAGCAAAATTGCACCAGTAGCGGGCAAATTATCGCTCCAAATCGTTTTTGAAAGCTGGAACGATAATTGCTTTAGCTAATATCGTCGATTGTCGACAATGTCCTGTCAGAGGATAACGCCATTTCCATCAATTGATCCAGGAGCTTTACATGACCAGTTTGAAATTACCGCTGCGGCGTTATGCCCGCTATGCGTTAATGGCTGCATCGCTAGGGTTCAGTTCGACAGTAGTTCAGGCCGAAACCGTTAATGCCGTTATGCACGCCAGCCTGCGCGCGCTGGATCCCAATATCACCACGGCCTACATCGTGCGTGACTATGCCTACATGGTTTACGACACCCTGCTGGCGCTTGACGCCGATAATAAGGTTCAGCCGCAGATGGCGGAAAAATGGGACGTGTCGGCAGACGGCAAAACCTACACTTTCGCGCTGCGCGACGGCCTGAAATGGCATGACGGCCAGCCGGTGACCGCCGCCGACTGCGTGGCGTCCATTCAGCGCTGGGCGCAGTTGGACAAACTGGGACAGGTGATGAACGGCCTGCTGGATAATATGCAGGTTATTGACGACAAAAGTTTCTCCATGACATTTAAGCAGCCGACGGCCATTGCGCTGCAGGCGTTATCCAAATCCAGCGGCGTGGCGCCGTTTATGCTGCCCAAACGTCTTGCCGGCCAACCGCCGGGCGAGCCCATCAAAGAAGCCATCGGTTCCGGCCCATTCCGCTTTGTCGCCGGCGAATATCGTCCCGGCGTACAGGCGGTATTTGAGAAATTCGCCGACTATGTTCCGCGTACCGAACCGGCCAACGGTCTGGCGGGCGGTAAGGTGGTGCATGTGGATCGGGTTAAATGGATCTCCATGCCGGATACCATGACTTCGGTTAATGCGCTGCTCTCCGGCGAAGTGGATTTCATTGAGGATTTACCGATGGATTTGCTGCCGATGCTGGAGAATAACGATGAGGTCACGCTGACCGAATACAAACAGCAGGGCACCCAGAACGTCGCCCGCCTGAATTTCCTTCAGCCGCCGTTTGATAACAAACTCATCCGGCAGGCGGCGCTGGCGGCGATGGATCAGGAATCGGTGTTGCAGGCGCAGAGCGGCAATCCCAAATATTATCACACCTGTGCGGCGTATTTCGGCTGCGACACGCCTTATGCCAACACCGAAGGCGCGGACGATCTGGTCAAGGGCAATCCGGCCAAGGCCGCGGCGCTGTTGAAGGAAGGAAACTATGACGGCACGCCGATCGTGATTCTGCATGCGACCGACGTACAGTCGCTGGCGGCGATGCCGCCGGTGTTCGCCCAGTCGCTGCGTCAGGCCGGTTTCAACGTGCAATTACAGGCGATGGACTGGCAGACCGTCACCGTGCGCCGGGCTTCGAAAGAGAAACCCGCCAACGGCGGCTGGCATATCTTCAGCACCTATAACACCATCGCCGATATTTCCGATCCGGTCGGTTCCATTACCGCGGCGGCCAATGGACCGCAAGCCTGGTTCGGCTGGCCGGATATTCCGGCGGTTGAGGCGCTGCGCCAGAAAATCGCGCTAAGCACCAGTGACGATGAGAAAAAGCAGTATGCCGGCGAGATGCAGAAAATCCTGCTGGATGAAACGGCCGCCATCCCGCTGGGCGAGCGTTCGGTGGTCACGGCCCGGCGCGCGAATGTTAAAGATCAGGTGAATACCACCGTACCCGTGTTCTGGAATATGACCAAAAGCGGTAACTAAATCCGATATGTCCGGCTTTGCCGCCGGGCGTCTTGTCCCTGACACGACAGGTAATTCACTATGCCAAGATTCATACTGCAACGCCTGGCGGCAACGCTGCCGGTACTGTGTATCGTCGCGGTGATCGTTTTTATGCTGCTGCGTCTTACCTCAGGCGACCCGGCGTTGATTCTGGCCGGCGACAGCGCCACGCCCGAGCAGTTGGAAAATATCCGCGCCACCATGGGGTTGGATAAGCCGATGCTGCAACAGTTCCTTATCTGGGCCAGCGGGCTGCTGCGCGGCGATTTGGGCGTCTCGCTGATCTCCGGCACGCCGGTGTCGTCAATGATTGCCGATCGCTTCGGCCCGTCGCTGGCGCTGTGCCTTTCCACCATCATATTGGCTATCGCCGTGGCTATCCCGCTGGGGATTGTGGCCGCCTGGCAGCAGGGGAAATCCCTGGATCGGTTGATTATGGCCGGTTCGGTCATCGGCTTTTCGGTGCCGGTGTTCATCTTTGGCTACACCCTGATTCTGATCTTCTCCCGCTGGCTCGGCTGGCTGCCGGTGCAGGGCTATCGTCCGCTGAACGAAGGCGTGTGGCCGTTTTTCGAACGGCTGATTTTACCGACGCTGGCGCTGAGCACCGCCTATATCGCCCTGATTGCCCGCATCGTGCGGACCAGCGTGATTGAAGTGATGGGGGAGGATTTCATCCGCACCGCGCGCGCCAAGGGGCTGAAAGAGAGCGGCGTGCTGATCCACCACGCGCTGCGCAACGCCGCGGTGCCGATTGTCACCATTATCGGCGTCAGCATCGCCATGCTGATTGGCGGCGTGGTGGTTACCGAGTCGGTGTTCAATATCCCGGGCCTGGGAAGGCTGGTGCTGGAGTCGGTACAGGCGCGTGATTATCCCATCATTCAGGCGCTGATTCTGATCTTCTCCGCGCTGTATATCGTGATCAATCTGGTTATCGATCTGCTCTACGCCCTGATCGATCCCCGTATCCGTTATTAAGCTGAACAGGAGAGTGACCATGAGTTCAGAAACCTCAGCCATCCCGGCGGCGTCGACGGGGGGGATCTCCGCTCAACTTCGCGCCGGTTTGCTGACCTGGCCGGTGATTCTGGGCGCCGTCGTGCTGCTGATCGTGGTGGCGTTGGCGGTGCTGGCCCCCTGGATAAGCAGCTACAGCCCGATTGATATCGATCCGTCTCAGCGGCTCAAACCGCCTTCCGCGCTGCACTGGCTGGGAACCGACGCGCTGGGGCGGGATATTTTCGCCCGCGTGGTGCACGGCGGCCGTCAGTCGCTGGTGGTGGGGCTGGGCGCGGTGTGTATCAGCGTGATTATCGGGCTGGTGATTGGCGTGTTCGCCGGTTATTTCCGGCTGGTGGACGCCATCGTGATGCGCATCATGGACGGCCTGATGGCGATTCCCGGCATTCTGCTGGCGATTGCGCTGGTTTCCCTGTCGGGAGCCAGCCTGTTTACCGTGCTGGTGGCGATTTCCATTCCTGAAATTCCGCGCGTGGTGCGGATGGTGCGCAGCGTCATCATGGGCGTTCGCAACGAATCCTATGTCGAGGCGGCCATTATTCTGGGCACGCCGGTGCCGGTCATTATGTGGCGGCACATGTTGCCGTCCACGGTGGCGCCGTTGATCGTTCAGGGAACCTATATCTTTGCTTCCGCCATTCTGACCGAGGCGATTCTGAGCTTTCTTGGCGCGGGTATCCCGCCGGAGATCCCGTCGTGGGGCAACATCATGGCCGATGGCCGGGTCTATTTTATGATGCTGCCGGGCATGATCCTCTATCCGGGGATTCTGGTGTCACTGACGGTATTGAGTGTGAATGTGTTGGGGGACGCGGTGCGTGATGCGCTCGATCCCCGGATGGCGAAACGGCTGTAGTCGCAACGGCTGTAGTTGCAACGATGGCAGTTATAACGATGGTAGTCGCAACGATGATAGTGGCAACGGTTGCCGAAACGCGTGGGTATTGGCCTGACGGCCTTGGTTTGACAACGATATGACAAAAGCAGGAGACCCCATGGAGCCAATTAAATCCTCTGATTCGTCTCAGGATATAGCACCGGTGCTGGATGTGCAGTCGGTCACCGTAAAGACCGGACGGGCGGGCGAGGGCCGGGCAGTGGTGGAGAAGGTGTCCTATCAGGTTTACGCCGGTGAGACGGTGTGCGTCGTCGGCGAGTCCGGTTCGGGTAAATCGGTAACGTCGCTGGCGATCATGGGGCTGCTGCCCGCCGGGGCGTTGACCGTCACCGGCGGCAGGATTCTGGTGAACGGCGAGGATGTGGTCACCGCCGGTTCCTCACGCCTGCGCCAACTGCGGGCGTCAACGATGGGGATGGTGTTTCAGGAGCCGATGACCGCGCTGAATCCGGTGCAGAGCGTGGGCAGACAGATCGATGAGGTGCTGCGCATTCACACCCAACTGTCGGGGCAAGCGCGTAAAAGCCAGATTATGGCGATGCTGGCCTCGGTTCATCTGCCGGATGTGGAGCGGATTTATCACAGCTACCCGCACCAGCTGTCGGGCGGACAGCGCCAGCGCATCGTTATCGCCATGGCGCTGATCCTCAAACCGCGGCTGCTGATCTGCGATGAACCGACCACCGCGCTGGATGTCACCACGCAGAAGCAGATCCTGCTGCTGATTAAAGAGTTACAGCGCAGCCAGCAGACGGCGGTGGTGTTCATCACTCATGATTTTGGCGTGGTGTCGGAAATCGCCGATCGTATCGTGGTGATGAACCGCGGCGCGCTGGTGGAAAGCGGCAGCCGCGACGACATTCTGGTGCGGCCCGCGCAGGACTATACCCGTATGCTGGTTTCCTCGGTGCCCAGTCTGTTGCCCCGGCACACCGCCCGCCCGGATACGGCGGACGCCATCGAAGTGGTGGGGTTGGACAAGGTTTATGAAGAGAAAAAATTTATGGGCGCCACCCGGCGAGTGGTGGCGGCGAATAACGTCAGCTTCCGCATTCGCCGCGGCGAAGTGCTCGGCGTGGTGGGCGAATCCGGTTCGGGCAAATCTTCGGTGGCGCGTTGCCTGGTGCGGTTACAGGAGCCGACCGGCGGCAGCATCATGCTGGGCGACACCGATCTGGTGAAAACCCGCGCCGGCGAGATGCGCCCATTGCGGCGCAAGATACAGTTCATCTTTCAGGATCCCTACCGCTCGCTTAACCCGCGCCGCACGGTGGGCGACTCGATGATTGAGGGGCTGATCAATTTCGGCACGCCCCGCCAACAGGCGCTGGATACGGCCGCCAAGGCGTTGGATCTGGTGGGGCTGTCGGCGGACATTATGACCCGTTATCCCCATCAATTTTCCGGCGGCCAGCGCCAGCGGCTGTGCATCGCCCGCGCGGTGGTGATGGAGCCGGACGTCCTGGTGGCGGATGAAGCGGTTTCGGCGCTGGATGTTTCGGTACAGGCGCAGGTGCTGGACTTGCTGGAGGCGATCCGCCAGCGCACCGGCGTCGCCATCCTGTTCATCACCCACGACCTGAGGGTGGCGGCGCAAATTTGCCATTCCATCGTGGTGATGAAGAAAGGCGAGATAGTCGAAGCCGGCGATGCCGTTACGGTATTGAGTCATCCCAGTCACAGTTATACACGTTCACTGATCGACGCGGCGCCAGGGCGGGATTGGGATTTCCAGAATTTCCGTCCGGTAGGCGCGCATGCCGCGGTCAACTGATATCGCCGTCTTCCGCGATGCTTTTCTCCAATGCTTTTCCCCAATGAAAAGAGGAAACCTGTATGAAAGATATACCCGAACTGTGGCAACTGTCGGCGAACGAAATCGCCAGTCTGATTCAACTGCGCGACATCAGCGCCCGGGATGTCGCTCAAGCCTGTCTGCAGCGTCTGGAAGAGGTGAATCCCGCCATCAATGCGGTGGTGGACTATCGTCCGGAAGATACGCTGGCGCAGGCGCGCGAGGTGGATAGAAAGCTGGCCGCCGGTGAGGATGCCGGGCCGCTGGCCGGGGTGCCGGTGACCATCAAAGTCAACGTGGATCAGACCGGTTATGCCAATACCAACGGCCTGAAAGCGCAAAAAAACCTGATCGCCACCCGCAACAATCCGGTGGTTTCCAGCCTGCTGGCGGCCGGGGCGCTGACCGTCGGGCGCACCAATACGCCGGCGTTCAGCTATCGCTGGTTTACCAATAACCAGCTGCACGGCGCCACGCTGAATCCGCGCAACTCCGCCCTGACGCCGGGCGGTTCGTCCGGCGGCGCGGCCGCCTCGGTGGCGGCGGGGATGGCCGCCATCGGTCACGGTACGGATATCGCCGGTTCAATCCGCTATCCGGCCTATGCCTGCGGGGTTCATGGCCTGCGTCCGTCGTTCGGCCGTATCGCCGCCTATAATGCGTCCGGCGCCGAGCGCACCATCGGCGGACAAATTATGGCGGTGTCCGGGCCGATCGCGCGCAGCGTGGCGGATTTGTCGCTGGCGCTCAGGGCGATGTCGGTGGGCAGCGCCGACGATCCCTGGTGGGTGCCGGCGCCGCTCAACGGGCCGGACATGCCGCGCCGCGCCGCGGTTTGTCTGCGTCCCGACGGCATCGACACCGCGCCGGAAATCTGCCAGGCCCTGCTTGAGTCGGCTGACAAGCTGCGCGATGCGGGCTGGATCGTCGATGAAGTGGATGAGCTGGTATCGCTGGAAGAAGCGGTGGCGATTCAGATTACACTGTGGATGGGCGACGGCTACGACGGTATGGTCGCGGCGGCGGAGCAGGAGGGCGATCCCGGCGCGATTACCGCATTGGCCGGTCAGAAAGCGATCGCCGAGCAGATCGGTATTACAGATTTCTCCCGCGCGCTGTCCCGGCGCTTGGGGATTGCCCGTGAATGGGCCGCGCTGCTGCAGGAGTATCCGGTGGTATTACTGCCGGTCAGCGCTGCCTTGCCTTTTGCCAACGATCTGGATTTGCAAGGGGAGGCGGCCTACCAGCATGTATGGCGCTCGCAGTTGCCGATGATTGGTCTGCCGGTCACCGGTCTGCCGGCGCTGAGCCTGTGCACCGGCTATCTGCCCGACCAAACGCCGTTGGGAATACAGATTGTGGCGGGGCGCTTCCGCGAAGATCTGTGTCTGGCGGCCGGGGCCGATATTGAAGCGCGCAGCCCGCGTTTGCTGCTGGCCGGTGTGCCTGACTGATGGGGGCGGCAGGGCGTCAGTTGACGATGACGTCCTGTACGCTTTGCTGTTGCAGCCAGTCCGACAGCTTCTTCCCTTCGGTTTCATTGTGCCGCCAGGCTTCCAGCGAGGCGCGCGGCCCGTTGCCGGCCAGCAGCGCTTCGACCATGGGCGTGTGCTGAGAGAAAATGTCGGAAGGACCGTCGGAGGCGTAGACGTTACTGGTCATAATGTACAAACGCACCTGTTGTTCCACCAGCTTGTACTGATGCGCCAGCCGTTCATGGCCGGCGGCATTGACAATGGCGCGATGTAAATTCATGTCGCTTTCGCTGATGTCGTTCATATCGCCGGCCAGACAGTCCTGTTCCAGACGTTGGTACGCCTGCTTTATCGCCGCGTGCTGTTCCGGATCGGTTTGTTCCGCCGCCAGCCGGGCCGCCAACCCCTCAAGGCTGCCGCGCAGCGTCCACAGTTCCCATACGTCTTTGATCGACAGTGAGGCGACCTCCCAGCCGGTGTAAGGGATCTGCACCAGAATGCCTTCTCCCGCCAGCCGCTGAAACGCGCTCCTGACGGTGGCCCGCCCCACGCCAAGCTGTTCGGCCAGCGAGGTTTCGGTGAGGCGATCGCCCGGCTTGACGGCGCCGGAAAGAATGTAGCTTCGCAGACTGTCGGTGGTTCGGCTTTCTATCGAACTTTTAATCAGCGGTTTTAATTGGGGATTTTTCATTATCGGCGCATAGAGTGTCAGTGGTAGCCAAATTATAGAGGTGGGCATTGGCGATTGTCGACTCTCCACTTGCTTTATATTGTTTTATTGTCGACAATCGGCAATGTAAAAACTAACACGGAATCACCTGCGATGGCGATACGCTCCGATGACATGAATCTCATCCAGGCAGGCAACGATCTGGCCGCCGAATTCATCAGTATGGGGGATGACGAGGCATCACGGCTTGTCCGTTCCCACTTTGGCATTGAGGGCCGGATCCGGCGCTTGGCTACCGAAAAAGATGATACGTTTCGGCTGACGGAGATGACCGGTCGGCAATATATTCTCAAAGTCGCCAATCCTGCCGAGCCAGAGGATGAGATTGCGTTGCAAATAGCGCTGCTGAATTTTTTGCAGCAGGCGGACGACAGTTTACCGGTACCGGCGGTCATCGCCGATGTCCGGGGGCAGACGCTGGCGCGGATAACCGATGCGGCTGGCCAGCAACGCTATGTGCGGCTGTTGACGTATTTGGCAGGGACGCCGCTGGACAGCGTTGCGGCTTCGCCCCGGCAGCGGGAACAGGTGGGCGAGGCGTTGGCGCGGTTACGGCTGGCGATGGCCGGGTTCGAACATCCCGCCGCTCACCGAATGCTGTTATGGGATGTAAAAAATCTGGCGAATCTGCAGCCTCTGCTGGCGTCGGTTGACGATATCGAACAACGACGGCTCCTTAAACGCGGTATGGCGCGTTTTCTGCGTTTTTCAGACCGAATTCAAGCGCTGCCTTGTCAGGTATTGCACAATGATTTTAGTCAGTCGAATATTATCGTTGATTCCGGCCGCCGCGATTTCGTCACCGGCATCATTGATTTCGGCGATACGGTATATACCGCCGTCGCCGTTGATGTCGCCACCGCGTTGCTCAATCAGCTGCCGCGGGATGCGGCAGCCAATCCGCCGGACGATCTGTTTGCGGACGGCCGCGATGTGCTGCGCGGTTACCTGAGACTGGTATCGCTAAACCGTGAAGAGTTGGCGTTATTGCCTCATCTGGTAATGGGGCGGGTGATTGCCCGCACGCTGATTACGCTGTGGCGAGCGCGGCGTTTCCCGGATAACGCCCGCTATATTTTGCGCAATACGGAGCCGGGCTGGGGACAACTGGCCTGGCTGCTGGCCCGATCGAGCGATGAACTTTCGCAAACTTTTATGTCGATGATTCCGTCTTCAGGAGAACACCATGACTGATTCCCATACGAGCCGCGGTAAAATGGTCAATGCCTTTAATCCCGATCATCTTGACCATCTTGACCCGGCCGACCGCGCCGCCATTGAGCGGCGCATTCGCCTGCTTGGCCCGGCCTATCGTCTTTTTTATCAGCAGCCGGTGGAGGTCAGCCGCGGGCAGGGCGTGCTGCTGTACGACCGCAACGGCAATGAGTATCTGGATGCCTACAATAACGTGGTTTCGGTCGGGCATGCGCATCCCCGGGTCGCGGACGCGATCAATAACCAGATGCGGAAACTCTGCACGCATACGCGCTATATTCAGGACGGTATTCTGGATTACGCCGAACAGCTGTTGCCGACCTTCGGCGGCCGGATGTCGGAACAGGGACACATGATGTTTACCTGCACCGGTTCGGAAGCCAACGACCTGGCGCTGCGTATCGCCCGGCACTACACCGGCCGCCAAGGGGTGATCATTACGTCCGAGGCCTACCACGGCAACTCCTTTCTGACGGCCGGTATTTCGCCGTCGCTGGGCGCCAACTCAGCGCTGGGCACCTGGGTGCGCCGCGTTCAGGCGCCGGACTCTTATCGCCTGTCGCGCGTGGAGATGGGGCGGCGCATGGCGGCGCAGGTCGCGGCGCAGATAGAAGATCTACAGCGTCACGGCGAAGGGCTGGCGGCATTTATTGCCGATTCGGTGTTTTCGTCGGATGGCATTTACACCGATCCTACCGACCTGCTGGCGCCGGTGGCGGAGGTGGTGCGCGCGGCGGGCGGGCTGTTTATCGCCGACGAGGTGCAATCCGGTTTTGCCCGCACCGGCGATGCGCTCTGGGGCTTTCAGCGTCACGGTATCGATCCGGATATCATTACCATGGGCAAACCGATGGGCAACGGCTATCCGGTGGCGGCGGTGGCGGTCACCCATGAAGCCGTCGAGCGTTTCGGCGGCGACCAGCGTTACTTCAATACCTTTGGCGGTAACACGGTGGCCATCGCCGCCGCACAGGCGACGTTTGATGTGATCCGCGATGAGGGCTTGCTGGAGAACTCCCGCCGGGTTGGCCGGTTTATCCGCGCCGGATTGCGCGAACTGGCCCAACGCTACCCGCAGATTGGCGACGTGCGCGGAACCGGGTTGTATGTCGGCGTTGAAATGGTCAGCGATCCGCAGCGAAAAACCCCGGATGCGCACTTGGCGACGGCGATGGTCAACGGACTGCGCGAGCGCCGGGTGTTGATCTCGGCGACGGGTTTCTCGGCCAATGTGCTGAAAATTCGTCCGCCGCTGGTCTTTTCTGAAAATGATGCCGGCCGGCTGCTTGGCGAAATGGAAGCCGTGCTGACACAGTTGACGAACGGGAAACCGGCGTAATCCGGCATCGCCATCGCGGTGGCGCACGGGCGATAACGCCGTGTACAGGCGATGATTTTTATTGGGCGATCGTGCCGGTCGCCCCTCGGAGCCGCTTATCCAGAGGCAATCGCCGGCCGAACGCGGTTATTTAAGTGATCCACTTCAATCTTTCATTCCCCTTGCCGAAATTTGCTATTTCCTTTTGCTAATCGTTGCCAGAATCGTGTCAAGGCAATGAGGATACGTGATGGAAACGGAACATATTCTCTGGCATTCATTCAGGAAGCCGACTGCGTTGATGTTCCTCATTGCCTATTCAGACGATGCGCGGTAAGCCGTTTTTCCCCGCCAGGGATGGGCTCTCTTAACGGCGTGCAGTCTGTGTGACGTCGTCGTCAGGCGCCGTGACTTAATTAACATCCGTACATTTCGCAGTCCACGGTTGGAAGATGCGGCATAACAGCATAATTAAGAGGAAAAGTGAGTATGGAACAGCTAATGACCGAACAGGCAGTGCATACACCGCAAGCCGGCGTGTTCGACTCGCTGGACGATGCGGTATACGCTGCGACGTTGGCGCAGAAAATGCTGAACAGCATGGCTTTGCGCCAAAGGGTGATCGATGCCATTCGCCAGACTGGGGAACGTTATGCGCAGGTGTTGGCCGAGATGGCCGTCGCTGAAACGGGAATGGGCCGGGTCATCGATAAATACACCAAGAATGTGTCTCAGGCGCGCTGTACGCCGGGGCTGGAATGCCTGGCGGCGGAAGTGTTGACCGGCGACAACGGGTTGACCCTGATTGAAAACGCGCCCTGGGGCGTGGTGGCGTCGGTAACGCCGTCCACCAATCCGGCGGCGACGGTGATTAATAACGCGATCAGTATGATCGCCTCCGGCAACAGCGTAGTCTTCGCGCCGCATCCGTCGGCGAAAAAAGTTTCCCTGCACGCCATCAATCTGCTCAACAGGGCTATCGTGGCGGCCGGCGGCCCGGAAAATTTGCTGGTCAGCGTGGCGAATCCCGATATCGAAACCGCGCAACGGCTGTTTAAATACCCCGGCATCGGCCTGTTGGTGGTGACCGGCGGCGAAGCTGTGGTGGAAGCGGCGCGTAAGCACACCGATAAGCGGCTCATCGCCGCGGGCGCGGGTAATCCTCCGGTCGTGGTGGATGAAACGGCGGATTTGGCGCGGGCCGCGCGTTCTATCGTGCGCGGCGCTTCTTTTGACAACAATATTATCTGCGCCGATGAAAAGGTGCTGATTGTGGTAGAGAGCGTGGCGGATGCGCTATTGACGGAAATGCAGCGCTACCAGGCGGTATTGTTGAGCGACAGCGAAGTCGGGCAACTGTTGCCGATGCTGCTGACGGATATTGACGAAAATGGCAAAGGCCTGGTCAGCCGTGAATGGGTGGGCCGCGATGCGGCGAAAATCGCCGAGGGCATTGGCCTGCAGGTCGGAGAACAAACGCGTCTGCTGCTGGTGGAAACCGATGCCGACCATCCGTTTGCCGTCACCGAGATGATGATGCCGGTATTGCCGGTGGTGCGCGCCAAAAACGTGAAAGAGGCCATTGATCTGGCGGTGAAGCTGGAAGGCGGCCGCCACCATACCGCCGCGATACACTCGACCAATGTCAACAATATGCATCGTATGGCGAGCGTCATCGATACCAGTATCTTTGTGAAGAACGGCCCCTGTATCGCCGGTCTGGGGCTGGGCGGCGAAGGCTGTACCTCCATGACCATCTCAACGCCGACCGGGGAAGGCGTGACATCGGCCAGCACCTTTGTCCGCCGCCGTCGCTGCGTGATGGTGGATATGTTCCGTATCGTATGAGGTAAAAACGGGCGGTAATCCGCCGACTAGAAAGTGCATCAGGCGTTCGCCTAGCGGCGCCGGCGGGTAACGGTATCGCCGGCGTCACGTTAATTCGCCCGGACATGGCATAGAGTATCGTCATCCGTGCCGGATAGTCACGATCGGCAAGGTTGTGGATAGCGCTACGGTAATTGTCAAGGAGCGTGCTATGACGAAAAAACGCCCCAATCTGCATTCTCTCGATGCCATGAATTATCCCTCCGAGATAAAACTGGCATCGTTGATCGAAGATGAAAACGTACATCAACATCATACGCAGGATGTCTACGCGCAGTCCTGCGCCATTACGGCGTGGCAGCAGCTTTACGATCAGGTTCATCCCGGCCATTTTCACGGCGAGTTGACGGAGTTGCTGTTCGACGGCATTCAATTCTGCCACGAATATACCAATTTGGCGTTACGCCAATCCTGCATGGTGTGGCCGGAGGCGTTTTGGCTGGGGATCCCCGCCTCGCATGGCGAAATGGGAGCCATCGGTTCGCAGCCTATTGACGATCGGAGCATCGCGCTCAGCCCCGGCGGTAAAGAGTTTGAGCTGAATACGCCGAACGAGTACGCGATCCTGGGAGTGGTGATTTCATATGACGTACTGCATAAGCATACCGGGATGTTGGCGGAACAGGAGCAGTTCTTCCGGCTGTTGAATGCGCCTTCGGCTTTGATGGTGGAGCAGAGCCGCAAAGCGGCGCTGTGGTCTTTCATCCATCAGGCGTTGTGCTATGGCCGCCGCGATCCGCAAGGCATGCGCAGCGTCAGCGCCAGTAAGGTGCTGAACGATAACCTGCTGACGGCGGTGGTGGAGTTGTTGGAAAGCGCCTATCCGCCTCCGGCCCAGGCAACCGACCGGCGCATCGGCTACCGGCGGCTGGTGTCGCGCGCGCGCGAATACGTGCTCAGCCAGATGTCGGAACCGGTAACGGTTCCCGATCTGTGCCGGGAGCTGTTCGTCAGCCGGCGAACGTTGCAGAATGCCTTCTGCGAGGTGCTGGGGGTGGGGCCGAATGCCTGGCTGAAAATGATTCGGCTCAATGCGGTGCGTCGTGAACTTATCAGTCCGTTTTCCCGCTGTGATACGGTTAAGGACGCGGCCATGCAGTGGGGATTCTGGCATTTAAGCCAATTCGCCAACGACTATCAGCGTTTATTCAGCGAGAAGCCGTCGGCAACGCTGCGGATGCGCTCGCGCCATTAAGCACGCGGCGCCTCCGTCAGTCAACGCCGTACCGGCATTATTGGGCGACGGGCGGGGTCAGGTTCCGCTCTGGTCCTCAGCGCGAGGTGGAGGAACGGATAATCAGCGTTCCGGGGAAGGTCTTTTCCACTATGGGGTCGTTGTTGCCGCGAATGCGGGACAGCAACTGCTCAAGCGCGGCCCGGCCTATCTGATAGGTCGGCTGTTTAAGCGTGGTGATGCCGGTGACTTCCGCCCACTCCACGTCGTCAAACCCCAGCAGGCCAATATCATTTCCCCAGTTTAGATGCAGCCGCCGCATGGATCGCGCCACCTGCAACGTCAGCGCGCCGTTGGCCGAGATGACCGCCTTACGCATGCCCCGGTGATTCTGGCAAAACTCGCTCAGGGCGCTATCCAGCCGTTCTTTATCGCTGAGGGTGACGTCAGTGTGGCAGGCCACCAAAGACGGGTTGGCTTGCAGGGTCTGCTGAAAAGCGTTCAGGCGTTCCTGGCGGGTATTCACCAGCCCCAGCGGTTCACTGAGAAAGAGAAACGCCTCGAAACCCTGTTCAATCAGATGCGTGGTTGCCGCGAAGGTCGCCGCCTGATTATCCAGACCGACCATATCGCATGACAATCCGGGGATTTTGCGGTCAATCAGCACCATCGGCAGCGAGGAGTGCTGTAGCCGGGCAAACGCATCTTCCCGCATGCCCACGGCATTGACCACGATGCCTTCCACGCTGTAGCTGCGGAATAACTCCAGATAGTGCCGTTCCTGATCCACTTCGTTGTTGGTATTGCACATCAGCAGGGTAAAACCGTGCTGCTGGCAGGCGTCTTCCACGCCGCGCAATACGTCTACGGAGTATGGGTTGGTGATATCGGCGATGATAATGCCAATCAGCCGGGTCTGACCTTTTTTGAGGCCGCGCGCCATCTGGCTGGGGCTGTAATTCAACTGCTGGATCGCGTTTTCAATTCGTAATTTTAGGGCGTCTGACAGCAGGTGCTGCTCGCCGTTCAGGTAGCGGGACACGCTGGTTTTTCCCGTCTGGGCCGTCTTGGCTACGTCGCTGATTGTTGTACGGTTTCCCTTACTTCTCACCACGATATCCTCTGGATATGACCTTATTACAGACTATCACAACCGCTCGGCGTTTTACGTTGCCGGACCAGCATTTTATTGCGACGGCCACCTCCCTGTCCGCCGTCGAACGACGCTGAACCGATGATTTTATCTAATTGAAAATAAATATAAAAAGTGATTTTGCTGTGATTTTGTTCACATTCTAATCGTGTCATGATTTTTAATGGAACCGATTCCATTTACTATGACCACAACAAGACAGATGGTAAGGATTGACCCACACTGGAGCCGATATGCAAAGAGAAATTGTTGTGGTCACCGCCGCTTATGGCAGCGACGTCGTCAGACGATTGGGCGGCCAGGCCGCATTGCTGCCGATCATTGCCGAGTCGGGCGCCGACGGCGTGGAAATTCGCCGCGAGCTCCTGACGGAACACGAATTACAGACTTTACCGGCGCTGGCTGAACGCATCGCGCAACATCAATTGTTTGCCGTGTACTCGGTGCCTGAGGGGCTGTTTTCTCACGACGGCGGTCTGAATCCCGCATTGGGCGCCCGTCTGTCGGAAGCCGGAGCGCTAAATGCGCGCGCCATCAAGTTTTCACTGGGAAATTATCGGGTCGGCGCCGATCTTGCCGCGCTGGATGAATGCATCCGCCAGCAGCCGGTCCAGCTCGTTGTGGAAAACGATCAGACAAAAGAGAGCGGCGTTTTGCCTCCGCTGCACGCGTTTTTCAGCGCGATAAGGCAGAACCGGCTGCCGGTACGCATGACCTTTGATATGGCGAACTGGCGCTGGGTTGATGAGGATGCCGAGCAGGCTGCGATCCAACTGGCCGCTGAGGTGCTTTATATCCATGTCAAGGCCGCCGAGCGGCGCAATGATAACTGGCGCGCGGTAGATCTGGACAACAGCGACGGTAGCTGGAAGTCCCTGCTTGCCTTGCTGCCGGAACAGGCGATGCGCGGCATTGAGTTCCCGCTGGTCGGTCAGGATTTGACGGCCGTCACCCGTCATTATGTCAATTTACTGAAGGCGAACTGAAGATGAACACAACACGTCCACTGGATGTCATTACCTACGGTGAAGCAATGGCCATGTTTGTTGCTAGTGAACCCGGCGAACTGCAACAGGCGACGAATTTTACCAAGCGTATTGCGGGGGCGGAGCTGAATGTTGCCATCGGCCTGTCGCGTATGGAACTGAATGTGGGCTGGGTCAGCCGGGTGGGCGATGACTCATTTGGAGCCTTTACGCTCGATACGCTGGAAAAAGAGGGGATCGATCGCCGGTGCGTCACGATTGATGGGCGTTATCCTACCGGCTTTCAGCTCAAATCGCGGTCTGAAAATGGAACCGATCCCATCGTGGAGTATTTCCGCCGGGGTTCGGCCGCTAGTCACCTGTCGGTGAACGATTTTGAGCGCGATTATTTTATGAGCGCCCGCCATTTGCATCTCAGCGGCGTCGCGGCAGCCATCTCTGACAGTTCGCTGACGTTAGCCCATCATGCGGCGCGGGAAATGCGCGCCATGGGTAAAACCCTGTCGTTTGATCCCAATCTGCGCCCGGTGTTGTGGCCGAGTCAGCGGGTGATGTGTGAAAAGCTGAACGAACTGGCGTTTCTGGCGGACTGGGTGCTTCCCGGCCTGAGAGAGGGGCAGATTCTTACTGGTAAACAGACGCCGGAAGAGATTGCCGATTTCTATCTGTCCCGGGGAGTGAACGCGGTCATTATCAAACTGGGGCCGGACGGCGCCTGGTTTAAAACCCGCGATGGGCATCGGCAGCATGTCGCCGCCGTGCGCGTGGAGAAGGTCGTCGATACCGTGGGGGCCGGAGACGGCTTTGCGGTCGGCGCGATCAGTGCGCTGCTGGAAGAAAAAACCATGGCGGAAGCCGTGATGCGCGGCAACCGCATCGGCGCGTTGGCGGTACAGGCCATTGGCGATAGCGAAGGGTTGCCGACACGCGCGCAACTGGGAGAGTGAGCAGCCCATCAAGTTCCGTATCCGCCGCTATCTCTGGACCCTACATCCGGACACGGACGCCCGACTGATAAATAGTGAGGATGACAATAATGAAAAATACCGTACTTTCTCAGAAACGCTGGTGGTATCTGATGCCGGTGATTTTTATCACCTATAGCCTGGCTTATCTGGATCGCGCCAATTTTAGCTTCGCTTCCGCTGCGGGCATCAATGATGACCTCGGCATCACCAAAGGCATGGCCTCTTTGCTGGGCGCCCTGTTTTTCCTGGGCTACTTCTTTTTCCAGATCCCCGGCGCGATCTACGCTGAACGGCGCAGCGTGCGCAAGCTGATATTCTGGTGTTTGATTCTGTGGGGCGGCTGCGCCTCGCTGACCGGTATCGTCAGCAATATTCCCGCGCTGGCCGCCATTCGCTTTGCGCTGGGGGTTGTCGAAGCCGCCGTTATGCCGGCGATGCTGATTTATATCAGTAACTGGTTCACCAAAGCGGAACGTTCCCGCGCCAATACCTTCCTGATCCTGGGCAACCCGGTGACGGTGCTGTGGATGTCGGTGGTTTCCGGCTATCTGATCCACGCTTACGGCTGGCGTGAAATGTTCATCCTCGAAGGTATCCCGGCGGTTATCTGGGCGTTCTGCTGGTGGGTATTGGTCAAGGATAAACCGGATCAGGTGAGCTGGCTGAGCAACGAAGAAAAATCGGCGTTGCAGGCGCAGTTGTTGAAAGAACAGCAGAATATCAAAGTGGTGCGTAATTACAGCGAGGCCTTCCGTTCCCGTAACGTCGTCCTGCTGTGCGCCCAATATTTTGCCTGGAGTATCGGCGTCTACGGCTTTGTGCTGTGGTTGCCCTCGATTTTACGTCATGGTTCCGACATGGGCATGGTCGAGGCCGGCTGGCTGTCGGCGGTGCCCTATCTGGCGGCGACGATTGCCATGCTGCTGGTCTCCTGGGCGTCGGACAAAATGCAGAACCGCAAGCTGTTTGTCTGGCCGCTGTTGCTGATAGGCGCGCTGGCGTTTATTGGTTCCTATCTGCTTGGCGCCAACCATTTCTGGTGGTCCTACGCCATGCTGGTGATCGCCGGCGCGGCGATGTATGCCCCTTACGGTCCGTTCTTCGCCATCATTCCGGAAATGCTACCGCGTAACGTTGCCGGCGGGGCGATGGCGCTGATCAACAGTATGGGCGCGCTGGGATCGTTCTTCGGCTCCTGGTTCGTCGGCTATCTCAACGGCGCGACCGGAACGCCTGCCGCTTCTTACGTGTTTATGGCCGGTGCGTTACTGGTCTCTGTTTGGCTCACCATTATTGTTAAACCATCCGAGGCGCAGAAACAGATTCCGACCGCCGGTCTTACCGTTTTCCCTCAGGAGAAGTAATTGATGAAGCAACCCATTGTGTTGTACAAAAAAATCCCGCCAGACCTGCATCAACGGCTGGAAGAACAGTTCGACGTCCGCTTTTTTGACGGTATCAACGCCGCCAATCAGAGCGAAGTTATTGGTGCGCTGGGCGACGCCGAAGGCATGATCGGCGCCAGCGCGCCGGTACGTGAAGCCTTACTCGACCATGCGCCGCAGCTCAGGGCCATCAGTACCATTTCCGTGGGATATGACCAGTTTGATGTTGATGATTTGACCCGGCGCGGCATCGTCCTGATGCATACGCCGTCGGTATTGACGGAAACCACGGCGGATACCGTGTTCACCTTGATCTTGATGACGGCTCGCCGGGCGCAGGAGATGGGGGAACTGGTTAAATCGGGGCAATGGACGCGCAGCATCGGCAGCGAGTATTACGGCACGGACGTACATCATAAAACCATCGGCATTCTGGGGATGGGGCGTATCGGCGCCGCGGTGGCGCGACGGGCCAACGCCGGGTTTGGCATGCCGGTGTTGTACTGGAACGATCGGCCTAATCCTCAGGTGGAGCAAACGCTGGGCGCCCGGCGCTGCGAACTGGATACCTTGCTGGCCGAGGCGGATTTTGTGGTGATTACGCTGCCCTATAACGAACAGACACATCATCTAATCAATGCCGAACGTTTGCGCAAGATGAAGCCGAGCGCCATTTTTATCAACGGCGCCCGTGGCCGCATCGTCGATCAGCCCGCGCTGATCGAGGCATTAAAACATGGCGTCATACGCGCGGCCGGGCTGGATGTGTTTGAGGTGGAACCGCTGCCCGCAGATTCGCCCTTGCCGGGTTTACCAAATGTGGTGGCATTGCCGCACATTGGCTCGGCGACCCATGAAACGCGCTATAACATGGCCGCCTGCGCGGTGGATAATCTGATCGCCGCATTGAATGGCGATATCAAAGAAAACAGCGTAAACGGCCACCGACTCAAGTAATCGGCCGTTACGTCTGTTGGCCGCGCGCGCCGCCGTGTACCTGTCGCGCAGATGAAATCCTGAACAAGGCGAATCCAGCGCGGCTTAGAGTGGAACGTCGCCAAATGCGCCGGATTGATAATCGCGAATGGCCTGAGAAATTTCCGCGCGGGTATTCATCACAAAAGGACCGTGCGACACCACCGGTTCGTTCAGCGGAGCGGCATGCCCATATAGGATCACGGCATCGGTGAACGCCGTCATGTCGACCTCATCGCCGTCATTGTTCAATTCAATCAAATGCTGGGGATTGATCGGCACGCCATCGATCGCCAGATTCCCCCGCACCGTATAGAGGAAGACGTTGCGTCCCTGCGGCGCGGGCAGCGATACATTGCTGCCGGGCTTCATGGCGACCGTCATCAGCGAGACATCGGTCAGTGAGGCTATCGGGCCTGTTGTTGCGGCAAACTCGCCTGAAACCAGGTCGACCTTGACCTGACCGCCGTCAAGCGCAATCTCCGGGATCTGATCTTTTTGCAGCCCGATATAGGCGGGTTTGGTCATTTTCAGCCGGGCGGGCAGATTCACCCACAGTTGCAGGATCTCCAGCGGTCCGCCGCTGCGTTTAAACGATGCCGGGGACAGCTCCGCGTGTATCAGTCCGGCGCCGGCGGTCATCCACTGTACGCCCCCGGCGCCGATGATACTTTCATGACCGCCGCTATCGAGGTGAGACAATTCGCCGGCGAGAATGAAGGTGACCGTTTCGAAACCGCGATGAGGATGCGGACCAAACGGCAGACCGGCATTATCGGGCGGATAGACCTGGGGACCGTGGTGATTCAGAAACAGAAAGGGATCGATTTGTTCGACTTTAGGCCCCGGAACAGGCCGCACCGTCGATAGATCGCCAATATCATCTCTGTATGCGGGATGCTGAAATTTAATCGTTCTGCTGGTCATATGGGGTCCCCTCGATAATGTTTTTATACCCGTCATCTTTCAAGGCGCCGGGAGGTTGGCTTCCCGCATCTCGAAATCTATCGGGTATAAGTGCTCGGCGGTTAACGCGTTGACATTCATTTTGTGAAACCAGTCACAACAGAATAGCAGCATACCTCCTGTTCTGTTCAGGATAGTGCCTCTGTTATGTCAAAACTACATAATCAGGCGGCGGTGATAAATGCTCTTTGATTGCTTTCACATTTCATGCGGCGCGATCTCGTTATAGTGTCGGTTGGGTATAGGCGTCGCCCGATCGGCATAAAGAGGTATACCCGTCACACTTCAAGTTGCATGGGCGTTGGCTTTACACCTCGGCCCATCCATGGGCCTCGCCCCTTCGGGGCCAGCGCAAGCGCTGTTCAAAACGCCATGCGTTTTGTCCTGCAATTCGAATTATTTAGGGTATAAACGATGAAAATGCAGCTTTTGTACGAATTTATTCAGTTGTCGGATTTGCTTAACTTCAGCAGGGCTGCGCAGAAGATGAATATAACCCAGCCGGTGTTAAGCCGGCATATGAAAGCGCTCGAAGAACAATTCGGCGCTGAATTGTTCCGGCGCGATACCCACAGCGTGGAGCTGACGTCGACCGGAAAATTGTTATGCGGAGAAGCCCGCAAGATTATTCAGCAGTATGAAAGTTCAGTATCCATCGTTAACGCCTTTACCGGGAAAAGCCGCCGCCGGCTAACCATTACCTATCTGGGCGAAGCCATTCAACATGTACTGGTTGAACTATTAACCCAGTTTCAACGAAATCATCCTGACATTATGGTGGAATGCCGCGACAGCGAGCTGGATGAAGCGTTGTTCTTTCTGGAGGATCATACCTGCGATCTGGGTTTTTTAGTTCGCCCTAACTTCCTGGAAAATAAAAAATTCAGCTCGTTGCCGTTTCAAACGGATTCGCTGTGCGCGGTGGTGAATAAACATCATCCGCTGGCCGGGAAAGAACGGGTGTCGTTAAGAGAAGTCAGCCAATGGCCGATTATTCGCGTCGATCCGCGTGAGTTTCTGTTATCCGAAGAATACAGCACCCGATTTTTTGATTGCTATGGCATTGCGTTTAATCTGGATAAGGAATATCCCAATCTGAAAACCTGCTGTTTTAATCTGGAGTTTAGGGAGCAGGTCGCCTTAGTCATGCCCAAACACCGGGGGTACTTACTGGGTCCGAACTGTGTATTACTGGAAATAATGGAGAATGACTATTGGTTTAACCTGGAGTTGGTGTGGGACAATAAAAATACCAATCCCTGTATTCCGCTATTTTTAAATGAATTCAAAGTTTTTTTTAATAATAAGCATTTACTGTCCTGAATATTTAATATAAACCCCCGCATTTATTATTTCCTCGCGCTTATTTAATCAATAAACCGTCATTCAGTCTGTTGATGTCGGTTGCCGGATGGTATTGATGATTCCCCGTTGCAGTATTCGATAAAATAATAGCCAGTAGATATAAAATTAAAACGGTTAATATGTTTTTATGCCGGTTGATGATGATGGCGCGACTCTCCAGATATATTAATGATTTATTGATGACACCGGCTGATGAGCGCCTGTCTCGCTAAAAATGACACCAAACGGTTAAATGTGATTTATGTCTCATTAATATATTCCTCCTCGTTGGGGTATTTTGATGGATATATTTTTTATATTTGGTCGTTTTTTGTTTTTGTTGTTGTTTTTTAAGTAAAAATTAATTTTTATTTCATCAGGCGGATAACGGTTATGTTAAAAATGCATAGCCGGAAAAATAAAAAGAATTTCTCCCGTTTTAGGGGCGATGCTACGTTTTTATTGTCAGGAAGCACCAGAGGTAAAATGTGAATTACATCACTTAAATCGACGTCGCTTCTAATAAATGCCAATAAAGTAATAAATATGGGAGTAAATGAATCATGGTGATTAAAGCCAATTACGAGTCCGATCACGATAAACGCAAAGAAATGTCACATAAGGAATTGGGAACTATTCCCCATATGCCTTTCGAAGAGTATTCGGAAAAACTCAAACACTGTTTCACCATGAAGCGGAAAAACGGAATTCTTGAAGCGCGTCTGCATACCAATGGCGATAGCTTACAGTGGGGCGCGCCTGCGCACCAGGCTCTTCATTATTTCTTCGACTGGGCCGGAAGAGATCCGGATAACGAGATCATTATTCTTGGCGGCACCGGTAAGGATTTTATGAAAGGCATCGGCCGGCTGGATGAAAACGGCAACTGGCTTCCGGCCACCGAGTTTTCTTCTGCGCCGGACGAAGCGTGGAGGATGTATGAGTATCAGTACTATGACGGTACCAACGACATTGAAGGCCAGGTCTTTGATGTTGAGGTTCCCACCATTGGCGTATGGAACGGCGCGGCCTTCCATACCGACCTGGTGCTGTTCAGCGATATCACCCTGTGTACCGAAGACGCATGGACCACGGAAATGCACTTTCGCACCAACATGGTGCCCGGCGACGGTATTCAAATCGCCTGGCGCGAGCTGATGGGGCGCAAACGCTATGCCTACGCTGAACTGACCGGCGAAATCATTACCGCGCGTAAAGCGCTTGCCCTCGGCATGGTCAACGAGATCTGTCCTGATACGGAATCGACTTACGATCGCGCCTGGGAGATCGCCGAACTGATTATGCGCACCGGCACCCGCGTGACCCGCCGCATCACCACGCAGCAACTGCGTAAAGCCTGGAAGGAAGACATCGCCAACGAACTGCGTAACGCCTTCGCCACCGAAATGTTCGTGACCGCCACCGAGCACTCTCCGCACGAAGCCAATTACTGGATGTTGGCCCATGAAGAGGCCGAACTGGTTAAGGCCGCCGAGAAGAAAGGCAAGGTTATTCGTCCACGGGTCGGCGGCGGTCAGGAGGAAGACGAAATCAAGTGAGTGCCTGCCGGCCTCGACTGACTCTGCCGTATACGTCGGTGCCATAGCCATTTTGTTCGCGGCGGCCGCGCATGCGGTCACCGCGCCTGATAGCCGCGCGGCTCAATGCCCACCGCCGTCAGAGCGACAGATGTGTACAGGCAACCTATTGATTTAACAATTATAAAAACTGTGAACGGGGAAGATCCATGAACACAGGCAACGATGTCATTATTTCCGCCGCGCTGACCGGTGCGGTAACGCCAAAAGATATCAATGAACACATTCCGCTGACGCCGGAAGAAATCGCCGCTGACGCCTATCGCTGCTGGCAGCAGGGCGCCGCCATTGTGCATCTCCATATGCGCGACGATCGGGGCATGGGCACCATGGACTGCGATAAGTTCGCTGAAACCCTGCGCCTGCTGCGCGGCTACCATGACTGCGATGTAATCATCAACTGCACCACGTCCGGCGATTATCGCGCCAGTGACGCGCAACGGATGGAACACGTTTCCCGGCTGGACGGGATTGAAATGGCCTCCTGGGATGCCGGATCGTTTAACTGGATGCCCGGCGGCGTGTTCGTCAACTCCCCGCAGTTTCTGGGCAAACTGGGAGAAATTCTGACCGAGCGGGCGATCAAGCCGGAAGTGGAAATCTTCGACAGCGGCATGCTGGGCGTTGCCGGCTATTTTGTCGATCAGGGCAAACTGCGCTCGCCGCTTCATTATCAATTCTGTCTCGGCGTGCCGGGGGGGATGCCCGCCACGATAGAGAACCTGAACTATCTGGTTTCGCATATTCCGGCTGACGCCACCTGGTCGGCCTTTGGCGTCGGCAAGCACCATCTGCCGATACTGTTCGCCACCCTGGCGCTGGGCGGACACGTACGAGTGGGTCTGGAAGACAACGTTTATTTCAGCAAAGGCGTAAAAGCCACCAATCCACAATTGGTGGAACGCGCCGCGCGGGCCATTCGCCTGTTCGGCAAACAGGTCGCCACGCCGGCCAGCGCCAGAAAGATGCTGGGGATTCGTCCTCTGTAGTTATCCCTTTATGCGGTTTATCGGGGAAAGATTATGAAAGAAGCAGTGATTGTTTCGGCGGTTCGTACGCCGATCGGCAGGTGCCGCGGCGTATTGGCGCCGGTTCCGGCGCATAGGCTGGGCGCGCAGGCGGTGAAGGAAGCGGTGCGCCGTGCCGGGATCGCGCCCGAGAGCATTGATGACGTCATCTTTGCCAATTTAATGAACAATGAAATTAACAATATGGGACGCATGGTGGCGCTGGAAGCGGGGCTGCCCATTACGGTTCCGGGCATTACGCTTGACCGCCAATGCGCAGCTTCGCTTAACGCGCTGGCCTATGGCGCGATTCAAATTATGGCCGGATTTGCCGAAACCGTGGTCGTTGGCGGCGTGGAAAGCGACTCCCGGCGCACCTGGTCGCTGGAGAAAACCGAAATAGCCTATTCGGTGCAGCCGCCGCGTTTTGTCGATATTCATACCTCGCCGGATCGGCTGGGCAATCCTTCCATGGGCATCACGGCCGAAAATATCGCCCGCCGCTATGAACTCAGCCGCCGCGAACTGGATGAATTTGCGCTGCGCAGCCATCGGTTGGCCGCCGACGCCTGGCAGAAGGGGCTATTTGACGCACAGGTGACGCCGGTTTCGATGCCGGATCGAAAAGGGCGGGAAATCGTGATTCAGCGCGATGAATCCGTGCGTCCGGATTGCTCGCTGGAAACGCTGTCTTCACTGCGCCCCTGTTTTTGCGACGACGGTATCGTCACCGCCGGCAATAGCTCGCCGATGAGCGATGGCGCGGGCGCGCTGGTGGTGATGGAACGCTCGCTGGCGCAAGCGCAGGGGCGGGAAATTCTGGCGGTATTCCGCGGCTATGCCGCCGCCGGCGTCGACCCCAACTATATGGGGCTGGGGCCGGTGCCCGCGACGGCCAAGTTGCTGCGACAGACCGGCCTGACGGTCAATGACATCGATCTGTGGGAGCTGAATGAGGCCTTTGCCGCCCAGTCGCTGGCCTGTATCCGGGATATCGGCATGGATCCGGATCGGGTTAACCCGAACGGCGGCGCGATCGCGCTGGGACATCCGCTGGCCGGAAGCGGCGCCATTCTGGCGACCAAAGCCGTTTATGACATGCAACGCCGTCACCTGAATAACGCCGTCATTACCTTTTGCGTCGGCGGCGGTCAGGGCGTGGCGGTTCTGCTGACGAGGGAATGATGATGCCGGGAAAATTGACTTCAACAGATGAAATTATCGGCCTGTTTCGGGACGGACAAACCTTAATGTGCGGCGGTTTCGCCAACCACGGCGTGCCTAATCGGCTTATTCAGTGCGTGATCGACAGCGGCGCGCGGCACCTCACTTTGATTTCCAACGACTCCGGCGATGCGGATCTCACGATAGGCCGTCTTATCCATCACGGGCTGGTGGACAAGCTGATTGCGTCGCATATCGGGCGCAACACCGAAACGGTGGCGCTGGTCGCCGCCGGAAAAATTGAATTGGAACTGGTGCCGCAGGGCAGTCTGGCCGAGCGCATGCGCTGCGGCGGTTCGGGGCTGGGCGGGGTGCTGACCAAAACCGGCATCGGCACGATGGTGGAAGAGGGCAAGCAGTCCGTCATGGTAGACGGCGAGCGCTATCTGCTGGAAACGGCGCTGCAGGCGGATATCGGTCTGGTGCGCGCGCGTACCGCCGATCCGCTCGGCAACCTGACCTATCGCGGCACCATGCGCAACTTCAATCCGCTGGTCGCTAAGGCCTCCCGCCTGACGCTGGTGGATGCCGACATGCTGGTGGACGTGGATGAGCTCGGCGTCGACAGCATCATCACCCCCGGCGCCTATGTGGACAAGATCCTGACGTTGCAAGGAGAACGGCTATGAACGCACGCGACAGAATTGCCAAACGCGCCGCGCAATATTTTTCTGACGGCGACGTCATCAATCTCGGCATCGGTATTCCCAGCCTGTGCAGCGACTATGCGCCGCCCGGCGTGATGTTCCATACCGAAAACGGCCTGGTGGGCATGGGGCCGCTGGTCAATGGGCTGCTGGCGGTGGAAGGTTTCTCCAACGCCACCGCGCTGCGTTTTGTGCCGGTGCCCGGCGCCTGCGCGTTCGACAGCGCCGAATCCTTCGCCCTGGTGCGCGCCGGCAAACTGGCGGCCACGGTGTTGGGCGGGTTGCAGGTGGCGGAGAACGGCGATCTGGCCAACTGGGCGCAGCCCGGCCGGGTATTCGGCATGGGCGGCGCGATGGATCTGGTCAACGGCGCCCGCAAGGTGATTATCACCATGGAGCTTTGCACCAAGAAAGGCGAGCCAAAAATAGTTAAATCATGCAGTTATCCGCTAACGGGCGAGGGCTGCGTCGACCATATCGTGACCGAACAGTGTGTGATTGACGTCACCGGCGACGGATTGATGCTGGTCGAACTGTTGGAAGGATTGACGCCTGAAGATATTCAACGTCAGGTCGAACCGCAACTGATCGTCGCCGAGAACTTAACGACGATGCAACCCTGACGGGTCACGTCATCACCGATCAACGGCGCCGCATCAGCACACCGGCACCACGGGAGCAACATCTTTATGACTGGGCAAGAAAATACCATGGCGTTAGATAAAACCACAAATTGTTCTACCCGGAGCGATGCGGCTCTCGCCGTCGCCGATAGCAACGGTTTCGGCATGCGCGGCTGGACGATTATCGTCTTTCAGGCGGTCATGTTCTGGCTTGCCGCAGGGGCCGTGACCCACGGCTTGAATGTGATGTTGCCCGCGCTGTCGCAGACTTACGATCTGGACTACAGCACCCTACTGGCGCTGGCGACGCCGGCGTCCTGGGCCTCTATTCCCGCGGGGCCGATATGCGCCTGGCTGTGTGAAAAGAAAGGGGCCAAATTCAACGTCGTTTTTTGCCTGATTGCCTGCGGACTGTGTTTTGGATTGCTGGGGTCGTGCGGCTCGCTGGTGGGATTCACCCTGCTGTTCGCGGGCGTCTGCTTCTTCGGCACCGGGTTTGCCTATGTCGGCGGTACAGCCATCATGACCAGTTGGTTCGTGCGTAAGGCGGGGCTGGCGTTGGGGTGGTGTACAGTGGGGCAGACGTTTTCCAGCGCCTTTTTCGTTCCCACGCTGGCGGGGTTGTTCGTCTGGCTGGGGATCAGGCATGGGTTCTGGGGCATCTCGATCATGATGTTTATCATGGCCGTCCTGGTGGCGCTGTTCGCCGCCAATAAGCCCGAGGATATCGGCATGGCCCCGGATAATGAACGCCTTACCGAGGCCGAGCTAAACGAGCGGGTACGCCAGCACGACAACTATGTATGCCCGCTTAGCGTCAGGCAACTGCTGGGCATGCGCGATGTCTGGTTTATGGGGATTGCCACCGGCGCGATCTACATCATGCTGGTGGGCGTCGTCAGTCAGATTGTTCCCCGGCTGATGGAGATGGGCTATGAGTTGAATACCGCCATCTTCTATATGTCGGTTTCGGCGCTGTTCGGTACGCTGGGCGCGTATGGCTGGGGCTGGCTCAATCACCGCATCGGCGTTAAGCGCGCGCTGTTGATTTACACCCTCTGGTGGATGGTATCCGTGGTGATCAACCTGTTCGCCCATAATGCCGTGATGCTGTGGGCTTCCATGCTGATGATCGGTTTCAGCCTGCCGGGCGCCACCAACTTAAGCACTGCGCTGATCGCCAGTAAGTTTCCCCGCCGTCTCTATGTTCGCGCCATCGGCATTGTGCATCCGATTCAATCCGTGGTGCGCTGTTTCGCATTTTCCATTTTGGCATTCGGCCTGGCGTATCTGGGCGGCTATACCGGCGCTTATCTGCTGCTGGTGGGCGTCGGCGTGGTCGCGTTGGCGCTGATTTGGCTGATTGACGTCACGCCGGTGGATGTCGGCGTGGGAACTGAAGGAACCGGGAGCGAGGAATGACTCAAATTAAAGCAATATCCAGGCATATGGTTCGTGCAATGGCGCTTTATCTCTCTGTGACAGCCGGCCATGCCATTGCGGCGGAGGGCATCAGCCCTCTGCAACCCGGCGCGACGACGGGCAATGCCGCCGGAGCATTGCCGCCGCCGGGATGGTATTTGATGGCGGATGTCGCTTCTGAAGGGGGAAAGCTGAAAAATGAGCAGGGTAAAACGGCCAGGACGCCGACCGGACAACGCATTAAGGCGTCAAACGTCAGTTCCGTCGTGGCGCTGACTTGGGTGCCGGGTTGGGAAGTGCTGGGCGCGAGCTATGCCGCGGCCATTGCGCAACCGTATAAATGGGCGCGGACCCGGGTCAGCGATGAAAACGGCAGTGACGTCGTGCGTAGCAGCGGCATGGTTAATACCGCTATCACGCCGGCTATCCTGTCATGGAATTTGGGCGGCGGATACTATTTGGGAACCGGGCTGACCCTCTATGCCGATAATGGGAAATTCTGCTACGACTACGATGCGTCCGCCAGGCGTAATGTGAAAGCGTCCACGGCCATCGGCAATGATTATTGGACGGTGGAGCCGAGTCTGGCATTAACTTATCTGGCTGATGGCTGGAATATTACGGTTAATAATTTGCTGGATGTTAATACCACCAATAAGACAACCGATTACCGTTCAGGTATGACTTATTATCTGGATATGACCGTCGCCAAAAGCATTAATAATTTTACCTTGGGATTAATTGGAAATTATACCAGGCAAATCACCGACGATAAAATTAATGGGAAAACGGTGCCCGCAGTTCCTGGTTTTTATGGTGAAGGAAATAAAATGGAGCATGTGCTGGCAGGGCCTTTATTGGCCTATGATTTCGGCGCGTTCTCGATAAATGCGCGGATGTTATTCTCGCTACGGGCGAAGAATGACGCCGATGTGTCATTCCTTCATCTCGGATTTAGTATGCCGTTAATTAACTTCACTGAGTATCGGCGTATTTAATATCGGCGGCGAGTTTTTGATTTCAAAAAAATATAAATAACGCGGTGGTTTTTTTATTCGTTAATTAATTTGGCTGGATGCCAAATTAATTTCAATGGGAAACGTATCTCTTATTATAACGAGGAATTTATGACTTCACTTGTTATCGCCAGTGCCGCGCGGACGGCCATTGGCAAATTCGGCGGCAGCCTGAGCAGTTTCAGCGCGCCGCAACTGGGCGCATTGGTTATGGATGCGGCGATTCGTCGGGCAGGGCTTGAGTCATCGGCGATCGACGAGGTGATTTTCGGCAACGTGCTTCAGGCGGGACTGGGGCAAAATCCCGCGCGTCAGGCGCTGCTGCAGGCCGGTCTGCCGGACACCACGCCGGCCACCAGCATTAATATGGTCTGCGGCTCCGGTTTGCAAAGCGTGATTCTCGCCGCGCAAAGCATTGCCGCCGGTAATGCGGACGTGGTGCTGGCGGGCGGCATGGAGAATATGTCGGCGGCGCCCTATCTACTCAACCAGGCGCGCTGGGGATACCGAATGGGGGATCAATCGGTGACCGACAGCATGGTCAATGACGGCTTGTTCTGCGCCATTAACCGTTATCACATGGGGGTCACGGCGGAAAACGTCGCCAAACGCTGTCAGGTCAGCCGTCAGGAGCAGGATGACGTGGCGCTGCTTTCCCAGCGGCGGGCGGCGGCGGCGATTGAGCGCGGCGCATTTCAGCAGGAAATCATTCCGGTCACGCTGAAAAGCAAGAAGGGCGATACGGTGTTTGCGGTTGATGAGCACCTGCGGGCGAATACCACCGCGGAAAGCCTGGCCAAGCTGTCGCCGGCTTTTGATCCCGCCGGTTCGGTAACGGCAGGCAACGCCTCGGGCATCAACGACGGCGCGGCGGCGCTGGTGATTATGAGCGAAAGGTCGGCAACACAGCGCGGCATTAAACCGTTGGCGCGCATCCGTAGCTATGCCGTCAGCGGCGTCGATCCCGCGGTGATGGGGTTGGGGCCCGTACCGGCAACCCGGCAGGCGTTGAGCCGGGCGGGGCTAACGATAGGCGATCTCGATCTGGTGGAAGCCAATGAGGCCTTCGCCGCGCAGTTTGTCGCCGTCGGCCATGAGCTGAAGCTGGATATGGATAAAACCAATATTAACGGCGGCGCCATTGCGCTGGGGCACCCGATTGGCGCGTCCGGCGCCCGCATCCTGGTGACGCTGTTACATGCATTGGCTGGACAAGATAAAACGTTGGGGCTGGCGACGCTTTGCGTCGGCGGCGGGCAGGGGGTCGCAATGATTGTGGAGCGTATTTGAAGGTAGCGTAGGGAAAGCGTAAGCAATGCGAAAAAATATAATCAGGAATAACGGCGGGGAAAAATATATAAGCGGCAGATAAAAGACTTTGTCGTTTATGTCACTGATATTAAAAATTAAATATGGTTATTTGAGTGAGTGAGAATAAAGGATTGAGAAATCAAATGCGGCATTAGCATGATGAAAATATCTCTATAAAGGTGAAATTATGATAACGAAAAATAGGGGACGCACCTATAAATGGCGGCTTGCCATGATGTTGTTGGCATGCGGAATGATGGGCTCTGTCCAGGCCGCGGTTACCGCAGGTCAGTATAGCGCAGCGGAAAAGGGCAACGAGGGGATGGTCAATGTGACGGTCACCGTCGATGCGCAAGGCGTCATCAAGGATATTGCGG
The DNA here is from genome assembly GCF_002291445.1 of Brenneria goodwinii. Lineage (NCBI taxonomy): Bacteria > Pseudomonadati > Pseudomonadota > Gammaproteobacteria > Enterobacterales > Pectobacteriaceae > Brenneria > Brenneria goodwinii. The sequence continues at coordinate 2,310,911 of NZ_CP014137.1, read as the reverse complement.
TCGATGCCAGCAAGGAAACGCCGGAGCTGGGCGGCGAAGCCGGTCCGGCCGTGGGCAAGGCCATTGTCGAGCATCAGAGCTTGAACGTGGACGGCGTGACCGGCGCGACGAATACCAGCAACGCGGTGAAGAAAGCCGTCTCCGAGGCTTTGCGCCAGGCGGGGGCGGACGTCGCGCGCTACCAGGGCAAGGTCGTCCGGCAGGGGCAGGATGAGGAAACCAGCGTTGACGTCGTTGTGGTGGGCGGTGGCGTATCTGGTACTGCCGCCGCGCTGGCGGCGGCGGAAAAAGGCGCCAGCGTGCTGGTGATTGAGAAGATGCCGGTGCTGGGCGGCGCCGGTCGGATGGCCAGCGGTTTTACCGCCGTGGAGTCGTCGCTGCAAAAAGCCAAAGGCATGAAATATACCGCCGCCGAGCTGACGCAGCGGTTGCTGGAATATAACCAATATCTGTCCAACGGGCCGTTGACCAAAAGGATCGTCGATAAATCGGCTTCGACGGTCGATTGGATGATCAACCATGGCGTGGAACTGGAAATCGTGTCGACAACGCGCGATGCCAAGCAGAGTTCCGTCCAGCAGGCGCACCTTGACGATCCGATTAAATCGGATGTGTATCACCGCATCAAAAACGGCGGCGAGGCCGCTTATCAGAAGTTGTACGCCGACTTCGAGAAACTCGGCGGTAAAGTGATGACCAAAACGGTTGGTAAATCACTGATTCAAGATGATAAAGGGAAAGTGACAGGGTTGATCGCCGAAAAGGCGGACGGCGGTAAGTTAACCGTTCACGCCAAGGCCGTCATTCTGGCAAGCGGCGGCTTCGGCGCGAACAAGAAAATGCTGGATGAAGCGATGCTGACGTCGAACATTTTCCCGCTGGCATGGCCCAACATGGGGGAAGGGCTGCAAATGGCCTGGGCGGCCGGCGGCGCGAAATGGGATATGCAGTCCGCATTGATTCACGCCGCGCAACTGGTCGGCATTGAACCGTCGGAAGAGGCGCATCACGGCGGCGGCGACGCGGCGGCATTGGACAGCCCGCTGATCTGGCTGCTGAAATCTCCGCTGCTGTGGGTGGATGTGGTCGGCGAGCGCTTTGCCAACGAGGGACATATCTACGATACCGCGTTTTGGGCCAACGTCGCCTATTCGGTCGGCGGCAATTATTACATCGTCGTCGATACGCCTACGCTGCAATCCTTCAGCAAAAACGCCATGCCGTTCCCGCTGTCGGGCGCCGGCCCGGCCAACCCGCCCAAGCCTGGCGATTTTGTCGCGCTGGCGGATGCGGGCACCAAAGGCGGTAAGAGCGATACCATATTCAAAGGCAAGGACATCGCCGAACTGGCGTCGCATATGGGGATCGCGCCGGAGAGCCTGAAAGCCACCGTCGACCGCTATAACGGCAATGTGAAGGCCAAACAGGATAAGGATTTCGGTAAAAATCCTGAATATCTGGCGTACGGTATTGAAAAAGGGCCTTTCTATGCGTTTAAGGCGGTAGTGGTTAGCCTGAGCTCCCTGGGCGGCGTGCGGGTCAACTCCGATTTGCAGGTCACCAATGCGGATCTGAAACCCATTGAAGGCCTGTATGCGGTCGGCAATAACGCGGCCGGTTTCTATAGCGTACCGGGCTATCCGCCTTATCAGGGATTGGCGAATGGCTTTGCGCTGAATTCCGGCCGTATTGCCGGCGAACATGCGGCGCAACATATTGTGAAAAAATAATAAATCAATATTGATATATACCCTAAATAATTTGAGTTGCAGGACAAAACGCATGGCGTTTTGAACAGCGCTTGCGCTGGCCCCGAAGGGGCGAAGCCGCAGGCTGAGTCACGCGGCGAAGCAGGGAATCCCCAGGAGCTTACACCAGTAAGTGACTGGGGTGAGCGAGGAAAGCCAACGCACATGCAACTTGAAGTATGACGGGTATAAACCATGCGGCACGGAATGTGCCGCATTAATGACAACCAGAGGCGGAAACAGCGCGCTAATAATAATTCTGACAATCAGCGAATAATTATTATCGTACCGTCATTAACTTTATTCATGACCGAAAAGAGCGTGAATCTACCCGGTATATTTCAAGTTACCTGTGGGGGGCTTTATTCCTCGCCCCGTAGGGGCCGGTATAAAACTTATTCAGCACCCATTAATAGCCGTGGGTCTTAGGATGATTTTCTTTCATGACGCGCAAAGCGAAAATAAATAGCCGCCATGAGTAGAGATGAATAATTCGCTCTGCCGTTTTTTGTCATTCAATGACTGACCTGTTGCCGTCTCATTGCTTTTTGTGAGATAGGACAATGAAAATAACACACCGTAATATGTGGACGAGAATGATGTCCGCCGGCGTTGTAGCGTCCGGTATGTTTCTGGCGGGGGGAGAGGCGCTGGCCGCCGATGACGCGGAACCGTCGGGTCGACCGCTGTCTGAAGCGGGATCATGGCTGGCGGAGCATGGCGTTACGCCGCACCTGATCGCTTCCCAGCTTTATTTGGGCAATCCCAGCGCCGGGATTGATACGGACAACCATGAAACGCTGACGATGCTGATGGCCGGCGCGGATTTCGATCTCGACCGTATGGGGTTGATTCCCGGCGGAAGCATCCACTTCATGCAACTGTGGGTGCCGTTTAGCCATAATCTGGATCTTGGCAACCAGTCGGGCGGCGTCCTGGCCGGTAACCCGCCGCCTTACATTCCCAAGACGGCGCATCTGATGCGTTTTACCTATGAGCAGAAGCTGTTCAACGATCGATTGTCGATTGAAGCCGGGAAGAGCAATCCCGGACAGTTCTTCGGTTTCACCAATTGCAACATTCCGTCGGCCTGTGTGAATACCGTGCTGAATGAAACCGCGGTATTTGCGCCGCCGCCATATGCCGGCTGGGGCGCGCGCATCGGCTACCGCTTTACCCCCGCGCTGGAGTCCGGCATCGGCGCCTGGCGCACCTATCAGGCGTTTCCATTCACCAACGGCTGGGAGCGGTGGGACGACGACTTCGGCAGCGGCAACACCCTGCTGGTCGCCAACGTAGCCAAGCGCGTCAACTGGCAGCAGGAGCCGTATCCCTTTAACTGGGAAGTGATGGCGTTCCATAACTTCAAAGAGTACGACGACGTCTACTATACGGTGAATGGCACGTCCAAGGTGTACGACAGCAGCGCCGCGGTGCGCACTCACGACGGCGTTTCCGGCGTTTATCTCACCGCCAAGAAGGCGCTGTGGCGGCGCGACGGCGGGGCCGATCCGCAGAATCCGGCGCCCAGCGCCATTAGTCTGCATGGCAGCGTAACGCAGACATTGCAGTCGCACGCTCACCGGGGCATCGCCACGCTGGCGGATACCGGGCTGATCTGGTCCGGTCCGTGGCAGAGTCGTCCTCACGACAGCTATGGCCTGACTTTCCGCTGGGCCAAACTGACCAGCAGCGAGCAGAACTACCTGCAAGATATGTATAACGTATCGGGCGGAACCGGCTGGCAGGTGCCGAACAACGAGTATCAACTGAGCATCGATGCCTCCATCATGCTGACGCCGGAGGTCAACTTACAGATGATCGGCGCCCGTACCTGGAATAACAGCAACTGGCAGTATCCGTATTCCGGCGTCAAGCCAGAAAACGGCTATACCTTCTGGCTGCAGTTGAACGTCATGGTGGACAAGCTGCTCGGACTTTGACCGCGACCGCGGGCCGGCAGGGATTGCCGGTCCGTCGACAACGTCCCTGCGTTTGAAAGAAGACAAACTGCGCGGCCTCTCGTTCTGTGTATTGAGGCCGTTGCGGACTGACGCCTATTCCGCCACCAGATCGAGCCTGATGCCCAGCGACGCCATGTTGTCCCGATATTCCTGCGGCAAGTGGGTGTCGGTAATGACCCGGTTGACCTGATGATCGGTCGAGATCGAATAGGGTTGTATCAGCCCGAATTTAGTGGAGTCGGTCAGCACGATCGTCTCGACGCCTTTAGCCAGCACGGCGTCGATAACGTCGCAACGCATCATATTGCGGCCGGTAAAGCCGGTATCATGATGGTAGCCGTCGATGCCGATAAACGCCTTATGAAAATGCACCTGCTGAATGCCGCTGCGGGTGAGCGGGCCGACCACCGACTGGCTGTTTTTCTGATACAGGCCGCCGAGCGTGATAACGTCGCAGTCGGTATCTTTCAGCAGATGCGCAATATAGTGGCTGACGGTGATAATGGTGACGTTTTTGTTATTGGCGGCGTAGCGGGCCAGCAGGGCGTTGGTGCTGCCGCCTTCGATGAACACGCAGTCGCCGTCGTCAATCAGGGTCGTCGCGTATTCGGCCAGCGATTTTTTCAATTGAAAGTTAGTTTGCATGCGAGCATCGACATCATCGCTTTCTATCGCAATCGCGTAACCGTGTACCCGCTTCAGGTAGCTGTTGTGCTCCAGCGTATTGAGATCCTGACGGATGGTGACTTCCGACACGCCGGATAGCTGCGCCAGCTCGCTGACGCTGACGCTTTTTCGTTGATTGACGAGCTGAATAATATTTTGTTGCCGTGCGTTCATAGTAACCAAATGAAAAGGAATGAAGAAAATAACAGCTACTATACCGCGTTTGCCGATAAAGTTCGAAATGCAGTCGTTGATGACCCCGCCCGGCCCCCCCCTTTTTTGTTGTCGCTTGGTCACATTTTTATGCGGACTTGGAGATAGTTTCGTGCGCCACAATGCCGCTATTTCTATGCTATGTCATAGCACGCGCCCGACATAGGGGGCTCAGACGCCAGCCCCCTATGAACCCCGGCTTGCGGCTAAATTATGTCGCTGCGCGATGCCTTCGTCGGTATCAGGCTTAACGGACCGCTTGCGACACGGAATACTCGTCTCATCCCTGAGACTCGCCCTAACGGGCCAGCGCAAGCGCTGTTCAAAAACGCTCCCGGCGTTTTTGTCCGACGTGGCGCAAGCTTTCGCCGCGTCCGTGCGGCTCATCCTAAGCCTGCTATCTCCTCAGCATAATTTCTTACGCCGGATAACGGCAAACCCCGTCATAGCCCCTACATTTGTGACTAAGAGACAGCCTGCGAAGGGGGGGAAGGGTTGGGGTGGGGTAGAAACCAGAAATAACGTCCTATAACGTCGCCGTGTTGAACGCCTGTTTCCAGTCGTGCTCGAATTTTTCCACCGCCGCTTTTACCGCCGGCGCGGAGATAAACTGTTCCGCCACGTCGATCGGCAGCGTCACCGCTTCGCAACCCGCCAGCAAACAGTTAAGCACCTGGCGCGCGGTCTTAAAACTGGCGGCCAGCACTTTCGCCTGCGGCGCGTGCAGCGACAGCAGTTTTTGCAGATCGGTCACGGTCTGAATACCGTCGCCGCCCTGGACGTCCATGCGGTTAACATACGGCGCCACGTACTCGGCCCCCGCCAGCGCGGACAACAACCCCTGACCCGCGCCGTACACCGCCGTGCCCAGGGTCGGAATACCTTCTGTTTTCAGTATTTTGATCGCCGCCAGCCCTTCCGCCGTAACCGGTACTTTCACCACCACATTACTGGTGATGGCAGACAGTTTTTTCGCATCCTCCACCATGCCTTTCGCCGTCGGCGCCATGACCTGGGCGAACAGACGGCCTTCGCCGCCCAATATTTCATGCAGCGCCGGCAGCACCCGATCGACGGGGATGCCGCCGCTGGCGATGATGCTCGGATTGGTGGTGACGCCAGCCAGCGGGAAAATGCGCGCCAGACGCTTTACAGCGGTGATGTCGGCGGTGTCGAGGTAGAATTCCATAGGTTTATCCTCTGAAAGTGTGAGTTATCACTAATTTTGCCAAGTATAAAATGATAAAGAGGGATTACTGTTGATATAAATCAAAATGACTTTCTTTCGAAACTAATTTAATCTTCGTATGAAGAATATTAGCGGATCGACGTGATGATTTTCAATATACAACGCTACTCCACACATGACGGCCCAGGTATCAGAACCGTGGTATTTCTGAAAGGCTGTTCGCTGGGCTGCCGTTGGTGTCAGAATCCTGAAAGTCGTTCCAGAAAGAAAGAGCTGCTATTTGATGCCCGTTTGTGTCTGGACGATTGCGATCTCTGCCAGCGCGCGGCGCCGGATGTTATTGAACGCTCGCCGGCTGGTGTGGTGATTTATCGCGAGCGGCTGAAAGAGAACGACTTCCCGCGCCTGCAAACCTGCTGCCCGACGCAGGCGCTGACGGTCTGCGGCGAGGCGTTCGACCTGGATAACATCATGGCGATCGTGCGGCGCGATATGCCGTTTTACCAGCGCAGCGGCGGCGGCGTAACGCTGTCCGGCGGCGAACCCTTTATGCAGCCTGATGCCGCCGGCGCGCTGTTGCAACGCTGCCATGAAGAGGGGATGCACACGGCGGTGGAAACCTGCCTGCATGTGCCCTGGTCCTATATTGAACCCGCATTGCCCCATATCGATCTCTTTCTGGCCGATCTCAAACACGTGGATGAGCAGGTGTTCCGTGAGTGGACGGACGGCTCCGCCCGGCGGGTGATGAAAAATCTGCACAACGTCGTGCGCGCCGGGAAAGCGCTCACCATTCGCGTGCCGCTGATCCCGAACTTCAATGCCAATGAAACGGCGGTCAGGGCGATAACCGACTTCGCCGCCGATGAGCTGAACGTCGCCGATATTCATTTTCTGCCTTATCACACGCTGGGCATGAATAAGTATGCGTTGTTAAACCAGGCTTATCTTGCCGCGGATAAGCCGTTGAACGATCCCGAACTACTGGCTTTTGCAGAGCATTACGCACAGGCAAAAGGGCTGAAAGTCACATTGAGAGGATAGACCTATGACCACCCTGAATTTAACTATGCTGAGCGAGCGTATTAAAGCGCATAAAAACGCGCTGGTTCATATCGTAAAGCCGCCGGTATGCACCGAGCGCGCTCAGCACTATACCCGCGTCTATCAGGAAAATATGGACAAGCCGATTCCGGTGCGCCGTGCGTTGGCGCTGGCCTGGCATCTGGCTAATCGCACTATCTGGATTAAACATGACGAGCTGATTATCGGCAATCAGGCCAGCGAAGTGCGCGCCGCGCCCATTTTTCCGGAATACACCGTCAGCTGGATTGAAAAGGAAATTGACGATCTGGCCGATCGGCCCGGCGCCGGCTTCTCGGTTAGCGAAGAGAACAAACGCGTGTTGCATCAGATCTGCCCGTGGTGGCGGGGGCAGACCGTACAGGATCGCTGCTACGGCATGTTTACCGACGAGCAGAAAGCGCTGCTGGCGAGCGGTATTATCAAAGCGGAAGGCAATATGACCTCCGGCGATGCGCATCTGGCGGTGAATTTTCCGCTGCTGCTGGAGAAAGGGCTGGACGGATTACGTGAGAAAGTGGCCGAACGCCGTTCGCGCATCGACCTGACGGTGCTGGACGATTTGCACGGCGAACAGTTTCTGAAAGCCGTTGCTATTACGCTCGACGCGCTGAGCCGGCACATTAAGCGCTACGCCGAATTGGCCAGAAATATGGCGGCGGCGGAGCCGCGCGATGCCCGCCGCCAGGAGTTACGTCTGATTGCGGAAAACTGCGATCTGATTGCGCATCGGCCGCCGCAAACCTTCTATCAGGCGTTACAGCTGTGTTACTTCATACAACTGGCGTTGCAGATCGAATCCAATGGCCACTCGGTCTCTTTCGGGCGGATGGATCAATATCTCTATCCGTACTATCGCCGTGATGTGGAACTGCAACAGACGCTGACGCGGGAGAACGCCATCGAGATGCTGCAGAGCTGCTGGCTTAAGCTGCTTGAGGTCAACAAGATCCGCTCGGGTTCGCACTCGAAAGCCTCCGCCGGCAGCCCGCTTTATCAGAATGTCACCATCGGCGGACAGAATCTGATCGACGGCGAGCCGATGGACGCGGTGAATCCGCTCTCTTACGCCATTCTGGAGTCATGCGGCCGCCTGCGTTCAACCCAGCCGAACCTGAGCGTGCGTTATCATGCGGGCATCAGCGACGATTTTCTCGATGCCTGCGTACAGGTGATCCGCTGTGGTTTTGGTATGCCGGCTTTCAACAACGATGAAATCGTTATTCCCGAGTTCATCCGTCTGGGCGTTGAACCGGAAGATGCCTATCAATACGCCGCGATTGGCTGTATCGAAACGGCGGTGGGGGGAAAATGGGGATACCGCTGTACCGGCATGAGTTTCATCAACTTTGCCCGCGTGATGCTGGCCGCCCTTGAAGGGGGATGCGATGCCACCAGCGGCAACGTTTTCCTGCCGCAGGTATCGCGTCTGTCACAGGGCAACTTCGAGAACTTTGATCGGGTCATGCAGGCATGGGACAACCAAATTCGCTATTACACGCGTAAATCGATTGAAATTGAGTATGTGGTCGACACCGTGCTTGAAGAGAATGCGCACGATATTCTGTGTTCGGCGCTGGTGGATGACTGTATCGAGCGGGCGAAAAGCATCAAGCAGGGCGGCGCGAAATATGATTGGGTTTCCGGCCTGCAGGTGGGCATCGCCAATCTGGGCAACAGCCTGGCGGCGGTGAAAAAACTGGTGTTTGAACAGGGGGTGGTCGGTCAGCAACAGCTGGCGCAGGCGTTGGCGAGCGATTTTGCCGGCGCAGCGAATGAGCAATTGCGCCAGCGTTTGATCAATCTGGCGCCGAAATACGGCAATGACGACGACAGCGTCGATGAACTGCTGGTGCGCGCCTATCAGACCTATATCACCGAGCTTCAGCGTTACCACAACCCGCGTTACGGGCGCGGGCCGATCGGCGGCAACTATTACGCGGGGACGTCGTCCATTTCCGCCAACGTGCCGTTCGGCGCCGCGACCATGGCGACGCCGGACGGGCGCAAAGCCCACGCGCCGTTGGCCGAAGGGGCTAGCCCGGCGTCCGGCACCGACCATCTGGGGCCGACGGCGGTGATCGGTTCCATTGGCAAACTGCCTACCGGGTCAATATTGGGCGGCGTATTGCTGAACCAGAAGCTGAACCCGTCGACGCTGGATAATCTTAACGATCGCCATAAGCTGATGGCGCTGCTGCGTACCTTCTTCGAAGTGCATAAAGGCTGGCATATTCAGTACAATATTGTCTCGCGCGAAACGCTGATGGCGGCGAAACAACATCCCGACCAATATCGTGACCTGGTGGTACGCGTGGCGGGTTATTCGGCGTTTTTCACCGCGCTGTCGCCCGATACCCAGGACGATATTATTGCCCGCACCGAGCATACGCTGTGATTGATCCCGATTGATGACAACCTTTCTGCTTCTAACCCCATCCTGACTCTCTCGGGGTGGGGGAGAGTTCAGCGTTTTTAATAAGTTAACTCCTCACCCAGACAACGGTCTCTTAGTCACATTTTTATGCGGACTCAGAGACCGTTTCGTGCGCCACAATACCGCCATTTTCATGCGACCTCGTCGCACGCGCCCGACACAGGGAGCACAAACGCCAGCCCCCGGTGAACCCCGGCTTGCGGCTAAATTATGTCGCTGCGCGATGCCTTCGTCGGTATTGCCGATGGGGATTATTCTCAACAGGAACGTATCAGGTTCCTGACCATGCTGGCGAGCAAAGCAGAGAAGACCCCGCAGGAGTAATGCGCGGGAAAGGCTAGTTAGATCCACGTCATTCCCGCGCAGGCGGGAATCAGCCGATGACTGCGCACGGTTTCAGTGGGAGATTCCCGCCTACTTCCGCGGGAATGACGGGGATGATTCCATAAATATCCTCATCCGATCATAATAATGATGATCATCGTTTTATTTTATAATCGTTTGATTTTAAATTTATATTTTTTGATTTTCTGCCAAAAATTCCTTGCCGATATGTCGTTTTTTTCGGCATAATGCGCCCCGAAAGTTTCTCAATGGATATGAAATAGGAAACCGCATGGAAAGCATGACTTCTGCACGCCCGTATGTTACTGCCTCCGATCTCTTCCGCTATCCGTTGTTAACCGTAACCGCCAATACCGCGCCGCTGTTGGTGCCGCATTTCAGCGCCGTCGAAGGGCTGAGGCCGACCCGCGCGGCGCACCAGGCGGTGAAAGCCATATTGAAAAGGGATTTGAAATAATGTCAGACCCGACAAAAATCATAAAAATTTATCCGACGTTTGATAAAAGCGGCAACGCCATTTATGACCTGTATAGCTATCCGAAGGGAAGCAATATCGAGCTGCAATGCCAGGTTTATCCGACGCGGGTAATCCCGGTGTTCTTTATTCCCGGCGTGATGGGCAGCAATTTGAAAAACACCGATGAGGGTAAACCGGTATGGCGTTTAGATAGTAAAACGGAAATCGCGAAAGCGTGGTTTTTCGCCAGTGCGGAAGAACGAAAAAGGCTGTTAAATCCTATGGAGACAGAGGTGGATACTGGCGGCGATGTCGATGAGTCCGATAATGAACTGTTTTTATTGCAAACCCGGCGTGAGCGCGGCTGGGGCAGCGTGGCCTATACCAGCTATGCGCCGTTTCTGACCTGGCTGCAGGAGGTGCTGAATGATTTTTCCGCCTATGGCCGGGGTGAGCGCCATAAGCTGGTGGGTCAGGATCTGGCGGCGGAAATCGGGGAGTTGGCGCTGCAAGAAGAGGAAGTGAAGCTGAGCTACAACTATCTGTTCCCCGTTTTTGCCGTCGGCTACAACTGGCTGGAATCCAATGAAAAGTCTGCTGAATCTCTGGGAAAGAAGATCACTGAGACGATCACCTTTTATAAAAGAAAAGGCCGGCGCTGTGAAAAAGCGATCCTGGTCACTCACTCAATGGGCGGGCTGGTGGCGCGCCACTATAGCGAATGCCTGGGCGGCAGAGACAGCGTGCTGGGGGTGGTGCATGGAGTGATGCCCGCTACCGGCGCGGCGGCCACCTACCGGCGGATGAAGGCGGGCACGGAATACAAAGATATAGAGTCATGGGCGGCGGCGCGGGTGCTGGGCAGCGATGCGGAAAAGATGACGGCGGTACTGTCGCAGGCGCCGGGGCCGCTGCAACTGCTGCCCGGACGGGACTACGGCATGGGCTGGCTGAAAATTCAGGATGGCGATAACGTCTATTCCTATCCGAAACAGGATCCTTACAGTGAGATCTATCTGGTGAGAGATAAATGGTGGGGGTTATGCGATGAGCGGTTGATTAGTCCGGGAAGCCGCCGTACTCAGTGGGAATTAAATAGCGATTGGCGTTCGTTTGCAGAAATAATAAAAGAGGATGTTCAAATATTTATCGAGAACCTGTCAGGTAAATATCACCCCAATACCCATGCATTTTACAGCGCCGCCAGCGAGCACCCCTCATACGGTGAAGTATGCTGGCGCACGGGCTCACCGCCACCCGATGGGGGGATGAATAAAGGCCGGCAGCGCGATGCGCCTAATGCGCAGGTATTAAAAGTGGGCGCAACAGGCGAAACACGTTCGGTGGCGACCCCGCTAAGCGGCACGGGCTGGTCTAAAGTGATTCAGCAAACCTACTCGCTACTGCCGCCCACCGAAGCGGGCGACGGCACGGTGCCGCTGCGCTCGGGTCGGATATCGGCCAATTATCTGCGTTCGCGCTGTCAGGTGGCGGTCGAGCATGAGCCCGCCTATCAGGACGCGAAAGCGCGGCTCTTTACGCTGCGGGCGATCGTCAAGATCGCGCAGACAATCAAACACACAAAACAGGGCGACGGATGAAACGCACAACGGTTATTGGGGCGCTGCTGGCGCTGGCGGCGGGTTATGGGATTTATCAATGGATGACGCCCTATCCGCCGCAACAAGATTTAACGCAACGGGAGGAAACGGTGGTGGAGACATTTTTAACGGCGATGCAAACGCGCTGCGTGGGGCGTTATCTAATTGATATCCCAGCGTCCTTTACATTAAGAAACAAAATACCAAGGGCATTTATCAACGAGCACCCGGTAAGAACTCAGCATATATATCACCCGGCGTTTGAGCAGAAAATCCGCCGCCGCGAAGCGCAGTTAAATAGCGAGAAAACCCTTAATCCGCTGGATATGCCGTTTTTAAAGCGAAAGCATCCCTTGCCTACGGGTATGGACGGGGTGATTTTTGAACGTAATAGAAGTGGAGCCGTTCCAGACTCATCCCGAATATTGGAAGCGCATCTTTATACTAACGGGGTAGCGGTTGAAATTGAGGTAAGAACAAGAAATGGTTTGGCATCCAAATATGACAGCGATCGTAAGGATTATCCTGAACTCTATGGCAATAACGTTCCGCAAGATCTGATGGCATTAACGGAATTACTAAAACGGATTGAAGGACGTAATGAAACGGATATCCCCGACCGGACGGGCTTTTGTGGGCCAAATATGTTTATTGCGGATGGGGATTATTATAGAAAGGAGTATATGAGGCTGAGTTATATATCGCCGGATTATCCCAACATTGCTCTCAGTTTTGCTACCGATAATTTCACTCGGGAAAAAGATTCGCTGCTGGAGCGCAGTGCGGAAATAAACCAGCTTATTGCGGCGTCGGCAGGGAAAACGCTGCAAAAAGGCGCACGCCATATCAACGGACTGTATGGCGAGGAGTGGCTGGAGGAAAGCAATGGGCTTAATCGTCCAGTACACCGCGTTCATAGTTTTGCATTAAACGTCAATGAAAAAAACGGCGGTGAAAAGACGCCAAAACTGAGTATTTTGTTCAGACAGGAACCCCTGCCGGATGAGCAGTTGCCGCCGAAAGAGGCTATCGCGGCGTGGGAGCGAATAACCTCGACGTTACGGCTGCGGCAGGGGGCGTTTAAGTAAGCGGCCGGTATGCACAGGGAAGGAAAACGTAAAATAGCCGTTTGGCTGTTGCTGCTGGCGGCGGGTTATGGGATTTATCAATGGATAACGCCCTATCCGCCAAAACAGGATTTAACGCAACGGGAGGAAGCGGTGGTGGAGACATTTTTAACGGCGATGCAAACGCGCTGCGTGGGGCGTTATCTGATTGATATCCCAGCGGCGTTTGCGGTGGAAGACGGTAATATGATGACATTTATCGACAAGCATCCGATAACGACCAAACGTCTATACCATCCGGCGTTTGAGCAGAAAATCCGCCGCCGCGAAGCGCAGCTAAACGGCGAGAAAACCCTCGACCCGCTGGATATGCCGTTTTTAAAACGCAAGCTTTCCCTGCCCGCGGGCATGGACGGGGTGATTTTTGAACGGAATGAAGATACGGGCGTGCCGGATGCCGCACGGATATTGGAAGCGCATCTTTATACCAACGGGGTAGCAGTTGAGGTGGAGGTGAAAACCAGGAACGGCCTCTCATCCCGTTATGATGAAGATAGAAAGGATACCCCGCGTATTTATAATAATAACGTTCCGCAAGATCTGATGGCATTAACGGAATTACTAAAACGCATTGAAGGACGTAATGAAACGGATATCCCCGATCGGCCGGGCTTTTGTGGGCCAAATATGTTTATTGCCGATGGGGATTATTACCGGCAGGAGGAGGTGTCGCTGAGTTATACATCGCCGGAGTATCCTAAAATCGTGATTAACCTTGATACCGATAATTTCACTCGGGAAAAAGATTCGCTGCTGGAGCGCAGTGCGGAAATAAACCAGCTTATCGCGGCGTCGGCAGGGAAAACGCTGCAAAAAGGCGCACGCCATATCAACGGACTGTATGGCGAGGAGTGGCTGGTGGAGGGCGACGGAATTAATCACCCGATACAGCGCGTTCATCGTTTTGCATTAAACGTCAATGAAAAAACCGGCGGCGAAAAGACGCCCAAACTGAGTATTTTATTTCGACAGGAGCCCCTGCCGGATGAGCAGTTGCCGCCGAAAGAGGCTATCGCGGCGTGGGAGCGAATAACCTCGACGTTACGGCTGCGGCCGGGTGCGTTTAAATAATCAGTATGGATGGAAAAAACTGAATTGAAGTCATTCAGGGTTTTCTGGCTATTTCAGTGGCGTATGAGTAAATCTATTGAAATACTCATAAGTGTTACTTCACCCATTGGAACCGGGTTTATCATAGGTTGGATGTGGAAATAATTCGTATATGTTTTCCCGGCTCTTTTTTACTATTTATAATTATAGGCGATATCGAGGGTAGCTTTGATAACTACATTGGATTTTAGTGATCTTAGTATTTGGTTTATTATTTACTTAATGATTCGGGTGTTGATTTATAACATGTGGCCGATGTGGGTCATTGTGGTGGCCGTGTTTTTATATTTGTCTATTAAATCATACAAGGAACGTAACGCGAAAGATGTCATTATATTGATGACGGTAGTCATTATTTTTTCTTTTCTTACCGTTCGTTCTGTTAATTGGCTTTACGGCTGGAATATTTTTTAAATTCCAGTGTTTTTTTGCATGTTGTAGGCGCGAAGAAAGTCAACACGCCTACAACTTGCCAGATGATGGATATAAATAAGGAGAGGGTTATGAGCGGTATTGTTTGTCTTGGTGATTCAACCGATCACGGCGGGAAAGTGATTACGGCTTCGTCAACGCTTTACTATGAAGGAAAACAGGTTGCGCTGGTGGGAGATTTGGTGGCATGCCCTAAGCCGTGGCACGGCGTTAATCCGATTATTGAGGGTTGTAATACCATGATGGATAACGGAAGATCGGTCGTAGTAAATAATTGTTTGTGTCAATGCGGCTGTCGTGTATTAACGTCCATGCCTCATAACAGCGTTGAGGCATAATCATGGGATGGCCGATTCCTGATACTCAGCAATATCGTGTTTCTCTTCCTCGTAAACGTACCTGGATTTTGCTTGTTTTCTCGTTCGTAATCGCGATTTTTCTATTTATCATTTCTTATTTCATCCAGGAAAATGTCCCAGAACTGGTCGCGTATATTTTGCCATTAGCGTTTTGTACCTGGCTGTTTGCTTTTTCGTCATCCTTGTATTGTTATTATAAAGAGGTAAAGAAATCGGTATGGGATAACGAGCTGAAAAACGCGCATATCGCATGGGAAAAATGGAGCAGAAAACAGTTGGTGGTTAGCGGTAACGTAATATTTTCTCCAGAAGAAGATAATGCGGCAGTCATGTTGCATGATATCCAGGACATTCCCGCTTATCCCCATAAAGGTCGGCCCTTATTCACTCAAAGCCAAGCGCTTAAACAACGTTTGGTTGAAATAGATGAAATGTTAGAGCATCAATGTCCTGGTTATCGGTGTTTTCTGCATACCATTTATCTGGCGGGTATTTCGCTTGAAGTCGTGAAAACAGACGCTGAAGACATTTTTGAACAGTGGCATTTATATCCTGAACATTTGTCGTCGCTTTCAGAGATAAAATCATGGTATGGCGCGGATGCGCACAAAGGCGTAGCCTTACTTCTCAGTATTCAACTTTGGCCTTCACAACCCGAGAGTTATAGCGAGTTTATTAGTGCGCAATTGATAACTTCCCCTGTTTTTGCCAAAGAAAAAAATCTTCCCATTTTAGCCGGATTGGGGAGGGTGATGCCCTCGTTATCCGATACATTATCACAAGATCTCGATATGCTGTTTGAATATACCTGTGTTGATAGAGAGAATATAAAAAATATCTGGATATCGAAGTTAGACAGAAAATTAATGGCGGATATATCCATTTATGCCTGTGATAAGAATATTCCTCTGTCATTGGAAAGACCCTATCATCTTATCGACCATACTTTTGGACCTGCCGGTCCAGTATCGGATTTTATCGTCCTGGCATTATTGATAGGCGAGACGCAATACCATCAGGATATTCAACTATTATTGAAGGGATGTGACGATGAAGGGGTTTTTCTTTGTCTAATAACACGAGAGCTTCTCGATAATTAAGTAACTCATTTTTATATGTGAAATGGGGTAAATATGTTTTTATTTTATCATGATAATTGCCTAGTAAAGATATTTTTTAAATAAAGCTAAGTTTATTAATTCGTTAAATCCGCAGGTGAAATATGGTTTTCTTTATCTCCAGAACTACGGGGTAATATCTCTGTGGATTAATAATACCGATATCCAATGAAATAAGAAGAGGTATGAACATGCTGTCCGTATCCGAACTCGCCAGCCGCCTCACCAGCACGCTGAACCGTTATCAACTGTCTGTTTCCGGTCGAAGCGACCTGGACGTGGAGTCCTTTAGCGCCACCGAGGGGCTGAGCCAGACCTATTGCTACCAGATAACCTTTACCAGCGGCAGCGATATCGCCCCCGGCGAGATGCTGTTGCAGGACGTCACCTTTACCTTCAATGCGCCGGGCGTCACGCTCGGCGATGTGGCGCTGCCTGCGGCCTCGGCGCGGGCGGTGCACGGGGTGGTGACGCAGTTTCAGCGGCTGTCGGCGTCGGCGGACGAGGTGCGCTATCAGCTGACGCTGGAGCCGCGGCTGGCGTTGCTAGCCAATGCCGGGCGGCCGGCGATATACCAGAACCAGTCGGTGCCGGAGATAGTCGAGCAGATATTGCGCCGGCAGCATCAGTTCGAAGGCTGGCAGTTCGAGTTCCGCCTGCGCAACAGCTACCCGCCGCGTGAGCAGGTGATGCAGTGGCAGGAGAGCGACCGGGCGTTTATCGACCGGCTGCTGGCGGATGTGGGCATCTGGTATCGCTTCGAGATGGACGCGCGGCTGAAAAGGGAAGTGGTGGTGTTCGCCGACGACCAGCAGTTCTACCAGTTTGACGTGAGCCTGCCGCTGCGCAGTCCGTCGGGAATGAACGACAACGGGGTGGAGTCGGTATGGGGGCTGAGCTCGGCGCATCAGGTGGTCAGCCAGTCGGTGCGGGTGAAGGATTACAACTACCGCCAGGCGGGAGACGGCCTGCAGACCGAAGCAGAGGTGAGCGGCGGCGGGGAGAGCACTTACGGACAGGTGTACCGTTACGGCGACAACTACCTGACGCTGGGTGGCGAAAGCGGTGAGTCGGGCGGCGAGACGGCGGAAGGGGGAGATTTCTACGCGCGGCTGCGCCACGAACGGCTGCTGAATAATCAGCATCAACTGAGCGGGAAGAGCAATGCCTCAACGCTGGCACCGGGACAGATGCTGGAAATCGCGGGTAGCGTGCCGGCGATATTCGCCAAAGGGATAGTCATCACTACTATCAGCGCCGGCGCGCGGCGCGACAGCAGCTATACGCTGAAATTTACCGGCATTCCCTACAGCGAGACGGTGGGATTCCGCCCGAAGCCAGAAGCGCGACCGAGGATAGCGGGGACGCTGCCAGCGCGGGTAACGAGTATTACCGCGGGCGACACATACGCGCATCTGGACAAGATGGGGCGTTACCGGGTGAAGTTCGACTTCGACCTGGATAACTGGAAGACGGGCTACGAAAGCCTGTGGGTGCGTCTCGCCAAACCCTACAGCGGCGACACCTACGGCATGCACCTGCCGCTGCTGGCGGGAACGGAGGTGGCGATAACGTTTGAAGAGGGCAACCCGGACCGGCCGTATATCGCCTATGCGCTGCATGACTCACGGCACCCGGACCATGTGACGCAGGCGAACAACAAACGCAACGTTATCCGCACGCCGGCCAACAACAAGCTGCGGATGGAAGACGAGCGGGGCAAAGAGCATATCAAGCTGTCGACCGAGTACGGCGGCAAGTCGCAGTTGAACCTGGGGCATCTGGTGGACGGCAGCCGCGAGCAGCGGGGGGAAGGGTTTGAGCTGCGCACCGACCAGTGGGGGGCGATACGGGCGGGGAAAGGGATTTTCATCAGCGCGGAGAGGCGGGAGCGCGCCGGTTCCGAACAGTTGGATATGCAGGAAGCGATAGCGCAGTTGGAGCAGGCGCTGCATTTGGCTGAATCGTTGCGTGCGGCGGCGGAAACGGCGCAAGCGGAACTGGCGGATGTGGAACGGCAAAAGACGCTGTTGACGGAAAGTTTGGAAGAGTTAAAACAGGCGGCTTTATTGCTGTCGGCTCCTGCGGGCATCGCGCAGATAACGCCGAAAAGCGTGCAACTGTCGGCGGGTGAGAATCTGACGGCCACCAGCGGCGAGAATACGGATTTCAGCGCATTGAAGCGGTTTACCGTGGCTGCGGGAGAACGGATAAGCCTGTATGCGCAGAAAGCGGGCATGAAGCTGTTTGCATCCAGAGGCAAAGTGGAGTTACAGGCGCAGGGAGACGAAATGGCGTTAGATGCGTTGAAAGATGTGCAGATAAGAAGCAGCGAAGGCCGAATAATCATCAGCGCGAAGAAAGAAATCATCCTGAGCAGCGGCGGCGGCTATTTGCGAATTGGGAATGGCGAAGTGGAAAGCGGCGCGCCGGACAAAATCATCCAGCGGGCGGCGGTATGGCAGAAATTCAATGGGCAAAGCGCCAGCCAAGTGTTTAATCAGTACCAACAAGGGGATTATGAACTCCAGCCGAAAATGGTGTGGATCGGTTCGGATGACCCGGTGCCGGGGCAGCCGGTGGTGCTGAGCGGTGAGTCGGGAAACAGCACGTTGATCACCTCTGCCAGCGGGGAAACGGATAAGCAAAACCAGCTTTACGTTGATAGTGTGAAAGCCATTTTGAAAAAAGAGGAACGGGATGTCTGAATCATCACGACAGGTAAAGATATACTCGGCTTTTGATAAAAGTGGAAATGCGATTGATGAGTTATTCAGCTAATTGCGGATGATTCAAACGGGAGCGGTCGGCCTTACAGAAAAGATATTGGTCGTTGCTCATGTTGGCTTGTATCTTGAATGCGATAACTTGATGTTTTTTGTTTTCACTGGGGAGCAGGGCATGAGTAATACGCTGGAGCATTACCGTTATTTGCATCAGATTCCCGAATTAGGATTTCAGGAGTTTAAAACGTCGGCGTATATCGCCGGGGTAATGGAAGCGGCCGGTTATCAGGTTACCCGCAATCTGAATGGCACCACCGGCATTGTCGCCGAGCTGGATAGCGGCCGGCCCGGGCCGGTGCTGGCGCTACGCGCCGATATGGATGCCCTCGGACACATTATTGACGGCGAGCGGGTTGCCCGCCATACCTGCGGACACGACGGGCATTCGTCGGTGGTGATGAGCACGGCGCAGGAAGTAATAAAAGAAGGGCTGGTTAAAAAAGGGCGCTTGAAGATCATTTTTCAGCCGGCGGAAGAGTTGGGAAAAGGCGCGCTGGCGATGGTGGCAGGCGGCGCCATTGACGATGTCGATATGCTGATCGGGTTTCATCTTCGTCCGCAGGAAGAGTGCCCGCTGGGGTTGGCGGTGCCGGCCATGCTGTATTCGGCCAACACCACGCTTGAAGCCACGATTACCGGCGTCCCGGCCCACGCGGCCCGTCCTCATCTGGGCATTAATGCCTTGGATGCGGCGGCCAGCGCGGTACAGGCGGTCAATGCCATTCATCTGGCGCCGAATCTGAACTACAGCGCAAAAGCGACCCGTTTTCTTTGCGATGCCGGCGTGACCAACTCTATTCCTGATAAAGCCGTGGTGTGCTGGGATCTGCGCTCGCAATACAATGAACCGATGGATGCGTTGAAAGCCAAGGTTATTCAGGCCATTACCCGCAGCGTAGAGGCGCTGGGCGCCACCGCGCAGGTGCGTATTTTAACGGAAATGCCCGCCGCGGAGGTCGATGATGAGATGACCGCCCTGATTGCGGAAGCCATTACCGAGGTGCTGGGCAAAGACGGGCTGACCGGGCCGAAAACCACGCCGGGGAGCGAGGACTTTTTCCACTACCCGATTCAGCGTCCGGCCATTAAAGCCGGATTCTGGGGATTAGGCGCCAACCTGACGCCGGGCTTGCATCATCCCGACATGCGTTTCGATCTCGACGCGCTCAACATCGGCGTCAGCGTGTTTAAAACGTGCGTAGCGAAAATATTGGGCTAGTACGCAACGGATTTTAGCGGCGTTGGCCTCGTTGGCCGGTAGGGTTTTACCTGCCGGTCGTTCACATTAATCAGCGCAGACGTTGCGGTTGCCATCGACTCCGGGAACGCGACATCGCCTGATTTGTTTTCCCTTCGGTGCAAAAATCTTTTCGCGAGCCGGTTCATCGCTGAAACGGGCAAGGGCATCGCACCGCGGTTTCATCTCTCTGAAAGGGACGGTCTTCGTTACATTGTGGTGCATGTCATGCATCATATTGGGGCGAAACGATCGCAAATATCCCATCTTTAAGCAAAGTTAAAAAATAAAATTCATATTTATTAAATAATTATAAATTTATTTTTATAACTGGCCTGCTAATTGCTTTTTATGGTTCATGCGTTTCATGAGTTATTTTTTAAAGAAACAATAGTGCCAGAAAGGA
Organism: Brenneria goodwinii; assembly: GCF_002291445.1. Taxonomy (NCBI): domain Bacteria; kingdom Pseudomonadati; phylum Pseudomonadota; class Gammaproteobacteria; order Enterobacterales; family Pectobacteriaceae; genus Brenneria; species Brenneria goodwinii. The sequence goes on along the minus strand of NZ_CP014137.1, from coordinate 2,290,633 downwards.
AAACAGCATGATCGGCTATCCAGACAATAATTCTGTAGAAGCGATCGGTGAGTTACAGGATTTAATCCGCCAAATTCATCCGATGCTCTCTCCGGCTGAGAGAAAATTCGTTAAGGTTCTGCTGCGCTATCAGCATAACCTGGCCAGCTATAGCGCAACTGAACTCGCCAAGCTGGCTGGGGTGTCGAAATCGACGGCGGCACGCTGTTTTCGTCATCTTGGCTTTACCGATTTTAATCATTTTCGCAGTACGTTTCGTCCCGCGATGGTCACCGGCAAATCACCGTTGACCCATCTTGAGAATACGGCGCCGGGGGTCGAGAACACCTACGATCGTCTGGTGGCTCACGTTGAAACGGATAAGCACAACCTGGATAACGCCCTGGATAATGTCTTCGCCGATAACCTGGCGAATGCGGTCAAACTGCTGGGCGGCGCGCGGCGTATCTGGATCACCGGATTCAGAAACAGCTATATCTCGGCTTATTATGCGCTGTCGATATTTTCCAATATTTGTCGTGACGTCCGGTTGGTCAACGATAGCGCCGGGCGCTTTGTCGATAATCTGGCCGATTTGCACGAAGACGATGTCATGCTGGTGGTGGATTTCCCCAGACGAGTCAACATGCTGGATAAAATTGTTAAAGTCGCCAGAAGTAAAAACATCAAAATTATCTGTTTATGCGAAAGCCTGATTTCTTCACTGAATGCGCAAGTGGATGTGGTATTGGCCTGTAATACGGCCAGCCGAACCATTTTTGATTCTTATTCGGTCAGTATCAGCATGATTAATTTTCTGGCGGGCGAGCTGGCATTACAACATCCGCAAAAAGCGCGCGAGAGAATGAAAGAGATTGAGAAAATACATCAAATGACCGGTGATTTATTTATTAGCAATGATGAACAGGTTTGAAATACAGGAGAGTAGATTATGCCCCGCTATGTCAATGTGGCTATGGGTCAATTAGGGCCGGTTAATAGAGCAGATAGCCGACAAGATGTCGTCGCTCGGCTGATGGAAATGATGCGGGAAGCCAAAAGTCTTGGCGCGGATATTATTGTTTATCCCGAATTGGCGTTAACCACGTTTTTTCCCCGTTGGTATATTGAAGACCAGAATACTATTGATGAGTGGTTTGAAACCGCCATGCCGAATCCGGCGACGCAGCCGCTGTTTGATTTGGCCAAGTCGATGAAAATAGGCTTTTATCTCGGTTATGCGGAATTAGCGCGCGAAGACGGCGAGGTCAAACATTACAACACCTCTATTCTGGTGGATAAGACCGGCGAGATTATTGGCAAATATCATAAGGTTCATTTACCCGGCCACCGGGAGAATGAACCCTGGCGGGCATTCCAGCATCTGGAAAAACGTTATTTTGAGCCGGGAAACCGTTTTGATGTCTATCCGGCGTTTGGCGGCGTCTTCGGCATGGCGATTTGTAACGACCGGCGCTGGGCCGAAACCTATCGGGTCATGGGATTACAGGGAGTGGAGATGGTGCTGATCGGCTATAACACCCCGGTACATAACGCGCCCGCGCCGGAACATGATGATTTATCGCTGTTTCACAACCAGCTGTCTTTACAGGCCGGCGCCTACCAGAATGGAACCTGGGTGGTCGGGGTGGCCAAAGCCGGCTGTGAAGAGGGGATAGAACAGATCGGCGGAAGCTGCATTATCGCGCCATCGGGGGAGATAGTCGCTTCCTGCATTAGCAAACATGATGAAGTCGCTATTGCGCATTGTGATTTGGATTTTTGCCAGAAATATAAAAAGACGACATTTAATTTTGATATTCACCGGCAGCCCGCTGCTTATGGTCCTATTACGCAATATAAAGGAGAGACGCTTGACGCCAATGGCCAACGCCGTATTTTTCGTGGTTAAAATGATAATTAATTAAACCCATCGTTTATTGGGTATGTCCAACCATTTTATTAAATAAATGACTGATGATTTTATCAGCACCAGGGGCTTTATTGCTTGTTACTAACGAGGTAAATCATGAATATGTTTTTTAAAAAATGTTTTTGTGCCGTAACTATCCTGCTGAGCGTCGGTATGAGCACGGTAACGCAGGCCGATGATTCCGCTATCGCTAAAATAAAGGCACGGGGCGAATTGATCGTCGCGACCGGTAATTATCGCCCGTTCGAATATTATGACGATAATAATAAGATGGTGGGATATGACATTGATATCGCCCAAAAGATCGCCGAAAAATTAGGGGTGAAACTGAAAGTCAACGATATGCAATTTACCTCGCTGATTCCGTCGGTGCAAAGCGGTCATGCGGATATTGTCATCGCCGCCATGTATATCAACGATGAACGTAAGAAGGTGGTCGATTTTTCTGAACCCTATTTAAAAACCGGTATGGTGCTGGTGGTGAAGAAAAGCAACAACGCCATCGCCGGTCCCGAAGATCTGAAAGGGCTGACCGTCGGAGCCAAAGCGGGCGCAACCAGTGAGCAGGTGGCTCGAAAACTGAGCGAAACCACGCCGTTTACCATTAAAGCCTATCAGGACACCAGCGCCCAAACGCTGGATTTAACCTCCGGGCGGATTGACGCCGGTATTAACGATCTGCTGAATCAAATGGAGCTGAATAAGGTTTTCGACAATGTCAAAGTCGTCGGCAAATCATTCACGGAGGCCTCTCTGGGCATTGCCGTCAAGAAGGGGGATACGCAGTTGGTTTCACTGGTGAATAGCGTCATCAATGAAATGCGGGCAAGTGGCGAGCTGGACGCGCTATACAACAAATGGATCATCGGTAAGTAATCATAAGGCGGTTTAAATGATGAGCATCGATCTTAACTATGGTGTGGTTCTGAGTAAGTTTCCACTGCTGTTGGATGGTTGCGTGGTAACGCTACAGGTCTCCGCCTGCGCGCTCCTACTGGGAATGGCATCAGGTATTGTCGGTGCGCTCTGCCGTTTATCACGCAATCCATTATTACGCTGGCCTGCATTCCTCTATGTCTGGGTGGTACGCGGTACGCCGTTCCTGGTGCAGTTGTTTATTCTGTATTTTGGTCTGGCGGCCATCGGCCTGCCGATGGGCAGCATGGAGGCCGGCATTATCGGATTGGGCGTGAATGCCGGCGCCTACATCACGGAAATTATTCGCGGCGGCATACAGTCGGTGGATAGGGGGCAATCGGAAGCGGCGGCGTCATTGGGCATGAACGGCGGCCAGTCCATGTTCCATATCATCGCGCCGCAGGCCATCAAATTCTGCGTTCCCGCGTTGGTGAACCAGTTCATTATGACGTTGAAAAACTCGTCCATTGTTTCACTGGTGACGATTGCCGAGCTGTTTCATGTCGCTGACCGCATTAACTCGGCGACGTTCCGATCATTTGAAGTCTATACCACGGTTGCCGCACTTTATCTCATCATGAATACCTTTTTCATGCTGATTGCTGCCTGGCTGGAAAAAAGGATGGCGAGATCATGAGCAGTTATATCCTTGAAATGCACAACGTCTGTAAACGCTTCGGCGAGGTGGAGGTATTAAAAAATTTCCACCTCATGGTCAAGCCGGGTGAAAAAGTGGTCATTATCGGCCCAAGCGGTTCCGGTAAAAGCACGGTTTTACGCTGCATCAACCATCTGGAAACGATTCAGAGCGGGAATATCATCTTTGATAATAATGAAGTGCATGATAAGGCCGATCTCCGCTATCTGCGGATGAACGTGGGAATGGTGTTCCAGCGCTTTAATCTTTTTCCGCATAAAACGGTGCTGGAAAATGTGATGGCGGCGCCGGTGATTGTTAAAAAGACGCCGCGCGACCAGGCTCATACGCAGGCCGTTAAGTTACTGGAACGGGTTGGGTTGAAGCAAAAAATCGATAGCTATCCGCGCGAGCTTTCCGGCGGGCAGCAACAGCGCGCCGCCATTGCCCGTTCGCTGGCGATGAACCCCAGAATCATGCTGTTCGACGAGCCGACCTCCGCGCTTGACCCAGAGCTGGTCGATGAAGTGCTGTCGGTCATGAAGGGGCTGGCCGATGAGGGGATGACCATGCTGGTCGTCACGCATGAAATGGCGTTTGCCCGTGAAGTGGGAGACCGGGTGCTGTTTATGGATCACGGCGTGGTGGTGGAGCAGGGCCACCCGGAACAGCTGTTTACCGCGCCGGAGCAAGAGCGTACCAGAAATTTCCTTCGCCGGGTTTATCGGCACACCGACTAAGCGAATTTTATTTCAGCCAGAACGACGCTCCGGTGGATGAATATAGACATCCGCCATCGATGCCTGCTGGCTATTTTTTATCACCTTGATTACGGATTTATTCAGCGTTATGACGAAACTAATGCAGTATTTCATCAACGATACCGACTTTTCCCGTCATCCGACGGCCAGTACCGCCGATTTTCGGCGTGACGCGCTGGAAGAGGCGCGGCAGTTTCATCGCACTATTCCCGGTTATCAGGAAACCCCATTGGTTGAGTTGACGCACTTGGCGGATTACCTGGGGTTAGGCTCGATTTTTGTCAAAGATGAATCATGGCGGTTTGGCCTGAACGCTTTCAAGGCGTTGGGCGCTTCATTCGCCATGGCGAAGTATGTCGCCGGCGCGCTGGGGCAGCCGCTAAGTACGCTGCCATTTCCGGTGATGATCGGCGATGAGGTGAAACGCCGTCTTCCTCCGGTGACGTTCGCCACCACGACGGACGGCAACCACGGGCGCGGCGTGGCATGGATGGCGCGCCAGCTTGGACAAAAAGCGGTGATTTATATGCCGAGGGGATCGTCGCGGCAGCGGCTGGAAGCGATACGCCGTGAAGGCGCAGAGGCGTCGATTGTCGATATGAATTATGACGAAGCGGTGAGAATGACAGCGCAACGCGCCGTCGAAGACGGCTGGGTGGTGTTGCAGGATACGGCGTGGCCAGGCTACGAGGATGTGCCGCGCTGGATTATGCAGGGATATGGCACGCTGCTGTTGGAAGCCTGCGATCGGTTGCAGCGCAACATGCCGACGCACGTATTGGTGCAGGCCGGCGTTGGCGCCTTTGCCGGTATGGTGCAGGGCGTCTTTACCGAGATATGGGGCGAGAAAGCGCCGCGGGTGATCGTCGTGGAATCCGATCAGGCTGATTGCCTGCATCGTTCGGCCAAACGGCAGTCCGGCGACGCCGTTACGGTCGGCGGAAAGTTGCAAACCATCATGGCGGGGCTGGCGTGCGGCGAGGCCAACCAATTGGGATGGGGCATGCTGCGTGATTACTCGCACAGTTTCCTTGCCTGCCCGGACTATATCGCCGCGCACGGCATGCGCCTGCTCGGACATCCGCTCGCCGGCGATAAACCGATTATTTCCGGCGAGTCCGGCGCGGTGACGGCCGGGGCGCTGGCGCTGATTATGCGTTCGCCCGATCTCGCCGAACTGCGCGAACAGCTTGGGCTGAATGACCGCGCCAGGGTGCTGCTTATCAGTACCGAAGGCGATACCGATCCTGCGCATTACCTTGATGTCGTCTGGGGCGGAAAAGAACCGAGCTTTGCGCTGATGCCGCACGCTTAAGGGTCGAGATGGCGGAACGGCAGCGAGGCGGCGCATCGATCGCCGGATAAGCCGCGTTAAGAACGTCCAATACATTGATTTCGGGGAATTACAGCTATGTTAACTGAACAGCGTCATCAGCAAGTCATCGAATACTGCCAGTCATTGGTGCGGCAGAAAAGTTATTCCGGCCATGAGGCTGGGGTGGTTGACGAGATCCGCCGCATCATGGAGCACTTTCAGTTTGATGATATTCACGTTGACGATTTCGGCAATATTATCGGCGGGATCGTCGGCAATCAGCCCGGTGAGGTACTGCTGCTTGACGGCCATATTGATACGGTGCCGGTGGATGAGAGCCAGTGGAGTCAGGCGCCCTGGGGGGCGGAGATCCGCGACGGGAAAATCTACGGGCGCGGCACGTCTGATATGAAAGGGGCGGTGGCCGCCATGATCGCCGCCGTCGGTTTTTTCGCCCAGGATTGCCAGCGCAATTTCCGCGGCGCGATTTACGTCGCCTGCGTTGTGCACGAGGAGTGTTTTGAGGGCGTTGCGGCGCGGGCCATCAGCGCACGCTACCATCCTGACTCTGTGATTATCGGCGAAGCGTCGGAGCTTAATATCAATGTCGGTCAGCGGGGACGCGCGGAAATCGTTTTTGAAACCTTCGGGAAACCGGCACACTCGGCGAATCCCCACAAAGGGATTAACGCGGTGTATCACATGAGCAAGCTGATTAACCGTTTGTCCGCGCTGGCCGCGCCGGAGCATGCGCTATTGGGACCGGGCATTCTGGAAATTACCGATATCAAATCGTCGCCTTATCCCGGCGCTTCGGTGGTTCCCGATTATTGCCGGGCGACGGCCGATCGCCGTTTGCTGGTGGGCGAAACGGAAGAGAGCGTACTGGCGCCTTTACGTGAGTTGATCGATACGCTCAGCGCCGAAGATCCGCAGTTCCGCGCTCAGGTTTCCTACGCACAGGGGCAGGAAACCTGTTACACCGGCAACACGATCGACGGTAAGCGTTTCTTTCCGGGATGGATAACGGACACGCGGCATCCGTTAGTCGAAGCCGCATTAACCGCGTTGACGCACAATGGCCGTCAGCCGAAAGTCGCTACCTATTCGTTCTGCACCAATGGCAGCCATTATGCCGGGGAAGCTGGGATTGCGACGATCGGATTCGGCCCCTCACGCGAAAACCTGGCCCACGTTATTGATGAGTATATTGAGATAGAACAGCTTACGCGTGCGGCAGATGGTTATTACGCCATTATCCGGCAACTGCATGCGAACTAATCTCCGCACAATATTTCACTAAACTTTAACTTCAGGAGGACGAAAATAGGTAAAGGAAAACCATTTTTTTCTTTCTGAAACTGGAGAATAAGCAACAGTGAAACGCGCAGCCAATCGCGTACCGTGTGAAAAGGAGATGTTGGGCCTTATTTGCTCGCATCATGAATGTCGTTTTGTCAGGCCCAATCATTAATTATTCGTATTGAGGAAAGCATGGATAATTTTCAAAAAGAAATTGATGAGAGAACAAATCTCACTTCGGCTAATAAGTTTGAACTATTACTGTTCCGATTGGGAAACTCAGAGCACGACGTAAAATCCGAGTTGTTCGGCATCAATGTGTTTAAGCTGCGTGAAATTGTGCCTATGCCGTCGTTGACCAAGGCGGCGGGCATGAAACCCCCGATGCTCGGTATGGTGAACATTCGCGGACAAATCATTCCCGTTATCGATCTGCCGGCGGTGGCCGGCTGTGTGCCGACCACCGGGCTCAATATTCTTCTGGTGACGGAATATGCGCGTAGTACCCAGGCATTTGCGGTGGAATCCGTTGACGATATCGTCCGCCTTGACTGGGGGCAGGTGCTGACGGCCGAAGCCGGCGTCAGCAGCCGCCATATTACCAGTATCGCCCGCCTCGACAGCGATAAAGAGAGCAATCGCCTGGCGCTGGTTTTGGATGTCGAACAGATTCTGCATGACATCATTCCCGTGGATCGCGATGTTCATATCGATAATGTGGAAACGAAGAAATTCCCCATGAAGCCGGGGGCAGTCGCCATTGTCGCTGAAGATTCTAAAGTCGCGCGTTCGCTGCTTGAACAGGGTCTGAATATGATGTCGATTCCGGCGATGATGCATGTTACCGGACTGGAAGCCTGGAAGAAGATAAGGGCGATGGCGCAAGAGGCGCAAGCGGAAGGCCGGCCGATCTCGGACAAAATCGCCTTTGTACTGACCGATTTGGAAATGCCGGAGATGGATGGCTTTACCCTGACGCGAAATATAAAGCACGACGATTTTCTAAAAAATATTCCGGTTATTATCCACTCTTCGCTGTCGGGTAGCGCGAACGAAGATCATGTACGCAAGGTGGGGGCGGATGCCTATGTCGCGAAATTCGAAATCAACGAATTGGCGACGGCTATCCAGACGGTGCTGGCTAAATAGCGAAAAGGCGTACATTTTCAGATCTGAGCCATAACAAAACGGCCTAACCCGATTCTTGTCTGCGAAGAATATAGGATATATTCTCTAGTTCATAATCTAAGCAACTGTTTTGGGGCGGAATATGGCGCAGTCGGATTCTCTGCTTGAAGTCAGCAGCCTTAGCATCGGCACGGAAAGCGGCATGTCGCTGGTCAATGACCTCAGTTTTTCTGTGCGGCGGCGCGAAATCGTCGCCTTGGTTGGCGAGTCGGGTTCCGGCAAAACCTTGAGTTCACTGTCGCTAATGGGATTGCTGCCGCCGGGCGTACATCAAACCGGCGGAGAAATCCGGCTTGAGGGGCAGACGATAGCCGGAGCGGGCTTGCCGTTCGCCTCTCATCTACGCGGCCATCGCATGGCTACGGTTTTTCAGGAGCCGATGACCAGCATGAACCCGGTGCTGAAAGTCGGAGAACAAATTGCCGAAGTTCTGGTTCGCCACCAAAAACTCAGTTGGAAACAGGCGCAGACAGAGGCCGTGGCGCTGTTGGATCGCGTCGGCATCGTCAATCCGGCGCTACGCGCCAAACAGTATATCCACCAGCTTTCCGGCGGTATGCGCCAACGGGTGATGATCGCCAGCGCCATCAGTTGCAAGCCGTCGTTGTTGATCGCCGACGAACCGACCACGGCGCTGGACGCCACCATCCAAACGCAAATTCTGGCCTTGTTGCAGACGTTGCAGCGTGAGATGGCGATGGGGATCCTGTTAATCACTCACGATCTCAGCGTAGTCGCGCGTTATGCCGATCGCGCCTGCGTGATGCATCAGGGCCGCATCGTTGAACAGGGCGATGTGCCGGCGCTGCTCACGCAACCGCAGAATGACTATACGCAGAAACTGATCGCCGCCTCGCAGACTCAGCCAAGGTCAACGCAACAATACGGCGGTTCTGCCGCGCCGCTGGTCAGTATTGAACGCTTAACGAAAAGCTACCCGCAAAAACAGAGCCTGCCGTTTTTTCCGGCAAAACGGCATACCGTTTTATTCCCCACTTCATTGGATATCGGCCGAGCGGAAATCGTCGGCCTGATTGGCGAATCAGGATCGGGGAAAACCACGCTTGGCCGCGCGGCCATCGGTCTGATCCCGGTGGACGGCGGGAAAATTATTTTCGACGGTCATGAAGTGAATGCGCAAAGCAACCAGCAGCAGCGCCTGTTAAGGCGTCGGGCGCAGATTATCTTCCAGGATCCGTATGCCAGCCTGAACCCGAAAATCACTATCGGAGAACAGATCGCCGAACCGGTGCGTGTGTATAAACTGCGGCCGGCCGCGCAGGTTGCGGCGCGCGTTGAAGAGCTGCTGGCGCTGGTCGGGCTTGAACCCCATCATGCGCGGCGCCTGCCGGGCGCCTTTTCCGGCGGGCAGCGCCAGCGCATCGCGATTGCCCGCGCGCTGGCTCTTGAGCCGGATTTGCTGGTGGCGGACGAGGCCGTTTCGGCGCTGGATCTATCGGTACGCGGTCAGATATTGACGTTGCTCGATCGTTTGCGCGGCCAGTTGGGGTTGAGCGTGCTGTTTATCAGTCACGATCTGAGCGCCGTCCGCCAGTTGTGCGACCGGGTGGTGGTGTTGTATCGCGGCAATATTGTTGAGAGCGGCGGCACCGAGCAGATCCTAAATGCGCCGCAGCATGAATATACCCGTCAACTGCTCGCCGCGGCGCCGGACATCCGTCAAGCCCTGCGCTTACGTCAGGCCGGTTGAGCGTTCCTGGACGATGGGCAGTTCTGCATGTTCCGCCCATTCATGCCAGGAGCCGACATAGACTGCCAGATGCCGATAGCCTGCCAGCCGCAGCGCGACCAGAACGGTGGCGGCCCGGGCGCCGCGATGGCAATAAATATACAACTGCTGTTCTGGGTGCAGTCCCGCCGCGGCGGCGCGTTGGGCGATATCCGCCGGTGAACGGAACGCGCCGTCTTCAATGATCTCTTCCCAAAACAGTAAATGCGCGCCGGGGATCCGCCCCGCACGGTGGCAGCAGTCATGCACAAAACTTGCGTCGAATTCAGTGGGGCGGCGGGCATCGAGGATCACGCGCTGCTGGCCATCGGCGTCAAGAACCTGTTGGCGGCTGGCGGTGAGGCCGCGCACAAAATTCTTTGCCACGCCGCGAATCAACTGGTGTTCCACCGCGCTGTCAACGCCTGTTCCCGGAGAGAGTGATCCGCCGGCGGCCAGCCAGGCATCCACGCCGCCGTTTAGCACCAGCGCATCGGAACGGCCGATCAGCCAGGCAAACCAGACGCCGCGAGGCGAGCGCATGCCGGTTTGCTGTTCGAAAAACACCGGGGTAATGTCGTCAGCCACGTCCAGCCGTTGCCAGCCAACCATGACGTCATCGGCCATTGCGGCGATGCCTGCCTCATTACACTCATCAATAAAATAATCATACACGTTGAAATGATCGGCGCCTGGTAATGAACCGGCCAGCCAATCGTGGCGATCGCGGGTATCCAGCAACGCGAATCGTTCACCGGCGCGCAGACGGCGCAGCAGATCATCGGCTTCAATCAACATCATTATTCCTCTGCAAAAAAGGCAGCATGGCGCCGGAAGCGTGGAGCGCGGCATCCTGCAAAACGCGCGCCGCCAGCGCGATATCGAACACGTTGAGTCCGAACGACGAGAAATAGACGCTATCGTGCGCCGAGCAGCGCCAGCCATCGAGCAGCAACTGGCCGAGATCGGCGGACAACCGTTGGGGATCGAATTCGCCGGCGCGGTACATCTGGAACAGACTTTTCGCGCTGGTTTGGCAGAACTCGCCCCACAGATCGACCACCACTTTGCTGGCTTGGCGGATAGCGCTAAAACTCACTTCATGGTAGCCGACTTGCAATACGATACCGCCCGGTCGTAGCGCATCCGCTCCCAGAAACGGGGTCGCCGCGCTGGTACAGGCGATCAGCGCGTCATAATCCGTCAGCAGCGCCTGATGGAGCGTGTCGGGAAACGCCACCGGCCAGGGCAAAGCGGGCAGCGCGGCAAAAATGCGCTGCGGCGTGTCCGGGGTCCGGTTCCACCACGTCAGTTTTTCCAGCGTTGGAAACAGCACCCGCAACATTTCAATGTGAGCCTGCGCCTGAACGCCCGCGCCGATTAGCAGCACGCGCCGCACTTTTTGGGGCGCGGCATAGCGTAATGCGACGGCCGACACGGCTGCCGTGCGGGTCGCGGTCAGCGCCGCGCTTTCCACCATGCCGATAGGCATGCCGTCGGTAAGGCGGTTAATGAGCGTTATCGCCATCGCCTGCGGCCATTGATCCGCTATTTGCGGGCGGTGCGCGGTCCATTTCACCCCTGCGGCATTAAACCGTCCTCCCACGCTGGCCGGCAGCGCATAGGCTTTACCCCGCGGCGTCGCCAGGTCGATATGGGATTCCGGCGTCATATGCGCGTCTCCGCGCCGCATCAGACCGACCACCTCCACCACATCGTTAAAGGCTTGCCGTGGATCGGTTCCGCCAAGCTGGATAACGGCCTGACGGTCCATATATCGCAACGCGGGCGACATGCTAGCGTTCCAGCAAGGTTTGGGCGAAGGGGTAGAGCGCCGGCGATCCCCCGCAGTGAATAAATATCACGCTGGCGCCGGGATGGATTTTGCCTTGTCCGGCCAACCCGATCAGCCCGTGCATCGCTTTGCCGGTGTAGACGGGATCCAGCAGCACGCCTTCACTCTGCGCGACGCGATAAATGGCGTCGATGCCGCCCTCCGAGGGAACGCCATAGGCCGTACCGACGTAATCGTCCTCTATCCAGATATCCTCCGGTTTCCAGCGCTGCGGCCATTCCAGCAGATCGGCGCAGTCTTGCGCCATCGCGGAGATGCGTTCCTGAAACCACGGCGCTTTGGCGCTGACGCTGATGCCGACGATTTTTGTCTCCGGCCAGTACTGGCGGGCGCCGACATAGAGCCCGGCCAGCGTGCCGCCGGAGCCGGTAGGCGCGACGATAAACTGCGGCGGCTGTTGGTCGCGGGCCTTCAACTGCGCATCCATCTCCTCAATCGCCCGCACATAGCCGAGTGCGCCCAGCGGCGTAGCGCCGCCTAACGGAATAATCAGCGCTTTTTCCCCCCGGGCGGCGGCGGCCTCGGCATGGGCCTGCATCGCGCCGTCAATTTGCGTGAAGTATTCATCGGGATCGAGAAACTGCAATTCCGCGCCGAACAGCTTATCCAGCAGCAGATTGCCCTGATAGGTTTGCGGCGGATTGCCTCGTAGCACCAGCACCGGCTTCATGCCAAATTTGCGCGCCGCCGCCGCCACCATGCGCGCATGGTTGGACTGATGCCCGCCGGTGGTAATCACCACGTCGACGTTCCGGCGGCAGGCGTCCGCCATCAGGTATTCCAGCTTCCGCACCTTATTGCCGCCGCCGCCGAAGCCGGTGTAATCGTCACGTTTTATGTTTAGTTTGATCCCCAGTTCGTCGCCGAATCGGGGCAGCGATTCCAGCGGCGTTGGGAAAAAGCCTAATGTAACGCGTTCATAATTATCAACATTTTTCATATATTATCCTGAAATCCACGACAATGATTTCCCTGGTGCTGGCTAAGTGAGCGGCTGGCTTTCGGCCGACTCGGTAAAACGGGTCAGCCAATCGGTCAGTGACTCAATAAAACGCTGCAGACCGCGCAGCGTGACAAATTCATTTACCCCATGCGCATTGCCGCCATGACCCAGACCGCCGATCAAAAAGGCGGGCGCAATCGGCGCAAAAGCATAGGCCGGGGCGCAGCCTGGCGCCCATGGCCAAATCTGCGGTTGGGCGCCAAGCCGGCGATAGCTGGCAAGCAGTTGGCGAACGCCTGGCGCGTCGAGGGTGAATCGGTATCCGGGATAGCTGTCATCCAGCGTCAGTTCGGCGCCGGCCAATGCCGGCGCGGCCAGACGCGCATAAGCGGCATCGATCAGTTGCGCGCCGTCGATACCGGGAGGCGTGCGGAATGCCAGCTCCGCCTCGGCAAACGGTGGAATGACTCCGCGCGCCCCCGTAGGCGCCGTTTTGAGTTCGGACAGGTTGAGTACGGCGCTGCCGATAAAGGTTTGCAGGCAGCTCAGCGTATCGCCGGTCAACGTCAGACGCCGGCTGCGGCGGAAGCGCAGCTCGTCGTCGATACTGAAATTGTCGGCCAGTTCGGCTAGCAGCTTATTGGCTTCGTCATCAGGTTTGATGGCCGCCAGAACGCCGTTATTCTCTGGCGGCGCGATGGCGTGCAGCGCCTGCACCAGCCGCCAGGCCGGATTGGCGATCCAACTGGCGTTACTGGCGTGGATGGCCGCCTGTGGGCCGCCCCAGTCTCCGCCTTTAACCGTTAGCCGCCCGTTGCTTAGGCCGGTAAAGCCCAGATAGACGCGCGGTTGGCCGCCGCCGTATTCGCAAAGAGAAGGGAACAGCACCGCATCGGCTGGCGCGATCGGGCAGGGTGTTTGCGCCAGATAGCGTCGCAGCCGGCCGCTACCGATCTCTTCCTCGCCTTCCAGGATAATTTCCAGATTGACCGTAAGGTTGCCGCTATCTCGCAGCGTTTTGACCACTGTGAGCATTCCCGCCAGCGGGCCTTTGTTATTTTCCGCGCCGCGGGAAATGTACACGTCGCCCAGTTCCGGCCAGCGGCGGACGCCGCCAATAAAGGGCGGGACTTCCCAACCGTCCTCATCCGCCGGCATGACGTCGTACATGTTATACAGCACCAGCGTTTTATGAGCGCCGCGCTCGAGGCGGACATGAACCAACGGCGGAGCGCTTTGCCGCTGTTGTTGCGCCACCGGCGACACCTGCCGAGCGCCAATCTCCTGAACCAGCCACGTTTCCAGCCATTGCGCCAGCGCACGCTGCTGTTCAATCTGACCGGAAACGCTGCGAAACGGCGTGATCTGTTCAAGTAGCGCCAGCGTCGCTTGCAGCATCGCCGCTGAAGTCATAGTCACAGTCGTATCCTCGGGTTAAGCAACACGTATAACAGGTCGATAATCAGATTTATGGTCACGAACACCAGCGCGGCCAGCAGCACGATCGCCTGTACCAATGGAAAATCACGGTTCTGGATCGCCTGCACCGCCAAACGGCCGATACCCGGCCAGGCAAAAATGATTTCCGTCACCAGCGCGCCGCCTAATAGCGAGGCGAAGTACATGCCTTGTACCGTGACCACCGGAATCAATGCATTGCGCAATCCATGGCGCACCACGATACGCCAGGCGCTCAGCCCCTTGGCGCGGGCCGTGCGGATATAGTCCTGCTGCATGACGTCGATCAGACTGGCGCGCACCAGCCGGGCAATCGCGCTCATGTAGTACGCGCCGAGGCTCACGGCCGGCATAATCAGGTGACTCAGGCTGCCGTAACCGCCGGATGGCAGCCAGCGCAGATCCAGGCTGAACAGCAGAATCATCAACAGCCCCAGCCAGAACACGGGTATGGCCTGACCGGAAAAGGCCAGCAGGCGCGAGAGCAAATCCCACAGGCTGTTTTGCCACAGCGCGCTGATAATTCCGAGCGTCAAACCAACGGCGGTACTCCATGACAGGGCGGTAACGGCTAATAACAGCGTGGCGGGAACGCGATCGCCGATCAGGGTGGCGACCGGCTGGCTGTAGCGCAGCGAGTCGCCGAGATCGCCCTGTAAGACGCCATACAGGTAGTGGCCGTATTGCCACAGCAGGGGGCGATCGAAGCCCATACTGTGACGAAAATGGTCGATCTCCTGCTGGCTGGAGCCGGGCGGCATCATCACCGCCGCCGGATCGCCGGTCAGGTGAAGGCTGTAAAAAATCAGGATCGATACGCCGAACATTACCAGAACAGCTTGCCCGACGCGGGACAGCACGTATCTCAGCATAATCAGTCGAGCCTCGTTCGGGTTTTACGCAGCAGGCTGTCGCCCAGAAGATTACAGCCGACCACCAGCGCGGCAACCGCCAGCCCCGGATATAACACCAGCCACTGCGCCAGCAGCATATAGGAGCGGCCTTCACCGACCAGGTTGCCCAGCGTCGGCGTCGGGGGCTGAATGCCCATGCCGAGAAAGCCGATAGACGCTTCCAGAACGATCAGGCGCGGGATATCCAGCGTCAGCAGGACAATCAGCGGCGTGGCGAGGTTGGGCAATACGTGGCGCAGCAGAATGCGCGGGGTGGAAAAACCCATGGCGCGCACCGATTCAATATATTCCAGCTCGCGGATTTCCAGCGTTTTAGCGCGGGCGACGCGGGCGTAAATGGCCCAACTGCTCACGCCCATAATGATGATGATATTGCTCAGCGAGGTGCCGAACAGCGCCATCACCAGCAGGATCAGCAGAATAAACGGAACCGCCAGCTGAATGTCCATCAGACGCATAATCACCGCATCCAGCCAGCCGCCGACATATCCCGCCAGCATCCCCAGCAGGCTGCCGATAACCGCGGCGATCGCCGCCGCCATCAGCACGACGAATAACGATAGCCGGGTGCCGGACAGGATGCGCGACAGCATATCGCGCCCCAGTTGATCGGTTCCCAGCCAGTGCATACCCGAATCGGTATGGCTGCCCGGCGGCATGAAAACGTCCGCCAGATTGTTGGCCAGAGGATCGGGTAAGGGCAGCCAGGGAAACAGTGCCGCCGCGGCGATCGCTATCGTCAGCAGTAACCCGCCGATGATGCCGTCGCCGTAAAAATGGCGGCGCGGTTTTCTCTTTAACGCAGAACCTGGGGCAATCATTTCAGCCTCAGGTCGAACAACGGTATCCGGGCATCGGCACGGCCGGTGAAGGTCAGGGCATCGCTGGCGGCATAGAGTGAATCCTCCCGGTAGAGCGGAATCAGCGGCTGTTGCTGTGCGACGATATCCTGGATCTGCCGTAATATTTGTTCGCGTTTCGCGGCGTCCACCGTATTGCGGCTTTCGTTGAGCAGCTTGTCCAGCTCAGGCAGGCTCACCGTGGAGTAAGGCTCACCCGAATGTAGGATCGGATACAACGCCGCATCGGCATCCAATGTTTGCGTTGAACCCCAGGCCAGCATATACATCGGCGCCTGTTTTTTCGCCGCGACCTGCTGCGTATAAACCGACCATTCCGGCACTTCCAACTGCGCCTTGACGCCGATCGCGGCAAGATCCTGCACGATAGCCTGGGCGACATCCGCGCTGGCGATATAGCGGCGCGGCGCCTGGAAGCGCAGAGTAAATCCGTCCGGATAGCCGGCTTGCGCAAGCAGTGATTTGGCTTTGGCGATATCCTGCGCCGGCGCGGGTATCGGCTGATAACCATAATCTTTTTCACCGGCCATGGTGCCGGTCGGGGTGCCGAAACCATGCAGCAACTGTGAGGTATAGGCGTCCCGGTTTAACGCCAGCGACAGCGCCTGGCGGACGCGCGCATCATCCAACGGTTGTTGATCGTTTTTGAGGCCCAGATAGATCGTCAGCCCGCCGCCCTTTACCTGCTCCAAATGGATGCCCGGTTTGTTTTTCAGCGCCGGTACCAAATCTACCGGCACGCTATCGACGAGCTGGACTTCGCCGGTCAACAGCGAGGTTATCCGCGCCGTGGCCTCCGGTATCGGACGCCAGGTGACGGTATCAATCGCCGGCTTGCCGCGCCAGTAATCGCTGTTTGCCTGCATCACCACTCTTTCATCCGGAATGAACGTCTCGACTCGATAAGCGCCGCTGCCGATGGGTTTGCGGGCAAACTCCGATGCGCCGACCTTTGTCACATATTCCGGCGGCACAATATAGGCCGGATAGCGGCTCAGTCGCGTGGGCAACAGGGGATCCGGTCCGTCCGTATGAAAACGCACGCGATATTCGCCGCTGACTTCTACCGATTTAATGGTGCGGATATAGGATATAGTCGGTGCATGATTAGCCGGATCGAGGATGCGGTCGATGGAGAATTTCACGGCTTGCGCATTGACCGGTTCGCCATTGGTAAATGTCACGCCCTGACGAATATCGAATTCCCAGGTTGTATCATCGAGCGATTTCCAGGACGTCGCCAAACCCGGCTGGAGTTTCATCTGCGCGTCACGCAGTACCAGCGTATCGAAGACATTATCGACCAGGGTGGCGGACTCTTTCAGAAAGCCGGGATCCATCGCCGTAGCGGAAGCAGGTTGGGCGATCGTCAGTTCCGACGCGATCGACAGCGGCGATAGCAGGCCGGACAGCAGCGCCAGCGAAACGAATGTTAAGGCAGGTTTGTTCATTTACGGTCATTCCCAAAGCAAAGCCCCATAGGGCTGACGTAAGCATTGATGTACGCTATTCGTCACAGATTTGGACGAATGCTGCCCAACTGCAAAATACACGATATATCCTATATAATATGTTTTTAGCAAGCTAACGATTAAACTGCAAAAGTAAAATCATCTTTTAACTAAAGGAAAAAGTTATATGTTCGAGATGGGGAAAGCTCAGCGCCTTAGTCTGACCATGCAAGTCGAGGCGAAGCTGAAAAGCGCATTGATTGTCGGCATGCTGAAACCCGGCGCGCGTCTGGTGACCAATGAGATCGCCGCGAAGTTGGGCACCAGCGTGACGCCGGTGCGCGAAGCCTTGGTGCGGCTGGTATCGGCCGGCGCGCTGGATGCCACCCCGGCAAAAGCATTTTTGGTTCCGGCGATGCCGTTGAGTAAGTTCCAGGAAATTAACCAGATTCGAAAACAGCTGGAAGGGCTGGCGGTCGCGCAGGCCGCCCAGGCGATGGATGCCGACAAACTGGCGCATTTGACGGCGCTGAACAGCCAGTTCCGATCCACCAAGATCGTGCAGAATATTGAAGAGTCCCTCAAGGCCAACCGCGAATTTCGTTTCACGCTCTATGGGTATGCCGAAATGCCGACGCTGGTTTCCCTGATTGAACAATTGTGGGTGCAGATTGGCCCCTGTTTTAACTTTCTTTATCCCCAATCCGCGGATACCGCCAGCAGCCAGCATAATTACGATGAGTTACTCCTGGCTCTGGCCGAAGGGGACAGCGAACGCTGCGTGAAATCCATTCATAAAGCGATTGACGATGGCGCATCAATACTGGAAAAAAACTACTTTAATCATTGATGGCTATTTTGGCGAACGCCGGCTAACGGCGTATACATTGGATATTCGTCCACGCCTTATCATAGATAAGCTATAAGGTGTGGATGAGAGTATTGAATTTAGTGCTTGCTATTCTACTATTCAGACTGCATTTGTTTACTTGTTTTAATTACTATTTCAGAGGGCGGTTGAGTGTGCATGAAATAAGCGCATCGGCAGTAAACTGCGGCACTCGCATTTTTTCTCATTGGTCGGAAATGAATTGAACCCGCCATTGTTTGTTTTGTGGGATTTGGATGTTGGCTTGAGACTGCGGATTTTTGAGTCGTTAAGAGACATTTGGGGGTCACTCCGTCATCGAACCAACTTGACCCCAAATCTGACCACCATTTTTTCCCGATGCGGAGGGAAAACTAGAAACGCATCAGGAAGGATTTTCACGCTAACCTGTTGAATCACCGTACCAAGGATGCATGAAAGCAAAAAGCCCGCTTAAGTTTCCTTAAGCGGGCTTTTTAAATTTGGCTCCTCTGACTGGACTCGAACCAGTGACATACGGATTAACAGTCCGCCGTTCTACCGACTGAACTACAGAGGAATCGGTTAACTGCGGGGGATAATAGCGGGAGCCTTTCACCTTGTCAAAGGCTGTTATGCTTTATCGCGACTGATTGCTGAAGTAATAATCAACATGTTGAAATTACTGCGCAAGTTGCATGTGGCGTTTGATGTTGATCTTTACTTTGGCTGGAGAATTTGCACCTTGATATGGCAGTGATTGCATTAGCGTGGTGCATGTTCTGGCATAAGAAAATCAATATCACCCACATTTCATGAGCTTGATTTAGGCAGTGAACCATTTCTTTTCCTTATTTTACCCTTGGCTTATCAACCAGGTATCAGTTTTTCATTGTAGTACAAACTCAATCTGGCTCGGATCTTGCTACCTTAAACGGGGTAACTACTCAGGAGGCAGAAATGAATCTTAGACGGCTCAAGTACTTTGTGAAAATCGTTGATATCGGTAGCTTGACTCAGGCTGCTGAGTTGTTGCACATCGCACAACCGGCGCTGAGCCAGCAAGTTGCTACGTTGGAAGGTGAGCTGGAAAAACAGTTGCTGGTTCGTAGCAGACGGGGAGTTACTCCCACTGAAGCGGGGAAAATCCTTTATTCACATGCGCAAGCTATTTTGTATCAATGTGAGCAGGCTAAAAGTGCAGTGAATGGAGTTAGACAGTCGGTAAACGTATAGATTTTTGAGTAGCCAGCCATTCTCACGATGGCTGGCTATATATACAACCTTTCATACCTATTGCCCCGCTTATCTCTTTATCTGTAGTATTCGTTCTCCAAACGTTTAACTTTATTGTTATACAATGTATATTGCGATGGCAAAGCTGTGATATACACTAGCGGTGAAGTTGGTTTAGATGTTACATTGAGCTTCACATCGCTTTATCCAACCCTACTCGTAACGTACCGATTTCCCCATCGGGTTGCTATAGCAGTTATTTTTTAAGGAGTTCAAATGAATAATCTTCTCTCTCAGCTCTTAATGAAATTGGCTGAAAAAGAAGTCGGAGAAAAAGAACTTTATGCAAAAATTGAATTGTTAGAAATATTGGTATTTTCCATTATATCTGTGTTAGATGATAATAAAATTAATGAGTTAACGAAAAAAGTGGAAGGCGTATTGGCCGAAGTACCGCAGTATAAGGGGGAAGATGCCGGCTTAACCATCGAACTGTTGACGCGTAGTATTAATCGCTTCACTACTACCTCAATCAAAAACTAATTCTATAATATTATTACCGTAATGGTATTAAATGACGAACGCCGCCATCTTGATGATGGTTTTTATGATGACTTGTCTAATAGGTCACTAAGATTAGTATTGCAATTTGAATATAAAATAAAGACGCCGACTTATAGTCAGCGCCCAGTGTAATGATTGTCGCCTATATTAAGCGAGTTGCTTCTTCTTGCGAAAAAACTGATAAGCAATCGCCAGGATAATAAACCATAACGGCGTTACCACCAACGCTTGCAAGGTATCGTGCTGCAGCGTCAGTAGAACAATCACAAAAGCAAAGAAGGCCAGACAAACCCAACACATAAAAATACCCCAGGGCATTTTATATTGTGAGCTGGCGTGTGACTGCGGCCTTTTTTTACGGTATGTCAGGTAAGAGCAGAGAATAATGCTCCAGATGAACATAAACAGAATGGCGGAAACGGTTGTTACCAGCGTAAATACCGTCATCACATTCGGGATCAGGTAAATCAACACCACGCCGGATAACAGGCAGATGCAGGAAAACAGTAATCCCGCAGAAGGAACCGCGCGTTTGGACAACACACCAAAACGTTTTGGCGCATCCCCCTGTTTGGCTAATCCAAACAACATCCGGCTGGTAGAGAATACGCCGCTATTGGCTGAAGATGCAGCAGACGTCAATACCACAAAGTTGATCACGCTGGCGGCAGCGGGTAATCCTACCAGGATAAACATTTCAACAAAGGGACTGCGATCGGCGGCAATTGCGCTCCAAGGCGTCACCGACATAATTACGATTAATGAAAAAACGTAGAACATGATGATACGAATCGGTATTGCGTTGATCGCCCTGGGCAGTACGACTTTGGGGTTCTTCGTTTCCGCCGCCGTGGTGCCAACCAACTCGATGCCGACGAAAGCAAATACCGCTATCTGAAATCCGGCAAAAAATCCGCCAATCCCCTTAGGAAACATACCGCCGTTATTCCAAAGATTACTGAAAGAAGCAACCGAGCCTGATGGCGAGGGGAATTTCATTATGATCAGCGCCACGCCGATGACAATCAAGGCCACAATGGCCACAATCTTTATCATCGCAAACCAGAATTCCATCTCGCCAAACATTTTTACCGTCGCCAGATTAAGCGAGAGTAACAACAGAACGCAGAGAAGCGAGGATATCCACTGTGACAGGTCGGGAAACCAGAATTGGGCATAAGCGCTGATAGCCACCACATCGGCAATACCGGTAACGACCCAGCAAAACCAGTAAGTCCAGCCGGTAAAAAAACCGGCCCAGGGGCCAAGCAGGTCGGTGGCGAAATCGCTGAATGATTTGTAGTTCAGGTTTGAAAGCAGTAATTCTCCCATCGCCCTCATAACAAAGAACAGGATGAAACCAATGATCATATAAACGAAGATGATCGATGGCCCAGCCAGGCTGATGGTCTTTCCTGACCCCATAAATAATCCGGTGCCAATGGCTCCGCCAATGGCAATAAGCTGAATGTGACGGTTAGTCAGGTTTCGCCGCAATCCGTTGCTGCCGGACTCGGCAAGGTCTGTCACCTCTTTTGATTGATCTACCATTTAATATAATTTCCTTTTTTATGTGATGTTGTTTTGAGCTCTTAAGCGGCTCTCTCGTTCATTAATACGGGCACGGGTAAGATAGCGTAATCGCTGTACTGATTATAGAAGTGGTTGGTATAACGGCGGTGAATAATTGCACAATGTGATTCTGTACGCTTTTTGCTCTGGCAAAGTGGATTGTCGTAATATGAAATGGGTAGGCTTATCGGCGCTCAGGTTAACAAAACTATGAATCGTGCTCAATATAATTTTAAAATGAGAAAAAATAAGAAAAAATCAATGTGAACTATTTGACAGCCGCCGCCAAGTGGAGAATAATCCACGCCGTTGGGTCGTTAGCTCAGTTGGTAGAGCAGTTGACTCTTAATCAATTGGTCCGGGGTTCGAGCCCCCGACGACCCACCAACACTCCAATCAGTTGCAACCGTGCGCTGAATCTTGTCTACTGCACTATCAAGTTAATCCTTTATTCTCTGTTATTTGCTTTCATCTATATCCGTCATATTTCAGGTGGCATGCGTGTTGGCTTCCCTTGCTCGATTCAGTCACTTGACTTCAGTATGCTCCTGAGGATTTGCCGTATCGCCGCCTTCGTAACGCGAATTATTTAGGGTGGAACGCATTCGCTTGAAAAATACGCTATTTGAAATAATGTGCTATATGAAATATCCGCAATAATTAATAGGTTTATTATTTATAATATTTTATTTAAACGATAGAGTGTTATTTATTATTATGTTTAATCAAGCTTAAACGGCTGATTAGTTATTTGATTTTTTGATAACTATAAAATAACAAAATACAGTAAATATGCTGTGCGAAGGGCGTCAGGAGAAAATGTGCCGGCGATAGCAGCATAAGGATATCGTGGGGGAAGTGGGGTGGTTGCCATCTTGTTAAGAGGGCGACAGCGGTTTTATCTTATCTAAAGGGTAAAACAGCGGGTGGCCGGGAGCGCCAGAAAAACGCCGTCGGCATCAAAAAGCGCAAAGCCGACGGGAACATGATTCGCGGTTATTGGCGATAGGCGTGTTTGATTTGGTTGATGGTGGTGCTCAACGCCTCGGCCTGTTCTGGGTCTTCCAACTGAGAAATATATTTTTCCATTTTAACGATCACTTTGCCCGCATCAGCCTGCCCAATGGCTTTTAACAACAGTGTAACAGTTGCTTTCAGACAGGTGACTTCGTGCGCTAATGACTCTACGGAAGCGGGAGTGGAAAAATCTACATTGCTCATGTTTTCTCCTTAACAAGAAACGGCAAAAAATGTGTTTTAGTCTGCCCGCCGCTGGCTTAAAAGGACAAGCGGCGGCGACAGTCAGATGGTCGGGAGTATAACATAGTGTCTATTGCTGACGGTCATTATTAATGAGGGATAACTATGTAGTGGATGTTTTTTATGCATTTAACTTGTTTTCAATTGTATTTAATTGCCTGGATTTATATAGTGAGCCTACGGCTGCATGCGGGCGATAGAATACATGAAGCTTTCCTGCGGGTGTTTTCTTGCCGGATAGTGATTATATAATGCAGGCTAGACTGTGAAAAACACTGATATAACAGATAATTGCGGTGTTTTTTATTGTCGTATCGAGAGCAGAACCAATCTATCTCATTGATTGTTGTTCCTTTATCGGTGTTGCAGATGAAAGATGGGTGGGGCTCGGATAGTCAAGAGTCATTATCTGAAATGTTAATAATATGATCAATACACATTTTGAGGACGGTGACATATTGCTATCATCATGATGTGGTTTCTATTGTTTATTGCTGCATGGCATATTTAAAAATACATAATTCATATAAATCCGTATTCATTATTTTTTGAAACCAACGTAGTATCACCTGCAAGCAACTCGTTATGTAAGTGCTACTCCCTTTTTTGGAGAATTATTCTTTGATTAGCGTTTTTCTTGTTGATGACCATGAACTGGTGCGGGCAGGGATACGGCGCATTCTTGACGATATCAAAGGTCTCAAAGTCGTTGGCGAAGTGTCATGTGGTGAAGATGCCGTTAGGTGGTGCCGCAACAATAATGTCGATGTTGTCCTCATGGACATGAATATGCCGGGGATCGGCGGTCTTGAGGCCACGCGAAAAATTCTGCGATTTTCTCCCGATATAAAAGTTATCATGCTAACTATTTATACAGAGAATCCATTACCTGCTAAAGTAATGCAGGCGGGTGCGGCTGGATATGTCAGTAAAGCAGCGGCTCCGCAGGAAGTCATCTGTGCCATTCGGGCCGTGCATGCGGGGAAACGGTATATCGCTTCCGATATTGCGCAGCAAATGGCATTAAGCCAGTTAGAGCCGCAGGCGGAGACACCGCTGGAGTGTTTGTCTGAACGCGAATTGCAGATTATGCTGATGATCACCAAAGGGCAGAAAGTAACAGAAATTTCAGATCAGTTGAATCTGAGCCCGAAAACGGTGAATAGCTACCGTTACCGGATGTTCAATAAACTGAACATCAGTGGTGACGTTGAGCTAACGCATCTGGCGATTCGCCACGGCCTTTTTAATGCGGAGACGTTGTTAAGTAGTGAGTGACAGTTTCAATGCCTCGGCATTTCTCAAGACGGTATCCAGCCAGCCTGGGGTTTACCGTATGTATGATGCCGCGAATACGGTGATCTATGTCGGAAAGGCAAAAGATTTAAAAAAGCGACTCTCCAGCTATTTCCGCAGCAACGTGGCCAGCCGTAAAACAGAGGCTTTGGTAAAAAGTATCAGGCAGATCGATGTAACGATCACGCATACTGAGACCGAAGCGCTATTGCTGGAGCATAACTATATTAAGCTTTATCAGCCACGCTATAACGTGTTACTGCGTGATGATAAATCTTATCCCATGATTTTCCTCAGTTCCGATCAACATCCTCGCCTGGCCGTTCATCGTGGCGCCAAACATGCCAGAGGTGAATATTTCGGGCCATTCCCCAACGGCAATGCGGTACGGGAAACCCTGATGTTGTTGCAAAAGCTGTTCCCGATTCGACAGTGCGAAAACAGCGTGTATCGGAATCGGTCTCGCCCTTGTCTGCAATATCAAATAGGCCGCTGCCTTGGTCCATGTGTTAGCGGGTTGGTTAGCGAAGAAGACTATCGGCAGCAGGTCGACTATGTGCGTCTGTTTTTGTCTGGGAAGGATCAGCAGGTGCTTAATCAGCTCGTTTCACGAATGGAAGCGGCCAGCCGTGAACTGAACTTTGAAGAAGCCGCGCGTATTCGCGATCAAATCCAGGCGGTGCGGCGGGTGACGGAAAAGCAATTTGTCTCCGGCGACAGTGAGGATCTGGATGTCATTGGCGTGGCCTTTGAGGCTGGCATGGCATGTATTCATGTGCTGTTCATTCGTCAGGGAAAGGTGTTGGGCAGCCGAAGTTACTTTCCGAAAGTTCCGGGCGGAACGGAACTGGGGGAAGTGGTACAAACCTTTGTGGGACAGTTTTATCTGCAGGGGAGTTCGGCCCGAACGTTGCCCGCCGAGATCCTGCTTGATTTTGCGCTGCCGGATAAAGATCTGCTTACTGAATCCTTAACCGAGGTGGCTGGGCGCAAAGTACAGATTCAGACCAGGCCTAGAGGCGATCGCGCTCGTTATCTGAAACTGGCGCGAACCAATGCCGCAACCGCACTGGTGACGAAATTGTCACAACAATCAACTATTCATCAGCGATTGTCTGAACTGGCGAAAGTTTTACAATTGCCAGAAATTAATCGCATGGAGTGTTTTGACATCAGTCATACTATGGGAGAGCAGACTGTGGCATCCTGTGTCGTATTCGATGCAAATGGACCGCTGCGTTCAGAATATCGTCGCTATAATATTAGCGGGATTACTCCCGGCGATGATTATGCCGCGATGACGCAGGTTCTGAAGCGTCGTTACGGTAAAGCGTTGGATGACAGTAAAATCCCTGATGTCATCGTTATTGATGGCGGTAAAGGGCAACTCGGTCAGGCCAAAGCGGTGTTTGATTCGCTACAGGTACCCTGGGATAAAAATAAGCCGCTGTTACTTGGCGTTGCTAAGGGTAGCGATCGTAAAGCAGGGCTGGAGACGCTATTCTTTGAAGCCACGGGGGAAGGTATCGCTTTACCTCCTGATTCTCCGGCGTTGCATGTCATTCAGCACATTCGTGACGATTCTCACGATCATGCGATTGGCGGACATCGTAAGAAAAGAGCAAAAGTTAAAAATACCAGTACACTA
Organism: Brenneria goodwinii; assembly: GCF_002291445.1. Taxonomy (NCBI): domain Bacteria; kingdom Pseudomonadati; phylum Pseudomonadota; class Gammaproteobacteria; order Enterobacterales; family Pectobacteriaceae; genus Brenneria; species Brenneria goodwinii. The sequence continues at coordinate 2,264,967 of NZ_CP014137.1, read as the reverse complement.
GAGCTCATTGAAGGCGTCGGGCCTAAACGCCGGCAAACCCTATTGAAGTTCATGGGGGGATTACAGCCTTTAATGAATGCCAGCATTGAGGAAATTGCAAATGTGCCGGGTATTTCATACGCGTTGGCAGAAAAGATCTTCCATGCGTTGAAACACTAGGGACAATGTAGCAACATACTCGTAATATCCACTCCAGCCAAATAGTTATCTAAGCGCTATGCAATTTAATATACCGACGTTGCTGACTTTGTTTCGTGTTGCTTTAATCCCGTTTTTTGTGCTGGCGTTTTATCTTCCATTCGTCTGGGCACCCCTAGTATGTGCAGTCATTTTCGTTTTTGCCGCCGTTACCGACTGGTTTGATGGTTTTCTGGCCCGACGCTGGAAGCAAACTACGCGATTTGGCGCGTTTCTTGACCCTGTTGCCGATAAAGTAATGGTCGCGGTCGCGCTGGTTTTGGTGGCTGAACATTATCATTCCTGGTTGATTACACTACCTGCCGCCACGATGATCGCGCGTGAAATCATTATTTCTGCCTTGCGGGAATGGATGGCTGAGATTGGTAAACGGAGTAGCGTGGCCGTGTCCTGGATTGGCAAGGTAAAGACAACGGCGCAAATGTTGGCTCTGGTGGCTCTGTTATGGCGGCCGGAACGCCTGGTGGAAGGGGCGGGCGTGATCGCTTTGTATGTCGCGGCGGTGTTGACTTTCTGGTCAATGTTTCAATATTTGAACGCGGCAAGACACGATTTGCTTGAACCTTGATCGAAGCGCCTTAAAAACCAGCAAACGAACATACTGAGTGGATAATTCTATTGACTCATTGCGTCAGGTCAGTAGAATGCACCGCATCAACAGCAACGCTGGTTTGCTGAAAGTTAGTAAAAATCAGCATGTTCGTTATGATGCGGGAATAGCTCAGTTGGTAGAGCACGACCTTGCCAAGGTCGGGGTCGCGAGTTCGAGTCTCGTTTCCCGCTCCAATATTTTCAGCAACCAAAGCTGAGAGCGATTTAAAGGTAAGGCGCGTTGGCAGAGTGGCCATGCAGCGGATTGCAAATCCGCCTACCTCGGTTCGACTCCGGGACGCGCCTCCAATTTCTAAGCCCGGGTGGTGGAATCGGTAGACACAAGGGATTTAAAATCCCTCGGCGTACGCGCTGTGCGGGTTCAAGTCCCGCCCCGGGCACCATCGATTAAAATAAAAACAAGAAGTTAGTCAGATATTGATAGCCGCTTAATAAGCGGTTTTTTTGCGTTTGGGAAATGGAAACGCAACCGAATGGTGACCAACCGCAATCCGCCCAAGCAAACCACACAAACAACGTCAGTTATTCGCGATCCGGAAGTAAAAGCCTATGTGCTCTAGGAAGCAAACGGCGTGTGTGAATGCTGCCGCAACCCCGCCCCTTTTGCGCAAGCCGATGGATTACCGTTTCTTGAAGTGCATCATCTTAAGTATCTGGCGAATGGCGGTTCTGATACCGTGGAGAACGCCGCGGCGCTTTGTCCAAACTGTCACCGTGCTATGCATTACGCAGTGAATAAAAATGCATTGCTTGAAAAACTTTACCAGACTATTCCACGACTTGTTAGGGAATGAAAAACGCGTCGCATGGCAAAACTGGCCGTACCAACGTTTACAGCCGTGGGTGACGATCTGCCACATACCGCGGGCAGCCCACACGTCAATCATCTGGAATGCCCTTCTTTTCAAAAGATGCTCAAAGTCGCTACCCGCAAGGCTATCCGGTACTTGTTCTGACGGATAGATGCGGCACAGGTATTCTGCGCTTCATCGTTATTTTTCAGGAGAGATTACCCGGCGTATCCTCTCCGCAAAATCCGGGTAATTATGGTTAAGTTATGCGCTAACAATGCGGGGGAGGGTTACGTGCTATAACACGTGTCGGCAGCTTTTATCCGGTTAATTATTATGGTTTTTTTATTTTCCGGCACAAAAATTTGTCTTTTATTACTCCATCAAAAAAACGGCCTTTAGAGATAACCGATTCAGAGATGAATTTCCCATAAATGCGCTTGGGAACCCCAATGTACTGGTAGATGTCTTTATTATGAAACTCTATTTCAAGAATATGCGTTTCAGGATCGTATCCAACCGAACGAATTCTTGATGATGATACCGATTGCCGCTGCAATGACTCCCCCTCCTTTGTGTGGAACGTTAGGTGGAACTATATAGGATTTTAAGCGCGTCGTGTTGTCAATGATCATGCTTATTTATTGAATCTAGCCAGAGTTTCATCTTGTCGGCGACTCAACCGATGGCTATTTCCATCAGCGGCCGCGAGTGATATGCGGGCGATATCGCCCGCATTCGTGTTGATTAAAACGTTTCCCAATTCGTATTATCGGTACTTGTTTTCTTTGTGGGGGTTGACGGCAGCGTCGGTATTGGCTTTATCGTCTTGTTTCCCGCCTGTTTTTCTGCGGCATCGGAAAGTTTGAAAATAGAGACAATTTCAGTCAAACGGCGCGCTTGTTCTTCAAGTGACGCCGATGCTGCGGTCGATTCCTCAACCAATGCGGCGTTTTGTTGCGTTACGCTATCCATTTCGATCACTGCCTGGCCAACCTGACTAATCCCTTTGCTCTGCTCATTTGAGGCCGACGCAATTTCACCCATGATGTCGGTTACGTTGGTCACGGCTTTCACAATGTTTTCCATGGCGTCGCCGGCCAGTGTTACCTGGCTGGAGCCGGTTTTGACATTATTAACGGATTCATCGATCAATCCTTCAATCTCTTTGGCCGCCTGAGCGCTTCGCTGCGCCAGATTGCGCACTTCGCTGGCGACCACGGCGAATCCGCGTCCTTGTTCTCCGGCTCGTGCCGCTTCTACCGCCGCATTCAACGCGAGAATATTGGTCTGAAAAGCAATACTGTTGATAACACCGATGATATCGGCAATTTTCTGAGAGCTGCTGGTAATTTCTCCCATTGTCTTGATGACGTCATTGACAATATCGCCCCCATTGTTCGCCAGTTTGGACGCATTCTGCGCCAGGACACTGGCCTGACTGGCGTTGTCCGCGTTCTGTTTTACCACGGCGCTCAGTTGTTCCATACTGGCCGCGGTCTGTTCCAATGCCGATGCCTGTTCTTCCGTGCGCGAAGATAAATCTGTGTTACCGGAGGAGATCTCACCAGAACCACGGTAGATCGCGCCCGCACTGTCGCGGATTTCAGATACCGTTGTTACCCAGTTGTTTTGCATCTGCTGGAGGAAAGGAATCAACTGTCCTACGCAGTTTTTGCCTACATCCATAATGTGGGTGTGCAGATGCCCCGTGGAAAGAACCTGAAGGTGCTTTTTAATCAGCTCAAGCGGTTTGACCACGAAAAGGGACAAATAGCGATCGGTGAGCAGCACAATAATCAGGCCGATAACCAGCGCCACAATCAGGATCTTCTGACACCAGTCGACCCAGGTATCGATTCGCGTTTGCGCCTCGGTTTTCAACCCATCGATAACCACATTATATTTTTCGATAGCATCGGTGAAATTTTGGCGTAGAGGCCGATAGGTCTGACTTGCATATTGCACGAAGTCATCAATACGGTCGGCTTTGACGGCTTCATAAAGCGGCAGCACGCCATTAGTGTAAAGCTGGTAGGAGCTGTTATAAATATTGTCAATGGTGGCGGAGTCAATATTGGCATGATCGGTCGTTTTAAACTCATTCAGACCATTTTTGATATTTTCCAACTCGCTGCTAACTAATCGAAGTTCCATATCGACTTCCGCGGCGTTGTTGTTCTGTTTTGCACGGGCGGCGCGTTCAAGGGCGCTGATGATACGATAATAGTGCGCATTAGCGCCATTGATGATATCGCCATTATTTTGCTGCACGTTGGTTAATTTCAACTCAGTGGTTAATTGACTCAGCGAATACAATGCAAACGCAGACACGCCTCCCCAGAGTAGAGAAAATAGTATAAGGATCAGAATCATCATGGTTCTGATTTTAATATTGCGTATAAAACCCATAGTGTAAATCCTGGTGGTTAAATGATAAGACGATTAATCCTAAGAAGACAGGATCGCTATTCGCGTTTCCCTGCAGATGTCAGCATGTCTGTGAATATTCAGCAGGCTGATCAATGGTCCATGACGGTATATCTCTTGCATTTTTGTTATCGGCATACAAAAGGCTAAATTCATGGTATTTACAATTATTTATTCTAATTAGTGTTAACGGTTGTTACAGAAGTGTATAAAAATGAAACGATGATTGATTATTAGCATACTAATATCGGTTAGCATGCTAATAATGAGATGATGAAAAATAGCCTTATCATCGAATAGGCCGCTATTTGAAATGAATAATTATTGTAAAGCGCTACTGCTGAGCGAATTCAATACGATTTCTGCCATTAGCCTTGGCCTGATAAAGCGCGATATCGGCTGCGTTAATTAAATATTCATAATCAGGATGCCCGTTATACATGGCAATACCCGCACTAATGGTAATGGTTACCACTTCATTGTTTTGCAGGCGGATTTTATGGTTCTGAATCTTTTCCCTGAGCCGATCTATAAATGTATAAGCCTCATCTTGCGTGGTTTCGATCAAAACAAACATAAATTCCTCTCCGCCATAGCGAAATATATAATCGCTGCTTCTGGTATTTTCATGAAAAATTTCAGCGGTATTTTTCAACACCGCGTCACCGACTGTATGACCGTAGGTATCGTTAACGACCTTGAAGTGGTCAATGTCGATCATTGCGATGGTCAGCGGTACATTTTTACGCATAGCCAATGAAGTTTCATGCCGTAAAATGGTCGGCAGGAAGCGACGATTCAGTAGAAGTGTTAAGGTATCCTTACCACTTTCCAATTTTTGCACTTCGTCAAATAAGGAATCCATGAATACATGGATCTTATGGATCCGGGTCCTCACCGACTTGAGTAATGGCGCGTACGCCTCCTGCGTCAGAGGAATACTGTTATTGAAATGTCCGATATTTTCATCAACAGCTTTTATCATCTCACTGATGGTTTGCGCGTCCTGAGCATTTCCGAAGGAAGGTTTTCCTTTATGGTTAAACCAGAGGCCAAACTCTGAATCTTCGAACGTTTGCGTAGTGATCAGCGGCGCTCCGGTGGCAACATTGAAAATAAAGGTGTTTTCCCAGTTCAGCAGTGCCGCATTTTGACGTTCCCGTTCGACATCTGCGTTATTCAGCAACGATAACAGACGATATGACTCTTCGCTTTTGGCCGCCGTATCGTGAGAGCTCGAATAGGTTGTGCTCATTATTTCTATTGCGATATCCATGGATATCGATGCAAAGCGTATAGCTTCGAAACAGAGGGATTTGTCGCTGGCTTGTTGCGACACATATTCGTAGAGCTTCCATTTTAAGCGCCGGGCGCCGCGTCCGACCAATTCAATTGGAATGCCTATACGCGCATGAATCAGGCCGATTTTTTTCTGATGGTCGATCAACTCATCCAAATTTTCGCCGGTGTTAGTCAGGATAACTTCAATCCATTTCTGCATAGAAGAGAAAAGTCGGTCATGAACCTGCTGACTTGAGAGAAAATGCGATGCTTCCGGATCCTTTAACATATGTGAATAAAACTCACCCGCCAGAGTAGAAGACTTTTGCTTTGATAGGGTATGCAGCAGACGGAATGCATCTGGAGATGTTATCGATATCAATTTCTTCCATTCGGACAGGATGACTTGATTATCGCTCGTTTCTTCATTTGCTATTTGTCGATTAGAATTCAATAGGTCGTCCAACTTTCAATCTCTTCTACGGCTATGAGTCGTGTTCTAGGGTAGGGGAAGCGATTAGTTTAGCCTGAGTGGCAGGCTATGAAGAGGAATTTCTAAAAGGTATCGGGAATCGTTAAAATAAGTTAACCGCACGTTATGTTCTCCATTTGTTGTTTTTTATCAATGGAAATAATGTCTTATTTGCCGTGTATTTTGAGAAAATGCTATGAAAGTTAATGATTTAGTAACAGTTAAAACAGACGGAAGAGCCCGGAGAGAAGGGGTTATTCTGGCGGTTGAAGAGTTTCAGGAAGGCACGATGTATTTAGTATCGTTGGAAGATTATCCTGCCGGAGTGTGGTTCTTTAACGAAGTTGAGAGCAAAGATGGAACGTTCGTAGAGCTTAAACACCCCTCAGACGAGTAACCCGCAGCAAGTAATGTAATGCGCTATTGTCGGTCAATACCTGCCGCGGACATCAGTCGGTTAAATTAAAAGGTTTCCCAGTTGCCATTACTCGGCGTGGCCTGTTGCCGGGGTAACGCCAGGGAAGAGGGAGCCGGGGTGACCGGTGTTGTTGCTGCTGCTTTGGGCTGCTGGCCGGACAAATTAAATGCTGCCACGGCTCGGGTTAACAATGCCGCTTGCTCTTCCAGAGAGGCCGCCGCCGCGCTGGCCTCTTGCACCAGCGCGGCATTTTGCTGCGTGACGCTGTCCATTTCTGAAATGGCCTGGCTCGCCTGAGTAATCCCCTGTCTTTGTTCGTCAGACGCAGAGGCGATTTCTCCCATAATGTCGGTTACGTTGGTGACCGCATCGACGATTTCTTTCATGGTTTGGCCCGCCTGATCAACCAGTACCGAACCGTTATCAACTAAGCCCACCGATTCCGAGATCAGCGTTTCAATTTCTTTTGCCGCTTGAGCGCTGCGCTGCGCCAGGTTACGCACTTCACCTGCCACAACCGCAAAGCCGCGGCCTTGCTCCCCGGCGCGAGCGGCTTCAACCGCTGCGTTCAGTGCCAGAATATTGGTTTGGAAAGCGATACTGTTAATGACGCTGGTGATTTCAGATATTTTCCTCGAACTTCCTGAAATGTTATTCATGGTATTAACCACGTTAGCAACGATCTCTCCGCCTTTTCGGGCTTTTTGTGATGCATCGGCGGCAAGCTGGCTGGCGTGATGCGCATTCTCAGAGTTCTGCTTCACGGTTGCCGTTAACTGTTCCATACCTGTCGCCGTTTGCTCCAGCGCCGAGGCCTGTTGTTCCGTTCGTGAGGAAAGATCGGTATTGCCGGAGGAAATCTCCGTTGAGCCTTGATAGATGGAGTCGGCACTTTCACGGACGGTTGTTACGGTGGTTATCAGCGAGAGCTGCATCTGTTGAACATTTTCACCTAACGTTCCAATTTCATTCTTGCCGTAACGATCCATCCGTTGGGTGAGGTCTCCTTGCGCGATCCGTTGGATGCGGCTGACTAGCCGGTTCATCGGTTTAATCAGCGCCCGTTGCAGGAGTAAGAATGTCAGCGATGTTAAAATGACAGAGATAGCAAAGCTGACTCCCATCAGCGAATATCCGAGTATGGCGTTGTCATTTGCCGTTTCATTGAGCAATCGCGCGTGCTGCACTCGATAACTTATCGCTTTATCCAGCGGGATGTTATACGCCAGATCCAGCTTGCGCGTTTCTTCGGCTTCATGTGATAGCACCTCCTCAAATAGCCCCTCTTTTGCTGAATTGATCAACGGCAGGATGCCCTGATTGATATAGGCGTCATAGGATTTCCGCAGTTCGGCATCCAAAGCGGCTTCTTGTTCGCTCTTTACTGCGCGCTGTTCATAAAATAGAAAGGCCTGCTTGGCGCGTTCCACTCGTTCCATCGCCAGCTTTAAGTTTTCATTAAAGACATCGGTATCACCAATACGGGCCGCGGCTGAAGCCTGTATCAATAACAAACGGGCGCTACGCAAATGATTGGTGCTGTCGGCAATCTCCATGCGAACATCGCTTTCTTGGGTGATATTTGCCAGTGAACGGTTGCTGCTGTGCAAAAAGTAGCTGGACGTGCCGATCGATAAGGCGAACAGCAGCATAATGCCGCCTAGAATAATGATAAATAAAGGAACCAGTCGTAAATTACTTAACAAACCATTTTTACCCTGTTGCTCAGCTCTTGAATTTATTTTCATATCTATCCGCTCATTTTCAGGAAAAGTCATTATATTTCCCGTGCTACGTGTTGGGTCGCGTGGTGTCTTGAACTCAAATGTATACGCTGATATCAATTGTTTTAAATGTTCAATCTGCAATGTAATCGGCACATATCGGCAAATCTTAATAAAATTCCATGGGATCTCTGTCACGTTTTGAATCTTTCAGAAGAAAGCAATAGCAAATTGCCGAACAATGCACAGAACGATAACTGATTGATGGAAAAATAAAAAAAGTCAGCTTATGCTAGGCATTATGTTGCGTTTGCTTGAGTTTCGGGCCGATTGGTTTGACAATAAGTCCAAACGATAGCTTTTCTGAACGCCGCTGGCTTAATTAGCTGCGTTTTTTGTTTATTGGATGATTGAAAATAGATTGGTTTGTAAATATTTATATTTTAATTGATGTGTTGTCTGGTGTTATATTATTTATTAAATGAAAGTATTTTCATCATTACAATTTTTCTTTTGTGTAATCTATTTTATATAGACAATGAACGCTTATAAAAGTGAATATTACTATTCAGTTTGGATTGATTAACCGCTGGATAGTACCGTATCAATATAGGGTTATGAAACGCCTCATTCGGAACGGGGTCGTCCACCCGCCTGGTGGCGTATAGCGTATTACCGGTTCATGTAACGAATGTAAGTCGATCGTGGTTATGCAAAAGATTTCTTTACGTTTCTTGATGAAAACTGACTGGCATTAAGCTGGAATCGTTAATTATTGTCAGTTTTATGTAAATAATATAAATCTTTGTCTTGAATTATAGTCCCTATGAACTATGTGCTTAATTTTTTTATTTATTTATCATTAGGATACATATTTATGATTGTTTTTTAATCAATTGATGCGCATGTTTGTAACATTTAATATTAGTTTCATGTGTTAAAAGTGAATGATTAAAAGCGATTACCAGATGAAAAGTTGCTCATAGCTCTTCCAATTTTGTGATCCATATCACATAATCACTAAAACTAGTCGTTAGCCGCGTTGTATGTGCTACGGATTAGGCGGTACAGTTGCAGTGCTTTAGGATTAATCCTATGCTGTGGCTTTGAGAAGTAACCTTGAACGATTTTAACGCGCGACGCGAGATGATGAATCGAACGGAGTCGATGCATATGGTGAGGTGGCAGAAGCGTATTCTGTCTAACATAAGTATAAGAATAGATAACCAGTATTTGGCAGTTATGTTTTATGCCGTTCACGGACAGTGATTTTTAAACCGGGCGATATGCTCTATCACCTGACTTATGTTTTAAACGTAGCCTGTTGGGATGGGAAATATGGGTACCTCTGAATTACTCAAACACATTTATGACATTAATCTGTCTTATTTGTTACTGGCTCAGCGTTTAATTAATGACGAAAAGGCTTCGGCCATGTTTCGTTTAGGCATTGATGAAGAGATGGCCGATATGCTGATGAATCTCACTTTGCCTCAGATGGTTAAATTGGCTGAAACTAATCAACTGATATGTCATTTCCGTTTTAACGATCACAATACAATCAAACTCTTGACTCAGGAATCGCGTGTGGATGATCTGCAACAGATACATACCGGTATTCTGCTGTCGAGTCATTTATTACAACAGTTAGCTTCGAAAGAAGAAAACCTGCCTAAAAAAAGGGCATTGTAATGGCGGAAAAAAGCATCGTTCAGGAAGCGAAAGACATCCAAATGGCAATGGAGCTCATTTCTCTGGGAGCCCGTTTGCAGATGTTGGAAAGTGAAACACAGTTAAGCCGTGGTCGCTTAATTAAATTATATAAAGAACTCAGGGGGAGCCCGCCGCCTAAAGGGATGCTACCGTTTTCAACGGATTGGTTTATGACCTGGGAACAAAATATTCATTCTTCAATGTTCTACAATGCTTATAGTTTTTTGCAAAAAAATGGGCAATGCAGTGGTGTTGAGGCCGTGATTAAAGCCTATCGTCTATATCTGGAACAATGCCCTCCACAAAATGATACGCCATTGCTGGCGTTAACGCGCGCATGGACATTAGTTCGTTTTGTCGACAGCGGTATGCTGCAACTCTCCGAATGTAACTGCTGTAATGGTATGTTTATCACCCACGCTCATCAGCCGAAAAACAGTTTTGTTTGTAGCTTGTGTCAACCCCCTTCCCGAGCCGTAAAAAGACGTAAACTTTCGCAAAATCTTGCCGATATTATACCTCAACTGCTGGATGAACAGGTAAAACACGCAGTCTGAGCTTGGTAGCGATTTGTGAATCTATCACTGTTTGTTATTGAGGGCAGTGATAGATTTCTCCTCAAGTAATTCCTGGCTTTATACCGCTGCGTTTTTATCTAATCTTCCGCCTACCTTTTTTTATAAGGAATTCTTGTGCTGGTTATATTGGGTTATCTCGTAACAGTGGGGTCGATACTTGGCGGTTATCTCATGGTCGGTGGACACCTGGGGGCGCTTTATCAACCTTCTGAAGTGTTGATTATCGCTGGGGCCGCTCTGGGGGCTTTTATTGTCGGCAACAATGGCAAAGCGATAAAGGCAACAGGACGAGCTTTACCTCTGCTGGTGAAAGGATCGAAATACAATAAAAACCTGTATATGGATCTTATGGCGCTGCTTTTCCGTTTGATGGCCAAATCGCGTCAGCAGGGGATGCTCTCTTTAGAGGCTGATATTGATAATCCCCAGGAAAGTGAAATTTTTTCCAGCTACCCCAGTCTTATGGCTGACGCCAATATCATTGAATTTGTTACCGATTATCTTCGCCTGATGGTAAGCGGCAACATGAACGCGTTTGAAATTGAAACGCTGATGGATGAAGAAATTGAGACCGTTGAGCATGAAAGCGATGTGCCGGCAAACAGTCTCGCCACCGTGGGCGATGCCTTGCCGGCGTTCGGTATCGTGGCGGCGGTTATGGGCGTTGTTCACTCTTTGGCTTATGTTGACCGTCCTGCGGCAGAACTGGGCATGATGATCGCTCACGCCATGGTGGGAACCTTCCTGGGGATTCTGCTGGCTTATGGGTTCGTCTCGCCATTGTCAACATTGCTGCGTCAGAAAAATGCAGAAAAAATAAAGGTTTTGCAGTGTGTGAAGGTCACGTTGCTATCCAGTCTTAACGGTTATGCGCCGCAAATTGCCGTTGAGTTTGGGCGTAAGACGCTGTATTCCACAGAACGACCGACTTTTGTTGAGTTGGAAGAGCATATACGCCGCGTGAAAGCGCCAGCTCAACAGAAAACATCGGAAAATGACGCATGAAACATCAGCATCCCATTATTCGTAAAAAGCGCAAATCCGGGCATGCCGGTCATCACGGCGGTTCCTGGAAAATTGCTTATGCTGATTTTATGACGGCGATGATGGCATTGTTTCTGGTGATGTGGTTGATAGCCATTTCCACGCCAATGCAGCTTGCCCAGATAGCGGAGTATTTCCGTACTCCGCTGAAAATAGCCTTAACCGGCGGCAGTCAATCCAGTGAAAGCGAAAGCCTGATTCCGGGCGGCGGCGATGACCCGACCCAGCAGCAAGGGGAAGTTAAAAAGAACATCAAGATCGATTCGCCGGAAAGGCGGCTGGATGAGATCCGCTTGAATCGTCTGCGTGAAAGGTTGGATCAGCTTATCGAATCTGATCCCAGGTTGCGTGCCTTGCGCCCCCACTTGCTGATTGAAATGGTTGATGAGGGGTTGCGTATACAGATTATTGATAGCCAAAACCGTCCGATGTTTAAAACGGGCAGCGCGCAGGTAGAGCCTTATATGAGGGATATCCTGCGCGCTATTGCGCCTATTTTGAATGATATTCCGAACAAACTGAGTATTTCCGGGCATACCGATGATGTTCCCTATGCCATGGGAGAACGTGGCTATAGCAACTGGGAGCTATCGGCCGATCGCGCCAACGCTTCGCGTCGGGAGTTGCTTATCGGTGGTTTGTCCGAGGGTAAAGTTCTGCGGGTTGTTGGTATGGCGTCGACCATGAGTTTGAAACAGGCCGCCGACGGCAGCGCCGATATTAACCGTCGAATAAGTTTGCTGGTGTTGACCCAGGAAGCGCAGAGGAATATCGAACACGAAAATGCCGAAAAAACGGCGTCGGATGTTGAGTCGGCAGAGGATTTACGAAATATGGAGTTGGAAAATCCTAAACCTGCCAGTCCATCTGCCGACAATAGTAATAATATGGATGAAAAGGGCGAAACTTCGCCACAACCCGTAAATGGAGTTCCTGCTCCAGAGCGTCAACAGCCGACTACCGAGTTGCCTGCGGCGCCGGACAGTCAGGCGACGCCTTCTCAATAAGCCGCGATTCACAGCAGAGGTGACCACGTGAGCATGGACATGAGTGCTTTCTATCAAACATTCTTTGATGAAGCAGACGAATTACTGGCGGATATGGAACAGCATTTGTTGTTGCTCGATCCCCAAGCACCCGATACAGAACAAATGAATGCCATTTTTCGGGCGGCACACTCGATAAAAGGTGGCGCCGGGACATTTGGCTTTACTGTCTTACAGGAAACAACGCATCTTTTAGAAAACCTACTAGATGGTGCAAGACGTGGTGAAATGCGCCTTAGCACTGACATCATCAACCTGTTTTTGGAAACTAAAGACATTATGCAGGATCAGTTGGACGCCTATAAAACCGCGCAGGAGCCCAATGCCGAGAGCTTTGAATATATCTGTCAGGCCCTGCGCCAACTGGCACTGGAGTCTCAGGCAGAAAGTGCAGCATCTCAGACGGCTACCGTAACCACAGCTGAGAGTAAACCGGCTGTGACTGACGCGCCTGCGGCGGGATTAGGGCAGGGGGAGATGCGTATCGCGCTCACCGGCCTTAAGCCGCAGGAAGTCCCTCAGATGCTCGAAGAACTCGGCAACCTGGGTACGGTGAAAGATCCTCATCAAACGGATAACAGTCTGGAGGTGACGTTAGAAACGTCGGCCAGTGAAGATGATATCAGCGCGGTTTTGTGTTTCGTGTTGGAGCCAGAACAAATCAATTTCCATCCGTCGGCAACGTCCGGCCAGCCTGAAAAAGCAGAAGCAGAAGCAGAAGCAGAAGCGAAACCGGCTGTGGATACGCCGGTGATGCAGGCCGTACCTGCAACACCGGCTCCCGCTCCGGCCGCAGCGCCTGCGGCTAAACCGCATCCCGCCCCCAGCGCGCGCCACAAGACGGGCGACACCAGTATTCGTGTTGCGGTAGAAAAGGTGGACCAGTTGATCAACCTGGTTGGTGAGTTGGTGATTACCCAATCCATGCTGGCTCAGCGCTCGAGCGAACTGGATCCTGTCGCCCATGGCGACTTGCTGAACAGCATGGGTCAGTTGGAACGCAACGCCCGTGATTTGCAAGAATCCGTGATGTCTATCCGTATGATGCCGATGGAATATGTTTTCAGCCGCTTCCCGCGTTTGGTTCGCGATCTGGCCGCCAAGCTGGATAAAAAGGTGGAACTGACGTTATTGGGCAGTTCTACCGAGTTGGATAAGAGTCTGATCGAACGTATTATCGACCCGCTTACCCATCTGGTGCGCAACAGCCTTGACCACGGTATCGAATCGCCGGAGAAACGCATTGCGGCGGGTAAAACGGAAGTCGGTAATCTGACGCTGTCGGCTGAACATCAGGGCGGTAACATCTGTATTGAAGTTATTGACGACGGCGCCGGTCTTAATCGTGAAAAGATTTTGGCGAAAGCGCACTCCCAGGGGTTAGCCGTAAGCGACAACATGTCTGATGAGGAAGTCGGCATGTTGATCTTCGCGCCTGGTTTCTCGACCGCGGAGAAAGTGACCGATGTTTCTGGTCGCGGCGTTGGTATGGATGTGGTGAAACGGAATATTCAGGAAATGGGCGGTCATGTTGAAATCTATTTCCAGGCGGGGAAAGGTACGACTATCCGAATTTTGTTGCCATTGACCCTGGCTATCCTTGACGGCATGTCTGTGAAGGTCAACAACGAGGTCTTCATCCTGCCGCTTAACGCTGTTATGGAATCGTTACAACCGCAGGCCGAAGATTTATATCCTCTGGCCGGTGGCGAACGTGTTTTGCAAGTGCGCGGCGAGTATCTACCTTTGGTCGAACTGTTCCATATCTTTGATGTGGATGGCGCGAAAACCGATCCAACCCAGGGCATTGTCGTGATATTGCAAAGCGCGGGACGTCGTTATGCACTGTTGGTGGATCAACTAATCGGGCAGCATCAGGTGGTCGTTAAAAACCTGGAAAGTAATTATCGCAAGGTGCCAGGCGTTTCCGCCGCTACTATTTTGGGTGACGGCAGTGTTGCGCTGATTGTGGATGTTTCAGCGTTACAGGCGCTTAATCGGGAAAAACGCGTGGTTGAAACCGCAGCTTAACAATACATAGAAGGTTGATAAAAAGTGGAAAACATGACTGGACTTGCAAACGTCACGAAGCTGACGGGTGAAACTGTAGGACAGGAGTTCTTAATTTTTACTCTGGGTGATGAAGAATATGGCGTTGATATCTTAAAGGTGCAGGAAATCCGAGGTTATGATCAGGTAACCCGCATTGCCAATACCCCGGCCTTTATTAAAGGCGTCACTAATCTGCGTGGCGTAATCGTGCCCATTGTCGATCTGCGTATTAAATTTGCTCAGCAGGAAGTCGATTACGACGACAATACCGTCGTTATCGTTTTAAATCTCGGACAGCGGGTTGTCGGGATCGTCGTTGATGGCGTATCCGATGTGCTTTCCTTGACAGCCGATCAAATTCGTCCGGCGCCGGAATTCGCCGTCACTCTATCAACGGAATACCTGACGGGATTGGGTTCGTTAGGTGAAAGAATGCTGATCCTGGTTGATATTGAAAAACTGCTTAGCAGTGAAGAAATGGCGCTGGTCGACAGCGTGACGAAAGTCTGAGTTATTCGCTTATCTGTGGGGCCATCTGCGGCCCCACGCTTTCCCTCTTTTGCGCCCCTCCTAATTCGAAAAATCGTAAAGATATTCGAAACCATGCCGATACTACCAAGTGCTACTACTAGCAAAAGTTGATCTACTCAAGGGAAATGACATGTTCAGTCGTATAAAAGTTGTGACAAGTTTGATTCTTATCTTGGCTTTTTTTGGCGCACTTCAGCTGATTTCAGCAGGTTTATTCTTTAGCTCATTAAAAACAGATAACGAGATTTTTAGTTCAACACAGGTTATTAATCAGAAAAAATCAGAATTAGATGCCACATGGTCATATTTATTACAAACGCGAAATACGCTAAACCGGGCAGGTATTCGCATTGCGCTGGACAAAGAAGGACAAGGTACCGGCGCGGCTTTTGATGAATTGCTCGCTTTGGCTAAATCACAACTGAATTCTGCGAACGAGCACTTTAGTCATTATGAGAAAATGGCGCTTGTTACGCATCAGGATCCGACCGTTGCCAGTGCGGTGAAAGAAAACTATGTGGCGCTGCATCAAGCCCTGGCAGAGCTGGCCCAGTTTCTTTCCAACGATGAATTTGAAAAATTTGTCGAACAGCCTACGCAGGCATTCCAGGACAATTTTGAAAAGGCGTATTACGCCTATCAGGCAGACAGTGAGAAGTTATATCGCACGGGCATTGCAGAAAACAAAGCTGCTTACGATTCAGCGCTTTGGGTATTAGGCACCATCATTGTTTTGGTCCTGATTTTGGTGTTGATGGCTTGGTTCGGCATCCAAAAACTCATAACCCGGCCACTTCATGCCATCGTTGAACATATTCGTCTGCTTGCCCGAGGGGATCTGACGAAAACGATCGACTTCCACAGCAAAAACGAAATGGGCGTGGTGGCCGACAGCCTGCGAAATATGCAGAGTGAATTTGTTACCACGGTAAGCGCGGTGCGTCACGGAACAGATGCCATTTATACCGGCGCCACTGAAATTAGTGCGGGCAATAACGATCTTTCCTCTCGTACCGAACAGCAGGCCGCTTCACTGGAAGAAACCGCTGCCAGCATGGAGCAATTGACCTCGACGGTGAAACAGAACGCCGAGAATGCCCGGCAGGCGAGCCAGTTGGCGTTAAGCGCATCGGAAACGGCGCAGAAGGGAGGGAAAGTGGTCGATAATGTTGTTAAAACGATGCACAACATTGCGGGCAGCTCGCAAAAAATTGCCGATATTACCAGTGTGATTGACGGCATTGCTTTCCAGACCAATATTCTGGCTCTGAACGCGGCGGTTGAAGCCGCCCGCGCCGGGGAACAAGGCCGTGGCTTTGCGGTTGTGGCGGGAGAGGTGCGTAACCTGGCGCAACGCAGCGCTCAGGCGGCAAAAGAAATTAAGGGTTTGATTGAAGATTCTGTAAATCGTGTCGATGAAGGTTCTGTACTGGTTGAAAGTGCAGGGGAAACGATGGCGGAAATTGTCAGTGCGGTCACTCGGGTTACTGACATCATGGGCGAGATTGCCTCCGCTTCCGATGAACAAAGCAAAGGCATCGATCAGGTCAGTCAGGCCGTTACGGAAATGGATAGCGTAACGCAGCAAAACGCCGCCTTAGTTGAGCAGTCCGCTTCCGCCGCCGTGGCGTTGGAAGAGCAGGTAAGGATTCTCAACCAGGCTGTTGCGGTATTTCGTATTCCTGATGCCAATGGGAGCCTGTACCGGGCGCCGCAAACGGAAAACCGTCAGAAACCGGCGCTGTTAGCCGTTGCTGAGAACGGTGATAAGAATAGGAAAGAAAACCAATCAGCGGAGAACTGGGAAACATTCTAATAAGACTCGCGCTTTGTGGATACGGCCAAAATGCCGCCCTGGTCTTGTTATGAACGTTTGCGCATTTGACGAGTTTGTCAGCCGTGTCCCCCCAGGCTCTTTATGAAGTTGTTTGTGGGTAATTGAGTAAGTCGTGCAAGCTGTTACTGAGATGGATAGAACCACCTAGCAGAATGCAGCGTTAGTAGAACACGTGTCGCGGTCGGTTCCGAAAGTGAACGGCCCGCGGCACTGACCAATACAGAGTCAGATTTTTAATCTTGCATTACAACAAGATGAACATCTGATAAATGATAACAAAGACAAACCTGCTATAGCTGTAAGGGACGTTCAGATTGGAAAAGACCATAGCAAAAATAGATATTCGGGCGGTTTAATATGAAAAGCATACCATCGCAAAATCGCCCTGAGCCTGCTTCTATCTTGACGCAGATGGTAGACCGGTTGCCGCTGTCGGATGTCCATTTCCGACGCATCAGCCAGCTAATCTATCAGCGTGCTGGTATTGTGCTGGCCGATCACAAAAGAGAAATGGTTTATAACCGTTTAGTCCGGCGTTTACGTTTGCTTGGGATTCACGATTTCGGCCAATATCTTGCACTATTGGAGTCCGACCCTAACAGCGCTGAATGGCAGGCTTTTATTAATGCGCTGACAACCAATCTGACGGCATTTTTCCGGGAAGCTCACCACTTTCCGATATTAGCTGAGCATGCCCGCAAGCGGCCTAATGGCTACTCCGTCTGGAGTACCGCGGCATCAACGGGCGAGGAGCCTTATTCCCTTGCCATGACGCTTGCCGAGGTGTTTGGCAACCGGGCCGACAGCAGTTGTAAGGTTGTGTCCAGTGATATTGATACGCAGGTGTTGGAAAAAGCGACGGCCGGAATCTATCGTCAGGAAGAATTACGTTCGCTTTCTCCACAGCAATTACAGCGATTTTTTTTACGTGGTACCGGGCCGCATAGCGGGCTGGTGCGCGTTCGGCCGGAACTGGCGGCCATGGTGCATTTTCAGCAATTAAATCTGTTAGCGCCCGAGTGGTCCGTCCCTGCGCCTTTTGACGCTATTTTTTGCCGTAACGTAATGATTTATTTTGATAAAGAAACGCAGGAGCGTATCTTGCGTCGCTTTGTTCCGCTGCTTAAGCCAGGCGGGTTGCTATTTGCCGGACATTCAGAAAATTTTAGTCAGATTAGTCGAGAATTCTATTTGCGCGGGCAGACGGTTTATGGACTGGCTAAGGAAAGATAATGAACAAAATTAAAGTGCTATGTGTTGATGACTCTGCCCTTATGCGTCAGATCATGACCGAAATCATTAACAGCCACCCTGATATGGAAGTGGTTGCGACGGCTCCTGATCCATTAGTCGCCCGTGATTTAATTAAAAAATTCAATCCGCAGGTATTAACGCTGGATGTCGAAATGCCGCGTATGGACGGCTTGGATTTTCTTGAAAAATTAATGCGTTTACGCCCAATGCCGGTGGTTATGGTGTCGTCTCTAACGGGAAAAGGCTCTGAAATCACCCTGCGCGCCCTGGAGTTGGGGGCTATCGATTTTGTGACAAAACCGCAGTTAGGTATCCGCGAAGGCATGCTGGCATACAGCGAACTGATCGCTGAAAAAATTCGCATGGCCGCCAAGGCGCGACTGCCGCAACGCAGTAAAACCAATGAGCCAATGGCGATTATCCAACATACGCCATTGCTCAGCAGCGAAAAACTTATCGCTATTGGCGCATCGACAGGGGGAACCGAGGCGATACGTCACGTGTTGCAGCCTCTGCCGCCGACAAGCCCTGCATTGCTGATTACGCAGCATATGCCCCCAGGATTCACCAAGTCTTTTGCCGAGCGGCTGAATAAGTTATGTCAGATTACGGTGAAAGAAGCTGAGGATGGCGAGCGTGTTTTACCAGGCCATGCCTATATTGCTCCAGGCGCACGGCATCTTGAACTGGCGCGCAGCGGCGCAAATTATCAGGTGCGCTTGAATGACGGCCCGCCGGTTAACCGTCACCGTCCATCGGTTGATGTATTGTTTCGTTCGGTTGCTCAGTATGCCGGGCGAAATGCTGTAGGGGTTATCCTTACGGGAATGGGAAACGACGGAGCTGCCGGTTTGTTGGAACTTCATCAGGCCGGTGCCTATACCCTGGCACAAGACGAAGCAAGTTGCGTGGTATTTGGCATGCCGCGTGAAGCTATCGCTATGGGGGGCGTCGACGAAGTAGTGAATCTGCACCAGGTTAGCCAGCGGATGCTGGCGCAAATTTCTGCCGGACAGGCATTACGTATATAGCAGCTCCCGGTGAGCAATAAATATTTTAGGAGTAGGTATGGCCGATAAAGAACTCAGATTTTTAGTAGTGGATGATTTTTCGACAATGCGCCGAATTGTTCGCAACCTACTAAAGGAACTGGGCTTTAATAATGTAGAAGAAGCGGAAGATGGTGCTGACGCGCTGAATAAGCTTCGTGCTGGTGCTTTCGATTTCGTTATTTCTGACTGGAATATGCCCAATATGGATGGTTTGGAGTTGCTGCAAACTATTCGTGCTGACGCTGCGCTCTCAAAACTCCCGGTGTTGATGGTGACGGCGGAAGCAAAGAAAGAAAATATTATCGCCGCAGCACAGGCTGGTGCTAGTGGTTATGTTGTTAAACCATTTACTGCTGCTACCTTGGAAGAGAAGCTGAGTAAGATTTTTGAAAAACTGGGTATGTAAGGGGATCTTATGAAGCCACATCCAATGCCGCCCGTAAATGACACGGCGTCAGCTACAGAGATTATTTCTCGTATCGGTCAATTAACCCGTATGCTGCGTGACAGCCTGCGGGAATTAGGTTTGGACAGTGCGATCGCGGAAGCAGCGGAAGCCATTCCTGATGCTCGCGATCGTCTTGACTATGTTGTCCAGATGACGGCTCAGGCAGCAGAGCGGGCGCTGAGCTGCGTTGAAGCGGCGCAACCGCGTCAGAACCAGTTAGAGGCTGATGCCAAGTCGCTGAAATCCCGTTGGGATCAGTGGTTTGAGAATCCGATTGAACTGGCCGACGCGCGTGAATTAGTAACCGATACGCGTAAATACCTCGAAGGCGTACCGGAGCAGACCTCATTTACCAATGCGCAACTGCTGGAAATCATGATGGCGCAGGATTTCCAGGATCTGACTGGTCAGGTTATCAAACGCATGATGGATGTTATTCAGGAAATTGAGAAACAGTTACTGATGGTGCTGTTGGAAAATATGCCTGAGAAAACCGCTGCTCCCAAACGCGCCAATGATGGTTTGCTGAATGGTCCTCAGGTCGATAAAAGCGCGGCAGGCGTTGTTTCTAACCAGGATCAGGTTGACGATCTGCTGGATAGCTTGGGTTTCTAGTCTTGTTGCTCAAAACCAACGTGTGCTGTGGCGATGCCGCGTACGCGTTGGTGTGAGATTTTATCCATCATCATTGGGCTGATTTTATGGCCGCGTTATCGGGCCGTAATTAGCTAAATCGAATTTCCCTTTCGCCCGCCAGGCGACTATCCATCAAAGAAACATAGGTTTTTCCCGTTGTTCCAGCCATAAAGTTTTTTCATATTTGTCATGCTAAGCAGCAAAATCCTATCCCAAGTAGTAATTACAGGAAGCGGTATTGGCTGAAGATAGCGATCTGGAAAAAACAGAATCCCCCACTCCCCATAAAGAGGAGAAGGCCCGCGAAGATGGCCAGATCCCCCGATCCCGAGAGTTGAGCTCTATTCTGATGATGATGGCGGGGTTAGCCATATTATGGATGGGCGGAGAAACGATGGCGCGTAAGTTGGCCTTAATGGTTAGCCAGGGACTGTCTTTTAATTACGAAACCATCGGCGATGAGACTCAGATGCTGCGCCATATTGGCGTATTACTGAAGCTGGGGGTGATGGCGCTGATCCCCATTATGTTGGGCTCGGTGTTGGTCGCTTTATCCGCGCCGATGCTATTAGGCGGGGTATTATTCAGTGCTAAATCAATTAAATTTGATTTAAAAAAGCTAAATCCGATATCTGGCTTAAAACGGCTATTTTCATCACAGTCATTAGCTGAACTTTTTAAAGCGATATTGAAATCATTGATGGTGGGGACAGTAACCACATGGTTTTTATTGCATAACTGGCCACAGATGCTGCATTTGATATCGGAGCCGCCTATGGCTGCTCTGGGGCACGCATTAAATCTGGCGGTGATTTGCGGCTTTCTTGTCATTATGGGGCTTGTGCCAATGGTGGCATTTGATGTGTTCTGGCAAATCTGGAGCCATATCAAGAAATTGCGTATGACTAAACAAGAGATTCGTGATGAACACAAGGAAAGCGAAGGCGATCCCCATGTTAAAGGTCGAATTCGTCAGCAGCAGCGGGCCATGGCTCAACGAAGAATGATGGCCGATGTGCCTAAAGCCGATGTGATAGTGACCAACCCGACGCATTATGCCGTTGCATTGCAATATGACGAGAAAAAAATGAACGCGCCCAAGGTGTTGGCAAAAGGCGCCGGAGAAATTGCTTTGCGCATTCGCGAACTGGGTGCTGAGCATAGAATACCTGTTTTAGATGCTCCGCCTTTGGCTCGTGCGTTGTATCGTCATTCTGAAGTCGGACATCATATTCCGGCCGCGTTGTATGCTGCTGTTGCAGAGGTCTTGGCTTGGGTTTATCAATTGAAACGCTGGAAGCGTGAAGGTGGATTAATCCCGAGAAAACCTAAACACCTACCGGTGCCGGATGCACTGGATTTTGCTAAAGAGAATACTGCTGATGGCTAATTTGGCCTCTATATTACGTTTACCAGGTAACTTTAAAAGCACTCAGTGGCAAATATTAGCCGGACCAGTCTTGATCCTGCTGATCTTGTCTATGATGGTGTTGCCACTGCCGCCGTTTATTCTGGATCTGTTATTTACTTTCAACATCGCGCTTTCCATCATGGTGTTGCTGGTCGCCATGTTTACCCAGCGGACGCTAGAGTTTGCCGCTTTTCCCACCATCCTGTTGTTCTCAACACTACTGCGTTTATCTCTTAACGTGGCGTCGACACGTATTATCCTGCTGGAAGGTCACACCGGGACTGCGGCGGCGGGGCGAGTCGTTGAAGCATTCGGCCACTTTCTGGTCGGCGGTAATTTCGCCATCGGTATCGTGGTTTTTATCATTTTGGTGTTAATTAACTTTATGGTTATCACCAAGGGCGCCGGACGTATCGCCGAAGTGGGCGCGCGCTTTGTGTTGGATGGTATGCCAGGTAAACAGATGGCTATCGATGCCGATCTGAACGCTGGACTGATTGGGGAAGATGAGGCAAAAAAACGCCGTTCCGAAGTAACCCAGGAAGCGGATTTCTACGGTTCGATGGATGGCGCCAGCAAGTTTGTGCGTGGCGACGCCATCGCCGGCCTGATGATTATGGTGATCAATATTATTGGCGGATTACTGGTCGGCGTCATTCAGCATAATATGCCAGTGGGCCAGGCCGCTGAAAGTTACACCCTACTGACCATCGGCGATGGTCTGGTGGCTCAAATTCCGGCGTTGGTTATCTCGACTGCCGCTGGTGTGATTGTGACGCGCGTCAGCACCGATCAGGACGTCGGTCAGCAGATGGTTACCCAGTTGTTTAACAATCCCCGGGTGATGGTGTTAAGTGCGGCCGTACTAGGATTAATAGGCCTGGTGCCCGGGATGCCTAATTTCGTGTTTCTGCTTTTTACAGCGTCATTGTTGGGGTTAGCCTGGTGGATGCGCGGCGCGCAACAGAAAATGCCCGCTGTGGCTCCCGAGCCTTCCTCAATGGAAAAGCATAAGGTGGTTGAAGCCAGTTGGGCGGATGTTCAACTGGAAGATCCATTAGGCATGGAGGTGGGGTATCGGCTTATTCCTATGGTAGATTTTCAGCAGGATGGCGAGTTGCTTGGCAGAATTCGTAGCATCAGAAAGAAATTTGCTCAGGAAATGGGCTATCTGCCGCCTGTTGTACATATTCGTGACAATTTGGAACTACAGCCTGCCAGCTATCGTATTCTGATGAAAGGGGTAGAGGTTGGTCATGGCGAAGCCTATCCCGGCCGCTGGATGGCGATTAATCCGGGTAATGCGGTTGGTGAACTCCCGGGAGAGATAACCAAAGATCCCGCATTTGGGCTGCCGGCCGTATGGATAGAAAGTGGAATAAAAGAGCAGGCGCAAACTCAGGGATATACGGTAGTAGAAGCCAGTACCGTTGTTGCAACGCATCTTAATCATTTAATTAGTATGCATGCCAGCGAACTTTTTGGACGACAAGAAGCGCAGCAGTTGATGGATCGTGTCGCGCAGGAAATGCCAAAGCTGGCGGAAGACTTTATTCCGGGGGTCGTGACGTTAACGACCTTGCATAAGGTTTTACAGAATCTACTGAGCGAAAACGTTTCTATTCGCGATATGCGAACCATTATGGAAACACTGGCCGAACATGCGCCGGTGCAACCTGATCCGTATGAGTTAACAACTGTTGTCCGGGTTGCTCTGGGACGAGCCATAACACAGCAGTGGTTCCCTGGCGATAGCGAGCTGCAGGTGATTGGACTGGATGGGTCGTTGGAACGCCTGCTGCTTCAGGCTTTACAAGGCGGCGGGGGACTTGAGCCAGGTCTGGCCGATAGGCTGCTGGCGCAGGCAAAACAGGCGCTGCAACGACAGGAAATGCTGGGAGCGCCTCCGGTATTATTGGTCAATCATGCATTGCGTGGATTGCTGGCTCGTTTCCTACATCGTAGCTTGCCGAATATGGCGGTGCTTTCTAATCTGGAAATCAGTGACAATCGGCAGATCCGCATGACTTCGATTATCGGAGAGGCGCAATGAGACTTGCCCGGATAGCGGTTGCCGCACTATTTATCATTGTTCCTGCTGCGGTTTTTGCTACGCCGGGCGCGTGGAATGCCAGTCAAAGAGGGGTAGTGCTGGAGCATCGCGGCGTCACCGCCTCTTCTCCGGCATTTTTGCCTAGCCCTAATATGGCGGTCGGTAGCGAGAAGAGCGTTACCCTGATCTACTGGCGTTATGAGTCTTTGTCTCCTGAACCCGTCGGATTGATTGTCCGGCTTTGCACACTTCGGCGGTGTGTGAAACTGGATGGAGCAAGTGGGCAGACGCGAAGTTTTAGCGGCGTACCCGCTAATAGTGAATTCCGTTTTATATACTACATAGAAGGCGGCGGAAGGCTTAACCGGGCGTTTAACGTAAACAGTATCAGCCTGGCGGTTAACTATAAGTAATATCAATAGATATTATTGAAGAAATAAATTGCTGAAGGAATGTCTCTACATGAATGATAAGAGACATTTAGATGCTGATTTTACGGCCAGAAAAATTGGCGCCTTTCGCTTGACCGTCTGGTCCATATAGTGACTGTCCGTGACGCGGCCTTAGTACTTCGAGCGCTTTATCAGTGTGGGAAATATGTTGATTGAGCAGCATGCCATTATGCTGATTTTTGTTTCGCAGACTTTTCGTTAGCTGCTGTATCTGTTGCCAGCGCTCTGCTAACGCTTCTATATCTTCATATGGCGCCTGAAGTTTTTTCAATGATTCTTCTTCATGACGACATGTCTCCAGATATTGCATTGTTGCCAATAACGAACTTTTTTTCTCGGTAACTTGTTGAAGTGCGCCGCTATTGATTTGGCCGGCACATAGCTGTGTTTGCTCATCCGACATAACCTGCTGTAGGTCATTCAGATTATTCAGCAACTTATCGAGTATCGTTTGTAGTTTTTCCATCGTGATTAATTACTTGCTAAGAAGTCCTGAGTGTCTTTGATTAACGCATCAGCGATTTTTTCAACATCGATTTTCAACGAGCCATCACGGATAGCTTGTTTCAGTGTTTCGACCCGATTCATATCAATATCGCTCGTGCCAGGCTGCATTAATTTAGCCTGCGCATCGCTGAGTTTTACCTGCGTGGCGCTGATTTCGGTCTGTGCTTCAGTCTGTTTACGTTTGGGCTTGGATACCTCACCCGGTTCGCGCTGCTGAACCTGACTGACTGGTTTCAGCGGCTGGGTACGATCA
Organism: Brenneria goodwinii; assembly: GCF_002291445.1. Lineage (NCBI taxonomy): Bacteria > Pseudomonadati > Pseudomonadota > Gammaproteobacteria > Enterobacterales > Pectobacteriaceae > Brenneria > Brenneria goodwinii. The sequence goes on along the minus strand of NZ_CP014137.1, from coordinate 2,240,174 downwards.
ATACTCATAAAATCAATCCCTCTGAAATGAGGATAAAATAAGTTAATTATCAATCTGATACATGTAGATAAACGCTACAGTCCAGTTGGGGAAAACATAGCCTTCAATGACCTTGTGTATATCATCGGCATATGGCAAAAAAGCTTTAATAAATTACTGTGGAATAAGAATTATCCCATCATCGCCGGCGATGCCGCTTATTATTTGGCCTGATGCGGTTCTGACCCTGACCGACTGACCAATCGCCGCATTATTCATAGCCTTACCCTCGCTGTTGATTGTAAAGCCTTCTCCCTGAGCGAACACCTGAACATTCTGACCGGCCTTAATTATCCATGCTCTGCGTAGCATGGATGCGGTTATTGGTTGTCCCGGCGTCAGATCACGCAGGGTAATCGCGCCTTCAGCCTCGCTCAGAGTATGTATGGCGCGTGGCGGCAACTGGTCAAGGCGGCCTTTATTCAGGCGCAGATCCTTGCTTTCCAGTTTTGCGCCGCGGTTTACGATACGGCTGCTCACCACATAGTGTCCGGTCACCTGAACCTCGGTCTGGATGAACTTACGCTGCTGGCCGCAACGAACCGAAACGCTGATATTACCCCAGGTGCGCGTACTTGTCGGTAAGGATATTTGCGGCCTTTCGCACTGTGGCCACTGTGAGTCTGGCGATTTTACCACGACCTTAACAGTCGTATTGGGGCTCCCCTTATAGCGTGCGGAAAAAAATTCATTTAACTGTGTCGGAAGATCAGTCGCTGCAGCATAACCGCGCGGCGATACTGACAAACAGATCAGTAGCCATATGAGGTTATTTTGTATCTTCATATGCGATCTCCAGATAATGGCATATCCGTGCGCCAGTGTAATGGCTTACGCCTGAGGTTAAGGCAATAAATAGAGCCGCATTTTATGTCTATTCATTCGATGGCATCGCCATAATGAGAATTATCCTATCTGCTCTAAATTCTAACTTGCGGAGGGAGCATGCTCGATAAATTAGACGCCTCATTGCGGTTTCAACAGGAAGCGTTGAACTTGCGTGCCCAGCGGCAGGAAATTCTGGCTGCAAATATAGCCAATGCGGACACCCCTGGCTACCAGGCAAGGGATATCGATTTCGCCAGTCAGCTAAGTAAAGTGATGGAACAGGGCCGAGCGGAAGGTACGGGTATTGCTTTAAAAACCACCTCTGTACGGCATATTCCCGCACAGAATTTCCAGCCGCCGGAGCTTGATCTGTTATACCGCGTTCCCGACCAGCCGGCACTGGACGGCAACACCGTGGACATGGATCGCGAGCGCACCAATTTTGCCGACAACAGCCTGAAATATCAATCCAGCCTGACGGTTTTGAGCGGTCAAATCAAAGGCATGATGACGGTATTACAGTCTGGTTCGTGATATTAGCGTGATGAAAGGTAAGGTTTTATGTCGTTATTAAATATATTCGAGATTTCTGGTTCCGCGCTTGCCGCGCAATCGCAGCGCATGAACGTGAGCGCCAGTAACCTGGCGAATGCCGACAGCGTTACCGGCCCGGATGGAGAACCTTATCGCGCCAAACAGGTGGTGTTCGAGGTGAATGCGGCGCCTGGCCAGTCCACCGGTGGTGTGCGAGTTTCCGGCGTCGTTGATGACCCGTCGCCTGCTCGTTTGGTTTATGAACCAGGCAATCCTTTAGCGGACGCTCAGGGGTATGTACGTATGCCGAATGTCGATCCGGTGTCGGAAATGGTTAACACCATTTCAGCATCACGCAGTTATCAGGCAAACGTAGAAGTATTGAACACCACGAAAACGATGATGTTGAAAACGCTGACGATTGGTCAATAAACCGGGGGAATGGCATGTCAATTACCATTAACGATACGAGCTCGGCAACGCAAACAGCGGCCAGTTCGACAACGACCACAACCGGCACCGGCAGTGTCGATCTGCAAAATCAGTTTCTGACGCTGTTGGTTGCACAGTTGCAGAATCAGGATCCAACCAATCCGATGGATAACGATCAGTTATTAAGTCAGTTGGCGCAGATTAATACCGTAAGCGGTATTGAAAAACTCAATACGACGCTGGGTTCTATCTCCGGTCAGATCAATAACAATCAGTCGTTGCAGGCAACGACCCTGATTGGTCATGGGGTGATGGTGCCTGGAAGCGAGGTGCTAGTCGGGAGTGAGACGACGACGCCGTTCGGGCTGGAGCTGGAGCAAGCGGCGGACACGGTCACCGCGACGATTACCGACAGTACCGGCAAAGTTGTTCAGTCTCTGGATCTGGGCGCTTTGTCTGCCGGCGTACACTCCTTTACCTGGGACGGCAAAACGACAGACGGCACAGCCGCGCCGGATGGCGCCTACACCGTGTCTATTGCCGCCAGCGCCAACGGCGCGCAGCAGGTGGTGCAGCCGTTGAATTATGCGCTGGTCAACAGCGTGACCAACAGCGATTCCGGGGCTTTGCTGGATCTCGGCCTGCGCGGTAAAGCCACGCTGGAAGATGTACGGCAGATCCTGTAACAGTCATCGAACGTCATACTATTCCAGTGCGACAGCATGATTGGAATACGAAGTAATCAATTTATCTGGAGAGAGCAACATGGGTTTTTCGCAGGCGGTCAGCGGGTTAAACGCCGCATCCAATAACCTGGATGTCATCGGCAACAATATTGCCAACTCGGCAACGGTAGGATTTAAATCCGGCACGGTCTCTTTTGCCGATATGTTCGCGGGTTCCAAGGTCGGAATGGGTACCCAGGTCGCTGCCGTGATGCAGGATTTCAGCAACGGCACCGTTACCAGCAGTTCACGCGCGCTGGATATCGCCATCAGCGGCAGCGGTTTTTTCCGTATGCAAGATACCAACGGCTCTGTTTATTACAGCCGCAATGGTCAGTTCACGCTGGATAGCGCCCGTAATATCGTCAATATGCAGGGTATGCAGTTGACCGGCTATCCGGCAACCGGTACGCCGCCGACTATCCAGCAGGGGGCCGATCCCGTCGGGCTGACTATTCCCGAAGATGCCATGGCGGCTCAGGCGACCACTGTGGCTTCCATTATCGCCAACCTGAACTCTTCGGATGAGACCAAGATCTGGGATGAAACCAACCCGGCTGATACCTCAAACTATAAAGGTTCCATCACCACCTACGACAGCCTGGGCAACGCCCACGATTTCGCACTCTATTTTGTTAAGGTGGACGACAATCAGTGGAGCGCCTACGCTAAAGACACCAGCGACAGCACCTCCGATTTTCAACAGATAGACCTTGAATTTTCCTCTAACGGCACGATAACGACGCCGGGGCCTTTTACGCTTGAGATGAACTCGCTGAATGGTTCTGCGCCAAGCCCGTTTACGTTGAGTTTTACCGGCAGTACCCAGCAAAACAGCGATAACAGCACCAAATCACCGACTCAGAACGGCTACGCGCCTGGTGAATTGACGGGTTATAGCATCAATGACGACGGCACCGTCGTCGGTACCTATTCCAACCAGAAACAACAGGTTCTGGGGCAGATTGTATTAGCCAGCTTCGCCAACCCTGAGGGGTTATCTCCCGAGGGCGATAACGTCTGGTCGGCGACCGATAACTCCGGGCAGGCGGTGGTTAATCTGGCCGGTACCGGCAATCTGGGTAAGCTGATCGGTCAGGCGACGGAAAGTTCTAACGTCGATATGAGTCAAGAACTGGTCAATATGATTGTGGCTCAACGCAACTATCAGGCCAATTCGCAGACCATTAAAACGCAGGATGCCATTCTGCAAACGCTGATCAGCCTGCGTTAATTATTTTAACGGAGATATTGCATGGATCATGCTATTTACACCGCGATGGGGGCGGCGAGTCAGACGCTGGAACAGCAGGCCGTCACCGCTCACAATCTGGCCAATGCATCGACACCGGGTTTTCGCGCCCAACTTTCGGCGCTGCGCGCAGTACCGGTGAATGGGTTGTCACTACCCACCCGCACGCTGGTTGTCGCCTCGACGCCCGGCGCCGATATGACGCAAGGGATAATGGACTATACCGGTCGGGCGATGGATGTCGCTCTCTCGAAAGACGGTTGGTTGGCTGTCCAGGCGGCGGATGGCAATGAAGCATACACCCGTAACGGCAATATAGAGATCAATGCCGACGGTGAACTGATGATCCAGGGGCATTTGGTGCAAGGTGACGGCGGGCCGATTGAAGTTCCTCCCCAGGCCCAAATCACTATTGCGTCGGATGGAACCATCTCCGCATTGAATGCCGGCGATCCGCCAAATACCATCGCTCAGCTAGGACGATTGAAACTGGTACAGGCGACAGGGCAGGAAGTGACGCGCTCTGACGATGGTTTATTCCGTCTCACGACACAAGCGCAGCAACAACGCGGTAATGTGCTGCCTAACGATCCTACCGTGCAAGTGATGCCCGGCGTGTTGGAAGGCAGTAACGTCAATCCGGTTAATACCATGGTGGATATGATCGCCAACGCCCGACGCTTCGAAATGCAGATGAAAGTGATCAGCAGCGTCGATGATAATGCCCAACGCGCTAATCAGATATTAGCAATGAGTTAAGCGCCAGAGCGCGCACAGGAGTGACTAGATGATCCGTTCTTTGTGGATTGCGAAAACCGGTCTGAATGCCCAGCAAACCAATATGGATGTTATTTCCAATAACCTGGCAAACGTCAGCACCAATGGGTTCAAACGTCAGCGTGCGGTGTTTGAGGATTTGCTGTATCAGACCGTTCGTCAGCCGGGCGCTCAGTCATCCGAGCAGACAATGTTGCCGTCTGGTTTGCAGTTAGGGACTGGCGTTCGCCCGGTATCAACCGAGCGTATACATACCCAGGGGGCCTTCTCTGAAACGGGAAACTCCAAGGATGTGGCGATCAAGGGACAGGGCTTTTTCCAGGTACAACTGCCGGATGGTACAACGGCATATACCCGCGATGGCGCTTTTCAACTGGATGGCAACGGTCAGTTGGTGACGTCCAGCGGTTTTCTGGTGCAGCCGGCGATAACCATTCCCGCCAATGCCATTGAAATGACGATTGGTCGTGACGGTATTGTCAGCGTCACCCAGCAAGGTCAGACTGCAGCGACGCAGGTCGGACAATTAACGCTGACGACTTTTATCAATGACAGCGGGCTGGAAAGCGTCGGTGAAAATTTATACATGGAAACCGAAAGCTCCGGGGCGCCGAATGAAAGCAATCCGGGCCTGAACGGCGCCGGTTTGTTGTATCAGAAGTATGTTGAAACCTCGAACGTTAATGTGGCCGAAGAGTTGGTTTCCATGATTCAGACACAGCGTGCTTATGAGATTAACAGCAAGGCGGTTTCATCTTCTGACCAAATGTTGCAGAAGCTGACCCAACTGTAATAAGTCATGGTAAAAAGGGTAATAGCATGGCGCGTTCAGAATATCCGGCGAGAGCGTTCCGTGTTGCAGTTACCCTATGAATATTTTGAAATATTTTTAATTAAGGCGATATCCGTAGTGATGATGAATGCAAAGTCGGTTGCTATCCAACAATTCCGCCGACCGCGTCTGTTGGCCTTGTTCATGATGTTGACACTCAACGGCTGCGCCTATATTCCACACGATAAAGTTGTGACTGGCCCGACAACAGCTCAACCGACTCCGATGGTGATGACTGCGTCTAATGGATCTATTTTTCAAACAAGCCAGCCAATGAACTACGGCTATCAGCCGATGTTTGAAGATCGCCGTCCTCGTAATGTGGGAGACACCCTGACCATCGTGTTGCAGGAAAACGTAAGTGCCAGCAAGAGTTCGTCGGCCAGCGCAAGCCGTGATGGGTCATCCACTTTTGGCTTCGGCACCACACCGCGTTATCTGGAAGGGCTTTTTGGCAATAACCGAGCAACCCTGGATGCATCGGGGACAAATGAGTTCGCCGGTCAGGGCGGGGCGAATGCCAACAACACATTCAGCGGTACGATTACGGTTACCGTTAATCAGGTTTTACCGAATGGCAACCTGAATGTGGTGGGCGAAAAACAGATTGCGATCAATCAGGGAACTGAGTTCATCCGTTTCTCTGGCGTGGTGAATCCCAGAACCATTAGCGGCACTAACTCAGTGCCTTCAACGCAGGTTGCCGATGCGCGTATAGAATATGTAGGCAACGGTTATATCAATGAAGCGCAAAACATGGGCTGGCTGCAGCGGTTCTTCCTTAATGTTTCTCCGTTCTAAGTTAATAAAGAGGCGCCTGATGCGGATTACTTCATTTTTCACCGTTCTGTTTGCCCTGCTGGCGCTGACCAGCATGCCCGTTTCGGCAGAGCGGATTCGCGATCTGGTGAATGTTCAGGGCGTGCGTGATAACGCACTGATTGGTTACGGATTGGTGGTCGGGCTTGATGGGTCAGGCGACCAAACCATGCAGACGCCTTTTACGACGCAGAGCCTGAATAACATGCTTTCCCAGTTGGGTATTACCGTCCCGACCGGAACCAATATGCAGCTTAAGAATGTCGCTGCGGTAATGGTCACGGCAAAGTTGCCGCCGTTTGCCCGAGCCGGGCAAAATATTGATGTTGTCGTTTCTTCGATGGGGAACGCCAAAAGTCTGCGCGGCGGGACATTGTTGATGACGCCATTAAAGGGTGTTGATAATCAGGTCTATGCATTAGCGCAAGGCAACGTACTGGTTGGCGGAGCCGGCGCCGCCGCCGGCGGCAGCAGCGTTCAGGTTAACCAGCTTGCCGGCGGTCGTATCAGCAATGGCGCGATTATTGAGCGTGAATTGCCGAACACGTTCGGCTCCACGAATACTATCATTCTGCAACTGAACGAAGATGATTTTACCATGGCGCAACGCATTAGCGACGCCATCAACCGTTCTGGTCTTAGCGGCAGCGCGACGCCATTAGATTCACGTACCGTCCAGGTTATGGTTCCACATGGTAATAGTTCGCAGGTTCGTTTCCTGGCAGATGTTCAAAATATTGAAATCAATATGGGCGCACAGGATGCCAAAGTAATTATTAATTCCCGCACCGGCTCGGTGGTGATGAACCGCGACGTCGTGTTGGGGAACTGTGCCGTTGCTCAGGGCAATCTGTCGGTGACGATCAACCAGCAAGCGAATGTCAATCAGCCCGATACGCCATTTGCCGGCGGGCAGACGGTTGTTACACCACAAACTGAAATTGCCGTCCAGCAGAGCGGTGGAGCGTTGCAGCGCGTTAACGCCAGCGCCAATTTGAATAATGTCGTGCGTACGTTGAATTCGTTAGGCGCAACGCCAATGGAGCTGATGTCCATCTTACAGGCAATGCAAAGCGCGGGTTGTCTGCGTGCCAAGTTGGAAATTATCTGATGAACAACGATGTACAAATACAGAGCAGCGCCGCATATGACGCCCAATCGCTGAATGCTCTCAAAAGGCAGGTGACCGGTAATCCCCAGAATGCAGAAGGGATTCGGGCGGTGGCTCAACAAATGGAAGGCGTTTTTGTCCAGATGATGATGAAGAGTATGCGCGCCGCGCTGCCGCAGGACGGGCTCTTCAGCAGTGAGCAGACGCGTCTGTATACATCGATGTACGATCAGCAAATTGGTCAGCAGGTCGCAGGAAAAGGGTTGGGATTAGCTGATGTGATGGTGCGGCAACTGTCCGGGGGGCGAAGCATGCCGACCGAACCCAAAGCGTCCGTGCCATTAACATTTGACCGTGTTGCGGTGCAAAACATGCCGGCGGCGGCGGTAGAACAAATTGTACGTCGCGCCATGCCCAGATTGCCGGCGGAAGGATCCGCTCTGCCGCTGTCCAGCGATAACTTTGTTTCCCGTTTGTCGATCCCGGCGCAGATGGCCAGTCAGCAAAGTGGTATTCCTCATCACTTAATCATTGCACAGGCTGCGCTGGAGTCAGGCTGGGGACAGCGTGAAATCCCCACCGAAGACGGGCGCCCAAGTCATAACCTTTTTGGCATCAAGGCCGGCAGTCGTTGGGATGGGCCGGTTACCGAGATAACCACGACGGAATATGAACAAGGGGTGGCGAAAAAGGTCAAGGCCAGCTTTCGGGTTTACGACTCCTATGCAGAGGCTATCGCTGATTATGTGAAACTGCTGACGCAAAATCCCCGTTATGCCAATGTGGCGAATGCCGGCAGCGCCGAGCAGGCTGCTCACGCCTTGCAGAATGCCGGTTATGCGACCGATCCCCAATACGCTAAAAAGCTGGTCGGTATGATTCAGCAGATGAAAAGTGCGGGCGAAAAAGCGGTCAAAGCCTATACCCATGATTTAAGCCAGCTGTTTTGATTTTTCTTTCAAGTTTTGCTGTTTCCGGTCGATAACTTATTCAGGCAAAGCGAGTGTGGTATAGCCATTCGCGGCACATTTATTTAATAAGCGCATGGCATTTTGTCAAAGCCTGTGTACAAGGAACTTCCACATGTCCAATTTGATTAATACCGCGATGAGTGGCTTAAAAGGCGCACAGGCGGCGTTGAGTACGGTGAGTAATAACATCAGTAACCAGGCTGTGACAGGGTACAACCGACAGAATGTGTTGCTTTCACAGGCGGTAAGCACCAGCACTTCAGCCGGTTATATTGGCAATGGCGTTAACGTGGTCGGCATTAACCGCGAATATAGTGATTTCATTTCGACGCAATTACGTGCCGCACAAACACAAAGTAGTTCAATAAACAGCTATTACGAACAAATCTCCAAGATTGATAATTTATTGGCTGATAGCACCACCAGTCTTTCGGCAACGTTGCAGGATTTCTTTACCAACTTGCAGAACCTGACCAGTAATGCAGGCGATTCATCGACCCGCCAGACTGTGCTGGGCAAGGCAGAGGGATTGGTCAATCAGTTCAAGGTAACCGATAAATATCTAAAAGACACCGCCGAGGGTCTTAATACGCAAATTCAGAGTACGGTTGGGCAGATCAATACCTACGCCAGCCAGATTGCCGAGTTGAATAACCAGATTACCCGCCTGACGGGAGCGAATCAGGGTCAGACGCCAAATGATCTGCTCGATCAGCGCGATCAATTAGTCAATGAGCTGAATAAACTGGTTGGTGTTGATGTTGCCGTTCAGGATGGCGTTGTTTATAACGTTACGCTCAAAAACGGTCTTAGTCTGGTGCAGGGAACCCGTAGCAATGAGCTGGTTGCAGTCAGTTCCAGCAGCGATCCTAGCCGCATTACGGTCGGTTATAACGATAAGATTGCCGGCGTCAGTGAAGTCAAGGAAAGCTCAATCACCGGCGGTTCCCTCAGTGGGCTGCTTTCCTTCCGTTCTGAGACGTTAGATAACGTCAGCAACCAACTGGGCCAGATGGCTTTGGCCTTTGCCGATGCGTTTAATACCCAGCATAAGGCCGGATACGATCTGAATGGCGAGATCGGTGGGGACTTTTTCACATTTGGCGGCGCTTCGGTGCTAAAAAATACGACAAATGCGGGGAGTGCGGAACTGACCGCCAGCTACACGGCGACAGGTGAAGTCAAGGCTTCGGATTATACGATCAAATATGATGGAGCCGACTGGCAGGTAACTCGCTTATCTGATAATGCAACATTCACGGCAACTGTCGATACCTCTGATTCCAGCTTGAATTTTGATGGGTTGAAGGTGGCGATTTCGGGTACGCCTTCCGCCAACGATAGCTTTACGCTGAAGCCGCTGGCCAACGTTATCACGAATATGAGCGTCGCCATTACTGATTCCAGTAAAATCGCCGCGGCTTCCATCAAGCTGGATGAAGACGGCAATCAGGTGCTGGACGGCAACGGAGACCCGGTATTTGGCGGCGCTAGCGACAATACTAATGCCAAAGCGTTATTGGCATTACAGAGCGAAAAAGTCATAGAAGGTAAATCCACCATTACTGGCGCCTATGCCAGCCTGATTGCTGATGTCGGCAACCAGACTAACACCATGAAAATCAATAATACGTCACAATCTGGCGTCGTTACCCAACTTACTGCCGAACAACAGTCGGTGTCCGGGGTGAATCTGGATGAGGAATATGGCGAGTTATTGCGTTATCAACAGTATTACCAGGCAAATGCCGCCGTTATCCAAACCGCATCAACCATATTTGATGCTTTACTGTCGATTCGTAGCTAACCCACCGTTTAGAAAGAGGAATTGATACCATGCGTTTAAGCACCAGCATGATATATCAGCAGAATATGCAAGGCATATTGAACGGTCAGTCTGTCTGGCAGAAAAGTGGCGAGCAGCTTTCTACGGGAAAACGTGTTGTTAATCCATCGGATGATCCCATAGCCGCAGCTCAGGTAGTGATGCTCAGTCAGGCCGAGTCGGAAAACAGTCAATATACGCTGGCGCGCACATTTGCCAGGCAGAGTATGTCTTTGGAAGAGTCAATTCTGTCAAAGGTGGCTGATTCCGTTATTGCTGCGAGTACTCAGGTTATCAACGGTGGCGGGGTGAAAAGCGATGATGACCGTCAGTCTATAGCGACAGAATTGCGCGGCATCAAAGCGCAACTGCTGAATATGGCCAACAGCACCGACGGTAACGGCAATTATATTTTTGCCGGCTATGATACCGATAGCGCGCCGTATGTACAGGGAGCGACCAACGTGGACTATGTTGGTGGATACCAGGCCATTGAGCAACAAGTTGATGCCGCCCGTTCAATGACTGTTAGCCATATAGGTTCCGCTGTATTTAACGGCGTAACGGGGGATGCGCAAAAAGAACCCGACGGTAGCGTACAGTCCGATCTGTTCGCTACGCTGGATTTGGCGATCAGCGCCCTTGAAACCCCGCTTGCTGGCGCCGATGATGCCACCAAAGCCGCGGTTCAGGCCGCAATGGACAAGGCCGGCCGTGGTTTAACCAACGCACTAAACAATGTTTCCGCCGTGCGTGCTGAACTTGGCGTTCAGCTTAATGAATTGGATAACCTAGATTCTATCGGCGCTGACCGGACGCTTGCCAATAAAACAACGCTATCTCAACTGCAAGATACTGATTGGTATGATGCTATTTCAACTTATATGATGCAGCAAGCCTCACTGAATGCGTCATACCAAGTCTTTAATAATATGCAAACCATGTCACTGTTTCAGTTAAATAAATAGCGGCCGCATCGTCCGGGCTAGGATTTGAATACGCTTAAACCGGGCGTATTTTTTGGGCATGTCACCTTGATTGAGATGACATGCCATTTTTTATTTTATCTATCTTATCCTGTTCCTCGATTTAACTTTCACCGCCATACCCCGCGTAAAATAACGCTAATCTCTCGTCAAAGCTGCATTGTGGGAATATTCGTAATGTAAAAATGGATGCTCAGGAGGCGGATAATTGAGTGAGAATTTCAGCCAATAAATCGAATACTTCACTGAATAAACGCTCCGCGAACGGGGCGATCAACGGAATTAACAGGCCGATCGTCATGATGCCCACGGTTAACGTGACAGGGAATCCGACAACAAAAATGGAGAGTTGGGGGGCGACGCGGTTAAGGAGTCCCAATGACAGATTGATGGTCAACAGCAGGGTTACGATCGGTAACGCCAGCATCAGCCCATTGATGAAAATCAATCCACCGGCTCGGGCAATGGCCAGAAAAGCATGACTATTTAATGGGTTAGCACTTATCGGTAAGGTATAAAAGCTATCGGCCAGCAGTGAAATCAACCAGAGGTGCCCATCAAAGGAAAGAAAAAGTAAAATCGCCAATATGTTAAGAATACGGGCCAACACCTGCATATTCGGACCGCCTGTCGGGTCAAAAAAAGTGGCGAACGCCAATCCCATTTGCAACCCGATCAGTTCCCCCGCATGGCGGATGGCGGCGAACGCCAACTGCATTGATATCCCTAATGCGATACCGATTAAAATCTGCTGAATCAACACCCATATACCAATCACGGAAAAGATAGGCGTGGTATTTAATGGTAAATAGGGCGCAACAAGAAGAGTAATAAACAGCGCCAACCCTATTTTTACCCGATTGCTAATCGAGCGTTCACTGAATACCGGAGCGGTACTGATAAGCGCCAGTATCCTGACAAAAGGCCAGAAAAACTGGCTGACCCAGTTAAGCATGTCCCAACTGTTAAACGTCAGCATGTTTAACCAATGATGTAGGGAAGCTGGCCGAACAGGGTGCGCATATAGTCCAGCATAAGGTTTAGCATCCAGGGGCCGGCAATAACTAGAGTGAGGAACACTGTCAGGATTTTAGGGATAAACGACAGCGTCATTTCGTTTACCTGCGTCGCCGCCTGCAACAAACTGATAATTAAACCGCTGAGCAGGGCGGATAAGAGCGGAGGCGCCGCCAGTGCCAAAGCAATTTTCATTGCTTCATAGCCAAGCGCCATTACCGATTCTGGCGTCATTTTAGCGTTCCCCTATCAAGCGCACGCAAGATGCGGATATTTCTATTTCTTGTTGTCAAAATCGCTAACTGTAAAAACTTTGAGCGAGTGAGCCAAGCAGTAATTGCCAGCCATCAACCAACACAAACAGCATCAGTTTAAAGGGAAGCGATATGGTGGCTGGTGGCACCATCATCATACCCAGCGCCATCAGAACGCTGGCGACCACCAGGTCGATGATCAAAAACGGAATAAAGACGGTGAAGCCAATTTGGAAAGCCGTTTTCAACTCACTGGTTACAAAGGCGGGCAACAAGACGCGCATCGGTACTGCTTCCGGCCCCTGTATTTGCGGAATTTCCGCTAGCCGCGTGAATAATGCCAGATCGGATTCCCGCGTTTGGCGCAGCATAAATTCCCGCAGTGGTTCTGCGCCTCGCTCTATGGCCAGTTCCATACTGATTTGATCCTGACTAAATGGCAAATAGGCTTCTTCGTACACACGGTTTAATACCGGAGACATAACAAAAAAAGTCAGAAAAAGCGTTAACCCCAGCAAAACCTGGTTTGGCGGTGCGGTCGGTGTACCGAGCGCATTACGCAGCAAGCTTAATACGATGATGATACGAGTAAAGCTGGTCATCATCAGTAATGCGGCGGGAATAAAAGTCAGCGAGGTTAAAAAAACCAGCGTCTGTACCGGCAGTGTCCAACTCTGTCCGCCGTTAGCCAGCGGCTGAGTGACGATTCCGGGTAACTGCGCCCATACGGACGGCGCCAGCATAAGTAATGCAGCACCCAACACGTAGCGCAAGGTACGAAGCAGCGTAGCGATGGGTGATTGACTGAATAGAAAACTCATTCCGATTTTTCCGGACGCTTTAGAACTTTTTTGAACAGTTGCTGAAAATCGACCGGCTTGATTTCACCGGTTGATGCATTGCTGTCGGTTTGCCGCGCGGGAAGGGTATGTAATTGTGTAATCTGTTGCGCGGTCACTCCCAACACCAGCCAAGTGTCGTCAACTTCCACAATAACCACTCGTTCGCGCTGCCCGACCGGGCAACTGGAGACCACTTTCAACAACTTATTCTGTTTTGCCTGCGGGGCAAAACCGAGTTTGCGCACCAGCCAGGCAATCAACAAAATAAGTAATAATATCCCACCCAAGACGCTGCCAACCTGTGTCAACAGCATATGGCCGGTGAGTGGCGGTGCGGCCGCCAGCGTGGATGGCTGGCCTGTCGTCGCGGTATGGGAGGGCGGCGTCTGGAGTGTTGTCATCAGCGACTCAGGCGACGCATACGTTCGGACGGCGTGATAATGTCCGTAATACGCACGCCATATTTATCGGCGACAACGACTACTTCGCCCTGGGCGATCAGATATCCATTAATCAGAATATCCAGCGGTTCGCCTGCCAGCCCGTCGAGCGCGACGACCGAGCCTTGAGATAATCTCAATAGCTCTTTAATGGTCATTTTGGTGCGCCCCAGCTCAACGGTCAGTTTAACGGGAATATCCAGGATCAGATCGATGTCCTGTAATGAGCCGATGGACTCCTGACCTTCCAATGTTTTAAATACGCCTTCAGTCGTCGCAGCGCTTTTTTCCGCAGTCTGTTGCTCGTTGAATGCATCAGCCCACAGATCGTCCACTGATTCCTTTTCGTCGGACGGTTTCTTGGTGTCACTCATTGGGCTGTTCCTCATTATCCAGAGAATTCAAAATTGGGTTAATCAAGTGTTCAACACGTAAGGCATACTGCCCGTTGAGCGTGCCGTACTGACTGGTCAGAACCGGTACGCCATCGACATGGGCAATCAAGCGTTCAGGTTTATCGATAGGTAAAACATCCCCTGGTTTCAACTGCAAAACTTTGGATAAACGCAAAGGAATATCGACAAAATTCGCCACCAATTCGAGTTCGGAATGCTGTACCTGCTTAGCCAATGTTTCCCGCCAACTCTGATCTTCCAGACGTGAATTTTCCAGCGGCGGATTGGCCAGTAACTCACGCAACGGTTCAATCATGGAGAAGGGGATGCAGATATTAAATTCACCAGTCAGCGAACCGATTTCAACATGGAACGGCGTTGTGACCACAATGTCGTTAGGTGACGTAGTTATGTTGGTGAATTTGACCTGCATTTCTGAACGGACGTACTCCACGTCCAGTTTGTAGATGGCATTCCAGGCGTCGCTGTAAGCCTCAAGAGCCAGACGCAGCATGCGTTTGACGACGCGCTGTTCAGTATGTGTGAACTCTCGCCCTTCCACTTTTGTCGGGAATCTGCCATCGCCGCCAAACAGGTTATCAACAGCGATAAATACCAGGCTGGGGGAAAAAACAAACAGCGCCGTGCCGCGTAATGGCTTTAGATGCACCAGGTTGAGATTCGTCGGTACAGGAAGATTTCGCGCAAAATCATGATAGGGCTGAATTTTGATTGGGCCTACCGTAATATCAGGACTACGGCGCAGGAGGTTAAATAATCCCATCCGGAACTGGCGGCCAAATCGTTCATTAATAATTTCCAGCGCATGTAAACGTTCACGGATGACTCGTCGCTGTGTATTGGGATCGTAAGGTCTAACGTCCCCATCTGAAGATTTAGTCGACGCGTTGGCATCAGCGGCACTATCGCCGCTGTCGCCATTTAATAGCGCGTCTATTTCTGCTTGAGAAAGAATGCTATCGCCCATAATGATTATCGCAGTATAAATGCAGTGAACAGGACATCAGTGACCACTTGATTCGGTTGACCGGGGATCAATGGCGGGCTTAACACTTCCTTGATATCTTCTATTAATTTCTGTTTACCCTGCTCGTTAGCAAGCTCAGTCGCACTCTGGCGGGACAGAAGCAACAATAAACGGCTGCGAACCTCAGGCAGATAATTATTAAACCGAGTGTGGGTCGCCTCATCCGGCAAACGCAGGGTAAAGCCGACGTATAACACGCGATCGGGATCGTTATCCGCATTGACTAAATTGACTGTGAAAGTGTCCAGCGGCATAAATACGGGTTTAGGCGGCGGCGGTGCCTCCTGTTCAGCGGTCGCAGCGTTTTTCTGATGCAATAGCCACCAGCCAACGCCCGCGGCGCCGGTGGCTGCAAGAGCAACGATAATCAGTAGTATTAACCAGACAGAGCGCTTTCGTCCCGGCCGGACTTGTATATCAGACATAGCCAAAGAGAGTTCCTGTTACTTATTGATATTTATTACCGATGGAAACCAATAATAAATGCATCATGTTAATGATTATCTCGTCTATTCAAACGATCAATACGATGAATAGACAAGAAAAAACGTGTTAACTTATTTCTTTACTGCAATATCAGGCAAAAATATCAACGCCATTTGCTGAAGACGCCATTGCTTGCAAATGTGCTGGAACCTCTAATTGCTTGGCAATATTTTCCGGCGCATCGCCAAACTGCTGCTGATAAGAAGAACCGTTGCTGCCTTCGCCACCGCTATTTGCCATTTGTTGCTGAGCTTGCCAACTGGATGCATCGCTGCCGACGCTGCTTTGTCCCAGATTAATGCCGCTTTCCGCCATCGCATTACGCAAGTGGGGCAGAGCGGCCTCCAGTGCCGAGCGAACCTGGCTATTTGCGGATGCCAGGTGAATTTGCGCTTGATTATCGTCAATCTTCAAACTGATATGAAGCGGCCCCAACTCTTGCGGGTTTAGGCGCAGCTCAGCATTCTGCTGTCCGTTGCGGCTGAACATAACCACCTGTTGACTCAGTGCGTCCTGCCACTGCGGCGATCCAAACGGCGTAGCTAATTGATGCGATAGTGTCGCAGAATTGCCGGTAAGCGTTGATTGAGCATTCGGGGTCAGCGATATATGCGGCGCTGGCGCGCTTTGACTACCGGAGGTCAGCGGAGATTCCTGACTATTACGATCGTTGGCTATCAGCGGCGATGTGGTGGCGAAATTGGCTGAGCTATCAGACTGATCGACCGTCGCTGAGTGTTTGAGCGGATCGCTCGATATTAACGCCTTATCGGCGTCTTTTAATGCACTGCCAATGCGTGTTGATGGCATATCCTCGGCATCGTCTTTTGCCGCGCGAACATCAGATAAAGGCGCCTCATCCTGTCTTTTCCCGTTGATCAAGCCGAAAAGGGCTGGGGCGACGTTTTGCGCATCATCAGAACTGTTCGCTGGCGCGATCGCCACTGTTCCTTGTGGCAACATCGCAAGCAATGCCTGCATGATGATCGCTTCATTGTCAGTTTCGCTGTTTTTTTCGTCTTTATCTAATTTGTTCGTTACGTCGCTATGCTCAATGCCCGCTGGGGTCACTGACACGGTTAACGAGCCGAATGACGCCAACAGGGCATTCAAATCATCACTATTTAAATCAGCGACAGCGTCTTTCCCAAGCGCGTTCAACAGCGCTTCTTTATTATCCATCACCTCAACCGATTTGTTGCCTGACAGGTCTGAAGGCAGAGATAACTGTTTTCCCAGCAGCGCTACAAAATCTTTGGGTAACTCGCCCTGCGTCAACAGGGGAGATGCGGTAGAACTACCGGTATCGCCGGCGCTTGTCGTTATAGGTAATGCGGACAGCTTCATAGCTCTGTTTTCCTCTGTGAGGCCCGTTGGGCGAACTCGTCCATCTGTTTTTGTTCTATACGGTTATCTCTGGCAACTTGCCTGGTTGTTTCGCGATCCTGTAATGTTTCAAACGCGTTTAACCGTTGCTGTTTTTCCCGCCACGCTTTCATCGCCAGATCCAGACGTGATGTCCACTGTAAAAGCTGTTGTCGGTGTTGTTCAATCGCCTTATCCAGTGTCTGAATAAACTGCTGATAATTCTGCCAGCTATTGTTCGCCATACCGCCGGACATTGTGGTGTTTAATTTTTGGCGATAATCGTCCTGATAGTTCAATAGCATATTCAACTGCTGTTCGGCTTGCTGATGCGCCTGGCGCACCTGGCCTAACTGACCGACAGCTTTCTCTACCTCTTTCTGCGCCAAATCACGCAACGTAATTAAAGGAGACTGGTTTTTCATCTGCTCTCCTGCTCGTTACGAGGGAAAATAGTATTCAGCGCCTGACAGGCCTCATCATAGCTGCTTCGCTCGAACATACCCTGTTGCAAAAAGGCTTCCATCTGCGGGTATAAACGAATGGCTTTGTCAAGCAGTGGATCGCTGCCGGCGGCATAAGCACCGACGCTGACCAAATCGCGGTTACGCTGATAGCTGGATAGCAGTTGTTTAAACTGACGTACAGTGGCGTAGTGATTTTCATCAATCAATGCGGTCATAGCACGACTGATCGACGCTTCTATATCAATTGCCGGATAGTGACCGGATTCGGCCAACTGACGCGACAGAACGATATGCCCGTCAAGAATGGCGCGCGCAGAATCCGCGATGGGATCTTGCTGGTCGTCCCCTTCGGTTAATACGGTATAAAAAGCGGTGATCGAACCGCCGCCGTGAATACCGTTGCCTGCGCGTTCAACCAGCGCCGGCAATTTGGCGAAAACGGATGGCGGATAACCCTTGGTAGCCGGAGGCTCGCCAATCGCCAGCGCGATTTCACGCTGCGCCATGGCATAACGCGTCAGTGAATCCATGATTAACAGAACATGTTGACCCCGGTCTCTAAAATCTTCCGCAATGCGTGTCGCATAAGCGGCGCCCTGCATTCTCAATAACGGCGACACGTCGGCGGGAGCGGCAATGACGACGGAACGGGCGCGGCCTTCGGCACCCAGAATATTTTCAATAAAGTCTTTGACTTCACGTCCACGCTCGCCGATCAGACCGACGACAATGACATCCGCTTGGGTATAGCGGGCCATCATGCCCAACAATACGCTTTTACCGACGCCGGAACCGGCGAATAATCCCATACGTTGACCACGACCCACGGTCAGCAGGGCATTAATGGCGCGGACGCCCACATCCAGCACGTTTTCAATCGGCGTTCTTTGCAACGGGTTGAATGGCGCGGTAATTAACGGCGCGCGATAGCCGGTATCCGGCGCCGGTAATCCATCCAGGGGTTTGGCGCTGCCGTCTAATACGCGGCCCAATAACTCCGGCCCCAACGGAAGCTGCTTCCCTTGCGAGTTATTATCTAAATTAACGCGGGCATAAACGCGGGCGCCGGGGATGATGCCTTCCACCTCTTCCAAAGGCATCAGAAAAAGTCGTTGTCCATTAAAGCCAACGACTTCGCTTTCCACTTCTTCTACCTGATTGCCATTTTTACGTTCGATAAGACAGGTCGCTCCCAGCGGCATATGCAAACCGGTCGCTTCCAAAACCAACCCTGTTGCCCGTGTCAGACGGCCATAGCGGCGTATGGATGGCGTTCCTCCAATACGTTTCTCAATTGAATCCAGAGAAGAGAGCCAGCGTCCGAGACGTGAGGTCATCATAACTCTCCCGGCGCCGCCAAACGGCAGAGTTCATGCCAGCGAGTTGCTATGCTCGCATCCAGATCGCCTTCCTCGGCGCTGACTTTACAGCCGCCGGGATGCAGTTGATTATCCGCTAACAGTCTCCAGCCGTGCAGACTGAGCGTCGGCCCCAATGTCTGCTCGACTCGTTCAAGATCCGCAGGATGCACACGTAATTGCGGCTTGCCGGAAAACATCGGCTCCTGTTGGATCAACTGCTGGATTTGGCTGAGTAAAGCGGTGCCGTCGCATACCGGCGGCTGTCCCAGAATTTGTTTGGCGGCCGTCAATGCAAGTTGCATCAGGCGGGCAGGGATGACGCTGTCCAGCGCATCCAGCGTTTGCTGGAATTCGGTAACCATCTGTTGCATCTGTTCAACCATGGGCTGCTGCTGTTGCGATGCATCCTGAAGCCCTTGCTGTCGGCCGGCGGTCAAACCTTCTTGATAACCGGCGTCATAGCCCTGTTGGCGGCCTTGCGCAAACCCCTCTTCCCGGCCTTGTTGTATAGCCTGCTGGCGCAACGAAATAAGATCATCGTCCCCCAGCGGATCCTCGTCGGTGACGATATCCGGCTCAATGATCTCCGGTTCCTCGACAACCGGGTTACTGGGTTCAGACAAGTCATTTAACTGCCAGGGTTGCCAGTCAAGATCGATAGAGGCATTAGACATAAGCATCCTCGCCGCCGCCAATGATCATTTCTCCGCTGTCCGCCAAACGGCGAACAATAAGTAGAATGGCCTTCTGTTCGTTTTCCACCTGAGACATGCGAACCGGACCACGGGTGGCCAGATCGTCGCGGAGGATTTCCGCCGCACGTTGCGACATGTTGCGCAGGAATTTCTCGCGTAGAGACTCGTCGGCGCCTTTCAATGCCAGCAACAGGGATTCGGATTCCACTTCTTGCAACAAACGTTGAATGCTGCGGTCGTCCACGTCCACCAAATTCTCGAACAGGAACATTTCGTCGATGATTTTCTGCGCCAGTTCGCCGTCGAATTCCCGAACCGCATCGATAACCGCTTCTTCCTGCTGTGCCTTCATCAGGTTGATAATCTCGGCTGCTGTACGAACCCCTCCCATCTTGCTGCGTTTGAGGTTCTGTCCGTCCAGCAGGCCGTTCAGAACATCGGTCAGTTCGGCCAATGCTGCGGGTTGTATGCCGCCAAAGGTGGCGATACGCAACATGACGTCATTACGCAGGCGCTCGTCAAATAGCGCAAGGATATCGGCAGCCTGCGCCCGTTTCAGATGTACCAGTATGGTGGCGATAATCTGCGGATGCTCGTCGCGGATCAAATCGGCGGCGGTCTGCGGTTCCATGAAATTGAGCGTTTCCATACCGGTGGTGGTTTCGCGGCTTTCCAGGATATCTTCTAACAGGCTTGATGCGCGTTCTTCCCCCAGCGCTTTGACCAATACGGAACGCAGATAATCACTTGCATTAATGCTCAGCGCTGCGAACTGCTCTGAATCTGTTTCAAATTCTTTGAGCACTTCCATTAACTGCTGTTGTGAAACCTGACGCATGCTCGCCATCGCCGCGCTGAGGTGCTGCACCTCTCTGGTGGAAAGGTGAGTAAATACCTCTGCGGCCCGGTCTTCACCGATGGTCATCAATAAGATGGCGCTTTTTTCTGTTCCTGTCAGGCTCATAGTTCACTACTCATCCATTCACGAATGACCAACGCGACAACGCGCGGATCGTTCTCTGCCAGTTCACGTATCCGCTGGCTTTGCAGCTCTGCGCTGACACGCTGTTGCGATTTTCTCTGTTGCTCTGCTTCCGAGGCGTTCAGGTTGACGATGACATCGTCATTTCCGCCTTTAGCCATGGTTGCCGCCGCTACGGAGGCCTCGGCTTCTTGTTGCTGAGCTTTCTTCTGCAGCTGCGGACGGACCAGTTTGCGCCATAATATCCAGGCGACAATCAGCACCAGCAACCAGCGACCCGCTTCGATCAGCAGATCGAAAAATGCCTGTTGTTGCCAGAAGGGAAGTTCGCCGGTGCCTTCAACTGAATCCATAAACGGCGTATTGACAACGTTCAAAGAATCGCCGCGTTCAGCAGAGAACCCCATGGCTTCTCGCGCAACGCTTTCAATCTGTTTTATTTGATCTTCTGTCAGTGCGGCCGGTTTACCCTCTTCGCCCGTGGGTAAATAGTTAACGATGATTGCCGCTGACAACCGTTTTACGCCACCGGTACTGTGCTTGGTGTGCAGGATGGTTTTGTCTACTTCGTAGTTTGTCGTGGCATCGTTACGGATGTTGGACGTCTGAATAGCGGTATTGGCATTGGCGTTGGCCTGCGTACCCGCCGCGTTATTCTG
The DNA here is from genome assembly GCF_002291445.1 of Brenneria goodwinii. NCBI lineage: Bacteria > Pseudomonadati > Pseudomonadota > Gammaproteobacteria > Enterobacterales > Pectobacteriaceae > Brenneria > Brenneria goodwinii. The sequence continues at coordinate 2,219,032 of NZ_CP014137.1, read as the reverse complement.
TTGACCGGGTTGTTGATTGCCAGCCTGATTATTGGCGTTGGCGTTATTATTCGGTTGCGTCTGAATCGGCGCGGTAGGCGCGGGAGCCGGTTGGTTAGACAACGCGCCAGGCACGCCGCCGATGTTAGGCCCGCCTCTCTGCTCGCTTTGGCTGGTTTGCTGCGAGCGAATTGCGCTCTTGTCAGGCGCTTGATTTGGCTGATACTGCTCATCGGTCTGCTCGCGGGCGGCAAAGTCGATTTGCGCGGTTACCTGCGCATGCACATTTCCCATGCCGACGATAGGGGCGATGATGGCCTCTATACGACGCTGATACATGGCTTCAACTTCATTGCTGTATTTAAGCTGCGCCGCGTTCAGATCGCGGCCGCTGCCGCCGGCCTGTGTCAGCAGACGCCCGGTCTGGTCTACGACGGTAACGTTATCAGGGGGAAGCCCGGCAACGCTGCTGGAGACCATATAGACAATCGAGTTGATCTGTCCTTCATCCAGAGCCCGGCCGGGTTGCAGCGTTAGCGTTACCGAGGAGGAAGGGGACTTTTGCTCGCGCACAAAAAGCGATGGCTTGGGAATAGCCAAATGCACGCGGGCGTTTTGTACCGGTCCCAGCGTTTCAATGGTTCTGGAAAGCTCGCCTTCCAGAGCTCGCTGATAATTGATCTGCTCGCTGAATTGGCTGATGCCGAACTTTTCCTGGTCGAGCAGTTCAAAACCGACTGCGCCGCCCTTAGGCAAGCCCAGCTGCGCCAGACGCAGACGTGTTTCATGCACATTTTGTGCCGGGATCATTATCGCGCCGCCGCCGTCGGCAAAGCGATAAGGAATATTCAGTTTGGTCAATTCGCTGACAATGGCTCCGCCATCACGATCATTGACATTACTATATAACACCCGATAGTCAGGACCTTTGGCCCACAGGGCCAGCGCAACAACAATTGCGATGGCGGCGGCTGCGGCAATCAACAGAGGAATTTTCGGGTTGGCCCGTAAGCGGTTGAGTATTTCGCCAAAGCCGTTTTTACCGGAAGCAGTGCCGGTCATCGAGGCGTTCATACTCGATCTCTGCTTGGTTGTTGAACGGTATACTTAACGTTGTTACGTAACAAAACAGAACTCCCTGAGTGCGCAATCAATAAAACAATTCGCCTAAAATTACAGGCATGTCATTATTTTCCGTAAAAGAAAAATCGATGGGTCGATAAGCCCACCTTTTTAACGCTAATTGGGCGATTTAGCAGAGAAAGGGTGTGGTAGTGTGTATGGCAACCTGAAGTGGTGGTGGAAAAATCGAGACATTTCAATATGAAATGATTGTCGATAAAAGATTTATTTAATTAAACAATCATCAATTTCGGCAATGAAAACAATGCACTCTGGTGATTAGCGAGGGGATATGTCTGTTCAAGGTATCGAAGGGGTATTACAGCAATTGCAGGTTAACGCTTTGCAGGCTGCAAACACGGCGGTTTCCCGACCCGCGGTAGAACCTGGTTTCGCAACCGAACTCAGGTCGGCAATCGATAAAATCAGCGAAGTGCAGCAGCAGTCCCGCGCGCAGGCCCAGGATTTTACCCTGGGTAAACCCGGTGTCGCGTTGAATGATGTGATGGTGGACTTGCAAAAGTCATCAATATCCATGCAAATGGGGATTCAGGTGCGCAATAAACTGGTTTCGGCATATCAGGAAGTGATGAATATGTCGGTGTAGGCGTTCTGTGTTTACCACTTCCGACGTGTTATTCCCGCACTCCAATTAAAATCCTCGCACCTCAAGTCATTCCCGCGTAAGCGGGAATCTGCTTATCGATATAAAAAAACAGCGTATTCGTTTGCTGGTTTCAGGGGCGGGGCAGCATCCTACTTTACGGTTTTGTCTAGCTCACCAGGTAATAGTTTTTGCCCGGCAAACTCGGCATATGCTGAATTCACAGCATGCTGCTTGAGAGAAGTTCCCATAAGCGAACTCAATTCATTCATTCTGTTTTGCAACAGCTGTTTTATCTGTGCTTCATTTTCAAGAATTTCCTGCAAAATACGCCGAAAATGTAATTGCATAACGCTGTCTAAATTAGTAGGAATAGGTGTTGTACTCAATTTTTCGACGGATTGAATATAAATAATCTCTTGATCAACCAACTCGTCCCATTGGCCGCCAGAGGCTAAGCCAAGGATCTTTCTACTGAGGGATTGCAGCTGTTTATAATCTTTAAGAAGCTGGTGGAGATTGTCCATTTTATGCTTCCTGAGCTGGTTGATAATTTGGACCAATCTGACGCCAGGCGTCGGCAATGTTTTCCAATAATCCTTCCACTTCCTCAATGATTTTTACGTCGTTATGTAGATTGGCCATCATCAACCGTTGCGTCATATAGTCATATAACGCCGACAGATTCTCCGCCAGTTCACCGCCTTTCTCTGTATCCAGGCCAGCTTTTAATCCATTGGTAATGATATTTATGGCTTTTGATAAAGCCATGCCTTTGCCTTGGATATCACCTTGCTGCAGAAGAATTCTGGCTCGCACCATGGCGCTGCGAGCGCCATCAAACAGCAAGACAATAAGCTGGTGTGGGCTGGCGCTCATCACGCTACTTTCTACACCTATCCGAGCGTAAGCTTGGCTGCCAGTTCTGCTATACATCGTTGCTTCCCCTTTTACGAACTAGTGTTATTTAATGCGGCCAGTTGCGTTGTCAGATAATCGCTGGTGCTGTTCATTTGTGAAACCAGCGTATCTAACTGAGTGAACTGTGCTTTATATCGGGCGATGGTGGCCTCGATGCTGACTTGCGTATTATCATACTGCTTTTGTAATGTTTTCAGCGTAGAGGCGATGCCGTCTTTTGCCGCCTGAATCGCGCCATCTTTCGTATCCAGAACGCTGTCCAGATAAGTATTAATCTGAGTAGAAAAGCCGGTGGTTTTTCCGTCGCCCACAAAGAACTCAGTAACGTTGCCAGATTTTTCTTTTAATGCCGTTTGCAGTTTTTCAGTATCAACTTCCAGTAAGCCGGTTGTGGCGTTTTGCTTGACTCCAAGCTCGTTTAGAGTACTGATGTCCATACCGCTTTGGGCAGTGGATATCTGCATTTTCAGCTTGTTCTGAATAGTACGCAGAGTGCTATTGCCAAGCAACACGCCATTACTTGAGTCTTGCGCATCGGCGCCAGAGTCAACGGCTGTGTATTTTGTTAAGGTGCCGATCGTTGTTTGCAGCGCGTTGTAGGCATCAACCCATTCCTGAATGGCTTTCTGCATTGGCTCTGTATCGCTGGTAACATCAAGCGTCTCTGGCGTGCCAGAAGTGGTTTGTGCTTTTAGCGTCAGTGACACGCCATCAACGGCATCGGTGATGGTATTGCTTTGGCGCGTTACGGTGATGCTGTTAATCACGACTTCGGCATTTTGGGCCGCGGTTTGTTGCGTCAGGGCGCCGCTATTGGTTTGCGCGGAGTAGCTTAACTTGCTGTTCAGCGTATCATCGCCGGTTACACTGACGGTCATTTGGGCATCGGTGCCGGTGTCTTTCGCCGTGATGGCCAGATAATAGCTGTCATCATCCGCTTTAATAATACTAGCGCCGACTCCGCTATCCGCTTTGTTAATCGCGTCGCGGATGCCTTCCAATGTGGTTTGGCTGTCCGTGAGCGTGATTTCCAGCGGCTCTTCACGTCCTGGCTGGCTGATGGTTAATGTTCTGGTTCCGCCCGTGGTTGTTCCAATATTTTCCGTACTGCTGGTGAATTCGGATGAGAGCAATGAATGGGCGGTAGCAAGCTTATTAACCTCAATATTATAAGTGCCGGAAGAGGCGCTGCTGGTCGTAGTGGCGGTAAACGCCGTGTTTGTGCTGCTAACGGTGGTTTTATTGATTGAATTTGCTTTTGTCAGCGCTTCGTTGGCGGATTCCAGCTTGGTTAACGCCGTTTTCAGCGTGTCGAAACCTTTATCACGGTTTTCATACAGCGTTTGCTGAGTCTTGATTGGCGTAAGACGCGTTTGCTCATTGGCTGTCAATTGAGACAATATGTCGCTTAAGCCGCTGGTAGAACCGGTGAAACTAATGCTGGCCATAATGCTTCCTTAAATTATTTCATATATCGTGGAAAGGGTATCGGCAATACAAGAGGAAAGTTTAGCTTTGCCTATAAAAGAAAACACAGGTACTAAATACAGTGTATGCAATCATTATGGCGATTTAAATAACGGTACTGTATTCAATCGTCTGACGGATTTTTTCTGAAAATAATTTTAAAGCTTCTTTCAAGGGTGCCGATACAGGTTAGGACGGTGATGAAAGCCGTGGGCTACAGCCCGAACCCTAAACCGACTTGAATTGCAATAAGGAATATAATCATGGCAGTCATTAATACTAATAGCCTGTCTCTGACAGCGCAAAACAACCTGAATAAATCTCAGTCCGCGCTGGGTACGGCTATTGAGCGTCTGTCTTCAGGCTACCGTATCAACAGCGCCAAAGACGATGCCGCAGGCCAGGCGATCGCCAACCGTTTCACCGCGAACATCAAAGGCCTGACCCAGGCTGCCCGTAACGCTAACGACGGTATCTCCATCGCTCAGACCACTGAAGGCGCGTTGAACGAAATCAACAACAACCTGCAGCGTATCCGTGAATTGACGGTACAGGCTAACAACGGCACCAACTCCGCCGATGACCTGGTTTCCATCAACAACGAAATCGTTGACCGCGTAAAAGAAATCAACCGTGTTTCCGAGCAGACTCAGTTCAACGGCGTGAAAGTACTGGCTACTGGTCAAGAACTGTCTATCCAGGTTGGCGCGAATGATAATGAAAGCATCAATATCAGTCTGAAGAAAATCGATTCCACGACGCTGTTTAGTACTGGTGGACTGACTGGTATCACTGAAGGCAGCACCGGCGCTGGTTCTGTGGGTATCCTGGCATCTTATACTGCTGCGACTGGCACAACGGCTGCAGTTGCCACAGTTGCAAGCGGTTTGTTGGCTGAAATTGATAAAGCCATCTCCAGCGTTGACTCCCTGCGTAGCAGCCTGGGTGCAAGCCAGAACCGTTTTGAATCCACCGTTACCAACCTGAACAGCACGGTAGCCAACCTGACCTCCGCCCGTAGCCGTATTGAAGATGCGGATGTGGCGACGGAAGTGTCCAACATGAGCAAAAACCAGATTCTGCAACAGGCGGGTACGTCCGTATTGGCACAGGCTAATCAGGTTCCGCAAACTGTTCTGTCACTGCTGCAGTAATTCAGTCGCGTCAATCCTAATAAATAGCGTACAAATAGCGGGTTTTTATACCCGCTATTTTTATTTATGTTCTTTATACTGGGAGTTTTCCAGACAGGTATATCTGATCAGATCCTGATAGGGTAGGCCACTGTTATCACTATGATGAAGCGCCCAATATGAAAAAGTCATCCGCCAAAGCTATTACCGCCAGAAAACAAAGCCCAAAAGCCTCAGTGAATAATAAAATCAAATTGGCGGCCGAGTGGCTTTCAGCACAGCCGGAAAACGCTTTGCAGTTAGCGAAGGAGCTGTTACAAAAAGATGCTCAAAACCCGTTATTATTGGTGATTGCAGGAAGAGCACTGCAAAGGCTCGGTAATTTCTTTGCGGCGGAGCAGTATATTGACGAAGCGCTGAAACTTTACCCATCGTATGTTGAAGGCTTGCATGCCAAGGCGGACTTGCTCTACCGTAGAGAGCGGTTGGAAGAAGCGGAAATATATTTATCTGATGTAGTAAAAAGAGTGCCGAAGGAAGAGTCGCGGCCTTTACGGTCGATTCAGGCAACGGTTTTGCAGAAGTTGAAAAAATATGAACAAGCAGAAGACATTTTCAAAGGACTGATAAAAGAAGATCCCGGTAACTGGCTGTATTGGAACAATTTGGGAATGCTTAAGCAGGACCTCGGTTGTTTTGATGAGATGGATGCGGCATATCAACAGGGCGGGGTTGTTACCAAAAGTAATCCCACGCCTTTTTTTAATCGCATTGTCGGTTCACACTATCATCCCGAAAGAACGGCAGAACAGATTTTGGCGCTGTGTAAGATCTGGCAGCCAAAGTTCAAACCTGCTGGAAAAGTTTCCCGCGCAGTCGCCAACAATAAAACAGCGAATAAGCGATTGCGTATCGGTATGATTTCGGATGGTTTTCGCTCTCATCCGGTAGGCAATATGATCACCATCGGACTGGCGCATATTCCTGAATCACAAATCGAGTTTTATGCCTATAGCACCAACGATAAAGAAGATCATATTACACAGCGTATACAAAATGTTTGTGCTCAATGGAAAGTAATTGCAGATACACCCCAAAATGTATTGGCGCAAATGATCCGTGAGGATGAGATCGATATATTGTTCGACTTGTGCGGCTATAACGCAAATAGTCGTATGCTGACTCTGTTAACGGCTCCCGCGCCGATTCAGATAAAGTGGGTAGGTGGGTTGATTAGCAGCACCGGTTTAGCAACGATGGATTACCTGTTAAGTGACCATGTAGAAACGCCGCCGGGGGTGGATGCGTTATATACTGAAAAGCTGATTCGCCTGCCGGATGACTATATCTGTTATGATCCGCCTCATTATTTGCCGCCGATCAATGAACTACCGGTGACTAGCAAAGGATATATCACTTTTGGTTGTTTTAATAACGCCTCCAAAATAAATGATGTTTTACTGACTCAATGGGCTGCTATTTTACATGCGGTTCCGAATTCGCGGTTGTTTTTGAAAAGTTTTAATTACAAAAATCAGTCATTGAGTGAACATATTTATGCCGCTTTAGAAAAACATGGTGTTGTTCGTGACCGAGTTAGAATTGAAGGGGAATCGCCACATAAGGAACTGCTAGCCAGCTACAATGATGTGGATATCGCGCTGGATCCGTGGCCTTATTCCGGTGGTTTGACCACCTGTGAGGCCATGGTGATGGGGGTACCCGTTGTCACCTTGCCTGGACCAACATTTGCCGGCCGCCATTCAGCTTCTCATCTGGTCAATGCCGGTATGCCGGAACTGGTGGCTAATGACTGGGAGCAATACATTAATATCACAGTAGGGATAGCGAATGATTTAGGTAGTTTAAGCGTTATTCGTCAGCACCTGCGAGATATATTACTGTCGTCTCCGGTCTGTGACGGTAAACGTTTCGCTAAACATTTCTCTGATGCCATGCGCGCAATATGGCAGCGGTATTGTGAAGGGAAAGAGCCGGAGGCATTGACGCTGAGTAATGATTTCGCGCCTTATTTCCATGATGATAATCAGCCGGTTACATTGCAGCACCCTGTTGATGCGATTGCTCTGGGTAACAATAAAGTATCGGACGGTTTCAGTTTCCAACTGCCTGGTAAAGTTATTACCATTGATAATGGCGGCGGTGTGGCTACCGGTTCAAATTTTATTAATTTAACCGCTACCGACGCCTTCCACTTTGTTATCATGGATATCATCGGCGCGGTTGAAGAAAAACATTTGCCGCTGCGTAAAAAATCCATACAGCACATCAAATTACATGGGTTGGGTGACGGTAATCCGACGCCTGTCTATATGTGTCTTGCCCCTGAATACAGTAGTGATCTGAAGCCATTGGCAACAAATGGTGAACTACAAGAAAAGGCTCCTGGTAAACAGGTACTTGCTGAAGTCGTCGCGCAAACGTCAAAGCTCGATCATATCCATGGATTGGATCATCTTGACTGGCTGATTTTGGATAATCGCTACGATATTAGAAAAGCCATTGCTCACGGTGAGCATATTCTATCGGGATGTCTTGCGGTTCAGGTGCGCATCACTTTCACATTAACACATCAGGACCAGCTGTTATTCGGCGATGTGACCGCGCTGTTGGCGAAATATGGTTTTGTTTTCCATACGCTGAAAAATATCGAATATGCTCAGCCCGTCACGATTGACGAACAGAAAACGCTGCCGTCATCAAAAATGATTTCGGCTATCGCGGTATATGTGCCAGATGATGCTCGTCTAAAATCATTTTCTCCAGATCAGCGTGAAAAGCTGGCCTTTATTCTGCATACGGTCTATGGCATTCACGATCTGGCTTATTTCGTATTGGCAATAGATTCTAAAGAAAGGGCCACGCATTACATTGATGACAATAAGTATATAGAGCCAGGTGACGCGTCTAAGGCAAAGAAAAAAATCGTGAAGGCTCCGCTTTCTCTTATACCTGATATGCCGAGGATGTCGGACGAAGAAACGCAACTCTTTGAGCGTTGCTTAAAGAAAACCAAATCTTACTTTGAGTTTGGTAGTGGGGGTTCTACAAAACTTGCCGCCAGGTGCAATATAGAAATATTCGGCGTTGAAAGTGATAAGTTCTGGGTGGAAACGCTTCGTAATGAGGTTGGTCCTCTTTGCAAGGTTGAGTTCGCTGATATTGGTCCAACTAAAGAATGGGGCTATCCCGTTGATAATAGCAATAAGGAAAACTTCCCTCGCTACAGTGAATCTATTTTGAAATATGATAATTCATTTGATCTTATCCTTGTCGATGGACGTTTTCGCGTCGCCTGCACATTGAATGCAATAAAACATAGTTTACAAAAGCAGAAAAACATTGCCGATACGTCGATTTTCATTCATGACTTCTGGTGCAGACCTGATTATCATGCGGTATTGGCATTTTTGGAAACGGAAGACACTGCAGAAACAGCAGGAGTTTTCAAAATTAAGAAGAATATCAATATGTCCTCGCTTGAGGAAATGCTGGAAAAATACAAATATATTCCCCAATAAAAAGAAGCAAAAGAAAACTGGGGGAAATAAGGGCACCTTTCTGAAAGGTGCCCTTATGTGAATTCAACCATTAACTACTTAATATAATAAAGCGATCCTATCATGAAAATAGCTATTGCCGGAACCGGATATGTCGGATTGTCCAATGCGATGCTTTTGGCTCAACATAATGAAGTCGTTGCTGTTGACGTTGTCGCCGAAAAAGTAGCAATGCTAAATGAGGGTAAATCGCCCATTGTTGATAAGGAAATAGAACATTTTCTTCTGCATAGAAAGTTAAATTTTAGGGCAACTCTAGATGCGACGTTGGCATATCAAAATGCGGATTTTGTTGTTGTCGCTACGCCCACCGATTATGATCCTGAAACGAATCATTTCAATACGGCCTCTGTTGAATCAGTTGTCCGACAGGTGCTGTCTTTAAATCCTAATGCGGTTATGTTGATTAAATCAACAATACCGGTAGGATATACGCAGGAAATCAAAAGTAAATTTAATACGGATAATATTATCTTCTCACCTGAATTCTTACGAGAAGGGAAGGCTCTATACGATAACCTTTATCCATCACGCATTGTTGTGGGTGAGCGTTCCGAGCGTGCGGAACAATTTGCACAATTATTACTACAGGGCGCAATGAAAAAAGACGTTCCGGTTTTATTCACCGAATCAACAGAAGCGGAAGCAATTAAATTATTCTCAAACACCTATCTGGCAATGCGAATCGCTTATTTTAATGAATTAGATACTTATGCTCAATCTTTAGGCTTGCAAAGCAGGTCGATCATTGAAGGGGTAGGGTTGGATCCAAGGATTGGCAATCACTATAATAATCCTTCATTTGGTTATGGCGGCTATTGTCTTCCCAAAGATACAAAACAATTGTTAGCAAACTATGCTAGCGTGCCTAATAATATTATTCAGGCTATTGTTGCAGCAAATAGTACACGTAAAGATTTTATTGCTCAGTCAGTGCTAAAAATGAACCCGAGTGTTGTCGGTATTTATCGTCTGGTAATGAAAGCCGAGTCTGATAATTTTAGATCATCAGCCATTCAAGGAATAATGAAACGGATAAAAGCAAAAGGGATTCGTGTTGTTGTCTATGAACCAGCGATGACGGATGGTGAATTTTTTCATTCCCCGGTGATTAATGATTTATCGGAATTTAAAAATCGTTCAGATGTGATTCTGGCAAACCGTATGTCTACTGATTTGAGCGATGTAATAGAAAAGGTTTATACGCGTGATATTTTCGGGAATGACTGATGGATCGTCTGCATTTTCCCCGGAATGCGAGCCTGTGCTTGCACAAAGATTTTAATATTACTTATCATTTTGGGCTAAAGTTTCCTTTCCAGGTGCCGATGAAGATCAAAGATTATCTAAAATAAAAAATTGAGCAAGGTGACCCGATGGCGGTTATCAACACCAATCTTTTTTCTCTTACGGTTCAAAAAAACAGTGATAAAACGACTTCCTCACTGAGTACCGCTATTGCACGCCTTTCATCCGGTCTACGCATTAACGGCGCGAAGGATGACGCAGCCGGGCAGGCAATAGCCAACCGAATGAGCGCTAACCTGAATGCCAATGACGTTATAGCCCGTGGCTTAAACGACGGTATCGGCTTGATGCAAACCGCTGAAGGCGGGTTGAATGAAATTAACAACCTGGTGCAGCGGTCAAGAGAGTTAGCTGTGCAGGCAGCGAACGGTACGCTATCGGATGCCGATCGCGCCAGTTTGAATACCGAATATTTGCAATTACGTGCTGAAATCGATCGCATAGCCTATTCTACCGAAGCATTTGGCAAGTACCCGCTGGCCCCCTCCACTCAGCGTGAACTGCCCGTTAATCTAGGGAATACGCCGCCGCTGGCAGAAAAATTTCCCACTAGTGGTTCAAGTAATATATTTTCTTCCGGTATTGTTTCTCTGGCCTACATTCCCGCCGGCGCAGAAAATTTAACCATTACGATAAATTCATTGGGTCTGGATGATGATATCCAAATCTTTAGCCGTGAAGGCAAGCATTTAGTCGGAACGCCATTGGAAGGTGAGGATGCCGATATTGTCTGGCGACAAAACGGTATAACGGATGCGGTATCGGCGGGCTCACGGGTTTTAACTGAAGACAATGGTTTTTTACCCTTGGCGAATTATTCTGCCGAAGATTTGGCGCAAGGTGGAGGTGGTTTTAATTTAAACGGCAGTTCATCGATTTCTTATAACGGAATGACCATTACTTATAGTGGTGACGGGGATCGTTATGAGGATGACTCTACTGGCGAATTTAACGATGGAGTCAATGGTACGGAACTTAATGAGCGTATTCATATTAATAAGACGACAGAAGATTTAATCGTCATGGTGATAGGGCAGGGAGCGTTTACCGGTATGGCCACCTGGGATAAATTACCCACGCCGACACAATTACCGCCTCCGCCGTTGCCGCCGATCAGTACGCCGACGGATATTGTTGTCAGTGCCGATTTTGGCGAGGAAGTACAAGCGGTTACCATCAACCCAACGCCGTCGGATAGCGAGTCTTTGGGGCTGAAAGATGTTGGTTTGGATCCGATTGAGGAAGCGCGTAAAGCGTTAGCTTCTTTTGATCGGGCACTGGAAAAAATAAATGGCTATCGCAGTGAGTATGGCAGCCAGGTGAACCGCTTTGAATCCATCCGATCAAATCTGGCGCAGACATCACTAGCCACCTCCGCCGCACGCTCGCGTATTCTGGATGCGGATTATGCGCAGGAAGTTTCTGCTATGACGAAGCAGCAAATACTGCAACAAGTGTCTTCATCGGTATTGACGCAGGCGAATCAGGTGCCGGAGACGGTGCTGACGTTGTTGCAGCGGTGATAAACTACCATAATGAAAATAGTGATGCGGGGTGTGAGATGACAACAGAAGAATTACATGCTTTTCTTAGGTCTGTTAAGGGAAAAAATTACTTGAGCAAAGTGTGGACTACAATTGATGAAAATAATACTAACAGTAAGTTTTCCAAGGATAAGTACTTTATACTCGGTGTAAAATTTGGTTTGACAGGAGACGGCGAACGACCAAATTATCAGTTAGAATTAAGTAATGGAAAAAGTATAACCTACCGGGGCGATAATCATAAGCCATACAATAAAACCGAGTTTTTAGATGGAAATATTTCAGATAATATCTCGTTGGATATATTGAAAAAGTATCGATTTACAATATTCTAATATGTTTTGTTTTATATGTTGGAGGGAAGGCCGATACCATATTTAATATGGTGCTTGTCGGTTAACGCTAATAAATAATGTATGCTGCAATCAGCCTGATTTATCGCGCCAGACCGGGCGAAATAAATATCGCCCGGCTTGGGTCTTAACGGTGGGTTGTTTCGAATCCCTGCAATACATTTACCGCGTTCACGCCAATCTCTTCCACCGCATAGCCGCCTTCCATGACGAACAGCGTCGTCATGCCCAGCGCGCCAAGCTGTTCGCCCATGCGCAGGTAGTCTTCGCTTTGCAGCGTGAAGTGCGAAATGGGGTCGCCCTGATAGGTATCCACGCCGAGCGAAACGATCAGCACATCCGGCGCATAGGCGCGTATCTGGCGCATGGCGCTTTGCAGCGCCTGATTCCATATTCGCCAGTCGCTGCCGGCGGCCAGCGGATAGTTGATATTGTAGCCTTCTCCAACACCCACTCCCTTTTCGTCCGCATAGCCCAGAAAGTAGGGGTATTCGAAACGCGGGTCGCCATGAATAGAGGCGAACAGTACATCGGCGCGCTGGTAAAAAATGTCTTGCGTGCCATTGCCATGGTGGTAATCGACATCCAGTACCGCCACTCGTCCCGCGCCCCGGTCAAGCAGCGCCTGCGCGGCGATCGCCGCATTATTGAAGAAGCAATACCCGCCCATATAGTCCGCCGCGGCGTGATGACCTGGCGGACGGCATAGCGAAAATACCGCGCGCGCGCCGCGGCCGAGTTCGGCCTGCCCGCTCAACGCCACATTCGCCGATCCGGTAATCGCCTGCCAGGTACCGGCGGTGATTGGCGCGCTGGCGTCCAGCGAGTAATAACCGAGTTGCCCGTCGATGCTGTCCGGCGCTTTCTGGCGCAGACGACGCACCGGCCACGCCAGCGGCAGCATGTCATGATCGCGGCCGATAGCCTGCCATGCCTGCCAGGCGCCTTGTAGAAAACGCACGAAATCTTCGCTATGCACGCGTAAAATCGGCGCCAGGCCGAAATCGTCGGGCGTTTTGATTTCGCCCAGATCCATCTGCTTGACGCGCGCCAGAATCATGTCGGCGCGACTGGGTTTTTCGTAACATGGGGTAAATTTCCCATCCATCAGTTCGTACTGGCCGTGATGATTCCGGTGCGCATCACTGTAAATCGTTAACATTTATTTTCTCCGCAGTCAGTTTAAAGCGATTCGGAAAAGCTGGCGCCGGGCGCCTTGTGGCGAAAACCGCGCGTTTGTACCGCCAGATAGAGAATGCCCACCGCGAACCAGCCTAGGCCGATGATCAGCGTCATTCCCGATAGGCTGGTCCATAGCCATAGCGTCATTCCCATGCCAATGGCCGGGATAGCGCCGTAGAGCAGCAGGTCGCGTACGCTGCAGCGCCTTTCCTCTATCAGGTGGCTGTGGATCACCGCCAGATTGACGGCGGAAAAGGCCACCAGCGCGCCGAAGCTGATCATCGACGCCAGCGTGGTCAGGCTGAGCACTATCGCCAGCAGAGAAATCAGCGACACCACCAAAATGGCGCCCACCGGCGTGTTAAAACGCGCCGATAGGGTGCCAAACAGCGGCCTTGGCAAAATGCCGTCGCGTCCCATACTAAAGAGTATGCGGGAAACGGACGCCTGAGAAGCCAGCGCCGACCCCATCGACCCGGCGACATAAGCCGCCGTGAACAGGCTGCTCAGCAATGCGCCGCCCGCTGTGCCCATCACTTCGGTGGCGGCGGATTCGGCATCTTTGAACACGCTGCCGGGAAACACCAGTTGGCTGACTACCGCCAGCGCGGTGAACAACACCCCGGCGACCAGCGTGGTGATCACGATGGCGCGCGGAATATCACGCTGCGGCTGGCGGGTTTCTTCCGCCAGCGTCGACACCGCATCAAAGCCGAGAAACGACAGACACAGCACCGCCGCGCCGGCCATCAGCGGCGCAAAGCCGGGCTGACTGCCATCACCGGCGAAAGGCGCGCTGAAATCCAGCGTCGGCATGGCGTACAGGTGGCGGGTGGACATCGCGACGAATACCACGATAAACAGGATCTGCGCGCCGACGATAATATTGCTCATGCCGGACACCGAATTGATGCCGATCACATTCAGCACGGTGACCAGCGCTATCGCCGTCACCACGAACACCCAGGCGGGCACCATGGGAAAAGCGATATTGAGAAACAGACCAATCAACAGATAGTTGATCATCGGCAGGAATAGGTAATCCAACAGCAGCGACCAACCGGTGAGAAAACCAATTCCCGGTCCGAAACTGAGGCTGGTATAGGAATAAGCGGAACCGGCGATAGGATGCTTTCTCACCATGAAGCCATACGACAGCGCGGTGAATAGCATGGCCGCCAGCGTAATCAGATAGGCGCTGGCGGTGCGTCCGCCTGTTATCTCCGTCACCACGCCGTACGTGGTGAACATCGTCAGCGGCACCATATACACCAGGCCGAAAAACACCAGCGCGGGTAGCCTCAGAACGCGGCGCAGATGTGGCGTCTGGGCGACATCCGGCGCATGCGCGCTTGCGGGCGCTTTGTTGTTTACTACTGATGGACTACTCATATTTTCCCTCACCTATGGACGCCTCTCTCTTTAGCGTCGGGGAGGCTGACCGATTGATAATTTTCTATCCTAATCAAGGCGGGAAATAGGAGGATAATAGGAAATCCTTACGGCTGGCGGTGCGTTATTCCGTTGCGGAACATTTATTTAAACGAAGGTTCGGCGGTTTCCTATAACGGATGGGCCATTACTTACCGTGGTGGCGGGGAGAGCGATGATGACCCTACGGGCAAACTTTACCGTGGCGACATAACATCCCCCAATAATTCAAAATAAGTGAGTGAACTCTGTTTGCCCGCGGCGTTATCATGTTGTCCATGATCCGTAGCTGTTTGATTTATTAATTAATAATCACCCAACGGAATGAGGTATGCCATGACTGATAGTGTTTTTATATCCACTGATAAAGTGCCTGCGCGCAAAGGGGCGGAAATACTGCTCGAGATACTGGCCAGCGAGGGCGTTGAATATATTTTTGGTAATCCGGGAACGACCGAATTGCCGCTGATGGATGCGTTGGTGGGCAAAACCGATATCAGCTATATTCTGGCGTTGCAAGAGGCAAGCGCGGTCGCCATGGCGGATGGTTATGCTCAGGCCGCCCGTAAGCCCGGTTTTCTGAATTTGCATACGGCAGGCGGGTTGGGACACGGCATGGGCAACTTGCTCAACGCTAAGATTTCCCATACGCCGCTGGTGGTGACGGCCGGCCAGCAGGATCTGCGTCACGCCATTACCGATCCGTTGTTATTCGGCGATTTGGTTCAGTTGGCTCAACCGGCGGTAAAATGGGCGCAGGAAGTGTCGCATCCCTCGCAGTTGCCGGTCTTGCTGCGCCGCGCGTTTCACGATGTGGTGGCGCCGCCGCCAGGGCCGGTGATGTTGTCGCTGCCCATGAACGTCATGGAAGAGATGAGCGATACGCCGCTGTTGTCGCGCTCAGTGATTGATACGCATAGCGTGGCCTCATCGCTGGAGTCGTTGGCTGAAGAGTTGGCGCGTATTCAGCCCGGACGGCTGGCGATTATCGCCGGCGATGAGCTGTACAGCAGCCAGGCGGCTACGCAGGCCGTCAAGCTGGCCGAGCTGTTGGGCGCGCCGGTGTACGGTTCTTCCTGGCCGTCGCGGATTCCGTTTCCGACGTCGCATCCTCTGTGGGCGGGGAACTTACCCACTAAGGCCGCGGCGATTGCGGATGAGCTTAGCAACTATGATGCGATTTTCGCGCTGGGCGGCAAATCGCTGATTTCCATTCTGTATACCTCGTCATCTGCGGTGCCGGACAATTGCACCGTCTATCAGTTGTCGTCCGATGTGGGCGATCTCGGCAGAACCTATCCCACGCGCCTTTCGCTGGTCGGCCATTTACGGGCGTCGCTTGATGCGCTGTTGCCGATACTGTCCGGGCTCACGCAGCCGACCCGAGCGGATAGAAATGCCAATAGCGATGCGTTGCGGGTACAGCGCGATGCGAACAGAAAAACGCTGTACGCGCAGGCCGAGGATGACTATACGTCAGGCGTTATTTCGCCGCTGGTGGCGGCCCGTGAGGTGATGCGGGTTATCGGGCATGATATTGCTATTGTCGATGAAGCGATCGTTACCTCTTCCACCGTGCGCCAATTTTTGAACAGCCCTTCGTATGAGCAATACTCCTTTTTAAGAGGCGGGGCGCTGGGTTGGGGTATGCCGGCGGCGGTCGGCTGTTCTCTTGGTCTGGGGCGTGCGCCCGTCGTTTCGCTGGTGGGAGACGGCGCTGCGCTATATTCGCCGCAGTCGCTGTGGACGGCGGCGCATGAAAATCTCCCCGTCACTTTTATCGTTATGAATAACCGGCAGTACAATGTGCTGAAAAATTTCATGCGCAGTCAGCAGCATTACCTGGCGGCGCAAACCGAGAGATTCATCGCCATGGATTTAGTCAATCCCGAGATTGACTATCAGGCTCTGGCCCGTTCGATGGGCGTAACCGCCAGACGCATCACCCGGGCTGCCGATATCGCGCCGGCGGTGGAGGCGGGCATCCATTCCGGACAGGCGAATCTGATCGAGATCGTCCTTGCTTAATTCCATACCCCTATATATTTGTCATACTGCAATTTGCAGTATGGCGGATATGCGGTTGTTCAATAACCGATGGCGGTTATCATGGCGAGCGCAGGTGCAACTATGGCCGGCCTGTCCGATGAGAATATGCAAACGGCTATCTCCTCTAAGAACGAGTAATTTACTGCGAAGCGCCTTCACACTTTTCCCTCCGCCACTTCCCTGCTGAAGATAACCCGTTAAAGTTGCGGACAATCACCACCACAGGGAAGCGGCGCCATGCAGCCTCACGATGCCATTTTTAAGCAGTTCCTCGGTAATATCGATATCGCGCGGGATTTCCTTTCTATCCATTTGCCGCCGGATATTCAGGCGCACTGTGATTTCACCACCCTACAGCTTGAATCGGCCTCATTTGTGGATGATGAGCTGCGCTCGCGCATATCGGATATGCTCTATTCGTGCCGTACTTCGCAGGGGAAAGGTTATATTTATTGCGTTATTGAGCACCAGAGCTCGCCGGACAGGCTGATGGCATTCCGGTTGCTGCGTTACAGCCTGGCGGCGATGCAGCAGCATTTATCTCAGGGGCATGAAATTCTGCCGTTGGTGGTGCCGCTGTTGTTTTATCATGGCGAGCGCAGCCCATATCCGTATAGCCTGAGCTGGCTGGAGAGCTTTGCGGATCCGTTGCTGGCGCGGCGGATCTACACTACGGCGTTCCCGCTGCTGGATTTGACGGTGACCCCGGATGAGGAAATCAAAACCCATCGCCGCATCGCCTTATTAGAGCTGGTGCTGAAGCATATTCGCACGCGGGATATGCTAGAGCTGGCTCGGGATATCGGGCTGTTGATGGAGTTTTGGAAACTGCCCTTGACGCCGCAGCGGGCGTTGATGTTTTATATTCTGAAAACGGGGCAAACATCCGATTATCGTGCCTTTATTGATGGGGTAACCGAACCTTTAACCGGTGAACGGGAGGAAAATATGGAAAGTATCGCGAACCAACTGAAGCGTGAAGGTTTTGAGAAAGGGCTTCAGCAAGGGATTGGTCAAGGATTAGAACAAGGCATGAAAGCCAGCGCCTTACGTATCGCCCGCCAGATGCTGAAAAAGGGCATGTCCCGGCAGCAGGTGCAACAGATGACCGATCTGTCAGATGCCGATATGCAAACGGTGATATCAACCGCTGATGAATAATGTGTAACCGGTAATAAGTCTGCCTGTAGGGGCTGATGCCGATTGACGTTTTACGTAATGGCGACAGCAGATGTTCACCCGTGCTGACAACGGCATACCTCAATTAGCCTTCCTTTTCTTGCGCTATTCAAGCGATTGGCAACCCTCATCAAAAGCATAATAGTGTCGATAACATTATCATCGTAGGTATTTGTCACTGTGAGCGAACTGTATACCGCCGAAGGCACAATGGATAAAAGCGCGCTTTGGAAGCGCTATGTCCCTTTAGTACGCCATGAAGCATTGCGGCTACAGGTTCGTCTTCCTGCGAGCGTTGAACTTGATGATCTGTTGCAGGCCGGCGGCATCGGTTTGCTCAGCGCAGTAGAGCGTTACGATTCGTTGCAGGGTACGGCGTTTACCACCTATGCCGTTCAGCGGATCCGCGGCGCAATGCTGGATGAGTTACGCAGCCGCGACTGGGCTCCGCGCAGCGTGCGGCGCAACGCGCGGGAAGTGGCACAAGCGATGCAACAGGCTGAACAGCAGCTTGGTCGTGTTCCAACTGAGCAGGAAGTGGCGCACGCTTTGCATATTACGCTGGAAGACTATCGTCAGATTTTGCTGGATACCAATAATAGCCAGCTTTTTTCTTACGATGAATGGCGTGAAGAGCATGGCGATAGCGCGGAAGCATTGTTGGAGGGCAGTGAAGATGCCAATCCATTGCATCAACTGATGGAAGGTAATTTACGCCATCGGGTAATGGAGGCGATAGAAAACCTGCCCGAGCGCGAGAAGCTGGTATTAACGCTTTACTATCAGGAAGAGTTGAATCTGAAAGAGATCGGCGCGGTTCTGGAAGTGGGGGAGTCTCGGGTCAGTCAGTTGCACAGCCAGGCGATAAAGCGTCTGCGCGTGAAATTAATGAATGACGTTTAATTTATCTGCGCAGGAATAATGTTATCTCGGTATATTGTCATGGAATGGATTCATGCCTCAATCAGTTCGGAAGAAACAACGTCTTAGTCGTTATCTGAAAGATTTCAAACATAAGCAAACCCATTGTTCTCACTGCAATAGAGAGCTTGATCGCGTTTCATTGGCATTTCGTCACCAAGTCGTTAATAAAAAAACAATTGGTGACATTGATGACCTAATTGATGATGAAGCGTGGTCAAAAATACAACAGGATTTCGTGCCGCTTTGTCGTTTCTGTTGCGAAATAATATGCAACACCTATGCTAACTATTTCGACATTCAAGCATTCAGCCAGTACCTGATTGAACAAACGGAAATCAGGCATAGCACGATGCGCGAATATGTTATTCGACTGCGGCGGTTGGATGAATTGCTAGCGGCGAAAAATCATCCAAAGGAAGCGTTCGCCAGAGATAACATCCAGCGGCATATTTACGATTATCTCCCCGATATTAACCCCGATATCTACAGAAGCGCGCTGCGAAAATATGACCAGTATCTGGATTGGTACAAATACTATCGATAACCCATTATCTGCTTGGGCTATCACGCTATTGGCCGACTTGCTTTTATTCTAGAAAAGCGCGTAGGAGAGGTATTTTCCGATTGTTGCTATTAGTAACGATGTAATACCAGGCGTGATATGAATTCTGGCAAATAATAAGATCCCAGACATATGTAAAAGTTATACCTGTGTAAAAAAACTTGCAAAGTGGAGGCAAAGTATTGCACTGTCATACTACTGCAATCATCCGGCACTAATTTTTAGTCAGATGATTAGCGGTAGTTCTTAATACGGTCAATCATTATTCATTGGAATAGTTGTTGTCACAGTGAGGAACGCGGATGGTGGTGTCCTTTTTGGGACTGAGTAGTCAAAATCAATATCGTTGTCTACGGACTCGCCGATGCGAGGGATTTCCCCGCCACCAATTTCCTACACTGTATCGCTCGTTGTTAACCCCACTTTCTCTCTTATCCGTTCGGTCTGTTTACCCCTCATTAATTACGTCGCCCAACCGGTGTTTACGTTATTCCGGGTTGAGCGTTATTTATTTTGTTCTTCATCGGCTTAATAAGGAAGCCAAACCTCGTTGTGAGTGAAACGTCACGCGCTGCCAGGCAGTGCGGTAAGTGAAACAAACTGTAAGGTGCCACTATGGGAAGACAAAAAGCAGTGATCAAAGCACGTCGTGAAGCGAAGCGCGTTATTAGACGTGAGTCGCGTAGTCATCGTCAGCGTGAGGAAGAGTCGGTCACTTCTCTGGTTCAAATGGGCGGAATTGAATCGATAGGGATGGCGCGGGAAAATCGCGATACCTCTATCATTGAAGCCAGGACAACCGCCCAGGAGCATTACTTGTCTGCAATAGAGAATAAACAGTTAATCTTTGCCACCGGTGAGGCGGGTTGTGGCAAAACGTTTCTGAGTGCGGCCAAAGCGGCGGAAGCACTTATTCATAAAGAGGTCGATCGTATTATTGTGACCAGGCCGGTATTACAGGCCGATGAGGATTTAGGCTTTTTACCTGGAGATATTGCCGAGAAATTCGCGCCTTATTTCCGTCCGGTTTATGACGTACTGTTACGGCGTCTCGGCGCGTCGTTTATGCAGTATTGTTTGCGACCGGAAATAGCCAAAGTGGAAATCGCGCCATTTGCTTATATGCGCGGTCGGACGTTTGAAAATGCCGTGGTGATTCTGGATGAAGCGCAGAATGTGACGGTTAACCAGATGAAGATGTTCCTTACTCGTCTGGGTGAAAATGTAACGGTAATCGTGAATGGTGATATTACGCAGTGTGATTTACCTTCTGGGGTTAAATCCGGACTGCGTGATGCGCTGGAGCGTTTTGCGGAAGATGACATGATTGGCATCGTGTCGTTCGGTAAACAAGACTGTGTGCGCTCAGAGCTATGCCAGCGCACGCTCATCGCGTATGGATAATATTTAATCTCTGTCTGTATTCTGGAAAACAAAAACGCAGGGAGTGTTTTTAACGGCCCGAAAGGGGGCGGGCAGGGAGAGCCCGCCATAAAAAAACGCCGCGAAAGCGGCGTTTTTCTTCCGGCGTCCCGGATTAACTTCGGCGTGATTAAGCGCGAATGAAGTCGATATGAGTCAGTTTCGGCTTGAACGGATGACGCTGTACAGCCTGAACTTTAGCTTTGACTTCTTTTCCATCGATAGACAGAATCACCACTTCACCGTAGAAACCTTCTTTCAGTTCCTGGTTTTTTACTACGTCGTGATCCAATTCGATAGCAACTGGCGCTTCTGAACCACCATAAACGATGGCGGGGAATTTACCAGCATGACGCAGGCGGCGGCTCGCACCCTTACCCTGATCTTTACGTGCTTCTGCTTTGATAGTAATCATTTTTTACTCTACTTAATATAAGTAATCCTGCTACAGGCGACCCAGCAGCAAGTTGGGTTATTCAGCTTCTGCGGTGCAAAAGCGGACGGAATTCTAACGGAATATGGTTCGTCGGGCAAATAAAACCGAGAAATAAGTTATCCTCGCAACTCGTTTGCCCGGCGGAAACGGCCCTGATAATCGAATATTTTTTCCCGTAGTTGCCAGAATTTCCCCTGACGACGAGCCACGACAAAATCGGGAGCCCGTAATAGAGGTTGCTGCGCCAGAATATCCGCGGCCGTTTGCCAGACGAAGGGAACACCGGGCGCCCGTTGATGAATGCGTATGAAATTCAACTGAAACACGTGGCGCTGTGCGGGTGTTTGCAGGCGAAAACGTTCGCTGACATCCGCGCCATCCTCGTCATAGTAGGTAATGTTAAGCCATTCCCCTTTGGCATCCCGCCCCGGCGTCAGGCTCATCCCGCTACAGCGTAGCACCAGCGCGTCTTTTAGTCTTAATGCCGCTTTCAGCATATCGTCCGGATCGACGAGTACGTTTTCACACTGGTGGCAACGCCGGGCTGCAATGTCGTTTTCCGCGCCGCAGTGCGGGCAGATTTTAAAGCGAAAGCGAAAGTCGCATTGCTGGCGTTGACCGTTGTCCAGCATTTCCCATCCTTGACAGCGTCGGCCGTAATGTTCAATTACGCTGCCGTCCGGGGTGGTTTTTCCCCAGAAAAGATTGGCGAAACCGCACTGCGGGCAAAAAACCTGTACCGGCTGGCTGTCGCCGTGAGGTTTGCTGTTGCCGACTTCAGGCGTATAGAGATCGTGAGGGTTGCCGGCGTAATCCAGGATCAGGCATGAGGTTTTGCCGGGAAACAAACGTAGGCCGCGACCGACAATCTGTTGATATAAACTTACGGATTCCGTCGGGCGCAAAATGGCTATCAGGTCAACGTGCGGCGCATCAAAACCGGTCGTCAGTACGGCAACGTTGACCAGATAACGTAACCGTTGTTGTTTAAACGCGTCGATAAGCGCATCCCGCTCCGCAGACGGCGTATCGGCGCTGACCAGCGCCGCTTGACCTTCAGGTAGCAACCGATGGATTTCACGGGCATGTTCAACGGTTGCCGCGAATATCATCACGCCCAGGCGCGTCTGGGCATATTCGACTATCTGACTGACAATGTGCGGCGTAATGCGCTGTTGCCGCTTTAACTCGCGGTTGAGATCAATCTCGCTAAACAAGCCGTTGCTTCTGGCCGCCAGTTTGCTGAAGTCATATTTTACTATGGGCATATCCAGCCGTTCCGGCGGCACCAGAAAGCCATGCTTGATCATATAGCGCAGCGGCAGTTCATAGATACAATCGCGGAACAGGCTGTGTTCATCACCGCGAATCATGCCGTGATAGTGATAGTGGTAAATCCAGCCTTTTCCCAGACGGTAGGGCGTCGCCGTCAAACCCAGCAGGCGCAGTTGCGGGTTGGTTTGCCGCAGATGCTGGATAATCTGCTGGTATTGGCTGTCGTCGTCATCGCCGATGCGGTGGCATTCATCAACGATCAGTAATGAAAAGGATTGTTCGAATCGATCCAGATTGCGAGCGACGGATTGAACGCTGCCAAACACGACTTTCCCCCGGCTTTGTCGTTGCTGTAGCCCGGCGGCAAAAATATCCGCCTCCAGCCCCCAGGCGCAGTATTTGGCGTGGTTCTGCGCCACCAGTTCTTTGACGTGCGCCAATACCAGCACGCGGCCACGGGCGAGTTTGGCCAATTCGGCAATGACCAGGCTTTTCCCTGCGCCCGTCGGCAGCACAATCACTGCCGGGTGGGTATGGCGACGAAAATATTCAAGCGTTGCGGATACTGCCTCACGTTGGTAAGGGCGTAGGGTAAAAGGCATAACTCAGTGCTGACAAATTTTACTGGCGCTGGTGGTAAAACCGGCTTCAAGCGGAATAAACTTGCCGCGTTCGGTCAGAAACTCAACCAGCGCCGCTGCCGTCATATCGGAGGCTGAACAGGTATGGAAACGGGCATCGTGGCCGAAACGCTTTTCAATAGCGGCAATCAGCCGTTCAGTAGTAAAAGACTCGCCGGCGTCGAGCATCATTTGCAGGACTTCATGACCGTGGATAGAAGACATTTGTTAGATCCTCACAACGAACAATTGTCATATTATGCCCCTTGATCATGTTCGGCGCGAGAGACGCGCCAACATATTCATGGCGGCTGGCCTATGTGAATTCTAGGATGTCGGCCAAAGCCCCGTTATACTGAAACACTCTGGCAGCGTTTTTGTTGCTCTTCTTCATCTTCATGAGTATTGACGCGTTGGCGTATCGGCCCGCGCGTATCAGCCTCGTGGTTTAAAAAGGCAGTTGGTTTGTAATGCGATTGGACAAATTTTTATCTCAGCAACTGGCAATCAGCCGTTCGCTGGTGGCACGTGAACTGCGTGCGCAACGGGTTACCGTTGATGGTGAGGTGGTAAAAAGCGGCTCTTTTAAACTGTTGCCCGAACATCAGGTCGCGTTCGATGGCAATCCGCTGGTGCAGCAGCTCGGGCCGCGTTATTTTATGCTGAATAAACCGCAGGGCTACGTCTGTTCAACGGAAGATCCCGATCATCCGACCATTCTTTATTTTATGGATGAGCCGGTCGCGCATAAGCTGCATGCGGCGGGACGTCTTGATATCGATACCACCGGATTAGTGCTGCTTACCGACGACGGACAATGGTCGCATCGAATTACTTCACCTAAACATCACTGCGAGAAAACGTACCTGGTGACGCTGGAGCAGCCATTAAGCGAGGATACCGCCGAACAGTTTGCGGCCGGTATTCAGCTTAACGGCGAGAAGCATTTAACCAAACCCGCTATGCTGGAGAAAATAACGGCGTATCAGGTACGCCTGACCATCAGTGAAGGGCGATATCATCAGGTGAAAAGGATGTTCGCCGCGGTAGGTAACCGAGTTGTGCAGTTACACCGTGAGCGCATCGGCGGTATTAGTCTGGACAGCGAGTTGGAACCGGGTGAATACCGGGCGTTGAGCAGTCAGGAAGTCGCGAGCATCGGGCAGTAATCAGGAGCCATTCTCAGTGCAACAGAACCAGCCTTCCCACATCGGGTTGATTTTTATCCTTGGCTTGATTTCCATGCTCATGCCACTGGCGATTGATATGTATTTGCCGGCATTGCCGACCATTGCGACGGAGTTCGCTGTTGAGGCCGGGCGTGTCCAGATGACGCTCAGCGCCTATGTACTGGGATTTTCTCTTGGCCAGATGTTCTATGGCCCCATGGCTGACAGCCTGGGGCGTAAGCCGGTCATTCTGGGCGGAACGTTGGTTTTCGCTATTGCCGGCGCGGCCTGTGCGTTGGCGCAGAGTATCGAACAGCTGATTTATCTGCGCTTCCTGCACGGTATGTCGGCGGCGGCGGCTGCCGTGGTCATCAACGCTTTGATGCGAGATATGTTCACGAAAGATGACTTCTCGCGCATGATGTCGTTTGTCGTGCTGGTGATGACCGTGGCGCCGCTGGTCGCGCCGATTTTAGGCGGCGCGCTGCTGGTGTGGTTCAGCTGGCATGCGATTTTCTGGGTGATGTCGGGCGCCGCCTTATTGGCGACGGCGCTGGTCTTCTTCTTTATTCAGGAAACCCTTCCGCCGACCAGGCGACAGAAGTTTCACCTGCGCACGACGGTCGGTAACTTTGTGAGCCTTTTCCGTCACAAGCGCGCTTTTAGCTATATGGTGGCAGGGGGATTGTCTTTCTGCGGCATGTTTTCTTTCCTGAGCGCCGGCCCGTTTGTTTATATCGACCTGCATGGCGTTTCTCCGCAGAATTTTGGTTATTACTTTGCCCTGAATATTGTTTTCCTGGTTCTGATGACGTTATTCAACAGCCGAAATGTCCGACGCCTGGGCGCGGTCATTCTGTTTCGCATTGGGTTGACGATTCAGTTCTCGATGGGAATATTTCTGCTTCTGGTATGCGCGTTTGATTTGGGTTTCCCGGCGCTGGTGCTTGGCGTCGCCATATTTGTTGGCTGTACGGCGATGGTGGGATCCAATGCCATGGCGATAATTCTGGATGAGTTTCCTCATATGGCGGGCACGGCATCGTCGCTGGCGGGTACGCTCCGTTTTGGTTTCGGGGCGATAACGGGGAGTCTTCTATCGCTGATGGCGTTTACCAGCGCCTGGCCGATGGTGATTTCCATGGCGCTGTGCTCACTGGGCGCGCTCCTGGCATACTTTTACGCCAGCCGCCCCAGTAAAGCGTAAATTCTGATATCCATAACGGCGCGGGCTTCTGCACTCTGTTTTCCCTTCTGCCCGCGCGCTTCCGTAATACATTCGAAAGTAACATTTCAGCTCGAAAATAACATTTCAGCGACCATGAACGCCAGTTCCCGCCTGCGCGCGGAATGACGGATTGGGGCGTTTGGGGAGCGATCTGTCTCTTTATTTGTTTTGTATATGTAAAATATATAAATCAAAAGTGAATAATTAGAGAGAAAAGAGTTGAGATATTAAATGGAAAGGGTTACATATAACCTGAGAAAGAATAGTAATTTGTGAACGCTCTGACATTAATTATCCCTACTCTGGCCTATACCATTGCTATAAGCAGAGAGTGAGGCCCGATGTAATTCGCCGCATCGTTTTTTAGCTAGAAAAGATAGAGCGATCGGGCTACCATGATGAAATGTTATTTTTTTGTGAATTATCGGTAAAACTTAACCTGAGGGAAAACAGTAGTGAATAGTTTACAACTTTCGGTAGTGCATCGTTTGCCGCAAAGTTATCGCTGGTTATCGGGTTTTGCAGGTGTAAACGTTGAACCCATACCGCTGAGTGGCAGAGATGAAGATAATAATTTGATCGGCTTGAAATTATTGAGCCATGATGGTGATGATGCCTGGATGGTTATGCGCCAACTGAATCAATCCCTGAATGAAATTCAGGTTGAGAGTTCCGTATTGGAATGGGAAGGAGAACCCTGTCTTTTTTTACATCGTAATGATGAAAGTACCGCCATGTGCCGTTTAAAAAACATCGGCGTAGCGATAGCTGAACCTGTATCCGCACAATATCCGTTTTAAGCGGCAATGTCGGCCCTGACGTTGCTGCGCTTTTTAGCATCTATTGATGAATGATCGATGCTTCGTTAATAAAATCCAAAGTACGTTTAACCCGATTTTACGATGACAACTGAAGCAGCTCTCGCGTGTAGTCCTGCGCTGGATGCGTAAATACCGCCCGGCAATCCCCTTGCTCCACCACTTCGCCCTGTTTTAGCACAATCACCTGATGACACAATGCCCGCACAACTTGCAGATCATGGCTGATAAACAAATAAGCCAGTTGGTGTTTCTGTTGCAGCGATTTCAGCAAGGCCAGGATCTGGGCCTGAACGGTTCTGTCCAATGACGAGGTTGGTTCATCGAGAATAAGCAGCTCGGGTTGCAGAATCAGCGCCCTGGCAATGGCAATACGCTGACGTTGTCCTCCGGAAAATTCGGAGGGATAGCGGTGACGGGTCGAGGGATCCAGCCCCACCTCCCGCATCGCCTCAATTACGCGTTGTTCCCGCGCCTGAACACTCAATTTCTGATGTACGCTCAGTCCTTCCGAAATAATTTGCTCGGCATTCAGCCGCGGGTTCAAGGCTGAATTGGGATCCTGAAAAACGACCTGGATCCGGCGGCGGAAAGGCAACATCTGTTTGCGGGTAAATTCATGCAATGGTTGATTATCGAACCAAATTTTTCCGCGTGAACGCAGTAAACGCAGCAGCGCCAGCCCGGTGGTGCTTTTCCCCGAACCGGACTCGCCGACCAAACCAATACTTTCGCCGCGACGCAGGGTGAAGTTGATGTCTTTTACCACCTGTTTTTCATCGACGGTGCGTCGCAGCAGCCCGCGTTTGACAGGAAAAGAAACCTGCAATTGTTCAACGCGCAAAATGGGCTGAATATCACTGGTGAGCGGCGCCGGTTCGCCGGCGGGTTCGGCATCCAGCAACTGACGGGTATAGGGGTGTTGCGGCGCGGCGAACAGCCTATCACGGGTGTTATATTCCACGCGTTGGCCGGACTTCATCACCGCAACGTTATCAGCCAATCGGCGAACAATATTCAGATTGTGGGTGATGAACAGCAGGCTCATGCCCAGTTCCTGTTTCAGTTCATCCAGCAGCGTCAGTATTTGCGCCTGTACGGTCACATCCAGCGCGGTAGTGGGCTCATCGGCGATCAGCAGGTCGGGCTGCGTCAGCAGCGCCATCGCAATCATCACCCGCTGTCGTTCTCCGCCGGAAAGCTGGTGGGGGAAATCATTCAGCCGGCTTTTGGCCTGCCGGATACCGACGCGATCCAGACAGGTAATCACTTCGCTGCGGGCGACATCAGTGCGCATGCCGCGATGCAGCGCGAGCACTTCGATTAGCTGCTTCTCGATGCTTTGCAACGGATTGAGTGAAACCATCGGTTCCTGAAAGATCATGGCAATGCGATCGCCGCGGATCTGGCGCAGCGTTTTCTCATCCGCATGCAGCAGCGACTGACCGGCGAAGATAATATCCCCCTGCTGATAAACCACCGGAGGAGAAGGCAGCAACCGCAGGATGGAGAGGGCGGTCACGCTTTTCCCCGACCCCGACTCACCCACCAGCGCCAGCGTTTCGCCCGCATTGACGGCAAGCGAGATCTGATCGACGACTTGCTGTTCGCTCTCGCCGCTGCGAAAGGCGATGCTAAGGTTTTCAATTTGTAGCAGTGGTGAAGTAGACATATTAATGCGCCTTGCTGGGGTCAAAGGCGTCGCGCACCGCTTCGCCGATAAAAATGAGTAAAGACAGCACAATAGAGAGCACCATAAATACGGTAATGCCCAGCCAGGGCGCCTGAAGGTTATTTTTCCCCTCCAGCAATAGCGCCCCTAATGAGGGCGATCCCATCGGCAAACCAAATCCCAGGAAGTCCAGAGAGGTCAGGGTGGTGATGGAGCCGCACAGAATAAACGGCAGGTAGGTCAAGGTGGCGACCATGGCGTTCGGCAGCATGCAGCGATACATAATGGCCCGATCGCTGACGCCCATCGCCTGCGCGGCGCGGATATAATCAAAATTCCGGGTGCGAAGGAATTCCGCCCGCACGACGCCCACCAGACTCATCCAGCCGAATAGCACCGTGATACCCAACAGCCACCAGAAATCGGGCTGAATCACGCTGGAAAGCAGGATAATCAGAAACAGGGTCGGCATACCGGACCAGACCTCAATAAAGCGCTGCCCCCACAAATCCAAACGGCCGCCGTAATACCCCTGCGTGGCGCCGACGGTAATGCCAATCAGGCTGGAAAGTATCGTCAGCGCCAGACCGAACAATAACGAGATGCGAAACCCATAAAACACCTGCGCAACCACATCTTTTCCCTGACTGTCGGTACCCAACAGGTTTTGCCGCGATGGCGGAGAGGGAAAAGAGACGGTCGTCGCGTAGTTAATCGTGTCGTAGCTGTAGCGGATCAGCGGCCATAATACCCAGCCGTGCTGTTCAATGCGTTGAGCAATATAGGGATCGCGGAAGTCTGTCGTGGTGTCGAACTGACCGCCGAACGTTGTTTCGCTGTAGTTGACGATAAAGGGGGTATAGAACTGGTCGTCGTATTTCACTAATAGCGGCTTATCATTGGCAATCAGCTCTGAGAACAGCGTGATGATAAAGATCACGAGAAAAATCCACAGCGACCAGTATCCACGGCGATTGCTTTTAAAACGCGCCCAGCGCGCCTGATTAATGGGGCTCAGTCGGCTCATTGGCGTCCCTCGAAATCAATACGCGGGTCAACCAGCGTATAGGTCATATCGCTGATGATATTCAATAACAGGCCGATCAGCGTAAAAATGTAGAGCGTCCCGAACATTACCGGGTAATCGCGTTGCAACGTGGCGTCGTAGCCGAGAAGCCCCAGACCGTTCAGCGAGAACATCACTTCGATTAACAGCGATCCGGTAAAAAACATGCTGATAAAGGTGGCGGGGAAACCGGCAATCACCAGCAGCATCGCGTTGCGAAATACGTGGCGGTAGAGAATGCTTTTTTCATCCAGCCCCTTGGCTCTCGCCGTCACCACATATTGCTTACGGATTTCGTCCATAAACGAGTTTTTGGTCAACATGGTCAGCGTGGCGAAACCGCCAATCACGGTCGCTAACACCGGTAGCGCGATGTGCCATAGGTAATCGGTGACTTTCTGGTACCAGGGCAGGGTATCAAAATTGCTGGAGACCAGCCCGCGCAGCGGAAACCAGTCCAGATAGCTGCCGCCGGCGAACAGAACAATCAGTAAGATGGCAAACAGGAACGCGGGAATGGCATAACCGATGATAATCAGCGTGCTGCTCCAGGTATCAAAGGAGGTGCCGTTTTTGACCGCTTTTTTGATCCCCAGCGGAATGGAAACCAGATAGATAATCAGGGTGCTCCACAACCCGAGCGTAATGGAAACCGGCATACTCTCTTTGATCAGTTGTATCACCGAGGAGCCGCGGAACAGGCTGTCGCCAAAGTCGAAGCGTACGTAGTCCCATAACAGCTTGAAGTAACGTTCATGGATCGGCTTATCAAAGCCATAGCGCTTGGTGATCTCTTCGATCACCTCGGGATCCAGACCGCGGGCGCCGCGATAGGTATTCTCAATATTGAGCGCGCCCGTGTTGCCCGTGCGGGCCATGCCGGTATCGATGCCGCTGCCGCCGGTAAAACCGCTGCCATGACCCATTTCGATGTTGGCGATCGCCTGATCGACCGGGCCGCCCGGCGCGATTTGCACGATAAAGAAGTTAATGGTGATAATCGCCCACAATGTTGGGATCACCAGTAAAAGGCGGCGTAATAGGTAAGTTCCCACGTTGACTCCTTAACGTCGCTCTGCCGGCAGCGTGGCCGCCTGTTTAACATCGTACCACCAGCCGTCTAAACCTAATGAATAAGCCGGACGAACCGCAGGCATGGCGAACTTGTTCCAGTAGGCGAAACGGTCATGATTGGAATACCACATGGGGAGCATTAACTGATTCCAGGTCAACACCCGGTCCAGCGCCCGACCCAATGCGAGTAGCGGTGCGGGCTGGCCCTGATGGGCAACGATTTGTTCAATCAAGCTATCTATCGCCGGATCCTGCACGCCGGGGGTATTGTAGGTGGAATCAATATATTGAGAACTCCAACGAATTTGCAGGTCATCATTAGGATAAAGCATTGCTCTGTAAAGCGTTGTCGTCATATCAAAATCGCGTTTGCGCAGGCGGCTGTTAAACTGGGTGCTGTCGATGTTTCTTATGTTCATCGTAATGCCGAGCTTTTTCAGATTCTGTTGGAAAGGCAGCGCGTATTGCGAATTGCCTGCGGTAGGCAACAGGAGTTCGAATTCAAACGGTTTACCCGTTTGACGATTGACCAGCCGCTGATTTTTCAATTCCCATCCGGCCTGTTCCAATAGCTTCAGCGCCTTCAGCCAGTTTCCCCGGTCGTAACCGCTGCCGTCGGAAGCGGGCGGTTGGTAGCTGGGGCCAAATACTTCCGGCGGCACTTTATCTTTCAGCGGCGTCAGCCAGGCCAGCTCATCGGCGCCGGGTTCGCCTTTTGCAGCATAGATCGTATTCTGAAAATAGCTATCGACGCGCTGATAAGCGTTGTAATACAGCGCTTTATTCATCCAGTTAAAATCAAACGCTAGCGTCAGCGCCTGGCGAACCCGGCGGTCGCTGAATATGGGCCGTTGGATATTAAAAGCCAGCCAGCGGGTATCCTGCGCGGACTGATTTGTCTGATCCTGCTTGATGATGTAACCGCGGTCAAAATTGCCGCCTTGATATTGCGCCGCCCAATGTTTTGGCGAGCCTTCAACTCGCAGATCAAAAGCGCCCGCTTTAAACGCCTCCAGCGCGACGCTGTCATCCAGATAATAGTCGTAGCGGATTTGATCGAAATTGTACTGGCCTTTATTCACCGGCAAATCGGCACCCCAGTAATCTTTAACCCGTGAATAGGTAACGTACTGTCCTGTGCGATAAGCCGTAATGCGGTAGGGGCCGCTGGCCGGCGGCGGATAGGGCAGCGGATCGCTTAACTTATGATTTTTCCAGAATTTCTCCGGCATGATGGGCAGCGTCAGCAGGCTGAACATGCGGTTCTTATCGGGAGTGGGGAAGTCAAAGCGGACGGTAAGCGGCGCCACGGTCTTTGCCGTCACGCCTTTAAAATAGATGCGGAACTGCGGCACGCCCTGCGTCATAAACATGTTATAGGTGAAAGCCACGTCGGCTGCGGTAATCGGTGTGCCGTCATGAAAACTCGCGCGTGGATTCAGGTCGATTTCTATCCAGTGAAAATCAGCGTCATGCCGGGTGGATTGAGCCACTAATGGGTAATAGCTGCCGGGCTCATCATCAGATGTCACGAAAAGCGAATCATACAGTCGCTCGGTTCGGGCTGCCGCCACGCCGCGCAGAGCAAAGCGGTTAAAGTTATCGAAAGTGCCGAGGGCGCTGAGCGTAATACTGCCGCCCTTCGGTGCATCGGGGTTTACATAGTCGAAATGACGGAAATCCGCATGGTATTTAGGCTCGCCTAGAATAGCGAAAGCGGTGCTATGCTCGATGGTTTCTGCATACAATCCCAGTGGCATGATGGAAAACAATACAGCAGTAATAACGCGTTTTAACATCTTGACGGCACTCTCCCGCAGTGTGACAGGCTTTAGCATAATAGAGGCTTTTTACAGCATAAAGTTTTTGAAATCATTAGCATTACATCAATTAGCCCCAGTTTTCCCTTTTTACCACGAAATAGACCGATAAACCTACCATAATCACGGTGTGCGCGGGTGTCATCCAGAGAGCCGTAAAATAATGTTAATAAAATATTGTCAGCAATCTTTTTTCATAAAAAAACGCTGCTTATTGCTAAGCAGCGTTCTGTTATCTCGTTTGGTATCTAATCAAGGAAAGAATATCGGTTAGCTGTTAGTCCCTTTATCCAGCACGCGACGGGCTTCGTGATAGCGTTTCTTCCAATAAGTTTCGTCCAGATTGGAAATCATGACGCCACTGCTGGTCGAGGCATGAACAAACTGATTATTGCCGAGGTAAATGCCGACGTGACGCCCGGTTGAACCGGCACGGAACATGACAAGATCGCCCGGACGCAATTTCGTGCGCTGAATTTTTTGCCCGACTTCCTGTTGTTCATAGGTTGAGCGGGGCAAATCCATACCGAACTGTTCACGGAAAGTCCGGCGAACAAATGCGGAACAATCAATACCGCCTTTGCTATCGCCGCCTAAACGGTAACGTACGCCTTTCCAACTAGCATATTGGCTAAGTAATTTGGATTTGATATCCACATTACGCACCAATGCTTCAAATTCATCCTGAGAGGCTTGCAGTAAAAGGCCATCTTTATCGTTAACTGCATGCATCTCAGTTTGGGGGTTTGGGTGATTAGATACACTGTTATTACTACATGCGGAAAGCGTCATTGCTATCGCAACAGCAGGCAATGCCCGCCAGATATATCTCAGGATCGGTTGAGATTTGACCATTATTGTTATGTTTCCTTGATTTCCTTAACGATAAATATCGTTATAAATGCCAAACGACAAAACGAGATTTAGACTAAAGCAGCGCTCGCACTTATCCAAACACAGAACCATGAAAGTGTGCCGGAAAGCACAATTATTTTCTTTTTCCTCTAGCTCAATAAGAGGAAAAAAGCAAACTTTACTGAGACTACCGTATCGATAAACAGATTGCGAGCAGTTTTAACTATTTTATTTATAAGATTTAATGATGTGATTAGTGAAAAAATGGCGATGTAAAAAATCTTAAATAGAAGGCTTTTTTGTTAAAAAGATGTGTCAGAAAGCGGAGAAAGTCTGCCGCATGGAAACAAAGATATTCGATAATAAGGAAAAGTATCCTCGGGGTAACGCCGGCCGCTAAAACGGCCAGCGAGAAGATCTTCCATAATAGACGATATTACTACTGTTTTCCCGCTGATTGGCGTCGGCTGGGCAGATGGCGATACAGCAAATTAATTAATGTATCGCTGGCAGGCGTGAGCAAGAACCAGCTTAATCCGACCAGGACGACCGACAGCGAACCTACCGCAATGTCGGTAAACCAGTGGGCGCCGATCATAACGCGCGGCAGTGAAAAAACGATCACGATCGCCACACCCGCGGCGAATGCGGAGCGGGTAAAATAGCGCAGCATAAAGGCGGCGAATACCATCAGCATCATGCCGTGGTCGCCCGGGAAACTATCTTTAGAGGCATCTTTCGCCGGAATATCGGTCAAGTCGCTGACCCGATGGATATCATGAAAATAGAGGGTCGGACTGGCATGCTGGACTGGTAATAGATGTCCCAGCTGATTCAGCACCAGGGCGCTGAGCAGCATAACGATGCCGATAATCAGCAAACGCCGCCGCCCGGACGGCGTCGCTTTTAGATAAAATGACAGATATAGCAACCCCATCACAATCAGCGCGCAAGCATCAAACGCCCGCAGGTTGGTGATAGCCACCAGTTTCAGGAACGCTGGGCTTTGGGGCAACAGATGGTTGAAATAGAAGAAGATATGACTATCCACACTAAACCAGAAGCCGTGATCCGGCGGTAAATACCAGGATAGAAAAAGCCCAATACCCAGTATGTTGAGCAGTAAGATAGTGAAACCGTTACGCCGTGACATAAAGTAGATAACTCGAATGTAAATTCAACTAAACGGTTATTCTATCCTGCAATAGTTAAACGAGCCTTTAACAATACGGATTGTAAACTATTCCATTCGGCGGGTGCTTCATTGATGAGTTCAATGCGGCTGTCAATCGGCGCGACGGATTTCGTTTCAATATGCAGGTCGGCCCCCTGACGGTTGACGATCAAGGTTCCTTCTTTGATGCGCATAACCCCTTTTACCCGGCTGACCGGCGACAGACGAACCCAGTCCAGCAATGCAGCAGTATCAAAGATGGTTTCCGGGGCGAAAATCCAGCCGCAGGCATGGTAGCCCTGACCTTGATTTAACGATCGCCGCCAGGGTTCATTGGCCGGCAGCCGCAGCGCCGCCAGACCTTGTGCGATCTTATGCTGGTGATGGTGGGCGCCGTCAGGCAGTTCACGCCGATTATGGCGAGGCTGGTCCAGCAGTTGCCGGTCTACCTGTCCTTGACTAACCATCACGATTTGCCGCGTGTCGTTATTGTCCTGTTGCCACTTCTGCAACGCGGATCGGTCTACATCAAGATAGGTATCCTGCTTGTTGGCGATAATGATGTCGGCGGCGGCCAACTGGTCGCGGAAATTTTCATTCTCCGTATAGCGGGATTCGCGCAATTGGCGGGCATCGAGCAGGCATAATGTCGCCTGTAACGTCAGCCAGGGCTGGTAACTCGCTCCTGTCAGCAACGAGAGAATCTGCTTAGGATGGCCCAGGCCGGTAGGCTCAATTAATAAGCGGTGCGGCTTTTTTTGCTGCAGTAACATATTCAGGCCGACCTGCATCGGCAAACCGTTAACGCAGCACATGCATCCCCCGGGGATCTCTTTCAATACCGCGCCGCTGTCCGCCAGCAGCGCGCCGTCAATGCCGATTTCGCCAAATTCGTTAACCAATACGGCCCAGACTTCATCTTCCGGCTTCTGAGAAAGAAGGTGCCGGATCGTTGTGGTTTTCCCGCTGCCAAGAAAGCCGGTGATGAGATTAACTTTGGTCAGCAACATAGACTCCTGATTTAAATAGGATCACATTGTGATGTGAATAGATTTACTTATGCTACATCAGAAATAATATCAAATTAATTAATGTTCACCCTGTTTGTTGTCGATACCTATTACATATTCGGCAATTGATAGGGGGAACTTATGAGTAGGTTAAGCAATTGGGTGTTATTGGGTGGGGTTGCGCTGTGCTCGCTCACATCAGGCATTGCGTCCGCCAGCGATGCGGCTTCGGGCATTATCCGATTTACTGGGCAGATTGTTGAGTCGCCCTGCGTCGCCAGCGCGCAGCAGGCGGTCGTCAATTTCTCTTGTTATCAAGAGGGTAAGCAGGCTAATTATCGTTACAATACGAATTCAGCGACGGCAGCTAATCAAGTATTGCCGGACCTGATAGAGGAAACTCGCATGGATTGGCTCAACGCTGAACGTACCGCCAGGCTGTTGACCGTAACCTACCGGTAGTTGAACAATGTGTATTCGCAAGTAACACCGCTTCGAGAGGGTGTTACCCACGAACGGCGACGACGCTTACTCCGCGCGGCCCATATAACGGCGTTCTGGAATATGGATACGGATTTTCTCACCGGCGCTCAGATATTCCGGTACCTGAATCGTCAGGCCAGTGCTCATTGTCGCTGGTTTGTTTCGGGCGCTGGCTGAGGCGCCTTTGATGCCGGGAGCCGTGTCGACAATTTCCATATCCACCGTCTGCGGTAATTCAAGCGCAATGAGTTCACCATCCCAGCTCAATACCTGAATACCCGGCATGCCGCCTTCGGGAATGAATAGCAATTCTTCTTCTATTTGGTCTTTTTTGAAGTTGTATGGCGTGTAGTCTTCATCATCCATAAAGACGTACTCGTCGCCATCAATATAAGAGAAGGTGACCGTCCGACGCGTCAGGGAGATGGTATCGAGAATATCATCGCCCTTAAAACGTTCTTCAACCTTTAATCCGGTGCGCACGTCAGAAAAACGCATCTTGTATAGCGTACTGGCTCCACGGGCGCTTGGGCTCTGGATATCAATGTCCTTCACCAGCAGCAATTTGCCATTATAGTTAACGGCCATACCGCGTTTAATTTCGTTCGCTCTTGCCATAAAAAATACCTGTCTATGAGGAGTGAGATTTTTGTGGCGACACGTTACTCGCGCCGCAGGATTCAGGCAAGCAGGAATTCATGCAACGGGCATGTCGCCAGCATTAATTGTAGATCATGGGCAACTAATATGAAGAAGCGCTGGCATTCGCCCGGATGGCTGTTATGGTGGCTGACAATCCTATTGCCGAACCGCCGGAGAGCCAACTGATGGACTGTCGTTCTGATTGCGGCGCATGCTGCATCGCCCCTTCAATATCCAGCCCGTTGCCCGGCATGCCGAATGGCAAACCGGCCAATACGCCGTGTATTCATCTGGATGCGCAGATGCGCTGCGGAATATTTCATTCGCCGCTCAGACCGGCCGTTTGTTCAGGGTTACAGGCGCGAGCTGATATGTGTTTCAGCCATCGTGATGAGGCGCTTATTTACCTGTTCAAACTGGAAGCCGATACGGCGCCCGATATCCGCCTGTCTACACGTTTTTAATTCGCCACATGCAGTAACCCGATCCGGCGATCATAAACAACGCGATAAAAAACACGGCGTGATAATTCCAGATTTCCGCCACAATCCCCGCCAACGAGCCGGAAATAATCCAGCCGACGCGCCCGGTATTGGTGAAGAGCGTGGTTGCCGCGCCCGCCTGTCCGGGCATCAGATCCTGAAAATAGAGCATGCCGATGCCGGCGAGAATGCCGATAAAAATAGCGTTCAGCAACTGTAAGGCCAGCAGCGCGATTTCGCTGTCGAGGCACAATAATCCCACATAAAACAACAGACCGGAGAAGACGGCCAGCCGCATCAAAAAACGTTTGCCGAAACGTTTGGCGACATAGCCCGCGATCAACATGGCCGGTATCTCTAATCCGGCTGCGGTACCCATCATTATCCCCGCCAGTTTTTCCGGCAGATGAAGCTCATGTACCAAATAGAGCGGCATATTGATGATGTAGATGCCGTTGCATGTCCACATCAATGTGCAGGCGGCGAACAGCAGTAAGGTATCCCGGCGATTACGGCGGGGAGCCTCAAGGGTGGCGGTGGTTTTGACCACCGACTTCGGCATCGATGGAAGAAAAATTCTGACCAGAATAGCGCACAGCACAAATACGGCGGCTGCCGTCAGATACATTGACGTAAAGCCAAAACCCAGCGCCAGAGCAAAGGCGATCGGCGGGCCAATCACCCAGGAGAGTGAGACCTGGGCGCGCAAAATGGAGCTGAACATCGCGGCTTCGCGGCCCGTCCGATCGGCATGTTCCCGCGCCAGAGCGAATAGCTGGGGGTTTGCCGTCGAGCCGAAGCTGCTGAGCAGTACGCCAACGAACAGCAGAATAAAGTAGTTGCGATTCCAGGCAAATAACAGACAGGCCAGGGCGCCAAGTAAACAGCACTGGAAAATAAGCGTTTTGCGATCGCCTTGGCGGTCTGAGCGCGTTGCCAACACCTGGCTGACGATGATGCCGATCACGGCGCTTCCGGTATAGAACATCCCGACCAGGAAGGGGCGCACCTGGACTTCATTTGACAGAAAAAGACTGAGCGTCGGGAGCTGTAATGCACCAGCGATTCCGGTCAGAAAGGCGATAACGAGAAACGCGGGCGAAGTCAGATCGGGCTGATGTCGAGTGGTGCTGACGGATGTGTGCATGTTGATAACGGTTAAAAAGCCGACAAAAAACGAGATGAGCGCGCCATATTACGCCGATTTATAAAAAAACAGAAAACCTGTTTTGTGGTTTTTCTTCAGCAGCACTTCAGCTTTAAGTGGTTTTTTGTCATCAGGCTGTGTCGCATAGCGGCTAAAATGTGCGTGACGTCATAAATTCGTTACGTAAACAGTGCGGAATGCTTGCATAAATGACGTAATGGAAACAGACTAATTGAAACGTTTCAGCGATGATTTTTTTGAAACGCCTTTCTCGATAAACACATTTTTTCTCATAAAAGCTGAAACGATTCAACTTTCAGCAAGAGAGGAGAGCCATGTTCCAGTTGTTACAGCAAGATATTCATTTAGGCGCGGTAGCCAGTAGCAAGCAGGAAGCTATACAGCTTGTTGCTTCAGCTCTGACTCAGGCCGGGTGCGTCAGCGCAGCATATGTCGACGGCATGCTGAAGCGCGAGACGCAAACCTCCACTTATTTAGGGAACGGCATCGCCATTCCTCATGGCACGACGGATACCCGCGATCTGGTACTGAAAACGGGTGTTCAGGTGTTTCAATTTCCCCAAGGCGTTACCTGGGGAGAAGATCAAACGGCCTATGTGGTGCTGGGGATTGCGGCCCGCTCGGATGAGCACCTGGCGCTGTTACGCCAGTTAACGCATGTCCTTAGCGACGATCGCGTCGCGGCTCGTTTGGCGAGCACCACTTCGGCGGAAGAACTGCGCAGCCTGCTGATGGGCGAACAGCAGATGCCGGAGTTCCGTTTCGATACCTCACTGATTTCGCTTGATGTGGCAACGGACAATCTGCTGACGCTGCAGGCGCTGAATGCCGGCCGCCTGCAACAGATTGGCGCGGCGGATGCCGGTTTCGTCAGCCATGTCGTGAGCAATAAACCACTGAATCTGGGACAGGGTATCTGGTTCAGCGACAGTGCTGAAGGCAACATCAGCAGCGCCGCCGCCGTTGCCCGTCCGGCCGCGCCTTTCGATGTCGATGGCGAGTCTGTCGCGTTGCTGGTGACGGTTGCCGCCGCCGACGATCAGGCCTATGCGCCGATTGATTACCTGACCAAACTGTTGACCGAGCAAAAAGCTGAACGCTTGCTGAAAGCCGATGCGCCTACCTTGCTGGCCTTGCTGACCAGCGATGTGCCGGAGCAGAGCGACGTGCTGACGGCGGAGTTCACCATCCGCAACGATCATGGTTTGCACGCGCGTCCGGGCACGATGCTGGTTAATGTGATTAAGCAGTTCAGCAGCGACATTACCGTTGCCAATCTTGATGGTACCGGCAAAGCG
The DNA here is from genome assembly GCF_002291445.1 of Brenneria goodwinii. NCBI lineage: Bacteria > Pseudomonadati > Pseudomonadota > Gammaproteobacteria > Enterobacterales > Pectobacteriaceae > Brenneria > Brenneria goodwinii. The sequence continues at coordinate 2,179,981 of NZ_CP014137.1, read as the reverse complement.
GTGAATGGCCGCAGCCTGATGAAAGTTATCGCACTGGGTGTGAAGAAAGGTCACAAACTACGTTTTACCGCCAGCGGCAGCGATGCTGAACAAGCATTGGCCGCCATTGGCGAAGCAATTAATTCTGGCTTAGGCGAGGGGGCAGCATGAGCAGGCGAGTCGCCACCATTACCCTGAATCCGGCTTATGACCTGGTTGGCTATTGTCCTGAAATTGAAAAGGGCGAAGTAAACCTGGTTCAGACAGCGGGTCTGCATGCGGCTGGCAAAGGTATCAATGTCGCCAAGGTGCTGAAAGACCTCGGGATTGATGTCACGGTGGGTGGGTTCCTGGGTAAAGACAATCAGGATGGTTTTCAGCAATTGTTCAGTGAATTGGGCATTGCGAACCGTTTTCAGGTTGTACCGGGACGTACGCGTATCAATGTCAAACTGACGGAAAAAGACGGGGACGTTACCGATCTCAATTTCTCCGGATTTGAAGTAACGCAGCAGGATTGGCAACGTTTTGTCAATGATTCCCTGAGTTGGCTCGGGCAGTTCGATATGGTTGCCGTCAGCGGTAGTTTGCCTGCCGGTGTTGATCCGGATGCCTTTACCGATTGGATGTCCAGGTTACGCAGCCATTGTCCGTGCATTATTTTTGACAGCAGCCGTGATGCGCTGGTGGCGGGACTGAAGGCCGCTCCCTGGCTGGTAAAACCGAATCGCCGGGAGTTGGAAATCTGGGCGGGACGTAAATTACCTACGTTGGATGATGTGGTTGATGCCGCGCATGCATTGCGTGAACAAGGGATCGCTCATGTTGTTATCTCACTGGGGGCGGAAGGCGCCCTGTGGGTCAACGCATCGGGCGCGTGGCTGGCAAAACCGCCTGCTTGTGAAGTGGTTAGTACGGTGGGCGCGGGTGACTCCATGGTTGGGGGACTGATTTATGGATTATTGATGCGCGAGTCCAGTGAACATACTTTGCGCTTGGCAACGGCGGTGGCAGCACTGGCAGTGAGCCAAAGCAATGTTGGTATTACCGATCGTCCTCAGTTGGCCGCGATGATGGCGCGGGTCGATCTGAAACCCTTTAACTGACAGCAGGAGATAGATAATGAAAACGCTGCTGATTTTAGACAAATCACTGGGCCTGGCGAGAAGCCATCTGGTGAAAAATCTACTCGGCGCTGCCGCTGCGAAAGCAGGGCTGACGTTTACAGAACAGGCTGATGAAGCCGAACTGGCTATCATTCTTGGCGCAACCGCTGCGGCGGACGCGGCGCTGAATGGAAAACAGGTCTTTGTTGGCGATGTTGAACTGGCCGCAAGCCAACCGGAGGCTTTTCTGGATAAGGCCAAAGCGGACGCAACCACGTATCAGGCGACTGCGGCAGCACCAGTTCAGCAAAGCGCGTCACCAAAACGTATCGTCGCCGTAACGGCGTGCCCAACGGGCGTGGCGCATACGTTCATGGCGGCGGAAGCGATTGAAACCGAAGCGAAGAAACGCGGCTGGTGGGTTAAAGTTGAAACCCGCGGTTCCGTCGGCGCGGGCAATCCCATCACGCCGGAAGAAGTCGAACAGGCCGATGTGGTGATTGTCGCGGCGGATATTGAAGTCGATCTGAGTAAGTTCGCCGGTAAGAAAATGTACCGTACTTCTACCGGTCTGGCGCTGAAAAAGACCGCGCAGGAGTTGGATAAGGCGCTGGCGGAAGCAACGGTTTATCAGCCCAGCGGACAGAGCGGCGCGGAAGCGACCGGCCAATCGAAAAAAGGCGGTTCGGGGCCTTATAGCCACCTGTTGACCGGCGTGTCGTACATGCTGCCGGTGGTGGTGGCCGGCGGGTTGTGTATCGCACTGTCGTTTATGTTCGGTATCGAAGCCTTTAAGGAACCGGGTACGCTGGCTGCAGCGCTGAAAACGATCGGTGACTCGGCGTTTATGCTGATGGTGCCGGTGTTGGCCGGATATATCGCGTTTTCCATTGCCGACCGTCCCGGCCTGGCGCCAGGTTTGGTTGGCGGCGTGTTGGCGAATACCATGGGAGCCGGGTTCATTGGCGGTATCATCGCTGGTTTTCTGGCGGGGTATATCGCCAGAGCGATCAACAAGCATATCCACCTGCCGCAAAGTATGTCGGCGCTGAAACCGATCTTGATTATCCCGCTATTGGCAACCTTGATTATGGGCTTGATCATGGTATACGGCATTGGTACGCCGGTATCCAAGATCCTGACCGGTTTGACCGACTGGCTGCAATCCATGGGTACGGCGAATGCGGTGATCCTGGGCGCTATCCTGGGCGGCATGATGTGTACCGATATGGGCGGGCCGGTAAACAAAGTGGCTTACGTATTTGGCACTACATTGCTGAGCAGCCAGATTTATGGCCCCATGGCCGCGATTATGGCGGGGGGGATGGTGCCGCCGCTGGCGATGGGTCTGGCAACGTTGCTGGCCGGCAAGAAATTTAACCCGACGGAACGCGAGGGCGGTAAAGCGGCGTTTGTTCTGGGGCTGTGCTTTATTTCCGAAGGGGCCATCCCGTTCGCTGCCCGTGATCCTATCCGCGTATTGCCATGCTGCATCATCGGCGGCGCGCTGACCGGTGCTATTTCAATGGCGGTGGGAGCCAAACTGATGGCGCCGCACGGCGGTCTGTTTGTGCTGTTGATCCCAAGCGCCATTACGCCGGTATTGGGTTATCTGTTTGCGATTATCGCCGGGACAGTCGTGGCCGGCGTGCTGTACGCATTCCTGAAACGCCCGGATGAAGAACTGGTGAAAACGGCTGCTTAACAGGACGAGCCGGTATACAGGGAAGTCGTAAAATGGAGCCGGTGGCATAAGCCATCGGCTCCATTTTACGTTTAGCGCGACACATCAGATCTGCGACTTGAGCCAGGCGATTTCCTCCGCCCAAATATCTGGATTCACGGTTTCCAGAATCAACGGGATACCATCAAAACGCGCGTCTCCCATGATGTAGCTGAAGGCCGTTTTGCCGATATTACCCTCTCCTAAGCTGTTGTGACGGTCAACCCGGCTGTTGAATTCGCTTTTGGCATCGTTCAGATGCATACCGCGTAAGTAATGAAAACCGACAACTTTATCGAATTCGGCAAAGGTGTTGTCACACTCGGCTTTGCTGCGTAAATCGTACCCGCCGGCAAAGGCGTGGCAGGTATCGATGCAGACGCCAACGCGGCTTTTGTCTTCAACGCCGTCGATAATGGCGGCCAGATGTTCAAAGCGGAATCCCAGATTCGTGCCTTGCCCGGCGGTATTTTCAATCACCGCCGTGACGCCTTCGGTTGCCGCCAGCGCAATATTGATCGACTCGGCGATCCGCGCCAGACAGCGATCTTCATCAATCTGTTTTAGATGACTTCCCGGGTGGAAATTCAGCAGGGTCAATCCCAATTGCTGGCAACGCGCCATCTCGTCAATAAAGGCGGCGCGTGATTTTTCCAGCGCTTCCGTTTCCGGGTGCCCAAGATTAATCAGGTAGCTATCGTGCGGCAAAATTTGCGCCGGGGTATAATCATAGGTTGCGCACGCGGTTTTAAATCGTTCAATCACCTCGGACGCCAACGGCGCGGCCCGCCACTGGCGCTGATTTTTGGTGAACAAGGCGAAAGCCGTTGCTTCCAGCTCATGAGCGCGTATGACCGCTTGATCGACACCGCCGGCCGCACTGACATGAGCACCTACGTATTTCATGATGTTCTCCTCTTGATGACGGGGCATTATGGCATTGTCGCTCAGGTTAACCAGCTGTTAACTGATAATTTATTGACTTCTAGTTGAATAATTGGTCAAAAGCCAGGTTGATGCCGGCGCCGCCCAGAACCAGCCAGAGGAATAAAATAAGTGCCAGCAGCAGCGGTTTTAATCCGGCATTACGGATATCTCTAATGCGAGTGGTTAGCCCCAGTGCTATCATCGCCATCGTCAGCAAGACATTATCCAACCGGGTTAAATCGCCGGTCAGCGCAGGGGAGAGTAGCCGGGTTGAGTTTATTGCGGCGGCCGCCATAAACCATAGCGCAAACCAGGGGAACACAATAGACAACGATTCTGATGCGGATTCCGCGGTTTTTGTTCGCGTTTTTTTAAACACAATGCCAAGAACCAGCAGGAAAGGCGCCAGCATCATCACGCGCAGCATTTTGCCGATGACGGCGATATTTTCCGTTTCAGTTCCAATTGCATGTCCGGCGGCGACAACCTGGGCAACCTCGTGTACCGTTGAGCCGAGGTACATGCCGAATGTTTGCGGATTGAAGGCCAACCAGTGATAATAAAGGTTGAGCCGATACAGCCAGGGATAAAAGAACATGGCTGTCGTGCCGAAAATAACCACGGTTGAAATTGCAATGGCGATTTTATTTCCCGGTGCTTTAATTACCGGGGCCGTAGCCATAACCGCTGCCGCGCCGCAGATGCTGCTGCCCGCGCCAATGAGGATGACGGTTTCGCTGTCAAGGTTGAATATCCGGCGGCCTAGCCAGCAGGCGAGCAAGAAGGTTGATGCCACGATGACGGAATCAATAGCGATACCCGTGACGCCAATTTCGGTAATTTGTTGAAAACTGAGTCGAAACCCGTAAAGGATAATTCCCCATCGCAGCAGATGATGTTTTGCCCACTGCGTGCCTGGGTCGCAGAATGAATGTAACCATGGATAGACCGTATTACCAAGTATGACACCTGCCACGATAGCCAGTGTTAATGTGCCTGGTCCCCACTGTATGACCTTCGGAATAGCTGCCAGCCAAAGAAGGATGCATGTCATTAAGCCTATTATTAATAGGCCAGGAAGGATTTGTTTTGTCCGGTCTCGGCACGTCGTTAGGTACTGACCGTCAGGAATAGCCACCATTTTATTACCTGTTCAAAGAATAATGAATCGATGGCCGATCCTATGCTGAGAGTAGTTAAAAGAGTAATTGATTATATATTTATAACCTATAAGTATTTCAGATAAAGAGCCTGTTATGCATATCACATTACGTCAGTTGGAAGTGTTTACTGAAGTCCTGAAAAGTGGTTCAACCACTCAGGCTTCGGTCGTACTTGCTCTTTCTCAATCCGCAGTCAGTGCCGCGCTGGCCGATCTGGAAGGGCAATTAGGCGTCCAGTTATTCGATCGTGTCGGCAAGCGTCTCGTCGTCAATGAGCATGGCCGCTTGCTTTATCCCAAAGCGTTATCGCTGCTTGAACAATCAGCGGAGATTGAACAGCTTTTTCGCCGTGATAACGGCGCGTTACGTATTTACGCCAGCAGCACTATCGGCAACTATTTACTGCCGGCCATGATCGCCCGCTATCGGCAGGATTTTCCTGAAATTCCCTTGGAATTGCATGTTGGCAATACTCAGGATGTGATTACCAGCGTGTCCGAGTTTCGTGTCGATCTCGGGCTGATCGAAGGGCCGTGCCATCATCCCGATTTGGTAACGCAGCCCTGGCTGGAAGATGAACTGGTGGTTTTCTGCGCGCCGACTCATCCCCTTGCCCGGCAGACGCTGTCTTTATCGGCGCTGGCCGAAGTTCCGTGGATCCTGCGTGAGCAGGGGTCGGGAACCCGTGAAGTTCTGGACCATCTGCTCCTGGCGCACCTGCCGCGTTTCCGTCTGGTGATGGAACTGGGTAACTCCGAAGCCATTAAGCACGCGGTGCGTCATTGCATTGGCATCAGTTGTCTCTCTCGCCACGTTATTGCCGAACAGTTGGAAAGCGGGGTACTGATGGAATTATCTATTCCGTTGCCCAAATTCATGCGTACCCTCTACCTGGTTCACCATCGCCAGAAGCATCTTTCAAACGTTTTACAGCGTTTTTTGAGTTATTGCCGTGAGGCGTAACGCGGGAGATATATCCATTTGCTAATGATCGGGCTTGAGTTATGAAGCTCACTTATAATTCGGCGATCCTGGGGATCCTGACTAGCGCTATTTGTTACAATCCCGCCTCGATTTTTTAGTAAGAGCAATCAGGATAATAATGGCTCAGCAAGACATTCAACATTCTGTTCAGGGCAGAACATCCCTGCGCCGTGAACTGAAAGCACGGCATTTGACGATGATCGCGATTGGCGGTTCGATAGGCACCGGTCTGTTTGTTGCTTCCGGCGCAACGGTTTCACAAGCGGGTCCGGGCGGGGCTTTATTGTCGTACGTGCTGATTGGCGCGATGGTCTATTTTCTGATGACCAGCCTGGGAGAGCTGGCGGCGTTTATGCCCGTTTCAGGATCGTTTGCAACTTACGGTTCCCGCTATGTAGAAGAAGGTTTCGGTTTCGCATTGGGGTGGAACTATTGGTACAACTGGGCCGTGACGATTGCGGTTGACCTGGTCGCCGCGCAATTGGTGATGGGCTATTGGTTCCCGGACGTGCCCGGCTGGATCTGGAGCGCGCTGTTTTTAGCGGTTATGGTGCTATTGAACGTCATTTCAGTAAAAGGATTTGGTGAAGCCGAGTATTGGTTCTCGTTGATTAAAGTGGTGACGGTGGTCATTTTTATCGCCGTCGGCGTCCTGATGATTATCGGCATCCTGCGCGGCGCTGAAAATGCGGGGATACATAACTGGCAGATTGGCGATGCGCCATTCGCGGGGGGATTCTCCGCTATGGTGGGCGTGGCGATGATTGTCGGTTTTTCGTTCCAGGGCACGGAATTAATCGGCGTGGCCGCCGGGGAATCAAAAGATCCGCAGAAAAATATCCCGCGAGCCATTCGTCAGGTGTTTTGGCGTATTCTGCTGTTTTATGTCTTTGCTATTTTGATTATCAGCCTGATCATTCCGTATACCGATCCTAATCTGCTGCGTAATGATGTGAAAGATGTGGCCGTCAGCCCCTTTACGCTGGTATTTCAGCATGCCGGTTTGCTTTCCGCGGCAGCGGTGATGAACGCGGTTATTCTTACGGCGGTGCTGTCGGCGGGCAATTCGGGGATGTATGCCTGTACCCGAATGCTGTTTACGCTGGCGTCTGAGGGGAAAGCGCCGCGCTTTTTCGCCAAACTGTCAACAGGAGGCGTACCCCGTAATGCGTTATATGCGACCACGGTGGTTGCCGCATTGTGCTTCCTGTCATCCATGTACGGTAATCAAACGGTTTATCTTTGGTTATTAAATACGTCAGGCATGACCGGTTTTATCGCCTGGCTGGGTATCGCCATCAGTCACTATCGTTTCCGTCGCGGTTATGTCAAGGCCGGACACGATCTGAATCGTCTTCCATACCTTTCCAGTTTCTTCCCGCTGGGGCCGATTTTCGCCTTTGTGCTGTGCCTGGTGATTACATTGGGACAGAACTATCAGGCTTTCCTGGAAGATAAAATTGATTGGTATGGCGTTACGGCAACCTATATCGGTATCCCGCTGTTTCTGCTTATTTGGTTGGGCTATAAACTTTCGCGCGGTACGCATTTCATTAAATATCAGGATATGACGTTCCCGGAACATAAATAAGCGCGATAGCGGTTGTGCTTATCGGGTTGCTCTAGCGCGTTGGGGCAGCCCGCTTTACGTCGATAAACTGTCCTTTACCTTTCCCGTTCTCAATTTCTGTTTTCATTCATCCGCTGTCGCGTCTCCTCTTTTAATCATAAAAATTGAATAAAGTTATTTACGTAATCCTTACGAATGCGTTTCATTTTGTCTGCAATCGAGCAATGTCATTATTATAATATTTTGTTTTTATTATAATTTTTTATGGAATCCTGTTCAGGCTAATGATTATGTAAATGATAGTTATTTATATTTACAATTATTTCGAATTAATTACACTGTATTTGGCAAAAAAACTCAACGTAACCCATCCGTTTTTAGAAGGGCAAAAACATGTCAATCAGTATAAGAAAATCAGTAGCGCTGGCTCTGGCGGCAACCGCTTCTACATCCGTGTTCGGCGCCACACAGCAGGATGTGATGGTGGTAACGGCTTCAGGCTATGAACAAAAAATAGAGGATTCCGCTGCTTCTATTTCCGTTATTTCTCGCGAACAGTTGGAAACCAAGGCCTACCGTGATGTTACCGACGCGCTGAAAGATGTACCCGGCGTTGTTGTAACCGGTGGCGCTAGCAGCAGCGACATCAGTATTCGCGGTATGTCGTCTAAATACACCCTGATTCTTGTGGATGGGAAACGGGTTGATACGCGGGGTACGCGTCCGAACAGCGATAACTCCGGGATTGAACAAGGGTGGCTGCCGCCGATTGCCGCCATTGAGCGGATCGAGGTTGTGCGCGGCCCGATGTCTTCGCTGTATGGTTCTGATGCGATGGGCGGGGTCATCAACGTTATTACCCGTAAAACGCACAGTGAATGGACGACGTCGGTGCGGGGGGATGCGACGATTCAGGAAGATCGCGATTCAGGCGATATATATCAATCGAGTATCTATGCCGCAGGTCCGCTGATTGACGGTCTTTTGGGCGTTCAGATTAATGGTCTGCTTTCGCATCGCAGTGAAGATAAAATCGTTAACGGCTATAACGAGCAGCGCATGCGTAATGGCGGCGTGACATTCACGCTAACGCCCGACGAAAAAAATACGCTGGACTTTGATTTATCCCATTCGGTACAGGACAGAAATGTCACGCCGGGTAAATCGATTGAAACCTCGGACACCGAGTCCGACGTTCGCTATGAGCGTAATAATTATGCGATTACCCACAGCGGAATCTACGATTTCGGCATGACAACCAGCTATATCCAGCGTGAGGAAAACCGTAATCCACATCGTGAAATGAAGCTGGATAATACCATTTTCAATACCCAGACATCCTTTTATCTTGGCGACCATACCTTGAGTTTGGGCGGACAGTATCGCTATGAGTCTTTAAACGATAAGGGAAATCAGCTATCGACGGCGCAGGATCTGGAAAAACTGACGCGTAAGAGCTGGGCGCTGTTTGCCGAAGACGAATGGCAGATGACCAACGATTTTGCGCTGACCACCGGTCTGCGCATGGATAGCGATGAAAACTATGGTTCGCATTGGACGCCCAGAGCCTATGGCGTATGGCACTTAACGGAACAGTGGACGTTGAAGGGCGGCGTCTCTGCGGGATACCGATCGCCCGATTTGCGTCATACGGTTAAAAACTGGGGACAGGCAACCGGGGGCCGGGCGGGTAATGCGATCATTCTGGGAAATCCGGACCTTAAGCCGGAAAAAAGTCTGAGCCAGGAAGTCGGCATTATCTGGGATAACCGAGAAGGGGTGAATTTCGGCCTAACGCTGTTTAATACGGATTACAAAGACAAAATCACCGAGGCTCGGATATGTGATACCGGCTCCTGTCCGTATGACGGTCATAATTACCGCTTCATCAGTAATCGGGTCAATGTTGATAAAGCGACCATGCGCGGGGTCGAATCGACTTTCAACTGGGATATCACCGACGATTTATCGTTAGCTTCCAGCTATACCTATACCCATTCGGAACAGAAGAGCGGCGAGTTTAAAGGCAAGCCGTTAAACCAGATGCCGAAGCATATGTTCAATAGCACATTGAACTGGAAAACCACCGAGGATCTGGGCGCCTGGGCGCGGGTGAATTATCGCGGGAAGACTTCTGAATATTTAGGCCGCACCAGTATGTCTTCCCCTACGCCGTCCTATACGTTTGTCGATCTTGGGGCGACGTACCAGGTCACCAAAGACGTGCAGTTATTGGGCGGCGTCTATAATGTGCTCGATAAACGCGTTGATTATGAAACCTATGAAACGGTTCTGGACGGACGCCGTTATAACGTGGGTGTGAATGTTACCTTCTGATCGCCGATAAGCATCTGATACGGGTGGTTGAACCCGTATCAGTTTCTTTTTTTGTCAAACAGCGGCTGCGATCAGCGTTTCTGAATGTAGGTCATGGCGAGGGCCAGCGCCAGCACCAGACCTTTTATGATATCCATGGCGTAGTATGGAACGGACAGCATGACCAACCCGTTTTGCAGTACGCCGAGAATAACCGCGCCGACCAGCGTGCCCAACGCGTTCGGCTTGCCGGAACCCGCCAGCGAGAAACCAATATAGGCGGCGGCTACGGCATCCATTAAATACCCGCCGCCGGCATTGACCTGTGAAGAGCCAATGCGGGAAGCCAGCAGAATCCCCCCTAGCGCCGCCAGCAGCGAAGACAGAATATAGGCCTGAACCCGATAGCGCGCCGTTCTGATCCCGGCCAGGCGCGCCGCCTCAGGATTGCCGCCGATGGCGTACATGCGGCGGCCATGTTTGGTCAGCGACAGATAGAGTTGAACCACCAACGTCACGACCAGCATGATGACGACGATGACCGGCACCTGTCCCAACGTGGCGAAGAATTCCGGAATGACGCCCTCGGCCATTTCACCGCTCGGCAGCACCATATTCTGCGTGATGGAGCCGCCGTAGCTGTAGGTCATGGCGACGCCCTGAATGACAAACAGGCTGGCGAGCGTCGCCAACATATCGGGGATTTTCAGCACCACGATAAGGAAGGCGTTAAACAGCCCCACCAGCGTACACAGCAGCAGGGTCAGTACGATGGCTGCTGTGGTGTCAAAACCATGCCAGACAAACAGGGAAATCACCAGCGCATTGGCCAGCGAGGCGGTCGAGCCGACGGAAAGATCGAAACCGCCTACCGACAGGGAGATGGACACCCCGATCGCAATCACGGTCACGATGGCAATCGAACGCAGGATATTGATGATGTTATAAGGATCGAGAAAATTGTCCGATGCCAGACCGAAGAGCGCGACCAGCGCGACGACGGTGATCAGCATGCCCCAGTTGTACAGGAACTCAAAAAAGCGGTGACGCAAGGGGAGAACCCCGTTAGGTGAAAGTTGGTGACTCACGCGGGAGTTCCTCCAGTTGAATACAATAATAGTGTTTCTTCATCAATGGTTGCTGCATCCAGTTCGGCGACGATACGTCCATCCCACAGTACACAGATGCGATCGCACAGCCCGACGAGTTCGGAAAACTCGCCCGAGGCGTAAATGATGCCTTTACCCTGTCGGGCCAGACCGTCAATCAGCGAGAACAGATCCTGTTTCGCTTTGATGTCGACGCCTTTGGTGGGTTCGTCAAAGATCAGCACCTGCGCCTCGCCGCGCAGCCATTTGCCAATCGCCACTTTTTGCTGATTGCCGCCGGAGAGCCGCGCCAGTTTTTGCATCGGCCCGGTGGTGCGGATCGCTAATCGCGTAATGATCTGTTTGGCCCAGGACTGCGCCTGCCGGTGGCTGAATACCCCCCAACGGGAAAAACTGTCGCTGGCGCTGACGCTAAGATTCATCGCGACGGATTCTTCAATAAAGATGCCCTCTTTGCGGCGCTCTTCGGGCACTAATGCGATGCCTTGTTCGACAGACCGATAGGGCGAATGAGGACGCCATGAGGCGCCGTTATATTCGCCTTGTTCAATCTGACTAGGCGTTGCGCCGAACAACGCTTTACACAGTTCGGTTTTGCCCGCGCCCGCCAGTCCGGCGATCCCGAGAATTTCGCCTTTACGCAACGTCAGTGAGATATCCCGCAACAGGGTTTCGTCGTGCAGTCCTTTAACCCGCAGTAACGGATCCTGTAACGATGCGTGACGACGAGGCGGGAAAATATCATCCAGCCGGTGTCCCAGCATCCTCTCGACAATTTGTTCGCCGCTGAGTCCCTGCATCGGACCGCTGCTGACGAACTCGCCGTCACGCAACACCGTCAGCGTATCGCAGATTTCACTCACTTCATGGATACGGTGAGAAATGAAAACGATGCCGATACCGGCGGCCTGTAAGCGCCGGACCACCTGGAATAATCGTGCGCTTTCCGCCTGATCGAGCGGGGCGGTCGGCTCATCCAGAATTAAAAAACGACACTCATGAGACAGCGCTCTGGCTAACAGAATCTGTTGTTTTTCCGCCAGTGAGCAGCGATCCAGCCGTTGTCGAACATTCAGGTGGATACCGAGCTGATCGAGCAACGCCTGCGCCTGGCGATAAACCTGCGGCCAGTTGAGGAGATGCCCGGTCTGGGCCAGCGTATCCAGCATAATATTCTCCGCGACGGACAACGTCGGCACCAGGGCGACGTCCACCTCCTGCTGTACCAGATGGATGCCATGCTGTTTGGCCGCGCGCGGGGAGTGAATGTCAACCCGCGAACCATCAATAACGATGTCGCCGCTGTAATGACGGTAGGCGCCGGACAGAATAGTCATCAGCGTTGATTTGCCCGCGCCGTTGGCGCCGGTTAATGCATGTACAGAGCCACCCTCTAGCGTGAAATCAACCTGCTTCAGTGCATGAAAGCCAGAAAAAGAGATGGAAATGTTGCGCATTTCCAGCCGTGTTCGTTGGGTGGTGGAAGTCATGTTCAGTAACGCTCTTGGCGGTGAATATCATCAGAAAACTGGTCTGGAATGTAACACAGAACTAACATGATTCAATTCAGATTCAGCGCTGGAAAGGCGGTAATCTACGAATGAAAAAGAATAAGTTAAGCAAAAAAATTCTTAACCCCTGTCTGCTAAGTGAATAAGATAGCGTTATTAATACATTCTCCTTATTACCGCCATCGCGCTCTATTCGCATGGCTCCCTGAGGAACATCAGAACATGAGTACAACGGCAATCCGCGTACAGGTCGGCCCGGCCAACTATTTTTCCTTCCCTGGCGCAATCGATAAACTGCTGGAGTTTTATCCGCCGGCGGTGCTGAACAACGCGCTATGGATTTACGGCGATCGGGCATTAAAGGCGGCAAGACCTTATCTTCCCGCTGAATTTGATGCGCCATCGGCACGGCGAGTCTTGTTTGGCGCGCACTGCAGCGAAGGCGAAGTGGCGAAGCTGGCGGCCCTGGCCGGGGATAGCTGTCAGGTGGTGATCGGTATCGGCGGCGGCGCGGTGCTGGATACGGCAAAAGTCGTGGCGCGTGAGGTGGGCGTGCCGCTGGTGGCGATCCCGACGATTGCGGCCACCTGTGCCGCCTGGACGCCGCTTTCCGTCTGGTACACCGATGAAGGTCAGGCGCTGCGTTTTGAAATTTTTACTGATTCCAATCACCTGGTGTTGGTGGAGCCGCGCATTATTTTAGCGGCGCCGGTGGAATATCTACTGGCCGGGGTGGGGGACACGTTGGCGAAATGGTATGAAGCGATGGTGTTAAGCCCTCAGCCTGAAACCTTGCCGTTGACGGTACGGCTTGGGCTGCAAACCGCCTTGGATATTCGTGACGTGTTATTGCAAAAAAGCGCTTCCGCGTTGGACGCCGCGGCCAGCGGTACGCTGACGCGGGACTTTCTCGATGTCGTCGATGCCATTATTGCCGGCGGCGGCATGGTTGGCGGGCTGGGAGAGCGCTATACGCGGGTTGCCGCTGCGCATTCGGTACATAATGGGTTAACGGTTTTGCCACAGACAGAGAAATTCCTGCATGGAACCAAGGTGGCGTACGGCATTCTGGTGCAAAGCGCGCTGCAAGGGGATCTCGACACGTTACGGCAGTTGAAGGCCGCATTCAAGATCTTGGGATTGCCGACGTCGCTGGCTGAACTGGATGTTGATATTAACGATCGCGCGTCTATTCAGGCGGTGGCGGAGAGAACGTTGCAACCCAGTGAATCTATTCACTATCTACCGCAAACGTTGAGTGAATCGGTGCTGCTGGATGCGTTTAACACGGTGGAGACGGCGGCGGGATAAACCGGGCGAAGAATTAGGCGGTTGCTGCGACAAACGCCTAATTCTTCCATTTATTACTGTAACTTCTCATAGGGAAATGAGCTTTTAATGTAGCGAGCATAATAGCGGTGTTTGGCCGTACTCGACATTAGCTCTTCATAAATCATCCGCGCCACGCCGGTATATTGATATATGCTGCCGTTCAGCAGTTCTACTTCTAATACGCTATTTTCCGCGTCGTACCCGACGGCAAACAATTCTGATGATGAAACCCGTTTTCTTTGCAAAATAAACTACTCCCAACCGAATTATTTGAATTATTTGTTAGGTAATTATGATTGTTCGGCAATAAGGTGCCTTGTGCAACGGCAATTATACGCCGTTGTAATAATGTTTTATCGGCATGCCGAATTTTTTCTTTATTCAGAAAAAATCAGGAACCAGCCATGCTGATTCCCGATTTCCAGTTAAAAATAGGACGTAACGAAAGCGGCATTACGCTATTTTTGATGCAAATACCGGGCGTGAAAGCGCAGGTGATCCTCAATAAAGCTGGCGATGAAAAAGTAACTGTGGTCATAACCGGGTTGCGTTCTCAGCGTGAACGGCCAGTCGTGTTGCTGCGCCAGTTCGGCCAGTTTCGCCGGTTGTAATTGGTCGGGTAAAAACTGATCGCCATCGCCCTGATCGATAAGGAGGGGAAGTTTGCTGCGGCTGTTGGCCAGCAAATGGCAACTGTCATACTGACGCCACTGCGTTTCATCCTCACCCAGATAAGCACTGAACGCTTTGCGTCCCCAGGGAACCTGGCAAGGGTTAACGATAGGCGCAAAGGCGGAAGCGGACAGGTAGCGATCTGGGTTGCGCAACGCAAGCATCAACGCACCGTGTCCGCCCATGGAGTGTCCGCTGATGGACTGGCGGCGGTTAACGTTAAAATGCTGCTGAATCAATGCCGGCAGTTCATCACGGACGTAGTCATACATCTGATAGTGAGCGGCCCAGGGTTGCTGGGTGGCGTTAATGTAAAATCCGGCGCCCTGACCAAGATCGTATCCGGCATCATCTGCGACGTTCTCCCCCCGCGGGCTGGTATCCGGCATGACTAGAACCAGGCCAAGTTCAGCGGCGGCGCGTTGAGCGCCGGCCTTGGCGGTGAAATTTTCATCATTACAGGTTAACCCCGATAGCCAGTACAGTACCGGCGATGGCGTATCATCCGGCGTCGGCGGGATATAGATACTGAACGTCATGCTGCAATTCAGCGTATCAGAGGCATGGCGATAGCGCCGTTGCCAACCGCCGAATAGGCGGTGCTCTTCCAGAAGTTCCAGTGATGAGTTCATTTCTACACGGTCCCCTTGCTGGCTTTTAGCTGAAATGGATAACAGAACGGATCGATTTACCTTCATGCATTAAATCGAATGCGCTATTGATCTCTTCCAGCCCCATGGTGTGAGTAATAAAGTCGCTGAGCGGGAATTCGCCATCCATATAACGCTGTACGATACCCGGCAACTGGCTGCGGCCTTTTACCCCGCCGAATGCGGAACCACGCCACACCCGGCCGGTTACCAGTTGGAAGGGGCGGGTGGAGATTTCTTCCCCCGCGCCGGCCACGCCGATAATTACCGACTCGCCCCAGCCCTTGTGGCAGCACTCCAGCGCCGAACGCATCACGTTGACGTTGCCGATACACTCAAAGGAGAAATCAACGCCGCCGTCGGTCAGTTCGACAATGACGTCCTGAATCGGTTTATCGTAATCTTTGGGATTAATCAGATCGGTGGCGCCCAGCTTGCGCGCCAGATCGAATTTGCTGGTATTGATATCAATACCGATAATCCGCCCGGCGCCGGCCATCTGCGCGCCGATAATCGCCGATAGCCCGATGCCGCCGAGGCCGAAAATGGCAACGCTGTCGCCGGGTTTTACTTTGGCGGTATTGATCACCGCCCCCATCCCGGTGGTTACGCCGCAGCCAAGCAGGCAAACCTCTTCAAGCGGCGCATCTTTGCTGATTTTAGCCAGCGAGATTTCAGGTACGACGGTGTGCTCGGCAAACGTAGAGGTGCCCATATAATGAAAAATCGGCTGACCGTCTTTAGAGAAGCGGGTGGTGCCGTCGGGCATTAAACCTTTACCCTGTGTGGTGCGGATGGCCTGACACAGATTGGTTTTGCCGGAACGGCAGAATTTACATTCGCCGCATTCGGGGGTGTACAACGGAATAACGTGATCGCCAACGGCGACGCTGGTCACGCCCTCGCCGATGGCTTCCACAATACCGCCGCCTTCATGGCCGAGAATGGCCGGGAAAACGCCTTCGGGATCTTTGCCTGACAGCGTATAGGCATCGGTATGACAAACGCCGCTGGCGACAATGCGTACCAGAACTTCGCCTTTCTGAGGCGGCATCAGATCCACTTCTTCAATGGAAAGCGGTTGGCCTGGGCCCCAGGCGACGGCGGCGCGAGTTTTTATTGTTTGCATGATGTGACTCCTATTGCGGCATTGTTGCGAGAAACTTTGCTATTGGTTATTGAGTGATTTTAGTGAATATTCTCCTGGCCGGAGACGTGCTCAGCGCTGAGCTTTTTCAGAACGGCAACATTGGGGCCGAAGGCATCGCGCCGCCAGATTAACCTGGTCGACGTATCGGCTCTTTCCCGTGGTAATTAAAGGTCGGCTCCCAGATCCTGCCCAAGCTGCCGCAGGCGGGTAGTGAGGTTCGATGGCGCCTGGTGGAGATGTCCTGCCGCACGGACGACCGAACCGGTTTCGGCGACAAGGCAGAACATGCGTGACTGAATCGGATCCATGCATTCTCTTTTTGTCATTAACTTTGTCTTAATTATTCACTTCCGTGAGTTTAACGATAGGTCACACCATTGGCAACGTTCATGTAACAAGCAAGGCGTTTAACATGGCGTTAAGCGGTTTTCTCAAGTCGGCCGGCGCTAACGCACGGTCTTGAATCGGCGCTTTATATTGCCGGCGGCGGATTAATCATCGCCGGGATGTTGGTCCGGCGACGTGAAGGCATAAGCGCCCGGATGATGATAACCCGCAGCTATTTCAGCTATCATAACGCACTATCACTGGATAATTATTTCTCTCTCAACTACAGTGGTGGCGGCGTTTTGGCCCGACCAATGTCAATTTTAGGAACCTATTCCAATCGGCGTTATTGTCGCAGGCAGCTTGAACACGACAACGCGCAGTCCCGCAAGGCAGTGTAGTCAGTAAGATTATTCGCGATGCTCCCCCTGACGAGCCGCTCTGCGGGCGTAGCAACGCTATCGCGTTTTGCGGGCGCGGCTTAGGTTCAAACCGGCAAGCAATACTGCCTGATGGAATAAGTTTTAAGTAACACCTGCTGGAGAATAATAATGTCATCCTTAAGTAAAGAAGCCGTCATGGTTCATGAAGCGTTGATGGCGCGAGGTCTTGAAACGCCGCTGCGTGGAGAATTGTTAGACCGGGAAACGCGTAAACAGCGGATTACCGAGCATATGACGGAGATCATGAATCTGCTGAGTCTTGATTTGGAAGATGACAGTCTGGCGGAAACACCGCATCGCATTGCGAAAATGTATGTTGATGAAATATTCTCCGGCTTGGATTATGCCAATTTCCCTAAAATCACCATCATTGAGAATAAGATGAAGGTGGATGAAATGGTCACTGTCCGGGACATCACCTTAACCAGCACCTGCGAACATCATTTTGTCACGATTGATGGCAAGGCGACCGTTGCCTATATCCCGAAAGACGGCGTTATCGGGTTATCAAAGATCAACCGGATCGTGCAGTTCTTTTCTCAGCGTCCGCAGGTTCAGGAGCGGTTAACGCAGCAAATCCTGATTGCCTTGCAAACGCTGCTGGGCACCAACAATGTCGCCGTATCGATTGATGCCGTGCATTATTGCGTTAAAGCGCGCGGTATTCGCGATGCAACCAGCGCGACCACCACAACGTCACTGGGCGGACTATTTAAATCCAGTCAGAATACCCGTCAGGAATTTTTGCGCGCGGTACGCCATCACAACTGATTCCGCTATACGTGGGCCAATATGCGCCCACGTATAATAAAATGCGTATTATTTCTGGCCGTCTGTTAATACAATCGTGATTCCGATGACCTGATACGTAAAATTATGCCTGCTAACCCCACTTCGTCACCACGTATCGCGACGCTGGATTTTGCGCGCGGCGTCGCCGTACTCGGTATTTTATTACTCAATATCACCGCATTCGGTTTACCGAAAGCCGCCTACCTCAATCCGGCCTGGCAGGGGCAGCCATCGCCGACGGATGTCTGGACCTGGGCCATTATGGATCTTACGGTGCAGGCAAAATTTCTGACGCTGTTTTCTCTGCTTTTCGGTGCGGGGCTTCAGCTTTTGCTGGCAAGAGGAACCTATTGGATCCACGCCCGGCTTTTCTGGCTGATGGTGATAGGGTTGGCCCATGCCATTTTCTTTTGGGATGGCGACATTCTGCTGGATTACGGCCTGATTGGGCTGGTGTGTTGCGGCATGATTCGTCATGCGGCGGGAAGTCAGGCTCTGCTGCGAAGCGGCGCGCTTATGTATCTGCTCGGGATCTGCGTTCTGCTGGTGTTAAGCCAGTTACTCAGCCTGCAGCCGGGACGATTCTGGCAACCGAGCGCTGCTAATATAGCCTACGAGGTTTACTGGCAGACGTTGGGGGGACCGGAAGCGTGGCGTAACCGGGTGGATTTGCTGATCGACAGTTTACTGTCGCTGGGCGTTCAGTACGGTTGGTTACTGGCCGGCTCGATGCTGTTTGGCGCAGGGCTGATGCGCAGCGGTTGGCTAAAAGGCGAATTCAGTCTGACGCATTATCGCAAACTTGCCTTATGGATCATTCCACTGGCGTTATTTATCAATGGCGTTGGCGTGGCGGCGCAATGGCTGGTTCACTGGGAATATCGCTGGAGCGGCCTGTTATTGCAGATCCCTCGCGAGCTGAGCGCGCCTTTACAGGCGATAGGCTATCTGGCGCTGTGTTATGGTTTTTGGCCAACGCTGTGCCAATGGCGTATTACCTACTGGATTACGGACATTGGCCGTATGGCGCTGACAAACTATCTACTGCAAACTTTGGTATGCACCACGCTGTTTAACCACCTCGGGCTGTTTATGCGGCTTGACCGCCTGCAACTGGTGGCTATCGTTCCCGTCATCTGGGCAATAAATTTGTTCTTTTCCCACTACTGGCTGAAACATTTTCGCCAAGGCCCGATTGAATGGCTGTGGCGCAAGTTAACCACGGCGGTGGCGAAGAGCGCGCCATAACGGCCGCGAGCGAAACCCCACAGCCAGGGGACGTTCATTAATGCGCGGAAGTAGCGGCGTTTGGCGTATTTGTGGTCTGTTCAGCACGATCGGCAGAAGGGGCGGCGGCCGTCGATGCAGAATTGGGAACCTGGTCAGGGAGAACCGCGGGATAGTCCTGCGCATCATCAGGAATTTTATGTTGTGCCGGAATGGAAATGATCGGCCCGAGAAAACGCGGCTCCCGTTTCAGGATATACAGATCGAACAACGCTCCCAGTCTGGCGCCAAATTCCCGGATACGCACCGTCATAATATTTTTCGGCGATGGTACGGCGTAACATTGCGCCTGAATACCGAGATGCAGGGCGATGAATAACGCCCGCTCACAGTGAAAACGTTGGGTGATGATGGTGAAGTCATTGGTATCAAAGACTTTTCGCGTTCTGACGATCGAGTCTAACGTGCGAAATCCCGCATAATCCAGCACGATATCCGCCGGCGGCACGCCCGCCGCGATCAAATCGCGACGCATGGTCATCGGCTCGTTGTAACTTTGCTGGGCATTGTCGCCGCTCAGCAACAGGTAGCTGACCTTACCGCTGTTATAGGCATTCATCGCGCCCTGAATACGGAAGAGATAATACTGGTTGATGACGCCGGTACGGTAATACTTGGCGGTACCCAGCACAACGCCGACCTGCCGCGACGGCAGATCCTGCAGTTCGTCATAGACGAAAGGAGCTGTTTTCCAACTGATCCAGCGGTCGAGGACAAAAGCAGACAGCAGCAGTACGCCAATAATTGTTAATAGGCTGTATATCAAGCGCTTCCACATGCTTATGCCTCGGGTAAGGCGATTGGAGTAATCATGCTCCAAGGCTACTTTACCTGCAAGTTGGACGCAAGGAGCAGGTGTCGCAGAGGAGGATTATTGACGGATTTTACCGCGCCGGGGGAAAAACTGCGCGGCTGAATAATAATGCCGGTCTTTTATTGAACAAAAGACCGGCTGACAAGCAGAACCGTCAGACCCGACTGCCCCACAGATCGTATTCGTCCGCATGCTCTATTTTTACGTTAATGATATCGCCGACCTTAACGTTGGTTTCTCCGTTCAGATAAACCGCGCCATCGATCTCCGGCGCATCGGCCATGCTGCGTCCAATCGCGCCTTCATCATCGACTTCATCAATCAACACTGGCAACTGACGGCCAATTTTTTCCTGTAAACGCTGGGCGGAGATACCTTGCTGAAGCTGCATGAAGCGATGATAACGCGCCTCTTTTACGTCTTCCGGCACCTGATCGGGCAACTGATTGGCTGCGGCGCCCTCCACCGGGCTGTATTTAAAGCAACCGACGCGATCCAGTCTGGCTTCCCGCAGGAAATCCAGCAGCATCTGGAAGTCTTCTTCCGTTTCACCTGGGAAGCCGACAATAAACGTCGAACGTAATGTCAGTTCCGGACAGATCTCCCGCCAGCGTTTGATGCGTTCCAGCGTTCTTTCCACCGCGCCCGGGCGTTTCATCAGCTTGAGGATGCGAGGGCTGGCGTGCTGCAATGGAATATCCAGATACGGCAGGATTTTCCCTTCGGCCATCAACGGAATGACATCGTCCACGTGCGGATAGGGGTAAACGTAGTGCAAGCGAATCCACACGCCCAGTGAAGCAAGCTGTTCGCACAGGCTGACCATACTGGTTTTCACCGGTTGGCCATTCCAGAAGCCGGTACGTTGTTTAACGTCGGCGCCGTAGGCGGAAGTATCCTGGGAGATCACCAGCAGTTCTTTGACGCCGGCGTCGACCAGTCGTTTCGCTTCATCCAGCACCGAACCAATCGGGCGGCTATCCAGATCGCCACGCATAGACGGAATAATGCAGAAGGTACAGCGATGGTTGCAGCCTTCCGATATTTTCAAATAAGCGTAATGACGCGGCGTCAGTTTTACGCCCTGGGCTGGCACCAGACTGGTGAACGGATGGTGTTCCGGCTTGGGCACATACTGATGTACGTGCGACAGCACCTGCTCGTAACTGTGAGGTCCGGTGATTTCCAGCACTTTGGGGTGGACTTCGCGGATTTGATTCTCTTTCGCACCCAGACAGCCGGTGACGATCACCTTGCCATTTTCATTCAGCGCTTCACCGATGGCCTCCAGCGATTCCTGAACGGCGCTGTCAATAAAACCACAGGTATTGACGATCACCAGTTCGGCATCGTTATAGCGCGGCACCACCTGATAACCTTCAGTACGCAATTCGGTTAGGATCCTCTCGGAGTCCACCAAATTTTTCGGGCAGCCGAGTGAAACGAATCCAATTCGTGGTTGTTGCATGTTATTTGCTCACAATTTATTCAAAAAGAAAAACCGCAGGATTCTACACCATAGTTGTTGCGCCTTATAGTCGTCGTACAGCTAAAGTCAGTATGCTGACTATGTTGGCATCAAGATTGGGAGTATACGCCGCACGGCTTGTTTGGATAGAAGAGTGTTTGATAGCGCCGTTGGAATGACGGGTTTGGGAAGGTTTGTCATCAACCTCATCCACTTCGTGGTATATATTTTCATCGCCACGTCAAATGCAGATAGGGATTGCCGGACCAAACGGTTCGGGAAAGACGACGCTGACAAAAACGTTACGCGAAACCTACTCAGTTCCGCTGGGCCAATATCTGAATCCTGATGATTGGGGCTTCGTGATGACTGGAAGTGTGACAAGCATTCTTCAATAAATGTAAACCTGCCGCCGTTTTTTTGCACAAATATCACTCGACGCCTAGAGTTACAGAACTTCTGTTGAGTGGAGACAACGCGATGCCTCGTAACTCGTCGCCTGACGACTCTTCGTTATCGTCACGCTTGACCCGCCTGTTATTAAGCGGCGCGGCATTGTTGCTTGCCGTTTCCGGCACTCTGTCTGCCGCGACGCTCAAGGTAACGGAGTTGCAGGATAAACTCGATCATCCGTGGTCGTTGGCCTTTCTGCCGGATGCGCAGGGGCTGCTGATTACCGAACGCGCCGGGAATCTACGGCGTTGGCAGCCAGGAGCCGGACTTTCAGCGCCGATTGCCGGCGTTCCCCGTGTCTATGCCAGATCGCAGGGCGGGCTGCTGGAAGTGACGTTATCACCTGATTTTGCGCAAAGCCGGCGTATTTATCTGAGCTTCGCTGAAGAAGGCAGTGATGGAAAAGCCGGTACGGCCGTCGGTTATGGCCGCCTGTCGGACGATTATGCGCGGTTGGAGAATTTCACGGTTTTCTTCCGTCAGGAGCCCAAACTTTCTACCGGCAACCATTTTGGCGGCAAACTGGTGTTTGATCGTCAGGGTTATCTGTTTATTGCGCTAGGCGAAAATAACCAACGGCCGACGGCGCAGGATCTGGATAAGCTCCAAGGCAAAATCGTCCGTCTGACCGGCGATGGGCAGATTCCGCCAGACAATCCGCTGGTTAACCGCGCCAACGCGCGGCCGGAAATCTGGTCGTACGGCCATCGAAATCCGCAGGGCATTGCGATTAACCCTTGGTCCGGCGCGCTGTGGGAGAATGAGCATGGTCCTCGGGGCGGCGATGAGATTAACATTCCCCAAGCCGGAGAAAACTACGGTTGGCCGATAGCGACCTACGGCATTAACTATTCCGGGGAGAAAATTCCTGAAGCCAAAGGCGGGCAGGTTGCCGGGATGGCGGATCCGATTTTTTACTGGCAAAAATCCCCGGCTGTCAGCGGCATGGCGTTCTATAACAGCGACCGGTTCCCGCAATGGAAAAACTCACTGTTTATTGGCGCGCTGGCCGAACGGAATCTGATCCGCCTGACGCTGGACGGCGATAGCGTTGTGGCCGAAGAGCGTTTATTGAATGAACGCAACGAGCGTATCCGCGAAGTACGGCTGGGGCCGGACGGCTATATTTATCTGCTGACCGATCACGATAACGGCAAGCTGTTGCAAGTGGGGTTGGAATAACAGGAAATGACAGGCGCGCAACGGCGCCTGTTAGCTCAGGATAAAGGAATCATGACGTGTTTTTGATAAGCCGGCCGCTCGCTTAATTGCCGATACCAGCGCTCCAGGTTGGGATGCGGCTGACGTTCGATCGCCATGTTAAGCCAGCCGTAGATAATGCAGCCCAGAGGAATATCGCCGATGCCGAATTGATCGCCCGATAGCCACGGTTGATTCGCCAGCGCGGAATCGACGATGCCGAGTAGCCGCTCGCATTCCATTATCGCTTTTTCCACCGATGCCATATCACGGTTTTCCGGTTTGGTTCGCACCAGATTGATCAATGCCACACTAAACGATGGCGCCAGCATCATCGCCCAGTCCATCCATTTCTCGGCGCTGGCCCGTGCCCCGGCATCCGCAATATACAGCGAGTTTTCTCCATATTGCGCGGCCAGATAACGCACGATAGTGTTTGATTCCCACAGCACCCGTTCACCGTCTTGTAAACAGGGGATCAGTCCGTTAGGGTTCATCGCCAGAAAATCCGCGTCATGATTGCGGCCGAATTGCCCGCCGGCCGGGATATGATGGTAAGGCAGCGCCAATTCCGCCGCACACCAAAGCACTTTCTTAACGTTGGTTGAATTGTCACGTCCCCAAATCGTTATCATTTAGAACCTCGCCATACTCGCTATACAAGAAGAAAATGTATTCTATTACCAACAACCGGACTACACAGTGAATGATAGATGCGAAATAATGATATGCCTTTTTAATCTTTATGATTTAACTTGTTATTCTCAATAATGACGAAAAGTCGTGTTCAGACAGGAAATTTATTCAATGAAATTGACGCATTCTCTTCGTGCAACGCTAGGTGTCGCGTTGCTGGCCGCCGGGATCCAACTGGCTTCTGCCAACAGCGATCCGCAAACTATCGTCTTCGGTGTCGCACCGGGGCCTTATGGCGATATGGTCAACCAGGCGATTAAACCTGAACTGACGAAAAAAGGTTACAAGGTAGTGGTTCGTGAATTCAGCGATTATGTCCAGCCCAACCTTGCTCTCGCCAACGGCAGTATTGACGCCAATCTGTTTCAGCATACGCTGTATCTGGAAAAATTCGCCGCCGATAAGAATCTGAAAATCAGCCGCCTGATTATCGTCCCTACGGCGAGCATGGGTCTTTATTCCCATAAAATCAAATCATTGGATGAACTGAAAAAAGGCGATGTCATCACCTTGTCTAATGACGCGACCAATCTGGCGCGCGGCTTGCGGTTTCTGCAATCGCTGGGCCTGATCACCATCAAACCCGATCTCGACCCAACCAAAGCGTCGGAAAAGGATATTGTTGAAAATCCGCGCGGGCTGGTATTCAAACCGTTGGAAGCGGCGCAACTGCCCAGAACGCTGGATAGCGTGACCGCTTCGCTGGTTAATGGTAATTTTGCCTTTGCGGCGGGACTGGATCTCGCTTCCGCGATCAAACTGGAAACGCTGGATGAAAATCTGAAGAATGTGATTGCGGTGCGCACAGAGGATCTGGACAAGCCGTTTGTCAAAGATACCAAAGCCGTCGTTGAATCGCCTGCCTATGCCGCGGTGATTAACCAACCGGGTTCAATGTTCAGCCAATTCCAGAAACCAGAGTGGATGCAGGCAAAAACGCCAGCTCCCGCGCAGTAAATACGGGCCGGTAGTCACTGGTCATTAACATGTTGTATTTGTCTGGCCGGTCTGTGACCGGCTTTATTCTTTTTCCGCTTAGGCCAGGAGTTTGCGGATAATGATTCAGTTAGAGAGTGTTTGTGTTGACTTCTCTCAGGGGAAGCAGCGAGGGAATCGTGCCGTTGATAATGTGACGTTGCATATCAAGCCGGGAGAGGTTTTCGGCATTGTGGGAACCAGCGGGGCGGGGAAAAGTACGCTGCTGCGGACGATCAATGTATTACAGCGTCCTACGGCCGGCGAAGTTCGGGTCAATGGGGTTAAGATCAGCGACTTGCATGGTAAAAGCCTGCGTGAGCAGCGCCAGAAAATCGGGATGATATTCCAGCATTTCAATTTGATGCAAACGCGTACCGTCGCGGAAAATGTCGCGTTCAGCCTGAAGGCGGCGGGGAAATCCAGCGTTGAAATTGCACAACGGGTGCCGGAAATTCTCAATCTGGTGGGATTGGGCGATAAAGCCGAGGCGTACCCGTCTCAGCTCAGCGGCGGACAAAAGCAGCGTGTGGGGATTGCCCGCGCCATCGCCAATCATCCGGAAGTGCTGTTGTGTGATGAGCCGACTTCCGCGCTTGATCTGGAGACGTCGGCGGCGATCCTGGCGTTGCTCAAAGAGATTAACCAGAAGCTGGGTATCACCATTGTGCTGATTTCACATGAGATGAGCGTGATCAAGTCGATCTGCGACCGGGTTGCGGTGATGACCGGCGGTAAAGTGGTGGAGGACGGCGATGTCTTTGATATTTTCGCCTCGCCGCGGCATCCGTTTACCCGCCAACTGGTTGCTCATACGTTGAATCTCGAACTTCCTTCCCGTCTGATGGAGGATTTACAGGGAACGTTGCTGAAAATCCTGTTTGTGGGCGACTCAGCGGAACAGCCGGTGTTGTCTGATGTGGCGACCCGTTATGGCGTGTCCGTCAATATTCTACATGGCAAAATTGAGTATATCGGCAATCGCGCATTGGGGGTTCTGGTCGCGCTGTTAACACATCCGTCCGAACCGGCAAAAGTGGCGGAAGCCGTGGCGCATATTCAGGCCGCGACTGCGCAGGTGGAGGTGTTACATGGCTGATTTATGGATCGATCTGGTTTCGGCGTTCGGGGAAACATTCCAGATGGTGGGTATTTCAACCCTGTTCGCCATTATCGGCGGATTACCGCTGGGTTTCCTAATTTATGTGACCGACCGTCATCTGTTTTGGGAAAACCGCGCGGTGTATCTGTTCAGCACCGTGCTGGTGAATATCATCCGTTCGATTCCGTTTGTGATTCTGCTGGTGCTGCTGTTGCCGCTAACGCAGATTCTGTTAGGCAATACCATTGGACCGGTGGCGGCTGCGGTGCCGATGTCGGTCGCGGCCATCGCATTCTATGCCCGTCTGGTGGATAGCGCGCTGCGTGAAGTGGAGCCCGGTATTATTGAAGCCGCCGAAGCCTTTGGCGCCACCCCGATGCGGATCATCTGCACCGTATTATTGCCGGAGGCCAAGGCCGGTTTATTACGCGGGCTGACCATTACGCTGGTCAGTCTTATCGGTTATTCGGCCATGGCGGGCATTGTCGGCGGCGGCGGCGTCGGCGATCTGGCGATCCGCTTCGGTTACTATCGTTATGAAACCGAGGTCATGATTATCACCGTTATCGCGTTGGTCATTCTGGTGCAGATTGTACAAACGCTGGGTGATTGGCTGTCGAAACGGGCTGATAAGCGCGAACGCCGCTGATTGTTTTACCGTACCAATAACCTGCGGCGCCGTATCCGGCGCCGCATTGAATGGTTCAGCCAGGCGTAGCCCGTATGGTTGCCGGTTGTCTGATTTTTTCTCTTCTCTCGTCGTTTTTTTAGACCTTTTCATTTCTTTGATTATTTTTACAAAATGAGTTGTTTCCTTGAGCGAGATGAACGGCTACCTTGGGACGTTACTAAAGTTTTCGAAACATATTGAAAGTTAAATCTTTTAAATGAATTGTGGATATCGCGGCGATCTCATGAAGAAAACTATTCTCTTTCCCCATCTAAAATTTTTCACGGCGGGCGCGGCATTACTGGCAGGACTCGTTGCGCCAGTGTATGCCGAACAGATGCCTGCCGCCCCTCAGATTGACGCTAAGGCTTTCATTCTGATGGATTATCACAGCGGAGAAGTCCTGACCGAATCTAATGCTGATGAACGTCTTGACCCGGCCAGCCTCACCAAAATGATGGCGAGTTATGTTACCGGCCAGGCTATCAAGGCCGGGAAAATTCGGCCCACGGATGAGGTTACGGTCGGGAGAGACGCCTGGGCGACCGGCAATCCGGTGCTGCGTGGTTCATCGCTGATGTTTCTTAAGCCAGGCGATCGCATTGCGGTTTCGGAACTGAATAAAGGTATCGTCATTCAATCGGGGAATGATGCCAGTATTGCGCTGGCTGACCACGTGGCCGGCAGTCAGGATGCGTTTGTTAGCCTGATGAACAATTATGTCAAGGCGCTGGGATTAACCAATACCCACTTTCTTACCGTGCATGGGCTGGATGCGCCGGGACAGTACAGCACCGCGCGCGATATGGCGTTATTGGGGCAGGCATTGATTCGTGATGTGCCGGACGAGTATGCGCTGCATAAGGAAAAAGAGTTCACCTTCAATAATATTCGCCAGCCCAATCGTAATCGTCTGTTGTGGAGCACCAACCTGAATGTGGACGGCATTAAAACCGGTCACACCAGCGGTGCCGGTCATAATCTGGTCGCCTCGGCCACCGAAGGAAATATGCGCCTGATCTCCGTTGTGCTGGGGGCGCCAACGGACGCGGTAAGGTTCCGTGAAAGCGAGAAACTGCTGACCTGGGGATTCCGCTTCTATGAAACGGTAACGCCGATCAAAGAGGGGGCGACGTTTACCACGCAGCGGGTCTGGTTTGGCAGCCAAAAGGACGCCCGGCTTGGGGTGGCGAAAGATGCCGCATTGACGATCCCAAAAGGGCAGATGAAAAATATGAAAGCCAGTTTTACGCTGCTTCAGCCGCAGCTGACGGCGCCATTGGCGAAAAATCAGGTCGTCGGCACCATTGATTTTCAGCTTGATGGTAAAAGCATCGGGCAACGCCAGTTAGTTGCGCTGGACGAGATCCCCGAAGCGGGCTTTTTTAGCCGGCTGTGGGATTCCATCATGATGAAACTGCAACAGTGGTTTGGCGGCTTATTCGGTTAACGAGCGCCGTCCATTAACATAATGCCATTGTCGCTGAAGTAGCGGAGATAGTCTGCGGTTGGCTTACGATCGGTGATCAGCGTATCGAACAGCGTGAGTGAGCCAATGCAGGCCGGTCTGATTTGACCAAACTTGCTGCTATCGGCAACCAATACCGCGCGCTGCGCCATCGCCAGCGCGCGGTGTTTCATGCTCAATTCAGCAAAGTTAAAACAGGTTGCTCCGGCGGTAAGGTCGATACCTGCCGCTGAAATAAACGCCTTATTCGGGCAGATATTATCAAGCTCGTTACGTTGGCTGAGCGGGGTGAAAATGGCGTTATCCGGGTGAAATTGACCACCGCACAGGATCACTTTGCAGGCATTTTTCCCCTGTAATGCCAGAAAGGTATTCAGGGAATAACAAATACCGGTAAAAGGCAGATCGTCTGGAATGGCTTCAATAATAAACGGCGTGGTTGTTCCGCAATCGAAGAACACCGTATCGTTCGCATCAATCAGGCGAGCGGCGACGTCTCCGACGGTCCGTTTTTCCGTCACCTGTTTGGTTTGTTGATCGGAAACAAAATAATTAGTGACGTTATTATTTTTCAAATCACTGACGACATAGCCACCGAGTAATACCACGGCGGCTGACTCGGCGTTCAGATCGCGACGAACGGTCATCTCGGAAACCCCCAGTAGCTGGGCCGCATCCTTAAGATGAAGTTTGTCTGCTGTTTTCAAAACCTGGGCAAGTTTGTTAATCCGTTCTTCGCGCCGTGTTTCCATGTGATGTCCTGATAGTGGGCCTGCATAATCGGGTAATACTATATTGGATAATACTATTCGGTTACGTATTGATATACCCAGGTTTCACGGGATGAGGCGCCCTCAGGGGCGCCTCATCCGCACGTTCTTTACTGTTATCGCCCTTAAGTGAACGCTAATTAGTAGGTTCCCGCCGCTGCCGACTCACCGGAAACAATAGCCACGCCGGAACTGGTACCGATGCGGGTAGCGCCTGCGCGGATCATGATCTCCGCCGTCTGGCGATCGCGAACGGCTCCCGACGCTTTAACGCCAACCTCCGGCCCTACCGTTTGGCGCATCAACTTCACGTGTTCTGCGCGAGCGCCGCCGGTGCTGAATCCCGTGGATGTTTTAACGAAAGCCACTTTCAATTCACGACACATTTCACAAATCAGCACGATTTGTTCATCGTCAAGCAGGCAGGTTTCCAATATTACCTTCAACGGTATAGCGGCGCAAACCTCGCGCACGGCCTGAATATCGGCTTTAACCGCGTCAAGGTTGCCGCTTTTCAACCAGCCGATATTTATCACCATATCTATTTCCTCAGCACCGGCGTCAATGGCGGCTTTCGCTTCAAAGACTTTGGCTGATGTCAGTCCTGCTCCCAATGGGAAGCCGATCACCGAGCAAACGTGGACCGAAGTATTTTTTAGCTGGCTGGCGACTAATGGGACGTAGCCTGAGTTGACGCAGACCGCATAGAAGTGATGCGTTTTTGCTTCCTCACACAGTTTGACGATCTGTTGTTCGGTGGCGTCGGCGGCCAGCAGCGTATGGTCAATATAGGGGGCGTAATCGCGTGTTTCGGTGGTCATCACTGACTCCTTTGATGGTTCAATCGAATTGAGATGTTATAATAATAACATTATCGTCGTGTTATCAATCTTATTTTGTTGCTTTATGCGCAGAAAATCCCTTTGGTCATGCGATCTTTGTCACATTAATAACAATTGTTAGTTGTTATTGTTATTAATATAACATTGAATAATTAAAAAACCATCAGGGGAAGCGTGTTATGGATATTGCAGTTATTGGTTCAAACATGGTGGATCTCATCACCTACATTGATGACATGCCCAAAACCGGCGAAACGCTGGAAGCGCCCGATTTTGAAATAGGTTGCGGCGGAAAGGGGGCAAACCAGGCGGTTGCCGCGGCTAAGCTGGGGGCATCCGTCATGATGGTCAGCCGGGTCGGCGACGATCTCTTTGCCGACAATACGGTAAAGAACTTACAGCGTTTTGGGGTGGATACGCGCCATGTCACGCCTGTACCCGGAACATCAAGCGGGGTGGCGCCGATCTTCGTCGATAAGTCATCGCAAAACCGGATTTTGATTATCAAAGGCGCGAACAATCATCTGTCAGCTCAGGATATCGACGCGGCGGCCGAATCACTCATGCAATGCCAATTGATTATCCTCCAGTTGGAGATCCCGCTCGAAACCGTCTATTACGCCATTGATTTTGCCCGTCAGCATCACATCCAGGTGATTTTAAATCCGGCGCCGGCCTCGCGCAAACTGGATATCGGCTATGCCTGCCAGTGTGATTTCTTTATGCCCAACGAAACCGAACTGGAGATCCTGACCGATATGCCGGTCGATAACGAAGAAAACATTATTAAAGCCGGGCGTTCGCTGCTGTCCAGAGGGTTGAAGAACCTGATTATTACCATGGGGCACCGGGGTTCGGTATGGATGACGGGGGAGCAGATTCAACATATTAAGCCGGTCAGCGTTCACGCCATTGATACCAGCGGCGCCGGTGACGCCTTCATCGGCTGTTTTGCGCACTACTTTGTGAAGGACGGAGATATAAAACGGGCGATGGAATATGCCTCTGCTTTTGCGGCCTATAGCGTTACGGGAAAAGGTACCCAGCGTGCCTACCCGGATGCGGCGCAATTTTGTGATTTTCTTACCAGCCATTCTCTTGCCAACTAACCGGGGAAAACATCATGCGTCAGGACATTATCCAAATGCCGGATGGCTATCTGAACAAGACGCCATTGTTCCAGTTCATCTTGCTGTCGTGCTTGTTCCCGCTGTGGGGATGCGCGGCCAGCCTGAATGATATTTTGATTACTCAATTTAAAAGCGTGTTTGAACTAAGCGATTTCGCCAGTGCGCTGGTGCAAAGCGCGTTTTACGGCGGCTATTTTCTGATCGCTATCCCGGCGTCGGTAGTGATTCGGAAAAGCAGTTATAAAATCGCCATCTTGATGGGGCTGACGCTGTACATCGCCGGGTGCAGCCTGTTTTATCCGGCATCGCATATGGCCACCTATACCATGTTTCTGGCGGCGATTTTTGCCATCGCCATTGGCCTGAGCTTCCTGGAAACGGCCGCAAACACCTATAGTTCCATGATTGGTCATCGCGATTACGCCACGCTGCGGCTGAATATCAGCCAGACGTTTTATCCGGTCGGCGCGTTAATGGGGATTGTGCTGGGTAAATATCTGGTATTCCAGGAGGGCGATAGCCTGGAGAGCCAGATGGCGGCCATGACGCCGGAGCAGGTCCATGCGTTCCGTCTGCAAATGCTGGAACACACGCTGGAACCCTATAAATATCTGATTTTTGTGTTGCTGGTCGTCTTCTTCCTGTTCCTGTTGACCCGTTACCCGAGATGTAAGGTGCAGGTTGACGAGCAGAGCAAAAAGCCATTGCCGTCACTGGGGGAAACCTTGCGCTATCTGGCGGGCAACAGCCACTTCAAACGCGGCATTATGGCGCAGTTCCTGTATGTCGGAATGCAGGTCGCGGTGTGGTCTTTCACCATTCGGCTGGCATTGACCTTAGGCGCGTCTAACGAACGCGACGCCTCTAACTTTATGATTTATAGCTTTATCTGCTTCTTTATCGGTAAGTTTGTGGCGAATTTCCTGATGACGCGCTTCAGCGCCGAAAAAGTGTTGATTGCTTACTCGGTGTTAGGCGTAGCGACGCTGGCCTATGTCGCCATGGTGCCCAGCTTCACCGCCGTTTATGCCGCCGTGTTCGTCAGCGTACTGTTCGGCCCCTGCTGGGCAACGATCTATGCCGGCACGCTGGATACCGTCGATAAGAAATACACCGAGGTCGCCGGCGCCATTATTGTCATGTCTATCGTAGGCGCCGCCGTGGTCCCGGCAATTCAGGGATATGTCTCCGATCATCTCGGTTCAATGCAGAAATCGTTTGGCGTCTCCCTGCTGTGTTTTGCCTACGTCGGTTTCTACTTCTGGGGTGAAATGCGTAACAAGCAGCGTATCGCCGCCGGTCGGCCCGCGGTTAAGAATGAAGCCTGAATGGAGGAGAGTTCGATGAGCACGCAAATTCACTTATCACGTTCGATGTTTACGCAACAGCCCCGGGTGTTGTTGGAAAATACGGATTTTTCGGCGACGACCTTTCGCTATGCCTCAGGGATTGAGGCCGTCAAGTTACAGAATGCGCGCGGGTACGTTATTGTGCTGCCGTTTTATGGACAGATGCTTTGGGATGCGGAATTTGACGGCCATTCGTTGACGATGACCAACCCGTTCACGGAGCCTAAACCGGGTAGCAGTATCATCGATACCTACGGCTGTTTCGCCTTTCATTCCGGTTTGCTGAGTAATGGCTGTCCCGCCGAGGACGATCAACATCCGCTGCACGGGGAAATGGCCTGCGCGCCGATGGACAGCGCGCGTCTGGTGATTGGCGATAATAGTCTGACGCTGACGGGCGACTATGAATATGTAAAGGGATTCGGTCATCATTATCGGGCCGCGCCGGCAGTTACCATGACGGCAGGCAGTACGCTGTTGAAGATTGATATGGCGGTGACGAATTTGGCGAGCGTGCCGATGCCGTTACAGTACATGTGCCACATGAACTATGCCTATGTGGCCGGGGCAACCTTTAGTCAAAATATTCCCGATCGGGCTTTCGCCTTACGCGCCTCCATCCCGGGTCATGTTCATCCCACGCCTCAGTGGCTGAATTACACGGAGAGGCTGGCGCAGACGCCCGAAAGTTTCAAGGCGCTGGATGAACCTGAGTTTTACGATCCTGAAATCGTCTTTTTTGCCGATAACCTGTCTCAGTATGCGCAACAGGTAGAATTCAGCATGCATGCGCCGCAGGGGCATCGTTTTATTACCCGTTTTTCTACGGCGGAACTGAATTACGCCACACGCTGGATTTTGCATAACGGCGATCAAAAAGTCGCCGCGTTTGTTCTGCCGGCGACCTGTCGGCCTGAAGGACACAACGCTGCTCGTCGGGCAGGATCGCTAATTGAAATGGCCGCAGGCGAGACACGACGTTTCCATGTGGAAACCGGATTAGCCTGATAACGTCAGAAGGTGTTCAGAAAAGAAAACGCCCATCGATCTTGAACCTCAAAGGCGGGAACGATGGGCTCCTCAATATGGGGATAACAAAGAAAAGCAGTGGCAATGATTCAGACTCTGGCCCTAAGAAAAAGTTCTGCGTTTTCTGAGAAACATTGATGATTTTTTATATTTGTCGTCATCCAGGTAATTCAGGCCAGATAATAATGATGAGCGAGCCCGCTAATGTCAGTAATACATTAGCAATGGCATAGGTTCCCGCATAGCCCAGAGCAGGAATATTACTGCGGGCAGTATCGCTGATGATCTCCATGGCCGGCGCGCAGGTTCTGGCTCCCATCATGGCGCCAAAAAGCAGCGCGCGATTCATCCGCAATACATACGCCCCGAAGAGGAAACAAATAATCACCGGCACCAGGCTGACAATCAATCCCGATACCAGCATCTGCGCCCCGATTTCACCGAAGCTACGGCCGATACTGCTGCCGGCGCTTAACCCGACGCCAGCCATAAACACCATGAGACCGAACTCTTTCACCATGTTCAGCGCCCCTTGCGGTATATAGCCGAAGGTTGGGTGGTTGGCGCGCAGGAAACCAAGCATGATGCCGGCAAACAGCAGTCCTGCGGCATTGCCTATGCCGAACGTGAAATTACTGAATTGGATGGTAATCAGGCCGACCATGATACCGATAATAAAGAAAGCGCAGAAAGCCAGCAGGTCGGTCACCTGGCTGTGAATAGAGATAAACCCGATTCTATCCGCAATGCTTTTTACCCGCCGGGCATCACCGCTCACCTGCAAAACATCGCCTTTATTCAGCACGACGCCGTCATCAATAGGCATTTCAATCTGGCTGCGGATAATACGGTTAAGAAAACAACCGTGGTCGGTTAGTTTTAGCTGGCTGAGGCGTTTACCGACGGCATTGTGGTTTTTCACCACGATCTCTTCGGTCACGATGCGCATATCCAGCAGGTCGCGATCGAAAACTTCTTTCCCGTCGCGGAAGTTAGGGTTAAGGCGGGCGTGGGCGTCGGGGTAGCCAACCAGGGCGATCTCATCGCCGAGTTGCAGCACGGCATCGCCATCCGGGTTGGCCAAAATGCCATTACGGCGAATACGTTCAATGTAGCAGCCGGTCTGGCGGTAAATGCCTAGCTCGCGCAGGTTTTTACCGTCCGCCCAGGCGACCAGTTCAGGCCCGACGCGGTAGGCGCGGATAATCGGCAGGTAGACTTTTCTTTGGCTGTCGGTATCAAGCCCGCGCTCGCGGGCGATTTGCTGGGCGCTGGTGGGCAGATCCTGATGCTGTAACTTGGGCAGATAGCGTGCGCCGAAAATCAGGCTGACCAAACCGACCAAGTAAGTGAGCGCATAACCCAGGCTCAGGTTGTCCTGTTCAATACCGATCTGCGAACCGAGACCGGACATTGTGCGTAGGGTATCGCCGGCGCCGACCAACACGGGCGTTGACGTCATCGAGCCGGCAAGCATACCTGCCGTCAGTCCGATCCCCCAACCGAATAGTTTCCCTAGCCCGAGCGCTAAAAGCATTGCGCTGAGAACCATTACCAAGGCAAGCATCAGGTAATTTTTGCCGTCGCGGAAAAAAATAGAAAAGAAATTAGGCCCGGCTTCAACACCAACACAAAAAATAAACAACATGAAACCGAGGTTGAGTGCTTCAGTATTAATCGAAAAATGTTGTTGGCCGAGTAATAACGATACAACTAAAACACCAATAGAATTACCGAGTTGTACTGGACCCAGGCGTAATTTCCCCAGGCAGAGTCCTAATGAAAGAACCACGAATAAGAGCAGAATGTAATTCCCGTTTAACAAATCAGCGACGTTTATATTCATGGGATGTAACTTGTCATTTACCAGTAAGTGCTTGATATAAATGGTTATCTGGGCTAAATTTAGCCATTGCCTGCATAAGTTCCACTGGCATCATAAATAACTGGCAACTGAAAGGAATCAGCCACGACCAGTATAATTACTCAGGATAAATTGCTCATCGCAATTATTGTGGAGCCGCTATTCTAGATGTTTGTTGGGCGTACAACCAGTATTCGCTGAATAAATAGTGATAATGCCTCACTTTGTGTCATATCGGGGATATTTAGCCATTCATATTTACCGTGTCGGATTTAAACCCAATAGCTTTTCAAGGTACGGCCTGCCGGCAATGAATTTGCCGCTCTTGACGGTAAAGTCGGGGGGGGCAGGCAGCAATTCACCATGAAGAGTGAAGAAAAGGGCACCGGGCGGATATGAGGCAGATGCATATCAATAGAGGAAACATAATGGCGAGCGATAAGGGTTGGGGAGGTGCGGCCTGCTGTTTTTTGCTGTTTACCGTGATCTTTTTAAGCCAGAAAATGAGTGCGCTTGATGTGATCAACGAAGATAAATTAAGTGGCGATCCCGGCATGTTGCTCTTTTTATTACCCGGCCTGGCGGCGAGCTGCCTGTCTGCGCGCGGGCGGTTGATTTACCCGCTGATTGGCGCATTGGTTGCGATGCCGGTGTGTCTATTGATGTCGTATTTCGGACGCGCGCTGAACCACTCTTTCTGGCAGGAGTTGGCCTATGTGCTGAGCGCGGTATTCTGGAGTGTGCTGGGGGCGCTGATATTTTTATGTATTCATGCGATCTATCGACGATATTTTCGCTGAATTATCCTTTATCGACGATAAAGATAAAAAGGACGCGGCCATCGTTTAAGTTTGACGACAACATCCCGACCCGCCAATCCGTTATTCCCGCGCAGGCGGGAATCTGCTTTTAATCAACAAGCCAGCCACCAGGAAGTCCCCGCCGTACTATTCGATATTCGGGCCGCCGCAAGCAGCGTTAATAACATTCCTGATGTTTTTGCGAGTGAGGATGGCGGGTATAAATCTATTTTGCCAACGGTCTGAAACGCAGTGCGCGTCTTTGCTTAGCGCTCTGGTTAGTTTTGGAACAAACCCAGATTTTCTTTCGCGTAAGCTTCAAAATCCGTACAACCACCGATGTGTTTTTCATCAAGGAAGATCTGCGGCACGGTTTCTACGGGTTTGCCGACCGTTTTCGACAAATCTTCTTTGGTGATGCCTTCCGCACGGATATCCACGTAGCGGTAGCGGAAGTCGTCACGCTGTTCCGCCAGTTTTTCAGCCAACTCTTTAGCACGCACACAATATGGGCAACCAGGGCGCCCAAAAATAACAGCGATCATGTAAACTCCTTAATAAATGAGAAAAATGTCGTTTTTTCTAAAATTGTCGGCGAAACGCCTAATATTAATGCGGTTACTATGCTCGCATTAGTCGATGAAAAAAAGCAGTCATTACCTGTTACAGCGATTTCCTTTATCTATCATATCCCCTTCATTCATCGGTTTCAGCCGCGTTGATTTCCCCCGCCAGGAAACAATTATAGGATGGCGCTACAGAGGAACGTTGGTCAGGCGTATCGGCTGACATATAATGGCCGCGCTGCTATACAGATATATGATATGCCTATCCGTGGTCTGTTTACGTCGCGATCCCGGAAAGCATCGGCATCGGCATTTTCATCGGTGAAGAACTTTATATTGCTGAAGGATACCCAGCGTGACGCCCACCATTGACCTGTTACGACATCATCGATCCATCCGCGCCTTTACCTCACAGACGCTGACGGATGAACAACGCGGCGCGATCGTCGCCGCTGCCCAGAGCGCTTCCAGCTCCAGTTTTCTACAATGCAGTTCCATTATCCGTATTACCGACCCTGCAATTCGGCAGACGCTGGTTCACTATTGCGGCGAACAGCGCTATGTTGCGCAGGCCGCGGAGTTTTGGGTGTTCTGCGCGGATTTCCATCGTCATCTGCAAATATCTCCACAGGCTGAAGTCGGGATGGCGGAACAGCTGTTGATAGGTTGTATTGATACGGCAATCATGGCGCAGAATGCGCTGATCGCCGCGGAATCATTAGGATTGGGCGGCGTATTTATCGGCGGGATTCGCAATAGTATCGCAGATGTCACGACGCTATTGAAACTGCCGCAGCAGGTGCTGCCGTTATTCGGGCTCTGCCTGGGATACCCGGATGCGGAGCCGCCGTTAAAGCCACGCATGCCGCCTGAAATGTTGTTGCATGAGAATGCCTATCAGCCGCTCGATGGTGAAAAACTGGCCGAGTACGATCGACAACTGGCGGAGTATTACCTACAGCGCACCGGTAATCGCCGTGATAGCTGGAGCGAGCATGTACAGCGCACGCTAAAAAAAGAGCTACGTCCGTTTATGCTGGACTACTTACATCAACAGGGATGGGCGATACGTTAGTATCTGTAGGACATTTATGAAGATAGCGATTCTGTCTCGGGATGGTTCTTTGTATTCCTGCAAACGTCTGCGTGAAGCGGCAAAAGAGCGCAGACACCAAGTTGATATTATCGACCCGCTTTCCTGTTACATGAATATCAATTCGGCGGCGCCATCGGCGCACTATCGTGGCCGCCGGCTGGTGAAATACGATGCGGTGATTCCGCGCATCGGTTCGATGATCACGTTTTATGGTACGGCGGTGCTGCGTCAGTTTGAAATGCTGGGAAGTTTCCCGCTCAACAACGCCGTCGCGGTTATTCGCGCCCGTGACAAGCTGCATTCACTTCAGCTATTGGCCAGTGCCGGTATTGACTTGCCGGTGACCGGCTTTGCCCATTCTCCCGATGATACCAACGACTTGATTGAAATGGTTGGCGGCGCGCCGCTGGTTGTCAAGCTGGTGGAAGGCACGCAGGGCATCGGGGTGGTACTGGCCGAAACCCGGCAGGCCGCGGAGAGCGTGATCGACGCCTTTCGCGGGCTGAATGCCCATATTCTGGTTCAAGAGTATATTCGGGAAGCTCAGGGCAGGGACATTCGCTGTCTGGTGATTGGCGATCGCGTTGTGGCGGCCATCGAACGGCAGGCCAAAGCGGGGGAGTTTCGTTCCAATCTGCACCGCGGCGGTTCGGCAAGCCGGGTGCAAATCACCGCCCGGGAACGGGCCGTTGCCCTTAAGGCGACCAAAACGCTGGGGTTGAACGTGGCGGGCGTGGATATTTTACGCGCCGAACGCGGGCCGTTGGTGATGGAGGTGAACGCCTCCCCGGGGCTGGAAGGCATCGAAAACGCCACTGGAATTGATATTGCCGGGCTGATGATTGAATTTATCGAACAACGTGTCCGTGCGTTATTAATGAATAAAAGTTAGTTTTCTGTATAACGATCGGAGAGGTAAAATATCGCTCCGATCGTTTGTGATTTATCGCCGCTTAGTGCGAGTTTATCATGGCATCAGAACGCAATATTCCGTAAGCTATGAGCCCTTTTAAAAACAGTCAGTATGAGGCAACAATAATGGATTCACTCATCGTCCCGGATTTGGCTATGCTACGGCGGTGGCTGGATCAATTAAATATCCTGTTTTTTGAATGCGATTCCTGTCAGGCGCTACATTTACCGCATATGCAGAATTTTGACGGGGTATTTGATGCCAAAGTCGATCTGGTGGATAACGTGGTGCTGTTCTCGGCATTGGCCGAGGTGAAACCCAGCGCGTTAATTCCGCTGGTCGGCGATCTGAGCCAAATCAACGCCAGCTCTTTGACGGTAAAAGCCTTTATCGACGTTCAGGATGACAACCTGCCGAAACTGATTGTGTGTCAATCGTTCAGCGTTGCCGCGGGTATGACGCTGGAGCAGTTCCGCCACT
The DNA here is from genome assembly GCF_002291445.1 of Brenneria goodwinii. NCBI lineage: Bacteria > Pseudomonadati > Pseudomonadota > Gammaproteobacteria > Enterobacterales > Pectobacteriaceae > Brenneria > Brenneria goodwinii. The sequence goes on along the minus strand of NZ_CP014137.1, from coordinate 2,141,255 downwards.
TCATGCAACAATCTGAAGAGCAGGTTTCAATGGTTATTTTAGAGGCCGGAGCCAATAATCTGCTGTTTATTGGCGATGAAGAAGATTCCTCTGCTGGCAGAATGAACACCTCCTTCCTGCATTAAGGCTATTGCTGCCAACGGTAGCAATTAGTTTTTCTTATTTTGTCCAACCATCATTTATTCTGTACTTTGCACAGTATTGCCGGATATTTATCTGAGTTTGTTGATAAATACCCGTATTACATAGATAAAATATGAATAAATAATCGATAAAAGCCATTTTTTACGTTCGGCTATGGTATGACTGATGTAGTGCGGTTATGCTTAATTTCTGTAACAGTTGCGCGTTAAAGTTATATTCGTGACGCTGTCTATCCTGCTGAATTTAGGGAAGATATCCCATAGATTTCAAACGGTAGGAAATCACACGCTATGTAACTTGAAAAATGGAAGGCATGGCCGTCTCGTGCTTTTATCGTAATGACGCAATCAACAGACGCAGGAAGAGTTTTGTATCTGATGGATACAAGTTTGCTCCCATGAATCACACCCTTGTATGGAGGAAGGAACGGATGTTCACCCAGCGTAAAAAATGGTTATCGGGTGTTGTTGCCGGCTTAATGATGGCCGCGTCCGTCACCGCATCTGCGGAAGAGAAAGTGCTGCATATTTATAACTGGTCTGACTACATTGCCCCAGACACGTTGCAGAATTTCCAGAAGGAAACGGGCATCAAAGTGGTTTATGACGTGTTTGACTCCAATGAAGTATTGGAAGGCAAACTGATGGCGGGCAGTACGGGGTTTGATTTGGTGGTGCCTTCAGCAAGTTTTCTGGAGCGTCAACTCTCTGCCGGCGTATTCCAGCCGTTAGACAAAAGTAAACTGCCGAACTATAAGAATCTCGATCCCGAACTGCTGAAATTGATTGCTCAGCACGATCCGGATAATAAGTATGCACTGCCGTATTTATGGGCGACTACCGGTATTGGCTATAATGTCGACAAAGTCAAAGCCGTGTTGGGCGCTGATGCCCCCGTGGACAGTTGGGATCTGGTGCTGAAGCCGGAAAACTTGGAAAAGCTGAAAAGCTGCGGCGTCTCTTTCCTGGATGCGCCTGAAGAGGTTTTCGCCACCGTGCTGAACTATCAGGGCAAAGATCCTAACAGTACGAAAGCGGACGACTATACGGGCTCCGCGACGGATCTGTTGCTGAAACTGCGTCCCAGCATTCGTTACTTCCATTCGTCTCAATATATTAACGATCTGGCAAACGGCGATATTTGCGTGGCCATCGGCTGGGCCGGCGACGTGATGCAGGCTGCCAACCGCGCCAAGGAAGCCAACAACGGCGTCAATATTCATTACAGTATTCCGAAAGAGGGGGCGCTGGCTTTCTTTGACGTGTTCGCAATACCGGCTGATGCCAAAAACGTCGATTCCGCCTACCAGTTCCTCAATTATCTGCTGAAACCGGATGTTATCGCGAATATCAGTAATCATGTGTACTACGCCAGTGCGAATAAAGAAGCGATCCCGCTGGTCAACGAAGAAATTCGTAACGATCCCGGTATTTATCCGCCAGCGGATGTACGCGCGAAACTGTTTACGCTCAAGGTGCAATCACCACAGATTGACCGCACTCGTACTCGTGCTTGGACCAGAGTAAAAAGCGGTAAATAAGCGGTTTTCATTCTGAGTTTATGTAATACAACAGGCGGTTGAACCCGCCTGTTTGCACTATATATGTGTCATCACTTTGACATTGGTATAAGGGCTGTTAAGCGCTCTTGAGCAAAGTGGTGACGTGTTCTGCTTTTGCCGGAGAGCAACGCGAAGTGAGTGAAGTGATTCCACGTCCCCCCCAGCCCAAGCCCCAAAAAGCGGTTACGCCGCTGTTGGAAGTTCGTAACCTGACCAAATCGTTTGATGGTCAGGCCGCTGTTGATGACGTTAGTCTGACGATTTACAAGGGCGAAATATTCGCTCTGCTGGGTGCCTCCGGTTGTGGCAAGTCCACGCTGTTGCGCATGCTGGCCGGTTTTGAACATCCCACCCAGGGGCAGATTGTCTTGGATGGGCAGGATCTCTCTCTGGTTCCCCCTTATCAACGCCCCATTAACATGATGTTTCAGTCGTACGCGCTGTTCCCTCATATGACGGTGGAAAAGAATATTGCTTTCGGTCTGAAGCAGGATCGGCTGCCCCGTTCCGAGATCAAGGATCGTGTGGAAGAGATGCTGACGCTGGTCCATATGCAGGAGTTCGCCGGTCGTAAGCCGCATCAGCTTTCCGGCGGCCAGCGCCAGCGTGTGGCGTTGGCGCGTAGCCTGGCCAAACGCCCCAAACTGTTGCTGCTGGACGAACCCATGGGGGCGCTGGATAAAAAATTGCGTGACCGCATGCAGCTTGAAGTCGTCGATATTCTGGAGCGTGTCGGCGTGACCTGCGTTATGGTGACGCACGATCAGGAAGAAGCGATGACGATGGCCGGCCGTATTGCCATCATGAATCGTGGCAAATTCGTGCAGATCGGCGAGCCGGAGGAAATATACGAACATCCGAATACCCGTTTCAGCGCCGAGTTTATTGGCTCGGTCAATATGTTTGAAGGCATGCTGACCGAGCGCCATGATGATGAATTAATTATCCGCAGTCCGGGATTGGTCCATCCGCTGAAGGTCGATTCCGATGTTTCCATTGTGGATGGCGTGCCGGTTTATATCGCCCTTCGGCCGGAGAAAATCATGCTTTGTGATGAGACGCCGGCCGACGGCTGCAATTTTGCCGTCGGGGAGGTGGTACACATCGCCTATCTGGGCGATTTGTCGATTTATCACGTCAGGCTGAACAGCGGGCAGATTATCAGCGCACAGTTGCAGAATGCTTATCGCTACCGTAAAGGCGCGCCGACCTGGGGCGATGAGGTAAGGTTGTGTTGGGATGCCGATAGCTGTGTGGTGCTGACGGTGTAGCGGGGAATAGCACTATGACAATGTTTTCTGAGCAGAACACCGCCGCATCGCCGGTAGAGAAAAGAGGGCGGCTAACCATGCTGATGGCGCGCTGGCGGCAGGAACATGGCCGTAAGCTGGTTATCGCGCTGCCTTATTTGTGGCTGCTGCTGCTGTTTATGCTGCCGTTCTTGATTGTGTTCAAGATCAGCCTGGCGGAAATGGCGCGCGCCGTACCACCCTATACCGATCTGATTTCCTGGGTGGACGACAAGCTTGATATTTCGTTAAACCTGGCGAACTATCTGCAATTGCTGGGCGATGCGCTGTATGTCGAAGCCTATCTGCAATCACTGCAGGTGGCGGCCGTATCAACGCTGTGTTGTCTGTTGGTTGGTTATCCGCTGGCCTGGGCCGTGGCGCACAGTAAGCCGTCCACCCGTAATATCCTGCTGCTGTTGGTGATTCTGCCCTCCTGGACATCGTTCCTTATCCGCGTGTATGCCTGGATGGGGATCCTGAAAAATAACGGTATTTTGAATAATTTCCTTTTGTGGCTCGGCGTTATCGATCAGCCGTTGGTTATTCTGCATACCAATCTGGCGGTGTATATCGGCGTGGTGTACTCCTATCTGCCCTTTATGGTGCTGCCGATCTATACCGCGTTAACCCGGCTCGATTACTCACTGGTTGAAGCCTCGCTTGATTTGGGCGCCCGGCCGATGAAAACCTTTTTCAGCGTTATTGTGCCGCTGACCAAAGGAGGAATCATTGCGGGATCGATGTTGGTGTTTATTCCGGCCGTCGGGGAATATGTGATTCCCGAACTGCTGGGCGGGCCGGACAGCATTATGATCGGGCGCATTCTATGGCAGGAGTTCTTTAATAATCGTGACTGGCCTGTCGCTTCGGCGGTGGCGATCATCATGTTGCTGCTGCTGATTATGCCAATCATCTGGTTCCACAAACATCAGAGCAAAGCGGCGGAGGCTGAGTCATGAATAGTTTGCCGGTAGTTCGCTCGCCGTGGCGTATCGTTATTCTGGTCCTGTGTTTTACGTTTCTTTATGCACCGATGCTGATGCTGGTGATTTATTCATTCAACAGCTCCAAACTGGTGACGGTATGGGCGGGATGGTCGACACGCTGGTACACCGAACTGTTCCATGATTCGGCCATGATCAGCGCGGTTGTGCTCAGTTTGACGATTGCCGCCGCTTCAGCGACGATGGCGGTGGTTTTGGGAACGCTGGCGGCCGTGGTCATGGTGCGTTTCGGCAGTTTTCGCGGTTCAAATGGCTTCGCCTTTATGCTGACTGCGCCACTGGTTATGCCGGATGTCATCACCGGGCTTTCGCTGCTGTTGCTGTTTGTGGCATTAGGGCATGCCATCGGATGGCCGGCGGAGCGCGGGATGCTCACCATCTGGCTGGCGCACGTGACGTTTTGTACCGCTTATGTCACGGTGGTGATCAGCGCGCGTCTGCGGGAACTGGACCGTTCGATTGAAGAAGCGGCGATGGATCTGGGCGCCACGCCGTTAAAAGTTTTCTTCATCATCACGGTTCCCATGATTGCTCCGGCGCTGATCTCCGGCTGGTTGCTGGCGTTTACCCTGTCGCTGGACGATCTGGTTATTGCCAGCTTTGTCGCCGGGCCGGGATCGACCACGTTGCCGATGCTGGTGTTCTCCAGCGTAAGAATGGGCGTTAACCCACAAATTAATGCGCTCGCTTCTTTGATACTGTTGGTGGTAGGAGTTATCGGTTTTATTGCCTGGTGGTTTATGGCAAGGGCCGAGAAACAGCGTCAGCGTGATATGCAGAAAGCCCGGCGGGGGTGATTGGTCGCCGTTCGGCGGATTTTGCTGTTAAATAACAACGCCACCAGAGTCGGGTGGCGTTGTTATTCCATGAAGGAGAAACCGGCGATTTTGTACAGTAAAAGCGAACCGACTCAGCGAAAAACCTATACGCCTGTTCCAGTCATGGTGGCGGGTATCGCTATTATTGCGATCCGCTTTCTGGGGATTTTACTGTTGGTCTGGGAACTCGGTCTGAGCGAGCTGGGCGGCTGGATAGAGAGCAGTATACAGGCATGGGACTCGACGGTGATCCTACTGTTGTCGATGACGATGGTTTATACGGAGATCCGTTGCGGCGTGGCGGTACTGGCCGGCGCCAACTGGGGCCGCTGGGGGTATGTTATCTGTCAGTGTCTGGTCGTTTCGTATATGCTGATTGCGTCCGTGAGCGAATATTTCCCCGCTATTTTCCATATCTCCGGCGATAATCATGTCGCGGTGCTGCATCAATTGTTATTACAGAAAATACCGGATTTGCTGGTGATTGTACTGCTCTTCTTACCGCGTCGCTCCCGGCGTTTTTTTACTCGCGCCATCCATGAGACCCGCCCCATGGGCCGCCGCAATCGGCATTGAAAAACGCTCCCGGCTTACATATCAATGAATTTTAACGCGAGGCTGCCTACGCCATCGGCGACATGAAAGATGAATGGGATCTTCCCCCGGGGTGGTATAATCGCTCTTATTCCCCATCTATCTCTACAGCTCTATTTTTAATTTATGCATTGTGCGCGCTATAGCACAGGAACCTGTCGTTCCTGCCAATGGCTGGAAAAAGCCTATCCACAGCAACTCACTGATAAACAGCGACATCTGGCTGATTTGTTACAGTCTCATACCGTTCAGCAATGGTTGCCGGCCTGTCCTTCGCCGCAGTCCGCGTTTCGCAACAAAGCCAAAATGGTGGTCAGCGGAAGCGTTGAACGTCCGCTGCTGGGCATGCTGCATCGTGATGGCACGGCGGTCGATTTATGCGACTGCCCGCTTTATCCCGCCAGTTTTGGCGCGGTATTTGACGTTCTGAAAGTGTTTATCGCCAGAGCGGGGTTGACGCCCTATAACGTTGCTCGTCGGCGCGGAGAGCTAAAGTATCTGTTGCTGACGGAAAGTTCTTCGCGCGGCGCTTTTATGTTGCGCTTCGTTCTGCGTTCAGAAACCAAACTCGCACAGCTACGCGCGGCGTTGCCCTGGTTACAGCAGCAACTGCCCCGGCTTGAGGTGATCTCAGCCAATATTCAGCCGGTGCATCAGGCGATCATGGAAGGGAAAAAGGAAATTATACTCAGCGACGCGTCATCGTTGGCGGAACAGCTTAACCATGTTCCGTTGTATATTCGTCCGCAAAGTTTTTTCCAGACCAATCCCCATGTGGCGGCGGCCTTATATGCTAGCGCCCGCGATTGGGTGGCCGAATTAAACATCAAAAGTATGTGGGATCTCTTTTGTGGGGTAGGGGGCTTCGGATTGCATTGCGCCACGCCGAAAATGCGGCTGACCGGCATTGAGATCAGCGCCGAAGCCATCGCCTGCGCGCGTCTGTCCGCCGAACGGCTCGGCTTGACGCAGATAGAATTTCAAGCGCTGGATTCGACGCAGTTTGCTACCGGTAACGACCAGATCCCTGATCTGGTGCTGGTTAACCCGCCGAGAAGGGGCATCGGCAGCGAGCTGTGCGCTTATTTGAGCCGTATGGCGCCGGACTATATTCTCTATTCCAGCTGCAATGCCGACAGTATGGTGAAAGACATGGCGGCGCTGACTTGCTATCGCCCTGTACGGGTACAGCTATTTGATATGTTCCCGCACACCGCGCATTATGAAGTTTTAACGCTGTTGCAAAGAGAAAATCCGGGGCGATAGCGCGGAAGAGTGAGACGCTACGCGGCGCTTGCCGCCACGTAGCGAAGAGACAGCGGACTTATTGCGGGAACCACTTGTCGTTAATCGATTTATAGGTCCCGTCGGCTTTGATGGCGTCCAGCGCCGTATTCAGTTTTTCCAGCAGGGCTTTGTCATTTGGACGCACGGCGATGCCTAAACCGGTACCGAAATATTCCGCATCCGTGACATGTTCACCCACGGTTGCCAACGTCGGGTTGGTTTTAATCCATTCGTTTACCACGGCGGTATCACCGAAAACGCCGTCAATACGGCCATTTTTCAGATCCAGAACCGCGTTTTGATAGCTATCGTACGCAACCGTCTGAACTTCCGGATGCTTATCGTTCATGTATTTCTGATGGGTGGTGCCGTTTTCCATGCCGATGCGTTTGCCCTTCATGGCGGCAAAATCACTGAATTTCCCTTTCTGCGCAATCACCACCGCCGAGTTAGCATAGTAAGGCTGGGTAAACGCCACTTGTTTGCTGCGTTCCGGCGTAATGTCCATACCGGAAATCACCGCGTCATAACGACGGAATTTTAACGCCGGGATCAGGCTGTCAAATGCCTGATTAGTGAATGTGCAGGTGGCTTGCATCTGTTTACACAGCGCTTTCGCCAGATCCATATCGAAACCGACGATTTCGTTATTGGCATCCAGAGATTCGAATGGCGGGTAGGTTGCCGACGAAGCGAAGCGGATGGTGTCTGCGGCCGCGGCGCTGAATGTCATCCCTGCCAGCAATGTGGCGATGAATAATTTTTTCATGTGCATACTCCGGTCTGTTTTTCTTTTATTCGTGCAAATCGGCTCTGATTAAACGGCGGCGAGTCGCCATCAATCCGGGCTCAGTTCCTGCGTTCAAACGCCAGCGCGCGCCGCTCGATCAGCCGCATCAGTAAGGTCAGCAACCCATTGACGCAAAGATAGATAATCCCTGCCGCACCAAAAACCATCACGTCGTACGTGCGGCCATACATCAATTGGCTGTACCCCATGACTTCCATCAGGGTGATGGTATAGGCCAGCGAGGTGCTTTTGAACACCAGCACGACTTCATTTGAATAGGATGAAAGCGCGCGTTTAAACGCAAACGGCAGCAGAATATGCAGCGTTTGCTTGCGCGACATGCCAAGCGCCGCGCAGGATTGCCACTGTCCGTCAGGGATGGCCTTTATCGCCCCGTAGAATAACTGCGTGGTGTAGGCGGCGCTATTGAGCGCGAGCGCGATCATGGCGCAAAGCCATGGCTGAGACAGCAGATGCCATAGCCACGGAATTTGCTGGATAGCGGTGAACTGGCCGGGGCCGTAATAGATCAGGAAGATCTGCACCAACAGCGGGGTGCCGGTAAACAGCGTGATGTAGCCTTTCGTTAGGGAGGAGATCACCGGCGTTTTCAGCGTCAGAACTATCGTCAGCAGCAGCGACAGCGCCAATGCGACGATAATCGCCGCCCCGGTGAGCGTCAGACTGGTATGCAGGCCTTTGAGTAGCTCAGGTAAATAAGCGAGCATCAGGAAGGCCTCCGTTCAAAACGAGTGGTTCTCAGTTCAATGCGTTTGAGAACATACTGACTCAATAGCGTGATGAGCAAATAGATAACGGCGGCAATTACGTACCAGGTAAAGGGTTCCTGAGTCCGCGTGGCGATGCTTTTCGTTTGCAGCATCAGGTCATTTACGCTGATCAGGGAAACCAATGCGGTATCTTTCAGCAACACCAGCCATTGATTACCCAGCCCGGGCAGGGCGTGACGCCACATTTGCGGCATAATCAGGCGGATGAAAATAGCCGATTTGGTTAATCCCAACGCCTGGCCGGATTCCCACTGGCCCTGCGGCACGGCTTTCAACGCGCCGCGCAGCGTTTGCGAGGCATAGGCGGCATAGAGCAGCGCCAGTGCGATGACGCCGCACAAAAAAGGACTGACTTCGAACGTCTCGATGTTTAATTTTACCGGGATCGCCACCAGGTAGAGATCCAGGGTAAAACCGTCTGCCAGCATCAGCAGCAGCTGAGACGAACCAAAATAGATAAACAGCACCACCAGGATTTCCGGCAGGCCGCGTAATAACGTCACCAACGCCGTACCGCACCAGCTGACCATTTTCCATCGGGATGTTTCCCAGACGGCGAATAGCATAGCGAGTATCAGCCCAAGCACCAGCGCAGAAATGGCAAGGCCGACGGTCATCCCGGCGGCGCTTGCGATAGGGTGAAATTCAATCATTGAGAGTTAGATTACTGCTGAAACCATTTTTGATAGATGGCCTGATAAGTACCATCCTGTTTGATTTTGCTGAGCGCATCGTTGAATTTTTTCAACAGTTCATCGTTATTCTGACGAACAGCAATCCCCAGACCGACGCCGAAATAGTCTTTGTCCGTCACGTTTTGGCCAACGGCAGCCAGGCCATCATTCTGTTTCAGCCACTCATTGACCACCGCGGTATCACCGAAAACCGCGTCCAGACGGCCATTTTTCAGATCTAAAACCGCATTCTGATAGCTATCGTAAGGCACGGTGGTAATGTCGCTGTGTTTATCCATCAGGTACTTCTGGTGGGTGGTGCCGTTTTGCACGCCAACGCGTTTCCCTTTCAGCGCGGCGACATCAGCAATTTTGCCTTTCTGGGCAATGAACTGTGCGGAGTTGTCGTAGTAGGGCTGGGTAAACGATACCTGCTGTTGACGTTCCGGCGTGATGTCCATCCCGGCGATAACGGCTTCAAAGCGACGGAATTTCAAACCGGGGATCAAACTGTCGAATGCCTGATTGCTGAATGTGCAGGTGGCCTGTATTTCTTTGCACAGCGCATTCGCCAAATCAATGTCAAAACCCTGGATGTTATTGCCGGCATCAACAAATTCGAACGGAGGATAAGAGGCTTCGGTCGCGAAACGGATGGTGTCTGCGGCGCTGGCGGAAACGCTGACGCCAGCGAATAATGCTGCAACGATTAATTTTTTCATTGTAATTTTCCTGTTATTAATCAGTGTGATAAATAGCTGGCGAATTCTTTCGACTGTGGCTGGGTGAAATGGCTGGCATCCCCTTGCTCCACAATACGCCCATTTTCCATATACACCACTCTGCTGGCCGTTTTCCGTGCAAACTCAACCTCATGAGTCACGATCACCTGAGTAATGCCGGTTTGCGTCAACTCCTGAATGATGCCCACCACCTGAGCGGTAATTTCAGGATCCAGCGCCGCGGTCGGTTCGTCGAACAACAGCACCTGGGGTTCCATCATGAGCGCACGGGCGATGGCGACACGCTGTTGCTGGCCGCCGGAAAGATGAAGGGGATAACGATCGGCAAAATCATTCAGACGCAAGCGGGTCAGCAACTTCTCGGCGCGCTCCCGGGCCTGACTTTTCCCCAGGCCGAGCACGCGGCAGGGCGCTTCAATCAGGTTTTGCGCAACCGTCAGGTGAGGCCAGAGATTGTATTGCTGAAAGACCATCCCCACATTTTGCCGTAATTCACGGATAGCATTGTCGGCAGGGGCATGGTTGAAATCAAACTGATTACCGGCAATGGCCAAAGTACCGGAACGCGGCATTTCCAACAGGTTAAGGACGCGTAACAGAGAACTTTTCCCGGCGCCGCTGGGCCCAAGCAAAACCAACGTTTCGCCCGCAGGACAGTTGAGTGAAATATCGAACAACGCCTGATGTGCGCCATAAAAACAATTAATGCCGTTTAGTTGAATACTCATGCGTAAGAATTGAATAGCCATTGATGCCGCGAATGTTAACGTCGGCAGAATACTTATGCAATCATCGTAGGTTAAAATTTGCCGATAAGCGGTTTATTGTTTAAATAATAGCACAAAATACTGGGTTGCCGGCTGATGGGCGGACAGGGTTTGTAATGATGGAAATTATTCGGACAGATAATTTGCTTATGGGAAAAGCAGCGGCGACATACAGTTTATCGCCGAGTGCCGATATTGGTTGTCGATCTCGCTAATTTATGATTTAAAATCATGGCGTTATAAATAATACCATCTACTTTAATAGCGTTTGTTTCGATACAAGCGTTGCTGTCTACACGCGCGGTGATATAGGGTGTTACGTATATCAACCCTGAAGGAATCTATGATGCACCTATCTACCACACCCAATCTGGAAGGTTTCACCATCACGCAATATTGCGGCGTCGTGGCCGGAGAAGCGATCCTTGGCGCCAATATTTTCCGTGATTTTTTTGCCGGTATTCGTGACATTGTGGGCGGCCGTTCCGGGGCTTATGAAAAGGAATTGCGCAAGGCAAGACAGATTGCGTTTAAAGAATTGCAGGAACAGGCGGAAGAGCTAGGCGCCAATGCCGTTGTCGGGATCGATATTGATTACGAAACCGTAGGTAAGGATAGCAGTATGCTGATGGTATCAATCAGCGGAACCGCAGTGAAAGTCAGCCGTTAATCATTGAGTTATCACTTCAGACCGGGAATTGGCGATAATGGGAACATCATGATCAGATGCATCATCATCCTGATGTTGCTCTCGTTGACCGGGTGCCGGTCGGCCTCTTTGCTGGAGGATCGCGGCAGCTATAAAGCCGATTTAACGCATCGGGCGCAGGCTCAGGAGTCTCGGATTCGTTTTCTGGTAATCCACTACACGGCGGAAGATTTTTCCACCTCGCTGAGCACGCTGACGGACGAACACGTCAGCGCTCATTATCTTATTTCTGCGCATCCGCCGCTTGATCAGGGTAAGCCGGTTGTATGGCAACTGGTGCCTGAATCGCAAGCGGCATGGCATGCCGGGGTCAGCAGTTGGCGCGGTTTTACGCGTCTTAATAACGCATCGATCGGTATTGAACTTGAGAACTCAGGTTATCAACGCACGCTGCTTGGCATAACGTGGGCGCCGTTTCCGCCACCGCAGATCGCGGTATTGACTGATATTGCGCGACAGATTGTTGAACGTTATCGGATTGCGCCGCAGAACGTGGTGGCCCACAGCGATATCGCCCCGCAGCGTAAGCAGGATCCAGGTCCGCTGTTCCCCTGGGAACGGTTGGCTCAGGCCGGTGTCGGCGCATGGCCTGACGCGGCCCGAGTGGCCTTCTACCTTGGTGGACGGGATCCGGCTCAGCCGGTTGATATGGACGGCCTGCTGGATAAATTGGCGCGTTACGGCTATTCGGTATCCGGCGATCTGACCGAACGTCAGAAACGGCGTGTTATCTCCGCGTTCCAGATGCATTTCAGACCACAGGATTACCGGGGAAATGCGGATGCGCAGACGGAAGCTATTGCGGATGCGCTGCTTGAGAAGTACGGCGCATCCGGCGCTTAATTCAGGGTAATAAAAATGCGTTTTACCGCTAAAAAGAAGCGCCACCAGCCTTATGAAGAAAATAGCGCCATCAGGATCGGGGCCGCAAGGCTCAACAGGAAGCCATGTACAATCGCCGCCGGCACCATATCCACGCCTGCGCTGCGCTGTAATACCGGCAGGGTAAAATCCATCGATGTGGCGCCGCACAGCCCTAAAGCGCAGGAGCGGTTACGCTGAACCAGCGCGGGGATCAGCATAATGGCCACCAGCTCACGGATCAGATCGTTAAAAAAAGCCGCGCTGCCGATGACCGGCCCAAAGGCGTCGGTCAACAGGATGCCGGACAACGAATACCAACCATAGCCGGAAGCCATGGCTAGCCCGGTTCTCATCGGTAAATTAAGCACCCAGGCGGCTATCAATCCACCAATAAGCGCGCTGCCGGCGACGACCAGCGCGATCGTCATACCGCGACGATTCAATACGATCTGACGCAACGTCATACCGCTGTTACGCAACTGCACGCCGACCAGAAACAACAGCAGTATCAGCGCGTATTCGCTGCCTTTGTTGGCATAGGTAAGTCCAGTCCACTGGGTTAATCCCAGTAAAAATCCGCCGAATACCACACCGCATAGCTTGAGTGAATCCAGCAGCATATGCAGCCGGGAGGGAAGTACCCCCTGTTCATGGGCGCCGCGCCAGGCATGGCGTTTTTCCAATAGCCATAGCGCCACCATATTTACCGTGATAATGCAGATGGCGCAGATGGCGGTATAGCGGAAAATCAGTAACAGATTACTGCCGAGATTATCCAAGAAAGCCAGACTAATTCCCATTAAAAACAGAATGATATACACCATCCAGCTCAGCATGTGGTTAATTGGCTGTAATATTTTAGGGGATCGCAGCGGCACCAAATAGCCAAAGATAAGCGGCAGTAGAATAATTAATAATCCCGAGTACATCACAGAATTGGCGTCCTTAGCGATAAAAGCCGGTAGCGGGAGGGAAAAATGACATAATCTATTAAAATCAAACAAATTATCATATTGAGTAAAAGTATCGCTTGGCGCCATAACTTATGCAACAGGCTGTTTTGTTATTTCAGCGAGACGAAAAAGGAGACGCGGATGTATCTGGAGAATGTAGAGGTTCTGGGATTCCGGGGGATTAATCGTCTGTCACTGACGCTGGATGATAACACTGTGCTGATTGGCGAGAACGCATGGGGCAAGTCAAGCCTGCTGGATGCCTTATCTCTGCTGCTATCGCCGACATTACCGCTCTATCATTTTGACTTACAGGATTTTCATTTTACGCCGGGAGATGAAACCAGCCGCGAGCATCATTTGCAGGTGATCTTCACGTTCTGTGAAACGGCGCCCGGCCATCATCTTGCGCCGCGTTATCGCTCGCTTGACCGCGTATGGGTAGAAGGCTCGGCGTCGTTACACCGGATTTTTTACCGATTGGAAGGTGAGGTTGATGAGAGCCAATCGGTGTGCACCTGGCGAAGTTTTCTTGATGCCGAAGGCCACCCCATCCCTTTGGACGATATCGACGAACTGGCGCGTGAAGTTATCCGTCTGCATCCGGTGCTGCGTCTGCGGGATGCCCGGTTTATGCGGCATTTACGCTCGGGAACGCTGGACGCCACCGTTGAAAACAGCAATGAAAAACTGGCGCATCAGTTTGAAAAGCTGATGTTCGAACTGGCGCAAAACCCGCAAAAATTAAGCGATAAAAATTTGCGGCAAGGGCTGGCCGCCATGCGTCAATTGCTTGAGCACTATTTTTCAGAACAGAATTCCATCTTGCGCGAACGGCACAATCATAAGCGCTCGCGATCCTACAATGGCAAGTCCTGGCGCGCATTGGACAATATCAACCGCCTGATTGCCGGGCCGAACAGCCGTAGTCGGCGCATTATCCTGTTGGGGTTGTTTTCTACGCTATTGCAGGCTAAAGGACCGGTGGTGCTGGATCCCCATGCGCGTCCACTGTTGTTAATCGAAGACCCGGAAACGCGGCTGCATCCCATTATGCTGTCTGTGGCGTGGGGGCTATTGATGCAGTTGCCGTTACAGAAAATCACCACGACGAATTCTGGCGAGCTATTATCGCTGGTTCCGATGGAGCAGGTCTGCCGCCTGGTTCGCGAATCATCACGCGTTGCGACCTATCGCATCGGACGGCAGGGGATGAGCGCGGAAGACAGCCGACGCATCGCTTTCCATATCCGTTTTAATCGTCCTTCGGCGCTGTTTGCCCGCTGTTGGCTGCTGGTGGAGGGAGAAACCGAAGTCTGGATGCTGAGCGAACTGGCGCGTCAATGCGGGCATCATTTTGAGGCCGAGGGCGTCAAAGTTATTGAATTTGCGCAATCAGGATTGCGTCCGTTGCTTAAGTTCGCCCAGCGGATGGGCATCGAGTGGCATGTGCTGGTCGATGGCGATGACGCAGGGAAAAAATACGCCGCCATGGCGCAAAGCCTGCTGGCGGCGCAGGGAGAGAGAGAGCGGGACCACCTGACGGTGTTGCCGGCTCTGGATATGGAGCATTACATGTATCGAGAGGGATTCGGGCATGTTTATCACCGGGTGGCGCAGTTGCCTGAAAAGGTGCCGTTATCCATGCACAAAATCATCGTCAAGGCGATACACCGCTCGTCAAAACCGGATTTAGCCATCGAAGTGGCGATGGAGGCCGCGGCAATGGGGGGCGAATCTATCCCACTGTTGCTCCGCGGCATGTTTTCCCGGGTATTATGGCTGGCTCGCGGACGCGCCGATTAGGCCGCATCCCTTATCCGTATCATCTGCTGTCAGGCTGTTCCCCTCGTTATGCCCGTTCGGTTTGTCTGTCTGTACTAAAATTATCAGAGAATGGATTTCAGAAGATGGCCGGGTTTGGAAACGGCGTTGTGAACGACAATTTTGTCAATGCTTTGCTATTTGACGCTTGATTTATTTTTCACCGCCCCCAGATTGTTGTAGAGCAGGTTTTGTCAGGATCGGAAAAATAAAATGCCGGCCATTGAGACCAGCATTTTATATTACCTGTATGAGGGTAAGAGGTTTTGGGGCAAAGAACAGACAGTATGTGTCAGGCAACGGTTTCTTCACTGGCCAGTGGCACGATCAGACTTGCATGATTCCCCTTCGGTCCTTGGTGAACATCAAACCTGACAACCTGTCCAGCCTTCAGCGTTCGGTATCCGTCCATTTGAATCGTTGAGTAGTGAACGAAGATATCTTCACCGCCCCCTTCAGGACAGATAAAACCAAAACCTTTGGCGTTATTGAACCATTTAACAGTACCTGTCTCCATGCATGACATCCTTACGCAAGAGTATTTTTATAAAAGTAAGGCGAGGTTATTTGGTTAAGATGAACAAGAATTGATTAAAACCTCATCAATTCAACACTACACTTTAGTGAAATCGATCCTGGCGTCAAGCGATCCAGATTTAAGGTTCGCGCCAGTTTGTCAAAATTTGATGCAGATAACGCTATTGGCGGCTTTCGTTCAGCGTTGCTTAGTAAATTCGAGGGATGAGGAAGGGGGAAGCCCTGCTTTCCGGGCGATGATTTTGGCCGCCGGATGGTAAAATAAAAAGCAGACGTGGTACTGTAAATACCATTAAGTACGATCATATTCAGATGACGTGGACAGACAATGGGAAACAACAATACGTGGACACAATCAGAGAACCTGACTGCAGATCAACACAAAGAAAAGCTGCAACCACCATCAATGTATAAAGTGTTGTTGAACAACGATGATTACACGCCGATGGAATTTGTTATTGACGTTCTGCAAAAGTTCTTTTCTTATGATATCGAACGTGCAACGCAACTGATGTTGACGGTTCATTATCAGGGAAAGGCGATCTGTGGTGTATTCAGCGCTGAAGTGGCTGAGACCAAAGTTGTACAAGTAAATCGTTATGCCAGAGAAAATGAGCACCCGTTGCTCTGCACGCTGGAAAAAGCCTGAAGTCAGGCAATTTATTGGGGGAGGTGCCTATGCTCAATCAAGAACTGGAACTCAGTCTCAACATGGCTTTCGCCAGAGCGCGTGAGCACCGACACGAGTTTATGACCGTGGAGCATTTGTTGTTGGCTCTGCTCAGTAATCCGGCCGCCCGTGAAGCACTGGAAGCCTGCACGGTGGATTTAGCCGCGCTGCGCCAGGAGCTTGAAACTTTTATTGAACAAACCACGCCAACGCTGCCGCAGGGTGATGAAGAGCGGGAAACACAGCCGACGCTCAGCTTCCAGCGCGTGTTGCAGCGTGCGGTTTTTCATGTCCAGTCATCAGGACGCAGTGAAGTTTCAGGCGCGAATGTGCTGGTTGCCATTTTCAGCGAACAGGAATCTCAGGCAGCGTACTTGCTACGCAAACATGATGTAAGTCGTCTGGACGTGGTGAATTTTATTTCGCACGGAACGCGTAAAGAAGAGTCCGGGCAAGCGCCAAACCCGGAAAATCCAGTCAATGAAGAGCAGACCGGAGGGGAAGACCGTATGGAAAACTTCACCACCAATCTGAATCAACTTGCACGCGTTGGCGGTATTGACCCACTTATTGGCCGGGATAAAGAACTGGAACGAACCATTCAGGTGCTGTGTCGTCGCCGTAAGAACAACCCGCTGCTGGTTGGGGAATCAGGCGTTGGTAAAACGGCGATTGCCGAAGGGCTTGCCTGGCGTATTGTGCAGGGCGACGTGCCGGAAGTGATGGCGGATTGTACGCTGTATTCTCTGGATATCGGTTCTTTGCTGGCCGGTACAAAATACCGGGGCGATTTTGAAAAACGATTCAAGGCGCTGCTAAAGCAACTTGAGCAGGATCAGAGCAGTATCCTGTTCATCGATGAAATTCACACCATCATCGGCGCGGGTGCGGCTTCCGGCGGTCAGGTCGATGCGGCCAACCTGATTAAACCGTTGTTATCCAGCGGCAAGATCCGCGTTATCGGTTCAACAACCTACCAGGAGTTCAGCAATATTTTTGAAAAGGATCGGGCGTTGGCGCGTCGTTTCCAGAAAATTGATATCACTGAACCCAGCGTGGAAGAAACGGTACAGATCCTTAACGGGCTGAAACCGAAATATGAAGCGCATCATGATGTTCGCTATACGGCGAAAGCGGTGCGCGCCGCCGTTGAGCTGGCCGTGAAATACATCAACGATCGTCATCTGCCGGACAAAGCGATTGATGTCATCGATGAAGCGGGGGCGCGTAGCCGTCTGGTGCCAATCAGCAAGCGTAAGAAGACGGTTAACGTGGCGGATATCGAGTCTGTGGTGGCGCGTATCGCCCGTATTCCCGAAAAGACGGTGTCAGCCAGCGATCGTGACGTGCTGAAAAATCTGAGCGATCGTCTGAAAATGCTGGTGTTTGGTCAGGACAAGGCGATTGAAGCGCTGTCTGAATCAATCAAGATGAGCCGGGCAGGGTTAGGGCAGGAGCGCAAACCCGTTGGGTCTTTCCTGTTTGCCGGGCCGACTGGCGTCGGTAAAACGGAAGTTACGCTGCAACTGGCTAAAGCGTTGGATATTGAGCTGCTGCGTTTCGATATGTCCGAGTATATGGAGCGCCACACCGTTAGCCGTTTGATCGGCGCGCCTCCGGGCTATGTCGGTTACGATCAGGGCGGCCTGCTGACGGATGCGGTGATCAAGCATCCACACTCGGTGCTGTTGCTTGATGAAATCGAGAAGGCGCATCCCGATGTCTTTAACCTGCTGTTGCAGGTGATGGATAACGGTACGCTGACGGACAACAACGGCCGTAAAGCCGATTTCCGCAACGTGATCGTGGTGATGACGACCAACGCCGGCGTACGGGAAACCCAGCGCAATTCTATCGGCATTATCCAGCAGGATAACAGCACTGATGCGATGGAAGAGATCAAGAAGGTGTTTACGCCGGAATTCCGTAACCGTCTTGACGGCATCATCTGGTTCAACCACCTGTCAGCGGAAGTTATTCAGTTGGTAGTGGATAAATTCATCGTTGAGCTACAGGCGCAGTTGGATGCGAAGGGCGTGTCGCTGGAGGTTAGCGATGAAGCGCGCGACTGGCTGGCCGAGAAAGGATACGACAAAGCGATGGGCGCGCGTCCTATGGCGAGAGTGATGCAGGAAAACCTGAAAAAACCGTTAGCGAATGAACTGCTGTTTGGTTTATTAGTGGATGGGGGCTCTGTCAAGGTCGAGCTGGATAAAGAGGCGCAGCAACTGACGTATGGTTTCCAGAGCGCGCAGAAGCGTAAAACGGAAGGTGCTGTCCACTAATCCTTAAAACCGGTGATGATAAAAAAGGGTGATGCCTGAGCATCACCCTTTTTCTTTGTGTTGTTGACGCTTTTTTTAATATCCTGCCGGTAACCGTAAGCACAAAAGCCCTTGCCGGTAACGGAAAGGGCTGCGGAGGTGAAACATCCTCGGGAATCGCTGTTGTCCGTCAGCGATGGGCGAACCGGTTAACGGCTACGGAAGACAATGCGGCCTTTGCTCAGGTCGTACGGGGTCAGCTCTACAGTGACTTTGTCACCCGTCAGGATGCGGATATAGTTTTTACGCATTTTACCGGAGATATGAGCGGTAACCACGTGCCCGTTTTCCAATTCAACGCGGAACATGGTATTGGGCAGCGTATCAAGCACGGTGCCTTGCATTTCAATATTGTCTTCTTTGGCCATCGAATCCTCTAGGTTTAACTACCTTTGTTTTTAACCGGCAAGATAATGCCGAAAAACCCGCATTATGTAAAGGCGCGTTCATAAACTGATTATTATTTATAAACGACGGCCATCTATTATTGCTGTGGTTGCGTCAGGGTTTGCGGCAGCCAACAGCTATCAGCCACCGGGTCATCCCGAAACTGAAAAAGAAACTGTAAAAAGCGATCGCGGGGAATTTCGCGCACGCCTAATGAAGCGGTATGTGCGTTCAGCACCTGGCAATCGATCAAATAGCCGCCATGACGAATAAAATGCTGTTGAAATGTCAGCAGCGCATATTTAGATGCATTATCGGTACGGCTAAACATTGACTCGCCGCAAAACAATCTACCTTGCGAAATGCCGTATAGCCCGCCGACAAGCGTGCCATTCTGCCACACTTCGACGGAATGTGCTTGTCCTGACTGATGAAGTTCACTATAAGCCCGGATAATTTCCGGCGTGATCCAGGTTCCGCCCTCGCGTTCGTCGGCACAAGCGCCAATAACGTCATTAAACGAATCATTGATCGTGACCTGAAAATCCTGTCTGCGCAGGAATTTCTTCATGCTGCGGCTGATATGGAATTCATTTGGAAACAATACCGCGCGTGGGTTGGGCGACCACCATAAAATGGGTTCGCCGGGAGAATACCAGGGAAATATTCCCTGTCGATAGGCTGCTCTCAGGCGGGCCGGCGAAAGATCGCCGCCTACCGCCAGTAGTCCGTTCGGTTCGTCCAACGCATGAATCGGGTCGGGAAAGCGCAGCGAGTCGGAAGAAAGCTGATATAGTTGCATAATATCCCACTACCAGTCAGTAAGAGCCTGCTTTGGGCTGGTTCATCTATTTCGCTTCCCTATTCGTTATGCCCGTACCGGCCTTTTCTGATATCAACGCACTTTGCCGGCGGCGCCCCGTTTTCGCCAGGATGAGCGTGGCTGCGAAGGTTTATCATCAAACGCGGCCTGCACTGATAGGCCTCAACATGTTTAAACGTGTTGGTGAAACTGCCAGTAGCGCCCCTGCAACGCCATCAATGTCTGATGATTTCCCTGTTCGACGATCTGCCCGCCGTCCATAACGCAAATACGGTCCATTGATTCTAACTCATATAGCCGATGAGTAATCACAATCAGCGTTTTTCCTTCACAGTGACGGCGCAATAATCGCAAGATACGTTGTTCGGTTTCTGCATCCAATCCTTCGGTTGGCTCATCCAGCAACACCAGCGGGGCGGAGTGCAACAATGCCCGTGCCAGGCCGATACGGCGCTGTTCGCCGCCGGAGAGTTGACGGCCGCCTTCGCCCAACCAGGCATTCAGTCCTTCATTTTCCAGTAATTTGTCCAATCCCACTTGTTGTAACACTGTCACAAATTGTTCGTCACGCGCGTCAGGCGCGGCCAGCAACAGGTTATCACGCAGCGTGGCGCTAAAAATATGCACACGCTGCGGTACGACGCTCATCATGCTGCGTAACGCATCTTCACGCCATGCGCCTAGCGGATGTCCGCTCAACGTTATATCGCCTTGCTTACAATCCCATGCGCGGGTAAGCAATTGCAGTAGGGTTGATTTACCGCAGCCTGTCCGACCAAGCAACGCCAGATGTTCACCGGCGCGGATACTCAGCGAAATATCTTTCAGTACCGCTAATGGCTGGTCCGGATAGGTAAAACTCACGTTATTGAAATCAAGCGACGCTGCCGGCGATATCGCCGGACCCTGTTCGGGGAAGGTTACTTCGGCCGGTTGGCGGATAATCTGGTCGATGCGGGCGGCGGAAGCGATTACCTGCCCCATATGTTGGAACGCGCCGGTGACCGGCGCCAGTGCTTCAAACGCCGCCAGGGTGGCGAAGACAAACAGGGCGATCAATGCTCCGGGCTGCGCGTCGCCGCCGATACCCGCCGCCGCCAGCCATAATATCAGTGTGACCGTCACGCCGCTGCACAGCAGCATCAGCGCTTGGGATTGTCCCGTTAGATTGGTCTGCTGCCGTTGGCGCGTCAGCCAGCGCGTCTCAAGCTGCGCCAATTGCCGTCGCGACGCTGACAATGCGCCAAAGACGGTCAACTCCGCCTGTCCCTGTAGCCAGGTTGTCAGTTGAAGGCGGTATTGCGCCCGTAATGCCGTGAGATCCTGCCCAATAGGCTGACCCGCCCGATAAAATATCACCGGTAAAAGCAGTAACAGCGCCAGCATAATGGCGCACAAGGTTAGCGCCAGCGAAACGTCCAGCCAACTAAGGCCATAGGTCACGATCAGAATGACCAGCAATGCGCTGACAATCGGCGAAATAACACGCAGGTACAAATGGTCCAGCGTATCAACATCGGCAACCAGCCTGTTCAGCAACTCCGCCTGGCGAAACCGGGCGATTCCGCCGGGCGACAGAGGTAAAATGCGTGAAAAGGTAAATACGCGCAGGTGTTGCAACACGCGGAATGTCGCATCGTGGCTGACCAGCCTTTCCGCATAGCGGCTGGCGGTACGGGCAATGGCAGCGCCTCTCACGCCGGCGGCGGGCAGCATATAGTTAAATGTATATAATCCGGCGATACCGGCCAACGCCGCGCCCGCCAGAAACCAACCGGACAGCATAAGCAGCCCGATACTGGCCAGCAGCGTCACTATCGCCAGAATGATGCCCAGACTCAGACGCCAGATATGACGGCGGTATAGCAGCAGAAAGGGTTTTAAAACCTGCATCGTTTTTATCTTGGACATCTCACAGCTCTCCCTGACGTTGGGCCATCAACGCAGCAAAAGCACCAGGCTGCGCGCTGAGCGTCTGATAGTTTCCCTGTTGCACCAACCGGCCGTTCTCCATTACCCAAATGGCGTCGTAATCGGTGGTGTCATGCAATTGATGGGTAACTAGCAGCGTTGTTTGCTGACGCGCCGCATCGTTTAATGCTGTCATTATTCGTTGCTCGCTGTTGGCGTCCAGACTGGCGGCGGGCTCGTCAAGCAGCAACAGATTGCACGGCTTGATAAGCGCACGGGCGACCGCAATACGCTGAGCCTGACCGACAGAGAGACGCGCCGCGCTGTCGCCGATAAGCGTATCCAGCCCCTGTGGCAGTTGAGGTAGAAATTCGTGCACGTAAGCCCGTTCAACGGCCTGCTGTAACTCATCCTCCGTCGCCTGCGGTTTTCCCAATAAAATGTTGGCTCGCAGGCTTTGCTCAGGCAGATGAGGATTTTGTCCTACCCAGCTTAACTGTCGTCGCCATGATTCCGGAGACAGCGTATTCAACTCAAAGCCATTAACGGTCAGAGAGCCACGATAAGGCAGAAAACCCAGCAGCACATTCAGTAAAGAGCTCTTCCCGGCACCGCTAACGCCAACCAGCGCGATGCGTTCGCCGGCGCCCACGGCGAACGTCAGCGGCTGGGTCAATGGGGTGCCGTTAGGCGCCATAATGACCAGATCGGTGGCCTGAATTTCAATGGCGTCATCACGGTTGAATTCACGTTCGCCAAAACCGACCGTTTCGCCTTCCGCCGCCAGAAAGGTCACCAGCGCCTCTGCGGCGCCAACGGCCTGGGCCTTAGCGTGATAAAACGTGCCTAAATCGCGCAGCGGTTGAAAAAACTCAGGCGCCAGGATCAACACCAAAAATCCGGCAAATAGCGTTACGCCAACGCCGTAATGGCCGAAATTCAGTTCCCCGAGATAGGAAAAACCAAAGTAAACGGCGACCACGGCAATAGAAATCGAGGCGAAAAATTCCAGCACGCCGGAAGAAAGAAAAGCCATCCGCAGGACTTCCATGGTGCGGCTACGGAAATCTTCGGACGCGTTGCTGATCTGCTGCGTCTCGGCGCGGCCGCGATTGAACAGCCGCAGAGTCTCTAATCCGCGCAGCCTATCGAGAAAATGGCCGCTCAGGCGCGCCAGCGCCAGGAAATTACGGCGGTTGGCATCGGCCGCGCCCATGCCGACCAGCGCCATAAAGAGAGGGATCAGCGGGGCGGTCAACAGCAGGATAAGACCCGCGGCCCAGTTGATCGGAAAGATCGCGACCAGAATAAGCAGCGGAATTAAGGCCGCAAGATACATCTGCGGGAGATAGCGGGAATAGTAATCCTGCATGTCTTCAATCTGTTCCAGGATCATCGTGGCCCAGCTTCCAGCGGGTTTCCCCTGGATCCAAGCCGGACCTAATTGTTGCAGTCGGTCTAAGACCAATTTGCGGATTTGCTGGCGCATGGCTTTCCCGCACATAAAGCCGACTTGTTCGCGCAGCAGACTGTTTAGCGCCCGCAAGACAAAAGTGGCGATAAGCAGCAGGAAGGATGAAATCAGGGTATCACGCGGCGTGTGCTCAATAATCAAGGCATGCAATAGAGACGCTAATAGCCATGCCTGCGCGACAATCAGTATCCCACTCAGGAAACCGAGTAACAGTGAGAGCCGCAACCAGCGTTGGGCCAGCTTGCTTTGTTGCTTTAGCCAGTGAGTGAGTTCTTGCTGTCGGTTTTTTTTCATCGGATGCCAGTTCGTTTTCAGAAGGGGAATTGTCGACAGAAAATAACGCTTATATAACCGTCATTTAACAACCCTGTCCGCCAATGCGCAGAATGCCGCCATGTTACCTCGACAAATGCGCTCTGCAAACGAAAAGGCGGGAGATGATCAATTTTTGCGTGGTTTAAGGAGGGAATAACCATTCGGGACGATGGTCTGAACCCGAATGGCGAAGCGGCATTATTTGGCGGGCGCTAATCCGTCCAGATAACGTTCGGCATCAAGAGCGGCCATACAGCCGGTACCGGCCGAGGTAATGGCCTGACGATAAATGTGATCCATTACATCGCCGGCGGCAAAGACGCCGGGAATGCTGGTCTGGGTCGCATTGCCATGAATGCCGGATTGCACTTTGATGTAGCCATTTTCCAGTTCGAGCTGATCGCCGAAGACGGCGGTGTTGGGGCTATGGCCGATAGCGATGAATACGCCGGCCAGTTCCAGCTCTTCGGTGGCATCGGTCCGGGTGTTGCGCAGGCGCACGCCGGTTACGCCCATCTCATCACCGAGGACTTCATCAAGCGTACGGTCGGTGTGCAGAATAATATTGCCGTTTTTCACTTTATCCATCAGTCGGTCGATCAGGATTTTTTCCGAACGGAAGCTATCGCGGCGATGGATTAAATGGACTTCGGCCGCAATGTTGGATAGATACAACGCTTCTTCAACGGCGGTGTTCCCCCCGCCGACCACGGCAACTTTTTGCTGGCGGTAAAAGAATCCGTCACAGGTGGCGCAGGCGGACACGCCTTTACCCTTAAACGCTTCTTCGGAAGGCAGGCCTAAATAACGGGCGGATGCGCCGGTTGCGATAATCAAGGCGTCGCAGGTGTATTCATCGCTATCGCCAAATAGACGGAACGGACGAGTTTGCAAATCAACACGCTGGATATAGTCGAATATGATTTCGGTATTGAATTTCTCCGCATGGGCATGCATGCGTTCCATCAACAGCGGGCCGGTTAAATCTTCTGCGTCGCCAGGCCAATTCTCCACTTCGGTGGTGGTCGTCAACTGACCGCCTTTTTCCATCCCGGTAATGAGCACCGGATTTAAATTGGCTCGAGCAGCGTAAACCGCGGCTGTGTAACCGGCCGGGCCTGAACCCAGAATCAATAACTTGTGGTGTTTAACGGTACCCATGAGTTCCTCATTTCACGACAACGGACAATGACGGTGATTGTAAGGAAATTACCCGAGTAAAAAAAGTGTGTGGCGAAGTTGTTAGCTATTTGTTTAATCGCTAACGGCGATGACATCATTAAATTGCTGATAGAACAGCTATATTCATAAGAAAAATGACTGGAAGCGGTCCGGAATCCTGTTCTCCCTTATCAGATTTGGTACTTTCTTCTGATTTTAGTTGTTTTACTTTGACAATCCGCTGCGCTTTTGCGAAAACATCTGGGTAAGAGGAAATTTTTTGTATGTGAATAGTTAAAAGCTCGGCTTTTTCTTCGTTGCCTGTCTGGCTGGTCATTAAGCCACGGATAAATCGCTTTTGCCTGGTTTGACATTTACCAATAGCGCATAGCGATGACGGATAGCAACGAGGGAGCCTATAACATTGATATACAAAATAGACTGCGGATCTTCTTTAGGGTGGCTCTGATACATTGAAGTTGGTCGGAGTGTAGCAGGAGCAAGGAAGAGTGGTGAAGAGAGACAATAATAATGGTAGATACTAAAAAGCGGCCAGGAAAAGATCTCGATCGTATCGATCGCAACATCCTGAACGAATTACAAAAAGATGGGCGTATTTCAAATGTTGAACTTTCCAAACGGGTCGGCTTATCACCGACGCCTTGTCTGGAACGGGTGCGCCGTCTGGAGCGACAGGGTTTTATTAATGGCTATACCGCGCTGCTGAACCCGCATTATCTGGACGCCTCACTGCTGGTTTTTGTGGAGATAACGCTAAATCGCGGTGCGCCCGATGTCTTTGAACAGTTTAATTCAGCAGTGCAAAAGCTTGAAGAGATTCAGGAGTGTCATCTGGTTTCCGGTGATTTTGACTACCTGTTGAAAACCCGCGTACCGGATATGTCTGCCTATCGTAAACTGTTGGGCGAGACGCTGCTTCGACTACCGGGCGTGAACGACACCCGCACCTATGTGGTGATGGAAGAAGTTAAACAGAGCAATCGTCTGGTCATTAAGACCCGATAATTGCATGGGTGCAAAACCCGATAAATTCAGCTACACTCCTGTGAATTTATACAGTTTCAGCGCCGGGCTTTTCTCGGCGCTTTGTCATAACCTTTTACAGGCCCCTGGAGAGACTCTTGAGCCAGGAATATACAGAAGATAAAGTCATTACCCTGAGGAAACTCAGCGGTACCCGCCGTTTACTTGAAGCGATCTTGATCGTTGTGGCTCTCTTTGCCGTTTATCTCGGCGTCGCGTTGCTCAGTTTCAGCCCGTCCGATCCCAGTTGGTCCCAAACCGCCTGGCATGAGCCTATCCATAACTTGGGCGGAGTGGCGGGCGCCTGGCTGGCAGATACCCTGTTCTTCATTTTTGGCGTGCTGGCTTATGCCATTCCGCCGATTATGCTGTGCCTGTGCTGGTCGGCTTTTCGTCAGCGCGATAATCAAAATACGGTCGACTACTTTACCTTTTCGTTACGCCTCATCGGTACGCTGGCGTTAATTCTTACTTCGTGCGGTTTGGCCGCGTTGAATATTGACGATCTCTACTATTTCGCATCCGGCGGCGTATTGGGCAGTTTGTTAAGCAGTGCCATGACGCCTCGATTCAATAGCATGGGGGCGACGCTGATTTTACTGTGCGTCTGGGCTGCGGGGCTGACGCTGTTTACCGGCTGGTCGTGGCTGACTATTGCGGAAAAAATAGGTTCAGCCGTGTTAGGTTGCCTGACGTTTATGTCTAATCGTTCACGTAAGGATAACGAGCCGGAAGCGTTATCGCCGGACGATGCCGATCATTGGGAAAATTTGCCTGCAACGGCAACGGCAACGGCAACGTCGGCGGAGAGTGACGACGATGTGTTACTCTCCGCGCCTTCGATGACCGATGCCGCCTCGCAGGATCGGCAGGCAGAACCGCCACTGTCTGCGCCAGGGGCGTCCCAAACGATGGCCGGGCAGCATGCCGACGCGGCGGAACCGGTGCAACCTGTCGTTTCGCAGCAGATTGATGCCGCTTCAACGCTCAATCCGCCGTTGTATTCTTTTGAAGTCCCTGATTCCGCGATGTCTGCCCATGACAGCAATGCTGATGCTTATCATCCCCACGGCAGTGCGGATACGCCGCCTATCGCACAGCCGCTGGTCGAACATCCCATCGATCGGGCGCCCCGCGTAACGCCGTCCGCCGCATCGGAAAACGCGGATACGGTATTCAAGGCCAATAATACGTTTATGCCGGCTTTCGGTGCGGATGAAGATGATAACCCGCAGGTCAAACAGGGCGTTGGGCCCGAATTACCCCGACCCAATCCGGTTCGTATTCCCACTCGCCGTGAACTGGCCTCCTATGGCATTAAATTGCCATCACAGCGGTTAGCCGAACAGCAGGCCAGGGTGTCGCAAACGCAAAGCGATACGGCCGCGACTTCACTGCATGATGAAGTGACGCAGGACGATATCGCCCGTCAGGAAGCGGCGTTACAACAGGAATATATTGAGCAGCAGCGTCAGCGCTATGGCGAAGGGTATCCTTTGCAGGAAGAAGATGAAGACGCATTAATGCAGGCTCAACTGGCGAAAGATTTTGCCGCCCAGCAACAGACGCGTTATGACATGGAAGATGAGCAGCGGTCGGAGAAGCATGAACCGACGCTGGATCGTGCCGCATTATCCGATCTGTCCTCCGGCAATCCGATATTCGGCTTTTCTCCTTTGGCTGATTTGGTCGATGACGGTCCCAGCGAACCTCTGTTTACGCCGCTGGAGTCGACGACGGCAAATGCTCATGCGAGTCACGATGTTGCGCCGGCGCGAAACGTTAACGAAACGGCCAACCCGCATCAGCCCGTTCAGACGGGCTCGTCGGCGGATAGCGATGTTTCCTCACAGGATGGGCAGGCGCCTGCGGCTCGTCAATCGATCATGGATAGCCTGATTCATCCATTCTTAGTGCGCAACGATCAACCTTTGCAAAAGCCGACAACACCGTTGCCCACGCTGGATTTGCTGACACCGCCGCCTGCGAGCGAAGCGCCGGTGGATAATTTTGCGCTTGAGCAAACCGCGCGCCTGATTGAGGCTCGCCTGAGTGATTATCGGGTAAAAGCCGAGGTCGTCGATCACTATCCCGGCCCGGTCATTACCCGCTTTGAACTGGATTTGGCGCCGGGGGTGAAAGCGGCTCGAATTTCCAACCTGTCACGCGATTTGGCGCGTTCGCTGTCGGTTGTCGCCGTGCGTATCGTCGAGGTTATTCCAGGCAAGCCCTATGTGGGGTTGGAGTTGCCCAACAAGCATCGTCAAACCGTTTATCTGCGGGAAGTGCTGGATTGCGCCAAGTTCCGGGATAATCCTTCGCCGTTGGCCATTGTGCTGGGTAAGGATATCGCCGGACAGCCCGTGGTGGCCGATCTGGCGAAGATGCCTCATTTACTGGTGGCCGGTACGACCGGTTCCGGTAAATCAGTCGGTGTCAACGCGATGATTATCAGCATGCTGTATAAGGCGACGCCGGAAGAGGTGCGCTTTATCATGATCGATCCGAAGATGCTGGAACTGTCTGTCTATGAAGGTATTCCGCATCTGTTGACGGAAGTCGTCACTGATATGAAAGATGCCGCTAACGCATTACGCTGGTGCGTTGGTGAAATGGAACGCCGTTACAAGCTGATGTCGGCACTGGGTGTCCGTAACCTTGCCGGTTATAACGAGCGGGTGATGGAAGCCAATGCCATGGGCCGTCCGATTCCCGATCCGTTCTGGAAGCCGACCGACAATATGGATATGACGCCGCCGGTTCTGGAAAAACTGCCATATATCGTTGTTATGGTGGATGAATTTGCTGATTTGATGATGGCGGTGGGCAAGAAGGTGGAAGAGCTGATCGCCCGTCTGGCACAGAAAGCCCGTGCTGCGGGTATTCATCTGGTGTTGGCGACTCAGCGTCCTTCCGTGGATGTGATCACCGGCCTGATTAAGGCCAATATTCCGACCCGTATCGCATTTACGGTATCCAGTAAGATCGATTCACGGACCATTCTTGATCAGGGCGGCGCGGAATCGCTGCTGGGGATGGGGGATATGCTGTATATGGCGCCCAACTCATCAATACCGGTGCGTGTGCACGGCGCTTTCGTTCGCGATCAGGAAGTTCATGCCGTGGTTCAGGATTGGAAAGCCCGCGGACGACCACAATATATTGATAATATCGTCAGCGGTGGTGACGATGGCGAAGGGGGCAGCCTTGGGCTGGATGGGGATGAGGATCTCGATCCGCTGTTTGATCAGGCCGTCGCCTTTGTTGTGGATAAACGCAGAGCCTCTATTTCCGGCGTACAGCGCCAATTCCGTATCGGTTATAACCGTGCCGCGCGCATAGTGGAGCAGATGGAGGCGCAAGGTATCGTCAGTTCACCCGGACATAACGGCAACCGTGAAGTGCTGGCGCCGCCGCCGATGGAGTAAAACGAATAAGGGCTGCATGTGCAGCCCTTATGCAAAGAAGCGTAAACGCCGCAATTAGCAGACAATTCGCCTATCGTTGTTTGAGTGGGTTCAGCTAGAGTATTGACTACGCAGCGAGTCTGATTTCTTCACGGCAATTGCCGTGATGTCAGTAAATTCAAAGGATTTTTGTATGATGAAGAAATGGTTAGTCGCCTGTTGTCTGGTGTCGGGAATAACATCGACAGCGGTGTATGCTGATGCCGCCAGTGATTTGCAAAGCCGGCTCAGCAAGGTGAACAGTTTTCATGCCAGCTTCAGCCAGACGGTAACGAGCGCAGATGGAACCGCGGTGCAGGAAGGCGAGGGCGAATTGTGGTTGAAACGGCCTAATTTGTTCAATTGGCAAACAACATCGCCGGATGAAAGCGTGCTGGTTTCCGATGGTAAAACGCTCTGGTTTTACAACCCGTTTGTTGAACAGGTGACCGCTACCTGGTTAAAAGATGCGACGGGGAATACGCCATTTATGCTGATCGCCCGCAACGACGCCAGTGACTGGCGCAGATATGAGGTGAAGCAGAAAGGCGATGATTTTGAACTCACGCCGAAATCAGCCAATGGCAATCTTAAGCAATTTGCCATCAGCGTGACGAGCAACGGCACTATCAGGCAGTTCATCGCCACCGAGCAGGACGGACAACGCAGTACCTATGTGCTGAAGAATCAGCAAAATAGCGTGGTTGATTCAGCAAAATTTACGTTTACTCCGCCGCAAGGCGTGGCGTTGGACGATCAACGTCAGTGAGGTCCAGGTGAGTACTCTGTCACTTGATTTTTCCAGTAATGAGTTCCAGCCGTTGGCCGCCCGTATGCGGCCGGCAACGCTGGAGCAGTATATTGGGCAACAGCATATTCTGGGCGCCGGCAAACCGTTGCCGAGAGCGATTGTGGCCGGACAGCTGCACTCCATGATTCTATGGGGGCCGCCAGGTACCGGGAAAACGACGCTGGCGGAATTAATCGGCCATTACGGGCAGGCTGACGTTGAGCGTATTTCGGCGGTAACGTCAGGGATAAAAGAGATCCGCGAGGCCATCGAACGGGCGCGGCAAAATCGCCATGCAGGCCGGCGAACGATTTTGTTTGTCGATGAAGTCCACCGTTTCAATAAAAGCCAGCAAGATGCGTTTTTACCGCATGTCGAAGACGGCACGATCACTTTTATCGGCGCCACGACCGAAAACCCTTCATTCGAACTCAATTCCGCACTGTTGTCGCGCGCTCGTGTCTATTTATTGAAGGCGCTGACTGCGGAAGATATTGAACAAGTGCTGCAGCAGGCGATGAATGACAGCCAGCGGGGATACGGCGGACAGAATATCGTCTTGCCTGACGAAACCCGGCGTATGCTGGCTGAGCTGGTTAATGGCGATGCGCGCAGGGCTCTGAACAGCCTCGAAATGATGGCCGATATGGCTGAGATCGACGCGCAAGGCATTCGCACGCTGACGCCGGAGCTGCTTAAGGAAGTGTCTGGCGAGCGCAGCGCTCGTTTTGATAACAAAGGCGACCGCTATTACGATCTGATCTCGGCGCTGCATAAGTCGGTGAGGGGGTCTGCGCCAGATGCCGCGCTATATTGGTACGCGCGCATTATTACCGCAGGGGGCGACCCGCTCTACGTCGCCCGTCGTCTGCTGGCTATCGCTTCTGAAGACGTCGGCAATGCGGATCCCCGGGGCATGCAGGTGGCCATTGCCGCCTGGGACTGTTTTACCCGTGTCGGCCCGGCGGAAGGCGAGCGGGCTATTGCTCAGGCTATTGTGTATCTGGCCTGCGCGCCGAAAAGCAATGCCGTATATACGGCGTTTAAAGCCGCTATGCAGGATGCGCGAGATAAGCCCGATTACGATGTCCCGGAACATCTGCGCAATGCGCCGACTCGCTTGATGAAAGAGATGGGGCTGGGCGCAGAATATCGTTATGCCCATGATGAACCCAATGCCTATGCCGCCGGGGAGAACTATTTCCCGTCCGAAATGGCGGAGACGCAATATTACATGCCGTCGGCGCGCGGGCTTGAGGGGAAAATTGGCGAAAAGCTCGCCTGGCTCGCCGCTCAGGATCAAAATAGCCCGACAAAACGCTACCGCTGAACTAAGCGTTGCGGTAAGGTTAGCGGTGACAATTTCTGGCACCCGGCCGCGTTAATAATGCGCCGTGTACGACAATATTTCATTTGATAATCATAAGCACAGGATTAGCATGCTCGATCCCAATTTACTGCGTAATGAGCTCGACGCAGTCGCCGAAAAGCTACAGGCTCGTAGAGGTTTTAAACTGGATGTTGATACCCTGCGTAAGCAGGAAGAACGTCGTAAAGTTTTACAGGTGGAAACCGAAAATCTGCAGGCGGAACGTAATTCCCGATCGAAAGAGATTGGTGCGGCAAAAGCCCGTGGTGAAGATATTGAGCCGTTGCGCCGCGAAGTTAACGTGTTGGGTGAGAGACTGGATGCTGCCAAGTCGGAGCTGGATCAACTGCAAAACGCCATCCGTGAAATAGCGCTGACTATTCCCAATTTGCCCGATGACGTCGTTCCCCTTGGTAAAGATGAAAACGATAACAAAGAGGTCAGCCGCTGGGGCGAACCTCGCACGTTTGACTTCCCGGTACGCGATCATGTGGAACTCGGCGAGATGGCCAATGGGGTTGATTTTGCCGCCGGTGCGAAGCTGGCCGGCGCCCGTTTTGTCGTCATGAAAGGGCAAATTGCGCGCCTGCATCGTGCAATTTCTCAATTTATGCTGGATCTGCATACGCAACAGCATGGCTATCAGGAAGCGTATGTGCCTTATCTGGTTAACCATGAGACCCTGTATGGTACCGGTCAGTTGCCGAAATTCGGCGAAGATCTGTTTCATACCAAGCCGTTAAGTGAAGAGGCGGACACCAGCAACTATGCTTTGATTCCCACGGCTGAAGTTCCTCTGACTAACCTGGTGCGTGACGAAATTCTGGACGATGAGTCATTACCGCTGAAAATGACCGCCCATACGCCATGCTTCCGTTCAGAAGCGGGGTCTTATGGTCGTGATACCCGTGGTTTGATTCGTATGCACCAGTTTGACAAAGTTGAGCTGGTACAGATTGTTCGGCCTGAAGATTCCATGCAGGCGCTGGAAGAGTTAACTTCTCATGCTGAAACCGTATTGCAGTTGCTGAAGTTGCCGTATCGTAAGGTATTGCTGTGTACGGGAGATATGGGATTCGGTTCCTGTAAAACTTATGACCTGGAAGTCTGGTTGCCGGCGCAGAATACCTATCGTGAGATCTCTTCCTGTTCCAACATGTGGGACTTCCAGGCTCGACGTATGCAGGCGCGTTGCCGCAGTAAGGGCGATAAGAAAACCCGCCTGGTGCATACATTGAATGGTTCAGGGTTGGCAGTCGGCCGTACGCTGGTTGCCGTGCTGGAAAACTATCAGTTGGCGGATGGCCGGATTGAAGTGCCTGAAGTGCTGCGTCCATATATGGGCGGACTGGAATTTATTGGTTGATTCAGTTAAGTTTTAAGCATTATGAAAAAGCGCCTGGTGGCGCTTTTTTTATGCGGAAATACGGTAATATTTTTTAATCAAGAACGTTCTTTTTTCAGGCCTCTGCCGTCGCTTAAATGTTATTCCTTTAGCTAAATCTATTTAAAATCATTGGGGTAGCTATTACCTCGGTCCCTTGATTATCCATTAGTTGCTTTGTTCGATTAATTATTTAAATCAATGAAAAAATAAGCATCATTTGCTCATATTACCCGGATTGACTTTTAAATACGCAGTGGCATGATGCGCTCATTCTTTTCTGGTTGTTTGGTTATCCATTTCATTATGTCTGCTTACTCTCGCCCAGTGCTTTTATTGCTCTGCGGCCTTTTGCTGCTGACTATTTGTATTGCCGTATTGAATACACTGGTGCCAATTTGGCTGAGTTATCAGCAGCTTCCTACCTGGCAGGTAGGGCTTGTCGGGTCGTCTTATTTCGGCGGGAATCTGGTTGGGACATTGTTTGCCGGTAAATTAATCAGGCATTATGGATTTAATCGCAGTTATTATTTTGCCGCATTATTATTTGGCATAGCCACTATTGGGCTGGGTATTTCTGTCGATTTATGGAGCTGGCTATTCTGGCGTTTTCTGGCCGGGGTGGGTTGCGCATTAATTTGGGTTGTGGTTGAAAGCGCATTGCTTTGCAGTGGTTCATCCGCCCATAGAGGTCAGCTATTGGCCTCATATATGATGGCCTACTATTTTGGCAGCGTGATGGGGCAGTTGCTGCTTGGTATGGTGTCGACAGAGTTGTTGAACGTCTTACCCTGGGCTGTGGCATTGATTATTCTGGGCGTGTTCCCTCTGCTGTTTGCGCATATTCCCGCGCCAATAAAACAAGAGCACAAGGCTAATATTTGGAAGATGCTGAAATACCGTCATGCCCGGTTAGGGGTTCATGGCTGTGTGATTTCCGGCGTCATCCTGGGATCGTTGTACGGGTTAATGCCGCTGTATTTTTCTCATCAGGGGATGAGCGATGCCGGGGTCGGGTACTGGATGGCGTTGCTGATTAGCGCAGGTATTGTTGGACAGTGGCCGGTCGGCCGCATGGCTGACCGGTATGGCCGTCTGCTGGTTCTGCGGGTGCTGACTTTTGCCGTGATTGTCGGTTGTCTCGCCATGTTGAGTGCTAGTCGCTATGCCATGGTTCCGGGCCTGTTTATGTTGGGATGCGCCGGTTTTACGCTATACCCTGTCGCGATGTCATGGGCCTGCGAAAAAGTGCGCCCTGACGAGCTGGTTGCCATGAATCAGGCGCTATTGCTGAGTTATACGCTGGGGAGTCTGAGTGGTCCCAGCTTGGCGGCGATATTGATGCAAACGTATTCCGATCGCCTGCTGTTTGTCCTTATCGCCGTGGTGTCGTTGTGCTATTTGGTCATATTGTTGAAGAAGGCCGATCATCATCCAAAGCCACTGGCGACAGCCTAAGTCTACAATGACAAACAGGCCGGAGTTTCCTCTGGCCTGCTCATTTCATCACGGCGTTTTACGGTGTTCTGTCACGGACGTGTTATCGCACGCTTGAATCAATACATTACCTTGTGTCCGTATCCTTCAAGGATCGATTTTACGCGATCCATTGTCTCGGCTTTTGGCGGTTTGACACCATCCAGTTTGTACTCTTCACCCATCGCTATCCACTTATGTTTACCCAGTTCGTGATAGGGGAGGAGTTCGATTTTTTCGACATTCGACATATTTTGGGTGAATTCGCCGAGCATATGGGCGGATTTGTCGTCATCGGACCAGCCGGGAACGACGACGTAACGTATCCAGGTGCGTATGTTACGCTTCGCCAGATAACGGGCAAAGTCGAGGGTTCGATGGTTAGATACGCCAACCAGGTTTTGATGGATATCATCATTCATCTGCTTCAGGTCGAGCATGACCAAATCGGTGACGTCCAAAAGCTCATCAATCACCGGCTCATAGCGGCGAACAAACCCGTTGGTATCCAGACAGGTATTGATCCCTTCCGCATGGCAGGCACGAAACCAATCACGGACAAATTCGGCTTGCAGAATCGCTTCCCCACCGGATGCGGTGACGCCACCACCCGATGCGTTCATGAAGTGGCGATAAGTCACGACCTCTTTCATTAATTCCTCAACCGTAATTTCCTTTCCGGCATGAGTATCCCAGGTGTCTCGGTTATGGCAATACAGGCAGCGCATCAGGCAGCCTTGAAAGAAAACGATAAAGCGGATGCCCGGGCCATCTACAGTACCGCAGGATTCAAAAGAGTGGATGCGACCAGTTACAGACATTGCAGGGTTTTCTCCAGGTTTGACCGAACAATAGCGGTCTTTGTAAGCGCAGTCATAAGCGAACAGACGGCGTGTCTGTCACAACGGTGATAGAACACACATGGTATGGCTAATGCTGCGAATCTATTTTGCCAGTCATCCAGCATCGCGTTGAGATAGATAGGTGGCTGGCAAAACAGATTTTAATGCTACGATTTGGCGTTACGCGGGGCGAGAAAAAGGCCCCACACGCGTGGAGCCTTTATTTTACGCCTTTTCAAACAGTCAGGGAAATTAGATTGACTGAGTGAAAGTACGGGTAATTACATCCTGCTGCTGTTCTTTAGTCAGCGAGTTGAAGCGCACTGCGTAACCAGATACACGGATGGTCAACTGCGGATATTTTTCCGGGTTTTCCATGGCATCAAGCAGCATTTCACGGTTCATTACGTTGACGTTCAGATGCTGACCACCTTCAATGTTGGCAGTTTCATGATGGAAATAACCATCCATCAGGCCGGCAAGGTTGGCTTTACGAACATCGTCATCTTTACCCAGCGCATTCGGTACGATAGAGAAGGTGTAAGAGATACCATCTTTCGCGTAGGCGAACGGCAGTTTCGCAACGGAAGTCAGAGAGGCGACAGCGCCTTTCTGGTCACGACCGTGCATCGGGTTGGCACCAGGACCGAACGGCGCGCCAGCACGGCGTCCATCAGGCGTGTTACCGGTTTTCTTACCGTATACCACGTTGGAAGTGATGGTAAGAACGGACTGAGTCGGTACGGCGTTGCGGTAGGTATGCAGCTTCTGAATTTTCTTCATGAAGCGTTCAACCAGGTCGCATGCCAGTTCATCAACGCGTGGGTCGTTGTTACCGAACTGCGGATATTCGCCTTCGATGTCAAAGTCGATAGCCAGGCCGTCTTCGTCACGGATTGGTTTAACTTTGGCATATTTGATGGCGGACAGGGAGTCGGCAGCAACGGACAGACCGGCGATACCACAAGCCATTGTACGGTATACATCACGATCGTGCAGCGCCATCAGCACGGCTTCGTAGCTGTATTTGTCATGCATATAGTGAATGACGTTCAGCGCGGTGACGTACTGTTTGGCCAGCCAATCCATGAAGTGATCCATGCGTTCCAGAACTTCGTCGAAGTTCAGGTATTCGCTCTTGATCGGTTCGGATTTCGGACCAACCTGCATCTTCATTTTTTCATCCACGCCGCCGTTGATAGCATACAGCATGGTTTTAGCCAGGTTGGCACGGGCGCCGAAGAACTGCATTTGTTTACCCACAACCATCGGGCTAACGCAGCAGGCAATCGCGTAATCGTCGCTGTTGAAGTCCGGACGCATCAGATCATCGTTTTCATATTGCAGAGAAGATGTATCGATGGAGACTTTCGCCGCGAATTTTTTGAAGTTCAGCGGCAGTTTTTCCGACCACAGGATAGTGATGTTCGGTTCCGGAGACGGCCCCATGGTGTACAGGGTGTTCAGGAAGCGGAAGCTGTTTTTGGTAACCAGCGTACGACCATCCAGACCCATACCACCCAGAGATTCGGTCGCCCAAATCGGGTCGCCGGAGAACAGTTCATCATATTCAGGAGTACGCAGGAAACGAACCATACGCAGTTTCATGACCAGGTGGTCAATCAGTTCCTGAGCTTGTTCTTCATTGATTTTGCCAGCGGCCAGGTCACGTTCGATGTAAATATCCAGGAATGTGGATACACGACCGAAGGACATGGCGGCGCCGTTCTGGGATTTCACCGCGGCCAGGTAGCCGAAGTAAGTCCACTGTACCGCTTCCTGAGCGTTGGTCGCCGGGCGAGAAATGTCACAACCGTATTTGGCAGCCATTTCTTTTAGCTGGCCAAGTGCGCGATGTTGTTCAGCGATTTCTTCACGCAGACGGATAGTGCCTTCCAGATCTTCACCGCTTTCCAGGTCCGGTTGCAGAGAAGCGAACTGAGCGAATTTATCTTTCATCAGGTAGTCGATACCGTACAGCGCAACGCGACGGTAGTCACCGATGATACGACCACGGCCGTAGGCGTCCGGCAGACCGGTCAGCACGCCGGATTTACGGCAGCGCAGGATGTCCGGAGTATAAACGTCGAATACGCCCTGGTTATGGGTTTTACGATATTCGGTAAAGATTTTTTTAATGGAAGGGTCCAGCTCGCGGTCATACGCTTTGCAGGAACTTTCAATCATTTTGATCCCGCCGAATGGGATCAGCGCACGCTTCAACGGAGCATCGGTCTGCAGACCAACGATTTTTTCCAGGCTCTTATTGATGTAGCCCGCATCGTGGGAGGTGATGGTTGATGCCAGGTTGGTATCAAAATCAACCGGTGCATGGGTGCGGTTTTCCAGCTTGACGCCTTCCATGACTTTATCCCACAGCTCAGTCGTTGCTGCGGTAGCGTCAGCCAAGAAGGATTCGTCACCTTCATACGGCGTATAGTTTTTCTGAATGAAGTCACGAACGTTAACTCCATCCTGCCATTCACCTTTGCTAAAGCCTTGCCATGCGCTGGCCAGTTTTTCATTCAGATCGGTCATTTTACACCTACCTTTGATATGGATTTTTTAAAATCCGACGTTGCGGCTGATTGCACGTTAATGCTTGTCTCCGCCGCGTAAATAAATTACCCAGTATGTTAAACCTACAAGAAAGCCACCGCCAATAATGTTTCCTATCGTAACTGGAATCAGATTATCGCTGATAAAATGGCTAATAGTTAAATGTTCAAACTGAGAGGGCGCCATCCCAACGGCCTGCCAAAATTCGGGGGTGGCGAAATTTTTGATGACTATGCCCATCGGGATCATGAACATGTTGGCGATGCTGTGTTCAAAACCGCTGGCGACAAACATGCCGACCGGAAGAATCATCGCGAACATTTTGTCTGTCAGACTATGGCCGGAATAACTCATCCACACGGCTAGGCATACCATCAGGTTGGCTAAAATCCCCAGACAAAGCGCTTCAACAAAAGTATGTTCAAGCTTGTGTTCCGCGGTTTGCAGAATGTTGAGTCCCCATGCGCCATTGGCGACCATATGTTCGCCGGAGAACCAAATCAGCGCAACAAAGAAAAGCGCGCCGATCAGATTACCGATATACACGTTAATCCAATTAAAGGCTAGCTGCTTCCAGGTGATGCGTCCACTGGCTTTGGCGATGACGGTCAGTACGGTGGAAGTAAATAAATCCGCTCCACAAACGACAACCAACATCAATCCCAGTGAGAAGCAAATACCACCGATGAGTTTGGCAATACCAAAAGGTATCGTTGCCGTGCCGGTGGTGGCGGTAATATAAAAGACAAAAGCAATCGAGATAAAAACACCCGCGGTGATCGCCAGATAAAACGTTACCCACGGTTTTTTTGTTGCTTTATAGACGCCGGCATCTTCGGCAACTTTCGCCATTGCGGCCGGTAATAGCAGAGTGAAGGGGTTGTCAGCTTTCACACTAACTCTCTCTTAAAATTTATCAGCGTCGAGATACTAACAAAGCGGTATAAAGCAAAATTTGACGTGGATCATATTGCGCGAAACTAACACCGGTGTACAGCCGTGTAAAGTCCGGGTTTGTGTGGTTATCTTGTTGATTTTTATAATAAAAAATATTTTAAAGTTTACAAAAATATTTGAATAACCAGGTGTTTTCATCCTGATTTGGCGTTAATAAATATCATGCCTTGTATAATTTAAGTACGCTACTTTTAATGTAATTTAACTAAATATTCACCATTTAACAACAAAGTGATTTCGTTTTAGTTAATTTGACGGGAAATATTAATTTTCAAACAACAATAACCCTTGTTTTTAAAAGGGTTATTGTTGCGCTTAATTTGAAAAATAAAAATAGTGTCGCGCCGTAATGGGGTGAAAACCGCGAAGCGAATATTCTAGGTCTTTACCGTGTCGCCATCAGCATTATTTTGCTGGCCAGTAGCGACTTTTCGCGCGTTGCAGCTTCTCATACGCAGCCAGCAATGCGCGATGGGCGGGGAGCGCGGTGAATGCATCATCAACGGTGAATAGCCCATGAAAGGCTTGTTCCCCGGCGATCGCCGCACTGGCGGCGTCTACGGTTTCACGTCCGTACATTTTGACGAAAGCATCATAATACCCGGCAGGATCGCGCTCCTGTTCCAGCGCCAGTTGTAACAACGTTTGCAGACAGCGGTAGTAATTACTGCGTTGCGCGCTAAAGATCGAGTCGTTGAAATCCAGAGTCCATTCCGCCCAGCTTAATGCCTGCTCCAAATCGCCGCCGGCCAGCGCCAGCATTGATTTCAACTCGCCAATGCGCAGAGTGAACCAGCCGTTATCTTTACCCGTGGCGATGCCAAGCAGCTCTCGTACCCGGGTAAAGTCATCAAAACCTTCGTCATCCAGTTGCCGCAACAGGGCGAGATACTCTTCTTTTTCCCATTGGCTATCCGGCAGCGCTAGCAGCGTTTCACGCAGATGAGCGCCCATGCTGTTATTGGCCAACAGCAGATCTTCCGCGGGATAAATATCCGACATACCGGGAACCAGAATACGGCAGGCGTAAACGGACAGATGCTGATAGTCGGCAATGTACACTTCTTTATCTTCCTGTTGGAAAATAGCCATCAGCGTGGCAAATTCCTCTTCCGTGGTGCCGCTGAAATCCCAGTCCACAAACGCATAATCGGCCTGGTTCTTAAACATATCCCAGGAGATCAGACCGCTGGAGTCGATAAAATGGGTTTCCAGATTGGCATGCTCCGCGACTTCCTCATCGTCAAACGTCGGCGGGGTAAAAACATCCAGATCTTTCAGCCCGCGGCCTTGCAGAAGTTCCGTTACCGTACGCTCAAGCGCCACGCCAAAGTCTGGGTGCGCACCAAATGAGGCGAAACAGGTTCCATTTGCCGGATTGAACAGCACAACGCAAATAACCGGATAGCGTCCACCAAGAGAAGCATCGTAAGCGAAGATGGGGAAGCCTTCTTTTTCCAGCGTGGCGATGGCTTCGACCACGCCTGGATAGCGGTTTAACACCGTTTGCGGAATGTCCGGCAGGCTGATTGACTCAGCAATAATGCGGTTTTTGACGCTGCGTTCAAAGACTTCGGATAATCCCTGAACTCGCGCCTCATTGGCCGTATTGCCGGCGGACATGCCGTTGGACACATACAGATTGCCGATGATGTTCATCGGAATATAGACCGTCTGTAAATCGGACTGGCGGATAAAAGGCAATGCGCAGATCCCTCGATCGGCGTTACCCGATTGCAGGTCGATTAAATCGCTGGCGCCGAGTTCTTTTTCCGGATCGTAAAATTCACGCAGGCGGGGGTCCAGAATCCCTTCCGGCAGCGAGTTATCAGCCGGCATGGGGAACCACTTTTCATTGGGATAATGAACGAACTCGCTCTGTGCTATGGCTTTT
This sequence comes from Brenneria goodwinii, assembly GCF_002291445.1. NCBI lineage: Bacteria > Pseudomonadati > Pseudomonadota > Gammaproteobacteria > Enterobacterales > Pectobacteriaceae > Brenneria > Brenneria goodwinii. The sequence goes on along the minus strand of NZ_CP014137.1, from coordinate 2,101,077 downwards.
CCGAGGTAAAAATCCGCAAAAAAGTAGTTGGTCGATAAGCGTTCAAAGTATTCCCCCAGGGCGGAAGCCAAAGCCGCTTTCTTGCTGGCGCCTTTACCATTGGTGAAGCAAAGAGGACAGTCACGATCGCGAATGTGGACCGACCAGACGTTAGGCACAGGATTCAACCATGAAGCTTCTTCGATATTAAACCCCAGGTTTTGGAGCTGTTGCTGAAAACGGGCGATGGAGTCTTCCAGGGCGGCGTCTTTGCCTGGGATGAACGTTTGGGTCATGGTCTTCACTTTTGTCTGTTTGAATAAGAGGTGCATGATACGGGCTTTTTAACGCGGACTCTATTCATTCTGTAACAGATTGATAACATAGGATGAGATGCAACCTATCAACAGTCGTTTTGTGGGGCAAAACGCAATAAGCATTGCAGCCATAAGTGTCGAGTGATAAAACCGATACTAGACTAAAACAGTGTGTCTTGAACCATTGTGATAAAATAATCGCTATTTCTGAGATGTGGTGAGGGGAAATGACTCAGGTTTTTAATTTTAGCGCCGGTCCAGCAATGCTGCCGGTTGAAGTATTACGTCGGGCTGAACAGGAACTGTGCAATTGGCATGGCCTGGGTACATCGGTAATGGAAATCAGCCACCGCAGTAAAGAATTTATGCAGGTCGCTACCGAATCTGAGCAGGATTTGCGCGATTTGCTGAAAGTCCCTGCCAATTACAAAGTGCTTTTCTGTCATGGCGGCGCCCGCGCGCAGTTTGCGGCGGTACCGCTTAATTTGTTGGGAGATAAAACGCAGGCTGACTATATCGACGGCGGTTATTGGGCGCACAGCGCCGTTAAAGAAGCGGAAAAATACTGTACCCCGAATGTCGTGGATGTGAAAACGCGCGTAGATGGCCTGCGCAGCGCAAAACCGATGCGCGAGTGGGTATTGTCCGATGATTCCGCATTCGTTCATTACTGCCCCAATGAAACCATTGATGGTTTGGCGATCGAAGAAGAACCCGATTTCGGCGACAAAATCGTGGTGGCCGACTTCTCTTCCAGTATCTTATCCCGCCCCATTGATGTGAGTCGTTATGGCGTGATCTATGCCGGCGCGCAGAAAAACATTGGTCCCGCAGGGCTGACGCTGGTTATCGTGCGCGAGGATTTGCTGGGTAAAGCGCGTCGTGAATTGCCTTCGATCCTTGATTATCAGATTCTGGCTGACAATGGCTCCATGTTTAACACCCCACCGACCTTTGCCTGGTATCTGTCAGGTATGGTGTTTAAATGGTTGAAAGAGCAAGGCGGCCTGGTTGAAATGGAAAAACGCAACCAGGATAAGGCTAATCTGCTTTATAGCGCCATTGATGACAGCGGCTTCTATAGCAACGATGTGGCCGTGACCAATCGCTCCCGTATGAATGTGCCTTTCCTGCTGGCGAACGCTGAGCTGGATAAGGTCTTCCTGGAAGAGGCTCAGGCCGCTGGTTTGCACGCGCTGAAAGGACACCGTGCCGTGGGCGGTATGCGCGCTTCTATCTATAACGCCATGCCGTTGGAAGGCGTTAAGGCACTGACTGAATTCATGGCGGACTTCGAACGTCGTCACGGATAATGGTTTGCCGTAAAAAATCGGTTATGGTTAATTGATGAAGAAACCCCGGTATAACCGGGGTTTCTGTGTTCACGTTTGGAGAATAAGTTTCACATGCAGGAATCCCTGACCCTACAGCCGGTTAAATTGATTAACGGCACGATCAACCTCCCTGGTTCAAAAAGCGTATCGAATCGTGCGCTATTGCTGGCAGCCCTGGCTGAAGGAACGACGCGGCTGACGAATTTGCTGGACAGCGATGACGTTCGCCATATGCTGAATGCGCTGCAGGCGATGGGTGTGACTTATCACCTCTCTACCAGCCGTACTCAGTGTGAAATTATCGGTTTGGGCGGCGCATTAAAAGCTCTGAAGCCTTTAGAGCTGTTTCTGGGAAATGCCGGAACGGCCATGCGTCCGCTGGCGGCGGCGCTATGTTTGACCAAAGGCGATATCATTCTGACGGGAGAACCCCGGATGAAAGAACGTCCTATTGGCCACCTGGTTGATTCCTTGCGCCAGGGCGGCGCAAAAGTGGATTACCTGGAACAGGAAAACTATCCGCCGTTACGTTTACAGGGCGGGTTTCAGGGCGGTGAAATCAGCGTTGATGGCAGCGTATCCAGCCAGTTTCTGACCGCGCTATTGATGGCCACGCCTCTGGCTCCCCAGGATAGCCATATCCGTATTCAGGGTGAGCTGGTTTCCAAACCCTATATCGATATCACATTGAACATGATGAAAACGTTTGGTATCGAGGTGCGCAACGACAATTACCAGCAGTTTTACGTATCTGGCCGTCAGCAATACCGTTCGCCGGGAGATTATCTGGTGGAGGGGGATGCGTCTTCGGCGTCTTATTTTCTGGCTGCGGGCGCGATCCGCGGCGGCACGATTCGCGTTACCGGCGTTGGTCGTTCAAGCGTTCAGGGCGATATTCGTTTTGCCGATGTGTTGGAGCAAATGGGGGCGAAGATCCGCTGGGGCGATGACTATATTGAATGCCAGCGTGGCGAACTTCACGCGATTGATATGGATATGAACCACATTCCTGATGCCGCCATGACGATCGCGACGACGGCGCTGTTTGCAACGGGTGGCGCCACTACGTTGCGGAATATTTATAACTGGCGGGTAAAAGAGACCGATCGTCTTACCGCGATGGCGACGGAATTGCGCAAAGTGGGGGCGGAAGTTGAAGAAGGGGAAGATTATATTCGCATCACGCCACCCGCCCATCTGAAATCCGCGGCAATCGACACCTATAACGATCACCGTATGGCGATGTGTTTTTCACTGGTGGCATTGTCGGATACGCCGATCACCATCATGGATCCAAAGTGCACCGCGAAAACCTTCCCGGATTATTTTGAACAGCTTGCCCGGCTGAGCGAACGGGCGTAGTCATTTCGTCATGCAAGGCACGGTGTGAACCGTGCCTTCAGCGCTCAAAATCAGTTCTCTACCATCAGGCATTTTCTTAATTTTTCCTTTTCAGTCCGGCATTAATATAACGTTTCCCGCCGTTGATGCGTATAATGAAGCATCGTAATGTCGCGAATGACATTAGCGGAATTCCTTATGTATAGGAGAGAGAAATGACGGTGACTGCACCGGTAATAACGGTTGACGGACCGAGTGGCGCGGGTAAAGGTACGTTATGTAAGGCGTTGGCGGAGGCATTAGGGTGGAATCTGCTGGATTCCGGGGCGATTTATCGTGTTCTGGCGCTGGCGGCTTTACACCATCAGGTGGATATTCTTTCAGAAGAAGCGCTGGTTCCTCTGGCCTCCCACCTGGATGTACGTTTTATTTCTGATGACAGACAGTTAAAGGTGATTTTAGAAGGTGAGGACGTCAGTAACGAGATCCGCACCGAAGACGTAGGCATGACGGCTTCGCAGGCGGCGGCTTTTCCCCGCGTTCGCGAAGCATTATTACGGCGGCAGCGCGCATTTCGCGAAGCGCCGGGGCTGATTGCCGACGGGCGTGATATGGGAACGGTGGTATTTCCCGATGCGCCGGTAAAGATTTTCCTGGATGCGAGCGCGGAGGAACGCGCGCAGAGACGCATGCTGCAGTTGCAAGAGAAGGGCTTTAGTGTTAACTTTGAACGTCTTTTATCTGAGATAAGAGAGCGTGATGACCGCGATCGCAATCGCCCCGTCGCGCCTTTGGTGCCGGCAGCCGATGCGCTGGTGCTGGACTCGACAGAAATGACAATCGACGAAGTGATTGCGCGAGCGCTGGCGTATTCCCGCGAAGTGCTTGTGTAAGCACATATAAACCAATGAATTTTTACCTTGCTGTAAGGATGAACAGCGAGGCATGTTAAACAACCCCATCGAGCAGGACGCCAGATGGACGTTAAATTGAAGACTCCTAAGATTATCAACATGACAGAATCTTTTGCTCAACTCTTTGAAGAATCCCTGAAAGAAATCGAAACCCGTCCTGGTTCCATCGTTCGTGGTGTTGTTGTTGCTATTGATAAAGATGTTGTACTGGTTGACGCCGGTTTGAAATCTGAATCAGCTATTCCGGTAGAGCAATTCAAAAATGCCCAGGGCGAACTGGAAATCCAGGTTGGTGATGAAGTAGACGTAGCTCTGGACGCTGTCGAAGATGGCTTCGGTGAAACGCTGCTGTCTCGTGAAAAAGCTAAACGCCATGAAGCATGGTTGATGCTGGAAAAAGCTTACGAAGAAGCTGCGACTGTTACCGGTGTTATCAACGGTAAAGTTAAAGGCGGTTTCACCGTTGAGCTGAACGGCATTCGTGCGTTCCTGCCAGGTTCTCTGGTTGACGTTCGCCCGGTTCGTGACACGCTGCATCTGGAAGGCAAAGAGCTTGAGTTCAAAGTTATCAAGCTGGATCAGAAACGCAACAACGTTGTGGTTTCCCGCCGTGCGGTTATCGAATCTGAAAACAGCGCTGAACGCGATCAACTGCTGGAAAACCTGCAGGAAGGCATGGAAGTCAAAGGTATCGTTAAGAACCTTACCGACTACGGTGCGTTTGTTGATCTGGGTGGCGTTGACGGCCTGCTGCATATCACTGATATGGCTTGGAAACGTGTTAAACATCCGAGCGAAATCGTCAATGTGGGCGATGAAATCACTGTTAAAGTGCTGAAATTCGACCGCGAGCGTACTCGTGTTTCCCTGGGCCTGAAACAGCTGGGCGAAGATCCATGGGTTGCTATCGCTAAGCGTTACCCGGAAAGCACTCGTCTGACTGGTCGTGTAACCAATCTGACTGATTACGGCTGCTTCGTTGAAATCGAAGAAGGCGTTGAAGGTCTGGTGCACGTTTCAGAAATGGATTGGACCAACAAAAACATCCATCCGTCCAAAGTTGTTAACGTTGGCGATGTAGTGGAAGTTATGGTTCTGGATATCGACGAAGAACGTCGTCGTATCTCTCTGGGTCTGAAACAATGTAAAGCCAATCCGTGGCAGCAATTTGCTGAAACCCACAACAAAGGCGATCGCGTTGAAGGTAAGATCAAGTCCATCACTGACTTCGGTATCTTCATCGGCCTGGACGGCGGCATCGACGGCCTGGTTCACTTGTCTGATATCTCCTGGAACGTTGCCGGCGAAGAAGCCGTTCGCGAATACAAGAAAGGTGATGAAATCGCCGCTGTTGTATTGCAGGTAGATGCAGAACGTGAACGTATCTCTCTGGGCGTGAAGCAACTGGCTGAAGACCCGTTCAATAACTACCTGTCTCTGAACAAGAAAGGTGCTATTGTTACTGGTAAAGTTACTGCTGTTGACGCCAAAGGTGCTACAGTTGAATTAGCAGACGGCGTTGAAGGCTATCTGCGTGCTTCTGAAGCTTCTCGCGACCGCATTGAAGATGCAACGCTGGTATTGAACGTTGGCGACAGCGTTGAAGCAAAATACACCGGTGTTGATCGCAAGAACCGCGTTGTCAGCCTGTCCGTTCGTGCTAAGGACGAAGCAGACGAGAAAGACGCTATCGCTTCTGTTAACAAACAGGAAGATGGTAACTTCTCTAACGCCATGGCTGAAGCTTTCAAAGCAGCAAAAGGCGAGTAATAACGGTGGAGTGGGCAACGCGAGTTGCTCACTCTTGAAACGGTAGTAAGTTATTGTGGTTATTTACCCTAATCCATGCACTTGGAGGAACCATGACCAAGTCTGAACTTATTGAAAGACTTGCTGGACAGCAATCTCATATCCCGGCCAAAGTGGTTGAGGATGCAGTGAAAGAGATGCTTGAGCAGATGGCCACAACATTGGCCGAAGGTGATCGCATTGAGATCCGTGGGTTCGGCAGTTTTTCACTTCACTACCGTGCACCACGCGTTGGTCGTAATCCGAAAACGGGTGAGAAAGTTGAGCTGGAAGGCAAGTATGTCCCTCACTTCAAACCGGGTAAGGAACTGCGCGACCGCGCCAATATCTACGGTTAATTCAACCTTAATCATCAGTTGATAATTACTGTAGTTTTGCTTGCAAGATGATTTGTAGAATGGCACCTGAAAGGTGCCATTTTTTATGCGGGCAACCCTACCTTGGCCCGCCGTCAGCAACGCTGACAATCGCGCTCTGTCTCGATATTACGCCGGCTCACCCAACCACTCGATTGCAAACATGCCTGCGGCGCTAACGGCATCAATGGCGACACATCCTATTTCTTCCCTGATCCGCGGCGCTAAAGCGATAGTCGACAGGCCGGTGCAGGAAAACGCGATGACTTTCGCGCCATCGCGATGGAGTTTTTGCGCACAGGCGAACGCGCTCTCTTTCCCTTGCCGGGTGAGCAAGTCCGTGGTTTGCGTTACGCCATCCGGACGGGCATAGGGGACATCTTCCCCCAATAAGCGGCGAAACGGCGCAGGCGCTTGACTGCCGATACCAATAACCGCAACGGGCAGCCTAAGGTTGGCCGCGATGCGGGCGCAGGCGCTGCCCGCGCTAATTACCGGTATGGAGACGGCCTGGCGAAGTTGCTCCAGACCGGGATCGGCGGCACAGCTGAGAAAGATGGCCTGGCATCCTTCTTGTTGATAAGACTGGCCGAGCGCGATGATTTTAGGGACGGCGATGGCCTCGCTGTTGCGGTCAAAAATGCCGTTATGCTGATCGGGAATACAGCGACTGATGGATTGCAAACCGTATTCCTGTTGTAACAGGCGGCCGTGCTCATCGAGCAGGGAGCGATCCTGCGTGGTGAGTACACGAATAATTCCAAGCGTCATGATGTCCTCTCATATTATAAAGAGTAGCGAGCTTTATAGCCGCAATTCCCCGCAATCCAGCGTTTGCGGCGGCTGTTGCGCCTTAAACAAGGCTGCGGAGTAGGGGCCTTCGAGGCGGATTTTTTTATCGTCAACCACCAGCCAGTCGCCTTCCGGCAGCCCGACGATCGCGATCTCGGGTTGCGCCATCAACAGTTCGGCTAACCGCTGGTTGCGGGTTTCCCCCTGATGTCCATCGGGAAGTTTGTTGGTGTAATGCGGGTTGATCTGGAAGTCGATCAGATTCAGCGCATCAAATCCTTGCGGGTCGATGATGGGCATATCGTTGGTGGTGCAAATCGTAGGGCAGGCAAGATTGGCGCCAGCGCTCCAACCAATATATGCGGCGCCTTGCTGAACGCGTTGGCGGATCGCCGTCAGCAGCTTCCGCTCCCGGCAACACTTCAGCAGATTGAAGGTGTTACCGCCCCCGACGATGATGATATCGGCATCGCGTACCGCCTGTTGCGGATCTTCTGTTGTGTGAACCGGGGTAATGGCGACATCGAGCGTGGATAATGCCTGTTGTACTTTTTTCGTATAGTCATCCCAGCTTATTGTCACACCGGCAAAAGGAATAAACAGCGCATTTTTTCGGTTTTTCGTGATGTTCTGAATAGGGTCCAGCGCATGTTCCAGATAACCTTTTCCCGGTAATGTCCCATTACTGAGCAATAATAGATTCATCAGCTATTTCCTATTGTTAAATTAGCCCGGCGACCAGGCGGGCGATTAGCGCGTTGGACAGTAACACTGGCAAGCCGGTGGCTTCAGCGACCTGTTGCCGGTGCCATTCGGTATAGCCCATGCAGTCCATAATGATGACCTCTGCCTGCTGACTTTTTAATGAGCGCGCCGCCTGCACCAGCTCATCCCGGCTGCCGTCATAGGGAGAGACGGCGGCATAGCGTGGCGGACGTTGCATGTCGCGCCATTTTTCCCCTTCGCTGGCTATCTGTTTTACCAGCGGCACCAGTATACCGGCCTGGCGCTGGCCGATTAGCGTGGCGGCAACCGGGGGCACCAGTCTGTCTGGCTCAATCAGCCAGGCCTGTCGGCAGGCTAGATCATGAAACTCACCGGTACACAGCAGTATGATAAGCGTGCAGCCTTGCTGCTCCAGATCGTCCAGCTTCTGTTGAACCGCCTGATGTACGGCCGTTTTACCGAGAATAACGGCGCTGCCGTCCAGCAAACGGCTGGTCAAAACCGCATCATCCGGCTGTGGCGCGAACTGCCGCTCAATGGCCGCTTTATCTAAACCGTCCAGCACGCCGGCATGAATGCACGGCGTTCCTGCCGGCAGATGCGACTCCAGTATCGGCGTAATATCGGCGCGCGGAGCCTGACCAATCGTCAATGTACCAAGCAGAGGCATCGTCATCTTCCTTATTGGCGTTTTTGCAAATGAGCCAGTGAACCGTAAAGTTCGAGTAGGTGGTCGTATTCCGCCTGATCGAAGAACCGGCAGGTTTTGCGGGTAAATTCTTTGGCGACTTCCACCACGAATTTTGCGGTCGCAGCGATATCGACCTCATGGCTGGCGCCGGTACCGCAGCCTGGAACCGCGCTTTCGGTGGTGATCGCCACGCCGACGACCGGCGCATCGGTCGCAATAGAGGGTTGCAGGATGCTGTTGAGATGGAACACGCCGTTGCCGTAAGGGGTAATATCCTGTGTGGTGATAGGGAAGGTGACGGGCGCTTTGCCGCTGGTCATCTCCATAATGCGCAGTAAATCTTCAGATATACGCAGGATGTAACCCTGTTTCACCGTTGGGGAAATAGCAAAGCCCTTATGGTTGATGATACGGTTGCCTTTGGTGGTATCGATAGACAAGACCGCATCCATTTCAAGCATAACTTCCTGTGCGTTCATCTCTTCGGTATCGACCGGCGAGTCCATAAAGTCTACGGGTTCGTGCGGGCGGGTTGGCGCATCCGGGCAGATGTGCGTTGTGATAATCACATCGCCTGGCAAGGCGTCGCCTTTGGTTTGCATATGGGCCAGCTTTAATGCCGCCGCAATCGCCGTGACGGCGCCGTCAGCGTCGGAAACCAGACCAATACGTTCCGGGCGCGCGCCGATGCCGCCTAGCCGACCGACGATGCCGATCGTCGGCGCCTGGCCGCCTTTGCGTTTACCATTATTGCCGGGAACGATGATTTTGACGAAATCCGTTTTTCCTTTGTCCCCCTTGAATTCCGTCACGCTGACTTCAACGTCCGGATAGGCGGACAGCAGTTCAACGACGGTTTTTCCGCTGGCCGCGGCGCTATCAAGGGCTTCGAATGCTTGTAAGGTTTGAAAAAAACTCATTTTATTCTCTCATCTAATAAGTGTATTCAGGTATAACGTCGTTATATTTCCGTTATTTGCCACTGATTTTGCTGGAAAAAATGGAGCTAAAGAAATTGAAGATCGCATCTCCGGCAATCAGACCGGCAGCAAAAACCTCCATCCGATTACGCATTTTTTCTCCGCCAATTTTGATAATCAGCAAGCGCAGCGTGATACCCAGCAGCACCGCCCATCCCGCCAGCGGGTTGGCAATCAACAGGCCGGTGGCGAGCAGCACGCCCAATTGGCGCTTTGACCCCCCCAGCCATTGGATCAATGCGCCCGGCACCGTCCAGATCAGCAGTGATTTGGCGATATCCATGGAGACGCCGGCCTGAATGGTCGCGACATACACTTTGGCGACCGGAGGAACCAAATTATTCTGGAAGTAACTCTGATAGGAGAAATAGACCACCGGGATGGCGATAACGAAAGCGATCAGCGCGGCATATAGCTGCTGGCGGCGGCCTTCCAATTCGAAAGCGGCATCGGCGCCGTTATCCCGCAGGATAAAACCGGCTTTCAGGTCATAGCCCATGTCGGCGAAGGCCGGGCCGGTGGCGACGGAGAAGGAACACAGCACCGCTAATCCCAGCAAGGGGAAGCCGATCATCATACCGATGATCAAGGTGATCAAGGCAACCGCGAAAGCCGGGAACCAGCCGGAGTGCATTGCCGCCAGTCCGACGATCAGCTCATGGATAAAAGCGGCAAAAGCGGCGTAGAGAATGAACGCCAGCAACATGCCCACCGACATTTCACTGTACAGACCGGTGCCCGCCGCAATCAGCATCGCCAGGGCAATATAGCCAATCGCTCCCAGGCGGATCGCGCTGAGAATGTGCCGGCGGTCATCATTAGCGGCTTTCAGCGATGCGGCCGTTAAGGAGGCCTGGGGGTCTTTCCGGCCGCGAATAAGCACGATAACCTGAAACAGCGCCACGATACCCGCGCCAATCATCATACCGTGGGGAATATAATTTTTATTAATATCAATGCCTAAAAGGGGCAGGCTATAGCCGCGCAGCAACAGGCCGACGCCAAACATCGAAAGCGCCCAGATGTTGCCGATAAAGGCCGTACCCAGCGCCGACATCGGTAATTTAAACCAGGAACCGATAGCGCCAATAACCAGCCCGGCGCTAAGGATTGCTGCCTGACTGCCGCCCTGATCGCCGGCCTTGATCGATTCCGCCGCCGCCACTCCCGGCGGCCAGGTGCCGCTAGCCGGGAATACCGAAGTATTGAACATGCGGTAAAGCAGGTAGGCGTCCAGCAGCATGGCCAGCGCGACGCCGATAAATACCGGAATCACCAGATCCGGTCTGCCAAACAGCCACATTACGCTGATAGGCAGCAACAGGCTGTTGGCCGCGCCAAACGTCGCCGATGAAATAGCCGTCTGCGCCAGATTCTGAATGTGAATCGAGCGGAAACGGCGTAACAACTGCAGTGGAATACGGGCGATGATCATGGCGATCAATGCGCCGATAATCGAGGTGTTGGGCGTAACCCCCAGCGTCGTTAACAGTTGAATGCCGATGACCGCGCCAAACAGACTCAATATGACCAGAAACACCAACGTCAGTGGATTAAAACTGCTGTGATGCCGTTCTTTCCCCGGTTTTTCCGCCTGGTGGAGGGATGAATGACCTGACATGTAATCTCACTCCTAAAATGTAAAAATAACGCGCTTAATTTTTTATAAAGGGTTCTGTAACCAGTACGGGTCGCCATATTTTTTGCCAATCGGCATGGCGGCGCTGGTGAGTCGTCTGGCGAGACTCTCTATCTCCTGTTCATTCGCCATGCTGGCTGGAAAGGTCAGACAAAACGCGATGGTTTCACCGCTTTGCGGATTTTTTACCGAACAACTGATCGAGGCGGTGCCCGAGACCGCTTCGTTAATGGCGGAAGACCAGCGCTGCTGCCTGACCGTTTGGAGTTGTTCCTGAAGACGAGCGAAAGGAATCTGATTTTTATTCTCCGGCGTCAGCGTTTCGTCAAAATAACTCAGCAACTGCTGACTGCTATAACGAGAGAGCAACGCGCGCCCGGTGGATGTCGCCCATGAAGGAGAACGGGTTCCCGGATAGGTAATGACCTGTAATGCATGACGACCGGGAATGACCCGCAAAACCAGAACATCCGGTCCGTCCAATACGGAAAGGTAGCCGGTATGGCCGGTGGAGTGACATAAGGTGCGTAACGCCTGCTCAATATCGTCGGTAAGCGACGAGGTGCGGTGAGCCAGATAAGCGACCTCCAGCAACATTAATGCCGGACTATAGGTTGCGCTATGTGGATCTTTGCTCAGAAATCCGGTTTCACAGAGTTGTTTCAATACTCGGGACGTCGTGCTTTTAGGCAACTGTAAATGCGTAATCACATCACTGGCGGTAATGCCCCGTTTAAGCTGACTCATTAAATTCAGGATGGCGGCGGTGGTATTTAATATGCTCATATGAAGTCTCATAAAATGGAACCTGGTTCCTTTTTATAGAACTAAGCATGTTCTATGCCATGATTTATGCCGCAATCGCTATCATTTGATTACTAATAAAAATGCGGATCCCTGTCCGCCGACAGGATGATTAACGGGCTGGGAAACCGGTCAAAATGGATGCATCATTATTGTGCGCGGCACTATTTTGGCCGTTTATCTGAACTAATGCGGTGCAGTCTGGCGACAGCGGAAGGTGAAGGCGAATCGTGTGGGATAATCGATGAAGAGGTTGAACCGAGCATTCCGCGCACGGAATGCTCGGGTGAACATTATTGATGCCGTTCGCGTAAGCGATTGATAATGTTGGCAAGCGATAGATCCTGATCCTGTAACAGTACCAGCAGATGGTACATTAGATCGGCCGCTTCATTGGTCAATTCCTCACGATCGTGAACGGTGGCGGCCAGCGCGGTTTCCAGACCTTCTTCACCGACCTTCTGTGCAATGCGTTTGGTACCGCTGGCATACAGACGCGCGGTATAAGAACTGGCCGGATCGGCGCTTTTGCGTTCACCCAGCAGTTGTTCCAGCTCATACAGAAACAGCCATTCGCTGGCAGCCGGAGAGAAACAACTGTTTTTGCCCAGATGGCAGGTCGGGCCGATGGGATTCGCCAAAACAAGCAGCGTATCATTATCGCAATCCGGCGTAATCGACACGACATTGAGGAAGTTGCCGGAAGTTTCGCCCTTGGTCCATAAACGTTGTTTGGTTCGTGAGAAAAACGTCACTTTGCCGCTGTCTTCGGTCGCTTTCAGCGCGTTTTGATCCATATAACCCAGCATCAGGACTTCACCGGAAACGGCATGCTGCACGATAACGGGCATCAGTCCGTCGGTTTTTTCCCAATCCAGTTGGTTTCGTTGTTCGTCACTTAAAATACGCTGTTCGCTTAACACACCCGAATCTCCACGCCTTGTTGCTTAAGATAGTGTTTCAGTTCACCAATATTAATGATCTGCTTATGAAAAACCGACGCTGCGAGCGCGCCATCAACCTGAGCATCCTGGAAGGCAGCCAGGAAATGCGCCATGGTGCCAGCGCCGCCGGAAGCAATGAGTGGAACATGACATACTTCACGGACCAGCTTTAGCTGATCTAAATCATAACCGTTGCGCACGCCGTCTTGATTCATCATATTCAGGACGATTTCTCCGGCGCCGCGTTTTTGTACTTCCTGCACCCAGTCCAGGGTTTCCCAGGTTGTCACTTTGGTGCGTTTTTCATCACCAGTGTATTGATTAACGTGATAACGGCCGGTTGCCGCATCATGCCAGGTATCAATTCCCACCACGATACACTGTACGCCATAGCGATCGGCCAGACGGCTAATCAAGTCCGGATCGGCCAGCGCCGGCGAGTTGATGGAAATTTTATCCGCGCCGAAAGAGAGAATTTGCCCCGCTTCTTCTACGCTCTTGATACCGCCGGCCACGCAGAAGGGGATATCGATGACTTCCGCCACGCGGGATACCCAGCTTTTGTCAACAACGCGACCGTCTGATGATGCGGTGATATCGTAAAATACCAGTTCATCCGCGCCTTCCTGAGCGTAACGCTGCGCCAGCGGGACGATGTCACCGATAATTTCATGGTTGCGGAACTGTACACCTTTGACGACCTGTCCGTCACGTACATCCAGACAGGGGATTATCCGTTTTGCCAGCATGAAATGGCCTCCGCTACGTTAAATTTGCCTTCCAGCAGCGCACGTCCGACGATCACGCCCTGTACGCCGCTGCCGCGCAAGTTGGCGATATCCGCCAGGTTGCCGATGCCGCCGGACGCCTGAAACGCGACCTGCGGGTAGCGTTGGCTGACTTCTCGATAGAGTTCGACATTGGAACCGCTTAACGTGCCGTCACGCGAGATATCGGTACACAGCACGTGTTTCAGGCCAAACGGCAGATATTGTTCGACGGTTTGCTCCAGCGTGGCCTCCGAGTTTTCCTGCCAGCCGCTGATAGCCACCCGTTTGACGCCGTGGGCGTCAATGCGCACATCCAGCGCCAGCACCAGCGCGTCGGCGCCATAGTGGGTAAACCATTGTTGCACTAGCGCCGGTTGTTTTACGGCGGTGGAACCGATAACCACGCGGCTGGCGCCGGCGTTGAGCAGCGCTTCCACGTCCTGCTCGGTGCGGATACCGCCGCCGACCTGCACCGGTACGCTTACGCCGGACAGCAGCGTTTTCAGCAGCGGAATTTGACGTGCGGAGGGATCCTTTGCGCCGGTCAGGTCGACCAGGTGCAGCACCTGGGCGCCTTGCCGCTGGTAATCCTGCAACCGCGGCAGGGGATCGCTGCCGTACTGGCGCTGTTGTCCATAATCGCCCTGATGTAAACGAACAACCTGTCCGTCTATCAGATCCAATGCGGGAATAATCATGACGATTTACATCTCCAGAAAGTTTTTCAGCAACTGGGCGCCGGCCGCGCCGGAACGTTCAGGGTGAAACTGCACGCCGAAGAAATTGTCTTTCTCGACCGCGGCGGTGAAGGCTTCCCCGTAGTTCGCCTGCGCAATGGTATGCGGGCAGACCGGCATCGCGTAGCTGTGGACGAAATAGAAGTATGCGCCTTCATCAATGTCCCGAAACAGACGGTGCCCGGCTTGCGGTATAACCTGATTCCAGCCCATGTGGGGCAGCGGCAAACCGCAGTCCTTCATGAGCTTGACCGGCGTATCGACAATACCCAATGTCGGGATGCCGCCATTTTCATCGCTGGAGGTGCCGAGCAACTGCATGCCGAGACAGATACCCAGCACCGGCTGGGTACAGGCTTTAATCAAATCGATCAGATCGCGTTCGGCCAACTGGTTCATTGCCGCCTGCGCCGTGCCGACGCCGGGTAAAAACAGTTTGTCGGCATGCAGTACGACGTCGGCTTCCCGGCTGACAATCGGCTGATAGCCCAAACGCTGTACGGCGTAGTTGACCGAGGAGAGGTTGGCGCAGCCGGTATCCAGAATGACAACCTTCATCACAGCACTCCTTTTGAACTCGGCAGCGTATCGCCCTCAACTTTGATTGCCTGGCGCAGCGCCCGGCCAAAGACCTTAAACAGGCTCTCGACGCGATGATGGTCATTACGCCCCTTGGTTTTCAGATGAAGCGTACAAGCCATGGCATAGGAGAGCGAACGGAAAAAGTGTTCAACCATTTCGGTGCTCAGATCGCCCACGCGTTGATAATTGAACTCCGCTTTGTATTCCAGATGCGGACGCCCGGAAATATCCAGCGCGCAGCGCGCCAGGCACTCATCCATCGGCAGCACAAAACCAAAACGGCCGATGCCGCGTTTATCGCCCAACGCTTTGCTGAGCGCTTCTCCCAGCGCCAGCGCGGTATCTTCCACCGTGTGATGATCGTCGATATACAGGTCGCCTTTCACTTCGATGTTCATGCGGAAACCGCCGTGTGTGGCGATCTGATCCAGCATGTGATCGAAAAAGCCGACGCCGGTATTGATCTTACTGCCGCCTTCCTGATCCAGCCAGACGTTGACGTCAATCGCGGTTTCACGCGTGACGCGGCTGACATGGGCGTGACGGTTGCGTTTCGTCAACTGGCTGGCGATGGTTTGCCAGTTTAGACCTTCACGCTGATAGCGCAGACCGGTAATGCCCATGTTCTGGGCCAGTTGCAGATCCGTTTCCCGATCGCCAATCACATAGCTATGGTCCGAGTCGATAGCGCCGCTTTGCAGATACTCCGTCACCAGCGCCGTTTTCGGTTTACGGCAATCGCAGTCATCGGCCGGGAAATGCGGGCAGATCAACACCTTCTCGAAGCGAACGCCCTGGGAAGTGAAAACCTGCATCATGAGATTATGGGGCGGATCAAACGTTTCCTGCGGGAAACTGGATGTGCCGAGTCCATCCTGATTGGTGATCATGACCAGGCGGAATCCCGCTTTTTGTAATGCCAGCAATGACGGAATCACATCCGGCTCGAACTCCAGCTTATCCAGGCGATCGACCTGAAAGTCTTCGGGCGGCTCAGCGATCAATGTTCCGTCACGGTCGATAAAGAGGTATTTCTGGCTCACGTTGGCTCCTTGAGATTAAGCGTTGATTCCGGGCAATGACCGCAATGCATCGATGACGCGTTCGCATTCATGACGGTTGCCGACAGTGATGCGTAAACAGTCAGCCAGTCCAGGCTGTTTGCTTTGGTCGCGCAGGATAATACCTTGATCCCACAGAATCTTGAACGCCTGACAGGAAGGGGTAAAACGCACCAGCAAATAGTTGCTTTCGCTGGGGAACACGGTTTCCACGCAGTCCAGCGTCGCTAGCTGCTCGGCCAGCCAGCGGCGGTTTTCCACCACTTCGGCCACGTTTTTCCGCATTTTCGCCACCCCCTGGGTACTCAGCGCCTGGGCGGCGATGTCGGCAACCGGCAATGACAGCGGATAAGGCGCAATCACCTTCAGCAGTAAGGCGATAACATCCGCGTTAGCCAGCGTAAAGCCGCAACGCAGCCCGGCCAGCGCAAAGGCTTTTGACAGCGTGCGCAGAATGACCAGATGCGGATAGTCCGACAGCCAGCCGATGGTGGAGGACTGGGGGCTGAATTCGATGTAGGCTTCGTCGATCACCACCAGCGCCTTGCCCTGGGTCAGATCCAGCAGGCGACGCAGATCTTCCTGTTTGACCAGGTTGCCGGTCGGATTATTCGGGCTGCATACATAAACCAGCTTCACGCCGTCCAACTGCCGCTCAATGGAAGACATGTCCAATTGCCAGTCTTCGGTGCTTTGCGCCGTACGACGCTCGACGCCGAAAGTTTCGGCGCTGACCGCGTACATGCCGTAGGTCGGCGGGCAGAACAGAATGGCATCCTTACCCGGTTCGCAAAATGCGCGGATCAGCAGTTCAATGCCTTCGTCCGCGCCGCGGCTGACCAATACCTGCTCCCGAGGCAACCCGACATAGTCGGCGTAGCGATCGATCACCATCTTCGGCTGGCATTCCGGATAGCGGTTCAGCGTTGAAAGCGTCAGCTGATATTCCGGCGCCTGCGGGTATTCATTGGCATTTAACCACACATCGCCGCTGCCGCCCAGACGACGGGCGGACTGATAGGGCGTCAGCGCGCGCACATTGGCGCGGGCCAGTTGCTCAATACTCATGCTTGCTCCTTAAGGGCCGCGACACGCAGGGTGACTGCATTTTTATGGGCGGTGAGTTGCTCGGCCTGAGCCAGCGTCTCAATGGTCGGCGCCAACTGCAACAACCCTTGAGGGGTTAGTTGCTGTACCGTCATCCGTTTTTGAAAATCGGCCAGCCCCAGGCTGGAGTAGGTTGCCGTATAACCATACGTCGGCAGGACATGATTCGTCCCGGAGGCGTAATCCCCCGCGGATTCAGGCGACCAGTCGCCAAGGAATACCGAGCCGGCGCTGGTGATCTGGTCAACCCAATTTTCCGCGTCGCGCGTCTGAATGATCAGGTGTTCCGGACCGTAGCGGTTACTGATTTCAATGCACTGTTCCAGATCTCTCGCCACAATGACCCGGCTACTGGACAGCGCCTGGCGCGCGATGTCGGCGCGTGAAAGCAGCAACAGCTGTTGTTCTACCGCTTCGGCCACCGCTTTTGCCAGGGCGGCATCGGGCGTCAGCAGAATCACCTGCGAGTCGGGGCCGTGTTCAGCCTGTGAAAGCAGGTCGGCGGCAACAAATGCCGGCGTGGCGCCGCTGTCGGCGATGACCAGCACTTCGGACGGCCCGGCCGGCATATCAATCGCCGCGCCGGCCAAATCCTGGCTAACCTGACGTTTGGCTTCGGTGACATAGGCGTTGCCCGGCCCAAAGATTTTATCGACTTTGGGGACGCTTTCGCTGCCGAACGCCATGGCGGCAATCGCCTGGGCGCCGCCCAGTTGGAAAACTTCCTGAATGCCGCACAGCTGCGCGGCATAGAGAATTTCATCGGCGATGGGCGGTGGCGAACACAACACGACACGCTTGCAGCCAGCGATGCGCGCGGGCGTTCCCAGCATCAATACCGTTGAAGGCAGCGGCGCTGATCCGCCGGGGATATATAATCCGATAGTGGCGATCGGGCGGGTTAGCTGCTGGCAGCGGACGCCCGGCTGGGTTTCCACATCGACCACCGATAGCTTCTGCGCATTGTGGAACGTTTCAATGTTGCGCACCGCCGTCGCCATCGCCTGCTTTACCTCTTCATCAAGACGTTCGCAAGCGGCGGTAATCTCTTGCGCGCTAACGCGGATTGAATCAACCTGTACTTTATCGAACTGTGCGCTGTATTCGCGCAGGGCGCTATCGCCGCGGTTTTTTACGCTTTTCAGGATGTCTTCTACAATGCCGGTAATGCGATCCGATGCCGAGATGGCCGGACGGGTCAGTAATTGGCGTTGCTCCTCGGCGGAACAACGTTGCCAGTCAATAATGGTATTGAAGCTGGTCATCGTGTTGCTGTCAGCCATTGCTATCACTCCATCATTTTTTCAATCGGCAATACCAGAATTGAACTGGCGCCGAGCGATTTCAGATTTTCCATGGTTTCCCAGAACAGGGTTTCGCTGCTGACCATGTGCATGGCGACGCGGCTCTGATCGCCGGCCAGCGGCAAAATGGTCGGCCGTTCCGCGCCCGGCAGCAGGGCGACGACTTCATCCAGTCGTTCGCTCGGCGCGTGCAACATAATGTATTTCGATTCGCGCGCCTGGATAACGCCCTGCATGCGGGTCAGCAATTTATCGATGAGCTGCTGTTTGTCCGCCGACATTTCACCGTCGCGTTGAATCAGGCAGGCTTTGGAGCGATAGATAACTTCAACTTCACGCAGGCCGTTAGCTTCCAACGTGGCCCCGGTTGAAACCAGATCGCAAATGGCGTCGGCCAGACCCGCGCGCGGAGCGACTTCGACTGAACCGTTCAGCAGGCAGGATTTGAAGTTGATGTCTTTTTTGTCGAGATATTGCTTAAGCAGGTGGGGGTAGGAAGTGGCGATACGTTTGTTTTGCAGACATTCCGGACCGGTGTATTGCTCATCCAGCGGCATTGCCAGTGATAAGCGGCAGCCGCCGAAGTCCAAACGGCGCAGCGTAAAATAGCGTGGATCTTCGCCTTGCGCTCGGCGATTGAGCAGCTCTTCTTCCAGTACGTTCTCGCCGATGATTCCCAAATCGACCACGCCATCCATTACCAGGCCCGGAATATCATCGTCACGGACGCGCAGAATATCAATCGGCATGTTTTCCGCAAAAGCAATGAGGCGCTGTTGATGTAAGTTGATTTTAATACCGCAGCGTGCCAGCAGTTCTCGTGAATCATCGCTCAGACGACCTGACTTCTGCATTGCTATCCGTAAACGTGTTTTATCCAGCATGGAAACCTCATTAACCTGTCAAATTAAAACTATTTTAAAAAGTAGGGCCATAAAAAAACGTCGGGAACGTTTTTTAACGTTGCGCCGCAACGGCCCGTAGGGTGGCGTTTCGGGATCGCACACCATAAAAAAACCCTCGGAAGTCAATCTTCCGAGGGCTCTCTTTTCGCTCTGCGCCACTGGAAGATTTAAACGTCTTCCAGCACCAATCGCCTGAAAGACTAGTCAGGGTGATGGTGATGATGGTGGTTAAACAGAACGCTTGTCATAAAATATCTCTTGGTTGTATCAATATATCAATTGTCCGTTGAATAACCTAAACCATGTGCAGGTATCAGCGCAACCCTTTTTTGCGCCAGGTGGGACGATTAGTCATATAGAGTGTCCCAGATAGTAGGAATAAAATGTATTTTGTGGTGATGCGGGAGAGCTAATGATGAAAAAAGTGGCGATTGTCGGTCTGGGTTGGTTGGGTATGCCGCTGGCATTGGCGTTGAATGGTCATGGTTATCAGGTGGTGGGCAGCAAAACGACGATTGATGGCGTTGAAGCGGCGCGTCTGAGCGGTATTGAATGCTATCAGCTCCGGCTGACGCCGGAACTGGAATGCGATGCGGATGAGTTAAAAAACCTGTTACAGGTTGATGCGTTGGTGATTACGCTACCGGCGAGCCGCACGGTGCAGGGCGGTGAAAACTATGTGCTGGCGGTACAGGCGTTGGTGAATACGGCTCGGGTTTTTAATGTCGCGCGGATTATTTTCACCAGTTCGACATCCGTGTATGGCAATACCGCCGGCAACGTGCGGGAAAACTCGCCGTTGCAACCCGTATCGGTTGCCGGCAAGGTTTTGATGTCGCTTGAACAGTGGCTACAGCATTTACCTGATACTTCGGTAGATATCCTGCGGCTGGCCGGGTTAGTGGGCATTGA
Organism: Brenneria goodwinii; assembly: GCF_002291445.1. Classification (NCBI taxonomy): domain Bacteria; kingdom Pseudomonadati; phylum Pseudomonadota; class Gammaproteobacteria; order Enterobacterales; family Pectobacteriaceae; genus Brenneria; species Brenneria goodwinii. The sequence continues at coordinate 2,081,073 of NZ_CP014137.1, read as the reverse complement.
TCGTCATCCCGGCCGTTTTCTGGCGGGAAAGACCGGGCTGAGCGGGGGAACGCACGGTGTGAATCTGGTTCACCAGGAAGATGTGCTGTCGGCAATCCAGCTATTATTAAAGCTGCCGAATGGCGGTCATCTGTATAACCTATGCGCGCCGCAACATCCCGCCAAGCAGGAGTATTACCCCGCTCAGGCGCGTAAACTGCATTTAACTCCTCCGCAGTTTGTTGCGGATAACGATACGTCGGCAGGGCGTCTGATTGATGGTCAGCGTATTTGCCGTGAACTCGGCTTTGATTATCAATATCCGGATCCCATGATCATGCCGCTGGGATAGCGATGGGACGAATGTCGCCCTGATTATCGGCCGCTAATCAGGGCGGTATTCACTATTTTATACTATCAATGGGTTAACGTACTTTTTCCGTATCAAGGTTGGCCTGCAGCAACGTGTTGGTGTTGGGTTGTAAAGAGGCAAGGCTGGCCATGCGCTGCGCGCTGCGGTCTTCATTTTCATACAGACGAAAGTGCGCGACCATTTTTTCCAACAAAGAGGATTGCTCTTCCAATGAGTTGGCCGAGATGGACGATTCCATAACCAGCGCCGCATTCTGTTGAGTCGTCGTATCCAACTCGCTGATTGCTCTTGCTATCTGTTCAATGCCACGGCTCTGTTCGTCTGAGGCGGAGGAAATATCGCCCATGATGTCGTTTACTTTTGCTACCGAAGAGACGATCTGCTTCATGGCCGTACCCGCTTCGGCGACCAGTTTGCTGCCTACATCAATGCGCGAGACTGACTCGGATATCAGTGTGGCGATCTCTTTCGCCGCTTGAGAGCTGCGTTGGGAAAGGTTTCTGACTTCGCTGGCGACAACGGCGAATCCACGGCCTTGCTCGCCGGCGCGCGCCGCTTCAACGGCGGCGTTTAAGGCCAGGATATTGGTTTGAAAAGCGATACTGTTAATAACGGCCGTGATATCGGCGATTTTATTCGAACTGGCGGAAATGTCATCCATCGTGTTGACGACATTCTGCACGACTTCCCCGCCTTTATGGGCATTCTGCGAGGCTTCCGCCGTTATCTGGCTGGCTTGTCGGGCGTTATCCGCATTGTTTTTAACCGTTGACGTCAGTTGTTCCATGCTGGCTGCGGTTTCAACCACCGCGGCTGACTGCTGTTCCGTGCGGGATGATAAGTCGTTATTCCCGACGGCGATTTTGGCCGCTGAATCGGTGACGCTGTCGACACTGTCGCGTACATCGCTAATCATTCGCCGAAGGTTCTCATTCATCCGCGCCATGGCGGCCGTTAATTGCCCTAGCTCATCATGCCGGTCAACAACAATGGAGGCGGTGAGGTCGCCGCTGGCAATCTGCTCGGCCAGCGCTAGATTGCGGATAACCGGCTTGGTGATTTGCCGGGTAACGCCGACGGCGGTGATGATGCCAATAACGACGGCTATCAAGCCAATGATAGTCGTGATATTCGCCGACTCATAGGCCAGTGCATCATTTTTCCCTTTGACGATATTGATGATGGATTTAATCGCGGCGCTGCTTTTATCCCCGGCGACTTTAACCGCGTCTTCGGCTTTTTTCAGACCGTTCAATGCAGTGAAATAATCTTCGTTGAGTTTTTTATAATTAAGGGCATAACGCCATAATTCATCGGCAACGGCTTTGTCTTCCATCGATAACGCCGGTATTAAATTTTGATAAAATTTTTCGGCGCTCCCGAAACTTTCTGATAATTCATTCAATGCCGTATCTGTTTCTTTGAGCTGAAGCTCGTATGCCCGATTTTTAATCCCGGAAATTAAAAAAATAAACGTATCAAGGCTATTCTCGCTATTGCCATCAAGTGATTCGTTAACAGAGCGATTGTCTGAGTTTCGCGCTATATTTTGATGGTTGAGCGTATTTATATTTTCTCTGTAGGCGACGACTTTTTTAGTCGCTTCTGCCATATTGCTGATTGATTGCTGGAATTCATTTAAATGTTGACCAATATTGTCAACGTAGACTTTCTCTTCGTCACTCCAGGATAGCTGGTGGGCCTCATCAGTGAGCGCTGATGCATGCTTAATGTAGTCAGACATGACCTGACGCGACTGCTCATCTGCGGAATAGAAATATTTTAATCTATTAATTTTTGCCTGGAAAACCTCAATGTTGATATTGTATATCAGATTGGTTTTTTCATAAATCTGTCGGATTGATTTAAATCTGCTAACGCTGAGTAATGATGCAATAATAACCAGTAGTAGAATAACGCCAAATCCAATATAGAGCTTATGAGATATTTTAATATTACGGATCCGATTAATCAGATAATGCATTGCCTTTCTCCATCAGTAAGATGCGCGCGTAATAAACGATGCCAACGGTTAATTGAGTTCTGACCTGAGTGAATTATCGGTATAGGTAACCAAAGTATTAGCGCTATAAATGAGCATGATGAAATTTTGTGACGAAGTTATTATTGCGTTGGGCGTTTAAACAATAAATACTATGCGGATAACCGATAGCCTCAGGGGTCGCGGTCATGATCGAAACCGGGGAGCTTTGCGGCGCTGATAGGCCGAACGCCTGACGTCCTCCGGGATGTGTTATAACCTTTTGAATTTTTTTGTAAAAATATCTTTTCTGATGGATTGTCCTAAATTTGAATGCAAAATTGCCGATACCATCCGGAGGCTTCTGTGTCGCGCGATTTGGCTGGCGTAGCAATAAAACGTTAATTGATTTCAAGGTGCGGCAAGACGCTAATCGAAAAGATCCTGACGCGCTTATGCAAGTACCGTTTAAATAGGCGGCGATGAATCAGCAGGGCGTCGATTTAACCAGGATTTTCGGCAGTTTCGATGGGGCAATGCCTGTGATTTAGGGACGCCAATGATTTAAAAATAGCCGGTATAAACCATTGGCTAATGGTGGAGATAACAGTTGTGGATGAGAACTTGAAAGAGCAGTTTGTTAAACGTAATAAACTGGCTATCTGTGCAACGCTGCGTGATCTAAAGAAAAATGACATAACCCTCATGGTCTATCATTCTCGCGGCCAGTTCATCAGTAAAATTCTTGATGTATTACCCAACGAAGGGATTTTCATTTTTGATCTGGGTGGCGTTGAGCATGAAAATAGCCGGGCATTGGGCGCAGGAACGTTGTCCTTTGTCGCCGAACCGGCGGGGGCGAGAGTCGAGTTCAAAGCGGATATATCTCAATTGGTTGATTTTCAAGGACTGCCCGCTTTCAGTTCTGGTATACCCGAACAGCTTTATCTTATTCAACGCAGAACCTATTTTCGCATCAATACACCGTTTTGGCCGCCGCTATTGTGCCGGGGAAAGTTACCGGATGATAGCCAATTCCAATTCACGATGAAGGATCTCTCGCTTGGCGGATTGAGCCTTTGTACCGATCGGGATGTCTCCGGCCTATTAAATAAAGGGGATCTCATCCGTGATGTTGAGATGGATCTCAATGATTATGGCGGCTTCCACCTGGATATGCAGTTTGTCGGCCAGTCGACGATAAAAGATGTGGATAGTAAAGGGGAAGTGAAAATCACTCAGCGCCTGAGTTTTAAATTCCTGTCGCTGTCCGCCGCTCAAGAGCGTGACTTGCAGCAGGTTATTTTTGAGTTTGAAAGATTGCAGATTGAGAAGAAGAAAAAGTTTCAGGAGCTGTGAGTCAGCGGCCGTACCGTTTGTACCGACAGCATGACGAAGCAGCTATCCAAGCGGATATAACTACAAGATATAAATAAAATTGATGCCGAAACTCTCAGTGTCTTGTCAGACGGGAGTGGCTGGTGCAGAATACGCGCCTTGCAAATAACCGACGTTTAATCGCGTCGGTTATTTTTTTGCATTTATGTATTCAACTAAGAGGCCGGATAGCGTTCCGGATAGATAAGTCTGTTTGTGTGTGCCAGTGAGCCACGGTGAGGAAAGGAAAGATGGGGCAATCAGTAAATTTCGTGCCGGTGCCCGCCGGTTTGTGTTGCAAAAACGGTGATTATGGCGCTACTCGCCAGCCGCTGTTGATGTCTGACAGTGTTTCAGTTCTCTCCTTTCGTCGTTACCTCGGCGAGCCCTGTTTAAATAATTCATCGTTTATCTCTTCTCTCTCCAGGCCATATCACGCCGTATCCGTGGCAGGCAACGCATCTGTCATGAATAAAGGAGGAGTATGCTATGTCGCTTGATAACGGCGTTTCTTCCTCACCGCGTGCACAATTAAGAAAAAATCTCACGCTATGGCCGGTGGTCATGATGGGGCTGGCTTATTTACAGCCGATGACTATTTTTGACACCTTCGGTATTGTCTCCGGGCTGACCGACGGGCATGTCGCCACCGCTTATGCTTTTGCGTTAGCGGGTATTTTGTTTACCGCATTAAGCTACGGCAAACTGGTTCGCCGTTTCCCCTCCGCCGGATCCGCGTATACCTATGCCCAGAAGGCTATCAGCCCGCACGTCGGCTTTATGGTGGGGTGGTCGTCATTGCTGGATTATCTGTTCATGCCGATGATTAATATTCTGCTGGCAAAAATTTATCTTGCCGCCATTTTCCCCGGCGTGCCTTCGTGGATTTTTGTTGCGGCGCTGGTTGGCTTGATGACGCTATTTAACCTGCGCGGCATCGCTGTTGTCGCCAATCTTAATTCTATCATCGTTGTTGTTCAGGTCGCGATTATGGCGGTGTTTCTGGGGCTGGTGATTCATGGCGTTTATCATGGCGAGGGGAGCGGTACGCTGGTCAGCGCCAGGCCGTTCTGGTCTGACAATGCGCATGTTGTGCCGATGATAACCGGAGCCACAATACTTTGTTTCTCTTTCCTGGGATTTGACGGCATCAGTTCACTGTCCGAGGAGACGCAGGATGCCGGCAGAGTTATCCCGAAAGCGATTTTTCTGACGGCTTTAATCGGCGGATTGATTTTTATCGTCGTTTCGTATTTTTTACAGCTCTATTTCCCGGATATCTCCCGGTTTAAGGAGCCAGAAGCCTCTCAGCCTGAAATTATGCTGTATGTCGCCGGGAAGTTTTTCCAGTCAATCATTTTGGTTTTTTCCTGCGTAACCGTTCTGGCATCAGGTATGGCCGCGCATGCTGGGGTATCTCGCCTGATGTACGTCATGGGGCGTGACGGCGTATTTCCTGAGCGCTTCTTCGGCTATATCAACCCGAAATTACATACGCCGTCGTTGAATATTTTGCTGGTGGGCGCCATCGCCTTGTCGGCGGTATCTTTTGAACTGGATACGGCGACGGCGTTGATTAACTTTGGCGCGCTGGTTGCGTTTACCTTCGTCAATCTATCGGTGATTTCACAATTTTATATTCGTGAACGCCGTAACCGGACGCTAAAAGAGACCTTCAGCTATCTTATCTTACCGGTATTGGGCGCCTTGACCGTTGGCGCGCTGTGGGTCAACCTGGAAAAAAGTTCCATGACGCTGGGCCTGATTTGGGGGGCGATTGGGCTGCTTTATCTGGCCTTCGTGACGCGTAGTTTCCGTCAACCGGTGCCGCAGTGCAGTGAAGAACCGGTTTAAGCGCAGGATGTTTAAATTGGAAAGCGGAAAATTCATTCTCCTCTTGAGTTTGATGACAAACCTGTCTGTGAAGCCGAGATACCCGGGGCGACCACGGGGGTGAGGCGTCCCTGCGGGAACTTCCCCCCGTGTTTCCCCTAATAATAGGCTTTATCGACAATCTGAAGCGGAGAAATCACTCTCCGCTTTTTTTCGATAATTGGCCGTTAGCTGGTTAAGGTCTGCGCATAGGCAAACAGCGCTTTAATGAGATCGGTTTTTTGTTTATCGCCATCATAACGCTGATACAGCGTATCCAACTCCGCGATGTATTCCTGCAACCGCTCTGCGGTAAATACCGTCCGGCGATGTTGCAGCCAGCGTTGCTGTTCGCCATCAACCAGCGTGTTGGGGTAATTGCGGGCCCGATAGCGGAATAGCAGAGGTTCCAGGCGGTCGTCGACAAACTTTAGATCCAGCGCGGGAAGGTTATTCGGCGCGGTTTCCTGAATGATTTTCATCGCCATGCGATCGGCGTCGCCAAAAAAGCCATCATAGATGCGCAGGTCGACATCATCCGGCGTGCTAAAGGCCGGTGATTCGGCAAACAACGCCACCACTTTTTCCCTGATCTGACTGTTTTGCCGCAGCAGTTTTAAATTATCCAGACAGCGTTGACGATCGATGTCCAACCGCTCGGCATCTTCGGGACGCAACGTACTGGCGGGAGCAAGCACCGGGCATTTATTGATATGAACCAGCTTGATGGGAACGGCGCTTTGAGCGGCGGTCAGTTGATCCCGGCGGGTATATAAACGTTCACGTAATGCAGGCGCATCCAACTCCAGCAGCGGCGTTATGTCGCCGGCGAGATCGCACATGATGACGGCGTTACGGTTATCCGGATGCCAGGCGAGGGGGGCCACCCAACTGGCATTGCCTCTCGCCGCGCCAAACATGCCGGAAACATGAACCAATGGCTTCATTTGCGGGATATCAATCAGCGCGCTGACTTTGTTTTTATTACGCAACTGGAACAGATAATCGAAAAGTTTGGGTTGCGCCTGTTTCAGCAGTTTAGCCATGGCGATGGTGGCGTAGACGTCGGACATGGCGTCATGGGCATGTTCATGGGATACGCCGTTGGCCGCGGTTAAATGCTCGAGCCTGAAGCTGGGCAAGCCATCATCATTTTCCGGCCAGACAATCCCCTCGGGGCGCAGCGCATAACAGGCGCGCAGCGCATCCAGTAGATCCCAGCGAGAGTTGCCGTTCTGCCAGCTATAGGCGTAGGGATCATAGAAATTACGATAAAAGATATTGCGGCTGACTTCGTCATCGAAACGGATGTTGTTGTAACCCATGATGCAGGTGCCGGGCACGCTGAATGCTTCATGAATCTGACGGGCGAATTCCGCTTCGTTCACGCCTTTGTCCAGCGCTGCTTGCGGCGTAATCCCCGTTATCATGACCGCTTCCGGTTCCGGTAGATAATCGTCCGCCGGTTTGCAATAGATCACTAACGGATCGCCGATGATGTTGAAATCCAGATCGGTTCGTATCCCGGCAAACTGCGCGGGCCGGTCGCGGGCCGGATGCTTGCCAAAGGTTTCATAATCATGAATAAAAAACGTAGGTTGTGTTTTATCGGCCATATTTACATTGAGCTTAAATGATTGGTTTGTGCGCCAGGTTTGGCAGAGATAGCTGGGAATATGCCAAGGATATCATTGAATGACCGTGTTGCGTTCCTGTTTCGTCATCAACGAAGCGGCTCCCCAAAAGCCTAGTCAAACGCGCCTGGATGTTTTTTATGCCGGTTCGTGTCGTCATTAACGCTCCGGTTATCGGGGTCGTCCTTTTATTGGCAGAAATAGTTCTATAAATACTGTTTTCTATGTCGCTTTCCTGACGTGGGTCAAATTCATTAGGGGCATAATTGCTAGGCATGTACATTATCCTCAGTTACAATTCCTCCTGTTAATACGAATGATAATCAGGTTTTTTATTGTCTAAACGTTATTGTCCAGAATAATAACCAATGGGAGAAAAAGATAATGCAGGTAAACGTGGCTTTTGCGCTGAAGACTACATTACTGGCGTCATTACTCGCGCTGTCTGGTTGCGATCAGGCGGTTTCTTCATCCGAAGCGGCTAAAACAATAAGCGTCGAGCATGCGCAGGGGACCACCGAGGTTCCATTACATCCTAAAAAAGTCATTGTTTTTGATCCCGCGATTCTGGACACCATGGATGCCCTGAAAATCGATATCGCCGGCGTCCCGCAAACCAGCACGCATTTGCCCGAATACCTTGCCAAATACCGCGGTAGCGAATATATCAATGCCGGCACATTATTTGAGCCGAACTATGAAGCGCTCAGCAGCGCCCAGCCCGATCTGATTATCGCCGGCGGCCGAGCCACGGACGCTTACGAGAAGTTGAGCGGCATTGCGCCGACCATCTCCCTTAACGTTGATCCAAAACAGTTTATGACCAGCTTCAGCCAGCGGGTAGAACAGTTGGGTTCTATTTTCGGCAAAGAAGATGAAGCAAAAAAACAGCTGGAAGAATTTAAACAGCAGATTGCCCAGACTCGTGAAAAATCCGCCAATGCGGGAACGGCGCTGGTGCTGATGGTCTCCGGCGGAAAGATGTCGGCCTATGGTCCGGGATCGCGTTTTGGTTTTATATTTGATGAACTGGGATTTAAACAGGCCGCTGAATTTCCTGAAGCGGGTTCCGGGCGGCACGGCAACGTCGTGACCTCGGAGTTTTTACTGAGCGTGAATCCTGATTGGTTGTTCGTACTGGATCGCGACAGCGCCATCGGGCGGACCGGGGCAGGCGGGGAGTCGGCGCAGCAGGTGCTCGATAACCCATTGGTTCATAAAACCAACGCATGGCAAAACAAGCACATTGTTTATCTGGACTCCACTTCCATTTATATCTCTTCAGGCCTGCAAAGTTATAAAAATCTGATTGCGGATGTAAACAACGCATTGGATAAAAAATAACGGCTGACCGTGGCAGGAACAATGAAACCTCTCTACTTTGCGCTTGGTATCATTCTGCTGCTTGCCATGATCGTTGCCAGCCTCTTTTTGGGGGCTGGCAGAGTGAGTATGCAGGCAGTCTGGACCGATCAGTCCATGCGCGATATTTTCTTTATCAGCCGAGTGCCGCGCACGCTGGCTCTGCTTTTGGCGGGAAGCGCCATGAGTGTGGCCGGCTTGATCATGCAACTGTTGACCCAAAACCGGTTTGTGGAGCCGTCATTGGCCGGGACGACCCAGTCCGCGGGATTGGGCCTGCTGGTCATGATGGTGCTGGCGCCTTCCGCCCCGGTGTTTGTCAAAATGATTGTCGCCAGTCTGTTTGCGATGGGCGGCACGCTTTTGTTCATGCTATTGCTGAGACGGATTGTATTGAAATCCGCATTGGTGGTGCCGCTGGTGGGCATTATGCTTGGCGCGGTTATCAGCGCGATCACCACGTTCGGCGCCATGTATTACGATCTGTTGCAGGCGCTCGGCAGTTGGGAGTCAGGGGATTTTTCCGGCATTTTGCAGGGGCGGTATGAGCTGCTGTGGCTGGTCGGTTGTCTGACGCTGGCCGCCTGCTGGATCGCCGACCGCTTTACCGTTGCGGGTATGGGACGTGAGTTTTCGGTTAATGTCGGACTCAACTATCGGCAGGTTATGCTGATGGGACTGGCGATAGTGGCCGTCGTCAGCGGCGTGGTGGTGGTGGTGGCGGGAGCGCTGCCTTTCCTTGGCCTTATTGTGCCCAATCTTATCAGCATGTTGATGGGCGATAATGTACGCCGAACCATTCCGTGGGTTTGTCTGCTGGGCGGTGGGTTAGTCTTACTGTGTGACATCGTTGGCCGGATAATCCGGTATCCTTTTGAGATACCGGTCAGCGTCATCCTGGGTGTTATCGGGGCTATCGTTTTTCTTCTTCTGCTGTTAAATAAAAAACGTCATGTCAGTTAATAAAGCTAATTCGGTAACGCCATCCGTAACCCATGCCAAACGGCGTGGGTTGTCTTCGCCTCGCCGGTTGTTGCTGCTTGGCGTCTTGTCGCTGGGCGTGATGGTGATATTTATGACCATCAATCTTGGCAGTAACTTGCGTTATATCCTAACGCATCGTGGATTGATGCTTATTACCATGCTGTTGGTGGCGTTTGCCGCCAGCGCATCGACCGTGCTGTTTCAGACGGTGACCAATAACCGAATCCTGACCCCCTCCATTATGGGATTTGAGGCGCTGTTTGTTTTAATTCAAACCTCATTTATTTTCGTTTTTGGTCCACAGGGTATTCCCGCATTGGGCGTTCAGGGGAAATTTTTCTTTGAAACGCTGTTGATGGTGCTGTTTTCCGCGGTTCTTTATCGCTGGCTGTTCACCGGCAACCGCAACAATTTGCACCTGGTTTTATTGGTGGGCATTATCTGCGGAACGTTGTTCCGTAGTATCGCCAACCTGATGCAACGGTTACTGGATCCCAATGAATTCGCTATTTTGCAGGGGCGAATGTTCGCCACCTTTACCCGCGCCGCTCCCGAGTTGATTGGGCTGGCGGCGGTGATCTCGGTGATTATCGGTATCGTGATTTGGCGAATGCGTTTCCGCTTCGATGTGTTGGCGCTGGGACGTAATAGCGCGATTAATCTGGGCATGGATTACAAACGTAGCGTAACGGTGATTCTGCTGTTGGTTTCCGTATTAGTGTCGGTTTCGACGGCGTTGGTCGGGCCATTGACCTTTTTGGGCTTCATGGTGGCCAATCTGGCGTATTTGATTATCGGTTCCAGCCAACACCGTTTTCTGCTGCCGGCCGCGTTTCTGCTGGGGGTTATCTCACTGGTCGGCGGACAGTTGATTCTTGAACATCTGTTGGGGATGTCCGGCGCGTTGTCCGTGGTCATTGAATTTATCGGCGGTTCACTGTTTATTTTGTTGTTACTTAGGAAGGTTTCCCTGTGATTGAAATCGGTGATGTAACTAAAACTTACAATAATGTGGCGGTTTTGCAAAACGTCACGGCCACCATTCCCAGAGGGGGAGTTACCTCAATTATCGGCCCCAACGGCGCTGGGAAATCGACGCTCTTGTCAATCATCAGCCGATTGCTGGATGCCGATCGGGGCCAGGTTAGCGTCAACGGAATGGACGTGACGACGACGCCCAGCGATAAACTGGCGACCTGCCTGTCTGTGTTACGGCAAGAGAATCAGTTTACCAGCCGGTTAACCGTTGCCGAACTGGTGGGATTCGGCCGTTATCCCTATACCAAAGGCCGCTTAAATGCTGACGATCGCGCGCGCATTGAAGCGGCGATGGCATTTCTCAATCTGACCGAATTCAGAGATCGTTTTCTTGACGAGTTGTCCGGCGGGCAGCGGCAACGAGCTTATGTCGCCATGGTCTTGTGTCAGGATACGGAATATGTGCTGCTGGATGAACCGCTCAATAATCTGGACATGAAGCACGCGGTGGCCATGATGAAACAGATTCGCCGCGCCGCGGATGAGTTGAAAAAAACCATCGTCCTGGTTATCCACGATATCAATTTCGCTTCTACCTATTCCGACTACATTATCGCCATGCGCCAGGGACGGATTATCTATAATGGCACGCCGGAAGAAATCATGGTTCCCGAGGTGCTTGAAGATATTTTCGACACCGAGGTCGCCATTGAAAAGATTCATAATCAGCGTATTGCCGTGTATTATCGATAATTACCGGATTCCGAAAATCCATCTTGTCGCAGATAGCTGCTAACCTGTATGGTTAGCGTTATAGAAGAATCTGTGTATGACTTAAGTAAGGGTAGAAAAATGGATAAGGATACTAAGCCTTGTTTCCAGGATGTACTGGAGTTTGTTCGTATGTTCCGTCGTAAAAATAAACTGCAGCGAGAAATTATTGATAACGAAAAGAAAATTCGTGATAACCAGAAGCGTGTTTTACTGCTTGATAACCTGAGCGACTATATCAAGCCGGGTATGAGCATTGAAGATATTCAGGGGATCATCGCCAGTATGCGCAGCGACTATGAAGATCGCGTTGACGATTACATCATTAAGAATGCCGACCTGTCGAAAGAACGTCGTGAATTGTCCAAGAAATTGAAAGCGATGGGTGAAGTGAAATAACCGCAGCAGCGAACATCGCTGCTGTCGCTGTATCCAATCTGTCAGGGATCGCATTCGCGATCCCTTTTTGTTGTCGCCCCTAAACCATTTTCTATCAAGACGAGTTTTTACTATCTTCCCCTCCATGATGTTTTCCCTGTTTATGAGGCGGATCGCTGCTGTATTACTATGCCTGCCGTCTATCGCTATCTATGCGCAATGGGACGCTCCCCGCATGCGCCTGGGGCATTGTTGCAATGGATAATATTGGTTGCGCGCCGCCTCTCAGCAATGGATTTTTGCACTGCGCTGAATGCCTGTGATGTTACAAGATTCGTCTTCCTGAAACCCTGAAATGGCCGAACCGCCGTTCCTCAACGTGGCCGGACGATGAACCGAATATCCGTAAGCACCCTCGCCATTGCTGCGATCCTTGGTATCCTGCCGCTGTTGATGTTGCCGCATATTCCGCCGCAAATAATGCTATGGGGCGGGATAGCGTTGTCGGTAATGATAGGGATGAAAGCCCGCCATTGCGCGTTGCGATTCATGGCCATCGTGCTGTTCGTTTTTTGTTGGTCAGGACTAACGGCGCAGGCGCTGCTGCAACAAATCGAACAGGTTACTCAGCGTGCCGTTACTGCGGTGGCGACGATTAACAGCATACGCTTCGCCGGGGTTGACGAACCCTGGGCGATTGTCCGATTGGAGAAAATAGGCCGTCGCTGGGTATATCCTCCGCTGTATGCTCAGGTGATGCTGCCGCCTGATATGCAAAACTGGTGCGGCGGGCAACGTTGGCGGATCGCCGCCAATTTCCGTCCGGTGCACAGCCGCCTTAATCAAGGGGGATTCGACAGCCAGCGCTGGGCGGTTGCGAAACGCCAGCCGCTATCAGGACGAATAACGGCAGCCCAGGTCATAGACGCATCCTGCGATCTGCGTCAGCGTATTATTTCTCATGCCGAACAGCGGATAATGTCGCTGCCGTGGCGCGCTATTTTGCTGGCGCTGGCGTTCGGTGAAATGAAAACGGTGAACGCTGAAACAAAAATGACGTTGCAGAAAACCGGCACCATGCATTTGATGGCGATTTCCGGGCTGCATATCGCCCTTGCTGCGTTATTCGGCTGGGGCGTTGCAAGGGCCGTGCAATATTTTTTGCCCGTTCATAACATTGGCTATTGTTTCCCGTTATTCGTCAGCGGATTGGTGTCATGGGCGTATGTCTGGCTCGCTGGCGGCAATCCGCCCGCGGTAAGAGCGGCGTTGGCGCTTAGCGTGTGGATCCTGCTGAGAACAAAAGGGGTGATATGTTCGCCATGGCAGGTGTGGCTGTGGTGTATCGCGCTCATTTTAGTCTTTGATCCGCTCAGCGTGCTGTCCGACAGTTTCTGGCTTTCTTGCCTTGCCGTGGCCTCACTGATTTTCTGGTTTCAATGGGCGCCCTTACCGCAACGTTGCCAACACGGTATTTATTGGTGCTGGTTACGCTGGCTGCATTTGCAGATGGGAATGACGCTGTTGTTGATGCCGTTGCAAGTCGGCATGTTTCACGGTTTCAGCCTGACGTCTTTGCCGGCAAATCTATGGGCGATACCTGTCGTCTCATTTATTACCACGCCTCTGGTTCTTCTGGCGTTGCCCACTATGTACGTCACCGATCTGGATTATTGGCTGTGGTGGTTAGCCGATATGTCGTTGAGGGCGGTGTTTACTCCCCTGACAATGATGCAGACCGGCTGGGTCGATCTCGAGGATTCTCTGCTGGCCGGCAGCATTGCCGGTTGGTTATGCGTTGTGATCTGGCGTTTCGCGTGGTGGCGCTATTATCCCGCCAGCCTTGTCAGCTTAATCATTCTTCTTGTGATGTCGCGGATGAAAAACGAACAGCCGAACTGGCGGGTCGATATGCTGGATGTGGGGCATGGGCTCGCTGTGGTGATCGAGCGCAACGGGAAAGCCGTCTTGTATGACACGGGAAACCGCTGGGACACCGGCGATATGGCGACAAAAGAGATATTGCCCTACCTGCGCTGGCGTGGTTTGGCTGTGGAAAAAATTATTTTAAGTCATAGCCATATGGATCATATCGGCGGATTGGCGGTATTGAAATCCGCTTATCCGGCGGCGGAAATTTTCAGTCCATTTACACAACCGGATCACCGGCCTTGCCGGCGGGGCGAGCGGTGGTTCTGGCAGGGATTGTCCTTTACGGTTTTGTGGCCGGCCGCTCAGGTGAATAGGGCCGAGAATAGCGATTCCTGCGTGGTTCGCATTGATGGTGGCAACTACCGCGTGTTGTTGACCGGCGATATTGAGTCAGATGCGGAGCAAAGACTGGTCCGCTGGCAGAGAAATGCGCTGACGGCGGATTTGTTACAAATTCCCCATCATGGCAGCGGCAGTTCGTCTTCTCCGCCTTTTATTCGTGCGGTGAAGGCGCAACGCATCATATCATCCAGCGCGCGTTATAATCCGTGGCGGCTGCCCGCGACAAAAATTGTGGCTCGTTATCGCCAGTATGGTTATGAGTGGCTTGATACCGCGACGTCAGGACAATTAAGCGTACGTTTTTTCAACGACTCATGGCAGGTATTACGCTTCAGAGAGCAATTATCGCCCCGTTGGTATCATCAGTGGTTTGGCGTAAAGCGGTATAATGAGTAAAATAGGCGGCTATTTCTTATGGGCTCAGGTTTATTGCATGCTGAATGATAAAGATCTCTCCACCTGGCAGACGTTTCGTCGCCTATGGCCGATGATCTCTCCCTTTAAAGCGGGGCTAATTGTGGCCGCGATCGCGCTGGTCGTTAATGCGGCTGGCGATACGTTGATGTTGTCTCTCCTCAAGCCGTTACTTGATGAGGGGTTTGGTAAAACCGATCGTTCTGTTTTGCTGTGGATGCCGCTCGTGGTCATTGGATTGATGCTGATGCGCGGCGCATCCGGTTTCGTTTCCAGCTACTGTGTGGCCTGGGTATCCGGAAAAGTGGTTATGGGGATGCGTCGTCGGCTGTTTAACCACATTATGGGAATGCCGGTTAGTTTTTTTGACCAACAATCAACCGGGACGCTATTGTCCCGCATTACTTACGATTCCGAGCAGGTCGCCGCGTCGTCGTCAAACGCTTTGATTACGGTTGTCAGAGAAGGGGCATCCATCATCGGCCTCTTCATTCTGATGTTCTATTACAGTTGGCAGTTATCGATCATCCTGATTGTCATTGCGCCGATTGTGTCAGTGGCTATCCGGGTTGTCTCCAAACGTTTCCGTAATATTAGTAAGAATATGCAGGATACGATGGGGCTGGTCACCACCAGCGCGGAGCAAATGCTAAAAGGCCATAAAGAGGTATTGATTTTCGGCGGTCAGGATGTTGAGGCCCAGCGCTTTAATAAAGTCAGTAACCGCATGCGGCGCCAGGGCATGAAGCTGGTGTCCACCGCTTCCATTTCCGATCCTATCATCCAGTTGATCGCTTCGCTGGCGCTGGCCTTTGTTTTGTATGCCGCCAGCTTTCCAAGCGTGATGGAAACCTTGACGGCCGGGACGATTACGGTTGTCTTCTCATCAATGATTGCGCTGATGCGCCCGCTCAAGTCGTTGACTAACGTCAATGCTCAGTTCCAGCGCGGGATGGCGGCCTGTCAGACGCTGTTTGCCATTCTGGATATGGAGCAGGAAAAAGATACCGGCAAGCTGGAGCTGGCGCGCGCCAAGGGCGATCTGGAATTCCGCAATGTCAATTTTGCCTATACGGGTAGAGATAACCTGGCGTTGAAAAATGTCAGCTTGCATATTCCACCGGGTAAAACCGTCGCGCTGGTTGGTCGTTCAGGATCGGGTAAATCGACTATCGCTAGTTTGATCACCCGTTTCTATGATATCCAATCTGGCGAAATTCTGTTGGATGGGCACGATCTGCGCGAATATACGCTGGCGTCTTTGCGTAACCAGGTTGCGTTGGTGTCACAGAATGTGCACCTGTTTAATGACACGATAGCCAATAATATCGCCTATGCCTGCAACGATCGCTATAGCCGTGAAGAGATTGAGCGGGCGGCTAAAATGGCGCACGCCATGGACTTCATCAGTACGATGGAACACGGGCTGGATACCATGATTGGCGAAAACGGCGTCCTGCTTTCCGGCGGGCAGCGTCAGCGTGTCGCCATCGCGCGTGCATTATTGCGTGATTGTCCTATCCTGGTGTTGGATGAAGCCACCTCCGCGCTGGATACGGAATCGGAGCGGGCCATTCAATCCGCTCTGGACGAACTGCAAAGAGATCGTACCGCGTTGGTGATTGCGCACCGCTTATCCACCATTGAAAAAGCGGACGAAATACTGGTTGTTGAAGATGGGCGCATTATCGAACGCGGCGAGCATTCCGAGCTGCTGGCGAAGAATGGCGCCTATGCCCAATTACACAAAATGCAGTTTGGCGAATGATTGAACGCATCTGGTCGGGGCGCTCGCCGCTTTATTGGCTACTGGTCCCGTTGTCGGTGTTATACGGGTTTATCACTTTTCTGATACGCCAGAGTTACCGCCGGGGATGGCGCAAAAGCTGGCGGGCGCCAGTGCCGGTTATTGTGGTGGGGAACCTGACGGCGGGCGGCAACGGTAAAACCCCGGTTGTTATCTGGCTGGTAGAACAGCTACAGCGTAAAGGATACCGGGTGGGCGTGGTTTCCCGCGGTTACGGCGGCAAAGCGCAACATTACCCGTTGCTGGTTGATGACGATGTAACCACGGCACAGGCGGGCGACGAACCGGTACTGATTTATCAGCGTACCGGCGCGCCGGTCGCCGTTGCCCCTCAGCGGCGTCTGGCGGTGGAAGCATTGCTGGCGCGTTATCCGTTGGATATGGTGATCACCGATGACGGATTACAGCATTATGCCTTGGCCCGTGATATTGAGCTGGTTGTGGTGGATGGCATCCGGCGCTTTGGCAACGGCTGGTGGTTGCCGGCCGGTCCAATGCGTGAACGGGAAAGCCGGTTGCGCTCGGTGGATGCGGTTATCGTGAATGGCGGAACCGCCCAAGCCGGAGAGATCGCGATGCATTTGACGTCAGGAATGGCGATTAATCTGCTCTCTGGAGAAAAACGTCCGGTAAGTCGGTTACAAAATGTGGTGGCGATGGCGGGCATTGGTTACCCTCAGCGTTTTTTTACTACGCTTCGTGACGCCGGCGTGAGTATTTCACGTGAAGTGGCGTTTGCCGATCACCAAAGCTATCAGCCCGACCAACTGAAACAACTGACCGCCGATGAACGGCAACCCCTGCTGATGACGGAAAAGGATGCGGTTAAATGCCGGACATTCGCCAGCCGGAACTGGTGGTATCTGCCCGTCGATGCGGTATTGGCGGAGCCGCAGGCCGCACGGTTGATTGACCGGCTGGCAGCGCTGTCGGTTAAGCATTAGCCAGCGTAGAGGGACAGACCGTAATTGTTATGACGATACCCAATGGATTTCGGGCCGCGGCCGGGCGGCATGAGTGAATAGCACGGCTACAGCTTGCAAGATGTGGGGTATATAACCTTGTTAGCTTCTTAATGGAGGAAGCATGGATCACCGTTTGCTTGAAATTGTTGCTTGTCCCGTATGTAACGGACGACTGTACTTTAATAAAGAAAAACTGGAACTGATATGCAAGGTCGATGGTCTGGCTTATCCGGTGCGTGACGGTATTCCGGTGTTGCTTGAGCATGAAGCGCGTAAATTAGGGGCTGACGAGATCACACAATGAACTTCAATGTCATTATCCCGGCGCGTTTTGCCTCAAGCCGTTTGCCGGGCAAACCGCTGGCGGATATCAACGGAAAGCCAATGATTGTGCACGTGATGGAGCGTGCGCTGGAATCTGGCGCTCAGCGTGTTATTGTGGCGACCGATCATCCGGACGTGCAGGACGTCGTCAGTCAGTCTGGCGGAGAAGTCTGTTTAACGCGCGCGGACCACAATTCCGGAACGGAACGCCTGGCTGAAGTTATTGAGCGTTATGGATTTTCTGACGATGAAATCATCGTGAACGTTCAGGGTGACGAACCGTTGATTCCGCCGGTGATCATTCGCCAGGTCGCTGAGAATCTGTCGACCTGCCGAGCCGGTATGGCGACGCTGGCCGTACCGATTGAAACCAGTGAAGAAGCGTTTAATCCCAATGCGGTTAAAGTTGTGACGGATGCCGAAGGGTACGCGCTGTATTTTTCTCGAGCGACGATCCCCTGGGAGCGCGAGCGCTTTGCCCACACGCGGGATTCCATCGGCGATCACTTTTTACGGCATATCGGTATTTATGCCTATCGAGCGGGATTTGTGCGTCGCTATGTCGGTTGGGCGCCCAGTCGGCTGGAACAAATTGAGTTGCTGGAGCAGCTTCGTGTTTTGTGGTACGGCGAGAAAATTCACGTTGCGGTGGCAAAAGCCATTCCCAGCGTAGGCGTTGATACGCCGGAAGATTTGGTTCGCGTGCGTGAAGCGATAGCGAAGCTGTCATAGTTTGTCTGTTGGCGGCGGTTTGGCTGCCAACTTTTCGGCCTGCCAACTATTTTCTCCGCCAACGACGTCCCGCCTCATGATGGTTTATCCAGCCGGTTTTTTCTCTGTTTTCCTGTCAGGCGAAGCCGTTACCGTTTCTCTCGATCCGCCTTTCTTTGATCTGTATTGAAGAAATTACCCCCGGCTAATCGCATGATTGAATATAAAGCGATTCTGCCAAGCAGAGGTCTGGCTATTTATGGAACAATTAAAAGCTGAATTAAGTGCGGTCCTTGGGGAAAGCCTTAGTCGACTTGAGCGGGTAAGCGAGCAGCCTTACGCGCATCTTTATGCCTTGTATGATAAGGAAGGCAACGCAATCCCTTTGTTAGCCAAAAGCTATGTTTGTCAGGGCGTGGCGCAACAAGAAGCCTATAAACTCTCTATGTTGGCGAGAGAAGGGGACGTTCGGCTTCCCACGGTATATGGTTTGGTGATTACTCAGCAGTCGCCTTATAAAGAGCTGCTGCTGATCGAGCGTCTGCGCGGCGTCTCCGTTGAAGCGCCGACCCGGACAGCGCAACGCTGGACGTTGCTGATGGATCAGATTGTGGAAAATGTGCTGGCCTGGCATCGTATTGATAGTCACGGTTGCGTCGGCTCCGTCGACAGTACGCAGGATAATGACTGGTTTAGCTGGTATCAACAACGTTTGGAAGTGTTGTGGGCTACGTTGCTCAATATTAATGCGGCGTTATTGACACAGGCGGATCGCAGTCTGCTTTACCGTTCTCGCCAATGTCTGCCCGCTTTATTTGATGGTTTCAACGACAGCTGCGTACTGGTGCACGGCAATCTCTCTTTGCGTAGCATGCTGAAAGATTCGCGCAGCGATCAATTACTGGCGATGATTAATCCGGGCGTGATGCTCTGGGCTCCCAGAGAGTATGAACTGATGCGGTTGTGTGAGCCGGGCATGCCGGAGCAACTGTTATATCATTACCTCAGTAAAGCGCCGGTTGCCGAGTCATTTGTCTATCGCCGCTGGCTGTATGTTATCTGGGAGGCGGCGGCCCGTTATATTCATACCGGGCAGTTGGATCGACGGCTGTTTGATATGGCCTCGCGTGAATTGTCTCCCTGGTTGGAATAGAACGCAATACGGCCTGATTGATCCATGAGGGTTGGGTTTACGGCGCGACGATAACCTTCCCGCGCGGTGTCCCGGCTGATAAAACGCCGGGAGTTATGCATCGTCGCGCCTGGCAACCCCTCTGGAATGGATCGGTAATCCCAAGCGGCATTAGCCTGATTGTTCCGGGGTATCCTGCACCGGTTTGACGCCTTTCAGCCGTTGCCAGATGCGTCCCAACGTTTCGTACCATGCCCGCTCGCTATGTGACAGCGCATACGCCGATGGCAATATTTTCTCCCATGGGTTGAGTGCCGTCGTGATCGCCATTTGGTTGGCGGGCGCCGGGATAGGGCTCAGTCCTTGCGCCTGGAAAAAACGGACCGCGCGCGGTAGGTGGCTAGCCGATGTCACCAGCAAAAACGGCTGTTTGCCCATCACTTTTGCTGCACTGATGGCTTCTTCTTCCGTATCCCTGGGGGTATCCAGCGTCAGGATATCCTGCGCCGGAACGCCCAGACTTTCGGCGACCAGCGCCGCTGTTTTCGCGCTGGTTACCGGATTACCCTGTGCCGCGGCGCCGGTAAAAATCATTTTTGCGCCCGGGTTGGCGTGATAAAGCCGGACGCCTTCCGTTACGCGCGGCAGGCTGTTATTGATGAGGTTGGAACTCGGCGCCCAGTCCGGGTTATAGGTATATCCGCCGCCCAACACCACAATGTAATCCACTTTAGGCTGGCCCTGTTCTGGTTGCCAGGTTGGATAGTGCGCTTCCAGGGGCAATAAGAGCCGATCGGAGACCGGTTGAACACTGATCAGCACCAGCGTCAGCCAGCTCGCTAAAATCAGCGTTTTACCACCGCGTTGCCAGCGAGTGAATCCAATTAATAACAGACCGATACCCATCAATAGCAAGAGCATGGGGAGTGGCTGTAACAGGCTGCCGATAACCTTTTTAATGATAAACGACATAAAATTATGTTCCTTTTGGCTGAAAAAGCCGCATCCGGGCAAATATCATGGGGTAAGACGATTTATTCTAAGTCAGCCTGTGCCAAAATAGCAGTTTCAACAATCTCCGGCGCACTGAATTTCCATGCGTTTTTTATTCGCTTTAACTATCATGACGCGGAACCTTTGACCGATGCAGGATCGCAATTTTAACGATATCGCTGAAAAGTTTGCCCAAAATATTTATGGCACCACCAAGGGGAAACTGAGGCAGGCGGTGTTATGGCAGGATCTCAGCGGTCTGCTGGCGCAGTTTCCCGAACGCCCGTTGCGGATTTTGGATGCCGGCGGGGGAGAAGGGCATATGGCCTGCCGTCTGGCGGCTTTAGGACATCAGGTCTTGTTGTGCGATTTGTCAGATGAGATGATTCAGCGTGCTAAAAATGCCGCAACCGCGCAAAATGTGGATCATAACATGCGTTTTGTACAATGTGCCGCACAGGATATCGGGCAGTATATGGAAAGGCCCGCCGATCTGATATTGTTTCACGCGGTGCTGGAATGGGTGGCTCAACCTCAGCAAGTGCTTAAGATATTGTATGATTGTTTGTCGCCGGACGGCGTTTTATCCCTGATGTTCTATAACCGTCATGGTTTGCTGATGCGTAACATGGTGTTGGGTAATTTTGCGTACGTGCAGGCGGGTATGCCGAAGCGTAAACGGCGATCGTTATCTCCCGATCATCCGCTGGATCCGCAGCAGGTTTATGGCTGGCTTGATGAGCTAGGCTTCTCCATCAGTGGAAAAACGGGCGTGCGGGTGTTTCATGACTATTTGCAGAATAAGCAGCAGCAAAGTGATAATTTTGCCGAAATTCTTGAGCTTGAACAGCGTTATTGCCGGCAGGAACCCTTTGTAAGTCTGGGGCGTTATATCCATGTCATGGCGCATAAAACCCATTTGAAGGATGCATTATGAGTGATTTTTCCCAGACTGTACCCGAACTGGTCGCCTGGGCACGAAAAAATGATTTTTCCCTTTCACTTCCCACCGAACGTCTGGCGTTTTTGCTGGCAATCGCGACACTGAACGGTGAGCGCATGGATGGTGAAATGAGCGAAGGCGAACTGGTTGACGCTTTTCGCCACGTCAGTCAGGGATTTGATCAAACGAATGAAACCATAACCGTGCGTGCCAATAATGCGATTAATGATTTGGTGCGTCAGCGATTGCTCAATCGCTTTACCAGTGAGCTGGCGGATGGCAATGCCATCTATCGCCTGACGCCGCTGGGTATTGGTATTACCGATTACTATATTCGCCAGCGCGAGTTTTCGACGCTGCGCCTTTCTATGCAGCTCTCTATCGTGGCCCAGGAGCTGAGCCGGGCGGCGGATGCCGCTGAAGAGGGCGGTGATGAGTTTCACTGGCACCGGAATGTCTTTGCGCCGTTAAAATATTCCGTTGCGGAAATTTTCGACAGTATCGATTTATCCCAACGCCTAATGGATGAGCAACAGCAAGGGGTCAAAGACGATATCGCCGCGTTGTTGACTCAGGATTGGCGCTCGGCGATTACCAACTGTGAGCAACTGTTGACGGAAACATCGGATACCCTGCGCGAACTGCAGGATACGCTGGAAGCCGCCGGCGACAAACTACAGGCCAGCCTATTGAGCATTCAGGATGCTATCCTGAATAACGCCAGCAACTTGGAATTTGTTGATAAGCTGGTATTCGATCTGCAAAACAAGCTCGACCGTATTGTTAGCTGGGGTCAGCAAACCATCGATTTATGGATCGGTTACGATCGTCATGTGCATAAATTTATCCGTACGGCGATTGATATGGATAAAAACCGGGTATTTGCACAACGCCTGCGCCAGTCGGTGCAAAGCTATTTTGATCATCCCTGGGCATTAACCTGCGCCAACGCCGATCGCTTGTTGGATATGCGTGATGAGGAGTTGGCGTTGCGCAGCGATGAAGTCACCGGCGAATTACCCGAAGAGCTGGAATATGAAGAATTTAGCGAGATGCGGGAGCAATTGATTGCGTTGGTGGAGCAGGCTCTGCATAAATATAAAGAGCAGCAGATACCGCTGAATCTGGGCGATGTGATGCGCGAATATCTGGCGCAGTATCCCCGCTCGCGGCACTTTGATGTTGCCCGAATCGTGGTCGACCAGGCAGTTCGCCTGGGTGTGGCCGAATCAGATTTCACCGGATTGCCTGCGCTATGGCAGGTAATCAATGATTACGGAGCCAAGGTACAGGCCCATGTCATCGACAAATATTGAACAAACCATGCCAGCTAAAATGGCGAAAGCGCTGTCGAATATGTTGTTCCCGGCGCTGGACAGCCAGTTACGCGCTGGCCGTCATATCGGGATAGAAGAGTTGGAAAATCATGCCTTTCTGATGGATTTTCAGGAAGAGCTGGAAGAATTTTACAGCCGTTACAATGTGGAGCTGATTCGCGCGCCGGAAGGTTTTTTCTACCTGCGCCCCCGCTCAACCACGTTGATCCCGCGTTCGGTTTTGTCTGAGCTGGATATGATGGTGGGGAAAATTCTCTGCTATTTGTATCTCAGCCCGGAACGTTTGGCGCATGAAGGTATCTTCAGCCAGCAGGAGTTATACGAAGAGTTGCTCAGCCTGGCGGATGAAAACAAATTACTGAAGGTGGTTAACCAGCGTTCAACCGGTTCCGATCTGGATCGGCAGAAGCTGCAGGAAAAAGTACGAACCTCCCTTAACCGGCTTCGCCGGCTGGGGATGATCTACTTTATGAGCAGCGACAACAACAAATTTCGTATTACCGAATCCGTGTTTCGCTTCGGTGCCGATGTGCGTAGCGGCGATGATGCCCGCGAGGCGCAATTGCGGATGATCCGCGAAGGTGAAGCGATGCCTATCGAAAGTAGCCTGTCGCTGAAAGACGAAAATGATGAGAACGATCGCACAGATGATACCCCGTCAGAGAGTGCTGAGGATGAACAGGAATGATTGAACGCGGTAAATTTCGCTCACTGACGCTGGTTAACTGGAATGGTTTTTTTGCCCGTACGTTTGACCTGGATGAGTTGGTTACCACCTTATCCGGGGGAAATGGCGCCGGTAAATCGACCACCATGGCGGCGTTTATTACGGCGCTGATCCCTGACCTGACCCTGCTGCATTTCCGCAATACAACCGAAGCCGGCGCCACCAGCGGTTCGCGCGACAAAGGCCTGCACGGCAAGCTGCGCGCCGGGGTATGTTATTCCACCATTGATGTGATTAATTCACGGCATCAGCGCGTGCTGATTGGGGTTCGGCTGCAACAGGTGGCCGGCCGCGATCGCAAGGTGGATATTAAACCCTTCACTATTCAGGGGCTGCCGACATCAATACAGCCGACGCAGCTTTTGACCCAGGTGGTTGGCGAACGTCAGGCGCGCGTGCTGTCTCTGCCCGAACTGAAAGAACGCATTGATGAGATGGAAGGCGTTCAGTTCAAACAGTTTAACTCCATCACGGATTATCACTCGCTGATGTTCGATCTGGGCATTGTCCCGCGCCGGTTGCGTTCGGCATCCGATCGCAGCAAGTTCTATCGGCTGATTGAAGCGTCGCTGTACGGCGGGATATCCAGCGCCATTACCCGTTCTCTGCGTGACTACTTGCTGCCGGAAAACAGCGGCGTGCGGAAAGCGTTTCAGGATATGGAAGCGGCGTTGCGTGAAAACCGTATGACGCTGGAAGCGATTCGCGTTACCCAATCCGATCGTGATTTGTTTAAGCATTTGATCTCTGAAGCAACGTCTTATGTCGCCGCAGACTATATGCGCCACGCCAATGAACGCCGGATACATCTGGATAGCGCGCTGGAGCTGCGCCGCGATCTGTTCGGCAGCCGTAAGCAACTGATCGCCGAACAGTACCGCCATGTGGAAATGGCGCGCGAACTGGAGGAGCAGAGCGGTGCGGAGGGCGATCTGGAGACGGATTACCAGGCTGCCAGCGATCACCTGAATCTGGTGCAGACGGCCATGCGTCAGCAGGAAAAAATCGAGCGTTATAACGCCGATTTGGAAGAGCTGAGCTATCGGCTGGAAGAACAGAATGAAGTCGTTGAAGAGGCGCGTGAACAGCAGGCGGAAAACGAAGCCCGGGCCGATGCCGCGGAGCTGGAAGTGGATGAGCTGAAAAGTCAGCTTGCCGATTACCAGCAGGCGCTTGATGTTCAGCAAACCCGCGCTATTCAATATCAGCAGGCGCAGCAGGCATTGGAACGCGCCCGGACATTATGCCAGTTGCCGGATTTGACCGTGGACAACGTCGATGAATGGCTGGAAAGCTATCAGGCGAAAGAGCAGGAAACCACGCAACTCTTGTTGATGCTCGAGCAGAAACTAAGCGTTGCCGACGCGGCCCACAGCCAGTTTGAGGAGGCTTATCAACTGGTAACGCGTATCGCCGGCGCGGTTAGCCGTAGCGATGCCTGGCAGGTCGCGCGCGATCTGTTGCGTGACGGCTCATCGCAGCGTTATCAAGCGGAGCGGGTACAGCCGCTGCGGATGCGGTTATCGGAGCTGGAACAGCGTCTGCGCGAACAGCAGGATGCCGAACGGTTGTTGCAAGATTTCTGTAAACGCAATGGGCAGGATTATCAGCCGGAAGACCTTGAGTCTCTCCAGCAGGAGCTTGAGGCAACAATTGAAACCCTCTCGGCGCTGGTTGCGGAGGCGGGGGAACGACGGCTGGCGCTGCGTCAGGAGCTGGAGCAGGTTCAGCAGCGTATTCAGCAGTTGACCGCCCGCGCGCCCGTTTGGCTGGCGGCGCAGGAAACGCTGACGCAGTTGAGCGAACAAAGCGGCGAGACGTTCGCGGACAGCCGTCAGGTAACGGAGTACATGCAGCAACTGCTGGAGCTTGAACGTGAAAAGACGGTTGAGCGCGACGAAATCGCTACCCGCAAACGGCAGGTTGAAACACAGATTGAGCGTCTTAGCCAGCCCGGCGGATCTGAAGATCCGCGATTGAATGCGCTGGCCGAGCGTTTTGGCGGCGTATTATTGTCAGAAATCTACGATGACGTGACGCTGGATGACGCGCCTTATTTCTCGGCGCTGTATGGTCCTTCCCGCCACGGGATTGTGGTGGCGGACCTCTCGCTGGTGCGCGAGCAACTGGCCGGGCTGGAAGATTGCCCCGAAGATTTGTATCTGATTGAAGGCGATCCTCAGTCGTTCGATGACAGCGTTTTCGCCGTCGAGGAATTGGAACGTGCGGTGGTGGTTAAGGTCGCCGATCGGCAGTGGCGTTATTCCCGTTTCCCTGACGTTCCGCTGTTTGGCCGCGCCGCGCGGGAAAAGCGTCTTGAAAGCCTGCGAGACGAACGTGAAATCCTGGCGGAGCAATACGCGACGTTATCCTTTGATGTGCAGAAAACGCAGCGGTTACATCAGGCCTTCAGCCGTTTCATCGGCACGCATCTGGCGGTGGCGTTTGATGACGATCCTGAAGCGCAAATTCGCACCTTGAATTCGCGCCGCGGCGAGCTAGAGCGGGCGATCGCCAATTTTGATAGCGAAAATCAGCAGCAGCGCCAGCAATACGAGCTGGCTAAAGAGGGCAGCGCCCAGTTGAACAGACTGATCCCGCGCATCAGTCTGTTATGTGATGACAGCCTGCAGGATCGGGTTGAAGACATCCGCGCCGAGTTGGATGAAACCGAAGAATCGGTTCGTTTTATCCAGCAGCACGGCGATACGCTGGCAAAACTGGAACCGATGGTTTCTGTGCTGCAGAGCGATCCTCAACAGCATGAGCAGCTTCAGGAAGATTACGTACAGGCGCAGAACGCGCAGCGTCAGGCTAAACAGCAGGAGTTTGCGTTAACCGAGGTTGTACAACGCCGCGCGCACTTCAGCTATAGCGATTCGGCGGGGATGCTGGACGAAAACGCCGACCTTAACGATAAGCTGCGCCAACGCCTGGAGCTGGCCGAAGCAGAACGGATGAGGGCGCGTGAACAACTGCGCCAGCATCAGGCTCAGCTAACCCAGTACAGTCAGGTCCAGGCATCGTTGAAGAGCTCGTATGACGCAAAATGCGACATGCTGAAAGAGCTTACACAAGAGTTGCAGGATATTGGCGTGCGCGCGGATGTCGATGCCGAGTCCCGCGCCCGTCAGCGTCGGGATGAGTTACATACGGCCCTGAGTAATAATCGTGCGCGCCGCAATCAGTTGGAAAAACAGATTACCTTCTGTGAAGCGGAAATGGAGAGTTTGCAGAAAAAACTCCGCAAACTTGAGCGCGATTACTATCAGATGCGTGAGCAGGTGGTGACGGCGAAAGCCGGCTGGTGCGCCGTGATGCGTCTGGTCAAAGACAACGGCGTCGAACGGCGGCTGCACCGTCGCGAATTAGCCTATATGGACGGCGATGAGCTTCGTTCCATGTCGGATAAGGCGCTGGGGGCATTGCGTCTGGCGGTGGCGGACAACGAACATCTGCGGGACGTGCTGCGTCTTTCCGAAGATCCGAAACGTCCGGAGCGCAAAATTCAATTCTATATCGCGGTTTACCAACATCTGCGCGAGCGTATCCGGCAGGATATTATTCGCACGGACGATCCGGTTGAAGCCATCGAACAGATGGAAATTGAGCTGAACCGGCTGACTGAAGAACTGACCGCGCGCGAGCAGACGCTGGCCATCAGTTCGCGCAGCGTGGCGAATATTATTCGCAAGACGATTCAGCGCGAGCAAAACCGTATTCGCATGCTGAACCAGGGGCTGCAATCCGTGGCGTTCGGTCAGGTAAAAAGCGTGCGGCTGAATGTGAATGTGCGTGAAACGCATACGACGTTGCTGAATGTTCTGTCTGAACAGCAGGAGGTGCATCAGGATCTGTTTAACAGTAACCGGCTGACCTTCTCTGAAGCGCTGGCGAAACTGTATCAGCGTCTGAATCCTGAAATCGATATGGGACAGCGCACGCCGCAAACTATCGGCGAAGAGCTGCTGGATTACCGTAATTACCTTGAGATGGAAGTTGAGGTTAACCGGGGAGCCGACGGATGGTTGCGGGCGGAAAGCGGCGCGTTGTCGACCGGGGAAGCGATCGGCACCGGTATGTCAATTCTGGTGATGGTGGTGCAAAGTTGGGAAGAAGAGTCGAAGCGGCTGCGCGGCAAAGATATTTCACCTTGCCGCTTGTTGTTCCTTGATGAAGCCGCCCGTCTGGATGCGAAGTCCATTGCGACGCTGTTTGAACTCTGCGATCGTCTGGAAATGCAATTGATCATTGCGGCACCGGAAAATATCAGTCCTGAAAAAGGGACGACGTATAAACTGGTTCGTAAGGTTTATCAAAACAACGAGCATGTTCATGTCGTTGGACTGCGGGGGTTTGCGGGGGAAACCGCGGAAACTCAAGAGCAAGCGTCGTAGCCGGTATTAATTCGACATTTTATGTTTAAAGCCGCTTTTTAGAGCGGCTTTAATTTTGGGAAGTGTTATAGCCAATATGTCCGCGATTTAAAGTATGACGGAGATAGCTCAGTAAAATATTCCGGTGACAATTGAAGCAAAAATGATTTTCTCTTTATATACTAGCAGAGAGGCTGGCGACATATTTCAGTCTGGCAAGATGGTAATTGCCGTATTCGATGACATGAAAATATTGCCACTTAGAAAAATAATCATTTTCTCTGCAATATTTGAGCTGAACTGTTTTATTTCTGCCATCAACGTGGCTTGTCGTGGAAGGCATTGTAGTTAATGTGTACAGGGGATAATGGATGTTGTTATATAAACGAAAAACGCAGAGGCTACTGTGGGGTGCTGGTTGTATTTGGGTTTGTAGCCTGTTGCCTTCGTTTTCAGTGCTGGCGACATCATCCGAGATGTTATCCGGCCAATCTAAAAATGTGGGGTTTGTTTCAGCCGAAAATAGCAGGGTAGCCTTGTTATCGGCATTGCCTAGCGGTGTTACGCTCCACTATCTTTCCGATTTGTCATCATTATATGCGCAGCATCATATGCAGCCGATGTGGACGGACGCTCAGTCCGTTCAACAGTTTCAACAGCAATTGGCCGAGTTGGCGATTTCCGGCGTACAGCCGCAGTTTACGACCTGGGTGACCTGGCTTGCCGATCCGCAGATAAGCGGATTCGCGCGCGATATTGTGTTATCTGACGCCATGCTGGGGTATTTGCAATTTGTCTCTGGTGTAGAAAGTAATGGCAATAGCTGGTTGTACAGCAGTACCCCTTACCGTTTGCAATCGCCTTCCGCCGGCGTGGTCAGCCAGTGGCAACATGCTGTGAAATCAGGCAATAGCGCGGTTTATGTCGCTTCATTGGCGCCACAGCATTCTCAATATGCCAAAATGCATCAGGCACTGAAAAACATGCTGGCCGATAATCACCCCTGGCCGACGTTAAATCTGTCTGAAAGCCTGCGCCCGGGGCAGTCAAGCCCGTCGATTCCCGTGTTGCGTGAAATTCTGCAGCGAACGGGGATGTTGGCGCCAGAAGCGTCTATCCCGTTATTCAGCGAAAATTCGGCAACGGCGGCGGTAAGCCAGCCGTTGGATAACCAACCGACAGAGGGCGCGCTTGTCGAATCTGAGAATATCTACAGTGGCGAACTGGTGGAGGCGGTAAAACGTTTCCAACATTGGCAGGGGCTGGATGATGACGGCGTTATTGGTAAGCGGACCCGCGACTGGCTAAATGTATCTCCGCAGGTGCGCGCTACGTTATTGGCGCTGAATATCCAGCGTTTACGTTTGCTGCGGGATGATGTGCATACGGGAATTATGGTCAATATTCCCAATTACTCCTTGATTTATTATCAGGATGGCGCGGAGCGGCTGTCATCGCGGGTTATTGTCGGTCAGCCACGGCGTAAAACGCCGCTAATGAGTTCCTCTCTGTACAATGTGGTGGTCAATCCGCCATGGAATGTCCCTACGACGCTAACGCGTCAGGATATTATCCCCAAGGTAATCCGCGATCCGGGCTATTTGCAACGTCATGGTTACACGGTATTGGCAGGCTGGAGCCAGGATGCGGAAGCGATTGATCCGATGATGATTGATTGGTCCATGGTATCGCCGGAACGTTTTCCTTACCGTCTGCGCCAGGCGCCGGGAGCAAACAATTCTCTCGGGCGTTATAAGTTCAATATGCCTAACTCTGAAGCAATTTATCTGCACGATACGCCGAACCATAATCTGTTTCAGAAGGATATCCGTGCTTTGAGCTCTGGCTGCGTGCGCGTCAATAAGGCCTCTGAACTGGCGAACCTGTTATTACAGGATGCCGGCTGGAATAATGCTCGCATCTCGTCCACCCTGGAACAGGGCAATACCACCTATGTGTCCATCAAACACCGGATTCCGGTCAGTCTGTATTATTTGACCGCATGGGTCGCTGATGATGGCAAGCCGCAATTCAGAACAGATATTTACAATTATGATATTACGGCAAGGTCGGGAACCCAGGTTTTACATAAAGCCGGGTTGTTATTGCAGTAAATAATGAAAATTCCGGGAATTAACGGACAGACAGAAGATCTGCCGGGCGGGGAATCATTGCGATCCCCCGCACTCCCTTGAGTAAAGCGGGTTGACTCGCTTTTCTTAGGCGGTTAAGGTGCAAGGCAGTGTGTTTTTATGCCTTTATATACCGTTCTTTTAGTCAGGTAACCCGTTCTATGGAAGATATTGACAATCATCGCCGTAAATGGCTTGCGCTGGGTGGTGCAGCATTAGGTATTGCACTTCTTCCCGGTCAGGCATTCGCAACGTTATCTACCCCCCGCCCACGTATTTTGACCCTTAATAACCTTAATACGGGCGAACGAATCAAAACCGAGTTTTTTGACGGCCGGCGTTATAATAAAGAAGAGTTATCGCGTCTGAATCATTTTTTCCGTGATTATCGAGCGAATAAAGTTAAAACCATCGACCCGCAGCTTTTTGATCAGCTTTACCGATTACAGGTCATGTTGGAAACAAACAAACCCGTTCAACTGATTTCCGGATATCGTGCGGTAGATACCAACAATGAGTTGCGTGCTCATCATAAAGGCGTCGCCAAGCAAAGTTATCATACCAAAGGGCAGGCAATGGATTTTCATATTGATGGCGTCCAGCTTGCCAACCTACGTAAAGCGGCAGTAAAAATGCGCGCAGGCGGCGTCGGTTATTATCCCCGCAGTAACTTTGTCCATATTGACACCGGCCCAGTACGTACCTGGTAGGTTAATAGCGTATACTCTAACTAATTCGAGCCGCAGGAAGGTTAAGCCGCCGCGGCAACTTAACGATGAAGGGTATATTTGGAGCAGTATGAAGTATCAAATCGTTCCCGTTACGGCATTTAGCCAAAACTGCACGTTATTATGGTGCGAGAAAACGCACGAGGCGGCAATCGTCGATCCCGGCGGTGATGCAGATAAAATAAAACAGGCCGTTGTCCAAGCGGGTATTACCGTTAAGCAAATTCTGCTCACTCATGGTCACTTGGATCATGTCGGCGCGGCGGCTGAACTCGCTGAATACTACCAGGTTCCGATTCTTGGCCCGCAGGCTGAAGATGCCTTCTGGCTTGCCGGACTGCCGGAGCAGAGCCGTATGTTTGGCTTGAGCGAGTGCAAAGCGTTAACTCCCACCCGCTGGTTGGACGAAGGCGATGAGGTCAAGGTCGGTGACGTTACGCTTGCGGTGTTCCATTGTCCCGGCCATACGCCTGGGCACATCGTCTTCTTTGATGCTGTATCGCGTCTGGCGCAAGTAGGTGATGTGATTTTTAATGGCGGCGTTGGGCGCAGTGATTTTCCGCGCGGCGATCATCAGGCATTGATTGCTTCGATTCGCAATAAACTCCTTCCGCTAGGGGATGATGTGACGTTTATCCCGGGTCATGGGCCGATATCGACGTTTGGTCAGGAACGCAAAACCAATCCGTTTATCAGAGGATTGTAGACGCGGCTATTTGCGCCGAATACGGCCACAGTAGATCATTTAAGCCCGATAGCAGGGGAAACATCGCCGCCCCACGCTTGATTGGTATCACGTCATGTGGCCTTTATTTTTTAGTCTCTTTCAATCCCTCCTTCTCCTTTTTATTTGCCGTTTATTCCCGCCAGACCGATTTATAAAGACGCAACTGGAACTCAGCGGCGGTTTTCTCCACCAAAGGAATACGGATGTATCGGTTAGTTAAGGAGAATGGATGTGGTGAGTCGTATCGATGGCGGCAGCAGCGCCTGGTCGGGAGTCACAGTTAATACTCATGACGTCGCAGCGCCAATGGCCCGTGCTTCGTCTTCGACAGGGGCGGCTATCGAATTTGGTCAATCCTCTCATCCTCCCGCATCGTCTGCTGCTGGTTCAGCGCAATTCGATCTTTTACAACGTCCCGCCGCACCGGCGCTGGCAGGGAAGCGCTTTTTAGCGCGTTCTGACGAAGAGAAGGTCATTGACGGGAGTTTTCTGGATCAATCCAAATACAGCATTACAAAAGCGCTTAATAAGTGGCAACCACTGCTCGAACATTTACCTGAAGGCGAGCGGGGCGCGGCGGCACAGCAGCTGAACCGCCCGCTGGCGGCGGCTCGGATGCTGCTCGACGGTGGTGCGGACGCCGATAAAGCGATGGCGTATATCCGGCGGAATCCGGCGTTGCTGACCGCGCTGGATACCGGCAAGGACGGCGGTAAAGCTGATGGTTATATCTCTCGCCGGGATATTAAAAGTTTTATCAAAAATATGGAGAAACGAACCGAAGATGCGCAGGATAGTCTGCGAGACTATAACGAGGCCCACCCGGACGCCGACGCACAGTCACGACGGCTCGTTCAGTCATCGGCAATGTTATTGGCCAATGCCCCGCTGATTCAGGCGGCCGATCCGGCGAAATCATCCGCCAATGCGCAGCCGACAGAAAATAAACGTACATCTACGTTGACCGATCTTCAGGCCATTGTGAATGACAACCCGGCGCTGTCGCCCATGTTGCACTCGGCGGCCAAACTGTGGTCGCATCCCGGCCTGTTTGGCGAGCTTGAACATGCGGATGTCAAAGGCGAGAAGCTGGCCCGGGTTGCACATGACGGTAAGCTGATGTTCAAGGACATCAAAAGCTGGATAAAAGATCGGGCGCCGGCGGATCCGCAACAGGCGTCGGGTACTTTTCATAATGCGGCGGCGCTGGGGCTGGCGGCGAAAACCGACATATCCGATCTGGATGAGGAGGTTTTTGACCGGCCCCAGGACTACAGTGGATCCCAGAAAGCGGCAACGTTGATCAGGCTTCAGCAGACGCTTGAACAGGTGATTGCGGGCCGGCAATATCGTGATACGTCGCAGACAGAACAACAACTGATGCAGCATATCGAAACGTTGCAGCA
This sequence comes from Brenneria goodwinii, assembly GCF_002291445.1. Taxonomy (NCBI): domain Bacteria; kingdom Pseudomonadati; phylum Pseudomonadota; class Gammaproteobacteria; order Enterobacterales; family Pectobacteriaceae; genus Brenneria; species Brenneria goodwinii. The sequence goes on along the minus strand of NZ_CP014137.1, from coordinate 2,048,388 downwards.
GGATAGCGATGTTATCCGTCATTTTGAACAGAACGTTCATCAGGAATCTTTGCGGCTGCAATTGTCCGATGCCGAATTAGCTCAGGCGCTGCTTGAGGAGCCGGCTGCCTTTTTGACATCATCAAATGGTTACTCGTCGTCGTCAACGCAGAAAGAGACCGAACGGCCTGGCATAAAAAGCGCGCTTGAAATGGCAGAAAACGGACTGCATAAAGCCGTCAGCTTTAGTCAGGCATCAATGCACACGACTGATTTGACCAGAGCCGCCGGTAATAAAGTGGTGGTTGGGTTAGTGGAGCGTGCGGGAACGGCCGTGGTCGGTAAAGTGGTTGGCGCAATAGCCGGGGAGGCCGCGGGAGCCGCCGCCGCATCGGCGGTGGGAGCGGCGGCTGGCCCTGTCGGTTGGGCCGTGAGCGGCGCGCTTGCTCTAGGGATGGGGATTGCCGATCTGGTCGGTTTTTTCAACGCTAAAAGTAAGTTGAGGCATCGCCGTGCGGACTTTGCACGTACGGTAAATCCTGTTTTGGATCAATTTAATATAGCCAAGCCGCGCTGAATAGCCGGAGGGAACGGTACACGTCAGAACAGACGCCGAATGCTTGAAATGATAAAGCCAGCCGCAGGGCTGGCTTTAGAATTATATGCGTATGAATGCGTTATAGCACGGCGACAATGGCTTCACACAGCGGAGCCATATTTTCCGGCGTCATGCCGGCCACGTTAATACGACCGGAGTTAACGGCATAAACGCCGAATTCGTCACGTAAACGCAGAACCTGCTCTTTCGTCAGGCCACTGAATGAGAACATGCCGTTTTGGTTAATAATGAAAGAGAAATCCTGTTTGGCGCCTTTCTCCTGCAACGTATTAACAAACAGCTGGCGCATACGTTGGATACGTTCGCGCATTGCCGTCAACTCCTGCTCCCAGATGGCTCTCAGAGCATCATTGGATAGAATGGTGGCAACGACGGCAGCGCCGTGTGACGGCGGGTTAGAGTAGTTTGCGCGAATAACCGCTTTCACCTGGCTGAAAATTTTATCGGCGGTGGCGGCATCGGCGGCAACCAGCGTACAGGCGCCTACACGTTCATTGTATAAGCCGAAGTTTTTGGAGTAAGAACTGCAAACAATCAGCTCTTTATGTTTTTCAGCAAAGATACGCAGGCCTTCCGCGTCTTCTTCCAGTCCACGGGCAAAACCCTGATAGGCGAAATCAAATAGCGGCAACCAACCTTTTTCTACAGAAAGCTCAGCGAGCTGCGACCACTGTTCGGCCGTAGGATCGATCCCTGTAGGATTATGACAGCAGCCGTGGAACAGAACCACATCGCCAGCCTGAGCCGCAGCTAGGCTGCTTAACAGGCCATTAAAGTCTAGTGAGTGATTGGCCGCGTCATAGTAACTGTATTCACAGACTTCCAGGCCAGCGTTGGAGAAAACGTTCTTGTGATTCGGCCAGCTTGGGTTACTTATCCAAATGCGCTTGGCGCTGGTCTGTTTAGCCAGAAAATCGGCGGCAACGCGCAGGCCACCGGTACCGCCCGGTGTTTGTGCTGTGCGGGCGCGTTTGTCGGCAATGATACTGTTTTCTTTACCAAACAGCAGTTCTTGGGTGCATAGACCGAATGCCGGCAGGCCGTCAATGCTCAGATAGTTTTTGGTGGTTTCATTTTCTAGCAGAAATTGTTCTGCTTTTTTGACGCTGGTTAATACCGGCGTTTTACCGGTTTCATCTTTATAAACGCCAATTCCCAGATTGATCTTATGCGGACGCTCATCCGCGCGGAAAAGATCGGACAGTCCGAGTATAGGATCGGCGGGTGCGGCAGAGATATTTTCAAACATTGATTATATATTCCATTGCATACAGAGGGGTTAAGCACGGTTTCTCAGATTACCGCCAGTAAAAGGCTTTGCCAACCGCCTGGGTTAAAATAAAGGGAAATAATCAGGGGACGTTACATTTGCGGGCAAGAATAAAGATGGTCTTGAAGAGAGAGGGCCGTTATAGGGAATCTGTTCATATATATACACCCGTCGTCCTTGTCAGTGCGTGTATCGTCATAAAATAAAAAGCAGCGCCGAAGCGCTGCTTTCCTTATGCGAGAAGAGCGATCAAATCGCTACAGCTGCATTGCCAAACTTAGAACTGGTAAATCACACCAACGTTAACGATGTCGTCATCATTAATGCCGTAAGCGTTATCGCTATCAATCAGGCTGATATCGTATTCAGCGTAAGTGGAGAAGTTCTTGTTAAAGGCATAGGTCGCGCCAACACTTGCGTATTTAACCGCATAGTCGTTACGGCCAGTGTTAGTGGCTGTCGGGCTATCAACTTTGTCTTTTCTGGAGACATAGGCCAGAGTCGGAGTCAGACCGAAGTCGAAGTTATACTGGGCAACAACTTCAAAGATCTTGCTCTCATCAGCGATACCGTTGGCACTATTGATGTTGTAGAAGTTACGGGCTTGACCATAGGTTGCAGCCAAATAGATATTGTTGGCGTCATATTTCAGACCGGTCGCCCAGATATCTGCATTTTGACCACCGATGGCGCCAGCGCCAACCGCATTACCTGTACGCTGAGTATTCAGACGGTCATAGGCAGCGTAAGACGCAATAACACCAATGCCGATTTCGGATTCATAGGACAGAGACGTGCCCCAGGCATCGCCGTGGCTGCGAGAAAGATTACCAGAAGCATTCTCGTCTTTAGCAACATATTGCAGACCGAATTTCAGGCCATCAACCAGACCGAAGAAATTGCTGTTACGATAGGTAGCGGCATTACCGGTACGACCCGCCAGGGTGTCGGCAACACCGGAATCACCGCCGTTTTCCGGCAGCACGTCGGTCCAGGCCAGAGTGTCGTAGGTGATACCGTAGTTACGACCGTAGTCGAAAGAACCGAAATCACCATATTTCAGACCGGCAAACGCGAAACGAGTTTTGTCATCGCGACCAGTCTGATTGTCTTCTGATGTGCTACCGTCAAACTGATATTCGAAGCGGCCATAACCGGTCAGTTGGTCTGCGATTTGAGTTTCACCTTTGAAGCCCAGACGAGCATAGGTGTTATCGTCATTCGCAGTATCGCCACCGTTGAACGTATAACCGGCATGTACGCGACCGGTTAAATCCAGCTTGTTGCCGTCTTTATTGTAGATTTCTGCTGCATTTGCTGCACCAGCTGCTAACAGAGCCGGGATTACCACTGCAAGAATATTGCGCTTCATCATTATTACCCTCATTGGTGTTATATAAGACACCTGCCACTGCCATAAATAATTTCTTACGGAACTATTCCTGAAAGTTTGGTGTCTTCCTGTGTCTGAACGCAGTTTTCCATTCACCGGCCTGTTAATCCACTCCGAAAATGATACTAACTTCGTAATCGGGTAACAAATGGAAATATTGTATTTCAAAATGTAAAAAATAGGGAACTTTGTGAGAGATCTCTAAGTTTAAAAAAAAGAGCCGAATTTCTCGGCCCTCCTTTTCTACATATTTGTTTTACTTATATTAAATTTTTATTTAAAAGCCGGCGCTCCTCGGCGTCCTTGGAAAAGGAATAACATCGCGCACATTTTGTACACCGGTAACATAGGCCACCAGGCGTTCAAATCCCAGTCCGAAACCAGAATGCGGGATGGTGCCGTAGCGGCGCAGATCGCGATACCACCAGTAGTCTTCCTTATTCAGTCCCATCTCTTCCATACGTTGATCGAGTTGATCCAAGCGTTCTTCACGCTGAGAACCCCCGATGATTTCACCAATTCCCGGCGCTAATACGTCCATGGCGGCGACGGTCTTGCCATCGTCGTTCATGCGCATATAGAACGCTTTGATATCTTTCGGATAGTTTTTAACCACTACCGGCGCTTTGAAATGTTTCTCCGCCAGGTAACGTTCGTGCTCGGAAGAGAGATCGACGCCCCAGTAAACCGGGTTTTCGAATGACTGGCCGCAGTTCAGCAGAATTTCAACGGCGTCGGTGTAATCAATTTGGGCGAAATCAGAGCTGACAAAGTTTTCCAGACGGTTGACCGCATCTTTATCTACACGTTGGGCAAAAAACGCCATGTCATCAGCACGTTCGTCAAGAACGGCTTTGAACACGTATTTCAACAGGTTTTCCGCTAACCCGGCGATATCGTCCAGCGCAGCAAAGGCCACTTCTGGCTCGATCATCCAAAATTCCGCCAGATGACGGCTGGTGTTGGAGTTCTCCGCGCGAAAGGTCGGGCCAAAGGTATAAATTTTGGAAAGCGCGCAGGCATAGGCTTCGCCATTCAACTGGCCGGAAACCGTCAGGAAGGCTTCTTTACCGAAAAAGTCTTCGCTGAAGTCGACTTTGCCTTGTTCGGTACGCGGCAGGTTTTCCAGATCGAGCGTGGATACCCGGAACATTTCACCGGCGCCTTCGGTATCAGATGCGGTGATCAGCGGGGTTGAAACCCAGAAGTAACCATTCTCGTTGAAGAAGCGGTGAACCGCCTGCGCTAACGTATGGCGAACGCGAGCAACGGCGCCGATGAGGTTGGTGCGGGGGCGTAAATGCGCGACTTCACGCAGATATTCGATACTGTGGCGTTTGGCCGCCATCGGATAGGTGTCCGGATCGTCAACCCAGCCGACCACATTTACCGCCGATGCCTGCAATTCGAAGCTCTGACCTTCGCCTGGCGACGCAACGACCTTGCCCGTTATTTCCACGGAACAACCGGTGGTCAGACGCAGAACGTCATCTTGATAATTAGAGAGATTATTATTAACCACCGCCTGTAATGGATTAAAGCAGGATCCGTCATAAACGGCCACAAAGGAGATACCGGCTTTAGAATCTCTCCGGGTACGCACCCAGCCGTGCACGGTGACTTCGCTGTCAACGGCGACACGGCCTTGCAGTACGTCGACTACAGGCACTACGCTCATAAAATTCTCTCTTCAATTAATAGGGTTTAAAAACGTAACAGTCCCAATGCGATAGTTGGCAGACGCGCATTATTCCGCAATCGCCGTGACGTATTGCCCGTTATTCCTGCCGTCATACTCGCGAATGCGGCACCGAGTCGTCGGTGCGGGCAGACTCCCGCCTGAGCGGGAATGACAACGATGAGTCTGAACATAACGCCACAATAATTAGATAAGCGAGCGGCAGACTAATGTTTGCCAGCAACCTTGAATATTGGGGTTTTGCTATGTTACTTGCCGTTAGGCAGGACACAAGCAGAAATCGCCGGAATGACATAAGTTTTATGCATTCCGGCAAGAGTGGGTCAAAGATTAGTCAATCGGGAGAGAATAAGCGGCGCTCAACTGGCTTTTCTGACGCGCGGCAGGTCAAAAGCCTTACGCAGTTCAGAGACGAAAGCCTGATCCTGACAAATGGTTTTGCCGGGGCTGTCGGAAAGTTTCGCCACGGGTTTGCCATTGCACTCCACTAGCTTAATAACGATATTCAATGGATTAACGCCCGGAATATCACATGTGAGCCGCGTTCCTATACCAAACACCAGATTGACCCGTTGCCAGAAGTGGCGGTAGATGCTCAGGGATTTGTCGAGGTTCAAATTATCAGAGAACACCAGCGTCTTGCTTAGCGGATCGATATCCAAACGGTGATAATGGGCGATGGCCTTTTCACCCCAGTCGATAGGATCGCCAGAGTCATGCCGCAGTCCCTGATAAGAGTTGGCGAACGAATAGTCGAAGTCGCGTAAAAAGGCGTCCATGGTAATGCAGTCTGTCAGCGCGATACCTAACTGATCGGGGTATTCGTACAACCACATCTGTAACGCGGCGCGTTGGCTGTTGGCAAGCTCCTGGCTGATTCGCTGATGGGCCTGGAACCATTCGTGAGCCTGAGTGCCAACGGGCGCCAATTTTAAACGTCGCGCCAAATCATAGTTGCTGGTGCCGATTAAATAAGGGAACTCGGCCTGCAACGTACTGACGATCGCTTGCTGCACGTCGCGTGAGAAACGGCGGCGGGTGCCGAAATCCATCAGTTTGAAATGGCTGATATCGACATCCGCGCTGATTGTACGGAAGTGCTCAAGCGTTTTATGCAGCTGATCAATCGCCTGAGAGAGTTCAACCTGGGGCGACCGGTTGCGATGAACCACCTCGCTAATTACCGCCAGCAAGGGGACTTCCCATAAAATAACTTCGCGCCACGGCCCGGCGATACGAATATCCAGTCTGCCGTGATGATTTTCAATACTGACCTGCTGCGGATCGAAACGAAACTTACGCAGCCAGTCCAGATAATCCTGCTTAAAGAAAGGCAGGGAAGAAAGATAGCGGTATTCTTCGTCGCTCAGGGCCAAGAACCGCATAAGAGCAACCTGCTCGGTTATCTCTTCAGCATAGATTCCTAACAGTTCATCACTGCGGCAGCGGAACTCAGCCGCTACATCGACATCATAATAATGATGATACACCGCCTGTTGCATATGCAGTTTATAGGCGTCGGTATCCAGTAATGACGTTAGAATCGGGGAAGTGTGTAAAGTCATAATGCGTTACAGCATCCTCGTTAAACGCGCGTCCACTGTCGGGACAATCGGCAAGGTTCGATCAGTATACCCTGCTTATTAAAATATTACCTCATCACAACATATTGGGGCACTTAACGCGAGATTCAAACGTGCTCTGGCGGGATTATTATTCTTATTATTTTGTCGTGGTAACATTGACGTAACAGGCATAGACTGAGTTTCTGAAGCTTATGACGAGGTGAAAACTTTATATGAATCAACAGCCACAAGTGAAATATCGCCATGATTACCGTGCGCCGGATTACCGCATTACAGACATTGCGCTGAATTTCGAGTTGGATGCGGAGAAAACCAAGGTAACAGCCGTGAGTCAGGTGGTGCTGCAAGGCGAGCAGGGCGCGCCGTTAAAGTTGGACGGCGAAGGCCTGAAGCTGGTGAGTCTGAGTGTTGACGGCTCGTCATGGTCGCATTATCAGCAACGGGATGATGGGCTGCTGCTGACGCAGTTACCGGCTGAGTTTACGTTGAGTATTGAAACAGAAATCAACCCGGCGGCCAATAGCGCGCTGGAAGGGTTGTATCAGTCTGGCGAAGCGCTGTGTACGCAGTGTGAGGCGGAAGGTTTCCGCCATATTACCTATTATCTTGATCGTCCGGACGTGCTGGCGAAATTTACCACGCGTATCACCGCGGACAAATCGCGCTACCCATATCTGCTTTCCAACGGCAACCGTGTCGCTCAGGGCGATCTGGATGATGGCCGTCACTGGATCGAATGGCAGGATCCGTTCCCGAAGCCCTGCTATCTGTTTGCGTTGGTTGCGGGCGATTTTGATGTACTGCGGGATCGTTTTACCACCCGATCCGGCCGTGATGTGGCGCTTGAGCTGTATGTTGACCGTGGCAATCTGGATCGTGCCGCTTGGGCGATGGCGTCATTGAAAAATGCCATGAAATGGGATGAAACCCGCTTTGGGCTGGAGTACGACCTCGACATCTACATGATTGTTGCGGTGGACTTCTTCAACATGGGCGCGATGGAAAACAAGGGGCTGAACGTTTTCAACTCCAAATATGTGCTGGCGAAGGCCGAAACCGCGACCGATAAAGATTACCTGAATATTGAAGCGGTGATTGGCCACGAATATTTCCATAACTGGACCGGTAACCGCGTGACCTGCCGCGACTGGTTCCAGCTTAGTCTGAAAGAGGGGCTGACGGTTTTCCGCGATCAGGAGTTCAGCTCCGATCTGGGTTCGCGCGCGGTCAATCGGATTGATAATGTCCGGGTGATGCGCGGGGCGCAGTTTGCCGAAGACGCCAGCCCGATGTCACACCCGATTCGTCCCGATCAGGTTATAGAAATGAATAACTTCTATACGCTGACCGTGTACGAAAAAGGATCGGAAGTGATCCGCATGATGCATACCTTGTTAGGCGAAGAAAAGTTCCAGGCAGGCATGCGGCTCTATTTCGAGCGCCATGACGGCAGCGCGGCGACCTGTGATGATTTTGTTCAGGCGATGGAAGACGCTTCCGGCGTGGATCTGACCCAGTTCCGCCGCTGGTACAGTCAGTCAGGAACACCGGTGCTGACTATCCGCGATGATTATGACGCTCAATCCCAGCAATACAAACTGGTCGTCAGTCAAATGACGCCGGTAGGGGCGGATAAACAGGCTAAACTGCCGCTGCATATTCCGCTGGATATCGAGCTGTATGATCAGCTCGGGCAGGCGATCCCATTGCAGAGAAACGGCGAGATGTTGTCTTCGGTGTTAAATGTTACCGAGGCGGAACAAACCTTTATTTTTGATCGGGTGCCATGCCAACCGGTTCCTTCTCTACTTCGCGAGTTTTCCGCACCGGTAAAACTGAATTATGCCTGGAGCGACGATCAACTGACGTTCCTGATGCGTCATGCCAGCAATGCGTTTTCCCGTTGGGATGCGGCGCAAAGCCTGCTGGCAAATTACATTCGCCTGAATGTGGCCCGTTATCAGCAAAAACAGTCGCTTTCGCTGCCTATGCATGTGGTTGATGCATTCCGCGCTATTTTGTTGGATGAGAATCTGGATCCCATGCTGGCATCGCAGATCCTGACGTTGCCGAGCGAAAATGAAATCGCCGAATTGTTTGAGACCATCGATCCTGTGGCCATTGCGGCCGTGCGTGACGGCCTGGTTCGCGCGATGGCGAAAGAGATGGCTGACGAGTGGCTGGCGGTTTATCGTAACAACCAACTGTCGCAATATCGTATCGAGCATGAAGATATCGGTAAACGCGCGTTGCGTAATGTGTGTCTGTACTATCTGGCGTTCGGCGATGAAGCCCAGGCAGACAAACTGGTCTCCACGCAATACCAGCGGGCAGATAACATGACTGATTCGCTGGCTGCCCTGTCTGCGGCAGTGAGCGCGCAGTTGCCGGGGCGCGATGCGCTGTTGGCCAGTTTTGACGATCGCTGGCATCAGGATGGTCTGGTTATGGATAAATGGTTTACCTTGCAGGCCACCAGTCCGGCAGCGGATGTGCTTGAACGGGTTCGCGGGCTGCTGCAACACCGCTCGTTCAGCTTGAATAACCCAAACCGTCTGCGTTCGCTGATAGGCGCGTTTACCGCATCCAATCCATCCGCCTTTCATGCGGAAGATGGCAGCGGCTATTGTTTCCTGACCGAGGTTCTTACCGATCTCAATACGCGCAATCCGCAGGTCGCCGCTCGCCTGATCGAGCCATTAATCCGTTTAAAACGCTATGACGCAAAGCGTCAGGCGCTAATGCGTCAGGCGCTGGAACAGTTGAAAACATTGGATAATTTATCCGGCGATCTGTTTGAGAAAATCGGCAAGGCGTTGCAGGACTAAGGTGTGGAATAAGCTACACACTGCATGATTGTGTTGCTGTGTGTAGCTTTTGCTGATGCGTTTCAAACGATAAAGCGTGTTGAATTAGCAGCGGTTATGGAAAATAAATTGGGCCACTGCTGTCTTTTCTTTGCAGTAGCCCGGTAAAAATTTAGAAAATGTTTGCGATGGACTTGGCCAATTGTTCTTCCAGAATAGGTTTGGCTTCTTCAAACTTCAGATTGACTTTATTGGCATTAGACACAACGCGAGTCTGATATCTATGCTGATTACCTTTCTCGATGCTTGTCTGAATTTTTGCGCCTGACGTGCCTTGTCGTAAGGCCGCGATATTATCTGTCGTTACGGATGTTTTAGTTTTTTCAGAAATTTGAACATCAGTAATCATTGAATAGTTCACGTCCTCAATCATTGCATCAGCAGCCATACCGATTAGACCTGCAGCTAAACCAACGCCAAGCGCAGCGCCGGAAGAGTTGCTGTTATATGCGGTAATGCCCGCGCCTAGTGCTGCTCCCAGCGCCGCACCTTCATATCCTTGGCTCAAAAATCGTTGTGCATCGCGGAGATCCATCTTATCCGCTTTTAACACATTAGCTTGGATCCAGTAGTAAGCATCGTCGGGGGAGGACACAATGATGTACCCTTTGGCCTGAACATCATGTGCGATTTTGCCTTGTAATGTACCCATATCTTTATCTGAGGTATTTTTGATCTGTAAATACACGGTCTTTTCATTTGACGGATCTAACCAGATCGTTTCACTCATTTGAGTTTTGACTTCAAGGTTTCTTTTTTTTATTGCTGTGCTCATGGCTCCACATCCAGATAAGACCAGAGAAGAAGCAACGATCCCTATTAAAGCAATTTTTTTAATTCTATGTTTGTTCATCTTTAGTATTTTCCTTTTACAAAATGTAAGCGCGGTATTTTTACCATAAAGATGATTTTATTAATAATCCCAAGAATAAAAATTTAGCTAACTTTCATGATGTTACGCGGATTTTTATTTTTTAATAAAGTAAATTTATATTATATTAAGCCATTTTTTTTATTTTTTTAGCCAGTAATTTTGATAATTTTTATAAAAAACGAATTATATTATGTAGTAGCTAAGCTACTGCCAAGCCGTTGTTTACGCTTACGCTTGGGGTTTGTGCGGAGGCTGTCATGTGTTTTTCATATGGGTATGCGCAGGTTATCGCTACAAACAAAAATGCAGTCCTATATCATAAATCATGGTTAAATATCAAGGAATATTTAATAAATTATCATTCGGTCCAAAGAAAACCGAAAAATCCGTGAATCAGATAAACAATCCTTCTTATAATAAAAGAAGGGGACATCATCCTAAAAAGAGGCTACCGTTCTCAACGGTATTCTGACTTTATTCATTTGCGATTGGGATCTCAGGAGACAATATGTTCTATCCCTTTATCAGGAAAGCCCTGTTTCAGTTCGATCCGGAACGGGCACATGAGCTGACCTTCCAACAATTACGCCGTATTACCCATACCCCTTTTGAATTTCTCGTCCGTCAATCTGTTCCTACCAAACCCGTTAACTGTATGGGGCTGTCATTTAAAAATCCGCTGGGTCTGGCCGCCGGACTTGATAAAGACGGCGACTGTATTGATGCGCTGGGCGCAATGGGATTTGGCTTCATTGAAGTGGGAACCGTTACGCCTCGTCCGCAACCAGGAAATGATAAGCCGAGATTATTCCGTATTGTTGAAGCGGAAGGATTGATTAATCGGATGGGATTTAATAATCGAGGCGTCGATTATCTGGTCGAGAATGTGAAGAAATCACGTTTTGGCGGCGTATTGGGGATTAATATCGGAAAAAATAAAGATACGCCGGTCGAACAGGGGAAAGAGGATTATCTGATCTGCATGGATAAGATCTATTCCCATGCGGGTTATATCGCAATAAATATCTCTTCGCCCAATACGCCAGGATTGCGCAGTCTGCAATATGGTGAGGCGTTGGACGATCTTTTACTGTCGATAAAGAATAAACAGGCAGAGTTAAATGAGAAATATCAGAAATATGTACCGGTGGCGGTAAAGATCGCGCCGGATCTTTCTGAGGAAGAATTGATCCAAATAGCGGATAGCCTGGTACGTCATAATATTGATGGGGTCATTGCAACTAATACTACGCTCGATAGAAAACTGATCCAGGGATTAAATCACTGCGGGCAGACCGGAGGATTAAGCGGCCGTCCTTTGCAACTGCAGAGTACGGAAATTATTCGTCGACTATCCCAGGAATTAGCCGGGCGTTTGCCGATTATCGGCGTCGGCGGGATTGATTCTTTGATTGCCGCGCGCGAAAAACTGGACGCAGGCGCTACGTTGATTCAGATATATTCAGGCTTTATTTTCCGCGGTCCGCGTCTGATTAAAGATATCGTTACACATATCTAATCATTTCGTGCATTCATTTATATCCGGGGGGTTTATTTATTCCCCCGGCTAGTCTATATTTTACCCAGTCAATAAATAAACTATCAACACCTGCCGGTTTTTTATTGCAGGGATTCTGCAATCAGCCATTTCCGATATTGGTGTAACAAAAGGCGAAGGGTAAATAATATGAAGTTAAAACCTGACGATAGCTGGCGCTGGTATTTTGATGCTGAACATGATCGGCTGATGTTGGATCTTGCCAACGGCATGTTATTCCGTTCTCGTTTCCCATCCAAAATGCTCACGCCGGATGCTTTTAATGAATGCGCATTCTGTGTTGATGACGCGGCGCTGTTTTTTACCTACAACGAAAAATGCCAGAAGATGGCATTGAGCCGCGATCTGCAGGGTGAATTAATATTGAATGCGCTGGTGGCCAGCCGTTTTCTTAAACCGCTGATGCCCAAAAGCTGGCATTTCGTGCAGCAGCCCGCCGGTAATATGTTTGCTCCGCAGACGGGCGATATCGTTCAGGTGCAATTAACCGGGAATCATGACTCGGCATATTTTCTGGTTGCGGAAGCCGGTGATAAGGCCAGCCTGTGTCTGCTGGCCCAAGAGCAACTCGATCTCAATGCGAAAAAGATGATTCTCGGGGATGCGATAAAAATCATGCACGACAGATTATTACCGGTCGCCATTCAGGATGTCGATAATCAAGACGCATCGCCTTTTCACTATGCCAGAGTGGTTTAACGCGGGTATTACTGCAGGCTGATATCGCCTTGTGGAATGCAGCTGCAGGCCAGAATTTCGCCGTTATCGGCAATTGAGTTTTTCTTTACCGTTGAAACTTCGCCGCTGACTAATGTCAGTTTACAACACCCGCATATCCCGGCTCGGCAGGAGTAGGGAATACGGACGCCTTGCTGCTCCAACTGTTCCAGCAGGATTTGTTGATTGTTTCCTTTCAGACTTTTTCCCTGATAGTGAATGGTTATCGTTTTTTCGCTTTGCAGCGGGGTCGGCGTATTTTCCGCCACGTTGCCGGCGCCATATACACGAGGCGGCTTGGTCGCCAGCACTTCCAGCGTATCGCCAACCCGAATAATTCCGTTATTGCGAGCAATCAGGTTCAGACCAAAATCAACATCGCCATTTTCAGCGGTGCGGAAAGACTGTAGTGTCGTCAGCGGTTCAGCCGTAGGGTGCTTTCTGCCTCGTTCAATACTGACCGTCGTCAGCACGCAGCGGCTACAGGGCTTGGCGACATCGAATATCACATCGCCGATGCGAATAGTCTGCCAGCTATCTTCTGCAAATGCCGCCGCGCCGGTTATCACCAGGTTAGGGCGGAATTGTTCCAGCTTGATGCCTGCCGGGCAACGCTGACGAAGCAACTGAAAAGAGGCTTCATTGATCAGCAAGAAAGGGTAGCCGTCAGCAAAAGAGAGCGGAATTTCAGGCCGCTTTTTAACGCGGCGGGACGGTTCATTGCCGAGCCAACGCAGCTGTACTGGGCGTTGGAAATATTGGCTCAGCCAATCATTGATGACGTCGGGGGCGATCTGCGCCGTAAAGTGATTGCCCCAGACTTCGGTTGGCTGAGGGGAATGAATGAAATCCGCAAAGCGGACGCTGACGGTCTGGCCATCAGGAGCGGAAATAAACAGGCCGTCGGGTAACAACGCCGGGGTAAACAACACCATTTGCGGATGCTGACGGGCGGTGATAAATGTGCCATCAGGTTCCGTAACCATAAAGGTACGATCGTGCGCCAGACCGCTGGCAGACACCATGGAGTGGGACAACTGTAATCCACGCATGGATTTTACCGGATGAATATAAAGCCGCGTTACGCCGATCACTACCTGTTCCTTGCTAAAGTAAAACGGCAACTTTATGACAAGTGTCACGGATTAGCTATAATGCGCCTCAATTTTCTTGATTGGTGATATCGACGATATGAATGCTCTGTTTGCCAGCACGGCCCGTGGTTTGGAAGAATTATTAAAAAATGAGCTTGAGGCGCTGGGCGCTCAGGCCTGTGCCGTGGTGCAGGGCGGGGTGCATTTTCAGGGAGATAATCGTCTGCTATATCAAAGCCTGCTGTGGAGCAGGCTGGCATCGCGCATTTTGCTGCCGCTGAATGAATTCAAGGTACACAGCGATCTGGATTTGTATCTGGGAGTACAGGCGATTGATTGGTCGACGATTTTCAGGGTTGATAAAACCTTCGCCGTACATTTTACCGGCACCAACGAAGATATCCGCAATAGCCAGTACGGCGTATTAAAAGTAAAAGACGCGATTGTGGACAGCTTTAGCCGTAAGACGGGGCAGCGTCCTGATGTGGCCAAGCAGCAGCCGGACATCCGCATCAATGTTTTTTTGCAGCGTGATACGGCCAGCGTGGCGTTGGATCTCAGCGGTGATGGACTGCATCAGCGCGGCTATCGCGATTTGGCGGGGCTGGCGCCGCTGAAAGAGAATCTGGCCGCGGCAATCGTGTTGCGTTCGGGCTGGCAAAAAGGCACGCCCATGATCGATCCGATGTGTGGTTCCGGTACGTTGCTGATTGAAGCGGCGATGATTGCGGCCGATCGCGCCCCTGGCTTATATCGCACCCACTGGGGATTTAATGCCTGGCTACAGCATGATGCGGCGTTGTGGCGCGAAGTGACCGCAGACGCGCAACAACGCGCTCTCCAGGGGTTGCGGGACACCCCTTCCCGTTTCTTTGGTTCAGATAACGATCGCCGGGTGATTGATATCGCCCGCGCGAATGCCCGTCGTGCCGGGGTGGGGGATCTCATCACATTCGGCGTGAAAGACGCGACGCAGTTGCAGAATCCATTACCGGATGGGCCGAAGGGCACGATAGTCAGTAACCCGCCATATGGCGAGCGTTTGGACAGCGAACCGGCGCTGATTGCGCTGCATAATATGCTGGGACGTAAGATGAAAAGCGATTTCGGCGGTTGGCAATTGTCGCTGTTCAGCGCCTCGCCGGAATTGCTTAGCTGTCTGCAACTACGCGCAGAGCGTCAGTTTAAGGCTAAAAACGGCCCGCTGGACTGTGTGCAGAAAAATTATCAACTGGCGGAAAGCCAAGGCGAAAACGCCGGGCAGATTGCCGAGGACTTTGCCAACCGCCTGCGTAAAAACCTGCGCAAGTTGGATAAGTGGGCGCGCCAGCAGGGGATTGAATGCTATCGCCTGTATGACGCCGATCTGCCTGAGTACAATGTGGCGGTTGACCGTTATGGCAGTTGGGTGGTGGTGCAAGAGTATGCGCCGCCAAAAACCATTGATGCGCAGAAAGCCCGCCAGCGCCTGTTTGATGTGATCAATGCCACCCTGAGCGTGCTGGAACTGCCGTCAAATCGCCTGATTCTAAAGACCCGTGAGCGTCAGAAAGGAAAAAGCCAATATGAAAAACTGGCGCAGAAAGGCGAATTTTTGCTGGTAGAGGAGTATAACGCCAAACTGTGGGTCAACCTGACGGATTATCTGGATACCGGCTTGTTCCTCGATCACCGCATTGCCCGAAAAATGCTGGGTGAAATGAGCCAGGGTAAGGATTTTCTCAATCTGTTCGCCTATACCGGCACCGCCAGCGTGCATGCCGGGTTGGGCGGGGCGCGCACCACTACCACCGTGGATATGTCGCGCACCTATCTGGAATGGGCGGAAAAAAACCTGCGCGCCAACGGTCTGACCGGACGTCAGCACCGCCTGATCCACGCGGACTGCCTGTCGTGGCTGCGCGGTGCCAATGAACAGTTTGATGTCATTTTCATCGATCCCCCGACGTTTTCCAACTCTAAACGGATGGAGGACTCGTTTGACGTACAGCGCGATCATCTGGCCTTGATGAAAGATCTTAAACGTCTGTTGCGCCGTGGCGGGACGATCATGTTTTCCAACAATAAACGCGGATTCCAGATGGATATCGCGGGATTAACGGCGTTAGGCCTGGTGGCGAAAGAGATCACCGCCCGTACGCAGTCACAGGATTTTGCCCGCAACCGTCAAATTCATAACTGCTGGCTGCTAACGCATGCCGGCGAGGAAAAGTAATAACAATGTCATTAATCAGTGTATCAGGCGCATGGTTATCATTCAGTGATGCGCCGTTGTTGGATAACACAGAACTTCATATCGAAGAAAACGAACGCGTCTGTCTGGTTGGCCGTAATGGCGCGGGCAAATCAACGCTGCTGAAAATACTGGCGCGCGAGATTCCGCTGGATGACGGGCGGATCACCTATGAGCAGGATCTGATCGTTGCCCGGCTGCAACAGGATCCGCCGCGCGATGTCGCGGGAACCGTCTTTGATTTTGTCGCCGAAGGCGTTGCGGCTCAGGCGGATTACCTAAAAAATTATCATGCCACGCTGCGGCTGGTTGAAACCGATCCTAGCGAAAAGAACATGAATCAGCTGGCCACGCTGCAGGAGATTCTTGAGCATCAGGGATTGTGGCAGTTGGAAAGCCGCATCCATGAAGTGCTGGAACAGTTGGGACTGAAGGCTGATGCTCCGCTGGCTTCATTATCCGGGGGCTGGTTACGTAAAGCGGCGCTGGGAAGGGCGTTGGTAAGCGCGCCCAGGGTGTTGTTGCTGGATGAACCGACCAACCATCTGGATATCGAAACCATTGATTGGCTGGAAACATTCCTGAAAACTTTCCAGGGCAGTATCGTGTTTATTTCCCATGACCGTTCTTTTATCCGAAACATGGCGACGCGAATCGTCGATTTGGATCGCGGTAAGCTGGTTTCCTGGCCGGGGAATTACGATAAATACCTGGAAGGAAAAGAAGAAGCGCTGCGTGTAGAAGAGTTGCAGAATGCGGAATTCGATCGCAAGCTGGCGCAGGAAGAGGTGTGGATCCGGCAGGGAATTAAAGCTCGCCGTACACGTAACGAAGGCCGGGTTCGCGCCTTGAAAGCGTTGCGTCAGGAACGTTCGCAGCGCCGTGAAGTCATGGGAACGGCGAAAATGCAGGTGGAAGAAGCGGCGCGCTCCGGAAAAATTGTGTTTGAGCTGGAAGATGTCAATTATCAGGTCGATAATAAAGTTTTGACCCGCAATTTCTCCGCGCAGGTACAGCGCGGCGATAAAATCGCGCTGGTCGGACCGAATGGCTGTGGTAAAACCACGCTGCTGAAACTGATGCTGGGCGAACTGATGCCGACCAGCGGCCGGATTCACTGCGGAACCAAGCTGGAAGTGGCTTATTTCGATCAGCATCGCGCCGAGCTTGATCCTGAGCGCACCGTTATGGATAACCTGGCGGAAGGGAAGCAGGAAGTGATGGTCAATGGCCGCCCCCGTCATGTGCTTGGATATTTGCAGGATTTTCTGTTTCATCCCAAGCGAGCAATGACGCCGGTTAAAGCCTTGTCCGGTGGGGAGCGCAACCGTTTATTGCTGGCCCGTCTGTTCCTGAAACCCAGCAATTTGCTGATCCTTGATGAACCAACCAACGATCTGGATGTGGAAACGCTGGAACTGCTGGAAGAGTTGATCGACAGCTATCAAGGTACGGTGTTACTGGTGAGCCACGATCGCCAGTTTGTTGATAATTCGGTGACGGAATGCTGGATCTTTGAAGGCGACGGTAAGATCTCCCGCTATGTCGGGGGTTACTACGATGCCCAAAAACAACGCGCCGAATCGACGTCATTGCGCACCGCCGCTACGGTGGCGACGCCGTCATCTTCATCCGCCGATAATCGTACCGCACAGCCCGCTAAACGTAATGTGGGTAAACTAAGCTATAACCAGCAGCGCGAACTGGATCAGTTGCCGTTGAAAATAGAGCAGTTGGAACAGCAAATTGACGCGTTGCAAACACAAATGAACGATCCTGACTTCTTTAGCCGCCCGCACGAAGAAACACAGCAGGTGTTAACGTCGTTGGCGGAAGCTGAACAAATGCTGGAATCCTGTTTTGAACGTTGGGAAATGCTCGAAGCGCAAAGGAACGGTTAATATTTGCAATTACGGTCTGACGGCATCGCAAAGCGGCGTCAGGCCAAAGGAGGCGGCTGGCAGTGTGTTCCCACGACCATCATCATGATGACTATATGCTATGTCCGCAGTGTGATTTATTGGTCAAACTGCCGCAATTGGCGCATGGGCAAAAAGCGGTCTGCCCGCGCTGTAAAGCGGCATTAACCAGTGAACAGGCGGAACCCCGTAAGCGGCCGGTCGGTTATGCATTCTGTGCCTTATTTATGCTGCTGCTGGCCAACTTATTTCCATTTGTGAGCATGCGTGTGACGGGGATTACCAGTGAAATCACGCTGGGAGAAATCCCTAAAGTGATGGCGGCGGAAAATTATGCCAGCGTCGCCACGCTCTTTATGCTGTTTGTTCAGCTTATTCCGGCCTTTTGTATGGTGACGATGATTCTGCTTTGTCTGCGTTTCTCGTTGCCGCTGGCCTTGAAAAAGATTCTGGCGAAGGTGCTGTTCCAACTGAAAAGCTGGGGAATGGCGGAGATTTTTCTGGCCGGTGTATTGGTGAGTTTTGTCAAGCTGATGGCCTACGGGGATATCGGCATCGGCACCAGTTTTATTCCCTTTGTCCTGTTTTGCGTGTTGCAACTGCTGGCGTTTCAAAGTCTGGATCGCCGCTGGCTATGGAATGACATTGTGCCGCCGCCGAAGCTGCCGTCGGTACCGCAACCGGGAAGCGGCGGATTGTCGCAAGGATTACGTTCCTGCCAATGTTGTACGGCCATATTACCGGCGGGCCAACTGGTTTGTCCCCGCTGTCATTGCCATGGGCACGCGCGCAGGAAGCACAGTTTACAGTGGACGATGGCGCTGCTGTTTACCTCGATCATACTTTATATCCCTTCGAATCTTATGCCCATTATGGTTACGGAATCTCTGGGAAATGAGACGGGTTCGACCATTATGGCCGGTGTTATCCTTTTGTGGAGCACCGGATCATATCCGGTGGCGATGGTGATTTTCATTGCCAGTATTATGGTGCCGTCACTGAAAATGCTGGCATTAGGGTGGTTATGCTGGAGCGCCAAAGGAAAAGGGCGGATGGATCGTGAACGCCTGCACGTAGTGTATGAAGTCGTGGAGTTTGTCGGGCGATGGTCGATGATCGATATATTCGTTATCGCCGTATTGTCCGCATTGGTTCGCATCGGGCGGTTAATGAGTATTTATCCCGCGGTTGGCGCCGTGCTGTTTGCTTCGGTTGTGATCCTGACGATGTTCGCCGCTATGACATTTGATCCCCGGTTACTGTGGGATCGCCGTGATAATGTTTTTCATAAGGAGTCCTCCGTTGACGAAAGATAAAGATAAATACGCCGTTGCGGATGTAGAAACGATTAAACGCTGGTCGCCCGTCTGGATCGTTCCAATTGTGACGGTGCTGATCGGGGCATGGATACTGTTTTATCATTTTAGTCATCTGGGGCCTCAGGTGACTTTGGTGACCAGCAATGCCGAGGGCATTGAAGCAGGAAAAACGACGATCAAAAGCCGTAGCGTTGATGTCGGCATTGTGGAAAGCGTCGAGCTGAGCGACGATCTTCACCGGGTGGAAATCAAAGCCCGGCTGCACGATGATATGGACCGGCTGCTGAAGGAGGATTCAGCATTCTGGGTGGTTAAACCACAGGTGGGGCGAACGGGGATCTCCGGTCTGGGTACGTTGTTATCAGGGGCGTATATTGAACTTCAGCCGGGTTCCCACGAAGCTGAAAAGAAAGAATTCACGTTGCTCGATACCCCGCCGCTGGCTTCTCCGGATGCCAAGGGGATCCGCATCACTCTTGATAGTGAACAGGCCGGTCAGTTGAATGCCGGCGATCCGGTGCTGTTTCGTGGTTATCGGGTGGGATCCGTTGAAGCGAGTGAATTTGATCCCCAAAAACGGAAAATGAGCTATCAGCTATTTATTTCCGCGCCATACGATAGCCTGGTGACCTCCAATGTTCGTTTCTGGAAAGATAGCGGCGTGTCGTTTGATATGTCTGCTCAGGGAATGCGGGTGGAGATGGGATCGCTGACGACGCTTTTCAGCGGCGGCGTGAGCTTTGATGTGCCGGCCGGCTGGGAAGTCGGCGATCCTGCCAAGCCTATGGCGACCTATCGTCTTTTTGACGATCAGCGCAGTATTCAGGACTCGCTGTACACCGAGTATAAGGAGTACCTGATGTTCTTCAGCGATTCAATCCGGGGTTTGCAGCCTGGCGCACCGGTCGAATTTCGCGGGATTCGTCTGGGGACGGTGGCGCAGGTGCCGTTCTTCACCAAAGATCTTAAACAGAATATCGATAGTGACTATCGCATCCCGGTTCTCATCCGTATTGAACCCGATCGGTTTGATAAGAATCTGGGAAGCAATTTCAATTTTGAAGAGCATCTGGAGAAATCGCGGCCGCTTGGTCTGCGGGCGGCGTTGAAAACCGCCAATATTTTGACTGGGGCGTTGTATATCGATCTCGATTTCTATCCGAAGGAAAAGGTTAATAATCCCAAGGAAAATGTTAATAAAAAGCTGATGACCATTGACGGTTATCCGGTATTGCCGACCGTGGGCGGCGGGCTGTCGCAAATTCAGCAAAAGCTGATGTCGGTATTGGATAAAATCAATGAGTTACCATTGAATCCGATGGTAAACGAAGCGACGCAAACGCTGGCGGAAAGTCAGGCGACATTGCGTGAAATGCAAAAAACGCTGGCATCGCTAAATAAGATTACTTCCAGTAAAGCCATGCAGGATTTGCCGCAGGATATGCAGCGGACCTTACTTGAGCTGAACCGCAGCATGAAAGGCTTCCAGCCAGGATCGCCGGCTTACAATAAGATGGTGGCGGATATGCAGCGTCTGGATC
This sequence comes from Brenneria goodwinii, assembly GCF_002291445.1. Classification (NCBI taxonomy): domain Bacteria; kingdom Pseudomonadati; phylum Pseudomonadota; class Gammaproteobacteria; order Enterobacterales; family Pectobacteriaceae; genus Brenneria; species Brenneria goodwinii. The sequence goes on along the minus strand of NZ_CP014137.1, from coordinate 2,027,720 downwards.
AGGTGTTACGTGAACTGCAACCCGTGCTGCGCACCTTGAATGAGAAGAGCAATGCCCTGGTGTTTGAGGCATCGGGCAGTGAAGACCCTCAACCGAAGAAGGCAAAATAATGATGAAAGGATGGACTCTGGCGTTGGTGTTGTTGCTGAGTGCCTGTAGTAGTAGCAACACGTCGAAAACCTATTATCAGTTACCGGCGATGCCTGATGGGGTTACGTCGGTTGAGAAAACGGTAAACGGTCAGCAACTGTGGTTGGAGCACGTTAGCGTGGCGGATTATTTGGCTAATTCAGGTTTGGTTTACCAAACCAATGATGTGCAATATGTCATTGCCAGTAATAACTTATGGGCTAGTCCGCTGGATCAGCAGCTCCAGCAATCACTGGTGGCTAATCTGAGTCATGGCATGCCGGGATGGCTGGTGACGGCACAGCCTCAGGGCAGCGAACAGTCGGTATTGAACGTGTCGGTAACCGCGTTTCATGGTCGTTATGATGGTAAGGCGGTGATTAGTGGAGAGTGGGTGTTGAATCATCACGGACAGGTGTTTAAGCAGCCGTTTAATGTGGTACTGCCGCAGTCTGAAGACGGCTATGACGCACTGGTCAGAACATTGGCTCAGGGCTGGCAGCAGGTTGCTAACTCCATCGCGCGGCAGGCTGTCTCTGTAAATTAATCTCCGTTCTTTAAGCAAGTCTCTGGAAGGATAGGCGAAGTGGCCGAATGCTTTCAGAGGCTTTATTTTTTGTCTTTCCCTTCCGTCTCTCCTGCTTTTTCCCTATGGGGAAAATTCCCATTTTAGTTCGTAAATGTGACGTTGGCGTGAATTTTGCGCCTTGACCTTTGGTGACGTAATGGCTATTCATAGTCTGTGGTTGCCCAGAAAGTAATCACTGTTTTTTTTCCACCAGATAAATAATGAGGGAAATAAGGCATGAAAAGACAGAAACGCGATCGCCTTGAAAGGGCACATTCACGTGGTTATCAGGCAGGTATTTCCGGCAAGTCAAGGGAGCTTTGTCCCTATCAATCTTTAAATGCGCGGTCTTACTGGTTGGGAGGCTGGCGCAAGGCCATGGAGGACAAGGCGGTGACGGCTTAACTCGCCTTGTTATTCATCTGAAGGAGCTGCCTCCGCTTTTGCGGAGGCTTTTTTATTAAAGGGCATCCGTCCATTACGCATAAAAGAAAACGCCCCTGACTTGCGTCAAGGGCGAAAAGGCGTATGTATGCGGGAGGATTGACTCGCGTCGTCGTGACGCTCGCCCTGCGGGCCGCCGTTGGCGGTCCAAAACGGCTATCCTGCCGTTTTGTCGAACCCTGACGAGGCTTTTCAACCGTCCATCACGTATAAAAGAAAATGCCCCTGACTTGCGTCAAGGGCGAAAAGGCGTATGTATGCGGGAGGATTGACTCGCGTCGTCGTGACGCTCGCCCTGCGGGCCGCCGTTGGCGGTCCAAAACGGCTATCCTGCCGTTTTGTCGAACCCTGACGAGGCTTTTCAACCGTCCATCACGTATAAAGACAAAAGGCCCTGACTTGCGTCAGAGCCTTTTGTCTTTATATGGCGGTGAGGGAGGGATTCGAACCCTCGATACGTTTTCACGTATACACACTTTCCAGGCGTGCTCCTTCAGCCTCTCGGACACCTCACCGTGGTTCGCCGTGGTCGTATCGGCGGACGGCGCTAATGTAGGGAAATTAGCGGACAGCGTCAATAAACTTCTGCTTTCGTTGCGTGCGTTTAGCTAAAGTTAAATCAATTTGTTGCTTTACTCGCCACATTCCTGGTTTTCCATTCGGCACGGCGCATTGTGCCGTCCAGAATCAATGTTTAACTTTTGTTAACATAGGCGCGTCGAGGCGTTCGTTAGCTGTTAGGTGTGGGCAAAAATGTTATGCTGCTGATTAAAAGCTGACTCAGGAGAAATCATGTATCCCGTCGATTTACATATGCATACCGTCGCCAGCACTCACGCATACAGTACATTGCATGACTATATCGCCGAGGCAAAGAAAAAGGGTATTCGCCTGCTTGCCATTACCGATCATGGCCCCGATATGGCGGATGCGCCGCACTATTGGCACTTTATGAATATGAAGGTCTGGCCGCGTTTGGTGGATGGCGTAGGCATTCTACGCGGTATTGAGGCCAATATTAAAAATGTGGAAGGCGACATTGATTGTACCGGACCGATGTTGGAACAAATGGATTTAATCATTGCCGGTTTCCATGAGCCGGTATTTCCTCCTCAGGATAAAGAGGCCCATACTGCCGCGATGATTGCCACCATGGCCAATGGCGATGCTCATATTATCAGTCACCCCGGCAATCCTAAATTCCCCGTTGATATTGGTGCCATTGCAGAGGCCGCCGCCAAATATGATGTGGCTTTGGAGTTAAATAACTCTTCCTTTACACATTCTCGTAAAGGAAGCGAGCCAAACTGTCGGGCGATAGCTGAAGCGGTGCGTGATGCCGGCGGTTGGCTATCGTTAGGATCTGATTCCCACATCGCGTTTTCTCTGGGCAATTTTACCCAATGCGAGCGTATTTTGCAGGAGGTTAACTTCCCGCAGGAGCGCATTTTGAACGTTACTCCCCGACGGATATTGGACTTTCTTGAACAACGAGGAAAGCCCGCCATCGCTGAATTTTCAGCTTTGTGACGGCGTCACTAAAAATAATAAGCAGGTTTTGAATGAATGAGTTTTCTATCATGTGCCGTCTCTTGGGCACCTTGTTTCATCGCCAGCCTCAGGATCCGGTAGTATCCCCGCTGCTGACTTTGATTCAAGCGGGCAAACTGCAACCTAACTGGCCATTGGAGCAGGATGCTTTGCTGGAGCGCTTACAGAAGGGATGTGACATTTCTGCTATGGCGGCGGACTACCAGAGGTTGTTTGTCGGTGAAGCGTGCGCCGTATCCCCCTGGCGTTCAGCGTATGTGACGGACTCGGACGCGGCGGATGTTCGTACTTTTTTACAACAGCGGGGCATGCCGCTGAATGAGGGGGCGGTCGATCACTTTGGCGGATTGCTACTGGCGGCGTCATGGCTGGAGGATCAGTCGCAGGATGACGAAACCGCAGCGCAGATCGCCCTCTTTGATGAATATCTGCTGCCCTGGAGCAACCTTTTTTTAGGAAAAGTTGAAAGTCATGCCACGACGGCGTTTTACCGCACGTTAGCGATTATCTGTCGTGAAGCGCTAGATGTAATGCGCGATGAGCTGGATGAAGCGGAAGCATTGCCGGACGCCGACGCAGAGTAAATAACGATAGGCAGAAGAGAGGTGACAGCCTTGCTGTCACCGGAAGCGTGTATCAGTCAGTGAACAGAATAACGATTTGTCCTGGTTTAATTTCAATGCCTTTTGCCATTTTCTTCGCTAATGACTCCGCCATGCTGTTATCCGCATTCAGGATATAGGCGGGTTTCTGTGCGAAGTAGGTTTTCAGTGATTGATTTAGATAAGGACTCAACGTATTTATCACCGTCTGCATTTTTTCCGGTTGAACGGTGTAATCGACTAATTCCATGTCTTTTAGATAAATAGCTCCCTGATCTTTATCAAATACGGGCTGAGCCTTCAGCGTCAGTTTCAGATCGGCGGTCTGATTGCCGAGCAGCGAGGCGATATCAACTTTCGCATTGCCGGAAAGGGTGACTTTGCCTGGCTCGGCCCTGCCGATTTGGCTGGACAGATCGGTCAATACGATATTGGCATCCACTACGCCAGGTATGCCGAGCTGTTTCTGGTAATCGTTGTGCTTTTGCAGGTATTCGTTTATCTCTTGCTCATTGAGCGTGTACTGGGTCAGCTTATTGCAACCGCTCAGCGTAAATATAAACAGCAATGCTGTGGCAGCGAATCCCAACTTCTTCATTATTCTGGCCTCAATTATCATTCTTTCGCATTGTAATCTATTGCAAATTCAGGGTGCACCGCGAGGAGGGTTTCACCAATCAGATAGCGCTGAAAGTCGCGCTATCTGTGGTCATGGCATTATACGCTCCACATCGGGCATGGGGCGCGAGCCGTTGCATTTCTTATTGTGCGAGGCTGCTCAGTAAGGTGATCTGCGTTTGTTTGGCCATGTTGTCACGATAGGCGGCGACGCGTGACGGCGGTGTGACGCCAGCCACGATCGACAGGGAACGCAACATGGGGAACAGGTGAATATCGTCGGTGGATAATTCGCCATTGCAGGCATTTGGCTGAACGATCAGCGGATCCAGTTCCAGCAGATCATTATTCAGTTTTTTAATCAGGCCCGCGGAATGGCTGAGGTGCTCTGCAAAGCTGCCTATCTGCGCCTCTTTTTTATCGATGAAGTATTGCCGGGCCGATGCGGAGGCGAATTCCTCAAAGGCGGCTTTTGCAAAACGTGGAATAACCAACCGGGCTGTATAGTCGGAGACTTTGCGCAACCAGGCATTGATTGCCGGGTTGGTTGGGCCGGTTAATAGCGGTTTATTATCGTAATGATCAATAAAATTAACAATATCCATACTTTCAGGCATGAAGCTGCCGTCATCTTTCTGCAGGATCGGCACCATTTTTTGCCCGATCATCTTTTTGGGCGTTTCTTCATCGTCATTGGCTAAAATCAGCAGTTCGACAGGGATATCCTTCAGGCCGAAAATCATGCGTGCTTTTATGCAATAAGGGCAGTGATCGTAAACATATAATTTCATACTCGGTATCCTCTGATTCACTGATAAGACCATGGCCGCATAGGCGGCCGTGAATGAAACTAGCCATCAAACGATGGCGTAACAATCAATTGAATGTATTAGGAAAGTATGAGGCGCTTTACCGGCGAGATCAAATACGCCGGTAAAATAGGGGGATCAGTGACCGCCAAGCATCGCGGGTTCAATGCGGCGCAAATTGAACTGCCAATACAACGCGCCCAGCGTCAGGAAGCCGATAACGCCCAGCATAAACCAGGGCAGTTCGGGTTGATTCAATGCATGTCCGGCGTCGAACAGCCAACCACCGCCGCTATAACCAATGGCGCCTCCCAATGCCAATCCCAGACGGCTAAATCCCATATAGCTGCCCCGCGCCCGAGAATCGGCCAGCGAGGCGCCCAGCGTTTCACGGGCGGGTTCGGCAATGATCGAGCCGATATAAAACAGACTGATTAACATCAGTAAGGATTGCAGGCTGGTGGTCAACCCAATCGGAAACAGGCTGACGGACATCACCAGTAATCCGGCCATCAGACGCTGCTCCAGACGGTAATGCTTTTCGCTCCAGCGGGCGATGGGGTACAGCAATGTCAACGACAGCGTTGCCTCGATGGCGTACATCCATTTTATCGCCGTTGGCGTGCCGGCGATTTCATTCACCATAATCGGCAGCATCAGTAATACCTGAACAGACAGCATGTAATATCCGGTCAGGGTAAGCACATAGGTCAGGAAACGCCGATCTCGGATGACGCGCGTCATGCCTTCTTGCATGGGAGTTCTGGCCGTCGACGTGCGATAGGCTGGCAGGAATCGCCAGTTCATCGCCGCCGCCAGCACGAAAATCAGGGCGCCGACCCAGCAAACCAGTTCGAAATCGTAGCGGAGCAGCCAACTGCCGATAAGCGCGCCGATTACCGCCCCGGCGCTGTCCTGCATCATCAGCAGGGAATAGAAACGCCCGCGTTCCTGGGGGCGGATCAACTTAACGACCAACGCGGTTCTGGGCGGATCGAATAACGTCCCGCCCAACCCGGAAAGCGCGCAGGCCAACCATAACAGCCAGGGTTGGTCGGCGATAGCCATAAATACGAAACCGAAAGCGCGTAACAGCATTCCGGTAATGATCATCGGTTTTGCACCGAAGCGATCGGCAATCGCGCCGGCGAAAATCCCCAGCCCTTGCTGAATAAACTGGCGTAGGCCCAGAGCAATACCGACTAATAGCGCGGCCCAGCCTAGCTGATCGACAAAGCGAATGGATATAAGGGGGAAGACGACAAAAAAGCCCAAAACCACCAGCATATTATCCACTAATAGAAAATATTTACCCAAGCTCCGAGCTTGCGACATCAGAGGCATGTTTCACCACGAAGAAGAAGGAAGAAAAAATAACGGCAGTGACTATTTTGTACTCTATTTTTCGTTTGGGATAGCCTGTTGATGGATAATATTTTTTTATCGTCAGAATGATATCTGAGTAACATTTTCTATAGAAAATTCAGGATTATCGGGCCGATTGAGCAATAACTCAGCGAAGGGGGTTTTACGATGGAGAATTTCTCCGGTTATAGTAAGTGTTATCAGCAGTAAACAATATTTTCTGCTGACAGAAGTTATTTACCTTTTCATCCTGATAAATTTTTCTTATCGAGCAACCCGCAACCTAGGGGGGGGAATGTTTGGCTATCGTTCTACGCCATCAAAAGTTCATTTAACAACCGAGCGGATGGTGGTGCGTTTGGCTCATGAGCGTGATGCCTGGCGTCTGGCGGAATACTATTCAGAGAATCGTGATTTTCTTAAGCCCTGGGAACCCATCCGGGATATCAGTCATTGTTACCCGTCCGGCTGGCAGTCGCGCCTGAGTATGATCTGTGATATGAATAAACAAGGCAGCGCCTACTATTTTTTGCTGCTTGATCCAAAAGAAAATGAGGTTTGGGGAGTGGCGAATTTCAGCAATGTGCTTAGGGGCGCCTTCCATGCCTGTTATCTGGGGTATTCCCTCGGCCAAAAATGGCAAGGGCAGGGGCTGATGTTCGAAGCGTTGCAACCGGCCATACGCTATATGCAGCGTCAGCAGCATATGCACCGGATTATGGCCAACTACATGCCGCATAATCACCGCAGCGGGAATTTACTGGCGCGATTGGGTTTTGAGCGGGAAGGTTACGCGAAAGATTATCTGCTTATCGATGGGAAATGGCAGGATCACGTTTTGACCGCGCTGACAAATAATGAGTGGAAGCCACAACGCTGAGGAATCATGATGAAATATCAGTTAAGCGCCAAAGAAGCGAGAGTGATTGGCTGCATGCTGGAAAAACAGATTACCACGCCGGAACAATACCCGATGTCGTTAAACGGCGTGACCACGGCCTGCAATCAGAAAACGAATCGTGAACCGGTGATGGAGCTGAGTGAAAGCGACGTTCAGCAGACGCTCGATTTGCTGGTGAAAAAACATTTCCTGCGCACGCTCAGTGGATTTGGCAATCGGGTGGTCAAATATGAGCACCGCTTTTGTAATTCAGAGTTTGGCGATCTGAAATTTTCCCCCGCCGAAGTGGCGCTGGTGGCGACGCTGCTGCTGCGTGGCGCGCAAACGCCCGGCGAACTGCGGACGCGGGCTGCTCGGCTGCATGAATTCGCCGACATGAGTGAAGTGGAAACCGTGCTGACACACCTGCAGCAGCGCGAAGATGGGCCGTTTGTGGCGCGTCTGGCTCGTGAACCCGGCAAGCGTGAAAGTCGTTATATGCATCTTTTCAGCGGCGAGCTGAACGAGGAATTGACGCCGGCAACGGAGGAGGATGCGGCGGATCACTCTTTAGCCGCCCGAGTTGACGCGCTGGAGAAGGACGTCGCGGAGCTTAAGCGGCGGCTTGCCGAACTGCTATCGTGAATAGCAGGTAAATCGTTAGTAGAGAGATATCCATGGTAGCGAGTTCATTGGCGGAAGCCAATCATGCAACAAATCCTGATTCGCTGGGCAACACGCCCCGAATTGGTATCGTGGGATTAGGTTCAATTGCGCAAAAAGCCTATTTACCGATACTCACTCAGGCTAATCGTTGGCAATTGATCGGCGCTTTTTCTCCCGATCGGACCAAGACGCAACGCATTTGCCGGCAGTATCGGATGGACGCCTTTACCGATCTGGAAACCCTGGCGGCGGCGTGCGACGCTATTTTTGTTCACAGCAGCACCGCTACGCATTTCTCCGTCGTCAGTACGCTACTGAGCGCTGACGTTCATGTGTATGTCGATAAACCGCTGGCGGAGACGATTGCACAGGCTGAAGCGCTGATTGAACTGGCGCAGCAGCGGCAAAAGGTGCTGATGGTTGGATTTAACCGACGTTTTGCGCCGTTATACCAGCAGTTAAAGCATCAATTAAAACAGCCGGCGTCGCTACGAATGGATAAACATCGTATTGATAATGTGGGGCCGCAGGACATGCGATTTACCCTGCTGGATGATTATCTGCATGTGGTTGATACGGCCCTCTGGCTGATGGAAGGAAAGGCCAGGTTAGTCAGCGGCGTGTTGCAATGTAATACGGAAGGGCAACTTCACTATGCCGAACACCATTTTCAGACCGATGGCGGACAAATAACCACCAGTATGCACCGCCGTGCCGGTAGCCAGCGAGAACGGGTGCAGGCCGTGACCGACGGTGCGCTTTATCAGGTTGACAATATGCAGGAGTGGCGTCAGGAACATCGCGGGCTGACGACGCAACAATCAGTACCGTCCTGGCAAACCACGCTGGAGCAACGGGGATTTGTCGGCGCGGTGAATCATTTTATTGATTCGCTGGAACAACAGAAACCGGCGGAAACATCGGGCTACCAGGCATTACGGGCCCAGCGAGTAATAGAAGAACTATTGAGAATGAGCTGAAAAATTCAGCGGTTATCACAATCCCTGGTAGCTATTGAGCGCGCAATGCGTAGACTAGTCGCACCGCGAAATCAGGATGACCGCAGAAGGGTCAATCGGAACCCCCGAACATTTCAGAATAAAATCGGATGAATTTACTTAAATCACTGGCAGCCGTCAGTTCAATGACCATGCTTTCGCGCCTTTTAGGTTTTGTGCGTGATGCAATCGTGGCGCGGGTTTTTGGCGCCGGAATGGCGACAGATGCCTTTTTTGTGGCCTTTAAACTTCCCAACTTGTTGCGCCGTATCTTCGCTGAAGGGGCGTTCTCTCAGGCCTTTGTTCCCATTCTGGCCGAATATAAAAGCCAGCAGGGCGATGAAGCGACCCGAACTTTTCTTGCTTACATTTCCGGTATGCTGACGCTGATTCTGGCGCTGGTCACGGTGGCCGGGATGGTGGCGGCGCCATGGGTGATTATGGTGACGGCGCCCGGTTTTGCGGCTACTGCCGATAGGTTTGAACTGACATCGGCGCTGCTGCGCGTCACTTTCCCTTATATCTTATTGATTTCACTGGCATCGATGGTGGGATCGGTGCTAAATACCTGGAACCGGTTTTCGGTGCCGGCTTTTGCTCCGACGCTATTAAATGTCAGCATGATCGGCTTTGCGTTGTTCGCCACGCCCTATTTTCATCCGCCAGTGATGGCATTGGCCTGGGCCGTGCTGGTTGGCGGGGTGCTGCAACTGGGTTATCAACTGCCGCACCTGAAGAAGATCGGTATGCTGGTCCTGCCCCGGATTAAATGGCGGGAGCCCGGCGTCTGGCGGGTGATGAAATTGATGGCGCCCGCCGTATTGGGGGTCTCGGTTAGTCAAATCTCCCTGATCATTAACACCATTTTCGCCTCATTCCTCAGTGAAGGGGCGGTGTCGTGGATGTACTACGCCGATCGATTGATGGAATTTCCTTCGGGCGTACTTGGCGTGGCGCTGGGGACAATTCTGCTGCCTTCACTGGCGAAAAGTTTTGCCAGCGGCGATCATGATGAATATTCCCGTTTGATGGATTGGGGATTGCGCCTGTGTTTTCTGCTGGCTCTGCCGAGCGCCGTCGCATTAGGGATTCTGGCGCAGCCGCTGACGGTTTCGCTATTCCAATACGGGAAATTCAGCGCTTTTGATGCGGCGATGACTCAGCGTGCGTTAATCGCTTATTCCGTGGGGCTGATGGGGCTTATCGTGGTGAAGGTGCTGGTTCCCGGTTTTTACTCCCGGCAGGATATTAAGACGCCGGTAAAAATCGCGATAGTCACCTTGATCCTGACCCAGATCATGAACCTGATCTTCATCGGACCGCTGCAACATGCCGGACTGGCCTTGTCTATTGGGCTGGCCTCCTGCCTGAATGCGGGACTGCTGTTCTGGCAATTGCGCAAGCAGGACATTTTTCATCCTCAACCGGGCTGGTTCAGTTTCCTGTCGAAACTTGCCGTCGCCGTTATTGTGATGTCGTTGGTATTGGTCGCGATGCTGTGGTGGATGCCGGCCTGGGATGTGGGCGGTATGACTTTCAGGATTTTCCGTTTGCTGGCGGTTGTGGTGGCCGGGGCGGGAGCCTACTTTGCCGCCTTGGCCTTATTGGGTTTTCGTCCGCGGGATTTTGCCCGCCGCAGCCTTTGAGATAATCAACGCCCGGAGACGGGCGTCGGTTTGACGACGACCTAACCCGTCAATCCGTCATCCCCGCCCGTGCCGGGACGCGGCGCTGCCAGCGGAAGGCGATCCCCGCCTGAGCGGGGATGACGGAACGGAAGTGATAGGGGAATGGCGGTGGTGGTAAAGATTACATCTTCTCTACGGTTTCAATACCCAGCGTATCTAAACCTTGCTTCAGCGTTTTAGCCGTCAGCAGCGCCAGTTTCAGGCGGCTTTGACGAACGCCATCGTTTTCCGCATTCAAAATCGGGCAATGTTCGTAGAAACCGGAGAACAGGCCAGCTAAATCGTATAGATAAGCGCACATCACGTGAGGCGTGCCGTCGCGGGCGACAGTCGTGATGGTCTCTTCAAACTGCAGCAGGCGGGTGGCGAGAACAAATTCACGTTCGTCGCTCAGAATAACCGGCTGCGTCAGGCTATCTTCCTGAATATCCGCGCGTTTAAAGATGGATGCCACGCGAGTGTAGGCATATTGCATATAAGGCGCGGTATTGCCTTCAAATGCCAGCATGTTATCCCAGTCAAAGATGTAATCAGTGGTGCGGCTTTTGGATAGATCAGCATATTTTACCGCGCCGATGGACACCACCTTCGCCAACGCACGCAATTCATCGTCGTCCATTTGCGGATTTTTTGCCGCGATGAGTTTACAAGCGCGCTCATAAGCTTCATCCAGTAAATCGGAAAGCTTAATCGTACCGCCCGCACGCGTTTTAAACGGTTTGCCGTCTTTGCCCAGCATCATGCCGAACATGTGATGTTCCAGGCTGACGGAATCCGGGACATAACCGGCTTTACGCACGATGGTCCAGGCTTGCGTGAGGTGCTGGTGCTGGCGTGAATCGATGTAGTACAGCACGCGATTGGCATGCAGTTTTTCATAACGATACTTCGCGCAGGCAATGTCCGTGGTGGTGTAGAGATAGCCGCCATCTTTCTTCTGAATGATGACGCCCATCGGTTCGCCTTCCTTGTTTTTAAATTCATCAAGGAATACCACCGTGGCGCCTTCGCTCTCAACCGCCAGGCCTTTCGCTTTCAGGTCTGCGACGATGCCTGGCAGCATGCTGTTGTACAGGCTCTCGCCCATCACATCATCTTTGGTCAGCGTGACGTTAAGACGCTCATAGGTGAGCTGATTTTGCGTCATGGTGATGTCAACCAGCTTGCGCCACATCTGACGGCAATATTCGTCGCCGCCTTGTAGCTTCACCACATAGCCGCGGGCTTTTTCAGCGAACTGGGCATCTTCGTCGTAATGTTTTTTCGCTTCACGGTAAAACGCTTCAAGATCGGCCAGCGCCATCTCGCCGGCATTATCATTCTGCACTTTTTCGAGATAGGCGATCAGCATGCCGAACTGCGTTCCCCAGTCGCCGACATGATTGGCTCGAATGACATGGTGGCCAAGGAACTCCAGTGTACGAACGGCGGCATCGCCAATAATGGTGGAACGCAGGTGACCCACATGCATTTCTTTCGCGACGTTGGGCGCGGAGTAGTCGATGACGATAGTCTGTGGTTCAACCGGCGCCACGCCCAGTTTCGGCGTACTCAGCGCATTCTCTACCTGGTCGGCAACCCACTGTTTATCAAGGAAGATGTTAATAAAGCCGGGGCCTGCAATTTCTGTTTTTGTTGCGATGCCGTCCAACGCTAAAAGCTGAACCACTTTTTCCGCCAATTGACGAGGCGGCATGCCAAGTTTTTTGGCCACGGCCATCACGCCGTTGGCCTGATAATCACCAAACTGTGCTTTTGCCGATTGGCGGACCTGAGCTTCGCTCCCGAGAGGAGCCCCTGCTGCGGTCAATGCCTGGCTGACTTTTTCGGAAAGAAGAGCCTGTATGTTCACCGGTTTACCTTAAATAAAAAATCAAGCCCTGCTTATACCATATTTGCCTTGACGAGTCAGCAGATGGGGGGGAGCGCAACGGATGGCATGCCTACATTAAACGTGGGTGAATGAAATGAAAAAATAGAAAATACTAAGGGAACGCTATAATTTTTATGTAAAAATACCGCAACAATAAATACGCCTTCGTTAACGTTTTCTGGTTCTGGGATGCGCCCCGATTTTTTGTTCATTCCTGACTCTAAAGTGGCGAAAAATAGCATAGGCCGCAATGATAATCAGCAGAATGGAAATGATTAATAGCACCATGATTATGACTCAAGATTATTATTTGATAGCTCAAATTATCCTTTTTTTTTTCTTCATTCAATGGGGGGAATTTTATTTAAGATAACTCTCAACAAAATGGAGTATGTATGGTACATGGGCTGCGTATATACGCAGAGGGACAATAAAAGGCATTTATACTATTTCTACTTAATGTAGTAGCATGGTCATCGGTTTTTACTCACCTATAACACTGGGTTTAGTAAGCCTATCAGGGGGTGTTCGTTACACCCTGCGGTATGAAGTGATGTTGGCGATATGTTTATTAATCAATCTTTTTGCTTCGCCCTTATCATAATAATCTTATGGCTGTTTTTTACGCTGAAAGTATGAGCAAGCGCGGAAAGAAAAAATATAGCTTTATTAACAAAAAATTATGGATACGGATATTATCGCCATGTAAATTATTCTTTAACAGTTTAAATAACTAGTAAGGAGTTTATATCCGTTATGTTACCTAAAGATCTGCTACTGGATTTACAGCGTTTTGAACAAGACTTAAGTGATTTGGCCGCGTTACTTAAGTTGGATCTGACGCAATTCCGCGCCGATCATATTTCGTTGCGTTGTCACCAAAATGTGACCGCTGAACGCTGGAAAGCGCAATTGCTGCGCATCGGGACGTTGTTTTCTGAAAAAATGATTAATGGGCGGATTATCTGCTTGTTTATATTGGATTCTAAAGTCAACGTCGGCCCATGGAAGATTGATTGTATCGAGTTACCCTGGCCAGGGAAGAAACATTATCCCCATGAAGGGTGGGAGCATGTGGAATTAGTCTTGCCGGGAGAGCCTGATACGCTGTATCAGAGGGCGCTGGCGTGTTTATCCGACGAAGCGTTGTGTTCGCACGGGGTGAAACTCAACTTTAATTCACCGCAGGGTGAAAAAGAGAGGCTGCCTAATCCGACCTTGGCTGCGTCTAATGGTAAGGTAACCATAAAATTTCATTCATTTGATATTCGCGAAATTGTCATAAGTGAAAACGATAGCAAATAAAAATGATTACAAGTGACCATTTTAGCTAATGACAATTAATTAGTTTGGTGCCTAATCATCACGTTAAAAAATATTAATAAAATTGTGGTTTATGTCATATTTGTTTCTGTTACTTATCTCGTTCATTGTGACCATCGTCTCCTTACTGCGCTCGCATGAATGCCATAGTTAGTTATTCCCGTTATTAGGATAGGCTCACTCTTTGTCTAAAAAGAGAAATGCAATTTATTGGTTTTAATGGAGGTGGAGATGGCAAAACTGGAGGTGTGCTGCTATAGCATCGAATGCGCAGTGACCGCGGAACAGGCAGGAGCCGATCGGGTTGAACTCTGTTCCGGGCTACGGGATGGCGGATTAACGCCGGGATACGGTCTATTGCGGGTTGCTCGTGAAAAAATAACTATTCCCGTTCATCCGATGGTCCGTCCTCGCGGCGGTGATTTTTGTTACAGTGAAACGGAATTCGCCGCGATTAAACACGATATTGCACTAATGAAGGATATGGGGTTTCCCGGCGTTGTCGTGGGTATTCTTGACGCGGAAGGACATATTGATTTACCACGGATGAAAGAAATAATGGCCCTGTCTCAAGGCATGGAGGTTACTTTTCATCGCGCATTTGATCTGTGCCTGAATCCGCATGTTGCGCTGCAACAGCTGACTGATTTGGGGATCGCCCGCATCCTGACATCCGGGCAACAGCAGACGGCAGAAAACGGATTAGCATTATTGCGTGAACTAACTCATGCCAGTTGCGGTCCAATCATTATGGCCGGATCCGGTGTGCGGTTAACCAATCTCCACAAGTTTCAGCAAAGCGGTATTCGGGAATTACACAGCTCCGCAGGGCTGTGGGCTCCATCAGTGATGCGGTATCGTAAAATTGGCGTTTCCATGTGCACGGATACCGATATTGATGAGTTCAACCAATATTGTGTCGATGGCGACGTGGTCGCGGCAATGAAGCGAGCGTTAAGTTCAGATCGCACGGCATCGTCGGTTTCATAAACATTTCAGGTTGAGCGACCTCAGCCTGCCAGAGCACCTTGCCGCGCAGCTTACCATCAGGTTTGCTTGCGAGTACCAAGCCCCGGCGTGTTGCCGGGGCTTTTTTTCTTTATATGCCGGGTGCGCACCGAACGATAATGGCGGGTCATTTTTCTGATGGATGACAAACGCTTTTGATTTTCAAAACGAAATTACCATTCTCATGTTTTATTTTTGCGCCACGGGCGCACCATTCGCTCGCGACCTGGAAAAATTCATCACTGCTAATGTCGAAAGCCAATTCAACTTTCTGATATCGCCCTGCGCTAAGGAGTTGCCGGGCCTCTTGCATATTCATCGCTTTTACGGTTTTCATTTTGGTGCCTTGCAGTATGGTTGCTTGTAATAAAATTGAAATAATTCAGATAATTATGTGCCATTCTTTTATCACGGAAATCATAGGATAGAAACCTATTATATGTGCCGCATCGCTCTGCCAAGATTATTGCCATTCTCATCTTCACGCGGAGAGGCCGCATTAGCGGTGTCGCCGTCCTGACGCATACCGGAAGTTTATACATGTCAAAGCATGAATTGATAACATTCTATTCATTATAGTTATAGGTAAGTTGCGGTGTTTGCAACAGAAAGAAAATGAAGATCGTTATTACCGATCCACCGGGTTGCGGTAACAGCACGCTCGTAAGCACGTTATATAAAGAACAGCTGTGCGAATATATTTCTCGCTGATATTCATAAAAACCATGTATAGGCACGCCATCTTCGTTAACGACTTGGCGGCGCGCATGGCTGTCGTAGGCTAAAATCTATACTATAGATCGTAGGATGGAGGCGAATATGCAAGATCTTCCCATTGAGCAAGCGTTCACGCTGATAGAACCGGGACCGGTCATCCTGGTTACGACCCACGATGGTCAGAAAGATAATGTGATGACCATCACCTGGACGATGGTTTTGGGGTTCTCGGCATCATTCGCCATTACGACCGGGCCGTGGAACTATTCATACGCCGCGCTTCAAACCTCAAAAGAGTGTGTGATTTCAATTCCCACGGTCGACATGATCGATACGGTTGTCGGTATTGGAACATGTTCAGGGAAAGACACCGATAAGTTTCGCAAGTTCGGGCTCACGCCAGTGCGCGGTCGGCATGTTAAAGCGCCGCTCATCAAAGAGAGCCTGGCAAATATCGAATGCCGGGTTGTCGACATCATCGACCAACATAGCATTATCGTGCTTGACGGTATTGCCGCGTATTACGACGATGCGCGAGCCGAGAAGAGAATGCTCCACGCCGTGGGCGATGGAACGTTCATCGTAGATGGGCAGCGGATTGACAGAAGGGAGATGATGCGCTCTAAGCTCCCGGACGTATTTTAGCGCTTCATCATGCTCCCCCTATTGATGACGGGGCTTATGCCCCGACATAACAGCCGCCGAGCGTGTTAAGGCTTACGTGCCACCAACACGGCGCGTGTCGGCGCAGGATAACCTTCAATGGTTTTATTCCGATCGTTCGGATCGAGGAAATCAGCCAGTGATTCGGTGATCATCCAGTCTGTTCTGCGTTGTTCATCCGGTGTGGTGGTGCAGATGTCCACCACCTGGATATCCACAAAACCGCATTTTTGCAGCCACTGCGTCAGCGCGGCGGGCGAGGGGATAAAGTAAACATTGCGCATCTGAGCGTAGCGTTCTCCCGGCACCAGCACCTGATTTTCATCCCCTTCTATGACCAGCGTTTCCAGCACCAACTCGCCACCGGACACCAGTTGGTTTTTCAACTGCCACAGATGGTCGAGCGGGGAACGACGGTGATACAACACGCCCATGGAAAAAACAGTGTCAAATGCGGCCAGATCGGGTAGTTGTTCGATGCCAAGGGGCAGAACGTGAGCGCGCTGATCGTCGCCCAGCAGTTTACGTACCGCTTCAAACTGACATAAGAATAGCTGCATGGGGTCGATGCCCACAGCCAGACGCGCGCCTTCTCCCGCCATCCGCCACAGGTGATAGCCGCTGCCGCAGCCGACATCGAGAATCAGGCGATCCCGCAGCGGACTGATATGGGGAAGCACGCGCTGCCATTTCCAGTCGGATCGCCATTCGGTGTTAATATTGACCCCGTAAAGGGAAAATGGACCTTTTCGCCACGGCATCAGGTTGCGCAGCAGCATTTCTATTCCTTCCCGCTGTCCGGCGGAAATGTCGGGCGTCATGCTGGCGGTTACGCCGTCAATCAGATCCAGATGGGTGGGCGTTAGGGTCGGCAGATGTTCCAGCGTGTTAAACCACAGTTTGAACTTGCCGTGCAGTGACTCCTGCTGCCAACTGCTCAACTGTGAGGGCAGCGTATTAAGCCAGTGGCTAAGGGGACTTTTAGCGATTAGCTGATAAAAGTTGCCGAAGTCGATCACGCCTGTTCCCCTGTTTTGATCGCTAATAATGAACCGAAATTAAAGCACTGGAACCAGAGTTCACCGTGCTCAAAACCCGCCAGTTTCAGCCGGTTTTTATGGGCGTCGACGGAATCCGTCAGCATGACGTTTTCCAGCATGCTGCGTTTCTGGCTTATTTCTAATTCGCTGTAGCCGTTTGCTCGTTTGAAGTCGAGATGCATATTGAACAGCAGGTCGCCCACTTCGGCATCGGCGAAGCTGAATTTCTCGGACAACACCAGCGCGCCGCCGGGCCTTAATCCCTGATAAATCCGGTTGATCAATAGCTGACGGTTTTCCGGCGCCAGAAACTGAAGGGTGAAATTCAGAACCACCATGGAGGTATTTTCGATTTCAACATCAAGGATATCGGCTTCAAGAATGTCGACCGGCGTGTCGGAGCGGAAGGCATCAATATGATTCCGGCAGCGTTTTACCATCGCCGGGGAGTTATCCACCGCGATGATTTTGCAGCCCGGTACGTGAATATTTCGACGCATCGACAGCGTGGCCGCGCCTAGCGAACAACCCAGATCGTAGATCTGGCTGTCTGGTTGCACAAAACGTTCCGCCAGCATGCCAATCATTGAAATAATGTTGGAATAGCCGGGAACCGATCGCTGAATCATATCGGGAAAGACTTCAGCAACGCGTTCGTCGAATGTCCAGTCGCCTAAGCTGGCGATAGGAGCGGAAAAAAGCATGTCGCGGTTTGGCATGACAAAAGTAATGGCTGAGATAAATAAATGAGGGAACGTATTCTAGCAGAATGGCGTAATAAAGCATGTATCGCCGTCATCTTTCAGATAGCGAGCGGGTCGGCTTGCGGCGATCGGAAATCAAATCGCTATTCTGTGCCCGGCGCGGTAGGGATAATCGTCGGTCTCTATTCTCTTGGCGCTATCACTTTCCGGGCGATCGCGTGGCTCCACGATCGGTCAGTACAAGGTAAATACCATTTCCCATGGAAGGTAATAGAGATTTGCCAGAGACATCAGGAGCAGTGAAATATAGGTTGCCGCCATGCCTGAACGTCTCCAGCGAAATTCACGCTGATGCAGCCCGTAGTAATGGAATAAACGCCCGACAATCAGCAAAATACCGCATAGGTGAATCATTGCCACGATCGCGCCGTTCATCTCCATCAACACTAATAGAATCGCGCCGATAGGAATATATTCCACTGCATTGCCGTGAACCCGGATAGCGGTTTGCAGTTCATAAAAGCCTCCGTCGCCGTAGGCTACACGGTACTGCATCCTGAGTTTAACAACGTCGACAGATAGCTTTATCAGCAACAATGCGCCAAGCACTACGTAGAGTGCGCTTACCATTATTTAACTCCATGATCTAACCGAAAACGGCTTGCGGAATAATAGCTTCCCGTAGCAAAACTGTCTCCTGGAAAGCCAATTTTTTTTATTGGAAATGAATGCGCTTACCGAATCTTTTATAAATAAAAGGACTAATGGATCATGAATCGATTATCGTTATCAACCGTTGCCAGTGATTGAGCGCATTGATTAAAACAGCGATGCCTGTTGCGGCCAGTCTGGCTGCGGCGGCATTGAGGGAATGATCGCGGTCAGCAACGGCCAGAGCTGTTGCGCCAGCGCGGGTGAACCGCCGTTATCGGGCGTGTGTATAAACAGAAACGGCTGAGCGGACGTCCACTGCGGCAGCTTGTTCAACCACGGTTGAAACCAGTGCAGATTTTCCTGCAGCTCTTCACTGCCGATAAAACGAATGATGGGCTGTGAAGCGGTTAAGACGGCATGCACCGGCAGACGCGGTTTTTTGCGCTGCGCGTCACGTATCGCCGGGCTGCTTGGGGCGGCGTGATGGACCGGCCGGCTATCAAGAATCGTGCGGTTAACGCCGCGTTGTTGCAATCCCTGGTTCAAGGCGCGTTCATCATCGCCCTTGGCGAAAAACTGCGGGTGGCGAACCTCAACGCCGTAGCTGAACTCTTGCGGCAACGCATCAAGGAAGCGCCACAGCGCCGGAAGCTGCGCCGGACCGAAGACGGCGGGCAGTTGCAGCCAGAGTTGTCCAAGACGCGGAGCCAACGGTTCCAGACACTGGAAGAAGTTGAGTACATCCTGCTCGCAGTTGTGTAACGCCGCCTGATGACTGATGGCGGACGGAAATTTAAAACAGAAGCGGAAATCATCCCCCGTCATATCACGCCAACGCAGCACCAGTTCCCGGTTGGGGAGGGCGTAAAAGGTGGTATTTCCCTC
The DNA here is from genome assembly GCF_002291445.1 of Brenneria goodwinii. Classification (NCBI taxonomy): domain Bacteria; kingdom Pseudomonadati; phylum Pseudomonadota; class Gammaproteobacteria; order Enterobacterales; family Pectobacteriaceae; genus Brenneria; species Brenneria goodwinii. Next base: position 2,008,535 of record NZ_CP014137.1, on the reverse strand, counting down.
AACGCAGTTAAAATAGCGGGAATAGTCGGCCAGATCGTGCAATCCTAGACGGCTCCAGGCAGGATGTTGCCATTGCGGTAATCCGATATACATTATTCTGTTCCAGTAACAAATTAACGCTATATTAGCGATCATTTCATTAACCGATAATGGGAATTATCAAAAAGAGTGGGCGGACAACCTGCAGAGCGTTACCTTCACACTTATCGTCCGAGTGAATTTCCTTTATAATAGCCGCCTTTTTTCACCGGACAGTAATCCAGAAAAACCATGCCGTTCAGCAAAGAGACCACGGCTTTTCAGCGGCCAAGCGCTGCGAAAAGGGGTGAGTTGTGCGGCTGAGTAAAAGGACATAGCGATGCGTACTGAATATTGCGGACAGTTGAATTTGTCCCACGTGGGCCAGGAAGTGACATTGTGCGGTTGGGTTAACCGCCGGCGCGATCTGGGTGGTTTGATTTTCATCGACATGCGTGACCGTGAAGGCCTGGTTCAGGTATTTTTTGATCCGGATCGTCAAGATGTGCTGAAACAGGCGGCCGAGTTGCGCAACGAATTCTGCATTCAGCTTAAAGGCGTCGTACGTGCCCGCCCGGATAATCAGATCAACAAAGATATGGCCACCGGTGAAGTTGAAATTCTTGCCACGGCGCTGACGATTATCAACCGTGCGGAGCCGCTGCCGCTGGATTCGAATCAGACTAATACCGAAGAAGCGCGTCTTAAGTACCGTTATCTGGATCTGCGCCGTCCTGAGATGGCCCAGCGCCTGAAAACCCGCGCCCGCATCACCAGCTTTGTCCGCCGGTTTATGGACGATCACGGCTTTCTGGATATTGAAACGCCGATGTTGACCAAGGCGACGCCGGAAGGGGCGCGTGACTATCTGGTGCCAAGCCGGGTGCATAAGGGCAAATTTTACGCTTTACCGCAGTCGCCTCAGCTATTCAAACAGCTGCTGATGATGTCCGGTTTTGACCGCTATTATCAAATCGTCAAATGCTTCCGCGATGAAGATTTACGTGCCGACCGCCAGCCTGAGTTTACCCAGATCGATGTGGAAACCTCGTTCATGACCGCTCCGCAGGTGCGTGAAGTGATGGAAAAACTGGTGCGCGCGTTGTGGCTGGAAATTAAAAACGTCGATCTGGGGGATTTCCCGGTCATGACCTTCGCCGAAGCCATGCGCCGTTTCGGTTCGGACAAGCCGGATCTGCGCAATCCGCTGGAACTGGTGGATGTGGCCGACCTGGTCAAAGACGTTGAATTTAAGGTGTTCGCTGGTCCGGCAAATGATGCTAAAGGCCGTGTCGCGGTTATCCGTGTGCCGGGCGGCGCGCAGCTGAGTCGTAAACAGATCGACGAGTACGGCAAATTTATCGAAATTTATGGCGCGAAAGGGTTGGCCTATATCAAGGTCAATGAGCGCGCCAAAGGTCTTGAAGGCGTACAGAGTCCGGTAGCGAAGTTCCTCAGCGAGCCGGTGCTGACCGCGCTGTTGGAACGTACCGGCGCGGCTGATGGCGATATCCTGTTCTTTGGCGCGGACAGCGCCAAAGTGGTGACGGATGCGCTGGGCGCGCTGCGTCTGAAACTGGGCCGCGATCTGAACCTGACGAAAGAGAACAGTTGGCAGCCGCTGTGGGTTATTGATTTCCCGATGTTTGAAGACGATGGCGAAGGCGGCCTGGCTGCCATGCACCATCCGTTTACCGCACCGCGCGATATGACGCCTGGCGATCTGGCGGCGAACCCGGTATCCGCGATCGCCAACGCCTATGATATGGTGCTGAACGGCTATGAAGTCGGCGGCGGTTCGGTGCGTATTCATAACGGCGACATGCAGCAAACGGTGTTCGGTATTCTGGGAATCAATGAACACGAACAGCGTGAGAAGTTTGGCTTCCTGCTGGATGCGTTAAAATTCGGCACGCCGCCGCACGCCGGTTTGGCTTTCGGGCTGGATCGTCTGGTAATGCTGCTGACCGGTACCGATAATATTCGTGATGTCATCGCTTTCCCGAAAACCACGGCTGCCGCCTGTCTGATGACGGAAGCGCCAAGTTTTGCCAACCCGGCGGCGCTGGATGAACTTTCCATTGCGGTGGTGGGAAAAGCGAAAACGGCGCAAGACAGCCATTTCGAGAATCAGTGACATGACATACAAGCGACCCGTTTCGGTTCTGGTGGTGATTTATGCCCGTGATACCGGGCGGGTGCTGATGCTGCAACGGCGTGACGACCCTGACTTCTGGCAATCCGTCACCGGTAGCCTTGAAGAGGGGGAAAGTACCGCCTGCGCCGCACAGCGTGAAGTCAAAGAAGAGGTTAATATTGATATATCCGCCGAGGCATTATCACTCTTTGACTGCCAGCGCTGCATTGAGTTTGAGCTATTTGCTCATTTAAGACGTCGCTATGCGCCGGGGGTAACGCGTAACACCGAACATTGGTTCTGTCTGGCGTTGCCCGAAGAGCGCGAGGTGGTGATTACCGAACACCTTGCTTACCAGTGGCTGGATGCGCCAAGCGCGGCGCAGCTTACCAAGTCGTGGAGCAACCGGCAGGCGATTGAGGAATTCGTTATTTATCCGGCCTGAACAGGCTTTTTTCGGAGATTTTTATGGCAGGTCATAGTAAATGGGCCAACACAAAGCATCGTAAAGCAGCGCAGGACGCGAAGCGCGGTAAAATTTTCACCAAGATCATCCGCGAACTGGTTACCGCCGCCAGGCTGGGCGGGGGTGATCCGGGGGCTAACCCCCGCCTGCGTGCCGCCGTCGATAAAGCACTGTCCAACAATATGACGCGCGATACCCTGAACCGCGCCATCGCCCGCGGTGTCGGCGGCGATGACGACGCCAACATGGAAACCATCATTTATGAAGGCTACGGCCCTGGCGGCACTGCGGTGATGGTTGAATGTCTGAGCGACAACCGCAACCGCACCGTATCCGAGGTTCGTCATGCGTTCAGCAAGAGCGGCGGTAATCTGGGCACCGATGGCTCCGTCGCCTATCTGTTCAGTAAAAAGGGCGTGATTTCCTATGCGCCGGGTCTGGATGAAGATACGGTGATGGATGCGGCGCTGGAAGCCGGCGCGGACGACGTCGTGACTTATGACGACGGCGCGATTGACGTATACACGCCGTGGGAAACCTTTGGTGAAGTTAAAGATGCGTTGGATGCGTCAGGTTTGACGGCTGAATCCGCCGAAGTTTCCATGATCCCTTCAACCAAAGCGGATATGGACGCGGAAACGGCGCCGAAGTTGATGCGCCTGATCGATATGCTGGAAGATTGTGATGACGTACAGGAGGTTTACCACAACGGTGAGATCTCCGATGAGGTGGCGGCATTACTATAATTATGACGGCGCGGTGATGGGAAAGGCATACCTTTCTATCCGGCGAGCCGGGGGAGCATGGCGATGACCATTATACTCGGCATTGACCCCGGTTCGCGCGTAACGGGCTATGGCCTTGTTCGCCAACAGGGGCGTCAGATTTCATACCTCGGCAGCGGCTGTATCCGCACCGTGGTCGACGATTTACCCACGCGGCTCAAGCTGATTTATGCCGGAGTGAGTGAAATCATCACGCAGTTTCGTCCGGATTGTTTCGCCATTGAGCAAGTTTTTATGGCAAAGAATCCGGACTCGGCGCTAAAACTGGGACAGGCGCGCGGCGCGGCGATCGTTGCCGCGGTGAATCAGGAATTGCCGGTGTTTGAATATGCGGCCCGGCTGGTGAAACAGACCGTGGTGGGAACCGGGGCGGCTGATAAAAAACAGGTACAGCACATGGTTCGTTCCCTGCTCAAGTTATCCGCCAGTCCGCAGGCCGATGCCGCCGATGCGCTGGCCATTGCTATCACCCACTGCCATTCCAGTCAGAGCCTTATTCGAATTGGCGTTGAAAAGCGGCGGATTGCGCCAAGGCGGTTGCGTTGAAACTGGAGGCTGGATATTCATCCAGCCTTTTTTATGTTATAAGCTATAGCCATAATCTTTCAAGTTGCGGGCGTGTCGGCTGCCTGCCCACATCTTGAAATCTAGTGGGTATAAAATATTCTTTTTTGATAAAACGTAAAAGGAAGAGAACGTGATAGGTCGTCTCAGAGGCATTATCCTGGAAAAACAACCGCCGCAGGTGCTGATAGAAGCCAACGGCGTTGGCTATGAAGTCCACATGCCGATGACTTGCTTTTACGAACTCCCGGCGCTTTCTCAGGAAGCCGTCATCTTCACCCATTTTGTGGTGCGCGAAGACGCGCAACTGCTGTTCGGCTTTAATGACAAGCAGGAAAGGGCGCTGTTTCGTGAGCTGATAAAAGTTAATGGCGTCGGGCCTAAACTGGCGCTGGCCATTCTTTCCGGGATGTCCGCGGCGCAGTTTGTCAGTGCGGTTGAGCGGGAAGAGATTAGCGCGCTGATTAAGCTGCCCGGCGTGGGTAAGAAAACGGCTGAGCGGCTGGTGGTGGAAATGAAGGATCGCTTTAAAGGGTTAAGCGGCGATCTGTTTAATTCGTCAAGCGATGTTCCGGCGGCGCCGTCCTCTTCCAGCGAAAATGAAGCTGGCGACCCAGAGGTTGAAGCCGCTTCTGCGCTAATTTCCCTGGGCTATAAGCCTCAGGAGGCCAGCCGGTTAATCGCCAAGGTTATTCGTCCGGATTCAGACTGCGAAACCCTGATCAGGGACGCGCTACGCGCCGCGTTGTGAGGTATTCATGATTGAAGCAGATCGCTTGATTTCCGCAGAGGCTATCCCCGAAGAGGAGTTTATTGATCGCGCCATTCGTCCGAAACTGTTGGCGGAGTATGTCGGTCAGCCCCAGGTGTGCGAGCAGATGGCAATCTTCATTCAGGCGGCGCGCAATCGTGGCGATGCCTTGGATCATCTGTTGATTTTCGGTCCTCCGGGATTGGGGAAAACCACATTGGCAAACATTGTCGCCAATGAAATGGGCGTAAATTTACGCACCACTTCAGGACCGATATTGGAAAAAGCGGGGGATTTGGCCGCGTTGCTGACCAACCTGGAGCCGCATGATGTCCTGTTTATTGATGAAATCCATCGTCTGTCTCCTGTTGTTGAAGAAGTTCTGTATCCGGCGATGGAAGATTATCAACTGGATATCATGATAGGCGAGGGGCCGGCCGCCCGTTCAATTAAACTCGATCTGCCTCCGTTCACGCTTATCGGCGCGACCACGCGCGCGGGTTCGCTGACGTCGCCGCTGCGCGACCGTTTTGGTATTGTCCAGCGGCTAGAGTTTTATAAAGTCGCCGATCTGCAACACATTGTCAGCCGCAGCGCGCAGTGTATGGGGTTGGATCTTACGTCGGACGGCGCGCTGGAAGTGGCGCGGCGCTCGCGTGGTACGCCGCGTATCGCTAACCGGTTGCTGCGTCGCGTGCGCGACTTCTCGGAAGTCAAATCTGAGGGGGCGATCACCGCCGAGGTGGCGACGCTGGCGTTGGATATGCTGGCCGTAGACACCGAAGGTTTTGATTATATGGATCGGAAACTGCTGCTGGCGATTATCGATAAGTTCATGGGCGGCCCGGTAGGCCTGGATAATCTGGCGGCGGCGATTGGTGAAGAACGGGAAACTATTGAGGATGTGATTGAACCCTTTCTGATTCAGCAAGGGTTTATTCAGCGAACCCCGCGGGGAAGAATGGTGACGCAGCATGCGTATCGCCATTTTGGGCTAACGCGCGAGGAGTAATCCTCTGCACCACGCGGGTTCAGCGCGTTGGCAAAGAAGCCTTCGTCGTTGCGAGTCTAACCCCGTTATTCCTGCTATCAATGCACTCCCTGAAAGCAGATCCCCGCCTACGCGGGGATGATCAGGATGAGCTTGTTCGCTCAGCGGTCTCAGCCTGCTCTACGCGGGCTGTTTCCTGATTAAACTGGCGATAAACAGCAGCGACGCACAGAGCACAACGGACGGTCCGGCCGGTGTGTTGTAACTGGCGGAAAAGGCCAGGCCGCCGGTAATGGCAATCATTCCAACCCCTATCGCAATGCCGGCCATCTGTTCCGGCGTGCGGGCAAAACGGCGGGCGCTGGCGGCGGGAATAATCAATAACGAGGTGATGATGAGCGCCCCGACAAACTTCATGGAGATACCAATTGTCAGCGCGGTGATCAACATCAGGAGCAGTTTGCTACGCTGTAAGTTCACGCCGTCAACATGCGCCAGTTCAGGACTGATCGTCATGGATAATAACGCTCGCCACTGCCAGCTCAGCACCGCGACCACCACTGCGACGCCACTGCCGATAATCCATAGATCGTCTGTGGTGACGGAAAGCAAATCACCGAACAGATAAGCCATTAAATCCACACGAACGTTATCCATTAAACTTACCACGACCAATCCAAGCGATAGCGCGCTATGCGCCATGATCCCCAGCAGGGTATCAATCGCCAGATAAGGCCGCCGCTCCAGCCAGACAAGTCCTAGCGCCAGCAGCAGCGTAACGGCAATGACGGCGCCAAAAAGATTGATGTCCAGCAATAGGCCGAAAGCGACCCCCAGCAAAGACGCATGCGCCAGCGTATCTCCGAAGTAGGACATTCGTCGCCAAACAACAAACGACCCCAGCGGGCCTGCGGCAATCGCCAAAAAAATCCCTGCCAGCCAGCCGGGAAACAAAAGCTCAATCATGCGTCGTTTCCACCTTGTCTTTTCAGAATGATACGTCCGTTTAAATCGTGACGATGATTATGATGATGGCGATAGACCGCCAACTGTTCGGCGCCGCGATGGCCGAACATGGCTAAGAATTCGGGGTGCAGGGAGACCACTTCGGGCGTTCCTGAACAGCAGACATGCTGATTGAGACACAACACTTCATCGGTTTTCGCCATCACCAGGTGAAGATCGTGGGAAACCATCAATACGCCGCAATTAAACTCCTGACGGAGCTGGTTGATGAGATCATAAAGCGCGAGCTGGCCGTTGACGTCCACGCCTTGTGTCGGTTCATCCAATACCAGCAACTGTGGATGGTTCAACAACGCCCGGGCCAGAAGAACGCGTTGATTTTCGCCGCCGGACAGTTTCTGCATTGGCTGTTGCAGTAGATGCGCGGCTTGAACGCGCTTCAGCGCGGGGAGAATATCCTGTTGTTTAACGCCGGGACGCAGGCGCATAAAACGGCTGACGGTTAACGGCAGCGTGGCATCCAGATGCAGCTTCTGCGGGACGTAGCCTATACGTAACCCCGGCGTTTTTTGCAGCGCGCCGGAACTGGGCGGCAGCAGGCCCAGGACGACGCGCACCAGCGTTGACTTACCCGCGCCATTAGGTCCAAGAAGCGTAAGAATACGTCCTGCCTGTAACGTTAACGAGACATCCGATAGCACCTTTCTGCTGCCGAATGATACTGAAATATTATTAAGTGATACCAATGTGGACATAGAATTCGATTTGCAGAGATTCTGTAATGTTATAATATAACAAACTACACATTAAAATCGATGGGATAACATGCGATGCAGAAGCATATTCAGCAAAAAAAATGGTTAAAAAGTGTGTTTGTTACCAGCGCACTGATGGCTTCCGGTGCGTCAATTAACGCCGCCGCCGACGTCGTGACATCTATCCGTCCTCTGGGGTTCATCGCCTCCGCGATAACGGAAGGGATCACGCCAACGGAAGTGCTATTACCCAGCGGGGCTTCGCCCCATGATTATGCCTTGCGTCCGTCCGATGTCCAGCGTTTACAGTCTGCCGAACTGGTCATTTGGGTAGGGCCGGAAATGGAAGCCTTTTTAGGGAAGCCATTGTCGCAGATTGCACCGGCAAAACAAATCACGTTAGCAGAATTACCGGCAATAAAGGCGGAATTGATAAAAGAAGCTAAGGATCATCACGATCATGACGATAACGATCATGATGAGCATCATAATGATTCCCACGATAACGAACATCATCATGATGGCCAACATACGGATGAGCATAGCCATGGCGCCGCTGCAGAACCAGCGGAAGAGGGCGATGGACACCATCACGGCGAGTACAATATGCACATTTGGCTCTCTCCGGAGATGTCAAAACAGGCTGCAATTGCTATTCATGCAAAATTATTGGAACTTATGCCTCAAAATAAGGACAAACTAGACGCGAATCTGCTTTATTTCACAGATAAAATCGCGCAGACAGACAAAAAAATTGCTAACATGCTAGCGCCTGTGCGGGATAAGGGTTATTTCGTGTTTCATGATGCCTATGGCTACTTTGAGCAACGCTATGGTTTAAGTCCATTAGGCTACTTTACGATTAACCCGGCGATTCAACCCGGAGCACAGCGCTTACATCAGATTCGAACACAGTTGGTTGAGCACAAAGCCGTATGCGTTTTTGCTGAACCACAATTCAGGCCAGCCGTTATTAATGCTGTCGCCAAGGGAACTGTCGTGCGCTTAGGCGTGCTGGATCCATTGGGAAGCGATATCGCACTGGGTAAAGACAGTTATGTGAATTTCCTGTCACAACTGTCCGGCCAGTATCTGAGCTGCCTGGAGGAAAAATCATGAGGATACGAATAAGTGCAGCAGATAGTCCGAACTATCGCTCTGGCGTATAACAACCTGCCAAGACCCCACCGCGTGATGCTGGGGTCCCTTACCGTTATGACATTGGCCGTTGCAGTTTGGCGGCCTTTTGTTTATCCCCCCGTTAGTGATGCTCCCGTGATCGTGAAGGACGTCGAACTGGAAGCCAACCAGTTACGCACGCTTACGCCGGAAGCCAGCGAACCTATCGATCAACCGACGCCTGACGATGACATTCCGCAGGATGAACTGGACGATAAAACCGACGAAGATGGCGCGGTGCATGAATATGTCGTTTCAAGCGGCGATACGTTAGGTAGCATTCTTACCCAGTATGGCATTGATATGGCCGATGTCGCTCTGCTTGCCGAAGGCAATCCGGCGCTGCGTAATCTTAAAATCGGTCAGCAGATATCGTGGGTAATCGGGGAAAATGGTGATTTACAGAGTTTGACCTGGCAGATGTCCCGCCGCGAAACCCGAGTTTATGAACGTATCGGCGCTGCTTTTAAAGAGCGGGTCGAAACCCTGAAAGGGGAATGGCGTAATAGCGTACTGACCGGGCGGTTAAATGGGAGTTTCGTTAATAGCGCTAAAAATGCCGGTTTAACGCACAGTGAGATCGGCGCGGTGGTCAAAGCGTTGCAATGGCAATTGGATTTCCGCAAACTGCGCAAAGATGATACTTTCGCCGTGCTGATGTCGCGTGAAATGCTGGATGGCCGTAGCGAGCAGAGTGAATTGCTGGGGGTGCGCCTGAATAGCGGTGGAAAAGATTACTATGCTATCCGCGCTGACGATGGGAAATTCTACGATAAGGAAGGTTCTGGCTTAGCCCGCGGATTTATGCGTTTCCCCACCATTAAACAGTTCCGCATTTCTTCTAATTTTAATCCACGTCGTATTAACCCTGTTACCGGCCGCGTCGCACCGCATAAAGGCGTCGATTTTGCCATGCCGGTCGGTTCGCCGGTGCTGGCTGTCGGCGATGGGGAAGTGGTTATCGCCAAGCGCAGCGGCGCGGCTGGCAACTACGTCGCGATACGCCATGGCAGACAGTACACCACTCGCTATATGCACTTGAATCGTATTCTGGTGAAACCCGGTCAAAAGGTTAAGCGCGGCGATCGCATCGGTTTGTCCGGAAACACCGGGCGTTCCACCGGCCCGCATCTGCACTATGAGTTCTGGATAAACCAGCAGGCAGTTAATCCATTAACGGCTCAGTTGCCTCGCTCCGAAGGGTTGAGTGGCAAAGAACGCCGCGATTATCTGGCGAAGGTGAAAGACGTTGTACCCCAGCTCCAGTTTGATTAGTTGCTGATGGATGATTATTAGCCGGTAGCTTGCTGCCGGCGTTTTCATTTATGGACCTTTCATCTTTTTCCGGCTGCAGGTGTGTTAGTCTCGACATCGGCCTTTTTCTGGCTTCGCTCTCCCGGTCGTTGCTTTCCCGCTCGTCGGGAAATGTGGCGGGGGGATAGGCAGAGCGCTATAAATTTTGGGGTATCGATTTTTGATGTTTTTGCTTTCGGTTTATTGGAAGAGTTGATGATGGAAAAAGAGAAAAAAACGAGCGCTGAGTTTGTTCCTCAGTTCAAGCGAGCCTTTTATCACCCTCAATACTGGGGAACCTGGCTGGGCATCGGAGCGATAGCCATTGCCGCGTACATTCCCGCCCGTTTGAGAAATCCGGTTCTAGGAGGATTGGGCCGCCTGGTTGGTCGCTTCGCCAAGGGCGCCCGCCGGCGCGCGCGTATCAACCTGCTGTATTGTATGCCTGAGCTAACCGAGGAGCAGCGTGAAACTATTATCGACAATATGTTCGCTACGGCGCCGCAGGCGATGGTAATGATGGTGGATGTGGGCATTCGCGACCCCCGGAAGGTTGAGAAGCACGTCTGCTGGCATGGCGAAGAGATACTGAATAAATTAAAGGAGCAGGGCCGGAATGTGATTTTTCTGGTGCCGCATGGCTGGGCTGTTGATATTCCCGCTATGCTGATGACCTCGCGCGGGCAGCGCATGGCGGCAATGTTCCATAACCAGAAAAACGAACTGGTGGATTTTTGGTGGAATACGTTGCGCCGCCGTTTCGGCGGGCGTATTCACGCGCGCAATGACGGCATCAAACCGTTTATCAGTTCAGTACGGCAGGGGTGCTGGGGATATTATCTTCCCGATCAGGATCACGGGGCCGAGCACAGCGAGTTTGTCGATTTTTTTGCCACCTATAAAGCGACATTACCGGCCATTGGCCGTCTGATGAAAGTCTGCCGCGCCGAAATCGTTCCGCTGTTTCCGGTGTATAACGCGAAAACCTGCTGCCTTGATGTTTTTATCCGGCCGCCAATGGACGACTTGACCGACGCTGACGACCAATACATCGCGCGCCGAATGAATGAGGAAGTTGAAGTTCTGGTCAGGCCGAACCCGGAGCAGTACACCTGGATCCTGAAGCTGTTGAAAACCCGTAAACCGGGAGAGATCGAGCCCTACTGCCGGGATGATCTTTACCGCGATTAATTTCCCAGCCGCGCTGAAACCGTAAACAGCCATTGACTGATTCCCGTCTTCGTGGGAATGACGGGTTTGGGAAGGTTTGTCATCAACCTAAAGCCGGGCGATTTATTTATCGCCCGGCTTTTTAACTATGTGAAATAAACGGTGTGGATAACCCACGTCAACAGCGTGAGCCGGTTATTCCACCCGCAGGATACGCGTCGTGTTGGTCGTCCCGACGGTACTCATGACATCGCCCTGGGTCACAATTACCAAATCCCCGGACATCAGGTAACCTTTATCGCGCAGCCGGATCACCGCATCATTGGCTGCGGCGACGCCGTCGGTATAGCTGTCAAAGTGCACCGGCGTGACACCGCGATAAAGGGCTGTCAGGTTGAGCGTGTGCTCATGGCGCGACATGGCGAAAATAGGCAGGCCGGAGCTGATACGCGACATCATCAGCGCGGTACGGCCCGACTCCGTCATGGCAATCAACGCGGTTACCCCTTTCAGGTGGTTGGCGGCGTACATTGCGGACATCGCGATGGATTCCTCAATGTTATCGAACTGCACATCAAGGCGGTGTTTGGATACATTGATGCTTGGTATTTTCTCTGCGCCAAGACACACTTTCGCCATTGCCTCTACCGTTTCTGCCGGATATTGTCCTGCGGCGGTTTCAGCCGAGAGCATAACGGCATCGGTACCGTCCAGTACGGCGTTGGCCACATCCATAACCTCTGCGCGTGTTGGCATCGGGTTTGTGATCATGGATTCCATCATCTGTGTTGCCGTGATCACCGCACGATTGAGCTTGCGGGCGCGGCGGATCAGCTTTTTCTGGATGCCGACCAGTTCAGGGTCGCCAATTTCGACACCCAAATCACCGCGGGCAACCATCACAACATCGGATGCCAGGATGATGTCGTCCATGGCCTCATCGGAAGAAACCGCTTCTGCGCGCTCGACTTTGGACACGATTTTGGCGTGACAGCCGGCATCGCGCGCAAGACGGCGAGCATAGTTGAGATCCTCACCGGTGCGAGGAAAAGATACCGCCAGATAATCCACGCCGATTTTTGCGGCGGTGACGATGTCTTCTTTATCTTTTTCGGTCAGCGCTTCAGCAGAAAGGCCGCCGCCGAGTTTGTTGATCCCTTTGTTGTTGGACAGCGGGCCGCCCACAGTGACTTCGGTATAAACCTTCATGCCGTCCACTTGCAGGACTTTCAATTGCACGCGGCCATCATCCAGCAGCAGAATATCGCCTGGGACGACGTCGGCGGGAAGACCTTTGTAATCAATACCGACTTTTTCCTTATCGCCTTCGCCTTTGGACAAATTTGCGTCCAACAGAAATTTATCCCCGATATTTAGAAAAATTTTACCTTCTTTGAAGGTGGAAACTCGAATTTTGGGCCCCTGTAAATCACCAAGAATGGCGACATGGCGGCCTAATTTGGCGGCGATTTCACGAACTTTATTGGCACGTAATTGATGATCTTCTGCTGTGCCATGAGAAAAATTCAGGCGTACTACGTTAGCGCCTGCGGCAATAATCTTTTCCAGATTATTGTCGCGGTCCGTAGCTGGCCCCAGGGTAGTGACGATTTTGGTTCTTCTGAGCCGTCTGGACATGTATAACTCCGTTGACTTGTGAAGCAGTAGTGTGTCGATTAATGTCAGATAACGATGAAAAATGTAACTTTACAACGAAACTGTTTCATCTAAGTTACCCGGATTCCGTATTGAACCTGGTATCGTGTTGTCATATTTGTTATGCCAAATAATGATGACAGCCTAAAAAACAAATCGCTTTGCGCATTAACAAACTAATTGAAGGTTTTAATAAACGGTTCATCTTTATCAAAACGCGATTCTCGCAATGCTTCTTTGACTCGCTTCAAGTTATCTCTGAATTTTGCGCCACGTCGCAATGTGAAGCCGGTAGCCAGCACGTCAATCAGCGTAAGTTGTGCAATCCGAGACACCATAGGCATATAGATGTCCGTATCTTCAGGCACATCCACCCGCAGCATCAATGAGGCTTCACGAGCAAGAGGCGTGCCGTCGGAAGTGATCGCGATCACTATTGCATCATTCTTGCGCGCCAGGCGCGCCATTTCAACCAGGCTTTTCGTTCTTCCGGTGTGAGAGATAAGTACGACAACGTCGCCGTCCGTCGAATTCATGCAACTCATGCGCTGCATGACGATGTCGTCAAAGTAAACAACCGGGATATTGAAGCGAAAGAATTTGTTCATGGCGTCATGGGCTACGGCCGCCGATGCGCCAAAACCGAAGAAAGAGATCTTTTTCGCCTGGGTAAGTAAATCCACCGCCCGGTTAATGGCGGCAATATCAAGACAGGATTTGACATGCTCCAGCCCCGCCATCGTGGATTCAAAGATTTTGCTGGTGTAGGAATCAACGCTATCATCTTCTTCAACGTTACGATTCACATAAGGCGTGCCGTTTGCCAGGCTTTGCGCCAGATGCAGCTTGAAATCAGGAAAGCCTTTGGTTTCAAGACGCCGGCAGAAGCGATTAACGGTGGGTTCACTGACTTCGGCCATTTTGGCCAGGGTGGCGATACTCGAATGAATGGCCGTTTGCGGTGCGCTCAGGATGACTTCGGCAACTTTTCTTTCCGATTTGCTAAGCAGTTCCAGGTAACTTTGAATTTTATCCAGCATGTTCATATGCAAATATCCATGTAAGTTTTTCCCGATTTCAACCAAAGAGGCAACCGATGCGGATTTCGTGAAAATATACTACGACCTTGTAATGGTTGGCAGAGGGGAAAAAGTGAAGTCGCTCACTTTTTTTGCCAGAACATGACATGTGTCTAACTTTCAGAAAAGTAATCCGCTGTCAGAAACGGTGAAATTTTTCTCTTCCAGGCATATGCATCATGCGCTTTGTGCATGGTTACAAGCCAGATTTTTTGTGCTTTCCAGCAAAACATCCAAAGAATTTGGGGCAATGGATGGGTTTACTGGCTGACGTCAAAAAGAGTACATTATGAATGTAATAAAATTACAGAATCCCGCAACGAGGAGATGAACATGGCGGTAACTTCAACAGCCCAGGCATGCGACCTGGTTATTTTCGGCGCGAAAGGTGATTTGGCGCGTCGTAAATTGCTGCCTTCACTGTATCAACTGGAAAAAGCAGGTCATATCCATCCGGAAACTCGGATCATTGGCGTAGGGCGGGCCGACTGGGATAAAGCAGAATATACCCGGGTAATTCGCGATGCGCTTGATACCTTTATGAAAGAGCCGATTGATGAGGCGTTGTGGGACACGTTAAGCAAACGGTTGGATTTCTGCAATCTTGATGTTGAAGATACGCAGGGTTTTAGCAAGTTGGGCAAAATGCTCGACCAGGAAAACCGCACCACTATTAACTATTTTGCCATGCCGCCCAGTACCTTTGGGGCGATTTGCCGCGGGCTGGGTACCGCGGGGTTGAACAAAGAGCCGTCTCGCGTGGTAATGGAAAAACCGTTAGGAACGGATCTGGACTCTTCGTGCGTCATTAACGATCAGGTGGCCGAGTATTTCAAGGAGTGTCAGGTTTATCGCATTGACCACTACTTGGGCAAGGAAACGGTGCTGAATCTGTTGGCGCTGCGTTTCGCCAACTCGCTGTTTTCCGCTAACTGGGATAATCGAACTATCGATCACGTACAGATCACGGTTGCTGAAGAGGTGGGTATCGAAGGGCGCTGGGGCTATTTCGATAAAGCGGGCCAGATGCGCGACATGATCCAAAACCACCTGCTGCAGATTTTGACCATGATCGCCATGTCTCCGCCTTCTGACCTGACCACCGACCGTATCCGTGATGAAAAGGTGAAAGTCCTGCGTTCATTACGCCGCATCGATCGCAACAACGTGCATGAAACTACGGTGCGCGGTCAGTACACCTCTGGTTTTGTTCAGGGCCATAAGGTACCCGGTTATCTGGAAGAAGAGGGCGCCAACAAGACCAGCGCCACGGAAACCTTCGTCGCCATTCGCGTTGATATTGATGACTGGCGCTGGTCTGGCGTGCCGTTTTATTTGCGCACCGGTAAGCGCCTGCCGACAAAATGCTCCGAAGTCGTGGTCTATTTTAAAAATCCCGCGCTGAATCTGTTCCGTGATTCCTATCAGCAGTTGCCGCAGAACAAGCTGATTATTCGCCTGCAGCCGGATGAAGGGATTGAAATTCAGATCCTGAATAAAATCCCCGGTTTGGAGCATAAGCACCGTTTGCAAACGGTTAAGCTGGACCTGAGCTTCTCCGAGACGTTTAACCAGCAACACCTGGCCGATGCCTATGAGCGTCTGCTGTTGGAAACCATGCGCGGCATTCAGGCGCTGTTCGTTCGCCGGGACGAAGTGGAAGAAGCCTGGAAGTGGGTCGATTCGATTATGGATGCCTGGTCAATGGATAACGAGGCGCCGAAGCCTTATCAGGCGGGAAGCTGGGGGCCCGTGGCGTCGGTTGCGATGATTACTCGCGACGGTCGTTCCTGGAATGAATTTGAGTAGCCTTTGCGTGGTTGACGAAGGTCATAACGCATTCGGTAAATGCAGTTTTAATGTATGGCTAACGGTGCGGTCGGACATCTGTAATTCATGCAGATCCCTGTGGCAGGGGCGCGCTATATGATTAATGATTGCCCAACGGCATGACTGGAGATAATTTTTGATGAAAAACTGGGAAACGAGCGCAGAACAAATTTTGACGGCGGGGCCTGTTGTTCCTGTTATTGTGGTCAACAAACTGGAGCATGCGGTGCCGATGGCAAAAGCCCTGGTCGCAGGGGGCGTTCGCGTTCTGGAGCTGACGCTGCGTACCGACTGCGCCGTAGACGCCATCCGGGCCATCGCTAAGGAGGTTCCTGAGGCGATTGTCGGCGCCGGTACGGTAACCAATCCTCAGCAACTGTCCGAAGTGACTGAAGCCGGCGCGCAATTCGCCATCAGCCCAGGGCTGACCGAGCCTTTGCTGAAGGCGGCGACCGCGGGCCGTATTCCGTTAATTCCGGGGATCAGCACCGTATCTGAACTGATGCTGGGTATGGATTATGGCTTGCGTGAATTTAAGTTCTTCCCAGCGGAAGCCAATGGCGGCGTGAAAGCGCTGCAGGCGATTGCCGGACCGTTTGCGCAGATCCGTTTCTGTCCGACCGGGGGCATTTCGCCGAAAAATTACCGTGATTATCTGGCGCTGAAAAGCGTACTGTGCGTCGGCGGTTCTTGGCTGGTGCCGAATGATGCGCTGGAAAGCGGTGATTATGCTCGCATCACCGAATTGGCGCGTGAGGCCGTTGCCGGCGCGAAAGCGTAATAATTCCTCGCGGCGTTCATCATCAAGCCACCCATGATTTATGGGTGGCTTTTTACTATCACGATAAAACCTGATAGTGAATGAAGTTTAACCACTGACCTTCACGGCAGAGGCGCAGTTTTTCGCTAATGCGACGGCTTCATCGGTGGTTGCTGCGCTTGCCAGCGCTACGCCCATGCGGCGTTTACCGTTGATTTCCGGTTTGCCGAACAGCCGAATTTGCGTAAAGGGATGCAGCGCGCTTTCCAGCCCCTGATAGCGAACATTGTCGCTCTTCAGTTCCGGCAGGATAACGGCTGAAGCGGCGGCGCCGTACTGACGAATGGCGCCGATGGGCAATCCCAGAAAGGCGCGAACATGCAGTGCGAACTCCGACAGATCCTGAGAAATCATCGTCACCATGCCGGTATCATGCGGACGCGGCGAAACTTCGCTGAAAATCACCTCGTCGCCGCAGACAAACAGCTCAACGCCAAATAGTCCGTAGCCTCCCAGGGCGTTAACCACATCGCCCGCTATTTTTTGCGCCCGCTCTTGCGCCAGCGCGCTCATTTGCTGTGGTTGCCAGGATTCGCGGTAATCGCCGTCTTCCTGGCGATGACCAATCGGCTCACAAAAGTGAATGCCATCCACCGCATGGATCGTCAGCAGGGTAATTTCAAAATCGAAATTGACCAGCCCTTCAACAATAACGCGGCCGCCGCCGGCGCGCCCGCCTTGCTGAGCATATTGCCAGGCTTTATCTAATTGTTGAGGCTCACGGATCAGGCTCTGTCCTTTGCCTGATGAGCTCATGACCGGTTTTACGATACAGGGATAGCCAATTTCCGCTACGGCCTGATGAAAACAGGTTTCGCTATCGGCAAAACGGTAGCTTGAGGTCGGAACGCCCAGCGTTTCGGCCGCCAGACGGCGAATACCTTCACGATTCATCGTCAGAAGGGTTGCCTGTGCGCAGGGCACCACATGATGTCCTTGTTGCTCGAGCTTCACCAGCATATCGGTGGCGAGCGCTTCGATCTCCGGCACGATATAATCGGGACGCTCGGCTTCAACCAGCGTTTTTAACGCTTCACCATCCAACATATTAATGATATGGCTTCGATGAGCAACCTGCATGGCTGGCGCATCGGCATAGCGATCGACGGCGATAACTTCAAGCCCCAAGCGCTGGCATTCGATCGCCACTTCTTTGCCCAATTCACCGGAGCCCAGCAACATCACGCGTGTGGCATCAGTACGCAGGGCAGTTCCAATCGTTAACATCATGTGATACCTGATCTGGTTGTGAAAAATGGGCGCAGTATAAACGAAAACGTTTGCGTTCGCATCTGAGGCGGCGGCTAAGGTTCGCGCCAGCGTCGATGCGGAGTGGCGATGGTTCCTCCTGGCTTGGCATCGCCCGGTAATCGTGCCACTCTTGATTTCAGCGCGGTTTTATTTCAGAACCCAAGGCTTTATTGCAGAACAGAAGGATCATCATGACAGCACCAAAAGCAGCAAAAAGACCCTATCCGTTGACCACCTATAATGATACCCGTATCGATAACTACTATTGGCTGCGTGACGACGAGCGGGCCGATCCTGATGTCTTGGCCTATTTACAGCAGGAGAACGACTATAGCCGTACGATAATGGAACCCCAGGACGGTCTGAAACAGTCGCTGTATGAAGAGATGGTAGCCCGGATACCTTCGGAAGATATGTCGGTTCCCTATGTCAGAAATGGTTACCGTTATCAGAGTCGTTATGAGCCGGGCAAGGAATATCCTATCTATCGACGTCAGCCCGAAAATGTAACGGATGAGTGGGAGACGCTGCTGGATGGAAATCAGCGGTCGGAAAATCATGAGTTTTATAGTCTGGGCGTGTTGGCAGTCAGCCCCGATAATCAGCTGTTAGTGATATCGGAAGATTTTCTGTCGCGCCGACAATACGACATTCGCTTTCGCGATCTAAAAAGCGGCGAGTGGTTGCCCGATATCATTGAGAAGGTCTCTGCCGGGGCGGAATGGTCGGCAGATTCCCGCGTGATCTACTACGTTCGCAAACATCCGCAAACGCTGTTGCCCTATCAAGTCTATCGACATCGTCTGGGCAGCGATCCGGCGAGTGATGAGCTGGTCTATGAAGAGAAAGACGACACCTATTATGTCAGCCTGGGCAAGACAACGTCGGAACGCTATATCACCATTTACCTCAGTAGTACCACCAGCACGGAAGTGTTGCTGGTCGATACGGCTGATGATGATGCGGCGCCGCGGGTTTTCATCGGCCGGCGTAAAGATCACGAGTATTTCGTAGACCACTATCGCGGCGTTTTTTATCTGCGCTCTAATCGGGAAGGGAAAAACTTTGGCCTGTATCGCACCAATGATCTGGGAGAAGATGGGCTGGAGACGCTGATCGCCCCGCGGGAACATCGTGTTCTTGAAAACTTTGAGCTGTTTCGCGATTGGCTGGTGGTGGAGGAAAGAGAGAAGGGGTTGACCTGCCTGCGGCAAATTCGCTGGCAAACGCAGGAAGAGAAAAATATTACTTTCAATGATGCCAGCTATGTCACCTGGTTATCCTATAACCCAACGCCGGAAACCGCGTTGCTGCGTTATGGCTACGCCTCCATGACCACGCCAAGCTCACTTTATGAACTGAACATGGATACCGGCCGGCAACAGTTGCTCAAACAGGCTGAAGTAAAGAATTTCGCCACGGATAATTATCGCAACGAACGTTTATGGATTACCGCGCGGGATGGCGTTGAGGTTCCGGTTTCGCTGGTGTATCACCGCGAGCATTTCAAGCCGGGCCGGAATCCTATTTTGATATATGGCTATGGCGCATATGGCAGCAGTATGGATCCGGATTTCAGCGTTAGCCGATTAAGCCTGCTGGATAGAGGTTTTGTCTTTGCGCTGACCCATATTCGCGGCGGCGGAGAACTGGGGCAACAGTGGTACGACGACGGACGTTTGCTGAACAAGATGCATTCATTTACTGATTTCATTGATGTTTCCCTGGCTCTGGCTGAAAAAGGCTATGGCGATCGGCAAAAAATGTTTGCCATGGGGGGCAGCGCCGGCGGGTTATTAATGGGCGCGGTAGTGAATTTTGCGCCGGATTTGTTTAAAGGCGTTATCGCCCAGGTTCCGTTTGTCGATGTGTTGACCACCATGCTGGATGAATCGATTCCCTTAACCACCGGTGAATATGATGAATGGGGCGATCCGAACGATCGGACGTACTATGACTATATCAAGCAATATAGCCCGTACGATGGCGTAACGGCCCAGGATTACCCGCATATGCTGGTTACTACCGGATTACATGATTCACAGGTCCAGTATTGGGAACCGGCAAAGTGGGTAGCAAAATTACGTGAGATGAAGACGGATAAACGTCTGTTATTGTTGTATACCGATATGGATGCGGGGCATGGCGGAAAGTCCGGGCGCTTCAAACATTATGAGGATATCGCACTGGAGTACGCATTCTTACTGATGGTGCTTGAAACTGATTGAGAAAGTGAGAGTAAACCCGCAGAGAGCGGGTTTACCGAGCAGCATTGTCGATTTTAAATAATAGCATCCGCCTGTGGTTGTGCCTTCTTGGCCTTTTTATCCGCACGCTTTTCTGCTGCGGTTTTCAGGGGTTTCTTTTTGCTGTTCTTCTTGCTGTCCATTCCTTTACTCATTTCTGACCTCGCTTGGTAAAAGGTTGGTTTGCCAGTACATTAACCGCCTGTTTTGCCCAAGATGCAAGGGGAAAGTATTTTTTATTGCGATGAAATATGTCACCGGCGACGTGAGTAAGAGGGATTATTTCGATTTCGGCTCGTAAGGCAGGCGAGAGAACTGCAAAGAGAGCTGGCGGTATACACCAACGCGCTCGCGGAAATAGCTACGCAGATGTTCCGGCTGCTCCTTCTCTACCATTTCAGGGATGACCGGCATGTTATAGCGCTCCTTGAAAGCCACGCCTGATGCCGCCAAATCCACATTAACCTTGTCCATCTCTTCTTTGGAAAGATCTGCCAAATTATATCCCATGGGATGTTTCTCCTGGTAAGACGCGTTGTCCGTCAAAGTAAAACAGAGGCTGTGAAATGGCAAGCCTCCGTTATGTGTTCGAATAGTACAAAATAAGCCGAACTTTTATTTAACCTACACGCATGATAATAAAAATTATTATCAATAATAATAGCGAAATATTTGCTGTAAATAAAAATCAATATCAATTAAATTATGTTAACTTTATGATTTTAAAATAAAAAATAATTATTGTTAATTTAGTTAATAAGATGTTTTTATTTTTTGCATTCAGGCATAATGAGCTGCAAAACATTTACCTGCCAGAGAAATAAGGAATGATTATGTTAAAAAAAGAAATGATTAAAAAACTGAATGAACAGCTTAATCTGGAGTTTTATTCCGCCAATTTATATTTACAAATGAGTGCCTGGTGTGGCGATAAAGGTTTTGAAGGCGCTTCCGCTTTTCTAAAAGTGCACTCCCAGGAAGAGATGGAGCATATGCAGCGGCTGTTCAACTATCTGGATGATACGGGTAGCATGCCAATATTAGGCGCTATCGCTGCGCCGCCGGTAGACTTTGCCTCACTGGCTGACGTCTTCAAGCAGACATATGAACATGAGCAGTTGATTACTGAAAAAATTAATGAACTGGCTCATGAAGCCATCACCTTACAGGATTACTCAACGTTCAACTTCCTGCAATGGTATGTGGCAGAGCAGCATGAAGAAGAAAAACTGTTCAGTTCTATTCTGGATAAACTGGCGCTGGTTAATACCAACGAAGGCGGTTTGTTCTTTATCGATCAAGAGCTGAAAAAAATGGCGACCAGTACCGCGGGTAGTGAATCAGCCTGAGTTCTTTCGGCTGACGAAGATTTTTGTCTCTAGCCAACGGATTTTAAAATGTGGGAGGTTAACACTCCTGCGATTTAAAATATGAAGAGAGACCGTGGCAATGCGCATCGGCTGAGCGATCGCATTGCCACGCAATGATGGCCGCCCGTGCCTTACCCCGGTTTATCATGTTCTGAAATAGGTCGCGTTTTCGATACCCCCTCTACGACAACCTTATTCATCCCTGCCGCCAGATAAGCCGCTTTGCCGCTCGACTTCACCGGTCACTATCGTTATCATCATTGTCAGCTTATATTTAGTAACCCTCTGTTTTATATGGAATGAAATCTACTTTTTGATCGGGGGCGCCGCGTAGCTGCGACGATCAAACGCCTCTGAATAATCATGTTCAGGAACATCATGATGAAGAAACTAACGCTATCCCTTATTCTTGTGTCCATGTCTGTGAATGCCTTTGCAGCAGCGAAGCTGGCAAATATAAGCCGTTTACAGTATGGCGATAAGTGGGCCTTCACGAGAGAGGAGGTGCAGCTCATATGTCGGCCCGGGAAGGCGCTGTATGCCCTGAATACCGCCACATTGATGCAATATCCGCTCAACGATGCCGCTATCGCACAAATGAAAGCTGGCCGGGTAAACGCGCAGCCGATCGATACCATCTGGTTGGATGATCCCAATAACCCTGGTCAGAAGAAAAGTTTACAGCCGTTTGTTGAACTGGCTGAACAACTTTGCGATCCCGACAGTCAGCAATAAAGTTATTGATTATTAATTAAATGTTAAATTGTGGGTGATTGCAGTTAATTATAAGTGTGATATTTATCCGAATTGTAATAATTTCCGCCATGGGAAAACTGGAAAATGCGAGGGAGTTGACTACGCTTAGGTTACAAGGCTAGTTCAGCTTGTAAAAATGCCAACTTTTAGCGCAAGGCTCTCTCCCAAGAGCCATTTCCCTAGACCGGATACAGGAATCGTATTCGGTCTTTTTTTAATTCATTGATTTATAATTATTTATTTTTTAGATCCACGAAAATGTTACGCGGGCTTGAAATTCGGCGCGAGAAGGAGAAAACGCTATGTCTCAAGGGATTAAATAAAGCGCGGAACTCCGCGCTTTGAGGAAATCTAAAGTGGGCAACTCATATCACCTTCTTCGCAATTCAGCATACTTTTAAATTCATTTATTCGGTCTGCTGTTTTGTTTGCCAGGCAGTGAGCATATACCATGGGATAAATAGAACCTTCCTTGGATTGGAATGTTTGAAACTTACAATCAGAATCACGATATTCAATCCATTTATTCTGTGCGGATTTCAGTAGGTTAGTTTGCTCGTCACTCGTTCGTTTTAATACATCTTGATAAAGAGTGTTAAGCTCACTATCTGCTTTTTTATACTCTTCGTTTGCACATTGGTTCATATCTAACTGAGTCTGAGCGTTGTCGCAGTCTAAAGCCAAGGTTTGAAAGGTTGGCAAGATAGCCAGTAATGCAATAATAGCCTTTTTCATTATTTGCCCCTGTATAAAAACCATGCAATATGTGTGATTTTTAATTATATATCCAATTCTGACATGTTAAATCGATGAGATAAGGAACATGCGTTGTGTCTATTCTTCCAAGCTGGAAAATAGCAGGGCTGGCGCTTGTGATCGGTCTGTTTGCTGGCGGTGCGTTTTGCTGGTGGATCACATCAACGAGCTATGGCGCTAAGATTGCCACACTTCATAAACACATAGCACCAGAATCCTCAAGGCTGCCAATAGGTAGCCTTTTTTAGTCGCGAATGTTTGCGGCGTAACTGTGAAGACAATTATAAATATTTCCCTGCCGGTAATTGATCGCTATAACCGATCAATTAACCCAAATCGATCTGTATAAACGTTTATAAAATATACAGCTCAGGTGCCATGATTGTGGTGATGAAAAACTATAAAAACGGCACTAGGGGAAGCGCCCATCGGGTTACCGATGGGCTTTTGCTCACGCAAAAAACGACAGGCGCCCGGCAATAATGTCGAGCGCATCCTCAAGCGTTGAAACAGGATCGATATGGATCGCCGGCGCGTCTTTCTCTCCTACATGTACTACAATATAGAACCCTGAGTCTTCAATGACGGCATACGAACCAACAGGCATGCTGTCAGTTTATCGTTGTCGTCGAGTAGGCAGATCGTCGTTCCGTTAATCAATTTGTCTTATAAATTGCGCCCGAAATTTTCCCATCGATTTACGAAAAATCTAGCATGTATTTGATTTTAAAGGATGGGGTGGGACGGTTTTTTTGATGATTTTTAGACTGAATGTGTGAAATAATCTATGTTATTCAACGATATAGCCTTTATTTAGCGTATAAAGGAATCGTATTCGGTCTTGTGTCGATAGGCGTATTCTTTGCCCCGCGTATCCAGATGTTTATCCGTCACTTTGGCTGATTTGTGACCTGGTCACTTTTGGATAAATGTCTTTCCTCGTTCTTTCTTATCGCGTCGTCCGGTTAGACTGCGTATTTCATGAAAGGAACGATGTCCGTGGCTTTCCTGACCTTGATAAATCCCCCTCATAAAACTCACTACCAGAATGCAATGAGGTATCGATCACAGATAACGAAGGGAAAAGTGAAATGAGCATGTTCTTGCATCAGATACCGTACAGGTCAGCCGTTGGTCATTGCGATGCGGGCTTTCGGGCTCTACGGCTAATGTTGCTGACAACTAGCGCACTAAAAGAGAATACCAATCAATCTGAGATAGTAAAATATGACATTTATTTTACTGAACATAATTAGTATGAAATTCTTTTTTAGACAATTTCTTTTCCTGTTGCTCTCAGTGAGTCTTGTGATACTGGCAATCGTGGCATTATTTTTAGATGTGCACTGGCTGCATAATGATGTTAAAGAAACCTCAATTACAGAGATTTCCCAAGCGTTGATACTGACGGCGATCGTGTGTTTGAACCTGTTCCAGGGGGTTAGAAACAAAGAAAACATGCACAGCTTTGTGTTGGTTGCGGGATTTTTCGGCTGTATGCTTATTCGTGAAATGGACTTTTTGTTTGACGTCATAGCACATGGTTCATGGGTGTGGTTTGCCCTGACCGTTGCCATCGTAACGATGTTTTTTTGTTTTAAAAAACCCGCCGATACCATTCATCAACTGACGATTTTCACGAGTCATCCTGCTTACGGCATGATGTTTTCCGGGCTTCTTTGCATTTTGTTTTTCTCTCGCCTATTTGGCATGCAAGTCCTGTGGCAACACATAATGCAGGATGGGTATATTCGAGTGGTAAAGAACATCGTGGAAGAGGGGTCTGAGCTTTTTGGTTATGTGCTTTGTCTGATTTCAACATGCTGGTACTTGGCGACAGGCAATAACAACAAGGCTCGTAGAGAAATGCCGCAGAGTAACTACATGGGGTGAATCAAACCGCTGTCATGAGTGACGCCGGCAGTAAGGCTAGTCAACTTAATGCCGAATCACCCATCGTTTATGTTTTAAGCCCTGTAGCCAGGGCTTTTTTGCGTTATTTGTCAGCAATAAAGTAGTCGTTGTTATCAGTGATGGGGATATAAGCTCTGACCCATTCACTTCCCTCAACCATTTCCCAACTATGCCCTTCGCCTTGGGTATCTTCAGCAAGAAGCACGGTGCCCGGCGCGACGGTGAATGTCGAACCATCGCTTACTTTAAATTTCAGCGTTCCTTTTAGCGTAACTACATACTGTTTTCTTGGCGCCGGGTGCGTGTTTTTCTCCCAATCTTCCGTGGAGTTGCTGATCCAGAATTGTTTCGCCGGGATTTTTTCCAGCGCTGGAATGCTTCCCTTTAAAAAAGTGGAATGGTTATCGGCGGTATTCGTGAGCTTAATTGCAGGTATGCGAGATTCGCTCTTGTCCGTTGTCTTGGCCGGCTCGCCGTACCCCGCCAAGGGGAGGGATAACGCGGCAACGGTCAAGAGAAAGAGTTTTGCTTTTTTCATTAACTAAAACCTATACAAATATTGTTATTTAATGGTTAACGCCCTAAACGCCGCGCTCCCTGAAATAGATGGGCCGTGTTTCACATGGCGCGATAGATTACCTCAGCCACTCTTCGGATCTCCAGTACGGGTCAATTCGGAGTTGACCTGATAACTGGTTGAAATTATTAGAGTGATTCGTGAAAAGGCTCATTTCAAAAAAAGGCTTTTGGGGTTGCTAAATAGCGGGTGTCGAGTCTGAAACAAGCCGGGATTGTTGTAAAGCAGAATCGTGGCCGAAGGCGTATCGATATGTAACATTTTTTTAAAGAATGCAATTGTAAGAGCATGGTTTCACGCTAATAAAAGAGCGTCTTTATTTTTCCAGTCTGGCGGGAGTATGTCTCAAGCGCATGGAAATGCGTTGGCAGGCCTAGCATGATGGCGACAGTGTTTATCGTGCGCGCATTCACCAGGCGGATAGCGCTAAGCGACGGCAAAAAAAATCCCGCCACGGGGGCGGGAAAACTACTCATTGGCAGGGATGGATAACTCAATATCAAGAACACAACATCAATAAGGGTGATAAAACGATAGCACCCTTAATGTATAGAACTGTCTTGCGCCGGTAAGGTTACCTCGACGGGTGTAAAATGAGATTGGCGTTGAAACAATGACGGCCGCCCGTGCCTCGGTCGCTGTTTCGAATCTGAGACGAGTTGGTTTTATTCCATTTCAATCACTTCATCTTTCTGTTCATCTTCCAACTGACGCAGGGTACGGTAAACCTGCGCCACGGCCTGTAGCGTTTCGCGCGGAATGTAATGACCGACGGGGGTACGGTAAAGCGTTCGCGCCAGCCAGATAAAACGGATAACCGGGATTTCCGCCTGTTTGGCCTGCTCGATAAGCAACTGCGCCTGCTGGTCTTCGCCTTTACAGATAATTTTCGGCAAAGGGGTGACGCCGGGGCGATAGTAGAGGGCCACGGCATAGTGGGTGGGGTTGACCAGCAGCATATCGGCCTCGGCAACCGGTTTTTGCGGCGTGGGGGCCGCCGGTTGGTTAATCAACTCATTGGCCAGAGATTTACGGTGCCCCTTCATGTGCGGATCCCCTTCGGAGTCTTTATGTTCGTTGCGCAGATCCTGATGGCTCATGCGTTGCTGCTTGAGGAAAAAGTATTTCTGCAACCCGAAGTCGAGTACGGAAAGTACCAGCAGCGCGACGAGCGTGGTGCGAGAGATATGCGCCAGTAATGCTTTCACCCCCAGCCAGAAACCGTTTAAATCCCCGTAAGCCAGCTCCACCAGCGACTCCAGCTCAGGCACCACAACCTTATAAAAAACCGTGCCGATGACGACGGCTTTCAGGATATTGGTGATCAGCTCCGTCAGTTTGCGCATGGAGAACATCTGCTTGAATTGGTTAATGGGATTCAACCGGTTCAGATCCATTTTTAATGCTTCGGGAGCAAACAGCGGGCCGTACTGTATCCAGCCGCCCATGATCCGCAGCAACACCGCAATGCTGGCGGCCAGCAGGCAAAAGGTCAGCGCCAGCGTCATCGCGTCATGGAATACTTCTTTGACGGCCTGGCCGAACGGCTGGCTCAGCCGCATCAAGGGGAGCTGTATCAGCGCCTGCAATCTACCCATGGTATGGTCGGCCAACGCCAGAATGCATTCCAGCAGCCCGACGCAAATCAACAGCTTGGGAACGTCCTGGCTTTGCCCGACTTCGCCTTTCTTACGGGCATCCTGAAGTTTTTTATCGGTGGGCTTTTCGGTTTTTTCACTCATGATAAGACCGTTATGGCGACGGTGGGAAAAACAGCGGGAACAGATGTTTTAAGTCCGGTAGCGTCTGAAGTTTGCCATCTCCCAGGTAGTGCAAAACCGGCAGATAAACGATGAAAAAAGCCAGTCCGACCAGGCATTTGGCCGGGATAGAGAGCACAAACACCTGCAACTGCGGGCTGTAGAGGCTGAGCAGCGAGATGCTGAATTCCAGCAGCAGAAGCAGCGCGACCAGCGGGCCGGCATAGATCACCATATGGGTGAAAGTTTCGGCGAGCAGCTTCAGATAGACCTCAAACCCTTGTTCGGTAAGGGGCGGCAGCCATGCCAGAGCCGGCCACAGGCGATAGCTGTCCCACAAAAGCTGGGTCAGCCCGCTAATGCCGATACCGATAATCAGCAGCAGGATAATAAGCTGTTTAAGCAGGTGGCCGAGTGGGGTGGAGTCCGGCCCCAATGCCGGGTTGAGCTGTCCGCCCATCAGCGCGCCGCGCTGGTTATCGAATAGCGCGCCGACGGATTCAAACAGCCAGAATGGCATCGCCAGGATCAGGGCGATCAGCAGGCCGACGATGATCTCTTTTAATAACAGCCCTGGCAGCATCGGCCAGGAGAGCGGCGTCTGTAGCAATTGCTGCTGGATAATCGGCGCCGGCAGCAGGGTTAGCGAAATCACCACCGCGCTGCGCAACATGCCTTTCAGCACGTTGAGCGAAAACGCCGGCACCAGAATAAAACAGGGATAGATACGCGCAATACCCAGCGTGATGGCGATAATAAAATCATAAACGTGCTGGATGGTGGCGATCATCGCGCAGCCTCGGGTTCAGGAGTGTTCGATCATGTTAAAGGCCGTAATGGCAAGCTGGATCAGCTCCACGCCGATCCAACGGCCGGTCAGCGCCAGCGCCACGCCGACGGAGATCAGCTTGACGGCAAACGGCAGCGTCTGGTCTTGTAGCTGCATCACCGCTTGCAATAGCGAGATCAATACGCCGACGATAACCGCCACCAGCAGCGGCGGGGCGGAGAGCAGGACAACCATTACCATGGCCTGCCGGAAAAGCGTGATAATTTCCATTCGGTCCTCACAGATAACTGTAGAAAAGGCCATCCAGCAGCCGAGTCCAGCCGTTGACCAGCACGAACAGCAGCAGCTTGAGGGGCAACGAGAGCGTCATGGGCGCCACCATCTGCATCCCCAGCGCCAGCAACACGTTGGAGACGATCAGATCGATAACGATGAACGGCACATAGATTAAAAAACCGATTTTGAATCCGGCCGTCAGCTCAGACAGCACAAAGGCCGGGATCACCAGCAGCAGATTCTGGGTATCGACTTTTTCCGACATGGACGGCGGCCACATGCGCAGGCTGTTTTCATGCAAATGAGTGAGGATGTCCGGGTCGGTATTACGGGACATGAACGTTTGCAACGGTTCCAGACCGTGCAGCACGCTCTCATGTAAAACGGTCATGTCGCTGGTGTCCGGCGGGCTCTCCTGAAAACGCTGGGTGATATCCTGAAAGATCGGCGCCATGACGAACAGGGTGGCCGCCAGCGCGATGCCGTACAGCGCCATGTTGGGCGGCACTTGCTGTACGCCGATGGCGTTGCGGGTAATCAGCAGCACGACGGCGATTTTTAAAAAGCAGGTACAGACGATCATCATCAACGGAATAAGGGAAAGCGCGCCCAGAAACAGCGCGAACATCAAGGGATCGAATTGACCGGCAGTCATACCTCGGGCTCCTGTTGAGCCGAGGTGTCGGGCGTGGACAGCAGCCGGGTAATTTGCAGCCCCAGTTTGCCCTCTATATCAACCAGCTCGCCATGCGCCAGGGGAATATCGCCGTGACACAGCCAGGCTTCTCCCGGCACCACGTCACGCAGCGTCAGGACCGATCCGCAGCTTAGACGCTGTAGCTCCGGCAGCGTAAAGACAATATGCCCGCAGCGGACGTTAAGCGTAACCGGCAGCGGCGGTAGTTTGGACGGGGTGTGTTGATCTGTAAGGTCTTCACTTGTGACGATGTCACTTATTTCGTCGTGAGCGCTCTGCTGGGCCTGCATGTCGTTGAAAGAGGCGTCGTTCATTGGCGTAATCTCCATATCGGCGATGACAAAATGGTAAGGGGCCAGCCCTGCTAAGCGCAGCGCGCCCTGTAGACGCCGCGAACCCAGCGTGATGGATCCCTGGCCGTCAGGGGAAAAATAGGGCGTGGTCGGCAGGATGACATCGCCGTTGCCAAGCCGGCTCAGCGTCGCTGGCGTGAGAACGGCGTCGGCCAGTATCAGGGGAACCGTAAACGGCAGCGAGTGCGGCAAGGCCGGATAGATCCGTCGCCAGCCGGAGCGTTTGAGCAGCGCCCGCCAACAGGCCGTGGACGCCTGTATCCGGCTGCGCGTGCGAATGCCGTTCCAGCTTACCGTTAGCTGGCCTGTCACCATGCTTTCCGCTGTCCGGGGAGTCGGATGGGGAAGTATCTGGCCCAGCACCGCCGCGACCGATGGCGCAAGAGATTGGTTATACAGCGTCCAATACCACTCCTGTGCCGCTTGCCCGTCCGTTGCAGGCAATAACGGGCAGTCGGACAACAGGCTTAAAACCGGCGCGGGCGAGGAGAGCGCGAAAATGCCATCGTCGCAACGCCAGTGGCTGAGCGGCTCATCAGTGCCGCCGTCTTCCGCCAGCGTCAGGCGTATTTCACCCGGCCGATCTTCACGTCTGAAGGTAAGCGTCAGACCCGCGGCGAGCTGATTGCGTATGTCGACCTGTTCGCGGGGCATGCGCGGCAACGTCAGCGGCTGAGTTACCATCGCTCGGTCTCGCGGCTTTCAAAACTGAGCCTGACCGGACAGCCCAGCGCATCGGACAGCGAGCGGCGGCAGGCTTCACGGCGATGTTTTAATAACGGGTAGGCGTCGCGGCTGAATCGCAGGGCGATATCCCAGCCCTGCGGCGCCAGCGCTGCCAGCGTAACGTCAATATCACCCAACTGCGGCAGTTGCAGGCTGAATGAAAACGGCGGATTGCCAATGTTGTCCACTGATTCGACCAACTCGCACTGGAGGGGCGCCCATTGTGACATTGTCACTCTGTCCGTCTGGGTATCGTGACCGTCGGCCGG
Organism: Brenneria goodwinii; assembly: GCF_002291445.1. Lineage (NCBI taxonomy): Bacteria > Pseudomonadati > Pseudomonadota > Gammaproteobacteria > Enterobacterales > Pectobacteriaceae > Brenneria > Brenneria goodwinii. The sequence continues at coordinate 1,978,334 of NZ_CP014137.1, read as the reverse complement.
CGCCGAATCAAAATAGACTGCCGCCGCCGTTGCGGACGCGCCGGGATTTCCTGTCTGATAAACCGCCTGTTCAAAGCCGCTGGAAAAGGTGAACGCCTGCCAAAAATGGTGTTGCTCCTTCTCGCCTCGGCCCGGGGATTTGGCGGACAACGCCGTTGGCGCCGCCGCGGCGGTATTGGCCGGTTTCTGGCACGGGATGGTTGGGTTGCTCATGTGCGCTCCTGATGCAGCGTTAACAAAAATTCCAGTTTTTCGACGGCCTTCTGGCGCTGACGAACCGTCTGACGAGCCTGGCCGATCTGCTGTTGTTGGCGATGCTGCCGTTGCTGATGGGCATGACCGCGCTGAATTTCCTGCTCGATGTGGCGAAGCGCTTTGCGCTCGGCGGCCAGTTGCGATTTGAGGCTTTCGAGCGCCTGATCCTGGCCTTTTAGCTGCGTGTCAAAGGTTTCGCGCTGCTGCTGACTCGCCTGGCGCAGCAGTTGCAACTGCTGCCGGTGCTGCGCTAGCTGCGCGTTGATCTCCGCCAGCGCCTGCTCTTCCTGGCGCAACTGCCGTTCGCTGCGCAGCAGACGCTGGCGGCGAATCGGCATCAGCAGGTTCAGCGTGGCGTGTAATTCCTGGGCGGCGGCTTCGTCATGGAGCATGGGCGCTGACCTCGGCTAATTGCTGTTGAATATCGTCGTAGGCCATAGGATCGCGCATGGCCTGACGCAGAAATCGGGTAATATCCTGCTGGGCATTGACCGCCGAGTCGGTTAACGCATCGTGGCCGGATTGGTATTCTCCCAGCCGGATAAGCATTTCCACCTGCTTGTAGGCGGCCATCAGGCGGCGTACGGCGCCGGCATGACGATTGTGCCCGCCGTCCACCACGTTGCTCATGGTTCGGCTCAGGCTGGCCAGCACGTCAATGGCGGGATAGTGGCCCTGTTCCGCCAGCCGCCGGGTGAGAACGATGTGCCCGTCGATCAACGAGCGCACTTCGTCCGCCACCGGGTCGTTCATGGAATCCTGCTCGATAAGCACCGAATAGAGGGCGGTAATGGCGCCGGTCTGGGTTTGTCCGGCGCGTTCCACCAGCCGCGGCAGCAGGGTGTATACCGACGGCGGCAGACCGCCGCGGCCCTGCGGTTCGCCAAGGGCCAGGCCGATTTCGCGCTGGGCGCGGGCAAAGCGGGTCAGGGAGTCAATGATCAGTAAGACCTGCTTGCCGGCGGCGCGATACGCTTCGGCAATCGCCGTGGCGGTAAAGGCCGCGCGCGCGCGTTCCATGCTGCTGCGATCGGACGTGGAGCAAACCAGTACGGTACGGCGGCGCAGATCGTCATCCAGTTCATGATCGAGAAACTCGCGCAGTTCGCGTCCACGTTCGCCAATCAGGCCGAAGACAATCGCATCGCACGGGGTGTTGCGGGCCAGTTCGGCCAGCAGCGTGGTTTTGCCGCAGCCGGCGCCGGCGAAGATACCGACGCGCTGCCCCTGGCCCAGCGTCAGCAGCCCGTCGATGGCCCGCAGACCGGTGGGCAACGGCGTGGCGATGCGCGGGCGCGCCGTAGGGGGCGGGGCGTCGCCCAATACCGGCTGGGCGTTGCCATGGAGTTCTCCAGGCTGGACGAATGCGCTTTCGCCGCCGTCTTCCAGCGCGCGTCCGAAGCCGTCCAGCACGCTGCCGAACAGCCTATCGGAAACCTGGATGCAGTGGGGCTGATAAAGCGGGGCGACGGCGGCCCCCTGGGCGATGCCGTCTAACGCGCCCAGCGCCGACAGAAAGGTGTTCCGCGGGCTGAAACCCACGACCTCGGCCATTACCTGGCTGCCGTCTTGGCGCTCGACCAGACAGAGATCGCCGATGCGCGCGCGCGGCAGGCTGCACTCCAGCAAAATGCCGCTGATGCCGATAATCCGCCCTTTTAAATCGACGGGGGCGAAATCGGACAGCCGCCGCCGTTGCTGCTGAAACCAGCGGGTCATCAGTGGAAAATCTATCGCTGCTTGCGTCTGCATTTTACCAATTCACCCTAATCTGCTGTTGACCGGCGAACACGATCTGATGCTCGTCAATACTGACCAGCCGGAGCTGATCCACCTCATCGCCGACGAACAACCGTCTGCCGTCGGCGGTGACGACATTGGCCCGCGGCCCGCTGGTGACCTGCACAATCTGAAACGGCAATTGTGCGTGCTTCAACTGCGTGCGGTTATCAACCATCAGGGCGGTTTTATAACGTTGGTGGAATTGAAGGAGCATCCGTTCCAGTTTTTTTTGTTCGTCCGGGGTTAGCTGACCGGTCAGTACCACGCGCGTATGGGTGGAAGACAGTTTCACCGCGTCGGTTAATTCACGCTCGCGCAACATGGCGTGCAACGTACGTTCCAGCTGCACCACGGTGTTGATCATGCGGCGCGTATCTTTCGGCGGCGGCGCGGGGGGCATCGCCACGCTCTCTTGCAACAACCAACTGCCGATCATCATCATGAGCAACAGGCTGAGCAGCAGATAGCAGCTCTTGGCCCACAACGGCAGACGCTGAGCGACGACGGTCGCGGACGGGGGCGGCGCGGGGGCGGGCTGTACCGCGTCAGGCGTTTCCGCCGGCGATGTTTCCGCTGCGTTTTCCTCGCTGACGGCGGTCGCGGCGGGCTCCGGTTCCGTTTCCCAGGGCGTTTCGGCGGCGACCACGCACAGCCAGATGTGATTAAGGGCAAACGGCGTGCCGGGCGTCAGATCGGCGATTTGGCCGACGGTATGGCCTTCCGCGTCGCTCAGCGCGCCGTCCAGCGCGCTGAGCAGCCAGCCGGTTTCCTGTTTTTCCAGCAGACAATGCCGCGCGCTGACGCCCGGATCGTAGAGGACGAGATCGGCATCGTCATCGGCGCCTATCCGCCAGGACGTTCCGCTCAGCGGTAATGCCGCACCGCGATGTAAACCTGTTAGTACGCGTAGCTCAAACATATTTCATTCCTATGCGCTAAAAGGCGTGTTTTCTTCATACAGATCAAACCGCCCGAGGACGTTGATAGACAAATGCGATTCCAGTTCGGAGAACGACAGCACCGGCACATGATGGAATTCCTCTTGCAGCAGGACGCGTAAAGGCGTGCGTAAATCCTGCGCAACCAATATCTGACCGGTGGACGGCAATGAGGGCGGAAAGGCGCGCCTCAGTTGACCGAGTAAGGTGGCGGCATAATCCTGCGTCAGCGCGAAGAAGGTTTCATTCTGGGTCTGACGCAGCGAGTCGCGCAGCAGCTCTTCGGTTTCCGGCGTCAGCAGCCATACATGCAGGGTGTTTTGTTGACTGTACTGGTGGCAGATTTGCGCTTTCAGCGCCAGCCGCACGTAGTCGGTCAATGCGTGGACGTCGCGTTCGTGCTGCCCGATTTCAATCAGCGCTTCGGCAATCGGACGCACCGAACGCAGCGGGATCCGTTCTGATGCCAGCCGCTGCAGCACGCCGGCAAAGCGCGACAGCGGCATGATGCGTTGCAGCTCCTGCGCCAGCTCCGGCTGTTCGCTCTCCAGCCAGGTCAGGATCGACTTGGTTTCCTGTAGGCCGATAAACTGCGCTCCGGAGCGGTGAATGGCGTTCTCCATGCGCATGAGGATCAATTCCCCCGCCGCCCAGCGCGGGCATGTTTCCTGTTCGAGCAGCGGATGCATGGGAGAAACCCACAGCCAGTCCGCTTCATCACGCAGCGTTGAACCGGCGATGGCATCCTCCAGTTCGCCCTGATCGAACGACGAGCGGTGCACGGCCAAACGCTCGGTGACGAAGGTGGCTTTGACGTAGGGAATTTCATACACGCCGAATTGGAATTCGTCCTCGTCCAGCCGATCGCTGAACTCAATGTCGAACGACGGCAGCGTCATGCCGAATTGATAAACCAACCGGTTGCGTAAACGGCGGATATGCTGAACCAGTGAAAGCGTGGCGGGATTTCCCTGCATCGACGGATGAAACTGCAGCAAATAGGCGCGCGTCGGATTGAAACGCCGCAAATCCTGATGGCCGTTTTGCTCGGCGGGCTGGTTGTCCGCCTCGGCCTGCGAATGGGTCAGGATCCCTTGCTGCTTAATCCGCCATAGCTGGAATACCCCGCTGCTGAACGAGGCGAGGCTGATCACCATGAATACCATTGAGGGCATGCCGGGCAGTAAGGCAAAGCCAAACATGCCTAGGGCGGAGATGATCCAGGCTTTGGGCTGGCTGGTGAGCTGCTCGGCGATTTCGCGGCCGATGTTGGCGTCTAGCGGCTGTCCTTCGGCGGAAACGCGGGTAATGATCATCCCGGCGGTCAGTGAAATCAGCAGCGCGGGGATCTGCGCGATCAGCCCATCGCCAATCGTCAGGACGGAGTAAACGTGCATGGCGTCGGCGGCCGACATGCCGTGCTGCAATACGCCGATGGCGAACCCGCCGATCATGTTGATGAACACGATCACCAGACCGGCGATGGCGTCGCCTTTGACGAATTTCATCGCGCCGTCCATCGCCCCGAACAGCTGGCTCTCTTTCGCCAGATTGTCACGCCGTTGCCGCGCCTGATGCGCTTCAATCAACCCGGCGCGCAGATCGCTGTCGATCGACATCTGTTTGCCGGGCATGGCATCCAGCGTAAAGCGCGCGGCGACTTCTGCCACCCGCTCGGAACCTTTGGTGATCACCAAAAAATTGACGACGGTAAGAATCAAAAAGATCACCAGCCCGACCGCCAGATTGCCGCCCACCACATAGTTGCCGAACGCTTCGACGATATGGCCGCCGTCCTGTTGCAGCAGGATCTGGCGGGTGGTGGAAATCGACAGCGCCAGCCGGAACATGGTGGTCAACAGCAGCACCGCCGGAAACGTGGAGAACGCCAACGGCTTGGGCAGATACATCGCCAGTACAATCAGCAGCGAAGAGACGCATATATTGAATGCGATCAGTACGTCAATCAGGCTCGTCGGCAGCGGGATGATCATCATAAACACGATAGACATGACGATGACCGCGCCCACCACTTCAGAGCGCTGCATGGCGCTGAGGGCGATGCGGTTGAGCCAGATAATCACCAGATTCATAGTAATAAATCCCCGCCTGGCGACGGCGACAGCGAGGCTCTCTTATTCTCGTACTGCGCGGCATCGCCGATCATGCCGCGAATAAGATGTAGAGCGGTCTGGCGGTTTTTCAGATCGCGCCACAGCGGCTGCGGCAATTCACGGACCAATGGCAGCAACGCGTTGAAAAACATGATCTGATGGCGGGGTTCGGTACCGGCCACCTCGCGTCCCAGGTTGTGCAGATCGCGCGCGTAGGCGCCATTAGCGCTCAGACCGATCAAGCGGCGGGTGAGATCAATCGCGCCTAAGGTAAACGACGGCAGTTTTAACGACAGGCGCTCAAGCATCTCTCTGCTGGCCGATAGCGTGTGGCTCAAGTGGCTGGCGTCGTTGAGGCCGTTAAGCATTTTTTTCAACGCCGCTTTAGGGATAGACGACGCCTGACAGGCGATGTCCGCCGACAGCGCGCGCTGCATGGTACGCAGACCGTCCGCGAAACGGTTGGCGCCCACGTGCTCCAGCAGCGCGTCCAGCAGGGCGCTGACCGACTGTTGGTGGACCACTTTCCGATAGTAGAGATCGCGTATCGCCTGCCGGTGTTCGGGGTGGGCGCTGAACAGCGAAATGGCGCCGGCGGTGTTTAATCCCGCCCTGATTTCCGGCCCTTTCTCCTGATGCAGATGCTGCAGCGCCCGTTCCGCCGCTTCGGCCAACTCGGGCCGGCTGGTCTGCGCCTGGCTGAGGATCTGTTTGAGCAGCACGTCGCCCCGCGCCGGATCGTTGCCCGCGGCCTGAAGCATCGCTTCTACCGTCGGCGTCTCAGCGTTGGTCAGCAGGCCGCGCATGCGATCCATTTGCCGATCGGGTGATCCTTCGGCCGGGTTTTCCAACAGCTTGAACAACTCGGTGAGTTTCTCAATCCGTTCGACGTTGGTCAGCGTCCGCCCATCGGTTTGGGTGATATTGCGGCGATTCAGCGATTTACTTCTGCGCTCCGCCTGTTCGCCAAACGCCATGGCGACTTCTTCCATTGATGTGGCGAGCGGCGAGCGCAGCGGTTCATGATGAGCCGGCGCCTTTACCGCCGCCGGCGATGTCGCCGGATCGTTATCGGTATCTAGTGGTCGGGATATGGGCGTCGTAACGGGCGTAACATTCTGAATTTTTGTCATTATCCTGTCCGGCGTGAATCAACAAGGTGTTGTTGTGTGGTTCGAAAGCGCGGACAGTTCCTGGATGCGATTCATCTTTCCAGTCGAAAACGCGCCGCCTTCCCGCGTAGCGAAAACTCTCGGTATAGAAACCAAAAATCAGAGCAATAGGTATTTCTTGCCGAGGGGAATCATATACTTTTGGGCATTGCAAAAACTTGCATCCGCTTTTAGGAACGGTCGGCAAAAAGTTGCGTAAAATTTCAGCAATAATAAAATAAATGACTTTAAATCAATGCATTAAATAAAAACCAAGAGTGGTACAGGTCTTGCTATCCCGTTGGCGCCAATGTGGGCTAACAGCGGAGAGTAAGTGAAATGGAAACCTCTACCCCGGTCTATTCCGACCAGAAAGACATCTCGTATAACGTGCCATCCGTCGATTGGGAACAGGTGTTTCGGCAACATGGAAAGAGGTTACATAACTTTATCCGTAAACGTGTCAGCAACCATGACGATGTTGAGGATTTACAGCAAATGACATACCTGGAGGTACTAAAGCATCAGGATAAGTTTCTCGGCGCGTCGCGTCCGGAAACCTGGGTGTTCGGCATAGCCCTTAACCTGGTGCGCAATCATTTCAAACAGGCGCGTCAGCGATCGTATGAAATCGGTGATGAGGCACTGGAAAACGTAACAGTTGATACAGATCCGGGAATGATCACAGAGAGCCAGAGAGCGTTGCACAAGGCATCTGAAGCGATGTCCAGCCTGCCTGATGAGACGCGCAATATGTTGCTGATGTTGCTCGATTCCGACGTCAGTTATCAGGACATTGCACTGCGGTTGGATATTCCTATCGGGACGGTCCGTTCACGTTTGTCCCGTGCGCGCGGGGTTATTCGTCAAGCAGTGGATGCCTGACCCGCGCGGTTCATAGAAGTAAAGCCTTCTGTCAGCCAGTACGCCGGTGTTGTAGCAGGTAGGTTCTGAGCTCGGCTCCTGTGATGTATCTGAAACGCGGCATGGTTTCGGCCATGCGCGCTATTCACTTAACAAGGGGAAGTCTAATGATGTTCACGCAACCTTTTCAGACCGCGTCTGATACCGATGTGCCACAGCTGGAGTTGGTGGATTTCGCGTTTAGCCGTATAAAAGACGCGATTTACATCGTGAACGAAGAAGGGCGTTTCTGCTATGCCAATGAGGCGGCATGCCAAACGCTGCACTACAGCAGCGATGAGTTTCTTCAATTACGGGTTGCAGATATCGACCCCAATTGGCCGGCCAGGAGCAGACCGGCAGGTTGGTGGAAGGAATATGATACCGATAGGGGTATTACGTTTGAAACATGCCACATAACCCATTTCGGTATGGTTATTCCTGTCGAAGTCAATTTGACTCACTTCAAACATAAAGGACGCAGTTACAGCATGTGTGTGGTAAGAGACATCAGGGAACGCAAGCATATCGAACAGTTGTCATACGCGCGGGAACAAGAGTTTCGCGCGCTGGTGGAAAATACGCCTGACCTAATAACCCGTTTTGATCCCCAGTTGAACTGTCTGTATGCCAACCCGGCAACGCTAAGACATCTGGATTTTACCATTGAGCAACTGTGTGGCCGCAAGCTGACGGATTTAATGCCGGGCGCCAAGTGCGCCATGCGTATCCAGCAGCTAGTGCAACAGGTGGTTGATAGCCGCCATAGCGTGGAGGGGGAGTTATCGGATGAAAATGGCAGAGGCGATCAGCGCCATGTGGTTATTCACCATATTCGCTGTGTTCCCGAGTTCGATCAGCAAGGCGCGCTGGTGTCCATTCTCGCGGTAGGCCGCGATATTACGGCTATTCGCTATGCGGAAAGAAAACTGGAGGACTCGCATATGCAACTGAGCCTGCTGGCGCGTCAGCGCGAGATTTCCCGTGAGGCGGAGCGCAAGCATATCGCCAGGGAAATTCATGATGAACTAGGGCAACATCTGACCACCATCCGCATGAGTTTGTCGCTGATGCGCATGTGCTTTGCCAAGGACAATCCGGACATGCAGGAGCAGCTGAAGAGGTTGATGCTGTTGTCGGACCAGACCATCCAGGTGGTGCGCAACGTATCCACGCGGTTGAGGCCCAATGTGCTCAATATGGGGCTGACGCCCGCGTTGGAATGGCTGTGTGACGAATTCAACCGTAATTACCGTGGCGAATGTCTGTTAAAAACGGCGGAACCGGAACTGACACTCAAAGACGAATGCGTGACGGCCGCATTTCGCGTCGCGCAGGAGTCGTTGACCAACGTGGCGCGTCATGCGCAGGCGACAAAGGTGGAGATCTCGCTTGAAAACCACGCCGGCGATGTGGTGCTGCGTATCCAGGATAACGGCAAGGGATTTGACGACCAGATAAACAAAGCCGATGCCTTCGGCCTGATTAGCATGAAAGAGCGAGGAAGAATGCTGGGAGGAGAGGTGGTTATCGAAAGTGCGCCGGGAAGCGGCACCCTGGTGCAACTTACCTTTCCAATGGAAGCGGATGCTTAGCCAGCAAAAAGGAGAATGTGATGGATAAGCAGATCCGCTTAATGATTGCGGACGATCACGTCATTATGCGCGAAGGTCTTAAACAGATTTTTGCGCTGGACGACACGCTGGGAGTGGTCGCGGAGGCGGGCAACGGCGCGCAGGTGTTAAGTAAACTGCGCACCAGCAGTATCGACCTGCTATTGCTGGATATGTCTATGCCCGGCATCTGCGGCGAAGACCTGATTTTACGGATTGTCGCACAGTATCCTCTGTTGCCCATCCTGGTGCTCAGCATGTACAGCGAAGCACAGATTGCGCAACGCGCGCTAAAAAGCGGCGCCAGGGGATACATCACCAAAGATAAGGATCCGGAAACGCTGCTTTCCGCGATTCGCCGCGTTGCGCAGGGGGCGCGTTATATTGACCATACCATTGCCGAACAACTGGTTTTTTTCGATTGTATGGACAGGGGGAAGGCGCCGCATGACGTGCTGACGCCGCGGGAGCATCAGGTCATGGTGATGTTCGCGCAGGGCATGGGGATTAATGCGATTGCCCAGGCGCTGGCCATCAGCAGTAAAACGGTAAGCACCCATAAATCACGTTTGATGGAGAAAATGCAGTTCAGCACCAATGCCGACATTGTTAAATATGTGCTGAATAAGCGGCTTATTTTATAAAGGGTACGGTAACGGTATCCGTAGGTTGAGGTAGGAATTTCCTGACACGGCTTTCCGTAATTCCTACCTCACGTTCAGCGATAACTGATGGTTTCGCTTTTCGTTGATGGTTAATGCTTAGCCCCACTCTTTTAACGGCTAACCGGAGCCGCTAATGCGCGCCGGTCATATTGTCGTAATTATAGAGTATAAACAGGAACGTTTGGAAGGTATAAGTCAGCCCGGATGGGCACAGGAGCAGGCAAATGTTTAGGAAAAACGATGATGCCTACCGCTGGGTAGGTTCATGTTCGGAAATGGCCTCAACGGCTTATTCATCAGATGACATTCATGCAACATTGTCCCCGTTTGTTGACGTTATTGCGCCGCTGAGCGTGGATATCGTCCTTGAGGGGGAAACCGGAACCGGTAAAGACACGCTGGCCCGCCGTATTCACCAGCAGTCGGGATGCAGCGGACCGCTGGTGGCGGTTAACTGCGCCGCCATTCCTGAAAGTCTGGCCGAAAGCGAACTCTTTGGCGTGGTTTCCGGCGCCTATACGGGGGCCAGCCGATCGCGGGCGGGGTATCTGGAAACGGCGGATAAAGGCATTCTTTTCCTGGATGAGATCGACAGTATGCCCTTGACGTTGCAAGCGAAAATGCTGCGCGTACTGGAGAGCCGGGGCGTAGAGCGGCTGGGCAGCACGCAGTTCAAGCAGCTGGATATGCGGGTGATTGTCGCAACGCAAACGCCGCTGCATCAGCTAGTGGAGAAAGGACTGTTCAGACGCGATCTGTACTTTCGTCTGGATACGGTGAAAATACTGTTGCCCACGTTGCGTTCCCGCACCGATCTCATCATCCCGCTTTTTCAGCGCTTCTGTCATGAAGCGGCGCAGCGTCTGAAAATCGCGCCCCCCGCGATGACGAGCCATTTGCATGAGTGCCTGCTGGCTCACTCATGGCCGGGCAATCTTCGTGAATTAAAGGCCGCGGCCGAGCGCTGGACGTTGGGATTATCGCCGGTGGCATCGGTATCGGAACCCGGTCATGAGCCGTTGCAATTAAGAGATCGCCTAAAACGAATTGAGAAATTTTTGATTCAGGACGCGCTACGGCGGCACGGCCACTGCATCGATCGCGTGGTGAGGGAGTTGGGTATCCCCAAACGCACGCTCTATCACCGGTTAAAAGTGCTTAACGTTTCCGCACGCTGAAAAACGTCAAGGGGGGCAGCGAACGCCTGCCATCAATAAAGTTCGGCGTAATGTGGAACTGTTTTTCTCTCTTCTCCACTTAATCGATGAACAGGATGTCTGTATGTACGGCATGACGGTTCACCCACATTATTCATGTTAATCATATTGGAGATAAATCATGGCATTTGGACTTTCACAGGTTGCTTCACAGGCCGCCACTTCTATGCTGGATAGCGCTATGGCGGGTTCATTGACCAAATCCGCCACGGCCCAGGCGCAAAAAATTGCTCTGGATACGGAAAACTCAATTGCGGACGGCCAGATGGATTCCGCATCCAAATCGTTGAACGCCGGACAAAAAACGGCAAAATCCATTCAGTTCTGATTCTGAAGTCGCCTGCCGGTTGTGTATACCGGCAGGTTATTATTTTTGCCAGAATGGAAAATCCATGAAAATTAATCGTGTGAATGAAACAGCCCCGATGAATTTCGCCGCAGAAACCGGAAATTCCGCGATCAATCAGCAGGATATCGCCTGGTTCAGCGCTTCATTGGAGCAGCCTTCCGCCTCCTCAACGCCGGTTAACGGCAACAGCGCCTGGATGAACGCGCTGGTTGAAAAGTCTCAGGGAATCAACGCCGGATTTAAAGACGCCGAGCGTGATGTCGGCCGATCGATGCGTTCCAATAATCCTAAGGATGTATTGGACGCCACCCGAACGCTCTCTTCTTTTTATTTGGAAAGTTTGTTCAGCGCCAAGCTGGTCGCCAAAAGCGTTCAAAGCGTGGAAAAACTAACCAACCTACAGTAGCGCATGATGAAAACAGACTTGCGAGCACTTTTTCTGCTGTTATCGCTGCTGCTGATGGGCTGCGGCGATCCGATCGAACTGAACCGCGGACTATCAGAGAACGATGCCAATGAGGTGATTGCCGCGCTTGGGCGTTATCAGATTGCCGCGGAAAAACGGGTTGATAAAACAGGGGTTACGCTGATTATCGATGCGAAAAATATGGAAAGGGCGGTCAACATTCTTAATGCCGCCGGGTTACCGCGCCAATCCCGTACTAATCTGGGCGAGGTTTTTCAGAAAAGCGGCGTGATTTCCACGCCTTTGGAAGAGCGGGCGCGCTATATCTATGCGCTGTCGCAGGAAGTTGAAGCCACGCTGACGCAAATTGACGGCGTGCTGGTGGCGAGAGTGCATGTGGTGCTGCCCGAACGCATTGCGCCCGGCGAGCCGGTGCAGCCGGCGTCAGCGGCGGTTTTCATTAAATATCAGCCGGAGCTGGAACCGGACAGCGTGGAGCCGCGCATCCGGCGCATGGTCGCCAGCAGCATTCCGGGGCTCTCGGGTAAAAATGATAAGGACTTGTCGATTGTTTTTGTTCCCGCCGAACCTTATCAGGATACGATCCCCGTCGTCACGCTCGGGCCTTTTACGCTGACGCCGCAAGAGATGGTGCGCTGGCAGTGGACGGCTGGCCTGATGGGGGCGCTGATTATCGGTCTGTTGGCCTGGCGGCTGGGCAAGCCTTATATGCGGCAGTGGCAACAAAATCGGGCCGATGCCCGGCAACAGCGTTGACGGGGAAAGACATGACGCACGATCAATCTTGCCTCGACTGGGTGCGATGGTGGGCGGGACTTTGCATATTACAGGCCGCTCCCGACTGGGATGAACAGCATTTCTTTACACCGCAGATACCCCGGCTACGGCAGCTCATTCATGTGAATCCGGCGGAGGTCGGCCGCTATTTTGATCTGCCGGCGCAGTTACCCCCCGAGCCGGAGCCTTCTTTAATGCGGCTTGGCGCGCTCAGCGCCGATGGGCGGGCGCAGGTCTTGCGCCTGATGGCGGTGGTATGCCGGCCGGCCGGAACGCCGCCTGAGATAAGCGCCGAGCAGGTGATATGGTGCCGGCGTCTGGCCAAGGCGTTGCGTCCCGGTTTGTGGCTGCCGGCGAGCTGTTCGTTTTCAGACGCCGCGGACGCGCTTAGTCTGCTGCGCGTTCGCTATGGCGAATTGTGCTGGCCGCGCCTGCGGCTGCTGTATCCCCGTGCGTTGACCGACCGCTGCCCGCTTTGCAAACAATCTTTGCCCGCCGGGCGGCTCAAGGCGTTGTGCGATGCGTTGATCTGGAAAGCCTCGGCGCCGGAATCCCTGCTGACGACCCCGTAAGGAGGGGATGATGCTAACGAAGAAAACGTTTTTCACGCTTGACGGCGCCACCCGGCAAGAGGCGGCGGTGATCCCGGCGAAGCGGGTGGCGGAGCACTATTACAGCCGCACGCTGCTGGATAATGCCCGCGAGCAGGCGGCGGAACTGCTGGCGCAGACGCGCGAACAGGCGCAACAGGACGTTCGGCAGGCGATTGAGCAGGCGGAGTCCGGTTTCTGGCGGCAGGCGGATGCGCTGTTGCAGGGATACCGGCAGGAGCGGGAGAATCTGGAACAGGCCTGGGTCATGCAGTCCGGCCAGTTGCTGCGTGAGGCGTTGAGCCGGTTGCTGGATGAGATCCCCGATGCGCAGCGGCGCGACGCCCTGTTAAGGCAATTGTTGCGGCAGCGGCAGGATGAAGCGCGCGGTACGCTTTATTGTCGCCCCGACCAGTCGGCCGAGGTGGCGTGTTGGTTAAAGGATCATCCTCATCTGGATTGGCGGCTGGCCAGCGATGAGTCGCTGGAAAACGACGCATTAAAGCTGATTACCGCGTACGGCGTGATGTCGCTCAGTTGGCGGCAGGCGACCGCACAGCTGATGCCGTCGGCAGAGGTGATACCGCTGCATTCTTAGTCGTGATTCACCGACATGGCCGTTGTTCGGCAACCTGACATCGGCGTATCTCCGTATCAACGCGCGATCGCTTTATACCACTCTCCCGCGCCCGCCATAACTTTGGTTCTGCGCCAGATGATTCCATAGCGGCTGTAGCCGCGCCAGCGCCGCGTTCATCTGCGTGGTGTCCAGCGTGAACGGCAGACGAAGAAAACGCTCGAACGCGCCGTCGGCGCCGAATCGCGGACCGGCGCCGACGCGGATACCGATGGTTTCCGCGCCGGCGGCAAAAACGGTCGCCAACGGTTTAGGCAATTCGAACCACCAGGATAGCCCGCCTTCCGGGGTGTCGGCCCGCCAGTCAGGAAACAGCGCGCGGATCGTCGCGCCGCAGGCATCTCGTTGCCGGCGCAGCGCGGCTCGCTTTTGCGGCAGGATATCATCCGCCTCATTAAACAGTGCGATGGCGGCCAGTTGTTCCAGTACCGGCGATCCTAAATCCAGCGTATCGCGTATCTGAATCAACGCGGCGATGGTGCGGGCGGAGGCGCGTATCCATCCCAGGCGCAGGCCGCCCCAGAAACTTTTTCCCGCGGAGCCGAGCGTAATCACTTGAGCGGCCTGGTTGAATGCGGCCAGCGGCGGGGGCGGCGGGACGTCAAACCATAAATCAACCAGGGTTTCATCCACGACGATGGCGGTGTGCGTGCGGGCGGCAATATCCGCTATCGCCTGGCGGGTCGCGGCATCCATGCAACGCCCGGTCGGGTTGTGGAAATCGGGTATCAGGTAGGCGAGACGCGGGGACGTCTGGGCGATGGTCGCCGCCAGCCCGTCGGTGTCCCAACCCCGCTCGGGCAGGCTTACCGGAACCGGCCGGCAGGATGCTCCCTTAATGGCCGCCAGCGCGATCGGATAAGTAGGATGGTCGATCACCACCCGATCGCCGGGGCCGGTCAGTAAACGCAGAATCTGGCTAAAACCGCTGACCGCGCCGTTCACCACCATAATTTGCTCCGCCGTGGTCGGCAGTCCGCGCGCGGTATAGCGCCGGGCGATGGTGCGACGGAGTTCCGGCAATCCCTGCGGATCGTAACCGGTGGTGCCGAGGTATTCCGGCAAGGCGATCAGCGCGCTGGCATAAGCCCGATGAATTTCCGGGCCGGCGGGCAGCGCGGCGGTGGAGAGATCCAGCGTTGGCGCCGCGCCGAACGTCAGCGCGGCCGTTGAAGCGCTTTCCGGCAGCATCGTTATCGAACCTGAGCCGTGACGGCTGGCCAGATAGCCCTCGTCGCGCAGTTGCGCCAGGGCGGTCGCCACCGTGGTGCGGCTGATGCCAAGCGTTGTCGCCAGCTCCCGTTCGCCGGGCAGGCGGCTATCCAGCGGCAGACGGCCATCAAGAATCAACAGCCGCAGGCCATCCGCCAACTGGCGATAAACCGGCGTTCGCGGGGCATCCTGATGCCAGCGCCCGAGTAATCGCAGCAAAGATGCGGCGCCTATTCTGCGTAGTGCCATAGCTAGCAGTCCACTTTATGAAAACTGGACCTTAATATTAAGTCCATTTTGCGTAAGTGTATAGCCACAACACAGATGAGGTATGAAGGAAAGAGAATGGTTCGTCGATTGGTACAGCTCTATATCGGCCTGATGTTATACGGCGTGTCCACGGCAATGTTCGTGCGCGCAGACTTGGGCGCGGATCCGTGGAACGTATTTCACCTCGGCGTGGCGCGCATCTTCTCGTTGGATATCGGCACGGTGATGATTATTGTCGGGGCGCTGGTGCTGCTGTTGTGGATCCCGCTGCGCCAACGTCCTGGGCTGGGAACCGTCAGTAACGTGATTGTTATCGGATTGGCGGCGGACGCCGCGCTGGCCCTAATGCCGCCGCTGGAATCGCTGGCGGCCCGTAGCGCGCTGCTGGCGTCGGCGATTGTGGTCAATGCGCTGGCGACCGGGATGTATATCGGCGCCGGTTTTGGCGCCGGCCCGCGGGACGGACTGATGACCGGCATCAACGCCCGCACTGGCTGGTCTGTGCGAAGCGTGCGCACCGCTATTGAGCTAAGCGTGCTGCTGTCGGGCTGGCTGATGGGGGGCTCGTTCGGCATTGGCACGGTGCTGTACGCCTTATTAATCGGGCCGTTGATTCAGCTTTGCCTGCCGTGGTTTATGCTCAGTTCGCGCGCGGCAAAGGCGCAGCCGCAACCAGCGGCGCCCTCTGCGCGCTCCTAGCCACATTTCCTACTCTATTTCCCTCCCCGATACCGCGTTGCGAAGACCGCAGCGCGGGCATAACTCGTCAGACAGTGGAACTCCTTTAACGCGCCGGCCACTTAACAGCAGTCACCCCAAGTCGGATAAACGAAGGAGAGTTCATTATGTCCTACAACCCGGTACAGCGCCGCCTGGATGCGCACTTCGTCAACGCCCAGCGAAGTCTGGATAACATTGCGCTGGATGTTGCCGACGGCGGCGCCAGCCAGGCCGATAGTTACGCCTTTTTCGAAGCCAGTATGGATTACTCCAATGCCAGTTGGGCCGTTGGGCAATTACTGAGCGTAAAACACGGCTTGGCGAAGGCCATCATCAATGACTTCAACTGAGTTGGCCGCTTCGCTGGAGAATTGGCTGAACGGGATGACCGCCATGCTCCGGCTGGAAATAGACAACGGCCCGGTAGCGCTGGTGCGCCATGCGCGGGGAATTGCCTGCTGCGCGGCTATTCCGTTGCCGATGAGCGCGGATGAGACGGTGCTTGAACGGGCGCTGCTGCTGGCCGATAGCGCCGGGCGGCAGTATGGCGAGGATGCCGCGGCGTTATCGCTGTCCCCGCAGGATGAACAACTGTGGCTGTGGATGAAGCATGAGCCCGATGACGCGCTGCAATTATGCCGATGCCTGGAGACATTGCTGAATCAGCGGGATGTCTGGCAGGGCATGCTGCTTCCCACGCTCAGATCGGCGGCGGCAGGTCCGCTGAGCTTGAATACGTTGGCTTTTTTGCAAGGAGAACGGCATGCGTAACGTGCTGTATGCATTTTTATTGACGTTATATCGCGGTTTTTGCTGGTCGACCGTTTTGCTGGGGATGCTCCCTATGGCGCATGCCGTCACGCCGCCGGAGTGGAACAAAGGGGCATACGCCTATTCAGCCGAACAGACGCTGCTGTCGACGATTTTGACCGATTTCGCCAATAGCCACGGCGTGGAGCTGGTGATGGATAACCTGAAGGATACGCTGGTTGAAGCCAAGATCCGGGCCGAAACCCCCGCCGCCTTTCTCGATCGTCTGGCGCTGGAGCACCGCTTTCAGTGGTTTGTTTACAACCATACCCTCTACATCAGTTCGCAGGATACGCAGGCGTCAATCCGGCTGGAAATCTCTCCGGACGCCGCGCCCGATCTCAAACAGGCGCTCAGCGGCATCGGGCTGCTCGATCCCCGTTTCGGCTGGGGCGAGTTGCCGGAGGAAGGCGTGGTGCTGGTGACGGGGCCGCAGACATATATCGATTTGATCCGCAATTTCAGCCAGCAGCGGGAGAAGCAGGACGAGCGGCGCAAAGTGATGATATTCCCGCTGCGTTTCGCCTCGGTGTCGGACAGGACGCTGCAATATCGCGATCAGCGCATTGTGATTCCCGGCGTGGCGACCATCCTCAGTGAACTGATGGACGGCCAGCGTCCGCCGCCGACCGGCGCTTCCGGGCCGACGGACGCCGTGCCGGATAGCGCGATGGAAGCTATGCGGGAAAATACCCGCGCCATGTTAACCCGGCTGGCCACGCGCAATAACCCGGCACGCAGTACGGATGAGAACGGCAGATTGGTGCTGAATGGCCGGATCTCCGCCGACGTGCGCAATAACGCGCTGTTGGTCCGTGATGATGAAAAGCGGCGGGAGGAGTATCAGCAACTGGTTGAACAGATCGACGTTCCGCAAAATCTGGTGAATATCGACGCCATTATTCTGGATGTGGATCGCACCGCGCTGTCGCGTCTTGAAGCTAACTGGCAGGGCACATTGGGCAATGTCAGCGCGGGCAGCACCATGATGATGGGGCGCAGTACGCTGTTCGTCAGTGATTTTAAACGCTTCTTTGCCGATATTCAGGCGCTGGAAGGCGAGGGAACCGCCTCTATTGTCGCTAATCCGTCGGTGCTGACGCTGGAGAATCAGCCGGCCATTGTGGATTTTAGCCGTACCGCGTTCATTACCGCCACGGGGGAGCGGGTTGCGCAGATTCAGCCCATTACCGCCGGAACCAGTTTACAGGTTACGCCGCGCGTGGTCGGGCAGGACGGACCGCGCAGCATCCAACTGGTGATTGATATTGAAGACGGCAGAGTCGAAACCGGACGCGACGGAGAAGCCACCGGCGTGAAGCGCGGCACCGTCAGCACGCAGGCGCTGATTGGTGAAAACCGCGCGCTGGTGCTGGGCGGTTTCCACGTGGAAGAGAGCGGCGATCGCGACCACCGCATTCCGCTTCTGGGGGATATCCCCTGGCTGGGACGGCTTTTTACCTCGACGCGGCATGAGGTTTCGCGCCGGGAACGGTTATTCATTCTGACGCCGCATTTAATCGGCGATCAAACCGATCCTACCCGCTATGTCTCTGCTGAAAACCGCCATCAGATCAATGACGTCATGAACCGCGTTTCGCAGCGCAACGGCAAGCACGATCTCTACAGTCTGGTGGAAAACGCCCTGCGCGATCTGGCCGGTAAACAGCTTCCGGCCGGGTTTCAGAGCGAAACGCGGGGCACGCGTCTGAGCGAAGTTTGCCGTTCGCAGCCTGGCCTGGTGTATGACAGCAATCGCTATCAGTGGTACGGCAACGGCAGCATCAGATTAACCGTTGGCGTGGTACGCAATAGCGGAACGCGAATACAGCGCTTCGACGAGTCCGTCTGCGGCAGTAACCGCACGCTGGCGGTGGCGGCCTGGCCTAAAACCACCTTGGCTCCCGGCGAGTCCACGGAAGTCTTTCTGGCGCTGCAGACCCTATCTTCTACGGCGCCTCCCCGGCGTTCGCTGCTGGCTTCTTATTAATTGGGAGAGATGTTATGTGGCATAAAGCATGCCTGCTTATTCTCGCCGCGCTGCTTCTGAGCGCGTGCTCAACGTCGCGGCAGACGGCGAATTGTACCTCGGTTTCCTGTCGTCCGCAGTCCGATGCCCGGCAGTTGGTCATTTGGTGGCAGCCTGATTTGCGCACCGGCCAGGCGGATTACAGCAGGGTGACGATCAATGAATGAGGAATCGGCGATTTTTATGACGCAGGAGGCGTTTCTGGCGGCGATGAATGACGTGCCGACAGGTTGCTGGCAGCCGCAGGCGGGCGTCAGTCTGCTGTTTCAGCGGCAGGCGCAGGGGCCGGTATTGCAACTGCTGCTGGCGTCCGGCCGACGCTATCCGGGAATGTTGCATCAACTGCTCCAGCGGCGTTTCCTTGAGGCCGAAACGCTGGCGGACTGCTGCCTAAGCATCAACGGTCAACGCGACGTGGTTCTGTGCTGCCCGCTGCCGGCGACGGACGAGGAAAAGCAGTTGGCGCTGACCAGACTGTGGCGGCTGTCAGGCTTATCGCCATTGTAAGCGTGCGCAACAGACGCTTGCTCTGCCAATCATCACCGGCTATCCGGCCTCGGCGTACCGGATAGCCTTGCACCGTTTCATCCATGGATTGCGTGACGTATCCCCACCATAAACGGCTGTTTTCGCACGCGCTGATGGGAACTGAATACCACAGATCTTCACTTAACAGGTGCGTCCACTAAAAGGCTGGGATCATCGGCCGCAAAGGATAGTGGTGCTTTGATACACCCAGTAATTTTAAGGTGCGGCTAAGCGGCAAGCGTGCGGCTCCCCAGGGGCTTAGTCAACTCGGCGACTGTGGGCAATCAATCTGTCTGGCGCAGATTTGAACGTGGCTTGCCACAGCCCCAAAAGGGCTAGGCTCAGGACGGGACAGGTAATTTAGGGAAACCAATACCGCTGCAACTTGAAAGATGACGGGGATTAAATCATTCAATTTATGAGGAAACGTTATGCTTAAAGATGTTATCGGCAACTCTGCTTCTACTTCTTCATTGCAGATCACCATCAAATCGAGCGGGTTGGATACGCCGTTTCAGTCGTCCAATTCATCTCAACCTTTTTCGTCGGCCGGCGGTCAACAGAATAACGTTGCCGAGAAGTTGGCAAACGTATTGACCTCCCTGCTGTTCGGATCGCAGGGACTGGGCGGCGGCGCGCAGAATCGCGGCTTATACGGCCAGAACAGCGGCGGATTATTCGGTCAAAATGGTTTTGGCGGCCTATCTAATAATTTGGGCGGGCTGTCGAATAACGGCAGTTTGCTGGGATCCGGCCTGACGGCGACCGATTCCGGCACGCAGTTGGCGACTCTGCTGTTGACCGTGCTGTCTCAGTTGCTGGATGGCAATACGGCGCAAAACGGTCAGAACGGGCTGTTCGGTCAGAAACAGCCAACGAACTCGGAAGTCTCCGCATACCAACAGGGGGCTCAGGACGCCTTATCCTCCATTTTGAACAATGGCTTTAGCAACGCAAGCAATGGGCAACAGCCTTTGCTGTTAGGCAATAACGGCCTACAGGGATTAAGCGGCGACAACGCGTTCTCTCAGCTCGGCAATACGCTGGGGCTGAACGTCGGGCAGCAGGCGGGCTTACAGGAACTGAACAATATCAGTACCCATAACGACAGCCCAACCCGTTATTTTGTCGACCAGGAAGACCGTGATATGGCCAAAGAGATTGGTCAATTTATGGATCAGTATCCTGAGAAGTTTGGCAAGCCTGAATATCAGAAAGATGATTGGGCATCATCCAAGCCGGATGATAAATCCTGGGCCCAGGCGCTTAGCAATCCTGATGACGACGGCATGACGAAAGCCAGCATGGATAAGTTCCTGGAAGCGGTCGGTATCATTAAGAGCGCCGTCGCCGGCGATACCGGTAATGCCAACCTGCATCAACGCGGAAATGGCGGTTCGTCTCTGGGTATCGACGCGGTGGCGATCGGCGACAGAATCATCAATTTAGGGCTGGAAAAACAGGCCGCCTGATGGGCAGGTACTACGCATATGAGAGAGCAGGGCGATTGCCCTGCTTTTTTATTGGCTGCCGATAGCGCGGATGTTGTTTGGGTTATCAGGTTAATCACCAGGTTGAAGAGCGGGGGAGAATGGATGCGTTGTCGGCGGTTTAAGCCAGCGTACGCTGGCTTAAACAGATTAACTACGAAGCGAGTTTCTGCGGGGCTTGCGCCATAATGAGGTGATCGGCCATCAGGCGTACGGCCCAGAATGCGGTTTGCGCCACATCGCTGTGCAATCCTTTCGTGCTCTGCGCGTCGGCGCATTGCAGAAAGTCCTGCTCCAGTGAGTCGACAAAGGCGTCGAAATCAAACTGGCCGCTGCGCTGCGACGCTGTCTGCGACAATACCTGATGCAGATTGTCAGTCACCAGCCGTATTGCCCGTTCGAAGGCTTTACGCTGCTCCGGCGTCAGATAACCGCCTTGTCTTACCACATCCACCCAGCGCGTAGGCGGGCTGTTGGCGTCAGTTAATGATATCGGCATCTTAGTTTACCTGTATGTCGGCGGATTCAGGAACTTTGTAGGGATTCTTGACGTTGGTCAGGTTGATGTTGCTGCCAGTGACGTTCAAATTTTCGCTGTCGCTTTTCACAAACGAGAATTTGCCGTTTTCCGCATCGATGTTGTTAAGGTTCAGATTCCAGTCGCCCTGCTTCCCGCCGTTGGTGCGGATAAAGGTGCCGAAATCTTTTACTTTGAAGTTATCGATGCTCAGGTTGGCGTCGGCATTGAGTTGGAATACCTTGTCGGATGCCCCCTGGGCGCTGCTGTTGGTGATTTCGACGTTAGCCGGCTTGCCGCTGTTGGCCTTCACGGTCAGCGCGTCTTCGCCAACGTTTGTCCAGTGAACGTTATCAATCTTGGCATCGCCGCGCACATGTACGCCGTCGGCCGCATTGTCGCCGAAGACCACGTTTTTCAGCGTCGCGCCTTCAGCGAGTTCAAAAATGGGTTTTTGCCCCTCTTTCTGGCTGCCGTCGCCTAATTTATTGCTGGCGACAAAGGTCTTGCCGCCGCCGTCAAAGACTTCGCCCGGGCCGACTTTTATTGTTTTGTCGACGGTGGTCACATCGTCACTGGCGGTAGGAAATTCGACCGCTCCCGTCTTGCCAATGTTGCCAGCGCCGCTGGGCGTGCCGGTGGTTCCCGTTGTTGCGGGAGCCGCGCCTTTGCTTCCTTCAGGTGCGACGCCAGAGGACGACGCGGAAGAAGCGGAAGTATTGGCCGGGCCGCCGTTGGCGGCAGGCGCAGAGCTGCCGCTGGATGCCGGATTAGACGAACCGGATGGCGCTCCCGAACCCGCATCCTGCGGTTGACCGAATTCGCCATTTTGCGCATCCATCAGGTTGGCGATTATTTCCAGCAGCAATTTTATCAGTTTATTGTCACTGATTTGCCCGCCGCCGTCTTCCGTTGGGTTAATGGCATTATTCAGCGAGCTGTCCGTGGTGTCCTGCAACAATGAGCGCGAGAGATTTTCCGGGTTCTGCGCACCGCCGGCGCCGGCTGCGCCGGATAAAGGGGATGAGCCGGACGCCGCATTACCGGCACCGGCGGACTGCGACAGCGGATTTTGCGCGTTTTGCCCGCTCTGCGCCCCATCGGAGGATATCAACTTCTCAAGCAGCTTCATTAATAATTCGCCCACATCCTGCTGGCCTGAGCCGCCATTGCCCAGCGCATCGGCGGAGCGGTTCAGCGGGTTACTGTTCGACTGCGACGCCTCGTTGCCCGCGCCATTGTTGGGCATTAGCGCATTCAGCAGAACGCCCAACGCCTCCAGCATCTGCGCATCCTGCTGTGGCGTGCGTTGTTGCTGTTGCTGTGAGCCCGTAGAATCAAGCGGTGACAACCCCGATGAGGAGCGTGTCAGGGTAAGCGTAATTTCTGCCATTGTTAACCTCGTAATAGAGTGAAAAATAAGTGTCTTGGCGACGTATAACGGATGGGCAGGCGCGTTCGCCGCGTCCGCCTGGCCGCTATTAAAATGAGTAAGGAAAGGCGTGGTGGGGTTCCCATGCGGGGAAAAGGTTTTAACACCGCTAAATTCAGCAGTAGGATAAGTGCAGACAGATAACGTATTCATTCGTATAAGGTGAAGGGAAGACAGATGCAGATTTCAGAGAGTCGCTTAATTGATATCGCCCGGACGCTGCTGCGGAACGTGGGGTGTGAAGAGGCGGAGGCCGCCTGCGTGGCTGAACATTTGGTCGGGGCTAACCTGAAAGGACACGATAGCCACGGCGTTGGCATGTTGCCGCACTACGTGAGTTTTATTGCGGACGGCATCATGCAGCCGAACACGCCGGCGCGGATGATTCGCGACGGCGGCGCGGTATTGCAGTTCTCCGGCGATCGGGGGTTTGGTCAACGTACCGGCAAAGAGGCGATGCAGGCGGCGATCGAACGGGTAAAAACAACCGGCGTGTGCCTGATGACATTATCGTCGACTTGCCATTTGGGCCGTATCGGCACTTATGGCGAAATGGCCGCGGCTGCCGGTCTGGTGTCGATTCATTTCGTCAATGTCAACGATCTCGATCCGATTGTCGCCCCCTGGTGCGGCAGCGAAGCGCGCTTTGGCACCAATCCGATCTGTATCGCTTTTCCCAAGAGTGAAAACAATGCCGCCTTTGTGCTTGATTTCGCTACCAGTATAGTGGCGTTGGGCAAAACCCGGGTTGCCTATCTGGCGGGCAAAAAGTTTGATGAAGATGTAATGCGCGACTGTAACGGCATTTCCACCAACGATCCGCGCGTGATGTGGGAAGGGGAAAAGCACGGCGCCCTGAAGCCGATAGCCCGGCATAAAGGCGGCGGATTAGTGCTGGCGGCTGAAATGCTGGCCGGGTTGCTATCCGGCGGCGGCACCATCCAACCGGAAAATCCGCGTCATGGGGCGATTGTCAACAACATGACCACCATTGTGATTGATCCCGCTAATATGGTGTCGCTGGCGTGGCTACAGAAGGAGTACGATGCGATGCTGGATTATGTCCGCTCTTCACGCGCGCCGGATCCGGAACAACCGATTCTGATCGCCGGCGAGCCGGAAATTCGCACCAAAGCGCAACGGCAGGCCGCGGGGATCGAGATCTCCGATCAGGAGTGGCAAAAGATTGTTGACGCGGGGATCTCGCTTGGCATGACGACCACGGATTTTGCCGTATAAGTTATTGCGCGCGCGTTCGCAACAATAGCCGGGCGAGGGTGACATCCGGTTGATATGACCTACTATTGATTGCATAGGGAGCGTGATAACCGGAACGGTGGATAAATGCGGAAAGGGTTGGTTATATTGCTGATTTTGGGCGGATTGGCGGCGTTGGCGCCATGGATCCAACGCCATCTCCCGCCGGGTTACGATCCTTTTACCCCGCTATCGGTCGACGATCCTCCCACGCTGGTGACGCGTTTCAAACTCAGGCAACTAGCGAACGATCCCGCCGCCTGCCTGGCTATATTGCGGCAGGCGCAGGAGGAGGGGCGCATTACCTTCTCGTTGCCTGGCGGCGTTGATGGACAGTGTCCGTTATCTTCCCCCATTCGCATACAGCGGTTCGGCGCCGTCACGCTGAGTTCAAGTTTTTTGGCCAGTTGTCCGCTGGCGGTGAGCAGCACGATGTTTGTTACGCAATCGGCGATACCGCAAGCGCAGCGGCTGGGGGCGGCGCTGTCGCGTATTGATCATCTCGGCAGCTACGCCTGCCGTAACGTCTATCATCGGCCGGAAGGCCGGCTGAGCGAGCATGCTACGGCCGATGCCTGGGATATTTCCGCTTTCCGGCTAGCGGACGGGCGGCGCATCAGCGTATTGGATCAGTGGAATGCCACGGATGAAGCCGGGGATTATCTGCGAACGACGTTTGAACAAAGCTGTCGTTTCTTCGGTAATTCGTTGGGGCCGGAGTACAACGCTGCCCATGCCAATCATTTTCATTTGGGAATGCGCGGCTTCGGCGTATGTCGGTAATGACATCACGGGCAGGCAGGATCAAGGCCGGTGTAAATTAAAAATCGGCGTACTCGCGCGCGGGCAGCCAGAAGCCGTCGATAAACTCTTCGATAGGATAACATCCGGCGCGGCGTAAACGTTGTTCAGCCATGGCCTTAAGACACTGGTGCTCTGTGTTATACGCGCCGATCACCAGTTCATCGCAACCATTACCGAGGTAACAAACAAATATCACCAGTGCGAACATGATGTCCTCAATTCTTACGTCAATTATACGGCTGTCTTTCCGTGGTGCTATGCGCTAATTGTAGATGAAAATCAGGAATAGATGAGTATGCGGGTTTATCAGATGGCGATAAAACCACCTGATAAATAAAATGGGGAGGTTCAGCCGTTGTCTTGCGCGGCGGAGCAGGCGCCATCGCGTACCAGATCGCGCGGCAGATTGTTTTTTATCCGGCTGCCGATACGTTTGGCCAACCCCACCGGGCAGTGTTGATAGGTCAGCAATAACTCATTAAAAGCGGGAATTTGCGCCGGATAGCTGTCTTGCCCCCGGAACCACTCACAGGCTTGCTGGTCGTCAAGCGCGTAGGCGTGGCTGGCCTTGACGTTAGCCAGCGCAATGACGGCCTCATGCTGCCAGCGATAACCCTTGGGAAACCGTTCCGCCAGTTTGATACCGATACGCGAGAAGCGGATTTTTCCAAAGGCGGACGCCAGTTCGGCAGGAAACAACCAGATTTCGTTATCGCGTTGCCACAGTTGCAACCGGTCGTCATCCCATTCCAATCCTTGTTGATGCGCCGCCTGAGTCACAGACGCGCGCTCTTTGGCGCTCAGCGGAGCGAACGGGAATTTCCCGACCTTATAACCCGGCGCCGGAAGCGGGGGAACGCTGGCTGTTTTGCGCAACCGCGCTACAAAAAAACCTTCACTATCATAAATTTGTGGGAAGACATGTAAAAAACCTTCCGCCGTCGCGGATAACTCGGCGCCAGGGAACAGATCGGTTAGCGGCTCGAACTCGCAGGCTGCGGGGAACGTTTGTCGCAACCAATGGCAGACCTGCTGATTCTCCTGGGTATTTAACGTACAGGTAGAGTAGATCATCACGCCCCCCGGTTTGAGGGCGTGAAAAGCGCTGAGGATCAGTTCGCGCTGGGTGGCGGCAATGCTGACGATGCTTTCCGGCGACCAGTGGCTCATCGCGCCGGGATCTTTACGCACCACGCCTTCGCCGGAGCAGGGCGCATCCAGCAAAATCGCATCGAAATACTCCGGTAGCGCCGCCCCAAATACCCGGCCGTCAAAGTGGGTTAATGCCGTATTGCCGACGCCGCAACGGCTGATATTGGCATGCAGAACCTTAACCCGGCTGGCGGAGTATTCATTGGCAACGATTCCGCCTCGGTTATCCATTCTGGCGGCTATTTGCGTGGTTTTCGAACCGGGGGCCGCCGCTACGTCCAATACGCGTTGAGGGGACGTTTGATGCTGAAAAAGGGCGCTGACCGGAAGCATGGAACTGGCTTCCTGAATGTAAAACAGCCCGCTCAGGTGTTCCAGCGTATTGCCCAAACGCACGATTTCATCATCCGCGTTCAACAGCCAGAAACCTTCACTGCACCAGGGAATCGGTTCTAATCGCCACCGATAAGGCGCCACCAGCTTTAAAAATGCTTCGGGGCTGATTTTTAGCGTATTGACGCGAATACTGCGGCGCAAAGGCCGCTGACAGGCGGAAATGAAGTCATCCATTGACAGATGTTCAGGCATGATGGACTGGATGGCAGAGAGAAACGCTGGGGGTAAATGGGCTGGTGTCTGTTTGGCCACGGCGGGATTCCGTTACAGCAATAAAATATAAAGGGCGGAGTGTAGCATAAACGCCGGGCTTATCGGAGGCGTGTGTGAGAACATACGCCGCGAGTAGGCGTCGAGCCGCAACATAGCACGATATGTCACATGCCCGGCGGCTGATTGTCCGCGCGGATGAATGAATCTTATGGCATGCTGTAGCGGGCATTTTTTATGAGGGGCTTCCTTCCATATCCCCTCTGGCCGTCGCAAGCGACGTTTAAAATCGCTCCCGGCGATTGTGTATTGTAATTTCACGTTATACTTCATCTTTCAAGTTGCCGCGGTCGGGCTTTGCCTGTTAGCGCGACTGCCGGCAGCGTTCAGGTCGGCTCAGGACAGATCTGTCGCTTACCCGGATAATGATTTGAGTAGGTTCACACAGATTTGCGTGACGCCGTTTGAATGCACCTTGAAATCTATTGGACATGTGTGGTTAATTCGATCCGAGAATATGAGCAAACAAGAGTTTTATCAGGATTTGGTCCGCGATTTATCATCGCTGATTGCGGGAGAAAATCGTTTCATCACGATCTTATCAAACAGCAGCGCATTACTGTTTGAGCGTCTGGATGAGGTTAACTGGGCTGGTTTTTATCTGCTGGAGCAAGACTCGCTATTTCTGGGGCCGTTCCAGGGTCGGGTCGCCTGTGTGCGTATTCCGGTGGGTAAGGGGGTATGCGGCCGGGCGATTGCTGAAAATCAGATTCAATGCATCGGCGATGTGCATGCGTTTCCCGGTCATATCGCCTGCGATGCCGCGAGTAACGCCGAAATTGTCCTGCCATTGACGGTCAACGGCAGGACGATCGGCGTTTTAGATATTGATAGCACTGTTTATCAACGGTTTGACGCAGATGATGAAGAAGGGCTTAAGGCTGTGGTGGCAACACTTTGCGCACAACTTGAAGAGAGCGATGTGCTGCGTTTTATCAATTTCTCAAGTTGAGACAAGGATAACGTAGCAATTGCCGATGGCGTCATTATAATGACGCCTGTTCATGCCTGCGCCGGTTGGCAAACCCGTTGTAATCAGGAAATTTCATGGAAAATCAACCTAAGTTGAACAGTAGTAAAGAAGTCATTGCCCTTTTGGCAAAGCGTTTCCCGCTTTGTTTCACCACCGAAGGTGAAACACGCCCGTTAAAGATCGGTATTTTTCAAGATCTTGTTGAGCGCGTATCCGAGATGGATAACATCAGCAAAACGCAACTGCGTTCCGCATTGAGGCTCTATACCTCAAGCTGGCGTTATCTGTACGGTGTTAAACTGGGCGCTCAGCGTGTGGATTTGGATGGAAATCCATGTGGCGAGCTGGAACAGCAACATGTTGATCATGCACGTAAGCAACTGGAAGAAGCGAAAGCCCGAGTTCAGGCCCAGCGTGCGGAGCAACAAGCGAAAAAACGCGAAGCCGGAGAAACGGCCGCACCTGCGCGAGCTCGCCAGGGTAATGGTAAAAATGCGCCGCGTCGCGATGCCTCTGATACCACGCCGCGTAAACCACGCCAGTCTTCCTTCCGTCAGTCGCCGTCCTCTTCCCAGCAACCCGCCAAAGAGCAGACTCGTCAGGCAAAACCTGTCAGTCGCGAATCTCAGCAGCGTGTTGCGGTTACGGACGTTACCAAACTGCAAATCGGTCAGGAAATCAAAGTCAGAGCCGGCAAAGACGCCATGGATGCCACGGTGCTTGAAGTCGCCAAAGGTGAAGTCAGGGTCCAGTTGGCTTCGGGGTTGGCTATGATTGTACGCGCAGAACATTTGCAGTTCTGATACGGAGGCCAACCTGGGCATGAACAATTTAGTCAAGATAACCGCTTTTGCAGGTTTACTGCTGGCGGGTGCAAGTTTTGCGAATGAAAACATCACGCGTGTTGATCAGATCCCGCAGCTCCACCAGGAGTCTCAGCATGCCACTGTGAGTGACAGGGTAACGTCGCGTTTCCTTCGCTCTCACTATCGCCAGTTTGTGCTGGATGACGAATTCTCCAAGAAGATTTTTTCCCGCTATCTCAATATGCTGGACTATAGCCATAATGTGCTGCTGGCTTCAGATATTGCGCAGTTCTCCGGCAAGCAGACGCAGCTGGATGATGAACTGAAATCCGGCAAACTGGATCTCCCCTATGCGCTGTATAACTTGGCGCAGAAACGGCGTTTTGAGCGTTATCAATATGCGTTGTCGTTATTGGAAAAGCCGGTAGACCTGACCGGTAACGATACCATTGACCTCGATCGCAGCAAGGCTCCCTGGCCGCAGAATGTGGGCGAACTGAACCGTTTATGGGATTCGAAGGTTAAATACGACTGGTTAAGCCTGAAGTTGACCGGTAAAGAAGACAAAGACATCAAAGAGACGCTGACCAAACGCTATCAGTTCGCCATTCGCCGGCTGGCGCAAAGCAACAGCGAAGATGTCTTCCAACTGATCATGAACGCCTTCGCGCGCGAAATTGATCCCCATACCAGCTATTTATCGCCAAGAAATACCGAACAGTTCAACACTGAAATGAGCCTGTCGCTTGAGGGCATTGGCGCGGTGTTGCAGATGGATGAAGACTACACCGTCATTAACTCCATGGTTCCGGGCGGCCCGGCGGCGAAAAGCAAAAACATTACGGTGGGCGATCGCGTCGTGGGCGTCGGTCAGGGCGACAAACCGATAGTGGATGTTATCGGCTGGCGTCTTGATGACGTGGTCGCGTTGATTAAAGGGCCGAAAGGCAGCAAAGTCCGGTTGGAGATTCTGCCGGCGGGTAAGGGCACCAAAACCCGTATCGTGACGTTGACGCGTGAGCGCATTCGTTTGGAAGATCGCGCGGTCAAGATGTCGGTTAAGAACGTTGGCAAAGAAAAAGTCGGCGTGCTGGATATTCCGGGGTTCTACGTGGGGCTGACGGATGATGTCAAAGTTCAGCTGCAGAAGCTGGAGAAACAACATGTCAACAGCATCGTGATCGACCTGCGCAGCAATGGCGGCGGGGCGCTGACCGAAGCGGTAGGACTGTCCGGTCTGTTTATTCCCAGCGGGCCGGTGGTGCAGATCCGTGATAATAACGGCAAGATCCGCGAAGACAGCGATACGGACGGCATTGTTTACTACAAAGGGCCGCTGGTGGTGCTGGTGGACCGTTTCAGCGCCTCGGCGTCTGAAATTTTTGCCGCCGCGATGCAGGATTACGGGCGGGCCTTGATCGTCGGCGAACCGACCTTTGGTAAAGGCACCGTACAACAGTACCGTTCTCTGAATCGTATCTACGATCAGATGCTGCGTCCTGATTGGCCGGCGTTGGGATCCGTGCAATACACCATCCAGAAGTTCTATCGCATTGATGGCGGCAGCACGCAGATGAAAGGCGTGACCCCCGACGTGATGATGCCTACCGGCACCGAAACCGTCGATACCGGAGAGAAATTTGAGGATAATGCGCTACCGTGGGACAGCATTAAAGCCGCTGATTACACGAAAAGCGGCAACCTGAAACCGCTTGTCGGCACGCTGAATGAGATGCATCAGCAGCGTATCGCCCAGGATCCCGAATTTCAATATATCGCAGAGGATATCGCGCGCTATAACGCAACGAAAGATACGCGTAATACGGTTTCACTCAATCTTGCCCAGCGTGTCAAAGAAAATGACGACGATGAGGCGATGCGATTGCACCGGATAAACGATCGTCTGGCCAGAGAAGGCAAAAAGCCGTTGAAGTCGCTGGAGAATCTGCCAAAAGATTATCAGGCTCCCGACCCTTATCTGGATGAAACGGTAAAAATCGCCAACGATCTGGCTCAGGAAGAAAAAGAATAATCTGGCGATTGAAATAAGAATGAACAAACCCCGGCGCTGTCCGGGGTTTTTTTATGCGGATTATTTCGTTGACAACGCTGTTATGGGTAATTGCGCTTACTGTCTGCGGGCTAATTTCACTTTGCTTGATATGCGTCAAGGGTACGCCGGGACGCAGGAATATGATTGATAATAGTTATTACTTATGTTCATTTTTCAATCATATTCTCAACTGTGATCTGCATTGAATATATTGATTTAAATGAAATGTTATAGAAACAAGGGAAATATTACATGGCGTTACTTCTTCAAACATTATTGGATATTCCCATTAATGTGAATGCGGTTGTCGCACGAATTCGTCTTAATGGGGAGAGCCAACGGCGCTTAATTGAATTAGGTATTCATGTGGGCGGTAATGTGCGAGTAATTCAGCGGGAAGAAAATCAACCGTTAATGTTGGCCGCAGGCGATGGACGTATAGCCATTAACTGGGATTTGGGAAAACAGGTGTGGGTTTCCCCACAGCAATCGCAATAACAAAAGGGGAATGGTGATGTCTCTGGATGAATTAACGGTCGCGACCCGGTGGCGCGTCATCGGCTTTCAAAAAGGTTCAGCGGATTATCGTAAAAGGTTGCTGGCGCTAGGCGTTACGCCGGGTGTGGAATTTTCTGTGTCGCGCATTGCGCCGTTAGGCGATCCGATTGAATTACGTTTACGCGGTGCGGCCATCAGCGTTCGTAAGGGCGAAGCGCAAATCCTTATTCTCGAAAAATGCTGAATTAACAAAATTAGGTAGGAAAATTTTATGGATGCACAACCCATCATTTGCGTTGTTGGCAACCCTAATTGCGGTAAGACGACATTGTTCAACGTGCTTACCGGTGGTAAGCAGACGGTAGGCAACTGGCCGGGCGTGACGGTAGAAAAAAAGATTGGCTACTATCGTTATCAAAATCAGCAGACCACGCTGGTTGACCTTCCCGGTGTTTATTCACTTAACCCTTCATCCGAAAGTTCCGAAGATGAACGCGTCGCCAGAGATTATATTTTATCCGGCGAAGCGGATCTGGTTTTGAATATTATCGATGCTTCCAATTTGGAGCGAAATCTTTATTTAACCGCGCAACTATTGGATATGAATGTTCCGATGGTGGTCGCCGTTAATATGATGGATATTGCCTCATCACGTAAATTGGATATTGATATTGCGGCGTTACAGCGGCAATTGGGATGCCCGGTCATCCCTATTACCGCCAGCCAGAAAAAAGGCATCGATAATTTACGCCAGATTTGTTCGCAGGCGATATCTCATCCTGCCGCCCCTAATGTCGCCATTCCTTACGATGAACCGCTTCGTCAGGCGGCAAAAGAGATTGCACGGCAGTTTACCGAACACGGAGGCATCAATAACCCCTATTGGCTGGCGTTGCAATTACTTGAAGGGGACAGCACGGTTCGCGCGGCAATTCCGGCGGATCTGCTGGCGATGGCCGATGCCAAGGTGGCTGAACTGGTCGAACAATATGAAGATGAACTGGATATTTTCCTGGCGGATGCCCGTTATCGGTTCGTATCAGCGATTGCGACGTCGGCGATAATCCGCCGTGGCGAGATGTCGGCGACATTAACGGATAAAATAGACCGTATTGTGTTACATCGCTTTCTGGGGATCCCCATTTTCCTGTTGGTGATGTACCTGATGTTTATTTTCACGATTAACATCGGCAGTGCCTTTATCGATTTCTTTGATAAATTCTTCGGCACCATTTTTGTTGATGGATTGGGCGAACTGCTGGCGGCTATCAATACTCCCGCGTGGCTAAAAACGCTGATCGCCGACGGTATTGGCGGCGGTATCCAGACGGTATCGACTTTTATTCCGGTCATCGCCTGCCTATATCTGTTCCTGTCTTATCTGGAAGACTCCGGTTACATGGCGCGGGCGGCTTTTGTCATGGACCGCTTCATGCGCAGTATCGGCTTGCCCGGAAAAGCGTTTGTGCCGCTGATCGTGGGGTTCGGCTGTAACGTACCGGCGGTGATGGCAACCCGAACCATGGAAAGACACAGCGACCGCATCGTCACGGTGCTGATGGCGCCCTTTATGTCCTGTGGCGCGCGTTTGCCGGTGTATGTGTTATTTGCCACCGCGCTGTTTACCAGCGGCGGCCAGAACCTGGTATTCGGTCTATATCTGATTGGGATTATCGCCGCCGTCGCGACCGGCTTTATGCTGAAAAATACCGCGCTACAGGGTGAAGCCTCCACATTTGTTATGGAGATCCCGCCTTACCACCTGCCCGGATTACGCAGTGTGCTGATCCGTACCTGGGATCGGTTGAAAAACTTCATCTTCAGAGCCGGTAAGCTGATTGTCATTGTGGTGACGGTGTTGGGTTTTTTGAACTCAATGGGGACGGACGGCTCTTTCGGCAATCAGAACAGCGAAAAATCCGTTCTGTCGGCGATTGGGCAGAAAATCGTACCGGTATTTGCGCCGATGGGCATAAAGCAGGAGAACTGGCCGGCGGCCGTCGGCGTGTTTACCGGCATTTTTGCCAAAGAAGCGGTCGTGGGAACGTTGGATTCGCTCTATGGCGCCATGGCGGATGCCCAAAATGAAGGCGAAGAAGAGTCTGACGAGCCTTTCAGTCTGCAAGCCGGTATCACCGAAGCGCTGGCGACCATTCCTGAAAACTTCAGCAAGCTGGGCAACGCGTTTCTGGATCCGTTAGGTATTGAGGTTGGTGATTTGAGCAACGCCGAATCGGTGGCGGAGGAAAATGAGTTCTCTGTGTCATCGCTGACGGTGATCGGTCAACTGTTTGACGGTAAATTGGGCGCTTTCGCTTATCTGCTCATGGTGCTGCTGTATGTGCCCTGTGTCGCCGCCGTCTCTGCCATCTGGCGTGAAGTCGGCACGGCGTGGACGCTATTCTGCGTGGCCTGGACCATTGAACTGGGTTACGGCTCGGCTGTGGTGGTCTATCAGGTCGGGCGTTTCGCTCAACATCCGCTGTATTCAACGTTGGCGATCGTCGGCGTGATGGCGGTAATGCTGATGACGATCCTGCTGCTGCGCCGAAACGGCGATACCCGGTTACAGGTTAGGGCGAATCACCTGAACGAAAGTCTTTAAGTTTTTAAATCCGCAGGTGAGGGAACTCGCCTGTTCGGAGGATGTATGAGTTTAATTGAATTGCGCGATTATGTGCGCCAGCAAAAGAAAGTATCGTTGCAGGATATCAGCAGCGCATTTCACACCGATCCCGGCGTTATCGAAGGCATGTTGGATATCTGGGTACAGAAGGGCAAGATACGGCTACATCAGGCCGAGTCCGGCGGCAAGTGCGGCAGTTGCTGTTCGTGCGATAAAGGGTTGAGCCAGTATTATGAGTGGGCCGGCCAGTAGCCTACTGAAGTAGGACCGGTAGAGGAGCCTGCCGGTCATCTTGTCATGATGATTAATGTCCGGCTTTCAACTGCTGAAAATAGGTTTCATACAGCGTGCTGGCGCTGCCGACATCATTCTGCCATTCGCCTTGATTAACCACGTCATCATCCGGATACAGCGTCTTGTCGCCTGCAACTTCTGGCGGCAACAGTTTCTTGGCCGCCAAATTTGGCGTCGGGTAGCCGATGGTTTCCGCCACCTGCGCCGCGATTTCCGGGCGCAGCAGGAAGTTAATCATTTTGAGCGCGCCGTCTACGTTTTTGGCGTTGGCCGGGATCGCCAGGCTATCCATCCAGAAAATACCGCCTTCTTTCGGCCAGATGATGTCCAGCGGCGTACCGGCCTGACGGGCCACATAGGCAGAGCCGTTCCAAACCATGCCCAGATTGACTTCGCCTTCCATAAACGGATTGCCGGGGTTGTCTGAGTTGAACGCCAGCACGTTAGGCATCAATTTCTGCAACTCTTTGTAAGCCGCTTCGATCTGCTGCGGGTCGGTGGTGTTGGCGGAATATCCCAGTTTGCGCAGGGCGATCTGGAAAACTTCGCGCGCGTCATCCGTCAGCAGCAGGCTGCCTTTGTATTTCTTATCCCACAGGTCGGCCCAGCTAGTGACGCTGGCAGGATCGATCGCCTCGCTGTTGACGCCGATGGCCGTCGCGCCCCAGATGTAGGGAACGGAGTAATCGTTATTGGGATCGAACGATTTATGCAGCAAGTTTGGATCGAGGTTATGGAAGTTGCTGAGCTTGCTGGTATCGATCTTTTGCAGCATGCCTTCTTTACTCATTTTGGAAATGAAATAGGTTGAAGGCACCACCAGGTCATACGCGCTGTCCTGATAGGTTTTCAGCTTGGCGTACATACTCTCGTTGGATTCATAGGTTGAGTAGATAACCTTGATCCCGGTTTCTTTGGTGAATTGCTCCAGCAAACCGGGAGGAACATACTCGGTCCAGTTATAGAAGTAGAGCGTTTTTCCATCGTCGGCGTGGGCGGTATGCATGCTGAAAACCATGGCGCAGGCCGCCAGCAAATGTGGCCATTTCTTCATCGTATTTATCTCCTTAAAACGTCCAAAAGGCGATATCCATCAGTTTGAAATCCGTTATCCCGATTCTCTGTGACGGACTTACCGTTCATCCAACACTATTTTTGGGTGCGGTCGCGCAGGATAAGCTGACTGCCGAGCACCAGAAGCAACGACAGCATCAACAAAATCGTCGCCAGCGCATTCACTTCCGGCGAAACCCCGACCTTAACCATTGAGTAAATTTTTAACGGCAGGATTTCGTATGATGGCCCGGTAACGAAAGACGACACCACCACATCATCCATCGACAGGGTGAAACTTAACAGCCAACCTGCCGCCACCGCTGGCATCGCCAGCGGCAGAATGATTTTTCGCAGAATAATCACTTCGCTGGCGCCGAGATCGCGGGCGGCTTCCAACATACGTACATCAAATCCTTTCAATCGTGAATAGACGGTTACCACAACAAAAGGCAGACAAAAGGTAATGTGGGAAAACAGCAGCGACCAGAATCCCAGCGATATCCCCAGCAGCATAAACAGCACCAGCAGGGAGATGGCCATGACGATGTCCGGCGACATCATCACCACAAACAGCATCCCGCTGACAAAAGGTTTACCGCGGAAGCGGTAGCGGTAGAGCGCCACCGCGGCCAGGGAACCGATCAGCGTGGCAAACGTCGCCGAAAAGACCGCCATGGTCAGCGAGTGCTGCGCGGCCTGCACCAGGCTGTCGTTATTCATCAGCAGCTGGTACCAGTTAAGGGTGAAACCTTGCCAGTTGATGCCGAAACGGGCCTGATTGAACGAGTTCACAATCAGAATGATGATGGGAATGTACAAGTAGGCGTAGATGATGGACATAAAGCCACCGCGCAACAGACGTCCTATCATTCCAGTTCCCCTTGTTTATTCAGCGCACGGGCGGTGCGATAGTAAATAAACAGCAGTAGCCCCATGATTAATGTCAGGCAAATACTGGTGGCCGCGCCGAACGGCCAGTCGCGAATGTTCAGGAACTGGCTTTTAATCACGTTGCCGATAAGCAGGTTTTTGGCGCCGCCCATCAGATCGGCGACAAAAAACAGTCCCATCGCCGGCAGCAAGACCAGCAGACAACCGGCGATAATGCCGGGCATGGTCAGCGGAATAACGATCCGTATAAATCGCTGCCATTTATTCGCGCCTAGATCGCGCGCGGCTTCAAGGTAAGACGTATCCAGTTTTTCAATGCTGGAGTAGAGCGGCAGAACCATAAACGGCAGCAGGATATAGATCAGACCGAGGATCACCGCGCCCGACGTGTACATGATGCGCAGCGGCGTTTCGATAATCCCGGTCCACAACAGGAACTCGTTCAGGTAGCCGCGGGTGCTCAGGAACAACTTCAGTCCGTAAATGCGGATTAACGAGTTGGTCCAGAAGGGAACAATCAGTAAAAACATCAGCAGCGGCCGGATCTTTTGCGGTAACCGAGCCAGAATAAACGCGAAAGGATAACCGAGGATCAGGCAGCATAATGTCGCAATCACCGCCATGTTCAGCGAATGCAGCAATACCGAGGCATACATCGGATCGGCCAGCCGGGTATAGTTATCCAGCGTAAATACCAGGCTGATGAAGTTTGTATCGTCACGGGTTAAAAAACTGGCGCCGATAATCATCAGGTTGGGCATAAACACGAACAACACCAGCCAGGCCACAATGATGGTGATAATGGTATTCTGGAAGCGTTTACGCGGCATCTTCATCGTGCAGAACGACCTCCCAGCTTTCAACCCAGGTTACCGCCACTTTTTGATTCAGCGAGTGGTCGACATCGGGATCGTCCTCATTAAAGAACTCGCTGACCGTAACCATTTTGCCGCTTTCCAGCTCTACGCTCGATTCCAGCGTCATTCCTTTATAGTTGCGTTCGCGGACATAGCCGGCGATGGCGGCGGTTTGCGTACCGTCATGGATCTCTTTTACGCGCAGATCTTCCGGCCGCAACAGCACCTTGAGACTTTGCCCGATACTTACCGGGAAACCCACCGTAATGATGCATTCCCGCCCCTCAATTCGCGCACGCACGCGTTGCTCATCGATCTGGGCGATAACGGTCGCATCGAAGATATTGATCTCGCCGATAAAACTGGCCACAAACAGGTTTTTCGGCTCTTCATAAATCTCACGGGGCGAGCCGTCTTGCTCGATACGGCCATCGCGCATCACCACGATACGATCGGACATCGTGAGCGCTTCTTCCTGATCGTGGGTAACAAAAATGAAGGTGATGCCCAAGGTGCGCTGCAGGGCTTTCAGCTCGTTTTGCATCTGCTTGCGCAGCTTGTAGTCCAGCGCGGAGAGCGACTCATCCAGCAATAGCACTTTGGGCTTATTCACCACCGCTCTGGCGATGGCGACGCGCTGTTGCTGTCCGCCTGAAAGGTGGTGCGGACGGCGCGTGGCTAAATCCTGCAACTGCACCATTTTCAGCGCTTCCTGCACGCGGGGAACGACTTCTGTCTCCGGTGTTTTCTGCATCCGTAGCCCGAATGCCACATTGTCAAAAACGCTCAGGTGAGGAAACAGCGCATAGCTCTGGAATACGGTATTAATATGCCGGTGTTCGGCAGGCTGGTGAGTAATATCCTGGTTTTCTAATATGACCTGGCCGCTGTCGACGTTTTCCAAACCGGCAATCAGGCGCAATACGGTGGTTTTGCCGCAGCCGGAGGGGCCGAGGATAGTGAGAAATTCACCGTCATTAATGGTGAGATTAAAGTGAGAAATGATCTCTTTGCCATCAAAACTTTTATGGACGTCGAGCAGTTCAACGACCGGAGTAGCAGGACGATTATTTTTCATTTAGGGTTCTTGCTCTATTTCCATATATGGCGCATCCACCGGAAAGCGAAGCGTGGTATATGCCAAGGGTTATCACCTTTAAGCCTACGAACTCAGTTGAGGGTCGGCATTCTACGGGAAACCATACCGAACGCCAACTTGTGATGCCACACTTGAGCCGCAACAGCCGCAAATAGTTTACCGGGCAGGGCAACGCACCGCGTTATTATGCTGTGTAATTGTTATTCTATTGGGTTTATTTTGTGACATATAACGGGAAGATGCCGGAATTTAGTGCCTTACTATGACGATAATACGGTCTTTGGCCGGAGCAGGGAGCCGGGGCCGATATTTTGCTTCCGCATGCTAACACAGTAAAAACTGACCTGACGCAATATTTGCCATGGATGCCATCCCCATAATGAAATTCAGGGCTCAAGAGGCACATAGTGATGGATAAATTACTCGATCGATTTTTAAATTACGTTTCTTTTGATACTCAATCAAAAGCGAATGTCCGGCAGGTGCCAAGCACCGACGGTCAGTTGAAACTTGCGCGGGCATTACAACAGGAGTTGCTTGAGCTGGGGTTTGAGCAAGTGGCATTAGGGAAACATGGCTGCGTCATGGCGACGTTGCCCTCTAATGTCGCCTGGCCGGTGCCGACCATCGGTTTTATTTCTCATATGGATACGTCTCCCGACTACAGCGGGAAGAATGTTAACCCGCAGATTGTGGAAAATTATCGCGGCGGCGATATTGCGCTGGGCATCGGTGATGAAGTGCTTTCGCCGGTGATGTTCCCGGTATTGCATCAACTGCTGGGGCATACGCTGATTACCACCGATGGCAAAACGCTGCTGGGAGCGGATGATAAAGCCGGGATCGCGGAGATTATCACCGCGATGGTGCGGTTGAGAAAACGTCAGGTTCCGCATGGGGATATCAGGATTGCGTTCACACCGGATGAAGAAATCGGCAAAGGCGCTCACTTCTTTGACGTGGCGGCATTCGCTGCGCAATGGGCTTATACCGTTGATGGCGGCGGCGTTGGTGAGCTTGAGTATGAGAACTTTAATGCCGCCTCGGTGACGGTGAAGATTGTCGGCAATAATGTGCATCCCGGCAGCGCCAAAGGGGTCATGGTTAACGCGCTGACCTTGGCGTCACGCTACCATAATGAAGTTCCCGCCGATGAGTCTCCTGAGAACACCGACGGCTATCAGGGCTTTTATCATCTGCACAGCATGAAGGGCGTGGTTGAACGGGCGGAGCTTCACTATATCGTTCGTGACTTCGACCGCGACGGGTTTGAGAAACGCAAGAGAAAGATGTTGGATATCGCCGAGAAGGTGGGGAAAGGTCTGCATCCCGATTGCTATATCGAAGTGACGATAACCGATACCTACTACAACATGCGTGAGCAGGTAGAACAGCACCCGCATATTATTGCGCTGGCCCAGCAGGCCATGCGGGATTGCGATATCGAACCGGCGCTGAAGCCGATCCGCGGCGGGACTGACGGCGCACACCTGTCATTCCAAGGGCTGCCCTGTCCTAATTTGTTTACCGGCGGTTACAACTATCACGGTAAGCATGAGTTTGTGACGCTGGAAGGTATGGAACAATCCGTGTCGGTGATTATGCGTATTGCCGAGTTAACCGCGTTACGGGCCAAAGCGCAGTAGTCCGGTAAAAAAGAAGGCGGGAATCCCCGCCTGATTTTGATGACAATTCCTCTCTTCCATCCCTCGTCATCCCCGCGCAGGCGGGGATCTACTTTCAGTTCGTGCGTTGATCTCAGGAAGATTCCTGCCTACGCAGGAATGACGGATTCAGCCTTACCAAGGCTACCGTGTCAGATGTTTGAACGCTGACCATTGACGCCTTAATCGGCAAAATACCAATAACCGTTGTTAATCAATACGGTTAACCGGGTCAGGAATGCCGGGTCTTCCAGCGCGTCGGCCAGCATAGCGGCATTAATCTCATAATTTTCGGCCAGCGTCAAAAGCGCCTGCGTGTGCGGGCTGTCAATTTTTTCACCGTTGACGAAACAGCTGTCGCCGACGCACAGTACGCGCAAACCGCCCAGCCGCCGTAATGTCTCGCCCTGTTGCAGGAAATCATATATTTCCTCGGCCCGGTAGGGCGGCTCCGGCGGCGCGAGATCGAGCTCATGGCGGGACTGTGAAATAAATTCACCGAACCAGTTTTGAAAATGCTCTGGCTGTTGAACCAATTCCAGCATCATTTTCTGCAAGCGATCCAGCTCCTGCGGCAGCACCGTTGCCGGGTGTTCACGGGAAGAAATATCCGGATCGCTGTAGCGATGGCTGCCTAGCTCGCGGGAGAGCACATAGTCGGCGAAACCGCTGACCAGTTCACGAGCGTTCGGGGCGCGAAAACCTACCGAATAATTGAGCGAATCTTGCAGTGAGTAGCCCTCATGCGGGAAGCCCGGCGGAATATACAGGATATCGCCCGGTTCCATTTCTTCATCAATGATGGGGTCGAAAGGATCGACCTGAAGCAGGTCCGGGTGCGGACAATGCTGTTTCATCGGTATTTTGGCGCCGACGCGCCAGCGGCGACGGCCCGTTCCCTGAATAATAAACACGTCGTACTGGTCCAGATGCGGACCAACGCCGCCGCCGGGAACCGAAAAGGAGATCATCAGATCGTCAAGGCGCCAGTCAGGTAACTGGCGGAAAGGGCGCATCAACGCGGTAGAGGGCTCGTGCCAGTGATCGACGGCCTGCACCAGCAGCGACCAGTTGTTTTCGCCCAGGTGGTCGAAACTTTCAAACGGGCCATGGCTGACCTGCCAGCGCCCGTCCTGATGGCTAATCAACCGGCTATCAACTTCATTTTCCAACGCCAGACCGGCTAGCTCATCCGGCGAGATTGGATCGATAAAATTATTAAAACCGTGTTTGATGATGACCGGATGCTTTTGCCAGTGGTGGGC
Organism: Brenneria goodwinii; assembly: GCF_002291445.1. Classification (NCBI taxonomy): domain Bacteria; kingdom Pseudomonadati; phylum Pseudomonadota; class Gammaproteobacteria; order Enterobacterales; family Pectobacteriaceae; genus Brenneria; species Brenneria goodwinii. The sequence goes on along the minus strand of NZ_CP014137.1, from coordinate 1,937,947 downwards.
AAAAAACGCCGGCCAGTCGAGATTGAGCTGATAGTCCATACCATATCTTCCAGAAAACGAGACTGGCTGCAATTATAGCGGAAGCGCGATTAGCTGTACTGACTTTCATAGCTCATTCTGAGCAGGATTCTGACGAGAGAAGATAGCCTCGACGCGCGCGCCCCCCAACGTACTGTCGCTAATGATGATCTCGCCTTGATATTGTTCAATAATCTCCGCGGCAACCGACAGGCCGATCCCCTGGCCGGGCCGTAGCCTGTCGACGCGCTGGCCGCGTTGAAAAATCACTTCCCGCTTGCTTGCCGGAATACCGGGGCCGTCATCATCAATGATCAAATGCAGTTTATGGTCGGAATATTGCGCGCTAATCTCGACAAACTCCAGGCAGTACTTGCAGGCGTTATCCAGAATGTTGCCCATAATTTCCATAAAGTCGTTCTTTTCGCCAATGAAGGTTAGCTCGGGGGAGATATCCAGCGTCAGCACCACCCCTTTGCGCTGGTAAACCTTATTCAACGCCGAACAGAGCCCGTCCAGCAGCGCCGGGACGGAATGAAGCTCACGCATCAACATATGATGTTCGGAACGAACGCTGGCGCGATGCAGATAATAACCAATCTGTTGTGAAATTCTGCTGATCTGCGCCAGCATGATGGGTTCAGCCTGATCGATGTTGATCTCCTTGCCGGTGCGCAATGCCCGCAACGTAGTTTGTAAAACCGCCAGCGGCGTTTTCAGACTGTGGGTGAGATCGGTCAGGGTCGTGCGGTATTTGTGATAACGCTGGCGCTCGTTATTCAACAGAATGTTCAGGTTTTTCACCAGGCTGAACAATTCACGCGGCGGATTTTCATCCAACTGTTCGCGGGTGCCGTTTTCCAGTTCGGCAATCTGCCTGACCAGGTGTTTGATCGGCCGCAGGCTCCAGTGCGCGCCGAGCCAGAGCAGGGGAAGAACTAGAATGAGGTTGGCCATGAAAACATAGCTAAACCATTCCCAGACGATGTCTTCCTGCTGCAACTCCTGCGGGATACGGTCTATTACCACGATGGTCAATGGCGGGAGATGCTCCGTGCGCGGATAAACATTAACGGCGACGGAATGCGTCAGCGTGTGTGAATAGACGCTATTAAGCGCTCTGAGACTACTCAGCAGGAGCGTGTTCTCTTTCAGTACGGAACTGCTGGTACTGCTATCAATATCCAATTCATGGTAGGCCGTTTTTTCCAGCCACTCCGGGTTGATCAGCCCTTCCAACTGGGGAACCGCTTTTTCACGCCAGAGTATTTTTCCTTGCTGGTCGTAAATCAACACCAGCGTGGGAAAATTGATATCAATATCCGGTGGTGTGGCGATGGTTAATTGGTCGTCCCGCCACTGCGCCAGACTGTAAAACAGGTTACTTTCGCCGCGCAGCAGCCGGAAAGAGGTTTTATCGAAATTGACGCTGTAGCCGATAATCGCCACGATGCCGTAAGACAACGATAACGCCAGGACGATGGCGACGGTCGCGAGTAAGAAACGGACGCGTAGCGAAAAAGGAAATTTTTTATGCAAGGTTTCCTGGCCGTCACGCTTTGGGCCGTCGCTTGCGACGTTGGAAACCGCTGCCGGTGATTTTTTATCACTCATTTTGTGCCTGACAGGCGTCGATGTCGAAACGATAGCCCTGACCACGGACCGTGGTGATGACGTCGGCTGACCCCGCGTTCTGTATTTTTTTACGTAAACGTCCCATTAACACATCGATGGTATGACTTTCGCGCAGCTCTGCATCCGGATACAACTGTAGCATCAGCGACTCCTTGCTGACGACTTTTCCATTGTTGCGGATCAGGGTTTCGATGATGGTGTATTCAAACGCGGTCAGCTTGACCGGGGCTCCTTTAATCATCACTTCGCGCCGCGATAGATCGATTTCAAACGGTGAAATGCTGACGATCTGCGAGGCCAGCCCGCTGTTACGACGCATCAATGCCTGTAGACGGGCAACGACTTCCTCCATATGAAACGGCTTGGTGACGTAATCATCCGCCCCGGCTTCCAGCACCGCCACCTTGTCTTGCCAGCCTTCCCGCGCTGTCAGCACGAGAATGGGCAGTTTGAACTGCTGCGAACGCCAGCGGCGGATCATGCTCATGCCATCTTCATCCGGTAGCCCGAGATCGACAATGGCGATATCCGGCGAGTGTTCGAGCAAAAAATAGTCGGCTTCTTTGGCTCCCGCTGCCGCATCAACCTGATGTCCCATCTCATTCATTTGCACGGTAAGGTGATGGCGTAATAAAACGTTATCTTCGACGACCAGAATGCGCATCGCTATTTCCTCTGTTCCCCTGTCAAACAGGCAAGGCGGTATATAAAAGCACCGCTTGCATATCATAGTCATACGCAAGCGGAATTAATTATATTATTTGATTTTTATCCGACCAATTATCCATATGGATAATAAACAGGGAATAAACAGGCAAGAGAAGAGAAAAGGGCGAGTATCATGACCGGTGAACTTCTCACCCTTTGAGCCGGGGATACGGAAAGGACATCCCCGTTTCCCCGGCGTCCGGTTCGGGCAAGCAACCAAAGGTTGTCACCCGAGCGGGGTTATTTCAGGTCGTCGACCATTTGAATGGCGCGGCCAATATAATTTGCCGGCGTCAGCGTTTTCAGCCGCGCTTTTTCTGCTTCCGGCAGCGCCAGGCCGTCGATGAATGCCTGAATGCCTGCCGCGTCAACGCGTTTGCCGCGGGTCAGCTCTTTCAGTTTTTCATAAGGTTTTTCAATGCCGTAGCGACGCATCACGGTTTGAATCGGCTCCGCCAGGACTTCCCAGTTGTGATCCAGCTCTTCGCGCAGATGGTCGCGGTTAACTTCCAGCTTGCTGATGCCTTTTAACGTTGACTGATAGGCGATCAGCGCATAGCCCACGCCCACGCCCAGGTTGCGCAGCACCGTTGAGTCGGTCAGGTCGCGCTGCCAGCGGGATACCGGCAGTTTGCCGGCTAAATGGCCTAAAACGGCATTGGCTAAGCCCAGGTTGCCTTCCGAGTTCTCGAAATCAATCGGGTTGACTTTATGCGGCATGGTGGAAGAACCGATTTCGCCGGCGATGGTTTTCTGTTTGAAGTGGTTCAGGGCAATGTAACCCCAGATATCGCGGTCGAAGTCGATCAGAATGGTATTAAAGCGGGCGATGCAGTCGAACAACTCCGCGATGTAGTCATGCGGTTCGATCTGCGTGGTGTAGGGGTTCCAGGCGATGCCCAGCGAAGTGACGAAACTTTCGCTGAACCGGTGCCAGTCAATTTCCGGGTAGGCCGCAAGGTGTGCGTTGTAGTTGCCTACCGCGCCATTAATCTTGCCCAGAATTTCAACCTGCTGAAGCTGGCGGTATTGGCGCTCCATCCGGTAGGTCACATTGGCGAACTCTTTGCCGATGGTGGATGGCGTGGCGGGTTGCCCGTGCGTGCGCGACAGCAGCGGAATGTCGCGATATTGCTGGGACAAGTCGGCCAGTGCGTCAATGATTTTACGCCACTGGGGAAGAATAACGTCATGACGCGCCGTATTCAGCATCAGCGCATGAGACAGGTTGTTGATATCTTCCGAGGTACAGGCGAAGTGAATAAATTCGCTGACGGCGTGCAGCGAGGGAACGGCGGCGACTTTTTCCTTCAGAAAATACTCGACGGCCTTAACGTCATGGTTGGTGGTGCGCTCGATGGTTTTAATGCGCGCCGCGTCCTGTTCATTGAATTCGGCGACAATTTTATCGAGGAAAGCGTTTGCGTCGGCATCAAATGCAGGAACTTCCTGGATTTCTGCGCAGGCCGCCAACTTTTGCAGCCAACGTACTTCAACCTGTACGCGGAATTTCAGTAAACCGAATTCGCTGAAAATAGCGCGTAACGAGCTGACTTTATCGCCGTAGCGGCCATCTATCGGGGAAACGGCGGTCAGTGAGGATAATTCCATCGCAAGCAACTCCTGGATTGGTTTTAATAACAATAAATAACTCGTTCATGCCGTCGGCAAACATCTCGATTCTCGTCATCCCCGACTGTGCGGGGATGGGATCTGCTTGCGCGGGAAGATATCGCTTTTGTAGATATGGCGATTAGCGCGCAGATTAATCGTTTGTCAGCAACGTGCCAATATCTGTTTCGCTTCTTTCACCAGTTGACCGCGGGAGAACATCAGTTGCAGGCGTCCGCCGCCAATCTGCTGCCATAACACCGCAGAACGGATACCGGCCAGGAGCGCCGCGCGCACTTTGGCCTGAATCTGGCTGTTTTTCAGTATCTCTGGTGAACCAGTAACCTGAATACGTGGCCCCAGCGTACTGATAACATCGACATAAATACCGGCCAGCGCGCTAACGATCGTATCAGAGAGCAGTTCAAAATGCTCCAACTGACGCTCCAACTGACCGATGCGCTTACCTAACTCATCAAGCGCTGATTTTTTGCCATGCAGTTTACGCTCCAGCGTAATCAGGCTGAAGGTATAACGCGACAACTCGGCTCCCGAGCCTTTACCGCCGCTATTCAATATGGCCAGCAAAGTTTCCAGCCCGGTTTTCAGGTTGCCTTCCGCATCGCCATAAACCGCAAGCGTCGATGCCGGGTTTACCACCAGAATACTGTTGAGCGACGTGTGCAGAATCTCATTGTCGCAGTTGCCGGTGTGGGCCAACTGTTGCACCAGTTGGGCGGACTGGCAGACACCTGCAAGCGCCAATGTAATGTCATGATAATTCTTGGCCACGGTTACTCCTGTAAACGCTCTTCAATGATGCCGCCCCCCAGGCAAATATCGCCCAGATAGAAAACGGCGGACTGACCGGGGGTGACGGCGGCGACCGGTTCATCAAAGCGCACGGTTATATGGTCTTCCCCCAGCGGAGTGACGGTGCAGGGAATGTCCGCCTGACGATAACGGGTCTTTACTACGCAGCGAAATTCTTCGGTCAGCGGTTGACGATCGACCCAATGCAACTGCTGGGCGATTAAGCCGTAGGACATCAGGCGAGGGTGCTCGTGTCCCTGCGCGACATAGAGGATGTTGTTTGCTACGTCCTTATCTACGACGTACCAGGGATCTTCTCCGCCATCTTTGACGCCGCCGATCCCCAGCCCTTTACGCTGACCTAATGTGTGGTACATCAGCCCCTGGTGTTGTCCCATCGACTTGTTGTCGTCAACCGATAAGATCGGCCCAGGCTGTGCGGGCAGGTAGCGGGAGAGAAACTCGGTGAATTTTCGTTCGCCGATAAAGCAAATGCCGGTGGAGTCTTTCTTTTTGGCGGTCGCCAACTCCAGTTGCTCGGCGATTGCGCGGACCTGCGGTTTTTCCAATTCGCCCACCGGGAATAGACTCTGCGCGATCTGCTCATGGCTGAGCGTATAGAGGAAATAACTCTGGTCCTTATTGCCGTCCAATCCGCGCAGCAAACGGCTTTTGCCGTCAACGTCCTGACGGCGGACATAGTGGCCGGTGGCGATGTAATCCGCGCCCAGATCTTCGGCCGCGAATTCAAGAAACGCTTTGAATTTAATTTCTTTATTGCACAGGATATCGGGATTAGGCGTGCGGCCTGCTTTATATTCCGCCAGGAACAGTTCAAAGACGTTATCCCAGTATTCGGCGGCGAAATTGACGGTATGCAGCTCAATGCCGAGTTTGTCGCAGACGGCCTGCGCGTCAGCAAGATCGGCTGCCGCGGAGCAATACTCGGTATCGTCGTCCTCTTCCCAGTTTTTCATAAACAGGCCTTCGACATGATAGCCCTGTTGCTGCAACAGGTAAGCGGAAACGGATGAATCAACACCGCCGGACATACCGACAATCACTTTTTTCTGGCTGTTATCTGACATGGAAATCTCACGACCTGAATACTTAATACCCGTCGACTTTCAAGCCGCAGGAGCGTTGGTTTTGCCTCCGGCCCCTTCAACCCGAAATCTATTGGGTATGACATTAAAGCGAAAAACAAGCGGCGTATTTTATCATGTTGCGACCGGGGCTGCACCGCTATTCCTGATAGGTTACCCGCTAAAATGGCCAGTTGAACGCGCTAAGTAGCGTTAACGGATAACGCTCAGGCCGCTGATAGCAACGAATGCTCTCTGCGACTAACGGAGAGCGCAACTGATTCGAGTCGAGGATTTCTTGCGCCGTCAGCCAGCGGCAGCATTCAATATCGCTGTCATGGGGCTGCGTTTCCATCTGATAGGGCAGATCAAGGGCGAAACAAAAACGCAGGAATGGCGTTTGATCGGGGGCGATCCATTGGTGTAGTTGCAGAAAACTCTGCGGCGCCGCCTGAATCCCCGTTTCTTCCCACAGCTCCCGGCTGGCCGCCTGAATCAGTGTTTCATTGGCTTCCAGATGTCCTGCGGGTTGGTTCCACAGCAGTTTGTCGTTAATCAACTCTTCAACCACCAGAAAATGGTCTTCGGCCTGGACTACGCAGGCAACGGTAACGTGCGGCTTAAACATCAGCGATCTCCTTCCATTCTCCGGGGGACAGATTCTCCACGGTCTGATCGGCCATGCCATAGCGGATCAAACGTAGCGTGGGGTAACCTATATTCGCCGTCATGCGTCTGACCTGACGATTACGGCCTTCATGCAGGGTGATTTTCAGCCAACTGACGGGAATGTTTTTTCGCTCCCGAATCGGCGGGACGCGTTCCCACAGCCAGTCAGGCTCCGGTACTATTTCGGCGCCGGCGGGTAAAGTTTTGCCGTCTTTAAGCTCAAGGCCGGTTCTGAACCGGGAAAGCGCGGCTTCGTCAGGAATGCCTTCTACCTGGGCATAATAGGTTTTCGCTGTTTTATGGGCCGGGTCAGTAAGCTTAGATTGAAGTTTTCCATCATTAGTGAGGATCATCAGCCCTTCGCTATCACGGTCTAAACGGCCGGCCGCGTAGACGCCGCGAATCGGGATATAGTCTTTCAGCGTTGAACGGCCAGCTTCATCCGTAAACTGAGGCAGTACGTCAAAGGGTTTATTGAACAAGACGATACGTCGGGGCTCCTCATCATTGCGTTTCTTCGCCGGTCGCGAGCTGAATCGTTTAACTCGGTGATTTTTAACAGGGAATTTATTCATCATCTTTATAGCCGCGGATAACAAAAGCATTATACTCGAAAAGGTTTGCGATTGGCGCGGGCTAAATATTCAAGTAGTATCGACTCACATCTTACAAGTCATTAACAAAATTGCGCTCGAAGGAGAGGTTAATGGAAAGCAAAGTAGTAGTACCGACAGCGGGTCAAAAGATCACGGTTGATGCTCAAGGCAAGTTGAACGTTCCCAATAATCCGGTGATCCCGTTTATTGAAGGGGACGGCATCGGCGTTGATGTTACGCCGGCCATGATCGATGTTGTTAACGCCGCAGTAAAAAAAGCCTATCAGGGCAAACGCGCAATTTCCTGGATGGAAATTTATACCGGCGAAAAATCAACGCAGATTTATGGTAAAGACGTTTGGCTGCCGGAAGAAACGCTGGATTTGATTCGCGAATATCGTGTGGCGATCAAAGGCCCGTTAACGACGCCGGTTGGCGGCGGCATCCGCTCTCTGAACGTCGCCTTGCGTCAGCAACTGGATCTCTATATCTGTTTGCGTCCGGTTCGCTATTACGAAGGCACGCCGAGCCCGGTAAAACACCCGGAATTGACCGATATGGTGATCTTCCGCGAAAACGCCGAAGACATCTATGCCGGTATTGAATGGAAAGCGGACTCTGCGGAAGCGGATAAAGTCATCAAGTTTCTGCGCGATGAAATGGGCGTAAATAAAATCCGTTTCCCGCAACATTGCGGCATCGGCATCAAACCCTGTTCCGAAGAAGGAACGAAACGCCTGGTCCGCGCGGCGATTGAATATGCCATCACCAACGATCGTGACTCGCTCACGCTGGTGCATAAAGGCAATATCATGAAATTCACCGAAGGCGCCTTTAAAGACTGGGGCTACCAGTTGGCGCGTGAAGAGTTCGGCGGTGAACTGATTGATGGCGGGCCGTGGGTTAAAATCAAGAACCCGAACAGCGGTAAAGATATCATCGTTAAAGACGTGATTGCCGATGCGTTTTTACAACAGATTCTGCTGCGCCCGGCCGAATATGATGTTATCGCCTGTATGAACCTGAACGGCGACTATATTTCCGATGCGCTGGCCGCGCAGGTCGGCGGTATCGGTATTGCCCCGGGCGCCAATATCGGTGATGAATGTGCGCTGTTTGAAGCCACCCACGGCACCGCGCCGAAGTATGCCGGTCAGGATAAAGTGAACCCAGGTTCCATTATTCTGTCAGCGGAAATGATGCTGCGTCATCTGCAATGGTTCGAAGCCGCCGACCTGATTGTTAAAGGCGTTGAGGGTGCGATCAAGAACAAGACCGTGACCTACGATTTCGAACGTCTGATGGAAGGCGCTAAACTGCGGAAATGTAGCGAGTTCGCGCAGGATATCATCGATAACATGTAAGTACGATTTTTCGCTGCCTCCACTTCCAGCAGGGGCCATTTCGGCCCCTATGTTTTGCCAGTAAACCGTTTTTCCACAAAAATCACCCTGTTTTTGTATTAACCATCGTCCAATCGTTTCCCCGGTTGTTTTTGTCGTTATTTTCTCGATCGGTAATCCGGTTGTCTCTGGCTATCTATCCCTCAATCTGGCGTGATATCTTCATCCATTCGGTTAAACCAGCATTGAAAGAATCATGAACTTTTCTTTTGATAAATATCAGCAGCATTACTTCACCTTTATGATGATTATCGCCGCATCGCTGGTGGGATTGATAACGGGTTACACCTTGCCGCTTATCAGCCTGCGTCTAGCTGCGCTGGGGCACGGGGCGGCATTGTTAGGCGTGATTTCAGCGCTTCCGGCTGCCGGGATGTTTATTTCATCGTTCATTACTCCCGCGCTGACGCGGCGAATGAACGTGAAAATATTGCTGATTCTGAGTCTGTTGGTTCTCTCCGTCTCAACCGTGGCGTCATGCCTTTTGAGCAACCCATGGTTATTGATTCTTCCGCGTCTGATGACGGGGCTGGCCAGCGGAGTTGTGATTGTCATTGGCGAAAGCTGGATCACCGGTGCGGCATCGGATCGCTACAAGGCGACATTCACCGGTATTTACACCTCTGCGTTTACCGGATTTCAACTGATGGGGCCGTTGCTGATTGTGGCTGGTGCCGCCTACGAAGCGTTCGCGGCTTGGTCCATCGGTATAGCAACCGCGGTATGTGCATTGATGATTGTTCTGTGCCGCGACATTACGCGTTCGGAAGGGACGGCGCCGGGCTCCTATCGCCGCATATTGAAAACGGTGACGGCCATTGCCGTGGGCGTGCTCTGTTTTTCCTTCTTCGATGCCAGCGTATTATCGTTATTTCCGCTTTATGGTATGGCAAACGGATTGACGGAACAAACCGCGGCTCTTCTGGTTACCGTTATTTTCCTGGGGGATGCGCTGCTACAACCCATTATGGGGTGGATGGCTGATAAATTCGGCGTCAGGCGCGTTCATATCAGCTGTGGAGTCATATTTTGCATCCTGCTGACTCTGGTGCCGCTAACGTTCAACTCTTTGCATATGATGTTCCTTAACTGCTTTATCCTGGGGGCCGTTGCCGGCGCGATCTATACGCTTTCGCTTGTTCGCGCGGGAAAACGTTTTTCCGGGCAGAAACTCATTGTCGTCAATTCTGTTTTCGGCGTTGTCTGGGGCGCGGGGAGCATCTCGGGGCCCGCGCTGACCGGTGTCGTCGTGTCTTTTATGGGTTACAGCGGGCTCATTTTTTGTCTTGTCGGCATAGGATTGATTTTTCTGGCAGCGCAGTATTTGTCCGCCAGTGAGCAACATCCAGTTCCGACAACCAGCCAGTGATCCAGAGTCGAAACCGGTTTCGGCTCTGCATGCTGGTTACGTTGCGGCGCCTGATTTTTCTCGACGCGATAAAGTATCGATATGATGGCACGGGGCGAGATCGGATTTTATCAGCCTGGAGGTTTGTTCTAAAATTGGGATCATCATTGGTAAAAAATACCATTTCGTATCCCGCGCCGTATTTTATCCTGTGAAATGCCGGACATAGCCTGTTTATTATTTGATTTGTGATGATTATCAAAAAGCCTAATAAGATTTTGCATTTTATGGGTTCATCTTATTCTGCTGACGATCCTGTAGAAACGTGGGATTAGATTGATCTAAATCACAATCCACCGGTATACAATTTGCTCTTATGAAAATCCCGTTGTGGGAAAAGTGCTCCATAGATTATGTTTCATAAAGGCATGCTAATGGCTGTATGCCGCGGAGGATGTATGTCAGTAATACGCACGTGTATGAGTCTTTTTGGTGGTGATACGGTAATTGTTCGTTGTTCTAATTCGTTTGATCTTGAGATGATTAATGGTTCGCATACAACGGGCTCGCAGAATAAAACCGCTACACAAGACGCTATTAGCGTGAGTGCTAAGGGTGAAGTCTATTTAACGGTTCCTTATACTGGTGATTGGGATTTAATCATCCATGCAAAGAATGATACTCCCGAACATTCGATAAGTTATTTCCCTGCGTAAATTGGTTTAACTTTATATAGTGATCAGCATAATATAGTGGTCAGCATATTTGACGAGTATTACCGATGTCGGTTGGTGCTTTTCCGGTGTATATGCTGACCTGTTTTTACCGCAACTGATTCACGATTACGCTTTGCTGATGGTATCTGCTAACGCTGATATCTGTTGTGATATCAATCCCTTAATTTTTTCGTCGATAAGATTGCCGTCTGCGTCGAAACTGTCGCTATAGGCGTTTGAGAACACTTCAGGCTTATTCAACGGATGTAAATCAAGAAATACGCATACCTGACGCAAATGGTACTGCGCGCGCGATGTTCCCATTCCGCCGCCGGAGCCCATTATTGCCACAGGTTTTCCTGCCAGTAATGTTTTATCTTCATCACGTGACAGCCAATCAAGAATGTTCTTTAACGCCGGCGCCATAGAATAATTGTATTCGGTGCAGGCAAGAACCAGTCCATCGGCTTTTTTGACCTGCTGGATGATGCGTTGAACCGACTCGGGCTGGGTAGAGATGTCTGCATTATAAAATGGTACGTCGCTTAAGTCGGCAATATCCAGCGATACATTCGCAGGTAATACCGACTGTGCTGCGCGCAGTAACCCTTTATTCGTCGATTTCTGACGTAAGCTGCCTGAAATACCGACGAGATTAATATTTTCCATAGTATTTCCTTATGGTTAAGTTCGGTTATTAAAAAAAAGACCTGTAATTGAATTTTCACCAAGAAAATATCGCATACAGGTCATCATATCAGTAACTAGAAAATTTAGAACTCGGCATCAATGTCAACGATGTTGACCAGTTTATGGTTAACAAATTCTTTGATGCCCAATCCAATTAATTCACGTCCATAACCAGAACGACGGACGCCGCCGAACGGGAGATCGGCTTTAACCATGGTTGGGTGGTTAACAAAGATCATCCCGGTGGAGATCTGCTTGGCGACTTCCGCGCCGTGTTTCGCATCCTGAGTGAAGACTGAGCCGCCTAAACCGAACGGGGAGTCATTGGCGATACGGATGGCATCGGCTTCGTTCTTGGCGCGGAAAAGCATAGATACCGGGCCAAAAAACTCCATTGAATAGGCCGGGTTGTCCGGCGTGATATTGGTCAGAATTGTCGGTTGGACAAACGCGCCATTATCCGGAACTTTTGGGCCGACTTCGGTTGCCGTCGCGCCATGATCCACGGCGAATTTAATCTTCTCTTTCACTTCATCGGCCGCTTTCTGTGAAGACAGCGGGGCAAGCGTGGTTTCGGAAGACATAGGGTCGCCTGCACGTAATGCGGCCACGCCATCGGTATATAGCTTGAGGAAGTCGTCATAGACCTCATCAACGATGATCATCCGTTTAGATGACACGCACACTTGTCCGCCGTTCCAGTGACGTCCGAATACCGCCCATTTTGCGGTTTTTGCCAACTCGGCATCGGCCAGTACGACGAAAGCATCGGCGCCGCCGAGTTCAAGCGTCGATTTTTTAAGCGCCTTAGCCGCCTGCTGCGCAACAAGCGCGCCGGCATCTTCGGAACCGGTAAGGGCAACCCCGTGAACCCGTGGGTCGTTAAGGATGGATTCAATCTGAGAACGAGTGGCATACAGATTCTTAAACCCACCTGCCGGCAAACCTGCTTCAAGCATCAGGCGTTCAAAACGCGCGGCGGACTGCGGCACGTTGGAAGCATGTTTCAACAGGACGGTATTACCGGCAGACAATTGCGGGGCAATGATGCGGGCGATCTGGTAATAAGGGAAATTCCAGGGCTCGATCGCGAGCAGCACGCCAAGCGGTTCGTGATAGACAACGGCATCCCCTTCCGCGGGGTTGGCGACCGGGAGTTTTTCCGGCGCCAGCAAGGATTCGGCATTTTTTGCATAATATTCAAAAATCTGGGCGGATAGTTCAACCTCGGCCTTTGCCTCGGTAAACAGTTTACCCATTTCCAGCGTTAACAGCTTCGCAAGCTCGTCGCTGTCTTTACGCAGCAGATCGGCCGCCCGTTGCATAATGGCGCGCCGTTCGGCGAATGAGGTGTTTTTCCATGTCTGAAAAGTAGCATGTGCATGTTCAATCGCTGATGAAACTTCTGCGTCTGTCGCATCAGGGAAAGTTTTAATCAGTTCCCCGGTGTAAGGATTCGTCGTGGCATATGCCATGTTAGTTCTCCTTTATCTATGGAATAGGGTGCAGCCTGAAAGCTGAAATACATCCAAATAAATTGTGGTAAGGCACAATATCGAGGTATGCATTCATACCGGAATAAGCCGCGCATACCTGATTTTAGTTATGTATTTTTGCAAAGTCACATCAATCTTATGACGTAATTTTAACTTTGCATCAACATAAAATCATAATACGCTTATTTTAATCCAATACAATATCATCCACATTGTGGTACGGTTTTGAAATGTTTCCAGGGCGAACGATGAGTAAAAAAAACCAGAAAATTCAGGTGATATCGCGAGCCGCAAGCATTCTGCGCGCACTGGGATGCGAGGGTATCAGCCTGGGAGCGCTCGCGTCACGAACGAATTTACCCCGTTCGACGGTTCAGCGTATCGTTGATGCGCTGAAAGAGGAGAACCTGGTCGAGGGGGGCGAATCCGGCGTCCGCCTTGGATGGGGCATCAATGAACTGGCAAAAATGTCCTACTCGAACGTGGCGGCCCAACTGCGTCGCCCGTTGGAGAGGGTGTTTGAGATGACGCATGAAACGGTGGATCTCTCGACGATTTATGGCATTGAGGCTTATTGCCTCGATCGCATTGTCTCTGACCAGGTCGTTCGAATTGTGCCGGCGTCCGATCGACCGAAACCGCTCTATGCCATGGCGAGCGGTAAGGCCATTTTAGCCAATATGGATGATGATGCGATTATCTGCCTGTTTAAGCAGGGTATGCCCGCGTTGACCCGTAACACCATTACATCCATCGACACCTTGCTGGAAGAGCTTCATCAGGTTAGAACCTATGGTTTCGCGTTTGATTATCAGGAACATGCCGAAGGCATTTGCGCCATTGGCATCCCGCTGAAAGCGCATTGCTGCACTCCCCATGCAATTTCTGTCGTCGTCCCGTCCTTTCGTTTTGAGTCCCGCCTGCCGCTAATAAAAGAGGCGCTAGTTCAAGTAAAAGCATCATGTGAATCAATTCTGAGTGGTTATCAGTCTTGATACTCAAGCGACGCTTCAATTTTACCTGAAGAAAAGTTAAATATATTTAATATTTACAGGTGTTATTATCACGACCGCTGATAAGCGGTAGGGTGTTTTTTTGTTTTAATAATCTGATGGTTATGTGTTTTTTTGCTATATTTATGAAAGTGCCAGATATTTTCTTTGTTTCATGGCGTTGTTTTTTTGTTCATATTGTTCTATCTCGTTACATAGTTAGTTCAATTTACACGTCAAAATCTTATGTTTTAATCCAGACGTTAAAACAACGGATACTATAGGGGGACTCATGAGCCGTACTCCAATAGTTAAAGATGAAATGCATCGTCTTGCTGCTCTTCATGAGTATGACATTAAACACGTATTGTTTGATCCCGTTCTCGACAAGCTGATTACTCTGGCGTCAAACATTTTTAATGTACCTATTGTTTTGGTCTCTCTGTTGGAATCAGAACGGCAACTGCTCGCGGCGGGGCTCGGCGTCTCATTTACTGAAACGCCAATAGAGATTGCGTTTTGTTCGCACGTGATTCACAGAGAAGGCATCCTGGTTATTCCCGATGCGAGTAAAGATCCGCAATTCAAAGATAACCCGTTGGTTACGGGCGAGCCTCATCTGCGCTTTTATGCGGGCATGCCGTTACGGACCCTATCCGGGTACGCTATTGGCGCGCTATGCATTATCGATATCAAACCACGGTTAGCCTTCAGCGTCAGAGATGAACATAATCTGCAGGATTTGGCCACGCTGGTCATGGATAGGCTGGAGGCGAGGCGGCTTAATCTGGCGCGCAAGGCAGGGCAGGCGGTTTTTGAAAAAATAGCCAGAACCTCTACTGATGCCGTTATCTGCGTCAACAAACAGGGTATTATCACGTTTTGGAACCCTTCCGCGCAAAAAATGTTGGGATATGCTGACGGCGAGATTATCGGACGTAGCGTCGATACCGTTATTCCAGACTATTTGCTCATGCAGTTCACGCGGTTAGCTACAGATAAGGCATTGTTGGCTAAGGGCGTCACGCTGGAATTAAATGTACGGGCCAAAAGCGGCGTTTTGTTTCTTGTCGAGTTGTCCATAGTGATGTGGACAAATCACGACGGCGTGAGTTATGGCGTTATTTTGCACGACGCGAAGGAACGCCGGCGTAACGAGGAACGATTATTTTTACTGGCGCATATGGATCCGCTAACCGGATTGGCCAATCGGGCCTTATTGTCCTCAAACCTGGAGCAGGCGCTGAAAAAGGAATCGGTCGCCTGCATCATGCTGATCGATCTGGATGGCTTCAAGAATATTAACGACAGTCTGGGGCATGCCAGCGGCGATGATATTCTGGTCAGCGTAGCAAGGAAAATACAGAGGAAAGTCCGCGCGGGCGACTTGGTGGCTCGCATGGGAGGGGATGAGTTCGCCTTGTTGTTCCCCGGTATGGGCGACCGGGAGGTCGCGGCCACCATTGCCGAGCAGATCGTCCATGAAATTTCTCAAACCATGGTTACTGGCGATAATCCGATCAATATCAGCGCCAGCGTTGGAATAGTGTTTTACCCCCGCCATGGTCTTACCGTTCAGGAACTGCTGACCAGCGCGGATCTGGCGCTGTTCCAGGCTAAAGCCGAAGGACGCAACTGCTACCGTTTTTTTACCAGCGTGTTACGTGAAAATTTTCAAGCCTGGCATGCATTTCAGTCAGAGTTTGCGCGGGCTTATGAAAAAAATGAATTTGAAGTGTTTTATCAACCACTGGTCAGCCTGTCGAATAATGAGATTGTGGGGGCGGAAGCGTTGTTACGTTGGCGTCATCCCCAAAAAGGGTTGCTTGGCCCGAGTGCGTTTCTCCCCGCGTTGGAGAGCGGCAACTGGGCTGAGTGTATTGGCGATTGGATTATGTTGACCGCCTGCAAGCAGGCCGCCGAATGGAACAATGCCGGCGCGAAAGATTTTCGGATTAGCGTTAACCTGTTCAGCGCGCAGTTCCGTTCCGGCACCTTGTCGCAAAAGATCGCGGATATTCTGAACCAGACCGGCTTACCGGCAAGCTCGCTTGAGGTGGAAATCACGGAAAACATCATCCTGCGTCATGATCAAAATATGCTGCAGCCGCTGTATGCATTGCGGGATGCCGGGATCGGTATCGCGTTTGATGATTACGGTACCGGCTACGCTTCTCTCAGCGTGTTAAAAAACTATCCGGTAACGCGCCTTAAAATTGATCAAACGTTTGTTCGCACCATGTGTGAATCACCGACGGATGCGGCCATTGTTTGGGCGATAATCTATCTTGGCAAAAGCTTTGGGCTGGGCGTTATTGCCGAAGGCGTTGAAACGCTGGAACCCTGCGAACAACTACGCAGCCGAGGGTGTGATGAAGCTCAGGGATACCTGTTCGGACATCCGATGTCCGCGAAGGATTTTACTAAACTGTTGAAATCAAGTCACCGACTCGCCGGCTAATCATGCGCTGTTTAACCTCAATACCGCTGCAATTCGTGAAAGAAGCAAAAGTGGAATTAGATCGGATAAAACCGCAACATATTTCATCAATGAATGCAACAATGGCGCCAGCAGCAAAGCTGATTGATGAAAGTAGCCTGACGCCAGGTTAGATAGGATCCGGCAGCCTGGCTGTTCCCGTTTTTTCTCTATAACTGTAATGTATTTGTTATAAAGTGCTGTAGACAACTCCCTCTCTAATAAGCATTTCCCCTTACAAAATGTAAAGTTATGTTGATTTAGTAACTGAAAAGTTAAGAATGCTTGAAAAAGTCAGCGCAGCCCATACGATGTAGATGTCACAAACTTTTATTTTTCTGCGAGAGGAAATCAAACTTCTATGATGCGTATTGCGCTTTTCCTGATCACCAACCTGGCGGTGATGTTGGTTTTCGGGCTGATCCTTAGCCTGACGGGAATCCAATCCAGCAGCGCCCAGGGTTTAATGGTAATGGCTGGGCTGTTTGGCTTTGGCGGTGCATTTGTTTCACTGCTGATGTCTAAATGGATGGCATTACGATCTGTTGGTGGTGAAGTGATTGAGCAACCACGGAACGAAACGGAGCGCTGGTTGCTGGAAACCGTCCGTTCGCAGTCTCAGCAGGTTGGTATCGTCATGCCTCAGGTGGCGATTTATCATGCGCCTGACATCAACGCATTTGCGACCGGTGCGCGGCGTGATGCGTCGTTGGTTGCGGTGAGTACCGGTTTGCTGCAAAACATGAATCGTGATGAAGCAGAAGCGGTTATCGCTCATGAAATCAGCCACGTGGCTAACGGCGATATGGTTACCATGACGTTGATTCAGGGCGTCGTGAACACCTTTGTTATCTTCGTTTCCCGTATTATCGCTCAGGTAGCTTCTGGTTTCCTGTCCGGCAACCGGAGCGACGGCGAGAGCAGCAACGGTAATCCGATGATCTATTTTGCCGTTGCCATGGTGCTGGAACTGGTGTTTGGTATTCTTGCCAGCATCATTACCATGTGGTTCTCCCGCTATCGTGAGTTTCATGCGGATGCCGGTTCGGCGAAGCTGGTCGGGCGTGAGAAGATGATTGCGGCCTTGCAACGCTTGAAAACCAGCTATGAACCACAGGAAGAAGGCAGTATTTTGGCTTTCTGTATCAACGGTAAATCCAAGGCGTTCAGCGAACTGTTTATGTCGCATCCTCCGCTGGACAAACGAATTGAAGCATTGCGTTCCGGCGCTTACCTGAAATAACCGCGTTTATCGTTTCTCCCAAAGGCCCTCGCGGGCCTTTGTTGTTTTTGGATCTTCCTCATCAATACTGCCGCCTTCTCTTATCCCGCCTGAATAATGTCATTGAATCTTAAACCGTTGATGAAAACAGGCAGAATGTTTCACAAAATAAAATCACGATCACGGAAAAATGAAACGTTGTTTCTATAATAACAATTTAAACCGGGCGCACACCGTTTCAGAAGGCGCTCGCTTGTCGCAATAGACGAAATGACTGATAAAAACCGCAGTTCGACACCTCACTGGATGCTCGTGCGGCGTCAGACTTATTAATAATGAGCTCTAAGGATTTACGGATGGCCAAAGGCAATAAGATCCCACTAACGTTTCATACCTATCAGGACTCGGCGACCGGCGCCGAAGTGGTGCGTTTAACTCCGCCCGATGTAATTTGCCACCGCAATTACTTTTATCAGAAATGTTTTACCAATGATGGCAGTAAGCTGTTGTTCGGCGGCGCGTTTGATGGCCCCTGGAACTACTACCTGCTGGACCTGAAAACCCAGGAAGCTACCCAGTTAACCGAAGGAGAGGGCGATAATACCTTTGGCGGTTTTCTGTCTCCCAACGACGAGGCGTTATATTACGTGAAAAATGTCCGTAATCTGATGCGTGTCGATCTAATCACCCTGGAAGAGAAAATAATTTATCAGGTTCCTGATGATTGGGTGGGTTATGGTACCTGGGTTGCGAATTCCGACTGCACAAAAATAGTCGGTATTGAAATTAAAAAGGAAGATTGGCAACCATTAACCGATTGGAAAAAATTTCAGGAATTTTACTTCACTAACCCTTGTTGCCGCCTGATTCACGTTGACCTGGCAACCGGTGAGGCGCAAACCATTCTGCAGGAAAATCAGTGGTTGGGACACCCGATTTATCGTCCTGGCGATGATAATACCGTCGCGTTTTGTCATGAAGGCCCGCACGATCTGGTTGACGCCCGGATGTGGTTCATTAATGAAGACGGCAGCAACATGCGCAAGGTAAAAGAACATGCGCAGGGCGAGAGTTGCACTCATGAATTCTGGGTGCCGGATGGCTCGGCGATGATCTATGTGTCTTACCATAAGGGCAATCCCCATCGTTATATTTGCAGTATCGATCCCGTCACGTTGGAAGACCGCCAATTAACCGCTATGCCTGCCTGCTCCCACCTGATGAGTAATTTTGACGGCACATTGCTGGTGGGCGATGGCTCTGATGCGCCGGTCGATGTGCAGGATGATGGCGGTTATAAAATTGAGAACGATCCCTTCCTCTACGTTTTTAATATGCAAACCGGCAGACAGCACCGTGTCGCTCAGCACAACACTTCATGGGCGGTGTTGGACGGCGATCGGCAGGTGACACATCCACATCCTTCTTTTACGCCGGATAATAAACAGATTCTATTTACCTCCGACGTCGACGGAAAACCCGCGCTATATCTGGCCCGGGTTCCAGATGCCGTCTGGCGTTAACTGATATGGCATAGCTCGCTGCCGCCGCACTAAGCACTAAACCGCGCTGTCGTTTATATCGCGGTTTAGTGCTGTAATTTTACGCACAGTATGATGAGTAAAACTTTTAGGCCCAAATATATTTATTAAAGTTACTTGATTATCGTCGTTGCTCCATTGCCATAATCAAAGTGTTCCCTTTATACTAAAACCATTGTTCTATTTTTTTTAAAACAAGAAAAATCAAATAGGGTAACTACAAAAATGGCTATTGCAGATTTAGATAAACAGCCCGATTCCGTGTCATCTGTTCTAAAAGTTTTTGGTATTTTGCAGGCATTGGGTGAAGAGCGTGAAATCGGTATTACCGAGCTCTCTCAGCGTGTGATGATGTCTAAAAGTACAGTGTACCGATTCTTGCAGACGATGAAATCGTTGGGTTATGTGGCGCAGGAAGGTGAATCAGAGAAATATTCGCTGACGCTGAAACTGTTTGAACTCGGCGCGAAAGCATTGCAGAACGTCGATTTAATCCGTAGCGCCGATATACAAATGCGGGAACTCTCGGCACTCACGCGGGAAACCATTCACCTTGGCGCGCTGGATGAAGACAGCATTGTCTATATCCATAAAATCGATTCAATGTATAACCTGCGGATGTACTCCCGTATCGGCCGCCGCAATCCGTTATACAGTACCGCCATTGGCAAGGTCTTGTTGGCCTGGCGCGATAAGGATGAAGCGAACGAAATCCTCGCCGACGTTGAGTTTACCCGTAGCACGCCGCATACCCTGGTTTCGCGTGAAGAACTGCTGACGCAGTTGGATGTGGTCCGCGAGCAAGGCTACGGCGAGGATAATGAAGAACAGGAAGAGGGGCTGCGTTGCATCGCGGTGCCTGTTTTCGATCGTTTCGGCGTGGTTATCGCCGGCCTGAGTATTTCATTTCCAACCATTCGTTTTTCTGAAGAAAACAAACTCGGATACGTTGAGATGCTACATACTGCGGCCAGAAACATCTCTGAACAAATGGGTTACCACGACTACCCATTCTAAATTAAGAATATTCTTTATAAACCTGTCCTGGCGACAGGTTTTTTTATGCCGTACTTACCCCGGGCTTGGTGTTAAGATGGATCATCGTGAGTGGTTGTCTGGCTGATTGTTATGAGCGGAATTGGTGTGAACACATTAGAAATGCTTTTTGCCATAGTCGTTGCGCTGCTGATATTACTGGTCTGGTTTTTTCTCAACCGAGCAAGCGTCAGAGCAAACGAGCAAATCAAACTGTTGCGGCAGATCGTCGAGCAGCAGAAGCAACAGTTGGAACTGTTGAAACAAGTGGCGCCAAAACAGAACGTTGAGAGTGCTGATAATTCGCAGGGGCAAGATGACGTCGCTCTTGAGTTTAGGGACATCATCCCAGAGCGGTAATGATATCAGTGCAACATCCCGTATTTCAGCGCCTTACGGGATAGTTGCACGTTAACGATTCACACGGAAACTTACTCTACTTTTGTTGTTTCTAGATTACCTGCTTTCGCGTTTTCTATTGCCGCACTGGCAAGTATTTTGAAATCTTCCGTTGAGTGTGTGGCGCCGGTTACGCCGTCAATGTTCGCGATATCCTGTTTTTCTATCAGGCTCTGCGGCAGTTTTACCGTATAAATGGCTGGTGAAGTGCCAGTCGCTGCAGCCATTGTTTTGCCGTACGCCTGGTCTGATGTTTTCAGGTGACCATCTTTCTCGCTGGTATAGTCAAATTTTACCGCCGAAATTTTCCCATCTTTGTAAGTCAGTTCCAGAAATGGTTTCCATCCATGATCATCAAAATTGGCGGCTTCTGCTTTATAAGTGCCATCTTTAATCACACTGCCTGCAGCAAAAACGGTAACAGCGAAAAATCCCGTCAGAATGACAGATAACAACCTGATCTTCATATATTATTTCCTTAAAAGGATAACTGGAAACGATAGCGGTAGCTATGGATAAAATAATGTTAACGGACTAATGATTTGCAGGGAACAGTCCGTAGATTAACGCGGGACTTGCTTAAAAAAAGTGGGCTATTTAACAGATTTTCGCTATTGAAACATATTTTACATGGTAATAGGTGGAGTGAATCACACTATCCACTTTGTTGATCTTTTCCACGCCGCCACAGGCTCTCTTGGGTTCAATACTGTTTTTGAACTCCATGGCGTGGCTGTTTCGCCGTGGTGAGTTTTTAAAGATCTGCGTAAAACGACCGATAGACCTGTTAAGGTCAAATAACCTCGGTCTTTATTATGTATAAAAAACTCGCCTTGGCGTTTTCCACGCTGTTTGTCCCACTGTTTCTGACAGGATGTCTGGATGAAACGCCCCCAGAGAATGTCCTGAACAGTAAGATTATCTTAAGATCCGGCATTGATGATGGCGGCGGCTTCACCGTCAAGCAGGTAATCGAGTCCATTCATTATTTACAGAAGTACGGCGATACCAACGTCAGAGTCAGAGGTTGGGAAAAAGGCATTGACCGCTATACCTACATTTATACCTATGAGAGCGGTGGAATAAGACACACCGTCGTAAGCGATTTCTATCCCCAGGGCGATTACACCTTTTTCCGCAACGCGGGGAATCCATCATTTTTGGCCGCCAGACAGGATTTGATGGGATATGCATCCGTCTATGATCAGATAACGATGAGAAGCGCGCAGGAAAAATAAATCAAGCCATAGAACGACTCTTGCGCTTCCGGCGCCATCACCGTACTGGGCTGCGTAATGGTATTAACCGAAGCAAAACATGCGGGAACCTGATTGGGCGCGGTTCAAACGTGATGGCGGAACCCTATCGGAATTCTGTACGGTAAGACTTACGCGCACGCGGTTTCCGTGATAATCAACGGCTTTCATGCGCTGATTACCTTTTTTACTTCGCTTTAACGCCAGCATTATACGGTGTATTATTACCGGGACGTTATCCGTGTCACGCAGGGTCATTGTTAATCAATGCGCCGCCATGTGTACATATTCCGCAGAGTATAGAGGAATAGCATGGGTAATATATTGAATTTAAATGAACAAGTTATTTTGTATGTGATCTTTCGTGTGGGTCACCACTGCAAATAAGGGAATTATAATGCCTGTTATTACCCTTCCTGATGGAAGTCAGCGTCATTACGACCACGCCGTTTCCCCCCTTGATGTAGCCCTCGATATCGGACCCGGATTGGCAAAAGCCTGTATTGCCGGACGCGTGAACGGCGAACTGGTGGATGCTTGCGACAAGATTGAAAACGATGCTCAATTAGCCATCATCACCGCGAAAGATGAAGCCGGCCTGGAGATTATCCGTCACTCTTGCGCACACCTGTTGGGGCATGCGATTAAGCAATTATGGCCTGATACCAAAATGGCCATCGGCCCGGTGATTGACAACGGTTTTTATTATGACGTTGACCTCGACCGCACCCTGACCCAGGAAGATGTCGATCTGCTTGAAAAGCGTATGCATGAGCTAGCCAGCAAAGATTATGACGTCATTAAGAAAAAAGTAAGCTGGCAGGAAGCGCGTGATACTTTTGCCGCCCGCGGCGAGACGTATAAAATAGCCATTCTGGACGACAACATCAGTCATGACGATCGTCCCGGCTTGTATCATCACGAAGAATACATCGATATGTGCCGCGGCCCGCACGTACCGAATATGCGTTTCTGTCATCACTTCAAGCTGCAGAAAACGTCGGGCGCTTACTGGCGCGGCGATAGCAAAAACAAAATGCTGCAGCGCATTTATGGAACGGCCTGGGCGGATAAAAAACAGCTCAATGCCTATCTGCAACGTCTTGAAGAAGCGGCGAAGCGCGATCATCGCAAAATCGGTAAGCAGCTCGATCTTTATCATATGCAGGAAGAAGCGCCGGGCATGGTGTTCTGGCACAATGACGGATGGATCATCTTCCGCGAGCTGGAAGCGTTCGTGCGCATGAAGCTCAAAGAGTACCAGTATCAGGAAGTGAAAGGCCCATTTATGATGGATCGGGTGCTGTGGGAAAAAACCGGGCACTGGGACAATTACAAAGACGCGATGTTTACCACCTCGTCTGAAAACCGTGAATACTGTATCAAGCCGATGAACTGTCCGGGCCACGTGCAGATTTTCAATCAGGGCTTGAAATCCTACCGCGATTTGCCGCTGCGGATGGCCGAGTTCGGCAGTTGCCATCGTAACGAGCCTTCAGGTTCGCTGCACGGGCTGATGCGCGTGCGCGGCTTCACCCAGGACGACGCGCATATTTTCTGTACCGAAGAGCAAATTCGCAATGAAGTTAATAGCTGTATCAAGATGGTATATGATGTGTACAGCACCTTCGGTTTTGAAAAAATCGCGGTAAAACTGTCCACTCGTCCGGAAAAACGCATCGGCAGCGATGAAATCTGGGATCGTGCAGAGGAAGACCTGGCCGCCGCGCTGTCGGAAAACGGTATTCAATTTGAATATCAGCCGGGCGAAGGGGCGTTTTACGGTCCTAAGATTGAATTTACTCTACATGATTGTTTGGATCGTGCCTGGCAGTGTGGTACGGTGCAGCTCGACTTTTCATTACCCGGCCGCCTGAATGCCTCTTACGTAGGCGAAAACAACGAACGTCAGGTGCCGGTAATGATTCACCGGGCTATCCTGGGATCAATGGAGCGTTTCATCGGTATTCTTACCGAAGAATTCGCGGGTTTCTTCCCAACATGGTTAGCGCCGGTACAGGCGGTGATTATGAATATCACCGATAGCCAGTCTGATTATGTCAGCGAATTGACCAAAAAATTGCAAGAAGCAGGTATTCGCGTAAAAGCAGACTTGAGAAATGAGAAGATAGGCTTTAAAATCCGCGAGCACACTTTACGGCGTGTTCCCTATATGCTGGTCTGCGGCGATAAAGAGGTAGAGGCAGGAAAAGTTGCTGTCCGTACCCGCCGAGGCAAAGATTTGGGAAGTGTTGACGTTAGTGAAGTAATCAGTAAGCTGCAGCAAGAGATTCGCAGCCGTAGTCTTCATCAATTGGAGGAATAAGGTATTAAAGGCGGAAAACGAGTTCAACCGGCGCGTCCTAATCGCATCAACAGAGAAATTCGCGCACAAGAGGTACGCCTGACCGGCGTCGAAGGCGAACAACTTGGCATTGTAAGTCTGAATGAAGCATTAGAAAAAGCCGAGGAAGCAGGTGTTGATTTAGTTGAAATCAGTCCGAATGCCGAGCCGCCGGTTTGCCGAATCATGGATTACGGCAAGTTCCTCTATGAGAAGAGTAAGGCCACAAAGGAACAAAAGAAGAAGCAAAAAGTCATTCAGGTTAAGGAAATCAAATTCCGGCCTGGTACCGATGATGGCGACTATCAGGTCAAACTACGCAACCTGGTTCGCTTTCTGGAAGACGGCGATAAAGCCAAAATC
Source organism: Brenneria goodwinii (assembly GCF_002291445.1). NCBI lineage: Bacteria > Pseudomonadati > Pseudomonadota > Gammaproteobacteria > Enterobacterales > Pectobacteriaceae > Brenneria > Brenneria goodwinii. The sequence goes on along the minus strand of NZ_CP014137.1, from coordinate 1,913,528 downwards.
ACACTGCGTTTTCGCGGTCGTGAAATGGCGCACCAACAGATTGGTATCGAAATGCTTAACCGCGTTCGTGACGATCTGAGTGAACTGGCTGTGGTTGAATCCTTCCCATCGAAGATTGAAGGCCGCCAGATGATCATGGTGCTCGCACCTAAGAAGAAACAGTAAGGCATTCAAGTAATTAAAACCCGCGCTGCCTTTGCGCCGTGCGGGTTTTGTTCGCCTTATCTGATTCGTTGTAATTAACAATGCGAAGTGGAAATTAACATGCCAAAGATCAAAACAGTACGTGGCGCCGCTAAACGCTTCAAAAAAACCGCCAGCGGCGGTTTCAAGCGTAAGCATGCCAACCTGCGTCATATTCTGACCAAAAAAGCGACTAAACGTAAACGTCATCTGCGTCCGAAGGACATGGTCTCCAAAGGGGATCTGGGCCTGGTTATCGCATGTTTGCCTTACGCATAAGTAACCTTTTTTGAATTTAGAATAAGACTTTAGGAGAGAGCATATGGCTCGCGTAAAACGTGGTGTGGTTGCTCGTGCACGTCACAAGAAAGTATTGAAACAAGCGAAAGGTTACTATGGTGCCCGTTCGCGCGTTTATCGTGTTGCCTTCCAGGCAGTAATCAAAGCTGGTCAGTATGCTTACCGTGACCGTCGTCAACGTAAGCGTCAGTTCCGTCAGCTGTGGATTGCACGTATCAACGCAGCAGCCCGTCAAAACGGCTTGTCTTACAGCAAATTCATCAATGGCCTGAAAAAAGCCTCTGTTGAAATTGACCGTAAGATCCTGGCTGATATCGCCGTATTCGACAAAGTCGCATTTAGCGCGCTGGTCGAAAAAGCGAAAGCAGCGCTGGCGTAAGTCAGTTGAAAGAGGGGGCTTTGCTCCCTCTTTTCGTTTTTAATCGGCGCTAACGCTCAGATAAGCAATTATTACTGTTGACATTTTGTGTGTCTCATCTTTCAATAAAGCAGTTTTATTTTCCCGTTCTACGATGACGACAAGGTAACGCAAGTATGCATACTGCTATTTTCCGTTTCTTTTTTTACTTTAGCGCCTGACTTCAGGGTGGCTTTGCGCGTAAGAAAAGAAACGAAAAGTAGCGCCTAAGCCTCCCTCAGGGAGGCTTTTTTGTTTAATAAGCAAAATTTTCAATACGCGGTGAAAAAGCATCACGCGTTATTGAGTAAATATTTTCCAATCATGACAGTTGGCCATACAGGCAGAAGAAGAGGAATGCAATGCCACATCTCGCAGAGCTGGTAGCCAAAGCCAGAACAGCCATAGAAGAGGCCCAGGATGTTGCCGCGCTGGATACCGTGCGCGTCGAATATCTTGGCAAAAAAGGTCACTTAACCCTTCAGATGACCTCGCTGCGCGAGCTGCCTGCTGAAGAACGTCCTGCCGCGGGCGCGGTGATTAACCAGGCCAAGCAGGAAGTGCAGGAGGCGCTGAACGCGCGCAAACAGGCGCTGGAATCCGCTGCGTTGAATGCCCGCCTGGCCGAAGAAACCATTGATGTGTCTCTGCCGGGGCGCACCATCGAAAACGGTGGTCTGCATCCGGTCACTCGCACTATTGAACGCATCGAAACCTTTTTCGGCGAGTTGGGCTTTTCCGTGGCGACAGGGCCGGAAATTGAAGACGATTATCATAACTTCGATGCGCTGAATATTCCCGGGCACCACCCGGCGCGCGCCGATCACGATACCTTCTGGTTCGATGCCACCCGTCTGCTGCGTACGCAGACGTCCGGCGTGCAGATTCGCACCATGGAAAAGCAGCAGCCGCCGATTCGCATCATCGCGCCAGGCCGGGTATATCGTAATGACTACGATCAGACGCATACGCCAATGTTCCATCAGATGGAAGGGCTGATTGTCGATAAAAACATCAGCTTTACCAATCTGAAAGGAACCTTGCACGATTTCCTGCGCAACTTCTTTGAGGAAGATCTCCAGGTCCGTTTCCGTCCTTCCTATTTCCCATTTACCGAGCCTTCCGCTGAAGTCGATGTGATGGGCAAAAACGGCAAGTGGCTGGAAGTGCTGGGCTGCGGCATGGTGCATCCTAACGTGCTGCGTAACGTGGGCATCGATCCGGATGTCTATTCCGGCTTTGCCTTCGGCATGGGCATGGAGCGATTGACCATGCTGCGCTACGGCGTAACCGATCTGCGCGCGTTCTTTGAAAACGATCTGCGTTTCCTCAAACAGTTTAAGTAAGGCGGGAATATCATCATGAAATTCAGTGAACTCTGGTTGCGCGAGTGGGTAAACCCGGCGATTGACAGCGAAGCACTATCTGAACAAATCACTATGGCCGGCCTGGAAGTTGACGGCGTAGAGCCGGTTGCCGGCGCGTTTCACGGCGTGGTTGTGGGCGAAGTCGTGGAATGCGGTCAGCACCCCAATGCCGACAAGCTGCGCGTAACGAAAGTCAATGTGGGCGGCGATCGCCTGCTGGATATTGTTTGCGGCGCGCCTAACTGCCGCCAGGGCTTGAAGGTCGCCGTCGCCACAATCGGCGCGGTGTTGCCCGGCGACTTTAAAATCAAGGCGGCCAAACTGCGCGGCGAACCATCCGAAGGCATGCTCTGTTCATTCTCTGAACTGAGTATTTCCGACGATCACGATGGCATTATCGAATTGCCGCTGGATGCGCCGCTCGGGACGGATATTCGCGACTACCTCAGGCTGGATGATAATGCCATTGATATCAGCGTGACGCCAAACCGCGCCGATTGTCTGGGGATCATCGGCGTGGCTCGCGATGTGGCGGCGCTGAATCAGTTAGCGCTGACAGAGCCGGAAATCGCGCCTGTCGATGTCACTATTCAGGATACGTTCCCGATTCAGGTCGACGCGCCGCAGGCGTGTCCGCGCTATCTGGGCCGTGTCGTCAAGGGCATCAACATTAACGCCGCCACCCCGATGTGGATGCGTGAAAAACTGCGTCGTTGCGGTATTCGCTCTATCGACCCGGTTGTGGACGTCACCAATTACGTTCTGCTGGAGTTAGGCCAGCCGATGCATGCCTTTGATCTTGACCGTCTCGATGGGGGCATCGTGGTTCGTATGGCGCGGGAGGATGAGGCGCTGACTCTGCTGGACGGCAACGAGGTGAAACTGCAAGCCGACACGCTGGTGATCGCCGATAAGCAAAAAGCGCTGGCGCTGGGCGGCATTTTTGGCGGCGAACACTCCGGCGTTAATGAAAATACCCGGAATGTTTTGCTGGAGTGCGCATACTTTAATCCGTTGTCGATTACCGGACGAGCGCGTCGTCATGGCCTGCATACAGACGCGTCTCACCGCTATGAACGCGGCGTCGATCCGCAGATGCAGCTCAAAGCGATGGAACGTGCAACACGTTTACTGATTGATATCTGCGGCGGTCAGGCCGGTCCGGTGGTGAACGTGACCAGCGAGGCGGATTTACCGGTTCGCGCCACCATTACGCTACGCCGTGAAAAGCTTGACCGTTTAATCGGTCATCATATTGCCGACGAGCAGGTCAGCGATATTTTGCAGCGTCTTGGCTGTCAGGTGACGAAAACTGATGCCGGATGGCAGGCCGTCGCGCCAAGCTGGCGTTTCGATATGGAAATTGAAGAGGACCTGGTGGAAGAGGTCGCGCGTCTGTATGGCTACAATAACATTCCGAATGTCGCCACCCAGGCTCCGTTGAAGATGACCGCCCATCGTGAAGCGGATCTTCCTCTGAAGCGAGTGAAGACGTTATTGGTCGATCATGGCTATCAGGAAGCAATTACTTACAGTTTTGTTGATCCGAAGATTCAAGCGCTAATCCACCCCGGCGAGGAGGCGTTAATTCTGCCCAGTCCGATCTCCGCCGAGATGTCAGCCATGCGTCTGTCTCTGTGGAGCGGTCTGCTGAGCGCGGTGGTGTACAACCAGAACCGTCAGCAAAACCGCCTGCGTTTGTTCGAGAGCGGCTTGCGTTTCGTACCTGACAGCAGCGCCAATCTGGGCATTCGCCAAGATTTGATGTTAGCCGGGGTGATAACCGGCAACCGCTATGAGGAGCATTGGGATCTGTCGCGTCAGGCCGTTGACTTCTATGATTTGAAAGGCGATTTGGAAGCGGTATTGGCGTTAACGGGTAAACTGTCTGAGGTCGAATTCAGAGCGGAAAGCAATCCGGCATTGCATCCGGGGCAAAGTGCTGCTATTTATCTGTGCGGGGAACGCATTGGATTTATTGGGGTTATCCATCCTGAACTGGATCGTAAACTGGATCTGAATGGGCGCACAGTGGTGTTCGAGCTGCTGTGGGATAAGGTCGCAGACCGCGTGCTGCCTGATGCGAGCAACATTTCTCGCTTCCCTGCAAACCGCCGAGATATTGCTATTGTGGTGGCTGAAAACGTTCCCGCTGGCGATGTTTTAGCCGAATGTAAGAAAGTTGGCGCAAATCAGTTAGTTGGCGTAAACTTATTCGACGTGTACCGTGGGAAGGGCGTAGCGGATGGGTATAAGAGCCTGGCTGTAAGCCTAATCTTGCAAGATTCCTCCCGTACACTGGCAGAAGAGGAAATTGCCGCTACCGTTGCAGAATGTGTAGCAGCATTAAAACAGCGATTCCAAGCATCCTTGAGGGATTGAACCTATGGCGCTTACAAAAGCTGAAATGTCAGAATACCTGTTTGAGAAGCTTGGGCTGAGCAAACGGGATGCCAAAGAGCTAGTCGAGCTGTTTTTTGAAGAAGTTCGTCGCGCTTTGGAAAATGGCGAGCAGGTCAAATTGTCGGGGTTTGGCAACTTTGATTTGCGAGACAAGAACCAACGACCGGGACGTAACCCAAAAACTGGCGAAGATATTCCGATTACGGCGCGCCGTGTGGTCACGTTCCGTCCGGGGCAAAAGTTGAAGAGTCGGGTAGAGAACGCTTCTCCCAAAGAGTAAAAGTCATCACCAAAAAAGGCCGCGTAAGCGGCCTTTTTCTTGTCTATAGAAAAAAACGGGGAGATAATTCCCCCCGATAAAACCCTGCGGCATAACAGACATAGCCGAATGTATCAGGTATAGCCGAACTGCGCCTGATGCAGGCTGGCATAAATACCGCTGTGAGCCAGCAGATCCTGATGGCTGCCCTGTTCGATGATGCCGCCGTTATCCACCACCACAATACGTTCGGCGTTCTGTATCGTCGCCAGACGGTGGGCGATGACTAATGTGGTGCGCCCGGCGGAAAGTTCGTTCAGCGACTGTTGAATCGCCTGTTCCGTTGCGGTATCCAGTGCCGAGGTCGCTTCATCCAGAATGAGTATCGGCGGGTTTTTCAGGAAGATCCGCGCGATAGACAAGCGCTGTTTCTGTCCGCCGGACAGCTTGACTCCGCGCTCGCCCACAACAGTATCGAGGCCGTCTGGCAGATCGTCAATCAACTCGTTCAGTCTGGCGCGCTGTGCCGCCAGCATGATTTCGTCGTCGCTGGCGTTCAGTTTTCCGTAGGCGATATTTTCCCGGATGCTGCCGCCAAATAGAAAGACATCCTGCTGCACGATACCGATCTGGCTGCGCAGAGAGGTCTGGGTCATTTCCCGGATATCAATGCCGTCAATGGTAATACTGCCGCTGGACAGGTCATAAAAACGCGGCAGCAATGAGCAGAGCGTGGTTTTCCCTGCGCCGGACGGCCCGACAAAAGCGACGGTTTCGCCAGCACGAATCGACAGATTAACGTTATGGAGGATGGGGCGGTCGGGCGAATAGCCAAATCCAACCTGATTGAACTGGATGTCGCCTTTGAGCGGACCGACATTGCGCGCATTGGGAGCATCCGTTATTTCCGGCACGGTATCAATTAGTTGGGTGAAGCGTTTAAAACCGGCGATGCCTTTTGGATAACTTTCCAGCACCGAAGTGATTTTGGCCACCGGGCGGAAAAACACTTCGATAAGCAGCAGGAAACCGATAAAACCGCCATAGCTCAGTTCGCCTGCAATGACGTACCAGATACCGGCCAGCATGACGATAAGCTGTATCAGGCGCGTGCTCAGGTAGCTGAGGGTCAGGCTGGCCGTCATGATGCGATAGGCTTGCAGCTTGGTGCGCCGGTAATTTTCGTTATCATGGGAAAATAGTTGCTTCTCATGCGCTTCGTTGGCAAAGGCTTTCACCACGCGAATACCGCCGACGCTCTCTTCAATACGGGCATTGAAATTACCGACCTGACCAAATAACTGCCGCCAGGTTTCCGTCATCCGGGCGCCATAGCGGCTCACCAGAAATGTCATGAACGGCACGATAATGATGGTCAACATGGCCAGCGGCAGATGTACCGTCGCCATCAGGATAAATGCGCCAATGAAGGTCATTACGGCGATGAACAGGTCTTCCGGACCGTGGTGCGCAATTTCGCCGACCTCTTCCAGATCCTTGGTGACGTGGGTGATGATATGCCCGGTTTTCATATTGTCATAATAGCGGAAAGGCAATTTTTGCAGGTGTTCAAACGCCTGCCGCCGCATGTCCGTTTCGATGCCGACGCCCAGCGCATGGCCCCAATAGTTAACGATCGCCATTAACCCGGTATTCAACAGATAAATGGCCAGAAGAGCGATAGAGGCGAGCAGAATCAGCGTCCAATTTTGCGCCGGCAGCAGCGTATCGATGAACGATTTGATCGCCATCGGAAAACCCAGTTCAAGTAAGCCGGCGATAATGGCGCAGCCAAAATCGAGAACGAATAACCCCTTGTAAGGAGCGTAATAAGAGAAGAAACGCCGTAACATGTAATGAATTTTGAGTTAAAAAAATGTGAAAACTACTATAACAGGTAATTGTCCTCAGCGGGACACCTGAATAATATGAACAGTTTATCGTCCGGGTTGCCGGGTAGCCCACCAGCATAGCAGGGAACCCGCCGTCACCATCAGTACGCCTTGCCAGAAGGAGAACGCGGGCGTGGTTCTCAGCCACAGCGCGGCCAGCAGCGTAGAGAGGACCGGGGTAAAATAGGAGGCCGTCGCCAGCAGCGTTAAATTACCGTATTGAATCCCGGCGTTCCAGGCTGAGTATGCCAGCGCGGTCGATGCGCCCATAAAAATAAGCTCTATCGATGACGCTAGGGTAAATATGATCGGTCCTTCCGCACTCAGCGCATATTGAATCCACAATACGGCGGACGCCACCAGAAAAAACAGCGAAATACCGCTTTTACCCTGACCGTAACGCTTGGTGATATTGCAATATAGCGCCCAAACCGCCGCCGCGGAGAAGGCCAGCCCATAGGCCAGCGGATTGGTGAGAATGTTTTGCCACAGCAGCCAGGGGGACCATGCGCCGTCGCCCTTCATAATCCAGACGATGCCGGCTAAAGAGAGCGCCAGCCCCAGCCAGAGTAATATGCGGCTTTTCTGCTGATTAATGAAGATGGCGAACAGAATGGTCAGGCAGGGCCAGAGGTAGTTAATCATTCCCAGCTCCATTGCCTGTAACCGATTATTGGCTAACCCGATGGCCAGAGAGAGAAAGATTTCATAGCAAACAAACAAGGGGCCGCCAACCAGCAGGTAGATTTTAGGCAGCGTTTTGATCTGCGGCATGCCGTAAAACAGAAAAAGGCATAGCGTACTCATCGAATAGATCATGGCCGCGCCGCCGATCGGGCCAAGCGTTTCGGTCAGGCTACGAATCAGTCCGACGGACGTACTCCATAGAATGATTGCCACTAAACCTGCCAGGGTTGCGCGTTGTAGCGTCGAGATCATGATGGGAAGTCTTACTTATTATAATGGAGCGGGAATAATAAAGCGGATACTGACGTCAGTATCCGCCCCGTAACAACCGATAGAGTCTTAACGCCAGAAGTCGTCGAAAACGGTAACCGGCGGCCGACGCTTATGTTCGGTTTTGAGATACCAGTTTTCAATGATCGCGGCATCTTTTGCATCAATCTGCTTACCTTCGAGGTAATCATCGATTTTTTCATAGGTGACGCCCAGCGCCACTTCGTCCGGCAGAGAAGGGCGATCGTCCTCCAGGTCGGCCGTCGGCGCTTTGGTATAAAGGTTGGGCGGGCATCCCAATTCGCGTAACAGAGCCTTACCCTGACGTTTATTCAGACGGAATATCGGATTGATATCGGTGCCGCCATCGCCGTATTTGGTGAAAAAGCCGGTTACCGCTTCTGCGGCATGGTCCGTTCCGACCACCAGGCCCGCATTCATCCCGGCGATGCTGTACTGCGCCTTCATCCGTTCGCGCGCCTTTTCGTTCCCTTTTACAAAGTCAGACAGCTCAATGCCGATCGCTCTCAGCGTGGCTTCACTGGCGTTGACGGCAGGTTTGATATTAACCGTCAGCACCTTATCCGGTTTAATGAAAGCAATGGCATCCTGGCAGTCTGACTCATCGGCCTGTACGCCATAAGGTAAACGCACGGCGATGAACTGATAATCCTGATTGCCGGTTTCATTACGCAATTCCGTGATGGCCGTCTGGCACAGTTTACCGGTCAGCGTCGAGTCTTGACCGCCGCTGATGCCCAGAACCAACGACTTCACAAACGGATGCGCTGCCAGATAACTCTTTAAAAAATCAACGCTGACACGGATTTCTTTCGCCGGGTCAATACTGCTTTTAACGCCCAACGCGGTGATAATGTCTTGTTGTAATGACATAACGTTCCCCTTCCTGAACTTGTTGATCCTGCCCAAAATGCCTTAATCATCAGAGTGTAAAGCTAATTGGCGTGAAGAAAAAGGACAAGCGCGCTATCAGCAGTTTTACCTATGGATAAAATCGCCCCGGCGCTTAATTAATGCGTGCATTCCTAGGGTTAAAATTTGAAAAAACGTCTTTTGCCATCTAGTCTTAACAGTGACCCATTCACTTGAGGTAATGCAATGAAAAATAATCGACTCTTGCTCTGTATGGCAGCGGCTGGTGTTGTTCTTCTTTCTGGGTGTACAACCTACAATAAAGCAGAAAGTCTGGTGACGGAACCCGTCGTGAAGGATGTGAAAACCGGGATGACGAAGCAGCAGGTTCTGCAGATTGCCGGACCGGGCTCAACGGAAGTACGGATGAGAAATGCGCGGGGAACGTGTAGTAATTATCTGTTGAAAAACCGCGATGGAACGGCGCAAAGCTACTTTGTCAGTTATGACGAAACCGGTCATGTGCTGAACAAGGGCTTCCAGAGCTGTGAAGCATACGATACTTCGCCACAACGATAACAAACTTTTCACGTAAGCGATGAGCTTACTTGGTTTATTATCTCCAATCGTTATTTTTGAATTTTTATCGTTACAAACATGCTGAAAGACGCACATCTCTTTTTAGATGCCTTTCAGCATGATCTGTTAGTATCCCGCTACCCGTCCGCTAACCTTTCCCGCCATGGATGACGCAATATCAGCCAGAGCAAAGCCGCTTGATCATTACCTTCTATTTAGAGTGTTAAGATTCTGTTTGAATTTGGTAATATATTGTCAGATCAAGGGGTTTAAGATATTTCTACCTTTCATTGCGTGACATTGTGACCGATATTGCTGTTAACCAAGTTCTACAAAACGGTTTATGCGTTGAGGAAAATGCAATGACGAAAAAAACACTGGCACTAATGATGTCGTTACTTCTGGCGACAAGTTCCTTTTCAGGACTGACTTTTGCGCAGGGACCGAATGGACAGCAAGAGCAGAAGATGCTGCCAAACAACAATCAAAACGGTGGCGATCGTAAGAATGCGCCGGCGGCTAACAACAACCAAAGAAACGTACCTAACGGCAACAGCCACAACAATAACAAAGGGAACCAGGCGGTAAAACAGGTAAAGCAGGCTCCGCGTGAACAGCGGAATGCAGCCAACTTCCGTGAGCGGGACCATTTCGCATCCGGGGGAAATGATTTCAGGAAGGGGCATCCGGTGCCGCAACGTTTCCGTGGCAATGATTACCGGGTTAATGACTGGCGCGCCCGCGGTTTACGTGAGCCGCCCGCCGGTCAGCACTGGGCCTACATTGACGGTAACTATGTCTTGATTGCCGCCGCTACCGGGATAATCACGGCTATCCTTCTGAATAGCGCGCTGAACTAGTCGTTAAAGAGTTAAAGAGTAAAAAGGGTTAATGTGCCGGCGGAACAACTGCCGGCACGTTTTTTTTACGCCAGACGGCGAAGGCTTTATGAACGCATTATCGATGCGCCAGCTCAGCCTCTTCCTGCCCGTCAAACACGGTCTTATCCGTTTGTTTCAATAACTGGCTGGTTACGGTTCCCGCCGTCATCGAGCCGCTGACGTTCAATGCCGTACGCCCCATATCAATCAATGGTTCGATGGAAATCAGCAATGCAACCAGGGTAACGGGCAATCCCATGGCCGGCAGGACAATCAGCGCGGCGAAGGTTGCTCCGCCCCCCACGCCGGCCACGCCGGCTGAACTGATGGTGACGATGCCGACCAGCGTCGCAATCCATACCGGATCGAGCGGATTGATGCCGACCGTCGGGGCAACCATCACCGCCAGCATCGCGGGATAAAGCCCGGCGCAGCCGTTTTGGCCGATAGTGGTGCCGAATGAGGCGGCAAAGCTGGCGATGGATTCCGGTACCCCGATACGGCGGGTTTGCGCTTCAATACTGAGAGGAATGGTCGCCGCGCTGGAGCGGCTGGTAAAGGCAAACGTCAGTACCGGCCATATCTTGCGGAAGAAACGGGCGGGGTTGATGCCGGTCAACGATAGGATCAGCGCGTGAACGCCGAACATGATGGCCAGCCCCAGGTAAGACGCCACCACAAAACTACCCAACTTAAGGATATCTTGCAGGTTGGAACTGGCGACCATTTTGGTCATTAACGCCAATACGCCGTACGGGGTCAGCCTCATTACCAGTCGAACCAGTTTCATGACCCAGGATTGCAAGGTATCGATGGCGGTCAGCACGCGCTCGCCTTTTACCGCGTCATCTTTGGTCAATTGCAGCGCCGCGACACCGAGGAACACGGCAAAGATAACCACGCTGATGATTGAGGTAGGGTTGGCGCCGGTCAACTCGGCAAAAGGATTTTTAGGAATGAAGGAGAGGATTATCTGCGGGATGCTCAGATCGGAAACTTTGCCCACATAGTTATTTTCGATAGCCGACAGGCGAGCGGTTTCCTGTGCGCCCTGCACCAATCCGCTGGCGGTCAATCCGAACAGATTCGTCACGAAAACCCCGACCAGCGCGGCGATGAGCGTGGTGAACAGCAGGGTGCCAAGGGTCAGTATGCTGATCTTCCCTAATGAAGAGGCATTATGCAGCTTGGCGACCGAGTTCAGAATGGAGACAAATACCAGCGGCATCACGATCATTTGCAGTAGTTGAACATAGCCGTTGCCAACGATGTTAAACCAGGCGATAGATTGTGCGATGACAGGATTATCGCTGCCGTAGACCAGGTGTAACGCCAGGCCGAATAACACCCCGATAACCAGACCCAATAAGACTTTTTTTGCCAGGCTCCACGATCTGTTCTTGCTGGCGTATCCCAGCAAGAACAATAGGGCGGCAAACGCCAGAATATTTAATAGCAGCGGAAAGTTCATCTCCACTTCTCCCTATTAATTAGATGAATAATATTTTCAGCATGATGAAAAACGCGCACAAGGATAACAGTTCTTTCATAAGTTTGTTATATGCCTGTAAGTGATAAATTATAGCCAATAGCGCTCATGATCTTCGTAATTTTTGGCATATATCGCTGCATTGTCCGCTACCGCGGCAACGATTCTATAACCCATCGCCTATTGGGACGGCGCTTATTTTAACAGTTGGATCACTTGTGCCTGCGCCGCGCGGATAAGTCTGAATGATTGTTCGTAAGTACAACAGTTCAGACTTTTTTGTGGCTGATATAGCGAAAAGCCAATAAAGGCGATGCAAAGGAAACGTTCTAGCTGGTTGCCTTTTTGGCCGTTTAATATCGGCAAGCGAAAACGCCAGCGGCAAGGCCAGAGCAGAGGCACGCCTGACGAGGTCAGGAGATCGGCGGCAATATGGCTTAGGTAACCGACAATCATGGCGTGGTAGGCGTCGGTCGGCAGCAGCCAATCAGACGGCAGGCGAGTTTGAATGAAGAATACGCCGGCAACAATGGCAAGCAGGCTATGGGTAAAACCGCGATGGCCAAATGCGCGTGCGATAGGCGCCGATATCCACTTCAGCCTTTGCCCCAGCAGGGATTTGGGGTGATCAATATCCGGCAGGAGCGACGTCAGCAGCGCGCCCGGAATGATATGCCACCAGTCTCCCGCCGCCAGTTCCGGCGACAATTCCACTTTTTTAGCCAGGATCGCGCAGGCAACAGAGAATAGGACATGTCCTTCCGCAGTCATTAAACGTCTCGAATCGAACTGTTATTTTATACAGTATAAGAGATTGTCACGATCAGCGGAAGTAGTTACAGCGTAACGATCTATTACTTATGGCGTCTTTTGTCCTTTTTTACGCGGCGTCGAGTACTTTGAGTCATCTACCTAAGAGGAATTGCGGCTGATTGAGTGGGCTAAAAAAAGGGCAGTCATTATATCGGAGAGAGAAATGACTGCCCTGAAGTGGCAAAAGTAGATCAATAGATAACGTTCATATGTAAAGAGGATAATTCAGACACGATAATGACGAATGCAATACTAATAGCATGACGGGTTATTAGAAGTTGTACTGTACACCTACGCGGTAGCGGGTTTGGCGGTGATCGGACTTGCCATCCTGCGCCACATTACCGACAGCAATAAATGGCTTCCAGTTTTTATCCAGCTTGTAGCCCAATTTTATATCATGGTCGATGTTATAAGTTTCATTATCATATTGGTAGGCGCCAGCCTTGTTCGCTTTTTTATAATCCATTTCATAATCGATCTGGAAGTCTTTCAGGAATTTATAGGTGAGTGTCCCGGTAAGGTTATAGCCGTTTTCCTGGGTATGGTTTGAACCGCCGATATTTGAACTTTTTCTCAGGTAATAAGGCCGGTAACGCAGTGAGTAGGACAGATCGTCAGTAATATTGACTTTACCGCGCAAATAAGGACGGTAGTTGTTGGACGATGAAGAGGAATCTAAGGAGAATCCTGGTTCAATAGAAAAGGTTTTATTAAAATTATAAACGTAGCTGGCAACGACTTCAGTACCGTTACTAACGGTTTCATGATAAGGCTTGTTGGGCGTAGTTTCCTGTGACGGTTCGCCATTCTTCCATTTTGCTTCAACGGACAGGCCAAACCCATTGGCAAAACGATGAGATATTAACAGACGATCGCGGTGATCATTCTTTGGCGTATCTTTCATTTCATGGCGGTAATCGATAGTAACGGCCATTGCATTAATACTGATTAAAGAGGTAACTGCCAGAGCTAATGATTTTAATTTCATTTTTTTATTACCTGTGCGGTTTGGATTATGTTTGATAAAAATACCTCTCCTTGAGGTATGGCACATTCTACTTATCCTTATCGTTTATTTTGTGATCTTGATCTTTTGGTAATAATAAAAATGAAATAACGTTTTAATTTGTGATAATGATCGGTTTTGATCTGTTTTGTGTTTCAGTTTAAATGAAAAATCCACTCTTTTAATAATGAGTTTTTTAATTATTTTTGTGTTTTAATGTTTGTTTTTCGTTGTTTTTATTTATGTAATTTATTGATATTTAAATGTTTGTATTTTTATGAAACTTTACATGGTAGCAATGTATGTTGGTTGGTTTTGTGATTAACATCTTTTGCTAAATAAAATATTATTGTTTTGGCTTTGTTTGTGATTTGGACGTGCCTGCTTGTCTTTCTGGTTTCAAGAAAGATGAAATGATTCACGTCAGGCGGTTTATTATTTTTTTACGGCGCTATGGATTATTTTAATATGGCTTTAGATACTCGTTGCAATGATGATGGTAAGCATTGTTTTCAGTGAGTGGGCGGCGGGCTTTTTATCAGGAATGGAAATGAAAATCCCTGCCGGTTGAGCGGCAGGGATCAATAGTGGGATAATGATATTGATAGTTATCTCATGGCGCGTTTTAAAATACGTTCAGACTGGCGCTGGAAGTATTTTGCCGTTTCCTCAACAGACTTTTGACCATAATCGATATACTGAATGGCGTCGCCGAACAGAGAAACGATTTGCGGATCGTCAAAATAAGGCGAAACGCTGCTTTCGTGAGGCAGCGACAGCGCCAGACTCAGCCCGGCAACCGCGGGAGAATCATCTTTAATGACGCCATCGGCGGTTAACTGAGCCACCGCGGCTTTGCTGAGCGGTACGCCACGCTCTAACCCCAATGCCTGAACGCCTTCTTTGCTGTTTAACAGAAAGTTAATCAGCATGGCGGATTCTTTTGGATGTTTAGTCGATTTACCGATAGATAGCATCTGAGCCGGTTTAAAGAACAGACCGGCATCTTTGGCGCCCGGCAGTATCGGGTAGCTCCCCAGTTCCAGCTTCGCCGGTGGTTGCAGGTTATCGGAGTACTTGGTAATCGTCGAGTTCCACATATAAGTGCCGCCCCAGTCGCCCAGGATCCACGGTTTCATTTCATACATGTTGCTCTTGCCGAAAGAGGCATAGTATTTCGCTGACGGCATCACATGGCTATCAACCAGTTTTTTGTACATAGCGAAAAATTCAACCCACTGGTCATCCGTGTATGAAAATTTCTTATTTTTCTCGTCTACGGCCGGGATATTGTATTTCTGAACCATATAGGAGTTAAGCAGAGCCAGGGAGTCCTGATGTTCCAGCACCACCGGATAGGCTTGCTCACCCAGTTTCTCTTTGAAAACCAGACCGGCGTTCAGCAGTTCATCCCAGGTTTTAGGATACTCCAGACCGGCTTTTTTCCATGTTTCGGTGTTGAAATAGAACACGCGGGCGGTGACGGAAATAGGAATACCGTTCAGCTTGCCTTCAATCGTGGTGGATTGCAGATCCAAGGGATTGAATTGCCCCAGATCCAACTCATCCTTAACTTTATTCAGATCGTAGAAACCGTCGCCGGTTTTAGAAAAGATCGGCAACCAGTTCCAGTTGGTTTGCATCACGTCCGGTTCGGTATTGCCGGCAATTTGCGTAGTCAAGCGGGAGAGGTGACCATCCCAACCGGTGTATTCGGCCTTAACATTAATATTCGGGTGTTGCTTATGAAATTCTTCAATAGCTTTCAACGTATATTGGTGGCGAGTATTACCTCCCCACCATGACATACGCAGCTCAACCTGGTCGGCGGCAAAAGCTTGATGAGCCAATAACGCCAGAGATGAGGCTATCAATGTGTGTAGGATCGCTTTTTTCATCGGTAACTGCTCCTGTTAGAGAGAGATGTTTTTTTCTGTTTTTGCATCAAAGATATGGCACTTATCCATATCGAATTGGAAGAATACCTGGCGATGCAGGCCATTCTTGATAATCAACCGCGCTTCGTCGGATGGCACGCGGCTGGTTAATTCAAAGCCATCCACCTTGATATACATAAAGAATTCATGGCCCATGTTCTCTACGCGCACCAGCTCGCCCTGAGAGTGATTACCCTCAAATGGGGTCTCCGATACGGTCACGTATTCCGGGCGGATACCGAAGAAAATATCCTGGCCGGAGTAGGCCCGCACTTTATCCTGCTGCTCGCTGTTCAAGACCAGCGTGTAATGACCAACGGTTAAACCGATCTGACCGTCTTTTTCCACCAGCTTGCTGGGTTTGATATTCATTTCCGGCGCGCCAATAAAGCCGGCGACGAACATGTTGCACGGATAGTGGTACAGGTTATCCGGCGTATCCACCTGCATAATGTGGCCCAGTTTCATCACGCAGATACGATCGCCCATGGTCATGGCTTCGGTTTGGTCGTGGGTAACATAAACCGTGGTGGCCGGTTTGCCGCTTTTCTTTAACTGCTTGTGCAGATCGGAAATACGGATGCGCATGGAGGCGCGCAGTTTGGCGTCAAGGTTGGAGAGCGGTTCATCAAACAGAAACACATCGGGTTTTTTCACGATGGCGCGGCCTACCGCCACGCGCTGCGCCTGACCGCCGGAGAGCTGGCGGGGCAGGCGATCCATCAATTCTTCCAATTCAAGAATTTTGGACGCTTCGGTAACTTGCGCTTCGATTTGGTCTTTCGGCAACTTGCTGAGCTTCAGGCCGAAGGCCAGATTCTCTTTGACCGTCATATGCGGATAGAGCGCATAGTTCTGGAACACCATGGCGATACCGCGCTCTTTCGGCGCCAGGTTGTTCACTACCCGCTCGCCGATGCGCACTTCGCCGCCGCTGATGGTTTCCAGACCGGCCAGCATGCGCAGCGTCGTGGATTTGGCGCAGCCGGACGGACCAACGATAACCATAAACTCGCCGTCTTTGATGGTCAGGTCGATACTGTGTACCGCTTTGAAACCGTTGGAGTAAACTTTTTCCAGTTTGTTGAAAGTAACTTCAGCCATGATAGATCCTCAATTAACCTTTAATTCCGCTGCTGGTAACGCCCTGTACGAAGTAGCGCTGTGCCAGGAAGAAAATGATGATGGATGGCAGAATGGAAATGCTCGCCATTGCCAGAATTTCGTTCCACGGTGCGCCTTCCGTTACGTCGATGGACATTTTCAGCGCCAGCGCAATCGGATATTTATCCACGCTGTAGACATAAATCAGCGGACCGATAAAGTCGTTCATCGACCACATAAACTGGAACAGCGCCACCGAGATAATGGCCGGTTTCAGGATCGGCACCACCACATACCACAGAACCTGGAAGGAGTTGCAGCCATCGATTTGGGCGGCTTCTTCCATATCACGCGGCACGCCGCGCAGGAACTGGATCAGCATGAAGACAAAGAATCCCTGGGTGGCAAAGGCCAGCGGCAGATACAGCGGCATATAGCTGTTCAACATGCCCATTTCGCGGAACATGATGTACTGCGGGATCAGCAGCACGGTGCTGGGCAGCAACATGGTGGCGATCAGCGTGGCGAACCAGAAGTTCTTCCAGGGAATTTCGAAGCGGGCGAAGCCGTATGCCACGATGGTGGAAGAAATGATGGTCAGGATCACTTTCGGGATCACGTACTTAAAGGTGTTAAGCATGTAGTGACCGAAATTGTATTCCGTCCCGGTTTTCCAGCCGTTGACGAACCCGTCCCAGGTGGCGTGTTCGGGCCATAATCCGAGCGTGGTAAAAATCTCATGATTGGGCTTGAGGGATGCGGAGAACATCCACGCCAGCGGATAGAGCATCAGCAGCCCGACAAATAACAGTATGATGTAACGGATAGCGGCGCTGATTTTTTCTTTCCGCAGCGTACGGCGAACCTCTATTGCCGCCACTTCCTGAGCCGAATTGATGTTTGAATGTATGTCAGCCATTTTTTCCTCCTTTATCGGCGGAATAGAACACCCAGTATTTGGACGATTTGAAGGCAACCGAAGCGAATACCGCGACAACCAGGAACAGAACCCACGCCAGCGCGGCGCCATAGCCCATGTCGAAATATTTGAATGCCGTATCGTAGATATAAAGCGAGAACAGATAGGTGTAATGGGTCGGCCCGCCACCGGTAATCACGTAAGGCGCGGTAAATTCCTGGAACGCCTGCGTGGTCTGCATAATAAAGTTAAAGAAAATAACCGGCGTAATTAATGGCACGGTGACTTTCATAAACATCTGCCATTTAGAGGCGCCGTCGATCATGGCTGCTTCGTACTGTGACTGCGGTACGTTCTGCAGGGCCGCCAGGAAGATAACCATGGCGGAACCAAACTGCCAGACGCGCAGCAGCGTAACCGACATCAGGGCCAGAGAGGGCTCGCCGAGCCAGTTAACCGCATCAAGACCAAACACGCCGAGAAAACTATTCAGCAGGCCGTCGATAGCGAATAGCGCGCGCCATAACACGGCGATCGCCACGCTGCTGCCTAGAATAGAGGGAACATAGTAAGCGGTTCGGAAAAAACCAATACCGCGCAGTTTAAAATTCAGCACAAAAGCAATTAATAGCGCGAAAATTAATTTTAGCGGGATGGTTAAAAAGACATAAGCAAAGGTCACCCCCATGGATTTCCAAAAAAGGTCATCCTCAAGGAACATCCGATGATAATTTTCTATCCCGGTAAATTCGGGCGGGCTCATTAAATCATACTCGGTAAAACTGAGTATCAATGATGAAATAAAGGGGAATGCGGTAAAAACTATCAGCCCTATAATATAGGGGGAGATATAGGCGAACCCCAGCATTCTGTTTTCATTCATAATGCTTACCTATTTAGTAATTGTGAATTATTGGAATATATGCAATCAATTTGTTAATAATTCTGGATAAATAAACTCCACGTCATAAATAGTTCTATTTACCCCATTAATGCGAAAATCACCGTGAACATACCCACCTTGCGTTAAGAACGGCGGAATAGCGTTTAATTTGCAACGGCAGGCAGCAATGATGGTTAATAAAGCCAGGGGGATAGGATCATCCAGCCGGACATAGCGATGGCGCGCTGAACGCACAAACAGGCCGCGATGAAAATGCTTATCAAACAAAACTTCCGCTAATTGCCAGGCATAAATTCCCCATTTTTCTGAATGTTCGTGCTCGGCCAGCTCAATCACGGCCAATAATAAAATCGGACTGGCTATTTGCTGAATGTCTTCATTGTTCAGACGATTCAACATGGTATTAATTAACGCATACAGATCATCGTCGCCGCTCAGGCGATAAGCACGCACCAGTGGTAATAGATAATCACCATCAAGCGTAAAAAGGGTGAGTTCGGTGCCCGCTTTGCCATAATAGCCGTCACGCTTAAAACGGTAACCCGTCATATCCTGACCGTCATTCCACATTGGGCGCAGCGTATTACTGGCGGCGTCATAGGCGTATTGATAATAATTTTTAAGCCCGGAAATCACCCAGCCAAGTATTTCGGCATCAGGTTGGGTTTTCAGGATATCCAGCATCGCCAGCGGATTATCAATTAACAGCGGGCGCATGTCCCGAAACAGCACGTTGGCTTCACGGGCTATTGCGCCAAATTCCGCGCCAAATTGCCGCTGCGCCCGATCGCCAAACCATGATTGCGTCTGGTTATCATCGTCAGGCGGCGGTTGGCGCTGCAAAGGAGAGCTGAATTGATAAACCGGCATTCCGGTTTCGGGGTTTCTTGCCAGCACGTATTGACGGTACAAATGCTTCCCCCATTTGGCTGCCTGGCGATCGCCGGTATATTGCGCATACTTGAACGCGGCGTAAATCAGATCGGTTCCGGCATTTACGAACGTTAGCCCTTTCGTCAACGGCAGGATCGGCCATTTGGCTGGGTCAACCACGTCGCGGCAAGGATGGAGGAACACATCGGGATCGCGGGGTTTGGCATAATCGCCGTGGCGCCCAAGATCCAATGCGTCCCAATCCTCCACATGCGCGTTCCAAAAGCCTTGCAGGAAGTGGCGCGTTTTTTCGGCATCAACGCGATGCAGCAGCGCGTAATAGGGTAGGTGGTGCTTGAGTTCATGCACCAGGGCTTTTGACTCCGGGCCTTCGCTTTTCAGCGTATCTAAATTGATAAACCGATGACCGCCCCAATAAAACAGTCCGCTCTTATCATCCACGAAGTGATCCAGAAAATAGCGGCTCAATGATTCAGCCTGCTGTTGGTATTGGTTTTCCCCGGTGACGGCGCTCATCGCGCAGAGCGTTCTTAGCCAGTTCTGCTGACTGGCAAAGTTTGAGATTGGGGCACGATGCCCATCCGGAAATTGCCACACGACCGGTTCCATGTTCAGGACATCGAATCCGTCGGCCAGCAGCGGCGTCGAACGAATGCGACTATGGCCGGCTTGCTGAATAATCTTAATGTGGCTCTTCAGGGCGGAAATCCACGCATCAAGTGTTGTTTCTTTGCTGGTGCTTAAATTGGCAAAAATGCTCATGGAGTCTCTTCTCATGGAACTGATAGATAGTTCCTTATAAATAGAAACGCTGTTTTGAATGATTATATTGTGCCAGTCACCCTGCCGTCATGTATGCAGTATCGAAAGTGTGATCAAAGTCGGAACGTTGTTTTGATTTTTTTTAAAAAGAGGGTTTTATAAAATGGGATTGATTAACTTTATGAAAAACAATAAAAAAGCACAATGTGAATTGTGCCTGAGTTTGATGACGAAACTATTGTGATGAGATCGAGATACCCGGAGCGACCACGGGGTGAGGCGTCCCTGCGGGAACCTCACCCCGTGTTTCTCCTAATAACAGGCTTTATCAACAGTCTGAAGCACAATGTAAATTGTGCCTTTATCATTGGTGGAACAATGTGGGAAAACGGATTAGCGAGCGAGCCAGCCACCGTCAACGGCGATGGTATAGCCGCTGATATAATCAGACGCGCTGGAAGCCAGGAACACCGCCGGGCCCATAAGATCCTGCGGTAAACCCCAACGGCCTGCCGGGATACGATCCAGAATTTCTCTACTGCGCTCTTCATCCGCCCGTAACTGCTGGGTGTTATTGGTGGCCATGTATCCGGGGGCGAGCGCATTGACGTTAATGTTGTGTTTAGCCCACTCGTTGGCCAGCAGGCGGGTAACGCCCATTACTGCGCTTTTGGAGGCCGTGTAAGACGGTACGCGAATCCCGCCCTGGAAAGAGAGCATGGACGCGATATTGATAATCTTACCGCCATGACCCTGCTTGATAAATTGCCGGGCAACCGTTTGGGACATAAAGAACACGCTCTTGATGTTCAGGTTCATCACGTCGTCCCAGTTTTTCTCACTAAATTCGATGGCATCTTCACGACGGATGATGCCGGCGTTGTTAACCAGGATGTCAACTTTGCCGAATTCCGCAACGGCTTTTGCAACCAGTTCAGCGTGACCGGCAATGTTGCTCATATCCGCAGTCAGGCTAAGGAAACGGCGGCCTAATGCGGTGACTTTCTCAATGGTCTCTTTCGGCTCGACAATGTTGACGCCGACAATATCACAACCGGCTTGCGCCAGTCCGACCGCCATACCTTGACCAAGACCCGTATCGCAACCCGTGATGATCGCAACTTTACCCTGTAAATCGAAGGAATTTAAAATCATAGCCATAATCTCTCTATAAGCGACAATACGATGTCGTTAGCTGCTAACGTAGGGAACGGAATACCGGTAATTCCGGCAGAAGGCGATTAACGTAACTCGCTGACTTTGACGTGATCCATGTCACCGAAAACCTGATTCTCGCCAACCATGCCCCAGATAAAGGTGTAGCGTCTGGTGCCCACACCGGAATGGATCGACCAGCTCGGTGAAATCACCGCCTGCTCGTTTTGTACTACTATGTGGCGGGTTTCTTGTGGTTGCCCCATCATGTGGAAAACCGCCGTTTCGTCGTCCATATCAAAATAGAAATACACTTCCATCCTGCGTTCATGCGTATGACAAGGCATGGTATTCCACAGGCTGCCCTCGGCCAGTTTGGTCAGGCCCATGGTTAACTGGCAGGTAGGGAGTACGTCAGGGACGATATATTTGTTAATGGTGCGACGGTTACAGCTGCTATCTTCACCCACGGTTTGCGGCGATGCGTCCGCCCGCGTGATTTTACGTGTTGGGTAGGATGTATGTGCGGGCGCGCTGTTGTAGTAGAACTTGGCGGGGTTTGCCGCGTCGGCGCTGGTGAAACGGACGTCTTTTACGCCCATTCCGACATAGAGCGCTTCTTCATTGCCGATCTCGTAGCGTTCCCCATCAACCGCGATGATGCCGGTGCCGCCAATATTGATAATCCCCAGCTCACGACGTTCAAGGAAATAGCTGACGCCGAGCTGTTTACCGACTTCGCCGCCAATCGTTACCGTCGCCTGCAGCGGCATAATGCCGCCGATAATGATGCGATCGATATGGCTATAGGTCATGGTATAGGTATCGGCGGAAAAAATTTCCTCGATCAAAAACTCGCGACGCAAACCGGCCGTGTCCAACTGGCTGGCATGATCGCTATGAATGCTTTGACGTACTTGCATTGCTTGGCCTCTCTTCCATACACGCATCAATAACGCGTGGAAAACGTAGGAGAAAGCGCCGGACAGAACAGGCGGCATCGCGTGGCAGTGACAATGTCACCTGAATCTTGGCCTGCCCGGTGCTTTCTTGTGATGTAGGGATAATAGTTCTACCGGGACGTGAATTCAATAAATATGAAATAATGTTTTATTTAATCTTGAGGGACGTCATAGTTTTACTTATTTTATGTTTCATAACACGCTGACATGGCTAGAATGTCAGTGCTTGTAGTGGGCACGCTCGTCGATGTTGCGCGGTACCGGTGAGCAAACGAAAGAAAAGGAGAGAGGATGAGACGCTATTTTATTGACGATGAAACACCCTGGGAAGAATTGGGCGACGGCATCAAACGTAAGATCATAACCTGGAGCGATGAGCTGATGATGGTCTGCGTGCATTTTGAGAAAGGGGCCGTCGGTACGCCTCACAAGCATGACATCCATGATCAGATTGCCTATGTCGCCGCCGGCAGTTTTGAAGTGGTGATCGAAGGTGAAAAACGTGTTCTAAAGACGGGCGATGCGTATATGGCGGTCAAGGATGAAATGCATGGCGTGGTTTCTCTGGAAGACGGCAGTATACTGATTGATACCTTTTCACCTAAACGCGCCGATTTCCTTTAACCCGCTTTGCCGTTGGCCGGCGCCGCTCCGGCCAACGGTTTCCCTGCCGAGATGATCTGCGGATTTATGCAATATGCTCGACGTTGAGCTCCTGCAGCGAGCCGAGTTTGTGATCGGCCAAAACCCAGCGCGGATCGTTACTGAATTCCTGCTGCGGCACCACGATAGAGCGCATGCGTGCGGCTTTCGTCGCGATCATGCCGTTCACCGAATCCTCTAAGGTCACGCATCGCAGCGGTGAGATATCCAGCCCTTGCGCCGCATTCAGGTAGACTTCCGGGTGCGGTTTGCTATAAGGCAGATGTTCGGCCGACGCCAGAAAGTCAAAATAGTGCGCCAGATTGAACGTGTGCAACACCTGCTTTTGCATATGCAGTGGCGAGGCGGAAGCCAGCCCGATCTTGAGATTTTGCTGACGACAGAACTGTAGCGCATACTCGACGCCCGGTAATAGAGGCCGGCGTTCATCCACCAGTTCCATCGCCCGCTCAATGATACGCTTGACGATCGTTTCCCGGCTCGGGGTGCTCCACGGCGCCAGCTGATACCAGAGATCAACGACCATATCGATGCGTAATCCCAGCGTGTCCTGCATGGATTCGCGTAACGAGGTATCAATCCCCAACGATGCAATGACCTCAAGTTCGGCCATGTCCCACAAGGGTTCTGAATCAATCAGCAGGCCATCCATATCAAAAATCGCCGCGCGGATAGGGGAAGTAGAGATCATGCCATCAGCTCCGTAATAGGTAAAATAAGGTTCAGATAGGTGATGCCTTCCTGCATCTTGAAATTTATTGAGTATATACTGTTTGTTGTAAAAATAGCGTCGTTCAGAAGGGGAACTCATGACGTATCAACAGGCTGGCCGTATAGCCGTGGTTAAACGTATCGCGGGATGGATAATTTTTATTCCGGCTTTGCTGTCCACCATTATTTCATTTGCGAATTATCTTTATGCTTATACCCAGAAAAAACAGGGCATTGATGCGGTGTTATTGGACTTTCTGCATCTGATGATCGATATGACGCGTTTTAATACGCCATTTCTGAATATCTTCTGGTACAACTCGCCGGTTCCCGATTTTTCGAGTTTTTTTAAATCCGCCAGCCTGATGTTTTGGCTGATTTATATCTTGATCTTTATTGGTCTGGCGTTACAGAGTTCCGGCGCCCGCATGTCCCGGCAGGCGAAGGCCATTCGTGAAGGGATTGAAGATCAGATGATTCTAGAGAAAGTGAAGGGCGTTGAAGGCAATTCACGCGAAAAACTGGAGTCACGCGTCGTGGTGCCGCATCACACCATTTTCCTGCAATTTTTCCCGCTCTATATTTTGCCGATCGTTATTGCGGGTCTCGGTTATATTGCGTTACGGTTATTGGGGCTGCTAGCTTAGTCGCTATTCTGGCGCATTAATTGCGCCAGACAAAACGTAGCGCTAGTCGTAGAGCTGTTGTTCTATCGCCTGCTGGGCGGAGACAATGTGTTTACCGCCAAACAGATTGGCGCGGTTAAGCAGGTAGTAAATCTGATAGACGGGCTGACGTTCGATAAACCCTTTATCCAGCGGCCAGACGCTCTGATAGCCATCGTAAATTTGCGGCGGAAGCGCCGGGTATAGAGGCAGCATCGCCAAATCACACTCTCGGTCTCCCCAATAACATGCCGGATCAAACAGATAGCATCCATTACTGCTATTGGCGCAATTGTCGGGCCACAGATCGCCATGCAGCAGTGACGGCTGCGGCTGATGTCCGGCTAATTGCGCTTCAGCACGTATTATCAAGGTTTCAATATCACCGAAGTGCATGCCTTTCTCCGCGGCCAGCTGTAACTGCCAGCCAATCCGTTGCTCGGCAAAAAATGATGACCAGCGGCGCTGCCAGCAGTTGGGCTGAAGCGTCGTCGACAGGTCATTATCAAAATCCAGGCCGAACTGCGGCTGATCGCTCCATTGATGCAAACGCGCCAGTTGTTCACCAAGACACCAGGCGCTGTGGGCGTCCAGCGGTTTTACCGGCAGGTACTCTAACAGTAAGAAACTATTATCACGGGAACTGCCGACGCCATACACCTCGGGAACGTTTACGGTATTGCTGCGCGACAGTAATGCCAGCTGATCGGCTTCCGCGGTGAATTTCGGCAGCATTTCACGTACGTCGAATTTGACGAATACCTCATGGTCGCCGTAGCGGATATACCAGGCAGGGTGGATCTCGCCACCTGACAGTTCCCGGCGTTCCTGAATTTCAGCAGCACCGAGATGTTCTTCCAAAAGCCGGCTGATAGCTTGCCACATAAGACCATCCTCCCGTTGACGTCGCCTGATACCCGCTGGATCTCCGCCGGGTAATATCGTTACGGTAATTCATGGAACGCGATAAAAACTGAACCTGTCGCACAGTGATGATGATTGGTTACGCTAGCAAAGAGAAACCCGGAAAAAAGTATAGCCGTTAATGAAAATAAAGCCGTTGGCGATGACCGTTTAAACCGGCGGGAGAAAAACCGCCGGTTTAACGCACTGTCGGACTATGATGGATCGGTTGAAATCTGCGCGGCGGCGCGGCGATGCAGTTTCAACTGGTGATAGCTTAATGCGATGGTAAAAAACAGCGCCTGGACAATGACGATGCAGGGCCCGGTCGCGCCGTCGATATGGAAGCTGATTATCGTACCGGCAATACAGGACACCACGGATACCAGCGTCGCCACGACCAGCATACGGTCAAAGCTCTTGCATATCATGAACGCGATGATACCTGGCGCGATTAACATCGCAATGACCAGAATAACGCCGACGGCCTGCAATGACGCGACGATGGTTAACGCCAGCAGGCAGAGCAATCCATAATGCAGCAGTTTTACCGGCAGACCAATAACGCGCGCGTGATTAGGGTCAAAGCAGTAGAGCATGAAATCCCGGCGTTTGAGCAGAATCACGAATAGCGTGACGAAAGCGATCGACAGTATCTGGGTCAGTTCCTGGGCGGTAATGCCCAGCACGTTGCCAAACAGAATATGATTCAGGTGTTGATCGGTATCAATACGGGCAAACAGCACCAGCCCGAGCGCGAACATGCCGGAAAAAATGATCCCCATGACGGTATCTTCCTTGACCCGGCTGTGATCTTTTACGTACCCGGTGGCGACGGCGCAAAAGATGCCGGAGACAAACGCGCCAATAACCAGCGGGATCCCCAGTAAAAAAGCGACCACAATACCGGGCAAGACGGCGTGAGAGATGGCGTCTCCCATCAGCGACCAGCCTTTCAGCACCAGATAACAGGACAACACCGCGCAGACGGCTCCCGTGACAATGGCGGCGATAAGCGCACGCTGCATAAACGAGTAGGACAGCGGTTCGATTACCCAGCTCAGAATCAGGTTCATTGTACGTTCCCCGGTTGATCGCGCTGGCGTAAGCGACGCGACGCCAACAGGCCATGCTTGGGTGCGAACAGAAATGCCAGCAGGAAGACGGCGGTTTGCAGCGTAACGATAACGCCCCCCGTGGCGCCATCAAGGAAAAAACTCAGATAAGCGCCGATGGCGCTGGTGCATGCGCCGAGCGCGATGGCAATCAGCACCAGACGGCTGAAACGATCGGTGAGCAGATAAGCGGTCGCGCCGGGGGTAATCACCATCGCGATCACCAGAATCGCCCCAACGGTTTGTAACGCGGCGACGGTGCAGGCGCTGAGCAGGGTAAAGAAAAGAATCTTCAGCCTCAGGGGGGAAAGGCCAATGGAGCGGGCGTGGTTTTCATCAAAAAACACCGCCAGCAGATCTTTCCATAGCAGACAGAGGATCACGAAGGTGACGCCAATAATGATCTCCACCTGAAGGATGTCTTCATCGGCGATCCCCAGAATATTGCCGAAAATAATCGACTGCACGTTAACGGACGTGGGATTGAGCGAGATGATGAGCAGTCCGACGGCAAAAAACGTTGAAAAGATAAAACCGATCACCGCGTCTTCACGCAGGCGGGTGATGTGGCGGATTAGCGTCATCGCCAGCGCGGCCAGCATACCGGTAAAAAAAGCGCCGGCGGCATACGGCAGTCCTAAGGCATAGGCTCCGGCGACGCCCGGCACTACCGAGTGCGACAACGCATCGCCCATCAACGACCAGCCTTTCAGCATCAGATAGGCAGAAAGAAATGCGCAAACGCCGCCGACAATCGCGCTGACCCAGATAGCGTTAACCATGTAGTTGTAGCCGAAGGGTTGCAATAAGGTGTCGATCATCGTGTTTTTTTCTCCTCCGGGAGATGGCGGACGGCGGGAGGATCGCTCTTGGTGGAGCCATAGAAAACAGCGGGGCGTTCGTCATCGGTCAGTACGGTCACCGTGCGGGCATCGTCGTCGTCATGAAGATTAGGCCCGCCGAGATTGATATGACGCAGCACGCCGCCAAAGGTTTTTTCGAGGTTACTCTGGGTGAAGGTACTGTGCGTCGGGCCCGACGCCAGAACGGTTCCGTTCACCAGGATGACGTTATCGCAGAATTCCGGCACGCTGCCGAGGTTATGCGTCGCAACCAGAATCAGGTGCCCTTCGTCGCGTAAAGTGCGCAGCAGATCGATAATCGCATTTTCCGTTTTTACGTCGACGCCGGTAAAGGGTTCATCCAAGAGCAAAACGCTGCCTTGCTGCGCCAGCGCGCGTGCCAGGAAAACCCGTTTTTTCTGGCCGCCGGATAATTCGCCTATCTGACGGTGGTGTAAGGCCGTAAGGCCGACGCGTTCCAGTGATTCAGCGACGATGCTGCGATCCCGCTGGCTGGGAATGCGTAGAAAATTCATTTTCCCGTAGCGTCCCATCATCACCACATCGGAGACCAGTACCGGGAAGTTCCAGTCGACGTCTTCGGTTTGGGGAACGTAGGCAACCAGATTCTGTTTCAGCGCCTGAATAATGGGTTTTTTGTTCAGCAGCACTTGCCCTGCCGTGGGTTTCACCAGACCCATGATGCTTTTGAATAAGGTGGATTTTCCACTGCCGTTAATGCCCACCAGCGCGCAGATGGTGCCGCCGCTCAATGCGAAAGAAGCATGCCGAATTGCCTGATGTCCATTACTGTAGGTGACGGAGACATCATTGACCTCTAATGATTGTGTTGTCATTGTATCACTGCTCATTGATCAAATCCTTTAGCGATGGTATCTACCGTCACTTGCAACAGGTCAATATAGGTGGGCACCGGGCCTTTTTCGTTCGACAGGGAATCAACATAAAGTACGCCGCCATACTTGGCGCCGGTTTCTTTGCTTACTTGTTTTATCGGTTTATCCGAGATGGTGCTTTCACTGAATACCACCGGGATTTTTTCCGCCCGAACGGTATCAATCACATGACGCACCTGTTGAGGAGAACCTTGCTCATCGGCGTTGATCGGCCATAGATAGACTTCCTTGAATTGGTAATCATTCGCCAGATAACTAAATGCCCCTTCGCTGGTAACCAGCCAACGCTGCTGTTCGGGAATGCGCGACAGTCGGTCACGCAA
This sequence comes from Brenneria goodwinii, assembly GCF_002291445.1. Classification (NCBI taxonomy): domain Bacteria; kingdom Pseudomonadati; phylum Pseudomonadota; class Gammaproteobacteria; order Enterobacterales; family Pectobacteriaceae; genus Brenneria; species Brenneria goodwinii. The sequence goes on along the minus strand of NZ_CP014137.1, from coordinate 1,885,350 downwards.
TGGCGAATCAATCGCTTTGATCTTTTCTGCATAGGTTTTAGCGTTGCGGTTATAGATTTCCGCATTGGCCGGATCATATTTCACCAATCCCGCCCGGATATTTTCAATATAGATTAGGGCGTTCGACGGCGACATCCAGGCGTGGGGATTGGGGTTCCCGTTATAGCTGCCCCCGCGGATCGGAAGCGGGGTAATGCCTTCCGTCACCACCACCGCCGGAACATCTTTAACGTTTTCAAAAAAGCGCTCAAACCAGCGTTCCAAGTTCATACCGTTCCAGAGTATCAACTGAGCGGACTGCGCTTTAACGATGTCGCGTGGCGTGGGCTGATAATCATGGATCTCGGCGCCGGGCTTGGTAATGGATTCTACCGTGGCGGCATCCCCGGCAATATTCTGCGCAATATCCTGAATAATGGTGAATGTGGTGACCACTTTGAGTTTTTCCGCGGCAGAGGCGGCGGACACGGACGTGAAGAGTAGGGCGCAAGACAAAATAATGCGATGCCAAAAAGGGGGTAACCGGGCCAGAGAACCAATCATGCATATATCCTTACAAGCTGTGAATAATTTTTGAGAATAATTATCAATATCATTTAAGTCAAGAGACAGATGGAAGGTGGCGGCGCGTTGGATGACTCGGCGGGGGGCTAGCTGTATGTCTATGTGGGAAAAACCCATATTGCCTCTTCAGTAACAAACATGCTGCTCTAATTTAATAAAACGCAATCAACCTTGCAACGTAAGTCTAATGCTAATGGGGAATATTCGCACTGTTCATAGGGAATAAATCGCAATCGTCCGCTATACAACCAAGGGCTAAAAAAATGGCGAGTGTTGCCGATAAAACATTATGAATGGGGTTTTGGCATAGGTTTTATCCTGCGAGGAACAAAGATATGAGCATCAAATCCGAAAGACGTTGGAAACTGGCAAGCTGGCTTTTACTTATTCTGTTGGTTCCACTGTTTATTGTGATGTTAATAGGGAATTAATCCAGAAAAGAAAGCAAAACGATTGTTTCTTACTTTCCGATCTGAGACCCTGTCGAAAAACATAGCATTCATGGTGGCGATATATTGTAAATATAATCAATATGTTATCGCTATCATTCCCGCGTTTATCCGCGCGTTTTCGTGTCAGCCGTTAATCTCATCGTATTTTCCTATGGCGTGGCGTAATGGTTGCAATTACGCCACGGACGGTGTTTTCTATAGCTATATGTAAATGGTGGGATTCATCAGTAAAAAATATGCTTAACCCTATTATTTACAGAGATTTAGTGTGTTATTGCGCATTTAGTCGCTTATCAACGGCGTCAATCTGTGCGGCAGGTCTACTAGTGGTAAAAAATGGCTTGCCATCAACTGCGGAGTGTGTAATAACGCACTTGGGTAAAACGAGGTACAGTTCTGTATATGAATGGCATTTTCAGTAAAGAAGTCTTGAGTACAAACGTTAGCGTTGAATACCGCTTCTCTGCCGATCCTTATCTTAGTGCCTCACGCAGTAACGACTTTGGTTTGTCTGTATACGCCTCTGGCGGTTTAAACAATTAAAGGAAATATCTGAAATGGCAAAGATTAAAGGTCAGGTTAAGTGGTTCAATGAATCTAAAGGCTTCGGCTTCATCACTCCTGCTGACGGTAGCAAAGACGTATTCGTACACTTCTCTGCAATTCAAGGCAACGGTTTCAAAACGCTGGCTGAAGGCCAGAGCGTAGAGTTCGAAATCCAAGATGGTCAGAAAGGTCCATCTGCAGTCAACGTTACCGCGCTGTAATAACCGCTTACGTTGCAAAACCCGCCTTGGTGCGGGTTTTTTGTTGTCTGATATTTAATAAATACTCTTTTTGAAGCAGGAAAACATGCTGATGGCTTATCAATGCCCGCTGTGTCAGCAACCATTACACCGAATAAAACAGCAATGGAGCTGTGGTCGCCATCACTTTGATTGTGCGAAAGAAGGTTATGTAAATTTATTGCCGGTGCAGTTCAAGCGTTCCAAACAACCGGGCGACAGTGCTGAAATGATGCAGGCGCGCAGGATGTTTCTGGATGCGGGGCATTACCAACCGTTGCGTGACTATGTTACGCAGCGCATTAATGAGATCTTACCGGATACCGCCGCCGCGTTGCTGGATATCGGCTGTGGGGAAGGATATTACACCTCTGCTCTGGCTGACCGCCTTAAGCAACGTCGGCCAGCAATGGTGGTTTATGGATTGGATGTTTCAAAGGCCGCGATACAACGCGCCGCGAAGCGTTATCGGGAGGTTGATTATTGCGTCGCATCAAGTCAACGACTGCCGTTTAGCGATCGGTCATTGGATGCGCTATTGAAAATTTATGCGCCCTGTAATGATGCTGAATTACAACGCACCGTCAAAGCGGGAGGATGGGTGGTTACCGTATCGCCGGGGCCGCGGCATCTTTATCAATTAAAGGCGGAAGTCTATGATCGGGTGCAGTTACATCCGAACAGAGAGGAAACGCTGTCTGGCTTTCAGTTGATGGAGCAGCAAACGTTGGCATACCCGATGCAACTGTCGGGGCAGGAAGGGGCCGCATTGTTACAGATGACGCCGTTCGCTTGGCGAGCGACGCCGGAAGTCGGTAAAAAATTACAGGAAACCGATCAATTCACCTGCGAGACCGATTTTATTATCCGGCTACACCAGCGTGTCGATGATAACAGCGCCTGCCGATAATCGGTATATACTCTTCATCGTTAAAAGTCGCTACAGGTTGATTTGATAACCGAATACGGGCAGGGAAGACATTCCCTGCGCCGATAACATCATCGCGGGTGGCGTAACAGGGGATCAGGCCAGATAGCCAATATGTTCGTAGAGGATATTGCAGCCAATACCGATGAGCACCAGGCCGCCGACGATTTCCGCTTTTTTACCCAGAAGAGGGCCGATATAGCGCCCGATTAACATTCCCAACGTCACCATAATCATGGTCGCACAGCCAATAACCATCGCGGTGTGAAAAATATTGACCTGCAGAAAGGCTAATCCTACGCCTATCGCCATGGCATCCAGACTGGTGGCGATAGCGGTGCAAATCAGGAGAGGCAAACTATGTTTTCTGATTTGCTCTTTGTGAGAACTTTTCGACGTTTGGCTGCCATTCATAATCATCCGCACGCCAAGGATAAACAACAGGCTGAAGGCAACCCAGTGATCCCATTCTAGAACGTACCGACTGGCGAAGAAACCAAGCGCCCAGCCGATTAACGGCGTAATGGCTTCTATCACGCCAAAAATAAGGCCGGTCCGCACGGCATCGCGAAATCTAGGCTTATGTAATACGGCGCCTTTACCAATAGACGCGGCGAAGGCATCCATAGACATGCCAAAAGCAAGGATGAGTGTAGCTGATAGGTTCATGTTAAGTAGCCTCGGCTGGGTGTTTCTCCATATCCACGTCGATCATCCCCAACCTCATGATGATCATCGTGTCTATGGTCTCGCCTGCCCATCGGCCGCCCGCACCACGTTTTATAAATTATCCTGCATATAAAACGAGTATGTTGATACGAGCATTTCTGAATTAGGTTTCAGAAACCGGCTACTCCCCAATGACGGCGCAACCTTAACATATTATTTATAGATCAAACAACAATAAAAAAATTACGTGTTAACAATGCGATTGATAATGATTTTCATTTAATAAAAATGAATAGTTATTGCATAAAATAACAACGAGATTGATAGGGATAAAATACCACAAACAAGTTAATGGAATGTTTAATAATATTTTAAATTCATAATGTAAAAACGATATCTTATTGATTTTCAACCATGAATTTATATATTTTCTCCAGATCGTCAAGCTGGTTTACCTGTATTAATAATCGACGTTTTTCTAAGTCAATTACCAGGATGCCGTCTTCGGATAAATTCATGTTCTTAATTCGATTATAAAGGATAAATATATTGGCATAAAAGAAACCTGTTGATTTAAACAACAACTTAGGACGACGAATATAGGCAAGATAGATCGCCATAAATGCCAGAGAAAGCAAAAGCGAAGTAGTAATTATCGCACCGTTATTCATCACATTTCGATAAATAAGAATGATCACCAAACCGATAAAGATCAGGGCATCCAGGCGGTTTACGCGCTTCAGCGACACGCGGAGCCGAGTTTCGCCTTTTAACCTATCCATGATGAACTCGTCATAGATGGCATAAGCCAGCGCCAGTGCGATTGATAAAATCAGAGCGATATCCGTACCCGTCATAGATAACTCCAGGCGTGAAGGTGGGAAGGGGGTAGTTTACTCGGCAATGCGGCTTTCCGCGTTGAATTATGCTTCAGAATAGCATCTGCCGGAGGCGCGGCCTCCGGCAGATTAACGTATTACAGACCTAACAGGCCGATCCAATAGCCAAAGATACCGATGGCAAAGAACCCCATAATGAGCCACAGGGCGTTCACCTTACGTCTTAACAGCCACATACAGCCGAATGTCAGCAGTAGGGGAATCAATCCCGGCATGAGCTGGTCCAGAATTGACTGAACCGTGGTCACCGTGGTTTCTCCGTTTTGGTTGGTTACCCTTGAAACCACCATCGGAACGTTGACGTGGGTCCATTTATTGACCAACGCTCCCATGACAAATAGGCCGAGAATCGATGCCCCCTCGGTCATCTTCTGCAGGAAACCGCCGCCCATATCGCTCACGATATCCACGCCTTTACGATAGCCGTAAGCGACGCCATAGTAGCGAACCAGCAGTCGGACCAGGTTGAACAGGACGAAAAAGAGAACCGGGCCCAGCAGGCTGCCGCTCATGGCGATACCTGCGCCCAACGCGGCAAAGACAGGACGGGCGGTGCCCCAGAATATCGGGTCGCCGACGCCCGCCAGCGGTCCCATCAGACCGACTTTCAGGCCGTTGATCGCACCGTCATCAATCGGCGCGCCGTTCGCGCGTTGCTCTTCCATCGCCATCGTCACGCCCAGGATCGGGGCGGCGACAAACGGCTGGGTATTGAAGAACTCCAGGTGGCGCTTAATCGCCTGCTTGCGCTCTTCCGAGTTTTCAGGGTAAAGACGGCGGATCACCGGCACCATGGAAAAACAGAAGCCGAGCGCCTGCATACGTTCAAAGTTCCATGACCCCTGGAACAGGTTGGAGCGAATAAACACACCGCGAATGTCGCTGGCAGTGAGTTTTTTGACATTAGTTGATTCAACCATTTCTCTCACTCCTATTAGTCCAGTTCGTTATCAAGATCGTTGTTGCCGGCCGCCACAGGTTGACCCTGCACCTTGTTGTATTTCGGGCTGAGCTGGATATACAGCACGGCCATGACCACGCCAATGACGCCCAGCGCGACCAGGTTGAAATCGGTGAATGCGGCGGTAACGAAACCGAGATAGAAGAACGGCATCAGATAGCCGGCGCGCATCATGTTGATGACCATGGCATAACCGACGACCACAATCATCCCGCCGGCGATATTCAGGCCGTTGGTGACGACATCCGGAATCGAATTCAACATGGCGTGAACGGCATCCGTACCGACAGATATCGCAACGATAACGGCCGGGATCGCAATACGCATTGCCTGAAGGAGCAAGGCTGATACGTGCAGCCAACTGATGGCGCTCAAGTTACCGCGTTCCGCCGCGCTATCGGCCGCGTGTTGGAAGGCAACGGTAATGGTGCGGACAATAATCGTCAGTACCTGGCCCGCCGCAGCCAACGGAATAGCCAGTGCAATCCCCGCACCGACGCTCTGTCCGCCCGCAATGACCAGAATGGTTGAAATAATGGAAGCCAGAGCCGCATCGGGCGCGACCGCCGCGCCAATGTTCATCCAGCCGAGAGCGATCATTTCCAATGTACCGCCGATAATGATCCCGGTTTGCAGGTCGCCAAGTATCGCACCAATAAGCGTACAGGCGACAAGCGGACGGTGGAACTGAAATTCATCAAGAATCGATCCCATCCCCGAGACGCAAGCTACGAGAAATATCAGCACAATTTGAAGCGTGGTAATCTCCATTGTACTTCTCCTATGAAAAACGTTTCTGAGTATCCCCTTAATCTTTCAAGTTGCAGATGCGTTGGCTGCTCTCGTTCACCCCAGTCACTTACTTGAGTAAGTTCCAGGAGATTCACTCGATTGCCGCCTTCCTGCACCTCGAAATCTATTGGGTATAAAATAAATCGTTAAACAGCGTTATTTATGAATGTGCTAACGAGCCATCTTATTGATTAAGTCCATCATTTTGAGCTTGGTATCACTTGAAACCTTTCTAACTTCCAATTCAATCCCGCGTTTATCCAGCTCCTTAAATGCGGCAATATCTTTTTCATCAATGGAAACCGCATTATTGACCTGCGTTTTCCCCTGCCGGAATGCCATGCCTCCAATGTTGACCGAGGGTATTTTTACGCCATTCTCAACCAGCGTGAGTACGTCGGTCGGGTTGGTAAATAACAGCATAACGCGATCGGACGCGTATTTCGGGTTGTTATAAACGCGAATCGCTTTCGCCACATCGACCACATGAGCGGTAACGCCCGGCGGCGCAACCTGCGTCAATAACGTTTTGCGCACGTTGTCGGCGGCAACCTCGTCACTGACCACGATAATGCGGGCGACGTTGGTTTCTTTGGTCCAGCGGGTGGCGACCTGACCGTGAATCAAACGGTCATCGATACGCGCCAATCCGATCTTCATATGGCCGCCGGTACCGGCAACGGGAGCCGCGGCGGGCGCTTTAGGAGGAGGGGATACGGCAGTGGTTTTCTGCTGCTGCTCTTGCGCTTTCAACGCTTTCACGCCGTCCCGGCCAGCTTCAAGGGCAATGGAAACCAGATCGGCAAATGCCGGATTATCGTCCCGAGCCATAAACGTTTCCGCCAGCATGGGAATATTTACCCCGGCAATAACTTCGTAGTTCTCCTTGTCCGTTACCATACGGCTGGCAGCGTTAAAAGGACTGCCCCCCCAGGTATCGACTAAAAACAATACGCCAAGCGAAGTATCTAGATGGGATAACTTCTCCTGATATTTTTCCATCAACGTTTCAGCATTCTCACCGGGGATGAAATCTATCCAGGCAACGTTTTGTTGTTCACCCAGAATCATTTCGGCTGTTTTAAGCAGCGGCCCTGCGGTGGTACCGTGAGTGCATAGCATTATTGCAATACTCACTTGCTACCTCCTCATTATTCACGATCAAATTGTGTGTGTAATGTATCGGGATATAGGGTTAACGCCTGACGATAGACGATTAACCGTTACAGTATCTGTATAGTCGAAAGAATCTAATCTGGTTGTCCAATAGGTGAAATTTCCACAATGAATTCATGGTATTTAATGAATTCTCGTTCTAGCTATCAACTGTAAATCAACAGTTTGCCGGATTTATTTTACCCACCGAAAAAATAAATAGTGTGATGGTGATCGCGTAAAATATGCACTGTTATGAAAGTGTGGAGTAAATAACGAAAATGTTACATGCATTTAGGCAATTAAAGGGTGTAAGAAAGTCTTTGTGAAAAATAGGAGCAACCTGTTAGAGTAATCTCCTGTTAAATTACTTAGGAGCACCGGGCAGCAGCCCCTCCCATGGACCGTCACCGACAAAACGTTCTCTGTATACCCGCTAACGATGGTGGTTTTCTGTACTCGATTAGTCATTCTAACCACTTTCAAAGTCATTCTGATTCATACCAACTCTTCTTATTACCATTCAATGCAGTGAATGTATTGATGTCATCTGCTCGTTCATTTTTCGGAGTCTGACATGGAGTTTTTGCTGGATCCTTCAATCTGGGCAGGCCTATTGACGCTGGTGGTACTTGAAATTGTTCTGGGTATCGACAATTTGGTGTTTATCGCCATTCTGGCGGATAAATTACCGTCCAGGCAGCGAGATAAAGCCCGCATCATCGGTTTATCGTTGGCCCTATTAATGCGCCTGGGGCTATTGTCCCTGATTTCCTGGATGGTCACGCTGACACGGCCGCTGTTTCATGTCGGCGATTTCAGTTTCTCAGGCCGCGATCTTATTCTGTTGACCGGGGGGCTGTTCTTACTGTTTAAGGCCACCATGGAGCTACATGAGCGGCTGGAAAATAAATCGCATGATGAGCATGGCAACCGCGCGCACGCCAGTTTTTGGGTCGTGGTGGCGCAGATTGTCGTTCTGGATGCGGTATTCTCGCTGGATGCGGTGATTACGGCGGTGGGAATGGTTAACCATCTTGGCGTCATGATGACCGCGGTCATTATTGCGATGGGGATGATGCTGTTGGCGTCCAAACCGCTGACCAAGTTTGTGAATGCGCATCCCACCGTGGTGGTGCTGTGCCTCAGCTTCCTGCTGATGATTGGTTTAAGCCTGGTGGCGGAAGGTTTCGGTTTCCATATTCCCAAAGGCTATCTGTATGCGGCGATCGGCTTCTCGATCCTGATCGAAATGTTTAATCAGATTGCCCGACATAACTTTATGAAGCATCAGTCGCGGCGGCCTTTGCGTGAGCGTACCGCCGAGGCGATTCTACGCCTGATGGGCGCCAGAAAGACGACCCGCGATGAGGACGATGAGCCGCGAAAAGTCATGTCTGAAACCTTCGCTGAGGAAGAACGCTATATGATCAGCGGTGTTCTGACGCTGGCGTCGCGTTCTTTACGCAGCGTGATGACCCCCCGCACGGAGATTTCCTGGGTGGACAGCGAACGCTCCGTCGAGGAAATCCGGGTACAGTTGCTGGATACGCCTCACAGCCTGTTCCCGGTTTGCCGCGGCTCTCTGGACGAAATCATCGGTGTTGTACGCGCCAAAGATCTGCTGGTCGCGTTGGAAGAGCACACCGATGTGGAGAGTTTCGCCGCGGCAAATCCGCCGATTGTGGTGCCGGAGACGCTGGACGTCATTAATCTGCTGCCGGTGCTGCGCCGGGCCAAGGGCGGCCTGGTGATGGTTACCAACGAGTTCGGCGTGGTGCAGGGGCTGGTGACGCCATTGGATGTGCTGGAAGCGATCGCCGGCGAGTTTCCGGATGAAGATGAGACGCTGGAAATCGTTGCCGATGGCGATGGCTGGCTGGTGAAGGGCGGCACCGATCTGCACTCTTTGCAGCAGGTGCTCAACAGCAACGATCTGGTCAGTCCGAAAGAGGACTATTCGTCGTTGGCGGGGCTGTTGCTGTCGCACAGCGATGAATTCCCTCAGGTAGGGGATATCATCGAGCTTCATCGACTGCGCTTTCAAATCCTGGAAGTCTCGGAATATCGTATTGAACTAGTACGGGTTGAAAAAATCACCGAACCGGTTGAAGACAAAGAAGAGTAGTTACGCGCCTCTTGCCAGTGATGATGTTTGTCACCGGCCGGATGCCACCAATACGGCTTGCTCCCAACGGGCAAGCCGTATTACGTTGTGAAGCGGTCTTTGTCTATCGACCAACGAGGGGGAATGATGGCGCAGGCGGTAAAGCAGGGACTAAAAACGCGGCGAAGGTGGTCGGCGCGCGCTAATGGAATATCAGGCGGGAAGGGCGATGCCGGATATCGGCGGGGGAGTGAACCCGCCGATCGGCTGTGGCAGAGAGAGATTTAGTCGCATTGCACCTTTATCGCTAATCCGCCGCGGGACGTCTCACGATATTTGGCGTTCATATCCTTGCCGGTTTCATACATGGTCTCAATGACCTTATCCAGCGACACGCGCGCCTCGCTGGTACGACGCACCGCCATACGCGCGGCGTTAATGGCCTTCACCGCCGCGATGGCGTTACGCTCAATGCACGGCACCTGAACCTGACCGGCGACCGGATCGCAGGTTAAGCCAAGATTGTGTTCCATACCAATTTCCGCCGCCACGCAGACCTGCTCCGGGCTGGCGCCCATCAATTCCGCCAGACCGGCCGCCGCCATCGAACAGGCGACGCCCACTTCGCCCTGACAGCCTACTTCGGCACCGGAAATGGAAGCGTTCATTTTGTATAAGATACCGACTGCGCCAGCGGCAAGGAAATAGCGGATATAAATGCCCGGTTCAACCGGCTCAATAAAGTGGTCGTAATACGCGAGAACGGCAGGCACGATGCCGCAGGCGCCATTGGTCGGCGCCGTCACGACGCGTCCGCCGGCCGCATTTTCCTCGTTCACGGCCAGCGCAAACATGTTTACCCAATCGACGACATTCATCGGATCGTTTGACAGTTTGTCGGAAGCCACCAGCAGGCGGCGCAGCGCCGATGCCCGGCGGGGAACGCGCAGCGGGCCGGGCAACACCCCTTCGGTATTCACGCCGCGGTCAATACAGGCGCGCATGGCATGCCAGATATCCGAGAAATACGCGTCGATATCTTGACGGCTATGTAACGCCAGTTCATTGCGCATCACCAGACCGGACAGCGAAAGCCCGCTTTGCTTGCAGTGCGCCAGCATCTCTTTCGCCGAATTAAAGGCGTAAGGCACGGAGACTTCGGTTAAAACGCTTTTGCCAAAGTGTTCTTCGTCAACGATAAATCCGCCGCCGATGGAGTAATAGGTCTTGCTGAAAACCGCTTTATTCCCGGCAAACGCGGTGATGGTCATCCCATTTTCATGCAGCGGCAGGTTTTCGCTGCGAAAAACCATCCCGCCTTCACGGGGAAAATCGACTTCATGGCGGCCGTCCGCCAGCAACAGCCGCTCACGCTGCTCAACGTCTCGGATAAAGCCCGGTATGGCATCGATATCGACGCTATCCGGCATATTGCCGGCCAGTCCCATGATGATGGCGATATCGGTATGGTGTCCTTTCCCTGTTAGCGATAGCGAACCGTAAACATCAACGGCGATACGCGTGGTGGCCGTCAGTAAATTCTGACTTATTAACTCATCGACAAACTGCTTACCGGCTTTCATCGGTCCTACTGTATGAGAGCTGGAGGGGCCAATACCGATTTTAAACATGTCGAAAACGCTTATCACGCTAAAAACTCCTTAAAAGCGCAGACCATACCCAAAGGCTAGAATAAAACTCTCAGAACGGGCTATTGTAGTGTGGAATATGTTGCGAGGTTTCCCTTTTCGCATGAAATAAACTTATGCCAATGGATAAGCAAATTTATTGCGGAGAACGCTAGAGCGTATTAGGCGGGAAGAAAAGGATTAATAATAAAATTAACTATTTTTACTTTATGGATAATGGCGCGAAAGCGGCGTTGGGAAATAAAAAAAAGAGTAAAAATATCATGGGCTATCGGAAACATGCAGCGCGAGCTGACGAATGATCGATGCCGTCAATCCCCAGACGAACTGCTGCTGATACCAGGAAAGATAAACCCGATGCGGTTTCCGCCGCCGCTCAATATCCAGCACATGATAGCGTTCCAGCGCGAACGCGACGTCGAGCGGCATTTCAAACAACTCCGCCACTTCACCCTCATTCGGCTGAAAACGGATCTGCGCGGAAATCAGGCCGACGACAGGGGTGACCTGGAACCCGCTCACGCTGTCGACGGGCGGCAAGACGCCGAGAACCCGTACCGCCTGCGGCGGGATAGCGACTTCTTCCTGTGCTTCGCGCAAGGCTGTCTCGATCGGCGAGCGATCGCCGCTATCGGCGGCTCCTCCGGGGAACGCGACCTGTCCGGCATGTTTCCTGAGCGCCGACGACCGGCGGGTCAGAAGTAATGTCGGTTTTTGGTGACAAACAATCGGCACCAGAACGGCCGCTTTTCGTAACTGGTGAACCGGCGATGCGGCGCGCAGCGTTTGCAGTTGGAAACGCGTGATAAACTCCGCCAGATCGAAAGGCGTGGTAGACGGCAATGGCGGCAACTCTGCCTCATTCACTGAATATATCACGAATATTAACCTGGTCTTGTTTAGGGTCTGGCTGACGATCCAACGGACTTAATACCGGCAGGATGCGATCTATTTTATCAAAAGTTTCCTGATATTCCGCCTGCGCCTGACTGTCGGCGACGATACCGCCGCCGGCCCAGCAGTATATTTTCCCCTGTTCGGTGAGCAGCGTTCGGATGGCGATATTGGTATCCATGGTTCCGCAAATGCTCAGGTAGCCAATGCTGCCGCAATAGCCGTTACGCCGCTGCGGCTCCAGTTCTTCAATAATCTGCATTGCACGGATTTTGGGCGCGCCGGTAATGGAACCGCCCGGAAAACAGGCTCGCAGCAGCGCAGACGCGTGGCAGGTCCGGGGCAATTCGGCCACGATCGTGCTGACCAGATGATGAACCGCGGGGAAGGGTTCAACAACGAACAGCTCTGGTACGCGAACGCTGCCGGGAACCGCGACCCGGCCAATATCATTGCGCAGTAAATCGACAATCATCAGGTTTTCCGCCCGATCTTTCTCCGACTGAGCCAGTCGCGCAGCCTGTGCGGCATCGGCGTCTTTATCCGCCAGCCGCGGCAGCGTGCCTTTTATCGGCCGGGTCTGAATCTGTTGATTTTCCAGCCACAGAAAACGTTCGGGAGAGAGGCTGACAACGGTATTTTCCGGCAGGCGCAGAAACGCGGAAAACGGCGCTTTATTCGTGGCGGACAGACGTAAAAAAGCCTGCCATTCATCGCCTGCATAGTCGGCGACAAAGCGCTGCGCCAGGTTGACCTGATAGCAATCGCCGGACAGCAGATAATCCTGTATTTTACCAAACTTTTCGCCGTACTCTTCACGCGACATATTGGCGCGCCACGGGCCGGTGAGCCGAAAGTCCGGTTGATGACGGCTCGCGGGCGAATTCGCCAGCCAGTCCAATCTTGCCTGAAGATCGCCATGTACGATCAACGTTAATGCCTGACGCTGATGGTCGGCGATTAGCGCCCAGTCATACAGGCCGATAGCCATGTCGGGCAGGTTGATATCCCGCGCTGCCTGCGTAGGCAATTTCTCAACGCGTCGCCCCAGATCATAGCCGAACAGCCCGAGCGCGCCGCCCTGGAAAGGGAAATCCGGGCTCGCGTCGGCGGCGATGCCCAGTCGGTCAAGCTGTTGCTGCAATAACGCAAAGGGATCGGCGTCGGATGTCTGCTGGTTATCGCCCTGGGTGATTTCCGTCTGTCCGCCACGGGTGCATAACGTGACTCGCGGGTCGGCGACCATGATGTCAAAACGGTTATGGGGATGATCGGCAAAACCGGAGTGCAATAACATTGCCCACGGCTGTGATGAAAACGCCGCGAAAAGCGTCAATAACGCCTGCGGTTGATAGGGCAGTGAGTGATAGACGGGGAATGAACGCATCGTATTTTTGTATAATCTCATGCTTTGCAGGTAAATATTTTTTGTACCGGCCGGGAGCTTCATATCATTCAGACGATGAGCGTATCACAAACCGGAAGTTCTGGTGTACGGCTGAGATAGCGTGCGATGATATGCCCCCGTTCCAACCAGCAGGAGTTTAACATGATTGCAGGCATGCCCGCGCTGACGCATGAGCAGCAGCAAAAAGCCGTGGAGCGTATTCAGGAACTGATGTCGCAGGGAATGAGCAGCGGTCAGGCTATCGCAACCGTAGCGGCGGAGATCCGTGAAGAACATCAGGGAGAGATGATCACCGCGATGTTTGAAGAAGATGAAGAAAATAACGAATTGGAAGAGGGCGAAACCTACTCTTTTGATGACGGAGAAGAAGAGGAAGAACACTGATCGTCCTTCCCTCTGGCCGTTTTTACAGCGCGGCAATCACTTTTATTTCAAGTTTGTATTTTGGATCCATCAGCTTAGCCTGTACGGTACAACGTACCGGCGCGCTGCCTGGCGCCACCCAGGCGTCCCATTCGGCGTTCATGGCCGCAAGGTCGTCGGCATCGGCCAGAAAAATGGTCACATCCAACAGGCGGCTTTTGTCGGTTCCCGCCCGTTGCAGAACATCGTCCAATGCCGCCAGCGCATTTTTTGTCTGCGCCTGGGCATCGCCATCCAGATTATCCGCTACGCAGGTATGATACAGCGTGTTGTTATGAATAACGGCGTTGGACCAGCGGGCTTCAGGTTCGATTCTGGTAATTGACATAAATGTGCGCTCTCTCCAATTTGAGTGAATAACGCCGCCAAGCGTAACATAATCTTTTCGTTGTCTTTAGGTTCCGCGGAGAAAATCCAGGAGATCTCAAGTCTGGATACCGTGGGAGACACGGCGCAGCCTCGCCCCGGGTCTGTCGATCCGTAAACGGCGACGCTCCTGATTTAGGGTGGTAGCGGCAACTGAGTATTGGCATAATCAGCGCGGCGTGGTTATTAACGGCGCCGGCCGTCAGAACATCCTACAAAGAGAGACAGTGTGACGAATGATCGTGTAATAGATGATTTTGCAACCGATGGCGCGCTGGCGAAGGCCATCAGCGGGTTTAATCCACGAGAGCCTCAACGGCAAATGGCTCAGGCCGTTGTTCAGGCTATCAGCAAGCAGCAGGCGCTGGTGGTGGAAGCGGGAACCGGGACAGGCAAAACCTATGCTTATCTGGCGCCGGCCCTGCGGGCGGATAAAAAAGTCATCATTTCGACGGGATCGAAAGCGTTACAGGATCAACTCTACAACCGAGACCTGCCGATGGTGGCGCAGGCGCTTAAATACCAAGGGAAGCTGGCGCTGCTGAAAGGGCGCTCCAACTATCTTTGCCTGGAGCGTCTCGACCAGCAATCGCTGGCCGGGGGCGATCTCCCCGCTGAAACGTTAAGCGAACTGGTCAGGCTGAGGGGGTGGTCCTCGGAAACGACGGAGGGCGACGTCACGACCTGCGCCGGCGTGGCGGAAGACAGCCCGGTCTGGCCGCTGGTCACCAGCACCAATGATAATTGCCTGGGCAGCGATTGTCCGCGCTACAAAGAGTGTTTTGTGGTCAAGGCGCGCCGCAAGGCGATGGATGCCGATATTGTGGTGGTCAATCACCACTTATATTTAGCCGATATGGTGGTGAAAGAGAGCGGCTTTGCCGAGTTGATCCCGGACAGCGACGTGGTGATTTTCGATGAGGCCCATCAGATCCCGGATATCGCCAGCCAATATTTTGGCCAGCAACTGTCCAGCCGCCAACTGATGGATTTGGCGAAAGATATTACCATCGCCTACCGGACAGAGGTGCGTGATGCGGCGCAATTACAAAAAAGCGCCGATCGTTTGACGCAGAGTACGCAGGATTTTCGTCTGGCGCTGGGCGAACCGGGGTTCAGGGGCAATCTGCGCGAAATCCTCAATCAACCGTCGCTTCAGCGCGCGCTGCTGCTGTTGGATGATGCGCTGGAGCTGTGTTACGACGTGGCCAAGCTCTCTTTGGGACGCTCCGCGCTGTTGGATGCCGCTTTTGAGCGGGCGACATTATATCGCGGTCGTTTAAAGCGGCTGATGGATGTCCAGCAATCAGGATACAGCT
This sequence comes from Brenneria goodwinii, assembly GCF_002291445.1. Taxonomy (NCBI): domain Bacteria; kingdom Pseudomonadati; phylum Pseudomonadota; class Gammaproteobacteria; order Enterobacterales; family Pectobacteriaceae; genus Brenneria; species Brenneria goodwinii. Next base: position 1,869,979 of record NZ_CP014137.1, on the reverse strand, counting down.
ACTGGTATGAATGCAGTTCCCGGCACTTTGTTCTGGCGCTGACGCCGCTTTCCGTGGCCGATCGCTTTCGCGAACTGATGAAGGAAAAACCGTCGGCCTGGATTTTTACCTCGGCTACGCTGTCGGTGAACGATCGGCTGAATCATTTTACCGACCGGCTGGGGCTGGATGAGGCGAATACCCAAACCTTGCTGCTGCCAAGCCCGTTTGATTACGCCAGTCAGGCATTGCTCTGCGTGCCGCGTTATCTGCCGGAAACCAATCGTCCGGGCGCCGCGCGCAAATTGGCCGCCATGCTGTGTCCGCTGATTGAAGCCAATCAGGGGCGTTGTTTTATGCTGTGTACCTCGCATCAGATGATGCGCGATTTGGCCGCCGAGTTCCGCGCCACGCTGACGCTGCCGGTACTATTGCAAGGAGAAACCGGTAAAGCGCAGCTCCTCTCGCAGTTCGTCTCCGCCGGCAACGCGCTTTTGGTGGCGACCAGCAGTTTTTGGGAGGGCGTCGATGTGCGTGGCGATACGCTATCCTGTGTGATTATCGACAAACTTCCGTTTACCTCGCCAGAAGATCCGCTATTGAAAGCGCGTATTGAAGATTGCCGCTTGCGTGGCGGCGAACCCTTCGATGATGTGCAACTACCGGATGCGGTTATTACCCTGAAACAGGGCGTCGGCCGGTTGATTCGCGATATTGACGATCGCGGCGTGTTGGTTATTTGTGATAACCGGCTGGTTATGCGTCCGTATGGCGAGGTCTTTCTCAACAGCCTGCCGCCGGCGCCGCGTACGCGCGATCTTGGGCAGGCCATCGAATTTCTTACCCGCAAAGCATAACGGCGATGATCCGCGCGCCGATAATCTGGCATTCGGGCGCGCTCACTGGCTAAAGTAGTGACGCATCAATCAGATAAAACCAGCGGTTCGCGCTATGCTTCACTCAAGTATGTGGGGGATATATGCTATGATGCGCGCCGTTAAGGTTTATTTTTCCCGCCTGAGGTTGGCATGTCTACGCGAATTCTAGCGCTTGATACCGCGACGGAAGCCTGTTCCGTCGCACTCTGGAATGATGGTGAAATTCATTCTTTATTTGAAGTTTGTCCCCGAGAACATACGCAACGCGTGTTGCCGATGGTCCAGCAAGTGCTGGCGGAAAGCGGTTTGACGCTCAATGCGTTAGATGCGCTGGCATTCGGTCAGGGGCCGGGGAGTTTTACCGGCGTGCGTATTGGCATTGGTATCGCGCAGGGGCTGGCGCTGGGCGCCGAACTGCCGATGATCGGTATTTCCACATTGGCAACCATGGCGCAGGGCGCTTTTCGCCGTCGCGGCGCGACGCGGATATTGGCGGCGATAGATGCCCGTATGGGCGAGGTTTACTGGGCGCAATATCAGCGGGAAGCCGATGGCCGCTGGCAAGGCGGATCTTCTGAGGCGGTGCTGACGCCGCAGCAGGTTCAGGCGCTGACGGAATCGCTGCGCGGCGAGTGGGCGACGGTCGGTACGGGATGGAAAACCTATGCCGATCTGGTGAATCATCCGGCGGTCACCCTGGTGGATGGCGAAACGCTTTTACCGCAGGCGGAAGATATGCTGCCGCTGGCGCATCAGCAATGGATCGCGGGCCAGGCCGTTAGCGTTGAACTGGCACAACCCCGTTATTTGCGTAATGAAGTCGCCTGGAAAAAATTGCCCGGACGTGAATGAACAGCAACTTATTCTATGCATTACAGTCTAACTATCAGGCTTCGAAGGCATTGAAAAAGGTGTATGCCATGAAAATGATGATTATGCAGAATCAGCGAGCTTGGCTAATGCAAATACCACGCACGCTGCGGGGCGGTGTTGTTGCGGCTGCCGTACTGTTGCTGTCTGGATGCGTCACTGTCCCTGATGCGATCAAAGGGACATCGCCAACGCCGCAGGACGATCTTGTCCGGGTAATGAATGCGCCTCAGCTCTATGTCGGGCAGGAATCCCGTTTTGGCGGACGCGTGGTCGGTATTCGCAACGAGGCTAACAGAACGCGCCTGGAAATTGCCAGCATGCCGCTGGATAGCGCGGCCAGACCTCGTCTGGATTCTCCTTCCGAAGGGCGGTTTATTGCTTACGTTAATCATTTTTTGGAACCCGTTGATTTTCAAAACAGATTAGTTACCGTTGTCGGCCCCATTACGGGAACGGAGCAGGGCGCTATTGGCGATCGGCCCTATCGCTATGTGGTGGTCGACGCCCAGGGATATAAACGCTGGAATGTCGTGCAGCGCGTGGTGAACCCTTATGGTCCTGGCCCAGGCCCCTGGGGATGGCATGGCCGTTATGGCTGGGGCCCCGGTTGGGGGTTCGGCGGCTGGTATGGTCCCGCTGAGATTGAAACCTTCGTGACCGAATAAACATACGGCTGACACGCATGATAGCGAATCAGGCGACCTAGGTTGCCTGATTTTTTTTAATGAATTTTTAACATAAAATTAAGTGATCGACCTCGCAACCTGAGCATAGCGGGATTATTAATTAATGGAATAAGTTAAGTTAATGTTAATGGCAATTCGGCTCAGAGATTGATGGTGCTATTAAGAAAATATCTCGGGAGTAATGTTTTGGACAAAATTTGGCTATCCCGCTATCCGGCGGATGTCCCTGCAATCATCGATCCGGATAGCTATTCCTCGTTGGTTGACATGTTTGAAAATGCGGTAACGCGTTACGCCGACAGACCGGCATTTATCAACATGGGCGAGGTGATGACCTTTGGTAAACTGGAAGCGCGTAGCCGGGCATTCGCCGCCTATCTGCAACACCAGCTTAAGTTGAAGAAGGGCGATCGCGTGGCATTGATGATGCCGAATTTGTTGCAATATCCGATCGCATTATTTGGCATTTTACGCGCAGGTATGGTGGTGGTTAACGTTAATCCGCTCTATACCCCGCGTGAACTGGAGCATCAGTTAAAAGACAGCGGCGCCAGCGCGATTGTCATCGTCTCCAATTTCGCGCATACGCTGGAAAAAGTGGCGCATAACACGCAGGTGCGGCACGTTATTCTGACGCGCATGGGCGATCAGCTCTCGGCCGCCAAGGGAACGCTGGTCAATTTTGTGGTTAAGTACATTAAACGACTGGTGCCCAAATACTCTCTGCCCGGCGCTATTTCCTTTCGCCGGGTGCTGCAACAGGGACGGCGTATGCCGTATGTCAGACCGGATATTATTAATACCGATCTGGCTTTTCTGCAATATACCGGCGGAACGACGGGCATCGCCAAGGGCGCCATGCTAACCCACCGCAACATGCAAGCGAATATCGCGCAGTGCAAGGCCGCCTACGGTCCCGTATTGCAGGAACGGCATGAGTTGGTGGTGACCGCGCTGCCGCTGTACCACATTTTTGCGTTAATGGTGAATTGTCTGCTGTTTATTGAATTTGGCGCAAGCAACCTGCTGATTACCAATCCCCGGGATATTCCCGCGCTGGTCAAGCAACTGGCGCAATATCCTTTTACGGTGATAGTTGGCGTGAATACGTTATTCAATGCCTTATTGAATAATGAAGAATTCCATAAGCTGGATTTCTCCACGCTCAGTTTATCGGTGGGGGGCGGCGCGTCAATTCAGCAGGCGGTTGCCGAACGATGGGAGAAACTGACCGGTAAACATCTGCTGGAAGGCTATGGGCTGACGGAAAGCTCACCGCTGGTTTCGGGCAACCCCTACAATCTGAAATATTACAGCGGCAGCATCGGGCTGCCGGTCCCTTCCACGGATGTCAGAATCGTTGATGATGAAGGGAATGACGTTCCCGTCGGTGAGTCTGGCGAACTGTGGATCCGCGGTCCGCAGGTTATGAAAGGATATTGGCGACAGCCTGCCGAGACCGATGAGGTGCTGAAAGACGGATGGTTGGCTACGGGTGACATTGTCACGTCTGATGATGAAGGCTTTTTACGCATCGTCGATCGGAAGAAGGATATGATTCTGGTTTCGGGATTTAACGTTTATCCAACTGAAATTGAAGAAATTATTACCCGTCATCCGAAAGTCTCGGAATCGGCGGTCGTCAGTATGCCCAGTGAATTGTCCGGTGAGGCGGTGAAAGCGTTTGTCGTACGGCGGGACCCCTCATTGACCAAAGATGAGTTGATTGTACATTGCCGCCAGAATCTGACGGGATACAAGGTGCCGAAAGACATTGAGTTCTGCGAGGATTTGCCCAAGTCGAATGTAGGCAAAATCCTGCGCCGCGAGCTGCGTGAGGATAAAAATCCCCCCAAGAGCGCGGCGAATGCTTAGTCGCCATATTATTTATCGTTAAATCCGCTGCCAGAAGCAGCCAGGACGCGTTATTATCACTGACAACGCCCGACGCCGGTATAGCCGGCGTCAGTTTTTATCGCTATGGGCCTGGCCCATAGGAACACAACCAAGAGAATGATGTTTTGAATTATCAGTTGATCACCACAGATACCGGGCTAAAACAGATTTGCACACAGGCGCGCCAGTATAAGCAGGTTGCGCTGGATACCGAGTTCGTCAGAACGCGTACTTACTACCCGCAACTAGGGCTGATCCAACTGTATGACGGCGAACAGCTTTCGCTTATCGATCCCCTGGCAATCACGGATTGGGCGCCTTTTCAGGAACTGCTGAGCGACCGCCAGGTCATCAAATTTCTTCATGCCGGAAGTGAAGATCTGGAAGTATTTCTGAATGCCTTTGGCATAACGCCAGAGCCGTTTATCGACACCCAGATTCTGGCCGCTTTTTTAGGTAAGCCGCTGTCTTACGGCTTTGCCGCGTTAGTCGCGGACTATATGGATGTCGCGCTGGATAAAAGCGAATCGCGTACGGACTGGATCGCCCGCCCATTGAGTGAAAAACAGTGCGATTATGCCGCCGCCGATGTGTTCTACCTGCTGCCGATGGCCATCAGACTGGTGGAAGAAACGCAGGCCGCCGGATGGATGAGCGCGGCGCAGGATGAGTGCCGTTCACTGTGTCAGCGCAAGCAAGAGATACTGGCGCCGGAGCTGGCCTATCGCGAGATTGGCAATGCCTGGCAGTTACGCGGACGCAATCTTGCCTGCCTGCAGCGGCTTGCTGAATGGCGGTTGCGTAAAGCGCGCGAACGCGATAGCGCCGTGAACTTTATCGTGCGTGAAGAGAACCTGTGGCAGGTGGCCCGTTTCTTACCCGCATCGCTGGGCGAGTTGGATTCTCTGGGACTGAGCGGCCCGGAAATTCGCTATCACGGTAAAACGCTGTTGTCGATTGTTGAGCAGACTGACGGCATAACGGCGGACGAATGTCCTGAACCCTTGATAAACCTTATCGACTATCAAGGTTATAAACGGGTATTTAAAGATATTAAAGCGATGATCCAGAGCGCCAGCGAGCGTAGCGGATTATCAACCGAGTTGCTGGCATCGCGACGCCAAATCAATCGGGTACTTAACTGGCATTGGAAATTAAACGGGCGGAATTCCGAACCTGAAATGCTGACGGGTTGGCGCAATGATTTATTCGGCGATGAGCTGCGGGCAATTCTTCAGGAATATTAATCGCCAGTTGCTGAAAATAATCACAATGAAGATCGGACAATATTGAGATTGCATGGGGTGATGAAGTATAAACGCCCCCGAAAATAGTTCGGGGGCGCTATAGCGGAGAAATCATTTAGGCGTTTCTTCCGCTTCCGGTAATGTTACGTTCAGCTCAAGCACGGAAATATCATCTCCTTTTTGCTCTAACTGAACGCTCACCATTTCAGGATCTATCTGTACATATTTACAGATAACTTCGAGAATATCCCGCTTTAATTGCGGCAGATAATGGGGTTCGCTATCTCCCCGGCGTCGCTCCGCAACAATAATCTGCAGCCGTTCCTTGGCAATATTAGCTGTCGCTTTTTTGCGGGACAGAAAGAAGTCGAGTAATGCCATAATTTATCCCCCAAAAAGTCGTTTAAGGAAGCCTTTCTTCTCTTCTTCAACGAAGCGGAAAGGCTTATCTTCGCCTAACAAGCGATCTACGGTATCAGCATAGGCTCTACCGGCATCGGCTTCGTTATCCAGAATAACCGGCTCGCCCTGGTTGGATGCGCGCAGCACCGACTGATCTTCAGGAATAACGCCCAGCAGGGGGATCCTGAGAATTTCCAGCACATCTTCCATGCTCAGCATATCGCCGCGGCTTACCCGGCCAGGGTTATAACGGGTTAACAGCAGGTGCTCTTTGATCGGCTCTTCAGAACGTTCCGCGCGACGTGATTTTGATGACAGAATGCCAAGAATACGGTCGGAGTCACGCACGGAAGAGACTTCGGGGTTGGTGGTGATAATCGCTTCATCCGCGAAATAGAGCGCCATCAGCGCACCGGTTTCGATCCCGGCGGGTGAATCGCAGACGATGAAGTCAAATTCCATTTCGTGCAGATCGTTAAGCACTTTTTCGACCCCTTCGCGGGTAAGGGCGTCTTTATCACGAGTTTGCGATGCCGGCAGGATATACAGGTTATCGGTCCGCTTATCTTTAATCAGCGCCTGGTTTAATGTGGCATCGCCTTGAATAACATTAACAAAATCGTAAACCACCCGCCGCTCACATCCCATGATCAGGTCGAGGTTACGCAGACCGATGTCAAAATCGATGACAACCGTCTTTTTTCCTTTCTGGGCTAAACCGGTAGCAATGGCCGCGCTTGAAGTGGTCTTGCCAACGCCCCCTTTACCCGATGTAACAACAATAATGCGTGCCATAAGTGTTTCCTTGTCAAAGGGCTTAGTCTAAAGGTTTTATGTTCAAAACATTGTCCAGCAGGTTCAGGTTGATCCTGACCGCCTGTCCGGAATAGGTAGCGGGTATCTGATCGCTTAGCCAATAGCGGCCGGCGATGGATACCAACTCTGCTGCCAGATGCGTGCAAAAGATCTGGCTTTGAACATCGCCAGAAACGCCGGCCAGGGCGCGGCCACGCATCATGCCGTAAATATGAATATTGCCGTCGGCAATCACTTCTGCGCCGGCGCTGACGCCGTTGGTGATGATCAGATCGCTGTTCCGGGCATAAATCTGCTGACCGGAACGAACCGGCGTGCTGATAACTTTGGTTTTCACCACGGAAGGGACGGCGACGACAGGGTCGGGCGCCCGGCGCTGTTCTTTTCCTTCACTCAACAGAGGCAGCCCTGCCTGCGTAATCGCCTGTTTTAACTGCTCGTCTTTGCATCCGCTGATGCCAACGACGTGAAGTCCTGTTGATGAAATTGCCTGCTGTAATTTTATCCAGTCGGTTTCTGCATTTAAGTCTGCGACATTAATGACAACAGGGGCATTTTTTAGAAAAGCCGGCGCTTGCTCAATCTTTTCCTGCAATGCCTGATAAATTACCTCGGGTTGGGAATCATGCAAATGAACAACCGATAAGGTAAAGCTGCTGCCTTTTAGTTCAATTGGCGTTTGTGACATCTATCCTGACTCAGTTTCAGCATCTTTTAATCCCCAGAGTAACATTTAAGGCATGATATTCCAGAGCGCTGTAAGCATGTTATAGTCACAATTATATACAGGCAAGACGCCATTCTCATTAAATAGAGTAAAAAAAATGTTTTGTGTGATCTATCGAAGCGCCAAGCGCGATCAAACATATCTTTATGTCGAAAAAAAAGACGATTTTTCCCGCGTGCCGGAAGAATTGATGAAGAGTTTCGGTACACCGCATTTAGCCATGTTATTGCCGCTGGACGGCAGTAAGAAATTGGTCAGAGCAGATATTGAAAAAGTGAAACAAGCGCTCGAAGAGCAGGGGTTTTATCTCCAGGTTCCGCCGCCGCCGGAGAATTTATTAAAGACGCTCGGATAAATGTAAAAAAATAATACCGGCGTTTATTTTCGGACAATGCCTTAGTGATAAGTTGCCACTGCTTACCATACAAAAAAAGAGATCCGCGATTAATAACCGGATCTCTTTGTTACCGGCCCGGCTACCGGGCATATTTTAAAATCCGCGCCAATTCGGCTAATAACGGGAAGCGGGTTCCCGCCTTAACGAAAAACATAATTTCGCCGGTATCCTGGCAGGCCGGCCGATTCAATTGTATGGCTTTGTTCATATTGTCGAACATGGTGTCATAGATAACCTTCGCCATGCCTTCACTTTCTATATTGCGTAATTCCTCCAATTTTTTAACCACGTCATTCGGCATACGGGTTGAAATCATGGCGGTAAATCGGGCGACAATGTCGGTCAGTTTTTCCACCTCTTGGCTTTTATCCTCTAGCGTGATCATCGGTAAGCTCCAGTATCAATGGGGATGAAAAGGTTGGTATTAATTATCATTTAATTTTTTAATCATCGATTTGTTAACACTAGAAAACCAACGCGAAATGTGTGGTTTATTGGCGGGTGAAAGTAAGAATGTAAGATTTGCGATTCATGAATTAAGGTTTTATTCTCGTCATACTTCAAGTTACGGGCGCAATAAATACAGCGTGATATGTTTCACAGAAGCGGACTTCATACTGTTATTTTAAATAGCCATGGATTACGGTCTCTTGCATAACCTTTCCCGCTGAGGATGGCGTTTCCGATGAACAGCCGATTTCCCATTCCTAAAGATTTACTGGTGCTGACGACCGTCGTTTCTAATAGCGGAGAGATTGTTCTGCGCTGGGCGCTGGAGGGCAAAGGGATTATGCTGCGCTCTCTGTGGGACATCGCTTCGTTGCTGAAAGAAGGTTCACTCATTCGGGTGCTGCCGGAGTATGCGCAAAGTGCCAATATTTGGGCGGTCTACCAGACCCCGTTATATTCTTCCGCCAAGCTGCGGGTTTGCGTCGAACACTTTGCTCACTATTGTCAGCAACAGAAATTTTGATGTTTACTTTATAGTGGGTGTAGATTGTCGTTGGTTCGCAAGGTAAGCGGCAGGAGCGCATAACCGATATAATAGCGCATGACGCGCACGCTTCGATCGGGCGCCGACGCCGTTTATGCTATTTTGGCCGGTAGCGCCAGCTGATGGTGACCGTGATAGAACGTATTTTACATGATTGCATTTTCACGCGATTTCACCGTGATGAGTGTGATATCAACTCAACTGACAGGGCAGGAGAATATTCATGTATCAACACAGAGACTGGCAGGGCGCGCTGCTGGATTTCCCGGTAAACAAAGTGGTGTGTGTCGGCAGCAACTATTCGGCGCATATCAAGGAGATGGGCAGTGCGACGCCAGCCGAGCCGGTTCTATTCATTAAGCCAGAAACTTCGCTGTGCGATTTGCGCCAGCCAGTGGCTATTCCAAAGAATTTCGGCGCTGTTCATCATGAAGTCGAACTGGCGGTGCTGATTGGCACGCCGCTTAAGCAAGCGACGGAAGAACGTGTCGCTCGCGCGATTGCCGGTTACGGCGTTGCGCTGGATTTAACCCTGCGTGACTTGCAGTCTCAATTCAAAAAGGCCGGGCAGCCGTGGGAAAAAGCGAAGGCTTTTGATGGTTCTTGCCCCATTTCCGGTTTTATTCCGGTAGCGGAATTCGGCGATCCGCAGCAGACCGAGCTGGGCGTGAAAGTCAATGATGAAGTCCGTCAACAGGGTAATACCCGTGATATGATTACGCCGGTTCTGCCGCTGATTGCTTATATGAGTCGTTTCTTTACTCTGCGGGCGGGAGACATTATTCTGACCGGAACACCGCAGGGCGTTGGGCCGATTCAGTCTGGCGATATGCTGAAAATCACCCTTAACGATCGAAGTCTGAACACCCGCATTATCTAAATACCGCGTTACCCGTTCCGGCGCGAGCGGGTAACACTGTTGTCTCCGTCAGCCAGATCCGCTATACAGAGCATCCAATACAGATTAACCGGAAAGAAAAATGACTGAACGCCCCTTTTGGCAGCAAAAAACGTTGTCTGAAATGACCGACGACGAATGGGAATCGCTGTGCGATGGCTGCGGTCAGTGCTGTTTGAATAAACTCATTGATGAAGATACGGATGAGATCTATTTCACCAACGTAGCCTGTAATCAATTGAACATCAAAAGCTGTCAATGTCGTAACTACGCACGCCGATTTGAGTATGAACCTGACTGCATCAAGCTCACGCGGGAAAATTTACTGACCTTTGACTGGCTGCCCGCCACCTGCGCCTATCGCCTGATCCATGAGAAAAAGGGATTACCGCGGTGGCATCCGCTAATTACGGGCTCTAAAGCGGCGATGCACGGAGAACGCATTTCCGTCCGGCACATCGCCGTGCGGGAAAGCGAAGTGGTAGACTGGCAGGACCATATCATCAACAAGCCTGAATGGGCCAGATAGCTTATGGAGATAAGGCCATGCCCGGAGTGACGTTGACATTCTCAGGGGAGAAGGATGCGGAGATAACCAGGAAATGCGCTATCGCCGCGACAGAATTAACCTGACGTATCCTTAAGAAAAATAAACATGAGACGCTGGTGATTGTGCGTCACGTCGATGAAAATGATGGGTTTATTGATGCTCGTACGCTTGTAGAATTGGGGAAAAAGTCTGACGGGAAACCGCCTTTGTGAAGTTGACGCGCAAGCGGCAAGTTATGCGGGCGGTTTTTTTGATGGATATCACCGGTTGTAAAGTTTCACTCCTGCCGATTTTCAGACATGTATCACAGATCTATTTCAAACCTGTCGGCTTTAGCCAAATAAGCTAAAGTCAGCGTACCTTCCCCCATGTGAAAACCTGAATGTGCAGTATACTTTTAATACAGTAATGGGCGAATGAAGGGGGGGAAGCAGATGATTAATTTTGAGAAGATGATTCTTGGATACAGCGATCAGTACGCTGATTTTGCTGCTTCCACGATTGCTTTTATGGAAAGTCAGAAAAAGCAAATTAATGCTGACGAAATTTCAAAAAAAATCCCACCGGAGAAAAGACAGTACTTCAAAGAACGACTGGACCATTACAGGGACATTTATGGATCGCCACACTAACGCACGCATGAAAGAGATTGATAAATAAGCCCGGTTTGCTCAGCCGGGCTTTTATTATGGTTCAACGCTAGCGCTTCCCGGTTAGCGCGCCGGATGCCGATCCAACGCGTTGGCGACGTCATCCATCATCCGCGAATAGGACTGCAGCCCGCCCGGTATAGCGCACTGGAATCCATTTACTGATTTTTAACGGCTGAAAAGATCGCGTCGTTTAGGGCGGAAAGGCTGGGCGATTAATACCAGCACGGCAATCAACAGATAGGCGGCGAATATGCCAACCATCCACTGCGGCATTTCCAGCGACAGAAATTGCCATTGACGTTCCGAACAGTCGCCCGTGGCGTTGAATATCGCGGGAAGCCATTTATCCAGCGGCAGCCATGAGGGGAAACTGACGAAAAAGTCACAGGTAGTAAAAGGAGATGGGTGAAGTTGTATATTGGTATGTTCCCAGGCCAGACGCAGTCCTTCGAACGAACTGTATATCCATAGCGCAATGGCGGGATAGCGTAACAGGCTGGCGGGAGCAATAGCGCCCAGCAGACCCGCGCCCATGATACCGAAGAGCGCATTTCGCTGATAAATGCAAAGCACGCAGGGCTTCAATAGCATTACATGCTGGAAATAAAGCGCGACCAATTCCAGAATCAAGGCTGTGAATGCCATTAACAGCCAAGCGCCGCGCCCGCGTGAGCAACGGTTAAGAAATCGCAACATAACAAGTATTCCATGCTAAAAACGATCGACTCAGCAGTGTAAACCCAAGCGGCTCCACTACCATCATTTCACTGTGCAAAACGTAGTGTATAATTATTTGATTCTCTTATTTATTCAGCGACGGTTCAACCGTAGTCAATGCAATGTGGCTTTTTTACTTAAATTGCATCGTATTGACTACTATACACCAATGTGATTGCCAATGGCTGCCGGATATGTTTCCTGCTAATACGCGTCCGGGCATTGACGGGGTTGTCGCATCGTATCCGGAAATATTTATAACCAGCCAGTGAGTATATCGATGCCGTAAGGAAGAGGGTTGTTGGCAGTCACAGTTTTATATTGAATTTGTTTTGCGTATGGCAGCGGCGCTATGTCATGCCTGGTTCGTCTGGTATGATGAAGGCGCTTTCATCGGTAAATATCGCTACGGAATATCACACTCATGGTTATAAAGGCGCAAAGTCCTGCTGGATTCGCGGAAGAGTATATTATTGAAAGTATATGGAATAACCGCTTTCCTCCGGGGTCGATTCTGCCGGCGGAAAGAGAGCTTTCCGAGCTGATTGGCGTGACGCGGACTACGTTGAGAGAAGTGTTGCAGCGTTTAGCGCGAGACGGCTGGTTGACTATTCAGCATGGCAAGCCGACGAAAGTTAATAACTTCTGGGAAACGTCAGGGCTGAATATTCTGGAAACGCTGGCGCGGCTCGATCAAGACAGCGTACCGCAACTTATCGACAACCTTTTGTCCGTCCGGACGAATATTGCGGCTATCTTTATCCGCACCGCCTTACACCAGCACCCGGAAAAGACGCAAGACGTGTTAAAGCAGACCGAGTCCGTGGATGATAATGCGGATTCTTTTGCTCAACTCGACTACAACGTATTCCGCGGGCTGGCTTTTGCATCCGGTAATCCTATTTACGGGCTGATCTTGAATGGCTTGAAAGGGATGTATATTCGCGTAGGCCGTTATTACTTTTCTAATCCTGATGCGCGCAAACTGGCGCTAGACTTCTATGGCCGGCTGGAAGCATTGTGCCGTGAGGGGTTATATGAGCAGGTTCTGGATGTCGTTCGGCATTACGGTAAAGAAAGCGGCGCTATCTGGCATAGTATGCAGAGTGCTATCCCACACGATATTGCTGAAATCCGTCGCTAAAAAAGAAAGGGTATTCAGCGCGATCTGAATACCCCCTTGTCTTACCTTTTAGTTAACGTCTGCTCAGGGTTGTGAGGATGGCGTGTTCCGGGGAGGGCATCGCTCCAGTAACTCGACGCCGCCGTCTTCGTTTACCTGCTCCATAAATACCTCAAAACCCCACAAGCGATGGACATGTTTCATCACTTCATGGCTACTCTTATCCAATGGCGCGCGATTATGCGGGATATAGCGCAGCGTCAACGAACGATTGCCGCGTAAATCGACGTCCCAAACCTGAATATTCGGTTCAAGATGGCTCAGGTTGTACTGTGCGGACAACTCCTGGCGAATTAAACGATAGCCTTCTTCATCATGAATCGCCGCGATCTCAAGATAATTGTTGTTATCGTCGTCGAGCACGGTGAACAGGCGGAAATCACGCATCACTTTCGGCGACAGGAACTGGCTGATAAAACTTTCATCCTTAAAGTTCTGCATGGCGAAATGCAGCGTATCCAGCCAGTCTTTACCGGCGATATCCGGGAACCAATAGCGGTCCTCTTCCGTCGGATCCTGACAGATACGCTTGATATCCTGGAACATCGCGAAGCCCAGCGCATAGGGGTTTATCCCGCTGTAGTAGGGACTGTTATACGGCGGCTGGTAAATCACGTTGGTATGACTGTGCAAAAACTCCAGCATGAAGCGCTCGGAAACCCGGTCTTCATCGTACAAGTGATTAAGAATGGTGTAATGCCAGAACGTGGCCCATCCCTCATTCATAACCTGCGTCTGTTTTTGCGGGTAGAAATACTGGCTGACCTTACGGACGATGCGCAAAATTTCACGTTGCCAGGGCTCCAGCAACGGCGCATTTTTTTCCATAAAGTAAAGCAGATTTTCCTGTGGCTCCTGCGGGAAACGTCGGCGCGTTTGCTCATGCGAGACATCTTGTTCTCGGCGAGGAAGCGTTTTCCACAGATCGTTGACCTGACTTTGCAGGTAAGCCTCGCGGCTCTTCTGACGCGACTTTTCCTCTTCCAGGGATATTTTCTGCGGACGCTTGTAGCGATCGACGCCGTAGTTCATCAGCGCATGGCATGAATCCAGCAGCCGCTCAACCTCTTCCACGCCGTAACGCTCTTCGCATTGCGCGATATACTGCCGGGCAAAGATCAGATAATCGACGATGGAGCCGGCATCGGTCCAGCTACGGAATAGATAATTGCCTTTAAAGAACGAATTATGCCCGTAGCAGGCATGCGCCATGACCAGCGCTTGCATGGGCATGGTGTTCTCTTCCATCAGATAGGCAATACAGGGATCCGAGTTGATGACTATTTCGTAAGCCAACCCTTGTTGACCGTGTTTGTAACGCTGCTCGGTTTCAATGAATTTTTTCCCAAATGACCAGTGAGCATAGTTGATCGGCATACCTACGCTGGAGTAGGCATCCATCATCTGCTCAGACGTAATCACTTCGATTTGATGAGGGTAGGTATCCAGACGATAAAGTTTCGCTACGCGATCTATTTCATCAAGATAGACCTGCAATAGCTCAAACGACCAGTCTGGCCCGTCATCCAGGCGATTAGGTTTCTTTACCGGGTTATCAGTCGATATAGCCATCAGCGCGCCCCTTACATGATCGGCCTGTACAAGATCGCACAGACATTATTAATCGTAGCTCAATCTGATAAAAGTGACGTAAAAACGGAGAGTTGGCAGAAAAGATTTACAGACTTGATTACCATAATATGACGTTATTACGCCTCGCGGACAATAGATAAATGCTATATCTACGCCTGATGACAATTTTTACCTAAATGCTAGAGTAGCTTTTTATTCCAGCATATAAATAATTATCCAGCATATTACAAGGTAAGTCACAATGATTAAGGGAGATAGGTAAAGATGCGGGTTGCGATTCTGGGAAGCGGCGTTATCGGCGTCAGTACCGCCTGGTACCTGGCGCAGGCCGGGCATGCGGTAACCGTGGTAGATCGACAACCGGAACCCGCGCTTGAAACCAGTGCGGGTAACGCCGGACAAATCTCTCCTGGTTACTCCGCCCCCTGGGCGGCGCCGGGGATCCCGCTGAAAGCCGTCAAATGGTTATTTCAACGTCACGCTCCGTTGGCTATTCGGCCAGACTTTTCCACTGAGCAGTTAGGCTGGATGTGGCAGATGCTGCTGAACTGCGACAGTCGGCACTATAAAGTCAATAAAGCCCGTATGGTTCGGCTGGCTGAATACAGCCGCGATTGTTTACAGACGCTGCGTCAGAAAACCGATATCCAGTATGAAGGGCGCCAGGGCGGTACGTTGCAATTGTTTCGAACCGAGCAGCAGTATGAAAACGCGGTTCGCGATATTGCGGTGTTAAAAGAGGCGGGGGTGCCGTATCAATTACTGGATAAGCGCCAGTTATCGACGGTCGAACCGGCATTGGCGAATGTGACGGATAAACTCACCGGCGGTTTACGTTTGCCGCATGATGAAACGGGCGATTGTCAGTTATTTACCCGCCACCTGGCGAAAATGGCCGAAGAAGCCGGCGTTATATTCAAGTTCGGTCAGGAGATCAGCCAGTTGCAGATAGAAGGGCAACAGGTCAGCGGCGTGCAGTGCAATGGCGAGGCGATAACCGCGGATGCCTATGTCATGGCCTGCGGTTCCTACTCGACGGGACTGCTGCGCAACTGGTTCAGTATTCCGGTTTATCCGCTGAAAGGATACTCTCTGACCATTCCGTTGACGAATGAGGTCGCCGCGCCGATCTCTACCGTACTGGATGAAACGTATAAAGTCGCCATTACGCGTTTTGACCAGCGCATTCGCGTCGGCGGCATGGCGGAAATCGTCGGCTTTAATACCGAGTTGAATGCGAAACGCCGGGAAACGCTCGAAATGGTGGTACGCGATCTCTACCCGAACGTAGGGCCGATTGAGCAGGCGACATTCTGGACCGGCTTACGCCCCATGACGCCGGACGGAACGCCGCTAGTCGGACGTTCCCCGCTGAAAAATCTGTATCTGAATACCGGGCACGGCACGCTGGGATGGACGATGGCCTGCGGTTCGGGACAACTGCTGGCTGACATTATTTCGGGTAAAACACCGGATATTCAATCCGATGATTTATCCGTATTCCGCTACGCCAGGATCTAACCCTGGGGCAGTTCCGTAATGCTGCCTTTCAACCTGCGGGTTAGCAGCCTTGCCCGCAGGGCCAACAACCCCGCGCATAACATAACCATTGCCAGTGATATTTTGGCCGGCAATGGTAAAGCCATTGCCGCTAGCCCCAATGCCGCGCCGCCTGCCATCTGAATAAAGCCGATCATCGCCGAAGCTATGCCGGCTTCATTCGAGTAGGGTTCCAGGGCATAGCTGGTGGCCGGCCCCACCAGAAACGCCAAACCGGCACAGGCCAGCGCGACCGGCAGCATGTAGCTTGGCCAGGTGTCCTGTAATTGTGGCGGCAGTAACGCAACGCCCAAGATCAGGCTGAGAAATCCGGCGCCCATCAACAGGCTGCCCACGCTCAAACAGGCTGGGCGGCCGACCTTACGAATGATCCGGTTGGCAATAAAACTGACCAGCATGATCCAGAAACCATTCCCGCCGAAGGCGAATGAGAATTGCAACGGCGTTAACCGGGCCTGATTCATCAATACCACGGACGAAAAGCTGACATAGGTCAGCGCCATGCCCATGGCGCCCGCATTCACCAACGCAAATCCTAAAAAGCGCGGATTGGATAAAATGCGCATGTATTGCCGCAGCGGTAACTCTCTGATAGGCAAGGTTGAATCCGGCCTGGTTTCCGGCAGAAAAAAAGCGGTCAAAATCAAAATAACCGCACTGTAGCCCGACAGGAACCAGAAGGGCGCCCGCCAGCCGAACGCTTCCGCCAACAGTCCGCCGAGTAACGGGGCCAAGGCCGGCACAATGTTCAGCGTGCCGTTAAGAAAGCCGAAAGTGCGGGCGGCGTCATCGCCATCCAGCCGATCGCGGACGCAGCTGAAAATCGCAACGGCGGTACAGCAGACGGCGATCCCCTGAAAAAGACGTGACAGTACGAAAACGACGGCGTTGGAGGCCAGTGCCGCCATCACCGCGCCGATAATGTAGATAATCACGCCCGCTAGCGCTATGGGGCGTCGGCCGTACATATCCACCAGCGGACCGGCGACCAACTGGCCGAGTCCCATGACCATGATGAAAAGCGCAATGGTTGATTGGATCAGGGGTTCTGGAGCGTTCAAGCCTTGAGCGATAGCGGGGATCAAGGGTAAATAAATATCGATTCCCAGTGGCCCCAGCAGCACCAGCGCCAGCAAGAGCAGGACAAATTTTTGCATGAGAAAGCAGAAACCTAAATGTTACCTTTGCGCTAAGGGTAATGGCCGGCGTCGGCGAAGGAAAGCGTTATATTGGTGACGGTGTAACAACCCCAAGCATATAGCCGTATCCGCCTATATGTTTTAGCGTGAACAATAGGGTGTTATTCGGGTGGGGTAAAAGGGATGCGGCAGCGTTAAAATCAGCCAGAGTGTTGATTAACTGGCTGATTTATATAAGCTAATTTCCGACGGTCTGTTTCCGGAAAAGTTCCCGGAACACCGGATAGATGTCATCCGGATCGCGAATGTGCTGCATGGCGAAATTATCAAACTCATCACGCAGCATTTCATATTCACGCCATAACGTTTGATGTGAACGCCGGGTGATTTCAATATAGCTATAGTAACGCACAATCGGCAGTAGCTGATTCGCCAGGATTTGATGACACAGCGGCGAATCATCGGCCCAGTTGTCACCGTCAGATGCCTGCGCCGCATAGATATTCCACTGCGCCGGATCGTAACGTTCGTGTACGACTTCTTCCATGAGCTTCAACGCGCTGGAAACAATGGTGCCGCCAGTTTCCTGCGAGTAGAAGAACTCCTGCTCATCAACCTCTTTAGCCTGGGTATGGTGGCGAATATAGACAACTTCGACGTTTTTATAACTTCTGCTGAGGAACAGATAGAGCAGAATGTAAAAACGTTTCGCCATATCCTTAGTTGCCTGATCCATGGAGCCGGAGACATCCATCAGGCAGAACATCACCGCCTGGCTGGATGGCTCGGCCCGGCGCTCATAGTTTTTATAGCGCAGGTCAAAGGTATCGATAAACGGCACGCGGGCAATTTTCTGGCGCAGCTCCGCGATCTCCTGGCGCAGCCGCTCCTCTTCCAGCAATTGAGCCGGTTCAGAGTGTTCCAGTTGGTCCAGCGTCTCCTCCAGGGCGTGCAATTCTCTGCGCTTCCCGGCGGTCATCGCCATACGGCGCGCCAGGGAGTTCTGCAATGAGCGTACGACGCTGATATTGGCGGGAACCCCGTTAGCCGTATAGCCCGCGCGATGTGTTTTGTACTCATTAAGCTGCCGGTGCTGCGTTTTTTTCAGATTCGGCAGGGCCAAATCCTCAAACAGCAAATCGAGATATTCGTCTTTGGATATCTGGAAGACGAACTCATCCTGACCTTCGCCATCTTTACTGGCGTCGCCCTGACCGGAACCGCTGCCGCCACCTCCTTGTGGCCGCTCGATTCGGTCATTCTGTACAAAATGATCGTTTCCCGGGTGAACGCGATTGCGTCGTCCACCGCGCCCCTGATGAAACATCGGTTCGTTGATGTCCCCATTGGGGATCGATACTGACTCCCCGCTTTCGATATCCGTCACC
The DNA here is from genome assembly GCF_002291445.1 of Brenneria goodwinii. Lineage (NCBI taxonomy): Bacteria > Pseudomonadati > Pseudomonadota > Gammaproteobacteria > Enterobacterales > Pectobacteriaceae > Brenneria > Brenneria goodwinii. The sequence continues at coordinate 1,851,403 of NZ_CP014137.1, read as the reverse complement.
GAACGCTTATTAATGGCCTCGGAAATCGACTGTTTTATTTGCGACTTATAGCGGCGCAAAAAGCGCTGGCGATTAACCATGCTCTTGTTTTTGCCGTTTAGCCGTCGATCAATGAAATAGGCCATACTCCCCCCAAACGACTTTGCTCGCTTCGTATATCACTATGATGATTTCCTCACCCGCAGATACCATTCGCACAGCAAACGTACCTGTTTCCGGGTATAGCCTTTCTCCATCATACGATCGACGAAGTCATCATGCTTCTTCTGCTCATCCGTTGAGGTTTTGGTGTTAAACGAAATAACCGGCAATAGTTCCTCAGTGTTGGAGAACATTTTCTTCTCAATCACTGTCCGCAGTTTCTCGTAACTGGTCCAGTTTGGATTGCGCCCGTTGTTATTGGCTCGGGCACGCAAAACAAAGTTGACGATTTCGTTACGGAAATCTTTGGGGTTGCTGATACCCGCTGGTTTCTCGATTTTTTCCAGCTCGGCATTGAGTGATTCCCGGTCAAATAATTGCCCGGTATCCGGATCACGATACTCCTGATCCTGAATCCAGAAATCCGCATAGGTGACATAACGATCAAAAATGTTCTGTCCGTATTCGGAATAGGATTCCAGATAAGCGGTTTGAATCTCTTTGCCGATAAATTCCGCATACTTGGGTATGAGATAACCCTTCAGGTGTTCAAGATATTTTTCCGCGAACTCCTGTGGGAATTGCTCACGTTCAATCTGTTGCTCCAGCACATAGAACAGGTGTACCGGGTTCGCCGCCACCTCGCTGTGGTCGAAGTTAAATACCCGGGAGAGTATTTTAAAGGCGAAACGGGTTGAAAGACCGTTCATCCCTTCATCCACGCCTGCGTAATCACGGTATTCCTGATAAGACTTCGCTTTCGGATCGGTATCCTTCAGGCTTTCACCGTCATACACCCGCATCTTGGAATAAATGCTGGAGTTTTCCGGTTCTTTCAGCCGCGACAAAATCGAGAAGCGGGCCAGCGTTTCCAGCGTGCCGGGCGCGCAGGGGGCATGAGCCAGTTCACTGTGGTTAAGCAGTTTGTCATAGATCTTGACCTCTTCGGAAACGCGCAGGCAATACGGCACCTTCACGATGTAGACACGGTCGAGGAAAGCTTCATTGTTTTTATTATTACGGAACTGCACCCATTCTGATTCATTGGAGTGGGCCAGAATGATGCCGTTGAACGGCAGGGCGGCAATACCTTCCGTACCGTTGTAGTTGCCTTCCTGAGTCGCGGTCAGCAACGGGTGCAGCACCTTGATGGGCGCTTTAAACATTTCCACGAACTCCATGATGCCCTGGTTGGCGCGGCACAGGGCGCCGGAGTAACCGTAGGCATCAGGGTCGTTCTGGGCATAATGCTCCAGCTTGCGGATATCCACTTTGCCGACCAGCGCCGAGATATCCTGATTGTTTTCGTCACCCGGTTCGGTTTTGGCGATAGCGACCTGCGACAAAATAGACGGCCACACTTTGATCACTTTGAATTTAGTGATATCGCCGCCAAATTCCTGCAGGCGTTTAGCCGCCCACGGCGACATGATGGTGCCCAGATAGCGCCGCGGAATGGCGTATTCTTTCTCCAGAATGGCGGCATCTTCCTGCGGATTAAACAGGCACAGCGGATGATCGTTTACCGGGCTGCGCTCGCCGTTCGCGCTCAGAATATAAATGGGCACGCGCTGCATCAGCACTTTCAGGCGTTCCGCCAGCGAGGATTTCCCCCCGCCGACCGGGCCAAGCAGATACAGAATCTGTTTCTTCTCTTCTAATCCTTGCGCAGCGTGTTTCAAATAAGACACGATTTGTTCTATGGCGTCTTCCATACCATAGAATTCTTCGAAAGCAGGATAACGGGCAATAATCCGGTTTGAAAACAAACGGGATAAACGCGACTCATGAGCGGTATCCACCATCACAGGCTCACCGATGGCCATTAGCAATCGTTCAGCAGCGTTTGCATATGCGCTCCGATCTTGCTGACAGATAGTAAGGAATTCCTGCAGTGTGAACTCTTCATCCTTGGCAGCGTCGTAGCGCTGACGGTAGTGATCAAATATGTTCATAGCGATGCCCGTCCTTCGTCGATTAGCACAGATTAAGAGAGCGTGTAAAATGCGTACAGCCTATAATATTGCTCCCCGAAAGAAGAAATCATCCAGAGTACAGCAACCCTTATGCCAACTTGTGGTATGAGAGCGAAGTCTTGATTTTACCCATTCCCGCTGACTTGGAAAAACTCCACCTTCCTGTATTAAAGCGTAGTTTGCATCCACAAAATTTCCTCCACTCTGCGGACATATTTTTAAGATATTTCAATGACTCACTTCCTGACAATACCCTGTAATATCCAATCATGCGGCTCTATAGGCCGCCTGGCGCTGCTGTTCACGGAACAGAGACAGAATTGATATAAATTATTCGCTTATCTTATTTTTATTTAAACTAAGGGAAGAAGTGAACGGCAGAACATCATGTTTAACAATGCTTGTCTGTAACAGGAACAGGAAGTGAAAACAGTGAATCAATCTCAAATATTTCTGTCATCCGCCCTGGTATTGACGGCTGCGACGCTGCCTGCAGCCTATGCCGCCGATGTATCATTAGGCTTGGGGGCGTTTGGTTCGACGTCGGTGTATCGTGGCGGTGATAACCATGTTTATCCGCTCCCCGTACTGAATTATGAAAGCGAAAACTTCTATTTTCGAGGTATAGGAGGAGGATACTACTTATGGAATGACAATGCGAATCGGCTATCGCTGACCGCCTATTACCTGCCGTTGGGGTTTAAACCCGGCGACAGCGATGATGCCCGCATGAAGCAGTTGGATAAGCGCCGCGGCACGCTGATGGCCGGCGCCGCCTATCGCCACATAGCCGATTGGGGCGAAATTCGCACCGTACTGGCCGGCGACACGCTGGATTACAGCAACGGGATTATCTGGGATACCGCCTATCTTTATCGCTTCAACATGGGCGACCTGAATATTATACCGGGTATCGGCGCCAGCTGGTTCAGCGAAAACATGAACCGTTATTACTATGGGGTCAGCAGTCAGGAATCCGCCCGTTCAGGGTTTAGCCGCTATCGTCCCGGCGATGGATGGTCGCCGTATGTTGAGCTTAGCGCCAACTATCAAATCAATTCAAGCTGGAGCGCCTGGGCGACGGGACGTTATATCCGCTTATCCGATGAAACGAAGGATAGCCCGATCGTCGATAGCAGCTACAGCGCCGTAATGAGTGCGGGTGTCAGCTATCGGTTCTAAGCCTATTCGATATCATGGTGCGCTCATTGCACCATAATGGGGTGATACTACCTCGTTTGCACGTTAATGGTGCGTTAGCTGGTGCGCCATTTTTTGTCAAGGGGAGAAGCAATCATGGCGATAAAAGAAGTCAGCTTTCCAGATGGCACGAAGGTGCCTGCGATTGGCCAGGGTACCTGGTTTATGGGAGAAAAGGCGCAGGCAAAAGCGCAGGAAGTTAAAGCCTTACAGACGGGAATCGAGCAAGGCTTGACTCTGATCGATACGGCTGAAATGTATGCGGATGGCGGGGCGGAGATCGTCGTTGGCGAGGCGATTCGCGCACGGCGCGACAAAGTCTATCTGGTGTCCAAAGTTTATCCGCACAACGCCGGCGGCGCAAAAGCGATCAAAGCCTGTGAACAGAGCCTGAAACGCCTGCAAACCGATTATATCGATCTGTATTTGCTGCACTGGCGCGGCAACATCCCACTGACTGATACCATCGCGGCCATGCAGCAGCTACAGCGTTCGGGCAAGATTGGCCGTTGGGGCGTATCCAACCTGGATATTGATGATATGCAGGAGCTTTGGTCTATCGATGGCGGCCAGGAATGTATGACCGATCAGGTACTTTATCATTTGGCGTCACGCGGGATAGAGTTCGATCTGTTGCCCTGGTGTCGGCAACAACATGTACCGGTTATGGCTTATTGCCCGATCGCTCAGGCAGGGCGCTTGCGTAATGGGTTGTTTGCGCATCCGGTGATTAACGCCATCGCCGGAGCGCATGCGATCACGCCGGCTCAGGTATTGCTGGCCTGGGTTATCCGCCAGACCGGGGTGATAGCCATTCCCAAAGCCAGTTCGGAGCAGCATGTTAAAGAGAATGCGCAAGTATTGGATATTGTGTTTCATCCGGATGAGCTGGCCTTGCTGGATCAAGCCTTTCCACCGCCGAAGAGCAAACAGCATCTGGACGTGGTGTAACGTCGAGGGAAATTATGGCGTATGAATGGGCATTCATACGCCATTTTGTCGTTATGACGATTTCTTGATACGAATAAGCGTGGATAATCGGGCAGGTGACTGCACTGTCGCGGTTAACGGCTGATTAATACGCGCCGTTTCTACGCAGACAAAGGTTTTATAGCCTTCGTCAGTCATATCACTAATGGTATGTGATAGTTCCGCGCCGGGATTCCATGAAACGACGTCGCTATAGTTGGTATGGTGCACTTCAATCGTGCGTTGCAACACCGGGTCATTAATAACGCTAATACTCTGCGGATGGGTGTAAATACGGTCGGTGCGATCGGTAAATACCAGATCCCCTTGTTGAGCGGATACCTTGCCCTGATTGACTTTATCAATATATTGATCGCCCAGCCCGCTGATAGCGATCTTGCCGATATCGCCGATTTGAAAGTAGGTGTGTAATGCGCTGGTAAAGCTGTAATCACCGTGCGCTTCCAATTCGACATGACATGTTTTACCCAATTTGAAACGGGCGATAAGGGTAAATTCATGCGGCCAGGATTCACGGGTTTTCGCCGTGTCGCGCAGTGTGAAAGCCAATTCCACACCTTGTTCATCTTCGCTATGAGACGTGAATTCCCACGGCAGCAGGCGTGCGAAACCGTGGTTAGGTTCAGCATACGGGCCAAACCATGGGAAACAGATAGGGATACCGCCACGAATAGCCACATGCTCAGTGAAGGCCGTGTTATCGCTTAGCCAAAGCACAGGCGCTTCGCCCGTTGGTTGCCAGTTCAGCAGATGCGCGCCTTGTAATGTTACAGCTGCGCGAACCTGGGGATGCTCGACGACAATCACCGGCAGTTGTTCCAACTGTCGCTGGCTGATGGTTGAGGTAATTGGGTTGATGATGGGGAGTTTGAAAATCTTATCATTCATGATGTTGCCTATTTTGGTTGTTGTTAATCAGCAAGTAAAAAGGGCGACCGGAGGCCGCCCTTCATCATTGAACTATCACCCGAACTTACTTGGAGATGTGAGTGATCAGATCCAGAACCTTGTTGGAGTAGCCGGTTTCGTTATCGTACCAGGAAACCAGTTTCACAAAGTTGTCGCTCAGAGCGATACCGGCTTTGGCATCGAACACTGAAGTCAGTTTTTCGCCGTTGAAATCGGTAGAAACAACGTCGTCTTCGGTGTAACCCAGAACGCCTTTCAGTTCACCTTCTGAAGCTGCTTTGATAGCGGCACAGATGTCTTTGTAAGACGCAGGTTTTTCCAGACGGGCAGTCAGGTCGACAACGGATACGTTCGGAGTAGGAACGCGGAACGCCATACCAGTCAGTTTACCATTCAGTTCAGGGATAACTTTACCCACTGCTTTCGCTGCGCCGGTAGAAGACGGGATGATGTTCTGAGATGCGCCGCGGCCGCCGCGCCAGTCTTTGTGAGACGGGCCGTCAACGGTTTTCTGAGTCGCGGTAGTGGCGTGAACGGTGGTCATCAGTGCTTCAACGATACCGAAGTTGTCGTTGATGACTTTAGCCAGCGGCGCCAGGCAGTTGGTGGTACAAGATGCGTTGGAAACGATGTCCTGACCGGCATAGGCTTTGTGGTTAACGCCCATAACGAACATCGGCGTGCTGTCTTTGGACGGACCGGTCAGAACCACTTTCTTCGCGCCAGCGCTGATGTGCTTACGTGCGGTTTCGTCAGTCAGGAACAGACCAGTTGCTTCAGCAACTACGTCAACACCGGCTTCGTTCCATTTCAGGTTTGCCGGGTCACGTTCTGCAGTAACACGGATAGTTTTGCCGTTAACAACCAGATGGCCATCTTTAACTTCAACGGTGCCGTTGAAACGGCCATGAGTAGAGTCATACTTCAGCATGTACGCCATGTAGTCAGCGTCTAACAGATCGTTGATCGCAACAATTTCAATGTCAGAACGTTCTTGTGCTGCACGGAAAACAATGCGGCCGATACGGCCAAAACCGTTGATACCTACTTTGATAGTCATATATTCCACCAGATTTGGTTAGTGAATAAAGGTTGGTTGTAAAATTACAAAAACCTTGCTGAGCGTCAAGCGGAATCGTGTCAATAGTTGCTGTAAGTCAATCCTATGACTAACCTTTGCACGAAATTCCACCTAAGCTGTAAATAAAGAACATTTAAGACGGATGTAGCGCTGTCTGAATCATATAAAGCCCATTCCGTCTAAAATTGTGATTAATGTCACAATTAAATGCTCATCCTGTCCACTGACATTATATTAAGCTAAAATGGCCTGTAAAGTTGTTAATTTTTTGTTATTATTCATGAATGGTTTGGTGATGTTGCTTTCCACGAGACTCCTATGGCTAACAAACACTCTCAGCAGTCCTCTTCAGATTCGACTGAATTGACAGAAATACAACGTTATGTGACTCAGCAAAGAGGCACGGAACCCCCATATTCCGGCAAGCTGCTGCATAACAAGCGTACTGGCATCTATCACTGCCTGTGCTGCCAGAAACCGTTGTTCTATTCGGCCAACAAATTTGACTCCGGATGTGGCTGGCCAAGTTTCGACCAGCCGGTATCCCCTGACGCCGTTCGCTATATCGACGATGATTCTCACCATATGCACCGTATCGAGATCCGCTGCGGCAACTGCGATGCGCATTTGGGACACGTTTTTCCCGACGGACCGCAGCAGACTACCGGTGAGCGTTACTGCGTTAATTCCGCGTCATTAAGCTTTATCGACGCCGATGATGGCAAGCGGGTTGATGGCTGACTGGGACCGCTGGTCTAACTATATTGATTTTGTTGGTTAATGATTAGCTTAAACGTTTCAGCAATACGGGCGGGAATAGGCGATGCAACTTGATGATTTGATCGATGCCATGACGCCGGAAATCTACCAGCGGTTGGCGACCGCTGTAGAATTAGGCAAATGGCCGGACGGCGTCTCTTTATCCGCGGAACAGAAAGAGAATTGCCTGCAAATGGTGATGCTGTGGCAATCGCGCCACAATAAACAGGCGGAACATATGACCATCGGTCCTGACGGGGAAATCGTCATGAAAAGCAAGCAGGAACTGAAGCAACAGTTCAGTGAACCCGCGATTGCGCGTCTCTATCCAAGGTGAGTTTTGCAGGATCCCCACGAGTAAACCACGACCCGGTTACGTGGGCAGCTCGGCAGTGAAGGTGTCTAAATCGATCAGATTCGCGCCTTGGCGCTGCATCTCCTGCAGCGCTGTCCGGCTATCTTGCGGATTAAGATTGACGCCGCGGCATCCTTCCACCAGCACATCCGTTTTGTAGCCCAGCGCGAGGGCGTCCAGCACGCTGAATTTAACGCAGTAGTCCGTTGCGATGCCCATTACGGTCAAATGCGTGACGCCATGAGCCCGCAACCAGTCATCCAGATCGGTTTTAGCCCGATGACCGTTATCAAAGAATGCGCTATAGCTATCAATGTTGGCTTGAGTGCCTTTGCGTACCACCCAGTCAATCGCTTGCTGATTCAGCGCCGGATGAAACTGGGCGCCCGGTTGATTCTGGACGCAATGAACGGGCCACCAAACCTGGGGCAGCCCATCAAGCTCGCCGATTTCACCTACCGGCGCGTTGGCGTTGACGGCAAAGCTGCCATGATTGGCCGGATGCCAGTCCTGGCTGGCGATGACCGCGACATTCGCCGCGGCACAGGCTGCAATCGCGCGATTTGCTACTTCGATTACGCGGTCGCCTTCGCTAACCGCCAATGCGCCGCCAGGGCAGAAGTCATTTTGCAAATCAATCAATAACAACGCTCTGTTCATGGAAGCCCCCGTCATTAATTTAGTCTTTATCGCTTAACTCGCCGCGCAGATTTTGCTGCATTAGCTGCCTGATCTGGTTGGGGTCAAGCGTTTGCTGACTCAGTAGGTAGTGCAATTTAGTCAGCGTGGCTTCGACGGTCATATCGAAACCGCTGATTACGCCAGCCTGAGCTAACGCATTACCGGTGGCGTAGCCGCCCATATTCACCCGGCCGGAGATGCACTGCGTCAAATTAACCACCACGATGCCGCGTTCCGATGCTTGACGCAACTCATTCAGCAAGCCAGGACTCTGAGGCGCGTTGCCTACGCCGTAAGAACGTAAGATCAGCGCCTTCACCGGCTGACGCAGAAAGTTGCGCACCACATCCGCAGAGATACCCGGATAAATCGTAATTACCCCGATAGGCTGCGGCGTAATGTTGTTTACCTGCAATGGCGGGCAATTCTCACATGCCGACGATGGCGCCAGGCGGCGAATATGAATACCGGCCTCCAACAAGGGCGGATAATTGGGCGATGCGAAGGCATCAAAGCCATCGGCATGGGCTTTGGTGGTTCGGTTGCCGCGCAGAAGTTTATTGTTGAAGAATAGGGTGACTTCATTAATCGGGTGATTGGCGGCGACATACAGCGCATTAAGCAGGTTGGTTTGCCCGTCCGAGCGTAATTCGGCGAGAGGTATTTGTGACCCGGTCACAATTACCGGCTTAGACAGGTTTTCCAGCATGAAAGATAATGCCGATGCGGTAAAGGCCATGGTGTCGGTGCCATGCAAAATGACAAAGCCATCGTACTCATCATAATGCTGTTGAATATCGTCGGCGATAGCCTGCCAGTCGGCCGGCGTCATATCGGAAGAATCGATCAACGGCGAGTATTCATGAATGGTGAATGCCGGCATTTCAGCACGATGGAATTCCGGCATTTGCGCCAGTTGTTGCTGCAAGTGCCCGGAGACGGGAATATAGCCGTTAGCGGAGCGCTGCATCCCGATGGTGCCGCCCGTATAGGCAACGTAGATAGACTTTTTCTGCATGGGTGATGTTAATCAGGGTAAAAGCAGGATTATAGAGATTACTAGGAGGAAAGACAGCCCGGCATGTTACCCACAGGAAAGGGAATGCCGGGCTGTACGGTTTTGGTTTTACCGGATCTCGCCGCAGGTGAGGCACAGCGCATACCGGTGCTGCGGATCGTTGAGGTTATTCATGATGGAAGGCTGCGCGTGTATCGCGTTGGTCAACTGCGCGACGGGAGCCGGCAGCATCGACTGAACGGCGGTAGGCAACCAGGCATAAACCGATGCGTTGATTTGGTTCATCATGGCATCGAACAGGCTGGGTTGCTCCGCGAACCAGCTAAGCTGATATTGACCCAGTTTGGCCAGCTCGGCGGCTTTCTTCACCGCGTCGTCAAAATCGCCTAACTGGTCGACCAAGCCATTTTCTTTCGCATCGCTACCGATCCAGACATGTCCCTGGGCAATCTGATCGATTTGCTCCGGCGTTTTTTTACGCGCCTGGGCAACGATGTCGATAAAGTTCTTATACCCGCGTTCGATACTCAACTGCACCATTTGGCTGAATTCCGGCGATAACGATTTTGTCATCGCCAGATCGGCCAGCGGCGAGGTGGCAACGCCATCGGTGTGTACGCCAATACTTTCCAGTGAGTTTTCAAACGTATTGATCACGCCAAAGATACCGATGGAACCGGTTAGCGTGCTTGGGCTGGAGATAATGGCGTTCGCCGGCGTTGAAATCCAGTAGCCGCCGGATGCCGCCATACCGCCCATTGAAACCACCACCGGCTTGCCCGCAAGACGGACGGCCATCAGTTCCGAACGGATCATTTCCGATGCCGACACGCTTCCGCCAGGGCTGTTGACGCGCAGGATCACGGCTTTGACTTTCGGATCGAGACGCGCTTCGCGGATCTGGGCGGCGGTGGTATCGCCGCCTACCATTCCGGGCGTTTCCTGACCGTCAATGATCGCGCCATTGGCAAAAACCACGGCTATTTGATTATTGTTTTGCGCCGGGGGTTTCGGCTGATAGTCGTAAATACTGGTGAAGTTGAAGTTATTGGCTTTGTCATTCCAGCCAAAGGCTTTGATCAGCGTTTGTTCGATAACAGTGCGGGAAGCGACTTCATCCACCAGCTTGTTTTGCAGCGCGTAGCGGGCGGTGTCGCCCTGGACTGCTTGTAAGCCCGCAATGATACCGGCCGCGCCAGGGAACAACTGTTCCGGCGTTATCTGCCGGTTAGCCGCGACGGTACCCAGATATTGCTGCCAGAGGGCATTAATCCAGCGGCTGTCAGCCTCTCTGGCTTCTGGCGACAGATCATCGCGCAGGTAAGGTTCTACCGCGGATTTATAAGTTCCCACTCTGAAAATATGGGTGGTGACTTTCAGTTTATCCAACAGTGACTTGAAGTAGAGGTTATTAGTGGCCAAACCATGGAGATCCACCTCTCCCTGAGGCGTCAGCGCGATCGAGTTGGCGAAGCTGGCCAGATAATACTGCGCCTGACTATAGCTATCGCCTACGGCATAGATGGGTTTACCGCTGTCGCGGAATTCCCGCAGAGACTTGCCGATATATTGCAAGGATGGCTGATCCGCTCCTGAAAAATCGCTCAAATCCAGCACGATGCCGGTAATATTATTATCGGTCTTGGCCTGGCGGATGCTATCGACAATATCAAACAGGGAGTTTTCCTGTCGCCGGTTGCTGGATGCGCCGAAAAATTCACGTCCCAACTGACGTAATTTATTGTTCATCGACGGCTGATCGACCACGACGCCCGTTAGATCAACCAACAATGCGCCGCGAGTGACTTCTGCTGGCGTGCTGCTAAATTGTGTGTAAATCCCGACGCCAATCAGAATGAGCGCGATAAGAAAAATATTGAGAATAAATTCTCTGATAAAATTAAGCAGGCGCCAGGTCCACTTAAAAAGGCCGCTAAAAATTCGCCACAATGTGCGCATGGTATCTCCGGAAACGGGAAAACAGCTTATTATTTTAATATCCTAATAAGCGGATAGGAAAAAGTCAGCATTAAATCATCCCCAGATGGCTCTTGGGTGGGGCTATCTTGTAACAAAACTTCTACTTATGCTACCGTGGCGCGCATTGTGTCTTACCACAGAAATCACATTGTAATACAGGAGATGTGCGATGGATGCTCTCGAACTGTTGCTTAATCGTCGTTCGGCTTCACGCCTGACGGCACCGGCACCTTCAGGTGAGGCGTTGAACAATATTATTCACGCTGGCATGCGTGCTCCCGATCACGGGACTCTACAGCCCTGGCGGTTCTTTGTGATTGAAAATGAAGGGCTGGCGCGCTTTAGCGCGCTGCTTACTGAAGCGGCGGAACAGGAAGGTCTGGACGAAGCCGGGATAGAGAAAGCCCGGCAGGCGCCGTTTCGCGCACCGCTGATTATTACGGTGGTGGCGCATTGCGCAGACAATCCGAAGGTGCCCCGCTGGGAGCAGGTCGTTTCCGCCGGCTGTGCCGTTCAGGCGATGCAGATGGCCGCGTTAGCCCAGGGTTTTAACGGTATCTGGCGTAGCGGCGCCTGGACGCACAACCCACGGGTACGCGCAGCCTTTAATTGCCGCGAACAGGATGAGATCGTCGGTTTCCTCTACTTGGGTACGCCGCAACTGAAAGCGTCAACCACGGTGACGCCGCTCGATGCTGAAAAATTTGTCCATTATTTCTGATAAGCGCCAGTTGAAAAGTTTTCGTTTCCCTGTGCATTTGCCGCGTGTTTTACACCACGGCTGCGGGGAAACGATCTTTGCGCGCAATGGTACGTAATGCGACTTTTTATTGCCGAAAAGCCCAGTCTGGCGCGGGCGATCGCGGATGTGCTGCCTAAACCGCATCGCCGCGGCGACGGTTTTATCGCCTGTGGCCAGAACGATGTGGTGACATGGTGCGTCGGACATTTGCTCGAACAGGCGCAACCCGATGTTTATGATGCGCGTTATGCGCGCTGGTCGTTGGCCGATTTGCCCATTATTCCACAGAAATGGTTGCTTCAGCCCCGTCCCTCGGTCAGTAAACAACTCAATACCATCAAAAAACTGTTGGCGGACGCCAGTGAGATCATTCATGCGGGCGACCCCGATCGTGAAGGGCAACTGTTGGTTGACGAGGTGTTGGAATATCTGGCGTTGCCGGAAGAAAAACGTCATCAGGTGCGGCGCTGTTTGGTTAACGATTTGAATCCCCAGGCGGTAGAACGCGCGGTTTCAAGACTGCGCGAAAACAGGGAGTTTATTCCGCTGTGCGTCTCTGCGCTGGCGCGTTCCCGCGCCGATTGGTTGTATGGCATCAATATGACGCGCGCCTATACGCTGTTGGGGCGTAATGCGGGCTATGATGGCGTTCTGTCGGTCGGCCGGGTGCAAACGCCGGTGCTGGGGCTGGTGGTGCGCCGTGACGAAGAGATCGAAAATTTTGTTCCTAAAGATTATTTCGAGGTGAAAGCCCACATCCTCACGCCCACCGGCGAGCGTTTTGTTGCGCTTTGGCAACCCAGCGAATCCTGTGAGCCTTATCAGGATGAAGAAGGGCGCTTGTTACATCGATCTTTGGCGGAGCACGTCGTCAAACGGATCGATGGTCAGCCCGCTTTCGTCACTGGCTATAATGATAAACGGGAATCAGAAACGGCGCCGCTGCCTTATTCGTTATCGACGTTGCAGATTGAAGCCGCCAAACGGTTCGGACTCAGCGCCCAGCAGGTGCTGGATATTTGCCAGAAGCTCTATGAAACCCACAAGTTGATTACTTATCCGCGTTCTGATAGCCGTTATCTGCCGGAAGAGCATTTTGCCGGGCGTCAGGCGGTATTGAATGCGATCTCTGTGCATCAGCCGGACCTTTTGCCTCAGCCGGTCATGGATATCGAACGGCGCAACCGCTGCTGGGATGACAGTAAAGTCGATGCCCACCATGCTATTATCCCTACGGCGCGCAGTTCAAGCGCGGCGCTGTCTGATAACGAGCAAAAGGTGTATGGGCTGATTGCCCGTCAGTACATCATGCAGTTTTGCCCGGACGCGGTGTTCCGCAAGTGCGTGATCGATTTGGATATCGCTGGCGGAAAATTTGTCGCCAAAGCCCGATTTCTGGCCGAAGCCGGCTGGCGCACGCTGCTGGGGGGAAAAGAGCGTGACGAAGAGAATGAGGGTACGCCGTTGCCGATCGTCGCCAAAGGCGATGAGTTATTGTGCGAACGCGGTGAGGTGATCGAGCGGCAAACACAACCTCCGCGACCGTTTACCGATGCCACCTTGCTGTCGGCAATGACCGGTATCGCGCGCTTTGTTCAGGATAAAGCACTAAAGAAAATCCTGCGGGCAACCGATGGTTTAGGTACGGAAGCGACGCGCGCGGGGATTATCGAGTTATTGTTCAAGCGTACATTCCTGTTTAAGAAAGGGCGTTATATCCATGCCAGCGAAGCGGGGCGGGCGTTGATCCATTCTCTGCCGGATATGGCTGCGCATCCGGATATGACGGCGCATTGGGAAGCGACGCTGACGCAAATCAGCGAAAAGAAATGCCGTTACCAGGATTTCATGCAGCCGTTGACGCATTCGTTACAGGAACTGATTCATCAGGCCAGACAGAACCGGGCCGTGAGCGCTTTCAAAGGTATTGCCGCGCCGCAGGTGAGCAGTAAAAAACGGCGTAAAACCCAGCCCAAAGTAAAGGAGCAGAATCCATGAGGTCGTTAGTTTCCTGGTTTATTGCCGCCGCCGTGTTGGTATTGCCATCGGTGGCGACGGCGAGCCGTAGCGGGACGGATATTGTGGTGCCGGTTCCTGCTGAGGTGTGGAATGCGGGTTCCGCCGCGCGTGAACGAAATAATCAATGTATTCGCTGTTGCGTCTATGAGAACCGTAACTATTCGGAAGGCGCCGTGTTGAAAGTAGAGAGCGTGATCCTGCAGTGTGTTCGAGATAAACAGACGCTGGGAACGAACGATCTGATTTGGCAGCCGATCAAACAGTAATGCAAAATGCCGGCGGGTAGACCATAAGACGCCGTGGCGACAGCTGAGTCGCCACGGCGTGTTTCTATGACGGATGCGCGCCGCAAACGGCGTTTAAAATCGCTTCCGGCGCTTTTTTATCTATAAAGCGAACTCCGCCCAGATCGGCGCATGATCGGACGGTTTTTCCATCGCCCGAATATCATAGTCGATGCCGGTGCCGGTACAGCGTTCGGCCAGCGGTTGACTCGCCAGTATCAAATCGATACGCAGCCCGCGATTGGTATCAAAACCGCTGGAACGATAGTCAAACCATGAAAAACGGTCGTTGCAGTCAGGGTTGGCCGCACGGAACGTATCGGTTAGCCCCCAGGCCTGCAGACGGGCCAGCCACTCACGCTCTTCCGGCAGGAACGAACATTTTCCCGTACGCAGCCAGCGCTTGCGGTTGTCTTCGCCAATACCGATATCAAGGTCGGTCGGGCTGATGTTCAGATCGCCCATAACGATCAGCGGTTGGGCGGTAGCATGGTGCTGCTCAATATAGTTTTGCAGATCCTGATAAAAGCGCGTTTTGGCGGGAAACTTCACCGGGTGGTCGCGACTTTCTCCCTGGGGAAAATAGCCGTTCACCACCGTCAGCGTACCCTGTTCTGTGGCAAAATCCGCCATGATAATTCGCCGTTGCGCGTCTTCCTCATCGGTCGGAAAACCGCGGCGAATCGCTACCGGTTGGTTTTTGCACAACAGTGCGACGCCGTAATGGCCTTTTTGCCCGTGATAAAAAACGTGATAGCCATATTGGCTCACGTCTTCCAGTGGAAACATGTCGTCGTGGACCTTAGTTTCCTGTAACCCGATCACATCTGGCTGGTGCTGCTCGATAATTGCGGCCAACTGATGAGGACGCGCCCGCAGTCCATTGATATTAAAAGAAACAACTTTCATGTTAGCTGCCGTTCAATGAAAATGTTTCCAGATGGTAACAGAAATCGATGTCGTGAGTCACGGCGGAGTGGGAACCTGTTGGCGACGGGTAAATAAGACGCAATGATGATGAGTTGAACGATAACGGCCAAGCCCGTATACTCCGCTTTCTCGCAGGAGAGAGCGCGTCAATTGACGCTCCGCCGAAGGCGCAAACTCCCATAATCGCTCAGGTCACCATACTGCGAATTTCATTCAAGCCAACTGGAGAGAGGTTGTTGCGACAACCCACCGAAGGGGCAAGCGGCGTAAGCGGCGTAAACTCTCAGGTAAACGGACAGAGGGAGGGGCACATTTCACAGGAAAACTTGTGTGCTTACTTATATCTATCTGATCGCGATCACGGCGGAAGGCATGTCTGGCGCGCTGGCCGCCGGACGGCGCAATATGGATATTTTCGGCGTTAGCATGATCGCCTTTATCACTGCGCTTGGCGGTGGTACGGTGCGCGATATCCTGCTTGGTCATTATCCCATCGGTTGGACCCAACACCCCGGTTATATTTATCTCACGATCGGCGCCGGCCTCTTTACTATTGTCATTGCGCGCGTGATGCATCATTTGCATCGCCTGTTTCTGGTGCTGGACGCCATGGGGTTGATTGCTTTCACCATCATTGGCTGCAATGTCGCACAGGGGCTGAATTACTCCATCACGATTGTGGTTATGGCGGGAATTGTGACGGGGATTTTTGGCGGCATTCTGCGCGATATATTCTGTAACCGAACCCCGATGGTATTGAAGAAAGAGCTCTATGCCTGCGTGTCGCTGCTGGTGGCGCTGCTTTATCTGGGGCTGAAGGCGTTGAATGTGGATCATGATATCAATCTGCTGGTTTCTTTCAGCATCGGCCTGTCCGTGCGTCTGGCGGCGATTCGCTGGTCATGGCAGTTGCCGGTTTTTTCTTATATGTCGGAGAGTTGGAAGGACTAACCCGTCGAACCTTGGTCGAAGGTTCTCACCTTCCCCTGATGGGAATCTGAAAGCGCGGTGTTGGAATTTGATTCAGGGAAATATTTTGAAGTGGTGGTGGGGGAAGGATAACTCGCCGCTACGCGTCTCGCCCTGCGGGCCAACGCTAACGCGTTGTTCAAAACCTTCGGTTTTGTCGAACCTTGGTCGAAGGTTCTCACCTTCCCCTGATGGGAATCTGAAAGCGCGGTGTTGGGATTTGATTCAGGGAAGTATTTTGAAGTGGTGGTGGGGGAAGGATTCGAACCTTCGAAGTCTGTGACGGCAGATTTACAGTCTGCTCCCTTTGGCCGCTCGGGAACCCCACCACTGGCCTTGCTGCAAGATGCTTTTGCTTCAAGCGGGGCGCATCATATCAAATGACGCGCCACTGTAAAGCCTGATATATCAAAAACCAACGTGTTTGCCGATTTTTTATTCCAGATGGTGCATCCTTGTACATTTAACGCGTAAAACGATGCCCGATCGGTAAATTAAAGAATAATAGTGCGATTCCCGTAGACAAAAACACGCTGCGCCAGCACTCGGTAAAGCGCGCGGCTTAACACATTTTTCTCAACGTCGCGCCCGGCGCGCATCATGTCATCGGCCGTGTAGGTATGGTCGACGTTGATGACGTCCTGCATGATGATCGGGCCTTCATCCAGACTATCGTTCACGTAGTGAGCCGTGGCCCCGATGATTTTCACGCCTCGTTCATACGCCTGATGATACGGACGGGCGCCGATGAATGCCGGCAGGAACGAGTGGTGAATATTGATAACCTGATTCGGATAATGTTGAACGAATGCCGGTGTTAATACGCGCATGTATTTTGCCAGAACAACGAAATCAGGTTGATACTCGTCGATCTGCGCAATCATGTGCTGATCGTGCTCTTCGCGGGTAAAGCCTTCATGGCTGACCAGATGGAAGGGAATATCAAACCGTTCAACCAGCGTACGTAATGTATCGTGGTTGCCGATGACGGCGGCGATTTCAACATCCAGCCCGCCGTATGCGCTTTTCATCAATAAATCGCCCAGACAGTGGGCTTCTTTCGTTACCAGAATGACGATACGGCGACGACCGGACGTCGTCAGTTCACGCACAGAACCTGCCGGGAGCGCGCCGTCGAGATCGGCCAGTAAGGTGACATCGTTAAATATCCCTTCCAGCTCGGTACGCATGAAAAAACGCCCGGTGCGATGATCGACAAACTCATTGTTCTGCACGATGTTGAGTTCGTGCTTGTAACAAATATTAGTGATTTTCGCGATTAGCCCTTTAGCGTCGGGGCAAATGGTCCGTAATACTTTTCTTTGGGTATTTTGGGGTTGCATGGGTGTGTGGATCCTGTCCAAAACTTAATCTATCCGTCTTCTTCCAAGCGTACAAAATGCGTTGGCTACACTCGCTTACCCAAATACTCTAAGTAAGAGCATCGGGATTCGTTCGTTTGCCGCTTTTCTGCAACTCGAAATCTATTGGGTATAGCGTACCTGGGTTTACGTTGAGCAGTGCCGGAATTCACCGCATTAATGTCTGTTTTACTGTCCGCAACACTTCTTGTATTTTTTGCCGGAACCGCACGGACAGTGCTCATTTCTGCCGGTTTGCAGATGAATGCCGTCCGTATAGTACCAGCGATCGTGATGGCGAAGGAAGCGTGAGCGCTCTCGCATTAATCCATGCTGCTGGTTATCCGTAGCGGATGTATAGCGGGCGGCAAACTCTACATAACCTTCGTCCGGCGTCTTACCCGGCGCGCTAGCTAATATGTTAAGCCCGAGCCAGATCGTTTCCTGGCAGCTTTCCTGAATCGAGTGCCGCCATTTTTCCGGCTGGCGATCGGGATGCCAGGTCGCTATCAGGTAATCCACATCATGCTTAACGTAGGCCGTATAGCGGGATCGCATCAACGTAACAGGGGACGCGGCGGCGGCACTTTTGCTGAGATACGGCTGACAGCATGATCGGTATGGTAGGCCACTGTTACAGGGGCAAATTTCCGGCACAGCCTCTCCTGAAAAAAAAAGTAATTAAAAAAAATGATAATAATAGTGGGATCCTTAGTCAGGATGCCGATATGTTACCTAATAATCTCTGGATGTAGCAATGTGCGCTAGAATGAAAGCACACGAGGTCAACCATGCGACAGAAAAAAGTTGGTTTGGCATTAAGTTCTGGCGCAGCCAAAGGATGGGCCCACATTGGTGTGATCAATGCGCTGACGGAGCTTGGCATTAAGATCGATGTTATTGCGGGATGCTCCGTTGGGGCATTGGTAGGCGCAGCCTATGCGACGCATCGATTGGCTGACATGGAGCGTTGGGTCAGCGGGTTTGGCTACTGGGATGTCATCCGCCTGATGGATCTTTCCTGGCAGCGCGGCGGTTTGTTGCGTGGCGACAGAGTATTCAATAACGTAAGGAATCTGTTAAAAACAATACAAATCGAGGATTGTGCGATTAAATATGGCGTGGTTGCCACTAATCTGAGTACCGGGCGTGAACTTTGGTTGACAAAAGGGGACCTGCATCAAGCGATTCGGGCTTCCTGCAGCATACCTGGCTTGTTATCTCCCGTTTTATTCAATGGTTACTGGCTGGTTGACGGCGCGGTGGTGAATCCGGTACCGATATCGCTGGCGCGTGCCATGGGGGCCGATGTGGTGATCGCGGTTGATTTGCAGCAGGATGCCAGTCTAAACCACCATGACTTGCTGTCGATTAAACCAACGATACCCGAACCTGAAGCGGCTTCACATGACTGGCGCCGCATCATTCGTAAGCGTTTGGCGCGTGGACGCCGTCAGTCAGCGACGATCTCGCCAACGGCGATGGAGATTATGAGTACGTCAATTCATATTCTTGAAAACAGATTAAAGATGACGAGAATGGCGGGCGATCCGCCGGATGTGCTGTTACAGCCTTCTTGCCCACAAATCGCCACGCTGGATTTTCATCGGGCGCAGGAAGCGATTGAAGCCGGTCGCCAGGCCGTGGAAAAAAAACGGGATGAATTGTTACCGCTGGTAAATAGAGCGCTTTGAAACTTGCCGGGCAAGCGGCAACAAGCGAGTGATGGCGATAAAGTAATCTGGATATTAAGCATTTGAAGTAAAGGGGTAACTGATGGAACAACCATTGGCGGGTAAACATGTGTTGATAATTGAGGATGAAGCTGTTTTCCGCTCCGTACTTTCCGGTTATCTCGCTTCGCTCGGCGCTTCGGTTTTAGAAGCGATTCATGGTCTGGAAGCGTTAAGTATTCTGGAGCGCCACCATCCGGAATTGATCATCTGCGATCTGAAAATGCCGATGATGGGCGGAATTGAGTTCCTTGAACGCCTGCGCTTAAGAGATAACCATACCCCGATACTCGTGATCTCCGCGACCAGCCAGATGGCCGATGTTGCGAAGGTTCTGCGGCTTGGCGTTCAGGATGTTTTGCTGAAACCTATCCGTGATTATGCGCGCTTGCGCGAGGCGGTCATGTCTTGTCTTTACCCGGATATGTTTACTTCGCCAGTGAATGAGATTGAACAGTTAATGCAGGATATGGATTCCCTTAATCAATCTCCGGATGCGGTCGCAAAACTTTTAGCGCAATTGCAGCCGCCGGTTCAGCAAACGCTTGCGCGTTGCCGAATAAATTATCGTCAACTGACTGATGCCAAACAACCCGGCCTGGTTTTGGATATTGCCGCACTGTCTGAGGATGATCTGGCTTTCTATTGTCTTGATGTTACCCAGGCGGTAAATAATAACGGTACGCTGGCGGCGCTGTTGCTTCGCACACTATTCAATGGCGTGCTTCAGGAACATATGGCGAATCAACAACATCGTTTACCTCATTTGCCGCTGTTATTAAAACAGGTAAATCAACTATTGCGTCAGGCTAGTCTGGAAGGGCGTTTCCCATTGTTGGTTGGTTATTATCATCGTGAATTAAAACGGCTGATACTGATATCTGCCGGCTTGAATGCGACATTAAACGTTAATGAAAGTCAAATCGCGCTCAGCAGTGGCGTACCCTTGGGGACGCTTAATGAAGCTTACCTCAATCAGTTAAATCACGTTTGCGACGCCTGGCAATGTCAGATATGGGGCGGCGGCGGTCGTTTACGGCTGATGCTTTCTACAGAATAGTCCGATAGGTGGGGCTATCGTCCTCGTCAGACCTGGTTCTCCTTCCGTTATTATTTTTTCTTTCCTACTATTAGTCATTATCCTAATTTTTGCTGGACGATGATGTCGGACAAGTGCGACCCGGTAAAACTGGTATACTCATCCGGTTTTTAGACCAGACAATTTAAGTTCATTATTTGAACGATATATAAGAGGTTGTTTATGTCGATTGTGAATAAAAAAGTCAAAAAAGCGGTTATCCCGGTGGCGGGATTGGGAACGCGCATGTTGCCAGCGACAAAAGCCATTCCTAAAGAGATGCTTCCGTTGGTAGATAAACCTCTAATCCAATATGTTGTCAATGAGTGTATTGCTGCGGGAATCAATGAAATAATTTTAGTTACGCACTCATCTAAAAATTCAATTGAGAACCATTTTGATACCAGCTTTGAGTTGGAGGCCATGCTTGAAAAGCGTGTTAAACGCCAACTGCTGAAAGAAGTGCAATCTATTTGCCCGAAACACGTCACCATTATGCAGGTTCGTCAGGGGTTGGCGAAAGGTTTGGGACACGCCGTATTGTGTGCTCACCCATTAGTGGGTGATGAGCCAGTGGCCGTTATTTTGCCCGATGTGATTATTGATGAATATAAATCAGATCTGAAGAAAGATAACTTAAGCGAAATGCTGCATCGTTTTTCAGAAACGGGCCATAGCCAGATTATGGTTGAGCCTGTTGAAAATGTCAGCAGTTATGGCGTTGTCGATTGCAAAGGCGTGGAATTAAAACCAGGTGATAGTGCGCCAATGGTTGGGGTAGTAGAGAAGCCGAAAGCTTCCGAAGCGCCATCTAATTTAGCCGTTGTCGGCCGTTATGTTCTATCAGCTGAAATTTGGTCTTTGCTGGAGAAAACCCCGCCGGGTGCAGGTAATGAAATTCAGTTAACAGATGCTATAGCAATGTTAATGGAAAAAGAAACGGTAGAAGCCTATCACCTGAAAGGTGAGAGTCATGACTGCGGCAACAAACTTGGCTATATGCAGGCCTTTGTGGAATATGGCATGCGCCATGAGAACTTAGGGCCGCAGCTTATCCAATGGCTACAGGAAACTATTGAAGCAGAAGAAAATTAATATTTAGAAAAAGATGCTCTCTGTTTTATTACAAAAGGCGGAGAGCGCGAATTCTTATCGGCATACGCATTATTTTCCCAAAAAAATAATACCCTTGATAAAAATCAAGGGTATTTTGCATTTGTTTATTAAAAAAAGATCAGAGCAGGAAATCGTCTAAAGATTTACCCTGTTCTTCGATTGCTTTTTTGATTACGGCAGGCGTGCGGCCCTGGCCTGTCCAGGTTTTAACGTCGCCGTTTTCGTCGGTATATTGATATTTGGCAGGGCGGGCGGCACGTTTGCTTTTACCAGCAGTTTTGACGGAACCTAAAGATTGTAATAGTTCATTAGGATCAATGCCGTCGGCAATCAGCATATCGCGATATTGCTGTAATTTACGTGCGCGTTCTTCAACTTCTGCCTGAACCTGGCTTTCTTCTTCGCGGCGTTCATTTACCACGACTTCCAGTTTTTCCAGCATTTCTTCCAAAGTATCCAGACTACATTCCCTTGCCTGGGCACGCAGAGTACGGATGTTGTTTAGAATCTTTAGTGCTTCGCTCATTGTGATAATCTCAAATTTATATTATTGGTGGCGTGTAGTGAGATAATAGAGTGGTATTTTCTTTTCTGCAATAGTCAAATTTGTAAGTTTGTTAAAAATTGTCGTTTTTAAAACGGATATCACAACCTATGTTACGTGAATATAAATACCGGCCCCTCAATATGAAATACATTTAACCCATCATTTCTCCAGCATCGATGCGCTTGATAAGATATTGTGGTACGACCATCGTTATAAGGAATGATTATATCTTTATTGCGGCATCAATAGATGAAACTTAGTGAGTTTGCACAAGTAATAGCCCATTGCATGACTTGTCGGAGAGTTGTTACAATAAAAATTAACCCTATACAGACAAGATATAGCCTATCTTTGGGAGCATCGGAGTATGGCTCAACTTTATTTTTATTATTCAGCAATGAATGCAGGGAAATCTACCGCGCTATTGCAGTCATCATATAACTATCAAGAACGTGGTATGAGAACAGTGATTTTCACCGCAGAAATAGATAGCCGGTATGGTTCCGGGGTAGTCAGTTCACGTATCGGCCTTTCCGCGCCAGCGCTATTGTTTAATCCGCAGACATCTTTATTTAGTTTGCTAACTAAAGAACATCGCAGTCAGCCTATTCACTGCGTATTAATTGATGAGTGCCAATTCTTAACCCGTGAACAAGTCAGCGAACTTTCTGACGTGGTAGATCAATTAGATATCCCCGTGTTGTGTTACGGCTTAAGAACGGATTTTCGCGGCGAATTGTTTTCGGGGAGTCACTATTTATTAGCCTGGGCGGATAAGTTGATTGAGCTTAAAACCGTGTGTTATTGCGGCCGTAAAGCGAACCGTGTATTACGATTGGACTCACAGGGAAATCCTTTGCATGAAGGAGAGCAGGTGGTTATCGGCGGTAATGAAAACTATGTCTCCGTTTGCAGGAAACATTATAAAATGGCATTAGGATTAATCAGCCATGAAGTTGAATAACAGGGTGGTAATAACGCTGACGGCTTATCGTTAACGCTGATAACGGTGTTTCTAACTAATTTATATCATTATGATTATTCCACTTGTGATGTTGATTTGCGCCGCTCCCGTAGAACACGCTGCCCGGTAAGACGGCAATACGCGGGAGTCGACAGGCAAATGGCTTTCCCTGCGTCTAGGCGAGGTAGAGAGCATCAAGATAAAAGGGCGCAAAGAATTCACAAAACAAGCCTTCTGACGCGTGTTGTCACCCACGGTTGTGGGTAACTGTCTTAACGAAATTTACCGCTGTAAACGGGCGCTGAAGCGCCAGAAATTAATCCGTTTCCTGTGAGTATCCGATGTATCCGGACGATGGCTGTGCGGGAATGGCCAATAGGGTTTCAGCGCGGCTGGATGACACGCACAGCCTGTGGGATGTATTGACATACTATGCGGAACAAATGCGCGTATTTGCCCCCGCGCCTGGGTATTCTAAATAATCCAAGCGGTAGGGATCGAACCGGGGAGTGCTCAAGTAAACGAGCAACGTGGGCGCTATGGTATTTAAGGCGCTTAGGAAGGCTGTTAGAGGCGCATCTGCCTGGAACCTGAACGTGTGGCGTTAGCGGTGAAGCGTACGACACCGGAGCAATAGGCGGGTTTCTTGTCCGTATTACGCAAGAGGCGAGCTCCTGATGTTAGGCATATCGTCATTAGCGTTAATCAGGATGAAAAAATACCCCGGCAGTTAACTGACGGGGTATATGAGATGCTTCTCTGGAATAAACAGCCTCAGAAGAGGCTGTTATCTCACAGCTGCATTAGTTAGTGACTTTCTTTGGCTGCTTGGCGGCTTTCGCGGCTGGCGCAGCAACTTCGGCAGTCGCTTCTTTCGCGTGATGTTCAGAGTACTTACGTCCGTAGTAAGTATCCAGCAGGATTTGTTTCAGCTCTGAAATCAGCGGATAACGCGGGTTGGCGCCGGTGCACTGGTCGTCAAATGCGTCTTCAGACAGCTTATCCACTTTTGCCAGGAAATCAGCTTCCTGTACGCCAGCCTCACGGATAGACGTAGGGATACCCAAATCCGCTTTGATTTCTTCCAACCAGTTCAGCAATTTTTCAATTTTCTGCGCGGTACGATCGCTTGGCGCAGTCAGCCCCAGATGATCCGCTACTTCGGCATAACGACGGCGAGCCTGCGGACGATCGTATTGGCTGAATGTCGTTTGCTTGGTCGGGTTATCGTTAGCGTTATAACGGATAACGTTTGAAATCAACATGGCATTAGCCAGGCCGTGAGGAATGTGGAACTCGGAGCCCAGTTTATGCGCCATGGAGTGACAAACCCCTAAGAAGGCGTTGGCAAACGCGATACCTGCAATGGTAGCGGCGTTGTGGACACGTTCACGGGCCACCGGATTTTTCGCTCCTTCGTGGTAGCTGGCCGGCAGGTTTTCTTTCAGCAGTTTCACCGCCTGCAGAGCCTGTCCGTCTGAATATTCATTTGCCAGTACCGAGACGTAGGCTTCCAGTGCGTGAGTCACCGCATCCAAACCACCAAACGCACACAGCGATTTCGGCATATTCATCACCAGATTCGCATCAACAATCGCCATGTCCGGGGTTAATGCGTAGTCGGCTAACGGATATTTCTGGCCGGTTGCATCATCGGTTACTACGGCAAACGGCGTAACTTCAGAGCCGGTGCCGGATGTTGTCGTAATGGCGATCATTTTCGCTTTCACGCCCATTTTCGGGAACTTGTAGATACGTTTACGGATATCCATGAAACGTAACGCCAATTCTTCAAAGTGGGTTTCCGGGTGTTCGTACATGACCCACATGATCTTCGCGGCATCCATCGGGGAACCGCCGCCCAGCGCGATGATGACATCCGGTTTGAAGGAGTTCATCTGTTCTGCGCCTTTACGTACGATGCTCAGGGTTGGATCCGCTTCAACTTCGAAGAAGACTTCGGTTTCCAGTCCGTGTTGTTTCAGTACGTCTGTGACCTGATCGACATAACCGTTATTGAACAAGAAGCGGTCAGTAACGATAAATGCGCGTTTTGCTCCGTCGGATGCAACCTCAGCAAGTGCGACCGGTAATGCGCCGCGACGGAAATAGATTGATTTGGGAAGTTTATGCCACAACATATTTTCTGCTCGCTTAGCTACCGTTTTCCTGTTGATTAGGTGCTTAGGACCGACGTTTTCCGAGATGGAGTTGCCACCCCAGGAACCGCAGCCCAGCGTCAGTGATGGGGCGAGTTTAAAGTTATACAGGTCGCCGATGCCACCCTGTGAAGCAGGCGTGTTAATCAGAATACGGGAAGTCTTCATCATGTCGCCGAAGTGGGCTACACGTTCCGGCTGATTATCCTGATCGGTATACAGGCAAGACGTGTGGCCGATACCGCCCATCGCCACCAGTTTTTCCGCTTTGATAACCGCGTCGTTGAAATCGGCGGCACGGTACATTGCCAGCGTCGGCGACAGTTTTTCATGAGCGAACGGTTCGGATTCGTCGATATCGGTAACTTCGCCAATCAGCACTTTGGTATTGGCAGGAACGCTGAGACCGGCTAACTCGGCGATTTTCGCCGCAGGCTGACCCACGATTGCCGCATTGAGCGCGCCATTTTTCAGCAGAATGCCCTGAACGGCGTGAAGTTCTTTGCCCTTAAGCAGGTATGCGCCATGGGAAGCCAAACGTTCGCGAACCGCGTTATAGACGCTATCCACAACGACAATAGACTGCTCGGACGCACAAATAACGCCGTTATCAAACGTTTTGGACATCAGGATTGACGCCACCGCGCGTTTGATGTCGGCCGTTTCATCAATAACCACCGGGGTATTACCCGCACCCACGCCAATTGCCGGTTTACCGGAGCTGTATGCGGCTTTCACCATGCCCGGGCCGCCTGTGGCCAGGATCAGGTTGATATCCGGGTGATGCATTAACTGGTTAGACAGTTCAACGGAAGGTTGGTCAATCCAGCCGATAATATCTTTTGGCGCACCGGCGGCAATGGCGGCCTGCAGAACGATATCAGCAGCTTTATTGGTCGCATTTTTTGCACGCGGGTGTGGAGAAAAGATAATACCGTTACGCGTTTTCAGGCTGATTAACGCTTTGAAAATCGCGGTTGACGTCGGGTTGGTGGTTGGAACAATACCGCAGATTAAGCCGATAGGCTCAGCGATGGTAATGGTACCGAACGTATCGTCGGTGGAGAGAACGCCGCAGGTTTTTTCATCCCGATAGGCATTGTAAATGTATTCGGAAGCAAAGTGGTTTTTAATCACTTTATCTTCCACAATCCCCATTCCGGACTCGGCTACGGCCATTTTAGCTAATGGGATCCGCGCATCTGAAGCTGCGAGTGCGGCAGCCCGGAAGATTCTGTCGACTTGCTCTTGAGTATAATTGGCAAATTCACTCTGTGCCTTTTTTACTCTTTCGACCAGTGCGTTAAGTTCAGCAAGATTCGTTACGGCCATAATGCTCTCCTGATAATGTTAAACTCTTTCAGTCAATGGTCAGCTAAGTAGAAGAGTATAGATAAACGAGCGAATGTTGCGTCCGCATGGCGGAACTTAAGGCTTATCTATTGGTTACCCGTTACTGCACTAATTGACTCAAAGAGCTCACTTACAGTCATGCTATTGGTTATCTGCCGTATCACCTAAGACTTTAACGCCGTCACATCAAAAGTATTTTGAGAACTTGCTAAATCAAAGGTGATTCCACTCGGTTCAACCGGATGTCTAAGAGCATACCTGCTTATAGGTGCCTTTTTTGTGATCTTAATCTAGTTTTTTTGATGCTGACACCATTCAGCATCATCGTTTTTGAGAACTATTATCAATTTCAAAGCGTCCTACATCTTTTACATGTGGCTGTCAAACAAAGAACGGTGATTTTTTTATTCTACTGGGCAAATAAAATGAGAAATAAAATCCTGCATAGGAGCATGGATAAATAGGTCTGATTACACTTCATTAGCGCCGTCAGGGCGCTTGTGCGAACAGCAACCCATTTGGGGTGAAATGTGGTCCAATCACTATTGAGCTTTTCAGACTATATCAAGTTTTTTATTGGATTGTTTGCATTGATTAATCCGATAGGCATTCTTCCCGTGTTCATCAGCATGACTAACTATCTGGCGGTAGAAGGGCGCAAATTCCGGGCAGCGCCGCTGTTGGTCAGGGTGCTTGGTCAGACCGGGATGAACGTTATCACGCGTATAATGGGATTATTGCTGATGTCGCTGGGCATTGAGTTTATTGTGACCGGCGTGAAAGCGCTCTTTCCCGGTTTATTATGACCTTTTAGCCAGCGCTGAATTTTCCGGGAATTAAGATATCCCGATGAATTATCCCTTTGCAACAAACTGACAACTCAGTGAATTTCATCTTCCCCGTCTTTTCTATTTTTCGCATAAACAATGCTTATTTATTAAGCGTATTTTTAGTCGACTTTTTTATATGCCAATCGTGACCGCGATCTCTTTCTTGCGCTTTTGATTGTGTGCTAGCTTGTGAAATTAATAACATTTTATTGACTAATTCGTTGAGTATGTAACGCATATAAATAGCTGTTATTTTGTACAAACAAAGGCAGGCTTCGATGACTATGTTGGTAACTCGTTATTTTAACTAAAATTTTCTTGCGTCACATCTAAATGCTTTTAGATAATACTATTATTAATCAACTGGTTAATGGTGTATAGCTTTGTTTTTTAGTGATGTTTCTAACGTTTACAAAAAATTATGCAGGATTAATTTTAAATATATTGGCGAATGAATTCTCTTTTGTTAGCTTCGATAACAGGCCGTTAATTGCGAACTTTCCATAAGTTAAATTTATTAATTATGTAAGTGCCGGAATCAGCATTTACTTATCATTTATTCTTATGTCCATACGCATGGTTAACCGCTGTCTGTGTATGGCACGACACGGCACGTCACGGTAAAAAACAGGAGTGAAGCAGTGGAAAATATCAAAACGAGAAAAAACGTTGTCGCCGCTATCATCGCGACGTTGATGATCGCGCCATGCGCGAGTGTATGGGCGGCAGAGGTTCCCGCCGGTGTTCAACTCGCTGAAAAACAGGTTCTGGTTCGCAACAACGGCGCTGAAGTTTCTTCCCTGGATCCTAACAAAATCGAAGGGGTGCCGGAATCCAACGTGGCGCGCGATCTCTATGAAGGCCTAGTGATTTCCGATTCGAACGGCCACCCGATTCCCGGCGTGGCCGAGAGCTGGGACAGCAAAGATTTTAAAATATGGACTTTTCATTTACGCCAAAATGCGCGCTGGTCAAATGGCGAACCGGTGACCGCGCAGGATTTCGTCTATAGCTGGCGACGTCTGGCCGATCCCAAAACGGTATCGCCTTATGCCAGCTATCTGCAGTACGGACATTTACTAAATATCGATGACATCATTGCCGGCAAGAAAGACCCGGATACGCTCGGCGTCAAAGCGCTGGATGACCATACGCTGGAGGTAACGCTCAGTGAAGCGGTGCCGTATTTCTACAAGCTGCTGATCCACTCATCCATGTCTCCGGTGAACAAGCATGTTGTGGATAAATTTGGTGAAAAATGGACGCAGCCGGATAATTGGGTGGGGAATGGCGCCTATAAACTGAAAGCGTGGGTGGTCAACGAAAAAATTGTGCTGGAGCGCAATCCCCAGTACTGGGATAACGATAAAACCGTCATTAATCAGGTCACTTACTTACCGATTGCTTCCGAGGTGACGGATGTTAATCGCTATCGGGCTGGGGAAATTGACATTACCAATAATAAATTGCCCATTGAGTTATTCCAGAAATTAAAGAAAGAAATCCCGCAGGAAGTAAAAGTAAACCCGTATTTATGCACCTACTATTACGAAATCAACAATCAGAAAGCGCCGTTTACCGACGTGCGGATAAGAACCGCGCTGCGTATGGGAATCGATCAGGATGTATTAACCAATAAAGTGAAAAATCAGGGGGATATTCCCGCCTATGGCTATGTTCCTCCCTTTATTGACGGATTTAAGGCGCAAACGCCGGAGTGGTTTACCTGGCCGCAGGAAAAACGCAACGCGGAGGCGAAAAAACTGCTGGCGGAAGCCGGCTATACGGCGGCCAAACCGCTGACGTTCAGTCTTCTGTACAACTCATCGGATTTACATAAAAAGCTGGCGATTGCGGTGGCCTCTATCTGGAAACAGAACCTTGGCGTTGACGTCAAACTTGAGAATCAGGAATGGAAAACCTATCTGGATACCCGTCATCAGGGCAATTTTGATGTCGCACGGGCAGGGTGGTGCGCCGACTATAACGAGCCGACCTCCTTCCTGAACACCATGCTTTCCGCTAGCAGCAATAATACCGCCCACTATAACAGCGCACTATTCGATAGCCTGATGGTGCAGGCGGTACAGGCCAAAACGGATGATGAGCGCGCCACGCTTTATCAACAGGCCGAGGCGCAACTGGATAAAGATGCGGTTATTGTCCCCATTTATTACTACTCAAATATTCGCTTGGTAAAACCTTATGTCGGCGGGATCACCGGTAAGGATCCGCTGGACAATCTCCGGGTAAAAAATCTTTATCTCATCAAGCATTAATTGATAACCCCTAATTTCTGCTGGTCAATATTGTTGGTCAGCAGAATGCGCCTATTGCTATGGGCATGATAAACAACACAGGAGAAAATAATGACAGGCATTACAACAACAAAAAAAAGGGTGGTCGCAGGCATTATTGCGGCTATGGGGATGACGGCAGGCGTTTCCACCTGGGCCGCCACTGTGCCCGCAGGCGTTGAACTGGCGGCGAAGCAGGAACTGGTGCGCAATAACGGCGCAGAAGTTTCCTCATTGGATCCTCATAAAATCGAAGGCGTACCCGAAAGCAATGTGGCGCACGATCTCTATGAAGGGCTGGTGATCTCCGATCCCAGCGGCCAGGTTACCCCCGGCGTGGCCGAAAGCTGGGATAATAAAGATTTCAAAGTGTGGACTTTCCATCTGCGGAAAAATGCCCGTTGGTCAAATGGTGACCCTGTCACCGCACAGGACTTTGTCTATAGCTGGCAGCGTCTGGCCGATCCGAAAACCGCTTCTCCTTATGCCAGCTATCTGCAATACGGTCATTTACTGAATATCGATGACATTATCACGGGTAAAAAATCGCCGGAAACCCTGGGGGTGAAAGCGATTGACGACCATACCCTGGAAGTCACTCTCTCTGAGGCCGTGCCTTATTTCTACAAGCTGCCTATCTATCCGGCCATGTCGCCGGTATATAAAAAAGCGGTGGAGCAGTTCGGAGAAAAATGGACGCAGCCGCAGAATTGGGTCGGCAACGGCGCTTATAAGCTGAAAGACTGGATTGTGAGTGCTGGAGCGCAACCCGCAGTACTGGGATAACGATAAAACCGTCATCAATCAGGTCACTTATTTACCTATTTCATCCGAAGTCACCGATGTTAACCGCTACCGCAGCGGTGAAATTGATATGACTTATAATCAACTGCCAATAGAGCTGTTTCAGAAGTTAAAAAAAGAGATCCCGCAGGAAGTAAAAGTAAACCCCTATTTGTGCACCTACTATTACGAAATTAATAATCAGAAAGCGCCGTTTACCGATGTCCGGGTGAGAGATGCGCTGCGTCTGGGACTAAGTCAGGATATATTGACCAATAAAGTTAAAAATCAGGGGGATATTCCGGCTTATGGCTTTGTGCCGCCTTATATTGACGGGTTTAAGGCGCAAACGCCCGAATGGTTTGGCTGGTCGCAGGAAAAACGCAATGCGGAAGCGAAAAAACTGCTGGCGGAAGCGGGGTATAGCGCGGACAAGCCGCTGACCTTCAGTCTGTTATACAACACCTCCGATTTACATAAAAAGCTGGCGATTGCGGCGGCGTCAATCTGGAAACAGAATATCGGCGTTAATGTGAAGCTGGAGAATCAGGAATGGAAAACCTTCCTCGATAGCCGTCATCAGGGTTCTTTCGATCTCGCCCGAGCCGGCTGGTGCGCCGACTACAATGAACCTTCAACCTTTTTCAACAGCATGCTATCGGACAGTAGCAGTAACACCTCCCACTATAAGAGCAGCGATTTCGACGCGCTGGTTGCTAAATCTTTGCAGGTCAATACAGAAGAAGAACGCGCGGCGGTTTATCAACAGGCCGAAGCGTTACTGGATAAAGACGCGGTTATCGTTCCGATTTATTACTATGCCAACACCCGGCTGGTGAAGCCTTACGTCGGTGGTTTAACGGGTAAAGATCCAATGGATAATGTCTACGTGAAAGATCTTTATATCATCAAACACTGATAATAGAGCGGGTGGCGCGGATAGCGCCGCCCGCTCTTAATTTGCAGGTTTTATAGGTACGGGCAATGTTAAAATTCATATTTCGCCGCTGTCTGGAAGCTATTCCGACGCTGTTTATTTTGATTACTATTTCATTCTTCATGATGCGCCTTGCACCAGGCAGCCCTTTCACCGGAGAACGCAATCTTCCGCCTGAAGTCATGGCCAATATCGAAGCTAAATACCATCTTAACGACCCGATGTTGACGCAATATGGCAACTATTTGTGGCAACTGGTTCAGGGCGATTTTGGTCCTTCATTCAAATACAAAGACTATTCCGTAAATGATTTGGTCGCCTCTTCATTTCCGGTTTCCGCCAAGTTGGGGGCGGCGGCGTTTCTGCTTGCCGTGATTTTCGGCGTGAGCGCCGGCATGATCGCCGCACTGAATCAAAACACCAAATGGGACTATACGGTGATGGGGTTTGCGATGACCGGGGTGGTGATTCCCAGCTTTGTCGTGGCGCCGCTATTGGTATTGATATTCGCCATTACGTTGCGCTGGCTGCCGGGCGGCGGCTGGAACGGCGGGGCGCCCAAATATATGCTTCTGCCGATGGTGGCCCTGTCTCTCTCTTATATCGCCAGCATTGCGCGTATTACCCGGGGATCGATGATTGAAGTGCTGCATTCCAACTTTATTCGTACCGCACGCGCCAAAGGATTGCCGCTGCGTCGCATTATTCTGCGTCATGCCTTAAAGCCGGCTCTATTGCCGGTGCTGTCTTATATGGGGCCGGCTTTTGTCGGCATTATTACCGGTTCAATGGTTATTGAGACCATTTTCGGCTTACCCGGTATTGGGCAGCTTTTTGTTAATGGGGCGCTGAATCGTGACTACTCGTTAGTGCTTAGCCTGACCATCCTGGTTGGCGGATTAACCATACTTTTCAATGCGATAATTGACGTGCTATACGCCGTTATCGATCCGAAAATTCGCTACTAACCGGGGGCGTTATGTTTTGGCATCGAAAAAATACTGAAGCGTTGGATAATTTCAACGAAAAAATGGAAGTTGAAGGCCGCAGCCTGTGGCAAGACGCCCGTCGGCGTTTTATCCATAACCGCGCGGCGCTGGCCAGCCTGTTTGTTCTGGGCCTGATTACCTTATTTGTGATCGTCGCGCCGTGGCTGTCTCCCTTCGATTATGCGGATACGGATTGGGGCATGATGTCTTCCGCGCCCGATATGACGTCCGGACACTATTTTGGTACGGATTCATCAGGCCGCGACCTGCTGGTGCGCGTGGCTATCGGCGGGCGGATTTCGCTGATGGTCGGGATTGCCGCCGCACTGGTCGCCGTGATTGTCGGCACGCTGTATGGCGCGCTGTCAGGCTACCTTGGCGGAAAAGTTGACTCCGTGATGATGCGCCTGCTGGAAATCCTCAACTCTTTCCCGTTCATGTTTTTCGTCATTTTGCTGGTGACATTTTTCGGGCAGAACATGCTGCTGATCTTTGTCGCGATCGGCATGGTGTCCTGGCTAGATATGGCGCGTATCGTACGCGGCCAGACGCTAAGCCTGAAACGTAAGGAGTTCATTGAGGCGGCGCTGGTTTCCGGTGTTTCAACCCGTGGCATCGTGTTGCGTCATATCGTACCGAATGTCCTGGGGGTGGTTGTGGTGTATGCCTCATTATTGGTACCGAGTATGATTTTATTTGAATCGTTCCTGAGCTTTCTGGGATTAGGCACCCAGGAACCACTAAGCAGTTGGGGCGCCTTGCTGAATGACGGCGCGAACTCAATGGAAGTGTCTTCCTGGCTGTTGTTTTATCCCGCGGCGTTTCTGGTCGTGACGCTGTTTTGTTTTAATTTTATCGGCGATGGCTTGCGTGATGCCCTCGACCCGAAAGATCGCTGAGGAATCGCAACATGAATAGGCTTGATTCAACTGGAGAAAATGAACCGCTGCTAAGCGTTCGGGATTTACGGGTAACGTTCCGCACTGAAGATGGCGACGTAACCGCAGTCAACGATCTCAACTTTACCCTGAATGCCGGAGAAACGCTGGGGATTGTCGGCGAATCCGGCTCAGGAAAATCGCAAACGGCGTTTGCGTTGATGGGGCTGTTAGCCAGTAATGGTTACATCAGCGGTTCTTCACGATTTCATGGCCGGGAGATCCTCAATTTACCCGAGCGTCAGTTAAATAAGCTGCGCGCGGAAGAGATCGCCATGATATTTCAGGATCCGATGACCTCGCTCAATCCATATATGCGGGTCGGCGAACAGCTGATGGAAGTGCTGATGCTGCATAAACAGCTCAGTAAAAGCGAGGCCTTTGAAGAGTCGATCCGCATGCTTGACGCTGTAAAAATGCCGGAAGCGAGAAAACGCATGAAAATGTATCCTCATGAGTTTTCCGGCGGTATGCGCCAACGCGTGATGATTGCCATGGCGTTGTTGTGCCGCCCTAAATTGTTGATTGCCGATGAGCCAACCACCGCGCTTGATGTGACGGTGCAGGCGCAGATCATGACGTTATTAAATGAGCTGAAACGTGAGTTTAATACCGCCATCATCATGATCACCCACGACCTGGGCGTTGTGGCCGGTATTTGCGACAAGGTGCTGGTAATGTACGCCGGGCGGACGATGGAGTACGGCTCGGCGCGCGATGTGTTTTATCATCCGAGCCATCCTTATTCTATCGGGTTGCTCAATGCGGTGCCGCGGTTGGACTCCGAGGATGAAACGCTGGCGACCATTCCGGGTAATCCGCCTAATTTGCTGCGTTTGCCGAAAGGGTGCCCATTCCAGCCACGCTGCCCTTATGCGATGGATGTGTGCCATGAAACCCCCGCTTTGGCATCTTTTGGCCACGGTCGCCTGCGCGCCTGCTTTAGAACGATCGAGGAGGTGTTATGAGTATGGCGACGGAAAAGACAGCCTTGCTGGAAGTGGTCGATCTGAAGGTTCACTTCGATGTAAGAGATGACAAACAATGGTTCTGGCAACCGCCGAAAACGCTGAAAGCCGTTGATGGCGTTACGCTGCGCTTATATGAAGGCGAAACGCTGGGGGTCGTGGGCGAGTCAGGCTGCGGCAAATCCACGCTGGCCCGCGCCATTATCGGTTTGGTGAAAGCCACCAGCGGCAATATTACCTGGCTGGGGCGTGACTTACTGGGCATGAGCGATGACGCGTGGCGTAAGGCGCGCAGCGATATCCAGATGATTTTTCAGGATCCGC
This sequence comes from Brenneria goodwinii, assembly GCF_002291445.1. Taxonomy (NCBI): domain Bacteria; kingdom Pseudomonadati; phylum Pseudomonadota; class Gammaproteobacteria; order Enterobacterales; family Pectobacteriaceae; genus Brenneria; species Brenneria goodwinii. Next base: position 1,816,992 of record NZ_CP014137.1, on the reverse strand, counting down.
TGGCGTCGCTTAATCCACGAATGACTATCGGTGAAATCATCGCGGAACCGTTAAAAACCTATTATCCCAATTTATCGCGTCAAGACGTGAAGGATAAAGTTAAAGCGATGATGCTGAAGGTTGGTTTGCTGCCCAATCTGATTAACCGATATCCGCATGAGTTTTCGGGCGGACAATGCCAGCGTATTGGTATTGCCCGGGCGCTGATCCTGGAACCGAAACTGGTTATCTGCGACGAACCCGTTTCTGCGCTGGATGTTTCCATCCAGGCCCAGGTGGTGAATCTGCTACGGCAATTGCAGCGTGAAATGCAGCTGTCGCTGATTTTTATCGCCCATGATTTATCGGTGGTGAAGCACATTTCCGATCGGGTTCTGGTGATGTACCTGGGGCATGCGGTGGAGCTGGGAACCTACGATCAGGTCTATCGCAACCCTCAGCATCCTTACACGCGGGCGTTGATGTCGGCAGTGCCTATTCCCGATCCTGATAAAGAGAGGAACAAGCAGATTCAGCTATTGGAGGGGGATCTGCCTTCGCCGATTAATCCTCCTTCGGGATGCGTATTTTGTACCCGGTGTCCGATCGTCGGCCCTGAATGCGTAAAAACCAGACCCGTGATGGAAGGCAGTTTTTCACATGCGGTGTCTTGCCTGAAGGTTGATCCGCAAGAGTTATCGTCATAACGGTAAAAACCAAGACGTCCCTTAACGGGGACGTCTTGCTGCGCTTGCCGTAATGGGGAGGATGCGTTTGCTTAGGCGCGGCTTACTCTTTCCACAGAATATGGCAAAGTTTGTGGTCTTTTTCCCGGCAAATCAGCACGCGGGCAAAAATATCGGTGATTTCGCCGCCATCCTGCTCCGCCAGGCCAATCACCACTTCGGCAAAAAAATCAGGATTAAGGTCGAAGTCAACATGTTCAGACCAATCTTCGGCAGGATCGAATAATTCTGCGCCGCCGCGCTCCTCGAACTGCAAGTTAAACAACAGGATATCTGCCGGATCAAGATTATCAGCAGCCAGTTCCAGAAAGATATCGTAAGCCTGTTCCAACGCTTCGTCTTCGGTCAGGCGGTTATTTAAATCCATACAAAAGGCCTTGTTAATACGTGATGCCCTATTAGAACACGGGAAAAGCCGTATTTATAGCAGGGGACTGAAAAAGTAAAACAGCCGCTCTACGATTCGCTGCCAATAAGGCCGGTTTTGCCACTGCGTGGCGTTTAACAGCGTTGAGCGGGCGATATAATCTTCCTGCACGCAGGCAAGGTCGGTGCCGAAACCGGCATCGTCAATCACCACGGTGATTTCAAAATTCAACCACAGACTGCGGATATCAAGATTAACCGTACCTATCAGGCTCAATTGCCCATCCACCAGCACGCTTTTAGTATGCAGCAGCCCGCCCTTAAATTGGTAGATTTTGACGCCGGCCGCCAACAGCTCGGCAAAAAATGACCGGCTGGCCCAACCAACCAGTACGGAGTCATTCTTATAGGGAACAATAAGGCTGACATCGACGCCACGCTGAGCGGCGGTACAGATGGCGTGCAGCAGATCGTCGCTGGGAACGAAATAAGGCGTGGTCATGATCAACTGTTTACGCGCGGAGTAAACCGAGGTTAACAGCGCTTGATGGATCATCTCCTCCGGATAGCCCGGGCCGGACGCCACAACCTGAATGGTGTGGCCGGTTTCCTGTTCAAACGGCATCACGTTAACGTCTGGCGGAGGCGGCAGCAGCCGTTTACCCGTCTCCATTTCCCAGTCGCAACAATAGATAATCCCCAACGTTGTCGCCACCGGGCCTTCGATGCGGGCCATCAGATCGATCCACTGACCCACGCCGGAATCCTGCTTAAAGAAGCGGGGATCAACCATATTCATACTGCCGGTATAGGCAATACGGTTATCGATCAGAATAATTTTACGATGCTGACGTAAATCCATACGGCGCAGAAATGCCCGGAATAAATTCACCTTCAGGGCTTCGACCACTTCGATCCCGGCGGTGCGCATCAGTTGCGGATAGGTATTGCGGAAAAACTTAACGCTGCCGGCGGAGTCGAGCAATATTCGGCAATGGACGCCGCGGCGGGCCGCCGCAATCAGAGACGACGTGACCTGATCGACAATCCCGCCGGATTGCCAGATATAAAACACCATCTCGATATTATTATGGGCGAGTTCAATATCACGAATCAGTGATTTAATCGTATCGTCAAAGGTCGTCAACAATTGTAACTGGTTGCCTTTTACGCCGCCCACACCCTGTCGACGTTCGCACAATTGAAATAGCGCGCTGGCGACTTCGCTGTTTTCTGTGGCAAAAATACGCCGGTACTCTTTTAATTCACGCAGCCATTTTGCGGTGGACGGCCACATTTTACTGGCGCGTTCCGCCCGGCGTTTGCCAAGGTGTAATTCACCGAAAGAGAGATAAGCGACAATTCCGACCAGAGGCAGAATATAGATAACTAATAACCAGGCCATTGCGGAAGGGACAGTTCGACGTTTCATCAGAATACGTAGCGTGATACCCGCAATCAGTAACCAATAACTGAAAACAAGTAACCAACTCATTACGGTATAAAATGTTGTCATAAAGGCGTCGTGTATCCCTTCTGTAAATCTTTAACAAAGTGTACGCATACTTTGATGAAAGGGGAAATGTCTTTAGTCTTAATAAAATAGCCTGATTGTTATTTTCTGCAGAGGAAGGAAATTTAAACATTACTTGGATCGCGGAGTGAAGGGTCTATAATGCGTGCTGCAAGTTTTCGATATAAGAGTTATGCCATGAAACGCAGCCGGAATGAAGTTAGCCGCTGGCGAATGTTGCGCCAGGCTCGGCGTCGCAGAAGCCGCTGGTTGGAAGCGCAGTCGCGCACTTACCGCCATATTCACTACGCCCGCTATTTGCAGCAAAAGCATCAACGGCGCGCGCTGTTATATGCGGTAGCCTACGAGTGGTAGCGGTGTGGAAAAATTAGCGGTCATCATTGATATGACCGCTAATTTTTCAGCTAAATGATCCTTATGATGCCACCATCAAGCCGCGCGGTTTTCACGACAAGGCCGGTATCAGCGTGTTATCGGCAGTGGCAGGTGATTCATTTGCCTCGGCCGGTGGAAGCTGAAACAGCGACACGGTAGTGCTCAGCTGTTCCGTTTGTTCCAGCAATGATGAAAAAGTCAGCGCCGTCGTTGCAACCTGATGCGCATTCTGCTGAACGGTATCATTCAACGTCCGGATACGGCTGGTGACTTCATGGATACTCTGATTTTGCTGGTCTGATATCTCCGATATTTCACTCAAAAATGTGCTGGTGCCTTTCGCCGCCTGAATAATTTCCTGCAGGCTATCATTCAGTTTCTTAACTAGTTGCGTACCCGTTTCAACGCTATTGTCGGAATCACGGATTAATGAATTGATATTTTGCGCGGAATGACTGCTTTGCGAGGCCAGCGTCCCGACTTCACGCGCGACGACAGAAAATCCTCGACCCATTTCCCCGGCGTGAGCGGCCTCAATCGCCGCATTCAAGGACAGAATGTGTGTTTGAAACGCCACGTTTTCAATCATGCCGATGGCTTCCGTCATTTCCCGCGTCCTACTGGCGATATCCGACATGGCCGTTCTTACTTCATTCATCATAACTTCGCCCTGCGTGGCGATATTGCTGGTGTCTTCGGCGTGCAGGCCGGCCTGCTGAGTATGCTGTGTGTTCTGTTCCAGATGCTGGCTGAGCTGAATAATATGCTCGGTGGTGGCTTTCAGCTCATGGGACTGTTTGCCCGCCTGTTCCGATAAGAGCCGGTTATCTTCGGCAACCTTATCAACCTGGACAATCATGTTGCCAACGCTTTGACGAACCTGGTTGACCAGCGCAACCAGTCCGCGTTGCATTTGAATGACGCTGTTATTTAATTGATCTATTTCCTGGGTGGCCCGTTTTTCCGTGTCGATAACATGTGAAAGATCGCCCGCCGCAATAAGCTGCAAATGGTCAATGATACGTCTCAGCGGATGAATAATGACTTTGTTGACGCCGATCCAAATCAGCACCGATACCAACAGCAATAAGCCAAGCACAACAATAAAAATAGTGTGGGCGCGATCGAGCGACGTCAGAAATTGCTGACCATGCTGTTTCTGCTGAATATCGTTATCTTGCAGGTAGAGCGAATATTTTTGCGTGAAATCGTTTTGATAGGCCTGAATGGGAATAGCAAAAAAGATATCAATCTGATTCGTTCCCTTTATACCCTCAGCGAGTTCGACTAATCCCGCATACAGCAGCTGATAGCTTTTTTTCAATTCAGCAAAGGCCGGGGCAGTGAACGAGGCATCCTGCGACTCCAGCGACTGATAATAGGTTTGCGCCTGTTTCAGTGACGCTTCGGCCTCATCCATCAGGCTTTGCCAACTGCCGACCGAACCGGTTTCTTTATCAACCAGCAGATAAATCCCGGCCCGATTAAGTTTATCGCTGGCATTCATGACTTCCATTCTGGCTTTATCCATCAACGCCTGCTGTTGACGCAGTCTTTCGTTCGCGGAAGTGTCCAGTCTTACCTGCGTCATCGTTTGGGAAATGATTCCGACCGAAATCAGCTGCAATAAAGAAAATAGCCCGATGACGAGTAGTAAACCCAAAAGAATACTCAGTTGGCGACGGCGAAATATTTTCGATATTGCGAATCGTAACGTATCGGATATTGACATGTGGTCTGGCTCCCTACAGATAAATGGCAACCAGCGTAGCAGGATTAAATGACTAGAATGTTTCAGCTTTTCTCTGGCGGTGATGCGGTTAGCCGGTTTGCATCGAGGCGCGGGCGCACTCGATATCTGGTTGCTTAAACGATCGGCAATGGGCCATCGTCGCCATGGCCCAGGGTTATGAATGAATAAAGTTAAAACACTTTTTTGAAGGGTTTTATCGTTACCTGCTGATAAACGTTGGCGGCGACGTAAGGATCGGCATCCGCCCAGGTTTTTGCGTCTTGCAGGGAAGGAAACTCGGCAATGATGATGGAACCGGTAAATCCGGCTTTGCCGGGATCTTCGCTGTCAACGGCGGGGAATGGACCGGCGGTAATGAGCCGGCCTTGATCCTGTAACTGCTTCAGGCGGGCAAGATGATCGGGTCGTGCCGCCAGCCGATTCTCCAGAGAACCGGCGGTATCTTCAGCATAAATAACATATAACATAATGAGCCTCGCGGGTTGGGAACAACAAAACCGAAGTCACCCATCATACTTGATGATACGACGAGGGCAATAGGTTGATTTAGCAGAAAATTAGCTCCATGAGGCGGTTTTTTTTAACAATTTGGCTGGTTATTATTGAATATGATTGCTATTTGCATTTAAACTTGGGCGGCATAAGAGGATAAAGAAATACTATGCCGCAGAAAACGTTTTTCCTGACCCGCCGCTATTCATGGCCATTTTTGCTTTCAGTTGGTATTCACGGTTCTTTAATCGCGGGTTTGCTGTATGCGTCGTTCAATAAGGCTTTTGAACTGCCGGAAGAATCCAAGGCAATTAATGTTGTTATGGTTAATCCCGCATTGTTTGAAGCGGCGCCTGCGGCAGAATCGGCGCCGACTGAACCAGAGCCGGTAACGCAGCCGGAGCCGGTTGTTGAACCGGAGTCAATTCCCGAACCGGAGCCTGTCGTTGAGCCCGAGCCGGAACCGATCCCTGAGCCAGAACCGATTCCAGAACCTGTTCCCGTGCCGCTTCCTGAACCAAAACCAGAGCCTAAGCCGAAACCAAAGCCAAAACCGGTGAAAAAGATCGAGCAGCCAAAGCCGGTCAAACGGGAGCGGGCCGTCGAAAAGCGGCCGCCGTCGCCGTTTACCAGTGAAGCGCCGTCGCAAAGCGTGACGAATGCGCCGGTCAGGCAGGCTCCGGCTCCCGCATCAAGCACCCAGTCGACGGGGCCACGGCCGCTTAGCCGCGTTGAGCCGCAGTATCCGGCGCGGGCGTTTTCGCTACGGGTTGAAGGCCGGGTGAAAATTCAATTTGATATTGATGGTTCTGGCCGGGTGGATAACGTTCGGGTGATTTCAGCACAGCCGCGCAACATGTTTGAACGTGATATCAGGCAGGCTATGCGCAAGTGGCGTTATGAAGCCAATAAGCCTGGCAAGAATCTGGAAGTGACGTTCGTCTTCAGAATTAATGGCGGCACGAGCATGGAGTAAGCGCGCCGGAACTTATCGATAAGAGCGCCGCAATAGCGGTGCTTCAGACAATTTGCAACGCGCGCTAATTTCCCGCCGGGGCGCGGGAATGATAAATAGATGATATGAGATGTACTCAGGCTTCTTCTTCGGGGGTAAAGTGACATTTCCCCGGTGGCAGTTCGCGGGAGCGGCCGTAACTGTCCACCGCAACATAGGTGAATAGCGCTTCCGTGGCACGATAACGCTGACCGATTGGCTCTGACGACACTTTTTTTATCCAGACCTCGACATTCACATTGATAGAACTGCGACCGGTGCTTACGCAACGAGCGTAGCAGCACACTACGTCGCCGACGGCCACCGGTTTCAGAAACGACATCCCGTCGACCCGGACGGTGACGACGCGGCCTTCCGCAATTTCTTTTGCTAAAATAGCGCCGCCTATGTCCATCTGCGACATAATCCAGCCGCCAAAAATATCCCCATTCGCATTGGTATCCGCAGGCATTGCCAGAGTACGAAGTACCAGGTCGCCGTGAGGTGAAACGTCTTGTTTGCTCATTGTGGTATCAATCAAATTAGGCTGACTTATAAAGTCATACTGTTTTTATCAAGCAGGCATTATCAGTGCTCGCTGCCATTTTCTTCTGACTTTTCCCGATCGCTGGGTAAATGCCGATAAATATAGACGCCGCAGATAAGCGTAAACAGCAGGGTAAATCCAGTTAAACCAAAGACCTTGAAATTAACCCACACGCTTTGCGGCATCCAGAAAGCAATATAAATGTTTAACAATCCACATACCAGAAAGAACATGGCCCAGGAGAAGTTAAGTTTTCCCCATACCGCCTGCGGCAGGCTGAGTTCCTTACCCAACATGCGTTGGATCAGCGTTTTTTTCATCACGAACTGACTGTACAGTAAGGCCACGGCAAACAGGGTATAAATGATGGTCACTTTCCATTTGATAAACTCATCGTTGTGAAATACCAGCGTCAGGCTGCCGAAAATCGCCACCATGACAAAAGTTACCAGCATCATTTTCTCTATTTTGCGGTAAAGAACCCAGGTAACGACCAGCGCCAGCGCGGTCGCGGCAATCAACGCGCCCGATGCGATATAAATGTCATATAATTTGTAAAACACAAAAAACACGACAAGTGGTAGAAAATCAATAAGTTGCTTCATTGTGTCAATCCGTCACTCAATAATTTGTTGGTGATAACCGCAAACGGGTCATCTGATAACTGACCGCATTATCCTTCATTGTGGTGCACTGTTCTCTTGATATCGCAATAATTTGCAGAAAATTACGATTGGCTATGCCTGCGGCATCCTGGGGAAAAGGAGCGCCATGACGTCAACCGGTAGCGCTCCTTGCTGAGTCAGGCGCGAAGCAACATATAAAGGCGGAACAGATAGATCAGCAGGATGGCGGATATCAAGTTGCTCAGGCCATTTAACAGCACCGCAAGCACGGTAGGCGAAAACATCGGGATTTTCGTCACCAGCAGCAGGATGGCGATTTTGGTCAATATCCAAAGGATCACAGCCGGCGCCGTTACGCGCATATTGGCATAAGCCAGTCTGGCGCTCGCCTTAATCGCGCTGAACACGCCGCGTTTTTCGACGACGACAATGATGGGCGACAGGCTTAATGCGATAGCCAGCAGCACGCCCGGCACGACCAAAAACAGCATGCCGAATTGAATGAGTAGGGTGCAGAACAGGATCAGTATGAAAAGACGCGGCAACACCGGCGCGGAGGCGCCGATAGCCCGCAGAGCGCTGGTACGGCTTCCGGCGGATACCATCTGAATCAGCATAAGAATGCCGCCAGTGAGCAGCGCATTACCAATCAAGGCGGCGAATGTTCCCGCCGCAGACATTTTCAACAGCAGCACCTGCTGCTCCGGCGTCATCTGCTGGATCATGTCCATCATGCCCAACTCGACGGAGGAGGACACATCGCTACCCACGTCATTCAGCGCCTGCAACTCTTCATTTCCGGGGGCGAAGGCATGATTCAGAATGACAGTAATGAACGCGGTTAACAGCGCCATCATTAAAATACTGATGAACTGGTTACGCGTAAAATTCATTGTGTCACGGTACAAAGCGTTAGCCGTGATAGGCATGCAAACTCCTTGAGAAAAGATGGGCTAATGATATTAGCCTTTAATTGTAACCTGTTACCCTGGGCAGTGGCACCCCCGTCCGTATCGCAAGGCGCGGATTTCTCATGATTCTGCGGGCGGAGTGTCGATCACGGTGGTTAGCGGGGGAAGTCCATAGCGGGCTCGGGCACGGTCACAGGCCTCATTTATCTGACCATTTTCTCCTGACTGCATAAATTCACGGCAGGGTGAGGGGCGATTGGCATAAATGGAACAACGGACATTTTCGCCGATCTTCCCTTCTAATGCGCGGCATCTGGGGGTTTTGCTGTTTGTTCCCTGCATGCAGCGTAAAAACGGCGTAAGCGGTTCGGTAAGTAAAGTCGGCACGCTGCCGCCGCCATCATCGGCTTCAGCCCAGTAAAAGGATACCCTGAAATAAGCGCAACAGGCGCCGCAGTGCATACAGGCGTTATCACTCATTTGATTTTCTACCGTCCTCCACCGGCATTGCATCACACCCTCCGATTTTCAAGTCGCAGCCGTATCGGCGTCACCATGAAATCTGTTGGGTACAGAAAGAATGATGAGAATTTACCGCCGAAATAACCGCGTTGGCAGCGTATTTTTTTAGGAACGCACGTTATGTGTATTTTGTTATTTTTGATTTAGATCAATTTCTTGATTTTTAATTATTTACACTAATTTGATGGAATTTGTTTTTTACAAAAAGCATTTAAAAGATGTGATCTGGCTTAAAACAAGAATGACTGCTTAAAGGTATATTTTGCTCGAAATTTAAACCACATAAATGGAGTGGATAATGAAAAAAGCGTCTTTCTTGCTACTGGCGACAGCGCTGTTGCCAGCCTTTGCGCAGGCTCATCAGGCCGGTGATGTCATTGTCCGTGGTGGAACCGCTACCGTTCGTCCGGTGGAAGGTTCCGACAATGTCTTGAATCTGGGATCGTTTAAGGTTGATAACAATACCCAACTGGGTTTGACGTTCAGTTACCTGGTGACGGATAACATCGGCGTGGAATTATTGGCCGCGACGCCGTTTACGCATAAGGTAGGATTGAACGGGGTTGGGACGATCGCCGAAGTGAGTCATTTGCCGCCGTCACTGATGGCGCAGTATTACTTTGGTGATAGCGCCGATAAACTCCGTCCTTACCTTGGCGTGGGCGTAAATTACACCATGTTCTTTGATGAAAAATTCAATGACCGGGGGAAGAGCAATGGCTTAAGCGACTTGAGCCTGAAGAACTCCTGGGGCGTGGCCGCGCAGGCCGGTCTGGATTACAATCTGGATCAAAACTGGCTGATTAACGCTTCCCTGTGGTGGATGGACATTGATACCGATGTGAAATTTAACGCCGGAGGCCAGCAGCAAACGATTAGTACCCGTCTGGATCCGTGGGTATTTATGTTTGGAGTCGGTTATCGTTTTTAGCGACGAAAACGGAGAGGGGTTGTCGGTAACCTCAAGCGGCGGATTTTCATCCGCCGTTTTTCGTCTCTTGCGCGGCCAACCGCTATGAACGCGTTGCCGCTTTCATGTTGCTGACAAAGGTATGCAACTGCGACAGCATCTCTGCGGTGTCGTGTTGATTTTTTTCAATAATCCGCACGATCGCCGAACCGGAGATGGCGCCTGCCGCCCCTGCGGTCAATGATTCCTGAACCTGTGAAGGTTCTGAAATACCGAATCCCTGAATTGGCGGGGCCGCATGGTACTCCTTCAATTTGGCGACCAGGTGATTAAGCGGCAAGTGAGCGCGATTTTCCGCACCGGTTACGCCCGCGCGCGACAGTAAATAGGTATAACCGCGGCCATAGGACGCAATTTCACGCAGCAGGTCGTCATCGGCGTTGGGCGGACAGATAAAGATCGGCGCGATACCGTGGCGCTGCGCCGCGGCCCGGAAAGGGGCGGACTCTTCAACCGGAACATCGGCAATCAGCACGGAGTCGACGCCGACTTGTTCACAGCGCTGATAAAACTCATCAATACCGTTGCTGAAAACCAGGTTGGCATACATCAGTAAACCGATGGGGATCTCCGGATATTTCTGACGGATGGCGGCAAGCATTTCAAAGCACTGACTGACCGTGACGCCGGAGGAAAACGCGCGCAATGTGGCGGCCTGGATGGTTGGCCCATCTGCCAGCGGATCTGAAAAGGGGATGCCCAGCTCCAGAGCGTCAGCTCCCGCGGCAACGAGAGTATCAATAATTTTCAGCGACTGTTCCGGTGAAGGATCGCCCAGCGTCACAAAGGGGACAAACGCGCCTTCTTTCTTGTCGCTAAGACGTTTAAACAGGTGTTGATAGCGCTCCATTAAATTTCTCCCCGATTTTTTAAAATATCGTGCACGGTAAATATGTCTTTATCGCCGCGGCCTGACAGGTTAACCACCAGAATTTGCTCTTTCTCCGGCTCTTGCTTAATCATTTTCAGCGCATAGGCCAGAGCGTGGGACGATTCCAGCGCGGGGATAATACCTTCATGACGGGAGAGTTCTTTAAAGGCTTCCAGCGCTTCATCATCGGTGATCGAGACATAGTCGGCGCGGCCGATGCTATTCAGATACGCATGCTGGGGACCGACGGAGGGGAAATCCAGACCGGCGGAGATGGAATAGGACTCTTCGATTTGCCCTTCGCTGGTTTGCATCATCGGGGACTTCATGCCGAAGTAGATCCCCACCCGGCCATGCTTGAGCGGCGCGCCGTGTTGTCCGGTTTCAATGCCTAACCCTGCCGGTTCCACGCCAATCAGGCGAACGCCGGCGTCATCAATAAAGTCGGCGAACATACCGATGGAGTTGGAGCCGCCGCCCACGCAGGCCAGCAGCACATCCGGTAAGCGGCCTTCTCTTTCCAGCATCTGCGCTTTTATCTCTTCACCGATCATGCGCTGAAACTCACGCACGATAGTGGGGAACGGATGCGGACCCGCCGCCGTACCCAACAGGTAATGCGCCTTCTCATAGCTGCCGGACCAGTCGCGCAGCGCTTCATTACAGGCGTCTTTCAGCGTGGAGGAGCCGGTATGAACCGGTATAACCTCGGCGCCCATCAAGCGCATACGGAATACGTTGGGGGATTGGCGCTCGGCGTCCTTGGCTCCCATGTAGACGCGGCATTTCAGCCCCAGCAGGGCGCACGCCAGCGCCGTCGCGACGCCGTGTTGCCCGGCGCCGGTTTCGGCGATGATTTCCGTTTTCCCCATCCGCTTGGCGAGCAGCGCCTGTCCCAGCACCTGGTTGGTTTTGTGCGCGCCACCGTGCAGCAAGTCTTCACGCTTCAGGTACAGCTTGGTGCGGGTGCCTGCGGTCAGGTTCTTACATAATGTCAGCGCGGTTGGGCGCCCGGCATAGTTCTTCAGTAAATTGATGAATTCCGCCTGGAACTCGGGATCCTGCTGGGCGCTTACAAAGGCTTCCTCCAACTGGCGAAGGGCAGGGATGAGGATCTGCGGCACATACTGTCCGCCGAATTCACCAAAGTATGGATTGAGTAATGTCATAATATTCCTGTCTTTTTATGCAATATCCCCATCATCTTTCACGTTACGTGCGCGTAGACCGTCTGAACGATAGGGTATAGATGTTGAGCCGTGCCGCCATGTCGAAGCGGATCATTTCGTCCGTAGCGTGTGAAAAACCGCAGCGATTTTATTCGCATCTTTTTTCCCAGGCTGACTTTCCACCCCGGAATTGAAGTCCAGCCCGGCGCACCCCAATTGAGCCGCCTGGGCGCAGTTATCGGCGTTGAGTCCGCCGGCCAGCAGCACGTTGTCCAGGTTCTGGCCCTTAAGCACCGACCAGTCAAACGTTTGACCGCTGCCGCCTTGCGCGTTATCCAGCACATAACGATCGACATGCTGCAAGTTTCTTTCCGGACATGCGCCGGATATGCTCTGCGCCTTCCAGATTTGGCAGGCGGCGGGCAGCTGTTCGCGCAGCAGCGAAATGGCGTGCTGGTCTTCGTTGCCATGCAACTGTACCGCTGCCAGCTGCAATGCGTTGGCGAGGCCGACAATCCGCTCAACCGGCGCGTCGCGGAATACGCCGACATAACGCAGCGGAGCGCTGTGGATAAGGCGCTGAGCCTGTTCCTCCGAGACATGCCGGGGGGAGGATGCAACAAAAATCAAACCGCCGTAAACGGCGCCGGCCTGATAGGCGGCCTGTGCGTCTTCCGGACGCGTAAGGCCGCAGACTTTATTCTCGCCGAGGATCACGCGGCGCACGGCCAGCGTCAGGTCGGGTTCGGACATCAGCGAACTACCGATCAAAAAGCCGTTGGCGAACTGGCTCAGTTCACGAATTTGCGCATGGCGATTGATGCCCGATTCGCTGATAACCGTAATTCCCGCCGGCAGTTGTGGAGCAAGCTGGCGGGTACGGTTAAGATCGATAGACAGATCGCGCAGGTCGCGGTTATTAATTCCCACCACGCGGGCTTCAAGTTTAATCGCCCGATGCAGTTCATCTTCGTTGCTGGCTTCGGTCAACACGCCCAGCTTCAGACTATGGGCCAGATCGGACAACTGGCGATACTGCTGGTCGTCGAGAACGGACAACATCAGCAGAATGGCGTCGGCCTGATAATAACGAGCCAGGTAGATCTGATACTCCGAAATAATAAAGTCTTTACACAGCACCGGCTGGTGAACCGCGGCGCTGACTTGCGGCAGAAAAGCGAAATCGCCCTGAAAATATTTTTCATCGGTCAGCACCGAAATCGCGGAGGCGTAGTCTTTATAAATCTGTGCGATCTTTACCGGATCGAAATCATCACGGATCAATCCCTTTGAGGGCGAAGCCTTCTTGCATTCCAGAATAAACGCCGGTTTGTTCTGGCGCAGAGCCTGGTAAAAATCCCGCTGACTGGGAACCACCTCGTGCTGGAACGTCGACAGCGGTTGCTTTTTCTGGCGCGCCTCAACCCATACGGCTTTATCACGCACTATTTTATTCAGAATGGTTTCCTGCATGACTGCTTTATCCTCTCGCGGCCAGGTCGGTTACCCGTTGGTAGGCCTGCCCGCTATGAATCACTTCTAACGCCTGTTGCGCATTTTGACGCAAATCTTCCTGTCCGAATAGCTTCAATAACAATGCAACGTTGGCGGCGACGGCGGCTTCATGTGCCGGTTCGCCTTTACCCTGTAACAGCGAGGCCAGAATGTCACGATTTTCTTCCGGCGTGCCGCCCGCTAATGCCGACAGCGGGAAGCTTTCCAGCCCGAAATCCTGGTGGGTTAGTTCGTAGGTTGTTATGTCGCCCTTGTTTAACTCGGCGACCTGCGTTGGCGCATGTATCGCCACTTCGTCCATTCCGCCGCCGTGAACCACGGCCGCACGCTGATATCCCAGCACCTTCAAGGTTTCGGCAATCGGGCGCACCAGTTCCGGACGATAGACGCCGATCAGCGCCAGAGGCGGACGGGCCGGATTAACCAATGGACCCAGAACGTTAAACAGGGTTCGGGTTTTCAATTGCTGACGCACGGGGGCCGCGTGGCGAAAACCGGGATGATACTGCGGCGCGAACAAAAAGCACACGCCCAGGTCGTCCAGCGCCTGACGCGCCTGTTCGGCAGGCATATCAAGGCGAATGCCGAATGCCGCCAGCAAGTCGGACGACCCCGACCGGCTGGAGACGCTGCGGTTGCCGTGTTTGGCGATCTTCAATCCGCAACCGGCGGCCACGAAGGCGCTGGCGGTCGAAATGTTAATACTGTTGGTGCCGTCGCCGCCGGTGCCGACAATATCGGCGAACGGGTAGTCAGGGCGGGGGAACGGTTGTGCGTCGGCCAGTAAGGCGGTTGCCGCTCCGGCGATTTCTTCCGGGTGTTCGCCACGAATCTTCATACTGATCAACGCCGCGGCCAACTGGCTCGCTTCAAGCTCGCCGCGCACGATAGCGCCAAACAGCGCCTGGCTTTCCTGCCGGCTGATAATCTCGGCTTGATATAGTTTTTCAAGTATTTCCGCTATGGAGAAAGTCTCTTGCATGATCGTGTCCTTGTAATTAAGCCAAAGCCCAGTCCAGCGTCTGTTCGAGCAGCCGCGCGCCGTGGGTGGTTAAAATCGATTCAGGATGAAACTGGAAACCGCAAACGCGGTCGGCGTCGTGGCGCACCGCCATCACCATGTCGTTAAAATGGGCGTTGACGGTTAACTCTGCCGGAATATCGCTGCCGACCAGCGAGTGATAGCGCGCCACCGGTAACGGATGAGGTAAGCCGGCGAACATCGCCTGACCGTCATGGTCGATGTTGGAGGCTTTGCCGTGCAGAATCTCGCCGGCCTGACCCACATGGCCGCCGTAGGCTTCCACAATCGCCTGGTGTCCGAGGCAGATGCCGATGATCGGTAATTGCCCGCGCAGACGCTGCAGCAGCACCGGCATGCAGCCGGCGTCGGCCGGGGCGCCCGGACCGGGGGATAACATCAAAACCGGCCGTTCCATTTTCTTTAAATGGTCGATTATGGTATCGGCCGGCAGATGATTACGATAAATGACCACCCGGTGTCCGCTGGAACGCAGTTGATCCACCAGGTTGTAGGTAAACGAATCGATATTATCGAGCAGTAAGATATCCGCCATTAGAACAACTCCTTCGCGTTATGCGCACTGGCGATGGCCCGCAGAACGGCCCGCGCTTTATTTCGTGTTTCATCGGCTTCCGCCTGCGGCACGGAGTCCAGAACGATGCCCGCGCCGGCTTGCACCGTGGCGATGCCGTCTTCCACATAGGCGGAGCGAATAACGATACAGGTATCCAGATCGCCGTGGGCGGTAAAATACCCTACCGCGCCGCCATAGCTGCCGCGCCGGGTTTTCTCACTGGCGGCGATCAACTGCGTGGCGCGGACTTTGGGCGCGCCGCTCAACGTTCCCATGTTCATACAGGCGCGGTAGGCGTGCAGCGCATCCAAATCTTCGCGCAGCGTTCCCACCACGCGGGAGACCAGATGCATAACGAAAGAGTAGCGGTCGACCTGGGTTAAATCGGCCACATAGCGGCTGCCGGGCTTACAGATCCGCGCCAGATCGTTGCGCGCCAGATCGACCAGCATCAGGTGTTCGGCCATCTCTTTATGGTCGGTACGCATTTCCAGTTCAATACGGCTGTCGAGATCGCGATCCAGCGAGCCGTCGGCGCGCCGTCCGCGCGGGCGGGTGCCGGCGATGGGATAAATTTCAATCTGCCGGCTGTCGGCGTCATATTTCAGCGAACTTTCCGGCGAGGCGCCAAACAGCGTGAAGTCCTGGTCCTGCATGAAAAACATGTAAGGGCTGGGGTTATTGTCTTTAAGAACCTGATAGGCAGACAGCGGCGACGGGCAGGGAAGCGAAAAGCGCCGAGAAGGCACCACCTGAAAAATTTCTCCGACGCGAATCGCCTGCTGCATCTGAGTAACAACCTCGCCATAGGCTTCATCACTCTGGTTGCAGTTGAGCTCCATGCTGTCAATCGACTGATGCGGCAGCGCGGGCGCCGGTTGCAGCAACTGCTGCTGTAACTGCGCCAGCCGTTGCTGCAGACGATGTTGTTCAGCGTGGTCCGGCGTAAACAGGCTGGCCTGAAGCAGGGTCGTTCGTTGTTGATGGTCCAGCGTCAGCAGGGTTTCCGCCAGATAGAAGCAATAGTCCGGGCAGCGCTGCTGCTGGCTCAGTTCCGGCAATGTTTCAAAACTGGCCACCAGATCGTAAGCGAACAGTCCGCCCAAAAACATCGCTTCACGCTCATCGGAAGGCGAGTCTACCAGTTTCAGAATACAGCGCAGGGCATCAAAAACGGATAACGAACGCAGGCGGGAATCTTCATCCTGCATATTGTCTGCCGTTGGGAAGGTCAGCTCGCGACTGTTAGGATGCGCGTCGATGACGACTTCGGGCGGCAGCGCCTTATCCAGCAGCGGCAGCAAATTTGCGCCGTTGGCGGTCAGCGCCTGAATGGAAACCTGCTGGCCGAGTGCGGTGATGCGCAGCGCGCTATCAATAATTAACAGGCTTTTCAGGTTTTGCTTACTCTCAATTTCGGCTGACTCCAGCAGCAGCGTGGCGGGTCTGGCGCCGCAGAGCTGGTGGAAAATGGTGCTGGGGTCATTGCGGTAGATGGCCTCGGTACGCAGAAGCGCCAGTTTGGGTCGTGTTGTTTGCATCATTGCTACCTGTTTTATTTTTGCCCATATGAAAAAGCCCGCTTAATAAGCGGGCCTGGGAATATCTGCATGTATGATAATAGCTATGCGTGATTACTCCACCCGCGTAAGGGAAGAGCGCCACCAACCTGATTTCATCGTGTTTTGCATGACCATTATCAACATCTCACTGTTTGTGTGCTGAACTTGCGTACTAGTAAACTAGTTCGCACTTCGAAAGTCAATAACAGGAATAATATTATTTTATTGCTGGGTTCAAAGCGACTGGGCAGTTCATCATCATGCTAATTATTACTATTACCGGCGCGTTGATGGCATCATAGTGACCTTCGAACCACCAATTCTGCCAGTGATGGGAATATTTGTGTCACAAGAACCTCAACCGCTATCGTCTTTCCCGCTTTATGATTTGCATAGTCACACTACGGCGTCCGATGGCGTATTAACGCCGGCCGAACTGGTTAACCGGGCGGTTGCGATGCGCGTCAGCGTATTGTCGATTACCGATCATGATACCACCGACGGCCTGGCCGAGGCGCGGCGAACGATTGATGAGCTGGCGTTGCCGTTGCGGCTGATCCCCGGCGTAGAGATTTCAACGCTATGGGAAAACCATGAGATTCATATTGTGGGGCTGGGTATGGATATTGCTCATCCGGCCTTGTGCGATCTCCTGCTGAGCCAGGCGCAGTCGCGGCGGGAAAGGGCGGAACAGATCGCCTTGCGTCTGGCGAAGGCGCGCATTCCCGATGCGCTGGAAGGCGCGAGCCGGTTGGCGGTGGGCGGCCAGATCACCCGGGGGCATTTTGCCCGATTTCTGGTGGAGCTGGGCGTGGCGGCCAATATCAATCAAGTATTTAAGAAATACCTGGCAAAAGGGAAAACCGGATACGTCCCGCCGCAGTGGTGTACAATAAAGCAAGCGATTGATGCCATTCATCAATCCGGCGGCGTGGCGGTGTTGGCGCATCCCGGTCGTTATGATTTAACCGCCAAATGGCTGAAACGTTTGTTGCGCGGTTTTGCGGATAACGGCGGCATCGCCATGGAAGTGGCGCAGTGCCAGCAGGCGCCGGACGAGCGCACACAGCTTGCCCGTTACGCCCGTGAGTTTGGCTTGTTGGCATCGCAGGGGTCGGATTTTCACCAGCCCTGCGCCTGGATCGAACTGGGGCGCAAACTGTGGTTGCCCGCGGATGCGGAGCCGGTGTGGCAACATTCGGCGTTGGCGGAATAATCCATAGCGGCGACGTCGGTTATTAATCTCTGCGTGAAAGTAACCATGTTGTCGATTACGCGGGAGACACCGCGAGTTTTCCCGTATTGCAGAAGCACGAGGTAGTGTCATGAGTCAGTTTTTCTACATTCACCCGCAGAATCCTCAGCCAAGGCTGATCAATCAGTCTGTGGATTTTCTGCATAAAGGCGGGGTGATTGTTTACCCCACCGATTCAGGCTATGCGCTGGGATGCATGTTGGGTGATAAAAATGCCATGGAGCGCATCTGCCGGATCCGCGATCTGGACCATAACCACAATTTTACCCTGATGTGCCGCGATCTCTCGGAACTGTCGACGTATGCTTACGTCGATAATACGGCGTTTCGTCTGATTAAAAATAATACGCCCGGCAACTACACCTTTATTCTCAAAGCGACAAAAGAAGTGCCGCGTCGCCTGATGAATGAAAAACGCAAGACCATTGGCTTGCGGGTGCCGTCTAATCCTATCGCGCTGGATTTATTAGCCGCATTGGATGAGCCATTAATGTCTACCACGCTGATGCTGCCAGGCAATGATTTCGCCGAATCCGATCCGGAAGAGATCCAGGAAAGGCTGGGGAAACAGGTCGACCTGGTGATTCATGGCGGGTTTCTCGGTCAGCAGCCAACCACGGTTATCGATTTGACCGAATCTACGCCGCGCATTGTTCGTGAAGGTACCGGCGACATTACGCCTTTTCTTTAGACGTTAAGCGCGTGGATTGTCCGGTAAAAAGTGGCTTTGATTAAAAATCAGACGATCGGCGCCATTTGTAACTGGCGTGTTAATTGCATCTTTCCGCCAGTGATGTTTCGGGAGTGAGAACGATGGTGGCAGACCCTTCAACAACGATCCGTTTCTTGCTTGCCTCGCGTCAGTGCGAGTTGAATAGCCTGCGCTATTTGCTGCAAAGCGGCGAGCTGGTGGGCAAGATCAGCCAACTGGTGCATATGCTGCAACGCGAGCGCGGCACATCCAACCTGTTTCTCTGCTCTGACGGCCGTCTGTTCAGGGATGAGTTAAGGCTCAGAGAACTGGAAGTGGCGCAGGCGCAGGAACCGCTGATGGCGCATCTGGATCGGTTGGAAAGCATGACGGCCGAGTTGCCGCAGGCCAGCCGTTTGTTCAGCCGCGTCGCCAGCGTGGTCTATGCGCTAAGCCTGCTGCCTTCGCTACGTCAGCAAATTCGGCGGCAATTACTGCAACTGCCGCAGGCCATGACCTTTTTTAATGACATTATCCGTAACCTGCTCTCGCTGGTGTTCGACGTTTCCGATACGGCGGCGGAGCCGGTGATCTCGCGGGCGCTGATCGCTATGTTCAGCTTTATGCAGGGCAAGGAGTTTGCCGGACAGGAGCGGGCGATCGGTGCGGCGGCTTTTGCCTCAGGCGTCTTCAATGAAGATACGCAGCAAAAGTTACTGGATCTGATCGAGCGGCAGGAGCGGTGTTTTGCTACGTTTGCGGAATTCGCCGATGAGCAAAACCGGCAACGCTGGTTACAGATGACGACGGATAGCGAATTTGAACGTTTGCGCCGTATTGCCTGCACCCGCGGCACCACGGAAACACGGGAAGACGAGGGCAGCCTGCGCTGGTTTGCTATTTCCACGCAGCGCATCGATGAAATGAAGCAGCTTGAAGACAGCCTGGAGCTGACGCTGATGCAGCTGTGCCGCGATCGGATTGCCGCCGCCGAGCAGGCGAATAGCGAGCAAATGGCGGATATAGAAAGTCTGGTGTCGCCGGCGCAAAACGACGATCCGGGTTATTCGGTCTTTATTGCCGGCCATGATCTCGCGAAGGGTGAAGCGGGCGGGCAAAGCGCGTCGCATGGCTGGTTGAATAGCGACGGCGTCCGCCCCCAGCTTGGACGTTCGTTGCTCTCATTGGTGCAACGGCAGTCGCGCCGTTTGCAGGCGTTGGATCATGAACTGGCGGCGCTGCGCGAGACGCTGAATGAAAGAAAACATATCGATCGGGCAAAAAGCCTGCTGATGCAGCATCGCAATTTAAGCGAAGAAGAGGCGTACAAAACCCTGCGCAAAATGGCGATGAATCAAAATAAAAAGATGATTGAGATCGCCACGGCGATGCTGGCGGTGGCCGACGTTTTTCAGGATACGCCTTAAGAACGATATGCACACAAAAGGTGCGTGATTTGCTCAACGACGGTGCAATGGATGATAATCTTTTGCAGATTGCTGACATATTTTCTGGTTCCAACTTTGCCTTTGCCCCGAACTTCACTTCGCAGGGTACCTCTTATAGACAAATGCGGGAGCTCTGACGTACCCGGCGTAATTTCATCTGAAACGTGACTTCTGGCACACATCTTGCTTTGAAACTGACAGTAACTACTAAACATCATTAACCTGTAATAAGCCAACGGCGGTTTGCTACAGGTTAACCGGATAACGGCGTCCATA
This sequence comes from Brenneria goodwinii, assembly GCF_002291445.1. Classification (NCBI taxonomy): domain Bacteria; kingdom Pseudomonadati; phylum Pseudomonadota; class Gammaproteobacteria; order Enterobacterales; family Pectobacteriaceae; genus Brenneria; species Brenneria goodwinii. Next base: position 1,796,792 of record NZ_CP014137.1, on the reverse strand, counting down.
AGCGTGCATCTTTTTGCATAGGCTTATGGGCGCCGTTTTTGTTTTTTACAGCCAGAAAGAGCTATCTGCTGAAAGGTGTCGTGAATGAGTGATTCCAAAACCAAGGGTATGACGGTTTCCCGTCGTCAGTTTTTACTGGGCAGTGTGGCGCTGGGCGGCGGTTTTATGCTGCCGGGATTGATGAACAGCGCCTGGGCCGCAGGTTCTGATGCGCCGGAGAAAAAGGAAATCCGCGTTGGTTTCATTCCCCTGACGGACTGCGCATCGGTGGTGATGGCCGCAATAAAAGGCTTCGACAAGAAATACGGTATTACCATTATCCCCAGCAAGGAAGCCAGTTGGGCGGCGGTGCGCGACAAGCTGGTATCCGGCGAGCTGGACGCCGCGCATATCCTGTACGGCCAGTTATATGGCTTGCAAATGGGACTATCCGGGCCGCAGAGCGACATGGCCGCACTCATGACGCTCAACCAGAACGGACAGGGCATTACGCTGGCCAACCAGCTGCGCGACGCCGGCGTAACCGATCTGGCCGCGCTGCAAAAATATATCGCCGCCAGCCCGGCGGGCACCTACACCTTTGCCCAAACGTTCCCCACCGGCACCCATGCCATGTGGCTCTATTACTGGCTGGCCTCTGCCGGCATTCATCCGCTCAACGATGTGCGCACGGTGGTGGTGCCGCCGCCGCAGATGGTGATGAACATGAAGATCGGCAACATGGTCGGCTATTGCGTCGGCGAACCGTGGAACCAGCGCGCCATCAGCGACAAGCTCGGTTTTACCGCCGCCGCGTCGCAGGATATCTGGCCCGACCATCCGGAAAAAGTGCTCGGCACGCGCGCCGACTGGGTCAACGCCAACCCGAACAGCGCCCGCGCCCTTACCGCCGCCATACTGGAGGCGTCGCGCTGGATTGATGCCTCCGACGAAAATCGCCGTGAAACCGCCGGCGTGGTAGCCGGGCGCGCCTATATCAACACCAAAGAAGAAACCATCGTCGGCCGGATGCTGGGCCAGTATGAAAACGGCCTGGGGAAAAGCTGGCAGGACGAACACGCCATGCGCTTCTACCACGACGGATCGGTGAACTATCCCTATCTGTCAGACGGCATGTGGTTTCTGACCCAGCATAAACGCTGGGGAATGCTGGCGGAAGATCCGGATTATCTGGCCGTCGCCCGGCAGGTCAACCGGATTGATATCTACAAGCAGGCCGCCGCGGCGGTAGGCAATGTTCCGTTGCCGGACAGCGATATGCGCAGCAGCGTATTGATGGATGGCCTGCGTTGGGACGGCAGCGATCCGGCCGGGTATGCCAACAGTTTTAGCGTGAAGAAATAAGTGAGGCAATGATGAAAAACCAGGCCAAGGTCATTCCCATCGCGCCGGAGAATATTCCCGGCGCCGTGCACAGCGCGGAAATTATGCCGTTACCGGCCAGACCGGCGGCGGGAAAAGCGGCTGTCTCCTCAGCCACATCGGCACGGCCATATCGTCCTTTCTTACGTAAAACGGTCCAGCGTATTTTCCCCGCCTTGTTGGGGATGGGGCTATTGCTCTGTATCTGGCAGGTTGCGGCATTGAACAGTGAAAACTTTCCAACGCCGTGGGCAACCTGGCTGGCGGCGTTAGATATTTTCGCCGATCCGTTCTATATCGCCGGGCCGAACGATCAGGGCATCGGCTGGAACGTGATGGCGTCGTTGCAGCGCGTGGGCATCGGTTTTGGACTGGCGGCGCTGGTCGGGATTCCCGCCGGCTTCCTGATTGGCCGCTTCAGCTTCGTGGCCAATATGCTGAATCCGATCATTTCCCTGCTGCGCCCGGTCAGCCCGCTGGCGTGGTTGCCTATCGGCCTGCTGCTATTTCAGCGCGCCGAGCCGGCTTCCAGCTGGACCATTTTTATCTGCTCCATCTGGCCGATGATCCTTAATACCGCCGAAGGGGTAAGACTGATTCCCCAGGATTACCTGAACGTGGCGCGTGTGCTTAAGCTGTCCGAATTCACCGTGATGCGCAAGATTTTGCTGCCGGCGGTATTGCCGAACATATTGACCGGCGTGCGGTTGTCCATCGGCATCGCCTGGCTGGTGATTGTGGCGGCGGAAATGCTGACCGGCGGGATCGGCATCGGTTTCTGGATCTGGAATGAATGGAACAACCTGAATGTGGAAAACATCATTATCGCCATCGTGGTGATTGGGGTGATCGGCCTGCTGCTGGAGCAGAGCCTGATGTTGATCGCCAAACGTTTCAACTATGACAACCGCTAAGGAGCCGACGATGCGCGCAAATCCGATTATTCAGGTACAGCAGGTCAGCCAGCGTTTCAATACCGCCAGCGGCGAATTTCTGGCGTTGGACCAGGTGAGCTTCGATATCCATACCGGGGAAACCATCAGCCTGATCGGCCATTCCGGCTGCGGCAAATCCACCTTGCTCAATTTGATCGCCGGTCTGACCCTACCGAGCGGCGGCGGCTTGCTGTGCGACAACCGGGAAATCGACGGCCCCGGACCGGAGCGCGGCGTGGTGTTTCAGAACCACTCGCTGCTGCCGTGGCTGACGACGTATGAAAATGTGGCGCTGGCGGTGCGTCAGGTGTTTCGCGGTCAGATGAGTAAAGCCGAGATGCACGAGTGGATCACCCACAATTTGGAACTGGTGAATATGGCGCATGCGGCGAATAAACGTCCGAATGAGATCTCCGGCGGGATGAAACAGCGGGTAGGCATTGCCCGCGCGCTGGCGATAAAGCCGAAAGTGCTGCTGATGGATGAGCCGTTCGGTGCGTTGGATGCGTTGACCCGCGCTCATTTGCAGGATGCGGTGATGGATATCCAGCAGCGGCTGCACACCACCATCGTACTGATCACCCACGATGTGGATGAAGCGGTGTTGCTGTCGGATCGGGTGTTGATGATGACCAACGGCCCGGCGGCGACGGTCGGGGAGATCATGCCGGTCGAGCTGGAACGCCCGCGTTCGCGCGTGGCGCTGGCGGACGATCCCCGTTATCACCAGTGCCGCCAGCAGGTTTTACATTTCTTATATGAAAAACAGTCGAAAGCCGCCTGACGGGAAACGATAAAGATGATGAAACCGCATCTGCCGGTGATTGGCAATGAGATGGCGAACACCCGTCTGGCGGATTCGCCGTGCCATTGCTTTTCGGCTTCTCTTCCCCTGATTTTGATGCACAGCCAGCGGCTGTAAGGATTTACCTGATGAACAAGCCCGTTTTGGTGGTTATCGGCCATGGCATGGTCGGCCACTATTTTCTTGAGCAATTGGTCGAGCGCGATCTGCATCAGCGTTACCACATCGTAGTGTTTGGCGAAGAAAGCCGGGAGGCTTACGACCGCGTCCATCTTTCCGAGTATTTTTCCGGCCGCACAGCGGAATCCCTGTCGCTGGTCAAAGCGGGCTTTTTTGCCGCCAGCGGCATTGAATTGCGCCGCGCCAGTCAAATCACCGCTATCGATCGCGAGCGTAAATTCGTCTGTGATGAACAGGGCAACAAAACTGCCTATGACCAACTGATTCTGGCGACCGGCTCCTATGCGTTCGTGCCGCCGATTGCCGGCAATACGCGCCCCGGCTGTCTGGCTTATCGCACGCTGGACGATCTGGACGCCATTGCCGAACAGGCGAAAAAATCCAAAACCGGCGTGGTGATCGGCGGCGGTTTGCTTGGGCTGGAGGCGGCCAATGCGCTGCGCCAACTGGGGCTGGAAACGCACGTTGTCGAGTTCGCGCCGCGGCTGATGGCGGTACAGCTGGATGACGGCGGGGCGGCGATGCTGCGGCGCAAGATCGAAGCGCTGGGCGTGCGGGTGCACATCAGCAAAGAGACGCGTGAAATCGTCGACGGCGAGCAGGCGCTGCACCGGCTCCGTTTTGCCGACGGCAGCGTGCTGGAGACCGATCTGGTGCTGTTTTCCGCCGGGATCCGCCCGCGCGATAACCTGGCGGACGGCTGCGGTCTGGGGAGAGGCCCGCGCGGCGGCATCGTGATTGACGATCGCTGCCGGACATCGGATGACGCCATTTTCGCCATCGGCGAATGCGCGCTGTGGAACGGACAGATCTTCGGCCTGGTGGCGCCCGGCTACCAGATGGCGCGCAGCGTGGCTGACACGCTGGCGCAGCGCGATACGCCGTTCACCGGCGCGGATATGAGCACCAAGCTGAAACTGCTGGGCGTAGAGGTGGCGTCCATCGGCGATGCGCACGGCCGCAGCGCCGGCTGCCAGAGCTATCAGTGGACGGATGGTCCGAACGAAGTTTATAAAAAAATCGTGGTTTCCGCGGATGGCAACCGTCTGCTGGGCGCGGTGCTGATCGGCGACAGCGCGGACTACAGCACGCTGCTGCAAATGATGCTCAACGACATGCCGCTGCCGGCTCATCCGGAAGGCCTCATTCTACCGGCCCGTTCCGGCGATGCGCCGAAAGGGCTGGGGGTGGCGGCCTTGCCCGCCGGCGCGCAGATATGCTCCTGTCATAACGTCAGTAAAGGCGATGTTTCAGCGGCGGTGGCCGGCGGCTGTAGCGAACTGGGCGCGATCAAGTCCTGCACCAAAGCGGGTACCGGCTGCGGCGGCTGCGTTCCCTTGCTCAAGCAGGTGATGGAATACGAGCTGACGCAGTTGGGCGTTGAAGTGAAAAAAGATATCTGCGAGCACTTCCCCTGGTCGCGTCAGGAGCTGTACCACCTGATCCGCGTGCATCAAATTCGTTCCTTCGATGAGTTGATCGAACGTTACGGACACGGGTTGGGCTGCGAGGTCTGTAAACCGCTGGTGGGTTCCATGCTGGCGTCCTGCTGGAATGACTACCTGCTGAAACCGCAACATTTGCCGTTGCAGGATACCAACGATCGCTTTTTCGCCAATATCCAGAAAGACGGCACCTATTCGGTGGTGCCGCGCGTACCGGCCGGCGAGATCACGCCGGCGGGACTGATCGCCATCGGTCAGGTTGCGCAGCGCTACAACCTGTATACCAAGATTACCGGCGGTCAGCGCGTGGATCTGTTCGGCGCGCGGCTGGAACAGTTGCCCGCCATCTGGCGCGAACTGATTGACGCCGGATTTGAAACCGGCCACGCCTACGGCAAATCGCTGCGCACGGTGAAATCCTGCGTCGGTTCCACCTGGTGCCGTTACGGCGTACAGGACTCCACCGCGCTGGCGATTACGCTGGAGCAGCGTTACAAGGGTTTGCGCTCGCCGCATAAGATCAAAATGGCGGTATCCGGCTGTACCCGCGAATGCGCGGAAGCGCAGGGAAAAGATATCGGCGTTATCGCCACCGATAAGGGCTGGAATCTGTACGTGTGCGGCAATGGCGGCATGAAGCCGCGTCATGCGGATCTGTTCGCCAGCGATCTGGATGGCGAAACCCTGATCCGCACCATCGATCGCGTGCTGATGTTCTATATCCGCACCGCCGACCGTCTTCAGCGCACCAGCACCTGGCTGGATAATCTGGAAGGCGGTATCGACTACCTGCGACAGGTGATTCTGCAAGACAGCCTGCATATCGGCGAAGAGCTGGATAACGAGATGCAGCGCGTGGTGGAGAGCTACCAGTGCGAGTGGAAAACCACGCTGGAAAGTCCGGATCGCCTGGCGCTGTTCCGCGCGTTTCTCAACAGCGGCAGCCCGGATGAAGCGGTGGTGATGGTGCCGGAACGCGGGCAGATCCGACCGGCGCAGGCGCATGAAAAACCGCAGATTCAGGCGCCGCTTTCCCTGAAAGCGCCGGCGCAGGAAGCGGAGTGGATTCAGATCGGAGCATTGCAGGAGATTCCCGCCAATGTCGGCATGGCCGCGCGCCTCGGCCAGCAGCAGATCGCGCTGTTTCATCTTCCCGCCAGCGAGCAACAGGTTTACGCGCTGGAAAATCACGAACCGGGCAGCGCGGCGAACGTTTTGTCCCGCGGCCTGTTGGGCGACGTCTCCGGCGAGCCGGTGGTGATCTCGCCGCTATACAAGAAGCGTTTTCGACTGCGCGACGGCGTCAGTCCGGATGATGCCGCGCTGCGCGTGCGCGCCTGGCCGGTAAGAATTGTGGAAGGACAAGTTTGGGTCCGTCGTCAGCCTTTGCGTCTGCCGGCATCCACGGCTATCGCGCAAGCCTCATGAGTTGAACGCATTATTGCGTCAACATCTGCCCGTGGCGGCGGATGAACGGTAAAAACAGCTTAGTCCGCAGCGGATTGATGGGGTGTGAACATGATGACGACACAATCGATACTGGCGCAGGGTCAGCAACGCCAGCCGGTGCTGGGTGGCGAAATCTGGCTGGTGGGAGCGGGGCCCGGCGATGTCGTGCGTTTCTGCCGCTATCCGGCGCTAGGCGTCGCGGAGTCAATCGCGCCGCTGGCGGCGAACAAGCATCAAGCCGCCTGACGCAATGCGAATCCGGCATAGCGGTTGATCGGTCCAGCGGGGAATGATGATGGATGCCAAACCCACAACGTACGTGAAGAGCGTCTGCCCTTACTGCGGCGTAGGCTGCGGGATAGTGATGCAGATACAAAACAATCGCGTGATCAAGGTATCGGGCGACAAGACGCATCCCACCAACTTCGGCCGGCTATGTACCAAAGGCAATAGCTGCGGCCAGGCGATCGCCGAATCGGGGCGGCTGGAACACGCCTACCTGCGGGCGGAACGTCAGCGCGAACCGGCGCGGATCGATCTGAAACACGCCATCAGGGAAAGCGCGCGCCGGTTGCGCGCCATCATCGATACCCACGGCCCCGATGCGGTCGCGCTCTACGTCTCCGGCCAGATGTCGTTGGAAGCCCAATACCTGGCCAACAAGCTCGCCAAGGGTTTCATCGGCACCAACAATATCGAGTCGAACTCGCGTCTTTGCATGGCCAGCGCCGGCAGCGGCTACAAACTCTCGCTGGGTTCGGATGGCCCGCCGGGCTCCTATCAGGATTTCGATCGCGCCGAGGTGTTCTTCGTCATCGGCGCGAATATGGCGGACTGCCACCCGATACTGTTCCTGCGCATGATGGATCGGGTTAAAGCGGGGGCGAAGCTGATCGTGGTCGATCCACGGCGTAATGCCACGGCCGAGAAGGCGGATCTGTTTCTACAGATCAAGCCCGGCACCGACCTGGCGTTGCTCAACGGCCTGCTGCATTTGATCGTACAGAATGGCCATACCGACCCGTCATTTATCTCCGAATTTACCGAAGGCTGGGAGGCGATGCCCGCATTCCTTGCCGACTACCCGCCGCAGAAGGTCGTGCAGCTAACGGGGCTGGCGGAGAACGATATCCGCAAGGCGGCGGAGTGGATCGGCACGGCGCCGGAATGGATGAGCTGTTGGACCATGGGGCTGAATCAAAGCACCCATGGCACCTGGAATACCAATGCGATCTGCAACCTGCACCTGGCGACCGGCGCGATTTGCCGTCCCGGCAGCGGCCCCTTTTCCCTTACCGGCCAGCCTAATGCGATGGGCGGGCGCGAGATGGGCTATATGGGCATGGGACTGCCGGGTCAGCGCTCGGTGCTGGCGGACAACGATCGGGCATTCATCGAAGCGTTATGGGGCGTGAAGCCCGGGACGTTGCGCACCGACCTGGGCGGCGGCTCGGTGGCGATGTTCGAAGAGATGAAAGCCGGCAAGATCAAGGCGTGCTGGATTATCTGCACCAATCCGGTCGCTACGCTGCCCAACCGCAACAACGTCATTGCCGGGCTGCAAGCCGCCGAGTTGGTCATCACCCAGGATGCGTTTCTCGATACCGAAACCAATCGCTACGCCGATATTTTGCTGCCGGGCGCGCTGTGGGCCGAGGCCGAAGGCGTAATGATCAACTCCGAGCGCAATCTAACGCTGATGCAGCAGGCCGTCGAGCCGCCCGGCGAGGCGATGGCTGACTGGCAAATCATCGCCCGCGTGGCCTGCGAGATGGGCTATGAACAGGCATTCAGCTACGCCTGTTCTGCGGAGGTATTTGAAGAAATCAAACGGGCCTGGAATCCGCATACCGGCTACGACATCCGCGGCGCGAGCTATGAGCGCTTGCGCCAGTCGTCCTTGCAGTGGCCCTGTCCGCCCGGCGGCGACGGCGATCGCCATCCCATTCGCTATCTCAACGACGGCGTAAGTCAGACGCTTAAAGCAGCGCCGGACGGCAGCCGACCGCGCATCGTATTCGCCACCCAAAGCGGCAAAGGCGTTTTTTACCCTCGGCCGCATATGCCGCCGGCAGAGATGCCGGATGACGACTTCCCCTGGGTGCTTAATACCGGACGCTTGCAGCACCAGTGGCATACGATGACCAAAACCGGCAAGATCCCGATGCTCAACAAGCTCAATCCGCAGCCTTTTATCGAAATGCATCCCGAAGACGCCGCCGTGCTCGACATTCGCGACAAGGATCGGGTGGAAGTCCGTTCGCGCCGCGGGCGAGCGGTGCTGCCGGCCGTGGTGAGCGATCGGGTGCGTCCCGGCAACTGCTTTGCGCCATTTCACTGGAACGATGTTTATGGCGAGAATCTGGCTATCAACGCCGTCACCAGTGATGCGATTGACCCAATCTCTCAGCAACCCGAATTCAAGTTTTGCGCCGTCGCGCTGACGCGTGTCGCAGAACCACCGTTATCCATCGCGCCGGCTCACGAAGACAATAAGTCTCTTGCCCCCGTCGCGGAAAATGACACTGTGAGCCGATCGGAAAAAGCTATCAAGGAACTCGACATGAAGCACATCGACGCGCTGGCTGCGCTACTCGGTCTTGACGCCGCGCCCGCCATTACGCTGGCGGCGCACGAACAACTCTACCTGCAAGGCTATCTGACCGCGCTGCGCACCGATGAGTCCAGACTGGCCGGCGGCGTGCCCGTACTGCCGGCCACCGCGCCGGTGGACGCCGCCAAGCGCCTGATGCTCGACGGAATGTTGGCGGGACTGTTTGCGCGTACCTGGCTGCCCGGCGACAACGCGCTTTCGCCGTCGGCCGCTGATCTTAGCGGCCCTGCGGCAACAAACGCCGGGGCGCGTTCGCCCATTCTGGTTTTATGGGCATCGTCGACCGGCAATGCCGAAGGCTTTGCCGCGCAGTGCGCCGAACGATTAAAGGCGGGGGGGCATACCGTCACGCTTTCCGCCATGGACGCTTTTCGTGTTGCGGACCTGACTACGGCGCCGCGCGTGCTGTTTATCGCCAGCACCTTCGGCGACGGCGATCCTCCGGACAACGGCGCCGACTTCTGGACGGCGCTACAGGCGGAAAGGGCGCCGAGACTGGATGCGCTGGCGTTTTCCGTGCTGGCGTTCGGCGATGCGAATTATGACCGGTTCTGCGGTTTCGGGCGCAAGCTTGATGCCCGGCTGGAGACGTTGGGCGCATATCGGTTGTCGGCGCGAGTTGACTGTGAAGCCGACTATGAGGACGCCGCAAAAAACTGGCTGGATCAGGTCGTTAACGTGTTGGCAGAAAGCCCTGAGCCGGTACAAGCCGGGATAGCCGCTATTCCGGCGGCGATAGCGGCAGGCCAGGGTGAAAATGGTATCATTGCGCCATCCGTTACATTGTCACATGTTTTCGGCCGTAATGCGCCTTTGCATACGCGTTTGGCGCTTAATCGGCGGCTGAATGCCGCCGGGGCGCAAAAAGAGACCAGACAATTGGCCTTCGACCTGAGCGGTCAGGATTTTAGCTATGAAGCAGGCGATGCGCTCGGGGTCTGGCCGACCAACTGTCCCGATCTGGTGGAAGAGATGCTGTCGGTTCTTAGGCTCTCGCCATCGGCGCAGGTAACGGTCAAAGATCGCGGCGACATGACGCTGGCTGAGGCGCTGTCGCAACATTGCGAAATCGCGCGTATCACGCCGGAAGTCTTGCAGTTCGTCTACCAGCGCTCGCGGCATGAAACGCTGGCCGGGTTATTGCGGGAGGATCGCAAGGACGAACTGAAACGCTGGCTGTGGGGGCGGCAGATTATCGATCTGCTGCAAGAGTTTCCGATTCAGACGCAGGCCGATGAATGGCTATCCGTACTCAAGCGCATGCAGCCGCGGCTGTACTCAATTTCGTCAAGCCCTAAAGCCTCGCCGGATCAGGTTCATCTGACGGTTTCGACCGTGCGTTATGGCGATGGCGACAGACGGCGGGGCGGCGTTTGTTCAACTTTTCTGGCCGACCGCGCCGAAGCCGTTACCGTGCCGATTTTCGTCCACAAGTCGGCCCATTTCTGGCCGCCGAACAACCCTGATGCGCCGATGATTATGGTGGGGCCCGGCACCGGCATCGCGCCTTTCCGCGCTTTTTTGCAGGAGCGTCAGGCTATCGGGGCAAAGGGCCGCAATTGGCTGGTGTTCGGCGAGCAGCGCGCGGCGACCGATTTCTACTACCGCGAGGAACTGGAGACGCTGCGGCGCGACGGCTATCTGCATCGGCTGGATACCGCCTTCTCGCGCGATCAGACTGAGAAAATTTATGTGCAGCATCGCCTGCTGGAACAGGGGGGCGAACTGTGGCGCTGGTTGCAAGAGGGGGCGCACTTCTATGTCTGCGGCGACGCCGGGCGCATGGCGAGGGATGTTGACGCCGCGCTCAGGCAAGTGGTGCAGACGCACGGCTCAATGAGCACCGAGGACGCGGCGGCCTATGTCGCCAAGATGGCACAGGACAAACGCTATCTCAGGGATGTGTATTGACCCCGTTCCCGGCTGCGTGAAAAACGCAAAGCTTGCATACGAACGTCTCACGCCCTTGCCTGCGGCTATGCGGCGTAGGGCTATATTTTAACGCTTCTTCTTGTTTCGAAAGTGGTAGAAACCCAGAGCTACGAAGACGAATACAGCAAAAGTCGCCGTCGTTCCCCAGGCATACTCTTCCCAATATGTCACCGCAAGCATTGCAAATATAAGAATAAGCAGCGCGGCTCCATAGCTCGTAATTATGTACTCTACAAAATCACGGAGACGGGCTTTAAAAAACGCTTTCATCCGCCCACCAGTCTGTGAATCATTGTTGCTTTTTCCTTACTGCCTTTCCGTAACATATCAACGTGATCGTATCGGCCAAGCACATCCTCAACCAGAAAATAAAGCATCTCCAGCTCTTCATGGTAGAGCGCTTGATGGAAAATCGGGTACCTTTCTTCCAGCCGGTGTGCAGCGACGGCGGCATCCACGACGCGCCCATAAAGCCCAGCAAATGTCATGGCATTGGCCGCATATTTTCCAAATTTATTTTCAAGAGCCACTGTCATCGTGAAGCTGGAACAAATTACCCCGGCGACTGAATAAGCTAATCCCTGGTTTGTAGCCGAAATGCTGGCAAGTCTGCCACCGAAATGAATAAGCTCGCGCTGTATATTTTGGGTTTAATCAGGGGTTATATTTCTGATACTTGTTTAGTGGCATACAAACGTCTAATTAAACGAGAAGAATCAATTATTGTAAAATTCGTGTAGTATGTCCGACCGCGCAGCGTTGCGTGTGACATATGCTTCACCATGCTGTTTGTCGATAAATTATTTTATATCAGTGAGTTATGTTGTTTCCCGTCATAACCTGCTGTTCTTGAAGAATAATATGACGCCTGTGAAGGCGGCACTCAGAGGTTGCTCAATGAGCGAAAAGTTACAGAAAGTATTAGCACGGGCCGGTCATGGTTCACGCCGTGAAATAGAAGGTATGATTCAAGCCGGCCGCGTCAGCGTTGACGGTAAAATTGCGACGCTCGGTGACCGGGTTGAAGTGAACAAAGCCACTAAAATCCGCATTGACGGCCATGTGGTTTCCGTCAAGGAAACCGAAGAGACCGTCTGCCGCGTTCTTATCTATTACAAGCCGGAAGGCGAGCTGTGTACGCGTAGCGATCCTGACGGGCGTCCGACGGTGTTTGACCGTCTACCCAAGATACAGGGTTCTCGTTGGGTGGCGGTAGGGCGCCTGGATGTGAATACGTCAGGTTTGCTGCTATTCACTACGGACGGCGAACTGGCGAATCGCTTGATGCACCCCAGCCGCGAGGTTGAACGTGAGTATGCCGTGCGGGTATTCGGTGAAGTCAACGATGAGAAGATTAAACAGCTGAGCAAAGGCGTGCAGTTGGAAGACGGTCCGGCATCCTTCCGTACTATCCGCTATCAGGGCGGGGAAGGTCTTAACCAATGGTATAACGTGACGCTGACGGAAGGGCGTAACCGTGAGGTTCGCCGCCTATGGGAAGCGGTCGGCGTGCAGGTCAGCCGTCTGATACGCGTTCGCTACGGCGATATCCCGTTACCTAAAGGCTTGCCGCGCGGCGGTTGGTCGGAAATGTCGTTGGAAAGCCTGAACTATCTGCGTGAGCTGGTGCAGTTACCACCGGAGACGGTGACCAAATTGCCCGTCGAGCGTGAGCGTCGCCGGGTAAAAGCGAATCAGATTCGTCGGGCGATAAAACGCAGCAGCCAGGTTGCGCCGGCGCGGCGGACGTCGTCAAAACCGACGCGGACGCGAAACGGCCAATCTTAAACTCTCGTCATTCCCGCGCAGGCGGGAATCAGCCGAGGGTTGTTACGGTTTCAGCAGGAGCTCCCCGCCTACTGCCGCGGGGATGACGGGGTGTATTTTATTACGGGGATGAAGGCGGCGGTATTCACACCGGCGATTCCGTTACCAGTCAATCCCCTGTTGCGCTTTGATGCCGGCTTCAAAGGCGTGTTTTACCGGCCGCATCTCGGTGACGGTGTCCGCCATCTCCAGTAAATCGCGGTGGCACCCTCGTCCGGTGACGATCGCCGTTTGTCCTGCCGGGCGATTACGCAGTGCAGTGACAACCTCATCCAACTCAAGATAGCCATAGCTGACCATATAGGTCAGTTCATCCAGCACCACCAGATCCAATTGGGGATCCGCCAGCATACGTTTGCCGTGCTGCCAAACTTTTTGCGCGGCCTCGGTATCCGTCTGGCGATTTTGCGTTTCCCAGGTGAAGCCAGTCGCCATAACCTGAAATTCAACGCCGTGTTTTTGCAGCAGGTTTTTCTCGCCGTTCGGCCATTCGCCTTTGATGAACTGGATAACGCCGGCCCGTAAACCATGGCCTATCGCTCGGGTTACGGTGCCAAAAGCCGCGGTGGTTTTCCCTTTGCCGTTGCCGGTGAAAATCATCAGGATGCCGCGTATTTCGTTCGCGGCGGCGATGCGGGCATCGACCTTTTCTTTAATACGTTGCTGACGTTGTTGGTGACGGTCATCACTCATGCTGCGTTTTCTCCTGACTATTCGGCTGGGCCTGGTTTTCTACCTGGTTGCGCATCAAAGCTCATTCCCGTTTTTCGGCGGCTGTCGTCACCCATCAGGTAGAGATACAGCGGCATGATATCCGCCGGGGTTTTTAGTTTTTCTGCGTCTTCATCGGGAAATGCCGATGCGCGCATGCTGGTACGCGTACCGCCAGGATTGATACAGTTTACCCGCAGATTTTGCTGGCGGTATTCGTCGGCCAATACCTGCATCATGCCTTCGGTGGCGAACTTTGACACGGAATAGGCGCCCCAGCCGGCACGGCCCTGGCGACCCACGCTGGAGCTGGTAAACACCAGCGAAGGGCTGGAGGATTTCAGCAACAAGGGCAGCAAAGCCTGCGTCAGCATGAAGGCGGCATTGACGTTCACCTGCATCACATCGTGCCAGATGTCTGCCGACTGCCGCGTCATCGGCGCAATTTCTCCCAATAGTCCGGCATTGTGCAGCACCCCGTCAAGACGAGGGATAGTCTGGGCTAACTCATCGGCGATCTGAAAAAATTGCGCCGAACGGGTGGTTAACATATCGCAGACGATGACGTGCGCTTTAGCGCCGCTTTCTTCCTGAATCTGTTGGCTCACCGCCTGTAGTTTACTTTCAGTGCGGCCCAGCAGGACAAGGCGGGCGCCGAAGCGGGCATAGGTAAGCGCCGCTTCACGGCCGATACCATCGCCGGCGCCGGTAACCAGAATGATTCGTTGTTGCAGCAGGTCGTTTTTGGGCTGGTAATACACGGGCAATTCCTCTTGCAGACGTACCGGATACCTTTATGAATACGCGTGGTATCGCTATGCCAGTCGCTGGCTGAAAAGGCATCCAATAGGATGAAGATGACGGATTTATGCCTTAAATAAGCGTCGTTTTCAATGAGACTGAGACCATTTCCTGGCGCATGTGCGCTAAAAAGCAGCGGAAAGCGCGGAAACGGAACAAATAACATCGCCATCTTGCATGGCATACGCTAGGTTAAAGGTTTCGCTTACGATATTGATCTTAGTTGGTCAGTATAATCAACGTGATATTTTAATATTCGGTTAATGAGGGCGGTATTTGTGGAATTACTTTCTCAGTACGGTTTATTCCTGGCTAAAGCGCTCACCATCGTTGTCGCCATCGGCGCGCTAGTGGTTTTGGTCTTCGGTATGGCGCAGCGTAAACGTCAGCGTAAAGGTGAATTACAGGTCGTCAATCTGGGGGAACAGTACCGTGATATGCAGCGGGATATGCAGATGGCGTACATGAGCGAAGCCGAGCGCAAGCGGCTATCCAAGCAAGAGAAAAAGAAAGAAAAAGCCACCGCCAGGCAAGAGAAACAACGCGTCAAGCGCGGCGATGAAAACCCCTCGAAACCCTGTCTGTATGTGTTGGATTTCAACGGCAGTATGGATGCCGGTGAAGTGAGTTCCCTGCGTGAAGAGGTTTCGGCGATACTTGCGGTCGCCAAACCGGAGGACGAAGTTTTGTTGCGGCTGGAAAGCCCCGGCGGCGTGGTGCATGGTTACGGCCTTGCCGCTTCGCAACTGCAACGGTTGCGTCAGAGCGGGATCCGGCTGACGGTGGCGGTTGATAAAGTGGCCGCCAGCGGCGGGTACATGATGGCCTGCGTCGCCGACCGTATTGTCGCGGCGCCGTTTGCGATTGTCGGATCCATCGGCGTGGTGGCGCAGATCCCTAACTTCAATCGTCTGTTGAAAAATAAGGATATCGATGTCGAATTGCACACGGCGGGCGAGTTTAAACGCACGTTAACGCTGTTTGGCGAAAACACGGAACAAGGGCGGGAAAAGTTCCGCGAAGAGTTGAACATTACGCACGGCTTGTTTAAACAATTCGTTCACCAGATGCGTCCGTCGCTGGATATTGATGCCGTGGCGACCGGCGAGCATTGGTTTGGCACCCAGGCCAAGGATCTGGGGTTGGTTGATGCGATAGGCACCAGCGACGATTTGCTGATTGCCGAGATGGCCAATCATGACGTGCTCGGCGTACGTTATACACGCCGCAAGCGTCTGATCGACCGTTTGACGGGGAGTTCGGGAGATGCCCTTGAAAGGTTGATGCTGCGCTGGTGGCAGCGAGGGAATAATCCACTGCTGTGATGAAGGCCGTTCAAACGGTGTTTATGTTCATCGCCCGCGCCAGCCGCGGGCGATGGCGATTAATCGATCAGGTAATATTTTTCCGACAGCACATGGGCCAAGTGTTTGAACATGTTAAACACGGCGGTGGTTTTCAATGTCGGCAAGCCGTTGTCATCGAGAAAAAACTCGCCGCGAAAAACCAGCACGTTATTTTTCTGCTCGACATCGTTCGCCGCCATGCCATGCAGATAGTCGCCGTGATTTTTGATAATGGCATTGGCTTCGGCGAGCAGCGTTTGGCGGTCGATCGGGGATCTTTCTTTGGTCATCTGAATTTCATCGGACATGGGTTACATACTCCAAAAATATTTTGCAAAGCGATCTTGCGTGCATCAAGCGCGTCTTGGCGTGATGGGTGATAGTACGCCATAACGGCCCGGGTGTTATCCATGATTGTACTTCTCTGGCATATTTTCTCGCAAATGTACTAAGTTTTAGTCACTTGCCGGTCGATACTGTGATCGACACGGAGTGGATAAAACGGTTTTTCCATGCTAATTAGGTTGCGTGACGTCATTTATCAGGTAGAGTGTGGGATTTTGCGCGGTCAGTGGAATTAATTCTTTACGTCATGGCGGGTTGTATTTATTTGATATTGGAATAAACGCGTGACTATTCAGACCGGACATAAGGATTACGCAAGGTTTTCCGCGTGGAAAACCTTCACCGGTAATGAACAGGCGTACTGCGGCGTTATCTACAATTAATCGAGTATCCGCCCTTGTTTATTTAGGCGGATGCCCCCAAAAGAAATCTGATTTTCAGAAGAATTCAGCAGGTAATAGTACATATGGGTAAAGCTCTCGTTATAGTTGAGTCCCCGGCAAAAGCCAAAACGATCAATAAGTATTTAGGCAATGCCTACGTGGTGAAATCCAGCGTCGGTCATGTGCGCGATTTGCCGACCAGTGGCTCAGCCAGTAAGAAGAGCGCGGACTCAACCAAAGACAAAACGAAAAAAACCGTCAAAAAGGATGAGAAATCCGCGCTGGTGAATCGCATGGGCGTCGATCCTTATCACGGGTGGAAGGCGAATTATGAAATTTTGCCCGGTAAAGAGAAGGTCGTTTCCGAATTAAAAACGCTGGCGGAGAATGCCGAACATATCTATCTCGCAACCGACCTTGACCGCGAAGGGGAAGCCATTGCCTGGCACCTGCGGGAAATCATCGGCGGCGACGATAATCGCTTTAGTCGCGTCGTTTTTAATGAAATCACCAAGAATGCGATCCAGCAGGCGTTTGATAATCCGGACAAGTTAAATATCGATCGCGTTAATGCCCAACAGGCCCGCCGGTTTATGGATCGGGTGGTGGGTTATATGGTTTCGCCGCTGCTGTGGAAAAAAATCGCGCGCGGGCTGTCGGCGGGGCGCGTTCAGTCGGTTGCGGTACGTCTGATTGTCGACCGCGAGCGTGAAATCAAGGCATTTGTGCCTGAAGAGTATTGGGAACTGCATACCGACTTGCTGGCGGGGAGCGATACCCAACTACAAATGCAGGTCACGCACTATAACGGTAAGCCGTTTAAGCCGGTTAATAAAACGCAGACGGAAGCCGCCGTCGGCCTGTTGGAAAAGGCTCGCTATGCGGTGGCGGAGCGTGAAGATAAGCCAACCAGCAGTAAACCGGGCGCGCCGTTTATCACGTCTACGCTGCAGCAGGCCGCCAGCACGCGTTTGGGTTTTGGCGTGAAAAAAACCATGATGATGGCGCAGCGCCTGTATGAAGCGGGCCACATTACCTACATGCGTACCGATTCAACCAATCTGAGTCAGGATGCGCTGAGCATGGTGCGTGATTATATCGGCAAAGAATTTGGTAAAAATTATCTGCCTGATGCGGCGAACCATTACAGCAACAAAGAGAATTCCCAGGAAGCGCACGAAGCTATTAGGCCTTCCGATGTGAAAGTGGTCGCCGAGCATCTGAAGGATATGGAAGCGGATGCGCAGAAGTTGTATCAGCTGATTTGGCGCCAGTTCGTGGCTTGTCAGATGACGCCGGCGAAATACGATTCCACCACGCTGATTGTCAACGCGGCTGATTACCAGCTGCGCGCCAAAGGGCGCACCCTGCGTTTCGACGGCTGGACGAAAGTTATGCCGGCGCTGCGTAAAAACGATGAGGATCGTACGTTGCCGATGGTCGCCGTCGGCGAACAACTGGCGTTGCAGAAGTTGCTGCCGGCTCAGCACTTTACCAAGCCGCCGGCACGCTATAGCGATGCATCCCTGGTTAAAGAGTTGGAGAAGCGCGGTATCGGCCGGCCTTCCACCTATGCATCGATTATCTCCACCATTCAGGATCGTGGTTATGTCCGGGTGGAAAACCGTCGTTTCTATGCGGAGAAAATGGGCGAGATAGTGACCGATCGCCTGGAAGAAAACTTCCGTGAACTGATGAGTTACGATTTCACCGCCCGCATGGAAAGCAGCCTGGACCAGGTGGCGAACAATCAGGCGCAGTGGAAAGCGGTGCTGGACGAGTTTTTTGCCGAGTTCAGCCAACAATTGGAAACCGCGGAGCAGGATCCCGAAAAGGGCGGTATGCGGCCTAATCAAATGATTCTGACCAGCATCGATTGTCCGAGCTGTGGGCGCAAAATGGGCATTCGTACCGCCAGCACCGGAGTCTTCCTCGGGTGTTCCGGCTACGCGTTGCCGCCGAAAGAGCGTTGTAAAACCACCATCAATCTGATCCCTGAAGCCGAAGTGCTTAACGTACTGGAAGGGGATGATGCGGAAACCAATGCGTTGCGCGCCCGTCGCCGCTGTCCTAAATGCGGCACGGCGATGGACAGCTATTTGATTGATAACCAACGCAAGCTGCATGTCTGCGGTAACAACCCGGCGTGCGATGGCTATGAGATTGAAAGCGGCGAGTTCCGTATTAAAGGCTACGACGGCCCGGTGGTTGAATGTGAAAAATGCGGGTCGGAAATGCATATGAAAATGGGCCGATTTGGGAAGTATATGGCCTGTACCAACGAAAGCTGCGGCAATACGCGTAAAATTCTGCGCAATGGCGAGGTCGCGCCGCCGAAGGAAGATCCGGTTCCTTTGCCGGAGCTGCCGTGTGAGAAATCCGATGCCTATTTCGTCTTGCGTGACGGCGCGGCGGGTATTTTCCTGGCGGCCAATACTTTCCCTAAATCCCGCGAGACGCGTGCGCCGTTGGTAGAAGAACTGGTGCGCTTTAAAGATCGTCTGCCGGAGAAAATGCGTTATCTGGCCGAGGCGCCGGTAGTTGATAAAGATGGCAATAAAACCATGGTGCGCTTTAGCCGCAAGACCAAACAGCAGTATGTGGCGTCTGAGAAAGAGGGCAAAGCAACCGGATGGTCAGCCTTCTATGTTGATGGCAAATGGGTCGAAGGGAAGAAGTAACCCTTTCTGCAAATGATGCGCTTGTATCAAGCCAGCCTTTTTAGGCTGGCTTTTTTGATCTGGGTAAGGGGATGGCGATTTAGCTGAGAGGATAATCGTTCATTGATATACCCTTTATCCTTTACGGTGTAGTGGCGTTGGTCTGCGTTGTTATCTCAGTTACGTGGTTGATTAATGACAAGGATATGCCGGCGGTCGGCTTTTGCTTGAAATTGGGCGGCAAGAGAATATTTTTTGCCACGGCAGATCACCGTTTCTTCTATAGACGCTTCAATAGTGGTTATATAAAAACTATTTTTATGATTAAATGACATTAATTGATGAAAATCTGCACCAGATTGTTACGGTGTGAAAAAATATTTCAGCAAATGGAACATCGTCGGATTTGGGATGACGTGCGCATAATTCAATTGAAAATGGGATAAATTATGAAACTGCAACAGCTTCGTTATATTGTTGAAGTTGTTAATCACAACCTGAATGTGTCTTCTACCGCGGAAGGGTTGTATACCTCTCAGCCTGGGATCAGTAAACAGGTCAGAATGTTAGAGGATGAACTGGGAATTCAGATCTTTGCCCGTAGCGGAAAACATCTGACGCAGGTGACGCCAGCCGGACAGGAAGTTATTCGAATTGCGCGT
This sequence comes from Brenneria goodwinii, assembly GCF_002291445.1. Lineage (NCBI taxonomy): Bacteria > Pseudomonadati > Pseudomonadota > Gammaproteobacteria > Enterobacterales > Pectobacteriaceae > Brenneria > Brenneria goodwinii. Next base: position 1,777,335 of record NZ_CP014137.1, on the reverse strand, counting down.
GAAGTCCTTTCAAAAGTCGATGCCATTAAGGCTGTTGCCGGCGAACATACTTATCCGGACAAAGGTTCGCTGTATGTCGCCACGACACATACCCAGGCTCGCTATGCGTTACCCCAGGTGATCAAGGGGTTCATTGAACGTTATCCCCGGGTCTCCCTGCATATGCATCAGGGTTCGCCAACGCAGATTGCCGAGGCTGTGGCTAAGGGCTCGGCCGATTTCGCCATTGCCACGGAAGCGCTGCATCTTTATGACGACTTGATCATGCTGCCTTGTTACCACTGGAACCGCGCCATCGTGGTTAAACCCGATCATCCGCTGGCGTCGAAAACGGATATCTCTATCGAGGAACTGGCCTCTTATCCGATCGTCACCTACACCTTTGGCTTCACCGGCCGTTCTGAACTCGATACCGCCTTCAACCGCGCCGGTTTGACGCCGCGCATCGTGTTTACCGCAACCGATGCGGATGTTATCAAGACCTATGTGCGTCTGGGGCTGGGTATTGGGGTGATCGCCAATATGGCCGTCGATCCGCAGATCGAAACCGATCTGGTGAAGATCAATGCAAGCCAGATATTTAGCTATAGCACCACCAAAATCGGCTTCCGCCGCAGCACGTTCCTCAGAAGCTACATGTATGACTTCATTCAGCGTTTTGCGCCGCATCTGACGCGTGATGTGGTGGATACCGCCGTGGCGCTGCGTTCGAATGAAGAAATTGAAGCCATGTTTAAAGACATCACGCTGCCTGTAAAATAGCGGGCAATCGGGCGGAGCCGTTTCCCGGCTCTGTATCCCGCGCCTTAAACGAACGACATCGCTCGCCAACGGCCGCTCCCGGACTCGGACAGGTTATCCTCTCGAGCGGCAGGTCTTTATGGGTAAACCTTCTCTTTGTACTCGCAGAGATCTTCAATCAGGCAGGAACCGCAGCGGGGCTTACGGGCGATACAGGTATATCTGCCGTGCAGGATCAGCCAGTGATGGCAATCGACTTTAAACTCGGCCGGCACCACCTTAAGCAGTTTTTCTTCCACCTGTTCGACATTTTTACCCGGCGCAAAGCCCGTGCGGTTGCAGACGCGAAAAATATGCGTATCGACGGCAATGGTCGGCCAGCCGAACGCGGTATTCAGCACGACATTCGCGGTTTTACGTCCGACGCCGGGCAGCGCTTCCAGCGCGGCGCGGTCTTCCGGCACCTGGCTTTGGTGTTGTTCAATAAGAATGCGGCAGGTTTTGATCACGTTTTCGGCTTTGCTATTAAACAGGCCGATGGTCTTGATGTAGCTTTTTACTCCTTCAACGCCCAACGCGAGCATGGCTTCTGGCGTATTGGCGACGGGATAGAGTTTCGCCGTCGCCTTATTGACGCTCACATCGGTTGCCTGCGCGGAAAGTAAAACGGCGATCAGCAGTTCAAATGGCGTCGTGAATTTCAGCTCTGTGGTGGGATGAGGATTGTTCGCGCGTAATCGGCTTAAAATCTCAATCCGTTTTTGTTTGTTCATAATGTTTCCCCGGCCACGCCAGTGGAAGAGGATTTGGCGTTTTCGGCAATCCTGGCTTTACGTTGTTTCATTTTTTCATCAATCAGATACTTGGCCGCCAACATCAGTCCCAAGCCGATAAACGCGCCGGGAGGAAGCATGGCGAGCAGGAACGGCGAATCCAGATGAACGACTTCAATGCGCAGCGCTTTGGCCCAGTCGCCCAATAGTAAATCAGCGCCGTCGAATAACGTGCCGTTACCCACCAATTCACGCAGCGCGCCCAGCACAAACAGCGCGCTGGTGGCGCCTAACCCCATGGCCAGACCGTCCAGCGCGGAAAGCCCTACGGGGTTTTTAGAGGCGAACGCTTCCGCTCGGCCGATAACGATACAGTTGGTGGTGATCAGCGGAATAAAGATACCCAGCGATTGGTATAACCCATATGCGTAAGCATTGATCAGCATCTGTACCGAGCTGACGACGGATGCGATCAACATGATATAAATCGGGATGCGGATTTCCGCCGGAACCCAACGCCGCAGCGCCGAGACCGCGACATTGGTTAAAACCAGCACCAGCGTCGTAGCCAGTCCCAACCCCAATGCGTTGGTGGCGGTTGAGGAAACCGCTAACAGCGGGCAAAGTCCAAGCAACTGCACCAGTGCCGAATTGTTTTTCCATAATCCCTGAACTAAAAGATGTTTAACGTCACTCATTGGCTCTCTCCACACTTCGGCAGGGAAGTCAGTTGCGGCGGCAAGGTTTCCAGGTACAGCGCGCTGCGTTTGATGCTGTTGATTACCGCCCGGGGAGTAATGGTCGCCCCGGTAAACTGATCGAACATGCCGCCCTCTTTTTTTACTGCCCAGCGAGCATCTGCGCCGCTTTGTACCTGCTGTCCGCTAAAACGCGTGATCCAGTCTGAAACGCGGATATCAATTTTATCGCCTAATCCCGGGGTTTCATGATGTTCGGTTACGCGAGCGCCCAGCACATTGCCGCTAAAGTCCGCGCCGATCAGCAAATAGATAGCGCCAGAGTAGCCGTCCGGCGCGCTGCTTTCCACTGCGGCCGCGACGGGTTCGCCATCTTTGCGCGCGATGAATACCCGGCGTGCGGACGCCGATCCTAGCGCCTGGTCGGTGACAATGTAACATTCCTGCTGCATGTCGTTATTGTATCTGTCGGCGGGAACGACCTGATCTAACAATTTTTTTTGCTCTAATGCCGTTTGATGGGCGATGGTCGGCGTGGTCAAATTATTGATCACCGCCGTCAAAGCGGTGGTGCCGGCGGCGAAGAGCGCCAGTGTCGTCGCGTGGCGGCGCATCGTGGTTAACATGGCGGCTCCTTAGCGATGATGGCCGTAAGCGCGAGGCTTGGTGTAATAGTCAATCAGCGGCACGGTAATATTCGCCAGCAGGACCGCAAAGGCAACGCCATCGGGATAACCGCCGTACGTTCTGATTAACCAGACCAGCAGGCCGATCAGCGCGCCGAAAATCAGACGGCCGCGATAGGTGGTCGACGCCGTGACCGGATCGGTGGCGATAAAGAATGCGCCCAGCATGGTGGCGCCGGAGAATAGATGCAACAGCGGCGGCGCATATCTTTCAGGCGACAGCATCCAGCCGAGTGACGCGCATAGCATCAAGGTAAAGAGAAAGCTAAAGGGGATGTGCCAGTGAATGGTTCCCCGTTGCAACAGAAATAGACCGCCGATCAGAAAACCGATGTTTACCCACTGCCAGCCAACGCCCGCCAATGCGGCGGAAAATAACGGTTGCTGCAGGATCTGTTGCGGATACTGGCCTGATCGTAATGCCGTTTTAAAGGTATCCAGAGGCGTCGCCTGGCTGATGCCGTCCACGGTTTGCATCAGCTGCTGTACCGAATGCCCCGACGGCGTATGACCGGTAGCAATGGTCAACAGCGTATCGTAGAAACCGAGGGGAATGCTTTGCAGCGCGGCCGGAGGCAGCCAGCTCGTCATTTGAACCGGAAACGAGATCAGCAACACCACATAGCCGATCATCGCCGGGTTAAACGGATTTTGTCCCAGGCCGCCATAGAGTTGCTTGGCAATCACAATAGCGAATGCCGTGCCCATCACCACCATCCACCAGGGGGCCAGCGGCGGCAGACTGATGCCGAGCAGGATACCGGTCAGTAAGGCCGAGTTGTCGGCCAGGTTCGCGCGGACGTTAAACTTCCTTAGTGACAATGTCACTGATTCCGCCGCAATCGCGGTAACCGCGGCCAGGATAACCTGAATCAGGTTACCGTAACCAAAGAAATAATACTGCGCCAGCATGCCGGGAACGCAGGCTATGATCACCAGCAACATAAGGCGCTGAGTGCGCTGCTGATTATGTGTAAATGGTGAACTTGCAATCTTGAAAGCCATTTATTCCTCTTGATACTTCGATGATGCAAGCGCTGCTTTACGCGCTTTCACGCGAGCGATGGCCGCGGCGACGGCGGCCTTGCGCGGATCGATTGGCTCATCGTTGGCCGGATTGTCAGGGGATTGTGCAGCAGGGGCTACCGATGCGGCTTGGTTAGTTTCAGCCTGCTGCGCCGCTTTCCGCGCCTTCACCCGAGCGATGGCTGCGGCGACGGCGGCCTTGCGCGGATCGATTGGCTCATCGTTGGCCGGGTGGTCGGGGGATTGCGCAGCAGGGGCTACCGGCGCGGCTTGGTTAGTTTCAGCCTGCTGCGCCGCTTTCCGCGCCTTCACGCGAGCGATAGCCGCGGCGACGGCGGCCTTGCGCGGATCGATTGACTCATCGTTAGCCGGATTGTCAGGTGATTGCGCAGCAGGGACTACCGGCGCGGCTACGTTGGTTTCAGCCTGCTGCGCCGCTTTACGCGCCTTCACCCGAGCGATAGCCTCAGCGACGGCGGCCTTGCGTGGATCATCGGTTTCGTTAGCGGCGCGGGTTTCAACGGCGACCGGCTTATTGATTCGCGCCTGAGCCTTACGTGCGGCGCGTGCGGCGATAACCGCGCTATTATCCGGTTGCTGGCCCGGTATAACTTCAATATCCGACGACGATTTCGCCTTACGCACTCTTGCCAATGCGGCCTGTATCGCCTGCTTGTCACTGTCGCCAATACTGACGGCAGCCTGTTTATGACGCTGTTCTCGCGCCAGTTTTTCACGCTCAAGACGCGCTTTCTTGGCTTCAAAACGCGCTTTAGCCTGCGCGGCGCGCAGGGCTTCTTCATCAATGGCCCGGATTTCCGCTTTTTCCTGACGGTAATATTGCACCAGCGGGATATTGCTAGGGCAGACATAGGCGCACGCGCCACATTCGATGCAGTCAAACAGGTGGTGATCGCGCGCTTTTTCGTGCTCTTGACCCCGGCTGAACCAGTACAGTTGCTGGGGCAGCAATCCGGCCGGACAGGCATCGGCGCATTTGCTGCAGCGGATACAGGATTGCTCTGCGGCCACAGGTTCGATTTCCGAATAGGAGGGCGCAAGAATGCAGTTGCTGATTTTGACGATAGGTACATCCAGCGACGGCAGGGTAAAGCCCATCAAGGGGCCACCCATAATGACCATCGGCTGCTGGCTGATGTGGAATCCGGCGTGTTTCAGCAAATGACGAACCGGGGTTCCCAATCTGGCCCAGATATTTCCCGGCTGTTGCAAGGCTTCGCCCGTCAGGGTGACGACGCGTTCGGTCAGCGGTTCGCCGTCGATAATGGCGCGTTTAATGGCGAAGGCCGTTCCGACATTCTGCATCAGTATGCCAATGGCGGCGGAGTGTTTGCCAAAGGGAACTTCTTTGCCGGTCAGAATCTTGGTGAGCTGTTTGGCGCCGCCGGACGGGTATTTGGTCGGAATCACGCGCAGTTGGATAGCCGAGCGCGGGGGCAGAGCCTGCCGCAGCGCGGCAATGGCTTCGGGCTTATTATCCTCTATACCGATCAGAATACGCTGTGGCTGTAACAGGTAGGCAAGGATATCGATGCCCTGCATGATCTCATCGGCATGCTCCTGCATTAATCGGTCGTCGGCGGTGATATAGGGTTCACATTCGGCGGCATTGACGATCAGCGTTTCAATACCGCGCATCCCGCCCTGCAACTTGGCGGCGGTTGGGAATCCGGCGCCGCCTAACCCGGCAATCCCCGCCTGATGCAGATGGGCGAGCAGGGTATCCACGGCGTGCGAACGATAGTCGCGCAAGGCGCGGCGTTCACACCAGCGATCTTCGCCATCCGGCGTGATAAATACGCTCAATTCAGGCAAGGCGGAAGGGTGCGCGGTCATGTGCTGACGAATGGCGCTGACCGTGCCGGAGGTCGGCGCATGAACCGGTAATGTTCTGCCTTTCCCCACCGTCAGCGGTTGGCCGCGCAGCACCCTGTCGCCGACCTGCACGCACAGTTCACCTTCCGGCCCGAGATGTTGCTTGAGCGGAATAATAAACTGTTCCGGCAGCGGTACGGCGCGCAGCGGAACCCGGCTGGACTGGGTTTTCATTTCCGGCGGATGAATACCGCCGTTGAAATCCCAAATCCGCGCCTCTTTTATAACGGGTTTATCGCCCGTTTCCCCGCGGGCCGTCTCTAGCGGCGTTGAAAATCGCTCCAGGCGATTTGTTAAAGCGGCAAACAGCTTAAGCATGGTGTTCTACTTGAATAACGCGAACGGGAATGGCGTTGAGATCCCATTTCCAGTTTTCGGGAGTCGGGGCGACGGGCCGCAGCGAGATGCAATCAGTCGGGCAAGGGGAAACGCACAGATCGCAGCCGGTGCAGAGGTCGCTGACCACGGTATGCACCGCTTTGGTACTGCCGACGATAGCATCTACCGGACAAGCCTGAATGCATTTAGTGCAGCCGATGCAGTTGCTTTCATCAATCCAGGCCACTTGTCGTTCCGGCTTCAGCACCGCGCCGTCGCCGTCGAGCGGCTGTGGTTCGATGTTCAGCTTTTCGGCCAGCTTCAGCATCATCGCTTCGCCGCCGGGCACGCATTTATTGATTTTTTCGCCGTTCAGGGAAATGGCCTCGGCATAGGGCCGGCAGCCGGGATAGCCGCACTGTCCGCACTGGCTTTGCGGCAGCATGGCTTCCACCTGTTCGACGACAGGATCGTCCTCGACCTGAAAACGGCGCGACGCATAGCCCAGAATCAGGCCAAAAAATAGGGAGAGTAAGCTGAGAGCCGCAATGGCGATCCAAATAGCCGTCATTAGAATTTCACCAGACCGGTAAAGCCCATAAAGGCCAGTGACATCAACCCGGCGGTAATCAGCGCGATCGACGAACCGCGGAAGGGAGCGGGAACATCGGAAACCGCCAGGCGTTCACGGATGGCGGCAAACAGCACCATAACTAAAGAAAACCCGGCCGCCGCGCCGAAACCATAGATAGTTGATTGCAGAAAACCATGGGACATATTGACATTGAGCAGTACAACCCCCAAAACGGCGCAGTTGGTGGTGATCAACGGCAGAAAGATGCCCAATAGGCGATAAAGTTCCGGGCTGGTCTTACGTACCACCAACTCGGAAAATTGAACGACCACCGCCAATACCAGAATGAACGCCATCGTGCGCAGGTAGACGATGTTGAGCGGCAATAAGATAAATTCATTGACGATCCACGAACACATGGAGCCCACGGTCATCACGAATGTGGTGGCCAACCCCATGCCGATAGCCGTCTCCAGCCGTTTGGAGACGCCCATAAACGGGCACAGCCCCAGAAACTTCACCAGAACGAAATTATTAACCAGAAGGGCGCTAACAAATAACAATGCGTATTCAGTCATTACTCTGCCTAAGAAACAAAACCCGCACATTATCGGGCATTGTCAGGCTTTCGACAACATACCTACCGTAAGGATATGGGCAAAAGCCTGAGTAGATATGGGGATTGAATCCAGTAAAGAGACGTAAAAATCATCAGGTTGTCATGACCGAACGGGCTGATAACGGGGGATATGCATAATTATTCTTTACTTAGTTACATTAGCCGCGCCGGCGCTACACCACATAATGCCATACGGATTTAGGAACACAGCCTAAATCAAATAGCTTGCCACCAGCGGCCAATTCTGCCCGGCGATGGTCCGCAGCCCGATACATGTTGATTATTTCTTGATTGTCAGTCAGGGAATAGTTGAGATGGTCGAAGAGTTTTTCCAGACTTTCCGTGGTGCTGACCTTCCGAAACTTAAGCAAATAGTCATAAGCTGTCATAATTAATAAGCTAATAGTTATGTGGGTGGGGGTGATTAAGTATATGCAAGAGATAGACGCTGTCTATAGGGTAATAAAAAAAGAAATATAAATTTTAAGCTAAAAAAAGGCAGCCAATAATAAACGGGAATGGGGGCGGTTATTGAGGGCGCGGCTCTTTTAACGGCATATTGGCAGCGCAATAAACTAAGAATAATCCGTATGCCATCATCGCATTATTTTTGGCTAATGCTTTCGTCCGTATTCGTATATCCGGGCCTTGCCGCGTCCATGCGGCTCGGCTTTCCCTATCAGCGACCACAGAGTTTGTAGTACGCCTCATTCCAGCGCAGCGCGTCTTTGAACGCCGGGAGGCGGGTGTCGTTGTCGATCACCAGTAATTCAATATTCTGCATTTCGGCATACAGGCGCATGTAGTCCACATCCAGCGCCTGACTGAATACCGTGTGATGCGCGCCGCCGGCCAGGATCCAGGCCTCGACCGCCTCCTCCAGAGAAGGTTGCGTTTTCCAAATGGCGCGCGCCACCGGCAATTTGGGCAAGGGGCGCGGTTGTTCGATGGCGTCTACCACGTTAACCAGCATGCGGAAACGGTCTCCCATGTCGATAACGCTGGCATTGAGCGACAGACCGGCAGGCGTGGAGAAAATCAGCCGGGCCGGGTCCGCTTTTCCGCCGATCCCCAGGTGTTGGGCGTCCAGAATGGGTTTTTGCTCTTTGGCGATGCTGGGGCAGACTTCCAGCATATGGGATCCCACCACCAGATCGTTATTGTGTTGGAAGTTGTAGGTGTAATCCTCCATAAACGATGTGCCGCCCGGCAAGCCGTCGGCCATCACTTTCATAATGCGCAGCAGCGCGGCGGTTTTCCAGTCGCCTTCGCCGCCAAAACCATAACCTTGCTGCATTAAGCGCTGAACGGCCAGTCCCGGCAGCTGTTTCAGCCCGTATAAATTTTCAAAATCCGTGGTGAAGGCCTTATAGCCGCCTTGTTCCAGAAAGCGCTTCATACCCAGCTCAATCTGGGCGGCATCCAGCAGATTCTGGCGATTGGGGCCGTTGAGTTTTACCGCATCGGTCAACTGGTAGCTGGCTTCATACTCTTCAATCAGCGCATCAATATCGCCTTTGGCGACGTCATCAACCACGCTGACCAAATCGCCTAAACCCCAGGCGGTGACGGAATAGCCGAACTGAATCTGCGCGCCGACCTTATCGCCTTCCGTCACCGCGACCTCGCGCATGTTGTCGCCAAAGCGCGCCAGCTTCAACTGCTTGCTTTCCTGAATCGCCGCCGCAACCCGCATCCATTTGGCGATGCGCGCATGGGCGCGTTTATCCTGCCAGTGACCCACGATAACCTGATGCGACTGACGCATCCGTGCGCCAATAAAGCCAAATTCCCGGCCGCCGTGGGCCGTCTGGTTCAGGTTCATAAAGTCCATGTCCATGGTATCCCACGGAATTTCCGCATTGAACTGGGTATGAAATTGCAGCAGCGGTTTGTTCAGGACGCTTAAGCCGCCGATCCACATCTTGGCGGGGGAGAAGGTATGCAGCCAGGTCAGCAAACCGATACAGTTATCCTGATAATTGGCGTCACGGCACAGAGAGGTAATTTCGTCCGGCGTTTTCACCAGTGGTTTTAGGATCAGCTTTACCGGTAGCCCGGCTTCCTGATTCAGACCGGCAACCACTTTTTCCGCATTCTCTTTTACCTGGCGTAAGGTTTCCGGCCCGTAAAGATGTTGGCTGCCAATGACAAACCAGACTTCAAGCTGCTTGAAATGATCCATGATGACTCCTGTTTATTCCCAACGGGAAGAGAAAATAAATAACCGATGATCACGTGTCCGCCTGGTTCGTCGCGCGGTAGGCCGGTTCGGCAATGCGGCACCATTGTTGATAACGTTCGTAAAGCCGCTGGTACTGTGCGACGCGCTGGCTATCAGGCGTTAATGTTCGTTCAATGCCGCTGGACATTTGGCGTTGAGCCTCTGGAATGTCGGCGTAAATACCGGCGGCGACGGCGGCAAAGATGGCGGCTCCCAGCGCACAGCACTGATCGGAGGCGACGATTTGCAGCGGGCGGTTCATCACATCGGTACAGACTTGCATGATGGTCGGGGATTTACGGGCGATGCCGCCTAGCGCCAGGATATTCTCGACCGGCACGCCCTGATTTTCGAAACACTCCATGATGGCGCGAGCGCCGAAAGCCGTGGCGGCGATAAACCCGCCAAACAGCGTCGGGGCATCCGTCCCCAGATTGAGATCGGTAATAACGCCTTTTAAGCGCTGGTTGGCGAAAGGGGTTCTGCGCCCGTTAAACCAGTCGAGCACCACGGGCAGATGATCCAGCGATGGGTTGTCCGCCCAGGCTTGGGTGAGCCGTTCCAGCAGCCTGGCTTCCGTTTCTTGCAGCGCCGCGCCGAGCTCCGGGCGATCGCTGGCCGCCTGCCGCAACGACCAGCTCAACAGACGACCGAACCAGGCGTACATATCGCCAAAGGCGGATTGCCCCGCTTCCAGGCCGATATAGCCGGGCACGACGCTGCCGTCAACCTGACCGCAGATGCCATTGATCGTCCGGTTGCCGATACGATCTTGATCGGCAATCAGGATGTCGCAGGTTGACGTCCCAATCACTTTCACCAGGGTATAGGGTTGCGCGCCGGCGCCGACGGTGCCGACGTGGCAGTCAAACGCGCCGCCGGCGATCGTAACGTTTTGCGGCAGACCGAGCCGTTTAGCCCATTCGGCGCTAATGACGCCGACGGGCTGGTCGGCGGTCCAGGAGTCGGTAAACAGCGGATATTGCAGGTTTTCCGTCAGGCAGGGATCGAGCGCCTGCAGGAACGCTTTCGGCGGTACGCCGCCCCAATCGGGATGCCAGAGCGATTTATGTCCGGCGCTGCAGCGGCCTCGTTTGATGTTTTCTGGCGCATGGGTGCCGGAGAGCAGGGCCGGCACCCAGTCGCACAGTTCGATCCAGGAGACGGCGGCGCGGCGAACGGCGGCATCCGCGCGCGAAACATGAAGTATTTTTGCCCAGAACCATTCAGAGGAGTACACGCCGCCGATATAGCGGGTGTAATCAGGAAAGCGGCCGCTGCGGCACAGCGTATTGATGGCCTCCGCTTCTTCTATGGCCGTGTGATCTTTCCATAGCACGAACATCGCATTGGGGTTGTCGGCGAATTCAGGACGCAACGCCAGAACTTGCCCTTGCGCATCAATGGGAGCGGGCGTGGAGCCGGTTGAATCCACGCCGATGCCGACGATCTGTCGGCGTTGCTCCGGCGTCAGCTGTTCTACGACGACGCGAATGGCCTGTTCCAGCGACTCAATATAATCCAGGGGATGGTGACGGAATTGGTTATTGGCCGGTTGGCAATATTTCCCTTCGCGCCAGCGGGGATAGTAAACCACGTCCGTCGCCAATTCTTGCCCGGTCCGACAGTCAACGGCCAACGCGCGTACCGAATCACTGCCAAAGTCGAGGCCGATTGTAATCGCATCCGCGCTCATTGTTTGCTCCTGTTTGTCCTGTCTGTCGTGTGGTAACGATAAAGAGAGACCAACCCGGGCGTTAGGAGGCGTTAGCTGGAAGTATGCATTTTTCTGCCGCTAGTTATGATTTTGTGATGTTCGTCAAAAGTTAATGACTGGTTAAATTCGCTATATATATGCACAAACCTGTCATTGTTCCGGTATGTGATAACGCTCTATCTTCTGGTGAAAAATAACAGATAGAAAGTAGGGCGTCTGAATGCTTACTGAGTAAGGGAATTGCACTAATACGGCGTTTTTCCTTTATCCAGACCGGAAATGCCCTTCTGGAAACGATTACACGTTTCAGAACCGTTGGCGTGTAAAACGACAAATATACCGGAGAACATCATGCATAAATTCACTAAGGTACTGGCAACGATTGGATTGGCGGCTGTTATGTCACAATCGGCTATTGCCGAAACATTGAAACTTGGATTTTTGGTTAAGCAGCCGGAAGAACCCTGGTTTCAAACAGAATGGAAGTTCGCTGATAAGGCAGGAAAAGATCTCGGTTTTGACGTAATTAAAATTGCTGTGCCGGATGGTGAAAAAACGCTTAACGCCATTGATAGTCTGGCGGCCAGCGGAGCCAAGGGGTTTGTTATCTGTACTCCCGATCCCAAATTAGGGCCGGCGATAGTGGCTAAAGCGCGCAGTTACGATCTGAAAGTGATTGCGGTGGACGATCAGTTTGTGAACGCCAGGGGCGAACCCATGGATACGGTGCCGCTGGTGATGATGGCCGCCACGAAAATCGGCGAACGTCAGGGGCAGGAATTGTGGAAAGAGATGAACAACCGCGGCTGGAAGGTTGATGAAACCGCCGTTATGGCGATTACCTCAAATGAGCTGGATACCGCGCGCCGCCGCACCACCGGCTCGATGGACGCCTTAAAGGCCGCCGGCTTCCCGGAAAAACAGATCTATCAGGTTCCGACCAAATCCAATGATATCCCAGGGGCATTCGACGCCGCCAACTCCATGCTGGTTCAGCATCCTAACGTGAAAAACTGGCTGATCGTCGGCATGAACGACAACACCGTGCTGGGCGGCGTGCGCGCCTCGGAAGGACAAGGCTTCAAAGCGCCCAACGTGATCGGTATTGGCATCAACGGGGTGGATGCGGTGAGCGAATTGTCTAAAGCGCAGGCCACCGGGTTCTATGGTTCTCTGCTGCCAAGCCCGGATATCCACGGCTATAAGAGCATCCAGATGTTGAATGACTGGGTGACGAAAGGCGTCGAACCGGAAAAATTCACCGAAGTCACCGACGTTGTGCTGATCACCCGCGACAACTTCAAAGTCGAGTTGGAGAAGAAAGGCTTGCTGTAACGGTTGATTACCGTTTAACCACGAGGAAATGGACATGACAGCACCGTCACCTTACTTATCATTTCATGGCATTGGAAAAACGTTTCCCGGCGTGAAAGCGCTGACGGATATCAGTTTTTCCTGTCATGCCGGGCAGATCCATGCCTTGATGGGAGAAAACGGAGCGGGTAAATCGACGCTATTAAAGATTTTGAGCGGTAATTATTTGCCTTCATCCGGGGAAATCCATATCCAAGGCCAGCCCGTGCGGTTCAACAATACGATGGATGCGCTGAATAAAGGCGTCGCAATCATCTATCAGGAGTTGCATCTGGTGCCGGAAATGACGGTGGCGGAGAATATCTACCTTGGTCAGTTTCCGCATAAATACGGCATGGTCAATTATTCGCTGATGCGCTATGAGAGCCAGTTGCAGCTCGACCATCTGGGGTTGGATATCGATCCCGATACCCCGCTCAAATACCTTTCCATCGGCCAGTGGCAAATGGTGGAAATCGCCAAAGCGCTGGCCCGCAACGCCAAGATTATTGCCTTTGATGAACCCACCAGTTCGCTATCCGCGCGGGAAATCGAACAGTTGTTCCGCGTCATCCGCGAGTTGCGCAGCGAAGGCCGGGTGATTTTGTATGTCTCGCACCGCATGGAGGAGATTTTCGCACTGAGCGACGCCATCACCGTGTTTAAAGATGGTCAATATGTGCGCACGTTCGATGACATGCGGCAGGTGAACCATGAACTGCTGGTACAGGCGATGGTCGGGCGAGATTTGGGGGATATCTATGGTTACTCCTCTCGGCAGCACGGCGAGGAGCGCCTGACCTTGAAAGAGGTAAAAGCGCCGGGAGTGAAATCCAAGGTTTCGCTGCACGTGCGCCAGGGCGAAATTGTCGGGTTATTCGGGCTGGTGGGCGCCGGGCGCAGCGAGCTGCTGAAAGGGCTGTTCGGCGCAACCCAAATCACCGGCGGAGAAGTGTTGTTGGATGGTAAGCCGATAGTCGTCAACTCGCCGATCGATGCGATCCGACAGGGGATCATGCTTTGCCCTGAGGATCGCAAAGCGGAGGGGATCATCGCCGTTCATTCGGTACGCGACAACATCAATATCAGCGCGCGGCGCAAGAGCCTGAAAGCCGGTTTTATCATTAATAATCAATGGGAAGATCAGAATGCGCAACAACGCATTCAGGCGCTGAATATTAAAACCCCCAGCGCGGGACAGTTGATGATGAATCTTTCCGGCGGCAACCAGCAGAAGGCGATTTTAGGCCGCTGGTTATCCGAAGAGATGAAAGTCATTCTGCTGGATGAGCCAACGCGCGGGATTGACGTCGGCGCCAAACATGAAATCTATCACGTCATTTATGAGCTGGCGAAACAGGGCATCGCCGTTCTGTTCGCTTCCAGCGATCTGCCGGAAGTGCTTGGACTGGCTGACCGTATCATTGTGATGCGTGAAGGCGCGGTATCCGGTGAACTCCTGCACGATGAGGCCACTGAGCAGAAAGCGCTGAGTTTGGCGATGTTACGAACCCCTGATATAGAACCCGCGGTTGCCTGACCGCCAAGGAGTAAAACTATGCCGACTAACACCTTGCCCACGAGGAAAACAGACTCAACGGCGACGACAGCGACTCCGAAGAAGAAAACCGGAGCGGGGATTTCCCGTATTTGGGATAACTACGGCATGCTGGTGGTTTTTGCCGTGCTGTTTCTGGGCTGCATGATTTTTGTACCGAACTTTTCCAGCTTTATCAATATGAAAGGATTGGGACTGGCGATATCCATGTCAGGCATGGTGGCCTGCGGCATGCTGTTCTGCCTGGCTTCCGGGGATTTTGATCTGTCGGTCGCGTCGATTATCGCCTGCGCCGGCGTGACGACGGCGGTGGTCATCAATATCAGCCAAAGTCTGTGGATTGGCGTCGGAGCCGGTCTACTGCTGGGTATTGCCTTCGGTTTAATTAACGGCTTTATCATTGCGCGGCTGAAAATTAACGCGCTGATCACCACGCTGGCGACGATGCAGATTGCCCGCGGTTTGGCTTACATCATCTCCGACGGTAAAGCGGTAGGTATTGAAGACGAACGTTTTTTTGAGCTGGGCTACGCCAACTGGCTGGGGCTTCCGGCGCCCATTTGGATCACCGTGATATGTATGGTTCTGTTCGGGCTGCTGCTGAATAAAACCACATTCGGACGCAATACGCTGGCGATCGGGGGAAATGAAGAGGCGGCGCGCCTGGCCGGGGTGCCCGTCATACGCACCAAAATCATCATCTTCGCGCTTTCCGGGTTGGTCTCCGCCGCGGCGGGCATCATCCTGGCATCGCGTATGACCAGCGGGCAGCCGATGACCTCTATCGGCTACGAGCTGATTGTAATTTCCGCCTGCGTGCTCGGCGGGGTGTCGTTGAAGGGCGGCATCGGGAAAATTTCCTATGTCGTCGCCGGGGTGCTGATTCTGGGAACCGTGGAAAACGCGATGAACCTGTTGAATATTTCGCCGTTCGCGCAATACGTGGTGCGCGGTTTGATTCTGCTGGCCGCGGTTATCTTTGACCGTTACAAACAGCTGGCCAAGAAAACCGTGTGAGTTTTCCATGCCATATACTTAGCATGGGATCGTTACTTGTTATTCCCGCAGTTCCCGCCTGGGCAAGGTGGGAATTGCCGTTTTCACCGCCAGGGAGGGCACCGGATGCCCGCGTTGGCTGGTATGACGGAGGAGGATGGCCCGATTACCGGTGGTTAACGCCGTATTTGCTCTGGCGGCTCTCCCTTGCGCCAGCTCGTCGTCTGTTATTACTTGTCGTGTTCCGGAGGTTAGATGTATCACCGTGTGGCGCATGAATCTCAGTCTAATCCGCTGTTGCCGGGTTACTCGTTTAACGCCTATCTGGTCGCCGGATTGACGCCGATCCTGGCGAACGGACCGCTCGACTTCTTTATCGACCGTCCCGACGGCATGAAAGGCTATATCATTAATCTTACCATTAAAGGGCGGGGGCAGGTTTTTGATGGCGACGACGCCTTTTATTGTCGTCCGGGCGACTTATTGCTGTTTCCGCCGAAAGCCAAACACTTTTATGGCCGAGCGCCGGACAGCGACTGCTGGTATCACCGATGGGTCTATTTTCGTCCGCGGGCCTACTGGGCCGATTGGCTGGAGTGGCATAGCAAGAGCTGCGGCGTTGGCCGTTTGAGCCTGCCGAATAATCAGCTGTTGCTGGAGTTCGATCGGCTATTCGCCAACATTGAACAGACCCAACGTTCAGGCCGGCGCTTTTCGGAAGAGTTGGGGATGAATCTGTTGGAGCGGCTGTTGTTAAGAGCGATGGAAGAGGATCCGCAAAGTCCGCAAAAAATTATGGATCCGCGAGTCATTGAAGCCTGCCAATTTATTACCGGCAATCTGGCCGGCGAATTGCGCATTGATGAAGTCGCCCGGCACGTGTGTCTGTCGCCGTCGCGCTTAGCGCATTTATTCCGCGAACAGGTGGGCATTAACATTTTACGCTGGCGGGAAGACCAACGGGTGATCCGCGCCAAACTCCTGCTGCAAACAACGCAAGAATCCATCGCCAATATCGGCCGGGTGGTCGGTTATGACGATCAGCTCTATTTCTCCCGCGTATTCCGTAAACGCGTGGGCGTCAGCCCGAGCGATTTCCGGCGCAGCCGCAGTGAAATCAACTATCCAGCGGCCCGCAAAGAGACGCCGATGTGGGAAAAATCATCCTCCGGCGTCGGCGGCGTTAGCCGAAGCACGGAAATGTCATCGCGATAAGCGGATTTCCCTGGTGCTATACTGTGGTCAAATTACAACGTAAATGCGAAGGGGAATCTTCATGAGTGACGTAATTCGTGTTGGGCTGCTGGGATACGGTTATGCGAGTAAAACATTCCATGCGCCGCTGATTGCCGGAACAGCGGGTATGGAACTGACGGCGGTTTCCAGCAGTAATGCCGATAAAGTCCATGCTGACTGGGCGAAGGTTAACGTAGTGAGCGATCCGCAAACGTTGTTTAATGATGAGGATATCGATCTTATCGTTATTCCAACGCCGAATGACACCCATTTCCCATTGGCTAAACAAGCGCTGGCCGCCGGTAAGCATGTGGTGGTGGATAAACCCTTTACCGTGACGTTGTCACAAGCTCATGAACTGGGTTTACAGGCCGAGCACCAGGGGAAACTGCTTTCCGTGTTCCACAACCGGCGCTGGGACAGCGATTTCCTGACGTTAAAACAGCTATTTCATACCGGTGTGCTAGGGGATGTGGTTTACATGGAGTCCCACTTCGATCGCTATCGTCCGGAGATTCGCCAGCGCTGGCGCGAAAACGGCAGCGAAGGGAGCGGCATTTGGTACGACTTAGGCCCGCATTTATTGGATCAGGCTCTACAGCTTTTTGGTCTGCCGGTCGCTATTCAGGTCGATCTGGCGCAGTTAAGGCCCGGCAGCAAAGCGACAGATTATTTTCACGCTACCCTGATCTATCCCCAACGCCGGGTGGTGTTGCATGCCAGCATGCTGGTGGTTGCCCCTTCGGCCCGCTATATCGTCCATGGCTCGCGCGGCAGTTTTGTTAAATTCGGCCTTGATCCGCAAGAAGAGCAGTTGAAAAAAGGGGAACGACCGCCGCTGGCGAACTGGGGACAAGACCGGCAGGACGGGGTGTTGACCCTGTTCCGTGACGGCGTAACGGCGGAGCAGACCGTTTCAACGCTGCCCGGCGATTATCCCGCTTATTATGCCGCGATCCGCGATGCGTTAACCGGGAAAGGTGAAAATCCGGTGACGGTGCATCAGGCGATACAGGTGATGGAGTTGATTGAGCTTGGACTGGCCTCTCATCAGCAAAAAAGAGTGATGACGCTAAAAAATAGCTAGCGTTGCCGATTTTTATCATAGACATTACCGTTTGGTTTAAGCAGGCGATCTTAGGATCGCCTGTACTGTTTAATAAGGCTCTAATAACGCCAACAGATTTCAAGACGCTGCGAATAGCGCCTTGAGAACTTGAAAAATGGCGCGGTTGGAAGGCCGGGATAAAGGTGTGGATAATGGCGTGGCTACAGCGGTTGCGAATTGATAAGTTTTTGCTGATATTGGTTTCAGTGGTGGTGGCGGCATCGTTTTTCCCTTGTGAGGGCGCTGCACAAGTCTTTTTTGAATATCTGACGACAGCCGCTATCGCGCTGTTGTTTTTTATGCATGGCGCCAAACTGTCGCGGGAAGCCATTACGGCGGGGATGGGACACTGGCGGCTTCATCTGGTGGTCTTTGCCAGTACATTTATCCTGTTTCCCCTGTTGGGCGTGGGGATGAGTCTGTTGGTGCCGGTGGTGTTAACGCCGGCGCTGTATCTTGGCTTTCTTTATCTGTGCGCCCTGCCGGCCACCGTACAGTCCGCCATCGCCTACACCTCAATGGCCGGCGGCAACGTCGCCGCCGCTATCTGCAGCGCCTCGGCTTCCAGCATTCTGGGCGTATTTCTGTCTCCCATACTCGTTGGTCTGCTTATGCATACCCAAGGAGAAGGGCATACGGATACGTTGCATGCCATCGGCTCCATTATCATGCAGTTGATGGTGCCTTTTGTCATCGGGCATTTATCCCGGCCGTTGATTGCCAACTGGGTCGAGCGTCACCGTAAATTAATCAATATTACGGATCGGTCATCCATTCTTCTGGTGGTCTACGTCGCCTTCAGCGAAGCGGTGGTTCAGGGGATCTGGAGCCAGATCAACGGCTGGTCTCTATTAGCCGTGGTCGGATGTTCCATCGTGTTATTGGCTATTGTGCTGGTGGTGAATACGCTGGTGGCGCGAAAACTCGGCTTTAATACCGCCGATGAGATCACCATCGTGTTTTGCGGGTCGAAGAAAAGTCTGGCCAATGGTATCCCTATGGCCAGCGTACTGTTTCCCGCCGCAGCGGTAGGGGTAATGGTATTGCCGCTGATGATATTCCATCAGATTCAACTGATGGTCTGCGCGGCATTGGCTCAGCGCTATGCGAATAGGAAAAAGCGCGCCGAAGCCGAGCAGGTTCCTATGACGGCAGGCGATAAATAACGGTATTACGCGTTTTTTAGCGGCTCCCCCTTGTCAGGGCTGTCTCTTAGTCACATTTTTATGCGGACTTGGAGATAGTTTCGTGCGCCACAATGCCGCTATTTTCATGCTGCCTCGCAGCACGCGCCCGACATAGGGGGCTCAGACGCCAGCCCCCTATGAACCCCGGCTTGCGGCTAAATTATGTCGCTGCGCGATGCCTTCGTCGGTATCAGGCTTAACGGACCGCTTGCGACACGGAATACTCGTCTCATCCCTGAGACTCGCCCTAACGGGCCAGCGCAAGCGCTGTTCAAAAACGCTCCCGGCGTTTTTGTCCAACGTGGCGCAAGCTTTCGCCGCGTCCGTGCGGCTCATCCTAAGCCTGCTATCTCCTCAGCATAATTTCTTACGCCGGATAACGGCAAACCCCGTCATAGCCCCTACATTTGTGTATAAGAGACAGCTGACAAGGGGGAGGCCGGGTAGGGGTCATTAGTTTGCTTTATTGCGACTATATCATCATGCCTGGCCGCGTTTACGCAGCACTTTTTCGCGCAGTTGT
The DNA here is from genome assembly GCF_002291445.1 of Brenneria goodwinii. Classification (NCBI taxonomy): domain Bacteria; kingdom Pseudomonadati; phylum Pseudomonadota; class Gammaproteobacteria; order Enterobacterales; family Pectobacteriaceae; genus Brenneria; species Brenneria goodwinii. The sequence continues at coordinate 1,758,102 of NZ_CP014137.1, read as the reverse complement.
TGCTTTTCCCGCTCGCTGATAAACGCGATTTTCAATCCATTTTCCTGCGCCTGACGGGTTTCTTTGGCGGTTAAGCCGGCTAATGGCGCCGCCACTTCATATTCATGCCGGATCTCAATACCCTGTACCGCCGGATCGTCGGTATTAATCGTGGCGGGAATACTGTAGCGCAGAAAATGTATCAGCGGATGTTGCTCCAAAGCAGTCACGGTATTGGTTTGCAGATTGGATGTCAGACAGGATTCAACGCCGATATTGTTTTCAGCCATGTAGGTCATCAAACCGGTATCGATAATGGCGGCGACGCCGTGGCCGATGCGTTCCGCCTTCAGTTGGTTGATGGCTTGCCAGATACTTTCAGGACCGGCCGCTTCTCCTGCATGGACGGTAATATGCCAGCCCGCGTCACGAGCTTGTTTGAAGTGAGATAAAAACAGATCGCCGGGATATCCCAGCTCATCGCCCGCCAGATCCAGTGCGACGATATGGTCGCGATGGGCCAGTAAGCCATCCAGTTCCTGTTGGCAGGCATCGGTGCCGAAGGTGCGGCTCATGATGCCGATCAAACGCACATCAATGTCATGATCGCGGCATCCTGCGGCGACGCCGTCAATTACCGCTTCAACCACGCCGGCAATCGGAAGCCGGTGGTTCATCGACATATAGTAGGGGGAGAAACGAAGTTCCGCGTAATCCAATCCGGCATTGACGGCATCTTCAACATTTTCGTAAGCGATACGGCGGCAGGCATCCAACGATCCCAGAACGGCCACCCCCCAATCCAGCTTGCGTAAAAAACTCAGTAAATCCGGCTCATTGGACGTAATTTGAACATGAGGGCGAAGTGACTCCAAGTCATTGGCAGGTAATGAAATATTGAACTGGCGGCCCAGTTCCAGAATGCTCTGCGCCCGAATGTTGCCATCAAGGTGACGATGAATATCCGTTAGTGGGAGTCGCGTATCAATCATGATGTACTCTTTGCAAATAGTGATGTGAGTCAGTCGGGCTATAGCCCATCGAATGCGGTGAAGTATAAAAACAATTGGCGGCAAATTGCCAACCGTTGCTGAAAAAAGTCAGAAAGCCTGCGAAATAACGGTCGCATTTCAGTCGGATATCCTGGGGTTGTTCGCGGTCAGTTTGGGAATGATACGGATATAGACCAGTTCGCTTAGCAGCTCTACCAGGGTCTGGGTCACGATAATCGCCGGTAATAGCGGGATCGCGCCGGGAATGGCCAGCGCCAGTGGTAGAACGACAAGGGAGTTGCGCGTGCCGGAACTGAAAGCAACGGCGCGTCCGCTGGCGGATTCAAGCCGAAACAGCTTGCCGGTCAGCCATCCCAACGTCGGCGCGACGATAGCGAAGAGCACATAGAACGGAACGGCTGTCAGAACGGTCGTCCAGGTGGTTTTAAGCTGGGGTATGACGGAGGCAACCACCACCAATAACACCAGCGCCGTTGCCGGCACGGGGAGAAAACCGAGTTTGTCGGCGAATTTATCCACCGCGGAAGAACGGCCTGCGCCCCATTGCACCAGTCCGGCAAGCAGCAAGGGGATCGCGATAAGCCAGATGAACGCGTGGAAAAACGGCGCGATATGGACAAGACCGGCCGCTTCCCGGCTAAGAAAAAGCCCCAGATAAAACGGCAATGCCAGCATCTGTACGATCAGCAGCGCCGGGGTAGCCGCCAGCAAGCGTGGCGCATCCGCATGTCCGAGGTGGGAGAATGTCACCACGTAGTCGATACATGGCGCAAGTAACACCAGCAGAATACCCAGCCGGATCATTGGCTCGGCAGGTAAATAGGGAACAAGTAAAGCCAGAAACAGCGGGATGACGATAAAATTGGCAATAAGCAGGGCGGCAAGAAAGCGGATTTGGGTAAAACTTCTTTTCAGGGACGTCAGCGGCACCTGCAAAAAAGTAACAAACAGCATTAATGCCAACGCAGGATTGATCGCCGCATCCAGCTTTTCTGTTCCGGGAAGCAGCAGCGCAATCAATACCGCTGAGATAACTGAGATGAAGTAGATTACAGTCTGGCGCTCTTCCATGAATGCTTTCAGCTTTTGCATGCGAGATCTCTCAACGGGACAACAGATTCAGACCGGGAAAGATCCTGTGACAGCCGCATCGCCGCCACAGGTTTTTCTATTTCAGTCTTATTGAGCGGGAGGCGTGACGGGCGCTTCCGGCGATTGGGGCAGCGAGTCATCGCCGTTTTCATCAGGAAGACCAATAAACGGCGCGATGAAGTCAGCCAGCGGTATCTTGTTGCCGTTAAAATCAACCTGACCGTCGGCATACTGTAATGAACTGGTGATCGCACCGTCTTTCGTGACCGTGATCTGGTTCATCTGGCCGATGCTGGCCATCATATTGGCCTGCTGCAGCGCCATGTTAGTGGCCTGTTCTCTCTCTTCATCGGTTGCGGGCTGTTTGTCCGCCTGAACCATCAACTCCGCCAGCATGTCTAACGGCACATTCAATTTAGCGTCGAGTTTCTTGACCGACTGCAGAATGATTTTCTCTTCATCCGACGCCGCAGGATCGGCCGCGTTGGCGCCGTTTTGCAGAGGATCGGTCAAATCCAGCGCCAGCGTAAAGGTGCTTTCGCCTTTGCTGTTTTTCCAGCTCAGGGGGGCGATGGTTATGTTTGGATTCCCCTTCAGCAATTTAGGTAAATTTTGCAGGAAAACCATTAAAACCTGATGTTGGTAAGCAAGAGGATTGGCGTCGTCCGAGGTTTGCCAAAACTGTTGAATCGCTTTCTGGTAATCGGCGGCGAATTGCTTTGTTCCTTCCCCATCAAACTGGGAGAAGGCGACGTTGAGATTGCCGGAGCCCAGGTTACGATCGCCGACGGTCAGCGATTCCAACGTTACTGCCGTTTTACCCGCCAGATTTTTATCATCTTCCGTCACGGTACTTTGCACGGCGAAATTGTTCAGCGCGACGGGTTCGCCGCCTTCAACGGTAAATGCCAGAGACTTGGCGGAAAAGGTGCCGTCGCCGATACCGAGATCGAACTTGCCTTTATGGTTATTGACGTCCATGGCAAGGTCTTTTAGCGCGAGTTGTTCCATCTCGCCCCACGGATTTCTCTTTTCCACCAGTATGTTGCTGATAGTGCCCGACAGTTTGTTGCTGCGAAAATCATGGGCGACGTCTAACTGGATTTCAGCGCCGCTGAAAGATAACTTCTGCTCATTGCCCTGATGTTCGATGGGCAACAGCGAGATATCGCTACGGGTGTCGCCGCTGTAGGACACGCGTGTTTCTGCCGTGACAAACGGCTTATTCTGCGTGAGATCGAATAGGGGCTTAACCACCGGCGTATTCGCCAACTCACCGTGTACGGATGCCATGGCGGGAATCAGATTGAATTTTTTGAGCTGCGCCAAAGGGAAAGGGCCATGAGAAACGGTTTCATTAATGACGATTTCTTCGCCTGGCGCAAGCAGCTGTTGCCCTTTATCCGAGCCATCGGATTGCAGAACGTAGGCTAATTGACTGCTAAAGATACCGCCTTGATAGTCCCGGTATACGACTTTCAGAGCGGCGTCGGGATAGGCGGTTTTCAACTGGGTATTGATATTATCGGTAAGCTCATCAATATTCAGAGCCAATTGTTTGCCGGTATACCAGGATGCGCCGGTCCAGATTGCGCCCAAGGCGATAATAACGCCGGCGGCAACTAATGATTTTTTCATTTGTTCGTCCTTTTATTAAAAACCCGCCCGGATTCTGCCGGGCGAGAGATATCGGTAATTACCGATTAAATACGCGAGCAATACGCCCTTGTCCCTGAACCATCACCGGCGACTCGTTGGCGGAGATAAAACAGGATTCACCCGCTTTGAGTCCGATCTGCCGATCATCTTTTTGCAATAACGCTTCGCCATCGACGCAGAAAACGATCGCCGCGCTATTCTGGCTGAGCGCTTGTGGTTTACCGTTCAGACTATGCAAGGAAAAAGCGAAATCGTCGACGGGAATAGGGAAGTTTAGCTCATTCCCATGCTGGACAGGCGTGGTTAACAATTGTGCGGCGGGTTTGGCTTCAAATTTCACATTGTCCAACAGTTCCGGGATATCAATGTATTTCGGCGTTAATCCAGCCCGCAGTACGTTATCCGAGTTGGCCATGACTTCCAGGGCGACGCCGTTCAGATAGGCATGCGGCGTTTCCGCATATAAAAACATGGCTTCGCCTGGTTGCAGCGTAATCACATTGAGCAACAGCGGAGAGAACAGACCGCTGTCGTCCGGATAAAACCGGGTAATGTCGCGAATGGTTGCCCAGGGTTCGTCCTGGTGGTTGTTCAGCGCGGCTTTTAATACGCCCAATGCCTGACTTTTTTGCTGCCCATCCATGCTCAGCAGATTTGCAAACAGCATGGAGAGGTTTTTGCTGTCGGGCTGTTGTAAAAAAGCGGAAATCGACGGATGTGCGCTGGCGACCGGCTGCAACAAGGTGACAATTTCAGACAATTCTCTAAAGCCGTTCATGGCTTGAAACGGGGTAAGCGCGAAGACTAATTCAGGCTTGTGATTAGCATCCTTATAGTTTCTTTCCGCTGCATCCATCGCGATACCTGCGGCATTTTCCCTCGCAAACCCTTGTTCTGCCGACGATTTACTTGGATGTACCTGAATAGAAAGCGGTTGCGCGGCGCACAATACCTTAAATAAAAAAGGTAATTCCCCGAACCGCTGCGCGACTTTGGCGCCAAGATGCGCGGGCAAATCCTCTGCGATCGCCTCGCGCAAATTACGATCGTTTCCTTCTTCATCAATAACATGGGAGCTACTCTTGGGGTGAGCGCCCATCCATAATTCCGCCATGGGTAAATCATTAGGGTTCTTAATGCCATATAGCTCAGTTAATACGTGTTTGCTGCCCCAGGCATAGTGCTGGACACGATTGAGCATTTTTTGCATGTTAGTTTCCTGACGTTAAGTAACTTGTTGATTAACTAAGTTAAAATAATTAATAAAAAGGAAAGGTTATGAATACACCGTTTCTGCTCACATCATGGTAATGTTTTATGTGTCACTATTCCAGACAGTGCTGGCAGGCTATAACCTAATGTTGATCGTTTACGGAAGGATATTTCGCGGCGGTCGCGGTTGGATTAAGTTAACCCAGGCTTAATGAACTGGCATTAGTGTTATTCCCTTCATTTAGCCGTTGTAGATAAGCCGGCTTTCCCCACTACTTTGTGATACTTAAGGAGAAAAGGTCATGACAACCACTCGCATTGAAAAAGATTCGATGGGGCCGATTAACGTTCCAGCGGAACGCTTATGGGGAGCGCAGACGCAGCGTTCGCTAGAGCACTTCCGTATTTCCGAAGAGAAAATGCCGAAGGCATTGATTTACGCACTGGCGCAAACAAAACGTGCCGCGGCCAGCGTCAATATGGATTTGAAATTACTGCCCGAAGATAGAGGGAATGCCATTGTTCAGGCTGCGGATGAAGTGCTGGCGGGCAAACTTGCCGGCGAATTTCCGTTAGCCATTTGGCAAACCGGTTCCGGCACGCAAAGCAATATGAACATGAATGAAGTACTGGCGAATCGCGCCAGTGAATTATTGGGCGGGGAACGAGGAAACAACCGTCTGGTTCACCCCAATGACGATGTTAATAAAAGCCAAAGCTCCAACGATGTTTTCCCCACGGCGATGCATGTCGCGGCCGTGCTGGCCATTAACGAGCATCTTATCCCTGAGTTGACTTCGCTGCAGCGCACGCTTGCCGCGAAAGCCGAGCAGTTCAAAGATATCGTTAAAATCGGACGTACTCACCTGCAGGATGCGACGCCATTAACGCTGGGACAGGAAATTTCCGGTTGGGCGGCGATGCTGCAACATAACCTGAAGCATATTGAAAACAGCGTACCGCATTTGTGCGAACTGGCGCTGGGGGGAACGGCTGTCGGCACCGGGTTAAACACGCATCCTGAATATGCCGTTCGGGTTGCCGCCGAACTGGCGAAGCTGACCGGACAACCGTTTGTTACCGCACCGAATAAATTTGAATCGTTAGGCACCTGCGATGCGTTGGTTCACGGTCATGGCGCATTGAAAGGATTGGCGGCGTCATTAATGAAAATCGCCAATGACGTGCGCTGGCTGGCATCCGGTCCACGCTGCGGCATTGGCGAGCTGAGCATTCCTGAAAACGAGCCCGGTAGTTCAATTATGCCCGGTAAAGTTAACCCTACGCAGTGCGAAGCTATGACGATGTTATGTTGTCAGGTGTTGGGGAATGATGTTGCGGTTAATATCGGCGGGGCTGCGGGGAACTTTGAACTGAATGTTTATCGTCCGATGGTGATTCATAATTTCCTGCAATCCGTTCGTCTGCTGGCCGACGGCATGAAGAGCTTTAATGAGCATTGCGCGGTTGGCATTGAGCCGAATCGTGAGCGCATCGATCAGTTGCTGAACGAATCGTTAATGCTGGTGACGGCGCTTAATACCCATATCGGTTACGACAAATCCGCTGAAATCGCCAAAAAAGCGCATAAGGAAGGGCTGACGTTAAAAGCCTCGGCGCTGAAGCTGGGATATCTTACGGAAGCGCAGTTTGATGAGTGGGTACGGCCGCAGGATATGGTCGGAAGTCTGAAAAACTGATTCATTAATGTCTTGCCTGCCGGGATTATTGCCGGCAGGCAGAGAAATAACAATCATTATCGTAATCATTGGCATTTTAGAATTTGGCTAATTCAACCTGCGCAAGGCGGGATGCAGAAGGGAATCACGATGAACATAGACAGGGATGACTGGGCTGCCAACGCGCTTGCCGCTTGAAGCATGACGAGGATCGTCATCTATCGTCGGTATACAAATGCAGCCGGGGTATCAGCAATCTCAGCGGCTTAGCCTGCGGTTTATGTTTATGCTTTATATTGTCGGCGTCATAGTTAGGCAACTCGCCAATAACCGGGACATCTCCTCCGAACTCTTGCTGACACAATACCAGCAGCGGCGACGGGCAGGGGTGTTGTACCTGCTTTTGCTGCTTTGGATACCACACTCTGGCAATCGGCTGGACCTTCACCGGTCGCTTTATCTTCAATGCCGCCTGTTCGGGTAATCGCAGTACCTGCTCTATTTCCCGTTCGATTAATTCAACCCACTGCTCTTTATTGTACGGCGCGGCGCTTTTGCCCGCTTTCAGGCTTTTTTCCAGTTTGTTCAATAACTCGGTGCGGGTCATGTTCTTGATGATATGTTTATTGGCCCAGCCGAAGCGAACAGACGCCGGGCTGGTTATAAGCATTAACGAGCGGTAAGCGCTCAGCGTGATCAGCCCCGGCAGATGGCTATGTACAAACTCAAAACGTTGCTCAGGGGCTAACCCCGAATCAACGGTGATAATGTGCTCCAGCTCTTTCTTCAGCGCGTTTATCTCGGTTATAAGTTGTTGCGCCTGCTGATACTGACGTTGGTCGACAGAAAAGCACAGCGCGCCGGGGAGCCGAATTGCGGCTTTACTGCTAATGGTTTCGGGGTAGTGGTGGATAAATAACCGCTGAAAGTGCGCCAGCCCTAACTCGCAAGCTGCCTGGCCTATATGCTGGCGGACTTCAATTTGCGCGATGGCGTCGTGCTCGGTGCCTTTTTCAATATCGGGCAAAGAATAAACGCGGCCGGCCAGCAGGCGAAACGTGGAAAACAGCGGCGGCATCAGCGCCAATTTTTCTTCCAGGGATACAAAGCAGCGGTTCATTCGATCAATAAGTGAATAGCGATCCATAATCCATACACCATTTTAGTTACAACATACATAATATATATATCCCAAATCGATTCCAGCAACAATCGTGTTTACATTTTGTCTTATCAGGTCGTAAAGATAGTTGCAGCGTTCAAAATAAATATCTCATTATCTGGAATGGCTTATTGTATTGAACCACTTAATCTTCAATGGGGTATTCCGCGGATTACAGAGAGATAGATGCATGAGGGTGGGGATAAGAGCAGATCTGGTGAGTGCAGGGATCCATTCAGACGAAGAGCGGCAAAGAACGCCGAGCAACGGGACAAGACGCTCGCCGCCAGCGGAAAATACGCTGTCAGCTGTGGAATTTGGGACGATTCAAATACGTGATGAAGACAAACCGTATAAAAAGCGACTGGCAATGCGGGAACAGGGATCGAGCGAGCCCTCAGCATATAAAAGCGTGGTCGCGGCGCAAAGCCGCTCGGTTCGCCAGCGTTCAAAGTCAAATGTGGAAAAAGATCTGTGGCATTGCAGTCAGCAGCGCCGCGAAGAGTTTAAAGATCTGCTATCAACATATAATCCATCCTTATCCGGCCCGGGCTTCCTGCGTGTGATCCGTAATTTAACGGATGCCGCTGCACCGCTCATCAACGTGCAACTGCCTACGGAACGTAACGATATTCGGCTTTTTCGTATTTGCGTGCCGGGGCATGGTGACGATGTTTATGTGCTGCGTCGTGATATTGATGGTGAATTACGCGATCTTCGCCGGCTACAGCGACCGGGCGATGGCAACGAGATGCGCGGCATCATGGCGCAGATGGAAAAAAGCGCCTTCCAGTCTCATGGCGTAGCGGCGGCGGCCCTTGGGAAATCAATGAGTTACCCACATCAGAGCAAATTATGGCAAAGCACTAAGCGTAAACAAGAGTTTCAGACGCTCTATACTGCTTACCGCCAGTTGCCGGGCAAACTCGATGTCACTGGCGGCCATTTCCTCGACGCGCTGTATAAATTGACTATCGAGGCTGAAAAGTGCGGCTCAGCACAGGATACCAACGTGGCGGACATTCGGTTATTCACGATCCGGGTGCCAGGTACGCCAGCTCCGGTGCAGGTTTTACGCCGCCTTGATACTTCCGGTAGTCTGGCGGATATCCGATTAACGTCACAAACCTCCTTGGAAGAGACTCTCGACCAAATGTCCGACTCACGCCGTAACGCCGGATCGGCGTTTTTATCCGCGCCGCGCCGGGATAGATACCTGCAAACCTTGTGGAAAAGGCATCTTGCACCTCAATTGGCCAGCGAGTTGGAACGCTTTCGCCGTGCGCAACCGGATGAAAGCCTGGCTGACGCTCCGGCATTTATCCGACACTTGGACCAGCTATGCGACAAAAATCCAGGCGACATAGTGGATCGGCGATTTGGCATCTCCCGCCACGTCATTACGCCATTAGGCAGTTCGCAGCCGATCACCGTGCTGAGGCGAAAATTGGACAGCGAACAGATCCGCATACGAGCCGTCGATAACAAAGTCATTGACAACCTTTACGCCGAACGTGCGGCAATGCGATCGCTGCGCTCTATCGGTCCTAAACGTAAGCAGGAAGTCGCCGTCAGCACGGAACCGAGTAAGCGGCGTAAAATCCTGACGCAACAAAATCATCAGCCGAGAAAATCGTCGGCACCCGCTCAGGCATTGGGACAACAGGTACATCGGATCACAGTTCAACAGCAGTACAAGGATAAAACGGTTGATGTCACCCATCTTGTAACTGGCGCTGTAGGACGCATTTCTGGCGGGCCCAGAACGTTGGAAACGACATACGCCAATAGCCCGGCGTTAATCAGAGCGCCACATTCCTATGCCGACAATCGTGAGCGTCAGGTATTGCGGTGGCTGAGCTCGGTGCTACTGAAAGCCTTTCCTGGCGGCAGAGAAGTTCAGGCGTACTATGATCGCGCAAGCGATGAAATATGGATTTCCTCCAACGCGCGAGGAACGAATCGCAAAATTAGAATGTTGTTGAACGAAAATGGGTTGCAGGGAGAACTGCAAAAGCAGCTACAGGCGGGGAAAGTCCATCTGGATATGAATGACCGATGGCTGCGCCATGCGACGCAGCTTGAGCAAATTCTTAATGATCGTTCGGTTTGGCCCCCTGACGCGAATCCCGTGCTTCAAGCCATCACCGCAGGGCGTTTTCGCGTATCGTCAGAAAATTTTCACTTCACGGGAGGGGGACGGCAGATTGACCTGCATGCCGAACGCCGGATAAAACAGGCTTTTGAGAACGAGACGGGCAGAATGCTGGAATCAAACCGCATCGTGGGTACCAAGCGCCCCTGCGGCATTTGCGCCGAAGCGCTCCAGTTCTCCGACGATCAACATCGTGGACCTTTCTGGCAAACGAAAGCGGCTCACGCATTTATCGATACAAAATCAGCGATTAATAGCAATGTTGCGAAAGGCATTCCGACGTATATTTCTCGCAACAGGAGCGGTGAACTGGATTTGAACGTTTCGGATAGCGACTCTGATGCCTAGCCGCTCAGGGCGGCGTCTAGTTGTTTCAAGCGGAAACTGACCAGTAATGCAATAATCAGTAGGGTTGCCAGAAAGACGGTGATGCCCGCCCAGCCATACGAGTACCAGAATACGCCGCCGACGGTCCCAGCCAGGCTAGAGCCGAAATAGTAGGAAAACAGATACATGGACGACGCCTGGCCTTTTGCCCGGCGCGCACGCTGACCAATCCAACCGCTGGCGACGGCATGAGAAGCGAAGAAACCGGCGGCAAACATCATCATACCGAGGAAAACGCACAACAGCGGGCTAAAGGCGGTAATGAGCAGGCCGAGCAGCATGATGGCGATGGAGATGCTCAGTACCGGTCCCCGGCCATAACGGGCCGTTAATGCGCCGGCTTTCGGCGAGCTATAAGTGCCGGTCAGATAAACGACCGACAGCAGACCGACGACGGCCTGACTAAGCAGATAGGGTGAAGCCAATAATCGATAGCCGATGTAATTAAAGAGGGTAACAAACGACCCCATCAGCAAAAAGCCCTCTAAAAACAGCAATGGCAACCCGGCATCATGCCAGTGCAGTTTCGCATTCAGCAATAAGGCTTTAGGACGCAAAGATCCCGGACGGAAATGGCGCGACGCCGGCAGAATTTTCCAGAAGGTCAGCGCTGAAATTAACGCCAGAACACCGATGGCGCCGACAGAAATTCGCCAGGGGAAATAGTCGCTTAGCACGCCGCTAACCAGACGACCGCTCATGCCGCCAATCGAATTGCCGCTGATATACAGTCCCATGGAAAAGGCCAATACGCTGGGGTGGATCTCTTCACTCAGGTAGCTCATCGCGACCGCCGCGACGCCGCTGAGCGACAGACCAATCATGGCCCGCATAATCAGTACGCCTTGCCAACTGGTCATAAAGGCGCAAATCAAGGTGCAAATGGACGCCAGCATTAGCGACACAACCATTACGTTTTTGCGCCCGACGGTATCAGACAGCGGGCCGGTAAACAGCAGCCCGCAGGCCATTGTTCCCGTCGCTACCGAAAGCGACAGACTGCTGGTTGCCGGAGAAATGGAAAAAGCCTGAGAAAGAACCGGTAATAAGGGCTGTACGCAATAAAGCAGGGCGAAGGTAGCCAGGCCGGCTGAAAACAGAGCCAGTGTGACGCGCATAAACTGCGGCGTGCCACGTTTTATATAAGGGGTTTTGCCATTAGCGGTCGGTTTCGGTGAAAGGGGTTCCACATCATCAAGGAGGGAGACGGACACGGCGTTTGATGCTGGGTTTGACGGGGTACTCAAAATAATTCCAAGTTTAAAAAGGAAAAGATGGCGCGATCATAGAAGAGCAATATTGTTTTGTATAATATATTAGTCATCATAATTAATACTTATAAAATATGAATATCGAACTACGCCATCTGCGCTATTTTATTGCCGTTGCCGAAGAGTTGCATTTTGGTCGCGCAGCTGAGAAATTGCTTATTTCTCAACCACCTCTCAGCCAACAAATACAAATTCTGGAGGAACAGGTCGGCGCGAAGTTGTTGGAGCGCAATAATCGTAATGTCCGTTTGACTCCGGCGGGTGAAATGTTTTTAAAAGAGGCCTGGTCAATCATCGCCCAGGTCAATCAGGCGGCGGAACGCGCCGCCCGAATACAGCGGGGAGAAATAGGGGAGCTGACTATTGGTTTTACTTCATCGGCTCCCTTCATCAAAAAAGTGTCCCGTAGCCTGCTGCGGTTCCGCCAGTCCTTCCCGCAGGTACACATTCAGATGATCGAATTGAATACCAAGCAGCAAATCGAACCTTTGCTGAATGGTAAACTTGATATCGGCGTGATGCGTAATAATCCGCTACCCGATGCGTTGGAGCACCAGTTGCTGCTGCATGAGGCGCTTGTCGCGGTAGTGCATGAGGAACACCCGTTGGCCATAGCCAAAGGGCCCATCAGCGTGAGTCAGTTGGCGAATGAACCTTTTGTTTTCTTCTCTCGGGCGGTTGGTACGGCGCTGTATGATGAAACCCTGACGTTGCTGAAAAAATACGGGATCACGCCCTATATTACTCAGGAAGTCGGTGAAGCCATGACGATTGTTGGTCTGGTGTCATCCGGTTTAGGCGTGTCCATTCTTCCTGCCTCGTTCATGCGTATCAAAGTTGATGGCGTGAAATATTTACAATTAGCGGAAATTGATGCGATTACCGAGGTGTGGTTGGTTACGGCGCGGCATAGGCCATTAAAAACGGCGGCGGAGACACTGATTTCGCTTATGCTCAACCGATAATATTTTCAATATGTGCATTAAATCACATAACGAATCAAATATTTGACGGCTTTAACAAAAAGCTCCAACATAACCTCAGTTTTTTATTTTGCAGCGTGAAAAATAGCGTAGACATACCTGATAGACTTCAACGGGCGGCGAGGACTGCTGCAATTTGAAGGATGACGGGTATGACCGGTCCCCATCAGCAGTACTCGCAATGAAGAGTAGGAGCCAGTTTTGTGATTGCCGACGGTCAGCCAGGACACATCGATCAGATTAAACAAATGAATGCCGGTGCTGTATACAGGTTGATCGATAAATATGGCCCGATATCACGTATTGAACTGTCTAAACGCGCGCAATTGGCGCCGGCCAGCATCACCAAAATCGTCCGCGAACTGCTGGAAGCCCATCTGGTTCAGGAAACGGAATATCAGGATGTCGGCAGCCGGGGGCGGCCGGCCATTGGGCTGATTCTTGACACTCAGGCATGGCATTTTCTTTCCGCACGCATCAATCATAACTCTATCACTTTGGCGCTGCGCGATCTGAGCAGCAAACTGGTCGTTGAAGATTGTATTCCTCTTCCCGCAGACCATCCACAGCCGCTGCTGCAGCGCATTTTAAATGAAATCGATCAATTTTTTATTCGCTATCAAAATCGGCTGGAACGCCTGACCGCTATCGCGATTACCGCGCCCGGCATGATCGATGCCACCACCGGCATTATCCACCGGATGCCGTTTTATGATGTCGAAGAGATGGCGATAGGGCCGGCATTGGAGCAGCGAACCGGATTACCCGTTTTCGTACAGCATGATATCTGCGCCTGGACGATGGCTGAGGCATTGTATGGCGCCTCACGCGGTTGTCAGAATGTGATTCAGGTGGTGATTGATCATAATGTCGGGGCGGGGGTGATTACCGGCGGACGCGTTCTGCATGCGGGCAGCCGAAACCTGGTTGAAATAGGGCATACGCAGGTCGATCCCTATGGCAAGCGCTGTTATTGCGGCAATCACGGCTGTCTTGAGACGGTTGCCAGTACCGCAAGCATGTTGGAACTGGCGCAGCAGCGGATGAGCGCCTCAATGAGCTCATCGCTGCATGGCGTGCCATTGACGGTCGACAACCTCTGCGAGGTCGCCCTGAAAGGCGATCAGTTGGCAAAAGATATTATTAACGATGTGGGTCATAACGTCGGACGTATTGTCGCCATTATGGTTAATTTATTTAATCCCGATAAAATCTTGGTCGGCTCTCCGCTAAATAAAGCCGCCAATATTTTATATCCGGCCATTATGGGATGTATTCATCAGCAGTCTTTTCCACCTTATAGCCACAACATTAAGGTAGAAGCGACCCAGTTTTATAATCAAGGCACGATGCCCGGCGCGGCATTGGTGAAAGATGCATTGTATAATGGGTCGTTGTTGGTGAAACTGTTGCAGGGTTAACGCCGAACGTTCAAATTAATATTTTCCAATTCGTGAGCTCAGAGAAACAAAACATTGAGCTAACGCAAACCGCCCGAATGGCGTATCGCCTAGACTTTTGCTATTGGATAGCATTTCTGTCGTGCTTGTTATTTTCAGGTGGCCCCCCGGAGTTTTCTCATGTCGAACCGCATTTTTGTCACTGGTACTGATACCGCAGTCGGTAAAACTGTTGTATCCAAAGCGTTATTGCAGAAGTTGGCAATGAGCGGGAAATCGGTGGCAGGTTATAAACCAATAGCAAAAGGTTGTGTGGAAACGGATGAGGGGCTACGGGATAAAGATGCGCTGCTGTTGCAAGCGGCGTCTTCGATGAGTCTGCACTATGACGTGGTAAATCCGATTGCATTGCAAGAAGACGAAATCAGCGCGAGCGAACACCCGATTAACTACAGCTCCATGACGCAGGGATTACAGTACTTAAGCGATGTCGCCGACATTGTCGTCGTTGAGGGCAGCGGCGGCTGGCGTACGTTGATGAACGATCTGCGTCCTTATTCTGAATGGGTTGTTCAGGAACAGCTTCCGGTTGTTTTAGTCGTCGGTATTAAATTGGGCTGCATCAGCCATGCTTTATTAACCGCGCAGGCCATTATTAATGACGGGTTGCCGCTGGCTGGCTGGGTCGCCAATCGAATTAATCCGGGACTGGCGAATTATGCGGATATCATTACCGCCTTGCGTAAAAAAATTCCCGCGCCGCAATTAGGGGAATTACCTTATTTACCCCGGGCTGAACAGCGTGACTTATCTTCTTATATCGATCTTTCGGCGCTGAATTATTAGTTCTGCGATGATGTTCATCGAATGATTTAAAGGTGTAGCCTGCTGTGCTGCACCTTTATTGTCTATTGTCCCCGCCTGAGCCAAACGCAAAAATGATACAGCTTTTCATTTTCCCTTTTCTGTCAGTCACCCAATAGGGCAACAACTGGTATACTCGGAAACAAAGTCTATTTTCCAGGCAATAAAGTATAATGAAAACAGTCGATAATTCTGAACATCCACCTGTCCCGCATCGCCACTGGGTTTTAATTGCCTGCATGCTGGCGATGTTTACGGCGGCGGTTGAAGTCACCATTGTGGCGACCGCATTACCGACGATTATTGCGGATTTAGGCGGTTTTTCTCTATTGGGATGGGTTTTCTCCGGCTATTTGCTTACGCAGGCGATCAGTATTCCTATTTATGGTCGGCTGGCCGACCTGTTTGGCCGTAAGCGTGTTTTTTTCATCGGGACGATTATTTTTCTGCTGGGATCGGTGCTGTGCGGTTTTTCCAGCCATATGGGATGGCTAATTCTGTTCCGTACCATTCAGGGGTTAGGCGCCGGGGCAATCACGCCGATCGCGTTTACGATAGTCGCTGATGTGTATAGCAGGACGGAACGGCCTAAAATTCAAGGATATCTCTCCAGCGTGTGGGGGATCTCGGCAATTGTCGGCCCGCTGATGGGCGCCTTCATCGTTGAGCATTTTACCTGGGCTCTGGTCTTCTGGGTTAACGTCCCCATTGGATTACTGTCGATATTTTTATTAGCCCGTTATTTGCCGACGATTAACCAGGTACGGCAGCACCAGTTGGACTGGATTGGCGCATTCTATCTCGCCGTCACCGTCGCCAGCCTGTTGATGGCGCTATTACAGGCTGAAGTGCTTGGCCTGTGGATCATCCCGCTAATGGTGATTGCCGTGGTCGGGGGCGTTTTATTGTTCAAGCAGGAAACGAGCACGCCGGAGCCGCTTTTCCCGTTAGCCCTATGGCGTAACCGGGTGATTGTCGCAGGCAATCTTGGCGGTCTGTTGATCGGTGCGACTATGATGGGGGTCAGCGCTTTTCTTCCTACCTATATTCAGAGCGTAATGGGCCGTTCGCCGCTGGAGGCGGGCAGTATTCTGGCGCTGATGTCGATTGGCTGGCCGTTGGCCAGTACTCTGGGCGGCAGATTAATGCTGTGGACATCCTACCGAATTACCGCCGTCAGCGGCTGCGTGCTGCTGATTGCCGGAAGTTTGACGCTGTTAACGCTCGCTCCTGATAAATCGCTGAACTGGGCGCGCATCGCTGCTTTTCTTATCGGCGCCGGTATGGGGTTAAGCAACACGACCTTTTTGGTGTCGGTGCAAAACGCGGTGGACTACTCCATCCGCGGTATCGCAACCGCATCAACCATGTTTACCCGGATGTTGGGTTCGGCGCTGGGAACGGCGATTCTTGGGGCGACGTTGAATATTAACCTGCATTTGCGTCTGCCAGGAATGGCCGACCCGTTGCAGGTGCTGATGGATACCCATAGCCGGAGCATGATGAGCGCGACACAGCTTGCATCGCTCTCTTGGAATGTTTCATCCTCAATACATTGTGTGTTCATTGTTTCTGCGTTGATTGCGTTTATTACGCTATTTTCAGCCTGGATGATCCCCGCCAATCAACGAATTTGAGAGAGGTTTTCGTTTCAGAGAGCAGGGACGGCTCTCTGAAACGAAAAGATAAACCGAGAGAAAAGCGTTACTGCGCGGTGGGAGCAGGCTGGTCATCTGTTGTCGAAGGCGCACTGTCGGTGCTTGCTTCGCCATCAGCATGACGGGTATAAACAATTTTTTGCGAGTCATTTTCACAATGACCGACTACTTGACCACCGACCTGACTCACCTGATCGTTAGGAACGATATCAAGCGTAAAGCCCGACTCAGGTACGCCATTATTGATGATCTTCTGCGAGATATCCGCTTTAACGCTCTCACAGGATGCTTGTGCCGCCAGAGGTGCAAGCACAAATAAAGCCGCGCCAAAAATTATTGTCTTTTTCATCTTATCACCCTTTTTTCTGAACAAAGTCCTGACTCATTGCCTGACGTTATACCTGCCAGGCGAACGAGGGTTACTTAAAGCGTAGACTAAAAATCAGGGCGTCACCGGGCGACCGGTATGACGATCGAGACAACGTGAAGTATTGGCTTCCCAATAGGCGTTAACGTTATAGCTGGCGTTACATTTTTCCTCGCCGTCTATCGCCTGTTCAGTTTTATCAAATTCTTTCTCAACGCGAGAGTTAACTTTGCTACGCAAAGAGCGGGTTGAATCCCACTGCTCACTGCTTTGACGAGCCGCTTCTTTGGACAACGTATTATCGGATTCGATAATTACATGACGGGTTTCCGCCTGGACGGCCGGTTGCCAAACCGCGCACGCCACTACCATGGACAGTGGGATCAAGGCCCGAATCAGAGAGACAAAGGAGTGTTGGTTCATGTTTCACCTTGATAAATAGGGTATGCCTTCCAACTTTCTGGTTGCCGATGCGCACCTGGAAAGCGATTGGGCATAAATATAAAAAACGTTATTACTATGGCAAATGCGGCCGGGAATTACAAAAAACAACCCTTCACGCTGATATGTTGCATGAGGGGGGCCAGGAATATAAGCATATGTACTGGAGTGTATCACTCTTATCATCAACGGCTCTATAACCGTGGAAAACGCGGACAAGGAGGAGAGGGCGTATGGCGCGAAGAGCGGCTTCGCGCCATAGCGAGGTTTAATTTTCGCGGTAAACGTTCAGCCCGGCAAAGGATTGGCTGACCGGCATCATTTCCAATGAGTTAATATTGACGTGGGATGGCAACGTAGCTACCCAGAATACGGACTCGGCGATATCTTCGGCCGTAAGCGGATCGGTATTACCGTAGGTTTTATTCACTTTATCTTCATCGCCCTTAAAGCGCACGGCGGAAAATTCCGTGCCGCCGACCAAACCCGGCTCGATGTTCGTGACACGAACTTTAGTCCCGAACAAATCCGCCCGCAGACCAAGGCTGAACTGCCGGACAAAGGCTTTAGTCGCGCCATATACGTTACCGCCGGGGTAAGGCCAGTTCCCGGCGGTGGAACCGATATTGATGATATGTCCGATGTTCCGTTTGACCATCTTCGGCAGCAGCGCGCGCGTCATAAAGACCAGCCCCTTGTTGTTGGTCTCGATCATCACATCCCAGTCATTTACATTGGCTTTGTCGGCGGTTTCCAAACCTAAAGCCAGCCCGGCGTTGTTCACCAGCACATCGATATCGCGCCACTCTGCAGGAAGAGACGTTACCGCCTGATCGATTGATGCCCGATCGCGGACGTCCAACCGCAGGGTATGCAGCGATGCGCCCAGCTCTGTTTTCAGCGCATCCAAACGTTCCTGACGGCGACCGCATGCGATAACTTTATGACCCTCTTTAATAAATCTACGAGTGATAGATTCACCAAATCCGGCTGTTGCGCCGGTAACGAAAATTATCATTACTGTTTCCTCTGGCTGCGTTTGTTTCAATTAAGTAAGGGAAAAGGTCAACAAATCAGCACGGCTAAAACGGGCGGCGGCTGTTTGTGCTTGATGTCAGTATAGATAAAGCAGGATAAGTAGACTGACATTGATGCATATAACGTTAACAGCTTGAAGGTTATCTTCAAGCTGTAGATTGTTTTACGTGGTCAGATTCACGATATTACGCGGCGTTTTATACCCAGCCGATCATTCCGGACGATGGCAAACGGCCTCCACATTATTGTCGTCCGGATCGAGTAAAAATGCGCCGTAATAGGTAGGATGGTAATCTGGCCGTAACCCCGGTTTGCCGTTATCGCGAGCGCCGACGGCGATACCGGCGGCATAAAAAGCATCAACGCTTTCCCGGTCGGGCGAGGCAAAGGCAACATGCCGGGGAGTAAAAGGGGTTTTTACTTCGATAATCCATAATGAGTATTCACCATTTTTCCCAAACGCACATAATCGCTGTGTCGGGAAATCGCTATTCCAACTGGCGACAAATTCAGCCTGGATGCTATATCCCAATGGCGCGAATACCGCCTGATAAAAATCTTTGGTTTTCAGGTAATCCGTCGCATAGGTACTGATATGATCAAACATTATTGACTCCTTTTCACTGTGATAATATAAGCGCGCTCAATTAATCTTTAACATCTAGTTAAAACGACACGATCCCCGTACAGGTAAAGTCTAGAGTTACCCGCGCTTGGCTAAAATGAATTTCGTAGAGTTCAATCTCATCACCGGCATGATCGATTATCTTCTGATAACCGGGATTTTTTTTTAATAAAAATTCACTTAAATCGTAGATAGTCAAATCGCTCTTTTTAACGATCGCATTCATCACTCTAACATGTTGATTTTCCGACAAAGGGATGGTTGTAAAAGCGACCCGGTTATTTTGCTTAAACTCTTTGACCTTCTGGTTATCTCTGAATGTTGAAAAATAGACGATGCCTTTTTTCGATGTGTCGCAATAAAAGTTCACAATGCGAACGTTCGGTACATTTTCAATGCTGGTCGCTAAAGCCAAGTCTCGCTGTTCTGTCATCAATCGATTGAATTGCGGTAAGAAATCCATCTTATCCTCCATATACTCAGTGGAATTAACATGCGGTTTTTTTATGGCTTGAGTGTAGTAGACTAACCCTGACATCTGGATGTCAGGGTTAGTTTGCAGAGTAAAAAATAATTGATAGAGAATGGACAGTGAAAATAGAACGCATCATCGCCATTATTATGCTGTTATTAGAAAGAGATCGAATCAGCGCTACGGCATTGGCGGAAATGTTCGAAGTCAGCACTCGCACCATATACCGGGATATTGATACCATCAATTTAGCCGGCATTCCCATTGTGACGTATCAGGGCGTTAATGGCGGGATCAGTATTATGGATAAATATAAAGTGAATAAAAGATTATTCACGACTGATGATATATCCACGCTGCTAACCGGCTTGGGAAGCCTTTCCTCCGCGTTATCGGGCAAATCGCTCATTAATACGCTGGCAAAAATAGAAAGCCTGATCCCGCAGCAACAAGCCGGGGAAATTAAGCTAAAAACCAGTCAGATTGCTATCGACCTGAGCCGCTGGATTGGTTCGCCGAATCTGCAATCGCATCTTGAAAAAATCAAACAGGCGATGAATCAAAGCCTATTGCTGACTTTCAACTACTCGGATGGCAAAGGGATAAAGAGTCAGCGGCAAATCGAACCCTATCAATTGAGATTAAAAGAGGGAAACTGGTATGTTCATGGTTATTGTATTGCAAGGCAAGATTTCCGGCTGTTTAAACTCTCCCGAATAACGCAGTTGAACATATCGGAACAGACCTTTATCCCCAGACCGTTTCAACCAGGAATGACGGAGGGGGCATTCTGGATAGAAAAACCATTAATTCCAGTGACGCTGCTGCTGGATGAGTCAGTTAGGGATTTAATTTCTGAGCGTTGCGATGAAGAGAACATTCAGCCTTATCAAGACAATAAGATATTGGTTAATTTTCCTTTTGTAGCAGATGACCAGGGATATCATTTTCTGCTTGGCTTAGGTGATAAATGTGAATGCCTGCAACCTGAATTTGTCCGCAATGAACTGATCCGCAGAATTAAAAAAACGCTGGCAATTTATGAACAATGAATAAGGTTTAGAGCGAGTAAATAAACGAACCGCCACCGGGTAAGCGGCCGTTCGTTTATTATGAGCGACGGACGAATGTTATTCGTCCCGATTATCCGCCTCTACGGCATCGTACAAACGTTCCAGAATATCAGGGAAAGCCGACTGCACGCGGTTCCAGCTCGGAACAAAGGGCTTATCACCGGGACTTTCACTGTATACCTGGCCGGAAAGCGTAATCACATCAGAGAACAGCTCAACGGCGGACTCCTCCGTGTGCCGATCGAAATGCAGCCCGTTCATCCGGGCATCATGTTCGAAAGCATCGATCATATCCAGCGCCGTCCGATAGTAGGTCGCCCGCAGGATACGGAATGAATCCGTCGTGATATTCACCCCCAAAATCGCCAGCTTGCGGTATAGCGCCTTCGTGATATCGATGGCCATACGCTGCAGCCCGGTATTGGGATCGTCTTCCGACATGGGCTGATGCTTGTGTTCATAGTTGTCGGCAATATCCACCTGACAGATACGGCTGGTTGCTGTGCCGCGGTGTATTTCCGACAGAACGCCGATTTCCAGTCCCCAGTCGCTGGGAATACGCAGATTATTCAAAATATGGGTGCGCATGGCGAATTCGCCCGATAACGGGTAGCGGTAGCTGCGGATATACTCCAGATAGTCCGAGTTGCCGTAAACCTTTTGCAGTGATTTGAGCAATGGAAAGACCAGCAGGCGGCCGACGCGGCCATTGAGTTTCCCGTCGGCGACGCGCGCATAGTAACCCTTGCAGAAGTCATAATGAAAATGCGGATTCGCCACAGGATAGAGCAGGCGGGCCAACATGCTGCGGCTATAGGTGACAATGTCACAATCGTGCAGCGCCACACAGGCTGTCCGGCGTGACGCCAGTGTATAGCCGACGCAAAACCACACGTTACGGCCTTTGCCTGGCTCCGTTGGCGCCAGGGATTTATCCGCCAATTCATCGCTTAATGCTTTTAAGCGGGGACCATCGTTCCACAAGATGCGATGACGCTGCGGCAGTCGGGAGAAAAACTCGCGTGCATATTGAAACTGTTCCCGATCGGCTCGATCCAGACCAATGACGATCTCGCTGAGATAAGGCACTTTGGATAACAGCTCGACAATATTATCCAGAGCCGGACCTTCCAGTTCGGAAAACAGGGAAGGGAGAATAAGCCCCATACTGTTTTGCCCGGAAAACACCTGTAGCTCATATTCAAGCTCTTCCACATTTCTGTGAGTCAGATTGTGGAAGTTGGTAATTATTCCATCCTGATAAAATTCACTCATTGTGCTCTCCCATGCCATTGGCGTTATATGTTTAGTATCGCCGATAAACGTTAAGAAAATTAATCAACAAGAAAGTAGTCGAGGCCCTCACTCCACCCAGTGGGGCCCATAAACTTTGTGCGGTACAGTTTGCCCGTATAGCTTTCCGGCAAATCAATAAGTTGATTTCCTTTGTTTTTAATCAGTACTGCGTTATCCATTGCACACAGTAAGGAGATATCATTCGGGCCGTCGCCAAGACCAATCGTTAGCGGCACATTATCATTTTTACCCGAATACTGTTTTTTTATCCAGTCAACAGCATTGCCCTTACTGACGTCTTTCCCCATTACATGATAAAACCGTCCGCCCTGGGTCAGTGATAATCCAACCTCCGTCAATATGTGACGAAAGTTGGCCAGCGAATCTGCATCGCCCAGCCACTGAATCGGCTCAGAGGCTTCACGCAGACGCGCAAGTTTGGCATCCTGTATTGATAACCCCGTTAATGCGGCAACTTCTGGCGCATCCATGTCGGCGAAGCCGCTAAAACGGAAAGCATGCTTTTCACGCAATCGATTCAGTTGGGCGCATATAAAAGGGTAGTCGGCATCAAAAGTCTTACGCGGGTAATCCGGATGCGAATGCCAATCCGGCGGCAATGCGATCAGCGCGCCGTTTTCAGCGATATACGGTAGATGGCTGAGACCAAGAGCACATTGCAGTTGCTCAACTTCCGCTACGGTTTTACTGGTTGTGATAATGACGGGGATCTCATTCTGAGCCAATCGTTTCAGCCACGGACGCGCAGGCTCCCAGCTGTAGGTGTCGTGGTCAAGCAGCGAGCCATCGAGGTCGCTGAAAATCATCAGATTAGGGCTCAATACTGACATTGGCGCTCCGTAGGTTATTGGGGATAAACAGATAATAACGATCGATGAGTGTACGGTGCTGCGTTGAGTTGTTGGTATCTAACTGATTTTGCTATCAGTCTGATAATGAAATGAATTTCAACCATTGCCTTTAACTGTATGCGGAAATTGCCGTTTACGCAAATTTATGGGAGCGTAATCACATGCCGACAGCGGCGTAAGCTCAGTATAAACGCCAGCGGCCCCAACAAGATGATGATCAAACCGTTTTAGGTGGGGGGTGAAACGATTATTCCTGCTGAAATAATGCCTGGATCTGTTTTGCTGAAACGGGTTTAGAGAAGAAATAACCTTGAGCTTCGTCACAGCCAAATTCTTTAAGCATTTGAGCCGTTTCCTCATCTTCGACCCCTTCAGCAAGAACGATATAATCCAGTTCTTTAAGCATCACGATAATATTTTTTACGATAATTCGGCTTCCGGTATCTGTCGTGATACGGCTAATGAGTGAACGGTCGAGCTTGATAATATCAATAGGTATCCGACGCAGGTAATTGATGTTGCTGTATCCGGCACCAAAATCGTCCAGAAGTATCTTAAAACCTCTTAACTTAAGAATGTTGAGTTCATTCAGCGCGATATCGCTTTCCAGCACCTTTTCGGTTTCTAAACATTCGATGCGCAAATCAGCCGGGGTAAGTGCTGACGCAAGGATTTGATCCTCCAATCTGTCAGCAAAACCAGGGCTGGATAAATCGCTTACGGTTACATTGACCGAGATGGGGATAGCAATGCCCATTTTTCGCCACGTTTTGAGTTGTTCAAGCGTGGTGAAAATCACCCAGTTTGTAATTTCCGTCATCAGGCTGGTTTTTTCCGCCAGGGCAACAATCATGGTAGGGGAGATGTTCCCCTTAACAGGGTGTTGCCAGCGTAATAGCGCTTCTACGCCTTCGATATGACCATCCAACAATGATATTTTTGGCTGATAAACCAGATAAAGCTGATCTTCGGATTTTATTGCTTCCCCCAGATCATACAACAGCCTGAATTCATCGTTTCTTTTTTTATCTAACTCGGGATCAAACTTTTGTACCGGGACGACGCGCTTTATCGCTTCGTGCAGTGCGCTTACCGCCTGGCGAAAAACCTCTGCTGTTGCAGCAGTGGCCGGTTTGAACGAAACATAGCCCGCATGGATGTGCAGCGTGACGTCAATGTCGTTAGTAATTTTTGCGTGCGTTGGGGGCAAGGCCGCCGCTTTTTGTATGAGGTTTTCCATATTCCTCGATTTAACTAATAGGGCATACCGCCCGGTCGCAAAGGTATATAAAACCGTTTCATTTTTCAGGTTAAGCCGAAGACGCAGCAATGAACTAAAATCTATTAGTACTTTCTCAACGGCGGCAAGCCCCAGATACCGGGAAAGTTCATAGGCCTGCGGCATATCGATGCAATCGAAAATGATCAAGCTATATGGTTCAGTGATGTGTTCTTCAGAGAGCTTTTCAATATCATTGAGCAACTGCCGTCTGTTGGGTAATCCGGTCAATGCGTCAACACGACCAATTGCGTACCGGGCCTCAAGATAGACGCTGCTCAAATCGGCTATGCGCAGAAAACTGTCAATGTGGTCCTGCGACGGAGTGAAAGGTTTTGAATCAATGACGCACAGCGAACCAAGAACAAACCCATCCATGGTCTTTAATGGCGCGGCGGCATAAAACAAAATAGAGCCATCTTTAACTAATTGATGATCTTTAAACCGTATATCGGCACGCGTATCCGGGCATATAACGGGGTGACCGCTATCAACCGAATGTTGGTAAATGACCTCAGACATCGGCATTCTTGCCGGCGGGAAGGGCACATTATTGGCGGATTTAATGTTTTGATAATCATCATCAAAAATAGTCACAAAATATCCCGAAGTCCCCATGACCTTGCTAGCCAGCCATGCAAATTCGCCTAAAGCCCGATCTCTTGTTTTATCTTCTGCTTTAAGTAGTGCAAGCGTAGCGAGTTTTTTTGCTTCGTTTTTCTTAAGGCCAGTAAACATAACGGTTTTTACCCTCGTGGATATTTTATTCGAATTTGCCCTGACAAGGGAAAGAGATCTACCATAAGTGCTTATAAACGTTCAGATCACCTTACACATTATAGCATCCTGGCGATGGTTGGGATTGGGGATACTAGTTCTGTTCTACAGACTCAGGTCTCTGAGGCGCGATTGCATTCCTGCATGCAATGTAATGACGAGAGGTTATTGTTATACGTGAGAATGATTTTTTTATGCAAATAGAATAATTTTCAAAATGTTATTTTTTATATATAAGGAGCTATTTTTTGAACACAAAAAGTTTATTTATATCCATTTCTCTTTTAGGCAGCATGCTTATCAGCGGTTGTGCCAGCGTGCCTCTCGCAACTGAACAGGACTCAGTAAAAGCCAAAAGTTTCTCTGCTCCTGATGAAAACAAATCCGGCTTATATATCTACCGCGATAGTTTTGTCGGTAAAGCTTTAAAAAAGGATATCTATGTTGATGGAAGATGTATCGGAGAGACAGCGGATAAAACGTTTTTCTACACACAAGTATCGGGCGGACATGAGCACAAAATTTCTACCGAATTGATATATCAGCACAAAGACAAGAGGGCTACTGACTGAAAACATGCCCGCCTGATACTAGTTCATTTAACATAATATACATTATGCGTACCAAGATAAGAATGGGCGGAAACTGGCGTTCCGGTGCTGTCATTGGGTCGTGTTGATGCGCTGAATAAAATATCATTTCCTCAGTGCTATCACCATCATCGTGATGCCGGATAATCCTGCTCCGGGTTCTAGCTCTCAGCTTCATACGCAGCCCGGAACGCGGGATCTTTTAATTACTCTTCTTTCAGTTCGTGATGTGTCGTGAGCGTCTTCATAAATCCGCCTGGAAGAAACGCTACCGCGCCGTTATTAACGCCAAAGAAAAACGCCAGAACTGTTGCTGCTTGGCCAACCCCAGCAACAAAAACAAGTTTTGTCACTGACCGGCGTTATCATTTAAAATAAATGATCAGTGTCTCTTTATCTGGTGTTTATGCGTACATCTTGCACTACCGGAAAACTGAAATAAGTTCATATGGTTACAGTGCGAAGATGTATACCAGAAAGCTGATACAGGAGATGAACAGTAAATACTAGAAACCGGTATTCCGACTATTAGAAATAGAAATTCTGGTCACGGACAAGGAGCTGAAATTAAGTTAGTTAGTTATATGGCTCTCCCCTTCCCTATTTTCGCGTGTCAAAGCACTGATAGAATATCAGGACAGGTCGGCGAGCTGGGAGCCTCAGAGGCTTTAGTCCGCGAACTGGCACTGTCATTTACACTTTAAAAAAAGTAAAGAGAAGACCATGAAAAAGCTAATTTTTACCCCGTGTATTTTGTTTCTATCCATATTTTCACACTTCTCCCTTGCAGAGACTGAAGGCGTAACCAGTAGTTTTTTAAGGTTAACTCAAAGTGCAAATAACTTAAGTGAAAGCACTCCAAGTTTAGATAAAGGTATTCCAGGCGTCATCTACAAACCATTGAATCCAGAGTCTAAAAGCAAAATTGCTATATTTGTTATGCACGCAGCAGCAGACTATTTAAGTTTTTCTCCTTGTACGGAGCTTGCAAAAAGAGGCTATACCGTACTTTGCGCTAATAACAACACACAAGACTATGATCAAAAGATACTAGCCGTAAAATCAGGAGTCCAATACTTACGCAATCTTGAGGGAATAGAAAAAATAGTTTTGTTTGGTCATAGTGGCGGCAGTGGATTAATGAGTGCCTATCAAAATATTGCCGAGAATGGACTTAAGGCCTGTCAAAATAAAAATATTATATTCCCATGCTCAGATGAGCTGTCTAATTTACCGCCGGCAGACGGATTAATGCTCATTGACCCGAACTGGGGTGATGCAACCATGATGTTGTTAAGCATTGATCCAGCAGTGATCGATGAAAATAACGGATTGAAGCTAGACCCAACATTAAACTTGTTTGATGAACATAACGGTTTTAACAAGAAAGGCGCACATTATTCTAAATCATTTATCAGAAGATACCAACATGCCCAAGCCATTAGATATAATAAAATACTGAAGTTTGCTTTATCGAGAGAACAAAAAATAAAACAGGGAAAAGGTTTATATCAAGATGATGAACCGTTAATAATTCCTGGTGGTGACTCGCAAGTGCTTGATAATAAACTGTATCCACAGGATGTATCTTTAATGTCCCACACTGTTAAACCATGGCCATTAATTCATCCTGATGAGTCGGAAGAAAATACACTAATTCATAGTGTAAGGCCACCAATGAATCTGGAAGGAAGTCTGACTGGACAGATGTACCAATCGACAGCATCAACAACTATCTTGAATTACCTAAAAAACTTTGCTATCCGCGTCAATGACAATTTTTCATATGACGAAGCATCAATTCATGGAGTAGACTGGTCATCTAATTATTCCACTTCTGCCGGTAACGTTAAAGGTATATCCGTACCATTACTAACTATGGGTATGACCGGGGGTTGGGAGTATTTATCCGTAGAAACAATTTATCAAAATGCGAAAAGCTCTGATAAAAAAATTGCATTTGTAGACGGTGCTAATCATCTTTTTCAAACCTGCACACAATGTGAAAAAAGCAAAGGACAATATGGGGATACAGCTAATACTCTATTCAACTATATAGACAAGTGGATATCTTTCCCTGGTAGGTTTGATAAAGAGTCAATTACTTTTAAGCATTAATAATAACACCATTGTGCGGGTTTTGGCGGGGAGCACGTCGATATTATTCATCAACGTGCCTTATGGCGTGCTGATGGGCACGATTTTAATTCAGCTTATATTGGAGCGTGATTTCTGCTTTGAGCAGTTGTGATACCGGGCAACCGGCTTTAGCCTTTTGAATAATTTTATCGAAGGTGGCTTCATCAATGCCGGGTAATTTTACCGTGCTGTTAAGCGCGATTTTGGTAATGGCGAAGCCTCCGTCGACTTTGTCCAGCGAAACATCGGCCGTTGTATCAATTGATTCCGGCGTATAGCCTTCTTCACCAAGCATTAGCGATAGCGCCATAGAAAAGCAGCCGGCGTGCGCGGCACCGATCAGTTCTTCCGGATTGGTGCCCGGTTTCCCCTCAAAGCGCGTGTTAAAACCATATGGCTGTTGTTGTAATGCGCCGCTCTCGGTTGAAATAGTGCCTTTCCCTTGCTTGATGTCGCCTTCCCAATGTGCCTGCCCTTTCTTGTGAATGGTCATGCTAGCTCCTTTTGTCGCTCATATTGACGCCTGGTTAGACGCCGTCGTCGTGACATCTACTGCCGCCACATCTCCTGTTAAGCCTAGTTCACTCTCGAAAGGAAAGCCAAAGTGCGATCTCGGTTCTGGCTGGGCGGGTCATAACGCATAATTTCCTGAGCGCGTCATCATTTTCCTCTACAATGACCATTCCAGCCATCTATCAGGTCGATACTTATGCCAAGACTGACTCAGAAAGACATGACGGAGCAAGAACAGCGTCAACTTAAAACCTTGCTCGATCAGGAAAGAAAAAAACATGGCCGCCCTCTCACCAATTCTGAAAGCAATCACATCAAAGATGATTATATCGATGATCTAATGAAAGAACGGGACGCGGCTGCCAAACAAGCTCGGGCTGAGAAAAAAAAGAACAAATTCAAGCCCGATACCTCCGCTACCTATAGCTGGACGTCTAATACCAATTGGCGGGGCCGTCGTTAAAGATTTAACCGAGAAAAACGCTTTATTGGAATCTGATTTACACAGGTGTTAATGGTGTTATCACCTGTGTAAACAACGAATCAGATGGTTTTTAATGCATCCAATTCTTTGCTTGTCATTGATGGTGCGAATTCGATGATGTCATAGTCGGCAACCGCATTGAACGGATCTTCGGATAATATCGATTCAAGCGCCGAACGCTCCATTGTTTTGGCAAAAATCACCCCGCCTGTACGCGGTATTTTTCTGCCGGAGGCAACAAATACACCCTGTGCATAATATTTTTTTAACCATGCGATATGGTTTTCCAGGTGTGTTTCCACCACGTCGATAGATTGATGATAAGTAAGATTAATAATGAACATCGATTATCCTTTTGCTATGCGAAAACGTAATACGCGCCATACTAGCGTCAATTGCGACGAAATACACCGTTGACAAAGTCATACCTCTAAATCGCGCCCGAATTCCGCATGGAAACCGTATATTCACGGTCTATGCCGCAAATATTTACCAGTTTTGCCCCTTCTTTAAGCATTTGATTCGCCATCATTCGCACTAGAGTATAGCCTGTCGCAGATTACACACTATTTTCTGCCCTAGGTATCTATTACAAAAGGTCTCTTTTGCGTGACAAAATTATTTTTACGTAGTGGGAGTTTGGATGATTTTCTGGCTTTGGGTGAAAATGGACAGCCAGTCTATGCATCAGCACTCCAGTTACGGGAAACATTACGTCTCAGAAAACAGCAACGGATTGCAGATTGTCTGGCTATCCCTCAGTCCAACGAAAATGGCGATCGTATTGACTGGTATTCGCCAGTTGCAGGAAAAGTAACGTCCTGGATCGCGGCCAGTGAAGATGAACGTGCCGCCGCGTTGAAACTCTTGGAAACGTATCAATCTGCGGTCGCTGAAATCAGCCAGCGGGCGCAACACGCGGAAAAACCCGGACAAAAACTTTTTGGCGTGCTGTTGGCAAAAGCGATACAGTTCCCCGGCCCGAATCACGTTTATCTGGTTGACGGTAAACCCGTACTGACCTTCTGGGGATTTGTTAACCTTGATAAAAAATCTCGGACCGATGCGCTCGATTGCTTGCGTCTGATCGAGAAAGCGGCTGAGCCGGTTCTTTCCCCTGTCTCCGCTTATGTTGAGCCACCGGCTGAACCGGTAGCGCCCGAGCCTAAACCGCCAGTAAAACCCGAACCGATTCCAAAACCCGATGTTGTTGCGGCAGCGCCGCGCGGCAATCAATGGCGACGTCTGTGGTGGATATTTCCAGCCGCTGCTCTGTTGGCGGTTCTGGCGCTACAGATTCGCGGATGGCTTTCACAGCGGGACGATGCGCCGGAGCCGCCTGCGTTAGCCGCGACGATAAAACCGGAAAAACGCGTGTTACAGGCCTCCACACAAGCAACGGAACCCAAGCCGCCAACGGTGAACGATACCGAGACCGCAGCACCGCCAGCGACAGAGCCGCCCAAGCCGGTTGTTGAACCGCCGGAAGAGGTTAATCCTGACGTTGTGAAAGAGGAGCCTGCGGCCGAAACGCCTTCCCCGGCGAATAGTGAACCTAAAGCGGTCGCCGCTGAAACGCCTGCCCCTGTTGATGTTGAAAAGCCCGCCGAAGCGCCGGTCACGGTCAGTAAAGACGAATTGGTCATGCCTGCGGATGCGGTGAGGATGGGGCTGGTCAACTTCTTGAACGGAAACTGGCGCGTATCGATAGACGCTAAAACTCCGGTTACCGGCCGGCCCCCTAGCCTGCTATATCAAATTAAAAATGGCAAAGGGACGGCAAGAATTACTCATGGCGATGGCGTGACTTGCCGGGCGGATATTGAGGCTGGATTAATGAGTTCCGGCAATCTGGTCATCAATAGCCGATACAGAGCGCGATGCAGCGATAATACCAGATACCAAATGCCGGAGATCGTATGTAAACAGGGCGCGGCGGACGTCGCTGTATGTACCGGTCGCTATAATGCTGATGCGGTCTTCCCCATGACGATAAAGCGCGAGAGTAAATGATAATGCTGGCGACGATCACCGATTACAAACAGAAGATTACGCTTATTCAGGACAGCGGCATTCAATTTCTGGATTTTGCGTTGAAACCAGAATTATCTACAGACTTTCCTAATAAGTATGTAAGAAAGAGCGCCAACGGACCGCTGCTGCGCCTGATCTACAACGAACAGACTGATAAGTATTTGCTTCCGTCACCGGCGGGCGCCCCGCCCGAAGTGGTCAGGCCCGAGCTAAGCATCCCGCTGGAGCAATCACTGAAACTACTGGAAAAAATCTGGCTGCCGCTGCCCTTTTTCCGTTTTAATCCGCCGCGCACGTTTTTGGGCGGACCGGATAACTGGGCGCGGATGCGCATTTTAGCGCTGGATACCCCGGATCAGGACGGCAATACCCATCGAATCTGCCTGGCCTTTGATACCAAGGTTTACCCGGAAGGACATGAGTACGAATCATTGGCGCCCAATGCCAACGACATCAAAACCGGCGGCAGTTTTGCGCTGGCCTATCACAGCGATGAACTGGGCGAATTTCTTGATCTGACCTGGGTTGATGGTTGGCTGCGTGAAGTCTTTACCCAGCAGGCGGCCAGACGGGAAAACCGTAAGGCCGGAGAAATCAAAGTCGCGCTCAGAGGGTTTGAATACCAGGCCCATTATATGAATTTACTGGATATGCTGGGCAATCAACTGTCCGTACCGGAAATACGGATTAATGCTGGTACGCTTCAGGAGCCTGCCGTCAACGTCGATTTGATTCTGGATGTCGGTAACTCCCACACCTGCGGCATTCTGGTTGAGGACCATCCGGATGAGAGCAACGGTTTAAAGCAGACATATGAACTGCAACTGCGCGATCTAAGCGAACCGCACTACCTGTATAACGAATTGTTTGAAAGCCGGGTCGAATTTGCGCAGGCTAAATTCGGCAAGCAAAACTTCTCTGTTGAAAGCGGTCGCGACGATGCCTTTATCTGGCCTTCGATTGTCCGGGTTGGCCGTGAAGCCAGTCGAATGGCGTTACTGCGTCAGGGGGCTGAGGGTTCAACCGGTATCTCCAGCCCGCGCCGCTATCTATGGGACGAAGAGAGCTATGCTCCAGGCTGGCGTTTTAGCCAGTCATCCGAAATCGGCATGGCGAACGAGCCGCTTGCAACAGCAATGCCGCTGACAATTTTGCTGAATGATGAGGGGCAACCGCTATACGATCTTCCGCTGGAAGAGCGCTTACCGGTTTTTTCCCCGCACTATAGCCGCAGTTCGCTCATGACATTTATGCTGTCCGAACTGTTGTTACAGGCGCTAATGCAAATGAACAGCGCCGCCCAGCGCCTGAAGATGATCCACTCCACGGCGCCGCGCCAGCTTCGCAACATTATTCTTACCCTGCCCTCGGCGATGCCGAAACCAGAGCGCGAGATATTTCGCCGCCGGATGCATGAAGCAATTGGTTTGGTCTGGAAGTCAATGGGCTGGCATCCATGCGATGACGATTTCACCACGCCGGAAGACAAACAGAAAAGCCGTGTTCCGGTGCCGAAAGTGCAGATCGAGTGGGATGAAGCGACCTGCGGGCAAATGGTGTATTTGTACAATGAGGCGCAGGTCAATTTTGGCGGGCGCGCCGAAGACTTTTTTGCCAGCATGGCCCGCCCGGATAAAGAGCTGTCGGAGAATGAGCCGGCCGGAAAAACTTTACGCATTGCGTCCATTGATATCGGCGGCGGTACAACCGACCTGGCGATCACGCAATATCTGCTGGATGATGGCATCGGCAATAATGTCAAAATCATTCCACGTCTGCTGTTCCGTGAAGGGTTCAAGGTGGCGGGCGACGATATTCTGCTGGATGTTATCCAACTGTATGTTTTACCGGCGTTACAAGCCGAGTTGAAAACGGCTGGTCTGGTCAATCATGATGAACTGATGGCGAAACTGTTTGGCAATGAAGGCCGAATCGACGGGCAGCTAACTTTACGCCAGCAGGTCACGTTGCAGATTTTCATCCCGATTGGCCGGGCGATTCTGGAAGTCTATGAACGTTTCGATCCGCTGGACGTCAGCGCAGAAATCGAGTCGAGCTTTGGAGAACTGCTGGCGCAACATCCGACGCCAAAGGTGCTGGAGTACATCAATACCGAGGTTCAGCGCGAACTGCCGGCTGACGGCAATCCGTTCGACATTTTACAGGTGCCGCTCATCCTCAGGTTGAGCAAACTGCACGGGGAGTTTTTATCCAACCGGATGAACATCACCCAGAACCTGCGTTTAATGTCCGAGGTTGTCTCTCTTTACTCCTGTGACGTGTTGTTGCTAACCGGTCGCCCTTCCCGCTTCCCCGGTATTCAGGCGTTATTCCGGCATCTGCAACCGTTGCCGATTAACCGTATGCTGTCGCTGGATGGTTATCACACCAATGACTGGTATCCGTTCAATAAGCGCGGACGTATTGATAATCCGAAGTCTACCGCAGCGGTTGGCGCCATGCTCTGCCTGCTGGCTCTCGACCTGCGGCTGCCGGGCTTCTATTTTAAGGTTGGCGATTTTCAGCCCTATTCCACCGTGCGCTATCTCGGCATGATGGACGGCAATAACGCGCTAACCACCGATAACGTTTATTACAGCGATATCGATCTGGACGATCCCGATTTTGAACTTGATCCTAACGACAGCTTCCAGATTCGCGGCTCTCTTTGTCTGGGATTTCGCCAGCTCGATAACGAACGCTGGCCGGCATCGCCTCTTTATACCCTGTCGATTGTCGATCAGGAATTGGCAAGAAAGGTGGTTGGCGATAGTAATCTGCGCGTCAGGCTGACCGTGACCAAGGGCGATGACCAGAACGGCCCGGAACGCTTTGAAATAGCCGATGCCGTTCTTGATGACGGCAGCCGCGTCCCACCTCAACATTTGCGGCTCAAATTGAACACATTAGCCGCTAACGGCTCAGGAGCGACCCATTATTGGATCGATAGTGGGAGCGTATTTAGAAAATGAAACCATTAACGCCCAAACAACTGTCAAGCCGACTCAATAGCCAGCTACAGGCCGTAGCGCAAGGCGTTGATCGGGCGATCGACTGGATTGAAAGCACCCGGCAAAATGCGCCGCGACTGGATATTGAAGCGGACAGGCTGATTGTCAAACTTCGTCGCAATCGCAACAAAGCAAAACATCTGTCAGATGTGGCGTTGAAAGATATCGCCATTGGCTTCTTTGGTCTGGCGCAGGCGGGAAAATCTTACTTGATCTCGTCACTGGCCGCCTGTGAGAACGGTAAGCTGGAAACCTTCTTCGAAGGACAACAAATCGATTTTCTTACCCACATCAATCCAACCAACCAGCCTGCCGCGCTGGTCACCCGTTTCAGCCGCCAGTCGGGGGTAAAAAACCAATCCTTCCCTGTTCAGCTGCTTTTGCTCAGTGAAGTCGATATCGGCAAGATTATCGCCAATGCCTTTCTGCACGATCTCAACCAGGAAAACGCGTTCGAAGAGTTGGACGAGCCACTTATCGACGAACATTTGAGAACATTGCTGATGCATCGTCAGCCAGAACCGATTGACGGCATGCGTTCGGATGATGTCGTTGCCTTATGGGATTACTGGGCGCGCCATGATGCAAAACGGCAAAAGCAGTTGGAAACGCATTTCTGGCCTGTCGCGGTAGAGTTGGCGCCCTACCTTGGCGTTGACGATCGCGCTCAATTGTTCTCAGTGCTTTGGGGGAATAACCAGGCGCTGACGGCGGCTTACCGCCATTTCTCGCATACTTTGCAACACCTCTCCGGCGCGCGCAAGGTGTTGGCCCCGCTGCGGGTATTGGTTGATGAGTCGCTGCATCCCGTTAATGGGATAATTCACGGCACCGCGTTGGAGCGTTTGAACTCGGCTTACGATCCCGGCGTGTTGGTGCGCCCGATATTGAATAGCCGGGCGAGTAAAGCGGTCGAGCTTTCCCAGGCTGAATTGGCGATGCTGACCGCGGAACTGCTGATCCCTTTGCATTCCCCTCCGCGTGAAGCCTTATTTGAGCAGGTCGATATCCTGGATTTCCCCGGTTTCGGCGATCCGTCCGATACGGATGACGGCGGGCAAACGCAAGGACAGATAAAAAACGATGCGCATCCCCTGGCGCACGCCCTATTGAGGGCCAAGCGCGCTTATCTGCTTGAACGCTATACCGATAATCAGGAAATGAATCTGCTGATGGTATGCACCGCCGCAGGTCAGCGTTCTGATGTAAAAGCCGTAGGTAAAGCGCTGGACCACTGGGTTAAACAAATGCAGGGGGAAAATGCCCAGATCCGTAGCCGCCGTAAACCGGGGCTTATCTGGGCGGTAACCAAGTTTGATCGGCGCGTGACCCACGGACAAAACCATGACGCAGCCGTACAACGTTATGTCGGTAACCCCGGCGATGCGTGGGGCACCATGCTGGCTATGGATAAACGGGGCGTAAGCCGTATGGCGGCCTGGCTGGGGACGGAAGTACACCGTGAGGTGAAACTCGGCCGCATCAATGAACAGCTCAACGAAATACAGCGGGAACTGGGCGATAACCTGCTGGGGAATTGGTATCAGCCGACCGGGAGCGACGATCCGGCTAAAAAACAGCAAATTGCTGAAACGCTGCTCAAATCATTGCAAACCCGTACCGGCGTGCATGGCGAGTTGCTGGAACGCCTGCTGCCTTCGCGGGATGAACTGCGGCGCCTCTATCTGCAACAGCAGGGTCAACCGGGATATAGCAACCACCATCCGGAGACGGATGAACTCAGCGTGCCGCTAACGGGGAACGACCCTTTTGGCGTGGGGATCGAAATCGATCTGTTTGCCGATGAACCTATTGATGTTGATCAACCTGCATCTCCCGTCCAGGAGATGGATCATGGCTATGAAGCGGAATACGCGCACAATGTTTATCGCTATTGGATAAACCATTTACGCAGCCTGCCGGAAAATGGTCCGCTGGTGGAGCTGTTGGGCGTAACCAAAGCAACCATCGAGATGCTGGTGGAAGAACTGATAACCGCAAGCATCCGTATGAAGATCGAAGAGACGCTGATCGGCATGCTGGTGGATACGGAACAGTTAGGCGTACATCGTGAAACTAAGGCGGATCGCCAGGTTTCTCGTGTGCTCACCGTATTGGGTGATTTCGTCGCCTGGTTGGGTTTCCAGCAGATGGATGAGACGCTGCGCCCTGCCAGCCGCATCAATCGCGGTCATAAAATTTTCGCCAAGCCGGAAAAACAGGCGGTGAATTGGGGCGCGTCGCAGCGTCTAACCAAGATTTCGTTAACGCCGACCAACAACACCGCCTTTTATATCTACGACTGGCTGGTCGGCCTTAATGAGATGATTATACAAAACACCGGCTATTCCGCCGGACGGGAAGTCAGTGCGGAACAGCATGAACAGTTGGGCGTTATCCTGAATTTGATTAAGCCTGTCGCGAAGTAATGTTGTGATTATCCCCCGGCGTTAAAACCGGGGCGATAATCATGTGATGATAATCACATTTTATTTCCGTAAATAACAGTTATCTCTAACCGTTAATCCAACCCGCGAGATGAATAAGTAAGGAATAGTGATGCAGGTTTTTTGGCTGGATACGCTGCCAACCCCTATCGGGGAATTAATGATTGTTGCGGATGAGAATAATTGCTTACGGGCGGTGGAATGGCGTGAATATGAAGAAAAGTTATATCGTGTGCTCAATAGCAGTTACAAGAATGATCCCTTCAGGTTACAGCCCTGCCATAATCCCGGTGGATTAACAGACGATCTGCAACATTACTTCGCTGGCGATTTAAACATTATTGAAACGATACCGGTCGCTGCGGTCGGAACCGAATTTCAGCAACAGGTATGGCGCGAATTACGCCAAATTCCCTGTGGAGAAATAACGAGTTATGGGGAATTGGCCTCTCGTCTGGGGCGGCCTTCCGCCGCTCGTGCGGTGGGGATGGCTAATGGCTCAAACCCCATCAGCATTGTTGTTCCCTGTCATCGGGTTATCGGCGCGAATGGCGCATTAACCGGTTATGCCGGCGGCGTTCATCGTAAGCAATGGTTATTAACCCATGAGGGATATTTCCCGCAGCAGAATATATTAGCGTTATGAAAGATATTTTCTGACAACGGCCTGATTGCTAACGCGTATTTGGCCTGATATAAGGCCGAATTATCTTGGTTCGTATATATTGGTCTCTTGGCGAGGTTATCGGACTTATCACCGACGATAAAAGCTGTTAAAATTGACCAATATCAATTATCGCCTGAGCAAAGTCTATGATCCCGGAAAAGCGAATTATCCGCCGCATCCAGTCTGGCGGTTGTGCGATCCACTGTCAGGATTGCAGTATCAGTCAGCTATGCATTCCCTTTACCTTAAATGAGCACGAGCTCGACCAGCTCGATAACATCATTGAAAGGAAAAAGCCTATTCAGAAAGGACAAGCTCTCTTCAAAGCTGGCGATGAGTTAAAATCTTTATACGCTATCCGCTCGGGCACGATTAAGAGCTATACCATCACCGAGCAAGGCGATGAGCAGATTACCGGTTTTCATCTGGCGGGCGACCTGGTTGGTTTTGATGCCATCGGTAATGCGCAGCACCCTAGCTTCGCGCAAGCGTTAGAGACATCCATGGTGTGTGAAATTCCATTTGAAACGCTGGATGATCTCTCAGGAAAAATGCCCAATCTGCGTCAGCAAATGATGCGTTTGATGAGCGGGGAAATCCGCGGCGATCAGGATATGATCCTGCTGCTGTCGAAGAAGAATGCCGAAGAACGTCTGGCCGCCTTCATTTATAACCTGTCTCGTCGCTTTGCCGAACGCGGTTTTTCTCCGCGGGAGTTCCGTCTTACCATGACTCGTGGCGATATTGGCAACTACCTTGGCTTAACGGTGGAAACCATTAGCCGTTTGCTCGGCCGTTTTCAGAAAAGTGAGATTCTGGCTGTAAAAGGCAAGTACATCACCATTGAGAATCTTGGCGCGCTCTCCGAACTCGCCGGCTCCTCGCCTAATCGAGCCTAATACCTTGTCGGATCGGTGAATATCCTAATTTATCGATCCGGCGTTCATTATCTGTTTTTCAAAACGATATTGTTCAAAACGATGCCATTGGGGTACTCTTAATTTACAGACTGTGAACTAACAGCTGTTTGGAGGACCTATGGCAAAGTATCAGAACTTACTTGTAGCTATTGACCCGAATCAGGATGACCAACCAGCGCTTCGTCGGGCGGTTTATTTGGTTCAGCGACTTGGTGGCCACATCAAGGCGTTTCTGCCTATTTATGATTTTTCTTATGAAATGACCACCCTGTTGTCTCCGGATGAACGGACGGAGATGCGACAAGGCGTGATTCAGCAGCGCACCGAATGGATTAAGGAGCAATGCAAATACTATCTTGATGCAGGCGTACCGATAGAAATCAAAGTGGTCTGGCACAATAAGCCATTTGAAGCCATTATCCAGGAGGTTATTGCCGGGCAGCACGACCTTTTACTGAAAATGGCGCATCAGCACGATCGATTAGAAGCGGTTATTTTCACCCCCACCGACTGGCAACTCCTGCGTAAATGCCCATGTCCAGTCTGGATGGTTAAAGATCAGCCCTGGCCGGAAATCAGCCGTGCGCTGGTCGCCGTCAACCTTTCCAGTGAAGACCCTTATCACGATCCTCTTAACATTAAGCTGGTATCAGAAACGCTGGAGCTGGCTAAACAGGTTAATGAAACGGAAGTTCACCTCGTCGGCGCCTACCCCGTTACGCCGATTAATATCGCCATTGAACTGCCTGATTTTGACCCCAGCGTCTACAACGATGCCATCCGCGGTCAACACCTTATCGCCATGAAGGCATTACGCCAGAAATTCAACCTGGACGAACGGGTGACGCATGTGGAAAAAGGGTTGCCCGAAGAGGTAATCCCTGATTTGGCGGAACATTTGCAGGCTGGCGTCGTGGTGCTGGGATCGCTGGGACGAACCGGGCTTTCCGCGGCGTTTATCGGTAACACCGTAGAGCATGTCATTGACCATCTGAAATGCGATCTGCTGGCGATCAAACCTGATGACTTTGTCAGCCCCGTTACGCTGGAAGGGGAAAAAGAAGAAGATAAAAATTAGTATAAAATTTGCATGATGTGCATAAAGAAAGGGGCGATGATTATCGCCCCTTTTTCGTCAACGTATCCAGATAAGGATTATAGTGCTTTCAGAATCGCTTCCACGCTGTCTTTGGCGTCGCCAAACAACATCTGCGTGTTTTCTTTGAAGAACAATGGATTCTGAACGCCGGCATAACCGGTATTCATCGAACGCTTGAACACAATGACATTCTGCGCTTTCCAGACTTCAAGAACCGGCATCCCCGCAATCGGGCTGTGCGGATCTTCCTGGGCGGCCGGGTTCACCGTGTCATTGGCGCCAATGACCAATACGGTATCGGTATCAGCAAAATCATCGTTGATTTCATCCATTTCCAATACGATATCGTAAGGGACTTTCGCTTCGGCCAACAGCACGTTCATATGACCGGGCAAACGCCCCGCCACCGGGTGAATACCAAACCGGACATTCACGCCACGAGCCCGCAGCTTGGCGGTAATATCGTGTACCGGATACTGCGCCTGCGCTACCGCCATGCCATATCCAGGAGTGATGATCACCGAGCTTGAGTTTTTGAGCAATTCAGCCACTTCTTCCGCCGATGTCTCGCGATACTCGCCCATCTCTTCGCTTTCACCGGTGGACGATCCGTCGGTACCAAAACCACCGGCAATAACGCTGATGAAGGAGCGGTTCATCGCCTTACACATAATGTAAGACAGAATGGCCCCGGAAGAACCCACCAAAGCGCCGGTCACAATCAACAGGTCGTTACTTAACATGAAACCTGCCGCCGCCGCCGCCCATCCGGAGTAGGAGTTCAGCATGGAAACCACAACCGGCATGTCGGCGCCGCCGATGGAAGCAACCAAATGCCAGCCGAACACCAATGCGATTGCGGTCATGACCAGTAAGGCAAGCGTCTGAATTACCACGCTGTCGGTGTTGACATATGCCAACAGCAGCAGGAAAGACACAACCAGCGCCGCCAGATTCATTTTGTGGCGATGAGGCAGCATCAGCGGTTTGGATGAGATTTTGCCGCGCAGCTTACCAAAAGCGACAACAGAACCGGTAAAGGTTACCGCACCGATGAAAATACCCAGGAAGACTTCCGTCAAATGGATATTCACCATCACCGGGTCGGTGATTTCGCCATGATCAAGAAAGCTGTTAAACCCAACCAGGACGGCAGCCAGGCCCACAAAGCTGTGAAGAATGGCCACCAATTCCGGCATTTCGGTCATTTCAACTTTACGCGCCAGATAAACGCCGATCGCGCCGCCAATTACCATGGCGAGAATGATCCAACCGACATTGCCGGTTTCCGGTCCGAGAATGGTGGCGATCAACGCTATCGCCATCCCGACGACACCGAAAATGTTCCCCTGACGGGACGTTTCGTGCTTGGACAAACCAGCCAGACTAAAAATAAACAAGATCGCGGCAACAATGTATGCAGCTGTAACTAATCCACCAGACATGTGTTACCCCTTAATTTTTGCGGAACATTTTCAGCATGCGCTGAGTGACGGTGAAACCACCGAAAATATTGATGCTGGCGATCAATACGGCAATGAAGGAAAAGAAAGAGACCCATCCGCCGTGGCCAATTTGCAACAATGCCCCTACCACGATAATCCCCGATATCGCATTCGTTACCGACATCAACGGCGTGTGCAGTGCATGGCTAACATTCCACACAACGTAGTACCCCACCACGCAAGCCAGTGCGAATACGGTGAAGTGAGACAGAAACTCTTTCGGCGCGACATTCGCCATCCAGCCAAACAGCAGGATCGCAATGGCGATGAAGGCATATTTCTTCCATGGCGAAGCCGGTTTCGCTGCTTCTTTCGCGACCGCGGCGGCGGGTTTGGCCTGTTGCGGTTGGGCAGACACCTGAATCGGCGGCGCGGGCCAGGTTACTTCGCCATTTTTGATCACCGTTACGCCACGAATGACGTTGTCTTCAAAATCAACGTCGATTTCGCCATTCTTCTCTTTGCATAACAGCTTCAGCAGGTTAACCAGGTTGGTGCCGTAAAGCTGGGAAGACTGGGTTGGCAGACGGCTGGGCAGATCGGTATAACCGATAATTTTGACGCCGTTTTCCGTCACCGTAACCTGATCGGCGACGGTCAGTTCGCAGTTGCCGCCGGTTTGCGCGGCCAGGTCGACAATCACGCTGCCAGGCTTCATGCTCAGAACCATATCTTTGGTAATCAGGCGTGGCGCGGGTTTACCCGGAATAAGCGCGGTGGTGACAATGATATCCACTTCTTTTGCCTGGGCGGCAAACAGTTCCATTTCCGCTTTGATAAAGGCTTCCGACATGACTTTGGCATAGCCGTCGCCGCTGCCTGCTTCCTCTTCAAAGTCGAGTTCCAGGAACTCGGCGCCCATACTTTTGACCTGTTCCTTAACTTCAGGACGCGTATCAAACGCACGGACAATCGCACCCAAGCTCCCTGCCGCGCCGATCGCCGCCAGACCGGCAACGCCGGCGCCGATAATCATGACCTTAGCCGGCGGAACTTTACCGGCAGCGGTAATCTGCCCCGTAAAGAAACGGCCAAATTCATGAGCGGCTTCTACAATGGCGCGATAACCCGCAATATTCGCCATTGAACTGAGCGCATCCATCGACTGGGCGCGTGAGATTCGGGGGACAGAATCCATTGCGAGTACCGTCACCTGACGCGAGGCCAGTTTTTCGAGTAACTCGGGATTCTGGGCAGGCCAGATAAAGCTGATAATCGTACTCCCCGCGCGGGTGAGTTCAATTTCCTCCTCTAGCGGTGCATTGACCTTCAGGACAATATCGGATTGCCAGATTTCTGCGGTATCCGCAATTGATGCGCCGGCTTCTGCATAAGCCGCGTCGTCAAAACTGGCAAGTTTCCCAGCCCCACGTTCTATCGAGACCTCAAAGCCGAGTTTCAGCAACTGTTCGACCGTTTTCGGCGTTGCTGCGACTCTTGCTTCATTGGTCAACCGTTCTCTTGGAACACCAATACGCATACTGATTCCCTTTTTTGCTTATTTTTAACGAAGGTTATGATAGTTACCTTACCTTGGTAATATGAATTTGGCGGAGAGCTATTTACCCTGTTCTCTAATGAGCCAATTCACCTATACCCTGTTTCTTTCAAATTACGATGCCGACGGCACCCTCGCTACACATAATAGACCAAGCACGCGCTTGATTACCGGTAAGGTTCAACTTGAAATCTATTTGGTATATAACCTACTGAAAATGTGAACGATGATCCATACATAAAACGAATTTCACATAAAAGCCGAGCTATCGTAGGCGTCATTCGCTTTTTTTGGTCGAAAATCACGCTCGCCACTCTCTTTTGTAGCATTATTATTAAGGTATTATTCTGGGGTATTTCACAAAAAACATGTGTTACGGGCTTGTTAATGTATGAAGTTCGCATAAATATCCCTTATGGTGATAAAACAATCATTAACCGTTATTATTTGCGCTTTTCCTTATTTCATTTCCATGAGGGCGCGTTGGAATATCCTGCAAAATGCTAAGGCATGTGTCTGTATTCCGTGCGATAATCCGGGGCTATTCGATGACATCTTGATTGCTTAGCACGTTATAAACCAAATGCGTCAGGCGAAAGGATCCTTTTATGAAGTTGAAGACTACTGTTGTTATTGCATCCGCACTACTCTCGTTATCGGCATTTTCAGCACAGGCGGCGAAGGAGCTTACGCCAGAACAGGCTGGCGCTTTGCAGCCATTTGAGCGCATTTCATTTAAAGGCCGGTTTAACGCTATCAATGAAGCGGTTGCCGCCGCATCGAAACGCGCGGATAAGTCAGGCGCCGATGCGTTTTATGTGCAGGATATGATAGACGAGAATTCCACTGGCAATTGGAACGTTATCGTTGACCTCTATCATAACGATGCGCCCAAAGCTAATGCCGATGATAAATACCGTACTTTTTATGGCGTTAAAGAGTTACCCAAAGATGTCGCCTATGCGTTGGAGCCGTATGATACGGTCACCGTCAGCGGTTTT
Source organism: Brenneria goodwinii (assembly GCF_002291445.1). NCBI lineage: Bacteria > Pseudomonadati > Pseudomonadota > Gammaproteobacteria > Enterobacterales > Pectobacteriaceae > Brenneria > Brenneria goodwinii. Next base: position 1,715,440 of record NZ_CP014137.1, on the reverse strand, counting down.
TACCCCACTCAGCCCAGCCTGAATGAAGCGATCGCCAAAGCGGCAAAAGAAAAAAATGCGGCTTCATTCTTCATTGTGCGTCAAATCGACCTTAACACTGAAGGCGGCAACCAGAGAGCGACGGCGTTTATCTACAAGGCCGATGCGCCTAAGCGTCAGATCCAAAGCACCGATGTTATTCCTGCTGATTCCGAGGCCGGGCGCGCTGCTTTGGCCGCCGGCGGCGCTGAAGCGGCCAAAGTGGAAATTCCAGGCGTGGCGAACTCGGGTAGCCCAAGCCGCAACGTCGGCAATTTCTTTGAAACGCAGTCATCGAAAGGTGGGCGTTACACGGTAACGTTGCCGGATGGTAGCAAGATCGAAGAATTGAATAACGCCACTGCCGCGCAGATGGTGCCGTTTGATTCGATCACCTTCCGTGGAAACTACACCACCGGGCCCGACGTATCGGAAGCGATTGCCAAACGCGCCAAACAAAAAGGCGCCAAGTATTACCACATTACTAAACAGTGGCAGGGGAATGGTTCGAATATGACCATCAGCGCCGACCTGTATAAGTAATGCCATCCTAAAAAACCCGCATTATATATGACCCGCATTATATATGCGGGTCAGACTGCTGACAAAGCCCCTAATATACCCCTGTCATCCTTCGCGGCCCCAGCGCGGTCATTCCCGCAGTAGTAGGCGGGAATCTCCCGCTGAAACCGTAAACAGTCATTGGCTGATTCCCGCCTACGCGGGAATGACGGGTTTGGGAAGGTTTGTCATCAACCTCGGGTCAGACTGATACAGCGTCGCTTTCGTCATACCGAACCCATATCCGTCATTCCTGTCTTCCTGATATCAATGCATTGCCTGGAAGCAGATCCCCGCCTACTGATGCGGGGATGACGGATAGCTTTTGTCTGTAACCTCGGTTTTTTATCGGCTGGGTAACGTTAAGCCTACGTATCTCTTATTTACTGGTATCCAGTTCCGGGAAACTTTTCACCAGATCGTCAATGGCTTTGATCTGTTTGAGGAAGGGCTCCAGCTTATCCAGCGGTAATGCGGAAGGGCCATCGCATTTAGCGTTAACCGGATCGGGGTGCGCCTCAATAAACAGCCCCGCCAGCCCCACCGCCATCCCGGCGCGGGCAAGCTCGGTTACCTGCGCGCGTCTTCCGCCGGAGGCCGCGCCGAACGGGTCGCGGCATTGCAAGGCGTGAGTAACGTCAAAAATCACCGGTGAACCGTTGGATACCTGCTTCATAACATTAAAGCCAAGCATATCCACAACCAGATTATCGTAACCGAAGTTGCTGCCGCGATCGCAAAGAATCACCTGGTCGTTCCCGCCTTCGATAAATTTATCGACAATGTTGCCAACTTGTCCGGGGCTGACAAACTGGGGTTTTTTCACGTTAATGACGGCGCCGGTCTTTGCCATCGCCTCAACCAGATCGGTCTGACGGGCCAGGAATGCGGGCAACTGAATAACATCAACCACATCGGCAACCGGCTGAGCCTGGCATGACTCATGTACGTCAGTAATGACTTTTACGCCGAAGGCCTGTTTCAGTTCCTGGAAAATCTTCATCCCTTCTTCCAGGCCCGGACCGCGGTATGAATGAATGGAAGATCGGTTGGCTTTATCAAAGGAGGCTTTGAACACGTATGGAATACCCAGCTTTTGCGTTACCGTAACGTAATGCTCACAGATCCGCATCGCCATATCGCGTGATTCAAGTACATTCATGCCGCCAAACAATACAAAAGGCAGATCGTTGGCAACCGGGATATCCCCCACCTGGACCACTTTGTTCTTCATACTTTTACCTTAATGTCGGATAAATCAACGTTGAATACACCCGCCAACGTTCAAGTTTTCGTTTAGTTTCGCCTTGAAGTCGGGCGGGTATAAATATGCATTTATTAATGCAGGACGATGTGTTTTTGCTCTATTGAGTGGATTTGAACTTTAATCATTTCACTCACCGGATCTTCCGGGCATTGTTCAACAAAATAGTTAAGGTCGGATAGCGCAATGTGATCACAGTCCAGTTGGGCGTAAATCAAGCCACGGTCACGGATTTCATACGGATCGTCGGGATCAAACTGCAATACCGTTTCGCTGGCTTTCAACGCCAGCTCCATCTGTTTTTCCTCCATCAGCGCGACTTTCAGCGTATCGAGCATTTTGCGTACAATCAGCACGTTTTCGGCTTCATCCAAGTCTTCATCCATCAACTCTGACGACGGACCAATGTTGCCTTTCAGCCAAACATCCAGCACATGCTCGCTCAATGTATCGCCGTTCAGCGGATTAATCAGCCACATTTCTTCGTCCAGCCAGTCCGCCCGTAAAATAAGCTGGGTCGGGAAGATGACCGGCATCAGCGGCAGTCCGAGCTCATGCGCGATGTGCAGAAAGATAACGCCAAGCGATACCGGCATACCCTGGCGAGATTCCAAGACTTTATCCAGCCACAGCACGTCAGAAAGCCGATAGACACCGCTGGCGCCGCCGAACCCCCAGGTGTGAAAGAAGAGCTCGATGAGTTTTTCCAGCTGCATATCCTGCTCAAGATCTCCGGGAATAACGGCACGGGCATCGTCAACCAACTGTTGCAGATTTTTCCGCACATCCTGTGCGGGAAAGTCACGGCGAATCGCCTGTGAAATTAATACGACACCTTCACTTAACTGTGAACGATTGAATTCAAAATTAGCAATAGAACTCATAGTTATTCCATCAGCAACGGTAACTTAGTCAGCGAAATCTGCATTACCAGATAAAAGCATACCAAGGCAAGTATAAACGCCAACCAGCGTATAGTCCCACTGCGTGGGCGTTTCCCCAAAGCAACTGCGCCGAGAAGAATGTAAATAATAACGCCAAACAGTTTTTCCGTCAGCCAGCTTTGTCCGGCGGTGAACGGATAAATGCGATTAACAACGACTAAGCCAACACCGCTGACTAATAATAAAGTATCGTTGATATGCGGCAGTATCTTAATCCATCGTTGTTGTAGCATGGCAGACTGCCGGCATAACCAAAAAAAACGCAGCACAAATAAAAAAATACTGACGCCGACCGTCACCATATGCAGATATGCCAATCCTAAAAATAGCGCCACCCGCGTTGCCTCCTGAATAATTATTTATCTGCCGCTTTTGGCCATTGCCCTAGCGAAACGCGATCGTTATTTCCATAATCCTGACAGGTTTCTATCCGTTCAAACCCGTTGCATTGCAACAATTGACGCACAGCGGCGCCCTGTTGCCATCCATGTTCCAGTAATAGCCAACCGTCTGGCAGTAAATGGCCGGCGGCATGTTGGATAATGAAGCGTAAATCGGCCAGCCCGTTCTCTGCGGCCACCAATGCACTGCCTGGCTCAAAACGGACATCGCCCTGAGACAGGTGGATATCTTCGGCATCGATATAGGGCGGATTACTGACGATCAGCGTGTAACGCTGTTGCGATAACGCCGAAAACCAGTCGCTCAATAAAAAGCGGACATTCGTTATACCGAGCCGTTCGGCATTATGTCTCGCCAGCGTGACGGCGTCGGGCTGCGCATCTACGCCGGTTACCTGACAATCCTGGCGTTCGCTGGCAATGGCCAGTGCTATCGCCCCGGTGCCGGTGCCTAAGTCCAGGATGGCGGACGCTTCAGCAGGCAAGCGTTGCAATGCCTGCTCAACTAGGCACTCGGTATCAGGACGTGGGATCAGCGTGGCCGGCGATACCGCCAGCGGCAGCGACCAGAATTCACGCTCTCCCGTCAGGTAGGCAATGGGTTCTCCTTGAATGCGCCGTGCCAGCAGCGCATCCAATTGCTGCTCCTGGGCCTCCGTCAGCATCGTTTCACCAAACGCCAGCAAAAACGTCCGCGCCTTCCCGGTGACGAAACCCAGCAGGATCTCCGCATCCCGCTTTGGGCTTTCCCCCGCCGCCAGATACGCAATGGCCGATGCTAACCAGGTTTGATAATTCATCACTCTTGCTCTGAAAGCGCGGCAAGCTGGTCGGCCTGATATTCCTGAACTATGGGCTGAATCAGCATATCCAGCTTACCTTCCATGGCTTCATCCAGACGATAAAGCGTCAGATTAATACGGTGATCGGTCACCCTTCCCTGCGGAAAGTTATAGGTGCGGATACGATCCGACCGATCGCCGCTGCCAAGCAGGTTGCGGCGCGTAGAGGCTTCTTCCTGTTGACGCTTCTGCATTTCCGCGGCACGGATACGCGCGCCCAGTACCGATAACGCTTTGGCTTTGTTCTTATGCTGTGAACGTTCATCCTGACACTCAACGACGATGCCGGTCGGCAAGTGGGTAATACGAATGGCGGAATCGGTCGTGTTGACGTGTTGCCCTCCCGCCCCGGATGAACGGAAAGTATCGATCCGCAAATCGATTGGGTTGATCTCGGGCAGTTCGGCCTCCGGTATTTCCGGCATCACCGCCACGGTGCATGCCGACGTGTGAATACGCCCTTGCGACTCGGTCGCCGGGACGCGCTGCACGCGATGACCGCCGGACTCAAATTTGAGCTGACCATAGACGCCATCGCCGGATACTTTGGCAATAACTTCTTTATAACCGCCATGCTCGCCATCGCTGGCGCTCATGACTTCAACCTGCCAGCGGCGGGTTTCCGCGTATCGGCTGTACATACGGAACAGGTCGCCAGCGAAAATCGCCGCTTCATCGCCACCGGTTCCGGCGCGGATTTCAAGAAAGCAGCCGCGTTCATCATCCGGATCTTTCGGTAATAACAGAACCTGAAGCTGTTGCTCCAGCGCTTCAGCGGTTAATTTCGCCTGTTTTAATTCTTCCTGCGCCATTTCGCGCATCTCCGCGTCATCCAGCATGATTTCCGCGGTTTGCATATCTTCCTGTACCTGCTGCCACTGTTGGAAACAGCGCGTAATATCGGTGAGCTGCGCATATTCACGCGACAATGCGCGAAAACGGTCCATATCAGCGATCGCGCTCGACTCACCGAGCAACGCCTGAACTTCCTCATGGCGCTCTTGTAACGCTTCCAGTTTAGCAACAATAGAAGGCTTCATGCGGGCTGTTAAATCCTGTTAAAAGAGATGAATACTAGTCCAGCCCAAGGCTGTCACGTAAAGTTTGTAAACGATCCAGATCGCCATCGCGGGCGGCCTGTTGGAGAGATTTGGTAGGAGCATGGATTAAACGATTGGTTAAACGATGCGTCAATTCCTCAATGACCGTTTCCACATCGTTTCCCTGCTGAATAGCGGCAAGCGCCTTGGCCGTCATTTCCGAGCGGAGTTCCTCCGCCTGAGCCCGGTAATCACGGATGGTATCGACGGCGGATTGCGCCCGCAGCCAGGCCATAAAATCAGAGCTTTCCTGCTGAACAATCGATTCCGCCTGGATGGCGGCCGCTTTGCGCTGCGCCAGATTGTGTTGAATGATGGCGTGTAAGTCATCAACGCTATAAAGATAGACGTTAGGCAATTTACCGACTTCCGGCTCAATATCACGCGGGACGGCGATATCCACCATCAACATTGGCTGATTACGTCTTGCTTTCAGCGTTCTTTCCATCATCCCTTTTCCAATAATCGGCAGTGTGCTGGCAGTTGAGCTAATTACGATATCGGCTTGCGCAAGCTGCTCATCCAGTTCGGCGAGCGTAATGATTTCCGCGCCGACTTCAGCGGCCAGCGCCTGAGCGCGCTCGCGCGTACGGTTGGCAATCACCATCCGATGTACCTGATGTTCACGAAGATGGCGGGCAACCAGCTCGATGGTTTCCCCCGCGCCGACCAATAACACGTTAACATCGGCAAGGGATTCGAAGATCTGGCGCGCCAGCGTACAGGCGGCAAACGCGACAGACACCGCGCTGGCGCCGATGTCTGTTTCGGTGCGAACCCGCTTGGCGACGGTAAATGATTTTTGGAATAAGCGCTCAAGCTCGCCGGACACGTTATGCCCGCGCAATGATTCCGCAAAGGCTTTCTTCACCTGCCCCAAAATCTGGGGTTCGCCCAATACCAGCGAATCGAGGCCGCTGGCTACGCGCATCAGATGGCTGACGGCGGCATTGTCCTTATGCAAATAAAGACTGTCGCTGACTTCATCGGGATCCAGGTGGTGATATTCACACAACCAGTCAATCAGTTGCTCTCGCTGGTTCGCCTGCTCTTCAACGCTGAGATAGAGTTCGGTGCGATTGCAGGTGGACAGCAGTACGCCGCCCTGCACCATAGGTTGTTGCAGCAGGCTATTCAGAGCCTGCCCCAGCGCATCCGGCGAGAAAGAAACACGTTCACGCAAAGAAACTGGAGCCGTTTTGTGATTAATACCTAGCGCGAGCAACGTCATTGAACAATTCTTGAGTAATACCGGTGTTAGTATGGGTTTCGTCTGAGTGGCATTCTACTTGATGCCGGGATGCAAGAAAAGCGACAGCACACAATGCCTTCCCTCCTCGGTTATACTCTTCGGTGAAAATGCCAAATATTGACGCTGAGTAACAAGCCCGTTAGCGTGACACCTTATGATACTCAATCTCTGATTTATAGGATCTGACCGACATGCCACTAATCACCCTCCGTTGCTTGCGGCTACTGCCTTTAGCCAGTGTTCTACTGACGGCCTGTAGCCTTCACCAACCCACTTCGCCAGGGAAAAGTCCGACCTCTCCCGAGTGGCAACAACACCAGCAAAAAGTGCAACAGTTGAGCCAATATCAGACTCGCGGTTCCTTTGCCTATATCTCCGATAGCAAGAAACTATATGCCCGTTTTTATTGGGAAGAGTCATCATCGCAGCGTTATCGTCTGCTGTTGACCAACCCGCTGGGCAGCACGGAACTGGAACTGAGCGCACAACCGGGCAGCGTGCAGATTGCGGACAATCAGGGTAAACGCTATGTCGGGAAAGATGCCGAAGATATGGTACGACAGCTGACGGGCATGGCTATTCCGCTGAATAATCTGCGCCAGTGGATCATCGGGTTGCCGGGGGATGCGAGCGATTTCTCTCTCGATGATCGGTTCCTGCTGAATAAGGTGAACTATCGCCAGGGCGATCAAAACTGGAGCGTAAGCTACCAGAGCTATAACCAGAAGGTGAATCCGCCGCTGCCGGAAAGCCTGGAACTGACCCAGGGCGAACAGCGCATCAAGTTAAAAATGGATAACTGGATAGTAAAATAACCCATGCGACTCAACTTCATTGAGAAATGGCCGTCTCCAGCCAAACTGAACCTGTTCCTTTATATTACGGGGCGGCGTGCGGATGGCTATCACCTGCTGCAAACCCTGTTTCAGTTTTTGGACTATGGCGACACGCTGACGATTACGCCCCGTCAGGATGACGATATCCAGTTGCTCACGCCGATAGCCGGCGTTGATAACGAGCAGAACCTGATTGTCCGCGCGGCGCGTCTGCTGCAACGGCATTGTATAAGCCGCGGTATCCGGCCCGCCAGCTTTGGTGCGGATATTGGTATTGATAAGCGCCTGCCGATGGGCGGCGGACTGGGCGGCGGTTCGTCTAATGCGGCCACGGTGCTGGTCGCGCTTAATCACTTGTGGCGGTGTCATCTGCATGCTGACGATCTGGCGGCCCTCGGCCTGCAGCTCGGCGCTGACGTTCCGGTCTTCATTCATGGACATGCCGCATTTGCAGAAGGCGTCGGCGAAAAGCTGACGCCGGCCTATCCAGCGGAAAAATGGTATCTGGTGGCTCATCCGGGGATCAGCATCGCTACTCCGCTGATTTTTGGCGATCCCCAGCTAAAACGGAATTCGCCGCCCCGCTCTCTGGAAGTGTTGCTAAAGCAGACCTTCGTCAATGATTGTGAGACTATCGCAAGAAAACGTTTTCGTGAGGTTGAACAGCTACTTTCATGGCTGTTAGAATACGCCCCGGCGCGCCTGACTGGAACAGGTGCTTGTGTGTTTGCTGAGTTCGACACCGAGCCCGAAGCCCGCCAGGTGCTTGACCAGGCCCCGGAATGGTTAAATGGTTTTGTGGCGCGAGGCGTTAACGTCTCTCCGTTGCAACGCACGCTTTCCGGGCAACGTTAAGTTTTGATAACACCCCGCCTGTTTAGGTGTGTTTTATCAATCTTGATTCATACACCCGTATGCATATTGTGCCCTGCTGTTGCTCACCGCTCCCGGATATTATAGCGGGTACAATATTTCTCTGGACGCAAGCCTGAGGTTCTTCTCGTGCCTGATATGAAGCTTTTTGCTGGTAACGCCACCCCGGAACTAGCACAACGTATTGCCAACCGTTTGTACACTAGCCTTGGCGACGCCGCTGTCGGTCGTTTTAGTGATGGTGAAGTCAGCGTGCAAATCAATGAAAATGTACGCGGTGGTGATATTTTCATCATCCAGTCCACCTGTGCGCCGACCAACGATAACCTGATGGAGCTGGTTGTTATGGTTGACGCGCTTCGCCGCGCTTCCGCAGGACGAATCACAGCCGTTATTCCCTATTTCGGCTATGCTCGTCAGGATCGTCGGGTACGCTCTGCCCGTGTGCCAATCACCGCCAAAGTGGTTGCCGATTTTCTTTCCAGCGTAGGCGTTGACCGTGTACTGACAGTAGATCTGCACGCAGAACAGATCCAGGGTTTCTTTGACGTCCCAGTCGATAACGTGTTCGGTAGTCCTATTCTGTTGGAAGACATGCTGCAGCAGGAACTGGATAACCCGATTGTGGTATCCCCGGATATTGGCGGTGTCGTTCGTGCCCGTGCGATTGCCAAACTGTTGAATGATACCGACATGGCGATCATCGATAAACGACGCCCGCGCGCCAACGTGTCTCAGGTGATGCATATCATCGGTGACGTTGCTGGCCGTGACTGCGTGTTGGTTGACGATATGATCGATACCGGCGGTACGTTGTGTAAAGCCGCGGAAGCATTGAAAGAACGTGGCGCCAAACGCGTATTTGCTTATGCGACGCATCCGATTTTCTCAGGTAAAGCGTACGACAACATTAAAAACTCGGTTATTGATGAAGTGATTGTCTGCGATACCATTCCGCTGACAGACAAAATCAAATCCCTGCCCAATGTTCGTACCTTGACGCTGTCAGGCATGCTGGCCGAAGCGATTCGCCGCATCAGCAATGAAGAGTCCATCTCTGCTATGTTTGAGCACTAATCGTTTCCGGCCGAGCTGGCTGTTTACGCGAATAAGCCACCTGTAAAAAGGTGGCTTATTTATTGGCGTCGAAATTGGCGTGAAAGATCGTGGGCAATAAAAAACCGCCATAACCACAGGGCTACAGCGGATTTGAATTCTCTATAGATTAATCGCGCTATGAATGCCGCTCTCTCCGGCAGCGCTTATCGAAATGTTTTAACCACCAATAACGATCGGCGACTTTTTCACGGCCGCTAATACGTGCGCCAGCCAGCCAGGAAATTGCCCCGGTAAAAATGGCGACTAAATCAATATAGGCCGAATGATGCGGCAAGTTCAGATCGGGAAATTGGCTAATGATGGAGTAAGCAATACCGCCAATCATCAGAAACATACCGATGCCCATCAACACATTGCCCAATGTGGTAGCACTCTTACGTTTCATCTGTCACCTCCAGATAAACTCTGCGGATGAATGGGGCTTCGTTGTGTTGCTTGAATTATAGACAATCAGGCGCCGGGTGATTGCGGGAGGGATCACAGATAACGGAGTAAAATGAATATTTTTTTACGTTTTAGCAAATAAATAGACAAATATTTAAATAATTTCCACTGGTATTCATTAGAAACCGTTCACATAGACCCTGTTGCGTTTAGCATCATGCTATTCGCCGTGGCTTCAAGTAATAAAGAGATATGTGTAAACTATCGCCCTTCTCTGCTATTTAAATTACGCTTTGCTATATCGAATGACCGCGATACGGCACGCAATCTGGAATATTATCGTGAGTAGCATTAAGTTAATTGTTGGCCTGGCTAACCCTGGCGCTGAATATGCGGCCACTCGTCATAATGCGGGAGCCTGGTATGTTGACCGTCTGGCTGAAATTTATCGCCAGCCGTTGAAGGAAGAAAGTAAATTTTTTGGTTATACCTCACGCCTCAACCTGGCCGGTCATGATATCCGGCTATTGGTCCCTACTACGTTCATGAACCTGAGTGGTAAAGCCGTAGCGGCCATGGCGACATTTTATCGGATTCAGCCGGACGAGATCCTGGTTGCGCATGACGAACTGGACTTATTGCCGGGGATTGCCAAACTCAAATTAGGCGGCGGCCACGGCGGCCACAATGGATTGAAAGACATCATCAGCAAATTGGGTAATAACCCTAACTTCCATCGGTTACGCATTGGTATCGGGCATCCGGGTGATAAGAATAAAGTGACCGGCTTTGTTCTGGGGAAACCGCCCGTCAGCGAACAAAAGCTGATTGACGACGCTATTGATGAAGCGGTCCGCTGCACCGAGATTCTGTTAAAAGAAGATATGGTGAAAGCGATGAATCGCTTACATTCGTTCAAAGCGGCATAAATCGCAGTCTGATGCCGATGGCCGATCGAGATAAACAGTCATTCCGTGTATAATCAGCCGGAATATTTGTCATTCTGACAGACAACTTAAAATAATTGTCTGATTAATAAGTAATTTAAGGTGATATAAACATGGGATTCAAATGCGGTATCGTCGGCCTGCCTAACGTCGGTAAATCCACTCTGTTCAACGCGCTGACCAAAGCGGGTATTGAAGCGGCCAACTTCCCGTTTTGTACCATTGAGCCTAATACCGGTGTGGTGCCCATGCCCGATCCGCGTCTGGATAAACTGGCTGAGATCGTCAAACCGCAGCGCACCCTCCCCACCACCATGGAATTTGTCGACATCGCCGGGCTGGTGAAAGGCGCGTCCAAAGGTGAAGGCCTGGGCAATCAGTTTCTGACCAACATTCGTGAAACTGAAGCTATCGGACACGTGGTGCGTTGCTTCGAAAACGAAAATATAGTTCACGTTTCCGGCAAAGTTAACCCGGCAGACGATATTGACGTTATCAATACCGAGCTGGCGCTCTCCGACCTGGATACCTGTGAGCGCGCCATTCATCGCGTACAGAAAAAAGCCAAAGGCGGCGATAAAGACGCTAAAGCCGAACTGGAAGCGCTGGAAAAATGCCTGCCGCAGTTGGAAAAAGCCGGTATGCTGCGCTCGCTGGATCTCAGCCCGGAAGAAAAAGCCGCGATTCGCTACCTGAGCTTCCTGACGCTGAAACCGACCATGTACATCGCCAACGTGAACGAAGACGGTTTTGAAAACAATCCGTACCTCGATCAGGTGCGTGAGATAGCCGCTGCCGAAGGTTCCGTTGTCGTACCGGTTTGCGCCGCGGTTGAATCCGATATCGCCGAACTGGATGATGAAGAACGTGATGAATTCATGGCCGAACTGGGCTTGACGGAACCGGGTCTGAATCGTGTTATCCGCGCCGGTTATGAACTGCTTAACCTGCAAACCTACTTCACCGCGGGCGTTAAAGAAGTTCGCGCGTGGACCATTCCCGTCGGCGCCACGGCTCCGCAGGCCGCCGGCAAGATCCACACCGACTTCGAAAAAGGCTTTATCCGCGCCCAGACCATCGCTTATGAAGACTTCATCACCTACAAAGGCGAGCAAGGCGCGAAAGAAGCGGGAAAAATGCGTTCAGAAGGTAAAGACTACATCGTGAAAGATGGCGATGTAATGAACTTCTTGTTTAACGTCTAATTCATTTTTGTTGTCTCATGGAATCTCAATGCATCCCATGACGACTGACAAACTCTCTAAAATCCACGCAATTGCGTGGATTTTTCATTAGACATCCCGGCGACCGCCATGCCGCTCCACCCGAAATGTCCCGCAACTATGGCGCCTAATGCCGAGCCGGCTAATGAGAATCGTCAAATGGCCAATCTGGATATTTGGCGGAATCAGCAGGATATGAGGAATGGCGTCGCCGAAAACCCGCTTTCCATCAAGGAAAGCGGGCTGAGGATGATGACTTAGCGGTAAACAATGCCGCCATCAATCAAGATAGACTGACCGGTGACATAGTCAGAATCAGGACCGGCCAGGTAGGATACCAGACCTGCCACGTCATCCGCCGTTTCGGCACGGCCAAGAGCAATACCGTCCACGTATTTTTTGTAGGTTTCACCCACCGGCGTACCGGTAATTTCCGCGAAACGGCGATCCATATGTTCCCACATTCCGGTGCCGACAATCCCCGGGCAGTATGCATTCACCGTGATTCCGCGGCTGGCATACTCTTTGGCGGCGGCCTGGGTCAAGGCGCGCACGGCAAATTTGGTGGCGGAATAAACGCCGAGTAAAGCGAAACCATCATGACCGGCAATGGAGCAGGCGTTAATGATTTTGCCTTTCTGTTTTCTGTCGATAAATTTCTTCGCTGCGGCCTGAATGCCCCAGAGTGTCCCTTGCACGTTGATACGCATGATGCGATCAACCTCTTCCGGCGTGACATCGGCCAGCGCCTGAACCTGGGAAATACCCGCATTGTTGACAATAATATCGAATCCACCTAACTGTTTCTCAGCCAGATCGATAGCTTCGTAAACCTGAGCGCGATCGGAAATATCGGCAACAAACGTTGCCGCCTTACGCCCCAATGCTTCAACTTCCGCGGCCACCTTATCCAGACCGGAACGATTAACGTCGACCAGCATTATCGATGCCCCGTCTCTGGCCAGACGCAATGCGATACCACGGCCAATACCCTGCCCGGCGCCGGTTACCAACGCTACTTTATTTTCGATAGCCATACTCTGAACCCACCTCATTACTGATCAAATAAACCAATAGTTACTGATGCAATGCCCGCTCATTCGCTGTGGGAATGACGCCGAGCACTGCTTCCGACAGCCTGGGGCGAACAAAATCATCCCAGGCGAAACTTTCATCCGTCGCCTCAAGTGCAAGGCACAATGGCCGTGACCCCGCAGAATTGACCCGATATAATCGTGATATACGTCAGGTTTTTCGCATATGCTGACCGCGATGTCCTGTTCACTGGCGTGTAGGTGTATGAATTCGGGGATATCGCCGCTGATATTTTCAGCGTGCAGGTGTTCTTCAAACTCACGATTCGCGCATCTTGCGATAAGCCGGTCACAACCTGTTGCTCATTCAGCTCCGTTCCCTGCCGGTACGGTCGTGCGGAGCGCTAAGCACTTGTTCCTGCTCTATTTGCGGAAGATGGCTATACTTTATAGAAGTGAACAAACACGGTATACCCCCCCGGTTGGGGGGGCCGAATACGGATGGGACAAGCTATAGCGTGCTGGTTCGGTTGATCCTCGTTAACAACCTTGAAAACACTTATTGAATAAAGGAAACATCGGCACGTATGGCGTTTTTACTCCCAATGCACTACCCGCTGGCAAAATTTGTTAATGAAGAACCTTTTCGCTTTACGCGCAAGCTGCCGCTGATCCTCACCAAACTTACGCCACCGCGCACATCGGGGATGTTGTTGCCGCGAGAGCGTCTGTTACAACGGCTTGACGAGGCTGCATCATGCAGCCTGACGCTGGTTTGCGCCGCGGCAGGATTTGGTAAAACCACCCTGCTGGCGCAGTGGTATCACCGTCGCCGGCAGCGAGGGGATGCGGTGGTCTGGCTAAGCCTTGACGAAGACGACAACACGCCGCTGTTATTTATGCGTTATCTGCTGGAGGCGCTACGGCCCCTGTATCCCGAGTGGAGCGCAGCCTTCCAACAGTGTCTGAAGGGCGAACTGCCCGCCGATTTTTCGATGTTTCTGGCGTCGCTCATCAACCAATTGCACCATTGCCCGCATCCGCTGTACCTGATTTTGGATGATTATCAAAGCATCAGCCAGCGCGAAATAGGTGACGGGCTCGCGTATCTTCTTAATCATGCCCCCTCTTCTCTGCACCTGATTATCGGCAGCCGCTCCCGGCCGCTTCTGGATCTGAGCCGCCTGCGGATTCAGGATCAACTGGCGGAAATTTACGATAACGATCTGCGCTTCACGTTTGAGGAAGCCAACGCCTATTTTATGGATTCAACACCGGCGATGGTCAGAAAGCAGGATATTCAGCGGCTTATCTCCCTGACCGAGGGCTGGATCGCGGGCATGAAGCTCGCCGCCCTGTCGGCCGACTGGCGCACTGATCCCGGTTGCTTTATCGGCAGCCTGAGTGAAAGTTCCCGTACGATTACCCGCTATCTGGAAGAGGTTATTTTCAAGCCGCTGCCGCCAGAAGTGTTCGACTTCCTGTTATGCACGTCCATACTTCAGCGCCTTAACCCCGCCTTGTGCAATGCCGTAACCGGGCGGAGCGACGGCGAGGCAATATTGGCCTGGATAGAACGGCACAACCTGTTTCTCTGTGCCCTGGGCGAAGGCGGCTCCTGGTTCCGCTATCATCCGCTAATACGCGATACGTTGCTCAACCGGCTGCAAAACTCAGCGGATAAAGACATCCGGATCCTGCACGAACGGGCCGGTAATTGGTTTGCCGGTCAGAATTTATGGTCTGAAGCGGTACGGCACACCTTAGCCGCCGGCAAAACAGGCAGTAAGCATGCCGAAGCCGGGGCTCAATCGCTGGCCGAAGAAGGCGATATTGATACGCTGGTGCGCTGGATGCGCTATCTGCCCGCCAACCTGGAGCCTTCCCGCATTGATCTACAGCTCAATCTGGCCTGGGCGCTGGCACATCATTTTCGTTTTAATGACGCCCGCCAGTTACTTGATGCCATCGCCGTGCTGGTGGCGGACAACCGCGACGGCCTGACGCACAGCATCTGGATTAAGTTACAGGTGATTCGGGCAATTTGCGAAGCCTTTGCCGAAAACATTCCGCAAAGTATTGCCCTGGCTGAACCGCTATTACGCGAAGTTCCCTGCGGCGATGTTTGGGTGGACGGCCTGGTATGCAATATTCTCAGCTATTGTCATCTGGTTGATTTACGCCCGGAGCAGGCTCTGAATGTGCAACGCCGCCTGCCGGGCACTAAAGTCGCGAACAGGAACCTGTTCGTTGAAGTTTACCGCGCGTTTGTGGTGGCCCAGGGCTATCTGCGCCAGGGCAATCTGGCTGAAGCCGAGCGTCAGGCATCCCAGGCGCTGCGGTATGCCGAACGGCATACCGGAAATAATTCCAGCAGTGGTGCGACGCTCGCCCCTATTCTGGCGGAGATTGCCTGGGAACAGGGTGATGTGGGCCGGATTGACGCGCTGCTCACCTTGCGGCTGGATATGATCGATAATTTCTGTCCGCCTGATAGCCTCAGCCGTTGCTATATCGTTTTGGCGCGTCAGGCGCAGTTAAACAAGCAGTCTGGCGAAGCCGATCGGTTACTGCTGCACGCCGAAGGACTGGCGATCGGCCGGGGCTGGTCTCGGGCGCGGGCGCCGTTGCTGGCCGAACGGCTAGCGGTGCGCCTTCGGCAGCGGGATATCGACGGCGCCAGACACATACTCGGCCAGTTGCACGCGTTAGCTCATGAATCCGGGCCGGGGAAAGATGCCCCGAGCCAGAATGTTATTCTCTATTATCTGCGCGTAAGCCGCAGTCGTTTGCTGATTGCCGAAGGTGAACCGTTGGCCGCTGCCGACATGATCGACCAGTTGGCCGGCGCACAGGAGCAATGCGCAGAGTGGTTGTCGGCCGTACGGTTAAGAATTATGCAGACGGTCGCCCTGCGGCGAGCAGGCGAGGAAGCGCGCGCTTGCGAGATCTTCAAACCGGTGTTACAGCGGGCGATACAGCAAAAACTCCAGCGTAGCCTATTGGATGCCGGCCCTGACCTGTTGCCTTTGCTCAGTCCATTATGCAAGAAACTGCCCCCTAGCGCCGAATGGGCCGAGACGATCGCGATATTATCGCAACAGGCCGCGG
Organism: Brenneria goodwinii; assembly: GCF_002291445.1. Taxonomy (NCBI): domain Bacteria; kingdom Pseudomonadati; phylum Pseudomonadota; class Gammaproteobacteria; order Enterobacterales; family Pectobacteriaceae; genus Brenneria; species Brenneria goodwinii. The sequence continues at coordinate 1,699,531 of NZ_CP014137.1, read as the reverse complement.
ACGAAGGCGGACTGCCGGCGGATGATATCCCGCAATCACAGTCACTTGTGTTGACCGAACGCGAACAACAAATGCTCCAGCTCATTGCCGATGGTTATTCCAATAAGGGGATCGCCCGCTCGTTGGGGATCTCGTTTGAGACGGTAAAATGGCACCTGAAGCAGGTGTATGAAAAGTTGCAGGTCAGTGGCCGAATTCAGGCGATTAATCAGGCCAGAGAATGGAATCTATTAAGCTGAGCAAGTTCTGGATATTCCGAACGGATAAGATCGGCGTACTGGAAAACAGCGGACATGAAATAACTCCTGATTGATATCGCTTCGCGCATTGTCAGGCAGTCATTTTTTTCTGTCTTGAATGAAATTGCAGGCCGGAATTGTCCTGATTAACGACGCCTGATATCGTGCGCGTCTATATCTACCTTCTTGCGGTTATTTTCCCTGCATAACAATACGGATGCCCAGCCCGCAATAAATCAGTCCGGTGATCTTCCCCTGTAGCTTAAGTGCGGACGGCCTCTTGCGCATGAATTCGCCAATCCAGCCCGCGCTTAGCGAAAAGACGGCGGTACTCAATAAGCCTAATGCGACAAACGTGATACCCAGTTCCGCCAGTTGTAGCGCCGGCGAGCCGGTTTCGGTACGGATAAACTGCGGCAGAAAGGCCAGAAAAAACAAAGCGGTTTTGGGGTTGAACACCTCGGTGATCACCGCTCTGATAAACGCCGATTTTGCGTTTACGAGCGGTAAATTCATTCCACCAAAGGTATGTGTTTTTTGCAACAGCGTTCGGATCCCCAGGTACAGGAGATATCCCGCGCCAATAAATTTGATAATACTGAATAGCGTGGCCGACGCGGCAATAATGGCTGAGACGCCGATAACGGCCATTAGCGTGTGAAATAAATCCCCCACGGCTATTCCTGCGCCGGTCGCAAGCCCTACCCGGGTTCCGGAACTTGATGCCAGCGCCACAGTGAGCAATGTCGCCGGCCCCGGAATGAATACAAAACCGAAAACAATACTCACGTAGGTTATAAATACCGTACTTTCGATCATCCTTCATCCTTATGAAAAAGTGATGATGTTGCCGATGCAAGCAGCAGGAACAAGCGCTCTTCAGTAATGACGCGATCGGCATCCTGCAAGGTAGAAATCCGTATTTCAAACATATATGCGCCTGTTGTTATTATCGCTATCCCAATAAATACACCGATTAACAATGGACAAGCAAGGCCAGACGCCGATTCACATCAGTATGGTTCCAGCGTCCATCCACGTTCGTTCGCCAGCAGACGATCCGTCAGTTCAAGCTTGTCCATAAAAGCATCGTCGTGCGATACCACCATCAGCGCTCCCCGATAGCTGCGCAGCATCCGCACCGTCAGCCTGACGCCGGAAGGTGCGGTGTTCCTTGAACGCTGCCGGCGTATTCTGTGCGAGGTGGAGTCTGCCGAAGCCGAACTTCTGCAAACGAAGAAAATACCGCAGGGCAAGCTGCGCATCAGTCTCCCGTCGGTCGGTACGCTTTTTATGTCCAAACTGGGGGACTTCAAGCGGCTCTATCCCGATATAGCGCTCGATATCGATTATTCAGATCGTCTGGTGGACGTCATTGAGGAGGGATTCGATGCCGTTGTCCGCACCGGAACGCCAGGCGATTCACGGCTTACCGCGCGATGGCTGGGGACTTGCCGCAGGGTGATCGTGGGCGCTCCCGCATATTTCGATAAGGCGGGTATCCCGCTTACGCCGGAAGATCTGGCAAGCCATGCCTGCCTGCTCTATCGCTTTCCCGCCACGGGTAAACAGGATGTCTGGCCATTGTCGCGCCCTGACGGTATGCCTGCCATTGAACTGTCCGCCAGTATGGTGACCAATAGCCTTGACCCGCAGGTGAGCTTCGCGGAACAGGGGCTGGGCATTGCCTGTGTGCCTGAAATCGCGGTGCGCTCACAGTTGCGGCAAGGCAAACTGATAACCGTATTGAACGACTACAACCGGGAGAGTATGGTTTTCCATGTGCTTTGGCCGTCGAGTCGTTATCTGTCGCCCAAGATCCGGGTGTTCGTTGATTTCATCGTGGCGAAACTTTTCCCGCTTTAGACGTACCCGGTATGTGTAGGATCAGCCTTTAAATAGCCTCATCCGAGCGGGGAATCGGGTTTCTAATGGAATGATTGAGGAGATACGATGAATACCAAACCCAACCGTGCTCTTCTCAACGAGTTTTGTACCGGCGTTTCCACCGACATCTCAATTGGGTGCACCGTATGTCTATACACGAAATAATCGCGGAAAAATATTATGAATATCCATTTATTATTTATGTGATAAATAGTTAAAACGAGAAATCGCATCAGTGTTAATTCATCAAATATTTAAATAGTTAAAGAATAAATATCATTTAAATTACCTGCTTGTAACAAAAAACTATTTCATGATCAAAAAAACTTATAGCACTTGCATTGAGATAATAAACCGCTACTATCGTTTTAATTAAAATTTCCAACGGGAAAATAGCCTTTATGAAAAATGATTTCTCATTATCTGTTTTTAAAACACTCTCTTTTATTATATTACCTTTACTGCCATTGCAATCATTTGCTGACGTTTCTGTAATTAAAAAAATAAATATCAAGAACGCCAATGTTGAGCATGTCAAAATTGTCTATGTCGGCGACGTGACTGAAGGTAAAACCGTAGATGTGATGTCCGCTCTGGATGAGATTAACGCGACTTACCCTAATCTGAAGGATATATATTTTTATATCAACAGTTACGGGGGTGACATGGATAATGGTTACATGACCTATGAAGCGATAAAAAGCTCACCCATTCCAGTAACCACGGTGAACATGTCAATGGTAGGCTCTTCGGCCACCATGTTCTATTGCGCGGCGAAAGAACGCCTGGCGATGAAAGGCGCATCATTTATCCTCCATCCGGCGGCCACATCCAACATCAATCGTGAGTATTTAAAACCTGATGAGGTAAATACGTTGCAACAAATGAATATCACTTATAACAATATGTTCGATACGATTTATAAGAACTGTACAACGTATACCGATGATGAGCGTAAAAAAATACTGTATAGCGAAAGCGCCAGAGCATTAATTGATGCCGATCAGGCGATTGAGAAAAAGATGGCGACAGATATTGCAGAAGCAATGATCAAGGCCGACGTGTCTTACTATATCTCTGAGAAAGAGACGCATTAATCCTCATGTGGCGTTACTATCGGATAATAATCATCAACAAATCGCGTGCCCGCTGTGACGCAAGCACGCGCTCTGCTCATACTTGCTGCCACTGCATGCGCATTTGGATTAATTGTGTGCGCAGAAGCAGCACACAGACGCATCCCGTCAAAATATCGGCAAGCGGCAAAGAGTAATAAATGCCGGTAATGCCCCAGTACCAGGAAAGAATAAGCAGCAGCGGCACCGTCAGTACCATGTAGCGCAACAGAGAGATATACAGCGCTGTTTTAGCGATGCCGACCGATTGGAAATACATCAGGCAGACCTGCTGTAATGCAATAAACGGCATAGAAATATGGAAGATGATAATGGCGAGAGACGCCACAGCAATAACATGCGGATCGGTTGAGAAAAACGCGGCCATCGATCGGGAAAAGAAGAAACAGATCACCGTATAGAGCAGCGCGACGCCACAGGCAAACAGGGTTAGCGTTTTCACCACTTCGTGGACGCGTTGTATTTTCCTCGCGCCAAGGTTATACCCGACGATGGCCTGTGAGCCCATGCATAATCCGTTTATCGGCAGTGAAGCGACCATTAACAAGCGGGATGCGATCCCAACCCCTGCAATAACCGTATCGCCATAGTTCATGGCGATCTTGTTTAAGCAAGAAATGGAGATGACCTGCAACAGCGAGTTTATCGCGGCGGGAAATCCCACTCTGACGATGGCCCTAAGCCCTTTTCCGTTTGCAAAGCCCGCTTTCAGATTTATCACGCTGCGGCCGGAAGAAAAATGCACGGTATACATCGCCACCGATACGCACTGCCCGATTAACGTGGCAATCCCCGCGCCTTCAATGCCGAAATCGAAGTAGAAGATGAATATGGGATCGAGAATGGCATTGCTGATAAAGGCGGCAAGCTGAGTATGCATACTGAAAGGCGTATTACCTTCCGCCCGGGTAATAAAACCGGCGGTCATATTGAGAACGACCAGCACATAACCAATCAGTAACCAGCGCAAATAACGTTGTGATAATACCAACGTCTCGTCTGTCGCCCCCATGGCGGAAAAAATTTGCAGTGAAAAAGACTCAATAAATATGCAAAGCAAGATGGCGCAGACCGCCCCCAACGCTATCGACGAAAGCGCATATTGGCTGGCTTTCTCGTTATCCCCAGCGCCCAGGAAGCGAGAAATAAAGGAAGCGACCCCGGTACCGAAACAGAGACCAATACAGGAAATGGCGATCGCAAAGGGAAAAGTCAGCGCCATTGCCGCAATGGCTTGTGTGCCCAAACGTCCGATAAAAAAAGCATTCAGAATCTGATACAACGCGCTCACGCTGACGCCTACGATAGTAGGAAGCGCAAGCTTTGTGATAAGCGGAAGAATATTATCATTAGCCAAGGCGGCAAGCCGCTGAGTATTGTCTGCTACTTTGCTCATATTATATTCCAGCAAATGAAATAAAAGCAGAGGCGACGCCGGTATCGCCACTCGTTGATTTCATTCATTAACTAATGGAATAATTTAAAATACGCCCTGACGACTGAGAGGAAATGATATGGATCAATATGGCGCGTTTACGGGAAAATTATGCTTGTCAAAAAATTACCATTATCAAACTAATAAGTTTTTTAGTAACCAATAGTGTCATTTACTAATGGAATAAAATTAAATAAACGCATTTAAAGTTTTTGCTATCGGGTACTGACATATAACCTCTCTGACTAAAGAACTGAGAGAAAATATTACTGTCAGCCTATTCTATTAACTTTGTTATCGATCATCTTATAGAACATCAGTCTTCAGGCGAGAAGCAGAAATCAATTTCACTACAGCTTTCGCAGGATGGCGAACGGCACATTAGTTCCCCATCCTGCGTCAGGCAAACCTGCCGATAGAAAAATTTTTTCCAACGCATATTTTTGTCATTCATGGCAACCAGCGGCGTAAAACAGACCGTCATTAACTCCCGCAGCTGCGCGCGTGAAGCCAGGCCTAAATCCTGCCACAGATGATTAAACCCCATTGATGCGCTGGCGATTAAAAGATGCATCGGCGCGGCCTGCTCCGCCATGTATTGAGAGAGCCAGTCGGCAAGCTGCTCGCATTCCTGACGACGCGGCATCAATAAGCTGCTCAACAGTTCATCCTGCTGATGCAAATACTCGGGCCGTGCCGTTTCAGTCAGTTCCAGCCGCTGTAGCAACGCCTGCCAGGCGCCATCGTCCAGATTCATCCGCGTCGGAAACCGGGACAGACCGCGTAGGTGATTGTCGACCAGGTAACGTAACCATATCTCCGGTGTCTGGCCCATTACGCCACTCCCTTCTGGTTTACCTCCGGCGGGATACGCTCGGCGCGCCACTGTTCAAGCGTTTCACGTACGGGTTGCCAGGCACCGTTGACGTAAGGCTCTATCCCTTCGGACTCCAGACGCTGCCAGGGCGTCAGGCCGATACGGGCGCAAAAGACCGCCTTTACGTCAGACAGCAGCGCGATAACCCGTTCGAGGCGATCTTCGGGTTCATCTTCGCCGCAGTCATCCGGCCCCTGGCAATAGCGTTGGGTAAAGCGCTCGCCCAGCGGAATGATGCCGGCTTTGGAAATGCTGAAAATATGAAAGCGATCCGCATGACCAAAATGCTGATCAATTACATCGCCTTTCCCGGTTGCCACCGCCACCAGACAGGCGTCAGGCTCTTCCGACTCTCCCTGCGTTGCAATGCTGGCCTGAATGCTGGCCCGGCGAAACAGTGAAGGCAACATCGGTTCGGATTGCGGCGGTAACGATGATAGCGGAAACTCCTGGCTACGGTCATCGCCCAGCATGCCGATCGCATCGGCACGGCATTGATGACAGTGCGCCATCTGCGGCATATGGCGGCCACACTGGCTGCGCACTTCCCCAAGTTCATTCGTATCGGGTTCGCGTACGCCTGCCAAACCAAACCGTGTGCCGTGTTCCGGCTTGGCAATCAGCGGCATGACGTTATGCAGCACGGCACCCCACTGACGGGCCTGCAAACTGACGTCATTCAGATGCGCGGCATTGATGTCCGGGATCAGCACCGAGTTCACCTTCACCATGATGCCGCGTTCGGCCAGTTTGCGGATCCCCTCACCCTGCCGCTCTATCAGCAAATCGGCGGCTATGCGCCCTTGCAGCTTGTCCCCTTCATACCACAGGTGGTCGTAGATTTTTTCGGCGATGACGGCATCGATCGCATTGACCGTTACGGTAACGTGATCGACCCCTACGTCAATCAGTCGATCGACCACGTCAGGGAGCATCAGTCCATTGGTCGATAGACACAGTTTGATATCCGGCATTTCCGCACGCAACCCTTCCAGCGTTTTGAACGTTCGGGCGATATTGGCTAGCGGATCGCCCGGTCCCGCGATACCGATAACCGATAGCTGGGGGATCTGGGAGGCGACATATTTGGCTTTGGCGATGGCCTGTTCAGGCGACAGCAGCTCAGAAACCACGCCGGGACGGGATTCGTTACTGCAATCATACTTCCGGTTACAGTAATTGCACTGCAGATTGCAGGCTGGCGCCACGGCCAGATGCATACGTGCATAGCGGTGATGCGCCAGCGGTGAGTAACACGGATGGCGGGAAATTTTATCCGCCTGTAAAGGTGTAAAGTGAGCCGTGTTCATCGGCCCGCATGAACGCTTGCCTGAAAATGATGCGTTATTTGCCATATGCTTAACCCCGGTAATGAGCGAACCTCATCATTTTTCGTGCAAACGCCATGCCGGGCCGAATAAATTAAAAAATACTTATTTAACAATGTATTATTCCAGTTATTCGCTGCTTTATAACTAACATTGTCAGACAATGTACTGAATGCGACATTAAATACGCTGCATGTTGATGTTCATGATCTGAATGCGGTAAGCCACCTGGCGCGGCGTCATCCCCAGTAAACGGGCCGCTTTGGCCTGCACCCAACCGGTGCGTTCCAATGCGGCGATCAAACGCTGCCGTTCATCCTGGATATTTTCAATGTTCGGTTCGTTGCCGGCATTCGCTACCGCGTCATTGGTTTTGGCGCGGTTGAGCGGCATCAGGGCATTTTCCTTGTAGTTGAACAGGATCACGTCGCGGTCTATCAAGCCGTCCTCGGCCATTACCGCCGCTCGCTCCAGACAGTTCTCCAGTTCGCGCACGTTGCCCGGCCAGTCATAGTTCATCAACAGCCGCAACGCCCCGTCGCTGATGTGCAGCGCCCGCCCTTGCCGTTTACTCAGTTTGGTCAACAGGAACTGGGCCAGATCGGGCACATCTTCAAGCCGATCCCGTAGCGGCGGCAGAAAGATCGGCATGACATTCAGGCGGTAATAGAGATCTTCGCGAAAGTTGCCCGCGCGGACTTCATCTTCCAGATTACGATTGGTCGCGGCGATAATGCGCACATCCACGCGCAGCGTTTCATCGCCGCCTACCCGCTCCATTTCTCCTTCCTGCAGGATCCGCAGCAGTTTGGTCTGGAACGACGCGCTGCTCTCGCCGATTTCATCCAAAAACAGCGTTCCGCCGTCCGCCAGTTCAAAGCGCCCTTTTCGTTGTTTAACCGCGCCGGTAAACGCGCCTTTCTCATGGCCGAACAGTTCGCTTTCCAGCAGTGAATCAGGCAGCGCGGCGCAGTTAAACTTCACAAACGGCGTGCCGGCGCGTGGCGAGTTGTAGTGGATGGCGTTGGCGATCATCTCTTTACCCGTTCCACTTTCGCCGCGAATCAATACGGTGGTATCCCAGCGCGATACCTGGCGCATCAGGTCGAAAATATGCCGCATCGACTGACTTTTCCCGACAATATTGTCAAAACCGTACTGCTGCTGAACCTTTCTGCGCAGGCTATCGCGCTCGGTGCGAAGCGCCTCGCTTTCGCCTTTGGCATGACAGATCAAACGGACGGTTTGCGCGATCAGATTGGCCACCATTTCCAGAAAACGGGTGCTGGAAGGCAGGCGATCTTCATGCAGTTCCATGGGTTGCGCGGCTAAAACGCCCAATGGCATCTCATCCGGCCCGGGGATGGGAACGCAGATAAAAGGCAGAGCGTAATCGTAAAGGTTGAGCCGATCCAGAAAACGCGGATCATCCGACACGCGAGGCAAAACCAGCGAGGTTCGCTGGCTCATCACCGAGCCTAAAATACCTTCCCCCACCCGATAGCGAACGCTCCGTCCCCCTTTGATAACCTGGGTATCAGACCCCTGCAATGCCTCAATAAACAGCGACGAACGGTCTTTATCAAACAGGCACACCATGCCATATTGCATAAACGCATGGTCGTGCAGCACCTGGATCATCGCCTCCAGCGTCTGTTGCAAATCCAGTGAATGACTCAGCGCTACGCTGATTTTATGCAGCGCGGCCATCTGCTGTTGCAGATCTAAGCGGCGGGAAACGCGTTCTGTCGTTGGAAAATGAGGCATCTATTATCCTCCCAGGGTATCGGTGCCGGTAAGGTATAAACCATCAAGCGGCAGAGCAAGCGTCATCCGTGTGGCGCCCGATGACAGGTTTTCTACGCTGACCGTGCCGCGTAACTGCGACATGATCATCTGAATCAGGCGCAGTTCCATGCACTGGCCTGTCGCCAAAATTTCCACCATGGGATGCGGCGCGTCCTGCATGGATGTCGGCAGGTTGTCGCAGACGGCAAAGCGTATCTGGTGACACTGCCGGCTGGCCCGAATCTCAATCATCGCTTCACCGTCTTCCCTGACGGGCAAAATCAGGCAACGATCGAGCCACAGGCTGAGCGCGGTAAGAACCAGCGTGCGCTGAACGCGCAGGGTTAAATCGGGCGCGGAGCAGGACCACACCAGTTTGCCGATGTTGCTCAGACGATATTGGTAGAGTTCCGCCAGATCCGCCATCATGCCGATCACCGGCCAACTGTCCGGCGGTTCATGATTCATGGAGGGACGGCATGCCGTTAAGCGCGCAACCGCTTCTTTGCCTTCATTCCAGGCCGCCCGCAGCGCGATACTATCGGCATCGGGATTCAGACGCAAAGCGGCGGACAGCATATTCAGCGGACAGCTGAGCTGGATTAACGCCGCATCCAGCGTTTCCCGGATCGCCGCCATCATCTTGTTGACATTGATTTGCCGTTCGAGCTGGGTGCGCCGCTCCTGCGTCATCCGCCGCTGCTGTTCCGTGCAATCGACGATCACCACAAGCTGCCGCGGGGGCGCGTTGTCGGTGAAATAGAGACTGGCCTCTTCATTAACCGCATGCAGCGGCCAATTGCTGACCGAAAACCAGCGCTGCGACCCGCGGATCGTCAGCGGCAGCATGGCGGAAGGCTCCGCCTGATTCAGGCAATCCAGTAATACCAGCGGCTCCTGACCTTCGCAGTCGGCGCTGAGCGTTTTATAAGCCAGGTTGTCCATCACGATTTTTTGCCGCTCATCCACGACCACTACCGCTGCCGGGATATTGTTCAGCACGGCGGAAATCAGCGTCATCTGATTACGTACCCGCTGCGCCAGCGCGTAACGTTCGCTGATATTCTTATGCATGCCGAGATAGTGTTCGATTTCCCCCTGCGCATTGACGATAGGGGAAATGGTGACTTCAGCCAGATAAAGCGAAGAGTCGCGGCGCCGGTTAATCAACTGACCGCTCCAGGAGTCGCCCGTTGTAATCGTCTCCCACATGGAGCGATAAACCGATTCCGGCGTATGCCGGCTGGACAACAGATTGTGATTGGCGCCGATCAGCGTCTGCCGCGTGTAGCCGCTCAGTTCGCAGAATGCCGGGTTGACATAGACAATATTCGCCTGCGGATCGGTAATCGAAATAGCAACAGAGGATTGCTCTACGACGGTATGGAACACTGCCGCATGCAACCCCTTTCCCCCGAAAGATGATGTAATCAACTGCACATCGTCCAAGATTAATGATGAACTCATCCGGGCCCCTCCGGTTTGCATGGCGGATTCTGTCGGCTTCATGACAATCGTCAGATTGCGGGACAGCTAGCGAACGACACGAAATAACCATAAGAAAACTGCAAGAATCGTTCCTTCTGAAAGAAAAAACGCGGAAACATTGATCTCAATAAGGGTTTTGCCCCCGTTCGGTGGATTTCTCTTTGTCTGTGAACGCCATCACATCATGAACGTTTATCCATCTGCTCATTTTTGGCGCAGATCCCTGCACTCTAATTGAACATTTATTGACCTAAAAAGCGGGCGGGACGGGAGTCTGGCACGGGGGAAAAGCGGAAATCAGACTGCTGACAAAGCTGCTGATGTATCCCTGTCATCCTTCGCAGCCCCACAGTTGTCATTCCCGCAGTAGTAGGCGGGAATCTCCCGATGAAACCGTAAACAGCCATTGGCTGATTCCCGCCTACGCGGGAATGACGGGGTTGGTAAGGTTAGTCATTGACCTCGGAAATGCTATTTATTGTGGTCCCGCATGCTGAGCCGGGACCATTACTCTCGATTCGAAACGCTACCAGCGGTAGTGAACACCGACAATGCCGGTCCAATCTCCGGTCACGCCGGAAGATCGTTCCCTGCCTATCTCGATGAACATGCGGAGCTGTGGTTTATTAAACGTCATGGATGTGCCGAAGGTTATTTCGTGACCGCTGCGCTGCGACGGGCCGGAATGAGGCGATATCCGCCCGCCGTTCTTGGTCGCCACAACATTAATATCGCCGCCGTAGGTCTGGGTGCGTAGCGCCCGGAGATAGAATTCATGGTCCAGTGCGTTCCCGCGGGTGCGGTAAACGAGCGTCGCGCCCGCTTTGGCAAGGGTCACCGCCGTGCGTTTCATCTCCATCGACACGCCGGTCGACGTCTGATGGCGATCGCCTTGCAGCACGCCGGTAGCGATGGAAGCCTGCGGTTGCAGGGACAGCGATGGGCTTAGCGGGAATGGATAGCCCGTTTCGATCGCGGTCATGAAGGCATTGGTGCGCAAATTGCCGGCGCTGTAGCGTCTTTGGCTGTCGGTAGCATGGTAGTTATTGCGCAGGCGGGTGGTACCCGCGCCGAACCGCAGATAGCCGCCATGGTCGCCGACGACGCCGCCATAGAGGTTGACCCCTAGCGAGGTAAGGTTTCCGCGGCCTTGTTCATACCGGCTTGTCGAACGCCCCTGCGTGACGCTCGCGCCCAGTATTAATGCCGATGTGTCCAGGTCGATGCTCCGCTCGCCGCCGAGCGTCACGGTCTGGATATCCTGGCGGTAATGTCTTGCATACGCGGTATCCACTTTACGCTGGCTACCGCCGGCATTGATCCACATATGCGGGGCGTCGGCATCGACAAATGCCCGCGCGCCGGACAGCCGAGCGGCTTCGAACGACTGTATCCACAGTCCCAGCAGGCTATCGGCGGCGTCGGCGGCGGTCAACACCGTTTCGGACGGGCGGATCCCGTCGTCGGCTATCCTGTAGGCGTTATGACTATTAATGGCGATGTTGCTTGCTTCGACGCTAGCGTCATCAATATTATCAAGGAGCAAAGTGCCGACGTTCGCCGCGCTGGCCGTCACCGAACCGTTGCCATGAATATTGATGCCGGTAAGCCGCACTTGGCTTCCGTCCTCCGAGCGTTCAAGCGTCGGGGTATAGGTGAACGCCACCAAATCGTTCTCATAATTCTGCGACCATCCCGCTTCCAGACCGGCAACGTTATTTAGACTGGCGGTTCCGCCGGCGGCCTGACTGGCGTCAATAACCGTAATATCCGCCGCGGCATCAATTTGTTTGCCTGTTTGTAACGTGGCTTCATTAACCCATGAGGTATCGTCGAGTACCGGATCGTAGACCACGCCAATGTGTTGCGTGCCGGAAGCGTCAAAACGCGCGATCCCGCCGCCAAAGACGATCTGGTCGGCCTGTCCGTGGCGAATATCGCTGAGTAGCAGAATTTGGGCGCCGTCCTCAATGGTCACCGCCGCGTTGCCGGTTGAACTGTCGATTTGCAGCGTGCGCAATCTGTAGGCCGGTACGGAGCCAGGCGAGAACGCGCCCCAGCCGGACGCCATATCGATGATGCCGCCCGCGCCGAGCGTCAGGCCGCCGGAGCCGAAATCGTTGACGTCATCCCCGCCGGCGGTGGGTATCCAACGCGCGCCTTTGGAGAAATTCAGCGCCGTGGCGCCAGTGTGGTAATTCAACGTATCGGAAATATCCGAATCCTGATAACCGAGTACGCGCCCGCGCAGATAAGCGTCGGCGCCGGACAAGGTAATGTCGGTGATGCCGTTGAAGGTGTTTCCGTCGCCATTCGTCACGCTGCCGGTGACGATATCGCCGTCCAGACTCACCCGCGCTTGGCCCGCCTTATTCACGCGAACCTCGCCGGACTGCCCGTCAGTCGCGATATTGTGGATCAGGTAAGCCGCCCCTTCTCCTGTCGCGGAAACATCGGCATCCAGCCCGCCGGCAAAATTGATTAAACCGCCGATGTTTCTCACGCCGTACACCAGACAGACATCACAGGTCGAACTCGCGCTTAACATTACGGTGTCGCGTTCGGAGAGGAAATTAATGATACCGCTATTGTGGACGGCATGAGCCTGAGCCGCCGTAGCGATCGTCGCGTTCACGCCCTGAGCGAAATTGATCGATGCGCCGCGGCCATAGACATTCTCAATGGCGGAAGGCAGTCCCCACGGGGTATAGCCGGTGCTGTTGGTCACCGAAATGGCGACATCGCCGTCGAAGCTCATCCGTGCGGTACGGTAGGTATTGGCGATGCCGAAAGCCGAACGCGGTCCCCCGGCGACGATCGTGGCGTCGCCTCTCACTGCGAGCTGCCCCTGGTTACGAATGCCGAATACGGTGGAACCGTTGGAGGTCGCCGCCAGATCCAGCGAACCACTGATGAAGAGTTTACTATTGGCGTTATTGTTATAGATGCCGTGGACATTATCGCTGGGCCATAGGCCGTAGGCCGTAATATTTGCGTCTCCATTAAGCCTGATGCTGCTTCTTCCGCCCCCGGAATTGTAGATACCCGTCGTCGATTCGCCCCGCGCCTGTGTGGTGATCGCGGTGTCGCCGTTGATCGTAACGTCGCTTTGGTACACCCACAGCCCCTGCGAATAGCCCGGCGTAGAGGTGCGAATCGTCGTATCGCCGTTGAAAACGGCGGTGCTCTGGTAGAGGCGGATGCCGATGGAGGAACTCAACGGCGTCGCGTCGTCAGACTGGGCGTAGACCGAAGTCGCGCCGTTCACGGTCAGGCTGCCCTGCTCAACGTTGATGGCCATGGCGGTGCCCCAGGCTCCTACCTCCGCGCGCTGGGTCGACATGTTTAACCGGCCGGCGCCGTTGTCTCCCGCCTGCAAGATCACCGGCGAACTTCCGTTCCGTATGTTGAGCGCGTAACTGTCTTCGATTTTGTTGGTCGCGGTGGCGATGGTATCGCCATCCTGGAATTTATAGACCCATTCGCCGCCGTCGCCGGCGCCGATATCATATTGCGAATCGGCTTCCTGCACGCCGGTGATAACCCGATCGAACGTGGCCGGAAATGCGGCGACCGGCCATCCTGCCCCCAACAACGCCGCAAACACCGACATGGAAAGCGCCGAGCGGCGCGTCTGCACGGACCGCTTGCTTTGGTTGATTTCCCCTAAATTGGACGTATGCGGTTGCACATCATCCGTGATGAATAAGCTCATCGAATCCCTCCGGTTGCATTACCTATTCTGTCGGCTTCATGACAAATTGTCAGTTTGCAGGACGATCATTAAGCGACATCCGATATCCATATAAAAAGTGCAAGATACATTCCTCATAAATGAAGAACCCGATAAACCTTGATCTCAATATGGGTTTTAGCCGCTATTACGACATAAATATTCACAATATCGGCATTTTGGCTGTGGATATTTACATTATCTTTGTGTGTTCATCAACCGATAAAAACTGGCATGGCTTTCGCAATACTCCTTGGGTTGTTACGAGCGGGGGGATAAATGAAAGAGATACTGTTAATCATGCTGACCAATATTCTGGTCAATAATGTCGTACTGGCGCGCTTTCTCGGGCTCTGTTCCTTTATGGGCGTCACCAATCAGGTTCATGCCGCTATCGGTATCTCCATCGCCACCACCGCGGTCATTACCCTGGCCGCCGGCTTGAGCTGGATGGTTGAAACCTGGATCCTGATACCGCTCGATCTGGAGTATCTGCGCCTGCTGTCGGTCATTTTGGTGATCGCGTCGCTGGTTCAGCTTATCGAAATGGTGATTGCCAAATACAGCCCGGCGCTTTATCGCACGCTGGGGATTTTTCTGCCGCTGATTACCACTAACTGCGCCGTGCTCGGCGTCGCGCTGCTGATACTTCAGGAACATCTCAGCTTCACCCACAGCGTGTTGTTTGGATTTAGCGCCTCGCTGGGTTATTCACTGGTGATGGTTATCTTTGCCGGTTTACGGGAACGGCAGGCCATCGCATTGCCCCCGCTGCTGTTTAAAGGCACCCCGCTCAATTTCATTACCGCCAGTATCCTGGCGCTGGCTTTTACCGGTTTTGCCGGTTTGTCATCGTAGGGGTCGGAGATGCTGATACTTACCTTACTCGCCATCCCATTGATTTCCGCCATGATCGGCGCATTGCTGGGCTATGCCTCGATCTACCTGAAGGTGGAAAGCGATCCGATGATTGATAGCATTGCGGCGTTGCTGCCAAGCGGACAGTGCGGGCAATGCGGCTATCCCGGCTGTCGTCAGGCGGCTATCGCTATAGCCGGCGGCGAGGCGGCGGTCACCATCTGCTCCCCTGGCGGAAATATGGTGGCGCAACGCATCGCTGACTTAATGGGCATCAATCTGGATGATAGCGGTACGCAAGGGCCGATGGTGGCGGTGATCGTCCCGCAACGCTGTGACGGCTGCGGCCGTTGCTCAAAACAGTGCGCCTTTGATGCGATCGTCGGGGCAACCCGTCAGCTACATGGGGTACTCAGTGAAGACTGCACCGGATGTGGCTCATGCGTGAGCGCCTGTCCGAACAACTGTATTCAACTTTACGCCGATCCTCATCTTACCCCCGCCGTCGCCAAGCCGGTTTTACCGTTACGGCAGGAGCCTGATTATGCTTAAAGCCCTCACCACGCCTCATGGCGGCATCCGTCCTTATAGCCACAAATCATTAACGCGCGATCTGGCGATCCGTACGCTGCCGCTGCCGGATAAGCTGACGCTGCCGTTACGCCAGCATACCGGCGCCCCCGCCATCCCCGAGGTTAGCTTGGGTGACACCGTCACCACAGGGCAACGGCTGGCGAAGCCGTACGGGCGGATGTCCGCCCCGCTGCACAGTCCGGCCAATGGCGTGGTCATCAACGTCGTTAGCGGCGAGTCCGGCTATATTCAGTTGCAGGTTTTGCCGTCCGCATCGAAGGTTGTAGCGTTGCAACCCCTTGATGATTCCCCCGAAGAACAGATGCTGTCGCTCATTGAACAGGCCGGTATTGTGGGGATGGGCGGCGCTATGTTTCCGGCGGCGGATAAAATCCGGCTGGCGATGCGCCATGAAATCAAATATCTCATCATCAACGGCGGCGAATGTGAACCCTATATCACCGCCGATGAGCGCATGATGCAGGAGCAGGCCGAGTTTCTGCTTGGCGGTATTCGTTATTTGCAACAGCTGACGAAAGCCCATCATGTCTACATCGGTATTGAAGACAATAAACGCGAAGCGCTCCAACGCCTTGATCGCTTGTGTCAAGACGACGCGGATATCGACGTTGTCGCCCTGCCTTCGCTTTATCCGATGGGATCGGCCAAACAGTTGATTGAAGCGGTGACCGGTCAGCAAATTCCACATAACAGACGTTCCCCCGAGATGGGCGTGCTGGTGCAGAACGTCGGCACCTGCATTGCCATTTTTCATGCCATCCGTTTTCGTCAGCCGCTGACCCACCGGGTGATTACCGTGAGTGGACGGGCGATTGAGCACCCCGGTAATCTGATGGTTCCCATCGGTACGCCCATCAGCGCCATCATCTCCGCCTGCGGCGGCATGAAGAGCACGCCGGCCCGCATGATCCTCGGCGGTCCGATGATGGGGCGCGCGACAACCGATCTCAATGCGCCAATCACCAAGGGTACCAGCGGCCTGCTGCTGCTGACCGAAGATGAAATTCCCCAGCCGCACGCCAGCGCCTGTTTACGCTGCGGCCGCTGTGTGGATGCCTGCCCGATGGGATTGCCGCCGCTGGCCATGCTGGCCGAGTTGAAAATCGATGCGTTGAATAACGCGCGGGATCTGGGGTTGGGCAGCTGTCTGCTCTGCGGCTCCTGCGCGTGGGTCTGTCCGGCGGTATTGCCGTTAACCCAGTTCTTCGACTGGGGACAACAACAGCTAAGGTTGGAACAACGCCAGCAGCAGAAAATGCAGCGCGCCAGCGCCAATAGCCTGCGCCGACAGGAACGTCTGGCTCGTGAAGCGGCGGAAAAAGCCGCGGCGAAAGCGGCCCGGCCGTCCCGTCGCCGCAACGCCACGCCAGATGTGCCGATGGAGGGCTCCGCATGCTGACATCGCCCCACGTTCATCAGGGTCTCAGCACGCAAAACCTGATGTACAAAGTTAATCTGGCGCTGATGCCCGCCGTGCTGCTGGGCATTATACAGTTTGGCGCGCCGGCATTGATGTTGATGGTCGCCAGCATTGTTACCGCCCTGCTGTGCGAAGCCATCTGCCTGCGCATAAATCCGGTGTCGCTCGGCCATGTTTTCGACGGCAGCGCATTACTGACCGCCCTGCTGTTTACCCTCAGCCTGCCGCCGCACGCCCCGCTATGGCTGGGGGCGCTGGGTTCCGCCATAGCCATTCTTCTGGGTAAGCATATTTACGGCGGGCTTGGTCAGAACCTGTTTAATCCTGCGATGCTGGCGCGCGTGGTGCTGCTGATCTCCTTTCCGGTGCAAATGACCCACTGGGTCGTTCCCTCCGAGTTCTGGAACGGCATGGTGTATTCGCTGAGTACCGACGGTACGACCAGCGCCACGCTGCTCGGCGCGTTCCGCGAACACGCTCAGGCGCCGTTTTCATTGGAGAATGCGCTGATTGGCACCCACAACGGCAGTTTTGGCGAAACCTCCACGCTATTGCTGGCGTTGGGCGGACTGTGGCTATTGCAACAGCGGGTGTTTAGCTGGCATGCGCCGGTCGCCATGCTGGTCGGCTGTCTGCTTCCCGGCACGCTGCAATGGCTTATCGCCCCTGAAACCATACTACCGCCGTTGGCGCAATTCACCACCGGCGGGTTAATGCTGGGGGCGGTATTCATTATTACCGACCCGGTTACCGGCCCCGGCAGCCCGCGCGGCCGCCTCTATTACGGCGCCTTGGCCGGGCTGCTGGTCTGGGTCATTCGCAGTTTCGGCAACTATCCCGAAGGCGTCGCTTTTGCGGTGCTGTTGGTTAACGCGATTACCCCGTTGATTGATAGCTGGACCCGGCCGCGCGCCTACGGTTATCGAACGCAGAAGGAGAAATAACATGGCCTCTGCCTCTTACGGCGGATTGCGTTGGCCGCCGCTCAGCCACCCGATAAGTCTGAGTTTACTGCTTGGCACCTTTACCCTGTTGATTAGCCTGCTGATTGCCGGCGTTTGGTGGGCGACGTATAGCGAGATTGCGCTGCGTCATCAGGAGGATACCCAGCGCCAGCTTTCGGCGGTGTTCCCGCAGGCGCTGCACGACAACTCGCTTGTCGATAGCGAAATCACGCTGAATCTGGAAGGCCGGGAACAACAGGTTTACCGGGCAACGCTGCAAGGCCGGCCCAGCGGCGTGGTGATGTTTGGCGCTGAAAGGGGCTACAGCGGGGTGATTAGCCTGTTGATCGGCATCAATGCCGATGGCGAGCTTACCGGCGTACGGACCATTTCTCACACTGAAACGCCGGGGCTGGGCGACAAAATCGAGCTTAGCCACGGCGACTGGATCCTCGGTTTTACCGGCAAATCGCTGCAAAACACCACGGAAAAACAGTGGCATGTCAAAAAGGACGGCGGCGAGTTTGACGCGTTCACCGGCGCCACCATTACCCCGCGCGCGGTAGTGAAAAGCGTTTATCAAACGCTGCTGCTGTTCCAACGCCATCGGGAGGAATTGCTTGGCCTGACGGAGGAAACATCCAATGAGTGAAATTACCGCGACAGCGCCGGCTGAACGCTCCGCCTATCGGGATATTCTGGTCAGCGGCATCTGGACCAATAATATCACCTACGTACAGCTCCTCGGGCTATGCCCACTGATGGCGGTGACCACCACCGCCACCAATGGTTTGGGCATGGGGCTCATGACCACCGCGGTACTGGCGGGAGCCAACCTGCTGGTGTCGCTGCTGCGCCATATCACCCCGCATCAGATTCGTATTCCGGTTTATATTCTGATCATCTCCAGTCTGGTGACATTGCTTGACCTGTCGATGAATGCCTGGATGCACGATCTGCATAAAATCCTCGGACTGTTTATCCCGCTGATTGTAGCGAACTGCGCTCTGCTTGGCCGGGCAGAATCCTTCGCCGCCCATAATCCGCCGTTTGCCGCCACGCTGGACGGCATGGCGACAGGGTTGGGATTTACCCTCGGGGTCACCTCAATGGGCGCCATCCGTGAAATTATCGGCAGCGGCACGCTGTTTAGCGGCGCGGAACAACTGTTGGGGTCGGCATTTCATTTTCTGGAAATGCATCTGTTGCCGAACTATGACGGTTTTCTGCTGATGTTGTTGCCGCCGGGCGGTTTTTTGGTCATGGGCTTCGTACTGGCCGGGATCCGCGGCGTCAAAGTGCTGCGCTACGGCCGTGACGTTCTGAAGAAAGAAACGTCTGGCGGCTCAGGCTGCGGGGCCGGATGCGGAGGTTGCCACGGATGAAATTCACCATAGCCCACGCCAATGGTTATGAAAGCCGTTGCGTTGAGATGGAGATGCCGGCGCCTGTCACGCTGCGCGAGGCGTTTCTGGCGTCACCGTTGTCTGCGTTGTATCCCTGGTTGGATCCGGACAAGCATCGAATGGGGATTTTTGGCCATTTTTGCTCCGCCGACAGCGAAGTGCATGAAGGCGATCGGATAGAGATCTATCTGCCGATTGAACGTACCGCCCAAGAAGCGGACGACGATGAGTAGATTACACCCTAATGCCGCTCGCTTAAGCCTGGATTTCGGGGGAAACACGGTGATGAGGTTCCCGCAGGGACGCCTCACGCCGTGGTCGCCCCCGGTTTCTCGTGCCTTAAACGATCGGTATTACCTTTTCAGGCATCCTTTTAGGTTAGGAGAATGTAAACCATGAGCACTATCGGCATTTTTTTCGGTACCGACACCGGTAAAACCCGCAAAGTAGCGAAACTTATCAAGGAAAAGTTGGGCGATCGGGCGGACGAACCGGTGAATATCAATCGCGCATCGTTAGCGGATCTGCTGGCCTACGATATTTTGATTCTCGGCACGCCTACGCTGGGCGACGGGCAGCTGCCCGGCCTGGATTCGGAGTGTATGAGCGAATCGTGGGCCGAGTTCGCCGACGAATTGGCGAATGCCGATCTGAGCGGGAAAACGGTCGCGCTGTTCGGTCTTGGCGATCAGGAAAGCTATCCCGATGCCTTCGTTAATGCGTTAGGCGAACTGTATGACATTGTCAGCGAGGCCGGCGCGAAGGTGGTCGGCGCATGGCCGACGGTGGGCTATTCGTTTACGGACTCCACCGCGCTGGATGGCGATCGCTTCGTCGGGCTGGTACTGGATCAGGACAACCAACAGAATCTGACCGAAGAACGCGTCACCCAGTGGATCAGCGAGCTTCAGGCGGAATTTTGATATGGAAAAACGCCGCCCGGCGCCTGATTAACATCTTATTTGCTCACTACGGGAGAGTCTGCCGGAAGAAAGCGACTTGACGACAGCGGCAACGGATTGAACGCGCCATATTATTACCCCAAAATCTCCGCCAGCCAGCGGCGCTGATACTGTTGGCGGAGCTTCTCCTGCCACTGCTGGCGAATTTGCGCCAGTGCCTGCGCCTTCGGCAGTTCGCCGGCCGGGCGGATCGCCTCGCACCACAACACATGCAGACCCATCGGGCTTTCCACTACCGGACTGATGTCGTTCGCATCAAGGGAAAATAACAGCATATCTAATGTCGGATAAAGCACGCCCCGGCCCACCCAACCGATTTTTCCCCCATCCATCGCCGTCGGACATTCAGAAAAACGGTTGGCCAGGCGGTGAAAGCGGCGCGGGTCGATTTGTAAACGGCGTTGCAATGCGCTGATGCGCCCGGTTACCGTGACCCTGTCACAATCGACCTGCGTATCGTCAATCACCAACAGCAAGTGATGCGCCAAACGCTGTTCCGGCTGCTGAAAACGGTGCGTATTATGCTGATACCACTCATCAATTTCCCGTTCACTGACGTTGGGCGCCAGACTGGCCACATTTTCCAACGTGGCGGTGAGGATCGCTTCGTGCGTCAACGCCTGTAAGCGCCCGGCTTCATCAATCCCGGCGCGAGCCAATGCCTCGTTCCAGGACTGTTCGTCATCGAAGAACGTACGCAGCACATACTGCGCCGTCATAATGCTTTTCTGATCCGCGCGGATCCCCCGCCGCTCCGCATGTTCGCGGATCGCCGCTTCCAGACGCCATTGCCGCTCCAGTTGCCCGGCAAACGCCATTTTTTGTTCGGCCCCCAGTTGCCAGGGCAGACAATGATATAGCGACAGAGAGAGTTTCAGCCGGCAATAGCGTTGCCACATGGCGAGTACATCCAGGTTACAGATTGTTGTCATGGTCTACCGCCTCCAGCGCATGTTCCGGCACCTGCAATAACGTACCGCCGAACAGAACGATAAACTGTAAAGGATCCTTTTCCCGCTCGACGCCCATGACCTGACCGATATCCCCGGCCTGCACGCGGATTTGTTGATGGGTCGCCAGCATCATTGCGGCACTTACCCAGTCGCCGTATTGGAAGGCGCTATCGACCCATGGCGCCGAGGCGGGGATCAATTCATGCTCGCGGCACCCCACGATGCGATCGTCCGCCAGGAAGTGAACCTGGTAGATAATATTGTCTTGTAAAAAGGTTCCCCATTCCCGCACATACCCGATCGCGCCACGCCGTACCAACTGCTCGCCACGCGCCATATCCGGGAAAGTTCCGTCATTGCGCACGGTACGGATC
Organism: Brenneria goodwinii; assembly: GCF_002291445.1. Classification (NCBI taxonomy): domain Bacteria; kingdom Pseudomonadati; phylum Pseudomonadota; class Gammaproteobacteria; order Enterobacterales; family Pectobacteriaceae; genus Brenneria; species Brenneria goodwinii. The sequence goes on along the minus strand of NZ_CP014137.1, from coordinate 1,678,109 downwards.
ACCCGTACCGCTTCACCAAATGCAAAGCGTGGTTTCATACGCTTTCTCCTTCATCCAGTAACATCCAGGGGATAAAACAGCGGGTGGTGCGTTGATAGACTTGCAATTCCGAACGTTCCCGCAGTTCGCCGCTGATGACGTATTGGTAGCTTTCCATCAGCATTGAACGCACCTGTTCCAGCCGAAACTGCTGCCGTTGCTGCGGCGAGATATCCGGCTCATCGTCTGGCTGGTAACGCCGTAAACGGCGGCTGAAGGCATGCAGGATATGCAGATGTTTAACGCGTACGCTCTGTTCATCAAATGGAATGGCAAAGAAACGCAGGAAGTCTTCAGCACTCTCCAACTGACTTATTCCGGGCAATTCATTAAACCAGTCCATATTTCCCCTCCGTCAAACAACGTTAAGCGCCCGGACCGGTATGTCGCATATTCCCTGATAAAGATGGCAAAGTTCATCCCGGGTGGGCGTGCGTTTACCCGTTTCGGCGAACAGACGCAGCGCCTGCTGAAGCTGCGGGATCTGGGCGTCGCTCACCGGCAGACCAAGTTGAGAAAACACCGCCTCCAGCGCGCGCCGGCCTGAATGTTTCCCCAGCACCAGTTGGTGCTCGCGCCCCAGTATCTGGGGAGGGATGCTCTGGTAGCTTTCAACCCCTTGCAATAGCCCGGCGACGTGTACGCCCGATTCATGGGTGAATACCTTGTCGCCCACCAACGGCTGCCGGCAGGGAATGCGCTCGCCGGCGGCCGTGGCGAGCTGCTGGCACAAGGCCGTCAGTTGCGTGGTATCCACATGGGTTTCGCCCAGTTGGGTATGGGTGAGTCCCAATACCACCTGTTCCAGCGCCGCGTTGCCCGCCCGCTCGCCCAGCCCCAGGATGGTAGTGCTGACGTGGGTCGCGCCGGCGCGCACCGCCGCCAGCGTATTGGCCGTCGCCATGCCAAAGTCGTTGTGGGCATGAATTTCCAATTCGCCCAGCCAGTGACGCCGTAACCGCTGGATCTGCTGCATGGTCGAAAACGGATCGAGCAGTCCCAGCGTATCGGCAAAGCGCATCCGGCCCGCGCCGGCCGCGATCGCCACCTGGGCAACCGCGGCCAACTCCTCCTCGCTGGCGCGTGAGGCGTCTTCGCCGCCGACGCAAACCTGAAGCCCCTGCGCTAGCGCAAACTGAATCAAGTCACTGAGCCGCTGTAGCATCTCGGACCACATCAGACCAACCTTGAACTGCCGTAAACAGGCGGAAACCGGCAGCGAAATATCCACCCAGTTAACCCCCAGACGCGCGGCCTGCCGGATATCCTTCTCATTGAGACGACACCAGGCCATCAGGGTTATATCCGGTAATGCCTGGCGGATCTGATAAATCCGCGCGCACTCTTCTTCACCCATGGCGGGCGTGCCCACTTCCAGTTCCGGCACCCCGGCCCGCGCCAGCGATACGGCGATCGCCAGCTTTTCATCGGCGCTGAACGCCACGCCGGGACTTTGCTCGCCATCGCGCAAAGTGGTGTCATTAACGACGACAGTTCTCATCGGCGGAACCTCCCCGGTTAACCCCAGGCCGGCATGAATTCACCCGGTTTCCCCTGCTGCCAGTATGGCGACAGCGCACGTAAACGATCGATCACCGGCGGCACCTGTGCGAGCACGTAGTCGATCTCTTTTTCTCGCGTATAGCGCGATAGTGAAAAACGGATACTGCCGTGCGCGGCGGTATAAGGGATATTCATTGCGCGCATCACATGGGAAGGCTCCAATGAGCCTGACGTACAGGCGCTGCCGCTGGAGGCCGCAATGCCGACCTGATTCATCATCAGCAAAATGGCTTCCCCTTCAATAAACTCAAAAGCAATGTTGAGGGTATTGGGCGTACGCGGTTGTCCCGCGCCCATCACGCGCGTACCGGCTATCGTCCGTAATCCGGCCTCCAGCCGGTCGCGCAACGGTGCGATGCTGGCCGCCATCATCGGCAAATGGATCGCGGCCAACTCGCTGGCCATGCCCATCCCCACGATCCCGGCGATATTCTCCGTTCCGGCCCGGCGCCCGCGCTCCTGATGCCCGCCGCGCAACAGCGGACGAAAGCGCGTGCCACGCCGCAGCCATAGGCATCCGGTGCCTTTCGGGCCGTGAATCTTATGCGCCGAGCAAGAGAGCATATCAATGCCTGAATCGGCTACCGCCACCGCTACTTTGCCCAGCGTCTGTACGGCATCGCAGTGAAACAGAATGCCGCGTTCATGCGCCAACTGCGCCATCTGTTCGATGGGAAACAGCACGCCGGTTTCATTGTTCGCCCACATCACGGTGACCAGCGCGACGCCGTCGTGCAGCAACCCCCGGTAGACATCCAGATCGAGCGCGCCCTGCTCGTTAACCCCCAGACGGTGGATTTTATAGCCTTGCCGCTCCAGGTGTTCGCATACCGCCAGCGTAGCCGGATGTTCAACTTCCGTGGTGATGATTTCACGCCGCGCGGGAAAGGCCTCTACCGCGGAAAGAATGGCGGTGGATGTGGCTTCCGTCGCACAGGAGGTAAAGATCACTTCACTGTCATGACGGGCGCCAAGAAAGCTGGCCACCTGTTCGCGCGCTCTGGCCAGCGCCCGCCGGGAGGGTTCGCCAAAGTCATGAATCGACGACGGGTTGCCGTACTGATCCTGTAAAAACGGCAGCATGGCTTCCAGCACCATCGGATCCAAACGGGTGGTGGCATTGTTATCCAGATAGATTGGTTTCATATGCGCGTTCCTTAGAAATCGGAAGTCTGGAGAATGATCTCGTTGGCGGCAGGCGCGTCCACAACCACGCGGATGAAATAACCCAGACGCTCCAGCAGTTTTTGTTGCAGCCAGCCCAACGTCATATCCGTCATCATGCAACCGTTGCAACTGCCGGACAGGGTTATGCGCACCTCGTTGTCCGTCACGCCGACCAGCCTGATATCGCCGCCGTCCATTTGGATATGCGGCCGTAAACTGTTAATCACCTCTTCAATGGTCAACCAGCGTTCGTTTTTCTGCGCTTTTACGTCCATTGCAAGCGGCGCATCTTTAGCCGCGGCGGCCAGAATAGCGCCCAGCGTCTGTTCAATTTTTTCATGGCATGACGTACATCCGCCGCCGGCTTTGGTGTAATGGATCACCTCTTCGAGCGTCGTCAGCCCATTGGTCAGCACCGCGCGTTTGATCTGTCCCTCATCAACGGCAAAACATTTGCAAATCAACGCGCCCTCTTCATGATCGTCTGCCAGCGTCTCCCCGCGATAGTTGGCGATCGCCGCCCGCAGCGCTTCCTGTCCCATCACCGAGCAGTGCATCTTTTCCGGCGGCAAACCATCCAGATAGTCCACAATTTCCCGGTTGGTGACGTGTGAGGCTTCGTCCAGCGTTTTGCCGATGATCAATTCTGTCAATGCCGATGAAGAGGCAATCGCACTGCCGCAGCCAAACGTTTGAAATCCCGCTTCCTGAATCACTTCACTAACGGGGTCAATCCGTAGCATCAACCGCAGAGCGTCGCCACAGCTGAGAGAACCGACATCGCCGACCGCATTCGCCTGATCGACCACTCGGGCGTTGCGCGGATGAAAGAAATGTTCTTTTACCTTCTCGGAATAATTCCACATGCTCTCTTCTCCCGTTTGTTTACGGCTTATACCCAATAGGTTTTGCGATGCTGGGTATAGATGCGGCTAGGCGCACGACCCGCTTTCACACCGACACCCCAGCGGCTGAAATTCAACCCAGATACCTCGCGTATCCGAGCTGATGCGCGCCTGCGCCAACTGCTGCCAGTGCAGCTCGGAGGCGAATAGCCGCAACCCCTCGATTTCACGGCACTGGTCGCCGGGTAACGCCCGATCGCGCCATATCATTTGTAACGACCAGCCCCGGCAGGCGTCTCCTCTGACGACCAGCGCCAGACCGGCGGTGGCCTGGCTTCGTTGCGCCTGACGTTGCCTGAGCTGTTGTAAGGTCATTGCATCGATGTGAATCATGATTGGCTCCCGTACCTGACGCTTATCATTGAGCAATTGTAATGCCAGTCAGAAAGTGATTTATTATCAGTAAGATATTCTCATTTAGCCTTGTTGCGCTGTTGCATAAACAGCGGTAATTGTCGGTTTTGTCGCACAGCCGACAAGCCTTATTCCTCTTCAAACCAACGACTTTCCTGCATCATCGCCTGGAAACGGTTGGCGTCTTTTTTGCGCAGAGATTTTTTGACCCGCCCTTCGTCGCACAGCGCCTGGGCATCCGCCAGCAGCATGGCTATCGGCGTATTGCGGGCCACGCTTACCGCCCTAACCCCGATCCCCAGCAATTGTCTGAATGCCATATCGCCGACGGCCGTGCAGTACAGGGTGAAGCAGCCCTCCACCGCGCTGATGCGGCTGCTCAGTTTGTCTTCGCTGTGGCCGTGATAGACCGTGAAATCGGCCACTTCCAGCAGCTGAACTTCATTACGGCGTACGCCATATATCGCCAGGCGCGGCGATGAGCCAAAATGCTGATCGACAACGCGTAAATCGACGCTGGCAAACGCAATACGAATAATCCAGCTATCGGCGGAGGGGATCGCCAACTGACGGGTTAAATGTCTCATGGCTTGGTCTCCATGACAGGTTCCTGCGCAGCGGCTGACGGGAAGCTCTGCTTCAAGGGCGAGCGGTAAACAGGGAGTTCGTGATGCGCCTGGCGCATGGCGTTCGCCAGTTCAAATAGGGTATCGCGGATACCGGCATAGCCCTGCCGTAGACGGCGAAACTCGCCGATGCGATCAAATAGCGGAAAACCAATACGCACCAACGTTAGAGGGTATTTCTGCGCCAGCGACGCCGCGTGAGAGTTGGCGCACAGGATATCTATCTGCTGACGTTGTAACGCATCATCGACATCCTCCAAATCGCCGATTTGCACTTCGGCCACCGGCAATGAAGAGAGTCCCGGTTGGTTAGCCGGGGCGACCACGCATTCAGGCCGGATCCCCTGACTGATGGCAAAGTCCAGCCAGGCGGCCAGCAGATCGCCCTCCGCCGCAATCGCCAGACGCTTATCCTGTAGCCAGACATGGGTATCAATCATTGCGTCCTGCAATTGGCCGCGCTGGCGCGCAATCCAGGCCGGAACCTCACGGCCGGACAGCTTGTGCAGATGATGGATAAAGGCATCGCATTGATCCAACGTCATCAGATGCGGCAGCCAGAATGACGGCGCGTGGCTGCGGCTTTCCAATAGCCTGGCCGCCCGCTGCAACGAGACGCCGATGGCGATGGTCGAGGCGCTCTGCCCCATCTGTTCAAGCAAACGTATTGACGTTCCCCCCTGGGTCAAGGCCGAAAAATCGCCTTCCGCCAGATGACCGTCCAGCGACTCCGCGAGATCGGGCAGGATGATCGGCTGCAGGCCGAATGCTTCCACATAGCTGCGAATCAATTCATGATCGCCGGGCGTGAGCATATGCCCCAGCAGCAGATTCACCCGTTTTTTCCGGATTACGCTGGTTGGCGGCGGCAGCGGTACGCACTGTTCAATCACGCTTTCCAATACGGCGGCGTAGCCATTTTCCATCGATCCGTAGAAATCAGGCGAACTGGCCGTTATCACCGTGACCGACTGATATTTAGGATAGGATTCTCTGAACTGCCGCAACGCGAACGCCAGATCGGCGCCCTGGGCCTCCGACAAACCGGTGCTCAGTACCACAATCACTTTGGGATTATGACGTTCGCACAGCAATGACAGCGCCGCCAGTACGTTATTGTTCGACCCCATGATGGTGGTGACCGGATCCATCGCGGTGGTTTGCAGGGGGATGGGATCGTGAAAGTGCTGAATGAAAAACACCTTGGCGAAGGCGCTGCACCCCTGCGCCCCATGAACCAGCGGGATACATCCTTCCAGTCCCATGCTGGCCAGGATCGCCCCCAGCGGCTGGCCGCTTTTAATCGGACTGGTCGCCAGCGGTTTTACCGATTTCAAAACCTGAGCCATTGCCTCTCTCCTTCTTCAGATATGCCAGGGAGCCCGGCGATTTACCTGCGGCCAGATTGGACTTTCCAACGTAGAGCAAAGCTGACGGGCCAGCGCGACAATACCCTGATAACCGGCGAAGGCGTGTTCCCGTTCCTGATTGATATCCAGAAATGGCAGACGGGCTTTATAAGCGGTATACATATTGCGCCCGCCGGCGATCATGATGTCGGCGTTATAGCGATAGGCGGTATCCAGCAGCAGACGGGCGTTGCCGTCCTCAAGCATGACGGCGCGGTCGCCCATCAGTTCGCGGATGCGGGCTTTATCCTCTTCGGTGGATTTTTTGGTGCCGGTCGCCACCACTTCCAGTCCCAGATCCTGCAGGGCCGACACCACCGACCAGGACTTTACGCCGCCGGTATACAGCAAGGCGCGTTTACCTTTCAGCCGCTGGCGATAAGGCGCCAACGCCAGATTGGCCGCCTGCTCTTCCTGAGCGATCAGCCTCTCGGTTCTTGCCTGTAAATGCTCATCGTCCAACAGGCCCGCCAGGGTACGCAGCGAGGAAGACATCTCCCGCACGCCGTAGAAGCTGCCTTCGAACCAGGGGGTGCCATAGTGCATTTCAAGATGACGGGCTACGTTAATCAGCGCGCGCGAACACACCAGCATATTGACTTCGGTACGGTGCAGGGTCTGAATCTCGGCAAAGCGGGCGTCGCCGGAGAGGCTGCCCAATACGCGGATCCCCAACCGATCCAACAACGGCAGCACATGCCAGAACTCACCGGCGATGTTGTACTCGCCTATCAGGCCGATGCTATGCCCCTGTGATTCGGGGATGGCGAAATCTTCCGGCCAGGGCGCGGGTTCGCGCTGACCGATCACCTTTTTCGCCACAATATCCCCCGCAATGCGGTTGCCCAGATTCTTGCTGCCATAGAATCCGGCGGCATCGATGGCAATCACCGGAACATGATTGACCTCTGCCGCGGCCCGGCACACCGCTTCGATATCATCCCCTTCCATTGCGGGCACGCAGGTGTTGTAAATAAACACCGCCGCCGGATGGTATCGTTCAACGATATGACGCACCGCATGAAACAGACGCCGTTCGCCGCGCCCCATAATCACATCCTGTTCGCTCATATCGGTGGTAAAACCCAGCCGATTAATTTGCGGTCCTGAACTGTGACTGCCGCGGTTATCCCAGGAACTGCCCGCGCAACCGATCGGCCCGTGCACCAGATGAGCGACATCCGTAATCGGCAACAGGGTGATCTGCGCGCCGTCAAACGCGCAGCCGCCCGCCGCCGTACCGGGTTGGGGGGCGCTGCAGCCGGATTTATGGCCGCCATTATGATCGCAGGCGGGCTGATCCATTAACGCCACTATCTCACTACTTCTCATGACTCACCTCGGCACGGTTAATGTGACTCCATGAGAGAGGTTGCAATTGGCGAGCCAGGTATTAATTGATTGATTTAAAATGAATTATAATTGTCGGTTGTACGACAAAACCAACAATGATTGTCAGCCGCGGCGCGATGGGAAAATAGCCGGGGAAGAAAATGGCGGGATGAAAAACGGCTGCCGGCGCCGACAGCATAAGATGCTGACATTGTGCGGTAAACGGAATATCTATGAGCAAGATTCAAAGTAAATACTATGCTTTTTATCGTATTCATTAGATTAATTAACAGGACAGACTGTCATGCAGGACTATGCAAACTCCGTAAGTTCCTCTCCCATTGATTCCCAAACGCTCATCCACACCCTAACCGGTATCGTCGGTAAATCTCATATCCTTACCGAAAAGAATAAAACCGAGCGTTATCGCAAAGGTTTCCGTTCCGGCCAGGGCGATGCATTGGCGGTGGTATCCCCCGCCTCGCTGATTGAACAGTGGAAAGTGTTCAAGGCCAGCATCGAGGCCGGACGTATCGTGCTGATGCAGGCGGCCAACACCGGTTTGACCGAAGGCTCCACGCCGAGCGGCGATGGTTACGATCGTGAAATTGTGATCATCAATACCCTGCGGCTGGATAAAGTCCAGTTGTTGGATGAGGGTCGACAAGTTGTCGCGCTGCCGGGCAGCACCCTGTGGCATCTTGAACGGGTACTAAAACCACTGGGGCGCGAACCGCATTCGGTGATCGGTTCTTCCTGTATCGGCGCGTCGGTAATTGGCGGCATCTGCAATAACTCCGGCGGATCGCTGGTTCATCGCGGGCCGGCCTATACCGAAATGGCGCTCTATGGCCGAGTTAACGAACAGGGTCAGGTAGAGTTGATTAATCATCTGGGGATCAATCTGGGTAACTCGCCGGAAGAGATCCTGACCCGCCTTGAGCGGCAACAGTACGGGGCAGAAGACGTTATCCATGACGATCGTCAGGCGTCCGACCATGAATATATCGAGCGTATCCGCGATGTGGATGCGGACACGCCCTCTCGTTTTAATGCCGACGAACGCCGTTTGTTTGAGGCCGCGGGCTGTGCGGGCAAGCTGTCGGTTTTTGCCGTCCGTCTGGATACCTTTCCGGCGGAAAAGTCCCAGCAGGTTTTCTATATCGGCACCAATCAGCCACAGGTGCTGACCGAACTGCGCCGCGATATTCTCGCCAACTTCAAAAATCTGCCGGTGGCGGGAGAATATATGCATCGTGATATGTTCAATATCGCCGAAATATACGGCAAAGACACTTTTCTCATGATCGACAAACTGGGCACCGACAAAATGCCGATGTTCTTCAATCTGAAAGGACGGATGGACGCTATTTTCGGCAAAGTGCCCTTCCTGCCGTCGCATCTGGTGGATCGCACCATGCAATTCCTCAGCCGTCTGCTGCCTTCCCATCTGCCGGAGCGAATGAAAATCTATCGTAACCGTTTTGAGCACCACCTGATGCTGAAAATGGCCGGTGACGGTATTGAGGAAGCGCGCCGCTGGCTGGAACACTATTTCCGCGACGTCGACGGTGAATTCTTTATCTGTACGCCGGAAGAAGGCGCCAAAGCCTTTCTGCACCGTTTTGCCGCGGCGGGCGCGGCGATCCGCTACCACGCGGTACATAGCAACGAGGTAGAGAATATTCTGCCGCTGGATATCGCCCTGCGGCGCAACGACCATGAGTGGTTCGAACACCTGCCGGCGGAATTCGACGATATGCTGGTACACCGGCTGTATTACGGCCACTTCATGTGCTACGTCTTCCATCAGGATTACATTGTGAAGAAAGGCGTGGATGTGCATAAAGTGAAAGAGAAGATGCTGGACCTGCTCGACCAGCGCGGCGCGGAGTACCCGGCCGAACATAACGTCGGCCATTTGTATCAGGCCAAACCCCAGTTGAAGGCGTTTTATCAGCAAAACGATCCCACCAACAGCCTGAATCCGGGCATCGGCAAAACCTCCAAACTGAAAAACTGGGGCTGCGGCTGTGGTGATGAACATCATTCGGGGGACTGAGGGATAATTGGTCGCATAACTTCCTTTAACAGGCGCAGATCGTGCGTTGAATTTGTCGCCTGTTCAATCGGCTATGATCGGCTTTCGATATAGACGGAAAAGGGAAAATATGGGGTTATCGGCAGGCGCTTTTGGTTAAGTCGTGATTAATGTATGATGCTCCAGGTTACATAACTATTTCATTAATGAGGGATCAGTTATGGCGAGAGCTTTTGTGTGTCTGGGAGACAAAACTAGTTATGGGATTGTGGTATTAGCGACTTATACCATTATCTTCCCTGACGGTAGCGTCGAAGCGGATATTACTCACGAGCAGGGGTACACCAGATGGCACTTTTCTGAAACAACTGACAATATTAATCTGCATATTTTAATGGATTGATTTATGCCAATTTACAATGTAAGCACCAGAATAAATTCTAATGTTTCTCCTGATTCAATTTTGTATGATTTGTGCATTTACCGGATGGATTCCGAGAGGAATAAATATATTTTTCTTGATGTAAAGCTACAACCATTGACGAGAAACTATGAAACGCAGAAGCATGCAACGCAGGAAACCAAAGACGCACTATCCACTATATATATCATGGAAGTCGTACTTTATCGGAAAACCATGTTGAAAACGATATGTGTATCTCCAACATCTTTCAGGAAAATGTATACATTGAAGGAACTGAGTATGAATAAAGCATATTCAGAAATTAAGCGTGAAAACCCCTGCTATTTTGAAACAGCCGGACAACTTCGGCCAGTCAGTGAGGGGGATAATACAAAACGTTTAAAATTATCCCTACCTGAGAGAGCATTCATTGCCAAAGAGTATCCAGTCGGCAGTTATCTAGATCCTTTCGAGAAAAATCTAATCGAAGATCAGATACAAGCCCGATTTAATAAGATGAACTACCCTACTCAAGGATGGGGAAGTTTATGTGGGCCCGCCGCTTTATTTTATTGTCTCCAGATGGATCGCCCTGACGTTTACGCACAAACAGCGCGCGATCTGTGGCTATACGGAAAGGCAAAAATAGGAAGATTAGAAATAGCTCCGGGTGATGAGTGTCGTCATCCATCAGGCCCATTCTACGATACCACGTCCCAGATACCATACCCTATGATTTTAGGAGTGGACTGGATAACACTGGCAAGCCTTAGGGATTCGGAAAATACGATTCTCAGTTATGATTCTGTTAGTTCCCCAGTAGCCGGAGTAACTATGTCGAATGCATTGTCTGAGTGGTTTGAAAAAATAGGCTATGAAAAAATCTTTGACAACGTAAGTATAAATAGAATACAGACTCAGGAAATAGCATTATTAAACAGCTATATTAAAAAAGGATGTAAAGTTATTACTTTAATTTGTGATAATTTGTTAGTTAATGGTTCGCCCAACCCTATTATTTACCCAACTCATTGGGTTGTATGGGATGGGGAGGCGAAGGTAAACAATGGTTACGTGTCTCTTGATTTATTTTCTTGGGGACAAATTCAAAGTTATGTAAGACCCAATATGACAATGGACATGTTTGCTAGTCGAATTTTTGGAGGCTTGGTTTTTAAGCCATTGATATAATAATGAAAAAACATTATTACATATTTGCATCTTTGTTTCTTTCCGCATGCAGTGCCAATCTGTCGTTTATGCCAGCGGGAGATCGTTTGGATGATGCTCAGGTGGGTAAAGTATATTCATCAAGAATAACCATTGATGGTGGTCATGTCATCCACCTCCCAGATATTATCCCCTTGGAGCCAAGTGATTCTGGCTTACTGGCGACGCCGTGTAAATTACCACATGAAAAAACAAACAAAAATACAAGATTGTTTGTAGATTATAATTGTGTGGATATTAAAGGAATCCCAGTGATAGCTGGCGAGATCAAACTTAATTTAACTGGTGGGGTAATTGGCGGAATGTATACCAAGGCAACGCCATTTAAAAAGGTTTTTATTATAAAAATAAAACCACAGTAAAAATGATACGAACCTTGTCATGATGACGGGAGGGCGACTTATATGCCCGCCCGCTTTCAGGTTAAAAACCGAATTGCCGCTGTTGTAGCGGATCACCTTTTCCCGGTCGTTCCAGATTTATTTTCCCCTAGGGAACGCAGGCAAGCCCGCCTCAGGGCGTTTCGAATATGCCTAAATTGTACCTGATGAGTTTTAAAGGCCGCAGTCATCCGCTGACGATATTGGACAACCATTCCCGAACATATGTTCACCGTGTCCCCGGTCTAAACAGGAAGGTCGGGGTGGGGTTAGATGCAGAAAATTTGTCAACAGTCTGACGGGCACGGAACGCGCCCGTTGGTATCAGGGATTAAGGATGGTCTCGATCTGTTGACTGCTGAGCGAGATACCGAAGAAGTCATGGTAAAAATCATACGTCTCTTTTGCCATATCGATATCGGTAAAACGCTGGGGATAGAGTGTCTTTGCCAGCCACAAGATTTGCAGCGCGGCTTCACTGGTTTCCCGGCACCACCAAAACAGCCCTTGCGGATTAGCGTAAACCCGCTGATGCCGCACGGCGGCAGTGCCCTGCCAGGCGGACGACTGACGGATGTCCTGCGCATCCCGGCTATTCATCGCGATGATGACTTCCGGATCGGCGGCTATCACTTTCTCCAACGGCACCTCGCCGGAACTGTTTTTCTTGATGGCGAACCATGATTCCGCCACGTTGCGCGCGCCGGCCAAATCCATCCAATCCTGATTCAGCGAGGGACGCCCGCTGGTCATCAATGGGCTGCCCATACTGTGATAGACCGTTATCCGTTCCGACTCCGGCAGATCGTTAAGGCGTTGTTGGATCAGCGCGACATTGCGATCAAAATAGCGCTGGTAACGCTGATCGACCTGTTCCGCATCCGGCCCTAACGCCTGGGCCGTGAGGGTAATCCGTTGACGCAGCGCCGCCATCGAATTGGCTTTCAGCTCCAGCGTTTTAACGCCGGCCTTGGCCAGCATTTCCGGCTGAGATAACCGCATATTCTGCGGAATAATCAACAGTTGGGCCTTAAGCGCGATGACTTGTTCGGGATTCACTTCATGGCTGCTGCTGACGCTGATGGCCGGCACCTGGTCAATGCCCGGGTAGATTTGGCGAAACAGCGGAATGCGTTTTGCAATTTCCGAGGTGCCGACAATGTTGTCGCTATAACCCAGCATGGCGATAATGGTGTTTTGCGCCGGCCAGGGCGTCGCCACCCGGATGTCGCGATGCCCTTCGCCTGCCGACAGCGCAACGCCGGGAAGCATCAGCACCGCGACAATCAGGGCGGAAACATATTGTCGAAAAAGATTATACATGGCGATCCGGTGTTTCCCTGTAGGGGAAACACCGCTCCTGTTATCAGAAATCGAAGGTCACAGAGGCGCGCACTTCACGCCCCGCTCCGGGGAAAGCGCTGGCGGAACCACCGCCGCCGTTGATATCCGACGGGAAGATCGAGGCCCAGTAGCGCTCATTAGTGACGTTATTGACCGACACCCGGAAGGTAGTGGGAACATTGCTTAGTCTGGTGGTATAGCGAGTTCCCAGATCAAGCGTGGTATAGCTATCCGCCCAACTGCTGTTGGTGTCATTGGCGGCTCGTTTGCCGGTGTAGTGGATATTGGCGCTGTACACCCACTCCGGCATCGACGGCAGACTGTATTCCATCAACAGGTTGGCCTGTACTTTGGGCACGCCCACCACGCGTTTGTTGCTGGTGTCGTCAGACACGGTGTTTTTGAGCGTCGGGTCGAGGAAGGTCACGCCACTATAGATATTCAGCCCTTGCCACAGGTTACCGCTGGCGGTCAGCTCCAGCCCCTTATTCACCTGATCCCCCTGCTCTTTGTAGACCATATCGGTCGGATCGGTATAGGCGAACGGACGTTTGAGACGGAACAGCGCCGCCCCAAGATTCATGCCATTTACATCCGCTTTCAGGCCGATTTCATACTGCTGGCTGCGGTAAGGATCGAGGGTCTGCCCTTCATTTTTGACGCCGCTGCCCGTCGGCGCGGTGTCCCCCTGCTCCAACGAATCCGCATAGCTGATATAGGCCATCACGGACGGGGTGATTTTATACATTAGCGCCACGTTCGGACTTAATCCGTCTTGGTTAACCTGGCTGGTTTTACTCTTCTGGCTGTTGAAATTTTGCGTTTCCAGCCAGCTCTGGCTCAGGTAGAACATGGCCGACCACTGTGGATTAAACGTCACCGTATCGCCAATGGTAATGCTTTGTTGGGTATTATCACTCCCCTTATAGCGGGCGCCGTTGGTACGGATCTTCCCGTCGCCCGGCTCCTGCATAGAGGTCGGGTCATAATAGTTGGACGTTCCCAGGTTATAGCGTTGGCTGGCGCCTCTGGCGCTGTAGATCGACCAGACGTAGCCGGTGGTGGAGAACGCCAGATCGTGGCCGATGCTGCCGGTATCCGCATGGCCGTTAAGCGTGACGGTGTTGCTCCACACCCGGAAACGCCCGGCGGCGGGGGAATCATTAATGGCGCGGGTGATGGTTCCCGCATCGTTGGTAATCGTATTTGAGACCGTGCGCATGGCCCGATCCGCCTGCGTCCAGCCGACCCCGGCGGTGAGATACCAGTCGTTGTTGAAATAGTGAATCAGGCGGCTGCTGACCGTATCGGTGGTCAGATCGTTGCCGGTGGTGGGCAGCGTGAAGTTTTTGTTTTTCGCATCGGGGGCATTCGGCAGCTTTACGTTTGCGCCATAGCTGAAACCGCCGACATAGCCTTTTTGCAAAAATTCGTAATGGCTGGCATCAAGCTGGAGCTGCGTACCGGGCTGGATATTCCAGTCCAGCGCTATAGAGGCCAGCTTACGGCGCAGCGTGCTGTCGTCGACATTGCCTTCCCCTTCTTCGTCCAGCAGATTCAGGCGATAGCCAAAGCGATTTTCATCATCAAATTGTCCGCCGAGGTCCACGTGGCCGCTGTAGGCATTGCGGCTTTGATAACCGAGCGTAACCTTGCGCAACGGCTGTTCCGTGGGGCGTTTCGCCACAAAATTAAATTGCCCCGCCGGGCTGGCCGGGCCGTACAGCGCGCCGGTCAGGCTGTTGAGAACATCCAACCGCTCCAGCATTTCAACCGGAAAGGCCGTGGTGGCAACAATATTCAGCCCGTCAAGGCGACTGTTGGCCACTACGCTGCCCTGCATTCCGCGGCTCTGCGGGCGACCGACATCCATCCCGCCGCGCGCCTGCATCTGCGTACTCGGCGCATATTTCAACAATTCGCTGACGCTTTTCGCCTGCTGATTATCAATCATCTCCCGGGTGACGGTATTGGTGGAATATGGCGTATCGATCCAGTTCTTGTTGCCAATGGGACCAAGGTCAATATCCGGGGTGACGAAACCGGCGCCGGCCTTGGTATCGGACGTTACGCCGGATGGCGCGGTGGCCGTCACCACGATCTGATCTTCTTTGGAGGGGGTGGTGTTTTTGTCCACTGATGAGGAAGTCGTATCAGCTGGCGTTGCTGCCACCGTCATTCCAGGCAAGGTCGCTAGCATGGCGGCCAGAAAGGTTTTATTCATTGTGCACACTCACGCGTCGTTATGTAAAAATTTATATTACGACGGTAAATATTCTTGTTTTCTGATATGCATCAAGAGTTAGTTGTGATGAAAATAATTACTCTCTTCATTATTTACTCATTTATCAATTAGTTAAATTCAGACGGCGTAAAAAAGAAATGGCCGCGGGTAGACGGGGCGTGGCAGAATTTGCCAGCCCCTAGACATGAAAACGTTATGGCGGTTGCGGAGAAACAAACTAGGTCTGATGATCGGGGAACGGCGCTTGTGGCATCCCTTTACTCTTCGCGTTTTTTAAAGTCGGGGATATCGGTAGAGAATCTCGCGCTGATGGCATCGCGTTCATAACCCTGACGTTCACACAAAATGCCGTATAGCTCAGGCCGGCGCCCATGGATCCACCTTCTCCCGGTAGACATGGGAAGCAGACTTAAATCAAGATCGGCACAGACCATGGCGTCTTCGAAAGAGCCGGTTTCTGAGACAACACGGCCATAGGGATCAAGGATCATGGCGCTACCCGTACGAACCTCTCCGTTATCCAGGCCGACGCCATTGCTGAATAGAATAAACATACCGTTATCATGCGCCCGAGCGGGTAGCCAACGCATCAGCCAACCGCGTCCGCTATCACCGCGAAATGCCGTTTCCAGGGCAACGGGATCTTTATCCCTGTTTTCCCAGAGTGCGGCGGGAATAGGCTTCATACCATAGGGACTACGGGAGTTCGTGCCGCCCGTCTGGTGCGGCGCCAGCAGGATATCCGCACCAAGCAACGCCGTGGCGCGCGCGTTTTCTACCAGATTGTTATCCCAGCAGATAAGAACCCCTATTCGCACGTTCCATGGGGTGTCAAACACCGTAAAACAATCGCCTCTGGCGATAGCCGAGTGCTCAAAAGCATGCAGTTTACGATGCACATGAATATTGCCGTCCGGCATACATACCGCGTAAGCGTTATAGAGCCGCCCATCGTTTCCCCGTTCAATAAATCCTGCGCCTATCGCCATCTGGTACCTTTTCGCCAACACCGTGATACGGGCTAAAGACGGACTGACATCAACCCGTTCAGACAGTGCCGTCACCTCCTCAATGCTAAGGTCGGGAACATGCCAGTAGCCGGTAATGCACATTTCAGGGAAGGCGAGAATTTTAATACCCTCGCGCGAGGCTTGGTGAACAAACGATTCAATAAGTGAAAGGTTATATTGCTTATCATTGGCTCGATGCCAGAATTGGACTGTTGCAACCCGCAGATGCTGTTTCATTAGGTTTCTCTCCGATTGGAAACTGGTACCAATTTCACCATCAAAGAGCGAAACTGAATAATCACAATTTTTCCGGATTTGATAAATGGCAGGAATGGACATAAAACTGTTGCGGGCATTCGTTACGTTGGCTCAGCAGGGGCGTTATCATTCCGCGGCTGAAATGCTGTGTCTGACGCAACCCGCATTAACCAAGCAGATTCAGACCATGGAGCACCTGATCGGCGTGAATCTGTTTGAACGTGGGCGTCATGGCGCGAAATTGACCGTCGCCGGTGTGCAGCTTTACGCCAAAGCTTGCGAATTAGTGGCGCATTACGACGAGTTTCAGGAATACGCGCGCAAGGTACAGAAAGGCGATGTGGGCAAGCTGGCGCTTGGGTTTGGCATCTCGTCATTTCAATTTGCCCCTGCGCAGGTTATCGCTTTTCGTGAACAGTTTCCGGATGTCGAGATATCCCTGAACGACATTCCTTCCGACGTGCAGTGCCGAATGTTACTGGACGGACAACTTCAGGCCGGATTTATACGTCTGCCCGTGCCTGAGCCGCTGAAAGCCAGGGTCGTGATGGAAGAATGGATGGTACTTGCCGTCCCTTCAAACATCGGTGCGAACCCGGCGAACATCCAGTCTGTACTTGAGGCGAATCAGCTCTTGCAGATCAATCCGCAACGCGGGCGTGGTCTGGTTGAACAAACCGCCCGTTTTCTCACAGAAAATAATCTCACTGCCAGAACGGTGTCTGATGCCGATGATATTCATACCATACTGTCGTTAGTCGCGGCGGGAAACGGCGTGGCATTGCTCCCCGCGGGCGTCAGCCATTTTCTGCCTGCCGGCGTAACGCTTGTGCGGCCAGAAGGAAAGCACACGCAATGGCGGATTGGGATTGCATGGAATCCGGCAGTGCAGGATTTGCTGCGGGATAAGTTTTTACACATGGTGCCTGCCATTGCCTGAAACCAATGAGGCGAGATGAAGCAAACGCCCGCTTGCGGTGCCGCTATCCATGTAAGAGTGATAACCGTCCCCTTATCGACGTTCGTCATGATGACGGGCGGGCGATGGAGTTGTCCGCCCGCCATCAGGTCAAAAACCGAATTGCCGCTGTTGCAGCGGATTATCTTTTCCCAGCCGCTTCGCCAGCCAGGGCGGCATATGTTCGGTAATCATGCCATGCAGCGCCTGTAGCTGCTCGTCAATGGTGGTCGCCGGGGGAACTTTGATCGGGTGGATGTTATGCCGGATCACCCTGGCTGCCGCAGGCCCGCCAATCGACTCGCAAAACAGCAGGTGACAGTCGGTCAGCAGGCGCAGCCGCCCTTCATTTCCCTCCTCTCCTTCCAGCGGCTGATAGCGCCGTAATCCGCTGAGGAACGGTCCTTGCCGATCCCAGGCGTAAATAAAGAACAGACGGCATTGACCAAAGTGGCCGTTAATCGTCAGACCGTTGCTGGAGGCGAACGCCACCTGTAGCTGTTGCCCCTGTTTGCGCTCGGGCTGTGTAGTTAAATGAGGAGGCAGATTACCGTGCAGGCAATCCATGATTTGCTGCCAGCGGGCGACGGTGAGTACGCTATTATCCACGGGCACATGGCGGGATAACTCATCCAGCGACAGTGCGGACAGGCGTTCTAGCGTCAACGCCTCATCGCAGGTGGTTTCCAGCCAGTTGATTAACGTTGCGGGTGCAATTTCCGGCAGCAGTTGCGCCAGGGCAAATAGCCGCCAGAAGAGTAAATCGTCCCGAGTCAGGCTCATGAGCATCTCCGGTGTTTATGCGACCATGTCAGCCATGATCGATCATTAGTTTTCATATTTTTTGGCACGTAAGGTGACGGGCAAAGTCGGTTTTTCGCTCAACGGCGCAACAAACCACGCTTGTCCCCCTTCCAGTTCGATGCGGCCTCCCCAGTAGTCGGGCCGGTCGAATTCCAGGAACGTGACTTTGGCTTCCAGATCTTTTTTGGCGATGTAACAGTGCATGCCGTCAGCACGCTGACGAAGAATGATGTTGGCCATACGTCCTCCTGTGGAGCGGAAAAAACGCGCGGGTTCTGTCTGGTAAACATTGACGCCCCTTCCCGACCTCCCCCTTGCCAGGGGAGGCGTTAACGGCGTTAGCGAACCAGGTCATAGCCGTAATCGGTTTTACCCAGCACCATCGTGTCATCGTCGAGTTTTTCCAGAATGGCGTTCACCAACGTGGTCAGCATCGTCATTGCGCCTTCATAACCCCAGGTAGATGCCCGGTGTAAATGGTGGCGATCGAAGATTGGGAAGCCGATGCGAATCAGCGGAACTTCAAACTGCTCGCCTTTGGCTTTGGTGTCGCGCTGAATAAACTTGCCGTATGAGTTGCCGATCATGAAATCTGGCTGACGAGTGAACATCAGCGAGCGAAAATGCCACAGATCGCAGTTGATAAACACCTCGCTGTCTTTGCCATACGGTGATGATTCCAGCAATTTATTCATCGCTTTCTGCCAGCGTTTGGAACCGTTGTGACAGAGGATCACCGCCGGCTCGCAGCCCAACTCCATCAGAAAGCGGGTCAGGCCCATCAGGAAGTCGGGATCGCCATAGATGCCGAAGCGTTTGCCGTGCAGCCAAGTATGGGAGTCCAGCATCATATCGACCAGGCGGCCGCGCTCAAGCGTTAACGCCTCTGAAACAGGTTTTCCGGTCAGTTGGCTTATGGTCATCAAAAACTCATCCGTCCCTGCCAGCCCCATCGGGATGGCGACTTCGGTGCAGGGCTGTTGCCACTCTTCTTTTACCGCCTTTTTGCTTTTGACCAACTGCCAGGGTTGCAATAGCAGCGTATCGATGGCGTTGGGCGCATCGCGCATTTCGGCCTGTGTGGTGCCGCCGGAATACAAGCGATAGTGGCCGTCGGCCGGGGTGTCGAGCACTTCGGAAGGGTCGGACAGCAGCGAGCATGGCACATCCATTTGCGCCATCATGCGTTTCAATACCCGGTAATTGCCGAGATAGGTTTCAAAGCCGGTAACCAGATTAATTTTGCCGTTGCTGCCGACCTGATATCCTGCGCCGCCCTGGGTAAAAGTGCGGGCGAATCCTTCGAACATATTATCCCAGCCGGTCACGTGGCTGCCGATAAAGCTGGGGGTATGCGCATAAGGCACTTCAATGGTTTCAGCCACAAAGCCGTCTTTTTTGGCGTTGCTGATAAAAGCCTGTAAGTCATCGCCGATGACTTCCGCCATACAGGTGGTGGAAACCGCGATCACTTCCGGTTTATATAAGGCGCTGGCGTTCTGTAATCCCTGATTCAGGTTGTTATTGCCGCCGAACACGGCGGCATCTTCCGTCATCGAGTCGGAAACGCAGGCCACCGGCTCTTTAAAATGGCGGTTAAAATAGGTGCGGAAATAGGCGACGCATCCCTGAGAACCGTGTACGTAAGGCAACGTTTTCTCAAATCCCAGCGCACAGAGCACGGCGCCCAGCGGCTGGCAGGCTTTCGCCGGATCAACGGTCAGCGCCTCGCGCTGAAAATTCAGCGCTTCATATTCGGGGGTGGTCGTCCATGCAAAAACCTCTTGCACACGCTCTTTGCTGTGCACCTCTTCCAGCTCGCTTTTGCTGGCGAATAACGCCTGATATTCCGGCTGTTCAAACAGCGGATAACAGGGTTTTACTTTCTCGGTATTCTGGCTCATCGTCTTCTCCTCCCGCGCCACAAATCGGTGAACTAACGGGATAAAGGTATCGTCAGGCCTCAGGCGGATTTCAGCCAGGGCGCCGTTAACTGCTGCCAACAAGGGTTGTTCAGCGTCATGTCCATATCGCGGGCGAAAATCGCAAAACCGTCATAGCCGTGATAAGGACCGGAATAATCCCAGGAGTGCATCTGCCGGAACGGCATGCCCAGTTTCTGGAAAACATATTTTTCTTTGATGCCCGACCCCACCAGATCCGGTTTTAATCGTTTAACGAACTCTTCCAGTTCATAGGTGCTGAGGTCGTCAAACAGCAGCGTACCGCCCTTAAGATCGGGCAATGTGCGGTCATAGTCGTCGTTATGGGCGAATTCATAACCGGCGGCCATAATCTCCATGCCCAAATCTTCATACGCGCCGATCACGTGACGAGGACGCAACCCTCCCACATACAGCAGCACTTTTTTTCCTTCCAGACGCGGACGGTATTTGGCGATCACCGCTTCCGTCTGTGCCTGATAGCGGGCGATCACCGCTTCCGCATTGGCCTGAATGGTACTGTCGAACTGACTGGCGATTTTGCGCAACGAGGCCGCAATTTGCGTGGGACCAAAAAAGTTGTACTCCATCCAGGGAATACCGTATTTCTCTTCCATATGGCGTGAGATGTAGTTCATCGAACGGTAGCAGTGCACCAGATTGAGCTTCACCTTGGGCGTTTTTTCCATTTCCACCAGCGTGCCGTCGCCGGACCACTGGGCGACCACGCGCAGCCCCATCTCTTCGAGCAAAATGCGCGAGGACCAGGCATCTCCGCCGATGTTGTAATCGCCGATAATGGCGACGTCATACGGCGTGGCGGCAAAAGGTTGATCGTCACGGGCGGGCAGAACCCAGTCGCGGATCACGTCATTAGCGATATGGTGCCCCAGCGACTGGGATACCCCGCGAAATCCCTCGCAGCGCACCGGGATCACCGGTTTGCCAATGTCCGCTTTGGCTTCGCGCGCCACCGCCTCGATATCATCGCCGATCAGTCCGACCGGGCATTCCGACTGAATACTGATGCCTTTGGTCAGCGGGAACAGCAGTTCCAGCTCATCAATCAGCTTGCGCAACTTTTTGTCGCCGCCGAAAACGATGTCTTTCTCCTGAAAATCTGAGGTGAAATTCACCGTGCCAAAGCTGTCGATGCCGCTCATGCCGGTGTAATAATTACGCCGTCCCGCTCGGGAGTATTGACCGCAGCCGATCGGGCCGTGAGAGATGTGCGCCATATCCTTGATTGGCCCGAAAACCACCCCTTTTGAACCGGCATAGGCGCAGCCGCGGACCGTCATTACCCCCGGTTGAGACTTGCGGTTGGAAATAATACATTTGCCAACCGACTCCATTCCCGGTTCCACGGTCATGATATGTTTGGCGCGCTCTTTCCGCGTTCTGTCCGGGAAGACTTCGAGCACTTCCTGAATCAACGCCTGATTCTGTTGCATAATGGTATCTGTCATGTGATGTTCCTCAGGCGGACTGGGCCTCTTCTGCCGCGGTTTTACCGATAATCGCTTCGTCCTCTTCATTGAGGATGCCGAACTCCATCAACAAGGCTTCCAACTCATCCATGGTGACCGGCGTCGGTACCACCATTTTGGTGTTGTTGACAATCTTATTGGCCAGCGTGCGATATTCGTCGGCCTGTTTGCAGGTCGGATCGTACTCAATCACCGTCATGCGGCGGATCTCAGCGCGCTGCACAATGTTGTCGCGCGGAACGAAGTGGATCATCTGGGTGCCCAGTTTTTCGGCCAGCGCGATGATCAGTTCATCTTCACGGTCGGTCTGCCGGGAGTTGCAAATCAGCCCGCCCAGCCGCACTTTCCCGGACTTGGCGTATTTCACTATCCCTTTGCAAATGTTGTTGGCCGCATACATCGCCATCATTTCCCCGGAACAGACGATATAGATTTCCTGCGCCTTGTTTTCACGGATGGGCATGGCGAACCCGCCGCAGACTACGTCGCCCAGCACGTCATAGAACACAAAATCCAGATCGTCTTCATAGGCGCCCTCTTCCTCAAGGAAGTTGATGGCGGTGATCACTCCGCGCCCCGCGCAGCCAACCCCCGGCTCCGGGCCGCCTGACTCGGCGCAGCGCACGCCGCCGTAGCCGACCTGCAACACATCTTCCAGTTCCAGATCTTCCACGGAGCCCATTTCGGCGGCCATTTCCATAATGGTGTTCTGCGCTTTGGCATGCAGGATTAAGCGCGTTGAGTCCGCTTTGGGGTCGCAGCCGATAATCATCACTTTCTTCCCCAATTCGGCGAGCGCCGCCACCAGGTTCTGCGTGGTAGTGGACTTACCGATCCCGCCTTTGCCATAAATCGCACACTGACGTATTGCCATGGTGTATTCCTCTTTCACAGTGAATGTCCTGTTTATATTGCAGGGTACATACCACTCGCGGAGAAATAGATAATTATTTGATAGATAAAGATAAAAATGATTTTTGTTTTAGGGCGTAGCGAAGGGTTAAGGACAATAACGTGACTAATTGTTGTAAAAGAGACAAAAGTGACAGAAGTCGGTCTGAGGAAAGCCCACGCGCATGCAATTTGCAGTATGACGCGTATATTGGCCTGCTTCTATTGGCCTGAGAGGGAAATGACGATGATTCTCGCTGGTTAGCCTCGCGGTAACGGGTGGGTATTGAAAGTAATGTCATAAAGACAAAAGCGAGGCGAAACGCTAGGATTTACTCAGACAATTAACATTTACCGCAATTATGCAACACCATCTTCCGAGATCTGGTTGCATCCCGACGCGAAACGTAATCATGAAAAGAAAACGTATCCTGATCCCTCTGATTATCCTGGTGCTATTTATCCTCTATCTCAACCGCGATGCGCTTAATCCTTTCGCGCCTGATTGCAACAATATTCCTGCCGGAACGCCCAAACCGGAGGTATGCAACAAGCCGGCGAAAGTGGTGGCGCCGGGGTTTGAACTCTAGTGATGAACGGCGCATTGGCTCGCAATCCCCTGTATCGCGAATGCGTGCTCTATCTATCCGCTAACGCCATGCCAGGCGCCGGCTATGGCGTTTAAAACGCCGCATGATAGTGAGCCTGGCCTTGTTGCATTTCACTTATCATAAAATCCAGAAAGGTCTGCAACGGTTCCGAATGCGGTTTACCTGCCATGGTCTGTATCTGTATTGATCGCTGGTCGAGTTGTTTAATCGTTAATAACTTAAGGCGGATAGGATCCTGTAAATATTTATACATCACTGAGTAGAAGCTACAGGCGGTCACCGCCCGCGGCGTATTCAGCGCATAGTAATAGAGCGTGGCGAAGTTATTGCAGCACAGCGCGGGTTCCAGAAAGATTCCGCTCATGCGGCACGAGAGATCGAACAACTGGCGCAGCGTGGTGGAAGGTTCCGGTAATGCTAGCGGAAATTCATGTAAATCAGAAAGTTGAACCGCCTTTTCAGCCAACGGATGCTGAGCTGACATCAGTAACATCAGCGGCGCGGGCAGTGATATTTCTACGTTAACGCCCTGCTCCGGCGCCAGCGCGAATTGCAGGGCGATATCCACCTCGCCGTTGCGGATCATCTGGGATACCTGCATTGCCGAACCCACCTTAAGGTAAAACGTGGTATCGGCGTGCCGTTGCCGAAAGCGGGAAAATAGCGTCGGCAGCAAATCAAACGCGATGCCTTCGGTGCAGCCAATCCTCAGCAGAGTATGGCGGCTGGCTTTTAGCCCCTGAATTTCCGCCATCGCCAAATCCATATCCATCATGCTTTTACGCACATGATTTTCCAGAATTCGTCCGGCATCATTGAGCACCATACCGCGGGCATGGCGCTCAAACAGCGGCACGCCGACTCGTTCTTCCAATCGCTGAATTTGACGACTGATGGCCGAAACCGCCACAAAAAGATGCTCGCTGGCGGCGCTGAGGGAACCGGTGGTCGCCACAACCAGAAAATAACGAATCTCGGAACTGTGTAGCATGATGATGGCTCGTCCTGGGTCAGAATAAAGTATAAGGTTTATATTAAAAGCAAAGCTCGCTTGCAAATTTCATTATTGTTGTAAAGGTTGTTTTTCCTTTAACTGTCCGTCACTTCAGCTTTTATTCGTTAAGGAAAACTATGACCCGCGCAGATGTTATTCAACAAGCGTATGACCGCTTCGATCGCGGCGATGTCAAACATATTCTGGCACGCCGTATCGCCTATGCCAGCGAAAGTCAGAATCAGGATGGCGGCGACATACTGCGCGCCTACCTGGAAGAAGAAATCCGCCCATCGCTCCAGGCCATGGGGTTTACCATCACTCTGGTTGAACATCCGCTTTATCCGCAGGTTCCCTTTTTGATCGCCGAACGCATTGAGCACCCCGATTTGCCTACGCTGTTGTCATACGGCCATGGCGACGTCGTGTTTGGCGATAAACAAAACTGGCGTGAAGATTTGCACCCGTGGGTATTGGTTGAAGAGGATGACCGTTGGTATGGCCGCGGCAGCGCCGACAACAAAGGCCAGCACACCATTAACCTGATGGCGCTGGAACAGATTTACCGGGCGCGGGGCAATAAGCTGGGATTCAACTGTAAACTGTTGTTTGAAATGGGTGAAGAGATTGGATCGCCGGGATTGGCCGACATCTGTCGGCGTTATAAACAGCAACTTGCCGCGGACATTTTCATTGCCTCCGACGGCCCGCGTCTTAATGCCGAAAGGCCGACTTTGTTTCTCGGCTCTCGCGGTTGCATCAATTTCAGACTGAGCATTCATGCGCGTAAACAAGCGTATCACTCGGGAAACTGGGGCGGTTTGCTCAGTAATCCCGGCACGCAACTGGCGAACGCCATCGCCAGCCTGGTGGATGGCAAAGGACGAATGCGCATCGAAACGCTGTTACCGCCGGCATTGACGCCATCAATGCAGCGTATTCTCAGCCAGGTTGCCCCCGGAGGCAACGCGGGCGATCCTGACATTGATCTTCAGTGGGGCGCAGAGGGACTGACGCCCGCCGAGCGTTTATTTGGTTGGAATACGCTGGAAGTGCTCTCTTTTATTGCCGGCGATCCCGACAAAACCGTCAATGCGATCCCGGCCTGCGCAACGGCTCTATGCCAACTGCGTTTCGTGGTGGGTACCGACTGGCAACGGTTGGCCGCACATCTGCGCCAGCACCTGGATAAGCATGGTTTCGATAACGTGAAAATTGAAATGCTAAACGCGTCGCCGGCCACCCGCTTCGATCCTGAAGATCCGCTGGTAAACCGGACGCTGGAGCTAATGAGGAATATTACCGGCAAACAGCCGGCGCTATTGCCCAATCTGGGCGGGTCGCTTCCCAACGATGTCTTTGCCGATATTCTCGGGCTGCCAACCTTATGGATCCCCCACTCTTATCCGGCATGCGGACAACATGGGGTTAATGAACATTTATTGAAATCGGTGGCGCGAGAAGGATTGGCCATCATGACCGGGCTGTTGTGGGAACTGGGAGAACGGACTCACTGAGACTGATAGCGGCGAGGTCATTCGCCTCGCCTGTGCGTATCGGTTTATTTTGCCTGCGCGGCTTTCATCCATTCAGGCTTCTGAAATGCGTGGAACATGGATGCTTCGTCATCAAAAAACGCGGCAAACTGCGGTGATTGCACGGCGGCCTTCAGGTCATGGGCAAAAGGTTTGTCGGCGTCTTCCGTACGCACCACAATCATATTTTTCAAATCCTCGGGCAACACATCCAACTGAATGGCATCAGACAGATTCAGTCCGGCGGAAATGGCAAAGTTGGCATTGATCAACGATCCGGTGACGCCACCTAACGCGCGTGGCAGCTGCGCCGCTTCCAATGGTTTGAATACCAGCCCTTTAGGGTTTTCTGTGATATCCCGCAGTGAGGCCTTGGTCGGCGTAATATCCGGGTTAATCTTGATCAGACCGTATTTTTGCAGAAAATCCAGCGAACGGGCCAGGTTGGACGGGTCGTTCGGCAACGTAACCACATCCCCTGCTTTTAGTTCATTCAGCGAGCGCACCTTGTTGGAATAAAAACCCATGCTGGCCGTCGGCACGGTAATCACCTCGGATAATTTTAATCCTTTGTCCGCGCTGAATCTGTCCAGATAACGGCGATTTTGAAACAGATTGGCCTCTATGCTTTTATTCGCCAGCGCCAGATTAGGCTGGATATAGTCGCTAAACTCACGCACTTTGACCTCATATCCCTTCTTGACCAGCTCTGGTTTAATCGCTTTGGTGACCATATCGCCATAAGGCCCCGGCGATACGCCGATGGTGATTTCTTTCGTCTGTTCAGCCGCCAGAGTCTGAGATATTCCCAGCGCCAGTAATAATGGAATAATTTTTCTTAATATCATTATGCGTTCCTGTCTATCCTGTCTGAGTAGCGTTATAGGTTAATTACGGCTTGCGGCGGTAAGTGCGTACGGCCTAATCATAGCCGATACAAAAAACACTCCCGCCTCAATCCGTTTAATGCGAGTTTTCTCTGGTATTGGAATTATTCGCCTTGCTTAAAATAAAAAGCACTCCTGCTCGTAACAATATTTTTCATATAACCGGGGATTAATGTCGAATCCAATACCCGGCTTATTCGGTACGGCAACACAGCTGTCTTGATCTATTTCCACCAGTGGCAGCATAAAGTCCTCATGCCAATAGCGGGAAGAAGGAGGAATATCGTGAGCGTAGACAAAATTGGGTAAGGTAGATACCGCAATATTGTGCGCTTTCCCCACGGCGGTATCCAACATGCCGCCACACCACACAGGAATATTATGTTCCTGACAATAATCGTGAATCAGTATGGTTTCGGTAATGCCGCCGACACGGGCGACCTTGATATTGATAATCTTCGCACTGCCCAGCTCAATCGCTTTGCGTGCATCCTCGACAGACGCAATACTTTCATCCAGACAGATCGGAGTGGCGATGGCCGCCTGAAGCTTACGGTGATCGACGATATCGTCATGCGCCAGCGGCTGTTCAATCATAATAAGATTGAATTTGTCGAGACGTTTAAATAAGTCGATATCATCCAGCGTATAGGCTGAATTGGCATCGGCCATTAGCGTAATATCGCCAAATGCTTGACGCAGCGCCAGAATATAATCGTAATCATGGCCGGGCTTTATTTTTATTTTTATCCGCTTGTAGCCGTCACGTAGAAATTCATCAACCACGCTGACCAATTCATCAGGCGATTTCTGAATACCAATACT
Source organism: Brenneria goodwinii (assembly GCF_002291445.1). Lineage (NCBI taxonomy): Bacteria > Pseudomonadati > Pseudomonadota > Gammaproteobacteria > Enterobacterales > Pectobacteriaceae > Brenneria > Brenneria goodwinii. The sequence goes on along the minus strand of NZ_CP014137.1, from coordinate 1,650,865 downwards.
GACGCCGGCTTCAATTTTATTTCTCTTGCCGCCAATAGCCTGATGCAACGGAATGCCTTTTATCTTGGCGTAAGCATCCCATATTCCACCTTCAATCGCCGCTTTGGCGCAATTATTTCGTTTAACCGCTGAAAAAATATCCCTTACTTGCGAAGGATGCTGAATATCACCGGCTTGTTTAATCATCGGGATAAGAAAATCGCGCATGATATGCCAGGCGGTGATATTGGTTTCTTCATTATAAAACGGCAAGGAGATGGCGGAACAGTCGCCGTATCCGATATGGCCTTCGGCATGAACTTCGGCAATGGAAAAGTATTTTTCCGTTTGTGTGGCGAAGCTGGTGGTAAATGGCGTTTTCAACGTCATTTTCATTTTTCGTAAAACAATTTTATCGATTTTCATGACATAGTCCTGCGTGTAGTCTGAATGCGGCGACATCCCCATTCATAACACAGATAATCGTGCTGAAAACACCGTCAATCCCCGTTATACTTCAAGTACATGTGCGTTGGCTTCCCTGTTAGGATAATTCCATTTTCCTTATATTTCCCATACACATGGAATATAAAATATGTTTATAAATCAATTAATAATAAAAATAATATGGCGGTTAAATTAGATAGAAACAAGCTTTGCGTCAATGATAAAAAAAGCAAATTAACTTTGCTTTTTTTAGAAACCTGTCGGCAATCATTATTGTCGGATAAAATCACCGGCTAATTTTAGTTGCTTGATTTTATTGTTTTATTTTTTGCATACCAACAAAAGTCAAATCTCGTCAACAAGCGCGGGAATCTGTCATTCAAGGCTGATAATCTTCATATTCCCAGACAAAGACGCGGGAGAGTTTTTGCGCTATTACAGCCGCAGCCCCAGCCAGCACCTTAAGGGCCACTGGCTGGAAGCCGCGGGATTTGGCACGGAAACCGTTGAGCACGGGCAACTGTTGATACGTATTGTGGCTGAATGACAGATAAAAAAATCCCGGCCTTTTTAGGGGCCGGGATTTGGTCTTTATTTCAATAACCTGAGTAGTTCATTGATTAGTTCGGAAGCATCATGTTTATAGTCTGATTCCCAGCGAGTTTGCCAGTCCATAGAACGTCCTTCATTTTCCCATTCGGATAAGGCAAGTGCGTTAACGATTTCCAGCTCAAACCATATCTGCCGGTAATCTTCCCTGCTTTTTTCATCCTCAAAAAGTTCACTAAACTGAGGCAGATCTTCCGCATAACTGACGAACTTTGCAAAGCTAACAACGTCATTTAGCGAGCTAAACGCATATTCACAGATAGCATTCTTTTTATTTGTCGCCATATTTAACCGTTACCACTCTTCCAGATTCATTCGTTACCACAGACACTTTACTTTCAGGATCAAAATGTACTGTTGTTCCACTTCGGCTGGGTGTCGATTTCCCATTCTTAATCGTATTTTCGACAACAGAAGGGGTTATTCCTCGATCCTGCATTCTGTCTAAGGCATGTCCTGAATATTCCCGATTACTTATTGTACCTGGTTGATTTCTGACAGGTTGATAAGTTGGATTACTGGGTTGATTCATCGGATTGCGCTTACTTCCCATAGGGAGAGTTGCAGATACTTCATCACTGGCTTTGTTAAGTAATCGGGATGCTTCAGCAACATCCCCTTTCTTCAGCGCCGTTTCTGCCGCTTTAATCGCCTTGCCCGCCGCATCACCGGCTCCCGGTATCAGCCCTACAGCCGCAACCAGATAATCCAGCGCACTCTGCGCTTCCGCAAAGCCCTTAATATCACCAACAACAGGAACAAAGTCTAAACCAAAACCGGCAGCACCTTTCAGCAACTCATCACGATGTTCACTTATCTTCGCCGAACACGCTTCTGCACTCATTCCAGCACAGTTCTTAGCCTTGAACTCCTCAACGGCGGCTACGAGTTGCTTCTGCGCGTTCTGATACTTCTCTTCCTGTGACACCCCAGAGACTTTGTTCTCAATAATGTCACTCAGCGCATTATTCTCAACAACAACTTCTTCCGTTGCGAAGTCAGCCGTCGAACACCACTTTTCCCTGTGCCGTCAGCCAGTTACAGCCGGATTTTCCTGATGCATTTCGATAACCGGACACTCAAGCCCCGATACGCGCTTTTTCACCCCGGCACGCTACCGCCCCGCCGTGACTTTGCCGCCTGCAACCGCCACATCATAGCAGCGGCGCAAGCCGCTGCCATTAGTCGTTTAGCCGTTGAGCCGGGTTTTATCGCGGCGCGAGCCATTCCGCAGCTTGCCTGTGGGACGGTGAAGCGTCTGCCGGGTGCGGGCTGGCGAAGCCCGCAGGTGAACGGGATCGTTATCAGTCAGGGGATATTTATTAAACAAGGGATTATTTTTTAGTCAGATAATCAAGCACGAGTTTATTGATCCCATCACGTAATTGATCCTCATTAAGCTCATATTCTTCACGATCATCATCAGGATTATACATATCAGCCAGACAAAAAGTGCTCGATAACAGTTCGCTTAAATGATCTTCATCTTTTTCAAGAAGATTACCATCTCGTTCACATTTCCATTTGGACATATAGCTGTCAGCAAATTCATCTGCTGTTATTTTTTTTTCAATAAAGCTATCAATATAATCTTTAAGATAAATGCTCATCTTAATGTTCCGTTATTAATGAAGTTTTCGTATTGCTTCGTTTGCGGATCAAGCTTCCAGCCACTGACAAAATTACCTGATTTATCAACAACTACAACATTATTGGTTTGCGGATTGAAAAAAACCTTTGATTCAGGAACTAATAAATAAGTTCCATGCTCGTAAGTTGTTTTATTGTCCAAGTGGGATTTGATCGCTGTTTGATATTCTGCAATTGTGTCGCCATTTTTTCTGGTCGTTGTCACATCAAAGTCAGCAGCGTGTTTGAATTTCTTGTCCAACTGTTTCGTACTAAAAGCAACGCTTTCAGAAATAATACCAGTGCTTACATTCGGCACTTTCTTGCCTGGTAATATAATCCCGGCCAGCATCCCCCCGGTGGCTTCCAACGCTGCCTGATTGCCCTCAGATGCCTGTTTGATTGTATCGGCAACCGCTGACCAGGTTTCGCTCTGGATCAACGCTCTAACGCTGTCCGCTACCGCCTGGTTTTTTCCGGCCAGATCATTCATAGCCGTTGCACAGTAGCTGTCTCCGGCTGCACATGAAGCCAGCGCCATCGCCGCATCAGCAACATAGTCTGCTGAACCTATTGTTGTGTCTTCGGCATCAGCAATGGCATTTATGATCCCGTTAGCAACAGAAGATGTCGTTCCTTCACCCAGCTTATCCCGGATCTGGTCTTTCCAGTATTCAGCGCTCTGCTTAACGGACTCCCGCGCCTTATCTCCAGCCAGCGAGTTATTCTCAACAACAACTTTTTCCGTTGCGAACCCAGCCAGAGAATACCATTTTATCCTGTGCAGTCAGCCAGTTACAGCCGGTTTTGCCTGAGGCGTTTCGATGCCCACCTCCAGACCTCGATACGCACTTTTTCACCCCGGCACGCTACCGCCCCGCCGCACCCCAAGCACGTAAGAGCGTGGTCGGTTACCGCACCAACGGCGGCAGACCGAACCCGTTGCCGCAACTGACCATCAAGGGAAGATGGCTGGAGCCGCTCGGATTCACTTCCGGGCAGAGGATCGAAGTGATCACCGAGCCAGGGTAGTTGATCATCCGGCTGGCGGCTGAAGCATAACTGGCTGACATATAAAGTAAAATCCCGGCATTGAAGCCGGGGTTTTACTATTCACATCTGTAATTTCCAAAAATTCATGCCATTAATAAGCCAGTATTGTTCCTTGTCTGGTACTAACAAGCCAAAATCACTATTTGCTTGAGCGCTCCAATCAGAAGGCACAGACGCTTCGTGACTTCTATCCCAATCAGTATGGCGGTATATTTTTTTGTCAAAATTAATATAAAACTTAGGTAGCCGCATTCTCCAGCTATCCCACTCAACTGATACTGGCTCTGTTAATGTAGATAAAAATCGCTCAACATAATCATAAAAACTGACAAGCTGCTCATCATCCCTGTCCAATGTGAAGAATGATCTCATCCAATCAACTGTATAAATAGCAACATCATTTCTGGTTATGTAATCTTTAAAGTTATCCTTAGATAATACAGGAACTCCATTTCTGAATGAACTTGCTGCCTCGTCATACAGAGACTCCTTCATCCATCCTTTAGCTATATACGCCTTATATTCCGGCCTAACATCTATGCAATAATTATCCTTATTATCAACAAGATAATAATGAATACCATCCACAACAAAGATAGCTATATCTTTATCACCATTAAAAATGGCATTGAGTAAATTCTGATAATCATTTGTTAAATTCATTCAGAAATTCCTCTTTCGTTAATACGCGAGCTTTTGATGAGTTTTGCTCTATCAACCTATCCCACACCTTAGGCAGTTCAAGTGAAACACTAGGTTGACCTTTTGTAGGATCGACAATCTTAGGAGCATCCGGATCTTTCGGCACCCCAGGAATTGGCCTCTGGGGTACTGCTGCATCCATTATTTGTTTATGGAGAGCCGCATCGACTTCAAATACGACTACGCTACCATCTTGTCTTCTATTAGTCAGGTAATAAGCAGCATGATTTGGTCCATTAGTGCTAACACACAATTGCCCACTACAACCCGAGTTAATAGTCACACTTCCGTCAGAGTTTACATTAATTCTATTCTGACTTGTTTGTGTACCATTTCCTCCACCTTCAACCCGAAAATAAGTTTCAGATGAGTTTGGTACATTTTCTATAGGTTTTGCCGTCGAGCTTCCAGGTTTCGCCCCCGGAGCCACATCCTTCCCAAACTGCTTCGTCAGTGCACCTGATGCGACTACAGCACTCACACCACCCGCGATGTACATAGAACCAACATAGGCTCCTGCCCTCGCTCTGGCCTCTTCCTCAGTGTAGCCGAAGGTCATAAACGCCTGCGTATACCCTTCCAGAACGTTAAATACTGCCTTCGCATTCGGATCTATAGAGTTCAACAGATTCTGTATCTGTTGATACCCTGCCTGAGCCTCTTTCGGGTTCTGGTAAGTCTGGTTGAAGTAGGTATTCAGCGCTTCTTTGGCTTTATCCTTCTCCGAGTCACAAGCTTTACCACTTTGTTGGCAAGCATTCAAAAACGCCAGATCACTTTCCAGATCCTTACGATTTAACGCCTCTTTATCTTTCTGCTCTTCTGGCGTCAGGTTCTGTTTGTGGTTGAGATATGTCTGGCGGTCCTTGTCACTACTGCTCAGATAGTTATTCTCAACCTCATTCTTTGCCGTATTCGCACCACTTCCAACGGAAGCCAGATTACCATCGCTGAGGCCAGCTGCGCCAGCGCCAGCAATAACCACCAGATTTGCAACCAGATGTTTTTGTTCATCCGATAGTTTTTCTGTCTCAACTCCCGGATACAGCACTTTCGCGATCATCTCCGCTGCTACCGCTGAAGTCAGCCCCCCTGCGGCCCCACCCAAGGCACTACCGCCCTGCGACTGCGCCAGAAATGCGCCTAGTACCGTATGCAACGCAATGCGCGCAGGTTCGTTCCCTTGCGAGACGTCTTTCACCAGTTCTGCCAGATAGGGAGCCGCCGCGCCAGCAACCGCACCATTTACATTACCGCCTAGTCCCCCCGACAACGCGGCCGTCAGCGCCGTTCCCGCCGTCCAGTATCGACCGCCGACACCGTAGTCTTGTTCAACCTGTTTTACTTCATCGCTGGCACGTATGCGCGCGTCTATCTCTTCGTCCGGTACGCCTTCGCGACTCAGACGCGCCCGGGCCTGCGCTTCCGCCTCGGTTTTTTTATGTTCTTTATAAGCATTCAACGCCTGAACGCCCAGCGCCGTCGCTTCTTTCTGGATTGCCAGCTTGTCCTCGATCTTGCTACGGTCAAAGCCATCTTCAACACTGTCGTTCGCACCGTCCGTGTCGCGGCTGAGATTTGCGATATCCTGCTGCTGACCACCAGCGTCACGTATATTGATGACTGCCGGTGCTACCGCCGAATGCGTGATGCCGGTCTGTTTATCCTGCACCATTTCCAACCCTGCCACCGGCATGCTATCCGTGGAGACGCCTACGCTGAATCCCGTTCCCTTGTAATCAGATATATTGGCTATATCCCGCCATCCCAGCGTTCCGGTACTGAGACGATTTTTCTCTTCCTCCGCCTCAGAAGCCAGTACCGCCCCGTCTAACTGAATATGGTGGCCCACCTGGATATCAAATCCATCGGTCCCCGCCCGGATACCGCTCTGCATCAGTACCGATGCATAACGGTTATTCAATATCTGTTGGCTGAGATTGGCGTTTCCAGTCACAGTTTGACCACCGCAAATCGGCGGGACGCAAATACTGACATTCAACCCCGCGCTGGTGTTCTTACTGTCGTAGGTCGACATATTCTGTGAACTGCGGATAAGCAAATCACCACCAATGTCGGCCTCTGCGCGTTGACCGGTAACGATCGCGCCACTCAGCACCGTATCTGCACCGCTGACCAGTTTCACGGTATCGGTCGCATTAACCTGAGTTAACTGATGGGTCTGACCATTCCCCTTTTTCTTTTCTTGTTGGTTGCTGGCGGAGAGTTCCACCGTAAAACCGTTTTGTTGTCCCCCCAGTCCGAATCCCACCCCGACCCCGGCCCGACTACCGCTACTGCTTTCGGTTACAGACTCTTCATTTTGCGCAGAAGCCAGATTCATGTTATTTCCCGCCGCCAACTTGATGTTACGGCCACGGATATCCGTGCCTATCGCGGTAATAACCCGCTCCGCTGCCAACTGAATGTCTTCTCCGGCATACAAGGTACTGCCTTCACGCGTCACCGATTCTTTCTGCTGACTGCTCTGACTTGAGCCGCCACCCGCGCTTATGGTCACCTTAACGGCGGCACTATTCATATCCGTCACGGTGGTCTGCGTCGCCAGATTGAGCGCGGCTTGCGCCGCATAAATCGCACTCAAACGCGGATCCCGCTTATCCTCTACCGATTGTGACAGCCGTTCCAGCGCTTGTACGGCACTCACTGCATAGCCGGACAACGCCGTAGTCACACCATACTGACTGCTTTGCTGCTCGCGTAACCGATATTCAGTGTCGATGGCTGGATTCAGCGTGATATCACGTCCGCTCAGCAGCAGGGATTTACCTGCCTGTAGATCTGCACCTGCAATTACAATATCCTCTTTTGCCACAACCCCGATATCGCCCTCACCACTCTGTATGTGACTGCGCAGTGTGCTTTGCTGGTTAACTTCATCCACTGAATGATAAAGACTCGACTGCCAGCCTACCGTGCCGCTGTAACCGTCACCGCCCAGATCTCCGATGGTCTTCCTGCTCCCCGTTGTCTCGCTGCTAGCGCTGTTTTGTCCGGGTTGAATCACCACATTGCCATTTTGAGCTTGCAGGAAGACATCCTCCACGCCAGTCACCGCCGCACCCGCAATATGAATATCCCCGTTATGGCTGTTCAGCGTGACCGTTTGACCGCTGACCGTACTGGCCGTCTGAGCCAGTGTGTCGCTCTGCTGCGTTTCCCGTGCGTTCTCACTGGCGAACGGGATCATGCCAACCCCATTATTCGGCCCGCCGCTGATATGACGAATGGCTGACCCAATACCGGGGATGGCATTGCTCAAGGACCAGCCACTGCTGGTGGTTTTCCGATCGCTGCGCTCGGTATCGCTGGCACTTTGCAGGGTGATACCCCGCGTCGCATTAAGCAGAACGTTCTCACCAGCATGAACCGCGCTGCCTGACACCAGGATATCGCCAGAGCGGACTTTACCAGCACCATCCTGCTGACTATCCCCAATGGCCTGTAGCTGAATGTTGCCCGCTGCCGTTAAGGAACTACCGATTTGATAAATCCCCTGCGTGTGCTGCTCGGTTTTACTAGACGTGCTACCCACCGACACCGCAATTTGTGGCGCATCGAAGATCATCGCTGCCGTTTCACCAATAAACAGCCGGACACGCGATGTTGCCCCGTCCGTTTGGGCGATATCCCGCAAATTCTGATAGCTGTCATATGGTGTGCCTTTCAGGGAAAGGCTAATACCACTACTTTTAGTTTCAAACCGGGTGGTGATATCGCGGGTATCCTGCCCGGAGGTAATAGCAATATTTTCGGCAAGAATATCAATGTTCCCACGGCTGTTATCATCGGTCTGGGTATTGCGTGCGGCGATAATGTCACTGCCGGTAACAGATACGTCTTTGCCAGCCTGGATAACCACATTGCCATCCGCTGCCCCCATCAGGCTACGAGCCTCACTCTGACGGGTTTCTGCGCCATTATATTCCGCGCTGCTGGATTGTTTGCCGATAGTGAAGCCAATACCTCCACCGCTCATTAGACCCGATTTTTTTTTGGTTTGTTTTTCATAATCACGTTGCTCTTCGATACTGGCTGTGATGTCGACATCATTACCTGCTTTAAGCGCGACAATCGAGTCGCCAGTGATGGCGGAACCTTTCACATTGATGTCATTGTCGGCCTGTAACACCACGCTGTCGCCCGACAGCAGACTCCCTTTTTCCTCGGTACTGAAATGATCACGAACGGTATGCGTCACCGTTTTCGAGAAGGTTTTCTTCTTGACTTTGGTTTCTTCAAAGAAGGTGTGCTGTGTTTCCGTCGCAGACAGCAGATTGATGTCGTTACCGGCCTGCGCCGTCAACGCGCCGCCGGCAATTCCTTGCGCGGCTTGGAGGTTGATGTCTCTTCCGGCTTGCAGGATTAATCCTTCTCCGGCGGTCAGCTCGGTACCTTGTTGGGTGATGTTTTGCTGCCAATCAGCGTGGCGCTTCCACCAGTTGCCGCTGTAACTTTCCTCTTCCTCCGATAGCAGATTGAGATCGCGACCGGCCGCTAATGTTGCATCGCCTTTGGCATTCAGACTGGCCGCTTCTGATAGCACATCGCGCCCCGCCAGCAGGTCAAGATCGCCGCCGCTCAGCAATTGCGTCGACTCGATCGCCTGAGTACGGCGCTGAGCCGCGCCGCCGCCGTTGCGATTCAGCGTTTCCTCAAGAGTTTGCTGTGCGGTGAGTTGGATATCGTTCGCGGCCGTCAGCGATAACCCTGCGCCGCCGGAAATCATGCTGGCATCTATCTGAATATTGTTGCCCGCATTGGCTTGCAACGTACCTTCCGCAGACAACTGACTTCCCTGGACCGCCGTACTCAGTGATGATTGACTGCGGTTCCAGCTTTGATCCAGTCGATTATTGGTCAGCGTCAGTGCTTCAATTGACACATTGTTAGCGGCATTCAGTGCCATATCCTCACCAGCGCTCAGCGTTGCGGCTACGTTACGGATATCATGGCCTGCCGCCATCGTCAGGCTATTGGTTGCGCTGATTGCCGCGGTTTTACCCAATTCGGTGAAAGTGAGGGAACCCGTTCCACTACTCGGGGAAGCAGACGCGGATGTTTGCCATTGGCGCGATTCGGTTTTATTGATGATATCGCCGTTAATGCTGGCAAGTTGCAGCGTGTCGCCTTCGATTCGGCTGCTGCTATTGGTGATATTATTTAACGCGACCAGATTCAGACTACCATCCGATTTAAGCAGCCCGCCTTCCTGATTATCAATCTTGTCGCCGCTGGCGATAGCCAGTAATTCAACCGCGCTAATCGTACCGCTATTGGTGACGCTGCCCCCCGCGCTCAGATTAACCTGATTGGCGACGATGGCGCTGCCCTGCACGTTATTTTTGTCGGCCTGCGCCAGATACAATTTCGGCGCCAGTACGCTTTGGCCGTTGACCTCAATATTTTCCCACCAAACAATGCTCTCACTGAGGTTGGCGACCTGATCCGGCGTCAGGCTGACGCCCAATTGCAGATCCAATCCTTTTTGCGCCGCCGCCGCGTTATCCATCAACTTTTGCATTTGCGACAGGTCGGAACCCGTACCGTCAAGATAGCGTTTCCCGCTCTGACTCAACACGGCATTGCTGATATAGCGAGTGTCGAATTCGGCATCGCCCAGAAAACGGTAATCATGGTCGGCATCCAGATTCAGTTTATCCAGCAGATAGGACGATCCCAGAACGTTGTCCGCTTGCGTCCATTGTGAACGAGTTTCCACCTGCGCCGTCGTTAATGGCTGTTGACCCAGCATGCTCTGCAAGTCATTGAACAGGCTGTTATCCACCTGCCCCAACTGTTCCAGTTTAGGGTTGGTGTGGATCAGATAACGGCTATCGCTGTTCGGATCGACAACCAGTAGCCCATTGTTGCCCGCGGGCAGCGGATAATCCGCCAGTGGACTACTGCTTAATGCTTGTAAACCGTTACCGATGGAGTCCATCAGTTCAGCAGCCGAGAGATGGCTGAACGGCGCCGACGCTTCAATGTTTATCGGCGTAGTTGCATCATCCGTGATAAGCGCGTTGACCGCGCCCGGTTTTTCCAGTGTGATGGCCGTACTAACGGCGGCATCCTCAGTATTTAACGTAACCGATTGAGGTTTCTCGATATTGGTCTGTGTTGGGCCATCGATCGACAGACCCGGCGACTGCTGCGGAATCTGGCCCGTGTTGCTTAACGCGATCGGCTCAGCCGCGCCGGGCGACGTTTGACCAGGCATCTCTACGTCAACCTGCCCCGGTTTTAGCAACACTAGCGCATCATTTTTCGTTAGCGATTGCGGTTCTGCGTTTTCCAGCGCTATCGTTGCGGCGCTAATCTGTTCCGCCTGCACGCCAGGCTGTAACCTGGGTTCAGTCACCTGACTTAAAGACACATTTTTAGCCGTCGAGCTGACCTCACTGGCGTTGTGCCCCAACGTAGCGGCATCCACGCCGCTATTGCTCAGATTAACGGTGTCAGTGTTGAGCGATGCATCGTTACCCACCAACTGGCGCGTGGTTTGTTTCTGCAACGGCGACAGCGTCAAGGTGGAGGCCAATACCGGCGTCACCGTGGCGGGGATAAAACCGTCGCTGCCCGGTTGCAGCGTGGTGTTGCTGATATCTTCTTTAAAATCGGCGGTGATGGTGCCGCCGGCCTGAATTAAGGCGTTATAGCTTTCACCGATGGTTTGTTCGTAAGTGGGGGAGCCAGAAAGTACATAGGGGATATATTTATCGGCTTTTTTTCGTGCGGTACTGCTAATATAACTTGTTGTAGGTCTAGATTTTTTAAAAACATCTATGCCAATTCTACCTTGGTAAATATAAGTGAAATACTCAGTTAAACTTCCAGTTTGGTATGAGTGATTATCTAATTTCTTACCATAGAGTTCCATATTACCGACTGCTAATAATGATGAGGTTTGATTTATTAACTCATCAGCAAATATTGAAATGTTATCTCCTGAACTAATTTTAGCTGCATTATTTTCAGATTTTACCTCGATCAATTTGCTGGTAATAGCTACAGTTTTAATGTCAGCCTTTTCATAGGGTGCATAGAAGTAATATGTGTATCTTTTAGGTGCGCCATGACCACCGCCGCCTGTTTCAAAAATCTCTGTGTAAACTCCATAGTCACCCGTGTTAAACCACTCTATCGGTATATTCGCCGTTGTCTGTCCAGCCCAGTCCGGCACAGAATCAGCCGCCAATTTCGTCTCTGTTACCACCAGCCCTTCACGCTGGTTAATCAACGTGCCGGTAGTAATCGTGATATCCCCAGACTGCGTTTCGATAGTACCGGAACTATTTAATACGGCGGTGCTGGCATTACCCTGTTCATCGCGCTGGATCCACAGATTATTACCCGCCAGAATATTACCGAATACATTGCGGAGCCCATCGGAGAATAACCGCATATTGCCACCGGCATATAACAGGCTGGTATTATTCAGCGCCGCGCCCGCTTGCATCAATAAATCACCGGTAGCGCCAATCAGTCCCCGATTGTGAATATCGTTTTCACTCACCAGAGACAAATTCCCCCCTGCCTGAATACTGCCCGCTTCCCGTTGTTCAATAGTTTGCGCGGTAATACGCGAATCGCCGTCACCGGCCAGAATATTACCCTGATTAGTCAATTTCCCGGCGCTGGCGAGCACCACCGATTGCCCCTGAAGCGTGCCGCGCTGATCGAGATCGCCCGCGACGTTTAGCGTTAAGCGGTTCCCGGCAGCCAATAGCTGCGTAAACGTCAGCGGCCCGCTGATATCGGCGGTCAGATTACCTAGCGCCAGCAGTTGCCCATTTTGTTGCAGTTCGTCGGTTTTGAGGCTTAAATCCTGCGCGCTGTAGATTTTACCGCCCTGCTGATTGATCAGACGGTGGGTTTGCAGCGCTAGCTGCGTCAAGCCGAGTAAGGTGCCCTGATTTTCCAGCACGTCAGCGATGATTTCCGTGTGCTGCGCCTGAATCAGCCCTTGATTGACCCATTGCGGAATGCGCAACGTAACTTTATCCTGCGCAATCAGGCTGCCTTGTTGGGTAAACTGCTGCGTTTGCACATCCAGTTCCCGTCCCTGTAACCAGCCGGCATTATCCAGTGCCGCCGCTTTCAGCGTCGCTGTGCCGTCCGACAATATTTGCCCGGCCTGCTGGTTGGTTAATTTTCCAACCGTCTCCAGTTGTAACGATGTCGCTCCCTGCAATACGCCGTTATTCTTCAGCGAGTTATTACCGTGCAGCGTAAGGTCGGCGGCATTAATCGTGCCCTGATTATCAATAGCGTTCGCCTGAACGTTCAACGCGCCGTCGCTGACCAACCGGGCATTTTGCGCATTGCTCAGTTGATGTTTCACTGTCGCATCAAGGTTCTGGTTGCCGCGCAGCGTTCCCTGATTGGTTAGTGAATTGGCGGTTACATCCAGCTCCAGCGCCTGAATTTGTCCACGGTTATTGATATTCGCCGCCGTCAGCGTTGCGTTACCGCCGCTGACCAATTGGCTATCTGCCGCCCCCTGATAGTCACCGCTTAGTCGCAGCGTGGCCTGTTTAACCCCCAGCATCTGTCCCTGATTGTCCAATTCGCCGGCGATAAGCTGCAAATCGTCAGACTGCCACAGCCCCTGATTGATGAACTTATCGGTGTTAACGGCGCCGACGCCGCCATTCAATAAACGGCCCGCTGATTGATTCAGCAGAAAATCGGCGAATTGCAGGTCAAAACCGCCAATACCGGTTACGGTTCCGGCGTTATCGAAGATCGCGCCGCTCAAGGACAGCGCGCCCTGGGAGAAGATATCGCCCTGATTGCTAATCTGTTTACCCGCGAATGACAGGCTATTCAACCCCGCCAGCGTGCCGCTATTGATCAGCGAACCCACGTCTATGTTCAGATTATCCGCCTGCCACAGGCCCAGATTGTCGGCCTGTTGCGCCTGAATGGTCGCGCCGCCCCCGCTTAACAACTGACTGGTTTTATCGCCAATATACTGGTTGAGATTCAGCAACCGCAGCGCGGAAGTGCCCTGAATGCGCCCTTGATTTTCTACCCGCTCAGCGCTAAGCCGCAGATCGTTCGCTTGTACACTGCCGCTATTGTTGAACCGGGTACTGTTAATCACCCCGTCGCCATTGGTCAGTATTTCACCGTCTTTACGGTTGGTTATCTCTTCCTGGTTGGTTATTTGCAGGTGAGTCAAGCCCAATACGCGACCTGCATTATCCAACGAACCGGTATTCAGTTGCAGGTTATTGGCCGCTATCTCTCCGCTCTGGATTACACGGTTTGCCGTCAGAGTGGTATCGCCGTCACTAAGCAGTTGAGAACGGTCATTGCCCTGATAGCTATCTTGTAACGCCAGTTGCAACCTGTTTTGTCCAACCAGCGTGCCATCATTGCGTAATGCGTCCGCGGTCAACGACAGCAGATTCCCCTGCCAGAATCCCTGATTGCTGACGTTTCCCACGTTCGCCAGCAGTTCACCGCCGGTCAGTAACTGCCCCGCGGCGCCGACGGTAAGTTCATCGGTCAGGTCCAGTTCAAGCCCGCGCTCACCAACGATCGTTCCCTGATTGTCAAACGACTGGCCGGTTAATTGCAGAATGCGGCTTTCCCAACGGCCGGTATTGCCAAGGCGATCGCCGTGCAGCGCTAATACTCCCGCCGTATACAGCAAGCCGTTGCCTTGATACTCACCGTTCAACGACAGTCCATCGGTGGCGACCACATTGCCGTCGTTGCGAATAGCCGCACTGCTGATAGCTGAATATCCGTTGCTGGACAGTGTTCCCCGGTTATCCAACCGCCCGACGGAAAGCTGGCTGTCGCCGCCGGAAATCAACACGCCCTGATTGGTAAAAATGCCGTTTGAGCCGGAAGGATCAAGCGTAACCGCCAGCCCTTTATCGCCTTGAACACGTCCGCCATTGGTAAAATTATCCGCGGCAAGACTCAGGTACTGCGCCTGCCAGTCGCCGTCATTTACCGCATCGGCGGCGTTTAATACGGCGTTGCCCAACGACAACAGTTTTCCATCCTGTTGATTGACCAAATCGCCATTAGCCGACAGCTTCAGCGCTGAAAGAGCAAATATCAGCCCGCTATTGGTTATCTGGTTGGCTGCGGTATCGATGGTATCGGCCTGCCACTGGCCGAGGTTTTCCACCCGTTCGGCCGTCACGGAACCGTTGCCCTGACTCAGCCATTTGCCCTGATTGCGGGCAGTCCCGCTGATTGCCAGCGTCAGCGCATCCACGCCCAGCATTTTTCCCTGATTATCCAGTTCATCCGCCTGCACATGCAGGGTTCGGCCTTCCAGCGTATCGCGCTGATTGATACGTTTCGCCGTAACGTTCAGCATATTATTGCCGCTGATTAACCCGCTATTATCAAGTTCGTCTTTCAGCTTCAATTGCAGATCGTCGATGCCCAATATCTGGCCGCTGTTAAGCGCCGATACCGCCGTAACCGCCAATCGCTGGCTGTTCAGCCCGCCCGAATTATCCAGTGTTCCATTGAGGAACAGTCGCAAGTCGTGAGTGGCGTTGATTTTCCCGGCGTTGGCCAGCGAGTCAGCGCGCATCAATAATGAATGGCTGTTTAATTCCCCCTGATTATTCAAATCGCCGCTGAATGAAAGCGATAAGCCATTAACCCCGGTTATTTGCCCGTCATTCACCCCTTGCGCCGCGTCTGCCGTCAGGAGATTACTGTTCAACGTTCCCGTATTGTTCAGCGTCTGAGCGATATTCAGCTTTAGGCTATCGATCCCCGTGATATCTCCCACGTTAATAAGATCGTGAGCATCAATCGTCAACGCCGCGCCATACAAGAATCCCTGATTATCCAGCCGGTCATTGAGGGAGACAGTCAGTCCGTCAACACCGTTCATCTGCCCCTGGTTAATCAGCCGATTGGCGCTAACCCCCAGCAAATAGCTATTCAACGAGCCCTGATTATTCAAGGTATCATCGAGCGTTAATATCAGTTCGTTGACGCCGGTGATATCACCGTCATTGCTCAACGTTTTCGCTGTAATGTCGGCACGATTGCCGAGGATCGTTCCCTGGTTGTCAACCGTATCCCCAACCAACGCTAACGCCCGGCTTTCCCAGTAACCGGCGTTACGCAGATGACTGCCGCGCAGCGTCAGCGTGCCGTCCGTATTTAACAATCCATTCCCTTGATAGCTGCCATGCAATGACAGGGATTGCACCGCCAGAATGTTGCCGTCGTTGCGGGTTTCGGTACTGATAAGCACCGTATCGCCATGACCAGATATGATGCCCTGATTATCGATTTGCGATGCAGCCAGTTGGCTACTACCGCCGGAAACCAATATGCCCTGGTTCAGCAACCTCCCGGCGTTTGCTGGATCAAGAGTCATCGCCAGCGCTCGGTTGCCCTGGATCCGACCGGTATTAGTGAGGTTTTTGGCATTCAGCGCCAGATTATCAGCCAGCCATTCACCGTGATTAGTCACACTGGCCGCGTTCAATATCGCCACTCCTTGCGATAACAGCTTGCCGTCCTGCTGATTAATCAACTCGCCTGTTGTCGTTAGCGCCAACGAGGAAAGCCCCAGAATTTGTCCGCTGTTTGTCACCTGACCCGCGCTCATCTCAAGGGAGTCCGCCTGCCATTGGCCGAGATTCTCGACTTGTTCGGCGGTCAACGCGCTGTTTCCCTGACTTAACCACTTGCCCTGATTGCGCGCGCTGCCGCTAATCGCCAGCGTCAGCGCATCCACGCCTAGCATGTTGCCCTGATTGGTCAGGTTTTCAGCGGTGAGGGACAACGCACGGCTGGCGATATCACCATTATTCGTCAGGTTCTCTGCAAGATTGAAGGATAGCCCGCCGACGCCGGTCAGCGCTCCGTCATTTGCCACTCGGGTTGCATGTATTGCCAGAAGATTGCCGTAAATATCACCGGTATTTTGCAGGGTGTCGTTCAGTTCGAGAGTCAGGCGATTATCCGCGCTCATATCGCCATGGTTGAAAAGATCGGTGGCGGTAAGCGTCAGCGCCGCGCCGTAGAGCGAGCCCTGGTTTTGCAGACCATCTCCAAGGGTTAGCTGCAATGTCTCGATTCCGGCCATTTCACCGTGGTTGACCACATTGTTGGCCATGACATTAATGGTATTGCCGAGCAGCGATCCCTGATTATTCAATGACAGTCCATCTAGCTGCAGGGAATCGCCTTCCCATTGCCCGGCGTTATGCAGACTCTCGCCGCGCAGCGCCAGCGTGCCGTCGGTTTTTAACCGCCCTTCGCCCTGATAATTTCCCACTAACGACAGTGACGTTGCGGCCGCCACATCGCCGTCATTGCGGATATTATCACCGGTCAGCACCGCACTGCCGTTACTGGATAACACGCCCTGATTGTTAATCTGTGTGGCGGTCAGTTGGCTGTCGCCAGCGGAAATTAATGTCCCGTTGTTCAGCAGCGTCCCCGCAGGCGCCGAGGTGCTGAGAGCCCGCGTATCATCCGCGAGCGATAGCGCCAATGCTAACGAGGACTGTTGATTAATGTCAGGCGAGATAACCGCAATTTTCAGGGAGCGATCGCCCTGCACCCAGCCTTCGTTGGTGAAACGCTGGGTCTCAAGCAGCAGATTCCCCGCCTGCCACTCTCCTTCATTAAGCGTATCCGCCGCCTGTAATGTGGCGACGCCCTGCGTCAGCAATTTACCGCTTTGCAGGTTTAGCAATGAATGGCTGGCTGTCAGCTGTAGCGCCGCAATCCCGGCTATCTGCCCGGCGTTGGCAATCTCATCGGCGGTGAGCGTAATATCTTTTGCTTGCCATTGCCCGAGGTTGTCGACGCTTTGTGCCGTGACGGTGTTGTCACCCTGACTCAGCAACGCACCGCTATTATGCAGGCTGGAGCGGAGCGCCAGCGTCAGCGCATCCACCCCCAGCATTTTACCCTGATTATCGAGCATCCCGGCATTCAACCGTACCGTGTATCCTTCAAGGTTACCGCTTTGCCGGACGTTTTCCGCCGTCAACGCCAACGTCTTACCGCTTAGCGTACCGGCGTTATCCAGATCGCCTCGCAAATTCAGTTGCAGATCGTCCACGCCGAACAGACCGCCCAGATTGTTCACCCCAGCGGCGTCCACCGACAACCGTTCGCCATTCAGGTCGCCGCGATTGAACAGATGCTGATCCAGTATCAGGGTCAGTTCGTCCACGCCGGTTATCTTGCCGTCATTAATCAGGCTATCCGCCGTCATACCGACATGGTTACCCAATAACGTGCCCTGATTGGTCACCGTCTTCCCGAACAGTTGGATAATGTCGCTTTCCCAACGCCCCGTGTTGGAAAGGTTATCGCCGCGCAGCATCAACGCCTGTTCAGCCTGAATCCGGCCGCTATTGGTCAGATTTCCTGCCTCCAACGTCAGACTGGCCGCCAGCCAATCGCCTGCATTCGCCGTATCAGTCGCGGTTAATACCGCCATCCCCTGAGAAAGCAATTTACCGGCCTGTTGATTGGTCAACGTGTCTTTGGCGGTTAGCGTCAGCGCCTCGATACCCAGGATTTTTCCGGCATTGGTTATCGTGTCCGCATTCAGCGTTAGGGTTTGCGCTTGCCACTGACCTTGATTATCAATCTGACGTGCCGTGGAGGTACTTTCCCCCTGACTAAACAGTTCACCCTGATTGTTAAGCGTGTTGGTAATCGACAATGTCAGCGCATCGGCGCCCAATATCGTTCCCTGATTATCCAGTTCGATGGCATCCAATCGTATTGATTGCCCTTCCAGCGTACCCTGCTGTTTTACCGCCGCTGCGGCTACATTCAGGTCACTGTCTGCGTGGATCATCCCACGGTTATCAAGATTACCGGACAAACTGAGTTGAAGGGCATCGACTCCGGTGAGCCGCCCGCTGTTGTTCAGACTACCCGCGGTGATAGCCAGCAGATTACCGTCCAACGTTCCCTGATTGTCCAGGCGGTCAAGAATATGCAAATCCAGATGTTGGATACCAGAGATCTGTCCGCGATTGCTGAATCGATTGCTCTGAGCCTGCGTGGTCAGCGATCGCAGATTTCCTGAATTATCTATAGCCAGAGCATTTAGGCTCAAGGCGTCGCCACTGAGCCAGTCGCCGGTATTGATCAGGCTATCATGCGCATGCAGCATACTGGATTGAAGTGATTGGGCCTGACCGCTGTTGGTAATGTTATTGGCACGCAGATCCAAGCGCTCGCCCTGCAATATCCCCTTATTGACAATGACATTGCCCGACAGCAGCCAGCGTCCTTGCGCCAGCAGGCTCCCGCTATTATCAAGAGAGTAGGCCGTCGCCTGCGCATCACCGCCGATGCTGGTTTTGCTCTGGTTAAGCCAACGATCGGCGTTCAGTAAAAACTGCTTCGCCTGCAACTCGCCGTCGGTTTCCGCCTGGGCGGCGCTCAGCGTCAGCGCCTCTCCCGCCAGCAATTTTCCGCCCGCACGTTGCACCAGTTGACGATCGGCACTAATCGTCAGCGAATTATCGGCCTGAATAATCCCCTGATTGTCGAGCGAATCGCTTTGAATCTGTAACTCCGGCGCGGTCAGCGTACCGTCATTGATGACGTCGCCAGCGGCAACCGCCAAGGTTTTCCCAGCCAGCAACATGCCGCTGTTATTCAGCCCCGTGGTCAGCGTAGCCGCCAGCGACGCGCCCGCGCTGAGCGTGCCGCTATTCAGCGCGGCGCCGCCGGACAGATTGACCCTCTGTTGCGCATTAATCGTGCCGTGGTTGTCGATCGCCTGATTGTTCAGATCGATATTTTGACTCGCCGTGACCTCGCCCTGGTTGGTGAAAAAGGTACTTTGTAATGCCAGCGTTGCTGCTTGAATGGTTCCCTGATTCGCCACGCTGTCGGCCAGCATGAACAAATGATTTTCGGTCAGGATTTTTCCCTGATTATTCAGCAGCGTTTGTAACTCAAGCTGCAAATCGCCGCGGGCGCTGAGTAATCCTACATTGTCAACGCTGCCCGCTTTCAACGTCAGTTGCTGCGCCGCCGACAGCGATCCGCTGTTAATCAGTTGGTTTCCAACCAGCGATAGCCCCTGCAATGATGCGATATCACCCTGGTTATCCAGCGAATCAACGTTCAGAGTCAGCGTCTTCCCGGCCAATGTGCCACCCTGAACGATTTGTCCGCCCTGCAGCGTCAACGCATCACCAGAGGTCAGATTACCTTGCCAGTCGCCTTGTTGAGTGGCGCTAACCGTTGCGCTATTTTTAGCCTGGAGCTGAGCGCTGCGGGTGGCGGTCAACGTTTCTGCCTCAAGCTGAATCGCCTGCGCTTCGGCGATCCCGGACAGCGTGATGTCTTTGCCTTGAATGCCAAGCTCGCTATCGGCTTTAATACCGCTTAAGGCATCCTGCCATAACGCGCCGCCAGCCTTTATCGCCACGTTATCGGCGGCTAACTGGGTATTATTTATCGTGACATTGTCACTTTTTATCGTTAGATGATGGCCGGAGATCAGGGCGCCCTGGGTATCGACACCTGCGTTAATCCGGGAATCGGTCGCGTTCATTTCGCCTTTTGAGGCAAGCGTAACGGATTGCCCTGCACGTAACGTGGCGTCCGTCAGGGCGATCCCCGAACTCCCCTCAAGCGTAAGTTCGCCACCGGCCTGCTGCTTACCTTGTAGCGCCAACGCTTCGCCGTTAGCATGGATATTGCCCTGAGCGACCGCATCCCCAACGCTGAGTTTGCCTTTCGCCGACAGCGTGATATCGCCGCTGCGGGCGCTCAGATTACCGACGTTGACGCCGACGCCTTTGTCGCTGGATACCAGCGTGATCCGGTTGGTATACATGCCGCCTAAGGCGCCGGTATCCAGCGCCACTTTGATATCGCCATTCTCCGCCGCTTGCGCCGTCACGTTGCCGTTGGCATCGATCTGATTCGCACCGATCACCACCTGCGCGTCGTTGGCGTTTAACCCCGCATTAATCTGCGCCGTGCGGGAAATCAGGCTGAGATAGTCGCTTTTACTGGCATCCAGTCCTTGTCCCGTCAGCAAAATATCACCGCGCTTGACGTCAATACCTTGTAGTTTGCCCTGCGCGTCAAATTGCGGTTTACCGGTCGTCAAAGTGACCTGCGGCGTATTGATGAATCCGCAACCATCACAGGTAATGCCGTAAGGGTTGGCGACCATTACACTGGCCTGCTTCCCGCCCACTTCCAGATAGCCAGCGAGCGTGCTGCGATTGGGCGATACCACTTCGTTGATAATGGCGTCCGCCGCCTTACCTTTCAGATTGGGGTTATTCTGGATCAAACCGCCAAGCTGGGTAGGATTAAGCTGAGCGGTGCCGTTATTCAGGATCAACCCTGATTTATCGACATTGAAGTCGTGGTATTGGTTGTGGGAAATCCCCGCGCTATTCGGCGTCGCGATATTCACCACGGGTACGCCGTTGCCGGCTTTCTCCACCGCGGTATTGCCGTTAGCAACATTGATGCCGGCCGCCATCGCAGGCAGTACGGGTTGGAAGGCAATAAGATTAATCAGCGTATAGGCCATTAATCGTTGCGTTGTTTTAATTGGTTTCATCCCTGCCCCCTGTTGTGACATGCATTCAACGGCTAACTAAAAAGAAAGACCGATGCGGTAATAAACGGCAACGGCATCAGGCTTCAGCCAATCCGGATAATCCAGCGGCCAACCGACGGTGATCTGCTGTGACAAATATCGATTGGCGACTCCCGCCCCGACCGCCGCGCCCCACAAAGTGCCGGCGGATTCGCTATCCCCTTGATGCGAAAAAAGGTGACCGCCATCCAACGCCGCCGTTAAGGTCAGTTCGCCCAATAGTGGCAATACGACAGGTCGCCAGTTGATTTCATTGCGCCAATAGCCGCCACGGTCGCCTGACAGATATTGTTCTTTAAATCCGCGTACTGAACTTTCTCCGCCCAGCGTGACCTGCTCGCTGCCGTACAACGCCTGTGCCGAGTACTGACCGTAGAAGTTGGTGAGATAACTGATGTTTTCGCTGATCGGACGGTAATAACTGGCGGCCAGCGTCAGCTTGTTAAATTCTGCCCGCGGCGCATCGCTATCTTTGCCAACATCGCTTTCCGCCCCAAACCAGCGAGTCCCGCGGCTGTACGCCGGGTTAAATGTCGCCAGCCCGCCCCACAGTTTCTGGCTGTGATTAACGCCGACAATCGCCGTGCTGAGTTTTCGGCTGCTGGACTGCAAAAGTACATCATTGAGGTAGTTATGCCCGATACGGTGGGTCATGCCTGCCGACAGACTGGTTTTCATATCGCCATTACGAAAAACCACCCGCGATACTGACAGACGGTGCGTCTGACTATCGCCGGTCGAATGCCAGAGGAAATCCCTATTCAGGAAATCATTGCGATAGCGGTTTTGAGAATAGTCATAGTTGAGCGTCCAGTAACCATACGGCAGCGACACGCCCGTTTGCAGATTATCGGCATGATTGCCATCAGAGAATTCACTGCTGTGTCCCCCGCTGATAAACCACTGATCGGCGATCCCCAGAATATCGTCCGCCCATAGAGCGCCATTGAGCTGCTGTTGTCCGGTGCTTTTTTGCCCACTATTATCAAAACTGATGTTTACAGTTAGCGGCAGCTGTTTTTTACTCGTCAGATTGACGATGGAATAACCAGGCCGACTCCCCGGAAGAATTTCAATACTCACCTGCTGCGTCGGCATGCGGTTAAGCTGTTCCATCCCCTGTTCAATATCGCGAAGATTCAGTATTTCGCCTTCAAGTCCAGGGAATACCTGTTTTAAAAAGCGCGTTGATTCATTATTGATTTTAATGTATTCCAGCCGGCCTTCCAGAATATCGATCGTTAATATTCCGTCGGACAAATCCTGCTCGGCAATAAATGCGCGACTGGTAATATAACCTCGCTCGATGTACCAATTACTGACATCATGAATAAGTTGATTTATTTTATTAACATTAATGCACTGATTAATGTAATTTTTATTTAACCATTCTTTATCTTTTTTGTTTAATAATGAACTATGGTTATAGCGAACGTCATGAACGACAAAGCAATGGCCCGTTTCGCTCTGCCGACCGGCATCCTCGCTCGCCTGAGGTTGATTCAGTTGTAATAAGAATTCACGCTGCTGCCTTGACTGCTCAAGGACTTCCGTTTGTCGTTGCTGTATTTCATTGCGGTCTGCCGGGGTAAGCGGAGCCGAAAATACAGAATAAGAGAAAAAAAGCGAAAATATAAAATACAGATTGATAAAACCACGCATGAATTTCATCCCTGATAATTAATATGTTTTATCCGGGATAGTAAAACCGTTACTTATTAACCTCAACATGTTAGTCGATATATTACTCTATAATAATTAATTTCTTTTAGTTCGATATAAAGTATCTCAATAAACAATAATTAAAGCTCAATTGTTCGGTATGAGCGCGGCACGCCTTATCAAACGATTATCTTGTGCATCAACAATAAACGGTCGGCAGTGGTTACTGCCGCGCCTGATAATGGTCGCGCGCGGCGGGAAACACCCTTTCGCTGAGAAAATCGATAAATACTCTCAGTTTTGGCGTTAGGTAACGACCCGACGGCCAGACCACATGCAAACTGACCGTGCGTGCGACATATTCATCCAATACGGTGCGCAGCAGACCGCCGGCCAACGCCGCTTTCACGGAGAAGTCCGGCAGACAGGCGATGCCCAGCCCTTGCAATGCGAAACACACCCGGGTTTCAATATTATTGCAAACCATGGAGATGGGAATGTTCAGATCGGCCTCATCGACCAGCGGCCAGGTTTCCAGTTTACCGCTGTTGGGAAAGCGGTAATGCAGGCAGGTGTGTTGCGTCAAATCGGCGGGCTGGCGCGGGATGCCCGCCCGTTCGAGGTAAACCGGCGAAGCGACCAACAGCATGTTGAAGTCACCCAGTTTGCGGGCCTGCAATCGGGAATCGGTCAATTGGCCGGTGCGAACCACGGCATCAAACCCTTCCTCAATGACATCAACCTGACGATCGCTGAAATCAAGATCCAATTCAACGTCAGGATATTGACGCATAAATTCGCCCAGTACCGGCAACAACAGCGAGCTAATCACGGGCAGACTGACCCGCAGCCGTCCGCTCGGTGTCGTCGCAACCTGCGACAATTCCTGCTCGGCGCTTTCAATCTCGGACAGAATGCGCCGGCTGCGCTCAAGAAAAAGGGCTCCCTCGGCAGTCAAGGTGATACTGCGGGTACTGCGATGAAATAAGCGCACGCCCAGCCGGGCTTCTAACCGTGAGATACTTTTTCCCACCGCCGATGCCGAAATGCCCAACGTGCGCCCTGCCAGCACAAAACTGCGCGTTTCAGCCGCCTGAACAAACACAGTTAGACTGCTCAGACTGTCCATGACACCTCCGATTACGGACAAATTTGTCCATTAATAAAGGAAATTTACCCTCCTTTTTCCGCATTTCCCAGTAATCTATATTGCGTTATATCTAACGTCGTAACGTTACTATCCATCTAAGGAGCTTAAAGTATGTCAGAGATATCGCCATCGGTTAGCGAGCCGACATCCCCCAACAGCGCGCTATCTGCCCGCCTGGATGCCGTAATCGAACAAGCCATTGCCGAGCAGCGCATTGTCGGCGCCGTGGTTATTGTGCGGCGGCATGGCAAAGACGCATATCGCGGCGCAGCCGGTCTGGCGGATCGGGAAAGCGGCCGGCCCATGACAGAGGCGACGCTGTTTCGTCTGGCGTCGGTCAGTAAACCGATTGTCGCAACCGCGGCAATGGCGCTGGTCGCGCAAGGCAAATTGGGGCTTGATGAGGATATCCGCCGCTGGTTGCCTGATTTTCAGCCGCGGCTGGCAAACGGCGAAGCGCCCGCGATCACGCCTCGTCAGTTGCTCAGCCATACTGCCGGATTGAGCTATCGTTTTCATGAACAGGATGACAATGGCCCATACTCCCGCGCCGGCATTTCCGACGGTATGGATGACGCCGATATCACGCTGGCGGAAAATGTTCGTCGGTTGGCAAGCGTACCGTTGTCGTATCAGCCGGGCAGTTCCTGGGAATATTCGCTGGCGATCGACGTGCTGGGCGCGGTGATTGAGCGTGTCTGCGGCCAACCGCTCGGAGACGCCGTCCGCTCGCTGGTTACCGCCCCGCTCCATATGGATGATACCGCCTTTTATACCCGTGATGCGGATCGTCTGGCCACCCCCTATGTGAATGACACGCCTGCGCCACATCGTCTGCAGGAAGGTGAAATCGTGCCGTTTTCAGAAGAGGCCGTCGGCGTTCGCTATTCCCCTAACCGGGCATACAATCAGCGGGCGTATCCATCGGGCGGCGCCGGGATGATCGGCACGGCCGGTGATGTCATGACATTGCTGGAAACGCTGCGTCAAGGCGGCGCGCCGCTGCTTTCCGCCGAACTGGTTGAAGAAATGGGCCGCGATCAAACGGGAGGATACGCCATTCCCGACGCACCCGGCATTGGTTTTGGTCTGGGATTCTCCGTACTGCGCGACCCGGCAGCCGCGAACTCCCCGGAATCCGTGGGAACCTGGCGCTGGGGCGGCGTCTACGGTCATTCGTGGTTTGTCGATAGGCAGCAAGGGCTTAGCGTCGTGGCGCTCACGAATACCCTATATGAAGGGATGTCCGGCAACTTCGTGACCGAACTGCGGGATGCCATCTATAGCGCAGGGCTCTCAGGGAAAAAGTGATGGAACAACGCTCAACTTCGTCAGGCTTCCCGTTATCCGGCCTACTGGCGCTGGCGATGACCGGTTTCATCGCCATCATGACGGAAACTTTGCCTTCCGGCCTTCTGCCGTCTATCAGCCAGGGGCTGAATGTATCGCTGGCGCTGGCCGGGCAACTGGTAACGCTCTACGCGCTTGGTTCAATGCTGGCCGCCATTCCGCTGGTCGCCCTGACCCGAAGTTGGGGACGCCGTTCCGCGTTGCTCGCCGCGATAATCGGTTTTTTCTTGTTCAATACCGTCACCGCGGTTTCATCACACTATACCCTGACGCTGGTCGCACGCTTTTTGGCTGGCGCCGCAGCCGGTCTTGCCTGGGGATTACTGGCCGGCTGCGCCCGGCGAATGGTGCCGCCGCATCAGCAGGGTCGCGCGATGGCGATCGCCATGGTGGGAACGCCGATTGCGCTGGCGCTGGGCGTTCCATTGGGCGCATGGCTGGGAACCGTGGTTAGCTGGCGTACCGTCTTCGCGGTCATTTCCGGGCTAACGCTGTTGCTGATCGGCTGGGTTGTGCTAAAAGTGCCGAATTTCCCCGGGCAAAAGACCGGGGAAATGAAATCAATTGTCCGCGTGCTGACTACGCCGGGCATACGGCCGATTCTCTCGGTGATCGTGCTATGGATTCTGGCTCACAACGTCCTATACACCTATATTGCGCCGTTTCTTGCGCCCGCAGGGATAAGCAACCAGGTAGACAGCGTACTGCTGGTATTTGGCGTCAGCGCGCTGGCCGGGATCTGGATCACCGGATTGGTTGTCGAACGCTGGTTACGTCGGGGCGTATTGGTCAGCGTCGGTATTTTTGCCCTTACCTCGCTTGTTTTGGGGCTGGCTGGAACTTCTCCCAGCGTAATTTATCTCTGCATGGTGTTCTGGGGGCTGACGTTTGGCGGCGCGGCGACGCTATTACAGACCGCGTCGGCCGATGCGGCAGGCAGCGGCGCTGACGTCGCACAGTCGATGATCGTTGTCGCGTGGAATCTTGCTATCGCCAGCGGCGGTATCGTGGGGGGAATACTGTTGCATAGCGTTGGCGTTACCAGTTTCCCCTGGATATTGCTGGCGCTGTTAATTGTGGGCTGGATTATTGCGTGGCAGTCTCATCAATATGGATTCAAACCTGGAACGCGTACAGAGAGCTACGCCGTTCGCTGCGAGTGCGAGGGGTAAGAGAATATCGCGCGGGGAGGTTATTCTCCGCAGTGTTGGGGAGAAACGCACTACCCGTTTTCATGCCTTTTCATCAAGTCCTACTTAAGGGGCCGCCCCGCAAAACGTGTCATTTAGTTAAGCTGTATCTCGAAATGTATCCTGTAATAAATTCATCACAAATGAGGCCTACTTTGAAAAAACCGCGTTTTCCCCCATGTTTTTGACGAAGAAAAAGGAGCGCCGCATGCGCTACAGTAAACCCATGATAACCATGCTCGGCAGTTTTCTGATCGTGAATTCCGCCTGGTCAATGCCGCCGTCGACTCAGATCGGTGATATCGGCGCAATCGTGGATACCACAACGCCGGCGAGTAAAAGCCATCAATTCATCGAGTTGGAACTGAATATACAAACCGCGCTGCGTCAGGCGCTACAAGGCGACGCCGCATCCCTGACCCGCCCCCAGTTGGAAGCCGCCAAACAGAGCGATAAGGTAGCCGACATTCAATGGCTGCACAGCGTTAACTATGATTTTGCCGAAAAGAAAAACCAGCAGGCCGATATCGCAATTCTTAGCGCGTTCTCACAGCTTCCCGCAGATGTTCTGCAAAAAAATCTGGCGACGGTAACGCAGATTAACCGTGACGCCACGCAAGGTCAGCGTGAACAAGCATTGGCGGATGCCGAAGGTATCAATTATCTTTATTTCCTGGCCGATGCATTAGGCCCACGCCTCGGCAACGCCTTTATTAACGCCTACAATAACGGTGAGATAGGCAAAGCCGCAGCATTAATTAAAGCGTCAGAGGTCAGCACCTCCGCCGCCAAGTCGCACTTTAACTATCCACGCCCTTTCTTACAGCCCGACAATACTATCCATCTGGTTCCGGATAGCGTTGTGGTAAAAGACAACAAACCTTATAGCGCAACCGGCGGCGCGTTCCCCAGCGGGCACACCAACACCGGTTATACCGATGCATTATTGTTGGCTGAAATGCTGCCGGAACGCTTTGTTCCGCTGATCGATCGCGGCGCTCGCTACGGTTTCTCCCGCGTGGTATTAGGCGTTCACTACCCACTTGATGTTATCGGTTCGCGGATGGTCGTCGAGCGCAACATCGCGCATTATCTGAACGATCCGCAATACCGTCAGATGTTTGAACAGGCAAAAACGCAGTTACGTACGGCGCTGGAAAAAGAGTGTGGGATGACGCTGCAAGCCTGTGCCAAGAGTGAAGGTCGGGATGATCCGTATACCGATCCGGCCATGACCACTTTTTACCGCTTCACCATGACATACGGTTTGCCGGCACAGCATAAAGAGGCGACTCCGGTTAACGTTCCAGACGGCGCTGAAGTTCTGCTTGAAGCTCCCCTGCCTAACCTGTCGGCAACCGAACGGAAGCATTTGATGGTGAAAACGGCGTATGCCGGCGGCTATCCGCTGTCAGGCTCTGATGAACAAAGTTTCTGGCATCGCCTGAATCTGCATGACGCCGTTCGCCAGGCCACGCACTGATATAGCTGAGAAGCGTTTTCCAGGAAAAATCAGAGGATGAAGTTTGCACACTTGTGGTCGCGCTGAATATGCTGAATAGTTCATTCAGCCATTACATCGGGGGGCGAAAGCCTCCCTTTCTTTTATTTCTTTATATAAAAATTTTGACTGTATAATTTCATCGATGGGTAATTATCTATTCCTTTTACTCTTCCGTGATTAGGGCATTTTTAATGCGATACAACAAATCATAACCTTTTCTACTGGCAGGCCTGCAGAAACCGGTCATAACATTGCTCATATGAATAATCAGCCATTCGGCTCAGGCCGCGCCAGCATTGAGGCAGATTGCGCAACAGATAATCCCGATTTTCAGGATATAACGCCGAACGCCACTGCGGAATTGTTATCCCCAGCGCCATACGCGCCGCGATCAAATCAGGAAGTAAGGCGATCTCTTCTTCAGTCAACGGCAACTGCCGGTGATACGCAGCAAGAAATGGCACCACGAACTCAAACGGATCCGCCCCATCACTAACCTGGTAAGCCAACGCCGTCGCCAGTTCGGCAATCAGCGGTGCATGCAGCGCATCACCGAAATCAATAATGCCCGCCACTTGTGTCGGATCATGAAGGTTCACCAACGCATTATGCGGGTTGAGATCGTTATGAATGGTTTGCTGACGCAGCATTTTTAATCGTGGAGACACGAACTGGTCATAACGATCCAAAATGCGACTTATGTGCTGATACTGTTGCCGATCGTCCACAAATTCAAGATAAGGCCGCACTTGCTCTGCGTGGCTGATATCCCATAACAGCGGACGATGGGCCGCGGGATGAAAGAAATTCTGCAACGCCAGGTCCAACTGCGCCAGATTTTTCCCCAACCCCTGCATCAATTCGACCGACGGCGACACTCGGTACTGAGGTGTGCCGTCCAGGTAGCTGACCAATCGCACCCGCAAGGAAACGCCATTGACCTTAACCACCGGTTCGGCTAGTTGGTTCAGCGTAATAACAACCCGGGGAACACGCAGATCCGGAGCATACTGGGCGATGTGCAGCAGCATGTTTGTCTGGAAATGGCTAACTTCGGTAGGTTCCGCCGCATTAATGACCTTAAGCATATAGCGGCGTTCAGCGTTTACCGACAGGCAGAAGTTCAAGTCGCGCTCCCCCTGCAGCAGTTCGACATGCCCGCGTAAACCATATAACCGCAAGGCTATATCCGCCGCCTGTTGGCAGGAGACCTGCGGTACCGATTGGGTCATCAGATGATCGGCAACCGCTGTTTTTTGATGGCTCATGGCTGGTTACACTCCTGACGGGATCCATTCCATACCGTCACCATTAACTATTTGATGCGTCATAAAATGCAGCTCAAAAAAAGCTGAAAACTATTCAGCTAAATTTTATGACGCGCCGTGAATTTATCGCGCAACAACGTTGTCATGTACATGACTGGAGATCGCCGCATCCTTGCGGCTGAATAGCGAAGGCTCCTGCCTTAGAGACTTTCTTTATGACTTATCACCATGGAGAAATATTAATTCCCGGCGCGCAGGCGCTCTGCTCTACGACGTAAAATTTCCATAACTATCAGTAAGATCAATGCAGCGCCAACCATCATGGACGCCGCGGCGGCAATCGTCGGATCAAGGTTTTCCCGAATCCCGGCGAACATCTGTAACGGTAGCGTCCGCTGGCGCGGGCTGGCCAGAAACAGCGTGACGATCACTTCATCAAAAGAAGTGGCAAACGCAAATAGCGCACCGGAAAAGACGCCTGGCGCAATCAGCGGAAATGTCACCTTGCGGAAGGCCCGCAACGGCGAAGCCCCCAGGCTCGCGGCCGCTCTCGTCAGGTTCTGATCGTAGTTTTTAAGTACGGCGGTCACGGTAATAACGACGAACGGCACGCCCAGCATGGCATGCGCCAGCACTAGACCGACATAGCTGTTCAGCAGCGATAGCTTGGCGAAAAAGAAAAACATGCCGACCGCGACAATCACCACCGGTGCGATCATGGGAGATATCAATACCGCCATCACCAGCGATTTTCCCTTAAATTCGCCGCGCACCAGACCGACCGACGCCAACACCCCCAGAACGGTCGCCAACAGCGTTGCCAGCGGCGCTATCAGCAGGCTGTTGCCTAACGCCCCCAGCCATTCATTTGAGTTGAAGAACTCATGATACCAGCGTAACGAAAAGCCGCTCAGCGGATAGCTGAGAAACGATCCCGCATTAAATGAAAGCGGTACAATCACCAGCACCGGTACGATCAGAAACAGCAGCATGGCCGCACCGTAAAAATTAAAGAACGTATTCCACAAGCGGATAACTATCTCACCCTGCTGTCTCATATGCGTTTCCCCTTGTTTATATCCTTAACTTTTCAAGTTGCAGCGGCGGGCGTTTCCCTTACTCGCTGCGGCTTGAACATTATCGGGTATACCCGGCCGCAGACGCCTGCGGCTCGGGTAAATACATCAATCGCGCGTAAAAATATTGCTCTGGGCTAAGATCAACGCGCCGCCACTTCCGCATTGGTTTTGGTCACGCGGATATAAACCACATACAACAGTGTGACGATAACCAGTAACTGTGTCCCTAATGCGGCAGCCATGCCCCAGTTCATGGTGGTATTGGTAAAGAAGGCGACAAAATAACTCAGCATCTGATCGCTTGGCCCGCCGAGTAATGCCGGCGTGATGTAGTAGCCAATCGCCATCATAAATACCAACAGCGCCC
This sequence comes from Brenneria goodwinii, assembly GCF_002291445.1. Classification (NCBI taxonomy): domain Bacteria; kingdom Pseudomonadati; phylum Pseudomonadota; class Gammaproteobacteria; order Enterobacterales; family Pectobacteriaceae; genus Brenneria; species Brenneria goodwinii. The sequence continues at coordinate 1,620,240 of NZ_CP014137.1, read as the reverse complement.
CCGCCGTTACACCGGCATAGGTCTGCGGGACATACACCCGCCAGAACGCAATAAACGGATGCGCGCCCAGCGATACCGCCGCACGAACATAGTTGGGAGAAATCCCCTTCATAACGGCATATAGCGGCAGGATAAAGAACGGCAGCAGAATGTGCGTCATCGAGATATAGACCCCGACTCGGTTAAATACCAATACCAGCGGTTGCTCAATGATGCCGATATTAATCAGCGTGCGGTTAATCAACCCGCCTGACTGCAACAGCACAATCCAACTGGCGGTACGTACGATCAGCGAGGTCCAGAAAGGCAACAGCACCAAAATCAGCAGCAGATTGGCCCGATTGGCCGGCTGTTTCGCCAACCAGTACGCCAATGGATAGCCCAAACCGACGCACAGCAGCGTCACAACGCCAGCCATCAGCAGCGTTCGTAATAACACATCGATATACAAAGATTGATCGGGAGACTGCGCGACGATTTGCTGGGTTTTGGCGTCCACTTTGTGGTCAAAAACCGCGAGCAGGTAATAATTGGTAAAAGGTCGAGCGGCGCGATCCAGTGTCTGCCAGGTGGATAATTCCCCCCACAGCGGCTGCTCGCCGATCAGTTGGTTGCGAACATCGGTACTGCCTTCGGCAGGCAGACTACGCATCGTGCGGGTAATCAGCGTGCGGTATTCCGCCCCTTCATATCCCAGCCGCTTGGTAATCGCCGACAGTTTACCGCCACTGCGGGCAGCGCGTAGATCGCTGACCACAGCCTGGAATACGCTCTCATCCGGCACTTCTTTACCAGACCATAGCCGCATCGCTTCTATGGTGGCCGGCATATTTTCTCTTATTTCCGGATTCGAGACGCTTTTCCCCAGAATCGAGGAGATCGGGAAGAGAAAACTCACCACAATAAACAGAAACAGGGGAGCAATCAGTAACAGGGAACGTTTTTTATACGTTGCCTGGGCCTGATGCAATTGCTGTTTCAGTTTGGCGCTCCCTTCTTTCTCGCCGGATGGTGACACGTTCGCCACCATTTCGCTCTGGGTCATAGGCTTTATCTCCATTATGCTTACGGTATTCCCCTTCATCTTTTAAGTTACAGCCGCGTTGGCTTCATGACTCGCCCCTTCCCTGGGATCCGACCGTCCTTCCGCATCTCAAAATTTATTGGGGTAGAACAATTTGTTAATTATTGAGCGGCCCATGAGTTAAAGCGCTGTTCCAGTTCTTCACCGTGGTCAATCCAAAATTCAGTATCAACTTGCAATGCCTGCGCCAGGTTCTCGGGATCCGTAGGCAGGTTTTTGGCAATTTCCGGCGCAATCAAGCTCGTTGCTTTGATGTTGGTTGGGCCGTAAGGAATATTTTCAGCAAAGACTTTCTGGTTTTCAGGCAGGTTGGTAAAGGCAATGAACTGTTCGGCCAGCGCCTTGTGTTTGGTGCCTTTCACAATGGCCCAGCTATCCAGATCGTAAATGCTGTCGGCCCAGACGATACGGAAGTCATGCCCTTCATTTTGCGCCGCGGCAACCCGGCCGTTATAGGCGGAGGTCATCACGACATCGCCGGAAACCAGCCACTGCAGCGGTTGCGCGCCGGATTCCCACCATTGGATATTGGACTTAATCTGATCAAGTTTTTTGAATGCGCGATCGACGCCGGCAGGTGTCGCCAACTCTTTATAGAGATCTTCGCGTTTTACGCCATCAGCCAGCAGCGCTATTTCCAGCGTGAATTTTGCGCTTTTGCGCAGCGCGCGTTTTCCCGGATAGTTTTGCACGTCCCAGAAATCCGCCCAGCTCTTCGGCGCATTCTGCAATTTCTGCGCGTTATAGGTTAATACAGTCGACCACAGGAAAATCCCGGCGCCGCATTCGGATACCGTGCCTTTTACAAACTGCGATTCATCGCCCAGGACTTTCCAATCCAACGGCTCAAACAGTCCTTCGTTACAGCCGCGCAGCAGTTCCGGACCTTCTACTTCAACCACGTCCCAGCCAATTTGACCGGTTTCCACCATGGCGCGGATACGAGCCATCTCACCGTTGTATTCGCCGGCTTGAACCGTTCCTTTACCCGCTGCGGCAAACGGTTTGTAAAATGCTTTGTCTTGCGCGTCTTTATTGGTACCGCCAAAGGAGATCACAGTGATAGTTTCCGCCTGCGCCTGACAGGCCATTGCGACGAGAAAGGCTGATACAGCAATTTTTTTCAACATAGCTTGGCTCCTGGAATGTGTTAGTCAACGTAAAACAGGAAGTCACGCATCAAGTCCTTGATGCTACATACATCACGATTAAGCATAAACTGTGCCACTTCAACAGTTCATGAAAGATTGACACAGCGGCTGGCGAGGATGGCTGAACAACGTGCAGTAATAAATTACCTGACGTTTGCACAATTTTTCTTTTGCCAGTTTTTCCTTTTAATGGTGCGAGCTAATAATTCCCCGCACCATTAATGTGCATGATGAGTTTGCTAAACAAATACAATAAAATCCTCTCTGTATCTGCCATCTCCTCATGTCGTGCCTGAAAACTACCTGGTGAGATCTACACAGAGGTATTTCATTTCCAGATAATCTTCGATACCGAAACGCGATCCTTCACGTCCCAGTCCCGACTGTTTCACACCGCCGAAGGGTGCGACTTCATTAGAAATTAGCCCGGTATTAATGCCGACCATGCCGTAATCCAGAGCTTCGGGAACGGTCCACTGGCGCACGGCATCGCGGGTGTAGACATACGCCGACAGACCGAATTCCGTATCATTCGCCATGGCGATAACTTCGGCTTCATCGGCAAACTGAAATAACGGCGCCACCGGACCAAAGGTTTCTTCACGAGCAAAACGCATCTCGCGAGTAACATTGCCGATAATCGTGGGGGTAAAGAACGTTCCCCCAAGTTGATGCAGTTTGCCGCCAAAAAGCACCTTCGCGCCTTTCGCCAACGCATCGGCAATATGTTGCTGCACTTTGCTGACGGCATCGTCATCAATCAACGGCCCCTGGGTCACGCCCAGCTGACTGCCGTCACCCACTTTGAGCTTTTTGACTTCTGCAACCAGCTTTTCAGCTAACGCGGGATAAATGCCCTTTTGCACATAAATCCGGTTGGCGCACACGCAGGTTTGCCCGCTGTTGCGGAATTTAGACGCCAGAATGCCTTTTACCGCCAGATCCAGATCGGCATCATCGAACACGATGAAAGGGGCATTGCCGCCAAGTTCCAATGACAGTTTTTTTACCGTCGGCGCACATTGCGCCATCAGAATACGGCCCACTTCCGTTGAGCCGGTAAAACTCAATTTGCGCACGACCGGGCTATCACATAGCACTTTACCCACCGACTGCGGATCGCCGGTCAGCACCTGCAGCACGCCGCGCGGGATCTCCGCCTGCTGCGCCAGCTCCGCCAACGCCAGTGCGGTGAACGGCGTCTGTTCCGCCGGTTTAACAATCATAGTGCAGCCCGCAGCCAACGCAGGGGCCACTTTGCGGGTGATCATCGCCGCCGGGAAATTCCATGGCGTGATGGCCGCACAAACGCCGATCGGCTGCTTAATCACCAGCAGCCGCTGCTGACTCTGGGGGGATTGCAGTACGCAGCCTTCGATACGTTTGGCTTCTTCCGCGAACCAATCGATAAACGAGGCGGCATAGGCAATTTCACTACGCGCTTCAGCCAGTGGTTTACCCTGTTCGGCGGTCAGCAACACCGCCAGATCATGCTGATTTTCCATAATCAGACGCGACCAGGACTGCAATACGGCCGCACGTTCTTTCCCGGTACGCTGACGCCAACCGACCAGCGCCAGCTCCGCGGCGGCAATGGCCTGCTCAGTTTGTGACGCCGTCACTAGTGGAACCGCGCCCAACACCTCGCCGTTGGCCGGGTTGGTCACATCAAGGCGTTCGCCGTTCTGGCTATCGCGCCATTCACCGTCAATTAAGCAGTGTTGGCGGAGTAATGTTTTCTGATTCAGTTGCATAAAATCTCTCTACTACCTCTTACTTCGTAAGCACACGAGTCAGAATGGTCATCGCTTTGGTAAACTGATCGTCTGGAATGGTCAGCGGATGCAGGAAACGAATGACGTTGCCATGCACGCCACAGGTCAGCAACAGCAGCCCCTGTTCTAATGCCGCTTTTTGGAACTTGCGCGTAACTTCAGCAGAAGGTTTGCCGGTCTGCGGATCGTTAAATTCGGCGGCTACCATGGAGCCTTGAGCCCGAATCGCCACCAACGCCGGGCACTGCTGCTTGGCTTTTTCCAGCGTTTCCACCAGAGCCGCGCCCAAACGCTGTGAACGCTGACACAATTTTTCTTCTTCGATCACATCCAGCACCGCCAGCGCTGACGCCACCGCCAGCGGGTTGCCGGCATAGGTTCCCCCCAATCCGCCAGGACCAGGCGCGTCCATCACCTCGGCACGCCCTACCACGCCGGAGATGGGGAAGCCGCCGCCCAGGCTTTTCGCCATCGTGATCAGATCGGCCTGTTCAGCATAATATTCCATCGCAAACAGCTTGCCGGTACGGGCAAAGCCGCTCTGCACTTCGTCGGCAATCAGCAGAATGCCATGCTCATCACACAGTTTGCGGAGCGCGCTAATAAATTCAGGCGGCGCCACGTTGAAGCCGCCTTCGCCCTGAACCGGCTCCAGCAAAATCGCGGCTACCTGATCGGCGGCGATATCGGTGTGCAGCAGCCGATCGATGCTTTCCAACGACTGTTCAACGGTGATACCCGTGTGCGCATTGGGATACAACGCATGGAAAATAGATCCAGGGAACGGACCAAAACCGGTAGAATAAGGGGCCACTTTGCCGGTCAGCGTCATGGTCAACAGAGTACGGCCGTGGAATGCCGCGCCAAACGCAATGACGCCGGGGCGCTTGGTGTAGGCTCGCGCAATTTTCACTGCATTTTCAACCGCTTCAGAGCCAGTGGTAAAAAAGGTGGTTTTTGCCGGTCCGTTGATAGGCGCCAGGGCGTTGATACGCTCGGCCAACGCGACATAGCTGCCGTAAGGCACTATCTGATAAGCGGTATGGGTAAAGCACTCCAGTTGCTCACGCACCGCCGCCATAATTTTCGGATGACGATGACCGGTATTCAGCACGGCGATCCCTGCGGCGAAGTCGATGAACTCACGGCCCTCAACGTCCCACAACGTGGCATTTTCCGCACGGGCGGCATAAAAATCACACATCACACCTACGCCACGCGGAGTGGCAGCCAAACGACGCTGATTTAATTCGCTATTACTCATTTTCTGCTCCGATTCAAAGAACAAACCCAAACCTATTGATGACCGTACCCGGGCCGTGATGTGATTGCTCGTCTCACATCATTTCTGTTGCTATTTATGCGCCAGATGGTTCTATAATCCAGAGCCAGTTTTTAATATTTAAAGGATCCACTTTTGCGCTCGCTATTGACCGATTTATTACTCCAGCGTTTGAGTAACCAGCAGGAAGGCACGCTGAATAAACGCCTGTATGACTGTATCCGCCAGTCGATCCTCGACGGCGCCATTGCCGCCGGCAGCCGGTTGCCCTCCTCGCGCGATCTGGCGCATGAGCTATCGCTGTCGCGCAATACCGTTTTGGCCGCTTATGAGCAGTTGCTGGCCGAAGGTTACGTTGAAGCGCGTACCGGAAGCGGTACTTTCGTTACCGAACAATTGCCGGATGGCAGTATGGCTCCGGTGCGAAATGAAAGTGAGGCCTTATCCCGGCAGCCGATACAGGAACTGTCGCGTCGAGGCATGCATCTGCTGGGATATTCCGGCGCTTCAGCCCGTCAATGGGGAGCCTTTATGCCCGGCATCCCCGATATCTCCAGTTTTCCTCATGATCTATGGCGCAGAATACAAACCCGGCTTACCCGGCGCGCGCTCCCAGAGCAGCTCTCTTATTCCCCCATCGGCGGTTGTCCCGAGCTGCAATTGGCCCTGGTGGATTATCTGCGCGTCGCGCGTTCCGTTGAATGCAGCTCCGAGCAGATTCTGATTACGGAAGGCACGCACCAGGCGATGGATCTGCTGGCTAAGATGCTATGCAACCCAGGTGACCTGGCCTGGATTGAGGATCCCTGTTATTGGGGCACACGCAATTTGCTAACCATAAACGGGTTGCGGGTCGCGCCAATTGAAGTGGACGACCAGGGGATGGCGCCGCCGGATACCGTTTCAGCGCAGTCGATACCGAGACTGATCTGCGTTACGCCATCGCATCAATATCCGTTAGGTTCCGTAATGAGCCTGGCGCGGCGGCAACGCTTGCTGGCGCTGGCGCAGGAACACGGCTGTTGGGTGATTGAAGATGACTATGACAGCGAATTCCGTTTCTCCGGCAATCCAATTCCCGCCTTGCAGGGACTGCAAACGCAATCCCCGGTGATTTACATTGGCACTTTCAGTAAAACCCTTTATCCAGGGCTACGCGTCAGCTACATGGTGTTGCCTCCCCAGTTGGCCCGGGAACTGAAAGTCGCCCATTCCGAGCTGTACCGCGGCGGCCACTGGCTGACGCAGGCAACGCTTAGCCAGTTCATCCGCGAGGGGCATTATGCCGGCCATATCCGGCGCATGCGGCTGCTTTATGCCAGACGGCGGGCCATGTTGACAGAGCTTATCGAACAACATTTAGGCGCGGACTATGTCGGCGACCACAGCAATGCCGGACTGCATATGTTGCTCAAACTTCCCGCTCATATTGATGATGTGCTGCTCAGCGCGCAGATCCTGCGCCGTGGCGTGATGGTAAAACCCCTTTCCAGCTACTATTTGCGTCAAACCCGGGAGCGGGGATTGCTGTTGGGTTATGCCTGTGTGGAAGAGAGTAAAATGGCCCAGCCCTTTGCTGTCATCGTTGCCTGTATTCGTGCACAAAAAAACACATAATTGGCCTTTCAATCGGGTCAATTTAATTGCACTTATATGGTGCAGCTAAATTAATGGAATTCACCATAATAGAGCAATTCATCCGCATGTTTTTTGCCTGATAGCATTTAACCCATTCGCCATACTCGATTTAACGAAAACGGCACGATTTGTGCATGAGCCAGTTATAAAAGACACGTTACTGCGAGAAATGGAATAATGAGAACCTATGTCAGCTTCAAAAACATCCAGAAAACCTATGATGGCGATCGCTTGGTGGTAAAAAACCTGAACCTGGATATTAAAGAAGGCGAATTTCTTACCCTGCTCGGCCCGTCCGGCTCAGGAAAAACCACCAGTCTGATGATGCTTGCCGGGTTCGAAACCCCGACACAGGGCGAAATTTTTCTGCATGATACGCCGCTGCACAATCTGCCGCCGCACCAGCGCGGTATCGGCATGGTCTTTCAGAATTACGCGCTATTTCCCCACATGACCGTGGCTGAAAACCTGGCGTTTCCATTATCTATCCGTCGTTTGAGTAAGGTGGATATCAAGGAAAAAGTCGATCGCGTATTGGATCGCGTCAAGCTGACCAATCTGGCCGATCGCTATCCGGCGCAAATGTCCGGTGGTCAGCAACAGCGTGTGGCGCTGGCCCGCGCACTGGTTTTTGAACCCAAGCTAGTACTGATGGACGAACCGCTTGGCGCATTGGACAAACAACTTCGTGAACATATGCAGTTGGAGATCAAAGAGCTGCATGAATCCCTGGAACTCACCGTAGTCTATGTGACCCACGATCAGAGTGAAGCGATGACCATGTCCAACCGGGTGGCCGTATTCAACGATGGCATTATTCAGCAGATGGACAGCCCGAGTAATATTTATGAAAAACCGGAAAATGCCTTTGTGGCGCAGTTTATCGGCGAGAACAATACGCTGATTGCCACCCAGACGGGTTCGGAAGGGAATTTCTATCGCGCCTCGCTGGATGACGGCACTCAGCTACAGGCGCTCAAAGTGCGGCCGAGCTCGCCGGGTAAAAAGATCACGCTGTGCATCCGCCCGGAACGTATCCGCATTAATGCGGAAAATACCGGCGCCGATGTTCAAAAGGTGAAAGCGCGGATTCAACAGTTTATTTATCTGGGGGATCACGTACGGATGATGACGGAAGTCGCCGGTCAGCCGCAATTCATGGTGAAACTTCCCGCCAGTGAAATTCAGCCAGATTGGAAGGCCGGTAGCGAAGTCACCCTATCCTGGCATCCGGAACACCTGCGCGCGCTGGATGTGGTGAAAACACACTAGATAGAACTCAAACAGACCAAAAAAAACCGCACGCTGACTTCATGGCGTGCGGTTTTCGTACTGGATGTTACGTTTAGCTGCGGATTTTACGGTATATCCACAGCACGACAATAGCGCCGATCACCGCCACGACGAAGCTGCCGAAGTTAAAACCATCGACTCGGCCAAAGCCGAAGAAGGTGCTGATGTATCCCCCAACAACGGCCCCGATAATCCCAAGGATTATCGTCAGGAAGAAACCACCTCCATCTTTACCGGGCATTATCCACTTAGCCAAAATCCCCGCAATCAACCCAAATATAACCCAGGACAAAATTCCCATAATAACCTCGCTTTTTTATGAGGGGCTATGCTACCCGCCCCCCGCCGGGCCACCATATTGCGGTGCTAAAACGCTCCCGCGCATTAGCAATCTTATGATGGGTTTATCTACAAAATGACTGATGTAGATAAGACGCGGTTCTAAGTATAGACAAGAATTATCATTCGGGGAGGTGTCGCAGCGGTTTGGCTAACCATTTGATTATATTATCGACTACTCATGCGGCGCAGATACAGCTTTCCGATTGTAAACGTTTCCTAAACGAAGTTGATATTTATAATCGATTATAGAAGTAATCCTAGCTAATGAGATATCCCCCTCGGCTAAACTGCTTATTACAGCACTTTCCCGCTGTTTCAACAGGCTTACTGAGGAACAACATGAAGGAAGTCAGTAAAGAGCGATTTATCGGGCTGGAATGGCTGCGATTTTTGCTCGGTTGCTATGTGATGGTTTATCACACGGTGCATATTTATCCCCAGCGTGACCGCGTGCCGTTTTTAAATGAACTCACCAGTATGGGATTTTTTGCCACCAGCACGTTTTTTGTCCTGTCCGGCTTTTTATTGGCGCATGTTTACATAAGAGACGGGCGTCTGCGTGAACCCGCGCGCCGGTTCTGGGCTAAACGTTTATTTAATCTCTATCCGATTCATATTATTGCGTTGCTGGCGTCGATTGCGGTCGTCACCCTGATGCAATGGCTTGCCATACCGCCCGAAGGGCAAGTCGCCAGCGCCCGTTTTGTGATTTATGACACCAACGAGCCGAACGTCGATCCGCAAACGCTGCGCCACTATATGACTAACGCGCAATTGGCGTTCAACGGTCTATTGCAGCTATTAATGTTGCAGGCATGGAACCCGTATTTCCTGACGTTCAATGCCCCGTTGTGGTCGCTTTCCACCCTTTTCTTTTTCTATCTGACGTTTCCCCTGCTGGCGCCCCGCCTGCTCAGAAGCGTTCATCCCTGGATGTGGATGGGGATCGTTTGCCTGTTATACCTGGTACCGCCGATTTGGATTATCTGGCAACAGCAGTACGGCATGCCCTATACCGGCTTATTGCAACGCGGACCCATCTTCCGTTTACCTGAGTTTCTGGCCGGGATTCTGGGTTATGCCATCTTCCGCAACTACCGTCAAAAGGGAATAGATCCGCTAAGCAAGGGACAGTACTACGGCATTATTCTCTTCATTATTGCCAATTTTATTATTGGCACCTGGCTGTTCACCCATGGTGAGGCGTATTGGTATTTTCTGCTGCATAACGGCTTACTGCTGCCGGCACAGGTAGCGCTGGTCTGCATTAGTGCGTTAGCCCGTGAACCCAATAGCGATTGGCTGCGGCATTGGTCGCCGCGACTGGGCGCTTCATCGTTATCAATCTTCGCGCTGCATGTGCCGTTGTTTAATTTATTTCGTACGCTTGAGCAGTTGGTGCGAGGCGATCCGCTGGCCTGCTTTAGCGATTGGGGTCAATGTATCGCCGCTGCCGGACAGGTTCAGCTATCCCTGACGGGCTACGCTATTTTCCTGCTATCCACCGTGGTGCTGTGCGTGCTGTTCCAGGAACAAATTGTTTTCCGTGTACGTCAATTTTTGACGGCGCGTTATCTAAATAACAACCTGCAGCCCCGCTCACAAAGCGCAACCTAAATCTTTCAACAGCTAGACTCTAAATAATTCGAGTTGCAGGAAGGCGACGACGCAGCGAATCCCCAGGAGCTTACACCAGTAAGTGACTGGGGTGAGTGAGGAAAGCCAACGCACATGCAACTTGAAGTATGACGAGTATATAACGAGAATGTGATGAGCATCGCGTTATAGCTGTTAATAATCAATCGTATCTTTTATAACTATTTACATTCTAATCAATCGCGGTTTTAGGCTAGAGCATCCATTCAATTCCTGTTAATGTTTCACGTCCGGGCTGAACCGGTTCATGATTCATCGGCCGTACGTCTTAAATGACGTCTTTCAAACCTTGTCACTACTGTTTACTTGGCAAAATGACACTATCCAAACACGTAATATCTTCCCTGAGTCTGGCTATCACCCTTGCCTCCACGGGCATTACTGAAAGCCGTGCTGACACCATTTGGCTAACGAACGGCGACCAGATCAGCGGTAAGATCACACTGCTCGACGGCGGTAAATTGTTCATCACCACCGATTATGCGGGCTCAATCTCCGTTTCATGGGATAAGGTAAAAACCTTTGAAACCGATCATGGGCTGGTGATTCAGGGCGAACGTTATAAGGAAGGCGAACTCTATCCGGTGGTTAAGGCCGGGGAAAATCGCGCGATTATCGCTACGCCATCCATTTCCAACGACGCTGCCGGCCCGCAAACATTGCAGCTCTCGGATATTACCTCCATTGTTGCCCAGAAGCCGCTGGTAACGGATCTATCCTGGAAAGGCAACATTGATGCAGGGATGTCACACAAGAAAAGTTCGACTGAAACAGAAAATTATGACGCCACCCTTAGTACGCAGGCCCGGCATGGCACCTGGCGTCACAATATTGACGCCAGCTATCACCTGGCAAAAGAAAACGACGTAGAAAGCACCAAGAATGCCGGCGGCGAATATGCGCTGGATAAGTTTCTGGATGAGAACTGGTTTTGGCAAGGTCGTTACCAATACAAACGTGATTGGATCGAGAATATTAAAATCAGCCGTTCATTCGGTCTTGGTCCTGGCTATCAGTTCTGGGATAACGATCTTGGCGCATTTTCACTGACGTCATTGGTTAGTACCCAGACGTATGTCTATCAGGATAACGATGAAGATAACTTCTACACTGGCGGCGTAAAATGGGATTACAACCGTTTTCTGTTCAGTAAATCGGTGGAAGCCTTCACCAGCGGTGAACTGGGTCGCTCCTTCGACTCTACCGCCCCGCTTTACCTGAAAGCCGATGCCGGTTTGCGTTTCAAACTGACCAACTGGTCTTCTTTGAGTATGAAGGTGTCGCGTACCCGCACCGAAAGCAAGCAGGGTGATGTTAACGATACGTTGTACACCATGGGGGTGGGCGTCGGCTGGTAATTTACCGCGTTCTGCTTAAATACAGTCAGCGAATCTCATGAAAGTGGCGTTCGCTGACTGTCTGTTCAGCGCTGACCTTCATTATCCGCAGCATCTTGCTGTTGTTGCAGCCGACGAACCTGCTGAGCCAATTCGCTTAACTCGTTGTCTTCCATTCCATAGTTTTTCAATTCTTGTTCGAGCGCGAACAGATACTGCGCATTGGTTCCCAGCGGCCCGCTGGCTTGGGCTATGAGCGGGGCCACCCTTTGAATACAGGTGTCTTCTTCAATGAGCGGATGTTCCATGGCTGAAACGAAGACCAATGCGGTGACAATGTCACCATTTTTCTGCTGCAGTTCAAACCATTCAGGGCGATAACACCCCGTCAGCATTTCACGCTTCCACAGTAGTTCCAGATCTTCACGCAATGAAGACTCAGACAAACGAAAAGCCAGCCCGGTGGTTTTCCCGCCCGGTATCAATGCCAGCATGCGGCCTGGACGGTTCGTCGTCCCCCGCCCGGCAGTCAGGCGCAGGCAAAAAGCCCGATGCCAGTCATGCAAGGTAGCCAGACAGGCTTCTTCTGCATCAAAAACCGGGTTCCACATCAGTGAACCATAGCCAAATACCCAAACCGGGCCGCAATCGGGACGACGGGCCAACGTCTTTTCTAATGACGCGGTACGCTGTTGCGGCGTGAGTAATAACGATTCATCAATACATCCAAAAGACGTCCTACAATCCGCTTTCTGCAAAAAATCACGTGTTAACACGACTTACCACTCCTGGACCATATATTTACTGCCTATCAGGCCTGTTATCGTTCAATCCTTAAACCCCAACACTGTCGCTTGGTGGTACTTACGGCAGTAATAACCATGAGGTTATTCATTTCCCGCGCCGCAATCAAGTTTGATATCACCCACAAAAAATGCAAGAACGCCCATTCAGGTAACACAATGATAATCCGCGTTTTGCAGACTGTACCTAATAGAGATCAAAGTGCATCTAATGAATCCGCGCCAGCGCAGTAACCTGAAGAAGAGCCGAGAAGCCAGAGAAAACGCTCGATTCAGCCCAAATACCCCGAATTAATCTACACTGGATAACGGTAGACCCGAATCGGCGAGAATACGAATTTAGCCAGGGATGCGAAATCCGGATTGCCACTGGCTCGGCGACGAACATTCAGCTATCGGCTTTCTGCCGCCATGACTGGAGATGCTCATGTATAGGCTTTACGCTGATACTCATCGTCGAAAAGGATTAAATAAAATAGATTGTCGCCATAAACACTCGGATAACCAAGTCCATACTGGAATAAATGATGAAAAAAACATATTTAATATTATTATGATAGGAAGAAGATTACATAATTCTGACCACTCACTTTGATTATGGTCTTCAAGCGTAAAAATCAGTAAAAAATCCGCGAGCAGCCATAAAATCTGTTAACCTACACTTTCTTTTTACGCTATAACTACTTTTCAGTAACTTAATTGCTAAAAATAATGCTTTGATACATGTTGTTTTTTGCCTAGCGCATAATTCTGCTGGATAAGGAGAACCCCCGTAATGAAGTCTCACTCTGAGGTTGTCAAAACCCGCCATCAGGAATATTCACTTATTCTGCCGATCGTTGCATTGATCGTTCTGTTCCTGTGGGGAGGCACGCAAGACTTCCTCGCCATTTTGGGTATTAATTTACTGGCGTTGGCCGGTATTCTGTTCAGCGCCTTCAGCGTTGTTCGTCATGCCGATGTATTGGCCCATCGCTTAGGCGAACCCTATGGTTCGCTGATCCTCAGCCTATCGGTAGTTATTCTTGAAGTCAGCCTGATTTCAGCGCTTATGGCCACCGGCGATGCCGGCCCGGACCTCATGCGGGATACGCTCTATTCGATTATCGTGATTGTCACCGGTGGCCTGGTTGGTTTTGCACTGCTGCTGGGGGGCCGTAAGTTTGCGACTCAGTATGTCAACCTGAGCGGTATTAAACAGTACCTGATGGCCATTTTTCCGCTATCGGTGATTGTGCTGGTCTTCCCCAGCGCCTTGCCTGAAGGTAATTTCAGCGTGGGTCAGTCACTGATCGTGGCATTGATCTCCGCGGCGATGTATGGCGTGTTCCTGTTGATTCAGACTCGCACGCACCAGAGCCTGTTTGTTTACGAGCATGAAGACGAAGGCGACACCGATGATCCGCATCATGGCAAGCCGTCGGCGCACAGCTCGTTATGGCACACGCTATGGTTGCTGGTCCACCTGATTGCCGTTATCAGCGTCACCAAAATGGACTCTCAGCCGCTGGAAGCGTTGCTGACGACCATGAATGCGCCAGCCCAGTTCACCGGTTTCCTGGTCGCGTTGCTGATTTTGTCGCCTGAAGGGTTGGGCGCGATCCGGGCGGTGCTGAAAAATCAGGTACAGCGCGCGATGAATCTGTTTTTCGGCTCCGTGCTGGCAACCATTTCATTAACGGTGCCCACCGTGACCGTTATCGCCATGCTGACCGGCCGCACCTTGAATTTCGGGCTGGATATGCCGCATATCGTCGTGATGCTGTCGGTACTGGTGCTGTGTCATATTACGTTTTCAACCGGCAGGACCAATGTCTTAAGCGGCAGCGCGCATTTGGCGTTATTCGCCGCCTATCTGATGACCATTATGCTTTAAATCCCCGCTTTTTTACCGGCAATGCAAATATGCATTGCCGGTCTCCATAACAAGCATCTCTTGATGTATATCTGGATTTTCTAAGAACATCAGGCGTATCGTATACGGCGTATGTCTACGACGGACCCAGCCGGCCCGCCATTTTGTTTTTCTTTATTATTGGTTCTTTTTTAGATGAAAACGCATGGAATTAACGGCATCAAACCGTTCAGCGCGCTTATTAATGCGTGCTGGCGCGAAAAATACACATTACAACGTTTTACCCAAGATATTATTGCCGGCATCACGGTTGGTATTATCGCTATCCCTCTAGCCATGGCGCTGGCAATAGCCAGCGGGGTTCCTCCACAATACGGATTGTACACTGCGGCAATCGCCGGGATCGTTATTGCGGTCAGCGGCGGCTCCCGTTTTAGCGTCTCCGGTCCAACGGCTGCTTTTGTTGTTATTTTATATCCGGTCTCCCAACAATACGGCCTTTCAGGCTTACTGGTCGCCAGCCTGCTTTCCGGCATATTCCTGTTGCTGATGGGGATCTGTCGCTTTGGGCGGTTGATTGAATATATTCCGCTCTCGGTTACGCTGGGCTTTACTTCCGGGATTGCCATCACCATCGGGACGATGCAAATCAAGGATTTCTTCGGTCTGCATATGGACGTGATCCCCGAGCACTATGTAGGCAAAGTCGCCGCGCTGGTTCAATCGATGCCAACGTTACATATTGGCGATACGCTGATTGGCATCGTCACTCTGGCGGTGCTGATTGGCTGGCCTAAGCTGGGCATTCGTTTGCCGGGACATCTGCCTGCGTTACTGGCGGGTGTCGCAGTGATGGGGGTTTTGTCGCTGTTCGGCATTAATGTCGCCACGATTGGTTCTCGTTTCAGCTACCTGTTGGCCGATGGCACTCAGGGGCAAGGTATTCCGCCGATTTTGCCTCAGCTTGTTTTGCCCTGGAATGTGACGACGCCGGGCGGCCAGTCCATGACCCTCAGTTGGCAAAGCATTTCCGCTCTGCTGCCGGTCGCGTTTTCGATGGCGGTACTGGGTGCGATTGAGTCATTATTGTGCGCCGTGGTGCTGGATGGCATGACGGGTAAGAAACACAACTCAAATGCCGAACTGATAGGTCAAGGCTTTGGTAATATCATCGGCCCGTTCTTTGGCGGTATTACCGCCACCGCCGCCATCGCCCGTTCGGCGGCCAACGTCCGTGCCGGAGCGACATCGCCGGTTTCAGCCATCGTTCACTCCCTGCTGGTACTGCTGGCGCTGCTGGTTCTTGCGCCCTGGCTGTCTTATCTGCCGCTGGCGGCAATGGCGTCATTGCTGTTAATGGTTGCCTGGAATATGAGTGAAGCGCATAAGGTCATCGATCTGCTGCGCCACGCGCCGAAAGACGACATCATCGTAATGCTGTTGTGTATGTCGCTGACCGTGCTGTTTGATATGGTCGTGGCCATCACTATCGGGATTGTGCTGGCGTCGCTGTTGTTTATGCGCCGTATCGCGCGGATGACTAGACTGAGCGAATTGCCGGGAACCCAGTTGCCGCATCAACTGGTGCTACGCGTCAACGGACCGCTGTTCTTTGCCGCCGCCGAACGTATTTTCAATGAATTGCTGGAGCGCAGCGAGGATTACCAGACAATCATTCTGCAGTGGGACGCCGTTCCGGTGCTGGATGCCGGTGGGTTAAACGCCCTGCTCCGCTTCAGCGACGTGCTACCGGAAGGGAAACAGCTGATTATCACCGATATTCCATTCCAACCGCTGAAAACGCTGGCGCGCGCGAATGTACACCCGATTGAAGGCCGCCTCAGTTTTTATGGCACCTTAGCGCAGGCGTTAGAGGCCACCGAGGAAACCAAGTCATTAAACGCGCCGGTATAGGCTGCGACAAGCGCTTTTCTCAGCCGTTATCCCGCTAGGGAAACATCGGCTTGAGGCACCAAAGGCATTCCGGCGACAGCAGGAGTGCCTTTTTAGTTGCCGCCGGCATGCGTTGCCGATTTATTTCATAAACGATCCCGGCTCGGCGACGATCTGCACAGACAGACGTTCATCCTGCTGAGTTAGCGCCAGCGCGTCATGACACTCTTCATCAATTACGCCCAGTTGCTCATTGGTCAGCGAGTAAGGCAACAGAATATCAAATGCCCGCAAGCCTTGCTGCCGCGCCAATTCGATCAGCCTTATAATGTTCGTTTCATCGCTTACCTGAGTGGAGAGAACCTGCAGGGCCAGCATTTTCAGGCGCTCTTTGCCGGACACTTTCTGCCAGGACAACGGTATTTTGATCACCATGCCGAAAATCGGCCAGACGCCATAAATGGCGTCAATAAAACGCCAGCGCTTCTTACACAATGCTGCCAGATAATCTGTATAGTCGATGCATATTTTTTCACTGAAATATGCAGGTTCAGGGTGATACTTCGCCATCCCCTTTCTCCTCTTCGTCGGTGGGTTCACCGCCAGTTTTTCGACGAAACCTTACGTTTATCCGGGTATATTGGCACGGTTTACTGTGATTTTACCAGTCAGCCTCGCGTATTGAGGGTGGCAACTTTTTCTTCCGCGCCCACAGTGATTACCGGCGGCGCAAGGCGAATCGGGCTGGCGTTGCCCCGCTCATTTCTGGCGAAAAATGCTCCGGTTATCGGCAGCAGACGCCCCCGCTTATCCCGAACTGGCGCAATGAGAAGGCAGGTTAACACCCGTTTACGCTTCATGCCTGGAGCTTGCTTTAGCATCAGACTATGCTACCTGAAGCGATTTTCAGATAGCACGGATACCATGTATAAAATTGTTTTTATCGAAGATGATGCAGAAGTCGGTAAGCTGATTGCCGCTTATCTTGGCAAACACGATATTAATGTTCAGGTAGAACCGCGAGGCGATCGGGCGCTGGAATTTATTGAACGGCAGCGGCCTGCTCTGGTACTGCTCGATATCATGCTGCCGGGTAAAGACGGCATGACCCTCTGCCGGGAGCTGCGCCCCCAATATAGCGGCCCAATTGTCTTGCTGACCTCGCTGGATAGCGACATGAATCATATTTTGGCCCTGGAGATGGGCGCCGATGATTATATTCTGAAAACCACGCCGCCCGCGGTGCTACTCGCTCGTCTGCGCCTGCATTTTCGCCAGTACGCCAATGCGCCGCAGGCCGGAATAGAGCAAGTCTCCGCCCCTTTGCAGGTTCATAAGCCCCTGCACTTCGGTTTGCTGTGCATCGACCCTGTTAACCGTGAGGTCACGCTGGGTGAGGAAAACATCGCGTTATCAACCGCTGACTTTGATTTGCTCTGGCAACTGGCTACGCACGCGGGCAATATCATGGATCGCGATGCGCTGCTGAAAAACCTGCGCGGAGTAAGCTACGATGGCATGGACCGCAGCATTGATGTCGCCATCTCCCGCTTACGCAAAAAATTGTACGACAATCCGACGGAACCCTTTCGTATCAAAACCGTGCGTAACAAAGGCTATCTGTTTGCTCCCAACACCTGGGAATACGTTGAGCCATGAGAAAATTGTTCATCCAATTTTTTTTGTTGCTGTTCGCCTGCTTTGTGGTCATGACGCTGTTGGTGGGGCTGGTTTATAAAGTCACCGCGGAGCGCGCCGGACGTCAGTCCATGGATGACCTAATGAAAAGTTCGCTCTATTTGATCCGTAACGAACTGCGCACCATTCCCCCGCGAGATTGGCACAAAACGATCAGCCAGCTTGATTTAAATCTGTCGTTTCAACTGCAAATCGAACCGCTGAATAAATACGCATTAAGCCCGAAAACGCAGCAGCGGCTGAATCAGGGCGAAATTGTCGCGCTCGACAACGAATATACGTTTATCCAGCGTATTCCCCGCAGCCACTATGTGTTGGCGGTCGGCCCCATTCCCTATCTGTTTTTTCT
The DNA here is from genome assembly GCF_002291445.1 of Brenneria goodwinii. Taxonomy (NCBI): domain Bacteria; kingdom Pseudomonadati; phylum Pseudomonadota; class Gammaproteobacteria; order Enterobacterales; family Pectobacteriaceae; genus Brenneria; species Brenneria goodwinii. The sequence continues at coordinate 1,602,084 of NZ_CP014137.1, read as the reverse complement.
GCATGAGATGCGCCGTCTGGATCTGTTATTGGTCCTGCTCATTGGTCTGTCGCTGGCGCTGCCGGTGTTTCTGTGGATGCGCCCCCACTGGAAGGCGATGCTGCAGTTGGAAAGCGCGGCACTGCGTTTGGGTGACGGACACCTTGAAGAACGCACCCACTTTGACAATACTTCCAGCCTGTTTCGCCTCGGTATCGCCTTTAATCTGATGGCGGATAACCTCAATCAGTTGATCGCCAGTAAAAAACAACTTATTGATAATATCGCCCACGAATTACGCACGCCGCTGGTGCGTTTGCGTTATCGGCTCGCCATCAGTGAGAATCTGACGGATGAAGAGCAGCAGGCGCTAAACCGGGATATCGGCCAGCTTGAATCATTGATTGACGAATTGCTTACCTACGCCAGGCTGGACAGGCCGCAGGTCTCGTTGCACCTGACTGACCTCGATCTTGCCGCCTGGCTACGAAACAAAGTCGATGACTTCCGGCTTGTCCATTCGGATAAAAACATCACGCTGGATATCCTGAACCCGGCGGATTTCGGCCTTTTCGATCAACGTTTGATGGAGCGCGTGCTGAATAACCTGGTGAACAACGGACTACGTTTCTGCCGCAGCCGATTGCATATCAGCCTGCTGATGGACAATAACAATACGGCCAGTTTATACGTTGAGGATGATGGCCCTGGTATCGCGCCGGATCAGCGTGAACATATCTTTGAACCCTTTATCCGTCTGGAGGCGGGCATCGAAAACAGCAGCGGCGGATGCGGACTCGGGCTGGCGATTGTCCACGCCATTGCCCGCGCGCACGAAGGGACGATCGCCGTGGATAACAGTTCGCTTGGCGGAGCCAGATTCTGTTTTTCCTGGCCGATAAAACGCGCCGTCACGCCACAGGCGGCGCTAGCGCATAAATAAGGTCAGACGGGCGGGCAATCGGTATCGCCCTTGCCAAGTTCCGGTTGCCAAAGAACCTGAACCTGCCGTGGGTCGGCGCCATCCAATAAACGCCGCATCATGGCGGCAATCTGTTTACCCACGTTAGTGCGCGTATTCTGAATAATCGGCGTTACCGCGACGTCGATCAGGTTGTCATCCGGCAGACCGTCGTACACGATCAGGGATACCCCCTGCTTACCCAGCCGCCCGGCCTGTTGCAATGCGCTGGCTGCCCCTTCGCCCAGCATATTGCAGTCGGTAATAATGGCCGTCGGCGGCTCATCAAGCGCCAGGAGACGCTGAGTGGCATGATAGCCGCCGGGGCGGTTGGGTTCGGCTTTCTGTATGTACTCCGCAGGCTGCGGCAGCAAACAACTGGCCAAGGTGTCGACGTAACCCTGCAGCCGTTGTTCCACATAGGAGATCTGCCCGTCAGTGCTCAAAAAAGCGATGCGCCGATGCCCCAGTTCGGCCAGTCGTTTTACGGCGATAGCGGAACCGGCATAATTATCGAAATCGAACCAGGCATAAGGCTGGGATAAATGGCTGCGGCCTAAAGCCAGAAAAGGAAAATTCTGTGTCTGCAGGTACTTCAGACGATGATCATCCGGCTGGGTATGCGCGACTAACAACGCATCCACCCGCCGGCTTTCCACCAGTCGGGTCAGTGAGTGATGCGTGTTGTTGGGGTCGTCGGGAATAAGCAGCAAATCGATACCGAACTTCGCTAGTTCGATACTGATCCAACCGATCATCTCCAGAAATGTTGAATTATTCAGCACGCGCGGCCGCGATGGATATGCAAGGGCGACCGCATCGGTTTTCCCCATTTTCAGACGCCGGGCCATCGAATTGGGCTGATAGCCTAACCGCCTGGCGGCTTCCAAAATCCGCTCGCGCGTGGCGGCCGCAACATCATCATAGCCATTCAGCGCGCGACTGACCGTCGTAGAGGAAAGCCCCAGTTCATTAGCAATCTTTTTTAATGACATACTCAACCTGGCATCTGATGTTTAAGGGAAAAAAAAACCATTTGATTTACCATTTAATATAAATTAACTCAATAACTTAACGAGAGCTGGATCAAAGTTTTCTCTATTACGGCGGCAATACGAACATTTCGCCGTCCCCCACGTTCGGTTGAATATGACTTTAGCATTTTATTCGTCGCTCTTCCCTTCACACCAGATGGCGCAGCAGATGAATTTTTTAAGCCCATCACAGATCCGAAACGTTTAGATTCAAAATCTAAACGTTTCGGATGTATGTTTAATGCAGAACGTTACCGATTGGCCGCGCAGATAGACGAGCAAACCGCAACCACGGAGAGCGCTCTGAAACGATGAAAGAAGCAGCACTCTTACCTTTGTACTATCTGCGACATCATGAGGTGTTTATGAACGAAGTAAGCGAAGAGAAATCCTACCTGGGAAACCGTAATTTCTGGTTGTTCGGGCTCTTTTTCTTCTTCTATTTTTTTATCATGGCCTCTTACTACCCATTCTTCCCGATATGGCTGCATGATATTAACAATTTAAGTAAAACCGACACCGGCATTGTATTCGGCTGCATTTCGTTGTTTGCTCTGGCTTTCCAACCGATCATGGGGCCATTGTCAGACAAGCTCGGCTTAAGAAAAAACCTGATGTGGATTATCGTCGGGTTATTAATTATGTTCGCGCCATTCTTTATTTACGTTTTCAGCCCGCTGTTAAAATTCAATATTTTTATTGGCGCGTTGGTTGGCGGCTGTTATCTGGGTTTTGTGTTTACCGGCGGCTCTCATGCGATCGAAGCCTATATTGAAAAGGTCAGCCGTCACAGTAATTTTGAGTACGGACGCACAAGAATGTTTGGCTGTATTGGCTGGGCGTTGTGCGCCACCATCGTGGGTATGCTCTATACGGTTAATAATGAATTAATATTCTGGATGGCTTCCGGCTGTGCGTTAATACTGGCCATCTTGTTATTTTTAGCCCGCCCCGATCAACAATCCACGGCTTACGTGGTCGATAAACTGGGCGCCAATAAACCGGCGTTTAATCTGAAAAACGCCATTGAATTGCTGAAAAAACCGGCATTATGGTTCTTCATCCTGTATATCGTCGGCGTACCCTGTATTTACGATGTATTCGATCAGCAATTCGCCAACTTTTTCACCTCTTTCTTTGCCACTAAACAGCAGGGTACTGAAATATTTGGCTTTGTTACCACTGGCGGCGAACTATTGAATGCGACAGTCATGTTTTTCGCTCCGGTAATCATTTCCCGCATCGGTAGTAAAAACGCGCTATTGCTCGCCGGCGCCATCATGTCGGTGCGTATTATCGGCTCGGCGTTTGCCACATCGGCCATTGAAGTCGTCATTCTGAAAATATTACATATGTTCGAGGTGCCATTCCTATTGGTAGGCTCTTTTAAATATATTACCCAGGTGTTTGAAGTCCGTTTTTCCGCCACGGTTTACCTCATTGGCTTTTGCTTCAGCAAGCAATTATCGATGATTTTCATGTCCGTCTTTGCCGGCCGCATGTACGATCATATGGGCTTTCAAGATACCTATATGGTTCTGGGCGGTATTGTATTGGCCTTTACCGTTATTTCCGCCTTTACGCTTTCCGGTCACGGCGTTGTCGAAAGTATTCGTTCTTATTTCAAAAGCGATAAGCAAATTGTTCAGACTGCTGACAAACCCCGTTTCTAGGGCGTGCATGGGGATAAGCATGAAGATATTCCCCCTTCATACAATAGTTGGTGAGAAAAGGCGCGTCGTCAGCATTTGACAAATGACTTAGTTTTCTTTGGAGCCGTTATGAATAATATTGTCAGGTTATCCAGCCGTGGTTCAGACGTTATTTTACGCTGTTACCCATACGTAGAAATCATTTATTGGGGTAAGCATCTGCAAAATTATCAACCCGAGATGATAGATGCCTTAAATCGCCCGGTGGCGAATAGCCGTTTGGATGACGATGTCCCTTTAACCATTTGTCCGGAAACCGGCCGCGGGTTATTCAGCGTTCCCGGTATGGAAGGAAACCGTAATGGTAAAGACTGGTCGCCGGTCTTCACCACGCAGCGCCATTCGCTTGACGATAACGGTCTGACGATCGTCAGCGAAGACGCCACCGCCGGTCTGCGGCTGGTCAGTGAATTACAGCTCTGCCCGGACAACAGCGTATTAAAGACCCGCAATACGCTGACCAATTTTCATCCCGGCACCTACCACGTTGACCGTCTGGCCGTGACGCTGCCATTGCCAGAGCGCGCCAATGAAATCATGGCGTTTAATGGCCGCTGGATAAAAGAGTTCCAACGTCACTCGCTCAGGCTGGAACACGGCGGTTATATTCAGGAAAACCGGCGCGGCAGAACCTCTCATGAGTACTTTCCCGGGCTGGTTGCGGGCAGAGCGGGTTTCAGCGAACAGCAGGGTGAAGTGTGGGGCTTACATTTGGCCTGGAGCGGTAATCATCGTTTACGCGCCGACAGTAAAAGCGATGGCCGCCGTCAGGTTCAGGCCGAAGCGCTCTATTTTTCCGGTGAAATTGCGCTTGAAACCAATCAAAGCGTTAGCACGCCTTGGGTCTACGCCACCTACTCCGCCGATGGTCTGAATGGCATGAGTCAGCATTTCCATCGCTATGTCCGCCGGCAGATTATTCCCTCACTGGCCGACAAGCCTCGCCCCGTGCATTTGAATACCTGGGAAGGGATCTATTTTAAGCACGATCCGCACTACATCATCCGCATGGTGGAGAACGCCGCTAAAATCGGCATTGAGCGCTTCATCATTGATGACGGCTGGTTTAAAGGACGCAATAACGATCTCAGTTCTCTGGGCGACTGGTACATTGATGAGCAAAAATATCCGCAAGGGCTGCAGCCGGTGATTGATGCGGTGAGAAATCACGGTATGGAGTTCGGTATCTGGGTCGAACCTGAAATGATCAACCAGGATTCCGATCTGTTTCGCGCGCACCCGGATTGGGTGTTGAGGCTTGAGGGCTATCCGCTGTTGGCTGGCCGTAACCAGATGTTGCTCGACCTGTCAAACCCACAGGTCTATGGCTATCTGCTCGCGCGGCTGAGCTGGTTATTGGGCGAACATCAAATTGACTACGTCAAGTGGGATTTCAACCGCGAGATGGTTCAGCCGGGTCACCTGGGGCATCCTTCGCAGGTACGGCAAACCGAGCAGATGTACCGGTTATTCGACCAACTTAATAACCGTTTCCCCGGCGTGGAATTTGAATCCTGCGCGTCTGGCGGCGGCCGAATCGATTATGAAATTTTGAAACGCTGCCATCGTTTCTGGCCGTCGGACAGTAATGATGCGCTTGACCGTCAACAAATCCAGCGCGGGATGAGTTACTTCTTTCCGCCGGAGGTGATGGGCGCGCATATTGGCGGCACGCCTTGCCACACCACATCCCGGCGCCACAGCATTAATTTCCGCGGTCTGACCGCGCTGTTCGGCCACATGGGCGTTGAACTTGATCCGGTCTCCGAGCCGCAGTCGGAACAGCAGGCTTTTGCCCGCTATATCGCCTTGCATAAGCAACTACGCCCGCTGTTGCACAGCGGTACGCTGCTGCGCGTCGATCATGCGGATAAAAGTACCCTGATCAATGCGGTTATCGCGCAAGACCGGCAGCAGGCGGTGGTGTTGATAAGCCAGCTTGCCCTGCCTGAATATGCCTTGTGCGGCAGTTTGCAGATCCCCGGACTGAAGCCGCAGGCGCAATACCGGCTTGAGGTGTTGGATATGCCCGAGAGCCTGCATCAAGCCAAAAGCAATACCATGAAGAAATATCCGGCCTGGCTCAAGCAGCCGATGACGCTGAGCGGCGACTGGCTTGAAAAAGCCGGGATTGCGTTACCGATCCTCGATCCTGAATCCGCTATCCTGCTGCGGCTCGATGAAGTGAAATAACGACTGAAAATACGCTGGCCGCCGCTGCTATTCGGCGGTCAGCGCAATAGATGTCAGGAACGGTAATAGCGACGATGATTAGATATCCTTATACGCCAAAATCGGGGGGTGTACATTCGGTTACACGCCGAAACCAATCACTTACGGAAGCGCCTGCGTTTTTTCCCTATTCTTGTTTCACCGACCCGGGTTTGGGTCACGAAACGTGAACAAGTAATGAGGAAATGATAATGAACAAAGTATTAGTTATGATCGCGGGTGCGGCTCTGGGTCTGTCTTCTGCAGCATTCGCTGCCAGCACTGCCCCTAGCGTTCCGACTCAGGCCACTGCGACGACGACGTCGTCCGCACCGGCTAAAGTGACTCACAAAAAGCAGGCGAAAAAAGCCAAAACAACCGAACAAAAAGCTCAGGCCACCAAAACCAAAAAACACGTGAAGAAAGCCAAACCAGCCGAGCAAAAAGCGCAAGCTGCGAAAAAAACGGTGAAGAAAGCCAAAACGGCAAAACCGGCGACCACGACTCCGGCCGCGTGATAGATCATTAGCGTCATCTCCGCGATGACAAAAGATGACCTTATCATGGCTTCGATTACGATGAGGTCTCTAATGCCGAAATAGCCGTTTCAGGTAATATTCAACACCGGCTGACCGTAATAAACGGTATTACGGTCGGTTGTGTGTTTATTCACGGGATATCAGATGATGCAGCGTCGTTACTCATTTGAAATCATGTTATCGCTGGTTCTCATCTGCGGGTTGATCACCCTGCTCTTTTTTCTATAGTTCATTAGGTTAAGTTCGCTCTTCACGTAAAAAACTTCTTTCGGCCTAACCGCGTTAACGCCCAAATGCATCTATAGTTATTTGACCCGATTTGTTCCACGACACGCTGACTTTTAACCTAAGGTCTAAGATTACATGCGCATATCAGCCTGGTTGTTATGTTCATTGCCTTTTATCGCCCCTTTGTGTTGGGCTGAAGACGCCACTTCCGATGCAGCGAAACAACAACAAATCTTATTTTTCAATCACGATGACCGGGATCCTGTGCCAGACGCCACGCAATGGCCGTGGCAGGCGATCGGACAGCTTGAAACCGCCAGCGGTAATCTGTGTACGGCGACGCTTATCTCTCCGCATCTGGCGCTCACCGCCGGGCACTGCGTATTGGTGCCGCCTGATGGCAACGCGGATCGGCTCGTCGCGTTGCGTTTTCTCGCCACAGATAATGGCTGGCAGTATGAAACGAAAGATATTGAAACCTTGGTAAATAAGACACTTAGTCAAAAATTGGAAGCCGACGGCGACGGCTGGATTGTTCCCCCGGCCGCCGCATCGTGGGACTACGCGCTGATCCGATTAAAACAGACGCCGCCGGGTATTGAACCGCTGCCGCTATGGCAAGGCGGCCGTCGTGAGTTAATGCGTTCATTAGCGCAAAATAAACAACAGGTTACCCAGGCCGGGTATCCGGAAGATCATCAAAATACCCTTTATCGTCACCAAAACTGCTTGATAACGGGTTGGATACAGCAGACGGTGTTATCGCATCAGTGCGATACGTTACCGGGCGATAGCGGTTCCCCCTTGATGCTGCACACGGCATCAGGATGGATAATCGTCGGCATTCAAAGCTCCGCGCCGGCGGCCAGCGATCGTGACGTTGCGGATAATCAGGCGGTTTCCGTTATCGCCATCCGCCAGACGCTGGAAACATTAGCAAAAACAGCGGCATCATTAACGCCTTAGCGCTTACCTGATGTAAGCGCCGTCGCTATATTTTACTCACCGAAAAAAAGAAATTTTCACTAATGCACAATTTTCGCTAAATCATTCGCTCGAATACAACCATAATCTATGCATTATTAAAGCCGTACCTGACGGCATCTTATTATTTTTACAAAAAAACAACTTTCATTAACATGCAACTCATTAATGTATAACGGGTTTCATAAGTATTAAATAGTAGTGATCATTATTATCAGCGATGAAATTATCAGGTTTATTTTATTTTCATTGTCATTATGCAAAATTCTCTTTCATTTATTTCCCTCCATGATATCCATATCCACTATGGGTTGTAATAAACTACCCTATTATTATTTATACATGTTACTGTGTAAGAATAGCTTTAATTTTACAATAGCTATTGTCGCAGGATAGGAGGAGCCAGCATGTTAAAAAATTTAAGCCATGATGAAAAAGAACGCATGCAGACTCTGGATACATTACAGGAATTTGATACTTCTCAAGACGATATTCTTAATAAACTCACCACGCTGGCCTGTCAAGTTTTGAAAATGCCGACGTCATTAGTGACATTGAGCGGTTCTCGCAAGCAGCACATCAAGGCTAAAACCAATTTCGCCTTAAATGAAATGGAAAAATTAGGGTCGTTCGATCAATTTGCGGCTCAAACCGGCTGCTTTCTTATCTGTCAGGATGCAATGAAGGATGAAAGGTTTAAAAAAAGCCCTTATGTCTCGGGCGTACCTTACATCCGTTTTTATGCCGGCATTCCCCTCTTTACCGAAGAAGGCTATGCCATCGGCACCCTGTGCGTCATCGATTACGTTCCCCGCACCTTCAGTATGTTCCAGCTGCACACGCTGAAGAATTTAGCGAACATCGCGATGTCGCTGATCAATTACCGCAATGCGATCGGGCTGGTCGATGCGGTGACGCTGCTGCCAAATCGCCAGCAGTTGATCGAAGACATTAATCATATGACGGACATCCACGAAAACTATTTGCTGATCCTCATTGAAGGCATTGACGTTTCATATGCTTACCAAATGAGCCGGGCGCTTGGCATGCCAACGGTAGAGGGGATGTTAAAAGACATTGGCATGTTCCTGCGTCTATCCTTTAACTTCCGTGAAAATGTTTATTGTACGTCCTTGGGGCGTTTTGCTTTGTTGGTCAAATCGGATAGAAAAGAACAGATTTTAACCAAACTTAAGGCGTGCGCCGACAGCATTCAGGAAAGTATCATCAGCCATGTTCCGTTAAAACTGGAGTTATTTGTCGGCTATACGGAATTTAGAATTCCGGTCAGCGATCCGCAACGTATTCTGCGCGAATCAATGAGCGCGCTGTATGACGCCATTGATAAAAATGTCCGTCAGTGCGCCTACCATGAAGGCAGCGATAAAGCTCAGCAACTCGCTTTTACCCTACTCAATGAGCTTTCCGATATATTACACAACGACAAACCCGGACTATATCTGGTTTATCAACCGAAGCTGAACATCAAGACCCGAGAAGTTATCGGTGCGGAAGCGCTCATCCGCTGGCTTCATCCTGACTTAGGCAACGTCCTCCCCGATAGATTTATTCCGTTGGCTGAAGGTACTACGCTAATGCAACCGCTGACGGAATGGGTGATTAAGCAGACCGCGCAACAGATAAAAATATGGCGTCAGGCCGGAATATTATTTCCGGTCTCTATTAATGTCGCCGCCAGTAATTTCGCCGAAGACAAATTCATTTCAAGGCTAATTAATAACCTCGCTGAGCACGGTCTTACTCCTGCCGATATTGAACTGGAATGTTTGGAAACGCAGAAAATAGTGGAAAGTTCCGAGACACTGGCAGCCATCATGGAACTGAAACAGCGCGGTTTTACCATTTCGCTGGATGATTTCGGCGCGGGCTACAGTAATTTAAATTACCTGAAAAAGATCCCGGCATCGATAATAAAATTGGATAAATCCCTGATTCAGGGGATTAAAACCGATCATGATAGCCGCACGGTCGTTGAGTCGATCATCAGCATGCTGCATAAACTTAATTACGATGTTCTCGCCGAAGGCGTGGAAGATGAAGAGACTTTGGACTACCTTGATCGTTTTGGTTGCGATGAGGTTCAGGGTTACTATTTTGCCCGACCGCTAACCCCGGAGGATTTCATTTCGTGGCTGAATAACCACCAAGCCCGGATAACGGCATAAACGCCAAGAGTATTTTCATGACCATTTTTGATGACAAGCAAGACATTGACGACCTGAAACAAGCCATTACCCTGCTGGAAGCGCCGTCAATCGCTATACAACTGGCGAATCAGGTTGGCAAACCCATCGAATGGAGTATGACCAAACTGCCTAACATGGTGAAAAACAAGGTGCAGGACGTTGTGCATGCCGCATTGCATAAATCCGTCGACGCCGCCCTCTATACCATGAACGACGATCCTCAAAGAGCCTCATCGCCCAAGTCACATAAGCTGGCAGCCGCCGCATCCGGTGCGGTCAGCGGCTTTTTTGGCGCGGCAGGATTACTGGTCGAGCTTCCCGTCAGCACCACCATCATGATGCGCTCCGTCGCGGATATTGCCCGTAGTGAAGGTTTCTCACTGGCGGATATCTCCGTCAAAGCCGCCTGTGTCGAGGTTTTCGCGCTCGGGGGCCGCAGTAAAAACGATGATGCCGCCGAATCCGCCTATTATACTTCCCGTGCGATGCTGGCCGACATCACCAAACATGCCACGCGTGAATTAATCGATATCGCCGGCAAGAAAAGCGCAGAAAAAGCGTCGGCAAGGATCTCCACCACGCAGGCGGGAAGAACACTGGCAAAGCTGATCGATGCCGTTGCGACGCGGTTGGGCATTACCATTACTGAAAAAATGGCCGCCCAGATCGTTCCGGTTATCGGCGCGGCTAGCGGTGCGGCCATTAATACGCTGTTCATCAACCATTATCAGCGTATGGCGAAAGGCCATTTCATCATCAAACGTCTGGAGCAGAAATACGGCGAGGGAGAGATCAAGTCGGCCTACATTCAGCTAAAAGATGATATCCGCCCCGCCTGACAGTGAGCTAGCGGGATCGACCGTGACAATGTCACTACTGGCGTTCACTTGAATAAGCAACCTGGCGTATGACCTCAACGCCGGCCTATCAGGCGGTTAATGCACTATCGTCCAGGCAAATAATGACTGGCCTGCCACACCAGGCTGAAGGAGCCTGAATAATCAAAACGACGAGAGTCGGGGCTTCCGCTACTTTCATCGGTTACGCTGGTGGGATTTCTGAGAATTTCCGCCTCGCTTCTGATGCTGTTTAACTCATGCCAGAAATCATCCCGGCTCCGTTCTCTGTTGCTGATGCCCAGTCGTAACTCATTGGCTCTGAGCCTTAACTGATCCGATGCCGGGGTTTTGAGCGTCCTGTCGAGAGCGGTAATATCAACGACCAATCTTGCGCTTTCATGGTATAGCGCATGCCATTGCTGCGCACGACCCGGACGTGCCAGGTTAGATTGATGCTGCTGCTCGGCTCTGGTCGGCGTGTTGCCGGCGGGCGGGCTGTAAGTACGGCTGGTGGAAGATACACATCCCATAATTATCTCCTGTGCTATCAAGAAAAACATTATTCATCACAATGGCAAAGCGAAATTTCTCCCGGTTTTCTTACAGCAAAACAGGGGAATAACGCCTGCGGCTATGCGTCTGAACAACTGTCGTTAATTACGGTATATGTGGAATCAAACGCTATTGGGTTCCCGCGCGTATAGAAACCGGATGATCCCGCCGCGCTGCAACAGTGGCAGCAGGCGCAAGCGCAGCGCCCCTAAGCAAAATAGCAAATGCCCGTGGATAATGACTCGGCGGGCATTTACCGTAGAACAGAAATCGACGCATCACCTTAAAACATACGGTCACGCATCAATCTGCTCCATCGCCTGCAATATCCGCTTGTCCGATATCGGGAACGGCGTTCCCAACTGCTGGGCGAAATAGCTCACCCGCAATTCCTCAATCATCCAGCGCACCGCCTTAACGTCGTCATCGTCACGGCGCTCGGCCGGCAGTTTATTCAACCACTGGCGCCAAGCCTGCTGCACCTGCTCGACCTTCAGCATTTGCGCCCGATCGCGGTGAACATCGATCGCCAGTTTTTCCAACCTGCGATCGATAGCCTGTAAGTAACGCAGTACATCCGGCAGCCGCTGCCAGCCGTTGGCGGTAACAAAGCCGCGGAACACCAAACCGCCAAGCTGGTTTTTAATATCGCTTAACGCCAGCGCCATCGCCATATCGACCCGGCCTTTCAGCCGTTTATTGATGGCAAATACCGCGGTCAGGATCTGCTCGACCTGTTTGGCGATATCAACCACCGTGTCATTGAGTTCGGCGCGGACTTTTTCATGCAGGCGCTGAAATTCAGCTTCCTGCCAGACCGGCCCGCCAAATTCACCGATCAGCTTATCGACCGCGCAGGAGATGCAGTCATCGATCAGATCGAGCACTTTGCCGTAAGGGTTGAAATACAGCCCCAGCTTCGCCTTGTTCGGCAATTTTTCGTGCAGATATTTTATCGGTGATGGAATATTCAGCAGCAACAGACGCCGCAGCCCCTGACGCATCATCTGCTGTTGCTGGTGCGGCGTATCAAAGAGACGGATCGCCACGCTGTCCTTTTCATCCACCAAAGCCGGATAAGCCTTGACGGAGTAACCGCCGCGTTTCTGCTCATAGCGCTCCGGCAACGAGCCAAAACTCCAGACGTGTAAATCACGCTGCTCCAACCCATCGTCGACCACCGCGGACAACGTCTGCTGTACTTTGTCTTTGAGCTGCTCTTTCAGCGCATTCAGATCCTTACCTTCCCGCAGCGCGCGGTTTTTCTCATCAATAACGCGAAACGTCATTTTCAGATGATCGGGCACCTGTTCCCAGTGCCACTCTTCACGCGGTACGCTTACCCCGGTCATCAGCCGCAGTTCGCGCTCCAGTGCATCCAGCAGCCCCTTTTCCAACGGCGTGGTCCGCGCCAGAAACGCGTCGGCGTAATTCGGCGCCGGCACAAAGTTACGACGCATCGGTTTAGGTAATGACTTGATCAAGGCAATAACCAGGTCGCGCCGCACGCCGGGAATTTGCCATTCAAATCCTTCATCCCGCACTTGGTTAAGAATGGGAAGCGGAATATGCGCCGTTACGCCGTCAGCGTCCGTTCCCGGCTCAAACTGGTAGGTCAGACGCAGTTTCAGGCTTCCCTGATGCCAGAAGTTTGGATAATCCAGCGCGCTGACGTTATCCGCCCCGTCTTTAATCAGCATGCTTTTTTCAAAGTTCAGCAGGTCGGCATCCTGACGGCTGGCGTCTTTCCACCACTTGTCAAAATGACGGGCGGAAATGATGTCGTGCGGTAAGCGCCGATCGTAAAACGCAAACAGCGTTTCATCGTCCACCAGAATGTCGCGGCGACGAGATTTGTTTTCCAGCTCTTCAACTTCCGCCAGCAATTTCAGATTGGCGCGGAAAAAGGCATGACGCGTTTGCCAGTCGCCTTCCACCAGGGCATGGCGAATAAACAACTCGCGCGCCAATACCGGATCGATCTGGCTGTAATTCACCTTGCGCGCCGCCACAATGGGCAGACCGAACAGCGTGACTTTCTCCTGCGCCATCACCACGCCTTGCGCCTTTTCCCAGTGCGGATCGCTATAGCTGCGTTTAATCAGGTGCTGAGCCAGCGGCTCGATCCATTCAGGATCGATACGGGCGGCAATGCGTCCCCACAGGCGGCTGGTCTCCACCAGTTCGGCGACCATCGTCCATTTGGGCGGTTTTTTAAATAACCCGGAGCCGGGAAAAATCGCAAAACGCGTATTGCGCGCGCCGCTGAACTCCTGCTTATCGATATCTTTCTGGCCGACATGCGATAACAGGCCGGTCAGCAAGGCGCAGTGGATACTGCGGTAGTCCGCCGGTTCGCTGTTGATCGGCAACCCCTGTTCTTTAACCACCTGGCGCAGTTGGGTATAAACATCCTGCCACTCGCGTACGCGCAGATAGTTCAGGTAATCGCTTCGGCATAAGCGCCGGAACTGACTGGAAGATAAGGCTTTTTGCTGTTCGCGCAGATAGTCCCATAAATTCACGAACGCCATAAAATCGGATTCTTTATCCGCGAAGCGCCGGTGCTTTTCATCCGACGCCTGCTTTTTATCCAACGGACGTTCGCGCGGATCCTGAATGGAGAGCGCGGCGGTAATCACCATCACTTCGCGCACGCAACCGGTACGGCGCGCTTCCAGCACCATCCGCGCCAGCCGGGGATCGATAGGCAGTTGAGCCAATTGCCGCCCCAGCGGCGTTAAATGATAGTGGCCGTTTTCCGCCAGTTGAATCGCGCTTAGCTCTTCCAGCAACCGCACGCCATCCTGAATGTTGCGCTTATCCGGCGCTTCGACGAACGGAAACGCGGCAATATCGCCTAACCCCAATGAGGTCATTTGCAGAATGACGGAGGCTAAATTGGTCCGCAGGATCTCAGGATCGGTGAATTCCGGACGTGACAGGAAATCCTGCTCGGAATAAAGCCGGATACAAACCCCGGCGGCCACGCGTCCGCAACGCCCTTTGCGTTGATTGGCCGAGGCCTGGGAAACCGGCTCAATCGGCAGACGCTGCACCTTGGTGCGGAAACTGTAGCGGCTGATGCGCGCCGTGCCAGGGTCAATAACATAACGGATGCCCGGTACGGTCAGAGACGTTTCGGCCACGTTGGTCGCCAGCACAATGCGGCGACCGTGATGAGACTGGAATACCCGATTCTGCTCCTGGTTGGATAAGCGGGCATACAAAGGCAGAATCTCGGTATGGGGCAAATCCAGCTTGTTCAAGGCATCGGCCGTATCGCGAATCTCTCGTTCGCCGCTCATAAAAATCAGAATGTCGCCCGGCCCTTCGCGGCTCAGTTCATCCACCGCGTCAAAAATAGCCTGTAGCTGATCGCGGTCGCTGTCTTCGGCATCTTCCACCACCGGGCGATAGCGGACATCAACCGGGTACGTCCGCCCGGAAACCTCAATAATCGGCGCATTATTGAAGTGGCGCGAAAAACGCTGCGGATCGATGGTGGCTGATGTGATGATGATCTTTAAATCCGGGCGCTTGGGCAGCAACTGGCGTAGATACCCCAGAATGAAATCAATATTCAGACTGCGTTCATGCGCTTCATCGATAATCAGGGTGTCGTACTGCATCAGCAGGCGATCCTGCTGGATTTCCGCCAGCAGAATACCGTCGGTCATCAGCTTAACCAGCGTATTGTCGCCCACCTGATCGTTAAAGCGGACTTTGTAACCCACGCATCCGCCCAGCGGCGTTTCCAGCTCGGCGGCAATACGATCGGCCACCGTTCGGGCGGCCAGCCGGCGCGGTTGCGTGTGACCGATCAGCCCGCGGACGCCGCGCCCCAATTCCAGACATATTTTCGGTAACTGCGTGGTTTTGCCTGATCCGGTTTCCCCCGCCACGATAATCACCTGATGTTCGCGCAGCGCATGCAGAATTTCGTCTTTTTTCTGGCTGACGGGCAATTGTTCCGGATAATTGATGGAGGGGCAACTTGCCCGACGGTTCTCCACGCGCTGGCGGGCCGAGACGATCTCACCTTCAATTTCCTGTGCAATAACGGTCTGCGCCAGCAGGCTGCCGACTTTCGCAGCCCCTTGTAAACGGCGGCGCAGACGTTGCCCATCACGGAGCATTAACTCACTGAGCTGCGAAGATAATGCGTTGAGCGGTGATTTCACGTTGCTATTCCTTAATACTTTTTTGTATTACGCCTTTATTTTTCGGCGGGCATGGTAGCACATCAAAGGCCGGAGCTATAACCAGAGACGGCCGAACCTTATTCAATAAAATCGAACGATGTACTCGAAATATTGCACTTTCAACCTATTAAGAGGCTACATATGATAGTGGCCATCAGGGGACATATCGTTAATTGGCCCGACTTCAATCAATAAGGAATTGGCATGAGTAAAGTATTGGTTCTAAAATCAAGCATCCTGGCAAATTTTTCTCAGTCAAATCAATTGGCTGACTATTTTAGCGCACAATGGCAAGCGTCCCATCCCGGCGATAGCGTCACCGTTCGTGATTTAGCGGCACAGCCAATTCCGGTTCTCGACGGTGAATTAGTCAGCGCATTGCGTCCGTCTGATGCGCCGTTGACGCCGCGTCAGCAGGAAGCGTTAACCCTGTCTGATGAGCTGATCGCCGAATTGCAGGCGAACGACATTATTGTCGTTACCGCCCCTATGTATAACTTCAACATCCCGACGCAGTTGAAGAACTACTTTGACCTGATTGCCCGCGCAGGCGTGACCTTCCGCTATACCGAGCAAGGTCCGGAAGGTTTGGTCAAAGGCAAACGCGCTATCGTGCTGACCAGCCGTGGCGGTATCCATAAAGATACTCCGACCGACCTGCTGGCGCCGTATGTGCGTCTGTTCCTGGGTTTCATCGGTATTACCGATGTCGAGTTCGTGTTTGCCGAAGGTATTGCCTACGGTCCGGACATGGCGGAAAAAGCCCTTGAAACGGCTAAAGCGCAAATATCTCAATTAGTCAGCGCTTAACATAAAAAACATCATTGTTATTTTGCCACTCATATTCTTATATTTAGCTGTTATTGCGCGCCTTCCGGCGCGTGAGGTTGATGACAAACCTTCCCAAACCCGTCATTCCCGCGCAGGCGGGAATCAGCCAATGGCTGTTTACGGTTTCAGCAGGAGATTCCCGCCTACTACTGCGGGAATGACCGCGCTGGGGCCGTGAAGGATGACAGGGGTATATTAGGGCTTTGTCAGCAGTCTGGCGCGCCTTTCGGCGCGTTTTTTATAGCGGGCGGACGCTATGGACAGGCCGTCGCAAGCGGCGTTTCATCACTCCCGGCGATTTTTTACCTCTTTACCCGCGGCATTGTCTGATTTCTCCAACAGCTGAGCGGCTTCTTTGTCGGCCTTAATGTAAATCTCATGCTCGATTTTGACGTTCATATTGATGGTTATCGGCTCTTTGGGCGCCGCCACTTCTATTCGCGGTATGCACCCTGTCAACAGCAGCACGCAGAGCGCTCCCGGCCATGTATATAATTTTTTCATCATCCAATCCTGATTATTCATTCGCCCGCTGCTCCAGCGTATCCTGCAAATTATCGCCGAAGCGTAAGCTGCGCCATAGCTGGAAGATATTCTCCTGATGGCGGTAGTTGAGCGTCACCTGCCTGTCGGCGCTGAGCGTCGGGTTTTTCCCCTGAATTTGCGAGGTCAAAGACAGCGCGCCCTGATTATCCAACTCAACCGTGGCATAGGAGCGGCCGATTTCCAAATAACGCAGCCAGCCAATGGCTGCGCCAGTGGCCATGTTTTTACTTGCCAGTTCCTCGGCCAACTGCTGATCCAGCCGTAGCGTCAGGAAGCTATCATTGGTGACGCGCCCTTTTTGAATCAACATTTGCGGATGATTAAAATTAAGCGGTAAAACGCCGCTCACCTTCCCGGACATGGCGATCTGTTTCAGCTTCAACGCCGTCAACAGTTCGCTTAGTTCGACACTTTCCACAGTTAATAATGCGTCGTCATGCTGGGGCCAGCGTAAGGCCGACAGAGCGATATGTCCGCCCAAAACATCCATACTGGCCTGCGACATCGTCAGCGGTTGCCCTTCGCTGTATGGGTAAAACCCCTGCAAATCGACCCGGATATCCGTCATCCGAAACAAATTATCCAGGGTATCAATGCGCAGCGTGACCGGCTGTCTCACGCCTAACTGCCAGCGCTGATCCTGAAGGCGATAAGGTAATGTAAAATTAACGCCGCGCACTTCGCCATCCTGCAACCACAGCTCGCCGTTTTTCACCACCCAGTGTCCGCCGGCGCGGAATCCTTCTCCGCGGGCGGCAGAGAAAGCGGACTGCGCATAAAATTGTCCGGCCCGGATATTCATGTTCAATCTGGACGACAAAAGCGGCTGAAATACGGTCAGCGGCTGTTGCGGCCACCATGCGCCACCGCGCAGGCGTTCGCCATCCCAACGTCCGCGCAGCGTAACCGGACCGATATCCTGCGCCTGTAGCCGCCCCTGCCAAAGGAAATCACCGGGATCGCGACCATTCAGTTTAAACGATATCAGCGATGGCGGAAGATAACCGCCGTTACTGAAATCCACCTGTTCCGTCGCCAGTTGCAACGCGCCCTGAAAATGCGCGTCCGCTTGAGTACGCTGCCAGCGCATCGGCTCCGTGAGTGTCAGCCGGGGCTGGTGAGCCGTCACCAAACCATAACTCAGTTGATCCAGCCCGCTGGAAAGCTGCTGCACCTCAATAAGCGTGTCCTGCCAGCGGCCTCTGCCGGCCACATCCCACTTAGCCTTTAACGGCGGCAGTTGCCCACGCCCCCAGTAACGCCACTGCCACTGCCCGCTATCCGGCCAAAAATCTTGCGCCTGTCCATCAAGATGCAGATTGAACCGCCCCCAATATTCGTCATGGGCTTTAACAATCGCCTGTAATCGGCCATTAATGCCGGACGCCCCGATCCTGACGCCGGCCAGCGGCCAGCGCGCCTCTTCAAGCCGTAGCTGCGGCGCCAGCGTTCCCCAGGCGCGCAATAACGCCCCCGGCAAAATAGACAATTCGGGATTCAACACCGAACCCTGGATCATGCCCGGCAATGACGCGGTCACCGAGATATCCGCCAGGTTCGCCTGACCGGTCAACTGGAAACGCAGTTGGCTGTCTACCAAGCCCAGATTGCCCGGCCCCAGAACCAGCACGGCATTGGCTTTACCATTATGCCCCTGCGTTAGCATATTCATACGGGCATCAATGCGGGTTTTATCCAGTCCCTGACGCCAATGCTGCAATGTGACCGATAGCTGACCGGATAGCGGTTGTCCGGCATAAGGCCAGCGCCAAGTACCGTTCTTAATCTGTACCGCGTCTGGCGTCAGTTGCCACGGTAATAACACCAGGGGTTCATCATCACCCACGGCATTTAATGACAGCGATCCCTGCCGGCCTTGCCAACGCAATGACGCCGATACCGACTCCGGCGTTTGACCCGTCGTCAATTGGCCCTTTAGCGTGCCCTGCTCAGGGAACCGCGCCAGCGTATCGGACAGATCCATCTCTCCGTCGATGTGTAAACGGGAATAATCCGCCGGGGGGGCCAGCATGCCGTTGCGCAATACAAGATGCCGATCGTTTAATTCCGCCTGAAAAGCCAATTGATCGCCCTGATAATCGATCGTCTGTCGCGTGTTGCCATCGGTGCTTAGCCGCACCTGTCCGGCATAATCCTGCCAGGGTTTTAGCGTGAATGTTTTAATCGTGATATCTGCGGCAGGCAAACGCCGCTGCCATTGCGACAACAGCGCAGGAGCCGTATCCGTACCGGATGACAGTTGCGCCAGGCAATCGCTATCCAGCGTGACCGCGGTCGTATCGATATGCCAGCGCCCGGATTGTCGGCGCAGCGAAATATCCTGCACATCCAGCAACCGACAGTCACCGGCTTGCAGGCTGAACCCTTGACTGCGCAGCCCCCCATCGTGCCAAACGGGCGAAGAGTTCAGCGTGAACGACATCTCTGACGGCAACCAGATCCCAATTAAACGAGGCAACCATTGCGGCAGCGTTCGCCATGACACGATCAGCAACAGCAGTACCAGCGCCAATCCTGCCAGTGAATATTTTTTAGTCATTAGGGGATATTAAGCATCCTGTTCCATGTAAAACCAAAACCTGTTATTTCCTGCTCTATTATGTAGGAATTATAGGCTGTTAATCCCTTCACCTTTATATAGTAGACAACCATAAGACTGCATACTGAACTTTCTACGCCTTATCGCTCCCTATGATTATGGTGTTATTGTTAGTCAAGCAACAGTTTGTCTATTCAGTATTTTCTGATAGCTTAACAAGAGGACTTTGCGGAGAAACACGCTATGAAATTGGCAGTTTACAGTACTAAACAATACGATCGTAAGTATTTAGAGCGAGTTAACCAACAGTTTGGCTATCAAATTGAATTTTTCGATTTCATGCTGACGAAACGCACCACGGCAACGGCAGCAGGCTGCCAGGCCGTGTGCATTTTTGTTAACGATGACGGTGGCCGTGAAGTGTTGACCAAGCTGGCGAAACTTGGGGTAAAAACGCTGGCGTTACGTTGCGCGGGTTTCAACAATGTCGACCTTGATGCGGCCAAAGAGCTGGGGATTAGCGTGGTTCGGGTGCCGGCCTATTCACCTGAAGCGGTGGCTGAACATGCGGTCGGGATGATGATGTGCCTTAATCGCCGCATTCATCGTGCCTATCAGCGTACCCGTGACGCTAATTTCTCGCTGGAAGGCTTGATTGGTTTCAACATGCACAACCGCACCGCGGGCATTATCGGCACCGGCAAGATCGGTATCGCCACCATGCGCATCCTGAAAGGGTTCGGTATGCGCCTGCTGGCGTTCGATCCCTATCCAAACCCTCAGGCACTGGAACTGGGCGCGGAATATGTGGACCTGAAAACGCTGTATGCCCGTTCGGACGTCATTTCATTACACTGCCCGCTGACGCCGGAAAACCACCATCTGCTTAATCAGACCGCGTTCTCGCAGATGAAAAACGGCGTGATGATCATTAATACCAGCCGCGGCGGATTAATCGACTCACAAGCCGCCATTGACGCGCTGAAGCTGCAGAAAATCGGCTCGCTGGGGATGGACGTCTATGAGAACGAGCGCGATTTATTCTTTGCCGACAAATCCAATGACGTTATTCAGGACGACGTGTTCCGCCGCCTGTCCGCCTGTCATAACGTGTTGTTTACCGGCCATCAGGCCTTTCTGACGGAAGAAGCGTTGACCAGCATCTCTCAGACAACGCTCCAAAACCTGAGCCAGATAAGCCGGGGCGAAGAGTGCACTAATTTATTGAACCCTTGAGTCAGTTCCGCTTATCCCCTGCGGCGGCCTTACGCCTTCGCGGGGATCAACCTGCGGGACAGGTGCCATTCATCAATGCGCGTTCATCACAACGTTTGCCATTCGCCAACTGGCAAGTCCCCACGCTGGCGCCATTTAACTGCCTGGACAACGCCATCGTTCCCCCCATTAACGAACAGCTTGCGTCAGCAGGCGAATCGCTTTTCAGCAGCACGGTGGGATTGCCGTTATTAAATGAAGGCTCCTGCTGATTGACGGCCGTGGTTCTTTCACTATTGCCGCATCCAGACAGCACGAGGACAGCAGCAGTGAATAACCATTGATACAATTTCATTCTCTGGCTCCGAATCGTTTTATTATGTGAAGTGAGTAGTGGCTCCGCACCACTCTATTTACCACACCTTATTTCACTGTCACACCGATAAATGCGCGAATACGGCATAAGATCAATAATGCGGGTAGCACTGGGAGCTTACGCCACAGCGCGATGAGCGAAATCAGCCCTAACCCGGCGGTCAACCACAAGGCCGATTGCCATCCGGCATAATCTGCCAGTATCAGACTCAAGGGTACGCCCAGCACGGTGCCGCTTGCCATTCCTCCCATTAGAATTGCAATAGATTTACTTCGCGCATGAGGCGCAGAGAGCGAGGCCGCTGCCGCTATGCCGGTTGCAAGATAGATGCCGGCGCCAATACCGGCCGGAGATCGCCACCCTGACGGTAAACCGTTCGCAGTTGGACAATCCAGACGGGAATAACACCAGGCTACCCATTCGCTGACGTGCGGATCCGGAAAAACTGATCTGGCATTCGTCGCCGGAATCCGTACCATACACGCCATACTTATGCATGTTGGTTAAAAACTTGTACGGTAACTATTTTGCCCCTGTGGTGCCCCTTTCCAGAATGAGCACGTGTAGAAATGGAAGAGAAACAGCAAGTTAACAAGAAGCAGCAATATAATTTAAACAAACTTCAAAAGCGCCTGCGCCGCAACGTGGGTGAAGCTATCGCCGACTTCAATATGATTGAAGAAGGCGACCGCATTATGGTTTGTCTGTCCGGCGGTAAAGACAGTTTCACCATGCTGGAAATTCTGCGCAATCTGCAACAGAGCGCGCCGGTTAACTTCTCGCTGGTTGCCGTCAATCTTGATCAAAAGCAGCCGGGTTTCCCTGAACATGTGTTGCCGCAATATCTTGATAGTCTTGGCATTGAGTACAAGATAGTGGAAGAGAACACTTACGGTATCGTTAAAGAAAAAATTCCGGAAGGTAAAACCACCTGTTCGCTGTGTTCACGCCTGCGCCGCGGTATCTTATACCGTACGGCCACGGAACTGGGCGCAACCAAAATAGCCCTTGGTCATCACCGTGACGACATCTTGCAAACGCTGTTTCTGAATATGTTCTACGGTGGGAAATTGAAAGGTATGCCGCCGAAACTGATGAGCGACGATGGAAAACACGTTGTTATCCGCCCGTTGGCTTATTGCCGGGAAAAGGATATTGAGCGTTTCGCCGAAGCCCGTCAGTACCCGATTATTCCCTGTAATCTTTGCGGCTCGCAGCCCAATTTACAACGTCAGGTGATTAAAGACATGCTGCGCGACTGGGATAAACGTTACCCAGGCCGCATTGAAACCATGTTCAGCGCCATGCAGAACGTGGTGCCTTCCCATCTTGCCGATAATGCGCTGTTTGATTTCAAAGCCATACATCATGACAGTGAAGTCATTGACGGCGGCGACCTGGCCTTTGATCGCGAGGCGATCCCGCTGCTGCCTGCCGGCTGGCAGCCAGATGAGGACAACGACGAGATCGCCCCGCTTACCCGACTTGACGTACTCGAAATCAAATAGGCGCCCAAAACAAGCCGATAATCAAGTTAACGCGTTGATTAAAAAGCACAGAGAGGGTGTTAAGCCTCTCTGGTCAAGGCGCTCCCCCTGACATCGTTATGCCCGCGCAGGCGGGCATCTCTCCAATAGGCACCGACAGTGCATGACCGTGTTCGTCACCGGTATGGCGGCGGATCGATAATCGGTTTCGGGTCTGGATCGGGGATCGGCGGCGGTTTGGGCAACGGATCCGGGATAGGAATCGGGTCGGTAGGGATCGTATCAACAAGCGGATATTCAGCCGCGCTCTGAATATACATATCTTTCTCCTCGGTGTTGGATGAATTGGCGTCAAATCCAGCTACTGAAATGCCGATGAGACTGGCTGTCGAAACCAGCGCCAGTCTATTAAGCATAGAAGCTGAGAGGGAAAGCACAAAAAACGCCTGATGCGTTCTACTGATAAGAGGCGAACCTTCGTCGCTCGGCGGCGTCAAGCCTGGATTTATCCCGTCGTCGCGCCAACCGCTCGTCTGAGAGATTCAACGCCCGATCAGACGCTTTTCCAACAGGCGAGTCATGCGGGCGATCGGGTAACAATAGTAGAAAAAAAACAGCAGCAGCGTGAAGTAAACCAGAATGGTGAAATCAACCCGCGCCACGGTATTACTGGCAATAGTGGCCATATCCACCACGTCATGCACGCCGACCAGCGAAGCCAGCGAGGTACTCATGGTGATGCTGGCATACACATTCATCCACGGCGGCAGCATCCGGCGCACGCACTGCGGCAGAATGACGTAGCGAAAAATCTGATTACGGCTAAAAGCCATCGACTGCGCGGTTTCCCACTGGGCGCTGGGGATGGACTGCACCGCACCGCGAAAAATCTCCGCGATGATGGCGCTGGCCGGCAGGCCAAGTCCAATCACCACCTTAACCCAATCGGGGAAAGGGATATACCAGTGCAGAAAAACGATTTCGAAGGGAAACACATAGGTGGTGAAATAAATCAGTACCAGCACCGGCGCGTTGCGAAAAATCTGCACCCAGAGCCGGGTCAGCGTGCGCAACAGGCGCGAGGGCGCCAGCGACAGGCCGCCCACCGCCACGCCCAGCAGCGTGCCCAACAGCATGGCCAGCGCGCTAATGACGATGTTGACGCTTATCCCTTGAAACAGCGCCGGCAGCCAGCGCCATAGCTGGGTCACGGCAAACGGCGCGCTGTCGGCGTTTGCCAGCAGCAGATTGACCGCCACAATCGCCAGCAGCGCGATCGCCCAGAAATCAGACAGCACGGCGCCGATAAGCGTGCGGCATTTGCCCGGCCGCGCGATACTTTTCACCACGATATCATTGACCATAGCCCGGCATCCTCAGGCGGTTTTCCAGCCATCGCCCGGCGACGCTGACCAGCCAGGTCAGCACGGCAAAGTAGACCAGAATCAGTAAGATTAGCTCCAGTACGTTGTCGCGCTGCGACCA
Source organism: Brenneria goodwinii (assembly GCF_002291445.1). Classification (NCBI taxonomy): domain Bacteria; kingdom Pseudomonadati; phylum Pseudomonadota; class Gammaproteobacteria; order Enterobacterales; family Pectobacteriaceae; genus Brenneria; species Brenneria goodwinii. The sequence continues at coordinate 1,578,133 of NZ_CP014137.1, read as the reverse complement.
GATCATAATCGACTGATAGGTCACGTCGCCAACGGCGATGGCCGAGGCGATGGCCGTCATTTTAACCAGATCCACCAGATTATTGACGAGCGCCGGCAGAGAAAAACGCACGGCTAACGGCAGTTGCATATACCAGAAGATTTGCCGTCGGCTGAAGGCCATGGCGCGGGCGGCCTCCAGCGTAACCGGCGCCACCGCCTCAATGCCGGCGCGCAGCGCTTCGGCATGGAACACTGCCTTATGCACCGACACCACTAACACGACCCACATCAACGGCGATATCGGGTTGCTGCCCTGACTGATATGCTGGGTAATCAGCATATTGAGCACCAGAAAGGCGCAATACAGCTGCACTAGCGTCGGCGTATTACGCACCAGTTCGACAAAAGCGCTGACCGGCGCGGTCAGCCAGCGCATCTGGCTGGTGAGCGCCGCTGCGATGAGCACCCCCATCAGCAGGCTGAACGGAATAGTCAGCAAACAAAGTTCAAGGGATACGCCCATGCCGCTCAAAAACGCGGCCCGGTCAACGGGGTCCAGTACAAATGCATAGTTCAGGCCCAGTGGTTTAAAAAACCCCACCAACCCGGTCAGGAAAGCGTCAATCAACTGCCCAGAATACATCGTCTCATCCTCCTTGCTACGCGAACCGAACTCAGAAAGTCGGCTCCGGCTCCGGCGGCGCGGCGTCGAATTCGCCTCGCTGCGCTTTGGCGTTGGCGGCGCGGAAATACTCGTCCGGCACGCCATAATGCTGCCCCAGGCGCAGCAGAGAGCCGGAACGGTGCCAGTCTCGGATCACATTATCAACGAACTTTCGGGTATCGGCTTCGCCGCGCCGGGTCCAGATCACGGTCGGCGACGGGATCAACGGGTCGGGCGTTGCTAGCCGGTAGTCCTGCCACTGCGACGCGCTCGGCCCTTCCAGCACCAGATGCATGGCGGGCGAGATATGCACCGACGCGTCGCAGGCGCCGCCCTTCAGCGCCAGCAGCGATTCGGGAATGCCGCGCAGGCCTTTGACGGTCGCGCCATACTCCTGCAATGGACGAGTGAAGTTACTGCCCTGAGAAACGCAGGCCACCTTGCCCTTTAAATCCGCCCAGCTCTTGACGCTGCTCTCTTTAGACACGATCGCCGCTCCGCCGACCAGATTATAGGGCGTCGACGCATAGCTCAGCGCCTCGCTGCGCTCCTGGGTCCACTGAATATTGGCGATCAGCAGATCAACCTTGCCGGACTGCAGAAACTGCACGCGCGTCGAGGCGGTGACTGGTACCACTTCCAACGTCACACCCAGCCGCTGCGCGATATCCTGCCCCAGATCGGTCTGAAAGCCGCCGATCTTGCCGGTTTTCTGATCGAGCAAACCAAACGGCGGAGACGCCCCATCCACCCCCACCACCAGTTTGCCGCGCGCTTTGATCTTATCGAGCGTGGCATCCGCCAGACTGAGTGAAGAAACCAGCGGCAATAGCGTGACTGCCAGTACCGCGCGCAAAAAAAAGATTTTTTTCATAGTTTTTGTACTTTCGTCAGTGATTCCGGTGCGCCAGCGTTTGTCGCGGGGCTGACGGCGCTAAATTTTTTATGCAGTTCCTGAAGCGCCGGCTGCGGCGGCGTAATGCCCAACCGCTTTTCCGTTTCGAGCAGCCAGCCGCTGCGGTGCCAGGTCTGCACCACCCGATCGACGGCGGCGATGGTGTCGGTCTCGCCTTTGCGCGTCCACACTACCGAGTCAGCCGGAAGGATCTCTTCGGCAATCGGCGCGTGGTAGTCCGCCCATTCGCCGCCCTTGCGCACCAGCGGCTGCAGCAAAGTGGAGTCATGTACCGCCGCTACGCACTGGCCGCCTCTCAGCGCCAGCAGCGAATCGGACGAGCTCTTATAACCTTTCGGCAGCGCGCCATAGTCGGCGGCCAGCGGCCGGGTAAAGCTGCTGCCCTGGGAAACGCAGACGGTTTTACCGCGTAAATCCTCCCAGCGGCTGATGCCGCTGTTGCGCAGCGTCAGAGCGGTGCCGCCCACGCGATAAAACGGCGTCGGCGCATAGCCGAGGCTCTGCGCGCGCTCCGCATTCAGCTCCATGGAGGCAATCAGTAAATCCACCCTACCGGCGATTAAAAACTGGGCGCGGGTGGCGGTTTGTACCGGCACCAGCTCCACTTCAACGCCTAAATCGTTGGCCAGGCGGCGCGCCAATTCCGGATTCCAGCCGGTCAACTGTTTAGTTGCCGGGTCAATTGAGCCAAAATCCCCGCCGTTGATCATCACCCCGATAGCGATCTTGCCGCGGGACTGGATTTTATCCAGCGTGGCGTCGGCCTGCGCCACGCCCGGCGATAGCGCCAGCATGAGCGGTAAAATCCGCTTAAGCGACACGACGTTGCGAAAATATTTATTATCCATCAGGTAGTTATTTCCTTATTGCCAGAGCCTGATCTTCCTCATTCAGCCGAACCCCCGCCATCACCCGGCTATAATAAGAGTGGCTGGTGTTCAGCGCGCCGATCGGGTTATGCGCCAGCACCCGATCTTTAACGATCAGGTAAGTGACCGGCGCCTCCGAATGTTTAATAAATAACGAGTCATGGCCGACGCACAGGCCGCTAATCACGTTCAAATCCGTTTTTTCCTTATTGCATAATTCCGCCTGCATGATGGGGTTACACATGGCCTCATACTGACCGGGCCGAATCTTATCCCGGTCTTCAATGCCGACCTCGCACTTGTCCTGCGCCCCGACTTTACACAGCACGCCGAATGCCTGCAGGCCATTAGCGCGCAGGATATCGGCGAAGATACGGTTCTCCTGAATCAGACCGGCGCAGGAAGCGATGCCGATTTTGCGCGCGCCAATCTTTTTAGCGAAAACAATGATCTCTTCCACCCGCGTTAGTTGGCCGTAGTACTGTCCCTCCACCTGCGCGGCTGCCAGCATGATCTTCTTCACCGACTCATCGCCGGCGTATCTGGTCAGGCTCTCCTGCAGCAGATCGTCGCCCTGCGGCGCGGTAGTCAGACACTTGCGCGGAAAGTCGCTGTCATGGCGATAGCAATTGAGGAAATTACATTCTGTACAGCTAAATTTATTAGCCACCAAACCGCTCCATAAAATATAGCGTGAGTATTCCTTACAAAATAAAGGGGAAATGCTGGCGTTGGAAACCAATGATTCTACATTTAGATAGTATAAATATGGCAATAAATAGATATGCTGCTGTGCAGACGCGGTGCTAAAAGCCCAGACCGCTATGTAATAATAGAGAATTAACTATGCCAAATAGTCCTATTAAAAAATACGCAATTAATTATTCGATATTGTCGTTTGGCTCATAATTTTATCCATGTGGGAAATAACGTTACGGTTTATCGCAGCGCTTATTTCACCCGGTAAAAATATATCAATTCCTTAACATAATTATAACCGGGCAATTCAGCCGTCAATATCCGGCAACGGAATATCGCCGCTGAAATCCGGCACTTGGTAACCGCGCTGAATCGCGGGCCGACCGGCCAGACGCAAATACCAGTCACGCACGTGTGGGTAATCATTCAGATTGATGCGCTGGTAGTGAAAGCGCGCCACCCACGGCCACAGCGCAATATCGGCGATGGAATAGTCCTCCGCCACGATCTGGCGCCCGGCGAGATGCCGATTCAGCACGCCATACAGCCGCTGCGCCTCGTCGTGATAGCGTTGTTCCGCATAGGCGGACTTACCGGGAAAGTAGTGCAGAAAATGGTGCGCCTGACCAAGCATGGGACCGAAGCCGCCCATCTGCCACATCAACCACTGCAGGGTGCGATAGCGATCGTCGCCTTGCGAAGCGAGAAAACGGCCGGTTTTATCCGCCAGATAGATCAGAATGGCGCCGGACTCCATCAACGCCAGGCCGCTGTCGCTATCCACAATCGCCGGAATTTTACCGTTCGGGCTAATGGCGCGAAATGCCTCGCTGTGCTGCTCGCCCTTGCCGATATCGACAGCGTGCACCCGATAAGGCAGCGCCAGCTCTTCCAGCAGAATCGAGACCTTACGCCCGTTAGGCGTATTCCAGCTATAGAGATCGATCATGCGCTGACTCCCTGCGCATCGGCCAGCAAGGGATGCTGGCGCAATACGCCGGCCAGCCGGGCGACGCCGGTGCGGATCTGCGATTCGCTCTCTAGCGCGAAGCACAGGCGCAGCCAGTTTTGCGCCGCGTCGCCGTCAACCGCCCAGTCCGGCCCCGGATTAAACGCCACGCCGACCGCCGCCGCGGGCTCCACCAGCGTGCGGGTATCCACTCCCGCGGGCAGCGCCAGCCACAGGAAAATACCGCCCTTCGGCAACCATAACCTGACGCTATCGCCCAGTTCCTGCCGCACCGCCGCCGTCAGCACCGCCAGTTTGCGCGCCAGCGTGGTGCGCAGGCGCTGAATATGTGCGTCAAAGTGGCTGGCAAAATACTCCGCGACGATGATCTGGTCGAGCGCGCCGGTGCCGCCATCGGTTTTTAGCGACACCAGATGGCGCAGAATAACCGGCGACGCGCTCAGATAAGCCACGCGCACCGCCGGGGCCAGCGTTTTGGAAAAAGAGCCGACGTGGATCACCTGCTGGGGACTCAGCGCATACAGAGCCGGCGGCGCCTCATTGCCCTGCCAGACAATATCGGCATAGCATTCATCCTCGACGATCAGAGTGCGGTAGCGCGCCGCCAGTTGTAGCAACTGATGCCGCCGCGTCAGCCCGAGGATCGCGCCGGTGGGATTCTGCACGGTAGGAATGGTATAGATAAACTTCGGCGTCACGCCGCGCTGCGACAGCTCTTCGAGGATCGTCTCCAGAGCATCAATGCGAATTCCCTCCTCATCCAGCGGAATAGCAACGATATTCACCTGGCGGCCGCGCAGTTTACGCAGCGCCCCAGCGTAGGAGAAAGCTTCCACCAGCACGGTATCGCCCGCAGTCAGCAGCAAATTGTTCACCAGATCCAGCGCCGGCCCGGAGCCGGAAGTGATGAGAATATCGTCGATATCCGTCGTGATGCCGCGCGTCGCCAGCTTCTGGCTGACAAAACGGCGCAGATTCTCATTGCCCTGCGCCCCGTGGCCCTGATTGTAAATCGCCAGGCTGCGCCCTTCGCGCCGGATGGCGCTCTGTGCCGCGCTGACTAGCCCCTCCAGCGGGATTAGCTCCGGCGCGTTATGCCCGGCATTAAAAGTGATGTCCGCCATGCCCTGCCAAACGGGCGTAGGCTCTGGCAAACCGGTGCGAAACAGCGCGCGGGGATCGAACGGTATGGCATTCATTTTTTCATTCCTGAATAGCTGCGAATACCTGTTCTTATAACAATCTATTTTTTCTCACAAATAAATATAACAGCTATTGAATTGCACTTACCGAATAACGTCGAGCGGCGGCAATGAATAATAGACCCGCAACCGTGGGAGAAAAAAGGAAAGACAGTGTTCCGGCTGGTAAGCGAATTGACTGGCGTTTGGCGAGTATATTTAATTTAAAACTAATCAAAGGCGAATTAAGCATTTCGCTTTCACTTTTAATTCCCATTTAATTAATTCTGGTATCTTTTGATTTTATTTTCGTCCGCAGGGGGGTACAGGCTAGCCCGCAGCCGGACTTACCACCAGGATGACCTGCCGCTATTACCACGCTCTGCCGCATACCGTCCGGTATCGTTGGAATATATACAGGAGTTGACTTTATGATGTCTATGCCGCTATCAGTCCAGAGCAATCCGCAGGTGAACACCGCCTGGCCCCTGGTACGAATTCATGATGTCCACCTGACGCTAGGCAATACCCCGGTGCTGCAAGGCATCGATTTGCAGGTTTCCCAGGGGGAAGCGCTGACTATCATCGGCCCCTCTGGTTCGGGGAAATCGTCGATCCTGCGCTGCATCAACGGGCTGGTCACCCCGCATCAGGGGGAGATTTTCATCGGCGATACCGGCGTGCATCAGTTGAAAAATGAAAGCGAGCGCATCGCCTTGCGTAAACGCATCGGCTTTGTGTTCCAGCAATACAACCTGTTCCCTCATCTTACTGTTCTGGAAAATCTGATGATTGCGCCCATCCGTATTCTGCGTCAGCCCAAAGATCTGGTGAAAGCGCGCGCCGTGGCGTTACTGGCGCGCGTGCGGCTGGAAAACAAGGCCAACAACTACCCCGGCGAACTGTCAGGCGGCCAGCAACAGCGGGTGGCCATCGCCCGAACTCTGACAATGGATCCGGAACTGGTGCTATTCGATGAGGTAACCTCGGCGCTGGATCCTGAAACCGTCGGCGAAGTGCTGGCGGTGATCCGCGAGCTGATTGGCGAAGGGATGACTTGCATCCTGGTCACTCATGAAATGCGCTTCGCCCAGGAGGTCAGCGACCGCGTCGTGTTTACCGAACACGGCCTGATTATAGAACAGGGCACGCCGGAGCAAGTATTTCGTCATCCGCAAAATCTGCGCACCCACGCTTTTATCAATGCGTTGAGCAGTTGAGGGCATACCTATCCGTTGCTGAGTTGCCGCTCGCCGCTTCTTGTCCGTGGAGTTTCAGCGTATGACCTTGCGGAAGTGGATAGCGTCTCCGGTTCCCTACGCCACGACGGCAGTCGGCCGAGACGCACACAAAAAAATGCCGACGAAAACGTCGGCATGGTGTGAATCAATTGTGCTATGCAGTAATTCAAAAAAGGAAGTAAGACAATATGGAGCGCAACGCCCATCGCTTGACGTTGCATTCACCTGCGTCAGTGATAGTGCCGTACAGCAGCATGAAAAATGTTGATATTGCTCAATATCGCCGTTCTTTTTCGCGTAATTGCCAGACTTCTGTGACGTGTTACACAATAACCATTATCAGACATTCATAACCATTTACTGCGTTTTAACCACCAGGCAACGCCTACCACCAATCCCACCAACATTACACAAAACGTGATGAATCCCAGCGAGGAATTGTTGCCGGGAATGCCGCCCAAGTTGACACCAAATAAGCCGGTTAAAAAGGTTGTGGGCAGAAAAACCATCGCCAGAAGCGACATCGTATAGGTCCGCCGGTTCATCGCATCCGTCATCAGCGTGGTGACTTCGTCTGATAGCACCGTCGTGCGTGCGATACTGGCATCCAAATCTTCCAGTCCGCGGCCTAATCTGTCGGCGATTTCCTGCATTCTGCGCCGGTCGTCATCCTGCATCCAGGGAAACTTCTCCACCGAAAGACGAGAAAATACATCTCGCTGAGGCGTCATATAACGCCGTAATACAATTAACTGCTTGCGGATCAGCGCCAGCTCGCCCTGCTGCGGCGTTTTCTGCTCCAGTAGGTCCTCTTCCAGCGCGATGATACTTTCATGTAAATCATCGATAAAATCACTGGCGTGGTCGGTCAGCGCTTCCGCAATGGAAACCAGCCAGCTTCCGCTATCGGTAGGGCCATGACCCTCTTTCAGATCGTCCAGCACTTCATCAATGGCCGCCAGTTTTCGCCGCCGGGTAGAAATGATCAGGCTATCCGTAATGAAAACCCGCAAAGCGACCAATTGATCCGGCCGCGCATTTTCATTGCGATTAATGCTGCGCAGCGTAATCATCGTCCCCTCGCCCAACCGGGTGACTCTGGGGCGCACGCTTTCTCCCAACAGCGCATCCCGTACGCTATCCGGTACCAGGCTGGTTTCCGTCAGCCAGTCCGCACTATCGCGTTGCGTAGAGTCGAGATGCAGCCAGCAAGGTTTCGTGCTGGTTACCACGTCATCATCGATTATCGGCGCGATCCCGCCGTCGCCGTTCAACTGATACGCATAAACAGCACCGGTATGTTGTAGTTCTTTTCCTTTAAAGGGTTCCACGCTTGCCTCCGGTGATGATTCATTACTTCCGATACATCTGAACAATCATTTTTCTAAACCAAACAAACAGCGTCACAGCCACAATAAACACCAATACGACCTTACAGCATCTGGGTTGTCATTGCCGGAAAGAGAGAAGCCCGGCTTCACGTCCCATGCGGAGGATGAAGCCGAGAGACCGGTCGAACGGTCTTTGATTTAGTGCTTAATGATATAGAGCATGTGGCTGTATGCCACGTCTTCAGGGTTGGTGATGGGGTAACCTTTAACCCAGGGCTTAATCAAACGGCCGTTGGTGTACTGATAGATTGGCGCGATAGGCGCCTCTTCCATCAGAATTTGCTCGGCTCTATTGTAATCGTCATTCAACGCCCGCGCATTGGTCTGATTACTGGCCTCGTCCAGCAGCTTATCGTAATCGGCGTTTTTAAAACGTGCCAGATTACCGCTGTGCTGGGAGGTTAATAACGACAGGAAAGTGGACGCTTCGTTGTAATCCCCAACCCAGGACGCCCGTACCACGTCAAAATTACCGCTGTTGCGGCTGTCAATATAGGTCTGCCACTCCTGATTGGATAATTTTACATCGACGCCTAATTTTGTTTTCCACATCGAGGCGATGGCAACGGCGATCTTCTGATGGCTTTCCGATGAATTATAGAGCAGCGACAATTTCAGCGGCTTGCCGGGTCCGTAGCCGGCGGCGGACATCAACGCCTTGGCCTGCGCATCCAACTCGGCCTGCGAATATTGCTGCAACAGACTTTCCGTCGGTTTAAATCCGGCGGTCACATCAGGCGTAAAGTGATAAGCCGGTTTTTCACCGGTTCCCAAGACTTTTTCCGCGATAATTTTTCGATCGATCGCATAAGAGAGCGCTTTTCTCACGCGCACATCGCTCGTCGGCGCCCGCTGGGTGTTAAATGCGTAGTAATAGGTTCCCAACTGTTCCGGCGTATAAACCTGACCGGGCAAATCTTTCAGCAGCTTCTGGTACATGTTTTTAGGAAATGACTCGGTGATATCAATATCGCCGGCCAAATAGCGTTTCGTCGCATTCGACTCCTGATTAATGGGAACGAAAGTCACTTTGGTTAATTGGGTATTGGCGTGGTCCCAATAATATTCGTTTGGCGCCAGCACCAGTTTTTCGTTTACCACCCGCTGTTGCAGTTTAAATGCGCCGTTTCCCACCAGGTTGCCGGGTTTTGTCCAGTCGTTGCCATATTTTTCTATGGTCGCCTGATGAACCGGAAACAGGCTGAAATTAGCGGCCAGGCTGACAAAATAAGGCACCGGCCTGCTGAGCTGCACCTTCAGCGTATGGTCATCAACCGCCGTTACCCCCAACTGATCGGCGGGCAATTTGCCGTCAATGATTTGATCGGCATTGACAATCCCGGCCAAACGGGCAAACCAGGCGAAAGTCGAGGAGTTTTCCGGCGCGACCAAGCGGCGCCAGCTATAGACAAAATCCTTTGCCGTAACCGGGTCGCCGTTGGACCAGCGCGCATCATTACGTAAGGTAAACATGAAAGTGCGGTTATCGCTGGTTTGCCAGCGTTGCGCGACGCCTGGAACGATATTGCCATGTTCGTCCTGATTGACCAGCCCTTCAAACAGATCCCGCGAAACCTGCGCTTCCGGCAGGCCCACCGCTTTTATCGGATCTAACGATGCCGGCTCATCTTTGATGTGACGCACAATTTCCTGTTTTTCTGCTAACTGGGTCCCAGCCGGAACTTGCGCTGCGGCGGCGCTCCCGGCCACGACCGCGAACAGCGCGGCATATAATGCAGAATGACCATGTCCCATAGTGATTTATCTCAGATAATGATGAAGTTACTGAATAATATAATAGTCAGAAAATGCGCGATGCGACCAGGGGTTACGTTCATATTGTCGTATTTAGCTCAATCCGCATCAGAGGTGCTATTTTCAATCTCAGCCGTTATGATGAAAAAAGTTAAAGACATTGATAGGCAAACAAATGGGAAATGACACTATCGCCCTGCGGGCTCGCCATCTACGAGGCCCTCTTCCTTCGCTGGGTGAGCCTTATGGGAAATCACTGTTGGGGGCGCCATTGCTCTATTTTCCGGCCGAGCTGCCGGGGCGGAACAGCGGGCTGATTATTGCCGGCACACACGGCGATGAAAGCGCATCCATCGTGACGCTGTCTTGTGCGTTGCGAACCTTATTGCCTGGGCAACGCCGGCACCATGTGGTTCTGACCATTAATCCCGATGGTTGTCAGTTAGGGTTACGGGCGAATGCCAACGGCGTCGATCTTAATCGTAACTTCCCCGCGGAGAACTGGCAGTCGGGCAATACCGTATACCGCTGGAACAGCGACGCCGACGAACGCGACGTGACGCTGTCCACCGGGGCGGCTCCCTCGTCGGAACCTGAAACAAAGGCGCTGTGCGGATTGGTTGAGAAACTTAATCCCGCCTGGGTTGTCTCTTTTCATGAGCCGCTCGCCTGTATTGACGATCCGCTGAGTTCGGAATTGGGGCAATGGCTGGCACGACAATTCGATTTACCGTTAGTAACCGGTGTAGGTTACGACACCCCCGGCTCCTTCGGCAGTTGGTGCGCCAATCGGATGTTGCCGTGTGTGACTGCGGAACTGCCGCCGATATCGGTAGACGCCGCCAGCGAACGTTACCTCGACGCAATGACCGCATTGCTATGTCATAATTTTGATATCAATGTTGCCGATACTGCCTTAAACTGAGCAGCATGTTAATAACCTGTAAGTAATTAGAGGACGCATACATGTCACAGAACGTACATTTCCAAGGCAATCCCGTACCATTGGCCGGCTCTTTCCCCGCAAAAGGCGATAAAGCCAAAGCCTTTACACTGGTTGCCAAAGACCTGTCGGACGTCTCTCTCAGTAGCTATGCTGGCAAACGTAAAATCCTGAACATCTTCCCCAGCATCGATACCGGAGTATGTGCCGCATCCGTGCGCAAATTCAATCAGTTGGCTTCAGAACTGGATAACACGGTGGTTCTGTGCATTTCTGCCGACCTGCCGTTTGCGCAAGCCCGTTTTTGCGGGGCTGAAGGATTGAATAATGTGGTGGTGCTTTCTACCCTGCGTGGCGCTGAGTTCAAAGAAAACTATGGCGTTGCCATCGCTGACGGCGCGCTGAAAGGTCTGACCGCACGAGCAGTGGTTGTTCTGGATGAAAACGACAATGTCGTGTACAGCGAGCTGGTGAACGAAATCACCACCGAACCGGATTACGATAAAGCCCTGGCGGCGTTTAAGTAATACCGTAAGTCGGAATACAAAATCCGATAAGACAGATTATCCGTTCTTATCCGCAAAAAATCCGGTAGCCAATGGCCTGCCGGATTTTTTTATCCGGTTCATCGACAACAACAAACGACATCAGTTGCCGTGGCCTACCACCTATTAACTGCCCTTGTATCATCATCCACGATCAGTACAGTGCCCTCACGGCTAAGGGCGCGCCATCATAATGTCCACGATCGTATCGGCGCATCACTTATTGCGCTGGAAGCGCCGCAGGCACTGACGTCAGCGATGGTTGACTTCTTAAAACAGCCTGATTGACACTCGGAGATTATAACTACGTGCGGCCTGATATGGACGACGTCAAATAATGGCGACCGTATGCTGGTATATATGCCGGACGAAGAGCAAGATAAAGACCGGTTGGATAGACTGCCCAGGCTTGAATTTCCGGCCGGAACGAACAGGTTTCCAACCGGTGAATGTTTTATGCAAGAGGTTCATCTATGTTTTCATTAACCACGCCGCGATTGCTCATCCGCCCTTGTCACAACGATGACATACCGCAACTCGTGGACGCGGTGCAAGAATCAGTGGAAACCGTGGGCCGCTGGTTGTCCTGGTGTACCCGCGAATATGACGCAGTCAAATGCACACAGTGGGTTATGCACTGTAAACACCATATTCAGGCCGGCATCGCCTTTGATTTCGGCATATTTAATCAGGCATCGGGCGAGTTGGTCGGCGCTATCGGCATTAACAATATCCAACCGATGTATCAGATGGGTAATATCGGCTACTGGGTACGCCAGTCCGCGCAGAGACAAGGGATCGCGCTGGAAGCGGTAGACGCTATCATCCGCTTTGGCTTCGAGCAACTGGGGCTGACCCGGTTGGAGATTGTGGCGGCGGAACACAACCGCCCCAGCCGTCGCGTCGCGGAAAAAACCGGGGCGCACTTTGAAGGTATCGCCAGAAACCGGCTGATTGTCGGCAATCGTTTGTTAAACGCCGCCATGTATTCGTTGATCCCGGCGGATAGGGATTTCATGAGAGGTGAAAAAGTTACGATGTAACTTCGGACCATTGACCAAAGCCCTAATTCACCTTTGTCATCCCGCGTCCCCTATGCTATCTCCCTTAGCCTCTTGCTATTGTCTTTCCCCGTAGCCCATATGCTATTCCCGTAGCCTCTGGTTATTGTCATTCCCCTTAGCCCCTTTGTCATTCCCGCTCCCCACCACTGTCATTCCCGCAGTAGTAGGCGGGAATCACCTGCTGAAACCGTAAACAACCATTGGCTGATTCCCGCTTGCGCGGGAATGACGGGTTTAGGAAGTTTAGACATCGCTTTAAAGTTACAATGTAACTTAATTACCCGTTTGCCAATCGCTTTTTCTGCTGTACACCTTGCCCTTTCGCCATAACATTCAGACCGTTATGACTCGTCCTCTTCGCCCGCGCCTTTACGGCTGCTGAGGCCATATTCCCGCAGTTTGTTGGCAATCGCCGTGTGCGATACGCCCAGGCGTTTCGCCAGCTTACGGGTACTGGGATAGGTCTGATACAAGCGGGTTAACACCGAGCGTTCAAAACGTTTGCTGATATCGTCCAGCGAGCCTTCCAACAGTTCTTCACTCTGTGGAATTTCAACCGAAAACGCCGGCAGTTCAATATTCCGCATGCTTAATTCATTGCCTTCCAACTGCGTCAGCGCACGGTAAATCGCATTCTTCAACTGGCGGATATTCCCCGGCCAGCCATACTGCGGCAGAAACTGGTACAGATCGGCGGCCAGCTTCGGCCGCGGAATGCCCTGCTCATCGGCAAACCGCGCCACGAACAGTTCCGTCAGCGGCATGATATCCGCCGGGCGTTCACGCAGCGGCGGCAACGTCAGGGTCAAGACATTAAGCCGGTAATAGAGATCCTCACGGAATTCGCCGCGCTGCACCATTTCCAACAGGTTTTTCTTGGTCGCACAGATAACCCGCACATCCACATGCACTTCGTGATCTTCACCTACCCGGCGAAACGTTCCGTCATTGATAAAACGCAGCAGTTTGATCTGCATCTGCGCCGACATCTCGCCGACCTCATCCAGCAGCACCGAGCCGCCGTTAGCCTGCTCGAAAAAGCCTTTCTTGCCTTCCAACGCATTCGGATAGGCTCCCGGCGCATGACCGTAAAGCTCGCTTTCCATCACCTCATCGGGCAGCGCCGCACAGTTCAGCGCCAAAAACGCTTTCTTGCCGCGCGGGCCGTGTAAGTGACAGGCGTTAGCCAGCATATCCTTACCGGTGCCGGTCTCGCCCACGATCAGCAGCGGCGCATCCAGCATCGCCAGTTTCCGCGCCTGTTCAATCACCTGACGCATTTTAGGACTGACCGCCACCATATGTTCAAACGCGCGGTCATCGTTAACCGATAGATCCTGCAATTGCCGCCCCATCCGCACGGCGGATTTCAGCATCAACAGTGCGCCGGCCGCTGATTTCTTACCGGCATCGTCTTCCAGATGAATCGGCGTAATTTCCAGCAGGAAATCTTGTCCGCGCACCACCACGCGCTGCGTGACCGACGGGCTCCCTTGCTCCAGCCAGTCCGTGAAAGAGTATCCGGCGATAAGCGTTGAGACGGACAGGTTATAAAGTTTTTCCATGGTAGCGCCAAACAGGCTGGCGGCCGCAGGATTGGCCAGTTCAATCTTGCCTTTCATATCGAGCGAAAATACCGGCTCAGGCATGGAATTCAGCAGCGCGTTCAACGCCCGGTGTTCGCGTTCGGAAGGCATAAAGGCAACGGTTCGAACATCGCTAACGCTTTCAATACGGCGGATTTCCGCCATCAAAGTACGGAAATCATCAAAATCCAGCGTGGCGAAATTAAGATAAATACGGCCGATAGGATCGATTTCTATGCCACGCAAATCGATATTGCGCGATGCCAGAAGATCCAACAATTCGTGGGCCAAACCAATACGGTCTTCACAAAAGACTTCCAGACGCATCAACGACTACCTTATTCATACGCGACAGGGCAATAAAGATTGATGATACCCTTTCACTTCCATCAGATGAAGCGACGTGTCAGGAAAAGTTGACAGTCACCGCTTTCCTTGCCGCAACGCGATTTTTTTAGCCATTATTACCCTCTCCCTTGTCAGAGTAAGGAGCTAACCGATCAAAAACGCAGAGCCTTCCCTTCTCCGCGTTGAAAAAACGTGCTAACTCATTAAAAATTCAGAGTTTCCCCGTCCCCTGCGAAGAGAAACGCTGACGAAAACCGATTACCAATACGGCTGCCACGGCATGGTCATGCGAACCAGGGCTTCCACATAAAAATAGTCTCCCCAGCTACAGCATTCATCAACGCCTTTATTGCTGGCCAGATGATATACCGAGTGTTTCAACACGCCGTCGCATTCATCATGTTCTTGCGCCAGATAATGCCGGCTGAGTGACGACATAATGAACCGCGCCCACGCTTCATAGGCTGCCTTGTCAGGATCAGATACCGGCAGTTGTTTACTCAATTCCAGCAGACCGCAAACCGCGATCGCCGCCGATGAGCTATCACGCAGCGCATCGGTTCCCAGCAAGGCCAAATCCCAATGGCAAACGCCATCCTCCGGCAACCGGTTAAGAAAGTAATTGGCAAGGCATTTGGATAATTCGATCATCTGCCGATCGCCGGTATAGCGATAGCTGAGCAGAAAGCCGTAAATCCCCCACGCCTGGCCGCGCGACCAGCAGGAGTCGTCGGCATATCCCTGTTGAGTATTGCCGTAACGCGGCGCCCCGGTCGCGGTATCCATATAATAGGTATGGTAAGTCGAAGCATCCGGCCTGATCAGATAACGGGCCGCCTGATGCACATGCGCTGTGGCGGCATCCGCAAACCGGCTATCGCCAGTTTGTTCCGTCGCCCAATACAGCAGGGGAAGGTTCATGTTGCAATCGATGATCATCCTGCCCGCCTGTCGCGGATCCTGCAGATTGCCCCAGGCCTGGATGATCCGCGCTTTGGCGTGAAAACGTTCCAGTAAGGCTTCCGCCGCCAGCAGGGAAAAGCCGCGCGCCTGACGATTATCGGTTAGTCGCCAGGCGCTGACGCAGGATAACGTATAGAGGAAACCCAAATCATGCGTTTCCGTATCCTGCCGTCCGGCTATCCGTGCGCCGAAAGATCGGACATGCCGTTGCGCCAGATGACGATACTTTTCATCGCCGGTCATTTCCCACGCCAGCCACAGCTGCCCCGACCAGAAACTGGTGGTCCACTCCACGTTTTCAGTCAGCGGATAATACCCATTAACCCCGGCCTCCCCTGGAAAACGCTCGCCAAAATTCCGCATATTGCGATCAATGATGCTGAGTACCCGCTCCCGCGCGCGCGTCAGATCATTTTGTAGTGCAAGCTGGTCAACCGTCACCAATTTACGGGTCTGCAGCGGTTCTTTAGTAACATCAACAACCATGGGTTTCTCCCTTATTAACTTTTGCAAAAAATAGAGATTACTGTTTGATTGCCGGTGATGCGTCGACAACCGCGTCCGCTTGCTGAACGACCGCCGGATGACGTCTGCTACGACAGGATGAAAGCGTGAAGGCGGAAATTAGCGTAAAGACCAGCGCAATCGCGCCCATAATGATGTAGGTCTGTTCAAAACCGATGCGATCGTAGAGGATGCCGGCCGGCGAGGAAATGACCACGTTGCCGACATAAATCATGGCCTGGTAGCCCAGCAGATACATGGTGGAATTGATACGTTTGTCAAAATGCTCGGCGATATACTTGAAGACGGAAACCAGCAGCATCGACTGTTCCAGCCCGTACAACGGTTTAATCACCGATATTATCAAATGGCTGTCGCTCAACCCGGACGCAATCAGCCGCGTCCCGACCAGTACGCCGACAAACAGCAGCCCTTTCTTGGCGCCGAAGTAGTTGACAATAAATGGGATCACCATATACATCAGGAATTCCAGCCCGGATTGTACGGTGCTGAGATAGCCGAATATGGCATTCCCCTGCTCTTTGGTGCTGAAAAACGTCACAAAGAAACGTGAGAACTGCTGCTCCGCGATAAACATCATCCAGGCGACGCCCGCCACATACAGACAGAACGCCCAGAATTTGCCGTTACGCAGCAGGGCCATGACATCGGCAAACACAATTTTTTCTTTGGATAATACGGCGCGCGCCTGTTCGCTGGCGCTATCCACTTTCAGCGTGAGCAGCACCAGTAACATGATAACGGAAGCTATACTGCCCAAAATGAAGTTATAGGCGGGAGAAATGTTAAACAGCACCCCGGAAAACGATGCGGCGATGGCCCAGCCAAGCGAGCCCCACATCCGCACCTGACCAAATTCCAGACCGCTGATACGGCTATAGCGATCGGCATAGGATTCACAGGCCGCAACCCCGGCATACCAGGCGAAACTCAGATAAATGGCCCCGACAATAATGCCCAGCATGGTATGACTGATCAGTAGCGGCTGGTAAACATACACAAAAAATGGCGCCATCAGCGCCGACATCACAACAATAAAATACAGCAGGGCTTTACTCATGCCGATTTTATCCATGATGTAGCCATATATCGGTTTCAGCACAACCGAAAAAATACCGTTAACCGCAAATACCGTTCCGATAATCGATCCGCTTAATCCTGATTTTTCTCCCAGCCAGATGGCTAATAGACCAACGCTTGCCGACCAGGTAAAAAAATAGAGGAATATAACCGCACTCATTTTGTAATAACTTGCTTTGTTTTCAGCAGTGATCATTTTTATTTCCACCTTTAACAGGTAAGGGATAAATAAACGCAGTCAGCGGGAGTTAACGAATGGCAATGCTTTTTTCCGTCTGCATCTGAATCAGTTTTATTGCCGTATCGGAGAATGACACGTCCGGGGGCGGCGCCAGAGGTGCGTCCTGCCGTATCTGAGCGGCGACGGCGACGCCTAGCCAGTGAACGCCGGGGGCAAGTTGGATGGTCAATATGGGAATGGCCGCACATTCAGCGAACATGATGCTGCTGTTGGGCGGCGTAATGAGAGTATCCGCGCGGCGTGATACGCGGTTCCCTCTATCCAGCAATAGACTACGGCCGTTTTCGGCCTGAATACGGCATTCACGTGGTTGTATATCCGTCTGGGTATGTTGATTGAAAATCACGGCGAAGCCCCCTTCCACCGTATCCAGCGTCCGGGCGGTATCTATCCGGTGTACCCGGACATGCCAGCCCTGGCAGGGAATCAACCAGGTGGCAATATGCACATCCGCCCATGGCGACCAGCGGGAGAAGATGAAATCGTCGGTCGTCGTCACTTCCGTACAATCGCGCCGTCCGCGGAAATAGTTATCGCCATCGGCTAATAACAGTATGGAATCGCAGGCAGCATGCTTGATGCCATAGCGGCCGCGTTCCACGGTAAAGCCCAAATGGCTGGAATAGGCGAATTTGGTGTACTTGGCTTCCGTATTGACGTAGTTATTCAGCTCAAGCTGGCCGGATGTCAGCATATAAACATGCGAAGAGCGATCGTCATGCACCAGGATCTGATCGGCCTCTTTGATAGCCCGATGCGCACGCAAGACCGGCAGAGGTTCTTCCTCGGCCTGCCAGAATGGATGTTCCTCCGGCAAGGCCAGAATCAGGAAAAACTTAAACGCCCAGTAGGGGGAACCAGGCGAATTGTAATCTTCCGCCATGATAAGGTTCGGATAAGCGTAGCCAATCGTCAGAATGCCGTCACGATCGAGGATCGGCTGCGACATCCACCAGCGCAGGTGACGCAGGAGCAGGCCTTTTATTACTCCGGGGGAGAACGTATCCAGTTCGGCGAACGCCGCCGCGCTCCAGAAGGCGGCTTCGGCAAAGCGGTAGGTCAGGCTGCGTCCGAACGGTATTGCCAGACCGTCTGAGGAGAACATGTAAATAAAATCATTGGCGAAAGCGGCGGCTCTGGCTCGCAATATCTGCGCCCGTGCGGGATCATCATGCCGCATCAGTGTGGCGTAGATTAATCCATAGTAATGAAAAGCCATTGAAATATAATAATCTTTTGGCCGTCCGGGGCCGTCGGAATACCACCCGTTGCCCAGATAATAGGCTTCCATTTTGGCGAAACGCATCTCGACGGCCGCCTTATCCCATGGCATGTTCGCCTGTTTAAAGCCAAGCTGAACCATGATGGCGAAATAGTTCCAGTTGCTATCCGGCATCTCCGCCTGGCTGATTTGATTTAGCCACTGATGAAGATTTTCCCGTTCCTGTTCGCTCAACTGCTCGGTTAAGCGATTTTTCATCAGGGATAATCCCAGCCCATAAACGGCCATCTCCACCAGCCGCTGATCATACGGGCCGGTTTCACCCCAATATTCAGGATGTGACGGATCGGTGCCATGGCGGATAGCCGTCAGATATTTTTCCCAGTACGGCAAAGGTTCTCCAGAGGACAATAAGGGAAATACCCCCAGAGAATTCTGGATAACCCCTCCATTTCGGCGATTTCAGGCGCGTAGTGGGCGCAGGTCCGTCCGAAGGCGATCCCGCTTTTGCCATGAATAAAATAGTTATCAACCGCCGACAGCATCGAATTTAACGTCTGAATGACCTGCCGACGTTGTGATCCCCTGGTGTTTGCATGGCTATTTTCTTTATACATAAGAATGCCTTTGATTCAGGATGAATCTAAAAAGAAGACACAAGTTTTACGCTGCGGGAGTATTTTTACCGAGGTAAAATAGTCCGGGCTTCCGCGTGATATTTGCTAACCCGAACAGAGCTTAATGTTTTTATTTATGCGCCAAATGTTATCAACGTCACATAAATATATTCAGTCTGATTGACGGATGGGTTTAAAAATAAAATAGTGAATCAATTTAAAAAAAACCGGTGAAAAGTTTCAATATATTGTCCTATGAACCCGCCCAACTCACATGAACACCTTGAACTGATCTCGCTGTTTGATCGTTACATTTCATTCAACCGGCTCTATGCGAACTCGATCCGTTACCACCACTGGCATCAATGTCTGGAAATGCTGTTCGTTGAGGAGGGGTATGGGGTTATTATTGTTGATAATCAGCAATATACAATGAAGCCAGGCCGGTTATTCATCTTCCCGCCGTTTAAACTGCACAAGGTGATGGTGGAAGATAGCCAACGCGATCGTTACCGCAGGACCATTATTCATCTGGATAACGTGGTGCTGTATAACTATCTGCACAACTTCCCGCAGAAGCGCGCGCTGCTGCACCGCTTATGCCATCCCGACAGCCGCGCCGCCGCCTACGATCTGGCGGATATTCGTGTTACGCTGGATACGCTGTTCTCACGTTTCATCGAGCTTGGCGAAGACGGCAACTATTCACTTGAGGATATCGCCTGCCTGATTTTACAGATACTCACCCTGTTGCCGCCGCAGGCGGAAAATAAAGACATCATCGACGACAGTCTCTCGGCGAAAGTGATGCAATGGATTGAAGAACACTATATGGAAAAGTTCAGTCTGGATACGCTGATAAGTTATTTAAATTTATCCAAGAGTTATGTATCCCGCCGATTTAAACAGGAGACGGGAGAAATGATTCATGAATATCTGCTGACCAGGAGAATAAAAGCCGCCGGCGAGCTATTGCGAACCAGCAATAATTCTATTGATGATATTTCACAACAGGTTGGGTTTTCCGACAGCCCCTATTTTATTACCTGCTTTAAGAAAATGATCGGCCGTACGCCGCTGCAATATCGCAAGAATTACGCGCCGAAAAATCATCAGGAAGCGGAAAAATAAAATGAAGTGCCAGTGGACATCGACGAACCGTCACACTGGCTGAGAAATTAGCCTGATTGGCAACACAGCGGAGTATTACTTGGCTTTTTGCAGCGTCGCCTTCACCTGCCCGATCAGTTCACGCCGGAAATCCCCCAGACGCGGCTTGTCGTTCAGCCAGGGCAGCGGCCGGCACAGTTCCATGGCTTTGATGCCAAGACGCGCCGTCAACAGGCCCGCGCCAATCCCCTGCGCGGCGCGCGCCGACAGTCTGGCCGCCAGATCCTGCGACATCCAGTCCATACCGATCTCCCGCACCAGTTCGGATGCCCCGGCAAAGGCGATATTCAGCAGCACCAGGCGAAAAAGGCGGATACGGCTGAAATAGCCCAGGTCGATGCCGTAGAGCGCCGCAATGCGGTTGATCAACCGCAAATTTCGCCAGGCGATAAAGGCCATATCCACCAATGCCAACGGGCTGACCGCGATCATCAGGGTCGACTCCGCCGCGGAACGGCTGATTTCCTGGCGCGCCTGACGATCCAATACCGGCTGCACCAGCCGGGCATACAGCTCAATCACCTCACGGTCATTATGCGTTTCATGCAGCGAAGCCTGCCAGCGCTGCAACGCCGGGTGTCCGTTATCCAACCCGGCTTGCCGGGCCAGCTTTTCACAAAATTCACGCCCGCGCCCAATGCCGTGGCTGTGCAGTAAATCACGGGCGACATCACGCTCTTCCGCCCGCTGGCGCAGCCGGTACAGCCGCCGCCATTCCACGGCGATCGACCCTACGCCGGCCACGACAATTAAACCGCCGGCGGCGATGCCGCCCAGCGCGATCCAATCCTGCTGAACCCATGAATTATGCAGCGATTGCACGCCCTGCGCGATGGCGCTAACGCCAAACAGCGTCAAACCAGCCATCACCATGCGCCGCCACAGGCTGCGTTTCGGACGCAAGGCGGCGTTGACGACCTCTTCCGCCACCCCCTCTTCCGGCACTTCCTGTTCACGGGCAATAGGCGCGAAGTGTTGCGCATCCTGTTCGTCAAATGCCTGGCTGGCGCGCAACTGCGGCTCCGGCTCCGCTGGCGATGCCTGATCAAAGGTCATGCGCGGTTTCAGTGGTTCGTTCATCGCAATTTATCTCCCAATAAAAACTCCATTACCGTATCCAGACGGATGTGGGGCAACGGGGTGTCCACCGTCATTTCACGCGGACGAAACTGATCAAAATGGAATCCCTGCTCTTGCCAGAACGCGGCGCCGGGCAACCGGGCCGGCACTTCGCCCGGATAGACGGTCAAAGGCTGACTGTCGCTCAGACGATTGCCCTTCAATGCCGGTATTTTCTGCCCCTGATGTTCCACCACGCCGCTTTGCGTCGACTGAACGGACGCAATACCGGCGCAATCCATGCTGATGCCTTCAAAGGCGGCATTCTGCCAGGCCTCCTGCACCAGTTGCTGAAGCAACGACACCAGATTCGCGTGTTGATCGGCGGTGATGTGATCCGATTTACTGGCGGCGAACATCAGCTTATCGATGCAGGGGGAAAACAAACGGCGAAACAGCGTGCGCTTGCCGTAATGAAAACTTTGCATCAATTGGGTTAACGCCAGCCGCATATCGTTGAAAGCATGCAGGCCGCTGTTCAGCGGTTGCAGGCAATCGACCAACACAATCTGACGGTCAAAACGGACAAAATGATGCTTATAAAACCCTTTAACCACCGTTTGACAGTAATAATCAAAACGCCGGCGCAGCATGCCGATATTGGTTTTGCCGTCCGCCTGCGCCAGTTTTGCCTCGCCTAATTTGTCCACCTGCGGCCACGGGAAAAATTGCAGCACCGGCGCCCCGGCCAGATCGCCCGGCAGCACAAAACGTCCGGGCTGAATAAAATGCAGCCCTTGCTGTTTGCAGCGCAGTAAATAGTCGGTATAGGCCTGAGCAATCGCCGCCAGTTGATTTTCATCCGCCGGCGCCAACGGGTCGAGCGATGCGCACAACGTCAGCCACGGCCTGGCCCACTCGGCGCGATCGCCCTGCAACAGCCCCGCCATCTGGCGCGACCAACTCAGATAGCTCTGTTCAAGCAACGGCAAATCCAGCAGCCATTCGCCGGGGTAGTCCACTATCTCCAGATACAGCGTGGAGGTATCTTTAAAGTGCCGCAGCAGCGAATCATTGGAACGGTAGCGCAGCGCCAGCCGGATTTCGCTGACACCGCGCGTGGGCGTCGGCCAACTGGGCGGCGAGCCATACAACGCCGCTATGCCTTCATCATAGGCGAAACGGGGAATACCAAGATCGCGCTGCGGCACGCGTTTGGCGCCCAGCAAGCGCCCTTCCCGCACCGCGGAAAATAACGGCAGATGAGCACCGCTGTGTACATTCAGCAACTGATTGACAAACGCCGTAATAAACGCGGTTTTCCCGCTACGGCTCAATCCGGTAACCGCTAATCGCAGATGACGATCCACGCCGCGGTTAACCAGTGAATTAAGCTCATTCTGTAATCGCTTCATTGGATAAATCATTACTCCTTAAAGATTAGTCAGCGGTTGGCCGATGCTTCGGCGGCAGCGGCGCGAAATAACCGACGATCAAGATCAGGATCGCCACGCCGATAAAGGCCACCGCGCGCGCCAGTCCGCCGCCGCCGGCGCTGTCCACCACAAACAGTTTGATGATGGTCACGCCCAGCAATAACGCCCCGGTCAACCATCCCGCCCGCTGTTGCCGCCGAGTCGACCACACCATGCCGACCAGCGCGGAAAGCGACCACAAAAGCGCAAAGGTGGTTTGCACCAGACGAGAATGCCATAGCGCGTCGCCCGACCACGGGATCTGCGCATACCAGGCCAGCGACCTTAGCAGCAGGCCATTTAGCAACCAAAAACTTAACAGCCACAATGCAAAACGGCATTGCCCTTTTAGGGCGAAATTGTCTACCGGCGCCATCAGCGCGCGCCGATACCAGATGAGCAGCGCCGCGATACCCAGCGCCATGCCGGCTTCCAGCGGATTAAACAGCGGAATATAGAACGCATGTCCTTCATGCCAGGCTATCTGCCCATCCATCAGGTTAGCCGCGCCCAACAGGGTAAACAGCGTGGCGATCGGCGGCACCAGCCCCGTCCGGTTATATAATGATGCCCACTTCGTCAACGGCCACAGCCAATGACGCGTCGGCGACGCCAGCGCGATGATGATTAGCGATAGCAGAACGATCTCTAAGACCGGCTGACCCTCTTCCACCGCTGCCGGGATTCGCGGATACAGATATTGCGATGCCAGCAAAAAGAGAAAGACGATCGCCATCCAGAACAGCGCGAGGTGAAAACCTTGCGTCAACCGTAATGGCAGCGATGCTTCATTGCGATAGAGCAGCCAGTAAGCGATAGCAAAACTCGCCAGCCAGCTTCCCAACGCGACGCATTGTTCACCGGCACTCAGCAACGGCAGTTGGCGGGAATCCGCCAGGTCCAACAACGCCAACAGCATAATTCCCCACAGTAACCCGCTACTGTGGCGCAGCGCCGCCCAGTCGAGGCGTTTCCCCACGCGAAGCCAGATCAGCGTAGACGCGGCGACAGACAGCAGCGCCACTGGCGTATATAACAGCGCATGCGTACTCCAGGACGAGACAACCCCGCTGCGATGCCAGAAATCCCTGATATAGACATCCAGCGATCGGTCGACCGCGTAAAACAGCCAGCCAAGCCAACTGGCGATACCCAGGATAAAGAAGCCCCGGCTTAATTCGCGCCAATGCCTTTCCACCTGGCGATAACGCCGCCAGCACAGGCTGGCGCACAGCGCGGCCAACGCCAGAATGCCGAAGATAAACAGGAATGACGTTGTCGATAACGTTTCGAAAAACAGCGCATACCCGGCGGACAGAACGCCCAGCAGCATGATGGACGCGCCGCTCCATCCCATGCGGCGCTGGTTTTGATATAACCCCGCCCACAATACGCACAGTCCTTCCAGCAGCCAGGTCATTGATGTCCATTCGGCGGAAAAGGCCAACGGCACCGCCAGCGTCAGAAAACAGCCGCTAAGGGCGAACGAAAACAGCTTCAGCCGCGGGGACTTGATGCGGGGCTGCATTCCCAGCAGCAGGTAAAACAGCCCATAGCCCAAAGCCGACAGCGCCGGGCCATAGATCCAGCGCTGCGTGATCAGGTACTGCATGCCAAAGCCGATTAGCGGCGGCGCGAATAGCAAAATGCCATCGACAATCTGTTTACCCACCGGCTGATGACGCAGGGAGAACAGCAGCGCGCCCACGCCGAATATCAGAATATTGACGATCAGGAATAGCTGACTGCTGAGGTAGTAATCTTGCTGATAATGGTTCGCGCCCCAGAGCATCCCTACGCCAAAGGTAAAGAACAGCCCCAGCAGGTTAAGCTCTCGCCACGACTGGCGCGCGCTGATAGCCAGAATGCCCAGCGACAGCAGCAGGTAATAGGAAAACAGCACCACATGGTTGCCGCCGCCTTCCGACAGCAGGATCGGCGCCAGATAACCGCCGGTGCTGGCCAACATCGCCAGGCTTAATGAACGCTGTAATACGGCCAGCCCGACGCTGGCGGCGCAAAGCATCAACAACAGGGCAAAGGCCGCCGTATAAGGCAGCAGCAGATAAAGCCGGAAAGCGCCAAATACCGTGATGTACAGCGCCCCAACCGCACCGCCCTGTAATATCAGGGCATACAGCCGCTGCTTATGGCGTAAATACCAGCCAAACGCCAACAGTCCGCCGCTGATTAACGCCGCGATCCCAAGACGCCACTCGATCGCCAGCATATCGCGCTCGATGGTGTATTTCATCAGGTACGCCAGGCCGAAAAACAGCAGCAAAATACCGATTTTGGCCAGCGGATTTCCCTGCCACAGCCAACCGGCCAACGAAGAAAACAGGCCGGAATGCGATTCGGCCGCGGCCGTCGGCTCATCGCCGGCCTTTACGGCAAGCGACGCGGCAATCGGCCCATCGAAGCGCGCGGCTGACTTGTGATTTTCAAACCTTTCCGGCTTAGCCGGCGCGTCCGCCACTGGCCTGGCCGCCGCTATCGCCGCGTCTGTCTCCGCGCGCGTTGCCGCCGCCATCTGAGGATCGTCCGCCCTGTTGGCCGCGTCCAATTGCGCGACCCTGGCTGAAACGCGGGTCAGTTCGGATTGTAGCCGGGCGACGGTTTGTTCAAGCCGCTCGGTCTGCTGTTGGTTATGCGCGCTGCGCCTATACGCCGCTAACACCACGATTGGCATCAAGACGACATAGATCAGCAAAATAGCCAAGCCAATTGCAAACCATGAATCATCCATGAAGCACCTTATTGATTAATTGAAACGAATGATGCGGTTGTACACGAATTCAGGATAACTCACAAACCTGGGTCACGGCCGTTGTTGCAGGAAAGATAAGATACGACGCGATATTATCGTCTAGAACGGAAAAAGTTCGGCGAACGGATAATATCGGCGTCGTCAGTAAAGCATAGCCGCTGTTTAAGATCGCCATGGCGCGAATTTGCCATGGTTCAGGGTTAAAGCTGGCGGAAACGGTTCTCTACGCCAAACGTATCGGAAGTGACGTAGCGTTCGATATTTCGTAAACGCTGTTCGCTGGCGCTTAAAGTGGCGTCAGCCTCATTCAGCAACTGGCTCGGCGTGCGGGATGGCGCCTCATCGTTGAAGCTGCCCGCCGGCGCCGGTTCCAACATAAAAGTCAGGATGATATAAGCGACGATGGTAAAGAAGAACAGGCCGAAAAACATCGACAGCACCACAATCACGCGCACCAATTTAACCGGCACATCAAAGTAGCGGGCCAGCCCGGCGCACACGCCCTTCAGCATCCCCTCTTCCGGTATGCGATATAACGTTTTACCTGACCATGTATTTTTCATTAAGATTTTCTCCAGTCCGGATGCTCTGTGTCCAGAATTTCTTCAAGCGCCTGAATGCGTTCACGCATACGGCGGGCATCTTCCGTTAGCCTCGTTAAACGCTGCATGTCGCCTTGTCCCAGTTGCGCATTGTTTTGCTTACGCTGACTGTAATGCAGCCAAAGCCATATCGGCGCCACAAAAATCAAGAAAATGGTCAGCGGTATGGCAAGAAACAAAGCACTCATCGTAACTCCTTAATTATTATGTTTTCCGGGTATGGCATGGGCTGCCGCCAACCTTGACGACAGCCGGTCCGGTTATTCTGCTGGTTTAACTTTAGCTTTAAGCGCCGCCAATTGCGCACTGATTTCATCGTCGGCCTTCAGTTCGGCAAATTGCTGATCCAGAGACTTTTGTTTGCCCAGACCTACGCTTTCCGCTTCGGCTTCCATGGTATCAATGCGTCGTTCAAACTGTTCAAAACGCGCCATCGCTTCATCCAGCTTACCGCTATCCAGTTGACGGCGGACATCGCGCGACGAGGATGCCGCCTGATGGCGCAGCGTCAGCGCTTGCTGGCGGGCGCGGGTTTCGCTCAGTTTATTCTCCAGTTCGCCGATTTCACGTTTCATTCGCTCCAGCGTTTCTTCCACGCTTTCCGCTTCATGCTGTAATACCGCAATCAGATCCGTCAGTTTCTGTTTTTCAATCAGCGCGGCGCGGGCCAAATCGTCTTTGTCTTTACGCAGCGCCAATTCGGCTTTTTCCTGCCATTGCGCCTGCTGGGTATGCGCCTGTTCGATGCGGCGGGCAATTTGTTTCTTTTCCGCCAGCGCGCGCGCCGAGGTAGAACGCACCTCAACCAGCGTGTCTTCCATTTCCTGAATCATCAGCCGTACCAGCTTTTGCGGATCTTCGGCCTTATCCAGCAACGAATTAATATTGGCATTCACGATGTCGGCAAAACGAGAAAAAATACCCATAATCACATCCTCTTAATGATTTCCAGCGTCTGATTACGCCTGATTTATTATCACTACCGGTCATTCGGCGGTGGTGACATGGCTATACTTTATCAAGAACCATGCCAACTTCTGTTTTTCTGTAACTCATTGAAAAATAGTGGATGGAATGTTTTGACTATTTTTCAAGAGCGGATAGATTAGTCAAATAAACCAACTATTGGTAAAAATCACACGGTGAATATTAATGGCACAGGAAAAAGAAAATCTATTGGGTGAAGCAAACAGTTTTCTTGAAGTGCTGGAACAGGTTTCGCAATTGGCGCAGCTAAATAAACCGGTCTTGGTGATTGGCGAACGCGGCACCGGTAAAGAGCTGATCGCCAGCCGTCTCCACTACCTTTCCCCGCGTTGGCAAGGCCCGTTCGTTTCGCTGAACTGCGCCGCGCTGAATGAAAATCTGCTGGATTCCGAACTGTTTGGTCACGAGGCCGGCGCGTTTACCGGGGCGCAGAAACGTCATCTGGGGCGTTTTGAACGTGCCGACGGCGGCACGCTGTTTCTCGATGAACTGGCCACCGCGCCCATGCTGGTGCAGGAGAAGCTATTACGCGTCATAGAATATGGCGTACTGGAACGCGTCGGCGGCAGTCACTCGTTACAGGTGGACGTCCGGCTGGTATGCGCCACCAATGACGACCTGCCCGCGCTGGCGGCCAGCGGAAAGTTCAGGGCCGATCTATTAGACAGGCTGGCATTTGATGTCGTCCAACTGCCGCCGCTGCGTGAGCGCCAGCAAGATATCATGTTGCTGGCGGAGCATTTTGCCATTCAAATGTGCCGCGAACTGCGCCTTCCCCTGTTTCCCGGTTTCACCCCGCATGCGCGCGATATGCTGCACGCCTACCCCTGGCCGGGCAATATCCGTGAATTAAAGAATGTGGTTGAACGTTCGGTTTATCGGCACGGCAGTAGCGATCTGCCATTGGATACCATTATTATTAATCCGTTTCGCAAAAAGGCGCCCCTGGCTGAGGACAGCGCGCCGCCAGCGCTGACAGACAAAATCCCCGATTTCCCATTGGATATGAAGCAGTGGCAGCGCGCCCAGGAACAGACGCTGCTGGAACAGGCGCTGGCAAAGGCGCGCTTCAACCAGCGCAAGGCGGCGGAATTACTGGGACTGACCTATCATCAACTGCGCGGTTTGCTAAAAAAACATAGTATTAGCGTTAATGAATGACGTAGATAACCCGCTATTTTTATGCCGAATAAACAGGAGATGTAAAACATGGAAAGATGCCCATCAGAACGATTAATTCTACGCCAATGGCAAGCGGCGGATCGCGTCCCCTTCGCGGCGATGTGCGCCGATCCGCAAGCGATGGAATTTCTGATACCGTTGCCCACGGCCGACGACAGCAACGCATGGATCGATCGGCAAATCGCGCACCAGGCGGCTCATGGTTTTTGCCTCTGGCCGCTGGCAGAGAAAATCACTGGCGAATTTATCGGCGCGGTGGGCCTTGTCCGGGTCGGCTATGATGCGCACTTCACCCCCGCCGTCGAGATAGGCTGGCGCATCGCCCGTAAATTCTGGGGCAAGGGATACGCGCCGGAAGCCGCGCGCGCCGCACTGGCGTTTGGTTTTAGCGAATTAAAACTGGATGAAATTGTCGCCACCACCGTCGCCGCCAACGTCCGATCACGCCGCGTGATGCATAAGCTGGGCATGACGCATAATCCCGCTGACGATTTCGACTATCCGCGCGTTCCCGCGGGGCATCCGCTCAAATCGGTGATGTTATATCGGCTATCGCGCACGCAGTGGATAAAAAATTAGCGTCAATATTTTCAATATCGAATGCCATACGTCGCTATTCCCTACCCAACCCGCAAACGGGTAATATTCTTTATGTTATGCAGATGGTCAATAATAATGCCAATACTCATCATCCCATAATAATTTCGCGCTGGGCAGCGGCGGCTTGCTGGTATCCTTCGGCGAATACCATTTCCCCTGACGCATTAATTCCTTTTCCCGCTTCGCCGTTATTTTCTTTAAGTTTATCCATTTGGGATTTCGCCAGCCGAATACCTGAAATATTTCCTCCGCCAGTTTGCAGGCAGTTTCCGCATACGCTTTATAGTCACCATAAAAAAACAGTCCCCATAAAACACTACCAAGGACCAGCATCATAGTGGTCGCTAGATAAAACTGGTCATAATTGTTTATCACTGCATTAAGAAGATTTTCCCAGAAAGTCCCTTCATCCATAAAAAAACCGATAGAACTAAAGATAATAAACATAAGCAGAGTCATAAACGCGCTTATTTTAACATCGGATATCGCCTGAATATAACGACCATGGCTGCATCGGGGACATACCGAGACAATCTGCAACGCCGGTACGGCAATGGCGTAAACCTGATAATGGTCGTCCTGCCATGCCGCCGCCAACTCCACCTCGTCGCCCGCCTTCAGGTGCGTCATCCCCACCCAACCGGCAAACGGCTGGCCGTTTATCATCCCTTGCACATAGTCCGCGTCGTCTAAAACCGTCTCTTCCCCCTTCAGCGCCAGCCCCGCCAGCGCAGGGCTACCGATAGCAATGGCACCCGCGCCCACCGCGCCCTTTTCTCCCGCCGTCAGTGTTCTGTCTGAAGAGGTGGCATACACATCAGGATCAAAGTTAGCCTTGCAGCGGATACGGTTAAAAGACTCCAGCCGACCGGTGATTTTTTCCAGTTTGCCGCTCGGCGGCAATACCGGCGGCGGCGGCAACGCCTGCCATTCGCTTAATACCTGCTGATAGTGCTGTTCCGCCTGCGCTAAATCAGCTTCCGTAACGCTCCGATGATTACTGTCAAGGCGACGGCGTACGGACTGTATTTTTAGTTGAGCCTCGAACAATTCCTGACGAAGCTCCTTGGGGTTAATTACCTTTTCTTTTCTCATCACATTCCCTTTAAAAGCGATCCAAACTCTCTAGCGGCGGATGATATTTTTTATGCTGTAGCCAAATGTCAGTAATAATGCCAATACTCATCATCCCATAATAATTTCGCGCTGGGCAGCGGCGGCTTGCTGGTATCCTTCGGCGAATACCATTTCCCCTGACGCATTAATTCCTTTTCCCGCTTCGCCGTTATTTTCTTTAAGTTTATCCATTTGGGATGACGCCAGCCGAATACCTGAGATATTTCCTCCGCCAGTTTGCAGGCAGTTTCCGCATACGCTTTATAGGCGCCATAAAAAAACAGCCCCCAAAAAACACCATTTATCCCCAGCCCCATCGCAATCAAAAAATAAAAATTACCTTTATTATCAGTTAATTCATAAGAAAAATTCTCCCAAAATGTACCTTTACCCATTAGTAAAACTGCAATACAAGCCAATATAATAAAAAACAAACTCATAAAAGTGCCGAGCTTGATCCTGGAAATCGCCTCAATATAACGGCCATGGTCGCACTGCGGACATACCGAGACAATCCGCAACGCCGGTACGGCAATGGCGTAAACCTGATAATGGTCGTCCTGCCATGCCGCCGCCAACTCCACCTCGTCGCCCGCCTTCAGGTGCGTCATCCCCACCCAACCGGCAAACGGCTGGCCGTTTATCATCCCTTGCACATAGTCCGCGTCGTTTAAAATCGGCTCTTCCCCCTTCAGCGCCAGCCCCGCCAGCGCAGGACTACCGATGGCAATGGCCCCCGCGCCCACCGCGCCCTTTTCTCCCGCCGTCAGTGTTCTGTCTGAAGAGGTGGCATACACATCAGGATCAAAGTTGGCCTTGCAGCGGATGCGGCTAAAAGACTCCAGCCGACCGGTGATTTTCTCCAGTTTGCCGCTCGGCGGCAATACCGGCGGCGGCGGCAACGCCTGCCATTCGCTTAATACCTGCTGATAGTGCTGTTCCGCCTGTGCCACATCAGTCTCGGTGACACCATATTCGTTGTTATAAAGGTGTCGGCGAGCGGATTCCACTCGACATTCCGCCTCGAACAATTCCTGACGAAGCTCCTTGGGGTTAATCGCTTTTTCATTTCTCATAGGATTTCCTTTAACGCCTTTTCCAGATTAACCAACTGCTCGTCATAGCCGGCAAATGCCGGTTTTTGACCAAAATGGCACTGGGTGCACCAGGCCTGCAACTCATCATCAGAAAACAGCGTCACGATAACCTGCAATAACATCAGTCCTGCCTGCGCCTGCCAGGAGGCTAGTTTTCCCAACAATCGCAGCGCGCCGGTACGCGTCATAAACTTGCCGGCGATTTTTTTACCGTATCTTGACAAAGTATCGGCAAACCCCAGCATTCTCTCTCTGCGCCCGTAAATAGAAGCCAGTTCGCCGGCGGCGGAAAGAAACGTTCCCAGATATTTTAACGCCCCCGCGCCATCCACCACCCCCTTGACAAAATAGAAGCACGCCATACCAAAACGATTTTGATTATATGATTTTCCCAAATTCATACCGTCAAGTACCGCGGTCAATACCGATGCGGCACAGCCGACAAAAGCGCCGAATAACTTCATACTCTCGATAGTGACTTTGGCCGCCTTTTCCCCTTTTTCCAGCGCCGGCAACAGCAGGTCGCTGATCACCGACATCATGCTTAGCCCGCTGGCCGCCAGCGCCGCCTGGCTTTTCCAGTCATCCTGCTTAAGCTGGCTGTATAGATAGCCGACGTCCAGCGCATTGAAAAACAGCATCAGCAGTCCGACGCGCGATACTTTCAGGGTGTTTTTGCCCTCATCCGTATCCGCGAATTTTCCCCAAGCATCGTTCAGATCTTTATATTTCTTTAATCTCTCGCCGCCCTCCGGCAAAAATTCCTGGCTATTTCTCAGATCCTGCAAAATTTGCCGGCGCAGGTGCGGCATCTCCTGCAACTGAACCTCGAAGAGTCTCAGCGTATGCTCCAGCGGCACCCCGGCCCTGACGGAAAAAATGGTCTTGTAAATCATCGTGACATGATTATCAATATGCCCCCCCAGGCGGGTAACGTTAAAGATGCGATCGCCCACCGAGGCCATAAACAGATCCGCCTTTCTAAATTGCCGGTTTATCCAGTCGGGATTATCCGTCATATTTTTGGCGGACGCTTTCAGTGAGTTGGAGACAAAGTCGGAAAAATTTTTCAGATCGCTGGATTTCGCCAGCGCGGCATTCAACGCCGCCAGCGTGGTCGGTGCCGGGTCGTCTTTGGCGTTCTTCGCCGAGGCCAGCAGAGCTTCAAGCTCATCTTTTATCAGCGGATTATTGCCGGCGACCTGGTTCCAGATCAGATTGGCGTCGCTGCCGGTGCTTTGCTCATCAACCCAACGCTCAATCAACGCCTGCCCCTGCGGGACGTTGCCGATACCGTACAAGGCCACGCTGACGATATGGCAATAGTTAAAATTATCGAGAAATTCCGTCGTCTTATAATCCTGCAACGTAACGATAAATAACTCCGCTTCCAGCCAGTGCAGAATATTTACCGCCCGCTCATCAAACGCCTTCTTCAGCGATGCGCTGAATGTATCGGCGCAGCGCACGAAGTTTTCCCGCTGCGCGTTGTTCAGCCGGGACTGATATTTCCGCCAGCTTTGATGTCGCAGTTCGGCCGAACGTGCCGGATTACCCGCTAACCATATGTCCACCGATATTTTTAGCTCGGCAAATTTCGCGCGTCGATCTTCCGCGCTGTTACGACGCAAGAGGCCGCGTTGTTGAATGTAACTATCCGGCACTTTCTGCTGATACCACTCATCCACCCTGTCGCATTCATACAGCAGTTGTTGCCGCATCGCCGGCTGGTCGGCATAACGGGTGCGAATGGCGGCACGCTCTGCCTGTGTTTGCGCCAGCATGTCCACCGGGCTTGCCCTTCTGTCGCGAATCGACGCCAGTCTGTCCTGCGCCGCATCACTAACCAGACCCTGTACCATCAGCAGGTCGCTGTGGGTTTTCAGTTCAAATTCCCGCTCATCGGAAAATTGCGCCTGGCGCCCGGCGATATCCATACACCAGCCGTTCAGCTCATGTACGATGCCGATGGCATCCCACAGGGGCAGCAATAAGGGCGCGCAGGGCGAACCGTCTTTTTTCTTGCTGCGGCGCAACATTTTCTGCTCGGTGTCTCGGCTTTTACCCTGTCGCCCCAACGCCCAGGGATAGAGCGTGGAAACACTTTCCAGCACTCTTTGGTCGTAGCTATAAGCAGGCCCATTGGCTTTGGCGGCAGCGCTTATCGCCCGTTGCGATGCGGCGGAAGTGACGCTGGGCAATAACCCGGCGGAGCTGACATCCTGATAGTCAATCACGCTTTGCAACGCGTCCGCCGTCGCCTGGGTGGCGCCGGCCTGTTGCGGCTGATGAATCCATCTGGACGGCTGGATTTTCTGCATCCGCTTATTGCGCGCGCGCTCATCCTGCTGATAACGCGTCAGCGTCGCGCCGCTCCATTGATATTGACTGAACGCGACCCATACATCCCCGCACGTTTCAGGCTCCGCGATACAAAAAAATTCAACCATTGCAGGATCATGCCGTTCCACATTACATGACGGCGCCTTTTTCTCTTTAGGTTGGCCGGCATGGGTTTGTAACCACAGCGACCCATCAGGCGCAATACTGTAGCACTGCCAGTCATTGACGCCTTGAGATCCTTTGGCATAAAAAATATACAAATAACCGTAGCGCAACGCTCTTAAGGCGTAATGGTCGCCATTTTCCAGCGGTACACCGGTCAGCGGCGCGCTTTGCGCCCAGGCAGGCAAACGGGTGGAGATGGTTTTAGGCACGACGGCATAACGCACCGGCAGGATTGCCAGACCGGTGGAAGTACATTCGTTGTTACAAGCCATGGTAGAGTCCTTTCTATATACCGCTCACTGATTAAAAATTTGCGCTTGCGCCACCACCCGGTCCAGATCCTGTACCGGACGGGCAGCGCCATTCACGATGAGAAATATGCCTTTGGATGTGACGAAATTGTGCTCCATACGGTTTCCTTTTCATGTCCATTGAGGAATTTTATGGCGCGCATTATGCATAAAAAAACTGCAGCCTGACAAGCGATCTATTTAATATAAAATAAAGATAAATCAAACAATTAAAAACAAAATAATATTTATTATAATCATTATTAAGTGAAGGATCAGGCAGATCTCGCAGCCTGACCCCGTTTGATGATGGAAAGAATAAACTGTGGCGACTAAGGCTCGGTTCCCCATATCAGCGAGCCTTTATGATACACGGTCATCTTGTCCCAGTCGGTAAAGACGGTGATGTCGCTCAGGCAGGAATAATCATTGGTTTCGTCATAGTTGCTCCAGTCCGCCGGGTGAATACGCACCTGCACCTCGCCGCTCTCTGCGCCGGCCGGAATTTCCCCGGCGTCGCGGCCAAAAGCTATCTCCACATAGTGGTTAGCCCGTACGCTGCCGTCGGGCAACGCTTGTGAGCTGGCGATAACCTTATCGGCGCCCATATCGGCCCAATCGATATACCGCTGGTCGCTGGATTTACCATCGTCATTGAAATAGTAACGAACTTTCAGATCGCTCAGATTGATCGTGCCGCCGCCGGTATTTTTAATGTTGAACGCCAGATGAATGGCATTATCGGCGGGATTGCGGTTCCTATTGATGTATTGCAGCGCTACCTGCGGGGTTCCATTTTCCGGCGCCGTCGCTAGCGTGTCGTCCTCACCCCGGATCCGCTTTCTGACGAATTTACCCGAAGTTGTCAGATCCGCATCCGTCCAGCCGCCGCGCGTGTCCGCCCCCGGCGCCAACGCCGACGAAATCTCCGCCTTATCCGACAGCGACCAGTTAACCCAGCTGATGCCGCGCTGATTGAGAAAATCGAGCCAAACCCTGGATTCCGCCAGGAAAGGGCCTTTATCTCCCGCCGCCTCGCTGGTTCCCCATTCGCTGACAAAAATGGGAACGCCCCGATTCAGGGCATAATCAAGCCGTTCGCGTAACGACAGCTTGTGCGTACCGGCATAGAAGTGCAGTACATACATCGTGTTCCGATCCGGCAACGGATTGTCAGCGGCATCCTGCACATCCTGGCTCCAACTACCGGTGCCGACAAGAATAAGGTTATCGGGATCTTTCGCCCGAATCGTCTGCGTCAACGCCAAAGCATAAGGCCGGATCCGATCGTTCCAGGTTACGTCGCCGTTCGGTTCGTTGGCGATCTCATAAATCACATTCGGCGAATTACCGTACAATTCAGCCATTTCATTAAAAAAGGCTTTGGCCGCTGTTTTATGCTTATTCGGATCGCCATCGGACAAAATATGCCAGTCGATAATCACGTAAAGACCAAGACTCTGCGCCGCCTCCACCGCTTCTTTCACCTTGTCGGCCACAGACGGGTCGGTAATATACCCCTCTTCCTCCGTATACATCGCCAGCCGGAACACCGAGATCCCCCAGTCGTCCCGCAGCCATTTCATCGCATCCTTATTGACGAATTGACCGTACCATTGCAGACCGTGTGAACTCATCCCCCGTAGCTGTACCGGCTTCCCATTGGCATCAACCAGCTTCCCGTCGGCGATGGATAACTGTCCATGAACCTGCACCGGTGTCGCCGCATCCGCCGGTAATGTCCGAACACAACCGCACAGCGCCACGACCAGTAACGCCGCCAGTTTGCCGGTGGCGATTTTTTTGACGCGTTCCATCCGCATACTCCCTTCTCCTTTGTGGTCATACCTTGGCTATCGGTATGTAAATCATATAACTCGCGCCATCGGGTAAAACCATCAGGCACGGCGAATTCACCGCGGCACATCACCATTCGCCGGAAATACGCTATGTCAGGATAGGAAACGAAGTCAAAAAAACATATAGGATGAAAGCTAAAAGGACGATAAGCGGCATAGGCGCCGCTTATTCAAAAGATTATGCTGCCGTCACCGGCAGCGGAGCCATTTTTATTTTTTCGCGACGGGATGGATAAAGAACGGCAGCGTTTCTTCATCCACGCGTGGCGTAAAGGTCACGGTATTGGCGCGGGAAGCCCACACCGACGACAGTTGCACCACCGGAATGATGTCGTAGTTATCCAGCGTCGAGGTCATCGCCTGCTGGAACAGTTGCTTACGTTGATCGTTGTCCAGCGTACGCATGGCGGTGGCAATCAGCTCATCGCTCTTCGGGTTGGAAACGTGCGATACGTTAAACGCCCCCAGCCCTTTGCTCTTGTCATTGGTGTGCGCAATTGACGACAGCGTATAACCCGCCTCACCGCTAACCGAGCCCCAGCCGGCCATGGTCATGATATAGTCGCCGCGAGTACGGGCGGGAACAAACACGGTACGCGATAGCGCGTTAACCTGCGTATCGATGCCGATCCGCGCAAACATCTGGCCCAGCGCCGTACAGGTTGCGCCATCGCCGGGGAAACGGTCGCTGGTGCAGTGCAATGGGAGTTTGAAGCCGTCAGGATAGCCCGCATCCGCCAGTAGCTGGCGCGCCTTGGCGACGTTGTATTCTAGTTTCGGCGGCGTGGGCAGCGCGCCGAAGAACTTATCGTCAATCAACTGATTGGCCGGTTTGGCAAAGCCTTCCAACGCGCGATCGGCAATCGCCGTGCGGTCGATGGCCAGCGACAGCGCCTCTCGCACCTGCGGTTTGCTCAGCGGGTTGACGTCCAGCGGCTTGCCGGCCTTGTCCGTCACCAGATCGCTATGGGCGCGCTGATCCGGATACAGCAGGAATATATAGATCGACTGCCCCTGCACCACGCTGACATCATGGTTGCGGCGCATTTTCTCCACATCGGAGAACGGCACGTAGTTCACCACATCCACACGTTTGGACAACAGCGCGGCCACGCGGGCGGCGTCATTGGAAATTTCGGTGAAGGAGACTTTATCCCAATCCGCTTTTCCGCCCCAGTAGTCGTCGTTACGCGTGACGTCAAAGCCGGTTCTGGCTTTAAAGCCGGCGAATTTGAACGGGCCGGTGCCAATCGCCGCTTTACCGCTGTTGAAATCTTCCACCGTCGCTTTGCCGATCGAATGCGGCAGGATGCTGACCCGAGCCAGGTCCTGCGGCAGCGCAGGGTTGGCCACGCTGGTCGCAACCTGTACCGTCAACGGCCCGGTAACCTCGACGTGGGTAATATTGCGCGTATTAATCACCAATCCGCCGTCTGGCCCGGCGGCGCCCGGCACGCGATCCAGCGAGAATTTCACATCTTCCGCCGTCAGCGGCTCGCCATTGTGGAATTTGACATTAGGACGAAGGGTGAACTCCCAGGTGGTGTCATTAATGGGTTTCCAACTTTCCGCCAGTCCCGGCGCGATTTGCAGATTTTCATCAAACGTGACCAGCGCTTCGTAAATATTTTTAATGGCGGCAATTTGATGCCCTAACGCCATATAGTGCGGATCCATCGCTTCCGGGCCGGCGCGTACGCCGATTTTCAGATCTTGTGCCTGCGCGCTGCCGACGGCGAGGGAAACAGCCAGCGATAACGCGGTAATCAATGTCCGGGATTTCACACCTACCATAATGCCTACTCCTTAATGAAAAATGAGACCGTCTAAGTATTAAGATGACAAGCAGAGAAATGTCCCGACTCAACCTCACGTAATGGCGGCTCCTCCTGAGAGCAGCAAGCCATCGCATGCGGGCAGCGGGGGTGAAACTTACAACCTTTGGGTGGCGACAACGGCGAGGGGATCTCCCCCTTGATTGGGATAAAGGTTTGACGCCGGGAGTTAAGCGTCAGCATGTTGCCCAGTAACGCCTGGGTATAAGGGTGATTAGCCCGGCTAAAGATGGTTTCCGCCGGCGCCAGTTCCACCAGTTTGCCGAGATACATGATGGCCACGCGATCGCTGAGATGGCGCACCACGCCGAGATCGTGACTGACGAACAGATAGGTCAGTTGCAGGCGTTCGCGCAGATCCATAAACAGATTGATCACCTGGGCCTGAATCGACACGTCCAGCGCGGCGACCGCCTCATCGCACACCAGAAATTCAGGCTGCATCGCCAGCGCGCGCGCAATACCGATACGCTGGCGCTGGCCGCCGGAAAACTGATGCGGAAAACGGAAGCGGTAAGCGGGATCAATACCCGCCTGATTCATCATTTCGCAGACGTAATCGTCCTGCTCGGCCGACGTAATCAGCTGATGAAACAGCGGTCCTTCGGCAATAATGCGGTTGATGCGGTGCCGCGGATTCAGCGAAGCATAGGGATCCTGGAAGATCATCTGCACCCGCGTGGTCAACTTCACTTCCCTGCGCCCTTGCGTCACGGCGACCGGCTTGCCCCGGTAGGTCACATTGCCCGACGTCGGGGCATGAATTCCCGCCATCACGCGCGCCAGCGTCGACTTGCCGCAACCGGACTCGCCAACCAGCCCCAGCACTTCGCCTTGCTTAATGCTTAGCGACACGCCATTGACCGCGTGTACGGTCGGGATGCTAACCTCGCGTCCCAGCAGACGGGCTATGCGCTGATCCAACGACAACGGCAGCGGAAAACGTTTATCGACGTTATTCATTTCCACCAGATTCATGATCTGACCTCCCGTTCGGCAGCATCGTGTTCAGTCACACGGCAAGGATGAAAACAGCTCGCGGTCTGGCCATCCGCCCAGCGCCGGCGCTGCGGCGGCGTCTGGCATATTTCGCTGGCATACGCGCAACGGGTGCGAAAGGCGCAGCCGTCATCCAGTCCCAGCAGCGAAGGCGTCATCCCCGGGATCTGCTTTAACGGTTTGCCCTGCTCGCCCTGTCCTGGCAGGGATTCAATCAGGCCAAGGGTATAAGGGTGAGCGGGATGATCCAGCACCTGATCGGTGGTGCCGGATTCCACCACCCGACCGGCGTACATTACGCAGATATGGTCAGCCAGTCCGGCCACCACCGAGAGGTCATGGGTGATCCAGACCAGCGCCACGCCTTCATCCCGCGCCAGCCGCTGCACCTCGGCCAGAATCTGCCCCTGAATCGTCACGTCCAGCGCCGTTGTCGGTTCATCGGCAATGATCACGTCAGGCCGGTGCAAAATGGCGGTGGCGATGGCGACGCGCTGACGCATCCCGCCGGACAATTCATGCGGATAGGCGCGTAGCCGTTCATCCGGCGCAGGAATACCGGCTTTAACCAGCGCCGCCCGCGCCCGCAGCATCGCCTGCTTGCGCGGTACGCGCTCATGCACCGTAATCGCTTCAATCATCTGATCCGCGACCCGCATGACCGGGTTCAGCGTCATCATCGGATCCTGAAAAATCATCGCCATCCGCACGCCGCGCAGCGGACGCAGCGATTTTTCCGATAATCCCACCAGTTCCGTCCCGCCAAGACGGATGCTGCCGCTGTGAATTTTCCCTGGCGGATCGATGAGTCCCATAATGGAAAATCCGGTGACGCTCTTACCGGAGCCTGATTCGCCCACCAGCCCCAGGATCTCGCCGCGGCGTAACGAGAAATCCACGCCATTGACTGCCTTGATGACGCCTTGCTCCGTGATGAAATGCGTTTGCAGGCCGCTCACACGCAGCACTTCTTCACGACGGCTTTCTGTGTTTGCCTTCATTTATTCAACCTCGGATTCAGGACATCGCGTAACTGGTCGCCGACCAGATTGATCGCCAGCATCAAAATCACCAGCGTGATACCGGGATAGACGCTCATCCAGTAACGGCCGCTGAGCATATATTCAAAGCCGCGATAGATCAGACCGCCCAGCGAGGGTTCGGTAACCGGCAGCCCGACGCCGAGAAACGAGAGCGTGGCCTCCAGCACAATCGAACTGGCGATCTGCACCGACGCCACAACAATCAGCGGCGGCAGCACGTTGGGCAGCAAATGTCCGAACATGATGCGCCGGGCGGGCAGCGGCACCGCGCTGGCGGCTTCGATATATTCCTTCTGGCGTTCGGCAAGCGCCGCGCCATGCACCGTGCGGGCGAAGTAGGCATACTGCGCCGCCACCAATGCCGCAATAACCTGAAATTGTCCCTGCCCCAGTATCGCCACCAGCACCAGAGCCAACATCAGCGGCGGGAAAGAGAGTTGCAGATCGACGATGCGCATCAGCACCGCTTCGGTGCGTCCGCCGACGAACCCCGCCATCAGGCCGATTAACGATCCGATAATCATCGCCGCCAGGCCGCTGATCAGGCCGATAGTCATGCTCAAACGCATGCCGTAAATGATGGCGCTGTAGAGATCCCGCCCGTCGGCATCCGTTCCCAGCACATGGATATAGCCGCCAGTGCCGATCGAACCGGGGCTAAGGCGGGCGTCCGCCAGTTCCAGAATCGACTGATCGAACGGGTTTTGCGGCGTGATCCACGGGGCGAAGAGCGCCATCAGCACCGCGATAACCAGCACCAGCAGCGCAAGACTGGCAATACGGCTACGCCGGTAATTACGCCAGACTTCCCGCAGATAGCTTTCCCGGCGCAGCGGGGGTTGTTGAGTCACATCGCTCATTTTCGGCTCCCAAGGCGGATTCGTGGATCGAGCAGGGAATACAGCATGTCGACCAGTAAATTAATGACGACAAACATCGCGGCGACCAGCAGCAGATAGGACACCACCACCGGTTGATCCAAGGTGCGAATCGAGTCAATGACCAGCTTGCCCGCCCCCGGCCAGGAGAAAATGGTTTCCGTGACCACGGAAAACGCCACCATGGCGCCGAACTCCAGCCCCAGCACCGTCGTCAGCGGAATCATTATGTTGCGCATGACATGGCGCAGCAGGATGCGCATCGGCGGCACGCCTTTGGCGCGGGCAAATTTGACATAATCGGACAGGATCGCCTCGCGCACGCCGGCGCGGGTCAACCGGACAATCAGCGCCAGCCGGAACAGCGCCAGATTGATTGCCGGCAGCAGCAGATGCGCCCAGCCATCCAGCGTCAGCACCGACCATGGGATGCCCAATACCGTCACCGTTTCGCCGCGGCCGCCGGAAGAAAACCACCCAAGCTCCACCGAAAAGATCAGGATCAGCATCAATCCCATCCAGAACCCCGGCACGGAAAACGCCAGCACGCTGCCCCCCATGATGCTCTTGCTCAGCCATGAGTCCGGGCGATAACCCGCATACATGCCCAGAGGAACGCCGATGATGATGGTCATCGCCATCGCCACCACCGCCAGCTCAAGCGTGGCGGGCAGATATTCAAGGATCAGTCCCATCGCCGGAACGTTATAAATAAACGACTCGCCAAAATCGCCATGCAGCGCATTGCCCAGAAATACCAGATATTGTTCCCACATCGGCTTATCCAGCCCGTAGCGCGCAATTGTCGCTTCACGCAGCGCCTGGTCCGCCTGGGGATTGATCAAAATGTCGATAGGGTTGCCGATGGCATACACCGCCATAAAAACCAATATCGACATCAGCAGCAACACCAGCAACGACTGCCAGGCCCGAACAGCAAAAAAACTCAACATATTCTCTTTATCCTTCGCGGCGCGAGCGGTGGGGAATCAGTCCGGTCATTATTTGCCGCCGTCTACCGCCAATGTTTGCCCGGTGGTCCAACCGCTATGCTCCGAAGCCAGAAACAGCACCGCCGGCGCGATATCGCTGGCGACGCCGGTGCGCCGCAGGGCGATCCCGGCGATCAGCGCTTTCTGGCCCTCGGCGCCGTAGGCTTCCCACTGAAGCTCGGTGGTCGGATTGGAGCGGACAAATCCGGGCGCCACCGCATTGACGGTAATGCCATACGGCCCCAGTTCATGCGCAAGCTGCCGAGTCAGCGCGACTTCGGCGGCCTTGCTGGCGGCATAAGCCTGGATCCCGGTCAGGCTGACGCCCAGTCCGGCGATACTGGAAATGGTAACGATACGACCCCATCCCTTGCGCTTCATCGATGGCGCCGCCGCCTGCGAAAACCAGAACATGGCGTCGCTGTTAACGGCGAAAATCCGCCGCCACGCCTCCTCGGTGATAGCATCAATCGGATGCCCCGCCTGGCCGCATACGCCGCCGGCAACATTGATCAGCACATCGACCTCGCCAACGGTGTTGACAAAGTGCTGTATTTCCTGACGCTGCGACACATCCACCACCGCCGTTTCAATTTCGGCTTCCGGCGCCAGCGCCTGGCAAACCGCGCGACTTTTCGCCAGCCCGGCCGCATCAATGTCGCACAACCATAATGCCGCGCCCGCCTGCGCCAGGTTGCTGGCGATCTCCCGGCCAATCCCCTGGGCCGCGCCGGTGACGATTGCTTTGCGGCCATCAAACCTTATCTGCATGGTGTCTACTCCTCTGGGCTGCACGTAGGACTTTCAGGTTTCGCCAGGCGCGGGGAAGCCCGTCTTCACAGGCATGAATCAGCTCTATCAGCCGGTGGGTTAACGGCGCCGCGATGCCATGGCGCTGCGCGGCATCCAGGATCGGCCCCAGTTGGGCATCCACTTCGGTTCTGCGCTGACGTATCGCTAAATCGCGCCAGATGCCGCTGTGCGTTTTCGTGGAGCGACGGTTGTGCGCCACCATGGCGTCCAGGCTGGCGTACGCCAGCGACAATGGGGCTTCAGGGGCATATGCCGCCGGCTCGAAACCGTCAAAGGCTTCCATTTCCACCCCTTCGGCGGCGGCCACGGCGGCGATCTCTTTACCCAGGAGGATGAAAACGTCGCGGTAATCCTGATGGTCCAGGCATTCCCAGATGGCGCCGTCCGTCAGCGCGGTGGCGTAAAGCATGGCGCCGTACACCAGTTTGCCCCACAGGTATCCCCAGATGTTATCGGTCAGGATGGCGCGATCGTCGAACGTCTGCAGCAGCGCATGAATCTGTTTGACCCGCGCGCTGGTTTGACCGTCCAACTCGCCCACCACGACCGCCGCGCGCCCGCCGTACAGAATATGGCCGGGCGAAAGATAATCGGCGCCGAAGTTCACAAAGCATCCCATCGTCCGCTCCCGTCGCAGCACGCTGGCGATAACCCGTTCATTCAGCCCGTTCTGAGCCGAGACCACCACGCCGTTTTCCGACAGAAACGGGCGCAGTTGCCGGCAGGCTATCGCGGTGTGGTGCGCTTTAACCGCCAGAAACACCAGATCGTAGCGCCCTTGCAGATCGTCCGGCGTATATGCGCGCACGGCCAGGTGTTGCTCACGGATCGGGCCTTCTATATAAAGCCCGCCGCTATTCATGGCATCGACATGCGCCTGCTCCTGATCGACAAACACCACCGGGTGGCCCGCGGCGACAAAGGCGGCGCCCAGGCTGGCGCCGATGGCTCCCGCGCCCCAAATCAGGATGGGGCGTTGCTGATTGCTCGTCACCGTCATGCCCAGTCGCCCTCCAGCAGTTGACGCGTCTCATCGACCGCGACCTGCCACAGTTGCTGCATCGTCTCATCCGGCTTCTGGTAGTCGCCGCCGTAATTGCCATCGCCCAGATAGCCGCGCGTTTCCGCCGGATTCAGCAGGCGCAGACGTTCAAGATCGATCATCGGTTTTGCGCCGTCCGGCGAGGGCGCATGCGCCAGCCGGGTGATAGGAAAGTTTTCCATCCACGAGGCGTGCGACGCCACCGGATCGATCTCTTGGACTTTTGCCCACGTTTTGGGCGCATTCC
This sequence comes from Brenneria goodwinii, assembly GCF_002291445.1. NCBI lineage: Bacteria > Pseudomonadati > Pseudomonadota > Gammaproteobacteria > Enterobacterales > Pectobacteriaceae > Brenneria > Brenneria goodwinii. The sequence goes on along the minus strand of NZ_CP014137.1, from coordinate 1,534,768 downwards.
ACCAGTTGTGAAAACGGACGCGATGGCCTTTATGTTGCGCCGCCCATTCCAGCGCAACCGCCGCCGCGGGCTGATTGCCGCCATGACCATTCAGAATCATGATGCGGCGGAAACCGTGAGCGGACAGGCTGTCCAATAGATCGGTTATCAATGCGCTATAGGTGGATACCCGCAGCGTCATCGAGCCGGGATAGGCCATAAAGTAAGGCGCCAAACCGAACGGCACCGCCGGATAAACCGGAATACCCAAAGGTTCGGCGGCGGCGACGCCGACTTCCTCGGCCAAAATGGCATCGACGCACAGGCTCAGATAGGCGTGTTGTTCGGTGCTGCCGATCGGCAGCACCACGCGGTCATCATGCTGCAAATAATTTTCAATATGTTGCCAATTACAATCGCGGATTCTCATTTTTACATTGCTCCTAACGATAGATAGCCACGTATAGCGGTTCGCCGATACGGACGTACCCTCGATACATGCCGGCGGTATTAAACGGCAAGGCCACATTGCCCTCGGCATCAACGGCAATCAGCCCGCCCTGTCCGCCTAGTTTGATCTGACTTTCATGGATCACCCGTCGGGTGGCTTCTTCCAGCGTCAATCCGGCATAGCGCATCAGCGCGCAAACGTCATAAGCTGCCACGGCGCGGATGAAGGTTTCCCCGGTGCCGGTAGTTGCGACCGCGGCGCTACGATTGTCCGCATAGCAACCCGCGCCGATAACCGCGCTGTCGCCTACCCGTCCCGGCGTTTTATTGGTCATTCCCCCGGTTGAATTGGCGGCGGCAAGATTCCCGCGGATATCGCGCGCCACGGCGCCGACGGTGCCGAATTTGGTGCGCGTATCGATGGGTTCGCCGGTGTTGACCAGATCCTCGCCGTCATGGTCCAGAACCAGGCGCATCCCGCCGACTTTCTGCACTTCATGCAACTGTTGCAGACGCTCGGGCGTGGCGTAATAACTTTGCTCCACCATCAATAGCCCGGCGTCGCGGGCAAACGCATCGGCGCCCGCGCCGGTCAGCAGCACATACTGGCCTGACGCCATCAGCGCTCGTGCGGCTTCAATTGGGTTACGCACATGGCGCAACTGCGCCACCGCCCCCGCCTGTAGTGATTCGCCATCCATAATCGACGCATCAAGTTCATGGTCGGCGACGCTGGTGTACACCGCGCCTTTGCCGGCGTTGAACAGCGGACAATCTTCCAACTGCCGGACGGCCTGCGTTACCACGTCCAGGGCGCTGGCTCCGTCGGACAATGCCTGCTGTCCAACGCGCAATACGTCGCGCAGGGCGTTTTCATACTCACGCTCTTTCTGCGGCGTAATTTTTGAACGGTTAACGGTTCCGGCGCCGCCGTGAATAGCCAACACTGCATTCTTGCTCATTCTGGGTTATTCCCCTTTCGCCGCTTGTTGCGGCGTTTTTGGTTATTAACGCTGCCAAGTTGCTCAGCAGATTCCTCAGCGGATTGATCAAGATAGAAATAAGGAAGCAGTTGTCCCGTCAGCTCGGCCGCGCTGTTTAATCCTTCCGGGGTGCGATGCGCCATTGCGGCCGCCAGCGCCTCAATCAATGCAATCGGGGCGACCATCGAACTGGAAAGCAGCTGATGCTCCGCGGCCGCCAACAGCGTGTGGTCGGCCAGCCCGACTAGCGGCGAGCTCGGGCGATCGGTCAGCGCCAGAATTGAGGCGTTACGCGAACGGGCAAAATGCATAATGCGGATCATGTCGGCGGAATAACGCGGGAAAGAGATCGCCAACAGCAGGTCGTGCTCGCCGATCTTCTGTAAATGGTGCAGCGCCATTTCCGCACCGCCGTAGCTCGCCAAGGCATGGATATTCTGGCAATAGGACGAGAAGCGGAAAGTGGCGATATTGGCGAGATGAATACTGGTTCCCAGGCCAAAACAATACACATTACGGGCGGAATTAATCATGCGGACCGCCTTCTCAAGGCTGCTGCTGGTCGCGCGATCCCGTGTTTGACCGATGCTGACCTGCGCGCCGGACAGCGACTCATGCACCACTTCATCCAATGACGAGTCACGTCCCAGTTCATTACGTAACTTCTCCACCGGCGCCATCGACGGCTTGAACACCTGAAACAACGCATGACGAAATTCCGCGTAGCCGGAATAGCCCAATGCAACCGCAAAACGGTTGGCGGTTGCAATGGAGACGCCGGTTGCGGCGGCCAGACTTTCTATATTGCCGGAGGCGACCTGAAAAGCATTTTCCAGCACATAGTTGGCCAGGCGGCGCTGCGCGGCCGGCAGACTGGGTGCGATATAGGCCACCTGTTTAATGACTTCGGCTTCCAAATAATGCGATGTCGGCATCGGTTCCACCTGTCTGATTCACTATGTGAAAAATATAATTCACGAAATGATAATTTGTGAAAAATAATTTTCTTATGATAGAAAATATTGGCCTAAAAAACTCAATTTTCTTTGTTAAAAGAATAAATTAGATAATGAAAATAATTTTTCCGACAATGGAAAATGAAGAAAATAACCGTTCATTTAGCCTTAAAATCGGCGACGAGGGGCACTGATGAACGCGAGGGAAAACCGCGCTTGGCTGGATCGATAAGCATCATAACCGGCGTCCTAATACCAGACGGGAGCCAGCCTAACGTCTTACCAACACGTCAGGCTCGTCGACTACAACGAGTCGCGCCGCAGAAGCGGACTGGCTATTTTGGTGATGTCGATGTGTTCCTGACGATTGATAATATGCAGCGTTGATTGCCGGCCGATTTCATAGTGCGGGAGTTGTACGGTGGTCAATGCGGGCAGGAACAGATCGCCGATGCCGACCAGATTATCGTACCCCAACACCGCGACGTCTTGCGGTATGCGAATGCCTTTCGACAGTAACGTCTGGTAAACCAGAAACGCGATTCTGTCGTTGCCGCACACCACCGAGTCAAACTGCGGTTTTCCGTGGTCAAAATACTGTTCGATAATCGTCACCGCATCGATGTAATACTCATCGCCAAGGCGCAGATGATGTTGCCACAGCTGTTCAGGGTCGAGCGAAAACTCGCGGCAGGCGCGCTCAAGCCCCTGCCGCCGCCGGGCGCTGGCCAGCCTCTCCTTCGGCAGATGAATGCACAATGGCTTACGGTAGCCCGCGCTGAGCAGCGCATGAACGCCGTCATATTGCCCTTGTTCATCATCCGGTATGTAGCTGGCCACCTCGCCGTGCTCGCTTTCGCAGTTCGCCAGTACGCACGGCAGACTCAGCAGCTTTTTCGGCACTGGCACCGAGCGCAGCCCCATGGTGGTGTAGATAATCCCGGCAGGCCGGTGCGATAGCAATAAATCGACGATATCGTCCACACAGTCAGACATGAACATGTTGACGACAAAACTGTTCCAGCCGTGGGCCCGGGCCGTCTCTTCGATCGACAGGGTCATTTCAACCGAAAACGGCGTGGTCACGGTATCCAACGCCAGCACGCCAATGGTTTTCGGCGTGGCCCTGGCGCCCCGGATTTTTTTCGCCGACAGATCGGGCACATAATTCAGCGCCTCAATCGCCTGTTTAACGCGTTGATACGTTTCCGGCTTCAGACTTTCCGGACTGTTCAAAGCCCGCGATACCGTCATCAACGAAACCTTCGCCAGCTTTGCCACATCTTTTAAAGAAGCCATACCGTCCTTATTCCTTTATTTATTTCACAAACGCATATAACGCGATTCAAGGCACACAGCGGATAAACGAAACCCGGCAAATCTGATATTAGGCATGTACCCTATTTCTGATGATTTATTATATTCATGCCGATCGCCTCGTAATAAACCGATTTTTAACAATAAATATGACGGCGATCTCATAAAACCAATGTTAACGTTAACTATTGTGATTAACATCAGAATTCTGAAACGCCTCATCTTCTTTCCCTTCCCCTCTGGATGTTAACGTTAACTCGCACGATTTGCTTACTACCTGGAGCAAATGTGCGACTCCCACCAATAATGATGATGAGACCCATACGTGATGAAAAATACATATCTCTGTATTTCGCTTGCGCTGTTTGCAGGCCAGGCCGCGGCGGCGGCAACGGCTGAAAACGCCGCAGAAGCAGAACAAGAATGGCCGTCCAGCACTAAGAGCACCGGCAATTGGGATGTCGCCGCCCTGGGAACAACAGGACAAGCAACAACGACAGGCGACAAGCAGGAAGATAATAATGTGGATATCGCGCGTATATCTCAGGAGCAGCAGTCGGTGCACTGGAATACGGTGGACAGCTCACTGGATGCCGGAGGCCTGCACGGCAATATTGGCAGCAAAATAGAAATAGACGACACGCGCTGGAAAAACAACACCAAAAACGGCGGCAAATTTAAATTGGCGCTTATTCAGGCATGGCTGCGTCACGATGAATTACCGGGCTGGTATTTTGGTTATTGGAACGCCCGCGAAGATAGCTATAGCGGTCAATTTTCCAATCAGGATTACGGCAGCACCAATACCATTAACGAAATGTATATCGGTAAAATTAATGAATTTTATCGTGGTAATTGGGGGGTGGAAGTCCTGGGCGGAACGGAAAGCGCGAGTAAACGCTGGAAAGGACGTCTGAAACTATGGGGAGAATCGCGTTTCACCGATAAATGGTCGGTATCCGGTTATATATTCCGCGAATATCAGCCGCAGAGTAATGATTCCGGCAATGGCGATCTGGAACACCACATTATGGAAATGGAACCGGCGCTTCAATATCGGGTGAACCCGGATTTAGGTCTTTATATTCGTCCTTATTATTCCTGGGAGAAACAGGTTCGCCAGTCCTGGGGAAATATTATTGAAGAAGAATGGAAAGTGACCGCCGGATTATGGCGTAACTGGTATCCCCTGCTGACTTCGCTGTACGTCGGCTTTGGTAATGACAAAATATATAATAACGCCAATAGATCGGAAGTCTTTTACAACGGGAAATACAATTTTATCGGCGCAACCGCCAGTTATCCCATTGTCGATAATCTACGACTGTACGGCGAATTTAAAGCACAGTTCACCAAATCATATGGTCAATGGACTAATGAAGGCCATTCCTGGAATCCCTTTACTATCGTCGGTATTGAATACAGTTTCTGATGCATTCACTCATATGAAAATAATCTTTTAGTAAGAGAGATCACCATGTTTGGAACAAATAAAATTACGACGGCAATTTTGCTGGTTTTAATGACTTCGCTGAATACCGCGTGTAGCGCATCCGCCTCAAGCGATAGTCAAGACCAGGCGGCCAAAGGAACCCACGTTGAAGTTCACCAAGCAGTCAATGCCTTTTTTCCTCGCGTGCCCGGCTCTTATATCGGCGATCCGATGCCGTACGCTGAAAATAACCAATTTTATATCTTTCATCTTAATGATATTCGCGGCGGCAAAGATCTGGGCGTGCACGCTTTCCATTTGTTGTCGACCAATAATCTGTATAACTACCAAAACCTGGGGGAAGTGATCCCTTATGTTAACGATCTCGACAGCCCTGAGCTGTTATTAGGCACCGGTTCGATCATTAAGGCCGGCGCGACTTATCACGCCTGGTATACCGCCCATAATCAGAATGTTTTTCCGGTAGAGTCGATTATGCACGCCACCAGTAGCGATATGCGTAACTGGACCAAGCACCCTAAGGATACTTTTCTTCCGGGTAAAGAATATCGGGGGAATGACTTCCGCGATCCGCACGTCGTCTATATTCCCGAAGAGCAACGCTACTGGATGCTGATTACCACCCGCCAGAATGGCACCGGCGTGATCGTTAAATATACCTCCACCGATCTGGCTAACTGGAAAGATGAAGGCGTGCTGTTCCGCAATGATACGCCAAGCTATGACGCCAATCTGGAATGCCCGACGCTGGTCTATTTCAACGGGCGTTGGTATCTCAGCTTTAGCGACCAGTGGCCGCACCGCCTGACGCAATACCGCATGGCGGAGTCGCCGAACGGTCCCTTCGTTAAACCCGCTAATTTCTATTTTGACGGCGCCGGCCTCTACGCGGGCAAATTGGTTGAAAAAGACCAGCGCCTATTCGTTTTTGGCTGGGTGCCAACCAAAGCCGGCGAAGAGAATACGGGCAATATCGACTGGGCGGGCAATCTTATTGCCCATGAGCTAACCGCGGACGCCGGCGGCCAGCTAAGAACCCGGCTGCCGCGGGAAATAACGGATGTATTCGCACAGAAAGCGCCGCAGGCCAGCCAACTGCGTCCCCTATTGAATGAAAACAGCGCCGCGTCATTTGGGGAGATCGGCAGTCAGGTATTCGCACCGTTAACCGGCACCACCGAAATTAGCGGTAATTTGCCTATTCACGGCGACGGCGCGATTTTCAGCTTTGGCATGGATGACGATATACCGCAGAACGCGCCGCTGAATATCGTATTTAATAAAAAAACCAATAAAGTGCTTTTTTACACCGCGGGAATAAATGAGTTACCCAAACGCAAACCGGAAATGGGTATAGAAACGCCATTATCCGACAATATTAATCTGAAAGTGATTATTGAGGACTCCATTGCCGTGTTCTACATCAACGACAATATCGCCTTTAGTACGCGCATGTACCATATTTCCGGCAAGAAATGGGCGATCAGCGCCCCCCAGAGCAATATCGATACCAGCGATCTGCGTATTCGGCATTTTTAATTACCGAGTCGCCTTATTTCTCACTGCATTGCGGTAGTTTTTCGCAAGGGAATTATTTATGAAAACGAATATCTCTAAAAAATGGGCGCTGCTCGCCATTACCGTTTTACCCATGACCGGTCAGGCGGCGATGGACATCATGCGTAATGATGAAGGTACGGTTATTGGCGTCAATCCCTGGTCGTATCTGGACGAGGAAATTATGTGGACCACCGCCCAATCCTCCTATGCCCACGGCGGCAAGGTACACGGCAATATCAAAAGCAAGTTCGAAGTTACCGATACCAACTGGAAAAATAACACCACGCACGATGGATCGGATAACTTCGTTCTATCGCAGGCCGTATTGCGTCACGATAGCCTTCCCTCCTGGTATCTGGCTTTTTACAACGGCCGGGAAACCGAATATCAGGGCAGTTTTACCAGCCAGAAATATGAGCAGCAGACCCAGCGCACCCAGTTGATTTTTGGCTACAATCACCAGATTGGCCGGGGAGACGTGGGAGCGGAACTGCTGGTCGGCAGCGAATCGCTGAATGAACGCTGGCAGGTGCGGTACAAATTATACGGAACCTATCGCCTGACCGACCGTTTGTCCATGTTCAGCTATTTTTATCAGGATCTGCAGCACAAACGCTCGGCCGGCGCGGATTGGGTTAATGATACCGATGTCACCACCAGTGAAATTGAGCCTGGTCTGCAATACATCATTACCGACAGCACCGGCGTCTGGCTGCGTAGCCGCTATAGCGAAGGCAAGCTGGAGCGCAAACAGTGGGGAAATATCAACGATCAGGACTGGACCACCAGCGTGGGCGTTTGGCACAACTGGGATAACAGCCTGACCACCACCCTGCACAGCGGTATCGGTCATTATCGCAAATACAATGCCCGCCCCGACGATGGCGAAGTGTTCCAGAACACCCGCTATAAATATGTCGCGCTGGGCGCCAACTACCCGATAAGTAAGCGATTCAATATTTCCGGGGAAGTGAAGGCGTCGGATGACAAACAATCCGGCAGTTGGGTCACCAGCGGTAAAGCCATCAACATGTCCTATATGTTGTCAGCCGATTTCAACTTCTGATTTTCATGCTGTCGCGGCGCGCCGGTTTAGCGGCGCGCCGCGTAAAGTTAAACCTGGTTACTTATCCTCTTTGGCTGCAGACAACAGAACCGCACGGACGCTGAATGATAAATATTCATATTGGCTGAAATTCTTAACCTATAATAACCAAGTATATTTTCATTTCACTTTCGCTTAGTCGATACGAAAAAGGTGAAAAGGACTCCGTTTTGCAGTGGATTAAAGTCGTTAACGCAACACAGAATAATCTCCAAGGCGTTTCTGTTGCTATACCCGTAGGGCAAATTACCGTTTTTACTGGCGTATCAGGGTCAGGTAAATCATCGCTTGCATTCGGCGTATTGGCGGCCGAATCTCAGCGGCAACTTAATTTTACCTACCCAAGCTATGTTCGTAACCGCCTTCCGCATGCGGGGATACCGCAGGTGGATCTGATTACCGGCCTCTCTACCGCTATCATCATCGATCAGAAAGCCATAGGTACCAATAACCGCTCGACTGTCGGCACCGCTACCGATGCTTCTTCGCTACTGCGTCTTATTTTTTCTCGTGCCGGCGTTCCTTTCGTTGGCTATTCGCCCGTTTTTTCGTTTAACGATCCAACGGGTATGTGCCCGCGCTGCAAGGGGCTGGGCGTTGCCAGCGAATTTGATATTGATGAGCTTATCGACCTTGATAAATCGATCAACGAGGGGGCATTCACCTTCCGCGGCTATGCGCCGGGCACCTGGTATTGGAAATGGTATAAGCGCACCGGACTATTCGATCCTGATATGAAACTGCGCGACTACACGCCAGAACAACTGAACACGTTGCTTTATGCAGAACCGGCGCCGCTTCAATCCCCTCCCCCCGGCTGGTACGCGACAGCAAAATACGAAGGGATCGTCCATCGTTTTAAACGCATGTTTTTGGGCCATGATAATGAGACATTCAAAAAACGTTACGCTGACGATCTTGCCCGAATTATTCGGCAAACCACCTGTCCGGCATGCGGCGGGGCAAGGCTGAATGACGCGGCGCTGAAATGTCGTATTAACGGATACAACATTGATGAACTCAGCCGCCTGTCCATAGACAAGTTATCAGACATGGTAAAGGGTTGGGATATGCCGGCGATCGCGCCGGCAATTGAAAATCTCACCGTGCTGTTGGATACCATGCTGGATCTGGGGCTGGGATATCTGCAATTAGCGCGTCCCACACCCACCCTATCCGGCGGTGAAGCGCAGCGTATCAAGATGGTCCGACACCTCAATAGCTCTCTGACCCGCTTCACCTATATCATGGACGAGCCGTCTACCGGACTTCATCCACGTGATGTCCGGCATCTGGCCGCCATACTCCAGCGGTTGCGCGACAAAGGCAACACGGTTCTGGTGGTGGAGCACGATCCCGATTTAATCGACATTGCGGATTTTGTTGTCGATATGGGGCCGGGACCAGGAGAAAAAGGAGGACAAATCTTATTTGCCGGCCCGATGAAAAATTTTCTCGCCAGCGGGACGCCAACCAGCCGCTACCTGTGCAGGCCGCGCGCCTTTGGTCAATCCCGTTTACCGCAAGGCGGCTCGATAGCCGTACGCCATGCGCGGCTGCATAATTTGAAGGGGATCTCCGTCGATATCCCTCGTGGTCTATTGACGGTGTTAACCGGCATCGCCGGTTCGGGCAAAAGCTCTCTAGTGCAGGAAATTCTCACGCAAGCGCCCACGGCGTTGCTGATTGACCAAAAGCCAGTGCGCGGCAGCATCTCATCCACCGTCGCGACCTACATGGGATTTATGGATAGTATTCGCGACAGGTTCGCCCAGGAAAATCACGTCAGCCGTAGTTGGTTCACGTCATCGTCTCGGGGCGCATGTCCGGTATGCCGGGGCCACGGCGTCATCTCTACTGAACTCGCCTTCCTTGACAGCACCCTGTCTGAGTGCGAGGCGTGCGGCGGAACAGGTTTTAACCAGAAGGCGCTCAGTTACCTTTATAGAGAAAAACCATTGCCGATGTCCTCGCCATGTCGGTCGATGAGGCAACGGCGGTTATGACATCGAATGATTTACCCATCGGCTCGGCGCTGACACGCCTGTCTCGCGTCGGATTAGGACATTTATCAATAGGACGCGCCACGGCGACATTGTCTGGAGGGGAAAGGCAAAGATTGAAACTTGCTTCGCGGCTTGAAGATAAGCTGGATATTTTGATTTTGGATGAACCGACCACCGGTCTGCACGGTAATGATATCACCCTGTTTCTGGCATTGGTCAGATCTCTCGTTAAGCAAGGGGTTACGGTCATTATGGTTGAGCACGCGCTGGACGCCATGCTGGCGGCCGACTGGATTATCGACCTTGGCCCTGAAGCCGGTAACGCCGGGGGGCAAGTGATGTTTGCCGGGGAGTCGCGCCAAATTCTAACGGCCAACGGGTCAATTACCGGTCAGGAACTGCGGCGTTATATTGACGAATCGCCCTCTATAGGGTTTTATTGATGGCCGTTTCGGTTGGTAAGCGGCCTGACGACCGGCGGTAACGCACCAGGTAAATCCGCCGGAACCCATATTTCCCGCATTATCGTTCGACTGAATTATATTTTTTAGTTATTAAAAACCTATTTATATTCCCCATTATCAAAGCCGGCTGGCTGGAATAAATTATGCCAATTTTCCTTATATAGAGAAAATATTTCACAGAATAATAAAAAACCCATTATTACCAGTATATTGCCCTGCACTTTTATGCAATGAAAGATGAGCTGCAACCTACCTATCCGCCAACTGCCTGATCTTAGTGAATATCGATAACCATTCTGGGGCGCAATGCACTTATGCGGGGCAGAAAAATAAGCCGGATTTACGTCATCAAAAAAACAGATTGCACACATCATATTTAATCGATTCTACATATCGCTACCGCTGGCTAGTATCGGGCTAAGCGGCAATGACGCTTGCCGCAACGGAACTTTCCGGGGATATCTCCTGAATAATTCAGCGTGGCCAGTGCGTCTGCCCCTGAAGCCGAACGGATATAAATCATTCCATTCATTATGCGGGAAAGCGCCAGTATGAAAAAGAGTTCTGCACAATTAACAGATTCAGCAGATAAAGATGAATCGTTGCTAATGGGGGTGATATTTACCTGCGTGCAAATAATTATTTTTTTTAGCTTCATCCTTATTTGTGCCTTTAACGTTCCGCTATTAGGTCGGGAATTTTTAAATTCCGGCACACCGCTATCCTTTGTTCTGGGAATGCTGGTTATCGTCAGTGGAATCATATTAACTGCCGCGTATGTGGCGCTCGCTAACCGTGTCACGGAGAAAGAGTAATGAAGATGTTTATTTTTCTTTGTTCGCTGCTGGCGATGAATTCAGCGCATGCGGATACCGGCGTCGCCCGGGGAGCCAGCGCCACCGCTATCACGCTGTTTATGCTGATTATCGCCGTTACGCTGTATATTACCTGGTGGGCGGCGAAAAGGACGCGAACCGCCAGTGACTTTTACAACGCCGGCGGCCAGATTTCCGGCTTCCAGAACGGTCTGGCCATCGCCGGCGACGCCATGTCCGCCGGTGCGCTGCTCGGACTGTGCGCGCTGGTGTTCACCAGCGGTTTCGACGGCCTGATATACGCCATCGGCTACACCACCGGTCTGCCCATCGTGGTATTCCTGATGGCGGGCAGAATGCGGCGGTTGGGCAAGTTCACCTTTATCGACGTCGTCTGTTCGCGTCTGGAGGGCCGCGCGATACGCGTGTTTTCCGCCTGCGCCTCGCTGATTATCGTACTGTTTTATCTGATTGCGCAGATGGTGGGCGCCGGCCAACTGATACAGATGCTATTCGGTATCGATTACGTTTACGCCATTATGCTGGTCGGCATTCTGATGGTGCTATACGTCACGTTCGGCGGCATGATGGCGACCACCTGGGTGCAGATCGTCAAAGCCGTGCTGATGATCGGCGGCTGTTTGTTCATCAGTTTTCTGGTCATGAAGAGCGCCGGTTACAGCTTTAATCAATTGCTGAACGACGCGGTGGGCGTCCATCCGTCCGGCCAAAATATTCTACTGCCGTCGGCGCTGGCCCGCGATCCCGTATCCGGCATTTCTCTTGCCATCGCGCTGATGCTCGGCACGGCCGGCCTGCCGCATGTTTTGATGCGCTTTTTCACCGTACCCGATGCCCGCGCCGCACGCAGCTCGGTACTGTGGGCCACCATCTTTATGAATGGTTTCTACGCGATGATTTTTATCATCGGCTTTGGCGCTCTCTATCTGTTGCGTACTCAGCCGCAGTTATTCGATGCGGGCGGAACGTTAATCGGCGGAACCAATACGGCGGCGCTGCATCTGGCCTATACTCTCGGCGGCGATCCCCTATTCGGTTTCCTGTCCGCCGTGGCGTTCGCCACCATTCTGGCCGTGGTCGCCGGTTTGACCATTTCCGGTGCGTCGGCGATCAGCCATGATATCTACGGTTGCCTGTTTGGCAGAAAACCCGGCTCGGAGCAGCGCGAAATGCGCATCATGAAAGCCGCCGTGCTGGTGTTGGGCGTTATTGCCGTGCTGCTGGGCATCGCGTTCAAAGGTCAGAATATTGCCTACATGATTAGCCTGGCGTTCTCTATTTCCTGCTCCTCCACCTTTCCGGTGCTGATTCTGGCGATTTACTGGCGGCGATTTACCGCTCGCGGAGCGGTATGGGGCGGAGCGGCGGGGCTGATTGCATCGCTGGCGCTCACGATATTGGGGCCGTCCATCTGGGTAAAAGTGCTGGGATACGCCGCGCCGGCATTTCCCATCGATCCGCCGGCGATTATTACCGTGCCGCTGGCGTTCACGGTAGCCATCGCGGTTTCACTGCTGGAACGGCGCCCGATGCAATATACGCAGCGGCAGGCCTCCTGAACCGCGCCCGTTGTCGTTTTCATCCATTGTTCACCATTAACCCGCCGGCGGTCTGCGCGCCGCCCGACGCCAACACCAGGGGAACCACAGCATGAGTAAACAATTTATCGCCCAATCCGGCGCCTTCGCCGAGTTGATGAGCATTCGCGGCGGCGCGCCGCTGCCCGATGACGAAGTCAACGTTACCGGCGGCGATCCGTTCTTCGCCACGCCATTTCGCATCGGCGAAACGGCGGCGGCGGCGCTGGCGGCACGCGGCATCGCCGCCAACGACTTGTGGGAACTGCGCACCGGCGAACGTCAGCGCATCGCCGTGGACGTCCGCGCGGCGGCGGCGACCTCGCTGGGCGGCGGCGATATGACGCTACGCCGGGACGAGAACGGCGTATTCCAACCCATCCTGGTTTCCGATGCCATCAAGCACATGGTGTCGCTGACGCAGCCGTGGCGGACGGCGGATGACGGTTGGCTGCTGCCGCATACCAATCTGCCCCATCTTGAGCGGCGTATACTGGACGTTTTGCAATGCGAGAGCACGCCGGAATCAATTAGCGCAGGCGTGCGGCGCTGGAACGCCGATGAGCTGGAAGAGGCGATAGCGGAGGCACAGGCCTGTGCGGGCAAGGTACGCACAGCCGAAGAGTGGCTGCGACACCCGCACGGCGCTTATCTGGCTTCCCGTCCGGTGGTGGAAATCAGCAAAATAGCCGACGGCGAGCCGGAGCCGCTGCCCGCTGGCGACCAACCTGCCGCCGGCATTCGGGTGCTCGATCTGACGCGCATCCTGGCCGGCCCGACGGCGGGCATCGGTTTTGCCGAGCACGGCGCCGATGTACTTATGGTGACCGCCCCCGACCTGCCGCAGGTTCCCGCATTCGTGCGCGATACCAGCCACGGCAAGCGCAGCTGTTTCCTCGATTTCCGTCAGCCGGATCAGGCGGCCCAACTGACGGAGCTGGTGCGGAGCAGCGATGTATTTATCGACGGCTACCGGCCGGAGCGGCTGGCGGCGCACGGCTTTGGCGTCGAGGATCTGGTGAAAATGCGGCCGGGTTTGATCCACATTTCCGTCAACTGTTTCGGTTCCGGCGGCCCTTTTGCCGACCGGGCCGGCTGGGATCAGGTGGCGCAGGCGGTAACCGGTATTTGTCATACCCACGGGTTGGCGATCGGCGCCGGTCAGCCCAAGCTGACGCCGGTATTTATGTGCGACTTTCTGACCGGTTTTCTGGCGACGTTCGGCGGTATGCTGGCGTTGGCGCGGCGCGCGCGCGAGGGCGGCAGTTACCGCGTTCAGGTGTCGCTTTGTCAGTCGGCGATGCTGTTGCAGCGCCAGGGTTTAGTGACGCACTTCGCTGACGCTCCGGGCCGGCTCGCTCCCGAAGAGTTCGAGTCGCTGGCGGTATGTGATGAAAACACCTGCTACGGCGATCTGAAATCATTGGGGCCGGTACTGAATATGTCCGCCACGCCCTGCCGTTGGTTCGGCACCACGCCGCCGTTGGGCAGCGATCGGCCGATGTGGCGTACACGCCGTCAGGCATAATGCCCGATCCGCGTGCACTACGGCGGCGCATTGCCCCGGTATGCGAGCGTTTCTTGTTGGCAAAATGCGTCACGTCACGGAGCGTAAATTTTATCTTATTGAATAATAAGGTTTCGTTTGTTACTGAAAGTGGCGCGATTTTTGCAACCATCTCTTTATACGATGACGAAATCAACAATCGATTCGATTTTCGGATGATAACAATGAAAATTTGCGAACTGATGACCTTTGCCACCGTCGCGCGCTGCGCCAATATCACCGCCGCCGCCAGAGAGCTGAATACCGTGCAGTCCAACGTCACGACGCGCATCCGGGCGCTGGAGAACCATATCGGTTTACCGCTGCTGGAGCGCCACAGCCGGGGCGTGGCGCTGACCGGCGCCGGGCAGCGTCTACTGCCCTACGCCCAACAGGCGGTCGCGCTATTGGATGAAGCGGCGCGGGTCGCGCGCGACGAGGGTGAAGCGCAGGGGCCGCTGATGATCGGCTCGATGGAAACCACGCTCGCCGTGCGCCTGCCTGACGTATTGGCGCGTTTTCATGCGCGCTATGCCGACGTGCAACTGATAATGAAAATCGACTCGACCGCCGCGCTGGTCGAGCGTGTGCTAAACAACGAGGTATATGGCGCGTTTGTCGCCGGTCCGATTGACCATCCTCTGCTGAGCGCTGAGCAGGTGTTCGAAGAGGAGCTGGTGCTGGTTACGCCGCGCCGCTGGCCGACCTTGCAGGCATTTCGTATGGATAGCCAACCGGTGACGGCGCTGATGTTCCGCATGGGCTGCGCCTATCGTCAACGGTTGGAGCAGTTGCTGGTTTATCTCGGCAGGCCGTCGTTCCAGCGTCTGGATTTCGGCTCGCTGGACGGTATCCTCGGCTGCATCGGCGCCGGCGTGGGAATTACGTTGCTGCCGCGATCGGTGGTGGCAAAATCCGGTCTGGCCGACAGGTTGCAGGTACATACCGTCGATGAATCGATAGCACGCGTCTCGACGCTATTCATTCGCCGCCGGGAAGCGCAGCAAACGACGACGATGCGCTTGTTCCTCGACTGCCTGAGAGAAGAAAAAACCATGCCGATAGCCGTTTAACTTATTCTGGCTGCGCGCCCTTTTCCGCTGTGCGGCGGCGGAACGACGCCGAATGCCGGGAATCATGCACAAAACGCCGCGCCTTGATATTAGAGCACGGCGTGCTCCAGCCAGTCTTTACGACAGTGCGGCTTCCGTTTCCGTCTGATAGCGAATCAGCGTGTCCCGATACGGCAACGCCGTCATCGCCCCTTTCGAGGTAGTCGCCAACGCGCCGCAGGCCTGAGCCTGCGCGATCATCGCCGGCAGCGCGGCGCTATCCCGCCATTGCACGCCCATCTCACTCAATCCGGCCAGCAGACCGGCGACAAACGCATCGCCGGCGCCGGTGGTATCCACCGCCCGCACGGCGTGCGCCGGATAGAACGTCATTTTACCCGGCCGCCCTGCCCAGGCGCCGGCTTTCCCCTGAGTGACCACCAGCAGCGACGGGCTGATTTCATCAGCCAACGCCGTCATCGCCTGCTCCATATCGTCGATTTCCGTGATCAGCGTCAGTTCTTCATCGGAGAGTTTCACCACATCGGCCAGCGCCAGCGCCTGTTTGACGCAGGCGCGCATCTGGCTGCGATCCGGCCACAAATCGTCGCGCAGATTGGCGTCGAAACTGAGCCAGCCGCCGGCCTGCCTGACGGATGCCATCGCCTGTAGCGTGGTGGAGCGCGATGGCTCTGCCGCCAGTGCGATAGAACAGCAGTGCAGCCATTCCCCAGCGGAAAAAGCGGGTAAATCGCCCGGTTCAAGAAACAGATCGGCGCCCGGCCGCACCATAAAGGTAAACTGTCGTTCCCCCTCTTCGTTCAACGTAACCAACACAATAGAGGTTCGATGGCGGGCGTCGTAGTGCAGGTATGAGGTGTCGACGTTTTCCTGTTGCAAAACTTGCTGTAAACGATGACCAAAGGGTTCATCGCCCACGCGGCCAATAAACGCGCTGTTACCGTTTAACCGGGCAATGCCCACCGCCACGTTAGCCGGCGCGCCGCCGGGGCAAGGTAATAAACGCTGCATATCATCAGCGAATAGATCAATTACCGCATCGCCCAACACCCAGACTTTACTCGTCATAAATACCTCAATAACACTTTGATTATAAAATAAAATGTATTACCGTACCGTCCCGCGTATTCAGCAGGAAAGTCACTTCGGACGGAATTGGAAATCGCTCTTGAATGGAATCTAGCGGGTTGCGGAACAAAATAAAATGTTAACGTTAACTTTCATGATTAACATCACATTCCAACAACGAACTGCTTTAGTTTTTTCATAGTTAACGTTAACAATTCAGCCATCGACCTGTCAGGAGTCACACTGATGAACGCTGAAACAAGAAAAACCTATATTTTATTAAGCTGCCTCTTTTTCTTTTTTTTCTTTACCTGGTCATCGACCTGCTCATTGTTATCCATCTGGCTAAACCAGTACGTGAATCTTAGAGCCACCGATACCGGCATAATTTTCTCGGCGATTTTGCTGGTGTCGTTCTGCTCGCAACCGATTTATGGTTACATCCAGGACAAACTGGGGCTGGGTAAACACCAGCTATGGTTCATTGCTCTCCTGCTGATAGGCAGCGGGCCGTTTTTTATGCTGTTCGCCGACCTTCTGCGTTTTAATATTTATCTCGGCAGCATTGCCGGCGGGTTATATATCGGCGCGACTTTCAACGGCGGTATCGGCCTGCTGGAAGCCTATATTGAACGTTTTTGCCGCCTGAAAGGCATTGAATATGGCCGCTCCAGAATGTGGGGATCGCTGGGTTGGGCCGTCGCCACCTTCTTCGCCGGCATCAACTTCAATATTAATCCCTGGTACAACTTTGCGCTGGCCTCCCTTTCCGGCGGCCTGTTTCTGCTGTGTCTGAGTCAGGTACGCATCGCCAAAGAAAATGCCATGAGCCAGCTTCAGTTCGGCGATCCGTCAAAAATCACCCTGGCCGATGCCCTGGGGCTGTTGCGTCTGTCGCGTTTCTGGGCGCTAGTGGTCTTTGTTATCGGCACCTGTATTTACGGCGTATATGACCAGCAGTTCCCAGTCTATTTTGCTTCACAGTTTCCCGATTTGCACTCCGGCAACAGTATGTTCGGCTACCTGAATTCACTGCAGGTATTCCTTGAAGCCGGCGGCATGTTCCTTGCCCCGTTCCTGGTTAACCGCATCGGCGCCAAAAACGGTTTGATTTTAGCCAGCGGCATTATGGCGTTACGCGTTATCGGATCCGGTCTGGTCAACGGCGTCGTCCTCATCTCGTTAATGAAACTGCTGCACGCGGTTGAATTACCCATCCTGTTGATTTCTTTGTTTAAATATAACAGTCTGAACTTCGACAAACGCTTATCGACAACCATTTACCTGGTAGGCTTCACCTGTATCAGTTCCGTGGTCAGCAGTCTGTTGTCCCCTATCGTAGGTTACAGCTATGAGCTGTTCGGTTTCGCCCGCACCTACCTGTTTATGGGCGGCATGGTGCTGTTCACCACGCTGGTTTCCTGCTTCCTGCTGGAACCCAATAAGACTGTCCAGCCTTCCCCCACCTTTACCCCGCGCACAATAAAGTGAGTTGCTATGATTGAGTTATTAGAAAAAGCCAATAGTTACATTGCCGCTACGCGGCCCTTAATGAACATGGAGTGGTATCCAACCTGGCATTTGGCGCCGACCGTCGGTTGGATGAACGATCCGAATGGCCTGGTTTGGTATGACGGCATGTACCATGCGTTTTATCAGCATTACCCCTATGAACCCGTGTGGGGGCCGATGCACTGGGGCCATGCCCGCAGCCGCGACCTGATCCATTGGGAGCATCTGCCGGTAGCGCTGGCGCCGGCGGGTAAAGATGACAAAGATGGCTGCTTCTCCGGCTCGGCGGTGGACAACAACGGCGAACTGGCGCTGATCTATACCGGTCACGTGCACGAGGGCGATCGCGCCAGCGATGCAGGATTACGGCAGGTACAGTGCCTGGCCACCAGCCGCGACGGCATCCATTTCACGCCGCAGGGTAAGGTCATTGATGCCCCGGAAGGGATCCAGCATTTCCGCGATCCCAAAGTCTGGAAAATGGGTGACTACTGGTACGTGGTGCTCGGGCTTAAGGTGGAAAATCGGGGAGAAGTTCGTCTGTGGCGCTCAACCGACCTGCGTAACTGGGAGCCGCAGGGGCTGCTGGCGCGCTCGGCTGCGGGCGAAAGTTACATGTGGGAATGCCCTGACTTTTTCCCGCTGGGCGATAAATGGGTTTTACTGTTTTCCCCACAGGGAATGAAGACCGAAGGTTATCGCAACCGCAATTTATTCCAGAGCGGTTATATGATCGGAACATGGCAGCCCGGCAGTGAGTTTATGATTGAAACCCCGTTTATCGAGATCGATGCCGGTCACGATTTCTACGCGCCGCAAACACTGCTGGCGCCGGATGGCCGGCGCATTATGCTGGGCTGGCTGGATATGTGGGAATCCCTGATGCCGGAGAAAGAGCATTTATGGGCGGGGATGCTGTCAATGCCGCGCGAATTGACGCTGACATCGGACAATAGATTGCGGGTGGTGCCGGCAGCAGAAATCGACGCCTGCTGCCATGAAGACCGTCAACAGTGCAACGTTGAGCTGAAGAATGGCAGCCTGCCGCTGGCTCAGGACTGCGCCGCGCAGTTCGTGACGCTGGATGTCGATCTCCAGAACAGCGATGCCGAGAAGTATGGCGTGTCGCTCGGCAGCGAACCGAACAATGAACAGGGGCTGTTTATCTACGTAGATAATCAGGCGCAGCGTCTGGTGCTGGAGCGCCGCTATCCGGCATATAACATCAGCGGCTATCGCAGCGTGCCCCTGCCCCTTTCCGACAACCTGCAATTGCGCATCTTCTTCGACCGTTCTTCGGTTGAAGTCTTCGTCAATGATGGCGAAAGTTGCCTGAGCAGCCGTATCTATCCTCACGAGCAGCAAAGCCACTTGAGCCTGTTCGCCCAGAACGGCGGCGCGCGCGTCAACAGCGTTCGCCACGGAAAAATCAGCTGATCGTTTTTGCCGCCGAACCATCAGGCATGCCAGCAGACAAGGCGGCATGCCTGATAACATTTCAATAAAAAACCGGATCTCATTCTTTAGGCCAGCGGCGTTAAGCGGCAAGGATAGCTATGGCCGACATAAAAAAAAAGCCAGCACCTAGGCTGGCTAAAATAATACTGGAAGCAATGTGAGCAATGTCGTGCTCTTCTTCAGTGCCTGGGAAGAGGCGACTTCTGAAGTGCAAAATGATGATAATGGTTCTCAGTATCACCTGTAAAGCACTTTGTTGAGAATTTTTCTCATTTCCATACTGATTATAGGGTTCCTTCCCGCTTGCTCACACTCTGTTTATTGTCCTTTCACTCGCTATGCGTTACGCGTTCTCATCGTTTTTTTAGCGTCCACGGCGCATACTTCTGCACAAAATCATCCCAGCTATCGGCCAGCAGGCTTAAATGCTGCAACTCCGTATCCAGCGTCGGCAAAGAGCGGCTACTGCGTCTGAGCATCATTTCAAACTGATCGAGCATATCTACGGCGCTATAGGCGCCGTCGGCAATGGATAACGCCTGACGCATTTCCAGCTGCGAGTGATACACGCCCTGTTGTAACGCCTCTATATCGCGCTGCATCGCCTCAGCGTGTTTTTCATCCTCCAGGCCGGATGCAAGTAAAAATTCCGCTTTGGCCGCGCCCAATCGTATGCAGTCCCGGCGCGACACAAGCTCCCTGATATAGTTGTCAATGACTTTTGCCGCCGCGGGCTGGTACGCTTCGGTGATGAACGTCGTTTTGATAAAAGAGAGCATCTCTTTTTTCATCGCTATTTCAAAAGATTCAATCATTGCCGTCTTTTCACTATCCAACGGACTGGAGAAGGCATCGTGCAGCGCATTGGCGAGTTCATTGGCCGGCGCATGCGTTCCTTCCAGGGCGATGATAAAAAAAGACGCCGCCAAATCAGAGACACGATCCAGCGGATCGCAAAGCGAGTTATTTTTTAACTGCCTTATCTGCTCCTTTTTCGCGTCGATTTCTTCTGCGCTTAATACCGGCGGCGAATTCTCGGCCTCATGTTGCGCGCTATCCGTACACTCATCAGCAACGTCAATGGCTTCGAATGTCGTCATGGCAGCATCAACCGGAAAATCAGCGGCATTATCGGTAACACCTTCTTCCGCTTTCTGTGAAAATTCGACGTCAGGGGTGCGATGAGGCCTGATACCATCCATCCAGCTTGCTCCATTATGCGGACAACATTTTAGCTATAACGGCAGCCCACAGTCAGGATTTAGTAAATAATCCGTATTTATTACGATTAATGCCGCAAACATGATCTATGGCAAAAAACCGCCCGTTACACGACATTCCAACGAATACGATTAGTGCTTACATGACCGCACGAGATCATCGTTCGGATATTGCAAAAACTCCCTTGCCCCAAACGTGCGGCGTCGTCCGTCTTTTCCGATGCCGACTGGAGCGTGATAATGAACGGCATCCCTTTCAGACCGGATCGCTAACCACATTGGCATAACACAACATCCCGTTGCCGGTAAAAACGGTCGGAAAGTCGCCATACGCGCATAACACGGTGGGGAGGATTGCCATAGTGCGGTACACTCTGTTTATTACGTATTGACTGAAAAATCCCGTATGTCTGGAAAAATCTGTTTCGCATTGGCATTCGCCTGGCTAGCAATACCTGCTTTGGCGTCTCCTTTGCCTTCGCCTCCAACAGTCCCCGCGCCGTTGGCCGATATCCGCCAAAGTGGTTTCGTCTACTGCGTAAATGACGTGCTGAATACGTTTAACCCGCAAATGGCGCGCAGCGGCGTCACGATCGATACCCTGGCGGCTCAGCTTTACGACCGGCTGCTGGATGTCGACCCCTACACTTATCGGCTGATGCCGGAATTGGCGCAGCGCTGGGAAGTGCTGGATGATGGGGCGACGTATCGTTTTTATCTGCGTCACGACGTTCATTTCCAAACCACCAGTTGGTTCAGTCCTACTCGTAAAATGAACGCGGATGATGTCGTGTTCAGCTTTCAACGCATGTTGAATAAGGATCACCCCTATCATGACGTTAACGGCGGCGAGTATCCCTATTTCGACAGTCTGCAATTTGCCGATTCCGTCAAAAACATCCGCAAATTAGGTGAGTACGGCGTTGAGATTCGACTGAACAAGCCCGACGCCTCTTTTCTCTGGCACCTGGCAACGCACTATGCGCCGATCCTCTCCGCCGAATATGCGCAGGTGCTGGCTGATAACGATAAGAAAGAATTGCTGGATCGCGAGCCGGTCGGCACCGGCCCCTATAGGTTGGATGAATATCGCAACGGACAATATATCCGCCTGACGCGTAACGACGCCTACTGGCGCGGGCAACCGCGCATGCAACAGGTCGTGGTTGATCTCGGCTCGGGTGGTACGGGCCGTCTGTCCAAATTATTGACCGGGGAGTGCGATATTCTGGCTTATCCCGCCGTTAGCCAACTGGCGATTTTGCGTAACGATCCGCGGCTGCGTCTGTCATTACGCCCCGGAATGAACGTCGCCTATCTGGCGTTTAATGTGCGTAAACCGCCATTGGATGACCGCCGCATGCGCGAAGCCATTGCGCTGGCGATAAACAACGATCGCCTGATGCAGTCAATTTATTACGGCACGGCTGAAACGGCCGCCTCGATCTTACCGCGTGCCTCCTGGGCCTATGATAATGACGCGAAGATAACGGAATACAACCCGGAAAAATCCCGGCAGCTATTGCAAGAGTTGGGTATCTCCAATATCAGCCTGCGTTTGTGGGTGCCCAGCACATCGCAATCCTACAACCCCAGCCCGCTGAAAACCGCCGAGCTGATCCAGGCCGACCTGGCTCAGGTTGGCATACAAGTGACGATTGTGCCGGTTGAAGGCCGTTTTCAGGAAGCCCGGCTGATGGAACTCAGCCATGATTTAACCCTTGCCGGCTGGACGACGGACAGCAACGACCCGGACAGTTTTTTTCGTCCGTTATTGAGCTGCGCCGCTATTCCATCCCAAACCAACTATGCTCACTGGTGTAATGCAGAGTTTGATGACGTGTTGCAAAACGCCCTCTCCTCACAGCAGTTATCAAAGCGCATTGAATACTACCAGCAGGCGCAGAGGATTCTGGCGGAACAACTGCCGGTTTTACCCCTGGCGTCCTCTTTACGCCTGCTGGCTTATCGTTATGATATGAAAGGGATTGTGCTTAGCCCGTTCGGCAACGCCTCATTTGCCGGTGTTTTCCGGGAAAGCGACGCTGACCGCGCCAAGGAAAGCGCGCCGCAAGAGCCTTCTTCACAACACGCCGCTGAAGGAGAAAAACCGTGATTATCTTTACCCTGCGTCGCCTGCTGTTGCTGCTGGTTACGCTGTTTCTGCTGACGCTGTTGGGTTTCAGCCTGAGTTATTACACCCCGCATGCGCCGCTTAACGGCGCAACGCTGTTTGATGCGTATCGTTTTTATCTCACCAGCCTGCTGCAAGGCGACTTCGGCCGCTCCAGCATCAACGGCCAAGCCATTATCGTACAGTTAAAAGAGGTGTTCCCGGCCACCATCGAACTTTGCTTGCTGGCCTTCGCGCTCTCTTTACTGGTGGGGATCCCGTTGGGCATTACCGCCGGGGTTATGCAGAATAAAGGGCCGGATATCATTATCAGCGCGCTGGCGCTGGTCGGCTTTTCCCTGCCGGTATTCTGGCTGGCGCTGCTGCTTACGCTGTTTTTCTCACTGCATCTTGGCTGGCTGCCGGTATCCGGACGTTTCGATCTCCTTTATCAGGTCAAAGCCGTCACCGGCTTTGCGCTGATCGATGCCTGGTTGTCTGACTCGCCCTATCGCAATGAGATGATTATCAGTGCGGTGCGGCATCTGATCCTGCCGATAACCGTGCTGGCTGTCGGGCCGACGACGGAGGTTATCAGACTGATGCGCATCAGCACCACCGACGTGATGGGCAAAAACTACATCAAGGCGGCGGCGACGCGCGGTTTATCGCCGCTGACCATTATTCGCCGTCATCTCCTGCACAATGCGTTACCGCCGATTATGCCCAAACTGGGGCTGCAGTTTTCCACCATGTTGACGCTGACCATGATAACGGAGGTGGTGTTCAGTTGGCCGGGGCTGGGGCGCTGGCTGGTTAATGCCATTCGCCAGCAGGATTACGCGGCGATCTCCGCGGGCGTCATTGTCGTCGGCGCCATGGTCATTACGATTAATGTGTTGTCCGATATCGGGGGAGCAATGACTAACCCGCTGAAACATAAGGAGTCGTATGCCCTACGATAATGTTTACAGCGAAAAACGCCTTCCCAGCCGTCTGGCGGATACCTGGCGAGTATTCCACCAGGACACGTTGGCCATGATCGGTTTTTACGGCTTTCTTCTTTTGCTGGGGCTGTGCCTGTTCGGAAAATGGCTGGCGCCCTATGACGTCGGCCAGCAATTCCTCGGCTACCAGATGCTGCCGCCGTCCTGGTCGCACTACGGCGAAGTCTCTTTCTTCCTCGGTACTGACGATCTGGGCCGCGATCTCTTAAGCCGTTTGTTGAGCGGCGCCGCCCCTACCGTCGGGTCGTCGTTGATCGTCACCCTTGCCGCCGCGCTGTGTGGCGTCGTGTTAGGCATCCTGGCCGGCGTCACTCACGGACTGCGCTCCGCCGTGCTCAACCATATTCTCGATACGCTGTTGTCGATTCCATCGTTGCTGCTGGCCATTGTGGTGATTGCCTTTATCGGCCCCAGGCTGGAGCATGCCATGCTGGCCGTGTGGCTGGCGCTGGTTCCGCGCATGGTTCGCACCATATACAGCACGGTGCATGATGAAATGGACAAAGAGTACGTCATCGCCACCCGGCTTGATGGCGCATCGACCTTTTATATTATCTGGAATGTGGTATTGCCGAATATTGCGGGGATACTGGTATCTGAATTCACTCGCGCCTTATCCATCGCCATTCTGGATATCGCCGCGTTGGGATTCCTCGATCTTGGCGCGCAGTTGCCCGCGACCGAATGGGGGGCCATGCTGGGAAACTCCCTGGAGCTGGTCTATGCCGCGCCCTGGACGGTCATGTTGCCCGGTGCGGCAATCGCCATAAGCGTGCTGATTGTTAACCTGCTGGGGGACGGCATTCGCCGCGCCCTGGTGGCGGAAACGGAATAATGGCGGAGACGAAATTATGGCATTACTCGATATTCGTAATCTGACCATTGAGTTCCTCACCTCAGACGGCCCGGTAAAAGCCGTCGACCGGGTCAGTATGACGCTCAATGAAGGCGAGATCCGCGGGCTGGTGGGCGAGTCTGGTTCCGGCAAAAGTCTGATCGCCAAGGCTATCTGCGGCATCACCAAAGATAACTGGAAGGTTACCGCCGATCGTTTCCGCTTTGATGACATAGATCTGCTGCAGTTGTCGCCGCGCGAGCGGCGTAAGCTGGTGGGCCACAACGTATCCATGATTTTTCAGGAGCCGCAGTCCTGTCTGGATCCCTCTGAAAATATCGGCCGCCAGCTGATACAGGCCATCCCCGGCTGGACCTATAAAGGCCGTTGGTGGCAGCGGTTCAACTGGCGTAAACGCCGGGCCGTCGAGCTGCTGCACCGCGTCGGCATCAAAGATCACAAAAATATCATGGGCAGCTACCCTTATGAACTGACCGACGGGGAGTGCCAAAAAGTGATGATCGCCATCGCGCTGGCGAACCAACCGCGCCTGCTGATCGCCGATGAACCGACCAATGCGATGGAATCCACCACCCAGGCGCAGATTTTTCGCCTCTTGTCGCGGCTGAATCAGAATAACAACACCACTATCCTGCTGATCAGTCATGACCTGCAAACCATGAGCAAATGGGCGAACCGGATTAACGTGCTCTACTGCGGACAGACGGTGGAAAGCGCCACCAGTGAAGATCTGATTAGCGCGCCGAATCACCCTTATACCCAGGCGCTGATTCGGGCGATGCCGGATTTTGGGCGTTCGCTGCCGCATAAAAGCCGGCTGAATACCCTGCCGGGCGCGATCCCCTCATTGGAGCATTTGCCGGTGGGTTGCCGATTAGGGCCGCGTTGCCCCTACTCGCAGAAAAAATGCATGCAGGCTCCCCCGCTGATATCGGTAAAGAACCATTGGTACGCCTGCCACTTCCCGCTCAATATGGAGGAATCCTGATGGTTGAAACGTTGCTTGAAGCCCGTAACCTAACCAAAACGTTCCGCTATCGCACCGGTCTGTTTCGCCGTCAGCATGTTGAAGCCGTGAAGTCCGTCAGTTTTACCTTACGCGAACGTCAGACTCTGGCCATCGTCGGCGAAAATGGTTCGGGAAAGTCCACGCTGGCAAAAATGCTGGCGGGCACCATCGCCCCCACCTCCGGCGAGTTGCTGATCGACGATCATCCGCTGCATTACGGCGATTATAACTATCGCAGCCAGCGCATCCGCATGATTTTCCAGGATGCCGGCAATGCATTGAATCCCCGTCAGCGCATTGGACAGTTGCTGGATGTGACGTTGCGTCTGAATACCGACCTCAGCGCCGAAGCGCGTGAGAAAGCCATCAACCTGACGCTGCAACAGGTAGGGCTGCGGCCGGATCATGCCTATTATTATCCTCACGCGCTGGCCCCCGGTCAGAAACAGCGCGTCGGGCTGGCGCGGGCGCTGATCCTGCAGCCTAAAGTCATCATCGCGGATGAAGTGCTGGCGTCGCTGGATATGTCTATGCGGTCACAAATTATTAATCTGATGCTGGAACTCCAGGAAAAACATGGCATCTCTTATATTTACGTCACCCAGCATCTGGGCATGATGAAGCACGTCAGCGATCAGATTCTGGTTATGCAGGCGGGTGAAGTGGTCGAGCGCGGCAGCACGGCCGACGTGCTGGCTTCGCCGCTGCATGACTTTACCAAACGCCTGATCGCCAGCCATTTCGGTGAAGCGCTGAGTGCCGATGCCTGGCGGCAGGATGGCGCGCAACGTTAAACAGCAAGGCCCCCGGAAAGTTTCAATGGCGGCGGATCCGCCGCTTGAAAAACGGACGGGAGGCTTAAAAAACGGCGAGACTGCTTCGGAGTACCCTTATCAACTCCATACATGGTAGAATCGCCCGGTTTATTCACCTCGGTCATCATTAACTGATTATTTTTAATATTGATGATTGCAGCAACAATGTTCACAAGGATTACTGCTATGGGTTTTCTTACCGGTAAGCGCATTCTGGTAACTGGTGTTGCCAGTAACCGTTCCATTGCATTCGGTATCGCACAGGCCATGCACCGCGAAGGTGCCGAGCTGGCGTTCACCTATCAAAATGATAAATTGAAATCTCGCGTTGAAGGCTTTGCCGGCGAACTGGGTTCCAGCATTGTTCTGCCGTGTGATGTCGCCGAAGATGCAAGTATTGACGCGCTGTTTGTCGAACTGGGTAAAGTCTGGCCGAAATTTGACGGTTTCGTTCACTCCATCGCTTACGCTCCGGGCGATCAGCTTGACGGCGATTATGTTGATGCGGTAACCCGCGAAGGTTTCGGCATTGCCCACGACATCAGCTCTTACAGCTTTGTGGCGATGGCGAAAGCCTGCCGCAACATGCTGAATCCAAATTCTGCGCTGGTTACCTTGTCCTATCTGGGTGCGGAACGCGCCATCCCTAACTACAACGTAATGGGCCTGGCGAAAGCGTCTCTGGAAGCGAACGTGCGTTATATGGCGAACGCCATGGGTGCTCAAGGTGTGCGCGTTAACGCCATCTCCGCGGGCCCAATCCGTACGCTGGCCGCGTCAGGCATCAAGAACTTCAAGAAAATGCTGTCCCACTGTGAAGCGGTTACGCCGATTCGCCGCGTCGTCACTATCGAGGATGTCGGCAACTCCGCGGCATTCCTGTGCTCCGATCTGGCAGCCGGTATTTCCGGTGAAGTTCTGCACGTCGATGGCGGTTTTAACATCGCCGCGATGAACGAGCTGGAACTGGATAATTAATCCGCCAAAACGGTAAATGATTAAAAAAACCCCCACGATGCCTCGTAGGGGTTTTTTATTACAGCTCAAAAATGTTGCTACGCACGTTATTGATATACAGTTCTCTGCGTTCTCCGGCGGGCAGACGAACGGCGGCCTGCGTCCAGGCGGGTTTGTACTGACCTTCACTGCTGAAAGTGATATCAATACGCTGATTATCGCTGACGATTTTCCAGCGTAACCACAGCCCCTGCCCCTGCTGCCATGCCCAGGTTTCGCCATCATCCTCAAATAGCAGTCCGCTGTCTTCCCCATGGCCTATCGGCGGGAACAATAGAAACTCGCGCTGATTATCCTCTTCATGGCGGACAAATGCCGTACGCGCGGAAAGCGGGAGCATAGCGCCGGCGCGGATTATCAGGGGAAGGCGTTCCAGCGGCGCATCCAGGGTGATGGTTTGTCCGCCGCTGTACCACTGCCCTTGATAAAAGTCGTACCATCCCTGCTCGTTGGCCGGCAGGTAAACCTCACGCTGCCGCTGTCCCGCTTCCACCACGCTGGCGACCAACACATCCTGACCCAACATAAAATCGTCCGTTTCGGCGAAAGTGGCTTCATCGTGTTCGTGATCGAGGAACGTCGGCCGCAGCATCGGTTCATCGTCGGCGCTGGCCCGCCAGAATAAGGTATAAAGATAAGGCAGCAGGCGGTAACGAAGCGCGATGGCGTTGCGGATTGCCGGGGTGACTTCCGGATACATCCAGGGCTCATTAACGGTATGATCGTCATTCCATGAGTGAATGGTAAAACGCGGGTGCATCACGCCGTTCTGCACCCAGCGGACAAACAGCTCCGCATCGGGTTTATCGCCGGAGAAACCGCCGACATCGTGCCCGACGTTATAAATACCGGAAAGACTCATGCCGACGCCCATGCGGGTGTTGTAACGCAGCGTCTGCCAGTTGGTGCGATTATCACCGCTCCAGGTCTGAACATAGCGCTGCATGCCCGCGCAGCCGGAACGGGAGATCAGGTAAGGACGCAGTTGCGGCGCGAAACGCTGCTGCGCTTCCAGCGAGGCCCGCATCATCAGTAATGGCATCAGCGGCCGGATAGCTTTAATCGCTATCTGTTCGCCAAAGCCGTGGCAGCGCGCCTCCCCATCCCAGACCTCGTATTCATTGTTGTCGTTCCAGGTCGAATCAATGCCCTTTTGCAGCAGTTGACGGGTGACGTTCTCTTGCCACCAGGCCACCGTCGCCGGGTTGGTGAAGTCGAGATGAGAGCCTTCGTCATCCCAGAAGCTGGAACGCTCAGGCGCATCAGACTCTGAGTCGCGAATAAACAGCCCTTGCTGCGCAACTTCCGCGTATTTAGGATGGTCCTGCAATAAACAGGGCTTGATATTGGCCGCCAGTTTCAAGCCGGCGTCATGAAACGCCTGCGACATCACCTCTGGCTGCGGCACTTTGTCGTAATTCCAGTTAAAGACATAGCGCTTGTCGTTGATAGAGGTATAGCCGGATGACAGTTGAAATGAATCGCAGGGAATATCGTGCCGGCGGCACAGTTCGATAAACTTCATCAGCTGTTTCTGCGCATCCGGCGCATCGGTGTAGTGCATGGTGGAGCCGCTATAGCCCAGACTCCACTTTGGCCCGAACAAGGTTTTGCCGGTCAGGCGGACAAAGGCTTTGGTGACATCCAGCACGCGCGAGCCAAGGAAAAGATAGTAATCCAGATCGCCCGCTTCGGCCTGATAGCGCCGATAGGCCTGATGGTAATTATCGATCTCATTCCCCAAATCCAGCCAGGTGCTGCTCAGGTTGTCATAGAACAACCCGAAACTGACATCCTTGCGCCGGGTAATGGTAAACGGAATATGCTTATACAGCGGGTCGGTGGTCGCCGCGTTATAGCCCATCGCATCCAGATTGCGAAACTCAAAGCGTCTGCCGTTACGGTTAAGATCGCCGGCTTTTTCGCCTAGACCGTAGTAACGATCTTCGGCAAAACGACGCTGGTAGTGGGCAACGCCATCGCCATGCATATTGAACATATAGGCGCTGGTGGTGCGATCCATCGCCAGTTGCTGCCATTCACCCTGCGCATTACGGTATTCCCACTCCAGCCACAGCGGCTGATGAATGATAACCCGCATACGCTCGGTGCTGACGCGTAAACCGCCGTTATACTCCTCCAGCGAGAAGCCCGGCAGGCTGAATCCCTCGCAGCTTTCCCTGTTGCGCCCCTCCCAGGGAACATCCTGCTGTGGGGCGATACTCCAGGTACGGTTCAGCTTCAGTTGGCCATTTTGCTTGATCAATACCCGGCCCAGGTCCGATTCCAGAATATATAAGCGGAAAATGTGCTTTCCATCGACCAGCAGTTCGATATGATCTTGCGTCTGATGGCGAAATACCCAATTTTTTAGCGTTTTCATACAGCGTCCTTTTCAGGATGATTAGCAAAGATAGAATTAAATCTGACGATTTTTCTGCCGGCGTTCAGCGATAAAGGTAATTAGGAATATCGCGCCGATCAGGTCGAAAAAGCCCATCGCGACAAACAGCGGATTAAAGCCGATTTTGTCCGCGGTCACACCGATTAACAGCGAGAACAAGAAGCTGGCGATCCAGGCGAAGGAGCCGCGCATACCGTTAACCGTCGCCATCTGTCCTTTGTCAAAGGATTCGACGACCAGCGCGCTCAGCATGCAGGAGATCACCTGGTGGCCGAATCCGCCGATGGAGATCAGCAGGATCGCCAGCCAGGGATCGCGGGCCAGGGCAACCAGCGCCAGCGACAACATCAGGAACGCCCCGGTCACTGAACTGGCGACAATGGAATTCACCCGCGAATAACCAAACCAACGCACATACAGGCGAGTCAAATAACCGCTGGCGACGCTGCCGAGATCGGCCGCCAGGAACGGCAACCAGGCAAACATGGCGATTTGTTTAAGATCCATGCCGCGTTCGCTGGCCAGATAAAGCGGAACCCAGAAACTCAGCACCGCCCAGGCAGGTTCAGCCATGAAAGCCGGAATGGCGATACCGTAAAAACGTTTGTCTTTCGATACGGTTTTCAGCGCGGTGAAAAACGGCAGTTTAACCGGAGCCGGTTCGTTATCCTGGCGGATAAAGTCCAGTTCTTCGCTACTCAGATTCGGGTGTTCGGACGGGTTATGGTAGAACAGCCACCACAGCACCACCCACAGCATCGCCAACCCGCCGGTGAACATAAACGCGCCCTGCCAGCCGAAACTGACATGCGCTATGACGATAATCGGCGGCGCCAGCATGGCGCCGATGGAGAATCCGACGCCGGCCCAACCCGCGGCGATCGGCCGCTCCTTTTTAGGGAACCATTCGCCAATCGTTTTGGCGTTGGCGGGCGTCGCCGCCGCTTCGGAAGCCCCCATAAAGAAACGAAGTATCGCTAGATGCAGCCAGCTTCCGGCGCCGGCATGCAGCATGCACATCAACGCCCAGATCATGGCGCAAACCATAAAGCCGATCTTTAAACCGATAACGTCGATCAGCCAACCACAGAGCGGTTGGAAAATGGTATAGGCCAGTTGGAAAGCGCCGACAATCCATGAGTATTGTTCGGTGGTGATGTTCAGACTGGTTTTCAGTTCCGGCGCTAATATGCCGAGTGAGTTACGTGTGATGTAGTTAACGGTCACCCCAAGTAAAAACAGCGTCAGCACCCACCAGCGAAGGTTCCTGAATTTACGCTTTCCCTTTGTGCCAGCAGGTGATTGGTTAATATCGATACTCATATGAACTCCTTGCAAGGAGGTAAGGTTATATTGGCCTGACATGTCAACGCATATTTGTATTTTTTTATGCGCGAGATCACATCAATTCTTTTATCTTGTTGTATTAATTGCATTTAAATTAAAAACCAATTATCTATACATCATGAATTGGTTTACCAAATTCAAAGTAGTGCAATTGAAAACAACGTGACACTCACTTTTTTGCAAGGATTTTCATGATAGGCTCAAATTTGTACCAAACGGGTTAATTGGGCCTATCCTGACAGGGTTTACTCTTTATGAAAATTTTGTCATTTTCTAAGTTGAACGAGATCACAAAATGAAAAGAAACCTGAAAATACGGGAAATTGCGGCACAAACCGGATTATCCATCAGTACGGTTTCGCGCGTATTATCTGGTAAGGCCAATACCAGTGAGTCTGCCAAAAAGCGTATTCTCAACTGCGCCCGTCAGTATGGCGTACTGGACGATCTGGTTACCGGACGGCTGTTATTGAACAGCCTGATGGTCTTTGCTCCGCAGCGCGCATTTGACGTGCGGTCTGACATCTTTTACCACAAAGTGCTCCAAAGCATTATTGACGCCCTGGCGCCGCATGAGGTCCGCCTGCGCTACTGCGGCCTGGACGAAAATAACAGCGACGTGCCCCTATTCATGGACAAGATGGGCGATCCGGATACCGAGGCGTCGATACTTATCGGCATTGACGACCCCTATATTCATTCGTTGGCGGCCGATATGGGGAAACCCTGCGTGCTGATTAACTGTATCGATCGCAAAATGAAGCTGCCCAGCATCGCGCCCGATCACCGGCTGATTGGAGAACACTCGGCTAATTATCTGTTCGAACAAGGGCATCGTGATGTACTCAGTCTGCTGTGTTTGCGGCGCTATACCATGGAATTGCGTCTGGCCGGGATCCGCGATGCTTACCAGAATCATAATTTACCGTTCGCCGATCAATACAATCTGCTCGCCATACGCAACTTCAGCACGGCGGAATCCGAACAGGCGGTAGCCGAGTTTCTGGCGAACTGTCCAAGCGAAAAAAGACCGACTGCCATTCTGGCGGGAGGGGATTTTATTGCGGTCGGCGCAGTGAATGCATTGCAGCGGGCCGGTTTGCACGTACCGCAGGATATCTCGGTGATGAGCATGGATGGCTTTAATCTGGCGTCAATCCATGACATTCCGCTGACGTCCGTCCATGTTCCGCGCGAGGAGTTAGGGGAAGAAGCGGTCCGGCAGTTGCAGTATCTTTTGATGCGCCCGGATGCCCCCACAGGCAGCCTGCTATTGAACGGGAAACTGGTGATACGCGACTCGGTCAGGCGCATTCGGCCCAGCAAAACCCACTCGCCGGTACAGGAAGACGATCTCTATGATTAATGCATTACAACACTATCAGTCGCCCTCTTTATTATCCCGCAGCCACTGCTGCGCCGCCTCGAAGAAATTCTGCGCCAGCGGCGTGACCTTTCCGGCCTGAGCCACGACGATGGCCGCACATCGCTGCATCGGCGGCAAGACGATAGTCCGCAGGCGCAGCGCCGGCGTCATTTCCGCCATCAAACTGCCGCGCGGCACGATGGCGCACCCCAACCCGGTAAAAACGCTCTGCACCTGTTGCAGGATCGAACTGCTTTCCACTTTCACCCAGGGCGTTATATTCGCCGCACGAAAATGGGCGTCCAGATAACGCCGGAAATAGCGGCTGGATTCAGCCAGGCACAACGGCAACGCAGCCAGGGAGTCTGGCGTCAGCGGCGTTTCCCCCACCAACTGGGGAAAATGTTGGGGATGAAACAGCAGTTCGACCCCTTGCTCAGTCAGCTGGGCGACCTGAAATTGCCACTCCTGTAAGAGCGCCAGCTCAAAAAAGCCGATGCCGACATCAACGGCATGCGCATGCAGCGCTTCGACCAGCCGATCGGCGCTAAACAGGGAGATCTGA
Source organism: Brenneria goodwinii (assembly GCF_002291445.1). NCBI lineage: Bacteria > Pseudomonadati > Pseudomonadota > Gammaproteobacteria > Enterobacterales > Pectobacteriaceae > Brenneria > Brenneria goodwinii. Next base: position 1,501,706 of record NZ_CP014137.1, on the reverse strand, counting down.
AAATCCAGCTCAGGATAGCGGCGGCTGACGGCCGTGAGCATTTGCGGTAAGGCGATACTACTCTGCGGCACCGTCCCGATACGCAACACCCCGCCGACACCGCGTTTCAACGAGGCCACTTCCATTTTCAATCCCTGATAGACGGAGACGATCTCCCTCGCCCAGGCCAGCACCCGCTCGCCCTCCGCCGTAAACCCCTCAAAATTGTTTCCCCGATTAATCAGCGCCAGATCCAGCTCGCGCTCCAGATTTTTTAACCGCATCGAGAGTGTCGGCTGACTCACGAAACTGGCTTCGGCCGCGCGGCCGAAATGACGTTCTTTTTCCAGATTGCAGAGGTAAATAAGCTGTTTTATGTCCATAGCGGGATTCTGTCGTGGCGTGAGTCATAAGTATATCACCGCGCTCGTTAACGGCGCCGTGCAGATCGATGAATGCTTGTCTAGATAACTACCCGTCTATACTATCTGAACGGATAAGCCGAACGGGAGAAAGACGAGATGATTGATAAACATTCCTTTATCCCTTTTTATCTACAGATTGAGCAGATACTGGGACGTCAAATCCGCGAAAATGAATTGAAGCCCGGCGATCCGCTGCCGACCGAGGCGGAAATGTGTCAGCAATACCAGGTTTCGCGCATGACGGCGCGCAAAGCCGTGGATTATCTGGTCAGACAGGGATTGGTCGAGCGCTTTCGCGGCCGGGGAACCTTTGTTGCGCAGCCGGATACGCGAGTTAAAGTTCAGCTACCGCTGGATCAACATCTCACCTCCAGCGAGGTCGCGAACAGCACCCAGCGCAAGATCGTCAATCGATTGCTGCATTTCTCTCAGCAGCCGGCAACGCATGATGTCGCCGTCGCCCTGCGCATCGCCGAAAATACGCCCGTTCACTATATGGTGCGCCTGCGTTTAATCGACGGCACGCCATTTGTCTACGAGCAATCCTGGATGAATCAAGCGCTGTTCCCCGACCTGAGCGAACAGGTGCTCGGCCGCTCCAAATACGCCTATTTAAAATCAAAAGGATACGACGCCGTAGGAAGCCATAAACAGATCTTTGCGGAATTGCCCTCTTCCGAAGTCCGGGAAGCGCTGGGGCTGGCACGCGATGAACCCGTTCTGCGCGCCAGCGTCATTGCATTCTTTGCCGACGAGTCGCCTTTCGAACTGTCGAATGTTTATTACAATCAGCGGCACTACACCTTTACGCTTGATGCGCCGCCGCGGCCGCTATTAGCCTGGTAATCCGGTGGCTAGCGGGCGGCGGAACTTACTTCAACTCCGGCCAATAGCCTTTATTGGCATCAATCAGCGCATCCAGCACCTTGCGGGCTTTTTTGGCATCCACCACCAGCCGGTTAAGCGTCAGCGCCTGCAACGCCTTGGTGTAAGATCCTTCGAACCAGGCCTCGATGGTCAGGCGCTCATAGGCAAACTGTTGCTCAATCATACCTTTATAGAAGGTCGGGATGTTGCCGACGCCATAAGGCCGGGGGCCGTTTATGCCCAGCGTTGCCGCCACTTCCACCATCGCCGTATCATCCAGGTTATTCACCAGGCCGTTATTTTCCACGATCACCACGAAAATCCGGTGCTGGTTATAAGCGATAGACTCCGCCACCTCGACAATCATGTCGCCGTGCGCATCGTTATGCACCACGCTGGCGTCTTTCGTCGTGCCGGCTTTTACCGCGGCGCGGCAGGTTTCAAACACCCGTTTTTCCCGCCCCGCCATCACTTCATTGGCGCGGGTAAAATTCGGGTCCAGCTTGCTGAGTTTGTAATCGGGATAGAGATAATATTGCAGATAGGTATTCGGCAGATAGTCGGGAAAATCACGCAGCATATCGGCGACCACCGCATAGGTATCCAGCCACGATCGGTCCCGCTGCTCCGCGTCCGCCGGTTTAAACCCCTGACTACTGATAATCTCTTTCAACTGCGGCAGCAGATCCACGCCTTCCCGGTCATACAGATGAGTAAACCAGCCAAAGTGATTCAGGCCGAAATAGACGGGTTCGAACTCACTAACATCCCGCCCCAGCAGCCGGGCGTAAGAGCGCAGCAGATTGACCGGCTGGTCGCAAATATTCAGGATGCGCCGGTCGTGGGGAAATTTCACCCGCAGCGCATCGGCCACGATGGCGGCGGGATTGGTATAGTTGAGGATCCACGCATCCGGCGAGCGGGAACGCACATTCTGCACCAATTCAATCATGTCGCCGATAGAGCGCATACCATACGCAAAACCGCCCGGCCCACAGGTCTCCTGTCCGATGACGCCCAAAGAAAGCGGGATTTTTTCATCCTTCTCCCGCATTTCATATCCGCCGGTGCGCATCTGACAGAAGACAAAATCCACATCATGAAAAGCCTCGTCAACGTCGGTGGTATAGGAAAACTCCAACGTCGGGTACTCTTCGCTGAACAGTAAGCGGGCGAAATCGCCAATCACCGCCTGACGTTCGGCATTAACGTCAAACATGACCAGCCGCCTGAGCGGAAAGGTGTTCTGTCGTTTGCACAACGCTTTCAACAATCCCGGCGTCCAGGTTGATCCGCCGCCAACAATCACAATACTGTATCTCTTCGTCATAGCCGTTTCCCGTTTTATCCGATGTTCGTTACGTTACCCTGTCACTCCAAGCGCGGTTTTAACCTCATTGGCGATTTTTTCCACCTTCGGGCCATAAATGACCTGGATGTTATGCTCATTGACACGCTTGATACCGTTCGCGCCGGTCGTCATCAAGGTCTTATCGACGACCAGACTCATGTCTTTTACCAACACGCGCAGACGGGTGAAACAGCAGTCAACCTCCTCAATATTTCTCTCGCCCCCCAATCCGGTGATGATGTTTTTTGTGCGTTCGTCGGCGGCGATCGGCGCCGTTTCCGCGGGTTGTTCCTCAGATTCCCGCCCTGGCGTCTCAACATTCATTCGTTTGATAATGAACCTGAATGAGAAGTAATAGGTTACGAAGTAAAGTAGCCCCAGTAACACCGCATACCACCACTTGGTTTTCAACCCGCCCAATACGCCGAATACCACCAGATCAATGGCGCCGCCCTGAATATTGCCGATCATCAGCTGCGCCACGGACATCAGCATGAAAGACAGACCGCTAAGCGCCGCATGAATCAGATATAAAACGGGCGAGACGAAAATGAAGCAGAACTCCAGCGGTTCGGTAATGCCGGTGGTGAAAGAGGCCAACGCCCCCGCCAGCATCAGCGCCTTCACGCGTTTTTTATGCTCCGGGAGAGCGCATTGGTACATCGCCAGCGCCGCGCCGGGCAGTCCGAACATCATGATGGGGATCTTGCCCTGCGCCAGAAACTGGGTTGCGCTGCGAATAACGTCGTCGCTGACCGCTTCCGGATGAGTCAACGACGCATTAAAGATGTTCAGCGCGCCGACCACCGTTTGACCGTCGATAGTCGCCACGCCGCCTATAGGGGTAAAGCGCACGGTTTCATTTAAAATATGGTGCAACCCGGTGGGGATCAGGATGCGTTCGGAAAAGCCATACAGGAACGCGCCATACTGTCCGCTGTGACCAATTAACTCGCCGACCCAGGCGATACCTTTACCGATAGTCGGCCAAATCAGCGCCAGTCCGATCCCCACTAACGGCAGACACACCACCGTAATGATCGGCACAAAGCGCCGGCCGCCGAAAAAGCTGATGGCCGTCGGGAGTTCGATGGTGTAAAAGCGGTTATGCAACATCGCCGTGAGCACCCCGGCTATTACGCCGCCCAGTACGCTCATGTTGTAGGTGAAGATCCCCAGCGTTTGGGTAAATTCGGCGGCATACATCAATGCGGCGGTATGTTCCATCCCCGCCCCCGTCAGCGCATCGACCGTGGTGGTCGCGGGCGTCAGGTTCTGCGCCGTCAGCGTCGCCATCACCCCAACGTGCATGGAAATAAAGCCGATTACCGACGCAAAGGCGGCCGTGGGTTTCTCTGCGTTTGCCAACCCAATCGCACTGGCGACCGCAAAAAACAGCGGCAGGTTAGCAAACAGCGCGCCCGCCACCTGGCGAATAAAACCGATGATCAACTGCGGGATCTGCAAGTCGGCGAAAGCATCGCCGGTGACCGCCGGGTTTTGCATTGCCGCCGCCAAACCCAGGAAAACCCCAGCGGCGGCGATTACCGAAATCGGCATCATGAGTGCCTTACCAAAGGCGTGAACCTTATTGCCAAGATCTTTCATTATTTGCCCTTCCTGTTTTTCCATACTGATTAAGTAATAGCCGGGAAATGGCAAAGTTTGTCTATACAACTAGACAAAAAGATCAATAATTCGCACCTGATCACATTTTAATCACACTTCAGTCACAATAAATGTCCTCTATCCCGCCATCGCCCTATTTGATTAGACGATGACGTAAGCACCACCTAGACTCGCCACAGAAAAGCAAACATTTAAAGAAATGTTTACATATTAAAAACATTCACACCTGCGGATCTAACCATGAAATTCAAAACATCCATCAAGCCGTACCGCAACGCAGCAGGCGGATGGGGCTCATTGGAAGCCACCACCCGTTTTGTGCTGGATAGCAAGCAAGCGCTGAAAAATATCCGAAACTTGTTACGGGTCAATAAATCCAAAGGATTTGACTGCCCCGGATGTGCCTGGGGCGATGACAACCACAGTACGTTCAGCTTCTGTGAAAACGGCGCTAAAGCGGTAAGTTGGGAAGCGACCCGCAAAGCGGTGGATTTGGACTTCTTCGCGGCGCACAGCGTTACGACGCTGCGGCAACAAAGCGACTATTTTCTGGAGTATCAGGGCCGACTGACGCATCCGATGCGTTATGACCGGGCCAGCGACCGCTATGTTCCCATCAGTTGGGAGGATGCTTTTGCGCTAATAGCTCGGCATATCCATAACATGGAACACCCCAATCAGTTGGAACTCTATACCTCCGGACGGGCAAGTAATGAGGCCTCTTACCTGTATCAACTTTTTGGCCGTATGCTAGGCACCAACAACTTCCCAGACTGTTCCAACATGTGCCACGAAGCCAGCGGCACCGGGCTGAAACAGAGCATTGGCGTAGGTAAAGGGACGATCCGTCTGGATGATTTCGAGCATGCCGACGCCATTTTTGTCTTTGGACAAAATCCCGGCACCAACCACCCAAGAATGCTGCATAGCCTGCGGCATGCCGCCGATCGCGGGGCGCATATCGTCTCGTTCAATACGCTGCGCGAACGGGGTCTGGAGCGTTTCGCCAATCCGCAAAATCCGCTGGAATTATTAACCCCGCTGGCGGGAACCATCAGCGAAACCTATCTGCAACCCAACCTGGGGGGCGATATGGCCGCCGTGCGCGGCATAGTGAAGGCGCTGCTGGAAACGCACCGCCAACGGTTGAGCGCGGACGAACCCGGACTGTTCGACGACGATTTCATCGCCTCATACACCCAACAGATCGAAGCGTATCTGGCTGCGGTCGATGACGCCAGTTGGCAAAAAATCGAACGGCAGTCCGGCCTGACCGAAGCGCAATTACGCGCCGTGGCCGCCATTTACCAGCAATCGCCACGGGTTATTTGCACCTGGGCGATGGGCGTTACCCAGCATAAGCACTCGGTGGCTACCGTTCGTGAAATCGTCAATCTGCAACTGCTGTTCGGCCAGTTGGGCAAACCAGGCGCCGGCTTATGCCCGGTACGCGGGCACAGCAATGTGCAGGGTAACCGGACAATGGGGATTGACGAAAAACCGTCCAGCGCTTTTCTGGCCCGGCTGGCGGCGCACTTTAACTTCATCCCGCCCCGTGAAGCGGGTCATAACACCGTTGAAGCGCTGGAAGCCATGCTGCGTAACGAGGTGAAAGTGCTGATTGCCCTCGGGGGAAATATTGCCGCCGCCGCGCCCGATTCGCCACGCACCGAACAAGCGCTCGGCCGCTGCGATCTGACCGTACATATCAGCACCAAACTGAATCGCAGCCATCTGATTACCGGGAAAGTAGATGCCCTGATCCTGCCTACGCTGGGCCGGACCGATCTTGACGTTCAGGCGCATAGACCACAGTTTATCACCGTGGAAGACTCCTTCAGCATGGTGCACGCTTCCGAAGGCGTCGGCCAGCCATTATCCCCTTTGCAGCGTTCAGAAACCGCAATTGTGGCCGGTATCGCCGATGCGGTATTGGGGAATGAAAAACTGGACTGGCTGGCGCTGGCCGACGACTACTCCCGTATCCGCGACCATATTGCCGCCACCATCCCCGGTTTTGAGAACTTTAATGAAAACTGCAACCTGCCGGGCGGGTTTTATCTCGGCAATGCAGCGGCCGAACTGCATTTTGCCACCGCCAGCGGTAAAGCGCAGTTCAGTCATGCGCCGCTGCCGGATTCGTTATTTCCGCAGTTGGGTGAACAGCGCGTTCCCTTCACTCTGCAAACGCTACGCTCGCACGATCAGTACAACACCACGATTTATGGTCTTGACGATCGCTACCGCGGCGTTTACGGTCAGCGCGAAGTGCTGTTTATCCACCCTGACGACATGGCGGCGCAAGGACTGAAAGACGGCGATCTGGTGGACATCGAAACCTTGTGGAATGACGGCATTACCCGCAAGGTAAGCGGTTTCCGGCTGGTCAGCTACAACATTCCCCGCGGCAACCTGGCGGCCTATTACCCGGAAACCAATCCGCTGGTGCCGCTCTCCAGCTATGGCGACGAAACCTTTACCCCGACATCAAAATCGGTGCCGGTGAAGATTTCCCTCACGGAGCAGACCGAGCCGCTGCTGCGGATTGCTTGACCATCAGCCTGCGAGTGGGCCGGCGTGAATCGCGGCCCACGCTGCCAATCGCCGCGGGGATATGGTTGAATAGGTGTTCCCTATCGGCAGAAAAAAGTGTCACCGAATGTCCCGCGCACAACGTTTACTTGATTTGATTCAGATTCTACGCAACCACCGTTTCCCGGTGACCGGCGCGAATTTGGCGGCGGAACTGGGGATCAGTCTGCGTACCCTCTATCGCGATATTGGCACGTTGCAGGCGCAAGGCGCGGACATTGAGGGCGAACCTGGGTTGGGTTACGTTTTACGGCCCGGCTTTATGCTGCCGCCGCTGATGTTTTCAGAGGAAGAAATCGAAGGCGGAAGGGATTCCGCCGCAATAACCTCATGGCGGTAATATTCCAGACGCACTACTGACAAAAACTGTCAGTAGCGCGCGTTATTATGCGTCGTGCCGGCAGATCCCCCTGCCTCAGCGTTTACGACCCATATGGAGAATCCTCATGACTCACCCTAACATGATTATTTTGTATGTAGACAGCCCGGCGAACAGCGTCCGTTTTTATACTGATTTGCTTAATACGCCGCCACTTGAAGCCTCGCCTACTTTCGCCATGTTCGCCCTTGATAGCGGGGTGATGCTGGGATTATGGTCGAAGCATACCGTTGAACCGGCATCATCGGCAGCCGGAGGCGGAGGCGAGCTGGCTTTCTCCGCGACCAATAATGAGGAAGTCGATATCCTTTACGCTTCATGGAGCCAGCGTGGGCTGGAGATGATTCAAACACCGACGCATCTGGATTTTGGCTACACTTTTGTCGCCGCCGATCCGGATGGCCACCGTCTGCGTGTTTTCGCACCAGCCGAAAAATAAATAAGTGCCGGGTTAGCGCCTCCCCTTTGACTCTGTCTCTTAGTCACATTTTTATGCGGACTTGGAGATAGTTTCGTGCGCCACAATGCCGCTATTTTCATGCTGCCTCGCAGCACGCGCCCGACATAGGGGGCTCAGACGCCGGATAACGGCAAACCCCGTCATAGCTCCTACATTTGTGTATCAGAGACAGCCCTTTGACAAGGGAGCCAGCCAACGGCATAGAGCACGCAGCTATGCGCAAGACAAAAACTGCCTGATGTTACCGAAGGTATAGGCTGTAGAGCAGCACACAAAATAGATGTGCTGCTTTGGGCTACAAAATTCCAGGGTCTTCGTAGTTAAATGCTGCCACCGGAAAGTTGTAGGGTAAGATCAGATGAGTAGAATTTTTTATCTAGCAATTTTTCTAAGCAAAGAGCTTGATTTTTATTGATATTATATACACCAATACCGAGTGAGAATTCGGTCTTATCTTCCTCGCTCCATCCCATAATTTGGGCTACTTCTGCCAGTTTATCCGCTGGAATATCAACTTCAAAAAGTAAATCTTCGTCTGTTTTACTATATGCATCAATGGTATATATGATCATTATTTTTCTACCTTTCTGGTTGGATCAGAAGGCTTCGTTTGCTCACCCGTAATGTGATTAAACTCACCTAAATGGTTACGCCCCGAGCGATCATAAACTTCGACCATGCCATGTTGGGAATCCCATTCATAAATTTTACCCCTTGAATCTTTCCAACGATTACGCAATTTACCGCCACCTTTAACAGGCGTTTTCGCTTGAGCTTTTTTAGCATCAGGATACGCAGGTAATGGAGGGATTCCTTTCGGTGGAGCATAGTATTTATGATCCGCATTTAGGTAAATATAGATCGGCGGAATATCCGGCAGGGGCAAAATCAGAATATAGTCCGCGAATGCCTTCTCTTCCGGCTCCGGGCTGGTCGTGCTCTCAATGCCGGTATTGTCCGGCAGCGGGTCAACGATCACCGGATTCGGCAGCGGTGGCTGTGTTTGGTTGCCTGTATTTGCCGGTACTCTCACGCCTGAGCTGTCTGGCGTCCAGATGATAGTGACCGGGTTATCTTCTTCCGTGGTGAAGGTATACGCCTGCCGGGTATCGTTCCACGCCATTTTCCGTACCCGCACGCGGTCCTTACCCGGCGGGGTATGCCAACCGTGCGGAACCGGATTGCCGTGGCTATCGTTTTCCCAGGTAAACCGGGCGCGCGTCGGCGCTTCCCGCATCTGCTCCAGCCGCATACGGTCGATAAAATCCTGCTCGCCGTCATTCAGCCTGCCGGGCATCATCCCAACCAGTAATCCGGCTAATGGTGCGCCGACACCGCCAACGGCAACACCCGCAGCACGCACAGCCCACGTTCCCCTCACCGCAATGTTTCCGACTATCGGTTCAAGAATGCTGGCTCCCGCCGTGGCGGTCTGAACTCGGGCGACGCTTGTCGCTGCCGCCAACGCCGCCTGATAGTCCATTTCCTCGTGATTGCCGAACCACCATTTATATAACGCGCCGCGTTTCTTCAGTTGCGGGAGATCTTGTGCGAAGTGATTCTTTTTGCCGGTTTGAGCTTGTTGCGGGACATCGGGAGCAGCGGCAGGAGCCGCCTGAAAAAAAGCCATACCGGCAAAATTGCTGTGGGGTTCGCGCTGCCTGCCAGCATGGTCAAACGCTTTTCCCGCGCTGTCTGCGCCGGGGACGGCCCTTGACCAAGCCACTGCCCTACGGGCGCTATCACTCTGTTCGCGCCTGGCGGACAACCACATATAACGAGCGAACAATCAACTGCCGACGTTATCCCCTCCCATAGCACCGCCGATCTTTAATTCGACTTAAAAGCATTACTTTTCATTTCATTAGCCTGCAATTCCCTTCTGGTTATATGATAATTGAGGCATGTCCCGCTGCCCGGTTACACAGTCCTGCGAGTTGGATTTTCTGAGGAGGGAAAGTTGATTGGCGGGTTATCAACTGGCCGACGAATACCCCGGCCGTCTCGCATCTTTGCTTTCTTAAGCGATCGGCATCACGCATGCCCGCAGCCTTATTTCGTCTCAGTCAATTATCCTGCTATCAACGCTTGCCGCCGACACCCGATTCGCGTAAAACTGTCAGCCGCTAATCGAGCTACTTATAACCGTATTTCTGGACGCTATGTTTCAAGATAATCCGCTGCTTGCACAGCTAAAACAGCAACTTCACTCTCAGACGCCACGGGTTGAAGGTGTCGTCAAAGGCACTGATAAAGGGTTTGGCTTTCTTGAAGCTGACGCACAAAAAAGCTATTTCATCCCGCCGCCGCATATGAAAAAAGTGATGCACGGCGACCGCATCACTGCCGCGCTGCACACAGAAAAAGATCGCGAAATCGCCGAGCCGGAAACGCTGATTGAGCCATTCCTGAGCCGTTTTGTTGGCCGCGTTCAGAAAAAAGACGATCGTTTATCCATTGTTCCCGACCATCCGTTATTAAAAGACGCGATCTCCTGCCGTCCCGCCCGCGACATCGGCCATACGTTTCAGGATGGCGACTGGGCGGTGGCTGAAATGCGTCGTCATCCGCTCAAAGGCGATCGCGGCTTTCATGCCGAATTAACGCAATACATCACCACTGGCGACGATCCGCTGGCGCCGTGGTGGGTGACACTGTCACGTCACAATCTGGAACGTGCGGCGCCCGAGGGCGACGCTACTGAACGTAACGATGGTTCGCTGGTGCGTGAAGATCTGACCGCCCTGAACTTCGTTACCATAGACAGTGCCAGCACCGAAGACATGGATGATGCACTCTATGTGCAGGACAACGGCGATGGTTCGCTGCAGTTAACTATCGCTATTGCCGATCCCACCGCTTACGTTGAGGCCGGTAGCGAACTGGACAATATTGCCCGCCAGCGCGCTTTCACCAACTATCTGCCCGGCTTCAATATCCCGATGCTGCCGCGCCAGTTATCGGACGATATCTGCTCATTGCGGCCCGATGAACGCCGCCCGGTGCTTGCCTGCCGCGTCACTATCGCCGCCGACGGTGCGCTGGGTGATGATATTCAGTTCTTTGCCGCCTGGATCGAATCCAAAGCCAAACTGGCCTATGACGACGTATCCGACTGGCTGGAGCAGCAAGGTGAATGGCAGCCGCCAAGCGAAGCGATTGCCGAACAACTCCGTCTGCTGCATCGCGTCTGTCTGGCCCGCAGTGAATGGCGCACCATCCATGCGCTGGTCTTCAAAGACCGTCCGGACTATCGCTTCCTGCTGGGAGAAAAAGGCGAAGTGCTGGATATCGTCGTTGAACCCAGACGCATCGCCAACCGCATCGTCGAAGAGGCGATGATCGCCGCTAACGTCTGCGCCGCCATTGTGCTGCGCGACAAACTGGGCTTTGGTATCTACAACGTTCACAACGGCTTTGACCCGGCATCCGTCGAACAGGCGGTCGCGGTATTGGATTCGTTCGGTATCAAGGCCGATCCTCAGGCGTTATTGACGCTTGACGGTTTCTGTTCCCTGCGCCGGGAATTAGATGCCCAACCCACTCAGTTCCTGGATAACCGGATACGCCGCTTCCAATCATTCGCCGAAGTCAGCACTGCGCCGGGGCCGCATTTTGGTCTGGGCCTGGAAGCCTACGCCACCTGGACGTCGCCGATTCGTAAATACGGCGATATGATCAACCATCGCTTGCTGAAGGCCGCGATCGCCGGACAACCGGCAGAGAAGCCTCAGGATGACGTGACCGTGCTGCTGGCGGAGCGCCGTCGTCTTAACCGGATGGCGGAACGGGATGTCGGCGACTGGCTATACGCCCGTTTCCTTAAAGATAAGGCAGGAACCGGTACGCGTTTCCCGGCGGAGATCATGGATATTACCCGTGGCGGACTGCGCGTGCGCCTGCTGGATAACGGCGCGGTGGCCTTTATTCCTTCATCCTTTATCCACGCGGTGCGTGATGAATTAGTCTGCAGTCAGGATACCGGTACGGTGTCGGTAAAAGGCGAAGAAGTTTACCGTCAGGGCGATACCCTTGATGTCGTCATTACCGAAGTTCGCCTCGAAACTCGTAGCGTCATCGCCAAACCTGCCGCGTAGTTCTCTTCCGATGCCGCCTCGCCATGAGGCGGCGTCTATTTCAGTTCCGCCATTAACGGCGAATTCCCACGACGTCATCGTTCATCTTGCGTCCCCCGCCTCGCTTTAACATTTAAATTTCCTTACATAAATTCATAGTCGCTCACAGTTTCTCATTCACGCCCTTCTCTTCGGCATCAAACCCACTATGGTTAAATTGCATTAACAGTCGTGCTACACATCTTCCTGAATAACGAAGGAGTCGTTGTTATGAATAACGTCAAGAGCATCGTGATCTGGCTGTTGGTCGGCCTGGCAGGCGCCGTCGCGTTCGCTATGCTGGCTTTGAGTCGCGGTGAACATGTGAATGCCGTATGGTTGGTTGTCGCATCCGTAGCGTGTTACAGCATTGCTTATCGTTTCTATAGCCTGTTTATTGCCAAGAAAGTTTTCGAACTTGATGACCGTCGCTTAACACCGGCGGAACGCCATAATGACGGATTGGACTATGTCCCAACCAATAAATGGGTACTGTTCGGCCACCATTTTGCGGCGATTGCGGGAGCCGGACCGCTGGTTGGCCCCATCCTCGCCGCCCAGATGGGCTTTCTGCCCGGAACGATCTGGATCCTGGTGGGCGTCATGCTTGCCGGCGCGGTGCAGGACTTCCTGGTGTTATTTATTTCCACTCGCCGCGACGGGCGCTCGTTGGGAGAGATGGCGAAACAGGAGCTGGGCGCCTTTGCCGGCGTCATCACCATGCTTGGCGCTCTGGGCGTGATGATCATCATCCTGTCGGCGCTGGCGCTGGTGGTGGTAAAAGCGCTGGCAGACAGCCCGTGGGGATTGTTCACCATCGCCGCAACCATCCCGATTGCGCTATTTATGGGCGTGTATATGCGTTTCCTACGCCCTGGGAAAATCGCGGAGGTATCCATTATCGGTTTTGTGCTGATGATGTTGGCGATTGTTTATGGCGGCAACATTGCCGCGCATCCGTACTGGGGGCCGTTCTTTACATTAAAAGGAACCTCGTTGACCTGGGCGCTGGTCATTTACGGCTTCATCGCCTCGGTACTGCCGGTCTGGCTGTTGCTGGCGCCGCGTGATTATCTCTCCACCTTCCTGAAAATCGGCGTTATTGTCGGGTTGGCGGTTGGCATCGTCTTCGCCATGCCGGAAATGAAAATGCCCGCCGTTTCCCGCTTTATCGACGGCAGCGGCCCGGTATTCTCCGGCAGCCTGTTTCCCTTCCTGTTTATTACTATCGCCTGTGGCGCAATTTCTGGTTTCCATGCATTAGTTTCCAGCGGAACGACGCCGAAGCTGGTTGAGCGTGAGAGCCACATCCGCTTCATCGGTTACGGCGCAATGCTGATGGAATCTTTTGTGGCCATTATGGCGTTAATCTGCGCCTCGGTAATTGAACCCGGCGTCTATTTCGCCATGAACTCGCCGGCGGCATTGATCGGCACCACGGTGGAAAACGCGTCTCAGGTTATTAATAGTTGGGGATTCGTCATTACGCCGGAAGCGCTTGCCGGCATTGCCAGCGACGTAGGCGAAGCCTCGGTGCTGTCGCGCGCAGGCGGCGCCCCCACCTTCGCCGTGGGCATGGCCTTTATCATTACCGAAATTTTTAATAGCCGGGCCATGATGGCGTTCTGGTATCACTTCGCCATTCTCTTCGAAGCCCTGTTCATTCTCACCGCGGTGGATGCCGGTACCCGCGCCTGCCGCTTTATGGTGCAGGATCTGGTGGGCGTGGTGATCCCAAGGCTGGCGAACAGTCATTCGTGGCTGGGTAATTTGGCCGGAACCACGGTTGCCGTCGCGGGTTGGGGGTTCTTCGTTTACCAAGGGGTGATCGATCCGCTGGGCGGGATCAACACATTGTGGCCGCTGTTCGGTATCGGTAACCAGATGCTGGCATCGATGGCGTTAATTCTCGGCACCGTCGTGCTGTTCAAAATGAAGAAGCAGCGCTATGCGTGGGTTACCATCGTACCCACGGTCTGGCTGTTTATCACGTCCATGACCGCCGGCTGGCAGAAAATATTCCATGAGCAAGCCAGTATCGGCTTCCTGGCCCAGGCCAAACGTTTCTCCGCCGGTATCGAACAAGGCACGCTGATCGCCCCCGCCAAAACCATTCAGGATATGGAGACCATCGTATTCAGCAACCAGATTAACGCCGCGCTGTGCGGATTTTTCATGCTGGTTGCCGTCACGATGCTGATATCCGCGCTGTTCGTCATTCGTCGCGCGCTGAATAGCGAAATACCAACGACACATGAAACAGCGGTGGTTTTACGTGAAGAAGGTCAAGCGGCCAAGTGATCCGACTCGCGCTTGCCTAACGTGATAAGCGTAAAAGCGTAATTTGCAGCCAATCCCTCCGCCAAGGAGGGATTTTACTGCCCGTAGTACGCGTTTTTGCCATGCTTGCGCAAATAGTGTTTATCCAGCAAGGTTTGCTGCATAGCGTTAAGTTCAGGGGTTATCTGGCGCGAGAAGATCCCCATATAGGCAATCTCCTCCAGCACCACGGCATTGTGCACGGCATTATCCGCATCTTTGCCCCAGGCAAAGGGGCCGTGTGAATTCACTAACACCGACGGAATATCCGATGGCGAAAGATGCCGGGAATGGAAGGTTTCAACAATAACTTTCCCCGTTTCCCATTCGTAACGTCCGTTAATCTCTTCGTCCGTCATCAAACGGGTACAGGGGATCGCGCCATAGAAATAATCGGCATGCGTGGTTCCCCAGGCGGGAATATCTTTGCCAGACTGCGCCCAGATGGTGGCATGTCGGGAATGGGTATGAACAATGCCGCCAATATTGGGGAATTCCAGATACAGCACGCGGTGAGTATCGGTATCCGAAGAGGGTTTTTTCGTTCCTTCAACCACCTTGCCGCTCTCCAACTCAACGACAACCATGTCATCAACCGTCATAACGTCATACTCCACCCCGGACGGTTTTATCACCATCAGCCCCCGCGCCCTGTCCACCGCGCTGACATTGCCCCAGGTAAATGTCACCAACTGATGTTGCGGCAGCGCCAGATTGGCCTTCAATACTTTTATTTTGAGTTCATCTAACATGACCTGCCCCCATTGAATGGAATGAAACCATTCTCCCGGCCGCAGGCCGTCATCGCTATGGGCTAAATCGCTAAAGATCCGGCAGTGTTCTGCTGTCGCCCATTATTTATTTTTATTTCCATGTCTAAAAAACAACCGTTTTTACCAATTGTTGCTATCGTTATCGTAACGCGAGGGAATTAAGATTTTTTACCTGTTGCGCTTTTTCCCGATGATTATACTGGCGGGCAGAGAATGAAAGGCTCGGCTTGTTTATTTAATACCGAGAAAAAGTCGTAATGCGATATTTTCTTCATCTGAAGAATGTGGAATCAGAGTAACAAGGGGAATCATATGAAAGTAGACAAACGGTTTGCTACAGCGGTTTTAGCCATTGCGCTGACCGTCGCGTTAACTGGGTGTTCAAATATGTCCAAACGCGATCGCAATACCGCCATTGGCGCCGGCGCCGGCGCAGTAGGCGGTGCGGTGCTCACAGACGGCGGGACGTTGGGAACGCTGGGGGGCGCGGCTATTGGTGGTCTTATTGGCCGTCAGGTCGATTAACAAATTTTCTGACAGCAGGCGAATTCCGCGCCTGCTGTCATTTCTAAGCGCTAAAACCGATCGTCATTCAATCAGTGCAAATCACCCGCCGGCCAGCTTAACCTTCATCCCTTTCGCTTCCAGCAGTTGTTTCAGCAAGTCACGCTTATCGCCCTGAATTTCGATTACGCCGTCTTTTACCGAGCCGCCGCAGCCGCACTTTTTCTTTAACTCTGCCGCCAGTTTATCCAGTGCGGCATCATCAAGATCGACGCCGCTGATAACGCAAACGCCTTTGCCTTTGCGCCCGCTGGTCTGACGCTGAATACGGACGATGCCATCGCCACGCGGACGAACCACCTTCTCATCTTCCGGCTTGATTCGTCCGGTTTCCGTTGAATAGACTAAACGGCTATCGTCATTACGGCTCATTATTCACCCTCCGCGGCCAGCGATGCACGGATATCACGCAGCGTTTGCGCCGGATCGGCGGATTGGGTAATCGGACGGCCGATCACCATATAATCCACGCCGGCAAGCTGGGCCTGAACCGGCGTCATGATGCGACGCTGATCGCCAATATCGCTACCGGCGGGACGAATCCCCGGCGTAACCAATTTGAAGTCTGCAGCGCATACCTGTTTCAGGCGTTCGGCTTCATGCGCGGAACAGACCACGCCATCCAGTCCGCAGTTATATGTCAACAACGCCAGTCTTTCCGCCTGTTCCGCCGGGCTGGCCGTGATGCCCAGATCGCGCAAGTCCTCCGCCTCCAGGCTGGTTAGCACCGTAACGGCAATCAACAACGGCGCGTCGTTGCCAAATGGCAGCAATGCGTCTTTCGCCGCCATCATCATGCGCGTACCGCCGCTGGCATGCACGTTAACCATCCAGACGCCCAGGTCGGCGGCGGCGGCAACGGCATGAGCGGTAGTATTCGGAATGTCATGAAATTTCAAATCGAGGAATACGTCAAAACCCCGCTGCTGAAGTGTTTTCACAAACTGCGGGCCAAACAGCGTGAACATCTCTTTGCCCACTTTTAACCGGCAATCCTCAGGGGAAATTCGGTCGACAAACGACAACGCGGACTGCCGATCGGCATAGTCCAGCGCCACAATGATTGGGGATGATGTCGCCATGCCGTTTTCTTTTAGATTTTCGTGTTTCACTTGTCACCCCTTGATTTAACTCGCGCCTAAAATTCCCGCCGCATTCTACCCGTCCCGCCGCTGAAATCCCAGCCGCCTGATAGACGAATAGTATTAACCGCAACCGCTGGAACGGTAAATGGGCTCAGCTTATAGTATGTTGTAACTAAAGCGCGCATTCGGCAATGCGTACGCGGTACCACTGGATATTTCCGCTATTGACCGTCTAATCCACGAATAGGTTTGATGCTGGCCCAACTGCGGCAGGAAGGACAGTGCCAATATAACGATTGGGAAGTGAAACCGCATTTACGGCAGCTATAGCGCGGTTTGGTTCGGATTTGCTCGCCGACCATGTCACGCAGAACCTGCAGGCTCTCTTTTGCCCGGCCATCTTCCGCTTCATTCAGATGGTAATCAATTAACCGATGAAATACGCGCATCGTCGGGTGCCGCTGGAGCTGGCGATTGAGATACGCCTCGGTCGCTTCGGTACCGTGTTCCTGCTCAATGATATCAGCCAGCATCAGTTCTGCCGTCGAGCCTGAATTCTCTTCCACGCAGCGTGTCAGAAATTCAGCCCAGGCCTGAGGTTGCTGCAAATGCTGATAGCACTCATGCAGCATCGACAGCGTCTCACTGACCAACTCCTTGTCCTGATCAAGCACCTGCTGCAGGGAATCCACCGCGCGGGCATACTGCTGTTGCGCCATGTAGATGCGCCCCATCATGATTGATACGCGGGCACACTGTTTATCCGCGGCGGCGCCCTTCTTCAACAGCGTCAATGCCTTGTCCATGTCATCGCTGCTCATGGCCAGCAACGCCTGCTCGCAGTAAAAATGGGCGATGTCCGCCCTGAGTTGATCCTCGCCCATTTTGACCAACGTTTCCGCCACATCAATCGCGTTTAGCCAGTCACTGGTCGCCTGATGAATTTGTAACAGCTGCTGCAGCGCGCCACGCCGAAAATCCTCTTCATCCACCAACTGTTTAAGAACGTCCTCCGCCCGGTCATACAGCCCCGCCGCCAGGTAGTCCCGGCCAAGCTGCTGCACGGCCAGCAAACGCTGCTCAAACGTAAGCGATGTACTTTCGGTCAATGCCTGATGAATGCGGATAGCGCGATCGACTTCGCCGCGCGAACGGAACAGATTGCCAAGCGTGAGGTGCGCTTCAAATGTGTTGCTGTCATCCTTGAGCATGTCGAGAAACAACTCGACCGCTTTATCCTGCTGATTGGATAGCAGGAAGTTCACCCCGGTGACATACTCACGCGACAGACGGTTGGATTCTTGCTCTTTGTCCTGCTGCGCACTTCTGCGCCCCATGTACCACCCATACGCGGCGGCCACAGGCAGCAACAGAAACAGCAGTTCTAGCATAGAAAAAATTCCTTAGTGGGTGGCAGTCTGAACTGGCGTCACGCTTTCCTCACTTGAAGCGGAAAGTTGTTGTTCCAGGCGCTTGATTTTACGTTGAGCACGGCCTAACGCAATGCGCTGACGCAGATAAAACAAACCGCAAATTACCCAACCAAGGATAAAGCCTACCGCGAATAGCGTGGCGAGCAGTGTCGATATGCGATAATCCCCTTGCGCCAACAGATAATTAAACGTAATCGTCTGATCGTTGTGCGCGCCCAGTGTGACAGAAATGATGAATATCGCCAGCACGAGTAAAAAAATCAGCAAGTATTTCACATTCTATTTCCTGTGATATCCCATTAACCAAATGAATTATGCCAAATTTTGGCGATAAACCCCATTAAATTACCACCTTCTCCGCTAACCGGGAAACAACGCCGGGCCGACCCGCGCGTGATCTCCCCCTACGGTCTTCGGAATGCAAAGCTCAGGCGGCGGGATATCAGCGCCGCCAGTCGCATTGGTTATTCAAGGCTGAATAAAAGAATAGTCGCATGTCAGCGATAGGGATAACAATATTAAGACAGGGTCAACGGCCAGGATCGCTACGCATTATCTTCTGCGGCCTGTTGGTCGATCTCTTCACGTTGCAAAGAGAACGGGCCGCACCATCGCTGAGCCAGCCAGCAGGCAATCAGCACCAGCAACCAACTGATCAACGTCGCCGCAATCAGATCGCGCGGCCAGTGCATTCCCAACACCAGCCGGCTGCCCATCACCGATGACGCCCACAGCATTAATATCACGACCGTTTTGTAATGCCGGCGCGCCCACAACAAGCCCACCCCCAGCAGCGCCCAGGTAGCGGCGAACATAGTGTGTCCGGACGGGAAAGCGAATCCCGTTTCAGCCTGCCAGTGATGGCGCAGCCAGCGAGGGATGCTCTCCTGGTCATGCAATTGGTTTTTTACCAGTTCGGCGCGTTCTTTACGCGGCAGAGAATAAAAATAGCTATCGTCAATCTGGTGACTTTTTTCCAGCCAGACAACAAACGGCCGGGATTCCTGAACCCACGATTTAATCGCCGACTTCACGCCCTGACCAATCATTACCGTAATAAGCATGATGACCAGCACGCCAATCGCCGGTTTTACCCGAAAACGCAAGCACCACAGAAACCAGGCGCCCAAGATAATGCTGGTTAAAGTCCCCCATGGCGATGTTACCGTTTCAGTCATCCAGAACAACGCTCGCAGCCATAAACCATGATAGCCCGGTTGCCATTGCCATCCGCTCGCCCAAATAATCAATGGCATTATCAGTAAAATTACCGCACCAATAGTGGTTCGCTTGGCGATGTCATACATCTTTTTTTCTTCCTATAATTCAGTGTGATGCTCGCAACAATATTGTCACAATTATATCAAAAAAAACGACAAGAACGGTCAGTATGGCGTAAAATAGCTCTCGGTTCAGTCAATGAGTGACCGATCGTATCGATATTTCTGAGCCGCTTAGACACGGTCGGTGAGTGCGATACCCTAACTTTTTTATGCCGTTCATCTTCCAGATTACCGCGATGTTGGCTTTCTTAAGTTACCCGGCGCCTCTTTGGGCTGCGGCAGGCAGCGGACAGATTTGTCACTCCCATCACTCGATTTACAGCGCATCTGGAGCGCCATTTCGTTGCCGCTTGGCTGCACTTTAAAATCTATTGGCATGGCAATGTTTTTTGCTGGTCAATGCCCGCTTCCGGCAGTAGGATGCGCGTCAGCATTTTTGTTTTTTGGAGAATAACATGCAGCTAAAACGGGTGGCAGAAGCCAAATTACCCACCCTCTGGGGCGATTTCCTGATGGTAGGATTTGAAGAATTAGCCACAGGACATGATCATCTCGCATTGGTATATGGTGATATTTCCGGCCCAACGCCTGTTCTGGCACGTGTGCACTCTGAATGTCTGACGGGTGATGCCTTATTTAGCCTGCGTTGTGACTGTGGGTTTCAGCTTGAAGCCGCGCTACGGCATATTGCCGAAGAGGGACGCGGCATACTGCTGTATCACCGGCAGGAAGGCCGGAATATCGGCTTGCTGAATAAAATTCGCGCGTATGCCTTGCAGGATTTGGGCGCGGATACCGTTGAAGCGAACCATCAATTAGGTTTCGCCGCCGATGAACGTGATTTCACGCTGTGCGCGGACATGTTCAAATTGCTGGGCGTTGATGCGATCCGGCTGCTGACCAATAATCCGCAAAAAGTAAAAATCCTCAATGAAGCGGGTATCAATATCGTTGAACGGGTGCCATTGATCGTTGGCCGCAACCCGAAAAATGAACGTTATCTGGAAACCAAAGAAGCCAAGCTGGGTCATCTGCTGAATATGAAGTAGCGCTCATCCGTCTGGTCAGACACCGGCCTGACCAGACGGCTTAATTAGTGAGCGATAACGTACATATCCTGCGTATAATACTGCCCCCGGTTATTCGCATGAAAACCGCCGATGTAAGGTTTCACCATCTGCGGCTGCACGTAATGATAGATTGGCGAGCCCGGCATCTGCTGCTGAAGAATCGCTTCCGCCTGCTGGTATACCTTCTCTTTTTCCGCTTTGTCGCTGACGGTTAACGCTTTTTGCAGCAAGGCGTCATATTCCGCATTGCTGAATTTCGAATTGTTATTGCTGTCCTGCGACCGCATGATATTCAGAAAGGTGCTTGGCTCATTGTAGTCGGCAATCCAGGCATAGCGAACGACTTCATAATCGCCAAGCCGCATGGTATCCAGCATGGTTTTCCACTCCTGGTTCACTAATTTCGCCTCAACACCCAGATTTTTCTTCCACATGGAACTGGCGGCGATCGCAATGCGCTGGTGTGACTCGGAAGTGTTATAAAGCAGGCTGAATTTCAACGGATGTTTTTCATCAAATCCCGCTTCCTTCAGCAGTTTTTTCGCTTCTTCATTTCGCTGTTGCTGCGTCCACCCTACCCATTCAGGCATAAGCGTTTTAAACCCGCCGGTGCCGTCCGGCGGCAGGTTATAAGCGGAAATTTGTCCCATGCCCAACACATTATCGGCAATAATGGCTTTATCAAGACTCAGGTCCAGCGCCCGGCGCACGCGAGGATCGTTGAAAGGCGCTTTCCGGGTATTGAACTGATAAAGATAGGTGCCGAGCAGCGGCGAGATTTTCACTTCATCGGGATAATCTTTCTGCAATTGCTTGAACTGTATCGGAGAAAGTATATTCGTTACGTCGATTTCACCCGACTTATAGCGGCTAAGCTCCGCGGCCTGTGAGGCAATGGGTAAATAAGTGACTTTTTCAATCACCGTATGAGCGTTATCCCAATATTGCGGATTGCGTTTGCCGACCAACCGCTCGTTAACCACCCATTCGCTCATTACATACGGTCCGCTGCTGACGAAATTTTTTACCTGAGTCCAACTGTCCCCATATTTCTCAATGACGGCTTTCGGCAGCGGGACCAGGACATGGTAATCGGCCATTGCCAGAAAATAAGGCACCGGATGCTCCAGCGTGACCTGAACCGTTTGACTATCAAGCGCTTTTATTCCTAATTCCTGCGGCGATTTCTTCCCGGCCATAATATCCGCCGCATTTTCTACGTACATGCTGGCGATATAACTACCGTAAGGCGATAGCGTCTTGGGATCGCTAAGACGTTGCCAACTATAGACGACGTCATCAGCCGTCAACGGCGATCCATCAGACCATTTCAACCCCGGACGCAAATGGAATGTCCAAACCCGGTTACCGTCATTGTCCCAACGCTCGGCCAATCTGGGCTGAATGACGCCGTCGTCCCGTATGTGAATCAGATTATCAAAAAAGTCATTAATAAGATGGGATTCCACATCGCTTTCGACTTTATGCGGATCGAGCGAGGCCGGTTCGGAACCGTTGCCACGCACCAGTTCCTGCTTCGCCGCCAGTTGAACGCCGGCTGGAACCTCCGCCGCATAAACGGCAAGCGCCCCCATGGCGGAACAAAGCGGGAATAGCAGAGTACAGAGCGCTTTCTTGCTGATGACGTTTAACGCGAAATTCATATAGATTCCTTATGTTTCATGCTGATCAACATCCGTATGATGTAATACCGCGCTAGCGCCATAGCTGGCAAGCTGTTAACCAGCAGCGGAATAAATAGCGGATAATTATTTTATGGACTTAATTACCTTATCCCGGCGTAAATCGTGGAACTGTGAACGTGGTCATCCACAGTGTGAAATTTAATCGCTCGATGATGAGATGTGACTCAATGCTAAATCGGTCCGTTCCCAGCGGGAATAGATCGATGATTGCGTCGGGCGAGAAATAGTGCGCAGACGGTTTGCTGAGTGATTAAGCGAACGCCGCGATACCGAAAGTCCAGATATCGCGGCGGCGGTCTTAAAGCATGTTGCGGATCACATAATGCAGAATGCCGTCATTCTGGTAATAGGTTAACTCATTGTGGGTATCGATACGGCAGTGGGTGTTAATCACCCGGCTTTTGCCCTTATTATCGGTAATGGTTACCTCGACCATGGCGCCAGGCGTTAGCTGACTTAACCCGGTAATCGATATCTGTTCTTCACCCGTCAACCCCAGCGTTTTACGTGTTACGCCCTGCGGAAATTCCAGCGGCAGGATCCCCATACCGATCAGGTTGGAACGGTGAATACGTTCAAATGACTCGGCGATCACCACGCGTACTCCGAGTAAACGCGGACCTTTCGCCGCCCAGTCGCGGCTGGAGCCAGAGCCGTACTCTTTTCCCGCCACTAATGCCAGCGGGATATGTTCATCCTGATAGCGCATCGCCGCGTCATAGATGGTCATCTCATTTTGCGACGGAAGATGCCGGGTATATCCCCCTTCTTTGCCGGGCACCATCTCATTACGGATACGGATGTTGGCGAACGTACCGCGCATCATCACTTCATGATTGCCCCGGCGTGACCCATAAGAGTTGAATTCATTGGTTTCCACGCCACGCTCCAGCAGGTAACGCCCTGCTGGGCTGTCGCGTTTGATGTTACCCGCGGGTGAGATATGATCGGTGGTGACCGAGTCGCCCAGCATCGCCAAAATACGGGCGCCATGAATATCCTGCACCGCTTCGGGATCTTTTTTCATATCGAGGAAAAACGGCGTCTGGCGAATATAGGTGGAATCCGCCGGCCACTGATAGGTGGGATTGCTATCGACCTCAATATCTTTCCATTCCTGCGTTCCTTCAAATACGGCGGCATACTGTTTATGAAACATATCCGCGCTGACATTCAATACGGCATTGGCCACTTCCTGCGCGGAAGGCCAGAGGTCGCGCAGATAGACGGGATTCCCCTGCCTGTCCTCCCCCAGCGGTTCACGGGTAAGGTCGATATTCATGTTACCCGCCAGCGCATACGCCACCACCAGCGGCGGAGAAGCCAGCCAGTTGGTTTTCACCAGCGGATGAATACGTCCTTCAAAGTTACGGTTGCCGGACAACACCGCGCCGACCGTCAAATCACCGGCTTTAATCGCCGCTTCGATCGATGCAGGCAACGGCCCCGAATTACCGATACACGTCGTGCAGCCATACCCCACCAGGTTAAAGCCCAGTTCATCAAGATACGGCGTTAACCCTGCCTTGGCGTAATAATCCGTTACCACGCGCGATCCCGGCGCCAGCGATGTTTTAACCCAAGGTTTTTTCTGCAACCCGCGTTTTACCGCATTTTTCGCCAGCAACCCGGCCGCCATCAGTACGCTGGGGTTCGAGGTATTGGTACAGGAGGTGATTGCCGCAATAACCACGGCGCCCTGATATAAACGATGCGTTTCTCCATCCAGCGTAAACTCCTCATACTCCGCCCGATCTTTCACCGTATTGATATCCAGTTCCCGGCTCGCTGCAAATGCCTGAGGCACGTTCGCCAGCGGCACCCGGTCCTGCGGACGCTTGGGGCCGGCCAAACTGGTTTCGACGCTATCCAGATCCAGCATCAGTTGGCTGGTGAATACCGGTTCATCGCCGCTATTGCGCCATAACCCCTGCTGTTTGCTATAGGCCTCCACCAGCGCGATCTGCTCATCGCTGCGATTGGTCAAGCGCATATATTCCAGCGTGATGGTGTCGATCGGAAAAAATCCGCAGGTCGCGCCGTATTCCGGCGCCATATTGGCGATGGTCGCCCGGTCCGCCAGCGGTAAGTTGTCCAGACCGTCGCCGTAGAATTCAACGAATTTCCCGACTACCCCATGTTTACGCAACATCTGGGTCACGGTGAGAACCAGGTCGGTTGCGGTGATCCCTTCACGCATTTTCCCGACCAACTTAACCCCAACCACGTCCGGAATGAGCATGGAGATCGGCTGGCCCAGCATGGCGGCCTCGGCTTCAATGCCCCCGACGCCCCATCCCAATACCCCAAGCCCATTGATCATGGTGGTATGCGAGTCCGTCCCGACCAGCGTATCGGGATAGGCCAACAACCTATCTCCCTGTTTCTCAAACCACACCGCTTTCGCCAGATATTCAAGGTTAACCTGATGGCAAATACCGGTTCCCGGCGGCACCACCCGAAAATGGCTGAACGCGTTTTGCCCCCAGCGCAGAAACTGGTATCGCTCATAATTGCGTTCCATTTCCAACTGGGTGTTGTCCTCTAGCGCCTGCCCATCGCCAAAGTGGTCGACCGTAACCGAGTGGTCGATAACCAGATCGACCGGCGACAGCGGATTCACTTTATTCACGTCCCCGCCAAGGCGCCCTACCGCCGCACGCATCGCGGCAAGATCGACCACGGCGGGCACGCCGGTAAAGTCCTGCATCAGTACGCGCGCCGGGCGATAGGCGATCTCGCGATCGACATGCCCGGTTTTCAACCAGGACACCACCGCCTGAAGATCGTCTTGCTGCACGGTGTCGCCATCCAAATAGCGCAGCAGGTTTTCCAGCAAGACTTTTAACGACTTGGGCAGGCGATCAATCTCTCCAAGCTGCCGAGCCGCCAGGGGCAAACTGTAATAGTGATAGGTTTGTTGCCGTACTTTAAGCGTATCCAGACACGTATCGCGAAGAAAATGTGGTGACATGCTTCCTCCCAAAGTCATTCGATTAATCATTATTTTTGTCGGCCGGCCCTTCAATACCCAGCATGAAGATGAGGTCTTATTTAAAGATAACACAAACAAAAGATAACGTTTTCGCAACATTCGTGATGAATGCAGCAATAGCTGACAACTATTGATAAGGCAGGAGATGAGAAATTTTGGATAGTGATAAATTAAGTAAAGTTAGCAAACGTTTTGGCCGATAACGATAAGGCTAACCGTTAACTTTTTAGCGTTTTTTATACAACAGGCGTTTTGCTGAACGCTTCACAGCCTGGTATCGCAGTCTGTAGTAAAAGTAAACATCCGTTTATTTAATAAACGATAGCCCATCTTTTGGTGGATAAAATAATAATATCAAGGGGTTATACATGAAACTGTTTTACAAGCCCGAAAGCAGTTCCCTTTTTACTCATATTGTCTTACTGGAGTCCAAGTTAGACTTCAAACTCGAAAAGGTGGATCTAAAATCCAAGAAGACTGAACGCGGTACAGATTACTTGTCAATCAACCCCAAAGGGCTTGTTCCGGCGCTGTTACTCGACGACGGAACCGTTCTTACCGAAGGCGTCGCCATTGCGCTGTATGTGGCGGACAAGGTTCCGCACTGTAATCTTATTGCGCCAATAGGCAGTATGGCCCGCTATCACACCATTGAATGGCTGAACTACATCGCGGCTGAACTACATAAAAGCTTTTCTCCGATATTTCGCCGCAGCACGCCAGAAACCTATAAAGAACTGATTATTGAGTACTTACAGGTAAAATTCCGCTATATAAATTTAGTGCTGAGCGAACAGAACTATCTGGTAGCCAACCGTTTCAGTATCGCTGATGCCTACCTGTTCACCGTGATGCGATGGGCGCAGTCATTGAAGTTGGATATGTTCCGTTATCCGGCGCTGGCCGCCTACCTTGAGCATATTGCAGAAAGACCTTCGGTGGTCACGGCGCTCAAGGTTGAAAGGTTGAAAGGTTAAAAGAAAAGAGCGCGGTACATGCCCCCCGCGCTCTCTGTCTGATACCGCATCTATTTACCAATTACAGCCGTACTGCCTGGAAATGATGACGCGGATTAGCAATACCGTCCTGGGCGGCAACCAGTTGCAATTCGTACTCGCCCATTTCCTTCGTCATCAGCATCACTTCATAAACGGCGGCCGTGGTATGTTCCAGCGCTTTATCCAGCGCCACGCCTTTCAGTAAATTCACCAGCAATAGTCCGCTGGTCAAATCGCCGACGCCAACGGGCTGACGCTCAAAGTCAATCAGAGGCCGGCTAATGTGCCAGGCATCCGTCGGCGTCACCAGCAGCATTTCAAAGCTGTCGTCACGATAAGCCGCCCGGCTGAGGTGTTTGACCAGCACGATTTTCGGTCCTTGTGCGCACAGGGCCCGCGCCGTCTCCACGGCTTCCGCCACATTATGCACCGCATGACCACTGAGCTGTTCCAGCTCTGGCAGATTGGGCGCGATCACATCCGCCGCCTGCAACGCCTGGCGGCAATGGAACTCCGCCACGCCCGGCGCTACGATGCAGCCTTTTTCCGGCGAGCCCATAACCGGATCACAGAAATACAGCGCTTGCGGATTCACGGCTTTAACCTGCCGAACAATGCCTAAAATGTGTTCGCCCTGCTCAGGCGAACCGATATAACCGCTCAGTACCGCATGACAATCTTTCAATCTACCGATATCCGCTATGCCCTGCACGATCTCGGTCAAATGACTGGCCGGCATCACGCATCCCGTCCAGTGGCCATACTGCGTATGGTTGGAAAATTGAACCGTATTAAGCGGCCAAACGTTTGCGCCCATCCGCCGCATGGGAAACTCCGCCGCACTGTTTCCCGCGTGTCCGAAAACAACGTGTGACTGAATAGAAAGTATATTTTTCATTAGATATGACTCAAATCCTTGCCAGCGCGTTTGCGCCTCAATAACGGACTACCGGAATAAAGGGAACGGTTGTTTTCGAGATTGATGATCCATGCGAGCCGGCTCAGCGATAACCGTTTAGTCAGTCAGGAGGGGGTCATCAACCTCAGGGGGCTAACACCCCCTGGTTACCTGTAATTATGCCTTCCAGCAAATCAGGCAGTAGTGCTTTTTACCCCGACGCAGCAGCGTGTAACGGCCGAATAGACGATCGGATTCCCTGAAAGAGTATTCAGGATCGGCCTGTTTTTCACCGTTGACCGCCACCGCATTGGAGGAAATCATCGTACGGGCCTGACCGCGTGACGGCACCAGTTCGGCGCTGACCAACGCCTGCTGTAAATCGGCGTTTTGCTCCAGTTCAACGATCGGCATACCATCTTGAGCCAGTTGGGCAAAATCGTCTTGCGTCATATCCTGCAATGAGCCGGAGAACAGACTCTGCGTAATACGACGAGCGGCGGCCAGCCCTGCGTCGCCGTGAACCATGCGCGTCACTTCTTCCGCCAACACATACTGAGCACGCGGCGCTTTACCGCTGTTTTTATCTTCTTCTTCCAGCGCGTCGATCTCTTCCAGACTCATGAAGGTGAAGAATTTCAGGAAGCGGTAAACGTCGGCATCCGCCGTATTAATCCAGAACTGATAAAATTTGTAGGGACTGGTTTTGCTGGCATCCAGCCAGATTGCGCCGCCTTCGGTCTTACCGAATTTAGTTCCATCCGCTTTGGTGATCAGCGGCACCGTCATGCCATAAACCTGTTTCTGGTTCATGCGGCGAGTTAAGTCGATACCTGACGTAATGTTGCCCCACTGATCGGAACCACCGATTTGCAGTTCGACATTATGCTGTTTATTCAAACAGGTAAAGTCATAACCCTGTAACAGGTTGTAAGAAAATTCGGTAAAGGAAATCCCCACATCGTCACGATTCAGACGCTGCTTGACCGCTTCTTTATTAATCATCTGATTAACTGAGAAATGCTTACCGATGTCGCGCAGGAAGGTCAGCACATTCATATCACCGAACCAATCATAGTTATTGGCGGCGATCGCGCTGTTTTCACCACAATCAAAATCCAGGAACGGCGAAACCTGATGACGGATCTTTTCAACCCACTCATTGACCGTTTCGGCGGTGTTCAGTTTACGTTCCGTTGCTTTGAAACTTGGGTCGCCAATCAGACCGGTGGCGCCACCTACCAGCGCCACGGGTTTATGCCCGGCAAGTTGGAAACGCTTCAGGCAAAGCAGCGGAACCAGATGCCCCAAATGCAAGCTGTCAGCGGTGGGATCGAAACCGCAATACAGCGCAATTGGCCCTTGCGCCAGTCGCTCTGCCAACGCTTCCTCATCCGTCACCTGGGCAATCAAGCCCCGCTCTTGCAGTTGTTTAATCAGGTTACTACTCGCCATCGATAACTCCATTTGTATGCAAAATATCGTGTTATATGCAAGGCAAGCTTACTTGCAGTTGCATCTTATACCCTTCATCTTTCAAGTCGCAGGTGCGTTGGCTGCCCTCATTCACCCCAGTCACTTACTTGAGTAAGCGACTGAGGATTCACTCGGTTGCCGCCTTCCTGCAACTCGAAATCTATTGGGTATAAATAGGTATATACCCGTCATTTTTTCAGCTGCAGCGTGATTGTCTGCAACGTTGATAACATTGAGTACGCTTAAAAATAAGGACTAAAACATCAGGTTAATCGCATGCCCCGGCAACAAAACGCAGATGGCGCGAAATGACATAGGATAAAGCGCTCACAGCGGGAGCGCCAGAGTTTAACGAGGATATTTCAGGATTAAGGGGCTAAACGATCAACTTGCCAGCTATCGCCCTGCCGTTGATAGAAGAATCGGTCATGCAGGCGGTGTTCTCCCCCTTGCCAGAACTCCATGGAGTCAATCGTGACGCGAAACCCGCCCCAGAAACTCGGCAACGGGACTTCGCCGCTTTGAAATTTCTGCTTTAGCTCCAGAAATTTGCTTTCCAGAATACCGCGAGTCGAGATACGGCTGGACTGCCTGGACACCCAGGCGCCAATCTGGCTGTCTTTGGGGCGGCTGTGAAAATATTTCAGAACATCCAGCGCTGGCAGTTTCTCGGCCCGCCCCAACACCATGACCTGCCGATCCAGCATGTGCCAGGGAAACAGCAAACTGACTTTGGGATTATTAGCCAGATGATGCGCCTTACGGCTGCCCATATTGGTGTAAAACACCATCCCTTTTTCGTCGTAATGCTTTAACAACACAATACGCTGATAGGGTTGGCCCTGCTCATCAACCGTGGCGACCGACATGGCGGTCGGATCGGCCAGTTTCGCGTCACAGGCTTGTCTTAGCCAACGCTCAAACAGATCCAGCGGGTTATCGGTGAGATCGCTGCGGCGCAGCCCTCCACGCGTATACTCACGGCGCAGATCGGCAATATCGGTTTCCTGAAAAGGAGGTGTCATACTAGAGGGAGAGCTTTCCTGTGTCATAGTGTCATGATGTCCTGCTGTGGCAATAACAAGCCGGAAAAGGATGAGATTTCATTATTCTGCGCCCCTCCCCGGAAAATCTCAATCAGCAACCGCCCGCACAACTTATTGTCAGATCAACGTCAATTCGTTAAAAACATCCGGCCGAAAACGCCATACCCACGGCTCTCGCGTTAAAGCGCCGCTAGCGCAGAGCGCAGTCATCCACAATCACCCGTTCCCCGCGCTGGATAAAGGCATGGCTTCCTTTACTCCAGAAGGTGTAGGTTCCGTCGCTGTATTTTACCCCGGAGGCGGAGGCAACCTGCGGCAATGCATGGCGATCCCCATCAAGCAGGAAATCGGCCTGCGATGATGACTCGCTCCCCTGCCGTATCGTTACCGTCAACGGCATCGTGCCGCACTGGTAAGCGAGGGTTTTAACCGATTGCTGGTGCCCCAAATAGCTGCATCCGCTTAATAAAATCAGTACCGCCCCTGTCAGCAGTGGTTTCATTATTTCTTCTCCTGTTGTTCTGATATCAGCGAAAGCGCTATGGTCAAATAGCATCAAATCTTTCACCGATATCAGTTTAACAACGGCCTGGTTAATGAAACCTAAGCAAAATCCGATTAGTTCAAGATGACGGGATAAATCGCGCCCAACACGGTTTCCTGGCTCGCCCCGGTTACAGACGGCAAATTTCCCGCAAGGCCGGATAAGGTACGCGATGCCAGCCAGGCAAACGCCAAGGCTTCCATGTCATCACCGCTGATGCCGAATTCATCCGTCGTACTGACTTCAATACCAGGTAGCAACGCAGAAAGCCGCGCCATGATAAGTGGGTTTCGCGCACCGCCGCCGCAAACCAGCAAGCGTTCGCAGCCGCCGCTTAACAGTACCTGTTCAGCAATACTGCGGGCCGTTAGTTCAACCAACGTAGCCTGAACGTCCTCGGGCGGTATCGACGGCGAATCAACCAGCATTTTTTCCAGCCAACCTAAGTTAAAATATTCACGGCCGGTGCTTTTCGGCGCGCTGAGGGCGAAGTAAGGATCGGTCATCATACGATGTAACAGCAGCGGATTAACCTGCCCCGACATCGCCCATTCGGCATCTTTATCATAGGGTTGCGCACGATGACGCCAGATCCAGGAATCTAATAGCATGTTGCCCGGCCCGGTGTCATAGCCGCGCACGGCGGCCCCTGGAACCAACAGCGACAAATTGGCGATCCCGCCGATATTGAGCACAATGCGCCGCTCAACCGGATGCAGCAATAGCGCATGATGAAATGCCGGAACCAAAGGCGCGCCCTGTCCGCCATAGGCCAAATCGCGACGGCGAAAATCGCCCACGGTGGTGATACCGGTCATCGCCGCTACGCGGTTATTATCGCCAATCTGCAGCGTACAGGAAGCTTCGCCATTCGGTTCATGCCAGACGGTCTGCCCGTGACAACCGATAGCCGTAATATCGTGCGCCTTCAGTCGTGTTTCTTTAAGCAATGCCAGAACCGCTTCAGCGAAGAGTATTCCGAGCTGAGTATCTAAGTGACCGAGTGCGGAGAGTGTAACGCGCTGTCCCTGACACATTCCCAGAACAGCCTGTTTAATTTCCTGCGGTATCGGGTGGCTATAGCTGGCTTGCTGCGCAACGGTGTTTTCATCAATGGCAGCCATCACCACATCAATACCGTCGAGGCTGGTGCCTGACATTACGCCAATGTATCTGCCTGATCTCATTTCATGACCTTTGCCGCCAAGGGCTCAAGAAAGCTAACAATTGAAAATATGACTAAGACAAAAATAGCATTTTAAAACACTGAATTATTATATTTTTTATGTTTTGTTATCCTGGTTGCGTTTTTGTTAAAAATAGCCGGTCAATGATATCTAAACAGATTCGCTTTCCCGTTTATGATCTATGTAAGAGCACTATTATATTCTGCAAAAAAGAGTAAAAAGAGTGGAATGGAACATTAAGCCAGACCATAATTTATAGGTATCAACGTTGTCGGCCAAGGTGAATCAGCCCGACATATCGCCATTACAGGAGTGTTTATTATGATGAAGCGTTTGCTTGTGGTTACGCTAGCGGGTGTCACACTAGCTGGTTGCGCCAATACCAGTACGCTTTCAGGAGATGTTTACAGTGCCTCCGAAGCCAAACAGGTACAGACCGTCACCTACGGTACTATTGTATCGACGCGTCCGGTACAAATTCAGGCAGGTGATGAGTCCAACGTTATTGGCGCGCTAGGTGGTGCAGTCCTGGGTGGTTTCCTGGGTAATACCATCGGCGGAGGAAGCGGTCGCAGCCTGGCAACAGCAGCCGGGGCCGTTGCTGGCGGCGTAGCCGGCCAAAGCGCTACGGGTGCGATGAACCGTACGCAGGGCGTCGAGCTGGAAATTCGTAAAGATGATGGCAGCACCATCATGGTTGTACAGAAACAGGGCGACACAAAATTCAGCGCTGGCCAACGTGTTGCGATGGCAAGCAACGGTCGCAGCATTACCGTCTCCCCTCGCTGATAAATCAACAGCCACTAGATTTCAAGATGCAGGACGAAACGTTGCCGTTTTGTGCAGCCGACACAACGGCAACTTGAAAGATAACGGGGATATGATCACCACCTGTACGGTGGTGATTTCCTTCTACCATCAAACATCAACCCTAATTGCCATCAGTAATAAACTGGATGAACGATATCGCCGGGAATTATCCTTTCCCTCAACGCGATTGGGGTAATAATTAAGATTGGCTCTCAGTCTGGCTCTCATGTAGTGCCAGTATATTTTGCTCCAAACGCGAGATCAACAAAGCTAATTCATCAACCTGCTCCGGCGTGATGCCAAACAAAATTTCGTTACGCGTGTGGCTAATCACATCATTGACCGCTTTTATGATTGGCTCCGCGGCTTCAGTAAGCATGATGCGCTTGGCGCGTCTGTCATGTGAGCATACATGCCGGGTAATCAATCCCTTTTCTTCCAGTTGGTCTAATGTCCGAACTAACGAGGGTTGCTCGATCCCTATAGCTTTAGCCAGTTGAATCTGTGACTGTCCGGGCGGTAGATGATATATATTATGCAACGTCACCCAATGCGTCTGTGTTAATTCTAGTGGTTTTAACCGATGATCAATCAAAGCGCGCCATACACGCACTAAGCGGGCTAAATCAGATCCTAATGGCAATTCCATAAACTCTCCTTATAATTAGCATGCTAAGTTATATCCCTGGATTGCAATCAATTCTGATTTATAAAAAATAGAAAAGTGATTCTTATTATTTAAGAAAAAGATTCTAGCAAATTAAACGCTTTTAAAAATGATCTTATACTTATTTTATTCAGTAAACGACCCATGTCAGCTAAAATAAAGTCGGCTGCTGGGGTTCTACTGGCTGTGCTGTTTTCTCTATACGCTGCTGACGCTTCATTCTTTGCCGACACAAACGCAGCACATCCTGTTTCTGCGCATCACTCATTTGTCCCCATGCAAAACGCTCGTTCCGACTGCGAAAACAACCGCGGCAAAAGCCGCGCGCATCAGCCTGACAAACGCCACGACACGGATTAGGGACAGCAAAGAGTTCGAGTTGCTCAGGCACTGTACCTCCCTCTACAATCTATTTATTGAAGCCTTGTTCTCCCTCGCTGGCAAGCCCTTGCTAAGGATAACAATAAAATAATTAGGTAATCATTGTAATTTCAGATAATTCTTCTGTGAGATTATTTAATTTCCCTACACAAATCGTCTGTTTTTTACCCTACTCTATCAGGAATAGTTAATGTTTAAGCGCAAGCCTTATGGTAATGGCACAAATAGTCTGACTGATATTTATACTGGTAATAACTTGGACTCAGTATATCTACAACGTTATAATTCCATTCTGTTAACTTTTTCCACCATGTTTGCCGTTAACCACAGTAGCCAATGAGGAAATGAAATTATGCGCCTACTCCACACCATGCTGCGCGTCGGCGATTTACAACGCGCTATCGACTTCTATACCAACGTGTTAGGTATGCGTCTGTTGCGTACCAGTGAAAACGCCGAATATAAATACACGCTGGCATTCGTCGGTTATACCGAAGAAAGTGAAGGAGCAGTCATCGAATTAACTTATAACTGGGGCGTCGATAGTTACGATCTGGGGAATGCCTACGGTCATATCGCGCTGGCAGTCGATGATGTTGCCGCGACTTGCGATAGCATCCGCAAAGCCGGGGGGAAAGTGACCCGCGAAGCAGGCCCGGTGAAAGGCGGCACAACAATCATCGCATTTGTTGAAGATCCAGATGGCTATAAAATTGAACTGATTGAAAAATCGCAGTCCGGTCAAGGGCTCGGAAATTAATAGCGTTGAGTGTCCAGACCGATGCCGGTCAGCACGGATATCATGAAAAACACGGCGTTGAAGCAGCACAACAACGCTCCACGCCGTGGTTAAACCGGATACCGCTATCCAGGCGGCGATGAGCGGGTTACAAACGTCCGTCTTTTCTCCGCATACTGCATCTCCCGTCAAAATTTGCCATAATGCGCGCTGCATTTTGCTAAAGATTAAGAGACTAATGGCTGATAAAAATGACCTGAACGCCCTGAGCGGTCGTTTCCGTGGGTTTTACCCGGTGGTGATAGATGTTGAAACTGCCGGGTTTAATGCTAAAACCGATGCGTTACTGGAAGTCGCGGCGATAACATTAAAAATGGACGCTGATGGTTGGTTACAGCCAGATGAAACTTTACATTTTCACGTTGAGCCGTTCGAGGGCGCAATATTGGAACCCGCGGCCCTGGCGTTTAACGGCATCGATCCCAACAATCCGTTACGCGGCGCGATCAGCGAATATGAAGCGCTGCATGAAATTTTTAAAGTGGTGCGTAAGGGATTAAAAGAACAGGGCTGTAACCGGGCCATTATCGTGGCGCATAACGCAACGTTTGATCATAGTTTTATGATGGCCGCGGCCGAACGCTGCAGCTTAAAACGTAATCCTTTCCATCCTTTCGCCACGTTTGATACCGCAGCCCTGAGCGGGCTGGTTCTGGGTCAGACCGTGCTGGCGAAAGCCTGTATCACGGCCGGTATCGATTTTGACTCCAGTCAGGCGCACTCCGCGCTTTACGATACCAAGCAGACCGCGCTGCTATTTTGCGAGCTGGTTAACCGCTGGAAACGGATGGGCGGATGGCCGATCGCCATTGATGAAAATCAATCAGAAAAAACATCTGCCGCAGGGTAAATCGGGCTAAAAAGAGAGAGGGTGACTTACGCCACCCTCTTTTATTTTGCAGAAACAGTTAATTACCTGCCTGTATGCAAATGCATTCCCCTGCTTATTTCTGGTCTTCCTGCTGGGATTTATATTTTTCCGCCGTTTCTTTGATCAGTTGCTGCAATTCGCCGCGCTGATACATTTCAATGACGATGTCGCAGCCGCCGACCAGCTCGCCATCGACCCACAGTTGGGGGAACGTCGGCCAGTTGGCATACTTAGGCAACTCGGCGCGGATATCCGGATTCTGTAGGATATCGACATAGGCAAAACGTTCGCCACAAGCAGACAACGCCTGTACTGCCTGTGCGGAAAACCCGCAGCTTGGCAATTTAGGTGAACCTTTCATATACAGCAGAATCGGGTTTTCAGCGATCTGGCGCTGAATTTTTTCAATTGTCGTTGTCGTCATTCTCTTGCTTCCTCAAACCTATAGGATGGCTAACGTCATGTTCATTAACCATGAGCATCTATCAGATGTGCCATTACAGCGCTATCCACTCCATTACATTGTAGCGAGGGCGGCGGCCACAAAAAAACGCCATTTTTTGTGTGGATATAATTTCACCCTACCATAGATTATGGTTGATTAAACTCACAACAAAAACCGCTGGGAAATCCAGCGAAAATTGTCGGGAGACGTTTTTTGACGTCGCACCAGAGATAATCCGTAAGGCAGGCGGTCCAGGATGGCTCGCCGTAAAAAAATCGCCATTAACTTTTTTTCACTATTTTGTATGAATAAAGAGGCCGAACCCACTTTTTTATAATGCCGTTTTCGGGAATACTGTGCGCACTTAGTGATTTAATGACGATGTTCGATCACAGGAATCATGCGTTTATTTACTACTCTCTTCATATTATTTTTCAGTAACCTATTCCTGAATCTAGCGCAGGCGGCGCCTCACACGCCGAATTTATCGCCACGAAAGGCCAGTGTGAATAGCGTACCTGATGGAAATCATAAAAAAACCAAGCAAACGAAGAAGAGTCCCTCAAAATCGCCGACACCGGTAAAAAACAAACAAACAGCGGCCAACAAAACGAACTCCCCCACTAAAATTAAAATACTCCACGTCGCTAAGCGTAAGCCAGAACCCGCGCTATCGAGAACCAAGAGCAGCACGCCGGCGTTAGTTAAGCGGAATCTAATCAAGCGACATGCAGAAAATGATTCCAGACAGGCTGCCGTACATACCAAAGCCAAACCGGGTCTGAAAGGCGAAGCAGAAAAAGGCTTAACGCTGAGCGAAGCGCACAAAAAACGTTATCAGCATGCCAAATTGACGGCGATGAATAAACTGATGGGCCAAGTGGGCAAACCTTATCACTGGGGAGGCTCATCGCCCTTCACCGGATTTGACTGCAGCGGCTTGGTTTATTACGCCTACAAAGACGTGGTGAAAATTTCCATCCCCCGCACCGCCAACGAAATGTATCATCTGCGCGACGCCGCGCCGATTAAGAAGAGTGAATTGGAAAGCGGAGATTTGGTGTTTTTCCGCATCAACAACCGCGGCGCCGCCGACCATGTAGGCGTTTATCTGGGTGACGGCAAATTTATTCAGTCGCCGCGAACAGGCTCGGATATTCGCATCAGCAAACTGAGTGAAGATTATTGGCAGGATCATTACGTCGGCGCGCGCCGCGTCGTTACCCCGCAAACTATTCGCTGAAACCCGTATAAGCGATTCGGGCGCGTTTAAACGCGCCCGAACAGGTGATGACGTAAACCGTCGAGCGGTTCAACGCCGATTAATTCATTACCGCCACAAAGCTAAACACAATAATCATTACCAACGCACCAACAGTGGCGAACAGCGACAACTTCAGGTCAGTATCCATAAGCGTTTCCTTTGTGCACTCGCGTTATCAGAAAAAACAGCAACCGTCTTTGTAATCCCAAGCATACGCTGGGCTAAAACAATATACTGTATAACTGTAGCAATTCTTCCATAGTCCGGCGGCAAAAACGCATACCGCTGTATCACTAATAGTATAAATTACCGCTTCCACTTTCGTGTCAAATCGGACAAAATCCGCTGTTTGATGCCACGCTGCGTATTGGTCGAAAAAAGTCAGCCTTGTCCCTTTAGGTATAACATTCGGCATTCTCCTTCTGAAATTCTGTTTTTTTACATAGAAAGAGAACTTTAAACGTAGGCAAACGATTAACAATATACTTACGACTGCAACGAGTCGGTTAGGAGTCATTTTTACATGGCAACGATCAAAGATGTGGCAAAACGTGCTGGCGTTTCGACCACAACCGTATCACACGTGATCAACAAAACACGTTTCGTCGCCGAAGAAACCAAGGCTGCCGTAAAGGCGGCCATTAAAGAGTTACACTATTCACCCAGCGCCGTCGCCCGCAGCCTCAAAGTGAATCACACCAAATCCATTGGCCTGCTGGCAACGTCCAGTGAAGCGCCCTACTTCGCTGAAATCATCGAAGCCGTTGAAAATAGTTGCTACGCCAAGGGTTACACGCTGATTTTGTGCAATTCGCATAACGATATCGATAAACAACGCGCCTGCCTTTCCATGCTGGCGCAAAAGCGTGTCGATGGGCTGCTGGTGATGTGTGCGGAATATCCTCCCCAATTGCTCGCTATGCTGGAAGACTATCGCAGCATTCCCATGGTGGTTATGGATTGGGGACAGGCGCACAGCGATTTTACCGACACCATCATTGATAACGCCTTTGAAGGCGGTTATATGGCGGGCCGTTACCTTATCGAACGCGGTCACCGGGATATCGGCGTCATCCACGGCATACTGGAGCGAAATACCGGCAGCGGGCGCTATCTTGGCTTTCTAAAAGCGCTGAGCGATGCCGATATTCAAATCCATGACGAATGGGTCGTTCGGGGAGATTTTGAGCCTGAATCCGGCTACAAAGCGATGCAGCAAATTCTGGCGCAGAAACACCGGCCTACGGCGGTTTTTTGCGGTGGGGATATTATGGCCATGGGCGCGATTTGCGCCGCGGATGAGCTGGGACTGCGCGTTCCCCAAGATATCTCGGTAATCGGATATGACAATGTTCGTCATGCCCGGTTCTTCACTCCCGCGCTGACCACCATCCACCAGCCCAAAGAGCGTCTGGGTCAATCGGCCCTGGCGATGCTGCTGGACCGTATCACCAGTAAACGTGAAGACGCGCAGGTCATTGAGGTGCACCCTACTCTGATTGAGCGCCGCTCCGTTGCCGACGGCCCATTTCGCGATTACCGGCGTTATTCCTAAATACCCGCAGCGCTTATACCCCGCAGAAACCAACATATCTCTAATGCTGCTTCAGCCAATTTATACTTGTACCCAGGCTGAAGCAGTCATAAACTAATTTACGGCTTTAAACGACAACAACCATATTTATCACTATCCTTTAGTGTTAAACGCATACGGGACGTGCGTGTTTATTTTAAGGATGAGTGCCCCTACGTATTTGCGTACCGGCTTTTTTCTCTTCATTTTCCTCTTGTCATTCAGAGGGTAGACGATGGGTTATACCCACCGATACCGTTAATGGGTAAAAAATTGTCTATGCTTTCCTTGCAGTTTTCACCTTAAGCAGCAAGGTAGGGAGAAATTATGAGTTCATCATGTGTAGAGGATGTAGAAGACCTGGGGAGTCACGCCAGCTCCTGGTTTCAAATTGTCCGCGAAATGCTGGACATGGCCGATATCAAAATCAACGGTTCGCGCCCTTTTGATATTAAGGTTAAAAACCCTGATTTTTTTAAACGCGTATTGCGTGAAGGCTCATTGGGATTAGGTGAAAGTTACATGGATGGCTGGTGGGAATGCGAAAAGCTGGATATGTTTTTTCATCGCATATTACGAGCCGGTCTGGATAAAAAAGTTCCTCATCACTTGAAAGACATTGCGCGCGTTATCGCCGCAAGGCTAATTAACCTGCAATCCAAAAGACGAGCCTGGATTGTCGGCAAAGAGCACTATGATCTAGGCAACGACCTATTTTCACTGATGCTGGATCCCTACATGCAATACTCTTGCGGTTATTGGAAACAGGCATCCACCCTGGAGCAGGCGCAGGAAGACAAACTGCAGATGATCTGCGAAAAACTCCAGTTGAAACCCGGAATGAAACTGCTGGATATTGGCTGCGGCTGGGGCGGATTGGCTGAATTCGCCGCTCGCCATTACGGCGTATCCGTCAGCGGTGTGACGATTTCCAAAGAGCAGCAAAAATTAGCACAGCAACGCTGCAAGGATCTGGATGTCACCATATTACTGCAGGACTACCGCGATCTGGATTTACAATTTGATCGGATTG
Source organism: Brenneria goodwinii (assembly GCF_002291445.1). Classification (NCBI taxonomy): domain Bacteria; kingdom Pseudomonadati; phylum Pseudomonadota; class Gammaproteobacteria; order Enterobacterales; family Pectobacteriaceae; genus Brenneria; species Brenneria goodwinii. The sequence goes on along the minus strand of NZ_CP014137.1, from coordinate 1,462,689 downwards.
TTTCCGTCGGGATGTTCGAACATGTCGGGCCGAAAAATTACGATACCTATTTCCGCATCGTAAATAAGAACCTTAAGCCAGACGGATTATTTTTATTGCATACCATCGGCGCGCAAAAAACCGACTCCGAAGTTGATCCCTGGATCAACAAATACATTTTCCCTAACGGTTGCGTTCCCTCCGTCCTGCACATCGCTCACGCCAGCGAGCCTTATATGGTGATGGAGGACTGGCACAATTTTGGCGCCGACTACGATCGCACCCTGATGGCATGGTACGAACGTTTTCAGCAGCATTGGCCGGAGCTTTCCGATCGCTACTCCGCGCGTTTCCGCCGTATGTTCAGCTACTACCTTAATGCCTGCGCCGGCGCTTTCCGAGCCAGGAATATCCAGCTATGGCAAGTCCTATTCAGTAAGGATGGTATCGAAGGGGGATTACGCGTTCCACGCTAATCGTTTTTTGATATCAGACCGCCCGGGAATCTTTCCCGGGCGGTTTTTAACCGGTTATTCTTCGCTGTCCGAACCGTTAACCTGCTGGCTGGCTAATACCCGCTCCACCGTATCCACCACGGCCTGAGTCTGCGGATCGATTTCGATATTCACCCGCTGCCCCAGCTTCTTCTGCCCCAACGTGGTACGATTTAACGTCTCGGGGATCAGATGCACGCAGAAGCGGCTACGGGTGACTTCACCGATTGTCAGGCTAATGCCATCGATCCCGATAAACCCTTTATGTAATACATACTTCATCAAAGACTCATCCGACAGACGGAACCAGATCTGGTGATTATTTTCTGAAACCAGAATCTTTACCACTTCCGCCGTGCAGATAATATGACCGGACATAACATGCCCGCCAATCTCATCGCCAAACTTCGCCGCCCGCTCAAGGTTCACGCAATCGCCCTCGGTGATATCCCCCAAATTGGTCAACCGAAGCGTTTCTTTCATCAGGTCAAAACTGACGCGATCGCCATCTACTGACGTTACCGTCAGGCAACAGCCATTATTGGCCACCGAAGCGCCTGGCACTAATCCCGGCAATAACTCTGGCGGCAATTGAACAACGTGGGTGCGAAAATTTACTTTTTCATCAATAGACACCACCGGCGCAGTGCCTTGAACAATACCGGTAAACATGCGGCTCGCCTCTCAAAGAATGACGTAAATGAAATGAGTGCTAAGCGATAAGATCACGACTCATTGCTGTATCATGCAGTGTGCCCCATATTTAGATGAAAACCAAACCTGATTGCGGAAACGCGCCTCGGCAAAAACCTGATTAATAAAACTTGTGGCGATAATTTAATCGCGGAAACAAATGGCGGTATTTATTTCTGCGACAGTTCTATTTATTTCGAACTTTATCTAAAACTGATTTATAGTTAGCGCTTTCTAATTTTTATCATCAAAACAGGATATTTTATCGTCAATATCCTACAACGACTCAACTGCGTTTGCTTTACCTTTCCACAGGCTGATTTACTGCTAACAAGTCGTTACAATAGCTTGCGTTTATCCTGTTTAATTCCCTGGCTATCCTATTTAGTCAATCCAAGGTAGGTGTTTGTGCAAAAGTATCTGTCAGAAGCGCGAAAATTATTAGCGCTCGCTATCCCCGTCATTATTGCGCAAGTGTCTCAAACGTCCATGGGGGTGGTTGATACCATCATGGCCGGCGCATATAGCGCTACGGATATGGCAGCCGTCGCTATCGGCACTTCAATCTGGCTACCCGCCATTCTTTTTGGCCATGGCTTGCTGCTGGCGCTTGTCCCGGTCGTCGCCCAGTTAAATGGCGCAGGACGCCGCGATCGTATCGCGCATCAGGTGCAGCAGTCTTTCTTTCTGGCTTTGGTGGTTTCCCTGGTGACGATGCTGGCGCTGTATCAGGGCGGGCATATTATCCGTCTGATGAATGATGACTCGCCTGCCCTGGTCGAAAAGGCCATTGGCTATTTGCACGCGCTTCTTTGGGGTGTACCGGGGTATCTGTTCTATCAGGTGTTACGCGGCCAGTGCGAAGGATTGTCGAAAACCAAGCCGGGGATGATCATCGGTTTCATCGGTTTACTGATTAACATTCCGATCAACTACATCTTTATCCACGGCAAGTTCGGCCTGCCTGAGTTGGGCGGGGTTGGCTGCGGCGTTGCGACCGCCTCGGTTTATTGGGCTATGTTCTTGCTGCTGGCGACCTATAGCAAACGCGCCGCCTGGCGGCGGGACATCAAACCGCAGCAGGCCGGATTCAAACCGGATTGGCCGGCGTTGAAGCGTTTGTTCGGCCTCGGCCTGCCGGTAGCGCTGGCGCTGCTTTTTGAGGTGACGCTGTTTGCCGTCGTGGCGTTACTGGTGCTGCCGCTTGGCGTGGTTGATGTCGCCGGCCATCAGATTGCGCTTAACTTTAGTTCGCTGATGTTCGTGCTGCCGCTTTCCGTGGGTATTGCAACCACCATACGGGTCGGCCACCGTCTGGGGGAAGGCTCAGTGGACAACGCGCGCGTCGCCGCCTATACGGGAATAGTCAGCGGCGTGGTAATAGCATTCTGCACTGCTATTTTCACCATCCAGCTACGCGAACCCATCGCCCTGCTCTACAACAAGGATCCGGCCGTCGTGGCGATGGCGTCACAGTTAATGTTGCTGGCTGCTGTGTACCAAATCTCCGATGCCATACAAACCATCGGCAGCGGCGTACTGCGTGGTTATAAAGATACCCGCTCAATCTTCTATATTACCTTCGTCGCTTATTGGATACTGGGACTTCCCAGCGGCTACCTGCTGGCATTAACCGATTATATTGTCCCGCGCATGGGGCCGGCCGGTTTTTGGTGCGGATTTATCATTGGCTTAACGGCTTCCGCCGTCATGATGGTCGCACGTATTCGCTGGGTTCAGCGCCAACCGGCCGCGCTGATTTTGTCTCGGTCAACGCATTGATTGCACACGGCCAGGCGCCATGGATGGCGATAACCGGATGAAAAAACAGCGGGATGAATAGAAGCGCAGCAATCGCACCGGACAAGGGCACAAATTTGCATGTTTCCCCTTGCCAGCAGCGATAGCGCCCGTTAATATTCGTCCCCGCTGTCAGGCAGAACGTCTGACTTTACGTTGTTTACTCTCCTAATGCGTTCTTAGCTCAGTTGGTTAGAGCACCACCTTGACATGGTGGGGGTCGATGGTTCGAGTCCATTAGAACGCACCATTTCTTATCCCGCTGACATCTATTAATATTTAAAGTCCGCTAGTCTTTGGGAAGGCCCGTCCTCGTTCCATTGAAGTCCACCCGAATCACGACTTTTAACTCCATTTGCAATGAAGAAATGTCCCCGTTCACACGGGGCACGGTGATCGGTCAGAACCATTCTGGAAATGGGTTGTTCCAGGTCGCCCACACATCTGCAGCCCCTCTAAATGTGCTCTCAACATCCACGTAGAGATCGTCCATGTCGGGGTCGTTTTGCAAAGTTGCTTGCATTTGTTATGTTATAACATAACAATACTTAAAAAAATCACATCCGTCTGTTGTGGCGGCAAAGGCGCGACCAACCAGATGACAACTGACGCGTGCAGCAAAGTCTGTCTCTGATTTGCTCCGGTGCAGCACACCAGATGGCGGTTCGCCAATCTTGTACCACCGGTACGGATGAAAATTGACATGGTGTAATGAAACCAGGGAATTGAACGATGAACACAAAACGTAAAGCAGTTGCGGCCTGCCTGCTTGCATTGACGTCGCTCGGCGACGGCGTCCGTGCGGAAGAAGCGGATTTGGAACGGCGCGCCCGAACAGGCTCACAGTCCCTCAATGCCGAACCGACGGCGGATATCGTGGTCACCGCCACCACCTCGGCACGTAGCGTCGCCGACGCGCCCGCCAGCGTTTCCGCCATTAACGGCGACGATTTGCGCCGACATCCGGTCAACGATCTGACCGACGCGGTCAGGGACTCCGTCGGTATCGCTCCTGAGAGCGTCGGTCTGGGACGGCGCGGCATCTCGATTCGCGGTATGGATGCCGAACATACGCTAATGTTGATTGACGGACAGCGTATCAATTCGTCCGCGTCGGCCATCGCCCACTCTGATTTCGAGCTCGGCTGGGTGCCCACGGAAGCCATCGAACGGGTGGAAGTGATACGCGGCCCGATATCATCCCTGTACGGTTCCGAGGCTCTGGGCGGCGTCGTCAACGTTATCACCCGTTCGGCGACCGATCGCTGGCAGGGATCTTTCAGCAGCTATGGCATGGTCAACGATCACGGTCTGGACGGCGATCAATACAAGAACGGCTTTTATCTCGGCGGACCGCTGGTCCCCGGTATTCTGGGCCTGAACGCCTGGGGAGAATACCGACGCCGCGCCGCGTTGCGCGACGCCGATGACGCCACGCTGACCGCGCTCGACCGGCAACGCGCCACAACGGGACACATCGGCCTGACCTGGACGCCAGATCCGCGCCAACGCATCGATCTGTCCATGGATGCGGGCAACGAGTCGCTGGAAGGCGTGCGTAGCGGAACAGGCGACGCAATCTATCAGGCCGGAAACGACGTTCAGCGCCGCCGCTACTCGGCCACCCATGCCGGCGAGTGGGACTGGGGCAACAGCCAGATCAGGTTGTACCGCAGTACGCTGGATCGGAAAGCCTGGCGCAGCGACGGCGGCGACGCGACCGGACCTAACCGTTTCACCGATACCGTGCTTGACGGCCGGGCTGGTTTCACAGCGGGCGATGCCCAGAAGCTGACCTTTGGCCTGGAAACCCGGCGGGAAAGTCTGGAAGATCCGAGCATCAACCGGGCCGGCAAGAAAGCCCAGACACACTACGCCCTGTTCGCCCAGGATGAGATCTTTCTGGGGGATCGTTGGGAACTGGTACTGGGCAGCCGTTTCGATCGCCATGAAGATTTCGGCTGGGAAACCAGCCCCCGCGCCTATCTGCTGTTCCATCCCAGTGATACGCTGACCTTAAAGGCCGGCACCGGACGGGGCTTCAAGGCGCCCTCGCTCAAGCAATTATCCCCGGAGTACGAGTCACGGGCGGCCATGGGCGGACGCGGCATCATTCGCGGCAATCCCAATCTGCAACCCGAAACCAACCAGTCCTTCGAACTGGGCGCGGTCTACGAACGGGATATCTGGTCGGCCAGCGCCACCGTATTCCACAACGATGTCAAAAACCTGATCGAGACGGTACGCCAGCCCACCTGCTATGAAAGCGGCCGTGTCTGCCTGGAATACGAAAATGTCGCCAGAGCGCGGTTGCAGGGATTGGAGCTAACCGCCGGAGTAGAACTATCGCCGCAGTGGCGGTTGGATGCCAACTACACCTATCTGGACGCCCACGACCGGACGACGGATGAACGGCTGGCCGATCGCTCCCGCCATCGCGCCAACGCCACGCTGACATGGGCGCTGCCGACGACGCAGCTTTCCACCCGCGTGCGGGCCGAATACGTCGGCTCGCAATACCGCTCGGCCACCGAGCGCGATCGTCCCGGTTATACCCTGTTGCACTGGTATGTGGACTACGATCTGAACCGCAACCTTACGCTGCTCACCGGCATTGAGAATCTGACGGACAAGCGGTTGGCCAATGACGATGCCAGCGTATATGGCCGGGCGGACGAAGGGCGACGTTATTTCGCCGGGCTGACAGCGAGGTTCTGATGCCGAATTTTCATCTGTTTCAGGCGGCGCTTTGCTGCCTGTTGCTGTGCCTGCCGGGACTATCGCCGGCCCGGGCGGGCGGGAAGCCGCTGGTACAGGTGCTGCACAACGATTTCGTATCGGCCGAGAAATTCCGTCACCTGCGGGCCTTCGCCGCACAGGAAGGGGTGGAGTTGCGGCATCTGGACGTCGGGAACCGTTCGCCAGACGCGCTGCGGCATGAGGGCGATCCCGTAACGCTCGTCGTACTGGATGTGCCGCGCCCAAACGATCGCACGATGGTCACGCAACGTCTGGCGCAGTCGTCCGGCTATGCCAACACGCCTCGTCTGACGGTCGGCGTCGGCGGTTCCATATCGGAACGCCTTCCGCATCCGTACGGCAACACGCTGGCCGAGCTTTATAGCGCGGGCGGCGAAAACAATTTCCGCCGTTTTTTTGCGCTGGTCAAAACCCTGCACGCAGGCGCGGAACCGCCGCCGCACCTGCTCGCCCCCCCGGAGCATCTGCCCGCCACCGGCTTCTGGCATCCACGCGCGCCTCGCGTCTTTGACCATCTGGATAGCTACCTCGTCTGGTATTCGGCGCACCCGAGCGCCGAGGCGGCCACGCGGCAGTCTCCCGGCGGCCGAGTGGCCTTTCTGATCGCCCGCAGCGTGGTGGCTGACGGCATCACCCATGAAGTAGATGAGCTGATCAAACGTACTGAAGCCGCAGGTCTGCAACCCATCGTCTTCTGGGCCGATGCGGCCGAGCCAGACGGTCTGGCGGGTATCCTCGCGCCCGGACAGGTGGACATTCTGGTGAACCTCACCCATATGCATAACGGCGCGGCGCGCAGCCGCGACTTTCTGGCGCTCGACGTTCCGGTGATCCAGACCTTGCGCTTCCGTGAAGGCAACGCCGCCGACTGGCCTGCCGCCGTGAGCGGCATCGCCCCCCGGACTACCGCCGTATTTCTGGCCGCGCCCGAGGGCTGGGGCATCAGCGATCCGCTGGTGCTGTCCGCAACAACGGCGGGCAAGGAAGAACTGTTGCCCGAACAGGCCGACGCGCTGATCGCCAAGTTGCAAAGCCTGATTGCGCTGCGTCACACCCCACCTCCCGACAAGAGGCTGGCGTTGATGTTCTGGAACTATCCGGCCGGCGAGAAAAATCTGGGCGCGTCGAACCTGAACATCCCGCGCAGCATCATCTCCATTCAGCAGGCATTAAACGCCGAAGGTTACTCGGTGGGCGCCCCGGTCAGCGAAGATCAGGTCATCGCAACGGGACAGCGCATGTTGGAAGCCCTGTACGGTAAAGTCCCGCTGGACACGCTGCTGGCCGAGAACCTGGCCGGACTGTACCCGCTGGACGACTACGAACGCTGGCTGGCCGGTTTGCCCGCGCAACGACGGAGCGAACTGCGTCACGCCGGTCCCCCTGAACGACACCGCGCCATACGCGAAATTGCTGGCCGGCGCTATTTCGTTATCCCGCGCTGGCAGCGCGGAAATTTACTGGTGATGCCGCAGATGCCGCGTCATGGCGCTCCCCATGAACACTACCATGACACCGCCAGCCCCCCCGACCACCTCTACATGGCCGCTTACCTGTACCTACAGCAGCAATACGCCGCCCATGCGCTGATCCATCTGGGCACCCACGGCACACAGGAATGGCTGCCAGGCAAGGATCGGGGGCTGAGCGCCAGCGACTATCCCTGGCTGGCGGCGGGTAGCCTGCCGGTATTCTATCCCTACATTCAGGACAACGTAGGCGAGGCGATTCAGGCCAAACGGCGCGGCCGCGCCGTGACCATAAGCCACCAGACGCCACCTTTCGCGCCGGCCGGACTATACGATCAGTTGCGCGATCTGCACCATCTGATCCATGAATACCAGCAGCTCGACGAAGGTATGGTCCGTGAGCAGGTCCGCAGCCAGATCCAAAGAGCGGCTGTCGCCGCACATCTGCATGAAGATCTGGACTGGACGCCGCAGCAGATCGAGCAGGATTTCGACAATTTTCTGCAGCAGTTACACGACTGGTTGCACGAACTGGCACGCAGCGCCATGCCGCTGGGTCTGCACACCTTTGGTCAGCCGGCAAATGATGAACATCGCGCCAGCACCATCATGCAACAACTCGGTGCGCCGTTTTACGCCGCGCTGGGCGTAGATCGGGAAGAGCTGTTCGCAGCCGATCGCGCCACCCTTCCTGATAATCCGGCCTGGCAGACGGTACGCCAAATGCTGTCGCCCGGCGCAGAGCCGAGGCCATTGCCTGCTGCCGTGGTGGCCTTTACCGAGCGCGCCCGCGAACTGGATAACCGGCTGCGAGACACCCGGGAAAACGCAGCGTTGCTGGCCGCGTTGGCGGGCCGATTCGTAGCACCGGGAGCCGGCGGCGATCCGATTCGCAACCCCGAGGTGCAAAGCGGCCGCAACCTGTACGCGTTTGAAGCCGATAAGATCCCGGCCCGTTCCGCCTACGCATCGGCCGCCACGGCGTATGAACAACTGGTGCAGGCTTTTCAAGCCGAACACCATGGCGCCTGGCCGCAAAAGCTGGCCTTTAGCCTGTGGTCGTCCGAGGCCATCCGCCACCTGGGCGTGACCGAAGCGCAAATCCTGCACTCACTGGGGCTACGCCCGGTCTGGGATGCCAGCGGACGCGTTACCGCGCTGGAGATCATTCCCACCGCGGAATTGGGACGGCCGCGCACCGATGTGGTGGTGCAAGTCACCGGCGTATACCGCGACCAGTTCGACAGTTTCATGCGCTTGCTGGACGATGCGATAACCCGTCTGGCCACGCTGGACGAACCGGATAACCCCATCGCGGAGAACAATCGCCGTATCGCGGCGGCGTTGCAACAGGAAGGCATGTCCGCCGAAGAGGCGGCGACGGCGGCGCGTTATCGTATTTTCAGCAACGCGCCGGGCGAGTACGGCACCGGCGTGCCCGAACTGGCGCAGCGCTCGACCGAATGGAATGACGATGCCGCACTGGCGCGGCGGTTTCTCGCCAGCAGCCGCTATGCCTACGGCAGCGAAGGCTGGGGTGATGCGTCGGCGCAGTCTAACCTGTTGGCCGAACAACTGCGTGGCGCGCAGGCGGCGATCATGTCGCGTTCATCCAGCCTGCACGGCGTGCTGTCCACCGACCATCCGTTTGAATTCCTGGGCGGCCTGTCGGCGGCGATTCGCCATCTGGACGGGCAGGCGCCGCAACTGCTGATATCCGACCTGCGCAGCCAGGACGTCAAAACCACCGGTCTGGCTGGTTTTCTCGCCAGCGAAATGCGCGTCCGCTACCTCAACCCACAGTGGATCAACGCCATGCAGCAGGAAGGTTACGCCGGTACGCTGCAGGTGCTCAACGTCACCAACAACCTGTTCGGCTGGCAGGCGGCGGATAGCGCGACCGTACGTGACGATCAGTGGCAGGCGCTGTTCGACACCTACGTGACCGATACCCGCGATCTGGGAACCCGGGAATGGTTCGAGCAACACAATCCGACGGCGCAGGCGCAGATGCTCGAACGCATGGCCGAGGCTATTCGCAAGGGCTATTGGGATGCCCCTGAACAAACCCGGCGCGACCTGGCGCAGCGCTGGCAGGAACTGGCGGAAAGGTTCGGCACCGACGCCGGGGCCGAGACGACGCGCCGGTTCATCGCCGACATGGCGCACGGCTTCGGACTGGATACGGCCGCCGCTCCGCCCGCCGACGCGGCGCCTTCCCTCTCCGCCGAGTCAGAGAATGAGGAACCGGTCGAACCAGCCTTACAGACCGTACAGGGGCAGTTGCTGGAACCCGTTGAACCGCCCCGGCATGACGACAGCCATGCGATATGGGCGCTGGCGATAATGCTGCTGCTCATCTGCGGCGGCGGACTGTGGCAGGCCACCAGCCACCGCCGCCAGTCAGGAACAACCGAATAACCTATTGACCAGAGAGTGCCATGATCATATTTGCTGAAATCGAAACGTTACTTTATGCCGTCTCACGCGTTTTTCTGGCGCCGGTAATGGCGCTGATCGCCGCCGCGCTGGCCTACGCGCTGGTGATGCTCGGCGCTTTTGCCGTAGAGGCCTGGCAGCGCCGACGAAACACCTACCCGCGCGCGCTGTTTGCCTATGCGCGGCAAGGCGCCGCCAGCGACGATCTGGAACTGTGGATCATGCGGCGGCTGGAATGGCTACGCATCATCTCGCGCACCGCCCCCATGCTGGGCCTGATCGCCACCATGATCCCGATGGGCCCCGCACTGCTGGCGCTCGGCAACAATGACGCCGCCGCCGTCGGCAAAAACATGGTGGCCGCTTTTTCGTCGGTGATCCTTGCATTGCTGGCGGCGAGCATCTGTTTCTTTATCCTGACCATTCGCCGGCGCTGGTTGTTGCAGGATATGCGCCAACTGGAGCAACTGCAGGAGGAACAAGCCTGATGCGTTTCTTGGACGACGATGATAACGACCCGATGCTCTCGGTCGTCAATCTGATCGATTTGTTTCTGGTCATCATCGGTATTCTGATGGTGGTCATCGCGCAGAATCCGCTCAATCCCTACGCCCAAAACAAGGTTGTCGTCATCGAAAACGCGGGTGAAGCAGATATGCGCATCACCATCAAGGATGGACAAGAACTGACGCGCTACGAATCCAGCGGCGAAGTCGGTCAGGGGAAAGGCGCCAGAGCGGGAGTCACCTACCGACTCGATGACGGACGCATGATCTACGTACCGGAAAAGTAATCACCCGACGAACGGCGCCCACGACTCTGGAGCGGTTACAACGCAATCTGCTTGGTTTCTTTCCCCAAAATGGCGATCGCCAGCACCGCCAGCAGAATCGCTATGCTGAACAGTGAGAAGATACCGCCGATGGGTACGCCGGCCGAAACCAGATATCCCACCATCAACGGCCCGAAGATCCCGCCGATGCGTCCGATAGCGGCGGCGACGCCGGCCCCGGTGGTTCTTATCCGGGTGGGGTATTGTTCCGGCGTATAGGCATATAACGCGCCCCAGGCGCCCAGGTTAAAGAAGGAGAGCAAAGAACCGTACAGCAGCAACTGGGCGCCGGATTCGGCGATACCGAAGAAATAGGCGCTGACCAGCGTTCCCAGCAGATAGACGGCCAGTACCCACCGCCGCCCTACCCGTTCAATCAGCCAGGCCACCGAAAAATATCCCGGCAGTTGGGCGACGGTCATCATCAGAACATAGCCGAAACTTTTTACCAGATCGAAGCCCTTCATCATCATGACGCTGGGCAGCCACAGGAACATGCCGTAATAGGAAAAGACCACGCAGAACCACACAATCCACAGCATAAGGCTGCGGCGGCGGTACTCTTTGGTCCACAGCGCCGCGATTTTGCTGAGGAACGATGATTCTTTGTCTTGCTGGCTCAGATGGAGATAATGCGGCGAATCCGGCAGCCTGAAACGCAGATAAAGCGCGTAGAACGCCGGCAACGCGCACAGAAGCATCGCGCCGCGCCAGCCGACGCTGGGCAATGGAATAAGGAAATAGGCGATCAGCGCCGCCAGCAGCCAACCCACGGCCCAGAAACTTTCCAGCAGCACGACGACGCGTCCGCGCACTTCGGGCGCGACGCTCTCGCTGACGAGCGTCGAGGCCACCGGCAATTCGCCGCCCAGTCCCATGCCGATGAAAAAACGCAGTACCAGCAAACTGCCCAGCCCCCAGGCAAACGCGCTCAGCCCGCTGGCGACGCTGAACATCAGCAGCGTAAGCATGAAGGCCGCCTTGCGCCCTTTTCTATCGGCATAGAGGCCGAAGATAAAGGCGCCGACCGCCATGCCGATGGAGTTTACGCTGCCAATCAGCCCCATCTGCGCGGCCGTCAGCCCCCAATCCTGTTTCAGAGCGGCTAAAATGAAGGACAATAGCCCTACGTCCATCGCATCGAACAGCCACCCAGTTCCGCATATCAACAACAATTTATTGCGTGAGAAAGCGCCTTGCCGAACCTGAGACAAAATCATGATGATCTTTATGATGTTAAGGTGAAGGTTCGGGCATTATATCGCATCTGCGCGGGTTGTAATGCCACTTTGCGTTCTTTGTGTACAACGCCCGGCCCTCATTCCCCTATCGGTACGTTGATGTTTCAATCTATTCCGCCGCCGATCATCCGCTCGCCCAACTGATGTAAAATCCGGTTCCGGCGCAGACCGCCAGCGCCTGGACGGATCTTTTCATCGGCTATTTTATGACGGACGGAACGACATTATTACCTGCTCGCGAAATCATCTGTTGCTTGCGGCCAGTTTGATGCGAAGAAAATAAACAATCCACCTGCCGCACCGGTCAAGGCCGCCGCGCCGACGACTCCGACTTTGACTCCAACGCCTGATGTTCGGGCAGCATCGCGCGGTTATCCAGATCTTCGTCTTCCTGCGCCGTTTCAGGATAGCGCTCCGGGTAGAGGTGCCGCTCGGCCTGACCGGCGTCGAAAGTCCCTGACCATTTGGCGACCACCACGGTGGCCACGCTGTTGCCGACGGTGTTGCAGGTGGCGATCGCCATGGACATAAAGCGATAGACGCCGAAAATCAGCGCCAGCCCCTCAACGGGCAGGATGCCGGTTGAGGTCACGGTGGCGGCGAATACCACGAATGAGCCGCCTGAAACCGTCGCAGCCCCTTTGGACGTCAGCAGCATCAGCAACAAGATGCCGACCTGGGTTTCCAGCGATAGCGGAACGCCGTAGGCATGAGAGATGAACATGACGCCCATTGACATAAAGATGGATGTGCCATCGAGGTTAAAGGCGTAGCCGGTCGGCAATACCAGGCCCACGGTCTGTTTAGCGCAACCTAGGCGTTCAAGCTTGATCAACAGTCGGGGCAGCACGCTTTCTGAGGAGGCGGTGCCTAGAACGATGATAAGCTCGTCCTTTATATAGCGCAGAAAACGCCATATGCTGAACCCGGCCAGGCGCGCAATCAGCCCCATCCCAAGGATGACGAAAAGCGCAATCACCGCGTAAAACACCAGCACCAGTTCCGCCAGCGCGAGCAATACGGTCGAACCGTTGCTTCCCACCGAGTATGCGACCGCGCCGAAGGTGCCCAGCGGCGCGAGTTTCATCACCAGATTGATAAAAGCAAACAGTATTTCGGAGATCATATCCAGACTATTGTTGACCAGATTTCGTCGCTCGGTGGGGATGGCAAGGATACCGATACCCACCATTACAGCCAGAACCACGACCTGCAGCAGTTCCCCTTTGGCAAAAGCGCCGATGAAATTGTCGGGCACGATGTGGATCAGAAATTCGGCGAAACCCGGCGTGGCGTTGGGTTGGATATCCAGCGCGGGAGCGCCGCCTTCCTGCGGCGACATGCCGCTGCCTATTTTGATGATATTGCCCGCCATCAGTCCCAGGATCAGCGCAAAGGTCGATACCACTTCGAAGTAGACGAAGGCGCGCCAGGCTATGCGTCCGGCACTGCGGGCGTCGCCCGCGGAGGCAATACCGTGAACGATGGTCAGAAAAACCAGCGGCGCGACGCCTGCCTTGATCAGATTCAGGAACATGTCGCCCAGCAGCTTGAATTGTGTGGCGAATAACGGAAAAATGAGGCCTGTTGCAATCCCCAGAATAAGTGAAATGAAAACCTGAGTACCCAGACGCCGATACCACGGTGTCCGTCTGGCCGCTCCTTGAGTGACTGGTGAAATATTCATTACGTTAGCCTCCGCCACGAATATCCGCGTATGGATATTGTGCGAGTGATGACCTCGGCGGTTTGCTGAGGAACCGGGCCACCCTTGACATAGACCAGAGCGCCCCCGTTGTCGATGCCGTTCAGGATGCGTGCGACACTGAAAAAGAGAGTCGCTTCCTGACGGCGCCGAAGGCATTACACGAATAATATGAGTTACCAATGAAGCCAGCTGACATAATGAACCTCAGCTTTTATAATAAAAATGAATAAACAGAGGACCACCAGATGCGGAGCCATCAAAGATACTCACCTTATATGTCCGAACTTATAAGCACCAATATGTTCGGACATTTTAAAAGTAATGTGTTTTTCTGTTACCGAACAGTAGCCAATATCGCATTCTGTGACGAATCGCGTGTTAGCCTGGTTTTATAATTATTTTAAGTGGAGTAACGGTCATATAGATGGGCAAGCTCAATTACATCCAGCTAGTGCGCCAGTTAATGGACGGTATCACGCAGGGATTCTTTCCTCTGGGGTCGCTGTTGCCTACCGAACTTCAACTGTGTGAACTTTACGGCACCAGCCGCCACACCGTGCGCGCCGCCCTTAATGAGCTGCAACTGCTCGGTCTGGTTTCGCGCCGAAAAAATGTCGGCACGCGCGTTACGGCCACGCGGGTACGCAACGATTTTCAGCCAACGCCGGCGTCGCTTGACGATCTGGTTCAGTTCGGCAAGGAGCACATTCGTGTGGTGCAGAATGTTGGCCCCGTTCAGGTTAACGGCCCGCTGGCCAGGACGCTGTCTTGCACCCCGGATACGCTGTGGTTACGTATTTCAAGCCTGTACCTTCAGGATGGCGGTCGCATGCCGATCGGCTGGACTGACATCTATATCGAACCGGACTATGCGGAAATCGTAGCTGATGTACATCAGCAGTCGGACACGCTGGTCTGTTCCCTGATCGAAAACCGTTTTGGCCGCCGCGTGGCGGGAATCCGCCAGGAGATCTGCGCCTGCACCGTGACGGATGGCGCGATGGCGAAAGCGCTGCAGTTGAAAACCGGCGCCGCCGCGCTGAAGGTGGTACGGCATTATCTTGATGCGACGGGCCGGGCATTTGAAATTTCGGTGACGGTGCATCCGGAAGAGCGTTTTTCCGTGGTGCTACAGCTTAAACGGTCGGACGCAGCTCCCAGCGCAGAGGAAGAGAAATGAAGCCGCTCGCCGGATGACGGGACCGGGACTGGTCACAACACACGTTCACGCGTCGGTCGTTCCAGCGGCGGTTTGCCCGTCCTCGTTCATATGCGCGACGCCTAATCAGACAATATCGTCAATCACGCCGCCGTCCACGCGCAGCGCGGCGCCGGAAGTGGCCGAAGCCAGCGGCGAACAGACATAAACCACCATGTTGGCCACTTCCTCGACCGAGGCCGCACGCTGGATGACAGAGCTGGGACGGTTGGTCATAACGAATTCACGCCCCAGCGTCTCCAGCGACTTGCCGGTACGCGCCGCCTCTTCCGCCATCATGTCGGCGAAACCATCGGAAAGGGTCGGCCCCGGCAATACGCTATTCACCGTCACGCCGCTGCCGGCCACGCGCTTAGCCAGCCCGCGGGAAAGCGCCAATTGCGCGGTCTTGGTGACGCCATAATGGATCATATCGGCCGGAATATTGCGCGCCGATTCCGATGAGATAAACACCACTCTGCCCCAGCCTTTATCCACCATGGCCGGCAGTAACGCGCGCGCCAGACGGACGCCGGACATCACATTGGTCTGCCAATAGCGCTCCCAGGTGGCGTCGTCGGTAGCGAAAAAATCCTGTGGGCCGTAGATGCCCGCGTTATTGACCAGAATATCGATATCGGGCAATGCGGCGGTCAGCTTTTCCACGCCGTCGTTTGTGCCCAAATCGGCGGCGATGCCGCTGACCTGGACGTGCGGATATAAAGCGAGCAGTTTATCTTTCGCTCTGGCTACGCTGTCGGCGCTGCGGCCGTTGAGCAATACGCTGGCGCCGCTTTCAGCCAGACCCTGGGCTATCGCCAGTCCGATGCCTGCCGTGGAAGCGGTAACCAATGCGGTTTTGCCGGATAGATCGATTTTCATATGCGGATACTCCTTGTTAATCATCAAGCGGCGGGAACGCCTCGGCGTTCGGCCGCGTTTGCGCGTGATATGGGATTGCGCGCCGGCGACTCAGATCGTTTACGCAACATCGGCCGCCGCCGCGTCCAGTTTGGCCTGATTGCGTGAGGCGATCGTGACATCGGCCCCTTCCTCGGCAAACGCCTTGGCAATGGCTAACCCCAATCCTGAACTGCCGCCGACGACCAGAACTTTTTGCTCAGAGAGTCTTGTACCCATGATTTCTGCCTCATGAAAAAGAATGAAAAATCATTTTTGCCGATGTTCTATGTGGTTAAAATAGAAAAAATCGAGAATGACTATTTCCATTATATTGATAATATTCCGACAAACTCACTCCATGGACTTGCAGCACCTATCGCCTTTGAACATCGCCCAACGGGGAAGTTGTGCTGCGTTGTCCCTTGCGCAAGCGTAGCGCTGCCGTAATCAGTAAACGCCAGGCTAATTTTCAACAACGGTTAAACGTTCATTTGCTTAATATTAGTCGAAGTCCGCGCGGGCTATTTTTCACCGAATACGCAGTTGGGCCTCAAGTAGCTGCGCCAGAACGTTGACTTTCGGCGTCAACTGCCGCGCAATCGGCCAAAGCAGATGAAGCGGCAGTCCGTCGGTCGCCAGTTCCGCCGCCACCTCCACAAGGCTCCCGGCGCGCAAATCATCCTGTACCAGCCAGGTCGCAAGCTGGGCGATGCCCAGCCCTTCCCGCACGTAAGCAAGCTGGGCTTCGGCATCGCCGGCGACAATACGCGGCCGCACGAAACATTGACCGACGTCACCGTTGCCAGACGCATACAGCCAAGGGGCCGCTGTACCGTCGGTTCGCCCGTAGGCAACGCAATCATGCTCCTGCAATTGATCAATCGTTGCCGGCGTGCCGCATCGTTCCAGATAGCTCGGCGCGGCGCAGAAAATCAGCCGCTCGTTGCCGAGGCAGCGCTGTATCAGCGTGGGCGGAAAGTTCGGCGGACCGCCGATGCGCACGGCCAGATCGATGCCCTCCTCGGCAAAGTCGACGAAACGATCGGAAAACGTCAGGTAAGGACGAATATCCGGATATAAGGCGGAAAAGCGCAGTAGTACCGGCATCACGCAGATCCGCCCAAACGATGCGGGCAAAGCCACCCGTATGGTGCCCATCGGTTCTCGTATTTGCGCCGCGAGCGTTGCCTCCGCTTCGGTAAGCTCCTCAAGGATCTTAGCGCAGGTTTCATAGTAGGCGCGCCCGGCGTCAGTGAGTTTCAGACTGCGTGTCGTTCGCTCGAACAGCGCAACGCCCAGACGACGCTCAAGCCGGGCAACGCTTTTACTGACGGCGGAACTGGTGAGATTCAGCTGTTGCGCGGCCGCGGTGAAGCTGCCGGCGTCAGCCGCGCAGACAAACGGGACGATGCCTTTGAGCCGCTCGGTAGGAAAAGCGACCGGCAATTGATGAATTATATTCTTCAATTTGCGGAAAACTTATCATGAGTTGGAAATATTATCTTAAGTATGATGTCTGCATAGTATGAAGTCCACATGATCCAGAATGGGAGCTATGCATGAGCAATAAAGCACTTATTGTCGGCGCCAGCGGTATCATCGGCAGCGCGCTGACGGAACATCTTCTCTCACTCGGCTGGACGGTTCACGGCTTGTCGCGCGGGCGTAGCGCCGTTGTGCCGGGCTGCCATCCGGTTATCGCCGACCTTACGGATAGCGAGTCCGTCGCCAGCGCGGTGGCGGGGCTGGACATCAGCCATGTGTTCCTCACCGTGTGGTCGAGACAGGCAACCGAAAAGGAGAATATCCGCGTCAACGGCGCCATGGTCCGCAACGTCCTCGAACCGCTCGGACGCGCGTCGACGCTCAAGCACGCGGCGTTGGTAACCGGCCTGAAACACTACCTCGGTCCTTTCGAAGCCTATGCGTCGGGGGCCGTGCCGATCACGCCGTTTCGCGAGGAACAGGGCCGCCAGCCGGTGGAAAATTTCTACTACGAGCAGGAAGACCGGCTTTTCGAAGCGGCCGACCGCTACCGCTTCACCTGGAGCGTGCATCGCCCGCATACGGTTATCGGGTTCGCGCTCGGCAACGCGATGAACATGGGCCAGACGCTGGCCGTTTACGCCACGCTATGCAAATACGCCAATCAACCCTTCGTCTTCCCTGGATCGGCGGCGCAGTGGAACGGCCTCACGGACATGACCGATGCGCGTCTGCTCGCGCGGCATCTGGAGTGGGCGTCGACCAGCGAGCAGGCGAAAAACCAGGATTTCAACGTGGTGAACGGCGACATTTTTCGCTGGAAATCGATGTGGTCGCAGTTGGCCGACTACTTCGGCATCGAGGCCGCGCCGTTCGACGGTACGGAGCGTCCGCTGGAAGGCCGGATGCAGGACGCCGCGCGTCAATGGGCCGATATCGCGGCGCAGCATCAACTGCGGGAGCCGCGCATTGAACAGTTGGCGTCGTGGTGGCACACGGATGCCGATCTCGGACGCCCGATGGAAGTCGTGACAGATATGACGAAAAGCCGCAAGGCCGGATTCCTCAATTACCAGAGCACGCCTGATGCGTTTTTCGACCTGTTCGAACGGCTGAAGGCGGAACGCCTCATCCCAGCCTGAAGCCTGACGGCGCGGAGCTAAAAAGGCGGAGCATCGGCGCTAGCGATGTTCCGCGCAGGGCGTTTATCGCCGCATCGTCAATAACGCCCTCCCATCTTCCTCCTCACCTCCCGGCGAGATCCGCCATTGCCATGGCGAGCGCTTTATCGGCTCGTGAATCACTCTTCACATCATTTTGATGGAATAGGTGATCAATATGACTGGATAAGTTAGTTGCCTGACGAAGTAACGCTTTATACTCAAAGAACATTGCCGAGGGGCCGAACGCCGTCGCCTGGCATCGCGCAAACGCCGCTTTTCTAACCCATGAGGGATTTTTCAATGAAATTGACCAGCCAAAGTTTTAAACCGGGTGCGCCCATTCCCGGCGAGTTTGCTTTCGCCATTCAGGATCCGGATAAGCATCTGGCGTTATCCAGCAATAAAAACCCGCACCTGGCCTGGAGCGACGCTCCGGCCGAAACGCAATCATTTGTATTAATATGCCTGGATCCGCACGCGCCGAGCAGCCTTGATAATGTTAATCAGGAAGGAAAAGAGGTTGCGGCATCATTGCCTCGCGTTAATTTTTTCCACTGGGCGCTGATAGATATTCCCGCGCAGATCCATGAGATTGCCGCCGGCAGCCACAGCGACGGCATCACTGCGCAAGGAAAACCGCCGTTGCCTGCGGAAGCGGGAATGCGCCATGGCATTAATGACTACACGGCATGGTTCAAAAACGATGAGCAGATGAGCGGCGATTACTACGGTTACGACGGCCCCTGTCCGCCGTGGAACGATGCCATTGCGCATGACTACACCTTTACGCTCTATGCGCTTGATATTCCGCGGTTGGATCTGCAAGGAAAATTCGACGGTCCGGCGGTATTATCGGCTATCGCCGGCCATATTCTGGCGGAAGCGAGCTTGACCGGTACATACAGCCTCAATCCCAACGTAGGCTAACCACATTTATTTCGTTTGGCGGGAAAGCCGATGAAGCATGACATCCATGATGTCGCCAACCCTCTGACGCCTTCTGGGTTGCCGGCGGCTCGCTGCCGGCTCTATTCGATGGCGCAACCTTATCTGCGACACCCGCACCAGGTCGCGGATTTTCGTTTTTTTGATGCAACGCTGCTACTGGTAAAAGCAGGACGATTGCACCTCCGCCGCGATCGGGATTCATCCCTGCAATTGGATAACGCAAAGCAGCTCATACTGGTTGCCCCGCAAACGCTGGCCGACATCGCTAAAACGCCCGATCCGGCGACGGGTTCCTTTCAGTCTCTATACCTAAGCTTTTCTTGCGAACTCATTGCCGAATTTTATCGCGATCAGGCGCAACTCTTTACCACGCTAGCGCCGTTTACCGGCTTTAAAGCGCTGGCGCTGGACGGCGAGTTGCAAGACACGCTGGATTATTGCTTGCGCGGACTTAACGCCGAGTCGTCAAGTTACTCGGTGCAGAAACATCGTTTAAGCGGCGTACTGATTGCGCTGGCCGAGCGCGGGTTCATCTTTATGCCGCGCGCCTCGGAACCTCTCGGCAGCCGGCTGACCGCACTGTTGGCCGCCTCGCCGGAGTTCGCCTGGACGGCGGCGCATGCAGGCCGGCGGCTTGGAATGAGCGAAGCGACGCTAAGACGGCGCTTAGCGGAGGAACAGACTCAATTTCGCACGATACTACAAGATATCCGCATGCATCACGCGATGACCCTGCTGCAAACTACGCGCTGGAGCCTTTCTCAAATCGCCGATGCCTGCGGTTATCGCGCCGCTTCCCGCTTCTCATTGCGTTTTAAACAACGATTCGGCTGCTCTCCCGTCGATATCCGCTGACCGACCGGAAAACAAAATCCGTCGCTACGGGCCTGGCCGCCTATGATTATTTCTTACTCCCCGCTTTCGCCGCCGCACCATTGAGGAACAGCCGGACGCCGTTTTCGACCATCCGCCGGATTTGCGCCGGCGTAAAATGCGGCAGTTCACGCTGATAGATCAGCACATCGGTTTCCGCTTTAACCAACGCGGTAAACTGCATTGCGCGCAGCATCGGCTCGCCTTCGATCAGTTCCTCTTTCTGCACGGCATCATCCATCACCTGGGCAAGCGTTTCCATACTTTGCCGGATGCCGGACTCGCGAAACAGGATCCCGATATCTGAATGTCCGGCCTCGCCCACCACAACACGATAAATTTGCAGCGCCTGATTGTCGCCGGTAAGAACCTGGAGCATGCGCTCGCCGAAGCGGGTGAGCTTTTGTTCAATAGAAAGAGCTTCACTGCCGGGTTTCGTCAGTTCAGCGGCGGCATCCGCCAGAAAGCCGGCACTGTAGGTACGCACGACCGATTCAAATAATTCTTCTTTCGAGGTGAAATAGTTATAAAGCGTCGCCTTGGAGCCGCCAACCCGCTTCGCGACCTCATTCATTGACGCGCGCTCATAGCCGATTTCCTGGAAAAGCTGTGCGGCCGCGGTAATAAAGGCCTGCCGCCGTTCTTCAGTCAATGTTCTCATGCCGCCTCTTTGGGTTTACCCAGATTCCGTACAACATAATCAATTCATTTAAAAGCATAAATTATGTCATTGCATTTGTAACAAAAGGAATATTCCTAATTATTCATTTCTCTTGCTATGTCCGTTGATTTTCATTAGCAAACCCATAAACTATACTACACAGTTTAGTTTTAAATAAATGCAATCAGCGTTGCATTTCATGTTCACTCAATAACATGTTCACCCAATAAAAAAGCCTGACAAAAAGAAGGAAATGATTATGAAAAAGCTCGTCGCCACCGTTTGCCTGCTTTCCGTTTTCTTGCTCAGTGGCTGCATTGTCGTGGGCAAACATAATAACCCGGACCGCCATCATAAGGACGATAAACGCTGGCATGAAACCCATCGCTCACACGATCGCTGGCATTAACTTCCTGGCGCCGTGAAGCAATAAATGAATTGCTTCACGGCTATTTTTTTCATCCGGCGCAGGCTGTATCTCTATGATAATGTTAAACGCCAACCCAACCCGCTACCGGCATTATGGAGAGATAAAAAACGACTGGGAATGTCACCGGCTGCGATGAGAAAGGCCGAGAATCTGGACAAACATCCAGCAACGGCTACAATGAATTGCAATGATGTTCACAGTCGGGTTGTGGTTATTGGGTTATATTTATTCGGTTGTAGAACGTGCTATCAGCGATTTTATCCTACCCATTCGCTGCATGTTCATGTTATTTCAGTTGCTGCATATCCCCTCTTTACCGTGACATCAGACACTCCTCGCGCGATTGCGATTCTAGAACTTCACTTGACGCGCCCGCAGTGGCACCGCGACGACAGACTGGTCGCCTAACGCCATGTAGCGTGTGACGCAGTGCAGTACGAACACTATGCAGACAGGAGAACCCGTTTGACCATCATGGCAACAGACAACCCGGCAGACACCGAGCCCCTCCCCGAACTCGACGGCGGGCGATACGCCTTCTTTTTCGATGTCGACGGCACCCTGGCGGAAATTCAGCCGGAGCCGGACACCGTTACCATTCCTTCCGCCGTCCTCGCCAACTTGCAGGCGCTATCAGCGGCATGCCGCGGCGCGCTGGCGCTGGTATCGGGCCGCCCTATCGAACAACTTGATAAACTGATCGCGCCGCTCAAGCTGCCGTTGGCAGGCGTACACGGCGCCGAACGGCGCGACGGCGAGGGTAACGTGCATCGCGTCACGCTGCCTGCGGAAGTGGCGGCGCCTCTGCGGCAAATGCTGGAACAAGGTATGAGCGCCATGCCAGGCACCTTGCTGGAAGCCAAAGGCATGGCCTTCGCCCTACACTATCGCCAGGCAATGCCGTATCAGCCGCAGATACTGAAGCTGGCGGAATCCGCCGTGGCGCAGTTTCCTCAACTGACGCTACAGCCCGGCAAGTGCGTGGTAGAGATAAAGCCGCGAGGAACGGATAAAGGCGCGGCGATCGGCGCCTTCATGCGGGAAGCGCCTTTCAGCGGGCGCATTCCGGTTTTTGTTGGAGACGACCTGACGGATGAGCAAGGATTTCTGGCTGTGAACGCCATGCAAGGCATTTCCGTTAAGGTTGGAGACGGTTCAGGCCACGCCCGCTACCGCCTCAGGCAGGTAGCGGACGTTTATCGCTGGCTTGAACAATTACTATTACAACTAAAGCAAGATAACGTCGGTAAGGAGTTAAGGTTATGAGTCGTCTGGTTATCGTATCTAACCGCATCGCTATTCCCGATAAATCGAAGTCTAGCGCAGGCGGATTGGCCGTAGGTATTCTGGATGCATTGAAAACTACCGGGGGATTGTGGTTTGGCTGGAGCGGAGAGATAAGTGAAATATCCGGTGAAGATGAGGATGATCTGAATTTGCTGGAAAATGACGGCATCACTTATGCCTCCGTTCCGCTCAATCAAAACGACTACGATCTTTATTACTGTCAGTTTTCCAATGCCGTCATCTGGCCTGCGTTTCATTATCGAATCGATCTGGTGCAGTTTCAGCGTGAAGCCTGGGAAGGCTATCGTCGGGTCAACGAACTGCTGGCAAAACGCTTGCAGCCGTTGATTAAACCGGACGATATTCTGTGGATCCATGACTATCATTTACTGCCGTTTGCCGCCGCGTTGCGCAAATTAGGCGTGAATAACCGCATCGGATTCTTCCTGCATATTCCTTTCCCTACGCCGGAAATTTTCAATGCGCTGCCCACCCATGAAGATCTGCTGAAAATGTTGTGCGAATACGATCTGCTCGGGTTCCAAACGGAAAACGACCGGATGGCGTTTCTCGACAACCTGGGGCAACTGACCGCACTGCAGCCGATCGGGGCAAAAACCCATCGCGCTTTCGGCCATACTTTCATGACGGAAGTTTATCCGATAGGCATCGCGCCGGACAGCATTCAGGAAATGGCGGAAGGGCCGCTGCCGCCCAAAATGGCCGCGATGAAACGCGAACTGGGCGATGCGCAGAATATTATTTCCTGCGAGCGGCTGGATTATACCAAGGGCCTGCCGGAACGTTTCCTGGCGTATGAAGCCCTGCTGGAGAACTTTCCGCAACATCGCGGCAAGGTTCGCTATTCGCAAATCGCCCCCACCTCGCGCGGGGATGTTCAGGCTTATCAAGATATCCGCCATCAGTTGGAGATGGAAGTCGGACGGATCAACGGCAAATACGGAACGTTGAACAGCACGCCGCTCTACTATCTCAACCAACATTTCGACCGCCGGTTACTGATGAAAATATTTCGTCTGACGGATGTCGGCCTGGTCACGCCGCTACGCGATGGCATGAACCTGGTGGCGAAAGAGTATGTGGCGGCGCAAGATCCTGACGATCCCGGCGTACTGGTGCTATCGCGATTCGCCGGCGCGGCCAATGAGCTGACCGCCGCGCTTATCGTCAACCCTTACGATCGCGATGAGGTGGCGGCGGCGTTGGATAAAGCGCTGACCATGCCGCGAGCCGAGCGGATTTCCCGCTACAACGACATGATGGCGCTACTGCGCAAAAATGATATCGCGCACTGGTGCGACAGTTACCTGAAAGACTTGCAGGCCATCCAGCCACATAGCGCCGAGCACAGCGCCGTCGTCAAAGCGGCGACCTTATAACGCCGTCTCGCGCTTCAAGCGACATCGTCATCCCCTTTTAATCGGCCCCGTCAACCGGGGCGCTATTCATAAAACGTTGCAAATGAAATACGCCAAATTACGGTTTGGCGCATTCATGCGGATTTGTTATTTTTATTAATATAAATAATTAGTTATATAATCTCTTCATTTCTTGTGCTAGATGAAAATGTGATGGATGGCACGTTTTTTACTGTAAGTGATGAAGCGAATGTCTACACTTAATAGAGAGAAATCAACCTGGATCATATCCCGTATTTTTACGACGCAATGCTGAGGTTTGTAGCACATGTTAAATTCGAAATTACACGTTGCTGAATCAGTGAAGTTTGACATCGATAAAAATCGCCAATACGAGCTTGACCCCCTCGAACTAACACCGGATATCATGCTGGAAGCGGAGCCGGAGCCGGAAATGATCGAAGGGCTGCCGCCTTCCGATGCGTTAACGCCCGCCGATCGCTATCTGGAATTGTTTGAACGCGTCCAGTCTTCGCGTATTTTTGACGACAGTAAAACGTTCCCCGACTGCGCGCCAAAAATTGATCCGCTGGATATTCTCATTCGCTACCGGCGAGTGAAAAATAAACCCGGTTTTGACCTGAAACAGTTTATTGAAGAACATTTCTGGCTGCCGGAAAACGATAACCACGGTTACGTCTCCAATCCGCAGAGCTCCCTTAAAGAGCATATCGATAATCTATGGGGCGTGCTGACGCGTGAACCCCAGGACCACATTCCGTGGTCGTCGCTGTTAGCGCTGCCGCAGGCCTATATTGTGCCGGGCGGACGCTTCAGCGAAACCTACTATTGGGACTCCTACTTCACCATGCTGGGGTTGGCGGAAAGCGGACGCAACGATCTGCTGCGCTGTATGGCGGATAATTTCGCCTGGATGATTGAAACCTACGGGCACATTCCCAATGGCAATCGCACTTATTATCTCAGCCGTTCGCAGCCGCCGGTATTCGCACTGATGGTGGAACTGTTTGAAGAAGACGGCGTACGCGGAGCCCGGCGTTATCTGGATCATCTGTTGCAAGAGTATGCTTTCTGGATGGACGGCGCCGAATCGCTTTCGCTTAATCAGGCCTATCGCCACGTGGTGCGGATGCCGGACGGTACGCTGTTGAATCGCTACTGGGATGACAGGGACACCCCGCGCGATGAGTCCTGGCTGGAAGATGTGGAAACCGCGAAACACTCCACCCGTCCGGCCAATGAGGTTTACCGGGATCTGCGGGCCGGCGCCGCCTCAGGGTGGGACTATTCATCACGCTGGTTGCGTGATGTAAATCGCCTCGCCAGTATTCGCACCACGCAGTTTATCCCGGTGGATCTCAACGCGTTTCTTTACAAGTTGGAGAGCGCCATCGCCAATATTTCTGTGTTAAAAGGCGATAAAGAAACGGAGACGCTATTTCGGCAAAAGGCGGAAGACCGGCGCGCGGCCGTTACCCGCTATTTGTGGGATGAAGAGGAAGGCTGTTTTCGTGATTATGACTGGCATCGCCAGCAGATGGCGCTCTTTTCCGCCGCCAGCATCGTACCGCTCTATGTGGGACTCGCCACCCACGAACAGGCCGACAGGCTGGCGGAAGCGGTGCGCGCACGCCTGCTGACTCCGGGAGGACTGATGACCACCGAATATGAAAGCGGCGAACAATGGGATAAACCCAACGGCTGGGCGCCGCTGCAATGGATGGCCATTCAAGGCTTTAAAATGTACGGCCATGATGCGCTTGGCGATGAAATCGCCCGCAACTGGCTAACAACGGTGAATCTTTTTTACCGGCAACACCATAAGCTGATTGAAAAATACCATATCGCCGGCGGTACGCCGCGCGAAGGCAGAGGGGGTGAATACCCGCTTCAGGATGGTTTTGGCTGGACGAACGGCGTAGTGCGCAGGCTGATTGGCCTTTACGGAGAGAATTTCTAAAGCAACACACATGCAGCTTGAAGTCTGCCGGGTATAGCGCGTTTCGCCGATGACCAGCCTTATTGCGTATTGCTGACGCGTTCGCGCCATCCGCTTTCTAACAGCAACGGATGCTGCATGATATACTGCCAGGCCGCTTCAATCGGTTTGGGTATATCGACATGGCAAAGATAATTTTTTCCCTTTGGTCCATATCCCTGCGCATCATCCCGCAGGCGTGGTATTTCTCCCAACAATAAGGAGATAAAACGATCGACTTCCCAGAGACCGTAATTAATATCGCCAGAGAAACGCACGCCATCTGCTGTATTCACCAGACTGGGAATATACGTCGGCCAGTTAAAAAACTCCGGTCTATTAGCTGAATCCGACCACGTATGACAAAAGGTGGCGTAAGCCCGGCGCTGCAACAAGGGATCTTGAATAAGAATAATATTCCTCGGTTCAAGGGATATTTTTTCAAGCAAATCACGCGTGAACCTGGCATTTTCCCCCGTATTACGCGAAGCATTTTCCATCAAGATCTGTTCGTCCGGCAAATTCCAGAACCGGGTGGCGATATCATGAAAAAGCTGGGCTTCCGAACGTGTATCAGAGGTATCGATCTCTCGATACCGAGGATGTTTTTCAATAGCCGCAGCAAGTAACGCAGTGGAGTGACCGATGCCGCCGGAAATAATCAAAGGAATACCGTAAGCCTGCGCCAGAGAGCAAGCGCCATCGATTGTTGTTAATACCGCATTACCGGTCAAAATAATGGCATCGGCGGTTAAATCGTCCCGGCGAGAAGCAAAATCATCGATGGCAAGCCAGGAAGCAATAACATTTACGGCGGCAATAACGTCAGCAGGCATTGGCGGCAATTTCGGTATGGCTGAACCTTCGGTGTTCATCGTCATGATCCTTAAAACCTTTGCTATTTTTAGCTAAAATGAGCATAAAGAAGCCGGATGGATACTAAGCAGTTTATTCCAGCCAATCCCAATTGGCTATTATCCAGCGTATATTTTAGCCGGTGGAGAAAACCTTCCTCCACTTACCGCCGCTATATCGCACAGCCCCGAATAACACGCCGTCGGACACCCTTTTATTTACAGCCAGTACATCAAGCGCGGGAACCAAAGATATTTCCACTTGAAAAAACGCAAACCGCCAATATATGTAGAAAAAAAATCAGACTGCTGACAAAGCCCCTAATATACCTCTGTCATCCTTCACGGCCCCAGCGCGGTCATTCCCGCAGTAGTAGGCGGGAATGACGGGTTTGGGAAGGTTTGTCATCAACCTCAATAGAAGGACAAAAGAGATGACGAAACTTGAATATTTAATGAAATTTCGGCGTTGCAGTAATCTGGATACGCGGGAACGGGTGTATGAACATATGATTGCCTCAATTTAACCGTCTGAACCCATACCCCCCGCGCCACGACCTAATCCATTTTGTCGACAGCTTCCTCTAAAAGAGTATTAACCCGTTTAAGTTAATGATTATTTTCTAAAAAAAGACAGGGGAATAAAATTCATCCACCCCGGCATCTCAAATTAAAAGATTCATAGAGAACGACAATATAAAATAACAATATAATGCGCATAAACCAACACAAGCAATTGATTGCCTTAGATCAAAAAAATGACAATTTAACTATCGACCTTTCATTTTTTTGCTGATAGAAAAAACAATACACGTCGTCGACCTTTCTATGCCATATTAAATAGACAAAAATAAAATTTACATAATAAACTAATTAATCAAATAACAAACAATATAAAATATAATATTATGCATTAAACAAATTCATTTTATAACCTTAATAAATCAATCATTTGAATTTTAAGCAATAGATAATAATGGAGGTATTCCAGAGAAAATTAACATTATCGAAAAATAACAGGATAGATACTCTAAATAATTCGAGTTGCAGGACAAAACGCATGGCGTTTTGAACAGCGCTTGCGCTGGCCCCACGGGTGAGGCCCATGGATGAGCCGAGTAGTAAAGCCAACGCACATGCAACTTGAAGTATGACGAGTATAAACCGTGGTTTGCCGGGATATGCGTTCTGACCGCCACTGATAAACCGGCACTAATGATAGATCGCAGGAGCAACAAAATAGTTTGCCGGAATACGATACCTGTGATTTTTCAGTGTCCGACTCGCCGATTTCATGTAAGGAAAACAAAATGAGCATCGAGACCCTGTTGAAAAGTATCCAGACCGCCTACGAACGAGACATGCGGAACAAACGGATAGCCGTCGAGGCGACGGATCTGCCGCTGTCCTATGAATCCATCACTGATCGATGGTTAACCAATGTCCTTTGCCATCAGCATCCCGGCGCCAGGGTGGTGAAACACCACGTCAGCGCGCCGAATAATGGCACTTCGAACCGCCGCAAAATCCGCGTCGTCTATAACGATACCGGGCGCTCGCTCGGTCTGCCGGAGCTACTATTCTGCAAGGCCTCCCAGGAACTTCAAAACCGTATCGTTCTGGGAATATCGGGCGGCGCGCTGTCCGAGGTGCTGTTCTTTCGGGATGTCCGTCCGCATCTGGATATTGAGGCTCCGCATTGTTTCCATGCGCATATAGATACGGAATCTTTTAACTCGATTATCATCCTCAACGATCTGAGCGGCTCCGTTAGTCATTTCTGCGACCACAAAACTGCCATATCCCGCCCCCATGCTGAAAGTCAGATGCGACTATTGGCACGTCTGCACGGACGAGTCTATGCCATGACGCACCTACAAGCGGTGATCAAAGTACTACCGACCTGGCCGCAGTTTTTCGCCAATACCCTGGATATCGGCATAAAAGAAGGCTCCAGTAAGGGTTTCCTTGCAGCGGAATCGGTGATCCCCGCACGCTTGTACCGGCGCCACGCTGAAATCTGGCCGGCAACCCTGCAATCCGTCGCCTTTCACGAGAATGCCGCTCATACCCTGACGCATGGCGACGTACACTTGAAGAACTGGTACATCACCAGCAGCGGCGAACTGGGGCTCTGCGACTGGCAATGCGGTGGCCGCGGTCATTGGGGACGCGATCTGGCCTATACCCTTTCCAGTTCTCTGGCGGTGGAAGACCGACGAGCCTGGGAGCAAGATCTGGTGCGCCTGTACCTCAATGAACTGCACGCCGCGGGCGGTCCGAAGGTTTCCTTCGACGAGGGTTGGAAAATCTATCGCCAGCAGTTGATCACCGCATTAACCTGGTGGACGGTGACCCTGACGCCGCCCCCCGGCTTTCCTGATATGCAGCCGCGGGATACCACGCTGGCGTTTATCCACCGGATCGCCACCGCTATGGACGATCTGGATACCCTTGATGCATTTTGCTGATCTGGAGGTTCCCTTGATAGCTGAATCCTCCTGATTCCTAAGATTCAATCGCCAGTTGCCTTGCATAAACCCGCGCTGTCGAGTTTATGCAAGGCGGATCCGTTGATAACTCTCGCGTTCTATCAATAGTGAACGCACCGTGATGAAACGTTCATATTCCAAACGGTACCCCTACTCTCTCTCGCTGTTTTTTTTATTCTTTTACCGATTAAACCAGCAAATCAGTAAATACCTGACGGCGTCCGCCGCACGTCTAATAATCTATCCCCGTCACGCCCGTTATCTGTAGCACCATACTGACCGCCCCACCCAACGCCAGCCAGGGGCCAAAGGCCAGCGGCTGCGCAACAGACTGGCGCGTGATGCGGCGGTGTATCAGCGTGACCAGCACGCCGCCGCCCGCGGCAATCAGGATCAAGTGAGGCAATGCCTGCCACCCCAGCCACGCCCCCAACGCGGCAAACAGTTTTAAATCGCCGTATCCCAAGCCGTCCTTACCCTTCAGCAGCTTACATCCCCACAGTAAACACCAGAGGCTCAGGTAACCCGCCATCGCGCCGACTACGGCTTGCGACAGCGGAACAAAGGTATCCGACAGATTGAAGCCAATCCCCAGCCAGAGCAGCGGCAGCGTGACAACATCCGGCAACAGCCATGTTCGGGCATCAATCACCGCCAGCGTCAGCAACCCTGACAGAAAAAGCAGCACGCCGACCAGTTCCCATCCCACAGGCGTCAGCCGCCCCGCCAGCACAAACACGACCATGCCGGCCAGTTCAACCAGTGGGTAACGCCAGGGGATGCGATGCCGGCAGCAGCGCGCGCGGCCACGCAACAACAGCCAGCTAACCAGCGGAATGTTATCTCTGGCGGCAATCGGCTGTCGACAATGGGGGCAGGCGGAAGGCGGCAGCAGTAAATCGTAACGCGGCGCCGGTTCGGATAACGGCGACCCAAGCTGCCGCAGCGCTTCGTCACGCCAGCGGCGCTCCAGCATTTGCGGCAGGCGATAGATGACCACATTCAGAAAACTGCCCACGATTAAGCCCAACAGTGCCAGCGTTACCAACCAGCCAAGCGGATACGCCGCGCTCAAAGCCGTTAACTGCTCCACATCCTGTTCCTCTGACAATGATCGGCTATCATCGTGGCACAACCGCAGGCTGATACCAACCCCGGCCTAATTGCCGGCGTCAACGCTGCGAAACGCTTCGCAATGTTACATAAAATAGGGCCGTCAGCCGCCCTTCAATGCGCCGTTCCGTTTCTGCGCGCGCATTCCTGTTTTTCTGCGAGTCCAGTAGCGGTTTTAATGCATCCGGTAAATCATCGATGAAAAACCTTCAGGCTCCCCTCCACAGATGCTGTCTCTTAGTCACATTTTTATACGGACTTGGAGACGGTTTCGTGCGCCACTATGCTGCCATTTTCATGCTACCTCGTTGCACGCGCCCGACACGGGGCGGCTCAATCGCCGCCCGCCCCGTGACCCCAGGCTTACGGCTGAAATTATGCCGGGTAACTGCCAACCCCGTCACAACCCCTGCATTTGTGACTAATAGACAGCAAAAAAAGAGGGAAAAACTATTATTTTTTAAGTAGTTGGCTTCTCGCCCAGGCAAGAATGAGGCGGTGAGGAATCATTAATGGCAAGGTTCCGTATTTTGTCATCAGCCTGCAACAATTAACGGTTGTTTTTAACTTTGTTAAAGATTGGCTGACAATTTCCGATAGTTAACATTATCTGCGGAAATATCACTGAGCTTTAAGAATGCGAAAGAATTTACCTATAACCCAGAATCTCTATCTCTTCCCTGGGGATCAAACGCTTATCTCCATTACCGACCTGCAAGGCAACATCACTTACTGCAATTCGAATTTCATCAATGTCAGTGGTTTCACCAGTGAGGAACTGCTGGGGCAGCCGCACAATATCGTGCGTCATCCCGATATGCCGCCGGAGACCTTTCGCGACATGTGGGCCACCATCAAGTCGGGTCTGCCCTGGACGGCGCTGGTGAAAAACCGGCGCAAGAATGGCGATTATTACTGGGTGCGCGCCAACGTAACCCCGGTGCGCGACGGCGATCGCACCGTCGGTTTTCTGTCGGTGCGATCGCGGGCGCCCGATGAAGAGATAACCGCCGCCGAAAAACTGTACGCCGCCATGCGCCGGGAGGCGGAACAGGGACGCCGGCATCTTGCCCTGCATCGCGGGCAGTTGGTGCGCCGGACGCTGGTTGGTACCATCGCTCGCTTTCTCAATCCGGGGTTGCGCGGCCATATCATAGCGATCAGCGTACTGACGGCGGGCGGACCGCTGCTGGCGCAGGCCGGCGGCGCGCCATTGTGGGGCGTGGCGGTAACGGCGGCAGGCTGTGCGGCGCTGTCCGCCTGGCTGCTGATGCGTCAGACCGTAACGCCGCTGCGTCAGGTGGTGGGCGTCGCCAACCTGATGGCGGGCGGCGATCTGACCCGGTTCGTACCGGTAACCGGACGCGGCGAAATCGCCCAAATCCAACTGGCGCTGGCTCAGCTCAATGTCTCGGTGCGCACCGTGGTGCGCGATGTGCGCCATGAAGTGGCTAACCTGCTGGGCGGCACCCAGGAGATCGCCAACGGCAACAAAGACATGGCCGCCCGTACCGAAGCCCAGGCGGGCAGCCTGGAACAGACCGCCGCCACCATGGAACAGATCTATCGCACCATTCAGCAAACCACCCAATTGGCCAACGACGGCGCCCAGCACGCCCGGCACACCGCCGAGGCGGTACTGCGCAGCGATGACGCGGTGCAGAGCGTGGTGAACACCATGCAATCCATCGAAGAGTCGTCGCAACGCATTCAGGACATCATCCAGGTGATCGAAGGGGTCGCTTTTCAGACCGACATCCTGGCGCTGAATGCCGCCGTGGAAGCCGCGCGCGCCGGTGAAAAAGGCAGAGGTTTCGCGGTAGTGGCGACGGAAATCCAGGCGCTGGCGCAGCGTACCGCCGGCGCGGCCAAAGAGGTGCGCGGCCTGATCGAGGAATCGGGCGCACGGGTGGATGAAGGCAGTCGGCGCGCCGCCGAGGCCCTGAACCGCATGCAGGAAGTGACCGACGCCGTCGGTCAGGTGGGCGACATGCTGGAGCAGATCAACACCGCCGCACGCGAACAGTCCATCGGCGTCGGCCAGGTCAATGACGAGATCTCCGGTCTGGATACCATCACCCAACAGAACGCCACGATGGTGGACGATCTGGCTTCCGCGGCCAATGCCCTCAACCGGCAGGTGGCGCTGGTGCACAATACCATTCGGGTATTTCGCCTTACCGAACGTGATACCACGCTGGCGGAAGTGGATTCCGGCGAACTGCGCCTTGCCCAGAAGAGCGTGGTCATCAATGAAAAGGGTCGCATCGACTTCGGGCAGGCCATCGCCAACCACCGGCAGTGGCGCGTCACGCTGCGTAACGCCATTAACCGCAAGCTGGTGCTGGATCCGAAAGCCGGGCGTGACGATAGCTGCGTCCTGGGCGCCTGGCTGAATGGTCCGGGCAAAGCGCTACAGGGCGGCACGGCGGAATATGAAGCGCTGGTCAGCGCGCACCGGGCGTTCCACGCCGAAGTGGGCGCGGTGGTGGATTTGATTAACCGGAAAAAGATGGACGAAGCGGAGCAAAAGCTGACCAACAGTCAGCCGCTGTATGATATCGGCCAGAAATTGGTACGGGCAATCCGCGCGTTGCCGGGGAGCGCATGATGGCGTTGCGCGTACTGGTCGTGGATGACGATGCGCTCAATCTGCGCATCGCCGCCCGATTGCTGCGCGATCTGGGGCATTCCGGCGCGCTGGCGGGCGACGGCGAGAAAGCGTTGCAACTGGTGCAACAGCAGCCGTTCGATTTGATGCTGTTGGACATCAACATGCCGAAGTTGAGCGGTGAAGATACGCTGCGCGCACTGCGCGCGCAGGAGCGGCGCACGGGTGAACAACGGCTTCCGGTACTGATGGTCTCCGGACACCATGGCGAGGAGACGCGACGCCATTTTCTTGACCTCGGCGCTAACGGCTTTCTGGAAAAACCGCTCGCTCTGGTGACATTGCAGGCTGAGTTGGCGCAACTGGTCGGGAGCTGAAACTGCATGTCTGCTTTCTGGTGGGGGATCGCGACATCCGCAGCGATAACGCTATTGCTGGCGGCGCTGTACCGGTATGGCTTGCGCCGCGGCGATCTGGCCGGCATGAGTCAAATGGTCGGCATGATGCGGCTGCGCAGCGACGCCGCCTGCCTGCTGCGCCCGGATGGCCGGGTGATATGGGTTAACCAGGCTTACGGCGAGATCACCGGTTTTGGCCGCCAGGAACTGGCGGATTGTCATTGGCTTGATTTCCTGAACCGACAGGTAACGGACAACGCGCCGCTAACCGCCATCGAAAACGCCATGTCCGGGCGCAGCGAACTGCGTATCGACCTGATGTTTCGGCTGGCTAACGGCGCGGAACGCTGCATGATTGTCGAGTTGCACCCTCTTCGTCAATTGGCGAACCGCTTTATTCCGCGTCTGTCCAGGCGGAGATTCACCGGTTATCTGGTGGTACAGGTGGATATCGACCAACAGCGCCGCGAACGCAAGATGACGCAGCTCGCGTTACGCGATCGCCAAGCCGTGCTGGATATCCTCGACCGTTACGCCATCGTCAGCGAAACCGATTTACGGGGACATATCACCAAGGTCAATGACCGTTTTCTGGAAGTAAGCGGCTACCGGGCCGATGAGGTGATCGGCCGCCATCACAGCATGTTCAAATCCGGTATCCATGACAGATCGTTCTGGCGCAATATGTGGAGCACCATCGCCCGCGGCAATATCTGGCACGGTGAAATTTGCAACCACGCCAAGGATGGCTCGCTTTACTGGCTGGACAGCGTCATCGCGCCGATGCTGGGGGCAAGCGGCCGCCCGGTGAAATACATGTCAATCCGCACCGATATCACGCCATTAAAACTCAGCCTCGATATGCTGGAGCGCACCGGTAAAATCGCCGGCGTCGGCGGCTGGTACTATACCCCTGAAAGCAAAACGCTCTATCTCACCAAAGGCGCGCGCAACCTGCTGGGGCTATCCGACAGCCTAATGCATCTGAATAGAGTACAAACATTGATGCAGCGCCTCATGCGGCAGCAATGGCCGGCCTATCGCGATCTGATACGCCATACCATGGAGAGCGGGGAACCGTTTACCCAGGAGATGCAAATCACCCTGATGGACGGCCGCACACGCTGGGTCAACCTGAGCGGCGAGGTGGAATATCTGCATGGCAAGCTGTATCGACTGGTGGGAGCGATACAGGATGTCAGCGCCCAGGTGGAAGCGCGACTGCGCACCGAATCCAGCGAACGGCTGCTGAGATCGGCCATCGACGCGTTGGATGAGGCCTTTGCGCTGTATGACGCCGACAGCCGGCTGGTGCTGTGCAATTACCGTTATCAGAATATGTTTGGCGATAAAAGCCAACAGATACAACCCGGCATTTCCGTCGAGGAAGTGATACAACTGGCGGTTGAAGTCGACATCAGCACGGACGCCGGCGACATTGAAAACTGGCGTCAACAGCAACTCAACCTGTGGCGACAACACGAACACCATCAACAGGTAAAGTTAAATAACGGACGTTGGATCAAGCGCGTCGGCGTCACCACCGTCGACGGCATGCGGGTGCTGTTCTGGATCGACGTCACCGACTTGCATCAGGCGCTGGAGAATGCCGATGCCGCCTCACGCAGCAAGAGCCGTTTTCTGGCTAACATGAGCCACGAAATTCGTACGCCGATGAACGCCATCATGGGCATGATGCAGTTGGTCGAACATACCGCCATCAACGCCGAGCAGCGCGATCTGTTGCACAAAATGGAACGTGCGGCGCGCTCGTTGCTGGACATTCTCAACGACATTCTCGATTTCTCTAAAGTGGAAGCCGGCATGATGCCGCTGGATACCGAGCCGTTCAAACTGGCGGATCTGCTGACGGATGTCTCCACCATTTTATCCGGCACGCTGGGCGGCAAGCGGCTGGAGCTGGTGTATGAACTGGCCCCCGGCATTCCGCCATTGCTGCTGGGGGATGCGCTGCGGCTCAAGCAGATCCTGATCAACCTGGGCGGCAACGCGGTTAAATTCACCGCCAGAGGCGAAGTCCGGATACAACTGCGCCAGTTGCAACGCGGCGAACAAGGCGTACTGCTGGAATTCGCGGTGCAGGACAGCGGCATCGGTATCGACGCGGACGCCATAGCCTATATCTTCACCGGTTTCAGCCAGGCGGAAGCCTCCATTTCACGCCGCTATGGCGGCACCGGGCTGGGGTTGGCCATCAGTCACCGTTTGGTGGCGTTGATGGGCGGTCAACTGCAGGTACAAAGCGAAGCCGGTCGCGGCAGCCGCTTCTGGTTCCAAATCTGGTTACAGCCGGTGAAAAACATTTCAGGAGAAATGGTTGAAACCGCATCAGTAACGGCCCATCAGGACGGCGATCTAGCGGCAAACGGTAAATTGGCGCGGGAAAACGAACGGGCATTGCTACTGGAGCCGCATCCGGTATCCCGCACGGCAATCGGTAAACTGCTGGAGAACTACGGCGGCTGGCAGGTGGTTGCCTGCGGCGATATCACATCCGCACAGGCGAAACTTGACGCCGGTCCGCAACCGGTGCTGGCGCTACTGAGCGTGGATACGCCGGACTACCGGCAACTGTTGGCGCGGCTACGAACCGAACCCAATCCGCCTGCGATACTGCTGCTGTCATCAACCCCCTGCCCGCCGCGCGACGGCCTGCCGATGTTGTGCAAACCGCTCACATTTTCCATGATTGCGAGCGCCATTCAGGGTAAATACCGGCAGGAATCCTCCAATACGCCGACGCAACAGCACCGGCTGGCGGGCCTCCGGCTGCTGCTGGTGGAAGATAACGAAATCAATCAGGATGTGGCGATCCGTCTGCTGGCGCGCGAAGGCGCGCAGGTAAGCGTAGTGGGCAACGGATTGCAGAGCATTCAGGCGCTGGATGCCGCCCCGGACGCCTACGATCTGGTGCTAATGGATATGCAGATGCCGGTAATGGACGGTTTGCAAGCCACGCAGGCGATCCGTAGTGAAACGCGCTTCGCCCGATTACCGATCGTCGCCATGACCGCCAATGCCATGCAGTCGGACCGGGAAGCCTGCCTGGCAGCCGGTATGAACGGCCATATCGGCAAACCGTTCCATATGGAGGAACTGATAGACATTATTCTGCGCCACATAGGACGCGTGGTCACCGCGGCGACAGCGCTCGTAGCGCCGGAAGCGCCATCGACGGCGCCAGCCGTACTGGATAGCGCGGATGCGCTGCAACGACTGGGGCAAGATCGGGGATTTTATATTCAGCTACTGCGTGATTTCGCCCCGGCGGCCCAACGACTCACGCAGCGTATCGTGCGGGCGCTGGCGGAGGGGCGTCTGGCCGAAGCGGGTGACGCCGCGCATCAGCTCAAGAGCACCGCCGCCGCTACCGGCGCCCGCCTGTTGATGGCAGGCTGCGCCGCTATCGAACAGAATGTCAGGGACGGCGAAGATCGTCCGGCGCTGGAGCGACTGGCGGCGGCGTTGCCCGCAACGCTGACGCGCGCGCTGGCGGCGCAGCAGGCGTGGTTACGGCAGCATGGCGAGACAAACGAAGCGTATGCGAACACCCCTGCCCCCGCGGATGACGGCGTGGCGGCCACGGATAACAACGCGTTGGCGCAGGCGTTGACAGAACTGGCCGACGCGTTGCAGAACAGCGACATGGCTGCATTCGATCTGTTCGATGCGCTGCTGGCCCGCCATCGCGCTCGACTTGGTCCGCAGGCTCAACCGCTAAGCGACGCCATGAACGCCTTCGATACCGATGCCGCGCTCGCCATCATTCAGGAATTGCAACTGGCTCAAACGCGCCGGTAACGGTGACGCGGTTGCTGAGATGCCACCTCGCCAAGGCGGTGATCTGCGGAGGTGGCACCTCTCCCTTCATCCCTGCTAATTTCCCCTCGCCGTCCCCGCCTGTTTCCCCTCGTCATCCCCCGCCAGTTTCCCCTCGTCATCCCCCGCCAGTTTCCCCCCGTCATCCCCGCGGCAGTAGGCGGGGATCTGCTTTCACGCTAAACAACAAATAAATCAGCCCTGATGCGCCAAGGCCGGCAGATAATCGGCTGAGTCGGATTCGTCCGTTCGGAACCGATCGACCGTGCGCGAGAGATCCTGCGCCTGATCGCTCAGCGATTTGGCGGCCGCCAGGGCTTGCAGCACCAGCGCCGCATTCTGCTCCGTACTCTGGTCCATCTGGGACACCGCCAGATTTACCTGCTTGATGCCGGAGCTCTGCTCCTCGCTGGCCGCGCTAATCTCCGCCACCATCGCGGTGACGCGCTGCACGCTCTCAACAATTTCACTCATGGTGGAACCGGCGTGTTTCACCAGATCGGTTCCCTCAGTGACCTTGGACACCGAGTCATCGATCAGGCCTTTGATCTCTTTGGCGGCGGACGCGGAACGCTGCGCCAATGTACGCACCTCGCTCGCCACCACCGCGAAGCCGCGCCCCTGCTCTCCGGCGCGCGCCGCTTCCACCGCGGCGTTAAGCGCCAGGATATTGGTCTGGAAGGCAATACTGTCGATCACCCCAATGATGTCCACCACTTTACGCGACGAGGCATTGATCGAATCCATGGTATCCACCACCTGCTTGACGACCGAACCACCGCGTCCGGCCACACCGGAGGCAGACTGCGCCAGCTCATTGGCATGACGCGCATTCTCCGCATTGTTTTGCACGGTGGAGGTCAACTGTTCCATTGCCGCCGCCGTCTGCTCCAGCGCGCTGGCCTGCGATTCCGTACGCGATGACAAATCTTCGTTGCCGGAAGCAATCTCCATCGAGGCGGTGGTGATGGAGTTGGTGCTGTTGCGCACCTGACTCACCAGGCGGGAAAGATTATCGCGCATGGCGCGAATGGCGTACAAAATGCTGGTCTGGTCGCCGGTTCGGGTCTGCACCTCCACCACCAGATTGCCGTCGGCAATCTGACGCACCACTTCAACCGCATATTGCGGCTCTCCGCCTAGCTGGCGCAAAAGCGTACGCAGCATGTTCCAGGCCAGCAGAGAAATCACTACCAGCAGCGCCACGACAATCGCCAGCAGCCTGAGGGCGTTATGCCAGAATGTCTGCTGAATATCATCAATATAGTCGCCGGTGCCGATGATCCAGTCATAGGGTTCGAAGCGGGTGATAATGTAAATTTTATCGACCAGTTCCTGAGCGCCGGGACGCATGCCCTTGCCCTGCGTCATGCCGAAGGTCTTCCCCTGCAGAGCCGCCCGGTTGCGTTCCCCTGCTTCCCGGCCGCCATTCGCATCAACGATACCGACACGATTGGCGTCGGGGTGTACATAGTTCACATCGTCGCTGTAGCCCAGCACGAAGAAATAGCGATTGCCCTGATGAAAACTGCCGATGGCGCGTTTGGCTTCATTGAGCGCATCCTTATGCGAAAGCTGGCCGGCCTTCTCCCGTTCATAGCTTTTTTGCGCTGAAGCCTTGGCCAACTCCACCAGCGTGGTAAGTTGCCCGATACGTTCCTTCATCATTGACGAATACAAGGTATTTAATGCTACGGCCGAAAGCACCAATAATCCCAGTAGCATTGCACCGCACAACAATATAATTCGAGTTTTTAGTTTCATTGTATTTCTCTTTGATGTGTTGCACATAAATCAGGCTATCCGCCGCATAGCGCGCACAGCGCTTCCCGCGCGAAATGAGGGGAGTCCAGGTGCCGTGATTACCCTCTCCGGCCTAGCCTGTCGGGGTATTCTCGAACATCACGATTGATGACATGTCATGGAATGATATCGGCATCGATTAGGAATGCTTTATAGTCAATAATAACCAGAGTGATAATTATTTCCCTTACAATAAAAATCAGCGGCTTTTAGTTGATTTTTATCAAGAAAACCAGAATACCCGCGCTGAAATAACCACCGAGCCACATCAGAACCCGCGCCCATGCCCCGGCTCTAACCGGGATGCACCATCACACATCAACCCTATCTAATTAGGTACTCGCCTCTAAATTTTTCTGATGTTTTTCGAAAATACCATGCAATAAAAATACTTTTATTATAATAACCTATGACTAAATCCTTCATTTTTTCTCCCGGACGCATTGACATGAATGTCAATTTAGATATAAATAGATATATCTAAAACAAGAGGAAATAACTATGCGTAAACATCACTATCGTGACGGACAAGGTCAAAATGAGGAAATGAGGGGCCGGGGACACCGGGAAGAAGGCAAAAAACGCGATCGCGCAGAAGGCAGGGAACAGAAAACAGAACGCGGTCATGAACAGGGCCGCGGTCATGGCCGGCGCGGACACGGCCACGGTGAAGAAGGACATGGCGCAATGCATCGCCGCCAGCGCCTCTTTGCCCACGGCGAACTGCGTTTGGTGGCGTTGGATCTACTGGCGCAAAATCCCAGCCACGGTTATGAATTGATCAAAGCGATCGAATCCCTGACAGAAAACCATTACGCCCCCAGCCCCGGCGTGCTCTACCCGACGCTCGATTTTCTGCAGGAGCAGAACCTGATCGCCATTACGGACGAACTTAACGGCAGGAAAAAATTCGACATCACCGACGAAGGCCGCCAGTATCTTGAGCAGCGTAAAGAGGAACTACAGCAGATCCTTGAACGCATCAAGGCACGCATCGCCGGCATGGCGCTGCGTCAACATCCGGAGATGAAACGGGCATTGGATAACATCAAATCAGTGTTGGACCTCAAGGTGAACCACGAGGATACCAATGAAGAAACGCTGAAGAAGATCATCGGTATCATTGATAACGCCGCCGCGGAAATCGCCCAGATTGACTGAGCTTTTTATGTCGCGGCAACGGTAATAGAGTGAGGGCATAAACTGCGAGAGATCTGGGGCAATCACGGGGGTAAGGCGTTCCAACGGAAACCGCATCCCCCGCTTATCCCCCGCCGTTCGAACCTAAATCACCAAGATTAGCCGGCCGTTGCGCATTAGATTTTGCGTGAGTATTACAGCGCACCCGGTGCGTGTCCGTTAACCAGTAATACTGATCCGCATGGCGCAGGCAGGTCTTGCCGTCGCGGAACTCGCATCCCGACGCCTGGGCGGCCATCGGCATAGCGCGCGGCTGACTTTTCAGGCGCGGATGAACCGGCGGAATCGCCTGCAGCAGATAACGCGTATAGGGATGCTGGGGATGCGCGAACAACTCCGGCACGCTGGCCTCCTCGACGATCGCCCCGCGCGACATCACGCCGACCCGGTCGGCGATATGATGCACCACGCTGAGATCGTGGGCGATAAACAGATACGCCAGCCCCTGTTCGCGCTGTAACCGCATCAGCAAATTAAGGATCTGCGATTGGATGGAGACATCCAGCGCCGAAACCGGCTCATCGCAGATAATCAGCTTCGGCTCCAGGATCAGCGCGCGGGCGATGCCGATACGCTGACGCTGCCCGCCGGAAAACTCATGCGGATAGCGTTGCGCGTCCGCCGCCGTGAATCCGACGCGACATAACATCTGCCCGACCTGCTCCCTGCGCCAGCGGGCGTCGCGCACGCCATGAATAATCAGCGGCTCTTCGATGCTGTAGCCGACCGAACGTTTCGGGTCGAGCGACGACAGCGGATCCTGAAAAATCATCTGGATATCTTTACGCACGTCGCGCCACTGCCGGTTGCCAAACGTCAGTAAAGATCGGCCGTCGAAGGTGACCTCGCCGCCGGACGCCGTCGTCAGCCCCAGCAGGCTGCGCCCGGTGGTGCTTTTGCCGCTGCCGGACTCGCCCACCAGCGCATAGGTTTCGCCCGGCATAATATGAAAGCTGACGTCCTCCACCGCGGTAAAGCGTTTACCGCGCCAGCCTTTAGCCTGAAAGGTTTTACTCAGATGTCGCACTGTTAGCAGCGGCGTATTCATAACAGCTCCTCTATCTCTTCGGCGCGCCAGCAGCGTACTCGCTGCGGCCGTTCCGACAAGACGCGTAAGGCGGGACGCTGTTCCCGGCAGCGCGCCTGCGCATAAGGACAGCGATCGGCGAAACCGCAGCCGGTTATCGCCGCAGACAGCGCCGGCACCGTCCCGCGGATCTCCGGCAGCTCGGTTTTGCGCGCGCGATCGAGCCGGGGCACCGACTGCAACAGGGCGCGGGTATAAGGATGCTGCGGATTGTCAAATAGCGTGACGACATCGGCTTCCTCCACCACCTCGCCGAGATACATCACCAGCACCCGCTGACACAGCTGCGCCACCACCGACAGGTCGTGGGTAATCAGGATGATGCCCATTGCGCTATCCGCTTTGATTTTTTCTAGCAGAGTCAGAATTTGCGCTTGAATGGTGACGTCCAGCGCAGTGGTCGGTTCGTCGGCGATCAGCAACGCGGGACGGCTGGCTATCGCCATCGCAATCATCACGCGCTGGCGCATACCGCCGGATATTTCATGAGGATAAGCCGCCGCACAGCGCGAAGCGTCTTCAATGCCGACCTGACGCAGCAAGCTGAGCACCTCGGCCTGGCGCTGCTTATGCGTTAGGGGCGTGTGCAGCCGCAGACTCTCCTCGATTTGAAAACCCACGCTAAAAACCGGGTTCAGGCTGGATAGCGGATCCTGGAAAATCATCGCCAACTGGCTGCCGCGCCAGCGCTGCAACTCGCCGGGCGACAGGTTGCGCAGCACATGACCGTTAAACGTCATCTCGCCGCTGACATGACTGTAGCGCGGCGGCAACAGTCCCATCAGCGCCTGAGCCGTCACGCTTTTGCCGCAGCCCGACTCGCCGATGATGCCCAGCGTTTCGTGCTGTCCCACCTCGAACGAGACGCCGCGCACCGGCGCGACCACGCCCTGTTCGCTGGCGAATCTCACCTGCAAGTCATTAACCGCAAGTAACGTTGCCGGCTGACCGTGTTCGCTCATCGCCCTGATGCCTCGGTTTTCAGTTGGCGCAGCAGACGGCGCGTCAACGGTTTATGTCCCCGATCGGCGCCGTCGCGCAACGCATCGCCGATGATATTCAGCGCCAGAATCAACAATACGATGGCGATGCCGGGGAAAAAGGTCATCCACCAGGCGGTAAAAATCACCTTTTTCCCTTCCAGCAGCAGGTTACCCAGGCTGGGCATCGGCGCCGGAATGCCGGAGCCAAGAAAGCTCAACGCCGCTTCGGTGAGAATGGCGACGGAGAAAATCCAGCTCACCTGCACAATCAAAGGAGAAATGACATTCGGCAGCAGGTGCAGCC
Organism: Brenneria goodwinii; assembly: GCF_002291445.1. Lineage (NCBI taxonomy): Bacteria > Pseudomonadati > Pseudomonadota > Gammaproteobacteria > Enterobacterales > Pectobacteriaceae > Brenneria > Brenneria goodwinii. Next base: position 1,420,263 of record NZ_CP014137.1, on the reverse strand, counting down.
AGATAATGCGCGCGCCGGTCGCGCCCTGTGCGCGCAATGCCTCAATATAGTTCTTTTCTTTGATCACCAGTGCGGCGGCGCGGATAACGCGCGCCACGGAAGGGACATACACCAGCGACAACGCCAGCACCACATTCGAGATATTCGGTCCAAGGATACCGACGATGGCGATAGCCAGCAGCAGCGAGGGAAACGCGAATAGCCCGTCGCAAATGCGCATCAGGATTAGATCCAGCCAGCGATACCAGGCGCACAACAACCCAATCGCCGTGCCGATGACGCCCGCCGCCAGCGCCACCGCCACGCCGACGGAGAGCGAGATGCGCACGGCCAGCGCCACGCGCACAAAGAGATCGCGGCCAAAGTTATCGCTGCCGAACCAGTGGGCTGCATCGGGGGGCTTGAGGCGGGTTAACGGACTGATGGAATAAGGGTCGAACGGGCTGGCCCAGCTTCCGAACAGGGAGAACAGCACGATGATGCCTAGCAACGCGCACCCCGCTGCCAGTTGCCGCTGGCTGAAAAACTTTTTCATGACGCTTTCCCCGTAACGGAAAGGCGGGGATCGAGCAGATAGCTGAGAATATCGACCGCCAGATTAATCAGCACATAGCTGACGGTAATCAGCAGCACCGCGCCCTGGATCACCGTGAAGTCGCGCCGTTCGATGGCGTCGACCACCAGCGAGCCGACGCCCGGAATGCCGAACACGCTCTCAATCACAATGGCGCCGGTGACCAGCGAGCCGAACGACTCGCCGCAGATGGTCAGCACCGGCAACAGCCCGTTCTTCAACGTGTGGCGCAACAGTACGATCGGTTCCGGCACGCCTTTGGCGCGCGCGGTTTTAATAAAGTTTTCCTGCAGCACATCCAGCATCACCGCCCGCGTCATGCGCGCAATCAGCGCCGCGATACGAAAACCCAGCGCCAGCGCGGGCAGCGTTAAATACCACAGATTGAGCAACGCATCGCCGCGGGTGGAGCTATACCCCACCACCGGAAACCAGCGCAGTTGCACGGCGAAAAAGAAAATCAGAAACAAGCCGAGTAAAAAACCGGGAATGGACATCCCCAGCGTCGCCAGCCACATGATCAGGCGATCCAACAGCCGGTCGTGCCGCCAGGCGCTGACAATCCCGCCGCCCAGCCCCAGGAGCAGCGCAATGCCTTGCGCATAAATCGCCAGCGCCAGCGTGGGTTGCAGATGCTGAAGAAAAAGCGACAGTACGCTGGCATTCATCAACAAAGAGTGGCCGAGATCGCCGCGCAACACCGCGCCGAACCAGGTGAAAAACTGCGCCAGCAGCGGTTTATCCAGCCCCATTTGCTGACGCAGCGCGGCGATGTCCTCCGCACTGGCGTCATTTCCCAGGATCACCAGCGCCGGATCGCCCGGCGCCAGATGCACCAGACAAAACACCACCACCGCCACCACAAACAGTACCGGCAACAGCGCCAGCAGCCGATGGAAAATATACCAACCCATTATCTTCCCCGTTTACTGCGCCGCGATGCTGACATTCCATAATACCGGCCCGATCAGGTCGTAATAGCCATGGACACGCTGTTTTATCGCCACCGCATCCGGTGTGGTGCGCCCCAGCACGATCACCGGCAGATAAGTCCAGGTCTGTAAATGCAGTTTATCCACCAGCAGTCTGGCCGCTTTCAGCGACGGCGCCTGTTTGATGGCGTCCAGCGTGTCGTCAATTTCCGGGCTATTAGTCAAGCCCGGAAATTTGGCGCGCGAATCGAGGAAAGGATACTGATGCAGCACCTGACGCATGGAGAATTCCAGCGCGCACAGATCGAAGGTAGACGGATCCTGACGTCGCTGCAGCACCGTGGCCCAGTCATAGACATCAAGGCGGGATTTCACGCCAATCTGTTTCAACACCTGCTGCGCCACAATCGCCAGGTTATACAGTTCGGCGTACTCCTTGGTGGCGATAATCACCACTTCTTCGCCGTTATAGCCGGACTCCTTGACCAGTCGGCGCGCGTCGTCGAGATTATGCTGGTTCCAGTACGGTTTGCCGGCTTCGCTGTACCAATCCACCTGTTCGGGAAAACCCAGCGAGGAATCTTCTTTGAAAAAGCGCGGATCGCTATAACCCGCCAGCAGCGCCTGATGCACGTCCAGCGCCTGATTGAACGCCTGACGCAGCCTCACATCGGCGAACGGCCCGCGGTTCTTGTTAAACAGATAGGTAATCAGCGAACCGCCCGCCGCCGGCCGGTATAACTCAACATCGCGCGCGTTGTTAAGCGCATCGATATTATCCTTCGGCAGGTCGAAAACAACGTCATATTCACCGGTCAACGCGCCGGCCAGGCGGGTGGATTCGTCGGTGATATAGCGGAACCAGATATCCTTGAGATCCGCTTTTTTCTGCCCCGACAGCCCGTCCGCCGGTTCGCTGCGCGAGACGTAGCCGTCATAGCGGGTGAGATGCAGATATTCGCCCTGCTTGAACTCCGCCAGCTTATAGGGACCGGTGCCGATCAGTTCGCTGACCGGCTTTTTACTGGCGTTCGCAGCGTCGATCAGCCGTTTGGGCATGATGGCGGCCAGATTCTTCAAATCGGCCAGTACATTGAGCGTAATCAGCGACGGCGTTTGCACCGTCAGCCGCACGGTACGGTCGTCAACCTTGCTGAACTGCGCGCCCGGCAGGTTGGCTTTGCCTTGCGTCGACACCGCCAGCCAGCGATTCATCGAGGCCACCACGTCATCCGCCGTCAGCGGTTGGCCGTCATGAAAATGGATGCCTGCGCGTAACACGAAGGTGTAAACCTTACGATCGTCGCTGAGCGTGTAGCTTTCCACCAGTTCCGGCACCGGTTCGAACTTGGCGTTGATGGTGAACAATTGTTCGAAGATATGGCGCACCACATCCGTGGTGGCGCTATTGGTGGTCAGGTAAGGATCGAGAGTGCCCGGCCTTTTGCCATAAGCGATATTCAGCACGGCGTCACGATCGACGGTTTCAGCCTGCGTTAATCCCCAGGGAAAACTGGCCGCCAGCAACAGTGCGGCGGCGGGAAAAGTAAACCACTTCATTGATGGGAAACTCCCTTATCTTATCATTGTAATGAGGTGCGGATTCAGGCGGCGTCCGTAACCGTGAGACGACCGGCGAATTCGTCTTTGACTTCCTGCAGCAGTTGCGCGTCCGTCAACAGACGCAGCCCGCTGCGCGCCAGCACTTTCGCCCCGGCGATCAGCGCCGTGTAGCCCAGCGGAGAGTTGGCCGCTTCACGAAACGGCACGGTATGACCGACCAGGTCGTCCGGGCCGATTTTGATGGTGGGATGCGCCGTCGGCACCGCGTGGCTGATATCCCCGGCATCGGTTGACGCGATGCCCGTCTTGTCCGCGAGATCGACGGTTTCCCCCACCGCGGTAAATTCCTCCAACAGCAGCGCATTCAGCCGGTGGTTGATGCGAAAATCACGCGGCCCGACCTGATGTTCAATCTTCACCGTGGCGCCGGTCGCCAACGCCGCGCCGTCGGCAATGGCGCGAATACGCGGCTCCAGCGCAATCACTTCCTCACGGGTTTTGGCGCGAATGTAGTAATGGGCCGAGGCATATTCAGGAATGACGTTCGGCGCCTGGCCGCCGTTGGTGATAATGCCATGCACCCGCACGCCGTCCGGCAACTGCTGACGCAACACGCTGATGCCGTTATACAGCAGCACCAGCGCATCCAGCGCGTTCACGCCTTTATCGGGAGAGCTGCCGGCGTGGGACGGCTTGCCGTAAAAGTGGAAATAGAGATGATTATTGGCCAGCGAAGGTCCGGTGAGGCGCGTTTTACCGGACGGATGAACCATCAGCGCGACATCGACATCTTCAAGCAAGCCGCGTTCGACAAAACGCGCCTTTACATTGCCGTTCGGGCCGCCTTTGCCGCGCAGCCCGCCCTCTTCGGCCGGCGTGCCTAACACCACCACGCGCCCGCCGGTATCGTTAATGACCTCGCCGAGCGCGATCGCCGCCGCCACGCTGGTCACCCCGATAATGTTGTGACCGCAGGCATGACCGATATCAATCAGCGCGTCGTATTCCGCCAGAAAGGCAATCGTCGGCCCCGGTTTGCCGCTCTCTTTCAGCGCATAGAAGGCCGTTTCATGCCCCGCCACGTTCGACGTGACCTGAAACTGATTTTTCGTCAGAAGGGTGGTAAGCAACTTATTGGCATAGTATTCGTTATTCCCCGTTTCCGGATGGGCGTGGATATCCCTGGAAACGGTAATATATTCTTCACTGTGCTGCTCGATGCTCTCTTCCAGTCGTGATAATAACGATGCTGCGCCCATACTCTTGTCACCCGGTTATTGAAACAGAGGTTCATAGTTAACGCGGAGCATCTAATAATTAAAAGTACCGATTTTTGCTTTCTATATGCATTTTTTAATTAAGCCGTTTCAGCGATCCCGAAGCCAACGCGCATACCGATCGCCGGTCAATTGCACCACGGTAACCATGGCGATCAGCACGGCGATGACGATGACCATCACCTGCGTATCAAAACGCTGATAGCCATAACGGATCGCCAAATCACCCAATCCCCCCGCGCCCACGGCTCCCGCCATCGCAGACGAACCGATCAACGCCACCAGCGTAATGGTTAAACCGCCGACAATGCCCGGCAGCGCTTCAGACAGATAGACATGCCGCACAATGTCCCACTTTTTACATCCCATCGCCTGGGCCGCCTCAACCAGTCCGGGATCGACCTCGCGCAGATTGACTTCGACGATACGGGCGAAAAACGGCGTGGCGCTAATCGCCATCGGCACCACGGCCGCCCAAACACCGATGGTGGTGCCGGCCACCCAGCGGGTAAACGGGAGCAGCGCCACCAACAGCACAATAAAAGGCGTGGCGCGAAAACCATTGATCACGCCGCCGACAATGCGGTTGAAACGAGGAGACGGCAGAAAGCCGCCGGGCGCGGTGACAATCAACGTCACGGCCAGCGGGATCCCGGCTAAAAAGGCGATGAAACCGGATACGCCGACCATGGTCAGCGTATCGAGAAGCGCCTGTATATAACGGTTAAATGGAATAGTGAGCGACAGGAACATAACCAATCACCTCGATGTGATGCGCAACGGCCTGCGGGCCTTGCGTAAGCCCGGCCAAATCAGGCAGCGGCGCATCGCCCGGCATCGCCAATAACAGGCGGCCATAGGCATGGCCTTGAATGCGATCCATCCCGCCGTGTATCAGGCGAACCGGAGTCTGCAATACCTGGGCGATACGGGAGCAATCCGGCTCCAGCCCGCCCTCGCCGGTGTAGGATAGTTGCAGAATCCGTTCGCTGACGACGCCGTCCGGCAATGGCTGGGATTGCAGACGGCGGCGTAAGTCGTCCGGCAAATCCTGCCGCAACGGCGCCAACAAAGCCTTGGTCGCTTCGTGCCGCGGCGAGCCGAATACTTGCCACACATCCCCCGATTCGGCGATGCGTCCCTGCTCCAATACCAGCACCCGATCGGCGATGGCCCGAATCACGCTCATTTCATGCGTAATCAGGATGATGGTGATGCCCAGACGGCGATTGATATCGCGCAGCAATTGCAGAATGGCTTGCGTGGTTTCGGGATCCAACGCCGAGGTGGCCTCATCGCACAGCAGAATCTCCGGCGAGGTGGCCAGCGCTCTGGCGATGCCCACGCGCTGTTTTTGTCCGCCGGAGAGCCGGCTTGGATAAACATGATGTTTATCCTGTAGCCCCACCAGCGCTAAAAGCTCGGCGACGCGCCGCTCGATTTCCGCCTTCGTCACGCCCGACACCTTCAACGGCAGCGCGATATTCTCCCACACCGTTTTGGCCGACAGCAGATTGAAATGCTGAAAGATCATACCAATACGACGGCGCAGGCTAACCAGTTCGGACTCGCTCAGCTTAGCGATATCCACGCCATCGATCAGAACCTTGCCGGTCGTGGGTTTATCCAGACGATTAATGGTACGCAGCAGCGTGGATTTACCCGCCCCGCTGCGGCCTATAATGCCGAAAACACAGCCTGCGGGGATCTCCAGGCTAATGTTCCGCAGCGCCTCTACCGACGCATTGGATGACCGGTAAATGCGGGAAATATTATCGAATGTCACCGAACCGGCGCCACGGCCGCGACGCTTCGCCACGGAGAGCGGTACGCCGGCGGGATGCGCGTCCGCCCCGTTATCCAGAAAAACCGGCGCCGCTTTCAATGCCGTAGCCGCCTGCCTCATGGCTTTTGTCCATCCTTCAGCCAGGGCAACGCATACAGATTAGGATCGTTATTAAAACGTTCGGCAATCATTTTGCGCACTGCCGAGGAGTTCTGGTAGATCTCGACAAATTTTTTCAATAGCGGATCGTTGGCGCGATCGCTGCGCGCCGTGAAGCGCATGGCGTAGTAGCTATCGCTTACCCCGGAGTACAACAACGCTTCACTGGCCTTTTGCGGCGTGCCGGCATTGAAGAAATAGGAGGGCCAGACAACGGACAAATCCAGATCCTGCAATGAACGAATCAGCTGCGGTCCTTCGATCTCAAAGAATTGCAGCTGATGCGGATTCTCGCTGATATCATCCAGCGTCGCGTCAGTGGCGTCGCCGTTGCGCAGTTTGATCAGCCCGGCCTTCTGCAACAGCAGCAGTCCCCGCCCCTGATTGACCGGATCGTTAGGCACGCCGACTTTTGCCCGATCCGGCACATCCTTCAGGTCGGTTATCTTGTTCGAGTAGATGCCGATATTCTGGAGCAGTCCGAAACCGATATTCTGTAGCTTATAACCGCGTTCTTTGATGGCGTTTTGCAGGAACGGTTCGTGCTGAAAAAAATTCAGATCGATATCGCCGTTGTTTAACGCTTCATTCGGCAGCGTCCAGTCGGTAAATTCCACCAATTGCACGTCAATACCCTGGGCTTTGGCGTCGTCGATGGCTGCCAGTATGGCATCGGACGTCGCGCCGGCGGTGGAGCCGATCTTCACTACCTCCGCCGCCTGGGCCGCCGCTGCCAGCGCCAATGCCAGCAGCACGCCCGCGCATCCCCTGCCGAATACTCTTATATTGCCGCTTTTCATTATTTATATTTCCTCATCAGCATAATATATCCTTGCTAATACCCCTTAAATTAAAACAATTAAAAATTGGCTGGTATTATTATTCGGATTGCTGAAAAAGTTCGAAACCTTGTTATTAATGTGTCCCCCTTATCAGGGGGAATAGTTAACCTAAAAAATACGATGATTAATTTTAGAAATAAGGATTACCGCGTTTTCCAATGCACAGTTCATTCCAGTAACTCTGGCGAACCAGGCGACGGTAATTACTGTTGCGTTTCCGTTCGAACTGGTACCAGATAAACATATCCCGTTTCGATGCCATAAATATATCCCATAGAAAGAATGACTTCCGTTACGCCCGAACTATCCGGCGCGGACACCCCGGACGGCGCTAAGCGATTGGCCTGGCCGCGTAATGAACCCAATATTCCGGTAAACCAGTTGAGTTTCATATTGCCATTCTCCTTGCGTTGCAAACCAACCTGAATACACCATCCCAGTTAAGCGCATATCCGTAAAAAACGAAGTGATTATTTATGCTTTGGTTATGCACAAGACGAATAAACGTTGCCGGCATTATCTCATTTTTAACTTCTTTTTTATCACCAGAATCGCTTTAATCAAATGAAGTTTTCCGCTGTTATTATCAATAGATATGCTAAATAATTCGAGTTGCAGGACAAAGCGCCGGCCCGGCGCAAGCGGTGAGTTTTCTCACCGGTTTATTCCCCGCTAACTGCCGATTCGCCATCGCGCGCGCCGATTATGCATTTTTTAGCCAAGCATAGCTAAATTTAAACGTTCGTTTTAAATAACCGTTCCAATACGATGACGACAGTTATTTCAAAATAAAGGCATATGACATGCCTCAGACTGTCGGTAAAGCCTGTTATTTAGGGGAAACGCGGGGGGAGGTTCCCGCAGGGACGCCTCACCCCCGTGGTCGCCCCGGGTATCTCGGCTTCACCGGCGAGTTTGTTAGCACACGCCGGCATATGACATGCCTGGATGACGACAGGGCCGAAAAAGATGAACAAACGAATTGTCCTCCCGCTGCTGTTTTTAATCAGTTCGTTCGCCATCGCCAACGTTCAGGCGGACGGGCAAACACCGCAGCGCGGCGGTACGCTGAATTTTTTGGTGGAGCCGGAGCCGCCGGTGTTGACCACGCTGGTCAACACCGCGGGGCCGATCCTGAAGGTCAACGCCAAGGTGATTGAGGGACTGCTGAGCTATGACTTCGATCTCAAGCCGATACCGCAGTTAGCCACCCGTTGGGAGATCGGCCCGGACGGCAAAAGCTATACCTTCCATTTACGCCAGGGGGTCAAGTGGCACGACGGTAAAGACTTCACCTCCGCCGATGTCGCCTTTTCCATTCTCGCGGTGAAAAAATACAATTCCCGCGGCCAGGGCACCTTCGCCAGCGTCAGCGACGTGAAAACGCCCGATCCCTATACCGCCGTCGTCGAACTGTCGCAGCCTGCGCCCTATCTCATCAGCGCTTTCTCCGCCAACGAAGCACCCATTGTCCCCCGTCACCTGTATGAAGGGACCGATATCCGCAGCAATCCGCACAACGCCGCGCCCATCGGCACCGGCCCGTTTATTTTTAAAGAGTGGGTGCGCGGCAGCCATATCATCTACCTGCGCAATCCGAACTATTGGGAGCGCCCGAAACCTTATATCGATCAGTTGGTGGTGAAATTTATTCCCGACGCGGCCACCCGCGCCATTGCTTTCGAAACCGGCGCGCTCGATCTGGGCAGCGAATCTCCGGTGCCGCTAAGCGAAATCGAACGCATCAAGACCAACGGCAAGTTGGGTATTGAAACCGGCGGCTACGGCTACGGTCCGACCCAGACCCGCATCGAGTTCAACCTGGATAATCCCTATCTGAAGAACCTGAAAGTGCGCCAGGCCATCGCGCATAGCATTAACCGCGAGGTGCTGAAAAACGTGGTGTGGTACGGCTATGCGGTCAACTCCCCGACGCCCATCACGCCTGAACTGGCCCAGTTTCACGACAATACGCCCTCGCCCTATGCTTTCGATATCAAACGGGCCGAGCAGTTGCTGGATGAAGCCGGTTTCCCTCGTCAGGCCAACGGTATCCGTTTTCGCCTGACTCACGACTACATGCCGTACGGCGATGGTTTCAAGCGCGTGGCGGAATATATTAAGTCCGCGCTGGCCAAGGTGGGGATCGACGTCGTCATCCGTTCGCAGGATTTCGCCACCTATATCAAGCGGGTGTATACCGACCGCGATTTCGATTTTACCAACCATTCCATCTCCAACCTGTTCGATCCGGCGGTAGGCGTGCAGCGCCTGTACTGGTCGCAGGCGTTCAAGCCCGGCGTGCCCTTCGGCAACGGTTCCCACTACAGCAATCCAGAAGTCGACCGCCTGCTGGAGCAGGCCGCGGTGGAGATCGATTCGGCCAAACGGGCGGAGCTGTATAAAGCGTTCCAGCGCATCGTGATGACGGACTTACCCGACCTAAACCTGTTGCAGCTTAAACGTCTGACCCTCTACAACCCGCGCGTTCACAACCACTTGACCGATATCCAGGGCGTCAATGGTTCCATGGCCGACGTCTGGCTGGAACAGTAGGCCACATCGCCCCCTGCCGAGGTAAACGGTGATAAACGCAAAAGGAAGACGATGAGTAAATTTTCCCGAACATGGGGCGTCCTGCGGCGCACGGTACTCCATGCGCTGCCAACCGCCATCGGTATCGTTATCGTGGTTTTTTTCCTGCTGCAGCTGGTTCCGGGCGACGCCGTGGACGTGCTGGCCGGCGAATCGGGCGGCGCCACCGCGGACGCCATGGCCCAACTGCGCGGCCAGTTCGGACTCGACCTGCCGATTCTGCAACAGTTGTATCGCTACCTGAATAACCTGGCGCATTTCAGTCTGGGGTTTTCTCCACGCTATAACGCGCCGGTAATGGAGCTGATCTTATCCCGCCTGCCCGGCACGCTGTTTTTGATGCTGCTTTCACAAATAACCGCCGTTATCGTCGGTATCGTTCTGGGCGTCATCATGGCCGTATGGGCAGGGAAATGGCCGGATCGTCTGCTGTCGCTGCTGGCCCTGCTGCTCTACTCCACACCCGGTTTCTGGATTGGTCTGATGGCGCTTATCGTATTTTCCGTCCATCTCGACTGGCTGCCGAGCGGCGGCAATATCACTATCGGCGCCGACCTGAGCGGCTGGGCCTACGTTCAGGATATGTTGCGCCACGCGGCGCTGCCGGTACTGGCGCTTAGCAGCTTTTTCATCGCCATCTACGCCCGTCTGACCCGCGCCGCCATGCTGGAAATCAGCCGGCAGGATTTTGTCCGCACCGCGCACGCCAAGGGACTGGCGCCGCTGGCGGTGACGGTGCGTCATATCCTGCGCTGCGCGCTGCTGCCCATCACGACCGTCGCCGGCATGCATTTCGGCAACCTATTGGGCGGCGCGGCGGTGGTGGAAACCGTGTTCAGTTGGCCGGGGCTAGGACGTCTGGCGCTGGACGCCGTACTGGCGCGTGATTTCAACGTGCTGCTTGGCGTACTGCTGTTGTCCGCCCTGCTGGTCATTATCGCCAACGTGCTGGTTGATTTGCTGCAATCCTGGCTCGATCCCCGTATCAAGGTAAGCTGATATGAAAAACTCGCACGCTGAAGGCACCACGGCGCCGGCCAACGGCATTATCCCGCCGCCAGAGAAAACCTTCCGTCTGCCGCCAGCGGTCCGCGACTTTCTGCGCAATCCGGCCGGATTGGCCGGGTTACTGTTGCTTCTGGCGGTGTTTCTTATGGCGATGATCGCTCCTTTCGCCTATCCCGGCGATCCCCTCGATATGGCGGCGCAGCCGTTCCTGTGGCCGGGACAAGACGCCAACTACCCGTTGGGAACCGACTCCCTGGGCCGCGACGTCGCCGCCGGCATCGTCCACGGTGCGCAGGTATCGCTGCTGATTGGCTTCTGCGCGGTGCTGGTAAGCCTGCTCATCGGTACGCTGGTAGGCAGTCTGGCCGGTTATTTCGGCGGCCGCATCGATAGCGTGCTGGTACATATCACAGAACTATTCCAGACCTTCCCCACCTTCCTGCTGGTGGTGGTGCTGGTAGCCATCGGCCAGCCGTCGGTAACGCTGATCTCCACCGCCATCGGCATCGCCTCCTGGCCGACCATCGCGCGTCTGGTGCGCGCCGAGTTTCGCACGCTGCGTGAAAGCGACTTCGTGCTCGCCGCCCGCAGCCAGGGATTTTCCAGCCTGCGCATCATCCTGCAGGAGATGCTGCCGAACGCCCTGCCGTCGATTATCGTCACCACCTCGGTGATGGTAGCCTCGGCCATTCTGATCGAATCGGCGCTCGCTTTCCTCGGCTTCGGCGATCCCAACCGCGTCAGTTGGGGCTCGATGATCGGCGCCGGACGCGAATCGCTGCGCAGCGCCTGGTATCTGACGGCATTGCCGGGCAGCGTGCTGGTGCTGACCGTGTTATCACTCAATCTGGTGGGCGATGCGCTCAATGATGCGCTGAACCCACGCCTGCGGGAGAGAAACGCATGACGCCGTTACTGGATATTCAGGATCTGCACGTCAGCTTTCCCGGCCATCAGGCGGTGCGCGGCTTAAACCTAACCATTCAGCACGGAGAAACTCTGGCGCTGGTGGGCGAATCCGGCTGCGGCAAATCGGCCACCGCCCTGTCGCTGATGCGCCTGATCGCCGAACCGGGGCGCATCAGCGGCCGCATCCTGTTTGAAGGACGGGATCTGCTGGCGCTGCCCGCGGAAAAAATGCGCCGGCTGCGCGGCAACGCCATCTCAATGATTTTTCAGGAGCCGATGACCTCGCTCAATCCGGTGCTGTCCATCGGCAAACAGATCGAAGAAACGCTGCGGCTGCATCAGTCGTTGAAGCCGGCCGTTGCCCGCGCCAGGGCCATCGAGCTGCTCGATCTGGTCAAAATTCCCGAGCCGACCCGGCGCATCGACGACTATCCGCATAATCTATCCGGCGGCCAGCGCCAGCGGGTGATGATCGCCATGGCGGTCGCCTGTCAGCCCCGCCTGCTGATCGCCGACGAACCCACCACGGCGCTGGATGTCACCATTCAGGCGCAGATCCTTGAGCTGCTCGATCGCCTGCGGCGCGAGCTATCGATGAGTCTGTTGCTGATCACCCACGATCTGGGACTGGTGGCGCGCTGGGCCGACCGGGTCGCCGTGATGTACGCCGGCCGCAAGGTGGAAGAAGCGCCGACGGCGCAGCTGTTCGCCTCGCCGACGCACCGCTATACGCAAGGGCTGCTCGCGACGTCGTTGCATATGGAACAGGATACGCACTATCACACCGGCCGGCTGGCGGAAATCCGCCACGGTACGGAAAACGGCGAGCCGACGTTCACCCTGTTCACGCCGCCGGCGCTGCCCGCTCGCACGCCTGACCGGACGGGGCGTGCGCTGCTATCGTTGAAGAATATTCGCACCGAATACCAGACGGCGCAGGGCCGCATCGCCGCCGTGGACGATGTGTCGCTGGATATTTTTCCCGGCGAGACGCTGGGGCTGGTGGGCGAATCCGGCTGCGGCAAGTCCACGTTGTCGAAAACCATCCTGCGCCTGCTGCCGTCCGCGCAGGGGCAGGTGATCCTCGACGGTAAGGACATTACCCGCCTGAAGGAGTCGCAGTTGCAGCCGCTGCGCCGCCAGGTGCAGATGATATTTCAGGATCCCTATGCCTCGCTCAATCCCCGTCACGATATCCGCCATATTCTTGAAATACCGCTGATCGTGCATGGTATTGGCGATAAGGCCGAGCGCCGGCGCAGGGTCCGGCGGATGATCGATCGCGTCGGGCTGGCGCAGAATAGCCTGGACCGTTACCCGCATGAGTTTTCCGGCGGTCAGCGCCAGCGCATCGGCATCGCCAGGGCGCTGATCGTACAGCCGCGGCTGGTCATCTGCGATGAACCGGTCTCGGCGCTCGATGTTTCCATCCAGGCCCAGATTCTCAACCTGCTGGTGGAGCTAAAAAACGATATGGGACTGTCGTTGCTGTTCATCTCTCACGACCTGGCGGTGGTGCGTTATATCGCCGACCGGGTGATGGTGATGCAGTACGGGCGCTGCGTGGAAAGCGGCGATCACCGCCGGATCTGGCAACAGCCGCAGCATCCCTACACCCGGCTGCTGATTGACGCGGTCCCGCGCGGCCAGCGACATGCGGCCCCATTACAGCGGGCTACGGCCTGATAATCAACCGGAGCATCCGCGATGAATTTAGGCATTGAAGGCAAAAAAGCGCTGGTCTGGGGCGGCAACCGCGGACTGGGTAAAGCCGCCGCGCTACAGCTGGCGCGGGAAGGCGCGCAGGTGACGCTGCTGGCCAGAACCGCCGCCAGTCTGCAACAGGCGCAGCAGGAGATCCGCAAGCTCTGCGGCACGTCGCCGGCCGCGACGGTGGCCGATATCACCACGGAACAGGGGCGCATGGCCGCGTTGGCGGCCTGCCCTGAACCCGACATTTTGATTAATAACGCCAGCGGCCCCGCCCCCGGCGACTTTCGTCAGTGGGATCGCCGACAGTGGCTGGCGGCGCTTGACAGTATGATGCTCGGCCCGATTGAGATGATGCGCCTGACCGTCGACGGCATGACGGCGCGCGGTTTTGGCCGCATCGTCAATATCACGTCGCGCAGCGTCAAAATTCCCCAGTTAGAGTTGGGGCTGTCCAACAGCGCCCGTTCCGGACTCACCGGCTTCGTCGCCGGGCTGGCGCGCACCGTGATCCAGCACAATGTCACCATCAACAATATTTTGCCCGGCATCTTCGCCACCGAAGGGCAATGGCGTCACATTGAGGAACTGGCGCGGCAAACCGGCCGCGACGAAGCGCTGATCCGGCAGGAACGCGCCCTGGCTAATCCGGCGCGGCGCTACGGCGAAGCGGAAGAGTTCGGCGCCGCCTGCGCCTTCCTGTGTTCGCGCCAGGCCGGTTTCATCACCGGACAGAATCTGCTCATCGACGGCGGCGGCTATCCCGGCGTCTTTTAGCTTCGGTCCGCGCGCCGTACCGGCATGAACCGGCTCCCATTTCATCTCAGACAGGAAAATAGCCATGAAAGTGATTGTACTCGGCGCCGGCGTGATCGGCGTCACCACCGCCTGGTATCTGCGCCGGCAAGGGTTCGAGGTGGAACTGATCGACCGCCGGGACGGGCCGGGACAGGAGGCCAGTTTTGCCAACGCGGGCGGCGTATGCCCCGGTTTTTCCGGCCCCTGGGCCGCGCCGGGCATGATGGCGAAGGCGCTGCGCTGGCTGTTCGAGGAGCAGGCGCCGCTGAAATGGCGTCCGCGTCTTGATGTGAATCAGTGGCGCTGGCTGTGGCTATTCGCCCGCGAATGCCGGCTCGAACGCTACCGGACGAACAAGGCGCGCATGCAGCGCATCGCCAAGTATAGTCAATGCTGTCTGCGCGAACTGCGCGAAGAGACCGGCATCCATTACCAACAGCAGGCGCTGGGCGTGCTGCAGCTGTTCAGCACCCAGCAAGAGCTGGATATGGCCGCTCAGGCATCCCGCGTGCTGACGGAGTTCGGCGTCGCACACCGTATCGTGGACGCCGCCGGGGCCAGCGCGATTGAACCGGCGCTGGCGCAGGCCGCTATCCCATTGACCGGCGGGCTGCACCTGCCGGGCGACGAAACCGGCGACTGCGCCCTGTTCACCCAGGAACTAGCGCAACATCTACAGCGGCAAGGCGTGCGTTTCCATTTCGGCGCCACGATAACCCGCCTGACTCAGGACGGACGCCGACAACGCATCGTCGGCGTCGAGACCGACCGCGGCGCGCTGACGGCGGACGCGGTGGTAGTCGCGCTGGGCTGCGACGCCGCCCGGCTGGTCAGGCCGCTGGGCATCCGGCTGCCGATCTATCCGGTTAAAGGCTATTCCGTCACGCTGGATATCGATGATTCCGCCGCTGCTCCCCGCTCGTCGGTGATGTTCGAATCCCGCAAGGTGATGATCACCCGGCTCGGCAACCGGCTGCGGGTGGCCGGTATCGCCGCAGTGGACGATTACGCCACCCTGCCGGATGACAAATCCTGCGCCTTCGTCGCGGCTACCGCCCAAGCGCTGTTCCCCAACGCCGGAAACTATCACAACATCCAGCCGTGGTGCGGCCTGCGCCCGATGACGCCGGACGGCCCCGGCTACGTCGGCAAGACCCCGTTCGCCGGGCTGTTTCTGGCCTGCGGCCAGGGCTCCAGCGGTTGGACTCAGGCAGCGGGCGTCGGACGTCTGGTCGCCGACGCGATTGCCGGCAATCCGGCCGAGATCGATTTGGAGGGGCTGACGCTGGATCGGCATCGGTGACGCGGGGCGGAATTCATCGCTGTCATTCCCGCCCTTTACCTCGTCATTTCCGCCCTTTACCTCGTCATTCCCGCGCAGGCGGGAATCGCAGCAACACCGGGCCGCCAGCGGAAGCTGCGCCCCCGCCTGCTTTGCGGCTAAGCAGCAGACCAGCCATACTTTTCAGCCAGCCCCAACTGCCTGACGATATCGACGCCGCGCTGCAATGCCTCGCCTTGCAGATCGCGCAGCGGACGACGCAGACTGCCCGCCGGCAGCCCGACCGCGCGCATCAGCGACTTCACCGCCACCGGGTTAATGGCCGAATAGGTGTAGTGCAGCAGCGGCAAAAGATGTTGATAGGCCGCGCGAAAGCGCTCGGCATCGCCCGGTTCCCGCCAGGGGCGGGAAATCTCCGCCAGTTCGGCGGGGACGATGTTGCCGGTCATATTCGCCGTACCGTGCCCGCCCAGCGACATGGTCGGCACCACCAGCCCCAGATTGGGCGAATCGCAGCACATGACGGAGACATCGGGGTTGCCCGCCAGAACCTGCGCCACCTGCCCCACGCGCGTGGTGGATTCCTTATGAATAACGTAATTGGGGTGTTTAAAAATGCGTAATAGCGAGTTCCAGTGCAGATCGGTTTTCACCCGCGGCGGATTATTATAAATCCCCAGCGGTAAATCCGTGGCATCCGCGATTTCCAGAAAATAGCGTTCGATGTCGTCTTCGCTGGCGCAAATATAGGCAGGCGCGGCCAAAATGGCCCCATCGGCATCGTGTTCGCGGGCATATTTCACATAGTCGATACTGGCATCGGTATTATTTCCCGTGCAGCCATAAAATATTTTCATCTTGCCGGTTTTGAACTGCGCCGTACGCCGGATAATCTCTTTTCGTTCTTCAGGAGACAGCAGGGAAACCTCTCCCGTCGATCCCATGATCAATACCGCCGACGTGCCGTTACTTTCCTGAAAATGTAATAAGGCGCGAAACGCTTCATAGTCGACCGTGCCGTTTTCATTGAAAGGAGTAATAATTGCCACAAAAGACCCCGTAATCAACTCGTTACTCATCGCTGCCTCTCCTATACTCGTCATACTTTAATTAGCCCCCCACCCGACCTTCCTCTTGTCACTGTCTCTTAGTCACATTTTTATGCAGATTCAGAGACAGTTTCGTGCGCCCCAATGCCGCCATTTTCATGCCACGTCGTAGCACGCGCCCGACATAGGGGGCTCAAACGCCAGCCCCCTGCGTTTGTGTATAAGAGACAGCCCCTGTGAAGAGGAACGTTGGGGTGGAACCGCGTTACAAGGCGCATCATTTCAGCGACGGCGCATTAAAGCCGGCCACCACGAAACGCAGCACATTGGCCAGCACCTCATCGTCATCGTCGCTGTTACACAGCCCGAGAGACATGATCGCCAACCGCCCCGACTGCGGATCGGAATCGGCGAGCACATGCATGGCCGCGCCGCGCGCGAACTCATAGCGCCAAATGATCTCGGCCCGCGTCAGCTGCGGCGCGGCGCGTTCAAATGCCGCAAAGAAACGCGCGGCGACATGATCAAACTTGTCTGATACCAGCGCGGTGACGGATTCGCGCGGCGTAGCGCGCAGATGTTGCAACAGCCGGACGGCGATGCGCCCGCCGTCCGGTGCGCGTGCGCTTTTCACCAGCGGCCGGAGCAATGCGTCCAGTACCGCCTCGATCGGCGGCTTTTCCTGACGATATCTCTCCTCCACCGCATCCAGCAGGCGGATACGCATCGCGTTCAGCGGATCCAGCACGGTATTCAGTACGGCTTTCAACAGGCCGTCCTTTGAGCCGAAGTAATAGTTCACCGCGGCGATATTGACGCGCGTCGCTTCGGTGATTTCGCGGATCGTCGTCAGTTCCCCGCCCTTACTGGCAAAAATATTGATCGCTTCGTTCAAGATCCTTTGCCTGACATCCGGCTCCCTGATTTCCGCTTCTGCTTTGATTTCTGCCACGTTGTGATTCTCCTTCGGAGGTAAATATCAATATTGGCCTGCGCTGGCGTCGCGCAGGCCAAATAGCCGATGGCACATCATAAAGAGATTAAAACAACTATTTGAAATGCTTTTTTTAACTTTCCATAGTTGAATTCCGCCGCTGCGGAAAATAGAACCTTAACAGGGTGAAAATAGCGGCGTCATGCAGAATGTCGGGCTTCGGCAAAAAATCACTTAACCTATTTAATGTATTAACTTATCAGGAATAAACCTTTGACCAATAATAGCCCGGTTGTTAATTTTTTATTTCCTTCCTTTCCTATAAAAAACTGATATATGACTGATATCTTGGCTGAAAAACTCATCGCCTGGCGCCGGGAATTGCATCAATATCCGGAGCTTTCAAATAATGAATACCGGACCACAAAAAAAATCACCGAATGGCTGCGCGGAGCGGGCATCGGTATTCTGCCGCTGCCGTTGAAAACCGGCGTAGTCGCGCAGATCGGGCATCATGCCGGCCCCACCATCGCCCTGCGTGC
Source organism: Brenneria goodwinii (assembly GCF_002291445.1). NCBI lineage: Bacteria > Pseudomonadati > Pseudomonadota > Gammaproteobacteria > Enterobacterales > Pectobacteriaceae > Brenneria > Brenneria goodwinii. The sequence continues at coordinate 1,402,303 of NZ_CP014137.1, read as the reverse complement.
GGATATCGACGCCTTGCCCATTGATGAGCAGACGACTCAGCCATTCATTTCCCGCCATAAGGGCGTAATGCACGCCTGCGGACACGATGTGCATACCTCAATCATGTTGGGCGCCGCCCTATTGCTTAAAGCGCGCGAATCGCAACTGGCCGGCAACGTGCGCATTTTGTTCCAACCGGCGGAGGAAACCTTCAATGGCGCCAATCAGTTGATTGACGCAGGCGCATTACAAGGGGTCAGCGCGATTTTTGGCGGCCACAATGCCCCTGGATTGCCGGTAGGCGAATTCGCCACGCGCAGCGGCCCGATGCACGCCAATGTCGATCGCTTCGAAATTTTAGTGCGCGGCAAGGGCGCGCACGCCGCCTACCCGGAGCAAGGTGTGGATAGCATCGTGGTCGCCGCACAACTCATAACCGCGCTACAAACGCTGCCCAGCCGCAGCTTCGGCGCGCTGGACTCGGTATTGGTCAGCGTCACGCGGGTCAGCGGCGGCAACACCTGGAACGTATTGCCTGAACGGGTGGAGCTGGAAGGCACCGTGCGAACCCACGACGTGGAAATCAGAAAGGCCATCCCGCAAAAGCTCGCCACGCTGATCGGCAATATCGCGGCCGGGTTTGGCGCGCAAGCGGAGCTACGCTGGCACGCCGGTCCGCCCACGCTCATCAATAGCCGAGAATGGGCGGACTTCAGCAAGGCGGTGGCGGAAGAAGCCGGTTATCGGGTACGCGATCAGCAACCGCAGATGGGCGGCGAAGATTTCGCCTTTTATCTGCATCATGTTCCCGGCGTATTCGTCAATATCGGATCGGCCAGCGAATTCGGCCTGCATCACCCGCGGTTTAACCCCGACGAAGCCGCCATCCTACCCGCCGCGAACTACTTTAATCTTCTGGCGGGCAAAGCATTGCAAAAACTGGCGCAGCGATAAACCGCGAGCGGGGGCGGCTCTTCCGGTTACAGGCGCTGACCACCGCTGGCGTCAATACGTTGACCGGTGATCCATCTTCCGGCCTCACTGGCCAGGAAAGCGACCACCGCGGCAATATCCTCCGGTTGCCCCACCCGTCCGAGCGCCACGCTCTGCGCGATCAGCGCGGCGGATTGCGCATCGCGGGCGCGCGGGTTCATCTCGGTAGCCGTCGCCCCCGGCAACACCGCATTCACCGTTATCCCCCGCTTCCCCAACTCGCCGGCCAACAACACGCTCAGGGTTTCAAGCGCCGCTTTTGCCGGGGCATAAGCCGCCATATCCGCAAATGCGGCGCGGGTACTCATCGACGATATATTAATAATTCGTCCGCCATCGCGCAGCAGAGGAAGCGCTTGCTGAATCAGGAAAAAAGGCGACACGAAATTGACCTGCAACATTGTGTCAAGCTGCGCCGGAGTAATTTCAGCAATCGTCGCACGACCGCCCAGGCCGGCGTTATTCACTAAAATATCAAATCCCGGCTCGCCGTAGCGACGGATAAGCTCCGACCGTAATTGCCCGATAAGCGCGAACGCGCCGTCCGGATCGTCCAGGTCGGCGGAAACAGCGAATGCCTGAACGCCGGCCTGTTCTATTTGCGCAACCAGTTGGGCGGTTTCCTCCCGCCGGTGATGAAAATGCGCCGCCACAATTACGCCCTGAGCGGCCAGCGCAAGTGCGATGGCCCGGCCGATCCCACGGCTTGCGCCGGTCACCAGCGCAATCTTAGGAATGTCGGTTGCCATTTTCGACCTCCCGCCGTGGAGCAGCCCAGGTGTTGTGCGCTTCCAATTCCCGGGCTAATTGCAGCAAGGCATGGCGATCCACCTTGTTGGTTCCCGCCCAGGGAAGTTCATTGATAAAAGCGATGCGCCGGGGATGCTGATAGGCCGGGCCATGACGCAGTGTGTGCTGCCTGAGTTCCTCAGCGGCGAGGACATGCTCCGGATGAAGTACGACAAAAGCGACGGGCATCTGGCCGCGCTCATCATCCGGCAAAGGGACCACGGCGGCCTGGCGCACCAGCGGATGCGACTCCAACGTTTTCTCCACCTCAACGGGAAAGATATTCTCTCCCGAGCAGACAAACATGTCGTCCGCCCGCCCGGTAAAATAATAGAACCCCTGCTCATCACGATGCATCACATCGCCGCTGTAGTACCAGCCGTCATGAAACGCCTGCGCGCTTTTTTCCGGCAGCCGGTGATACCCAGGCGTTACCGCCGGGTTGCGCATACACAACACGCCGTCATTTTCCGTTGGGCCGTCAACCAGCTTCACCTCGTCTGCGGACAACGGATAGCCTAATGCCAGCGGCGGAGTCGGGATACCGTCGGGATGCGGTCCGAACACCGCCGGTCCCGCCTCCGTCGTACCGTAACCGTGCGTGATAACCGCATGAGGAAACGCGGCCTGAATACGCGCCAACAGCGAAAGCGACATCGGAGCCGAGCCCAGCATCAGTTTGCTAAGCGCGGAAAAATCATGCCCTTCCAGTAAACGGCCGTCGCCAACCAGGCGGGCGAACATGGTGGGCACCGCGGTGACGATATTTATCCGGTAACGCGAAAGCGCATCCACGTAGCGTTTCACGTCAAAAGACGGCAAAACCACCAACAGACCATTGGCCGCAAAGACCCGTTTGGCCAGAAACAGACCGTTCATATGAAATAGCGGCTGCGCCAGCAGATAGCGGGCCTGCGGGCCGTCCGGCTCTACCCCGCCGCTGCGGGTGACGCGCAGCGCCCAAAGCTGTCCGTCATGGGTCAACGGCACGCCCTTGGGACGACCGGTGGAGCCGGAGGTGTACAGGATCATCGCCAGATCGCCGGGGGCCGGCGCCACGCTGTCAAACGTCTGCGGGACAATACGCCGCCAGAAACCCTCGGCCGTCTGTCCGTCGAAATTAACCAACGTCATAGCCGCAGGCAAATTCGCTTTTTGCAGAATGGCGTGCCGGGCGTCATCGACGAACACCAGACGGATACCCGCATCCGCCAGCAGATACTCAAGCGTGGCCGTCGGCACTTTTATATTCAGCGGTACCGCCACCAGCCCGGCACGCATAATGCCAAAATACGCCGCCAAATATTCGGCCCGATTCAGCGAAGCGATGCCCACCGTGCTGCCGCGCGGCAGACCGAGGCTGGTGAGAAAACTCGCCACGCCACCGGACAGCAGGTCGATTTGCTGATGGCTCCAGATCCGCGGCGATGCCTCGTCACGTAAATCGATAATGGCGTCACGTTGCAAATCGCTTTGGCGGTCGATAAGGTCGCCAAGATTTTTAATGTCGGAAGTCATGATAATTCCTCAGCACGGCCATGGCCGAGTGCTTAAGCAGTAATGTCAATGATCGGGAAATGGCAGGCAACCCGGCGCCGCTCGCCGCAGTCACGCAATTGCGGCCGTTCCAAACGGCAGCGCTCGCCGGCATGGGAACAGCGAGTGTGAAACGGGCAGCCGTCCGGGGGCGACAGCGGGCTGGGCGGTTCGCCCGTCAGCAGATTCTGCGCGCGCGCCGCGCGGGGATCGGCCACCGGCGCCGCAGAGAGCAACGCCAACGTATAAGGGTGCGCCGGGTTGGCCCAAATTTGCCGGGTAGGTCCGCTTTCCACGATTCGCCCCAGATACATCACCAATAGACGATCGGCGATATATTCCACTACCGACAGATCATGGGAAATAAAGAGGTAGGCCACGCCGGTTCGATGTTGCAGGTCGCGCATCAGGTTGATCACCTGGGCGCGCACCGACACATCCAGCGCCGAGACCGGCTCATCGCAGATAATCGCTTTAGGTTCCAGAATCAAAGCCCGGGCAATCCCGATCCGCTGCCGCTGTCCGCCGGAAAATTCATGCGGATAGCGGGATGCCGCAGCAGCGGGCAACCCAACCAGTTCCAGCAGTTCGCCGACCCGCTGACGAATGGCAGCCTTTCCCCAGCCAGCGACCTCCAACGGGCGGCCAATGCTTTTACCGATGCGCTGACGCGGGTTCAACGATCCCTGCGGATCCTGAAACATCATCTGGATATCCGCGCGGTAGGGCAGCAACGCCCTGCGGTTCAGATTGGTGATATCGTCGCCATTGACTTTTATCCACCCGCCGCTGCTGGCGATAAGCCGCATGACCGCTTTACCCAGCGTGGATTTTCCGCAGCCGGACTCCCCTACCAGTCCGACGGTTTCTCCGGGCCACAGGGATAGATCCACGCCCGATAGGGCGTAAACCCGCCCTCGTCCCGTGGGATAACTCACCTGTAGATTTTGCACCTCAAGCACGGCAGTCAAGATCGCCATCCTCCATTAGCCTGGCGGAGCACCGCCGCCGATACGTCCTGCTCCGCCCTCCAGCAGGCCGCCAGATGATCGCGGCGTAACGCCTCCAGCGCAGGCCGTTGCCGCCGACACTGGTCCGTAACATGCAGGCACCGATCGGCGAAGGCGCATCCCGCCGGCAGTTCGCCAAGAGACGGCACCCTGCCGGGAATATCCAGCAGTCGCTGATTCGGCTGCCCGGATGTCGGCGTGGCACGCAGCAATCCTTGGGTATAGGGATGCAGAGGATGGTCGAACAGCTCCAACACCGGCGCCTCTTCGACTTTTTTTCCGGCATACATCACCGCCACGCGCTGGGCCATGGCCGCCACGACGCCTAAATCATGGGTAATCAACATCAACGCCATGCCGGTATCGCGCTGAAGTTCGCGTAATAAAGCGAGGATCTGCGCCTGGATGGTCACATCCAGCGCCGTAGTCGGTTCATCGGCGATCAGCACGGCCGGTTTACAGGCAATCGCAATGGCGATCATGACGCGCTGAGACATCCCGCCGGAGAGACGATGGGGATATTCGAGCATGCGGCGAGGCGCATCGGGAATATGCACCTGTTCCAGTAATTCAATCCCCCGCCGCCACGCCTCGCGCAGGGATAAACCAAGATGCGTCCGCAGCACTTCGCTCAACTGATCGCCGACGGTTTTGACCGGATTGAGCGAACTCATCGGATCCTGAAAAATCATCGCCAGCCGACGGCCCCGCAGACGCCGCATTTTACCTTCGCTCAACGCCGCGATATTCTGCCGTTCAAACCAGATCTCTCCCCCGCCGATGCACACCGAGGGCGCAGGCAGTAAGCGCATCAGCGCCAGTGCGGTCAACGATTTCCCGCAGCCGGACTCGCCGACCACCGCCAGTGTTTCGCCCGTATGCAGCGTCAGTGAAACGCCGTCCAGCGCCTTGATCCGCTTGCGTCTGCCGACGATATCCACCGTCAGATTGTTGACTTCCAGCACCGTATTCATGGGCGATCCCGCAGCTTCGGATTCAGGGCGTCGTTTAGCCCGTCGCCCAACAGGTTTAGCGCCAACACCGCCAGCATAATCGCCACGCCGGGCACTGCGCAGATATACCAGGAGGAGCGGATAAGCGTGCGGCCTTCGCCCACCAGCCGCCCCCAACTGGCAAGATTGGGATCGCCGAGGCCGAGAAATGAGATGACCGACTCATAGAGGATCGCCCCGGCGACCACCAGGGAGGAAAGCACGATGACCGGCGGCATCACGTTGGGCAGGATTTCCGCCACAATGATCCGGGTATTGCCCATGCCGCAGGCGCGGCAGGCCTGCACAAACTCGCGTTCTTTCACCGAAAGGAATTCGGCGCGCGTCAGCCGGGCGATGGGTTGCCAGGAAACCAGACCGACCGCGACAATGATATTGGCGATATGGGGGCCGAGAATCGCCACCACCGTCAGCACGAATACCACATTGGGAATGATTTGGAACAGCTCGGCGATACGCATCAATACTTCATCCACCCAACCGCCGAACCAGGCGGCGCTGGCCCCTACCGCCACGCCGATGGTCGTCGCCGCCACGCTGGCCGTCAGGCCAATCATCAGCGTGGCGCGGCTGCCGTGCATAATCAACGCGGCGATGTCGCGGCCAAGGGAATCGGTGCCCAGCGGGTAGCGGGCATCGGTAAACGGCCAGATTTCCGGTATGGCGACGATGCGCAGCGGATCGACCGGATAAATCCAATCGGCGGTCAACGCGGCAATCAGAATAACCAGCACGATAAACGCCCCGAAAACCGCGCCCCGGTTGCGGCAAAAATGGCGCAAAAATTGCAAGTACGGCGCGCCTTCAGCGGCTAATGGCGTAATCACAGACATTTTCATTCAGCTCCGAATCCGCGGATCCAGACGGAAATAAACCGCGTCCACCAGAATATTAATCACAATCACGACCAGTGAACTGAGCACCAATATCCCCAGCACCACGGGATAGTTGCGGCTCATCACGCTGTCGAATAGAACCTGGCCGATACCGGGCCAACTGAACACGGACTCCACCACGATACTGCCGCCCAGCACGGTGCCAAGCTGTAAACCGAACAGCGTCACCACCGGCAGCAGAGCGTTGCGCATAACATGTCCGATCACCACTCGCAGACGGCCCAATCCCCGGCCGCGGGCGGCGCGCACAAAATCCAGCTGTGCGACCTCCAGCATCGAGGCCCGCATAACCCGCGCGTACGTCGCCGCGTAAAACAGACCGAGGGTCAGCGCGGGCAGCACCAGATGGTGGAGAATATCGAGGCATCGCCCCCAGAGCGTTTCATCCGCGCCTATCTCCTCCATGCCGCCCACCGGAAACCAGCCGAGCTTCACGGCGAACAGAATAATCATCATGATACCGAGCCAAAAACTCGGCGCGGCGAAACAGAGAACGGACAGCGCGGAAATAAGCGAGTCCCATAGGCTGTTCACCCGCACCGCCGCCAGCACGCCGGCGCTGATGCCCACCAGCAACGCCACGGAAATGCTGGCCAGCATCAGGATCAGCGTTGCAGGTAAATGCGCGAGGATAACCTCCAGCACCGGCATGTTCTGACGATAGGAAAAGCCCAGATCGAGGCGCGCCACCGCGCCGATATATTTCAGCAACTGTAGCCAGGCCGGTTGATCGAGGCCATACAGCGAGCGCAAACGTTCGATCATCACCGGATCGGTCACCTGCTGTTCGGCGGTCATCACATCCAGCAGATCGCCGGGAACCAGCTTCATCAGGATAAAGTTGATGATAATCACGCCAAGCAACAGCGGAACGCCCTGCAACAAACGGCGAAAGATCATTCGCGCCATGCCGCTACTCCGCCAGCCATATATCATTGAGCGAACTGCCCTGCACATTCGCGGCGGTGGTGAAATTCCGCACGTTTTTACGCGCCAGCGTATAGGACTGCATTTCCACTAACGGGACGATCGGTACATCGGTGCTGGCCAGACGGGCAAATTGATGGATCAGATCCCGCCGCTGATTTTCATCGGTTTCAACGGTGATTTTCCCGACCAGTGCGTCCATCTCCGGGCTGCTATAGCCGGTGGCGTTGCGGAACGCCCCGCCCCTGACAATGCCGTCGGTGGTGAAAAATTGGGTTACCGTCGGCACCGGCTCCAGCGGAGAGGTATAGTTGGAGATGGCGATATCATAATCGTAATCGTTGTAAATACGTTTTAACGCCGTCGCGCGGTCGACGGAATCCAGCCGCACGCTAATATTGATATCCTCCAGCGCCTGTTTGAGATACTGGCCGAGTTTGGCGTTCTCCTCGAACCAAGCCGCCGCCAGCAAATTTACGCTAAAACGGCTGCCGTTCTTCACCGGCAGCCCGGCGGCATCGAGCAGCGCCGCGGCCTTTTTAACGTCGAATTCATATTGCGGCACATCATCGGTGTAAAACAGGGAATTGCTGCTGAAAATAGGCGCCAGCGCTGACTTGCCGCGACCGAAATAGATGGTGTTGACGATAAACCGGCGATCGATGGCGTGCAAAATGGCCTGCCGGACTTCACGGCGATTAACATGTTCACGGCGCTGATTAAATTCAACCGTCACCGCCCAGGCGCTGTTTTCATAGCCGCTGGTATCCAGCACGACCTGTCCGCCCTTTACCAGGCGATCGACCTCCCGCGCCGGTACCGGATTGGAATAGCCCACGCCCAACTGACCCGTTTCCAGCGCCGCGGTGCGCGACGCCGCATCGCCCCACCAGCGCACCAGTAACTTATTCAGATACGGCTGGTTGGGAGACCAGTAATTGTCGTTGCGGCGGTAGGCCACGTAGCTGCCGCGCTCCCATTTATCAAAGATCCAGGGTCCGGTGCCTACCGGCCGGTTATTGAGCGGATTGGTCAGGATGTCTTTACCGGCATAGAGATGCTTTGGCAGCATCAACTGATATTGTCCGGCCAGAATGGACTTCAGGAAAAATTCCGGCACCGGATTATCAAAGTTGAGAGTCACGGTAAAGGGATCGGCGGCCGTGGCGCCGTTCAGCGATTTCAGCGCGATGCCGGCCGAAATGGCTTTCCAGTGTTCAAGCACGTTAAACACCACGTCCTCGGCGGTAAAATCGGCGCCGTCGTGCCACTTCACCCCCTGCCGTAGTTTGATTTCATAGCTTTTAAAATCGGCGGCGGGCACCACTGATTCCGCCAGTTCCGGTTGAAAATGCAGTTCGTTGTCCAGCTTGAGTAACCGTTCCAGTATTTTAGTGGAGGTCTGGAAAGGCGAAGATCCGCCGCCGCCAGGCACAAACAGCGCCTGCGGCTCCAGCCCGCCCCAGGAGATCACCAGCGTACCGCCGCGGCGCGGCGCAATAACGGCGCTCTCCTCGGCAAAGGCGTCGCCGATCAAGCGAAATCCCGTAACCTGCGACGACAGCGCGGCAAAAGAGCCGCTCACTCCCAGGATGCGGAGGAAATTCCGCCGGGAAAAACGGTCGGTCATGATAACACTCCTGTTGATGCGGTTGCGGTGGCGTAACTTGCCCGACCGATAGCCAGCAAAACATGTTGTTCGTTATAAACATCGACATCGGCGACGCCCACGCTGCGGCCGTTGCGGCGCACGCGCGCGACCACCCGCAGCGAGGTGTGGATCGCCGGCCGCAGATAATCCACGCGAAAATTAATGGTGGGCAGGCCAGTGCCGACGATCATGGCCAGCGCAAAGTCGCCGACGGTATCGATAATCGACGCCAGGGGGCCGCCGTGCCACTGGTCGCTCCCCGCGATGCGCTCAAACTCGGCGCGCATCGGAACCGTGACGGTCAGCGTTTGCTGGTCGTAATCCACGGATTCGACCTTTAAATTCAGCCAGTGGATAAAAGGCGAGGCGCGAAATTTTTCTTCGATTTGCGTTTGGCTTAACCGTGAACTCATATCACCACCACTTTGCCGATAACCTGACGCTGTTCCAGCGAGGCCAGCGCTTCGGCCCCCTGCTCCAGCGGCCATTGACGATCGATCAGAACATTGAGTTTTTTCTCCCGCACCAGGGTCAACAGGCGGTGCAGGTCTTCTCTTTCCCAGCCGTTGGAGCCGCGGATTTGCAACTCATAGGTCCAGATGTAGCGGATATCTTCCGCCGGATTGAAACCGGCGGTGGCGCCGCAGGTCAGCAGACGGCCGCCGACGCGCAGGCAGCGCAGGGATTTGACCCAAGTGTCGCCGCCGGTAAAATTCACCACCACATCGACGCCGCCAGGCTGAGCCGCATTACGCTGGCGCGACGGCTTGCCATAGTGCTGGAACAACTGCTTCATAAAATCCTCCTCGGTATAGCGGATGACATGATCCGCCCCAAGTTGGCGCAGGCGTTCGGCCTTCTCTTCGCTACCGGCACAGGCAATCACCTGGGCGCCGGCCAGTTTGGCCAACTGCACGCAACAGACGCCCACGCCGCCGCTGGCGCCCAATATCAAGACCTTTTCCCCCGGCTGGATCTGACCGATGGTGGTTACCATGCGTAACGCGGTGCCATAGGCCACCGGCAGCGCGGCCGCTTCGGCGAAGCTAATATCGTCGGGCAAGGCGATAAGCTGATGGGCCGGCACCCGGCATAATTCGGCCAAACCGCCATGGGTCGTCTCTCCCACCAGGCCGCCCTCAACCCGGTTAATCGGATCCACCACAACCCGGTCGCCGATGTTCCAGCCCTGAACGTTTTCGCCAAGCGCGATAATTTCTCCGGCGACATCCAGGCCGATAATAATGGGGAAAGACAAACTGATCCCCGGCATACCGCGGCGGGTAAAAACATCATGATAATTCAGCGAAGAAGCCCGAACTCGCAGTAAAACCTCGCCCTTACCGGGAACCGGGTCAGGAAAATCGTATTCAAACCGCAACTTATCGTTGCCGCCGTGTTCACGTAGCACAATAGCCTTCATAAGATTTTTATCCGAAAATAGTAGCGATAGGCTCAAACGGCCCGAAAGAGTAGCGCCACGTTGAAGGCATCCCGCGCCGCGACCAAGAAACTATCGGGAGATCGGGTATGGGTGGCAATTCCCTGTTGTTGCAGGTAGCGGGAGCTATCAGCCGGAGACGAAACAGCCAATTCCAACGCCACCATGCGTTCACTCCCCTCGTCTCCCGCGGCGACCTCGCCGTACAGCGACTGCGCGCGTTGCGGCGTAATAAACGACACCGTGGTTTTCCCCGCCTGTAGCCGGTAGCCATCGTCGTCAGGCTGGATAAGCGCGGGATCAAAGAGCGTGCCGTACAGGCTGGCGACGGCGTGCGGATCCGTCGCCGAAATAACGAATCCGACAATGTCTATGACGCCATTAGGATGTGTTTGCCATTCGGGGCGCCAGACCAGCTCAGGAGTTTCATGCTGGCAAAAGAAGCTGCGTCCATTGGCTACCTGCTCGGCGGCCAGCCGTACCGTGCGGAAACGGGCTTCGGGCCGGCTGCCGTCGGGCAATTCGACCGGACGAAAAAAAGAGGCGGGCGGTTCGCCGGCTAATCCGACGGCGGTCAGCCGCCGGAAAACCGCATCGCTATCCTGGGTTTTCCATACCAACCCGGAAAGGCCCGGCGGGTCGTTCCACAACGCTTTGCGCTGGTTGGCGTTATAACTTTCGAAGCCCAGCAGCTCCAGGTAGTTTTCATGGAAAACGGCGAGATGGTTGCTGGACCCCAGAGAGTGATGCCCTCTGGGGGTTAACTGAAAACCCAAACGTTGAAACAGGGTATCCGCGTCGTCAAGCCGTTGCGCGACATTGATAACGACGTGATCGACTACCGGGGTCAAACCACTCATAGACTTGTCTCTTACCTATCCGTCTGTGCTAAACAGGTAATCAACCTAGCGAATATCGCTTTCAATCCAAAACGATAATTAGTGAATAGTTTGTGCGCTAATTGAATATACGCTCGATGACGTTCCTATGGCTCGGCGGTTACGCCGTTCACCGCCGTTATCTGGCAAAAAGCCCGCGCACATTACAGGCAAGGGCTCATGCCGCCATCCACGCGCAGGATAGCGCCGGTGATAAACGCCGCCTGCCGACTGGCGAGAAACACCGCCGCCACGCCGTACTCCGCAGGATCGCCATAACGGCCGACGGGAATCGCGGCCTGGCTTTTCTCTTTCACCGCCGCCGCCGTCACGCCCTCGCGCTCGGCGCGCGCGGCGTCCAGTTGGTCGACCCGGGCGGTGGCGATGCGCCCCGGCACCAGCACGTTAACGGTAATACCGCTGGCGGCCACCTCGCCGGCCAGCGTCTTCGACCAGCCCGACAGCGCCATACGCAGCGTGTTGGATACGGCCAGATTAGCGATCGGCGTCACCACGCCCGATGACGAACTGGTGATAATGCGGCCCCAGCCCGCCGCGCGCATATCCGGCAGCACGCAGTCGGTCAGATGAATCAGCGACCCCGCCATCGCGGTGAATTCCTGCTGCCATCTGGCGAGCGCAACGCCGCTGGCGGCCGACGGCGCCGGTCCGCCGGAGTTATTAACCAGTATGCCCACCGGCCCCAGCGTCCGGCGAATATCCGTCAGCACCTCGTCGAAAGTCTCCGGCCGGGTTAGATCCAACACCCAGGCTCTCGCTCTGCCGCCCGCTTGTTCAATCAGCCCGACCGTTTCCGCCAGTTTCTGCGGCGTGCGGCCGGTAACCGCCACCAGCACGCCTTCGGCGGCCAGCGATTGAGCAATGGCGCGCCCCAGCCCGCTACCTGCGCCGCACACCAGCGCCACTTTGCCTGCTATCTTGAAATCCATACCATTCCCCTTTCAGAAATTCATCGCCGCGTCGACATAAGCGCCGTGCGCGCCGCCATCGCCAAGACACCGCCGTTCAGCGAATCTCCTGTTCAATCACGTTTTTTACCTGCTCGATAAAATCCACCACCAGGCGATTTTGCGACACCTGTTTACGCGTCACGATGCAGATGGAAACCGGCACCGCTATCTCAAACGGTACGATGGCGACGTCTTTCCACTCCTGATGCAACGCCGTTACCGAATCCACAATCGCCATCCCCACCCCGGCCTGGCTGAGCATGGCGGCGCTATTGGTATAGCGTACCTCTACATCGGGTTCGTAGTTCACGCCGCACTGACGAAACGCATAAGCCAGCAACAGTCCCAGCGTCGATTCGATGTTCAGACCGATGTAGCCGTACTGACGGACATGCTCCACCCGGATCGTCGGCATGCCGTACAGCGGATGGCCGCGCGGCACCAGGCACATCATGTTGCCGTGTTTAATCTTCTCCACGTTGACCGCCGGATGTTCGTCCAGCCCCAGCGCCAGCCCGACGTCCGCGACGCCGAGCTCCACCGCCTGCAATACCCGGTTAAGCCCCACCACATCGAAATGCACCTTCACGCCGCGCCGGTTGAGCAGCAGCTGGCGCAGCGCGTGCGGCACCAGCGAAAAGCCCAGCGGCGGCGTTCCCAGGATGCGCAGGATGCCTGCATTACCGCTGCGCAGGGAGCGAATGCGGCTCTCCGCCGAGCGGATCATCATGAAAATCGGCTCCACCTCTTTATAAAGCAGATGGGCGTCCTCCGTGGGCTGCAAGCGTCGATTAATGCGGTCGAAAAGCGGAAAGCCGAGCTGGCCTTCAAGCTGTTTTATCCCGCCGGAGACCGCCGGCTGCGAAATACCCAGCTCGTAGGCGGCGTCCACCGTCGTCTGAGAGCGCATCACCGTGCCGAAAATCTCCAGCAAACGCAGATTGATATCGTTTTTACGCTCAATTTTCACCGCATTCCCCGCCGGAGAGTATCGCCGTTAGCGCCAGCCCCACCGCCGCCTGCGTCGGGTCGATCACCGGGACGCCAAGCGTCTCCTGTAGCAACCGGCGCTGACGCGACAATCCGGCGCAGCCCAGAATCAGCACATCGGCGCCATCCTGCTCGATCAACTGGCGGCCGACGCTCTCCAGCCTGCGGCTCACCCCCTCGCCCGACGCCGACTCCGTCACGCTGATATTCAGCGGACGTTCTCCGGCCAGCCGCGCCTCCAGTCCCAGCCGGCGGACATAGGCCAGATGACGGGCGACCGATTGCGTTTGGATGGCCAGCACGCCGAAGCGGCGTCCCGATGTCAGCGCCACCGACAGCGCCGACTCCTGAATCCCCAACACCGGTACGCCGGCTGCCCGGCGGCAGGCGTCGATGGCCGGGTCCGAATAACAGGCCAGCACCACGGCGGAGACCTGGCGGCGGGCGGCGATTTCCGCCAGCAGCAGCGGCTCCACCGCCTCGATATCCGCCTGGCTTTCAATGCCGGGCGGCGCCTGAGTCAGGGTAATACATTCGATCTCCGGCCCGGCGGGCAGGCGGAAGGCCGCGGTGGCAGCGCGCAGTCCATCGGTCACGGCGGGATTGCTGTTGGGATTGATGACAAGAATCGGTAAAGGTCGCGTCATTCGGCCTCCCGCTTTGATACCGGCGCCAGATCGGCGCCGAAGTTAAGCGCCGGGTCCAGCTCCGGCGTATAGACGCCGGGCATACCGGTGCAATCCGGCGGACGCCGGTGAACGAAGCGGCCACGGCCGGCGGCGGCGCGCAGTTCGCCGTCGGCGATCACCGTTTCGCCGCGGCTGATGACCCGTACCGGACAACCGCGCAGGGTCATGCCCTCAAACGGTGTGTAGTCCATGTTGTCATGCTGATCGGCATGCGTTACACGGCGCGTCGCATTCGGATCCCACAGCGCCAGATCCGCATCGGCGCCGATGGCGATGGCGCCTTTTTGCGGAAACATACCCAGCGTTTTAGCGGCGTTAGTCGAGGTCAGCGCCACAAACTGCTGCGGCGTAATCCGCCCTTTCATCACCCCCTCGCTGAACAGCAGCGGCATCCTGAGACCGATGCCCGGCATACCGTTGGCGATCTGGCGGAAGGTGGCGTCCGGGCCGTGGAAAAATTTGCCGCTGGCGTCAAAGCGATAAGGCGCGTGATCGGAGGAAAAGAAGTCAAAAGTGCCCGCCTGCAAATGACGCCACAGCCCCTGCTGGGTGGTCGTATCGCGCACCGGCGGGCTGCACATGAATTTCGCGCCTTCCCGCCCCGGCCGATCGAGATCGTCGCGGGTAAGAAACAGATATTGCGGGCAGGTTTCACTGAAGATTTTCGCGCCGGCAAGACGCGCGCGGGCGATGATCTCCGCCCCTTCGACGGTGGACACATGCACCACCATCAGCGGACCGCCGACGAACGCCGCCAGTTGAGTCACCCGGCCGATCGCCTCAATTTCCGCCGCCGCCGGATGGCTGATCGCGTGATAGCGCGGCGCCGTATAACCGCGATCCAACAGACGCTGACTCATCCATTTTATGATGTCGTTATTTTCCGCATGCACCATCGCCAGCGCGCCGTGTTCCGCCGCCAGCGTCAGCAGGTTGAGAATGTCGCCATCATTCATTTTTACCGCGTCGTACGTCATGAAAAACTTAAACGACGGCACGCCGCGCGCCACCACTTTGGGTAGATCGTCCGCCAGCGACGCCGTCGGATCGGTGATGATCAGATGCCAGGAGTAATCCAGCACCGCTTTCGGCGCGGCGCGGTGGTGGTAAACCTCCAGCACGTTCTCCAGCCGCTGTCCCTTCATTTGAGCGGCGAAAGGCACAATGGTGGTATTGCCGCCGAACGCCGCCGACACCGTACCGCTGTAATAATCATCGGCGCTCATCAGCCCAGAAGAGGATTCCTGCGCGATATGGCAATGTCCTTCAATGCCGCCGGGCATCACCCACAGACCGTCCGCATCAATCGTCTCGCGCCCCTCGCTCAGGGCGCCCAACGCCGCGATACGGCCGTCTTTGATGCCGATATCGGCCGTGTAGTCGTCGGTGGCGGTAATGATGCGCCCGCCGCGGATAATCAAGTCAAACATCGGAGACCTCCTTCATTAATCTGCTCGTACGTCGGAAAGCGGGATAGGCGATCAGCCGGTATGACGCAGCCGCGCCGCCAAACGCTGCATCAAGCGCTGCAACTGTTGTTCGTCTTCCGGCGAAAGCCGCGCTCCCGGCGCGCGCAGACGCGCCGAGGCGAAAATGCCGCGCTGGCGCAGAATCCCTTTGCGAATGGCTAAACCGATGCCAGGCTGCTGCTCGTAGCTCAGCAGCGGCAAATGGCTGTCAAACATATCCTGCGCGCCGTCCATATCGCCCTGCTGGTGACGCCGCACCACTTCCACCAGCATTTCCGGCCAGGCGTAGCCGGTCATGGCGCCGTCCGCGCCGCGCTGTAGCTCAAGCGGCAAGTAGAGTCCGCCGTTGCCGGTCAGGATGGAGAGAGCCGTGTCGTCCGCCGCCAACTGACGGCGGATGGCGCTGATTTTGTTCAAGCCGGGGCTGTCTTCATGTTTAAGCATCACGATCTGCGGCAGTTCGCGCGTCAGACGGACGATCAGGTCGGCGCTGACGTGTACGCCGGTCATCTGCGGAAAATCCTGAAAACAGATCGGGATATCCGGCCCCAGCGCCGTACACGCCTGCTTCATGTAATTGAACACCGCCTCATCGGTTTTCAATCCCGCCGCCGGCGCAACCATCACGCCGGCGCATCCGCGCGCCATGGCGGCCTCGGCCAGCGCCGCCATATTGGCGATGCCCGCGGCGGAGACGCCGGCGATCACCGGCAGCGCGCCCGCAACCCCGTCAAGAAAGGCGTCGATAACGCTCAATTGTTCGGCCTGCGAGAGTTTCTGCGCTTCCCCCATCATGCCGAGCACCGTGATGCCGCTGACCTGCGCCTGTTGATACAAAGCGATAAGCCGCGACAAGCTCGGGTAATCAATGCCCTCCTGCTGGTCGAACGGCGTCGGCGCGATAGCGAACACCCCCGCCGTATGCCGGTTTATCCGATGTTGCATTTCGCCAGATCCTTTTCCACTTCAGCCGGAATTTCGACGCCGGTTTGTTCGACGATCAACCGGTAATGCTCGGTGCGGCGATGGCGTTTAAAGTCGAATATCGTCTCTTTGCCGAAACTGCTCTCATCGAAATCGCACGCCGCGACGATCAGTTCATCGTTCTGGGTTTTCGCCTCGGCCAGCACGAAACCGTTGGGATCGATAATCACGCTGCCGCCAATCAGTTCATGACCGTCCTCAACGCCGGCCTTGGCCACCCCCACCACATAAGTGCTGTTCTGATAGGCGCCGGCCTGCATCGACAGAAGGGAATGGAACAACCGCTTGTCATCGGCCTCGTCCCGGCGCTGCGCGTTGAACGCCGGCGTGTTATAGCCGATGGTCACCAGCTCTACGCCCTGTAGCCCCAGTACGCGATAGGTTTCCGGCCAACGCCGATCGTTGCAAATCGCCATGCCCATGATGCCGCCAAGATTGGAAAAGACGTGGAATCCCAGATCTCCCGGTTCGAAATAGTATTTTTCCAAATGCTGAAACGCGCGTTCGGGATCGTAGGCGTCGTGTCCCGGCAGATGCACCTTGCGGTATTTGGCGATAATGTCGCCGTTACGGTCGGTCATCAGCGAGGCGTTGAAGTGCCGGCCATCGGGAGTGGACTCCGCATAACCGAAAGTGATGGCCATCTGGTACATCCGCGCGCGCTCAAACAACGGCATCGTCGTCTGGTTGGGCATCTCTGATTCAAACCAGCGTTCGATTTCCGCCGGATCTTCGCTGTACCAGCGCGGGAAAAAGGTGGTCAGCGCCAGTTCCGGGAATACCAGCAGATCGCAGGAAGCCGCGTGCGCCTGATCCATCAGTTCCAACATTCTCGCCACCACCGACTCGCGGCTGTCCGTTTTCTGGATAGCGCCCAGTTGAGCGCCGCCAACAATACATTTTCTCATATTCAGTTCCCGTATTATTCTTCAACACGCCGCTCAAAGCGGCTGATCAACCTGACCAGAGGCCAAATCATTACCAGATAGAATCCCGCCGCCAGCACCAGCGGCGAGGCGTTATACGTCAGAGAACGCGCCATATCGGCGGCATACAGTATTTCCGCCAGCGACACCACGCTGGCCAGCGAGGTCAGCTTGATCACCTCAATGGTGTTGGATAGCAGGTCCGGCAGAACGTTGCGCACCGCCTGAGGCAGCACCACCCACAGCAGCGTCTGTAGCGCATTCAGCCCGGTGCTGCGCGCGGCTTCGCGCTGACCGCGTCCCACCGACTGAATGCCGGCGCGCAACACCTCGCCATAGTAAGCGGCGTTATTGAGCATGAAGGCCAACGCCACCGCCTGCATCGGCGATAAATGCAGCCCGGCGAACGGCAGACCGGAATAAATCAGAATCAACAGCACCAGAGGCGGCACGGCGCGAAACAGGTCGGTGAAAATAATCGCGCCGATGCGCAACGAGCGGCGCGAAGACAGGCAGGCCAGCGCGGTAAGCAATCCGGCCACGCAGCCGACCGGAATCACCAGCAGACAGAGCTGCAGCGTGACCCACAGCCCATCAAGCAGCATCGGGAAGCACGCTTTCATCACCTCGATATTCAGAAATTGCTCTAACAGCATGTCCATTAACGCATCCCCCAGGCGAAACGTTGCTCAAGCCAGCGCCCCAGAATCACCACCGGAACAAACAGCAGCAGATAGGCCAGCGTACCGAGCAGCAACGGGGTGGCGCTGCCGGTGACCGACTGCGCCGACGTCGCCTGATAAAGGATTTCCGGCACGCTGACCGCCGATCCCAACGCGGTGTTTTTGCTGATGGCGATGGCCCGGTTGGTTAACGGCGGGATCGTCAGGCGGATCGCCTGCGGCAGAACAATGTGCCAAAGCGTGGCGCCGAAACCAAAACCGGTGGCGCGCGCCGCCTGCCACTGCCCTTTGTGCACCGATAGCAGGCCGGCCCAGAAAATCTCTTCGGCAAACGCGCCCAGCACCAGCGATAGCACCAGCCAGACCGTGACGAAACCGGGCAGATCGATGCCGATATTAGGCAAGCCGAAATACACCAGCAGGATCAGCACCAGCGGCGGCAAAGAACGCAGCAGATCGGCATACAGCACAATCAACGCATTCAGCGTGCGTACCCGGCAGATGCGGATACAGGCCAACGCCAGCCCGATCAGAATGCCGCTTATCACCACCAGCACCGCCAGTTGCAAGGTCACCAGCATTCCCTGACCCACCAGTGGCGCATACTCGCGCATGATTTGCGCGTTGAAAAACACCGAGAGGAATCGATCCAAAGCGGAAACCGGCGCATCCATCGCTCATCCTCCCAGACGGTTGACGAAGGCGCGCAGCCGCTCATGGCGCGGATGGTGGAAAATCTGCGCCGGCGGCCCCTGTTCGACGATGACGCCGCCGTCCATAAATACCACCCGATCCGCCGCTTCAGCGGCAAAGCGCATCTCATGACTGACCACCAGCATGGTCATGCCGTTGCGCTTTAGTTCGAGCATCACGTTCAGCACATCCGCCACCAGTTCCGGATCCAGCGCGCTGGTCGGTTCGTCAAACAACATGACTTCCGGCTTCAGCGCCAACGCGCGGGCGATGGCGACGCGCTGCTGCTGGCCGCCGGACAGATCCGTGGCGCGGCTGGACGCCTTGTGTCTCAGCCCCACCTGCTCCAGATGGTGCATGGCGATCTGCCGCGCCTCGGCGGCGGACTTTTTTTGTACCTTGCGCAGCGCCAGCATCACGTTACTCAACACATCCAAATGCGGATACAGATTGAACGACTGAAAGACCATGCCGATACGCTGGCGGACGAGGTTGATTTGCCGGGCGCGTAGGGCGATATCGTTGCCGCGCAGCAATATCGCGCCGGACTCGGGCCGCTCCAGCAAATTGCAGCAGCGCAACAGCGTGCTTTTGCCCGAACCTGAAGGCCCAATCAGAAACACCAGCTCTTTCTCCGCCACCTTCAGATCGATGCCTTTCAACACCTCGGTGTCGCCGTACGATTTATAGAGTCCGGCGATCTCCAGTATCGGCCGTTGCATCATGGAAGCGTCTCCCCGGCCTCGGCGTCGGATGGCTCGCACGTCAACGGATGAGGCGTATCTTCATAACCCGGCAGTCCCGGCGGCCCATAACCCGGCATCGGCGTCACCGCCGCGCTGCCCGCCGCGGGCGTCAGGCCGAACCATTTTTCAGCCAGACGGCTGATGGTGCCGTCGACTTTCAGGCATTCGATAATGCGATCCACCTGAGCGCGGGTCGCCGTGTCATCCTTTCTGAACGCCATGCCCCATACGTTATTGGTGGACTGGGTGTAGGAAAGCGCGATGCGCGGATTCTTTTTCACCGCCCAGGCGCCTGGAGTGATGCCGGTTATCGCTGCGAAAGCCTTATTAGAAACCACGGCCTGAATAGCATCGGTATTGGTGCCGTAACTGACGACCTTCCATTGATATTCATCGGCTAATTTACGCGCCCAAATATCATATTCAGCGCCTTTATTAACGGCTAAGGTCTTATTTCTAAAACCATCGAGTGAATTAATTTCCGGCGTACCTTTTTTCACTACGAATTGATAATCGCTATTATAATAGCCCTCGCTGAACAGCACATTTTCAGCGCGCTCCTTGGTAATAGTAACCGGCGCGACAATAAAGTCATATGTTCCAGCCTGCATTGCGGGAATAAGACCGGAAAATTGCGCGGCGATAATGTTTATCCGCCGCCCCATTTTTTTTGCCACCTCATTGGCCAAATCCACATTAAACCCTTCGATCCCCCCGCCCATTTTCGGCATGGCGTGCGGCGCAAAAGTCCCATCCAGCGCGACTTTGAGAGGAGGAAGGTCGTCTGCTTGCGCATAAGAAAAAAAACATACGCCGGCAATCATCAGGCTCGCTATTTTTATATTTATTTTCATTATGGCACCCTCTATAAATTCGAATTACCCCTAGTTTTTCTACCTGATGAAAGCCGTCATTCAACAGGAGAGATATCAGTTATAAAGCAAAAAAAACCAGAAACAATATCAGGAGTTATTAAAAATAACGCATTAATATAACCTGTATTGATAGTCAAAGACGAAAATATGGCATCGATTGCACCATTGAAGACCAACTGAATTATTATTGCACTTGGGGACGTAAATAACGTTGAATTTTAGCGGAAGGATGCAACAAAAAAGTGCATATAGACAAAAGTCAGCCGTAAAAATTAAATTAAAAAACCGAATCCATTAATATTTCATATGATCCGCAAGATAATTCATTATTGCGAATATATTTCTGCGTACTGAAATACCGAAGGAGAAAAGTATTCCCGTCCGCGCGAATATCGGGGCTTTCTGTTCATCGCTCAGAAAAATCCACCACGGCGTGTCCACTATGCCGGGAGACACGCCATTCGGTCAAATACCCCAATCTTGGCAAAAGCGTTTTTCACTGCAATGGGATCGCGCGCATCCAGAACGCAGGTATTCACGTTATTACCGAGCGACGCGGCGGCCTGCGCCAGGCGTTCGGCACCGGCTTTTTATGACGAGAACACAATAGGCTAGCGAAAATTGTTATTAGCCTGCCCGACAACGCAATGTTATTACTCAAAAACAGGAGATTGAATTCACAGCAACAGGAAAAAGAAACACCATGTCACAACCCTATGAGGACGCCATCGGACTCCCCGCCCTTGAAGCCCGCATCAAACAAGATCTTGAATGGCTGGCCCAGCCGGCGAAGCGTTGGTTGCCGGTGACGGAACACGCCGGCGCGCCGGTAAAAGATGTCGTCATTATCGGCGCCGGAATGGCGGGACTGGCCGCCGCGTTCGCATTGCGCCTGCAAGGCATCGATGCCGTACTGTATGACAAAGCGCCAAAAAACGACGAAGGTCCGTGGGCGACCAGCGCGCGTATGGAAACGCTCCGCTCCCCCAAGCATTTGACCGGTCCCGCGCTGGATCTGCCCTCTCTGACTTTTCGCGCCTGGTATGAAGCGCAATTCGGCCTGCGGGCATGGAACGAGCTGGACAAGATCCCGCGCCTGCAATGGGCGGACTACCTGCGCTGGTATCGCCGGGTTCTGGTGTTGGACGTTCGCAACGACCATACGCTAACCGATTTGAATCTTCAGAACGCCCGCATCGTTGAGCTGACTTTCCAACATCACGGACAACACAGCACGATCGCCGCCCGTAAAGTTATTCTGGCCACCGGCATGGATGCGTTTGGCGGGCCGTCGATCCCTGACTTTGTCGCCGAGCTGCCCAAACGTTATTGGGCGCACTCCGAGGAGTCCATCGATTTCGCCGCGCTGGCCGGGCGCCGGATCGCGGTCGTGGGCGGCAGCGCGACGGCGATGGATGTTTCGGCCACCGCGCTGGAAGCGGGCGCCGCAGGCGTAGAGATATTGATCCGCCGTCCCGATTTCCCGCGCGTCAACCGTTCCAAAGGCGCGGGCAACCCCGGCTTTGAATCCGGTTATCCCGCCTTGCCCGACGCATGGAAATGGCGTCTGGCGCACCATATCGCCAGCGAACAGATCCCGCCGCCGCACGGCAGTACGCTACGGGTATCACGCCATAAAAACGCCTGGTTCAACTTCAATGCGCCGGTGCTGCGCGTTGAACCGCAGGGCGACGGCATTGTCATCCACACGCCGCAGGGCGAAGTTCCGGCGGACTTTTTGATCCTGGCGACGGGCTATCAGCTGGATTGGCACGCCCGTCCCGAGTTTCGATCGCTGGCCGGTCAGGTAAAAACCTGGGAGGATGCCTGGCAACCGCCGGCCGATCTGCGGAATGCGCAGTTGGCCCGTTATCCGTATTTGCGCGCGGATTTCGCGCTGCAGCCTAAACACGCGGACGCCCCGCCGGCGCTGACGCGGCTGCACTGCTTCAGCTATCCGGCCCATCTCAGCAACGGCCACGTGATCGGGCTGATTCCCGGCATCAGCCACGGCGCCCGCACGCTGGCGCAGGCGATCGCCGGGCAGTTGTACGTCGAAGATAGCGAGCATCATTACCAGGCCATTCTGGATTATGACGAACCCGAACTGCTGGGCGATGAATGGCAGCCAGCCATGCCTTATGCCTGGCGCCAACGTTGATGGAGACACCGATGTCGGAGGAAAAAAATCGCCGCCCCGTCGCCGTAGTTACCGGCGGCACCAGCGGCATAGGACTGGCGGTAGCAAGCGATCTGGCTCGCGATCACCTGGTTTATGTCATCGGCCGCCGCCGTAGCGAAACGTCACCGCTGGCCGGACACGCGAACGTGATTCAGGTCAGTCTGGATCTACGCGATAGCGAGGCGCTCGCCGCCTGGGCCGCCACTCTCGCCCGGCTGGATGTATTGGTGCATTCCGCCGCCGTCTCACAGCCGTTTGCCGTCGCGGCGGCCACACCGGAGATCTGGCGTCATCAGTTCGATATCAATCTGTTCGCTCCCGCGGAGCTGACGCGTCTGACCCTGCCCGCGTTACGCGCGAGCCAGGGGAGCATCGTGTTTATCAATTCCGGTTCCGGTACGCGCCCATTGGCGGGACACACCGTCTATTCCGCCAGTAAGTTCGCCCTGCATGCCCTGGCGGAAGCGCTGCGCAACGAGGAGCGAGAGCATGGAGTAAGGGTCGCGACCGTTTATCCCGGGCCGACCAACACGCCGATGAACCGCCCCAGAGAGGAGGACGATCCGCTGGCGCGCAGTTCGCCGCATTCGATAGCCAAAGCGGTGCGTCTGGTTATCGACGCCGATGATGATTCGCAAATCACCGAAGTCGTGGTACGCCCGCGCCACGACCCGGCACAGCGCTAAACAAGAGCCAATGCGGCAAAGGAGCCTGAAATGACCGCGACTTCACGAATAAAAGCCCTGCTGGCAGGCGAAAGGTTGGCGCGGCCCGCCATCTCCGGCTGGCTGCATCTGCCGCATGTCGATCGCGATCCTGCCTCGTTTATTCAGGAAACGATCCGCCTTACCGATGAAAACCGCTGGGATTTCATCAAAGTGATGTCGAACGGCCACTACATGGCCGAGGCCTATGGCGCCGACATCGTTTTTTCCCGCAACCCAGCGCAATGGTCCGGCGTATTTCGCCGCTACCCGATAGCCAGCGCCGACGATCTCGCCACTCTGCCGGTGCTGGAAGCGGATAACCCGGTGCTGACGCGGGAAATCGAGATTATCCGTGGTCTGGTCCGGCACTATCAGGGCGGCGTCCCTCTGCTGGCGACCCTGTTCACTCCGCTGACCTGGATACAGGAAATGACGCGCTCCACTCAGCCGGGCCCGACGCTGGCGTTTATCCGCAACCATCCCTCGGCTTTGCGCCATGGGTTGGACGCCCTGCTGCAAACCAATCTGAACTTTCTCGACGCGCTACTGCAAGCGGGCATCGACGGTATCTTTCTCGCCACCCAGTATGCGCGCGGCGATCTGCTGTCCGCGGCGGAATACCAGACATTCTGCCGCCCTTATGATGAGGCGTTGCTCAGCCACACAAAAGGCAAAACCTGGTTTAACATTCTGCATATCCACGGCGAAAGCCATCTGCTGTTCGAACCCTGCCTCGACTACGACGTACAAGCATTCAATTGGGAAAACGCCCCGCTATCCGTTACACCGTCACAATGCACCAGCATCGCGCACGTGCGCGCCATGACCGATAAGATTCTGATCGCCGGCATCGATCAAAACCGGGATTTTCATTACGCCGGCGGGCAACGCACGGCCGTCAAAGCGCGCCTGCGGCAGCGGCTGAGGCAGATCGAAGAGGAAAGCGGCGAACGCGGTTTTATTTTTGCCCCCGGCTGCGCGTTGCCGCTCAACGTAGACGGCCGTCTGTTCACGCTGCTCGCCGAAATCAGCCAGGAACAGGAGGACAACTCAAGCAGCCCCAAACCGCCAGCAAAAGCCGATCCCCGCATACTGCCGTAGAGACTGTGTTGATTACCCCCCATACGTCATTCCCGCGCAGGCGGGAATCAGTCAATGGCTATTCACGGTTTCAGTAGATGATCCCCGCCTACTACCGCGGGGATGACGAGGTGTGGTTGCGGGGATGACGGGGTGTGGCCGTGCATGAGGATGGCGGAATAGTGGCAGAGACTGTGTTGCTTACACCCCATACGTCATTCCCGCGCAGGCGGGAATCAGTCAATGGCTATTCACGGTTTCAGCAGACGATCCCCGCCTACTACCGCGGGGATGACGAGGTGTGGTTGCGGGGATGACGAGGTACGGTTGCGAAGATGACGAGGTGTGGCCGTGCATGAGGATGGCGGAATAGTGGCAGAGACTGTGTTGATTACCCCCATACGTCATTCCCGCGCAGGCGGGAATCAGTCAATGGCTATTCACGGTTTCAGCAGATGATCCCCGCCTACTACCGCGGGGATGACGAGGTGTGGTTGCGGGGATGACGAAGTGTGGCCGCGAAGAAATGTCATCAAACTCAAACAAGCCCCGGCGTGATGTCGTCATGAGCCGCTGACTTTATGTTTTTTAACAAAATTTCGCATAATCAATATCATTATTGTTCTTTGCTGTTTACATCCGCCTGTGAAAATATCACCTGTAGGTTTCGGACGGCTAGCCGTCCGCGTCGCGATACCGCCCATCAGCCGACGGCATGATTCGCAAATGATAACTACAGGAAAACACGATGTTGATTCCCTATTCCGGACAGAAGATTCGCACACTGGTTTCACTAGCATTACTGGGGTTCAGCGGTGCGTCGCTTGCCGCCGACAATGCGCCGAAAACGGGCGGCACATTGATTTATCTTGAACAACAGGCTCACACCAACCTCTATCCGCCCGCCGGGGGCTTCTATCCCAACGGCGGGATCCTGAATCAGATCACCGACAAGCTGACGTGGCAAAATCCGGATACGCTGCAAATTGAGCCGTGGATTGCAGAATCCTGGACCATCAACGACGACAACACCGAATACACCTTCAAAATTCGCCCCGGCGTCACTTTCTCGGACGGCACGCCGTTGGACGCCAATGCGGTGGCGAAAAACTTCGACACCTACGGGCTTGGCAACAAAACGCTCAACCACCCGATCTCGGAGGTCATCAACAATTACCTGAAAAGTGAAGTTATCGATCCGCTGACGGTAAAATTTTACTTTGAGAAACCCTCGCCCGGTTTCCTGCAAGGCACATCCGCCATCGGTTCCGGGCTGGTATCGCTCAGTACGCTGGAACACAATTTCAACCAGCTCGGCAATGCGCGCAACATCATCGGCTCCGGCCCGTTCGTTGTGGAAAGCGACCGTCCGGGCCGCGAAGTCAAACTGACGGCGCGTAAAGATTACAATTGGGCGCCGCCGAGTTTTGCCCATCAGGGACGGGCCTATCTGGACGGCATCAATATTTTGGTGACGCCGGAAGACGGCGTTCGCATCGGCGCGCTGCTCTCAGGCCAGGCCGACGCGATTCGCCAAATTCAGGCTTACGATGAGAAACGCGTTCAGGATCAAGGCGTCTCCGTCTATGCTTCCGCCACACGCGGCGTCAACAACAGCCTCTCCTTCCGACCGGATAATCCGCTAGTCGCCGATCTGCGCGTCCGCCAGGCGTTGCTGCACGCCACTAACGCCAAAGAGATTGTTCAGACGCTGTTCTCGGACAACTATCCGCAGGCCACCTCCGTACTGGCGAAAACGGCGCAGGGCTACGTGGATTTGTCCGACAAGCTGACCTTCGATGCGGAAAAATCCGCCCGTCTGCTGGATGACGCCGGCTGGAAAACCGGCGCACAGGGGGTGCGGCAAAAAGAGGGGCAGGCGCTAATCCTGACCGCGTATGAATCGCCGCCGCAGCCGCAGAACAAGGAAACGCTGCAACTGGTGGCGCAGCAGTGGGCGAAAATCGGGGTGAAGCTGAATATTCAGGCCGGCGACGCCGGCAGTAAAACCGTGGATAACCTCGATCCGGAAAAAACCGCGCTTTACCCCTCCATGGTGGGACGCGCCGATCCGGACGTGCTGAAAAGCCAGTTTTACCCGACCCTCCGTAACGTCCTGCTGCAAAAAGGCGGCGCCAGCGATAAGGTGAAAAACTTTGAAGATAGCCGCCTTAACGCCCTGCTGGACGGTATCGCGTCCGAAACGAGCCACGAAAAACGCCTGGCGCTGGTAGGCGACGTACAGCGCTATCTCATCGATCAGGCTTATGTGATTCCCATCTTCGAAGAGCCGCAGGTCTATGCCGCCGCGCCCACGACAAAGGGTATCGATTTTGAAGCCGTCGGCCGCCCCAGCTTTTACAACACCTGGTTAGATAAGTAATCGCGTTCCCTTGCCTTGCGTCGGCAAGGGAGAGAGCAAAAAGGAGCGATCATGAGCAGATATCTGACAACGCGTTTGGCTCAGGCGCTGATTGTGCTATGGGCGGCCTTTACGCTGTCCTTCATTCTGTTGCAGGCATTGCCGGGCGACGCGGTGCTGATCAAATTCCAGAACCCGGAATTGGGCCTCAGCGCCGACCAGATAGCGCAGCTGCGCCTGGCCTACGGCGCCGATACGCCGGTGCTGACGCAGTACATTCACACAATCAATAGCCTGCTGCACGGGGATTTCGGCATTTCGATGCAGTCCGGCATGCTGGTGGCCGAATTATTGACGGAAAATGTGCCGCCGACGCTGCTGCTGGCGTCATTAGGATTGGTCGCGTCGATCATCCTGGCGTTCCTGATTGCGGGCCTCAGTTTTATGACGCCGTTTCAACGCCTGCGCGCGGCGTTGCAATCGCTGCCGTCGCTGTTTATTTCCGTTCCCACATTTTGGCTCGGTATCGTGTTGATTCAGATCTTCTCTTTCCAGTTAGGGCTGATTCCGGTGATCAATCCCGGCGAATGGGAAGGGTTGATTCTCCCGACGCTCACGCTGGCCCTGCCGATTTCCGCGCCGCTGGCGCAAATTCTGATGCGGAGTATTGACCAGGTGCAAACGCAGCCGTTTGTCGCCGTTGCCCGCGCCAAAGGCGCCAGCCGGCTCGGCGTGCTGTGGCGTCATGTCATTCGCAACGCGCTGCTGCCGACCATTACCATGGCCGGCCTGCTGCTGGGCGAACTGATCGCCGGCGCGCTCGTCACGGAAACGGTATTCGGGCGCAGCGGTCTGGGGCAGTTGACGCGGGAGGCGGTCAATACCCAGGACAGTAGCGTTTTACAGGCGGTCGTGATGATCTCCGCCGCCGCATTCGTCGTAATAAATCTTGTCATTGACCTGATATATCCCCTGCTCGATCCCCGGCTGAAAAACACTACAGGAGTCGCATCATGACGATGGTTCATCAGGGAAAAATTACGTTACGGCAAAAACCCGCCGCGCGCTTTCACTATCGCGTGCAACCGGGATTGATCGCCGCCTGGCTGGTTTTACTTATCGTCATTCTATGGGCGCTCTTCCCGCATTGGTTTACCGCGTTCAGCCCGACGGACGGCATTGCCGGCGCGCAGCGCCTGCCGCCGGGCGGCGACTACAGTCTGGGGACCGATCAACTGGGGCGCGATCTCTATACGCGTATTGTCTACGGTTCCGTGCAGTCGTTGTCCGGAGCGGCGATCGCCGTCGGACTGGGGCTGGCGCTGGGCAGCCTGCTCGGTCTGCTGGCCGGCACGCTGGGCGGCTGGCTGGATAGCGTAGTGATGCGTTTCATCGATATTCTGCTCGCCATCCCCGGCCTGTTGTTGGCGTTGAGCGTTATCATTCTGCTCGGGTTCGGTACGGTCAACGCCGCCATCGCCGTCGGGATCACCTCCATCGCCAGCTTCACCCGGCTAGTCCGCGCCGAAGCTCTGCGCGTCAGGCGCAGCGACTATGTCGAAGCGGCCTACGGCAGCGGCGGTTCATTCTTTAGCGTGTTGTGGCGTCACATTTTGCCGAACACGCTGCATACGGTGTTCGCCTTTGCCGCCTTGCAGTTCGGCAGCGCCATTCTGGCGATTTCCACCTTAAGTTTTCTCGGCTACGGCGCGCCGCCGCCCACCCCGGAATGGGGGCTGTTGATTGCCGAAGGACGCAATTATCTCTCGACCGCCTGGTGGTTGACCACCTTCCCCGGTCTGGTCGTGGTGCTGGTGGTACTGTCCGCCAACCGTATCAGTCAGTCACTGCGGAGGGAGCAGCCATGAGTTTGCAACAAGACAGCGCCGCCCCGCCGGTGCTGGAACTAGACGATGTCACCATCGGCTACCAGAGCCGGGGCGCGGAACGAACGGTGGTGGAAAGCGTTTCTTTCGCGATCAACCCCGGAGAGGTCGTCGCGCTGGTCGGCGAATCGGGTTCGGGCAAAACCACCACGGCGCAGGCGGTGATCGGTCTTCTCGCCGAGAACGGCCGCCTGATACGCGGCGCAATCCGGCTTAACGGCGTCGACATCAGTCATTGGCCGCAAAAGCGGATGGACAGTATCCGCGGCGCCCGCATCAGTTTGATCCCACAGGATCCGACCAGCTCGCTCAACCCGGTTAAAACGATTGGCGAACAGGTGGATGAAATTCTGCGTCTGCACCTGCATCTATCTAAACGCGCCATTCGGGAAAAGACGCTGTCCCTCCTGGCTCGGGTGGGGCTGACGCGGCCGGAACTACGGGTGAGGCAGTATCCGCATGAACTGTCCGGCGGCATGAAACAGCGTGTGCTCATCGCCATTGCCGTGGCGCTGAAACCGGCGCTCATTATTGCCGACGAACCGACCAGCGCGTTGGATGTCACGGTACAAAAACGCGTGCTCGATCTGTTGGACGAACTGCGGCGGGAAAACGGCACGGCGATCCTGTTCGTCACGCATGATTTGGGCGTCGCGGCGGAACGCGCCGACCGCTTGCTGGTATTCCAAAATGGTTTCATTCAGGAACAAGGCCCGACGCGCGACGTTCTGAACGCGCCGCACAGCCAATACGCCCGGGCGCTGCTGGCCGATGTGCCGTCGCTTAATCCGTCGCCGCGCCCTATCCGCCCCGCAGCCGGAGACGTGGCGGTCAAAGTGGAAAACCTGATACAGGAATATAGGCTGGGCGGACGGCAAGCGGCGACCTTTCGCGCCGTCGACGATATCTCGTTCAGCGTCGAACGCGGCACCACACACGCCATCGTCGGTGAATCAGGCTCTGGAAAAACCACAACCGCGCGCAGCCTGCTCGGCTTCCAGCGCCCGACGTCCGGACGCATTCTGATCGACAATACGGATATCACCCGATTGAAAGGCGAAGCGCTGCGCCAGTTCCGGCAAAAAATCCAGCTGGTGTACCAGAATCCATTCAGTTCGCTCGATCCCTCGCAGCGGCTGTTCGATATCGTGGAAGAGCCGTTGCGCAATTTTAATCGCTATACCCGGACTCAGCGCAGCGACAAAGTACACGGCATCTTTGAACGCGTCGCGCTGCCGCACGCGCTGCTGACCAGAAAACCACATGAACTCTCCGGCGGGCAGCGTCAACGGGTCGCTATTGCGCGCGCGCTGGTGCTTGAGCCGCAGGTACTGGTGCTGGACGAGGCCGTATCGGCGCTGGATGTGACCGTACAAGCGCAGATCCTGCGGCTGCTGGAAGAACTTCAGCGCTCGCTGGGATTGACCTACCTGTTCATTTCCCACGATCTGGCCGTCGTGCGCCAAATCGCCGATACCGTGACCGTGCTGCACCACGGGAAACAGGTGGAATCCGGACCGGTAGAACAGATCTTCACCCATTCGACCCATCGCTATACGCGCGAACTGA
The DNA here is from genome assembly GCF_002291445.1 of Brenneria goodwinii. NCBI lineage: Bacteria > Pseudomonadati > Pseudomonadota > Gammaproteobacteria > Enterobacterales > Pectobacteriaceae > Brenneria > Brenneria goodwinii. Next base: position 1,372,377 of record NZ_CP014137.1, on the reverse strand, counting down.
TTGAGGCCATTCCCAGCCCGTTGCCGTCATCAGTATTTACGTTACAGGAGACCGCATGACCCGACATGACCATGACATTTTGAATACGCTGGCCGAGATTGCCCCAGGCAGCGAACTGGCGCAGGCGCGCCACACGCGCAAGGCCGCGACCCGGCACAGCGAAGGCAGCTATCGGGCGCTGTTCACCGATATCGACGAGAGCAATGCGCTGCCGCTGTCGTTACGGCTGTGGCTGGCGGAAAGCATCAGCGCCTGGCATCAGGACAGTCCGCTGCAACGCTTTTACGCCCAGCGCCGGAAGGAGTTCCCTGCGCCGCCGCCAACGCCGGCGATCGATGCGGCGTTGGCGCACGCCGAACGCCTGACGCGCGATCCGGTCGGCAGCGCATCCGCCGATTTGCAGGCGCTGCTCACAGCCGGATGGACGCCCGACAGTATAGTTACGCTGTCACAAATAACCGCATTCGTCAGTTTTCAAAGCCGATTGCTGCGCGGTTTGCGCCTGCTGGCGGGACATACCGTCGATATCCCCCCGCCGCGGGACGCCACGGCCGGGCGCTGGCATACGCAAGCGCACACGCTGAGCGGCCAACGCGCGCCGCAGGCGTTCACTCAGGCCGAACTCGGCTGGGAACCCTGGATTGCCCCAAAAGCGCTAAACGAATTTAACGCCGATGAGCAAGCCCTTCTCGCACGGTTCGGCCATAGCGACTCGGACTATTTTCGTCTGCTGGCGCGCGACCTGCCGGTGCTGGAACAGCGAACGCTGACGGATAAAGGGATTTTTTACACCTCGGGCGGATTACCGCGCGCGGAACGCGAACTGGCGGCGGCGGTTGTCAGCAAAGTCAACGGCTGCATTTTCTGCGCCTCCGTTCATGCGCGCAAAGCCAGTCAACTGGCCAAACAACACGATGCGGTGCAACGCTTGCTGGATACGGCGGCCGGCGCGGATCTCGCCCAGGGACAAGACCCGCGCTGGCAAGCGATTATCACCTTTGCCGCCCGCCTTTCCACCACCCCAGCGCAAGTGGACAAGCACGCTCTGGCGCGCCTGCATGAACAGGGGCTGACTACGCTGGAAATTTTGGATCTGGTGCAATCCGCGGCGTTCTTTGCCTGGGCTAACCGGCTGATGCTGACGCTGGGCGAGCCGTTCTGGCCCGAACATTAAGGGGGATCGTATTCCTCACCGGGTTGGGGGAGCTCCATAAACGGGTTTGACGTTGCCGTTAGCAACCCCCACCCGACCTCCCCCTTGTCAGGGCTGTCTCTTAGTCACATTATTATGCGGGCTTGGAGACGGTTTCGTGCGCCACAATGCCGCCATTTTCATGCTGCCTCGCAGCACGCGCCCGACATAGGGGGCTCAAACGCCAGCCCCCTATGAACCCCGGCTTCCGGCTAAATTATGCCGCTGGCGCGGTACCATCGGTGTTCTCGACCGCTATTCGAGCCGCCAGCGACGCGTTCCCGACGCGGCACTGACTCTCGCCGCATCCATGCGGCTCACTCGGCGGTCAAGTCCACCGCTGCATAATTTTTTACGCCGGATAACGGCAAAACTCGTCAGAGCCCCAGCATTTGTGACTAAGAGGCAGTCCTTGTCAGGGAAAGGAACTCTCCCCTCATCGGCTAAAACTGCGTTGCAAACGGTCGATGGCTTCAGCTAGTTGCGTGCGCGGCAAGGCGAAATTCAAACGCATGAAACCGGCCCCCGACGCCCCGAAGTGAAGGCCGCTCTCAAGCAATAATCCCGCATCATCAAGCAAGCGCCGCTCCAGCGCCTGCTGAGATAGCCCGGTTTTTCTGAAATCCAGCCAGGCAAGATGGCTGCCTTGCGTTTCGCATAAACTGATATTGGGGATCCGCTCTATCCCTTCCCGTAACAGCGCATAATTATTTTTTAAATAGCCGATCAGGGCGTCCAGCCACTCTGCGCCGTAGCGGTAAGCCGCATCCGCCGCGTAAAGCGCAAAGACGTTGGGTTTATGTATACAGAGTTGACGAAAAACAGTGCCGATTCTCTCCCTGATCGCCGCATTGCGGATAATCAGGTTGGCAATCTGTATACCTTCGATATTGAAAGTCTTTCCCGGCGAGGTGAAGGTCACGGTGAAATCAGCGAACTGCGCGCTGAGACTGGCCAATGGCGTATAAGGCACATCGCCGATGATCAGATCATGATGGACGTCATCCGACAATAACAGCAAATTATGCCGCTGACAGAAGCGGCCGATTTGCCGCAGTTCATCCGCTCGCCAGACTTTACCAATCGGGTTATGCGGATTACACAAAATCATCAGGCGGGTTTTGTCGGTAAGCTGACGCTCAAGCCGGGATATATTCAGCGAATAATCGCTATCGCCCTTATCCAAGAGCACTTCAATGGTATTGCGCCCGGTCTGCTCGATAACGCGCGCAAAGGCGCCGAAGCCCGGCGAGAGGATCACGATATCGTCTTGCGGTGCGGTCAGCGTTTGAATAACCACATCCATCGCGGTTTCCACCGAATTGACGGGCGCCACCCACTCCGCTTGAATTTGCCAGTTGTGTCTCGCTGCCAGCCAGTCCCGCAGCGGTTCGATAACCAGACCGGAATATTCGGTATAGCCAAAAACGCCGTGTTCGACCACATCATACAGCGCCTGCGACACCGCCGGCGGCGAGGCGAAATCCATATCGGCAATCCACAGCGGAATCACCGGCTCCCCGGCCGCATTGACGCGGTTTGCCGCCGCGAGCCATTTGGTAGAATTTCTGTTGCGCCGGTCAATAATGCGATCAAAGTCATAATGCACGATTTTGCCCTCTCAATCAGCGACACGTTCCACGGCGTGGGCGGTGTATGCCCGGCTTTAGCGCTGGCGCGTTAAATATAATGCTCAATCAAGAAATGATTCAGAATAACATTACCCCGCTATATCCAGCATATATCTTAAATTCACATAATATTCCATTTAGCCCCGTCATACTCCAAGCTGCGAATTCGCTATTTGTCGCCGACACCATTATTTCATGTCATTATAATAAATAGCTATTTCTAATAAGCAGATGATTATATCTTTCGGTTTCATACGATAGACATATTAACCTTCTATAATATTTCCGCTCAATCACTTACAGTAAAAATAAATTCATGACGCTATAAGATAAATATTTTAAATAAGTCCGCCATTTGCGGATTTCAAATATCAACAGTCATAAATCATATTTATGATATTATTCATCAGGTACTAGAGTAATTAATTATCGGTGAATCGTATTAATGAGTGCATTATCGCTAATTAGCCGATCTCTATCGGCGGTCGATTTCAAGCTGGAATTATTGCAGGAGACAGCATGAACGTTATTACCCTGGCCGGTAGCCCACGTTTTCCATCCCGCTCCACCGCGCTCCTTCTCTTTGCCCAGCGCTGGCTTGAGCAAAAGGGGATTAGCGTTCTTCCCTGGAACCTATTTAACTTTAATCCGGAAGATTTGCTTTATGCCAAATTTGACAGCCCCGGTCTGAAAGTTTTCGTCGATCAATTGGCCGATGCAGACGGGGTGGTTATCAGTACGCCAGTCTATAAGGCCTCTTTTACCGGCGCGTTGAAAACCCTGCTCGACCTTCTGCCGGAGCGCGCATTCGCCAATAAAGTCCTTTTGCCGATGGCCTGCGGCGGCTCTTCCTGCCATATGCTGGCGCTGGATTATGCGCTTAAGCCCGTGCTTAGCGCATTGAAAGCGCAGGAGATCTTACATGGCGTGTTCGCAGAGGAGAACCAGATTACCCACTACGATCACACGCCGGTATTCAGCGCTTCGCTTGAAGATCGCCTGACGACTTCGCTTGACGACTTTGCCCGCGCGCTGGAGAGACAAAGCAACTTTAGCGCGCTAGGCTGAGTCCCTCGGTTGCCTCCGTGGTGAAAGGTTATACTAATCAGTCGGGAGTTGAAGGTGACAATGAACGTATTTTATCAAAATAACGCCTTTTGAGTCGCTACTCTCGTTTTATGCCCAATCATTATTATCATCAGCATTAATTTATAAACACGCAACTAATATAAAATGTAATTATATTAAATGAATTAAAATATAAAACAGCAGAATAATCCACTATGTAATCACCACTTTTCTTATTTTAAAAATCATTTAAAACTCACCATTTAGTATTTAATGCTGTTTTGCGCGGGGAATAAAATTCATTGCGCTACATTAATTAAACCATTAAAAAACAACTTAATAGCGCATAATTAAATTTACATGACATAAATAATAACATGTAATATCAATATATTGAACCATACAAATATTCTTTTTAGAAATGTATGTCGAATGAAAAACACAACGCTATCTTCTACTATTTATCTGCACCCTGTTCTTTCGTAAAGAATACACGGCAAGTGGTCAACGGATATAATGCCATAGCTGTCCTTACAATAAGATAAATTATTTCTTAAATTACGTGAAAAAGAGTGGACTATGGTTACTAAAAAAGTATCGCATCCAATAAGCCTCAAGATACAGAAGCTGTTCTTAGCCATGCCTCAGCCTGTTCGCCAGGCAAACCCGCAACGCGAATTATTTGGAATACACGCGTTGAAGTATAGCTAAAACGTAACATATCGTATTCTGTTGATTAAATTATAAATTTATTTTTTCTTCAAATAGCGGATTCTAACCACCCCAAACAATACATCTAAATAGTATTAAATAGGAGATAATCATGAGTAATACCGCTAATTCAGCAACCCGTTTATGGGCGATTACAGACAATGGCAAATGGACGCGTTGGGCGCCGGAATATAAACGCTGGGATATTTACAGTGAGCAGCGGACGTTTATTTTCGCCGATCCGACTACCGGTGAGGCCTGCTATTATATCGACCCAGATGGTTCAGTACACTGGCGTAACGTCGATAAAGATCGCAATGAAAGCTTCCCCGGCATTAAAGCCAAGATCATTTCGGTTGGCGGCGATAATCGTCTGTGGGCCATTGCAAATAACGGCGTATGGGCCCGCTGGGCGCCGGAATATAAACGCTGGGATAATTACAGCGAACAACGGACGTTTATTTTCGCCGATCCAACGACCGGCGAGGCCTGCTATTACATCGACTCAGACGGCTCAGTGCACTGGCGCAACGTCGATAAAGATCGCAATGACAGTTTCCCCGGCATTAAAGCCAAGATTATTTCTGTTGGCGGCGATAATCGCTTGTGGGCCATTGCAAATAACGGTGTATGGGCACGCTGGGCGCCGGAATATAAACGCTGGGATACTTACAGCGAACAGCGGACGTTTATCTTCGCCGATCCGACGACCGGCGAGGCCTGCTATTACATCGACTCAGACGGCTCAGTGCACTGGCGCAATGTCGATAAAGATCGCAATGAAAGTTTCCCTGGAATAAAAGGAAAAATCATTTCTGTCGGCGGTGTATAAATTAATATTTTATCACCCCAATTTTAGAGTTTAGTTTACGAAACTCCCTATGAATCCATACCGTAAAATATTGCCTAAGCTCAGAGAAGCTCTGATGCTTAGGCTTTTTCCGATGTGAATACCAGTTAGTACATGATGGTTATCCACTCTATCCAATAAATTTCAAGATGCAGGTTTGAGCGCCTAACAAGCGCGCTAGTCGAATAGCGCCTGCTCGCTCTCCATATCAAACAGGTGACAGTGCGCCATATCGAAGTGCAGCCGTAGGTTGTCGCCATGGCTGATGGCCTTGCCCGGCGCGAAGGGAATGCGGGCGATCATCCTGGCGCCGTTTAATTCAAAATAGGCGAACAGTCATTGCCCATCGCCTCGACCACGCTAATGCGCGCGGCTATCACGTTATCCGTCTGCGCCGGTGGATACCAGCCGGGCCTTACTCATATTCATCGCCGGCGAGCCGATAAACTCGGCGACAAAGCGGTTGGCGGGATACTGATACAGATTCATCGGCGTATCCACCTGCATCACGCGCCCCTGGTTCAGCACGCAGATGCGATCGCCCAGCGTCATCCCCCACCCGGCGAATATCGATTCTCGCCCAGGCGCGGCGGCTAAGATCCACCGAGAAACGCACCGACTGCCGTCCCAACGGATAGCTGGCGATACATTCGCCATCGACGATACATTCGGCGATATAGCGGCGCGCCGTATCCGCCACCGTCAGCCGGTAATCGACCATGCCGCCGCCGACGTCATCGCCGGACAGCGCCGTCCCTTCGTTAATGGAGAAATCCAGCCCACAGCCTCGCTCAATATAGACGTTGCCCCGGCGCAACCCGCGCAGAATGCCGTTTCCGCTCAGCCCTTGCGCATAAACGAAGGTGGAGGGTTCGCCGTAAATCGAAGGTTCGCTGGCGTTGGGGTTACGCTCGCGCGTTCCACATGGCGTTAAGCACCCGCAAGGCATCTTCGGCGGACTGCGGCGAGGTGGGCCAGGTGGGCGAGGTGGGATCGCAACACACCACCAGCGTGTTCACCCGGTGAAGCGGCATATCGCGGTACAGCCAGTGCCACGGCTTCATCATCGGATGGTTGATGCTGATGGTGCCGAGGCCGTCTCCGACCATCGCCAATCCCCGCTCGATCAGCGCTTGGCTTGAGTATGCGAGACCGTTCATATCTAGGCCGCGCGCTGGCCCGTGCACGTTGAAGTGCCCCAAATCGGTGGTGATCTCAATGCCCGGCAGGATCAGCTTGTTCTCCATCAGCGGCAGATCGGGGTGGCAGCTGATGTGTTCGGTCAGAAAGACGAAATCCAACTGTTGCCTGGCGGCGATATCCACCACGGCGTCAATGGCGTTGTGGCCGTCCGACATCGGAACCATGTTTGAGGCGCCTAACCCAATACAGATAAAACCAATCAAAGTGATAAAAAGAACGCCAAAGTTAATAACTAATAAAAAACCTAACCCGATACTAATACTGCTGATAAAAAACACCTTATTCCTGCCGTACAATGTCACTAATTTATCGCCAAAAAACCTGCCTAACATCATCGCAAAGGCAAACGTCACATACCCTAACCCGCTTACCGACGGCGGCATGCCAAGCTCAGTAGTGATAAAAAGCGCGCCCCAATCAATGATCGAGCCTTCAATAACCCCCATCAAAAAGCACAACAAACACACATGAATGATTATTCCTTTCGGTAGCGAAAAATATTTCTTATTTTCTTTCTCTCCGCTTCTAACCAACCCGGAATAAGATATAGAGAATAATATTACAAGAAGAAACGACATTAGATAACAGGCTAAAAGCGCTGTCACGCCTAAATAAATCATAAATGACATACCTGCTGCGCCGCCAATCCCCCCCAAACTAAAAAAACCATGAAAACCAGACATCAAATTTTTATTGAACCCTTTTTCGACCTTAACGGCCTGTATATTCATAGATACATCAACGGTGCCGATTGATGCGCCGAAGAAGAACAATGATATGCCTAATTCAATCGGGGTTTGGGAAATAACTAAAAATGGAAAACTTATTATTGTTAATAGCGCCGATGTAATAATAACGCGTTGACAACCATAACGCGCCGATAACATGCCAGTGATGGGCATCGAAATGATTGAGCCCAAGCCCAAGAACAGCAGAAGAATACCTAAAACGCCAGTATTAACGTTTAGCGCTTCCTTCACGATAGGAATTAACGGCGCCCATGCCGCTATAATCAACCCTGCGGAAAAGAAAACAATCCTTGTTGCATATATTTTATTCATTATGTTTCCAGAATGTTAATTCAAGTATTATCTTTATGCTAAAAGCGCCAGACTTTTAGGTAAGCGAGAAAAATGCAGAAAATGTATATTTAAATCAGTTAGCATGTTTACCCAGAGTAAGTATTTTTCATTTTTTGTATAATGAAAAAAGGTTTTTTTGTGATAGTTATCTGGAATACCCTGGCGAACACCCCCCATCTACCTATGCTCTCTGCGTTGTGGGCTGCTAAATGCGATATTGGCGATCGCCTCAGTACTGGGCCATCATTTGTTTAAGCGTTTCTTCCTATCCGTTAAGCGACTACTGGCGCGGAATCATCGCCGAATTCGCATGCTGCGTCGCTTTGCTTGGTATCGCTTCTCCGTGATAACCCGCCGACTACAATCCACAACCGCAGTTGTGCATACAAGTTGACACGGTGGATGCACGACTGCCAGCCAAACACATTCCGAAGGCGTAGACCCCCTTGCTACAAGGAAATGATAATTATTTGCAACTTGTCATCAGGCTTCTATCATTAGGTTTTCCCCTGGCTGACGATAGTTGCCTATGACCGATAAGATCCTGGAAACACCCTGCTGTATTGTCGGCGGCGGCCCGGCCGGACTGATGCTCGGCTACCTGCTGGCGCGCGCCGGCATACCTGTTGCGGTGCTGGAAAAGCATGCCGACTTTTTACGTGATTTCCGTGGCGACACCATCCATCCCTCAACGCTGGAAATCATGGACCGTCTGGGACTGCTGGAACCGCTACTGCGCCTGCCGCATCAGCGGGTGGACAAACTTATCGGAGAGTTCAACGGTAGGAAAATCACCATGGCCGACTTCAGTCGCCTGCCGGGCAAATGTCGATTTATGGCGCTGATGCCGCAGTGGGATTTCCTCAATTTTCTGGCTGAACAGAGTCAGTCGCTGCCGGGCTTCCAGCTATTACAGGCTACCCGTGTGGTGGGATTGACTCAGGGAAACGGGGGGATAAATGGCGTGGAGGCATTGGATGCCAAGGGTGACAAGTTACTGATCCGCACCAGACTGGTGGTTGGCGCCGATGGCCGTCAGTCAGTGGTGCGTCAGGCGGCCAATCTGACCGGCCGCAGTTTCGGCATGCCGCGGGATGTACTATGGATGAAATTACCCAAGGCCATCGGCGACGAAAATTGGGCCAGCGGGCACGGCGGCCCCAAGAACAATTTCATCATGCTGGACCGGGGCGACTATTGGCAATGCGGCTACAGCATCACCAAAGGCACCCTTCCCCATATCAAGCAGCACGGCTTGCCAACGCTGCTGCGACAGGTCGCGGCGGCGTCGCCCGTCAGTGTCGAACGGCTGTCGGCGGCGGTACCGGACTGGGATCATGTTAAATTGCTGGATATCCGTATCGATCGACTGGATCGCTGGGCGGCGCCAGGCGTCTTATGCATCGGCGATGCGGCGCACGCGATGTCTCCCATTGGGGGCGTGGGTGTAAATCTGGCTATTCAGGACGCCGTGGCCGCCGCCAATATTTTGGCCGAACCTCTGGCGCGCGGCCCGATTAGCCTGAATATCCTTAACCGGGTACAGCGGCGGCGCGAATTTCCCACCCGGGCCACCCAGCGGCTGCAAATAATGATGACCGGTAAAGGAAAAACATCATCCCGCGCAGCCGCCCGACGTCCGCCGACGTTGGTGATGTGGCTGATCCGCCAGCCCTGGCTGCCGCGTTTGACCGGCCGCATTATTGGCTTGGGTTTTCGCCGCGAGTTCCCCCGCCTGCCGCATTGATGGATTATGCCATTGACCGGGTGGTATTTTCAGTAGGCAGTCTGCCTGACGCTGACAGGCGTACATCATTAGGGAACCCTTATCGTTGTCGGCAAAAACTCCCGCTTAGGGTTTAATCTCCGCCGACGCCGCGCATTGCCGTTTGATGATGAACATGACGATCCCTGCCGTAATAATCGCGGTTCCGCCATAAACAATAGCAATCATCGCCGGCATCATGAAGGCGCTTATCATACTGATAAAAAAGGCGCCGGCCATATCACTGCCGATATTTTGCGCCATCCAGATACCATTGACCCTGCCCAGAAGATTATTAGGGGTGTAATTCTGCACCACGATAAACTGCAAAACATTATTAATCGCGCTGAAATAGCCATAAATCATCAGGCAAACCAACGCGATAGCAAAGTGGGAAAAAACACCCATCACCACGATAGGCGCGAAAGCGCTATACGCGGTGATAAACATCACGCGCTCCGTTTTCCAGCGATCATTAACCCAGCGCTGGCTGGTCAATATACCGATCACCGCGCCGCAAGGGAGCGCGGAATACAACATCCCTAACTGGCGTAAATCAATCCGCCACTGCGTCGCCAGCGCGGGGAAAAGCACCCGAACGGCCGCGATGGCGCTCACCATCCCGCCCATCAGCAGCATCGTCCAGATGATACGCTGGCTCATGACGAATTGAATGCTTTGCCACAGCTCTTTTCCGGCATGCTGCGAGGATCTTTCTCCGCCCGGCATACGGGGAAGCGCAAACAACGGGATCAATGTCAGAAATGTCCCCGCCGCGGCCAGGGTATAATTCAGCGCTACGCCGCCAAGCGAGATAACAACGCCGCCGAGCGTTGGCGCAATAATGGTACCGATCCTGAACATCATCATATTGACGATGCCCGCTATAGCGATATTCTCACGCCCGACCAGTGCGGGCGTCGCCGCCAACAGCGCGGTGATACTCATTGCGCCGAAAAAACCATCCCATACCGACAAAAAATACATCACCAACAACGAAGGCGAAGGCGCCAGCGCATTCAGCGCCAGCCCGGAAAAACCGAGCCCGCAGACAGACCGGCCGAACAAGATCATGGTGCGGCGATCGTAGCGGTCGGCCAGCACACCGCCCAGCAGCAACCCGCTGAACATGCCGCATCCGGCTAACGTGACCGATAATCCCACCAGCATCACCGAACCGGTCATCCACTGAATTTGCACCGGAATCGCCACCGTCAACATGCCCAATGACAGAATGGATAACGACCTGGCATAAAAAACGGAGCGAAAGGGCCGATTAACCCTCAGCAGATGAAACGCCGCGAAAACAAAGTTTTTATCCACTCTCCGTCTCTTTTCCCATTAAGCGATATGGCTGGCGCCCTGGCCCGCGCCGATCGGTTTATCAATGTGGGGCGTCGATCAGTTTTCTCCATGCGCCAAATGTAGGCTCTCTTACCATATCGACGAAGCTGACCTGAACGCCCCGCGTTTGCAATTGGCCGATCAGCGCCATCACATCAACGGAATCCAAACCGTAATCGAATAGGTTTTCATGTTCGTCGAATTCAGCATCCGACATGCCAAACTTTTCCAGCAGTTGGCTTTTCAGTTCCTCTGCCTTAAATACGGAGACTTCTGCGTGCCTATCCATAATGAGTGTCCTTAATGATGACGCCGTTAACGTAATTGCGAAGCCTGGAACAAGTCCTGCTGAATGGTTTGCATCGCTCCCGATCCGCTCAGTTCATCCATCAGCGTATCGTGCTCGCCGTTAAAGCGATGACAACGCAACCGTGCCGTCAGCAGCGTCCGCCATTCCTCGCCAGACGTGGTAAAGCCGTAGTGGCAGGCCTGCCCGGTAATGGTAAGCGGAGTCAATTCCGCTGGCTGGTTTTGGCCGCTGGTCATGCTGAAACGCAGAGCCGCTATCAGTTGCGTCTTGGTCAGAAAGCGCATATGCCCCGTTTCCAGTAAGCGTTCGGCAATGGCGGCAAGCTGCACCTCGCCGCTCAGTCGCCTGACCTCGGCAAGAAAATCATCCCCCAGACTGTCTCTGACCAGGGTATAGAGCGAATTTTCCATCTTTTCGACGTACTGAGGCGGACGACAATCCAGCAGGCCGAGATAGTTGACCTTTTGCCCGGCTTCACTCAGTAGTTGCGCCACCAGGTAGGCGATATTGCCGCCCAGGGAATACCCCACCAGGTAATAGGGGGCATCCTGCTGTACATGACGAATCAACCGGGCATAGTGGCGCGCCAGATCGGGGAGCGTTTGGTGTTCCGTGACGGACTCAGACAGAAATGGCGCCTGGATCGCCAGCACGTCGAACGCCTGGCTGACCTGTTCCGCCAACCCCCTATAGCAGTCAATCCGGCCGGAATAAGGATGGAAAGCCCATAGCGTGCGCTTACGGTGATGACTTTGCAGTTTTACGATCCACTCCTCACCGGGCATGCGCTGTTCATCTTCGTCGGCGACCTGCCGCCAGGCTAGATACAGGCGGTGAATAGTGCGATTTTCCAGCAGCAGCTTCGGAGCGATGGACAACCCCTGGCCGGCCAGACGAGCATGAATGGAAAACAGATGCAACGAACTACCGCCCAGCGCATAGAAATCTTGATGAATTCCAACATTCTCCAACGCCAGCTCAACCTTCCACGCTTCGGCGACCTGCCGTTCAAAGTCGGTTTGGACCACGCCGATGTCGTCTTCCTCGATATGGACATCCGGCTTCGGCAAGCGCTTTTCATCGATTTTACCGCTGTTGGTCAAGGGGAAACCGGCAATCGGCACTATCTGATTCGGCTGCATATATTGCGGCAATACCGTCTGTAACTGCGCCTCAATGTCTATGGTGGAAACCTTCGCGCGGTTATCCAGTTCGACATACAGCACAAGCTGCGCATTGCCATCGCCCCACATTACCGCCCGAGCTTCCTTTACGCCCGCCACCATCAGGCTGCAATCGCGAATTTCATTGAGATCGACGCGATAACCGCGGAACTTCACTTGTTTATCGATCCGCCCCAGATAGACGATCTCCCCCCGATCCGTCTGCGTCACCCAGTCGCCGGTTTTATAGGCGCGCTCGGGATGGTCTGCGATGGTTAGCGTAATGAAGCTCTCGCGAGTCATCTCGGCGCTGTTGATGTAACCGCTGGATAATGTCGGCCCAATAAGGTAGAGCTCGCCCTCCATACCAGGCTCAACCGGGCGCTGTGCGGCGTCAAGGATTAAACAGCGCAGTCCTGCCAACGGTAAACCGATAGAACGCAGATCGGCGGTTTGCGGGTTAAATCCATCACCGGCCAACACTTTGTAGGTAAAGACGATGGTGCCTTCCGTCGGCCCGTAGGTGTTGATTAATCGAATCCGTTCGCCCATCAACGCTTTCCATTGCGACAACCGTTCCTGAGAGATCGCCTCGCCGCCGACAATTAGCGTTTTCACCGCCGACGGCCATGTGTGTCGTTGTTCGCTCAGGGTTAACGTCAGGGTATGCCAGAAGGTGGTGGGCAAATCCAACACGGTAACGGCGTGATCCGTAACATACGCCAAAAAATCCTCCAGCGACTCGGCCATTTCCTCGGTGCGCAGGACAACGCAGGCCCCCCGGCACAGCGGAATGAAAATCTCTTCTAGGCAGGCATCAAACGTCAGCGACGAGAACTGCAAGACCTTATCATTGGGATGAATGTCATACGCCTGGCCCGCCGCGTCCACAAACCAACTGAGCGCCCGATGCGAAATCGCCACCCCTTTGGGTTTGCCGGTGGAGCCGGAAGTAAAAATAATAAAGCCGATCGTCTCCGGAGAGATTGCCGCCTGCGCCGAAGATCGTCCGGCAGCATGCGTCAACAACGCCGAGCAAGGCAGCGTCTGAGTTGCGAACTTGCGGCGTTCTTCGCTGGAATCGGTGATAACGCAGCGCGCGCCGCATGCTTCCAGCGCCTGCTGCAACCGTTCGTCCGGACTGGTCATATCCAGTACGAAACAGCTTGCCCCGGCGGACAGTATGCCCAGCATAATCTGCAGCGTATCGGCGGAGCGCGGCATGTAGATTGCAATCACGTCTCCCGGTTCAATGCCGCGCTCAAGCAGCGCGTGGCCGATCGCGTCAACCCGCTCGACCAGCGCCGAATATTTGACGCGCCGGGCATGGGTTTCCAGTGCGATGGCGTCAGGCGAAAGCTCGGCCTGCCGACGGATGCGTGAAATCACATCCTGCCAGACGAAATCGCCCCGATCTGCGGCGTGAATGACGTAGTCCGCCAGTTCGCGCCACTGGCGCTGGTTAAGCTGTTCCATGCGGGTGTCGGGGTGTGAGAGCCAGTGAGTCGCCCATGCCGCCATCTCTTCCCGAATGGCGGTCAGCACGTCGGCCGAATACACGTTGGGATTAGCGTCCACATGGATCAGCAACGGGCTATGTTCGTCATTGCCTGCGGGAACGACCCGTAGCGCGCAGTCGTCCACCGGGCCGCCATGAACGTTTTCAATCACCCCGCATGTGCCGTTGAGATTCAGCTCCTCGTAAAACGGCATGATGTTAACCACCGGACCGAACAGCGGCTCATCCTCATCCCTGAGACGTAAAAGTCGCATGCCACGGTACTGCGTATGTGGTTTGACGTAGTCCATCTCCCGGCGCACGCTTTGCGCCAGGCTCGCCATATCGTCGCTCGGCCTAACCTGAATAAACAGCGGCAGAATGTTGACCAGCATGGCCGGCAGTTTAAACAGTTCCCCATCATTGCGGTTCATAAAGGGCATCCCCAGAACAACGCCGCTTTCCCGCGTTCTCCAGGCCACATATCCGGCCAATAAGGCCAGCAATACCTCCACCCATGATACCGACCAGGCTTTAGCCAGCGTTTTCATTTGTGTAAACTCTACCGAAGACAGAATCAGTTGCTCACGGCGCACGGTGTCGCTTACTTCGCTGCGAACAGGACTGAGCCGTGGCGCCGGGGGTAATCGACGGCAGTAGTCTTCCCAAAAAGCCTTATCCTGCAAGAAAGACGTTGAACGCCGGTATATCGCTTCCTTATCAAGCAGATAACGTAACGATGCAAACGGCTGTTGTTCCAGCTCTTTCCCCTGCTGTAAGCAGGAATAGGCCGTTGCCGCCTGACGCAACACCATCGCTACGCCATAGCCATCCAACGCGATATGATGCACTCGCTGATACCAGCAGAACACGTCATCCGCCAATTGAATTAAGGCGACGCGATACAGTCGCCCCTGCGCCAGATCGACCGGCTGAGCTATGTCATGCCGCATCCACCACCGCAAACTTAGTTCAGGCTGTTTATCCTGCCGAAAATCAAGGAACTGATAATTTATCCCGGTTTGCTCACCCACAACCTGCACCAGTTCGCCATCCCGTAATTGATAACGGCAATTCAGGGTTTCTATTCGCGGTATAACGTGGGCGAGCGCGGCTTGAAAGCGTTCGGGAGACAGAACGCCCCGAATCCTGACGCATTCGGCCGTATTGTATCGCGCGCTGCCTTCAATCATTTGCTGGGCAACCCAGATCTCTTTTTGTCCTTCCGTCAACGACAGGATAGCATTATCGCCCAAAGCCATTCGCAGACTCCTTCCATTCAAATCAATAGCGCGGGAAACTGATTCAGGCCGCCAGCGTTGCGCCGCCGTCGACCACAATGTCTTGCATCGTGATATGGCTGGCCAGTTCGGAAGCCAGAAAAACAACGGTATTGGCGATGTCTTCCGCTCGGGCGATTTTCCCCAACGGGATCCCCAGCTTGTACCGTTCGGGAAAGCCGCGAATGGCTTGCTGTTCTCCGCTGGCGTCGCACCACATATTGCGCAGCATGGCGGTATCGGTAGAACCGGGAGAAACCAGATTGCAGCGTACGCCATACTCCGCCAGCTCAAGCGCGACACAGTGATTCAGGCTGGTCAGCGCCGCCTTGGAGGCGCAATAGGCCGCCATCTGCATTCGCGGCACATGAGCGGCATTGGATCCCACGGTGACGATCGCTCCGCGACGTTGCCTTTTGAAATGCGGAATTACGGCGCGAAACAGATAAAAAGCCCCCGCGGCATTAACGTTCAGACACTGATGCCAATCGTCGTCGCTCAGCATTTCTACCTCGCCCAGCCGTAAAATGCCGGCGGCATTGACCAATACGTCCAAACGCGGAACCTGGTCCAGACGATGTTGGCAAACGTTTTTCACCTGCTCTGGCCGTTGGATATCCAACAATTCGCAGTGATAAGGCAGATCGGCGTTCGAAAATTCGCGGTCGAACCCGACCACCTCCGCGCCCAGACCAATAAAAGCTCTGGCAATCTGCTCGCCGATGCCGCGTCCCGCCCCTGTCACCCATATCTGCTTACCGGTGAAATCCATCTGCAACCGCTGTGTCTTTTCCATATCGCGTTATCCTCAATATCCGCCCGCCGCCGCTACAGTGTCATACCAGATCGGCGACGCTCACCACCTGTCCGGATCGGGTCGCCACGTAGTTAAGGGCCATCATGTGATCGCGCCGGGAAAAATCCGCAATGGCGTCGCCCACCAGAAACGCTTTGATATCGCGCATAAAAGCATCCGTGGCGGTGATCATGCAGCCGATGTGGCCATAAACACCGCAAATCACCAACTGATCCCGCCCCCACGCCTTCATTTTCTCTTCAAGGGATGTACGGTGAAACGCGCTGTAACGCCATTTCACCAGCACGATATCGTCATCCTCCGGGCATAACCGGCCCACCACCGGCTGTAGATCGGGGTACTGGTTAAGCCCCGGTCCCCACATATCATTCAGCAGCGCACGATCCTGCGGGCTTTGGTTATTCGGCTGCGCGCTGTACACCACCGGAATGCGCTGTGATTTGCAGTAATGACGAAGAACGGCAATGTTTTCAATCAACTGTTGTATCAATGGGCTTTGCCGATCATAAAACTGCACAAAATAGTCCTGCATGTCGTGAATCAGCAAAACGGCACGATCAGGCGCAAAATCCCAGGAGACTTTATTTGCCGGGAAATCGTGTGACTCAGGCATGTCATAAACATTCAGAGAAGGAATAGCCATAACGTGAACTCCTGCTGATTTATCAGACCGGCGCTATTTCTGAATACTCTCGCGTAACGCCCGCTTATCAATTTTGCCCACCGGCGTTACAGGTAAAGAGTCAATCAATTCAATACGATCCGGCAATTTATACTCGGCGATACCCTGACTGCGCAGGTATTTGCGTAACCCCAGCGTGTTCAGTCGCGGATCCGTCGACACAATAAAGGCGCAGCTTTTTTCGCCTAACATCGGGTCGGGCATGGCCACCAGTGCGGCGTGAATAACGTCGCCATGCTTCAGCAACAAATTTTCAATTTCCTCTGCGGCGATCTTCTCCCCGCCGCGATTAATTTGATCTTTCTCCCGGCCTACCACACTGAGGTAACCATCCTCTGTCATGCGTACCACATCGCCTGAGTGGTAAAAGCCTTCCGAATCAAATGAACGTACGTTGTGTTCCGGGCTGCGGTAATAACCCCGGATGGTATAAGGCCCGCGCGTCACCAACAGCCCTTCCGCTCCCGCCGCAACCTGATTTCCCTGTTTATCCACCACCTTGACCTCATCATCCGGACACATCGGCCTGCCCTGTGTGGTAAAGATATGTTCATCGTCATCATCGAGCCGGGTATAGTTCACCAATCCTTCCGCCATCCCCAGCACCTGTTGCAATTGGCAGCCTAGTTGCTCCGGAATCCGGCGGGCCACGCTGTCGCTCAGTCTGGCACCACCAACCTGCAACAGTTTCAGACTCACCAAATCCTCCGGGTATTGCGCGGCGGACTGAATCCACAGCGCCGCCGCCGGAGGCACCAGCGACGTGATATCTATCTGGTGCTGCTTTATCAGCGGGAAACAGGTCATCGGGCTGGGATCGTCCGCCAGCACGACTCGTCCGCCGGCGTAAAAGACGCCCAGCGCTCCCGGAGAGCTAAGGGGATAATTGTGCGCCGCCGGTAATGCGCACAAATAACGGGTTGAGTGCGTCAAGCGGCATATTTCCGCGCTACGACGCACGCTGTAGTAATAATCATTGTGGGTGCGGGGAATCAGCTTCGGCGTCCCGGTCGTTCCGCCGGAAAGCTGGAAAAAAGCAACATCCGAAGCGTCTGATGGCTGATACGCCAACGATGAATCGTCAGGAGTCAGCCAGCTCTGCAGGTCGCGCTCATCCCGACTGCCGTCCAATAAAACGGTATTCAACGTTGGATGCTGAGCCTGCAATTGGCGCAGAAAGCCATCATCGGCAAACAGACTGTGCCGTCTGGAGGCGACCAGTAAGCGGGGAGCGATCAGATGCGCATAGGATGTCAATTCCAATCTATTATGACTGAACAGCGCATTAACAGGCGCCACGCCCATTTTCAGCAAGGCAAAGAAAGTCAGATAAAACTCGGCGACGTTGGGCAACTGCACCAGCGCAGTATCGCCCTGGCATAGCCCCGCCCGGGTCAGGTTCGCGGCCAGCGCCGACGCCTGCTGTTCGAACTGACGATAGCTCCATTGCCGATCGCCGCAAACAATCGCCACCGCATCAGGCCGCATCTGATGTTGATGCTGTAGGATGTCGCTCAGCGGCCGATCGATCCAATATCCTTTGCGGCGATACTGCCGGGCAAACTCGTCCGGCCATGGGGTATATTCAATACTCATACGCTCTCCGTTTGTAAACCGAAGGCCCGCAGCATGGTGCCGAGTTTCCCTGTAACTTCTTCCCACTCTTTCTGCGGTTCTGAACCCTCGACAATGCCTGCGCCGGCAAAGAAACGCACCGACTTATGCCGCACGATGCCGCAGCGGATCGCTATTGCCCATTCTCCGTCGCCATTGGCATCGCACCATCCTACGATGCCGCTGAACACGCCGCGGTCATAGGGCTCCAGCTCGGCGATCAACCGTCTTGCCGCTGCCGTTGGCGTACCGCACAGCGCAGGAGTGGGATGTAGCAAACAGGCTAACTGAATCACACTGGTTTCAGGCTGACGCAATTCGCCGCGAATAGAAGTGGAAAGATGCCACATCGTGTCGGTACTCAGCAGCGAAGGCGCATCCGGCACATGCAGATAATGGCAATGAGGCGATAAATGTTGCTGGATATCATCCACCACCATCCGGTGTTCACGAAGATCTTTGTCAGAATCAAATAATTGCCCGGCATGAACGCGATCCTGCTCGATATCGCTATGACGGCATATCGAACCGGCCAGCGGTTGGCTGTGAATAAGATCGCCGTGCTTACGGATCAATAATTCCGGGCTGGCTCCCAGTAATATGCTGCCATCAGGCAGTGGCAGAGAAAAATGATACCCGCCGGCGTTTTGCAATCTGAGATTATTTATTATCTCCTGACAATCTATTTCCTGCGCTAATTCAATTTCCACTATTCTTGAGAGTACGACCTTCTTTATTTCCCTTGTTTGTAAGTAATTTAATGCTGATATGACAGAAGATTTAAACTGAGACGATTCCGGTGTATTTTTTGTACTAACTATGCGTTTTTTCTTATGAGTTTGTTCCAGTGCGCCATCTTCTATTCCTGATGCTGAAACAAACTGATATTCATTGGGGATATAGAGGTATGATGGCTGCGACGTATCAAAAGGTAGGGCGCCAATCACGATGGGCTCAGCAATACCGGCCTGCTTCGCTCGGCTAATAGCTTGTTGAATATGAGGCCAAAATGTTGTTAAACCATCATTTTTTACTACAGCCGGCCGTAAAATTCTTTCAAATACTCCGCAGGCAGAAATACTACGATGCATCGACCGATATGAAAAAACGGCAGATTTCTCGGGTATTGCTTGTTTGCTGCGACTACCTTCTTCCACCAATCTGTTCATCCGATCACCTCTCATCATGCGGAAATAGCAATGATTATGATAATCATTATCATGAATAGACAAGCTATACTAAAGTATCAGATAAGGTCAACCATATATTTATAAAAATTGGAATATTGTGAATATAAGAATATTCATTGTCGAATATCGATAAAGAAAATCTCGATTTATTTTTATTTAATTTTTATTTTCTTTTCATTAACACACAGCTATCGGATGGTTTTTAGTGGTCGATGCGGTAATAAATAAAATGCAATATGCACTTTACCGGAAATAAAGAATGGCAAATAAACCTTTGACGGCAGGCGCACCGATCGTGCGTATGCCCGCCGCCAAAGGTACAGATAGCGAACTGAATTAGAAACTAGAAACGCGTATTCAGACTGACAAAGAACGTCCGGCCTGGTTCGTTATAGGTCGCCGCCCCAGCGCCATATAGCGATCCGGAAGCATTGATAACGGATTGCGCATTCCCGGCTCGGAACTGGCGTTTATCGAACAGGTTATCCACCCCAACCGTCACGCTGGCATATTTGTTCACGTCATACGTCCCGCTCAGACCGAATATCGCGTAAGGACTGACTTCATGCCGATCGATGCCGGTTGTCGCCTCTCCTTTGTAGTTGTATTTTTTCGGCTTCTGACGGCCATACCAGGTCATGTCGGCCAGGAAGAAGAGATCTTCCGTCGCTTGCCAACTGACGGAGGAATTCAACGTGAATTCCGGCGTGATCGACAAATAATCACCGGTGGTTTTATTTTTCGACTGCAACATCCAGGTAATATTGTTGTTCCATGTTATCGTCTCGCTGATGGGAATATTCAGCGTCCCTTCCAGCCCTTCCACCAGCGCTTTTGGTACGTTCGCCCATTGCAAAATCTCGGTATTGCCATTTGTGGTGGTTCCCACGGAAGAGTAACCGGCTTCAATCTTATTACGGTAATCATTACGGAAATAGGTAACCCCCGCCTGATAGCCGTTACGATTGAACTCAATCCCGATTTCCTTGTTAATACTGGTTTCCGCTTTTAAATCTTCGTTACCCAACAGATAACACCCGCTGCTTCCCGCCACGAAGCAGCCATTGCCCCGGCTATATAGCAAATAATTAGGGTTGATTTGATATAAGTTGGGCGCCTTATAGGCTCGGGCAATCCCCATTTTCAGGGTGAAATCTTCGCCCAGTTGTTGAGACAAATTGAGCGACGGACTCCAGTTATTGCCGGCGATGCTATGGTGATCGAAACGCAACGCAGGCGTCAGCATTGTGCTATCGGTGACTTCGATATTATCTTCGGTGAAGATTGAGGCTATCCGTGCCGATATCTTGTCGCTGCGCGTACCGCTGGGATACCCTTCAATGATGCCGCCCTGTTGGGTCTGAGTATTCGAGGACGGATCTTTCATCTTCTGTTCGGACCACTCTATCCCGATAGTCGCGGTCTGGTTAAATACCGCGTCAAAAGGAATATTCACTTCGCTGTGGCCGGTAAACGCATCCAGCTTGATGGTGGTAAAGTCGCTGCCCTGCGGCCTGCCGGCCGGACCGCCGGCCAATGCTTCAAAAATACGGGTATTATGCGTATTTTCATATTGAAAATAGGACATCGAACTCACGCCGCTGTCCCAGTAGCCACGATGGGTGACGGCAAAATTCTGCCGATACATACGATTGGTTTCCTGTCCGTATTTATCCAGGGACGTCTCGTTGCTGTTGTTGTTTTCCGTGTCGCCGGCGTAGATATTACCCTGACGGCTAAAACCGGCTTCAAACTCCAGCGTCTGCTGCGGCATAAATTCCCAACGCAACAGTCCGTTGATGTCCTTATTGCGCACGCCTTCGCGCCCGGCGGGAATATTGGTGGCTTCCGGACTAAGCTGATGACCGTCGTTGATATCCCAGGCATCCGCCTGCGTTTTATTGATATTGCCGTATAGACGGAAACTCAGGGTATCGGTCAAGCCGCCCATCAGGCTGAAATCGGTACGTTTGGTCGCCCCTTCGGATTTATGCTGCGGCATATTCATATAAGTATTCCAAGCGCCGTGCAGCTCCTGAGCCGGCTGTTTGGTGATGATATTCACCACCCCGCCCGCCGCTCCGTTGCCATAACGCGCCGCCGCCGGACCGCGCAGCACTTCAATACGTTCGACCATATCGGCCGGCACCCAGTTGGTATCGCCGCGGGTATCGCGTTCGCCACGCCAGCCATAGCGCACGGCCGACCGGCTTGAGACCGGTTTACCGTCAACCAGGATCAGCGTATTTTCCGGTCCCATGCCTCGCAGATCAATCTGGCGATTATTCCCGCGGGAACCACTGTTTGAATTGCCGGAAAGGTTAACGCCGGGCATGGTGCGGATCAGTTCGGATATATCATTCGCCGGAGGGCGTTTACTGATGTCCTCAGCCGTAATGACTGAAACACCGGGCGCCTGCCGGGTCTGCTCCGCCGCGGTGACCACGATTGTGTCCCCCGCCTCGTTCTCTGAAGAAAGTATTTTTTTCTGTGTAGCCGTAGCATCCGTTGCCGTCTCTGCCGTCAAAGCAGATGTAGAGAGTGTAGACGTACTCAAACCCAACAGCGTCGCCACGGAATAACGCGATAATTTTTTTATCATCATGCAATTCCCGTTTTGCTTACCATCCCGATAGCAGAGAAAGCGATACTGCCTCAGAAAGGAGGAGCTCTTGTTGTTGCGTAATCAAAAGAGAAGGCCGGGTTCAATATGCTTATTCTTCTTCTCATAGATAAAGAGTGATGAAGAAATCGAACCTGAGCCCGTTCAGGAAAAGGTCATCGCCATAAAGATATGACCTGCTAAAAAATGAGCAGTCACACCTTATTACACATGATAATGATTATCAATATTAATTGAATTAACGTTTACAAAACTGATGGGAATTTGATCTCACTCAAAAATAATCCGCCTCTTTACTCACCACACCCCTGTTGTGTTGTTCTATGAGTTAACGGAGAGAAACCAGCCGCGACGAGGGATCGGGCGCATCAAGCGTGCTGAAACCAGCGATCGCCGAACATAAACAGCACCAGCCCTAGCAACATCACCCCTATACCGGCGAACTTCCACCAGTACACCGGCCGTATCGGCATCTGAAGCAGACCATAGTTATCGATGGCCATACCCGAGGCCAGTTGGCCGATAATAAACAAAAACATGGTGTTGGTAACGCCAAGCTTGGGAGCAAGAAAAATCGACGTGAACACAAAAGCGGCGCCAATAACGCCGCCGATCCAGCGCCACCACGACTGCTGTCCGATATTCGCCCCCATGCTGTGCCAGTCGGCCTGAATCAACGCCACCACCAGTAAGCACAGCGTACCGATACCAAACGAGATCAGCGCGGCAATTAACGGCTGTCCCCCTACCCCGAAACTCAAACGGCTATTGACGGCGGCCTGTATGGATAAACCGGCTCCGCCGGCCAACGCCATCAATAAATACACCATGTTCATATTATTCCTTATGTCTATGACTGCTAACACAGCCCGGCATTCAAACAACGGCAACCCTTCATACATTTGTGATGTTCATGCTATGAAAAACCCTGCCATAACAAATAGTACGGTAGCGTATATTCTCGGTTGTGGGCAATGAGATCCCGGCGGTTTATCACCGTTTTCCGTTCGTAGCGGTACGGTCCGCCCGTGCCAGTTGACCAAACATTCAGCATCTGGAAGAGTATGATAGACAAAGGTCTTGCCATCTATTACGGACCAGTCCATAATAGCGGCCATTCCAGACATTGGGATGCAAAATAGCATTTTAATCAAAAGGTTAGTTCACGGATGCCAATCCATTAGAGCGCAACCTATCCTGTACGACCGTAGCTCAGTTGGTTAGAGCACCACCTTGACATGGTGGGGGTCGGTGGTTCGAGTCCACTCGGTCGTACCAATTCAAATATCTACAGTTATCCTAACGTTTGTAGATCATTGAAATGAGGTGAAAACCTCCTCTCTCGCGTTCCAGCAAAATCTACTTCTATTGAAATCCTTCTATTACCCGTTACTTTAAGCCCGCTTTTAATATGAGTGTCAGCAGGTACTCGTCGGTCAGCGCCAATTCTGCGACACGGCAGCGGCGCTGCCGTGATTTTCTCAGGGTGATCGGACCGTTGCCGATCAGTCCTTATCGCGCTGCCTGGCGGCAATTTTACTCTGCCGCCAGTTGAGCAGCGGGGTTACCGACATGCCATGTACCACCACGCTGGCGACGATCAACGTAAAGGCCATATCGGTCATTCTTGTTACCTCGTCACCGGCCAGTCCGTGGGTATAGGCCCAGGCAATGTAATTAATGCTGCCGATTCCCCGAATTCCCAGCCATCCCAATATCAGGCGCTGCTCACGCGGCGCTTTCATGCCGATAGTGGCAATCCATACCGACAGCGGGCGGATCAGCAAAAACAGCAAAGCGGCCATCAGCAGACCTGCCGGATCCCAGTGTTGAGCCAGTGTGATGCCCAGCACGATGATGATCCCCGCGGCAAACAGTCTTTCCACCATATCGCCGAACGACAGGGCATCCCCCACTACTAACCCAACCGAACTGGTGGGATTGGTTTTCCCCGGTTCGTGACGGATATGGGGATTGACCATCACCTCTGCGGGAGGACGGTTGTCGCTGTCGGAAAATTCATCGGCAGGCTGGCGATTGACGACGCGCATTTCTGCCCGGCGCAGCCCGACGCCGGCGGCAAAAGCCGCAAGAAATCCTGACGCATCCAGCGCCTGTGCGGCGGCATAGCTCAGGGCAATCAGCGCCAGCGCCAGGAAATCGTTCGGCGCAACGTCCTGATGGGTGTGGCGCAGATGCGTGGCGTACTGGCCGACAAAGCGGCCCATGGCAAAACCTATCGCCACCCCGGCGGTAATGGCCCACAGTACGTCTACCAACGCCCACTGGCCGAACGCCGCCAGCGATACGCCGCCCGGCGCGGTCAGCAGCATGACTGCCAGCATCAGCAGCGGCAGCGCACTGCCGTCATTCATTCCCGCCTCGCTGGAAAGCGAGACGCGCATATTGTCATTATCGCTGGCATCGTTAACCGAGATTAAGCTTGCCAGTACCGGGTCGGTAGGCGCCACAATCGCGCCAAACGCCAGTGAGAGCGGCCAGGAGAGTTCGGCAAAATAGTGCACCGCAAGAGCCGCGCCCGCGACCGTCAGCAACATGCCGGGAAACGCAAGCCGCAAACCAATGCGCCACCCCTGGCTTTTTAACGGCAGCCTCAGCTTAAGACCGGTAATAAACAACGACGCGGCCATGGCGATTTCAGTGATATTTTTTGTCAGCTCCGCATGAGCGGCAATATCCACCCGCAGCAGATTTAACACCCACGGCCCGCATAACACCCCCGCCGCCAGGTAAATCGCAAACACCGTTATCGGACCACGCTTGATCCAGCCCGACGCCAGCGACATCAGCAGTAATAAACCACCGGTTACGGCGGTCCAGCCAAGAAAACCCATTTCTGCTCCTCTTCAGAATCTGTCTACCGGGGTAAGTATGATCGCTAATGCACAAACGGTGTGGAGATCAACGAAGAACCAACGCGCTCCCTGGTGGAAGGCGGGAACAAATCACATGAATAAAACGTTAAACAAGAACGTCTTCGGCCGCATAGGATTTGTAATAAGTTGTAAATCGAACCGGCAAGACGCGGCTGGACAATGGCTGGGGCGAGCTAGCGCTTTATGCGGCGCGCCCTGTACAGGGCGCGCCGACGTTTATCTGTTACCTGGCAACGCGGCTGGCGGAAGTTTTAAAGTGCCTGATGACGCTGCGGATAATAGGATACAACAGGGTGAACGCCGCCAAGCTCAGCAGGACCGCGGTGATGGGATGGGTATAGATGAAATCCATGCTGCCGTTGGATATCGACATCGCCCGGCGGAAGTTGCTTTCCGCCATCGGCCCCAGAATGAGCGCCAGTACGACCGGCGAAGGGGGAAATTCGAACTTGGCCATCACGTAGCCCACGACGCCGGCCACCAGCATGATGCCGATATCGAAGATGCTGTTGTTGATGGCGTAGGTGCCGATGATGGACAGCGCCATGATGAGCGGCGTGAGAATGGGTTTCGGGATTTGCAGCATTTTCACGATCAGCTTCAGCGACCCCAGTCCCATGATCAGCATGACGGCGTAACAGAACAGCATACCGGCGAAAATGGTGAACACCATATCGCCGTGTTCCTTGAACAGCATCGGCCCCGGCTGTAGTCCCTGTAGCGTCATGGCGCCCAGCATGATCGCGGTGACGGCGTCGCCGGGGATCCCCAGCGTCATCATCGGCAGCATGGCGCCGCCGGTACAGCCGTTTGCGCCGGCTTCGCTGGCGGCGACGGCGGTGATTTCGCCTTTGCCGAAGTTTTCCGGGGTTTTGCTGAAGCGCTTGGCCTCGTTATAGGCGACGAAAGCCCCGATCTCCGCGCCGACGCCGGGGATGGTGCCGATGAAAACACCGATGCCCGACGATCGCAGAATGGTCGCCAGACAACGTTTAATCGTCGCCTTGGTGGGGATCACACTGCCAATCGCGACGGCGCTTTTCTTGATCAGATCGGTTTCCGCCATACCTTTAAACGCTTCGGATGCGGCGAACAGGCCAATCATCACCGGAATAAAGGGCACGTTCATCAGTTCGGGAAATCCACCGGTGAAACGGGGGAACCCGGTCATGGGATCGAGCCCGACGGTTGCGATGAGCAAGCCGATGAAACCGGCGATAATCCCTTTAATCATCGATTTGCCGGCAATGCTGGAAATGATGCTCAGACCAAATATCGCCAGCGCGAAATTTTCCGCGGCGCTGAATTTCAGGGCGATGCGGGCAAGCATTGGCGCCAGGAAGACCAGCACCAAAACGCTGATGGTGCCGCCGATAGTGGAGGAGATGATAGCGATCCCCAACGCGCTGCCGCCTTCTCCCCGTTTGGTCAGCTCATAGCCGTCAATCGCCGTGGCCGCCGCGGCGGGCGTGCCAGGGATCCTCAGCAGAATGGCGATGATGGAACCGCCGTACACGCCGCCGAAAAATACCCCGCTAATCATCAGCAGACCGGTCACCGGATCCATGCCAAAGGTAAACGGCAGCAGAATGGCTACCCCCATGGTGGCGGTAAGACCGGGCAGCGCCCCCACCATAATGCCCAGAAACACGCCGAACACGGATAACAACAGCGCCGTAGGGTGATTGAACAATGCGATGAAGCCATCTGCAAGCATGGATAGTTCTTGCATATTTTTACCTCTTTACGATGCTTTGCCGTTTATTCGAACAGCAGACCAACGGGGACGGCCACATTCAGACCAAGATAGAAAATCACGTAGGTCAATCCCGTGATGGCAATGGCGATGACGGGATTCCATATTTTGTGTTTGAACGCCATGAGCCACATCAGGAATATCAGATAGGGGATCATGGAAACGATGTACCCGAAATAATACATACCGAAGAAACAGGCAAAGGATGCCAGTATGCCTAGAACGGTTTTCCCGTGTCGGATATCCACATCGTCGGGCGATGGCGGAGCGGAGATCGTAATGCCGGCGCGTTTATTGCGCCTGATAATGGACAGGTTATTAAAAATTAATATTAACGCGAGCAGTATCAGCACCACGGAATAAAATACCGGAAAGCGCGAGGGGCCGATATCGGTCGCCAGACGCGAAGCCGGAAACTTCTGTGCGGCAACGATAGCGGCCAACGACACCAGGATCAGAACCACACCGATGACGATTTCGATTTTATGCGCGTTATCCGGTACGGGGATATCCGGATCTTTCGGTTCATGAGCCATATTCATTTTCTCTGATGCTAAAAGGTTTCTGTGGCAGCCTGGGGCCCGGATATCCTATCGCGGCCCCTATTGAAAAAGGCCTTATGCCTGGTTAACGTCTGGCGGTCGTCTATTGGCGACCGGACTACTGCGCCAGGCCCACCTTGGTCATTAACTCTTTGAAATAGCGGTTGTCGCGCTCGATCAACTGCTGAAACTCCTCTGCGTTACGGTAGTCGAAGTTCAGATTGATGCGGCTCAGGGATTCGGCGAATCTGGGATTCTCCGCCACCTTGCGCGCGGTTTCCGCCAGCACGTCCTGCACATCCTTCGGCGTTTTCTTCGGAACGAGAATGCCGCGCCAGGTGCCAATGGACAGATCGACGCCATTTTCCTTCAGCGTGGGCACATCTTTGAAAGCGGCCAGGCGTTCGTCGGCCATGACGCCGAGGATTTTCACGGTTCCCGCCGCCACGTGCGTGGAGACTTCCGCGGCGCTGACGCTTACCGCCTCAATATGCCCGCCCAAAAGCGCAGTAATGGCTGGCGCGGCGCCATCGTAAGGGATGTTGTTGAACTTCGTGTCGGTTTTATCGCCGAGCGCTTCCGCGGCCAGATGCCAGATAGCGCCGGAACCGGAGTTACCGATGCGGATTTTGCCCGGATTGGCTTTGGCGTATTCCATGAATTCCGCAAAGGTATTCCATGGCGCATCGATTTTCACCGTGATGGCGCCCGGATCGGCGTTCAACAACGCGATGGCGGCGAAATCGTCGGCATTGAAGTTGACCAGCCCCATATGCGGCAGCATGGTGATTTCCGCAGTGCCAAGGCCGATTTTGTAGCCGTCCGGACGCGCCGCGACCAGTTCGGAGAAGCCTACCGCCCCGCCGCCGCCGGGTTTATTGACGATACCGATGGCTTTGGGCAGATATTCTTTCGCTACGTCGGCAAACGAACGGGCGACTAAATCAGTGCCGCCGCCTGCGCTGTAGGGAACAATCATTTCTATCTGCCGAACCGGATAGTCGGCAGCCAGCGCAGGTACGGCGGACAGGAGCGATGTGGCGGCCAGTAACCCGGCCAGAGCGTGAGGCACAATATTACGAGTTTTCATAAAGCACTCCAGTACAGAGATATAGTTTTATAGTTAATTATGCGCGGGATTTTCGCCAGGCCCGCACAAAGGCGGCGGCATTCTCCCCGACGCTCTCAGGCGACATGCCGGGCTTATAGAGCATGCCGCCAATGCCAAAACCACTGGCGCCGGCTGCCAGCCAGCCGGATAGGGATTCGGCCGTGATCCCGCCGACGGGCAACAGCGGGATCTCCGCGGGTATGACGGCGCGCCATGCCTTCAGCGTTTGCGGGGAAACGGCTTCGGCAGGAAAAATCTTGACGCCGTGCGCGCCGTTGGACAACGCGCTAAAGGCCTCGCTTGGCGTGGCCGCGCCGGGCAGACTGATCAAACCCAGTTTTCTGGTTTCCTGAATGACGGCCGGATCGGTATGCGGCGAGATGATGATTTCACCTTGATGTTGTTTTACCGCGCGCACATCGTTATCCGACATGACCGTACCGGCGCCTACCCGGCAATCCTGCGGCAGAACCTGCCGCAGACGGGCGATGCTGCGCAACGGCTCGGGTGAGTTCAACGGTATTTCGATGATGCGGAACCCCGCCTGATACAGTTGGCGCCCGACATCTTCGACCTCGTCGGGGGTGATCCCCCGCAGAATGGCAATGAGTCCCGTTTGCCGTAATGTTGTTAAGAAATCCATTGTTAAGTCCCCTGGTGTTGGCAAAAAAACGGCGTCAATCGAGCAGACCTGCCAGGCGGGCGATGTACCATAGCCCCCTCTCTGTCGCACCGTCAGAAATATGAACCGGATAAGGACACTCCAGATAGGTCAGCGCGCGGATATAGCGCTGACACAGCGCTTCGGAGCCGATGAACGTGATCGGAATCTCCTGGTCGGACTCCGGCGTCAGCCTGGACAACACCGCCAATAATTCGCTGCCCAGCACCAACCCGGAAAGATAGTCGGCCTGCTGCTGCGCGGTGATGTGTTTGCACAGCAGACGGCTGCGCACGGAAAACAGCGTGCCGAGCAAGCCGACGGATGATCTGTAACGTTGAGCGACCGTCACCCCTTGAGCAAACGCCTCCCAGTCCGGCTGCTCGGAGGGCTGTATCGTGGTGGCCAGAATGGTGTGATGCGCCAGCGCATCGTAAAGATCGCCGGTCATGAACGTCTGGATGTGCGCGAT
The DNA here is from genome assembly GCF_002291445.1 of Brenneria goodwinii. Lineage (NCBI taxonomy): Bacteria > Pseudomonadati > Pseudomonadota > Gammaproteobacteria > Enterobacterales > Pectobacteriaceae > Brenneria > Brenneria goodwinii. Next base: position 1,342,915 of record NZ_CP014137.1, on the reverse strand, counting down.
CCGGTTTTGCGCCACTTCAACCCATTTGGCGTGTGTTCCAGGCAGCGCGATCAGCGCTTTTCCCTGCCGCGCCATGGTCGAACGCAGCCGTTCATCATGCTGTAACGCGCCGGCTATCTGAGTCTCCTCGCCACGCATCACTTCGGGCAGGTCGCCGTCTTTCCATACGCCGGATACGATGGAAAAATACTGGCCGTGTCCGGTCTCAACGCGGGTTAACTGCTGGGCCAACTGCCGGATATCGCAGGGCGCCTCTATATAGGGCGCCTGACGCCAGCCCTGGGCGCTGCCAATCATGCCGCAGGCGATCACCGGGCACGCCGGCGTTTCCCGCAGCCAGTCGCCACACGCCTGGGTATAGACCTGAAGAAAGGCCGCTTCCCGATTGGTCGCCGATGGCGGCAGTTTCGTCACGCCATAGGGCAGCGTTCTTTTTTCCAGGACCGAACCGTCTTTTCCCAGACGACAGGCACGTAGCATAGAGGTTCCCCAGTCCAGGGCAATTAGCGTTGTCATCATATTCATCTGGTTATTTTTTCCCTGCCGGCACTCTGCGACGCAGATTAAACAATGCCCTGCTCCACCCCATTTCGTTGGAAATGGCGTCGGCATAGCCTTTAACGATATTGATAAGTTCACTCATGCGGCTGTCGGGCATATAAGGCGTAATGCTCGCGACAGAAATAGCGGCAATAATCCGGTTGGAGGCGTCTCGCACCGGTGCGGCGACGCAGCGGATGGTGAATTCATTTTCCTCCAGATCAAATGCGTACCCGCTCTGAGCATATTTGCTCATCGTCTGAATAAATGTCTCTGCGTCGCGTTGCGGCTGATTCGCCTGGAAAATGGCTTTCCATTCATCGGCATCCTCGTCGAGGATAAGCGCTTTACCAATGCCGGTGGATGACAGCGGCATGCGCTGCCCGACGCGGGAACGCATCTCCAGCCCGCGCGTACCGGGGATCTTATCGATGTACAGCACGTCGTTGCCTTCCCTGATGGCGAGATGCACCGTATCCTGGGTCAGCTTCGCCAGATCCTCCAGGGTCTGCTTGGCCGCAATCCTCAACGGGTAGGCGTTAAGGGAACTGGTGCCGAGCTCGATTAATTTCGGGCCGAGATAATAGCCGTCCTTATCCACGAACCTTAATAAGTTCTTGCTGACCAATGCGTTGACCAGGCGATGCGTTGTGCTGCGCGAGGTGCCCACATATTCGCCGATGGATTTCAAATCACGATGACCGGCGGCTACGGCATCAATAACCGATAACCCCCTAAGCAGAGTCTGAACACCGCTGGCCCCCGCAGCACTCTCCGATTTCATCGTATTTCCCCTGTGAATAAACCTGAATTGCAGACATTTTTAGCACAGGTAGGGAGGGTGCTTTTGTGACGGGTTCCGCGAAATTCTATAATGTGGGAGATCGTCCCACATATAGGGATTTGATATATAAGTACAACGATGCCTGACCCCATGTTACCCGCCCGGTAAAACGACCGATCGGCGACGCCCAGCGCATCTGCCAAAAACGCACTAGCTGGATCTGACCGGGTTTGTTGAAAAGGTAGGGGAAATACCGAATGAATCAGATAACCCTGGAGACCCAGAGTTTAAACAGACTAGCCATCAGAAGCTGAGTTAACTACAGTCCCTTCTTGATCAGGGTGTAAACCGCGATCGCAGCCAATGAGTAAAAACGGTGACGGCGCGCGGCACCTGCGCGGCGTAAGGACGCACGATCCATATTTTGTCGGCGAATGCCTCGACAATTTGCCAGTCTGGCAATACTTCACGCAGCGTGCCTGCCGCAATGGCCGTGTGCGCGCTGAAATCCGGCAGCATGGCGATGCCCAAACCGCTCAATGCCGCATCCCGCACCGATTCACTGTTATTGGTGGCGAACGGGCCTTTCACATTTACGGTTAGCGCCTCGCCGCCTGTCGGACGATGCACGAAACGCCAGCGCGGCAGTTCGGTGCCGCGCGGATAATACAGACAATCATACGCCGTCAGTTCCGCCGGATGCGCGGGAACCCCACGCGCGTCAAGGTATTCTGGCGATGCCACCAGCAGCGTCCGCGTCTCGCACAGCGGCAACGCGACATGCGTTTCGGGCAAATGATTGCTGTGACGGATGGCGAGATCGAATCCTTCGCTGGTTAGCGACACGATCCTGTCCGACACCTCAAGCTGAATACGTACCTGCGGATACGCCTGTAAAAACACGCTGATATTTGGAACCAGTTGCTGACGCGCAAACGCCACGGGCGAGGTAATGCGAATCAGTCCGCGCACCGGACCGCTGTCATCGCGTACGGCGAAAAAACTCTGCTCAATCTGCGCGAACGGCTCCTGTAACTCCGCCACCAGCTTTTCTCCCGCCCGGGTCAAACGCACGCTGCGCGTGGTGCGCTGAACCAGAGCGACGCCGGCCAGCGTTTCCAACTCTTTGATCTTTTGGCTCATTGCGGCCTTACTCACTTCCAATCGTTCAGCGGCGCGGGTAAAACTCCGCTGTTCGGCCAATACCGTCAGCCAATACAGATGCATCCACAGGGCGTTTGTTTTGATGTTTTTCATGATGATTGTTCAAAATAGAAAATAATCTTTTCAACTATAGCGCTTTTTCTCTGGTCAAAGAACAGCCAAGATATTCCCCAATGCAATACTTAACCCCACATATTGACGGAGACACGTTATGCCATTACTGCAATTTGATGTTATTGAAGGCCGTTCCGCATCCGAGATAAAAACCCTGTTAGATACAGCGCACCGTGTCGTGTTGCAGGCCTTCCAGGTTCCAGAACGCGACCGTTACCAGATTGTTCACGAAAACAAAGCTCATCACATGGTTTTTCAGGATACCGGCCTGGGTTTTACGCGCACGGACAAGCTGGTCATGGTGCGGGTTTACACCAGCCCGCGTAGTGACGAACAGAAACAGTTTTTTATGAAAACGCTGGCGCATGAATTCAATACGCATTGCGGAATCGACGGCAACGATCTGATGATTACCTTTATTACCAACCATAAAGGCGACTGGAGCTTCTGCGACGGCGAGGCGCAATATTTGACAGGGGCATTGTAATACCACTACCGTTTATTACACGTCCCCCTTTCCCCCCCCACACACAATAACGATCGACGCCAGCCTTGACTGAATGGGAACGGATTCCTGTCACTCGCGGATGCGCTATACAAAGTCGAAACATAGCGCATACACTCTACGTGGATATAACCCCATCGTGCATAGGAGAATGAAGAATACAGATGACAACAGATTGATTGTCGAAACGAGCGACAAATCTGAATGCGAACATCGCCCATGATGACGAGAGTAAATTCGGGTTCACCTTAAAGCCGGATTGAACGATTTGAATTGGAAACGCTTGGTAATCATTACTTATGTGAGGATGCTTGTGAGTCAGCTTTTTTCTCCCGTTAACAGAACGCTCCCTTCACCTTTGGTCGTTCAGGTCGTAAGCACCCTGCGCAACGCCATCGCCAGCAAGCAACTGCCTGGCGGACAGCGGTTGCCGTCAGTGCGCCGTGGCGCCAGCTTATTTTCCGTCAGTAATTCCACGATAGTGCAGGCTTATGAACAGCTGGTCGCCGAAGGCTGGATAACGGCGCGTCCTGGCTCGGGTTTTTACGTCGCCGAATCCGGAATAAGCGAAACCCGGGTGGTCACGGCCAATGAAAACAATGCCATAAACCCCGTTAATGATTACTGGTTATTATCCAGTATCTATGTTTCCTCGCCCGAATATCGCCAACTGAGCTGCGGATGGCTGCCGGACGATTGGTACCAACAAGACACCCTGGCGAAAGCGCTGAGGACCGTGTCGCGCCAGAATCTGAGCAATTCAGGCTATGGTGAATCCTGGGGATATCTCCCGCTGCGCCAGCATCTGGCCGTCACGTTACCGGAAAATATGCAACCGGTCAGTCCTGAGAATATCCTGCTGACGCAAGGCGCCAGTAAAGCATTGGACATTGTTTCCATGGCCTTACTCAACCGTGGCGACAGCGTATTGGTGGACGAGCCCGCCTATTGTAACTTCCTCACGTCGCTAATGTTGCGCGGTATCCGCCCTATCGGCATTCCCTGGACGTCTCAGGGACCGGATATGGATCGTATGGCTGAAGTGCTGCGGCGGGAAAAACCACGTCTGTATATCACCAACCCCTGGTTTCAGAATCCGACCGGCGCCTGCCTGTCGCTTGGCATGGCCCACAAGATATTATCGTTAATGGAGCAATACGGTATCCATGTGGTAGAGGACAATGTATCGGGAGAACTGATGCCGCAAGACGCGGTATCGTTACTGTCAATGGGCGGAATGAAGCGCGTTACGCAAATTCGCAGTTTTTCCAAAACGCTCTCTCCTACCCTGCGGGTCGGATACGTGATTGGCAATACGGAGCTTATTGAAAGATTAATCGTGTTTAAAATGATGTCCGGGCTGACCAGTTCAGAACTGACCGAGCGCGTTATCCTATCCGTATTACAAGATGGGCAATATCATAAATACCGTACCCGGTTACGAACGCGTTTGGCCCAGGCGCAAACCAGCGCCGGCCAGTTTTTTCAGACTATCGGCTGGCAACTTCATACCCAGGCCGTCAATGGTTTTTATCTATATGCCTGCCCGATGAAAAATGCCACGGATGCTTTGAAGCTGGCGGAAATCGCACGACAACATAAATTGTTTTTAGCGCCGGGAACATTATTTCATCCTCATCGCTGCGCCAGTCCGTGGATTCGTTTTAACGTGGCTTTTTTACAACGTTACCAAAATGAATTTCTTCATTTTCTGGATGAAAATAAAATGAAAATATAAATTTCATTATAAACAAAATCAGATAAAATATTTCAAAAGCATCTCTTTTTATGCGTTTTTACCCTATTTTTCCCCCTACCGCATTCTGAGGAGACAATAAAGTGTCTATGTCGTCACTAAAATATTCTATCGTGACCTGTACAGTTAATTAATTAAAACATTAGCCTGGCTAAATTATATATAATTAATTGTTTTTATTGAGTTTTATTTTTATAACTGTATTGTTTTTAAAACAATACAGTTTATTTTTATGCAATAAAACTGTATCTGGTCAGCATGTACACCGCTCCCTAAACTAATCAACGTGAGGCGTTTAACCTCCTGTTGCCCAAATAATCTATTAATACAGGCTTTTTATTTACAACAGGAAGTTACATATCGCCTATCGCTGATGGTGCGCTGGATTAGAGACATATGACATCTCTCTGTCCGATGCATTCAGCTCAGTATCCTCATCCCTACAAACTGATTTATTCGATGCTGGAGTAAATAATGACACACTTAGCTCAACAGCAGGAAAACATAAAAAAGAGCAAACACGTGCGATATCACATCATTCTGATGTTGTTTATTGTGACCGCAATTAACTACGGCGATCGCGCGGTATTGGCTATCGCCGGTTCGCCGATGGCCGATGAATTAAGTATTGATTCAATCACTATGGGATATATTTTTTCCGCCTTTGCATGGGCCTATGTCATAGGCCAGATCCCCGGCGGTTGGTTATTGGATCGCTACGGCGCCAAACGCGTTTATTTCGCCAGTATCTTTTTCTGGTCGCTCTTTACCCTGCTGCAAGGATTTATTTTTCTGTTTCACGGCATCACGGTGTTCGGCGGCGTCTCGCTGGCCGTGGTTTTGCTTTTCACGCTGCGTTTTATTGTCGGTCTGGCGGAATGCCCGGCGTTCCCCGGCAACAGTAAAATCGTTTCCTCATGGTTTCCACAAAAAGAGCGCGCCACGGCGTCGGCTATCTTTAATTCCGCGCAATATTTCGCCACCGCGTTTTTCGCGCCGATTATGGGATGGCTGGTTCACATCACTGACTGGCACAGCCCGTTCATCTTCATGGGGGCGCTCGGCATCATCATCAGCCTGATCTGGCTGCGGGTAATTTATCCGCCGGTGCATCATCCGCGCCTCAGCAAAGAAGAACTGGACTATATGCGTGAAGGCGGCGCGCTGGTCGATCTGGATTCGAAGCAGAAAACGGCGGTGGTCGATAAGGCGGCCGAACCGGCGCCGGACGTACCGAAAGTCACGATCGGCATGCTGTTGTCGCAGCGTTTGCTGGTCGGTGTTTATCTCGGGCAGTACTGTATCTCGACGTTGACCTGGTTCTTCATTTCCTGGTTCCCCATCTATCTGGTGAAGGAACGCGGCCTGACGATACTTAACGCCGGTTTCGCGGCCTCATTGCCTGCCATTTGCGGTTTTGTCGGCGGGATTTTAGGCGGCGTGATATCCGACGCCCTGTTAAAACGCGGCTACTCGCTGTCTCTCGCTCGCAAGACGCCGATTATCCTGGGCATGATCTGCTCCATGTCCATGGTGTTGTGCAACTACACCGATTCTATCGGACTGGTGATTTTCCTGATGTCCTTCTCGTTCTTCGGCAAAGGCGTCGGTGCGCTGGGTTGGGCGGTCGTCGCCGATACCTCGCCGAAAGAAGCAATCGGCCTGAGCGGCGGGGTGTTCAACACCATCGGCAATATCGCCGGTATCGTAACGCCGATCGTTATCGGCTACATCGTGGCGACAAGCGGTTCGTTCGGCGGCGCGTTGCTGTACGTTTCCGTCTTCGCCGCCCTGGCTATCTTCTGTTACCTGTTCCTGGTGGGAGAGATCAAGCGCGTAGACTTTTCGGCCAAGCAATAACCTAATGAGAATATGTTTTCTAATAATAACTGGAGGCAACCATGTGCGCACAAATTAAAAAAACGCCTGAAACACTAAGAAGTTATCGCTGGTACGGCGCGCCGGTATTCCGCTCTCTGGGGCACCGCGCCCGTATGGCCCAGCAAGGTTACGCCCGTGAAGATTACATGGGAAAACCGGTGATCGCGATTGTCAATACCTGGAGCGAGATCAACCCATGTCACACGCATTTCAAAGAACGCGCCGAGCAAGTCAAGCGCGGCATTCTTCAGGCCGGCGGATTTCCTATTGAACTACCGGCCATGTCGCTGGGCGAGCCATATGTCAGACCGGCGGCCATGCTCTATCGCAATCTGCTGGCAATCGAAACCGAGGAACTGCTGCGATCCCATCCCATTGACGGCGCGGTGTTGATGGGCGGTTGTGATAAAACCACGCCCGGCCTGATCATGGGCGCCATCTCCATGAATATTCCCGCGATTTATTTACCGGCCGGGCCGTCGCTGCGCGGCGACAATAAAGGGAAATTTCTCGGCTCGGGCACCGATCTGTTCGCCTCCTGGTACAAATATAAAGCCGGAGAGTATAGCGAAGAGCAATTGGAAGAGGTGGAAAACGGCATCTCCCGTTCGGCCGGAACCTGTATGACCATGGGCACCGCGCCCACCATGATGAGCATCGCCGATGCCTTGGGCTTCTGTTTTACCGGCGCGTCATCCATTGTGGCGCCGGATTCGCGTCATGCCATCATGGCCGAACGCACCGGTCGCCGCATCGTCGAAATGGTCTGGGAAGATCTCAAACCCTCGGATTTCCTGTGCCCCGCCTCCTTCGATAATGCCATTACCACCGCGCTGGCGCTCGGCGGTTCCACCAATGCCGTGATTCATGTGATCGCCATGGCGCGCCGGGCCGGCATCCCTCTCACCGTGGATCGTTTCGATGAGCTGTCGCAGAAAGTGCCCCACCTGGCCAATATTCGCCCCGCCGGGAAATATCTGATGGAGGATTTCTATTACGCCGGCGGCCTGCGGGCCTTGCTCAACCGCCTGGGTACGCTGATTGACGGCTCGCCGATGACGGTGAACGGCAAAACGCTGGGGGAAAACTTCGCCGATGCGGAAGTGTACAACGACGATGTGATTCTGCCGCTGGATAAACCGCTGGGGGAACTGGGCAGTCTGGTGATCCTGCGCGGCAACCTGGCGCCCAACAGTGCGGTATTAAAAATCCATGCGGCCGATCCGCGGCTGCATGATCATGTCGGCCGAGCGGTTGTTTTCAACAACGTGGAAGATCTGCAGAAACGCATTGACGACCCGGCTCTTGACGTGGATGAGAACTCCGTACTGGTGCTGAAGAACGCGGGGCCGTTGGGCGCTCCCGGCTTCCCTGAATGGGGACAGATCCCGATCCCGAAAAAACTGCTGGAACGGGGGATCCGCGATATGGTGCGCCTGTCCGATGCGCGCATGAGCGGCACCAGTTTTGGCTCCTGCGTGGTGCATATCGCGCCCGAATCTTTCATCGGCGGGCCGCTGGCGCTGGTGCGCGATGGCGACAACATTGAGTTAAGCGTGTCAAAACGCCAGCTTAACTTACTGATCCCCGAAGAAGAAATGGAGCAGCGTCGTGAAGCGTGGACGCCGCCTCAACCTTATTATCCGCGCGGCTATGGTCGGTTATTCGCCGAACACGTCAGCCAGGCGGACGATGGCTGCGATTTTGATTTTCTACAAACCGTGCCGGGTGAACAAGGCTTGATTCCTGAACCGCCGATTCAGTAATGACCCAACCGGTGTTGACGCCTGAATACCGCCAGGCGTCAAGGCAAAAAAGACGCGGTGGTGAAAGAAACCCGCCGTTTTAATCCGCGTTATTTATTTCTCCATGAACCGAAAGAGAGAGGAAATGCTGTAATGGAAAGAATCCAACATTTTATCAATGGGAAAGAGGTGGAAGGCGAACAGGACGGACAACAGCCGGTATACAACCCCGCGCTCGGCGAAGTCGTGGCTCAGGTGGCGTTGGCGCGTCCGGCAACCGTCGATCTCGCCGTCGAAGCCGCCGCCGCCGCGTTTGACGGCTGGTCGTCTCAGTCCGCGCTGCGCCGTGCCAGAGTTCTGTTTCGTTTCAAAGAATTGCTGGAAAAACATAGCGAAGAGCTGGCGCAAATCATCACCCGCGAACACGGCAAAGTGCTGTCCGACGCCATGGGCGAAATCACTCGCGGTATCGAAGTGGTGGAGTTTGCCTGCGGCGCGCCCAGCCTGTTGCAAAGTTCGTTCTCTGACAATATCGGCGGCAATATCGATAACTGGAACCTGCGTCAGGCGCTTGGCGTGTGCGTCGGCATCACGCCGTTCAATTTCCCGATCATGGTGCCGCTGTGGATGATCCCGATGGCGTTGGCTACCGGCAATACGTTCGTACTGAAGCCGTCTGAACGCGATCCGTCCGTCAGCCTGATGCTGGCCCGCCTGCTTAAGGAAGCCGGATTGCCGGACGGCGTTTTCAATGTGGTGCAAGGCGGCAAAGAAGCCGTGGATCGCCTGTTGACGCATCCTAAAGTGGAGGCCGTTTCCTTTGTCGGTTCAACGCCGGTCGCCGAATACATTCACCGTCAGGCCAGCCAGCATGGCAAGCGCGTACAGGCGCTCGGCGGCGCCAAGAACCATATTACCGTTATGCCTGACGCCGACCTTGATCAGGCGGCGGATGCGCTGATCGGCGCGGCATATGGCGCGGCGGGAGAACGCTGCATGTCCTGTTCGGTCGCCGTGGCGGTAGGTTCCGTCGGCGACGAACTGGTGGCGAAGCTGCTGCCGCGTATTGAGAAACTGCGAGTGCGCAACGGCACGGATGGTGAAGCCGATATGGGGCCGCTGGTTACCGCGGAACATCAGGCGCGCGTTACCCAATACATTGATAAAGGGACGGAAGAAGGCGCCAGGCTGCTGGTGGACGGCCGTAATTTCCGCGTCCCGGGCGCGGAAAACGGCTATTTTGTCGGCGCGACGCTGTTTGACGACGTCACGCCGGACATGACCATCTATCGCGAGGAGATCTTCGGACCGGTGCTGTCTATCGTCCGGGTAGCGACATTTGCAGAGGCGGTTGAGCTGACCAATGCCCATGAGTTCGGCAACGGCGCCGTCTGCTTTACGCGTGACGGCGGCATAGCGCGCACTTTCGCCCGCACGATCAAAGCCGGCATGGTGGGCATTAATGTTCCAGTCCCCGTTCCCATGGCCTGGCACTCCTTCGGCGGATGGAAACGTTCGCTGTTCGGCGAACATCACGCCTACGGCGAAGAGGCCATCCGTTTCTATACTCGCTATAAGAGCATCATGCAGCGTTGGCCGGACAGCATTGCGCAAGGTCCGGAATTCGCCATGCCTACCGCTAAATAGCAGCATCAAACCGCGGCTTTGTTTTGCAAAGCCGCTTGCCGTTGGGCGTTACGGCTTACTGCGCAGAAAGCAGAGAATTTTCAAAGAAGATTTGAGTTTGATGACAAAGTTCTAAACGTTGCCGTTAGCAACCCCCACCCGGCCTCCCCCTTGTCAGGGGGAGGTGCTAACGCAATAAAAAAATAGGGTTTTCCCCCTCCCCTGCGAAGGGGAGGGTTGGGGTGGGGTTGGATCCAGAAGGTTTGTCAGCAGTCTGGAATCTTCACAGAAGATTTATCGATTCAAATTAAGGAGTCCACGATGGATAGCCATCATTTCCCTGATACTCCGGTTGTTGTCGACATGCAGGTTCTTCCCGTCGCCGGTTACGACAGCATGCTGTTGAATCTTAGCGGCGCGCACGCGCCTTATTTCACCCGTAATATCGTTATTCTTAAAGACAATGCCGGCCACACCGGCGTGGGCGAGGTGCCCGGCGGCGAAAAAATCCGCCGGACGCTGGAACAGGCGGCGGCGCTGGTGACAGGAAAAACGCTGGGCGAATACAAAAACGTCATGAACGCCATATTTCGCCAGTTTTCCGATCGAGACGCATCCGGTCGCGGTCAGCAAACCTTCGATCAGCGCATCACCGTTCATGTGGTTACCGCCGTGGAAGCGGCGATGCTGGATCTGCTGGGGCAGTTCCTGAACGTGCCGGTGGCGGCGCTGTTGGGCGACGGACAGCAACGGGACGCCGTCGAGGCGCTGGGATACCTGTTCTATATTGGCGATCGCCGCAAAACCGATCTGCCCTACCAGAGCCAGACAGATGAAAAATGCGACTGGTATCGCTTGCGCCATGAAGAGGCGCTGACGCCGGAGGCCGTGGTGCGTTTAGCCGAAGCCGCCTATGAAAAATACGGTTTCAATGATTTCAAACTGAAAGGCGGCGTGCTGGCCGGCAGCGAAGAGGCGGAAGCCGTCACGGCGTTGGCCAACCGTTTCCCGCAGGCGCGCATCACGCTGGATCCCAACGGCGCCTGGTCGCTGCAGGAAGCGATTCAGCTTGGCAAACAGCTGAAAGGCGTGCTGGCCTACGCCGAAGATCCCTGCGGCGCGGAACAAGGCTTTTCCGGCCGCGAGACGATGGCGGAGTTCCGGCGCGCAACGGGCTTGCCGACAGCCACCAATATGATCGCCACCGACTGGCGTCAGATGAAACATGCCATTGCGTTGCAATCGGTCGATATTCCACTGGCCGATCCGCATTTCTGGTCCATGCAGGGATCGGTGCGCGTGGCGCAGATGTGCCATGAATGGGGGCTGACCTGGGGGTCGCACTCCAATAACCACTTCGACATTTCCCTGGCGATGTTTACCCATGTCGCCGCCGCCGCGCCGGGCGATATCGCCGCTATCGATACCCACTGGATCTGGCAGGAAGGCAACCAGCGCCTGACAAAAGCGCCGTTGCAGATTATCGGCGGCAGGATCGATGTGCCGAAGCGCCCCGGTTTGGGTATCGAACTGGATATGGATCAGCTTTATAAAGCCAATGCGTTATATAAAAACAATGGGTTAGGCGCACGCGATGACGCCGCCGGAATGCAATATCTTGTTCCCGGGTGGACGTTCGATAACAAACGTCCGTGTCTGGTGCGCTGACCGTTATTGAACAACACCTTCCAATTACTGAGGATGAAAAATGAAAACGCCGCTCTTACCTAACCGTTTCCGTCAGGATTTGCAGCAACAAAAAACGCTTATCGGCTGCTGGTGCGGGCTGGGAAATCCGACCACCACCGAAATACTGGGACTGGCCGGATTCGACTGGCTGGTGCTGGACGGCGAACATTCGCCAAACGACGTGCTGTCGTTTATTCCGCAACTGATGGCATTGAAAGGCAGCCACAGCGCGCCGGTGGTGCGCCCGCCCTGCAATGAACCGGTGATTATCAAGCGGTTGCTGGATATCGGGTTTTACAATTTCCTGATCCCGTTTGTGGAAACGCAAGAAGAAGCGGTGCGCGCCGTGGCGTCGACGCGTTATCCGCCCGCCGGTATCCGCGGCGTGTCTGTGGGACACCGCAGCAATGCGTTCGGCACGGAACCCAACTACTTCGCCACGATTAACGACAACATCACCGTTCTGGTACAGATCGAAAGTCAGGAAGGCGTGGACAATCTGGATGCCATCGCCGCGGTAGACGGGGTTGACGGCATTTTCGTCGGACCGGGCGATCTCTCCGCCGCGCTGGGTTATCTGGGGCAACCGAATCATGCCGAAGTGCAGAAAGTGATCCGGCATATCCTGCAACGCGCAGCGGCGCACGGCAAACCGAGCGGGATTCTGGCGCCGGTAGAAGCAGACGCCCGACGCTATCTGGAGTGGGGAGCCCGCTTTGTCGCCGTCGGCAGCGATCTGGGCGTGTTCCGCGGCGCAACGCTGGCGCTGTGCGACAAGTTTAAAAAGTAATTCACGCAATCACGGCCTTTCAGGCCGTCAGACTGCTGACAAACCTTCTGATTCTAACCCCACCCCGCCCCTTCGCCTGTCTCTTAGTCACAAATGTAGGGGCTATGAGGGGGTTGCCGTTATCCGGCGTAAGAAATTATGCTGAGGAAGCGGAGGGCTCCCGAATGAACCGCACGGATGCGGTTCAAGCCAGTGCCGCGTCGGGAACGCGTCACTGGCGGTTCGGTAAGAGCGATCCGATTCCGAAGGCATCGCGCAGCGACATAATTTAGCCGCAAGCCGGGGTTCATAGGGGGCTGGCGTCTGAGCCCCCTATGTCGGGAGCGTGCTGCGAGGCAGCATGAAAATAGCGGCATTGTGGCGCACGAAACTATCTCCAAGTCCGCATAAAAATGTGACTAAGAGACAACTGGCAAGGGGGAGGCTGGGTGGGAGTCATTAATGGCAATGTTTCGAACTTAGTCATCAGCCTGAATGGGCATTTATCGATGAAAGAAAATAGAACCATTTTTGCGCGATATATTGATGCAAAAAAATAACTTTTCTCTCCTATTTCTCATTTATAAAAAAAAAGCCTATTTAACTGAATACGGCATATTCTTGAATATATATATTATTAGCGGATTTATTGCGCTTAAACCCCAAAGCCATAGTACGAAATTAACAATCAATATCCTTTTTAGTCAGTTAACAAATAATCCCGCGTATGTTTACCTGATGCTCTTATTCTCTAACTTAATTGCGAATATTTTATGGCATCGTTAAAATTCGAAACCTTGCAACTTCATGCCGGCCAACAGCCCGATCCCACGACCGGGGCTCGGGCCGTGCCTATCTATCAGACAACCTCCTATGCTTTCGAAAATGCCCAGCAGGGCGCGGATCGGTTCGCATTGCGTGAATTCGGCAATATCTATACCCGGATTCAAAATCCCACCACTGACGTTTTTGAAAAGCGCATCGCCGCACTGGAAGGCGGCGTTGCCGCGCTGGCGGTGGCATCCGGTCAGGCTGCGCAATTTATCGCGCTGAACAATATATTGCAGGCGGGCGATAATTTCGTCTCCTCGCCTTCGTTGTATGGCGGCACCTGGACGCAGTTCAATCTCTCGTTTAAGCGCCTGGGCGTGGAAGTCCGTATCGCCAAAGATGATAACGCGGTGAGTTTCGAAAGCCTGATTAATGAAAATACCAAAGCGCTTTATCTTGAAACCATCGGTAATCCGCGTCTGGGCTTCCCTGATTTCGACCATTTCGCCGAATTGGCGCAAAAATATCACTTACCCCTGGTGGTCGATAATACCTTTGCCGCCGGCGGGTATCTTTTTCGCCCCCTTGAGCATGGCGCGCACGTGGTGGTGGAGTCCGCCACCAAATGGATCGGGGGCCATGGCAACAGTATCGGCGGCGTGATAGTGGATGGCGGCAACTATCCGTGGGGAAACGGGAAATTCCCGCAATTCTCCACGCCATCGGCGGCGTATCATGGTCTGGTATATAACGAGGTTTTCGGCCCCGGCAGTGAATTGGGCAACATTCAGTTTATTATCCGCGCCAGGGTCGAAGGTCTGCGTGATTTCGGCCCGACGCTGTCGCCTTTTAACGCCTTTTTGCTCCTGCAAGGGCTGGAAACGCTCTCTCTGCGGGTAGAGCGGCATGTTGATAACGCATTGGAACTGGCCCGCTGGCTGGAAAAACATCCGGAAGTGGAAAGCGTGAATTATCCGGGCCTACCCTCCAGTCCGGCATACGATACGGCCCATAAATACCTAACAAAAGGGTTTGGCAGCGTGCTGTCCGTGGAAATCAGCGGCGGCAAAGCGCGCGCCAGCCGGTTTATCAACAGCCTGCGGCTGATTACGCACCTGGCTAACGTTGGCGACGCCAAGACCTTGATTATCCAGCCTTCGGCCACTACCCACCAGCAGTTGAGCGACGAACAGCAAATATCCGCCGGCGTCACGCCGGCCGGGCTGCGCTTCTCGGTGGGGATTGAGCATATCGACGATCTGAAGGCGGACATCGAACAGGCGTTCAAGGCCAGTAAATAACCCGACATGTCCATGACGCGCCATCATTTTCACTCGGACTCCCCTTTTATCCTGGAGAACGGCTCGTTTCTCCAGGGGATTGATATCGTTTTTCACACCTATGGAACGCTTAATACGGACAGATCCAACGTGATATGGATTTGTCATGCACTGACGGGGAGCTCGGATGTGACAGTCTGGTGGCCTGGATTGGTCGGCCCCGGAAAGTGCCTTGATCCCAGCCGCTGGTTTATCGTATGCGCCAACGTGCCCGGTTCGCCCTATGGTTCCACCAGCCCGCAAAGTCTCAACCCGTCGACCAAGCAACCTTATCTGCATGATTTTCCCCCGATCACTATTCGGGATATGGTTTTCGCACACAGCCTGCTCGCCGACTATCTGAGCATAGAGTGCATTTTTCTATTGATCGGCGGCTCCATGGGGGGCCAGCAGGCGCTGGAATGGGCCATCCACGAACCCCGGCGTATCCGGCAAATGGCGCTTTTGTCCACCAATGCCGTTAGTTCCCCCTGGGCAATTGCCTTCAACGAAAGCCAGCGGCTGGCCCTGCTGGCCGATAAAACCTTTGACGGCGTCGATCCCAACGGCGGTATGGCCGGGTTGAAAGCGGCCAGAAGTATCGCCCTGTTATCCTACCGCTGCTTTGACACCTACCTTCATACCCAGCAGGAACGCGATCGGCATAAGCTGGATAATTTTCTGGCCGCCGCCTATCAACGCCATCAAGGCGAAAAATTTATCCGCCGATTCGACGCCTATTGTTACTGGCATTTGCTTAACGCCCTGGACACCCACAATATCGGCAGAAAGAGAAGTAAAACGGAGATCGTGCTGGAACAAATAGAAGCCAGAACGCTGGTTATCGGGATCGGTTCAGACCACCTTTTCCCGGTCAGAGAACAACGATATCTGTCGCAACATATCAAAAATGCGCAGTTCGTTGAAATTGACTCACTCTACGGACATGATGGTTTTCTGACCGAAACGCCAACGCTGGAAAAACATCTTTCTCAGTTTTTATATGAGAAAAAAATCAAGCCGGAAAAAGTACGCCATGCCGGGCAATATTAACTGATGCAAAAGGATTCAACGATGACGCAAAGCGGCTACGGAGCAGTAAAACTAACGGCGCTGTCCCACCATGATAAATTACGCGATCCCCAACAACTTGATGCGCAGATCCCCGCGCATGTACTGCAACAGATCGCCCCTTTATCGCTCAAGGCTTTTACCGTCGACGGTGAGGCATCCGATACCAGCGTGTTCAGCAAACGTTATGGTTATCCGTTGGAAATCTGCGCCAACACGCTGATACTGAAATTTAAAAAACAGGGGGTTGAAGCCTATGCCGCCGCCGTCTGCACGGGCGCCCGGCGCCTCGACGTCAACGGCGCCGTAAAGCAATTGCTCGCGGCGCAGCGCATCTCCTTTGCCCGCATGGAGAAATCCACGGCGCTCACCGGGATGATTCCCGGCGGAATGACGGTTTTCGGCCTGCCCGACACCTGGCCGGTGCTGATTGATAATGCCGTTTTACACCAGCCCGTCCTCATCATGGGCGGAGGAACCCGCGAGGTCAAACTGCTGGTTCCCTCCCTCGTGCTGCGCGCCCTGCCCAATGTATTAACCGGCGACTTATCGCTCCCGCTATGACGAGCGATGAAACTCACCGCGCTTCAAATAAGCGCATCCTACAGGCTCAATGGCGCGGCGCGGGGTCAATATTGGGTATCTAGCAGATTAAACAGAAAGCTCGTTATTCACCGGCGCGCCATAGCGTTTACCACAGCGGACTTTCGCCTGCTGAATAATACCGGCCGCGGCGTCATTCTGAAGTTGCTGCTCGTCCGGGAAATATTCCCGCCCCAGCAGCCGGTATTTGTCGCTGCCTAACCGGTGATAGGGCAGAATTTCGTAGCTGACCCGCGGCAGCGCAAGGACAAAGTCGACGATCGAATTGATCGCATTCTTTGTGGCGTTGAACCCCGGAATAAGGGGGGTTCGCACATGAATGGGCAAATTGGGAAACGTGCGGCGCAAACGCAATAAGTTATTCAGGATGCGGCGATTGCCGCGCAGGGTAAAGTGGCGGTGCAATTCATCGTCAAGGCTTTTAACATCAAAGTAAATGGCATCGCTGTAACCGGCGATCTCGCGCAGGACCGGCCAGTTGCCGTCGCCGCAGGTTTCCAGCAGCGTACCGATATTTCTTTTCTTAGCTTCCTGCAGCAACGCCAGCGCAAACGTCCCCTGCATCAGGGGTTCGCCGCCGCTCAGCGTTAATCCGCCGCCGGAGCGCCGATAAAAAATCGCATCGGATTCCACAATATCCAGTACCTGACGCACCGTCATCCGCTCGCCGAAATGGTGCAAAGCCCGCGTCGGGCAATGGGTAACGCATTGCAGGCAGTGGCGGCAGCGGCCGCGGTCAATATGGATCGCTCCCGACGGCGCATAGCCAAGCGCCGCCGCCGGACATTGCGGTTGGCACAACCCGCAGGCCGTGTTTCCCAGGCATTTGCCGGCATCAACGGCGATTTCCGGCTTGCCATGCTGAGACTCGGGATTACTGCACCACGCGCAGCGCAGCGGGCAGCCTTTCAAGAACACCACCGTACGGATCCCCGCGCCATCATGCAGAGAGTAACGCTGGGTATTAAACACCCAGCCCGTAAGCGGCGGCATGGCGTTGTTTACCGTAATCGAACGCGGAAAACGGCGGTCAAGCGGCGGAGTCTCTGTCAATGGCGGCACCGTCTAGAACATTTCATGCCCGGTACGGGCAATCAGATCGTCCTGTAAATCCGGCGACAAATCGGTGAAATAGGCGCTGTAGCCGGCGATGCGCACAATCAGCCCCCGGTAACGTTCAGGATCGGCCTTGGCCGCCAGCAACGTTTCCCGGTTAATGACGTTAAACTGCACATGCCACAATTTCAGATCGCACCAGGCTCTGATCAAATCGCACAATTTGCGGGTTCCCGTCTCACCCGCCACGATGGACGGCGTGAATTTAATATTCAGCAATCGCGCCGCCCGCTCACGGAATTGATAGTTCTTGGTCTGATAATTCGACAGCAGCACCGCCGTCGGTCCTTTGCTATCACATCCCTGAGAGGCCGATGAGCCATCCGACAGCGGCATCCAGGCTTTACGGCCGTTTGGCGTGGCATGCACCACCTTGCCGAACGGCACATGGGAGGTGAAAGGCACCAGCCGAAGATCCAGATGCACGCCAAGCGTTTGTGAATATTTACGGGTAAATTCCAGGCACGCTTTATCCAGCGCTTTGCCGATATTATCGGCATAAGGATCGTTGTTGCCGTATTTGGGCGCGTTCATCAGCAGCGCGCGCAGCACCTGATGATGTTCAAAATTGTTTTCCAGCGCCTCCAGCAGTTGCGATATGGAGATGCGCCGCTCTTCGTAAACCAGCTTTTTAATCGCCGCCAGCGAATCAATCACCGTGCCGTAGCCCATAAATTCGAAGTAGCCTAAATCAATCCCGCCTTCAATCACCGGCTGATGGATATCCTTGCAGGCCGCCATGGCTAAATCATGCAGCGCCGAACCCAGCGGCCAGGCGAAATGCCGCGCCCGCAAATCAATGATGATCTTCTGCTGGATAAAGGCGTGACGCAGAAAATTGATATGCTGCCGGAGGTAAGCCTGCCAAAAATCGTCCCATGAGGCGAAATTCAGCGGATCGCCGGTTTCCAGCCCCAGCAGCTCCGCGCCATAGCGTTTCATCCGTCCGTTATAGAGCGTCATTTCCAGCGCCGCCGGAAAATTGATATAGGCGCAGGGGCTGGTATAAGTATCGCGGTTCGGCATCCGGCATTCGGCGCAGCCGGAAACCGCATAGTCATAAGCCTGAGAAAACTCGGCCCCTTTGGATAGCAGCAAAGGAACGACTTCCTCATCATTAATCAATTTGGGAAAGCCGGTGCCTTCCTTGATCGTCTCCGCGATAGCGTAAAGAAAACCCGCGGGGGTGCGGTTGTGAATCCGGGCGGCCAGATCGGGATAATGCAGGGGAAACTCGCGTTTAGAACGTAAAAACAGGTGCGACAACACGTTGGTGGCATCCATACCTTCCGGCGTCTGCCCGCCGATGGTCACCGCCTCCCAGTGCGCATAGCCTTCATTAAACGCGCCCCCGGTCGGCGAGATATACAGATCGACAAACTGCGCCATCGACACCCACATGCAGGACAGCCATTCCAGCGCCTGCTCATCGTCCAGGACTCCCCGCTCGATATCCCGCTGATAGTAAGGGAAAAGGTACTGATCCATCCGGCCATTGGAGATAATGGTGCCGGTTTTCTGTTCCAGACGGGAAAAGAGCTGGGTAAACCACTGCGACTGAAGGGCATCGCGGAAATCCCGCGCCGGGTGTTCCGGCACCCGCTCGCAGCGGTCGGCGATGTCCAATAATTCCTGGCGCCGCCGGGGGTTGCTTTCTTTCGCCGCTAATTCTCCGGCAAGCCGCGCGTGACGTTGCGCCCATAGCACAATCGCGTCGGCGGCGATGATAATCGCCTGTAAGAACGGCGCTTTCTCCACGCTATCCAGCGGATTAAACGGATCCAGCTGCGCCAGACGCTGCTCGGCATCCTGGCGAATGCCTTTAAACCCCCGCTGCAATACCTTTTCATAATCATGCACCCATTGAATGGATGAGCGAAAAGAAGAGGTTTCGTTGACGATAAAGCGGGAGGTCTGCCGGTCCTTGGGATCGTAAGTCAGGCGCAACGTCTCTTCCGGCAACGCCTGCGATAAATGCTCATGATAGGTTTTGCCTTGCCAGTAAGGAGAAATCTCTTCACGAATAATCGCGCTGTCCTGCTCATCAATGGTAAACGGCGATTCCAGCCGGGATGGAAGCTGGCTGATAGCGGCATCAAGAAAATCGCCATCCAGTTCGGGATAGAGAATGCCATAGCGCCCCGGCTTACCGGCCCGGCCGACGATTAACTGCTCATCGTCAATATATACCGTGATGTTCTGCGCAATGTGATACATCGCCTTCGACCAGCGCAGGATCGGTAACTGGCCTTCCGTTACGCGCATCGACTCGGTGAAATAGCGGGCGCGCTCCACGTCAATGACGGGTTTCCCCTGCTGGATTTCAGCCAATATCTTATCGGTTCTGCTCTGCCGAACTTGCCGCTCGGCACTGGATTGCAGAAGACGCGATTCCTGCGGACTCAGTACCGGTGTTTCCTGACTCATTAGACGGTCCCCGTTTTACGCGCGCGCGTTAACCTGCTGGCGCGCTAACTTCGCGCTTTCCACGGAACGCGCCTCATGCCGATTAAAAATATGCTCCAGCACTTCCTGTTCCAGCGCCGCCAGACGGGGCAAACCCCGCTGCCGCGGACGAGGCAGATCGATCGTCAAATCCAGGCCGATGGAGCCCTGCTCGATCAGGATCACCCGGTCGGCAATGCTGACGGCTTCACTGACATCGTGCGTCACCAGCAATACGGTAAAGCCCTGCTCCAGCCATAAACGTTCAATGAGCTGCTGCATTTCAATACGGGTCAGCGCATCCAATGCGCCGAGCGGTTCATCAAGCAGCAACAGACGCGGGCGATGGATCAGCGCTCTGGCTAACGCCACGCGCTGCTTTTGCCCGCCGGACAACGCCGCCGGCCAGTCGTTTTCCCGGCCGGCAAGCCCCACCTCTTCCAACGCTTCCCGCGCTTTGGGCCGCCAGTCTCCCTTCAGGCCGATACCGACATTTTCAATCACTTTTTTCCAGGGAAGCAGTCTGGCATCCTGAAACATCAGACGAATATCCTGCTGAAATTGATGCAGCGGCTGATTTCCCGACAGCAGCCGGCCGGCATTGGGCTTGTCAAGTCCGGCAAACAGACGCAGCAAGGTGCTCTTGCCGCAGCCGCTGCGTCCGACCACCGCGACAAACTGTCCGGCGGGGATCTGCAAATCCAGATTATGCAATACCGAACGCTGATTAAAATGTTTATCAAGCTGCTGCGTGACCAGCGAAATGCCCTGATTAACCGAATAGATACGGGCGCTCATGCTTCACCTCCGGTTGGTTGATAGGAAGGATGCCAACGCAGCCAGCTTCGTTCTAACTGACGGGCGGCGATATCCGCCAATTTGCCCAGCACGGCATACAGGATGATGGCCATCACCACGACATCGGTTTGCAGAAACTCACGGGCATTCATCGCCAGATAGCCGATCCCGGCGCTGGCGGAAATGGTTTCCGCCACAATCAGCGTCAGCCACATCAGGCCAAGCGCAAAACGCACGCCAACCAGAATGGAAGGCAATGCGCCGGGAAGGATAACCTGACGAAACAGCGCAAAGCCGGACAGCCCGTAATTTCGCGCCATTTCCACCAGCCCGGCATCGACGTGGCGCACCCCGTGATAGGTATTCAGATAGATAGGGAAAAAGGTGCCCAGCGCCACCAGAAAAATCTTGGCCGACTCATCAATCCCGAACCACAGAATAACCAGCGGGATCAAGGCCAGATGCGGAACGTTGCGCACCATCTGCACCGTACTGTCAATCAGCAGCGCGCCGAAGCGCGATAGCCCGGTAATCAATCCCAGCAATAAACCAATGCCGCCGCCGATGCCAAAGCCAACCGCCGCCCGCCAACTGCTGATCGCCAGGTGTTGCCATAATTCGCCGCTGTAGGCCAGCGTCCAGCCGGCCTTAAGCACCGCGCCCGGCGCCGGCAGGATACGGGTAGACAACCAGCCCGTCGTCACCGCGCCTTGCCAGGCGATAATCAGCAGCGTCGGTATCAACCAGGGGGTCAGCCGGGTCAGCGTCTGTTTAATCACGATGTTCATCGCGCGTACTCCATGATGAAACTCTGTCGACAGAGTATTGAGTGATGGATTACTGAGGTTGCGCCCACACCGCCTGCCTGATATCCAGCTTTTGCGGAATCAGCTTCAAGTCAGTGAAGGTATCGGCAATACGCTGCTGGCCGGCAATCACCTCAGGCGAAATAAACCGCGCGTCATAGCCCTGCCGCTCGACGGCAACCTGGGTAATATCCTCAGGCAGCCCCAGCAGCGGCGCGACCTGACGGGTAACCGCCTGCGGATCTTGAGTGGCTTTCTTGCCGATAAGGCGGATTTCTTCGATCAGCGCGGTGATGACCTGCGGGTGTTTAGCGGCAAAATCACGGGTAGCCAGATAAAACTGATAATTATCAACGATGCCGCGGCCGTCTCGCAGAACACGGGCATGGATCTGTTTTTCCGCGGCGGCGCTGAAAGGATCCCAGATAACCCAGGCATCGACGCTGCCGTTTTCAAATGCCGCGCGGGCGTCCGCCGGCGGCAAATACACCGGGGTAATGTCACTGTATTTCAACCCGGCTTCATATAACGCGCGAACCAACAAATAGTGAACGTTAGAGCCTTTATTCAACGCCACTTTTTTCCCTTTTAGATCCGCCACCGACCGCAACGCTGAGTTTTCAGGCACCAGAATCGCCTCCGCCGTTGGCGAAGCCGGTTCGTTGGCGACATAAACCAGACTGGCCCCGGCCGCCTGCGCGAATACCGGCGGCGTTTCGCCGGTAAAGCCGAAATCGATGGCGCCGACATTTAATCCTTCGAGCAATTGCGGGCCGCCGGGAAACTCCGTCCACTTCACCGTGACCCCCTGCGCACGCAAGCGGTTTTCCAGCGAACCTTCTCCCTTCAGCAACACCAGCGTGGTGGCGGATTTCTGATAGCCAATGCGTAAAACGTCTTCTGACCAGGCGGCGGCGGAAAACGCCATAGAAACGATAAAAATAAGGCTATAACGGAAGAAACCTGTCATAAATGCACCCTGGAATAGAGATAATAATATTAATGCATCCTAGCCTCTATCAACCGGCAGTATGAAACATCAGTTATTGATAAACATATCGATTATTTATCTAACGGGTTATTTAAGGGAAAATATATTTTCCATCCATCCATTATATAAGTTTTCTATTAACGCGTTTGATGACAACGTTTGAAACGTGGCTGTTAATTACCCCCACTCAGCCTCCTCCTTGTCAGTTGTCTCTTAGTCACATTTTTATGCGAACTTGGAGATAGTTTCGTGCGCCACAATGCCGCTATTTTCATGCTGCCTCGTCGCACGCGCCCGACACAGGGGGCCCAAACGCCAGCCCCCTGTGAACCCCGGCTTGCGGCTAAATTATGTCGCTACGCGATGCCTTCGTCGGTATCAGGCTTAACGGACCGCTTGCGACACGTTCCATACGTGGCGCAAGCTTTCGCCGCGTCCATGCGGCTCATCCTAAGCCTGCTATCTCCTCAGCATAATTTCTTACGCCGGATAACGGCACCCCCCCTTATAGCCCCTACATTTGTGTATAAGAGACAGTTGTCAGGAGAAGGAGCAACACATTAAAACGCCGGATTTTCTCCTTCTCCTGCGAAGGGAGGATTGGGTTGGGGTGGGGTGGGGTGGGGTGGGGTGGGGTTAGAGCCAAAATATCAACACCACCGGTGAATATAAAACTCAAAAATAACACCATTATTTTTCATTTATTTCACTCGTTGGTAAATATCGCATTTACTTTGCTTAAAACAGCATTAAGACATATTCAACAGTAAAAAATAGACAATAAAAAGATAATTATCATCTTTGACAGTATTGATATTTTCATCAAGCATACCGTTTTATTTTCATCTATTTCACGGATGCCCGTCATGTCACGCTTATATTTATATTGGGTTAATCGCCAATTAGCCTCCCTATTGTTTTTCTTACTTATTTTCGCGTTATTTATCCTCACGCTTCCCCTGGCGCAGGCTGAATCGACGTTACGCATTGGCTACCAAAAGTCATCTACGCTACTCACCATTCTGAAACTACAGGGCAATCTGGAAAAAACGCTCAATGAACAAGGGGTGCGGGTTACCTGGCATGAGTTTTCCAGCGGGTTGCCACTGCTGGAGGCGCTTAATTTAGGCAATGTGGATATCTCCGCCGACGTGGCGGATACCGTCCCGGTATTCTCGCAGGCGGCGGGCGCAAAGCTGACCTATTTCGCGCTGGAAACGCCCTCTCCCGAAGCGCAGGCGATTCTGGTGCCGGAGCATTCTCCGCTCAAAAGTCTGCCGGATTTGCAGGGCAAGCGCATTGCCGTCACCAAGGCGGCGGGCAGCCACTACTTACTGATCGCCGCGCTCGCCAAGGCCAATCTCTCTTTTAAAGATATTACGCCGGCCTACCTGACGCCGGCGGACGGCCGGGCCGCGCTGGAAAACGGCAACGTTGACGCCTGGGTAACCTGGGAGCCCTTCGTCTCCAGCGCCGTCGTCCAGCAAAAAGCCCGCGTGCTGGCCGATGGCAAAGGGCTGGCAAGCTACCAGCGCTATTATCTTGCCGCAACGGACTATGCCCGCCAGCATCCTGACATTCTGAGCATCATTTACCAGCAACTGGAGAAAACCGGACAGTGGGTGAAAGCCAGCCCTGACCAGGCGGCGGCGTTGCTGGGGCCGCTGTGGGGCAATCTGGATAGCAACACGGTCGAACTGGCTAACGCCAACCGAACTTATCAGGTAAGAGCGGTCACGCCGCAAAGCCTGAGTGAGCAGCAGCATATCGCCGATGCCTTTTTCAATGAAGGGCTGCTGCCGGAACGCATCAACGCTCTGGACGTCGCGATCTGGCATCCAACGACAGGTCAGAACCCATGACGGCCAGCCGCGATCGAGAGCAGACCGCGCCGGTGGCGCACCGTTCGACAGTAAGCAGTCTGGTTGAACAAGCCCGCGATGCTCAGCAGCGTATTGAACATTACCATCAGCAACAAATCGATCGGGTGGTTGACGCGGTAGCCTGGGCGATTATTCATCCTGAGAATAACCGGACGTTAGCCACACAGGCCGTCGCGGATACCGGCCTGGGCGATATCGAAGATAAGGTGGCGAAAAATTACCGCAAGACCATCGGCCTGCTGCGCGATCTTCAGGGAAAACGCACCGTCGGCGTGATTAATGACATCCCCGACCAAGGGATTATTGAAATCGCGCGGCCGGTGGGGATCGTCGCGGCGGTCACGCCGTCCACCAACCCGATAGCCACGGTGATCAATAACATTATTAATGCCGTTAAGTGCCGCAACGCCATTATTATCGCCCCTTCCCCCGCCGCGGCGAAGGTGTGCGCCCGCATGCTGGAATATATTCATCATGAGTTGGATTTCGTGCAGGCTCCGCGCGAGCTGGTACAGATGCTGCCGATCCCGGTAAGTCGTCAACAAACAGAAGCATTACTGCAACAGGTCGATCTGGTCATCGCCACCGGCTCACAAAAAAATATCGCCGCGGCGGCGCAAAGCGGCACCCCGGCCTTTAGCGTCGGCGCCGGCAATGTCGCCAGCATCATCAGCGAAAGCGCGGATATTGAGGCCGCCGCCGCCCACATCGCCGCCTCCAAAACCTTTGATCACGCCACCAGCTGTTCTGCGGAAAATAGCCTGATTATTCCGGCTTCCCGCTATCAGCAAACCATCGCGGCGTTGACAGATCAGGGCGGCGCGTTATTAACGCCGACAGAAAAACGGCAGCTACAGCAGGCGCTCTGGTCGGCGGGGAAGCTGGCCCGCCACAGCATCGCCCGCCCCGTCGCCCGACTGGCGGAAATCGCCGGATTGACGCGCCCGGCGTGCCATAAGGCGCGTTTTCTGATGGTGGAGGAACAAGGGATCGGCCCGCAATTTCCCTTTTCCGGCGAAAAACTCTCCCCGGTATTGACCCTGTACCAGGTGAAAAATTTCCGTCACGCCTGTGAAACGGTACAGGCGATTTACCGCTGGCAAGGAGCCGGACACTCGGTCGGTCTGCATACCCGCGACGGCAACGAAGCCTTGCAGGCCGGGCTGCTGCTGCCCGCCAGCCGAGTCATCGTCAATCAGGGACATGTTTTCGCCACCGGCGGCAATTTCAATAACGGCCTTCCCTTTACTCTGACGCTCGGCTGCGGCACCTGGGGTAAAAATCATTTCTCGGACAATCTCAATTACCGCCATTTTTTTAATCTGGTCAGGATTTCCTCACCGATCCCCGAAAACGTGCCCACGCTGGAAGACGTGTTGGGCGCCTATTTGCAGAGGCGCTATCCATGACGACACAACCGGCCACGCTACAGGACATATTGCGACAACAGGCAGCGCAACGCCCGGACGCGCAGTTTATTATCGCCAGCGAACTGGCCGATAGCCTGAGTTTCGCCCAGCTATTGCAACGCACTACCGCCACCGCGGCGTGGCTGCACCGGCAAGGTTGCCGGCCAGGAGATAAAATCGCCTTTCTCTCGCAAGGCGGTTTTCATACCGTGGCGCTGGCGCTGTCTTTGATGCTGGCCGGCTATGTGGTGGTGCCGCTTAACCTGCTGGCGACCGATGATGCGCTGGAATGGATTATTCCCCACAGCGACGCGCGGATTATTTTTACCACGCAGCAACTCGCGCCCCGCTTGCGGGGCGTACTGCAACGGCTTCCCGCTCAGAACCGTCCTTTGACGGTAACCCGCGAGCGCTGGCCGGCCGCCGGGCAGCCGTTATCCCAGCGGCCTGCCCCGCTCTATCGGCCGCCGCCTGCGCATCCGGCGTTACTGATGTACACCTCCGGCACGACCGGGAATCCTAAAGGCGTGTTGCTCAGCCATGCCAATCTGTTTGCCGCCGCGGGGGAAATCAGCCGCTGGCACCGGCTTGGTCCGCAGGATCGTCTGCTGAGCACCCTGCCGATTTACCATATTAACGGCTGGGTTATCGGCGTACTGGTTCCGCTCTTTTCCGGCGGCAGTCTGGTCACCATGCGGCGTTTCTCCGTCTCCGCATGGTGGAAAACGGTCGATAACTATCGCTGCACCTGGCTGAATCTGGTGCCCACTATGATTGCGTTTTTATTGAATACTCGTGCCAACGGCGCACGGCGCTATCCGCGGGTAAGATTCGCCCGTTCGGCCTCCGCTCCGTTACCTCGAACGCACCATGAGCAGTTCGAACAACGGTTTGGCATCCCGGTGATTGAAGGCATGGGAATGACGGAGTCCAGTTCGCTGGTTTTCTGTAATCCTCACGCAGAACGGGTATACGGCAGCGTCGGGCTGCCCTGCGGCGTCGAGGCGGAGATCATCGACCGGCAGGGAGAACGGCTGGCGGAGAACCAGACGGGGGAAATTGTGCTGCGCGGCGCGGGCGTTATGAATGACTATTACAAAGATAGCGCGCAGACCGCCTCCGCCATCGACCGCGACGGATGGTTACATACCGGCGATTTGGGCTATCGCAATGATAAAGGGTTTTATTTTATTACCGGCAGATTGAAGGAACTGATTATCAAAGGCGGCGAAAATATCGCGCCGCGGGAAATCGACGATGTGCTGGTCAGCCACCCGTCGATTATTGAAGCCGCCGCTTTCGCCATTCCCGACGTCAACTACGGACAGGAAATCGCTGCCGCCATCGTGCTTAAGGGCGACGTCCGGCCGGATGAAGACACGCTGCGGGAATGGTGCCGGGAAAAATTGGGGAAATACAAAACGCCGCTCTATTTTTATGTGGTAACCAGCCTGCCGCGCGGTTCCTCAGGAAAAATTCAACGACTTAGACTTAGTGAACAACTGGCGTTGACGCCGGCCGCGCCGCGTAATATCCGGGCATAACCGGTAACGAACGTGACCAGGCGGCAAGAGGCCGAATCCCCATGGATAAGGCCATGCATGACTCGCAACGCTTGCGCCGCCGGCTTAAATCCCGAAGGTGTTCCTCAGCCCTACTGGCTAGGTTTGTTGACGGGGCCGACGTTAATACGCATGCCGGAAAGAGAAGCGATGCGCCGTCTTGTCGGCGTGGCGCACAGGATGTCCGCCACTGCCGAGTTTGCCGACGTCACAGTGATTTTGGTTAAAAAGAGCTCCAGCCCCCTTCAGCGGATTTGGCGTCGGCCGCCGGTTTAAGCGCCAGCGCCGCGCGCGGTGCGGTAGCCGCCGGTGCCGAGCGGCTGGCGGCCGCGGCGGAACTGGATATCTGCTGTTCTTCCGTCAGCCGGAATACGCTTACCACCTGCTCCAGTTGCTCAGCCTGCTGTTGCAGCGACTGGGTGGCCGCCGAGGCTTCGTTCACCAACGCGGCGTTCTGCAATGTCGTCTGTTCCATCTGATTGACCGCGATGTTGACCTGATCGATACCCAGCGACTGCTCCTGACTGGCGCTGCTGATTTCGCCCACCAGATCGCTGACCTTGCGTACGCCGTTAACGATGTCCAGTATCGATGTTCCCGCCTGTTCCACCAACCGGTTGCCCGTTTGCACGGTCTGTACCGAATGGTCGATCAGCTCTTTGATCTCTTTGGCCGCCGAGGCGCTACGCTGGGCCAGACTGCGAACCTCTCCGGCCACCACGGCGAAACCGCGTCCCTGCTCGCCGGCGCGGGCGGCTTCCACCGCGGCGTTCAACGCCAGGATGTTGGTTTGGAAGGCGATGCCGTCGATCACGCTGATAATATCCACGATCTTCCTGGATGAGGTGTCGATCGCGCCCATGGTCTGCACCACGTCGTTCATCAACTGCCCGCCGGCCTGGGCCTGACCGGTGGTTGATTGCGCCAGTTGATTGGCCTGCTTGGCGTTTTCCGCGTTCTGGCGCACGGTTGAAGCCAACTGTTCAATGGCCGCCGCCGTTTCCTGCAACGCGCTGGACTGTTCTTCGGTACGGCTGGACAGATCGAGGTTGCCCGCCGCGATTTGCGAAGATGCCCCGGCAATGGATTCAGAACCCTGACGAACCTCGCCCACGATGGTACGCAACTGGATGGTCATTTCCTGCAAGGCATGAAGCAACTGCGCGGTTTCATCCCGGCCTTCACCACGCACGTTATGCATGAGGTCGCCCCCGGCCACGGCATTCGTAATCTGCAAGGCGTTTTCCAATGGCCGCACGATACTGCGGGTGAACGTCCAGGCGAGCAACGAGCCGGCGACGGTAATCAATAGGCCGATGATCCCCAGAAAGAGGTAGCCGTTGCCGGCATTCCTGGAAATATCCGCGCCCAGTTGATTGATTGTGGCGCGTTGCTGGTCGCGCAGAGCCTGCAGCGTATCCAGATAATTACGCGAGGAGGGGCGGAAATCCTGTTCAAAAAGCTGTTGCGCCTGTTCGCGTTGACCGTTCGCATTGGCGGCGGAGATGGCGTCGCGCGCTCGGATGTAAACCTGGCGGACTTCACTCAGCTTATCGAACAGCGCCTTCTCCTCCGGGCTGCTGACCAATTTGGCAAACTGTTCCTGCCGTGCGCTGGATTCTTTCGTGGCTGAGGCGTTGTCCGCCGCGAACAGTTCCGCCAATGAACCATCGCTGCTACGCGCCACCGCGGTGGATCGCTGCACGCTGGCGCTGATAACGCTGAACCAGTCCGCCACCAGCCGTTCTTTATTCAGCGGCTCCTGCATCATCCGCTGTGTGCTTTGGTCAATCTGCCGAAGCTGATAGACGCCGCTGACCAGCATAACCAGAGAAAAGACAATGAGTACGCCAAACCCCACTGCCAGCCGAATGCCGATTCTGAAGTTTTTCACTTTCCCGCTACCCTCAAAGTGTATATAAGGCTTGCCCAGTGCCAGCCTTTTACGTGTATGACTCACATTTCGTTATGGATTTCATACGTTTCTCCCGACGTTTAACGGGAAACCGCCGCAAAACCTACGCTGAAAAAATGGTTGCCGTTTGATGGAACAAGGCCGACGCCTGGTTAAAAAATGTACCAACCAGATACCTTGCACATGGGATTTTCAAATGCAGAGATATGACGGGGAATGTTCCCAATGGCATTGTCATTTATCGGCTGAGGGGGAAGGAAGTTTATATAGCTTATTGATAATAACGATCAAATAGTTGACTTTAATAGATAATACAAATCGAATAAATCATTTTGATCGTTAAATACTATTGCAATATTTAACAAAGCTGGTGGTTCGGCGGAAGCCAGGCGCACCGCTCGACCAGTTTGTACTTAGCGCGGGCAGCCGCCCGTCACCCATTTTTGGCATGTGCCGAGCATCCAGATGCCTTAAATACGCCCCTGAAGGCCCGCGCATGCTAACGCTGTGATTATACTCGAAATATTAATTATAAAAACCAATTAAAAATAGTGACACTGTCACTAATATGATTTGGCGTGCTGTTGCGCGCTAAATCATGCGAGTTGCGCAAAGGCGGCGATACAGTGACAAACTCGTCGAAAAGATGGGTCGAGGAATAAAGCCAACGTACAGGCAACTTGTAGGATGACGCGTATATAATACATGGATGCATATCACTGATAAGGATTCATCGGATGAGTATCCGTTTCCCCTCGAAGCTGATCCCAGGCGATTTAATCGCTATTACCGCGCCATCGACAGGCGTTCCTCGCACATTACACCCGCGACTCGAACTTGCTAAAAATGCGCTGAAAAAAAGGGGATTTAGCGTTATAGAAGGGAATTGTTTACGTTCCGAATATAAAAATAAAAGTGCGAACAGAATTTCACGTGCGAAAGAGCTGACAGATTTTCTTAACAACACCGAGATAAAGGCAATTATGCCGCCCTGGGGAGGCGAGCTAGCAATGGAATTACTTGAATTAATCGATTTTGAGCGATTAGCACAAGCTGAGCCAAAATGGTTTGTCGGTTATTCCGATCTCAGTACATTACATTTTCCGCTGACCACAATTTCAGGTTGGGCAACGGTGCATGGCCCTAATCTTATGGAGCTTGGAGCTAAAGTAGTAGACCTAACTACAGAAGGTATATGGTCTGTTTTAGAAAGTGAACGGGGGACGATGATTAAACAGCAGTCTTCCTCCGCGTATCAAAAAAAAGAGAATGACTGGCGAGAAGAACCGGATGCGGCATTTAACCTCACACAGCAAACGGAGTGGAAACGCCTTGACGGAAGTCCTTCTACGGTAAGTTTTAAGGGTCGTTTGATTGGTGGGTGTTTGGATACTATTTCAAGGTTAGCAGGTACTCGATTTGGTAATCTTCCTCAATTCTGTGAGCAGAATAAAGACGACGGGGTGATCTTGTATTTTGAAAATGTGGAAATGAGGCCGTGCGAATTAACACGCGCTTTATTTAGCTTGCGTATGCACGGTTGGTTCGACAACGTTGCCGGCATTCTGATCGGTAGAAACGCTGCGCCAGATGCCGCTGAACCTGAGCGACAAAACTACTTTGATGCACTTATTTCGGCATTGAGCCATCTTAAAGTACCGGTAATTTATGATGTCGATATTGGTCACGTTCCCCCGCAACTTTCATTGGTCAACGGAGCATTGGCGACCATTTCATTTAGTGGGAAAGGTGGGTCGATTTCTCAACAATTATAATCGACATGCGGCTTAGTCCCAGCAAACGAAGCGCCCAAAACCACTTACCGGCCCGCCTCCCGTAACTGATTCAGGTTAAATATATCCGCGATATGGCACCCTTGGTGAAATACGCGGGTAACCCCTTAATATTTCCTTAAGAATTCATCGGCAAGATGCCTTGTATTTATGCTAGATCTCAGTTTCGTTATGGCGGATCGAATCGGCGGGATCTTTTAGCGCCACTCGCCCGCCAGCAAAGACACAGGAGTTCATTACTTTGGGTACGCCCTGATTTAACAACTATCCTATAGTAGTGATATGGATATGAATGATACGTATTATCCGAGCGTTTTTGGCTATCAATAAACTGATGCCTGGATTTGGAGGAAGTTATGTCACCTTATGGTCGTTTCCACTCTCCGATGCGCTATCGCAGTCTTTTTCTTTCAGATCTTCATCTTGGCTCACGGAGATGCCGCGCAGATAAACTATTAGCGTTCCTTAGACTACACGAAGCCGATCATATCTATCTGGTGGGCGATACGTTTGATTTCTGGCATCGCCGCGCCGTCCACTGGACCCCACAGCATGACTTCATCATTGATTTGCTCTGCCGCCGCGAGCAACAGGGCGTTAAAATAGTGCGGCTTCCCGGCAATCACGATCCGCTCAGCCTGACCGGAGAGGACATTAACCCGCAATTGACTTCCATTGCCCCCACCGCCGGCCCGATCATCCACAAGGGCGCCGACAAACGGCGCTACCTTGTATTGCACGGAGACTGCTGCGACTTCTGGCCCGGGCGTTCTTATGCCATCTCGCGTCTGGGTAGCGGCATCGACTGGTATCTGCTCCGCAGACAGGAGTTGATGCGTTCTCGCCGCACCGGCCGTAGCGTGGAAACGCCCGCCCCGCTTCGCCTGATAAACCGGGTCGGCTCGCTGTTGAAATATGGCTGCCGCATTGAACAGCGGCTGATCGAGCTGGCCAGGCGACACGACGCCGACGGCATCATTTGCGGACACCTGCACAAACCCGCGCTACAGACGCGCGACGGCGTTTTGTATGCCAACTGCGGGGACTGGGTTAGCAACTTGAGCGCCATCGCGGAAGATACCCTGGGCCGATTCAGTCTGATCGACTGGAGCAGTTGTCCGTCATCGTTGTTATCGGATACGACCTCGACTATTACCGTTTCAGAACCCAAGAGTGAGACCGCCACCGCATGACCTTAATCGCCATTTTCGCCGTCGTAATCTGCGGCGCGCTCACCGTAATTCAGTTTGGCTCCCTCGCCCTTGCCCTGTGGCGTCTGCGTCGTCCGGTGAATAAAAAACAAGCCGGCGGGGCGTATCCTTTTATCGCGCTGGCGCGTCCCCTGTGCGGTCAGGATAGCTTCGAAGAAGAAACGATGCGTTCGAGCTTTCAGCAGGACTATCCCGCCTATGAAATCCTGTTCTGCGTCGCTTCCGCGAATGATCCGGTCATCCCGCTGGCGGAAAAGGTCATCGCCTCTTATCCGCAGCAGCCTGCGCGTCTGCTGATCGGCGAAGACCGGATCTCCGGCAATCCCAAGATAAACAACCTTAACAAAGCCTGGCAGGCTACCCATGCGCAGTGGGTGGTGATGGCCGACAGCAACCTGCTGCTGCCCGCTGATTATCTGCGTTCGCTGATGGATACCTTTGACGACCAGACCGGGCTGGTCAGTTCGCCCGCCGTCGGGATACGCCCGCAGAATCTATGGGGGGCGGTGGAAGCGGCGATGTTTAATACCCATCAGGCTCGCTGGCAATTTCTGTCCGATTTCGCGGGTATGGGCTTTGCCCAGGGGAAAACGCTCTTCTGGCGCCGCGACGTACTGGAAAACGGCGGCGGTCTGGCCGCGCTTGGCGCCGAACTGGCGGAGGACGTCGCGTCAACCAAACTGGTGCGTAACGCCGGGTTGAAGGTGCGTCTGCCCCCGCGCCCCTTTCCGCTGCCGATTGGCCGCCGCAGCCTGAGCGCGGTGTGGAGCCGCCAGTTGCGTTGGGCGCGTATCCGGCGTTTTGGTTTTCTGTGGCTGTTTATCCCTGAGATATTATTGGGATCGCTGCCGCCGCTGGCGGCGGCGGTCTATCTGGCGGCGACAGGCGTTTTCCCCTGGGCGATACCGCCGATGCTGATGGTGATGTGGTATGCTGCGGAATGGGGACTGGCAAAAGCGGTCGACTGGCCTCACCGCCCGCAAGACATACTGGCGATGGTGATCCGCGATATCCTGTTCCCCGCACTGTGGTTATGGTGCTGGACCGGGCGTAGCTTCGTCTGGCGCGGCAATACACTGGATGCGAAGCCATCGCCCTCGGGCAATCGGCAACCCGGGAAGTGAAAAGAGAAATTGGCATGTTCGATCTGCAAACCATAGAGACGCTCATCAGAGCGCATGGGCTGATGTTGCTCACGCCACTGGCGGTCATCGAGGGGCCCATCGTCACCGTGATTGCCGCCTACATGGCCCGTCTCGACTACTTTAGTCTGAGCGCGGTGTGCGTCATCGTCATCCTCGGCGATCTGGTCGGCGACACGGGATTTTACGCCCTGGGCCGCTGGGTGATAAATCCTGAAGGCCAGCCGCCCAAATGGCTGGCCCGCCTGGGACTAAGCCGCGCCAGATTGGAGAAGATGGTCAGCAGTTTCGACAACCGGGGGGGCAGGATACTGGTGTTCGGTAAGATGACCCATTCGGCTGGCGCGGTTGTCCTGGCGGCGGCCGGCATGGCGCGCATGAATTTTGGCAGTTTTTTGTTCTATAACACCCTGGCCACCATCCCCAAGAGCCTATTTTTTATCGCCGTGGGCTGGACGTTCGGCCATGCCATCGAGCAGGTTGACCACTGGATGGTGTATGTCTCTCTGGCTCTGCTGATTCTGGTGGTGGTCGTCGGCGTGATGTGGTTGAGACCGGAAAAATGATCTCCGTAAGCTGCATCATTCCGGCCTACAACGAAGCGCTGCGGATCGGCAACGTGCTTGACGCGGTGAGCCGCCATCCATTGCTGTCCGAAATCATCGTCGTGGATGATCACTCCTCCGATGGCACGGCCGAACTGGCGCAGCGCCAGGGAGTAACGGTCATCAGACTGCCGGAAAACCGGGGCAAGAGCCGGGCCGTGGCGGAAGGCATTGCCGCCGCCACCGGCAGCCATTTGTTGCTGCTTGATGCTGACCTGGTCGGACTGACGGCCGACGACATCACCTCTCTCGTACAGCCGGTACGGCAACAGCAGGCCGACGTCACGATCAGTCTGCGGCATAACAGCCCCCTGCCCTGGCGCATCATCGGCCTTGACTATATTTCCGGAGAACGCGTATTCGCCCGCGCCATGGTTGCCGCACGTCTGGATGAATTACGTTCGCTGCCGCATTTCGGGCTGGAGGTATGGCTCAATCAGATCTGGATCGCGCAGCATGTACGCATCCGGGTCGTAAAATGGTCCCGCGTCATCAGTCCTTACAAAGCCGCCAAGATGGGCTGGCTGCCCGGTCTGCGCGCCGATGCCGCCATGATGCGTGATATTTTCCGCACCATCTCGCTGCGTGAAGCGCTGCGACAAATCCTCACCCTGTTGCGCCGACGCCGGGCCTGATTCGTCCGGCTTCCCCTTCTCGTCCCAAGCGCCTGTTCCGCTGACCCAACGACAGCGTACGATAAGTTCGCAAGTATCCCCTATGCATTCAATGGTCAATACTTGACCGCCAATTAAACTATGTGGTTATATGAATCGACA
The DNA here is from genome assembly GCF_002291445.1 of Brenneria goodwinii. Lineage (NCBI taxonomy): Bacteria > Pseudomonadati > Pseudomonadota > Gammaproteobacteria > Enterobacterales > Pectobacteriaceae > Brenneria > Brenneria goodwinii. The sequence continues at coordinate 1,308,126 of NZ_CP014137.1, read as the reverse complement.
TCGTTATTCTTTTTGCGCTTGATTATCCGGCACTATTACTCAAGTTTTTAAAGGGCGGACAACAATAAGGCAACATAATATGTTTGAGCTGGAAGGGCCGTACTCTGCCGATGCGCCTTGGCTGTGGCCGGACGAACTCTGGCGGCGCCAGGTGGAGCGCGTCCGCGCCGGCCGGTCGCTGAAACCGCAAGCGTGGAAAGACGGCGCGCGTATGGCCGTCGCCCTCTCTTTCGATGCCGATCATGAGACATTTGAATTACGTAACGGCGGACGGTCGGCGGGACGCCTGAGCCAGGGTCAGTACGGCGCACGTGCCGGCATGCCGCGCATCCTGCGTCTGCTGGAAAAATATGGCGTGCCGGCTTCGTTTTTTGTACCGGCGGTATCGGCGATGATCAACGCCGAAGAAGTGCGCAATGTGGCCGCGGCGGGCCATGAAATCGGCATACACGGCTGGATCCATGAGTTTAACTCCGCTCTTGACGCCGACACCGAACGCGATCTGACCCTGCGCGCCGCCGATGTGCTGGAACGGTTGTCGGGCGCCCGGCCGGTGGGCATGCGCACAGCCTCATGGGATTTCAGCCCCGCCACGCTTGGTATCGCCCGCGAAATGGCGTTGCTCTACGACTCTTCGCTAATGGCCGACGACGAACCCTATGAACTCCTGGAAGACGGCCAGCCGACCGGCATCGTCGAAATCCCGGTGGAGTGGATCCGCGACGACGCTCCCTACTTTGCCATGGATCGGATGAGCGCCGCCCGTCCCTATGGCGATCCGCTGATGGTATTGGGCATTTTGCAGCGAGAACTGGAAATGGCCTACCAGGAAGGCGGCCTGTTTCAGTTGACCCTCCACCCCCACCATTCAGGACATCGTTCGCGGCTGTTCCTGCTGGAAGAGGTCATCCGTCTGGCGCAGTCCAAAGGCGATGTCTGGTTTACCACCCACGCGGATCTGGCGGCATTCTGCGCCGCCAGCGCCGGTCTGGAGCGCAATACCCCGCGATAGCCCATCAGCGGCGCCGGCGGGAAATACTCCTGTTTTCTGGTCTGAAGAGAGTGACGAACATGTCTATAAAATTGAGATGGGTCGCTGCCGCCGCCCTGATGCTGACGGCCTCACTGGCGGTCGCCCAGCCGGTAAAAGAAACCCTGACCATCGATTTGCCGGGCGATGCGGCGACGCTCGATCCGCACCTGCAATGGAATACCGACAGCTATAGCGTCTATCGCAATATATTCGATAATTTGCTGACCCGCGATGCCGCCGGCAAAATCGCGCCGCAAATCGCGACCTCCTGGACCTATATCAACGATACCACCATCGACTTCCAGATCCGCGAGGATGTCAGCTTTCAGGACGGCAGCAAACTCAGCGCCGCCGATGTGGTCTACAGCATCAAGCGCATCATCAATCCTGAACTGAAAAGCCCCCAGTTATCCCAGTTTGATCAGATTAATAGCGCGGAAGTCACCGGCCCCAACCAGGTACGCATAACCACCAAATCCCCTTACCCGGCGCTGCTGGCGCAACTGGTCAAGCTCTCCATCGTCCCGCAGGCCTATGTGGAAAAGGTTGGCGACCAGCAATTCAATCAGCGCCCCATGGGCAGCGGCCCCTACCGGCTGCTTAACTGGCAAAAGGGCGTGCAGATAGAATTACAGGCGAACGAGCGCTACTGGCGGGCTACGCCGCCCTTTCCGCGGGTGGTATTCCGCGCGGTGCCCGATGTGGCTACCCGGATTGCCGATCTACAGACCGGCAAAGCGGATTTGATCCGCGATCTGCCGCCGGATCAGACCGCCGCCGTGCAAAATAACCCCGATACGCAGGTGCTGTCGGCGCCCACCGAGCGCATCGGCTATCTGTTTATCAATGCCCAGGCGGGGCCGACCAGCGATGTTCGCGTCCGTCAGGCCATCGCCTATGCCATCGATCGCCAGGCGCTGATCGACGCGCTGCTGGAAGGCTATGCCGCGCCGGTCAACGTGCTCGGCGCGCCGCCGGTGTTTGGCTATACCGACCAGGTGCAGGGCTATCCGTACGATCCGGATAAGGCGCGCGAACGGGTCAAGGCCGCTGGCGCCGAAGGGGCGACCATCACCTTCCTGACCTCGCCGGTTTACAGCCGCGCCATGGTCGAGGCCATTCAGCAGATGATTAACGATGTCGGCCTGAAGGTGGAAATTCAGTCCAGCGATCAGCCGACCTTCCTGAAACGGCGTCAGGGTGACGCCGCCAATGCCGGCGGTCTGGCTCTTGGCGCCTGGTCCTGCGCCTGCCAGGATGCGGACGGCGTGATTTTCCCGCTGTTCCGCAGCGGCAGCCTATGGGCCAAGTACCACAATGCCGACTTTGACGCCCTGGTGGACAGCGCGCGCTCGATCCTCGACAGCCAGCAGCGGCTGGAAAAATATCGCCAGGCCTATCAAATCCTGCGTGACGAGGTGCCCGGCATCGGGCTGTATCAGGCCTATGCCATATACGGCGCCAGCAAGCACCTGGAGTGGCAGCCGAGCGCCAACGAAGCGATGTTCGTGATGGATATGAGCTGGAAGCCGAAGCCGTAGCCAGAGGGGCGCGATGTGTTGAGATATATAGCCGGACGGCTGTTGCATGCCGCTATCGCCATTCTCGGGGTGCTGACCATCGTATTTATGATTATGCACCTGTCGGGGGATCCCACCCTGCTGCTGGTGCCGCAGGATGCCTCCGCCGAGATGATCAACGCCCTGCGCCGGCAGTTGGGTTTCGACCGGCCGCTGGGGGTGCAGTATCTGGCCTATCTGCACGATCTGCTTCATCTGGATTTCGGCATTTCCGTGGTGCAACGGGTTCCGGCGCTGGAGATCGTCGCCTCCAGACTACCTTATACCTTGATGCTGGCGGCCGGCGCGCTGCTGGTGGCTATCGGCGCCGGTATTCCGATCGGCATCCTGATGGCGACGCGGCGCGGCGGCTGGCTGGAACGGTTGTTGACCGCCATCGTGGTCACCGGCCAAAGCGTGCCCACCTTTTTATCGGGCATTTTGCTGATTTTTATCTTTGCCGTCACCCTGCGCTGGCTGCCGACGTCGGGATCGCAGGAGCTGTCCGCGCTGATCATGCCCTCTATCGCCCTCGGTGCAATTTCCATGTCAACGTTCGCCCGCATGACGCGCATCTCGGTGCTTGATGAACTGGGCAAAGAGTACGTCAGGGCGGCGCTGGCCCGGGGAATGTCCCGCAGCGCTATCGTCCGCCGCCACGTGCTGCGCAACGCGGCCATCCCGGTGATTACCATCGCCGCGCTGGAGATTGGCAACCTGTTGGCCGGAGCGGTGATTATCGAAACGGTGTTCGCCTGGCCGGGCATCGGCCAGTTGGCGATCCAGTCCATTCAGTCGCGGGATTTCCTGGTGGTACAGGTGATTGTGCTGCTGATTTCCTTTGTCTATGTTATGACCAGCATTCTCGCCGACCTGGTGTACGCGTTGGTCGATCCGCGTATCCGTCTGGCGCGTTGAGGAGCCGCAATATGCAATTCGTCCATCCGGCGGTCGCAAGGAGCAAGAGAAAGGTGCCGCTTTCGGTGCTGATTGTCGCGCTGATTCTGGCGGTAATCGTACTGCTGGCGATATTCGCCCCCTGGATCGCGCCGATGGATCCGGCGCGGCAAAACCTGCTGGCGCGGCTGAGGCCGCCGGGCTTCGAGGCCAGGGGGATCACTTTCTGGCTCGGCACCGACGATCTGGGCCGCGATCTGTTGTCGCGCACCTTATACGGCGCCAGCGTCTCGCTGAGCGTAGCGGTACTGTCGGTGGTGGTCTCAACCCTGGTCGGGGTGACGCTGGGTATGATTGCCGGCTGGTTTCGCGGCGCCGTCGAAGCCCTGATCATGCGGCTGGTGGATATTATGATGTCGATTCCGGCGATCCTGCTGGCGGTGCTAACGGTGGCGGTGCTGGGGCCGGGCTTTCTCAAACTGGTGCTGGTGCTGGCGTTAACCCGCTGGCCGCGCTACACGCGTGTAGCCTATGCCCAAACGCTGCAAGTCGCCAACCTGCCGTTTATCAAGGCATCCGAGCTGGCCGGCGCCGGGGCGGCGCGCATTCTGCTACGTCATGTTTTGCCGAATATCGCCGGTCCGTTGCTGATTGTCGCCACCGCCGAGTTTGGCCTGATGATCCTGATGGAGGCCGGGTTGTCGTTTCTCGGGCTGGGTATTCAGCCGCCGGCCTCCAGTTGGGGTTCGATTATGAGCGTCGGCCGGCAGTATATCGAACGCGCCTGGTGGATTGTCGCCTTTCCGGGCGCCTGTCTGTTCCTGCTGGTTTTTTCCGTTAACGTGCTGGGCGACTGGCTGCGCGATCGGCTCGATCCCCGCTCCCGTATTCGCTGAGGGATACTATGGAATTTGCAAACAAAAAAGTCGTGATCACCGGCGCCGCCGGTATTTTCGGACGCTGGATAGCCGCCTGGTTTGCCCGCGAAGGGGCGCAGCTGTGCCTGAGCGATAACCGCGCCGAGGCGCTGCAGGCTACGGTGGAGCAACTGGGTCTGGATGCGGCGACCACCTTGTTGCATACCACCGAACTGACCGATAACGGCTCGCTGCTGGATCTGGCGGCCCATGTGCGGCAGGCGTGGGGCGCGCCCGATATTCTGATCAATAACGCCGGTATTTATACCCGCTTTGGTCTGCTGGAGATGGATCTGGCCGACTGGGACCGCGTATTCGACGTAAATCTGCGCGCGCCGTTCGTGCTGATGCGGGAAATGGCGCAGTTGATGATCGGCGTCGGGAAGCAAGGCTGTATCGTCAACATCTCTTCCGGCGCGGCGCGCAAGATGAACCAGAATTCGGTGCCCTACTGTACCTCGAAAAGCGCGCTGGAACGGTTATCCAAAGGTTTTGCGCTGGAACTGGCCGAATACGGCATCCGTGTCAATGTGGTCGAGCCGGGTTTTGCGCCGGGCAGCGAGGTCAGCCTGCTGTCCGGTGACTATATCAAGAATATGTTGGCGCGCATCCCGCTGGGCCGCGCCAGCGGACCGGAAGACGCGCCGGCGGCCATTGGTTATCTGTGCTCCGCCCGCGCCAGCTTTATCACCGGGGCGGTGCTGAGCGTGGACGGCGGCAACTCCATCGGCACATATCAGCGCCCCTCGCCGGCGGCTGAGGAACGCCAATGAAGGCAAGCGAGCGGCTGCTGAGCGTGGAAAATCTGTCGATTGATATCGACGGCGCGGCGGTGCTGGACGATGTATCGTTTGACGTCGCTCCCGGTCAGGTCATGGCGCTGGTGGGGGAATCGGGCTGCGGCAAATCCCTGACCGCCTACGCCATGCTCGGCCTGTTGCCGCCGGCGGCGCGCCGCACAGCCGGCCGCATCATGCTGGCGCAGACCGATCTGGCCGCACTGTCCGAACGCCAACTACGTCAGGCGCGCGGTAAGGATATTTCCATTATCTTCCAGGAGCCCAGCGCCTGTCTGGATCCGCTGACCACGGTGGACGCGCAGATCGCCGACGCCTACCGTATCCATCATGGCGTATCCCGGCAGGCGGCGCTGGCCCGGGCGCGACAGATGTTGGAGGCCGTCGGTATCGCCGATCCCGATCGCCGCCTTCATCAATACCCGTTTGAACTGTCCGGCGGTATGTGCCAGCGCATCATGATCTCCATCGCGCTGATCTGCGACCCCAAGGTGCTGGTGGCCGATGAGCCCACCACCGCCCTGGACGTCACCATCCAGGCGCAGATCCTGGATTTGATGAAGCGGCTGGCGGCCGAACGAGGCACCGCGATCGTGCTGATCACCCATGATATGGGCGTGGTGGCCGACATGGCGGACCATGTCGCGGTGATGTATGCCGGCCGTATCGCCGAAATTGCGCCGGTGCACACGCTGTTCCGTGCGCCGGCGCATCCCTATACCGCCCTGCTGTTGGCCAGCGTCCCGCGACTCGATGACGAGCCGAAAGCGCTGCTGGCCACGATCGAGGGCAGCGTGCCGATGGCGCAGCAGTTTATTGCCGGCTGCCGTTTCGTCGAACGCTGTCCGCTGGCGACGCCGCGCTGCCGGGACGAACGGCCGCCGCTGTTTGACTGCGGCGATGGACACCGTTCCGCCTGTTGGCATATCGGGCGGATAAAAGAGATGAACGAGGTTTTGCGATGAGCGGCGACAGAATGATTCTGGAAGCGCGCGATGTGGCGGTGCATTTCGGCGGCCGCAGCGGTCTGTTCGGTAAGACGGCGCCGGTGGTGCAAGCGGTTAACGGCGTTGACCTGGATATCGCCAGCGGCGAGACGGTGGCGCTGGTGGGAGAGTCCGGCTGTGGCAAATCCACCCTGGCCAATACGCTGGTCGGTCTGCAAAAACCGCTCGCCGGCAGTAGCGTGCGCATCGGCGGCGAGCAGGTGGTGGGAGCCGGTTCCAAGGCGCTGAAGGCGATACGCCGGCAGGTGCAGATGATTTTTCAGGATCCGGCGCTATCGCTCGATCCGCGCGCCACCATCGGCGCGGCGATTGGCGAACCGCTGCTGGCCTGTGGTCTGGCCCGTGGCGGCGAGCTACGCGCCAGGGTCGCCACATTGCTGCAACAGGTCGGGCTGCGGCCGGAGCACGCCGACCGTTATCCGCATCAATTTTCCGGCGGCCAGCGCCAACGGGTGGTGATCGCCCGCGCGCTGGCGCTGGAACCGGCGCTGGTGATTTGCGATGAGCCGGTATCGGCGCTGGATGTCTCGGTACGAGCGCAGATCCTCAACCTACTGGTGGCATTACAGCAGCGTACCGGCGTCGCCTACTTGTTTGTGTCGCACGATCTGGCGGTGGTGCGCCATATCTGCGATCGAGTGGTGGTGATGTATCTCGGACGCTTCGTCGAGATCGCCGCGCGCGATACTTTTTTCGCCAACCCCAAGCACCCTTACAGCCAGGCGTTGATCGCGGCGGTGCCGCAGGCGGATCCCGTCGTACAGCGCAGCAAACAAGGTTTTATTCTTGGCGGCGAACTGCCCAGCCCCGCCCGTATTCCGCCGGGCTGCGCGTTTCACACCCGCTGCCCGCTGGCGACCGAACTGTGCGCCAGACAGCGCCCGCAACTGACGCCGCGGGCTGACGGCGCTCGCGTCGCCTGTCATCATGTTTAACGAGGATCCGATGCATCACGCTATTGAAACCGAAACCCTGTCATTGCCCGGACTGGAAGCCGCCTGCGAACTGCGGATCGATCGCTGGGGCATCAGCCATATTCGCGCCGATAATCTGCAAGATCTGTTTTTTGCCCAGGGGGTCAACGCCGCCCGCGATCGGCTCTGGCAACTGGATCTGTGGCGCAAACGCGGCCTCGGTCTGCTGGCCGCCGATTTCGGCCCCGGCTATCTGGCGCAGGATCATGCCGCTCGCCATTTTCTGTTTCGCGGCGATATGGAAGCGGAGTGGAAATCCTATGCGGACGACGCCCAAACCCTCTGCAGCGCTTTCGCCGCCGGTATCAACGCCTGGATCGCCTTGTGCCAACGCGAACCCGATCGCCTGCCGCCGGAGTTTGCCCTGTTCGGCACTCGCCCGGCGCGCTGGCGGCCGGAGGATGTGGTGCGCATCCGTACTCATGCGCTGACGCGCAACGGCGCCTCGGAGATTTTACGCGCCAACGTGCTGGCGCGCAGCGATGCCGCCACCGATCTGCTGCGCTCGGGCATCACGCCGCCGGTGGAAGCGCAGTTCGCGGACGGACTACTGGCTGAAGATATACCGCTTGAGGCGCTAAAGTTGTTTAAACTGGCGACCGCCCCGGTCAGCTTTGACGATGCCCGGCTGACCGCCACGCTTGAGCAGGCCTGGGCATGGAGCGAAGTCACCGATCTGGGCGATATTGTGCGCGCCAGCAGTGAAGAAGGCTCCAACAACTGGGTGGTGCATGGCAGCCGCACCGACAGCGGGCGGCCGCTGCTGGCCAGCGACCCTCATCGCGCTCATGCGGCGCCGTCGCTGCGCTATCTGGTCCATCTGCAGGCGCCGGGATTTAACGCCATTGGCGCCGGCGAGCCCAGCGCGCCGGGCATCTCGATCGGCCATAACGGCCAAACCGCCTTCGGGCTGACCATCTTTGGCGCCGATCAGGAGGATGTATATGTTTACCAGACCCAGCCGGAAGATGCGGATCGCTACCGCTATCAAGACGGCTGGGAGTCGATTGAGCGTCAGCAGGAAGACTTCGACGTCAAAGGCTATGCGCCGCAGACGCTGACGCTCTCCTTTACCCGTCACGGCCCGCTGTTGTATGAAGATCCGGCGCGTCGGCTCGCCATCGCGTTGCGATCGGTCTGGCTGTCGCCGGGAGCGGCCGCCTATCTCGGCAGCCTGTCCGCCATGCGCGCCGCCAGCGTTGAAGCGTTTGGCGCCACGCTGGCGGCGTGGGGCACGCCGTCGGTGAATCACGTCTGCGCCGACGTGGCGGGCAATATCGGCTGGTTCACCGCCGGTTTTACCCCGGTCAGGCATAACTGGCATGGCCTATTGCCGGTGCCGGGCGACGGCCGTTATGAGTGGGACGGCTATCTGCCGGCCGATCGGCTGCCGCGCAGTATCAACCCTGCCGCCGGCTTTTTCGCCACCGCCAATGAAATGAATCTGCCCGCTGGCTATGATGCGCCATCCATCGGTCATGAATGGGCCGAGCGCAGTCGGGCGACGCGCATCAAACAGGTACTGGCGGCTGACCCGGCCCATTCGCTGGCGGCCGCGCAGGCGTTGCAGAACGATACCTTTTCGCTGCCGGCTCAACTGTTGTGCCGCTTACTGGCGCAGATCGGCCGACAAGAAGCGATGAGCACGCCGAATCGGCTGGCGGCGCAACTGCTGGCCGGCTGGGATCATAAGCTCGACGCCGGCAGCGCCGCGGCGGCGTTATTTGAAGTCTGGTGGATGAAACATTTGCGTCCGTCGCTGTTTGCCCGTCTGGCGCCGGATCCGCAGTTGCGGTTGCTGTTGCAGCCGGGGGATATGGATACGCTATTGAAACTGATTGAAACGCCGGACGCGCGTTTTGGCATCCATGCCGAACAGGAACGCAACCGGCTGATACTTGACAGCCTGACCGCCGCCTGGGACGAATGCAGCCAACGTTTGGGCGCGGACGCAAGTCAATGGCAATGGGGCCGACTGCACCAGACGCTGTTCGAACACGCGATCAGCCGCACCCGGCTTGGGGCGGCTCGGCAATGGAATACCGGACCGCTGCCGTTGGGCGGCAGCCGCTCGACGCCGATGCTGGCCAGCTATCGGATAAACGATTTCAGGGTGACCGCCGGCGCGTCGGTGCGCCTGGTGATGGACGTGGGCAACTGGGATAATTCAGTCTGCATCAATACCCCCGGCCAGTCCGGCGATCCGCGCTCGCCCCATTACCGCAATCTGGCCGACCACTGGGCGCAGGGCGAATATGTGCCGTTGCTCTATAGCGAGGAAAAAATCGCCGAGCATACCCTTAAACGCATAGTGCTGCTGCCGGGGTAGCGGTTTACAGGATTCGGGCCGGCGCGCATTTAACCCTCAGCGGAGTCTGTAACGCAACGCCGGCTCCCGACCGCATCACCAGGATGCTCATCGCAATGGTTTAAGCTCCCTCTTCTCAGCATGACTCATTCGTTTTTCGCGCCATACGTTAACGTCAGCTTGGCGTAAAAATCTTCCAACGTGAACCGGGCATCCACCGCGTTATATACCCGGATTTGGCGTGCATTCGGCTGAGAAGCGTAGGTGAGATCATCATTGAGCTGTGGTGCGTCGACTAACGTGTAATTGTACTCATGATCATCCAGCAACAGCGATATGGAGGGATTATCACCGAGAACCCACACTTCACTTTTCGGCCAGGGGACATCTTTGACAAGGGCAGAAATCTTCCTATTGAAATCAATCATCTGCTGCCACAAATACTCCCCAACCTTACCTTGTGGTTTGACTCGGGCGGCCAGTTCCGCAAGCGATACGCGAACGGACATATAGACATTGTGCGGGACTTGCCACATCGGAACCTGCGATGTAAAGACATTATTCGCGGCAACCGGATCATTAAACATATTGTATTCCCAGCCGCCTTTCGGATACGGCATGCCGCCAATCCAGACTACCGTCATTTTCTGTGCAATTCGCGGTTCGGCTAGCAACGCAGCGGCGACATCCGTCACCGGCCCCATAACTAACACAAACAGCGGAGTATCGTCCGCTTTCATCGCTTCTTTAATCAGCGCTTTTGCCCCTTCACTCAACGCTGGCGACGTTTCCCCTTTTTTCAGCGCGTCCAGCGCACCGCGATACACCGGCACATCGGTTTTCTCCATGAGTGTCAGCAGATGTTTTAATTCCTGATAACTATTTTCCATGCTGGCGCCGGGATCGCTTTTCATTAACGGCGCGGTGCGGGCATAGTGGGAAGCAATTACGCCTTTAACCTGAAACGTCGGCGTCAGCAACGCATGCGCCACAGCAAAATCATCATCCGCTTCGTTTTTAGCGTCGCTGCTGATCATCACCCGAATCTGTTTACCGTCCGCCACGTCGAACGGCATCCCCTGCGCGGCGGCAGAAAAAGCGCAAAACGCGATAACGATGGCGGCCCACCATTTACCGGCTTGGGTTACGTGTTTGATAACTTCACAGTTAATAGCCATAAGTATCCTTCATTCTCTTATTTCAGTGCTGTTGAATAACCTTTGCACCAACTCGATATCGGCCGGACGCCATACGTCCATTTCATGCCCAGAATTCGGGTAGTTTATTGCGGGAATAAGCGCGGCATGAAATCCAACGCTGAATTTCATGCCGCCATAATTTATATTTAATCCTTTACGCTAGCGGGCCGTTATCACCACCATACTTCCGCCTGTACCCCCACGGTGAATTGATCGCTTTTACTATCCGCAAATTGGAATTGGCTGATTTCATTATCCAATGCCTTCAGATAAGTACCGTAGAACCGTATTTCAGGACGGGATGTCAGCATGCTGGTGTCCACTTTAATGGTATGGAATAGCGTGGTTTTATAACCCGACTCATGATACTCCTCTCCACCGGCTTTATTCTTCTGATCAAACCATCCCAGTTCCACACCAGTCTGGTTGTTATTATCCCAGATATAAGCCGGACGAATAACCGCGCGAACACTTTCAAAATCGGTATGCGCGCCGGTATCATAGCTGTATATATCACTGCCGCGGGAATAGACCAGAGCATTAGCCATAATCACTTTGGGGTGTAAATACATTTCGCCCTGGGAGATTAAACGGAATGCCTTACCGTAACTGTGTTCGCCATAATAGTCGTCATTATAGCCATAGGAGGGGTTGGCATCGGATATAAGCGCAAAGCCGCTGGCGATGGAATTATCCGCCCCTTGCAGGGTAAATTCATTAAATCCGCCGCTGGCAAAATTCTGCCGTAAAATAACGCCGGCGTGCCAGGCATCTTTCACACTGTAATAACTACCGTCATTTTCATTATTTCTATTGGTGTCATTGCGGTTCGCCATCGCATATCTTCCGAAGACTTCCAGCGTAGCGTTGTCCCACAGCGGAAGATCTTTATAGCGCAGATCAATGGAATTGCTATTTACCTGCTGTGTATTGCCCGAAGTGTCATAATCCACCGCATGCGCGTTCAGATCCTGACGGGTCAGCGACACATTCAGCTTACCGGGGCCGACCTGCCAGTTTTCAATACCGACACCCGCGCCAGCGTTGGTGCGGTGACTCTTCCAGTCCAGCATCTGAATCTCATAGACCGGCATATTGTGTTTGCCCACCCAGAAATCCGCTTCCGGCGCGAAGGGAAGGAATCCCTTGGTAGTCAAATAAATATCTGAAAATGCGAGCACATTTTCTGAATCCTTGTCAAACCAGCCCCCGCTGTACTGCAAACCGACATTGCCATCCAGCATGACGACCGCTTTAGCTACTTTGCCGTCCTGGTCATACACTTTCTGCGCCAGTTCCAGATCGAACCAGGCGCCGTTTTCATTACCGAAACGCCCCACCGAACCGATAGCGTAAGACTTCGGCGCGCCGCGCGTACCGGTGGCCCATCCTGACCGGAAGTATCCGCGATAGCTGAAACCAATATCATCCTTGATGAATTTGCTAAGCTCATGCAGCGTCAGTGATTTCTGCTCTGTCGCGGCGGCCGTTTGCTGCGTTCCCGCCTGCTGGGGCTGTACCACTTCGGTAACAATACGCTCCTGACCGGTGGGCTTCTCAATACTGCTGGTTGCCACCTGCTGTTTGTGTTCAGCAATCGATTTATATTCACGCAACTCTTTTTTCGTCGATTGTAATTCTTGTTTATTTTCCGCTAATTCCTTTTCTAACAATGCCAGCCTTTCTTCTATCGTTAACGCTGCCGCCATCGCACTATTAGATAAAATAGCCGATGATATTAATAATACAATGAGTTTTAGAGAGTAGTGTTTTTTACGCATAATATTTTCCAGATAGAGTACATTATTAAAATAAAAACAAAGGAATGCCCGATACTATCGTCAGTATCTGTGTGTGATTTTTAATAAAAATTTGCTAAGCGTTAGCTGCGCTCATGTAATATCAGTATTTTCTATTTCCTAAATTGGTTACGAATAAAATAGCTTGGTGTGCAACTCCACGCATGACAATAGCTGTTAATTTGCTTACTGCCATACGGCGAAGCCTGAGGATTATCAGGATCAAAGGCTTCCCAAAAGGTATCCGCTCCCGCTTTTGTCATTCCTCCCCAATAATTTTCGACCAATTTTTTGGCTTCTGTTGTTAATCCACCCTGCACCAGCGCATCAACCATATGATGATATAAATAAGGGGTCAACGGTCGAATTGCCTCAGAGGTTATCATCACTTTCTGCAAAGAAATGGCGCGCTCTTTCTGGGGTAATACATTCGCTAACGCCATCCATATTTGCGACGCCCAGGATATTTGCCGATTTTTCCCGCTAATAAATAATTGCAATGCCGGATCATAAAATACTTCTCTGGCTGCGACCGTCATTTTCTTCATTTTTTCGGCGACCGCATCCATATTCTCTGTGGGGAGAATAGCTTTTCCTAATTCAATTAAACGCTGACAGCTATAAATCAATACTCCCTGCATAGCCGTCTGTTTGTCTATTCCTTGTATTGCGGCGTCCTGATCTTCCCCGCTATTCCAGTCAATAAAAACATAATCTTTTTCCGGTATAATGAAGAGGCCTTCCTGATTCACATGTTGCAGCAGCAACTCAATTTGTTTTTTCGCTATCGGCCACAGTTCAACAGCGGTCGCTTTATCCTGAGTGGCACGAAAATAATCCAGCAGGACACAACCAAACAGCGCAGCATAATCAAGCAGCACCACTTCCCCTATTCTGGGCGCCGGCTTCTCATAAACGCATGCCGTGACATAACCATCATCGCGTTGCAAGCCTGCAAAGAGATAAAGGCAGCGGCGCACCAAATCCGTATTATTGAAGCTGACATAGTTAGCCAATGCCTGCAGACGCAAATCGCCCAACCATAGGCGTCGGTCTCGTTTCGGGCCGTCTTCAAAGACGGTCTGCATACATTCATGCAGTGTCCTGATACTGGCTTTATCGATATCCCGCCACAGGGCGCTGTCATACCGCTCGGGACGTTGCCTGTCCTCGCCTGCCGATGACACCGCCTGCACCTGGAGATTATCGAATGTGACGCTGAAGTTGGATGAGGTCGCAATCACCTCAATTTTCACATAGCGAAATGCGTGTCGGCGGGCGATCCTTACCGGCGCAGGAAGGAAATCAACATTGATGATCTCTTCCGGCAGCCAGGCGGCGCTAATCCAGCCGTTATATGGATAAAGCGATTCCGCGACATCGGTCACCACTTCACCAAAGGTCAAACGCAAACGTGCCGGCGAATCACAGGAAACGCCTTTCCAGCCTAATAGGAAGGTCAGAAATCCCGTGTAATGATCGCCGAAATCGACAATCACGCTGTCTCCGGTTTTGAACGTGCGTTGCGCCAACGTTTCCACGCAGGCGGTTTTCTCCATGGCATACCCCAGCATGTGGCTTTTATCCGCTTTCGGCTCCACCACCGTCAGCGCCGGATAGGCAACCTCCGGCAACGTCGGCGTCAAAGCATCAGCCAGTTGCAGATAGCGCTGCGCCGGCGTCGTAGCCGCGGCATCGGTTCCCGTCCGTACCGATGACCCCGCGTTCGCCTGTGCGTTCTGCACCGGCCAGGCTTTGATGCACGAAGCAACCACGGCCGCTTTTATCAGTAATTCTCGTCTATTCATGTCAATATCCGCTCAACTGCGATGAAACCACAAACCGCCGGCCGGCACGGTAAGCGATCGGGCCTGCCGACGATTCAGGGGCGCTAAACCTATTTCAGCGCTTCACCTTTGCTGCTAATCACATCGCGATACCAGTAAAAGCTTTTCTTCCGCTTACGCTCCAGCGTGCCATTACCCTGGTCGTCACGATCGACATAAATAAAACCGTAGCGTTTCGACATTTCCGCTTTTGACGCGCTGACCAAATCGATAGGCCCCCAACTGGTGTACCCCAGCACCTCGACGCCGTCTTCCAGCGCCTCGCCGACCTGAACCAGGTGATCGTTAAGGTACTGAATACGGTAGTCATCATTGATGCCGCCATCGCTTTCAATCCGATCTTTGGCGCCCAGTCCGTTCTCCACGATAAATAGCGGCTTCTGATAACGGTCATACAATACATTCAACAGGATGCGCAGCCCTTCAGGATCGATCTGCCAGCCCCATTCCGAGCTTTCGAGGTGTGGATTCGGCACCATATTCAGGATATTAGCGCGCGCTTTTTGGTTGAGTTCCTCATCGGTGGTGACGCAACCGCTCATGTAATAGCTAAAGGAGATGAAATCGATGGTTTCCTTGAGCGAATCCCGGTCATCATCCGTTATCTGTAGCTCGATAGCATTCTGTTTAAAGAAACGCTTCATATAGGCGGGATAAGCGCCGCGCGCCTGAACGTCGCCAAAGAACATCCATTCGCGGTTCTGCCGCAGCGTTTCCAGTACATCCGCCGGTTTACAGGTCAGCGGGTAAAGCAGACCGCCCAACAACATGTTGCCGATTTTGGCGTCGGGAATAATTTCATGACAGGCTTTTACCGCTTTCGCGCTGGCCACCAGTTGATGATGGATCGCCTGATAAATAGCCGCCTTATCGCTGTCTTCCGGCAGGCCAACGCCGGTAAACGGCGCGTGCAGCGACATGTTAATCTCGTTAAACGTCAGCCAGTATTTAACCTTATGCTGAAAACGCTGAAATACCGTGCGGGCATAGCGCTCAAAGAATGCAATCACCTGACGATTGCCCCAGCCGCCGTAGTTTTTCACCAGACCATACGGCATTTCATAATGTGACAATGTCACAAGCGGCTGAATATGGTGTTTGGCCATTTCATCAAACAGGCGATCATAGAACGCCAACCCCGCTTCGTTTGGCGTTTCTTCATCACCTTGAGGGAAAATGCGCGTCCAGGCGATCGAAGTACGCAGGCACTTGAAGCCCATTTCGGCAAATAGCGCGATATCTTGCGGATAGCGGTGATAGAAATCGATCGCCACGTCCTTTATGCCGCTATCGCCCTCGCGTCTCTCCACTATCTCGCCAAAAACGCCCTGCGGTTGCAAATCGGAGGTGGATAACCCTTTACCGTCCGTTAAGTAAGCGCCTTCTACCTGATTGGCCGCTATCGCGCCGCCCCATAAAAAATTGTCAGGAAAACGGTGGCTCATTTTTAATCTCCTCCCCAATTCGGGTAGTAACTGTTTAACGATCAAATAATCAAGGTTAACAACGGGGACTGTTCCGCTACGGAATCACCCGCCACAGGCAACACATCGATGTAATCATCGCTGTTGGTAATGATGATCGGCGTGATCGTGTCATATCCCGCCGCTTCAATGGACTGATAATCAAACTCCACCAGGAGATCGCCCTGCTTCACCACATCCCCGGTTTTAACGTGGGCGGTAAAATACTGTCCATTCAGTTTTACGGTATCAATCCCGACGTGGATCAATATTTCGGCGCCGTCAGCAGACTCCAGGCCAATCGCATGGTTGGTTTTGAACAGTGATGCGACCGTCCCGTTAACTGGAGAAACCACTCGCCCGCTCCGCGGCTTGATGGCGATGCCTTTTCCCATCAAACCACTGGCGAAAGTCTGATCGCTGACCTGCTCCAGCGGATGAGTTTCTCCTTCGATCGGACTGTTGACGGATTGCTGGCGTACCGGCGCGGCGCTTTTCTGTACGGCCTCGGCCGTCTGAGTCTCCGCTACCGGTTCTTTTTTTATCCCAAACAGGTAGCTGGCCACCGCCGAGAATACAAAGGAGACCGCCGTGCCGATAATTCCCCCCCATACGGTGATGTCCATGCCGGTCGGCGGGATGATTTGCGTAAAGGCGAAAATACTGGGCAAACCAAAAGAGTACTGTGTCGTGCCGAAATAGCCGGCAATCGCGCTGCCGAGCGCCCCGCCGATGCAACCGAAGATAAACGGACGACGCAAAGGAAGGTTGACGCCGTAGATAGCCGGTTCGGTGATGCCGAAGATCCCCGCCGGAAACGCCGAGCCCGCAATGCCTTTCAACTTTGCGTCCTTGGTGCGCAGGGAGACGCCCAACGCCGCGCCAGCCTGCGCCAATACCGCCGGCGTCAATACGGCGATCAGCGTGTCATGCCCCAATGCGCTCAGGTTGTTGATCATCAGCGGCACGAATCCCCAGTGCAGACCGAACATGACGAATATCTGCCACAGACCGCCCATAAAGCCGCCGGCAATGGTTTGATTCGCGCCATAGATCAACTGATAGCCATGCGCCAACTGATAGCTTAGCCAGGTGGTCACCGGGCCGATGGCTAAAAACGTCAGCGGGACGGTAATCAGCAAGCACAGGGCCGGCGTCAGGAAGTTACGGATATTGGCGTGCAGGAAAGCGTTCAGTGGTTTTTCCAGTTTGCAGGAAACCCACGCGGCAAAAATAATCGGAATAACCGATGAGGAATAATTGATAAACGTAATGGGAATGCCGAGAAAGTGTAATGGCTGATAATCCGCCGCCGACATGGCATTAAATTCGGCGATCATCGTCGGGTGGACCAACGCGCCGCCGATTGCCATGGTGACAAAAGCATTGCCGCCAAATTTTTTACCGGCGGTATAACCGAGAATAATCGGGAAAAAATAGAATAATGCATCGCTGGCGGAAAATAAAAGTTTATAAGTCCCGCTGCTCTCCACCAGCCAACCGCAGGCCAGGCTTAATGCTAAAAAACCTTTTAATATCCCGGAGGCCGCCATCACGCCCATTAATGGGGTAAAAATACCGGCGATGATATCAATAAAGCGGGATAATAGATTTTCCTTATTCCCCCCGTCCTGATTTTCAGCATTAGCGCTCGCGGATTCACTTATACCAGACACGTCAAGAAAATCCTGATAAACGTCGCCTACATGATTACCCACGACGACTTGAAACTGGCCGCCGCTTTCAAGCACCATGATAATTCCAGGATTATTTTTAAGTGCGGAAATATTTGCTTTCTTGCTGTCCTTTAATTTAAAACGCAGCCGCGTCGCGCAATGTATTACGTTATTTACATTCTCGCGACCACCTACACCTTCAAGTATCTCACTGGCTAATGTCTTGTATTTCATTGCCTATCCTTAATGCCCAGTAACCACACAATAAAATCAGTACGTTACGAAAAACCAACGCTATTTTTAAACGAAAAAAAACCCAAACTGTTTTTTTCACTGCCAAGGGGGCAGAAAACAAAAACGGTTTAGGTTTTGCCTGTATGGCTAATATTAAGCCGTACAGTTACAATCCTGATTTATCAACATCCTTAATGCAAGAATCCTATTCTTCAACCCGGCATTCTTGCAAGCGACTTATTCTTTTTTATCACTGTTATGTGATGAACCGCAAATTTCCTTCTTCTCTATTTCTTACGTTTTATCCAGCAATTCGGTTCTTACCCGCTCAATATGAATTGTCAAAAACATCAACTCTTCTTTCGTCAAACAATAGCGATACTGTTGATCAATATGCGCCTGTATCTTTTCAGCGCATTGGTAAGCAAGTTGGTATTTTTCCTTAACGACATCATGTAATGATTCATCATCACTGAACACCGTATTTTTGCCAATAAGCCGTTGCGCAAAAAACTTAAGATGGGTAACAAAACGATGATAGCTTAACGCCTGTTCATTATAATCCAGGTTTAGCTGATACTTCACAATATTCAGGATCTCCTGCATGATCTTGGTAATGTGAATAACTTCTGGCATTTCACTATCAAGCTGCGCATTGACTAAATGCAAAGCAATAAAGCCGGCCTCATCTTCCGGTAATCGCACCGATAAACGCTGCTCAATGATATCCAGCGCTTCAACGCCGACCAGAAATTCTTTCTGATAAAGGCGCTTGATCTCCCACAACAGCACATTGCGGATATTCACTCCTTGTTTATGGCGCTCAATCGCAAAGTGGCAGTGATCGGTCAATGAGATGTAAATACTGTTTTGCAACTTCCCCGGCAGGCGTTCTTTCGCCAGTGAAATGATTCTGTCCGCGGTGGTGATCACCTCCAACGGGATCTCCGACAGCAACTCTCTCAGGCGGGAGGTCAATTCCCCGCTCTTCAGTGCGAACACTTTCTCAATCAGCGATTCGTCCAGGGAATCGCCAGTCTGTTTTTTGAACCCCAGCCCGCGCCCCATCACAACCGACTCATTATTGTTCTCGTCGATAACCGTCACGACATTGTTGTTGAGTATCTTGGCAATTTTCATCGTTCATACCTTGAAAACAAAAAAACCAGACACCCGCTGAAAAGCGGATATCTGGTTTTGCCTGCTAGCGCAGTAACAATCCTTATAGCGGATAAACTATCACTTACCATATTCTTCTCAACATCTGCTGGGTAGAAACGTGACGTGGATCGATAGAACACATTTTATTTACATATTTTTTTCTTTTCTATAGCGAAAAGTGATAAATATCACATTTTCGCACGCAATGTGCAGGGTCTCAGCTGCACTGACATGATACTTTTTTGAACAGTTGCGCAACAAACCTGGGTAAAAACGACAAATCGTTACTTTTTTTGCGTAAACGGGCTAAAATATACGAATTGAGGCCGTCAGCCACCTTGTTTATCACGGGCTAATAACTATAATACGGAACGTTGTTTCAATTGAATGGTTTCAGCTAATTAACGTGCCACTATCATTAAAACCGTTGTCAAAGGCATCGCTTACCTTTATCTCGTTGATAAAACGTGATAATCGGTTATGTAGGTCATCATCTATACTTACCTCTTTCAGACTATACTCAAATGAATTATTTCCGGGGGTCCATCTCTCACAACCTTCGGTTCAATCGTTTTCTATCCATCACAACTTGTAGAAGCTATCGTATGAAAAAGACAAAAATTGTTTGTACTATCGGGCCAAAAACAGAATCAGAGGAAATGCTGAGCAAAATGCTGGATGCCGGCATGAATGTGATGCGCCTGAACTTCTCGCATGGGGATTACGCCGAACATGGTCAACGCATCAAGAATCTGCGGGCCGTGCTGGCAAAAAGCGGTAAAAAAGCAGCCATTCTGCTGGATACCAAAGGACCGGAAATTCGCACCATGAAGCTGGAAAACGGCGCCGACGTTTCTCTGACTGCGGGTCAAACCTTCACCTTCACCACCGATCAAAGCGTCGTCGGCAATAAAGAACGCGTTGCCGTGACCTATGCCGGCTTCGCTGAAGATTTGAGCGTCGGCAATACCGTGCTGGTCGACGATGGATTGATCGGCATGGAAGTAACGGCGATCAACGGTAATGAAGTAGTCTGCAAAGTATTGAACAATGGCGATCTGGGCGAAAACAAAGGCGTTAACCTGCCGGGCGTATCCATCCAACTGCCTGCTCTGGCTGAAAAAGACAAAAGCGATCTGATTTTTGGTTGCGAACAAGGCGTTGATTTTGTCGCCGCTTCCTTTATCCGTAAACGTTCTGACGTAGAAGAGATTCGCGAACACCTGAAACAGCACGGTGGCGAACATATTCAGATCATCTCTAAAATCGAAAACCAGGAAGGTCTGAACAACTTCGACGAAATTCTGGACGCGTCTGACGGCATCATGGTTGCTCGTGGCGATCTGGGCGTTGAAATCCCGGTTGAAGAAGTCATTTTCGCGCAGAAGATGATGATCGAAAAATGTAATCAGGCTCGTAAAGTGGTTATCACCGCGACGCAAATGCTGGATTCCATGATCAAAAACCCGCGTCCTACCCGCGCTGAAGCGGGCGACGTGGCTAACGCCATCATCGACGGCACCGATGCAGTCATGCTGTCTGGCGAAAGCGCCAAAGGGAAATACCCTCTGGAAGCGGTGAGCATTATGTCCACCATCTGCCGACGCACCGACAGCGTGATGAAGTCTCGCCTGGATACCATCAAAACCGTGGGCAAACTGCGCATCACCGAAGCCGTGTGCCGTGGCGCCGTTGAAACGGCAGAGAAACTGGATGCGCCGTTGATCGTGGTGGCGACCAGCGGCGGTAAATCAGCCAAGTCCATCCGTAAATACTTCCCGAACGCGCGTATCCTGGCCTTGACCACCAATGAAGTGACCGCCCGCCAGCTGCTGCTGAGCAAAGGCGTTGATACGCTGTTGGTAAAAGAAATCGCCTCTACTGATGATTTCTATCGTATTGGTAAAGAAGCGGCGTTAAGCAGCGGTTATGCCCAGAGCGGCGATGTTGTGGTTATGGTTTCCGGCGCGCTGGTTCCAAGCGGCACCACCAATACCGCTTCCGTGCACCGCGTCTAAATCTTTTCCTCTTTCACATATTGAAAAAGCGCCTTTTAGGGCGCTTTTTTATATTCTGCCGTTATCATGGTTAAATTAATATGCTTATTAACACATGCTTTTAATAACCAAAAGGTAAGACTTTTCTGATGGAAATATCGCTGTTTTCTTTGCTTTTTTCATTATTCGGTAAAACCCGCTGATTCTTTGAGCTAACGATCAAAATTAAGCATGTTCTCATCAAAAATTTATTCTCATTAGAAAAAAGTTTGTGTAATACTTGTCACGCTACATGGAGATTAACTCAATCTAGAGGGTATTAATAATGAATCGTACTAAACTGGTACTGGGCGCGGTAATTCTGGGTTCTACTCTGCTGGCCGGTTGTTCTAGCAATGCTAAAATCGATCAACTGTCTTCTGACGTTCAGACTCTGAACGCTAAAGTTGATCAACTGAGCAACGATGTGAACGCAATCCGCTCTGACGTACAGGCTGCTAAAGACGACGCAGCTCGTGCTAACCAGCGTCTGGACAACCAAGTTCGCACTTACAAAAAGTAATCGAACTGGTTAAGTAATGAAAATGGCGCATTTTATGCGCCATTTTTTTTATCTTCCGTTTTCAGTTCCGCCTTCATTCCGTTTACCTGAGTTCATTCGCCCCCTTCCTTTGAGCGCCTGGCAATCGCACCCGACGAACGCGTCTGCTTTCCGCCGGGTCATTCATTTCTATTTCACTCGGATGTACTGATAGAAGTAATAGGCGCGGCGTCTTGCGTCTCAGCACCCTCAGAAACCGCGTGTAACGCCTCCTGGTAGGTATTAATGTCCTGGCCTACGTTGACCAGTACCGGCATGCCTGAGCGGCGTACAATGGCGTCTGCGACGGTTTTGCCATCCGTATCCGCATTATCAATAAACGCCTTCGCCTTTTTATTGATGTCGATCGGCATGGTCTGCGGGTCGTCCTGATCGGTTCGAGACAGCGGCTGGTGAACTTCTACATAGCGTTTGCCATCAGGCTCAACCGACGTCTTGATCGCATCATTGACGATTTGTACCCGCGTGCCGACAGGGACGGAATTAAACAACGCTTCGATATCATCGGGACGCAACCGGATACAGCCGGAGCTGACGCGCATGCCGATGCCAAAATTCGCATTGGTGCCGTGAATCAGATACACGCCGCCATGCGCCGCCAGACGCAGCGCGAAAAGCCCCATTGGATTATCCGGCCCGGCGGGCACCACCGCTGGCAGCACGATGCCCTGCTCTTCCAGATAGTGTTTTCGGATATTCGCTGTCGGCGTCCAGGTCGGATTCGCACGCTTCTCCGACACCGACGTTACCATCAGCGGCGTTTTACGCCCCAGTTGGCCAATACCGATTGGATACACGATAACGGTATTCGTCCCCTTCGGATAATAGTAAAGCCGCAATTCCGCAAGGTTAACCACGATGCCCTCGCGCGGCGTATCCGGCAACAGCATCTGAGTAGGTATAGTTAATGTTGAACCGGCTGTCGGCAGATAGGGATCGGTGCCGGGGTTAGCCTCCAGCATCCCTAGCAGGCCAATTTTAAAATCAGCGGCAATGGCTTCCAATGGGCGACCATCATTGGGGACGGTATAAGCGATGTTCTCGCCGATAAGACGGCTGTTTGCCGGCGGTAGCGGGTATTCCGTGGCGCTGGCCGCACTACTGCCCGCCAGATACGTTGCGAATACCATACCAAGTAACGTTAACGCGCGTTTCATACTAAGTTCCCTACGTCACTGATCTATGTCGGTTTAAAAACGATGCCTGGTTCTCTTTTTATCAACCAGTATCATGCACCTGCTATATTAGCATTGTTGTAACAAAATGATATTTCACTTAAAAATCAAATCATTGATATTCAATTCTTTACAAAAGCCAGACCCAGCATAAAATTCAGCCCCAAATAAATCTACGGGACTAATTCTGAAATATCAGAATGTTAATTTATATATACTCATAATCATTATGGTTTAAATAAAAACGTACCGTTTCTTAAGCCACACGTTAAATCAGTTATCCAGGTAAGCGAAACCAATACCGCAATGATTGAAAAGATAAAAAAGGGATAAAAATAAACGCTGGCCGGGAGGCGATGTTAAACGCCCGTAGGTGAAGGCAGGAAGCCGGGCATAAAAAAACACCGGGCTTGTCGGCCCGGCGCTTTTCTACAATCAAAACAGCTCAGTTTAGGATAGCTGCATCGCCCTGGCACGGATAGCGCGCAACATCGCTTCCAGTCCCTGTGAGCGAGACGGCGTCAGGTGTTGGCTCAATGCCAGTTCCTGAAAGAAAGGACGTACGTCCAGCGTCACGATTTCCTGCGCGGTCAATCCCTGATAGAGGCTGAACACCACGGCAATCAGCCCCTTCACAATGGCGGCGTCGCTGTCGCCATGCAATGTGACCAGTCCCCGCTCGTCACGCTGCATCACAATCCACACCTGGCTCTGACAGCCTGCGATCAAGTTTTCGGCCTGCCGCCAGGCGTCCGGCAGCGGCGCCAGACGGGCGCCCAACTCAATGATATAAAGGTATTTCTCTTCCCAATTATGACAGCGCGAAAAATTACGGACTAATTTCTGCGGTTCCGGCAGACTTGCCATTTTTTCCTCCCCAGGCAACAAAAATAACGCTTAGTTGCCCAGTAATCGATGGACACGTTGCAAACCGGCAACCAGCCGGTCAATTTCTTCGCGTGTAGTATAAACGGCCAGCGAGGCGCGGCACATACTGGAAACACGATAGTGTTCCATCAGCGGCATGGCGCAATGGTGGCCGGTGCGAATGGCAATGCCATACTGATCGAGGAAACTGCCGACATCATAGGCATGATGCTGCCCAAGGTTAAAAGCGATGACGCCATGCCGCTCCGCGGGGCCGTACAGCGTCAAATCGGGAACCTGCGACAACGCTTCCAGCGCATAGCTCATCAGCGATGTTTCATAACGCTGGATCGCTTCGCGCCCCAGTTCGCTAACGTAGCTCAGCGCCGCGCCCAGCCCCATGATCCCGGCGGTATTCGGCGAACCGGCTTCAAAGCGCCACGGCGCATCGGCGTAGGTGGTGCCGTTCAGCAGGCTCACTTCGCGGATCATCGCTCCGCCGCCTTCCCACGGCGGCATTGCCTGTAACAGCGCGCTTTTGCCATACAGGACGCCGATCCCTGAAGGACCATAGATCTTGTGACCGGAAAAGACATAAAAGTCACAGTCCAGCGCCTGCACATCAACCGGTTGATGCATAATCGCCTGAGCGCCGTCCACCAGAACGACGGCGCCGGCCGCTTTCGCCTGCGCGATAATCTCTTTAACCGGGTTCAGCGTGCCCAATACGTTTGAAATCTGGGTTACCGCCAACAGCCGGGTACGCTCATCCAGCAAGGCCGGGAGTTTGCTCAAATCCAGCGTACCGTCTGATGTCATAGGCAGCACGCGGATTTCAATGTCCCGCGCTTGCGCCAGCATCTGCCAGGGAACGATATTGGCATGATGCTCCATCTCGGTAATGATAAGATTATCGCCGGGCGCCAGGAAAGTCCGCCCATAGCTATTGGCGACCAGATTGATGGCTTCCGTCGAGCCGCGCACAAATACGATCTCTTCTGCCGACGCGGCGTTAATGAAAGCGGCGACCTGCTCGCGCACCGCTTCCATCGCGCTGGTGGCCTGCGCGCTCAGCGTATGAATGCCGCGATGTACGGCCGCATACTCGTGTTGGTAAAAAGCCAGCTCGCGATCGATCACCGCCTGCGGTTTTTGTGCGCTGGCGGCGCTGTCCAGGTAAGCCAGCGGCTGACCATTCACTTCTGTTGACAGCAGAGGAAAATCAGCCCGAACCCGTTCGATTGGATAACTCATAATTCAGCCTTCACTAAATCCGCCTGTGCGTTCGGCAAACGTTGCGCAATACGTTGCAATATCACGTCTCTTAACGACTCGTCGGCAATGGCTTCTGTTAATTCAGCGGCAAAAGCAAAGATGATCATCTGCTGCGCATCATGCTGACCGATGCCGCGCGAACGCAAATAGAACAGTTGCTCTTCGTCGATGCGGCCGATCGTGGCGCCATGACTGCACTTCACATCGTCGGCGTAAATTTCCAACTGCGGCTTGGTATCGACTTCGGCCAGCCGGCCTAACAACAGGTTATTGTTGGTCATCTGACCGTCGGTTTTCAACGCGTCGGGGGACACTTTTATCATGCCGTTAAACACGGCCTTAGCCCGATCGTTAACGATGGTTTTATGCAGTTGGCGGCTTTCGCCAAACCCCTGGTTATGTTCCAGATAGGTGCGGGTATCACAGACCTCGCTGCCGATCGGCATAATGAGACTGTTCATCACCAGGTTGGTGCCTTCGCCGTTGAGCTGGGCGCTGGTGTTATGCCGGGTCAAACCCGCGCCCAGCAAAAAGCTCTGGCTGCGAACCCGCGCATCACGCGCCAGCACCAGGTCATTATGAGCGAAGTGATAGCTGGCCGCCGCTTCAAATGCCAGTTTGATATGGCCGATCTGGCTGTTTTCACCCGCGTTAATCGTCAATCGCGCGCCGGTAAAATGCGCCTGTTCGTCCAGACTGACGTAATGTTCAATAATCTGCGCGCAGGCGCCGCGTTCAATATGCAAATGGTGGCGATGATGTACGGTATTCAGAGACGACGCCTGGGCCTGACCGCTGCTGATATGCAGCAGATACAGCGGTTTTTCCGCCTGCACGCCGGCAGCCAAACGAATCAGCGTGCGTTCGACGGCCAGGCTTTCCGTCAGGTGCAAAAACACCTCAGGCTGGATTGCCACCGGAAATTCATCGTGATTACGCGCGTTGATATCAACCTGGTACGGCCCCCATTCGGCATCGCTGAGTTCCGCGCTGAATTCGCCGTCAATAAACACCAGACGCCAGCTGTCGATCGGCAGCGCCAGCGCATTCAGCGTTGTTTTATCAACCTGCGCCCTGGCGGCGACGAACTCATGCGTCAGCAGACCATCCAGCGGCGTGTATTTCCAGTGCTCATGTTTGCGATGCGGCAACCCCAGACGCAGAACTTCCTGCCAGTGCCGATGCGCGTCCGCCGAACGCTTGGCGCTATAGGTTTCAAACAGGTTGTGCCATTGCTGTAAGGCTTTTTCCTGTTTCTGTTCAGCGCTGATTTTAGCGGCAGTCGCTTTATTGTTGGTCGGTAAGCCAGCCATAGCCTTGCTCCTCCAACTGTTTCACCAGCGAGAAGTCACCGGATTTAACGATGCGCCCCTGGTACAGAACGTGAACATAATCTGGCTTGATATAGTCCAGAATACGCTGGTAGTGCGTCACAATGATAAATGAGCGTTTCTGGTCGCGCAGCGAGTTAACGCCATTGGCGACGACTTTCAACGCATCGATATCGAGACCGGAATCGGTTTCATCCAGAATGCATAAATCCGGCTCAAGCGCCGCCATTTGCAGGATATCGTTACGCTTTTTCTCACCGCCGGAGAAGCCGACGTTCACCGAACGCGTCAACAAATCCGCCGGCATATTCAGCAGCTTGATTTTATCTTCGATAAAATCAGCAAAGTCAAAACGGTCCAGCGGCTCTAATTCCCGATATTTACGCACCGCATTAACCGCGGTTTGCAGGAAAAACTGGTTGCTGACGCCGGGAATCTCCACCGGATACTGAAACGCCATGAAGATGCCTTCCCCGGCGCGGTCTTCAGGATCCAACTCCAGCAAATCCTTGCCTTTAAAGCTCACCGAACCGTCGGTGACTTCATATTCTTCGCGTCCGGCCAGCGTGGCGGAGAGCGTACTTTTCCCTGAACCGTTCGGTCCCATGATGGCATGCACTTCACCTGGTTTAACCGTGAGGTTAAGTCCCTTAATGATCTCTTTGCCTTCTACGCTGACTTTCAAATTTTCAATACTTAACATGCTCTATCCTTCAGGCGTCATGCACCTTGTGACGCTCATCATTTTCGTGACCGATTAGAAACATCGGCAACCGACGAATTAACCCACACTATGTTCCAGGCTAATCGCCAGTAACTTTTGCGCCTCTACCGCAAATTCCAGCGGTAGCTCAGAGAACACATCCTTACAGAATCCGTTGACAATCATCGAGATCGCATCATCTTCGCTGATGCCGCGCTGTAAGCAGTAAAAGAGCTGATCTTCGCCGATCTTCGAGGTGGTCGCTTCATGCTCCAACTGGGCGGTATTGTTGCGTACTTCCACATAGGGGAAGGTATGCGCGCCGCAATTGCTGCCGATCAGCATGGAATCGCACTGGGTGAAATTACGGGCGTTGGTGGCGCTCGGCATAATTTTCACCAGTCCACGATAGGTGTTTTCACTGTGTCCGGCGGAAATCCCTTTGGAAATAATGGTCGAACGGGTGTTCTTACCGATATGGATCATCTTGGTCCCGGTATCCGCCTGTTGACGGCCATTGGTCAGCGCGACGGAGAAAAATTCGCCGACTGAATTGTCGCCGCGCAGGATCACGCTGGGATATTTCCAGGTGATGGCCGAACCGGTTTCTGACTGCGTCCACGACATTTTCGAATTTTCACCGGCGCACAACGCACGCTTGGTCACGAAGTTCAGGATCCCGCCTTCCGCTTCTTTCCCGGCGAACCAGTTCTGCACGGTGGAATATTTCACTTCTGCGTTTTTATTGACGATCACTTCCACCACCGCGGCGTGAAGCTGGTAGCTGTCGCGAACCGGAGCCGAACACCCTTCGATATAACTGACGTAGCTATCATCATCAGCAATCAGGATGGTGCGCTCGAACTGTCCGGTTTTCGCGGCGTTAATGCGGAAATAGGTCGACAGCTCCATCGGGCAGCGCACGCCTTTCGGCACATAAACAAAGGTGCCGTCGGAAGCGACCGCCGCATTCAATGCCGCAAAAAAGTTGTCATTCGACGGCACCACAGACCCGAGATACTGACGAACCAAATCAGGATGCTCCTGAATCGCCTCGCTGAACGAACAGAAAATAATGCCCTGCTCAGCCAGTTCATGCCGGTATGTAGTCGCCACGGAAACGGAGTCGAAAATCGCGTCCACCGCCACCGATTTGCCTTCGCGCACCGGTACGCCAAGCTGATTAAAGGCTTTTTCCACTTCGCTGGTCAGGTAATTATTTACCTCGGCAATGCCCGACTGCTGGGTTGCGCCCGGCTGGGAACCACAGCTATCGTCACACTGTCCACAGGATGGCGCGGAATAATAGCTATAATCCTGGTAGTTGAGACTCTCATACTTGGCCTTCAGCCAGTGAGGCTCTTCCATTTCCAGCCATGCCCGATAGGCGTTAAGGCGGAATTCCAGCATCCATTCCGGCTCGTTACGTTTCGCTGAAATCGCCCGGACAACCTCTTCGTTGATCCCATGGGCCAGCTGATCCGTCGCCAATTCAGTGAAGAAGCCTTCTTTATAGCTAACATCACCCATCCAGATCTGAACATCATCAGGTACTTCTACTGTGCTACGTGCCATAATTTTTCATCACTTAAATGCCAAAGCTCTCGCCACATCCGCAGGCATGCTGAGCTTTAGGATTATTAAACTTGAACACCTGATTCAGCCCTTCACGGACAAAATCGAGCTCGGTGCCATCAATGAAAGGCATCGCCTTTAACGGTACATAAAGGTTTGCGCCATCGCGTTCGAATAACAGGTCATCCGGCGCGCTCTCCCGCACCAAATCCAATACATAGCCAAATCCGGCGCAGCCGGATTGCTTCACACTTAGTCGTAAACCTTTTACTGCGGCATCCTGCTGCATTAAATTTTTTATTTGTTTTGCTGCACTGTCCGTTAGCGTCAAACCTTGCCAGACATTCTCATCAAGTGAAAACGTCGCTACATTTTCCGTCTGCATACGGTCTACCTCATTACGTGTGGTACCAGTTTCAGGCTGGTTTCCCCTAATGTTAGTGATAATGCGTCTGGCTTCAACCACTTGCTTCGCAGGGCTATTCTTAACATTTCATTATTAGTGACGGTTATAACCGTTATCCGCCGCTACTCCAGCCCTGAAATGGAAGCAAAATTAAAACCTAACCAATTGATAAATAATCATAAAGAACATGAACCGCAAACCATTGCCCGTACAAAAATTATCAATTCATTATCATTACTTTAACATACATAGAGAATACCTATTTATAAAACAGGGAAAGTAAATGAAGATTTAATCTCATCCCCGTCGAATTTTTGTGGCGCGCCACCCCATGTCAGTCTCTTTAAAACTTCTCCCGGAAGTTTTTTATGGCGTGCCGTCCCTGGCCGCCATCCTTACGGATCGTCGCTGACGCGACGTTAAAAACTTCTCCCGGAAGTTTTTTGTCGTCAAAGCCCATTTTCCCCATTGATCCCGGCTATTTTTATAAATATGATAATGATTATCATTAATGTTCAAGGCCGATACCCATGCTTTCCGTGAATGCCTGGCTGCAACATCAGATTGACGAATATAAATTTCAAATCCGGGATGCCACAGTAGATTTCTATATGGCGGAGGCTCGCCTAAATCGTCCAGAAAGCCATATTGACCATCTGAGGCGCTATTATAACGCTTGCATGGAAATGGTCGATTTATGTCTGAGAAACGGCGACGACGACAGTTATTTGCACGCGTTGATAAAACTGCATAATCGACTGATTAAAGAAATAAATAATGAGGCGCGCTGCCACCTTTTCCGGGTGCAGAGCTACTACTTTGCACGCAATACGCTCAAGTCCATCTGCCACCAGTTAAGCATGCAGGGACGGTGGGATAAAGCCACCGCATTCCAGACTGATTTCGTCAAACAAGTCCCTTTTCTGCCCTGACGCGTTGATGTCAGCGCACCATGCATCAATGAGATGGCGTCGGATACTGATGCGTTCATCTGGATAAAACAGATATTAAGTATAGCAGGCTATGGCGGCAAAATAGACCAGGCAACGGCCTGTTGCCCAGTCGATTTTGTGATGGCAGAACTAAGGGCTAATGACCGATGTCGTCAGCCGGGACGCGCAGCATAGCCGCTCGTTCGCATCGTAAATATTTATCTGCCACACCTGATGACGCCGCCCGATGTGCAGGGCGTGACACTCGCCCCGCACCTCGCCGTCAACGACGGCGCGCAGGTGGTTGGCATTGACTTCTATCCCTACTACCTGCTGTTCCGCTTCCGTGCATAGATAGCCGGCGACGGAACCGAGCGACTCGGCCAGAACGACGGAAGCGCCTCCGTGCAGAAAACCAAACGGCTGCCGGGTACGGGCATCCACCGGCATTACCGCTTCCAGACTGTCGTCCGTCAGTTTCGTAAACCGAATACCCAGATGCGCAATCATGCACCCCTGCGCCTGTTGGTTGAGTTGCTCAAGCGTCGCCTGTCGTTTCCACTGCATCAGATAATCTCCAGTAAAGCCTGTAGCGGATGACGCAGCGCGCGTCCTTCCATCCGTTTCACCTGACTGCGGCAGGAGTAGCCCGTGGTCAGACAGCGTTTTTGCGGTAACTTCTGCAACACCTGCTGCCAGGACAGAGCATAGATACCCTGGGAATTCGCCAGATTCTGACTTTCATGACCATAGGTTCCCGCCATGCCGCAACAGCCGACGCTGACATTTTCCAGCCTGGCGCCGAAACGGGAGAAGATATTCGCCCACTGCTGGCTGCTGGCCGGCAACTCGGTGGCTTCGGTGCAATGCCCCAGCAAATACCAGGATTCGCCCGTGGCAGCCTGCGGCGTCTCTTTCGCCGGCAGCGTCGTCAGCCACTCGTGGACCAGTAGCACCTTAAAGTCGCCCCGCTTATCCCCCAGAATTTCACGATATTCGTCGCGATAGCACAGCACCAGCGCCGGATCGACCCCCACCATCGGCATCCCCAGCGTCGCCACGCGATTGAGGAAGTCAGCGGTTTTTGCGGCCGTCTTGGCGAAGCTGTTCAGGAATCCTTTAATGTGCTGCGCTTTACCATTCGGAGAAAATGGCAGCAGTACCGGTTTCAGCCCCAACTTTTCCACCAGATGAACAAAATCGGTGACCACTTGCGCGTCGTAATAGCTGGTAAAGGGATCCTGCACGATTAATACATAAGAGCGGCGTTCCTGTTCAGACAGTTTTTCCAACTGTTCCAGCGTGGTTTGACAGGCGCTATGGCCGGCAAGCTGCTGACGCAGCGACGGCGACGAAAGCAGCGGCAGATCGACCATGCCGATCTGCCGGCGGCTCAGTTCGTTCACCCACGGCATTTTCAAAAAGAAGTTAAATGTTTTAGGACTGCGCGCCATCAGCGGCGCATAGCTTTCCACCCCCGCGACCAGATAATCCCTCACCGGGCGTAAATAGCGAGTGTGATACAGCTGTAAAAAGCGCGAGCGGAAACTGGGAACGTCGATTTTAATCGGACATTGCGTAGAACAGGCTTTACAGGCCAGGCAGCCCGACATGGATGCCTTTACTTCGTGGGAGAAGTCATATTCTCCCTGACGCGCATGCCAGGTATTGCCGACTTTTTGGATAAACGTCCGCAGGCTGAGTTTTTGCTGCGGTAATTTTTTCTCCAACTCCAGCGGATCGACGCCCTGTTCCGCCAGCAAACGCAGCCATTCACGAACCAGCGACGCCCGCCCTTTCGGCGAATGAATACGATTGCCGGTAATTTTCATCGAAGGACACATCGGGCTGCGGGTATCAAAATTGAAACATAGCCCATTGCCGTTACAATCCAGCGCGCCGCGAAAAGAGGTACGCACCGCCAGCGGGATGGTGCGATCGTAGGTTCCGCGCTTAACCGTATCCACTTTCATCATCGGGACATCAACACCCAGCGGGGGACAGATTTTCCCCGGATTAAGGCGATTCCCCGGATCGAACGCGGCCTTGATGCGACGTAACTCGGTATAGAGCTCGGGGCCGAAAAACTCAGGACTATACTCGGCGCGGAAGCCTTTGCCGTGCTCTCCCCACAGCAGGCCGCCGTATTTGGCCGTTAACGCGACGATATTATCGGAGAGCTGCTTCATCAGCATTTCCTGCTGAGGGTCGCACATATCCAGCGCCGGGCGCACGTGCAGAACGCCCGCGTCCACATGACCGAACATGCCGTACGTCAGGTTGTGGCTATCCAGTAATTCACGGAATTCGGCAATGTAGTCCGCCAGATGCTGCGGCGGTACGCAGGTATCTTCGGCAAACGGGATCGGTTTCGCCAAGCCTTTGCTGTTTCCCAGCAAACCCACGGCTTTCTTACGCATACCGTAAATACGTTCAATTCCGACCAGATCGTTACAGACCTGATAACCGATCACGCCCGTTTTCCCTTCGCTCATCAGGGTATCCAGCCGCTCGCACAACGTATTTATCTGCTCGTTGATCAACGCTTCATCATTGCCGGCGAACTCAACAATGTTCAGCCCCAACATATCCCGATCGGGCACATCGGTAATCAGTTCGCTGACGGAGTGCCAGACAATATCCTCACGCGCCAGATTCAACACCTTGGAATCCACGGTTTCCACCGACAACGCCTGGGCTTCCACCATGAAGGGCGCATTACGCAGGGCCGAATCAAACGAGTCGTACTTGACATTGACCAACCGTCTGACTTTCGGCAACGGTGTGATATCAAGTTTGGCTTCGGTAATAAACGCCAGCGTCCCTTCCGCGCCGGTGAGAATACGCGTCAGATCGAAGGTTTGCAGATCGTCGCTGAAAACATGGCGTAAGTCGTATCCGGTCAAAAACCGGTTCAGTTTAGGAAACTTGTCGAGGATAAGCTGGCGTTGCTCGCGGCAGCGGTGCAGCACCGCCTGATAAATCCGGCCAACCGCGGATGCCTCCTGCGCCAACTGCTCCGCCAATGCGACGGGCATGGCCTGCGTATCCAGCATTTCGCCGCCGATCAGCAAAGCCCGCAAACCCAGTACGTGATCGGAGGTTTTACCATACACCAGCGACCCCTGCCCTGATGCATCCGTATTAATCATGCCGCCCAGCGTAGCGCGGTTACTGGTGGACAATTCCGGGGCGAAAAAATATCCGAAGGGTTTGAGATACTGGTTTAGCTGGTCTTTTATTACACCGGCCTCGACTCTGACCCATCCCTGCTCCAGATTGATTTCCAGAATACGGTTCATATAGCGGGACATATCAACCACAATGCCCCGGTTCAGTGCCTGACCATTAGTGCCGGTGCCGCCGCCTCGGGGCGTGAATGTCAGGTCAAGAAAGCGTTCCTGTGCGGCCAGACGCGATAAAATCGCGACATCGGCGGTGGAACGGGGGAATACAACGGCATCCGGTAACAATTGATAGATACTATTATCTGTCGCCATCGTCAGACGATCGGCGTAGTTTGTCGCGGTATCGCCAGTAAAACCATTTTTTTTCAATGCTTCCAAAAAATCGAGCACCGGCTGAACGAGGCCGGGTGACTGAGAGATCTGTGGGATCATTATTTTTTGACCCTGTCTATACAAGAAGTGTTTGCCAATATGACGTTAGGTGTCTGTGAATGAAACGATTTATTATTTATCCAACCATCAGACTTATCACGTTTTATCACATTTCCCACAGCTATGCCGCTGGTTCGATAAAAAACACACTGCGTGTTGGTTTTCGCTGTCCGCGCCAACAATATGTTCGACAGACTGTCAAAAACCACATAAATATCTCATGATAAATCATCGCCGTTTCATCGCCTTGCCAAAGCGGCGCTGCTTTCAGACTTAACAGAGGTACTATTCATTGACAAAAATAATTTCACAACAGCATTTCGACTTGGTCAGAACATTATTCAGTCTGCTGTTTATTACTATCATGATCATCGCCTGTTTTTGGGTAGTTCAGCCTTTTATCCTGGGATTTGCCTGGGCGAGCATGGTGGTGATCGCAACCTGGCCATTATTAATCAAATTTCAGGATCTGCTATGGGGCCGTCGTTCTCTTGCCGTTGTCGTCATGACGTTACTGCTGATCCTGCTGTTCGTCATGCCGATTGCCATACTGGTCAGCAGCGCCATCGATAATAGTTCGGCGTTAATGGGTTGGGCAGCCAGTCAGGAAAATTTCTCCCCGCCCCAGTTGGAGTGGCTGACGTCTATTCCGGTGGTCGGAGACAAATTATTCAGTAGTTGGCAAACCCTGCTGCAAAGCGGCGGCAGCGGTCTGTTTGCCAAAGCCCAGCCTTATGTGGGGAAAACCGCAACCTGGCTGGTGGCTCAGGCGGCGCACGTTGGCCGTTTTCTGATGCACTGCGCCTTGATGCTGTTATTCAGCGCCCTGCTTTATTACAAGGGAGAAGCCGTCGCCAAAGCGGTGCGCCACTTTGCTATCCGTCTCGGCCATGAGCGCGGCGATACCGCGGTCATTCTGGCGGCGCAGTCCATCCGGGCGGTGGCGCTGGGCGTGGTGGTAACCGCCATTGTTCAATCGCTGTTGGGCGGTATCGGACTGTTCATCGCCGGCATCCCCTATACCACGTTATTAACGGTGCTGATGTTTCTGTGCTGTCTGGTGCAGTTGGGGCCGCTCCCTATCCTGGTCCCCGCGATTATCTGGTTGTACTGGAGTGGGGATACCACCTGGGGAACGGTGCTGCTGATCTTAAGTTGCGTGGTCGGCACGATTGATAATTTTATCCGCCCGATTTTGATCCGCTTAGGCGCCGATTTGCCGCTGCTGTTGATCCTGTGCGGGGTTATCGGCGGTTTACTGGCCTTCGGCATGATCGGCCTGTTTATTGGGCCGGTGGTGCTTGCGGTCTCTTATCGCCTGATTTTTGCATGGATGGACGAGATTCCTGAGCCGCAGGGAATCATTAATGTGCCGCTTGATGCCGATGCCGACAAGGATTAGATGACGTCAAACAAAATCACTGCCGCGGAGAAGTATTCCCGGCGGTGATTAATAAATAATTTTAATGTTTACCTTCATATTTGAGGGAATAATCCTAAAAAATCGGCCTGTTTTGCCTTTTCAGTTCAGTTTTACTGAAATTTTTGCGATCTCCGCCAAGAAATCCTTAAAAAACAATTAACTATTAGGATGATTCCTAATGACTGAGCACGGTAGAATCCCTAGGATTGATTACGGAGCTAGGTTTAACCTTCTGTTAGTCAACAAGGTTTCCTCCTCGTCAGAGTTAGTAACGAATTGCTGTGTGTAGTCTTTGCCCATCCCCTGAGATGGGCTTTTTTTTAGACTGGGTTGCTAGCCGTCCCCTCCAGCCCGCCGCAGGCGGCATTAAAATATCTCCGAAAGATTTTTATCTCATTGTCCTTACATATAAAGTTTCATCACCATAAATTGCGGTCGGCCATGTTTTTGTAAATCTTCTATTTGTATTTCACGCGCTTTGCTTTATACCTTTCCTCTTTCAAATCGCTTGCTTTATTCTCAGGAGTTTTTCATGGCTAATCTCGCCAAGGGATTACTACTCGGTTTCTTGTTCAGCCTGCTTGCCGGGTGTGATAACGCGCCCCATACCGATCTGCGTCCACTGTTGACCATCGAGGGAAAAACGATGGGAACGTTTTATAGCGTTAAAATCAGCGGGGAACAGAAAGAGAGCAAGGAACAGCTTCAACAGGAGATTGACGCCTTGCTGGAGCAGGCCAATAACGAGATTTCCACCTATCGTAACGATTCGACGCTGTCGAAATTCAATCAATATCGCGGCAACGCGCCGCAGCCCATCAGCAACGGTATGGCGGATATCATATTGGCGGCGCAGCGTATCGGCCGGGCAACCGACGGCGCCATGGATATTACCGTAGGACCGCTGGTCAACCTGTGGGGATTCGGACCGCAAAAGCAGCCGACGCAAATTCCCAGCCAGCAACAGATTGATGAAGCCCGGCAGAAAATCGGGCTCAATCACCTGAAATTACTGAGTGACGAACAGGGAGAATGGATCCAAAAAGATTTGCCCGATCTGTATGTCGACCTGTCAACATTGGGCGAAGGCTATGGCGCCGATCTCCTGGCGCAACTGATGGCCCGCAAAGGCATCACCAACTATCTGGTTTCCGTCGGCGGCGCCATATCCAGCCGGGGCGTCAATGCCGAAGGAGTGCCGTGGCGAGTGGCGATCCAGAAACCGACCGACCAGGAAAACGCCATGCAGGCGGCGGTCAATCTGCAGGGATACGCCATCAGCACATCCGGCAGCTACCGCAATTACTTTGAGCAAAACGGTCAACGTTACTCTCATGTGATCGATCCCGCGACCGGGAAACCCATCACGCATCAGTTGGTTTCGGTGACCGTTATCGCGCCGACCGCCCTGGAGGCCGACGGCTGGGATACCGGGTTAATGGTGCTGGGCGGCGAAAAAGCCTTAAAGCTAGCCGAACAGCAAGGGTTGGCCGTTTATCTGATCACTAAAACCGATAAAGGTTTTCATACGGAAATGACGCCTCAGTTCCAGTCATTCCTGATTGCGCAGTGAATGCCGCAGACCAACGAAAACGCCCGATGGCATTATTGCTACCGGGCGTCAGAACGTTGACAAAGTCACCTTGGTAATACCGAATCCAAATCCCTCATTCCTGCGTAGGCAGGAACCTTCCTGATACCAATGAATGACCTGAAAAGAAGATCCCCGTCTGCGCGCTGAAGGCTCCCCATAAATCGGAATATGTCATATCGAAGAATATTTCGTGCGCGAAAAGAAAGGCTTTTTCATGCCACGTCGTAGCACGCGCCCGACGCAGGGTGGTTCAAACGCCACCACCCTCCGGACCCGGGCTTGTGGCTGAAATCACGCCGCTGACGCGGTTCCTTCGGCGGCCGTCCCCTTTTCCGAACCGCCAGTGACGCGTTCCCTACGCGGCACTGGCTTGAGCAGCATCCATGCTGCTCATTCGCGGGGTCATTCACCTCAGCGTAATTTCTTACGCCGTGAGACGAACGATTTAAGTACTGAATATATGTTTAATATCAGCATGTTAAATGTAAAATATTAACAAGGTATTTTTGTGGGGATTCCTCAGCGCCTGCGCGGGGATGACGATGGAAGCGGGAGGTGCGGCGGTAACCTGACGCCCGATAGCGTCAGGCAAGATACCGTCACGTTCAGCGACTACTGGTGTTCGGCCAGATTCAGCCAGGTTTGCACCACGGTATCCGGGTTGAGCGACAGACTGTCAATCCCCTGCTCCATCAGCCAGAGCGCGAAATCTTCATGGTCCGACGGCCCCTGACCACAGATCCCCACGTATTTCCCCTGTTTCTTCGCCGCTTTGATCGCCATTGACAGCAATGCTTTGACCGCGTCATTACGCTCGTCAAACAGCTCGGAAACGACGCCGGAATCCCGATCCAGCCCTAACGCCAACTGCGTCATATCGTTCGAACCGATGGAGAAACCGTCAAAGTGCGCCAGAAATTCTTCCGCCAGCAAGGCGTTAGACGGGATCTCGCACATCATGATGATTTTCAGCCCATCCTCGCCGCGGCGTAAACCCTGCCGGGCCAGTTC
This sequence comes from Brenneria goodwinii, assembly GCF_002291445.1. Taxonomy (NCBI): domain Bacteria; kingdom Pseudomonadati; phylum Pseudomonadota; class Gammaproteobacteria; order Enterobacterales; family Pectobacteriaceae; genus Brenneria; species Brenneria goodwinii. Next base: position 1,270,745 of record NZ_CP014137.1, on the reverse strand, counting down.
GTCGATCACCGCTTCCGCCTGCGCAACGGTACGCACAAACGGGATCATGATCTCGACGTTCTTCAGCCCCATGTCATTGCGCACACGCTTAACCGCCTCGCATTCCAGCGCAAAGCACGCTTTGAAATCAGGAGAAACGTAACGTCCGGCGCCACGGAAGCCCAGCATCGGGTTCTCTTCGTCCGGTTCGTAACGCTCGCCGCCCACCAGGTTGGCGTACTCGTTGGATTTAAAATCGGATAACCGCACGATCACCCGCTTCGGTGAAAACGCCGCGCCCAGGGTGGCGATACCTTCCGTCAAACGAGCGACATAAAACTCGACCGGGTCGTCGTACCCGTGCATCAATGCTTTAATTTCACGCTGCAACTCCGGTGTTTGCCGATCGAATTCCAGCAGCGCGCGGGGGTGAACGCCGATCATGCGATTGATAATAAACTCCAGACGAGCCAGCCCCACGCCTTCGTTCGGCAGACAGGCGAAATCAAAGGCGCGATCGGGATTACCGACGTTCATCATGATCTTCAGCGGCAAATCCGGCATTTCATCGATTTGCGAGCTTTTCACGGTGAAATCCAGCAGATTCTGGTAGACGTAGCCGGTATCGCCTTCCGCACACGACACGGTCACTTCCTGTCCGTTATGCAGACGCTCCGTGGCGTCGCCGCAGCCCACCACCGCCGGAATCCCCAGTTCACGGGCGATAATCGCCGCATGACAGGTACGCCCGCCGCGGTTCGTTACGATGGCTGACGCCTTTTTCATGATCGGTTCCCAGTCAGGATCGGTCATATCCGTCACCAGCACATCACCCGCATTAATCAGGTGCATTTCACTGATATCCTGAATCACTTTCACCGAGCCGGCCCCGATGCGATGGCCGATAGCGCGGCCTTCCACCAGCACCTCGCCACCGGACGGCAGATGATAACGCTCCATCACCTGACCATTGGAACGAACGGTTTCCGGGCGCGCCTGAACGATATACAGCTTGCCGCTGTGACCGTCCTTCGCCCACTCGATATCCATCGGCCGGCCGTAGTGCTTCTCTATCAGCAGCGCCTGCCGGGCCAGCGCCTGTACTTCATCGTCGGTCAGGCTAAAGCGCGTGCGCTGCTGTTCCGGAACATCTTCAATCTGAACCTGCTTGCCATGCTCCTGGCTGGCCGCGTACACCATGCGGATTTTTTTTGATCCCATATTGCGGCGGACAATCGCCGGTTTGTTGTTGCGCAAGGTGGGCTTATGCACATAGAACTCATCCGGGTTAACCGCCCCCTGCACCACCATTTCACCCAATCCATACGCCGAGGTAATGAACACCACCTGATCAAAACCGGATTCCGTGTCAATGGTAAACATCACGCCGGACGCGGCCAGATCGGAACGCACCATGCGTTGAACGCCCGCCGACAATGCGACGCCGCGGTGGTCATACCCCTGATGGACGCGATAGGAGATGGCGCGATCGTTGAACAGCGAAGCAAATACGTGCTTCACGGCAACCATCACCGCGTCTATGCCTTGAACATTCAGGAAGGTTTCCTGTTGCCCGGCGAACGAGGCATCCGGCATATCTTCGGCGGTGGCGGAAGAGCGTACGGCAAAAGAGGCATCTTTTTCCCCTTCGGCCAGTTGTTGATACGCATCACTAATCGCCTGCTCAAGCGCGGGCTGGAACGGCGTATCAATAATCCACTGACGAATTTGCGTTCCTGCTTTCGCCAGTTGGTTTACATCGTCAATGTCAGTGTGATCCAATAAATCATAGATACGCTGATTAATACCGCTTTGATTAAGAAAATCATTAAACGCCTGTGCCGTGGTCGCAAAACCGTTAGGCACTGATACGCCCAATTCTGACAGGTTGGTGATCATTTCACCCAGAGAGGCATTTTTGCCGCCCACCCGGTCAACATCGTGCATACCAAGCTGGTTATACCAGAGGACATTCCGTAAATCAGAGCCGTTATTGGACATCGAAAAAATCCTTTCTGCATACAAGTAGGGTATGAAAACATTCAGTTGAGAATTTGTCTCAACGTAATCAGCGTAGCATAGCGATTGATAAAGTATTGAAAGGTGAATCGATCAACCTATGAAAAAAAACTGATTTCACAGAGCAAAATCGACAAATGCGGTAAAAATAAATTATTGTGCAAGATCACTATCGTTATCATGACGATAATGAAATCGTGTTTTAATAAAAGTATTCGTTAAAATCAATTTTTAGCGAAGTTGACCTGTTTTTTTATTAAAAAACAACAAGGGGTTGATGTGGAAAGAAGCGTATTTTATGTCTCCGATGGGACGGCAATCACGGCTGAAGTGCTCGGCCACGCGGTGTTGTCGCAATTTCCGGTGAGTACCGTAAGCTATACCTTGCCTTTTGTTGAAAATGAAGCGCGGGCCAAGGCCGTTTGCGAACAAATCAATACCTTGTATCAGCAAAGCGGTCTGCGTCCATTGGTGTTTTATTCCATCGTCACGCCCACCGTGCGCGATATTATCACCAACAGCGAGGGATTTTGTCAGGATATCGTGCAAGCGTTGGTGGCGCCGTTACAGGAAGAACTCAATATTCCCCCGACCCCGATCGCCAATCGTACCCATGGCCTGACCGCCAGCAACCTGGGCAAATATGACGCGCGCATTGCCGCCATCGACTATACGCTGGCGCATGACGACGGTATCTCGCTGCGTAATCTTGATCAGGCGCAGGTTATCCTGCTCGGCGTATCACGTTGCGGCAAAACCCCCACCAGCCTCTATCTGGCGATGCAGTTCGGTATCCGCGCCGCCAATTATCCCTTCATTGCCGACGACATGGATAACCTGCGTCTGCCCGATGCGCTAAAACCTTTTCAGCATAAGCTGTTCGGGCTGACCATTGATGCAGAACGGCTGGCCGCTATCCGCGAAGAACGCCGGGGAAATAGCCGCTATGCTTCCCTGCGCCAGTGCCGCATGGAGCTAAGCGAAGTTGAAGCGCTGTTTCGCAAACATCAGATCAAATACATCAATACCACCAACTATTCCGTTGAGGAAATTTCCGCCAAGGTCATTGATATTCTCGGCATGAGTCGTCGCATGTACTAGCCAGTGTTCCGCTATCAGAACACCATGCTGACCAGCAGAATAAATATCAGACCACAGATCGATAATAGCGTGGACATTAACGTCCAGGACAATAAGGTTTCTTTGGTTGTCAGGCCAAAGAAGTCCTTTATCATCCAGAAACTCGCATCATTAACGTGGGAACAGATGCATGAGCCCGCTCCGGTAGCCAGAGTAATTAGCGCCAGGTTGGTGTTCGGATGTGCGGCCAATAACGGAATGACCAGGCCCGCGGTCGATATCGCCGCCACAGTCGCGGAACCCAGACAAATTCGTAAAAACGCCGCGACGCCCCATGCCATCAGGATTGGGTTAATATCCATCCCGGAAACCAACAACGAAATGTAATTACCCACCCCGGAATCAATCAATACCTGTTTAAACGCGCCACCGCCGCCGATAATCAGCAACAGACCGGCAATTCCCGCGATCGCCTTGCCACAGGAGTTCATTAATTCCGTAATTGTTTTCCCTCTGCCGACACCCATCGTATAGATGGCAAACAACAGTGAAATCAGCATCGCGATGGTCGAATTCCCGAAGAACAGCACCACGGAATACAACATGCCGGGATCGCCGGCGTCTTTCGGACGGGCCATTTCGATGATAGTCACCAGCGCCATCAGGATCACCGGCAACATGGCGGTTAAGAAACTGATGCCAAAACCTGGCATTTCGTTTTCGGTAAAACTCTTTGCCGCACCGAGCGAAGCGATATTTCCCTCTTTTTTAAATGCGTCCGGGATCAAACGTCGGCATACTTTGTTAAGAAACGGGCCGCAGAGAATAAAGGTGGGAATGCCTATCACGATCCCGTAGATCAGTACAACCCCGACATCCGCGCCATATTCTCTGGCGATGACGGTTGGTCCCGGGTGGGGAGGAAGAAAACCATGAGCCACCAGCAGCCCCGCCAGCATCGGTACGCACATGTACATCGGGGAAATTTTCGCTTCTCTGGCAATCGCGAACAAAATAGGCACCAGCAGGATCAGACCGACTTCGAAAAAAAGTGCAATCCCCACGATAAATGCCGAGCAAACCACTGCCCAGTCCAGTTTTTTCACACCGAAATACTTCAGCATGGTGAGCGCGATACGCTGTGCGCCGCCAGCGTCCGACAATAAACGCCCCAGCATCACGCCAAAGCCGAATATCAGGCCGATATGACCCAGCGTGCCTCCCAGCCCGGATTCGACCGAAACGACAACCTTATTCAGTTCCATGCCGCTGGCGATGGCGACGCCGATTGAGACAATAATTAATGAAACAAAAGTATTTAGTTTTATTTTTATGGTTAAAAGCAGGAGTACAGCAATACCTACCACAACTATTAATAGTGGCATAACGACCTCTCATTAATCAGGAAAAGATGTTCTTATGTATTTATTTATGAAATACTCATTCCAAGTTTACTATTAATAATCTCTTCAGGACTTATTAATATATTCCCCCAGTGCATCGCTTATTTTATTTACGTCATATATACACCCTTTCCATGTACCGCCGCTTACCGACTGAAGCATTGCCCAGAGTCGAGTATCATCCGGTAATTCGGGGTCGGGCATTAAATCAGGGTGACTACATCTGGTATGCAAAAGAGCGGTTGCTTCTTCTTTTGACAGTGGATTTTCATCATTGACTGTCCCCAGAAAATTAACTTCCCCATGGAGTTTTTTACAATCAATTTTTATTTCAACAATATCTCCAGTGCGTAATTTTCCGATTGCGCCACCTGCCAATGCTTCCGGACCGACATGACCAATACAGGCGCCGGTGGAAACACCGGAGAACCGGGCATCGGTAATCAATGATACTTGCTTGCCATAGGACAAATGTTTCAACGCGCTGGTTACTTGATAGGTTTCCTCCATTCCCGTGCCGGACGGCCCGACGCCGATAATCACCAGAATATCGCCCGCTTTAATTTTCTCGTGTTTGATGTCATAAATAGCGGTTTTTTCCGAAAGATAAACCTTCACCGGGGCTTTATGATAATAAATGCCTTGTTCATCAATAACCGAGGGATCGATTGCGGTGGATTTAATAACAGATCCTTCCGGCGCAATATTCCCCACCGGGAATGTAATGGTTGACGTCAACCCGCGTTTCAGAGCCTGTTGCGGCGACATGATCACGTCTTCCGCTTCGACCTGTTCCTGTTTGAGCAGTAAATCTTTAAATACCCGACGCCGCTCAGACTGTTCCCACCAGTCCAGATTTTCATTCAGACTATTGCCGGTGACGGTCATGACATCTTCATGCAGAAGCCCCAATTGGCGCAGATGCAGCATAACTTCCGGCACGCCTCCCGCCATAAAGGCTCTGACGGTCGGATGATAAACCGGTCCGTTCGGCAGTACGCTGACCAGCCGGGGTACTTGTTGATTAATCCGGATCCAGTCATCCACGGTCGGGATATGGCAACCCGCCTGATGCGCAATCGCCGCAATATGCAGCAGGAGATTGGTGGAGCCGCCAAACGCCGCATGAATCATCATGGCATTCTCAATCGCTTTATCGGTGAGAATATCCTTGGTGGTGATGCCCTTTTTGTTCAACAGCAGCGCTGCCCGCGCCGATGCTCTGGCTATCTCGATCCAGACCGGCTCGCCGGAAGGCGCCAACGCGGAATGGGGGATCGCCAGTCCCAGTCCCTCGGCGACAACCTGCGATGTTCCCGCCGTTCCGAGGAACTGACATCCGCCCCCCGAGGACGCGCAGGCCTGACATCCCGCGCGGCGGGCGTTTTGCAGCGATAACTCGCCATTGGCGAAACGAGTGCCGATGGTCTGTACCTTGCCGTTATCCTCCCCGTCCAACGCCGGCAAAGTGGCGCCGCCGGGGATTAACACCGTTGCTTTGTCATGCTGTGACGCCAGCGCCATCATGGTAGCGGGAAGCCCTTTGTCGCAGGTCGCCACGCCAATCACCGCTTTTGCCCCCGGCAGTGAGCGAATCAGGCGACGCATCACCATTGAGGCATCGTTGCGATAGGGAAGCGAGTCGAACATCCCGGTCGTCCCCTGAGTGCGTCCGTCGCAGGGATCGGAGACGTAGACCGCATAAGGCAGCGCGTTATGCGTTTTAATGATGTCCGCCGCCGCTTTCATCTGAATATCCAGCTCGTAATGGCCCTGGTGAAGCGCCAACGCGGCAGGTTTACCCTCAGGCCCGCGAAGCCCGCCCAACGTGCTGAGCAGCAGAACGCCGTCGCGGTTAAGTTCGTCAGGCGCCCAGCCCATTCCGGCATTCATCGTCATGCCGAAAATATCGCCGCTGGGGCGATTTATCAACATATCCGGTGTCAGCGGCAGTTCGCCTTGAGGGCCGGAAGCGTGAGTCCTGATCTGGTAAATATCCCGGTTATCGTTATTAAAAATATCGAGAACAGACATGGTATCCCCTTATGATTTTAAAATTCCCTGCGAGGCCAATAATGCGCGCACTTTTTCTTTCGCCTCATCGGAAGCTTCCATAATCGGCGGCAGACAATAGGTGTTCACCGGTAGCCCCACACATTGCATCGCAAATTTGATGAGAGACACAAACGGCGTTTCCAGAGAATAAATAGATGGAAGTTGCAGTAATTTTTTATTCAGCATCGTCGCCGTAGCGAGATCGCCGGCCTGATACGCATCAAAAATTTCCACGGATAATTCAGGTGCGAAATTCGCGCTTGCGGTAATGGCGCCATCGCCGCCCAGTAAAAGCGTATTGAGTAAATGATCGTCGTAACCGCAAAATACGGAAAACTCAGGGCGCACGGCTTTGACCGTGTTAATTATGGCCCGAAGATGACCGACGCTGTCGATAGTATCTTTGATGCCGACGATATTCTCATTTTGCAACACCAGACGTTTCACCACTTCGGGCGTTAAATCCTGACCGGTAAGCCCCGGAAAGTTATAAATAATGACGGGCAGGCTGACGCTGCTTGCAATCTGGCGATAATATTCATCCAGATTGCGGGAGGCGACTTTCCAGTAATAGGGGTTAATAGCGACGACTCCGTCCGCGCCGCAGGCTTCGGCATGTTTCGCCAGTTGCACGGCCTCGGCGGTGGAAGGCGATCCGATGCCGATCAAGACCGGAACCCGGCCGCCGACCGCGTCAATCGCCACCTCGGCAAGAGCCATTCGCTGACCGGCGTTCATCTGGCTGAATTCCCCCCCCGTTCCCAGGTAAAACAGTCCGTTGACGCCTTTTTCGATAAGAAAATCAGCAACCTGTTTTAAGGCGACTTCGTCAATATTCCCGTTGCTATCAAAGGTAGTGGATACCGGTGGGATAATTCCATTAAACTTTTTCATTTATATCAGTTTCCTTTTCTAAAATATTCAAATGTATTCCTGTAACCCAGCCCGTATGATATTTGTTCCGCGCATTGACGGAGCAATTCAAGATAATCATCGGTTTTATTTCCTGAAAAAATTACCGGATTTCCCGACAATGAAATTGCATAGTTAACCCGGTTATACATATTGAAAATCGGCATACTCAGGCACACCGCGCCATAAGTTGATTCTTCATTATCTATAGCCCAACCTCTCAGGCGTGTTTTCTGTAACTCTCCCCTGAATAATTTTTTATCTGTCAGCGTATTTTGAGTATGTTTTTTCAGTATTAGCGCATCTAAAAAATAATCCATTTCCTCCTGAGTTTTCCAGGCCAGCAACGCTTTACCGAGCGCCGTAATATGCAACTCCAGTTTTTTCCCTATCCAGCTTTTCCTGGTCGGTACCGAATCAGGGCTTTCAACCTTATCAAGGTAAATGGCATAATAGTTTTCCATTGCTCCCAAATGGCAGACCAAACCGCTTTTAAGCGAAAGTTCTTGCATAGGACGTTTTGTTACTTCAAATATATTCTTCCTGTGCAAAGCCTGACAGCCAAGTTCATAGTTCTTTATTCCGAGAGAATACTGCCCGCGTTCATTTTTAATTAAAAAACCGCACTCTACCATGACATTCAATAAATTAAGCAGGCTGCTTTTAGGGTACTGAAATTCTTTTATCAGCTCCATAAAACTTGCCGCACCGACATAAGCAATATATGTCAGAATTTTTTCAGCTCTGACCACTGAATTACATCCTTTGCCACTCATAACGGCCCCCGTTTTCCGTTATTAAAAAGTCTACCCGCCCAGGAAGTCGAATAATATATCTAGTTCAGCATGCTGAACTAAGTTAGGGGGACGATATGTGATCCACTATTCCTTTTTATCAATTAGTGGTGGGGAAGACTGAAAACAAGCCGACTTCCCTCTTCGCGACGTGGAATTCGCCAGGAATCGACACAACCTCATCCGCCGTTGTCGCTCTAGGTTTCATTTCCAATGGATTAAGAAAATTTCACTTGATGTAACTTTTTTGTTACATGAAAATGATTCTCATTAATTTCTGGCTATGCTGTGATGAAAACAAAGAATAAGGAAGCGACAATGCAGACTTCAATCTACCAACAATATCTACAGGCTAAAATCGCGCATCCGCGTAAATATGCCCGCGATCTGGCAGAGCTGCTCGGTATCAGCGAAGCTGAATTAACTCACGCGCGCGTCGGACATGATGCCACGCGTCTGCGGGGCGACGCCAAATCCTGGCTGACCGCCCTGGAGCAGGTTGGTAATACCAAGTCGATCACGCGCAATGACTATGCCGTTCATGAGCACGTCGGCTATTACCGCAACCAACAATTGGATGGCCACGCCGGCCTGATTCTTAATCCGCGCGAGCTGGACTTACGGTTATTCCTGCATCAGTGGGCGTCCGCTTTTTCGCTGGTGGAAACCACGCCGCGCGGCGAACGTCAAAGCATTCAGTTTTTTGACCATCAGGGCGACGCCATTCTGAAGGTTTATGCGACCGACGCCACCGAGTTGCCGGCCTGGCGGCAGTTCGTCGAACAGTTCGCCGGCAATGAAAATCCGGCGCTGGCCATCCGCCCGTCCACGACCGACGTGGACGCCGCTTCTGCGGTGGAACACAATCCGGAACTTGAAGCCGACTGGCGCGCAATGACCGATATTCATCAATTTTTCATCCTGCTGAAGCGTTACAACCTTACCCGTCAGCAGGCTTTCCGTGCCGTTAGCGATGATCTGGCCTATCAGGTTGATAACTCGGCGTTGGCGCAAATGCTGTTCGCCGCCCAAGACGCGCAAAATGAAATTATGGTATTTGTCGGCAACCGCGGCTGCGTGCAGATTTTTACCGGCAAAATCGAACGCGTGGAACGGATGGAGCAGCTCGCCGAATGGATTAACGTTTTTAATCATGACTTTACGTTGCATCTGATTGAAAACGCCATTGCCGAAAGCTGGGTAACGCGTAAACCGACCGCCGATGGCATTGTCACCAGCCTGGAACTGTACGCTGCAGACGGCACGCAAATTGCGCAGTTGTTCGGACAACGTACCGAAGGCACGCCGGAACAGCAGCAATGGCGTGAACAAATTAGCGCACTGAAACCGCTTAAGGAGCTTGCCGCATGAAAAACTGGCTATTCCCGTTGTTAATGGCGCTGCCGCTATGCGCATCGGCCGCCGAACGCATTGTCTCCATCGGCGGCGACGTAACTGAAATCATCTATGCGCTGGGCGCAGAAAAAGATCTGGTCGCCAGGGACAGCACCAGCCTGCATCCCGATGCCGCCACCAAACTCCCCGATGTTGGCTACATGCGCCAACTGAATACCGAAGGTATTCTGGCGATGAGGCCCTCTCTGGTGATCGCCAGCGAACTATCGCAGCCTTCACTGGTGTTGCAACAGGTGGCGGACAGCGGCGCCAAAGTCATCAATATTCCGGCCAAACCCGTGCCGGAAACCGTCCCGCAGAAAATCAGCGTGATTGCCCAGGCGCTGGATAAAGAAGCGGAAGGCAAGAAGCTGGCTGAGACTTATCAGCAGCAGTTGGCCAGCGTCGCCGGTACGCCGCTGCCGGTGAAAGCGCTTTTCATTCTTAGTCACGGCGGTATGACCGCGATGGCCGCCGGGAAAAATACGCCTGCGGATACCATCATCCGTAACGTTGGTTTAACCAACGCCATGCAGGCCATTGAGCGCTATCAGCCGCTATCGCAGGAAGGCGTGGTGGCCAGCGCGCCGGATCTGATTCTGATCTCCACTCAGGGATTAAAAAGCCTGGGCGGCGAAGAGCAAATATGGAAATTACCGGGCCTGGCGCTAACGCCGGCGGGGAAAAATCATCGTTTGCTGGTTGTTGATGACATGGCGATGCTCGGCTTTACGCTGGAGACGCCGGCCCTGATGGCGACCATCCGTCAGGCGGCAGAACAGATAAAATGATGCAGCGGCTTCATCCTTGTTATTTACTGGCCGCTCTGCTGCTGTTTCTGTTGGTGCTGATGCTGTGTGCGGCGAATCTCGGCGCACTCGCCTTATCGTTCAAAACGCTGTGGCTGACGCCATTGAGCGATCCTCTGTGGCACGTCTGGTTGAATATTCGCCTTCCCCGCGTGCTGCTGGCCGTATTGGTCGGCAGCGCGCTGGCCTGTTCCGGCGCCATTATGCAGGGATTGTTCCGGAACCCGCTGGCCGATCCCGGACTGTTGGGGATCAGCAGCGGCGCCGCGCTCTGTGTGGCACTGACGATTGTTCTGCCCCTCGGCCTTCCGCCGCTGTTGTCGCTCTACAGCCCGATGCTGGCGGCTTTTGTCGGCAGCCTGGCGATTACCGCGGTGATTTTCATTCTAAGCCGGTCCGAACAGGGCGGGCTGACGCGGCTATTGTTGGCCGGTATTGCGCTTAATGCCCTGTGTATCGCCAGCGTCGGCGTATTAACCTACATCAGCAACGATCAGCAACTGCGCCAGTTCTCACTGTGGGGAATGGGGAGTTTAGGTCAGGCGCAGTGGCCGATGCTGTTGGTCGCCGCTACGCTGGTGCTTCCGGCGATGGTGGTTACCCTGTATCAAACCCACCGCTTAAACTTGCTGCAACTGGGCGATGAAGAAGCGCACTATCTGGGCGTTAACGTCAAGCGCACCAAGCATATGCTCTTGCTGTTAAGCTCGTTGTTGGTGGGCGTCGCCGTTGCGGTCAGCGGCGTGATCGGCTTTATCGGGCTAATTATTCCCCACCTCATTCGCATGCATCTTGGCGCCGATCACCGCTGGCTGATTCCCGGTTCCATCCTGGGCGGCGCCTGTCTGTTGCTGATTGCCGATACCCTGGCGCGCACGGTCATGTCCCCGGCGGAGATACCTGTCGGGCTGTTCACCAGCCTGATTGGCGGCCCTTATTTCTTATGGTTAATCGTGCAACATAAAGGACGCGGCAATGAATAACGCCGTTCTGGATAACGCGCTGGTAGCCCGAAACCTGAGTTTCCAGGCTGGCGGACGCTACCTGACCGAAAATATTTCACTGGAGGTAAACTGTGGTGAGATCGTGGCCATTATCGGCCCCAATGGCGCGGGTAAATCAACCCTGCTGCGCTTATTGACCGGTTATTTGACGCCGCATCAAGGCGAATGTTTATTGGCCGGTAAGCCGTTTTCCCAGTGGACGCCGACCGCACTGGCTAAAACCCGCGCGGTGATGCGCCAGCACAGCGGGCTGGCTTTCGCCTTCAGCGTACAGGACGTTGTCGCCATGGGCCGTTCCCCGTATGGGCGCGACCCGGCAAATAGCGACATCATACGCCGGGTAATGGAGCAAACCGGCTGCCTGAATCTGGCGCATCGGGATTACCGTTATCTCTCCGGCGGCGAACAGCAGCGTGTGCAACTGGCCCGCGTGCTGGCCCAGCTTTGGCACCCGCAGCCGACGCCGGGATGGCTGTTTCTCGACGAGCCCACTTCGGCGTTGGATCTCTATCATCAGCAGCATCTGCTGCGGCTGTTGAAACAGTTGACGCAGCGGCAACCGTTGGCGGTTTGCTGCGTATTGCACGATCTCAATCTGGCCGCCCTGTATGCCGACAGAATTTTACTGCTGCACGAAGGAAAACTGGTGGCGCAGGGCGCGCCGGAGCAGGTCTTGCAGGAGGATCTGCTTACCCGCTGGTATCAGGCCGATCTGAACGTCAGCCCGCATCCCGAATACCCGATCCCGCAGGTCTACCTACGCCGGTAGGCTGTTTTCAACTGGAGCAGGATACCGCCAGGCGTTTGCCCCACTCTGGCGGTAACACCGCCAAATCGTCCATTTCCGGCTGGTCGGCATAGGGTTGACATAGCGCTTGATGTAGCCGCGCCAGCATGCCGGCGTCATCCTTTTCCGCCGGTTCGATGGCCTGCTGCGCTAAATAGTTGCGCAGCACATATTTCGGATTGGCGGCTTTCATTCGCTGCCGGCGTTCGGCATCGCTCTGGGATTCCTGCATAAGGCGTTTACGATACGCGGTAAACCAGTGGTCGAACGCCGGACGATCGATAAATTCATCACGCAGCGGCGAGATGGGATCGTTTGTCTCAACCTCGGACAACAGACGAAACGTTCGGGTATAGTCACGGCGCTCTTGCTGCATCAGGCCTAATAACCCCACCAGAATATCGTTATCTGCGGCATCGGCGGTAAACAACCCCAGCTTGGCGCGCATCAATTCCCCGAATTGCTGCATCAGCGCCGGCTCATAGCGAGCCAAAGCGCTTTCCAGCTCATCGGTCGTCATCATGCCTGACAGCGACTGCGCCAGACGATGCAGGTTCCACAGCCCAACCGCCGGCTGATTATCGAATGAGTAACGTCCTTGATGGTCGGAGTGATTGCAGATAAAGCCTGGCTGATAATCATCCATAAATCCGAACGGCCCATAGTCAATGGTCAAACCGAGGATAGACATATTGTCGGTATTCATCACGCCATGCGAAAAGCCGACCGCCTGCCAGTGCGCAATCAGCCGCGCGGTACGTTCAACCACGTCGCCAAACCACAGCGTATAGCGCCGCTCGTCGTCCTGCCACTGCGGCCAGTGACGGGCGATGACGAAATCCGCCAGTTGACGCACCTTTTCTGGCTCACGGCGATAATAAAAATGCTCAAAGTGCCCAAAGCGCACATGGCTTTCCGCCACGCGCAGCAGCATCGCCCCTGGCTCTTCGCGCTCCCGCTGTATCGCCTGTTCGCTGGTTACCACGGTCAGCGCCCGCGTAGTGGGAATACCCAGATGGTGCAGCGCTTCGGAAGCCAGAAACTCGCGTATCACGGAGCGCAAAACCGCGCGCCCGTCCCCCATGCGCGAATACGGCGTCAGCCCCGCGCCTTTCAGGTGCCAATCGACGCTACGGCCATCCGCTAGCTGCTGCTCTCCCAGTAGAATACCCCGCCCATCGCCCAATTGTCCGGCCCACGCGCCGAACTGATGACCGCTGTAGACCTGCGCCAACGGCGCCATACCGGGCAACAGCGTTTCGCCACGCCAAACGGCGTCATATTTGCGCGTAAACCACGCAGGAGAGAGGCCAAGCTCATCCGCCAGTCCTTGACTGTGATAAAGCAAACGCGCGCCCTGAAGCGGCGTGGGTTTCAGTTCAGTATAGAAACCCGGCAACTGTTGATGGTAGTGATTAACGAACGATAGTTTCTGCGGCATGTTTTCTCCCCTGGAAGGGAAAGTGTAGAACGGCTGTAGTGAAACTAACACGGAACAAGAGTAGGGATATTATCCATTCAGCCGTGCCAACGGGTGAATTAGCGGGAATGAAAAAACGAGAGAGGCGCGTTATGGCTGATAAAAAAAATCGGCCTGCGTTTTCAATTCATTAAAGTGAACCGCCGGCCAAAGATTTCCCTGTACCGCATCAATATTTAACCGCCTGACTTTGTTTAAATATTCAGGCGTGTCAATGCCTTTTGCAATAATCCTTACCCCTTGATAATGGTTCTTAATAATCCGCAACAGCGGATCCATAATCGAAGTGTTTGTCGAACGGGATAATAGATGCCAAACAAAATTCTGATCCATTTTCACCATACTAATTAAGTTATCATTCAAAGGATTCAGATTAATTTTCCCGGAGCCAAAGTTATCCAAACAAAGGTTAAACGATTCACTCAGCTTTAAAATACGATCGTTCTTTTTACCCTCGGATAAGTTTGGGAACAGTTCATTAATCTCTAATTGAATGAAAGGCAGGCCTTTAATTTCATTACTTAATATCTCTGATCCCATCAAAAAATCTGCTATTTCATGGTCAATTTTTAGAATCAAAGAAACCTCATTTTGGCTAAACCAATCCACGTTTCTGTTGATAAAATCGACCTGTTCTTTAATGAAATCATATTGTTGTAACTTGGTTAACATACTGAAAATAACATCAGGCAAGATACTCATATTTCCTGACAAACTATTAAACCGCGTGATCATTGCAACGGCCAATAACCTCCCTTCCATACGATAAATAGGCCAGAAAACATAATCACTCTCATAATCTACATCTAACCGAATAAGCATGTTATATCGTCATAGTCAGGTGAGAATAAATCACTGTTTTCGTGTGTTTTATACTAAACACGCAAAGAACAATCAGTATTTAGTCCTATTTATCCAGACGCCATTTGCTATCCCAGCCAGAGGGTCAGATAAATCATTTAAGTCAGACCATATAAATACGCTATGTCACAGTCTATAAAAAAGCGGACTACTTGCTTTATTTATAGACTAGAACAATGCATTTTCCACATGGATACAATAAGAATAGGCCGAGTTCGTATATTGACGGGTTTTTCAGATAAAAATCTTCAGAGCAAGAAAACATTATCAAATCGTATTCTTTCTCTCGTAGCATTTTCTATACTCACGGGGACTGATACCGTAATGGTGGCGAAATAGCCGGGAAAAATAGCGCGAGTCCGGGTAACCCACCGCCGGCGCAATCTGCGGCAAAGAAATATCCCTCGCCTGAAAGCCTGATTACGCCGCGGGCGATTAATTAGCGGATACTGTGCGCCAGCCACTCTTCCATTTGCCGTAACTCACTTTGCTGTTCCGGGAATCTCTCTATTAGCTGCTGACAAACCGCAGCCATATTCTCCGGACGGTATGCCGTACCGCGCAGCGCAACCGCCAGAGCTTCCAGCGGCGCAGGATGTAAGCTATCGGTAAAAATCTGGCTGCGGGCAATAACGCCGCGTTCAACATCAAAATGTAATTCAACGCCTCCCCAAGGGAAACGGGTATCCAGCAGATGCGTAAAATCCGGCGCCTGTCCGAAGTTCCATTCCCAACTGCTCTGACGGGCGAATTGTTCGCTAAAGCCCGGCAAATCAGGAAAAGCGCTGGGTGAAATAATTTCTGGTTCGCAGCGTTCGCCATAATAATCAAAAAAGGCTTGAATCACTGACTGACAAATTTGCTGATGATCAATCGCGGGCAGTAATTCCACCAGGTTGGCTACGCGTGAACGTACCGAAGTAATGCCTTTCGCCTGCAATTTTTTCACATCAGGGTTGAGATAATCGGCTAAACGGCTCAGATCGGCGTTTAATAACAACGTGCCGTGATGAAAACCGCGATCTTTAGTTTCCCGGTATGCCGAACCCGATATCTTGCGGATACCGTCCGCCCGCTCAATAACCAGATCGTTACGGCCGGAAGCGCTGGCGTTGATACCCAACGCCGCCAGCGCATTGAGAATGATTTGCGTTGAAACGCTTTTATCGTATTCGGGCTTACCCGCCATAAAAGTAAAACAGGTATTGCCGAGATCGTGAAATACTGCGCCGCCCCCGCTGCTGCGTCGCGCCAGTTTGATACCGTCTTCCGCCATCCGGCGCGTATTGCACTCTTTCCACGGATTCTGCGCCCGGCCAATGACCACGGTTTCGGCATTGCGCCATAAAAACAACACCCGCTGCGTTGTCGTCATCTGCCGGAATATGCACTCCTCAACGGCCAGATTAAACCAGGGATCAAACGAATCCGAGATCAGTAAACGCAGAGAAGACATAAATGCTCCGTACCCCCATACCCTTTATCTTGCAAGCAGCAGTATCCCGGCTTCCCGCCTGTTGAAGACTATTGGGCATAAAGATCAGTAAGATAGAAAAACTCAGATGCGGCGGGCTTGCCAGTAAGCCCGTTTCCAATAAACGTTATCCAATGACGACCGGATAACGCCCTGGCTGGTGGAGGCGTGAATAAATTGATCGTCTTTATCATAGATCCCCACATGCAGCCCGTTGCCGCCGCTACCCGTTTTGAAAAATACCAGGTCGCCAGGCAACAGGTCATCACGATCGACCCGTTCGCCCAACGCAGTCTGATCCTCTGTCGAACGCGGCAACCGCATGCCGAACCGGTCACGGAAGGTCAGATAAACAAAGCCTGAGCAGTCGACGCCGTTACGATCCAATCCGCCATAACGATAAGGCGTTCGATACCATTGGCTAAGTTGGTCATTCAGTTGCGCCACCACCATAATGGAATCGCTCAGACGCGGATTCGGCGGCGGGTTTTTATGACTGCTGCACCCCGCCAATATCAGGCTTGCCAACACCAATACATGTTTTAAACGCATCATGTTTTTACCCGAAATCGCCGGTTAATATCTAAAAGATATGATATATCCGCTTAATCTAGCGTTGAAAGGGTATGGCTGGCAAGTAAAGGCGATTTTTCTTAATTTCCGCCTATGCGTTCAGGCGCGACGAGTGATCACCCAGTGCCGGCCATCAACCATACAGCGCTGGAAATCGACGCCGAACACCGGCGACAGCGTTTCCGGTTGCATCACCTCGTCGGTGTCGCCCTGCGCCACCAGTCTCCCGCCGGACATCAGCCAGATGCCGTTGGCATGTTGCAGGCTGTGGTTGAGATCGTGGGCGCAGACGATAACGGTTAATCCAGACTGACAAAGCGAAGAGAACAAATCGTCCAGAGCGACCTGTTGCGCAATGTCCAGGCTGTTGGCCGGTTCATCCAGCAACAGCAAACGGCCGTGGGGATTGGCCGTCGGCCATATTTGTAATAGCGTGGCGGCCAGTCTGACGCGTTGCCACTCGCCACCGGACAGTTGGGTCAACGAACGCGCCAGTTTGTCCGTCAGCATCAGACGCTCGGCCAGAAAACTGACGACGTCTTCGATGATCGATTCGCTGGCCGTCGCAGGCTGATGCAATCGTAAATACTGAAACACCGGCATCATCGCCACGGGCGGTTGCTGCTGAGCCAGATAGGCTCTATGCCGCGCCAGCTCCCGCGCAGGCCATGCCGACAGCGGCCTGCCGGACAGGTAAACGTCGCCTTCTCCGCTAAGCATGCCGGCGATCCTGCTCAGCAATGTGCTTTTCCCCGCGCCATTCGGACCAATAATATGCAACAGTTGGCCGGCACGGCACTCAACATTGACCGGAGACAGGCGGGGAAACACGCCTGCCTGCCGCAACTGTAACAAGGGAGAAGATTGCAGCATCAATTACTTTGCCAGCGCCGCTTCAATGGCATCGACAATGGTGGAATCGTCCGGGGCAATATCGGGAGAAAAGCGCTGGATTACGCGGCCATCACGGGCGACCAGGAACTTTTCAAAATTCCATAAAATATCTTCCGGATGAGCAGGCTTACGGCCTTTATTAACCAGACGGCTATAAAACCCGCTCAGCAACGAGCCGGTAGCTTTCGGCTGTTCACGAATCAACAACTGATACAGCGGATGACGATTCGCGCCGTTAACCTCTATTTTGCTGAACATCGGAAACTGAACGCCAAATGTCGTACGGCAAAATTCCTGGATCTCTTGTTCGCTGCCCGGTTCTTGCCCGGCAAACTCATTTGAAGGGAATCCCAGAACCGTAAATCCCCGATCGCGATAGGTTTCGTAAATTTTTTCCAGGGCGTCATATTGCTTGGTCAGACCGCATTTCGACGCGACATTGACGATTAACGCCACCTTGCCCTGATAGGGCTTAAGCGTCGCCTCTTGTCCGTCAATGGTTTTCAGTGGAATGGCGTAGATTTCATTACTCATCGTCTTGATCCTTTTGATCCTGTGAGAATGGAGGCCGTCAGCCATTTCTGGCTATGCGGTGGGCTAAGAGCCTATCCCAGCGGGGGATAGATGGGATAGATTCTACATTTTGTTACGTAACAACAACCAGATAAACCACGGCGCACCCAGCGTAGCGGTAACGACGCCGATCGGCAACTCAGCGGAAGAGAGCGCGACCCGCGCCAGGGTATCGGCCAGCATGAGGATCGAACCGCCGGCCAGGGCGCAACCGGTTAATGAATAACGTTGATCGGTTAGCCCGCACAAGCGCAACATATGCGGAATAATCAAACCGACAAAACCAATCACCCCAGCCAGCGCAACGCTCAATCCAACCAACGCGCCGATAACCAAGACCAGCACGTTACGCCAATAATAGACCGACACGCCCAATTGACGAGCCTGCGACTCCCCCAACGCCAGCCAGTTGAGCACCTTCCCCTGAGCGCTCAGCCACAGGATAAACGGCGTCAGCGCCAGCATCAGCCAGCCATACCGCCAGTCAATCCCGCTGAATCCGCCCATCATCCAGTACATTAGCTGACGCAAGTCCAGGCTGCTACTGAAATAGACCGCCCAGGTCATGACCGCGCTACAGATAATGCCCAGCGAAACGCCGATCAACAGCAAACGCGCATTAGAGACATGTCTACGGGCAAATTGCAGCAGCAGGAAGGTGATCAGCAACGCGCCGATAATGGCGCTGAGGCTTAAGACCCATATCGGCAGCATCCCCTGCCCCAGTAATACCGTGAGGACCAGCGCGACACCGGCGCCGTTGGCGACCCCCAGCAATCCTGGTTCGGCCAGCGGATTATCAAATATCGCCTGCATCACGGCGCCGGACATCGCCAGACTGGCCCCTACCAGCATAACCGCCAATGTTCTGGGAAAACGTAATTGCCAGACGAAGAGACGATGCGAGTCATCCAGCCAGTTAAGCGGCCAGATCCAGCGATCGCCGGCGCAGAGTGCTATCGCCAGCGTAAATAACGTCAGAAAAAACAGCAGGATCAAACGCTGACGATCATGAACGCGCTGCCGTCGTTTTAACTCGGTA
Source organism: Brenneria goodwinii (assembly GCF_002291445.1). Classification (NCBI taxonomy): domain Bacteria; kingdom Pseudomonadati; phylum Pseudomonadota; class Gammaproteobacteria; order Enterobacterales; family Pectobacteriaceae; genus Brenneria; species Brenneria goodwinii. The sequence goes on along the minus strand of NZ_CP014137.1, from coordinate 1,251,611 downwards.
TATCCCACATTCAAAGGCTGCATAATCCATCCGAGACCAAAAACAAAAGCCTGTCCGACCGGCGGCGATATCCTGTTCAAGCCTTTTAACCGCCGTCATTCCGCAATCGCCGGAATATCGGCTACGCTTAGTCATACGAGAATCTCTCTCATTGGCTTCGTCTGGCGGCGCGCCTAACCATGCTGACATGAGGATGACGGTATGCTGACTTTCTTTCGGCGCATCATACGCAGAGATCCCCCTTCTTCGCCGCCTCAGGCGGCTGCCCACTGCCATTGCCATGAAAGCGAATTCTGTTTCTTCAATCACGCGGCGACGTTCGCTTTCGATCAGGTTACCGAATGTGAGCAAAACGCGCCGCCACGCAAAGAAAAAAGCAGGGAGTGAACGCTGGCTAAAACTTGACGCCCTTGCGGTGGGTCAAACAGCCGCTGACAAACTCGGGTACGACAACGCTGGCCGGACCATAATTTTTTTCGTCAAACAGACTTTCCACCTGACTGGGTTCAAGGTTCAATTCGACCGTATAGGCGCCGTGCGCGCGCGCTTCCTGCACAAATCCGGCGGCGGGATAAACATGCCCTGATGTCCCGATGGCAATAAAATAATCGGCCTGAGACAGCGCCTGATAAATTTTATCCATTTCCAGCGGCATTTCGCCGAACCACACGATATGCGGACGCAGAGGCGCAGGAAACTGGCAACAGTGGCAGCGCTCCTCGGCCGACAGATCGCCGGTCCAGTCAAACACTTGTCCGCTCTGGCAGCAGCGCACTTTCAGTAACTCGCCGTGCATATGCACAATTCGCCGGCTACCGGCGCGCTCGTGCAGGTTATCGATATTTTGCGTGACCAGTAAAAAATTATCCCCCAGCGACGCTTCCAAATTCGCCAGTGCCAGATGGGCCGCATTGGGCCTGATTTCCGGCTGCTGCAACTGACGACGGCGCGCATTATAAAAGGCCTGCACCAGTTCTGGATCGCGCTGGAAACCTTCAGGGGTTGCGACATCCTCAACCCGATGCTCCTCCCACAGACCGTCGGCCGCACGAAAGGTGCGAATGCCCGACTCCGCGGAAACGCCGGCACCGGTTAAAACAACGACTCGTGGTTTTTTCACTTCTGTTACCGCCAGATAATCTCGGTGGAAAATACGTGCTCGCAGACGCTGCTGACGCATTCGTTTCCCTTTATGAAAACGTCCTAACCGTTGACGCGAATGCATATCTGCTCCTGCTAATTGTCCATTAAGTGTAGCAAAGCCGCTCCGCGAATGCCGCCGGCATCGCCATAGCGCGCCTTGACTATGCGCGGCAGTTTGGCAATAGGTAATAAATACGGGGGTAAACGCGTGGGTAAAATTTGATAAATTTCATCGAAATTCGATAATCCGCCACCCAGCACCAGCAAATGGGGATCGATAAGGGTTAACAGGTTGCCCAGGCAGGCGGCCAGCAAATCCATAAAGCGATCGACAAACGCCAATGCATTAGCGTCGCCGGCGCGATAGTGCCTGATGATAGTGACCGCCGGCAGCGTCTGCTGATAAAAATGCGCGTATAGCCACTCAAATCCACGGCCTGAAATATAATTTTCAATGCAGCCGCTCTGCCCGCAACCGCATTTTACCAGCGGGATATCTTCACCCAGGATCGCCAGCGCGTCGGCGGGCAAGCGGAAATGGCCAATCTCGCCCGTCATACCGTTGCGCCCGTCAACCGGGCGGCCATTGACAATCAGTCCGCCGCCCACGCCGGTGCCCAGGATCATCCCCAGCACCACCGGATAAGCCCGGAATTCCGCATCCCAGGCTTCCGACAGCACAAAACAGTTGGCGTCATTGTTAATGCGGATCTCCCGCTGCAATAGCTGCCCCAGATCCTGAGCCAGCGGTCGCCCCATGGTTGCCGGCAAATTCGCCGTAAACAATGCGCCATTAGCGCCGGTCTGCATGCCCGGCACGCCGATGCCGATTTTACCTTCCATTCCTACCTGCGCATCGGCCTCTTTGGTCAGATCGACCAGCGTGTTCAGCAGTGTCTCATAGCTATTGCTGGGCGTGGGAACCCGTTTCTGCCAGACTTTATTCAACCCGGCATCAAATACGCCCAGTTCGATTTTCGTGCCGCCTATGTCGAAACCGTAATACATGACCCGCCCCTTAGTGAATGTTTTGCCCACATGGCCGTGGGTAAAAGGTTACTGCCCGCTTAACACGCGCGCAGGGTCAATCCGGCTGGCGCGGCGTGCCGGATACCAGCTGGCGATCAAACTCAGCAACAGCGCCGTCACCAATACGCTGATGACATCAATCACATGCAACTCCGATGGCAGAAAATCAATAAAATAGATATCGCCGGATAAAAAGCGATGACCGGTTATCGATTCAATGCCGCGGATAATATTGGTCAACTGTAATGTGGCGATCACCCCCACGATCACGCCGAACACGCTGCCTAATAGCCCGGCAAGCAGACCATACCAGACAAAGATAGCGCGGATCAGCCCGTCGCTGGCGCCCAGCGTCCGCAATACCGCGATATCGCCGCTTTTATCTTTTACCGCCATCACCAACGTAGAGACAATATTAAAGCAGGCGACGCCAATCACCAGGATCATCGCCAGATACATAATAGTGCGCACCATCTGGATATCACGATACATGTAACCATAGGTGCCGATCCAACTGCGAATATAAACGTAAGCGTTGGTCACCTCACCCGCATCGCGCACCAGTTTATTGGCGCTAAATACATCGGCGGCTTTGATCGCTATCCCCGTTACGCTGTCGCCCATATCCAGATACTGTTGCGCATCGGCCAGCGGCACCAGCGCCAGACTGTGATCGAGTTGACCGCTGAGTTGCAAAATACCGCCGATATGCAGACGAATACGCTTCGGCTGCATCAGTTTCATCTGCGGATCGTTATTGGGGATCATCACCGTCACCCAATCCCCTTCATTCACGTTCAGCGCCTTTGCCACCCCTTGGCCGATAATGACCTGCTGCTCGCCGGCGCGAAAATTTCTCCAGGCGTCATTCATCACAAAACGCGGCAGCGCGCTGAGTCGGCTCTCCTGCTGCGGATCGACCCCTTTTACCTGAATGGCTCGCAGATTGGCGCCGTTTTCCAGCAGCCCGGTAAAGTTGATATAAGGGGCCGCCGCCGCAACGCCCGGCACCTTCTCGATTTTTGGCAAAATCGACCGCCAGCCATCAAACGGCTGATTAACCGGCTCAATTTCGCCGTGAGGAACCACCGCCAGGATACGATTGTTCAATTCGCGCTCGAAACCGTTCATCGCGCTTAGGCCGACGATCAGCACCGCAACGCCCAAAGCAATCCCCACCGTCGAGATAATCGAAATCAGTGATACCATGCCGCCGCGCCGACGGCCGCGACTAAAGCGCAGCCCAATCAGCAGGGAGAGCGGAGGAAATCTCATTGCGGCACTCCCATTAGCGTCAGTTCCTGCTGCAACTGACCATCACGCATTTCCAACTGACGGCTCAGGCGTCCGGCCAGTTGCAAATCATGGGTAACCACCAGAAATGCCGTACCCTGGCGAACATTCAGCTCGCCCAGCAGTTCAAAAATCGTATCCGCGGTGCGCTGATCCAGATTCCCGGTCGGTTCGTCCGCCAACACCAGCGACGGGCTGTTCACCAGCGCTCTGGCGATGGCGACACGCTGGCGCTCGCCGCCGGAAAGCTCCGACGAGCGGTGATGGCTGCGCGCCTCCAACCCGACCGCCGCCAGCATTTCTCGCGCCTTGTCCTGCGCTTGCGCAGCCGGAACACGACCGATCAGTAACGGCATGGCCACATTTTCCAATGCGGTGAAATCCGGCAATAGATGGTGAAATTGGTAAATAAAACCCAGTTCGCGGTTACGCAACGCGGACTTATCCGCCGCCGAAAGCCGGCTCATCTGCTGGCCTTTGAAGATCACCTCGCCGGAGGTTGGCGAGTCCAGACCGCCTAATAAATGCAATAAGGTACTCTTACCCGAACCCGAACTCCCGACGATCGCCATCATTTCCCCGTAGCGCATCTCAAACGAGACGTCGCGTAGAACGTCCGTTGATAATTTTCCTTCCTGATAGCGCTTGCACAGGTTATTGCACTGCAACAACAGTAAATCACTCATAACGTAAAGCCTCGGCAGGTTGAACGGCGGCGGCGCGCCATGACGGATACAGCGTGGACAAGAGGGCGATCACCATCGCGACGACCGCGATGGTAATGACCTGCAGCGGCTCTATCGCCACCGGCAACGCGGCGCCGTCAAGCAATAGTCCCAACATCGGCATCAGCGTATTTAGCTGGCTGGCCAACAGCGTCCCCAGAAGCGCGCCTAATAATGCGCCGATAATCCCGGCGCTCCCGCCCTGCACCATAAACACCGTCATAATCTGACGTTTGGTCAGCCCCTGCGTTTGTAGAATGGCGACCTCGCCCTGTTTTTCCATCACCAGCAAACCCAGTGACGTAATAATATTGAAGGCCGCAACCGCCACGATCAGGCTCAGCAACAGACCCATCATATTTTTTTCCATCCGCACGGCCTGGAATAATTCGCCTTTGCGCTCACGCCAATCTTTCCAGACCAGCCCTTCCGGCAGTGTCTGGCTGCTCAGCGTATCCACCGTCAACGGTTGATCGAGCCACAAACGCCAGCCGGTAATATTACCGATCGAGTAGCGCATCAGCCGCGAGGCATCCTGCTGATTGACCAACAACTGGTAGCCATCCACCTCGCTGTTGGCGGAAAACGTCCCGGCAACGGTAAAGATACGCTGGCTGGGGATACGTCCCATCGGCGTGAGCTGGCTGGCGCTGGGCACCATCAGGCGCAACTGATCCCCGGCCTTGACGCCCAGTTGTGAAGCCAGTTGTTCACCAAGAATGGCCCGATATTGCCCCGGCTGGAGTTGCTGTTGCGTCACGTTCACCAGATAGCGCGCCAGGGGTTCCTCGTCATCCGGGTTGATGCCCAGCATAACGCCCACGGCGACGCTACGGGCGCTTTGCAGCACCACTTCGCCGGTGGTTAACGGCGCCGTGCGATTAACGCCCTGCAATGAATCCAGCGACGATGCGGGATGAGTCCGTGGATCGAGCGATCCTTGCGCCGTGGTGATCAACGCCTGCGGCATCAGCCCCAGGATGTTGTCCTCCAATTCACGCTCAAAACCATTCATAACCGACAGTACGGTTACCAGCGCCATCACGCCAAGCGTGATGCCAATAGCGGATAACCACGAGACAAACCGCCCGAAGCGGTCTGATGCTCGGCCACGCATATAACGCAAACCGATGAATAATGCGACAGGTTGATACATGAAATCCGTCTGGATGAGGTTGCCAAAGCAAAGTGTTCAAGGATAATAAAGGGTAGTACCGCTTTATGGAACCCTAACACCCTCACTCTCCGGCTTTTTCTTAGCGGATACCGGGGTCGAGACCTGATAATCAGATTATGCCTGAAAAATATCGTTATACGTTGCCGCTTAAATCGGGCGAGCAACGCCTGCTGGGACAACTGACCGGCGCCGCCTGCGCGGTGGAATGCGCAGAAATTATCGATCGCCACGCCGGGCTGGTCATTCTCATCGCCCCCGATATGCAGAACGCTTTACGTCTGCACGATGAAATTCAGCAATTTACCGACCAACCCGTCACGACCTTACCGGACTGGGAAACATTGCCTTACGACAGTTTTTCTCCTCATCAGGAAATTATTTCCAACCGGCTTGCCACACTGTATCAGTTACCGCTAATGGAACGCGGGGTACTGATCCTGCCGGTCAATACCCTGATGCAGCGGGTCTGTCCGCATAATTTTTTGCACGGACATGCCCTGATGCTGAAAAAAGGTCAGCGGTTGTCGCGCGATAAACTGCGTTCGCAGTTGGAGCAGGCCGGCTATCGCAGCGTCGATCAGGTGATGGAGCACGGGGAATTTGCCACCCGCGGCGCGCTACTGGATCTTTTCCCGATGGGGAGCGATGAACCTTATCGAATCGATTTTTTTGACGACGAAATCGACAGTCTGCGGCTGTTTGATGTGGACACGCAGCGGACATTAAATGAAGTTCCGCTCATCAATCTGCTGCCCGCCCATGAGTTCCCAACGGATAAAAACGCCATCGAGCTGTTCCGCAGCCAGTGGCGCGAACAGTTTGAAGTCCGCCGCGATGCCGAACATCTTTATCAGCAAGTGAGTAAAGGCACCTGGCCCGCGGGCATCGAATACTGGCAACCGCTGTTTTTTAATCAACCGCTGCCGTCGCTGTTCAGCTACTTCCCGGACCACACGCTGATTGTCAATACCGGAGATATCGAACAAGGGGCGGATCGTTTCTGGCAGGATACCCAGCAACGCTTCGAGAGCCGCCGGGTCGACCCGATGCGTCCGCTGTTGCCGCCTGAGTCATTATGGCTACGCATCGACAGCCTGTTCGCCGAATTGAAAAAGTGGCCGCGCATTCAGCTGCGAACCGACACGCTGCCGAAAAAAGCCGCTAATGAAAATCTGGGTTACCAGCCGCTGCCCGACCTGGCCATCCAGCACCAGCAGAAAGCGCCGCTGGATCCCCTGCGCCGCTTTATCGAACAGTTTGACGGTCAGGTCATTTTTTCCGTCGAGAGCGAAGGCCGGCGCGAAACGCTGCAAGAGTTGCTGGCTCGTATCAAACTGAAACCTGCGCCGATAGATCGCCTGGAACAGGCGCAAAAACGCGGCGCTTATCTGATGATTGGCGCCAGCGAGCATGGTTTTATCGATACGCTCAGCCAGCGAGCCCTGATTTGCGAAAGCGATCTATTGGGCGAGCGCGTCAACCGGCGGCGGCAGGATAACCGGCGCGCCATCAATACCGAGACGTTGATCCGTAATTTGGCGGAGCTTCGTCCCGGTCAGCCGGTGGTGCATCTGGAGCACGGCGTCGGCCGCTATGCCGGCTTAACCACGTTGGAAGCGGGCGGCATCAAGGCCGAATACCTGATCCTGACCTATGCCGGGGAAGATAAACTTTACGTACCGGTTTCATCTCTGCATCTGATCAGCCGTTACGCCGGCGGCGCCGACGAAAGCGCGCCACTGCACAAACTGGGCGGCGATGCGTGGTCGCGCGCCCGGCAGAAGGCCGCCGAGAAAGTGCGCGATGTGGCGGCGGAGCTGCTGGACGTCTATGCCCAGCGTGCGGTGAAAAGCGGTTTTGCCTTCAAGCATGATAAAGAACCATATCAGCATTTCTGCGCCGCGTTCCCTTTTGAAACCACGCCCGATCAGGCTCAGGCGATTAACGCCGTGCTGAGCGATATGTGTCAGCCGCTGGCGATGGATCGGTTGGTGTGCGGCGACGTCGGCTTCGGTAAAACCGAAGTCGCCATGCGTGCCGCCTTCCTGGCGGTGGAAAATCATAAACAGGTGGCGGTACTGGTTCCGACCACCCTGCTGGCCCAACAGCATTACGACAATTTCCGCGATCGTTTTGCCAACTGGCCGATAAAAATTGAGATGATCTCCCGATTTCGCAGCGCACGCGAACAAACGCAGATTTTGGATGAAACGCGGGAAGGCAAAGTCGATATCCTCATCGGCACGCATAAACTGTTGCAGAGTGATGTGCACTGGCACGATTTGGGACTGCTAATTGTGGATGAAGAGCACCGTTTCGGCGTGCGCCATAAAGAGCGGATTAAAGCGATGCGCGCCAACGTGGATATCCTCACGCTGACCGCGACGCCGATCCCGCGTACCTTAAATATGGCGATGAGCGGCATGCGCGACCTCTCGATTATCGCCACCCCGCCCGCCCGTCGTCTGGCGGTGAAAACCTTCGTGCGGGAATACGACGCGCTGGTGGTGCGCGAAGCCATTCTGCGTGAAATTCTGCGCGGCGGTCAGGTTTACTATCTCTACAATGATGTGGAAAACATTGAGAAGGCCACCCAGAAGCTGTCCGAACTGGTGCCGGAAGCGCGGATTACCATCGGCCACGGGCAGATGCGCGAGCGCGAGCTGGAGCGGGTGATGAATGATTTCCATCATCAGCGTTTCAACGTGCTGGTCTGCACCACCATCATCGAAACCGGGATCGATATTCCCAGCGCCAATACCATCATCATTGAACGGGCCGATCACTTCGGTCTGGCGCAGTTGCACCAGTTGCGCGGCCGCGTTGGGCGCTCGCATCATCAGGCCTATGCCTATCTGCTGACGCCGAATCCCAAAGCGATGAGCAGCGACGCGCATAAGCGTCTGGAAGCCATCGCCTCGCTGGAGGATTTAGGCGCCGGCTTTGCGCTCGCCACTCATGATCTGGAAATCCGCGGCGCCGGCGAACTGCTGGGCGAAGACCAAAGCGGACAGATGGCCAACGTCGGTTTCTCGCTGTACATGGAGTTACTGGAGAGCGCCGTTGATGCGTTGAAAGCCGGCCGCGAACCGTCGTTGGAAGATCTGATCAGCAGTCAGACCGACGTTGAACTGCGGCTACCCGCGCTGCTGCCGGAAGACTTTATTCCCGACGTGAACACGCGGCTGTCTTTCTATAAACGCATCGCCAGCGCCAAGCAGCCGGGCGAACTGGATGAACTCAAGGTCGAACTGATCGATCGTTTCGGCCTATTGCCGGACGCCGCGCGGCATCTGTTGCAGGTGGCGGCGCTCCGCCAGCAGGCGCAATCGCTGGGAATCAAACGGATCGAAGGCAATGAAAAAGGCGGCTTTATCGAGTTCAGCGAACAGAACCGCGTTGATCCGACGCATCTGATCGGGCTGCTTCAGCAAAGTCCCGGCACCTACCGCCTGGATGGGCCTTCACGCCTGAAATTCATCAAAGATTTAAGCGCCCGGCCGCAACGTATTGAGTTTATCCAATCGCTGTTAATCAGTATGGCCCAGCATACGCTGGCGGCGTAAATCCCCGCATCTCCGCCTTTGGCATTGGGCGCCGCCGTCCAATGCCAAAAACCCACCGCCCTGCTCCAGCGTCATCTATCCGCGAAAAATTTGAACTGCACCTCACTTTTACCCCCCTCAGCGGCAAACGCCGTCGCTGACGGACTACGCTTATTCATTCAGCCATTTCCATTGCGCGGTCAGTCCGGGTCGCCGAATGCATTGTTCCGTCTTTCCGGCAACGCTCGGGCTTTACCGCCTTACACAAGGAGATTTGCGCATGTTTTCCGCTTCCCTGCATGGAATAAAAACGTCCCTGCAGCCCCTTGCTCTGGCGCTCAGCCTCGGCATTCCCTTTCCCACGCTCGCCGCCGCTACGCCATCGCCCGAGCAACCGCCGGCCATCGCCCAACCCGCTTCAGCTATCGCGGCCGCCCAGCCGCCCGATGTGTTGCTGGGGCCGCTGTTCAACGACGTGCAACGGGCCAAACTGTTCCCCGATCAGAAAACCTTTGCCGACGCCGTGCCGAACCAGGATCCGGCCGTCATCCTCGCCGCCTATACGCGGCAGAAATCGTCGCCCGGCTTCGATTTACAGCGTTTTGTCGAGCGCCATTTTACCCTGCCGCAAGAAGGCGAAGCCTACATTCCCCCGGCGGGACAGACGTTGCGCCAGCATATTGACGGCCTGTGGCGAGTGCTGACGCGCACCACCCGGCAGGTGAAAGCGTACGACTCGCTGCTGCCGCTGCCCCATAGCTACGTGGTGCCCGGCGGACGTTTTCGCGAAATTTACTATTGGGATAGCTATTTCACCATGCTGGGTCTGGCGGAAAGCGACAACTGGGAACTGGTGCAGAATATGACCGATAACTTCGCTTACGAAATTGACCGTTACGGCCATATTCCCAACGGCAACCGCACCTACTATCTCAGCCGTTCACAGCCGCCCTTCTTCTCGTTTATGGTGGAACTGCTGGCTCAGCATCAAGGAGAGAAGACCTATGCGCGCTATCTGCCGCAGTTGAAAAAAGAGTACCACTACTGGATGCGCGGCAGCGTTGGGCTGCCGACTGGGCAAGCCAGCGATCGCGTGTTGCGTCTTGACGACGGCAGCGTGCTGAACCGCTACTGGGATGAACGCAATACGCCGCGGACCGAATCCTATCTGGAAGATATAACGACCGCCGCTCAGGCGAGCGGTCGCCCTACCGCCGAGGTATACCGCGATTTGCGCGCCGGCGCCGCCTCCGGCTGGGACTTCAGTTCGCGCTGGCTGCGCGATCCCCACGATCTGTCCACCATCCACACCACCGACATTATTCCGGTAGACCTGAATTCGTTGCTGTTTCATCTGGAGCTGACGCTGGCACGCGGCGCCAAAGCCGCCGGCAATCAAACGGAAGCGGCGTACTTCCTGCGCGTCGCCGATGAGCGCAAGCAGGCCGTCAACCGCTATCTGTGGAATCAACAAGACGGCTACTATAGCGACTATGACTGGCGTCGGAAGGCGATAACGCAGCCGATCACCGCGGCGGCGGTATTCCCGCTGTATGTCGGCATCGCGCCGCGCGATCGGGCGGCAGCCAGCGGCGAAGCGGTGCGCAGGCAGTTGCTGAAAGAAGGCGGGTTAACCACCACCACCCTCAATACCGGCCAGCAGTGGGATGCGCCGAACGGTTGGGCGCCGCTGCAATGGGTCGCGGTCGAGGGCTTCAATCGCTACGGTCAGGAGGCGCTGGCGCAGGCCATCGGCACCCGCTTCCTGGACAATGTGCAAAAGCTGTACGACGCCAAACATAAGCTGGTGGAGAAATATGTGGTGGAAGGCACAGGGTTCGGCAGCGGCGGTGGCGGCGGCGAATATGCGCTGCAAGACGGCTTCGGCTGGACCAACGGGGTCACGCTGAAGCTCATGGCGCGCTACTGCACCGCGGTGCCGGCCTGTCAGCGCGATGCCGAACCCGCTGCCGCTCGGTAACCCCATCGCCGGCCGCCTGAGCATTCGGGCGGCTGCAGCAAAATTCCGGCACTTACCACTTATATGAGCCTTCACGCCTGAAATTCATCAAAGATCTAAGCGCCCGGCCGTAACGTATTGAGTTTATCCAATCGCTGTTAACCAATATGGCCCGGTATACGCTGGCGGCATAACTCCTTAAAAACACTATCAGCGCCTCCCTATGTGGGCGGAGCTGAGCCCCAATGGATCTATCCGACCCGCCTCTCTGTCATCTTTTTGTCTTATTTCCGTCAAAAAAAAGTCATCCAAGCAGGATAAGGTGACCAAGATTTATCTAAATGCAACAATTTATTACTACAAGGATTATCCCATGCGTATGTGTTCCACTGCCCTGCTGACGCTGGTGTTCAGTACATCTCTGGTCACTCAAGCCATTGCGCAGGACGTCGCGCCAGCCAAAGCGAAAAATGTCATTTTACTTATCACGGACGGCGCGGGCATTAATACCTGGCATGCGGCCAGCTATTATCGCCACGGAGCATTAGGTCATGAAGTCTATGATGATTTTGACGTCAAACTATTTGCTTCCACCCATCCGCTGAATACATCAAATGTCCCGACCCATACCGAAAAAGGCGCGGTGACTTTCGAGGCGTCCAAAATCTGGACTAAAGACAAATCCGACGCCATATTCGAAGGCAGCCTGGGTAACTATCCCGGCTACTTCTCCGGCTACGATTATCTTCGCGCCGATTTCACCGACAGCGCCGCCGCTGCCACCGCACTGGCATCCGGCCATAAAACCTACAACAACGCGATCAACTGGTCCAATGACGACAAGAAGCTGAAACACATCGGCGAGTACGCGGTGGAAAATGGCAAAGCGTTGGGCGTTATTACCTCCGTGCAGTGGAGTCATGCCACTCCGGCAGGTTTCCTGGCGCATAATGTCAGCCGCAACGACTACGCCGCAATCGGTAAAGAAATTATCGAGTCCGGCCTGGCGACGGTGGTGATGGGTTCAGGACACCCCGCCTATGACGAGAACGGTAAAGCCATCACGCCAAAGGATGACAAAGCCTATCGTTATGTCGGCGGTAAAGAAGAATGGGATCGTCTCATTTCTGGTAAAACGGCCTACAAACATATCGAAACCAAAGCCGATTTCGAGGCGCTGGCCAACAATAAGCTGGATTTGGGCAATAAAACCAAGCTGATTGGAACGGTTCAAAACAACGCTACGCTGCAATTCAACCGTGATGGCGTCGCGGCCGGGAATTTACTCCCCAATCAGCCCGACCTTGTCACCATGACTAAAGGCGCGTTGAATCTGGTCGCCAAAAACCCGAACGGATTTATGCTGATGGTGGAAGGCGGCGCGGTGGACTGGGCTGCCCATGCCAATAACCTGCCCCGCCTGATCGAAGAGCAAATCGATTTTAACCGTTCGGTTGAAGCGGTAGCGGAATGGGTGGAAGAAAACAGTTCCTGGGATGAAACGCTGGTCATCGTCACCACCGACCACGGTAACGGTCTGTTGCTGGGACCGGACTCCAATAACGATGCGTTTTCCGACATCGTCAATCAAGGCGCGGGAGCCCTGCCGCTGGTGCGCTGGCACACCGATACCCACACCCGCGAACTGGTGCCGGTGTTCGCCAAAGGCCCTGGCGCCGACTTCCTGACCTCTGCGGCGAAACACGACGCGGGTCTGGCGGCGTATCATGTCCCCGAAGACAATCAGCAGTATGTCGACAATACGGATATTTTCCGTACGGTAGCCAACGCGTTCGGCATTAATACCACACAGACCAACTAAGCATTAAGCAATGCCGCACGCGATAGATCAATTCCGTGCGGCATTGTCTGCTTCCCGTTTATCAAGAGATTCTGGTTATTCATGAGTATGCAATCCTTAACGTCAATCCGTCAGATCTGGCTGAAAACCGTCATGTTATGCGGCCTGTTGCTGTTGCCCGTCTTGGGCGTCAGCGCGGCCGAACGTCCGACTGCGCCGACCAACAGCGCCAATGCCGAAGCTCAGGTGATGCGGGCAATCCGTAAGGACGGCGAATTGAAGATCGATCTGCGGTTTGAAACCACAGCCGACACTTTTGGCGGTGAAATCATCTACAGCGGCCTGACCCCCAACGATTTGGACACACAATTCTATATCGAAGCGAACGGGCAACGCTGGCCGCTAAGCGCCGCCGGCAAACAGAAAACGCCCAAAGAGCTACGTCTGAATTTCAGTTATGATCGCAAGAAAAACCCCAGAGTCGGTTCCTGGCAAGGTATTTTTAGCGCTCCGCCGGCTGAAGTCGCTCAGGTCACATTGAAACTGCCCGGACTACCGCCGATTCCATCAATCGCCATTGTCGATCGCTAAATCCAGATCACGCGTTTCCCACGCCGAACGTCCCTTCTCCCCGATTCTCTCCGGGTTGTAAAACCTTTCTTCTTTACAACCCAGGGATGAACACAGTAAAGTCCCCACCCTTTTTTCATGGCATGGGAAACTCAGGATGTTTATAGGTTTTGACTATGGCACGGCCAATTGCTCGGTAGCGGTGATGAATGCCGGTACGCCGCAGCTCGTACCGTTGGAAAACGATTCCCCGTATTTATCCTCCCTGCTGTGCGCCCCGGTGCGCGAAGCCGTCAGTGAATGGCTGTGGCGTCATCATCAGGTCGAATCTATCGGGGAGAATGCTTTACTGCTTCGCCGCGCCATCAACTATAACCACGACGAGGATATCCGCGTTCAGGCGGACAGTGTGAAATTCGGACGGGCCGCGTTACAGCAATATATGACTGACCCGGAAGAAACCTGGTTCGTCAAATCGCCCAAGTCTTTCCTCGGCGCCGTCGGTCTTCAACCTCAACAGATCGCGTTATTTGAGGATCTGGTGTGCGCCATGATGCTGCATATTCGCCAACAGGCCGAACGGCAGCTCGCACAGCCTATCACTCAGGCCGTTATCGGCCGTCCGATCAACTTCCAGAGTATTGGCGGCGAAGAGGCTAATCAGCAGGCCCAGGGCATTCTGGCGCGCGCCGCACACCGCGCCGGCTTCCAACAGGTGATGTTTCAATTCGAACCGGTCGCCGCCGGTCTGGACTTTGAAGCGTCGCTTAGCAAAGAAACCCGCGTACTGGTGGTTGATATCGGCGGGGGAACCACCGACTGCTCAATGTTGCTGATGGGCCCGGAGTGGCATCAGCAACGCGAACGGCAGCAAAGTCTGCTAGGACACAGCGGTTGCCGGGTCGGCGGCAACGATCTGGATATCATTCTGGCGTTCAAACAGCTGATGCCGATGCTGGGGATGAACGGCATGACGGAAAAGGGCATCACGCTTCCCAGTCAACCCTGGTGGAATGCGGTGGCGATTAACGATATTCCGGCGCAGAAAGATTTCTACAGCACGGCCTGCCGTACTTTGATCAATGAAATGATACGAGATGCCCAACAGCCCGAAGCGGTAAAACGCCTGCTTACCGTTTGGCGCCAGCGGCTGGGTTATCGCCTGGTGCAACTGGCGGAAGAGTGCAAAATCACCTTGTCCGATGTAACGTTCGCCACCGCCGATCTGCACTTTGTCGAGCCGGGCGTGGCGACCACGATTAGTGGTGATGAACTGAATACGGCGATAGAGCAGCCGTTGATACGTATTCAACAGCAAATAAAACAAGCGCTGAATACCAGCCAAACCCAGCCAGACGTGATCTATCTGACCGGCGGTAGCGCCCGCTCGCCGCTACTGCGTCAGGCCATTGAGCAATTACTGCCGGGCATTCCCATCGCCAGCGGCAATGACTTTGGTTCGGTCACCGCGGGGCTGGCCCGCTGGGCACAAGTTTTATTCCGCGATTAACGCGCAATGCCGGCTAGTTGATACCGGGAGTGAATAATCGTCCTTCTTGTTGCGATGACTTCATTCACTCCCTATCGCGCGGTAATAGGCGCAAGCTGTTTAACTTGAACGGGTAACGCACTCTGAAGGTGCACATTATGATTTCAGCTAGCTCCCGCCTCGTTGTCCAACCGGCGCTTCGCCGGGAAAAATAATCATCGACGCCTCGCCCGGCGCCCGTCATCACGTACTATTATTAACGCACCCGCCCGCCACAGAATGCGCCCATGGCATCAATATTGCTTCGTAATGCAGTACGACAAGCGGAACAGATTAATTTCTAATGCTATTTTGCCACGGTCTACAGCCTGGCGCTAAGCTGGGCGCAGGCGTTCATTCGTCTTCGCCACAGCCTTCATACCAAAACGGAGTACACAATGAAAAAACAAACACTGGTCTCATTACTGGTGATGGGGATCGCTTGCCATGCGGCCAATGCCGCGGATACCCGCTCTAGCGACGGAGCCGTTCAGACCGATACGCTCAAAAAAATCCAGGAAACAGGAATTATCATCGTCGGGCACCGCGAATCCTCCGTCCCTTTCTCCTACTACGACAACAATCAGAAAGTGGTCGGATATTCGCAGGAATACTCGAATGCGATTGTTGATGCGGTGAAAAAACAGCTGAATATGCCCAATCTGGCGGTCAAACTGGTTCCCATCACCTCACAGGCGCGGATCCCCCTGTTGCAAAACGGCACCATTGATTTTGAATGCGGCTCGACCACCAACAATGCGGAACGTCAGCAACAGGTCGCCTTTTCCAACTCGATCTTTATCGTCGGTGGACGGCTTCTGGTCAAAAAAGGCGGCGGTATTAATGACTTTCAGGATCTGGCAGGGAAACCGGTCGTCACCACCTCCGGCACCACCAATGAAATTCTGCTCAATCAGTTAAATGATAAAAATAATATGAAGATGCGCATTATTTCAGCCAAAGACCATAGCGATGCATTTCGCACCTTGGAAAGCGGCCGCGCCGTAGCATTCTATATGGACGATCCGCTGTTGGCCGGCGAACGAGCCAAAGCGAAGAAACCAGACCAGTGGGATATTGTCGGCACCGCGCAATCTCACGAGGCCTACGGTTGTATGCTGCGTAAAAACGATGCTGAATTTAAAAAGCTGATGGATACCACTATCGCCCAGGCCCAAACCAGCGGCGAAGCGGAGAAATGGTATCAGCGCTGGTTCACTCAACCGATTCCGCCTAAAAACATCAACATGAACTTTGCCATGTCCGACGAAATGAAGGCGCTATTCAAGGCGCCGAACGATCGTATTCTGTAGCCGCACACCCCGGCAGCGGCAGTACGCGCCCCGTCAGGCGGATAGCCCGGCGGATGGGCATAGGTAAGGCGGATTGATGACGACTTGAGTGTCGTTCAACGAACGGCCGGTGCGGGAAGAGAGAGTAAGAACGCTGCCCAGAAGATGACGCTATTGGGCAGCGTAATTAAAGAGAAATCGTTTTGGCCTAAGCGTATCAGGTCTTTTGGTTAAGGATCAGTTGACCATTTTTATCTACCGGAATCTGTGTTCCGGGGTCGCGGTCCATCCGAATTTTCCCCTGCTGATCGCCGATTTTATAGGTAACGTCATAACCCAGCACTTTCTGCGACTTGTCGTATACCGTCTGGCAGCGTTGCTGCGCCGTTGTATAAGTATCGTTTTCCTGCATGCTGCCTTGTACTTTATTACCGGCATAGCCGCCCGCCAAGGCTCCTGCCACCGTCGCGACATCTTTACCGCGACCGCCGCCGAACTGGTGGCCCAATACGCCGCCCGCCACCGCGCCCAACACCGAGCCGGTTATTTTATGTTCATCCTGAACCGGGCGACGCTGCGTAACATTAACATTGCGACACTCCTGGCGAGGCGTTCTGATCGTCTCTTTAATTGGTGTTGCTGTAATCACCTGCGCAAACTGCGGTTTAGATGAGAAAACATCCATACTCGCCACCGCCGCCACACCCAATGCAGCAGCTACACCAATACCTATACCCGCTAACATTGATTTATTCACCGGATACCTCCTGAATAGATTTCCACGCATTCCCCATCTGCGACCCCGTAGTATTAAGACGGTGCGACTTAACTACGCATCGCGTTTCACACGATGAATCCGCAGGTTTATCCTGAATGACTGACCTTCAGGATACGCGGCGCACTATGCCGCCAATAGAATAGACAGTAGGAAGTCTGCACAATGCTCTTGATTCCCGCAATCAGACTAATTAACCAAATATGTTATTTTCATAACAAAAAAACATAATTTGAGAATTATCTTAACGGAAAGCACTAATAGAACGATATTTTATACTGAATAGTTAATAATTAGCAGCGTGCTGTAAAATCGCCATATAACGGCGACGCTAGGCATTTAAATGGGATGCGAGGAGAAAAAACGGGACAGGGCCAACGTTGACGGCGCCTTATCCCGTGGAAAGAGCCGGTTTCCCGGCTCCCGGCATTAATGCAGTTTAAGACGGGGACGAATAACCCGGTTGATACCGCCGACCAACATCATCAGGCCGGTTTTCACATAACCGTGCAAGGCAATCTGGTGCATGCGATACAGCGAAATATAGACAAATCGGGCGATACGCCCTTCCACCATTACCGAGCCCCGCATCAGGTTACCCATCAGGCTGCCCACGGTACTGAACTTAGACAGCGAAACCAGTGAGCCATGATCTTTATAGACGTAAGGCTTCAGCGTTTGTCCGTTCAATAACGCCAGGATATTGGCATGGCAGCGTGACGCCATTTGGTGCGCGGCCTGGGCGCGCGGCGGAACAAAACCGCCGCCTTCCTGCGGACAAGATGCGCAGTCGCCAATAGCGAAAATATTGGCATCGCGGGTCGTCTGCAACGTAGGCTCCACCACCAGTTGATTGATGCGGTTGGTCTCAAGACCGGCTATCTCTTTCATGGCATCCGGCGCTTTAATCCCAGCCGCCCAAACCATCAGATCGGCCTCGATAAACTCACCGTCTTTAGTATGCAACCCGCCGGCTTCGGCGCTGGTTACCATGGTTTTGGTCAGGACCCTGACGCCGATATTCGTCAGTTCCTGATGCGCGGCGGCAGAAATGCGCGGCGGCAGCGCAGGTAAAATACGCTCGCCCGCCTCCACCAGCGTAACATTCAACGTGTCTTTATCCAGACCGTCAAAACCATAGCTGTGCAGCTGTTTCACCGCATTATGCAGCTCCGCGGACAATTCAACGCCGGTGGCGCCACCGCCGACGATCGCAATATTTACCCGTTCTTTTCCTTCCGTATTGGCCGTGAATTTCAGGAACAGATTCAGCATTTCGTTATGGAAGCGTCGCGCCTGTTGCGGATTATCCAGGAAAATACAGTGATCTTTTACCCCTGGCGTACCAAAATCATTGGAGGTACTGCCTAATGCAATAACCAGAATGTCATAAGGAATTTTGCGTGCCGCGACCAACAGTTCGCCCTGTTCGTCACGGATTTCAGCCAGTTGGATAGTCTGCTCCTCACGGTTGATATCCGTCAGCATGCCCAACTGAAACTGGAAATAATGATTGCGGGCATGAGCCAGATAGCTCAGCGCATCCATATCGTCATCCAGCGATCCGGTTGCGACTTCATGCAGCAGCGGTTTCCACAAATGGCTGTGATTACGATCCACCAGCGTAATTTCCGCTTTTTTCTTACGACCAAGTTTGTGACCTAAACTGGTTGCCAGCTCCAGTCCACCGGCTCCCCCGCCGACAATAACAATTTTTTTGGTTGGTGATGTCAAAATGACCCCCTAAAAATGTGAACCGATAGTTAACAAAGGGTTAAAGATAATATCCTTATATTACATAGGGTTCGCGTAAGTTAAACTCGATATCTGCGGCAAGAATACCATGTCGGGTCATTTGGTCATACCAAAATTGATATATATCAATTTATTTTGATTTTAACGATTTGACCGGCTGGTATTTGTTTTCTCTTTCAGAGGGTTAATGAATTTGAAAGACAATAAGAAGTGACGCCGTCACCTATAGGGTACTATTTCGATGACCAACGGGAGATAACAGATTGACGTTCATTTCAGCGCCTTAAATGCTCTTATACGCTGTAAGTGAGTCGAAATGCTTTTGAACTTGTGCGTTTGTTCATCATCCCAGATGATTTCATAATAGTCACGTAGCGCCCGCTCGCTGCGTTGGCTATCCAGCATTTCATCTTCGCGGGAGAGCACCACCAGACAACGCTCGCGATTTCTTTCCCGAAAATCGGCAACGCATTTCGTCGCAATGTCCCAATACTCTTCGGGACGATCGATCTTACCGACCATATTTTCCTGTGGATACAGATTGGGATTAAAAATCACCTGCCGTATGTCGCACAGAAAACCGACTCGTTCAGCCCAAAAGCCGCCAAGCCCGACGCCGCATATCAGCGGACGCTCGTCGTCAACCTGCTGAATCATTTTATCCACTTGCTTCAGCAGATGGTGCATATCATGGCGCGGATGCCGTGTGCTATAGCTCAACAGCCGAACATCATCATCGATGAATTCAAGCTGCAACACTTTCTCATGGTTACCGGGGCTGGTTGAATCAAACCCATGTAAGTAGATAATCATCGCTCTTCACCACTGTTTTGGCTACGCCGCGCCACGCGCGGGTAGCGGAAAATCTTATTTCCTCTCGTCCTTGTATGCCTGCCAGCGCTCGCTGAGCGCCGTAAGCGCCTGATTCGCCTGCTGCCAACGCGACGAATCCAGCAGTTGTCGACGAGAGAACGAACCCCGATGATATAAGCTGGACAGCCGATCCGCTTTGACCGGGGACAGGTTATCCAAAATGCTTATCGCGCCATCGCGGTTATTGCAGGCCAGAATCATGTCGCACCCCGCGTTTAGCGAGGCTTGCGCTCGCTCAGGATAACTCCCCATCACGGCCGCCCCTTCCATCGACAGGTCATCGGAGAAGATAATGCCGTTAAAGCCTAATTCCTGACGCAATATCTGTTTCAACCAGAACGGCGATCCACTGGCCGGACGAGGGTCTGCTTCGGTATAGATCACATGGGCCGGCATAATCGCATCCAACTGCTGTTGCTGGATAAGTTGTTTAAAGATAAGCATATCATGCGAGCGGATTTCATCCAGCGAACGGGGGTCGATCGGTGTCTCTTTATGGGAATCCGCGCTAACCGCGCCGTGACCGGGAAAATGTTTACCCGTTACTTTCATTCCGGCGCTGTGCATACCGGTAATAAAACTTTTAGCCACGAGTAACGCTTTTTCAGGTTGTGCGTGGAACGAACGTTCGCCAATTGCGGCACTGCGGTGACCGATATCCAGCACCGGGGCGAAACTGATATCAATATCCATGGCGATCATTTCCGCCGCCATCAACCAGCCGGCTTCCTGCGCCAGTCGACAGGCGTCGGTCTCGCTATTCAAGGCGGCAAAAGCCTGGGCGGCCGGTAACCGGGTAAATCCTTCCCTGAAACGCTGAACCCGGCCCCCCTCCTGATCGACCGCGACAACCAAACGTTCACGCGACGCCGTGCGAATCTGGCGCACCAATTCCGCCAACTGCCCTACATCATGAAAATTCCGGGTAAATAGAATCACGCCGCCAACCAGCGGATGGGCTAACACTTCACGATCTTCAGCATCCAGCTCGTAGCTGGCGACATCTAACATTACTGGGCCCACGAAAACCTCATTCATTACTCAATTGATTGATGCGTCGTCCTGACCTTATACCCACGCGGTTATCCGCTGATCCCTAACTGCCGGCGCAATGGCGCCAACGCGCGCAGAAATGTCTCCTGCCTGGTTTGCTGCCAGCGTATTTCGTACCACATCACCATCAGATAATCGACCCACGGCAGCCACTGCGCAGTTCGTTGCTGAAGACATGCGAGAGAAAACCCCGGACGCTGTTGCTGATAAGTTTGTAAAAAACGCCGTTGCATTCCGCTATCCAACTGATTAGCGCGAATAATAAACGCCATCTCCAGCGCAATATCGCCATCCGCCGCGTACTCCCAATCGATGAACATGATTTTTTCATCTGTCAGCAACAGATTTTCCGCATGGACATCCAGGTGCAACGGAGCAATAGCCAATGGCTTGGGCGGCGCTTTTTGCTGGAAATGCCGATGAAGCCGCAACAACGCCGGAGAGCGCCGGCGGGCATCCATCATTTGCCAATGACGGGCGAATAGCGGCTTCAACGCCAACGGATAACCACTGCATGGCTGTTGATGAATGCGGGCGAGGCAACGCGCCAGTTCGCCGTTACGCAGCAAGGCGGAGAACTCCGACGCCGTGGCGACGCGGCCGTCCACCCACTCGACGATTAACCAGCCGTCATGCCACAGCAGCGGGCGCGGAGCCAGGCCAATCAAAGCCATTTGCCGCAACAGATGAAACTCCCGTTGACGATCGGTGCCCGACAGGCGACCGGACAGCGACTGCGGCCGTGCCAGCACATCGAGTCCCGGAGCATGGATCCGCCAGCTTTCGCTGCTTAATCCACTAATGGGGGCCAAATGAAAACCGGCGGACTCTGCCGCCGGAAAATGCTTACCGATAAGATCGGCAATCTGTTGTTTACTATTGTACGGCACCGCTACCCGACCAAACAATTTCCCCAGTCTGAACCAGCATCAGTTGCATATCCAGCACCGGTGATTTCACATCACCGCTCACGTCGCTATACAACACATACTGCGCGCTAACATAGCGGGCCAGCCCTATCGCCTTGCTGCGCGATCCCAAGCTATCGTCAACCGACAGGCCTAACGTTTGCTTAGCCTGCGCAACCTGCTCCTTCGGCACCAGGGTAAAAGTATGGTCGGCCGCCAGCGCGCTGTATAGCGCGTTAGTGGCTCTCGCCGTCTGCAATGCCCCATTGGTGTTATTCTTCACGCTGTCCAGCAGCAGGATACTCCCCTGCGTTACGCCATCCGCTTTCAACATCTGCGCGACCAGCGGATTGATGCTGGCGTCCCAATTCAGCGTCTGAATTTTAGGCGGCGGCGGAACCGGCTCGCTCGGCGGAGGAGTTACCGGAACCGAAGGCTCTACCGGTTCAACCGTCGCAGGCGGTTCCGTGGGCTCCGGCGGTCGACTTGGACACCCCGTCAGCACCAGCGTAGCCAATACCACCCATAGATACTTTTTCATGTTTCCTCTCTCAACACCTAAGTCCGCGTCATCAGTCGGCACATTCCTAAGCAATAAAACAGCCGCTATCGGCCGTTTGAAATCAGACCTAGTCAGCCAGTAATGGCCCTAAGGCGCGACCGCCAAGCAGATGCATGTGGACATGGTAAACTTCTTGTCCGCCGTGCCGGTTGCAGTTGATAATCAGCCGGTAGCCATCATCGGCAATACCTTCCTGCTTGGCGATTTTCCCGGCGACCGTAATCATCCGTCCCAACGCGGCCTCATGTTCAGCCGTCGTATCATTAACCGTGGGGATCAAGACGTTAGGTACGATCAGAACATGGGTGGGGGTACGCGGCGCAATATCACGAAAGGCGGTTACCAATTCATCCTGGTAAACAATGTCGGCCGGAATTTCCTTGCGGATAATTTTACTAAAAATGGTTTCTTCAGCCATGATTGATTTCCTTTTAAAGCAAGCTTGGGTTAAAACCGTATCAGCCCAATAGAATGAAGCGCATAAGGCAGTATGAGTGACAGACTCTATGTCTTTCAACCTTCTTCGACTATTTCTCTCACAAATGGATAATTCGCCAGCGACGCCATAAAAAAGGTTCATGAAAATCATGAACCTTTTATACACTCTCCGCTAATCCATCGCCTTTAGACGATCGGTATTCGCCGCTTATTTATCGCGATAATATTTACCCAGCGAGTCGGCAATCTTCATGGCGTCATAGACATCGTTCGCCGTGACTTTTTTTACCATGTTGGTCATCGTGTCGCCTTCTGCGCAGGCAACTTCAGCAACGGCTCGCCAATCTTTTTCTTTCCACTCCGTCAGACCAAAATCTTCCAGGCACAGCGGCAGTTTGGCGATCTTGATAATCTTGATGACTTCTTCCAGTTCTGCTTGCGGCGCATTTTCCAGCACCAACTGCGTTAAAAGACCGAAAACCACTTTTTCGCCGTGCTGCGCCCGGTGCAATTCTGGCACCACGGACATGCCGTTGTTCACCGCATGAGCCGCCGCCAAACCGCCGGACTCCGCACCCACGCCGCTGCTGTAAATAGCGGCCTCCAGACAGGCTTCAAAGGCCGGCGAGCTGACTTTATTTTCCACAGAAATCATTGCCTGTTCGACGTTGGCTTTCAGTTGCTCAAAGCACAATTTGGCGATGGCCATACCGGTTATTGAAGGTTTTCTTAAAATCAGGTTCAGGCCGTCGGCGCCGTAGCAAGCGCGGGCTTCAAAGTAGGTGGCTAATGCGTCGCCGATGCCCGCGGAGAAAAAGCGCGCCGGCGCCTTCACCAGGACATTGGGATCGGCTAATACGGTATCCGGATTTTCGGGCAGGAACAGGTATTTATCAAATTCGCCGTTTTCTTCGTAGAGAACAGACAGGGCGGTACAGGGGGCGTCGGTGGACGCAATGGTTGGAACAACGACGACAGGTTTTTTATGTTGGTAAGCAACGGCTTTCGCCGCATCCAATGTTTTCCCGCCGCCGATACCGACGATGACGTCGCAACCGTTTTTTTCTCTTATTGCACACAGGCGGTCGACTTCTTTTTGTGTGCATTCGCCCGCGAATTTCTCTATAACGCTGGCGACATGGTTTTTTTGCAGATTAGATTTAGTGGTTGAATTGACCGTCTCCAGAAAAAAAACGTCGCAGATAATAAGGGCCTGATGACCAAGGTCATTAATATATGCGCTGGGGTCCAGCAGCAAATCTTTTGCGATGATGAATTTCTTCGGTGAAGAGATTGAGCGATGACTAGACATAGATAATTCCCTTTTTTGTAAAAAATTTTTTAAAAAACTATAGATAGTTGAATCCGGTTGAATCAAATGGTAGCTCGGTCCAGATTGATCTGGATCAACTTAGGCAAAAACTTAAGTTATATTTATATGAATAACTAAATTCATATAGCATCATAAAAGGGCACATTCCTGTAACGCGTCGCATTTTCGTTCAAATTTCGCGCTATTACGCAAATGAAGTCAGCACATCGAGCGTTCTGAGATGGATTTTTTCTGCTGACCGCCATCGAATAACATTAAATAAAGTAATGTATTAATCTGGCTTTTCTTCGGCAAGGCCGGAAATGGCTCGCCAGGGACGGTGAGCGTGCTGCCGGGTATCAATGCGGCGGCGGGCAGGGAATGATCGCAGAGAAATAAAGGAAGGTGTTCGGCATATCCATTAAAAAAAATGCCGGACACCCTAAGTGTCCGGCATGAGCAGGCTTTCGCCCCTTTTGAAACTCCCCGACTGCTAATTAGCTATTACGAATGAAATCGTCCATATCGGTTTTCAGGTTGTCAGACTTGGTACCGAAAATCGCCTGAACGCCAGAACCCGCAACAACAACACCCGCAGCACCCAATTGTTTCAAACCAGCCTGATCGACTTTTGTTACATCCGCCACGCTCACGCGTAAACGAGTGATACACGCATCCAGGTTGGTGATGTTATCTTTACCGCCGAAGGCACCGACCAGCGCGGCAGCCATCTCAGAGCTTCCCTGAACAACCTGATCGGCACTACTGTCTTCACGGCCCGGGGTCTTCAGATTCAGCTTGGCGATCAGGATACGGAATATAGAGTAATAGACAAACGCATAGCCCAGACCAACGATCGGGAACAGCCACAGATTGTGACCGTTGCCGCTCAACACGATAAAGTCGATCAGACCGTGAGAGAAGCTGGTGCCGTCGCGCATATCCAGCAGAATACAGATCGGGAATGCCAGACCGGCCAGAATCGCGTGGATCACATACAGAATCGGCGCAACGAACAGGAACGAAAACTCGATGGGTTCGGTAATCCCGGTCAGGAATGCGGTCAGTGCTGCCGAGATCATGATCCCGCCCACTTTGGCGCGGTTTTCCGGTTTAGCGGAATGCCAGATAGCGATAGCAGCAGCAGGCAAGCCATACATTTTGAACAGGAAGCCGCCAGACAATTTACCCGCGGTCGGGTCCCCGGCCATATAACGGGGGATATCACCGTGGAACACCTGACCTGCCGCATTGGTGAATTCACCAATCTGCATCTGGAAAGGTACGTTCCAAATATGGTGAAGACCAAAAGGCACCAGCGAGCGTTCAACAATACCGTACAGGCCGAATGCTAAGACAGGGTTCTGATAGGCGCCCCATTGAGAGAAGGCCTGAATACCACGGCCAACCGGCGGCCAAATGAATGACAGGCCAATCCCCAGCAGGATGGCGCACAGACCGGAAATAATGGGAACGAAGCGTTTGCCGGCGAAGAAACCAAGATATTCCGGCAGTTGGATGCGATAAAAGCGGTTAAACATATAAGCCGCGATAGCGCCTGCGATAATCCCGCCCAATACACCGGTGTCGGCAAGGTGCTGTGCCGCAATCTCTTCCGGGGATAAATGCAGAATCAGCGGCGCCACCACCGCCATGGTTTTTACCATGATGCCATAGGCCACAACAGCAGCTAGTGCCGATACGCCGTCATTGTTGGTGAATCCCAATGCCACACCAATAGCAAAGATCAGGGGCATATTGGCGAAGACGGATCCTCCGGCTTCAGCCATAACATGGGAAACAACAGCGGGTAACCAGCTAAAATTTGCCGCGCCGACGCCCAGCAGGATACCTGCTATCGGCAGTACGGATACCGGCAGCATTAGCGACTTACCTACTTTTTGCAGGTTTGCGAATGCATTCTTGAACATAATTGAGTGTGCTCCTGAGTAATGGTGCTTTTACTTCTGATGCTTATATATACATAAAAGGCGGGGAGGATACCCTTTACAAGTAAGGGAGGTCTTAGCCCCCCTTTTAATTTTTACGCAGAGTAAAATAAATAGCGCAATCAATGTTTGACTGCTATCACGTTTCAGCAACCCGACAAGTCAAAACAGAACATAAATCAATCTTATTTGCAGCGCGTCACTGAAAAACGCACATAACTGACGAAAAAAAGACCGACCAGATTGTGCCTTTATTACGATTAATTACACAGCCCGAAAAAACTCGGCTATTCTCAACCACTATCGCGCACTGGTCAACCGTGAGAGGTCGATGTGAAACAAATGGGAAAAGTTCTCGGTCGTGACTTCTGCCAACGTGTCCAGCTCAACGCCTTTAAGCACGGATACGTACTCCGCCACATCACGAACATTCGCCGGCTGATTTTCCTGTCCCCGGAAAGGCACGGGAGCCAACCAGGGGGAATCGGTTTCAACCAGCATGCGATCCAATGGCACATAACGAGCGACATCGCGTAATTCTTCCGCATTACGGAAAGTGATAATGCCGGAGAATGAAATATAGAATCCCATATCCAATAGCGTTTTGGCCGTTGCCAAATCTTCAGTAAAGCAGTGCAGCACCCCGCCGCACTTTTCCGCCTGCTCTTCTTTTAAAATCGCCAGCGTATCGGCTCGTGCGGAGCGGGTATGCACAATCACCGGCTTATTCAATTCGTTGCCGATGCGGATGTGTTCACGAAAAGAGGCTTGCTGCTGCGCTTTCGTCTCTTCCTGATAATGGTAATCCAGCCCTGTTTCCCCCAGCGCCACCACCTGGCTGGAGGCCGCAAGGCGACGTAATTCGGCGTAGTCATAGGGTTCATCCTGATTAAGCGGATGAACGCCACACGAGAAAGCCACATTATCCCGTTCGCCTATCAAATCGGTCATCGCGCGGAAACCAGGCAGCGTCGTCGCTACCGCCAGGATAAAACCGACGTCACGACGTCTGGCTTTGTCCAAAACATCGGAGACATCTTTATGTATTGACTGGTAATCCAGTCCATCAAGATGGCAATGGGAATCAACTAACAACATGATATTTACTCGAAATCAATTAAGCAGAAAATGGATGAAAGTGCCGCTGGACAGGTGTGGTCAGGCTTTGTTCAGCATCAAGCAATCGTTCCGTTAATAGTAACTCACGGTTCACGCCCGTTACCGCCAGTAACTTTTGTCGACAGACCAGCCACTGATGCAACTCGTACTGTAGCTGAGAATTACCCGCATTGACCAAATGTTCAACCAGCGCGGTTTGATCCTGATTCACCAGGTACTCTGCCGCCCCTTGTTGCCATTTCATCGCATCAAGCAACAACGACGTCAGCCAGTGAATACGTTCATCGGCATCATCGTGGTTAAGTTGAGGTAATAAAGAGAGCAGATCGTGCGACGTCAACGCGGCAGAGAACGTTTGACATAAAGCCACCCGTTGTTTCCAGCGATCCGGCTGCAAAAGTTTTTCCGCCGCCAGCGGGGCTCCCGCCTGTAGCCTTAATGCGGTACGCAATGCCAGGGCGTCGTTCTTATGGCGTGAATTTAACCATAACACGCTCTGCGTTTCACTTGGCACATCCAGATAATGATACAGGCAACGGCTACGCAACGTGGCCAGCAACCGCGCAGGTTCACGGCAGCCAAACAAAAAGTAGGTTCCCTGCGGGGGTTCCTCCAATGTTTTAAGCAACGCGTTGGCCGCCGCTTCGGTCAGTAGTTCAGCTAACGGCAGCCAGACCACTTTAGCGCCGCCCTGCCGGGAGTGCTGATACAACTTATCCAGAACGTCACGCAGCGGGTCGACCCCCAGGCTGTGTTTGCCTTTTTCCGGACGTAACACGTACCAGTCAGGATGCGTCCCCGCCATCATCAAATTACAGGAGTGACACTTGCCGCAGCTTTTCATTCCTTCCGGGTGCTGGCACATCAACCAGCGGCTCAATGCATAGACCAGCGAATCGTCCCCCATGCCGGGTAATGCATGCAGCAAAATGGCATGATGGCCCCTTCCCGCCTGATATTGACCGATCAGTTGGCGGTAAGAGGCGTTAAGCCACGGATACCAGTCCATCAGGCTCGATCCTGTTTTAACGTCAGCGGAGCGAATCCTTGCGCCTGCAACCATTGCCGCATTACGCCCTGAATGTCGGCGCCGACTTTTTCCATCGGCTGTGCGGCATCAATCGTCACAATACTGGCGTCCTGCGCCGCCAGCGCCTGATAGCGGGCGCGGGTACGTTCGAAAAAGGCCAATGACTCTTGTTCAATGCGATCCAACTCCCCGCGCTGACGAGCGCGTTGCAAGCCGATGGCCGGCGGTAAATCAAGATAAAGGGTCAGGTCGGGACGAAAATCGCCCAAAACGGTATCACGCAATGACTGCAGCAACTGGCGATCTATTCCTCGTCCCCCGCCTTGATATGCCTGAGACGAGAGATCGTGACGATCGCCAATCACCCAGTTTCCCTGAGCCAACGCCGGTTTAATTACGTTTTCCACCAGTTGGACGCGGGCCGCATACAGCATTAGGATTTCCGCTTTATCGGTCACTTTCTCATCAGCAATCCCCTGCTTGATCAATTCACGCAGTTTTTCAGCCAACGGCGTTCCCCCCGGCTCGCGGGTAAAGGTCACATTATGAATGCCGTACTCATTTAATATTTCAACCACGACGTTCCTGGCGCTGGTTTTCCCCGCGCCTTCCAAACCTTCCAACACGATAAATTTACTGTTGTTCATCCCTATCCTTTAACGCTGAGCGGTAAAGCCTCACAGCACGGTTATGGTCTGCAAGGTTAGTGGTAAAACTATGCCCGCCCTTGCCGTCCGCCACAAAATAAAGATATGACGTTTTAGCCGGGTGCGCGGCCGCATCCAGTGACGCTTTTCCCGGCATCGCAATCGGTGTTGGCGGCAATCCGGAAATAACGTAAGTATTGTAAGGCGTCGGCGTATCCAGCGCCTTGCGGGTAATCACGCCCTTATACGCATCACCCATGCCATAAATGACGGTTGGATCGGTTTGCAAACGCATACCGGCTCGCAAGCGGTTAATGAAAACGGACGCGACCTGGGTACGCTCCTCAGCGATCGCCGTCTCTTTCTCAACGATCGACGCCATAGTTAACAACTCATCTGGCGTTTTATACGGCAATCCTTCCTCGCGTCCTTGCCACACCTCATTAACGGTTTTTTTCATTCGCTGATGAGCGCGTTGCAGCAAAGCGGCATCGGTCGTATTGGCCGTGTACATGTACGTGTCGGGATAGAACCATCCTTCCGGATTGGTTTTGTCTTTCATCCCAAGCTGCTCCGCGATTTCCTGCTCGCTTTTATCCGTCAGCGTCTGCTTAATATAAGATGCCTGACGCAACGTTTCGAGCCATTCCTTCAGTCGGGAGCCTTCGACAAAGCGAATGGCAAACTGCGCCTCTTTGCCGCTGGATAGCAGGACCAGCATCTCCCGAACCGTCATTCCCGTGGTAAAACGGTAGGTACCGGCCTTAAATTTTGCCAGCTCAGGCTCGACACGCAGCAACCATGGGAAAAACGTCCCATTAGTAATGATTTTCTGCTCCAGTAACAGGGCTTCCAACCCGTCACGACCGGTGCCCGCCGGGAGAGTAAAAATGGTTTCCTGCTTGATGGCGAGTAACGAGTCGGCAAAATTCTGTACTTTCTGCCATAGCAGCAACATCGAGGCTATCAGCAGCGCCACGATCGCCAGGACAATCTTTTTTTTCTTCATAAATCAACCAACAACTAACAGTTAGGGCTCAGAAACCGATACAGTTTTCTGGAGCGATAACACCAGGACTGCGCCTGGTTTACGGGAACAATCGGCATCAGTGCGTTACAAATAATCACTTCATCCGCATCAGCCAACGCCTCGACTGGTTCGCTGACGATATGCAGTTCAAAATCAGAATCCGTGAGCAGCAAAATGATCTGCTGTCGGGCAACGCCATCAACACCGGCATAAGATAAGTCCGGCGTATAAACATTGTTTCCCTTACGCCAGAATAAATTAGCCGCACAGCATTCCACTAGCGCCCCGGAAGTGTCAAGCACCAAGACCTCATCGGCGGAACGCTGTTCAAGTTCGATACGAATAAGAATCTGTTCCAGACGGTTCAGATGCTTAATACCCGCCAACAGTTCACTTCTGGCCAATGCGACCGTGCTGAGGCTCAGGCAAATCCCCTTTTCGCGCCAGCGCGCATAGTGTGCGGGATAGTCCGCCTGCATTACGATACGCGTCGGGTTATCGCATCCTTGAATACCATATCCGCGTCCGCCCCGCCCCCGGGTAAGAATGACTTTGACGATGCCGTCACGCCGGCCTTGCGCCGCCTGGTTCATTTCCAACGTCAGCCGCGGCCAGTCAATGGCGGGCAGCATCAAACGTCGGGCAGCCAGCCGCAATCGCGCCAGGTGTCTGTCCAGCCACACAATGTGCCCGTCACGCACTCTGGCGGTGGTGAAACAGCCATCGCCAAACTGGGTGCCGCGGTCCGCCACCGCCAGCTGTTCCTGCAACTGACCATTTATCCACAGCATCTCTTTTTTTCCCTTCTGTCACGTACTGACAGCTTGCCAGCATTCAGGCGCGTCATACAAGCCAACCAGTCTGATTTTGACAGGCAAAAAAAAACCCGGAAACCGGGTTTTTTCATCAGATTTTGACGATCAGACTTTACGGAATAGCAAAGAACCGTTCGTCCCGCCGAAGCCAAAGGAGTTACACAACGTGTACTCCATGCCGCTAACCTGGCGCGCTTCATGAGGCACGAAATCCAGATCG
This sequence comes from Brenneria goodwinii, assembly GCF_002291445.1. Taxonomy (NCBI): domain Bacteria; kingdom Pseudomonadati; phylum Pseudomonadota; class Gammaproteobacteria; order Enterobacterales; family Pectobacteriaceae; genus Brenneria; species Brenneria goodwinii. The sequence goes on along the minus strand of NZ_CP014137.1, from coordinate 1,221,062 downwards.
CAGCCTTCATCCGGATTATCCAGATTGATTGTCGGAGGAATAGCCTGATCGCGCAGCGCAAGGATACTGAAGATCGACTCGATCGCCCCGGCCGCACCCAATAAGTGCCCGGTCATCGATTTTGTCGAGCTGACTAATACACGACCGGCATCCGCGCCAAATACTGACTTAACCGCCTGGGTTTCAGCTTTGTCGCCCGCCGAGGTGGACGTACCGTGCGCATTGATATAACCGATTTTCGATGCGGAAATACCCGCATCACGCAGCGTATTTTCCATCGCCAGCGCAGCTCCGGCGCCATCCGCCGGCGGCGACGTCATATGGTAGGCATCGCTGCTCATACCAAAGCCGACGATTTCCGCATAAATCTTGGCGCCGCGTTTTTTCGCGTGTTCGTACTCTTCCAGCACCATCATACCGGCGCCATCGCCCAGCACGAAACCATCACGATCTCTGTCCCATGGGCGGCTGGCCGCCTGCGGGTCATCATTACGGGTTGATAATGCCCGCGCGGCGCCAAAGCCGCCGACACCCAGCGGGGTACTGGCCTTTTCCGCGCCGCCGGCAACCATAACATCAGCATCATTGTAGGCGATGATACGCGCCGCATGACCAATGTTATGCACGCCCGAAGTACAGGCGGTGGCGATAGATATACTCGGGCCGCGTAATCCGTACATGATAGTGAGATGCCCGGCAACCATATTAACGATGGTTGACGGTACGAAAAACGGGCTGATTTTACGCGGACCGCCCTTCACTAGCGAACTGTGGTTCTCTTCAATGAGCCCCAAACCGCCAATGCCGGAACCGATCGCCGCACCAATGCGCGGTGCGTTCTCTTCCGTTACTTCTAGACCGGAATCCTGCATGGCCTGAATGCCAGCGACGATCCCGTATTGAATAAAGGCATCCATTTTGCGAGCTTCTTTACGCGAAATGAATTCCTCACAGTTAAAATTCTTTACTAAGCCAGCAAAACGCGTTGCATAGGCACTAGTATCGAAATGGTCGATCAGGCTGATACCACTCTGACCGGCAAGAAGAGCACTCCAGGTAGACTCCACCGTATTGCCGACAGGAGATAACATGCCCAGTCCGGTAACAACAACTCGACGCTTAGACACGCTTGTCCTCCAGGGAGGGAAAATATGACACTGCGGGACAAAAAAACTTAGGCGGTCGAATGACCGCCTAGATATGTTCGCTTACTGCTGGTTCGCCTGAATGAAATCAATGGCTGCCTGAACAGTTGTGATTTTTTCGGCTTCTTCGTCTGGAATTTCAGTATCAAATTCTTCTTCCAGCGCCATTACCAGCTCAACGGTGTCAAGAGAATCAGCGCCGAGGTCGTCAACGAAAGAAGCATTGTTTACGACTTCTTCCTGCTTAACACCAAGCTGTTCAACGATGATTTTCTTAACGCGTTCTTCGATAGTGCTCATACTCTTAAATTTCCTATCAAAACTCGCTTTCGCGATGGTTTTCGTAGTGTATAAAATGTTGAAAAAGATGCAACAAAATCCCGGCTGGTCGAACCACGATTTTGTGCTATTTTGCGGTTATCGCCGCAAATAACGCAAATAGTTTTCGTACTTTTTAAATCATATACATGCCGCCATTGACATGCAATGTTTCGCCGGTAATGTAGCCCGCCTCATCAGAGGCTAAAAATGCAACAGCACTGGCGATTTCTTTAGCATCACCGAGCCGGTTAGCGGGAACCTGGCTCAAAATGCCTGCTCGCTGTTCTTCTGTCAATGCCTGAGTCATATCTGTTTCAATAAAACCTGGCGCAACAACGTTTACCGTAATGCCTCTGGAGGCCACTTCGCGAGCAAGCGATTTGCTGAAGCCAATTAATCCGGCCTTTGCCGCCGCGTAGTTCGCCTGCCCGGCATTCCCCATCGTTCCAACCACAGAACCGATGGTAATGATACGGCCAAAACGCTTTTTCATCATAGCGCGCATTACGGCTTTAGACAGACGGAATACCGATGTCAGATTGGTATCCAGAATATCCTGCCATTCATCTTCTTTCATTCGCATCAGCAGGTTATCGCGAGTGATGCCGGCATTATTGATCAAAATATCAATTTCGCCGAACTCAGCACGAATATCTGCCAACGTTTTTTCCACTGACGCCTCATCAGTGACGTTCAGCACAAAACCTTTACCGTGTTCACCCAGCCAGGCGCTGATTGATTCCGCGCCCTTTTCGCTGGTGGCTGTACCAATGACTTTTGCACCGCGAGCGACTAATTTCTCAGCAATAGCCCGGCCAATCCCGCGGCTTGCGCCGGTAACCAGCGCAATTTTTCCTTCAAAACCCATTGTCATCTCCGTTTTATTTTTCAAGCGCCGCTGACAGAGAAGCAGGATCGTTCACCGCGCTTGCTGTCAGGGTGGCAACGATTCGCTTGGTCAAGCCGGTAAGAACTTTGCCAGGACCGACTTCCAACAACGACTCAACCCCTTGAGAGGCAATAAATTCGACGCATTCCGTCCAGCGTACCGGGCAGTGGAGCTGACGCACCAGCGCGCTGCGGATCGCTTCCGGCGACGTTTCAACCCGCGCATCAACATTGTTGACGACAGGAATTTTCGGTGCGCTGAAGTCGACAGATTCAAGCGCGACAGCCAGTTTTTTGGCCGCCGGCTCCATCAGCGCGCAGTGCGAAGGTACGCTCACCGGCAATGGCAACGCGCGTTTGGCGCCAGCCGCTTTACAGGCCGCACCGGCACGATCCACCGCTTCTTTGTTCCCGGCAATCACTACCTGCCCTGGGGAATTAAAGTTTACCGGCGAAACAACCTGCCCTTGAGCCGACTCTTCGCACGCTTTGGCGATAGCGTCATTATCGAGGCCGATAATCGCATACATCGCGCCCGTACCTTCCGGCACGGCTTCCTGCATCAATTTGCCACGCTGCTCAACCAGGCTTACCGCCTGCTGAAAATCCAGAACGCCGGCGCAAACCAGAGCAGAATATTCACCAAGGCTATGACCGGCCATCAGCGCCGGCGTTTTGCCGCCCTGCAACTGCCAGACGCGCCAGATAGCAACGGACGCCGTCAACAGCGCCGGCTGGGTTTGCCAGGTTTTATTCAGTTCCTCTACCGGGCCTTGCTGGGCAAGCTGCCACAAGTCATAACCTAAAACAGCGGAGGCCTGAGCAAATGTTTCAGTAACAACCGGATATTCCGCCGCCAGTTCGGCCAGCATACCCACGGATTGAGATCCCTGACCTGGGAATACCATTGCAAATTGCGTCATAGTGAAAATCCTGTTTAATCAAAAACGAATCAGCGCAGAACCCCAGGTAAAACCACCGCCGAAAGCTTCAAGCAGCACCAGCTGTCCTGGTTTTATCCGCCCGTCGCGCACGGCTTCATCCAGAGCGCATGGCACGGAGGCAGCTGATGTGTTGCCATGACGATCCAACGTCACAACAACTTTGTCCATTCCCATACCTAATTTTTTCGCCGTTGCGCTGATAATGCGCAAATTAGCCTGATGGGGCACCAGCCAGTCTAACTCACTTTTATCCAGTTGGGACGCCCGCAGCGTTTCTTCAACAATATGCGCCAGTTCGGTTACCGCGACTTTGAATACTTCATTACCGGACATGGTCAGATAAGCCGGTTTTTCCGGGTTATTGCGATCCTGGTGCGGCAGCGTCAGCAACTCACCATAACGTCCGTCGGCGTGCAAATGCGTGGACAGGATGCCCGGCTGCTCTGAAGCAGTCAATAAAACGGCGCCGGCGCCATCGCCGAACAAAATCAGCGTACCGCGATCTTCCGGATCCAACGTGCGGGATAACGTATCAGAACCAACAACCAAAGCATAATCCACCGCGCCGCTTTTAACGTACTGGTCGGCAACGCCGAGCGCGTAGGTAAATCCCGCACAGGCCGCGGCCAGATCAAATGCGATGGTGTCTTTAATCTCAAGCAACTGCTGAATCTGGCAGGCAGCGCTGGGAAAAGCATGGGTTGAAGACGTGGTCGCGACAATCAATAAACCAACCTGTGATTTATCGATACCCGCCATTTCCAGCGCTTTTTGCGCTGCATGATAGCCCATCGTGGCAACATTTTCATCTGGCGTGGCGATACGACGCTCACGAATTCCAGTGCGTGTGACGATCCATTCGTCAGACGTATCCACCATCTTCTCTAAATCAGCGTTCGTCCTGATTTGTTCAGGCAGGTAACTGCCCGTTCCGATTATTTTTGTATACATGTACGCTTAATCACTCTTGGGTAATACAGCTTCTAGACGGGCAGCAATCCGTTCCGGAAGTTGCCGTTGTACCGTCTGCATTGCCTGTTCGATAGCAACCGTAAACGCTCGCTGGTTCGCAGCACCGTGGCTTTTGATTACGGTTCCCCGTAGTCCTAACAGACACGCGCCATTATATTGGTCAGGATTCAAATGGCCGAAACGTTTGGCCAAACGTTTTTGTAACAAACGTCCCAGTAATCGTAACCACCATGATTGTTTTTGCTTTCGGTCCGTACCGGAAGATGAAGACTTTAACAACGAAAGGAACATCCTTACCACACCTTCCATTGTCTTCAAGGTGACATTACCCACAAAGCCGTCACAGACCATGACATCCGTCTTCCCGGTCAGTAATTCGTTGCCTTCGAGATAACCGATGTAGTTGATCGAAGGCGTGTTTCTTAATTTAGCCGCGGCATCGCGGATGTTATCCAAGCCTTTGCTCTCTTCCTCACCGATATTCAGCAGCGCCACCCGCGGATTTTTCAACCCAAGAACTTCTTCCGCCATCACCGAGCCCATTACCGCGAACTGAACCAGCATGGTGCTGTCGCATTCGACGTTGGCCCCCAAATCCAGCACCACGGTTTTTCCATGTTGCTGATGAGGTAAAACAGAAACCAATGCCGGGCGCGCAATGCCGTCAAGCGGTTTAATCAAGAGCTTCGCCAGTCCCATCAGCGCGCCGGTATTGCCCGCGCTGACACAAGCCTGAGCCCTTCCGTCTTTGATCAGCTCAAGCGCGATGCGCATCGAGGTTCCGCGGCTCGCGCGAATGGCCTGCGAAGGTCGGGCATCACTGGCAATAACCGATTCAGCCGGAACAACTTCCAACCGGGACAATAAACCAGAATCGACTTTGGCTAGTAATGGGGTAATCGCAGCAGGATCGCCAACTAGTATCAGGTTGAGACTTGAATTAGAAGCCAGTGCCTGCAATGCAGCAGGCACTGTTACGCAGGGACCGAAGTCCCCGCCCATCGCATCTAACGCCAGAGTTAGGCGTGTCAAAGTATTGCCTTGCTGATAATTCGCAAGAATTACTTGGCAATAACCTTGCGACCGCGGTAGTAACCGTCCGCAGTGATGTGGTGACGCAGGTGAGTTTCGCCGGAAACTTTATCTACGGATACGGAAGACGTGGTCAGCGCATCGTGAGAACGACGCATACCACGTTTGGAACGAGTGGGTTTGTTTTGTTGTACGGCCATGGACCTTACTCCTTAATTACTTACGCTTTAAACTGGCTAATACGGCAAACGGGTTCGGTTTTTCCGCCTCTTCAGGCAATTTGCCGAACACCATGTCCGCTTCGGACACTTCACAGTGTTCAGAATCATGTACCGGTGCGATAGGCAAAGTCAGGATGATTTCATCTTCAACCATTGCCAGCAGATCGACTTCGCCAAACTCATCAACTTCGATCGGCTCGTACGCTTCCGGTAAAGCTTCGGCCTGTTCATCATTGATGACCGGGCTAAAACAAAACGTCGCATGGACCTGATGCTCAAATGGCTTCCCGCAGCGCTGGCACATTAATGTGACCGACACATCTGCGCTACCATTAATCACCGCCAGGCGCTGATTATCGATATTGAAAGACAAAGAAGCCTGAACATCACTGTCCACACTCACCACTGATTCGGCAACGCGCATTACCTGCTCGGGCGTATAAATACCAATGTAATCTAAACGCTTTTGAGCAGTGCGGACCGCATCAAGGGTTAAGGGTAATTTTACCTTTTGCATAGGGCGCGCATATTAACGTCGTAACGACATAGAGTCAAAGAAAAAGGCAGTGAAGCTCGACCTTTCACCAATATTCGCTTCCAGAGCGGCACACAGTTTAAAATGCCTTTTATCATTCCGCTACGGTTTATAAAAAAATTATGTATCAGATCGTTCTCGCCTCGACTTCCCCCTACCGCAAATCCCTGCTGGAAAAACTCAATCTGCCCTTTATCTGCGCATCTCCCGATGTGGATGAAACGCCCAATCCCGGCGAAGATGCGACGGCGTTAGTGGCAAGGCTGGCTGAAGGCAAAGCGCGCGCATTGGCGGAGCAGTACCCCAATCATCTTATTATAGGCGCCGATCAGGTTTGTCTATTGAACAACGCCATTACCGGAAAGCCGCATAATAAAGAGAACGCCGTGCGGCAATTACGGCAGGCAAGCGGGCAGCGCGTCACTTTTTTTACCGGACTGGCGCTGTTTAATAGCGCCACTCAACGCCTACAGCGTTTTGTTGAGCCGTTTGACGTCCATTTTCGCGCCCTGACGCAGGAAGAAATTGAGGGGTATGTGGAAAAAGAGCGGCCCTGGAACTGCGCCGGCAGTTTTAAATGTGAAGGGCTGGGAATTACGTTATTCGATAAATTATCAGGACGCGATCCCAATACGCTTGTTGGCCTGCCTTTAATTGCGCTGGCGCATATGCTGCGAGAGGAGCAGGTCAATCCACTGATAATGCGCTAACCGGATGGGATACCATGGCGCCGGTATCCCGATAAAAGATAAAAACGCCCGCTTATCCTTTCGATTTACGCAATATTTGCAGGCAATGGCGAAGTTGGTTGTCCAGCGGCGCCTCAACCCGCAGCGTTTCTCCCGTATTGGGATGTTCAAAGCGTAATGCCTGGGCATGCAAAAATAGGCGTTTCAAACCGGTTTTAACCAGCAGGTTATCAAAGCTGCGATCGCCATAGCGGTCGTCAAAAGCAATCGGATGACCGGCATGTAACGTATGTACGCGGATCTGATGGGTACGGCCCGTTACCGGACTGGCGCGAACCAGCGTGGCCATTTCAAAACGTTCTTCTACCTTGAAACGCGTTTCCGAAGGCTTACCGTCGCTGTTTACCCGAACAATACGCTCGCCGCTTTGCAAAATATTCTTCAGCAACGGAGCCTGTACGCTTTTGCAATGTGACGGCCAGTTTCCCCGCACCAGCGCCAGATAATCCTTCTGCATCCCCTTGAGACGTAACTGCTCATGCAAAGAACGCAATGCGGAACGCTTCTTGGCCACCAGTAAGACACCCGACGTATCGCGATCGAGGCGGTGAACCAGTTCAAGGAAACGGGCTTCAGGCCGCAGCGCGCGTAGCCCTTCAATCACGCCGAAGCTCAGCCCGCTGCCGCCGTGAACCGCCGTACCCGATGGCTTGTTCAGCACCAGAATATAATCATCTTCATAGACGATGCATTCCGCCAGCGCGGCGACTTTGCCAAGACTGGCGGAAACAGGCGGAGCATCGCGCTCGGCCTGTCTGACCGGCGGAATACGAACCTCATCCCCGCCGAGTAACTTGTATTCTGGCTTTACCCGCTTTTTATTTACCCTGACTTCGCCTTTGCGCAAGATGCGGTAAACCATACTTTTAGGCACGCCTTTTAATCGGGCATGCAAAAAATTATCAATGCGTTGTCCAGCCTCATCGGCGGATATTGTCACAAATTGTACTGCAGGATTGTCTGTTTTCATGATGCGCGATTCTAAATAGAGCGCTTGGATAGCGCCACTTCTTTTTCTGTGCTTAACTGGAAGCCTGACTTATGAAGATATTGTTACACCTACAGGTCTGGCTGAATTTAGTCTCAACCACCGACAGTTTGGTGAATAGCAGCACAACTATCTTTATACAGACAGGCAAAGTAACCTTGCTATAACAGTGTCAGCAATGGAATAATGCTTTTCGTGTTTTCCGCGCTGATTTCCATTAAAACAAGGGAAATTGCGGAATTATTAAGTTTGCCTGATGACACACAAACGCAGCAATGGCGTAAGACGTAATGTGATATCAAGCAGTTAGCGGGCTGCGGATTGCAGCTTGGCCGGCAAATGGAATCAGATCTGGCGACATTATTCAGAAGCTGTTCCCTCAGTAAACGCGCTGTTTTCCACCAGGAAATACAGGCTACCGAAACATGCGTCTCTATGCAGGCGACAACCGGGAGGTTGACGTCCTTGCGATAAGCCACGAGGCCATCGGTTCACTCCGGTCATGCGGTTCTTTTGTCCGCAGCTCTATCAATAATGTAAGTAAAAATAACGAGTAAGTTAAAGATGAAGAGAATGTTGATTAACGCGACTCAGCAGGAAGAGTTGCGTGTTGCCTTGGTTGATGGTCAACGGCTGTATGATCTGGATATCGAAAGTCCCGGTCATGAGCAGAAGAAAGCGAATATCTACAAAGGTAAAATCACCCGTATTGAACCCAGTCTTGAAGCCGCTTTTGTTGATTATGGCGCGGAAAGACATGGTTTTCTCCCTCTCAAAGAAATCGCTCGCGAGTATTTCCCCAGCAACTATTCCTCTCATGGTCGTCCCAACATCAAAGATGTCTTGCGTGAAGGACAGGAAGTCATTGTTCAGGTAGATAAAGAAGAGCGAGGCAACAAAGGCGCAGCACTGACAACATTTATCAGTCTGGCCGGCAGTTATCTGGTACTAATGCCAAACAATCCCCGTGCCGGCGGTATTTCACGCCGAATAGAGGGCGACGATCGCACTGAGCTGAAAGAAGCATTAGGCTCTTTAGAGTTACCCGACGGTATGGGGCTTATCGTTCGTACCGCGGGCGTCGGCAAATCCGCCGAAGCGCTACAATGGGATTTGGCATTCCGTCTGAAACACTGGGAAGCCATCAAGAAAGCGGCTGAAGGCCGCCCTGCCCCTTTCCTGATCCACCAGGAAAGCAACGTGATTGTTCGCGCCTTCCGTGACTATTTACGCCCGGATATCGGCGAAATCCTGATCGACAACCCCAAAATTCTCGATCTGGCGAAAGAACATATCTCCGCGCTTGGCCGCCCGGATTTCAACAGTAAAATCAAACTTTACAGCGGTGAAATTCCACTGTTCAGCCATTATCAGATCGAATCCCAGATTGAGTCCGCTTTCCAGCGTGAAGTGCGCCTGCCTTCCGGCGGCTCTATCGTCATCGACACCACCGAAGCGTTGACCGCAATTGATATCAACTCCGCCCGAGCCACCCGCGGCGGCGATATTGAAGAAACGGCGTTCAACACCAACCTGGAAGCGGCCGATGAAATTGCCCGCCAGTTACGGTTACGTGACCTGGGCGGCCTGATCGTTATCGACTTTATCGACATGACGCCGGTTCGCCACCAGCGGGAAGTAGAAAACCGCCTGCGTGATTCCGTCCGTCAGGACCGAGCCCGCATTCAGATTGGCCGGATTTCTCGCTTTGGTCTGTTGGAAATGTCGCGCCAGCGCCTCAGCCCTTCACTGGGCGAGTCAAGCCATCACGTCTGCCCACGTTGCGGCGGTACCGGTACCGTGCGTGACAACGAGTCTCTCTCTCTGTCTATTCTGCGTCTTATCGAAGAAGAAGCGCTGAAAGAGAACACCAAAGAAGTTCACGCCATCGTTCCCGTACAGATTGCATCCTATTTGCTGAACGAGAAACGCGAATCGGTCAATGCTATTGAGAAGCGTCAGGGGGGCGTTCGTGCCGTTATCGTCCCGCATGATGGCATGCAGACGCCGCACTACTCCGTCGTACGCGTGCGTAATGGAGAAGAAAAGCCGACGCTCAGCTATCTGTTGCCGCAACTGCTGGAAACCGAAGCCCAGCAATTATTGCAGGAAGAGCAGGTTGCCGAACGCAAACTGCCTGAGCAGCCAGCGTTAGCAACCTTCACCATGCCCAACATGCCTGCGGAAAATAAAGCGCCGACGGTGGAAAATACGGCTCCGTCAGCCGCTTCCCCTGCGACGCCGGCTCAGCCAGGGCTTGTCAGTCGTTTATTCGGTGCGTTGAAAGGCATTTTCGCTTCCGAACCCTCTACCGAGGCCGCAGAAACCGCGGACGAGAAGAAGACCGAATCCGCCGAGGCCAACGAGAGCCCGCGCCAGGAACGTCGGAATACGCGTCGTCAAGGCAATAACCGCCGCGATCGTAATCCACGTGACAATCGTGAACCCCGTGAGGAGCAGCGCCGTAATAAACGCCAGAATACTGAAGTAGCGCCAGAAACTCGCGCGGCGGAAGAGACGGAAGAAAAAGCCGTTATTGATGAGCAACCGCGTCGCGAACCGCGCGCAGAGCGTCAGCGCCGTCGTCAAGACGATAAACGTCAGCAGCCTCAGCAGGAAGCGAAAGTACAAAATACGGCTGTTGCTGAAACGGAAGAGAGTGTTGCCGAGCAGGAAAAACCGGCACAGGTCATGCCGCGCCGCCAGCGTCGCCAACTGACGCAGAAAGTGCGGATTCAGTCTGAAATCGAGCCAGCCGAAACAGTCGTATCCGCAGCAGCAGCGGAAACCGTTGCGCCGCAGCTCGCGCCTGTTGAGCAAGCGACGATTACCGTCGCCGACGCTAGCGAAACGGAAAACTCGCAGGCCGCTGATGCCAATAAGGGCGCGAATCCGGAAAATAACGGTATGCCGCGCCGTTCCCGCCGCTCGCCACGCCATCTGCGCGTTAGCGGTCAACGCCGTCGCCGTTACCGTGACGAGCGTTATCCGTCTCAGTCGCCAATGCCGTTGGAATATGCTGCATCGTCTCCGGAATTGGCGTCAGGTAAAGTGTGGATAAACTACCCGGTCGCCCAATACCAATCGCTGGAACAGCTCGAAGAACAGCAGCAGGCGGAAAATGCGAAAAATAACGCAGCAATCGCCACACCGAGCCTGCCGGTCGTTGTGGAAGCCGCTACGGTTCCCGCAACCACGGTATACGAAGCGCCAACGGCGGTAGAAAGCCCCGTAAGCGCCAATCCGGAAACTGCGTCTGTACCGGATGAAGCAGCGACTTCCGTTGTCGACCCAGTGCAACCGGCACAGCAAACTTCTGCTGATCAACCTGCGGAAGAAAATGCCGGCGCCGTCTCTGCCGAATCCGTCGCTGGTGAGACGCCGGCAGCGGCCGCGATTGAGGCTTCCGTTACGGATGAGATTGTCGAAACGAAAACCGATGCCGATGCCATTCCGTCAATCCTCGTAGAGGAGAAAGCGTATGGTGAAAGCGATGAGGTTGTCGCAGAAGATAATGAAGTTGTCGAAGCAAACAATGACGTTATTGAAGAAGGCAATGCAGTTGTCGAAGCAAACAATGACATTATTGAAGAAGGCAATGCAGTTGTCGAAGCAAACAATGACGTTATCGAAGAAGGCGATGAAATTGTCGGAGAAAACAATGAAGTTGCCGAACAAGGCAATGAAGTTGTCGAAGAAACCGGCGAGATTGCCGGGGAAAGCGATAAAGTTGCTGAAGAAACCGCACCTAAGCCGGTCATAACTACCGCGCCGATTGCATCAGCGGAAGAACCGGCTGTTTCTGCTCAACCGACAGCAGCGGAAACACCACAGCCGCGCTATAAGTTCCATGCAACCGCACCGATGACTAAAGCGCCGGCTCCGGATTATCAACCGGAACCTGCACGTCAGAGCGACTGGAATCGTCCCGCGTATCAATTCAGCGGCAAGGGTTCAGCCGGAGGCCATTCAGCCGTTAATCATGCGGCGGCGCCTGCGACCAAGCCAACGTCGGTTAATGAATAATCCATTTCATCACCAGTAAAAACACCCGCCAATCGGCGGGTGTTTTTTTATGGCGGGCTATCCTTGCCCGCCCCCCTTCGGGCCGCCGCAAGCAGCGTTGAAAAACGCTCCAGGCGTTTTTTTATGGCGGGCTATCCCTGCCCGCCCCCTAAAACGCTCAGGTATTTTTATCAGCCCAGATATTTCAGCAGCTTTATGCTCGATGACTCGGTTTTCCCTTCCAACTCAGCGATTAGTCGTTTGAAATGCGCTGATTGCTCATGTTCCGTCAGTACCGTCTGATTTTTCCAACGCTCAAAGAAGACGAAAGCGCCAGGCTTGTCGATTTCTTCATGCAAATCATATTGCAGATTGCCCGCTTCCTGACGGCTAGGCGCTACGGCCTGCTTCACTGCGGCAGTAACATCGTCAATAAATTCCGCTTTAGCCTGTAAGCTGGCAACGATACGAATTTCCATTTTAGTCCTTCTATAATTTATGTTTAAAGATCAAAAGATAAGGCATGAAATGCCAATAGTCGTAGTGGTTATACTAGTTAATTTTAAGCATTCAGCAACTAACGGATGCATTCGAATGGCTTTGCACTTATTCTTATTCCCCGCAGAATTAGTCCCAAACCAACTGACAGATGATGTTTTTCTACTGACCTCTGGAGCCTATTCCATGACCGCACTGCCAGACATACTGAAAATCCGCCGCCCTGATGATTGGCACCTTCATCTACGCGATGATCAGATGCTCGCAACCATACTGCCATACACCAGCCGCTTTTTTGGCCGAGCTATCATCATGCCCAATCTGACACCGCCGATCGCCAGCGTAGCAAGCGCCGTCGCCTATCGTCAGCGCATTCTGGCCGCGATCCCCGGAGAAGACAGTTTTCAACCGTTGATGACGTGTTATCTGACTGACTCGCTGGAGGCTGAAGAGATTGTCAGCGGCTTTGAGCAAAGCGTTTTTACCGCCGCCAAATTATACCCGGCCAATGCGACGACCAACTCCAGTCATGGCGTAACAGACATTGCCAACATCTATCCCGTTCTGGAAAAAATGCAGGAAATAGGGATGCCGTTGTTAGTACACGGCGAAGCAACCGATCCTGAAATAGATATCTTCGATCGGGAAGCCCGATTTATTGAATTGGTTATGGAACCATTACGTCGGCGGTTCCCCGAACTGAAAGTCGTATTCGAACACATCACGACCAAAGAAGCCGCGCAGTACATTGTATCAGGTAATGAGTATCTTGCCGCCACGATTACCCCCCAACATTTAATGTTTAACCGCAATCACATGCTGGTTGGCGGGATCCGCCCGCATCTGTACTGCCTGCCCATTCTCAAAAGAAATATTCACCAGCAAGCGCTGCGGGATGCCGTTGCCAGCGGGTGCGAGCGGCTTTTCCTTGGCACGGATTCAGCGCCTCATGTTAAACACAGAAAAGAATCCAGCTGCGGCTGCGCCGGCGTATTCAACGCCCAGGCGGCCTTGAGCGCTTACGCGACGGTTTTTGATGAAATGAATGCGCTGGATAAACTTGAAGCATTTTGTTCGTTGAATGGGCCACGTTTTTATGGCTTGCCGGTTAATGAAGACTGGATAGAACTCCACCGCGAACCGGTTAGCTTCCCTGAAGAAATTTCAATAGGCAATGAGTCGTTGGTCCCCTTCCTGGCAGGACAAAGCCTTAACTGGTCAATCCGATAGCTGACAGGCCCGTCATGCACGCTATCAATGTGTGATGGGTGGTGTTCCAAACCATGCGGCGGCATAGCCGGAAATGTCGGTTTACATCGTGATGTTGGTTTGGTAAGGCAGTAATTTTTTCATCGTCGCTTGTTCTTTTTCATTGATAACTGTATAAATAAACAGTTATCAATGGAGGCAATTATGCGTGTCGAAATTACCATAGCAAAGTCATCCCCTTTACCCTCAGGCGCTCTTGAAGCACTGACTCAGGAGTTGGGGAAACGAATTCACCAGCACTATCCAGATACATCGATTCATATCCGTTATGCGGCGGCCAATAACCTTAGCGTTCTGGGCGGCAATAAAGATGACAAAGAACGTATCTCTGAATTGCTGCAAGAAACCTGGGAAAGCGCAGACGACTGGTTTATGCCAGAATAAGAAATAGCGACGCATTTTTTAACGTCAATGCCGCTCGCAACGGTACGAAAGACGAGCCCTACGGCCGTAACGAGTAAATTTAGCCTGTTGAAAGCGTTGGCTGAATGATAAGTTATCAGCTGCAATGACTATTGCTCGAGGCATCTTGCCATCCTGTTATGACTGAGGATACCTATTATGACAGTAGAAAAACCGGAAGAGGCTATGACATTCGGTGAACTGCTGGAGCTGATTGGCGCACAGCAGCGCAAGATTGACGCATTGGAGCTTGCATTTTCGTCTCTGGTTTTCTGCCTGGATGAAAAAGCGAACCAGCTGCTGATCCACAATCTGAAGCTGGAGTCCCAAAATGAAAATCGGGATCCTTTGATGAAAAAACATCTTGCTCGTTTTGTCGCCACTTTAGAGAAGAACGCCGGTTTAAATACCGAATAAATTCGCTTTTATTCAATCCTTCGAAACAGTCCAGATGAATGCCTTTTGTCCCGGACTGTTTAATTAGTGTTCGAAAAAAATTTTTGCAGATTTTTTTAAAATATTTTTCATAAATTAAATTAGCGACGATATACTGTTAATGCTCTTCTAAATAAGGAGCCGCCTTAAACCTCGTTAGTCACTCATGTTAGTAACTAGTCAATAAGGGGTATTTATGGATAGAGAAAATGAAGTTATTCAAACACATCCTCTTGTAGGTTGGGACATCAGCACTGTTGACAGTTATGACGCCATGATGATCCGTTTACACTATTTATCCACCTCGGATCAGGCTCCAGATGAAGCGCAAGTTGACCGGACGTTATGGTTAACGACAGATGTAGCCAGAAAACTTATATACATACTTGAAGCAGGCATTGCTAAAATTGAATCAACCGATTGCCAATCTCTTGATTATCGAAAGCATTAGCCATTGATAACGTTTATTATTATTTTTTTATACCAGATTTATTGATTTTCGATTTATTGTCCCAATAACAACGCCGTCTTACTGACGGCGTTGTTATTTTACCGCTACGCCGCATTTTTCCCTCGTTTCATCCTCAATCATTCATATCGCGTCTTATTGTTTGCCCTGTCTGAAAGGCCGCAAAATAGTAACGCACTACATAATTATTCAACTAATAAATGATTCAGTGAATACTGCCAACCCCTCTTTTCCGCGCGCAATGAAGTGAATATCAGCAAATTTTCCCCCTTATCAGATTGAACAAGATATGAATTTAAATTCAAAAAAATTGTTTAAATTCGTCAAACTGTTAAAAAATGTGGCTTTATATTGCTTTTATGTTTAGACATGTTTAAGTTTGCAAAATTGTACGAGTTACCTGATAAGGAGTCATAGCTATGTTTTGGCGTAACACCTCATCTCGTTATGGTCATATCAGTATTCTCCTCCACTGGAGCGTCGCATTAACCGTTTACGGTATGTTTGCCTTAGGGCTGTGGATGGTGACATTGGGATACTATGA
Source organism: Brenneria goodwinii (assembly GCF_002291445.1). NCBI lineage: Bacteria > Pseudomonadati > Pseudomonadota > Gammaproteobacteria > Enterobacterales > Pectobacteriaceae > Brenneria > Brenneria goodwinii. The sequence goes on along the minus strand of NZ_CP014137.1, from coordinate 1,205,645 downwards.
TGTCTGGTATCACCGCGCCCCCGAAATCCATAAAGGTATCGGCGTACTGCTTTTTGCCGTCTTGATATTCCGCGTGATCTGGCGTTTTATTTCCCCGCCGCCGCAACCATTAAGCAGTTATTCACGCCTGACTCGCATCAGCGCCACTTTGGCGCACATTGCGCTTTACGTTGTTCTATTCGCGATATTAATCAGTGGATATCTGATTTCCACGGCCGAAGGGCAACCCATTTCAGTTTTTGGCTGGTTTTCTGTGCCAGCGACATTAGAAGGTTTGACGGACCAAGCCGATATTGCCGGTACCGTGCATCTTTATCTTGCCTGGGTGGTGGTAGCGCTGTCAGCTCTGCACGGTTTAGCCGCCTTAAAGCACCACTTCATAGATGGTGATACGACGTTGAAACGGATGTTGGGCCGCAACATCCCTTAACTTTATGAATTAATGGAGAACACCGATGCTGAAGAAAACACTATTGGGCCTGACCGCCGCATCCTTACTTGCCTCTGCCGGATCGGCTTTAGCCGCCGATTACAAGTTTGATAAGGAAGGCCAACACGCATTTATCCAGTTTCGCATTAACCATCTGGGCTATAGCTGGATTTATGGCGGCTTTAACGATTTTGACGGGACGTTTACTTTTGATGAAAGCAATCCTGCTGCCGATAAAGTGAATGTCACCATCAATACCAATAGCGTCGATACCAATCATGCGGAGCGCGACAAGCATATCCGTAGTGCGGATTTCCTGAATGTATCCAAATTTCCTCAGGCGACATTCACCTCCACAGCGGTGAAAAAAGACGGCGATGAATACGACATTACCGGTAACCTGACCCTGAACGGCGTAACCAAGCCCGTGACGCTAGAGGCAAAACTGATCGGTCAGGGCGACGATCCATGGGGTAATTATCGCGCCGGTTTTGAAGCGGAAGGGACGATCAAGCTGAAAGACTTTAATATTACCCAGGATTTGGGTCCGGCCTCCCAGGAGGTTCAATTGATTATTTCTGTCGAGGGCGTTCGCCAGAAATAATCGATCAATGCTAGATACTCAAAGCCCTTTCCATTGATGAAAGGGCTTTTTAGTTTCGCTACTTCGCCCCCTCTTTGCCAACAGGGGCTGGAATGTGTAATGTGGATTTCAATAACCCTTTGGATTTATTGAACACTTTCATGCCATTTTCTCGACCGCTGCGCCGAGCGCGTTGCTCCGCCAGAGGCAGTCGACGCTCTTCCTGACAGTTGACGCTACAGCAGCCTTCGTATTTTTCCGCACACGCCGGACATTGGATGAACAACAGATGGCAGCCTTCATTACGGCAGTTGGTATGGGCATCACAAGGCGCGCCGCACTGATGACAATGCGCGATAACGTCATCAGAAATTCTTTCCCCCATCCGCTCGTCAAACACAAAGTTTTTGCCAATAAACTTCAGCGGCAGTCCCTGAGCTTTTGCCTGGCGAGCATATTCAATAATCCCGCCCTCAACGTGATAGACGTGCTTAAAACCGTGATGCAGCATATAAGCGCTCGCTTTCTCACAGCGGATCCCGCCGGTACAATACATCACGATATTTTTATCCTGCTCATGCCTGAGCATATCCACCGCCATCGGAAGTTGCTCACGGAAAGTATCCGAAGGAACCTCCAACGCATTTGCAAAGTGTCCGACCTCGTATTCATAGTGATTGCGCATATCAACGAAAAGCGTATTGGGATCGTCAGCCATGGCATTAACCTGCTCGGCTTTCAGATACTGGCCGACATTCGCCGGGTTAAACGTCGGGTCATCAATGCCATCGGCTACAATGCGTTCACGCACCTTCATCCGCAGCACCCAGAACGATTTTCCATCATCGTCCAACGCGATGTTCAACCGAACATTATCGAGAGCGGGATGCGCGCCGAATAATACCGTTTTAAACATATCAAACTGGCTATTAGGCACGCTGATTTGAGCATTAATCCCTTCCGCCGCGATGTAGATCCGGCCAAATACCTTTAACTGCTCAAATTGGGTATACAGCCGATCGCGGAACGCTTTCGGCTCATCGACCGTAAAATATTTATAAAAAGAAACTGTCGTTCGCGGCTCGGTTTCAGCAAGCATTCGCGCCTTCAGTTCCTCATTGGACACCCGGTTATGTAACACTGGCATGGTGTACTTTCCTGTCGTCATTGAGGTTTAATCATTAGTCTTCACCGCCGCGTTTAACCTGGCGGATGATACGGCCCGGCATCATACCTGATAGCAGAACTTAAGTCAGGATGTGAAATCGACCGTGAAATGTGAAATAGTGTTTTTTCCGTAAGAAGGCTACCCCTCTATTTTAATCTGGATCGGTACTCTCCATGCCCCATAGAGATATCACAATCTAAGGTCATCATATGAGTCAACTATTCTCGCCAGTATCTCTCGGTAAACTCACGCTCCCTAATCGCATTATCATCGCGCCGATGTGCCAATATTCCGCCGAAGAGGGTAAAGCGACAGCATGGCATACCATGCACTTGGGTAATCTCTCGCATTCAGGCGCAGGGCTGTTGATCGTTGAAGCCACCGCCGTTGCCCCCGAAGGACGCATATCGCCCAAAGACCTTGGCTTATGGGATAGTGAAACGGAGAAAGCGCTAGCCACCGTTATTCAGGCGGTAAAAAAACACTCGGATATGCCGTTGGGGATCCAGCTGGCCCATGCCGGACGCAAGGCATCCACCGATGTCCCCTGGGGCGGGCGCGCCGCTCTTCGGCAAGAGCAAGGGGGATGGCAAACGCTCGCGCCATCAGACATTCCCTATAATGAAAAGGACGATAAGCCCCTGGCAATGACGCGCCAGCAAATTAACCAGTTGATCGCGTCCTTTGTCGACGCCGCCAAGCGGGCAGATCGCCTCGGTTTTGATTTGATCGAACTTCATGCCGCGCACGGCTATTTATTGCACCAGTTTCTATCACCACTGGCAAACCACCGGACGGATGAATACGGCGGCTCGCTGCAAAATCGGATGCGTTTGGTATTAGAGGTCTATAAATCCGTGCGCCAGGTATTCCCGGCGCATAAAGCGGTAGGGGTGCGAATTTCGGCAACCGACGGCGTCGCAGGCGGTTGGGATCTGGAACAATCCGTTCAGGTTAGCCAAGCATTACATGCTTTGGGCTGTGATTTCATTCATGTCTCCAGCGGCGGCCTCTCGGCGGAACAACAAATTCATCCGGGACCAAACTATCAGGTGCCCTATGCGCAAAGGATCAAACAGGAGGTCGGCATTACCACCATCGCCGTCGGGCTTATCACCGAACCAGAACAGGCCGAAGCCATCGTGGGAACCGGCGAAGCCGACGCTGTCGCACTGGCGCGCGCTATTCTCTTTAATCCACGCTGGCCCTGGCATGCCGCGGCCAGATTGGGCGCCCAGGTAACGGCGCCGCCCCAATACTGGCGTAGTGAGCCAGGTTACGCCAGAGGGATATTCAAACGGTAAAACCAACCCTAGCTCCCCGCCATACCGGCGGGGATTCGCTTCAGTATATAATCAGAGCGTTTTTATCAATGGCAGCAATGGTTACACACTGTCGATGGCAAATGTTATCATTATATGCCCGCTCATTTTTTGTATAAAAATCAGGCTATAGCACGTCGCAAATTTGTTTTCCTATGAAAGTGCCGTAATAATCTATCCTGTGAGTGAAAATTCCATTTATTCTTTTTAACGGTTTGAGTGCCTAACAGCACCAGAATTTGATACTGAGGCCATGACACAACTCCCCACTTTTAATCGTTCACTATTGTACCCGCGCTATTGGTTAACCTGGCTGGGTATTGGCGCGCTTTACCTGGTGGTATTGCTACCCTATCCGCTGCTTTATTTTATCGGCACCGGTCTCGGTCATTTATCCATGCGTCTGCTGCCGCGGCGCGTTGAAATTACCACCCGAAACCTTGAACTCTGTTTTCCGGATATGCCGAAGGCTGAACGAAATGGACTCGTCAGAAAAAATTTTGAAGCCGTCGGAATGGGGATACTGGAAACCGGTATGGCGTGGTTCTGGCCTGACTGGCGTATAGAACGTTGGTTCACGGTGAAAGGCATTGAGCATATTCGGCAGGCGCGAGAGGGACATCGCGGCGTATTGTTGATCGGCCTGCATTTTCTGACCTTGGAACTCGGCGCCCGCATCTTTGGAATAAAAAATGAGGGGATCGGGGTTTATCGCCCCAACGACAACAAGTTGATCGACTGGTTGCAGACCTGGGGAAGAATGCGTTCAAACAAATCCATGCTGGACCGAAAGGATCTTAAAGGCATGATTCGGGCGCTTAAACAGGGGGAGATTATCTGGTATGCGCCCGATCACGATTATGGCCCCCGCAGCAGTGTATTCGTCCCGCTGTTTGCTGTGAATAAGGCGGCGACGACGGTGGGAAGTTACATTTTAGCTAAAACCGCCAAACCTGCTATCGTACCCTTCGTGCCGCGCCGTCTGCCAAAGGGCAAGGGATACGAACTGTTGATTCAGCCGGCGGAATTAGACGTTCCCTTGGAAAACGAAACGGCAACGGCCGCCTGGATGAACAAAATCGTTGAGCAAAATATTCTATTAGCGCCCGATCAATATATGTGGCTGCACCGTCGTTTTAAAACGCGTCCAGAAGGCGAACCCTCGCTCTATTAATTTCACATCCGCCTCATTCACGTCAGCCGGCGTGAATGAGATCTTATTCAACCACGCTGCCCGTTGAAAACAGACTGAATTCTTACAGATTGATGATGATCGTCTTGCTGATATCTTTTAAGCGGCACATACTTAATAGATTGTCTGCTATGTAATTTGTTTATCCTCAACCAAAGATCGCAATGTGAGGATTGAAACACCAACCACGTTATCGGAAATTTATGACCCCTGAATCGGAGCCTATTGATTGGAAGCGTAATCTTTATGTCGCTTGGTTAGGTTGCTTTTTTACCGGTGCCGCCTTCAGTCTGGTCATGCCGTTTCTTCCTCTCTATGTTGAGCTGCTTGGCGTCACCGGACATGAAGCGTTGAACATGTGGTCCGGAGTGGTTTTCAGCATCACCTTTCTCTTTTCCGCTATCGCCGCCCCTTTTTGGGGGCGTCTTGCCGACCGCAAAGGCCGCAAACTGATGCTACTGCGATCGGCGCTGGGCATGTGCATTGTTATGGTGCTCATGGGGCTGGCGCAAAACATATGGCAATTTCTGTTCCTGCGCGCCGCTCTCGGCGTTCTGGGCGGTTTTGTGCCGAATGCCAATGCGTTGATCGCCACCCAGGTGCCACGGAACAAAAGTGGATGGGCGCTGGGAACGTTGTCGACCGGCGCCGTCAGCGGCGCGCTGATCGGCCCGCTAATTGGCGGCTATTTAGCTGATACCTATGGGTTGCGTCCGGTATTTTTCGTTACCGCCGTTGTGCTGTTTATCTGTTTTCTGATCACACTGTTTTATGTTCAGGAGCGTTTCACCTCTATCCGTAAAAAAGACATGTTAAGCGGTCGGCAGGTAATGACATCGCTAAGAAGTCCCAAGCTGGTTTTAAGTCTGTTTGTTACGACGTTGATTATCCAGGTTGCTACCGGTTCAATATCCCCAATACTAACCTTATTCGTGCGCGATCTAGCCGGACACACTCAGAACCTGGCTTTTATTAGTGGAATGATTGCCGCCATCCCCGGCGTATCCGCGCTGATCAGCGCTCCGAGACTCGGCAAGCTTGGGGACAAAATTGGCCCGGAGCGTATTTTGATCGCCATGCTGATTGTTTCCGTCCTATTGCTGATTCCCATGGCATTCGTTCAAACGCCTTGGCAGTTGGGCGCACTCCGTTTCCTGTTAGGCGCCGCAGATGGCGCGTTACTGCCCGCGGTGCAAACATTACTGATTTATCATTCATCCAATCACATTGCCGGACGGATATTCAGCTATAACCAGTCATTTCGGGATGTTGGTAATGTAACCGGCCCAATAATAGGCGCCACCATTTCAGCAAGTTACGGTTTCCGGGCCGTATTTATCGTGACCGCGTTGGTCGTTCTGGCGAACGTGGTCTATTCCTGGCGATGTTTACAGCTTCGCACCTCGAAACTTGAGCTGCCGGGAGATTAGCGATTTATATCCCGGTAATGATTCAATCGTAGTTATAGGCCGGAAGGTTAGGCATCGGCGTAATTAGCGTGAAGATAGGGTTTATCGATCGGTCAATCACGGACAAAAAAAAGCAACGGCACCAACCGTTGCTTTTTTCTATTAGATGCAAAAGGACATTATTCCTTAATATACGGCGATGGTAATTTCCGATAATACTCGGACCACGCGGCGTACTGTTCAGGCTTCTGCCATACGTGATAATGAAGACGAGATATCGTTACCGGGTCGCTCAGCAGCGTCAAACGCTGATTATCGTCAACCTCTTCCGGTTTTCGGCTTAGCGCGTCATTGACGTTCCGCTGACGAGCATCCTCGATCACCTGACTGAAACGATGACGGGCAGTCGCCATCGCACTGGCAAGAGCGTTAATCGAAGGATCGAACACCGCCTGCATAAAGCCATTATCCAGCTTATGTTGGCGATTCAACTGCCAGTAGGTATCGGTCGCCACCAGTTCACGCGGCGGATCATACTCTTCAGGGATCAATAACAGCTTGGCTCGTTTACAGCCCAAACCCAATGAGGCCCGGCTGGAATAAACAGAGACAAATGGCGAAAGAATCAGTGAGAAGACAATCGGCGACAGCCACCACAAGAAACGCAGATCCAGCCACGCCATGCCTATCGCCCAAACCAGTCCCAGCACTAATTGAGAACCATGGCGAACAAACGCTTCACCCCAAGGCGTCGCATCATCGTCACGCTGAGGGGATTTCCACTGTACCGACCACCCCAGGAATGCGCTGACGACGAAAACGGTATGAAACAGCATTCTAACCGGCGCCAGCAGAACGGAGAATATCATTTCCATCAGCAGCGAAAGAACCAGTCGGAAAGCGCCGCCATAGGCCTTCGCCCCCTTGGCGCAAATCAGGATCACGCTTAACAATTTCGGTAAAAACAGCAATACCAATGTTGTTGAGAATAACGCGATCGCCAACTCCGGCCGCCACTGCGGCCAGACGGGGAATAGCTGTCTGGGTTGCAGAAAGTACTGGGGCTCCATCAAGGTATGCACAACCTGCAAAGCCGTTGATAGCGCCAAAAACATAAACCACAACGGCGCGGACAAATAAGACATCACGCCGGTAAGGAATACGGCACGGTGAACCGGATGCATCCCTTTGACCAGAAACAGCCGGAAGTTCATAAGGTTACCATGACACCAGCGACGATCGCGTTTCAGTTCATCCAGCAGGTTGGGCGGTAATTCTTCATAGCTGCCCGGCAGATCATAGGCAATCCAGACGCCCCACCCGGCACGGCGCATCAAGGCGGCTTCTACGAAGTCATGCGAAAGAATGGCGCCTGCAAATGACCCTTCGCCCGGCAACGGCGCCAGAGCACAATGTTCAATAAACGGCTTCACCCGAATAATGGCGTTGTGTCCCCAGTAATGGGACTCGCCCAACTGCCAGAAGTGCAACCCGGCCGTAAACAGCGGGCCATAAACACGGGTGGCAAACTGTTGGCAACGCGCATACAGCGTATCCATACCGGACGCTTTCGGCGAGGATTGGATAATACCCGCATTGGGGTTCGCATCCATCAATCTGACAAGTGACGTCAGGCATTCACCGCTCATAACGCTGTCGGCGTCCAGAATAACCATGTAGCTGTATTGGCTGCCCCAGCGACGGCAGAAATCGTCAATGTTGCCGCTCTTACGTTTTACGCGGCGGCGGCGGCGGCGATAAAAGATCCGCCCGGCTCCGCCTACGTCACGGCAAAGCTCCATCCAGGCTTTTTGCTCGGCGACGCAGGTATCGGGATCGTTGCTGTCGCTTAGCACATAAATGTCAAAATGATCGAGCGCTCCGGTCGCTTCCACCGATTCATAGGTCGCGCGCAAGCCGGCAAAAACACGCTCTACATCTTCATTACAGATAGGCATGATCAGCGCAGTGCGATGCTCGGGATTGAGGGGCTCATCACCAACCGTAGTCGAAGAAATACTGTACTTATCCCGACCAATCAACAACTGGAGGAATCCCATCAGCGCCGTCCAGAAACCGGCCGAAACCCAGCAGAACAAAACCGCAAACAAAACAAGAATGCCGCTCTGCAACACATATGGCAGCAGTTGTAGAAATGACTGCATCAATGGCTGATGGGCCATTTCAAACGGATCGACCAACGCCCAACCCTGATAAGGCAGAATGGTTTTCATGTACCACGTTGCGACAGCCGTCTGAAAAAGCGTCAGAACCAGCAGGACATAGCGCCGCAGAGTACCGACCATCCGCCATCTGTTTTCCGCGATGGTTTCTTCCGGGCTGGCGTCATGATAGTGGTGGCGAGGCGGTACCGTTCGCCCCAGCAAACTTTCCCACCAGCGAGCCAGCGGATTTGTTCGCCAGACATCAGGAAACATGGAAGAACGCGTGATCGTAGGCATCGCCTGCAATGCTGTCCGCCCTTCGGTATCTTTGCCCAATTGCTTGCCGTTATTCAGACCATCAGGCCAAGCCATCTCCAAACGAGAGTGAACCGAATTCAGCGCAACATCGTCTTCTGAATGGCTCTTGACCTGATAGCCATCAGACAATACCTGATGCAATGCGGACTGATCGATAGGCTCTGATGCTGGTAGTTTTTCGCGCAGCGCCCTTGCCTGCTCGGCAGACAAGGGCAATTTCTCGATATAATCGAGAGGAGAAGTTGACTTATTCATTAGCAGGTAGCTGATAGCTCCAGGTTTCAGTCAATGTTGTTTCACCATTAACCAATGCAGCCCGCATTTCTGTTGGCTGTTTGTTATCTTTCACACGCAAACGCAGTGTCAAACGCCAGCCATGAGTTACCGGGTTGTAGTGGACGCTGTTTTCAACAACTTCGCCATTATCGCCAATACTTACCTGTGAGGTGACCGGCGTCGCTTCATCCATCTCTTTTAATGACGGCCCAACAAAATCCACGATGAACGCGATAGTGCCATCGGGCTGGCGAATCAGATTAGACTGTTTGACATCGCCGGTGGAGCGTCGGGTCTGCTGAACATAGGCGATATCCGGCGAATGCAGCTGTTCCTCATTGCTGGTAAAGCGCAGACGGTATGCCATTTCCAGAGGTTTACCGGCTTCAGGTAAAACGTCCGGAGTCCAGAACGCGACGATGTTATCGTTGGTTTCATCGGCTGTTGGAATTTCAACAAGCTCAACTTTACCTTTACCCCAGTCGCCTTTCGGTTCGATCCAGCCGCTTGGGCGCAGATCATAGCGGTCATCGAGATCCTCATACGAGGAGAAATTGCGACCACGTTGCAATAAACCGAACCCCTTCGGGTTTTCTACCGCATAGGTGCTGACAGACAGATGCCGAGGATTATTTAACGGGCGCCAAATCCATTCGCCGTTACCGGCATGAATCGACAGACCATTAGAATCATGTAATGCAGGACGGTAGTTCAGCGTTGGAGACGGCTGATTGGGCCCAAACAGATACATGCTGGTTAACGGAGCGACACCCAGCTTACCGACCTTATCCCGCAGGTATACTTTGGCCTGAACGTCAACAACGCTGTCGCTCCCCGGATAAATAACAAAGCGATAGGCCCCGGTCGCACGCGGCGAATCCAGCAGGGCATAAATCACCAGGTGCTTATCAGCGGGTTTAGGACGTTCAATCCAGAACTCGCGAAAACGCGGAAACTCTTCCCCGGAAGGCAGCGCGGTATCAATCGCCAATCCGCGAGCAGACAGACCGTAAATCTGCCCTTTGCCTACTACCCGGAAATAACTAGCGCCCAGCATGCTGACAATTTCATCATTCTTATCCGCTTTATTAATTGGATAGAGAATTTTAAAACCGGCAAAACCAAGGTTCTTCACCGTTTCGGGATCATGGTTGACTGAACCAAAATTGAAGTAGTCTGCTGAATATTTAATCTCATCTACCGTTGTAGCAGTGACTTCATTAATTTTTACCGGCGTGTCGAAATACATACCCTGATGGTAAAATTGCAGTTTGAATGGCGTCTGCAACGAGTTCCAGTAAGATTTTTCCTGATTGAACTGAATTTGCTGGTAATCAGCAAATTTCATATCACGGAATTGTGCTGGAAGATTACTTTTTGGTGCGTCGAAACCTTTAGCTGCCAACGCCTCCGCTTGTTGCGCTACGTCGTTAATAGTAAATGCCCACGCCGGTGCTGCGCTTAAAGACAACACGGCTATCGCTGAAAACCAGCAAAGGCCTGCGGCCCGCTGTTTAGACCCAAGTTTTTTAACCAGCACAACTCCCCCTGTTCGTGTGCTTCAATCAATTAAAATCCATATTAATGGATAAGTTAGCTTTCCGACAACTTGATAACAATATGATTCATCATAATAGGTCAGCGTTTAGGCAACCAGAACGCCAATAGATGATAGACCGAATAAAAAATGGAAAACAGATAACATTTTACTTCCCGCTCTAAAAGTCTTTCGACCCTGCTCACATCGTAATCATTCCCGTATTTACATAAAAATACATAAAAGCCCCCCCACTACCCCAACTTTAACAATATCGGTAACCGCCTCGAGGCTCGAAACCATTAAAGCGTCATTTGTCCAACCGCATAGGAAGAAAAGTCTTGATGCGTATTTAATGTTTTCACGCTTCACTATATCGGATACCCCCACGTCCTGACTTCAGGAATATTCCGTTTACCGGGCTGAGTCATTTTCAGGCGGAAACCGCCATATCCCTTTTCATTCGCCCCCAAAAAACATTTATGTAACAAAATCAAAATAAATAGGGTACAGTGTGCGACACTGAATCCGACAGCGCTTTAACGCCATATTTATGCTTTTGCCCCCGTTACGGCAGCGAAGTTTCCCGGCCTGGTTCGGTATCTTCGCCATATTAACCATTTCCATCGCACCAGTGATTTCACAAACGCTGGCTCATTGCGATCGTAACGCCGCCCAAACCCTGAGCGCATCGGCGCCTGCAGCAGAACACCATCATGCCATGCATGGAATGTCTGGCGCTCATACCCATAGTAGTAATTCCACATCGCCTAATCCCGCCTCTATAGCGGATCACGGCGCCTGCGGCTATTGCGCTCTTTTTTCTTATACCCCCGCGCTGCCCGATATCAACGGAATCACCGTTGCGCTATGGCGCGATATATCCCATCTGCGCATCACCCTATGCCTATCCTGCGTTATCCTGATCGAGAGATTTGCCTCCCCGATTCCACGCGCGCCGCCTTATTGAATATACGCCGATAGGCCTAGCATTTATAAAGCAAACCTGGCTGCAATATTCTTTTCGGATATCGCTTTTGGCTTGGTCATTTTTGCCAACCGACTTCAGAAGGTTTTATGCCGCATCTTAAAAATCAGGCATCATCAGCTTCTTCGCCTCAGGGAACATTACTGCCCGAGGCTCCGTTATCTCAAGGCGTGTCATCAGATACCGTATCGCCACGTGCCGCGATGCTTGCCCTATTGATTCGTCTTCATTTTTATATTGGTATTTTTGTTGGGCCGTTTATCTTCATTGCCGCACTCACAGGAACGCTATATGTGCTGACGCCGCAGATTGAAAACCGGCTTTACGCACATCAACTCTTTACCGAAAGTCATGGCGTTCCCCACTCACTGGAAGATCAAATTACCGTCGCCCAAGCGGCACTCGGGCATCAGCATGAGACCCGATTAGCCGCCATTCGACCTGCGTCCGGACAAGGTGAAACCACCAGAGTGATGTTTACCAGCCGCGAACTGGGACCGTCTGAAAACAGGGCTATTTTTATTGACCCCATATCACTGGAAATTCGCGGCGATGAAACGGTTTATGGCACTAGCGGGGTTCTGCCATTCCGCACCTGGCTTGATTACCTGCATCGGGGATTATTGCTTGGCGATATTGGGCGCAACTACAGTGAACTGGCCGCATCCTGGCTATGGATAGCCGCGTTGGGGGGATTACTTATCTGGGGGACGACCCGTCGTTCAACTCCACCCCACAAACGGCGACAAAACAAAACGAGCCGAACACCGGCGGGACAAAGGCGACGATTACGCTACTGGCATACAACCCTGGGCATATGTCTGATGGTTGGTATGTTGTTCTTTTCCGCAACCGGCCTAACCTGGTCACAGTGGGCCGGTAAAAATATCTCCGTGGTACGCAACCTGTTAGGCTGGCAAACACCCACGGTAAATACACAGCTCATCAACGAGCCGATGTCAGCCCATGAACATATGCACGCGGACGAGCACGCTGAGCATCACGCTTCGATGCCGGTCTCTCAACCGCTGGAGCGGGAACATTCACCGGAAATATTTGATCGGGTATTAGCCGCAGCCAGAAACGCGGGCATTGATGCACAGAAGATAGAGATAAGACCAGCCGGTAAAGCCAATCAGGCGTGGACGGTCGCTGAAATTGATCGCGCATGGCCAACACAGGTTGATGCCGTTTCAGTTAACCCCGCGACGCTAGAGATCGTCGACAAAACGGATTTTTCGACTTTCCCGCTGGCAGCCAAACTGACCCGTTGGGGAGTCGATGCGCATATGGGCGTTCTGTTCGGTTTACCCAATCAGCTAGTGCTGGCCGCCTTCGGACTTGGGCTGTGCGCACTCATTGTCTGGGGATACCGGATGTGGTGGATTCGGCGGCCAAAACATCAGGGCGGCCTCGATCCCGTTCAAACGCTAACCCGGGCGCTATTACAAATCCCGCTTGTCCCCAGACTACTACTGCTTGTCGTTACCGCCCTGCTGGCCGTCTGTTTACCGGTTATGGGCATCAGCCTAGTGCTATTCATGTTGATTGATGTCATTCGCTGGCGTTTAAATCGCGCGACTGCGCCAACGACTATTTCCTAAGCACGTCAGAGATCTCTCATCATATCCAGCCCCAAACCGCCATTGAAGAGAGCAATGGCGGTCATCAACGCAAAGAGGAGCTACCCACTTATTTCTCATCGGTCCAAAGTGGTATCAACGCCTCGGCAATAATCTTTATATCGCCTTCAATTATATTTCACCCTTTATATATTTGTTTAAGCGATCGGTTTTTCATTATTCATTCATTTATAATGATAACCGGAGGTAACTAATAAAAAAACAAACCTCAGAGTTTGAATTCATGAGCAATTAAAAACATGATATTTGAACCGAAAACTTCACGTATAACATACGCATTAAAGGGTGAGTTTTATTAAAAAAAGCAGTAAAGGGCATAATTCCTTATGCCCTTTACTGCTTATATCAATTTATATCAAGCTATTAAGATACGATATGTTGCTTTCCAGTGAGATTCACATTCCATACGGGCATTGGGGATATAATGCGATTTCATATGCCAGTGTGGATTATCAATGACCCAGGTGACAACCGTCACATCATCAAGTAAAACGGTTTTCTGAACGTATATAACAGCAAAATACCCACCTTGATGGTCACTCTTGTAGATCTCGTACCGATGACAACCGATGCCGTCATCTTGTACAAAAATCAGTGTTTCTTTAAGAGTTCCCATTAACATAATTGCCTCCACGAATGATGTGAATAGCATTTATCGGCAAAAAACGGAGGAACCTTACTGAATTATATCGCAAATCTTGATTTTAGTTATCGAAGAGCAGCATTGCTATATCACAACGAGTAACAGCATGGGCGTTATGGTATAGCATGCCTGATAAAATACGCGGAGATTACTTTTTCTTTGAGGAGCCTTTAGCTTTAAGTAACGCTCTGATTTTTTTGATTTCTTTTGGTGTTAGCTGCGTTTCTTCTTCCTCTTTGATGCCTTGATTATCTACCACTTCCGTTGAAGATGAGTACGATTTTTCACCATCATCAAAGCTTAGTAGCAACCTTGCACTCACCTCAGCACTAATCGAAACACCGTTTTCCAATGCTGCAGCTTTAATCTTTTCCTTCAGATCCAATGGGATCTTCAGTGACAGGCTAGATATCTCACTCATTTTATTACCTTTCTCGTGGGATAAAACAACAAACTATGATAGTCCTTAAACAATGTCCATACTGAAATAAAAATTTAATATTTCTGTCATATTCTGACCAAATGATTAATCTGCTAATCATTTTCCACTAAGCACATTAATAGTTTATTTCCTCTCCTAAGAAATACAACTAGCGCTCCTTTTGCTGCCTCCATTCAGCCATCATTTGTGTCGAAATTTCGTTTTTATAGCAAATTGGCGCATAGCCTCCAGCCCGACTCCATGCGCTGCGTTTACCACACTGACTCCCGTTACGAGCAACATTATAAGGACAAGGACAGCGGCCCGGATAAGAAGAAATTGATTCTTGAATAATCAGTTCTTTGACCTGCTCATCAGAAATCTTATGTGGCTGCGCCATAGTATGAATTGGCGAACAAAACAGGATGATAGCCAAGGCCACTGGCCCGAGCGCCATTTTCATAAAAATGCTCCTGTGAAATCAAAAAACCATCTCACTGTAGTTCAGAATAAGTTCGTTAGCCGATAGATGTAGATAACGCCTTGGCTTGATGCGTCAATCCCCATCGGCCTGGTAAGTGGAACACCAGACTAAAGACGCAATTATGGAATCAATGGGTTAAAAAATTGATCATAAAATATTAACGGCATAGAATGCAGACGCATCAGGAATAAAAGGACACAAACGTGCCACACCAGACCTTGTGGGAATCAATTAAGCTCATTTACTTCATCGGTTTCGCTATTTCACTATTCGTCACCTTCCTGCTAAGCAGAGACAACTCCCTGCTTATTAGGATCCTGACATCGTTGTTAATAGGACTAACCTGGCCGTTAAGTTTTCCTGTCGTTTTACTTTTTTCTATTTTTTAGTAAGTCCAATCCATGCTGAAGAGTACTTGCGCTTGCAATCAACCCAGCTATGATAACTATATTTACGCAATATCCCGCCCATGAATAAAATCCTGATTAGCGCCTGCCTGTCTGGCTTCCCTGTCCGTTATAACGGCTCTGCGAAAAAATCTGTCGAGGCGTATCTTGCGCAGTGGCGAAAGCAGTCCCGCCTGGTAACGTTTTGTCCCGAACTGGCCGCCGGATTCGCCACCCCTCGCCCTTCCGCGGAAATTATTCCCACGCGGGACGGAAACGCGGTAATCGCACAAGGCGCCAGAGTAATGGAAGCGAGCGGCGAGGATGTCACTGAACGCTATATTTTAGGTGCCTGGTTAACCTTGCAAATGGCTGAACAGCATGGATGCCGCTTTGCGTTACTGACGGAAGGAAGCCCATCTTGCGGCAGCAACGTGATATACAGCGGAAAGTTTGACGGTACGCAAACGCCAGGAAATGGCGTGACGGCGGAACTGCTGAAAGCACACGGCATAGAAGTGTTTTCAGATAGAAACATCGACCAGTTGATTGCGCGCGTTGAATATACCGATCGCTACGACAGTGAATCTGGCTGACGCCAACAGATCCTGAATGCTATTCCGACGCAATGCGCATCGCATTGGCAGCATTTGTGTTTGCTTTTATCAAGCTCATTGCCGTATTTATTCTTGAATCGTACCAAATCCCCCCAATACTAAGAAAAGGTCCACTATTTTCTGGAGGTAATCATGGCTAGTGGCTGGTCAAATGATGGAGCCGTTCAGGATCAAATCGATGCTACCGTGGATGATGCCATCGCACATGCCCGTAGCCAGCTCAATAACGGGGAAAGTGCGCGCTACTGTGATGAATGCGGCGTCCAAATTCCCGAGGCCCGTCGTAAAGCCTTGCCCGGAGTGCGATATTGTATCGAATGTCAGGAAGAGCTTGATAAGAAAAATATCCTCAACAGCGGCTATAACCGCCGCGGCAGCAAGGATAGTCAGTTAAGGTGAAACAGCGGCTTATTTCACACGACAGGAATAAGCCGGATAATATCAAACTAACGAACGACCAATACCGATGTTTTAGCATGCCGGACAATCGCGGCGGCATTCGATCCAAGCAAGTAGGTTTTTACATCCGGCCGGCGAGAACCCACGACGATCAGATCGGCATTGATTTCTTCCGCCAGTTGCAGAACTTCGTCACGCGGCGTACCGAAACTCACGCTGAATGACAGACGAGAAGCAGGAAGATCGATCGTTTTAATGAGATCTTTCAGCTTCTCGTTAGCTTCAACAACGGCTTCATTCTCAAACTCTTTTATGCCGAAAGAATAAGCGGACAAAAACGCCGAAGCATCCGGCAGCGCATGAAAAAGATGCACCGTGGCATCGGACGCTTTTGCCAGTTTTACCACATGGATTAGTGCGTTTTTGGTTAATTCATCTTCTTCAATATCAACAGGCACTAAAATAGTTTTATACATGACAGCCTCTTTCTTTGTGAACCGTTCATAGAAAAAGACTAGCTCGCCTTGCCATTCAGTACCATGATCTCGTTCACTTTTATTGAGTATGCGTGATTGCCGTTGAATATTGCCTCAATCCGCCGGACATTCCGTCACTATTTCCTGTGTGCTTTACACATCTATCGTGTTGCCAGGAGTGATGAAATCGCATCAATCCATCTGGAATGGGTTCCCAAAACGGCGAGCCCAATATATTCTGATGATAGATCTACAAAATTTGTACACCAGCAAACGTCTTAACCTCCAAACAAGGTGGCTTGATGTGGAAAGTATGGTACTGACTATTTTAACCATATCAGGAGCAATTCTCCTGGGTGCAATGAGTCCGGGACAAAGCTTTATCTTAGTCGCCAGAACAGCGGTGGCCTCATCACGTAAGGCCGCCATGGGTTCAGCTCTCGGTATGGGAGCAGGATGCCTGATTTTCGCCGCTATCGCGTTACTGGGTTTCCATTCAGTTTTGACATTGGTTCCATGGCTGTACACGATTTTAAAAACGGCTGGCGGCCTCTATCTGATTTGGCTGGCAATAAAAATGTTTCGTCGGGCTGGGACGCCATTGACCGTTGATACGTCACTCGCCGCAGAAATGAGTTTCGGGAAAGCATTTATTACCGGATTGCTTACCCAGTTGAGTAACCCGAATACCGCGATAGTTTTCGGCAGCATTTTTGCCGCGGTATTGAGCCATAAAATCCCCGTATTCCTATACATTGCACTCCCCATCATCGCATTTCTGATTGACTTGCTATGGTATGGATTTGTTGCCTATGTACTTTCAGCCAACAAACCACGCCACATTTATCTAAGTTATAAAGCATCGTTGGATCGAATGAGCGGATGTGTGATGGGCATTCTCGGTTTTCGTCTTATCGTTCGCTAATCCAAGGAGATATTGTTATATGTTTCCCCTATCTATTCTATACACATGTGAGGTTCCTTGATGCCTGATACTGCCAATTATGTCGCTTTTGCCCTTATCGCTTTAGGTATGGTGCTGGTTCCGGGACCGAACATGATCTACCTGATTTCTCGTTCCATCTGCCAAGGTCGGATTGCCGGACTGATTTCTCTGGGCGGCGTTGCCCTGGGCTTCATCTTTTATATGCTTTGCGCGGCTTTTGGTCTTACCGCATTGGTGATGGCCGTCCCCTACGCCTATGACACTATTCGTTTTGCTGGCGCAATTTACCTGTTATGGCTGGCCTGGCAGGCGCTTCGTCCCGGCGGCAATGCAACGTTTCAAGTGCGGGATTTACCTAAAGACAGCCCGCGCAAATTATTTCTCATGGGGTTATTCACCAATCTGCTGAATCCGAAAGCCGCCGTACTCTACCTTTCGCTTTTGCCACAGTTTATTGATCCGGCTAAGGGCAGCGTTTTTGTGCAATTTGCCACACTGGGGATTACCCAGATTACCATCAGCGTATTCGTTAATGCGCTGATAGCCATCATGGCGGGTTCTATCGCATGTTTTCTTACGCATCATCCCAGATGGGGAATATTCCAGCGCTGGGTAATGGGGAGCGTACTGGCATTGCTGGCGGTCAGAATGGCAACGGAATCCCGGCGTTGAGCGTCGTCGGCTTTTAGGGTCTGGAGCGAGCATATATTGCTGTTGTTCTACAAGGCTAAGATTAGGATCATTTAATACATTTTCTTCTTTAAGCCAAATATCGTAGTCAGTTTCGGATTGCGGTGCATGGGCTTTAGATGAGTGATGAAGATCAGGTAGCTCAGTAGTCGCCGGCGTAAACGCTCCAGAACACTTTCCATCGCCTGAACATTTGAGATAAACCAACAAACAGACGAACAAGAAGAAGAAAATGTTCATGCTGCGTTGTAGCCATCAAGCATGTGTCCATGACTCGCGCCAAATAAAGATACGCTATAAAATCTCACGAAATATACAATCAGAAACGATGAGCGGGTAACAACCCTGCTTTTCCCTACGGCTAAATATTAGCGCTTAAATAATAAAACTGGTCTGGATCTGTAAAATTAATTCTGATAAATTAACTATGTTTAAAGTTGTAACATAATGTTAATAATTGGAGGCTAAACTGTTTATATATACCATTATTATATTAACAATCATGTTTTATGTTGTTTTTATAATATACAGAAAAAACAAACAAAAAAGGGAAAGAAACCGGCTCGTTGAGCCTCTGGTCTTATTTTTTGAAGAAAGGCACAGAGAGCTTGATGCTGGAAAACTTAACTTGGCGGAAAAGGTTCAATTCAGTGTGATTAAAAACGCCATCATCTGTCTAGATCAGAATGAAAAAGAAGAGTTCCGTAAACATTTAAAATCATATAGGGAAATCAAAGAACGTCTAATAGATAAAAAATACTCCGAAAGTGAAAAGACGTTATTACTCAAACGAGCAAAAAATCATATTGAAGATATATTAAAGGCGATACATATTCAGCTATAAATACGTATGACCGATAATAATAACAACACCCAATTATATTTTATTTACCATATTAGTTAATACTCTGTTCCAAGCATTCACAGATTAGCAACACGCCAGATACTGTTTTAGTGCACTCAGAGGATTTGTTGAATAAATCAGATTACAGTTCAGCCTCTTCTTTATCGCAAAGCCATCTCTCAGGCAATGCGTACACTTTCCGGTACCTCTTCCCACATAGAGAAATCCAGATTTTCTCATTTGAGTAGCGGGCTCATTTTCTGTTCCTGCCTAATCTATAATAGGGTGTTTCCCCTTATCGGGTTCCCAGCTTCCACCGCTACCGTGGTAAGTTTCAGCTCCCAGCGTAAATCGTTGTCCACAACGGTTACAGACGAACTGGTAAGCGACGATATCGCCCCAGCACATCGTTTTCGCACATTCTTCAAAACTAAATTGATTCCAATCTGGATCAGCCTTTATTTCCGTAATTGTGCCATCTTGCACATTTTGAGCGGCTATTCGGATGGCTTTGCGCAAGTCATTGGGTGTACGGATCACATATTTAACGCAAAGGTCAGCGCAGGATTCACAACTCATGGCTTACATGTCTCCATCAAGCAGAACATCTATGTAGCAACATGATACCGATTATTATGTGAATTTAGGCGTTTTTACCAAGCATAAGTCATCATCTTGGTATGTTAAATCGCATCATCAACAAGTTAATGACTTAACTAGAAGAAAGCATGGGGCAATTCAGAGAATAGAGACAAACAGCTTTTCAGCAGGCATAAAACAGGGAGCCAAGTACTGGTCTACGACTGAAAAGCAAGATCGCGCCAACACTTGATAAAGAATAATTATTCATTTCAGACAAGAGGTAACTCCAAGTGTGTACTCCAAATCACCAAAAAAAACGGGCTAGCCTAAGCTAACCCGTTGAATTGGTTGGCGGAGGAGTAGAGATTCGAACTCTAGAACGCTTTCGCGTCGCCGGTTTTCAAGACCGGTGCCTTCAACCACTCGGCCACTCCTCCGCAATGACGCGCACTATAAACAGAGAGTTGAGCCTTGTAAAGCATCATTGTGTTCAATTGCCTGAAAAATAGCCTCTTATGATTCAGATGAGCGCAAAAACGCCATAATGTTCATAAATATATCAACTTACCGCGTAAAGAAGGGTAAAACGCCTTTAATAACGTGTGGTAACTATTTACTCTTTGATGTTGGATAATGGCCCCCTGAAAGAGAGAGTCGCTAATATGGATCGTATTATTGTTTCGTCAACTCGCGAAAGCTCGTTGCTTAGCACCCATAAGGTATTACGTAATACCTATTTCCTGCTATCGCTGACATTAGGATTTTCCGCTGTCACAGCAACCGCCAGCATGGCATTGAATCTGCCTGCGCCCGGCCTGCTCTTAATGCTGGTCGGTTTTTATGGTCTGATGTTCCTGACTCACAAGTTGGCAAATAGCCCTGCGGGTATTCTGGCCGCCTTTGCGCTGACGGGATTTATGGGATACACGCTGGGTCCGCTATTGAGTATGCTGATATCAGCCGGTTCCGGCGACATCATTATGCTTGCATTGGGCGGTACGGCGCTGGTGTTCTTCTGCTGTTCGGCCTATGTGCTAACTACCCGTAAGGACATGTCTTTCCTGTCTGGCATGCTGATGGCTGGCTTTGTCGTACTGGTAGTCGCCGTGATCGCGAACCTGTTCCTGCAGATCCCGGCGCTGCATTTAGCCATTAGCGCACTGTTTATTCTATTTTCCGCCGGTGCGATTCTTTGGGAAACCAGTAACATCATCCACGGTGGTGAAACCAACTATATTCGGGCGACAGTCAGCCTCTACGTTTCGATTTATAACGTTTTCGTCAGCCTGTTAAGCATTTTGGGCATTATGCGTAACGATTGATTATCGCCAATGAATGATGAGAGCCCCGCCCCGCGGGGCTTTTGTTTTGTTCTTAGCGAAAGAAATTTTTGTTAAACTGGCGCGATGTCGCACTACGCCCGAGGAAATATGTTGGAGTTTGAAGGCCGAATCATTGAAACGGATGCTCAGGGATACCTGATGAACAGCACTGACTGGAACGAGGCTTTAGCTTCGGTATTAGCTGAACAGGAAGGTATCTCGCTTACAGATGCGCACTGGGAAGTGGTCCGGTTTGTTCGGGCATTTTATGTAGAGTTTAATACATCGCCCGCCATTCGCATGTTGGTCAAAGCGATGGCGCAAAAGTATGGTGAAGAAAAGGGCAATAGCCGCTATCTGTATCGATTATTCCCCAAAGGCCCGGCGAAACAAGCGACCAAAATTGCTGGTTTGCCCAAGCCAGTCAAATGCATATAGACGTTAATAGCGAATGTTGAAACCTTTATAATCCGCTTTGCCATGTGGCTCAGTGAGGACCTTTTCCACCCTGGCACTACGTGGCCCCCCTTGTTTCAACCACTCAACCAACAGTTCAACAGCCTGATGCTCGCCACTGGCGATAACTTCTACGCTGCCATCGTCACTGTTGCGCACATAACCGTTAACACCTAGCTGCTTGGCCCGGTGCTGCGTGCTATAACGGAAGCCAACGCCTTGAACCATCCCATAAACATAGGCAGCTACGGATACTGTCGGCATCTCCCCTCTCCTATTTTCTTTTAATCATTATCGGCCTTTGTCTATATGAAGCGGCCAGCTATTCATCCGATGGTATCGGCCTAAAAATGACACATACTAATATCATAGTATTCAACCGAAGCATTCTGTGCAAAAAATAAGCTTGCGCACTGTTCGCACCACTTGAAAAAACTGAAAGCTCACCCCATTTAGAGAGTGTTGTAGATTTCTCAGGAGATTATATGATCATCTGTAAATTTGGAATCGGGCAGCAGATTCGTCATAAACTTCTGGGGTATCCGGGTGTCGTTATCGATATCGATCCCGAATATTCATTAGAAGCACCCAAGTGGGAAGAACTAAACGCTCACGATACGCTGCGAACCGCCCCCTGGTATCATGTCGTAATGGAAGATGATGAAGGGCAACCTATTCATACATATCTGGCAGAAGCCCAACTGATGAAAGAAGAACCATATCAGGACGAGCATCCCTCATTAGAGGAATTGTCAAAGGTCATTCAACGCCGGGCGCCCCAGCTGCGCCATTGATTCATATATAGACTGATCCATCAACATTTACCGGTTGTGGCGTTAAAACCGGTAAATGCGATCGGCTCTATTTTTCTAATCCCAGACGTGGAATTTCAATTTTAGGACAGCGATCCATCACAACTTGCAGTCCCGCATTGCGAGCCAGAGCGGCAGCTTGCTCATTAACGACGCCGAGTTGCAACCACAATACTTTAGCGCCGATGTCGATTGCCTCTTTAGCAATATCGTAAGCCGCGTCTGGCTGACGAAATACATCAACCATATCAATATGTTGTGGGATATCATTCAAGCTGGCGTAAACTTTTTGTCCTTGTAAAGTTTGCCCTGCTAATTTAGGACTAACGGGTATCACTTCATAACCCTGCTCAAGCAAATAAGCCATTACGCCATAACTTGGCCGCATCGGTTTTTCGCTAGCCCCCACAAGTGCAATGGTTTTTACTGTTTTAAGTACGGATTCAATATCGCTGTCTTTCATCATGGTCAGTACCTTTTACGTTACGCTCTACGAAGTATCGTACACTTTTCAATAAAGGTGGGAATTATCATATTGATTTAAAATATTTTATAACGGAAAAACAAGAATTTAAGCGGGAGAGATTTCGTTACAATCATCATAAATAATAACGCCATGTTGCAAATTGAAATCTTTGACACATTCCGATAATTGCTCAACAATACTCGAATAAATAGACTTTTGGGGATATTAATGAAATTAGGCCTTGCCATTGCGTGCCTTTTCATTTCAGGTATATGCATGCCAGCCATCGCAACCACGCTGAAATTAGATCAGAACATCGATCTTATTGTGGTGGACGGGCAGAAAGTATCCAGTTCGCTTTTAAAAGGCGCGGATAGCCTTGAGCTTGACAACGGACAACATCAAATTCTTTTTAAAGTAGTGAAAATCGCCGGTGCGGCAACAGGCAATTCCCAGATAACCTACACGTCCCCTGCTCTGATTGCGACATTCGACGCCCAAAACCTTGAGTCCGTTTCGTTTAAATTTCCGTCGTTGGAAACAAGTCAGGAACGTAAAAAATTTGATCAACAACCCAATTACCAGTTGATAGATGGACGTCATCAAATCATTCCCACTCGCTTCGACATATTGAACATTACCGACGACGAGTTGGCTCATAATGTAGAAAAAAAGATATCTGAATATAACTCGGCAAATCATAAAGCGTCTGTCGCGCGCTTTGCGACAATCCCCTCGGCCGTAAAAACTGGTCAACCAGAAGGTTGGCCGATGACGGACACGCTAGACGACGACCCAACTCCCTCCAGCACGTTATTTGCAATTATGCGGTATTGGTTTCAAAAGGCTGATAAAGAAACCCAACAACGATTTCTTCACTGGGTGCATGAAAAAGATACACACTGAGTCACTAACACGGTGATTCTACGAGTAATGACATGAGATTTTTGGCGGGCGCTCTCATTTTTTCTTTTTATCACTTTGCAGTGAAACAGGGTTTCCGTAATCTGTTTTTCACCACACCGACAGCTATACCCTACCGATGAAGGACGTAACCATGGAGTACACCACCCGCACTATCGCCGCACATAAACATATTGCCCTGGTCGCGCATGACCACTGCAAGCAATCACTGTTGAATTGGGTCGAAACCAATAAGGCGGTGCTTGCCGAACATAAGCTTTATGCCACAGGTACAACCGGTAATTTGATTCAGATGAATACCGGCCTTCCTGTCAAGAGCATGCTGAGCGGACCAATGGGCGGCGATCAACAGGTTGGTGCGTTGATCTCTGAAGGGAAAATAGATTTGATGATTTTCTTTTGGGATCCCCTTAACGCCGTGCCGCACGATCCGGATGTTAAAGCATTGCTGCGGCTGGCCACCGTCTGGAATATTCCGGTGGCGACGAACCGCTCAACAGCCGACTTCCTGATTAATTCCGAACTGTTTAGACACCCTGTCGAAATAGCCATCCCTGATTATCAACGTTATCTTAAAGATCGTTTAAAGTAACCGCATTCGCACATTTATGTGTGTCGCAACAGGCCGACGCGACACCGTCAGCCTGTTGAGCATGTTTCCATCAAGGTTTACGCTGTGATGGCACGCCTAGCTTACGTAACTGTTCGATAAAGAGTGACGGGTTTTTACTATCCTGCAATAACCACACCCGGTGCTTGGCCCTGGTCAATGCGACATATAGCAAACGCCGCTCTTCCGCGTCGGGAAAATCTTCTGGCGCGGGTAAAAGCACCTGTTCAAGAACGGACTCTCGTGCCGGCGCAGGGAATCCGTCTTTTCCGTCATACATGCCGACAATAATGACATATTCGGCCTGCTGGCCTTTGCTGGCATGAACCGTCATAAAGTCGATATGCAGATTCGGCCATTTTGTCGTGGCTTTCTGCAGCACCGTAGGGCGTAGATGATGATAGCGGGCCAGCACCAGAATACGTTCATCCGGCTTAACGAAGCCGCTTAATTTGTCCAGCAAAGGCTCCAATTGTTCCTGTGGAAGGATCGTTACTGCTTTTTTATCCCCTTTACTCAAGCTATTAAGCGGTTTTTTGAGTTGATGGGGATTCTGCTGAATGAACTGATTGGCAACTTCGCCAATGCGTTCATTAAATCGATAGGTCGTATCCAGCGCACACTGCTCGCTGACGCCAAAATTTTGTTCAAAAGCCGTTGTCAGCGACAGCTCTGCTCCGCTGAAGCGATAAATGGCCTGCCAGTCATCACCGACCGCGAATAAGCATGTCCTGCTGTTTTGCCTGCGTAAAGCAGACAGCAAGGCCGCACGCTGAGGCGAAATATCCTGAAATTCATCCACCAGGATATGCTTCCACGGACTGATAAAACGTCCTTTATCCAACAAATTTACCGCCTGATGGATCAGGCCGGAAAAATCCACCGCATTCTCATCTTTCAATGCTTTCTTCCAGGCTTTCAACAACGGCGCCATTAGCCGGATTCGCTGCTGGAATAACGGGCGGATATCATCCGACGCCTGTTCCACCATTTCACTCTGGCTGCCGCCATGCATGCGCATTAGCCCAACCCAGCGCTCCAGACGCCCGGCCAAACGTTCGGCCAAAGCCTGATCGCGCCAGAAATCGCCGTCGGGGAGAGTCCACCCTAGTTCGTCCGTCAGCCATTGACGCCAACCTTTGGCCTGCGCCTTTTTCTCCGAGCATTGCTGTTGCCAATTTCGTATCAGCAGTTCACGACGTTTTTTACCATCGCTTTCCAACTGGCTGATCATCGGCGCTTTACGGCTGGATTGCTCAATGATGTGCAGCGCCAAGGCATGGAAGGTTTTCGCCTGGATATCTTTCGTGTGTAACCGGGCTTGAATACGTTCATTCATCTCCTCCGCCGCTTTTCGTCCAAAGGCCAGCAGCAGAATCTGTTCTGGAATAGCCTCCCTGCGATGCATTAACCAAGCGGCGCGAGCCACCAAGACTGACGTTTTACCGCTGCCGGCCCCGGCCAGCACCAATACCGCCTCTTCTCCATTCATTACCGCTTTACATTGCGCGATATTCAATGCCGTCGTTTCTACCGACTGAAAGAAATCCTGCTGCGCCGCCAGCGTTCGTTCCATCCATTTCTGATTGCATTCGGTACGCTGCTTGGCGCCGCGCTCAAGCCACTGTTGACAAAGCTGGTAGTTATCCCGGCAAATCGCAAATTCATCAAGCCGGGCGATAGGCAACGGAAGCGACGCCAGCGTATTGCAAATATTCTCCTGCAATTGCACCAATGCCTTACGGTCAAACCAGTTATCCTGCTGCTCCAGCGTATGAATTTCGTCCGCCTGTTTTTGCAATACCTCCGCGCTCACCAGGCTCATCTCCTCGCTCCAGGATTGCCAGGAGTTGAGTAAATAACGGTAAAAGGCTTGTGTTTCCTGCCACTCGGTACCATGTAAACGCACAACTTTGTCTGCCGGGAGCTCAAACTCCAGCTCTCCCCATACCAGCCCTCTTTTACAATGAATATTCAAAAGCTGGTTGAACGGGATAATGTATTCATGTTTATCGCCACTCACTTCGACGCCCGCGTTAAGCAGCCGCACCCGGTTATAGGGGTGCTGCGCCAAATGTTTACCTAACGATGTTGATTTAAGCTCCATTATATTTGCGCCATGAATATTGTGAGATTTTGATCGCCCATTATCGTAGTTTACCTGTTATCTGCATTTACGCTCTAGCCTTAAAAACAGGTTAGGATATCTTGATAGTTAATGTAATAATTCGTTTATCATCATAGAGTTTGCTTGTTCTGGAAACACTGGAGAATTTATGCGCGCCGTATTGAATATCCTTAATTTCGTGCTGGGTGGTTTTTTCACCACGCTATCCTGGCTTCTCGCTACGGTGGTGAGTGTACTGCTGATATTCACTCTGCCGCTGACTCGCTCATGTTGGGAAATCACCAAATTGTCTTTTCTGCCCTATGGCAACGAGGCTATTCACGTTGACGAACTCCGCCCGGATGGAAGGAATGCCATTTTAAACGCCGGCGGGGCGCTACTGAACATCTTCTGGTTTATTTTCTTCGGCTGGTGGTTATGCCTATCGCATATCATCACCGGGATTGCGCAGTGCATCACTATCATTGGTATTCCTGTGGGTATCGCCAATTTCAAAATCGCGGCCATCGCACTGTGGCCGGTCGGCCGTCGAGTGGTGCCAGTAGAAATGGCCCAGGCAGCCAGAGAAGAAAACGCCCGCCGCCACTATCGTTAACTGAGTCAGAGGATACATCGTTGTTCGCATTCGCCCCCGGGATCCGCCGCTACGTTTATAACAGCAGTTGGCTGTATAACATCCGCATTTTTATTGCGCTTGCCGGTGCGGCAGCCGTTCCCTGGTGGCTGGGCCAGCCGACGTCAACCATCCCGCTTACGCTGGGTGTGGTTGCCGCCGCATTAACCGATCTTGACGATAGACTGACCGGGCGTTTACGTAACCTGTTTATTACCTTGTTCTGTTTTCTCATTGCATCGGTTTCAATCGAACTGCTATTTCCCTATCCCTGGCTATTTGGCATCGGGCTCGCGTTATCTACCTGGGGTTTTATCCTGCTCGGCGCGCTAGGGCAGCGTTACGCCACCATCGCTTTTGGTGCACTGCTGATTGCGGTATACACCATGCTGGGCATTTCGCTTTATGATACCTGGTATCAACAACCCATCATGTTGCTGATTGGCGCATTATGGTACAACCTGCTCACGCTGCTCGGGCATCTGATCTTCCCTATCCGGCCGCTACAGGACAACCTGGCGCAGTGTTATCAGCAGCTTGCGCGCTATCTTGATGCCAAAGCCAACCTCTTCGATCCCGACCTTGAAGAAGATTCGAATAAACCGCTGATCGACGTCACCATGGTCAACAGCCAGGTGGTGGCGACCCTGAACCAGACAAAGTCTTCATTGCTGACCCGCCTGCGCGGCGATCGCGGCCAGAGAAGCACGCGTCGTACGTTACATTACTATTTTGTCGCCCAGGACATCCATGAACGGGCCAGTTCCTCTCACGTGAATTACTCGCAGTTACGTGAAAAATTCCGCTATAGCGATGTGCTGTTCCGCTTTCAACGATTACTCTCAATGCAGGCTCGCGCTTGCCAAGAGCTAGCGCAATCTATTTTATTTCACCAGAAATATCAGCATGATAGCAGGATTGAACACGCTTTCGTTCATCTTGAACTGGCAATAATGCGCATTGCCGAAAGCAATCATACCGATTCTTCACAAATCAAGGCGTTACAATATTTGCTGAATAACCTGCGTGCGATCGACGCGCAGCTATCGACCATTGAATCAGAACAAAGCATTGAGCAAGAAAGCAATCCGGAAAATACGCTGGCCGATGATAAAATTACCGGCTTGAGCGATATCCGGCTGCGAATCAGCCGCCACCTGACCCCTCAATCAGCGCTATTTCGCCATGCGGTTCGGATGTCGGTCCTGCTTTGCAGCGGATATGCTCTTATTCAGCTTACAGGCATGCGGCATGGATATTGGATACTGCTGACCAGCTTGTTTGTTTGTCAGCCTAACTATAACGCTACACGGCGTCGTCTGGCGCTGCGCATCATCGGCACATTGACCGGGATTTTACTGGGGCTGCCTATTTTATATTTTGTGCCGTCAATTGAAGGACAATTGACGCTTATCGTGATTAGCGGCGTACTGTTTTTTGCTTTTCGTCATGTGCAATATGCCCATGCCACCATGTTCATTACGTTGCTGGTGCTGTTATGTTTCAATCTGCTCGGTGAAGGTTTTGAAGTCGCTGCGCCACGCGTAATCGATACCCTGCTCGGATGCGCCATTGCCTGGATAGCGGTAAGTTTTATCTGGCCGGACTGGCGTTTTCGCGGACTACCGGCCGTTATCAATAAAACATTGAGTGCGAATTGCCGCTATCTGGATGCGATCATGGTGCAATACCACCAGGGAAAAGATAATAGCCTGACTTACCGTGTTGCCCGACGCGACGCCCATAACTGCGATGCGGAATTAGCGTCCGTGGTTTCCAATATGTCGTCGGAACCACACGCCATTCGAAATAAAATGGACAGCGCCTTCCGCCTGATGTGCCTCAATCACACCTTACTCAGCTACATCTCCACATTAGGCGCTCATCGCGAAAAGATTTCATCGCCTGAAATCCTGCAATTACTGGATGACGCGGTCCACTATGTGGAAGATGCGCTGCATCGCAACGAGAAAGAAGAACTGAAAGTAAGTCAGGGACTGAACGTGATAACCAGCCGCATTCAATCCCTGTCAGCGGAACCGGATAGTAAAGAACTATTGGTTCTTCAACAAATTGGCTTGCTCATTGAGCTATTACCCGAACTCACCCAATTAAAAAATGACATGATTCAACTATAAAAATCATCTGTCGGCAGGACCGGGCCGAATCAATGTTTGTGTCTTTTGAAAGAAGGCACAACATTGCTTTCATACCATTCCAGCAGCTCATTACGAATACCCGTCGGCAGTGCCGCCTGATGCATACCGCATATTGCACCGGCCAGCGCCAGTAAGATATTAACGCTCAGATTCGCACTGATCGCCCGTAATTTCAAATAACTGCTTTTGGCCCCATATTGCTGTAATTCGTCAATATTTTTTATGCCGACTTTCCACAGCAAACGCTCCAGATCATGATTGAGATTAGGCAAATCTTTTAAGCGCACACACTGATTTCTAGCCGCTTTATCCTGCTGTGCTCCTGACAGAGACATTCTGGCATAGCGCAATAATTGCGTCGTATTCTCCCATAGAGATTCATCGACAAGATAATAATTCAACGGAACCGGCATGCCTCTCTTAGTGTAAATAAGGTGAGGCATATTACGATCATGAAAGTACTGTTCATCTTTCTTGCTGGCGCGCAGGTAGAGTTCACCGCCTGACACCAGAGCAAAAATAATTTTATTTGCTGCGATACTGTAACCACCAAATTGGGAACGAGATGTTATGTCCCCTAAAGATGCAAAATAATGCTTAGACTGCAAAATCCTTTTTTCGCATAAATGTTTCATTACTGTGACCCTTAGTATTGAATAACCTGCCCTGTCAACTGGAATATTCGTAACAGGAACAAGTAATTAATCACAGGGTAAAAGCGTCTTCAAACACAAAATGAGCTTGTTGCGCGTTGCATGCCGAATATGCGAAGCGCTTTGAAAAAATTAGGTTGATTTTCACTCGCGCCAAGGATACTGTATATCCATACAGCAATCTGTGCGGAGAACTCATTATGCGCCCCTTACCACATCGTTCTTACCATGCTCATTCGTCACCGTTTTCCGGTAACCCATTAGCGGCGGCGTCTTCAATATCCTGTGGCGGAGTTATCAGTGAAATCGTGTATAACGCCGACCAACCCATAGTTACGCATTTATTGCTCCCACTTTTACAACAGTTAGGAGCACAGTCACGCTGGTTACTTTGGTTGTCCCCCCAACAGAAGCTCAGTCGTCCATGGTTACAGCAGTCAGGGCTGCCATTAGACAAAAGCGTTCAGTTGAATCACATCAATCCTTTATTCACGGTTGATGCCATGGAAAAAGCTCTGCTGACAGGAAATTATAGCGCGGTATTATGCTGGTTACCGGATGATTTGACCGAAGAAGAAAAAGTAAGATTACGCCTGGCGGCTCAATCAGGAAACACTTATGGTTTTATTATGAGACCGGAAAACACGAATCGCGGCGCACATAGACTGTTTTCCAGTCTAAAAATTCACCCAATATTGTATCATTAAGTAAATTCAGAATTTTCTCACCCGTTTCGCGGGATAACCAGAATATTTCCCGGCTGAGCCAGCTTTATCAAGCCCTGCGGTATGTTTTTTTATAGTAGAAAAGCATTGATAACTGTCAAAATCATCTACTATTTGTTAGTAAGTATGTATGAATCGTTAATTTATCTATGATACGAATCACATCATACTTGTAACTTTCTCATCACGTTGTAGACTTTGACTCGCTGGAGTTGCTCTTTTATAACGCCAATATACTTGGTAGTGAGTAATAAATAAGAGCAAAGTCTCCTGCTAAAGGTTTTTAACCAAAGGTCTATTAACCTTCCGTGTTAATTGCCGATTTGGATGATAATGAGGCGTAAAATGAAAAAAACAGCTATCGCAATTGCAGTGGCACTGGCTGGCTTCGCTACCGTAGCCCAAGCCGCACCAAAAGATGACACCTGGTACGCCGGTGGCAAACTGGGTGTTTCCCAATTTCATGACACTGGTTTCTACGGAAACGGTTATGAAGGTATCAACAACAACCCAATCAAAAGCAAATTAGGCGCTGGTGCGTTCCTGGGCTACCAGGCTAACCCTTATTTGGGTTTTGAGCTGGGTTACGACTGGTTGGGCCGTATCAAATACGCTGGCTCAGCAACGTCAAATACTGATAGCGCTAGCTTCAAAGCTCAGGGCATTCAGCTCGCTGCCAAACTCAGCTACCCAGTACTGCCTGACCTGGACGTTTACACGCGTTTAGGCGGCATGTTCTGGCGTGCGGATAGCAATGGCACCAATGCTGGCCAGGGTCTGGACAAAGATGACACCGGTGTTTCTCCGTTGGCGGCGGTAGGTGTCGAATACGCTATCAATAAAAACTGGGCTACTCGCGTAGACTATCAGTGGGTTAGCAATATTGGTGACGCGTCTACCGTTGGCGCTCGTCCTGATAACATGCTGATGAGTGTTGGTCTGTCTTACCGCTTCGGTCAAGAAGATGACTACGTAGCACCTGCTCCGGCACCTGCTCCGGCTCCAGTTGTTGAAACCAAACGTTTCACCCTGAAGTCAGACGTACTGTTCAACTTCAACAAATCCACACTGAAAGCAGAAGGTCAGCAATCACTGGATCAACTGTACTCTCAATTGAGCACCCTCGATCCGAAAGACGGTTCAGTCGTAGTTCTGGGCTTCACCGACCGTTTAGGTTCCGAACAGTACAACCAGACACTGTCTGAAAAACGTGCTCAGACCGTTGTTGACTACCTGGTTTCCAAAGGTATCCCTGCAGACAAGATTTCTGCTCGCGGTCAAGGTAAATCCAACCCTGTTACCGGTTCTACCTGTGACAACGTGAAACCTCGCGCTGCATTGATCGACTGCCTGGCTCCTGATCGTCGTGTAGAGATCGAAGTTCGTGGCATCAAAGACGTGGTAACTCAGCCTCAGGCTTAAGTTTATCCACAAAGAAAAAACCTCGCTTCGGCGAGGTTTTTTTATTTATCAGGTACTCATAAAGTCGGCGAATAGCTAATCGCTTTCTTTGTTTAGAATCGCTTTGAGATCCTGCTTGAGCAATGACATCTGGCTGGCATATTTTTCTTTATACTCCGCATCCTCAATCAATTGCACAATGGTTTCCGACAACGTACTGCCGCGCCGCTGCGCTAATGCGGCTAAACGCTGCCAGACAAGAAACTCCAGATCGATTGATTTTTTGCGGGTATGCTGATGCTCCGCATTAAAATGACGTTTACGCCGGGCCCGAATGGTTTGCTTCATGCGATTTTCCAGCGCAGGGTTCATGCATTGGTCAATCCATTCCAACACCTTTACCGGCTGGTTTTCCATTTGCAGTAGTGCATTCACCGCTTCTTCCGCTTCACTTAGCTCCAAGAATCGCGTGATCGCTTCACCTTCACGGTGTTTTTTCACCAGATATTTCCATTTCCATCCGCACTCAAGATTTTCTAATTGTTGATATTTCATACTAATTTCTTCAGTGACCGCGTAACGTAAATAGTAGCATAACAGTTTTTCTCTGACTTTCACTGTCCTCTGATTATTTTTAAGACTATTTTTTGCACAAAACAAGCTAATTAAGAGCAGTCCTTCCCCCTCATATGACTCTCCCCATGTGCAGCCTGCATTATTCTTGTATAATCACGCTTTTCCTTTAGACGACGCTATTTGATACTTTGACCAGTAACCGACTTGCATGGCAGCATTTACTGCCCGACTATACGCCTTATCAAACCTTATTCGCCCAGGCCGACCAACTTGCTTCCGCTGAATTCTCTGATATTCAGCCGCGTTTGGCCGACAGTTTGACGCTGTTTTGCCATCCACGCTCACCTTCACGTTTTATGCTGTTGAAGGCGTTGGAGGATGGTCAGTACCTGGCACTGATTGAGCGTGCCGTAAATGCCATAAGGCCTAAAAACGACGCGGTGTTCGGCAGTAAATATACTGTTGAAGGTTCTACTGTCCAGGTTCAGCCGGCAACACAATCAACGGACAATTTTGCATCACAGAGCGCCAGCGGCTATCAGGAGTGGATTGAACCTGAGCAGCTATTTGGGTGTATCCGTTCCTTTCAAGGGCAAGTGACGCTTACGCCTGGATTAATTCATAAGGTGAATGGCGGTACGTTGATTCTCACAGCCAGATCGTTACTGGCTCAACCATTAATGTGGTTACGTCTAAAGCAGATTATGACCGAAGGGGTATATCGTTGGCTCTCTCCCGATGAGCGTACCCCTCTCCCTATCGACATCCCGCCAATGCCGATGAATATCCGCTTAATCATTCTGGGGGACAGGGAAAGTTTAGGGGATATTCATGATATCGAACCGGAATTAAGCGATTGCTCGGTTTACGGTGAATTTGAAGCGCAATTGCAGCTTATTGAAGCCGAAGATATGGAACGTTGGTGTGCCTACATCAACTCACTGTGTCGGGAAAATCATCTCCCGTTGCTGTCCGCCGATGCCTGGCCCGAATTTTTCAACCAGGCGGTGCGTTACAGTGGGGATCAGGGCTTCCTGCCGCTATGCCCGCTATGGCTGACTCAGCAGCTTAAGTATGCCGCGCTATATGCACAAAACCAGGAAATCACCGCGCAAACGCTTGTTGACGCCGTCGCCGCTCGTCGCTGGCGGGAAGGCTATCTGCGCGAGCGTATGCAAGATGAAATTGAGCAGGGCCAAATACTGATCGAAACTGATGGTTATGTCATTGGGCAAGTCAATGGACTTTCAGTGCTAGAGTACCCCGGCCACCCTATTATATTTGGGGAGCCGACGCGCATCAGCTGTGTCGTTCATCCTGGCGATGGCGAATTCACCGATGTGGAACGCAAGGCGGAACTTGGCGGGAATCTGCATGCCAAAGGCATGATGATTATGCAGGCGTTTCTGATATCTGAGCTGGAGCTGGATCAGCAACTTCCGTTCTCTGCTTCTATCGTTTTTGAGCAATCTTACGGTGAAGTAGACGGCGACAGCGCCTCATTGGCTGAACTGAGCGCCTTAATCAGTGCTCTCGCTTTGCAGCCGATTAATCAGCAGATTGCCGTAACCGGGTCTGTCGATCAATTCGGCCACGTTCAGCCTATCGGTGGCGTAAATGAGAAGATTGAGGGCTTCTTTGAAGTATGCCGGCGTCGAGGCCTGACAGGTCAACAAGGCGTGGTTCTGCCGGCGGCGAATCTTCGACACCTATGTCTGCATGAAGAGGTTATTGCTGCTGTCCGCGAAGGAAAATTTCATCTGTTCCCGGTGGAAACCGCACCGGAAGCAATATCATTGCTGACAAATTTGGCGTACGACGATGCTCATCAGCCTAATTTGCTGTCTGCGATCCGTGAACGAATCGGACAATTAAACCCACAGGAGCGTCGACGTTTTCCCTGGTTTTTCCGTTGATCAAACTGGTTTAACCAGACGTAACAGACTTGCTCAGCGTACATCTGTACGCTAACCTGCGTGCTTCACTAAAACAAGGCTTACAGAGAACATGGTAGATAAACGCGAATCCTATACAAAAGAAGACCTTCTTGCCTCCAGCCGTGGTGAACTATTTGGCCCTCAGGGACCACAGTTACCGGCGCCCAATATGCTTATGATGGACCGGGTCGTAAAAATGACCGAAGACGGTGGTAATCATGGGAAAGGCTATGTGGAAGCGGAACTGGATATCAACCCTGATCAGTGGTTCTTTGGTTGCCATTTTATCGGCGATCCGGTGATGCCTGGCTGCCTTGGTTTGGATGCCATGTGGCAACTGGTCGGTTTCTATCTGGGCTGGCTAGGTGGCGAAGGGAAAGGCCGCGCACTGGGCGTAGGTGAAGTTAAATTCACCGGACAGGTTTTGCCTACGGCAAAAAAAGTCACCTATCGCATTCATTTCAAACGCGTCATCAACCGTCGTTTAGTGATGGGGATTGCCGATGGCGAAGTATTGGTAGACGGACACTTAATCTATACCGCTGATGAGCTGAAAGTCGGCTTATTCAAGGATACGAGTTCCTTCTGATTTTATCGGTGGGCGAAAACCTGATGGCGCTTCGCCCACGATGCATTCTCCTATCCGCAAGCAACCCCGCTTTGCTTACTTTTGCTGATTCATCTCACTTGCGATCGACTGGCGGACATCCTGCGGGATCTTAAGCGAGGTTGCCAACGCGTCCAGGTAACTTTTTTCCATAAAATGGTCAACATCAATTACCGCGCAACTCAGAAAATAAACTTCCAACGCCTCTTCCTCATTCTTAACGTCTTTGGCTAACAACTCCGGATCCAATGGTTGCTCGATGGCATCCTGTACCCAACGCTGTGCCTCATGACCCAATTGCAATTGCTGGATATTTTCATCGATGCGCTGCTTCTCTGAGGCATCAATATGACCATCGCTTTTAGCGGCAAATACCAGCGCCTGGATCAGACGCCGAGCTCGGGCATCGTCGGAGGATGATTGCACGCCAAACTGCGGATCGTCCTGATGCGTATCCCGTACGCGTTTCTTATACTGGTTCCACAATACAACGCCGGCAGCGGCGCTGCCGCCGATAATTAATGCATTCTTGCCTAACGACCCCATGATTTTTCTGGCGGATTTATTCGATAACAATACGCCGGCAAGCCCCCCTAACGCCGCGGGTTTCAACATATCCCCCAGATTACCGTTACTTCCGTTTTGATGATTAGCCGGTTTAGCGCTACCAGAGTTCAATAGACCCTGAATCTGTTGTATCCAGTTATTCATTTTCCACCTCAAGGAAATAGCACTACAGGTACTTACGATGTATCTTCAATAGTAAAACCTGGGAGACGATTTTTTGTCAGGTTATGTATATCAATGAAAAGTCTGGAAGTGTTTTTCATCACGTTCTACGCGTTATGCCGCAATCTTTGCTGCGACGATTTGCGCTTTATTTTGTAAACGGTATACTGCATCAAGTAAATTGAAATGCAGTTTTAAAAAATGTAGTTGCTCGTCACAAAAAAGGAAAGAACATGAAAATTGCTCTGATTAACGAAAATAGCCAGGCAGCTAAGAACGAACTGATTGCTGCTAGCTTGACCAAAGTTGTTGAACCTATGGGCCACACCGTTTTCAACTACGGTCAATACTCTGCTGAAGATAGCGCCCCTCTGACTTATGTACAAAACGGCATTCTGGCGGCCATTTTACTGAACTCCGGCGCGGCTGATTACGTTGTTACTGGCTGTGGCACGGGCTCCGGCGCGATGCTGGCCTGTAACTCCTTCCCCGGCGTGATCTGCGGTCTGGTGGTTGATCCTTCCGATGGTTATCTATTCGCGCAGATCAACGACGGTAATGCGATCTCCCTGCCATTCGCCAAAGGCTTTGGCTGGGGAGCCGAGCTGAATCTGCAATATATATTCGAAAAACTGTTCGAATGCGAAGGTGGCCAGGGTTATCCACGCGAACGCGTTGTTTCCGAACAGCGTAACAAGAAGATTCTCGATACGGTTAAAGCGGTCGCCTACAAAGATCTGATCACTATCCTGAAAGGCATCGATCAAGAATTGCTGAAAGGCGCCATCAGCGGTCCTAAATTCCAGGAATACTTCTTTGCCAATAGCAAAGACGAAGCGCTGAGCAGTTATATCAAAGGTCTGCTGGCCTAAAGAACGAGACTAAAGCATGCCACAGGTCGTTTCGCGATCTGTGGCTTTTTTATGTGCCATGCACATACGATTAACATGACTGGCGGCGTGATTATTCCTTATACCAGACCATCTTACCGCATTAGCGTTCAATGCTTAACCAGACGCGCTGAAACCATCAAATACTGCTTGACCGAAGTAGAGTGACTGCCTATAGTAGCGCCCCGTTGTCACTTATGCGGCAACCCCCGGTGAGGTGTCCGAGAGGCTGAAGGAGCACGCCTGGAAAGTGTGTATACGTGAAAACGTATCGAGGGTTCGAATCCCTCCCTCACCGCCATATAAAGACAAAAGGCTCTGACGCAAGTCAGGGCCTTTTGTCTTTATACGTGATGGACGGTTGAAAAGCCTCGTCAGGGTTCGACAAAACGGCAGGATAGCCGTTTTGGACCGCCAACGGCGGCCCACGCGTCAGGCGTTTTACTGCTTATTGCCGGTTAAACGCCGCTGCAACTGGTCACGCAAATTCGGTGGCGTTCCTTTTATGGTCAACGTATCGGTTGCCGGATCCCAAAAAACGCGCTCACCCAGTAATAGCGCATCGAAATTAAGACTAATGCCGCCACCGCTTCCGGCAAACTTGGTTAATTGCCGTAACGTACTGCGATCGGCAGGAAAACTCTCTTCCAGCTCATATCCCTGTTCGGCTGAAAATTGCTGGAATGTTTTCTCACCCAGTGGAGGCAAGTCCTGAGACAACGCCGCCAGTTCAATTTCCTCGCCTGATTGCAGTTGCTCGTTGCAATAGCTATAGACCTGTTGTCGATAGTTCTGACGCTCATTCTTGTCCAATTGCGCATCATCACAATATTCATCGACGGCTTTCAGCAGACCGCGATTTTGCGCCTTGGTATCCAACCCTTCGGACGCCGCCAGAAAATCCATAAAGAAATCGGAAACCTTACGCCCTACCCGACCTTTCAGAAAGGTCAGATAACGGGTTGATTCAGGATTGGTTTCCCACTCGGTTAAATCGATGCGCGCAACAATATCCGCATGATTGATATCCAGATAATGCGTGCTGCTGATATCTAGCTGCTCATTAACCCGCATACTGCTGCAGCTATTGAGAACCGCAACCAGCAAATACTCAACGGCCAGATACCGGTACTGACAAAACAGAACAATACCGCCTTCAGCAAAGGGATATTTGGCCAGTTCGTCACGCAGGCGTCCTGTGGCCGCGCGCGTGAACGCCAGAAAATCCTCATCCCCTTTACGGCAAGCCCTGAGCGCATCCGCCAGCTCACTTTGCTCATTAAATAGGCCGTAAGCCTTGTTCTTGGCGCTATAGATGCGATGCAATTCGGCCATCATCTCTTCCACTGTTGCATTGGTCGACAACAATGAATCACGCAACACCATTTCCAGCGTTTGCTCGTCGCGTTTAATTAACTGATGCAGGGCAATCTGGTCGATATCCAGACTCATGATAAACTCTCCTTTTGGCAAGGAACGTATTCAAACACCGAACCGATATACCTGCAACCCAAAAGCCGAGCTTCATCTTTGTAAACGCACAACCGGTCTAAAATGATAAAAGTGCGGAAAAGGCTGAGCCTATACGGTAAGATATGTGACTTTAACAGCTTGAGATACGCTATTTTATGCCACAATCATCCCGTTACAGTGACGAACACGTTGAACTACTGCTATCCGATCTGGTCAACGTCCTGGAAAAGCATCATGCCCCAACCGATCTTGCTTTAATGGTTCTGGGCAATATGGTGACTAACCTGATTAATACCAGCGTCGCCCCTGCTCAACGTCAGGTTTTGGCACATTCTTTTGCCGAAGCGTTGCAGGCTTCAATTAAAAACGCAGATAAAGCTCACTAATTTTTGACCAACTTATGGTAACCAACAGTCAGCGCTACCGTGAAAAAGTTTCCCAGATGATCAGTTGGGGACACTGGTTCGCATTGTTTAACATTTTGCTCAGCCTGGGGCTGGGTAGCCGCTATCTGTTTGTTGTCGACTGGCCTTCCTCACTGTTCGGCAGAATTTATGCGTTGGTCAGTTGGCTCGGGCATTTCAGCTTTATCGGGTTTGCCGTTTATCTGCTGATCATTTTCCCGCTAACCTTTATTGTCATGTCTCAGCGATTGCTGCGTTTCCTTTCCGCAGCGTTGGCGACAGCCGGTCTGACGTTGCTTCTGGTCGATATTGAGGTTTTCACTCGTTTTCACCTTCATCTCAACACCACCGTCTGGGAATTAGTCGTTAACCCGGATCAAAGCGAACTCGCCCGCGACTGGCAGCTTATGTTTATCGGCATTCCGCTTATTTTCATGGTGGAGATGCTATTCGGCACCTGGTGCTGGCAGAAACTGCGCAGCCTTAGTCGCCGCAGTTTTGGCAAACCTTTAGCCGGCGTTTTTATTTCAGCTTTCTTTGCTTCGCACCTGATGTACATCTGGGCAGACGCGAACTTTTATCGCCCGATTACCATGCAAAGAGCCAATCTGCCGCTGTCTTATCCCATGACCGCGCGCCGTTTTCTGGAAAAACATGGCCTGCTTGATGCGCAAGAGTATCAACGCCGCCTGGAGCAGCAGGGAAATCCTGAAGCGATGACGGTGGAATATCCACTGAACGACATTACATTCCGTGACAGTGGCAGCGGGTATAATCTGCTGGTCGTCGTCATTGACGACACCTCGCTCGATAACATTCCAGGCGGCATGCCAAACCTGACGCGTTTTGCTGAGCAGAATATCCGCTTCAGCGATCATTATGATTCAGGCACACAGCCCAACTCCGGGTTATTTAATCTTTTCTACGGGATCTCGACAACGTACATGGATGGTATTTTGAGCGCTCGTAAACCTTCGGCGCTGATAACGGCACTCAGTCAGCAAGGCTATCAATTCGGCCTGTTCTCCACCAATGGTTTTGATAATCCGCTTTATCGTCAGGCTTTACTGTCCGACCTCTCTCTCCCGACGCCTCAGGAACAGAGTGACGAAGCGATTACCTCACAATGGCGGCAATGGCTGGACAACGATAACAACACTGCGCCTTGGTTCTCTTATATTGAGTTAAACAGTACGTCATCAAAGGGAAAAGCGGGAGAACTTCCCACACCGCGCGACAACATCGACCTCCAGAATATCGATCGGCAGGTGAACCGGATTATCAGTACGCTGCAGGAGAAAAATGTACTGGATAAAACCGTCGTCGTGATCACAACCATGCCCAAAAGCCTTCGAACCGACGATCAGGCACAGGTGTTCCGTCGTTCGCTGTGGCAAACGCCTCTCATTATTCACTGGCCGGATACACCGGCGCAGACGATTACAAAAATGACGGACAACAAAGACGTCATGACTACGCTGATGCAGCGTTTGCTGCACGTTAATAATACGGCGGATGATTATTCCCAAGGCGAGGATCTGTTTTCCGCCCAGCGCCGCAATAACTGGCTGGCGAACGGTAACGGCGGCGATTTAATGATTACCACGCCAGAGAACATCATTATGCTGGAAAATAATGGGAACTACCGCGCTTACGATCGTGACGGCCGCCGATTAAGCAATGAAAAACCACAGCTTGCCTTGCTTTTACAGGTACTAACGAATGAAAGGCGTTTTATTGCCAACTAACTGCCTAAATCTAAAGCAGTCGTTCGGTTTAGCTATTGCAATCAGGACAATAAAAGGTAGTATAAGCGCCCATAGCATCGGCACGTAGCGCAGCCTGGTAGCGCACCGTCATGGGGTGTCGGGGGTCGGAGGTTCAAATCCTCTCGTGCCGACCAAATTTCCCCAGAAAAACCAACCTCTTGCGGTTGGTTTTTTTTCGCCTTCAATTTGCCGATGGTAAAAAAATGGTAAAATGATGGTAAAACGACTGACAGGGGATCCGAAAAAAATGAGACAAATCGATTATCAGGGAACGACGATCTGCGTACTCAACGACAACGATAAACTGACAACATGCCCTGCCGGGTCGTATGCAGTTATCGAAGATTCTGGATTCTACGTTGTAGTTCGCGTCGAGGAGAAAGAGGCGCCAGCGATTCATATTGATCCTGTTCCTACTCTTGAAGACGCGCTCGACATCATCGCTGGACGCCTGTCGTTTTTTGCTTGATTACATATAAAAAAGCCCATCGAGTTACCGATGGGCGCTTCCCCTAGTGCCGTTTTTATAGTTTTTCATCACCACAATCATGGCACCAGTGCTGTATATTTTATAAACGTTTATACAGATCGATTTGGGTTAATTGATCGGTTATAGCGATCAATTACCGGCAGGGAAATATTTATAAATCGTTTTCACCGTCACGCCGCAAATCTCCGCAACTTGACGTCGTGTTGCGCCGTTCGCCAGCATAAGCCGGGCATGGTCGATAACATCCGGTGTCATGACCGGCCGGCGGCCACCGATCCTACCCTGCTCTCTTGCTGCGGCTAAACCGGCGCGAGTGCGCTCAATAATTAATTCCCGCTCCATTTCTGCTAATGCTGACATAACGTGAAAAAAGAATCGGCCGGCTGGCGTCGACGTGTCGATGCTGTCAGTAAGGCTGCGAAAGTGAATGCCGCGGGACTGCAAATCGGATACGAGCGTTATCAGGTCACGCACGCTACGGCCCAGCCGATCTAGTTTCCACACAACAAGCGTATCTCCGCGTTTCAACCGGCGAATTGCTCGACGCAAACCAGGGCGCTTAGCGTTTTTGCCGCTGGCCGTGTCCTCAAATATCTGTTCACATTCTGCGCGGTCCAGCGCATTTTTCTGTAAATCGAGGTTTTGATCCCCTGTTGATACCCTCGCATAGCCGATCAGCATTTCGCAATTCCTTGAAATTACTGATTGTATTTTTATCGCGTTTTTCGCGCAAACCTGGGTTTGGGTTCAATAGCTGTTTTGAATTCTCCTTTGCCGAAAGCGAATGGAGGCTCAGGCACAGTACTGGGGGCGTTCGGTAATCTGGAGCCGCATGCAGAAACAGATATGGCATCATTACTTGCATATCTGGCATCAGCGGATCAGAGAAACAATCTGGCCGGGTCTGTTTCTGTAAACAATGTCTGGAAAACAGTACTTAGCGTTAGACATAGGGCGGGTCTTACCGATGGGACTGCCTACGGGTGTGTACTCGTAGATGAAGGTATGACAACGGTGGGATACGGAAATAACTTCGCCCTATATAAACAAGTAGCAAATACGTGGCTCGCGCCAGTGTATTTGTGGCATAGCGGCAATTTAGTTAAGCAAGCTTCGACAACTGATGCTACAGCGGGCGCTGTCATGATTAACGGTGCCTGGGGTGTCGGAGGCATTAATAGGACATCCTCATCATTCGATGCGTTTGTTAGTTCCCCTCAATGCGGGTTTATCGGATCTACTGGTGGCAATACCGGGTTTCCCACTAATGATGTGGCGTGGACAGGGTATCATGCGGCTTTTAATGTTGATGGCTCAGCATCAGCGACTACTGTTGTATTGTGCGCTCCATCGCTCGCAGCTGTGCGTATGCGAGTCCATACACGTAGATCCAGTATGAATAACGGGTGGCTAAATGTTTTGCTATCCAATCAGTACACGGTCGATTCGAATGGGTTCCTAAAATCAGCATCACCAATATTGCGTCTTGCTAACACCCCTGAACAAATGTTAGACAATTGGTCAGTTGGTTTTAATATAGCTGGGTGTGGGGCCGTAAATAATGAGGCAGAAGGAGTAACGGCGGAGCGCCAAGATACGGGCGTTTATCTCGTTACGGGTTCCTTAGGGCTCGCGGAATCAGGTTGGACAATTGAAATCCCGCAAGACGTGAACGGCAACCGTCTCTGTTTTGTTGACTTAGAGACGGCAGAGAATGGCGACATCACTGTGCGTGTCAGTGGGCGCCGGTTTGATGTTGAGACAGGAAATGTTGTGGCCGGTGAGCCGATCGATATACCTGCTGGGCGCTGGATAGACCTACGTTTATCTATGCCAGCAGCGCCAGAACCAGATTATTCAGACATTGATTCTGATGGCTCAGATAACAATGACTCTGTTTCATCAGAACCAGGCATTTGAACACGCACATCAATCCAGCGGCCGGCCGGTATATCGATCGGCTGGCCGTTTTCCACGCTATCAATATTATTTTGTGCAAATTTCGGCGCGTTGGGATGGGTTCGATGATATGTGCGGATGATTATTGAGCCGTCAGCTTCAACGGTCGAATTAATCCAGATAAGAGGTTGTTTATTGGTATCAAGAGGGATTTCGATGCCGCCGTCAATTCCTCCCCACGCCGGATCAGAATTAAATCCCAAACATCCCGCAATGCAATATTCACCAATTCCTATTTTCTCTGCCTTTACGCCTGTTGCTTCATCGTTTGCTTCAATAGAACCATCGCTAAAAAGTTTAACCACCGGTGAGGCAGTTTTAATAAATCCGTTTGCATCAACAGTATATATATTGCTTGTTAGTGCTCGATACCACGGACTTTCATTCCCTGCTGCCGTTCTCGTTCTTACATATAATCCAACATCGTTACTTGAATATCCGATAGCAATTTGAGATCTCGCTGCGCTATCCCACGGGATCTGTATTCCTCTCCATGCTATAGCAGAGGTCGGCCAATTAGAATTTTCTGACGAGACAGCAGATGAACGAATAAACAACGGGCTACTTGTCGAAAGATTCATCGCATTGTTTGCGTTGGGGAACGTAAGAGGGGCGGAACCAAGCCCCCAAGCACCGTTAATCATGACAGCGCCCGCTGTAGCATCAGTTGTCGAAGCTTGCTTAACTAAATTGCCGCTATGCCACAAATACACTGGCGCGAGCCACGTATTTGCTACTTGTTTATATAGGGCGAAGTTATTTCCGTATCCCACCGTTGTCATACCTTCATCTACGAGTACACACCCGTAGGCAGTCCCATCGGTAAGACCCGCCCTATGTCTAACGCTAAGTACTGTTTTCCAGACATTGTTTACAGAAACAGACCCGGCCAGATTGTTTCTCTGATCCGCTGATGCCAGATATGCAAGTAATGATGCCATATCTGTTTCTGCATGCGGCTCCAGATTACCGAACGCCCCCAGTACTGTGCCTGAGCCTCCATTCGCTTTCGGCAAAGGAGAATTCAAAACAGCTATTGAACCCAAACCCAGGTTTGCGCGAGCCTGCGCAGCTGTCGTTGCACCAGTTCCCCCACGAGCGACTGGAACAGTTGCTGTTATCGCTGATAACGTCGCTACTGTTTCAGTCGTGCCATCAGCTTTCGTCCACGTCATTGTCGCAGCAGTAGACGTCAGCCAGGTGTAGAGAACGTCAGAATTACCCTCAAAACGCGCTAACAGCGCAGTAAAACGTGCTGAGAACTGGCTAATATCACCCTCATATGTCGTAATGATTTTGTACGCCTGCCCACTGGCCGTGGAACCTGTGTAATTATCCTCCAGCGTTAATGACGTACTGCTCGCGACAGTGGCAATAATGTTTATTTTCCCATCTGGACCAATAAACATCATTCCCGGAAATACGCCGTTAATTGCATTAGCCCATTGTGTTCCCGAACCAGTTACTGTTTTTGAGCCATTAGTAAGCGTGGCGGTGCCTGTCCGATAAGTTGGCATAATTTTTCTCCAGACGAAAAAACCGCACAAGGCGGCTAGTTAATTGATGCTATATGGAAGAGGTAAATTTGTAGTGTTAATCACGTAGGCGTATGTTGCACTACTTTGCGCAAACCCTATTATTCCCGTCCATCCTCCTGTTACGTCAGAGTATAAAGGGACGTAATTCACTTTTATGGTATTTCCTTGCATCCACACACAATTCTGTAACTGCGTAGATAAAAGACCGCCGGCACCGCTAAACTTATGATGAATTTGTTTAAATGTGGACAGGCCAACTGCGTAATTAGCATCTGTGTATTCGGTTGCTATATTATATGTAGTTACTCCTCCGTTAGCTGAGTAATCCGGTTTATATGCTGGTATGGTGTACACTTTTTCAATATTCAGAAGATACCATGAGCCATCGAAAACCAATCCTTTCCCCGGATAAAATAATTGCATACCACGAGTGCTTTGTATGGTTGGTCTAAATCGCGAAAATGCATATATGTCAATGTATTGACCAGGTTGTAACACTAAGTCATGCCATTTAAATACGCCGCCGTAGGGATCGACAGTACACCTTGCATCAAAGCCATTTGCAC
Source organism: Brenneria goodwinii (assembly GCF_002291445.1). Taxonomy (NCBI): domain Bacteria; kingdom Pseudomonadati; phylum Pseudomonadota; class Gammaproteobacteria; order Enterobacterales; family Pectobacteriaceae; genus Brenneria; species Brenneria goodwinii. The sequence continues at coordinate 1,160,919 of NZ_CP014137.1, read as the reverse complement.
GTATAAAAAAAATAATATCGCTATAAATTTGAATGTTTTGAGGCAATGTAAATTTTGGATTAGACAATGAACTTATTTGATCCTGATTATTCCATTGAGCTGTACTGGTAATTCTCATACTTTTTAACAAAACATACGGTAAGTCATTATTTGTGAGCTGTAACGTTCTGCTTTTATTAAATACTTGAGTTCCGCCAGGCATCAGATAACCCCATACGTTATTCTAAATCCACCTATCATGATACCGTTATAGTCGCCAGGAATGTTATCCCTCCACTCTGGCATATATCTATATCTGAGTGTAGTTCCGGTGATTTCAACGTCAGGAGTACAAATAGAGTGGTAAATATTCATATTTTCGCCCCTAGCCCACGCCTGCAAGGAGGCCACACTTGAGAAAACGCCAGGTATCAACCAATTCTGGACCGGTTGATTGTTAGGATTAAAAATTGCATCGTACAGTTTCAGACTAACGTTATAATAGGGGTCGCCTAGGGAAAACTCCGGCACTGTGATAGTTCTCCACGTGAATATGTTTTCACTGGTGTAATTGCTCGATTCATAGTAAGTAGGCGGATGATCCCACGTGTTACGACCGGCCCATAGACCGGTGCTAATCTCTCCAAGAACATTAAGACAGCGCGACGTAATATCCAGTATCGGAATGCTAGGGTTAGCAACGTTTTTATTAAATATTTGTAAGCCTGATGGCATAAAATTAACTCCATATCCCAAATCTTGCTATCAAGAACCCTGTTCCGTCGAATACCTGTAGCAGATTACCGTTTATTGTTAGATAGCCATCACCGCTATTGGGGCCCACCATGGTAAGGGAACCATTTTTATCCAGTTTCCATAGCGGCTGACCATTCGCCCCCATGACTGATGATTGAATATCATTGGCAATTTTTGCAAAATTAATTGTCGCATCACCGATGATCACACTATTCAAAATTGCCTGAGTACCCTGCGTCGTAAATATCATCGTCGGTGTACCGCCGGCATTTGTCATTATTGATGTTCTGTCGGCTAACAAAATAATATTTGACTGCATCCCTGTCGTTGAATTAGAGACATCAAGACCGATACCGGCGACATATTGACGACCATTTGCATCCACGGCGATTTTAATTGTACGGAACGCGCTCAGTTGATTATCAATGCCATTAACAATACTGCTGACGTCATTGATTTCCGCTGATACTCCATTAACACTGGCCGTAATCTGACTAATCTGTGTAGCTTGGGCCGTTAATGTGTTTCCGTGTTGAGTGACCGTCGCGTTCGTCTGCTGTAACGCCGTAGCGTTAGCGTTTGCTTTACTCTGTGCGTCATTAGCAACGCCGCTAACACCGTTAATAGTTGCAGACATCTGACTGATAGACTGGCCCTGAGACGTGATTGTCTGCCCCTGCTGCGTCACCGTTGCCTGTGTTGCTGATAGCGCATCAGCGGTTCCGTCAATATCGGACTCGGCATTACTCATGCGAGCACTAAGCGCATTTGTCTGCTGACTGAGCGCCGCTGTTTCTGTGCTGCGCGTCAGCGACTCTTGCTGCAATGCTGCGTTAGTTGATGCAATTTGGCCGTTAAACCCGGTCTCAATCTGCGTCAGTTCCCTCGCCAACGCCTGTTGCTCATCGGCTTGCACCTCCTGCTGAGTGGTGATTTTGGCAACATTCTGGCGGCGCTGCTGCGCTTCCTCCGTGCCGTTTAACGCATCCTGAATCTGAGCCCGCGCCTGCGCCTCTAATGATTGTTTAACGCTGGCCTGGCTGCTGCCCTGCCCCGTCACTGTTTCTGACAACTCAGTTATAGCAGCGCTGTTATCGTCAGTGTCTGCACGCAGACCGTTGATCATCTGCGCTTGTGCTGCGTCATTTGTCGCCAATGTTTGCAGCGACTGATTAACTTCGGCTTTGTTGCTGTTGAATTCAGACGTGAGGCCCGTTACAGCGCTGGCCGTTGTTTCTTGCTGATTCGCCAGAGACTGTTGCTCAGTCGTTAAATGGGATATGGACTGGTCATGCCCGTCAATGCGCCCTGTCTGTGCAACGATGTCCTGCTTTACAGCTGCGACGGCACTATCGGTTGTTGCCTGGGCCTGTTCAACAGACGTGATCCGGCCGGTGTTGTCAGCTACTGTCGCTTTCGTTGTCGCGATTTCTTGCGCGTTGGCCTCATCACCGGCAATACGTGCAGTTATTTCGCTGGCGATCAGCGCTGCGTTATCATCAGATTTGGCAACAACGGCATCCAGTCCCTGAGCCTGTACCTCCTGCTCATTTTTTACAGTGGTAACATCATTGATGACCTGCGCCACACGTCCATCGTTTTCAGCAATGTATCCATCAACGCGCTGAGTCAGATATGCATCAGCGGCTTCCAGTTCTGTACGAGTGTTCGTAATGTTTGTGCTGATAGACTCAACTGCGTCATTCAGCTGATTACGGGTTTCAGTAATGTTTAGTGTGTTTTCGATAACTCCAAGTGCCAGGGCATCTACACCATCCTTCAATTGACTGATGTTATTGCCCTGCTCGTCAACCTGACCAGTTAAAGATTTCCACGCGTCTGTTTCAAAAACCACCTCGACAGCTTCTTCAAATATCGGTGCCACATCGCTGTCAACACTGGCGCCAACTTCTACAAATGCAGATGCGCCATATGAATTCACGCTACGCACATAGAACCAGTAAACCTTCCCGACCTCTTTCAGCCCAACTTTGGTGTATGACGCCCCCCGCCCCAGATAGTTGGCATTGGTTTCAACCAAGCTGATATCGCTCAAACGATCCACTGAAAACCAGAACTCAAACACGGTACCAACTGGAAGTCCTGCAATAACTCGCGGATGCAACTCAACAGACCATAACCCCGGCGTTACATCAACACGATCTGGCGCGGCCGGCGAATTGATTTTAAACGTGATGGAGGTAGGAACAGATTGGGCACCATTCATCGCGACTGCGCGAACTTCCGCTATGTATTCACCCTCCGGTAGTCCAGTCACACGGCATTGCGTGCCGGGAACCTGAGCGGTGTAGATCGTCTCACCATTCTGGATAAACAGCACATTGTAGTGTGCAACTGTTTCCCGCGTCGTCCATGTCAACAGTCCCTGAACAACGTCTGCAATGATCTGTGTAGAATAAGATAGGTTTTCTGGCGCACCCGGCGCACCATTAGGGAGGTTGGTCAGCGGAGCACGATCTATCAGTTTGCCAATCGCATCATTCCAAACATCCGCGCCCTCTTGTTTCAGCGTAAGTTTTACACCGTTTTGAATACTGAACTGCCAGTCAGCTACACGCATTTCAACACCATCAATACCCAGCGATGGCAAAAACAATTTAACGTACATACCTGGGCGGTAGCGGTAGCCGCTCAAATTTATTGGCAGATTAATTGTACGCGCGACGCGTGCACGCTTCAGCTTGATATCAGCCAGGCGCTGAGACTGGAACTCACTGATAACAAAGCGCAGCTTCATATCCTGAGATATTTCAACGCCGTCTTCTGCAACCCATTCAGGCACCGACACGGCCGGAAAATCTGCCTCTGAATAGGATTGTTCAGGATCGATAAAAGTGCCGTTAATCGTGTTTACCCGGTCAGACTGGGAAACCTCCGGCATGATCTCGATATCGCCCGCCAGTTGCCCTTCGTGAATTTCCTCAACGGCCGGGCCGTAATATGCGCCGACAAGCAAGCCATGACGCCCGCCGATGTACGTTGGCTCGCCTGCACATGATGCCAGCATGTCATCAAGAATTGCTGATTTGTTCTCGCTCAGATCAAACTCGCCGTTTATGGTGTAACGGCGCTCAGTATTACCATCACCACGGATGACTGATTCGTCTGAAATGTTTGCGGCAACTTCAAACTGTTCCCAGTTAATTTCCGAATCGGGTACTTTCAAGTAATAACGATAGTAATGCAGGATGACCAGCGCCGCGTTATCACTCCAGGCGGTGTCACCAGTGCGAGGGTCATAAACCTCCCAGCCCCACTTCTCGACCTTAATATTCGGTATCCCACTGGGAAATTTTTCAGAGTCAAATTTCAGCGTGACGCGCAGCCAGGCGACTCCTTTGCCGATCATATCGTCTTTCCATGACGGGGCATTTTCCAGCAAGTACGGGTCTGCCGTCTGTCGGTCGTTATGAAATTCATACCCGACATTACCGCCATAAGTTCCAATCAGATCGTCTGCAAGATAGATGTCGCCGATTCGATATAACGGATGGCCAGCGAGAGTTATAGCAAGGTACAGCAATTCACCATCGTCTTGTTCACCAGATTGCTCTTCAGAAAAGAACAGTGTCCCTGCCGACATGGTTTTGCCATAAACAACAGTTTTAGGACTGGCAGCGGCTCGCAATACTTGTTTACGCTCTGACTGGCTACGGTAGTTGTCAACACCTGGCGTTTTTGTCAGCAGCATTGATGCGACCGTACCGGCGATCATGATTACCGCAGCAACAACATACATTTGAGCCGCAGCCGCCGCGCCAGCAGCAACCGCTGCAACAATCGGGATAGCAGCAGGCATTATTCAACTCTCCACACGCTCAATGGACGTTCACGCATCAGCACCACACCATTAATACCCATCGCAAAAACGCCGCCGATCCAGACGATCCCCGCACACCGGCTACCATTGTTATTAATAATTGCCACATCACCGCGCTGGGCCTGTTTTACCGGCACTTCTGTAAGGCAGGAGCCAATCGCTTTTTCCAGCGTTCCGTGTGTTTTCAGTAATACTTTTTTCGCGCCGACCTCATTGTCATAGGTTCCACGATATTGGGCAGCGAAATCCTGCCCACACATGGCGGCTACGCAATCAGCGGCAAACAGCAGGCAGTCATTTTTACCCCATGAAAAAGGCCGCTTTTCAGCGGCCCGGATCACGTCAATCAATTGTTTTTGCCAATCATAACGGCGCATAACTACCTCACTGATAGGTGAATCCCGGCGCGTCTTTTTTACTGCCCCAGTAAATAGAGCGTTCGGCCATCTGGGCGACATAACGGAATATCCGATCGCCGGGATATGCCGACTGGTGAGATTCATCGGTAAATCGTCCGGGAAACGGTCGCTGCCAGTCTTCGAAGACATTTGATGCGGTGTATTGAACGGTATTATTATCTCCGGCATTGATACCGGTTGATGATATCCGCCCCTTGAATATCAATTCGTACCCCAGAGGTACTCCCTCATCACTCAATGCCACGATATACAATTCAGCATTGCGGCCCACACATGACTCATTCATGGTTTTTGCAATCAGGCTGGTGTCCAGTCCCGTTAACGTTAATTTGAGTTGTGTCGGGCTGGTTGTATGCTCCTCTTTTACGTCATCAATAGAGCCAAACATGCCAACGCCGTAATAAACTTCACCACCCAGCGTTAACTGTCCGGTGCCGGTATGGGCATAAGTGGTACCAGATTTAAAATGAATCTTCCCGGCGACCGCTGCCGTTACACGATCCCTGGACAGCAGATCGGCCATTTCCTCGGAAAATGGTGAATACAGCATTAGTACGCCTCCTCAAGTTCAATGCTGGTACTTGTAAAAACACCAGGAACGCGATTCATTACACCCTGATCGTTATCAATCAGTTTGAAAATGCCGTAGGGTTTCTGTATCTCTATTGGGGAGTCGGCGGGCGGTGAGGATCGCAGCATGGGCGCAATATTGATAACAGAAAAACCGTTTCCATCACTGACGGCATCGGCCACAATGATTTTCAATTCATCATTAACAGTGATGTAATCACCTGTTTTCAGAACTATTGTGCCGGGCGTCCAGCCGTATGTATTCAGTTCTGTTCCTGTTTGCCCGGATTCAGCGACCAACGGCGATCCTGCTGGCGTTCTGCCTCTCCGTCCGTAGTCCCACAATTTAACTCTGCCGTATTCACCATCAAGCGACGCCACCAGCGCCTCTACGCGTCGGGATTTATCGTCAGGCATATTGTTCAATGACAGAGTGCAGCGCCAGCGGGAGCCGGGATAACGAACTGTTTGCGTCGCCCCGTTGAATGGCGATCGGAATGATTTTGAGTTGCTTTCCAGCCGCCAGCCTAATGATGAAGGAACAAGAGCATCTGGCCAGTCGATAACGTCAGGCATGTTTCCTCGCTTGAAAAACTGATCAAATATCAGGCTATACAGCCCGTGGTTGTAGGGCTAACGTAAAAGCAAAAACATTACGCACAGCACAAGGGAACCCATCAGCCCGCCCGCGTATGAGCGCAGGCGTTTACCCCGGAGGAGATGGCTGATTACCTTCGGATTAAGGAAATAAAAATGAGTGACAAAGATATTCAGTTTGCCGATTCTATTGATGGTTCCTCTCTTCAATCTTTAGGTGAAGAGATCTTGGCTTTGAGGTTCACTCTTGCTTTATTTTTCACAAGATTTAATCCCGTTGAAAAGAAAGCATTACTTGAACAATTAAAGCTTCAAAAAGATGACAAACACGTGCTTAATCTAGCTAACTTCCTCACAAATTTTAAAGACATCAATTAATAAACCGGTTGCGTGGTTATCCTGCGCAACCATTAGCTTCAATTTTCAATATACGGGTTGCAGTAATAGTTCCTCCCGAAAGCGCAGATTCAAGCGCAACAACCCGCTCTTCAATCGCTGTAATGCGGCGCTGTTCTTCTGTTTCACGCAGTTTATTCGCATGGATAACACCATCGCCAATGGCGGCGGATTTTAAAATGGCGTTGTTAGTATCATTCATAATCACACCTCTCCAATCGTAGTAATTACATTGACCTTTTTAACTTCAACATCAGCCAGGCCGCTCTTTTCGATAAAATCATTTGCTGCTACATCATTAGCAAATGTCTTCGCTAATTCGAGTTTCAGCACAAACGTTACATCAGTGCCGATAATCATATTTCCGATATATAAACCGGCGGTATTTTTAATAACGAATTTCTCTTGCATAAATATCTCCTGCAATAATCTTTATTAAATGGGATTAAACGCCCAATAATCGTCGTGCCTGTCCGCGAGTCTGGAAATCCTGCAATAATTGCTGACGGGCCAGTGAAGCCCCATCGGTAGCCCCTTTATTGGCCGCTTGCTCCATCGCCGACGCTAGCGCCTTATCACCACTGCCAGAGACGGATATATTCTGATGGATAATCACGTTGCCACCATTGTTAGTGGTTGCGCTGTCTCCGGCGCTGGTTAGTTTGCTGGATAGATACCCCTTCAAATCCGCATTGGTACGTGCATCAACAACGCGCTCGCCTCTATCGAGCAACCAAGTGCCTTCGCGGGGAACATTATCAATACCGTCATGTGCCATACCGGCAATGGTGGTTGAGGCCATAAGGGCTACTGATGCATAACCCGCACCACGGATAACCGTTGCCATTGGTAATCCGAATAAAGTTCCACCTTGAGCCATTGCCTTGGTGGCAGCCTCTTCAGTATTGATTATTGCCTGAGCAATTGACGCTGCTTTACTGGCAATAAACATTGCCTTATAAGCCGCGCTTCCCTCTTCACCCATCGTTGAAAGTAGGCTAGCTGCATCACTGGTTAGTGTTGATATCATGCTTAAAGATGCGGATGTGTAGGCTGACTGAATGGATTGCCTTTTATCAGCGGTTTTCTGTTCAATTTCAACAATGCGATCAGCGTAAGCCTGTTCATATCCCTCTTGTTCTTTAAGCAACTTTTCTTGCATTGCAAGTTGAGTGTCATGCCATTTTTGCAATTCCTTTTCGGCATCCGCCACCCTGATTAGCTCACCAGAGGCGCCGCCAATAGATGCATCAAGACCGCCAAATTTCGGCGCTTCGCTTACCGTGGATTTTGATATCTTGTCCAATGCTTCCCGGTATTCCTCAGCCGCTGGCGTGGCGGCTTTTAGAAGCTCCAAACGTTCTTTAGTCACAGACAGAACCTGTTCTTCCGGTGTCCGTAATTGCTCCATCAGAGACTTATATTTATCGAGCGTATTAAGTCTGTCTAACTCGGTGGCATTGCGCTCAATCACCGCTTTCTGTGACTCGCTCAATACCATTAGCTCACTGTTTGCTAGTTGATAGCGAGTTTTGGCTAATTCACTATCCTGCCCGTGCAAAGCGATCTGCTGCCGTTGCTGCTGGATTAATTTATCGTATGCCTCGCCAAGTTTTTTTGTCTCACTGGCACCAGTCTTTATTGAAGAGGCGAATTCTTTGGCGCGTTCGTTATTTTCCTGAATTTTGACCTGTATCTGTACCCAATCACGCACACCCTCAAGTCCGGGAGACACATCAATATTTCCACCCGCGGCAACAATCTTTTGAATTTCTGGTGCCAAAGCGGATGCCTGTTCGCCAGCGGCCGCATAGGCTCCACGCAGCAAGTCGGCCTCTTTAGTCGCACCTTTTGCCGCCAGCGCCGAAACGTCCAGTGCCAGGTTAGCGCTAGTGAGTTGTTTCGAAAAATCAATACTCAGTGATGCAGATAACTGACGATTCGCTGCCGCTGCATCCTGAGTGACGCTGGTTACCTCGCGCAACTTTTCGGTATATTCCTCTACCTTTATCCGTCCTTGCACATAGGCTAGCGTCAAATTTTGCAGGCGATCACGCTGATCGTCAGTCAGACGGGCGCTATCTGCAAACGCGTTAACGTTGGCCTGCAGATACCCTTCAACATTTTTTATCCCCCCCGCACTGCCCTCTATTTCTCCCAGTGATCTGATAAATGTATCCAGGGATTGCTGATCATCACTACTGATAACCGGTACTGGAGAACTGTATTCGGACCCACCTACCCACGTAGTTACCAGTGCCTCGGCGTAATCGCGGAGCGTGTCTGTTGATTTACGCAACGCCTCATCAGATTCCGAGAGCTTTTTGTTCAACTCGTGCAATGCAGACGTTTTCTGCACATCCCCCAACGCCCGATATTGCTCAACCAGGCTGGCAACCGGCTGTTGCATGTTAATCAGGCTTTCCTTGACCTGCTCACCACTGTCATGCATCAGTAAAAAGCCGGCCGCAACAGATGCCGCAGTGACGGCCAATCCCACCGGCCCGCCCAAAATTCCCAGTAACCCCGAGCCAAGCCCTCTCCAAACATTTGTTGCGGCATTCAACCGCGTTTGCGCGACTGCGGTTGCATTGATAGCGACCGTTTCTTTATTTCGGGCCTGAACCAGAGCAAGAGTAGCTAAACGCTGGTTACTCGCCCCAACGGCTGACTCTGCCGCCGCTTGGGCTGCTCGGCGCTCGATAGTAGCTTTATATTGGAGGGTTTGCGTAGCCTGGAGTTGCGCATCCGCCAAGGCAATTTGGCTGGCTCTGGCGGACAGAATTTCTTTTGCCGCATTTTTGCCGTTATTTGCCATTGTCAGCAGGTATTTGGCCGCTACCCCGCCAGCCAGTGCCGCGCCTGCCGTTGCCAGCAGATCGATATTATCAGCAGCCAGCCCAATGGCATCAGCCATGGCCTGTGTTGTACCCGTCGCGCTGTTCGCATCACCGATATACGCCTTCCAGTGGTTTGATAGCTTTGTGATGGCATCACCTACCGTTGTTGGCATATCTTCAGCCAGTTTGGCATTCTCGGTGCGGGCGGCAATGACGGCATCAGCAAATTGCCCCATAGACAATTTACCCGCTGCGGCCAGTTTCTTAACCTCTGTTTCCGTAATGTTTAAGTAACGGGCAATATCACCAATGACGGTCGGCATCACCTCCATTACCGTATTCCAGTTATCGCCCGAGACCTTTCCCGCAACCATAGACTTGGACAATGCATTAATTGCACTTTCGCCCTTTTGGGCGCTGGCAGCATTAATAGTTAATGCGCTGGATATGGAGTCAATGAAGTCAATGGTGCCAGATGTTGAGTAACCCAGTTCTTTCATTGCATTAGAACTGCGAATAAACAATTCCGCCTGTTCATTAATGCTTTTATATGTTCTGTCACTAATCTCCATCAGACGTTGCTGAACAACACCATATTCCGCCCCAGACTCAGTGGCCATTTTGATGCGTGATGAAATTTGCCCCCATTCATCGGCGGTACTGATCATACCCCCAACGGCAAACGCGCCACCAATAGCACCTAATGCACGAGTTGCCATTGCTTGGGTACTTTGAAACTGGGAGGTTAATTCCTTCAATGCAAGCTGGTTGCGTTTTATTGCTGTACTGTGCCGATCCGCGCTGGACTCCATCGTTTTATAATAATTTGCACCCATACGCGATGCGCGAGCAATCTCTGACTGATATGAAGTGGAATTAGCCGAAATCTTGATAATTAATTCACGCAGGGTTGCCATTTGATTTTCTCCGGGCGATAAAAAACCCACCGAAGTGGGTTGTATAAAAGTTAACTATTGTTTTTATATTTTCAAACAATCATCAATATTTTTAGTCACATCCTCCAAGGACTTTACAGCCTGTGCTGCAGCAGCACCTTTCCATGTACCTATATCATTAAATCCGTCATTTGGCAGATATCCGGTCTCGGTTTGAGCTTGTTGAATATTACTAAATGTATATTCTAAGGTTTTATCTGCATTCAAAATATCAAGGGTAAATCTAACAACTCTATTAACAGATATTATTCCAGAATCAAAAGCATACCCTGTAGAGCCATTGATAACCAACGTTTTCTCTCCAGAAAGGGAGACAACATCACCACCACTTACTTTTGATGATGAATTAATATTATAATAGTTCCCAGTATATGACCCGACAAAGCTTTTAGATGAATCATTAAGGTTAACGTCTCTATTTGTCACATTCCTAAGAGCACAGATTTTTATTTTTTCCATAGAAGCATCTGAATTATAATATATCTTTTTATACTGTTTTATATACTCATATTCTCCTTTTTGCTTATATGAAATCCCATTAATATAATTAAGTTCATTGTCTCTTGACATATCAATGGCACAACCAGACAGCAAAATGGTTGTTATAAAAATAGTTATCTTTTTCACTTCGATCCCCATCAGTAACAAGTGGTTACAAGTTACCACCAGTTAACCCGGAAATCACTATCGGGGCCGCCATATAACGTTATGTAGCCAGCGCCCCCAGAAAGCTTTCCAGACCATCAGGCGAATCTCTCTCCTCTGGCTCATTCCACTGAAGGATCGCCTCCTCTAATGAAACCTTGCAACCGTGAGAGTTGTAGATAGCTGAAGTTATCTGTGCGGCCTGTATGTCGCCACGCCTATCGCTGATAGGATTTATCCGGTCATACTCCATCCACATGAGTAACTCAGAGGCGGGCATGGATTGGGATAACTCATTTAGTGTGCGGCCCATGCGAAGCGCCAACGACATTAAGAATAACACGCTCGGGGCGGCTACTTTTTTTTAGCGTCCTCTTCGTTCAGGTTTGATAATGCCAATGCCTGCCGGAGCAATCGCGTATGAACCGGACCGAACTTCAATGCTAATTCGTCAACATCATTTTCACTGAAAACCAGAGAGCCAGATTCATCAAGCAGGATATCGATAAAGAGAACCACATCCGCTTTTAAACCCCGTTGGACTCTGTCTTCATCGATTTCTGTATCCGCATCCCCTGCATCAGCAAGAAGTTTTCTCGCTCTTGACCATGCATTCGCCGATGGCTCGCGCAACGTGACCTTTACACCATTCCACTCAGGGACGGGAATCGTTTTTGTGCGAAATCCAGCCCCTGGCGCCAATGCCAGATCGCGTAATGTCTGTGACACCCTCTTTACCATTTCATTTATTCCAGTTATCAGAAAAAAAGAAAGGCGGCCGAAGCCGCCATTACGCAGAAATTGGTACAGGTTTACCCTTCAGTCGCAGCGTGAACGATGCGGTAACAACACCAGCAGTTGATACGCTCCAGCTGTTTTGGCGGACTTCGGCCAGAAACGCATAACCATTTCCAGAAGGGAAAACCACTTTGACGGCGTGCAACGCATCTGTGTCATAAGCCGTACGCAACGTCTCCTGACCTTCTTCGTCTTTGCTCCAGTTGCCGGAAATCGTGACCTCTGCCGGCGCGGCAAGACCATTCGTCATTTCCTGTTCTTCAGAGCACAACGTGGTCACATCAATATCCGACTTCTGTCCGCCGGTATAACTGATTTCCTTAGTGGAACAGTTAATGCCCTGCCATGTGGCGCCAGCGGGGTTAGCTTCGGTGGCGGCGCTGGCAGACACACTGATCTGCGTACCCTGCGTTTTTTCATATTTACTCGTCATGGGTTTTCTCCAAATAAAAAACCCGCTCAATGGCGGGTTGGGATGGTGATGGTGTATGAGTTAGTCGACGAACTGTAGCTCTGCTGTAGCGCGGTACAATCCAGTATCAGGATCATTCCCATGCGTTAACATCTGGTTACCAGGACTGAGAGGCGACAATGCCGCGATGACCTCGCCACGAATTTCCCGTGCCTGTGCGATAGTTTTCGCGTAAACGTCAAACTGAACGGATGATGTTGTTTCTGCCGGGCCGCACAGCACATCAGCAGACGGCTGGGATACAAAAGAGAACACAACCCACGGCGGTGAAATGGCTGGCTCACCCTCGCTGTTCAGCGGGACGACATACGGATAAACATTACCGCCCGCCAGCGCGGAGATTAACGGGTAAATGTCGGTTTCGGTCATTTACTCAATACCTCGTCGATAGCGCGATTAGCTTGCGCAATGGCGGCATTCGCGGCCTCTTCTTGCCTTGTGTCGAACGCCGGGCGAACAAACGGATGCGCAGGGGCCTTGGCCGTACCCATTTCAACGAATCTCCAGTAAAACGAATTACGCGGATTGCTGGCTTTCATTTTGTTGTCACTGTTCCCGGTATTCGGGTTAACACCACGAATATGTACGCCGGATGAGATTTCGCCGCGGCGCCGTGACTTTTGGGTCACCACCACAACGTTTTTACTCATTTTCCCAGTGCGAACAGGAGCTCGGGCGATAACCTCTTCTTTCAGAACATCAGCTCCAGCGCGAGTCGCATCACGCAAAACCTTGTTGTTTTCCGCACGACTCAGATTTTCCAAATCTTTGGCGATATCGTTCAGACCAGAAAAATCGAGACTAAAATCAATCACGTTTCACCCCCTGCTTACACAATATTTCCAGCCGGGTGCATTTGCCGTCCGGGATCGGCGGACCGATAATATCCAGCGTTAATCCGGCGAACGGGCCATTACGACACAACAAGCGAGATGCCGCCGTGACATCGCGACGAAAACGCATCCACACGCGAATTGTTGCCTCGGCAGATACCGCGCCAGCGGCAACCAGTTCACGGCCACTGATAGGGGCGACCTCGGCCCATACTGTCGCACCTTCACTCCATACCTCAATCGGCTGTCCGCCAGCGTCGCGGGTTGTTGTGAAGTTCTGAATGGTTACGCGGTGGCGCAATGCTCCAACTTTCATGACAACCTATACCCCCATGTTGATTCGGTATGGCTCAAGAAAACGGACGGCAGCAGCAGGTATCCCCTCACCAGGCAAGTCACCACGATTCTCATTGATGTTTGTGAGTATCAGTAACACGCCAATCTGAATGGATGGGGTAATAACAATAGGACGATCGCCAGCCGTTCCATTCTCTTCAGCGGAGGTCAGCGCTTCCCGATCGTGATAGAATCGCCGATTCAGGTACTGCATTGCCAAATCCTCCGCCCCATCCAGATAGCCCTTAACCAAATCCAGTTCTGTGTCATCCTCCAGCCGCAGATGATGCATCGCTGTTTCAATGGACACGGCGGACATACTCACCCCTTCGTTTCAGGCTGCTGGGACATTTTGTTTGATGGAATATCGCTTACGATGGCAACCAACCCATTCGCGCGTAAATCTGCCGCCCGCAGGCGTGACACCGTAAATGGTTCATCATGCGGAGTGCGAAACACATCCCCGTCCATGAACCGGCGTAGTGGCTGGACAGAAACGTCCCCTCCTGAAATCTGGGCTGTATCACCTGCAGTGGCATTGGCCTCATCACCCACACTTTTTTTTGTCGCTCTGCTCATGCGATTCTCCAAAAGAAAGAGCCGCGTGAGCGGCCCTGATGCAAATCAATTACGGTGCCGTCACCGTACCGGTAACAAACGCTTCCGGGCGGTAAACGGCCAGCGCCAGGCGCTCTTCAGCACGAATGGTGACCATGTTTTTCACAAAGTCGTCTTCGTTCTCCGTGGACAGCAATACTTCAATCTCCTGCCGATCATAGATCTGGGCCGCCAGATTAAACGCGCCAGTCAGGAACGTATTCTGAACAATCGCCTGAGTTTCTACTACCGGTAAGCCCCACAGACGGGCAACACTGCCGTTTACCGGCTGAGCGATAATGTAACGACCTTCGCCATCTTTCGTCAGCTCGATACCCGCCCAGTCGATCGGGTTCAGAACAAACCCAGAAGACGGATATTCCGCCAGTACCGACTGGAGGATAGCCAGTCTCAAACGGTCAATCGGCGTAGCGCCCGTCAGGGTGAGTGACGGGGAGAACTCCGCAGCCTGCGGCAAAATTCCCAGAATGTTCGCGCCAGTACCGTCACCACTGAGTAACTGCAATTCCTCTGCATAACGTAATCCGTAACGGGCGCGGCCATCGATGTAACTGGCCAGCGCAGGTGCATCATCCAAAATCTGCCGGGAGGCTTTGAAAAAATGCGGGATGGTTCGTACGGGCGCAGTTTTCAGTTCAAAGGTGATATCGGACTGGGGCTTTTTCACACCTTCGGCAGTCGGGGCGGCATTATTGGTAAAACCAGTCTCCTGAACATACTCAATGCTGTTAGAGCCAGTTGTGCCTGGCATCAGCAGATTTCGAATGGTCATAGTACGTTCCGGCGGAGCAACAATCCCCGGGACACGATCGGATACCACCAGACTATTTGTCGCACTGACACCAATTCCCGTCGTCGCCGGCACGTTCATGATGTCTTTCTGTTCCAGTTTCACCCGGATGCTTTTACGGGCAGAACTGTCCATGCCTTTGAATGCCTCGCTTTCCACCACCAGTTGTCCCAGTGATTTCTGTTCCGCTGGCTGATCATTCTGGCGCCGCGCCGATTTTTGCTCCAGTTCAGTAAGGCGCTCTTTAAGCTCACTCATTTGGGTCAGGCTTTCGTCAGTGCGAGTTTTAAGTTCTTGCGTCACTGTTTCGCCATTCTGCATTTTTTTGGCAATATCCTCGCCAAAGCTCTTTACCTGATCGATAACCTGATTGAGTTGCGCTGAGATTTCACCGATATTTTGCGGCTGGTCTTCCGCGGATTTCTTCTGGTACATAATTTTTCCTTAAAGGATTTTAGGGAGAGAAAACTGGCTGAGTCGCTGGCTCATGGCCGCGATAGCCGCTTTGGTTTCGCCGTCTTCGCCCCCGGACTCACTCCGGTCAAGCAGGTGCGACAGTCCGCGATTGGCGATCACCGCAGACTGTGTTTTCGAGAAGCCTGCCTCACGCAGGAGCTGCTCAAATTCGGGTAATGTAGGTAAACCGCCATGAGCCAATTTCGACTTGATCACGTCAATACGGGCCTCATCATTGGCTGGTACTGTTACGATGGAGATTTCAACTAAATCCAGCTTCGTCAGCGTTCGAATTCGGGTTTTTTCGTCAAAATTGGATTCACGAACGTAGTAGCCGATGGACAACCCGGTAATGGCTCGTGACTTCATGCCACGCCAGGCGGTTTTGGCATATGCCGCATCGTCCATCCACAACTCACCTTCACCAAAAAGCCCATACGTATCTTCTTTCAGGCTGTCGATGTTCCAGTTTCCGATGGGTTCGGCGGTGCGATGCTGCCAGAGGACTGGAAACGTGCGGACCTTATTTTTTGCCTCGGCGATACTGTCGACAAACGCGCCAGGCGCAACAACCTCACCGTAGCTATCCACCACGTCAAACACCGATCCGTACCCAGAAAAAAGGCCGTCATCATTGACGGCCTTTATGTCGAAATTGAACGCCTTAATTTTTAAGGCTGCGTGTTTCCGGTGCATTCCGGTTTCTCCTCTGATTTGATGCCCAGCCATTCACGCAGGGCGTTTTTTGCCTGTTCGCTGTCACCGGTTTTACCCAGTTGATCTAACGGCAGAAGATTTGACTGGACGGTCAACTGATCGCCACTTGAGTGAGGTGGAAGATTTTCTTTTCCCCGAGCCTCGTTTCTGGTCATGAGGCCGTTTTGCGTCATAGTTGAATAAAATGCTGCGCGCGCGGCGCTGTCTGCACGTAATAAACCTTCAATAGAAAACTCCGCGAAATAACGATTACGCTCTCCAGGTATGAGCAAACTCCGGCGAACAGATTGTTCGATCCGCGTTAGCCACGGTCTCAATGAGAACGTAAGAAATCCGATGAGCATCTGCTCGACACCACTGCCCCACATCGTTTGACCTGCAGCGTTGTGTCCGATGAGCCCGGGCCAAACACGAAACCAGCGGCAGATTTCCTCAATGTTGAATGCTCGGCTCTGTAACATCTGCGCATCTTCCGGGTTCATGGTGATGGGTTGGAATTTCATTCCGGCCTCCAGCACCATCATTTTCCCCGTGTTCATTGAGCCCGAGAATTGTTTCACCAGGCTTTCCCGCACTTCATCGCGCTGTTCTTTCTTCAATATTTGATCCATGGAAAGAACCCCACTGGGACGCATACCGTTAGCAAATATCTTGGAGCTCGCCTCATTGGTAGCCATAGATAACCCCAGAGTTTCCCGTGCGTAACTCACCGGTGACAGGCCGACGATGCCATTCGTACTGAATGCCCGGACGTGCATCAAGTCACATTCGTCTATCCTGCGAGTCCTGCCACCAGTTATATCCCTGTAGGTGTAGATCGGATCACCATTGCTGCTCAATTCGACCTTCATTCGTTCGGGGCGTAGTGGAATGAGTGCAGTGATGCGTTTCCCTGTGCGATCTATTTCTGCGTAAGCATTTCCCCACAGTAGCAACCCCGCCATAATCATTTCCCAGAACTCTACGGCCGTCATATCGGCGTTCGGCTGATTGTGCAGCAGTTCATACAAGGGATGATCGTTGGCAGACTGCCGCCCGTCTGCTGTCCGTTCATAAAAACCGACCGGCAGCGTAGCAATAGTTTCCGACAGTAGGCGGACGCATGACCAGACCGCCGATAACTGCAGTGCTTTATCTACAGTGACCGTTTTCCCTGCAGCTGACTCCGCGCCATAAAACGCCGACCAGAATTCGCCATCCGTCAAAGCAATGGGTATGCCAAGCCATCGGCTAATAGCGCTTTTCACCACGCCAGGCTTTTTCTCTTTATTCATGGAGGCTCACACTATGATTGGATCGCTGAAAAAGTCGTTGATATCGCCGTCATCATCATCGGGCTGCTCTGCACAGCCGATCGCCATCGCCGAGGCAACAACACCATCAATACGGCCCGTGCTTTTTTTCTTGGCAAAAATTCGGTTATTTTTCTGGTCTGACTCAAGAACCGCCGAAGCCGCGTTCCAGCGCAAGCACGGATTAGTTTTTATGATGACCTCTTTATCATCAAGTAGCCCTTCGAAAATCTCGATCGAATGAGGCATCCATAACCCTGAATCCTGCGCTTTATAAAATCCTTGACCATGCTGAACCAACGGAACGGTTACGCCCGCCTCCTCCAGTTCAGGCTCCAGGTACTTAATGCGGTACTGGTCAAAGGCGATCTTCCGGATATCAAAACGAAGAGCCAGTTCTGCAATACGTTCAGCCACAAAACCATACTTCACAGCCTTCCCGGGCGTAGTATGCAAGTATCCGGCCTTTTCCCAAACATCATAGGGAACTCGATCTGTTTTTGCCCGGTGAGACAAGGTGTCTTTGGGCGTCCAGAATTCCACCAGCAGGCGTTTTAACCGGGGGAAATAAAGCGCCAGCGCAGTAAGGTCACGCGTCCCGGACAGATCCAGACCGCCGTAACACTCTTCTCCATGCAAATCTTCTAGTCTAAAATCGGACTCGCATCCCATCCAGACATCACTGCTCATCCACGGATTATCAGCATCAACCCACTGGCAGAAATTTAGCCTGCGGACAATGCTTTCTTTTGCTGGCATGCCGCGGGCCTGGGTAACTTGTTCGCGCAAATAGCGTTCACCGAACGTATGTCCCAGGGACGGATTGGCCTTTTTCCAACATGACTCATCTTGAAACGGATCCTCACCCTCATCGAGCGAACAGATAAACGAGAAGAAACTGTCATCTTCTATTGAACCATCTGCAACCTTGCGCCCGTACTCATGATAATCGTAACAGACACTGGTTTTATCGTGACCACTGTTGGTGATCATGAAAATCAATGCCTGCCTGCGGCCTTTCGTGCCTGCACGCATCATTTCCACGACTTGATTGCTTTTATGTTCGTGTACTTCGTCTATCAATGCACAGTGTGGGCGTGGGCCGGACTGACCATCATCGGAGCTGATAGGTCTGAAAAATGAGCCGGTTTGCAGAAATGCAAGGTTCCATTCCTTGCCCGCCCCGCCTGACTTATGAATGCGCTGCGCCAACGCGGGCGACAGGTCAACCATCGCCACGGCATCACGAAAGAGGATCATTGCCTGGTCTTTTTTCGTTGCCGCTGCATAAACTTCTGCGCGTGGTTCCCTATCTGCCACCAGGCAATAAAGGCCTACGCCTCCTGACAATGGCGATTTTCCAGAACCTTTTCCTGACTCCACATACACCATGCGGAAACGGCGATATCCTTCTGAATTTTTCCAACCGAAAATAGAGCCGACAACGAAGCACTGCCATGGCAAAAGAATGAACGGCTGTCCTTCGTGTTCCCCCCCGTTCAGTTTTAGAACTTTTGCAAAGAAATCGATCGCACGCTGAGCCGATTCGATATCCCAATTCAACCCCCGCGCATGGCAGGACTCCAGATCATTAAGATGGCGTTTGCAGGAGTTTCGAATATCTGGACCTGCAATCTCTTTACCCGATGTGACGTCGAGTGCGTATTGAGTTGCAAGATCAACCGAAGAACTGGTTGAGCGGGTCTTCTTCTTTTTCTCCACCATCAACTTTTACCTTCGTTCTGGCGGCTGGGGTCAGGCCGAATTCAACTAAGTAACTTTTAAAACGGCGATCGGCATCAGCTAACATTGCGACGGCGGGATTTGCTTTTATTAAAAATCCCCCCTCGGTCTGAACCGTGTACGTTCTCCCCTCGTCAGCAATGGTGTTACGCAGTTGAAGAATGTCGGCGTAGATGTCACACAAACGTTCTAGTGCAAAAACATCCGCTACCGTTAGCACCCCCATTCCATCAAGAAGTACAGTTACTCGTCCCCAGGCTGTTTTCCCCCAATCTGAAAGATGTGAGGGTGGGCTGGGGATTTCACGAGCGGGCAGTGGTTCTTTATTGTTCAGTTTGCGTTTACCCGGATTGCCGGTAACCACCTTAAGATGGGTCGGTTTCGGGCGTCGTCCTGCCATCGGAACCTCCCAGAAAAAAACTTTTCATTTCGCGGTTGTGCACAAAAAGGACGGTGGTCGGTCATTGAGGGCAAAAGACTCTGAGTTTCGACCCGCCCTCCCCCTCTTGATGTCGATAATAATTCTCATTTACCATCATTTGATAGTCATTCTCATTTGAACCAATGGGAATTCGGATCAAGCGGTAGTCCATCCTCATTGCACCCTACTGCCTTTCCGCTCTTCTCCATGCGTTGCTTCGTTGAGTTGTGGTGTGGATTGCATAACCCTTGCCAGTTCTTTCTGTCCCAGAACAACCGCTGGGCTGTTGCCATTTCTTCCGATGTCATGGCCTCATGCATCCTATGCGGTTTGATATGGTCAACGACAACAGCTGGCTCATACCGGCCAGCCTGCTGGCACATGACACATAGTGGATTGGCGCGTAGGAATTCAATGCGTGAGCGCTGCCATTTGCTGCCGTATGGCTTTAGTTTTCCCACGGTTCGATCCTCACTTGACCGTACCGAGTGCGCCGTTTTACTTCACCGTTCTCCGCAACCATCCAGCCATTTTCATCAGTCACAATCGAAATAACTTCACCTTTATCATCATCTGCGGTGAGGCAATGGCGCACTTCTTTATCATCAAGCCACACGCGATAGCGATCTATTCCAATCCTTATCTTTTGCCCCGGATCATCATCAAGAACAGTTAATCGCATGAGTCCTCCAATCAATCCAAATAGAAATCATCATTCAACCGCCTGCGATTGGCACTGCTTGCATTGTGCGGACAGGCGCTTGATGTGTGCCCCTGTGCACCACAGTAGCCACAGCGGAGGTTAGCGCGGCGTGATGAACCTGCCCACGTTTTGGGACAGTTGGCAACAGTGTGAAGCTGTGAGCCACAATAGGTGCAGCGTTGATAACTCATATGCTTATGCCTTGGCGTAATGATTTTGGAAACAAAAAGCCCCGGCAGATGCCAGGGCTAGTGTTGGTAATCAGGATGGGATTCGAACCCATGGGCCATACCCTCTAACAGTTTTACCGAAACCTCGGGCCAGCTCTATCGGTGTCACGTTTAAGCCATCTCGCGCACCTGATTGTAATCTTTTACTTCTTACCATTAACCTCAGCCATCTGCTGATAGACCGAATCAGTGCCGCGTGGGAACTGTTTGCTCACTTCTCTGTAGTGCGCTACACGCTCACGGAAATACTCACGTAGATGTTCAGGCTGTTCGCGTTCTACCTGCTCAGCAATGACCGGCATGTTCATCCGCTCTTTATACGCCACGCCTGATGCTGCTATATCGACGTTAACCTTGTCGCGTCCTTCACGTGATAAATCACCTAGATTGTGTGACATGGTTCCTCCTGTTGATATGGAGGAGTATAGGCCATTACGCTGTTCACTCATAAATAGGCATGGTGATGGCAATAAAAAACCGCCCGAGGGCGGCGCAATCAGATCGTGTTGTTTTCGCTTGGGTCTCACAAGCTCATCAGCAGGCTAAGCCTGAAACTGCGGCTTACATCCAGACTGTTTTTGACAGCTGAGATAGTATTGCTCAATAATATTTTACCCATAATTGAACCCTCCTTAACGGTAAACTCCGCAACGACACTGATAACTTCCGCAAGTAAGAACGATATTGCAAACGAGGTTAAGCTCTCATCAATACCAACAACAGAAGCCGTGAAAATCAGTCTAAGGAAGAAGCCGCACACGCCTGTACATAATCTCATCCCAACTAGGCATGAGTATGAATTCTTTTAAGGTAATTAAAACATACGGAAACGCTGTAATGCAATATATCAGTAAGTTTTCCTCACATGTGGGAATAAACCGCATTATCACAGGCACTCAGTGAATGCCTGCTATTAATGTCGTTTGGGCATGATCGGACAGGAACCGTTGCTGAAGCTCGCCCCAGTCCGGTTTTGCCATGATGGTCTCTCTATTAAGTTTTTAAGTTTATTGCCGATAAAGCCTAATAACTTTACATGACGAGGTACTGATTATGAGTGATTGGACTGACGACCTAATTTGTGCACACATTGATTGCGATGCGGATAAGAACATTTTTGATGTTCTGGCCTATTGTGAAACTCAGGAACTCCTCGATGGATGGAAACTTGAGCATTCTCCATCCAATCACATCCAGTGGTGGCTTAAAAAAGACAACGTAGAGGTTGGTTTGATTCAAAACCGGAATAATATAGCCATGACGGCAAATGTTCTTCCCATTGATTACAATGAAGATGCAGAGAAATCCAACGTAATTATTCGAAAGTTACATGACATCTTCAATAAAACCAACGGGATCTTGAACAGCAATCTTTGATTACAATAATTCTCTATTTCGCCACTGCGCCCTGAGCCTGTAGCGCCCTGATGTACTCATGCAGGTAAAGCAGCTTAGCCTGGTCGTCATTTATTCCTGTTCGGATATCGAGAATGTTTCGTCCAGCAGTTGCAGAGAGTTGGACGGCGGCTGCATTACCCAAGCCGCTGGCGCTGCGTACTGCTCCCGCTGATTGCTCACAGGTTGCAAGGGCGGCACTGGCGAACTGCACCCTGCGCTGGCCGCTGACAATATCAGCACGTAGACGGTCAGCTTCACGTTTCGCATTTTCCCGTTCCTTTGTTCGTTCGGCGTCGAGTGTCGCTATTTGCTGTTGGAAACCGTGTTCGCGTTGTCGAGCGGCTTCACTGTCTGCCGTGGCTTGATCAGATATAACTTTCAACTGTTCGGCTTGCTGGCTTTTCAATACGGCTATATCGGCGTCATAGCTCGTTGATGTGATCCACCAGCAAAATGCGCCACCGATAGCGATACCAGACACCAGCGCCAGAGCTGTTATTTTCCAGCTTGGTAGGATAGACATGCCCTTCTGACCTCCCACAATCGACGCTCTACCCCGCCACTGCCGACAAGATCGCGCTTTTCTCGCATCTTCACGCTGGATTCAGCCCAACTCCCGCGGGGCGGAAGCGTTTTAATCAGCACAAAACCAGCTGCGCGAAGCGATACCCCCGACTCATCAGCTTGAGTGTACGTGATGATTCGCCGGTATCCCATTCCCCACGCTGCCCGACGCACTGCGCCATACAGCATAGAATTGGCGTTCTGTGTGCCGTCCGTGCAGGTCCGGTTTACCTCAAGAGTTAGCCCGTCGTCGAGATGCCGCGCTATCGGGCGCCCGGCCATCACTACGCCAACCAACGATCCCGTATCATCCTGCAACCCGATGCTGAATTTATGGCCCCGCGGCGGTTTGTTGTGTCGATGTAACTCGGCGACGAACTGACAGGCATCCCGGAACGTGATCGGGATAATGTTCATGACAGGCATAACGCCCGCTCCTTATCTCGCCGAATAACCAGCCCCGGTAGTTTCTTTCCACCGCCGTATACCCAGCGCGGGAACTGTTCGCACGCGGCCGGAATATTTCCTGCCCGGAATAGCTGGAACATCGTCGATTTCTGCATCGTCGGGCAGCCAGCATTAAAAGCGATACTCACCGCTGCGCTGAATGCACCATCCGGTAGCTTTTTTCCGTTGGCGTACCGATTAACGCAGGATTCGGCTTCCAGAATGTTTCGCTCCCAATCACGCGCTATCTGTTCGTCCGTTTTCCCTGCATAAACGTTGTGCGTATTCCCCAGCCCATCAGTTGCAATCCCAGTTGGACAAATATACGGATCGCGGCGGCATTGCTCCGCGTTACCAATCAATTCAAGCCCATCCCTATCTGTGCGGACGTTACCCCATGACAAAACCGTAGAAATGGCGATAGCTACAGAGCAAACGACACCGGCGGCAATTTTACGTTTATTCATCAGACATCACCTGATTTCAACTGAAATTCCTTGCGTCGGTAATACCAGTTGACAGCAAACGTCCCCGCGGTACAGATGATGCCGACGATGATTGCCCAATCGCTGAGTGTTAATCCGGAAATTGTTTCAACTATCAACCAAGAACCGCTTGGGCTGGTTGCGGCGGAATACGTCTTTTCTGACACGCCAGCACCAGTTAACCCAGCACCTGTTCCGTACGATAATCTGCTGTATATCGTGCTCATTCGTCTCATGACCTCACCTCCGTTTTACGGGGCGCTGTGTGTGATTTACAGGAAAAGAAAAGGCCCGCTGAAGCGAGCCTTGATAATTGTCTTATGCGTGGAGTTACTTAACGCATAGTGATTTGGGTAAACGCATTGACAATAATCGTAGGTGTTACACCCACAAATGTATTGACATCATCATTCTTGGTGGGTATTATACCCACATGTTAACGAGATGGAGGATTGATGCAAAGTGCGGAGTTAATTAAACGGTTAGAGGCTGACGGATGGGTTAAGCAGCGACAAACAGGAAGTCATGTAACGCTGAGTAAACCGGGAGTAAGGAAGATTATCACCATACCCCACCCCAGAAAGGATTCTTCAAAAGGGGTTATCCGACAGGCTCAAGAGATATCAGGTCTCAAATTGTTATAACAGGGAGCGGCGAAAGCCGCCCCTCTCTGCAACGCGCATCATCTAAACTTTGTGAGGTGAAAATGATTTATCCGCTCTTTATCTTTAAAACTGACAGCGGCGCGTATGACGGCTACTTTCCAGACGTTGACGGCTGCTTCTTTGCAGGCGACACGCTGGAAGGTGCCATACGTGATGCTGAGACAGCGTTCGGCCAACACATGGAAGTATTAACAGAACAAGGCGGGCATGTTCCCGCCCCACTCGATCCGGCTGATTATATCGGTGATGAACGTCTAACAGCAGATAACGGCTTCATGGCGTTGGTCGAAATCGATCCGACGAAATACGAAACCAAAGCCGTTAAGTTCAATCTCACTATGCCCGGTAATCTCATTACTGCGATTGACCGCTACATTGAGCAAAACGGGCATTATAAAAACCGTTCGGCATTTCTATCTGAGTTAGCCAGAAAAGAGATAGCCAGAGGATAAAGGTTGTGGGCTGTCGTGCGGCGGCCCACTATAACATTTCTCTCATCCTATAAGGCATCCAGTGGCCTTTCGATTCCTTTGCTTGAGATTTTGTTGCGGGAAACGATTTGACAAAATCAGCGTTATACCATCTTCGAAACATGCCATTGAGTTCTACATAAACACTACCATCGCTGCCAACTTCAAGAATCACGACATCCGCAATATCGAAATAAAGATGGTTAAACGGCTCAATGGATTTCAGTTTGATGAATTTTTCAGCTTGAGATTTAAAATTGGCAGACATGCTAAACCCTCTTTTGAGTTTAAGCACGTCCAGCGCTTTTGATGGAAAGCCCACACCGATGGCGGGTTTCTGAAATTCTGTCGCTTCTTGATACAGCTTCGCTAAAGCGTACTACAATTATGCAATTTAAAAACTTGTTTGCAACTATTTTTCGCTAATTTCTGCATCTTCCCTGCATAATTCGTCAAATAGAGTGAAATAGACGGCAGAATTGAACAATTCTATGCACCAGCGAACTCGATCAGCACACTGCTTTTCTGTCAGAAATGGGGCGTACTTGTAGTTCAGCCAGCGAGCCATAGCAGCAATAGATTTATTCCAAGTGTAGTAATCACGGCCAATCTCATAGACCGGGCTGTCTTTGCTAAATGACTGGAGAATAATTCGTTCCATGAATGCCGCGTCCTCTTCGTCACCAGCATTACCAATCAGATCCCCCAGCGTTCTTTTAGGCCAAAGAATTTTTTTAGCCATAATAAGCAAAGTATCTCCCTGATACCCGATTTCACGTAGACCAGCTAATACAGTCGTTATTTTTTCCTGTTGCTCACAACTCCAGCCAGTCATTAATTGCGGCCACATACCGCCGCCAGAAAGATGCTCTGTACCGCTACCACCATAAAATGATCCCCAGTGATTTAGCAGTGAGCGCACCCACCGATCTTGTGATGGAGTAAGTCGTCGATATTTTCCCAGATACGAACGCCGCGGAGCGCATGCCAACGTTTGCCATGATTTATCCTGAACAGTTCTCAAGCTGCCTCCTGATGACAGGCGCGCCGCCGCTCAAGCGATCGGACCTTGCGGGTGAAAATGGATTTGATGCGTTTGAAATATTCGATGTCGAATTTTCGTGGCGTGTTGTTGCAGTTCAGGGCTTCAACCTTATCGGGGCCGATGCGATCAATCAGTCCCTGTTCAAAGGCTTTTTGTGCTCCGGCTTTGTCACGATTACACCGGACACATTGCGCAGCCGTATTGTGCAGATTGAACGCCAGCCACGGGCGCGCGCCGCGCGTATGATAATGCCCGCAGTCCATTGTCCCGCCGAATTTCGGCGCCGGCAGAGCACCGCAACTGATGCAGGGCTGTCCTGCATCGCGCAGTCGAACATAACGATTAAAAGCTGCCTGAGCTTCGCGTTTCCAGTCGTTACGGGTTTTCAGTGCCAGCTTGCGGGCTCTGGTCTGCTGGCGATCTGCTCTCGCCTCTTCCTGCCGTTTTCGTTTTTCCTGCTGTTGTGCGCGCTGGCGGGCTTTCTCCGTCTGAACTTTGCCGTACGCGGCTGCGCACTCGTACGAACAGACGATCTGGCCGCCACGAGACGGATGGAACCACTGACCGCATGATTTGCATTTACGCCGGGGTAATTTAGCCATGCCGCTCACCCCAACGTTTCGCCCACTCTATTTCCAGCTTGGATTTTTCGCTAAATTTCACATTCTGCTGAGTGCCGAACCAGTAAATCGCCTCGATAACCTCCACCATCTGGCAAACACTCATTTTGCTGGTACGCTGACCGAACATCACAACCCCACCATCCAGGCCGGGTGCCATGCGTTGCTCTTGCTTTTTAGACTTTGCCACCATCGCGGTGATCAGGTCTTTCCAATCGTCGGTGTCGTATTTATTGCCGAACCAAACTACCTGGTCAGAAAGATCTTTCAGGAGCGGCCACATCTTCCGATTTTGTTCCGCCGTTCGTCCCGGCTCTTTAATGTCCACTACCAGCGGACGTTTTTGGTCAACAGGCAGTTGGCGAATAAAATTAATGGCGTTTAGCTTGACGCTTTCGCTTGCGAGGTGGAATTGCTGTTTCATACGCCACCCCGCAGGATGAGCGCTGAATGCACGAAATCGCTGGCGTCATTAAACGTCAGTCGATGGGGATTTTCGGTGTAAGTATGCGCCATTGGTTTTTCTCCAGTGGCGCAGCAGGTGTCAGGTGTTCAGGCTGACTAAGAAAGTTTATCAGGGGAGCAAACGCGATATCCAGCTTTTTCCAACATCTGTGTGAATAGCGTTGGTGTACCTATGATTTCATTAGGTTGCAGCGGCATAAATGACACCAAATCGCCATTCCTGTACATCAATGCACGCTCACAGTCAGGGAACTCCATAAACTTCGCTACCACTACTTTATCGCGGCAGCGAATGACTGCATATCCTGTGGCAGGTAATTTTTCTTGTACTTTGGCCACTTGGTCCCTCACAAAATACTGTTTATATGTACAGTATATTATTGCCTGAGATATTTCTGAATGTAAATAAAAAAGGCCCAAAAGGGCCAAGGAATTAAGCCGCTTGTTGTTTTTTAACGCACATTTCCGGCAGGTTGGCGCGGACCAGCACTTCGGCGAACGGCGGCGGTACAGCATTACCACAACGTGCCACCTGCTTATCTTTCGCGTATTTCACGCCGCGGTAATCCTGATCGATGATGTACCAGGACGGGAAGCCCTGCGCGGCGTAGAGCTCATGCGGCTGCAACATGCGCATGCCGATATCGACGATCTGATAATCGACATCCTCGACAGTAACCAGGCCAAAGCGATCGCGACTGGTGACAGTGTGCAGCGGATCATTGATGTTTAGCCCTTCCTTCTCGTTGCCGTAATACTTAAGCAAGAAAGCACGTACTTCTCCGATATGCAGACCACCTGCGGTAATAGTCGGCATCGGCTCGGTGACCAGTTGACCGTCCTTGCATGTTCCACGCAGTTTAATCAAATGAGACGACACCAGCGCATGATGATCCGTTGTCGTAACGGTATGTACAGGCTCATCCATTGCGGCACCAGAACCGGTATAATTACCGCCGTAGTGCTTAGCGAGAAACGCCGAAACCAGTTGGCTTTTCCCACCACCGCCCGCCGTGATCGTCCCGTTTGGCTCGTCGGCGCCGTGGCCTACACTGTTTCCAAACTGGCGGGCAATGACCGGGGCCACCAGCAAATGTTCCGCCTTGCTCGTTACCGTCGTCAGCGGATTTATTGCATCGTATGCCATGCGATCTCCACCAAACCCGGTTTGGCCGATACGCGCAATAACTGGCGCAACAAGGCAAGAATGGTTGGTATTGCAGAGCGTATGCATCGGCTGCTCGACTGAACGCGGTTTGGCTGAATACTTTGGCCCACCAGCACCAGCAATGAACGGTGTCAGTTTCGCTTCAACCATACCTAGAGCGTGGCCGTTCCCGCCAGGACGATTGGACGAACCAGCAGTAACTGTTGGCATAGGTTCCGTCACTTCCTGTCCGGTCGCACCAGTACGGAATTTCGTTAAATGAGGTGTAACAACAGCAAAGCCAGGAGTGCGGGTAATCGTCTGCAGCGGCTCATCCAGTGGCTGACCGCGAAAGCATTCATAACGGGTTTTCGTCGACGTGTGGTTGCACTTCACGATAAACGGCGTCGGATTATCGAGCACGAATCGCTGAATACCGCGGGCGATACGCTTCAATGTGTTTTCCGCCAGCGGGCGTTTGCGCTCGAAAATAGATGGGCAAGGAATTGACCAATCGATACACTCCGCCGCAGTTCGCCACGGTTTCAACTTACCCGCCAGCACTGCTGGGGATTTTGGATCGCCGTGCGTCGCTTCCGGCCATGTAACCGGATTGCCATCACAGCGCATTACCATGAAAAAGCGTTTACGGATGGTCGGTGCGCCGTAGTCGCAAGCTCGCAGTTCGCGATAATCGACGTTGTACCCCAGCCCACGCACCAGTTGCTGGGCCTGTTCGCTACCGGGCGCGATCTCCAGAAACTCGCATACTTCGGCCAGAGCCGGGTGATCTACCGGTATGCCAACGCTTAGCATACCGACGAATGCCGCGAACGTTTCCCCGGCGCGCGCCGGGTCCGGCCGTTGTGTGCCATCGGCGTCGGTCAGTAGCGGCCCCCAAGTTTTGAACTCTTCAACGTTTTCCAGCATCATCACGCGCGGGCGCACCGCCAGCGCCCAGCGCAGGACAATCCACGCTAAGCCTCGAATCTCCTTTTTCACTGGCTTAGAGCCTTTGGCTTTGGAGAAATGTCGGCAGTCTGGACTGAACCAAGCTAACCCTACCGGACGCCCACCAGTCGCCGCCACAGGGTCAATATCGAACACCGATTCGCAATAATGCAGCGTATCCGGGTGATTTGTCGTATGCATCGCGATCGCGTTAGGGTCATGATTAATCGCGATATCAACGCTACGCCCGATCGCCATCTCAATGCCCGTTGAAGCCCCACCGCCACCGGCAAAATTGTCTACGATGATTTCTTTCACGCGTAATTCTCCATCGCGTCGGCCAGCGAATGGGCCGCTTTTACGATTTCCGGTACCGGCATTTTCTCCAGCCACATGCGATTGATGTGATGGTGTAAGCGGCGCTGATGGTGCGCCGGTAATTCCCCGGCGCGTTCGATTTGTGAATAGACCATTTCCACTTCCGCAGGCCATACTGTTTCCGGCGCATCCACCAGCAACAGAGATTCAAGTTCAATGATCCGACGGGTGGCGTATGACAAAAGGACATCATCATCGCCAGCCGGATCCGCGCCAGCTTTTAGAAACAGCATCCAGTGGGTTTTGTCGCCTTTTCCTACCCTCTGCGTGATCATCGGTTTTTCATTGGTCAGAGACAAAACATCGCTAACTGGTATTTGCGTTTCATTCCATTTAAAAACCAGCATGCCCAACGGACGCAGAACACGGAACGCCTCGCTGAATCCGGCACGCAAATCATCGCGCCACGTATCGGGGTTCAATACGCCGTATTTTTTACGCATCCAGCCGTTCGGCCCCGCACGTTCAAGATGCGGGGGATCGAACACAACAGCAGGGAATGATTCATCCGGGAACGGCAGCGCACGAAAATCAGCGATAATGTCCGGGTTAATAGCCAGATGCCGGCCGTCACACAGCGTGTGCTGTTCGTTGCGGATATCCATGAACACAGCACGCTCGTCGGTTTTGTCATGCCAGAACATGCGGCTGCCACAGCACATATCAAGAATCGGTACGGTGTCAGTCATGCGTTACCGTCCTTACGGATTGCAGCTCGGCATAGAGTGGGATGACAGAATATTTGGATTCTCCTTCCGCTATACCGTCATCTTCGTTTAGATAATCAACCTCACTTTCCAGGAGTTCTGGATTATTACTTACGCACATTTCCTCCAAATATGCTCTGCCATCCGGCGTCATGATTCCATACATGAACGGCTCCGGCTTTTGCTGTCCTGACAATTCCGACCGAATCGCCAATATTTCCGTATTCAATCGGGTAAGCTCTTTAGCGACGCCAGCCTGCACAGATTCAGTAACGGGAATATCTATCATGGCCCTGATGCTGTTTAGCTCCAGAGAGCTGCCGGATTCAGAAGACAAAAGTCGTTCAATTCGAGCGGCTACAGCACTCAAAAAGTGCTCTTCCGGCATTTGATTATTGGCGGCCATGGAGCGAATGATTTCGATCATCACGGCCGTAGACATATCAGGTTTCATACCCGGACCTCCGCCAAAAGTTTGTTAAGCCGGGCCTGAGCCGGATGAACACCGAACGCTATTTCAGCTTTCCCCGCTGGGTAATATTTCGCTTTCCGGCATGAGCCAATTGATTGAATGACACCGGCCTTTTTCAACGTATCAATGGCGTGGCTTACTTCCCGGGTAGTCAGGTTCAGACAACGGGCCAACTCCGCCGGAGTTAAGCCTTCTTTCATGCGGATGTAGCGTGCAACTCGCTGTTGCGTGGTCATTTTTCTGGTCATTGGTCAAAACTCGATTGTTGTTAAATCAATCCTGCCGCTTTCTTGCGGAGGTACTCTTCGTGCATCAGTTGGGCGGGCGTCGGCCCTGCGGGGTGTTTCGGCGCCGCGAGCTGCCGGCGAATCGGCGGAATACTCATCCCGTTACTCACGTTTTTTACCCATTTCGTCAGCAGACGCTCTGCCAGGCGTTCCAACTCCCCCGCTGTCATTCGACGCTCAACGCCGGCCCGGCGCATCTCGATGCAGATGTGATACAAAACCGGGTGGCGCCACGGGAATTTCTCACTGCCGGAATACCGGTATGACTCGTTTCGCCAGCGCTTGTACTCGGCCATCACGTCATCGACGTTCAGCCCGAACGGATTGGCGCCGCACTCGGTTACCAGCGACATGAATTCAGCCAGGTCTGGCGGCCAGGTGTTGCCGGCAGCGCAGCGTTCCAGGCAGCGGTTAATCACCCTGGTAAGCTGCGCCTCAGTCAGATGACCAATCGTCGCGATCCAGGCCGAAGGCGCTACCGCCCCGTTCTTGGTTATCCAACGATCCGTGTATATCTCGATCATCGCCTCCCACAGGCTGGACAAAATCAGGTCCGTATCGCTGGGCCTGGGCCTCTCGGAATTTCTGCATGGCGCGGGATTCGCCACTGCTGGGGGTGTTTGATTGCGGTTTTGCATTTGGACCTCCGGTTTTTTGTTTACCCGCCCTGCTCCGCTCCTGCTGGATGTGTCGGGCGAATTTCTGCTCCCACTGGAGCTGGTGGAATGCCTTCCCCTCCGGCTGCCAGTACATGACAAACGATGCCAATTCGGTTGGCTGGTAGTCTTCCGCCAGGATGATTCCCCCCAGTGCTGCACGCTGTCGGAAATCCAGGGATGGGGTCCAACCTGAGAACATCGGGAATTTACCGATCGGTTCATCGACACCCGGTATGTATTCCGGCAGCCCATTATTTTCAGCAGGAGGTAAATTTTCCTCGCGCGTTATGTGTGGGGGTTTATCTTTTATTTCTTCTTCTAATTCTTCTTCTGGTAACGCTTTTTGAAACGCTGATGTAACGCTCGTAGCGTTACTATTTGCGTTACCGTTTGGTGGTTTTTTGCGGTGTTCTGTAACGCGCCTGTTTGTAAGTGTCCGTTTTTTAGATGATTTACCGTTGTGCCTATCGAAGTTAGGAAAGACCAAAGTGTTACCCTCGTTTCTTAACCACCCCACCTGTAATAGCGCGTCAGCAAATCCAGGCAAAAAAGCGATACGATCAATGGCGTTTTTTGTAACGCTCGCAGCGTTACAATTTGCGTTACCATCTATCGTTTGCTGGTCGGCCCACGCCCAGATACGGATCAATTTTCCCAACACGGAATCAGGGTCGATGTTCAATATTTCGGCCAGTTGGTAAATTTCCGGCTTGTCGGGCGTGATCACCTCGACCTTGATCCATTCGTAAGCCATTAATCGCCCTCACTGCGGCGATGCATGATGCCCCAGCTACACGCTGTGGCCTGCCAACTTGCATGGCCATTAAAAATAATCCCGCGCTCTTTCATAGCTGGGTTCCTTCGTAATGTTTATTGGTCAAAACTCGTTACCGCCTGTTACGCGCCGGCGCGCCCTTCCCCTTATTTGGCTTAAGGCTGTACTTTTCCGCCCATAAGCGCCCCTCTCGCAGGCAGTCATCAATCATCCGGCCTTTACCGCTGGACTGGGAGACTCGGGGGTAATACTCCAGCGCCTTGTCTACCCCCCCCCTGGGCCGCTCCTGGTGTGTAACCTTTTCCCAGCAAATCCTCCCGGACGTGCTTTGCAATAAATTCTTGATGGTTCATTGGTCAAAACTCGATTAAAAACATTGCCCCAGCATGGTGGCTACGCCACTAAGGACCGGCCCCCAGCTATCCATCGGCATTAGACGCATTAGCGATTCAATCCCTTCCCTCACCTCTTTTTCTAGAACGTGTAATGGCGCTTCTAATAACGCCGCCTGTTTCGCCTCAGAACATTCGCGCGACGCGGCGGCCACCAGTTCCGCTTTTGTCTTGCCCTTCTTCAATCCGTACTGGCGGGCAATCTCGATCGGCATTACGTCTGCAATTACCGGCGCCAGCTGCGCGACATACCCGGCGTAGCGCCGCGAGTTGAACGGGTTATCCAGCCAGCGGAAAATGTTTTGTCTGTTATTGCGGGTAGAATCACCTAATTGCAGGCCGCGGCCGCCACGACGGCGCCATTCGTCCACCACCAGCTGCGCGATGGTTTCCTGTGCCCTGCCCGGCAATGTTTTCTGCCATGCCTCTACAGCTTCACGAACGGCAACATGGCCAGCGGCGCCAGCTCGGCGAGAAGATTGATTTTTTGATTTCAATAATCCCGGATTGGCGTAGTTATCATCCTGATAAGAGATGGTTTGCATTTATGCCTCCTGTTCCTTGGGTAGGCCGTCAGTTGGGTTTGGGTAAAGATCTGGGCGCAGTTCGTGGGGGGTAACGCCGGTAAGACTAAAAATTGGCAGTACGTGCCTGGGCGGAACAACACCATTATCACGGTTTTTCCAATAGCTAACGGCCATGCTTGTAACGCCAATATCTGATGCCAGTTTCCTTGCGGAACCAGCCGATTGAATTGCTTTGTCAAGAGCGGTCATCTTCTTCCTCCTGTATATGACAAGAAAAGTAAACCACAGATTTATATAAAATGCAAAGTGTAGATATATTGAGTGGGTAAACTTATCGTTTACAATAGAGGCATGAGAAAAATGGAAGAAACAAACCCCACACTGATTTCCAGGCTG
This sequence comes from Brenneria goodwinii, assembly GCF_002291445.1. Taxonomy (NCBI): domain Bacteria; kingdom Pseudomonadati; phylum Pseudomonadota; class Gammaproteobacteria; order Enterobacterales; family Pectobacteriaceae; genus Brenneria; species Brenneria goodwinii. The sequence goes on along the minus strand of NZ_CP014137.1, from coordinate 1,127,661 downwards.
TCTGAAATCAGTGATCGAGGGATCAGTAAAGCTGAAATGGCTCGCATAGCCGGGGTTACCCCTCAGGCGGTAAACGGCTGGTTCAAAAAGGGGAAAATCAGTAAAGAATCAGCCATTTCCATCGCGGATGCGGTAGGTGTCTCTGTCTCCTGGTTGCTGGGTGAGAACGTCGAAGAGTCAACCGGGTTAAGCAGCGACGAAATAAAGATGCTTAACCTGTATCGCCAGTTACCAGAAGCTGAACGCGAACGGATGATTACCCTCTTCCAGACTCGCTTGAAAGAAATCGACGAGTATGTGGAGAAGTACCTCAGAGGTAGGTATAAGCCAGCTGAGTAACAACGATAATTGCAAAATTACAGGCGTGGCAAGTAGAGGATAAGGTACGGTTCGTGTAGCCAAGATATCCAACCTGACATAGTGGGTAATACCATAATTTATTTATTATTTTTCATTTCATGCTACGTCATTACTTTCTTTATCGCTTTTTATTTTATATCCCAAAAACTCTACTAGACAGCCGTGCACATGCGAAATATAGGGATGGGAGATCGAGAGGTTAGGGAATACTGCCGGATGATGAAATCACCTACTTACATGGCTCTGTTCCAGGCAACGCTGTTGACAGGAAGTTTTCTTGGTTGTGTCGTTTCGATAATTGTTCATGCTATTCAATAACAATGGCGAAACGGTGTAGAAAAGATTGAGTATGTGGACGGGATCCTGAAAGAGTCACAGCACATTTACGATGAAGAGACTAGGATAAGAACTGGTAGGCGGCGGCCTGATAAGTTTTCCTTGGAAAAGAAAATTCAAAACAATTTGCAGTACTTACGTCGCCGCTTAACGATTTTATAGACAATTACGCACAGGACATGATAATGATGGAAAGTCAAGCTAAAATTGTGGGCGGAGCGCCAGAAATGATTGAAAGCAATAAGAAATATTTAGTCTGGAATAATAAGGGAGGAGTTGGGAAAACATTTTTAACCTACAACCTTGCAGTTGAGTATGCTATTGCCAATCCTGAGGAAGATGTTGTAGTCATCGATGCTTGTCCACAATCTAACGTATCAGAGATAATTCTCGGTGGAAACGGCACCGGAGAAGAAAATCTAAATAATCTGCGTGATAGAAACGCTACAATAGCAGGATACATCAAGGAGCGATTTAGTAATTCGCCCTTGTCTCGACTTGGAAACGAATCATCATATTTTGTTCGCGCATACACTGTTAACGACAAAATGCCGGAGAATCTATACATACTCCCAGGAGATGTAGATCTTGATATTTGCTCGAGATTAATTTCCCATATTGGCTCATCGCCTGTGAAAGAAGCATGGAAAAAAAGTCGCTCTCTTTTAGTTGACCTGATAGCCTCATTCGAAACTGACAAAAACGTTTCAGACAGAGCAAAAACATTTTTCATTGACTGTAATCCAAGCTTCGCAAGCTATACCGAACTTGGTGTTGTTGCATCAAATAGAATCATAATCCCTTGCACAGCTGATGCCGCATCAATACGCGGCATAAAAAATCTTGTGAAGCTGATTTATGGGGTATCAATCGATAAATCCGAACAAGATGAAATGTTTTTAGATTTTAATAAGGAAGCAAATCAAAACCTTATTACACTACCCAAACTCCATGTATTCGTCCAAAACCGGTCAAGAACAAACGAACGCGATGCAGCAAAAGCATTCAAATCACACGCTGAAGAGATAAAAAGAATTACTATCGATCTTTTGAAAACTCACCCCCATTTATTTACCGATGAGAAGCTAGATGAAAGGGTTAAAAACGTTAAAGATGGCAACACATTAGCGGCAATCATAACTCACGAAGGATCTCCTCTTAGCAAACTTCAGCATAAAAGCTATACAATATACGGTATGGCTACACAGGCTAACAAAGCGCAAATTGATGCACTAGAGACTGATGTTACTACTGTAGTTAACTGCTTGTAATTAATCTCCTCTCCCAGCCCCGTGCTGGTTTTTTGTGTCAATACTCCATCCCGCCCCGGCGGGATTTTTTTTACCCTTCTTATGCCCAGTGATATCATGTAATAGTTTGTTACTTACGAGGGTAGAGAATTGAAAAAAATAGCAATTATTAGCATATTAATGGCTTCTTTAGCTTTGGCTGGATGTGCAACACAGCAACCCCCATCACCCGCCCAGATCTCTTCAGCAAGCTACGGCGAGTTGCCCAATAATTACCAAGATTTGGTAAAGAGTCATTTTGCGGCGACGCTTAAAGATCCATACAGCGCACAATATAGTTTTTTGCCAACATTTAAAGGTTATGCGCAGGACGGTCCGTGGGCACCTTCGGGCGGAGGAGTAACCTATGGGTATGTGATTCCTGTCCTTGTTAACGCAAAAAATAGCTATGGTGGCTATACGGGTAACCAGAAACACGTATTCATTTTCTCAGGTGGGGTGCTGTACGACACCACACTGAATGCGACGTATGGTAGAGTGAAGCCTGTAAATTAATCTAATTGAAATGACAACCAACCCGCGAATGCGGGTTTTTTTGTGCCTGTAGTTTCTGTTCTTCCCCTACCCCTACCCCTACCTATCCCATTTCGGATAATCCTTCTCCATACAAATAAACCCTAGATTTATTTTCATTTGAATCCATGATTGACAATAATATAAACCAGTGATTTAATAACCTCAACGCAGCAACGCCACCAGCCAGACCCATACGAAGCAATACCCCGAGTTACTTCGTATCTGCACGGTGACCAAGTAGCCAGCCCGAGGCGTAAGAACATGACGGCAGTTGCTGAAATTGAAGTAATCGCGCAGCAGGTATCAACGTTCCGACGACCCGTCGATAAGGGTAAAGGGGATGAAATGGCAAACGCTCTGACATACGAAGAGATAACGCGAATTGCCACCCAGCAAATTACCGGGTTTATGGCTAATTCAAAGAGTTGCGCTGATTCGGGTTCTGATTTGTATCGAGACTGGGCAGTTGGTGCATATTTCTTGTGGCATCGCATCACTGCAGCCATGCCCGAATCTGATGCTGATGATGCGCGGCTAAAACGCCAGGTTGGTTTAGATGATGATTAACCACCGGAAATTACGCAGAGCGCAGCAACTGGCCCGCCGGGCTCAGGTTCAGCGCAACAGTAAAAAATGGGATGCAGCAAATCGCATCATGGCGAGGGCAATAGGAAAGGAAATTATCGGATGGAGACACTGTACGCATTAGTCATCACCGTCTGCACGTTTGGCAGCCATTGCCAGGATGCAGTGTTAGAGATTTACGAATCAGAACGGGATTGCGAACAGGCCGCGTACGAACAGCGTGTTCATGGCGAATGCTTCCCCGTAGAGGGGATTATCAGGGCTGACGACCAACAGCCTGCAATTAAGTAACCGAGTTCTGACCAATTGCCATTGTTGGCTTATTGCCGGCACCAGGGAAAAGCTACACGAACGGTGAAAGCCCGGCCCGGAGACGTAACCGGCAACTAAATTCGATTTGGAACGCTCTCCACCGTTGATGCGGTGTGTTCTCCTGACGCATAGAGAGTCAATGCTAAGGCCGTCCGATGGCGCGTAAACGGGGTCAGCCTGCGTCCTCGATAAACCACGGATAAAACAGTGCCGCCAGTCGACCAGGGCGTTATCTGGAAGGTGAGATGCCAGCACTCTCGACGGCAGTGACACCAGGGAAGTAGACCGGCGTCCGCTCCACGTTACGGAGCACCCAACTGTAAGGGTACTGGCGTATGACAGGCTCATAACCTAACCCATACGTGCTGCGATGCCAAACGTGGCAAGTGCCCTTTCAGTTGTGGTGAATGCGTGGAGCTAAGGACCGGGTAATGCCGCTGGACTGAGAAGCGCATCGAGAGCGTCGGGATTGAAATAGGACCGGCCACCACAACCCCATCACGTTAGGACCGTGATAGCTGTGAAAATTGCTGTGTGTAGCCTTTCGGCGGTGCGGTTTTTTCCCTTTCCAATCCGCCACTTTTTCACTACAGCGAAAACAATCGAGTTTTGACCAACCAACAACCTAGGACGAAAAAATGAAAATCATCGAAATGAGTCTTGAAGTCGTCAATAAAACAGTCGCGTTATTCAACTGCGACCGCGCCATTTCTGGCGTCATCCACACAGTTGAAGGCGGCAATACAACTGTCATCGTCGGTGGTGACTACGTTCTTGGCAAATTTGATTGCCCCGTATGTGCGATCGATCGCATCACTGATTTGGCTATCAACATCAAAGAGTCGGATGAAGCATTCGGCGCGGATTACCAGCAGTACAAAAAGTCCATTTCGGACAGTCTGTTTCCAACAGTTCATTAAAGCACAAAGCCCGCGCAAGGCGGGCTAAGTACCCGGTTCGCCGACCAAAGCTTACCGGAATCGAGTTTTGACCAATGACCACTACCCTGAGGCGGCAACCATTAGCTGCCGGGGATTGTACAATCCAAAGGAGCTTAAACGCAATGATCGAATTTGCATACCTGATCAAGGCCAAGGCCAAAGCGGACGCAAAAAGCCTTTTCTGCTGGTTCAGCGCTAAATCCGAATCCCGCGGCAACCGGGAAATCCTTAATATTCTGGAAGACGCCGAGATCGAAACCGGTCGCGGCGCCGATTACCAACTCCCTATCCGCACCGACTTTCCCGTATTTGATGATCTGCCGGAAGAAGGTGTTCTGGATGACACCTGGTGCGACCGTTACGAGCTCGCGGATGATGAGCGTACGTGGCGAAAAATCCCCGAAGCTGAACCGAAATCAACCAACATTCAAGATGACCAAGCCAGCACTGCCGGCGTGCAGCCCACAACTGCGCCTGGTGATGCCGCCGGCACAATCACTATCGACCAGGCGACCTTTACCCAGCGCGTTCTCGGCGCGTGGCTGTATGGATCATTCACGAAACTGTTCGCTGGTCAGCAGGGTGAAATTAGAGAATTGCAACATGATATGGATGCCATCTATCCGCAAAACCTGTTGCTGGCGATGAATAACGCAAAAGACCTGCTCCAGCTACAGCACTGTTTCCCGGAAACGCTGTTCGAACTGATCCGCGATATCAAGTCTATCTGGCCGGCTGACGGAAAAACGCCTGATGTCGGACACCTGCTGTCATTTGCCAAAGAATGGATTAACGCACACAACAACGAAAGCGCCGGCACGCCGTGCCGCGATGACATTACCGCGAAGTGGTTTGCAAAACAGAACATGAAGCGCACAGATGCAGACACTAACGCCGGCGGCAGCAATAAAACCGATCGTTCACCAGAATATGAGCATACCCTCGATATGCTGGATAAAGAGATCGCAATGGCTACATTGCCGATGGATTTCGACATCTACGAAATTCCCGGGCCAATCTATCGCCGCGCAAAAGAAGTTATCGCAAACAGGGAAGAACCGTTTAAAACGTGGAGCCAGAAACTGCGCAATATGCCCGGCATCCTGGATTTTTCTCGCGCGGCAATTTTTGCACTTATCCGCGGTGTAAATCCAGATATTACCCAAATGCCGGCCTCTCTCCAGAGATACATCAATGCCAACCTTACGGAATCGGATCACGTGAACCCGTCTCCAGAGTTATTGGCGCTGGCTCGGCATCTGCCGGCAACCGGTGAAGCGATCACCACCAACAACCAGCAGCCAGAAATAAAAAACCTCGGCGGCGGCGCGTTCTCTATTGATGGCCTGATGGGGGATGCCCAACAAACCACCTCAAACGAGGAAAAAAAACCGGAAAATCATTCTGCGGAGGGTGGCGATGTGCAGGTTGAAACGAATGACAGTCTGCAAGTCGAAGCTGGTGATCCGGTATCGACAAATGAAAACTCGCATGCGGATATGCAGGATGCCGGAACGGAAACCATGGCGGAAGCATTTTCCAAAGCTGTGACCGAACACCCTAATTTAAGCGCACTGGTGAATGACAGCGAACAACAAACGGAACAACAAAATATTCCAGAAAATATTCCCCGAGAATCTGAGGTGCCGGAATATTTTGAACCTGGGCGCTATGAAGGCATTCCAAATGAGGTTTACCACGCGGCAAACGGCATCAGCAGCACGCAGGTAAAGGACGCTCGCGTCAGCCTGATGTATTTCAACGCTCGCCACGTAGCAAAAGCCATCGAAAAAGAACGTTCGAAAGTTCTCGATATGGGGAATCTGGTCCATGCGCTAGCGTTAGAGCCGGAGAAATTGGGCGACGAGTTCAGCGTTGAGCCTAAAATTCCGGAAGGTGCGTTCACCACCACGGCGACCATTCGAGCGTTTATCGATGAACACAACACTAGCCTGCCTCCGCAACTGAACGCTGACGAGATCAAAGCGTTGCTGGAGGCATACAACGCCACCCTGCCCACTCAGCTACCGCTTGGCGCATCTGCCGACGAAACAGGCCAGAGTTACATGGCGCTGCCGCCAGAATATCAGCGCATTGAAGAAGGTCAGAAGCAAACCGCCGCGGCAATGAAAGCCTGCATCAAAGAATACAACGCCACCCTGCCCACGCAGGTTAAAACCAGCGGCAGCCGGGATACGTTACTGGATCAGTTGGCAATCATTAATCCTGAGCTGGTAGCCCAGGAAGCGCAGAAACCAGCACCGCTGAAAGTTTCCGGTACAAAAGCGGATCTAATCCAGGCAGTTAAAGCCGTAAAACCGGACGCAATATTCGCTGACGAGCTGCTGGACGCATGGCGTGATAACCCAGGAAACAAAATTCTGGTTACCCGGCAGCAGCTTGAAACAGCACTGGCCATTCAGGAAGCATTGCTGGCGCACCCAACGTCCGGAATGCTGCTGCGCCATCCAAGCCGTGCTGTGGAAGTAAGCTATTTCGGTATGGACGAGGAAACCGGGTTGGAAGTTCGCGTTCGCCCAGACCTTGAGATTGAGATCGATGGGCTGCGTATCGCCGCTGACTTGAAAACGATCAGCATGTGGAACGTTAAGCGTGATGCACTGCGCGCGAAACTACACCGGGAAATTATTGAGCGGGATTATCACCTGTCCGCGGCGATGTATTGCGATGTGGCCGCGCTCGATCAGTTCTTCTGGATATTCGTCAACAAGGATGAAGGCTATCACTGGATTGCCGTTATTGAAGCCTCTGCCGACCTTCTTGATTTGGGGCGCCTTGAATATCAGAAAACCATGCGTGAAATTGCCGAGTCCTATGACTCTGACACCTGGCCGGCGCCGGTAACCGAAGACTACACCGACGAACTGAATGATTTTGACCTGCGTCGCCTTGAAGCACTGCGTGGGGCATAAGGGGGAAATAATGCAAAACACGACTATATCTCTAAATGATCAAAACACTGTGGTTAACTCAAACGTTGCGCTGTTTGACTCGCAATATCTGAATGCAATCAGCGCATTCGCGCAGATCATGGCTCAGGGCGCGGCCACGGTTCCCGCTCATTTACAGGGCAATCAAGCTGACTGCATGGCAGTGGCGATGCAAGCCGCACACTGGCAGATGAACCCGTTTGCGGTCGCGCAGAAAACACATCTGATTAATGGCGTGCTGGGCTATGAAGCGCAACTGGTTAACGCTGTAATTTCGCGCAGTGGGGTTTTGTCCAACCGGTTTGAATACGAATGGTTTGGCCCCTGGGAAAAGATTATCGGGCGCTTTGCGATCCGTAAAAACGATAAAGGGAAAGAGTACCGAGTTCCAGGCTGGAATCTGGCCGATGAGGAAGGTATTGGGATCAGAATATGGGCGACACTCAAGGGCGAAGATAAGCAGAGAGAATTGGAGTTGTTCCTTGCTCAGGCTCGCGTACGAAATTCCACATTGTGGGCTGATGATCCCCGCCAGCAGTTGGCATACCTGGCTGTAAAACGTTGGTCTCGGCTTTACTGCCCAGACGTGATTCTGGGCGTATACACTCCTGATGAACTCGAAGAGCGGAATGAAAAGGACATCACGCCGGCAAATACGGCACACGTCAGCCTGAAAGAGATTGCGGAATCATCCGCCGCCGAACCAGGAACCACGGCGGACTTTCAGGAGCCCGCCAGTAATATTGAATCTCTGGCCGATGAGTTCCGCAATCAGATAGATAAAGCGAATGACGTGGATCAGGCTAAGGCCATCCGTGCGGATATTGAAACGCAAAAATCAACCCTCGGCGCCGCACTATTCACCGAATTGAAAGCCAAGGCAGTACAGCGTTATCACCTGGTCAATGCACGCAACAGTATCGAAGCGGAGATTAACTCCCTGCCCCAACCTGATGAGCCAGACGCGGCAGAGCAATTCGCGGCATTGGAAAAGAAACTGGCGGCGGCAAAACGACATTTGTCTGATGAGCTATATGAGGGTTTCTCCGTAACCTTGTGTGATATGAGGCCGGAATATATCGCCAGTTAAGATGCCGGGAGGCGAAAGCCTCCCGCCTAAAACTGATTCTGTAAAATAAATTTTCAAATGGCTATCGAATTATCGTAGCCCTCTGGAGTGACTATGAGAGGTCAAATTACTTTACGCGCCAACAGCAGCGACAAATTAATGAAAGCCAGCAATTGGGCTAAACGCGAATTTGAATTTGATTCGTTGCCGGATAACAGAACTATTAAAAAATGGATTGAGAATGGTTGTCTACGGGGACGAATTATCAACGGTTCTGTATGGGTGTATTCATCTGAAAAATGGGGAGTAGATGCTACCGTTTCTCAGGCCGTTATGCAGTTAATTAATGAGGAATGAAATGGCTGCTCGCCCACGAAAACGCGAAAATCGGGCGCTTCCCGATCATCTTTATTTTGATAAAAGCACGGGTATTTACAGATTCACACTCATTACCGGCAAGAAAAAGAGTATAGGGAAAGATCGGGCGATAGCGATTGCGATTGCTCGTGAATACAACTATCAAATGCGCCCTGAATTAAACGTATCCGTCGAAACCCTGCTTAGGGATTCCGGCGGGCGCGTGGGTGAAAGCCTGCCATTTTCCAATCATGTTGATAAAATCATGACCAGAGCCATCGCTGATGAAAAACCATCCTCCAATACTCTGGCGGACTGGAATAACGATGCTGCACGCGTGAAAGCGTTTTTCTCTGATATCGCTTCATGTGATATCGAGCTGGAGCACGTTAATGCATACATCCAACATTACCATGCCAACGCATCTGCAAACGTACAAAACCGTAAAGTCAGTTTTCTAAAAAAGTTGTTCAGTTATGCAGTCGATGAATCATTGATGTTTGATAATTCCGCAGCTCGCAAAAAAATGCGCAGAATAGAAGGGAAAAAGCGGCGGCGCCTTTCTATAGAGAATTTCCAGAAAATCCGCGCGGCAGCAGATCCGTGGCTGAGGACCGCAATGGACCTTTCATTACAAACGACACAGGCACGGCTGGAAGTATCCCGGATCCGGTATTCGATAAAGAGTCCGCGCGAAGGGATATGTGGATGTGTATGGAGCGATGAACCGGAAAACGGAACATATGGAACTCTTTATATACATCGACAAAAAGTACACAAAAAAGAAGCGTCTCACATAGCCATCCCTATTGGCAACGAGCTTAAGCGCATCATTGATGACAGTCGAGATAATGTGGCCAGCCCATATGTGGTGCATCGGTTGCCAGAGAAAAACAGCAACCCAATTAGCAAAGACGTCAATCACCCTACCCAGGTCAGCCCGAACTATTTGAGTCGTGCGTTTTCAGATCTGCGCGACCGGCTTGGCGTGGCCGCTGAATATCCACCAGCAGAGCGACCAACATTTCACGAAATACGTGCTTTGGCGGCATTCATGTTTGAACGCCAGGGAATTGACCCACAGGCACGGATGGCTCACAGCGACGCAAAATCAACCAGAATTTATACGCAGAATCACCTGGATTGGGTAGCTGTTCCACACGCTGAAATCAAAACAGGGTGATGGAAAAACCAAACGTAACCCATTGATGTATATGATGCATATTTCGCAAAAAAAGCACTGTTTGCATACACATACAAACACAGTCAAAGCCAGACGCAGCGCGGGATAGAACAGAATCAGCCCTGAGTCATGGGGTGTCGGGGGTCGGAGGTTCAAATCCTCTCGTGCCGACCAAATACATATTCGGTAAGTATCGTTTACTACCGGAAACCCCACAGAAACCCGCATTCTCACTGAGTTTGCGGGTTTTTTGTTGCCTGTTATCTATCGGGATACCCGTTTACAGCCGGAAAATTTTGGGATTCACGACCTGGCAGGAGCGGCTTTTTTGTTGCTACTTGCCTGTTGGTAAGAAATTTAGTCGACGACAAAAAGCCGGGCACCGATTTCGGTGTGGGAACGGTGCGCTTCTGCATTGTCCGCGACCTGATAACTCATACCCGGCGTAAGCGTGAACGTGCGGCCATCATCCAGTTCAGTATGCAATTCCCCCTCCAGGCAAAAGAGTTTGCAATATTCATACGCTACTCTCCACTTTTTTCATTTTTCAATATTAATAACCGTAACATACTGTTGTATCTATGAATAATTTATCGTACGAACACCGCTGGTTTGCCTAACGCTTCGCAGGATGCGATGAGAAGAAACATGCGTGCGACCCGCGTTGACACAATTTTCATAAGGATAAAATAGCTCAATCGTTAGGATGAATATTTTCATCGCTGACTATCGAATCTATGCTGGAGCATCAATCCGGCTACTGCTACTCTGTTGAATAAATCTCGAATTTTTCGAAAAATTAATGGCGTGCGCCCGGCAAAATCATGCGTATTTGAACAGATACCGATGGTTATTCAAACCATCGCCCGGCCATCAGGTCATAGCACGCCACACTGCGCTAATTTTAGGTCGCTCATTGGCAACCTGCTTTCTGCATAGATTATCCATTGCATCAATGACGCCATTTACTGGATGGCCGCTTCGTTACGTTGCCATTATGAAATATCTGCGGGGAAACTTTGGGATATAACCACGACCGTTTCATGACAAAGTTGAAAGACACTGAGTGGTATAAGAAACGCTATTCAAACCGTGTCCTATTTTGGCGAGAGATTTCTCCGCTTGCTTTTCCCATCTTCATTGAGGGTCTGTGCGTCGTCCTGATGGGCGTATTCAGTACCTTTCTTGTCAGTTGGCTGGGCAAAGAAGCGATGGCGGCCGTTGGTCTGGCCGACAGTTTTAACATGCTGATTATCGCGTTTTTTACCGCCGTCGCTCTGGGCACCGCCGTCGTCGTGGCATTCAGTCTGGGCCAGCGCAATAGAAAACAGGCCAGAGCCGCCTCTCGCCAATCCATATCCCTGCTGGTACTGGTGTCGTTTCTGTTGGTGATATTGGTCGAATTTGCCGGCTCCGAAATTATCGATCTGATTGCCGGTGAGGCGGACGATAATGTCAAAAGTCTGGCATTGATCTTCCTGAAGTGGACGGTCTGGGGATATCCCGCTCTGGCGGTCGCCCTGGTAGGATGCGGCGCGCTGCGAGGCGCCGGGAATAGCAAACTGCCGATGGTCATTAATATCGGAATGAATATTCTCAATATTGTCATCAGCAGCCTATTGATTTATGGCTTCTATTCCTGGGACGGCTTCGGCTTTATCGGCGCAGGCATCGGGATCACCATCTCCCGTTATATCGGCGCGCTATTCGTCATTCTGACGCTGATGCACGGCTTCAAGGGCGCGCTGCGAATCCCCTTTAAATCCTACTTTGCCCCTTTCACCTCCGCTATTTTATATGAGGTTCTCAGCATCGGTATTCCCGCCAGCGTTGAATCGGTCATGTTCAACGTCGGCAAACTGATCACGCAGCGTTTTGTCGCCGGTATGGGAACAGAGGTCATTGCCGGGAACTTCATCGCCTTTTCCATTGTGGCCTTGATTAACCTGCCCGGTAACTCCCTGGCCTCGGCCTCTACCATCATTGTCGGTACGCGGTTAGGCAAAGGGCAAATCATGCAGTCTATCCGGCAACTGAATTACATTTTCTGGCTTTCAAATATTGGTTTGTGCCTGCTGGCCATTCTTTCCATCCCAAGCGCAAAATTTATGGCGTCGTTTTATACCGATGAACCGGAAGTGATTGAAGTGGCTAAACACCTCATTTGGCTCAACGCCCTGTTTACGCCCTTCTGGGCCGCTTCATGGGTATTGCCCGCCGGGCTAAAAGGAGCAAAAGACGCCAGCTATACCATGTGGATCGCGGTGGCCGGCATGTGGGGATGCCGGATTATCGCCGGATATATTCTTGGCGTTATGCTCGGATTCGGCGTTATCGGCGTATGGATGGGGATGTTTCTGGACTGGATCGTTCGCGGTTTCTTTTACTATCGCCGCATGACGAGCGGGCGCTGGCTGTGGCGCTATCGAGATCAAATGCCGGCGCACGTTAAATGAACGGTTATATCCGCGCATATAACCGGTAAGCCACGCTACGCAGGCAGGAGTGACAAAAGCAGGCTTCGACCGGATCGCCTCCCCGCCGTTATCCAGCCGGACGCCGCCGATCAGTGTTGACGCAGATCGCTGAGGAAACGCCGTACCCTGGGATGCTCAGGAGCGGTGAAAAATTTCTCCGGCGTGGATTTTTCAAGGATAACACCCTGATCCATAAACCAGATGGTGTCCGCCACCTCACGGGCGAAGTTCATCTCATGGGTGACGCACATCATGGTCATACCATCCTGCGCCAGACTACGCATCACGCTGAGCACTTCGCCCACCATTTCCGGATCCAGCGCGCTGGTCGGTTCGTCAAACAGCATCACCGGCGGCTTCATCGCCAGCGCCCGGGCAATCGCCACCCTCTGCTGCTGCCCGCCGGATAACTGCGCCGGATAGGCATTGGCCTTATGAGACAGACCGACGCGTTCAAGCAATTCTCCCGCGTATTGTTTCGCCTGCGAACGCTTGATGCCCAGCACTTTGACCGGCGACAATATGATGTTATCCAGCACCGAAATATGCGGGAACAGATTGAAATTCTGAAACACAAAGCCAATACGCGTACGCAGTTGGTTCAAGCGGGCGCTGCTGCCGTGAATATCCATGCCGTCAAACAGAATTTGCCCGTCATTGATCGGCTCCAGGCGGTTAACGGTACGGATCAGCGTCGATTTCCCGGAACCGGACGGACCGCAAACCACCACCACCTCGCCGCTTTTAATCTCGGCATTCAGATCGGTCAGAGCCTGATAATCGCCATACCATTTGTTAACTTTGTTGAACAAAATTATCGGTCTCATCCTCGAACTCCTTCTTGTGACTGCGCTTCGGTTAACAGCATGGCGTTTTCGCTTTCCGGAACCGAACTCCCCTCATTGCGGCGTTTGCGCGCAATACGTTCCTCCAGATAATTCGCCAGCCTAGTCAGACTGAAACAGATGACGTAGTAACCCAGCGCAACGATGGCAAACACTTCAAACGGTTTCGTCAGCAGTTGGTTATTGACCTGATTTGCCGCGAAAGTCAGCTCCGGCACGTTAATCACATAGCCAAGCGTACTGTCCTTGATGATCGACACCAGTTGGCTAACCAGGCTCGGCAGCGTGTTGTACAGCGCCTGCGGCAAAATCACCGCGCAATACGCCCGGATATAGCCCATTCCCAATGCGCGGGAGGCTTCATATTGCCCGCCGGGCAGCGCCTGAATACCGCCGCGCACGATCTCCGCGATGTAGGCGCTCTCATAAATCACCAGCGTGCACAGCATCGTCGTGAAGCCGTTGATGTTATGGCCGATTAGCAACGGCACGCAGAAATAGGTCCAGAACACCACCATCAGCAGAGGAATGCCGCGCAGCAGATAAACCCAGCACGCCGCGGGCCAGCGCAGCCAGCGAAATGGCGAGATGCGCGCCATCCCCAGCAATACGCCGACCGGAAACGCCAGCACCACCGCCAGCAGCGACAATACCAAGGTGCAGATCACCCCGCCGAGCGGGCCGTTGGGAAACTGTCCGACCAGAAACAGCATCCAGTTATCATGCAAAATAGTCACGACATCAAACATGGGATTACCTCGCATACACCCGTTGGAAACGCTGCGCCAGCAACGCGCCAACGCCCATCAGCACCAGAGAAAACAGCAGGTAGGCAACCGAAGCGATCAAATAAGATTCGAAGGTGCGGAAGGTATAGTTTTCGATTTCGCGGGTAACATAGGTTAACTCCGCGACGCCGATCACCATTGCCAGACTGGTATTCTTAAACAGCAGCACCGTATGGTTGATCAGCGAAGGCAGCGCATTACGAATGCCCTGCGGCAGAATCACCGAGCGCATGGCGCGGATATAACTCATGCCCAGCGCTCGCGCGGCCTCATTCTGTCCGTCGGGGATCGCCCGCAGGCCGCTGCGGATATCCTCGGAAAAATAGGCGGACTGGCAAAAACCCAGCGCCATCATGGCAAACAGAAACTCGGCGTTATACTCGTTCAGCCAGATCTGTAAAGACTCGGGAAGCAGCGTCGGAATGGCGAAATACCAGATCATCAGCTGTACCAGCGTCGGCACATTGCGATGATAAGAGACGAACGCCGCCACCATCAGCACCGCATAACGATGCTGGCTCAGGCGGATGGCGACCAGCATCAGCGCCAAAATCATGGCCAGCGCCCAGGAGCCGACGGCAAGTTTAAGGGTAAGCACCATGCCATCGATGAGCATCTGCGCATAGCGTTCGGAAAAAACGGTGCCAAAATCGAGTGTCATCATTACGTCTCCCGTATTTCATCCAGCGCGCTTACTACGCCTGTTCGCCCGGCCGCATGGTAGACAGACCGCCGGGCACCTGTAGCGTCGGCGTAATTTCGATATGTCCGAAGTTGACCGCCACCGGTGCCGCCAGCACAAAAGCCACCGTATCGGCGATATCTTTCGCCTGCGGTAATTCAAAACCATCGATAAACTGCCGACGGCCTGCTTCCTGATCCCCCATCACGTTGCCGAAAATATCCGTCGCCACCCTGCCGGGGCAGATTTCGGTGATGCGCACCCGCTTGCCGTAACAATCCACCCGCAGCTGACGCGAAAGCGCATGTACGCCGGCTTTGGTGGCGTGGTAGATCGAGTTGCCGCCGAAGTTATAAATCGCCGCAATCGACGTGATGTTGATAACATGGCCGCAATCACGCGCCATCATGCCGGGCACCAGCAGACGGCAAAGATGCAGCACCGCGCGCAAATTGACGTCCACCTGAGTATCGATGGCCTCCTCATCGGCGTTAAGGATCGATCCCGGACGGGAAACGCCGGCGTTGTTCACCAGAATATCCACATCGATTTCAGCGCACAGGCGCGTCAACGCGTCCAGATCGCTGACGTCGATCGCATGTGGAATACAGCCGGTACGGGCGGCCAGTTCGGCCAACTGCTCTTTACGGCGCGCCACGGCATGAACGGTGATGCCTTCCCGGCAAAGACGCTCGACGATCGCCTCCCCCATTCCTGCGGAAGCCCCGGTGACCAGTGCGGTTTTATAATCTGAAAATGGCATCTCGCCTCTCCTGTAACGGTTCCGGTCTGGTACTGATTAACGCCGGAAATCATGTGTAATATGACTGTATCCACTAAACGGTGGCCGGCATAAGACATAAACCATGTGAGGTGATAAGGGGGTCTTATAACGCGGTCCGGATAGTCATAATTTCGCTGTCGTATTGCACGCGGTCGCCATGCGCCACCGCCAGAGACGCCACCACGCCCGCCGCCGGACTCAGCAGCGGCAAATAAACCAGCCCCACTTTAATCAGCGCCAGCAGCGCGTCTTTCGCCACCGACTCACCCACTGCGGTAAAGGGTTTCTCATTGGTGGGATGGTGCAATAGCACATAGCCCGGCATCATCGCCCGTGCCGTCGTCGGCGCGGCGGGGACAGCCAGCGCGCCGCCGGCCGGCATGGCCGCCGGGGCGATTGAGTGGCGCGGCGCATAGGCCAATCGAACCTGGTAATGACAATTACGGATTTCGATACCGGACAGGCCGGACTGATGCATTTTGCGTGCAATCTGACGCAATTCATTCAAATTCAAAGCATTATCTTTCATGATATTCCGCTTACCCTCTGACGATACGGCAACGTCGCCCGCGCACGATAACCACACTGTAACGCGCGGTTATCGCTATCGGGTAAGAGGGTTTCGCTGTGCGTAGATAAGCGGCGCTTATCACCCCACCAGCGTCAACGGACGGTTATCCACGGTGCGATTTGCCATCAGCGACAGCAAAATGGTTTTCACCGCTTCGGCAGGCTGCGACAGCGGCAAATGGTCGGAAGTACAGAAGGAGAGCGGCGCCTGAATATCCGGATCGACGATTTTCGCCATCCAGACATTGGCGGATTTCACCATGCTCCGCGCGGCCGATTCCGGCAGGACGGTACAGCCCATCCCCGCCGTCACCGCGCCGGTGAGCGTGGTGAGCGATTCGATTTCACACTTCACCCGATACGCCAAATTCTGCTGCACAAACGCCTCATCCAGCAGCTTGCGCATAATGTTGTAGATGCGCGGTAAGAACAGGTCATAGCCCACCACCTCGGCCAGCGGGATGGTTTTGCGCGCGGCGCCCAGACTCATCGGACAGATAAAATAGAGTTCTTCCTTCATCAACGGCAGGAAACGCAAACCGTGAACTTCACGGTTACCGTAAATCACCGCCATATCCATACGGCCGCTCATAATCAGTTCGCTGAGCGTGGTGCCGAAGTTTTCATTGAAATAAATCAGGATCCCGGGATATTGACGATTAACCTCTTCCATCAGCGGGATCGCCAGTTGCTGTGCAGCCGTTCCCGGCGCCAGCCCCACCGATACTTCTCCCGACAACGACTGCCCGGAGCCATTAATGGCGCTTTGCGCCTGATCGCATTGACGCAAAATCACCTGGGCATGGGTATAAAGCGTCTTGCCCGCTTCAGTCGGCGTCACGCCCCGCTTGGTGCGTATCAGCAGTTGCTGATTGACTTCCCCTTCCAGCGTCGCCAGTTGCTGACTCAGCGCCGGTTGTGCGATATGGAGGATATCGGCGGCCTGCGTCAGGCTACCCACGTCAACAATTTTAATGAAATATTTAAGACGACGGAGATTCATGTTTGCCTCCACAAAATGATAAGCCCGACTTTAAAACAGGCAATATCTATGCCATCAGCCTTTATCCAAGATGTTCCCGTGGAGGAAAAAAAGTTAAAACACTTATAAATCAAAAAAATAGATAAGAATATGCCTTTTGTTAATAACCCGTCTCACCCTAGCGGCCATCGCCGCACAGAGGGATATTGCACAGTTGTGGCACAAAGGTGAAACGTTAAGGCACATCATATGTCGGCGATCAGGTGATTACTCTCCGCCGACCAGGACAGGCAAACCGCAGAACCGACCGGGTAGATTTGGTCGGCGCTCTCACCCTGCGCTTGCCGCCAGGCTATCATCTCCTCGCCGCCGCTCAACCGCAGCGTGTAATGCAGCATATAGCCGCGATACACCACTTGCGTGACTGTTGCCGCCACGCAATTAATCTCGGCGACCGCCGCGCCATCCGTTAACGGCCGTAAAGCAATCGCTTCCGGACGTACCGTCACCACCGCCCGCTCGCCGGAGACGGCGCACTGCGTCGCGTCGAGCTGCAATCCCGCCGGCGTAACCAGCCTGGCGCTTCCGTCCTGGCGGCGTTGCTCAATACGCGCGGGCAGAAAATTAGAGGCGCCGATAAATCCCGCCACAAAGCGGTTAACCGGTTTACGATAAATCTCCGCAGCCGGCGCAATCTGTTCCAGCTTACCGCCCTGCATTACCGCAATCTGATCGGCCATGGTCAACGCTTCATCCTGATCGTGGGTCACCATAATCGTGGTCAGCCCCAACCGCTGCTGAAGATTGCGGATCTCCAACTGCATGCTTTCACGCAGGCTTTTATCCAGCGCGCCCAGCGGTTCATCCAACAACAGCATATCCGGTTCGATCACCAGCGCCCGCGCCAGCGAAACCCGCTGCTGCTGGCCGCCGGAAAGCTGCGACGGCAGACGATCGCCAAAGGATTTCAGTTGCACCATGTCCAGCGCCCTGGCGACTTTATCCGCAAACTCCGCTTTTAACTGTCCGCGCATTTTCAGGCCGAAGGCCACATTTTCCGCCACCGTCATATGCGGGAACAACGCGTAGTTCTGAAACAACATGCCGACATTGCGCCGGTGCACCGCCGTGCCGATAATCGAACGCCCGCCAACCAGAATATCGCCGCCGGTCGGCGCCACCAAACCGGCGATCATGCGCAAACAGGTGGTTTTTCCGCAGCCGCTGGGGCCGAGCAACGCCAGCATCTCACCCGCATCGACCACCAGCGAAACATCATCCACCGCCGCCGTTTTGCCATAATGCTTGCATAGCTTGTCCAGACGGACTTCAAACGATCTCAACATAATGACCTCAACCGCTGAACGTCTGGTTGTATTTTTCCAGCAACTCCGCGCGGCGCGGGATGATATAGCTCCAGTCCGGCGTAAACAAGTTCAACTCCTGCATGCGGCTTTCCGGGTAAGCCAGATATTTCAGCGTTGCGGCGTCAAATTCGATGCCGCGCACCGTCGGCGCGCTTAGCGTCGCTTCCGCCAGCATTTTCTGCACCGAAGGCTCTAGAAGCCGATTGATCCACGCCAGCCCCAATTCGCGCTGCGGCGCGCCTTTGACCAACGCCAAACCGTTGATGCCGGTAAACGCGCCCTCCTGCGGATAGGTCATATCCAGCGGCACGCCTTTTTGCGTGTGCGGATAAATCGCTTTAGAGTATTCGATGCCGCCAATCATCGCCTGTCCTTGCGCCACCATCATCACCTGCGCTTCGCTATCGTAAACCGTCATCACATTCGGCTTCAGCTGCGCCAGCTTTTCCCATCCCTGATCGATCAGATACTGCGCTTCATGCAGCGGCTTGCCGGTCGCCAGAGCCGCCGCGACAATCAGCATCAGGATACTTTGGGTGTTTTTCGGCGTATTCAGGATGATCTGACGGGCATACTTCGGATCGAAAATTTCGGCGTAGCTGTTAATCGGCTGCATCATGCCGGTGTTGATAAACAGTCCGGCCATGGATACCGAAAACCCTACGCCGTAGCTGTCGCCCAGCACATAACGGTCGAACACGCTTTTCAGGTTGGGGATCTCATCCGCCGATAACGGCTCGATCAACCCTTCGGCTTTCGCCTGCGGTACGCCGATATCATCCATTGACATCACGCTATACACCGGTTTGTTTTTGGTGGCCCGCAGCGCGGCGATATTCGCCAGCGTCGGCCCCTCGGTGGTTAACACCCGGCATTGATAGTCGCGCTCGAAAACCGGCGCCACCTCTTTTTTGATCAGAGCGCCCTGCGCCGAGTTATACACGCCGACCTGCAATATGCGGTCCGCCGCATACGCTTTGGTATTCAGGTAAGGCAACATGGCCGTTGCCGCCATCGCTTGCAGAAATGTACGTCGTTTCATGGTCTTCTCCATGCCTCTTCTGGTGGAATTGAAAGACTATGCCGCCATGGCGCGGCGCAGCCCAACCAGGCGTTCCAGCGCGACGACAACCAGTGTTGCCAGTAAAATAATCAGGGTGGACATGGTCGCTACCGATGGATCAAACACCGTGCCTATCTGGCGATACAGCACCACCGGCACCGGCGTATTGGCCGAATCGGCCAACCACATGGAAACCGGGTAATTATCGAAAGACACCATGAAACAAAAGATTGCGCCGGATACCACGCCGGGGGCGATTTGCGGAAACACCACATGGCGAAAGGTGGCGAACCGGCTGGCGCCCAGCGTGCGGGCGGCCTCTTCCAGACTGGGGTTCACCAGTTCCAGGCTGGTCAATACCGTTCTCACCACATACGGCGAGGTCACTACGGTATGCGCCAGCAGCAGATTCAATTTGACATTGCCCCAGCCGTAGCTGGAAAACAGTTGCAACAGCGCCAGACCGGTAATCAGCACCGGGAAAATCAGCGGCGACAGCAACAGCCCTTTGCACAGCGAAGCATACGGCAGCTTGCCGCGCACCAGCGCAAAGGCGGCCGGCACGCCGAGCAACAACGACAGCAGCGTCGTGCCTATCGCCAACAAGGTGCTGAATAACAGGGCTTCCATGAATTCACTGTTGCCCAGCACTTTGCCGTACCAATCAAGCGTAAAACCCGTGGGCGGAAAGCTGACGAAATAGCCGTCCGAGAATGAAATCACCACGATGAGCAAAATCGGCGTCAGGATGAAAACCAGCATAAACGCGGTAATCACGTAAAGCAGACCGCCGGTAAAGCCGCGCAAACTATTGCTCATTTGGCCTCTCCATGCAGGCGACGCCCGCCAAGCAATTTCATCGACAGGGTATTCACGGTAATGACGATAAGGACCAGAATGGTGGCGATCGCCGCGCCGAACGGCCAGTCATACACCGAAACGATCTGCTGTTCGGCAAGATTGCCCAGCATCTGGGCCTGCGGCCCGCCTACCAGCGCGGGAATCACATAAGAGCCGGCCGCCAGAGAGAAAACCAGCGTCATGCCGGCCACCAGCCCCGGCAGGCTAAGCGGCAACGTTACGCGCAGAAAGACGCTCCAGGGCGGCGCGCCCAGCGTGCTGGCGGCGGATTGCAGATTGGGATCGATCTTGCCCAGCGCCGATGCCAGCGGTAATACCATCATGGGAAAGAAGATATGCAGCGAGCCGATTACCACCGCCCATTCGGTAAACATCAGCGCATTCGGGCGTTCGATAATGCCCAGATGCAACAACACATAGTTAATTAAACCGCTGGGGCCGTTATTCAGAATCAGTTGCCAGCCATAGGCGCGCACCACCACGCTCACCGCCAGCGGCGCAATAATGATTAAGGTCAGAATACGGGAGAACCATGCGCTTCCCCGCACCAGCACGATGGCAACCGGATAGGCCAGCACCGCGGCAATCAGAGAGGTCATCACGCTAATGCGCAATGTGGTCCACAATACTTTGCTGTATAGGGCCACTTCAAAAAAATGCACATAGTGGGATAGCGTATAAGGCGCGCCGATTTCTCCGGCGGGCGATTGCGTCATGAGGCTAAAAAGCATTAGCCGGATAGCCGGGGTAAAAAAGAAAAAAAGCTGAAATACCAATAAAGGAATAATCAATAAGGAAGGCGACTGCCAGCTTATTAACTTTTTTGAACGATTAATCGCAGCAACAATATTGGTCATCAATTTTCCTGTAGGCAAACTTATTTCTATATGAAACAAAACGCACGATCGCCCTATCGGCGGCTACGCGTGGAAACAGGAATGGGTACATGGGTATATGACGTCAATCGGTTAATACAGCGTGATCGGTTATTTTTTCTTTTCACCAGACAATAAAGTGGCGAATGCCGCAAACAATAATACTTTTTCACTATGCCGGGATGTGGTCTTGTTATGACGGAATATTAATAACTTTATCCAATAGATAATAAATAACGCTGTTCCGGCTAACTTTCTGATTGATCCCCATAAATTGGATATGCTACATCGGAGAATATTTCGTGCGCGATAAAGCCGTTATTTCCCTGCTACGTCGTAGCACGCGCCCGACGCAGGGTGGTTCAATCGCCACCACCCTACGAACCCAGGCTTGTGGCTGAAATCACGCCGCTGACGCGGTACCTTCGGCGGCCGTCCCCTTTTTCGAACCGCCAGTGACGCGTTCCCGACGCGACACTAGCTTGAGCAGCATCCATGCTGCTCATTCGCGGGGTCGTCCACCTCAGCGTAATTTCTTACGCCATGGAGTGAACGGTTCAAACACTGAATTTATATTTAATATCAGTATGTTAAATATAAAGACATCAACAAGGTATTTTTGCGGTGGACTCTTCAGGCTAAATACGCCGCGCCGAAAACCCATCATGCGCATCATCAATGCCCGGTAAAACGCTCATACATTGTTTTCCGTTATGTCACCACAACAAAGCGCTATTGGCCTGAATACGCCATTCCCTCGTACTCTTTTTTTGACCTCGCGTCACAACGTTTATTTGGCTGCTCGCCCCTCCTTGCCGCGGCGGCTTACCCACTTTGACTTTTGGAATATCCGCGCCATGCCTGAAATAGCCGATCGTTTAAAAAATGTCACCGTATCCGCTTCCGTCGCCATGACCCAGAAGGCGCGGGATCTTGCCGCTCAGGGCGTGCACGTTATCGGCCTGTCCACCGGCGAGCCCGACTTTCCCACGCCGGCACACGCCATTGAAGCGGCGTATGCCGCCGCGCTGGCCGGCGATACGCGCTACCCGCCGACGGACGGCACCCCGGCGCTGCGGGCGGCGATCCAACGCAAATTCAAGCGCGACAACCATCTGGATTACCCGATCGGCCAGATCCTGACCGCCTGCGGCGCCAAACAGATTATTTTCAACGCCATCATGGCGACCTGCAACCCTGGCGACGAAGTGCTGATCCCGTCGCCTTCCTGGATCAGCTACGCCGATATCGTCAAATTTTCCGGCGCCACGCCGGTGCCGGTTCGCTGCACGCAAAGCAACGGTTTTAAACCGCTGCCCGCCGATCTGGAAGCCGCCATCACCCCCAAGACCAAATGGCTGCTGCTCAACTACCCCAGCAACCCAACGGGCTCGGTTTGCAGCCGGGAAGAACTGCGGGCCATCGCCGACGTGATGTTGCGCCATCCCGATATCTGGATCTTGACCGACGATATTTACGAACACCTTATCTACGACGATGCCGTGTTTTATACGATCGCCGAAGTCGAGCCGCGCCTGCTGGATCGCGTGCTGACGGTGAACGGCGTTTCCAAAGCCTATTCGATGACCGGCTGGCGGCTGGGTTTTTGCGGCGGCCCCGGCGATCTGATCAAAGCCATGAGCAACGTCAACACGCAGAACAGCGGCGGCATCTGCACCCTGGCGCAGGCCGCGGCGGTAGCGGTGCTTGACGGACCGCAGACATTGCTTAAAGAGCGCGCGGCAATCTATCGCCAGCGCCGCGATTATGTACTGGAGCGGCTGCACTCCATCGACAACCTGAGCTGCCACAAACCGCAAGGCGCGTTTTACCTGTTCGTTAATATCGCCGCCTATATCGGCAAAACCACGCAGGGCGGCCGCTATATCGGCAACGATATGGATTTCGTCATGGCGCTGATCGAAGAGCAGCATGTCGTTACCGTGCAGGGCGCCGCCTACGGCATGAGCCCGTATTTCCGTATTTCCTACGCCACCAGCATGGAAGTTCTGGCGGAGGGGTGCGATCGTCTGGCGGCTTTCTGCGCCAATATGCAATAAGGAGTACAAGATGCTGGATACTCACCCGCGCGTGGTGATGGTTTCCGGGGCCTCGCGCGGCCTCGGCTGCCACATCGTACAACGGCTGTTGCAGGCCGGTTTTACCGTGTCGGCGGGCGTGCGCAATCCGTCGGCGCTTGCCGGTACGGAACGGCTGCATATCTTTCATTACGATGCGGAACAGAACGGCTCCGGCGAAGAGTGGGTGGCGCAAACGGCGGCCGGTTTGGGCCGCATTGACGCCCTGATCAACTGCGCCGGCATCAACCCGCGCGTACGCGTACTGGATGAGGGCGAGGAAGCGCTGGACAGCATGTGGCGCATCAACGTCAAAGGCCCGCTACGTCTGAGCCGCGCCGCGCTGCCCTTTTTAATCGCGGCGGGAAACGGCAGGGTGATTAACGTCGCCTCGCTGGCCGGACGCCGGGTAGGCAGTAACGTCGGCTATGCCATGACCAAGTTCGCCGTGGTGGCGTTCACGCACGGCATCCGACAGGAGTGTTGGGATAGCGGCGTGCGGGCGACGGCGCTCTGCCCCGGCTATATCGCCACCGACATGACGGCGGGCGAAACGGAAATCACCCGCGAAGAGATGACGCAACCGGCCGATCTCGCCGAGATGGTCGAGCTGCTGTTGCGCTTGCCCAATACGCTGTCCATCGCCGAATTGCTGGTGAATTGCCGCAAAGAAGCCATGCTGTAGCCGTCATGCCGCTCGTTTAAAGATCAAAATACCCAGGACGATCGCCACTATGCCGTCACCGTTCTTACAGCGCAGACGTCAACTCCATAAGCAGATCGCGCACCGCGCTTGCCGGTTCGGACAGCGGCGAACGGTCTGAAACACACAGCGACAGCGTCTCCTCCATGGACTGCGAGGCAATGGAGCGCACGATCACCGACGGCGATTCCGACTGAATACGCTCGGCGATCGCTTTCGGCATAATGGTTACGCCCAATCCCGCCCCCACCGCTTTCGAAATGCTTTTCACCGCCTCCAGCTCACCGATAATGTTCAGGTCGACCTGCTGCTGACTGAACGCCTGCTCCACGGCGCGACGAACAAAATTGTATGATGGCGGCAACAGCATCGGCAGCGGGCCCAGTTGTTCAAGCGTTAGCGGCGCGCCATCATCGTCCATGTCGAAATCCTCGTGCGCCACCAGGAAAAACTCCTCCACCAGTTGCGGTTCATAGTGCAATCCCTTGATGCCGCCGGTGCCGTGGATCAGCGCCATTTCCAGACGCCCATTCACGATCAGCTCGCTGTAAGGCCGCCCGACGCTTTCCACCAGATGCAGCAACACGCCCGGATGACGCTTACGCATCTCGGCGAACAGCGGCATGGCCAGCGTGGCCGCGACGCTAAACGGTGCCAGCCCCACCGACACCCGGCCGATGAGCCGCTGACCGACCTCCTGCACCTCGATTTCCGCCTGCCGCAGTTGGCGCAGAATGGCATTGGCATGGCTATACAGCACTTTGCCCGCCTCCGTCGGCACCACGCCCTGTTGGCTGCGTATCAACAATTTGCGTTTGAAGTGGGTTTCCAGGGCGACAATCTGCTGACTCAACGCCGGCTGGGCGATATACAAAGCATCCGCCGCCCGGGTGATGCTGCCCATATCCACAATAGTGATAAATGATTTAAGCCGTCGGGTATTCATAACCACCTCATGGACACCTATCAGATTATTGCGCCGCCACCTCGGCGGCCGGCGCCACGATACCGCCATTGGCTTCGATTTCACTTCTGACGATACGCGCCAGCTCCAGCGAGCCCGGCGTATCGCTGTGGATTAGAATCGATCTGGCCCGTACCGCGATAAGCTGGCCATCGAAGGTGGTCACCGTTCCTTCCAGCAAGAACTGACGCACGCGGGCGCGCACCGCCGCTTCATCGGTAATGACCGATCCGGCGATGCCGCGCGGCACCAGTTGCCCCTGGGCGTCATAGGCGCGATCGGCCAGAAACAGGGTCAGCGTTTGCAGGCCGCATTGCTGCGCGGCCTGCTCCACATAGGTATCGGGCTGCGAAAAGATAATTAACCCGGAATCGATGCTTTTTATCGCTTCCATCACCTGCAAAGCCAGCGGCAGATCGCCATTGATCATGTTGCCCATCGCCGCATGAAAGCTGACGTGCGCCACTTTCGTTCCTTCCGCTTTGGCGATAGCGCAAAGCGCGCCCAGTTGGTACAGCACCTGCTGACGGATTTCATCCGCGCTGAACGGCAGCGCTTTACGCCCGAATCCCTGACGGTCCGGCAATCCCGGATGCGCGCCGATGCCTACGCCGTTGGCCTTCGCCAGCCGCACCATGTGCGTCATGATGTTCGGATCGCCGGCGTGAAAGCCGCAGGCGATGTTGGCGGAAGAGACAACCTGCATCAGCGCGTCGTCGTCGCACAGACGATACACGCCAAAACCCTCTCCCATGTCAGAATTCACATCAATTTTCATGTTCTGTTCCTTTGTTCATCACACCGTCATAAACCGCAAGCGACCTGCGCCAGTTGGGGGACATCGCGCCGCAGCGCCGCCAGATAGACGTCAACCGCCCGCTCCACCGCGATGGCTTCCTGCGTATCGCTTTCGATCAGTTGGATCGCTTGCCCCGGCCGTATCTGCGCCAACCGCCACAAATCGTGCTCAATCACGCCGGCGATTTTCGGGTAGCCGCCGGCGGTATTGGCATCGCTAAGCTGAATGATCGGCTCCCCGGCCGGCGGCACCTGCACAATTCCCGGGATCAGGCCGTAAGAGCGCATCTCCACCACCGCTGACGGCCGCAGCGGCTCGCCCGACAGGCGATAGCCGGTGCGATTGCTTTGCCGCGACACCACCCAGTGCTGCGACCAGAAACGCCGGGCATCCGCCGCAAACAGCCCGTATTCCCCGGCAGGGATGGCGCGTAGCTGCGGCACGCCTTCATCCGTGCGCGGGAAAAACGCCGCCAGCGCCACCTCTGGGGGCTCCACGCCCATGCCGCCGGCAGGCAACGGCCGATTTTCGCTCCGGCCGATCGGCAACCGATCGCCGTTTTGCAGCGGCCGTCCCTGCCAACCGCCGAAACCGCCGCGCAGCGCCGTACTGCGCGATCCCATCACCAACGGCACGTCAATGCCGCCGGCAACGCACAGGTAACCCCTGGCCCCGTGCGGCGGATAACGGATCTCCAGTTGCTGGCCGGCCCGGACCTGGTGCGCCCACCATGACGGCAGCGGGGTATCGTCCAGCAGCGCGCGGCAGTCCGCGCCGGTCAGCGCAATCGCGGTATCCGCCAGAAAGCGCGCCCGGAACGGGAAGAACTGAATCTCCACCCCGGCGGCATTTTCCTCATTTCCCAACAGTAAGTTGCCTACGCGCAGCGCCAGCGGATCCATCACCCCGCTGACCGATACCCCAAGATGGCGAAATCCGCTGCGCCCCAAATCCTGTACGGTATTCAACGGCCCGGTTTTCAATACTTCAATCACAGCTCAATCCTTTCCGGCAGAAAACGAATGCAATCGCCGGGCGCCATCAGCGCCGGCGTCTCGGCGGCAGGATCAAATAACGTGATATCCGTGTAGCCAATGGCATTCCACCCGTTGGGGCCGGTAAGCACGGACACGCCGGCCTGCATCCCGCCGATCGTTACCGTGCCTTTCAGCATGTGCAGCGACGGCACTTTCTTGCGCGGCGTCGCCAGCGACGGATCGAGGCCGTGCAGATAACCGAATCCAGGCGCGCTGCCCAATGCAAACACCGTATATCGCCCTTGATAATGACGGCGTATGACTTCCGGCGCGGATAACCCGGTATGGCGGCAAACGCTATCGAGATCGGTGGCATGTTTGCCGCCATAGCAGACGGGAATTTCAATCAACTTGCCGACATAACTGACATCCTGCGCCTGCTCCCAGCTTGCCAGCAAACGGGCGCGGGTCGCCTCGACATCCGCGGGGGTATGTTTAAACAACACCAGCAGATTGGTTACCCCGGGAATCAGGGCTTCGATATCGTCGCCGTGCTCCAGCGCCGCAGCCAACGCCCAGATCCGCCGCTGCGACGGTAAATCAAACTCGCCGGGCGCTTCCACTAAATAGGCGCGACTGCCGATGGTTGAAATTTTCACCTGCCCTCCCTGACCACCAAACCCGACGGCGGTTTGCGCGCAAACTTCTCCAGACAGCATGGTCATATTATTCCAGCGGTTCGAATTTCAGTTCGGATAGCGGCTGTACTCTCTCCTCGCGCACCATTTTGTATTCGGTGTTCGGGCCAATCCACTTATCCCAAATTTTGTCGATAGTGCCGTCATCGTCCATCGCTTTCAGACTGGCGTTAACCTTAGCCAACAGCGCCGGTTCGTCTTTTTTCATGCCGACGCCGATCGGCTCCAGCGCCATCGGTTCTTTAATCATCCCCAGTTCGATGCCGTCTTTTTGCGCCTGAGAAATCATTTTGATGCCGGTCATGGTATTGGTGACGAAACCCACGACCTTATTCTGCTCCAGCGCCAAAAAAGCCGACGCCGCATCCTGGAACGTCACGGCTTTGCCACCGGCCAGATGGATAGACTGTTCGGATGTGGTTCCCTTGTTGGCGCTGATGCGTTTGCCTTTGAAATCGGCGCGAGTCTTATCAACATTGTCCTTTTTCACCAGCAGCATCTCTTTCGCCACATAGTAGGGGTCGCTGAATTGAATCTGATTACCACGGGTCTTGGTGTACGCCAGATTGGCGATCAGCACGTCAACCCGTCCGGTGACGATGACGGCGATCCGCGCTTCAACGGACGTTGGCATCAGGTTGGCCTTCACGCCCATCTTTTCGGCCAGCGCCTGGCACAAATCAACATCCATCCCCACCAGTTCGCGCGTTTTCGGGTCGGGCGAAGAAAACGGCGGCACATCAGAGTAAACGCCGCAGTTCAACTGTCCGCGCGACTGAATATCGGCCAGAACATCCGCCTGGGCGGGCGACCACGCCATGATCATCGGCAAAGCAAGTACGGCATAAGACAGTAACTTCAGTTTCATCAGCATTTCTCCGATCTTTCTTTGTATTCCGCAAACAGAAGGCGCATAGCGGGAGTCATTTATTTGCAGCAACAAGACACCATCTCTCAACATAACAACCCGACTATATAAACAAGCCGTCGGCCTGTATAAGAGGGAAACTTTTTGTAGCAATAGTGAATTTGTATGACCGCCGCGGCGATAAGAAAAAACTATTCGGACAGAACAAAATTATCTTAACCACCTCATATCCGGTGACTCTATGGTAGAAGCCTGTTCCCGCCGCCGGGAATGCGGCAATTCGAATATCAACAGGAGTCAAAGCCGGTAATGAATTCAAGAATAGGCGTGTTACTGAAAATAATGGCCGCGCTCTGCGCCACGTTGATGCTCGCCTGTGTAAAAGGTCTTAATGGAGAGATTCCCACCGGAGAAGTGGTTTTTTTCCGCTCGTTTATCGCGCTGTTCCCCTTGCTGATATGGTTGAGATATCAGGGCAATATGCTGCAATCCATTAAGACCAAAAATATTTTCGGCCATTTGATTCGCGGTTTTTCCGGCACCGGCGGAATGTATTTTAACTATATGGCGCTGATCTATATCTCACTGGCCGACGCTACCGCGATCGGCTACGCCGCGCCGCTATTTACCGTCGTCATGGCGGTGATCCTGTTAAAGGAAAACGTGCGTCTCTACCGTTGGCTGTCGGTTATTGTCGGTTTTTCCGGCATCCTCATTATGCTTTCGGCGCATTTAAATATCGGCAAATCAACGGCTGACGCCGCCTCGGCGCTTGGCGTGATTTTCGCTTTGCTGGCCGCATTGTGTTCGGCGACCTCGTCGGTACAGATCCGTTTTCTTACCGGCAAAGAGAATCCCGGCGCCATTGTGCTCTACTTTTCGCTGATGACGATGTGCATCGGGTTGGCATCCGCGCTCTTTGGCTGGCGCATGCCGACGCCGCCGCAGTTGGCGCTGCTGATCGGCTGCGGTTTCTTCGGCGGCATGGCGCAAATTCTGATGACCCTTAGCCTGCGCTACGCCGATGCCTCGCTGCTGGCGCCGTTCGAATACACCACGCTGGTCTGGTCGATGCTGATCGGCTACTGTTTTCTGGGCAGCATTCCCAGCGCCACAACCGTCGTTGGCGCGGCGATCGTCGCCGGAGCCGGCATATTCACCGTCTGGTGTGAACGTCAACAGCGGAAAATACCGGGCGGTCGTCTGACCTCGCGCGGCTAGGCGGATATAGAGATAAACGCGGCCGGCGCGCCAACGGGCAAAAAAAATCCGCCTCGGGAAAGGCGGATTTGATAAACATCTTTAACCGTCAAACTTTAGGAAACATGCCTAAAGCTCGGCGCTGATTAGAAGCGGTAACCGACGCCAACAGCCCAGGTGCCGACATCAACGCTACGGATACGGCTCTGTTCGTAACCGACATCCAGCGCAACATCCTCGATCGGGTTGAATTGCAGACCGGCGCCATAGCTAAAGCCGTAGTCGTCATTACTTTTGTTGTCAGACCCGTTACTGGCGTTATGGGTGTATTTACCATGACCCAGACCAACAACACCGTAGATGCTCGCCCAATCATTCAAACGATAAGCGGGACCGGCGGTAATACCGACATATTGGCCTTTGTTATAGTAACCGGAATTGGTGCTGCTATCTTCCAGATACGTGAAAGAACCAATCGCACCCAGCGGGTTGTTGTCCCACTCGTAACGGTATTTCAGGTTAAAGCCTTTGGCTTTGTTGACAACGCCCTGGGCATCACCCTGAGCATAACCAGCGGAAACCGTACTTTGACCGGCAATTGCCGAACCGGCACTCATGCTTAATAAACAAGCCACTGCTGAAAGACACACAATTTTCTTCATTATAAAGCCTCGAATTCAACTTAATGAGAGGATAGCTAACGCCTTAAATATAACAAAGAACGGATAAACTTGCCGCCTGATAAAGATTTTTCAATTATGACTTTGATGTAACCAATATTGTCAGAAACTCCCTATCATATTAATTACATTGGATTTTAGCTGTCAT
Organism: Brenneria goodwinii; assembly: GCF_002291445.1. Classification (NCBI taxonomy): domain Bacteria; kingdom Pseudomonadati; phylum Pseudomonadota; class Gammaproteobacteria; order Enterobacterales; family Pectobacteriaceae; genus Brenneria; species Brenneria goodwinii. The sequence goes on along the minus strand of NZ_CP014137.1, from coordinate 1,097,332 downwards.
TATCAAGAATGAATTTTAATTCAAATAAAATATTTAAAACAGAAAATTCTTAAATCTTTGTCTGATTTTCACGCTGACTCATTCAAAAAAAATAAATCAATTAAATATCGCGTAAATAAAAGTCAAAAAACGTAAGCACTGTCCGGGAAAATCATTTACAATTGGTCAGTCTAGCGGCACTGTTTTTTTGATGTCTGCCGCTTTTTTACCGTTCATTAAGGCCGGAAGCATGACCTTATCCTCTCCGCGTTTATCCGTATTATTTTCCGTTGTTCTCATTATTGTATCGATGGTGTCGATTCAGAGCGGCGCAGCCCTGGCTAAGTCGCTGTTCCCGCTGGTCGGCGCTACCGGGATGACGGCGCTGCGCCTCAGCATCGGCGCGCTGATCCTCTGCCTTATTTTCAAACCGTGGCGCGTACGTCTCAGTGGAAACCGATTGCCGCTATTAATTTATGGCGCCATGCTGGGCGGAATGAATTTTCTATTTTACCTTTCGATGAGAACGGTTCCGCTGGGCATTGCCGTGGCGTTGGAATTTACCGGCCCGCTTGCCGTCGCCATGTTATCATCACGGCGGGCAATTGATTTTTTATGGGTTATTCTGGCCATTCTGGGACTGTGGTTTTTATTACCGCTGGGACACAATATCGGTAATGTCGATCCGCTCGGCGCTATATGCGCGCTGGGCTCCGGCGCCTGCTGGGCGCTATATATTCTTTTTGGGCGAAAAGCCGGCGCCAATCACGGTCCCGAAACCGTTGCTATTGGTTCGCTTATTGCGGCGGTGATATTTTGTCCAATCGGTTTATTCTATTCCAATACGGTATTATTCTCATCCTCAATATTACCCATTGGCATTGCCGTGGCTATTTTTTCCACAGCCCTGCCTTATTCTCTGGAAATGATCGCATTAACTCGTCTTCCAGCCAGAACGTTCAGTACATTAATGAGTCTGGAGCCGGCGGTTGCCGCTATTTCCGGCATGTTATTCCTCAGCGAACATTTATCTTTCATCCAGTGGACGGCGCTCGCTCTTATTATTACGGCGTCCGTTGGCGCGACCATTACGATAAAATCAACCGAATAAGCTAACCAGCAAAATAATCACTCTGCGCCATAATCATAATAAGCCGTATTCTTTGGCAAGCGACTTATAAAAGCATCACTTTCCCGTGGAGAGCGCAGTTGTATAAAACGTATATGCCGGTAACGCGGGTTGGATAAGTCAGCCAGATAGCGTTTACGATTCCTAGAATAGGTTTTGATTGTCCATAGGAGGATCGAATCCCGGCTAAAAAAGCTGCGTGCGAACTGCTCCCGATTGCCGGTCCCCGTCCATATTTCCTCTTTACGCCAAGACCGTCGCCAGGCCCGGCTGAGCGCCTGATAAAGCGTGCGGATAAAACTATAATCCACCCAGACAACCAAATCGGCTTCACGCCATTTGATCTCGCGGGTTCGATTGTAATTGCCGTCAAGCACCCAGTGTTCCTGCGCCAACGCGGTTTCAAGACGAGGGAAAAACTCGCTATCCGGCGTTTCCTGCCAGTTTTCCCGCCAAAACAAGGCATCCATTTCTATATACGGCACATCCAGCCGCTGCGCCAATCTTTTGGCAATCGTCGATTTTCCACTGCCGCTGGTGCCTACCACGTTAATTTTCATAGCGGATCCCGTCACTGTTACAATAATGTTATTCTTTAATGACTGTCATGAAAAATACAAATAATCATCACCGTTGTTATATAGAATAATTATCATCTGCATTGGCGATTGACATAAACGAATAGGCCGTGTAAATACAAATGATATTCAATCAATCACCCTGTGCGTCAGACCGACGGCCGTCGCCGCAGGATTGAATTAAGTTTATAAAAAGCAAATAATTAGAAAAGCGCTAAATTATAAGTAGTTACTTTTATATGTGCTATATCTATTCATTCGATAGGTGATTCTTTCCAATGTTTTGTCTGGTTGCTGCTATAATTAACCCCGTTGAACAGTAAAATTACGAACAATTAAATAGAGAGGACAATATTATGCGTACCGCTAAATTGGTAAAATCCGCATCTTCTGAGCTTATCTACACTCGTAACGATTTGGATGAAGAACTAAAAACCTCTACCATCAAGCTGTTAAGTCAACTGGTAGTAGATTTCATTGATTTATCGTTGATCACCAAACAGGCTCACTGGAACATGCGCGGTGCCAATTTTATCGCTGTGCATGAAATGCTTGATGGTTTCCGTACCGCAATCACCGACCATCAAGACACCATGGCTGAACGTATCGTTCAGTTAGGTGGCGTTGCCCTGGGCACTACACAAATTGTCAATGAAAAAACGTCGCTGAAAAGCTATCCGGTCGACATTCACAATGTGCAGGATCACCTGAAAGCATTGGCTGAACGCTATGCCATCGTAGCGAACGAAACGCGTAAAGGCATTGCCAAAGCGGAAGATGAAGATACCGCCGATATCCTGACCGCCGCATCGCGCGATCTGGATAAATCCCTGTGGTTCATTGAATCCAACATCGAATAAGGCTATTGCCGACTGTCGTGTAAAGACACATGCGACTTAAGGTATGGCGAGTATATCAGAGCTGCTTCGGCGGCTCTTTTTGTTTTCTCGCGTCAAACGTCCCTCTGAGGCATCCCGGCGCCTGAACTTTTCATAATGTCGGAATAAGCGCTCAAAAAATTAGCAATTGGCCGCCGGAATCAGCCATAACGATAATCAATGGTTGTTTCCCCCAGGTAAATTCGTTAATCATAGCCATCGTCTTGTTCAATAACATTGAAATATAAACCATGTTATTTATAAGGTTATTAACGACGATAGACAAAATTAAACCAATTGCAAATAACACATTGTTTTAAAATTCTTTATGTTTTGTTCTGATATGAATATCGCCGCAAAACAAAAAACTTATCACAACCGGTAAAACTAGGAAGGATTGAATGAAATCACTATTGAAAGCTTCTTTGGCCGCCTTGACGCTGACCATGAGCATCTCCAGCCACGCCGCCGAAAAAGAGCTCATTGTCGCGACGGATACCGCCTTCGTGCCCTTTGAATTTAAACAAGGCGACAAGTACGTTGGTTTCGACATCGATCTTTGGGATGCCATCGCCAAACAACTCAATCTGAGCTATAGCCTGAAGCCGATGGATTTCAGCGGCATCATTCCTGCACTGCAAACCCGCAATGTGGATGTCGCGCTGGCAGGTATCACCATCACTGATGAGCGTAAAAAAGCAATCGATTTCTCTGACGGTTATTACAACAGCGGCCTGCTGGTTATGGTGAAAGCCGATAATAACGAGATCAAGAGTGAGAAAGATTTGAACGGGAAAGTCGTCGCGGTGAAAAGCGGCACCGGTTCCGTTGATTATGCGAAGGCCAACATTAAAACCAAAGACCTGCGCCAGTTCCCGAACATTGATAACGCCTACATGGAATTAGGCACCAACCGTGCCGATGCCGTGCTGCACGATACGCCGAATATTCTTTACTTCATTAAAACCGCCGGCAACGCTCAGTTCAAAGCGGTAGGGGAGTCCATCAAGGCGCAACAATACGGTATCGCTTTCCCGAAAGGCAGCGATCTGCGCGATAAAGTGAACGGCGCGCTGAAAACACTGCAAGAAAACGGCACCTATGCTGAGATCTACAAAAAGTGGTTTGGTGTAGAACCTAAGTAATTGCCGATTTTATCTGGAGATATTCCATGCAGTTTGATTGGAGCGCCATCTGGCCTTCTCTGCCCCTGTTGTTAGAAGGGGCGAAAATGACCCTGCTGATCTCGGTATTGGGTCTGCTTGGCGGCTTGGTTATCGGTGTTCTCGCGGGCTTTGCCCGCGCTTACGGCGGCTGGTTTTCCAGCCGTATCGCACTGGTATTTATTGAAATCATCCGTGGTACGCCCATCGTGGTACAGGTGATGTTCATTTACTTCGCCCTGCCAATGATTTTTACCTCGGTACGTATCGATCCCTTTACCGCGGCGGTGGTCACCATCATGATCAACTCCGGCGCTTACATCGCGGAGATCACCCGCGGCTCGGTGCTGTCTATCCATAATGGCTTCCGTGAAGCCGGTCTGGCGCTGGGATTATCACGCTGGGATACGCTGCGTTATGTTATCGCGCCGCTGGCGTTGCGCCGCATGCTGCCGCCTCTGGGTAATCAGTGGATCATCAGCATCAAAGACACGTCATTGTTTATTGTCATTGGGGTGGCGGAACTGACCCGATCCGGTCAGGAGATTATTGCCGGTAATTTCCGCGCGCTGGAAATCTGGAGTGCGGTAGCGGTGATTTATCTGTGTATCACACTGATACTCAGCTTCATCCTACGTCGTCTGGAAAGAAGACTTAAGATTATATGATTGAATTTAAAAACGTTTCCAAACATTTTGGTCAGACGAAAGTTTTACATGACATCGATCTGAAAATTAATCAGGGTGAGGTGGTAGTCATTATCGGCCCGTCGGGATCCGGTAAATCTACGCTGTTGCGCTGTATTAACAAGCTGGAAGAAATCACCAGCGGTGAACTGATTGTCGATGGCCTGAAGGTTAACGATCCGCGTGTCGATGAGCGCCTGATCCGTCAGGAAGCCGGGATGGTGTTTCAGCAGTTTTACCTATTCCCGCATCTGACCGCGTTGGAAAACGTGGCATTCGGCCCCATCCGGGTACGCGGCGCCAGTAAGGCTGAAGCGGAAAAGCTGGCGAAAGAGCTATTGAGCAAGGTCGGGTTGTCCGAACGGGCGCACCACTACCCTTCCGAGCTTTCCGGCGGTCAACAACAGCGTGTCGCTATTGCGCGCGCCCTGGCGGTTAAACCTAAGCTGATGCTGTTTGATGAGCCGACCTCGGCGCTGGATCCCGAATTACGTCATGAAGTGCTGACGGTAATGAAGGATTTGGCGGAAGAAGGGATGACGATGGTCATCGTGACTCACGAAGTCGGCTTTGCGCATCAGGTGGCGTCGCGGCTGATTTTCATCGATAAAGGCCGCATCGCTGAAGATGGCGACCCGGAAATGTTGATCACCAATCCGCCGAGCGATCGCTTACGTGAGTTCCTGCAACACGTATCCTAATCCTGAGCAAAAATATTGAGGGGAGTTGATGACAAACCTTCCCAAACCCGTCATTCCCGCGTAGGCGGGAATCAGCCAATGGCTGTTTACGGTTTCAGCAGGAGATTCCCGCCTACTACTGCGGGAATGACCGCGCTGGGGCCGTGAAGGATGACAGGGGTATATTAGGGGCTTTGTCATCAGTCTGAAGGGGGCGAAAGCCCCCTTTCATTTATCGATTAGCGGGGATATTCCCGCTTGATAAACGCAGAGAAATCCCGGCACATCACGTCATCACCCTGTTCGTTATCGGCAATCACACGGCTGCCATCCACCACCCGAATCCGCGCGGCTAAATCGAAATCCGCCGCCGGCTGAGGACGCCGCTGCGCCTGAACGATCGACGCCTCGGCCAGTTTCCAGGCATCGTCCACCGTCAGATTGCACGCCTGCGCCAGGTAAGCGGGATTAAATCCCTCTCCCGTCAGGCTGCGCAGAGTATCATCATGGCTGACGCTATTGCCCGGCGCCCAGTAATGCCGCGCCAGGTCGGGGCCAATCGCCGCGTTATCCGTCAGGTAGCCGTCGCGTTGCAGGAAGAAGTGTCTGGTCTGCTCCACCGCCATTAACGCCAGCAGATAGCCCTGATAAGAACAGGCGGACTCCATTGATAATAAATGCGGGATAGCCATCGTCGGCCGGGGGCTGCCGCTGATGCCCAGAATACGTTGTTCGGTATCGCGCGCCAGCTTGCTTATCGCCTCTGGCGTGCGTTGTTCGTCATCCCAGGAATAGAGTTGCCATTCGAAATAGGGCACCAGCAGAATATGCCGTTCATTAAACGCGCGCATCGGCTGGCGCGCGCTGATATTGGCGCGGATCAGCGCATCAGGGACCGTCTCGCCCTGCCCGTTTTTCGCATAACGTTTCAGCCAATCGGCATCCGTCAGCAAGCTGTCGCAGAACATGGATTGCGTTTCCGCATAAGCCATGGATGTAGGGGGAAACTCCTGCGAAAAACACGGCGCATTCTGGCGAATATTGGAGAAGTGCGCGGCGTGTCCGCCTTCATGAAACAGCGTATTAATCCCTGTGGCGCCGCTGCCGACCTGATCCGGCTTCGCCAGACTGGTAAAATTGATGCGCGCCGGGATCCATGTTCCCTGGTCAACAAAAGGCGGAACCGGGCCATGCATAAAGCCATTTTCGTACTTGCCTTTGCGCACCAGCAGATCGAGCTGCATTTCCGCGCCGTTAAAGCCGATATGCAGACGCTTGAAGCTGTTTATCCAACGCGCCAGCGAAGCGGCGAAAGGGAAATAGGGATCGAGCTGACGCGTGACGTCGCCGGCGCTGGCGTAACGAATATTCCACGGCTCCAACGCCTGCTGTCCTTTGGCCGCCGCCAACTCTCTCAGGCTGCGTGCGTTTGCTTCCCGGGTTTGCTCTTCAAAAGGATCGAGAATGGCGAAAAGCTGCTCCGGCGTCATCCGCTCGGTTTTATTCACCTTGTAATCAAAATAGTTGCGATATCCCATCTGGCGGGCAAAGCGGTTACGCAGGTTGACCAATTCAGGAAAACCGTTATGCAACAGCCACTGCTCCAGATCGCGTAACGCCTGTTGCGAGCTCTGCCGATAGGCTTCCGTATCATTGGTCGCCTGGTTGGTCAGCAATTCGCCCAATGAGGCGGCAACCCGTTGGCCTTGTGCATCCAGGTGCGTCATTTCATAGGTTTTACGCTTTTCAAACAGCGCGCTTTCCGCCGCGATGATCGCTTCCATCAACGTTTGCGCTTCGGGATCTTCAATCACATTGCAGTCAAAGAACCGATACCATCCTTGCAATCCATGCAGTAATGCCTGCCGCTTGTCATTTACCGGGCTATTTTCCACCGCGGCAATGTGCTGACGTAATTCAACCAGCCGCTGCGGCTGGGAAATAAAACGTTTATAAGCATTTTCAGCATGGGAAAACCGGGCGGAAACATCATCGCTTCCGGTTCCCATATACAACTGCCAGAACAGATCTTCTTTGGTTTGGTGAACGGCAAGATAGTCACGGTTCAGCGCATTAAAATAATCTACACTCTGTTGCATCATATTCCTTCTCTACCCCTTATGGTTGCAAGTGTCTTGTTTCCCTGACCGGGCGCCCCTTCGCGGAACGCGACACGCCCTGGTTCAAACTGGCTTCGGGAGGATTCAGCCCAATCGTTTTCTCACGCTGGCCACGGCCTGTTCCATCGTCGGCGCTTCCCCCGTCGCCACCAGACAGCAAGCCAGCTGCAGGCGAATCGCGTGCGGTAAGGCAGTCTCTCCCGCCAGACATTGCGCTGTCCAGCGCGCCGTTGTTACGGCATCTTTCGCGATGGGCAAACCGTCCGGGGCGACCGTTATCTCCTGACGCAGTTGCAAAATCTGCGTGTCCTGCTGATGAATAAAGTGAATTTCCGGACAGCGTTGAGGAGCGGCATAGACTTCGCCTTCCGTGCCATGCATCAGCAATGCCCGGCCACCAATATCTCTGAAGAAAGTGCCGACGCGGGAAACATACTCCGGGTGGGATACGCTGGCGATCCGCAGGGCATCGTCTTCCCTAAACGGCGTGGCGACTTTCGCCAGAGTATGGCTGCTGTTGCGAACGCCCATGCGCCAGCGCAACTGCAACTGACGATCGATGGCCGGACACAGCAGCGAAATCGGGATAAACACCGGCTCGCCGGCATCAAGCCGCGCCTGCGCCTGCGCGGCGTTCTCCGCCGCGACGATGCCAAGATGATGCAATATTTCGGCGCTGATGACGCGGGTCGGATCTTCCATCACGCCGTGGATCACCACGGGGAAACCCAGCTTCGCCAGCAGAAGCGCCAACAGCGGCGTCAAATTGGCCTGCTTTCTTGCGCCGTTATAGCTGGGGATCACGATAGGCATCGAACGCCCGGCAGGCGGCTGCAGGTGAAGAACCTGTTCATTCATCGCCTGATAAAAACCACGCATTTCCGCTTCGGATTCCCCCTTGATGCGAAAGGCAATCAGCAGTCCGCCCAGTTCAAGCTCCGGCACCTCGCCATTCAGCATCTGGCGATACAACTGATAAGCGGTCTCCTGGTCCAAATCGCGGGCATGATTTTTACCGCGTCCGACCTCTTTAATCACGTTGGTGTAATTCATGCAGCCCCTCATTCAGCGCGATTTTCCCCTTTATCTTTCAACGCGCGGTTTCATCTCCGCCCGCGCGTTGCAGTCTCTGGGTATAGTTAATAGCTTATCTGCGAAAATAGCATGTTTTTCTTGCGGCTGAGTAACGTAAATAGCCGCTCCGGCAGCCGCTACTACAGTACCTTTAATAAATAGATCGGCATGTCGCCCCAACAATATCGCAAACTGAGTCAGCATCGGCGACAGCCGATGGCGGGTTAAAGGCGCGGAGTTCATATTGATATCCGTATCAGCAGCGGCGCGCCGATCACGACGATAGCTAATCGCCCTGCGGCATCGCCCGTTCTTCGATCGGGAAAACGGGCAAGGCGGCAAGCAACTGGGCGCCATAGCCTTTGGTTAACAGGCGGCGGTCGTAAATAACGATTTCACCGAAGCATTCATGGCTGCGGATCAGGCGACCGACCTGCTGGATAAGATTGAATGACGCGCTGGGTAAACTCTGCACCACGAACGGATGACGTTTCAGGCTTTTCAACCACTCGCCTTCCGTCAGAATCACCGGGCTGTCAATGGGCGGGAAGGCGATTTTATGGATATGCACCTGAGACAGTAAATCGCCCTTCAAATCCAATCCTTCGGCAAAGGATTGCAGGCCGATCAATACGCTGGTCTGCCCCTGCTGCACGCGCTGGCGGTGCAGTTCCACCAGCCGATAACGCGGCTTATCCCCTTGCACCAGCAGCATCAAGCGCAAATCGGCGACCTGAGTCAGGAAAAGCTGCATCGCCCGCTGGCTGGCGAACAGCATCAACAGGCCGTGATGCTTGCCCTGTTGCAGCTCCGAGCGGAAAAAGCGCGCCATTTCGGCAATGTGCTGCGGCTCATTTGCCATCAGCGGTTCATAACGCATTTTCGGGATCACCAACCGCCCTTGCTCACGGTGGTTGAACGGCGAACTCAACGCCATGAAACGATCCCCGGCGTCCTCGCTCAGGCCGGATAACTCCTGTAAACGCGAGAAACTGTTCAACGATCGCAGCGTCGCCGATGTCACCACCACGTGCGGCACATGATCCCATAACAATTTTTCAAGCTGGTCGCACACTCGAATCCCGGCACAGTGCAGGGACAGATGCGATTGACCGTCGCGAACATAGCGGGTAAGCCATTTGGATACCGGCGCATTGGACGATTTCTCCATCGCCGCCAGACGCCACAGTTTGCTTAACGCCTCCAGATAGCCCAGCAGCCGGCTCATTTTCAACAGCGCATGATGCAAACGCACCACATCGTGTTTCCCGGTTTTTTCGCTGAGATCGTTGAGCATGAACTCCGTTAACGCGCGCAGACTATCGGTCAGCTTAAATAACCGGGTACAGCTTGCGCGCATTTCATCCGGCATTTTACCCATCGGGAAGCGATACTCCGCTTCGCCGCCCTCTTGCGGCAAAAAAAGTCCGCACATTTGCGCCAATGCGCCCACCGTCTCACGCATCTCTTCGCAATGGCTGGTCAGCCGTTCACTGTGCGCCAGCCGCGGCGGCGACTTCGGCGCGAACTGCGACATACACAGCCCGATCTGCTGCACCAATTGCTCCAGTTGCAACGTTATGGCGTCAGGCGTGATATCGCCGGACATTTCCAACGTATCGCGCGCCACATCGGGGATGTGGTGCCCTTCGTCCAGCACCAGCAGCAGATCTTTAGGATTCGGCAACACGGACTCGCTTTCCATTGCCGCCATCACCAATGCGTGGTTGGTTACCACCACATCGGCATTTTCAATTTCGCGGCGGGCGATAAAAAACGGACATTCGCGGAAATAGTGACAATTGTGCCCAAGGCAGTTGGCTTTATCGGTGCTGAGTTTTCGCCACAGGCCGTCGTCAATCGACTCCTGATAGTGATCGCGCAGGCCGTCCCAGGCATAGCTTTGCAAAGCCTTTTCGATACGCGCGCATTTTCCTTGCTCTTCGCGGCTCGACGGCACCCGTTCATCATCCAGAAACAGGGTTAAATCCCCCTGCGCATCCACATCCGTCGCCAGCATGGCCAAATTACGCGGACAAACATAGCGTCCGCGGCCAAATGCCGCGGTGAATGTCAACTCGGGGATAAACTTTTGCAGCAAGGGCAAATCTTTGCTGAAGATTTGATCCTGCAAGGCCACATTGGCCGTGCTGACCACCAGCGTTTTTTCTTCCGCCCTGCCGACCGCGATACCGGGAATCAAATAGGAGAGCGTTTTGCCTACGCCGGTAGGCGCTTCGATGGCTAAATGGCGCGGATAGTCCCCCGCCAGCGTTTTTGCCACTTCAGCAATCATCTGTCGTTGGGGTATGCGGGGAATAAAATCCGGAATCTGTTGTTGCAGCGCCTTATACCATTGGCCAATCTGCTGCTTTATTGCGGGGGACAGCGCCATGCATTCTCTGTATTCAGTCAATCTGGCGGGTATTGTCCCACAGACTGTCCGTAACGTCAGCCGATATCGCCGCACATTCCCCTCTCGACAAAATCCGGACCGCCGGTTAGGGTAAGCCTATGTTTTGGCGCCAATGATAATTCAGGGCAGGCGCCCCGAAAGATGAAGGCTCTTATGTCATCCGTTCATACTATCGAACAGTCATACTGGTTTTCCCCGCGGCTTCCTTATGTCGAGAGCCGTTCCACCTGGCGCAGCAGCCAAGGCTATAAAACGCATAGCCATGCGCAGTTCTCTATCGGCGCTATCGAACAGGGCTCGACGATCTGTCATTACCGCGGGGAAAAGCACCGCTTGCAGGCCGGCGATCTGATTTTCATCGATCCCCGGCAGCCTCACAGTTGCAACCCCTTACCGGGCCAGACCCGCAGCTATCACATGCTGTATCTGGATACGCAATGGTGCCTGAAACAACTGTCGGAAATATGCGGATATCCCGTCTACTCACTGTACTGCCGCTGTATTAGGCTGCGCGACCCCGCGCTGTTTGCCGGTTATCTGCATCTGATCGGCCAACTTCATCGCGCAGAGATCGCCGCCGCCCGGCAAACGCTGAATGCGTTGATAACGCCGCTGTTACAGCAATATTGCGTTCCGCTTCGACAAACCGATGCACAGCCGGCCTCCTCCGCCCTGGCCCAACTGACGGCGCAGCATGTACGCCAGCGTCTGCTCAGCAACTTGCAGGGAGCGCCGTCGCTGGAAACATTAGCGGATGAGTTAAATCTGCGGCGGGAAACCATTGTGCGCCATTTTCGCCGCCATACCGGCATTACCCCCATGGCATTTCTTAATAATGCGCGCGTGGAATATGCCAAGAGTCTGCTGAAAAAGGGCGCGCCGCTGGCCGATGCCGGCTATCAGAGCGGTTTTTGCGATCAGAGCCATTTCCATAAAATCTTCGTGCAATACACGGCGGCCACGCCCGGACAATATCGGCTGGCCCGATCAATATTTGACAATAAATAGCGATATCAAATGCCTAGACTGACCTCGATTACTCTGCGAGGTCCCGGCATTATGCACATCAGTACACTCTTTCCCGATAATTTCCCGGCGCTGGCGCTGGCTCATTTTATTGCTTTACTGAGCCCCGGCCCGGATTTTTTCCTGCTCACCGCCTATGCGATTCGCTACCGCTTGCGGGGCAGCGCCGGCATTTGCCTCGGTATCGCGCTGGGAAACGGCCTTTATATTTTTCTGGCGATAATCGGTTGGGCGGGCATCCAGCATTCGCCGCGGCTCTTTACGATCGTTGAATTGAGCGGCGCCTGTTATCTGTTATGGATTGGTTATCAACTGCTGAAAAGCCCTGCGCCGCATCTGGCGACACCTGCACAGCTGGCCGGCAACTGTCCCGAGTTTCCCCGGCAAATTCTGCTGGGGCTGGGCTCCGCACTGTTGAACCCCAAGAACATCCTGTTTTACATCAGCCTGATGACCACCATTCTTGGCCCGCATGTCACCCCTATTCAGCAAATATTCAGCGGGGTCTGGATGTTTTCCATCGTACTCGGCTGGGATCTGCTGCTTGCCATGCTGATTACGCTGCCGCGGATACAGCAGCGGCTTGAGCGTTATCTGAATCCGATCGAGCGCGGCGCCGGCGTCATTTTGATCGTCTTTGGTTTAGCGCTCCTGTTTCATCACTGAAGGCTTTCTTCAGCGTCATAGATGCCGGGGCGTCGGCTTTCTCGCAACGCGAATTATTTAGGGTATAATCCGGGGGAATTAACCAAAGGATAACCAGATGAACTTAGGCAAAGCAGGGATTATCGGGCTATTTGCCCTCTGCGCCCTTGGCGGGATCGGCGGCATGATGCTGGTTGGTTACATCATCATCGTGCACGGCGGTTAATCTTTCCCCGCCGCAGCGTCGCCGCCATTCTGCGCGGCATGAAATTGCGCCCAATAGGCCGGAATACGCGAAAATGTCAGCTTAAACCAGTCGGTAAAGGCTTCCGGCGAAGCATCCATTTGCCGTCTAACCTGTTCCAGCGAAAGATACTGAAATTTTCCGACTTCATCGGGATCGGCAGCGGGGATATCATCCGTCATACCGAAATAGACATGCCCGAATTCATGTTCGATCAACCCGTTTTCCAGCGGCAGGCGATAGGTCAGCGTAAACATCGCGGTAAGCGCGCACCGCAGCCCCATTTCCTGATACAAACGGCGATGGGCCGCCGGCAGCGTCTCCTCGCCGGGAGACGGGTAACCGCAGCAGGTATTGCTCCATAATCCCCCGCTGTGATATTTTCCGTTGGCCCGCTGTTGCAGCAATAGCTGGTGCCGGGAATTGAAGATATAAACGGAAATCGCACGATGCATTACGCCTTGCTCATGCGCCGCCAGCTTCTCCATCACGCCTGTCGGCCTGTCGTTTTCATCAACCAGAATAACTTCCGTTAACGGCATATCCTCTCCCTCAGCCATAGCCACCGTCGGCAACACTGGCCGCCGATGGCTGCGCGGCGGTTCTATAACAAAGTGAAATGCTGACTTTTCACACGTTGTGAATCCAAGCCGATAAATACCTCATATTGACCAGGCTCCACCACCTGCTGCATGCGGGCATTGTAGAATTTCAGCGCATCCGGTTCGATGGGGAAGCTGACGGTACGTGATTCGCCGGGTTGCAGCATCACTTTCTGAAAGCCTCGCAGTTCTTTCACTGGTCGGCTGATGGATGCCACCACATCATGCAAGTACAGCTGTACCACCGTTTCGCCCGCCCGATCGCCGGTATTTTTAACCGTTACGCTGGCTGTTACCGCGCCATCGCGCTTCATGGTCTGGCTGGATAAGCGAACATCCGAAACGCTGAACGTGGTATAGCTCAGGCCATAACCAAACGGATAGAGCGGCCCGTTCGCCTCATCGTAATAATGAGAAGTGTACTTGCCGGGGTTTTCCGGCGTATAGGGACGGCCGGTCGGTAAATGGTTGTAATAGATTGGAATTTGGCCAACGGAGCGTGGGAAGGACATCGGCAGTTTGCCCGAAGGGTTATAGTCGCCGAACAGGACATCGGCAATCGCATTACCCCCCTCGGTTCCGCTGAACCAGGTTTCCAACAACGCATCCGCCTGTTGATCTTCCCGCACCAGCGCCAATGGACGCCCATTCATCAACACCAACACCAGCGGTTTACCGGTCGCTTTCAAAGCAGCGATCAGCGCCTTCTGGCTTTGCGGCAGATCAATATTGGTGCGGCTTGAAGCTTCATGCGCCATACCCGCCGCTTCCCCCACCACCGCAACCACGACATCAGCCTGTTTAGCCGCCTGCACCGCTTCGTCAATCATCACCTGCGGCGAGCGTTTGTCGACCTGAACGGCATCTTCATACAGATTAAGAAAATCAATAATTCCCTGATGGTTACTGACATTCGCGCCTTTGGCATACACAATGCGGGCTTTATCGCCCACCGCATTTTTAATGCCCTGATAAACGGTGATCGTCTGCTTGGTTACGCCGGCCGCAGACCAGCTCCCCATGGTGTCGCGTTTGCTGTCGGCCAACGGCCCGACAACGGCAATGGTTCCCTGTTTTTTCAACGGCAGCGTCTGCAGGCGGTTTTTCAGCAAAACCAGACTTCTGCGCGCAACGTCGCGCGCTTCCAGACGATGTAAACGGCTCTCCGCATTGGTATCGGCGGGATCGGAATCCGCCGCCCCCAGATGGCGATAGGGATCCTGGAACAGCCCCATGTCATATTTTACGTTCAGCACCTGGCGGCAGGCTTCATCGATTTCCCGCTCGCTCACCGCCCCGCTCTTGACCAGTTCAGGCAAATAGCGCATGAAATATTCATCACTCATGCTCATACCCACGCCGGATTTCAACGCCAGACGGGAAGCATCGCGCGGACTACTCGCCACCCCATGTTTAATTAGCTCTTTAATCGCGCCATGGTCGGTAATGGTGATCCCGGTAAATTTCCACTGGTCGCGCAGAATATCTTTCAGCAACCAGCTATTGGCCGTGGCCGGCGTACCGTTAATGGAATTCAGCGCCACCATCACGCCGCTGCTGCCCGCATCAATGGCGGCTTTGTAGGGCGGCATATAATCCTGAAACATTCGCTGGGGGCTCATGTCCACCGTGTTGTAATCTCGGCCGCCTTCAACCGCGCCGTAAAGCGCATAGTGTTTCACGCTGGTCATCAATGAATGGCGCGCCGTCACGTCATCCCCCTGAAACGCTTTCACCATTACGCCGGCTATTTTACTGGTTAGCCAGGTATCTTCGCCGAAACCTTCAGAGACCCGTCCCCAGCGAGGATCGCGGGTAATATCGACCATCGGCGCCCAGGTCATATTCAAGCCGTCTTCCGTGGCTTCATAGGCGGCAATCCGCCCGCTTAGCGCGATGGCATCCATGTCCCAACTGGATGCCAGCCCCAACGCAATGGGGAAAATGGTGCGCTGGCCGTGCACCACGTCGTAAGCAAAAAACAGGGGAATTTTCAAACGGCTGAGCTGCATGACCTGATCCTGCATAGCACGGATATCGGGCCGCGTAACCGTATTAAAAATGGCTCCGACCTGACCATTTCTGATCATTTCACGAATCGCCGCTTTCGGGTTATCCGTCCCGACGCTGATCAATCTGAGCTGTCCGATTTTTTCACTCAGCGTCATTTTGTTTATTAAATCAGTAACAAACGCATCCCGCTGCTGATGTGACGTTGTAACAGACAAAGGGGCGGAAGCGATTTCCTGGGCAAATACAGGGTTACAGGCAAGTCCAATTGCAATCGTCAGTGAAGTAAGCCATTTCATTCTTTTATACAGACCCTATCAATCCAGGCATCAGGGTAACTCACTGAAGCACAAGACAGGTTTGAAAAAATCAGTTAGCCAATGCGCCGTGAAAACCGGCATGGTGAGAATAACGACTCACCTACAGCGCCAACATACTCGAATACACAGCGCGTAATAATAGTGTATTTGTTTACGATTCATTTAATAAAAACTGTAAGAATAATGCGATGCGTTGCGCAGAATGAACATTCCTTTCGCGGCGCCCGGCAGATCTCAACCGTATCAGGCAGTAAGCGAACGCCACCCGATCGTATAACCGGGTGGGCGATGGAGGATATTGTAGGGAACGCCGGAGCCGGACGCCCGCAGAGGCGCCCGTTCCGTGGAGGTTAATCGTTGGGAAAACCGGCGCTTACTGAGGCAGCGCCTTATCCAGCGCGCCAACCAGCCAATCGATATCCTGCTGTTGAAAAGCCAGCGGCGGTCGCAGTTTCAATACGTTGCCGTGCGGCCCGGCAACCGAGGTCAGAACGCGTTCGGCGCGCAGCCGTTCAATCACATCCAGCGCCAATTGTTTATCCGGTGTTTTACTCTCGCGATTGCTGACCAGCTCAAAACCGATAAACAGCCCGGCCCCGCGCACATCGCCGACGCATTCGTGCCGCTGCGCCAAATAGCCAAGCTCCCGGCGCAGCTTTTCGCCGACAACCAGACTATGCTGCTGCAGGTTTTCCTCTCTGATCACGCGTAAGACCGCCTGCGCGGCGGCGATGGAAACCGGATTGCCGCCAAAGGTATTAAAGTAAGGGATGGCATCGCTGAACGCCGCCAGCACATCGGCTTTAGCCAACAGCGCGGAGATGGGAATGCCGTTACCCATCGGTTTGCCCATCGTCACCACGTCCGGCACTACATTGTGCCGGGCGAAGCCCCAGAAACTGTCGCCGGTGCGGGCAAATCCGGGCTGAACTTCATCGGCAATAAAAATGCCGCCGTTGGCATGCACCACATCGATGGCGGGTTGCAGATAGCCGACCGGCCCCGGCAAGACGCCATCGGATGAAAAGATAGAATCGGCCAGAAAACCGGCGAACTTAATGCCGTTGGCGGTCATATCATCAATCTGCTTTTGTATCTCATTGGCGAACCATACGCCCAGGTCCGGCGCATCCACCCGATAACGATCGGGCGCGGGCACCAGACGCGTGGTGGCGGCGAGCGGTTGCCCACTGCCCAACGCGGGCGAAGCGCCGGAGGTCAGTTCGCTGGTGCCGTGATAGGCTTCGCGGCTGACAATGATCCCGCTGCCGCCGCTGTAGGCTCTTGCCACGCGGATTGCCAGATCGTTCGCCTCGGATCCGGTGCACATATACATCGCTTTATTGATTTCATTCGGCATCGTCGCCAGCAGATCGGCGGAATAGTCTAAAATACGTTCATGTAAATAGCGGGTGTGGGTGTTCAACAGGCTCATCTGTTGATGCACCGCCTCAATCACCGCCGGATGGCAATGACCGATACTGGCGACGTTGTTATACACGTCAAGGTATTGATCGCCGGCCGCATCCCAAAGATATTGCCCCTTGCCGCGCACCAAATGCACCGGATTGCGATAAAACAACCGATAAGACTCGCCAAGCAGCTGACCGCGCTTCTCGGTCAGGTTACGAATATCCGCATCCAGCGCATCGGCGTGTTCCGCGCGAAAGCTATTGGTATCCATAATGGTTGAACGTATCGCCATGACAACTCCATTATAAACAATTAATTAGGGTTAAGGCCGGTTCCATTACTGCCGCAAGATCGACAACTGAAATGAATGGAGCGGTTAGAATATGGGCATCACCATACATCAAAAGCAATAAAATGCACAAATACAAAAAACAGCACAAAATGAAATAATATTGTGTAAAGTATTCCTGACTGCGCGGGCGTTAATATCCAATGATCTGAATGCAAAAGGACGAGGAGGCCGCCCAGCATAAACAGCGGCCTTTTCTGCTTGTATTACGGAATTTGTGACTATAATGACGCCGGAATTTTATCTCCCGACAGGAGCGCTGGATGCATCTTTGTCTGGTCCGTTAATCCTGAGAACCGATATTCATGTTAGAAGAAACTCGTTTACATCGTATTCGTGCCCTTTTGTCCACATTAAACCGGGTCAGCACCGAGAAAATTATTCAACACCTTGGCGTATCCAGGGAGACCGTGCGACGGGATATTCTCAAGCTGGAAGCGATGGGCGCCCTGCGCCGCGTACATGGCGGTATCGTGGCGACGTCGCAGGAGCCGGAAGCGCCGTTATCGGTGCGTAATACGGTCCGCGAACGCGAGAAACAGGCCATCGCCCGCGCGGCGGTGCGTCAGCTAAAGGCGGGGCAAACGTTATTCATCGACGCGGGCAGCACCACCTCGCTGCTGGCTGATGAACTCTTGTCGATGCCGGGGATGACCGTTATCACCAACAGCCTGAACGTGGCGCTTAAGCTGACGGCGACCGAAACCGAGCTGCGCCATGAGGTGATTTTACTCGGCGGAAACATGGGACTCGCGGCTCAGGCCACCTGCGGTGATTTAACCATCAGCGAACTTCAGCGTTACCGCGCCGATGTCGCCCTGTTATCCCCGGTGGGGCTATCCAGTCAATCAGGCGCCAGTAGCTTTGCGCACCATGAAGCCGCCGTCGCGAGTTTAATGGTACAACACGCCAATACGCGGATTATTATGGCGGATCACAGCAAGATCGGGCTAACCAGCCGGATTATTTACGCCACCATGGCGGAGATAGATATCATTATCACCGATGCGGCCGCCGCCGATAAACCCGCCCTGGCATCGCTTCAGGCGCGATGCCAGCAGACGATCCTCGCCTGATGTCATTCCGGTATGCGCCTTACTCATTGGCGCCCTTTCTGCGCTATATCTTTAGGATGATCCGCGACACTTTCCGTGCTAATTATAGCGTTCCGTTATCGTATGGAGCATAAGACATGTATCAGTTGTATATCGCCAATAAAAATTACTCATCCTGGTCACTGCGTCCATGGGTATTGTTAAAAGCGTTATCCATTCCGTTTGAGGAAAGGCTGGTGACGTTTGTCTCCGCCGGGGCGAATCCGGCGTTCAAGGCGTTCTCTCCTTCCGCGAAAGTGCCTTGTCTGATTGATGGCGATACCACCGTTTGGGATTCTCTGGCGATAACCGAATATCTGGCCGAACAGCATAAGGGGGTGTGGCCCGCCGATGCCAAGGCCCGCGCCTGGGCGCGCTGCGCCGCGGCGGAGATGCATTCCGGTTTTACCGCACTGCG
Source organism: Brenneria goodwinii (assembly GCF_002291445.1). Classification (NCBI taxonomy): domain Bacteria; kingdom Pseudomonadati; phylum Pseudomonadota; class Gammaproteobacteria; order Enterobacterales; family Pectobacteriaceae; genus Brenneria; species Brenneria goodwinii. The sequence continues at coordinate 1,078,508 of NZ_CP014137.1, read as the reverse complement.
CGGCGACTGCACCATGAATTGCGGCGTGAAGGTCAAAATAAAAGACATTTCCCCGGCACTGAACAACGATATCAAACGACTCTGCGAGTTGTGGCAGGAAGGCTTAAGCCGTTTTGGCGGATCGTTTCTGGCAGGGAAAGATTTTTCCGCCGCCGATGCCTTCTTTGCGCCGGTCGTGTTCCGTATCCGCACCTATCAGTTGCCCGTCACGCCGCAAGTCGCCGCCTACTGTCAACATATGCTGTCCCAACCGGCCATGAAAAACTGGCTGGAACAGGCGTTGGCGGAGCCCTGGCGTGAACAGGAGCACGAAGAAGATATGCTCAAAGCTGGAGAAGTCATAGAAGATTTAAGAGCCCGCGCTTAACGGAAGCTATCGTATCGGGGATAGGGCTGACGCCATCCCCGCAAACGATCGATCGACAGAGTCGTGACTAAAAAACCGGCCTATGCAGGGACGACCATTTTAGAGATATTTCAGACATCAAACGACTCAAAATATTTCTCTCATTTTGTTTGTCCCTGCGTAAAAAATCGCTATTACTCCGTATCTACATTCGCCATGGCTTGCGGCTGTCGCGAAGCCAGCGCCTTCTGTTTCTTGTAGCTTAACGCCACGGCGGGAACATCGCTGATTTTGCCGGTTTCCATCCATTTCCGCAGACGGTTGGCATCGGCAAAATGCGTATATTTGCCAAACGCATCCAGCACCACCAGCGCCACCGGTCGTTGATTGATAATGGTGCGCATCACCAGGCAGTGCCCGGCCTGATTGGTAAAGCCCGTTTTAGTCAATTGAATATTCCAATCAGGTTTGCCAACCAGATAGTTAGTATTACGGAACGGCAAGCTGTATGCCGGGTGAGAAAACGCTACCGTTTTTTCCTGCGTGGTGCTGAGCTGGCTGAGTAAAGGATACTGTTTGCTGGCGATGAGTAACTTCGTCAGATCGCGCGCGGTCGAAACGTTATTGATGGATAATCCGGTAGGCTCGACATAGCGCGTGTGCATCATCCCCAATGCGCGGGCCTTGGCGTTCATCGCGGCAATAAACGCTTGATAGCCGCCGGGATAATGATGAGCAAGGCTGGCGGCGGCACGGTTTTCCGATGACATCAGCGCCAACAGCAGCATATCACGGCGGCTGATTTCACTATTCAGCCGCACGCGAGAATAAACCCCTTTCATCTCCTCCGTGTGACTGATGTCAACGGAGATCGTCTCGTCCAACGGCAGATTGGCATCCAGCACCACCAGCGCCGTCATCAGTTTGGTCACGGAAGCGATGGGCACCACGACATCCGGATTACTGGAATAGAGTATGTGATCGTCACGTAAATCCACCACCATGGCGCTGCCGGAGGCTATTTCCTGATGGGCGGCAACCGCTGATTTCGCCGGCGTTTTTGCCATGACCAACGGGGAAACCAGCATATTGGTTGACAACAACAGCATGCCAAGTAAAGAGAGCTTGTGTTTTTTACTCATTATTCAGTGGCTTAAACAGTATTCTGTTAAATAAAAAGAGATGGGCAGGCGCATTATAATTTACCGACAATCAGGGCGCACTCATGCAGCAGTAAAAGCTTTGTGACAAAGTTTAACAAAAGCGGCGCCCGGATGCAGTTTGACCGGGTTAAAGGGAAGCCGGGTGAGTTCCGCGCATCTGATTTAACAGACGAAGCGCGATGCCGCTGAATATCCCGCCGGTGATACCGCCGACGGCGCCAGACAACGCACAAAAGACGACGCTGTTGGCTAACTCGGGAAACCTCGCCAACTGGACGGAAAAATAGAATCGCAGACAAAAGGTCAACAGCATTAATAACAACGGCACGGACGATCCTGCGCGCTCAAAACACTGGAGGTCGGCACGATAGACGCCGGCGTCCTTCCCCAACATCCAGCCCAGGACGACTCCGGCAATCAGGGCCAACACAAAGCCAGCGACAGCGACTTCCCGCGCTACGAGAGTATGTAAAATTGAAAATCCCCCCCAGCATAGAAAGATAATCGGCAACACCAGCAAACGGCGCAGGGACTGCTGTCTTGGCTGACGGGCTTTTATGCCGGCATAGATTAGGTAAGCCAGTAAGATCCATACCCAGGACGGCGTGTGGCGAATGATAATGAGATAATTTTCCATAAAATTCATATACTCAGCGTTGAAAATACAGACTCGGATAATCCTACGCCCGGTGACTGCCGCGTGCAATCAGGGTAAGACCATCATGCCAGCCAGAATCATTAAGCCGCAGCCGACAATCCGGTTAATCCAGGCATAGCCGCGACGGATCTTTTCCTGCAGCAATGGCGTCGTGAGAAATAATGCGACCAGGCTGAACCAGGCAAAATGCGCCAATGACATAAATGCGCCATAGCCCAGCCGCCATAGCCAGGACGTTTGCGGATTAACGACCTGCAGGAACGTGCTTAATACAAACAACGTGGTTTTGGGATTTAAGGCATTGGTAAAAAATCCCTGGCGGAAATAGCGCCAGCCGCTTTTTGCGTTATTCGTCCCGCCCATATCGACCATATCTGGCCTGGTGTTGGTAAAGGTCTTGTAACCGAGATAGAGCAGATAAGTCGCGCCGAGATATTTAATAACGGCATAAAGCTGCGGCGTCTGGCTCATGATCGCCGCCACGCCTAACAACGTGTAGGCAACGTGCACCAACACCCCCAGCGCAATACCCGATGCCGTCAGTATCCCCGCCTTTCTGCGGCCCGTTAAGCTGTTGCGCGTCACCATGGCGAAATCGGCGCCCGGACTGATTACCGCCAGACAAGTGATGATCATTACCGCTAAAAATTCGGTCATATTCTCCCTACCCTCAGTCAATTATTAATAACACCGAGGCAAAGTAATAAGTGGAAATGGCCGGGAGGAAAATCGATAATAACTCACACCCACTTGTGACGAATGCTCACCAATGACGAAAAAACTTCCACCGCTCAATCTATTACATACCTTTGACGTTGTGGGTAAAAGAGAGAGCATGACCGATGCCGCGCGGGATTTATACGTTACTCATGGCGCCGTGAGTAAACAGATTAAAGCGCTGGAGGCGCATCTGGGTTTTCCGTTGATTGAACGCCATGGCAGAGGTATCCGCCTGACAGCGAAAGGCCGTGAACTGCACCGCGTGTGCAGCGCCGCCGTGGCGCTGGTCGCCGAGACCATTGTAAAACTGTCGTCGGAGATCCACGCGCCGTTGACCATCTCCTGCGAACCAACGCTCTGCATGCGTTTTCTTATCCCTCGCCTACCGGCTTTTAAGCAGGCGCATCCGGACATTGATATTCATCTGCTGGCCGCCGGCGGCGCTATCGATATACAGCAGAGCCGGATCGATATCGCGCTGCGGCGGGATGATTTCGTCTTTGATAAACACTATTTTTCCCAGCGGATAATTTCCGAATATACCGCCCCGGTATGTTCAGTGCGGCAGGATCATCACGAACGGCTGAGCACGCATTTACATACTTCATCACGTCCCGATGCCTGGAATATCTGGCGAAACCAAGTGCCGCCGCCACCGGCGAAGCAGATGGCGCAGAACCGCTATTTTGAGCATTTCTATCTGACGTTGCAGGCCGCCGAAAGCGGACTGGGCGTCGCTATCGCGTCGTTATTTATGGTTGAACAGGAGTTGACGGATGGCCGACTGGAGAGACTGGCGCCCTTTCAAGCGGACGGAAGCCAGTACATTCTGTTGTCGGCTCGCCCCATCGAAAGCGACGACCGCTATCAGGCGTTCTGTAACTGGCTAACGGCAGAAATGGCGGCGGTGGAGCGCATCTTCGGGCTCAGCCAGTGACAATGGCAACCTTTTTTGTCCGCACTGGAGCATATCGAGTGAGTTGAGAAAACCGGTGAGTAACCTCTGCCGCCTTTTGCTCGGTTCGCCGATCAGACATCCCTGGTTTTCGGCGTGGGCGAATCCGGCTTTCTGTTGCGCAAACGAACCAGCAATCGGCCGTCAATCGCGATCAGCCCGATGAAAATAGCCCCCATCCCGGCCAACATGAACAATGTCATCCTTGCCTGTAAAAAGAGCACGCCAAGTAAAACGGCGCTGCGAGCCTGAAGACGCGTTGGGCGTTACACTGCTTATTCGTAAGACACGCAGTCTGGCGTTGGCGCCGCAGGCGTGGACTCATCAATCAGCCGGTTAGGCCCGGTATTCACCGATAGCAATGGCGCCGTTGATGCGGCAAAAGCGGGATTGGGCGTCGCGCTGGTCAGGCGATCGTTCGTTGCGTCATTGATTGAGGAAGGATTGTTGATTGTCCCCTTTGAACAGGGAATGAAGAGCGCGTTGGCTTATTATCTTGTTTATCCGGCGGTTTCGCTTGAACAGCCGCATATTGCCGCATTCCACCGTTGGCTAACGGCCATCGCCAGGCAATAACATTACCCGGCAATGACTTTCTGCAACAACCAGTCTGTAATCGTACGTTTACAGACTGGTGATTCGACACGAGCTAACCAATTATTTTGCCTGCTCCAGCGCCTCTTTTATGGCGTTAATGACCCCATTACTTGACATAGTGGCTCCAGTTACCGCATCCACCTGGTCAGGATCCTGAGTTTCGATCAGCTCCGGCACCACGTTATCAATAACCCCCATCATCAACGCTTCGGTGTCTTCATGTTTGACGACTTCGGCGTTGGTGATTTTGCCACCTTCAACAACCACAGAAACTTCGACTTCCCCTTCTTTACCCTGCGCTTTCCCGGTATAGGTACCATCTTTATACTCGGCGGCGGCGGCAAAAGAGAACGAAAGCGCTAAAGTGGCCACTACGGCCGGAATTAATTTTTTCATAACTTTCCCATAAGTTAATTACACATAAAAAAAGCCATCTAAAACTCACGACAAGCAGCGATCCTGCCAGTAGAACCAATATAACCACTCATCCATCCTGAACAACGAGCCAGGATGGATTTTGGGATCAAGTCCTCAATTGATTATTTGCCTGCTTTTAATTCCTTCACTGCCTCATCGGCGCCGATTCGGCCATAAGTGACGATATCGGCCAGCGAATTGCCGCCTAAACGGTTGGCGCCATGCACTCCGCCCGCGACTTCACCCGCGGCAAACAGATTCGGGATCACCTTGCCATTCACATCCAGCACCTGGGCTTTGGTATTGATCGCGATCCCCCCCATCGTATGGTGGATGCCCGGCGTCACTTCAATAGCGTAATATTTTCCGCTATCCAGAGGGAGCTTCAGGCTATCGCGTCCAAACTCGGCGTCTTTCTTATCTTTCACATAGCCACTATAGGCGCTGAAGGTCTGAGCCAATTGTTTTCCATCAACATTTATCGCTTTAGCCAATTCCTCGACCGTATTTCCTTCAGCCACCAGTTTCTGTTTAAAGTAGGTTTCGATCGTATGATTCTGTTTAGCCAGAGCGTCGTTAAAAATCACATAAGCGTGTTTGCCCGGCTGTTTCAGAATGCTTTGAGAGACGACGTCGCGGGTCAACAGTTCATTGGTAAAGCGTTTACCCTGTTCATTGACCAGAATCGCGCCATCCCCGCGGACGCCTTCTGAAATCAGGATCCCCTGGCCGGGAACCGTGGTCGGATGGATCTGGATATATTCCATATCCACCAGTTTGGCGTTCAGCTTCTGCGCCATTTTGATCCCTTCGCCCTGGGCGCCCGGCGCATTGGTGGTTTTAAAGTCCACCAGTTTGGGATCGTACTCCCCGATCATATCGAAGTTGGCGCCGAAACCACCGGCGGTGATCATCACCTTCTTGGCATCAATGGTGAATTCTTTCCCATCTTTCCCCTTGGCCTTCACGCCGGTTACCGCGCCTTTATCATCTTGCAGGATTTCTGTCGCAGAGGTATTGGTGCGAAGATCAATATTCAGCGCTTTAACTTTTTTCAGCAACGCCACCGCAATAAAACTGCCGGCCGGTTCGCCGCCCATTGGACGGTGGATACGGTCAACGCTGGCGCCCCCCGCTCTGGTGACATCCGACAGTTCCGCACCGTTTTCTTTCAGAAAAAGAATCGAATCCTTCGCATGTTCGGCTAATGTTTTGACCAGCTCGGGATTATTTTTCTGTTTGCCGCCTTTCATTGTGTCCTGATAGAACAGCTCCGGGCTGTCATCAATGCCCTTTGCTTTCTGATATTCCGTGCCGGCGGCATTTAATCCGCCTTCCGCCCGGGCGGTATTGCCCCCGGCAAACGGCATTTTCTCCAATAATATGACTTTCGCACCCTGGTTGTGCGCTTCAATGGCTGCCGACATACCGCCGCCGCCCGCACCGATAATGACCAGATCGGTACTTTCACAGTGGACCGCGGAGGAAAAAGCCAATGCCAACGCACTCAATAATAAAATTTGTTTTTTCATGATGAATGGACCTGTGTATTGTTATTTCCAATAAAAACTCAATTTATTGAAATGATTTCCATCATCCTTTCTTACCGTAAAAAAACGGCTCAAGCTCCATGAGGTTCAGTAACTGCAGACTTCTATTATTTCTATTGATAAAAGACGTAGGGGGCGACAACGAACGCGAGGCATCCCTGCGGACACCTCAGCGTCGTTATTCCCCCCAACATCAGATTTAAGTGAACGGTATAAGCAATTATTTGCCCGCTTTGATCTCTTTAACGGCTTCATCGGCGCCGATACGGCCGTAGGTAACGATATCCGCCAACGAGTTGCCGCCCAGACGGTTAGCGCCGTGCACCCCACCGGCCGCTTCACCGGCGGCAAACAGGTTCGGGATCACCTTGCCGTTCACGTCCAACACCTGAGCTTTGTTGTTGATCGCAATCCCGCCCATGGTGTGGTGAATCCCGGGAGTGATTTCAATGGCATAATACTTGCCGCTGTCCAGGGCAAGCTTCATGCTGTCACGACCGAATTCATCATCTTTATCGGCTTTAACATAGCCGCTGTAAGTGCTGACGGTCTGCGCCAGTTGGGTAGCATCAACGTTAATGGCTTTGGCCAATTCCTCAACCGTATTCCCTTCGGCAACCAGTTTTTGCTTAAAGTAGGATTGCGTGGCCTGATTCTGCTTGACCAGATCATCATTAAAAATCAGGTAGGCATGAGCACCCGGTTGTTTGAGGATACTCTGTGAAACCACATCACGAGTCAGCAGTTCGTTCACAAAACGCTTGCCGCCTTCATTGACCATGATCGCGCCGTCGCCGCGTACCGCCTCTGTAATCAAGATGCCTTGACCGGGAACGGTTGAAGGGTGAATCTGGATGTATTCCATATCCACCAGTTTGGCATTCAGCTTGGTCGCCATCTTGATACCGTCGCCCTGGGAGCCTGGCGCATTGGTGGTTTTAAAACCGACCAGTTTGGGATCGTATTGTTTGATCATGTCAAAGTTAGCTCCGAAACCACCTGACGTGATCATCACTTTCTTGGCATCAATGGTGAATTCTTTTCCGTCTTTCCCCTTAGCCTTCACGCCCGTGACTTCACCCTTGTCATTTTGGACGATATCGGTCGCGGAAGTATTGGTGCGCAGATCGATGTCCAGCGCCTTCACTTTTTTGATCAACGCCGTCGCAATAAAACTGCCTGCTGGCTCCCCTCCGGCAGGACGGTGGGTACGGTCGACGCGAGAACCGCCGGTGCGCGTCAAATCCGCCAGGTCGGCGCCATTCTCTTTCAGGAAAATAACCGAGTCTTTCGCATGTTCCGTCAGCGTTTTCACCACTTCAGGGTTATTAATATTTCTTCCCCCTTTCATCGTGTCTTCATAGAACATTTCAGGGCTGTCATTGATGCCTCTGGATTTTTGCAGTTCCGTGCCGGCCGCATTTAACCCAGCCTCTGCCCGCGCGGTATTCCCGCCGGCAAACGGCATTTTCTCCAGCAATATCACTTTTGCGCCCTGATTATGCGCTTCAATGGCTGCCGACATGCCGGCTCCACCCGCGCCGATAATGACCAAATCAGTCGTTTCACTATGAACGACTGAGGAAAAAGCGAATGCCAGCGCGCTCAATAGCAGGACTTTTTTCTTCATGATATGAACCTATATTTTGTTATTTCCAATTAGGAAATCCATTTATTGGAACAAGTTTCATTATCTTCTTACCGCAGAAAATACCGCAGAGGTTGCTTTATGCTATGTAGAACAAGTTTTTCGCAGATAAAAAGCGTCCTCATCCCTATGGAATTCCAAATGACAACGTCTATTAGACGATTCAACCTTTATCTAACACGGTTTGATACATACAGAAAATTAATCATTCCGTATCATGGACATACCGTATTGATTTAAATCCTACGCGAATTTTCATTCAAAAATTTTAACTTGATCATATATTTAGAAATTTCTTGAATTATATTTTTAAAGAAAATCATCAGAAAGATGAAGAGCGGAAGACGAATTTTATGGTGATGGATCCTTTCAGCAGGATTATGGGGATCGATGCGCAAAGGTTGGTGATGAAATAATTTCAGATGGGCTTAAATTTTAACATTGAAATAACATAAAAAAGACAGAAGAGACATATTTAATACCCAATAGATTTCAAGTACAGGAACGTGGGAAATCCACATACCTGCACTTGAAAGATAAAAGGCGATCCTGGCGGTTAAAAACCCAGCAATTGGCGATATGAATGGGTTTCAATATTATCCATTGATAGGCCAAGGCGAAGCGCGCATTCAACACATTGTTCCCTCAGAAGATTCAATTGCGTCTCATCATCCGTCATTACGGATATTTCAACAAAGTGGCCGAGGGATTCAATATAATCCAGCGTAATATGGAAAGTATCCAGGAAATAAACGCTACGCGTTTTGCCAATTTCATAAATTGCTTTATATCCCAGCGTTTGCAGCATGCTGTCCGTCTTTTCGAACGATTCAACATTCACCGCTTCACAGCGCTCCGCCTCCGGCCCTTTGACGATCCAAAGCTTGATCCCTGACGGCTCCATTCGCCGCAACACCATGCTAATATTTTGTTTTAGCAAGCCATTATCAACGTCGTCGTAATAAATATCGTGTTCTTTATTCTCGAAAATAAAGGCTTCAGGATGATGGCTAAAGAGTGTATCGCGAAATATCACGATATCCTGGATACGAAATTTCAATTCAACTTCGTATTTCCCTACGAAATGTTCAACCATGTTCTTTCTCCTTACAGGATCAGCTGTAAGCACTATGGGACGCCCGGCCCAACATATCAACTCTCTTTGTCCGAAAAATGTCCGCACATTAAACCACGCGTCCGCACCATGAACATTCGGCCGCCCGAAGGCCGATATACTGACAATACCGGCGAGAATAAGGCCGGGTTCGTCCCCTGCCGGTACGAAATGGAGGCGGACCGGGCATAACGTTTATGACCTCAGGCATGCAGCGAGGCGGTTTCATCGGCTACCGCTCAACATCCGGTTCATAACCTGTCGCGCCGGCCATAATAGTAACCAAAACGTAAAAAACGGCCAATTACCCTATCCTGTTACCGTTATTCATTAGTTAGTTCAATATTTTCATAAGCCTATTTGTTTATTTGCCGAAGCTCCCGCTTGATCAAACCGGAAATATATCAGATGGCCTATATAACAATAAAATTAATTTAAATGACCCATAACGAATTTTAGAATATAAAAATCCCCAACTAACAGCATTGAATTGTCATCTCAATAGGCAGGGGAATATTAAATGATAAAATAATTAAGTTTTTAAAACGACACCCCATTATTATCCTCGTCAGCATACGTCCGATCGGTATCAGGCGCGATTTGGGGCGCGACATGCGGATTAAAATGCAGGTATTTACGTAACCGGCGCCGTCGCCAATATGCGCACATCATCGAAACCGTGATGATGCATAAACTCGCGCAGAATAAGCAATCTGGCGGAGAATGCGCTCTCCAGCGGAATCCCTTCCCAGGAGGCGGGGCTACCCAGCATGACCCGCTCCAGCCGTTTGAACGTTTGTTCCATACTCTCCAGCGGCAATAACCAGCCATCGGCATCTTCCTTCGCGCCGGAGAGCCGCGCAATAACCGCCAGTTCGGGATCGAAACAAAACAGCGATGAGCCGACGGGAAGGTCGTGACGAATCGCCATCACGTCGTCTTCAACGGTCATAATCGCCAGTTCCATTTCATCCGGCGTGGGAGGAAGGTGTTTAAAAAAGGCTTGCGCCGTTTTTTTGAACCCCAACCTCAAATGGAGGATCGATTCCGGCTGCGGCCCTGTTCCGCAGGCGACCGTCGTTTGCTGTTCATCGATAGACAGCAACGTTACAGGCGCCGCCGCTGCAACACGCCGTCTTGCTTGTTCATATTGCTGACGAACGTTGCTATCAACACTCATCGGCGCTCTCCTTACCCGCATGTTGACAGAATCGGGCGATACCGGCGATATCCGCCGGCGTAGTCCGGCAGCAGCCGCCAATCAGTTTTGCGCCGGCCGCCCGCCACTCAGGCAAATGCGCCGCCAGAGAACAGGCGCTATCACCGTGGTTGTCCCAGGTTTTGGTCGCCGCATCATAGTGTTCGCCCGAATTGGGATAGACCACCAGCGGCAGCGATGTCCCGTCGGAAAGCTGCGTCAATGCCGCGGTCACGTTATCCAGCGCGATGCAATTGATGCCGACGGCGACAACCTGCGGGCAGAGATTGAGTAACGACAGCACCTCTTTCAATGAGGTGCCGTCGCTCAGATGCGCGCTATCGCGCAGCGTAAAGGAGAACCAGGCCAACGCCTGTGGGAATTCTTTCAGCAATTCGGCCAACGCCTTGATTTCCGCGAACGACGGCATGGTTTCACAGGCAAGAAGATCCACCCCGGCATCGAGCAGCGCCGAAATACGCGGGCGGTGAAAATCCATCATTTCGGCCTGCGGCAACGCGTAGTCTCCCCGATATTCCGATCCATTCGCCAGATAAGCGCCATATGGCCCCACCGAGCCGGCAATCAGCAAGTTTCCGGCCTGAGGATGAGTTCGGCGATACTCATCGCGCGCCTGAGCGGCAAGCTGTACGCTTTTTTTAATCAGTTCCAGCGACTGCCGTTCGCTCAATCCGCGCGCCTTAAAACCCAGCGGCGTCGCCTGATAGCTGGCCGTAATGGCGCATTGCGCACCGGCGTTAAAATAGTCGAGATGAACCTGATAAATCAGAGCGGGATTTTCAATCAGTACCTTCGCCGACCAGAGCGGATCGGTCAGATCGCAGCCACGCGCTTCCAGTTCCGTGGCCAATGCCCCGTCCAGCACAATCGTTGATGCGGTTGCCAGCATTTCGGCCACAGGGTTATTACGCAACATTTTCAGTTCCCTTATCAAATTCACGTTTTCAGACTGGTTGAGTGAAATAATAAGCGCCATACCATAAAGCGACAAACGGTATTCCACACACGGCGCAATATGCTGCTCCGGCTAGCGGAGCGTACGATATAGGCTTATCCCTTTTTACAGATCGCCCGCGCAATATCGGCCGAGGTTTTCAGCGCCCGGATTTCACTAAACAGCGACGAGGCCTCGGTATATTCTTTACGCAGATAGCCCAGCCACTGCTTGATACGGGCGACATGATACAGACCGGTATCGCCCTGCTTTTCCAAGCGGACGTATTTTCGCAGCAGCAGCATGACTTCGGTCCAGGGCATACGCGGTTCGTTATATTTGATCACCCGGCTCAGATTCGGCACGTTAAGCGCCCCCCGGCCAATCATGATGGCGTCGCAGCCGGTCGCCGCCATGCACGCCCGCGCGCTTTGCCAGTCCCAGATTTCGCCGTTGGCGATCACCGGAATAGTTAAACGGCGGCGTATTTCGCCGATGGCCCGCCAGTTAATGCACTCCGCTCGGTAGCCATCCTCTTTGGTGCGCCCATGCACGGCGATTTCCGTCGCGCCCGCCTGCTGCACCGCATCGGCAATCTCAAACTGCCGGTCGCCGGAATCCCAGCCAAGACGCACCTTCACCGTCACCGGCAGATGCGCGGGCACCGCTTCGCGTATCGCTTTGGCGCCCTGATAAATCAATTCCGGATCTTTGAGCAACGTCGCCCCGCCGCCGCTGCCGTTGACCAGTTTGGACGGACAGCCGCAGTTCAGATCGACGCCATAGGATCCCAACTCAACCGCCCGGCTGGCGTTTTCCGCCAGCCAGTGCGGATATTGCCCCAACAGTTGGACGCGCACCGGCGTACCAGACGGCGTGCGGCTGGCATGATGTAATTCCGGGCATAAGCGATAGAAAGACTTAACCGGCAGGCGCTGATCCACCACCCGTAAGAACTCGGTGATGCACAGGTCATAATCATTAACCTCAGTCAGAAGTTCCCGCACCAGAGAGTCGAGAACCCCTTCCATCGGGGCAAGCAGAATACGCATAACGCTACTCGGTTACAAAAACAGACCAGTAAAAAAGCACGCAATGGTACTGTTCATTGTAAGGGATACGCAACGGAAAAAGCGCGGGGATGAAGTCAAATTCCCATCCCCGCCGTCGAACGAATTCGAATGACGTTCAGCTTACTTCTTCACATCAACCTGATAGAAAATGTGTTTGCCGAAGGGATCGATCTCATACCCCGTCACTTCCTTGCGTATCGGTTCAAAGATCGTCGAATGGGCAATCATCACCGCGGGCGCCTGATCGTGCATAATTTGCTGCGCCTGTTTGTACAGCTCGATACGTTTATTATGGTCCTGAGAAGTACGGGCTTCGGTAATAATCTTATCAAACGGGGCATAGCACCATTTCGATGAGTTGGAACCCCCATCGGCAGAGGTACAGCTAAACAACGGTCCGAAGAAGTTGTCCGGATCGCCGGTCGCGGTGGTCCAGCCCATCAACGCGGCCTGGTGTTCGCCGCCTTTCACCCGCTTCAGGTACTCACCCCATTCGAAGCTGACGATTTTCGCCTGCACGCCCACTTTCGCCCAATCCGCCTGAATCATTTCCGCCATGCGGCGCGCGTTCGGGTTGTACGGACGCTGAACCGGCATCGCCCACAAATCAATCGTGGCGCCTTCAGGCAAACCGGCTTCTTTCAGCAGCGCTTTGGCCTTTTCCGGATCGTAGTCATAATCTTTCAGATCCTGATCGGCGCTCCATACGCCCGGCGGCAGCAGATTTTTCGCCGCTGTCCCGGTTCCCTGGAACACGGCTTCGATAATGGCGGATTTGTTGATCGCCATGGTCAGCGCCTGGCGCACCTTTACATTATCCAGCGGCGCTTTCTGCGTATTGAAAGCCAGGAACCCGGTATTCAAGCCGGCTTTCTGCATCAGGGTAATATCCTGGTTCCCTCTCATGCGCGGCAGATCGGCCGGATTCGGGAACGGCATGACCTGACACTCGTTCTTTTCCAGTTTGGCATAACGCACGGAGGCATCCGGCGTAATAGTGAAAATCAGCCGATCCAACTTGGCCTTGCCTTGCCAGTATTCCGGGAACGCCTTATACAAAATGCGCGAATCTTTCTGATATTGCGCCAGTTCAAACGGGCCGGTGCCGATCGGGTTCATATCCACGCGCTCCGGCGTTCCCGCTTTCAGCATCGCGTCGGCATATTCCGCGGAAAGTATCGAGGCGAAGTACCAGGCTAAATCCGCCAGGAAGGGCGCTTCGGCATGAGACAGCGTAAAGCGCACCGTATGGTCGTCAATTTTGTCGATGCTTTTAATCAGCGAGCCGAACTCCAGGCTTTCAAAATTGGAGTAATTGCCATTAGAGACATTGTGGTAGGGATGTTGGGGATCCTTCTGCCTCATAAACGAAAAGATAACGTCGTCGGCGCCGAAGTCGCGCGTGGGTTTGAAGTATTTATTGCTTTGAAACTTCACGCCTTTGCGCAGATGGAAGGTATAAACCGTACCCTGTTCGCTGACATCCCAACTTTCCGCCAGGTTCGGGAGCAGCTCCGTGGTGCCCACTTTGAAATCGACCAGGCGGTTATAAACCGGCACCGCGCTGGCATCTACGCTGGTGCCGGAGGTATACAACTGCGGGTTAAAGTTTTCCGGCGAACCTTCTGAACAAAATACCAACGTGTTAGCCGAAGCCGCCGAAGCCATCGCTAACGTCAATGCTGACAGCGTTAACCGCGTCACCAAACTTTTCATCCCAGCCTCTCTTTATGCTACATACCCTGATAAATAAAAAATCACTTACCTACATATTGCCTGATTCAAAGCGGCAAACGACACCGCCAAATGCAGTTAGGTAGTTAACAAATAACATAATTAGGCTACGATATAAAATAACCCATGTAATGAAAAATGAAGGATGCGTTATGACTTACCATCTGGCCAGTCAGCTCAGCAAGCGTTTTTATCGCTATCTCGCCGTGACCAGCCAAAGCAATGCCGCCTCTTCGGTTTTACCCAGCACGCCAGAGCAACACGACATGGCGAAAATGCTGGCGGAAGAGCTGCGCGAACTCGGTATGAAAGATGTCGTTATTGATGAACATGCCACCGTTACCGCGGTAAAACCGGGCAATTGCCCTTCCGCGCCGCGCATCGGTTTTATTACGCATATCGATACGGTGGATGTCGGGCTATCGCCCCACATTCATCCCCAGACCTTACACTTTACCGGTGAAGATCTTTGTCTGAACCGCGAACGGGATATCTGGCTGCGCACGGCGGAACACCCGGAAATTATGCCGTATGTCGGCCAGGATATTATTTTCAGCGACGGCACCAGCGTGCTGGGCGCGGATAACAAAGCCGCCGTCACGGTGGTCATGACGCTGCTGGAGAACCTGACCAGCGATATGCGGCACGGCGATATCGTGGTCGCATTCGTGCCGGACGAGGAGATCGGTCTGCGCGGGGCGAAGGCGCTGGATCTTAAACGTTTTGATGTGGATTTCGCCTACACGATTGACTGCTGCGAACTGGGTGAAGTGGTGTACGAGAACTTCAACGCCGCCGCCGCCGAAATCCGTTTTACCGGCGTGACCGCCCACCCGATGTCAGCCAAAGGCGTATTGGTCAACCCGCTGCTGATGGCCCATGATTTTATCAGCCATTTTGACCGTCAACAGACGCCGGAACACACCGACGGGCGTCAGGGCTATGTCTGGTTTAACGATCTGGCGGCGAACGCCAACGAGGCCAGGCTGAAGGCTTCCATACGCGATTTCGATCTGGCTTCGTTCGAGCGGCGCAAACAGCAGATTGCCGATACCGCCGCGAAGATCGGCCGCCAATACCCTACCGGCAACGTCACCTTCACCATTAGCGATACCTACAGCAATATCAGCAACGCCATTACCGACGATCGCCGCGCCATCGACCTGCTGTTCGCCGCGCTGGATAAGCTGGCGATTCAGCCGAAAGTTACGCCCATGCGCGGCGGCACGGACGGCGCGGCGCTTTCCGCGAAGGGATTGCTGACGCCGAATTTCTTTACCGGCGCGCACAACTTCCATTCGCGTTTTGAATTCCTGCCCGTCCCGTCGTTTGTAAAATCGTATCAAGTCGCGTTGAATCTGTGCCTACTGGCCGCTGGAGACGACTCAGCGCAGTAGCGTTCGGCGCAGCGCGGAAGGGGTCATTCCGCGCTCGCTTTTAAAGCTATGGCTAAAGTGGCTGGCGGAACTGAACCCGCACATCAGCGCAATGGACACCTCCCCACAATCGGCTTCAATGAGCCATGCTGTCAGTGTGTGCCAACAGCAAAATGAAAGAGGTGTCCAATGGAACCAATTATCGGAATTGATCTGGCAAAGCGAGTTTTTCAATTACACATTGCCACTTTGCAAGGACAGATAAAAGCCAACAAGCTGATCATCCGTGAAAAACTGATGGTTTTCATTGTTCAGCAACCACCGTCAAGGATAGTCATGGAAGCCTGCGGTAGTGCAAATTACTGGGCTCGTCAGTTCAGAAAATACGGACATGATGTTAAACAAATCAGCCCCCAGCATGTTGCCCCGTTCAGAATGGGGAATAAAAACGATAAAAATGATGCCATCGCCATCGTTGAAGCTGATAGCCGTCCAGGGATGCGCTATGTACCGGAAAAAAACCTGGAGCAGCAGGATATGCAATGCCTGCACCGGGTTCGCCAGAGTCTGATGAAAAATAGAACTGCTCTCATCAATCAAATACGAGGATTAGGGCTGGAATACGGTATCACCATACCGGAAGGGCCGCACAAAATAGCGTTATGTCTGCCCGATTATCTGGAAGACGCAAAAAATGAACTGACGGCAATGAGCCGGCAGTTATTTCATGAGTTATTGCAGGAACTCAGGGAATATCAGCAGCGATTAAAAGAACGCGATAAACGCCTTGAGCATATCGGATCACTGAATGAAGATACAACCCGCTTACAAAGTTTACCGGGCATTGGTGTCCTGGGCGCATCCGCTCTGACGGTTGCACTGGGGGACAGTTCGGATTTTAAAAACGACCGGCATTTTGCCAGCTATCAGGGACTGGTCCCGAAGGAGCACAGCAGTGGTGGAAAAGTTAAACTGTTGGGCATAACAAAACGGGGTGATGCTTACCTGCGCGGTCTTCTTATCCATGGCGCCCGCTCAGTGGTGTATCGAATCGGTAACCTTCCCGATGAACGATGTAACGACCTGCAACGCTGGCTCAAGGGAATAATAGCCCGAAGTGGCGTGAACAAAGCCGTTGTCGCTCTGGCAAACAAGAATACGCGAATGGCTTGGGCACTGGTCAATCAGCAAACTATTTATGTCTCGAAGTGATATGCATTTTTAAGTAAAGTCAAAGAGTTGATGTACTGACAGGTAGAACCGATTCTCTGTGAACCTGGCAAATAACTTGGCTGTCAGAAGCTATGGCGATAATGAGGCCAGAGAGTACGGCTGTTCATCAGGGCTCATCGAAGCCGAATATATGTTTGTGACTACATTGTCAGAGAAAAGGAACGCCCACGCTTGCATTGGGTCGGTGTCCATGTGGCTATTTAGTAATGCATTAAGAATGGTTATAGCATTTCGCTAATAATATAGTGGAATTGCAGCAGCAGTTATGACTCAGATATTGAAAATTCATATGAAGGCAGATCGGTTGTTGTTTTCTTTTAGCCACTCTGCATCGGGTCGAAATGTTTATCTGCCATTATTTCGGTTTAATCAAAATGGTTAGCTTGCGCCGTCAAACTGACTTTGCTAAGGAGAAACGCAGTGACAATAAAACTGCAACATGTTTTTTTTTGTGGCCACATGCTTCGGTACATTTCATGGAGCCTACGCTGAGGATACCGCACCTGCATTCAACGCAACACAGCAAGCCGAGATTGGAAAAATTGCGGCTGATTACCTTCTGGCTCATCCTGACATATTACTCCAAGTCAGCCAAAAATTACAGGAACAAGAGACCCTGCGCCAAGCAGTAGCTCTGACTAAAATGGTTCTCGATAATCAGGAAGCATTGCTGACAGATAAAAATACCCCCAGTGTCGGACCGGCTAACGCATAGGTCGCGATGATTGAATTTTTTGATTATCAGTGCATTTATTGTAATAAGATGGCGCCCATTGTTGAAAATGTCATGAAGGCGAATGCCAATGTGAAATTTATTTTCAAAGAATGGCCGATTTTCGGTAGCCGTTGGCAAGCGTCTACCACCGCCGCGCAAACCGGTCTGTCAATTTGGCAAGATAGAGCTTCAGCAGACTATCTGGCTTACCACAATGCCATTTACAAAACAGGCCATAATGAAGGTGCCCTGACCGATAAAGATATCGCGGATGTTCTCAAAAAAGCGGGGATCCCCATCCCAACGCCATCGGAGCTGGCACGAACCACAGCAACTATCGACAACATCAATTCATTAGCGCATAAACTCGGCCTTACCGGGACGCCTGCTTTTATTATTATGCCTGTCTCGGGTGGTAATATAAACACTATAACTGTTGTACCTGGTGCCACGGATCAAATGACGTTGACCAGTGCCATCAACAAAGCCTCAGGTCATTAGTCCCGTAGGATAATACATGAACCCATCTACAACGTGCTCATTATCCGATATCTATAAGTAAAATAGACAATTAGTAACTGAACTTCACAATAACAGTTTTGTCTTGATAGAGTGACCAACCAATACAAAGGTGACCAAAAAGCCTCCTCCATCAATGGCAATCTCCCGGCCCTTTGGCGATGTGATTTGTGCGCACGATGCTCTGCCCGGTCCAATGCCGCTTGTAATCTTCCGCACCGGCGGGGACTTGGGACCATATCACGGTGACCAATGTGTGAGGTAGATAATTTTTTTACATTTTTTTGTTCATTGAGGTGCCACTTTTTCTTTCTCATTGCACAGAACAGATAAGGCGGGCCTCCCGAAAAATTTCATAAACGGGTCGCTCACGAGCCGCCAAAACGTATCGTGCGATCATGATAAAAGCATTACTTCATGATGAAAAGCAGGATTGAAGCGCCCGATATTAGTCCATAAATGACCTAAGGAGCTGGATATATTGTGATGCAATTCTCCCAGCGTTGTCGGCGTGCTATTGCCCTGATAGGCGCGGTCCTCATCGCTATTGCTTTGTTCGGCTATTTTTGGCCGCGTCCAGCGCCGTTAACCTATATCACCGCGCCGGTTCGTGCCGGTGATATTGAAAACGTGGTCTTGGCTGCCGGAAAACTGGACGCTCTCGAACGGGTCAATGTCGGCGCACAGGTCTCTGGCCAAGTGAAATCGCTGAAAATCAAAGTCGGCGATCAGGTCCATAAAGGCCAGCTCATTGCCGAAATAGATGACCTGCAGC
Organism: Brenneria goodwinii; assembly: GCF_002291445.1. Taxonomy (NCBI): domain Bacteria; kingdom Pseudomonadati; phylum Pseudomonadota; class Gammaproteobacteria; order Enterobacterales; family Pectobacteriaceae; genus Brenneria; species Brenneria goodwinii. The sequence continues at coordinate 1,059,762 of NZ_CP014137.1, read as the reverse complement.
AGCGTAACGATTTACGTAATGCCGAAGCCGCGCTCAACGTCGCCTACGCCCAGCAGTTGGCTAAACAAGCCGCGCTGAAGCAGGCGCAAGCCGAGTTCCGGCGGCAAAAAAGAATGCTGAGCGATGAGGCCAGCTCTCAGCAGGATTATGAAAGCGCGCAAGCCACCCTTGCCACCATCCGTGCTGATCTTCTGGCGATGCAGGCCCAGATCCTGCAAGCGCAAATCGAAGTGGATAACAAAAAAGTTGCGCTGAGCTATACCAAAATTCTGGCGCCGATGGACGGTACCGTCATCGCTGTCATTACCCAGCAGGGCCAGACCGTGAATGCCAATCAAACCGCGCCGACCATCGCCAAACTGGCCCGGCTGGATGTCATGCAGATCAAAGCGCAAATATCCGAGGTGGATATCACCCATGTCACCATAGGCCAGAAGGCCTATTTCACCCTTTTCTCCGAGCCGGAGAAACGTTACAACGCGACATTACGCAGCATCGAGCTCGCGCCGGAATCCGTCATGCAGGATGATACGTTTTCCGCCAGCCAGGCATCCTCAGGCAACGATAATCCCTCGGTATATTACAATGCGCTGTTGGATGTGCCTAATTCCGACAACACATTCCGTATTGCCATGACGGCGCAGGTGTCGCTGCTCAGAGCCGAGGCCCACAATACTCTGCTCGTCCCACGACAGGCGGTGATGACAAAACCAGGCAACCGGCAGGAAGTCCTCGTTCTGGGCCCAGACAATACCCCGCAGACACGCGTGATCACCACCGGCATCAGCGATAACAGTAATATCCAAGTGCTGACCGGCCTGAGTGCGGGTGAACGCATTGTGCTATCCCCGGCCAGCAGCCAGGCGGCCGTCCGGTGAAAAATATCATCGAGCTGCGCGATGTCAGCCGCATCTATAGCAACGGCGGCCAGCAATCCCGAGTGCTGAAGGGGATAAGTCTGGCCATCGCCCCTGGCGAAATGGTGGCGATAACCGGCGCGTCCGGCTCCGGTAAATCGACTCTGCTCAATATCATGGGGTGCCTGGATGTGCCCGACCGCGGGGACTATTTCATAGGCGGACACCACTCCGCCCGTTTATCCCCGGACGAACTGGCTCGCTTACGCCGTGAACATATCGGCTTTGTTTTCCAGCGCTATCACCTGATGCCTGATATCAGCGCCTTGGATAACGTGGAAATCCCGGCGATTTACGCTAACGTCGACCGCCGGGAACGGCGCATGCGCGCCACGCAGTTGTTGGGGCAACTGAGTTTGGCGGGCTACGAGCAGCATAAACCTGGGGAGCTTTCCGGCGGCCAGCAGCAGCGGGTGAGCATTGCCCGAGCTCTGATGAACGGCGGGGACATTATCCTGGCGGACGAACCCACTGGTGCGCTTGACTCTAGCGCAGGGCAAGAGGTGCTGCAAATACTGACCAGCCTCAACCAGCGCGGGCATACCGTCGTCATCGTCACCCACGATATGGCGGTCGCCCGCTGCGCCCAACGTATCATTAAACTGCATGACGGTGAAATTGTGGCCGACAGCGGGCAGAAGCTACCCCTTCGCCATGAGCAGGATTTGCGCCCGCCTTTGCGTGGGCGCAAATCCTGCTCATGGCGAAGCTTACTTGACCGAACGTGGGAGTCGCTGCGCATGGCGCTGAAAACCATGAGCGCCCACCGGCTGCGAACGGGGTTGACCATGATTGGTATCGTCTTCGGTATCGCGGCCGTAGTGAGCGTGGTCGGGTTGGGCGAAGGCGCCCGGCAGCGCACATTGCAATTTGTCACGGGTCTTGGCACCAACGTGGTCCGCATTTTCCCCGGGGCGGATTATTCTACTGCCAGGCCAAAAAGTTTTCGCGCCCTGGTGCCGGCGGATGCGGATGCGCTGACCCGCCTGGGGGTGGTCAACAGCATCAGTCCCACGATCGAAACCTCAAAACCTGTGCGCTTTCAAGATAAATCGGCCAATGTTTCGATAACCGGCGTAGGCCGCGACTACTTTCACATCCAGGGGATAAGCCTTATAGAGGGTGCCAATTTTCCTGATGTCCTTGATGCAAGGCAAGTGGCCATAATAGAGGATAAGGTCGTTAAAACCCTTTTTGACGATGTCCACGGTAGTCCGGTGGGCCAGGTGATGTTCGTGGGGACCGTGCCGGTGAGCATTATCGGCGTGGCGCACAACAATCACAATTTTGATCCAAATACTCTTGGTGTCTGGATGCCCTATACCACCGTGATGCGTCGCATAGTGAACAAGCCCTCCCTTAGCAGCATCATCCTGCAACTCAAGGACACGGTTTCCAATGACGCGGCCGTCGGCGCCATCAGCCAGCTGCTGGTGCAGCGTCATGGTTCCCAGGACTTCCGGTTGTTCAATGTTGATCAAATCCGTAGAGCTGCGGAGCATACTTCAATGACTTTTCGCATGCTGATTTTGATGATCGCGTCTGTCGCGCTTACCATCGGCAGCATCGGAGTGATGAACATTATGCTGGTTTCGGTCAGCGAGCGGACCCACGAAATCGGCGTGCGCATGGCGGTCGGGGCTCGCGAGCGCGATATCATGCAGCAGTTCATGATCGAGGCGGTACTGGTCTGTCTGATTGGTGGCGCAGTGGGGATTGTCATATCTCTGGGTATAGGCCCGTTGTTCACTTCGCTGTCAGGCGGCATACTGACCGCAATCGTCTCCTGGCCTATAGCCGTTCTCGCCTTTTGCTGTTCAACCCTTATTGGCATGATTTTTGGTTACCTGCCGGCCCGTAAAGCCGCTCGGATGGACCCGGTCTTGTCACTGGCGAGAGAGTAGATGAAAAAAAATATCCCCTTCCTGGGCCTAGCGACCGCGGTTATCCTCAGCACTGGCTGTGGAAATGCCTTGCGTAGCGAATACCGCCCGCCGGTAATTGATTATCCCGCGCACTGGCAGGAGGCTGGCGCGGCCGGTACATCGGTGCCTTTCAACTGGGACGATTTCAACGATCCGGCGTTAACGCGATGGCTGGACCTGGTCGTCGCCAGGAATAACGATCTGGCCCTGGCGGTGCTGCACATATATCGTGCTAGGCTGAACGAGGAACTGACGGGGATTGAGCATGAGCCGGTGGTCGCCGGCAAGGTGGATACCGGCGCCAATCGACGATTGAACCGGGCGTCCCCCTGGAATAAGAGTAGTTCGGCCACGGTCAACGTGAGTTATGAGGTAGACCTGTGGGGTAAGCTGGCGCGCCAGCAGGACGCCGCGGTATGGGAGCGTGAAGCCACCGAGCATGATCTGGACGTGGCCCGGCTCACTCTGCTGGCCAATGCCAGCACCAACTACTGGCAACTCGCGTTTTTAAATCAACGCATCGTTATCAGCCAGCAAAGCATTGAGCACGCCGAGGACTCCCTGCGATTGGTGACCGCCCGCTTTAACGCCGGCAATGTGTCGGCGCTGGATATGATTGCCGCCGAGCAAAACGTCGCCAACCAGGAGAATGATCACCTGGCCCTGTTAAGCGAGCGTAAAATAGCGCTTAACGCACAGTCAGTGCTATTAGGTACCCTGACTGGGAATAGTATGATTAACCCCGCTCATCTCCCCGGCGGGCCGCTGCCCCGGGTCAATCCGGGTATTCCGGCCACCGTGCTGGCATGCCGGCCCGATATCAAAGCGCTGGAATTACGGCTGCGCGAAGCATTGGCCAATGTCGACGTGCAACGGGCACAACTCTATCCGGCGTTCAGTCTCACCGGTTCGCTCGGCACCAGTAGCAGCGGCCTGACGCGGTTTTTGCGTAATCCCGTTGCCACCGCCGATGCCGGGTTAACGTTGCCCTTCCTGCAATGGCGTGAAATGAATATCAATGTGAAAATTGCTCGCAACGACTATGAACAACGGGTAATAGATTTCAAACAGGCATTGTATAAGGCCATGGCCGCTGTCGACAATTCCCTGACGCTGCATACTCAGCTCTTGGAACAGGAAAAGCAGTTGAATAATTTACTGGAGCTGGCGCTGAAATCAGAAAAAATGTATGAAATCCGCTATCGTAACGGGGCCACCCCCATCAACTTTTGGCTAGATGCGCAGGAAACCCGCAGACAGGCACAGGTTGCGCTGGACATCAACCGTTATACGCAGCTACAAAACCTGGCCCAAATTTATCTGGAGTTAGGGGGGGATTGTCAATAAATGTCACGCTGGATGATCACGGTGATTTGTACCGTGTCTGGGTGAAGTTGGTTCCATAAGATAAGCTACGGCCTTTCGCTAAATGGCATTGCTACTTTAATTAGCAAGTTGAGCTATTATTTCTCGAGATTTATAACATTCCTGTTTATAATACCGTCCTTAACCGATATATATTTCATAAAGCATTAATAATTTTTGATTGTGGTAGTGCCTGTTGCCCTTTTAAGGTAAAAGCATCGGTATTAGCATTCGAACAATTTATTGAAGTTCTGGGTGTGACCATAGTTTTTATAGCCTGAAGGGGGGTACTAAAAATAACTGATGGGCCACATATATAACAGTCCCCAGCATTTATCTGGCAACCAGAACCTGAGTTTCCTAAATTAATACAGCAATAGCCATCTGAGCTACCACAATATCCATAAGCATTACAACATAGCCCCTCAGGACATATTGTCCCACCAACTTGAACCCCACATTGTTCCGCTAAAGAAAAAGAACTTTGCAAAAGGAAAAAAGTGGTTATCACAGTTTTAAATAAAAAAATACATTTATGTAATGTCACTTTATTCTCCAGAATAAAACGAAGCCATTTTTTATTAATGGTCAAGCTTAAGAAATTATCAATAAATTTAATCCATTCTTGAACCTGTTCACGATCTTGTTCAAGGATGAGTAATGTAAAAAGCGAACAAAAACCTATCCCAGAGACATGATCCGTGAACAGTTCGGGTGGATCCGCCCGTTGCTCGAGCAAGCCTACAACGAACCAAACCGAGGACAATCAACCTATACGGGGTGTGGTCTCTTACATACCGGGTGCCAATGGCGGGCCTTGCCCAGTGATTTTTCCCAAGTGGCATACGGTGCGCCAAGTGGAGTGGAGCGAACCGAACGATGAAGGCGTGAGCCTGCTGTAGCCGGCGCTAAAAAAAATCAGATTAGCGCGGCCCGTGAGAAACAGAGGCGAAACGCATGCGGTACGTTCTTGATCGTGGTCAGCCAAAGGCGTATTGGTCAACCCGCTGCTGATGGTTCATGATTTTATCAGCTATTTTGACCGTCAACAGATGCCGGAACACACCGACGGGCGTCAGGGCTATGCCTGGGTTTAACGATCTGACGGCGAACGCCAATGAAGCGACGCTGAAGGCTTCCATTCGCGTTTTGAATTCCTGCCCGTCCCGTCGTTTGTAAAATCGTATCAAGTCGCGTTGAATCTGTGCCTACTGGCCGCTGGAGACGACTCAGCGCAGTAGCGTTCGGCGCAGCGCGGAAGGGGTCATTCCGCGCTCGCTTTTAAAGCTATGGCTAAAGTGGCTGGCGGAACTGAACCCGCACATTAGCGCAATCTCGGTTATCGCCAGCGAACTGTGACGCAGCATCTCCTCCGCCCGCGCCAGCCGCCGCTTCAGTACATACTGGTGCGGCGCCATGCCCTCGCTCTGACGAAACATGCGGGCGAAGTGAAACTCGCTCAATCCGGCTTCGGCCGCCAGTTCGTCCAACGTCAAAGGATCGCCAAGCCGGCTTTCCATCATCTCCTTCACCCGGCGCAGCACCGCCGGAGCCAGGCCGCCGCGGACCTTCGGCAGCGTCCACTATAGCTGGGTATACTGCCTTAGCGTATGTATCAGCAACAAGGTTGCCGCGCTGCTCAGCGCCAGTTGATTGGCCGGATCCGCCCAACTGTAGTTGAGTAAAAACTGCCGGTACAGCGTGGTGATCTGCGCATCGTCGCCGAAAATCCGCTCTTCCGTGCGGATCGAAGCCGGGCTGCGATCCCAGGTCTGCTCCGCCAACCGGCGAAAATGGCTGTCGTCATAATAAAGATGGACAAAAGAGAGGTCGCCGCGGATATCCCAGGTGGTGACGCTCTGCTTCGGCATCAGACAGAAGCGGTCCGGTCCCCCGCCGTTATGCCATCCATCCGGCGTTTTATGATAACTTTCATAGCCATCGGCAGTGTATAGGCTGAGGATGTGATGGTCGCCGTTTTCGAGGGTGACAAGATCGTTGCGGTTAAACCATGACGCCAGACGCACGCCGGAACCCAGTTCAACGGTATCCCGCAGCACCGTTTTATACTGTTGCAGCGAATTGAACGCTTTATACTGATGCATCGCACCTCCCTACCAACAAACCGCAAGATTCTGTTATTAACCGCAAACCGCTGAAAGCCGAAGCCGGAGCAAAAATCCATACTGGAGTCATGATAAACACCGGAGTCTGCTAATGAATATTTTGCTCTATATTTCCGTGGTGCTGATCTGGGGAACCACCTGGATTGCCATCAGCATGCAACAGGGCGGCGTTGCCGCCGAAGTTTCCATCTTTTGGCGATTCCTGCTTTCGTCCGTGATTCTGCTGGCCTTTCTGGCGCTGACGAAACGCCTTCGTCCGCTGTCGCGCCGGGCGCATCTGCTGTGCATGCTTCAGGGACTATGCGTATTCGGTATTAACTTTATCTGTTTTTATCACGCTATCGCCTGGATTTCGAGCGGATTAGAATCGGTCATTTTTTCCATGGCGGTGTTATTTAATGCTTTCAATAGTCGGCTGTTCTTCGGTCAGCGCCTGACGCGCAGCGTCATGATTGCCGCGCCGCTGGGACTTATCGGCATAGTAGCGCTGTTCTGGCACGACCTGATGAACATGGACGCGCAACCGCATCTGCTCTGGGGCGCCGCGCTGTGTCTGCTGGGAACCTACAGCTTTTCGCTGGGCAATATGATCAGTTCCCGGCATCAAAGACAAGGCCGCGACGTGATGACCACCAACGGCTGGGGCATGTGTTATGGCGCGCTGTGGATGGGGATAATCAGCCTGATTCAGGGCTATGATTTCTCCCCGGAATTCACCGTCCGTTATCTTGGTTCGCTGTTCTATCTGGCGATATTCGGTTCGGTGATTGCTTTTGGGGCTTATTTCAGTCTGATAGGACGTATCGGCGCCAGTCAGGCCGCCTATTCGACGCTACTGTTCCCGCTGATCGCGCTATCCATCTCCACGATATATGAAAACTACCATTGGCAGGTCAATGACGTTTTAGGATTGCTGTTGATTCTGGCGGGCAACGCGGTAATGTTTTACCGCCCGCGACGGCGGGGGATAGCGCCTACGGCGTCGGTTAAATAAAACCTAACAGAACATCACGAAACGCAATTCTGAGTATGCAAGAGAAGTGGATGGTTTCGTGCGTGGTAAGCAACAATATATCTATGCAACATCAGTCATCCTTCACGGCTCCAGCGCGGTCATTCCCGCAGTAGTAGGCGGGAATCTCCTGCTGAAACCGTAAACAGCCATTGGCTGATTCCCGCCTACGCGGGAATGACGGGTTTGGGAAGGTTTGTCATCAAACTAAGGAGCCAACAGGCTCCTTATCGTTATTTAGCTGCCGGTTTGCTGCGGTTCTGCGGACGCGGCGATCGACGCTGCCCTTCGCTATTGCCCCACGGAGCGGCGCTGTTGCCGCCGGGACGCCGCGTCTGACGGGCGCCGTCGTTACTCTTACGCTCGCCCTGAGCGCGTGGCGCGCCGGACTGACCGCGCGGCGCGGCGCTACGGGAACCGCCGCCGCGATTACCCTGACGGCCATTAATAATGGGTTCCGCCTTGATTGACGGATCCGGCTCATAGCCCGGAATGGCGATACGCGGGATTTCACGCTTAAGCAGGCGTTCAATGTCACGCAGCAGTTTATGCTCGTCGACACAGACCAGCGACAGCGCTTCCCCGGTGGACTCCGCCCGGCCGGTACGGCCGATACGATGCACATAGTCTTCCGGCACATTCGGCAACTCATAGTTCACCACGTGCGGCAGTTGGTCGATGTCCAGACCACGAGCCGCGATATCGGTGGCGACCAGCACGCGAATGGAACCGTCTTTGAAGTTAGCCAACGCCCGGGTACGCGCGCCCTGACTTTTGTTGCCATGAATCGCCGCCGCCGTAATGCCGTCTTTTTCCAGCAGTTCGGCCAGGTGATTGGCGCCATGTTTGGTGCGGGTAAACACCAGCACCTGTTGCCAGTTATTCTCGCCAATCAGTTGAGACAGCAGTTCCCGCTTACGGCGCTTATCGACAAAATGAACATGTTGCGTCACCAGCTCCGACGCCGTGTTGCGGCGCGCCACTTCAACCGAGGCCGGGTTGCTCAACAGCTTGTTGGCCAGCGTTTTGATTTCATCAGAGAAGGTGGCGGAAAACAGCAGGTTCTGCCGTTTAGCCGGCAGCTTCGCCAGCACGCGGCGAATATCGTGAATAAAGCCCATATCCAGCATACGGTCCGCTTCATCCAGCACCAAAATTTCAATCTGCGACAGGTCGACGGCGTTCTGATGCTCCAGATCGAGCAACCGGCCCGGCGTGGCGACCAGAATATCGACGCCGCCGCGCAGCTTCATCATCTGCGGATTGATGCTGACGCCGCCGAACACCACCAGCGAGCGTAAGCGCAGATATTTGCTGTAGGCCTGAACGTTTTCACCAATCTGCGCCGCCAACTCGCGGGTTGGCGTCAGGATCAACGCCCGAACCGGACGACGGCCTTTCGCCGGCGGCGCGCTGCTCAGCAATTGCAGCAACGGCAGAGTAAAACCGGCCGTTTTGCCGGTACCGGTTTGCGCGCTGGCCATAAGATCGCGACCGGCCAGCACAACAGGAATCGCCTGGCGCTGTACGGGCGTAGGCTCACGATAGCCCTGTTCTTCAACAGCACGCAGAATGTCGGCGCTCAGGCCGAGAGAATCAAATGACATAATAGAAAACAACTCCAGATCCGCCCTGACCGGATAACAACCGGTGTAGTTTTCAGAGGGACAATAAGACGGGTTTGCCGGGCCACCATCAACTCAACAATAACGACGTAAGCAACAACCACGATGAACGGGCACAACTACGGTGCATAACTGCCGATATTGTATCAGAGATTATAAAGGTTAAGCGATTTTTATTAACAACGCGTTAATTTTACTCGTTACCGCCCTCCGTATCACCGTCATTGCGTTTCGGCCGCAGCAGCGGACAGGCGGCGCAGTATTCACGCGGCTGCGACGCTTTATAGTAAAAGCAGCAGGTGCGGCGAAAACGTACCGCTTTTGCCAGCGTCGGCACCCAGGTTTTCGCTCGAAAAAACGCCGTCAGCGGATTGTCATCGCCGCCGAAAACCGCGCCTGGCGCCTGGTGGACCAAATAATCAAAATCCTGCTGGATACGTTGCGATAGCGCCGCCGATTCGCCATCCGCCACCAGCATTCGCCGCTCATACAGGGAAAAAATACGCACGGCGGTGTTTTCCCACAAAATGCGCGGAGAGATCCCCGTCACCGCCGAAAAGCTCCGCCACAGCGGCGTCAAATGCCCGGCAAACAGCTGCTGAAGCTGACGCGTCCGCCACGCCTCGCGCATTGCGCCGTCCGGCGCGGCGCTAATCGACAAATCATATAGCGGCATGCCGGAAGTCCAGCGTTGACCAGCATGACCATATTCCAGCATGCAGTTGGGCAGCGACATATCCAGTCCTTTATTATACATCGACATGGCATACAGGCTGGAGGCGGTCGTCAGAAAGGCGATGCGTTTACTCAGCAAAGAGGCGGTGATTTTCAGCGACGGCGCATTAAGCGCCGGCATCAGGCGCGCCAGTAGCGCCCGGAATGTTGCGGATTGAGCAACGCCCGAGCGTCACAGGCGTCGTCACGCCCCCGCCCGTCGGCAACGGCCAGCCCCAACGCGCCGGACAACATCGCCCACTCTTGCGGGTTAAACGGATGGCGTCGCACGTTCATCAGTATCCGCGCCAACCGCGTCACGGCCAAAGGGAATGCACAGCGGCGTGCCGAAAAACGGGTCGGTAATAATCCGGCTGTTCAGGTTAAACACCGTTTTCACCATCGCTTCACTGAGAATGTCGCCAGGTTTCCCCTGCGCATACACCGTCCGGTTATGCACCGCCACCATGTGGTGCGCATAGCGACAGGCCAGGTTCAGATCGTGCAGCACCATGACGATGGTTTTCTGCTGATGCACATTGAGTTCCCGCAACAGATCCAATACCTCAATCTGATGGGCTAAATCCAGATAGGTGGTAGGTTCATCCAATAGCACGATATCCGTATCCTGCGCCAGCGTCATGGCGATCCATACCCGCTGGCGTTGGCCGCCGGACAGCGAATCCACCGGGCGATGCCGCAGGTCCGTCACGCCGGTGCGCTGCAAAGCCTGTACGACTTTTCCCTCATCCTGCGACGACCACTGCTGGAGCCACGACTGATGCGGATAGCGCCCCATTTTGACCAGTTGATAGACCGTCAGCCCCTCCGGCGCCACCGGCGTTTGCGGCAGGATCGCCAGCTTCTTCGCCACGCAGGCGGTGGACTGCCGGTGGATGTCAATCCCGCCGACCATCACCGTCCCGCGTTGAGGTTTCAGTAGCCGCGCAAACGATTTCAGCAGCGTACTTTTACCACAGCCATTGCTGCCCACCAGCACCGAAATCTTGTTGGCGGGCAACGTGAGATCCAGTGCGTCGATAATAGGTTGCCGATCATAGCCCAGCGTCAGCCCCCGGCTTTCAATCGCCGGCGGTGGGGGCGAAAAACGTTCTGTCGCACACATAAATCCGTCTTCTCAGCGGCATTGCCGAATCAGTAAATAGATGAAAAAAGGCGTCCCCAGCGCCGAAACAAACACGCCGGCGGGCAGATCGAGCGGCAAAAACAGCGTGCGCCCGGCCAGATCGGCGAGCATAACCAGATTCGCGCCCACCAACGCGGCGACGAGAGCCAGACCGGGGAACGATCGTCCTACCAGTCTTTTAGCAATATGAGGCGCCACCAGCCCGACAAACGCCATCGCGCCCGCATAGGCGATAGCGGCGCCGGCCAGCGCCACGCTGACGGACAACAGCGCCAACCGCATCGCTTTGACCGGCAATCCCACGCCCAGCGCCAGATCGTCATCCAGTTCGTGAACATTGACGTGCCGGGCCAGTAACACAATAAACGGCAGTATGGCGGCCAGCCATACCGCCAGCGAACGCACATCCTGCCACTGCGCGCCGTAAACGCTGCCGGTCAACCAGACATAGGCCGACAGCGTGGTCGTCAGCGGGCTGAATACCAGCATCATGGTGGTGGCCGCGCCGGTAAGCGCCGACAGCCCCACGCCCACCAGCACCAGCCGTATCGGCGAGGCGCCCTGCCTCCAGGCCAATAGCGTAATGAGCAACGCCATCAGCCATGCCCCGCCGATAGCCGCCAGCGGCATCCAATGCTGGCTGAGCGCGGTCGAAAAAAATGACAGAAACCCCACCGCCGCGGCCGACGCGCCGCTGGTGATACCGAGAATATCCGGCGAAGCCAGCGGGTTGCGCACCAGACTTTGCAACATCAATCCGGACACGGCCAGCGCGCCGCCCACCAGCATCGCCAGCACAATACGCGCCAACCGCAGTTGATTGACGATAAAATCAATACCGCTGTCCGAAGCGGCGAACAGCGCCTGCATCACCTCCGCCACAGAAATCCGTACCTTGCCTTGAGTCAGCGAGAACAGCATCACCGCCAGCGTGATGACCATCAGCACGCCGGCGACGGCCATCGTGCGTCCGGCAAACTGGCGCGAAAAGCGGCCGACGCGAACGGCGTACAGCTTATCCATGACGAAGACCTCTTCTGGCGAGGTAGATAAAGAACGGCGCGCCCAACAGCGCCGTCATCGCGCCGACCGGAATTTCCTGCGGCACAATCAGGAGTCTGGCGGCAACGTCGGCCAGCAATAGCAGCGCCGCGCCCAGCAGCGCGCAGCCGGGGAGCAGCCAGCGGTGATCGGCGGATAACAGGCCGCGCGCCATATGCGGCACAATCAAACCGATAAATCCGATGCTGCCGGCAATGGCGACCGCGCCGCCGGCCAGCGCAATGACGCACAGCGCCATCAGGCTACGAACCAATACCGTACGCTGCCCCAGCCCTCTGGCAATTTCATCGCCGGCCACCAGAATATTGATATGCGGCGCCAGCAGCAGCGCACCCAGCATGGCCAGCGCAAAATAAGGCAGCATGGGCCAGATCATGGCGAGATCGCGCCCGGCCACCGACCCCGCCAGCCAGAACAGGATGCTGTCCAGCCCTTCCTGGTTGATCACCAGCAGCGCCTGGGTAAAAGAGATAAACAGCGCGGTGATGGCCGCCCCAGCCAGCACAATACGCAACTGGCTGGTTCGGCCGTTACCCAAGGTGCCGAGAAAGTAGACCGTGCCGCCGGCGACCGCCGCCCCCGCGTAGGCCACCCACGTCAGCGCGCTCTGGCTGGAGAGCGGCAACAGCGTGGAAAGGCTGACGATAAAAAACATCGCGCCGGCATTGATGCCAAACAGACCGGGAGAGGCCAGCGGGTTACGCGTCATCGCCTGCATCAGCGCCCCGGCGACGGCCAGACTGGCGCCGACGACCAGCGCAATCACCGTGCGCGCCAGACGGGTGGTGGTTACCAGAATATGATCGATTTGCTGAGGATCGTGATGGAACAGCGCCTGCCAGACCACAGAGAAAGGGATGGCCGTCGGCCCGGCCATCAGGCTGGCAAACAGCGCCACGCCCAACAGCGCCATCCCTGAAGCCAGAATCGCCATTTTCGCCATTACGCCGCGTCCCTGGCGCCGAGAAGATGGCGTTCAATGTCGTCCAGCACCTTGTTCGCCCCGATAATGCCGCCCGACAGGATCCAGACCACGCTGTCCACCCGATAAACGTGTTCCTGCCGGGGCGCGTTCATCCGCCGCCAGAGCGGATGGGACACCCAGTCACGGTAGTTTTGCTGCACGGCGGGGTTTTCAGGACGAATAAACAAGAAGAACAGATCGGCATCCAGCACCGGAATACTTTCCTTGCTGGTCAGCTTTTGCAATATTCCCTGCGACGATGCGCCGCGCTGCGGCCAGACGAAACCGATCTCAGAGAGAATAGAGCCGGCAAAGCTGCCGGATAAATAATTGCGCACATGATCGCCGCGAAACTCCATCACCGACACGCTCAGCGGCCAATTCGCGCCGACGCGCGCCAGCAGCCGTTCACGCAGTCCGTCCACCCTGCGCCGCCAATCCGTTAGCAGCCGATCGGCCTGTGCCTCCCGGTTTAGCGCCACGCCCATCACCTGAACGGTTTTTTTGAACTCAAAAACTTCATCCAGCGCCACCGTAGGCGCAATCTGCGAGAGCAGGCCATAGATTTTCTCATTGCGAAAACGCGATGCGATGATCAGGTCGGGCTTTAACAGCGCGATATCTTCCAGACTGGGCTGGGTTTCCAGCCCGACGTGCGTCACGCCATTCAGCACCGGACGCAGATATTTATAGGTCGGTTTTTCCGTCCAGGAGTCCACCACGCCGATAGGCTTAATCCCCAGTGCGACGGCGGTATCGGTCGCGCCCTGAAATAGCGTCACCACCCGCTGCGGCGTGCCGCCGATCACGGTTTCCCCTAAGGCATGATGGATCAGGCGCGGGGGCGAGGACGCCTGCGCCCCGCCCGTCAGCAATAACAGCAGCACGATTAGCCGCCGGGACCACCGCGCCCCGGCGAAACACATGCGGCGATATCGTGGTTTACCCTCAGAAATCAAGGGAGTACCCCAGCGTCAGCGTACGTCCGCGACCGGAGAAGTAGCGGGTATCGTTGACCAGCGCGCTTTGTGAATAGTACGTGATGTAATCCTTGTTCAGCAGGTTGGCGATCGCAACATTGACCCGACCGTAGGGAAGTTTGTACCCCACGGCCGCATCCACCAGCATGTAGCCGTCAAAGTCCTTATCACTGCCGTCGAAGTCGCGATCGAAGGCGTAGTTGAGCTGCACAAACGAACTGAGCTTATCGTTCCAGTTGGCCGACCAACTGGTGATGAGCCGATCCGGCGCAACGTTCAGCCCGTCCAGTTTGGCATCAAGACTGCCGTTGTCGTCGCTGTCGTATTTGCCCTGGCTGTGCGCGTAAGTCGCCTTGATCTTGTGCTGTTCGTTAATCTGATAACCGGCGCTCATCTCTACGCCCTGAATGCGCGTTTTCTCCCGCTGCGCGATAAAGATACCGTCCGCATTCGGCTCCACGCGGCTGCCCAGTTTCGAGTTGGACTGATAGTAGCTGGCTTCCAGCTCTATGCGATCTTTGGCGAAGCGGAACCCGGTTTCGATGTTGTCCGTCACGATCGGTTTCAGATTGCGGAAGTTATCGACATCCTGTCCTGACGTTCTGATGGAACGCAGCGCGCGCCCCACGTCCGGCATACCAAATCCTTCCGAATAGTTAACAAACAGGCTTAACGAATCCAGCGGCGAATAGACCAGACCGACGTTGTACAGCGTCTCATTGAATTTCGGGCTGCCGCCGTCTACGGTTACGCCGTTGTTGGCCGCCAGCGTCTGGTAGCTATCGACTTTGAGCTTGGCGATTTCATGACGCACGCCGGCATGCAGCACCACCTGTTCCAATAGCTGATATTCCGCCTGCATAAATGGCGAATAGTTGGTGTATTCCACTTCCGGCACATAAGTGCGCCGGGTCAGATAGAGATCCTGCTTGCTTTTATCCAACAGGGTATCGAAGCCGACGGTGATTTTCAGGCTGTCATTCAGCAGGTCGTCTTTGGTCAGCGCCAGCTTGACGCCATATTTGGACGATACCGCTCTGGACTGATCGTAAAGTGAACCGACCGGGGCGAGCGCGCCGTCCTGAAAGGTGGCGGAATTATCGGCGCCGAACAGCGCTTCATAGCGCTGATTGAACAGCAGCGCGGATAGCTTCATCCCCGCCAAATCGTGATTTTCGTAGGTCAAACCGGTTGACCAGACGCTATTGTGCGGCGCCATGCCTTCCGGCGTGCCGCGTATCGAAGTGGTGGGGATCCCCTGCGCCCGGTCGCCATCCACGCTGAGGTAGTTATTCTCACCTTTGATGCGGTAGCGGTTAACGCTGAGCTGGACCCGCTGATAGTCATCCAGCCAATACCCCACTTTCGCCAGCACGTCATAGGCGCGTGAATCCATCAGATCGCCCTGGGTATTATCCACCCCGACGGGACGGTTTTTTCCATCCAGATACAGCCCCTGATCTTCATAGCCGACGGCAAACAGATAGTCGAGATAATCCTGGCGGCCATCGACGCGATAGGTGGTTTTATAGCTGGCGGTTTCGCCACGGATCTTTTCCGTGGGAACGGTGGTCTGCACGTTGACATGCTGATTGAAAGAACCATTTTCGGGACGCCGAGTAATAATATTAATCACGCCGCCGGTGGCGCCCAGCCCGTTGGTGGCGTTGGCGCCGTGGATCACCTCAACGCGCTCTACCATGGAAAAATCGATGGTGTGCATTTCCCGCCCGGTTGGGCGTAGCGGATTGGACTGAGGAATGCCGTCAATCATCACCAACGGCGCGCGCCCGCGAAAGGTTTCACCGCTCCCGCTCATTTTTTGCCGACTGGGGGAGAAAGAAGGTAAAAGGTTGCTAAGAATTTGGGAACTGTCGCTGGAAATCAGCATCTGCTGCTCAATTTCCTCTTTGGTGATCACGGTGACCACCTGCGGTGATTTTTTCTGCTCGATGTTGGAGCGGGAGGCCGAAATCACCATCTCATCACTACTGCCTTCTCCTTCCTGCGCGTAAGCCTGAGATAACAGCGCACATGGCATAACGACGAATAAAGCACGCATCTGGTTCAATGCCTTTCCCCTTCCTCTATACACTCAACGGGTAAAATGAACAGGTCTCCGGTCAGCAACAGAGCACCAGATAACCCCTGACGTTATTCATAAAAGCGTCCCCCGCCCATACAGGTTGGATTACCGCTTTCCTTGCGGTAAAACCAAACGCTATCCCACTGATTTGGTATGGTTTTACCTGATAATTAATAATGGTAACTATTATCATTGAATATAAAAATTTACAACATTTACATAAAAAAGATATTTACATAACAATTTTATGCGTCAGGAAAATGAGGGCGGACAAACGGGCAACGGCTATCACGCAATGGCGAATACGCCAATAAAAAGCAATTTTTGTGATCGAGATCGATAAAACTAATAAAAACAGGCCTAAAGTTAATCATATGATTGATTGAAATTATCGAGTTGGCCTATGGCTCAGAAATCCACGACGTCGAACCGCAGCGACCAGACGCGACAACACCTCATCGAGGCCGCGCTGGCGGTATTCGGCGAATTCGGCCCGCAGGCTGCGACCACCCGCGACATCGCCAACCGCGCCGGACAGAACATTGCCGCTATCGCTTATCACTTCCACTCCAAGGAAGGGCTTTATCTGGCCGTGGCCAACTGGATAGCGGATTATATTCGTCAGACCTACCACCCTTTGGTAGAGGAAATCGACGCCTTTATGCGGCTCCCGCTGCATCAGCAGTCGTCGGAACAGCTTATGGAGTACCTTCGACGCGGCATTCTGACGTTCAGCCGCCTGATGACCCGTTCGGAAACGCTGAATCTGAGCCGGATTGTGACCCGGGAACAACTTTCCCCCACGGAGGCCTATCCGCTAATCCATCAGCAGGTTATCGAACCGATGCACCGGTTGCTGACGACGTTGGTCGCCCGCTATACCGGACTGGATCAGAATGACCCCAAAGTTATCGTGCACACCCATGCGCTAATTGGCGAGGTGCTCTCCTTTCGCGTCGCCAGGGAAACCATCCTCCTGCGTGCGGGCTGGAAAGATATCGGCAACGAGCAAACGACGCTCATTCAGCAGGTTCTGATGGAACACCTTGAAATTCTCCTCAACGGACTGCGGGACAATCATGCCCGACAGATGAAGGAATAATTGCGTGATGAATAAGAAAAAATTGGCTTTCGCCATTGTTATTATCGTCCTGATCGCGGCGGCGATTTATGGCTTCGTTCAATACCGACAGCAGCAGGAAAAACCGCTGACGCTATATGGCAATGTCGATATTCGTTCCGTGAATCTGGCATTCCGCGTGGGCGGACGGCTAGCCGATCTGAAAGTGGACGAAGGGGACGGCATTCAGCCTGGTCAACCTCTGGCCATGCTGGATAGCGCCCCTTATCAGAATGCCCTTCGCCAGGCGCAGGCCAATGTCGCCAGCGCCAAGGCGCAGTTGAATTTGTTGCAGGAAGGCTATCGCCGGGAAGAGATCGAACAGGTGCGTTCTCAATTGGTGCAAAGTCAGGCGGCCTATGATTACGCCAACAGTTTCTATCAGCGCCAGCAAGGGCTGTGGGCAAGACGGTCTATTTCCGCCGACGCCTTAGAAGATGCCAAGACCGCCCGCAACCAGGCATTGGCGACCTTACAAGGCGCCAAAGACAAGCTGAAACAGTATGAAAGCGGCAACCGGCCACAGGAGATCGCCAGCGCGCAGGCCGCCCTGGCTCAGGCTGAGGCCGCACAGGCGCAAGCCGAACTGGACCTGAAAGATACCGAGTTGCTCTCGCCGTCCGCCGGCGTCATCCTGACCCGGGCGGTGGAAAGCGGCAGTATGCTCAGTTCGGGAAGTACGGTATTTACCCTGTCATTGACCCGCCCGGTCTGGGTTCGCGCTTATATCAACGAACAGAATTTAGGCCGTGCCGTACCGGGCAGCAGCATATTGGTTTATACCGATGGCCGCCCCGATAAGCCCTATCACGGCCAGATCGGTTTTGTGTCTCCCAGCGCCGAATTCACGCCGAAAAGCGTTGAAACGGAAGATCTGCGTACCGACCTGGTCTATCGCCTGCGTATTGTGGTGAATGATGCGGACGAGCATCTGCGTCAAGGGATGCCGGTGACGTTGCGTTTTGCTCAGGATGCGTCCAGCCATGAATGATATTTCCGCGCGCATTGAGATAAAAGCGCTGGAAAAACGGTTTCCGGGCCAGGACAAACCGGCGCTTGCCAGTCTCACTGAGCAGATTCGCGGCGGGGCCGTTACCGGATTGGTCGGTCCGGACGGGGCCGGGAAAACCACTCTGCTGCGTATGCTGGCGGGCTTGTTGACCCCCAGCAGCGGTTCGGTACAGGTGGCGGGGTTGGATCCCATAAAACAAGATCGCCAGCTCCATGCGATCCTCGGCTACATGCCGCAAAAATTCGGCCTGTACGAAGACCTGACGGTCATGGAAAACATGAATCTGTATGCCGATTTGCGCGGTATTACCGGCGCCGTTCGCCGGGAGACATTCGACCGGCTGCTGTCGTTTACCGACCTCACCCGCTTTACCGAACGCCTGGCCGGAAAACTCTCCGGCGGGATGAAGCAAAAGCTGGGGTTGGCCTGTACGCTGCTGGGGCAACCTAACGTTCTGCTGCTTGACGAGCCGGGCGTCGGGGTCGATCCCATCTCCCGCCGCGAACTCTGGCGCATGGTGCATGAGCTGGCCGATGAAGGCATGCTGATCGTGTGGAGCACATCGTATCTGGATGAAGCCGAACAGTGCCGGGATATTCTGCTGCTCAATGAAGGGGAACAGCTATACCGCGGCGAACCCCGGGAATTGACGGAAAAGATGGCCGGCCGCAGCGTGCTGGTCAGCGCCCATGACGAAAGCCACCGCAAATTGCTGCAACGCGCGCTGCGCCAACCGCAGGTCAGCGACGGCGTGATTCAGGGGCAGTTCGTACGGCTGATTTTGCAACCGGATGCCGACCGGGCGGCGTTGCTGTCGGCTCTGGGTCTGCCGGAAGAGAGCTTGAAGGACACCGATCCGCGTTTTGAGGATGCGTTTATCGATATGCTGGGCGGCGGCCCGGCCAGCGAATCCTCGCTGGCGAAAATCATGCCGGTGATTGAAATCAACGGGGAAGAAACCGTTATTGAAGCACGGCAGTTGACGAAAAAATTCGGCGACTTCGCCGCCACCGACCATGTCAGTTTTAAGGTTCAGCGCGGTGAAATTTTTGGTCTGCTGGGTCCCAACGGCGCGGGAAAATCCACCACCTTCAAAATGATGTGCGGCTTGCTGGTGCCTACCGACGGCAAAGCGCTGGTACTGGACATGGATCTGAAAACCAGCTCAGGCAAAGCGCGTCAGCATTTGGGCTATATGGCGCAGAAATTCTCTCTGTACGGCAACCTGACGGTGGAACAGAACCTGCGTTTCTTCTCCGGCGTATACGGTCTGGAGGGCAAAGCCCAGCGCGATAAAATGGCGGAAATGGAAAAAGCGTTTAACTTCCAGCCGATTTATCACCAAACGCCCGACGCTCTGCCGCTGGGATTCAAACAGCGGCTGGCGTTGGCCTGCGCGTTGATGCATGAGCCGGACATTCTGTTTCTGGATGAACCGACCTCCGGCGTCGATCCCCTCACCCGCCGGGAGTTCTGGATTCATATCAACGGCATGGTGAACAAAGGCGTCACGGTAATGGTGACCACCCACTTTATGGATGAGGCCGAGTATTGCGACCGCATCGGGCTGGTTTATCACGGTAAGCTGATCGCCGCCGGCACGCCGGACGACCTGAAACAAAAGGCCGCCGACGAACAGACGCCGTCCCCCACCATGGAAGAAGCGTTTATCGCGCTGATCCAGGACTATGACCGGGAGAACACGCATGGATAGTCAGCAAGACAGCACCCATTTTTCCTGGCGTCGCCTGCGCGCCCTGTGCCAGAAGGAAACCCGGCAAATCCTGCGCGATCCCAGTAGCGGCTTGATCGCCTTTGTTATCCCGTTGCTGCTGCTATTTATCTTCGGCTACGGCATCAATCTTGATTCCAGCCGGCTTCGTGTCGGCATTCTGGTAGAACAGCAAAGCGAAGATGCCCTGGATTTGGCCGCCGCCTTCACCGCATCGCCGTTTATCGCCCCGACGATTAGCGATAACCGGCAGCAGCTGATTCAGATGATGCAGGCGGGCCGGATTCGCGGGCTGATTGTCATCCCCGTCAATTTCGCCGAACAGATGGCGCGCTCCTCTGTTGATGCGCCCATTCAGGTGATTACCGATGGCACCGAACCCAATACCGCCAATTTTGTCCAGGCCTATGCCCAGGGGATATGGCTGATCTGGCAGCAACAGCGGGCCAGCGACAGAGGCGAGGCGTTTGAACAACTGATCGAGGTGCAGCAGCGCTACTGGTTCAACCCGGCGGCCATCAGCCAGCACTTCATCGTGCCCGGCGCCATTACCATTATCATGACCGTAATCGGCGCCATTCTGACTTCGCTGGTTATCGCCCGCGAATGGGAGCGCGGCACCATGGAAGCCCTGTTATCCACGCAGGTGACCCGCACCGAACTGCTGCTGGCGAAACTGATCCCCTACTATGTTCTTGGCATGATCGCGATGGTGCTGTGTATTGTGGTCGCCCGCTTCGTTATGCAGGTGCCCTATCGCGGCTCGCTGCTGGTGCTGTTCGGCATCAGCAGCCTGTTTCTCGCCAGTACGCTGGGGATGGGACTATTGATTTCCACCCTGACCAAAAATCAGTTCAATGCGGCGATGATGGCGCTGAACGTCGCCTTTTTGCCTGCCATCATGCTGTCCGGATTTATTTTCGAGATTGACAGTATGCCGGTGCTGGTGCGCGCCGTCTCCTACCTGATCCCCGCCCGTTATTTTGTCAGCACGCTGCAAACGCTGTTTCTGGCGGGCAACATCAGCAGCGTACTGTTAATCAACCTGCTGTTTCTTATCGCCTCCGCCGTGGTATTCATCGGCCTCACGGCCTGGAAAACCCAGCGCAGACTGGACTAGGGAGCCAACATGTTTCATCGTTTGTGGACATTAATCATCAAGGAACTCCAGTCTCTGCTGCGTGAACCGCAAACCCGCGCCATTCTGATGCTGCCGGTGATTATTCAGGTTGGTCTGTTTCCGTTCGCCGCTACGCTGGACGTGACCAATGCCACGATTGCCGTCTACAGCGAAGACAACGGTCAGGCCTCCGTTGAACTGACCCAACGTATCGCCAAGGCCAAAGCCTTCCCCAACGTGCTGTTGTTGCGCGCGTCGCAAGAGATCGCGCCCACGCTGGACAACCAGCGGGCATTGTTAATCGTCCGTTTTCCGCCGCAGTTCTCCCGCAATATTGCCCGCGGCGAGAGCACGTCGCTCCAGATCATCCTGGACGGACGACACTCCAACAGCGCCCAGATCGCCGCCGGTTATGTGCAGAAGATCGTTCAGGATTACCAGTTGGAATTATCGGCCGACACCCCGAAAATCAACAACAGCGAGTTGGTGGTCCGCCACTGGTATAACCCGAATCTGGATTACAAATGGTTTGTGGTTCCCTCGCTGATTGCCTTGATCACCACCATCGGCGTGCTGATCGTCACCGCGCTTTCGGTCGCCCGCGAACGTGAACAGGGCACGCTGGAACAGCTATTGGTGTCGCCGCTGTCCACCTGGCAGATATTTGTCGGCAAGGCGGTGCCGGCGTTGATTGTCGCCACCTTCCAGGCCACCATCGTGCTGCTGGCCGGGATATTCGCCTATCAGATCCCTTTTGCCGGCTCACTGCTGCTGTTCTACCCCACCATCCTGATTTACGGCCTGTCGCTGGTCGGATTCGGACTGTTTATCTCTTCGCTCTGCTCCACCCAGCAGCAGGCGTTTATCGGCGTGTTCGTGTTTCTGATGCCGGCGATTCTATTATCCGGCTATGTCTCTCCGGTGGAGAACATGCCGCAGTGGTTACAGAACGCCACCTGGATTAACCCTATCCGCCATTTCACTGAAATCACCAAGCAGATCTACCTGAAAGACGCGGATTTCTCGATTATCTGGCAAAGCCTATGGCCGTTGCTGATCATTATCGTCATCACCGGTTCCGCCGCCTACGCCATCTTCCGGCGCAAGGTCGCCTGACGCCGCGTATAAAAAACCGTTATTAATAAACACTGTGCAATTCAAATGAAAAAGTGACAATACGATTATTGTATATATAAAATAAAATAATGAAGTTGACGTTTTTTACATATGGATATATTTTGACACAGGGTTATTATCAAGGATGAATTACATGAAAAACTTATTACGTTTTCTATTCAGTGCATTATTGTTTTTTATGTCTTCACACACAACATGTTTATGCTGAACAATGTGGCGAACAAGCAGGCGGTGCAATGTGCGCGGGAGACTTATGCTGTAGCCAGTATGGATATTGTGGCACCACTGAAAGTTACTGTGGAACAGGATGTCAATCTGGAGATTGCAATACCGATACAATTAACCCTGTGGTTTGTCGTGCGGCTTGCGCTGGTTTTTGCGCCGGAGTGGCTGTATCTTGTGCCGCAGGTTCTGTTATTACTGTTGGTACATTATCTATACCATGTTCAGCTGTTGTGATTAGCAGTTGTGCCGCATCAGGTGGTGGGGTATCAGTGTGTAACGATATTGTATGTAGTTAACAGAATTCTAACTATAAGGATTGCCTTATGAACAGGAAATATTTCCCATACAAACCAGTAGCTTACATTACAGCCTTATTTGTGATTCCTTTTTTGATTTTATATATTATAAAACCATATGAATTATCAATCACAGCAAAATTGTTAACCTATGCGATAACCGTTCTAATACCTTTACTTTTGTTAAAACTTATTCTAAAACAAAAGAAAATAAAACCGACTTCACTGGCCATCCCGACAATTGTTTATTCTTTTTGCATTGTGGCGTCAGACTTTTTCCATGATAGCGGGAAAATCCATTTCAGTATAGCTATTATAGGAATTTCAATAATATCATTTTTTGTCATTTGCATTGTATATAATCGATATAAAAAATAAGGGAACTGTGATGAAATGGATAGCATCATATCTTTTTACAAAAAAATTATCTATTTATTCATTATAATAATAAGCATTATGGTTATTTATTTTTTCAACGGAAATATAAATAAAAAAGGGAGGATTACAAATTAATCACAACAAAACAAGGTGATCTGCAAGAAAGCATCTCTGCATTAGCACTTATCGTTCCTTCAGAGCTCGTCAATATCGGAACACAGGTCACCGGACAAATAAAAAAACTCCATGTCAAGGTAGGAGATACGGTACAGAAAGATACACTTATTGCTGAAATAGATGCTACCTCGCAAGAAAACGATCTTACAGCTAGCCAGGCTCGACTTGAAAGTTTACAGGCGCAATTACACGCTAAAATCGCCACATCCAACCTTGACGCAGTTAATTTTCACCGCCAAAAGTCGATGTTTCATAAAAATCTATCTTCTGCTCTAGAGTTTGAAAAAGCGGAAGTGGCATTAAAAGTCAGCAGAGCTGAAATCAAATCACTGGAAGCGCAGGTACAAGAGGCAAGAATATTGGTCGATACGGCAAGAATAGACCTAGGTTATACAACGTATCACTTCCCCTATTAACGGCACCGTGGTCGCAATACTCGCTTTATCTGGGCTATTTCCTGCTTATCGTGCTGCAACACTTGATCCCATAGAGTCATTAACCATGGAACAATAATATTCCCGTGAAAATCAGTAAACGTTAAGGATGAACAATGAATAGTAACCGTATAATAATCAACCTTTTTTTATTTACTCTGCTTTGCGGGCAAGCTTTTGCCAGCGATGAAGATAAAGTCAAAGAGCTCGTTGCAACACGAATGGGAGATAATACGACTATCGATTCGGTACGAAAAACCGATTACCTTGGCTTATATGAAGTAAAAATTGGAAAGAATATTATCTATACAGACATAGACGTTAATTACTACATAACTGGTCATATTATTAATGCAAAAACCCTTTTCAATTATACGAATGAAAAGCTGTTGGAAGCTAGTAAAGCCGAGATAAACGCTCTTCCATTAAATTTAGCAATAAAAATCACCAAAGGCGATGGTTCAAGAAAACTGTTTGTTTTTGAAGATCCCAACTGTGGATATTGCAAGTTATTAAGAAAGAAAATACAAAATATCGATAATGTAACAATATACACATTCATGTATAACATATTAAATGATACTTCATGGACGCTATCCAGAAATATTTTATGTGCTAAACATCCCGACATTGCTTTTGAGGATTGGATGGTAAATGAAAAACAACCAGAAACTGCCCCCATTGACTGCAAAGACCCTAATAAGATCGTTTATGAACTTGGCAAGAAAATGAATATTACCGGAACACCCACCCTATTCTTTGTCGACGGAAGCAGTCAGCAAGGAGTAATGGAAATAGATGCTCTGGAGAAAAAATGGCAAAACATTAAATAAACCGGTATTCAGATGCCTGTTCTGGAAGAAACAACATTTGTGGCAGAGATATTCCGAAACAGAGCAAGACCCTCTGTTTCGGATATCGTCATAGCAGCGGGATTAGCGACGGTTGCCGAAGATGCGCAGCAGCATCAGGAACAGGTTGATGAAATCCAGATACAGCGTCAGCGCGCCGACGATCGAATATTTGCGGAAGTTATCCCGATCATCCACCGACAGTTGCTGACCGAGGTTTTTCAGCTTCTGCGTGTCATACGCCGTCAAACCGACGAACACCACCACGCCGATATAGGTTACCGCCCACATCAGCGCCTCGCTTTTCAGCCAGAAATTCACCAGCGAAGCCAGCACAATACCAATCAGCGCCATAAACAGCATGCTGCCTAAACCGCTTAAGTCACGCTTGGTGGTGTAGCCGTACAGGCTCATGGCGCCAAACATACCGGCGGTAATCACAAAGGTACTGGCGATCGACTCACCGGAATACATGATGAAAATGCTGGAAATCGTCAGCCCGGTCAATGCCGAATAGAGCATAAACAGGCTGGTGGCCACGCCGCCGCTCAACCGCTGCACCATCCCGGAAATCACGAACACCAGCCCCAGTTGGACAATGATCAAACCGAAGAACGTAATCTGGCTGGAGAAAACAAAATTCAGTACGGCGGGGGTGTTCGCGGCATACCACGACACAAACGCCGTCAGTAATAACCCACAGGTCATCCAGCCATAGACCTGCGCCATATAGGCCTGAAGACCTGTCTGCGCGCGTTCAACAATCGAATCGCCCGAGCGTGGATATCTATCCATGATGCTACCTTTGTTTGCAGTAAGTTATACGTAAGAGACTGTGCGCCTCGCCTTTCTTTATCCTAACACATAAACGCCGATCCGGTCGCAGCCGGCGCAATAGGAGGCTACCAGCGCCGGGCCGCCTGCGCGTCGCTATCGCGGGAGGCAACCCAGCGTTCTCCGCCCGGCGTAGCCTCGCGTTTCCAGAACGGCGCCCGCGTTTTGAGATAGTCCATAATGAACTGCGCCGCATCAAAAGCCGCGCTGCGGTGGGCGGCGCTGACGCCGACGAACACGATCTCGTCCCCCGGATAGAGCGCGCCGACCCGGTGGATAACGCTGACGCGCGGCAACGGCCAGCGTTCGCGGGCCAGTTCGACGATTTCGGCCAGCGCTTTTTCCGTCATGCCGGGATAATGCTCCAGCGTCAGCGCGCTGACGCTCTGGGCCAGATTATGATTGCGCACCTTACCGGTAAACGTCACTACCGCGCCATCTTCATCGCACTGCGCAAGCCACTGATATTCATCGCCGACGTTAAAATTCTCTTCGCTTACGCGAATTCGCGTCTCAGCCATAGTCAGCCTCCCGTTACCGGTGGGAAAAAAGCCACCTCGTCGCCATCCTGTAACGGATGTCCCATCTCCACCAGCGACTGGTTAACCGCCGCCAGCAGCTTGCCGGACTCCAACGCCAGCGCCCAGCGATCCCCCCGCCCGCATAACGCCAGCCGCAGATCATCCACCGTGGCGTATTCCGCGTTCAACGTCAGACTTTCCGTGTCGGTCAGTTCACGTACCTGCGCAAAAAACAGCACGTTAATCATGATGTCTCCGCCTTGAAATCGCCTGATTTGCCGCCGCTTTTCGCCAGCAGGCGCACCGGGCCGATCACCATATCCTTCTGTACCGCTTTGCACATATCGTAAATGGTCAACGCCGCGACCGATGCCGCCGTTAACGCTTCCATCTCAACGCCGGTTTTACCGGTCAGACGGCACAATGACTCAATACGCACCCGGTTATGTTCGGGCTGGGCCTCAAGTTCAACCGCCACTTTACTCAGCAGCAGAGGATGACAGAGCGGGATCAACTCCCAGGTGCGTTTTGCCGCCTGGATGCCGGCGATACGGGCGGTGGCGAACACATCCCCCTTGTGGTGGCGGCCTTCGACAATCATCGACAGCGTCTGCGGAGCCATTTCAACAAAGGCTTCCGCCCGGGCTTCACGCACGGTATCGGCCTTGGCGGACACATCCACCATCGAGGCCTCGCCGGCAGCATTAATATGCGACAGTTGTGACATCGTTATCTTACTTTTTCAGATGAGGATAAAAGTTACAGGGTTTTTGGCGCGCATCCAGCTGTTGCTGAATAATACGCTCCCAGGCGGTATGACAGGCGCGGGTCGAACCCGGCATGGCGAAAATCACCGTCTGATTAGCCAGACCGGCAATCGCGCGCGATTGCAGGGTGGCGGTGCCGATGTCTTCATACGACACCATGCGAAACAGCTCGCCAAAGCCTTCAATTTCGCGATCGAACAGTACGCCGATCGCTTCGGGCGCCACGTCGCCGGGAGTAAACCCGGTGCCGCCGTTGATCAGGATCGCCTGCACATCATCGCTGGCAATCCAGGCCGAGACCTGCGCTCTGATCTGATAGCGGTTCTCTTTAACAATGCCGCTGGCGACAATATGGTGACCGGCGGACTGCGCCGCTTCGCGCAGATAATCACCGGAGGTGTCGTCGGCTTCGCTACGCCGATCCGACACGGTAAGCACCGCAATATTAAGCGGAATAAATTCGCTACTGACCTTGCTCATATCTGACTCCTTACGAAATACATTGCATCGCCGGCTTAGGCTGCTTAACCGCCAATAAACGATAGATTCTGCGTGATGCCGCTATTGCCCTGATGCAGGAAATGGGTCTTTTTCTTGGAGGATAATCCGCCGGAAATACGCATTTTCAACGCATCAAGCTGATCGTCGTCCGCCATCAAATCACGTAACGGGATCCCCTGTTCGCCAAACAGGCAGAGATGAAGATTGCCAATGGCGGAAACACGCAGGCGGTTACAGCTCAGGCAGAAATCTTGCGCATAGGGCATAATCAACCCGATTTCACCCTGATAATCAGCATGCCGGAATACGCGCGCCGGGCCATCGCTGCGGGCGCGTGCCTGTTCGCTCCACCCTTGTTGCAATAGTTTTTGGAGAATGACGTCGCCGGAAATGTGGCGCTGCTGAAAGAGGCGGCTCCCCTCGCCGGTTTCCATCAGCTCGATAAAGCGAAGCTGAATCGGACGCTCCTTGATCCATTGAAGAAAGGCGTGCAGGCTGGTGTCATTAACCTCGCGCATCAGCACGGTATTCACTTTAACCTTGCTGAATCCGCAGGCGAAAGCCGCATCGATCCCCGCCATCACCTGCTGGAACTTGTCCTGCCCGGTAATGGCATGAAACTGGCGGGGATCCAGGCTGTCTACGCTGACATTCACTCCGGTAAGCCCGGCTTCGCGCCATTGCGCCACATCGCGGGCAAGGCGATAGCCATTGGTGGTGACGGCCAGCGTGCGGATCGCCGGATTTTCACGTATGGCGGCGATGATATCGACAAAGTCGCGGCGCAGAGAGGGTTCGCCGCCGGTGAGGCGCACTTTCTCCGTGCCCAGTTCGGCAAACGCGCGACTCACCCGGCGAATTTCGTCGAGAGATAAAAAGCGGCGTGAACTGTCGCCATTCGGCCGATAGCCATCCGGCAGACAATAGGTACAGCGAAAGTTGCAGACATCAGTTATCGACAGACGCAAATAGTAAAATTTGCGCGCGAACTCATCGGTCAGTTGACTAACCATAAACACCTTTCCAAATACGGGAGATGCAGGCATTTCTACCTTGCACCCTGGTGACGCTAACGGTCACGGCCAGGGCGCCGTATGATGCAAGACCGACACATCACTTAGGCGCCAAGGCTAGGAGTTTGATTCCAGTCTATTATTTGACAAATATAGTCAAATAATGCGGACACGGAACCGTCATTTTCGTAACAAAGTCTACCGTCAAACACACTGCACAGTCACTTAAAAATGCGATATATACTTTGATATATAACGATTTTTCTCTACTATTACAGCACAGCATACTAGAAAATAATGCGTGGGAATTGTCACAGTTCACACCCGCGAGATGATCTTTCGCCTTTTATAGCGAAATCGGCTACCTTACCGGCGGGAGTTCCACCCTATAGATTTCGAGGCGCAGGGGAAACCGGTTAATCAAGCTAACACGCTTGCGACTTGAAAGATGAAGGGTATGTCATCTTGATTCAGTAATAAGGGTTATTATGCTCAAACGTACGTTGGCCGATCTTGATCGGGTTGTCGCCCTGGGGGGCGGACACGGCTTAGGTCGGGTAATGTCTTCGCTTTCCTCGCTGGGTTCCCGCCTGACCGGGATTGTCACCACCACGGACAACGGCGGCTCGACGGGAAGAATTCGTCGCGCTGAAGGCGGCATAGCCTGGGGCGATACCCGTAACTGCCTGAATCAGTTGATAACCACACCGAGCGTCGCCTCAGCCATGTTTGAATATCGCTTTAACGGCAACGGCGAACTGGCAGGACATAATCTGGGCAACCTGATGCTGAAAGCGCTCGATAATCTGAGCGTTCGGCCATTGGAAGCCATCAATCTGTTGCGTAATCTGCTAAAAGTGGACGCGTTCTTAATCCCGATGTCCGAACAACCGGTCGATTTGATGGCGATCGATGAACAGGGCCATCCCGTTTATGGCGAAGTTGAAGTCGATCAGCTCCCCACCCTGCCGCAGGATCTAATGCTGTTTCCCGCCGTCACCGCTCCCCTGGAAGCGCTGGAAGCCATTGCCGATGCCGACCTGATTCTGATTGGCCCCGGCAGTTTCCTGACCAGCCTGATGCCGCCGCTGCTGCTCGACGATCTCAGCCTTGCCCTGAGCCACACCGCCGCGCCGATTATCTATATCGATAATCTCGGCCGCGAGCTCAGCCCAAGCGCTGCCGGTATGACGCTGCAACAGAAACTGGAAATGATGGAAAAGCACATTGGCCGGGGGCGCATTAATGGCATTATTATGCCGCCCGGCCCGGCGGCGGCGCCTGACGGCTGCATTCTGATCCAGCAACCGCTGGAAGCGGCCGATATCGCCTATCGTCACGACAGAAAGTTGCTCTACGCCGCCATTGAAAAAGCATTATCCGCATTGACGGAAGTCTATGATGAACACGGCGGAGTTCAGTCCTACAGGCTCTGACGCCCCCATCTTATCGGCGTCGCCAACGCCCGACGTCGGATTACGTGAATCCAAGGTTATCCCTTTAAAGCCGGATTCATGAGGTAACCCGGTATAGTAGCCCGTTCCCGCCAACTCCCGATATCGTCTTGCCATTCATCGATTGATGAACGGCAAGCATCCAGAAAATGCGCGATACCTCGCGGATGACAATCGAGTCTGCGTTCGATTTTTCCTGACGTAGGCTGCTCAGTTGATGTTTTTTCCTCATATCCATAGCCAAATTTCTTATTGGCTAATAATTAGCCTGCTTCCTAAACTGTCTCTAGTTAAGCATCCTAGCCTTCACCTGTGAGCTGCTCACAGACTGTATTAAGGATCCTCAGATGGTTACGCTTTCATCAGAAAAAAATAGCGCATTGTCACAGGGCGACTCCGCCTGGCTGCGTATTCGTCACGATGTTTTGTGCTGCCGGTTGTTGCCCGGCGCTATGGTCACCGAACAGATGCTGATGGAGCGTTACGCCATTGGTAAAAGCAGTTGCCGCGTGGCGTTGGCGCGTCTGTGTCATGAGAACCTCATCCAGTCGCGTCCGCGCAAGGGATATAAGATAGCGCCTATCTCCGTACAGGACGTGGAAGAGATTTTCACCATCCGCGCCCAGCTTGAACCACTGGCGGCCCGCCTGGCGGTGGGCCGCATCGATATTGATTTACTGCGCCGGCTGGAAGCCGCTTGCCGCGAAGAGATCCAGGCTCCGCTTTCAAAGCAGATCGATACCTTTATGAATGCCAATAAGCGTTTTCATCTGGCCATCGCGCAAGCCTCCGGCAACAACCATTTGATCCGCACGTTATCGACCCTGATGGATGAGATGTCGCGTTTGGTGGCGCTGGGATTCAACGTGCAGAAAACCAAACCGGAAATCAAACACGACCATAACGCCATGATTGAAGCCTTTAGTCAGGGTGACAGCAAACGGGTTGAGTTGATCGCCCGCCGCCATATCGAAACCTTCCAGGCGATGACGCTGGAAAAGGTCTACGCCACCCTGAGCCGGGACGGCGCCGTGCTGCCGATTCTGGAACGGAGGCTGCAACTATGAGCGCGCTGTTACAAGCCACATCGCCGCTGACGCTGGCGCCGACCACACCGCTGATACAGGCCAAAGGCATCAGCAAAGCGTTCGGCGCGTTGCAGGTGCTGAGCGGCATTGATTTAACCCTGCATCAGGGCGAGATCCTGGCGTTGCTTGGCCCCTCCGGCTGCGGCAAAAGCACGCTGCTGAATATTCTGTCCGGTCTGCTGAGCGCAGATAGCGGCTCGCTGACCATTCAAGGCGAAGACGCCGCGCATTTCCGCAACTGGCAGCGCATCGGTTATCTGTTTCAGGAGGATCGCCTGCTGCCCTGGCGCACCGTACAGCAGAATGTGAATTTCGGTCTGGAGAATCTGCGTCTCAGCCAGGCCGAGCGGCGCCGACGGGTAACGGATGCGCTGCAACTGGTCGGCCTGGCCGATTTTATCCGCTACTGGCCGTATCAGTTATCTGGCGGCATGCGTAGCCGGGTGGCGCTGGCGCGCAGTCTGGTTACCGAGCCGGAAATCCTGCTGATGGACGAGCCCTTTTCTAAACTCGATCCGCAAACGCGCGGCTCGATGCATGACGAAATTCTGCGCATTCAGCGTCTGACCGGCATGTCGATCGTGCTGGTGACCCACGATGTGGAAGAGGCGGTGGTACTGGCCGACCGGGTGGTGATATTTAAACCCCACCCCGGACATATTCATCACATTCAGACGATTGATCTGCCGCGCCCGCGTTTGCCCACCAGCCAGGTGGTCAGCGAGCAAATTCGCCTGCTGCGTCTGGAGATTTGATATGTCGCGTACTCGTTCTCTGTCCTCGCTGGTCGCGCAGCGTCTGATCCTGCTGGCGCTGTTTTTGCTGATATGGTGGCTGGCCGCGCTGCGGATGCCGTCATTTATCCTGCCCGGTCCGGAAAAAACCTGGCTGGCGCTGCAACTGCTGTGGCGCAACGGCACGTTGCTGAATGACATCGGCGTTACCCTGTCGCGCGTGGTGATGGGCTTTGCCTTCGCCACCCTGATCGGCACGCCGCTGGGACTGGCGCTGGGCGCCAGCCGCCGTCTGGCCCGTTTCTTCGAACCGTTGCTGGCGGTATTTAATAGCGTGTCGTCAGCCATCTGGGCCATTTTCGCCATCATCTGGTTTGGCATTTCCAACGCCACGACGGTATTCGTGGTGTTCATGACCGCCATGCCGCTGATCCTGACCAATGTCTGGCAAGGGGCGCAAACCGTGGAATCTCAGTACGTCGAACTGGCGCGCAGTTTCCGCATGAACCGCTGGCAAACGCTGATGAAGATCTATCTGCCGACCATTCTGCCCTACTTCTTCTCCGGCGCCCGGTTGGCCTTCGGCTTCGGCTGGCGCGTATCGCTGGTGGCCGAAACGCTGGGGGCGTCGAATGGCATCGGTTATCGCCTGCGTCAGGCCGGCGATCTGGTGCAAACCGATCAGGTATTTGCCTGGACGGTGTTGTTGGTCACGCTCATGTTGCTGCTTGAGGGCGGCATTCTGAAACCCCTGGAACGCCGTTTGTTCCGCTGGAAAAAACTCACACAGGAATAATGCGATGAAGAACATCATTACTGCGGCCTTGCTGGTCGCCGGGACGCTGTTTGCCCAAAATATCGCCGCGGCGGAAAAAGTACGTATCGGTTACTGGACCAGCGGCGTCAGTCTCGGCTATGGCGCGGTGCTGGAAAGCACCGATTTCCTGGCTCGTCACGGCATCGATGCCGAATTTATTCACTTCCCGGACGTCAATGCGCCGGTAAAAGCGCTGGCCTCCGGCTCCATCGATCTGGCGTTCGGCGCCCCGTTGGCGGGGATCCTCAGCACCGCGGCCGAGGGCGTGCCGGTGAAAATCTTTGCCGCCACCCAGCCAGCCGACGTGCAGTTCGTGGCGCCGGCCGATTCGCCCGTTACGCAACTCTCCCAGTTGAAAGGCAAAAAGATCGGCATGTCTCCGGCAGGCTCGTCCGTGGCGGTGATTGCTGGCGCCATACTGGCCGGCAACTACGATATCAAACCGGCGGATTTCTCGCTGGTCGGCGGCAACGAATCGCGGCTGGCGCAATTCCTGTCGCAAAAGCAGGTCGATGCCGCGGCCCTGCGCTCGGTGACCATCGCGCAGTTGGATGAGCTGCACGTTAAACCGCTGGGCAGCTTTGCCGATGAGTGGCGCA
Organism: Brenneria goodwinii; assembly: GCF_002291445.1. NCBI lineage: Bacteria > Pseudomonadati > Pseudomonadota > Gammaproteobacteria > Enterobacterales > Pectobacteriaceae > Brenneria > Brenneria goodwinii. Next base: position 1,027,029 of record NZ_CP014137.1, on the reverse strand, counting down.
AACTCACCCACAGCGACGCCGTTCCTTACATCGGCATCGGCGCCGTACGCAGCGACCTGATCGACAAGCAGCCTGATACCGTCGCCCGCGTGATTGCCTCGCTGCGCGACACGCTGAGCTGGGGACAGGCGCACCCGGATGAAGTAGTCAAAATTCTACAGCAAAAGGCCAACCTGCCGCAGAAAGACGCTGAAGTCTATGTCAGCCGTTGGGAGAGCATGAACCGGGTGTCGTTTGAACCGGCGGATATCGATACGCTGAAATTGCAGCACAAGGTATTCGTCGAAAGCGGTGCGATCACCGGCCAACTGAGCGATGACCTATTCGTCACCGGTCCCTATCAACAGGCGAAATCCATTCAACCCCTGGCCCAATAACCCATACCAGCAGGAGAAATCACGTGAGCAATAGCAATACCATGAAAGCATTGGTAGTCACGCAGCATGGCGACCTCGATCGGCTACAGGTGATCGACAACCATCCGAGGCCGACGCCGCAGCCAGGGCATGTGGTGATCCGCGTGGGCGCGTCATCATTTAACTATCACGACGTGTTTACCGTACGCGGGATGCCGGGCATTAGCGTGCCGCTGCCGGTGGTGCCCGGCCTGGATTTGGCGGGCGCCATCAGCGCCATCGGCGACGACGTCGAAGGCTGGCGGATTGGCGATCGCGTACTGGTCAATCCGCTGAAGCCGTCCGTGGGGCTGATGGGCGAGATGGTCGATGGCGGCATGGCCGAATATGCGCTGGCGGACGCCGCTCAGTTGATTGCGCTGCCGGACAACGTCAGCTTTGCCCAAGCGGCGGCGTTGCCGGTCGCCTATGGCACCGCGCACCGCATGCTGATTACCCACAACACCATCAAAGCGGGCGACCGCGTACTGATCCTCGGCGCCAGCGGCGGCGTCGGCAGCGCCTGTGTGGTGCTGGCCAAGCGGCTGGGCGCCGAAGTCATCGCCTGCGCCGGCAGCACGCCAAAAGCCGAAGCGCTGCGCGCGCTGGGGGCGGACCATGTGGTCAACTACCGGGAAACCGACTTCTCCAAATGGGCCATCGCCACCTACGGCAAACCGCAGCGCCGTAGCAATGAAGGCGGCGTGGACGTGGTGATCAACTTCACCGGCGGCGATACCTGGCGCCCTTCATTACGCTGCCTGAAGCGCGGCGGTCTTCTCTTGGTGTGCGGCGCGACCGCCGGTTACGACCCGCAGGAAGACCTGCGTTATGTCTGGAGTTTCGAGCTGACGATCAAGGGTTCCAACAGCTTCTATGCCGATAACCTGAGCGCCCTGCTGGATATGGTGGCGCAGGGCGAAATCGAACCGCTGATCGATCGGATCCTGCCGCTGGAACAGGCCAGCGAGGGACTCCGGCTGATCCGCGATCGGGAAGTGCTGGGCAAAATCATCGTCACGCCTTAGTGGCAATATAACAATTGAGGGTAACGCAAATGACAGAATCCATACCGTTGAGCGCCGCCGATGTTCAGGCGCGTCTATTGCAGGGTCCCTATCACCAGTGGCTCGGTCTGGAAGTGACCGCCCTGGGCAAGGGGGAAATCGAATTAACCGCGCGCTGGCGTGAAGAGTGGGTGGTCAATTCCGCCGGAGGATACACGCATGGCGGGATCCTCGCCGCGCTTATCGATCTGACGGCGGACTGGGCGCTGGTCTTCTTTACCGGTCGGGGTGTGCCGACGCTGAATTTGCATGTGGACTATCACCGTCCGGCCCGGGGCGATCTCACCGCCCGCGGACGGGTGATCAAAACCGGCAAACAGGTATCCTGCGCCGAAGCCGAGCTATATGACGGCGAAGGACGGCTGGTTGCCAGCGGGCGCGGTCTTTATGCCACCCCCGCGGCCTGAGGAGCGGACGATGCGTTTATCTCTCGACCATCTGGTGCTTAATGCGCAATTTGCAACCGACCAAGCGGCGGCGATACTGCGTCAGTTGGGCTTCATCCTGACGCCGCGCGGGTATCACTCAATGGGGTCCATCAATCATCTCGTTATGTTTGCCGGCCACTATCTGGAAATCCTCGGGCTGCCGCCCGGCGAGCCGGTACAGCGTCAGGAACTGCTGGCAGGCCCGGCCGGGCTCGACGGGATGGTGTTCGCCAGCCAGGATATTGAAGCCAGCGTGGCGGCCATCCGCCAGGCCGGTTTTACCGCTCAGCCGGTACGCTCGTTCTCCCGCCCGGTGGATATCGACGGACAGCAACGGCAGGCGCGTTTTAGCACCGCCCATCTGGCGGCAGGCACCTTCAGCGCAGGCCGGGTCTATTTCTGTCAGCATCACACCGCTGAACTGGTCTGGCGCGATGAATGGCGACACCATCCCAATGGCGTGACGCACATCGGCCGACTCACCGTCGTCACCGACGATCCTGCGCCGCTGGCCCGGCATTATCAGGCGCTGGGGACGCTGCAGGCGGGCTTTGAACTGGCTTTTCTCAACCATGACGACTACGCCAAGCGCTATCAGCGTCTGCTTACGCCGGATCCGGCGCGTGAGAGTCAGTTTGCCGCGTTGCGTTTTCACGGCGGCAATCGTGAGCAGATCGCCAGACAGGCTCACGCCCTGGGACTACCGCTTAATGAACAACCTGAGCGGCTGCTGGTGGCGCTGCCCGCGTTTAATTGCCTGTTTGAGTTTCTGCCATGAACAATCACAATCTTGGCGTTCTGTTTAGTGAATTCAGCGACAGCGAGCAGGTCGCGCTCATTGCCCCGCGCGACGACGGTCCGGCGCAGACGCTTAGCTACGCGCAACTCAATCGTCAGGCCGATGCCATTGGCCGCGCCCTGCTGGCGCGTGGTTTTCTTTCCGGCGGCAAAGTCGCCATTCTGGCGCTCAACTCGGCGGAATATATCGCCGCGCTGCTGGGGATCATGCGTGCCGGGCTGGTGGCGGTACCGATCAATATCAAACTGCCGGCCGACGCCATTGAACACATTTTGCAAGACAGCGGCGCGATCTTTCTATTCGGCGACGGCGAACAGTTGGCGCGGATCGCCAGTCCGCTGCCGCGCATCAGCTTCAGCGACGACAGCCTGGCCGCGTTTTACGATGAGGGCGCGCTGACGCCGTGGCAGGCCCGGCCGGATGATATCGCGTTGCTGCTGTATACTTCCGGCTCCAGCGGGCTCCCCAAAGGGGTCAAGCTAAGCCACGACAGCCACCTGTGGGTGGTGCGAACCCGGCTGGCCGCGCGTGAACTGCATGATGAGCGGGTACTCATTGCCGCCCCGTTTTATCATATGAACGCGCTGGCGCTGATCCTGCTGTCATTGGCTAGCCGCGTTACCACCGTCATATTGCCGCAGTTCAGCGCAGCGGCCTACCTGCGCGCCATTCACGACTATCGCTGTAGCTGGCTGACGGCCGTACCGCCGATGATCGCCATGATACTGCGGGAGAAGACCTTGCTGGCGCAAAGCGATTTATCCTGCGTGCGCGTGGTGCGCATGGGATCGGCGCCGGTGAGCGCCAGCCTGATAAACCAAATCCGTCAGTTATTGCCGCAGGCGCGCATTATCAATGCCTACGGCACCACCGAAGGCGGCCCGGTGGTTTTCGGCCCGCACCCGCAAGGATTGCCGCTGCCGCCGCTGGCGACCGGCTATCCACATCCCCAGGTTCAACTGCGGCTGCGCGCCGAAGACGGACAACTGTCCAATTACGGCGTGCTGGAGATGAAAAGCCCGGCGCTGATGCTCGGCTATCATCAACGGCCGGACATCCCCGCCCCTTTTACCGCGGACGGCTATTACATTACCGGCGATGTCTTCCGTCAGGACAAAGACGGGTTCTTCACCTTTATTGGCCGACATGATGATATGTTCGTCTGCGGGGGGGAAAATATCTATCCGAGCGAAGTCGAACAGCTACTGGAGCGCCATCCGGCGGTACAGCAGGCCTGCGTGGTGCCGGTGGCCGACGAGATTAAAGGCTGCAAACCGGTGGCCTGGGTGATATTGCGCGCCGGCCGACAGATCGACGGCGAAGCGCTCAAAGCATTCACGCTACAGCACGGCGCCGCCTATCTGCATCCGCGCCATATCTGGCTGGTTGACCGCTTTCCGCTGGCCGGCACCAACAAAATCGATCGCAAAACGCTGATGGCGGAAGCCGCCCGGCGTATACAACGGTCCGGGCTGACGGGTTCAGACAGAGAGCAGAGTAAGGATTGACGACCTAGCGCGGCACATCGTCTTAAGATGGTGATGATCAGTCGGACTCACGCAGCCAGGGCGTATAAGTTACGCCAATCAGTATGCCCTCGGGGCTGAGAAACCGGGTTACCTGCTGTCCCCAGGGTTCCAGCCGGTTATCAACCAGTAGCCGGTAGCCCTGCTGTTTGATTGCCTGCGTTGCCCCGGCCACGTCGGCGACGTCAAACTCCAGCCAACTTTGCGGCACCGGCAGATCTGACGGCCACCGATCCTGACCGAAACAGGATTGGCTGGCCTGTTCCAGCGGCCATAGCGAAAAGTGTTTTACGCCTTCCAGCTTATCGGTCACCAGATAGTCGCTGTTGCCCTCCAGCGGCTTCAATGGCAGACGTAGCGTGTCGACGTAAAGCGCATAGCTGTCCGACAGCGATTTGGCTATGGGGCCGAAACCCGCGACAAACAACACGTCTACGCCGGGTATAGCGATGTTCATAATGAGGCCTCCTTGTATTTTAACATCATGAAATCCATCAGTATGCGGCGACAAAATTCGCACACACAACGCGAGTTAGCGTAGCGTAACCAACAGCATTCTGCCGGTTACGCTACGCAATTAATTTACCGCTTCGCTCCGGCAGCGTCCATTTCACACTGTACCCGGTCAATTATCGATAACGAGCGACAATAAAGCGCCAGCCGCCGCCCGTTTCTTATGCTCAGAGCAAGATGGCGGAGATTATGCCGCTTTCACCCCGGCCTGACGTTTTTTATTCAATTCCTCGGCGCAGGTGATGCCAAAGATGGTGGCGGCGGTAAGCTGCGCGCCCACGATATAGTCATCGTAAAACAGTCCGCCGATGGAGTTGCCGATGGCATACAGCCCGCGGATAGTTTTTCTTTCGCCATTCAACACTTCGGTTTTTACATTCACCAGCGGTCCGCCGAACGTGGCCGTCATGCCGCCCTGGAATGGAAAGGCATAAAAAGGCGCTTTGTCGATGCGCCGCGGGTTCTCCAGCGTCAGCGGCGGATTCAGTTCGCCGGTGCGCTGATTACTGATGGCGTCATTGTACCCTTTGATGGTGGCAACCAATGCCTGGGGATCGATACCGGCCGCCTTAGCCAGACCCTCAATGGTATCGGACTGATACACCGGCGCCTTGTTTCTTTCGTACCGGGCAAAGCGCTCTTTCACCGTCGAGGAGGATTCTCTGGACGCATCATCAATAATAATAAAGGCCAGATTTTCTTTTATCTGCCGGGCGGTTTCCTTGGCGACGCGGACATAGGTATTCACTTCGTCGATATAGCGCTTACCCTCTTTCGTCACCAGCGGGCCATAGTTCACCAGAATGGAAGGATTGGCGCTACCGTAAATCGGCCCGGCGTGGAACTGGTCAATATTGACCATTTTGGCGTATAGCGGCCGCGTCAGATTCAGGTTTTCCCCGGTAATGATTCGCGATCCCCGGATCGGCATCTGCGCCGCCCATCCGCCCATATAGGTGGTGACCAGATCTTCCGCGGCGTGGAAACCGCCGGTGGCGATCACCACCCCGTATTTGCCCTTAAGGTATTTAATACCTTCATTGTCGACAACCTTAACGCCCGTGACGGCAAACTGGTTATCCGTAAGCAGTTCCAGCGCCTTGGTATTGGTTAATACGGGAATGCCCCTGGTTTTTAGCTGCTCAAAAAGTTGTATCACCAACTGCGAGCCGCCCGGTTTCGAGGGACCGTCGACCACATGGCTGCGTCCTCGCGCCGGATAGGCTTCGGTTTCTATTTTCGCCCACTTGATACCAACGACGTCGGAAAGCCATTCCAGAGCGGAATTGCAGTGCTGGACAAAGTAGCGCGTTAATACCGGGTCGCCTTTGCCCTGCGACATTTTGATCATGTCGTCATAAAAAAGCTGCTCGCTATCCTCGGCATTGACGCCCTGTTCTTTTTGAAACCGGGTACTCAATCCCAGAAAAATTCCGCCTGCGTATAGGGAATTCCCTGCCGGCCGCGACATCTTTTCGACCAGAATCGGTTTTAAGCCCAACTCCGCGGCATGGATGGCGCAAACCATGCCCGCGCAACCGGCGCCGAGGATAACGGTGTCGAATTCAGCTTCGCCGCCCGCCGACTGTGCGGCCGTCGCTACGCCAGCGGGCTGCGCCGCATGTGCGATGCCCGCCGCGCCCATCAGTGAAAGCGCGCCGACTCCGGCGGTGGCTATCCCTCCCGTTATGGCCTCGCGTCGGGTTATTTTTTTCTCAAGCGTCATGATATTTCCCTCATGTTATTATCACGGTAATATAGAAATTAAACGATCCCAAATCTCAATATATGATGATTAGGTATACGCTTTGAAAATTAAACTGGAGAAAAAAATCTCTCTATTCATGATTTCTTTCAATTATTATTTGAATTTATTTCATCCTTGCCATTAATTGTTATCATCGTCACAGAATTAATATATTTTTATCTAGTTAGCGTTATATATCCTCTAAATAATTCGAGTTGCAGGACAAAACGCATGGCGTTTTGAACGCCGCTTGCGCTGGCCCCGAAGGGGCGAAGCCACAGGCTGAGTCACGCGGCAAGGGAAGGACCGAGTAATGCAGCCAACGTACATGCAACGTGAAGTATGACGAACATATCTGAGTACCCATTCGGTATGAATAAGATCGAGTAATATGATAAATATTACACAACAATGCTTTCACCCGACGTATTATATAAATATCAGCAGGGATTTAATAAAAATCATTAGACATATTTAACGGATAATTTTTATTGATGATTAGCGGAAATAGTTTTAGCGTTTATCTGGCAAACAATATTTGCAAGATATATTTAATCAATGCGCCAGACCAATATAACCCAATTAATAAATCGGGGATAAATTGATATAGATCACGCCTAATATATAAGGCGCTTATGCGCCGGAATGCCGCTATTGCTATGCGGTACGGCGGCATTCACCCGGCGCAAGGCGCTTAAAAGCGGTTTGTCATCATCCCGCCGCATTCCTCAGGACGTCAGGACGCGGCGATAAATTGCGCCCGTAAGGCCTGTACCCGATCGCGCAATTCGGCGGCTTCTTCAAACTCCAGATTCTGCGCGTGCATCATCATTTTGCTTTCCAGTTCGCGAATCTTCTGTTCCAGCGCTTTCGGCGTCATTAACTGATAGCCCGCGTCGGATTCGGCGGCTTTCTTGCCCCGGCCTTTGCCTTTGTGGGTCGGCTGGCCCAATTGCAGAATATCGGCGATTTTCTTATTCAACCCCTGCGGCACAATGCCGTGCTCAAGGTTGTATGCCTGCTGTTTCTCACGGCGGCGTTCCGTTTCGCTAATCGCCCGTTCCATGGACGGCGTAATTCTGTCGCCGTACAGAATGGCTTTACCATTCAGGTTACGCGCCGCACGCCCGATGGTCTGAATCAGCGAACGTTCGGAACGCAGAAAACCTTCTTTATCGGCGTCCAGAATCGCCACCAGCGAGACTTCCGGCATATCCAGACCTTCGCGCAGCAGGTTGATGCCCACCAGCACATCGAATTCGCCAAGCCGCAGATCGCGGATAATCTCAACACGCTCCACCGTGTCGATATCAGAGTGCAGGTAGCGTACCCGCGCGCCGTGCTCTTCCAGATACTCCGTCAAATCCTCCGCCATGCGTTTGGTCAGCGTCGTCACCAGCACCCGTTCATTCACGGCGGCGCGCAAACGGATCTCCGACAGCAGATCGTCCACCTGGGTGGCCACCGGCCTGACTTCCAGGACCGGATCCAGCAGGCCGGTGGGTCGAACGACCTGATCGATCACGTCACCGCCGGATTTCTCCAGTTCATAGTTGCCCGGCGTCGCCGACACATAAATGGTCTGCGGCGCCAGCGCCTCGAACTCTTCAAACTTCATCGGCCGGTTATCCAGCGCTGACGGCAGGCGGAAGCCGTACTCCACCAGCGTTTCTTTGCGCGCCCGGTCGCCGCGGTACATACCGCCAATCTGCGGAATGGTGACGTGCGATTCGTCGACCACCAACAACCCGTCGGCCGGCAGATAGTCAAACAGGGTCGGCGGCGGCTCGCCGGGACCGCGCCCGGACAGATAGCGGGAATAGTTTTCGATGCCCGAGCAATAACCAAGCTCGTTCATCATTTCCAGATCAAACTGCGTCCGCTGGCTCAGTCGCTGCTCTTCCACCAGCTTATCGTTCGCCAGCAGCACCTTGCGGCGGTCGGCCAGTTCAATCTTGATATCCTCCATCGCCTGCAAAATACGTTCGCGCGGCGTCACATAGTGCGTTTTAGGATAGATGGTATAGCGCGGCACGGTATGCATAATTTGCCCGGTCAACGGATCGAACAGCGACAGGCGTTCCACCTCTTCATCAAACAGCTCGACACGCAGCGCGATGTCGTCAGACTCGGCGGGGAAAATATCAATCACTTCGCCGCGTACGCGGAAAGTCCCGCGCTGAAACGCCTGATCGTTGCGGGTATATTGCAGTTCCGCCAGCCGCCGCAAAATCGCACGCTGGTCGATAAGCATTCCCTGCGTCAGATGCAGCATCATCTTCAGATACAGATCGGGATCGCCCAAACCATAAATGGCGGAAACCGAGGCGACCACCACCACATCACGCCGTTCCAGCATGGCTTTGGTCGCCGAGAGCCGCATCTGTTCAATATGTTCGTTAACCGACGCATCCTTCTCTATGAAGGTATCGGAACTCGGCACATAGGCTTCGGGCTGATAGTAGTCATAATAAGAGACGAAGTATTCCACCGCGTTATCCGGGAAAAACCCTTTCATTTCGCCGTAAAGCTGGGCGGCCAGCGTTTTATTGGGCGCCAGCACCATGGTGGGGCGATTCAGATCGGCAATCACGTTGGCGATGGTAAAGGTTTTACCCGATCCGGTAACGCCCAGCAGCGTCTGATGCGCCAATCCATCCTCTAATCCTTCCTTTAAACGACGAATGGCTTCCGGCTGATCGCCCGCCGGTTTAAATTCGGAATTCAGTTTGAATACTTTACTCATAGTCGAATACGTTTCTCGTGGATGGGTGGACGGATGGCAAATGAGTGGAACCGGACGGCCGTCATTGACACTCAGCTATTATGAAAATCAATCGTGAACTTTGCCACCTTTATGATACTGGATATAAAAACAGCATCAAGGAAATTATTGTCTGAAAGCATGATTAATCGACGAACGGATTTGCTAGCACATCAAGTATCAATTCACCAGTGAAAATATGGCTATTTATCCCCAGATTCGTGATTGCGTTTAAAGTGTCGGCGTGGCCGCCGCTGTTAATTTATGCAACTGCGCGCTATCGACGGTAAAGGGACTTGATTTTAAATAACGCGATGATAAAAAAAGAATTAATGAAAAAGCAGAGAATAACGTCAACCTGGCGGGAACCCGCGCCAAATCTCGCCTGGCATGGCTTTTCTATCTCTAATGCACACGGTTATCCACAGAAATAGTGGATAACTCCCACAACCCCGCATCCGCCCTGAGTTGCCGAAACACAACCGTCATATAACGGCGGTGGCGATATCGATTTTCTTCACCTTTTTTCTGCAATTTATCTGATAAATATTAGGCTAAAAACGGTAAAGGCGGGAATGAACGGAAAAGCGCAGACTCAAGGTTGTCAAGAGCTAAAGTGCGAATTTCAAGATGTTTTTTTCTATCGAACGATGATAAATACGAGGCGAATTATCAGTAGAGGGATAGTGATAAAAACTTACTATTATCGCTATCCTCTGTTTAATTTAGATGACTGAAATGGATGTTTAGGTTACGCCAGCAGCGTCAGATCGACATACTGCGCCAAATTCCGCGCCAGGGGGTTCGCCAGATGCGGAATTTCCCCCAGCATCGGCGCGGGCAACCGCTGCTGCAAACTGAGCAGGTACTCCCGATGCCGTTTTCCCGGCGGCGAAATATCGTTGGCAATCCAGCCGCCGAGCGTCAGCCCGGCCTGTCTGACGGCGCTGGCGGTCAGCAAGGCGTGGTTAATGCAGCCAAGTTTTACGCCGACAACCAGAATCACCGGCAACCGCTCTTGCGCCACCCAGTCAGCAAAAGTTTCCCGCTCCGACAGCGGCGTCAGCCACCCTCCGGCCCCTTCCACCAGCAGCCAGTCGGCCCGCGCTTCCAACGCGCGTAGTCCGGCGGAAAGCTCGGCCAGTTTAATCGGCCGTTGTTGCGCGGCGCTGACGATATGCGGCGACGTCGGCTCAACAAACGCCACCGGATTGACCGACTGATAGTCGAGAGGCACGCTGCTGTTAGCCTGCAGCGACAACGCATCGCCGTTACGTATCCCGTCCGGCGTGATATCGCAGCCGGAGGCCACCGGCTTGTACCCGGCGGTGCGATATCCCGCCTGATTAGCCGCTTGCAGCAACGCGCTGCTGGCCACCGTTTTGCCGACCTCCGTATCGGTACCCGTCACAAACCAGCGTCTAGTCACGATAAATTACTCCATAAACCAGTTGATAACTGAGCGGATAGCCATCCCGCCGCGATGGGTATGCCGTGGCGAGCGCCTCAAGGCGCTGGCGGCTGAGCAAACCGGGCGTACGCCCCTGATGCAACCAGGTGGCGCCGATACCTTTCAGCGATTTGAGTAAGGCCGGCACATCAGGAAAACAGCAGGTGACACACTCCTGATGGCGTTGATAGCGATAGGGTCGGCAGGCGGCGTCGATGACGGACACGGGCAAAAACCGGTTGACCCGGCGGGTGCCGTCCAAACATCTCCAGGCCTGATCCAGCTCGATCAGCGAACCTTCCGCCAGCGTGGAGAAGGCGATCGCCCCGCCCGGACGGGTAACCCGGTAAAGTTCGGCCAACGCGGCGGGTAAATCATCGCACCACTGCACCGCCAAATTACTGTAGCTGATGTCCACACTGCTATCCGCCAGCGGCAGATTTTCGATGTCGCCCAGCACATAGCGCGTGGCGGAGCGCTGTTCAGCGGCGTGAGCCAGCATCTCGGCGGACAGATCCAGCGCCGTTACCGTTTTACCCATCTGCTGCCAGCTGCGGCTGAAATACCCGGTGCCACAGCCGGCATCCAGCACCTGCGAGCCGCTGTGCGCCGCGACCATCTTGAGTAAGCGCTCGCCGCTGGCGCGTTGCAGCGCGGCGAAGCGGTCATAGCTGTTGGCCGCTCGGCCAAAGGCCCGGGCAATAGCCTGTTTATCGTGCGCTTCAGACAGCATGGCGCAGCACCGTTAACAGTCGTTCGATATCTTCCGGCTGGTGCGCCGCCGTCAGCGTAATTCTCAGACGGGCGCTGCCCGGAGGAACCGTAGGAGGACGCATCGCGCTGACCCACAATCCCTGCTCCCGGATACGCGCCATCAACGCCAATGCGCGGGCATTATCGCCGACCACCAGCGGCTGAATGGCGCACTGGGAGTTCATCAGTTGGAAAGAGGAAGCATCGCAACCGGCGCGGAACAGAGCAATATTGCGCCGTAACCGCTCGCGCAACGCCTCGCCCCGCCGAATACACGCCAGCGACGCGCTCAATGCGCAGGCCTGCGCGGCGGGCATGGCGGTGCTGTAAATTAAATGGCGGGCAAATTGCAGCAGATATTCCGCCAGCGGATCCGCGCATAACACGGCGGCGCCGCTGACGCCAAAGGCCTTGCCGAAGGTGACGATCAAGAGTTCGGGGGCCACGCCCTGCTGCCGGCAACTCCCGCGGCCTTCATCTCCCAGTACGCCAATGCCGTGCGCATCATCCACCATTAGCCATGCGCCATGTTCACGACACCGCGCATGCAGTTGCGCCAGCGGCGCAGTATCGCCATCCATGCTGAATACCCCTTCGGTTACCGCCAGCGTTTGCCCCGCGACCGGCTTTGCCAACAATTGCCGCAGCGATTCTTCATCATTGTGGGTAAAACGCCGCAAGGTCGCCGGCGAGTGCGCGGCGGCCTCCAGCAACGAGGCATGACTCAGCCTGTCGGCCAGAATACGGTCCCCCGTCTGCGTCAACGCCGCCACCACCGCCTGATTCGCCGCATAACCGGAAATGAACAACAGCGCGCGCGGATACCCCAGCCAGTCGGCCAGTTGCTGTTCCAGCCGCGCGTGGGCTTCGGTATAGCCGGTGACATGGCCGGAACCGCCGCTGCCGACGCCATAGCGCTCGGCCCCCTGCCGCCAGGCCTGGATAATGTCAGGGTGACGGCTCAAGCCCAGATAGTCATTGCTGGAAAAGTTGACGTAGCGCTGTCCGTCCAGTTCCAACCAGCGGCTATTCCCTCCCTGATTCGCTTGCCGCGTCCGATAGGCGTCATCCTGACGGCGCTTTTCCAACGCCAACGCAATACGCTGCTGCCAACTCATGGGTTCGTCCGCCCTTTTTTGTCCGCCTTGCAGCGGCGATGTCCCTTATACGGCGGCACTGTTTTATCCGGCTGCATTGTTTTATACGGCGGCACTGTTTTATACGGCTGCATTGTAAAACTGGTCCGTATCGGCGTGGGTGGTCAACTGCTGCGTCAGCCGCTGCTGTTGCTGATTATCCCCGTATTCGATCTCGGTCTGCTGCGGATTCAGCCCCAGCTTGCGGAACAGCGCCAAATCTTTATCCTCTTTGGGATTGGGCGTAGTGAGTAGCTTGCAGCCATAGAATATGGAGTTGGCGCCGGCCATAAAACACATCGCCTGCGTCTGTTCGTTCATCTGCTCGCGTCCGGCGGACAGGCGCACGTACGACGTCGGCATCATGATGCGGGCAACGGCAATGGTGCGAATGAAATCAAATGGATCGACATCCTCATTATCGGCCAGCGGCGTCCCCTTTACCTTAACCAGCATATTGATCGGCACGCTTTCCGGCGGTTTGGGCAAATTAGCCAACTGCACCAGCAGCCCCGCGCGGTCGCGTACCGTTTCCCCCAAACCGACAATGCCGCCGGAACACACTTTGATACCGGCGTTGCGCACTTTATCCAGCGTATCCAGCCGCTCCTGATAGCTGCGGGTGGTGATAATGTTGCCGTAGAACTCGGGCGAGGTATCCAAATTATGGTTGTAAAAGTCCAGACCGGCAGAAGCCAGACGCTCCGCCTGATCGCCGTTCAGCGTTCCCAGCGTCATACAGGTTTCCATCCCCAGCTCTTTTACGCCCTGCACCATCTTTTCCAGATACGGCATGTCGCGCTCATGCGGATTCTTCCAGGCGGCACCCATACAGAAACGGGTCGAGCCCGCGGCTTTCGCCTGACGGGCGGAGGCCAGAACCTGCTCCACCTGCATCAGCCGTTCGGTTTCAATTCCCGTGTGGTAGCGGGAGCTTTGCGGACAATATTTACAGTCTTCCGGGCAGGCTCCGGTTTTAATCGACAGCAGCGTACTCACCTGCACCTGCCGGGGATCAAAATGCCGGCGGTGGATCTGCTGGGCTTCAAACATCAGTTCCAGAAAGGGCTTATCAAAGAGATTCTGCGCTTGCTCAAGCGTCCAGTGAATGCGGTCTGCCATGTTGGCATCTCCAAAATAAAAACACTTCGTCAGTTTAAATTAACCCTTTATACTGTCAACCAACTCAGTGCTATTTTAGTTTACGTAAGATGATGATGACCCCTGCCGATCTCGCCTTTGACCAACGCCATATCTGGCATCCCTACACATCAATGACCCGGCCGTTGCCCTGCTATCCGGTTGTCGCCGCCGAGGGCGCCGAGCTCCAGCTTGATGATGGACGCCGTCTAATAGACGGCATGTCTTCCTGGTGGGCGGCGATCCACGGTTATAACCATCCGGCCATCAATCAGGCGCTGCAGCAGCAGATGACGCAGATGTCGCATGTGATGTTCGGCGGTATCACCCACCCGCAGGCGGTGGCGCTTTGCCGGCAACTGGTGGAGATCACGCCCGAGGCGCTGGAATGCGTGTTTCTGGCGGATTCCGGCTCCGTAGCCGTCGAGGTGGCGCTAAAAATGGCGTTGCAGTTCTGGCAGGCGCGCGGACAAAATCGTCAGCGTTTTCTGACGCTGCGCCACGGCTATCACGGCGATACCTTCGGCGCGATGTCGGTCTGCGATCCGCAAAACTCGATGCACAGCCTGTATCAGGGCTATCTGCCCCAACATCTGTTCGTCGACGCGCCGCAGTGCCGGTTTGACGGTGTCTGGCGCGAAGAGGATATCGCCCCGCTGCGCGCTCAGTTGGCCGAACACGCGCAGCAGGTGGCGGCGATCGTGCTGGAGCCTATCGTACAAGGCGCGGGCGGCATGCGCTTTTATCATCCGCGTTACCTGCAACAGGTACGGGAACTCTGCGACCAATACAACCTTCTGCTGATCGCCGATGAGATCGCCACCGGATTTGGCCGGACCGGCAAGCTGTTCGCCTGTGAACATGCGGGGATCGCGCCGGATATTATGTGCCTGGGGAAAGCGCTGACCGGCGGCTACCTGACGCTCTCCGCCACGCTCGCCACCCGGCAGGTGGCGGAGACCATCAGTAACGGCGCGGCGGGCTGCTTTATGCATGGCCCGACCTTTATGGGCAATCCGCTGGCCTGTGCGGCGGCCAACGCCAGCCTGGCGCTGCTGGCGGAGAACCGCTGGCCGCAGCAGGTCACGGCTATCGAGCAACAGTTGCGCCAGGCGCTGACGCCCTTATCCGATGCCCCCGCGGTGGCGGATGTGCGCGTGCTGGGCGCAATTGGCGTAGTGGAAACACGCCGCCCGGTTAATATGGCGCGGCTACAACACTTTTTCGTTGAGCGCGGCGTATGGATCCGTCCATTCGGTAAACTCATTTATCTTATGCCGCCGTTTATTATTCAACCGGAGCAGTTGCGCCGGCTTACCGATGCAATCGCCGAGGCGGTATCCGAGCGAGATCTATTTAACCAATGAACAAAATATCCCCTGATTAATGCGGCGATCCCATTAATGGAGACGGAGAAGTTGTGATCGGTGGCACACTAATTATATTAGCGTTATGATTATCCCATCAGTTAATCAGGACTTTCCCATGCGTAATGCGATCACTCTTTGCTGGCAGTATTTACGTGCCTTCGCGTTGATTTATCTCTGCCTATTGGCAGGCAATGCGATATCCGCGCTACTCCCGATTGTTATTCCCGGCAGCATCATTGGCATGCTGGTTTTATTCGCGCTTCTCGCTTCACAGATCCTGCCGTCAGACTGGGTCAGGCCCGGCTGCCATATGTTTATTCGCCATATGGCGATGCTGTTCGTGCCGATCGGAGTGGGCGTCATGAACTATTACGATCTGCTCAGCCAACAGTTCGGCCCGATTGTCATCTCCTGTCTGGTCAGCACCTTCTTTGCAATGATCGTCGTCGGTTTCAGTACGCAGCTTATGCAGAAAGAACATGCTATCGCTGGCGAAAAAGAGTTATTACCCAAGGATAAAGAATAATGCTCGCCTACATATGGTGGTCATTGCCACTGACGCTGTTGGTCTTTTTTGCCGCCCGTAAGCTGGCGGCGTGGACAAAAATATCGTTGCTGAACCCGTTACTGGTTTCGATGGCCATTATCATCCCTTTGCTGCTGCTATTGCATATTCCTTATGAGCACTACTTTAAGGGCAGCGAAGTGCTCAACAATCTGCTCCAACCCGCCGTCGTCGCCCTGGCCTTCCCGCTGTATGAGCAGCTTCACCAGATTCGGGCGCGCTGGAAATCCATCATCAGCGTCTGCTTTATCGGCAGCGTCGCCGCCATCATCTCCGGGACGCTGGTCGCCCTATGGCTGGGCGCATCGACGGAAATCGCCGCCTCCGTGCTGCCGAAATCCGTGACGACGCCGATCGCCATGGCGGTAGCCAGTTCGATCGGCGGCATTCCCGCCATCAGCGCGGTCTGTGTGATTTTCGTGGGTATCGTGGGCGCCGTAACCGGCCATAGCCTGTTCGATCGCGTCGGCATTAAAACCAAAGCGGCGCGCGGTCTGTCGATGGGTACCGCCTCACACGCCTTGGGCACCGCACGCTGCGCCGAGGTCGATTTTCAGGAAGGGGCATTCAGCTCACTGGCGCTGGTCATCTGCGGGATTATTACCTCGCTGCTCGCCCCCTTCATTTTTCCTATCCTGCTGGCGTTTTTTAAATAACCGTCCGGCTTTCCACATGGGTTAAGGGGCTTGGCCCTTTAACCTTGAAGACCGTTCCGTCATCCCGCGCCAATCGCGGTAACCTTCCGCTAATATGTGATCTAAACCTCATATCGATAATATTTGTTTCAATCATTTCATAAATAACGAGATATACATCACTATATTATTCGCTATCGCCTTCCTATTATGGTGCCCTGTATTGGTTCAAGGAGATAAACCGCCATGCATCTACGATTCAATGACGCCTTTCAACAGTTGCCGACCCGTTTGCAATCCGCCCTTAAACCCATTCTGGACGGGCAGGATTTTACCGCCATGCTGACCGCCGGCGAGGTGAAAATGTTGAGCGATGCCGCCCGGTTAGATAGCAATGAGCTGGCTTTTGCGCTGTTACCGCTGGCAGCCGCCTGCGCGCTGACGCCCATTTCTCATTTCCACGTGGGCGCGGTAGTTCAGGGGGTGAGCGGCAATTTTTATTTCGGCGCCAATATGGAATTCAGCGGGATGCAATTGCAACAGACGGTACATGCCGAACAAAGCGCCATCACCCACGCCTGGCTGCGCAATGAGCGGGGGCTGCGTTCGATAACGGTGAACTACACGCCTTGCGGCCACTGCCGGCAGTTTATGAATGAACTGAACGCCGCGTCTTCTTTGCGTATTCAATTACCGGGGCGTCAACCTACGCTGCTCAGCCATTATCTTCCTGACTCGTTTGGCCCGGTCGATCTGAACGTCAGCTCGCTGCTAATGGATGAAATCAACCACGCCTATACGCTGCCGGATAATGACCCTTTAACCCTTGCCGCATTGGATGCCGCCAACCGCAGCCACGCGCCATACAGTCAGGCCATAAGCGGCGTCGCATTGGAAACGGCCGACGGCGCTATCTATAGCGGTCGTTACGCCGAAAATGCGGCATTCAATCCCAGCCTTCCCCCGTTGCAGGCCGCGCTTAATCTGATGAATCTGGCTGGCGCAAAACACACGGAAATACGCCGCGCTGCCGTTGTCGAACGCCGTAACGCCGTTATAAGCCAATGGACGATGTCCAAAGCCATATTAACTGAGCTAGGCTGTAAAAATGTCACATTACATTTCGTCGATTAATAATCGCATTAAGAAAGACGTTAATTAAAAGCTGTTGAATCGTTACAGCTTTTTATATTTTTTGATGCAAGTCATATGTAACTATTTTAATTAACATTATCTGTACATATCTTACGGGTAATTTAAGATCGGGACTGCAATAATTTCGCATTATCACCTAAATTCGTTTCCGTCACCAAAAGAGTAAAAAAGTCATGGAATTAGAATATGAAAGCAAGCGTCCCCTCTACATCCCTTATGCTGGTCCAATACTTCTTGAATTTCCCCTACTGAATAAAGGCAGCGCATTTACAGAAGAAGAACGCGCCAACTTTAATCTTCATGGTTTATTGCCGGAAGCGGTCGAAACAATTGAAGAACAGGCGGAACGCGCCTGGCGTCAATGTCAGGAATTCAAAAACGATATCGAAAAGCACGTCTATGTGCGCAATATACAAGACACCAACGAAACGCTTTTCTACCGGTTGCTGGACGAACACCTCAGCGAATTAATGCCCATCATCTACACGCCGACCGTGGGCGAAGCCTGTGAGCATTTCTCCGATATTTACCGCCGGGCTCGCGGCCTGTTTATCGCTTACCCCAACCGCGCCAATATCGACGATATGCTGCAGAATGCCACCAAACAGAACGTCAAAGTCATCGTGGTCACCGACGGCGAACGTATTCTGGGCCTGGGCGATCAGGGCATCGGCGGTATGGGTATTCCCATTGGCAAACTGTCGCTATATACCGCCTGCGGAGGCATCAGCCCGGCCTATACGCTGCCCGTCGTGCTGGATGTCGGCACCAACAACCCGCAACGCCTGAACGATCCGCTGTATATGGGCTGGCGTCATCCGCGCATCACCGATGACGAATATTATGAATTTGTGGATGAATTCATTCAGGCGGTGAAACGCCGCTGGCCGAATGTGCTGTTGCAGTTTGAAGATTTCGCCCAGAAAAACGCCACCCCGTTGCTGAACCGCTACCGTAACGAGATCTGTAGCTTTAACGACGATATTCAGGGAACCGCCGCCGTCACGCTGGGCAGCCTGATTGCCGCCAGCCGCGCTGCCGGCAGCCAGCTACGCGACCAGACCGTGGTCTTCCTCGGCGCCGGCTCTGCCGGATGCGGTATCGCGGAACAAATCGTCGCGCAGATGAAATCGGAAGGTCTGAGTGAAGACGAAGCCCGCGCCCGCGTATTTATGGTTGACCGTTTCGGTCTGTTGACCGATAAGCTGCCGAACCTGCTCGACTTCCAAAGCAAGCTGGTGCAGAAAAGCGAGCAACTGGCTCACTGGGACGTCACCAGCGACGCGATCTCGCTGCTGGAAGTGGTCAGCAACGCCAAACCAACCATCATGATCGGCGTTTCCGGCCAGCCGGGTCTGTTTACGGAAGAGATCATCCGTGAGATGCACAAGCACTGCGCGCGTCCTATCGTCATGCCGCTGTCTAACCCGACGTCTCGCGTGGAAGCCCGCCCGGAAGACATCATCCGCTGGACGGACGGCGCCGCGCTCGTCGCCACCGGTAGTCCGTTCGCGCCGGTTAACTATCAGGATAAGGTTTACCCCATTGCCCAGTGCAATAACTCCTTTATCTTCCCGGGCATCGGTCTCGGCGTGCTGGCATCGGGCGCAACCCGCATTACCGACGGTATGCTGATGGCGGCCAGCCGCTCACTGGCAGATTGCTCGCCGCTGGCGAACGATGGCGAAGGCGCGTTACTACCGGATATCGAGGATATCCAGAACGTATCGAAACGCATCGCGCTGGAAGTCGGTAAAGCGGCCCAGTTACAGGGGGTAGCCATGGTGACCTCCGCCGATGCGCTGGCAAAAGCCATCGAGCACAACTTCTGGCAACCGCAGTACCGTAGCTACAAACGCACCTCGTTCTGATTTTTCTCTCCACAGAATAGCGCGGCTCAGGCCGCGCTTCAAACCGCTGACAAAATGGCTTTATGGTTTATCGGTTAACGCCTTATCATCAACCTCGCTTTTTATTCGCATCGTTTGCTCAACCGGCTAGCCTTTCAGCTTCGGATCCAGCGCATCGCGCAACCCATCCCCCAGCAGATTGAACGCCAGCACCGTCAGGAAAATGGCCAGGCTGGGGAAGATCGCCACGTGCGGCGCAATCACCATGTCGGAACGGGCCTCATTGAGCATTGCGCCCCACTCCGGCGTCGGCGGCTGCGCGCCGAGTCCCAGAAACGAGAGACTGGCCGCCGTGATGATCGACATGCCGATACGCATGGAGAAGTAGACCACGATAGAGGACACGGTCCCGGGGAGAATATGCCGGCAGATAATCGTCCAGTCGGAGGCGCCGATACTGCGGGCCGACTCAATATAGGTCTGCTGCTTCAATACCAGCGTATTCCCCCTCACCAGACGGGCAAACGCGGGAACGCTGAAAATAGCCACCGCGACAATCACATTCGCCATGCCGCTGCCCATGATCGCCACCACGGCAATCGCCAGCAGAATGCCGGGAAACGCGAATAACACATCGCAGATGCGCATAATCACCCGATCCCACCATCCTTCATAATATCCGGCCAACAGGCCAAGCGCCGTGCCGATCAACATGCCGATTGACACGGAGAGGATGCCCGCGGCCAGCGAAATCCGCGCGCCCAGCAAAATGCGGCTGAAAATATCCCGCCCCAACGAGTCCACGCCAAGCCAGTGCATCAGGGACGGCCCTTCGTTCAAGCGGTCATAATCAAAGTAATTTTCCGCATCAAAGGGAACCAGATACGGCGCAAACAGGGCAATAATAATCAGCAGCAGCACAAATATACCGGCCAGCATCGCCACATGTTGATGACGGAAACGCCGCCAGAACTCATGCCACGGCGTGCGAATTTGATCTTCCTTAATCACCGGCATAGCCGACAACACTGCTTTACGTCGCCAGTTTTTCATTCACCATCCTTTATTTATAACGAATCGCAGGGTTAATCGCGGCATACAGCATATCGACCAACAAATTGATAAGAATGAACTCCAGGGAAAACAGCAGGACTTCCGCCTGAATCACCGGATAATCACGCATCTCCACCGAATCGACCAATAACCGCCCCAGTCCCGGCCAGTTAAAGACTTTCTCGACCACGATCGATCCGCCGAGCAAAAAACCAAACTGTAGCCCCATCATGGTGATAACCGGGATCAGCGCATTGCGTAAACCATGCTTCACCACCACCAGCGATTCCCGCACGCCTTTGGCACGCGCGGTACGCATGTAATCTTCCTGCATCACCTCTACGAAAGACGCGCGGGTAAAACGGGCCATCACCGCGGCGACCGCGGCTCCCAACGTAATAGAGGGAAGAATGTAGTGCCGCCAGGTATCCGCGCCGACGGTGGGCAACCAGCCCAACTCCACGGAAAACACCTGCATCAACAGCATGCCGAGGGCAAATGCCGGAAAGGAAATGCCGGAAACCGCTAGCGTCATGCCGATTCTGTCAGGCCAGCCATTACGCCACACCGCGGAGACCACGCCGATCGTCATACCGAAAATCACCGACCACGCCATACTGCTGACGGTCAGCCACAGCGTCGGCATAAAGCGGGTGGCGATCTCTTCCGTCACCGGTCTTTTGGAAACCATCGATTTGCCCAGGTCGCCCTGAAGCACATTGGTGAAAAAATGCCAGAACTGCTGCGGTAGCGGTTTGTCCAGCCCCAAATCCTGACGAACCAGTTCGATCACCGCGGCATCGGCTTCCCGCCCGGCGACCAAACGCGCCGGATCGCCCGGCAACAGGTGGACAAAAAGGAAAACCAGCACCATGACAATCAATAAGGTGGGGATCAGCCCCAGTAACCGTTTAATAAAATAATTCAACATGGATAAGTTTCCACGTACATGCGACTTGCTCTCCTGTGAGTGGAATTTAGCAAAAATTCGGGGCGATAGCGGCTACCGCCCCGGGTCACTGCCGGCTGATTTATTCTTTTAGATCCGCATCATCAAAACTGAAGGCGGTATCCGGCATGACATAAAACCCGGTCAGATTCTTGCTGTTCGCTGACACCAGATTTTCGGTCGCCAGGAAAATCCAGGGCGCATCTGCCCAGATTTTATCCTGCGCATCTTTATACAGTTTCTGTTTTTCCGCCCGATCGGTGGTTTTTAACGCGCCGGCCAGATCGGCATCGACCTGTTGATTACTGTAAAACGCCGTGTTGAACAGCGCCGGCGGCCAGGATGACGTCGCAAACAGCGGCGACAGCGCCCAATCCGCTTCCCCGGTTGAGGCCGACCAACCGGTATAGAACATCCGCACGCCGGTCTCTTTCACGCCCTTCCCTTCTACCTCGGCGGCGCGCTGCCCGGCGTCCATCGCGGTAACCTGAACCTTGACGCCGACCTGCGCCAGCTGTTGCTGGGTAAACTGCAACACTTTTTGCGCCGTGCTGTGGTTATGCGACGACCAGAGCGTGGTGGTAAAGCCATTCGGATAACCGGCTTCTTTCAGCAGTTCACGGGCTTTAGCCGGATCGTAAGGCCACGGCTGGTACTTCACCGCGTAATCGATGCTGGGCGGCAGCGGCCCTTCCGCCGGGGTTGCATAGCCGGAAAACGCCACTTTAATCAGCGCGTCTTTGTTGATGGCGTAATTAAGCGCCTGACGTACTTTGAGATTATCAAACGGCTTCTGCGTCACGTTGAGGCTGATATAGCGATGCAAAATAGACGGCGACGCGACCAGCTCCAGCCGATCGTTTTTCTCCAGCACTTTGGCCTGCTCAAAAGGGATAGGATACGCAAAGTGCGCTTCACCGGTTTGCAGCAGCGCCGCGCGGGTATTGTTATCCACGACCGGCCGCCAGGTTATGCTATCCAGTTTAGGCTGGCCCGACTTCCAGTAACCGGCGAATTTCTCAACCTTGACGTAGTCGGTCTGATTCCAGACCACAAAGCGGTACGGACCGGTACCGACGGGATGGAAACCGATCTCTTTACCGTATTGGTTTAACGCCGCAGGCGAAATCATCACCGCCGCCGGATGCGCCAGGTTATTGATAAACGCGGAGAACGGCGTTTTCAGCGTGATTTTTACCGTTTGCCCGTCGACCACTTCCGTTTTATCGATCATCTTGAACAGGTTATAGCGCTTCAGTCGGTTCTCCGGGTTACTGGCGCGATCCAGGTTCACCTTCACCGCTTCGGCATTAAAATCCGTCCCATCGTGGAACTTCACGCCCGGATGCAGCTTGATGGTATAAACCAGACCATCCGGACTGGTGGTATAACTTTCCGCCAGCACATTGACCAGTTTCATATCCTTGTCGAAACCAAATAACCCCTGATAGAACGATTTGGCGACGG
This sequence comes from Brenneria goodwinii, assembly GCF_002291445.1. Taxonomy (NCBI): domain Bacteria; kingdom Pseudomonadati; phylum Pseudomonadota; class Gammaproteobacteria; order Enterobacterales; family Pectobacteriaceae; genus Brenneria; species Brenneria goodwinii. The sequence continues at coordinate 1,004,267 of NZ_CP014137.1, read as the reverse complement.
TTTGGGACAACGAGTCATTGGCGTCGTAAGGATCCAGCGTAGTGAAGTTCGATGCGACAGCGATAACCGCATCCTTGGCCGCCCAGGCTGGCGCCGTTGCCATGGCAGCGGCGACACCGGCAGCAAGTAACCATTTACGTTTAAAAGTGATAACCTTCATCGTGTTACATTCTCCTTGTGAATCCCTGTCAATAAGCGCCAGCAATCGGGTGATGAGCGACAAAGTGACGCTCGCCAACCTGCACTAAAGGCGCGGTGGTAGGTTCATCGCCTATTGCCCGGATCGGGCTCGGTACTTCATCAACCAATAAAACCTGTTCACGATGGCGGCGGGATGGGTCGGCAACGGGAACCGCCGCCATCAGCTTACGGGTATAAGGATGCTGGGGGTGCTCAAACACCGCGCTGCGCGGGCCAATTTCCACGATCTGCCCCATATACATCACCGCCACCCGGTGGCTGATTCGCTCCACCACCGCCATATCGTGCGAAATAAACAAAAAAGAGACGCCGAATTCACGCTGTAGCTCAAGCATTAAATTGACGATTTGCGCCTGAATAGAGACATCGAGCGCCGAAACCGCTTCGTCGGCGATCACCACTTTGGGGTTCAGCGCCAGCGCCCTGGCGATACATATACGCTGGCGCTGTCCGCCGGAAAATTCATGGGGATAACGCCGGGCGTGTTCAGGCGCCAGACCGACGCGGGACAATAGCCACGCCACACGTTTCTCCGCCTCCTGACGGCTCGCCACGCCGTGAACCAATAAAGGCTCCATAATGGAAAAACCGACCGTCATCCGGGGATCCAGCGACGCGTAGGGATCCTGAAAAATAAACTGAATATCCCGCCGCAGGTGCTGTAGCGTCGGACCGGCCAGACGGTCAATCTGCTGTCCGTTAAAAATAATGGTGCCGCTCTGACTTTCCACCAGCCGCAGCAACGAACGGCCGGTTGTGGACTTCCCGCAGCCCGACTCGCCCACCAGCGACAGCGTTTCCCCCGGATACAGATCAAAACTGACGTTTTCCACCGCATGAACCTGCCGTGTAACGCGGTTCAAAATCCCGCTGCGAACCGGGAAACGGGTAACCAGATCCTTCACTTGCAGAATGGGCGCGGCATGCGGCGGCACCGTATTCTGCGGCTCGTTGTCGTCCGTCAACGATGAATCCCGGTTCAGCAACGGAAATTTTGCCGGATAGGGCCGCCCGCGCATCGAGCCCAGCTTGGGCACCGCCGCCAGCAGCGCTTTGGTATAGTGATGCCGCGGGGCGGTAAAAATCTCGGTGGCGGTTGCCGTTTCAACGCTCTCCCCGCGATACATCACCAGCACCTTGTCGGCGACCTCCGCCACCACGCCCATATCGTGGGTAATGAAGATCACCGCCATATCCATTTCCCGCTGCAATACGCGGATAAGTTGCAGGATCTGCGCCTGAATGGTGACATCCAGCGCCGTTGTCGGCTCATCGGCAATCAGCAGCGACGGCTTGCAGGAGAGCGCCATCGCAATCATTACCCGCTGACGCATGCCCCCGGAAAGCTGATGGGGGTAACGATCCAGCACATTGCGCGCTTCCGGGATACGCACCAAATCCAGCATGCGTAATGCTTCACGCTTAGCGGCGCGGTGATCCTTGCCCTGATGCAGACGGATGGACTCGGCAATCTGCTCGCCGACCGGGTATACCGGATTCAATGATGTCATCGGCTCTTGAAAAATCATCGCCATATCGGCGCCGCGCAGCCTGCGCATCTGTGATTGAGCCGTGGTTCTCAAATTCAATATCTGGCCGTCTCGCTTGCGAAGCAGCATTTCCCCCCGGTGAATAACGCCGCCGGCCTGCTCGACGAGCCGCATCAGCGCCAGCGACGTCACGGATTTCCCCGATCCGGATTCCCCCACAATCGCCAGCGTCTCCCCTCTGTTCACCGCAAAGGTTAAGTCACGCACCGCATCAGTCCGCTGGCCTTGCTGTTCAAAATAAACGCTCAGATCGCGTACAGATAATACCTGCTCATCCGGCAAAAAAAAGCCTGACGCAGGATCGGAAAGCGGCGCATGATGATGCCGTGTTTGTGTCATTAACAGTGGGTCTCCATATAAAACGGAATGCGAAAATAGTCGCGCAGACAGGCAGGCAAATAACCGTTTGTCATTAAACTCGTTTTTTTGACTATATTTAGCGCACTGTAGGATGTAAAGCGGAAACTGAATCGCAACTTCGAAAAATTTCTTTTATAACATTAAGTTAATTAACATAAACAAACAGTATAAATCAGTGAGAAAAGCCAACGCGCCGCGCCTCCAGAAAGATGAAGGGGACGGCGTTCTCTGACATAATATTGGCATAAAATACGCATTTCCGCCTGCCGGCAGAAATGCGATAAATGAAATAATGGAGTACAGATGGAAAACGTTAACCCAGGTTTATTGACGCTCGAACAAGCGCGAGAAAAGATGTTTTCCCAGCTTGAAACAATAGCGGAAACGGAGGTCGTTTCACTGTATGACGCAACAGGCCGAATTACCGCCCGAGCAATCACCTCGCCAATAAATGTTCCCCCGTTCGCCAATGCCGCGATGGATGGTTACGCCATTCGCTATGCGGACCTGTCCGCCGCCGCCCCGCTTCCGCTAGCCGGGAAATCCTTCGCCGGCGCGCCGTTTGACGGTGAATGGCCGGCAGGAACCTGTATCCGCATTATGACGGGAGCCCCGATTCCCGACTGCGCTGATACGGTTGTTATGCAGGAACATACCGAAGTCTGCGAGGCGGGCATTCGCTTTCTCCGTGAGGTCAAATCAGGGCAGAATATTCGTCTGGCGGGGGAGGATATCCGTCAAGGCGCCAGCGTATTGCCTGCCGGCACCAAGCTGAGCGTGGCGGAATTGCCTTTGCTGGCATCGTTGGGGATCGCGCAGGTTGAGGTATTCCGCCGCCTGAAAGTCGCTATTTTTTCGACCGGCGATGAACTCCAGCCCGTCGGCCAACCGCTGCAAGCCGGACAAATTTACGACACCAACCGTTTCGCTCTGCGCTTAATGCTGGAACAACTGGGCTGCGTGGTCAACGATTTGGGTATCGTCCGTGACGATCCCAGCGCCTTGAGAAACGTGTTCCGGCAAGCCGACAGCAGCGCCGATCTGGTCATCAGCAGCGGCGGCGTTTCCGTTGGCGAGGCGGATTACACCAAAACGATACTGGAAGAGCTGGGCAACATCCATTTCTGGAAATTAGCCATCAAGCCCGGCAAACCCTTCGCCTTTGGAAAACTGCACAACGCCTGGTTCTGCGGCCTGCCGGGTAATCCGGTTTCATCCGTGGCGACATTCTATCAACTGGTGCAACCGCTGTTAGCCCGTTTATCAGGGCATTCACAGTGGCATTTTCCCGCCCGACTGCGGGTGAAAACCACCAGCGAGCTGAAAAAATCACCGGGACGAGCCGACTTTCAGCGCGGGATCTTTAGCCGTAACGCCCAGGGTGAATGGGAAGTCAAAACGACCGGCCATCAGGGTTCGCATGTGTTCAGTTCGTTTAGCCTGGCTAACTGCTTTATCGTGCTGGAGGCCGATCGCGGCCGTGTCGAGGCCGGTGAATGGGTCGAAATTGAACCTTTCAATGCGCTATTAGGCCATTAACCATGCTGCCGGAACTCAGTGATGAAGAGGCGCTGCGCTATAATCGCCAGATTGTGCTGCGCGGCTTTGATTTTGACGGCCAGGAAAAATTGAAAGCCGCGCGAATACTGGTTGTCGGACTCGGCGGACTGGGCTGCGCGGCGGCGCAGTATCTGGCGGCGGCGGGCGTTGGACACCTGACGCTGCTGGATTTTGATACGGTATCGCTCTCCAACCTTCAGCGTCAGGTACTACACCACGACGCCCGCATCGGGATGCCCAAGGTGGAGTCTGCGCGCATTGCCCTGACGGAAATCAACCCTCACCTTGCGCTTGATGCGATCAATGCCAGCCTGGATGATGATGCTTTATGCGCGCTGGTGGCGAAGCACGATGCGGTGCTTGATTGTACCGACAACGTCTCTATCCGCGATCGCCTGAATCGCATTGGCTTTCATTTGAAAAAACCGCTGATCTCCGGGGCGGCCATTCGTATGGAAGGCCAGATCAGCGTCTTTACCTATCAGAAAGACGAACCCTGCTATCACTGCCTCAGCCGGCTGTTTGGCGACAATGCGCTAACCTGCGTCGAAGCGGGCGTAATGGCGCCGCTGGTGGGCACCATCGGCAGTTTACAGGCGATGGAAGCCATCAAGTTGCTAACCGGGTACGGTAAGGTTATCACGGGCCGCCTGCTGATGCTCGATGCCATGGTTATGCAGTTTCGTGAAATAAAATTGCTTAAAAATCCCGACTGCGAAGTCTGCGGCGACTAATATATTTAATACGACACGCAACCGTGCCACACGCTAGAAGTAAGCAATCATGCGAAGAGGAACCAACCATGAGTAACGCTTTTTTGCAGTCCATTAAGAATCGTCGTTCTATCTATGCCATCGGTAAAACATTGCCAATATCAGAAGATCGGGTTATCTCGCTCGTTACCGAAGCCGTTAAGCAAAGCCCCTCATCGTTTAATTCCCAGAGTTCCCGCGTCGTCATTTTGTTCGGTGAACAGCACGAAAAACTCTGGGATATCGTTAAGCAGCAGCTGAAAAAAATCGTTCCTGAAGAGTCGTTTGCGCCAACCGAGAAAAAGCTGGCGTCGTTCGCGGCGGGCGCCGGTACGGTGCTGTTCTTTGAAGACACCAAGGTCATTGAAGATCTGCAACAAAAATTTGCCCTGTATGCGGATAATTTCCCCGTTTGGTCGGAACATTCGACCGGGATTGCGCAATTTTCCGTGTGGTCCGCACTGGCTCAGGAAAAAGTGGGCGCCTCATTGCAGCACTACAATCCGCTGATTGATGACGATGTGAAAAAACAGTGGCAGTTGCCGGCAAGCTGGAAATTACGCGCCCAAATGCCGTTTGGCTCAATTGAGCAACCGGCGGGTGAAAAAACCTACATTCCTGACGAAGAACGTTTCCGCATTTTTAAATAACGAATAAAATTAAATGAGTAAAATTCGGGCCAGTCAATTCGATTGCCGGCCTGAATTTTCATCACATTGAATCAGGGTATTGTTATCGGTCAGGTTAATTTATTAACTTTATTAAATGGCGCAACACAATTCGGCGCGGCCTCGGTAATTATCTGTTCAACATCGGACACCCCCGTCCAAATTGAAAGGATAGCCGTCGTTGTCCACCATAGATCTGACCGAACCTTCTCAACAATTTTCGGCGTCTCTGACTTTAAACATGAAATTACCTGCTGCGCGGTTTCTTTTGGCATATTGATAGATTCCGCATAGCGATTTAATTCGTTTTCAAGCGGTTCAAATAAAAAGAAAGCCAGTATTGCGGAAATAATAGTTTGCATCGTTAGCACTTATATAAGTTTAATTAATTACCCCGGTTTGGGGAGCGAATACGCGAATAGCTTTTTCCCTGAGGATAAATGTCGCGGGCGTTTTTCCAATGAGTTCGCCGTCGGCATTGATATCATGCGGTTTGGCAGTATGCAATGTTAAGCGAGTGGCGGAAAAGGTGCGGACTTTGCGCCAGCGCCCGTGCGTTCCCCGCCGCAGAAAAGGGACAAGCGCCAGCATTTCCCACCAGTGGGAGATCTCCAGACTATAGACGTCAAACCGGCCATCGTCAGGCGCGGCCGTCTGTTCCACCGTCATGCCGCCGCCGTAAAAACGGCCATTGCCCACCGAAACCTGAACGGTTCTGACCCGCTCTTTAATCCCGTCGTGCTCAATTTCGACCCTAAAAGGACGGCTCTGCTTGAGCAATTTAAACGCCGCCAGCGCGTACCCCAGCGTTCCCCAGCGCTTTTTAGACTTTGCCGATAACCCGCGGGCCAGTGCCGCCGAAAACCCAATACTGGAGACATTAAAGAACAGATGATCGTTCACTTCACCCAGGTCGATGGACCTTAAATTTCCCGCCGCGATAATTTGCACCGCCAGCTTCAAATCCCTTGGGATCCCCAGGGTACGCGCAAAGTCATTTGCCGTGCCTAATGGCAGTACGCCCAATGGCAACCCGGTATCTACCAGAGCCTGAGCCGCCGAGTTTAATGTGCCATCGCCGCCACCGATAATAACAAAATCCACATCATTAGCATGGGCGAGAATAATATCGCCGCAGGAGCCAAGCGCCTGTTCGCCGGGTTCAATAACCGCTATATGATGCGATTGTAATAATTGAACCACATGCGACTTTGATGAATCACCATTTCTCGCGTTTTGATTAATAAATAAAAGTGCAGTTGGGCCGCCCTGCTTATTTTCTCTTCTTTCCGTTGTCATTGCCAACCCGATTTAATTACCGTAACCAACGTTAATTGATATCACTCTTTTATCAGTCTTCACAAGTGATATTGAGTAAGACCACAATAAAATACAAATCATTACATTACTTCCAGCCATAGCGGATCTATGCGCGATAATCCGTTAAAATATCACCCGTTCATGTCGTACTTTTATTTCTTCGCATGGTCAATAACCAGCTAAAAACGAACGCTTATTTATCATTCACTCTTTTTTCCCCATCTTCTACGATCGCCTCGCTAAATCGCTGCATTCGGGCGAGCTTTTTGTTGATGTTTCCTATCATGCCTGCTTAACTTCAATATAAAGGTTTTTACCGGCAGCCATAACGTAAATGATAAGTTTTTGCCTGCCTATCGTTAGTTGACAGCATCAGGAGCACTGCTTTGCTGATAGGATTGATAACCCACTCCCGCTGGCTAAATAAAACCCGGGCAATTGTGATATTTGCCGTTATGCTGCTCGCCGCATTTCTGATTATCAGTTGGAGTAGTTATGAAGTCGCCAAAAAATCGCTAGAGGACGAAATAAAAGAAAATACGCTCCCTCTGACCAGCGATAACGTGTATTCCGAAATTCAGCAAGACCTTCTGAAACCCATCTTCATCTCATCGCTGATGGCGCATGATACCTTTGTCCGCGACTGGGTGCTTCATGACGAAAGCGATTCACAGGCGATGATTCGCTATCTGAAAGAGATTGATCGCCGCTTCGATACCTTATTTTCCTTTTTTGCTTCGGACAAAACGAAACGTTTTTACGACCCTCAACGAATTCAGCGCATCATTTCAGCGCAATCCCCCGAGGACCAATGGTTTTTTCAGGCTCAAACCCTGTCGGACCAAACACCCTACCGCATTGATATCAATACCGATCCCGAAGACCGCACCCATATGGATATCTTTATTAACCACAAAGTGATGGACTATGAAGGCAACTTCATCGGCGTTACCGGCATTGGTATTCCCGTTGAACGGGTCAAACTCCTGCTTGAAAAATATGAGCAGCGTTACAACCGCACGATTTATTTTATTGATCAAACCGGCAATGTAACGTTACACGGTTTAACGTATGACCGCCCGCTGAAGATTCAACAGCAGCCAGGGCTGGCATCGATCGCCACCTCGATTCTCACGATGCCCGGCGGCGCGTATGAATATTACTCGCAACAAAATAAGCCCATATTTCTTAATACCCGGCTGATCCCCGAGTTTGGCTGGTATTTAATGGTCGAGCAAAGCAACCATCCGAGTGAGCGGCAGTTGTTCGATACGCTGATAAAAAACCTAGGGATTAGCATCACCGTCAGTATGCTGTTTCTTGTCCTGCTATGGCTGACCATCGGTGGCTATCAGCGTCGCCTGGAACAGATGGCGACGACCGACAAGCTGACGGGCATTATGAATCGCCAGGCGTTCGATTATTCCTTTGAACGTTTGAGCAATAAACGGCTGGCGCAACATCAGCCTATCTCCATACTGCTTCTCGACATTGACCATTTCAAAACGGTTAACGATCGCTACGGACACGGCGTCGGCGATTTAGTCTTGCAAAAAATCGCGAAGATACTGCAACAGTCCACACGCCATAGCGATCAGGTTTGCCGCTGGGGTGGAGAAGAATTTGTCGTGCTGCTGGATAACTGCGATCTTGAAAATGCGCTACAGCGAGCTGAATCCCTACGGCATGACATTGAAACAACAATGGTATCGTTTCAGAACGAAACGATTCATATCACCATCAGCTGCGGCGTAGCGGAATATCAGCAGAATGAAACGCTGGATGCCTTAATAAACCGCGCGGATATCGCGCTCTATCAGGCTAAACAACAAGGGCGTAACCGGGTAATCAAATCGGATAAATAGCGCCGTTTATACGGCGCTGCCAAATTGACGTTGCCTCACCGGCTTTCTTTGCCATAGGCGCGTTTCACTTCGGCTCAGGTATCCTGCTGATTTTTATGGCTGCATCAACGTTAGCAGCGTGGTAATGATTGTAATACTGATGATGACCGATAATGAATTGGTAAAACTGGAGACGGACGCGAACATCCCGCTGAACCTTGAGGTAAACAAAGGCGCCAGTGACGATAGCGGCGAAAAGACCACCACGGCAAGCACCTGGCGAATCTCCAGCGGCAACGGCGTGTAGTAGTAAAACAGAACGGCGAATGCGGAAGCGATGCTGTAGCGCAGAACCAGCACCCTAAAAACATTCGCCAGCGCTGCCCGGTTAATATTGATTTCCAGCATCATGCCGATAATCAACATGGCAAGAAATGGATTGGCGTTGCCAATGGTCGAGGAGATCAACGTTATCTGACTAGGAAGATGCAAACCGCATAGCGCCGCAAGCAGCAGCAGCATGTAAACATCAAACGGAACGGAGGAAAATAGCCGTTTAATCGTGCTTTTCAGACCGGCGCTACGCCCGGTGGCATGCGAGGCGGCGACATAGCTGCCGCCGGTACAGATAATGGAGTTCCCGGCATCAAACAGGCAGGTGGCGACAATACCGGCCGGCCCAAGAAAGCTCTGAACATAAGGCAGGGTAAAACAACCGATGTTATAGCCTGGCGAATTGATCATATAAAAGGCTTTCTTATCATCAGGGCCTTTTCGGGCAATCCAATACCCCACCCCCATCAGTATAAGATTACACCCCAGCCCCAGCGCCACCAGGATCAACAGCGAGTGATCGAATTGAAAGCTGGCAAACCCGGTGATGACCGCCGCCGGCAAGGTAATATTCATCATGATCTTGGACAAGGCGATGCTGTCGGAACGTTGTAATACACCGCGCTGTTTCAGCAGATATCCGATAATGATGACAAAAACAAACGAGAAGGCCTTGATAAGCACATCAACCATCTTGATTCCCCGATACCACAAAGATAACTGCTACATCCGCACTTCGAACGGCAAAACGCCATGCCAACACAAACCATGCGGTTATAATATTTAACGAATGAAAGAGCAAATGCCAGCTACCGGCTACCGCCAACGGCAAAGATAAAAGCGATGATGCAAGGGTAGTTGCGAGGCGTGTTACCCCGCGAATGGCGACAACGATATGTGATCAGAATAGCATTTTTGCTTGCATACTGAATAGTCTCAAACGGGCTATTCTGACAGGCTGCAACATAAAACGGGTAACGCCGATAGCGTCACCCGTTAGTGGTAAAACATGGCTAAATATCATGTCTTTATAGATAAGACTGACTCATGCCGCCCGGTATAGGCCTTATTCAAATACCGTCATTTCTCGTCTGTACCCAAAACGCGTGAATCAGGCCCGGGATATATCCCAACAGCGTCAGAATAATATTCAGGATAAACGCCCAACCTATCCCTTTCCCAAGCGCCACGCCCAGTGGAGGTAAAATGATAGTAAACACAATGCGCCAAAATCCCATATTAGTCTCCGTAACGTAATGATTAACTATGAAATTAGTACACCCCGGACAATCCGACAAATTTATATGTCAACCGTATCGCCCGATAGCTCGACGCAAAAAAATGCCGGTCAGCCTGGCCGACCGGCATTCCTTCTAACAACGTTTATTCAACGGATAACGTTATATTCATACAGAACAATGACATGACCGCCTGTAATAATCATCAGGCCTGATGTTCAATGGCCTTCCCGCGACTTTCTATCGCTATCTTTTGCGGCTTTTCACTTTCAGGAATTTCCTGATAAAGCTCAACGGTCAATAATCCGTTTTCCAGCGCGGCCCCCTGCACCTTCACATGTTCGGGCAGCGAATAGCTGATATTGAAGTCGGCGCGGCTAATACCCTGATGGAGCCAACCTTCCTCTTCAGATTCGCTTTTCTCTTCACGTTTACCCGTCACGGTCAGTCGGCCGCCCGCCGTTTTTATCTCCAGTTCGTCCTCTTTCCAACCGGGCACGCTCAACGTGATCCCATACCGGTTGTCGCCTAACATCCGGATATCATACGACGGCGTTGCCGACAGCGGGGTATCGCCAGTTAACTGGCTGAATAGCCGATCGATACGGTTAAAACGATCGGAAAAGAGCGAACCGGAAACATCAGGGAACAATGACAAGGTTCTCAGTGCCATAATTAACCTCCTGAATATGCTAGATACATTCAAAAGCTCAACCTATCAGGCAAGCATCGCTTGTCCGTTGATCAAGATGGCGGCATTGATGAAAAATTCAAGCGTGAATCTGTTAAAAAAATCACACTTTTTGAACTTCGCAAGATCGTGACGTCAACCAATAACGGCTCAACCCGGCCTGGTCATCATCCAGAAATCTGCTATTTTAGCGGCTGGCACATACCGCCCCGTTAATTTTCACAAAGAAGCGCCTGACCATGGAAATTATACTTATGCGGCACGGTATAATAAATTATCCGCGCGAAACAGCTGAAACAACAGGGATGGACGAAGGAAAGTGAACAGGGCTATGGGTACTGGTGCGCCGCGATTTATAAACATGATTGAAAAAAATCGGATGTGCCGCACGCGATTATGTTATGAAGAAAGGGTTGCCACGGCGTAGCTTGGACTGTGAAAGTAAGCAAAAGCAAACCATCACACTAAAGATGGAAGCGATATTGCGATCTTATAAGAATTTTCTTCAGCGTGGTAATTGTCACAGAAAGACATTCATGTAACTGTTTGAATGTTGGCGGAGAGAGGGGGATTTGAACCCCCGGTGGAGTTGCCCCCACTCCGGTTTTCGAGACCGGTCCGTTCAGCCGCTCCGGCATCTCTCCGTCTAAGAGGCTGCTATAATGCCCTCTTTTAAGGCATTTTAACAGCATTAGCTATCGTCTTTAGATTCAAGTGATGACTTAGCGAGCAACAGCAATGATTAAGTGGCCGTGGAAAACAAATGAACTTCAGGTTGAAGCGCTGGATCGCTGGCAGCCTGCGGTGGCGATTCCCCTACTCGCTCCGTTAAGCGACAAGGAGCAGTCGCGGCTGATAAATATCGCGGATCAGTTCCTGAAACTGAAACGCCTGATCCCATTACAGGGATTGACGCTAACCGAATTAATGCAGCAGCGCATCGCGTTACTGTTTTCTTTGCCGATCCTGGAACTGGGTATTGAGTGCCTGAATGGCTTTCACGAAGTGCTGATCTATCCTGGTCCTTTCACGGTGGATGACGAATGGCAGGACGATATTGGGCTGGTTCACACCGGCAGAATAGTACAGTCCGGACAAAGCTGGGACCAGGGGCCGATTGTACTTAACTGGCAGGAAATTCAGGACTCGTTCGATCTTTCCGGATTTAACCTGGTTATTCACGAAGTCGCCCACAAGTTGGATCTCCGCGGCGGCGGCATCGCTACCGGCGTTCCGCCGATTGCCCTGCGTGATGTCGCGCAGTGGGAACAGCAGTTGCATGCCGCGATGGAATCTTTGCAGGAGGAAATCGATTTAGTCGGAGAAGACGCGGCCAGCATGGATCCCTACGCGGCTCAAGACCCGGTCGAATGTTTTGCCGTACTCTCCGAGTATTTCTTCAGCGCGCCGGCATTATTGGATGAACGATTCCCCGCGCTATACCAGTGCTTTAAAGGGTTTTATCGCCAGGATCCGTTAACCCGCCTCAAAGCGTGGCAAAACAGCGCCGATTATCGCGCGCCCGTTACGTATTAACCACGGTGAAGAAAGCGCTGTACACTGCCTAAACAGTCAGACAATTACCGCCGACTTTGCCATTGACAGTGCATCAGGTGCCGGATATCATGCGCCCCGTTCACACGATTCCTCTGTAGTTCAGTCGGTAGAACGGCGGACTGTTAATCCGTATGTCACTGGTTCGAGTCCAGTCAGGGGAGCCAATTTAAAAGAAGCAGACATCTACTGGTGTCTGTTTTTTGCATTTTAAACAATTGGTTATCCTCTAATTTACATCTACCCGCATTGAATGTTATATGAGGTGTGTTGGTGCAGTTCACAGTAGCGGTAAGACCGACAAAGGGCAACCCTTCCTGTAACGTTGTGATCAGGGGATTAAACCAATCGACCGTCGCCAGATTCCTTATTTTCTTAACTAACGGATAATCGGTCAGCAACTGTTCTAGTTCACCACGATTCATTATTCGTCACCTCTTGCCGTTAAACCACGTATGAAAGGAGAAAGAGGGATATCGAACATTCAACGCCAAATTGTACAAAAAACGTAACGCTGCGTCTGGATCTAATTTTCACTCAATTTTTTCCACTCAACCATGGCGAATCAACGCTCCAGAAGATAATGTCTGCTCCCAGATAATTTTCAGCGAAATCAACAAACTCTTCCTTGGAAAATTTTTTATGCGTGACCGGATTAATATAAGTTAATGTCGGTTCCTGTACTGCCATGGCAACTAACGGTAGTTTATTTTTATAGCGATTAAAAAAAGGATATGAGTTGTGCATCTGTGCCTTTTTATGAGGGACAATATCCGGTCCACCCAGACCTATATTATTATCTTTCGCGAACTGGAAAAGGCGAGACATATATTTATGATCGTTGTCCCATTCGCACGGCCAAAAATTCACATATTGTACGACATGAGATTTTTTAAACACCGAGCGAGTGAATTTTAAGTTATCAAGCGTAGCCGCATAGTATTTATCACAGCTAAAACCCGTTTTATCATGCTTGATATCTATATCAATCGCCGTTTCAGGTAAGTTTATACCTTCAATTCTGCCATCAAATGTCTGCGCTAAGGCAGAAATCAATTTTTGATAACGTTTTCTCAACGCATCATTCCATTGAACCGCCGCCCACCCTATAGCCTGCGATTTACCTTCTCCCGGATTATCCTGTTGTTCCACCAGGCCACCAGCATATTGAGGGTCGTCTAACAAATATTGTGGGATATAACGGGCTTGCGGTTCAAAAAAACGATCCTGAATCTGCAAAAACATTTTTTTATTGATTTTCCGCAGTAGAGTAAGATCCTTTTCTATCACGGAAAAATCATACTTCCCCGGCGCGACTTCCAACCGCTTCCAGTTATAGACAATCTGTACCCCGGTAATGTCCTGGCGGGTTAATAAAGGATAAATTTTTGCTAAATCATCAGAAGAAGTATACAGGTAATTTTCACGTTCTTTAGCGAATGTACTTATCGAAAATATACTCATCAAAAAAAACACAGTATATAGCCACCGTTTAGCATTCATTTAAAATACCTCATTAATTACTGTTGCAGTGACCTTGTCTGGATAAGAGGTTTCGTGCATTCATCAAATCCCACAGATCATAAACCTTAATGCTAACGACATAATAAGTAATAAAAATCTTTATTTCTTCAGCATGCGCTATTAACAACCATTTCCTGCTCAAAGATAAAAACAGCGGCGTTATTTTGTCAAGAAAATAGATGTGTTTAATTTGTAAAGAAAAATAAAACAAATCAACAAAATGACATAATATATGGCAATATTTTAGCGGGGAATATCATCCGTCGCGTATAGCGTTAAATAAGACACGCTAACAACACAAGCTGGCGGCTCCGCCAGTTACTGTGGCGATACCGGATAAAGTATGAGTCGGCGCTGAAACTGTTGGGAACAGCCCGACAAATGATCCGGGTGCGTGCCGGAAAGCCTTTGTGCCGCCGTAATGACACCGGTTGCCGTGTTGCCTCATCAATCAATGTTGCCCATCTCATTCAAAATAACAAAACAGCAAACCCAATCATTTGAACAATGATATAACTATTGAATCACCTTCAAAATTAATTCCTTATTCCTTGCGATCACCCGCGTCGAGCATCAAAAAAGCCAAAACAATTTTTTTTCAATGAGTTGAAATCAAAACCTTCCGCTGTTGTAAAGTGCGACCAAGGTCAAACTTCTGGATTTTCTGGTGTTCCCTGCTTGTTCATATGTTCAATAGAAATTAAAATGTTCATTCCACCCTGAAGTTTTTTTACACGCACCACAACCACGCATCAGACGTACTTTTTCCCATCTCATGAGGAGGCAGCGATATTATTATGACCACCACATTGTATCCTTCCGCGCACATTGCAGAGATTTTCTTTCCGCTCGCCAATGATGAAAAAGCGATTTTGCATGTCATCCGCGAAATCGCCGACATCGGTTATTACCGGGGTTTTGAAACCGGTATTATTCATCAGCCGGAAATCGCCAAAAACATCCGCACGGTGGCGGAACAGAACCAATTAAACGTGACTCAGTGGCTGACGTTCGAATTACTCAAAGACAATCTGAACCTCAGCAGTCTGGACTCTGAGCTGCGCGAAAAATCCATTCGCCGCGCCTGTGAGCTGGTACAGCTGGCAGCAGAATGCGGCACGAGCAAACTTTCGCTGGTGAGCGGCGGCGATCCCGGCGATGCGCGCCGCGACGAGGCGAAAAAGGGCTTTGGTGAGGCGCTGGTACGCATCGGCGAAGTCGTCGGTCAGTATGACAATATGCTGTTGCAGGTGGAGCCGCTCGATCGCTTTGCGCACAAATGCCAGTTGATTGGCCCTACCGATGAAACCGTGGAGTGGATGAAGGCGCTACGGCCAGACTGCCCGAAACTGTATCTCGCCTGGGACAGCGCCCACGTCGCGCTGAATCAGGAAGATCTCGCTGAATCACTGGCGCTGGCGGCGCCGCTAATTTCACAGCTGCATCTCGCCAACGCGATCCTTGACCCGCAGGCGCAAGGCTATGGCGATTATCATATGAAGTTCGGCGAGCCAGGATTCCTCACTACCGCTACGGCTGCGCATATCATTAGAACCGCGATGAACCTTGAACTGCCGAAGGAATTCGGCCCGATTTCCCTCGCCGTCGAAATGCGCACCACTGACCAGGACGACCTGTGGGATAACGAACGGCAGTGCCGTGAGTTTCTGCAAGGCGCCTGGCGCGAAGCGCTGCGTTGATACCTCAGCGCATACAGTAAGGGGCTCCGCAAGGGCCCCCTTTTAATTGCTGGCGTTCGCGCCAATAAAAACCTGATGCACTTACGCGCGAAAGCCCGGTAAGCGTTGCGCTACCGGGCGATTTTCTCTTACCGCGGCCACGGCACCGGCGTCAGCAACGCCTGACCGGAATAAAACGCCGCAATATTATCCATCACCAGTTTCGCCATCGCCGTACGCGTTGCGTGCGTTGCGCTACCAACATGCGGCGTGACCACCACATCATCACGATTAAGCAACGCTTGCGGTATGTGGGGTTCGTTGGCGAAAACATCCAGACCCGCTCCGCCAATCGTTCCCTGGGTGATGGCCTCAGCCAGCGCGTCTTCATCCACCACGCTGCCTCGGGCGATATTAATTAAAATACCGTTCGGTCCAAGCGCCGCGAGTACGTCGCGATTGATTAGCTTCATGCTATCTTTACCCGCGCTCGCACACACTATCAGCACATCGCTATTTTTCGCCAGCTCAACCAAATCGGGATAATACGTCACCTTGCTGCTTTCAACGGGATACCGATCAAAACAGGCAATGCGCATGGCAAAACCCTTCGCCCTTTTGGCGACCGCACGGCCAATGCGGCCAAAACCAACAATGCCTAACCGCCCTCCGCTTACTTTAGTCGACAGTGGGTAAGATCCAGACTGCCAGCCGCCGCGCTCAATAAATTTTTGCGCGCCGTTAATTCTCCTTGATACGTTTAACATCAAAGCCATACCCAAATCAGCAACATCATCGGTCAAAATATCCGGTGTGTTAGTGACCTGAATATTCCGTTCAAATGCGGCGTGGATATCCACGCCGTCATAGCCGACACCAAATACGGCGATTAATTTTAATTGCGGCAATTGATTAATCAATGCGGCTTCAACTTTCGACTCCCCACTGGCTAATATCACCTGAATTTCCCCGGCGATGGCATGTAATTCTTCTGCTGACAATTGACTGTATTCATACAACGTGTGGTCGAGCGCTAACGCTTCCGCCAACACCTGCGGGACTTTCTCCACTCGTAATATAACTGACATATCAGTATCCTGTATTTAATAGTTATTCGTCCGCATCAGAAACCCAATGCTTCTTGACACCTTATTTCTGGAACGATAATTGGCCGTTTTTAATCGGCAATTTATTGAAGTTAATGCACAGTGTTCCGAGGGTATAGCACCCGGCACAGATGGCGAAATAGAGCAATACACTTTCATAGCTACCAGTAGCCTGTAGAATAACGCCAACCAGGATGGGCACCAGAATTCCGGCGCAGCTGTTAGCCATATTCATCAGCCCACCAACCAGACCTACGCGATCTTTCGGCGCCAGGATGGCCGGGAAGCTCCAGTACAGGCTGCCGAACATCATAAAGAATGCCGCGACGGAGAGCAGACCAACGGCAAGATCGGGGTTGGTGACCGTCGACAGGGCATACAGCACGCCCAGGCCGACGATGCCTGATACGGAAAGCAGGCTTTTCAGCGACACGTTATGGCTGACGCCTTTTTTCACCAGGAAGTCAACGAAGAAACCGCTAAACAAGCAGCCCAGCGTACCCATGATAAAGATCAGGAACGTGGAGTTACCGATAGAGGCCAGTTGCAGACCTTGCGCCTGCGCCAGATAGCTCGGCCCCCAGGTCAACAATCCCCAGTACACCATGCCCCACGATGCGCGGCCAATCATGATGGCAACCATGGTAAACCAGCTGATTCCCAGCCCTTTCGTCGGCGTGGAGTCATCCACTCCCGTGGCGCTATTGACGTTACCTGCGGCAATGTACTCCACCTCTTTTTGATCCACTTTGGGATGATCGGAGGGGCGGTCGCGCAGAACTCTCCATGCGAGAAAGCCCAGCAGCATGGTAAAGATCCCGACCAGTACGAAGGTGATGCGCCAGGAGTCCAGCAGCACAATCAGGTGTGCGACAATGATGCCGCCAACCGCCACGCCCAGTGGGCTACCGGAATCCATGATAACCGCACCGCGGCCCCTTTCCGACTGCGTCAGCCAGGTGGAGCTCAGTTTTGCGCCGCTGGGAGAAACCGGCGCTTCCATTGCGCCCAAGCCGATACGGGCAAGAATCAGGCTAATCCCGCCGGTCGCCAGACCGATAATGGCCTGGAAGAACCCCCAGCCAAACAGCGCGCCGGTGATAACTTTACGTGGGCCGTAGCGATCCAGTAACCAACCTCCCGGTACCTGTAGCAGGGCGTAAGACCAAAAAAAACTACTAAGAATCAAACCTTGAGTGGTAGGTGAAAGATCAAATTCCTCTTTTATATAGGGCATCCCGATAGATAATGTAATACGATCCATCAGGTTGACGGCTAATAAGAAGAACATCGTTGCAAAGATAACCCAGCGGTAATTCGTTGGCTTCTTTGTATTTGGTGATGGAATCAATGTAGAGTCAGACATAATTAACCTTCAGTTTTAAAAATCGTTAAGAAAATAAAACGCAATTAATTAATGAAGCTTAAGTAATCTATGAACATTAGTTACAAGTTTTAATTTATTTGAACAAAAGAACAGCTAGTTAACTTATATTAATCACACAATATGGATTATTCCATTTTCCATAATTTCCCAGGACCATAACCGCTTGGTTTTCATACCCTTCTCAATGTATGAAAAAATAACCTCCGATATTCAAAGAGAAAATATTGCGCCCATAAGCTCGCATTTTTTGCGAAGAATTTAATCTCAGGCGCGATTTTTATTTACTCATCATGCAAAGCGTAACCAAGCCATTTTTCCAGCATCTCGCGAGACTGAATCAGTACCTCAAGGCTCCGCGCTGGATCAATGGGCGAATCGCCGCGCACAGGATAGCTGTCGCGCTGGCGATGCATTCGTAACGGAATTTCCAGGCTACAGGGAATAGCAAGGGCGGCCAGCTCTTTCAGCATCGGAACATAATTCAGTTGCCCATACCCCATCGGCGTGAAATGCACTTCGCCATCGCAAACTTGCAAATCTTTCAGATGGCAGTGCTGCGCCCCCGGCAACATAGCAATAGCCTGTTCGATAGGATCCACGTCAGGGCAAAGCGAAACGATATTACCCGCATCAACGTTGAAAGCCACCGCCGGGCTACCGACGGCTTCCAGCAGCGCAAAGCCATCGTCGGCCAAACGAAAAACGTCATAATTCGGATCGCCGCCGTTTTCCAGGCAGATAACGCACCCATTTTCACTGGCAATAGGTGCGAGTTCGCGCAGATTCGCGATAATCCGCGCCCGATCGGCGCTTCTGCCGACACAGATATTTATCCATTTTGCGCCAATCATATTGGCGAAGCGGATACGGCGGCTAAATTCGGCAACCGCATCCACGGCCCCGATATTCATCGTCGCCCCCAGCGAGTGAGTGCGTAGCTGGTGTTTTTCCAGCTGTTCACGAATATGCCGGGCGTTGTCTTCACCAAAAAGCGCTGGCGGCATATCGCCAACGTAGCCCTGGTTGTAGGCCAGTTCTACATAACGAAATCCGGCTTTTTTTATCGTACTAAAAGCGACGTCCGTTTCCAGACCATCGAACATCGCGGTATTCACTCCAATCACAAGCTTGTTCATGCTGATCCTTCCTTACTTATCGTAACAGGGCTGCCAGCGTTATGTTTCTTGCTTTGCCATCCTGATAAATCAGCCCGTGTTTATCAGGATATCTGCATCCAGAGCGATCGGAGGCTGACTTACGTCAGCAACGCTTTCGCTTTTTCCACCACGTTTTCTACCGTAAAACCGTACAGCGCGAACAGTTGCTCTGCCGGAGCCGACTCACCGAAAGTGGTCATCCCCACGATGGCGCCGTTCAGGCCCACGTATTTGTACCAGTTGTAGACCATCACCTGACGCTGTTTCATCAGCGCCGCCATACGCACCGCGTTGCGGGCATATTCCACGAACATCAGGAAGGTGGAGGTGTACGGCAGAAAACCGCCATGCAGGGAGATACCGTTCGCGATAGCGGTCATACCGAACTCGCGCACACCGTAATGGATGTAGTTACCCGCGGTATCTTCGTTAATCGGCTTAGAACCGGACCACAGGGTCAGGTTAGACGGCGCCAGGTCAGCGGAACCGCCGAGGAACTCAGGAAGCCAGGGACCGAACGCTTCAAGCGCATTCTGAGATGCTTTACGGCTGGCGATTTTCGCCGGATTAGCCTGCAGCTTAGCGATGAATTCGTTCGCTTTCGCGTCGAAGTCAGCCGGCATGTCACCCTCCATACGGCGGGTAAATTCAACCGCTTCCTGCGGGAACGCCTTCGCATAGGCCGCGAATTTCTCATTCCAGGCCGCTTCTTTCGCCTGGCCGGCTTCTTTCGCATCCCACTGCGCGTAGATGTCAGACGGGATCTCGAACGGCGCGTGGTTCCAGCCCAGCGCTTCACGGGTCAGAGCGATTTCCGCGTCGCCCAGCGGCGCGCCGTGGGCGTCATGGGTGCCGGCCTTGTTCGGCGAACCTAAACCGATGATGGTTTTGCACATCAGCAGCGACGGTTTTTCGGTCACCGCGCGGGCCGCTTCTAGCGCACGTTTAATCACTTCAGTATCGTGGCCGTCAATACCGCGCACCACGTGCCAGCCGTAGGCTTCGAAACGCTGCGCCGTGTCGTCGGTAAACCAGTCCTCAACGTGACCATCGATGGAGATACCGTTGTCATCGTAGAACGCCACCAGTTTACCCAGCTTCAGCGTACCGGCCAGCGAGCACACCTCGTGCGAGATGCCTTCCATCATGCAGCCGTCGCCCATAAAGGCGTAAGTAAAGTGATCGACGATGTCGTGGCCCGGACGGTTGAACTGCGCCGCCAGCGTTTTTTCGGCAATCGCCATCCCCACCGCGTTGGCAATCCCCTGCCCCAACGGCCCGGTGGTGGTTTCCACTCCGGCGGTGTAACCCACTTCCGGGTGTCCCGGCGTTCTGGAGTGCAACTGGCGGAAGTTTTTCAGCTCAGACATCGGCAGGTCATAGCCGGTGAGGTGCAGCAGGCTGTAAATCAGCATGGAGCCGTGACCGTTGGACAACACGAAGCGGTCACGATCGGCCCAGGACGGGTTGTGCGGATTGTGGTTCAGGAAATCACGCCACAGCACCTCGGCAATGTCGGCCATCCCCATCGGCGCGCCCGGGTGGCCGGATTTGGCTTTCTGTACTGCATCCATGCTCAGCGCACGAATAGCATTAGCCAGCGTCTTACGCGATGACATTCGCCGCCTCCTGTTTTGCCAGCAGTTCGCTCAGCATCGATTCCAGTTTCTCCTGATCCTGAGCAAATAAACGGATACCTTCAGCCAGCTTATCGACAGCCATCGGATCCTGATTGTGCAGCCAGTAAAACTCTGCTTCGGTCAGCGGCGACGGCGGTATCTCGCCTTTCAGCGGAGGCACCAGCGCAACAGCGAGATCGCCGTCCATCTGGTTGAGCTTTTCCAACAGCGCGGGGGCAATTGTCAGGCGATCGCATCCGGCCAGAGCGATAATCTGTTCCGTTTTACGGAAGCTCGCGCCCATAATCACCGTCGGGTAACGGTGTTTCTTGTAGTAATCATATATATTGCGGACGGAGATAACGCCCGGATCGTTTTGCGGGTCTTCATCTCCCAGCAGATTATGCTCGCGATACCAGTCGTATATTCGCCCGACAAACGGTGAAATCAGCCATACGCCCGCTTCGGCACAGGCGCGCGCTTGCGCAAATGAAAATAGCAGCGTCAGGTTACAGTGGATGCCTTCACGCTCCAGCTCTTCCGCCGCTTTGATCCCCTGCCAGGTCGATGCCAGTTTGATCAGCACGCGAGAGCGATCGATACCTTCTTCTTCATACAGACGAATCAGCTTGCGCGCTTTTGCCACGCATAAACCACGATCAAAGGAGAGGCGGGCGTCAACTTCGGTAGAGACTTTGCCCGGCACCTGGCGCAGCAATTCCAGGCCAATGTTAACCGCCAGTTTATCGCTGGCGTTGATCAGGCGCGTCTGCGCCGTGCCGCCCTGCGCGCAGGCCCACGCAATGGCCTGCTCGATGAGCGGGCGATAAAGCGGCTGCGCGGTGGCTTTCAAAATGAGTGACGGATTAGTCGTCGCGTCTTCCGGATGATATTCGCGAATAGCGGTAATATCGCCGCTGTCCGCAACGACAGTCGTCACTTCTTTGAGTTTTTCCAGAATAGTCATCGCGATGGCTCCTTTATTTATCTACTCGGGCCGCATCGTCCGGGTGAATGAGCGTTTCGTAATAATCGATACGTTTCACCTTCGGCCCGGAACGCCCGGCTTCAAACTCGGCGGCAAGCCAGGCGTCGACCAGCATTAACGCCAGCTCGCTCCCCACCACGCGAGCGCCCAGCGTCATGATTTGCGCATTGTTGCTTTTGCGGGCGCGCTCGGCCGAGTAAACGTCATGACATTGCGCCGCACGAACGCCGGGAACTTTATTGGCCACAATCGCCATACCGATACCGGTACCGCAAAACAAAATCCCGCGCTCAAATGTGCCCTCGCGTATCGCAGAAGCCAGATTGAAGGCGATGTCCGGATAAATTTGGTCATTGCCTGCCACGTCGTGGCTAAAGTCGACGACCTCAATATCTCTCTGTTCCAGATGTTCTTTCACCAGGTTTTTAAGTCCGGTAGCGGCGTCATCCGCACCGATTGCGACTTTCAACATATTTTTTACCTCATGGATTACAGTGTTCGCATTGAACTTATGATCAGTAATTGCTCATGTGATTGGTTTGGGCTGGGATTCCCGATCGCAAAACCGAACTAAAGTTCACTACATGTTCGCATGTAATAATGTTTAGCAAGAAAAACGCGGCTTAAAAAGGGGGAAATACGCAAAAAATAGCTTTATTCATCAAATCACGACCATGATCACAAATACACCCACTGAACATTTGATTGATTCAAGTGATCTGCTAGCGTTCATTTGTGATGGTTATACAAAGGCCAGAAATGGCGGCTGGGGTAATAAATGCACATCATCTGGAGAAGAAAAAATGACCTGGATTTTTAACCGACCGTCAGACTTCGCGAAAGAAATGGTGGCGGGCTTTGTCAGTGCGCATGCCTCAATGGTGCGGCAGGTTCCTGGCGGCGTGGTGCGTAATACCCAAAGTAAACCGGGCGGCGTCGCTATCGTCGTAGGCGGCGGGTCAGGGCATTATCCCGCGTTCGCCGGGCTGGTAGGTCAGGGGCTGGCCCACGGTGCGGCAATGGGCAATCTTTTCGCCTCTCCTTCCGCCCAGCAAATCTGCTCCGTTGCGCGCGCCGCCAATAACGGCGGCGGCGTACTGTTGATGTTCGGCAACTATGCCGGTGATGTTCTGCATTTCGGTCTGGCCTGCGAACGTTTACGCGCCGAAGGCATTCCCTGCGAAACCATCGCCATCACCGATGATGTTTCCAGCGCGCCTCTCGCTGAAAAAGAGAAACGCCGCGGCGTGGCCGGGGATCTGGTGGTGTTTAAAGCCGCTGCCGCCGCGGCTGAACGCGGTGATTCGCTGGCCGATGTCTTGGCCATCTCCCGCCGCGCCAATGAACAAACCCGCTCACTGGGTCTGGCTTTTAGCGGCTGTACCTTCCCCGGCGCGGAACATCCGTTATTCACCGTTCCGGAAGGGAAAATGGGCTTCGGCATGGGGATTCATGGCGAACCGGGCATCAGCGAACTGGACACCGTATCGTCGAGCGAACTGGCGCGTATGCTGACCGACACCCTGCTGGAAGAGCGTCCGCAAGCCATCTCACAAACCAAAGGTGCGCGCCTGGGCGTGATTATTAACGGCCTTGGCTCGGTCAAGTATGAAGAATTGTTCGTATTCTGGCATGACGTTCAACAGCGGTTGCAGGATGCGGAAGTGGTGATTGCCGATGTCCAGATCGGCGAGTTTGTCACCAGCTTCAATATGGCCGGGATGTCGATGACTTTCGTCTGGTTTGATGACGAGCTGGAAGCCCTGTGGCTCGCTCCCGCCACCACGCCAGCCTTTAGCCGCGGTTCCGTACTTCCGCACAAACCGCTCGATCCGTTGCAGTTGGAACAAAGCGGCGCGGTAAAAATTCCGCAGGGCAGCCCGGCATCGAGAGAAGCCGCCGTCAAGGTCATGAAGATGATTGACGCCGTGGCGCAAACCGTTATTGATCATGCCGAAGAGCTTGGGCGCATTGACGCCGTGGCCGGCGATGGCGACCACGGTATCGGTATGGAACGCGGGGTTGTCGCTGCGCGCATCGCCGCGAAAAATGCGCAGGAACAAGGCGCCGGGGCCGGAACTTTACTGCAATCCGCCGCAGACGCCTGGGCAGATGAAGCTGGCGGTACGTCCGGAGCAATCTGGGGCGTTATTCTGAATACGCTGGGCATCACTATCGGAAACAACGAAAAACCGGATGCCGCGCAGGTTGCGCTGGCGGTATCACAGGCTTGCTCCGGGGTGATGCACTTTGGCAAAGCCAAGCCTGGCGACAAAACGCTGGTCGATGTGCTGCACCCGTTTAGCCAGGCGCTGAGTGCGGCGGCCGACGAAGGATTATCCCTCACGGACGTCTGGCGCAAGGCTGAGCAGGTGGCACAGCAGAGCGCGAAAGATACCGCACAGCTGTTACCTAAAATTGGCCGCGCACGTCCACTGGCGGAGCGCAGTCTCGGGACGCCAGATCCAGGCGCGGTATCGCTGGCGATGATCATCACCGCAGTGAGCGCCTGTATGACCGATAAAACCGAAACAAAAGAGACCCGGGAGAACGTATGTCCCTGAATCTGGTCATCGGCACCAGTCATAAAACCTATTTTGGCTATCGGCAAACGCAGAACTGGTGCCGGCAGGTCGCTGACATATTGCGCCGGCAACCGGCGGAGTTGACCGCGCAATTGCAGTTGTTCACCTTTCCCGCCATGCCTGCGGTGGCGGTGGCGCTGCAATACTTTAACGGTACGGCTATGGCAACGGGGGCGCAGAATATCTGCGCCGCTCCACCCGGCGCATGGACTGGCGAGACCAGTGCGGCGATGTTGCAGGAAATGGGCTGCCGCTATGTAGAACTTGGTCATGCCGAGCGTCGCCGCCACTTCGGCGAAACAACGGAAATCATCAATCAGAAAATTGATATAGCCTTTGCATGTTGTCTCACCCCGGTCATTTGTATCGGTGAAGATCGGCAGATGAGCGCCGAAGATGCCGCCATTTTCGCCATTAACCAGGTGCAGGCGCTGCTGGCGCATCGCGAGGAGACGCCCCTGCCCCCGGCGATTTTCGCCTGGGAGCCGCAGTGGGCTATTGGCGCGCCGCAACCTGCCAGCGATGAATATATTCGGCATGTCTGTAAGGCGTTGCGCGCGCATTTGCATCAATATTACGGCCCACAGTTTCAGGTTATTTACGGAGGAAGCGCTGGCCCCGGCTTGTTGAGCCGTTTGTGGCCAGATGTTGACGGGATTTTCCTCGGACGTTTCGCACACCAGCCTCAAGCCTTCGCGTCGATTCTTGATGAGGCGCAGAAAATCATCACCAGCCACTCAGGAAACTGAGTTACGTTTCTGATACATGTGACGGGGCGACATGGCAGCCCCGTCGCGCTCACCGTGCTTGAGACAAAAACATTTCTGATATACTTTTAGCAAATGTTCACGCCCTAAACATTAATCTACTACATGGAGAAAGCGGCCGAATGGAAAAATCGAGCGCGTCCCAGGAATATGAGTTACTCACCGAGATTGCTGTCGCCTACTACTGTGATGAGGTGACGCAGGAGGAGATTGCTAATAAATTTGGCTTTTCCCGTATTAAGGTCGGACGTTTACTAAAACGAGCAAAAGAAGAAGGGATTGTCGAGATCAACGTCCGTTACCACCCGATTTTCAGTACACAACTCGAAAAACAGTTAAAAGAACGCTTTCCCATCACCCGCGCGCTTATCGCGCTGGACCATAACGACGAAGAAGATCAGCGTCGTCAGGTTGCCACGCTGGTATCAAGCCATCTCAATAATATGTTGAAAGATAATGTCGTGGTGGCGGTTGGACAAGGCCGCAATGTGGCCGCGGTGGCGGAGTTTTCCGGCACCATTCAGGAGCGTGATTGCCGCTTTATCTGTGGCATCGGCGGGACTCACCGGCCAGGTGATATCATCAACGCCGATCATATCAGCCGCCTTCTGGCGAAAAAGTTTGGCGGTAGTAGCGAATCACTGTACGCCCCGGCCTACGTTGAAAACATACGGTTAAAAGAGTTGCTGCTGCAAAACGGCACCATTAAGGAAACGCTCGACCGCGCACGTAAAGCCGATATCGCGCTGGTGGGAATTGGCGATATGAATGAAGAAAGCTATATGGTGAAGCTGGGCTGGTTCACTCCGCAGGAGATTAACGATGCCAGTCTTACTCAGGGTGTAATCGGCGATATTGCCGGTTACGATTTCTTCAATTCCCGTGGTGAGCATGTGAACACCGTCATGGATAACCGCGTGATTGGCCTGAGTGTTGAAGAGATGAGACAGATCCCTTGCGTCATCGCTATCGCTTCTGAAAATACCAAAGCAATGGCGATTATGGGTGCGTTGCGCACCGGCGTAATTGATATTATTGCAACCAGTGCACGTAATGTTCGTACCATTTTAAATATGAGCCAGTAGCCCGTCGGGCTTGTATTCAAGCCCACGCCTTCACTCACGCTCTATCTCACATGTGCGTAACACTTTTTGCATCCGCAGCGCTTTCTTTACTGCGATCATATCGTTGATAAGATGCCGCAGTGACGAACGTCTGGTCATCACCGCCGCCCCTGAAAGCGGTAAAACGCTGGAAGATGTTGAGATCTCATTTTCGCACTAGCGACAGAGAAAATATAAGGGCCAATTAACCGGCCCTTAGAAAGAGGACATTTATCAGGAAATAACACTTTGTTTAATACCAGATCACACGCCTTGGTTTTCACCTTCTCGGCCAGGGGAGTATTCCCGATATTATTCAGGTTCAACAGCTTGCCATCGCTGGTATTCAGAAGACCAGCCACCCCTTGCGTATAGTCGGTCTGTTGCTGTGAGCACGACGGCCAGGTGAACGATGGCGTCGACGCCTTCCACTGCAACAACCAGCGAAGACGGATCGAGGATATTCCCTTCAACCGTTGTTACTCCGGCGGGTGCAGATTTGCCGGCACGGGCCAGAACTCGGCAGTCGATTCCTGCTTCAACAAGGCGAAGAACGCCTGCTGCCGATCCGTCCGGCGATATCGCCAGGATCCGTTTTTTTCTTCTAATGACGGTTTTTTCATACCGCGCGCATTCATCTATCCACACAAGCGGAGTAGTATTCAGCAATATCAATCTCCGCAGCGATAGTCATGCCTGCTGGCAATATTTCTTTTTTGCGAGGACTGTTCGATGAAACATCCACTCTCTCTGCTGATTCTCTCACTGTGCGCGGTCAAAGCTCAGGCCTTCACGGTCAAGATCCCGTCAGAGCAAACGGGCAAAACTGAAGCGGCAACCCGCGCCAGCATCGCATTCGCATCATTTCACGCCATGGACGTGAAAACGCTACAGCCAGGCATCTGCGATGCCGTTTCCGTTAATGGCTGTAATTGCCCTTATTGCACACAGTTACGCGGTCTGGGCCGATAACTCACGGTTGCCGCCGCGCCACACGTCTGGGCCATGGATCAACGAACGTTCCGCCTTCGGCCCAATGACCAATTTCCGCCTCCGTCAGAAAACAACATTTCAGCGCATCAACAAACCGATCCAGTTCGCTGCGCTGTCCGATAATCGTGAGGCGGCAACGTCGATCGCCGAAACGTCCAGGCCACTGATGATGTAACTGCTGGCGCAGTGCTTCACGCTCTTCCCGCGTCAGCAACGGATCATCATGAGTCAGCACGCCCGCTTTCCAGTAGCTGACAAACTCCAGGCTGATACTGCCCGCCGCCTGATTCCACAACAGAGCCAAATCATCCCGGCTCGGCAACCAGAAGAAACCTTTGCTGCGGTGTATTCCGGCCCCCAGAAACTGATGGTAGGTATCCCAGAGACGCTGGGGATGGAAAGGCCGATCATCCGCCAGCACACGGGCTTCAATGCCGTAAGGTTGCCCCGGAACCATTGCGATTTCGTTTTCCAGTTCTTCGATCAGCGTCGTCACCCGGTGAAAATCGTAATCCGGCATCGCGATGACTTCAGCAAGTTGCAGATTGCCCCACGGCACGGCCATCACGGAGACATAGGGATTGATGGAGTGCAGGTTCTTCGCCAGGGCGGTGACCTGAGAAACAGGCAGGCGATCGTTTTTGGTCAATAGCAGATGGCTGCAAAACAACACCTGCTCAGCCAGCAAGTTTGCCGTTCCCCTGCGGCCATGCCGCAGATTCTCCCGCCACGCACTGAGAAACGCTTCACCACCAGCAAAATCGTCATGCAGCATCACGGTATCCACCAGGGTTAACAGCCCCTTAAGACTGACCTGCGGGTGATCGCGCAGATACTTCACCAGTGGCAGCGGATGACTGCTGCCTGAGGTTTCCAGCAAAATATGGGCTGGACGCGGGTGAGACAGCAACTGTTTCAGCGCGGCATCCAGTTTCTGTATGCCGCTGGCGCTGCTGATACTGTCAGCGGAAATAGTGACAAAATTGTGCTGTTTCGACCCGACGATTTCTGTACCGGCGATCAGGACGCCATCGATATCCAGTTCACTCATATCGTTAACAATAACGCACACAGGAAGCTGCTGCCGATGAGCCTGCGTCAGCAAACTCTTTAACAGCGTGGTTTTTCCGGCACCGAGAAAACCGTTCAGGATCGTCAGTGGTACTCTTTCCATTCATCTTCTCTCAGCGGCAACCCGTCCTGCGTACAGGCAACATAGGCGTTCAGGGTTTCAAGTCGGTTAATTATCCCATCCTCATCAGCCATGCCAGAGCACACTGCATCGGCATCGGCATGTTAAATCCAGCCAGTTCCAGACCTTTAAACAAGATAAAGGCGCTCTGAGTGGCTTGCGCGCCCGCCGAAGCCTGTCAGCTACCTGCGGCTGATTAACGGTCAGGCGCATTGCGGCCTTTCAGAAGGCGACGTAGATGATTCTCCAAATGGAAACGTTATAACATAACAATTATCAATACGTGATAGCAATCCTCCGGAACGGGACTGCTCCAAATCGTGGTATGGCTTACGGTACTTAAGGATGCGCAAAATGGTTAGACGCCATGCGTTCGGAGCAACCGATCCGGGCAGCCAAGCCGGAATGGCGACGCCCTGCCGCCACAGTGCTGAAGCTGTTTGCTCGCTTTAGCGATGAGGTACTCAACCGGAATATTCTGCCTCGTTTTCATACATCCCCAACCCCTTAGTCAGACATGAAATTAAATTATGAAACATTTTGTTGACAGATAAATCGCCATAATCAAAACTATCCCGTACAGTTATACAGCATCGATATCCGAGATGTCACGCTTTGCCTGACGGCCTTTTCTGGGATAAATACGCCGCTCTCTATTGCCCATGATGGCGTTGAAAGCTGGAAATAATTGTGCAACTCCCCCTAACTATTACAGGACATTTTCAGATGATGACGTTATCCCGGGCCGCATGCCCAGCTTTAATCACCCTTGCCATTCTGGTTAGCGGTTGTTCCAGCAATCAGCCCGTGCGTTATGCCGGTATTGATTCGGCGGCAAAACTTACAGCCAATACCAGTGATAACGCTGACCGTATTCCTTATCGCTATGCCCCACAGGTGGACTGGAAAAAATACAACAGCATCATCATTGATCCGGTGATTCTCTATCAGGGTGCGGATAACCAGTTCGGTGATATGGAACCATCAGACCGCCAGCAGCTTGCCGACTACATGCAGAAAAAGTTCGCAGAAGAATTGCGTCCGCGTTTCAGGGAGATCGCTTCCCCCGCCCCCGAGGCGTTGCGTCTGAAGTTAACACTGACCGGGGCCGATACCACAACGCAGGTTGTGGGCACGGTTACCAAATTCGACCTCGCCGGCGGCCCCTACAACATAGTACAGTCAATCCGCGGTGGTCAGGGGATGTTCAGTGGCTCGGTGAATTATGCCGTCGAAGTTTACGACGCGTCGACCAACCAGTTGCTGCATGCCTATGTCGCCAAACAGTACCCGAACGCCATGAATGTTTCTGCCAGCGTCGGCTCGCTTAGCGCTGCGGAAGTGGGGATCGATAAAGGGGCTGAAGAACTTGCCGGGATATTGAAGTAGCTCCGGTTCGGACCTCAAAATTAACTAACTCAAGCGTAAAGAGATGACACGATGAAAACTTTTTCTGTTCGGAAATATCATGCGTTGCTTTTACTTCCCGTATTCGGCTCGGCGCCTGCGTTGGCCGATGACTGGTCTCTGGGACTTTCCGCCGGGGTCGCAGAAAGCCCTTATCGCGAAACGGATCCCACCGTATTCCCTTTCCCGGTGATTAGTTATGAGAGTGATTATTTGTTTTTTCGTGGCATAAAAGGCGGGGTGCATCTGTGGAAGGATGATGTCAATCAGTTTGATGTTTTTGCAGCCTATGACCCACGCCAGTTCAGGCCCAAAGACAGTGACGATCGCCGGATGAAACAGCTGGACAGACGTGATTCAACCGCCGTTGCCGGGGTGGAATATACCCTGCGTACAGATTTCGGGCATTTCAACGCCTCCGTTGCCGGCGATGTATTGGATAACAGCGACGGCATTTCCGCCAATGCCGCCTACCTGTATCCGATAAAGCTGAATGACTGGGAGATCCTGCCTAAAGTGGGCGTGCGCTGGGACAGCAAAGACCAGAACAAATATTATTTCGGCGTCAGCCAGAGTGAATCCCGCCGCAGTGGGCTGGCCGCCTATGAACCAGGAGACAGCTTTACGCCTTATGCAGAACTGGCGGTGCGTTACCACGTCACCCCGGCGTGGGTGACCTTTGTCTCCGCCCGCTATGAGGCGCTGCCTGATGAAGTGAAAAACAGCCCGATGGTAGATAAAGACGGTGTGGGCATGGTTTCCGCCGGCTTCAGTTACAGCTTCTGACCATTGAGTATCCGGGCAAAGCGTGGTTCAGTTCCGCCACCCTTTGCCCCGATGGTAAAACGCCACACCAGGGCAACAGGGTGACTGAATGTCACCATTGAACAAGGCGGCAGCCGATACGCGGCTGCCCTTTTATCGCTTATCACAGCTGGTTTCTCAGTGCCTAACATGAAAATATACCCGCATCTGACCGTCTGCCCGCAGTGCGACAGCGTATACCGCTATCGGCCGTATACAGCCGGCAAAACAGCACTGTGCGCACGCTGCCAGGCCATCCTCCGGCAGGGCGACGGCAACGAGTTGTACCGCGCGTTGCCGCTTACCGTAGCCGCCGCCGTCACCTTTTCCATCGCCTGTTTCTATCCGGTGATGAGCGTCGGCTTTCATGGCGTAACCAGTGACGTTACGCTCTGGCAGGCCGCATGGGCGCTATCGCCAGGAGACGCGTTGCCACTGCTGGCCTTGTGCACCGTTTTTCTGCTGATTGCAGCACCGTTTCTGCAGATTATTCTGCTGGCCTGGCTACTGCTGTTTGCCCGCTACCGCCGCCCGGCGCCGGGGTTTATCGCCATCATGAAAGCGCTATTATGGCTGCGCCCCTGGAGTATGGTGGAAGTCGGTGTGCTGGGATTTCTGGTGGCAGCCGTCAAGCTGTCCTCGCTGCTGGAGGTCGCTCCCGCCCCCGGCGGTTGGGCGCTCGCGGCATCCACCGTGCTCATTATTATTGTCACCCGTCGAGATCTACGCCCGCTATGGACGCTGTTGCATATCCGCGAAGATAATCATCATGAATAACCCCCCTTTTGCCCGTCAAATACAGGTTCGCGGCTGCCCGCTCTGCGGGCTGGTCTGTGACGCGCAACCCCATGCGGGCGAGACCCGACATTGCCCGCGCTGCCACTCCCCTTTGGATGGCGGACAGGCGAAAAAACTCAATAGCGCCTGGGCGCTGCTGGCTGCCGCCATGATTCTTTATATTCCCGCTAACGTCCTGCCGGTGATGTACACCAGCCTGTTCGGCCGGGGCAGTGAAAGCACCATTCTGTCGGGCGTGCTCGAATTCTGGCGCAGCGGCTCATACGGCATCGCCGCCATTATCTTTATCGCCAGCGTGGTGATCCCCTGTATGAAATTTCTGTCACTGAGCATACTGCTGGTCACCGCTGGCCGTAAAAGTTCCTGGGCCCGGCGTGAACGCACCCGTCTGTATCGCATCACCGAGTGGATCGGCTGCTGGTCCATGCTGGATGTGGTGGTCGTGGCGGTGGTCTGCGGATTGGTCCGGTTCCATTCGCTAAGCCAAGCCGAACCTCGGGCCGGCATTCTGTTCTTCGCGTTGGTGGTCATACTGACCATGCTGTCGGCTCTGAGTTTTGATCCAAAATTAATCTGGGAAGGTGATGAATGAAAGGTTGGCAACCTGGCGATCCGCTCCTGACGCACCGGCACTGGCGTCATGCCCTTATCTGGCTGGTTCCTGCCATTGCGCTGCTGATTGCCGTTTCAATGCTGGTTCAGACCCGGCTGTCCGCCGGGCCTGAAATTACCATCGCCTTTCGCAGCGCATCCGGACTGGAAACCGAAAAAACCGCCGTCAAATACAAAGACGTCACGGTCGGACTGGTGAAGGACATCACCCTCAGCCCCGATGACTCACAGGTGCTGGTCAGAGTGCAACTGGCAAAAAACGCACAGAATCTGACCCGTTCCGACACGCGTTTCTGGGTTGTCCGACCGCGAATAGGCGTCAGCGGCGTCAGTGGTATCGACACTCTGCTTTCCGGTGCGTATATCGCAGTGGATCGGGGCGGTGCGTCCGACACCCGCATGGAATTTACCGGCCTTGAAATCGCGCCGGCCATCATCAGTGATACGCCGGGCAGCCAGTATATCATCGAGACTGACGATCTTGGCTCGCTGGATACCGGTTCACCGGTTTACTACCGCCGGGTTCAGGTGGGGCGGGTTGCCTCCTATCGGCTGCGTGAAGACGGTAAAGGCGTGGAGCTGCGGGTATTTATCGAAGCCCCTTACGATCGGCTAGTCACCTCAGATTCCCGCTTTTGGAATGTCAGCGGGGTTGATCTTTCCGTGGGAGGCGACGGTTTTCATTTAAAAACCCAGACCGTCGCCGCCATCATTGCCGGCGGTATCGCCTTCGCCACGCCGGAAACAGGTTTAGCCCCGGCAGAAAAGCAACCGGCTACATTTACCCTGGCGCCCGACCGGGATAGCGCAATGGCGCCGGCCGACGGCCCCGCCTTACCTTTCCAACTGCGTTTTGAAAGCGCCGTACATGGCCTAGCCGTCGGGGCTCCGGTGGAATTCTCCAGTGTAAAAATCGGCAGAGTGGTTTCCGTCAGTCTGGACTATAACCCGGACGGCTATCGCTTCCCAACCATAGTGGGCATTGAGATTTATCCATCCCGCATGGGCCACGTGCTGGAGAAGCTGCCAAAAACCACCGCAGACAATGTTGCCCATGAGACGGCTATTTTCACCCGCGATTTGGTCGCGCATGGCCTGCGCGCTCGCGCGGCATCCCGCAACCTCCTGACCGGACAGCTGTATATCTCTATCGATTTTGTTCCTGACGCGCCCAAAGCGGCATTTGACATAACCGATCATCCGCTGCGCCTGCCGACCGTCAACGGCGGGCTCGACAAAATTCAGGAACAGATGGCCGGAATAGTCACGAAAATCAATAAAATGCCGCTGGAATCCATCGGCAATAATCTGAACAACAGCCTGGGGGAACTCAGTAAAACGCTCAGGACGGTTAACAACCAGACGTTGCCTGCCGCCAACAGCCTGATGAAACAAACACAGAAGACCACGGAAAATGCCCAGGATCTGCTGGCGGAAGATTCACCCTTATTGATTAATTTCATGCAGACGCTCCAGGAAGCGACCCGCACCCTGCGCGCCGTACGCAGCCTGAGCGACCAGCTCGGTCGCCACCCTGAGTCCTTATTGCAGGGACGGCCTGCAGACTCAGCCATACCAGAAACTGACGGTTCACGGCCAGTTTCTACTGGAGGAAAACACTGATGAGGATCACGCTACGGCCTCTGGTCATCAGCGTAATGCTGTCTCTGGCGGCCTGCTCATCACCGCAGGTCCGCTATCATACGCTGGTCAGCCCCACCCCGCTAAGCGGCCCCGCCACGCCGGCGCCTTTTGTGATTGAAATGCTCCCTGTCGGGGTGCCGGCGCAGTTGGATAGACAGAATGTGGTGCTCAGAGGGGGAGACAGCAGTGTTACCGTACTCGACAATGACCGCTGGCTAAGCCCATTGAGCGACGAACTCCAGACGGCATTGTCGACGCAAATCACACAACGCTTGGGAACGCAGGATGTCTCCGGGCTGGCCCGCGAAGAGGATAAGCCGGTGGTGCGAATACTGGTGCAGATCAGACGCTTTGATAGTTGGCCGGGACATGCCGCCATCCTTGAGGCGACCTGGAGCCTGTCGACCCGACGCGCAGGGCAACGAAGCCGGATCGTATGCAGCAGCCAGTTTACACAAAATGCGGCGGGTGATTATACGCAGCTGTTTACCGCCTGGCAGGATCTCCTGGCGCGGATGGCTATTCAGATTGCGACCACCGCAACACGGTGGTCGGCGGCAGGCGCTGAAACCTGTCCACGCTGAGCACATGGATAAATCCCTTAAATGACATCCGGTGCGGTACTGAACTAGTTCTTGCCGTCTGCCCGCGGTACCGCGCCATAGAGGAACAACTGGACGCCGTTCCTGACCATTTGCCGGATCTGCGCCGGGGTATATCGCGGCAATTCACGCTGAAAGAGTAAAGCCTCGGTCTCGGCTTTTACCAGGGTGGCGAACTGCATTGCGCGGTACATCGGATCCCCATCCCCCAGTTCCCCTTTTTGTATCGCGTTGGCCATCACCTGCGCCAGTTTTTCCATACTCTGCCGGATGCCGGACTCGCGAAACAAAGTACCGATATCGGAATGTCCGGCCTCTCCTACCACGACCCGGTATATCTGCAACGCCTGGTTATTACCGGTGAGAACCTGAAGCATATGCTCACCAAATCGGGTAAGTTTTTGCTCCAGGGAAAGCGACTCAAAACCGGGCTCCGTCAGTGAAGCCGCCGCATCCGTCATAAAACGAGCGCTGTAGAGACGTACGACCGTTTCAAAAAGCTCCTCTTTCGAGGTAAAATAGTTATAAAGGGTTGCTTTCGAGCCCCCCACGCGTCTGGCGACGGCATCCATCGACGCACGTTCATAACCGATCTCCTGAAAAAGCTGCGCCGCTGCGGTAATGATGGCCTGTCGCCGCTCTTCTGTTAATACTCTCATACACTCCCCTTCGTGTTACTGAACTCACGGATGCCGGTAATTGCCAAAATAACTAAACAGTTCAGTTACTTCATGCAAGTATGCCATATTTATCCGCACAGGGTTAAGACCTGAATCATAAAACGGATAAGCCGCCCTGAGACTGCAGCGGCCGGTATGCATCCATTGCCAATGAGGCGAGGACAGGTAGGAAGGAAAGCGTCGTCTAGGCGTTCTGCCCCGATGCCGCAACAGCAACGGCGTGGCTGTCCTCCAGCAAGCGGTAACGGACGATCCTGCCATCGCGAACCGTCAGTACGAAGGCAAAGGGCGAGGTGATACGCAGGCCGGTGGCCTTGACCCGGGAAGCCAGTTCGCCGACCGCCACCGCTTCCTCGTCGTCAGCCAGGATTCGCCGCACCTCGAATCGTTCCGGCGCGATCTGCGCGGCAAGTTCCGTATGGAAAGCGCCCACCGCCTGGCGATCGCGGCGCGGGCCGATCCACGGCACCGCGTCCAGATCTCCGGGGATGTCCCAGTCCACGTCCTCGGCAAACAGTTCGAGGATCGCCGCCAACGCCTGCGGATCGTCCGGCGTGGCCCACAGCGCCGCCCATCGTTCGAAGTACAGTGAAGCAATCTCGCGTGGCGTCGCGAAGGGAGACTCGCCGTGATACAGCGCCACACGCCGGCGGTCCTCGCTGGTGAAATCGGGATCGACGTAGATGAAGGTTCGCTTGATCAGCGCGCCGTCAAACTCGAAGACATTGGCGAAGCGCCCTTGCGAAATCTCGCCATCGGGCCACGCCCGGCCATCCGCCGTCACGCCCCACTCGCGACCCTCCACGGCGATGCGATTGCCGTCGACGGTGAAGACCAACCCGTCAATGTCGTGGTTCAGCTGCGCCGCGTCTTTGGCGATGCGCGCCGCAAACCGGGCAAGCGCAGCCTTGCCGCGCATCACGCCGAACTTGGGGAAAAAGAACTCGACATCATCGGTGAATAAATCCAGCAACGCGGGGGACTTCGCATCCACTTCGCGAAAGTAGCGGCGAACGGTTTCAATACGGGCCTCGGAAAGGTCAGACATGCGCTTGCTCCATTTATGTAATAAGGATTACAATATTAGCAAACGCGCAAGCGTCGTCAATAATTATGTAGTCACTTTTACAAAAAGGAAACCATATGGCGCGTGGACGCCCCCGCAGCTTCGATCGCGATACCGCTCTGCAACGCGCG
The DNA here is from genome assembly GCF_002291445.1 of Brenneria goodwinii. Lineage (NCBI taxonomy): Bacteria > Pseudomonadati > Pseudomonadota > Gammaproteobacteria > Enterobacterales > Pectobacteriaceae > Brenneria > Brenneria goodwinii. Next base: position 968,352 of record NZ_CP014137.1, on the reverse strand, counting down.
ATGGAGATTTTCTGGGCTAAAGGCTATGAGGCCGCCCAGCTTTCCGAACTGATGGCCGCCATCGGCATCAACCCGCCCAGCTTCTATGCCGCCTTCGGCTCCAAGGAAGCGCTGTACCGAGAGGCGCTCGAGCTTTATCTCTCGACGGCCGGCTCGGCCAGCATGAAGGCGCTTGCCGAGACCGGCAACGTACGCGATGCCGTCAAGGCCATGCTGCTGGCGAGCCTGGACACCGCGCTGTCCAGTCCCTCTTCGGGCGGCTGTTTGGTCAGCCTGGGGCTGGTCAACTGCCAGCAACAGCATGCCCCTTTGCGCGATCACATGCGCGAGCTACGGCGCCATACGGCACGGCTGATCGCCCAGCGGCTTGAACGCGGGGTCGCAGACGGCGAACTCGCCGCCGATACCGATAGCGAACGACTGGCCGTCTATTTCGCCACCATCATCCTGGGCATTTCCCTTCAGGCCCAAGACGGCGCCGAACGCGGCGAACTTCTCGGCATCGTGGAAACCGCGATGAAAGCATTGAATACGCCAGCGGATAATTGATCCGGGCCAGACGTTGTTTGCCTCCAGGGTTTGATCCACTGGCTCTTGCGGCCATCGCGCACGCCGTCACTGCGCAATAATTCAATGATCACTTATTCTTGAAGTTTGGCCGGCGCTTTTCCGCGAAAGCGGCCATCCCCTCCGTTTGATCCTCGGTAGCGAACAGGGCATGAAACATGCGTCTTTCGAAGCGCAAACCTTCGGCCAGAGTGGTTTCGTAGGCGCGATTAACCGATTCTTTCGCGATAAGCACCGACGGGCGACTCTTCGATGCGATGCATTCGGCAACGGAGAGCGCTTCATCAAGCAATTCGTCGGCGGGGACAACGCGGCTGACCAATCCGCAACGCTCCGCCTCGTCCGCGCCCATCATCCGGCCGGTAAGCACCATCTCCATGGCTTTGGATTTGCCGATAAAACGGGTCAGACGTTGGGTGCCGCCGCTCCCTGGGATGATGCCCAGCGTGATTTCCGGTTGTCCGAATTTGGCGGTGTCGGCAGCCAGAATGAAATCACACATCATTGCCATCTCACAGCCGCCGCCAAGCGCATATCCGGCTACGGCGGCGATGACCGGCTTTCTCACTTTGGAGATGGCGTCCCACCCTTCGATGACGCGGCCTTGGTCATTGCATTTTGTAATATAATCAGAAAGATAACATTCGGTGAACGTTTTCCCCATCATCTCTTTGATGTCTGCGCCGGCGGCGAAGGCTTTTTCGTTGCCGGTAATGACAATGGCGCCGATCTCGTCATCCGCTTCGACGCCGTCGAGCACCTTGACTAATTCTGCAATGAGGCCGCTCGACAGGGCATTCAGCGCCTTTGGCCGATTTAACCTGATTAGAGCGACATGACCTTTGATTTCAACAATTAGATTCTCGTAGTTCATAGCATGACTTCTCTATTGCTATTGTTGATAGGTAATATTCAGCGTGTCGGTTGCGGCTTTTCGCCGGAATAGTCATAAAAACCGCGCCCCGTTTTGCGTCCGAGCCAACCGGCCTCGACATATTTTACCAGCAACGGGCATGGGCGATATTTGCTGTCGGCGAATCCGTGATTCAACACCTGCATAATCGCCAGACATGTATCAAGACCAATGAAGTCAGCCAATTCGAGAGGCCCCATCGGTTGGTTGGCCCCCAGTTTCATGGCATTGTCGATGTTGATGACCGATCCAACGCCCTCATAGAGGGCGTAGATCGCCTCATTAATCATCAGCAGCAAAATGCGATTGACGATGAATCCGGGAAAATCTTCGGCGCTGACGGCCGTCTTGCCCAATCGGCCGACCAGGTCGAGGATGACGGAGTAGGTTGCCGGGGTGGTGGCGATACCGCGGATGAGCTCGACTAACGTCATCACCGGAACGGGATTCATAAAGTGCAGGCCGATGAATTGACCGGGGCGATCGGTTGCCGATGCCAGACGAGTGATCGACAGCGAGGAGGTGTTCGAAGCAATGAGCGCGTCGGGCCGCAGCACCAAACAAAGTTTGCCGAAGATCGCTTTTTTGATGCTTTCATTTTCTGACGCCGCCTCGATCACCAAATCGGTATCAGAGAAAATGTCGTAGTCGGTACCGGTCGCGATCCCGGCCAGCGCCGCTGTTTTGGCTTCGGGCGGCAATTTACCGAGGCCGACCTGTTTTTCAAGGCCTTTGGCAATGGAATCCATTCCCTTTTTAATCGCGTCTTCGCTGATGTCCAGCAACCGTACCTGAAAGCCGCTGACGGCCGCTACCTGGGCAATGCCGCTGCCCATCTGCCCCGCGCCGATAACGCCGATAGAGCGAATATGCGCCGCGTTTAATGCTATGGAGGAATTGCTTATGTGTGTCATGAATAGACTCTCCCATCGTCCGCCACCAACTGTGGCGGCGTTTCATATTCCGCATCATTTTTGGTCATCAACGGCAACGGAAATTGACGCTGTATGACGCGCGCGGATATCAAGCACAACCGCTATTCACCCAACACACCGTATTTATTCATTTTGTTGTAATTGACCGTCGGGCGACCATGGCGTAGCGCTGCAATCACAGCGCTTCGACGCAGATAGCGATTCCCATTCCGCCGCCGATACACAGCGTGGCCAGTCCCTTGCGCGCTCCGCGCCGGCGCATTTCATGAACCAAAGTGATAAGGATACGGGCGCCGGATGCGCCGATGGGATGACCCAGGGCGATAGCGCCGCCATTGACATTGACCTTATCCGTGTCCCACCCCATTTCCTGGTTGACGGCCATAGCCTGGGCGGCGAAGGCCTCGTTAGCTTCAATCAAATCAAGATCCGCCACCGACCAATGCGCCTTGCTCAAGGCCAATCGACTGGCGGGAATCGGACCTGTCCCCATGATGGCGGGATCGGTGCCGGCGGTTCCCCACGACACAATGCGAGCCAGAGGGGTAATACCGCGCTTTTTGGCATTCTCCGCCGTCATCAATACCAATGCGGCGGCGCCGTCATTGATGCCCGACGCATTGCCCGCAGTCACCGTACCGTCCTTGGTGAAAGCCGGTTTGAGTTTTGCCAACGTTTCCACGGTGGTGCCGAACCGGGGAAATTCATCGGTGTCGACCACCACATCCTCCTTCCGGCCGGAAACCGTCACCGGGACGATCTCGTCGGTAAATTTACCTTCCTTGATGGCGGTTTCCGCTTTTTGCTGCGAAACCGCGGCAAAAGCATCCTGTTGTTGGCGGGTCAATCGCCACTGTTTGGCAATGTTTTCAGCGGTAACGCCCATCGGATATCCGTGGAACGCATCCGTCAGACCGTCCTGGATCATGGTATCGACCAACTCGATTGGCCCCACTTTGTGGCCCTTACGCAAAAGGGATACATGGGCTGACTGGCTCATGCTCTCCTGACCGCCGACCAGCATGATGTCGGCGTCGCCCATCGCGATGGCCTGATACCCCAGCGCCACCGCGCGCAAGCCTGAGCCGCACACTTGATTAATGCCGAAAGCGGTTTTTTCTTGCGGGATCCCGGCGGCAATGGCGGTCTGGCGGGCATCGTTTTGCCCCAAACCGGCGGTCAGCACCTGGCCGAGAATGACCTCGGTCACCTCATCTGGTTGCGTATTGGCGCGTAGCAGCGCTTCGCGAACCGCTATGGCCCCCAGCGCATGTGCGGAAAGTGAACTCAAGCTCCCCATAAACGCGCCTATAGGGGTTCGAACGGCGCTGGCGATGACGATATCAGTCATGTGTATTGCCTCCATTATTTAAAGTCATGCACCGAGGGACATGACAGGAACGAGGTCGGGAATACCCGTCTTGCCCCGGCAGCCTTCCATGAACCCCTTCCCCCCCATCAGCTGCAGCGGAAAGTGACGCCAAAAGACACGCGGGGATAATTCCAACTGGTGACGCCGCCATCGCTGCACATGATGCGGCAGGTGCCGCACTCCAGACAGCCGGCATATTCGAAATTCACCTCGCCGTCTTTCAACCGGTAGCAACGGGCGGGACAAACAATCAGGCAAACGCGTCCCTTACAGGTGGCGCAAATCGCCTTGTCGACGAGGATATGAGGGTTGCCTTCATCGACCCCGAATCTGTCGAGGGCGAGAAGGTCTTCCGGGCTTAAGCGTTTAATCGTCATAGGTGCCTGTATATTTTCCAGCAGTCGGCCGCCAACCGTCCGAATGAGACATTGCGTTTAATGGTTTCCAATATTCCCTTGAACATCGGTTTGGGCGTTTTGCCATCGACGCGGAACATGAAGCGCATAGCGTCGTTGGCAAGATTGGGATACTCGTGAAAGATGCGCGGGATTTCGAAGATACCGTGAAAATTTTGGTAGGCCTTCTGATTGGCGATCAGCAATAATTCCTCAAGCTGCTGCTGATAAAGCCGCTCCACATCGGCCGGCTGTTTGGCCGCGATGAGAGCCCGCGCCGCCGCCAGACCGCTGACGATCGCCATATCCATGCCGCGGATGATCACGCCGGTGTTGATGCCGAATTGGGCCGCATCGCCCACCACCACTAGCCCCGGACGGGACAACCGTTTGGGAATGCCGTGGAATCCGAGTTCGGGAACCAGATGAGCGCCGTATTCGATGCTGATACCGCCGTCGATCAGGGACAAGATCGCCGGATGCATTTTGAAATCCTGGAAAATGTCCTGAATATGGCGTTCCTGCCGACCGGCCTGTACGGGATTAAAGACGATGCCAAGGGAAATGCTGCCTTTATTGGTATACAGGAAACCGCCGCCCGAAATGCCGTTCGTGCAGCCGATCGCCACCCGCGCGGCGCCTTCGCCGTCCTGAACGCCGAAACGGGCGCTGATCAGGCTATCGGGCAGTTCGATGGTCTCTTTGACGCCAACTCCGACGGCATGCGGCTTGGCATCGGGAAACAGGCCGGCTTTCTGGCCGAGCAGCGAGTTGACGCCGTCGGCGGCCACCACCACATCGGCCCGCATCTCGTCTTCACCGGTTCGGATACCGACGATTTGCCCGCCCTCCTCAATCAAATCATCGACCAGAACGCCGGGAGCAAGCATCGCGCCCTGAGCCTCCGCTTCACCGGCGAACCATTCATCCAAATCGGCACGGATCACCGAATAGGACTGAGGCACATCGGCGCCAAAGCTCGGATCGAAATAATCGACGGTGGTGGCGCCCCCGGCGTTCAGCAGCATGACCTGTTCGCGAATAATCTTGCGCTGCAAAGGCGCGCGCTCATAAAGGCCGGGATCCACCAGCTCCAGCGCATAGGTATAAAGACGGCCGCCGGACACATTCTTGGCGCCGGGAGTAGCGCCGCGTTCGAGAAGGAGGACGCTGCGCCCCTCCTTCGCGAGGGTGTAGGCGCAGGCCGACCCCGCCGGACCGGCCCCCACTACAATCGCATCGAACTTATCTTCTGACATCGTCGCCTCAGTTGTCGATTGCCGTGTCTAGCAGTGGCAGCACGGTATAAAGGTCACCGACGATCCCGTAATCGGCGGCTTCGAAAATCGGCGCGCGTTCGTCATTGTTGATGGCGACAATGACCTTCGATTCGCGCGCGCCAACCATATGCTGCACCTGACCGGACAATCCGACGGCAAGATAAAGATCGGGCTTCACGGTCTGACCGCTGATGCCGATGTAACGTTCGATAGGCAACCAATGCGCGTCCTCGGCAATTCCGCGCGTACAGGAGACTTCACCTTTCAGCTTGGCGGCCAGGCTTTCGGCGAGCGACAGATCGTCTTTCGAGGCGAAGCCCCGGCCAACCGACACCAGCTTATTGGCCGTTGAAATGTCGACCCCCGAGCTTTCGGTCGGCGTCGTCTCGACGATCGACACCCGGCCGTCGTCAATGACGCCGATGGTTTCGATGCTGCCGGCCGTCGCCGCGGCCTCCGGTATCGTAAAACTGCGCGGCGGGATGGTGGCGACGGCGGGGAATGTCAGTTCATCGACCACCACCGCCAATCCGGCATAAAGAACGCGCGACGTCACCAGTTTGCCGTCCTCGACGGTCAGAGATTTGGCATCGGTGGACAACCCGGCATCCAGTTTGGCGGCGACATGGGCGGCAAGATGCTTGCCCCGCTGCGTTCCGCCGACCAACAGCACCGAGACGTCATCCTTGACGAGATCGTAGACCGCGTCGCCAAGCCCTTCGACCCAGCCTGCGGTGGATTGCAAAACCAAGACCCGGTCGGCGCCCAGCGCCGCCAAATCGTCGGCATTGGCGGCATCAAGCACCAGCGCCGTAATCGGTTGTCCGAGCGAGCGCTTCAGCTCAAGCGCCGGGGTCAATAATTGCTTGGCCAGCAAGGGGGTTTCGGAAAAGAGGAAAATTCCAGTCATAATCGTCATCGCTCTTCTATATGAGACCTTCGGAGGCCAGGCTGGCCACCAGCTTGGCGACGGAGTCCGCCGGGTTGGCTTCTTTGAACACCACATTCTTGCGGGTCATCACGAACCCCTTGACCGAACGGCGAACCGCCTTCGGTTGCAAATCCGCCGGCGACAAATCGAGAGCGCTCACGGCGATCTCTTCGTTGGGTTTCTTGGCGGCCCCCAGAACCTGTTTCAGGCTGGGAATGCGCGGTTGATTGATATCGGACAACACGCTGACCACCACTGGTCCGTTCGTGACCACCTGTTCGGTGCAATCGGCCAATTTGCGCGTCACGCTGACCGTCTCGCCGTCGACATCCAGCTTGTGGACAAGCGTCAGACAAGGCAGACCGAGCAGCGCCGCCAGACGGGGAGCCGTCTGCTGATTGAACTGATCCGAACTGCCTTCACCGGTCACGATGATGTCGTAAGGCCCGATCTTGCGGATGGCGGCCGCCAACACCTTGGCGGTTACCGTGGCGTCGGCCGTCTCGGCGGAGGCGTCGGCGACCCAATACGCCTTGTCGGCGCCGCGGGAGAGCACATCCTTCAGAGACGGCTTAAGCGCCTCGGTGCCATAAGTCAGGACATCAACGCTGCCGCCCTGCGCCTCGACGATCCTTACCGCCTCTTCAATCGCATTGCGATCGAAGTCGCTTATTTTGCCTTTGGCGCGGCTGACATCCAGGCTCAGGTCATCCGGCCTGATCTTGATGTCCTGTTCATTGAGGGTCCACTTATACAAAACCAAAAATTTAGCCATTTTTTCTCGCTCCTTCGGTATGTTTCCACTCCGGGCTAATATCGATCAGGCAATGGAGTCCGCGATGATCTTGTCGGGAAAATCGGCCGGAGCATCAAGCAGAGTGGTTCCCGCGATGTCACGGAACAAGCGCGGCAGCGGCATGAATTCGCTGTAACCGAATCCCCCCTCAACCTGACAACTGTCGATCAGCATTTTCGAGCCGAAACGGGCAAGAAACGCTTTAACTATCGCCGCATCGGTTGCGAACGGTTCGCCGTCCTCAATCAATTGGGCGGTCCGTTGCACGCCCAGCCAGGCGAGATGGCAGTCGGTGGCGACTTCGGCCAGCAACGTCTGGATCGCCTGCAACGCGGCGATGGGACGCCCGAACTGAATGCGCTGCTTGGCATATTCGGCGGCGTGCTTAACCGCCGCCTTGCCGATGCCGATGGTCTGCGCCGCTTCGAATAGCGAAGCCTTGGCCAGCAGCGACTGCGCGATGGCGTCGCCGCCATTTTCGCCCCCCAGCAGCGCCGCCGCGGGCAGCGTGACGTTGTTGAAGACAACATGCGCCACCGGACATCCGTTGAGACCCATGGTTTCCAAACGGGGCGCCACCGTCAGGCCGGGCGTCCCGCCATCCACCAGGAAGACGCTGAATCCCTTCTTGTCCTCCGCCGGCGCCAGGGTGGCGAAAACCACATAAAGATCGGCGACGCCGGCATTGCGCACAAAAGCCTTGGTGCCGTTCAGCACATAGTTATCGCCCTGGCGCGAGACGAGCAGAGCATCAGGGCCGATGCCCGGCGCCGGGCCGTTTTCATAGATAGCCAGAGTCGCCAGGCGCTCCCCTTTGGCCAGCGGCGGTACGAACTCGCTTTTCTGCGTGTCGTTCCCCCATTCGGCGATGGCCAGTGAACCCAAGGTATGGTTATTAAGAATTGTCGCCACGGCCGCGCAGGATTGGGAAATCTCTTCGATCGCCGCAACATAGGCGACCGCGCCGGCGCCGGCGCCGCCCACCGCTTCCGGCAGCAACAGCCCCAGGAAATCGTATCCGGCCAACCGCTCGATGACGTCCCTGGGGTACTCTCCGCTGTGGTCCAGATCGGCGGCAATGGGGTCCAGAAATTCCTTGGCGAACTCGCGGGCGCTTTGCCCAATCAGATGTTGTTCTTCATTCAATTCGAAATTCATTATGCACCTACCTTCAGAGCTGGAGCCGCCACCGGAGCGGGGGCAAGAACCGCACGGGAAATCACCAGACGCTGGATCTGATTGGTACCTTCATAGATCTGCATGATTTTCGAATCGCGCATATATTTCCCCAACTCCGACGTGTAGCCGTGGGATCCGGCCAGGCTCACCGCCTGCGCGGTGACGCGCATGGCCACATCCGAACAGAGGGTTTTGCAAATCGCCGATTCCTTGGAGAACGGCTGCCCGCTATCGCGCAGTTGCATGGTGTGATGGAGAGCTTCCCGGGCGGCTTCCACCTGGATCGCCATATCGGCCAGCTTAAATTGCAGCGTCTGACCCGGCTGCATCTTGCCCGGGAATCGTTTATTCAGATAGTTAACGCATTCGTCGAGGGCGCGCTGGGCCAGGCCGACGCTCAGGGCGGCAATGGCCGGACGGGCCAGGTCGAGCGTCTTCATGGCGACTTTCATGCCCTCGCCTTCTTTGCCCAGCAGATTGGCGGCGGGAACGCGTACATTTTTCAGCAGCAGTTCCGAGGTATTCGAACTGCGGATGCCGAGTTTGTGGTCGATGGTGCCGATGGTGAAACCCGAACGATCGCGCTCAACGATAAACGCGCTCAATCCCTTCGCGCCCTTGGTCGGGTCGGTCAGGGCGAAGATCACATAGACCGCGGCGATGGCGCCGTTGGTGATCCAGCACTTCGAACCGTTGATCACATATTCGTCGCCGGACCTGACCGCCGTGGTCTTGCCGGAACCGGCATCGGAACCGGCGCCGGGTTCGGTCAAACCGAAGGCGCCGAGCTTGGCCGAGAGCATCGGCGTGAAGTAACGCCGTTTCTGCTCGTCGCTGCCGGCCACCAGCACCGAATCCATGCTGAGAATACTGGCCGCCAGCGTGGTCCCCATGCCGGCGCAGCCGTATCCCCACTCCTCCAGCACCAACGCCTGGGTCACAGAGTCATAATCCAGCCCGCCATATTCTTTCGGTACGGCCATGGCAAAAATCTTACTCTCCTGCGCGGCATCAAGGAGATAGGAGTGAAACTCGCCGCTCCTATCGAATTCCGCAGCCCTCGGTATAATGTATTCCGCAACAAAACGTCTCGTTGCTTGCCTTATTTTCTCTTGTTCCGGATGTAGGATCGCCACGTCTTTTTACCCTTTCGCTATAGACTGAAAATGATGATGAAACTTAGCGGCCGCCCGAGGCGCCCGTTAAGCCAAAACGGAATCTTTGACGCTCGCGGCAACGGTTTGACGCAAGTCATCCCGGAAATCGGGATGAGCGATGGCGATTAACGCCTCGGCCCGCTGGCGCAACGTTTTGCCGCGCAGATCGGCGATACCGTACTCGGTCACCACATAATGGACGTCGGTGCGCGAAGTGGTCACCGCCGCGCCCCGATCCAGTTCCCGGCAAATGCGCGAGACCTTTCCCTTGGCCGCCGTGGACGGCATGGCGATGATGGCTTTACCGCCCTTGGACCGGCTCGCCCCGCGGATGAAATCCACCTGACCACCAATGCCGGAAAACTGCCGGCGGCCGATCATCTCGGCGTTCACCTGCCCCATAAGATCCACCTGCAGCGCGGAATTGATCGAAATCAGATTGTCATGCTGGCCGATCACGAAAGGATCGTTGACATAGTTCACCGGCATCATCTCCACCGCCGGGTTATTATCGACAAAGTCGTAGAACTTGCGGCTGCCCATCAGGAACGTCGCGATGAATTTGCCCGGATTGATGGTCTTTTTCTTGTTGGTGATAACGCCCTGTTTAGCCAAATGCACGACGCCGTCCGAGAACATTTCGGAATGAATGCCGAGGTCTTTTTTATCGTTCAAAAACAGCAGCACCGCGTCGGGAATGGCGCCGATCCCCATTTGCAGCGTCGCGCCGTCGGGAATGAGGCTGGCAACGTAATTTCCGATCTTGCGCTCCACATCGCCGATTTTCGGCGGCGTCAGCTCAATAATCGGCTCGTCTTGCTCAACGATGTAGTCGCACTGATCGAGTGAAATCCTCGCCCCGCCGGTGCGGGGATAAAACGCGTTCACCTGGGCAATGACGATACGGGCGCTTTCAGCCGCCGCCTGCGTGTAGTCCACCGAAATGCCATAGCTGCAAAAGCCGTCCGCGTCCGGCGGTGAAACCTGGATCAGTGCCACATCCACCGGCATGATCCCCTCCTTGAATAGGCGCGGGATCTCAGAGAAGAAACACGGGGTGAAATCGCCGCGTCCGTCCTCGATCGCCTGGCGGGTCGTTTGGCCGAGGAAAAAGCCGTTATGGCGAAAACTTTTCTCCATGCCGGGCTGGGCATATTTCGCCGGCCCCATAGCCAGCATATGGACGATCTCCACGTCTCTCAGTTCATCGGCCCGTTGCACCAGCGCTTCGACCAACGCCTGCGGCTCGCCGGTGCTATGGCCCACGACGACGCGGTCACCCGAACTGACCACCGTCAGCGCCTGGTCAGCGCTGACGATTTTGTCACGATACCTGTCTTTCCAACTGGTCATTATTCGTTCCTCATATATGGATTGAGGCCATACCGGTCTGCGCGTCCTGGACCGCTTTTCGGGTCGGCGAACGGGCGGCGAAGTCATCTTTCACCACTGCGATACCCCTTCCACCGCAGCCCCTTAAAACGAAGAAACCCCGGGTGGCAAGACGGGACGGTGCCCGCCGCCACAGCTGCGCTCACCCTACTTGGCGGGCGAAAGTTCCTTCTTCTTTTTTATGTCCTTTGCGTCCTTTTCGGGACTCGCCTCAGGCGGAATGCCGGCGATGGTCTTCGCCAGTTCTTTTTTCCCGTTGAGATTGCCCTGACGGGCGATCATGATGCGCTGAGCCTGCGGACTGCCGGCGCCGTGCATCGATTCCGTACGGTATCCGACAGCGGCGGTGCCGAGCGTGATATTTTCGATCAGGCGCAGAATGCGCATACGATGTTCGGTCGGCACCGAGGAGACGCCGGACAGATATTTTTCCAGCACATTGCTGAGTTCCGGGTTTTTGAGGTCTTTTTCGGATGGCATGGTCACCATCAGACCGCCGGCGATGTCCTCGGCGAGACGGGCGATCTCATAGGGGAAGCGGGTAATATTCTGCTTGCACACATTGGCCAGCAAAAGGTTGATGAGATAGGTGCCCGAGGCCGTCTTGTGACCTTCGCAAGAACAGGAGATGCCGCATGCGTACAGCGTTTCGTTGAGATGCGTCATCTCAATAAGTTTATCTTTGACGTGCGACGCCTTCTGGGCGCCATTGTATTCGGCCGCCAGCGCCGACGCGCCGATCAACACGTCGCCTACGCCGACCTTGCAGCCGCCGTAACTCTGGCGATGATAGCCGGCGAACCGTTCCACCAGCATGCCGGAGAATTCACATTCGCCGCACATAAAGACGCGTTCCCACGGCACGAACACGTTCTCGAATACCACCAACGCTTCGTGGCCGCCATAGGTCGGGTTACCGACGTCGATGTCGCCGCCTTCAAGCTTGCGCGTATCGCAGGACTGGCGGCCGTAAATATAAAGGATGCCGTCGGTATCGGCGGGGATGGCGAAGCTAACCGCGTAGTCGTCGTCACCGGGCCCCATGCTGATGGTCGGCATGACCAGGATCTGATGCGAATTGAGGGCGCCGGTCTGGTGGGCCTTGCATCCCTTGACCACGATGCCGTCGGCACGCCGTTCAACCACGTGCAGGTACAGATCGGGGTCGGCCTGTTTCGACGGCGCCAGGCTGCGATCGCCCTTGGCGTCGGTCATCGCGCCGTCAACCGTCCAGTCATTCTCCTGCATGGCCCGCAGAAACTTTTCGAAGCGTTCGTGGTAGTGAGTGCCGAGTTTCTGATCCATTTCAAAGGTCGTGCTATCAAGCGCGTTGACGGCGTCCATACCGACGCAGCGCTGGAAGCAAGAGGCGGTGGCCTGTCCCAGCAAGCGCTGCATTTTGACCTTTTTGACCAGATCTTCAGTGCTGCGATGCAGATGCGTGAAGCGGTTGACTTTCTGGCCGGTCAGGTGAGAAGTCGCGGTCATCAGATCCTGGTGCTGCGGATCCTGCGCCAGGGCGTAAGTCGCCTTCACCGAATTCAACGAGGGACGGATGATGGGGTGATCCACCGTGTTTTCCACCAACTCCCCTTGTAGATAAACTTTGAAGTTCATCTTGCGAAGGCTTTCTTCGTACTGCTCGGGTGTCATTAATGGCATGATAATATGTCCAAAAGTAATTGCATTGCGGTGCTGTCATTGCCCTTACGCGCGATTCCGCTTAAAAAGCCTCGCGATATAGGGCAAGCGCATCGGCCTCGGTGACGTCCACCGGATTATTCATCAGCAGTCGGGTTTGCTTCATGGCGTCGGATGCCAAAAGAGGCAGGCTATCTTCGGTAACGCCGACGTCACGCAGCCGCAAAGGCGCGCCGCTGTCATTCAGCAAAGTTTTCATGGCGCGGACGAACGCGGACGAGCGCGTTTGCTCATCGCCAGGACCAGGGCCAAGCAGGACATCGGCCAGCTCGGCATAGAGAGGCGCCGCCACCTGCGCGTTAAAACGCAGCACCGGCCCCAGCATAAGGGCGTTCGACAGCCCGTGCGGGACGTGGTAATGGCCGCCCAGCGGATAGGCGAGCGCATGTACGGCGCCGACCGGCGAATTGGCGAACGCCTGACCGGCGAGCGTGGCGCCGGCCAACATGCCTTCACGAGCGGAACGGTCTTTGCCGTCCTTGCAAGCGGCGATAAGATTGCTGCTCAACAGCCGTAACGCTTCGCGGGCAAAGGCATCGGAGATAATGTTTTTCTTGAGTCGGCCCGTATAGGCCTCAATGGAATGAACCATGGCATCGATGCCGGTCGCCGCGGTATGGATCTTCGGCAATCCGACCGTCAATTCGGCATCAAGCAAGACATAATCACAGTAGAGCTGAGGCGCCACGACGCCGGATTTGGTGGTTTCTCCCGTCGTAATGATGGAGATGTTGGTCACTTCCGATCCGGTGCCGGCGGTGGTGGGGATCAGTACCAGCGGCAGCCGTTCCCCCTTCACATTGCCGATACCGGCCATCTCGGTCAGCGGCTGCGGGGTACGGAGCAGGATGGCGGACAACTTGGCGACGTCAATCGACGAGCCCCCGCCCAGGCCGATGACGATATCCACGCCGGCGGCGCCGGCTTGTTCGACGCACTGCATTAAAATGCTTTCCGGCGGATCGGCGAGCACGCCGTCGAACACAGACACGGAAAAGCCGTTCGCCTTCAGGTTCGCCACAACCGGCTCGATCACGCCGGCCTTAACCAGACCGACATCGGTGATCACCAGCGCTTTACGCGCGGCGAAACGCCCCTTCAGTAACTCGCCAAGCTGCTTGGCGCCCGACCAGACCATCTGGATACTGGGTACCGTGTTGAATTCAAAAGGTTCGATGAACTTAGGCACACTGATTCTCCTATTTGTCCTAATTAATTCAAGAGAGGCGAAATACGGCCTCCTATTTCCTTTCCTTTGCGCCCGGCGTAAAACGGGTCTTAGCGTGAAGATGGCTCGGCCCTTGCGGGCCGTCCACCGGCAGGTCCCGGTTGATAATTATATTTTTAATCATATCGGGCATATTAATTACCTCGTTATTCGCAAGCATAAATATTTAATTTAAATCAGATTTACGCGCTGATTTTTATAAACATCGAGATAGCTAATAAGATGAGTAAAAGTATATTTCTCCCTGGCAATGAATACTTTAACGATCTTGGGTTAAATCATGACGTAAATGCCGATCGCCATCACATATTGCTTCCGGCTTATTCACAATGTTGCTTTACTCACCATGGAATGCCCGTTCCTCTAAATAGAATCGCTTAATCGCGCTTGATATTTATCAACCCCTGTTTATTGCCGGAAAATAGTGATGCCGCTTGCAAAATTGCCCTGCATTATTTGCAGTAACAGCCACATATAACCGGCATCGGTGATGGCGCGTTACGCTCTCATGGCATTGTCGGCATGATGATTTTCAACGGTAACGCCTCTGGCGGGAATAACGGCAGGAACCACGGCGGGAACATGGTGGTGACTGTTCCTGGTTTTTTAGCCAGGAACAGAGTAACGATAAATCAATCAGCAAGACGGGATGGCCGCCTGCTTGCATTGCTCATCCATTTGGGTGGAAAGAGCGGTTTGGCTATTGCCCAGATCGCGCAAATCGGATGGCGTTCCCGCAACACGATCTACGTATTGTCGCGCTTATTTAGTGAACTTATCTGGCTATGGCCTTGCAAAAGCATATTCTGCCCGGAGCCTGGACTGTTGTTTTCCATCAGGTACTCGCTCCGGTACTGCCCTGGCGTTTTCCCTCTCACCTTGTTTTTAAAATAGTTATGAAAATGACTCAGGTTGGCGAAGCCAACGCGGTAGGCAATCTCTGTGATATTTTCCATCGCCTTCCCCTCCGCGGTGGTTAGCAGTGTTTGAGCTTCACCCAACCGTCTTTTTATCAGGTAATCCATCGGCGAGTAGCCGTAGGTCTTCTTAAATTCATGTGAGATATAAAAAGAGCTCGCCCGGAACTTACGCGCCAGGGTATCCAACTGAATGGGTTCGTAGAAATGCTGATCGATGAAATTTTTTATGCTCGCCGGCAGTGAATCATCCCGCGGGTCGGCACAGTCATCAAGCTCCACTAAGATATTGCTGTTGATGTAGTCCAGCAGTACCTGCGTCATGTCCTGCGTCATGGAGACCTTTTTTTCCGCCGCGCTGCCGAGCATCATGAAGATGGTATTCATCAGCAGAAAAACGTTGCTGAAATGTTGGTAGAGCGGGAATACCGGCACCGCCCCGCCCGGGATGAAGGTATTTGGGCGCATGCCTCGTTTGACGATGTTGCGGATGCCGCAGCAGAGAAGAGAGGTGCCGTTTTCAAGGTATTCATCATGCACCACAAGACTGTTATAAATTACCAGATCGCCACGTTTGACAGGATATGTCCGGTTGCCAATGAAAATGCTTCCCGTTCCCTCAGTGATCAGAATGAGCTCCACTGTCTCCGGATGCATGTGCATTAAACGGGAATAAGGCCCCTGATATTGATCGACTTTACTGGCCCATGCCAGGCATGGGCGATCTGACATGGGGGAATCAGGCTGGCAGAAAAACTGTCGCATTGTCACTTCCTCCTAAAATTATCGACATTGCCGTCAGGTCGGTTGTTCGAAACCTACGGTCAGACAACACTGGCTTGAGCCGGTACGCCCTCGGCGTGTGCCTTCACAACGAGGTATGATCAAGTCTGAATTTTATATGATTTTTATCGATACACGCTTGAGTGAACCTAGCTGGAATACTCAAGCCGTTTTTTTAACTTTCCCCGTAAGCACGCCCTGAAGTTGAACGGTAAATCAAACAACACGGCTCAGTGGTAGGTAGGATATTTCCGGGCAGGCAAAACGGGGATCACGACCCCCATAATTTTAATTTAGACAGTATTGGTATACCTATACATGACTTTGTAAAGTGATCGTTTTCACATATTGTCATTAAAAAAAAACATAATTTATACAAAACATTTTTAAGGGATCATTTCCCTGATAAGCAAAGCAACATTGTGAATAAGCCGAAAGCACTATGTGATGGCGATCGGTATTTACGTCATTTTTTAACCCAAGATCGTTAAAGTATTCATTGTCAGGGACAAATATACTCTCTCTTTACTAGAGAAAATATATTTTCATTAGCCAGCTAACATTTTATAAAAATAAACGCGTAAACCTGATTCAAATTAAATAAATACGATTACGTATGGAGGGATTATTTATTATGTCCGATGTGATTAAAAATATAATTATCGAATGGGACGGTGCCGGCGGGCCGGATCATGCGGGCAGCCGGTGCGCAGCCCCGATACACTTCGATTCAACCAGCGGACAGTCGCGCCGCAATGCCTGGGCCCATAGAAGGGGATACACATCATGAAACTGGGATTTAATCAAGCCACCTGCATGATGAATTCGACGCTGGAACAGGATATCCAACTGGCTGAAAGCTATGGCTACGACGTGATCGAGTTGCGCCTGGACATGCTGACGAACTATCTGCAGCAGCACGATATCAGCGAGCTGGCGGCGTTTTTCGCCACCAGCCACTTGCAGCCCTACGGTTATAACTCGCTGGAAGACATCACTTTCTGCGATCCCGAAAGCTGGCGGGAAAAGCGCGACCAGCTGGCTTTTGCCTGTAACGTGGCCTCGACTATCGGCGGCGATTGCCTGGTGGTGGTGCCCACCATTCGAGCCGGTCTTGCACGCTCGCAGGACGAAGTCATCAAGGATTCGGTGAAGCGGTTGCGGGAGATGTCCGACTATGCCGGCGAGCATGGGATGCGCCTGGCCTTCGAACCTATCGGCAGTGCCCACTGCTGCGTACGCAGCCTGCCCCTGGCGATGGAGATTGTCGATGCCGTCGACCGGAACAATGTCGGTCTGGTGGTGGATGCTTTCAATTTATTTCTATTTGATCAATGGCAGGATCCCTCGATCTTACGCCAGGTGCCGACAGAGAAAATCTTCGTCTATCATATTGATGACTCAGATGATTTACCGGTGGATAAGCTGGATCATTGCCATCGGCTATTTCCCGGCAACGGCATTATTCCCCTGACCGAGATTTCCCGCCAGTTAGCGTCCATACATTATACGGGGCCTTGCTCGCTGGAGCTCTTCAATCCGGGCTATTGGCGTATGGAAGCGCGAGACGTGTTTGAGATCGGCGCCAACAAAACCAGACCTTTCCTCAACGCGGACGCATAGTCACGGTCACGCGCCAGGCTAAGATCTCGGAGTAAAAGGCGGGGTGGAGTATTACCCGCTTTTTGCATTATTCATTCGCTGTTTGACAGGATGTCGCCATGGCGGCGCCTCTTACCACATAAGACCTGACGATTTAGCGCTTTCTTTCCCTATCGCCCCTCCCGGCCACGCTGAATTTGTCTTCGTCGGTATGCGTCGGCGGCGATATTGGCGGCAGCCGGGGATAAGATTAATGCATCAGGAAGTACCAGCGGATAGCAGCAGCCGCACACCCGCGGGACAGGAGCCGTTAGCAGGAAATGTGCCTATCGCCGTGATTGACGACGGCACGCTAAAAAACACGCACTCCCGGCTATTTCGCATCATTTGCTCCATGTTCCTGGCGTATATGACCATCGGCCTGCCGCTAACGGTCATCCCGCTATATGTCCACCAGCAGTTGGGGTTGAATAATACGCTGGTCGGCGTGGCGGTGGGCATCCAGTTTCTGGCCACGGTTCTGACCCGGGGATATGCCGGGCGGTCAGCGGATAAACATGGCGCGCGGCGCACGACTTTTCAAGGTTTGCTGGCGTGTTCGCTATCAGGTCTGGCTTATATTGCTTCCGCCATAATGGTTGACTCCACCGTCGCGGCTTTTTTGCTGCTGATAGCCGGCCGGTTACTGCTCGGGCTTGGCGAAAGCCAACTGCTGACCGGTAATCTGACCTGGGGACTGGGACTGGTCGGCGCGCAGCGTTCCGGCAGAGTCATGTCCTGGAACGGTATGGCGACTTATGGCGCCCTGGCGGCCGGAGCCCCCCTCGGCCTGGTGATTTTCCATCTATGGGGATTCGCTGCGCTCGGCCTCGTCACCCTGCTATTACCCGTAACGGCTATGCTGTTGGATCTGACCGTCCCCCCCGTTGCCCCGCGCAAAGGTGAACGCGTGCCGCTGATGAAAGTTATCAGTCTGATCTGGCGACCGGGATTGGCTCTGGCGCTGCAGGGCATTGGCTTCGCGGTGATTAGCACATTTATTTCGCTGCATTTCAGCGTCCGTCATTGGGGCAATGCCGGCTTTGCCCTGACCGCTTTCGGCTGCGCGTTTATCGCCATGCGTCTGCTGTTCGGCTCAATGCCGGACAAGTACGGTGGGGCTAACGTGGCAAAATTATCGCTGTTATTGGAATGCGTCGGTCTGTTGCTGCTGTGGCTGGCGCCGGTATCCTCTCTGGCGCTGGCAGGCGCGGCTATTACCGGGAGCGGCTGTTCGCTGATATTCCCTTCACTGGGGGTTGAGGTTATCAAACGGGTCAGCCCCCAGGCGCACGGTACGGCGCTTGGCGGCTATTCCGCCTTCCAGGATATCGCTTACGGCGCAACCGGCCCGCTGGCCGGTATGCTGGCGACATTTTCGGGTTATCAGACGCTGTTCCTGGTTGCCGCCTTCTGCGCCCTGGCGGGGGCGGCGGTGGTTCATTATCTGGTGCAGCATCAGGGCGCCTGATACCGCAAAGAGGGATTTACCCCCTCCCGGCCTCCCCCTTGTCAGCTGTCTCTTAGTCACATTTTTATGCGGACTTGGAGATAGTTTCGTGCGCCACAATGCCGCTATTTTCATGCTGCCTCGCAGCACGCGCCCGACATAGGGGGCTCAAACGCCAGCCCCCTATGAATCCCGGCTTGCGGCTAAATTATGTCGCTGCGCGATGCCTTCGTCGGTATCAGGCTTAACGGACCGCTTGCGACACGTTCCAGACGTGGCGCAAGCTTTCGCCGCGTCCGTGCGGCTCATCCTAAGCCTGCTATCTCCTCAGCATAATTTCTTACGCCGGATAACGGCCCCCCCTCATAGCCCCTACATTTGTGTATAAGAGACAGGGGAAGGGTCGGGGTGGGGTTGGGTTGGGAACCTGAAGATTCGTCATCAAACGCAAACGGTGTTAGTCATTTATCATTACATTAATAAATCACCGCCAGGATGCAGCCGCTACATTTTTAGTTTCTTGAGCAGCAGGAAATAGCGGCCGCGATACCAGACCAGGGCGAGCAAAATCAGCAGGCAACCCATCGCCTTCTGGGCGGGCATCTTTTCTCCATACCAAAAGGCGGAGAGAATAACGGTCCATACCGGCTCCAACACCATGATGATGGCGGCGTTGGCCATACTGGTCCGTTTTTGCCCCGCAATTTGCAATAAAAAGCGTATCGAGGTGGCAATTAGCGCACTGGCCACGAACCACAGCCAAATATTGCAGCTGATGGCGTCGGGCCACTCTTCAAAACACAGTGAGATTGCCATGCCGCATAGGCCGGTACAAAAAAGCTGAATACAGGTAAAAGGGAATACAGGTATTTTCTGCGCATAACGACTGTTGACGCAAAAATACACCGCCTGCGCCAATGCGGCGGCAAGAAACCAATATTGGCTGACCGAGACCCGCCAGCCTTGCGTTAATGTCAGTAATGCCAACCCGAACAGCGCCAGGGGCAAAGATTCCCAAAAGGGGCGCGATGGCCTGAATTTGAACATGATCCATGCCACTACCGGCACAAACAGCATGGACAGGCTCATGATAAATGCCCCTTCGCCCAGCGCGTTACTTAGCGATACCGCAAGGATCCACAATAACATCGACAACGCTTGCAGGCAGCCCACGCCAACGATGCCGGGGACGGCCGATAGGCTAAGGTGAGTTTGCCGTCGAAAACAAAAAGGCAGCAAAAATACGCCAGCCAGTAAAAAGCGCAGGCCAATAAAACCAAATATTGGCATGCCCTGGAGTGACTCCTTGGAAAAAATCCACCCAAGACCCGCTATTAACGTTGTCGCGACTAATAGCAAATCCGCGCGTCGTTGTTGACTTATCATGGCATGCTGACTATTGGCTTATATTTCCGGGAAGTATTTTGCCGCTTTATCCGCGACCCACGCATGCTCAGGAACCACATGGGTTTTCATCTCCACATTGTCCTGTAAACGAATCACCCAGATATAGTATTCCGCGTAGCCTGGCGCCGTCGCCTGGCTGTGGGTAACGCCGCCAGCCATGCCGGTAAGATCGTTGTTGCGCACCTTGTGCACATCATCGCCGATCTCCGCAAAGCCGTAGCCGTTCTCCGGCAGGAATTTGTAGTAATAGATCTCCGGTTCCGTATGGAAATGGGGCGGAAAGCTGGACCACTTACCCGGATAACTCACGACTTCGCCGATAAAGAAGTTAGTCTCGGGGCAATTTGAACGATCGAAGAAGGTACGGACGATGCGGGTGGATGCCTCATTCATCAGGCCGGCGCCCCGCTTCTCGGAAGCAAAGAGCAGGTCTTGGCTCTTCATCAACTGGGGAACAAAACCTTTGGCGTTGGTTGTACGCTGGATAGCCACCTCTGCCTTGTCGGATACGCATGTAATGCTAACGGCGGTATTCTGGGGAACGTGAAGCAGAATGGGATCCTCTTTGAAGCAAGACGTCCGCTCGACGGTCTCCTGTTTGCCGTCCCAGGCAAAGGTAATCTTGCCGAACATCAGCACATAGATGGATTCTTTGGGTTCATTATAAGAAACGCTTTCGCCTTTACTCATGCTCTGGACGCCAAAATCCATGTTCATATCGGTGTTGGCTTCCTGAGTCACCATGGCGTTGTAGCCGTTTTTGAATTCACTTGCTGTCAGTTTCATGGTAGATCATCTCCCTTTTAATCGTCGATTTACGGGTGAACCGGTGTCGTCATTTCATTAACTATTAACTTTTCCTTTTCTCCGTATCGCCTTGATGGCTTTCTCGGCGATATCCTCCGCTGACAGGCCGAATTTATTACGGAGATAATCTACCGAACCAACTTCACCGAAATGATCTTGTACGCCGATGCGCTCCATGGGAACGGGATACGTCTCGACCAACACCTCGGCGACGGCGCTGCCCAGTCCATTGTGGATGTTGTGGTTTTCGGCGGTGACGATGGCGCCGGTCTTTATTGCCGCCTGCTCAATGGCTTCCCGGTCAATGGGCTTGATGGTAAACATATTTAATACGGCGGCATCAATGTTTTGTTCTTTAAGGATATTCGCCGCTTTCAGCGCTTCGGCGACGCAGATGCCGGAGGCGATAATGGTGACATCTTTGCCCTCGCGAATCGGCGCGGCTTTGCCGATGGTAAAAGTCGATTTATCCTCATAGATCTTGATCGCATTCTTGCGGGAAAGACGAATGTAGAACACGCCGAATGCTTTCTCCAACTGCCGGACGATGTCCTCCAGCATCACCGAGTCGGTGGGCTCAATGATGGTGATATCGGGAATGTCTCTCAGGGAACCGATGTCTTCGAAGGGCATATGGGTCGCCCCGTTGAAGGCGGCCGTTATGCCGGGATCGCTGCCGACGATGCGGATATTGTTGCGGGCAAACGCCGCGGAAACGAAGATCTGATCCAATGCCCGCCGCGTGGCAAAACAGGCGAACGTATGGGCGAAGGGAATCAAGCCCACCGCCGACATACCGGAAGCGACGCCGATCATGTTGGCTTCCATGATGCCGCAGTCGACGATACGATCGGAAAATGCTTTAGCAAACTTGACCATGCCCACCGAGTTCATCAGGTCGGCATCCAGGGCCACTATTTTGTCATTTTTGGAGGCAAGATCGATCATGGTTGACGCATAGACATCCCGCATCGCCAGTTTTTCCGCTTCCAGACCAGTACACACCTTGTAGTCCATGTTTAGCACTCCTTCTCTGTAAGCATCGCAATGGCGCTGTCGCATTGCTCTTTGGTGAACGTCATGTGGTGGTTGTACAGAATTCCCTCTGCAAAGTTACATCCCTTGCCCTTATGGGTATGGAGGACAATCATTACCGGCTTTTCATCCTGTTCCTTACCCAGTTCGATGGCGGCAACGATTGCATCGATATCATGTCCGTCCACCTCCAAGGCGTACCAACCAAAGTCATTGAATTTCTGACGCAGATCGCCAAGATCGCAGATATCTTTGGTATAGCCATCCAACTGCTGCTTGTTGTAGTCAATGAAGGCGATGAGATGGGATAGCTTCTGTTGCGGCGCGTAGAGAGCCCCTTCCCAGATCTGCCCCTCCTGACATTCGCCATCGCCAAGCAGAAGGTAGGTATAATTCGACTTGCCGAGAATCTTGTTGCCGTGAGCAATGCCGATACCGGTAGACATTCCCTGCCCCAGCGATCCCGTCGTCATATCAATTCCGGGGGTGTTGTTGCGGTCACAGTGACTGGGCAACCGGGTACCGTTGGTATTAATCGTTTTCAGCTCTTCAAGCGGGAAATACCCGCGCAGCGCCAATGCCGCGTAGAGGCCGGGGCCGGCATGCCCTTTGGACATGACGAAATAGTCACGATCCTCCCACTGCGGATTTTTGGGATCAATCTTCATAACGCCGCCATACAGAACACCCAACAAATCCGCCGCCGACATAACCCCGCCGACATGACCAAATCCCAGTTCGCTAAACGCTTTGAGCGATTCCACTCGGATGTTTCTGGCATAAACCTGCATATCTTCATGATGAGACATCTGGCTCTCCTTACTTTAATTCGTTTTTAGTTAGGCGCGAGGCTGACAAAAAGAACCTGAACGCAGTCATGACCCGGTTTCCCCGCACCTTATCAGTGGTCCAATTACCCAGTCGATTGAGCATCATCAAGCCTTCAGCCCCAGGCCCAAACTGAATACAGACTTACAGCCGAACCTCATCGATTTTTACGGGACGGTGTTCTTTCAACGATAAGTCGAGAGCATCACAGACATATAAGGCTTCCAGGGCATCGGCAACCGTCGCGATACTCTTTCCGCCGGCATTCACCGTTTCGATAAACTGCCGAATCTCCGATTTGTAGGCCGGGATGAAGCGCGGGTAAAAGTTGGGATAACGTTTGCCTGCCTGTTGGAAGACGAATTCCGGTTCAGCGGACGTCACCGGCATGTAAGTAT
Organism: Brenneria goodwinii; assembly: GCF_002291445.1. Taxonomy (NCBI): domain Bacteria; kingdom Pseudomonadati; phylum Pseudomonadota; class Gammaproteobacteria; order Enterobacterales; family Pectobacteriaceae; genus Brenneria; species Brenneria goodwinii. Next base: position 945,240 of record NZ_CP014137.1, on the reverse strand, counting down.
CGAACCCAACGGACAGCGTCTCTTCAGTGCCAAACAATTCCATCCGGATATCGTAGCCGGCGCCATTGTTGCGGCTCACCTGGAAGGTGGCGAGCGTTCCGTCGCTTAGGGTCCAGATACCGCCGCCTTCGTCGATGTCCCCTAACTCACCAATATAGGTGGCGGGGCCGCGGGCCTTGCCGACCGCATAGACTTCGGTAATCTCTTGTCCCGTAACCCAACGCGTGACATCAACGTCATGAATGATGCAGTCCTTGAATATGAATCCGGACCCAGGGATGTAAGAGGCCGGAGGAGGCGGAAAATCGCCCATGGTGATATGTACGCGATGGAGTTCGCCGATATCTCCCCTTTCCAACCGCTTCTTGGCGTTGATATACCCCCCGTCAAAACGGCGCATGAACCCGACCTGAACCAGGGTTCCAGTCCGCTCGATGACATCAAGCACCGACTTGGTCGTAGCCGCATCAAGCGCGACGGGTTTCTCGGTGAATACGGGAATATTCCTTTCGGCCGCGGCGATAATCCAGTTGGCGTGATCGTTGGTCGGCGTCGTGATCACCACCGCATCAACTTCGTCGAGGATTTTCTCTGCAGGAATCGCGGTGGCGTTCAGCTCCTTAGCGACGGCTTCGGCTTTCTCCGAAACGACATCTGCCAGGAACAAGTCGCCGACGCCACTGACGGTCCTTATTGTTCGAGCGTGATCGGAACCGATTCGTCCGATACCAATTACGCCCATTTTCAACGATTTTGCGTTCATAATTGCAACATCTCCTTTGATATGTGTTGTTTTTTACTTTTACAAGAATTTTGTGCGCTAACGGCGTACGGCGCCTTATTCGGAAAGACTCCAAAGAAAGGCAAGGCTTTCCTTGATATCGTTAAATGTGGCTGCGAGGTCGTCCTCAGATGCGAGAATCGCATCCTGCTCCATGACATACCAGCCGCGGTACCCGGCCTCCTCGAGAGCCATGACGATCTCGCCGATCTGCGCCTCTCCAGAGCCAAGGGGATGGAAGATTCCCTTGCTGAGCGCATCCATGTACATCAATTCGCCCTTTTGCACCCGCTTGGCGACGGCGTTGTTAACATCTTTCAGATGGACGAAATTGATACGCGATCCGTACTTTTTGGCGAGGTCAATCGGATGGATGCCGGCGATCATGGCGTGTCCGGTATCCAGGCACAGACCGATTTCCGAATGGGTGAGCAACCGATCGATTTCATCCGCCGTCTGGATAATCGTCCCCATGTGATGGTGTAGTGTGGGCGTGATATTGCGTTTCTTTGCCGCCTTGACCAGCCGATCCAGGTTAGCGAAGAAAGTGGTCCATTCGGCGGCGCTCAGCGTCGGCCGATCGTTGTATCCCTGCCCGCCGGACAGCGCGGCGTAGATGATGGTTGAAGCGCCGGCCTGCACATAATTATCGAGGATCTTCTCTACCTCCGGCAGGGGGTCGTGATCTTTCTTGAACAACAACACCGGTACGAACGCCCCCAGGCTCTGCAAACCGTAGGCATCCAGCAACGCCTTCCGGGCACGCCCATCGACAGGCAGCCACCCCTCAGGGCCGAACTCGGTTGCCGTCAGCCCGAGTTCCTGAACTTGTCGCAAATAAAGGTCGGGGGGAAGCGTCCAGCCAGAGGCGCCATTCGCTTCCCAAACCCCCCAGGAAATTGGGGCAGCGGCGATCCGTTCACGTATACTTACCTTGTTTTTCATCATGTCTTCCTCTTCTAAACTTGTGCCTGATTAGGCGTAAAAATCCAGGGTCTGCTTGTAATTCGGCCAAATTTCAGGGGCATGGCCGGGGATAACCCAGACCATCTCCCTACTATCGCCCTTCCTTAGGCGCGGCTTCACCGAGATGACGCATGACGACGGCCCGGCGCATAACGCATCATCGTATCCTCCATTTTTTCGAGCGAAACCCCGTTGGTTTCGGGTACGAAACGCATCACGAACCACATCGCAAACAGCCCTAAACCCGCGAACAACCACATCGAAAAAGCGCCGTGGAATCGTTCCAACAGCCAGGGGTTTTCGTTGAGCATGGGGAAACCCTGGGCTACGGTAAAATTGAATATCCAGTTGGACGTACACGCGATGCTCATACCGAGACCCCGGCAGCGGTTGGGAAAGATTTCGGAGATCAGGGTCCAGGCAAGCGGCGCCCAGGACATGCCGAAAAACACCATATAAGCCAACATGCCTGTTAACATCAGATGGTTACTTTTCGTGTACATGCTGACAGAAACAACCAATAGGCTGGCGATTACGCCGACCGAGCCGACAGCAATCAGCGGCCGCCGCCCTTTGCGGTCAACTAGCGCAACCCCGATCGCATTACCGATTAACTGCGCGACGCCGATCCATATCGTCTGGAACAGGGCCTCCGCCATGTTGCCGCTCGAGCTTCTTAGCACCATCGGCGCGTAGTACATCATCACGTTAACGCCCATGACTTGCTGAAGGCCCGCGATCATAAAACCCAAAAACACCAGCCAGCGCGCATTCAAGTCCTTTCGCAGATCCCTGAAACGGACTTGCACGTTTCCGCGGGTTTCGTTAATCGATTCGCGAATTTCATCCATGAGGCTCAGAGCGTGCTCTTCGTTGGAGATGTGGGTGAGCGTTTTCTTCGCGCTTTCCTCCTGGCCACGCAGCATGAGCCAGCGCGGCGATTCAGGGATAAAGAAAATCACGGCGCAGAAAAGCACGCAGGGAATGACCTCGGACGCAATCATCCAGCGCCACCCCACGGCTTGCAGCCAGATCTCCGTCGCGTCTCGTGCAATCATATAGTTGGCGATGAAGACGACGATTTGGCCAAAGATAATCGCGAAGTTATTCATGCTGACCGCCCGGCCGCGCATGTTTTTCGGCGAAACTTCCGACATATACATCGGCGAAACGACCGAGGCGATACCGACGGCGATACCCCCGACTAAGCGAAAAATGACAAACCAGAAAAAATCAGGCGCCAGCGCCGCGCCAACGGACTGGACGGTGAACAGCAAGGCGCACAGAAACAGTGTGACCCGTCGGCCGAAGCGATTGGCGAAATAACCGGCCACTATCGCGCCGAGGATACATCCCACCACCACGTTCGACACCGCCCATCCAGTTTCCGCCGCCGACAGTTGAAACGCCGCACGCAAAGGCCCAATCGCGCCGGAAATAACCGATGTGTCATAACCAAACAGGAGGCCGCCCAGCGCCGCCACTCCACATATTTTCAGCAGATAGCCCACATTATGTTTGACTGGCAAGCCTCCTGCCGACAGCTTTAATCCCACTGAATCATTGCCTGTTGAAGACATAGTCTTACCTCATGTTATTTAATTTTTTTTTCCCGCAGGCGCGTCCTATATTTGAACTGTAAATCAAACAACACGGCTCAGTGGTGGGTAGGATATTTCCAGACAGACCTGACGGGGATAATTACCCCAATAAATTAACTAAATAGTATTGATATACCTATACATAACCTAGCAAGCGATCCTTTTCATATAATTTCATAACCGTTTAAAAAACAGGATTTTTATAAAATATTATCAGCATCGGCCTTAATCCCTGTACCTGTAACCTTTCCTTTATCCCCTCATCGGCCAGGCGAGCGGATATTCCTAATAAAGATGGGGAAAATACGGCCATTACGGCGCCATTTTCCGTCACCCTTATATATTTAATTTGCATCAAATAAATAAGCCAAATATCTAAAGTTTCGGGTACCTAATAAGATGAGAGGAAGTATATTTCCCCCTGACAACGAATACTTTAGCGATCTTGAGTTAAATAATGACGTAAATGCCGATCGGCATCACATATTACTTTCGGCTTATTCACAATGTTGCTTTGTTCATCAGGAACGGGATTCACCGTCTAAATAGATGTGCTTAATAGCGCTCTATTTTTATCTGTCAATGGCGGCAATTGGCGTTGAAGCGGCTCTCGGATCTTGAGCGAAAAACGTCTTCGCCAGCGCGGCAAACACAAACACCAAACTCAGGCGCAGGATATCCAGCAACGAAAAGCGACATTGAAAAATACCCGACCACGGCGCGTCGGGCGTAAATAAGAAGCCTTCCAGGGCGAGCCACGCGGCCTGATGCCTTGCTTGCCTTTTTATATTTAACATACTGATATTTAATATTAATTCAAAATTTAAACTCCTCATCCCACGGCGTAAGAAATTACGCAGAGGTCGGCGACCCTGCGAATGCGCTGGCCCGGTAGGCGAGTCTCAGGGATGAGACGAGAATTCCGTCACTGGCGGTTCGAAAAAGGAACGACCGCCGAAGGAACCGCATCAGCGGCATGATTCTAGCCACACGCCTGGGTTCGTACAAAGGTCGGTTGATCCCCCCGCGTCGGGCACATGCTACGGCGCCGCAGAGAAACGGCGGCTTTATCGCACACGGAATATTCTCCGATGCGGCATATTCCAATTTATGGAGAGTCCTGAGCATTTGAGGGCTGCATGCCTTTTTCTGGAGAACAAAGCAACATTGTGAATAAGCCGAAAGTAATATGTGATGCCGATCGGCATTTACGTCATTATTTAACTCAAGATCGCTAAAGTATTCGTTGCCAGAGAGAAATATACTTCCTCTCATCTTATTAGGTACCCGAAACTTTCTTATTTATCTGATGCAAATTAAATATATAAGGACAATGCTAGATTGTGCCGTAATGGCCGCGTTTTATCTCCCTGAGGAATATCCGCTCGCTTGTCCGGTAAGGGAATAAAGGGAGTGTGCAGTCTTATCGCCGTCATAAAAATAATGTTAAACGAATTAATATTTTAACTGGATATAGATGGGGATTTTATGGGAATCAGAATATCAAGCGCGCCTTGCTGCTGGGGAGTGGACGATGTAACAAATCCACATCTTCCGCCATGGGAGCGAGTGTTGTCCGAGGCGCATCAGGCGGGATACAAAGGGATAGAGCTTGGCCCATATGGGTATATTCCGCTGGAGCTGGAACGCGTGTCAGCAGAATTGGAAAAGAACGATCTGATTATTGTCGCCGGCACTATTTTTGATGACATGGTATCGGAAAGCAACTATCAAAACCTCCTGCGGCAGACTGGAGAAATTTGTTCGTTGATCACCAAACTGCCACAGACGCCGAAGGACGAGGGACAGCATTTCGCGGCGCCGTATCTTACCGTGATGGATTGGGGACACGACGAACGTGACTACGCCGCAGGCCACCCGGACCGGGCGCCTAAATTGCCTGAAGATGTCTGGAAACGCACCGTGGAACACTTTTACACCATCGCCAAGAAAGCCTGGGAAGAGTATGGCGTCCGCGCCGTTATTCACCCCCATGCCGGCGGATACGTCGAGTTTGCCGACGAGATCGACAGGATTGCCGATGATATTCCGCCGGAAGTAGCCGGATTCTGTCTGGATACCGGCCACCTGACTTACTCAGGCATGGATCCTGTCGAGTGGCTGCGGAAATACGCGTCCCGGCTTGACTATGTTCACTTCAAAGATATTGATTCAAAAGTCTATTCTGAGGTTATGAAGCAGAAAATCCGCTTTTTCGAGGCTTGCGCCAAAGGCGTTATGTGCCCCATTGGGCAGGGGATCGTCGACTATCAAGCCGTGCTGAAACTGCTCAAGGAAATTGACTACAACGGTTTCATCACCGTGGAACAGGAAAAGGATCCCAGAAATGCGGATGCCAGCCTCGCGGAAGTAAAAAAGAGCCTGGATTACTTGCTTAGTGTTGGTTACTGATAAAACCGAGGAAGATTACCATGATCTATGGAGACAAAAAGATCGAACGCCCTCTTCGCTGGGCCATGGTCGGCGGCGGCGGCACGAGCCAGATTGGTTATATTCATCGTAGCGCCGCGTTGCGCGATTTTTACTTCGAGCTGGTGGCTGGCGCCCTTGATATTAACCCAGAACGCGGCAAGGCGTTCGGTAATAAACTGCATATCGCGAACGATCGTTGCTACCCGGATTATCAAACCATGTTCGAGAAGGAACAGCAGCGTCCGGACGGAATCGAAGTCGTCACTATCGCAACGCCCAACGGAACCCACTATGAAATCTGCAAGGCGGCGCTGAACGCCGGCCTCCATGTCGTCTGTGAGAAACCGCTCTGCTTTACCACCAAAGAAGCCGAGGAGCTGGTGGCCCTGGCAAAAAGTAAAAACAAGGTGGTCGGCGTTACCTATGGATACGCCGGCCATCAGTTGATCGAACAGGCACGCCAGATGATTGCCGCGGGCGATCTGGGCGAAATTCGCATCGTTAATATGCAATTTGCGCACGGCGCGCATAACGTGGCGGTAGAAAAAAACGCAGAAAGCACCCGGTGGCGCGTAGACCCCAAAATGGCTGGCCCCAGCTATGTGTTGGGGGACGTGGGAACGCATCCATACTACCTATCCGAGGTGCTGCTGCCGAACCTCAAAATCAAACGTCTGATGTGCGCCAGGCAGAGTTTCGTCAAAAGCCGCGCTCCCCTGGAAGACAACGCATACACCCTTATGGAATATGACAACGGCGCCGTCGGCATGGCGTGGTCCTGCTGCGTAAATAGCGGCTCGATGCATGGTCAGAAAATTCGCGTGATTGGCGAAAAGGCGAGCCTGGAATGGTGGGATGAGCGTCCCAACCAACTTCTTTACGAGGTGCAGGGCGAACCCATACGGATATTTGACCGCGGGATGGACTGCCTATATCCCTCCGCACGGGAGGAAGACCGCATCGGCGGCGGACATCCGGAAGGGCTCTTTGAAGCATGGTCCAATCTGTATGGCCGCTTTGCACGAGCAATGGTCGCCGCCGACAAGCATGAAACGGTCGACTATTGGTACCCGGATGTCCATGCGGGATTGGAAGGTGTGCGCTGGGTGGAAAATTGCGTTCGTTCCGCTGATAACGGTGCTGTTTGGATCGACTACAGATAACAATTAGTTTGTAAGGAGAGAGACAAAATGAAGAAAACGAGAATGACCGTCGGTCAAGCAGTCGTCAAGTTTCTGAACCAGCAATATGTCAGCTTGGACGGCGTAGAGAACCGGTTCGTGGATGGTATCTTCGCCATCTTCGGCCACGGCATCGTGGTTGGTCTGGGACAGGCATTGGATGAAGATCCGGGCGAACTGCGGGTCTACCATGGCCGCAACGAGCAAGGCATGGCCCATGTGGCGATGTCCTACGCAAAACAGAATAACCGCCGCAGGATCATCGCCTGCACATCCTCCATTGGCCCCGGCGCCGCCAATATGGTGACCGCCGCCGCGACGGCTTCGGTCAACAACGTACCGCTGTTGCTGCTTCCGGCCGACACCTTTGCGACCCGCCAGCCCGACCCGGTGCTGCAGCAGATAGAGCATGACTCCAGCCTGGCGATCACCACCAATGACGCGTTCAAACCGGTTTGCCGGTACTGGGATCGCGTCAACCGCCCCGAACAGCTGATGACGGCGATGATCAATGCGATGCGGGTGCTTACCAATCCCGCTCAAACCGGTGCGGTATGTATCGCGCTTCCTCAGGACGTTCAGGGTGAGAGCTTTGAATTTCCTGACTATTTCTTCCAGAAACGCGTGCATCGCATTGCCAGAACGCCGGCGGATCCCGACCAGATACAGGATGCCGTGAAAATGATCCTGGCCAGCAAGCGGCCGTTGTTCATTGGCGGCGGCGGCACGCGGTACTCCGAGGCTGGCGCTACCCTGCAGAGTCTTTGCGAGGAACTGAGCATCCCCTACGCCGAGACCCAGGCCGGTAAGAGCGCCACCCCTTCAAGCAGCCCCATGAACATGGGCGGCGTAGGCGTGACCGGCACACCGGCCGCCAATACCGTGGCGGAAAAAGCCGATCTGATCGTGGGTATCGGTACTCGTTTTTCCGATTTTACCACCGGTTCAAAGGAGATCTTTCGCCACCCCGACGTCAAGGTGCTGACCATCAACGTTTCCGAGTACCACGCGGAGAAACTGGACGCCGCCAAGGTTGTGGGCGATGCCAAGACCTGTCTGGCCGCCATCGGCGCGGAACTTAAGGCCAAGGGATATCGGCCCGGTTATGCCAATGGAGAGATTGAAGGTATCAAAGCCGATTATATAACGGAGCTAAAAAGGGTTCAGAGCCTGACATACGGCCAGGACTTCGTTCCCATCGTTCCCTCATGGACGCCGAAGATCATTGACGACTATATCAACACGATTGGCGGCAAGATTACCGAAACCAACGGTCTCGGCATTGTGCGGGAGTGCATTGCAGACGACGCCATCGTGGTCAGCGCTTCCGGCAGCCTGCCCGCAGACATGGAGCGCATGTGGCTGACCGACGCCAAGGATTCCTACAACATGGAATACGGTTACAGCTGCATGGGCTATGAGGTATCGGGAGCGTTGGGCTCCAAGCTGGCCTGCCCGGACAAAGAAGTCTACGCCCTTGTCGGCGACGGCGCCTTCCTGATGCTCCACTCCGAGCTAACCACCTCGATTCAGGAAAAGAAGAAAATTAACGTGATAATTTTCGACAACTGCGCTTTTGGCTGCATAAACAACCTGCAAATGGGCAATGGTGTAGGCAGCCTATGCACCGAGTTCCGCTACCGCGATGAGGAAACCGGAAAAACCGACGGCGACTATATCTATCTGGATTTCGCCAAGGTCGGCGAGGGCTATGGTCTAAAGACCTATACGGCCAAAACGCCGGAGGAACTGCGCGCCGCCATTGAGGACAGCAAGAAGCAGACGGTTTCTACGCTGATCGATGCCAAGGTGCTGCCTAAAACGATGGCTGAGGGCTATCACTCCTGGTGGCATTTCGGTGTGGCCTCCATCAGCAAATCCGAAGGGACTCAGGTTTCTTACAAAAACAAAGAAGAGAAGCTTAAGAAAGCCAGAATGTATTAATTATTAATGCATTAGCATGATAGAGGGCCCCCTCTGTCAGGATAGTTGTCGCTTCTAAATTTATTAAATTAAGACATTTAGGGGTGTTGATTGCCGGGGGAATAGGTTGAAAGACTTACCGATGGGCATAACACCCTGACAATGAGTCAGCAATACCGGCTTCTCTTTCAATAGAGTCTCGCATGCTTTGGAGGGGAAACCGGGAATGAGCAATAGAAATGTCAAGACCGGCGTCATCTATTTTTTCGGCGCCTTGGGGGGCCTGCTATTTGGCTATGACACTGGCGTCATAGCCATAGCGCTCACCTATATCAAACAAGATCCCACACTGTCCGCGACTCAATTATCTTCCGCCGCGCAAGGGTTGATTGTCAGCGGCGTGCTGTGGGGCGCCATTCCCGGCGCGGTGATGAGCGGACCGCTTTCGGATCGTTTCGGCCGTAAACGCGTAATCATCGCGTTGGGTTTTCTCTTCACGATTGGCGCATTGGGCTGCGCCTGGGCGCCGACGGTATCCGTATTGGTTTTTTCACGCATCATCCTTGGGGTCGCCGTCGGCGGCGCGTCAGGTCTGGTGCCGGTCTATCTTTCCGAAATAGCGCCGGCGCGCAGTCGCGGGATGATCGGCGGCATCAATACCAGCATGAATGCCGTCGGTATCCTTATGGCGTATATCTTTGGCAACGTCTGCGCCGCCACTGCCGATTGGCGCATGATGGTCGGTTTGGCCGTGGTTCCCTCGGTCATGCTGATGGTCGGTATGATTTTTATGCCGGAAAGCCCACGCTGGCTATTTAAGAATGTCAGCGAAGCCGCTTCGAGAAAGGTTTTACTCATGATACGCAACGAGCAGGAAGTCGATGCGGAGATCTCGGAGATCAACAGCGTGAATGAAATGGAAAAGAAGCGGAGCCAGAACATAAGGAAAGTGCTCTCCGAGACGTGGGTCCAAAAGGTCATCCTGATCGGCATAGGGCTGGCCATCGGCCAGCAGATCCTTGGCGCGCAGGTTCTTCTGTACTATACGCCGACGATTCTGCTCGGCGTGGGGTTCTCCGAACATTTTGCTCTGCTGTCCACGCTGGGCATCGGCATCATCAATCTGCTCTTTACCTTCCTGGGGATGGTGTTAATCGATCGCTGGGGACGCAAAAAACTGCTTATGGCCGGAAACATCCTGATGTGTGTTTCAATCGCATTGCTTGGCGGCCTGGGCGTTCTCAACATTAGTTCGGGTCCGCTGATGCTGGCATGTATGTGCCTCTTTATGGTCGGATTCTCTGGTTCATGGGGAATGACGGTCTGGGTTGTTCTTTCGGAAATCTTTCCGCTAAAAATCCGCGGCTTAGGAATGGGGATCTGCAGTACCTGTCTGTGGGTAAGCTGCGCTTTGGTGTCACAGTTTTTCCCGATTCTGGCGGATATCATCGGCTACTACGCCATCTTCTTGATTTTTGCCGGAATCAACGTGCTGGTATTGCTGTTCGTGACGTTCAAAGTGCCTGAAACCGCGCGCCGCTCTTTGGAAACGATCGAGATGCAATTACGTATGCGTTACGAAGCATAAGGACCGGCTTTGCGCGTCCAATTCTGCAAGCTGAATAAGCGCTAACCATACGTAATGGCCGCTCTAACCGCACGAGAGAGACGAAATGAATAACATAAAAAATGTACAGGGGAGTCATTATGAAACAAATTAAAATCGGTGCGTGCGACTGGGGTCTACCCGGGGCGGGACTGTATGCCACACAGATCGCCGCCGCTGTCGGATTGGACGCGCTTTCGCTGAAGATCGGACTTTATGAAAACGACTATCCTATTACCCATCACGAAATGCAGACCATTTATCTCAATGAGCAGCAGAAGTACGGTATCGAGTATTGCGCGGTCGCGCTCAACGACTTCGACAATATTCCCATGCACGCCCGGCAGAACACGAAAGAGTACGAGATCGTCTGGGATCTACTGCGCCGTGCGGTGACAACCGCCAAGGTTCTCAACGTGCCGGTCATCCAGGTGCCCGGCTTCGCGGCAAGCGAGGTCATAACGGAGGAGGATCTTATACACAGTGTGCGCGCGTTCCAATATTTATGCGACGCAGCCGGCGAACACGGTATATCCGTTGCCTGCGAAAACCTGATGACCCCGCTCGAATTTGGCAAAATGTCCGACCTGGTGAATCGTCCAAACTTCTATCTGTATTACGACAGCCAGAACTATCACCTATTCCGCAATTATTCACAAATCGACATTCTGGAAGGCGCATTTCCGTATATGTGCAACCAGATTCACGTCAAGGACGGACAAGGAGCGATGAGTGGCGGCTTGCTGGGCTCAGGCGATTCTGGTTTTTTCGACACCCTATCCTGGCTGAAAAAGCATGACTTCACCGGTTACATCCTACTGGAAAATTACTACGACCAGCTTCCTCTGCGTTCACAGGCCCAAGATCCTTATGAGCTTGTGCGTGAGGACATAAAAATCCTGAAGAAAGCGATTCAATAGCCCTACATACCCTAAATAGGAACAATACAAATGAAAAAAATAACGACTCCAATGAAAATAGCCGTCCTCGGCGCCGGACGCATCGGGCGCGTTCATATCGAAAATATCTATTCCAGCGTACGGGATATGCAGATCAAAACCGTGGCGGACCCATACCTCACTCAGGAAGGCGAATCTTTCGTTAAGGGACTCGGAATTCCTGTCGCAACCAAGGATGTGGATTCGGTTTTCTCCGATCCGGAAATTGATGCGGTCCTGATCTGCTCGTCGACCGATACCCACGCCGACCAAATTATCAAGGCCGCCGCCGCCGGCAAGCATATCTTCTGCGAAAAGCCTGTCGATCATGACGTTGAACGCGTTCGTAAGGCGCTCGCCGCCGTAAAGGAAGCCGGCGTAAAAATGCAGATCGGCTTCGTTCGCCGCTTCGATCATAACCACCGCGCGGTGTATGACGCCGTGCGCGACGGCAAGATTGGCACGCCGCATATCCTGCGCATCAGTTCCCGCGATCCGCAGCCGCCGACGATTGAATATGTGCGCCGTTCGGGAGGGCTCTTCTACGATATGATGATCCATGATTTTGATATGATTCGGTTTTTAGCCGACAGCGAAGTCACCGAGGTTTATGCCAAAGGAACCGTACTGGTCGATCCGGCTATCGGTGCGGAAGGCGACGTGGACACCGCGCTGGTCACACTGACTTTTGAAAACGGCGCGCTCGGCGTAATCGACAACAGTCGTCAGGCGGTCTATGGCTACGATCAGCGTTTGGAGGTATTCGGTACGAAGGGTTCGGTACAGAGTGCGAATGATATCCCCAATACCGCCGTCGTATTTGGCGCCGATGACACCTCCTACGGTACGACCTATAAGGTAATGTGGGATCGCTATACGCAAGCGTTTATCGATGAGATGAAAGCCTTTGCCGACGCAGTAATCAACGACAAAGTTCCTCCGATTACGGATACGGATGGTTTGTATCCGGTTCTCATCGCCGCCGCGGCAAATAAATCAATTAAAGAGGGCCGTCCAGTAAAAATTTCAGAAGTGGAATAGCTATTGTTTCATCTATACCATGCCCCCCAACTCACTGTTCCGAATAGCGGAACACTAGGAGGGAACTCAGTCCGACGTGAGCGATCCGCCCCATCGCCAACCGGACTGAGTTATACCGATCATCGCCCCGCCGACCACATCATCTACGGGCCACACGCTAACCAGCCGATCACACCATCACATCAAACCATTTTTTAAAGGCGACCTTGCCGTGCGGGCACGACATCCGCCTCGAAAAGTACTGCAATCATATTTTCGCCCTCTGGTGCATAGATAGGGCATGACTTTAACGTTTTCAGACCTGAACTCTTCGATAATGAGCGAAATATGGATGAAACCTGCGAGACGTTCAACGCGGATAGCAGACGTCGATAGGCGTCTGCTTTTTGCATGTTAAACAATTAGCGTTTTTTTTCGTCGCATCAATCCGCTACGGGAACAAGTCTAACGCCCGTAACAGACTGACTCATGGTCGGGGGGATAAAAAAGGCGTGTGGGGGTAAAACTAGGGTTCCATTTGTCCTTGCTGACGCAAATGCCTGACCAGCACGCGCCCTTCAGGAATAAACTCCGTGCCAAAGCGCACCAATCCCACCTCTTTTAGTTCGGCTTCGATGGTGTAACGCAGATGGCCCGGCGCGATTTCTGGCAGTAGCGTCAGCGTGACCTGCTTTAAGCGCGGCTCATATTTCAGCAACGTAAGACGCATGGTCGCCATTAGCAAATGAGACGTCGCCGGCAGCCCTTGTAAGATCTCATTCATGTCCGGCAGACCATAATCCGGCAGATGCGCCAGCGTACCGGCGCGACTGTTGAGAATGCGCTGCATATTATCCAGAACCGACATAATCACCTGTTGGCGTTCGTCGACCTGATGAATATCCAGTTCGCCCGCAAAATTGAAGGTCAACATTTCATACAATGAAGGATTCATTGCACCATTAGTCCTCAGGCAGCAGTTTCAGACCGCCGCTCTCTAGTTGAATACGCCGAGCTTCATCCGGATCCAGATCGTTGCGTTCAAGTACCACTCGCCAGGTATCTCCCTGAATATCCGGCGAACGGAATAGCCCGAACACCGCGACATAGCGCGCATTCTGCTCCATTGGCATATCCAGCGCCGCTGAACCGTCAGGCATCACCGTCACATCGCGCTCCGCCAGAATATCGCCCTTGAGCGCCTCATTCGCGTTTTCTAAAAGCGTCTGGTAATCCGCCCGGTCAAACGCTTTGCGATCTCTTAATTGATAGATGCGAATTACCGTCGCCAGCGGCGCATTATTGTCATCGGCGTTGACCGTACTACGGGTGGTAAAATCAAGATGCAGCGTCTTTATGGTTTTATAAAACAGCGATCTCGTCATCGAAACCGTACCATCAGAGACACTTTGCGTTAACCCACAGCCAGTAAGTGTGGTAGCCAAAATCAAAGGTATCGCCGCATAAGCGACATTAAATTTAGAAGTGATAACCGCCATCAATGGCCTCTCGTTTAATAGTATTGGGCTCCAGTCCTCGATAAATGCCCAGATGGACAGTAACATCCTCCTGGAGTCCAGATTGTGAAATATTTTTTTTAAGACTGAGTAAACTGTTGCGGCCAAGCAACACTTCGCGACTGCCAAGCGTGGCGTGGGGCAATACGCTGCGCGGCACCCTCAGGCGCAATCTGGCGGTACAGCGCCAGCCAAGATAGACTCGCAGCAGAACCATCAGATCGGTGTGAAGCTGTCCGTTCTCCATCCAGTCTTTGGCCTGTTCAGGCGTCGCTGGGTAAAGCGTCAGCTCAAACTGACTATTCGCATCAATCGCGCTTTTGCCAAGCACCTGTCGTTGAGACAAATTCACCGGTGTCTTGCCGCCAAGCGCCACTCGCTGTTTTATGGCAACCCGCTGTGGATAGTGCGCCCGCACTTCGGCGCGCGTTTCGGGCGACAACAGTTTGACCAGCGCAACGATACCTTCCGCGGTACGCGTCGGCATACGCATGGTGCTTAGCAACGCCAGAAAACGAGAAATCGGCGTGGCAATGTGTTTGGCGGCGCCCGGTATTCCCAGCCCTATCAACCCCAAAAGACACTGCGACGTATTATCGCGTCCGCCGGGTTCAAACGAAGCCGGATAGGAGTATTTACGCCAGATGCGATAAAACTGCGTCAAAAAGCGATGATTGAAAATATCCAGAAACGCTTCCAGCGCCTCATGCCCCTCTCGCCGCTGGGCAATATCATCAAGATAGCTGGTCGGCAATGGCGAATCGACACCGTACAGCCCCAAAAATGTCGTGCGAATGGTCGGGGGCTGCTCGGGGCGCTGTTCGTCCCATTCGACTCCTTTCAGCTCGCTGGCTGGAAATCCCATCCCCGGATGGGGCCGGAAACGCACAGGATCGTCTTTGGGCGTCACGGTGGTCCCCAAAGGCGGCGCGGCCCCCTGAGCGAACTCAATAAGCTGACAAAAACGATAGAAGTTAGCTTTAGGCAGGCTTTCCTGCAACGCAGCAATCAACCGGGTATGCGCTGGCTGTGATTCTCTTTCCATCGCAGGCACTCTCCGTTCGGTTGTATAATTAACGTTAGCTGGGTGAACAGGTGAATATCGGCATACAGTGCGAAAAAGCGGTTGAGCAGTTCGCCGAAGAGGCAAATATCGCCTTTCCCGCTGAATCCTTCATTGTTCAGCGTCACTTCAATATCCACGCCGCGCAGCATAAACCCTTTCTCGAAACGCTGCATCAAATGGTGTTTCACATCGACAATAGCCTCAAGCCGCCGCCGGTTCATTTCACTGTCGGTCCAGTCATAGAGCGCCAACGTGCCGCGCAGTACCTCGGCGTTATCCATCATACTGAGAAAGTTCGACCCCAAATGGCTGAGTACGCGCCAGTGAAAACGATCTTCCGCGGGCGGATAGCAAGGCATGGTTGGCGAGCACAGATTACGCACGCGCAACGGCACCTGCGCCGATTGATGCGCACTGTCCAACAGCGTGCTGCGCAGCGCCTTGCGAGGCAGTTGTCCGTTGGTGCCGGTCATACGTAGCGACAGGGTTTCGTCGGGGAACAATTTATCCGACTCGAACGCATCGCCGCCGAGAATAAGCCAGGTATCGTGCAGTCCGGATGGCCCGCGCCGCACGCGGGTGTGAAAATAGCGTTCGGGTGCCGTGTGGCGCAACATGCCGCCACGATGACGAAAACTGGTGAAAGGAACATATTCCTGCTCTTTTACCCGTTTCGAGGAACGCACGCTGTCCACGGAATAGATTTCCGTATGTCCGTCCTGCACCCGCAGCGGCCGCAGTAAATATTCATTTTCCAACCCGGAAATGGTCAGAGGATCGGCATCCAGTTCAAACAGATTAATCACCGGCACGCAGTGCAGCAGAATATTTTCCTGACTGAAGGTGAGCTCGTGCGACCATGACTCATTCAGCACCACATCCAGTTCGAACCAGGGGAGATTATCCGGAAAATCAACCCTCTCCAGACCATTGAGTTCGACAAACATGAACTTTTCACGGAAAGTAAAATATTCCAGCAATAGCTGGTAGCCACTAAAGGCGGCATCGCCTTTTGGCCATAGCAGATCTTCGCTGCCAAATCCCTGAGGCGAAAAATACCCGTTCAGCCGGCTGCGTTCACTGCCTTGACCAGGATGGCGCAGGTATATCGCCTGGGTCTGGCGGGTAAACGCCAAGTGCAGCGCCGAACTGACAGGGCTGTCCGCGTTGAGGTAGAGCGGTAACCGGCTCAGGTCTTCACGACGCCAGTCCGCCAGCTCGCTACAATCAAAACGCAAACGGATAATCGAACGCCCGTCTGATTCGCTATGCAGTGAGGCCTGGGTCAGATTCAGAGGATGCAAAAGCAAGGAACGTGTCGTACGGTAACGACAGCGAGTGCCGCGAGCACCGACTGGACGGGAGATAACCTCAAACCCGGCCTTGACCGCATCAGTAGTTTTCATATCGCGCCACTCCGGAGCCAGCTCCACAATAGAGAGCGACGGGATCGTACGCAGATAGTGCGGCCACAGTAGACTGACCAGCCCTTCGGTCAGTTCCGGCAGGTCATCGTCCAGCTTTTCACGCAGCCGCCCCATCATAAAGGCGAAGCCTTCGAACAGGCGCTCGACATAGGGATCGCGATCGCCGACTTTATCCAGATTGAGCATCGCCGCTCGGTCTGGATGGGCCTGCGCAAATTCCTTCGCTGCTTCTTTCAGGTAACGCATTTCAGCTTCAAAGTAGCGCAGGGTTAGATCATCCATGTTGTCCTCATCATCACATTTTTACCTGCTCAATCATGGCAGATGAAATATTTTAACGGGGGCGTGGGTACGCCATTCTATTGGCCGCACACCAACGCCGCCTTGACCGGATCGATAGCCACCAGACCGGCGATTAGGGTATCTATCTGTTGCGCCAGCATGGTTTTATCTCCCTCGCTGCGCTGCATTTTTACCCGCATTATCTTCAATAATCTCGCCCGTACTTCGAAAATCAACTCCGGTTCCCAGTATTGCAATTGCAACGGCTGCGGCGAACTATTCAGTTCATTGAGCAGAGCGAGAGCGATGTCCGTGCGTCCGCCCTGCTCCGACACCCGCGCCATCAGCAGGCGCTGCAGCCAACGTTGACGCAGAGTATTCACCTCGGGCAACTCCCCCAGCCAGGCCAGCGCGGCATCGATGCCGTCATTTTCTACTCGCGCCAGCGCCTCGCTCTCCTGCGATAAAATATCGTTATCGTCATGCGACGCGCTAGCCTGAAGATCCGGTTCGATCGGCGCCTGATTTCCCTGTACATGCTGATCTATCCATTGCCGGGTTATTTCATCGGCAAAGGGCGTACCGTCGTTGTAGCTTTGCAATTCAAGATCGGGCAACCGCTCCAGAAACATACCCAAGTCGCGCTTGATGATATCACCCCACTGCTCATAAGGGTGACCCGATTTGCTCAGCGCCTGGCAGGTATACCATTGTAAATCCAGCCAGAAATGATTAACACCCTCGGCGAACATACGTTCGGTTTGCTCAAGCAGTTCCAGCCAGTGCTGCTGCTGGTGCAGGCGTTTTAACTGCGCGCGCAGCTCGCTACGCGGCGGCATCAGACGGGTACGCCCGGAGGCATCCTGCGGCGGCAACTGATGCAGAGTATCCCAGCGCAAGCTACGCATCAGCCGCGCGCTGGAAAGCCATCCCTGCGGCTGATCGCGCAGGTAGCGAGACAGCTCACGCGCCTGATCCAGCAAATCGCGCCCGGACTGAATACGCTGCGTCGGCGGCGGGCTGCTATGCATTGTCTGGCTGGATAAGGGGGGCGGAGACGATTCGCCGGATACCGCGGACTCCGTCGCAGGCCGCGCCGTGGACGGCGCGCCGCCGGAGCGCAACAGCCGTTCGTGCATCGTTGCCGCCAGCCCCTGCAACGCCGGTCGGTTTTCTTCTTTCCAGCCGGCGAACAGGTGGTCCAGCAACGCCAGCGCGCCGACTATTTTTTCAAAATCCGCAGCGGCAACTTCCGGATAAAGATAGAGGCTGTCCTGCAATTTACCGCCGGTTAACCACTCCAACGCCAGACGCCGGCTGTTCTTACGGGCAGGCAACAAGGACTCGCCAAAAGTCGACACCAATCCCGCCAGCAACAGTAACCCCTGAGCCAGCCCCGCTTCTCCGTCACGGTGCAATCGCGCCCAGATATAGTAAGTGGCGACGCG
Organism: Brenneria goodwinii; assembly: GCF_002291445.1. Taxonomy (NCBI): domain Bacteria; kingdom Pseudomonadati; phylum Pseudomonadota; class Gammaproteobacteria; order Enterobacterales; family Pectobacteriaceae; genus Brenneria; species Brenneria goodwinii. The sequence goes on along the minus strand of NZ_CP014137.1, from coordinate 927,051 downwards.
GACATCTTTACAGCGGGTGGTGAGCAACGTTTCCGCCAGGCTGCAAACCAGATCGGTATCTACCCCGGAAAGTTTATTAACCTCATCACGCATTCGCTGAAAATCGTCATCATAGGCGGGGTCTTCACCCACCGGTGATGAGCTATCAATCGGTTGCAGCCAGTGATGCCATCCATTCACCCACTTCCGGGTTTCCGCCAACGGATCACGTTGACCAAAACAGCTGGTGATTAATTGTTGCAACATCTATGCATCCTTAATAATTATTCTAAAGTCGAGTGGCTTACTGATTAAATAAAAAGATATTTTCGCACTTTTCATACAAATTTTTGCCAGAGCCATTCTTCAAAATGATCTATCAACATCAATCTAATAACACAACATTTTAATTTATTTTAAAGACATATTTTTTATCAAAAGTCTTCCCTGATAAAAAATATGACGTCGTCAGCGTCGCGCCCTGCAAAGAAACCACGATGTCACCGCTTTTATTTGGCACACCGCTTATCACCACACAATTAAACCGCACAGGAGAATCCGGATCGCAAAGATGTATTTTTAATCCAAAATCTGAAGGATTAATTGAATAATTGGCTCTAGCGCCATCCGCAGGGCCGGCATTCCCAATGATAGTTACTTTTGCATAATACGGTTTACCAACATAGCCATCAGGTAATTTATCCGGAGAAAACTCAACCTTCGACACACATCCTAAGATTAAAAGAGATAAGCATATAATCATTATGTTTTTCATATACCTGATGAGCTTTTTCAAAACAGTACACTCTCTTCCCTTTTATCAGATAAAAACCCACATTTGAAAATATTTTAATTAATTTTAAAGACATATTTTTTATCAAAAACCTTCCCTGATAAAAAATATGACGTCGTCAGCGTCGCACCCTGCAAAGAAACCACGGAGTCACCGCTTTTACTTGGTACGCCGCGTATAACCACACAATTAAATCGGACAGGAGAATCTGGATCGCAAAAAGAAATTTTTAACCCTGACTCCTCTGGTTTAATTTTATACTCAATACTTGCACCATCTACATGCCCTGAGTTACCAATGATAGTTACTTTGGCGTAGTACGGTTTACCAACATAGCCATCAGGTAATTTATCCGGAGAAAACTCAACCTTAGACACACACCCTAAGATTAAAAGAGATAAACAAAAAATCGTTATTCTTTTCATATGCCATTATGGTATTTTTTCAAACACCATAGCTCCAAATGTATTTTTAAGAAAATCCGACAAGGTTAAATTCATCTCTAGCCAATCCTTAACCTCACCCCATGAAAATAAATTAAGTTTTACTATTTCGTTTAAATCACTCTCCAATGTAACTGGCGTATTGTCTTTCGCCAGTCTGACAGGACCTTCCCAAACAATCCAGTGGTCTTTAAAGGGCGAATCAGCACCCAGTTGCAACATACCTGCCGATATCAAACTGGTAATATGCCGACCTTGCCCAACATAATTATTAAGCATAACAACATCACGTAATTTACTGTGAGTTAAAGAGATATTACTAAATAATTTTCTTGATCCCATTTTAGTAAACCAATCTTCGATACGCCCCCACATAGTTATAGCAGAAACTTTATCGTCAGGAGAGTCATATGTCATCAATCTATTTTCTGAATCCCTCAAGCTAGCAAGTGAAATCCAGTCGATGCTTGATATCTTCTGTTTTCCATGAGAATAAAATAAATTACCAGGTCTTCTGGTTTTAAAAGATGGTTCTATATTTAAGTCACCGACCTTTATTTTTCCATTGCGCCATAACCCTCTAACTATGGCTTCATATAAATCAGGTCTATCTATAAGCAAACAATAAAAAAATGCGGCAGGACCACATAACATGGTTTCCTGTTGAAATGGATAAGGATACACATTGACACCAAGAGACGGGCTACTTAATGTGGAAGAAGACGTTCTTATTTGTAGTTCCCTATCAATTTTTTCTTTACTAAACGGGTCAAGAGGATCACCGATAGGATGTTCTGGTGCAATAAACATTCTTTCTTCACAAGAAATTTTTACATGATAATTATTTATATTCCCTTGTTCTGATTTCTGCACCTGTTGAGAGGTTTCAAAATAACATACACTTTCTTTTTTATCAGATGAAACCGGTTTTCCACTTATCATATCTTTCAGTCGATACATCCTACTAACCGGTTCATGAAAAACGCGAATATACTCTTCACCGGACTTTCGATATAACATGATATCCATAATATAAATAATAGACAAATCATCATCAATTTCTTTTGTCTCATGCACACCTGTTATATAGCCAGGAAGTACGGGTTGTTTTTCTACCTGAAGTAAAAAAAATTTTTCGCCATCCCCTTTAGTTTTATGTATGGATAAGTCATAATAAATATATTGATAGGGTATATTAGAGCTAAATTTGGTGCATATGCGATATTTGGCCACGAGCCCTCCTTAAATATCAGCTCTGCAATAAATGGATGGATATAGCTTCTTCACTGCTTCTGGCGAAAACTTCAGTGTATCCTTGAGTATCCGTAGTTCCCTTTGTATATGTCCCATCAGGGAAATAGGCGATATAATTAGTCTTCACATATGGTTTATTCATATCATCTGTCATAAGAAATCGAATATTATAATCAGCTATATTATTAAACTGAGGCAATATAGGCGATTCTATTGACGCAGATCCCATCCGCTGCACCACCGGCGTCTTCAGCAGCACATTATTCGACGCCCCCAGCTCAATCTGACCGTCCTTAAACCGGATATACCCCCCGCCGCAGTTCAGCAGCAGTTCCGTCTTCGCCGTCACCACTACCCTGTCGTCCTGACTCGCCACCGTCAGCTGTTTTTGCGCCAGCAGGTCCATGGCATCGCTCTGCGCCTGCACCTCCACCTTGCCCGCCGCCGCCAGCAGCTTTATTCCCAGCCGCTGCGCAAACAGACTCAGCGTCTCCCTCACCGCCACACGAAACGATTTGCCGATGCCGATATCCCCGTCCGCTCCGCTCGTGGCTATCAGATTCTCGCCCGCCGACAGTTGCACGCTCCCCGGCGTCACCTGCGCTATCCCCGACGGCGCCGATATCAGCACCGCCTGCTGTTTCAGCGCCTTCAGCGTCTCATTCAGCAGCGCCGTCTGCTTCTCGATATCCGCCAGCTCCGCCCTCGCCGCCTGCGCCGCATGCCGCAGCCCTTGCGCTTCCGACCGGGCATTCTCCAACTGCGCTATCGCTTCCTGCATGTCCAGCTGTTCGGAACCGGCGCGCTCCCGCCTCTCCGCGCTGATGAAAATCCCTTTCCCCGCCCGTATCGCCCCCCACTGGTCGGTGCGCAGCTCAAACCCTTCTCCCCGCTGCTCACGGGTACTGTCCACCAGATGCCCCAGGTTCAACTGCGACTTGCCGCCGTACTCGGTCGACAGCTTGATATGCTCTTTGCCCCGCTCGTCCTCCATCCGCAGCTTGTTGTTGGCCGGCGTGCGGATAACGTTGCGTTTGTTGTTCGCCTGCGTCACATGGTCCGGGTGCCGTGAGTCATGCAGCGCACAGGCGATATACGGCCGGTCCGGGTTGCCCTCTTCAAACGCTATCGCCACCTCCGTTCCCGCCAGCAGCGGCAGGTGCATGCCGTAGGTGTCGCCGCTGTAGGGTTTGGCGAGACGCACCCACAGGCTTTCGTAACCCGTCTTCCAGTTATCCAGGTCGAAGTCGAACTTCACCCGGTAACGCCCCATCTTGTCCAGATGCGCGTATGTGTCGCCCGCGGTAATACTCGTCACCCGCGCCGGCAGCGTCCCCGCTATCCTCGGTCGCGCTTCTGGCTCCGGGCGGAATCCCACCGTTTCACTGTAGGGAATGCCGGTAAACGTCAGCATATAGCTGCTGTCACGCCGCGCGCCGGCACTGATAGTAGTGATGACTATCCCTTTGGCGAATATCGCCGGCACCCCGCCGGCGATTTCCAGCATCTGTCCCGGCGCCAGCGTTGAGGCATTGCTCTTCCCGCTCAGTTGATGCTGATTATTCAGCAGCCGTTCGTGGCGCAGCCGCGCGTAGAAATCGCCTCCTTCCGCCGTCTCGCCGCCCGACTCACCGCTTTCGCCACCCAGCGTCAGGTAGTTGTCGCCGTAGCGGTACACCTGTCCGTAAGTGCTCTCCCCGCCGCCGCTCACCTCCGCTTCGGTCTGCAGACCGTCTCCCGCTTGGCGGTAGTTGTAATCCTTCACCCGCACCGACTGGCTGACCACCTGATGCGCCGAGCTCAGCCCCCATACCGACTCCACCCCGTTGTCGTTCATTCCCGACGGACTGCGCAGCGGCAGGCTCACGTCAAACTGGTAGAACTGCTGGTCGTCGGCGAACACCACCACTTCCCTTTTCAGCCGCGCGTCCATCTCGAAGCGATACCAGATACCCACTTCCGCCAGCAGCCGGTCGATAAACGCCCGGTCGCTCTCCTGCCACTGCATCACCTGCTCGCGCGGCGGGTAGCGGTTGCGCAGGCGGAACTCGAACTGCCAGCCTTCAAACTGATGCTGCCGGCGCAATATCTGCTCGACTATCTCCGGCACCGACTGGTTCTGGTATATCGCCGGCCGCCCGGCATTGGCCAGCAACGCCAGCCGCGGCTCCAGCGTCAGTTGATAGCGCACCTCGTCCGCCGACGCCGACAGCCGCTGAAACTGCGTCACCACCCCGTGTACCGCCCGCGCCGAGGCCGCAGGCAGCGCCACATCGCCGAGCGTGACGCCCGGCGCGTTGAAGGTAAAGGTGGCGTCCTGCAGCAGCATCTCGCCGGGGGCGATATCGCTGCCGCTGGTAAAGGTTATCTGGTAGCAATAGGTCTGGCTCAGCCCCTCGGTGGCGCTAAAGGACTCCACGTCCAGGTCGGTTCTGCCGCTCACCGCCAGCGAATAGCGATTCAGCGTGCCGGTGAGGCGGCCGGCGAGTTCGGATACGGACAGCATGGTTATCCTCCTTGTTTATTCAACAAAAATCTTCTCCGGCAGCCGGAAATTGCGCAACTCCAGCAGCGCCAGCGGCCCCTTGCCCAACTCGGTTCGCAACACATAGTTGAGCGGCAGACCGTCCTGCGCGCGCCACACCAGCTGGTAACGGCTGCTGTCGATAGGCGTCACCTGCGCTTTTTCCAACAGGCGAATTAGCCCCCACGGCCCTTGCAGATTGGCGTATTCACGATTGCCCGATGTCGTACTCGTCCAGGTCAGCATCACGCCCGGCCGGAAATGATTGCCCGGCCAGGCTATCGCGTTCCAGCTCTCCATCTGATTGAAGTATTTGATGTTCTGACCATCTATCGTCAAATCGGTCTGCACGATATCCCGCGCCGGCCGCGCCATCAGTTCAAAACGCATTCCCGCGTCGCCATCGGCAAACACAATATCCGCCAGTTGGCTGAGCTGGTTTATACGCCGTAGAAACTCAGGGTCGATAGTCATTCCCTGACTGTTAATGGGATCCGGCACCCACTGATTGCCTTCCTTATGCAATATGCCGCCTAATCGGGTATTGAGAAAACGCGCAATGCGCCCGGTATCGGCGCGCAGATATTGTCCCAACAGCGGCAGCGACGCGTCGCTTGAGGTGGCCCGGAACGGATAACGTCCGTCGAACGCGTCATTCCACTCATCCACGATGGCATGCTGCCACTGCGTGTTAAGGCTGGACGCGGTAGGAGACAGCACCTCTTTCCACGCCTGCTCGACCGGTTGTACGAACAGCGCGTCGCCGAAATTGCTCCATGCCTGCCCCAGACTGGCCGCCAGCAGACTGCCATAGTCGCGGGTATCCGTCAGATCGACCGTTTTGCCCTGAAACACCGTTTTCGCCATCGCCTGCGCCATCGCCTGCGGATCCGGCGCGTTGGTGATCTGTTGCAATTTCAGACGCACCCGCGTCAGGCGGATCAAAAAGGTCTGGAGCGTCAGTCCGTTATTGTCCTGTCCGGCGGCCTGAGGATTCAGCACCGCCAGCAGCGGACCGAACGTGTAGTCCAGCGGACCGGGCTGGCTCGCCAGCAGTTTGTCCTGCTCGCTATCGCTTCGGCGGAACAGATTGCGGGTTGATTGCTCGACCGTACCACCGACGGCAAGCGCGTCCTTGCCGGTGGCCGCCTGCCAGGCAATGGCTTTCATCAGCGCGCTCAGCGGTGACTGGCGCGCATCGGCCATCAGCGTCAGTTGATCGATGGAGTCTGAGAGCGAAGCGGCAGGCTGCCACTGCATGTTATTGAGAAAATCCAGCCAGGCAGTGGCGAAATCGTTGAAGTAGCGCTCACGCAGCCGTGCCTTCAGGTCGTCCGACGACAGCGCCTGCTCATGGGCTCGGTTATCGCTCAGCACCCAGTCGGCCTCGGCGCTGCGCTGGCTCACTACTCTGTCAATCGCTTCTCGCGCCTGATTTTCCCAGCCCTGACGGGTAAACATGCCGGGTACGGCGCTATCGTTGCTGAACAACAGGGAGGCATCGGTATCGCCGGTCAATTGCATCAGCGTCAGGTCTGGCGTCTGATGGGCAACCTGCTGCAGCATTTTCTGGTACAACGCATTTTCCATATCCTGACGGGCGGACTGGCGCAGCAGCGACTTGCGCGCCAGGGCGACCAAACGCGTATCCGGCTCAATGCGCCACTCAGGATGCGCAGGCAGATGTTGCGCATAAAACGCCAGCAGAGACGGCGCGGTCGCCTGCCAGACGCCTTCCGCCACACCTTCGCGTTGTGGCCAGACGCGGGCCAGACTTCGGGCCAAAAAAGCCGGCTCCACGTTTTCCGGCCGCGCCATCATCAGATACGCTTTGAGGCTGTTATAAAGCGGACCGGCATCTTGACGCTTTTGGAGACTGAGCAATGCTATTTCGTCATGCAGACGTTCGGCGACGGCATCGCGCATCAGGCGATCATTGCTGTGCTGATAAACCGGCCACAGGGCGTCAAGCTGCGCCTGACTCTGGTCCAGCCCGAAGCGCGTATACCTCGGACTCCCCGCCTGTACGTTATGCTCAAGCCGCCCCATCTCCTGCTGCAGCGACAACTGCGCCAGCAGGCGCTCACTTATCCCGGCATCCTCTTTCAATACGCTATCGGCTAACTGGCCGTTGCCGATTATCTGCGCGCGATTATTCAGGAAAGACATCAGGCTGCCCGCTCCCCATACCAGAGCCAGGCCGATAACGCCCCACTGGGCCGTGCGATTCCAGTCTACGCCCAGCCGACGGGCGGGCAGATAGCCGGCATCGCCGATAAGACCGCTCCAACTGGCATCCGGTAACCAGCCATGGCGGGCGACGCCTTCCCGCGCCGCGACCGGCAGGCTGAACATCATCCCGGCCAGTTGCACCGACTGCGGCCCGACGATAAGCGGCGTCAGCGCCTGTTTAATACGGTCAATACCGCCACCGGCAAGATCCTGCGCCAGCCGGAGCAGAAAATCATGACGCGGATCCGACATCACCTGCTGCATTCCCTTTTGTGTCAGGCGCGGGGTCAGCAGGTCAAGACCGGCCGCCAGTTCATGCGGTTTGCATCCGGCCGGCAATACGCAACCCACCGGCTGAGTATCGCGATCCTGCTGATCCCACTGGCTTTGGCGCACCTGCCAAAGGTACAGCGGCACATTCCACCCAAGCGCGCGATAACCCTCATGCAGGCGGCGGGCCATTGCGTCGGCGAAAACCGCATCTTCCGCACGCTTTTCACCTGCGATCCAGACCATAGCATCAAGAGGACGCCGACGAAGCTGGCGCAGCGCTTTCAATTTTTCATGATCAAGCGCGCCAGTAAGTTCTCCGCCCCAAATCAGCGCCACGCCATCACCTTCAAGCCATTGACTGCTTGTTACTCCAGGCGCGGCATGTTCAACCTCTAACGCATCACCGAATACAAAGAGAATTTTAACTTTACGCTTCCAGCGCCTCCCATATCGATAATGTAGATGGTCTCGTATTTCCGTTATCCAATTCAGCTTATCGGCTGAAGATGTCGTATTTTCAGAAATATCAACCTGATTTTTTTCGAATCTGATACCTCCTCGGCCTGCGTTCACTCCTACATTAAAAAACATGAGTAAAAGACCAGAGCCTGACATAATCATCAGCCATAAATATATTTGACGTCGGGGTCCCCCCCAACCAATCCTTTCGCCACAGAAATAGCAAAAGGCGGCAGCCACTATACCAATCAACAATAAGCAAAAGAATAATCCCAATGCTCGCCAGAAATTAAACGTTTTCATTTCTAACCTGCTCCATAACTTTTGAGGAGGGGGCCAACGTATTGAGAATCAGTCGCCCTTGATTCCCGCAAGCAACTATTTGTGGCTCCTGATATTTTTCGATAGAGGCCAGAGCTAGCGCGATGGCTAGCCAGATACTATCTCTTCCTGATGGGCCAAGGAAAAGAGTAATATCTTGACTTTGTGGAATATTATTATGCTGATGCGCAATAAATTGCTGATTAATGGTAATCGTCAGAGAGGCCAATTGATCATTATTCAATCCCATGCACCATATATTTTGTGCGTCCGAAACCGTTTTCTGATAATGCAACATATCCGATATATCATCAGATAATATGGAGAAATCACTTAAAAGCGGTCTCAGTAAATGAGCCTTACAGCAAATCTCTTCCAGATTCCGATTGTTTGATAACAAGAGAACCATCCCATACTCGGCTTTTTTTACTTGCTGAACGTCGGATTCATTTAATTGAATATTGATAACAATAAAGATTTTATTTTTTCCTTGAATAATCCAATTATCAATATTCTCCATATACGATGATGGTATAAAATTAAAGCCAGAAATTTTTTCTTTTGGTAATCCCATCGCCAACCAATAGTCTTCAAAATATGATGGAGAAAACGAATCTGGTTCTTTGACGAAAAAAACCTCAAACTCATTGAATGGCAATAATTGTTGAAAACGCCCACGCATGGAAAATAGTAATTCCCGCAATAATTCATTTGATTGAACTTCATCAGTTTGGTCGTCATTAAATAAAGCAGGATTATCCTTTCTCACCGTAAACTCATCATTATTTATAAATGAATTTTTATCAAGCGATGCCGGCAGCATTAGTTTATCGTCAACAATAATTAGTGAGTTACCACACCAATTCTTCCATTTCAGTTCAATAAGCTCAGCCTGATTACAATAGCGCTCATAGTAGTCCAGATCGAGACCATATTTATAACACCTCAGTGAGTAAATAATAAGACCGAATAACGCCATGCCAATCGTAACTATACTCAACAACTGATAAAATTGAGCATCCAGATGAAGCGCATTAATAATATAGAATCCCAAAAATGTGAGAAAGACTAATATTGCAGCTGCGCGAATCCATCGCTGACGAACGATCGCTTTAGGTGCTATTGGCGCTATGACCTTTTGTATGGGCCAGGACATTCGCCATCCTCCAATTAATAATTATTCAGAGACAGGGTTCAGAAGGTAACAACGGATTATAGTTAATCTTCTGACATTCATCGATAATCGTATTCCAGTCAGTATTTTCCAGCAATTTCAGCAAAGGCTGATAATTTTTATTAACCGTCTTTTCAGCGGCAGTAATACACGAGGAAAAGGCATTGTGATAATAAATATTCGGGTGTTTGGTTAAAATAGCCATACCTAGCGCCAAATAGACATCTGACTGCGACCAGATCGCCGTACTGTGCAGATAATCCATGGCGGCATTAAGCCATTTCCTGGCTGTCGATTCACTTACTCGCTTTTCAAGCCGACTGTGAATACGATAGTCGTGCAGGATCCTGGTCAGAATGCCGGCTCGTTTAATTTTTTCCCAACAGTTTGCATTGATGGATAAAGAGAAATCCATTTGCTCTTCTCCCTGATAAAAACCAGTTTCATAAACCAACGTTCCATCACCATCAAGAAAATACCACATATTAACTGCGCCGAATAACCTTGAACGTTGCCAGTCATCCATATGATTTGACACTTGACTTATTACCGTCGGATCAAAAAAACGCAACATGAATAAACCATCATCTATTACCCGTTGTATGGCAGTTTCACCAATATGTTTTATAAGGTAGTCAACAGGCGCCGATGTAATTAACCATCCACAAACTGTTCTACCATTACCTTCCTTTTGTCTTACAGGATCCAGCTCATTTAACGCTGCCGTCATACTCCAATTAAGCAAGTCTTTCTCTTCCGGCCCAATAGATACCAGCCAGAGTTTGAAAACGTCTTTTAAATCTTTATGGGGAAAAGTAATATAGTGACATTCTCTTTCCTCAAAAAAAGACAATATCTCATCAACCTTTGATAACCCATTAAGTGTTGGCTCCACCAATAACCAAATTTTATTTTTCCCAGAAAGAATCTGGGGTTCTAATATGGAAACATTATACTCTGTATACCTGGTTATCGCCTCTTCACCAAAATCAAATGCATTGATATTCATACCCAAACCATCCCGAACGGTTTAATTTTTATAAAAACTCTATTTTATCGAAAAAATAACGTTAAAATTTAAAAAACGTTTTACCTTCATGTCAAAATAAATATACTAAAATATAGAAAAATTATTTCAGATTACTATTTTGCGATATATAACGAAACATACCCATAATACCTATTGTTATTTTTATCCATTTTCTTTGGTTGAGACTCGCTATATTTATCTTTATATCCCCAAGGATGTACGTTATCCGCTGAATTCGGCCACACAACCTGATCAATGCGCCAGAGACCATTTGATGATATCTTTTTTGCAACAATTGTAATAATTGGAGGTTTACTGTCAGTATTAATCTCTAAATAGACAAAATCATCTTTCTTTTTGCTGGTTAAAATTTCCGAACCGGATCCGAAAGTGAATGAGCGAATCTGTAATTTTTTTGCGCTAGCATGGCGTCATAAAATAATAAACCATAATCTGAAAAATCATATTTTTCATCATCAGAAAGAGTATCTAAAATACTATCATCATAAAATCTGGCGCCCGGAAGATTCATGATAAAAGTATCGTTTTTTAGATTGAAAAAACCGTTAAAACAAAATGTCCTTACTAACCGTTCCATATATCCTTTTTTTTTGCGTCACGAGTAAAACGATGCCAGACCTCATAAAAATCATCACATTTATATGCCTCAATGAAACTGTTAACCGCATCTTCCGGAGTATAGGATCGTAAGGTATTAGGATATATTCTCGAAGGATTTTGATTAGCTTGCGCATAATTTACTCCCAACGAGATCGAAAGAAAGAAAACCACCATGGCAAAAAAACAATTAAAATACTTCATTAGTTATCTCATTTGAAAATGATATTCATCAACGCTCACACGTATTAATCAAAAGTTAATTCTCATTATTTTAAATTCCACCTGATACAAATCAAAAAACAGGTTCATTTAGAGCCAACATTATTTTAAAGCCACTCCAGCTTCTCAGGTGACGAATAATATATTTATGCTATTGCCAATAAGTCAGTAATAATACCAGCTCTCACGACTCCATATAAATTGCGCACAGGGCCGCGGCGGCTTGCTGGTATCCTCCGGTGAATACCACTCTCCCTGACGCTTTAATTCTTTTTCTCGTCTGGCCGTTATTTTCTTCAAGCTTATCCATTTGGGATTGCGCCAGCCAAACACCTTAAATATTTTCTCCGCCAGTTTGCAGGTGGTAGACGCATATGCTTTATAGGCGCTATAAAAAAAAAGCCCCCAAAAAGCAATATTTATCCCTACCGAAAGAGTAATCAGCAAATAAAACTTCCCATTGTTATTAAAGAACTCATAAAGAAAGTTATCCCAAAACGTACCTTCCCTCATAAGCAAAATAGTAATACACATCGTTATGGTAAAAAAGAATGTCATAAACGTGCCTAATTTGATTCTAAAAAGCGCATCAATATAGCGACCATGGTTGCACTCTGGGCATACCGAGACAATCCGTAACGCCGGTACGGCAATGGCATAGACCTGATAGTGGTCGTCCTGCCACTCCGCCGCCAGTTCCACCTCATCGCCCGCCTTTAGATGCGTCATCCCCACCCAGCCAGCAAAGGGCTGACCGTTTATCACCCCTTCCACATAGTCCGCATCGTCTAAAACGGCTTCTTCTCTTTTCAGCGCCAGCCCCGCCAGCGCCGGACTGCCGATGGCGATGGCCGCCGCTCCCGCCATACCTTTTTCTCCCGCCGTCAATTTTCTGTCTGAAACATTGGTATAAACATCAGGATCAAAGTTGGCCTTACAGCGGATGCGACTAAACACCTCCAGCCGCCCTGTGATTTTTTCCAGTTTGCCTCTTGGTGGCAGTACCGGTGCCGGCGGCAACACCTGCCAGGCGCTTAATACCTGCTGGTAGTGTTGCTCAGCCTGCACCAAATCAGCTTCCGTGACGCTACTGTGATTACTGTCCAGGCGACGACGTACGGATTGTATTTTTAGCTTAGCTTCAAACAGTTGCTGATCAAGCTCCCTGGGGTCAATCGCCTTTTCTTTTCTCATCGCATTCCCTTTTAGCTGCGTGAAGCCATCCGGCAATTAATAATATTTTTTATGTAACGACCAAAGATCAGTAATAATGCCAATACTCTTCATCCCATAAAAATTTCGCGCTGGGCAACGGCGGCTTGCTGGTATCATTCGGCGAATACCATTTTCCCTGGCGCATTAATTCCTTTTCTCGCGTGGCCGTTATTTTTTTTAAGTTTATCCATTTGGGATTGCGCCAGCCAAATACCTGAAATATTTCCTCCGCCAGTTTGCAGGCAGTTCCCGCATACGCTTTATAAGCGCTATAGAAAAATAGACTCATAAATGATCCGCCTATACCAATTAAAAATGTTAAAGCTAGATAATAGCGTCCTTGATTATTTATTATAGTATTAAATAAATTCTCTCCAAAACTACCATCACCCATAAAGCAACTAACAATTGTATAAAAGACAGTTATTGATGACATAAAGCAAACATTTATCTTAACCTTAGAAAGAGCTTGAATATAACGACCATGGTCGCACTGCGGACATACCGAGACAATCCGCGCCGCCGGTACGGCAATAGCGTAGACCTGATAGTGGTCATCCTGCCACTCCGCCACCAGCTCCACCTCATCACCTGCCTTTAAAGCCGTCATCCCCACCCAACCGGCAAAGGGTTTACCGTTTATTATCCCTTGCACATAGTCCGCGTCGTTTAAAATCGGCTCTTCCTCTTTCAGCGCGAGCCCCGCCAGCGCCGGGCTGCCGATGGCGATGGCCGACGCCCCCGCCGCGCCCTTTTCCCCTGGAGTCAATGTTCTGTCGGAAGAGGTGGCATAAACATCAGGATCAAAGTTAGCCTTGCAGCGGATACGGCTAAAAGACTCCAACTTGCCGCTGATTTTTTCCAGTTTACCTCTGGGCGGCAACACCGGCGCCGGCGGCAAGGTTTGCCATTCGCTTAATACCTGCTGATAGTGCTGTTCCGCCTGCGCCACATCAGCCTCAGTGACACCATACTCGCTGTTGTTATAAAGGTAACGGCGAGCGGACTCCACTCTACATTCCGCCTTAAACAGTTCCTGGTGAAGTTCCCTGGGGTCAATCGCCTTTTCATTTCTCATCGCATTCCCTTTTAAAAAACGATCCAGCTTCTCAGGTGACGAATAATATATTTATGCTATTGCCAATAAGTCAGTAATAATACCAACTTTCATGACTCCATATAAATTGCGCACAGGGCCGTGGCGGCTTGCTGGTATCCTCCGGTACATACCACTCTCCCTGACGCTTTAATTCTTTTTCTCGCCTGGCCGTTATTTTCTTTAAGCTTATCCATTTGGCATTGCGCCAGCCAAACACCTTAAATATTTTCTCCGCCAGTTTGCAGGTGGTAGACGCATATGCTTTATAGGCGCTATAAAAAAAAAGCCCCCAAAAAACAATATTTATCCCTACCGAAAGAGTAATCAGCAAATAAAACTTCCCATTGTTATTAAAGAACTCATAAAGAAAGTTATCCCAAAACGTACCTTCCCTCATAAGCAAAATAGTAATACACATCGTTATGGTAAAAAAGAATGTCATAAACGTGCCTAATTTGATTCTAAAAAGCGCATCAATATAGCGACCATGGTTGCACTCCGGGCATACCGAGACAATCCGTAACGCCGGTACGGCAATGGCGTATACCTCGTAGTGGTCGTCCTGCCACTCCGCCGCCAGTTTCACCTCATCGCCCGCCTTTAGATGCGTCATCCCCACCCAGCCGGCAAAGGGTTTGCCGTTTATCATCCCTGCCACATAGTCCGCATCGTCTAAAACGGCTTCTTCTCCTTTAAGTGCCAGCCCCGCCAGCGCCGGGCTGCCAATGGCGATGGCCGCCGCTCCCGCCATACCTTTTTCTCCCGCCGTCAATTTTCTGTCTGAAACATTGGTATAAACATCAGGATCAAAGTTGGCCTTACAGCGGATGCGACTAAACGCCTCCAACCGCCCCGTGATTTTTTCCAGTTTACCTCTCGGCGGCAGCACCGGTGACGGCGGCAGCGCCTGGTAGTCGCTTAGTACCTGCTGATAGTGCTTTTCTGCCTGCGCCACATCAGCCTCGGTGACACCATTCTCGTTGTTATAAAGACGGCGGCGTGCGGCCTCCACTCTACATTCCGCCTTAAACAGTTCCTGGTGAAGTTCCCTGGGGTCAATCGCCTTTTCATTTCTCATCGCATTTCCTTTTAAAAAACGATCCAGCTTCTCAGGTGACGAATAATATATTTATGCTATTGCCAATAAGTCAGTAATAATACCAGCTCTCACGACTCCATATAAATTGCGCACAGGGCCGTGGCGGCTTGCTGGTATCCTCCGGTGCATACCACTCTCCCTGACGCTTTAATTCTTTTTCTCGCCTGGCCGTTATTTTCTTTAAGCTTATCCATTTGGGATTGCGCCAGCCAAACACCTTAAATATTTTCTCCGCCAGTTTGCAGGTGGTAGACGCATATGCTTTATAGGCGCTATAAAAAAAAAGCCCCCAAAAAGCACCACTAATTACCAGCATCAAGAAGGTAACCAGATAAAATCGGCCATAATTATTCATCACCGCATCAAGAAAATTTTCCCAAAAAGTCCCCTTATCCAGAAAAAAATCTGCGGTTTTAAAAATAGTGGGCAAAAGCAGAGCCATAAACGTGCCCAACTTGATCCTAAAAAGCGCATCAATATAGCGACCATGGTTGCACTCCGGGCATACCGAAACAATCCGTAACGCCGGTAAGGCAATGGCGTATACCTCGTAATGGTCGTCCTGCCACTCCGCCGCCAGCTCCACCGCGTCACCCACCTTTAGATGCGTCATCCCCACCCAGCCGGCAAAGGGTTTGCCGTTTATCATCCCTGCCACATAGTCCGCATCGTCTAAAACCGTCTCTTCCCCTTTCAGCGCCAGCCCCGCCAGCGCCGGACTGCCGATGGCAATGGCCGCCGCACCCGCCATGCCTTTTTCTCCCGCCGTCAATTTTCTGTCTGAAGCATTGGTATAAACATCAGGATCAAAGTTTGCCTTGCAACGAATACGACTAAACGCCTCCAACCGCCCCGTGATTTTTTCTAGTTTGCCTCTCGGCGGCAGCACCGGCGGCGGCGGCAGCGCCTGGTAGTCGCTTAGTACCTGCTGATAGTGCTTTTCTGCCTGCGCCACATCCGCCTCGGTAACGCCATACTCGCTGTTGTTATAAAGACGGCGGCGTGCGGCCTCCACTCTACATTCCGCTTCGAACAATTGCTGGCAGAGCTCTTTCGGGTCAATCACTTTTTCATTTCTCATCGTCTTCCCTTTTAATAACGCTCCTGATGTTCAGGCGATGAATAATATTTTCATGCAATGAAAATCAGTAATAATACCAACTCTCACGACTCCATATAAATTGCGCACAGGGCCGCGGCGGCTTGCTGGTATCCTCCGGTGCATACCACTCTCCCTGACGCTTTAATTCTTTTTCTCGCCTGGCCGTTATTTTCTTCAAGCTTATCCATTTGGGATTGCGCCAGCCAAATGCCTGGAAAATATTTTCAGAAAGTTGACAGGTTGTTTTTACAAAATCTCTGTAGGAAAGATAAAAAAAAAACCTATAAGCGGACTAATTGTTCCTACCATCAAAGTAGTAAATAGATAAAAATCATTATAATCATCTATTATTGAGTTAATTAAAACGTTCCAAAAAACTCCATCACTTATTAAGAATCTGATAAGGCTAAAAATAATAGCTAGTGACAGTATCCAGTAAACAGTTAACTTAACGCTGATAATTGCCTCTGCATAGCGGCCATGGTCACAGCGAGGGCATACCGAGACAATCCGCTGCGCCGGTACGGCAATGGCATAGACCTGATAGTGGTCTTCCTGCCACTCCGCCGCCAGCTCTACCTCGTCCCCCACCGCCAGATGGGTAAATCCCACCCAGCCGGCAAACGGCCGGCCGTTTATCATCCCTTGCACATAATCCGCATCAGGCAAAGGCGCATCTTCATCTTTGATTGCCAGCGCCGCCAACGCCGGGCTGCCGATGGCGATGGCCGCCGCCCCAGCTACCCCTTTTTCTCCCGCCGTTAACTTTTCGCCTGGAGCATTGGAGTAAGAATGAGGATAAAAGCTGGCCTTACAGCGAATGCGACTAAACGCCTCCAGCCGACCGCTGATTTTTTCTAGTTTGCCTCTCGGCGGCAATACCGGCGGCGGTGGCAGCGCCTGCCATTCGCTTAATATCTGCTGATAATGTTGTTCCGCCTGCGCCACATCCGCCTCGGTAACGCCATACTTGCTGTTGTTATAAAGGTAACGGCGAGCGGATTCCACTTTGCATTCCGCCTCAAACAATTGTTGATGCAGCTCTTTCGGGTCAATCACTTTTTCATTTCTCATCGCATTCCCTTTTAAAAAACGATCCAGCTTCTCAGGTGACGAATAATATCTTTATGCTATTCCAACAAGTCAGTAATAATACCAACTTTCATGACTCCATATAAATTGCGCACAGGGCCTCGGCGGCTTGCTGGTATCCTCTGGTGAGTACCATTCTCCCTGACGCTTTAATTCTTTTTCTCGCCTGGCCGTTATTTTCTTCAAGCTTATCCATTTGGCATTGCGCCAGCCAAATACCTGAAATATATCTTCAGCCAGTTTACAGGTGGTAGACGCATATGTTTTATAGGCGCTGTAGAAAAATAGGCTCATAAATGAGCCGCCTATACCAATTAAAAATGTTAACGCCAAATAATAGCGCCCCTGATTATTTATTATAGTATTGAATAAATTCCCCCCAAAACTTCCATTATCCATAAAACAACTAACAATCGTATAAAAAATAATTATTGCCAACATAAAATAAATATTTATTTTTGTTCTAAAAAGCGCATCAATATAACGGCCATGGTTGCACTCTGGGCATACCGAGACAATCCGTAACGCCGGTACGGCAATGGCATAGACCTGATAGTGGTCGTCCTGCCACTCCGCCGCCAGTTCCACCTCATCGCCCGCCTTTAGATGCGTCATCCCCACCCAGCCAGCAAAGGGCTGACCGTTTATCACCCCTGCCACATAGTCCGCATCGTCTAAAACGGCTTCTTCTCCTTTAAGTGCCAGCCCCGCCAGCGCCGGGCTGCCAATGGCGATGGCCGCCGCTCCCGCCATACCTTTTTCTCCCGCCGTCAATTTTCTGTCTGAAACATTGGTATAAACATCAGGATCAAAGTTTGCCTTGCAACGAATACGACTAAACGCCTCCAACCGCCCCGTGATTTTTTCCAGTTTACCTCTCGGCGGCAGCACCGGTGACGGCGGCAGCGCCTGGTAGTCGCTTAGTACCTGCTGATAGTGCTTTTCTGCCTGCGCCACATCAGCCTCGGTGACACCATTCTCGTTGTTATAAAGACGGCGGCGTGCGGCCTCCACTCTACATTCCGCTTCGAACAATTGTTGATGCAGATCTTTCGGGTCAATCGCCTTTTCTTTTCTCATCGTCTTCCCTTTTAATAACGCTCCTGATGTTCAGGCGATGAATAATATTTTCATGCAATGAAAATCAGTAATAATACCAGCTCTCACGACTCCATATAAATTGCGCACAGGGCCGTGGCGGCTTGCTGGTATCCTCCGGTGCATACCACTCTCCCTGACGCTTTAATTCTTTTTCTCGCCTGGCCGTTATTTTCTTCAAGCTTATCCATTTGGGATTGCGCCAGCCAAATGCCTGGAAAATATTTTCAGAAAGTTGACAGGTTGTTTTTACAAAATCTCTGTAGGAAAGATAAAAAAAAACCCCTATAAGCGGACTAATTGTTCCTACCATCAAAGTAGTAAATAGATAAAAATCATCATAATCATGTACTATTGAGTTAATCAGATTTTCCCAAAAAGTTCCCGCATCCATGAAAAAACCAATAGTGCTAAAAATACAAACTATTGACAATATCCAATATATAGTTAATTTAGCGCTGATCACTGCCTCAGCATAGCGGCCATGGTCGCACCGAGGGCATACCGAAACAATCCGCGCAGACGGTACGGCAATGGCATAGACCTGATAGTGGTCGTCCTGCCACTCCGCCGCCAGCTCTACCTCGTCCCCCACCGCCAGATGGGTAAATCCCACCCAGCCGGCAAACGGCCGGCCGTTTATCATCCCTTGCACATAATCCGCATCAGGCAAAGGCGCATCTTCATCTTTGATTGCCAGCGCCGCCAACGCCGGGCTGCCGATGGCGATGGCCGCCGCCCCAGCTACCCCTTTTTCTCCCGCCGTTAACTTTTCGCCTGGAGCATTGGAGTAAGAATGAGGATAAAAGCTGGCCTTACAGCGAATACGACGAAACACCTCCAACCGCCCACTGATTTTTTCCAGTTTGCCTCTTGGTGGCAGCACCGGCGGCGGCGGTAGCTCCTGCCAGGCGCTTAATACCTGCTGATAGTGCTGTTCCGCTCGCACCAGATCGGCTTCCGTGACGCGACTGTTATAACTATCATCGTGAATATCAAGCTGGCGGCGAGTATATTTTACGTTGAATTGCGCCTCAAACAATTGCTGGCGGAGATCTTTCGGGTCAATCACCTTTTCATTTCTCATCGCATTCCCTTTTAAAAAACGATCCAGCTTCTCAGGTGACGAATAATATCTTTATGCTATTCCAACAAGTCAGTAATAATACCAACTTTCACGACTCCATATAAATTGCGCACAGGGCCGCGGCGGCTTGCTGGTATCCTCCGGTGAATACCACTCTCCCTGACGCTTTAATTCTTTTTCTCGCCTGGCCGTTATTTTCTTTAAGCTTATCCATTTGGGATTGCGCCAGCCAAATACCTGAAATATCTCTTCCGCCAGCTTACAGGTGGTTTTCGCATACGCTTTATAGGCGCTATAAAAAAATAGGCCCCAAAGGGCACCACCAAGTACCAGCATCAGGGTAGTTCCCTGATAGAATCGGCCATGACCATTCATCACCGAATTAAGAAGATTTTCCCAAAAAGTCCCTTCCCCCATAAAAAAGCCGATAGAACTAAAGACAATAAACATAAGCAGAGTCATAAACGTGCCTAATTTAGCTCTAAAAAGCGCATCAATATAACGGCCATGGTTGCACTCCGGACATATCGAGACAATCCGCGCCGCCGATACGGCAACGGCGTATACCTCGTAATGGTCGTCCTGCCACTCCGCCGCCAACTCCACCTCATCGCCCACCGCCAGATGGGTAAATCCCACCCAGCCGGCAAAAGGTTTGCCGTTTATCATCCCTGCCACATAGTCCGCATCGTCTAAAACCGTCTCTTCCCCTTTCAGCGCTAGCCCCGCCAGCGCCGGGCTGCCGATGGCAATGGCCGCCGCACCCGCCATGCCTTTTTCTCCTGGCGTCAATGTTCTGTCGGAAGAGGTGGCATACACATCAGGATCGAAGTTGGCCTTGCAGCGGATGCGACTAAACGCCTCCAAACGCCCCGTGATTTTTTCCAGTTTGCCTCTCGGCGGCAATACCGGCGGCGGCGGTAGCTCCTGCCAGGCGCTTAATACCTGCTGATAGTGCTGTTCCGCTCGCACCAGATCGGCTTCCGTGACGCGACTGTTATAACTATCATCGTGAATATCAAGCTGGCGGCGAGTATATTTTACGTTGAATTTCGCCTCGAACAATTGTTGATGCAGCTCTTTCGGGTCAATCACTTTTTCACTTCTCATAGGATTTCCTTTAACGCCTTTTCCAGATTGACCAACTGCTCGTCATAGCCGACAAATGCCGTTTTTTGACCAAAGCGGCACTGGGTGCACCAGACCTGCAAATCATCATCGGAAAATAACGTTACGATAACCTGCAATAGTATCAGCGCTACCTGAACCTGCCAGGAAGCCAGTATCCCTAAAAAGCGCAGCAGACCGAGACGCGCGGCAAAAGCCTTAGTCAGGACCTCACCGGTATTTAACGCAGACGAAGCAACTATTCCTTTATAGCCGTAAACAGATGCCAATTTACCGGCGGAGGCAAGGAACGTTCCCAGATATTTTAGCGCTCCAACTCCATCTACTACTCCTTTGACGACATAAAAACAAGCCAGACCAAAACGGTTTTGGCTCTGCGACTTGTTGAAATTCATACCATCAAGCACTACGGTTAATACCGATGCGGTGCCACCGACAAAGGCACCGAATAACTTTACGCGCTCGATAGAGATTTTGGCCGCCGCTTCGCCTTTTTCCAGCGCCGGCAATAGCAGGTCGCTGATCACCGACATCATACTTAACCCGCTGGCGGCCAGCGCGGCCTGGCTTTTCCGGTCATCCTGCTTAAGCTGGCTGTATAGATAGCCGACGTCCAGCGCATTGAAAAGCAGCATCAGTAGTCCGACGCGCGATACTTTCAGGGTATTTCTTCCCTCGTCTGTGCCGGAAAACTCCGCCCAACTACTATTCAGTTTTTTATACTTTTCTAACCTTTCACCGCCCTCCGGCAAAAACTCCTGGCTATTTCTCAGATCCTGCAAAATCTGCCGGCGCAGGTGCGGCATCTCCTGTAACTGAACCTCGAAGAGTCTCAGCGTATGCTCCACTGGCACGCCGGCCCTGACGGAAAAGATGGTCTTATAAATCATCATGGTAAGATTATCAATATGGCCCCCCAGGCGGGTAACGTTAAAGATACGATCGCCCACCGAGGCCATAAACATATCCGTCTTTCTAAAATGCCGGTTTATCCAGTCGGGATTATTCGGTAGATCTTCAACGGATGCTTTCAGCGCTTTAGAGACAAAACTGGAATATTTTTTCAGATCGCCGGATTTCGCCAGCGCGGCATTCAATGCCGCCAGCGTGGTCGGCGTGGGATCGTTTTTAGCGCTCTTCGCCGAGGCCAGCAGGGCTTCGAGTTCGCCTTTTATCTCCGGGTTATTACCGGCAATCTGGTTCCAGATCAGATTAGCGTCGCTGCCGGTACTTTGTTCATCAACCCAGCGTTCAATCAGCGCCTGCCCTTCCGGGGTATTGCCGATACCGCACAGCGCCACGCTGACAATATGGCCGTAGTTAAAGTTATCGAGAAATTCCGTCGTTTTATAATCCTGCAAAGTAATAATAAATAATTCCGCTTCCAACCATGCCAGAACATTTTCCGTTCGCTCAGTAAATGCTTTCGCTACTGACGAGTTGAAGGCGTCACAAGACTGCACGAAACATTCCCGCCGGTCGTTATCCAATTTAGCCTTATATTTCTGCCAGCTTTGATTACGCCACTCGGTCGATTTAGTCGGATAACTTGCCAGCCAGCCGTCCACCGTTTTTTTTAATCCGGCAAATTGCGTTTTCCGTTTATCCACGTCTGTCTGGCTGAAGGCATTGCGCTGCTGAATATAGGAGTACGGCACCTTTTGCTGATACCACTGGTCCACCCTATCGCATTCGTACAGCAGTTGCTGCCGCATCGCCGGCTGGCCGGTGAAGTATTTGTTGATGTTGTCACGCTGTTTCTGCGTTTCCGCCAGAATATCCACCGGGCTCGCCATTCGGTCGCGCCTCGACGCCAGCTGGTTCTGTGCGGCATCGCTGAGCAGCCCCTGCACCATCAACAGATCGCTATGGGTTTTCAATTCAAATTCCCGCTCATTGGAAAACTGCGCCTGACGCCCGGCGATATCCATACACCAGCCGTTCAGCTCGTGTACGATGCCGATGGCATCCCACAGAGGCAGTAATAGCGGCGCGCAGGACGAACCGTCTTTTTTCTTGCTGCGGCGCAGCATTTTCTGTGCGGTGTCCCGGCTTTTACCCTGTCGCCCCAACGCCCAGGGATAGAGCGTGGAAACACTTTCCAGCACTCTTTGATCGTAGCTATAAGCAGGCCCATTGGCTTTGGCGACAGCGCTTATCGTCCGTTGCTGAGCCGATGCGGCTGAAGTGACGCAGGGCAATAACCCGGCGGAGCTGATATCCTGATAGTCAATCACGCTTTGCAACGCGTCCGCCGTCGCCTGGGTGGCGCCGGCCTGTTGCGGCTGATTAATCCATCTGGACGGCTGGATTTTCTGCATCCGCTTATTGCGCGCGCGCTCATCCTGCTGATAACGCGTCAGCGTCGCGCCGCTCCATTGATATTGACTGAACGCGACCCATACATCCCCGCACGTTTCAGGCTCCGCGATACAAAAAAATTCAACCATTGCAGGATCATGCTGTTCCACATTACATGACGGCGCCTTTTTCTCTTTAGGTTGGCCGGCATGGGTTTGTAACCACAGCGATCCATCAGGCGCAATACTGTAGCACTGCCAGTCATTGGCGCCTTGAGATCCTTTGGCATAAAAAATATACAAATAACCGTAGCGCAACGCTCTTAAGGCGTAATGGTCGCCATTTTCCAGCGGTACCCCGGTCAGCGGCGCGCTTTGCGCCCAGGCTGGCAAACGGGTGGAAATGGTTTTAGGCACGACGGCATAACGCACCGGCAGGATTGCCAGACCGGTGGAAGTACATTCGTTGTTACAAGCCATGGTAGAGTCCTTTTCAATTACCGCTTACTGATTAAAAATTTGCGCTTGCGCCACCACCCGGTGATTAGGACACCGGCACATCACCCGATCCTGATCCTGTACCAGCCGGGTTGCGCCATCCATGATGCCGTCACAGCTTCCCATGATGGGGAATGTACCTTTGCAACTGCGGCACGTCGCCATATCCCCACTCTGCGCCACTTTTTTTCCCTGCTCAAAATAACTGGACGAGGCGGTAACGATATTGCCGTTAGTGGTGGGATCACCCAGACAAGCAAGTTTTTTAGTCATTATTTTCCCCTGAAAGACACATCATGAACTGAGCGTAACGAAAGATTCCTGATTCCGCGCTGCGGTTTCCACACCCTGCTCGCAGCCTTGCGGCAACTGCACTGCTGCATTAATACTGGCCGCACTCATGCGCTGTAGAGCCGGGGTTTTTAATATCACGTTATTCGGCGCCCCCAGCTCAATCTGACCATCCTTGATGCGGATAAACGCTCCGCCGCTGGTCAGCAGCAGTTCCGTCTTCGCCGTCACCACTACCCTGTCGTCCTGACTCGCCACCGTCAGCTGCTTTTGCGCCAGCAGGTCCATGGCATCGCTCTGCGCCTGCACCTCCACCTTGCCCGCCGCCGCCAGCAGCTTTATTCCCAGCCGATGCGCAAACAGACTCAGCGTCTCCCTCACCGCCACACGAAACGATTTGCCGATGCTGATATCCCCGTCCGCTCCGCTCGTGGCTATCAGATTCTCGCCCGCCGACAACTGCACGCTCCCCGGCGTCACCTGCGCTATCCCCGACGGCGCCGATATCAGCACCGCCTGCTGTTTCAGCGCCTTCAGCGTCTCATTCAGCAGCGCCGTCTGCTTCTCGATATCCGCCAGCTCCGCCCTCGCCGCCTGCGCCGCATGCCGCAGCCCTTGCGCTTCCGACCGGGCATTCACCAACTGCGCTATCGCTTCCTGCATGTCCAGCTGTTCGGAACCGGCGCGCTCCCGCCTCTCCGCGCTGATGAAAATCCCTTTCCCCGCCCGTATCGCCCCCCACTGGTCGGTACGCAGCTCAAACCCTTCTCCCCGCTGCTCACGGGTACTGTCCACCAGATGCCCCAGGTTTAACTGGCTTTTGCCGCCGTACTCCGTACTGAGCTTGATATGCTCCTTGCCCCGCTCGTCCTCCATCCGCAGCTTGTTGTTGGCCGGCGTGCGGATGACGTTGCGCTTGTTGTTCGCCTGCGTCACATGGTCCGGGTGCCGTGAGTCATGCAGCGCATAGGCGATATACGGCCGGTCCGGGTTGCCCTCTTCAAACGCTATCGCCACCTCCGTTCCCGCCAGCAGCGGCAGGTGCATGCCGTAGGTGTCGCCGCTGTAGGGTTTGGCGAGACGCACCCACAGGCTTTCGTAACCCGTCTTCCAGTTATCCAGGTCGAAGTCGAACTTCACCCGGTAACGCCCCATCTTGTCCAGATGCGCGTAAGTGTCGCCCGCGGTAATACTCGTTACCCGCGCCGGCAGCGTCCCCGCTATCCTCGGTCGCGCTTCAGGCTCCGGGCGGAATCCCACCGTTTCACTGTAGGGAATGCCGGTAAACGTCAGCATATAGCTGCTGTCACGCCGCGCGCCGGCACTGATAGTAGTGATGACTATCCCTTTGGCGAATATCGCCGGCACCCCGCCGGCGATTTCCAGCATCTGTCCCGGCGCCAGCGTTGAGGCATTGCTCTTCCCGCTCAGTTGATGCTGATTATTCAGCAGCCGTTCGTGGCGCAGCCGCGCGTAGAAATCGCCCCCTTCCGCCGTCTCTCCGCCCGACTCACCGCTTTCGCCACCCAGCGTCAGGTAGTTGTCGCCGTAGCGGTACACCTGTCCGTAAGCGCTCTCCCCGCCGCCGCTCACCTCTGCTTCGGTCTGCAGGCCGTCTCCCGCCTGGCGGTAGTTGTAATCCTTCACCCGCACCGACTGGCTGACCACCTGATGCGCCGAGCTCAGCCCCCATACCGACTCCACCCCGTTGTCGTTCATTCCCGACGGACTGCGCAGCGGCAGGCTCACGTCAAACTGGTAGAACTGCTGGTCGTCGGCGAACACCACCACTTCCCTTTTCAGCCGCGCGTCCATCTCGAAGCGATACCAGATGCCCACTTCCGCCAGCAGCCGGTCGATAAACGCCCGGTCGCTCTCCTGCCACTGCATCACCTGCTCGCGCGGCGGGTAGCTGTTGCGCAGGCGGAACTCGAACTGCCAGCCTTCGAACTGATGCTGCCGGCGCAATATCTGCTCGACTATCTCCGGCACCGACTGGTTCTGGTATATCGCCGGCCGCCCGGCATTGGTCAGCAACGCCAGCCGCGGCTCCAGCGTCAGCTGATAACGCACCTCGTCCACCGACGCCGACAGCCGCTGAAACTGCGTCACCACCCCGTGTACCGCCCGCGCCGAGGCCGCAGGCAGCGCCACATCGCCGAGCGTGACGCCCGGCGCGTTGAAGGTAAAGGTGGCGTCCTGCAACAGCATCTCGCCGGGGGCGATATCGCTGCCGCTGGTAAAGGTTATCTGGTAGCAATAGGTCTGGCTCAGCCCCTCGGTGGCGCTAAAGGACTCCACGTCCAGGTCGCTTCGGCCAGAAACAGACAGTTGATAACGGTTCAGCGTGCCGGTGAGGCGGCCGGCGAGTTCGGATACGGACAGCATGGTTATCCTCCTTGTTTATTCAACAAAAATCTTCTCCGGCAGCCGGAAATTGCGCAACTCCAGCAGCGCCAGCGGCCCCTTACCCAGCTCGGTTCGCAACACATAGTTGAGCGGCAGACCGTCCTGAGCACGCCACACCAGCTGGTAACGGCTGCTGTCGATAGGCGTCACCTGCGCTTTTTCCAACAGGCGAATTAGCCCCCACGGCCCTTGCAGATTGGCGTATTCACGATTGCCCGATGTCGTGCTTGTCCAGGTCAGCATCACGCCCGGCCGGAAATGATTGCCCGGCCACCCTATCGCGCCCCATCTCTCCATCTGGTTGAAATATTTAATGTTTTGTCCGTCAATGGTCAAATCAGTCTGCACAATATCCCGCGCCGGGCGCGCCATCAGTTCAAAACGCATCCCCGCGTCGCCATCGGCAAACACAATATCCGCCAGTTGACTAAGCTGGTTGATGCGACTCAGAAACTCAGGATCGATGTTCATGCCCTGGCTGTTGATAGCATCCGGCACCCACTGGCTGCCCTCTTTATGCAATACACCGTTCAGCCGGGTTTCGAGGAAGCGGGCAATGCGCCCGGTATCGGCGCGCAGATATTGCCCCAACAGCGGCAGCGACGCGTCGCTTGAGGTGGCCCGGAACGGATAACGTCCGTCGAACGCGTCATTCCACTCATCCACGATGGCATGCTGCCACTGCGTGTTCAGGCTGGACGCGGTAGGAGACAGCACCTCTTTCCACGCCTGCTCGACCGGTTGTACGAACAGCGCGTCGCCGAAATTGCTCCATGCCTGCCCCAGACTGGCCGCCAGCAGACTGCCATAGTCGCGGGTATCCGTCAGATCGACCGTTTTGCCCTGGAACACCGTTTGCGCCATCGCCTGCGCCATCGCCTGCGGATCCGGCGCGTTGGTGATCTGTTGCAATTTCAGACGCACCCGCGTCAGGCGGATCAAAAAGGTCTGAAGCGTCAGTCCGTTATTGTCCTGTCCGGCGGCCTGAGGATTCAGCACCGCCAGCAGCGGGCCGAAAGTCTCATCCAGCGGAGCGGGCTGGCTCGCCAGCAGTTTGTCCTGCTCGCTATCGCTTCGGCGGAACAGATTGCGGGTTGATTGCTCGACCGCACCGCCGACGGCAAGCGCGTCCTTGCCGGTGGCCGCCTGCCAGGCAATGGCTTTCATCAGCGCGCTCAGCGGTGACTGGCGCGCATCGGCCATCAGCGTCAGTTGATCGATGGAGTCTGAGAGCGAAGCGGCAGGCTGCCACTGCATGTTATTGAGAAAATCCAGCCAGGCAGTGGCGAAATCGTTGAAGTAACGTTCACGCAGCCGTGCCTTCAGGTCGTCCGACGACAGCGCCTGCTCATGGGCTCGGTTATCGCTCAGCACCCAGTCGGCCTCGGCGCTGCGCTGGCTCACTACTCTGTCAATCGCTTCCCGCGCCTGATTTTCCCAGCCCTGACGGGTAAACATGCCGGGTATGACGCCGTCGTTGGTGAACAGCAAAGACGCATCGGTATCGCCCGTCAACTGTGTCAGCGTCAGATCAGGCGTCTGATGGGCGATCTGCTGCAGCATTTTCTGATACAGCGCATTTTCCATATCCTGCCGGACGGACTGCCGCAACAGCGACTTGCGCGCCAGGGCGACCAAACGCGTATCCGGCTCAATGCGCCACTCAGGATGCGCGGGCAGATGTTGCGCATAAAACGCCAGCAGAGACGGCGCGGTCGCCTGCCAGACGCCCTCCGCCACGCCCTCGCGCTGCGGCCAGATCCGGGCCAGATTTTGGGCCAGAAATGCCGGTTCCGTTTTGTCCGGCCGCGCCATCATCAGATACGCCTTGAGGCTGTTATAAAGCGGACCGGCATCTTGACGTTTTTGAAGACTGAGCAATGCTATTTCGTCATGCAGACGTTCGGAGACGGCATCGCGCATCAGGCGGTCATTGCTGCGCTGATAAACCGGCCACAGGGCGTCAAGCTGCGCCTGACTCCGGTCCAGCCCGAAGCGCGTATACCACGGACTCCCCGCCTGTACGTTATGTTCAAGCCGCCCCATCGCCTGTTGCAGCGACAACTGCGCCAGCAGGCGCTCACTTATCCCGGCATCCTCTTTCAATACGCTATCGGCTAACTGGCCGTTGCCGATTATCTGCGCGCGATTATTCAGGAAAGACATCAGGCTGCCCGCTCCCCAAACCAGGGCCAACCCGATAATCCCCCACTGGGCCGTCCGATTCCAATCCACACCCAACCGACGGGCGGGCAGATAGCCGGCATCGTGAATAAGTCCGCTCCAACTGGCATCCGGTAACCAGCCGTGGCTGGCGACGCTTTCCCGCGCCGCGACCGGCAGGCTGAACATCATCCCGGCCAGTTGCACCGACTGCGGCCCGACGATAAGCGGCGTCAGCGCCTGTTTAATACGGTCAATGCCGCCGCCGGCAAGATCCTGCGCCAGCCGCAGCAGAAAATCATGACGCGGATCCGACATCACCTGCTGCATTCCCTTTTGCGTCAGGCGCGGGGTCAGCAGGTCAAGACCGGCCGCCAGTTCATGCGGTTTGCATCCGGCCGGCAATACGCAACCCACCGGCTGAGTATCGCGATCCTGCTGATCCCACTGGCTTTGGCGCACCTGCCAAAGGTACAGCGGCACATTCCACCCAAGCGCGCGATAACCCTCATGCAGGCGGCGGGCCATTGCGTCGGCGAAAACCGCATCTTCCGCACTCTTTTCACCTGCGATCCAGACCATAGCATCAAGAGGACGCCGACGAAGCTGGCGTAGCGCTTTCAATTTTTCATGATCAAGCGCGCCAGTATGTTCTCCGCCCCAAATCAGCGCCACGCCATCACCTTCAAGCCATTGCTGCTGTGTCAGTCCCGGCGTGACCAGCTCGACTTCATCCGCTTTTCCCATTACCAGCAAAAGATTCACTTTACGGCGCCAGCCGCGACCATAGCGGTAATGCAGATGCTGTTTCAGTCCATCCAGAAATCCGTTTTCATTATTATTTCCCGCGACGCGGCTTTCCTTTGCAGGATAAATATCGTTTTTTTCCGCCGCCAGCCGAGTTCGCGCACGGTTAGTTAGCGCCATAATAAGTTGTATAAGCCGGAAAATAATAAACAACCCGACCGTCAGGCCTACAATCATTACTTTCCTTTCCTGTGCATCCAAACCAAAACTGTTGCCATAGCGCCAGGTCAAATAACCGAGGGCCGATGCCATAGCAACAAAGAGTGCGAAAATCCCTGTCCTATTCCACTTGTTACCGAACATATTAATGATGCTCCAACGAGGGTTGAATCGTGCTAACCGTCCACTGACTGTCATCTTGCGCTAGCACCGTATAATTATCCTGATGAGTTAAAGCAAGATCAGCCGCCAGCGCCAGCGCCAGCCAGGAGCCAGCCGGACCGCTCGGGCCAATAAAACTTTCCAGATTACGAACAAGGGAGACATCAAGGTTGCCCTTGCCATCAAGGGATTGCTGCAAAATATCGGCCGCATGAAGGCTACCTTCGCCGTCCGATAGTAAAAGTCCTTTAGCGGCACGCGCAGGCGGTTGCGTATTAATAAATAATTGATATTGCAATGCCATTTGATCTTTATCGATTACCATGGGACGGTAAATTTTTGTCTGGCCGCCGAATCCCCAACGCTGTGCATGGTCATCGTTTATCAGCAGCATCACCGCCAACCCATCAGAAAATTCATCCATGTCTGAACGTTGTGCAACCAGTAACAGCGTAGCTTCAGGGGCGGGTGATTTGATCCAGTCTTCCATCACCATCGGCGACAAACTATTGACTATCGTTAACCGCTGCCAGGTGTACAGGTTTCCAATATGCTGCTGCCAGCCTTGCATGAAAGCATCGTTAACAACCGCCTCATTGTTGAGTGACTCATTCACCATGAGCGTAACGTTGAGCGAGATCTCTCCCGGCAACGCCATAATCTCGTTAGCAACTGAAGACAGTAATAACGACACTCTTGGAGCCAACTCTTTTGGAAAAGAGTCGATGTGTTTGATCAGACCAGTGCTGACTTCAATATCGCTTTCGGCGCTATAGATCATAGAAGCGGTAATCTGACCTGGGAGCAATACTCCCGACTTGATGATAGCCATATAACGGCTAGCCCATAGCCTCCATGCTTCGTCGGCCTTGCTACATTCGTCTTGCCACAGCCGGTAACACTCCAGCCGATGCCCATAAAAGTAAAACCGGATGCCAAGGACTAAAATCCATAGCAAACCGAGCGAGGTAGCAATCAGCGGCCAGTTTGTATTTAGCGTTAACTGCAAGCCAGGCAGGGGGATACCAGTCGGAAAAAATATTCGGCCACTGAAACAGCTGAATATTAAAACTAACAGCGCACTAATCCAACGCCGTACAACCGGCGGACTCGGTTCAACTAACGGCGTTATAACGGGCCTATTCCAGGACATACTCATTACCCTACAAAAAAATCCGTAATACTTGAAATAAGCTGGCATCCACAACCACAGCGACTGCCGTTTACCGCCACAGGTTTACCGTCGGATATAAAATCTGATGCGCCCTCAAGAATAACGGTGATACCGTGTCCTTTCATCGGGCAACTGACTTTGTCACCTACCAGCGCCACTTTTTTACCGTTGACGACCATTGTGGATGACGCCGAAATAACCTGGCCGCCGTGCGTAGTTTTATCGCCAAGCAGCACAAATCCTTTGGACATAATAAGCTCCATATCTAAAAATTAAGAATGTTTGAGAGTTATATTAATAGGGAAACCACACTCCCCTGATTACAATGTTCGAGTAAAGGAAAGCTGTTTGATAGGTAAATACATCGTCTCTTTGTGGTGTTTTAGTCACGATGAGTCAGGAAATATAGAATACGGTGACATTCTGATCTTAGTCGTTGTCAAAGGTTCTATTTTTTATACCCGCCTTATCACCTAACGTTGAAGTGCTATCTAATTTTTTGCGCAAAAGCTTTCCGCTTACGAACTATTTCAAATGGGCGTATAGCCGCCAGCGGCGCAATACCAAACAGCATCAGCCAGTTGATTAATTTCATGCTTTTCGATCCTCGGTGATTACGTTCCGCTACACTATTACTTTCTGGGCATTTTTTGTATGACTGGCAGAGTTTACAGATCGTTCTGCGCCAGAATAGACTGATTGAGAAAATAGTCCTCAAGCGATATTTTCTAATATACCCTCCAGAGCATTACTTCATGTTTTTTAGCTTATTATAATCAGGATCTCCTTTTTTCATATCTATCGAACCATCTGGGTAAATAGTTTTACTTCCCTCCCCCTCATCCATTTTTTTTACGCCTTGCCATTTTACTATTCTTTTTTCATCCAATTTAGGTAAAAATATTATTTCCCCATTGCTCCCCATATCTATTGTCATTCTATAAGGCATAAAACTTTTCTTTCCATATAACGACAGTGATCTTTCAAACTTACCCAAATAAAACTCTCTGATATAAGGATAGTAAACTGAAGTATAAGTCAGTTTATTTTTTACCGGCTCATAATAACCATTATTGGCAGCTTCATTATCAAAGGCTACTTTTAAGCCAACTGCCGTTCCGATTTCAGCATCCTTAACCAAATGATCGGTGCGGCTATATTCGATCCCCAGTGTGATCATGCTCAGCTTCCACTCGCAAGGTCCGCCGCCGTCCAGCGCCACCCGCTGGCGGTATACCCGTCCACCCGCATCCAGCTGCAACGCCATATGTACCGGGTTGTATCCCCGGCTTTTTACTTTGCTCATATCCGCCTGACGTCTTTCATGCAGACAAACGCTGGAGCGGTATAAGGCATTGAGTGGAAACGCCGTGGTATTCAGCGGCGCCACCACCTCAATATCTACCCACTGGGTATTTGCCGGTGGCGAAAGCGTAAAATCCCGCTTCGGCGAGCAGGCCGACAGCGGCGCGATAGCGAACAGTATCAGCCAGTTGATGAATTTCATGCTTTTTGAACCTCAGGGAAACCATCTGCATGCTATTGTTAATCGCTTGTAAAATATTACACATCTGGGATTTATCGATATGTTTTTTTGGGAACACTACTTCATATTTTTCAGCTTATTGTAATCAGGATCTGTCTTTCCAAAAGCAACCGAACCGTCAGGATAAGTAATTTTACTTTTTTCTCCTGCATTCATTTTTTTCACACCTTGCCATGTCACTATTTTTTTTTCATCCAACTTAGGTAAAAATATTATTTTTCCGACTCTTCCCTCATTTATCTTCATTAAATATTGTCTAAAATCCTGTTCACCATATATCCATAATTCTCTTTTAGATTCGCCCAAATAGTGTTCAATCAAAAAAGGATAATAAACTGCGGAGTAGGCTAGCTCATTGCGTACCGGTTCATAGTAACCGTTATTAGATGCCTCACTATCAAAAGCCACCTTTAGCCCTGAGCCTGGACCTACTTCGGCATTCTTGACCAAATGATCGGTACGGCTATATTTAATCCCCAGCGTGATCATGCTCAGCTTCCACTCACAAGGGCCGCCGCCGTCCACCGCTACCCGCTGGCGGTACACCCGCCCAGCCGCATCCGGCTGCAACGCCATATGTACCGGGTTGTATCCCCGGCTTTTCACTTTGCTCATATCCGCCTGACGTCTTTCATGCAGACAAACGCTGGAGCGGTATAAGGCATTGAGTGGAAAGGCCGTGGTATTCGGCGGCGCCACCACCTCAATATCTACCCACTGGGTATTTGCCAGCGGCGAAAGCGTAAAATCCCGCTTCGGCGCGCAGGCCGACAGCGGCGCGATAGCGAACAGTATCAGCCAGTTGATTAATTTCATGCTTTTTGATCCTCGGTGATTACGTACCGCTTCACTCATACTCGCTGATGTTTACGGATCGTCCTGCGCCCTCACAGAACGATTGAGAATATTTCATGCCTGGGATTTATCTAAAACACTACTTCATGTTTTTTAACTTATTGTAATCAGGTCTATTATTTGGATTGGCTGTTTCCGTACCATCAGGATAAATAATTTTAAAATAAACACCAACCTTATTTCCTTTAGGTGATATTTGTCGAACCAACTTCGATTCATCCACAACAGGAGAAAATTTTATTTTTCCACTTACACCTTTATCAATGAACATTCTATAAGGATAGAAGCTATGTTCACCGAATAAATACAACTCAAGTGGCTTGTTAGCTTCATTCCAATTCAATTCAACAGGGTAATAAACTGATGAATGTGTTAACTCATTTTTTACTGGCTCATAATAACCGTTATTAGATGCCTCATTATCAAACGCTACTTTTAAGCCAACTGCCGTTCCCACTTCAGCATCCTTGACCAAATGATCGGTACGACTATATTCAATTCCCAGCGTGATCATGCTCAGCTTCCACTCGCAAGGTCCGCCGCCGTCCAGCGCCACCCGTTGGCGGTATACCCGTCCACCCGCATCCGGCTGCAACGCCATATGTACCGGGTTGTATCCCCGGCTTTTCACTTTGCTCATATCCGCCTGACGTCTTTCATGCAGACAAACGCTGGAGCGGTATAAGGCATTGAGTGGAAACGCCGTGGTATTCGTCGGCACCACCACTTCAATATCTACCCACTGGGCATTCTCCGGCGGCGCGAGCGTTAAATCCCTTTTCGGCGCGCAAGCCGCCAGCGGCGCAATAGCGAACAGTATCAGCCAGTTGATGAATTTCATGCTTTTTGATTCTCGGTGATTACGTGCCGCTACGCTCCAGCCCTCTGGGGCTGTTATAAGTAGTTGCCATCTATTCTGTCAAGTTGCTAACATTTTAAATTTAATGAATATTAGCTCTCCAGCATACCAAGCTATCATCAAAGCGTTACTTCATATTTTTTAGCTTATTGTAATCAGGTCTAACCTTATCTTTATCAATCGAGCCATCAGGGTAAATGATTTTACCATTGTCATTATCTTTCATACTTCGCCCCCCCTCCAATTTTACTATTTTTTTTTCATCTACTGTTGGTAAAAAGACAATTTTCCCATTTTTATCCGTATCTATAGTTATTCGATACGGCATAAAGCTTTTCTCTCCATATAATGATAAAGATCTCTCAGGTTTACCCAAGTATGATTCTCTTATGTAAGGATAATACACTAAGGAATATATTAACTCATTGTGCACTGGTGCATAATAACCATTATTAGACGCTTCATTATCAAAGGCTACTTTTAAGCCAACCGCCGTTCCAATTTCAGCATCCTTAACCAAATGATCGGTGCGGCTATATTCGATCCCCAGTGTGATCATGCTCAGCTTCCACTCGCAAGGTCCGCCGCCGTCCACCGCCACCCGCTGGCGGTATACCCGTCCACCCGCATCCAGCTGCAACGCCATATGTACCGGGTTGTATCCTCGGCTTTTCACTTTGCTCATATCCGCCTGACGTCTTTCATGCAGACAAACGCTGGAGCGGTATAAGGCATTGAGTGGAAACGCCGTGGTATTCAGCGGCGCCACCACTTCAATATCTACCCACTGGGTATTTGCCGGCGGCGAAAGCGTAAAATCCCGCTTCGGCGCGCAGGCCGACAGCGGCGCGATAGCGAACAGTATCAGCCCGTTGATGAATTTCATGCTTTTTGATCCTCGGTGATATAGCGTAATAAAGCGTTCTGCCCTGC
This sequence comes from Brenneria goodwinii, assembly GCF_002291445.1. Lineage (NCBI taxonomy): Bacteria > Pseudomonadati > Pseudomonadota > Gammaproteobacteria > Enterobacterales > Pectobacteriaceae > Brenneria > Brenneria goodwinii. The sequence continues at coordinate 892,653 of NZ_CP014137.1, read as the reverse complement.
GGAAGACTCCCTGGTCTTCAACAGTGTTTGCGCAAATTGCTTATCCAGCGCCAGAAAGGCCAGATTGCGTTGATATTCCTGCTGCGGCATATCCGTTTGATAGGTCGCCAACTGCCGCCGGAAGGCCTGCTTATCCTGATAATATTTCCCGCTTTCCTCACCGCTGGCCGCCTCCGCCAGTCGCTCCCCCAGGTACTGGGCATAGTTTAGCGACGAGTGGTCGCTGAAGTTCAGCGCATCTTTTAGCGTCGGGTTGCTCCAACGCGGGAAATAGTTTTTCCGGCTGTCCGAGTCCAGCCGTTGCATCAATTCTTGCTGATTGTCTTTCGCCTGCTGATTTTCGGCTTCATTCAGGCTGGGGGCGAGCAGCAGTTTGGCTTTTTTCGGTAAGCGCCGACGGACGGTAACGGTAACTCGTGGATTACGCTCTTCACTCCACTGTTGGGTTGAGGCTGCCTCGCAAAAATGCACCACCTCGCCCTGATGACCAAAATATTCTTCCCCCCGGTAGGCCAGTTGCAGCAGCGACCAGGCAAACCCCAAGGTGGTGCCCAACGGTCCCCAGAGGTCATACAGGTAGTTATCCAGCGCGCGCTCCGGCGGTACTGAGGTTACCGCATCGTTAGCGTTGATATGGCGAAAGTGGGGTAACGACTGTAATTCCCGTATCGCGCCGATGGTAAAGGTGCGCGGCATGCCGTAGGTATATAATATGGGGTTGTTATCAAGGTTTTTAGCGGCGTACAGCAGCGCTAACGCCCCACCCAGACTATGCCCACAGACAAATAGTTTCCTCTTTTTAAGAAGAAGATCTGCTATTAGCTGATATTTATCCCTAATATCCTTATCTTTACTACTATCCATCAGACAAAATCCATCCCAAAATCCTTTATGGACTTTACCTTGCTTGACCAACTCTATACAGGGGACTTTAATCTCGCAGCTAAACGACTGCGGGCGGAACGTGCCATCCGTTTTAACATCCTCCCACGACGTCATCTCGGTGCCGCGCCAGGCCACGATGATCTCCGTGGCATTGGCGGCATAAAATAGTTGCGTACTTCCTTCCGGGTTAGCGGCCCGTAAGGAATCAATATAGCCGACGTCGGTATAACGCTGGCTAAAAGGCACATCTTTGACCACCGGTTTACGGGATATATCATTAACGTGATAGGGAGAACGGGAAAGATCCAGCATCTGTCGGTTAAACAGATGGGTAATTGAGCCGGACTGGTCTTCGTTATCTTCGGCATAAGACAGCACCACCATCAGCGACAGGTTATAGGCATTGACCAGCGAATAATCAAGCTGGTGATGCAGCACCAGCGACCAGGCGCGGAATGGGCAAATTTCCAGCACATGGCGACGATCCAATTCTGTGCGGTCCACACGAACGCCTACCGGTTGCGCCTTGGGGAAATGAAACGTTGGGGGACGATCCTGCGACCAGTTTTCAATCGCCGGCACGCCATCGCTGATTTCACCAATGCGCACATAGCGATACTGATGTCCGCCCTCTAGCGCCGTAACCTTTACGTCCGAGTGTTCTTCACCCCGTAACGGACGTAGTTCGCGTTTTTCCATCTCATCCGCCAACGGCTGCGCCGCCACCAGAAGATAAACCGGAAACCAGGGCATATTGTCTTCTCGTAATAGTCCCTGCGCATCTGTTTTCCCTTTACGGTCGCCATCCCCCGCTTTCAACAGATAGGGCATATCGGCAACCGGCTTTCCCTGTTCATCCAGCAGCAAAAACTCCACCCAATATTTTTTCTGCCGATCCGGCATATTGACGTGAATACCTTTGGAAGGGGTAGCCGTCGTCATACCTGATTGTTTTTTTCCTTGTGTCATTCCGTTTTCCCCTTCTGCGTTGTGTCTTCCAATGAGTCGGGAAACTCAATTATTATGTTGTCGGGAGCGGCAGTAAAAATCTCATCGGTTTTTCCGTCTTTATCTGAACTCCCTTCGAAAACTTTCCCTTCACTGGTGGTAATGCGGTAACGGGAAAATGGCATAATTTCGCCGTTTTTTTCACTATGCAGAATAAAAAACTCTCCACACCCGCTCGGTAGCGCAGGCGGTGGTACATCGAAGCTCGCCGCGCCCATCTTCTGCACATTGGCCGACTTCAGCAGGATATTTCCCGGACAACCCAGCTCGATATTCCCCCCCTTCAGCCGGATATAGCCCCCGCCGCAGCTCAGCGTCAGCTCTTCCCCCGCCGTGACAACCACCCTGCCCGCCACGCTGCTCACGCTCACATCCTTCTGCCCCGTCAGCTCCAGCTCATCGCTCTGCGCCTGTACCGCCACCTTCCCCGCACCGGCAAACAGCTTCATCCCCGACTTCGACGCATACAGACTCACCTTCCCGCCCGACGCCGCCGTCAGCGCCTTGCCCGTGCTGATGTCCACATCCTTCCTCGACACCAGCGACACGCTCTCCTCGCCCGACGAGATATGCACCTGCTTCGGGCTCACCACCCCAACCCCTTCCGGGCCGTGCAACAGTAATCCCGGCTGCGTTAATCCGCTCAGGCTCTGCACCAGCGTTGTCTGACTCCCGCTCTCGCCCTCGTCCGCCTTCGCTATCCCCGCACCCGACTGCAACGACTTCGCCAGCGACAGCGCCTGCTCCAGCTGCATTATCGCCGCCGACATATCCAGCGCCTCGCCCTGTGCGCCGGGCTGGCCGTCCGCGCTGATGAAAATCCCTTTCCCCGCCCGTATCGCCCCCCACTGGTCGGTACGCAGCTCAAACCCTTCTCCCCGCTGCTCACGGGTACTGTCCACCAGATGCCCCAGGTTTAACTGGCTTTTGCCGCCGTACTCCGTACTGAGCTTGATATGCTCCTTGCCCCGCTCGTCCTCCATCCGCAGCTTGTTGTTGGCCGGCGTGCGGATGACGTTGCGCTTGTTGTTCGCCTGCGTCACATGGTCCGGGTGCCGTGAGTCATGCAGCGCATAGGCGATATACGGCCGGTCCGGGTTGCCCTCTTCAAACGCTATCGCCACCTCCGTTCCCGCCAGCAGCGGCAGGTGCATGCCGTAGGTGTCGCCGCTGTAGGGTTTGGCGAGACGCACCCACAGGCTTTCGTAACCCGTCTTCCAGTTATCCAGGTCGAAGTCGAACTTCACCCGGTAACGCCCCATCTTGTCCAGATGCGCGTAAGTGTCGCCCGCGGTAATACTCGTTACCCGCGCCGGCAGCGTCCCCGCTATCCTCGGTCGCGCTTCAGGCTCCGGGCGGAATCCCACCGTTTCACTGTAGGGAATGCCGGTAAACGTCAGCATATAGCTGCTGTCACGCCGCGCGCCGGCACTGATAGTAGTGATGACTATCCCTTTGGCGAATATCGCCGGCACCCCGCCGGCGATTTCCAGCATCTGCCCCGGCGCCAGCGTTGAGGCATTGCTCTTCCCGCTCAGTTGATGCTGATTATTCAGCAGCCGTTCGTGGCGCAGCCGCGCGTAGAAATCGCCCCCTTCCGCCGTCTCGCCGCCCGACTCACCGCTTTCGCCACCCAGCGTCAGGTAGTTGTCGCCGTAACGGTACACCTGCCCGTAAGTGCTCTCCCCGCCGCCGCTCACTTCCGCTTCGGTCTGCAGGCCGTCTCCCGCCTGGCGGTAGTTGTAATCCTTCACCCGCACCGACTGGCTGACCACCTGATGCGCCGAGCTCAGCCCCCATACCGACTCCACTCCGTTGTCGTTCATCCCCGACGGACTGCGCAGCGGCAGGCTCACGTCAAACTGGTAGAACTGCTGGTCGTCGGCGAACACCACCACTTCCCTTTTCAGCCGCGCGTCCATCTCGAAGCGATACCAGATGCCCACTTCCGCCAGCAGCCGGTCGATAAACGCCCGGTCGCTCTCCTGCCACTGCATCACCTGCTCGCGCGGCGGGTAGCTGTTGCGCAGGCGGAACTCGAACTGCCAGCCTTCGAACTGATGCTGCCGGCGCAATATCTGCTCGACTATCTCCGGTACCGACTGGTTCTGGTATATCGCCGGCCGCCCGGCATTGGTCAGCAACGCCAGCCGCGGCTCCAGCGTCAGCTGATAGCGCACCTCGTCCACCGACGCCGACAGCCGCTGAAACTGCGTCACCACCCCGTGCACCGCACGCGCCGCCTCAGACAGCGCGATATCCCCGAGCAGCGAGCCCGGCGTATTAAAGGTAAAGGTGACGTCCTGCAACAGCATCTCGCCGGGGGCGATATCGCTGCCGCTGGTAAAGGTTATCTGGTAGCAATAGGTCTGGCTCAGCCCCTCGGTGGCGCTGAAGGACTCCACGTCCAGGTCGGTTCTGCCGCTCACCGCCAGCGAATAGCGATTCAGCGTACCGGTGAGGCGGCCGGCGAGTTCGGATACGGACAGCATGGTCATACCTCTTCAGTAGTATTAAACGCGAGGGTTATCCCTTCGTCTTCGTCAAAACCCAGCGCCACACGAGACGGTTTTCGCTGATGGGCCAAATGCGACAGCAACGCCTGCGACAACACCGGCAAGATCTGCTGATTTAGCAGGCTGTCGATATTGCGTGCGCCGCTATCGGGCAGCAGGCAGGCGTCAACCAACGCGTCGTACAGGCTTTCATCAATCTGGCAATCAAGGTCATAGTGACGGCGCAGGCGTCGCGCCACCTGTTCCAGTTTGATGGCGACAATGCGCCGCATCGCCGCCGCGTCAAGCGGACGAAAAATCACTGTTTGGAAGCGGGCTAACAATGCGGGCTGGAAATGGTCGCGCAGCACCGGGCGCAGCAGTTCCTGCTGCTGGGCATCCGTAGCCTCGGGCAGTTGGGCGTGCAGCGCCATCAGTTCATCGCTGCCAAGATTGGAGGTCATGATAATGACGGTATTGCGGAAGTCGATTTCCCGCCCTTCGCCATCGCGCATCATGCCGCGGTCAAATACCTGATAGAAAAGATTAAGCACGTCGCGATGTGCTTTTTCGACTTCATCCAGCAATACCACACTGTAAGGACGCTTACGTACCGCTTCCGTCAAAATGCCGCCTTGTCCATAGCCGACATACCCCGGAGGGGATCCTTTGAGTTGCGAAACCGTATGCGCTTCCTGATATTCGGAAAGATTAATGGTTATCAACGCCTGTTCGCCGCCGAACAGACTGTCCGCCAGCGCCAATGCGGTTTCTGTTTTACCAACGCCGCTCGGCCCGACCAGCAGGAATACCCCCAACGGACCGTTCTCCGGCGTCAAGCCGGTCTTCGCGGCTCGTAGCCGCTGAGCGATAGCGGTCAGAGCCAGATCCTGACCGATGACGCGCTCGCCCAACTGCTGCTCCAGCGCCAACAAATTGGTCTGTTCATCCTTCAACAAGCTGCCAAGCGGCACCCCAGTCCAGTCGGCAATCACTGTCGCCACGCTGCGCACATCCACATCCAGCGACAGCAGCGGCGCGCCGTCCTGAAGTTCGTCCAGTTCAGCCAATACATCAGCCAACGATTCGCTTTCCTGCGGATGTTGACGGGCGCTCAGAATACGATCGGCGATCGCTTTTTCCGCTAGAAAACGCTGCTCCAGCGCTTGTAACTCGGCATTAAGCGTGGCGCGGCGTTCAGCGATAGCCGTAAGACGCGTGCCGTCCGTTTGCGGCAAAGCGGTAACATCCTGCTCAATGGCTTGCTGTTCCATATCAAGCGCGATTAGTTCAGCCTGGAGTTGGGTTAATGCTTCGGGGCGCGTATCCAATCCCATGCGTACCCGGGCGCTGGCGGTATCCAGCAGATCCACCGCTTTGTCCGGCAACTGTCGCCCCGTTAGATAACGGCGCGACAGCACGACCGCCGCCTGCACCGCATCATCCTGAATATGTACGCCATGGTGCTGCGCGTAGCGTGATTTCAGGCCGCGCAGCATCAGGCAGGCGCGCTGGTCATCCGGCTCATCGACCTTAACCATCTGGAAACGGCGTTCAAGCGCAGCATCACGTTCAAAATATTGCTTATATTCAGACCAGGTAGTCGCGGCGATAGTACGGAGTTCGCCTCGCGCCAGCGCCGGTTTCAACAGGTTGGCAGCATCTGCGCCGCCGGCCTGATTGCCCGCGCCGATAATCGTATGCGCTTCATCAATAAACAGCAGCACCGGTTCTACGGCCTGTTGTACACCTTCAATGACATTTTTCAGGCGTTGTTCAAATTCACCCTTTACGCCGGCGCCCGCTTGCAACATGCCGAGATCGAGCGTGCGCAAGTGCACGGTTTTCAGACTGGCGGGGACATTGCCCTCGGCAATACGCAGCGCCAGCCCTTCCACTAAAGCGGTTTTACCGACACCCGGTTCACCCACCAGAATAGGATTGTTTTTGCGGCGGCGTGACAGGATGTCAATCATCTGGCGAATTTCATTGTCGCGGCCAAATACCGGATCGATATTTCCCGCGCGCGCATTAGCGGTAACATCGGTAGTAAATTTATCGAGCGCGGCCTGGCCTGCCGTCCGGGGTTTATTTACAGATGCAGGAGCATCGGTGGATTGACTCATTTCACCGGATTGGTGGCTGGAAACCCGCGCAGCCTCGGCAGTCTGTTGTTGCAATTCAGGGCGCTCATCAGACTGTTCATCCAGCAATGGACGCAAGCGTTCAAGTTGTACTGAAGTCAGGCTCAGTAAAGGCCAGGCATTACTGGCGCGCAGCCAGCTTGGCTGGTTGAGTAGGGCTTGTAAAAGATGTACTGAACGGATAGTGCTGTCATTCTCTTCCAGAGACGCGATGAGCCACGCCGCCTGTAGCAAGCCAAGTAAAGGAGCGGAGAGGCTTGGGCGGCGGGTAACGCTATGCGGCAAACTGTCTAGATGGCCCAGAAGCGCCTGCCATAGTTGATCCAGATCCCATTCGTAACGCCGTGCGATAACGGTAATATCGCCCTCGCCGTTTTCCAACAGCTTCAGCAGCCAATGCTCCACCGTAATTTCGCGATGCGCCCGGGTCTGGCACAGTGCCGCCGCTGCATCCAGAGCCACGGCACAATAAGGGTTGAGTCGACGCAGTAAAGAAGTAGAAGCCATATCCATAAAAGTCCCGTCTCGTTGCAAAGCCATCAGGCCCAAGGGAGGTAGTTAGCCTTAAACCATAGCTACCGCACGGCCTGTGACAGTCCGTTTAGCCATGCCCTGTGTTGTGTTAACCCTTCGTGGGGTAAAGCATAAAAATGTCCGGCGGAAAAACCGCCGAACAGATCGACAGAGGCGCAGGAACGATAAGTTCCCACGCCCTGCCATTCATTACGCCGGTTGAGGCCAAACGTAATGAACAGACTTACTCATCAGGCCTGAGCGCGTTCATTCCAGGAATCGGAATGAATGATGTTGCCATCTTTGTAGGTCCAGATGATTTTTTCGTAGCGCAGTTCCACCACTTCCAGGTGGTTGTGCTTCTCTTTGGCGGGATCTTTAATGTCGTACATCAGCGGAGCGACTTTCACTACCTTCACATTCTCAAGAGTGGTGTTGAAGTACTCTTTTTCCTGACCGGCATCGTCGATTTTGTACCATTTGAACTCAGCGGATTTCAGGGTTTGGCCTGAAGTCACGGCTTTGTAGAGATAAGGGGTTGAAGAATCCACTTCTTTAGTAAAGACTAACGGTGCGTGCACGCGGGTACCGGTTAGTTTACCCGTGTTGTTATCCGTAGGGATGTGCAGGGAATGGTCCAACGCGACGACTTCGATGCTGCCTTCACGGTTCTGTACATTAACGGAACCTTTGATGTCCGCACCGCCGTCATCCTTTAACCAAAGATAGGCTGGAATAGCCATAGTATTACTCCTTATTTTGCTATGAAATGTCGCCATAGGCGGCGACGCGATTGATTAGTCCGGATCCCTGGCAATCGGCTGGCAGGCCTCTGCATCAGGTACCAGACTGATTTCAACCCTGCGGTTCTTAGCCCGACCCGCATCGGTTGAGTTCGTAGCGACCGGTTGCGTTGCACCATATCCCCGCACCGCAAAACACGTGGCAGAGATGTCGCTGGTTTTTATCATCCAGTCACGGACCGCTTCTGCTCTGGCCAGTGACAGCTTCATATTGGCGTTCGCATCGCCGGTGGCGTCCGTATGGCCCGTAATGAGCACAATCCAACCGGGCTTTCCTTTGATGGCGAACAGCGCGTCTACCAACACTTTGGTTGACCCTTCTTTCAGTTCCGATTTTCCCACTTCAAACAACGACATGCTGTCAAGCCGGATTGGCTCGGCGGGCGGCACCTCTTTCGGTTGCGGCGGCGGCTGATAGCCGCGGATCGCGGCCATCAGCGGCGGATACAACCGTTCTCCCGGATATAGCCAAAACCCTAAACGGCTGGGCACACCGTTACGTTGATAATCTTCCAGCAACAACGCGTCTTGTTTTAACTGTTTCAGCGCTTCGGCTTTGGGTTCGTAATTGTTCATATCAATAGCGAGATAGCGATCCAGATCGCTGGTTACCTCGTGCAGCAATTGCTGGTTGTTCCAGGATGAACAAAACATTGCCGCCACCAGAAAGACCAGCGCCATCAACATGGCATAACCAAGGGCACGAACCTTTGGCGGATAGCCGCGCCTCTCCGGCAGTAAGCCCAGTAGCGGATCGGGAAAGCGGTTCGCTTCGTCGTCGCTACTTTCGCTGATAGTGGCCGGAATCAACGTGGTTTTGTCTATGACCCAGCGCTGCCATAAATTATTTGCAGCTGGCGGGCGGGCGACAAATGCCAGACCGGTAGCCAGAGGCCGCAACGACGCACAGGGCTGATCGGCGGTTTCGCACTCCGGAATAACGTATTTCTTCATCCAGCGGATCCACGCCTCGAACCGTACCGCTTGGCGCAGCTTACGATCCTGCTCGGCGGGTGTACCGCTGCGTAACCAATCGCTCAATTCATGCGAAGACTGAATCCCGGCCCAGATCCGCGCTTCACAACTTCCAGCATTACAGTTAAACCACGGCGCGTGATGCCCGTTCAGATAACCAATCAACATAACTTTGGGCCGCTGCCCGCAAATTTGTTTAAGACGCGAAACCTGAAAGCGGAACTCGCGAATTTGCACCCCCATGACCGGCAGATCGTCTTGCTGTTCAGGAAACAGCACCAACATGGCATTCAGTTGGCTCGCCCACTCCGGACGGACTGAAATCAGCAGTTCCGCCAATGGCCCTATTTCAGCTAACGCCGGCACACGGATATAACAGCCCTGCGTCGTATCACGCAGCGGTGCCCCCTCAAAAAGCCACTCAATACCTTCACCTGCGGTAAGGACAATCGGTAACCGGTAGTTTTCGCCCGGCAGCGCCGCCAGCAGCGCATCCATATTGTGATGTTCACGCAGCGCGCGAACCGCGCGTCCGGTACGAAACCAGGCCACGCCTGCTATCAGCACAATAACGATGGCACTGATAACCTTAAAAGCCGCTCCGGCGGGGAACCAGAACAAACAGAGGATAAGGGCCAACATACAGCCCATACCCCACAAAGCCCGCTTCAATGCCATACTCAACGGACGACTCCTTAGCCCTGATTAGCCGATAACCATGCGCTAAGTAATTGTTGTAATTGATAGTGCAGTCCGAACCACACGCCGATAACCACAAGCACGGCAAGCCCGCTCCAGAACCAGAGGGAACGGAAATAGCGTAATCCACGCCCTTCGCGCCGGGTGTTGACCAGTAATGGCTCCTGCCCTTCCTGTACCGTAAACGGCTCGACTTTCTGCGTCAGCAAATCGAGTAACGCCTGTCGCTCCTGCTGAGGCTGATTGCGATAGCGACCTTCAAACCCCATCATTAATACGCGGTGCAGGCAGGTGAGGATCAATGGGTCAATTCCTGGCTGTTGCAGACTCTGACGAATACGCTCGTAAAGCACTTCACCGGCCTGGAGCGTATTAAAAAAACGGGCCTGAAGCGGAGTCTGCATCCAGATGTCATAGCCGTTATCCGACTGCGGCCGGTTGAGCACGGTTTCATCCAGTAATGCGCATTGCGCATAGCTCACCGCATCTACCACCTCGGCGCTATAGCCCACATCGGCCATACGCTTACGCGCCTTTTCCACCAGCTCAATGCCCTTCTGGTATAGGGGTTCGCCCCGTTCGGCTACCGCCCCGTTACGCAGCGCGACCACCATGAGCCAGGTATCGCGCAGTAATACATCTATCGAAATGTCTGTTTTCATGATCGCAATACCGCAAAGAGTTCAAGCTGAATATCGGTGAGAATCCCCGGTACATAAAAAGCGCAGACGCCGGCTTCCAGCATGGTTTTAGCCGCCGGGTGAGTCAGATCGAACGCGAAATACTGATTTTCCAGCCGTAGCGGAATGGCTGCCGGCACATGGCTGAGCGGTATCAGTGGAATACCATTCAAGGCAACGTTGATGATGTTATTAACATCATCCGGCGCACCGACTTTACACAGCATGGGGAAGCGGGTTTGCAGCTCATGCGCCGGCAGCGACGAACGCACCGACAGGTAGAAATCGGCATCTTCCTTCAGGCGGCTATCGTTAAGACGAGCCAGCCACTGATTTTCGCGCACGGTTTCAAACTCGATGGCAATGACCCGAGACGGCAGGCTGGCTTCCAGCAAATTGCCAATCAGGCTGAATAACGGCGGAAATACCTCGGTGAGTTTGTCGTGCTGATAACGGGGTATCGCCTCCACGTCATGTTCCAGCGAAAAGGTCATTAAGGCGCCGGCCAGGCGCACTAGTTCGCGGTAGATGAGTTCAGGATGCAACGAGGGGGATTCAAGAAAATCGGCCAGCACCGGTTCATACGTATTCAATGCGTTGAGCAGCCAGAACAACGATACATCGGCAACGGCGAAATCAGCCATACGCTGATTACTCTCCCGGCGCATGCCCATTAAACGGGTACGCTTGGCGCGCAATTGCGTCAGCCGCAGGCTTAGCTGATCGTACAGGGTTTCGCTGGCGCTGAATGCCAACAGCGGAGGAATGAACTGTTTATCCAGCGTCCATCCTCCTTGCCCGTCCCGCTGAATCCGCGCGATGGGACAAACCATCAGCTCATCGTTATTGTCGGTATTAAAGCGCAGTGACAGGGCATAACGCTCAACCGCGATGGATTCGGTTTCACTGCCGAATATATCCTGCACGGTCGCCCATTCCTGTTGATAACGCAGAGGACGTTCCATCGCCTCATCGTTCAGGCGGCAATTGCCGCCATTCGCGTGTTCCAGAGGCAGGCCGAGCAATACGTCAACCGTATTGACGTCCACGGGGATAGCGCGTTGCAAATCGCAGGCGGCGGGCAAATTATCCGCTCGGGAAGAATCAACCAGCGTACCATCCGGCATGCGAACCGTTAGCTGTTGAGCCTTTAGCCGATTAAGACGCAAAGCGTCTTCGTCAAATTGCGCCGCCAATACCCCCCAGGGATTAACCAGCCCCAAACGGGCAATGCATTCATTGGTGAGCGCTTCCCATCGTGACTGTTGCTGAAATTGCTGCGGAGCCAAAAATGCCCCTTCAACCCAAAGCGGCCGAAAGACTTTCATGATGACCTCTAATAAAAACGCTTAATTTTTATCTTTATACTTTTGCTTTCGGCATCTGCGATACCAGCGACAAATTGACATCCATGCCTTCGACCTGGAAGTGAGGTACGGCGTAAAGCTTGACGCGGAAGAAACCTGGATTGTCTTCAATGTCTTCAACGGTAACGCGGGCTTCTCGCAGCGGATGCGATGCCTGCAAATCATCGGATGGATCGGTCATCTCGGTTACCAAGGTGTTGATCCAGTTGTTAAGCTCAAGCTCCAACATCCGACGATCTTTGGTCGTGCCGATATTTTCACGCTGCAATAACTTCAGATAATGCGCAATTCGCGATAGCAGGAAGATGTATGGCAGGCGTGAGTTTATCCGGCTATTGGCTGTTGCTTCCTGCGTGTCGTATAGCGCCGGTTTCTGAGCCGAATTGGCAGAGAAAAAGCAGGCGTAGTCACGGTTTTTATAGTAGGAGAGCGGAATGAAGCCTAAACCGGCGAATTCAAATTCGCGCGTTTCCGGGATCATTACCTCAGAAGGGATTTTCACCTGGTTGCCAACGCCCAAATCATAAAGATGGATCGGCAGATCGGTCACCGCGCCACCCGCCTGAGGGCCACGAATCTGTACGCACCAACCGTTTTTAATAAAACTGCGCACCATATTGGCGGCGAACGCGAACGAGGCGTTGCTCCACAAATAACTGTCGTGATCCGGTCCCTTGACCTCCTCTACATAGTTGAAACTACGTACCGGGACGGTGTCCGGGCCATATGGCAGACGGCCCAGTACGCGCGGCAGCGTCAGGCCGATGTAACGTGCGTCGTCGGTTTCGCGGAACGCTTTCCATTTAATGTATTCGGCGCGATCGAAATAGCTGGCGATATCTTTAATCCCCGCGACTTCTTCCATGGTTTCTTTGCCGAAAAACGCCGGCCCGACAGAGGCAATAAATGGCATATGCGCAGAGGCGGCAACGCGTGAGATATTACGTAGCAGGGCGATATCCTGCGGACTGCGGTCGAATTCATAGTTGGCGATAGTTGAACCAATTGGCTCGCCGCCCGGAGTGTCGTATTCCTGAATATAGGTGTGATGATAGAAGCCGCTTTGCACGATTTCCGGCGCGTCCTCAAAGTCTTCGCGCAGTTCCTCTTTGCTGGCGTCCAGCACTTCGATTTTAACGTTTTGACGAAAATCGGTGCGTTCGACCAGAAACTTCAGCCCACGCCATGCGGATTCCACTTGCTGGAATGCGTCGTGATGCATGACTTCATCAAGCTGTCGGCTGATTTGCTCATCCAACGCGCTAATATGATTATCGAGCAGCGTTTTATCCAGGCGATCCACCTTGGTGGCGGATTCTTTTAACAGATTCAGGAACACGCTGACCGCTGCGGTGACACGCTCATCCGCCGTGGTATCAGCCAGCCCATCGCTATCCTGAAAAGATTCTATACCATTAAGTCGTTCAATCGGATTGAGATTGATTTTTTCGAACAGTTTCTGATAAACACTGCCAGCAGACGCTTCTTCAGTAACAGTGCTTGCCGCCGGTACGGCCTGATTCTTTTGTTGAGCCATTTTTTAAATTCCTTCACATCCTGCTGGAAACAGAACATCGCCGTAACTCGGCGTATCAGTCCTCTTTAGGCGCCAATGCAGCCAATTCAGCGCGTAGTTCATCGCTCAAGGCTTCATCCTTGAGGATGTTTTCCAGTTCACGCCGAAACGTGCTGTTATCCAAAAGATTGGATTTGAGGTCACGCAACAGATTGCGCATGGACAACAAGGCGCGCAGTTGCGGGATCTGGCGAGCGACCTGCTCTGGTTCGAAATCTTTCATATCGCGGAAAACGAGTTCCACATCATCTTCACTGCTATCGCCAGCCAAGGTGTTCTTGACCGCGATTTTTACTTTTGGCGCATATTCCGCGAGTACGTTATTAAAATTATTTTTATTGATGGAGATTTTTTCACGTTCAGTTAACGGACGATCATCTTGTCCATTACTATAATCTCCCATTACTAACAACTTGAGAGGTAATTCGACTTTTTTCTCAGAACCACCGGTGTGGAGGTTAAGTTTAATATTTACGCGGGAAGATGGAATTTCATCCTGAAAGCTGTTTGCCATATAAATACCTATAACGCCATGACGGGTTAGTGAATACCGGAGACAACAGTAATTTAAATTACTATGAATTACCATGTGTTAATTAAAAACAAGAAAGAGCCAGGATATAAGCAGAAACATTATGAATGTTAAAAAACATGTCACGAATGTTGGCACACACAGTAGAATCAAATGTAAAGTCCTTTATTACATTTCGTCTGGCGATTTTATTGAACTTATAAAAGAAGTCAACACATTATATAAAATACATATAAATCATAACGATACAAATATCACCCAACAAAAAATGGCACAAGGCACTAATAATTATAATTATCATTCATTTCTAATCTATATATAAAAATGAGAGATTATTTTACATTAAATAGTTAGCACAATAATGTTTTTTAGGTTTTTTCCTATGATTCGCGCATTTTAGACACAGTCGCATATAATCATTTTTTTGCTAATTTTATTAAAAAATATAATAAAAAATTTAAGATTATCCTTAAAGACAATCCCTGTTTAATTGTAAGGTCTTAGTGATATATGCCAGTCATACCACGGGAAGCATTCGGCAAAAAAAATAAACTAACCAAAATTAAGATAGCCTTTATCAATTGATCACGTTTAATTGATATTTAAAATTATAGATCTTATTTCATACTGACAGTATATTATTTGCCCGTTTTCATGAAATTCCGTGTTCACCGCAACTATCAGCCGATGAGTTGCACAATTCAGCTCCTGATTCTCTGGCGACCCCCAATTTATCCATCAGTACGGCACCGATACCTGCTTGAGGATAGGCTGGTTATCGGTGCGAAGACGACTCGGGTCAAACAGGATGAGCGTCCTAATCAAGGTGAAATTGAATTACACAAGAGATCTTCCGCCAGCATTTTACCCTTCTTCGCAACCTTGCTTTTTCTTCAGCAGAAAACATATTCTGAATGGAGCGAGCAACGGCTTTCTGTTCAGGAGCGAAGGTCACCAGAACGATTTTTATCAACGCCTCATCCAACATGTTCACGATAGTTATTTCGCAATAAGAGCGGCAGAAGCGGCGTCAAACTTAACGTTCACTGAGGTATCACTCATTAGCGCTGCGCCATGGGCAATATCCTCGGTAATCTCAAACACCTGTGCATTTTGGGCGATCGTACTTTATAGAGTCATCCCCCGATATCGGCTGAACCAAACAAGATGGGTGATTACACTTTCATGATATTGGTGTTGAACGGCTTTTCATTAACCGGCCTAAAAGGGGGGGCACTCGATCCATTACCGATGTTCTGTCTTCCATTGTTGATACAGCGAGGAGAGTAAAATATTACTAACAACATTAAACAGTTATATTAACCGCTAGCGAATTAAATACTCACGAAAATACTTTATATCAACCAATTCGAAAAATTGAATAAATGACACCATTACTGTGCCGCGTTCTAATATGAACAATCAGGATGCAAAAAAAAACTGCCATTCCTCTTTGGTACCGCATGGCGGTTAACTCGCGGGTGACCATAGTGAAGAAGGCAGTTTTTTCGTAGTTTTCGCGCCGCCGGCCGGAAACGAGATTGGAAATAATACGGCCAGCTTATTACGATAAGTCTAGATATGGCTTCCAATAGACAGACAACCGGATAGCAGGAACACCAGGCTCATACCGCTCAACAACAATAGCTTTTTCATAAAATCCTCTCTGGGAACCGCGGCTATTACCGGCAGCGCACGATCCCTCACTATTTATCAGAACAGAGAAACGCATCCCGTCAGCAACAGCACGGAGACCAAACTACCCAGGAAAAGCATGACTTTCATATAACCTCCGTAGACGCAGAACTTTTATAAAACCACAAAATAAAACCGAACGGTTTAGTTTTCACTTGTTTGAGCGTCATTGTCAAGCATCATTTTGTTTTACGGCTGTTCGCTCTCTAGATCGCAAGATGCCCGGCATTCCTCCTCTTTTTCCCCCGATAGCACGCCCCCCAAGAGTGATGCGGGATGAACAGCCGTCGGCTAGCGATAGCGTGTTAGCATATTGTTATTGCTTAACGGTCTGTCTATTAACAGCCTCTGGTGATGTGAACTTATTCTGTAACATTGCGTGAATACGGGATTTGCCCGGTCACCCTATTACTGCCGAGTTAAAGACAGAATGGTGCATATAACGATCGGGTGACTGTCCGTGTAGAGCGCTCCAATAGCGGGATTAGCGTTGATGAAATAACCAAAATTCACATCACACAGATGCATAGTGGCAATAGAATATTGCGCCACAAACGGCAAAGAGCGAATAATAATTATTATTCTTTTTTCTCTCTGTGGATATAGCGAATTAACCCATTATTATTTATAAAGTCGTCTATTTATTCGCGTGATACCCGATCATTCTCCCTATTATGTTAGACTCTTACGAATATTAAAGACGCCAAACAATGGAGTATTCATAATGCCTAAAGAACCGCAAAAAGAACAAGAGAATGATAAGCAGGATAAAAGTGCTTCCTTTGCCACCAATGAATTACTTAAATCACGTTCTGTTATTATTTCAGGTGAAATTACGCAAACGCTGGCAGAGAAAGTCATCGCTCAATTGCTTATTTTGCAGGAAATGGGCGATGAACCCATCAAGTTATTTATTAATAGCCAGGGGGGACATGTCGAAGCGGGCGATACCATCCATGACATGATTAAATTCGTTAAGCCCAAAGTGCTGGTTATCGGCACCGGCTGGGTCGCCAGCGCGGGCATCACCATTTATCTGGCGGCGGACAAACAGGATCGTTACAGCCTGCCGAATACCCGCTTCATGATACATCAGCCATTAGGCGGCGTTCAGGGTCCGGCCACCGATATCCAGATTGAAGCGAATGAGCTGCTGCGTATCCGCACGCGTATCAACAAGCTGATCAGTGAGGCTACCGGGCAACCGCTGACAAAAGTGGTGGAAGATACCGATCGCAACTACTGGATGACTCCCGAACAAGCCATTGACTATGGCATAGCCAGCCATCTGGTCACCCATTGGGACGATCTGGCGGCCTAAACCTGCGGCCCAAGACCCAAGCATGCGGTGACCAAACAACCGCAAAGCGGCGGCGTTAGTGCTGCGTCAACGCTTCCGCCGCCTGCCGGCCCCAAACCTGATGGTGGTAATATTCCCCCAGTGCGGATATCACCGCCATCGCCGCCTTGTATAACCATCTATATCGCCCGAATCTCCCCAAAAGCGGCGGCCATGACAGAGACCGTTGGCGACAGCCCGCCTAGCCTATAAGTTCGATATCCCCTTATCCAATACCAGATTGCGTAACGCATAGCTGAACGAGTTCGGCCTTTTTCACGCATAAAATAAAAATATGGCCCAGTTGTCACGATATAAACCGCTGTAAAAATCGCTGCTGGAACACCCTTTGAACCATTTACAAGCCAATTGATGGAGCATTGACGTAAAAAGCATCAGCACAGTAGTGATTTCGTTGAGATAGCCGAATTTCCCCTCTTTACCCCGCATATTGACATCGTATTCGTATCATGGTCTGTTTGAACCAATTTAGAATTGGGATGAACCAATGAACAAAAGAATAGATAAAAAAACGGCAGAGAATTCCAATTATGCGCTGGAACGATTACGGGAGCTGTTGAGCGAAAGCACTATTGAACCAAACGGAAAGCTACCTACGGAACGGGCGCTCTCCGAGCGTTGGGGCGTGGGCCGGCGGGAAGTTCGCCGCGCGCTGGAAGTGGTTGAAGCGGAGGGGCTGATCTGGCGTAAGCAGGGAGCCGGCACCTTCCTCGGACAAAAACCAGACAACTGGGGCACCCACGCCGCCAACCTCATCGAAGGAACCGATTTCATGGAGATCATGGAAGTGAGGCTGCGTATCGAACCGCAGTTGGCGCAACTGGCGGCGTTACGGGCCAAGCCGAAAGACATCGAACGCATGCGGGCATTGCGCGACAAAATTTATGAGCGGACCGATGCAGACTGGCGCGAGCTCTGGGACGGTTCGCTGCACCGTTTGATCGCCCAGAGCGCCGGCAACCAGCTTTTCCTTTCGCTGTTCGACGTGGTCAATCGCGTGCGGCAAGACCCGGCCTGGCAGGCCATACGCGAGCGGGCGCGCAGGCAAAACGCCTCGCTGGCTGAATCCCGCATCCATCACAACCAGATTATAGAGGCCATTGCCGCACGCGACCCGGAAAGAGCCGGTGAGGCGATGCGCCAGCATTTGCTCAGCCTTGAGGAGCGGCTGATACGTCAAACATCGCTGGGCTACTTCACACCGGCGGCATTGGGAGAAGAGTCAGACTGATATTTTAGGCGGGTCGACAATTCGGCCAGCGACAACCGACCAGAGGAATAACGACATGAACCGACTTACCAAACAGACCGGGCTATTGCTGGCCGGGACTTTAATGGCTTCTACGGCGTTTTCAGCGGAACTGCGCATCGGTCTGCAGGATGATGCGGACGTATTGGACCCTGCACAGTCCCGGACTTTCGTGGGTCGTATCGTCTATACCAGCCTGTGCGACAAGCTGGTTGATGTAGACAATACCCTGTCGATTATTCCTCAGTTGGCAACCAAATGGGAATGGGGCGACAACGGCAACACCTTGACCATGGATCTGCGTCAAGGCGTGGTGTTCCATGACGGAACGCCCTTCAACGCCGAGGCTGCCGTCTATAATATCGACCGTTACATGACGATGCCGGAGTCGCGCCGCAAGAGCGAGTTGGCCTCTATCGACAAAGTCGAGGCGACCGGCGCATATCAGATCAAATTCACGTTAAAAAGTCCGGACGCCAGCCTTCTGGCCCAGCTGTCCGACCGCGCCGGCATGATGATTTCACCAACGGCCGGCAAGCAACTGGGCGCTAATTTCGCTTCCAACCCGGTATGCTCTGGCGCCTTTAAATTCGTTCAGCGCATTCAGCAGGATCGTATCGTGCTGGAGAAATTTGCCGACTACTGGAATGCCGATAATATCTTTATCGATAAGGTCACCTTCCTCCCTATTCCGGATACCACGGTGCGCCTTGCCAACCTGCAATCCGGCGAGCTCGATATGATCGAACGCCTCTCGGCGTCCGATACCGAAGCCGTGCAGAAAGACCCGAACCTCGTCTATGGCAAAGTTGTCGGACCGGGCTATATGGCGTTGTACGTCAACATCGGCAATGGTCCGCAGGCTAACAACCCTTTCGGTAAGGATAAGCGGCTGCGTCAGGCCTTCTCGCTTTCCATCGATCGTGAAGCGATCAATCAGGTGGTATTTGAGGGAACCGCGCTGGCCGGTAACCAACCATGGCCTTCAAGCAGCCCGTGGTACAACAAAGATATTCCGGTTCCGGCGCGCGACATCACGAAAGCCAAAGCCCTGATGAAGGAAGCCGGTTACGAAAAATATGACATCGAACTCCAGCATGCCAACAACACCACGCAGACGCAGATGATGCAGGTCATTCAATCGATGGCCGCCGAAGCGGGTTTTAACGTCAGGCTGAAGGCCACCGAGTTCGCCACCCTGCTGTCTGAACAGACGGCGGGAAATTATGTGCTGTCGCGCTCCGACTGGTCCGGCCGCCCCGACCCGGACGGCAATATTCATCAGTTCGTCACCTGCAAGGGCGGCATCAACGACACCAAGTATTGCAATCCGGAAGTCGACAAGCTGCTGAACGAGGCTCGCGAATCGACGGACAACGCCGTGCGTAAAGCAAAATACGATGCCGCGACCAAGATCCTGGATGACGATCTGCCGCTCATCTATCTCGGCCATCAAGCCTACCTTTATGCCTACTCCAAAAAAATCGCCGGTTTCGAACCGTCGACTGACGGCATGATCCGCCTGACGGGAGTGAAGAAAGGCAATTAAGCCCGATAGATTTCAAGATGCAGGAAGGCGGCAAGAGAGGGAGTCCCGATGAGCTTACACCAGTAAGTGATTCGGGTGACCGACAACGGGGCGAGGCCCATGAATGGGCCGAGTAACAAAGCCAACACGCCTGCGGCTTGAAAGATGAAGGGGTAAGCCTGTTCCATCAACCTCCCGGTAGCGCCCTGCGGCGCCTTCCGGGGTATCCGGTTAAGCCTTGTCTGAACGAGGAGTCGCTTTCATGCATATCTACATCGGTAAACGCCTGCTGGTAGCGATACCGACGCTGTTGATCATCTCTATTTTTGTGTTTTCATTGCAAAAATTGCTGCCGGGAGATCCCATACTGGCGATGGCGGGCGAAGAACGCGATCCGGCTGTTATTGAGCTATTGCGTGAGAAATACCGGATGAACGATCCCGTTGTCTATCAGTATTTCTACTGGCTTGGCGACGTCGTCCGGGGAGATTTCGGCGTATCCCTGCGCACCAATCAACCGGTGTTGGATCTTATCGGCGAAAAACTGCCGGTTACCATCCAACTGGCGGTAATGTCGATGTTTTTCGCTCTGATTATCGGCGTGCCGATCGGTATTCTGGCGGCGGTAAAACAAAACACGTTCATTGATTATTTCGCCAATATCATTGCACTTTCCGGCCTTTCCATTCCCAACTTCTGGCTCGGCATCATGCTGATCCTGCTGGTTTCCGTAAACCTTGGCTGGTTGCCCGCATCGGGCTATGAATCGATTTTCGTCGATCCGGTGCGTTCGTTAAAAACCACCATTATGCCCGCTTTCGTACTTGGCACCGCGCTGGCGGCGACGCTGATGCGCCATACCCGCTCGGCAATGCTCTCGGTGATGAAATCGGATTATATCCGTACCGCGCGGGCCAAAGGGCTTTCCAATCGCGAAGTGGTGCTCAGCCACTCTTTCCGCAATGCGCTTTCGCCGATAATCACGCTGACGGCGCTGCTGTTTGGCGAACTGCTTGCCGGAGCGGTACTGACCGAACAGATCTTTACCATTCCCGGTTTCGGCAAGCTGATTGTTGATGCGGTATTCAACCGCGACTATGCGGTGGTTCAAGGCGTGGTGCTCTGTACCGCAGTGGGCTTTATCTTCATGAATCTCCTGGCCGATGTTATCGCCGTTCTGCTTAACCCGCGGATGAGGAGTGCGCTATGAGTATGTCCGAACCACAGTTGGCCGCGCCGCAGGCCGCACCGGGCAACCGGGCCTGGAAAAAGATGAAACGCAATCGTAGCTCGATTGCCGGCCTGATCATCATTGTCTTTTTCACCCTGCTGGCGATTCTGGCCCCCTTCCTGCCGCTGGCCGATCCCTATGCCACCAGTTGGAGCGCCATCCGCAAAGCGCCTTCCGCCGCCCATTGGCTCGGCACGGACGATATCGGCCGCGATGTGCTCTCCCGCATGATCTGGGGCGCGCGGGCGTCGCTGATGGCGGGCGTGATCTCCGTCGCCATCGCCGTGCTGACCGGCGTCCCTTTCGGCCTGTTCTCCGGTTACTTCGGCGGCTGGATCGATCAGACGATCTCGCGTATTACCGAAGCATTCCTCGCCATGCCTTTTCTCATCATGGCGATTGCGCTGGCGGCATTTCTCGGGCCGAGTCTGACCAATGCGATGATCGCCATCGGTCTTTCCGCCATGCCGATCTTCGTGCGGCTCACGCGTTCGCAGGTGCTGGCGGTAAAAAACGAGGACTATATCGAAGGCGCCCGCTCCATCGGCCTCGGCCATGGCGATATTCTGTTGCGCTATATCCTGCCGAACATTCTGCCGCCAATCATCGTGCAATCTACGCTGACGGTGGCGACCGCCATCATCGCGGAAGCCAGCCTTTCCTTCCTCGGTCTAGGTCAGCAGGCGCCCGCCGCCAGTTGGGGCTCCATGCTTAACGTCGCCAAAAACTTTCTGACGCAGGCGCCATGGATGGCTTTATGGCCCGGCGCGGCGATTTTTCTGGTGGTTATCGGTTTCAATCTCCTTGGCGATGGTCTGCGCGATGCGCTCGATCCGCGCGAAAACTAAAATACAGAAGGATATCGTCATGAATGCTTTCACCACTCGCCCCGAAATTCTCGGCACATTCGGTGTGGTCACCTCGACCCATTGGATGGCTTCCGCCGTCGGTATGAGCATATTGGAAAAAGGCGGCAATGCGTTTGACGCCGCGGTGGCGACCGGTTTTGCTCTGCAGGTGTTTGAACCTCATTTGAACGGTCCCGGCGGCGACATGCCCGCCATCCTCTATTCCCGCAAGAAAGACAAAGTAGAAGTGATCTGCGCGCAGGGAACGGCGCCGGCCGGCGCCACCATCGAGCGCTATACCGCCGAAGGACTCGATTTGATTCCCGGCGACGGCCTGCTTGCCACCGTCATTCCCGGCGCCTTTGATGGCTGGATGCTGATGCTGCGCGATTACGGCACCATGAGCGTGCGCGACGTCCTGGAACCGGCAATCCATTATCTGGAAAACGGCCATCCGCTGCTGCCGCGCGTCGCGGCGACGATCAACGATCTGGGCGAATTCTTCAGGAAAGAGTGGCCGACCTCCTATGCCACCTGGCTGCCGGGCGGCGCGGCGCCGGAAGCACTGTCCAATTTCAAAAACCCGGTGTTGGCCAACACCTGGCGGCGGATTATCAGCGAAGCCGAAGCCAGGCCGGGTCGCGAAGCGGGGATTGAAGCCGCGCGTGACGCCTTTTACCGCGGCTTTGTCGCCGATGCGATCGGCGACTACCTGAAGACGGCCGACGTCATGGATGCCAGCGGCAAACGCCACAAGGCCGTGCTGACCACCGACGATCTGGCAAACTGGCGCGCGACCATCGAAGAACCCACCACCTATGACTATCATGGCTGGACTCTCGCCAAAACAGGGCCATGGGGACAGGGACCGGTGCTGCTGCAATCGCTGGCCTTGCTGAAGGGCATCGATATTGGCGCCATGGAACCGGCCGGGGTTGAATTTGTACACACCGTGGTGGAAGCCATGAAGCTGGCCTACGCCGACCGGGAAGTTTATTACGGCGATCCGGCATTCTCCCAGGTGCCGCTTGAGACATTGCTTTCCGATAGCTATAACCAGGAGCGCCGCAGGCTGATTGGCGCGCAGGCGTCGCTGGATTTACGCCCCGGCCGCTTACCCGGTTTTGAAGCGCAATACGATCTCACCCTGCAAATGCTGAACGCCATGAGCGGCACCGGCGCCGTCTATGAACCGACCATGTCGCACCTCACCGAAAAACGCGGCGACACGGTTCATATCGATGTGATAGATCGCGAAGGCAATATCGTCTCCGTCACGCCGTCGGGCGGCTGGCTGCAATCGTCTCCCATCATTCCGCAGCTTGGCTTCTGCCTCAATTCCCGCGCCCAGATGTTCTGGCTGAAACCCGGTCTGCCGACATCGCTGGCGCCCGGTAAACGTCCGCGCACCACGCTGACGCCCTCACTGGCGCTCTATCAGGGCAAGCCGACGCTGGCATTCGGTACGCCTGGCGGCGATCAGCAGGACCAGTGGCAACTGTCGTTCTTTCTGCGTTACGCGCATTTCGGCATGAACCTGCAACAGGCCATCGACCTGCCGCTGTTCCATACCGCGCATTTCCCGGGCTCGTTCTATCCGCGCACTCGCCAACCCGGCAATGTGATGATCGAAAGCAGTATAGGAGAAGCCACATTGGCGGCGCTGAGGGCGCGCGGCCATGAGATTTCCACCGCCGCTCCCTGGACGATCGGGCGTTTAACCGCCGCCCGCCGCGATGCCGACGGCCTGTTGCACGCGGCCGCCACGCCACGCCTGATGCAGGCATACGCGATTGGCCGATGATGGATTAGCCAAAACCGGATGGCTATCGCATCGGCTGGCTTTCCAGTGATTCGATGCGTTACAGACAGAAGCATGATGTTGAGGAAAACCATGACAATAAATGAGATAAAATCAGCGCCGGAAACCGTACTTTCGGTTCAAAATCTCACCACCGCCTTTCTGGTTGACGGACAATGGAAATCTGTCGTTCGTGATATTTCCTTCGAGGTCAAGGCCGGAGAAACGGTGGCCGTGGTCGGCGAGAGCGGATCCGGCAAAAGCGTTACCTCGCTTTCCATTATGCGTCTGCTCGATCCCCGCTCAAGCCGTATTGAAGGAAAGATCATACTCAACGGCAGGGATATTCTGTCTCTGTCGGAAAAGGCGATGCGCGGCGTGCGCGGCAATGACGCGGCAATGATCTTTCAGGAACCGATGACGTCGCTTAATCCGGTTTTCACCATCGGCAGACAGATTTCGGAGGTGCTGCGGCGTCATAAGGGCATGGGTAAAACAGAAGCGCGGGCCGAAACCATCCGGCTGCTGGAAAAGGTGCGTATACCCAACGCCCAGGGGCGTTTCGACGAGTATCCCCATCAGTTTTCCGGCGGCATGCGCCAGCGCGTGATGATCGCCATGGCGCTGGCCTCGCGCCCCAAATTGCTGATCGCCGATGAACCCACTACCGCGCTGGACGTCACCATTCAGGGCCAGATACTGGACCTCATCAAGCAGTTACAGGAAGAAGAAGGTATGGCCGTTCTGTTTATCACGCACGACATGGGCGTGGTGGCGGAAATTGCCGACCGTACCATTGTGATGTTCCGCGGCGATCAGGTGGAAACCGGCGAAACCGTCAATATTTTTCATCATGGGCAACACCCTTACACGCGGGCGTTGCTGGCCGCGGTGCCGAAACTCGGCTCCATGGAGGGACATGCCTGGCCGTTGCGTTTCCCGCACATTGATATGGCAAGCGGCGCCATCACGGAAGCCAAGGATGTGCCTGATACGGTCGAAGGCGGCCAAACGCCGGTACTGTCGGTAAAAAACCTGGTGACGCGATTCGATATTCGTTCCGGCCTGCTTGGCCGCACAAGCGGCGCGGTACACGCGGTGGAAAACATTTCATTTGATCTTTTTCAGGGGGAAACGCTGTCGCTGGTGGGGGAGTCCGGCTGTGGCAAATCGACCACCGGCCGTTCAATTACCCGGCTGATTGAACCGCGTAGCGGTGAAGTCATGCTCGACGGTTTCGATGTGCTGAATCTCGATCTTATCGGATTGCGCACCATGCGCCGCAGCGTGCAGATGATCTTTCAAGACCCGTTCTCCAGCCTTAATCCTCGCATGACGGTGGGCGCCGCCGTCGCCGAACCGATGATCAAACACCGGCTGGCGACCCATAGCGAAGCGCGGCGGCGGACTGCCGACCTGCTGGAGCGGGTAGGATTATCACCGGCAATGATGGACCGCTATCCCCATGAATTTTCCGGCGGTCAACGCCAGCGCGTGGCGATTGCGCGCGCACTGGCGCTCAATCCGAAGGTTATCATTGCGGATGAGAGCGTTTCCGCCCTTGATGTGTCAATCAAAGCGCAGATTTGTAACCTGCTGCTCGATCTGCAAGAGCAGCTCAAGATTGCGTTTCTCTTTATTTCTCATGATATGGCCGTCGTGGAACGCGTCAGCCACCGGGTGGCGGTAATGTGCCTGGGGGAAATCGTCGAGATCGGCCCTCGCGCGGCGATCTTTGCCAATCCGCAGCATCCTTATACTCAAAAACTGATTGCCGCCGTACCGGTTCCGGAGCCTTCACGCCGGGGTTTGCGCCGCAACGCCGCCATCGACGAACTGAGAAGCCCTGTCCGTCCTCTCGGTTTTGTTCCCCCGCAACGTAGCTATACGGAAGTCGGCCCCGGACATCTGGTCATGGAGAATTTTGCGTCTTGATGAAAAACATAGCTAAGCGTGATTATTTTAAATAATCACGCAGTATGTTGTTTAATGCCGGAAATTGATGAAACCCATCGCAGTCAAGGAAGTGTCCGCAGCCGGTAAAGCTGTATAGCTCCGCATCCAACTGCTCGCGCAGTTTTACCGTATAACGCGGTGCAACGACGGTGTCGTCGGAGGATAAGATGGTAATCCGGTGATTTATCGTTTTACGCAATAAATCGAAATCAATCTGCGTAGCGGTGAAATCGCTCAGTTCCGGGTGGGTTTCGATCTGTTCTGAAAAACCGGAAACCAGGATTACGCCCCCCACCCTCAGCCGCCCGCGCAAAGAAGACAAGTAGCGCAAAACGGTGATACACCCCAGGCTGTGACCAATAAACCAGGTTTTTTCATTAGGCATATCAAGGGTATTACTCAATTGCGCCAGCCATTTATCAGGTTTAGGCGCGCGAGGCATGGGCATTTTGGGAATAAAAACACGGATGTTGGCGTCTTCACACTGCTGTCGTAACCATTGGAACCAATGGTGGCGCGGTGTTGATAAGAATCCATGTACTATGATGATATTATTAACATAGCTCATACATCCTCCTGACTGTTTCAGACACAGCTCGACGAACGTGATAAACGGATAACATAGCAACCATAACGCGTTTTTGTGTCAGATGCATGTCAGAAAATTAAAAATCCCGCAGGACATACCATCGCCCAAGCCGGCTTCCCTGCTCGATCGCCGCTTTGAAGCGGCTCAAAATTTACCGAATATAAACGAATATCGCCATTTCACTAAAATGTAAATAATCCTTCATTTTTTTGAAATAAAAATGGAGTAATATTGAAATATAAGGATTATCACTAACACTTCTTTGATGGAGTCATTATATGGCGTTAGTTCAGGCAGCAACATACTACGAAGCTGAAGAGCTCATTAAATCCGGAATTGCTAAGAAAATAAAATTAGCTTTTGATATCGGAAGCGATGATTTTTTCAAACTTGCTATAATGTGTGCCGACAGAGGCGGGAAAATATTCAAAAAAGACGATTACTTTGTTATTTCAATGAAAAAGATCATCATTCCTGAAAATGTTTTTTAAGACATTAAAAACCATTATCCTACTGGGAAATAAATTATATAACTTACAACGCCACAGATAATATAACTAATTAACATTGACTCATTAAGCTGATGTTTTTCAGCTTAAAACATCATTACAAACACCTTCCCACCTTATCGCCGAGATTCCCCTAACGATCCGCCACCGGCGGCATCTAATGTAAGGGAAACACCGGCGATAAGGTTTCTGCGGAAATAATACGCTCTTCGAATTGCGGCTGCCGAATATATAGCCGCTACTTTAGACTTTAATACGATGATTTACGATAAGTAATTTCACATACACGACCGCCTTTAGCTAGCGTATTGCCCAACTCGAACTCTAAATCTGAAAAAGCCGTAGCCAGCGCTTTGTCGCCTTCCATGCAAATATCACATAAATTTGCCATTTCATCGACAGTTCTATTCTGTTGCAACCACTTATTAACATACGGACAATAATGGAAATGGACCTGAAACTCATCTTCCGTCGCTTTAATTAACTCCATCTCATAAACTTTAGCTTCTAAACCGGAAGTAAATGATTGTGAAAACTCAAGCATATTATTAGAATCTTGCATAGATTGAGCCATATCGCTGCCATTAGCCGCGCCATAATGATAAATCGCGGCGCGAGCGAAGCCGTCATCAAGCCCTTTACTTCGGGCTTCATCAATCATATTAGCGATAGTAGACGCTCTTTTTTCCGTCACGCCTCGTAGGGCAAGAGTTACCTCATCGGTTACTGACGGAGTATTATTCTCCTTAATTTTATCTAACAAGTCATCGCTCATTATTGCAACCTCATCACTTATTATTTTCAACTTACGATCTATTTATACAATAGCTTTATTGCCAATAAAACCAATGATTAAAATCAACTATTTTAAAGTGCGTGATTTAATATTTCAAAATCACGCATCATTCGGGATGAGAATATGGTTTAAAAACTAGCCGGTACTTTAATGTCTTTAGCGCCGTCCAGTGCATAAACATCTTCACCAAGCCATTTAATTGACAACTTAGCCAATGTTCCATCATTTTTAAGATCGACCAATACCTTATCAACCGCTTTTAATAACTCGGCTGAATCCGGCGTTTTACTGTATAAAAATACATTCGGGAAGATGCCCACAGAGTTGGATACTTTCAAATTCAAATCTATTTGTTTAGTAACGGCCAGAAATGCGCCGATTGGATAAATCGCCGCATCGTATTCACCGGAAGCAACAGATTTGAAAATATCAGCCGCCGTTTGTTCGCCCGTCGCCTTTAACACGATCTGGTTATCAGGGTGAGCCGCATTGTAGTCGGCAATAACTTGATAACGCGCATCACTGACATGGATAGGAACCAGCCGTTTTTCCGACTTGGCAAAATCAGCCAGAGAGTTTATTTCGCTATCGTTATTTCTGACGATCAGCCGTAAATCGCTTAAGCCAGTGGGTTCTTTTGAGTAATCGTATTTTTCAGCGCGCTCCTTATTAATATAGAAATGATTTGCAGCTAAGTTATAAGTCCCTGTTGATAGACCAACCAACATCGCGTCTCTGGATACGGCATTAAAATGAAATGAGT
This sequence comes from Brenneria goodwinii, assembly GCF_002291445.1. Classification (NCBI taxonomy): domain Bacteria; kingdom Pseudomonadati; phylum Pseudomonadota; class Gammaproteobacteria; order Enterobacterales; family Pectobacteriaceae; genus Brenneria; species Brenneria goodwinii. The sequence continues at coordinate 864,651 of NZ_CP014137.1, read as the reverse complement.
ATTCTGGTAGCTTTTCATCGATGATAGCAAGCAGTTCGCCATCATAGCCTGAAAATTTACCGCTATCATCAACGAAAGAGAATGGGAAGGAATTTTCATTAATGACAATTTCAACCTCTTTCACCTGGCTGCTTGCCGGCGCATTTCCGTTGCTTGTCGCGGTATTCGCAGACTCAGATGAATTATCACATCCCGATAAACCAATGGCGAGAGCTGCAACTATTGTATATAAATATTTTTTACTCATCATATTAACTAACTCCTGTGATAAATTATAATTTGTCATCTGTAACAACTCAGTTTAACTTCTAAATAACGCAATGATTTTGAGATGGTGAAGCAAATAATCAAGTAGATCACAAACGCGATCAGGTAAGCATCAATGTAGTGGAATCCTCTGGCCGCGACAAATGTCGCTTTTCCCATAATATCCATCACCGAGATGGTATAAACTAAAGACGTATCTTTAATTAAATCGATTACAACGCTGGTATAATTAGGTAAGGCCTGGATGGTTGCCTGTGGAAAAATAATTCGGCGTAAATAAGTTCTCGTGGGTAAACCAATTGACCAGGCCGCCTCAAATTGCCCCTTATCAACAGAGTAATACGCTGAACGAAAAACCTCCGCAAAATAGACGCTGAATGTAATAGTAAAGGTTATTATTGCCACCAGATTAGGATTTAATTTATTGGCGCCCAGAGCAATAGAGTAATCCCCTCTTAGCGCACCGACAAAGTAAGGAAATGCGAAGTATAGAAAATAGAGGACAGCCAAATTCGGCACCGAGCGGCTAAATGACATGAATATAGACGCGATAGGATAAAGTACAGGTATGCGTTTTATTTTTATAACAGCAAGAATAGCTCCAAACAGCGTCGATAATATAACTGATGCTAAGGCAATGCCTAATGTCAACGGAACAGCTTGTAAAACAACTGGAAAGTTAACAATGAAGAAGTCTAAGCTGAACACAATATATACCTTTTAATCTAATAGATACCGATATTTCTTTTCTAAGAATTTCATGGCAACATCAATTAACACGTTAATTATCCAGTAAATAATAATTACTGAAATAAAGGCCTCTAGCTGGTTTACTCCGTAATTGCTGTTTGAGATTTTTTTAGCTCGGCCAAATACATCAACAATACCAATTAAACTGACTAATGAGGTAAGTTTAACAATATTAATCATTAAATTTCCCAGATTAGGGATGGCAATGATTGTGGCCTGTGGCAAAATGATACGGATAAATCCGCCGACAACCGGAATAGCCAGACTATTTATCGCCTCAAGCTGTCCCTTGTCAACGGAGTTATAGGCTGAACGCATCATTTCAGAAAAATAGGCGCTCATTCCTAACGTGATTGCCAGGATCGCAAAAAAACTATCGCTAAATAATCTCTGGCTGACGCCTAGCTGAGTCAAAAGAACCTTTGAACCGAAAAAAACCAAAAAGATTAATAATAATAACGGCGTACTGCGCATCACATCAATGTAAATTGATGCCGTTCCCCTTATCAAAAGACGCTTACTTCCCTGCATCACGGTCAGCACCAGACCAAGTAATAAACCAAAGACCAGCGAAGTGATAGAAATATACAAAGTTACTGATAAATTCTCTAATAACTTAGGAAAAATTTCAATAATTTGAGATATATCAATAAATTTACTGTCCATTATAATAGTCTCATTTTACCGATTTATATCGTGAAGTTGATTCGTTCCAAAAATTCTTTCGTTCTGCTTTCTTTCGGATTACTGAATATTTCACGGGGAATATTCTCTTCAACGATCAACCCTTTTTCCATAAAGATTACATTTGAAGCAACCTCATTAGCAAAGCTCATTTCATGGGTAACAATAATCATGGTTTGCCCTTCCTGCGCAATTTCCCTAATTAATTTTAATATTTCACCCACAATTTCCGGGTCCAAGGCTGATGTCGGCTCATCCAGAAGGAGAACATCAGGATTCATCGCCAGTGCTCTGGCGATGCCTACGCGCTGCTTTTGCCCGCCGGATAGCTTACTTGGGTATGTATCCTGTTTATGCGCCAACCCCACTTTGCGAAGCAAATTTTCAGCAATCTCTTTGGCTTCTTTTTTGGCTATTCCTTTAGCGTAAATCAGCCCTTCCATAACATTTTCTAATGCAGTCTTGTTATTGAACAAATTATATGACTGGAATACCATCGCTGTTTTAGCGCGGATATTTTCGATATCTTTTTTACTTGCTTTTTCACAATCCACAGAGACTGAACCAATGGTAATACGCCCTTTATCGGCTTTTTCCAGAAAATTGATGCATCTTAATAATGTTGTTTTCCCTGAACCACTCGGCCCAATAAGACAAACCACCTGACCTTTTTTGATATCTATTGATGCGCCTTTCAAAACCTCTTCATCATCAAAACGCTTATGGATATTTTCTAACCTAATCATTAATATTTCCTATGCTACTTATGAAGTCGCCATTAATAGGTAACAATGTCTTTTTCATAATGTGAACAAAACGTTTCGTTGATGTTCTACCCTAGTCATTCAAAATGATACATATTGAACCTTCGTTTTTGGATACTAACATTGCCAACCATTATTACTATATAATATTACCGAATATATATAGTTTACAAAATAATATAAGAGTATATATTCTGCTATTGAAATCAGACAATGAATAGAGAATATTATGTAAGTAATATTTATTTAAATATACGCTTAAAGGAAAATACGATAATGACGACAAACAAACGGCAGTCTTTTTTTGATTCATTAGAGCGTAAAAACAAAGAGGTTCTAGCCAGTGTTTGGCATCATTTCTTAAATAATGACGAACAACTTTATGGTTATAAAGATGATAAAGTCATCAAAAAAAGCGTTATTGCACAACAGGAATTTTACAAAAATAACCAACCTGACTTTACGAAAATAATGAGCGATGCATTTCTCATTCATCCCTCAGTCCTCAACACTGAAATCAATAGCGTTCAGGATTTCAAAAAAATAGCTTCCATAGGGAAAAATAACGAATGGATAACAAAACAGGTCGCCGCGGTAAAAGAAATCGTCTCTTCGTATAATGGCGACATCGCATCAATATATAATATTTTCGCACCCGCATATTATTTTCGGCTGAAATTTGACATGGTCGATAAAGATAGGCATAAATTTCCCCATCTCGTTGAAGAAGATCCCTATTTGTTCTCGTTAGCTTTAGAAAAAATAGCCGATGACATTACTATATTAGTAGAAAAGCTCATTCAGGAAGCACGGATTGATGGCATCTATCTCTGTGTGCAAAGCGTACAGAACCCCTCTTTTAGTGAAGAAAGTTACCGTAAATATATCGAGCCAAGTCAATTACGCGTGTTAAATGCGGCTAATCAATTAAGCGAATATAATGTACTGCATATTTGTGGTTTCGAAGGGCGTGTAAATGATTTACAGCACTTTTCCCACTATCCGGTTAAGGCCGTGAATTGGGCGACCTTTGTAGAAAACGTCACGCTGGAAGAAGGCAAGAAAATTTTTCCTGGCAAAGCGATTCTGGGCGGTTTTGACAATACGGCCCAAGGCGCCTTATATAAAGGCGTTGCCGATGAAATTGAAAAACAGACCCGTGACATTATCGCCCATAATGGTAAAGCCGGATTGCTGCTAGGCGCCGATTGCAGCGTACCAAAAGACATTGATTTTAAAAACATAAAACTGGCTGCAACAATAGCAAACCAGATTTAACACCGCCTACGGCCTGAAAGAATAGATGCGTTGTTTTCAGGCCCGAACCTCAAAATCTATTAGATTTATGGTCGCGACGGCCCGGTAAGACGCCCTACAGGCCATACAAACCAGAAATGCGCCGGTTTCGCACCTATCAGTTAGGAATACGATATTCGAAAAATTCATTTCCGATTTAGCCGGAGCTTCCGCCAAAATCATGTTGGCAATCCGGAAGATAAACGGCCGAAGTCGGGCCGATCGATAATCCCAGACCATGTCTGGCATGTCCGTTCCATGCAGGAAAGCGCACCAGCACATTCCGCATCAATGGCGATAACCCGATTCACGTCACCGTCTTTGCGCATATATGGCCGTCCGGCGGCTAGACAAAGTTTGGTTTTAATCATGGTGCTGTAGAGGAATAACCTGATGCCTATTTCACAACATTTAATCGCTGAAGCCACCGCATGGCGTCATGAGTTTCATGCTGCTCCCGAATTAGGGTATGAAGAACACGCTACATCTAAACGGGTAGCCGAATTGCTTACTTCATTTGGTCTTCAGGTTCATACCGGGCTGGGCGGCACGGGTATCGTGGCGACGCTGGAGAATGGCCAAGGGCCGACCATTGGACTGCGCGCCGATATGGATGCGTTACCGATTACCGAGCTCAGCGACATCAGCTACAAATCCCGCAACCGAGGCGTAATGCATGCCTGCGGCCATGATGGGCACACGGCGATTTTACTCGCTGCCGCCAGGCACTTAAGCGAAACCCGTAATTTCAGTGGCACCGTACATTTTGTGTTTCAACCCGCCGAAGAGAATCTTGGCGGCGCCTACAAAATGGTGGCCGATGGATTATTCGAACGCTTTCCGATGGACGGGATTTACGCTCTGCATAACTGGCCCGGATTACCGGTCGGCCATGTTGGCTTAAGCAGCGGCGTCATGATGGCCTCGTTGGACTCTTTCGAAATTGTTCTTACCGGGAAAAGCTGCCATGCCGCGATGCCGGAGAACGGCGCAGACCCTATCGTCGCCGCGTCCCAATTGATACTGTCCCTGCAAACGATCTCCGCCCGCCGCTTGTCGCCCCAGTCTTCCGCGGTGATCAGCATTACCCAGATTGCCGGCGGAGAAGCGATTAACGTTATCCCGGAGAAAGTCACGCTGCGGGGAACCATGCGATGTTTACAAACCGATGTAAGAATTAAGGTTAAAGCGTTGATTGATGAATTTGTTACCAATCTTCCCCGCGTTTTCGGCGTAACGGGCGAAATATCCTACTATCCGGGGTATCCGGTAACTTTGAACCACGAACAGGAAGCGCTAAATGTTCGTGACGCCCTCAGTCATGCATTAGGCGAGTCCAACGTGCATTGGCAAATCAACCCATCCATGGCTTCCGAGGATTTCGCCTGCATGCTGGAAAGCTGCCCCGGCGCTTATTTCTGGCTGGGCTCCGATGGTTCAACACCCTCCAAACCGCTGCATAATGCCTATTACGATTTTAATGACGAACTAATTAAGCCCGGCGTCGAATCATGGACGTCGCTGGTTGAGAAATTGCTGCCTAAATCCTGACGGCATCGTCCCTTTTCTTACCGAGGCCTGTTTATGACATAACCCCAGGAGTGGAAATCCACCCCCGGTTATTACGTTTTACCCAAGGTATCTTATAAAACGGACAGATTGACGCAGATATCTTCCGGCAGCCCCAGCATAACGTTCAGGTTCTGAACCGCCGCGCCCGACGCCCCCTTACCTAAGTTATCCAAACGCGATACCAGCATGGTTTGTTTATATTCAGGATGAGAAAAAACAAACAGCTCCAGCATATTGCTGTTATTAAGCGTTTCCGGCATCAGATATGGCGCGCTCTCTTCCGGTACGGCGTTAAGGCTTTTCACCTTGATAAACTGTTCACCGTCATAAAACTCATTCAACGCACGGTAAACGCTATTGCCGTCCACATCCATATTCAACGGGATAAATACCAGCATCCCCTGGGCGTAGTTGCCTACCGCCGGCTGAAATATTGGCCGGGTAGCGAGTCCGCTCCATTTTTGCATTTCTTTCAGATGCTTATGATCGAACCCCAGTCCATAAGCGGCGTAGCCGGCAGCATCGTGCTGATAACGTTCAATCATCGCTTTGCCGCCGCCGCTATAGCCGGAGATGGCGTTAATCGACAGCGGAGTCTCCGCGCCGATTAGCCCTTTGCTTACCAGCGGCGCCAGTAGCGTGATGACGCCCGTCGCATAACAGCCCGGGTTGGAAACGTGGCTGGCCTGACGGATTTTTTCGCGCTGATCGTCGGCCAGTTCCGGCATACCGTAAACCCAGCCCGTTTCGGTGCGGTGCGCCGAGCTGGCATCCAATACCCGCGCGCCAACCGCATCGGCGAGCGCAACCGCTTCACGCGCGGCAGCATCCGGCAGGCACAAAATAGTGATATCGGCGGTGGACATCATCTCCTGACGAGCTTCAGCCTCTTTACGTCTATCCTCTTCAATGTTGAGAAGTTCGATATGAGGGTGGTTGACCAGGCGTTGCTGTATCTGCAACCCGGTGGTGCCCGCCTGACCGTCAATAAATACACGATATTTGTTGCTCATAGACCTGTCTTTCTGAGTGGATAAAAAGCTCTATATACCCCGTAGCCTTTCCAGCCGCGGGGTATAAACGGATTTGACAAATAATATACTATTTGAAGATAAATCGGTCCGAATTGTGCGATTTATTCCATCAGCCGATTTGTTGATATCGCCGGCGCGGAAGGGATAGAAAAAGGGGGCAATTAATCGAAAAATGGCGTCGACCTTCAGGCAGAGGGCAGATTTCTTGACGTCGACTCTTCGGTGATGGGATCTTGCTGAACGGCATTCAGCAGCGAGTCAAGCAGTCCGGGGAAACGCGCATCCAGATCGTCCCGGCGCAGCGAGAGCAAGTTTTCTCGCCCGTAGGGACGCTGCCAGATAACGCCGCTGTCGCGCAGCACACGCCAATGATGGGTCAGCGTCGATTTCGGAATCCCCTTCAACACCGCACTGCATGCGAACTCGCCGCCGTTAGCCAGTACGCGCACCACCGTCAGCCGCAAGGGATTGCCCAGCGCAGCTAGCACATTTTCCAGTCGAATCTGATCGCGATCGGGGTGGTTTATCATCATTGCCGCAATGTATCCGTTAGTACGCGGACAGTCAAACAGTTTATCCACTGTTTTACGGAGAAATTCCCGGTAAAAAAACGCCTCATATGCGGCAAATTGGCGCCTTGTTCCTGAACATTGACGTAGATGCCGAACTTTCTGACGGTACCATACGTAATAGACGGGGAAGTGGGGGTCTCTTCCAGTTAGGGCACCATTGCCTGTCTGAAGTGTGGCAACATCAGTCAGGTTGTCGCAGCCAAAGGAGGAAAGACGTTTGGCGCTTATCCGCTGGAGCGGGAAGGTTTTACTGCTCTTCTCTCACCGGCGTCCAGCGGACGGTCTGAAATTCCTATACTTGTGATGATGTTCGACGATGACCTAGCTTGGAGTATCTTGGTGGCGGTATGCCATTCATAAGTACCAAAACCTTTATCGCTGTCTATGTCATCGCTGATGCGTCGTCCTATCCTGTCAAACAACTCGTCAATCGGTTTTCCTATAAATCTGGCGGCCTGACCGGAAACCGCTATCAGGTCTTCATCCTCGGCGACAATGTAATCACAGCGATGGTAGGGAGCAAACTTGCGCAGATTTATCTGAGGATAGGGCCGGATAGACTTCAGCTCATAAAAAAATTGTTGTAAGGTTAGCCGCCCGGACTCACCGGGACACAAGGCGATATCCTGCGCTGCCGGCAACGATTTGCCGTACAATTCGAATTGCAGATAATGCTTCCTGTCACAGATGTATAAACCACCCTGCATAAGCGCAGCGATACCATAGCGTCCATCCGCAGAAAAACGGATAGGAGAGCCGGACCAGCTAATCACTTGTTTTTCCGGCAGTAGACATTCATAGTCATAGACCTGCCCATCAATCCGCTCTCGCTCGACCAGCATGCGTACCTCCGTTTCCGATAGCGACATATCTCGGGTGGTGGGACTGGTAAAGGTTTCATGAGTCATTCGCAATATCGAACGGGGCGAGGGTTGTAAATGATGGGAGGATTCGAGATCAAGCAGACCGACTTTATCTTCCCAGTACGTGGTCAATATTAGCAGTACGGCAAGGGTGGCTACGCTGGCCAGCAGAGGGAAAAACCAGCCGGACAGCGTAAGGAACATAGCGCAAATAATCGCCAGAATGCCCCCCAATATCCAAGATGGAATCAGCGTTTCCAACCGACTCGATCTGAACACACACCACATCATCGCCCGAGATGCTGACAGCAAACACCAGAACCCCATCGCCCACATTAGCGGTTGCGGCACAAAAAACATGGCTATCATGGGTAACAGTAATCCCGTAAGAACATTCAGTATGATGGCGATCTCCCGTCATGATTTGAACGTCATCTTAGCCGATCTCCATCGGTATGGCATCCCTGCCGCCATGCCATATCAAGTAACGGAAAAGCATCAGAGACTCTCATACAGGCAACCTAAATGGACGATGAAAAGAAAGCCGCATTGACCACAATGTTGGCGACTATGATGCCAGAACCCCGGCGCTACCGAGGAGAGGCTGCGATGGCGTAATTCTCCCGGCGCGTTTATTCTTATTCCTCACAGACATCGGCGTTGCAAGGGGCTCAGAATGGTTTTTCTACCGGACTCTCAACTCGAACAATGGCTGCAAGATGATATTCAGGGCGGCGATTTGACCACGCGGGCGCTGGGAATCGGCTCACGGCGGGGAAAGATAGTCTATCAGCACCGTCAGGGCGGATGCGTCAGCGGCATCGACGCCGCCCGGCGCGTACTGTTGCGGTTGGGTCTGAAGATCGAAACGGCCGCCGAGGACGGACAGCTCCTGGAAGCCGACGATATCCTGCTGGTCGCCAAAGGCCGGGCGGATGCGCTGCATCAGGGCTGGAAAACCGCGCAAAACATTCTGGAATGGAGCTGCGGCGTAACCGACTATATGTTCAGGATGATGCAAATCCTGCGGCGCCACAACGCGGAGGGGAAAATCGCCTGTACGCGCAAAACCATTCCTGGCACCAAGCTGCTGGCCACGCAGGCCGTTATCGCCGGCGGCGGCATCATCCACCGACTGGGTACGGCGGAAAGCATTCTGCTGTTCGCCAACCATCGCGAATTTTGGCGCGATCGGGAAGACTGGTCGGGAATGATCGCCGCCCTACGCCGCAACGCCCCTGAAAAAACGCTCGTCGTTGAGGCGAATACCTTGCAGGACGCCGAACGCGCGCTGCAAGCCGCTCCCGATATCCTGCAGTTGGACAAGTTCGCCATTGAGGCTATCTCGCCGTTGCAAGCGCTTGCCGCGCAGATCGCGCCCTCATGCCGTCTGGCGCTGGCCGGCGGGATCAATCTGGAGAGCATTGAAGCCTACGCCCGTACCGGCGTTTCGCTGCTGATAACCTCCTCACCCTACTACGCGCCGCCCGCCGATATAAAAACGCAGCTGATTGCCCAAAGTTGATCAACGCGGGTGAAGGGGATCATCAGCGGCCGGCCAACGGCGTAATCTGCTTTTGCCCGCTCACGATGCGGACAATCCCGCTTCGTCTTCCCTAAGCAGGCGCATTACGCCGGACGCGCGGGAAAAACCGACGGACAAGGATGCCGGTGACGCGGCGCTCGCCGTTTTAATGGTCGGATAAAACCGGCTTCCGCTGACTCCAACCGCTGGCCCGATCATAAGCCTGCCCCAGTTGCAGCACCGAAAAATCCGCCTGCGGCGGGCCGATAATCTGTAACCCCACCGGCAATCCAGCGGCGGTAAAGCCGGCCGGCACGCTTAAGGCCGGCGCGCCCGCCAGCGAGGCCAATATCACCACTTCCATCCAGCGATGATAGGTATCCATCTGGCGATCGCCAATTTGCGACGGCCAGTGCTGCTCCACCGGGAAAGGCGCGACCTGACTGCTGGGGATCGCCAGAAAATCATACTGCGTGAACATATCCAGCAACCGCCGATACCAGGCGCTGCGGATGACGGATGCGCGATAAATATCGCGGGAGGATAATGCCAGCCCCTGCTCGATTTCCCAGATCGCCTCCGGTTTCAGCAGCGCGCGCTTGTCCTTATCGTCGTAACAGGCGGCAAGATTGCCCGAAATAAGAAATGAGCGCAGCGTTACCCAGCTGTTCCATAATTCCTCCGCCGACATGGACAAAGCGGCGGCCGACACCCGGCAGCCGATATCGGCGAACGTGGTCAGCGCCTCGGCGCATGTTGTCAGCACGTCGCGTTCCATCGGCAGATAGCCGTCCAGATCCCCCAGCCAGCCGATGCGGACGCCGGAAACATCGCGCGTCAGGCTAAGGCTGAAATCCTCCGGTTTGCTCCTGAGCGACAAGGGGATGCGGGGATCGGGACCCGATATCAGTTGCAGCATCATCGCCACATCGGGGATGGTGCGCGCCATGGCCCCTTCGGTGGAAAGCTGCTGGAAAAACAGTTCGCCGCCAAGGCCATACGGCACCCGTCCCTGCGATGGCCGCATGCCGAAAACATTGTTGAAAGCGGCGGGATTACGCAACGATCCCATCATATCGCTGCCATCTGCGACGGGCAGCATTCTTGCCGCCAGCGCCGCACCCGCGCCGCCGCTGCTTCCTCCGGCCGAACGATCGGGATCCCACGGATTACGAGTCACCCCGTGTACCGAATTGTAGCTATGGGAACCCAAACCGAATTCAGACGTATTGGTGCGCCCGATAAAAATAGCGCCTGCCGCGCGTATCCGCTCAATACTCAGCCCGTCGCGGGCGGGCACCTGATGTTTGAATATCGGCGAACCCATCGACGTAACCATACCTTTTACGGCGGCCAAATCTTTAGGCGCCTGGGGCATGCCGTGCAAAATACCGCGATAATGCCCTTGCGCCAGTTCCGCATCGCATCGATCGGCCTGCGCCAGTAATTCCGCAGACTCAACGCGGGAAACAATCGCGTTAATCCGAGGGTTAAATCGATCGATATGCGCCAGGTAGGCTTCCATAACCTCGCGGCAGGAAAGCGTTGCCGTCCGGATCCGTTCGGCAAGCGCCAAAGCGCTCAGATCGACAATACCAGCCGCCTCATCATGCGAAATATTATTAGTTGAATAAGACAACATCATTCTCCATCAGATCATAAACTCCCCTGCGACCCGCCTTGACCGGCGGCGGAAAGCCACCGGTTCCCGGGCGCGATCAGGCATGTTTTGCAAAGATAAATCCCTGCCCTGGCGCCGCGGCCAGCAATTTCTGCGTATAGGCATGTTGCGGATTAAAGAAAACATCCTGGATATCGCCCTGCTCGACGATTTCTCCCGCGCGCATCACCAGAACGCGATCGCAAATTTGGCTGGCTACGCGCAGATCGTGCGTGATAAACAGGATGCCCAGCGCTAGCCGCTGTTGAATCTCATCAAGCAATTTCAGGATCTGATCCTGCACCGATACGTCCAGAGCCGATACCGCTTCATCCGCAATCAGCACTTTCGGTTCGCAAGCCAGCGCCCGGGCGATAGAAATCCGCTGTCGCTGCCCGCCGGAAAACTCATTAGGATAACGATACAACGCTTCCGGTTTCATCCGCACCAGCCCCATCAACTCCTGCGCTTTCGCCCAGGCTTTGGCTCGGGGCACGCCAAAATTCAGCGGGCCTTCCATAATGGAGTCGCCAATGGTTTGGCGTGGATTAAGAGAGCGGTAAGGATCTTGAAAAACCATTTGCACCGTTTTGCGAAACGGCAACAAATCACGGCCGCTAACCTGGCCGACCGAATGGCCGTCGGCAAAGATATCGCCGCTATTGGGTTCGATAATACGCGCGATACAGCGCGCCACGGTGGATTTGCCGGATCCCGATTCGCCCACAATCCCAACCGTTTCCGAGGGGCGAACCAGCAAGGAGATACTTTTGGCCGCAAACACTTCGCGCCGCTTTCCCGGCCAACTTCCGCTGACATAGGTTTTACTCAGATCCTTGACTTCCAGCAACGGGTAAACTTTCGCGACCTGGCGGCGCTGCGCCGGCGCCAGTTCCGGCACCGCCGAGATCAACATCCGGGTATAAGATTCCGCAGGATGCTGAAGCACTTCCGCCTTATCTCCCTGCTCAATCATTTCACCCAGCCTGAGCACCACCACCCGATCGGCCAATTCAGCCACCACGCCGAAATCATGGGTAATAAACAGTACCGCAGTGTTATTCTCTGCCTGCAGCTCTTTGATTAATTTAAGAATCTCCGCCTGCGTCGTCACATCCAGCGCCGTAGTCGGCTCATCGCAGATTAATAGCGCCGGTTTAAGGATCAGCGCCATGGCGATAACGATACGTTGCCGCTGCCCGCCGGATAACTGATGCGGATAGGATTGATAAATCCGCTCCGGCTCCGGCAGACGGATTCGCGCGAACAGTGCCAGAATACGTTTTTTCCGCTCGGCGCCGCTCTCGTCGACGTGTGCGGCAAGCATTTCATCCACCTGTTCGCCGCAGCGCATAACCGGGTTAAGCGCGGTCATCGGTTCCTGAAAGACCATGGACGCCACCGCGCCACGTAGCTGGCGCAAGCGCGTTTCATTAACCGCCAGCACATCCTCGCCCTGCAAGCGGATTTCACCGCTCCTGGCGTACAGGCCGGGCGCCATCAGGCCCATCACCGCGCTGGCGATCACCGACTTGCCCGACCCCGACTCGCCCAGCAGACACAGCGTCTGACCGGCATAAACGTCAAACGAAATGTCCTGCACCGCATCCGGCCGGTCCGCGCCGGCGGGTAAGGCGATCGACAAATTTTTTACCAACAGCACCGCCGCCGGGCGATCGTGTAAAGTGTTCGTCATGGCTTAGCCTCCGCGTTTATTGAATCTGGGATCCAGCGTGTCACGTAACCCATCGCCCAGAATGTTTACCGCCAACACGGTAAGCGCCAGGAAAAGACCGGGGAACCAGACGTTATGCGGATATTGATTAAATTGCGCGCGCCCCTCGGCCATGATATTGCCCCAAGTCGCCATCTCGGCCGGTAATCCCACGCCAAGGAAGGAGAGAATCGCTTCGACCAGAATCGCCGTGGCGCAAATATAGGTTCCCTGAATAATCAATGGCGCGGCGGCGTTAGGCAGGATATGCCGCCAGATGATTTTTCTGATTGGCGTTCCCAGCATCAGCGCCGCTTCCACATAGGCCTCGTCACGAATACTCAGCACCACGGAACGAACCAGCCGCGCCACCCGGGGTACTTCGGGAATGGCTATCGCCAGCACCACGGTTAGCAGATTGCCGCCGAACAGCGCCACCAGGCTGATGGCGAACAACATGCTGGGGATCGCCATCACGCCGTCCATGGTGCGCATGATGACGCTGTCGACGCGGCGAAAATAACCGCTGATTAAACCCAGCGGCATGCCCAGCACAACGGCAATCAGCGCCACCGAAATACCGATAGTGAGCGAGATGCGGCTGCCGAAGATCACCCGGCTGTAGATATCCCGCCCCAGGCTGTCGGATCCCATATAAAAATGATGGGTAAACACCTCGCCGGTCAGGCTGTTGAATTCGGCGCGGGTCCAGGGCAGCAGATTGGCGCTGACCGGATCCATCGCCGTGGGATCGATCGTGCCCAGCCAGGGGGCAAAGATTGCCATCACAATCAATAACAACAAGACGCTCCCGCCAAGCCTCACCAGCGGATTGGCAAGAATACGACGAAAGATACCGGCGATCGGCTTTACGATCGCCACACTCTCAGGTTGAAAAATCTGTGTAGCCATACAGCGTTTCCTTATGACATTCGTTCAAACGTTAATAACGAATGCGCGGATCGAATAGCAGGTAGCTCAGATCGATCAATAAATTTATCAGTACGTAAATCACCGAAAAGAACAGCGTAATTCCTTGAATCAACGGAAAATCGCGAGACATCACCGCATCAATGGTCAACTGCCCCAACCCCGGCAGGGCAAAGACATTTTCAGTGACCACCACCCCGCCAATCAGTAATGCGATACCGATACCGATTACCGTCACGATCGGCACGGCGGCGTTGCTAAGCGCATGTTTTATCAGTACCCGGCGCGCGGAAATCCCCTTGGCGCGCGCGGTGCGAATGTAATCCTCCGCCAACGTTTCCACCACGGCGGCCCGGGTAACCCTGGCGATCAGGGAGATATACACCGTCGAGAGCGTGAGCGACGGCAATATCAACCCCTTGAACCAGGGCCAGGCGCCATCAGCCAAACGGGAATATCCCTGAGCGGGAAACCACTGAAATTTAAGGGCAAAGAAATTAATCAGGACATAGCCGATGATGAATGATGGGATGGAGAAACCCAGTACGGAAAGATTCATCAGCGTTTTATCCAACCAGCCGTTCCGCCGGGACGCCGCAATAACGCCCAGGGGAACGGCTATCAGGATGGTGAACAGCAAGGTAATCAGAGCCAAAGAGACTGTGGGTTCCAGACGTTGCGCAATCAGTACGGTGACCTTTTCCTTGACGAAAAAGGACTCGCCCAGGTTGCCTCTAAGCAGCTGTTCTCCCCAGCGGACGAACTGTACCGGCAGCGAGGAGTCCAGCCCAAGCGCGTTACGCACCCGTAGCATATCCTCCGCGGTTCCGTTATTACCGACAATCACCGCGGCCGGGTCGCCAGGCGCCAACCGAAGCATGAGAAAAACAATCAGCGCGACAATCACCAGTACCGGAATGGTGGCAAGGATCCTGCGTACGAGAAATAACAGCATAATTCGCTCCTGTGCCCTTTCAGTTCTTTTTCAAATTCCACAGTACCGTGACCGGCGCCGGAACCAGACCAGAAACCACGCCTTTACGGTAAGCCACCATCGGACGGAAATTGCCAATGGGCGCAAATATCGCCGCGTCGAACACCCGCTGCTGGATCTGGGTAGCCAATGCTTTGCGTTCTTCCTCGCTGGCGGCGGCCTGGAATTTATCTTTCAGTTGCTCAAGCTGCGGATCGGTGGCCCAGCCAAAGAAGCCCTTGGTGCCGTTGCCCGTCAACTGCGGCATAAACATCGGGTTAAGGCTGTCCGCCATGCCCCAGGTGGTGATGAATATGTGCCATCCCCCCTGCGCGATGCCGCCCTGATTGGTTCGCCGGGTAACCAGCGACGACCAGTCCATCGATTGCAGATCCACGGTGAAACCGGCCTGCCGCAATAGCGCCGCCGCCACCAGGGGATATTTGTTAATCATGGAAAAATCCGCCGCCTGTAACAGCACCACGGGCGTACCGTCATAACCGGCTTTTTTCAACAGCGCTTTGGCTTCATCGAAACGCGGCTCACCGGTAAAACCGTTAGTGATATCGGAGGCAAATTCCGTTCCGCACGGATAAATGGACACACAGGTCGAGTAGAGTTCCTTATGTACCTGCTGCGCACGCATAATCGCCTCCTGATTGAGGGCCATCAGCGCCGCTTTGGCGATATCGGGGTTATTGAACGGCGGGATCAGATGGTTGATATGCAGCGTCCCCACCGACAAACCGGTCTGGCTTTCCAGCGTAATTTTCGGGTTGGCCTGCATTGCCGCATATTGCTCCGACGGCAGCCATTCGATCATATCGACTTCGCCGTTACTCAAGGCGTTGGCCTGCGTCTGCGCATCTTTCAAAATGATCCATTCAAGGCGATCGACATAGACGTGTTTACCGCCGGCGGTGCCGGACGGCGCTTCATCACGGGCGACGTAGTGCGGATTTTTGACGAAAACCACCTTTTCACCCGGACGGTACTCATCACTCTTCAGCATGTAGGGGCCGGAGCCGGTGGTCTCGCTGATTTGCTGATTGGCCGGCGTTTTGGCGACCCGTTCCGGCATAATGAATGCCGGCACCGACGACGGTTTCGCCAGCGCATCCAGCACCATGCCGAAAGGATGGTTTAACGTGATGCGGAACGTGGAATCGCTAACGGCATCAAACTTGTCGACGGCCGCCAGCATACGCTGCCCTAACGGATCCCGCTGTCCCCAGCGCTGGAGCGAGGCGATAACATCGGCGCTGGTCACCGGATTGCCGTCGCTGAAAAAAAGTTTATCGCGTAGAGTGAATGTCCAGACCATCCGATCGTCGCTCACTTCATATTTCTGCACCATTTCCGGCTGTACTTTATTTTGCGCATCCATACCGAACAGCGTGTCGTAAACCATGTAGCCGTATGCACGGGTAGAAAACGCCGTTGTCCAAATCGGATCCAGAATTTTAAGATCGGCCTGCGGAACAATACGCAATGTCTTGTTATTATCTTGGGCGTAGGCCATTCCACCGCTAATAAGACAGACGCCTACCATCAACGCTAATAATTTTTTTACCCCTGAACTATGCATGAAATAATCCCCCGATATTGACGCTCAATGATTTAAATAAAAAATTTATGGTGATTAAGACGATTGACAAAATCGTCTGACAGGCGAGCAGCTCGATAGCCAACTTGCACCTAACAAATTGATTAAAAAGATTTAATTCTTATCAGAAATGACGAGTTTATTGATTAAGATTTTGCCATCAAGCTCGTTTTTTTCCTTTATTTTTTTCTGTGTTCTTTACCGCTAATCCATTGATAATCTTTTCAATATTCTGTCTAAAAATCTTTTCCTCCTCTTTGGTAAGCACCGACATCATTTCATTTTCCAGACGCGTACCAATCTGGTCACATATATTCACTACCTCTTGGCCCGCATCGGTTAACCATAATGAAGCCGTCCGGCTATCGCTTTTTCGTTTCATCTGTAATAACAATCCGCGATTAACCAGGCCGGATACCATTTTTGAAATCTGGGTTTTTTCCAAATAGCATAACGCCGCTAAATTACGCTGCGAGAGCCCGGGCTTTATCGCCGCATAGCGCAGGATCCGCAGCTCACGCAAATTTACGCCGCTGGCTTGCTCATATTTTTCCGTGGCTTCTTGTTTGGCGAAATTAACCAGGATATCGAGCCTAAATGTTACATAATCAATTAATATTTTTGTTTTATTTGCCATACCAGATCTTATTTTCCTTTCCAATTAGTTGCAAAAAGCAACTATATTTCTATTCAAGCATGCTTTGTGCCACATGTTCGATATTTAGGCTAAAAAAAATTAACTGCATGTTTTCACTTTTAAAAATAGAAATAACGCAATGCGGCAAAATGGGGTAAGGGTGACATTTTTTGTTGTTATTGCAATAAAACGCACCACCAAATTAGTGCATTTGTTCTATAACAGTGCAATAAAGGATGAGTGAGCTAATTCCAATCTAGCCTATTAAGGCCAGATTTTATTATGGCGGAGGAATAATGCTTATCATGTCAGAATATTTACTTAACTCACGGATAATCCATTTATTTATGGCGGGAAACCACATCTTATTTAAGAAATAAGATTGAGTAAAATGACGCCTTATCACAGGACATCGTCATTGGTCGCCACCTTCGCCTGGGATGCAATAACGCCGTTACGTTCGGCGATATTGCGGGCAAGGTATTCGGCATCTTCGCCCACGCCTTCGAAACGTCCCGATCCCCAGGTCCACAGCCACGGCAGGCCGAGGAAATACAGTCCCGGCGACGTTGAACGTCCGCGGGTATGGATAGGATATGCGCGGGCGTCAAAAGCGGGCACATCGATCCAACTGAAATCGGTCTCAAACCCGACCGCCCAGATAATAGTGGTTATCCCTGTCTTATTCAGATCGATTTCCTTCGGCGGATTCTGCGGCCGCCACAGCGGTTGGTAGCGCGGCTCATCGGGCGCATCGACGCCCTGCTGCGCGATCCACTCGTCGATACTGTCTTTGATTTTCTGTGAAGTGGCGTCGGCCGCATCAAGATTATGCGCCAGATCGTCGGCGGTGATGAGCTTGCCGTCGCGGTAATCCGTCAGTCGGCCGTATAGCTGCATGCCCTGTAGCGCAAAGGCGCGCAGATCGATATCCCGCCCGCCATCGCGCCCGGTCACATAATGATTGGTTTTACGCCGGGCATCCTCGCCCAGCGGGTGATCGTCAACCGTGAGTTTGTAATGTCCCATGTCCTCCAGCCAGGCGACCACATC
Source organism: Brenneria goodwinii (assembly GCF_002291445.1). Classification (NCBI taxonomy): domain Bacteria; kingdom Pseudomonadati; phylum Pseudomonadota; class Gammaproteobacteria; order Enterobacterales; family Pectobacteriaceae; genus Brenneria; species Brenneria goodwinii. The sequence continues at coordinate 846,751 of NZ_CP014137.1, read as the reverse complement.
GCGCCCGCGGTAGAAGCGCGACACGCGCGGCGCGCTGCCGACGCACAGGTGTACCTGACGCCCGCCGAGGTGTAAATCCTCGGCAATCTGCGCCCCGGACTGCGCGGAGCCGATCACCAGCACCTCGCCTGACGGCAACTGCCGTTCGGACTTGTAATCCGCCGAATGTACCTGGGTGAGCCACGCCGGTAAACGCGTTGAAATAGCGGGAAAACGCCGGCGGTGATAGTTGCCGACCGCTACCACCACCTGTTTGGCGTGGTAATCGCCGTCGCTGGTGGCAAGCCGATATCCCTCGCCGTCCCGGCTGACGAGCTTGACGCTGATGCCCTCGCGCAGCGGCGCGTTGAAACTGTCCGCATAGCGCTGGATGTAATCGATAATCTGATCTTTCACCATAAAGCCGTCGGGATCGTCGCCGTCATAGGGAAACCCCGGCAGCTTGCACTGCCAGTTGGGCGTTACCAGGCAGAAATTGTCCCAGCGCTGCTCGCGCCATGCCCAGGCCAGCCGGTGCCGTTCAAGGATCACATGATCGATGCGACGCTGGGTCAGACAGTAGCTCATGGCAAGACCCGCCTGTCCGCCGCCGATAATCACCACCGGAAAATCTTTACGCTGCATGTTGATATCCACCTGATTCATTGACCGATAACGGTAATTTCTTCCACCACCACCGGATCGGCGGCGGCAAACTGCCGGGCTTTCTGTTCAATGGCGTGGGACTGATCCATGGCGCTGGAACAGGCATAGCCGAATTTGGCCGCCACGCGGTCGCTGGCTTCGTGCAACGCGGCCTGGGCGATACGCACAAACGTCTCCACCGTATAGGGATGGTTGACGATAAGGTGCTTTTCGATGGCGGTGGACGGGGAATAACACGTCTCTTTGCTGCCGTCCGGCCAGCGCACGACAAAGTTCATTGCAGGCATGTTTACCTCCAGAAAGTTACCAGCCCATGCCGGTTAATAGTGTGGTGTTCAAATCCCAGAAGCAGTCGCGTTCGCCGCTGCGGGAGACGGTGAGGCGGCGCGAATCGTCAAACGCCCCGATGGCCGCCGCACCGATCCCCGCGGCGCTGAAGCGGGCGATAACCGTCTCAACCCGCCGCGGCTCAACGGCCAGCAGAAAGCCGAAGCTGGGAAAGGCGCACAGCCAGGATTGCCAGTCGCATTCGTCCGGCTTGGGGATGGCGTCAAGATCGATGCTGGCGCCGAGTCGCGCGCTCTCCAGCAGCATCACCAGCGTGCCCAACAGTCCGGCCTGGCTGATATCTTTGGCGGCCGTCACCCATTGCGCCTCCGCCAGTTCAGGCAGAATCGCCAACGCCTGACGCAGCGCGGCGGGATCGGCACGGGTCGCCGCGTCCCAGTTCAGGCCGGGCGGATGCCAGCGCCCCTGTAAATTGATGGCGGCCACCAGCGTTAGCCCGTCCCTTGCGGCAAAACTGCTCAGTAGCCGTCGGGCGTGGCCTAATACCGCCACCGCCAACTGTGATTGGTTACTGCGCAGGTTGGTATGCCCGCCGACAATCGGCACCTGAAAGGCGCGCGAGGCCGCCGCCATGCCTTGTAAAATCAGTTCGGCCCGATCGTCCTGCGCGCTCCACAGCGCATTGACGATGGCCTGCGCGCGTCCGCCCATCGCGGCGATATCGCTGAGATTGACCATCACCCCGCACCAGCCGGCAAACCACGGATCCTGCTCCACAAAGCCATTGATGAAGCCCTCCATCGCCAGCAGATTAAAGCCTCCGGCGGCGTCGATTACCGCGCAGTCATCGCCGTTCGGATGGGGATGCTGCGGCCAGGCCTCCCGCAGCGAGCTGGCGACCAGTTGAATATCGCGTTTATGCGCGATCCCGCTGGCGCGCCGTACGGCATCCAGGAGATCAGGTAAGGCGAGGCTCATCCGGCGACCCTCATCATCAGCGGCGCCAGCTCCGCCGGCACCCGCGGCAGGCGGCCGCCCAGCACCATACCGCTAAGCGGATCGTGGCAAGGGGGATAATGCGTCAGATCGGCCTGCATAAAAGCATGGGGGATGCCGCGTAAGGTTATGCTGTCCAGCGTGCGCCAGTGCATGCGCTTGAATAGCGGTTCGTTCTGCTGCTGCACATGGGCATAAAATTCCTTACAGCCCAGCGCGTGCGCGCTGCTGACCGCCAGACGGATCAACATCGGGCCAAGCTGTCCCTGACGGCGAAAACGATCGTCCACCGCCAGCCGCGAGCCAAACCAGATGCCGGGCCGCGGTTGATGGATGCGCACCGTTCCCACCACTTCTTCATGCCAGCCCGCCAGCGTTCCCAACGCCACCAGTAATTTAGCCTGGCTGTCGATCTCGTCGAGATCGTGCTGTTCAAACAGCCCCTGCTCCTGACAAAACACGCGCTGGCGCAGGGCGTAAGCCTGACGGCGTTCCCAAGGCAGGGTGACCCACTTAATCGTGTATTCAGGATAACCGGACATCCTCTTTCTCCTTCAGGCGCTGGCCCGTTCAAAACCGGACGGTTGATAACCGAGCGGCTCATCGCCGGCCTTTTCATAGCTGGACTTTTCATAACTGGATAAGGATGAGCAGGCGCCGCAACGGCCGCAGCCGGCCTTAATATCCGCAGAGCGCAGTTGCCCCTGGCGCAACATGCGGCCAAGCGGTTCCAGGATCGATGTCATAAACGCGCTGCTGGGCGCCGGATGATGCTCCAGCGGGGTGCCGCTGATCGGCACGAACGGCACCACGAACGGATAGACGCCCAGCGCAATCAGCTTCTCCGAGATCGCCAGAATCGCCTCCGGCGTATCCCCCATGCCGGCCAGAATGTAGGTGCTGACCTGGCCGCGCCCGAAAACCGCCACCGCCTGTTCGAAAGCGATCAGGTACTGTTCAATGGTGACCTGCGCCTTGCCGGGCATAATGCGGGCGCGCACCTCGGGCGTTACCGCCTCCAAATGCATGCCCAACGCATCAATGCCCGCCTCCTTCATTCGGTTGAACCACCGCGGATCGCCGGGCGGCTCGCACTGGCCTTGCAGCGGCAGATCGACGGCGGCTTTGATCGCCAGCGCGCTCTCCACCAGAATACGCGCGCCGCGATCGCTGCCGGACGGCGTACCGGTGGTCATCACCATATGCTTGACGCCGTCCAGCTCCACGGCGGCTTTAGCGACCTCGGCCAGTTGCCGCGGCGTTTTACGGGCGATGGTGCGCCCCGCCGCCAGCGACTGGCCGATAGCGCAGAACTGGCAGGCCTTGCGGCGGTTCTCATAGCGGATGCAGGTTTGCAGCACCGTGGTCGCCAGCACATCGGTACCGTGCAGCGTGGCGATATGGGAATACGGGACGCCATCCTCGGTTTGCAAATCGTAGAACTTCGGTTTGCGGGCAAAGGTAATATCCCGTACCGGAATGCTGTCTTTCAGCAGGGTGGTTTTTCCCTGTCCGGCGTGTTTGACCTGCCATGCCGAGTGGCGCGCCGTCTGGGTGTAAATCGGCACCATGACCGTCACGCCGTCGATCGTCACCGCCTGATGATCCGACGGACCGGCGCCGCCGTGCCGGCTGACGTGCTGCGCCGACGGATTCACCACATTGACGCCCTGCGTCAGCAATTCAGTGATCAGTTGTTGTCTGGACTGGCTGGAAGTCGTCATCACGGTCTCCTTCACTTTCACGAGCGGAATCGGTGTAGCCGGGCACCACATAACGCGCCGGGCGATCGTCAAGACGCAGACTCAGCAATTCCGGCCGGGCATAGTGCCCCACCGAATCCATCATGCGCTTGCGCTTGGTGATGAGATGCATATCCAGATCGGCGATCAGAATGCCTTCGCCGTCGGTCAGCGGCGGCACGATGTGCCGGCCTTCAGGGGAGATGATGGCGGTGTGGCAACCGCCGCGCAGTCCTTTTTGCAAGGCGGGATCGGGCGTCAGTTCCTCGATCTGCGCATCGCTCAGCCAGCCGGTGGCGTTGATCACGAAACAGCCGGACTCCAGCGCATGATGACGAATGGCGACCTCCATTTGCTCGGCGAAAATCGGCCCCACCAGCGAACCGGGGAACTGACTACAGTGGATCTCTTCGTGCTGGGTCATCAGGCTGTAGCGCGCCAGCGGGTTGTAATGTTCCCAGCAGGCCAGCGCCCCTACGCGCCCGACGGCGGTCTCCACCACTTTTAGCCCGGAGCCGTCGCCCTGGCCCCAGATCATGCGTTCATGGTAAGTCGGGGTGATTTTGCGCCGCTTGAGCGCCAGCTTGCCGCTGGCGTCAAAAATCAGCTGCGTGTTGTACAGCGTGCCGCCATCCCGCTCGTTGACGCCCAGCACCACCACGATATCCCGCAGTCTGGCCCGTTCCGCCACCGCCTGAACGATCGGGCCGGGTACCCGCACCGCCTGGTCGTAGAGCCGCAGATGGGCGGCGCCCGCCGTCATCGCCGGGGTGATAAAAGAGAAATAGGGATAATAGGGAACGAAGGTTTCCGGGAAAACCACTATCTCCGCGCCTTTGACTGCTGCCTGATCGATGGCGTCCAGAACCCGGGCCAGCGTTTTGCCGGCCTCATGGAGATCTGGCGCGATCTGTACCGCAGCCGCACGAACCGTACGTGACTGAGCCATCTCGCGCCTCCGCTTACATCGTCCAGGTATCGATAATCAGTGCGTTATCGCGCGTATGCAGCAGCTTGAGATCCAGGACGTCCAGCGGATTGATCGGCCGGATGCCCTCAATCAGCGACGGTTCGCCATGACCGTACAACGCCTGCAGCGCGAAGCGACAGGCATACACCTTGCCGCCTTCCGCCATAAACTTGGTCAGTTGGTTGTTGTAGTTCTGATGACCGGGAAACGCTTCCGCGCCCAACGTCGGAAAACCGCGCTGCACGCCCAGCGTCACGCCGGGACCATAGAGCAATATTGAGGTTTCAAAGCCTTTACGCTGTAACCGTGTCGCCTGCAACATATTGACGAAACCAATCGATCCTTCAAACGCGACGGTATGAAAAGTTACCAGCGCTTTCTGTCCCGGCTCGGCCTTGACGTCTTCAAACACCTTCTCTTCGTAATCGACCAGAAAATCACCGGTTTTATGGGCAGGTAAAGTGACTGTTGGCATGGTGTGCTCCGCATTGTCTGTTATAAGTGGGAAAACTGCTGCTTCCCGTTGCGATGTATCCCGCAAATAGCGCGACGTCATAACCAGAGCAAAGCCTGTGCCAGCCCAAAAATGAGCGATGCAATCATTGCTAAATCATTCGCTCAAAATCTCGGCAAAAAAATTTACTTTCACCTATTACCATTCACAAACCGCACACAATACGCGAACAATTCATAGTTCTTACGCACTATTTTGATGCTTTAATGCACTATAAATGCACACATAAAAAATCAATATGCGATCAATGATGCAATCAACTATTCAATGATTGATTACTGCCTGTTTTTCAGCCTAAAGTGGCGTCAGCCTGTTTATAGCCATCCGCGTTGCCGGGGATCGCCGCCTGCCGCCGCGGGATAACGACAGCAACGCAATGTCATCAAGAGGTAACCGACACCATGATTGACCGCATTTACGAACGTTGGGCCAGTTGTTTGCGTCAGCAAACGCAACGCCCCGCCTATCTGCTGATCGCCGATCTGATTGCCGACGGCGTCAACAACGGCGAATTTCAGGCGCGCGACCGCCTTCCGCCGCTGCGCGATCTGGCGGGGGTCTTGTCGCTCAACTACACCACGGTGACGCGCGGCTATGCCGAAGCCAAAAAGCGCGGCTTGATCGACTCGCGCCCGGGGCTGGGCAGTTTTATTCGCGGGAAAGTGCCCGCCATTCCGCTGAGTAGCGGCAGCAGCTACGACATGACCATGAATTCGCCGATCGAACCGGAAGCGCCGGGTATCGCGGAAGCCATCCGCCAGGGCGCCCTCAATCTGTTCGCTCACAAGGATATTTACAGCCTGCTGCGTTATCAGGACTTTGGCGGTACGGTCGGCGATAAAGAAGCGGCGATGATCTGGCTGGGGAAACGGCTGCCGAAACTGGAAATGGACGAGGTGCTGGTCTGTCCGGGGATCCACAGTGCGCTGGTGGGGCTGGCTACGCTGCTCGGGCGTAAAGGCGGCGTAATCTGCGTGGGGAATCTGGTCTATCCCGGATTGAAAGCCATCGCCAGTCAGTTGAACATCCCGTTACAGGCGCTGGAATGCGACGGCGACGGCCCGCTGCCGCGCGCGTTTGAGAATCAGTGCCAGACGAATCATGTCGGCGCGCTGTACCTCAATCCGACCATCCACAATCCCACGACGCTGACGGTGCCGCTGCGCCGCCGTGAATCGCTGGCCGATATCGCGTTGCGCTATAGCGTGCCGATTATTGAAGACGATGCCTACTCGGCGCTGCCCGCACACAGCATAACCAGCTTCGCCGAACTGGCGCCGGAACTGACCTGGCATATCACCGGGTTGTCGAAATGTTTTGGCGCCGGTCTGCGCATTGCCTATGTCAAGGGTCCGGGCAAACGTTCCACCCAGCTGTTGGCGGGAGCGCTCAGGGCATTAACCGTGATGTCCAGCCCGATAACCAATGCGCTGGCGACCCAGTGGATTGGCGACGGCACCGCCGATACCGTGCTGGCGGCCATCCGACATGAAGCGCGCCTGCGTCAACGGCTGGCGGCCAAATACCTGCATAAATTTCACTATCGGGCGGATAGCGACGGCTTTCACCTGTGGCTCCATCTGCCCAAACATTGGCACTGGAACCCTTCCGATGTGGCGATCAGACTTCGAGAACAGGGGGTTAGCGCGGTATCCAGCGCGGCGTTCAGCACCGATAATAATCCGCCCGCCGCGCTGCGGCTTTGTCTCGGCGGCGCTTACAGCCGTCAGATCTGTGAGGAAAATTTGATCACCGTCGCCGACCTGATGGAATACCCGGAGCATTTTACCAGCGGGGCGCTGTAAGTCTCGCGCCCCGCCGGATAAACCGCCCCGGAACGCTTTACGTCGAGGTGCGTTTTTTACCGGCGGGCATCATTCTGAGCAGCGTATTGTCACGCATAAAATAGTGGTGAAACAGCGCCGCACAGACGTGTAAGCCAATCAGCCAATATCCCAACGGCGCCAGCGTTTCATGAATATCAATCAGGGAGCTCGCCAACTCGGCATTGGGCGTCGACGCCACCGGCATCCCGATGCCGAAAAGCGCCCAGTCATTGCCGCGCAAATAGCGAGAGGACAGCCCCAGGACAGGCAACGTCAGAAAAAGCGCGTAGATAAGTCCGTGCGTCAGGTGCGCCAGATAGTGCTGCCAGCGCGGATAAGGCGGTTCGACGGGCGGCGTGGCGTATTTCATCTTATAAAACAGACGGGCGACCATCAGCAGCAGAATGGTAAAGCCGCAGCTGAAATGCAGCCCCATCACAATCTGACGGGCAAGGGTTCCCCGCGGAGCCAAACCACGTAGTTCGATGGTGGCGTAAGTCACGATCAGAAGAATAAATACGGCCCAGTGCAACGCAATCTGCACACCGGAAAAGCGGTCTGACTTCGACATGGCAGGGTCTCTCTCAACAATGATATGCCCACACAATACCCATGTCTTTTTCGATAAAGCAAAAATTTTACATTAATTTAAAATTACACCAAGACCGATCGGCATAGAATTTAACATTCCGGCAAGATAATGCCGAACCGGCGTGGCAATAAATAAAAGTCAGAACATCAACTCCGCTCTATTTTCTTGGCGGCTTCATCCATCGCATCAATAATGGTATGGAGCGTTTGCTGGGAAAGGTTTTGTTTGGAAAGGCGGGAATTCAGCGCCGTTTTCATATTATGAATAGCGCGTTCAACTTCCGGAATACTGCGGTTATTCACCAGAATAGCCAGTGAGGTTAAGCGCTCGATAATGACGGTTAAATTATCCTGATTCTGTTGCAGTAAAATCCGGCCTTGCGCTTCCAGCCTATAGGCTTTGCGCGTGGCCCGATCGTCCAGCGCATGAATACACGCCATCTCTTCCAGCAGAGCAAGATTGGGATAGATAATCCCCGGACTTGGCGTGTATTCGCCCTTGGAGAGATCTTCAATGGACTTAATCAGCTCATAGCCATGCGCTGCGCCTTGCGACAGGAAGTAGAGGATCAGCAAACGGATATCATTGGCATCCAGCATTTTATCGCGACGCTTTCTGCGCATATTGACACATGCCGAACGCCGTTCATCATCATCGGATTGCCATGAAGGGGAAGATTGCGGATGTTTCATCGCCTGCCTAAGCCAAAAAGTAAAAGGGGTTGATGGTAGTCCGCCGCCCGGCAAAATTCAACGCAGGCGGCGCTATGGTTCGGAGCATCAGGCCGGCAGCATTATTTCTGATGCCAGTAGGCGACCGCCCGAACGAAATCGGGGTCCAGCGCGCGCTGTTCGATGAAATAGTCACTCAGCTTTTTAACCGCTTCGCCCTCGCCGGTCAGCCAGATAAAATAGTCCTCGGCCGGCAGATCGATATTATCCAGCGCGGCGATCAACCCCGTCAGGTTTTCCGACCGCATCTGGCCGCTGCCCAGCCAGCTCGTTGCTACGCCGCTCAGGTCGTCCAGATAGGCGCGGCCCGCCGCTTCGTCGGTAAAGGCAAACAGTTTGACATGTTCAGCCTGGATGCTTGGCTGGCGGCGTTTAAAGGCCGGCAAACCGCTTTCATCGCAAACATAGAGCTGGAAGGCATAGTCCGTTGGAACAACCAGCGAGCCGCGCGGCCCGCCCACCACCAACGGATCGCCAGGCTGCGCCTGCGTCGCCCAGTTGCTGGCGACGCCCCCCTGATGGATGTAAAAATCGATGGTCAGGCTATTGCGCTGCCCGTCAAAATAGAGCGGCGTATAATCGCGGCCGGTCGGGCGCACGCCATCTTTCCAGGTCACGCCCTGCGCGGTCACCTCGGGTAAATGCAGCTCACCGGTTTGCGGGTCGGGGAAAAATACTTTGATATGGTCGTCAAAACCTAAGGAAGTGAAACCTGCCAGCGCTTCTCCCGTAAATTCAATACGGTAGAAACAGTCTGCAACCTTGTGCTTACTGACCACTTCAATAGGACGAATGCGTAATTCGTTACGCACGCGTTGTGGAATACGGCTATTTTTTTCTTCATTGCTATTACGCAAAATCGTTCTCCTTCAGTAAGCGGAAATCATTCTCATTCAACACCCAAAACATATTCATGATATATCTTAGATGCAAGATGTAAACATGAATAGCGAGGTTAAACAGTAGCAGTTTGTGCGCCGCCGCGGTGGTAAAATGCCGCGGATAGCGGCAGGAGACGCGATATGCCCCGCCGGTCTTACATACTTAATTACATTCCCTGTATGAATGATTACCAACGCGCGTACTGCACTGTTGGATTTTGCGCATTGATGCTATAACCCTTAATCAGTGTTCCTCTGTTACTGATAAGGCCGCGCTATGCCCGCATCCGCACCGTTGCAATGCTGCATTCTTGACGATTACCAAAATGTGGCGCTGTCGCTCGCCGACTGGCCGGGACTGGCGCCGCAGGTAACGTGCCGTTCGCTGACGCAACCTATTGCCGACGAAACCCTATTGACCGCCGCGCTGGCCGACGCGGATATCGTGGTTATCATGCGCGAGCGCACGCCGTTTACCGCTGCGCTGTTTTCCCGTCTGCCCAAACTTAAACTGCTGATCACCTCCGGCATGCGCAATGCGGCCATCGACCTGGCCGCGGCCAAAGCCCACGGCGTGACCGTTTGCGGCACCGGCAGCGGGTCGGCGGCGCCGGTTGAACTGGCCTGGGCGCTGATCCTCGGCCTGGCCCGTCATCTGGTGGCCGAGAACACCGCGTTACGCCAGAATGGCGCATGGCAAAGCACCCTAGGCATCGGATTAAGCGGTAAACATCTGGGGCTGTTGGGATTAGGCAAAACCGGGCAAAGAATGGCGCTGATTGCGCGGGCCTTCGGCATGGACGTCAGCGCCTGGAGCCAGAATCTGACGGCGGAACGCGCGGCGGAACACGGCGTCTCCCTGGCCGAATCAAAAGCGGCTTTACTGCGCGACAGCGATATCGTGTCTATTCATCTGGTGCTTGGCGAGCGGTCGCGCGGTTTGCTCGGCGCGGCGGAACTGGCGCAGATGAAACCCTGCGCGTTGCTGATTAATACCTCGCGGGCGGCGATTGTCGATCACGCCGCGCTGCTGCATGCCCTGCGCACGCAGCAAATCGCCGGCGCCGGGCTGGATGTCTTTGAGGAGGAACCCCTCCCCGCCGATCACCCGTTCCGCTCCCTGCCCAATGTTCTGGCGACCCCGCACCTCGGCTATGTAGCCGACGACAACTATCGAACCTATTTCACCGAGGCCGTTGAAGATATTCACGCGTTTCTGGCGGGGAAACCGCTGCGTGTGCTGGCGTAGCCGCCCGCGTCCATCACTTCAGACTCTTCAACGGTTTTTTCGCCAGCAACATAGCGCCTTTTTTCTTCGCAATGTCTTTATTTGCCAGGAATACCCCGGCGAGGATGATAACGGCGCCCAACCACTGGGAAACCCCGGCCGTTTCGCCGAGCAGACCAACGGAGAGAAACACGGTAACCAGCGGCACCAGATTAATGAAAGAAGCCGCTTTAGATACCCCGATAGCGCTGATGCCCTGATTGAAAAACAGATAGGCGACTACCGACCCGCCGGCCGCCATAAACAGGATGGAGAACAGCGGCAGCGGCCGCAGCGCGTCATACCAGGGGATCGCAACCCGATTTCCCGCATCAAGAATCAGCCAGGGGAGCAGCGCCAGGCAACCGTAAAAGAAAAAGTAAAACATAAACACCCGATCGGGAATGGCAAGCTGCCATTTTCGGGTGAGGATATTGTAAATGGCAAAGCAGAGTGTGCTGAGCAATATTAGAATGTCGCCGCGGTTATAGTCGGCATTGACCAGCGCCTGCCAGTTGCCGTTGCTTATGGTGATCCCAATGCCCAGGTAGGCCGTGATAAGCCCGGCCAGTTGATTAAAGGTCATACGTTCCATGCCGCACACCACGGCAATCAGCAGGGTTAGCAGCGGCGTGGTCGCTTCGATAATGCCGGTATTAAACGCAGAGCTTAAATGCAGCCCGTTGAAAGAAAAGTAGTAGCACAGCGTTACGCCCGCCAAAGAGAGTATAAACAGCCGCAGATGATTACGCGGGCTAATGACGAATATCGCCTTTTTCGGATTCACCAGGAAAAACATAATCACCGCGGCAATAAAAAATCGGAAAAACGAGATCTCCGACGGACGATAAATCTGTAATGCGTATTTCCCCGCGACCACCGAACTTCCCCAGAAAAATGCCGACAGCATCAGTTTCACATAAATTCTGCCGTTCATCGCCGCCACTCCTGATTGATTAAGCCGGCCGCGCTGATAGCCGAGGCCAATAATTAGAGGCATGTTCCTGTTTACTAGGAGCATAGTAATGTCACAAATACGCCAACCTACGATCGGCAAAAAAAATCAAATAACGTGAATTCCCAGGAAACTTATGGCATTTTCATATAGCACTGCTTCATCAAACCAGTCAGAGAAAAGCCAAAATGCGTAAAAAAAACGCCAAAAAAGCACACCATGTCGTCGCCGTCGCTTATGACGGGCTGCGCACGTTTGAATTTGGCTGCGTCGTGGAGTTTTTTGCCGTTGAACGCCCGGAGTTGAAAACCGACTGGTATCGGTTTTCGGTCTGTTCGGCGGAATCCCGCACGCTGAAGGCGGCCGGCGGCATTGAAGTCAGGGTTCCCTACGGGCTGGAAATACTGAGCGCCGCGGATACCATCGTGATCCCCGCCTGGCGCAATATTCACGACCAGCCGCCGGAAGCCTTGCTGCAAGCGCTGCGCGAGGCCTGGCGGCGCGGCGTACGAATTTGCAGTATCTGTACCGGCGCCTTTGTGCTGGCCGCGGCCGGGTTGTTGCAGGGCAAGAGGGTTACGACACACTGGCACCATGCCCGCCTGCTGGCGCAGCAATACCCGGACATCAATGTGTCGACTTCCGCGCTCTATATCGATGAGGGACAAATCCTCACTTCCGCGGGATCGGCGGCCGGATTGGATATGCTGCTTTATCTGGTGAAATGCGACCACGGCGCGCGCATAGCCAATATGGTGGCGGAAAGAATGGTGATCCCTTTCCTGCGTGCGGGTAAACACCGCCAGCAGGCGCAAAGCCGGATTGTGGAACAAGGGGAAAATCGCATGGCCGTACTGCTGGACTGGCTTGACGGGAATTTTACCGAGCCGCATACCATCAGTTCACTGGCCAGACGCATGATGATGTCGGAACGCTCTTTACAGCGCCATTTTTCAGACACCACCGGCGTGTCGGTCATGCAGTGGCTGGCGCAACGCCGGCTGACCTATGCCAAGGAATTATTGCGCGATACCGACTGGTCGGTGGAAAAAGTCGCCGAGTTATCCGGCCATACGTCGGAAGCCACGCTGCGCCACTATTTCCGGGTTTACGAAAAATGCAGTCCCACCCAATACCGGCATCGGTAGCCGCAACGGCAGAACCGGCTTGCGGGCGCTGCGGGCAAAAAAGGAAGCACGCAGGGCAGCATTAACGCCGCCCTGCGAATTTTTAGTCGATGAAGGTATAGGGTTGATAGAAATTTTCACCCAGCCACGAATAATGGTCATAGGTTTTGAGCAGCGGTTTGCGAACGTAGGAAGCCGCGGATTTCTCGTCGCCTTTGCCGTCGTATGCCGCATAGTAAGGATACGGGAATACCGGGCGCGACGCGGCATTTGCCGGGATGGTTTCCAGATGCAGGCCGTTACGATCCGGTTTTTCGTCTTTTACCGGCTGACCAAAACTGTTGCTCTCATCCGTAGCGGCCTGCCAGGTAATCACGCTGTCCGGCGCAATGCCTTTTTCCACCCAGTTCATCATCGGCGTCAGGAAATCAACCAGGCTCGGACCTTCCCCGTCGGAACAGTGATAAACGCCGGGCAGCAGGTACAGGCGTTCAAATTTGTCACGATTGGCCTCGCCCATAAACTGACCGACCGCATTGTGATAGGCGATCGAGTTCAGCGGAGAAATATGCGGATCGGACCAGCCGTGCCAGATAATCAGCTTTCCTCCCGCGGCGGCGAACGCCTTGAGATCGGGGTTGGTGGCGTCATAAAAAGGGTGAAGCGGCCGTAACTCATTAAAGGTCGCGGCGGTGAATTTCACATCCTTTAATGAAAACGTTTCCGGCGGATTTTTCACAAAGTGCATATATCTCAGCGCGGGCAAGGCAATCATCTGACTGAAAATCGGGTCAGTCGCCTGCTGCGGCACAAACACTCCGGCCCAGGCCAGTTCAGAGCCGTATTGCGGCCCGCCCACGGTGAGCCGTTCACCGGTTGCGCTGTCTTTCGGCCCTTCATACAGCCGGCCCAGCGCGGTAAGTTGCGTCTCCGTCAGACACTGGCCGCCGGCTTTCGCCGCGTCGCACTTCAACACGCTCATGTCGAAATGGCAGGCCTGCGGATCGGCGATTAAACCATCTTTCTGTCCGTCAAGGGCATCGCACTGCGCCAGCACGGCCTGGTGGATCAAAGGAAGTTCCGCGGCGGTAATAATGGCTTTGCCATCCGGTCCGGTATTGCTGATGGCCTGCCAGGAGTGATACAGCGCATTCTGCACCTGGAAGTTCATCGCCGCCGCACCGGCAATGATGCCGTCGAAATCATGCGGATAGCGCTGCGCTTCCATTAAGGCTTCCCGCCCGCCGTCGGAACAGCCGTTAAAATAGGAATGGGCGGCGGGCTGCTGATAGTAGGCCTCAATCAGCGCTTTGGACGCGACGGCCGTGAGATGAACCGAACGGTGAGCGAAATCTTTGCGTTTTTGCGCATCGTTACCGAAATCCTGTTCAGCCGCCTTATGGCCCATATCGCTTGCGGCCATCGCAAAACCATCGGCCTTGAGCGCTTCGCAGCCGGCGGCGGCGCCGACCTGAAGATTAATCTGACCGCACAGTCCGCCACAGCCGATTTGCATATAACGCTGGCTCCAGCTTTCCACCGGCAGCATCAGCTTAAACGTAATTTCCGGCATCATGACGCCTTCCACGACACAAAACGCCGCGCCGTTCATCGACATTTCCTGCGCCGAGGTAATCTGGCTTCCTGCGCCGCCAATCTTGGTCAAATCAAATTGCGTCAGCGCCGAACAGGCTACCGCGGGTTTGACGATATTCAACTCGACCGGTTTGGCTGATTCCGCGCTTTGCGCCGTGGTGAAAAAACACGGCAACAGCGAAAGCGCGAGAACGCCTATTTTCCCGTAATATCTAACTAATCTAAGATCCATAATATTCCCTTTATGCTGGTATTATCGCTCTGGCAGTATAAAGACAAACATTACATTGATACCGAGAGATTCCGCACCCTGGCGTAAAGCTTAGAACAGGAAATGTAATAATTGATCATTCAGCCAGCGCGGGCTCTACGGCGTGTTTTATAACGTCAGCGCCAGATGATGATCGCCCTTTTCCAGTTCAATGTTTACCTTTCCTTCATCAATCGGGATTGGCGCATCATCCAATGTCGCCAGCGAAATGCCGCGGCAGCGGTGATAATCATTCACCACGCGAATAAAATAATGGCACTCTCCCAGCCTGATTTCCGCTTCAAAATCAGGCCAATAATCCGGTATGCACGGATTAAGCAGCAGTTGATTGCCTTGCCGGCGGATACCCAGAATGCCCTCAATGCCCGACCGGTACATCCATCCGGCGGAACCGGTATACCAGGTCCAGCCGCCGCGCCCGACATGCGGCGCCACGGAATAAACATCGGCGGCGATGACATACGGCTCAACCCGGTAGCGGGAAACCTGCTGCGGCGTCGACCCATGATTAATCGGGTTAAGCAAGGCAAACAGCTCCCCGGCCTTATTGCCCTGCCCCAATTGGGCGAACGCCAGCACCGACCACATCGCCGCATGGGTGTACTGGCCGCCATTTTCGCGTAGTCCGGGCGGATAGCCTTTGATATAACCGGGGTCGTGCGCGGTACGATCAAACGGCGGCGTGAACAGCAAAGCCAGACCGTCCTGCCGGCGAATCAGATGTTCCTCCAGAGAGGCCATTGCCGTCGCCGCGCGTTCGGGGTCGGCCGCGCCGGAAAGCACTGCCCACGACTGAGCGATCGCATCAATGGCGCACTCATCGCTGTCGCGGCTGCCAAGCCACACGCCGTCATCAAAGGTTGCGCGACGATACCAGGCGCCGTCCCATGCCGAATGTTCAATCGCCAGCCGTACCGATTCGGCATGCGCGCGCCAGCGTGAGGCGCGCGTCGGGTCACGGGTATCCGCCAGCGGGGCAAAGATGGCGATAGTGCGAATCAGCAGCCAGCCAAGCCACACGCTCTCCCCTTTTCCGCCCTCCCCGACACGGTTCATGCCGTCGTTCCAGTCGCCGCCGCCGATAAGCGGTAAACCGTTCGCCCCAGTCAGCAGCAGGCATTGATCCAACCCACGGGCGCAGTGTTCGAACAGCGAGGCGGATTCAGCCGACGGCATAGGTTGAAAGAAGGCATCGTGTTCGCCCGGCGCGACGGGCGGCCCGTCCAGAAAACCGATCGGCTCGGCAAGCACGCTGTCGTCCTGACTGACCTGCACGTAGGTCGCCGTCGCAAAGGCCAGCCAGACGCGATCGTCAGAGATATGCGTTCTCACCCCGGCGCCGGTATGGGGCAACCACCAGTGCTGCACATCCCCTTCGGCGAACTGGCGGCCCGCGGCGCGCAGCAGATGGCGCCGCGTCTCCTGCGGACGGGAAAACGTGAACGCCATGCCATCCTGCAATTGATCGCGGAAGCCATAGGCTCCGCTCGCCTGATAAAAACCGCAGCGCGCCTGAATACGACAGGAAAGCGTCTGATAGAGCAACCAGCCATTGAGCATGATATCCATCGCGCGATCCGGCGTTTTAACCTGTATCGCGCCGGTTACCGCCTGCCAGTGCGCTTCAACTTCGCTCAGAATCTGTTCCAGGTCGATCTCCCGATACTTCTCAATCAGGTTTCGGGCCTGCTCAACGTTGGCGTCCTGACCGATAAGCCAGACGATCTCCACCTGCTCGCCGGGTTCCATGCTGATGCGCGTTTGTAGTGCGCTGCAGGGATCGTATCCGGCAGCCGTATTGCCTGACAGTCTCCGTCCTTCGACCAACGCGGCCGGCGCCCGCATATGCCCGTTACGTCCCAGAAACTCCGTTCTGTCGGCGGTGAACGACGACTGCCAACCGGAGAGATCGGCAAAACCGACGCGGCCGGGGAAACTGCCGGACCAGGGATTGCTGACCAGCATCGCTCCCGTCTGCGTATCCACCTGGTTTAACAGATAAGGCGCGCTGCCGCTGCGCGACGCCCCCAGCACCCACTCGGCATAGCCTGTGATCGTCAGTTGCCGCGTCTGCATGGAGGTATTGCGCAAACTCAGACGGGATATTTTTATCGGATCCGCCAGCGGGACAAACTGCAATAACGTCAGTTCGATATCATTGGCATGATGGGTAAAGCGGCTATAGCCAAACCCGTGGCGGGCAATGTAGCGTCCGCCGTCATTGATCGGCCACGCCGTCGGCGTCCACAGTACGCCGCTGACATCATCATGCACGTACAGCGCTTCGCCGCCGGGATCGCCCACCGCATCGTTTCCCCAGGGCGTCAGCTGATTTTCACGACTGTTTTCCGCCCAGGTGTATCCGCTGCCCTGCGCCGACACCTGAAATCCGAAGGTGGGATTGGCAATGACATTGATCCATGGCGCGGGCGTGGTGTGTTCGGCATCCAGTAGCGTGACATATTCGCGCCCCTGACGGGCAAACCCGCCGATACCGTTAAAAAATTCAAGCTCCTCGGGCGGCGGCATTCTGTCCGGCACGCTCGGTTTCAGCAGATGCGGCAGGCGCGCATGGGGAGGCGAATAAGGGATTAACGCCAACTGATGAGAGAGCGGTCCCCGGCGGGCAAGCAACGATACCCGGGCAACCGATAGCAACAGCGCTCTGGACTCCGTCGACATTAAATCGGCGCGTAGCGCAAAGACCTCGCCGCGCGTCGAGGCGCTTCCCAGTCTGGGCCTTGACTGGCTGCTGCGGATCGCCGTTTCGATGGCGATCTGCAAGTCCTGAATATAGGAGGATGAGCGCTCATTAACGATCACCAGATCCACATTCAACAGCTTCAGGCGCCAGTATTCATGCGCCCGCAATAACTGGTGAACCTGCGCCATATCGTCAATATCATCAATACGTAACAGCACGATCGGCAGGTCGCCCGAAATGGACATCGGCCACAGGCCGGATTGCACTCCCGCGCCGTTCACTATCAATTCGGAAGGCGCCCGGAAACGCGGATCGGCATACAGCACCGGGGCCGCCAAACGCTGAAACTCCGCGGCCTCCTCGGCCTTTACGCCAAGATGGCGCAACTGCACCTGAGCCTGGGTCCAGGCAAAGGTTTTATCACGCTCATAGGCGCTGCGATCGCGATGCTTATCAATCACATCGATCAATTCTTCACGGGAGGCGGCAACCACGGTCCAAAACGCCAGACGAATCGTTTTGCCCGCCGGGACACTCACCTGCTGTCGCAGTGAAAAGATGGGATCGAGCACGGTTCCGGTGGTGTTGGATAATGGCTGATGGCCTAAAATGGCATCGGACGTCATCACCGATTTGCCATAGCCGATAAAACGGGCCCGGTCCGACTCATACTGTATTTTGCCGCCGATAGCGCCTTCCAGCACCACGAAATGCGCCGCCCACACCGGCTGTTCATGCGGCGAACGGGGCCGTCGGGTGGCAATCAATGCGGAGAATTCGTCCAGATATTCCGTCTGCACGAACAGTCGGGAAAATGCGGTATGCGCACTGTCGGCCGCCGGGGGCGCCAGCACGATTTCCGCATAGGAGGTCAACTCAATATCCCGCTTCCGCCGTCCGCTGTTGGTCAGGGTGACCCGCCGCACTTCGCCATCGCTTTCCCCGGACACCAGCACATCCAGCCGGGTGGTCAGCGTCCGTTCGTGGCGCACAAAAGAGGCATGATCCTCGCCGAAAACCACATCATAGCGATGCATCGGCACGCCGATTTTGCTGCTGATGATACCGGACGTCGCCGGGAGATTGCCCGCCGATTCACTTAACTGAAGTTGTTCCCCGGCAGACCAGATCCGGCCGCTGCGACTATCGCGCAACAGCACAAAGCTGCCCCAGTTATCGCGAGTAGCGTCTTCCTGCCAGCGGGTAACCGCCAAATCACGCCAGCGGCTATAGCCGGATCCGGTGGTGGTCAGCATCACCGCATAGCGGCCGTTGGACAGTAAATGGGTGATTGGCGCTCCGGCGGGCGTGGCGGAAAAACGCCGCAGCGCGGCGGCTTCATTACGATTTTCTTCCCCGCTGGCTTTCACATCGTCCGGCTGCGGTTCAGCAATGGCGACATGCGCGGGCAGGCTTTCCTGCAACAGCAGTTCGCAGGACTGAATCATCGGCTCGCGGTGGAAACGGCTGCGCATATTGCCGTCATGCAAGGTGTTGGCGATAGCGACCAGCGTCATCCCCTGATGGTGCGCCATAAAACTGTAGACAATGGCCACCTTTTTCCCTTCCGGCAAACGCGAAGGGGTAAAGTCGAGCGCTTCATAGAAGCCATAACGGCCCGAAGCCCCTATCCCCGCCAGACGTTGATAGTTTTGGCAGGCGGCGAGCGGATCAATCATGGTCGCCAACCCGGTCGCATAAGGCGCCACCACCAGATTATCCGCCAGACCGCGCTTCAATCCCAAACCCGGCACGCCAAAATTCGAATACTGATAAGTGAAATCTATATCACGGGCGTTATAAGCGGATTCGGAAATGCCCCAGGGAACCGATAGGGCGCGGCCGTAAGCCTGCTGATGCGCAACGATCAGGCGTGTCGTCTGCTCCAGCAAGCTCCCCACCGGCGCGCGCATCACTAACGACGGCATCAGGTATTCGAACATCGAACCGGACCACGACATCAGCGCCGCCCCGCGACCGGTCAGCACCGCCGCGCGCCCCAGGCGAAACCAGTGGCGCGTGCTGGCATCGCCTTTGGCGATGGCGAACAAACTGGCGAGCCGGGCCTCAGACGCCAGCAGGTCATAACAACTGACATCAAGCTGATTTTCCGCCATCAAATAGCCGATCGACAGCAGCTTCCGCTCCGGATCGATAAGAAACGCGAAATCCATCTCCATCGCCATCTTGCGTGAACGCACAGCCAGCGCCTGCAACCGTAGGGTCAACGCTTCGCGCTCGGCGACGGTACAGGTCTGCTCTTTTGCATGCGCCATCAGCATCAGCCGGGTGGCATTCAGCCAGAAAAGCGGGTCGGCGAGAGGATCGTCAATACATTGCGGCAACAGCGTATTCGCCCGCTGCGACAGCTGATCCAATTGCAGAACCGATTCCGATAACAGGCGTTCCGGCGACAGCTTACTGTGCAACAGGGCGTCAAGTTTGCCCAACCGCTGGAGCAACACCGCATCTCCCTGCGTTTCCTGATACAGCGGCAACGACTCGCGGATCAGTTGAAGGTGGTCGGCCAACGGCTCGCGAATATCTTGTTCCCATCGCGCTTCCTGCCATAGCTCGCAGGCATTCGCCAGTACGATCAGGTTTCCGGCCAGGTTTCCGCTATCAACGGAAGAGACATAGGCCGGCAGCAGCGTTTGCAGATCCCGCGTGTCATACCAGTTAAGGAAATGGCCTTTAAAACGCTGCAATCGGTCCATCGTATTCAATGTCGTTTCCAGACGCTCGATCGCATTGACGATGCCGAGCCAGCCGAAATCCCGCGCCGCCACCGTGGAGAGTAAATACAGGCCGATATTGGTCGGCGAGGTTCGGTGAGCAATAACCGGTTTAGGCTGCTCCTGGAAATTATCCGGCGGCAGGTGGTGTTCCTGTTCGGTGACGAAGGTTTCAAAAAAGCGCCAGGTTCGCCGGGCGGTTAGCCGCAACGACAGCTTGTTGGACTCATCAATATTTTCCTGCCGCGAAATCGGACGTACCCGGCTAACCCACAGCGCCAACGCCGGCGCCGCCAGCCACAACAGCGCGAGCGGCAGCCAAAGCGGCCAATTTGCCGGCGAGACCACCAGCGCGCATCCCGCCACCGCCGCGCTTAGCAACAGACCGCCCAGCATTTGCCAATAAAATCCCGCCAGCGTCAGCCGCGGACGGCGCCCCGACTGAGCGGCCGTGGTCCATTCCAACAGGCGCCGCCGGGTGATGGTCAGCCGGATCAGCGTGCGAATCAAGGCGTCCAGCGCCCGCCAGCCATGATCGGCGAGAAACGCCAGCGAGAGGAAAACCTGCATAAACGCCAATTTGAGATCGCTGAACAGGTGTCTGAAGGGGTGGCTTTGATTAAACGGCTGCTGCCCCGTCAGCCCCCGCCAGCAGCGGGAAAACACATCCCATAGTGCGGGCAGGCAGGCCGGAAACGCCAGCACCAACAGCACCATGGCAAAGCCTTTCCACGCCAGCGATAACGGCAACACGCCGCAGGAAAACAGCATCAATAGCAGGCTGGGCGCCAATAACGCCCGGCGTAAATTGTCGATCATTTTCCAGCGCCCGACCGCGGATATCCGCGCCGCTTTGCCTGAGTCCGTACGCGCCAGCCCCAGAATCCACGGCAACAGTTGCCAGTCGCCGCGCGTCCAGCGGTGTTGCCGCTTCACGATAACGTCGTAGCGGGAGGGAAACGCCTCGACCAGTTCGACATCCGACGCCAGGCCCGAACGGGCATAAATGCCTTCAAACAGATCATGGCTCAGCAGACTGTTTTCCGGAATACGATGCTGTAATGCCCGTTCAAAGGCATCGACATCGTAAATCCCTTTGCCGGTATAGGAGCCTTCGCCGAACAGATCCTGATAGACATCGGACACCGAGGCTTCATAAGGGTTGATGCCTCCCGGCGCGGAGAAAATACGCTGGTACAGCGATCCTTCGTGGCCGGCAGGCAGCGAGGGCGTGATACGGGGCTGTAAAATGGCATAACCGGCGACGATACGCTGTCCGCTGGCATCCCAGCGCGGCTGGTTCAGCGGATGCGCCATTTTACCAATCAGTTTTAAGGCCGCGTCTCTGGGCAGACGGGTATCCGCATCCAGCGTAATGACATAGCGAACATCGGCCGGAACGCCCGCGGCAAGCCCTTCAACCGGGATAAAACTGGTATCGACGGCGCCGCGCAACAACCGGTTAAGCTCATGCAGCTTCCCCCGTTTACGCTCCCAGCCCATCCACACGTTTTCACTGCGATTGAACAACCTTCTGCGATGCAGCAGTAAAAAGCGATCGCCGGCCGCCCCGGCGCCATAACGGCGATTAAGCTGCTGTATCGCCAGAGATGCCTGCGTCAGCATATGGCTATCGCCGGCAAGGGTTTCCGTTTCGGCGTCAACGCCATCCGTCAGCAGAGCAAAGGTCATATCCCCCTGCCCGCTGGACAGATAATGCACTTCCAACTGCTCCACCTGTTGCAGAATATCCCGTTCGCTGGAGAGTAAAGTTGGGATCACCACCATCGTCCGGCAGTGCGTCGGCGCCCCTTGCAGAAATTCCAGCCCGGGCAACGGCGCGGCGCCGAACAACCAGGCCACCAGCCGGTTAACCCAGGCCGTGGCGACTTCAGAGAACGGAATCAGGCAGATAAGACCAATAATGGTCAGCCAGACGGTTGAGACCGCCAACGATGACAACACCCATAGCGCGCCGGCAAGCAGCAGCGCGGTGAAGAAGCCAATGGCGCCCGCGTAGCCCGCCACGCCCAGACGCAGCGTCAGGCGGTTGAAACGCAGTAATGGTCTGGGCCGAAATCCGATGACCGCTTCAAGCTGCGGCCGCCCCTCCGCGATCAGGTAATAGCCGGGCTCGCGTCTGCGATCGTCAAGGCCGTCGGCAGGTATCGCTTCAGGCACGTTTTGCGCCAGCCATAGCGCTTTTTCGGCGATATCCAGTTCGGTACAGGTCGCCTGCCGGGCAAGTTGTTCGATGGCGCTGCGGTAGAGATTACGCGTGATGAAATCCATCTGCGCAAATGCGCTGTCGTCCCGCAAGCGCGCATCCACCAGGCTGACGCGTTCAAAAAACGTCGCCCAGTCGATATCGGAAATCAACCGCATGCTGGTAATAATATTGCGCACGGTGACGTTGGACACCCCCAGGCGCTGCTGCGCCTTTTGCACGACGTCATCCGTCGAACTCCCCTGCTGGTTCAAGCGCTGTTCCAGCCACCCCAGCGCGGGAGTGGTGCGGGGATCCTGATCGCGTAACCGCTTCACCAACTGCGCCGCGAACGTCTCGGATAGCGGCGCATCGGTATGACGGGCAATCTCTTTCGCCAGGGCGGCCTGTCCGTCATCCGCCTGCAAAAGATTATTCGCCGCCAGCTCAGCCTCGGCGCGCGCCTCGCGTCCTGCGGTCATCTGATCGGCCAGACGGCGCAGATTTTCTATCAGCACGATGCGCAGGGTAATGGCGACCGCCCACAGTTCCCCTATCGTCAGCGGCTGCACGCCCTGATAGGCCATAATGAACCGGCGCAACGCTTCAGGATCGACATGGCTGTCCGTGTGAGCGATGAAAGCCCATACCAGGCCAAATACCCGGGGATACCCCACAAACGGCCCCTGCGATAATTTAGGCAACTGCTGGTAATAGCGCGGAGGAAGATCTTCACGAATTTCCCGAATCTGCGCGGCAACCAGATGGTAGTTGTCCAATAACCACTCCGCGGCCGGCACCACGCTGCCGCCTTTTTCCAACTCAGCGGCGCTGGCGCGGTAAGCGGCCAATAGCACTTTGGCATTATCATTCAGACGATGGTGTAAAGACATGACGGTGGGCGGCGACAGGGTAACAGGCTGAGCGACGGCAAGCGTTCGACCATGCTGTTCCAGGCGTTCCATGCCGAACAGTTCGCCTCTTACCGGCAGAATATCATGCCAGATCGGCGGAGTTTTACGCAGAAAGATCAGCGCGCGGGGAAATATTTTCATAATCGCCTTTTAGCCTGAACGTAAAATCCGCGCAGGCGATATTGAAGGTACCGTCCAGAAAACTGGCAAACCTTATTGGCGCAGGCATGTCGGCACTTAGTATGGGAAATGCGTCAACGATTCGTATTCGCTCATGTCGGGAGCGACATTAAGAAAGGCATGTAGAGAGAAGACAAGTGTAGTCGATAAAACGCCCGACCGTTAAAGATTATGGCGTGGCGGAACGGAACGTTTTGGGTAACGCCATAATATCCATGGTATTTATTCAGCTCATTAAATATACAAGGATGCCTCGCCCGCTGGACGTGTTTTAAAACGGCGGTGCAGCCAAAGATATTGGTCGGGGGCTTTCATGATTTCGCGTTCGATAATCCGGTTGATATAGCTGGCGGCGGCCAGATTGTCGTCATAGGGATAATTTTCCAACCCGGAAGAAATGATCAATTGGTATCCCTGCCCGCCGGGTTTACGGATCACCACCGCGGTCACCAACTCCGGCCTGGCCAGCTTGGAGATAATAAACGTGCCGTTAGTGGTTGCCGCCCGCTCCACGCCCAAAAAGGGCACAAATACGCTGCCTTTGGGGCCATAGTCCTGATCCGGGGCGAACCAGACCACGCCGCCGCGTTTTAATTTGTGCACCATGCCCACCAATTTTTTCCGGCTAATCAGTTCGTTCCCCGATCTTGAACGCCCCTTCTTTTGCACCAGTTCCATGATTTTGCTGTTATGCGGCCGATACATCACCGTCATTGGCTTACAATGTCCCAGAATGCGGAAATGGAGTTCAAGCGTCATAAAATGTACGCCGATAACGATCACCCCGCGCTGTTTGTTCTCCGCCGTCTGCAAATTCGCCAGCCCGACAACCTCAACCCACTTTTTTATCCGTTTGTCGGACCAGAACCACGCCATACCGGTTTCCAGCAGCCCGATGCCAAGGGAGGAAAAATTATCGGTTACTCTGGCATTGATTTGTTGCGCGTCGTCGTCGGGAAAACAGAGTTCCAGGTTACGTCTGGCGATCGCCACCCGTCTTTTTAAAAAACGCATCGACAGGCGGCCTAACCCCCCTCCCAATTTAACCAGCACGGGATAGGGCAACTGAACCAGCAAAAACAGAACTCCCAGCCCAAGCCATAATAACCAGTGCCTGGGATGAGCATAGAGTGAAATTTTCCCCCATGTATTAAGCATATAGTATACGTCTCTAATTATTAGCGAGCAGTCTTTCTGCGGGGATCATTTAATAACACGCTTTTATGAAGGTGAGATTGCCATAACCTGCGATGAAATACACCCCGTCATCCCCCTCTCCCTCGTCATCCCCGCGGTAGTTGGCGGGGATCGCCTGCGGAAACCGTAAATATCCATCGGCTGATTCCCGCCTGCGCGGGAATGACGGGAAGTAGAGTTCGCCGGAATGTTTACTAAGCCGGGGACATTTTTTGTCTAAGTTGGACTCCATCCAGGCGGGTTAATTCAAATTTAACTGCGGCAGCGGCTATTTGGGGGAATCCATCGACCCCTCTCAGATGGGGTAACGCGTTATGGGATGGGGTAACGCGTTATGGCGATGCGCCCGTGTCCAAGGCTCGCTGGCGCATCGCGCATATTTACCTCAGGCGATACGCTCTTTAAGCAGCGTGCGCGAAATTTTCGCGTGTACGCCCTGCCGGCCATCCACCACCTGCGTCACCGAAAAATCCACCGCCACGCTCATCAACGAATAGGCATCATCGCGCGTCATGCCGAAATGGTCGGTCAGCAGCGACAGCATATTGATGCTCGCCTGACGCATAGCCAAATCGAGATCTTCATTAAAGCCATGGGTAATAAAGAAATCCGCGGTTTCCAGCAGCGGCGACGGAAAGTGAAAATCTTTGCGCACCTTTATCTGCATGATGACATTCAGGGAGGCTTCAATGGCCGTACCGCTAATTTCACCGTCGCCCTGAGAAATATGCGGATCGCCGATGGAAAACAGCGCGCCCGGCACCTGCACCGGATAATACATGGTCGCGCCGGCGCCGATACGCCAGTTATCAATATTGCCGCCATGCTCTCCCGGCGGAACGGTGCTCACGCGGCCGGGAACATTGGGGGCGACGCCCGCCGTACCCAGATGGGGACGCACCGGCACCCGGATGCCGTCTTTGACTTCCGCGCGGCAACAGTCGCAGGCGGCGGTCACCGTGCCGGGCACTTCATATTTCCCCGCGCCGGGAAAATCATAGGCGAAGATCGGCGTGGCCGTCTGGCTGAACTCATCCATCTTATAAATGGTGACCCGCTCTTTCTCCCCCATTTCTTGATAAAGATGCCCCCAGTGCGCCGCCAGGTTCGAACCGTACATAAAGCGCGGTTTCATCAACAGATAGCGCACTTCCAGCATATCTCCCGGTTGCGCATCGCGCACAAAAATAGGCCCGGTCATAATATGAACGCCCGGCGTACGATCAGCCACCGGCACGTCCCGATAGATGCTGCCGATCTCATCATCCATCATCAGTTCCGGCGCGTCCCCCGCATGCTGGGTTACCGCTTCAGCACAGACAATATCGCCGGAATCGATGGTCAGCTTAGGGTCGAGGCCGGCATCGAAATAGCCCCAGTGCACGGTCTCCGGACTCGCCTTCAGTACATGGGTCCGCGGCGGCAGATCCGACTGTAAGCGCTCTGCTTCAGGTTTGATTAATGACATGTTTCCCCTCCCGGGTGATACGTTATTTAAGACCGACAATCAGATCGATCTCTACCAGCGCGCCGACCGCAAGCCCGGTGACGCCCACGCAGGTGCGGCTTGGCAGGGGGCCGCTGAACCATGACCGGTATTCGCGGTTGAATTGGTCGTAATCATCGAAGTTGGTGAGATAAACCCGCACCATCAACGCATCGTCCATCGTGGCGCCGAACGGCTTCAGTACCGCGCTCAAGTTGTCTTTTACCTGACGCGCCTGGCGCACCAGATCGTCGGAAACTATTTTCCTCGTGTCGGGATCGGTCGGCATCTGACCGGTGACAAACAGCATACTGCCCCACTGCGTCGCGTGGGAAAACGGCCCGACCTGGGGCGGCACGCCGGTCTCTTGCGTAAACTGAAAACTTTTCTTTTGCATGGATGACCTCATTGATAACTATTGGGATTGCGCCATCAGCGATAAGAAACGCTGGGTGCGGGGATTCTGCGGATGATTGATAACGGACTTCGCTTCGCCCTCTTCCACCACCACGCCGCCGTCGAGGAATACGCAGTAGTCCGCCACCTGTTCGGCAAAACGAATCTGATGGGTGGAGATGATCATGGTGAGTCCATCCTGCTGCGCCAGGCTGCGAATAATATCCAGCACTTCGCCCACCAGTTCCGGATCCAGAGCGGAAGTCGGCTCATCCAGCAACAACACCTGGGGACGGGTAGCCAGCGTGCGCGCAATGGCCACCCGCTGCTGCTGTCCCCCCGACATCTCAGCGGGTAATGCGCCGTAACGTTCCTCCAGACCGACGCGCTTCAACAGCCTCCACGCCTGCTGGTAAGCCTGTTCGCGGCTTTTTCCGTAGATCCACATCAGCGGCATGGCGATGTTTTCCAGCGCGTTGATGTGGTGGAACAGGTTGAAATTCTGGAACACCATACCGATCCTGTTTTTCACCCGCTGAACCGCCAGCTCTTTTTCCAGCAGGTAACGCCCGTCTTCGGCTTGTCCCATCAACTCCTTATTAACGGAGATTTCGCCGATGTCGTAGGTGTCCAGGCCGTTAATGCAGCGCAGCAAAGTGCTCTTGCCGGAGCCGCTTGGCCCAAGAAGCGCCACCACCTGACCTTTTTTAACCCGCAGATTTAACCCTTTCAGTACCTGATTCTTGCCATAGGATTTATGCAGATCTTTGATTTCAATAAGCGTTTTTCCTTCATCCTGCTTTTCGGCGATCGTTTCCGGGCAAGGCGCCGCATCCGGTGGGATCGCATTCAGCCAGGCGCTGATTTGCCGGACTTTACGCTGGTTTCTAAAATCAAAATCCAGCAGTTTTTCGAGCGCGATCTGCAAGATGGCGATCAGTCCGGTCAAGACCAAATACATCACCCCGGAGGCGCAGAACACGGAAAAGAAATCGAAAGTGGAAGAGGCAAGCTGGGTGCTTCTCAACGTCAATTCCTGCACGGAAATAAACGACGCCAGCGACGAGTTTTTCAGCGCGGAAACCGATTCGCTGCCGAAGGCGGGGATCATGACGCGCAGAGCCTGGGGGAAAACAATTTTTCGGGTAATCACCACCGGCGGCATGCCTAATGCCCGGCCGGCGATGATCTGCCCTTTATTTACCGATAAAATAGCGGAACGAATGATTTCGGAAATAAAAGGCGCTTCATTAGCCGACAAGGCAATCGCGCCAGCCATGACCGCGCTCAGTTTAATGCCGATATAAGGCAAGGCGTTATAAAAAAACACCAACTGCAATATCAGCGGCGTACCGCGAAAAATAATAGCGTAGCCGCGTGAAATACCCGCCAGTAATTTAAAACGCGACAGCTGCATCGAGGCCAACAGCGTGCCAATAATGGATCCGCCAATTAACCCATACACCGTAATCTGGAGAGTATAATAAATCCCCTGCTGCAGGTAACTGAATGTCAAATAATGAAGGAACTGTTCCATTGATACTCTCTCGTCGTGCTGATAGCGGTAAAAGAATCGCTACCGCTATGCCCGTCATCTTTCAAATTGCAGACGTGTCGGCTGCCCCAGCCGCTTAATTTCCGTAAGCGTCTGGGGTTTGTTTATTTGCCGGCGGCCTGAGTCTTGAAATCTATTGGGTATTTATTCGCAGTAATTAATTAGTTCAGAACCAGACGCGGCGCTTCAAGATTACTTTCGCCAAGCGACCATTTATTCAGTAATTCAGTTTGAATACCCAACTTCTGTACTTCGATCAGCGCATTCATCATGGCTGTTCTGAATTTCTCTTTATTTTTCGGTATGGCAATACCAACGGAATAAGGCAGCGTTACGGCGACGGCTTTTTCAAGTTTGTCCGGATAGGCTTTTACCGCCTGATCCACCGTATTAATATCGTTAATATAGGTATCGGCACGACCGTTCAGCACCGCCTGAATACAGGTGGCATTATTATCATAAAGCTGAATGGAAGGAATGGGTTTGCCGGCCTCGATACATTTCTGCTCCAGCGCCTGAATTAATGGCACTTCGACAAAACCGGTATTCTCAGCCGCGGTAGCGCCGCACAATGACAGATCGATACCGGTTATTTTTTTCGGATTGCCTTTCGCCACCAATACTCCGTCAAAGACTTTCGCATAGGTAATAAAATCCGCCGCTTTAGCCCGTTCGGAGGTGGCGTAAATATCAGACATCACGAAATCCGCCTGTCCGCTTTGCAAGGTAGGCAGCAGCGCGGCAAAAGATACCGCCTTGTACTCTACTTTAAAGCCAAGACATTCCCCCAGGGTTTCACCGAGGTCGATATCGAAGCCGATATACTTGCTTGGGTCATTGGGGTCCAACGCCTCATATCCCGGCGTATGCGGATTAAGAGCGTTGATCAGCGTTTTGCCCTGTAGCTCGGGATTTTCAGCTCGCAGCGATTTGCAAACTTCGGAATCAGCCACAGACGCGGCGAAAACGGTGGAACTCAGCAAGGCGCTGCCCAAGAGCAGCCCGCTCAAAATGACGCTTTTGAGATTCTTCATAATTAATTCCCCTGGTGTTGTGACAATAATGACTATCTATACTCTAAATAATTCCAGCAGCAGGAACGCGGCCAACGCACAGGCAACTTGACGTATGACGAGTATATTTATTTCAACTTTACATTTATGACTTACTCACAATACAACTGATTCAAATCAGGAAGCGTATTCATAATATGTTCCCGCATCATCTGTTCGCATTCTTCAGCCGTTTTTATATTTATGGCATTGAATAACTCACGGTGACCTAATAATGCATGTTGCTGAAAAGTCTCGTTGCTTACCCATATTTTCATATAGGGCTCCACCATCGTCAGCAGGTTGGATATTTGCTGTAACAGCATCGGCCGACCGCAATGCCGATAAATATCCTCGTGAAAACGCCGGTGCAGCGAACACCAATGGGCCGTCGGGCCAATATTCCTCTCCATTTTCTGTAAATCCGTTTCGATCTCGCGCTTTTGCTCGTCGGTCATTCTGGATACGGCCAGACGAATAGCGAGCCCCTCTAATACCGCCCGCATTTCAAATATCTCTTTCATGGATTCGAGATCGATTTCGCATACCACCAATCGCCGGTTCGGTAATAGCGAAACAAATCCTTCCGCCGTCAATTTTTTTAATGCCTGACGAACCGGCATACGGCTCACGCCCCAGGACTGCGCTAATAATTCGGGCACCAACCGCATCCCCGATGGGTAATCGCCCTGACGGATGGCATTTTTAATATGAATATAAATCTGTTCTTCGGTGGTTTCTTCCATCGCCTTACCCAAAAAAATGTTATTTCCCAAAACTGGATCCAGTTTTTTCTCATAGAGAAAGCATATTCCATACCATATTTATTTTATCTATAAGAAAGAGAGAGATAACCCATTTCTCCTCAACGTTGATAAATGAATTCGCCTTATTCTGGTGCATTTTTATTGAGCAGACCGCATCAAAATAGTGAAACAAATTTACATTTAACCAGAATTATTCAGCGATTAACCGGCAAGTGATTCAGTGAACAGAGAAACCCTGCGGAATGAAGGGATAATACAAAATGGAATATTGTCTTATGGCGGAAATGTGTAGCGGTTTGGCGATATAAAAAAAGAAAAACCCTTATCAAGCATCGATAAGGGCTTCGAACCTACGATAATTCGCCTTTACTGGTCACGGAAACTAAGGCTATCAAAGCTCCGCTGCGTCCAGCAGGCCGGTTTTCAGTACAAGACGCCGGCAAACCGTATTTACTTCGGAATTAAATAGCGGGCAACTGGTAATCAGAAGACTCAAACATTGCAGTCCGATGCAAAAGTTCCACTGATTTTTTAACCCCTTCCATGCAAGACAAATTCATATCTTCATGCTCAATGCTCAACGTCAGCTCGGGGTTGGAAAAATGCGCCAGCGTATAGCAAAACTCTTTCCACCAGTCTTCCGGCTGCCCATAACCGAGCGTGACATAAGACCAGCTTCTTTCCCTACTCATCGTCATCGGACGGTTATCCAGCGCGCTGGTGGTGGCCCGGTTGTAACGATCGATATAGGTATCTTTAGCATGAACATGATAGATCATGTTGCCGGCCTCACGGATAAGGGCGATGGGATCGCCGCCCATCCAGAGAATATGGCTGGGATCGAGGTTAATACCAACGATATCGCCCGTTATATCCCTTAAGCGGTAAAATGACGGCAGATTATAGACCAGTTGCTGGCTGTGCAACTCAATGCAGAGTTTGACGTCACGTTCCCTGGCGACCTGCGACAGCCCCTGCCAATAACTCTTCGCGACATCCCACTGGTGCTCCAGAATAACCTGGGTTTCAGGCGGCCATGCGCATACGATCCAGTTAGGGTAGCTGTCCCCCGGCGCCGCCGGTAATCCAGACATCATGACCACATTTTCAACCTCAAGCAGCGATGCAAGCTGAATAGACTTATCAACGCATTCCGCGTGTTTGATTCCGGACTCGCCGGGATGCAACTGGTTGCCGTTCGCGTTCAGGGCGGAGATGCTTAATCCATAATCACTGAGTTTGCTTTTTAATTCCGACCGGGCCGACGCGCTCGCCAACAGCGCTTCAAGATTAAGATGCGGCGCGGTCGACCAGTTTCCCGTCGCGAATTCAATGCGGGTCAACCCCAATTCCGCCGCCGTTTTAATGACCTCATCCGTTGAAAGCCGGCTAAGGCTGTCTGACACGATACCCAGTTTCATGTTAAATCCCTTCTAATGAGACCTTAACAACCTTCTGTGTTTTCAGCGACTCGATCGCCGCCTCGGCAAGCATTAAGGCTTTCAAACCGTCGCTGGCCGTGGTAGGCATCGGCGCCTTGGTCTTGAGCGCGGTAATAAATGCATTCCATTCATCCTTGAATGCATCGTGATAGCGTTCCAGGAAAAAATGCAGCGGTTTCTGCGCCTGTACGCCGCCTTCTTCGGTAAGTTTGACCAGTGTCGTGGTGGGAACGTTATCGACACGCAAAGCCCCCTTCTGGCCGTGGGCTTCAATCCTCTGATCATAGCCGTAACCTGACCGCCGGCTGTTGTTGATCACCGCAATCTTTCCGGAGGCGGTTTGCAACGTGATGACCGCCGTATCGATATCACCGACCGCTTTTACCGAGGGACTGACCAGCGCGGATGCGATTGCCGAAACGGCAACAGGCTCTTCGCCAAGCTGGAATCTGGCCATATCGAAATCATGGATGGTCATATCCCTGAACATACCGCCGGATGCCAGCAAATAATCATCGGGTAACGGCGACGGATCGCGGGAGCTGATTTGCAGATGTTCCAGCTCACCGATTTCACCCGCCCGCAATGCGCGCTGCAGATGGGCATGATTCGGATCGAAACGGCGGTTGAAGCCGATCATGAAAGGCACGCCGAGCAGCTTGATTTCAGCCACGCACGCTTTCACACGATCGATGTTCAAATCAATGGGTTTTTCACAGAAGATCGCCTTGCTGGCCCTAGCCGCCTGCAAAGAAAACTCGGCGTGGGTTTCCGTTGATGTCGCGACTAATACGATATCCACATCGGGATGATTTATCGCTTCCTGGACAGAGAGAACCCTGGCCTGATATTGGCTGGCCAACGACTGAGCGGCCTCGTTGCTGATATCCGAAACAGAGTACAGCGTTGAATCAGGATGAGCATCGATATTATTAGCATGGATCTTGGCGATACGCCCTGCGCCTAATAATGCAATTTTCAACATGATGATCCTCACAATAAAAAATTAATCCCATAAAAGGGTGTGATTATTCTGACCCCACGATTTCAACGCGCTATACCCGCCATACTTCAAATCGCCTATGCTCTGACCTTCCTGCAACGCGAACTATTGGGGTATTACTCCGCCAGACCGTCAACCTCCCCGGCCTGAATATGCCCGGAATCAGAAACCTAACACCGCCGACATTCAACCAATTGAAATATAAACTGATACCTTAAGATAACCGTGAATCATTGTTTCGGTGGAACGTTCACCTTTAATGCAATGAGTATATATGCATTAAAATTTCATAAAATTAATTTATGGAAAAATTATTTTAATTTGAGAGAGAGATCAAACTATTGGAAACGTTAGACTCTTCTTTCACCAGCCACTGCAACACGTGTTCCAACGTATTGGGTAAAAGGTCCATTTTCAGCCGGTTCGGTAAAGCGTCAACGAGGATTGGCGGCGACGGGATAAGCATCCATACCACGTTTCATGCGGCATAATGGCGCCGGCCCGCGGGAGCCGAGGGGATATTTTCGTCCTTGAAACCGAATCACTCACCTTTATTGATGTGTATCACGCATAAAATAGATCTGCCGGTAACCGTGATGCTGCCTTATGAAATTATTATTTCATAAAATAGCAACAGAGAAAATTAAAGCTAAAAAACAACGCTAATTGCGCCGCTGTTTTCATGGCGATTTCGCAGGCAGCCCATAGAAGCCGAGCATAGAAGAGAGATGTGCGCTATAGAGGGGGGGAGATTGCGCGGGACGACGATTTGCCCCGCGCAAAGAGATGCCATTGCGGCCGCTTTTAGAGTGTTGCGGGACGATAAATTCGCCAGTAACCGATAAGCTTGAGGAAATTTTGTTTCACCGCCTCGACCACTTGATCATCATCCAACTCGCCCTTGAACCACTTAGTGGCCGGCTCGCCAAAAATCGTCCTTCCCACCGCAAATCCTTTCACCCAGGGCGCGTCTGCCGCGGCGGCGAAACCCGCTTTCAAGGAGGCTTCCGGCGCATCCAACCCCAGAATCACCACACCCCGGCAGTAGCTGTCATGACGTTCGATAATCTGGCCGATATCCTGCCAGCCAGCCGGAGACAACGGCGGCAGTTTCCACCAGTCAGGCTGGATCCCCAGCGCATAAAAGCGCGACAGAATCTCTCCGTAGTATTTTTCGTCCCGGTCCGGGTTGTCCTCCGGTAGGATCACTTCCAGCAACAGTTCGTGGCCGGACTGGCAGCAGGCATGATAGACCTCGGAAACTAGCGCCTCCTGCTCCAGCCGCATCGCCTCGCTATCTTTGGGATGATAAAACACCAGGCATTTCACCACATGTTCCTGCGGCCACCCCACCAGTTGCGAGCCGATATCGCCATGTTCCAGACGCAGCGGCCGCGAACTCGGCAATTCTATCGGACGCCCTATCCACCATCCCTGGCCGGTGATGTCGTTAAGGGCCGCCTGGCCGAATGTCGTGTCCGCCAGAATGCCGCTGTTATTTTTCAATCCCGCTTCGGCGGCGGCGGCCTTGGCCCCCTGCAGCAACAGCAGTTTCAGCCGAGGGATATCGCTCGCGTCCCGCCCGGCGGCATGGGCCATATCCACCAATTGTTTGCGGTGATCGAATGCGAACACGCATAGCTCGGGCCACTGCTGCTTGCGGGTGGTCACACGGTGCAGATGATTCAACTGCACATCCTTATCCGGCCGCGGCACCGATTTCTCACGCGACAGGTAGTCATCCAGTTCAAGTCGGGTCGGCATCGCCGGCGCACAACCGTGGCGGGACACCACCAGCGCGCCGCAGGCATTGGCGTAACGGCAGGCCTGTTCCCATCCTTCATCGTTGAGATAACCACGCAACAGGCCGGACATAAAGGCATCGCCCGCGCCCAACACATTCAGCACGTCCACCCGGACGCCGCTGTAGAGCGCCACTTCGTCCCAACCGGCCGGGATGTCCCCTTCAAATACCGAGCATCCCTGCGCGCCCCGCTTGCAAACCAGGGTCGCCTGGCTAACCCGGCGGACATTGCGCAGCGCCGTCAGCGTATCGGTACTGCCGCCGGCAATATGGAATTCCTCTTCGGTACCAACAATCAAATCGAAATGGTGCAGAACGTCCTGTAATTCACGGGTAACACGATCGGAAGAGATAAAGCGGGTTTCGCCGTCCCCAAGGGTGGTAAGCCCCCAAAGCACCGGCCGGTAGTCGATATCCAACGCCCGGCGCAGACCATGACGCTGTGCGTACTCCAGCGCTTTGAGCACCGCGGCGCGGGTATTGGGATGGGAAAGATGGGTGCCGGTTATCGCCACCGCCCGGCTGGAGGCGATGTAGTCTTCGTCGATATCTTCGGGGCTCAGCGCCATATCCGCGCAGTTATCGCGGTAGAAAATTAACGGAAACGTTTCCTGATCTTTTACGCCTAAAATCACCAACGCCGTTAACCGATCTTTGTCCGTAATGAGGTAACGGGTGTCCACGCCGGCGCGCTGTAATTCCTCGCGCAGGAAACGGCCCATATGCTCGTCGCCCACCCGCGCCAGCATGCCGGACTTCAGGCCCTGAACCGCCGTGCCATAGGCGACATTTCCCGACGATCCGCCCAGGTATTTGGCAAAGGTGGTCATATCTTCCAGTCGGGAGCCGATTTGTTGGCCGTACAAATCGAGTGCGATGCGCCCGATGCAAATGACATCAAGCGTCTTTTGCTGCTGCGCTGTACCCATAATGTGTAGTCCCCTTATCAATAAAAAGTCTGAGAACATTATGAGGAATAAAAATTTCATTTTCAATCTCGTTAAAACAAATTCCCCTCACAATATGTATGCCGTTGATGGTCTCTATATGACTATTTCATTATAAATGAATGATATCCAGCATTATTAAAAAAACCGGCAATTGCACGGCTCAATATAAAAAAATACGCTAAACAATATTAACATAATGTTTTATATGATTATTTTATGAAAAATCAGATCTTTTTCATTCACTGGAACGCGCTGGGAATGGAAATTTCATTTTTTTGATCAACCTCCCACAAATAGAATTTTTATTCTAAAATTGGTTTTTATAAAACATTACAACTCTATAATGTCGTCAGTAGCGCGATGCATTTGCCCGAACGCGGCACCTGCCACGGCGCGCCGGAAAATCTCATCAGCCGGAACGACAGCCAACCGCCCGGCAAAAAAGTGAAAACCAGTAAATGAAAGGTCTGCCGGATCGCCGGCCGGCCGGACAAAAAATCGAAGGTAATGATTTTCAAAATAAGCAGCAGGACCGCATGGCTGCCAAGGTATAAGCCGTTGAGCATGACGACGCCTGGCAAACGAAAGAGAGCTTTAATAAATTATGGAGTGAATGGATATGTCTACAGTAAAAACATTACAGTATTTGGTTGACGGTCGCTGGCTCGATTCCAAAACGACCCGCTTTATGGACGTGCATAACCCCAGCACCGGCGAAATTATCGCCAAGGCGCCCTGCTGCACCGAGGATGAAGTTAACGCCGCTATCGCCGCCGCCCGTAAAGCGTTCCCGGCCTGGTCGAATACCCCGGCGATTAAACGCGCGCAGATCATGTTCCAGGTTCGCGAACTGCTGATTAAACATGAAGAGCGCCTGACGGAACTGGTCGCCACGGAAAACGGCAAAGCCTGGGGCGATGCCCAGGGAGACGTGCTGAAGGCCAAAGAGGGAACCGAACTGGCCTGTTCCATTCCGACATTATTAGCCGGTGAAAGCCTGATGGACGCCTCGGCGGGAATTGACACCACCCTGTATCGTGAGCCGATCGGCGTATTCGCCGGTATCGTGCCGTTCAATTTCCCCGCCATGATCCCCATGGGCTGGATGGCTCCGTTGTGTATCGCTTCCGGCAACACCATGGTGATTAAAGCGGCCAGCATGACGCCGATAACCTGTATGGAAATCGCCAAGCTCTACCAGGAAGCCGGCGTGCCCGACGGCGTCATTAATATTGTGACCTGTTCGCGCAACGAGGCCGACCTGTTCCTGACGCACCCCGATGTCAACGGCGTCTCTTTTGTCGGTTCGACCTCGGTGGGTCTGCAAGTCTATTCCAAAGCGGCGGCGCACGGTAAACGCGTCCAGGCGCTGTGCGAGGCCAAAAACCACGCATTGGTGCTGGCGGACGCCCCCATCGCCCGTACCGCGGCAGGCATTATCAATGCCGCCTTCGGCTGCGCGGGAGAACGTTGCATGGCGTTGCCGGTGGTGGTGGTCCAGGAAGAGATCGCCGATCGGCTGATTGCGGCCGTTTTGCAAAAAGCGCAGACGCTGAAGGTAGGACCGGGTTACCGCAAAGAGACGGATATGGGGCCGGTTATCTCCGCCGAACATAAAAAGTCGGTGGAAAATTGGATAACCAAAGGGATCGAAGAAGGCGCCGAGCTGGCGCTGGACGGCCGCGACTATAAAGTGGAAGGTTTTGAGAACGGTTATTATGTCGGCCCGACGCTATTCGATCGTGTAACCGAGGAGATGAGCATCGGCACCGAGGAAATTTTCGGACCGGTTCTCTGTTTCAAACGGGTGAAAGACTTTGAGGAAGGCCTGCGCGTCATGAACCGGAATCCGCTCGCCAATGGTTCGGTGATCTTCACGCAGAACGGTCATTATGCCCGGGAATTTCAGAAACGGACTCACGGCGGCATGGTGGGCATCAATGTGGGTATTCCGGTACCGGTCGGCGTATTCCCTTTCTCGGGCCATAAGAACTCATTCTTTGGCGACCTTCATTGTCTGGGTAAAGACGGCATGCGCTTTTATACCGAAACCAAATGCGTCACCAGCCGCTGGTTTGACGAGGAAGAGCGTAAACGTGAAAAAGTGGACTCCTGGGACGGCACGATTTAATCGGCATTATTGACGTTGGGTTCAACGTTACGGGGCAGCCATGTGGCTGTCCCGTTTGCGAAACGGCTGGAGAATGGCGATAGCCGCGCCGTCCCCTTTTTCCTTCACTTCCGGTTATCCAACAAAATTGTGCGGCGCCTCTCATTAAATTAAAATTTCATAACAATAAATTTGAAATATTTATTCCAAAAAGCTATGGTAATAAAACTTTCGGCAACGTTCGCCACGATCCCTTATTCGCCTTAGCCGGCCGTAATCAGGACGTCGGGGCGGTGGCGTTGATTTGAACAGGAGGATTGTGTGACCACATTATTATCAAAGTACCATGCCGGCGACGCCAGCGGGCGTATCCAGCACATTACCCCGGCCAATGCCGGCTGGCGTTATGTCGGTTTTGACGCCTACCAGCTGAAAAAAGGGCAGACGTTGGATCTCGACAGCGGCGATCAGGAGCTTTGTCTGGTACTGGTGGCTGGGGTGGCCTCCATTACCACCCGCCATGCCGAATTCAGCGATATCGGCAAACGCATGAGCCCTTTTGAGCGCATACCGCCCTATTCGGTTTACGTACCTCATCACGACCAGGCGCATATCATCGCAAAAACCGATTTGGAACTCGCGGTTTGCCGGGCGCCCGGCAAAGGCGATTTACCGGCGCGTCTTATCGCACCGGATGATATCGGGGTAGAACAACGGGGTAAGGGACGCAATCAACGGCTGGTTCATAATATCCTGCCGGAAAGCGACCCGGCGGATAGCCTGCTGGTGGTAGAGGTATTTACCGCGGAAGGCGATACCAGCTCCTACCCCAGTCATAAGCATGATACGGAAAATTCGGCGCATGAAACCTATCTGGAAGAGACCTATTATCATCGTCTCGACCCAGCCCAGGGATTTTGTCTGCAACGGGTTTACACCGATGACCGATCTCTTGACGAATGTTTGCCGGTGTACGATCGCGATGTGGTAAAAGTCCCGCGCGGTTATCATCCGGTGGCCGCTATCGCAGGTTACGACAGCTATTATCTTAATGTTATGGCCGGTCCGGTACGGAAATGGCAGTTCACCTGGGAAAAGGATCATGCCTGGATCAACTCAGCGGAGTATCCCAGGAAGCCTTAGTTCCCTCTGAAGACTAAAACGGCATGGTTTGATGGCAAACCTTCTGGTTCTACCCCCACTCTCCCCTTCCCAGGGGAGGGTGAAAATCCCGCGTATTTAATAGGTTATCCCCCTAGCAAGGGCTGTCTCTTGGTCACATTTTTATGCGGGCTCAGAGACAGTTTCGGGCGCCACCATGCCGCTATTTCTATGCTATGTCGTAGCACGCGCCCGACGCTATTATACGGGGCATCAGCCGGCTGTTTGCCTATCGTCGGACAGATGGGTGGCGCTTTGCATCGCCAGGGACAGCATCAGCGTCTGGGACAGGCACATGGAAGAGATCTGGGAGCGAAACCCATCCACCTGCGCTTCGCGCACCACAAAGCAGACTTCGCTGAACGCGGCCAGCGGGCTAACCAGGCTATCGGTAATGGCAATTTGCTTGGCGCCGCTTTTTGCCCCCATGGAAACCAGCTCCACCACTTCCTGGGCATACGGCGAATAGCTGATGGCGATCACCACGTCATCGGGCTGCACCATGCTCAGCTGTTCGGTAAACATACCGCCCAGCCCGTCGATAAGAAAAGCGCGACGCTCCAGATGCCGCAAGGCGTAGGTCAAGTAAGAGGCGAGACTAAAAGAGCGGCGCAGCCCGATAACATAGATGGTGTTGGCATTAGCCAGGAGTTGCACCGCCCGTGACAAATCTTCTTCTTTGATCTGCCCCGGCAATTGCTGCAGCGCCAGGCTGTTGACCATGCTGAACATATTCAGTATTTCCATCGGCGTTTCCGCCGCATCGGCCTCTTTGCCGGCGCCCTGGCGGAATAACCGGGCGCGTTCGGTATAGCTGACCGTATCTTCCATGATATGTTGGCGAAATACCTGTTTCATTTCATTGAAACCGTCAAACCCGAACGCATTGGCGAAACGAATCAGCGTCGAGGGCGGGACATTAGCTTTTTCAGCAATGGAAGCAATCGTATCGAAAGGGATACTGGTGCTATTATCCAGCATATAACGCGCCACCTGCTTCAAACGCTTACTGAGCGTATCGTAGCGGTTACGTATATCATCCTGCAGTGATGAAAGTTGGGAAGAAGAAGTTGTCATGAAAACGGCACACCATCAATTTCAGCAAAAGCGCTGACTCTGATTATTACGATTGAAAAATTCAAATCAACCTATTATTGAAAATATCTCGTCATTTTATTACATACATCAGACTGTACGCGCGAAAGATGCGTTTTGGCTAAAAGCGTCTACCATAGGCATGGTCCGCTTCTCTCCAACCTTGGCGGCCCTTATTCCCCTTCATTCACCAAGAACCCCCAACCGCGCGAGTAAACCGACACGCGGAATCTATCAGGCATCGCCTAACTTAAGAAATAAAATTTCATTTCAAGTGAAAAATGGAAATATTTATTCTCTACGCATTAAAAAACAAAAACACATTCCATTTTTCGTTGAGCACCTCCGTATGATAACCCTGATTATCCCATGGAATAATCAAAAATCATTGACACAAGCGACTGGCATGATCAAAAAAATATATAATTTTCATGATATTAACAAAAACGCCTGCAACGTCGTTTCCCACAGGCCTTCCACGGGGAAGGAAAACAAAATTTCCAATATTTGACCCTTATCTCATAAATGAAATTTATATTTTATTTTACATTTTTTTGAACAATAGAATCCTTATAATAGCAACCATGACTTTATCACCCGATTAATCACAACATCATAACCCTACATCTTTCGCGGATCCCTTTATGAGCGGCGGTTATCCTGGCCGGGGGATCTCCCGCAGGTCAGAGGTAATGGAAGGAAAATATGAACAAAATCAGATTAACCGTGGCACAAGCGCTGGTGCGTTTCTTAGATAATCAATATATCGAGGTTGACGGCGTCGAAACGAAATTCATTAAAGGGATTTTTGCTATTTTCGGCCATGGCAATGTTCTGGGGCTCGGGCAGGCGTTGGAGCAGGATTGCGGACAACTTCACATCCATCAGGGGCGTAACGAACAGGGCATGGCCCACGCGGCCATTGGCTACGCCAAACAGTCTCTGCGCCGGCAGATATACGCTTGCACCTCTTCCGTCGGTCCCGGCGCCGCCAATATGATTACGGCGGCGGCCACCGCCACCGCCAACCGCATTCCCCTGCTACTGCTGCCCGGCGACGTCTACGCCACCCGCCAGCCCGATCCGGTGCTGCAGCAAATTGAACAGTCCCACGATCTCAGTATCAGCACCAACGACGCTTTTCGCGCCGTGAGCAAATATTGGGATCGGATTTCCCGCCCCGAACAGTTGATGAGCGCCTGCATCAGCGCCTTGCGCGTATTGACCGATCCGGCGGAAACCGGCGCGGTCACGCTGTCTCTGCCGCAGGACGTCCAGGGCGAGGCTTATGATTACCCAGATTACTTCTTCCAAAAACGGGTACACCGCATTGAGCGACGGCTCCCCACGGCAGACATGCTGGACGAGGCGCGGGAATTACTGTTGCGTAAAAGCAAACCGTTGCTGATTTGCGGCGGCGGCGTCCAATACTCGGACGCCGGACAGGCGCTGCGGGATTTCGCCGAACGTTACCACATCCCCTTTGCCGAAACCCAGGCCGGGAAAGGCACGCTGATTTCCGACCACCCGCTGAATGTCGGCGGTATCGGTGAAACCGGAAGCCTGGCCGCCAATCTGCTGGCCAAAGAGGCCGACTTAATTATTGGCGTCGGCACCCGCTATACCGATTTCACCACCTCTTCCAAATGGATTTTCCAGAATCCGGCGGTGTCGTTCCTGAACCTGAATATCAATCGTTTCGACGCCTTCAAGCTCGACGGTTGCCAGCTCACCGCGGATGCGCGCGAGGCGCTGCTCGCCCTCAATCAATATCTGGCGTTGGAAGATTGGCGCGCGGACTGGGGGGATCGCGTGGCCGAGGTGCGCAACCAATTGCAAACGGAGCGGGAACGCGTTTATGCCATTAATTATACCGGCGACGATTTTGTGCCTGAAATCGACGATGCCCTGGACCATAAATCCATCTTTGCCGAATTCAACCGTATTACCGGTTCGCTGCTGACCCAGAGCCGAGTGTTGGGTATCGTCAATGAAACCATCCCGGAAGACGCGGTGATTGTCGCCGCATCGGGCAGCCTGCCGGGAGATTTGCAGCGCATCTGGCGTACGACCTCCCCCCAGAGCTATCACGTGGAATACGGCTACTCCTGTATGGGATACGAAGTCAACGCGGCGCTGGGCGTAAAAATGGCCGAACCAAACCGGGAGGTATACGCCCTGGTGGGCGATGGCGCCTTTATGATGTCGCATTCCGAACTGGTTACCTCCATTCAGGAAGGCTGTAAAATCAATGTGGTGCTGTTCGACAATATGACCAACGGTTGCATCAATAACCTGCAGTTGGGGCACGGCATGCACAGCTTTTTCACCGAATTCCGTTTCCGTGACAAATCGCCATCCCGGCTTGACGGCGCTTTTGTACCGGTGGACTTCGGCAGGATAGCCGAAGGCTACGGCTGTAAAAGCTATCGGGTCACCACGGTGGAAGAGTTATATCATGCGTTGGAAGACGCAAAGCGGCAGACCGTTTCGACGCTGATCGATATCAAAGTGCTGCCGAAGACCATGATCCACGGCTATTTCAGTTGGTGGCGGGTTGGCGGCGCGCAGGTATCCGACAGCGC
Organism: Brenneria goodwinii; assembly: GCF_002291445.1. Classification (NCBI taxonomy): domain Bacteria; kingdom Pseudomonadati; phylum Pseudomonadota; class Gammaproteobacteria; order Enterobacterales; family Pectobacteriaceae; genus Brenneria; species Brenneria goodwinii. Next base: position 805,008 of record NZ_CP014137.1, on the reverse strand, counting down.
GTATATACAGACCGTGGCCCGGATTCTGGCAGAGAATATCGACAAGGCCCGTCAATACTGAGCCTGCTCCGGCCCGCATCTCCGGTGGTTATGCCGGAGATGCGGGCCGGCTGATGGCAGTCAATTCCTATGATCGACAGCCGCTATTCCAACGAAATTGGCTTTCGTCGTTCAACTGACGGCGCGTCCGCATTTTCGCTTTATATTTCCACGCTTTTTCGAGCGGCCCTTAAGCTTTCCCGACGGTGTCTTGGGCATCGGATGGGCATAATTCTTCGTAATTCAATTTTTTCACCCCGGCGTTTAGCAGGCTACGGCTATTCAGGCTAGGCACGGCTCAATCGACACGAGGAAACCGGCCGATAAGGCGATAGCCCGACGGAAAGCGTTCTTATAATGGGTTTGGTCGACGAATAAATAAAATAAATATTTTACAATTCATTGAATGAAAAATTTAATTTTTAAAAAAATGATAAAAAGATGTATCGCACTGATTATTCATCACTGTTTTGGGTCATTTTTTAACGATTATTTATGTGCATCTGAATAAAATAGATAAGATTCTGGTAAATAAAAAAACAAAATATGATTAAAAAACAACATATTATATAAAACCATTTGCCGAGCGCTGCGAAGGAGAACGCAGGCGCGCCAGAGCAGGATGCAAAAATCCCCGGCAATATATGATCCCTCTCTCAAAACGGAATATTTTTTCTGCATTAATTTCTTATGAAAGATATATTCTTATACAGAACGACGGATACTCCAAATCGATATGTGCCACGATACCGTTTTCCAGTATGGCAGTATGGTCATCGGGCTACGCCGGTTCACGCACCAGACTCTGAATATAACGTCTTACAGGAGGATGAACATGACGCTGAAATTAGGAGTGATCGGTAGCGAAGTCATTGGCCAGGAACATATCCAACGCTATTGCCAGGTATTACCAAGGGCAACCGCGGTCGAGAACGTCCGCACCGCGCCGCAAAAAAATCCTGGGTTGGTTGAGTATTTCGTTACCTCCGTTTTCGGTTTTCCACCAACGTTAAGTCACAATGCCCTTTTGTTACGCGCAATCAGCAGGCGCGCAGAATATTTTTTTCTCTTATCGTTCTATTCAAGGTGTCTTTATCATGGATAAAAACAAAGTCAAACTCGCCATTGCTCCTATCGGCTGGACCAATGACGACATGCCCGATTTAGGAAAGGAAAATACATTCCAGCAAACGGTTAGCGAAATGGCGCTGGCCGGTTTTACCGGCAGCGAAGTGGGCAGTAAATATCCACGAGACCCCAAGGTTCTCAAACCAATGCTGGATATACGCGGCATTCAAATCTGCAATGCCTGGTTCAGCACCTTTTTTGCCGACGGACAACAAGCCAAAACCATTGACGAATTTATCATTCACCGGGATTTTCTTCATGCCATGGGGGCAAAAGTCATTGGCTGTTCCGAGCAGTCGCGCAGTACCCAGGGTACGCCGAAGCCGGTACTGGAAGAGCGGCCTATCTTTACCGATAAAGAGTGGCGGCTGGTAGCCGACGGCTATAACACGTTGGCGGATCTCGCCGCTGAAAAAGGGATGACCGTCGGTTTGCATCACCATATGGGCACCGGCATACAAACTGCCCAGGAAATCGATCGTTTCATGGATCTGGTGGATGACGATGTTTATCTGCTTTATGACACCGGCCATGCCTACTACTCGGAAGGCTCGCAGGACGCGATGCTGCAAATCCTGGAAAAACACCTGCCGCGCATCAACCACGTTCATCTGAAAGATGTACGGGACAAGATCGTGGCCGAAGTTCGCGCCCATAAACTGAGTTTCCTCGATGGCGTAAAAAAGGGAACCTTTACCGTACCGGGCGACGGAGTGATTGATTTCAAGCCGGTCTTCAAGCTGCTGGAAGATTTTGGTTATGAAGGATGGATCGTAGTGGAGGCGGAACAAGATCCCGCTAAAGCGAATCCTTTTGAATATGCCGTTAAAGCCAGGCGCTACATTCGCGAGGTCGCTGGCATTTAATAACCTGTATTACGTCGCCGCAAGGCTTGTTTTTACCTTGCGGCGGTTAGCCGCCGGCAGCGATCTATTTCGCGGGTAAAGTAACAATAAGATAGAGAGTCACTAATGAAAGAAATCAAAATTGGGTTAGTCGGTACGGGTTATATCGGGCGTTGTCATGCAATCGCCTATGCGCAGGCCCCCACTGTTTTTCCGTTAAAAGGGAAAATAGTGAAAGAAATGCTGGCGGAAATAAACGATGATCTAGCAGAGAAAAAAGCCAAAGAGTTTGGTTTTAATCGTTATACGGCGGACTGGCGTCAGTTGGTCAGCGATCCGCAAATCGACGTCGTCGATATTTGTGTTCCCAATTTTCTCCATAAAGAAGTCGCGCTTGAAGCCATCAAGCACGGCAAACATGTCTATAGCGAAAAACCGTTGGCGCTGACGGTCGCCGACGCCAGTGAAATGGTGGCGGCCGCCAAAAAAGCTAACGTCAAAACGCTGGTGGGTTTTAATTATATGAAAAACCCGGCGGCGCAGTTAGCCAAGCAAATTATTGAAAATGGCGAAATTGGCGAGATAGTGCATTTTTACGGCACCCATAACGAAGATTATTTAGCCAATCCCCTGTCTCCCATTGACTGGCATTGCAAGAAAGCATTGGCTGGCTTAGGCGCATTGGGGGATCTTGCCGCGCATATCGTTAATATGGCCCATTATCTTGTCGGCAATATCAGCGAAGTTGCCGGCGATATGGCGACCGTGATTGCAGAACGTCCGGATCCGCTCGATCCCGCCAAACGCGTCAAGGTGGAAAATGAAGATCAGGCGAGTGCGTTAGTCCGTTTTGAATCCGGCGTCATGGGGGTTATCGAAACCTCGCGCATCGCCAGCGGCAGCAAAATGGGGTTAACTTATGTGGTAACCGGAACTAAGGGTTCAATCACCTATACCCAGGAAAGAATGGCCGAATTAAAACTCTATCGCCATGACGATCCGGTGGAAAGACAGGGTTTCAAAACTATTTTAGTCGGACCTTCTCATCCTGATTACGCCCCTTTCTGTGTCTCTGCCGGTCATGGATTTGGCTTCAACGATCAAAAAACTATCGAAATAAGAGATTTGATTAACGGTATTGCCGCCGACGATAAAATGTGGCCCGATTTTGAAGAAGGTTTACGGGTTTCTCAAGTGTTGGAGGCTATTGCCCATTCAGCGCATGAACGCCGATGGATTAAGATTTAACACAAGACAATAAAAAGAGGATAGCGCAGCCATAAAACCTTAGTTAGTAATCAGATTAATATAAAACTTTTTATCAAATTTATTTGCCTTATATAAAAAATATTAGGCAAATAATAACTCACAGTGTCAAAAGCCTCATCATCTTTGATTCCAAAGGTTTCAAAGCCAGTGCCATAAGTATTTTAATGGGTTTTTGGCATAACCTGGTTAACTGAATAAAAAGGTAAAAACATGTCGCTAATAATGAATCTCAATATACAACAAAGAAAACGACTACACCAAATAACATTGGTCGCAACGTTCGGCGGTTTGCTATTTGGTTATGATACGGGCGTTATTAACGGCGCCTTCCCTTCCTTAAAAGAAAATATGGCTTTAACACCGACAACCGAAGGCCTGGTCATGAGCGTGCTGTTAATCGGCGCCGCGATTGGCAGCGTCTGTGGCGGCAGACTGGCCGACTATTTTGGTCGGCGAAAATATTTATTATATTTATCATTCGTTTTCTTCTTTGGCGCTATGCTGTCTGCATTATCACCCAATATTACCTGCCTATTGGTGGCCAGGTTTTTACTTGGTTATGCCGTGGGGGGGGCATCCGTTACCGCGCCCGCGTTTATATCTGAAGTGGCCCCCACCGAAATGCGAGGTAAACTCACTGGGCTAAATGAAGTGGCAATTGTCATCGGCCAATTATCCGCGTTTGCGATTAACGCCTTTATTGGTTTCTTTTGGGGACACCTCCCCGATGTCTGGCGGTATATGTTAATTATTCAGGCGATACCGGCCATGGGTTTGCTTTTCGGCATGTGGCGTTCGCCAGAAAGCCCCCGATGGTTGATTAGCAAAAATCGTCAAGAAGAAGCATTAAGCATTTTAAAACAAATTCGGCCGGCAGAAAGGGCGGTTAAAGAATTTGATGACATCGTGACGTTAATTAATATCGAAGCAGAAAATAAGCTGCATGCGAAAGGTGCGTTGTCAATCATTCTCAATACCCCCTGGATTTTCAAATTACTGCTGGTCGGTATCGTCTGGGCAGCGATACAGCAAACAACCGGCGTGAATGTTATTATGTATTACGGCACGGAAATACTCCGTACCGCTGGATTTTCAGAAAGAATATCATTGATATGTAATGTGTTAAACGGTGTTTTTTCTGTCGGCGGCATGATATTCGGAGTTATGTTTCTGGTTGACCGATTCAAACGCAAGACACTGATTATTTCCGGTTTTGCCCTCATGGCGACATTACATTTGATCATCGCGGCGGCTGACTATTATCTGGTTGGCGATGTAAAAGCCACGGCTATCTGGCTGCTCGGCGCATTATTTGTCGGCGTAATGCAAGGCACCATGGGGTTCCTGACCTGGGTAGTATTAGCTGAACTTTTCCCGTTAAAAATCCGCGGATTATCCATGGGTATTTCGGTATTCTTTATGTGGATCATGAACGCCATCGTCAGCTATTTATTCCCGGTGCTTCAGGCAGAACTTGGCTTGGGTCCGGTATTCCTGATTCTTGCGGTTATAAACTATCTGGTTATTATATTTGTAGTATTTGCCTTACCAGAAACGTCTAATAAATCATTAGAGCAGTTAGAGGAAGAGCTGTCTGCGGGTGCATAGTAAAGAGGTGTTTTATTCGAAAGAAAAATAGACTATATCGCAAAGGAGACAGAGCATGATAGATAATATTACACTCGACAACCTTCACTTAGGCTGCCAGGCAAAAAACAAAGCTGAAGTTCTATCAATGGTAGGTAACGCTTTCAAAGAAAAAGGATATGTCAGCCAGGATTGCATTGCCTTTCTCAATGAAAGGGAGCAGCAGGTATCTACGTTCCTGGGAAACGGCATTACCCTTCCCCATCTACCGAAATCAGCCACCAATATCATTGTTAAAAAAGGCATTGAAATTTATCAGTTTCCCGATGGCGTTATTTGGGATAGAAGCAATGTGATGTTTATTACCATCGGCGTTATCGCTAAAGAGAAACAGCATATTGATGTACTAAAACAGGTCGCAACGATTTTTAGTGATGAAATCATTGCCAACGCACTCTCGCTTATTTCGAATAAACAGGATTTTCTGCGCATTCTTAACCGAGGGTAGTTTCACTATCACAGATAGTCTCTCAATTAAGCGCGTTATAAGCATCAAACAACGTAGTCTTATGAGCGTCACTCTCGAACACACCCCGTCGTACTTGCGGTAGTAGACGGGGCTCGACTTTAACCGGCGGCTCGATGTTATTGAGATTTCTTCTAGCGACTACCCCGGTAACGCTATTTAACAAGCCGCTCTCGTTGAGCTGAGCGTCGCATGACTTCAGCCAGCAAGGTCGTCGTTAATACTGAAGCGGTGAAAGCAACGACAAACGTCGTCAACAATCCAGACTGGAGGATCAGTTCCCTAATCGTCACATAAAAGATAATAACGCCTATTGCGCTTACCGCGTTGCCACGCACTACCGCCGCCATTTCACTTCGCCCCCCCTGGAGATGCGCAAATACCGTTAACGGCCAAGCGATAACGGGAAAGGGTGAAAGAATGCCACTGATATGAGGACCGATTATATGTGCCGAACCGGTAATAGCGAACAGCAGTGCTGTTGACGTCAGCATGCGTAAAGGAATATCCCAAAACGGTACTGCTGATTTTCTTATCTCTTGCTCTCCCCGGTTGGTTAACCGGATGATGACCGCGATCGCCACTAGACTAATAATGATCGCGCCTACCGGGGAACCGGAAACCGATAGCAGCAAAGAGATAACGCCAAAAAAAACCAGTGCGCCGACACAAGACGCCGAGACAGAAAGAGAACCGGCGACGACCAGGTAGAAAAGGTAGGTAAGCAATACCGCGGCCAGTCCTGACAGCGCGCCGGAAGCAGCCTTAGCCGCGAATTGCGGTCCCTGCTCAATAGCCAGAAACAGGGCGACCGGGCCGGAGGTCAGCGGCATACCGGAGAGCAGCCCTCCAACAAATCCGCCCCACTTTCTTACCGCTAAAGAAACGACAAGCATCAGAACCGGCGTTACAGCCAATTTAATCGCTAATAGGTCCAAAAAAGACATCTCCTTTGGTATTGATGGAAAGCTCAACCTCGACGTCGGTTAGCGTTTTTTTGACTGTAACAGGAAGACCGGATATGTAAATGCGAAAGTCAACGCCAACGGTCATTTAACCTCTACCGTCGGTTGCCGCTTCCCAAAAACCGCTGGATAGAACAGTGAAGATTAAATATATTGTAGCTTATTCGAATTAATGCTTTTTTTAACATGACTGGATTAAAATATGGTGAAAAAGTGGCCTGTATTCACCCTGTGTTTACTGTTTGCTGCTGTGGTTTCAGCCAAAACCGAACCGTCTAGTATCCAATACGAGATATCGCAGGTACCGGCTGACAGGGTTTATCAAACCGTGGCAGGAATTATCAGTTATTCATACTGGCCCATTCCGAATAAACCCCCTACGCTTTGCGTATTTTCATCCGCCTATTTTGCGTCTGCACTCACCTCATCGGCTACGACTCAGAAGAAAACGATTTTTAATTCCCTACTGTTGAAGAATATTAATGATTATTCTTCATCACGTTGCGATGCCGTATATTTTGGCAAAGAATCGATTTCAGAGCAGTTAACAATAGCGAATCAACGTCCCGCTCATCCGTTATTAACGATTGCCGAACAAAATCCGGAGTGTATCGCCGGCAGCGCATTTTGTCTGATATTCGCCAATAAAAAAGTCAGCTTTTCCGTAAATTCAGACTCTTTATCCCGAACCGGCATCAGGGTTAGCCCTGAAGTTTTAATTCTTGCACGCCCACAGAATGAACATCATGAATAAGAAAGGATTTTTTGCTTCCTATATGGAAAGAAAAATAACCTTCAGGTCTGCCCTGAGGCGTATTAGCACGGTGAGTCTCATTATCACGATGACGGTATCGTGGATGCTGATTACCGCCGCTTCAATGATTTCATTCAAGCAATATGCTGAAAAGAATCTGCAATTGCTGGCCTATACGTTAAGTCAAAGTATAGAAGCCGCGGTGGTATTTCAGGACGGCGTCGCCGCCAAAGAAATATTGAACAACCTGGGTCAGAAGGATCAATTTAGCTCTGCTATCGTGACGAATGCTCAAGGGAGAAAATTGACGGAATGGCGGGCTACCGATAGCCTATCTATGGATAATACGGATAAACTGATCATCCGCTGGCTTTTCCCGCACTCGATTATTCAGCCTATTTATCATCGGGGAGAATTAGTCGGTAACATTGAGATATCCGGCGCGGATGCCACGGTTAAACAATTTGTTTATTTCTCACTCATCACGCTGACTCTGTGCGTCATCTTATCCTCTGTGCTGTCGATTTTTATCTCTCGACGTTTGCATAACGGGCTGATTATCGACCTGCAAAACATCACCGACGTGGTGCATGATATCAGAGAAAACCGTAATTTCACTCGACGGGCGCCGGCGGGGAAAATTGTGGAAATCGACACCTTAAGCAAAGATTTTAATAGCTTAATTGATGAAATTGAGCATTGGCAGAATCAGATATTGAAAGAGAATGATTCTTTGCTAAAGCGCTCACGGCGCGACTCGCTAACAGGATTAGCCAACAGAGCCGCATTTTGCAGCACGCTGGAAAATCTGCTCAAAGATAAAAAAGGTAAATCTCAGATCGCACTGCTTTTCATTGATGGCAACCGTTTCAAGGAGATTAACGATACCTACGGACATGCCGCAGGCGATGAGGTATTAATTACTATTGCCAATCGTTTATTGGATTGCGCGGGTAAAGCATCGCTCCCTTCACGCCTGGGCGGCGACGAGTTCGCGCTGTTCCTGCTCTCTGAAAAGAAAGAGATAAACTATATTGACGACGTCATAAGAAAAATTCATAGAAAAATGAGCGAACCAATCTGTTTATCCAACGGAATTACGATTATTATGACACTTAGTATCGGCGTAGCAATTGCCGATAATAATTCGACATTAAAATCTTTAATGGAAGAAGCAGATAAAAATATGTATCTGGAAAAACAGAATCATCACAATATTTAATTACAAACAGGGGATTTTATGAGATCGGGTTTTATAGCGAGCTTGGCTATGCTAACAATGTTCGTACTTGTAGGGTGTCAGTCTCCACATCAAATATTTACCCCCGCGCAAATTTCCGCATTGCAATCTCAAGGATTTAAAAATACGCCGGAAGGCTGGACGTTAGGCCTATCCGAAAAAGTATTATTTGAAAATAACAAATCAACGCTGACATCCCAAAGTAAAGAAGCGATTAAAAAAACCGCGTTGGCCTTATCTTCGGTAGGATTACTCCACGCAAGAATGGATGGGCATACGGACAACTATGGCGATAGCCACTATAATCAGTTATTGTCTCTTAAACGTGCAAATGCCGTTGCCGATTTCTACGCTGAAAGCGGCAATATACCTCGCGGCAATCTAACCACCCAGGGATTAGGTGAAAAATATCCCGTCGCCAGCAATAATACCGCGCAGGGTCGGGCAGAAAACCGCAGGGTTTCGATTATTATCACCACGCCTTAATAAAATACGAATCCGAACCTTTCTATTTTATTTATCATAATAGCGCCATGTTTATAGATAAAAGGCAATAATATAACCGCAATGGGATAACCAAAGCGGTTATATTTTATGACGGCCGGCATCGGTATCATATACCGCATGATGAACCACAATTTACGTTTATCGCCTCAATGCGGACCACGCGCCCGTTTTCATCATGCCAGACGTGCTGCACGCGGTTATGATTAAGCGTATCAATCTGGTTTTTCTGAATAGAAAAACTCTGCGCCACCTCTTCCGAATTTAAATCGCCAGAACGTTTACGGCGTTCAATACGAAATCGAAACTGATTGTATTTCGCCCAGCCGATTAGCAGCAATGCATTGAAAATGCCAATAGCGAGATACAAAGAAACCGTATTTAGCTCTGACGGGACGGGACGAGGTCCGGCCCAGGGAGAGTGTTGCAATGTTTCCAGTAACCCCACGATCATTAACCAAATAAACCCGCACCAGCCGCATAATGTCATCAACACATCGAGCAAACGCGCCGCCGGGCGAGGCTCGGTAAAAATCAACGGAGAGTTCATCGATTACCCCTTTTCAATACCGCGATCGGGACTTTCCCAGCGGGCACGCTGACGCCGCGCTTTCAGCATGACCTTCGGAAAGCTAACCAGACTGGTAAATAGACTTAGCATCCAATAAACCATCGGATACCAGATTACCCAGAAGAGCGATTTCCCCAGGTTTTTCTCGTAACGCCGGTCAATCAGCAAGCTGATCGAAAATTGCAATAAACAGGTTACGGCCAGCACCATGCCGGTAAAAGCCGGCGGAAACAAATTCTGCACCCTGATATTTTCATTAATATCAATTACCTGGCCGAGGAAGAAAAGAATGATGCTAATGGCATAGGTAAAGGCCCAGATCGTCGAAATGCTGTATTCAAAGAACAGCGGCCAGATACGGCGATAACGCCAGGACCATAGATTGCGCAGATTCTTCAAAAACACTTCCGCGCCGCCCTGCGCCCAGCGCAGCCGTTGTTTCCACAGTCCCCTTAGCGTTTCCGGCATTAGGATCCAGCAAAGCGCCCTTGGCTCAAAAAATACTGACCAGTGGCGTAGCTGCAATTTCCAACTGATGTCGATATCTTCGGTGATCATATCCGGACTCCAGTAGCCGACATCAGCCAAAGCCCGGCGGCGAAATGCCGCAACCACGCCCGAAACGGTGAAAATCATGCCGTAAACACGCTGAGTGCGCTTAATCAGGCCGATGATCGAGGAAAACTCACCAACCTGCACACGGCCGATTAACGTAGAACGCGTGCGAATACGAGGGTTGCCGGTCACCGCCCCCACTCGGGGATTATCAAGCAAAGGCGCGACCAGATAAGCCACCGCATCACGATCAAGCAACGCATCACCATCAATACACACCAGCAGGTCGCTCTTTGCCGCCGCGGCGCCTGTCTGCAACGCCACGGCTTTACCCTGATTACTTGCCAGATGAATAACCCGCAGCTTGTCATATTCGCCCGCAAGTTGATTAAGCGCTTCAGCCGAATCATCTTTAGAACCGTCATTGATGGCGATGACCTCAATGTTCTGATAGCGCTGGGATAGCGCCGCCTCTATGGTTTCGCGCACGTTGGGCCCTTCGTTGTAGCAAGGGATCAAAATGGACACCAGCGGCTCCCCCTGCAACGCCGGCGGAGGCACGTCTTCACCCCACCGCCAGTGGCGTTCGTAGTGAAACCAGAAATAAAGACCGCCGGACATCCAGAGTCCCGACATAAACAGCGGCCAGAGGAAAATGAAGTACAGCATTATTTCACCGGTGAAGACGACGGCAATTCCGAGTGGAATGCTCAGCACCAGGCACAATATGAAGAAGGCGACAATACGATCTATCATGGCAGCGGATACCATCTTGATGAAAATTCGGGACGAATAACGTTCAGCTCGGGCTGGTCCGTCAAGAAATTATCTGGGTAATAGCCATAACTCTGTGCTCCATTAATCTGCAACGTCTTCATCCACTCGGTCAGTTGCTCAGCGCTCAGCCAGCGTTCTTCCGGTGTACGCCAATCCCTGGCCTGAAGCTCAAATACCGTTTTGCTTAGCGCGCCCGGTCGCTGACCGACAGTGCGCACCAGTTTTTCCAACCAGGCGTTGCTCTCATTTAACGGTACATTCTCCATCAGCGGCATGGCCATTGGCGCGGTCCAGTCATAGGCGGCGAGAAAATCATCCAGATTCTGCGCGAACCACGCTTCGCTTTCCGGTTCCAGGATCGGCAGAGCGAAAATATTGCGGGCCGTTTTTATCTGCGGTCCGCGGATATCGCGTACGTGCGCCGCCAGCGTCTGGGTGAATTCAACCAACGTCTGACTTTTAAAACGAGTCCAGCGGGAGAAAAGCTGCGGATCCTGGCGAATGGCGGCGATAGTCTCTGGAAACCCCGCCGCCTGATAGGCGCGAAGCGCATCAGCACTGGCATCTTCATCATCGGCGAGCACGGCATCGTCATGGAACAGAATGCCGTCAAACAACGCATGAGAGGCAAGATCTTCATAAATTTCAATGATGCGCCGCCGGTTCTCGCTATTCCAGGGCGACAGGCGTTTGTATTGCTGCGCGTCTATATGGCGTTGACCGCTGGCAAGATCGATTTTTTCAACTCGCGCCGCCTTTTGATCGTCAACGTCAAAAGCCAACACCGGCATCCAGGCATAGACCTCCACATGGGCGCGCGTGATGAGCTGCCAGGCGACATGGTTAAACAGGTCGGCTCTGACGGGTAACCAGCGGTTGGGGAAATAGAGGGAGCGTATATTGCCGTCGCCCTGCGGATCGGCGAACGCCTGCAAGAAAACCGTATTGATGCCGAGATCGGCGACCCGCTGCACCAGTTGATCCAGATTGCTCGCCTGCTGTACCGGATCGGGATCGTAAACATAGTCCAGATCGATATGCGCTACCCGCATGCTTTCCTGCTGCCGGACATCAACCACCATCTGCGCAAACTGCCTGAGCTCCGGGTTGTTGGCGACAAGAATACGCGGAACGTTATACGGCTCATCGGTCGACGCCAGCCCTTTCTCAAGCGTCAACGCCATCTGATAACCATGCTGCCTGACGATTTTCAGCGCCTCGCCCCCCGCTGCGCCATAGGGCCAGACCCAGACACGGGGTGCCTTGCCTGTCGCGTCGCTAATTCGCTGCGTGATAAGCGCCACATCGTCGTTAATTCGCCGGCGATAGTCGGCTACGCTTTCATACCGCCGCGCGTGCGGGTCATAGCCACGACTCACCGCATACGGCTCCATATTCGCCTGCGGATTCGCCACGTGTCCCTTATGCTGCGCGTAGGTGTGCGCGCCGATCTCCACCAGCCCGGATTGCGACATTTCACGTACCTGAAGCCAGAAAAGGAATCGATCGCGCGGCGTCGGTTGCCCGCCGAAGTCCACCGCCTGGCCTTCCGGCGTATCTAACCACGCACCCACCGGCGCCAGTACGGCCGGCCACCGGTAAGCCTTCAGCAGGGGGTACACCCGGCGGTAAAAGCTGCTGTAACCGTCATCAAAAGTGAGCAATACCGCTTTCGCGGGCAATGGCTTGCCGCCTGACCGCGCGCGGAGAATATCGTCCACCGATACCGGCTGGTAACCGTTTTCCCGCAGCCAGACGAACTGTTCATTGAGTGCGCTGGTCCGCACCGACATAAACTGTTGATCCGCGCCATCATCTTCAACATCATGATAAGCCAGCACAACGTAGTGATTGGCCGGCCATTCCTGCTCGTTAGCCGCCAGCGGGCGCTCCGCCGGGGCGGTAAATGGCGGGCGATCGGTCCGTGAGCAGGCGGTGATAACCAACATCGCGGCAAGAATCAATAAGCAACGCAAAGGTATCAAAAACATCATCAGCCCTTCAAAAGCGGTAATTAAGATCGAAAGACAGCGATAAATTCTGTTCGCGCACACCGTCATAAGGACGTTTGTCCCAATTCACCATCACTCTGGCTTCGAGTACGTCGTTCCACAGCACGCGTTGACCGTATCCGAGTGTGGTGATAGCGCCGTGCGATTCGCCCTTTTGCCAGTAACTGCCCGCTCCGGCGACCACTTCCTGATGCCATTCCGTCTGATAATGGCGATACAGCAAATGGTCGAGCGTCAGCGCGGGCAGCAGCGCCGCATCATTGCGCGGGCTGTAGTAAGCGACATCAGACCGGCGGTTGTGACTGCCGCTCAGCGACGGGGTGAAATCCAAGGTCAGAAAAGATGAGCTATAAAGTCTTTCTTTCGCCTCAAGGCGATATTCGAAGCGCCGGTTGCCATCGGAAAACCATCCCGGCGCGAGGGCCAATCGCCATTCCCGACTTTCGCTCGGCCGCCAGCGGAGATAGGCCTCTGCGCCGTTTGCCGTTACGCCGTTGGTCAACGCCCGTAACGGGGTACGCGCCATCAACCGCTCCGCGCTTGCGCCGATGCGCCAACTGTCGCTAACGTCATGCCAGCCGGAAAGGCGGGCGCCTATTTTTTGCCCGCGGCCATAGTTCTGCCCCGACATTGCCGCTTCCAGCCAATTGACCCGGTTAGTGAACTCCACGCCGCCGCGCACATGACGGTTAATTCCCCGCCCCTCTTCAAACTCTCCCTGATTAAAGGCGAACCCGGAGAACAGCCGCCAGTTGTCGGCGAGCGGCGGACTGTAGAGCACGGTATCGATATTGGTGTCATGCGCGCCGGCGACAGGGCTGTCGGATTTTATGCCCCGGCTGGCGTTGATGCGTAATTCAGCCATGTGATGCACCCGGCGCAAACGTTCAAAGCGCTGTACGCTGCTATCCTCCGGGGAGCGGGCCATCACGTCATCGGCGAGCAGATCGGCCTGACGCCACTCTTGCAAATCCAGCGCGACCAGCCCTTGTCGCGTCTCCAGCCGTATATTGCGAGGCCCCAGCCCTTCAGCCAGTTTCAATTCCATTTCCGCCCGGTGCGGCCATCCCCGCATCAGGTAAATATCCGCTAAATCAATGCGCAGCCCCTGATTGCCCGGCGCGGTACTGGCCAGCCGTTCAATATTGCGCTGCGCCTGCGCAAGCGCGTCGCGTAACAACATGGATTGAGTCAGTAGCTGCTGAGCCGCCAGCCATTCATCATTCGGCACCGGCACCGGCGATCCATAGAGATGACGATAGTAGGGAGCGTTGCGGCTAAGTTGATTCGCCTGCCGCTGCGCCTGGGCGATCTGTCCGTTTTCCGCCATGCTATAGAAAAGATTGCTATGCTCCTCTGGCTGCCGCATTTCCTGCGGCGCATCGCGCTGCACCGCAAGATAGAGCTGTTCCGCTTTATCAGGGTGCCGCAGATAAAGGTAGGCGGAAGCGGCCCAAAGCCGGGCATAGGCGGGAATATCGCCTGCGCGGCGTAAGTCTTCATATTCCGCTACCACCTCATCCATGCGGTAGCGCGCCAGCAACGCCCCCAGCCGATCGATACGGGCGCGGCGATAGTCATCCTGCGCCTCAGGATCTGCGCGCCAGCGTGTCAGTAAAGTTTCATAGCTTGCCAGCGCGCGATCCGCCACGGCAAAGCGCTCACGTTCGGTAACGCTGGGAAGGAAGGCCATGCGCACCAATTCGGCGGCGGCGTCAGACTGGCGCTGACGCAGCGCCGCGGGAGGCAATTCCCCCTGCCGGCCGATCGTCAGCGCCGGCCTGCTGACGCGATTGTTGGCCAGAACGGCGCTGTAGTCGCGCAACAGTTGGGGATTTTGAGGCGAGCGCTGAATCGCCTGGGAGATTGAGGCCAGGGCATCTTCATGGAGCCCCGCCGCGTTCTGCACCCACGCCAATTCTCCCCAGTGCGCCGCGCTAGGCGCGCGCTGGACGCGCGTTGACGCCAGATGCAGCGCTTCTCCGTGCCGCCCGGCATCTGAGAGCGTCATAATCAGGCCGCTCAGCGCATCGTCATTATTTGGCGAACGTTGCAAAGCCATGCGCCATAACGCAAGGGATTGCGGCCATTGACCGAGATTACGATAGGATTTAGCCGCCGCGGTGATGGCGCGATCGGGCAATACCATTACGTGGCGGTAGCGCTGCCACAGTCTGATAACTTCATTATCATTCCCTGCCCAACCGTTGATTTGCAGCCAGTCGGCGACTTCATTTACCGTCAACAAACGCTGGCGTGATTGCCAATCAAGCCACGCCGTCGCTGCGGCGGTATTTCCCTGGCGGGCCTGAATGATTAACGCGTCATAATCCGATACGGACGCGTGCGCATATCCTAGACAACCTAAAGAAACAAAACTTATTAACCATTTATTCCACTGAAGATAAAAATGATGCAGCCGTGCATTAAATAGGGGCATCACAACAGCTCCCAATATTCATAGGATTAATAAAATTTATCTATGGCAATAGCTCAGCGATCGATCACCGAACCCAATGAGAATAATGTCGCGTTGCTCGCGAAGAGATGGCAGACTCTGGCGTCTAAGTACCTCTCATGGACTGAAAAGTAGTTTTAGCGTATAATTATCATACGACTACTTTTTATATCCGTCTAGTAATTAGATCCATCTATTATTTATATGCATATACCTAAAAGTTCTAAAACCAATCCAGAGCGTGCCCCTAAAGGACGGAGCTGGGGCCTGGAGCGTCGCCTCCAGTTCATTGACTTTCGGCTTCGTTGGGAAGGAAACATCAACCGAACGGACCTGACCGCTTTTTTCGGCCTATCGATTCCACAAGCGTCACTCGACATTTCCAAATACATGGAAATCGCGCCTGATAATCTGGTTTACGATCGCAGCGCCAAAACCTATACCGCGGCACCGAATTTTTCCCCGATCTATCCGCAAAGTTCGGCACAGCGTTATCTGGAAGAGTTATTGGCCACCGAAACGGGCATATTGGAGCCTGACGCCAGTTTTATTGGCTCAGCGCCCGAAATTGACTGGGCGCATTATCCATCACGCGCACTCAACGAGCAGACGGTCGAAACCATCGTAAAAGCGATTAGGCAGAAGATGGCGATTAAGGCCAGCTATCAGTCGACCGCCTCCCTGGACGAATCGCCGAGGTTACTCTCCCCTCATGCCCTGGGATATGATGGCTGCCGCTGGCATGTACGCGCTTTCTGCCACACCCAGCAGCAATTCTGCGACTTCGTGCTTACGCGCATTTTACGTATTGACAGCGTTGAGCCGTCTCAGATAGATCCCGCCGCCGATAAACAGTGGAATACCATCCTGACGCTGGTTTTAGCCCCGCATCCGGATATTTCCCCTACCTACCGGCGCGTTCTGGAGTTGGACTACGGCATGCAAGACGGCGAGGTCGCGCTAAGCTGCCGGCAGGCTTTCCTGTATCACACGCTGAAGCGCCTGGGCCTGCCGGTAAAAGCGTCCGCCGAACCGGCCGGCACGAAAATTGTGTTGAAGAACAGAGAGGAAATTCAGCCCTACATTGATGCGTTGCCCAAAAGGATCTGATGTCTAGCGCCGCGAGTTCGCAAGCGCGATAACAGCGGCGATTGCCGCCGCCCCTGCGGGTCAGGATAACCAGACGACGGGGGCAAACCCGGCCCGGCGCGGTTTTGAACGCGGCGGCGTCGCGCCTTGGGACGTGAAATGCGATAGGGCCGAGTCGCCGCCGCCGGCGGATAACGACGCGCTGAACTAACGCCGATAGGCCAGAGAGCGTACGATGCGATCGCCAAACGACTGCACCAACTGGACCAACGCAATCAGCACAATGACCGTACCGGCCATCACCTGGTCGTTAAAACGCTGGTAACCATAGCGGATCGCCAGATCCCCCAACCCGCCGCCGCCGATCACCCCGGCCATGGACGAAAAGCCGATCAGCATCACCACCGTCAGGGTAATACCGGCGAGGATGGCCGGCAGCGCTTCCGGCAGCAGCACCTTGCTGACCACATGCCAGGCGGTGCCCCCCATGGACAGAATAGCCTCAACCCGTCCGCGATCGACCTCGTCCAGCGCATTTTCCACCACCCGGGAAAAGAAGGGAAACGCGCCAATCGTAATGGGCACCACCGCCGCCGTGCTGCCCAACGTGGTTCCGACGATCAGCCGCGTAAACGGGATCAGCGCAATCAGCAACACCACAAACGGCAACGAACGGCCAACGTTGATAATGCCGCCCAGCACGCGGTTTATCCACGGCAGCGGCAATATGCCGTCGTGACGGCTGATAAACAGCACAACCCCCGTCGGTAAACCGATCAACACCGTGAACAGCGCCGCCAGCCCCACCATATAGAGCGTTTCCAGCGTAGCGTTCAGCATCAGCGGGAAGAAATCCTCCCAACTCAGGCGACTTTGCATAAGCGGATATCCTCCACGCCATGGCGCTGTAAAAATGCCCGTTCAGCCGCATAATCCGGCAGTAACGCCTTACGCAAGCGTGAATCGGGATCGGAGAGCAGCGCGCGCAACGAACCGCTTTCCACCACCTGCCCCGCTTCCAGTAAGGCGGCGTTGTCGCAGATGGCCTTGACCACCGCCAGCTCATGGGTGATAAGGACGATAGTCAACCCTAACTGACGGTTGATATCCGCCAGCAACGCCAGCACCGATTCCGTCGTTTCCGGATCGAGCGCGCTGGTGGCCTCATCGCACAGCAGATAGTGCGGCCGTGCGGCCAGCGCCCGCGCAATCCCGACACGCTGTTTTTGTCCGCCGGAAAGCTGTGACGGAAAAGCCCGCGCCTTGTCGCTTAACCCCACCAGCTCCAATAGCTCTTTCACCCTGGCCGCCCGTTCCTTTCTGGCTACGCCGGCAATTTCCAACGGCACCGCCACGTTATCCTGTACGTTGCGGGCATGCAGCAGATTAAAATGCTGAAAGATCATCCCGGTGCGTTGGCGATGCAGGCGCAGTTCCTGCGGCGACAGCGTGGTAATGTCCCGCCCGTCCATCAGAATACGGCCCGATGTGGGCCGTTCCAGCAGATTGAGACAGCGGATTAAGGTACTCTTCCCTGCGCCGCTTCGCCCCAGAATGCCGTAGATTGAACCATCGGGAATGGTCAACGATACGTTATCCAGCGCGGGTCGGACGTTATCGGAGTAAGACTTCCCAAGCTGTTCAATGACGATCATTATTTTTGCCCTGCTACCGGAATAACCGATCCGTTGTAACGGCTATTGATAAAGTCCGCTATCTGGCTGGATTCCAGATCCTTGGCTAACTGTTTGATGCGCGGATCGTCTTTCAGCGCCGGCGTGGTCACCAGAATATTGGCATAGGGATTATTATTGGCGCTTTCCAGACCGAGCGAGTCTTTCGCCGGCACCAGCCCGGCCTCCAACGCATAGTTGCCGTTTATCACCGCCAGATCGACGTCATCCAGCGAGCGGGGAATTTGCGCCGCTTCGATTTCCTTGATTTGCAGATGCTTGGGATTTTCAGCGATATCTTTCGGCGTCGCCTGATCTTTTGCCGGATCGTCATAGCCGCTCTTCAGCTTTATCAGCCCGTGACTTTGCAACAGATAGAGCGCGCGGCTGAGGTTGGTGACGTTATTCGGCACCGCCACGGTGGCATTGTCCGGCACATCGTTCAGCGCTTTATGTTTTCTGGAGTAAATGCCCAGCGGTTCGATGTGTACCGTTGCGGCGACGACAAACTCTTTACCCAGGGCTTTTTCCTGATCGCGCAGGTAAGGCACATGCTGGAAATAGTTCGCGTCCACGTCGCCATGCGCCAGCAATTCGTTGGCGTTAACGCCGCTGGTCAGCTCCACCACGTTCAGATCCAGAGACGGATCGATTTTTTTCACCTGCGCCAGAATCTCGGCATGCGGCACCGGATCTGCCGCCACCCGCAGCGCGTCCGCCGCCTGAGCCGAAAATGCCATACTTACGGATAACGCCACCCCTGCCAAAGAGAAAATGACATGCTTTTTCATACGCAGCTTCCTTATTTTTAGATGGTTATGCTTTCTTTGGTTTGTAAGACATCACCGTAATAACGGCTGGCGACATCAGGATGAGAACGTAAACGGCCCTTGAGATAGTTCCAGCCCACGTCGCGCAGCAGGGGGTTCAGGGGATCGCTGGTCGGCCCCAGCGCGTTCACGGCAAGATGGTCGGGTAATTGATAGATCGGTACGACGCTGTCCAACTGCGCGCCGAGGAAAAAGGCGATGGACAGGCGTTCCTTACCGGCCGGCGGCGAAACGACCCGATGAACCGTCGCCCGCAGATAACCATTGGTCGCCAATTCCAGCAGTTCGCCGATATTAACCACAAAAGATCCCGCCAGCGGCAGCGCGTCGATCCAGCGTCCGGGTTCGATTTCCACCTGAAGCCCCTGCTGGTTGTCCTGTAATAAAAAGCTGAGAAAACCAGAATCCTTATGCGCGCCGACGCCCTGCTGGCTGCCGCCGCCCGGTTGACCGGGATAACGAATCAACTTGATATGCTCGTTAGGTTTCTCGCCATACAGCGCATCAAAGGCGTTGGCGGGCAACTCCAGCGCTTCGGCGAACGCCCGCAGCAGGCGCAGCGACATCCCGGTCATCTCCTGTTGCCATTGCAACAGCGTGGTTTTCAACTCGGGCAGCGCCGCAGGCCAGAGATTCGGCCCCTGTAGCCGCAGCCAGCCGGGATCGTTTGCCGACAGTCGCAACGCAGGACGTTCAGCCCCGATATCAAACTGCTCGCGCCAGTCCGGCTGACTGCGTGTTAGTTCAGAACCGGCCCGGTTATAGCCGCGAAAATGGGGGGAGTGAATCATGGCGACACGCTGTCTTTCCGCGTCCGGCAACGCAAAGAACGCTCTCGCCGTTTGCTGCACCTGCTGTTGCAGCGCGTCGCTGACGCCATGATGAACCAGATAGAAAAAGCCGACGTCACGGGCGGCTCGATTCAGTTTCGCCAGAAAAGCGGCCCGATGTTCAGGCGTTGCGTCAAGCTGCGACAGGTCGAGTATCGGCAGGGATGTAATATTGCTCATAGCAGACTCCGGTCAGTAGCCAATAAAAATCGCTTAAATAAAATGTGGAATCGCTACAACAACGATAATGGGACATTATTTAATCCTCTCTTCTTATATATTCGATATTCGCCGCTTGCGACATTCGGCGTCATTGATATCAGCGAAATAAGGCAATATGTCTCCTTCCCTATTCGCTCTCTAATGTATTAAACCTGATTGATGTATTAATCCTGATTTACGCAACCAGGTAAAATACCAATAGTGAAAAAGCTCATTCAAATAGTGGATATGCCTTTGTGTTGACCAAAATAGCGAATCTTCATGAAGCGCAAGGCTGGAATTGCGCGTATCGGCATAGCATTTGCGCCGGAAGTATATGCGTCTAAACCGCTGAACCCCCGTACATCCATACGGCCAAACAGGATTTTATATTACATATATGCATATTGATTGGTGATTTATTTCGTTCGTCCGGTTTTTCCGCAGATCTAATATGGTGTCTGGTGATTTATTTCAAGGCGGAAAAACATGGCAATCTCTACTTCGGTGCTTGATTTTATTGGTCATACGCCATTACTTGAACTAACGCATTTCGACACCGGCCCGTGCCGGCTTTTCATCAAGCTGGAAAACCAAAACCCCGGCGGCTCGATTAAAGATCGGGTCGCCTTGTCGATGATTGAACATGCGGAGCAGCAAGGCCGGCTTAAACCGGGAGGCACCATCGTTGAAGCCACCGCCGGCAATACGGGATTGGGACTGGCGCTGGTGGCGGCGCTGAAAGGCTACCGGCTGGTGCTGGTGGTGCCGGACAAAATGAGCCGGGAGAAGATTTTCCATCTGCGGGCATTGGGGACGGAAGTGCTGCTGACGCGCTCCGACGTCGCCAAAGGGCATCCGGATTATTATCAGGATTATGCCCGCCGGCTGACGGAAGAGATTCCCGGCGCCTATTACATCGATCAATTCAACAATCCCGCCAACCCGGACGCGCACTATCGCACCACCGGCCCGGAACTGTGGCGGCAGTTGGAGCAACAGATTGACGCCATTGTGGTGGGCGTCGGCTCCGGCGGCACGCTGGGCGGCCTCAGCCGTTATTTTTCGCAGGTATCGCCCGATACCGAATTCGTACTTGCCGATCCGCAAGGCTCTATCCTCACCGACTATCTAAAACAGGGTACGGTGGGAGAGGCCGGAAGCTGGCGAGTGGAAGGGATCGGCGAAGACTTTATTCCCGAACTGGCCGATTTCAGCCGGGTAAAACAGGCTTATGCCATCAGCGACGCCGAATCCTTTAGCGCGGCGCGGCAACTGCTGCGTAAAGAAGGCGTGCTGGCGGGCTCCTCCAGCGGCACGCTACTGGCCGCCGCGCTGCGCTATTGCCGGGCGCAGACCGAAGCCAAGCGGGTGGTCACGCTGGTCTGCGACAGCGGCAATAAATATCTCTCCAAAATGTTCAACGACTACTGGATGGTGGAACAAGGGTTGATTAAACGCCCGCCGCACGGCGATCTGCGCGATCTGATCACCTATCGGCACGATGAAGGCGCCACGGTGTCGGTTGCGCCCGATGATACGCTGGCGGTGGTGCATGCCCGTATGCGCCTGTACGACATTTCACAGTTGCCGGTGCTGGAAAACGATCGCGTGGTGGGCATTATTGATGAATGGGATCTGCTCAACAGCCTGAAAAAAAATGCGCAACATTTCTCGCTTACCGCCCGTGACGCTATGTCCGATCGGGTCAATACTCTGGATAAAGGAGCCTCGCACGATGAGTTGCTCGCCACTTTCGATCGCGGACATGTCGCCATCATTCTGGACGACGAACGCTTTCTTGGCCTGATCACCCGCACCGATGTCCTGAACCACTGGCGTCAGGCGCTGCGCTAAACCTGTTTTTCCGACCCACAAGTTTCTGACTCACAAGGAATACGCTATGAGCCGTTTTGATACCCAAACCGTTCACGCCGGTTACACGCCGGACAGCACCGGCGCGGTGATGCCGGCCATTTACGCCACCTCGACTTTTGCGCAATATGCGCCGGGAGAGCATACCGGCTACGAATATTCCCGCAGCGGCAACCCAACCCGTAGCGCGCTGGAGGCCGCCATTGCGCAGTTGGAAGGCGGAATACAGGGATTTGCCTTTGCCTCCGGTCTGGCGGCCAGTGCGACGATCCTTGAGTTGCTCGATCACGGCAGCCATATCGTGGCGGTGGACGATCTTTACGGCGGCACCTGGCGGTTGCTGGAAAACGTGCGTAAACGCTCCGCCGGACTACAGGTCACCTATGTTGACCCGGCCGATACGCGGGCGCTGGAACAGGCCATTACCCCGCAGACCCGTATGATTTGGGTGGAAACCCCGACCAATCCGCTGCTGAAATTGGCGGACCTGGCGGCGATTTCCGATATTGCCCGCCGGCATGGCCTTATCAGCGTAGCGGATAACACCTTCGCCTCACCCGCGCTGCAGCGTCCGCTGGCGCTGGGATTCGATATCGTGGTGCACTCCGCCACCAAATACCTGAACGGCCATTCCGACGTGATTGCCGGTCTTGCGGTGGTCGGCCGCGATCGCGAACTGGCGTCACAGCTGGCCTATCTGCAAAACGCCGTGGGGGGGATCCTCGATCCGTTCAGCAGTTTTCTTACCTTACGCGGCATACGTACGCTGGCGTTGCGTATTGAGCGGCACAGCGCCAGCGCGCTGACCCTCGCCCGCTGGCTGGAACAGCAGCCGCAGGTGGCGCAGGTCTATTATCCGGGGCTGTCCAGCCACCCTCAGCACGCGTTGGCGCAGCGGCAGATGTCCGCCGCGGGCGGTATGATATCGGTGCGCCTGCAGGGCGACGAGGGCTATGCCCGCGCGGTGATCCAGAAAACCCTGCTGTTCACGCTGGCGGAAAGTCTGGGGGGCGTCGAAAGCCTGATTAGCCAGCCGTTTGCCATGACGCATGCCTCGGTGCCGTTGCAAATACGGCTGCAAAAGGGCATTACCCCTCAGCTGTTACGCCTGTCCGTCGGCATCGAAAACCCGCAGGATCTGATAGACGATCTACAACAGGCGCTGAACACCCAGGAAAACACCCGCTGACCGTCGGCCATCGTCCATGATCTTCCGGTAATCGTGTTACGCCGAGGCAAAAAGCCGCACTACCACCGTTTTTATGCCGCGTTATCGCACGCGCCCGACGCCGGGCGCTTAAACGCCGCACAGGGGTAGTTTTCGCCTAATCCCACAAAAGTGTACAAAATAAATCATTTGTACAACTTTAAGCCCTACGTTACTTTCAGAGTACCGATACATAAAAATCGTCTAGTGAAGCATCTATGGCCATCTATACCATCAGCGAATTCGTTGAACAATGCGGCATTACGCCGGCCACATTGCGCGCCTGGCAACGCCGTTACGGTCTGTTGCAACCGCAGCGCACGCCGGGAGGCCACCGGCTATATAATGATGAAGATCTGAAACAGGTCCAGCGGATCCTCGTGTGGCTGAAAAAGGGCGTGTCGATCGGTCAGGTCAAACAACTGCTGGCAGGCAGCGCCCACACCGACACGCCAGGGGACAACTGGCGCCAGCTACAGGAAAAAATGTTGGCGCATTTGCAGCAAGGCCAACTGTCCGCGTTGCGCAATCTTATTTACGAAACGGGGCGCGAATATCCGCGCGCCGCGCTGGTGGATAACGTATTACGCCCGCTGCGGATGCGGCTGAGCAGTAATCATGCCGCCGTCCGCACGCTGCGCGAAATCCTTGACGGTCAAATCATGGGATACAGCGCGTTTTGTCTGCAAGGCAATCGCCGGCGCCGCGGACAGGACGCCTTTCTGGCCGGCTGGCACTTACGCGATCACACGGAAGTGTGGCTGGAAGCGCTGAAGCGGTCCACCGCCGCATTTCGTTTCGATGTGCTGGGCGCCTCGCTTGATGACATCATGCCGGAAGTTCAGGCCGACAAACTCTGGGTGCTGGTCACCGCGAGCCCGCTGACTCAGGCTCAGCGGCATCGGCTCGACGCATGGCAGGCCGGCGGATTACAGGTCGTCGTCGTTACTCCATGAGCCCTCCCCGCCAGCGGCGGGTTATTCTTTACCTGATGACTTGCTTTGCCGACTTTTTTTCTCGGAAAATACGGGAATAAGATATAAATAAAGCGTCTTGTTTTTTATCCTCACAAAGATAAAGGATAACGGTGTTATTGACGACGACCTGAGGTAAAAACCATGACCACTCTATCTATTTTCCAGCGTCCGCAGTTCGCTCAGCCAGTTCAACAGTTGTCCCGATTCGGCGATACTACAGGGGCATCCCTTACTGCGTTTGCGCGTGGAACGCTTTATACTAGCCGCCATGAATAAGACGGCGGGAATAATCCGGTAATGATAAATAATGATGTATTGCGCAGCGTGCGCTACATGCTGAACCTGAATAATGAGCAATTGATTGATATTTTGGCGCTAATGGACACCAGCGTCACGCCGCAGCAAATGGCGGGGTTCGTCAAGAAAGAAGAGGAAGAAGGCTACCAGCTTTGCCCGGATATCCTGATGGGCGCGTTTCTTGACGGCCTGATTATTCACAAGCGCGGTAAAGACGACAGCCGCCCGGCCCCCAAAATAGAACGCCGGATCACCAACAACATTATTCTCAAGAAGCTGCGCGTGGCGTTTGCGCTGAAAACCACCGATATTCAGGAGATACTGCAAGCGCAGAATTTCCGCCTGTCGCAGCCGGAACTGACCGCCATGCTGCGTGCGCCGGACCATAAAAACTACCGTGAATGCGGCGATCAGGTGCTGCGCTATTTTCTAAAAGGCTTAGCGGTTCGTTTACGCAAAGGCTGATCGCAGACGACCAGAGCCCGGCTCAGCGGGCCGAGTTTGACGGCTCTAACCCCACCCCAACCCTCCCCTTCGCAGGGGAGGGAGTCTGTTCAGCGCCTCCCTAACAAGGGCTTTTTCTTAGTCACATTTTTATGCGGACTCAGAGACAGTTTCGTGCGCCACCATACCGCCATTTTCATGCAACCTCGTCGCACACGCCCGACACAGGGGAGTCTGTCAGGCTCCTCCCCCTGGCAAGGGGTGACAGGGTGGAGGTCATTAATGGCGATATTTCTAATTTTATCAACAGGCTAAGTCCGGTATTGCGGGCTACGGTTGTTTGAAACACGCCTCAATCGCCCCTTTGAGCTTGAGTTCGATTTTGTCGAATGAGCCGGTGGTTCGCCAGCCGACCTCAATGGGATAACGGCGCAAACTGACCGGACAAGGCAACATGCGCAGCCCGCTGATTTGCACAATCGCCCGCGCCGCGTGCGCCGGTATGGTGGCGATGGCGGAACAGCCTTTCAGCAGGTACGGCAACGCAGCGAAATGGGTGGTCGACGCCGCAATATTGCGCTTCAGTCCGGCCGCCGCCAGTGCCTCATCCACAATGCCGATAAAACCGCCCGATGAGATCAGGATATGCTCGCTTGCCACAAAACGATCCAGATCCATCACCTCATCCGCGCGATGGAAGTCAGGATCGACCAGGCAGGCGTACTCCCCCTCCCCAATCCATTCGTGACTCAATGCGCGGCTGGAAAAGCCCCCGGAGGTGACGGCAATATCGATGGTGCGCTCCATCAGCGCGGATGACACTATCTGGCTATGCGTCTGACGAAAAATCAACCTGAGTTTGGGCGCCCGTTCAGCCATTATCCCGATCAGCCGGGAACCAATGGCGATTTCAAAATCGTCGGAAAGCCCGATGATCACCGACCGCCCTTCATAGCTGTCAGAGTGGGGAGAAACCATCGTCAGGCTTTGCCGGAATCGGTTTAATGCTTCCGTGACGACCGGCTTGAGCTGGCTGGCCAACGGCGTCGGCGCCAAACCGTGCTCGGTGCGCTGAAACAATTGCTCGCCGTAGAGCTCGCGTAACCGGGAAAGCGACGCGCTGACCGCCGACTGGGTCACCTGCAGACGGATGGCCGCCCGGCTGGCGCTTCCCTCTTCATACAGCGCTTCAAACACTTTTAACAGATTCAGGTCAGCCTTGGCGATATTCATATCATTCATATCGATTAGCAATCATTCACTCTTCATTGGTAACAGTGCATTCTATATCATCATTTATCCGTCCCTTCAGAGGTTTTTGACATGGCCAAATCCATTGTTGCCGCATTGCAAATCGGCGCGTTGCCCGGCGGTAAAGCCGATACGTTGAAACTCATTCTTTCTTATGAAAAAGCCATCGCCGCCAGCGGAGCAAAGCTGGTCGTTTTACCCGAAGCGGTACTCGGCGGTTATCCCAAAGGCGAAATATTCGGCACGCATCTCGGTTACCGATTACCTGAAGGGCGGGAAGCGTTCGCGCGCTATTTCGATAATGCCATTGCGGTGCCCGGCGCGGAAACCGAGGCGCTGGCCGGGTTATCCGCCCGCACCGGCGCATCGTTGGTTGTCGGCGTCATCGAACGATCCGGCAGTTCGTTATATTGCTCATCGCTGTTTTTTGAACCCACGCAGGGGCTGGCGGCGAAGCACCGCAAATTGATGCCAACCGGCACCGAGCGGCTGATCTGGGGCCAGGGCGATGGTTCCACCCTGCCGGTGGTTGAGACGGAAGCCGGACGCATCGGCTCGGCCATCTGCTGGGAAAACCACATGCCTTTGCTGCGTACCGCCATGTATGCCAAAGGCGTGGAAATCTGGTGTGCGCCGACGGTCGACGAACGCGATATGTGGCTGTGCTCCATGAGGCACATCGCGCATGAAGGCCGCTGTTTCGTGGTCAGCGCTTGTCAGGTGCAACCCTCGCCCAAAGAGCTGGGGATCAGCGTACCGGGCTGGGACGAAAACCGGCCGTTGATTCAGGGCGGCAGCGTGATCGTCGGCCCGCTGGGCGATATTCTGGCCGGACCGCTCAAAAACGAGTCCGGGCTGCTCAGCGCGGAAATCGATACCGAAGAGCTTAAACGCGCCCGCTACGATTTTGATGTAGTTGGTCACTATGCCCGCCCGGATGTATTTGAGTTAAACGTGGACGAACGCGCAAAGCCCGGCGTGAAATTCATTCGCGACTAACCGCTAAAACCGCCTTCCTACTCCCATAAGGCTATCTCTGGGTCACCGTTATTGATGCCGACTCAGAGACAGCTGCATACGCGGCGATACCGCCATTTTCATGCTACCGCTTAGCTCGCGCCCGGCCTTCCCGCCTATTCATGCCGCGGATAAACGTGACCCGTAGCGCATTCAGAAAATACGCCGCAGGCTAGACTCTTTCTATTCAATGATTCGTTTTATTCCATGATTCAATTGAAGAGAGGGAACTACTATGGGAATACTGTCGTCTTTCCGTGCAGGAGCAACTATTTTTGGCGCCAAATCGCCCGTTAGCGGCGTCTATAACTGTGAAACCTTACCCACCTCGCTAAACAGCCTTGGCATTGCCGACAAAGCCGGTCTGCTGTTTACCTTCGTTCCCCCCGATGCCGATTTCTCCCGCGTCAATAACGCCTGGCAGCAGCTTGCGAACGCCAATCTCACGGTACTCGCCCTCTCCTCGACCGGCGCGCTGTGCGCCCGCCCCGGCATATCGACCTATTGTGACATGAGCGGGACACAGGGAAGTTGGTTATGGCTGCCGCAAACGCTGATCGCGCAGCATGAAGTGCATGTCATCGATCTGCATATTCAGGGAAAAGCCACTGCCGGCCAGAGAATCGCGGCAATTCGTCAGGAGTTGGAACGGCTCAACGTCGGTATGGCGCTGTCCGCCGATCGCACTTTCGCCATGATCTACTGCGACGGACTCTCGGCCTCCGAAGGCTTTCTGATGCAGGCATGGTATGCCAGCGGCAGCTTTCCCTGCATGGCGATCGGCGGTTCGGCCGGCGGCAATCTCGATTTCAGCGCCACCTATATCGGCAACGACAACGGCATATTACAAGGCAAGGCGGTGCTGGTGTTTTGCCAAATGGCGGAAGGAAAATCCTTTGCGCCGTTCAAGAGCCAGAACTTCGAACCCACGACGCAAAGCTGGCTGATCGCCGAAGCCGATCCGGTGGCCCGCACCGTCAAATCCGTATTCGATGCCAGCGGGCGGCCTCAATCAATCATCCACGCGCTATCGGATTACCTGCGCTGCAAACCGGAACAAATCGGCAAACAGCTGGAAGGGAAAACCTTTGGGGTGAAGGTCGACAATGAGTATTTCATTCGCTCGATCGCCGCCATTCAGGCCGACCGCATCGCTTTCTTCTGCGATCTGGAATTCGGCGACCGCCTGTATCTGCTGCAAGCAACGGATTTTGTGGCGTCCACCCGGCGTGACTGGCAGCAGTTCCTTGCCGATAAAGGAAAACCCGCGGGGCTGCTGTTGAACGACTGCGTGCTGCGCAGGATGAATAATGCCGCCAGTCTGGATCAGGCCTGTTTCTTTGATAAGGTGCCGGCCGCCGGTTTTTCCAGCTTTGGCGAAATTTTCGGCGTTCCCATCAACCAAACGCTGTCGGCGCTGGCGTTTTTCGATCACGATGTCAAAGCCATGACGCACTTTCCCATCGACTACGCGGCATACGCCGGTCACTATGCCCAGCGGGCGCTGCGCCGTTGGGAAGCCATGCACAGTATCCAGTCCGGCGTTATCAAACGGGTGGTCGCCTATCAGGAAGAGATCAATCCGCTGTTGACGACGCTGCCGCAGTTGGAGCACGCCACGTCGCGCCAGACGGAAACGCTGGATATCGCGGAATCCAGCATTCGCGCCATCAGCGAGGCGGCAATGCAAACGCGAACCGCGCAAAATAATCTGGAGCAGGAACTCAACCAGTTGGAACAGATTTCCCTCGGCATCACGCAGATTACCGTCGGCATCAGCGCCATTGCCGATCAAACCAACCTGCTGGCGCTTAACGCCGCCGTAGAGGCCGCGCGAGCCGGAGAAGCGGGCCGCGGCTTTGCGGTTGTCGCCGATGAAGTTCGCCGTCTGGCCCGCTCGTCAAAGGAGCAGGCCGACGCCACCAGACAAAATATCCGCTCGGCGGTGGACACTATCGAGCGCATCCGTCACGTTGCCGCCGAAACGGTCGGCACCACGCAGGAGATGGCCTCGAAAAGCATCACCGCCGCCGATCAGATTGCGGCCATGAGCACCGAAACCAGCCAGGAGCGCCGTAACGTAACCACTAATATGGGCCACCTGAAAGAAGCCGCCAAGGGAATGGACGCTATGCACGATGCCGTCGATCAATTGACGACGCTGCAACGGCTGACATCATCTTAAAACAGAATATCGAGCCGGCGTCTGTGGCGATGCGCAACCACAGACACCAGCGTCGGCTCTGCAACTAGAAGTATTAAGCGAGTAAAACCCGCCAATATAACGATTGAATAAAATTCAACAAGCGTGCCAATTAAGAACGCACATTAAATATATTTTCCAAATACCTTCACGCGATCATTATTTTAAAAAATTTCCGTCTAATTAAGGAAATAAATCAATTCTGGTGCCGATAACTTCCGTGAGACACCAGAATATTTATCTCCGCCTCAAAATATCAAAAGTCACTTTCATAGCATGTTGAAATTAAATGAAAAAATAGATATTCAACCATAACAAATCAGGATGCATTTATGCGATTGCTAAGAAATATAACTATCCGTAAAGTCTTGTTGACTATCCTTGCCCTTTTCTTATTACTCTGGGGCGGCGTTTCCTGGATGGCGATATCCTCCCTTGGTCAGGTCAGCCAGTTGCTGGAAACCAGTCAGTTGCAGAAGAAAAACACCAGTATTATGAGCCATGGGGTAGAGTCTTATTTTCGTACCGCGGTTCGATTATTTATGGTTGCCGATCTGTATCAAAGCGGCGATAAAGAAAATGCGCGAAATATGTTAAAGACCGCCATGGATGTCATCGACATCAGTCAAAATGATCTGACGCTTTTTCAGTCCCAGCCTCAGGTCGGCGTGTCACCGGAATTGGTTAATGACATCGTTCAACATTGGACCAGCATTATCCGTGAAATGCGCAATATGGCGGCGCTGCTTGAACAGGAGGATGTGGAACAATACCGGTATGCGGTAAGAACCACCCTCCCGCCGATCAGCATTGCATTCGGCAAAGCGACAGAAGACTATGCCGAACGCCTGCTGGCTAACGACGAAACGAACAGCCGGCAAATCCATCAGTTGGTCAAAGTCTGTCAGCGCGTGCTGATCGCCGCCCTGATTTTAGGATTGCTGATACTGTTCCTGACCGATCGCTACCTGGTGTCTTGTCTGCTGGCGCCGCTGGAGCAAATAAAGAGGCAGTTCCAAACGCTGTCGTCAGGACAGCTGCACCACGCCATCACCGATTTTGGCCGCAACAATATTGGTCAACTCATCCCCTATTTGCGCGATATGCAGGAAAGTCTGATCCGCACCGTCACGATTATTCGCGATAGCGCGACGTCGATTTATCAAGGCTCCGGCGAAATCAGCGCCGGCAATAGCGACCTCTCATCCCGCACCGAACAGCAAGCCTCGGCGCTGGAGGAAACCGCCGCCAGTATGGAACAGCTGGGCGCCACGGTAAAACTGAATACCGACAACGTTACGCAAGCCAACAAGCTGGCGCAGGAGGCGTCTTCGCTGGCGAACAAAGGCGGTCATCTGGTCGATGACGTCGTCGTCACCATGAGCGATATCACCGCCAGTTCGCAAAAAATAGCCGACATTACCAGCGTGATTAACGGCATCGCCTTTCAAACCAATATTCTGGCGCTGAATGCGGCGGTTGAAGCGGCGCGCGCAGGCGAACAGGGGCGTGGATTCGCGGTGGTCGCGGGGGAAGTCCGTAATCTGGCGCAGCGTAGCGCTCAGGCGGCGAAAGAGATCGGCGCACTGATCGCCGAATCCGTAGAACGGATTAATAACGGTTCCCGGCAGGTGGCATTGGCCGGGGAGACCATGACCGGCATCGTTCAGTCGGTCACGCACGTAACCAATCTGATGGGCGAAATCGCCTCGGCGTCCGAAGAACAGAGCCGCGGCATTGGTCAAGTGGCCCAGGCCGTCACCGAGATGGATAGCGTCACGCAGCAAAACGCCGCCCTGGTACAGGAATCCGCGGCGGCCGCCGCGTCGCTGGAAGAACAGGCGCGCCAGTTAACGGAGTCCGTCGCCGTCTTCCAGTTACCTGGAAACGGCGCCGTGAGCGCACCGCGGCCTTCCCATCCCGCTGCGGCGTCACCATCGCAGACGTTACTTGTCGATAAGGCGGCCCGCGCTTCGAAGCACGGTGACCATAATTGGGAAACGTTTTAACGCATTTCGAGCGCAAGCGACTAACCCCACCCCGAAATAGAGGCGAACGCGGGTCTGCGTTGTGCTGTAAAAAGGTGTCACAAATCGGTAGCGGATCCGGCGCATGATCATTTTTTATTTCAGGTATTATTCTGGCTGACCGACTATACCCAATAGATGCAAACCGACACGACGACTTGCAAAATACCGGCTATATCGGATAAAGATTGTATGCTGCTGTTTTCCTATCACTAAGGTGCAAAAAATGAAACTCTTCATCTATGAACACTGCCCGTTCTGCGTCAGAGCCAGAATGATTTTCGGTCTGAAGGCGATTCCCTTTGAGCTGTCCGTTATTATGGAAGGCGACGTTGAAACCCCTACCCGGATGGTCGGACGCAAAGTCGTGCCTATCCTGCAGAAAGAGGATGGCAGTTTCATGCCGGAAAGTATGGATATCGTGCATTATGTCGACAATACCAAAGCACCGTTAATCGCCGACAAGCCGGTCGCGGCCGCCATTGAAGCCTGGTGTAAAGCGGCGTCTGACGTGGTATTCAATCTGGCGGTGCCGCGCTTTACCAAAGCGGAGTTCAAAGAGCTGTCCACCCCGGAAGCGCGTGAAGCCTACCGTCTGCGGGAAGAAAAAGCGTTCGGCGATCTGGCGGCGCTGATCGCAAAAACGCCGACGCTGGTTGCCGAGGCTCAGCAGAAGTTGGCCGAACTCGAACCCCTGCTGGCAAATGAACAGGATATCTCCACCACCGATTTTATTCTGTTCCCGGTTCTGCGTTCGTTGACCATTGTGAAAAACATTAGCTTCGGACCGAATGTCAGCCGTTACCTCAAACGCGTTGCCGACGCCAGCAAAGTCGACCTGCTGACCCATCAGGCCATATAAGGCCGTTGAACGAATCAAACAGTGTTCCACCTATACCCAGACGATAAATATGACGACATCCAAGCAGGAAAAAACACCGTGGTGGCATCAGGGGAAAACGCCTGACTATCGATTTTCACTGGCTAATGAGCGTACGTTTCTCGCCTGGATCAGAACCTCGCTGGCGTTTCTGGCGGGTGCGGTGGCGGTGGATCAATTCACCGTTCATCTCGCCTCGCCGATGGTGCGTCAAGGGCTGGCGCTGCTGCTGATTGTCTGCGCCGCCCTGCTGGGCGCGCTGGCGTATCGCCGTTGGGTCAGCAATGAAAAAGCCATGCGTCAGGAAAGCGATATGCCTTATACCCCGCTATTGCTGACCGTCACGCTGTTTATCACTATGATTGCGGCCGCACTGGCGGCAATCATTATTTTTGATTAATTCATCGGTGGAAACGACGCGCGATCCCGGTTTACAACCACAGCGCACCGGTATGGCCTGGTCGCGCACCATGTTTGTGATGCTGATCAACAGCCTGCTGTTTTTTCGCGTGGGCATAGCGGACGACGATCGCATGGTGTTCGCCTGCGGTATCCTGCTGCTGTGCGTCGCCGGCATGATGGCCGCTTTCGCCGTTATGCGTTATCGCTTTAACGCCGCCCGGCACCAGATACTGTCACACATCAGCCACGGCGCGATCGCCCTCACCTCGGTAACCATCGTTATCGCCGCACTGGTTCTGCTGTACCACGAACTTTTCGTTTAGCCCCATTTCCCGCGAAAAAAAACGGGATAGCGTCATAATCAGCCGCTATCCCGTAACCTAATGAATAGGTTCTATTTACTGCGCCGCCGCGCCGCCTCCCAGAACGTTATAGAGGGTCACCAGATTGTCCAGGCGGGTCTGCTCAATGCTGATAAGCGTCTGCCGGGCGCTGTAAAGCGTCCGTTGCGCATCCAGCGCGTTCAGATAGGTATCAACGCCTTCCCGGTAGCGCTTATCCGCCAGCTGATAGCTACGTTGCGCCGCCGCGGTGTAATCCCGCTGCGCCGCCAACTGCTCATCAATGGTGGCCTTGCGCGCCAACGCATCCGCCACCTCCTGGAACGCGGTCTGGATAGCTTTTTCATAGCTGGCGATATAGCCCTTTTTCTGCGCTTCGGCATACTTCAGCGAGGCGCGGTTCGCGCCGCCGTCAAAGATCGGCAGACTCACGCTGGGCGCCAACGACCAGACGCCGGCGCCGTGGCTGAACAGCGAGGAGAGCGCGCTGCTGCTAACCCCGCCGCTGGCGGTCAATGACAGGCTGGGGAAGAACGCAGCCCGCGCCGCGCCGATATTGGCATTGGCCGATTTCAACGTATGCTCCGCCTCCAGCACATCCGGGCGCTGCAATAACACGGAGGAAGCGATCCCGGCGGAGACCGGCGCGATCGCCAGCGTCAGGTCATCCAAACCGGCAGGCAGCAGCGACTCTTCCACCGGCCGCCCCGCCAGCAGGTCGAGCGCATTTTTACTCTGCGCCACCACCGTCGTATAGTTGGCGACATCGGCGCGCGCCTGCTGATAGACGGTTTCAGCTTCCGCGACATCGACGCCGGAAGCGACGCCATTGCGCTGCCGGTTGCGCGTCACCTCCAGCGAGTGCAGCGCGCTTTGCATGGTCTGCTGCGACAGTTGCAGGTTGCTGCGCGCCGTCGCCAGCGTGATATAGGCAGTGGCGGTATCGGCAATCAGCGTCAGTTGGGTGGTTTTCGCCGCCGCTTCCGTCGACAGATAAGTCTCTAACGCCGCTTCCGTCAGGCTGCGCGTTTTACCGAACAAATCCAGCTCGAAGGCGCTGACGCCCAGGTTGGCGCTGTAGCTCTGGCTGATGGTCGTCGCATTGCTATTCGACGATGAACTACTGGTCAACGATCGGCCCCGCGAGCCGTCAACGCCGGCGCTCACAGTTGGAAAGAGATCGGCGCGCTGGACGCCGTACTGCGCGCGCGCCGCTTCAATATCGGCCAACGCTTTGCGCAAATCACGGTTATCGCTGAGCGCCAGATCGATAACCTGCTGTAATTTCGGATCGACCATGGCCGAACGCCAGGGGATTTTCGTGGCGTCCGACGCCGTGCCCTTTACCGCGCCGCTCTGTGGCCAGGCCGACGGCACCGGCGCATCAGGGCGCTGATAGTCAGGATCCAAGGAGACGCATCCCCCCAGCAGCAGGGGGAACAGGACGATGATAAATTGACGATTACGCATTATTCTTTCCTCGATGAATCAACGCCAGGTAAAGCTTTGTCGGCACGCGAGGGAAACATGCGTCTCACCAGAACAAAGAACATCGGTACCAGAAAAACCGCCAACACGGTCGCCGTCAACGTACCGCCCACGATGCCGCTACCGATGGAAATACGGCTGTTGGCGCCCGCGCCGGTGGAAATCGCCAGCGGGAATACCCCGACGATAAAGGCCAGAGAGGTCATCAGCACCGGTCTCAGGCGTGTGACGGCGCCTTCCAGCGCGGCGGCGAACAGCGTGGCCCCGCGCTGATAGGCGGCTTCGGCAAACTCTACAATCAGGATGGCGTTTTTCGCCGACAGCCCAATGGTGGTGAGCAGCGCCACCTGGAAATAGACGTCATTTTCCAGTCCGCGCAGCGTGGCGGCCAATACCGCGCCGACCACCCCCAGCGGGATCACCAGCATGACCGAAAATGGAATGCTCCAGCTTTCATACAG
The DNA here is from genome assembly GCF_002291445.1 of Brenneria goodwinii. Lineage (NCBI taxonomy): Bacteria > Pseudomonadati > Pseudomonadota > Gammaproteobacteria > Enterobacterales > Pectobacteriaceae > Brenneria > Brenneria goodwinii. The sequence goes on along the minus strand of NZ_CP014137.1, from coordinate 770,285 downwards.
CGCCGCCAGACACAGAAACACCACCAGAATCGAGATCGCATACAGCGAAAGCGCCTGTCCGCTGGCCAGCCGTTCCTGATAGGACAGCCCGCTCCAGGAATAGGTGGTGCCTTTGGGCAGCGATTTCGCCAGCGCCTGCATTTCATCCATGGCGACGCCGGAACTGACGCCGGAAGCGCCGGAACCCTGAATTTCATAGGATGCCTGGCCGTTATAACGCGACAGACTTTCCGGCCCGTAGACCCAGCGCGTGGTGGCGAAGGCGGAGAACGGCGTCATCACGCTATCGCCATCGCTGTTGGTGCCGCGCACGAACCACTTATTCAGATCCTCCGGTTTGCTGCGTGAATCTTCATCGCCCTGGATATAGACCTTCTTAACCCGTCCGCGATCGATAAAGTCATTCACATAGGAGCCGCCCCAGGCGCTGCTCAGCGTAGTGGTGACATCGCTCATCGACAGCCCCAGCGCACTGGCTTTGTCATTATCAATATCCACCTGTAGCTGAGGCATCTGCGCCAAATCGTTGGCGCGCACGGCCGACAGTTTGTCGTTTTTGTTGGCCGACGCCAGTAGTTCGTCGCGCAGCTGCAGCAGTTTGTCGCGTTCGGTGGTGCCCGTCGCCTGCAGCTCAAAGGTAAACCCGCTGGACTGGCCCAATCCGTCCACCGACGGCGGCGTCAGGGTAAACACCTGCGCATCTCGCAGTGAGGAAAGCGCTTTGGTTGCCCGCTTCGAAATCGCATCCGCGCTGTTTTCCGTCCCTGGGCGCTGAGCCCAGTTTTTCAGCGCGACGAACGCCATACCGGCGTTTTGTCCGCTACCGCTGAAGTTAAATCCGGAAATAATGAAAATAGCTTCGGTATTGTCTTTCTCGTCGGTCAGAAAATAGTGCTCAATCGCTTTACCCACCTGGCTGGTCCGCGCTTCGGTGGCGCCTGGGGGTAAGGTGAACTGCACCATCACGCTGCCCTGATCTTCCGTCGGCAAGAACCCCGACGGCAGACGGGTAAACAGCAAAGCCATGCCGACAATCAGCAGGCCATAAAGGATGATGTAGCGCGTCGGAGAGTGCAATACATGAGCAACCTTGCCGGAATAACGATCCTGCATGGATTGATAGCGCAGGTTAAAGCCGGCAAAAAAGCCTTTTTTCGCAACGCGATGTTGGGTTGGTTTCAGCAACGAGGCGCACAGCGCGGGCGTCAACGTCAACGCAATCAGAACCGACAACAGCATGGAAGAAACGATAGTGATTGAGAACTGGCGATAAATCACCCCGGTCGAACCGCCAAAAAAGGCCATCGGCAGGAAGACCGCGCTCAGCACCAGCGCCACCCCGACCAACGCGCCGGAAATCTCCCGCATCGTTTTTTCAGTGGCGGCCTTCGGCGGGAGACCTTCATCCCGCATCACGCGCTCGACGTTTTCCACCACCACGATCGCATCATCCACCAACAGCCCGATCGCCAGCACCATGCCAAATAGCGTAAGAGTGTTGATGGAATAACCAAACAGCGACAGTACGCCAAAGGTTCCCAGCAGCACGACCGGTACGGCGATGGTCGGGATCAGCGTCGCCCGCAGATTCTGCAGGAACAGGAACATGACAGCCACCACCAGCAGGATGGCTTCAAACAACGTTTTAACCACTTCCTCTACGGAGATTTTGATGAAGTCCGTACTGTCTTTCGGGTACGCGACGCGATACCCCTCAGGCATGGTGCTTTCATACTCGGCGACGGTGGCTTTTACCCGTTCCGCGGTCGCCAACGCATTGGCCCCCGGCGCCAGCATCACGGCAATCCCAGCCGCCGGATGGCCGTTCAGGCGGGTGACCGCATCGTAACTCTCGTCGCCCAGTTCCACCCGCGCGACATCGCCAAGCCGAACAACCGAACCATCTGCTTTGCTTTTCACAATAATGTTTTTGAACTGCTCAGGCGTTTTCAGCTTGGACTGCGCCATCACCGTGGCCGTGAGCTGCTGATCGCTGCGGGAAGGCCGCGCGCCGATCTTACCGGCGGATACCTGCGTATTTTGCGCTTCAATCGCCGAGGTAATATCAGACGGTATCAGGTCATAGGCCGCCATACGGGTAGGATTCATCCAGATGCGCATCGCATACTGCGAGCCGAAAACTTTCACATCGCCCACGCCATCCACGCGGGCCAGCGGATCCTGCAGGTTGCTGACCATGTAGTCGGCGATGTCCGAACCATCGGATTTATCGGTCGTGTCGTACAACGATATAATCAGCAGGAAGCTGGTTTGCGACTTGGTTACCGTTACCCCCTGAGACTGCACTTCCGTCGGCAAACGGCTCAACGCCTGCTGCACCTTATTTTGCACCTGCACCTGGGCGGTATCGGCGTCGGTCCCCTGTTTAAAGGTGACGGTGATTTTCGCCTGCCCGCTGGAACTGCTGGTCGAGGAGAAATACAACAACCCGTCCAGCCCGGTAAGCTGTTGCTCTATGATTTGGGTGACGCTATTTTCCAGCGATTCCGCCGACGCGCCGGTATAGGTTGCGGTGATTGACACCGAAGGCGGCGCCACGTCCGGATATTGCGCAATGGAAAGCGACTGGATCGCCAGCGCGCCCGCCAGCATGATCGCAATCGAGATCACCCAGGCGAACACCGGCCGATAAATAAAGAAACGAGAAAACATTACTCTGCCACCTCTGCGTTATCCGTTGCCTGTTGGCTATTCGCCCCGGCCGTGGCAGCGGTCGTTTCCATTGCTTTTACCGTATCGCCGACGCTCACTTTATTCGTGCCCTCGATAATCAGCCGATCGCCCGCATTTAACCCTGAGGAAACCAGCCAACGGTTGCCGATCGCCCGCGCGGTCACCACCTGACGCTGCTCCACCTGTTGCTGGTCGTTAACCACCAGCGCGGTGGCATTGCCGCGCGCATCGCGGGTAATGCCCTGCTGCGGCGCCAGAATCGCCGCCGGGTCGGTGCCGTTCTCCACCGCGGCCCGGACATACATGCCAGGCAGCAAGATATGTTCGGCATTAGGAAAGACGGCGCGTAAAGTCACCGAACCGGTCGACTCATCCACGGAGACTTCGGACAGTTGCAACTTGCCTGGCGAGGCGTAGGTTTCACCGTTTTCCAGCGTCAACGACACCGTTGACTGCGCGCTTTTCTGCAAACGCCGTAGCTCAAGAAGCTCGCGGCTGGACTGGGTAAGATCGACATACATCGGATCGAGCTGGCGGATCGTCGCCAACGCGGTGGTTTGGCTGGCGGTTACCAGCGCCCCCGGCGTAACGGAAGAGATGCCGATACGACCGGAGATCGGCGCTTTGATCTGCGTATAGGCCAGATTGATTTGCGCAGTCTTCAGCGCAGCCTGTTTTTCCGCTACCGTCGCCAGATACTCTTCATAGCTGGTTTGCGCATCGTCCGCATCCTGCTGTGACACCCCCTCGACTTTCACCAGACGGGCATAGCGTTCGGCTTTCAGTTTCGCCGCCCGTACGCTGGCCTGCGCGTTTTTCAACGCCGCGGCGGCCTCATCGTAGGCGGCCTGATAACTGGTCGGATCGATCTGGTACAAGACCTGACCGGCTTTTACGTCGCTGCCTTCGGTAAACAAGCGTTTCTGAATAATGCCGTCCACCTGCGGCCGGACATCGGACACCATGGCGGCGGTTGTTCTGCCGTTCAGTTCGCTGTCAAGCGTCACGGACTGCGGCTGCAGCGTTTGTACCGTGACCTCAACGACAGGTTTTACCTGAGCGGGTTCCGATGCCCGCTCACAACCAGACAGTAAGAAGACCAATAAGAAAATAAAGCGTTTACCTTGCATGAAATCATGCCCTATAATTGAGAATGAACGTTCATTCTCAATATTAAGGAAGTTAGATAAACTCTTCCGACAAGATTGAGTAAGGTTTTTGTTAAGGTGAGCGTCTTAAAGTTAAAGGAGGAAACGTGCAGCAAACCATCACTAAATCGGCACGAATAAACGCACGGCGCGACCAGATCATTTCGGCGGCGCGCTTTTGTTTTCGCCGTTCAGGATTTCATGGCGCCGGTATGGCGCAAATCGCGTCGCACGCCCGGCTCAGCGTAGGGCAGATATACCGTTATTTCGCCAATAAAGATGCCGTTATTGAAGAAATTGTCAGCCAAATCGTCAACAACCGACTACAACTTATCAAATTAACTACCGATCATCCGGTGAAAATGGCGAAAATACTGGCGGAACGCAGATTGGTGGGTGATGAAAAAACCCGCGAAGACGATCATGCGCTGATGCTGGAAGTCACGGCCGAAGCAACCCGAAATCCTCGCGTCGCGGCGCTCCTACAGGAAGCCGACAACAAGCTCTTCCAGCAGGCCGCCACAATGTTACAGCAACAATATCCCCTGTTAAGCGCGCCGCAAGTCGCCGCTCTCGTTGAGCTGATGGCGGTTTTGAATGAAGGCACGGCGTTTCGCTCGCTGACCAGTCAGAAAGCCTCGCCTGATGTGCTAAACCAGCTTTATCAGCATATTTTCCATCACATATTTTCTGAAACCACAACCCATGAATAACGCTATGCAACCATCTCGTTTAGGTTATGCACTGATACTGGGACTCCTAGCCACGCTGGGTCCCCTGTGTACCGATCTCTATCTCCCCGCGCTGCCGGAATTGGCCACGGAATTATCAACCACCACCGCCGCGGCGCAGTTAAGCCTGACCGCCGGTCTGCTAGGGCTGGGCATTGGCCAACTGATTTTTGGTCCGCTGAGCGACAAGCTGGGGCGCCGCTGGCCGTTGTTGTTTTCCCTGTTTATCTTACTGGCGGCTTCGGTTTGGTGCGCGTTGGCGCAAGACATCAACCATCTGGTCGCGGCGCGGATTCTTCAAGGTCTGGCCGGCGCCGGCGGCGCCGTACTATCCCGGGCGATCGCACGCGATCTCTATTCCGGCCACGATCTCACCCGCTTTTTCGCTTTACTGATGTTGATCAACGGCCTGGCGCCGATCGTCGCTCCCGTGATGGGCGGCGCGATGCTGACCCTCATGGATTGGCGGGGTATCTTCATTGCGTTGGCGGTAATCGCCGTTCTGTTACTGCTGCTTTCCGCCCTGCGCCTGCCCGAAACCCTCCCGCCGCAACGACGGGCGGCCGGCGGCGTGGGAACGCTGATTTTATCGGTAGGCGGCCTGCTGAAGCAGCGCCAGTTTATGGGACTTTGTCTGGCCCAGGGCTTCGCGGGCGCCGGCATGTTTGCCTATATCGGCGCATCCCCGTTCGTTTTGCAGGAAATCTATCACCTTAGCCCGCAAGCGTTCAGCATGTGCTTTGCCATCAACGGCGTGGGACTGATCTTTTCCGCGCAGATCGCCGCCTGGCTGAGCGGTCATGTGGGGGAAATGCCGATGCTTAAGGCCGGGCTGCTTATCGCCGGCATATCGGCGCTGCTATTACTGCTGGCGGCCGGCTTGCAGGCGTCGCTGATATGGCTGCTGATCCCGCTGTTCTTTACCATCATTATTATCGGTATCGTCGGCCCCAGCGCCTCGGCGTTGGCCATGCAGAGTCAGGGAGATAATGCGGGCAGCGCCTCGGCATTACTCGGCGTCAGCATGTTTACCCTGGGCGCCGTCAGCGTGCCGCTAACCGGTCTGTTCGGTACTTCCGCACTGTCCATGGCGCTGGTGATCGCCATCTGTTATGCGTTGGCCATCGGTTCGTTTGTGCTGCTGGTGAGCCGGACGAAGTAACAGGTTTGCGGCATAGACCCACCCCGCCCTCCCCTTCACAGGCTGTCTCTTATACACAAATGTAGAAGCTATGACGGGGTTTGCCGTTATCCGGCATAAGAAATTATGCTGAGGAGATAGCAGGCTTAGGATGAGCCGCACGGACGCGGCGAAAGCTTGCGCCACGTCGGACAAAAACGCCGGGAGCGTTTTTGAACAGCGCTTGCGCTGGCCCATTAGGGCGAGTCTCAGGGATGAGACGAGTATTCCGTGTCGCAAGCGGTCCGTTAAGCCTGATATCGACGAAGGCATCGCGCAGCGACATAATTTAGCCGCAAGCCGGGGTTCATAGGGGGCTGGCGTCTGAGCCCCCTATGTCGGGCGCGTGCTGCGAGGCAGAATGAAAATAGCGGCATTGTGGCGCACGAAACTATCTCCAAGTCCGCATAAAATGTGACTAAGAGACAGCTGACAAGGGGGAGGCTGGGTGGGGGTTATTAATGGCAACGTGCCGAACGTTGTCATCAAGGTTTATAAAACGGCTTCCCCTTGATAGCTGCCGCCAGTTCGCAATCAGGCCGCGCTTTCCGGGAACAGGAACGGGTTGATGCTGCTGCGGGAAAAGCCCTCTTCCTCCATTTTCACGTCCAGCACCAGCGACGCCAGATCGTCGGCTACCGCCTCAACCCGGTGATCTTTTTCCTGGTACAGGATTTTCAAATAGGTGCCGCAGTTGCCGCAGCTTTCCGCTTTAATGGCCGCATTTTCGCTGTCCAGCGACCAGTAGTTTAGATCGCCCGATTCCTCACAGTTGCTGCATTTCACCCGCACCATATGCCACTCGCTTTCACACAGGTTGCAGTGCAGGTAGCGCAGCCCGCTGCTGGCGCCGAGCTGGACTACGCCGGAGACCGGCATACTGCCGCACACCGGGCAAAACTGGCGGTGTTCGCCGGGTTCCGCCCGCGCCTTACCGGGGATCTGGCTGGCCATCTGCGCCCAGAATAACGACAGCGCGGCCCAGATAAACGGAGCCTTATCGTTAATTTCGGCGCTGAACTCATGGTTAAACAGCGCGGTCGCCATGGTTTCCAGCTCTTGCGCCGACGACTTTTCCAGATTTTCCAGCGTCGCCAACACCTGCCCGTCCGCTTCCGGTTTAAGTTCTTCGATCAGTGCGCGCAGCAAGGTGTGCCAGTGGGTATCCCGGGGAAATACCGCAATATCCAGCGGAGGACGATTGCCCGCCTGCTTTAATACCTCGGACAGGTCCATCTGCAACGGATGATCGTGCAGCACTTTCTGCTGCGCTTCCACCACGGTAGCGGCAAACGTCAGGTAGTCACCCAACGGATGATCCTGCGCCAACTGACGCAGACGCTCGGCGCGGCTGCTGTACAAACTTTTTAAGTTAGCAAAAAGCAACGGTGGGATATGCCCCACCGATGCCGATTGTTCATTCTTTTCTAACTGTTCCTGAGGAACAATACGGATACTCATCAGGGTTGTTTTTCCTGTTGTTTACGTTGTAGCTCACGATACCAGCGCGGATGATGTTTCTTCGCCCAGGCGGTTGACACCCAACCTTCCACCATGGCGGTAATCGTTCCTTTCACCCACAATGCCGCATAGACATGCACCATGATAACGAGGATAAGCCCAATCGCCGCCAGCGAATGAACCAATAAAGCCAGGCGGATAACGGGAATGGGGAAGGCATCGGCAAAATAAGGCCGCCACATAACCACTCCGCTCGCCAGTAATAATACGAGGCTGATAATCGCTAACCAGAATACGCACTTCTGACCGAAATTATACCTGCCTGTGTCGCCGACTTCCTCATTTCTGGCGATTTTATGAATATTTTTAGCCCATTCGATATCATCGCGGTTAATCAGATTGTGTTTCCAGTAGCGGAAAAACATCAGCAAAAAGGCCACAAACATCACTACGCCGACAAACGGATGCAGGATCCGCGCCAGCTGCGGCGTTCCCAGAATATTCATCATCCAGTTGAGCGATGGAAAGAAAAAGCCTAATCCACTGATGGCGGCAAATACGAAACAGAAAGCCACAATCCAGTGATTAATGCGCTCCGGCGCGCTATAGCGCTGAATCCGATTACTCTTTTTCATGTTGCTTATCCTCATGATGCGCTTTATCCGCCTCCTCTTCGTCGTCTTCTTCGACACGATTCGGGCCTACGCCGACATAGTGGAATACGCTGGCGGCGAATGTCGCGGCAAAACCGATGGCCGCCAGCGGTTTCCAGATGCCTTTCCAGAAAGCCACCGTCGGACTGATGGTGGGGTTATCCGGCAGACCGTGATAAAGCTGGGGCTTATCCGCATGATGTAAGACATACATGACGTGCGTGCCGCCGACGCCCGCCGGATCGTACAACCCGGCGTTATCATAGCCACGGCCGTTAAGCTCGGTAACGCGCTCCGCCGCCAGATCTTTCATCGCCTCTTTGGTGCCGAAATGAATCGCCCCGGTCGGACAGGTTTTAACGCAGGCCGGCTCCTGTCCTACCACGACGCGGTCCACGCACAGCGTGCATTTGTAGACGCGATTGTCCTGTTTATTCATGCGCGGCACGTCAAACGGGCAGCCCGCAATGCAGTAGCCGCAGCCAATACAGTGTTCGGACTGAAAATCGACGATGCCGTTGGCGTACTGAATGATGGCGCCCTCCGACGGGCAGGCTTTCAGACAGCCCGGATCGGCGCAGTGCATACAGCCGTCCTTGCGGATCAGCCACTCCAGTTTGCCCTGCTCTTCCACTTCGGAAAAACGCATGACCGTCCAGGATTTGGCGGTTAAATCCGTCGGGTTATCGTACACGCCGACGTTATGCCCCACCTCATCGCGAATATCGTTCCACTCCGAACAGGCGACCTGACAGGCTTTACAGCCGATACAGGTGGTAACGTCGATCAGCTTGGCGACTTCCTGCTGGTGATCGCGGGCCTGCGGCGGCGGCGTCAGCGAGTTGGTGGCGGAACGACGGATAACATCTTGTGATTGCATGGCCATAATCTTTCTCCGCTACGCCTTTTCTACATTCACCAGGAACGCCTTGTATTCCGGCGTTTGGGTATTGGCATCACCGACATGGGGCGTCAGGATGTTAGCCAGAAATCCTTTCTGCGTGGTGCCTTCAAACCCCCAATGACAGGGTACGCCGATGGTTTCCACCGGCTGGCCTTCGATCGTCAGCGTGCGGATACGTTTGGTGACGACGGCTTTGGCCTTGATATAGCCGCGTTTGCTGCTGAGCTTTACCATGTCGCCGGCGCGGATGCCTTTCTGCTCGGCCAGCGACTCGCCGATTTCGACAAACTGCTCCGGCTGCGCAATCGCATTCAGCCGCGCATGTTTCGTCCAGTGGCGAAACAGTTCGGTAATCGAATAGGTGGTCGCCACGTAGGGAAACTCAGACGCCGCGCCCATGCGTTGCCGATCGGCGTCATACAGGCGGGCGGCCGGATTAAAGCGCGTATTTTCATGCAGCGGACTTTTCGCCAGCGGCGATTCGACGGGTTCGTAGTGTTCCGGGAACGGGCCGTCGGTCAACTTATCGATAGCGAACAGACGCCCCATACCTTCCGCCTGCAAAATGAAAGGCCCGACGCCGCTGCCCGGCGCGGCATTGCCGTAATCGGGAACATCGATACCCTGCCAGCGCTGTCCGTCCCAGCGGAGAATTTCCCGTTTGGGATCCCAGGGGTTGCCCTGCTCATCGGCAGAGGCGCGGTTGTAAAGAATGCGGCGGTTTTGCGGCCAGGCCCAGGCCCATCCCAGGGTACTGCCCAAACCGGACGGATCGGCGTTGTCGCGCCGCGCCATCTGGTTGCCCTGCTCGGTCCAGCAGCCGGTATACACCCAGCAGAAGCTGGCGGTGGTGCCGTCATCACGCAATTGCGAAAAGTCGGACAGCAGTTGCCCTTTCTTCAGCACCAGCGCGCCCTGGTCGTCGTAAATATCCGCCAGCGCGTAGCCATTGCCTTCTCTCGCCACTTCTTCAGGCGACGGATCTTCAGGATTAAGGTAATTCCACGCCATATTGAGCACCGGTTCTGGGTTGGCGCCCCCTTCTTTGGCGTACATTTCCCGCAGGCGCAGGAAAATCCCGGCCAGAATGATACCGTCGTGCAGGGCTTCCGCCGGTGGCTCCGCGCCTTTAAAGTGCCATTGCAGCCAGCGGCCGGAGTTGACAATCGAGCCATTTTCTTCGGCAAAACAGCTGGACGGCAGACGGAAGACTTCCGTTTGAATACTGGCGCTGTCCACTTCGTTAAGTTCACCGTGGTTTTGCCAGAAATTGGAGGTTTCCGTCGCCAGCGGATCGATGATGACCAAAAACTTCAGTTTTTTCAGCGCATCACGGGCTTTATTGGAATCGGCAAATGCGGCTATCGGGTTAAAACCCTGGGCGATATAACCGTTAACCTTGCCTTCAATCATCATCTGCGTGTAGTGCAGCGCGTCATAGCTTTGATCCCATTTGGGCAGCCAGTCGAATCCCCAGTCGTTTTCTTTCTGCGCCTTATCGCCGTAAAAGCTCTTCATCATGCTGATAAAGAATTTGGGCGTGTTCTTCCAGTAGTTCACCTGATCGGGAAGCAGGGCTTTCGGCGTAATCTGGCTTAAATAGTCTTGCAGCGTGGTCTGTTTTTCCGACGGTAAATCCATATAGCCCGGCAACCGTAAAGAGAGCAGCCCGAGATCGGTATAGCCCTGAATATTGGAGTGCCCGCGCAGGGCGTTGACGCCGCCGCCCACCATGCCGATATTGCCCAGCAGAAGCTGAATCATCCCCGCGGCGCGGATCATCTGGGAGCCGGTGGTATGTTGCGTCCAACCGAGCGCATACAGGAACGTGGCGGTTCTGTCCGGCACGCAGGTCGATGCCAGAATGTCGCAGATGGTCAGAAAGTCTTCCTTCGGCGTGCCGCAGATGCTGGCGACCACATCCGGCGTATAGCGGCTGACGTGCTGCTTCAGCTGATTCCAGACGCACCTGGGGTGGCTCAGCGTGACGTCGCGTTTGGCGAAACCATTTTCGTCCAGATCATACTGCCACGAGGCGCGCTCATATTTACGCCCCTGGGGATCATAGCCGCTGAAAATACCGTCCTCAAAGGTGTAGTCCTCCCGTACCAATAGGCTGGCATTGGTATAGGACATGACATATTCCATCTGCACTTTGTTGTTGCTGAGCAGATACTGGATCACTCCCAGCAGAAATGCGATATCCGATCCCGCCCGGATAGGCGCGTAAAGATCGGCAACCGACGCGGTACGATTGAAACGCGGATCGACCACGATCAGCTTGGCGCCATTTTTGATTTTGGCTTCAATCACCCATTTAAAACCGACGGGGTGCGCCTCAGCAGGGTTTCCCCCCATAACGATCACCACATTGGCGTTTTTAATATCGACCCAGTTATTGGTCATCGCCCCGCGGCCAAATGTCGGCGCCAGCGCCGATACGCTGGGGGCATGGCACAACCGCGCCTGGGTATCGATTCCCAGCATACCCAACGCACGGGTAAAACGCTGATCCAACATCCCGGTTTCATTACTGGCCGCCGACGAACAGAGCATCCCTGTCGTCAGCCAGCGGTTAACCGTTACGCCCGCGCTGTTCTTTTCAACGAAATTGGCGTCCCGGTCGGTCTTCATTAAGCGCGCAATGCGATCGAACGCTTCCGACCAACTGATACGTTGCCATTTATCCGAACCCGGCGCCCGATATTCAGGATATTTAAGGCGCTGATCGCTATGGATATAATCAATCAATCCGGCGCCTTTCGGACACAGCGAGCCGCGGCTTACCGGATGGTCCGGATCCCCTTCGATATGGAATATCGACGGCTTGGCGTTTTTGGCGCCGTCGCCCAGGCTATACATTAAAATTCCGCACCCGACGGAACAGTAGGTGCAGTTATTACGCGTTTCTTTCGCTCGCAATAGCTTATATTGTCGGGTTTCCGCCAGCGCGGCCGTCGGGGAAAAACCCAGGGCGGTGACCGTGGTGCCGGCCATCCCCCCCGCGCAAATTCTAAAAAATTGTCGTCTGCTGACCTGCATGGATAACTCCTCGCACCACATTGCTCACATAAAATCGTGGTGAAACTTTTCTGTCTTTTTTATAGAAAGGAATATTGGCTAACGTAAAACCACATTAATAATAATGTATTATGCGAAGAAAAATTAAAACCTCAAATATTTATCTTATTAATAACATTTGAATCACAAAAAAAGATAAAACCGCTCACTTAATAGCCAAAAAAGCAACAATTCAAGAATGATATTTATTCTCATTTTCCTCTTAACGCATTGTCGCTATGTTATTTTTTATATAACGGTTGAACGCCTTTCTTTATTTTTCTTCATTAAATAAATAAAACGATTCGGCTATTAACCAAGGTATGAAACGGAGAAAGAATAAACAGATACGGATTATCCATATTGAATAGCGGCGCGCTTTGCGACTCTATGCGGCGGGTTTTCTTTAAGGAAAAAAATATCAGTCGGGAATGATCAATGATAAAGCTGCTGTTGCTATTAATAACGCTAACCATGCAAATCAGCGCGGCCGCCGCTTCGTCAGCTCACTCAGTCTACCGGGTGGCGTATTGCTGAATAAAATCCAGCAGAATTTTTCTGGCCCAGCGTGGTTCTTCCGTGAGTTGCGCCATCATCCGATCGACATCAAACCCTAACTGCCGCATCCGCGCTTCATTGCGCCGTAAACAGGCCGACATGATGTTCGCATTAAATTCCGGATGAAACTGTACGCTTAACACATTGTCGCTGTAGCGAATGATCTGGCAGCGGTCAATCTGCGAACTGGCCAACACCTGTGCGCCCGCCGGCGGAACCAGCACCGACTGGCGGTGACTAAGATAAGCCTGAAATTGTTCCGGATGCTGTTGCAGCCAACCGATGTTTTCCGCTTCGCGATTCAATGTTACCGTTTGCAGCCCCATTTCGGCGCCGTTGGGATTATCGCCCACCGTACCGCCCAAGGCATGAGAAAGTAGCTGGTGTCCGTAACAAACTCCCAGCATCGGCACATCGGCGTAAAACGCTTCACGCAGCCAGCCGGCGGTATACTCGCTCCAGTCCAGCCTATCGGTCACCATCGACCAGGAGCCGGAAATAATCACCGCCGACAGTTGATCGAACGGCGGCAGCGGCTGTCCGAGATCCGGCCGAATCACCCGCAGTTCATGCGTTCCATCCGGCAGCGTATCCGCAAACCATTTCCCCTGCGGCCCAACCTGAGAAGCAATATCTTCCGGCGGTTCACCCATCTGAATAACCAGTAATACCTTTGTACTCATGCTCTTGCTCTACCCCACACCGATGAGTGATTAACAAAAAAACCAGGCTTAAATACCCAAGAGAAACCTGTTTGTCTTTGTTATTATTAATTCAAATTAATACACATATCAATGATTTCACTTATTATTTTTTTAGAATTAAATAGTTATCAATATTCTTAATTAAATTAGAGGTTATTTTTAAATGGATGCATAATAAATAAATCCCTACCAAAAAATCTTTCATTAATTTTATTTATTAGCTTGCTTTCGCCATTAAATAGATAATAAAATCATTAAGTGTCTAATATCAGGAAGATATAAAATGGCAGTCCCCGCATATTTATGGTTAAAAGATAATAGCGGCGCAGCAATCAAAGGCGCTGTCGAAGTTCTGGGCCGTGAAGGCAGTATTGAAGTTTTAAGTTTCGGCCATAATCTCCGTATCCCCGTCGATGGAAATACAGGAAAACTAACATCTACACGCATCCACTCTCCGATGTTTATTGAAAAGGAGTTTGAACGTTCATCACCATTCCTTTATAAATTCGTGGCGACAGGATGCACGTTGCAATCTGCCGAGATAAAATGGTATCAAATCAATCGCGCCGGACATGAAACCGAATACTTCAACATGTTATTAGAAAACGTTAAAATTGTTTCTATCTCTCCAGGAATGCACAATTGTAAAGATCCCGCGCTGCATCACCAGAATCATATTGAAACCATAGAGTTGAGGTATGAAAAAATCACCTGGAAACATTGCGATGGAAATATAATTTTTTCTGATTCATGGAATGAGTAATAACATATATGTTGAATTTCACATTTACTCTCAATAGTAAACCGATGTCCGAACTGGTTTGTGGCGCTTATCGATTCCAGGCCTTTTCCGGTGATGGCCCGTATATCAATAAAAGAAACTACTCTTGCATGAAAGATATCGGCGCATTACCTCCTGGTGACTATCTGATTGTCGATCGTCCATGGGGCGGGCCGCGATCTATTGTATACGGTGCAGCCAAATTGAAGTTTCTATGGTTTGCCCTGTACCGAATAGATAATAGTATAGATGATTACACTTGGTGTAATGGTGTTGAGCGTGGAAATTTTCGCTTACATCCACAGGTCACCGTACGAGGACGTTCCTTTGGTTGTATTACGCTTCCCAATAACACGCATTTTATGATGTTAAGAAGTTTACTACTTTCACACGGTAAGTCTTTATATCATGGTTCTAACATCGAAACTTATGGGATGCTCTCTGTAATATGAAAAAATGGATTAAGTTCTTTATTGTATGGTTGATACTAACTATTGTTATATCCAATATATTTTATTTTCTCAGAATCCAACTATGGACCGACCATATTGATGAAATGATTAATAACTATATCACAAAACATGCCAGAACACAGGAAGATGTCGCGGATATCGTTTCCAACATCTACTTTTTTATATTTATAATTCCCTGCGCCGTAATAGCCTACTTTGCTACCGTTTATTCTGCCAACAAATCTAAAAATGCCAATAAGGAGAATAGCGAGCCGCCATCAGCACGCTGAAGGAAAATCATATCAAGGGCTACGCTATGGCATCAGCGGCAGTTCGAGATCGGGATCGATCAGACTGTAGATTTGATTGCCGAATACCGGCTGTTGTAAAAGACGATCGACGGTCAGCGCCACATCCTGGCGGGAGACCAACCCTAACACGGCATCCCCCTGCGTCAGCCGCGCGTTATGCGTGGCGACAACGTCCAGCAATCCGCCCGGCCGGACGATGCAATAATCCAGGGTGCTGGTCTGCAACCAGCTTTCCGCCAGCGACTTCTCCCGTACCGCCAGGCCAAAGGCGGCCTTGGCGCGCGGCGACAGCAGCGGCCATTGTTCGCCGCAGCCCATGGACGTCACCAGCAGCATACGCTTTATGCCCGCCTGCTCGGCGCCGTCAATTACCACCCGGTGCCCCAGGTAGTTCACGTCGCCGCCGCCCATAGTGGACACCACGATCGCATCCTTGCCTGACAACCGGCAAGCCTTCGCGACGATATCCGCATCGCAGGCGTCGCCCTGCACCACGCTAACGCCCTGCGCGCGCCAACGCTCAGTTTGTTCGGCATCGCGCAGCACCACCACCACCGGTTGCTCACATTCAATGGCGCGCTGTAACAAACAGCCGCCAACGCCCTGACCTGCGCCAAAGAGTAGCCACGTCATACCTGCTCCGCCTGTAACTCAACCGCTAACGTATGGAACGCATCAACCTGTGTCGTTAGCAATTGGCGATGGCTATCCCGTCCGAGAAAGATTTTAAACATAGCATCTCCGCCGGCATTAAAAAACACCACAGATGCTGTGTCCATTCCCATGAACTTACGCTCAATAAACGCAATCTGCCGACAGTTTGTCGCGCGGATATGCCCGCTTAACCCATTCTTGCCGCGCAGATTAAAATAGCCATGGCGATGGGCGCCGCTTGGCAGCTCGCTTTTAAATTCCAGAATGGCGTCGGCCGTGTGGCTGATCAACGTCACTTCGCCCCAGCCGGTAATCGCGTCCCACACCTGATCAAACCGCTCGCCAGAAACCAACGTCCGCTGCGCCTCCGGCAGTGCCTTAACCACATTAAGCAGTGAGGTATCATACTGACTGGCGATCTCTTCCAGCGTGCCATCCGGCCCGG
The DNA here is from genome assembly GCF_002291445.1 of Brenneria goodwinii. Classification (NCBI taxonomy): domain Bacteria; kingdom Pseudomonadati; phylum Pseudomonadota; class Gammaproteobacteria; order Enterobacterales; family Pectobacteriaceae; genus Brenneria; species Brenneria goodwinii. The sequence continues at coordinate 754,549 of NZ_CP014137.1, read as the reverse complement.
TTGCCAATAATTCATTCAATGTCATGGTTAAGTCTCCGGTTAGTGAGCGTGTTCTTCGGCATTAAGCTGAGGAATAATTTGTTGTAATGCCTGCATCAGGTTATTAGCCCAAAAACGGCCATCGTTGGTTAAACGCAGGCAGGTCGAGTCATCACAGGTTAGCCCGGCCTGATGCCACTGGCTCAGCAATGGCTGAAGCGCATCGGCGTGGCGGGTCAGTTGCGGCAGTTTGACCCGACCAACTTCGATCCCGGCCTGAAGCTGATGCTGCCAGGATCCGGTCGGACTGGCCGGCGTCATCATCATGATCGGTTTTTGCCCCTGATCCAGCATCTGGTAATAGCGCTCCAGACTGCGTTCCATCATATAGGCCTGACCGTTAAGGTTACCGCCCGCTCCGCTGCCCATCGCCAGACAGTCGGCGCCCTGTTTTATCAGCAGATTATACAGGTTGCGTTCACGGGTGGTTCTGGCCCAGTGGCTATTGCTTAGCTGATGCCAGCCGGCATCCGCCAGAAATGACGCGCCGCTGAGGTAAAAATCGCGGCGCGCGGTCACATCAGGCAAAACAACGCGCTGATTCTCGGCGGCCTTCGCCAGCGGCGTGGTGGGTAATAAATTCAGGGCGTAGAGATCGACCCCATCCAGCGGCAAATTACTGACAATATTCAGATCCTCCCGCCAGGTTTCCGGCGTTTGCCCCGGCAGGCCGAACATCAGATCGCAAACCACCGCCGCCCGATCGCGTTGACACAAACGCTCAAGAAAACGGATCGACTGCTGTTTATCCGAGGTGCGCGCCATCCGTTGACGAATACGGCTGTCAAAGGTCTGAATGCCGATGGAAAAGCGGTTCGCGCCCGCATCCAGCCAGGCATCGATGCGCTCATCATCGAAATCCAGCGCGCGGCCTTCAACCGTAATTTCACAGTCTGGCGCTAACGGCAGTGAATCGCGAATCGTCCTGATAATCAGGGCAAGCTCTTTGGCCGCCATCGCCGTTGGCGTACCGCCGCCAAAGTAGACGGCGTGTATCGGCGCCGACTGATGCAGCGGACTGGCCGCCTCCATCGCCAGTTCCTGCAGCAGATAACGGGTATAGATCGCCGTACTGTCGTCGCGCAATTTATTCTGATAAAAGCCGCAGAAGGTGCAATGCGTCGCGCAGAAAGGGATATGCAGATACAGCAGACGCTTGCGCGCAGGCAATGTTTGTTGCGTCAACGCCTGCCAGCCGGCAGGGATCTGTTCAGGCGACAGCGGCACATGATTGCGCCAGGGCATTGCCATACGCCGTGCGCCAAACGGCTGTTCACCTGGTTGAGCATAATAGGGCGTCAAGTCTATGTTCATTCATATCTATCCCGTCAAAAGCATTATTATAAATTAGATGATAATAATTTTTATTTATCAATACGGATGAATGCATGAATGGGACGCTTATTCGGTTATTGCCGCAAAAACGCGCTTTATTAACCAAATCATTAACCATAAAAGAAATAAGCATTGGGAGGATAATCGAATTTTTCTTTTATTTTCAATGCATTGAAAATAAAGGAATATCGATGTGTTATCAAAATGATACTAAAAGGCGCATCATTAAAGTTTATTCATTTTCAGAAAATAGACGCGACAGGTAAAAAGTAACGATGGTAAAAAATACCATTGATAAACAATTAATTAAAAGCAAATAAGTGCTACGTTCAACCGGTGAATAATTAATTATTCTTCATTAAATTAATGACAAACGTTCCGCCGCAATCAGCGCCTGTCCCAACGCCAGTCCGCCGTCGCCGGCGGGTAGCCTTTGCGATTGCAGTAGCGTGAATTCCTGCAGTTTTTGGTGCAGCAGATCGGTGAGCAGACGGTTATGCATCACGCCGCCGGACAGCACAATCGTATTGATGCCATAGCGCTGCGCCGCACATCGCGCCAGATCGGCAAAGCCCTGCGCCAGCGCATCGTGGAACGCATAGGCTTTCTCCGGCGGCGTTGCCCGGTAGTTCAACCACTGCCGCCAGAAAGTCGCCAGATCCAACCGGCCATCGGCCAGTAGCGGCAGCGTCACCGGCGGCTGACTGGATGGCTGATGCGCCAACAGTCGGCTGCGCCAAGCCAGCGATTCCAACCAGCAGGCCGCCTCCCCTTCCCAGCTTTGCGCGGCAGCGGGGAAGCCGGCCGCCGCCGCGACCGCATCGAACAAGCGACCGACGGAGGACGCCAGCGGCACATTAATACCTCGTTCAATCGCTTTACTGAGTAACTGAGATGAATCCGCCGGGATGGCTGTCGCCTCCGGTAATGACGCCCAATCGGGGACAAAACGTAGCCACTGCGCCAGCAGGTTGCGCCACGGCTGGCGCGCCGCCAGATCGCCGCCGGGTAAGGCGACGGCAGGCAATCCGCCAAGATGGCGACATTGGTGATAGTCCGCCAGCAAACACTCCCCGCCCCACCACTGCCCCTCGGCGCCAAACCCGATACCGTCCAGCGCCAGCCCGATCACCGGCCCGGCGTCACGCGGCCGCTGATGCTCCGCCAGACAAGAGACGATATGGGCGTGATGGTGCAAGACGTCGATACAGGGGATCTGCCGCTGTTCAGCCAGATGTTTCCCCAAACGATGGCTGATATAGCCGGGGTGCGCATCGACCACGATCGCACTGGGGGCAAAACGGTAAATATCCTCAAACAATGCAATGACCTGGCGGTATTGCTGTTCGATATCGCTATCCGCCAGATCGCCAAGGTGCTGACTGACAATGGCATGCTCATCACGCAGCAGACAAAAAGCGTTCTTCAGATCCGCACCGAGCGCCAGTAGCGCCGGCTGTTTGACAAATCCCGGCGGCAGCGGCAACGCGTCCGGCACATAGCCGCGGGCGCGTCGCAGCATCTCCGCCCGGTTTTTAAATAAACCGCATTCGCGCAGCCTGACCAGCGAGTCATCGGCGCGTTGCACGATTTCCCGATTGTGCATCAACCACAGATCGGCAATACCGCCAAGTTGCTCCGTTGCCTGTAAGTTGGTCAACGCCGGCGGTTTGCCGCTGGCATTACCCGAGGTCATCACCAGCGGACGCGCCACGTCTGCCAGCAACAAATGTTGCAGTGGATTGGCGGGCAGCATCAGCCCGATTTCAGACAGGCCGGGGGCGAGCGCCTCCGATAGCGGACCATCCTGACGCTGCGGCAGCAGCACAATCGGCGCCGCCGTACTTTTCAATAATCGCAACGCGGCGGGAAGATCCGCGGCGCCAGTACAGCGCTCAAGCCATCCGGCATCCGGCAGCATTACCGCCAGCGGCTTGCCGGGACGATGCTTGCGCTGACGCAGGCGCTGGACTGCCTGTGTATCGGTGGCGTCACACGCCAGATGAAAGCCGCCAATCCCTTTAATGGCTACGATTTTCCCGGCCAGCAATGCACGGGCGGCCTGATGAATGGCCTCATCGCCTTCAACCTGCCGGCCGGCGGCCGCATCCTCCAGCCAGACCTGCGGACCACACTGCGGGCAGGCGTTGGGCTGAGCATGGAAGCGGCGATCGGCGGGATGCTGATACTCCGCCAGACACTGCGGACACAAAGGAAAAACCGCCATCGAGGTAAACGGACGGTCATAGGGCATCTGGCGAATAATGGTAAAGCGGGGGCCGCAGTGGGTGCAGTTGATAAACGGGTAGCGATAGCGGCGATTAGCCGGATCGTTCAGTTCATGCAGACACTCATCACAGGTTGCGGCATCCGGCACCACCTGCGTATCCATCTGCCCCGCGCCGCTGTGTTCGATAACAAATGAGGACGGTGCGGATGTCCACTGCCACGGCTGGCGGACAATGCTGTCAATATGCGCCAGCGGCGGGCATAGGGCGGGCAGTTCAGCAATAAAGCGTTCAATATTTTCCGACTGGTAGAGATGAATCAGCACGCCGGCACCGTCATTGCTGACGTTACCGTACAATTCCAGCTTATGGGCCAGTTGCCAGACATAAGGCCGGAACCCCACCCCCTGCACTTTGCCTTTTATGCGGATCTGAACGCCGTTATGGTTCACGCTCACGAGGAAGATATCCTTGCCTGTTTAGACTGGTTTCTCTGTAAGTTCAGTGCTATTTCGAGCTTCGTGCGCGAAGAGAAAGGTATTTTTATCCCGTACCCAGCACACACTGGGATTCTTCACGGCCACTCACGTCATTCCCGCCTACGCGGGAATGACGTATCGGTGTAGCTCAGCAAATCCTCGGCATCGGCTCATTATGCGGTAAATCCAACAGGCGGGATGCGCCAAACACGCCGCACAGGCGGACCTGCGGTTTTTCCGTCACTACGCCAATGGTTGCCGCATCCCGGCCTAACGGATGCGATCGCAAAGCGGCCAACGCCGCGCTTTCCGCTTCGGCGGCCACCACCAGCACCAGCTTGCCCTCGTTGGCGAAGTTGAGCGCTTCCAACCCCAGTATTTCACAAATGCCGCGCACCGCTTGTTTCAGCGGCAAGTCGCTTTCGTTGATTTCCATACCGCAGCCGCTGGCCTGCGCATACTCATGCAGGATCGCCGTTACCCCGCCGCGCGTGGCGTCACGCAATGCCCGAACGCCGTCAATTTCACGCAGGGGAGCAATTAACGGCGCCAATACCGCGCAGTCGCTGGCGAGCGTCGCTTCCAGCCCCAGTTGCTCGCGCAGGTTAAGAATGGTCGCCCCATGATCGCCCAGCGTACCGCTGACGATAATCTTATCGCCCGGCCGGATCTCTGCCGTTCCCCAGTGGACTTCCGTCGGGATCACGCCAATCCCGGCGGTGTTGATAAAGAGCTTGTCGGCCGCGCCGCGCGGCACCACTTTGGTGTCGCCGGTGACGATCTGGATCCCGGCATCCCATGCGGTTTGCGCCATCGATGCCACGATACGCAGCAGATCGGCGCCGGCGAACCCCTCTTCAATGATAAAACCGCAAGAGAGATACTGCGGCGCGGCGCCGCTGACCGCGATGTCGTTTGCCGTACCGCATACCGCCAATTTACCGATATCGCCTCCGGGGAAAAATAGAGGATCGATAACGTAGCTGTCCGTGGTAAACGCCAGGCGATCGCCCTGCTGCGCCAACGCGGCAAGGGGTAATCTGGCCTGATCTTCCCGCTGCCCCAACAGTGGGTTGTCAAACGCCTGTAAAAACAGTTGTTCAATCAGTTGCTGCATCGCACGGCCGCCGCTGCCATGCGCCAGCGTAATCTCTTTTAGCTGTATTTCTTTTAAAGAAACCGCATTTGGCTGTATTGAATGAGGCATTTAGGCACACTCCCGCCGATACTGATAATAAGCCGCGCACGCCCCTTCGGAAGACACCATCAGCGCCCCAATCGCATTTTGCGGCGTACAGCGTTTGGCAAACAGCGGACAATCCGCGGGTTTGCAACGCCCGGTCAACACGTCGCCGCAGCGCGACTCCGGTTCATCGGAACTGCGCTGCTGCTGTGGATGGAAACGGCGTTCCGCATCAAAATCGGCATACGCCGCCCGCAGTTGCATACCGGAGTCGGCTATCTCGCCCAAACCGCGCCACTCACTGCTGGATTTGGTTTCAAATACGTCGTCCATCGCCTGCTGCGCCAGCAGGTTGCCGCTGTCCGGCACAATACGCCGGTACTGATTTTCCACCTCGCAACGCGCATCGTGGATCTGGGCAACCAGCATCAACAGCGCTTGTAAAATATCCAGCGGCTCAAAACCGGTGACCACAAAGGGTTTATGGAAGCGATCGCACAACGGTTGATACGGATGCGCGCCGATGACCATGCTGACATGCCCCGGCGCCAGGAAACCATCAATATGCAGATCGGGCTGCTGCAGCAAACTGCGCAGGGTTGGAATGATGGTGATGTGCTGGCAAAACAGCGTGAAGTTAGTGATATGACGACGTTTGGCCTGTTGCAGCGTCAGCGCGGTGCTCGGCATGGTGGTTTCAAATCCCAGCCCGAAAAAGACCACCTGCCGGTGCGGATTTTTTTCCGCCAGATCCAACGCATCCAGCGGAGAGTAAACAATACGGACATCGGCGCCATGACGCCGGGCATCCTGCAACGAACCATTACGCCCCGGCACGCGCATGGCATCGCCGAAGGTGCAAAAGATCACGTCGGGATGCGACGCGATTTCCAGACAGGCGTCAATGCGCCCCATCGGCAATACGCAAACCGGGCAGCCCGGACCATGGATAAATTCAATCTCCGGCGGTAACAGACGATCCAATCCGAATTTAAAGATGGCGTGCGTGTGTCCGCCGCAGACTTCCATCAGCTGCAGCGGACGCTCACGTAGTTGCGGCATGTCCGCCACCAGGGTCTGAATATGACGCAATAACGCTTTTGCCAGTTCAGGATCGCGGAATTCATCAACGTATTGCATGGTCGGCTCCGGTCTGTCGCATTTCATCCAGTTCCAATCCAACGGCCCGCATAGACTGCAACGCCTCCAGCGTATCCCGCGCTTCCTGTTCATCCAGAAGGCTCATGGCAAAACCGACATGCACCAGCACCCACTGCCCCACCAGGTCGGCGGGCGAGCCTTCGCAAACCAGCGCGATACTCACCGAACGCTGTACGCCGCAAACGTCGACATACGCGGGTTGGTGAATATCCTCACCGACGGAAACCACCTTCCCCGGAATGCCTAAGCACATAGCTGTGCCTCCAGCCAACCGATCCATTCGTCCATACCGTCGCCATGGCTGGCGGACAGCGCAATAACCTGAATGTCCGGATTAACGCGCCGCGCATTCGCCACGCAGGTTTCCAGATTGAAATCCAGATAAGGCAATAGATCGATTTTATTAATGATCATCAACGAAGCCGCGGCAAACATATGCGGATATTTTAATGGTTTATCCTCACCCTCCGTCACCGAAAGCACCGCGACCTTGGCGCGTTCGCCCAGATCGAAGCCGGCCGGACACACCAGATTTCCCACGTTTTCAATAAACAGCAGACAATTGTCAGGCAGTTGCAGACGGTGCGCGGCATCGTGCACCATCTGTGCATCCAGGTGACATCCTTTGCCGGTATTCACCTGGATGGCGGCCACGCCCGTCGCCCGAATACGTTCGGCGTCGTTGGTGGTTTGTTGATCGCCTTCAATGACCGCACAGGGGATCCGCTGGCTGATATGATTCAGCGTCGCGGTTAACAAGGTGGTTTTACCCGAACCGGGGCTGGAAACCAGGTTCAGCGCCAGAATATTCTGGGCGTTAAAATGTTCCCGATTATGCTCCGCCAGATGGTTATTTTTACTCAGCACGTCCATTTCAATCTGTAGCAGACGCTGCTGGCCGACGCCCGGCGCATGGGTTCCCGCCGCGCCCTGTCCGTAATGCAGATCCTGTTCATTGACCTCCGGCTGAAACGCCGGCTCTGCCGCAGAATGCGCCGCATGATGGCGATCGTGATGATGATGTCCGGCAGAGGACTCCATCGCTTCCTGCGCCGCGCCGGCATAGAAATGGTTATGCACGTCGCCCTGATGATGATAGTGATGGTGGTGATGCACAATCACATAACGCGCCTCGCCAGCGTCGTGGCTATGCTCATGGGCTTGGTGCTGCTGGTGATGGCTATGGTCGTGAGCATGATGAGTATGGTCATGGTCATGGTCATGGTCATGATGGTGGTGCGACTGAAGGGGTTCATCACCTTCTATTTTACGTTCCCCTTCACCGCAGCCGCATGTGGTACACATAGGGATCTCCTCCCGCTATCTTTAAGGGCTTAAATTCGATTACTCAATCGCCAGCTGTTTGATCTGCATGCTGTCTCCGTCATCCACCCGCAAATTATAGCTGCCGCACTGCGGACAGCCGGCGCCATGTTCAACAATTTCCACCACGGCGCTGCATTCCCAGCACCATGCTTTGGCCGGTCGAACCGCAACGTGCAGTCGGCACCCTTCGGCGACAGTCTGCCGGCAGACAGATTCAAAACAAAAACGCAACGCGCTCTGTTCAATACAGGAAAGCGCGCCGATTTCCAGCCAGACATCGGTCACCCGCCGGGCATGATGCTGACGGGCCTGCTGTTCGATCAGCTCCAGTGCGTTATAGCACATGGAAATTTCATGCATGGCGTTCACTCCGCTTGCGGCTGAACAGCGTGCGACGACTCTCGTTCTGCGGCGCATCGCGATCAACAACCGGCAACGACAGCGCCATTTTCGCACTCTGCTCCGCCAGTAAAATGGCCTGTTCGCCACTTATATGGCTATCAATCGGCGACATCAATGAACAGGACAGATACTGTTTGTCCGCCATTTCACCCACGATAAAGGTCACGTTACCGCAGGGAAGCGACAGCGCCAGACGATCGGCCAGCTTCCTGACCGGCCAGAGCTGCCGTGGCCCCGGCAGCACCAACAGACTCATCATCCAGGGGGTCAGCAGACACCCTACCCACTGTTGCTCGAACAGGGTAAACCCACAGGCCTTGACGGGAATGCCCTCACGGTAAAAAGGCAGCATCTGCATCTTTTCACGCGCGATGTCAGAGAACATCGCCTCCAGCCAGACCGCCGGGTGTTCATCATCATCATGACGGAAAATAAGTGAAGATTCTTTGCGATCGCTCGACATCACGTCTAAATAACCGACTTCGGATTGCTTATTCACTAGCGACCTCACATTGTTCACGTTCGCTGACCGTGATCCCGCTTTGCCGCAGCGCCGTAATGATCTGCCCTAAAGCCGGCGCTATCGCCTGACTGACGGTTTCCGTCAGACCGATATGCACATCCAGCGATTCAGGTTCGACGCCGACCAGCGTCAACTGACGCGGAAATTCATCCGTTAGCCGTAGCGCCATCAGCACATCCGACAACCCTAACTGGTGCGGGGAGATCTTGCGCGTGAATAGCGCGGGCACCTCGTTATCACGCAGGACCGACACCGTCCCCGGCGCCTGCCCGGTCAGCACCGCATCGGCCACGATCAGGTGATCGCGGTCGGCCATCGCCTCCATAAGCTCCATGCCCGACGTACCGCCATCAACGATGTCGATTTCCGGCGAAAACCGGTAGCGCCGCTCTAATGCTTCGATGATGCGTACGCCGACGGCCTCATCGCTTAACAATAGATTCCCGATCCCCAGCACCAGTATGTTCATTACAGCACCTTGACCCGGGTCACTTCATTACCGCTTACCGTGTCCACAATATGCACCGCGCAAGACATGCACGGATCAAAAGAGTGAATGGTGCGCACCACTTCCAGCGGTTTATGCGGATCGGCGATCGGCGTGCCGACCAGCGACTGCTCGTAAGGACCGGGCTGCCCGTCGAAGTTACGCGGGCCGGATGTCCAGGTTGAGGGCACCACCGCCTGATAGTTGGTAATTTTGCCGTTTTTAAACACGATCCAGTGCGACAGCATACCGCGCGGCATTTCGCCAAAGCCCACGCCGCGGAATTCGGTGTCCGGCGACAGATCGGGTTTGATAAAGGTCTGGTGGTCGCCGTTGCCGATATTGGTCACCAGCGCCTGCCATTGCTGCGCCAGCGTATCTTTCAGCACACAGCAATGCACCGTCCGGCCGATAATCCGGCCTAATGTGGAGTGCAGGTGTTCGACGCCCAGCGTCTGGCCGGTTAATGTCTGGTACGCTGCGGCAACCTGAGCGTAATGCGTTTCGGTGTCCTGATGTTTGGCGGCCAGGCTGCACAGCATCCATGCCAGCGGCCCCACTTCAACGGTCTTGCCGTAGAACGTCGGCGCTTTAACCCAGGAATATTTGCCGTCTTCCTGCCAGCCGGTATAGTTGGGACGCGTCAGACCTTCCCACGGAGCCAGCGGCTCATCGTCCTGATACCAGGCATGCTTGCCGCTTTCTTTAATGCCATCAATCAGGAACTTGTCGCTGTGGCTGGTGATGGGTCGATATTGGGCGAAATCGCCGTTTTCCAGATAGCCGCCGGCCAGCAGGAAGCTGCCGTTTTGATTATCGGTTGGCAGTTCGGGCACGCTGAGATAGTTGTCGGCGCCTTTGCCCAGACTCAGCCATTCAGGATAGTGCGCGGCAATCACCGCGCAGTCCACCTTGTAGACCTGTTCGATAAAATCGCTTAAGCGATCGATAAACGATTTTACATACATCAATCGTTCAAGGTTCAGTACGCTGGGCGCATCCAGATTAATCGGGTTGGCGACGCCGCCGACGGCCAGGTTCTGGATATGCGGAGTTTTACCGCCGAGGATCGCCACGATACGGTTGGCGTCGCGCTGACACTCCAGCGCCTGCAGATAGTGGGCCACCGCAATCAGGTTGACTTCCGGCGGCAGCGCCATGGCCGGGTGCCCCCAATAGCCGTTGGCGAAAATCCCCAGTTGCCCGCTGGCCACCAGATCTTTCAGTTTCTGCTGGACTTTGGTGAACTCCGAGGCGTTGTTCAGCGGCCAGTCGGACAGCCCTTTCAGCAACGCTTCGGCTTTTTGCGGATCGGCCTCCAGGGCCGACGTAACGTCAACCCAGTCCAGCGCGGAAAGCTGATAAAAGTGAACAATGTGGTCGTGAATGCTGTGCGCCGCCAGAATCAGGTTGCGGATATATTGCGCATTAACCGGCACATTCAGCTGCAGCGCATTCTCAACCGCACGCACGGACGCAATGGCATGCACCGTGGTACATACGCCACAGATACGCTGCACAATCATCCAGGCATCGCGTGGATCCTGACCGGTGACAATCTCTTCCATACCACGCCACATGGTGCCGGACGACCAGGCTTTTGTGACTTTCCCCTGTTCAATTTCGCAATCAATGCGCAGGTGTCCCTCAATGCGGGTAATAGGATCAATGGTGATGCGTTGGCTCATGCTTTACCTCGGCCTGATAATTCTTATGAACGCCTTCCAGCGCGGGAAGTACCGGCAGCAGCCGGATTAACAAGATGTATGCGCAGACTTCAATCGCGACAAAACCAATGGAGATCAGCACTTCCCATGCAGCGGGGAAATAGTGATAACCGCCACCAGGGTTGAAAGCCAGCAGGGAATAGCTCAGCCGCCATACCGCGGCTCCGAACAGCATGCTCAGCGCGCCCACAAACAGCAGGCGTGAATCATTGCGGCAGCGTTTGAAGCGGAACATGATCAGCGGGAACATCATCAATGCGGCTTCACACCAGAAAGTCAGCGCGAAACGATCGCCGTTGAACAGATAACCCGTTTTGTCGTGCCAGATAACCTCGCCGAAACGCAGCACCACAAACAGCAGCAGCAGAACCTGAACTATTTGCGTCAAACGGGCGAACAGATGCGTTTCATTCGGCCCGCGCCCTTTCAGCCCGGCCTGCACCAACGAGCCTTCAAACATTACGATCGAGAAGCCCATGATGAATGCCGTCAGCAACGACAGCAGCGGCAGCAGTTCATAACTCTGCCACAGCGGATGCACTTTATATCCGGCGGAAATCATCAGCGAACCCATTGATGACTGGTGCATGGTCGGCAGTAAAGCACCCAGCGCGATAATAAAGAACATCACTTTATTCAGTCTCTTGAGCGATACCTTCCAGCCCATGCGTTCACATATCACCGGCGCGAACTCCAACGCCATCACCCCGATATAGATCGTCATACAGACGGCGGTTTCAAACAGCACGGATGAGGTATTGAAATGGCCGGGAATAAAAAAGTACGGAATGTTCCAGTAACGCCCGACGTCAATGGTGATCGACAACCCGCCCAGCGAGTAGCCGAACAGGCTGGCCAATAGCGCCGGCCGAACCAGTGGATGGTATTCGCCGCGGTTAAACACATAGACGGCCCAGGCCAGCGCCCAGCCGCCACAGGCAAAACCGGTTCCCACCAGCAGATCGAACGCGATCCAGATCCCCCAGGGATAACCGCCGTTTAGCGCGGCGACCGAACCAAGACCGAACACCAGGCGTTTGACAATCAGCAACGCGCACAGAATGACAAACGGCGCCAGCAACATCACCGGCCAACTGACCAGACGCCCGCCTAATGGACTCGCTTTATGCGCCGTCATGATCGTTCTCCTGTTTCTTATCAGCATGCGGCCGATCGTCATGATCCCGCCGGTCTGCACGGGTGTTGCGATGCACCAGCACGGATAGGCCCGCCAATACCGCCAGCGGCAATATCATGCCCTTGTACAGGGTGTGCTGAATATGTTCAGAACGTGCGCCGGTAGACAGCTCGGCCAGTTCCGGCAGATCAAGATTCTGATACGGTACGCCGGCCAGAACCAGCACCTGAGTTCCGCCCGCCTCCTTTTCGCCATAAACATAGCGGTCGTATTTCGGTACGGTGTGCAGATAGGTATCTTTTTTTGCCAGCGTCTGACGTGGGTAGCGATACTCATCGCCCGCCGACAAGGTCAGACGATGTTTCGCTTCAGCCAGCAGCTCTTCACGGGTGCCGAAAATAACCGCGCCGGTAGGACAGACCTCGACACATCCCGGCAGGCCGCCTTTATCCAATCGTTCCAGACCCGCCTGGTTGCACAACTCGCATTTATGCAGCTTGCCGAACGGATCCTCGTAATCGTATTTGGGAATGTTGAACGGACAGGCGACCATGCAGTAACGGCAGCCGGTACACACATCGGCGTTGTAGTGGATAATTCCGGTTGTGGGATTTTTCTTCAGCGCGGACACCGGACAAACCGATACGCAGTTAGGATCAACGCAGTGCATGCACTGCTTTTTGATGTAGGCGTAACCGTTGTCTACCTGATCCTTGTTTTTCCCGTCGCCTGAACTCCACACCTGGATGATATTATTGGTGTAAGGACTGAGTTTATCGTTGTTTGACCAGGTGGCGTCGCCGCCCGCATAGATCTTGCTGTCCGGGTTATAGGACAGTTTATTGAGTTGCTGACACTCGCTGACGCAGGCCTGACAGCCAACGCACAGCGTGGAGTCGTAAAGCATCCCCAACGAGCCGGGAATCGGCGGTTTATTGGTTGCTGCGGCATATCCCGCCAGAGGTGTACCGGCCAGCAACGCACCGGCGGAAGCCAGCTTGAAAAAATTGCGTCTGTTCACGGCTTAACCCTCCCGGGGTCCGTTTCCAGCGTCCTGCTGACTCTGGTTTTTCTGGGATTGCTTTTGCTGCCGCCCCAACTCGCGCACGGCCATCAGACTCACGCCGCCGATAACGCCGAGCACACCGCCGATTAACCCTGTCGCTGTGGCCGAGATATGCCCGCCTTCCGGGCTATGTACATCCGGTTTTTCCACCCGCGGCGTTGGGTTTTCCACATTGGCAAGTTGGAAAATACCTTTAGTAAAGCCAATGCCTTTCTCGTTACAGCCATAGCATGGATGCCCGATACCAACCGGCCAGATGCCGCCGCCCACATCGCAAAACTCCAGCGTCGGACAGTTACCGTAGGTTTCCGGCCCTTTACAGCCCAGGTGATAGAGGCACCATCCCTGGCGATGACCTTCATCACCGAACTCTTTGGCGAAACGTCCGGCGTCGAAATGCGGGCGACGTTCGCAGTTTTCGTGAATCAGTCGACCGTAAGCGAATGTCGGCCTGCCTTCGCTATCCAGCGCCGGCGGACGTTGATAAGTGATGATGTGGGCAACGGTTGCCAGGAAGTTATGCGGATTCGGCGGACAGCCGGGAATATTAATTACCGTTTTACCCGGCAATACCTCCTGCAAACTGACCGCGCCGGTCGGGTTACTACCCGATGCCGGAACCCCGCCCCAGGCCGAACAGGAACCGATGGCGATGATAGCCGCCGCATGTTCCGCCGTTTCACGGATATGCTCGACTATCGGTTTACCCGCCACCATGCAATAGATACCGCCATCTTTGATGGGTATCGAACCATCAACAACCAGGACATATTTCCCTTTGTATTGCTCGACTGCACGATGTTTATTTTCTTCCGCCTGCTCTCCGAAAGCGGCAGAGAGCACTTCGTGATATTCCAGCGAGATGGTGTTTAATAACAGATTCTCAATAGTCGGATGCGTTGCCCGCAATAGGGATTCCGTACACCCGGTACATTCCTGCGCCCCGATCCAAATAACCGGCGGACGCTGCGTGGAAGTCATTGACTCGGCAATTTCCGCTACAGCGGAATCCGCCAGCCCCATTGATGCCGCCAGTGCTGCACATAACTTCATAAAATCACGGCGATTAACGCCATGATGGGAAAGCATTAAATTTTCCCCACTCATTTTTTATTATTCTCCTGTAACCTAAACGGAGTAACACACGATATGTGTGTGGGTATGGTAATGAGGAAATTTATTTAACAGACTTGATCTTCATCAATCGCCAGGACAATAGGAACCTTATTTCTTTTATAACTGTGACTGCATACTCATAGCTTCTATTTAAAATAACCGTTCTTTGTTTCAGATGAGAAATAATCTCAATAACGTAAAAAAATTATCCGAACATTTATTTTTAGTTAGCTAAATCGATTAATCACGGGCGGGAGTCGATCAAAAAACATTAGACAAACCACTGACAAGAAGATAGTTTTTTGTTGAAACTAATTATTTTTATTTATTTATCGTTCGGGCGATGAATGTCTGATTTATCGCACGCCGAAATGATAAATAATTTTACTTACTTTAAGTTTTTTAGTTTAAAAAATACACAGAAATAATTCTCGGTTGAAACGTCGATACCAGAAAGATGCTTACGAAGGCGGCGCAATAAATATTGCGTGAATATTTTCATCTTCCTAAAGAATATAACTGAATACACATAATGTTAATAAAAAAGGCGGCGAGGATATCAACCATGCCGCCTTAAGTAAAACGGAGGATAACGCTAATAAGTATGTTATTGAATACCTTGACTACGCAGATAATCTTCATAGTTCCCGGTGAAATCGATAACCTTATTCGGCGTCATTTCCAAAATACGGGTTGCCAGAGAACTGACAAACTCACGGTCGTGAGAGACAAACAGCAGCGTGCCTTCATACATTTCCAGCGCCATATTCAGCGACTCAATGGATTCCATATCCAGGTGGTTGGTTGGCTCATCCATAACCAGGATGTTGGGACGCTGCATCATCAACTTGCCAAACAGCATACGGCCTTTCTCGCCGCCGGATAAGACCTTCACTTTCTTCTTGATATCATCCTGACTGAACAGCAGACGGCCCAGCACGCTGCGCACCGCCTGCTCGTCATCTTTCTCCTGCTTCCACTGGCTCATCCAGTCAAACACGGTCAGCGCGTCATCAAACTCATACTCATGATCCTGGGCGTAATAGCCGATTTTGGCGTTTTCCGACCACTTGACCGTGCCACTATCCGGCTGGAGATCGCCTACCAACGTTTTCAGCAGCGTCGATTTACCGATACCGTTGGTCCCCAAAATAGCGACCTTTTCCCCCACTTCCACCATCAGATTCAGTTTGCTGAACAATGGACCATTATCAAACCCTTTCGCCAGCGCCTCTACCTCCAGCGCGTTACGGAACAGTTTCTTGTCCTGTTCAAAACGAATAAACGGATTCTGACGACTGGAAGCCTTCACCTCTTCCAGTTGAATTTTATCAATCTGACGGGCGCGGGAAGTCGCCTGCTTGGATTTGGAAGCATTAGCGCTAAAGCGGCTGACGAAAGACTGCAATTCGGAAATCTGCGCTTTTTTCTTGGCGTTATCCGCCAGCAGGCGTTCACGCGCCTGCGTCGCCGCCGTCATGTATTCATCATAATTGCCGGGGTAAATACGGAGTTCGCCGTAGTCCAGATCCGCCATATGCGTACACACCATATTCAGAAAGTGGCGGTCATGGGAAATAATGATCATGGTGCTGTTACGTTCGTTCAGCACCTGCTCCAGCCAGCGGATGGTGTCAATATCCAGGTTGTTGGTCGGTTCATCAAGCAGCAGAATATCCGGATCGGAAAACAGCGCCTGCGCCAACAGCACACGGAGTTTCCAGCCCGGCGCGACTTCGCTCATCGGACCGTAATGCTGCTCCACCGGAATACCGACCCCCAGCAGCAGTTCACCAGCGCGGGCTTCCGCGCTGTAACCATCCATCTCACCGTACTGTACTTCCAGATCGGCAACTTTATAGCCATCGGCTTCGCTCATCTCGGCCAGTGCGTAAATACGATCGCGCTCTTCCTTCACCGCCCATAGCTCGGCGTGACCCATGATCACGGTATCCAGCACGCTATGCTGTTCAAAAGCGAACTGATCCTGGCGCAATTTCCCCAGGCGTTCATTAGGATCGAGGAAAACATTACCGGCACTCGGCGCCAAATCGCCGCCAAGAATTTTCATGAACGTGGATTTACCGCAGCCATTGGCACCGATCAAACCGTAACGGTTAGCGCTGCCGAATTTAACGGAGATGTTTTCAAACAATGGCTTACTGCCAAACTGCATGGTGATATTGTTGGTACTTAGCACAGCATTTACTCAAGTCAAAATGTGATATGTCGCACATTATGCCACAAGCACGCCTCACAATCGCGGTTAGTTTTGCATAACATTTAACCATCGCCGGCTAATAAACATAGTAAAATCCATCACCTGCACAATCCTTATGCCGCAATGCGCGGCATTCAAAGCCGATCCTTCATCGCTTCCACACATCTGAACGGGTTGCGCTGGTAGACGAATTCCCAAAGCATCCTAAAGACAAGCAACTGATTTGCAGTCATAATTAATCAACGATTTTACTTATTGATACGCCGATGGATTTCAAGAAGCGGCCAATACACCTAACTTGAAAGATGACGGGTATGACAGGAAGGATTGTTTATGACAATAGCGCGTCGCTTTAAACAGATCGATGTATTCACCCAACAGCCGCTCAAGGGAAATCCGCTGGCAGTCATATTGGATGCGGACGGATTATCTGATGAGCAAATGCAGAATATCGCCCGCTGGACCAATCTGTCGGAAACAACCTTTGTCGTGCCGCCGACCAATCCGCTGGCCGACTATGGCGTACGAATCTTTACGCCAGAGTTAGAGCTGCCGTTCGCCGGGCATCCGACTCTGGGCACGGCGCATGCCCTGCTGGAGTCTGGTTTACAAACAAAATCTCAGGGACAAATCATCCAGCAGTGCGGCGTTGGCCTGGTGCCTATCAATATTGATGACGAAGGCTTACTGGCTTTCCACGTGCCTGAAGTGACTATCGTTCCGTTTGATACCGAACTTTATCCTTTGCTGGAGCGCACGCTCGGCAGCAGCAAAATCAATAAGGACTACCCGCCCGCAACCGTGCATATGGGAATAAGCTGGTCGATTATCCGCGTGGATAGCGCCGACACCTGTTTACGCATCGCCCCCGACGAGCAATCGCTGGCTGACCTGCAGGAAATCTGTCAGTCTCACGGTATTGCCATTTATGGGCCGTACGATAACGCTGACGACGCGGACTACGAAGTTCGTACGTTTTATACGGAGCTGGGACAAATGAAGGAAGATCCGGTAACCGGCAGCGCCAATGCCTGTCTGGCTTGTCTTCTGCGCCAACAGGATCATCCCGCCCCCGATAATACTGCGCCTCGATTGGGTTACCGTGTTCGCCAAGGCATCAAACGCCAGTGTGACGGCAGAATATCGGTTATTTATCTGAATGATGAGCCTTGGGTCGGCGGACATAGCGTGACGATTATTGATGGTACGATTTCGGTATAACCATTATTGCTACAGGATAGCCGTTCTAATTAAGGAGAAGGCGCAGTCATGGAAACACTTTATGAATTACATCATCATCCGCATCTGCGTTTGAGCATCCAGCAAGAGTCCGACGCGGCAGAAATTTTTGCGCTGGTGCAACAGGAAAAACCCCGTCTGCGCCGCACATTGCCCTGGCCGGACTCGGTAACGCACATAGATGATTCGCTGAACACCATCAAAACCAACCGGCATGAGTTTGCCGCCGGCATCGCTGCGGTATATATCATTCGCTGGGACGATGTCATCGCCGGTATCGTCTCGTTCAACACGATTCAAGATCGGGAAGGCGAGATTGGCTACTGGATTGCCGAAAACTTTGAGGGAAAAGGGATTGTTTCGTTATCGGTTCGCACCATGATCGATGCCTACATGAACGCCGGGCGGGTGCGAAGATGCATCATTAAAGCATCGGTGGAGAACCCTCGCAGCAATGCACTGGCGCAGCGACTTGGCTTTCGTTTCTATGGGCAGAAAAAAGGCGGGGAGAAACTTGGCGATCGCCGCATTGACCAGAATGTTTATCATTATCAAGTCTGATCACAGTGCATTTATCAGAGCGTTTCCTGACTCGTTCACGTTATCCTCTTACTGAGCGAGTCGCCGTCATTCCGTTAGATTAACCACCAGCGCATCGAATGCGCTGTACTGCACACATCTGCAGATTGAAAGGGTTAATCTACCGTTTGGCTAATAGCAACCCAAGCACCAGCCCGACGGTTGCGCCAATGCCGATACCATGCCAGGGTTTGTCGTGGACGTAGATATCCGCTTTATCAGCGACCTGTTTAGCCCGCGCATAGTAGCTATCCGTTGCGCCGACTCTCGCCTTGACTTCAAGCAATGCTTTCTCCGCATTTTTCTTGAGCTCAAGATACGCTTTGTCGGCCTGATCGCCCGAGTAACGCAGTAATTCATCCAACGTGTCTGACAATAGCTTCAGGTCGTCGTCAATGCGAATATCATCAGGTTGTTTTTTTTCTGCTGCCATAAAATGCTCCTTTCCTTATGAAAAATCATTGTCCAGTTAACTATAGACAATTTTTCATGCTTGTCTGACCATTGGCGACCGGATCATTCCTAAAGCGGCAAATATTCACAGAAACCAGCGCAAATACTTCCGGGCGATGGATTAACAATGCATAAAAAAACCGCCGTCGGCATCACCCACGGCGGTTTTCACATCAGGCAGTTTTGCTTGCTGCTACATGATGGGCTGGGCCAGCTGTACCAGAGAAATCAGCGGTTGTGGGTAAAAACCCAGAATCAACACCGCTATTGCTGAAATCACGACCACAGCGCCACCCGCCGTCATTGCCCAGTTTCCCGGCACGTCATCTCGATTTAACGTCTGTGGCGCATCCGAATACAGGCTGGCCATCATCCGCAGATAATAGTAGAGACCAATCGCGCTGCCCAGTACGACCGCGCCGGCCAACCACCACAAATCCGCGTTAACGCTCACGGCCAAGACATAAAACTTACCGAAGAAGCCCAGCGTCATCGGAATACCGGCCAGTGACAACATCATCACCGTCATTACCGCAGACAATACCGGTTTATGCCAGAACAGACCGCGATATGAGAGCATTGAGTCAGCTTCCGGACCACTGCATGGGCTAGACATCAAACTGACGACGCCAAAAGCGCCGAGGCTGGCGAACAGATAGCCCACCAGATAGACGCCAACCGTTTCCAGCGCCAATTGATGACTTTGCACCGCAATCAAGGCAACCAGCAGATACCCCATATGCGCAATGGAGGAGTAGCCCAGTAAACGTTTGATGCTGCGCTGCGAAACCGCCATCACGTTACCAAACACGATGGAAGCGAAAGCAATCACACCAAGCGCTAATCTGACCGAGTCGCTGTCCACCATCGGCGCGTAAAGGAACAGACGCATCACCGCGCCGAAAATGGCGATTTTGCTGGCGGTTGCCAGGAAGGTCGAAACCGGCGCCGGCGCCCCTTGATACACATCCGGCGTCCATAGCTGAAAGGGAAACAGCGATAGCTTAAAGCCCACGCCGACAATCATCATCCCCAAGCCCGCCAGCAACAGCGGTTCATGAATGTGAAGATCGCTCAGGCTTTGTCCCAAGCTGGCAAACGTCAGATTGCCCGAATCCGCATAGATCAGCGCCATGCCGAACAGCAGGAAAGACGACGACGCAGCCGATAGCAACATGTATTTGATACCGGCCTCCAGCGAACGCTCCTGGCGGAAGGCATAGCTGACGAGTCCGAATAACGGCAGCGAAATCAGTTCAATACCAACGAACAGGGACGCAAGGTGGTTCGCACTTGCCAGTACGACCCCGCCTAGCGCGGCGATCAGCACCAGCAGATAGAACTCATCACGGTTGTCCGAATAGCCTTCCAGCCATGAATAAGCAAACGTGCTGGTCGCTAGACTAGCCAGCAACACCAGTGCGGTATAAAACATGGAAAAACCATCAACCCGCAACAGCGGAGTAACATCGGTCGGCCCTGCCTGGCCTACAAAGTAAAGTGACAGCAGCGCGATGCCCAGGCCGATAACCGTCAAGGTTGCGTTGACAAAATGGTTGCGTCGCCACGCAATGCACAGCATCACAACCACTACCGTCAATCCGACGATCAACAGCGGCGATAGCGCGATTAGTTGTTGAGGAGTTATTGTCATGGCGAATTACGGCCTTGTTGTTGAAAGTATTGAATCTGGAGTAGACGACATAAACCATTGCTGGATATTTGACATCGCCGCACTGGAGGTATCCAGAATCGGTTGCGGGAAAACCCCTAACAACACCAGCAATACCACCAGAGGCATAACGACAGACAATTCACGCACCGTCATACCCAGCAGCGGTTGTTCTGATTTTGGGGCACCATAATAAGCGCGTTGCATCAGCATCAGCGAATAAACCGACGCAAATACCAGACCGAATGTGGAGATCACCGTAATCAACGGAACAACCTGATAACTGCCGATCAGAATATTAAATTCCCCGACGAAGTTACCGGTTCCCGGCATACCTAATGTGGCGACGGCAAAGAACAGAGACAACGCCGGCAGATATCTGAGACGGGCCCACAGCCCGCCCATCTGGCGCATATCCCAGGTATGCAAACGCTCGTATAGCTGACCGCACAGAATGAAAAGCCCTGCGGCCGACAGACCGTGAGCAATCATCAGGATAACCGCGCCCTGAAAAGCCTGTTGGTTGCCGGAGTAGATGGCAATCATCACGAATCCCATATGGGAGACGGAGGTATAGGCGACCAGACGCTTGATATCAGTCTGATTAAATGCCATCCAGGCGCCGTAGAATACGCTGATTACCCCCAGCCACATGGCGATAGGCGCAAACTCGTGGGAGGCGTTAGGAAACAGCGGCAGGCTGAAGCGCAGTAAACCGTAAGCCGCCGTTTTCATTAACAGCCCCGCCAGATCGACGGAACCAGCGGTCGGAGACTGGCTATGCGCATCCGGCGACCAGCCATGCACCGGCACCAGCGGCATTTTCACCGCAAATGCGACAAAGAATCCCAGCATCAGCAGGTATTCAATGCCATATGACATCTCGGTTTTCAGCAACGCTTCATAATTGAAGGTCCAGACGCCGGTAGCATCGTGGTGTACGAACACCAGAGCCAGAATGGCGATCAGCATCACCAGCCCGCTGGTCTGGGTATAAATGATAAACTTGGTGGCCGCCGCGGTCCGGGTTTTGTCATCAGAACCCTTGTGTCCCCATATGGCGATGAGGAAATACATCGGCACCAGCATCATTTCCCAGAAGAAGAAGAACAGGAACAGGTCGACGGCGACGAACACGCCGATAACCCCGACCAGCGTCCACAACACCCCAAGGTGGAAAAGCCCCTGGTTATGGTGCTCTTCATTCCATGAGCAAAGTATTGCCAATACGCCCAGCAATGCGGTCAACACCACCATCAGCACCGACAGCCCATCCAGCGCGAGATGGAAATCAATGCCAAAGCGGGGGATCCACGGAACATTGAACTCAGCCTGCCATTGCGGCAGTCCGCCGGGCGTTGCCAAAGAATAGCCACCTTGCAGCCACAGCTGCAGAGATAGCACCAAAGTCAGCCCCATCGCAATCAACGCGATCCAGCGCGGTACTTTCGTACCCAAACGCTCAGACTGCCAACACAGCAGACCGCCGATAAAGGGGATAAGAATTAGCCAAGGTAGTAGCATGGCGCTTTGTGTCCCTAAATTAAAGAAATCTGAAAACTTGCCGTGGCGGGCACTCTCATCAGGAATGCCCTACCCTTCATACGTTCCCGGGTACCGTCTTAAACCAGCAATAGCAGCGCCAGCACAACGACAGCGCCCAATCCCATGGAGGCAACGTACCAGCGCACTTGACCATTTTCGCTCACGGTCAATCCTCTATTTCCCCAACGGGTAAGGAAAGCCGGAATGTTCATCAATGCGTCCAGCGGATCACGTCGCAGCAGCTTCGCAATGGCCAGATAAGGTCTGACAAAAACTTTGTCGTACAGCCAGTCGAAGCCCCATGCATGGAACCACCAGGTTGAGAAGAAACGTCCGGGCGCGCTTTGCGCAATACCACTCACCAGTTGGCGCTTGCCCAACCACAGCGCGGCGGCCAGTAAGATCCCAGCAATGGCGACCACGCCGGAAGTGATTTCCAACGTCATCATCTGTCCGTGTTCAAGCTCGGTGGTTGCCGGCAATACCCCCTGCAACGGCGGCACAATCAGCGCGCCGATAAAGGTGGACAGCACCATTAACACGATCAGCGGTAAATGATGGGAAATCCCTTCGACCTTATGCGCTTTGGTTTTCGCCTCACCGTGGAAAACGATGAAGATCATCCGGAACGTGTACAGCGAAGTCATAAAGGCGCCCACCAGCCCCGCCACCATCAAATTGACGTGACCGTTAGCCCAGGCGCCCGCCAGAATTTCGTCTTTACTAAAGAACCCGGCGGTAACCATCGGCAACGCGGCTAATGCCGCGCCGCCGACCAGGAAGCAGACATACACCAGCGGGATGGTCTTACGCAGACCGCCCATTTTGAAAATGTTCTGCTCGTGGTGACAGGCCAGGATGACCGAACCGGAAGAGAGGAACAGCAACGCTTTAAAAAACGCGTGAGTCATCAGATGGAAAATCGCCGCGTCCCATGCCTGAACCCCCAAAGCCAGAAACATATAACCAATCTGACTCATCGTGGAGTAGGCAAGCACACGTTTAATGTCCGTCTGCACCAGTGCGGCAAACCCTGCCAATACCAGCGTTACCGCACCGATAATACCGACCAGATGTAAAATGTCCGGCGCCATGAGGAACAGGCCGTGGGTACGGGCGATCAGGTACACACCGGCGGTAACCATCGTCGCCGCGTGGATCAACGCAGACACCGGCGTCGGCCCCGCCATCGCATCCGCCAGCCAGGTTTGCAACGGCAACTGAGCGGACTTACCAACCGCGCCGCCCAGCAGCATCAGGGTCGCCCAGGTAATCGCCGGGGAGCCCTCCGCCAGCTGTTGCGGCGCCAGCACCATCAGTTCGCGGAAGTTGAGCGTACCCAGTTCCCGGTAAAGAATGAACAGCGCAAACGCCAGAAAGACATCCCCGACGCGGGTAACCACAAAGGCTTTCATCGCCGCCGCGCCATTTTTCGGATTGGTGTAGTAGAAACCGATCAGCAGATAGCTGCACAGCCCCACCCCTTCCCATCCGAGATACATCAGCAACAGGTTATCAGCCAGAACGAGCACCAGCATGCTGGCGATAAACAGGTTGGTATAGGCAAAGAAACGCGAGTATCCCTCTTCACCGCGCATGTACCAGGATGCATACAGGTGGATGAAGAAACCGACGCCGGTCACAACGGACAGCATCGTGACCGACAGACCGTCAAGCGTCAGCGTAACGCCGATATCAAAGTTGCCAATCGCCATCCATGTCCATAAATGCTGATCAAATACGCTCACGCCCGTATGTTGCTGACCAAGAAAATCGACCACTACCCAGGCGGCCGTCAACGCCGCCAGCCCGACGGAACCGACGCCAACCGTCGCAGAGACATTCTCCGACCAGCGACCGCGGGAAAACGCCAACAGCAGGAACCCAAGCAGCGGGAATAGTATTGTTAAATAGAGTAAGTTCATCCGCGCATCTCACTGACTGTATCAATATTCAGATTCTGGCGGCGGCGGTACAGTTGCAGCAACAGCGCCAACCCGATGCTGGCTTCAGACGCTGCCAGGGTAATCGCCAGAATATACATCACCTGTCCATCCGCCTGATGCCAGTAACTGCCTGCAACCACGAACGCCAACGCCGCGGCGTTGATCATTATTTCAAGGCTTATCAGCATAAACAGCAAGTTACGACGGATAACCAACCCAGTCAGCCCTAAAACGAACAAGATGGCGGCCAAAATCAAACCATGTTGTAACGGAATCATGCGCGTTCCCCTGTTATTTTATTATCAACATTCTGGTTCGCGGTTTCTTTGCCGATGACCTCGCCCCGTTTGTCTTCACGACCAACGTGGAACGCAACC
The DNA here is from genome assembly GCF_002291445.1 of Brenneria goodwinii. Classification (NCBI taxonomy): domain Bacteria; kingdom Pseudomonadati; phylum Pseudomonadota; class Gammaproteobacteria; order Enterobacterales; family Pectobacteriaceae; genus Brenneria; species Brenneria goodwinii. The sequence goes on along the minus strand of NZ_CP014137.1, from coordinate 730,307 downwards.
ACCAGCCCTGCCAACAGCAGCATTGAAGCCAACTCAACAGCGAGAACATAAGGGCCGAATAAGGTAATACCCACCGACTTGGCGTCCACCATGTCTCCGGTAATGCCCTGGTCATCCAGGCTGAAGATGCCCTTCACTATCACCACCAGCAAAACCAGCGACAATAATGCAGGGCCGATCCATACGCTGGGTTTAAGCCATGCGCGTTCCTGCTCGACCACGGTATTGCCAAGGTTGAGCATCATCACCACAAACACGAACAGCACCATGATGGCGCCCGCGTAAACGATGATCTCCAGCGCCCCCGCGAAGTAAGCGCCCAGCGAGAAAAAGACGCACGCGACGGCGATAAGAGAAACGATCAGATACAACAGCGCATGCACGGGATTGGTATGAGTGATGACGCGCAACGTCGCCACTACTGCAATCAGGCCCGCAATATAAAAAGCGAATTCCATGCTAGCTCCTTAGGGCAATAGGCCTTTAACATCGATAGGTTTAGCTTCGTTTTCAGCTTCGCCTTTATCTTTCCCATCGATCGCCATGCCGGCCATCCGGTAGAAGTTATATTCCGGATATTTACCCGGCCCCGATATCAGCAAATCTTCTTTTTCGTAAACCAGATCCTGGCGTTTGTAATCCCCCATCTCAAAATCCGGCGTCAATTGAATCGCTGTGGTTGGGCAAGCCTCTTCACAAAAGCCGCAGAAAATGCAACGCGAGAAGTTGATACGGAAAAATTCGGGATACCACCGGCCGTCTTTGGTTTCCGCTTTCTGCAAGGAGATGCAGCCGACCGGACAAGCTACCGCACACAGGTTACAGGCCACACAACGCTCAGCGCCATCCGGGTCTCGCGTCAGCACGATACGACCACGGTAACGCGGCGGCGGATTCACTGGTTCTTCTGGATACATTCTGGTTTCGCGCTTTCTGAAAGCGTTCGATCCCACCATACAGATACTGCGTACCTGGGTGCCGAAACCAATCACTAAATCTTTTAATGTCATGGTCCACTCACCCCTTATTGAGCGTTGTACAAAATGACCGCGGCTGTCGCCAGCAGGTTCAATAACGTTATCGGCAGACAGACTTTCCAACCGAAAGCCATCACCTGGTCATAACGCGGACGGGGCAGCGCGGCGCGAATCAGAATAAACATCATCATGAAGAAAGCCGTTTTCAGCGCAAACCAGACAAATGGCGGCAGGAACGGGCCATGCCAGCCTCCGAAGAATAGGGTGACGATAAGTGCGGAAACCGTGACGATACCGATATATTCACCCACGAAGAACAGCCCGAATTTCATACCGGAATATTCAATATGGTAGCCATCCGCCAGTTCCTGCTCTGCTTCAGGCTGGTCAAACGGATGCCGGTGACATACGGCCACCCCCGCAATGGCGAAAGTAAGAAAGCCAAAGAACTGTGGAATGACGTTCCATAAATGCGCTTGCGATTCAACAATATCGCTCATATTGAAAGAACCGGCTTGAGCGACCACCCCCATCAGCGACAGCCCGAGGAACACTTCATAACTCAGCGTCTGGGCGGAAGCACGCACCGCCCCCAGCAATGAGTATTTGTTGTTGCTCGACCAACCGGCAAACAGCACGGCGTAAACCGCCAGCCCCGCCATCATCAGGAAGAACAGGATTCCGATGTTCAGATCCGACACGCCCCAGGTCGGGCTGACCGGCACAATGGCGAAGGAGAGCAATAATGAGGTAAACGCGATCATCGGCGCCAAAGTAAAGATAACCTTGTCGGTAAACCTTGGCACCCAGTCTTCTTTGAAGAACATTTTGATCATGTCGGAGACAAGCTGCAGCGAACCGCCCCAACCCACCCGGTTCGGCCCGTAGCGCCCCTGGAACAGACCCAAAAGCTTACGTTCGCCCATACTCATGAATGCCCCGCAGGTCACCACGACCAGCAGGATAACGACCGCTTTTCCAACAGAACTCAATATTTCCAGGAGATCCGGTGTTAACCAACTCATTGTGCAGCCTCCTGCAGACTCTCAACGGTTGCGCCCGCCAGCACCGGCGCAATACCCGGCAGCCCCAGCGGTAAACCAACCTGTCCCTGACTCAACCCATCACTTAACCGCAGCGGCAGGCGTAACGTCTGACCATCACAGCGCAGTTCAACCAGCGTTCCGGGGTTAACCCCCAGCGCCGCCGCATCCGCCGGATTAACCATGACATAAGGCTCCGGCATACGGCTTTGAATCACCGCTGAGCGCTGTGACATCTCATCACTGCCGAACAGGTGATAATACGGCGCCACACGCCAGCTTCCCGATTGGGCGACAAACGCCGCCGGGATGGTGTCGAAATATCCCAACGAACTTTCACCCGCTTCAATCATCCGTACGCCCGGATCGCCATGGCGGATATGGCCGCCGACTTCATCCTGGAACTTGTTCCAGGCCTGCGGTGAGTTCCATCCTGGCGCCCAGGCAAAAGGAATTTGCTGGCGATCGGCTAACGGACTGTTATTCCCTTCCATAGAGAAGGCGAACATGGTGTCTTTATCCTGTGGCTGACGCGGTTCATGCACGCTGATGTTGGCGCGCATTGCGGTACGCCCACTGGAGCGGTTCGGAGAACGAGCCAGCTTCTGCCCGCGAATTCTGAACGATGCATCAGGCGCAGCCTGTTTAATCGCCGCCAGTTGCGGCATGGCATCAATACAGGCGTCAATGACATGATCGAGCTGCGTCCAGTCGATTTTACGGCTGTTATAGGTGGTAGACAGCGAATGCAGCCAGCGCCAGCTTTCCAACATCACGACACTGTTGTCGTAATAAGCCGGATCATACACCTGGAAGAAGCGCTGGGCGCGGCCTTCCTGATTGACTAACGTACCGTCGCTTTCTGCAAAACTTGCCGCTGACAGAATGATGTTGGCCTTATCCGTGATGCGGGTACGCTGATGATCCAGCACAACCACGTTGCCGGCTTTCGCCAACGCCGCATCAATACGCGCGGCAGGCGCATGGCGATAGAGATCGTTCTCCAACACCACAACGCTGTCAGCCTCGCCGTTTTCCAGTTGCGCCAGCGCATCATTCAATGAGCCGCCGCCCATCATCGACAGGCCAAGACTGTTTGCCGCGGAAGCAACGAAGGTGATGCCGACATCGGAGCCTCGAGACTTAAGCGCTTTCGCCACGTTGGCCGCCGCAGCGATAATGTCTTCGCTGCCGGCGTTGGTGCCGGAAACAATCAGTGGTTTTTTCGCGCCGGCCAACGCCTGAACGATGATATCCACTTTCTGGTCGAGTCCGTCAGCCAGATCCGTCACCGCCGGCGCGTTGTCATCCAACGCATGGGCAATGGCAAATCCCAACCGGGCCTGATCGGCGACCGGCGCACGGTAATTCCAGGCGGCAATATCATCCAGACGGGTATTATCCACGTTAGTGACAAATAGCGGATGTTTGGCATGCTGTCCGATATTCATGATGGCCGCGATCTGCCAGTCAGCCACTTTCTGAGCCGCGGCCATTTCACGCGCTTTACCCTTCACGGCCTGGCGAACCGCTAATGCGATACGGGCTCCCGTCTGAGTCAGATCTTCACCCAGCACCAGAACGGCGTCATAACTTTCGATCTCACGCAAGGCCGGAGTGCGTACACCGCCTTCTTGCAAGACTTTCAGAATCAGCTGCAGACGTTTTTGTTCCTCGTGGGCGATACCGGTATAAAAGTTTTCCGCCCCGACCAGTTCACGTAAAGCAAAGTTGCTTTCAATACTGGCACGCGGTGAACCTATCCCGATAGTTTTCTTGGCCTGACGCAGCACATAGGCCGCCCCTTCCACCGCCTGTTCGGCAGTCAGCGCAACCCAGTCATCGCCTCGACGCTGAAGCGGATGTTTAGGGCGATCTTTCAGATTGACGTAACCATAGCCAAAACGACCGCGATCGCATAAGAAGTAGTGGTTTATGCTGCCGTTGAAGCGGTTTTCAATTCGGCGCAGCTCACCATAACGTTCACCCGGGCTGGTGTTACAGCCAACGCTGCACTGCTGGCAAACGCTTGGGGCAAACTGCATATCCCACTTACGGTTGTAGCGTTCGGAGTGCGTCTTGTCGGTGAATACGCCGGTAGGGCAAACTTCAACCAGGTTACCGGAGAATTCGCTTTCCAACGCGCCATCTTCCAGGCGGCCGAAGTAGACGTTATCATGCGCGCCATAAACGCCAAGGTCGGTGCCATCCGCATAATCTTTGTAGTAGCGAACGCAGCGATAGCAGGCGATGCAACGGTTCATTTCGTGAGAAATGAAGGGGCCGAGATCCTGATTGCGGTGGGTGCGCTTGGTAAAACGATAGCGACGGAAATTTTGTCCTGTCATTACCGTCATATCCTGCAGATGACAGTTCCCCCCCTCCTCACACACCGGACAGTCGTGCGGGTGGTTGGTCATCAGAAACTCGACTATCGTTTTACGGAATAACTTCGCTTCCTCGTCTTCAATCGCAATGAACGTTCCCTCGGTAGCCGGTGTCATACAGGACATCACCAGCCGACCGCGGGTATCCTCCGCGTTCTGGTATTGCGTTACCGCGCACAGGCGGCAAGATCCAACGCTTCCCAGCGCCGGGTGCCAGCAAAAGTAAGGAATATCAAGTCCCAAAGACAGGCAAGCCTCAAGAAGGTTGTCCGCTCCGTTTACTTCATACTCTTTGCCGTCTACATGAATAGTAGCCATAGTCAGCATGCTTCCATAATGGCCCGTGTCGCCACAGGCGCTAATCAAAAATTCTGTTTATGAGGGCGGCTTGTTGGTGCCGCCCGGCGGATACATTTACTGCATCTCGAGCTCATCAGGCGATTGATTACCAGCGCTCTTTCAACAAGTTAGGCTGAATGCCGCCAATCGCTTTAGTGTTACCCAGATATTGTGTAGAAATACCCGCTTCAAACTCATTCCGGAAATATTTGATGGCGCTTTGCAATGGCTCCACCGCGCCCGGCGCATGGGCACAGAAGGTTTTACCTGGCCCCAGGAAGCGGCAAAGCTGCTCCAGCGTTTCGATATCTCCAGGCTGCCCTTCCCCACGCTCCAATGCCCGCAGCAGTTTTACGCTCCACGGCAGGCCATCGCGACAAGGCGTACACCAGCCGCAGGATTCACGGGCAAAGAACTCTTCCAGATTGCGGGTTAAGGAAACCATATTGATTTCATGGTCGACGGCCATCGCCAGTGCGGTACCTAAACGGCTGCCTGCTTTACCGATGTTCTCAAAGTCCATCGGCAAATCGAGATGATCGCTCGTCAGGAAGTCGGTACCGGCGCCGCCCGGCTGCCAGGCTTTCAGTTTCAGTCCGTCACGCATACCACCGGCGTAGTCCTCCAGGATCTCCCGCGCGGTCGTACCGAACGGCAATTCCCACAGGCCCGGATTTTTAACCCGACCGGAAAAGCCCATCAACTTGGTGCCGGCATCTTTACTCTTACCGGCGGACAGCCCCTGATACCACTCCGCGCCGTACTCAATAATGGCCGGAACGTTACACAGCGTTTCCACGTTATTGACGCAGGTCGGCTTGCCCCATGCCCCGGCGGATGCCGGAAACGGCGGTTTGGAACGAGGATTGGCGCGACGCCCTTCCAGCGAGTTAATCAACGCGGTTTCTTCACCGCAGATATAACGGCCGGCCCCCGTATGAACGAACAGTTCGAAATCAAACCCGCTGCCGAGAATGTTTTTGCCCAGAAGACCGGCCTGTTTAGCTTCTTCAATGGCGCGGCGCAGATTCACCGCCGCCTCAATATATTCACCACGCAGGAAGATATAGCCACGGTAGGCTTTCAGGGCAAACGCGCTGATCAACATGCCTTCCACCAGCAAGTGCGGAAGCTCTTCCATCAAAAGGCGGTCTTTATAGGTTCCTGGCTCCATTTCATCTGCGTTACACAGCAGATAACGGATGTTCATGCTTTCGTCTTTCGGCATCAGGCTCCATTTCAGCCCGGTCGAAAAGCCGGCGCCGCCGCGCCCTTTCAGGCCGGAGTCCTTCACCAGAGAAACCACCTCATCCTGCGCCATGCCGCTTAATGCTTTTTTCGCACCGGCATAGCCGTTTTTACTGCGATACTCATCCAGCCAGACCGGTTGTTTGTCATCACGTAAACGCCAGGTCAGAGGATGCTGCTCGGCAGTCAGAACAATGTTTTTACTCATTGGTACTGCTCCAATAACGATTCGATATCTTCAGGCGCCACATGGGTGTAGGTATCGTCGTCAATCATCATTGACGGACCTTTGTCACAGTTACCCAGACAGCAGGTCGGCAGCAGGGTGAAACGACCATCGAACGTCGTCTGCCCTGGCTTAATGCTGAGTTTTCTTTCCAAAGCCGACTTAACGCCTTCGTAGCCATTGATATGACAAACTACGCTATCGCAATAGCGAACAATATGACGCCCCACCGGCTGGCGGAAAATCTGGCTGTAAAATGTCGCCACGCCCTCTACATCGCTGTCTGGAATACCCAACACATCGGCGATGGCTTTGATGGCGCCATCGGGTACCCAGCCGCGCTGCTTCTGCACGATTTTCAGTGCTTCAATCGACGCGGCGCGAGCATCTTCATAGTGGTGTTTTTCCTGCTCAATCGCGTCACGCTCTGCGTCGCTCAGCACAAAAGCCTCTTCTTTCGTCAGTGAATCGGCGGCTGGTTGCCCCAGGGCGTCGATATGATCGGGAGTATTGTTATGATCGTGCATAATTAGCGGTCCACATCAGACATGACAAAATCAATACTGCCGAGGTACACGATCAGATCGGATACCAGACATCCGCGGATGACTGACGGAATCTGCTGCAAATGTGCATAACTCGGCGTGCGAATACGGGTACGGTAGCTCATGGTGCCGCCATCGCTGGTCAGGTAATAACTGTTGATACCCTTGGTGGCTTCAATCATCTGGAATGATTCGTTGGCGGGCATTACCGGCCCCCAGGAAACCTGGAGGAAGTGGTTAATCAGGGTATCGATATGCTGTAGGGTACGCTCTTTTGGCGGCGGCGTAGTCAACGGATGATCGGCTTTAAACGGTCCTTCCGGCATGTTCTTCAAGCACTGCTCCAGAATACGCAGACTCTGACGCAGTTCTTCAACCTTCAACATTACGCGGCTGTAACAGTCGCTGATGCCGTCGCCAACCGGCACTTCAAAGTCAAAGTTTTCGTAGCCGGAATACGGACGACGTTTACGTATGTCGAAATCAATACCGGTAGCACGCAAACCCGCACCCGTTACCCCCCACTCCAGCGCTTCTTTCGCGTTGTAGGCGGCAACCCCCTGCGTACGGCCTTTCAGGATAGTGTTCTGCAAGGCGGCTTTAACATAGGTATCCAGACGTGACGGCATCCAATCGAGGAACTCACGCAGCAGACGTTCCCAACCGCGCGGCAGATCGTGCGCCACCCCACCAATACGGAACCACGCCGGATGCATACGGAACCCGGTAATGGCTTCAACCAAATCGTAAATTTTCTGGCGATCGGTGAAGGCGAAGAACACCGGCGTCATGGCGCCGACGTCCTGAATAAACGTACTGATATAAAGCAGGTGGCTGTTGATGCGAAATAGCTCGGACAGCATGACGCGAATCGTTTTGACGCGTTCCGGCACCTCTATGCCCGCCAATTTCTCGACGGCCAGCACATACGGCATCTCATTGACGCAGCCGCCCAGATACTCGATACGGTCGGTATAAGGGATATAGCTGTGCCAAGACTGGCGTTCGCCCATTTTTTCCGCGCCGCGATGGTGGTAGCCCACATCCGGAACGCAGTCGAGGATCTCTTCACCATCCAACTGCAAAATCAGACGAAAAGCGCCGTGCGATGATGGGTGGTTCGGCCCCATGTTAAGGAACATGAAGTCTTCATTTTCGGTGCCGCGCTTCATGCCCCAGGCTTCGGGTTTAAAGGTCAGCGACTCCATTTCCAAATCTTCTTTCTGCTTGGTCAGCACGAAAGGATCGAATTCGGTGGCGCGAGCCGGATAGTCTTTACGTAACGGGTGACCTTCCCAGGTATGCGGCATCATGATGCGCGTTAAATGGGGATGTCCGTCAAACGTCATGCCGAACATTTCCCAGGTTTCCCTCTCATACCAGTTGGCATTAGGGAACAGGCCGGTCATGGTCGGCAGGTGCATATCACCTTCGACCAGCGCCACTTTCAACATGATGTCGCGGTTGCGTTCAATGGAAATCAGGTGGTAAAAAACGGAGAAATCCGCGGCAGGCAAACCTTCACGATGCGTACGCAAGCGCTCGTCCACACCATGCAAGTCAAACAGCATCACATACGGTTTCGGCTGTTTTTTCAGGAAGGAGACGACTTCCAGTAATTGCTCACGTTTAACCCACACGACGGGAAGGCCCGTGCGCGTTGCCTGTACAGTAAATGCTTCTGGCCCAAAACGGTTGCACAGTTCGCTAATAACCGGATCATCAAGGTGATCGCGAGTTTGCCAGGCGGGCATAGCGATATCGTGCGTCGTTAAATCTGTCATAAATATGTCACCACATTAAATGTGCTATTTCTGTATCTGATTGTGGCCGCACACTATTATCGTGATATTACGCGACCGGCATATTCATCATTTACAGGTCAAATCTCGTCGGGCGAACGCAGGTTGGTCACTGCGATACGCTCACCGCGTTTACGTTCTTTTTCAGACTGCATATTGGCACGATAAACGCCTTGTTCCCCTACAACCCATGACAGAGGGCGACGCTCTTTACCAATTGATTCTTTCAGCAGCAACAGCGCTTGTATATAGGCTTCGGGACGCGGCGGACAACCAGGGATATAAACGTCAACAGGCAGGAATTTATCGACGCCCTGTACAACAGAATAGATATCGTACATACCGCCGGAGTTCGCACAGGCGCCCATGGAGATAACCCACTTGGGCTCGAGCATCTGCTCGTACAAACGTTGGATAACCGGCGCCATTTTGGTGAAGCAGGTTCCCGCCACGACCATAAAGTCGGCCTGACGCGGCGACGCGCGCAATACTTCAGAACCGAAACGGGCAACGTCATGTACAGCGGTAAACGATGTCACCATTTCAACATAGCAACAGGAAAGGCCGAAGTTATAAGGCCAAAGAGAGTTTTTACGACCCCAGTTCACCGTATCATGAAGAGCATGCTCCAGCTTGCCCATATAGACACTGCGGTGAACATGTTGCTCCAGAGGGTCGGAAACGATCTCCTGCCGTTGCAGGGGATAACGGTCATTCTCACCGTCCGGCTCTATGCGGGTGAGCGTATAGTCCATCTTAAATGCCTCGCTGTTACTGCTGATGATTGTTGGTAATGTTTATGATGTCTGATTTAACGACCTGTCTCTTGGAACGCGCGGGGATCCAATCCAGCGCCCCAATCCGAACCAGGTAGATCAAACCAGCCAGCAACACCAAAATGAAAATGGTTGCTTCGATAAAGCCAATCCAGCCGCTTTCTCTAATAGAGACGGCCCAGGCATAGAGATATAAGGCTTCAACATCGAAGATAACGAAAAACATGGCGACCAGATAAAATTTGGCGGACAGGCGCATACGCGCTGAGCCTACCGCATCAATCCCTGATTCATAAGGTACGTTTTTGGCCCTGGCCCTTGCTCTGCCGCCAAGTAAAAAACCGCCTGTCAGCATGAAGCCGCACAGGCCCACGGCAATAATCAGGAATAGCGCAAATGCCCAATGATGGGCGAGGACTTCTGTAGTTGTTGACATACTCGTTGCTTACTCATCAAAAGTGGCCAGTAACATCTGCTCTTTTTCGGCAGCTAAGCACCACATCGATTAAAAGGAAGGATAAAAGACCACACAAAACGCACGGAAACGTGTCAGGTCAACAGGCATTTGATATGGTCGAACCCCTAATTCTGTAACCTTTTTTCAACCTTACTAAAGGTAACAGTATATCAGTTTACATGCACACAGTTTTGTTAACACTCACATTCTCGTTTTCAGCTAAATCGAGTCAATGTTTGTTGTTCGTTAACAAATTGGAATCATCTTCAACTCAGCTTCACCCCACCACTATACCATTTTCAAAATGGATTCCTGTTCGCCCATAGTGTTATTAGGGGCATTTTTTGACTCAGAACACATTTTTGGGAATTTAGTTAGTAAAAAAATTGAAGGTAGAAAAAACATGCGGCAGTAATTTTTTTTGCAACAATGGTTTAAAAAAAAGAACCGGCGTTTTATAAATAATGATGCGCTAGGTATGTGACATTCCTCACTCTTCTACGGATAGGCGTGATGGGAGAGAAGGTGTAGATGGGTTATCTGGAGGCGTTTTATCGACGACAATGCCATTAGTGCGCCACGGCCATTATTCGGGCGAGTCCTTTCGCCCCGAACAATGTCTGACCGTTACACCATTATATAACGTCCTTCTATATAATATCCTTCAATGGGGCATCGATTACCGGCTCACGATATTTACTGCCGGAACCAATCACATCAAAAATCGCCGTTGACAGCTCATTTTCATGATGCGGATTCTTACACAGGTAATAGTGAGTGTCCGGCAGTCTGGGAAAGCCATCCTCCTCACCCAGCACTCTTAAGCCCGGGCTCATCATCTCGGCCGAACGAACCGTCACGCCCAGGCCCGCCTTAACAGCGGCACGGACGGCTGATAACGTTGACGCCACGTAGGCAATTCGCCAGGGGATCCCCATCGCATCCAGAGACTCCAGCGCCGATGTTCGAAAAGGGCTAGGGTCATCCATTACAACAAGCGAAACCGGATCCTCTGGTCTGAATTGATAATCAGCAGCGCAATACCATAGCGTTGGAGAGGTCCGTAATAAAACATGGGGATATACCTTACTGTTCATCGTGGTGATCACCAGATCAATTTTCCCTTGATGTAGCATCTCCAACATTTCCGCGCTTCGCTTCACGTTAATGTCTATTGATAATTTAGGAAAAACAGATGTTACCCGGTGTAAAATATAAGGAAGAATGGCATCAACAGTATCATCAGAAGCGCCGATGGTAAGCGCGCCCTGAATATCACTGAACATTAATGAAGTACATGCTTCGTCATTAAACTGTAATATTTTTCTCGCATATCCAAGAAACTGGATACCATGTTCGGTCAACAGCTTGTTGCGCCCGTGACGGGCAAACAGCTCCTTTCCAATGAGTTGCTCTAAACGTTGCATTTGTTGACTGACAGCCGATTGGGTACGACGTACAGCAACAGCAGCGGCTGCAAAAGTGTTCAAATCTGCAACAGCGACAAACGTTCTCAATAGATCAAGATCGAGATTAATTACTGGTCGATTTGCGTTGGTCATACGATTCATCACTTATCTATTTTAATTTTTAACAAAAACATTCCTGGTGTTTTATTACATGTAATGGTAACAACCCATACACTTTAAAGACACTATCGCAGACGCACCATAAGGGCAAAAAAATACTTATATTTCGTTACCACAATCGCCTTTTCAATTGATGAGCTGTCATTGTATTAAATGCTTCACCTCCTTAAATTCTCAATCTGATAAAATCACTTTTCTTTTTTCATTCAGTAAAATAAATGATCACCATTTTTTAAATAATCAGGCGTGATATTTTCATCACGCAACCCTTCTCTTTCGACAAAAAACAATCACCTCCCTACAGTATCGCACCCATGGACTAGTACACAACCATATAGTGTATAAGCAAAATAATTTGCAGGAAAAGCGATAATCATTCTTCAAAAGGTACTACGGGAGGAGTACATTGAGCAGGTTATGCTATTCCACATGGGAATACGCTTTTCCTGCAAAAGGTTTGTGATATATATGTCCCCGATTGAAAAATCCAAGAAGCTGGAGAACGTTTGCTATGACATCCGTGGTCCGGTTCTCAAGGAAGCCAAACGTCTTGAAGAAGAAGGCAATAAAGTCCTTAAGCTGAACATTGGCAATCCAGCACCTTTCGGTTTTGACGCTCCCGATGAAATTCTGGTTGATGTTATCCGCAACCTACCGACGGCGCAGGGTTACTGTGATTCCAAAGGTCTTTACTCCGCGCGTAAAGCCATCGTACAGCACTATCAGGCCAGAGATATGCGTGATATGACGGTCGAGGATGTCTATATCGGCAACGGGGTCTCTGAACTAATAGTGCAATCCATGCAGGCATTGCTGAATGCGGATGACGAGATGCTGGTTCCGGCGCCAGACTATCCCCTGTGGACCGCTGCGGTATCGTTATCCAACGGTAACGCCGTACATTATCTCTGTGACGAAGCATCTGACTGGTTTCCCGATCTGGATGACATCCGTAAAAAAATCACGCCACACACTCGCGGCATTGTCATTATCAATCCCAACAATCCTACGGGGGCGGTATATAGCAAAGAGCTGCTGATGGAAATCGTGGCGATCGCCCGCGAACATAATCTGATTATCTTCGCCGATGAAATCTATGACAAAATTCTGTACGACGATGCCCAGCACCATTCGATTGCCGCACTGGCGCCGGATTTATTGACCGTCACGTTTAACGGTTTATCAAAAACCTATCGTGTGGCGGGTTTCCGTCAGGGATGGATGGTGCTGAACGGTCCGAAAAAACACGCCAAAGGATATATCGAAGGGTTGGAAATGCTGGCATCCATGCGCCTGTGCGCCAACGTGCCGATGCAGCATGCCATTCAGACCGCCATTGGCGGTTATCAGAGCATCAGCGAATTCATTCAACCGGGCGGACGGTTATATGAACAACGTAACCGGGCCTGGGAGTTAATTAACCAGATCCCCGGCGTATCCTGCGTTAAACCGCAAGGCGCGCTTTATATGTTTCCGCGCATCGATGCCAAGCATTTTAATATTCATGACGATCAGAAGTTAGTGTTGGATCTTCTTTTGCAGGAAAAAGTCCTGTTGGTTCAGGGAACGGCATTTAACTGGCCTTATCCGGACCATGTCCGCATCGTCACCCTGCCCCGTGTTGACGAACTTGATCTGGCGGTGCAAAAACTGGGCCGCTTCCTGGAGCACTACCGCCAATAACGCGTTTCCCCGGCGTCGGTAGCGATTATTACGCCGACGCTGCGGGTTTGCATAATCCCCGCCAAGTGCCCACAATAGATCCCCATTGTGCTGTTGTCTGAGAGATAGTTATGAATCAGAGTCACTTTTTTGCCCATTTATCCCGTCTGAAACTCATCAGCCGTTGGCCGCTGATGCGTAACGTCCGCACGGAAAATGTATCAGAGCACAGCCTGCAGGTTGCCTTTGTCGCCCACGCGCTGGCAGTGATAAAAAACCGTAAATTCAATGGCAACCTCAATGCCGAACGTATCGCTTTACTGGCGATGTATCACGATGCCAGCGAGGTGCTGACAGGCGATATGCCAACGCCCATCAAATATTACAATGCGCAGATCGCCCACGAATATAAGAAGATCGAAAAGATTGCCCGACAGAAACTGATCGATATGCTGCCGGCGGAGCTACGGCAGGACTATCAATCATTGCTGGACGAACAGCATATGAGCGAAGATGAACGGGCCATCGTTAAGCAAGCCGATGCGCTGTGCGCCTATTTGAAATGTCTGGAAGAGCTGTCAGCGGGCAACACGGAATTTACGCTGGCCAAAGCCCGGCTGGAAAAAACATTACAACAGCGCCAAAGCCCGGAGATGGACTACTTTATGACGGTGTTCATCCCCAGTTTCAGTTTATCGCTGGACGAAATAAGCCAGGACTCACCGCTGTAATCAGTATCAACGCCGATAGATACCTGCTTCTCAGAAAGGGTAAAGCCACGGAACCATCATTACGCTGACGAACATAACCAGCACGGTGAATGGTACGCCGATACGTAAAAAATCACCGAACTTATACCCCCCCGGCGCCAGCACCAGCGTATTCACCGGTGAGGAAACCGGGGTCATAAATGCAGCGGAAGCCGCAATCGCAATGATCATGGCAAAAGGATAAGGAGAAACGTCCATCTGATTCGCCGCGGCGATGGCAATGGGCGCCATTAACACGGCAGTCGCAGTATTGGAAATAAACAGGCCGATAACGGCACACAGGATAAACAAGCACACCAACATCACATGAGGCCCTGAGTCCCCGGCGACATCCATCAGTCCACGCACAATCAGCGAGACGCCGCCCGTTTGCTGCAACGCCAGTGCGAAGGGCATCATTCCCACAATCAGGATGATGCTGGGCCAGTGAATCGAGCGGTAGGCGCTTTCCATATCGATGCAGCGGAATTTCCCCATTAATAAGCATGCGATCAGCGCCGCGATGGCGTTAGGAATTTCGTCCGTCAACATCATGGCGACCATCAAAGCCAGACAGAATAACGCATGCGGCGCCTGACTGATGGCCGGCGCCACGTCATCCACTTCCGCAGGCAGATTAAGCAGCAGAAAGTCATTTTTCTGCATATGCAATTGACGGATCATGCGCCAGTCACCGATGACCAGCAAAATATCGCCCAACTGAAGCTGTTCGTCAGCCAGGATCCCGTCCATGGCTTCACCATTGCGGCGGATCCCTACCACGCTCAAACCGTAGCGGCTGCGAAAGCCAACCTCGTAAAGGGTTTTACCTAACAGCTCAGAATCGGGGATTAAAGAGACTTCCGCCATCCCCACATCGCGCGACTGTTCGGAGAAATACTCGCCGCGCAGCACCATCGGCTCCAGCCGCTGCGACGTGCAGAATTCACGCAAATCGACGTCGGAGGTGGACATATCAATCAGCAACACATCATTCAGCCGCAGTTCGGTATTCCCCGCCACGCTGACCATGACGCGCCGAAATTTACGCCAACGTTCAATGCCGACGATATTCGCGCCGTAACGTTGACGTAACCGCAGATCGTCAAGCCGGTGGCCAATAAAAGGAGAACCCGGACGGATCGCCAAACGCCGCGCCCTGCCCGTTAGTTTGTAATCGCGGATCAGATCGCGGAACGTTTTTCTTTTCCAGATATCTTTTGTCGCTTCCGTCGTGGCATCACTGAGCAAATATCGAGCTACCGTCATGTATGCGACACCGATCAACAGCACCACGATGCCGATTGGCGTCACACTGAAGAATCCGAACCCGGCGATACCTTCCCGCATCAGCTCGCTGTTTACCACCATGTTGGGCGGGGTGGCCACCAACGTCATCATCCCGCTGATCAGCCCGGCAAAGCTCAGCGGCATCAGCAACCGCGCCGGGGATGTCTTCATGCGGGCCGAAACGCTAAGCACCACGGGAATAAAGATCGCCACCACACCGGTCGAGCTCATAAATGCGCCTAGCAGCGTAACCGTGACCATCAGCAGCACCAACATTTTTAGCTCACTCTTACCGGCGGCGCGTACCAGCCAGTCGCCAACCTGATAAGCCACGCCGGTACGAACCAGGCCTTCTCCTATCACAAACAAGGCGGCAATCAGAATAACGTTGGGATCGCTAAAACCTACCAATGCCTCGGATAGCGTCAATGTTCCGCTCAGAACAAAGGCAATAATGACCAACAGCGCAACAACATCCATGCGTAATTTATTGGTGGTAAACAACACAATGGCGATCAGCAACAGGGATAGAACCCAGAGAAGTTCGCTATTCAAAACGGTACCCCTGATGGAAAGATATTCATTGATAGGAATGTGTGCCTATGAAAAGTGCCGCCGCATTTTCTAATGCCGCCCAACGTTAATAAGAAAAGTGGCGGACCAAAATAGTCTGCCATAAAAAAACCTCGCAGACGCGAGGTTTGATCATATTTAGTCGCGCTTTTATCAGTAAGTTAGCGGTCATTACGATTAAGAGCGATGCGAACGCCATCGGAGCAGGCTTCTAACCGCAATTGCTCTAACGAATCCAAAACCAGATCGACCTGATCCAGCTTTGGCGTATCCGCCGGCGCGTTGACCGCAATAACCTTGCACCCCGCCGCCAGCCCGGATAATACGCCGGCGGGAGCATCTTCAACGACAACGCAATCCTCTGGTTTCAGGCCCAACCGCTGTGCGCCTAATAAGTAGGCGTCCGGATTCGGTTTACCCCGAGATACCTGCTCAGCGGTGATAAAGGCTTTTGGCACAGGCAACTCACCCGCTTTATGACGGGTCGAGGCAATAGGCACCGAACCCGAGGTAACGATCGCCCAGGGAATACCCAACTCATCCAGCCTCGCCAGCAGGGCTTTAGCGCCGGGCATGGCAACAATACCTTGCGTATCTGTCGCTTCAATTTTCTCCAGCGCGGCAAACTCCCGCTGGATGGTTTCCTCGCTCTCGCCTTTGAGGAAATGGCGCAGAGACGTTATCGCCTGTTTGCCATGAATGAAGTCGCAAACTTCTTGTGGCTCGATACCATGCTCTTTCGCCCAGAGAGTCCAGGATCGTTCCACGGCCGGCAGTGAATCAACCAGCGTACCATCCAAATCGAACAGAAAACCTTTACACTCCACAAAAGACCCCTTTGCAATCAATCAGGCGTTAATGATTTGTGCAATCTCAACCGCACTCAAGTGATATTGGCGTGGGCAAGACTGCCAGACAGCCAGCATTCTGGCATATTTATCCCACATTTTAGTCTGCGCATTAAAACCATGTGTGCCGGAATCGAAATGCGGATAGCGCCCTTCCACATGCACCATAAAGCGGACAAAACCGAGATAACGGGCTTCCGTCGCGGCATCAAAGCCTAAAAAGGTCAGACGTCGTTCCTCAATCCCTTGTTTATCTTTCAGATTCCCCCAGGACACCTGCAATGCATGATGCATTTCCATAATGTTGATAATCATACGGCAGACGTCTTCACTCAAATCGCCAAACTCACGATCCAACTCTCGCATCTGTAAACCATAGCCGCGCTCAATGATGGTTTGCAGCCGGCGATAGCGTTCAGCATTCTCCGGATCAAGCATCGTCATCATTTTATATTGATTTGAAAGGATCAATCTCTGGGCATTCGTCATTTCCATCGTGCTCTCCTGAACCTCATTCCGGCATATCAACAATTATTTTGAAAAAAGAATCGCACACTGCATCGCACCGAGATAGCCGTAGCACCCGATTTTTTGATTTGAAACAGTAGGAAGGAAAAAATAGCATTCCGCTCATCATCATCCGTCTGACGAAGATCACAGATCGTCTAGAAATGTTTTATCGAGTTGTTTAAAAGCGCGTTTCAATACATCCGCCAGCGCCTGGTAGGTCGGTGCTTCTTCCAGCGGAGCAAGCGCCAGGCCCGACTCAAGCAGCTTATGGCGAATATCGTGAAACCACTGCAATAATGTGGGCGGCAACGGAGTAACGGAACGGCGCCCTAACCACCACAACCCTTGCATTGGCAGGCTACAGGCAAAAAGCGCGGTTGCGACGGCCGGGCCAATCTGGCCCCCGAGCGCGATTTGCCACGTCAGGGTAAACACCGCCAGCGGCGGCATAAACCGAATGGCGAACTGAGTGGCGCGCGCCACCCGATTCTCAGGGAACACCGGAGCCAAACGTTTATCCGCAGGCCAGGTTTTCATATAACGCTGCCCGCGTTGGAGTAACTGTAGCCAACTGATTCGACCGCTAGGCTTCGTTGCCATAGTCACACCTCAACTTTACAGATAAAAAATAAAATTCTTTTCACAAATCAACAACTCAATTTGATAATATCAAAATATATTTTGTGTTTGCCGTACGCTATCGGTATTCTAGTCCGGCCTTTTAGCCGTCTTATTTACTGATGCAGCATGGCTATACGCACGGGATACCCTTCCTGCTAAAAACATCGTAAACAGCCATCGGCGGTATGATTCAACACGCCCTTGACTGCGGACTTCATAAGGCCTTCACCGTGTTATTATACTGTAAATAAGGTATAACATACTCGGTAATATTGGCGCTTTTTTCACCGTCATATCAGGTGTATCACACCAGGGTGTGATTTTAATCATAAATGCCAGCCGAAAGATAAGATACGCTAGGATCCGTTTGGCATTTTTTTAACCATATATAACAAGTAGGTACTTCCATGTCGAGTAAGTTAGTACTGGTTCTTAACTGTGGTAGTTCATCTCTGAAGTTTGCCATCATCGATGCGATTAACGGGGAGGAATACCTGTCTGGTCTGGCCGAGTGTTTCCACCTTCCTGAAGCCCGTATCAAATGGAAAATGGATGGGGGTAAACAAGAAGCCGCACTGGGTGCTGGCGCTGCTCACAGCGAGGCGCTGAACTTCATCGTTAATACCATTCTTTCTCAAAAACCAGAACTGTCCGAGCAACTGGTTGCCATTGGCCATCGTATTGTTCACGGCGGTGAAAAATTCACTCAGTCCGCGATCATTAATGATAGTGTCTTGCAAGGTATCAAGGAAGCCATACCTTTTGCACCACTGCATAACCCGGCCCACCTGATCGGCATCGCAGAAGCACTGAAGTCGTTCCCCAAATTGACTGATAAAAATGTGGCCGTATTCGATACCGCCTTCCATCAGACAATGCCGGAAGAATCCTATCTTTATGCACTGCCGTACAAACTGTATAAAGACCACCATATCCGCCGTTACGGCGCACACGGCACCAGCCACTACTTTGTGACTCAACGTGCGGCTGAAGCGCTGAACAAACCGGTAGAAGAACTGAACGTCATTACCTGTCACCTAGGTAATGGCGGTTCCGTTACCGCGGTACGTAACGGTAAATGTGTTGATACGTCTATGGGTCTTACCCCGCTGGAAGGTCTGGTGATGGGTACCCGTAGTGGCGATATCGACCCAGCGATCGTTTTCCACCTGCATGATTCACTGGGCATGAGCGTAGAGCAAATCAACAAACTGCTGACCAAAGAATCCGGCCTGTTAGGTCTGACCGAAGTCACCAGCGATTGCCGCTACGTTGAAGAAAACTATATGTCCAAAGAAGACGCTAAACGCGCAATGGACGTATATTGCCATCGCTTGGCTAAATACATCGGCGCATACTGCGCGCTGATGGAAGGCCGTTTGGATGCTGTTGTCTTCACCGGCGGTATTGGTGAAAACGCCGCCATGGTACGTGAACTGACGCTGAACAAACTGGGTCTGTTGGGCTTTGAAGTCGATCACGAACGTAACCTGGCAGCCCGTTTTGGCAACGGCGGTAATATCTCCAAAGACGGCAGCCGCCCAGCGCTGGTTATTCCAACCAATGAAGAATTGGTTATCGCTCAAGACGCCCTCCGTCTGACAGCGTAAAATTTGAATCTCAACTCCGTCAGCCCAGGCTGACGGAGTTGCTTTTGACTAACGAGCAACCGCAAAGAGGTTTAGCCGTGTCCCGAACAATCATGTTAATTCCAACTGGCACCAGCGTCGGCCTGACTAGCGTCAGCCTGGGTGTCATTCGTTCCATGGAGCAAAAAGGTGTACGTCTGAGTGTGTTCAAGCCGATCGCCCAGCCTCGCGCTGGCGACCAGGCGCCGGATCAGACCACCACCATTATCCGTGCCAACTCATCCACCATCAATGCGGCTGAACCGTTGCAGATGAACCACGTCGAATCCCTGCTGAGCTCCAATCAGCAAGACGTGCTGATGGAAGAAATCATTGCCCGCTATCATGAAAATACCAAAGATGCGGAAGTGGTTCTGGTTGAAGGTTTGGTTCCAACGCGCAAACACCAGTTCGCCAATGCGCTGAACTATGAAATTGCCAAAACCCTGAATGCAGAAATCGTCTTTGTCATCGCGCTGGGCAACGATTCGCCGGCTCAATTAAAAGAACGTATCGAACTGGCCCGTTCCAGCTTCGGCGGCAGCAAGAATAAAAACATCACCGGCGTAATCATCAACAAACTGAACGCGCCGGTGGATGAGTTGGGCCGTACTCGCCCCGACTTGTCTGAAATCTTTGATGATTCCAAAAAAGCCAACGTTACCAACGTCGATCCGCGTCAGTTGTTCGCCAACAGCCCGCTGCCGGTGCTGGGCGCAATTCCGTGGAACTTCGATCTGATCGCCACCCGCGCAATTGATATGTCAAATCACCTGAATGCCAAAATCGTCAATGAAGGTGACATTCAGACTCGCCGCATCAAATCCGTGACCTTCTGCGCACGCAGCATCCCCCATATGTTGGAGCACTTCCGCCCGGGTTCGCTGCTGGTCACTTCTGCCGATCGTCCCGACGTGCTGGTTGCCGCTTGTCTGGCCGCCATGAACGGTGTTGAAATCGGCGCGGTTCTGCTGACCGGCGGTTATGAAATGGACCCCAGCATCAGCAAACTGTGTGAACGCGCCTTCCAGACCGGCCTGCCGGTCTTTATGGTTAAAACCAACACCTGGCAGACCTCTCTAAGCCTGCAAAGCTTTAATCTTGAAGTGCCGGCCAATGACCACCAGCGCGTGGAAAAAGTACAGGAATACATTGCTCGCCACATCGACACTGACTGGATTGATTCACTGAGCGCCGAATCTGAAGGTTCCCGCCGCCTGTCTCCGCCGGCATTCCGTTATCAATTAACCGAGCTGGCGCGTAAAGCCGGCAAGCGTATCGTTCTGCCGGAAGGCGACGAGCCGCGTACCGTTAAAGCAGCGTCTATCTGTGCCGAACGCGGTATCGCTCACTGCGTGTTGCTGGGCGATCCGGAAGAAATTCAGCGCGTTGCGGCCGCTCAGGGCGTAGAACTGGGCAAAGGTATTGAGATCGTCGATCCGGAAGCCGTTCGCGAACGTTATGTTCCGCGTCTGGTTGAACTACGCAAGAGCAAAGGCATGACCGAAGTGGTTGCCCGCGAACAGTTGGAAGATAACGTGGTTCTGGGAACGCTGATGCTGGAACAAAGCGAAGTTGACGGACTGGTTTCCGGTGCGGTACACACCACAGCCAATACCATTCGTCCGCCGCTGCAGTTGATCAAAACGGCGCCGGGCAGTTCGCTGGTATCTTCCGTCTTCTTCATGCTGCTGCCTGAACAAGTTCTGGTTTATGGCGACTGCGCCATCAACCCGGATCCAACAGCAGAACAGTTGGCCGAAATCGCGATTCAGTCCGCAGATTCTGCAACCGCTTTCGGCATTGACCCGCGCGTTGCCATGATCTCTTACTCTACCGGCAACTCCGGCGCCGGCAGCGATGTAGAAAAAGTGCGTGAAGCAACCCGTCTGGCTCAGGAAAAACGCCCTGATCTGGTTATCGACGGCCCGCTGCAGTATGACGCCGCCATTATGGCCGACGTGGCGAAATCCAAAGCGCCGAATTCTCCGGTTGCGGGTAAAGCCACCGTGTTCATCTTCCCCGATCTGAACACCGGTAACACCACCTATAAAGCGGTACAGCGTTCAGCCGACCTGATCTCCATCGGGCCGATGCTGCAGGGTATGCGTAAACCGGTAAACGACCTGTCCCGTGGGGCGTTGGTAGACGATATCGTTTACACCGTCGCACTGACGGCGATTCAGGCAACTCAGCTTTAATTCTCCGTCTGCTATACCGATCCCCGCGCAAGCGGGGATTTTTTTATGCCTGCGCAGACCCAATCATTCCGCTTATTGGCAAATACCAGGGAATATTTTGTGCATATTTACCCTTCTGTCAGCGCGGTCAGCAATTCATGTTTATACGGTCGTTAACTGCTTCCTCCCGGTTCAAACCGATAGCTGAAAGGAAGACTGATTGGTTCTTCCACTCCTTTCTTAAGCATAGATATCAGTAGCTTGCCCGTTTCACGCCCCATTTTTGCATAATCTACCCTCACTGAAGTCAATACCGGATAGGTTTGATCGCTGTTCTCGCTACCGTCCAGACAGGCTATCGCCAGATTTCCAGGCACCTTGATCAACCGGCGCTGACACTCGAACAACAGCCCGAGCGCAATATCTTCATGGCTGCAGACCAGCGCATCCAGCTCCGGCTGTCTGAGCAGCAGTTCCATCAGGGCATGGCGGCCAAACTGCATGCTAGATGCGTCAGGCGTCGCCACGACCAGATCGGCATTCTGATAGCCTTGCAGCATGGCTTTATGCCAGCCGTTCAACTGCTGTTTTTGCAGGCGATTATCCATATGCGCACAGACGTAGCCAATATTCTTATACCCCCGCGCCAGTAAATGCCGGGTTAGCTCTTCCGCAGCGGCAGAAAAATCGACGCTGAGGGTCAGTCTGGCATTGGGGTTGCCGGCTCCGACAATATTCAGGGTTGGTACGGAAGCCCGTTCAATGAACTGCCAGGTGCTGTCGGCAAGCTGCGATCTAAATACGACCAGCGCATCGGGGTTATTCTGTAGTAAAGTGCCGAGAATACTGGCTTCTTTCTGCTGGTTATAATCATGACAACCCAACAGCAGTTGGTAATTATTGCGATTGAGCGCCAGTTGCAATGATTGCATAAACAACGAACCGGCCTGATTGGTCAGAGAAGGGATCAGCACAGCGACGGTATTACTGTGCCCGGAAGCCAACGCCCCCGCCGCACGGTTTGGAATGTACCCCAACGATTCCACCGCCTGCTCTATTTTTTCACGCAGCTTATCCGATACCTGTTCTGGCGTTCTCAGCGCACGCGAAACGGTCATCATGCCAACACCGACGTAATTCGCCACATCCTGAAGGGTAACCCGTCCGGTCGTGCGGCGTTTACGCAATTTTTCCATTCTGGTATTCCCTGTTTCCGACATAGTTCCCCGCCACACCCTCAGTGTTTGAATGACATATTATTCCTATTGTAACCACCGCATAGATACATCATCAAAAATCATCGCATTCGTAATGATAGCGCTATCACAATTCTTGGTAGCGCTATCAGTTAGCGCTACCAAGTGAGAGGCATCTCACATTAATCGCCCTATAAAGCGACTACGCTCTGCGACATAACGTAACGCGAGAGAAAAATAAATGTTAAAAAATCTGTTAACGCCAGATGTTATCCAACTGATTGACAGCGTAGACGACTGGCGAAGCGCAGTAGCGGTTTCCTGTCAGCCACTCATCGACAACCACGCCATCGAGCCCCGTTATCTGCAAGCCATTTACCGCTCACATCAGGCGATTGGTCCGTATTATGTCATCGGTCCCGGCATCGCCATGCCGCATGCCCGCCCGGAAGAAGGCGTGAATCGCCTGGCACTGAGCCTGACGGTGATCCGCAACGGCGTTAATTTTTCGGCCGGAGAAAACGACCCCGTTAAGCTGCTGGTAGTGCTAGCCGCTTCCGATAGTAACAGCCATATCGATACCATTTCACAACTGGCGGCGTTATTTGACAACAGCGATGATATCGCCGCCATCATGCAAGCCAGCACCCCGCAAGATGTTATTGCGATTATTGAGCGCTATTAATTACCTGCCCCGGAGTAAATAAATGAAAATTACAGTCGTTTGCGGTAACGGTTTAGGTACCAGCCTGATGATGGAAATGAGCATTAAAACCATCATCCGGGATCTGGGCGTCAATGCCGAAGTTGATCACGTGGATCTAGGATCGGCCAAAGGTACGCAAAGCGACATCTTTGTTGGCACCAAAGATATCGCCGAACAGTTAATCGCGCAGTCCGTTAACGGAAAAATCGTCTCACTCGATAATATGATCGACAAAAACGCCATGAAAGAACGTTTGTCCATTGCGCTTACCGAACTAGGCGCCCTGTAACCGGAGGTCAGTATGGATTTCTTTCATTTTTTGATGAGTGACGTGCTGTCCGAACCGTCGATTCTGGTCGGTCTGATTGCATTGATTGGTCTTGTCGCCCAGAAAAAACCCGTTACCGAATGCATTAAAGGCACGGTCAAAACCATCATGGGTTTTATCATACTCGGCGCGGGCGCAGGTCTGGTTGTCGCCTCGTTGGGCGATTTTGCCAATATCTTTCAGCACGCGTTTGGTATTCAGGGCGTCGTGCCAAACAATGAGGCGATTGTTTCGGTAGCGCAGAAAAGTTTTGGTAGAGAGATGGCGATGATCATGTTCTTCGCCATGGTAATTAACATTCTGATCGCCCGTTTCACTCCTTGGAAGTTCATCTTCCTTACCGGACATCACACGCTATTCATGTCGATGATGGTGGCGGTTATTCTGGCTACCGCAGGCATCTCCGGCGTGGCGCTGATTGCCATTGGTTCACTGGTCACTGGCACGGCGATGGTTTTTTTCCCGGCGATTGCTCACCCGTACATGAAAAAAGTCACCGGTTCCGACGAAGTGGCGATCGGCCATTTTTCAACATTATCGTACGTACTGGCTGGCTTCATCGGCAGCCGGTTTGGCAACAAAGCGCATTCAACTGAAGATATGAATGTACCGAAAAGCCTGCTGTTTCTGCGGGATACGCCGGTCGCGATCGCGTTCACCATGAGCATTATCTTCATTATTACCTGTCTGTTCGCCGGACCGGAATTCGTCAAGAGCATTAGTGGCGGCAAGAACTGGCTGATGTTTTCGATTATCCAGTCGATTACCTTTGCTGCTGGCGTCTACATCATTTTACAGGGTGTACGAATGGTGATTGCCGAAATCGTTCCGGCTTTCAAAGGCATCTCTGACAAACTGGTGCCCAATGCCAAACCGGCGCTTGATTGCCCGATCGTGTTTCCCTATGCGCCAAACGCGGTATTGGTCGGTTTTCTCAGCAGCTTTGCCGCGGGTATTCTCGGTATGTTCGCGCTGTATCTGCTCAATATGACGGTGATTATTCCCGGTGTCGTTCCGCACTTTTTCGTTGGCGCCGCCGCAGGCGTATTTGGTAATGCGACCGGTGGTCGGCGCGGGGCGATTCTGGGCGCTTTTGCTCAGGGTCTGCTAATCACCTTTCTGCCGGTGTTCCTGCTGCCAGTGCTGGGCGAAATCGGTTTTGCCAACACCACATTCAGTGATGCGGACTTCGGTGCGCTGGGCATTCTGCTGGGTATTATTGTCCGTTAACCTCTAGGGCTAATGTATATCAGTCTTTGTCTTAACAATCAGCCCCTGCTTTTTCACTAAAGCAGGGGCTGATTTAAACTCAACACGTTCGTTGTCAGGATAATCCCATACTCTCGGGAATAATGACTGGCGCGAGGTTGGTTAGCGGCTAACCGTCATCAAGCTAATAGAAAACCTTACTTTTCCAGTTCAATGAAACCGTCATTTTCAGAACGACTCTGACCGTCGATATCACTTTCACGCGGCCCCAACGGCTTACCGTAGTTTTGGTCGTTGTAACGCGTTAACCACAGCGATAATGCCTTGAGTGAATCAGGCGTAAATTCATCGCACCGCGCGGTGATCTCCTCTGGAGACAGCCAGCTGACTTCATCAATTTCTGACTCCTGCAGAGCAAACGGCCCGTGGGTCACGCAACTGAATAACGCGCCCCACACCCGGCAGTTATCCGCTTCAAAATAAAATAAACCATGTTCTGCAAACGGCACGCCGGCGATACCCAGCTCTTCCTCCGCCTCACGGCGGGCGGACTCAAGCATGTTCTCACCGCTTTGTACGACGCCGCCGGCCGTCGCATCCAGCCATCCCGGATAGAAGTCTTTGATTTCAGTCCTGCGCTGAACCAGGATTTTCCCCATACCATCATGCACGACGATATAGGTAGCCCGATGGCGCAGACACTGAGCACGCATCTGCTGACGACTTGATTGGGCGATGACCTCATTGTTTTCATCGACAATATCAACCCACTCTGTGCCTGCTGACTGACTTTGTTCCGCCATCCTCTGAAACCCTTTAAGTATGGGCGCGTTGCTACGCGCACCTGTTTTAAATAACTGATTTTGACTGTCCGCTAAATTAATGCCTAATGGTCACCTGCGCAATAGGCTCTCCACCAAGCAGCGGAAGAACCTGCAAAACGCCCCGCTCCAGCATCCCGTAACTGGCAGGATAGCCGCCTTTGGGAAGACTGACCGAGCCGGGATTAAAGCAGTATAAACTCCCCCGTTTTTCCGCCACCGGAATATGTGTATGACCATAAACCAGCACATCATCTTCATTTAACGGCGGCAGATTGTCAGGATGATAGAGGTGTCCATGCGTCAGGAAAAGGCGATTTTGCGGCAATAGCACATGTTGCCAAGGAGCCGTCACCGGAAAATCAAGCAGCATCTGATCCACCTCACTATCGCAGTTTCCCCGTACCGCAATGATGCGTGAAGCATAGGCATTCAGCCGGGTGGCGACATCCGCGGGCTGATAGCCTTCAGGCAACGGATTCCGGGGACCGTGATTAAGGAAATCGCCCAGAAGAATCAGCCACTCGGCGCCGCTTTGCGCAAAAATATCCAGTACCCGATCCGTGGCGGTTAAAGATCCATGTATGTCTGATGCAAACATCAATTTCATCGTGTATACCCTTCTTACTTGAAGTTGCAATTCAGGTATAGTTTAACAAAGTTGCGGGGCGGGTCTTACTGCCAATTCAGGATAAATCGCAATGCCGCCACAGCCCCCGCAACCAGACATTATCATTGGCGCGCCAGTAACCAGGAAGATGGCGGCGCAACCCGCCCATGCAGTGCCGGATTATCACTCTCATCTTTTAGCTGAACCCCCGATAACCGACGCTGGAAACTCTGTTCCAGCAGCCAGGCCAGCTTAAACGCCGCCAGGGGATAATCCAATCCTTCGGGACGGATATTGGAAATACAGTTGCGTTCCGACTCCAGCCGTCGGGTATTCGGCCCCCAGGTCATATAAACGCTGAGGCTATCCGGTGAAGAAAGCCCGGGACGCTCGCCAATCAGAATGGCGACCGCTTTCGCCTGTAAACACTCGCCGATATCATCCCCCAGCGCCACTCGGGACTGATGCGCCAGAACAATCGGCGCCAACGAAAGCCCTAATTGGGAAATATAAGGCCGCAAGGCTTTAATCAACGGTACGGCCTGCCGATGCACCGCTTTGGAAGATAAGCCATCCCCCACCACCAGCAGCAAATCAGCGGGTTTGCCGGACATCGACAACAACAACTCGCGGCTTGAAGCAGAAAGGCGGCGGCCTAAATCCGGCCGACACAGATATTGCTGCCGGTTTTCCGCTGCGCTATGTACCGTAAGGGTTTTCAACCCCTCTTGCTCCAACTGGCTGGCCAGCGTTTCACTGTCAA
Organism: Brenneria goodwinii; assembly: GCF_002291445.1. Taxonomy (NCBI): domain Bacteria; kingdom Pseudomonadati; phylum Pseudomonadota; class Gammaproteobacteria; order Enterobacterales; family Pectobacteriaceae; genus Brenneria; species Brenneria goodwinii. The sequence goes on along the minus strand of NZ_CP014137.1, from coordinate 703,224 downwards.
ACGCCTGGTGAACGGCGTCACGCGCCTGCGCATGCGCCATGCCGAACTTCAACAGTTCACTGGTCGGCATGCTGGCGCCCGTGCGCCCCAAAGCAATGCGCGCGTTGGTGTACTCGCGCAATGTTTCCCAAGGATTAGCGTGGATCACCTTACTCATACGCTCTTCTCCAGATAGGGTTGATGCTGTAACAACGGATGCTGACTGCTGGCGTCGCACAACCGGCCCTGTGTATCGATGATCCGCATCCGCTCCAGCCAGGCGCCGAATTCCGGCGCATGTTTCAGCCCCAGCAATTCACGAATATAAAGCGCATCATGGAAAGACGTGCTCTGATAGTTGAGCATGATATCATCGGCCCCGGGAACCCCCATGAGAAAGGTCAATCCGGCATTGGCCAGCAGCGTTAGCAGCGTATCCATATCGTCCTGATCGGCTTCGGCATGGTTGGTGTAACACACGTCGCACCCCAGCGGGACGCCCAGCAGCTTGCCGCAGAAATGGTCTTCCAGACCGGCGCGGATAATCTGCTTGCCGTCATACAGATATTCAGGACCGATAAAGCCCACCACCGTATTCACCAGCAGCGGAGAGAAGCGTCGGGCCACTGCGTAAGCACGGGCTTCGCAGGTTTGCTGATCGACGCCGTGATGCGCATTGGCGGATAGGCTGCTGCCCTGCCCGGTTTCAAAATACATCACGTTGTTACCCAGCGTACCGCGCTTCTGGCTTAAAGCCGCCTGGTGCGCTTCTTCCAGCGTAGCCAGATTAAAACCAAAGCTGGCATTGGTCGCTTCGGTTCCCGCAATCGACTGGAACACCAGATCAACGGGCGCGCCGCGTTCCATCAGTTGCAAAGTATTAGTGACGTGCGTCAGTACGCAAGACTGGGTTGGGATTTCAAAACGGCCGATCACATCGTCCAACATGTAGTTCAGCTTCTCCAGCAGCGGCAGACTGTCGCTGGCGGGGTTAATGCCGACCACCGCATCGCCGCTGCCGTACAGCAATCCGTCCAGCATGCTGGCGGCGATCCCCCTCAGATCGTCGGTAGGATGATTAGGCTGCAGCCGCACGCTAATGTGACCGGGCAGCCCAATGGTATTACGAAACTTTGTGATTACCCGGCATTTTTTCGCCGCCAGGATCAGATCCTGATTGCGCATGATTTTACTGACGGCCGCCGCCATTTCCGGCGTGATGCCCGGCGCAGCCCGGGCCAGTAACGCGCTGTCGGTGCTTTCACTCAGCAACCAGTTGCGGAAGTCTCCCACCGTCAGGTGGGAAATCAGGCTGAACGCCTCCCGGTCATGGCTGTCGATAATCAGCCGCGTGACCTCATCCTGTTCATATGGAATTAATGCCTGCTGCAAAAAGATATCCAGCGGCAGGTCAGCCAGCGCCATACGGGCAGCCATGCGCTCTTCCGCGCTTTCGGCCGCCACGCCGGCCAGAACATCGCCGGAGCGCGCCGGCGATGCCTTTGCCATCAGCTCACGCAAATCATTAAAACGATAACTGCGGTGACTCAGCGTAGTCTGATACATGCTTTGCCTCGTTCTATTGGCAACAGCCCGCTATAGGAATAACGGGCCGCGCTTATTCAGTATTTAATGCTTATCGATATCGGCTGAGCGGGAAAAATGAGGCGCCTGCCAGGGGCGCCGCATCCCGTGGCAGCCCCAGAGAGTTCAATATCACGGTGAAAGTCGCCACCAACTTTTATTTGGACACGGTCAGTTGCGGATCAAACTCCGCTGAATCACGCGATCCGCTGGTCAGACGGAACCAGCCATAGCCGATCAACATCATGGCGGCAAAAATCGTTGCCAATAAGGTATTGTAATAAACCATAGCAGCCAGACAGATTACCGCCATGACCAGCGCAAAAGCCGGAGCGAACGGATACCAGGGCGCGCGAAACGGACGACTCAGCGTAGGTTCGCTGCGACGCAGTTTGAAGAGCGAAGCCATTGAGATGATATACATCACGATCGCGCCGAACACCGACATGGTCACAATATTGGCGGTTAATGGCTGTCCGCCGATCGTCACCAGCGAATCCGAGAAGATCGCGGCGATACCCACAATCCCCCCCGCCAGAATCGCCCGGTGGGGAGTACGGAAACGCGTGTGGATACGCGCCAGAGGTTTAGGCAAATACCCGGCACGCGCCAGTGCGAAGATTTGACGGGAATATCCCATGATAATACCGTGAAACGACGCGATCAGACCGAACAGACCCAACCATACCAGCATATGCAACCAACCACTGTTATGGCCAACAATCAGTTTCATTGCCTGAGGGAGCGGATCGTTGATATTCGACAGTTGACGCCAGTCTCCCACTCCGCCGGCAAACAGCATGACGCCAACAGCCAAAAGGGTAAGCGTCAGAATACCGCAGATAAAGGCGCGAGGAATGGTGCGGCGGGGATCTTTCGCCTCTTCTGCGGCCATCGCCGCCCCTTCAATCGCCAGAAAGAACCAGATAGCGAACGGGATGGCGGCGAAAATACCGGAGATCGCCACCGAACTGAACGCATCAGAACCCGCCCAGCCCAGATTGGTAAAATTGCTCCATTCAAAACCAGGCGCCACCACGCCCATAAACACCAACAATTCAAAAATCGCCAGCAGCGTCACCATCAATTCAAATGTGGCGGCGATGCCAACGCCAAGAATATTGAGTCCCATAAAAATCAGGTAGGCGCTGACGGCGACCCACTTAGGATCCAACGACGGAAACTGCACGTTCAGATAGGCGCCAATAGCCATCGAAATAGCCGGCGGCGCGAAGACAAATTCAATCAGCGTCGCAAACCCGGCGACAAAACCCCCGGTTGGGCCAAAAGCGCGGTAAGCGTAGGCAAATGGCCCACCGGCATGGGGTATTGATGTGGTCAACTCGGTAAAACTGAAGATAAAAGCGCAATACATGGCGGCAATCGCCAGCGCGGTAATCAGAAACCCCAGCGTACCGGCCTGCGCCCAGCCATAACTCCAACCAAAATATTCCCCCGAAATCACTAATCCAACGGCAATACCCCATAGATGAAAACTGCCTAACGTACGTTTTAATCCTGGCTCTGCCTTATTGTTTTCCATAATAGCCATCCCCTGATTGCAATAAAATATGCAGGGATATTGCAAAGAGCGTACCAGATGCCGAAGAAAAGCGGATACCAGCAAGAGGCGGTTCCGGAAAATGGTTTATCGCCTTCAACGCACCGCGTTAATGCGCCACGATCCACGATGATGCATTCGGCGCGTAATTTAAGGGCATGCACTTTTTTAGGGCGATGCGGCGCTGAATCCAGCAATAGTCGATAGCGGATTCGGATCTTGTCACGGACAACAAAAGAGGGTTATACCCAATGAATCCCAATCCTCAGCCAGACGATGGCCGGACAAAAGCAAAGAATACGCTGCCTGCGATACCGAAAATCGCCGGTGGTGTGATAATAAAAAGCGCGTAATAAATCCCATATCAGGGCGCAGGCAACATCGATAACACCGTAACGTCACAACAAGAAAGGGGCGATAAATGTCACACCGTAATACTGATGCCATTATTCGAATAAAAAATCTGCGATTACGCACCTTCGTTGGAATCAAAGACGAAGAGATCAACAACAAGCAGGATATCGTCATCAATGCCGAGATCCATTACCCGGCGGAAAAATCACGCAGCAGCGAAAATATCAATGACGCCGTGAATTACCGCACTATCACCAAGAACATTATTCGCCATGTTGAGGAGAACCATTTTGCTCTGCTGGAAAAATTAACACAGGATGTGCTTGATATCGCCAGCAATCATGACTGGATCACCTATGCTGAAGTTGAAGTGGATAAATTATTTGCGCTGCGTTATGCCGATTCCGTCTCTATGACCATGCGCTATTACCAGGCAAGGCCCGGTCTGTCGGAAGCCGGAGCACCATAAAATACGCAGATTGCCCAAGCACTTTAAAAATGCAGCTAAACGCCACTGACTTAAAGAATAAAAAGCATACACCCAATAAATTTCAAGGAGCAGGCAGTCAACACCTGCGGCTTGAAAGATGACAGGGATAAGCGAGGCCAGACATGCAATTATTAATTACCGGCGGCACCGGCCTTATCGGACGCCATTTGATTCAACGATTACTGTTACTTTCTCATTCTATTACCGTCGTGACCCGCAATCCTGAACGCGCCCGGTCGATATTCGGCGATCGGGTGGAATATTGGTCCACTCTGGACGACAAAACCTCACTGAACGCCTTCGATGGCGTGATTAACCTGGCTGGCGAGCCAATCGCCGACAAGCGCTGGACGCCAAAGCAGAAACAGCGCCTGAGCCAGAGCCGCTGGGATATTACCGAACGACTCGCCAGACTGATTAAAGACAGCAGCGAACCGCCGTCCGTTTTCATTTCTGGTTCCGCCGTCGGGTATTACGGCGATCAGGGCGCCGCGCTGGTGACGGAAGAGGAAACGCCCGCCAATGACTTCACGCATCATCTTTGTGCTCGTTGGGAAGCGCTAGCGCAGTCCGCCGAAAGCGACAAAACCCGCGTCTGTCTGTTACGTACCGGCGTCGTGCTTTCCGCCCAGGGAGGCGCGCTGGCAAAAATGCTGCCTCTGTTTCGTTTGGGCCTCGGCGGCCCGTTGGGCTCGGGCAAACAGTACATGCCGTGGATTCATATCGACGATATGGTGAACGGTATTATTTATCTGCTGGATAGCGACGTGCTCAGCGGACCATTTAACATGGTTTCCCCTTACCCGGTGCGTAACGAGCAATTTTCCGCCTTGCTGGCGGAGGTGCTGCATCGACCAGGTTTCCTCCGTGCGCCGGGATTTGCCATAAAATTGCTGATGGGAGAGGCTGCCACGCTGGTGCTCGGCGGGCAGCGAGCGATCCCGGCGCGGCTGGAGTCGGCTGGCTTCGGTTTTCGTTACTTTGAACTGAAAGAAGCCCTGGAAGAGGTAACAAAAAAACCGGGCTGACATAATATCAACCTCAGACGGTTGTGACCAAGTCGCCTTGGTAATACCGAATCCCAACCGTCGTTCCTGCTATCAATCCGCTACTTGAAAGCAAATCCCCGCCGGCGCGGGGATGGCGCAGGGAAAGAGGGGATGTCAGCCTGAGGCATTCACTTCAGGGAACCCGAAAGAAACTGCTGTAAGCGGGGGCTCTTAGGGCTACCGAACAGCGCGCTCGGCGGTCCTTCTTCTTCAATTACGCCCTGATGAAGAAAGATCACATGGCTGGAAACATGGCGCGCAAATTCCATTTCATGCGTCACCACCACCATCGTTTTCCCCTCTTCAGCCAGTTGCTGCATGATCCGCAGCACCTCGCCCACCAATTCAGGATCCAGCGCGGACGTGGGTTCATCAAACAGCAGCACTTCCGGCTCCATGGCCAGGGCGCGGGCAATCGACACACGCTGCTGCTGTCCGCCTGAAAGGTTAGCCGGATATTTATCCTGCGCGTCACCCGTGATGCCGACTTTATTCAGATAAAAAATCGCCCGCTCACGCGCCTCCGCCTTACTCAGCCCCAACACCTGAACCGGCGCTTCCATCACGTTTTCCAGCGCGGTCATGAAGCTCCACAGATTGAAATGCTGAAATACCATCGTCAGCCGGGTGCGCAACATTTGAAGCTGCTTTTTATCAAAAACCTTCAACTGGCCGTCATTATCGCGCACCATGCGGATTTCCTGATCGTTGACATAAATCGCCCCCTCACAGGGCTTTTCCAGGAAATTAATACAGCGCAGCAACGTGCTCTTGCCTGAACCGGATGAACCGATAATCGAAATCACATCCCCGGCTTTCGCCTGCAACGAAATGCCTTTCAATACCTCAAGCTGTCCATAACGCTTACGCAGTTCTGTCACCATCAGCTTATTATTCGACATGTTTTATTCCTGCGTTTAGTGGGATGAACGGGGAGATAGATGACGCAACCAACGCTGTTCTGCTTTTTTGAACAGGCCGATTAACGCAAAAGAAATCACCAGATAGATCACGGCGGCAATGCCAAACGCATAAAACGGTTGATAGGTTGCGGCATTAATATCACGGGCAATTTTCAGAATATCCGGCACGGTAACGGTAAACGCCAGCGCGGTCGAATGCAGCATCAGGATCACCTCATTGCTATAGGCCGGCAACGCAATACGCAACGCGCCCGGCAAAATAATGCAGCGATACTGCTTAAAACGCGAAAAACCGTAAGCCCGTGCAGCTTCAATTTCGCCATAGGGAATGGAGCGGATCGCACCGGCAAAAATTTCCGTGGTGTAAGCGCAGGTATTCAACGCCAACGCCAGAACGGCGCAATTCAAACCGCTGCGAAAAAAAGCATTCAACAGATCGGTTCCCCGTACGATTTCCAAACTGTAAACCCCGGAATAAAAAACCAATAGCTGAACATAAAGCGGCGTACCGCGAAAAACATAGGTAAATACCCAAACCGGCAAACTAAACCGGCGTCGCGGCGAGACTCTGGCAACCGCCAACGGTATCGCCAGCGCGCCGCCAATCACCACGGAGGAAATCAGCAGCCACATCGTCATAGCCAGACCGGTCATGCGATAACCATCGCTCCACAGCAGGGGCTGCCAATATTGTTGCAGGATCTCACTCATAACTTACCTTTCTGACTCCCTGCGAATAGTGTTTTTCCAGCCACCACAGAACCCCATTGGAGAGGGTGGTAAAAATCAAATACATGCCCCCGGCGACCAGCGCGAAATAAAATGGCTCATGCGCGCCTTTACCGGCAAGCTGCGTTGCCTTAATCACATCATTCAGGCCAAGTAACGACACCAGAGCCGTCGCTTTTAAAATCACCTGCCAGTTATTGCCAATGCCGGGTAAGGCAAAGCGCATCATTGAGGGAAACAGGATCCGGCGGAAGACTTTCATTGGCGAAAAACCAAATGCGACGGCCGCCTCAATTTGACCGCGCGACACGGCCAGATAGGCGCCGCGAAACGTTTCGGTAAAATAGGCGCCATAGATAAAACCCAGAGTAATCACGCCTGCCGTAAGCGGATCGATATCAATCTGTCTGAAATTCAGCATCTCCGTTACGCTATTCAGCGTTATCTGCAAACCATAAAAAATCAGCAGCATCAGCACCAAATCAGGAACGCCGCGAATCAGCGTGGTATAGCAGGAGAAACAGCCGGATAACAGGCGATTGGGGGAGAGCTTCGCGCTAGCCCCAATCAGACCAATGACTAGCGCCAGCAACAGTGAACTCACCGCCAGCTTCAGCGTCATTGCCGCACCATCGAGAATTAATTGGGAATAGCCGTAGAACATTGCTTATTTCCGTTTAAGGTAAACCAGGGGTTGATAACGAAATATGATTCTTTGACCGTATCTTCCATGTGTTGCCGCAAGCAGCGTTCAAAAACATTTTCGCTATCTTTGAACGCCGGGACAAAAGCAAGGAAACGGGATGAAAGCAGCAGCGACACCCCATTGCCAACCTTAACTATTTAATTAACCGCCGTAGACGTCAAAATCGAAATATTTCTTCGCAAAAGTATCGTAGGTGCCATCTGCGCGCATTTCTGCAAATGCCTTATCCAGCGCGGCTTTCAATTCTGAGTCTTCTTTGCGTAACCCTATACCGGTACCGACGCCAAAATATTTGTCGTCTTTCACCGCCGGCCCGGCGAATTCATAATCTTTGCCCACATTCAACTTCAAAAAGCCTTCGCTAGCCGCCACTTCATCCTGGAACGCCGCGTCGATACGGCCAGCGGTCAAATCGTCATAGACCAGATCCTGGTTTTGATAAGCGACGATATCCACCCCTTTCGGCTGCCAGTTCGCATTGGCGTAGGACTCCTGGGTGGTGCCCTGCAATACGCCGACGCGTTTACCGGCCAGAGATTCCAGCGTCGGTTGGATGCTGCTGCCTTTTTTGGCGATCAGTCGCGCATTAGCGGCGTAAAGTTTGTCGGTAAAGGCGATCTCCTGCTGACGCTTTTCCGTGATGGAGAGCGAAGAGATAATGGCATCGATTTTTTTAGCCTTCAGGGACGGGATTAACGCATCAAAGTCACTTTCGACAAAAGTGCAGTGAGTCTCGATACGTTTGCACAGTTCTTTCGCCAGATCGATATCAAACCCAATCAATTCACCACTGGCATTTTTAGATTCAAACGGCGCGTAAGTGGGATCGGTACCCAATTTAAGGTTCTTGGGAATGTCAGCCATCGCGCTTCCTGCGGCCAAAATTAATGCCAGCGGCAAAACTTTTATCAGTTTTTTCATATTGCTACCTTTCCAATGAGTGATTGAAGGTCAAAAATTATTTGTCGACATCTGGATGATTTATTGCTTTAAAAACAGCTAACGTGATTAATTACTCTGCTCTTCCACTCAGGAGCCCTGCAGTTTTCATGCCATAATAAGAAATTCGCATTAACAAAATGGCATAATGGGGATAACGCTAAAAATCACCTAATCCAATGATTAACAATAATTTTTAGACTTAACTTCTCATAAGGAATGGCAGGAACCGATTCTCAATAGAAAAAGACAAGCCATAAAATAATAAGCACGGATCTCATTAGCACCATAAAGGGGCGACGACGCAACAATGTAGTGCATCACCATAAAAAAGCCCCAAAATGGGGCGATGCATCTGACAGCTTGGCGCGCTAAAAACTAATGCGCAAAAAACATGCAACGTTCACGCGCCTTGCCAGCGAGTGAAAAGATCTTCCGACAGCGTAATATCAAACTGATCGAGAACCCGGTTCACCGTCTGATCGACGATATCCTGCACACTTTGCGGGCGATGATAAAAAGCGGGCACTGGCGGCATGATAATCGCGCCTAGCTCCGCAGCCGCGGTCATTATTCGCAGATGCCCCAGATGCAGCGGCGTTTCACGCACACAGAGCACCAGTCGCCTGCGCTCTTTCAGCACGACATCGGCGGCGCGCGCCAGCAGGTTGTCGCTGTAGCTGTGGGCAATCGCCGACAGGGTTTTTATTGAGCAGGGCAGAATCACCATGCCGGCGGTTTTAAATGAACCGGAAGAGATACTGGCGGCAATATCACGCGTATCATGCACCACATCGGCCAGCGCCTGGACATCGCGCAGGCTGAAATCCGTTTCCAAAGACAGCGTCTGCCGGGCCGCCTGACTCATAATCAAGTGCGCTTCTATACCGTCAACCGCCTGTAGAACCTGCAGCAGGCGAACGCCATAAATCACCCCGCTGGCGCCGGAAATACCTATAATAAGTCGCTTCATCAATACTGCCTCCGGCCGACAATGTGTAAGTCCCTTTCATCATATCGACATTCGTCATTTCTGCGAAAGCAGGAATCTACCCAATGATATAGCATCATCACAAAAAGCAGAGTCCCGCCTTCGTGAAGATGACTCAATGACAGAAAGGGGAGCGCGCCCAAGCGCACTCCCCTTTTAGTGACACCGCGAAAAGGCTTTGACTTAACCTTCGTTGTGCAACTCCAGATCTTCCACTTCGCTCTGGCTACGCAACGCTTTCGCATCGTCATTACGCAGGACTTCCAGATAGTCCAGATAGCTCTGGTCGACGTCTTTGGTCACATACACCCCGTTGAATACCGAACATTCAAACTGAGTGATATCCGGGTTATCTTCACGCGCGGCGGCGATCAGATCGTCAAGATCCTGGAAGATTAGCGCGTCTGCGCCAATAAGCTGCCGGATCTCTTCCACTTCGCGGCCGTGGGCAATCAGTTCATTGGCGCTTGGCATATCAATGCCATAAACGTTGGGGAAGCGGATTTCCGGCGCGGCCGAGGCCAGATAGACACGCTTGGCTCCCGCTTCGCGCGCCATCTCCACAATCTGCTCTGAGGTCGTACCGCGGACGATGGAGTCATCGACCAGCAGAACGTTTTTATCTCGGAACTCGGCGCGGTTAGCATTCAGCTTGCGGCGTACCGATTTGCGGCGAGCCTGCTGGCCCGGCATGATAAAGGTACGGCCTACGTAGCGGTTCTTCACAAAGCCCTGGCGATATGGCCTGTTAATAATGCGCGCGATTTCCAGCGCGATATCACAGGACGTTTCAGGAATGGGGATCACCACATCAATGTCGAGATCTTCCCACTGGCGGGCGATCTTCTCACCCAATTTCTGCCCCATCCGCACGCGTGCGCTGTACACCGAAATTTTATCGATGAAAGAGTCCGGGCGCGCGAAGTAAACATATTCGAACAGGCACGGATTGCTTTTCGGATTCTCGGCACACTGACAGGTGAACAATTGCCCTTTCTCAGTGATGTAAATCGCTTCTCCCGGCGCCACATCACGCAGGAATTCAAAGCCCAGCGTATCCAGCGCGACGCTTTCCGACGCCACCATATATTCGCTGCGGCCATCTTCCAGATCGCGTTTACCGATAACCAGAGGACGAATACCGTTCGGATCGCGGAAAGCCACCATCCCGTGACCGATAATCATACTGACACAGGCATAAGCCCCGCGAATTTGCTGGTGTGTCGCAGCAACCGCCGCAAAAATGTTATCGGCTTCCAGCGGATAGTGCTGAAAACGATCCAGTTCTCTGGCGAAAATATTCAATAAAATTTCAGAATCCGACGTGGTATTAACATGACGACGCTCTTGCTCGAACAGCTTTTTACGCAGTTCGTGCGCGTTGGTCAGGTTACCGTTATGCGCCAGCGTGATGCCGAACGGTGAGTTAACATAGAAAGGCTGCGCTTCCGAAGCGCTGGAACTGCCCGCAGTGGGATAACGCACATGGCCAATGCCCATGTTGCCTTGTAAACGTTGCATGTGCCGTGCTTCAAACACATCTTTCACCAGGCCGTTGGCCTTGCGCAGGCGAAAACAGTTTAAGGCATCAATGGTGATGATGCCTGCGGCATCCTGCCCACGGTGTTGCAACACCGTTAACGCGTCATAAATCGACTGGTTGACCGGTGTAAAACCGGCGATACCGACAATACCGCACATGGTGTCTTTTCCTCATCAGCGCTACCGCAGCTATAGATGCTGCGGCAAGAAACTTGACGTGCTTTGCAGGTAGTCAAAAAACCACCTGATAATGTAACTGAACTGCGGTATTAACTGGGACTGCTTCCAGTCAGCACTCTGTGAAAAACCGGTGAAGGTATCCAGAAAGAATAGCAGTGCAGAAACAATCAGCACACCGCGCAGCGCACCGAAACAAACGCCTAATACGCGGTCGGTGCCTGAAAGCCCGGTGCGTTCAACTAATGAACCGATCACATAGTTGACGATAGCACCCACAATCAATGTCGCAATAAACAGAATGGCAATAGCAATACCGTTACGTACCAGTTCGTCATCAAAACGGGTGAAGTACACAGCGAGGTAAACATAGTAGTGACTGGCGATAAAAAACGCACATCCCCAGGTTACCAGCGACAACGCTTCACGTACAAACCCCCGGATAAGGCTAACCAGCGCCGAAAATCCGATGATGCCAATAATGACGTAATCAACCCAAATCATGAGTCATCCTAATCAATGAACGATGCCAACCGTCAGGTCGCCACGTCATCCTGTTCGCGGCGCATTCTAACAGAAAAAGAAAACGTTTGCGTAGCGTATTTCCGCCGATTTTATTAATAGAGAACCAAACAAAAATAGCCCGCCGATGCGTTAATCCCCTAACGCGCGCTATACGATCTAACCTGGCCGTTTAGCCCGCTGATCTGGTGAAGTTCCGCCAGCGAGGCCTGTAGTTTCTGCCTCGACGCATCCGGCCCGACATAAATGCGGGTAATCTGTCCCTGAACCGGCGTCGTGGGGACGGTATACGCCCGGTAGCCGGAAAGACGCAGCTTGGCGACGATCTCATTAACCTTATCCGCATTTTTCAGCGCGCCGAGTTGCACCACGAAGGCCTGTCCGACAGGAGCCTGTTCCGCCGGTTTGGTTTCCGGTTTCGGCTCAGGTTTCGGCTCCGGCTTAGGTTCGGGTTTGGGCTTAACTTCCGGTTTCGGCTGCGGTTTGACTTCAACCGGTTTTTGCACCGGCCGCTCGACGGCAACGGGCGGCGGCGTCACCGCTGGCGCATTGGTTGCGGGAGCGGAACGTTCCGCTTTAGCGCCTGCATCGCTATTTTCCGCATCGGATTCGGCGGCATTATCTTTCATTGCCGCTTCGGCGCCTTCCGGCGGCTGGCTGGGCAAAGATTGATTCAGCGCGGGCAGCGAATCCATTTCGTTGCTTTCATCCTGCGTAGGAACCAGCGGGATTGCCGCAAACTCGTCTTCATAGTGTTTTTTCTTACCGTCCAACAGGCCGGGCAGCACAATGACCCCCAGCGCAACCAGAATGATCGTTCCCACTAACCGATTCTGAAATTTACTCGCCATACGCATTCCCCTCATCCAGCGCTTCCATGACATGCGCTACCGTATGAAAAGATCCACAGACAATGACGATATCCTGTTTTGCCGACGCGGCCATCGCCTGGCGCCAGGCGTCGGCTACGTCAGTGAATTGCCGGCAATGATCCAGGTGTTCGGCCAACTGCTCCGCTGTCGCCCCGCGCGGCCCCTCCAGCGGGGCGCAGTACCACTTATCAACCAATGGTTTTAAATGGTTCAACGTGCCGCCGATGTCTTTATCCGACAGCATTCCCACCACGGCGCGCACTTTCCCGTTTTTCGGCAGCGCCGCCAATCGGCTCGCCAGATAAGCGGCGGCGTGAGGGTTATGGGCGACATCCAGAATCAACAGCGGGTTCTCGCCGACGATTTGAAAACGGCCGGGCAACGACGCCAGACGCAATCCCTGACGAATCGCCTGATCATTCACATTCAAGGGGGAATAATTCAACGCGGTCAATGCCGTCGCCGCATTGGCTAACGGCACATTCGGCATCGGCAAGTCTGACAATTCGCGTTGCTTATTCTGCCAGCTCCATCCGTCGTGCTGAATGGAAAAGTCCCAGTCCCGACCGCGCCGTAACAACACGGCGCCTTTTTCGCCGGCAACGTCGGCAATAGATATCGGCATATCGGGTTCGCCGACCACCGCGGGTTTACCCCGCCGGAATATGCCCGCTTTTTCTCTGCCAATGCTTTCTCTGTCGTTTCCCAACCAGTCGGTGTGATCCAGTGCGATGCTGGTTACCGCCGCAACATCCGCATCGATGATATTGGTCGCATCAAGACGTCCGCCTAAACCAACCTCCAGAATAACCACATCCAGCTCGGCCTGTTTGAACATCTGCAACGCCGCCAGGGTGCCGAACTCGAAATAGGTCAGTGAAACCTCCCCTCTTCCGGCTTCGATATCGGCAAATGCCTGACAGTGCATCGCCTCAGGTAATTCTTTCCCCTGGATTCTTACCCGCTCGGTATAACGCAGCAAGTGCGGAGAGCTGTATACGCCGACCCGCAATCCGGCGACCAACAGTATGGATTCCAGCGTGCAGCAGGTTGTGCCCTTGCCATTGGTGCCTGCGACGGTAAAGACCACATTGGCGGGCCGTAACAATTGAAGATTCTCGGCGACCTGCTTTACGCGCGCCAGTCCCAAATCGATGGCCTGGCCGTGCAGATGCTCAAGATAATGAAGCCACGTGACCAAAGGCGACGTGGCTTGGGGTTTTTGAAGATTATCCATGAGTCCCGTTCACTGGCTTACGGTTCATTTTATACGGGAAGCACAAATTTTGCTCAATGCGGCATTCATGCTTCCCGTTCATTAGTTCAACTATGCGTCATCCTGAGATTCAGGCGTCTCATCATGATGAGGCTCCACCACTTCATTACTCGGTTCCGGATAGTTGGTCAACTTGGCAAGGATCTTCGCCAGTTTATAACGCATTTCCGGGCGGCGAACGATCATGTCGATAGCGCCTTTTTCGATCAGGAATTCGCTGCGCTGAAAGCCCGGCGGCAATTTTTCACGCACGGTCTGTTCAATCACTCGCGGTCCGGCAAAACCAATCAGCGCCTTAGGCTCGGCGATGTTCAGATCGCCCAGCATCGCCAGACTGGCGGATACGCCGCCCATAGTCGGGTCGGTCAATACAGAGATGTAGGGCAAACCGCGCTCGCGCATTTTTGCCAACGCCGCGCTGGTTTTCGCCATTTGCATCAACGACATCAGCGCTTCCTGCATCCGGGCGCCGCCGCTGGCGGAGAAACAGACCAGCGGGCAGCCATCTTCAATCGCCTGCTCGACGGCGCGAACGAAACGCGCCCCGACGACCGACGCCATAGAACCGCCCATAAAGGCAAACTCAAACGAAGCCGCAACGATTGGCATACCGTATAGCGTGCCTTTCATCACAATCAGCGCATCTTTTTCGTTAGATTGCTTTTGCGCGGCAACCAAACGATCTTTGTATTTTTTAGAATCCCGGAATTTCAGGATATCTTTCGGCTCCAGTTCGCTGCCTAACTCTACCGTCCCTTCTTTATCCAGGAAAGATTGTAGACGAGCGCGCGCGGAGAGACGCATGTGGTGATCGCACTTAGGGCAAACTTCCAGATTACGCTCCAGCTCTGCGCGATAAAGCACCTGGCCGCAACTATCACATTTAGTCCAAACGCCTTCAGGAATATTCGCTTTACGGGTCGGCGTGATATTGCTTTTGTTAAGAATTCGTTCAATCCAGCTCATTGATAACCTTTCTGCTTGAACCTGGCAAACGCCAGTCCGCTGTTCACGTTAACTATCCCCTGACAACACAACCAACTAAAAAACGCCGGAGACTCGCCCTGATGGCGATACCAGGCATTGGCGCCAGGGATTGTTCCAGGAACAGACCATAAATGCTGCCCATTAAACCATAACGTTCCGGTACTGTGGATAAAAAACTGGTAAAACCGGATGTTAAAGTTTATTTCATTTACTTTACATTGCCACGCGCCGCCGCTCTTTTATGCCTGATGATTTCAATCACTCCGGGCAGAATAGAGACGACGATAATCGCGACAATCAGCAATTTCAGGTTTTCCTGCACCACGGGCAAATCACCAAACAGGTAACCCGCATAGGTAAACAACAGTACCCACAGCAACGCGCCGGCGACATTATACGCGGCGAAATGCCGGTAACTCATATGCCCCATACCGGCGACAAACGGCGCGAATGTTCTCACAATAGGGACAAAGCGCGCCAGAATTATTGTTTTACCGCCATGACGGGCATAAAACTGATGCGTTTTATCCAGATAACTACGGCGGAAAATTTTTGAATCCGCATTGCTGAACAGCTTTTCGCCAAACAGGCGACCGATGGTGTAATTCACCGCATCGCCCAGGATCGCGGCAACCGCCATCAGGAAAACCATCAGGTGGACGTCCAGCGCGTTAGACGGCAATGCGGCCAACGCGCCCGCGACAAACAGCAACGAATCGCCCGGTAAAAACGGCGTGACCACCAGCCCGGTTTCACAGAATAAAATCAAAAACAAAATGGCATAAATCCAGACACCATATTCCGCCACCAGTTCCGCCAGATGAACGTCGATATGGAGGATAAAATCAATAATAAAATGTATAAATTCCATTAAAAACATCTCTCTTGATGTCGCTTCTCTATTCCCGGCCGCCTGTTCTGACGGTCGGAAACGCGTCACTTAAAAGCTAATCATGTAAAAATAGCGGTCCCATCGCCGGTTGAGGCAACGCGAAACGCGCGGGGTAATCCACCGCGACCAGATACAGCCCTTCGGCCCTGGCCGTCGCTGCCGCCAACGTGCGATCTTTTGCCGCCAACAGCTCCGCGATCCACGCCTCCGGCCGATTACCGCACCCGACTTCCATCAGGCTACCGACAATATTGCGGACCATGTGGTGCACAAAGGCATTGGCCTTGATATCTACCACGATATAAGCGCCATGACGCGTAACCTTTAAATGATTTACATTGCGCCAGGGACTGCGGGACTGACACTGTACGGCGCGAAATGAGGTAAAGTCGTTCTCTCCCAGCAGACATTGACCGGCACGCTCCATCCGCTCGGCGTCCAGCGGATGGTAAAAATGCGTGACCCCCTTGGCAAGCACCGCGGGGCGATAGCGATGATTATAGATGACGTAACGATAACGACGCGCCGTGGCGCTGAAGCGGGCATGAAAGTCATCATCGACCGTTTTTACCCAGCGCACCGCGATATCGGACGGGAGATTGGCGTTAACGCCCATCGTCCAGGCCGCATCCTGGCGTATCGCCTGCGTGCTGAAATGGACGACCTGCCCTGTCGCGTGTACGCCGGCATCGGTACGGCCGGCGCAAAATACGCCGATCGGTTCATTGGCCACTTTGCTTAATGCCTTTTCAAGACACGCCTGAACGCTGTCCACCTCGGCCTGACGCTGCCAGCCATAATAGCGGCTGCCGTCATACTCAATCCCCAACGCAATTTTCAGCGAAGCATTCTCCTTCGCCTGAATCAATTCCGACATTACCCCAAATACTCCTGCACCAGACGCTCTGCCGTTTCCACCGCCATCAGCGCGCCGCCGAAACGGACATTGTCCGCCACCGACCAGAACTGCAAGAGTTCAGGAATGCCGTAATCATTACGCAGGCAGCCGATGCTTAATCGCACATTGCCGGAAGCATCTTCAACCTGTGTGGGGTAGTCTTGCTCGTCGCTGACTTGCACATCATCGGTCTGCAACAGTTCATCACGGGCTTCCTCCGCGGACATCGGACGCAGCGATTCAAAGTGAACCACTTGCGCATGGCCGTAGAAAACCGGCGACTGAATGCAGGTAACGGAAACCGGCAGCCCGTCATCCTGTAAGACTTTCCGCACCTGATCCACCAGGCGACGCTCTTCGCGCACGCTGCCTTCATGATCCGGCAATAGCGGCAACAGGTTGAACGCCAGCTGTTTAGGGAAAAACCCCGCTTCAGGCGGAATGCCGTTCAGCAAACTCGCGCTCTGTCCGGCCAAGTCATCCACCGCCGCTTTACCGCGCGCGGAAACCGACAGCATATTCGTCACATGCAGACGGGACAAACCCGCCGCATCCGTCAGCGGTTTAATCGCCTTCAGCAGTTGACTGGTCAGGCTATCCGCCACCGCAACGATATTGCGGTTACGATAATCCGCCAGCGTATAGGCATTCACCCCCGGCACCACCAGCGGAACATCCGGCTCCAACGCAAACAGGCCGCTGCTGTCGATCACCAGACAGCCGGCATTGCCCGCTTCTTCGGCATAACGCTCGCTGGCTTCCTGACCGGCGACAAAAAACGCCAACTGGGCCTGTGACCAGTCGAAATCCGCCGCATCTTCTACCGGACAGGATCTGCCGTTAAAACGGATGATTTCACCCACGCTACGTTCACTGGCCAGCGGATACAGTTCACCCACCGGAAATTCACGCTCCTGCAATAACTCCAGCAACGCCGAGCCCACAGCCCCCGTGGCGCCCAGCAGAGCAATATTCCAGCCGTCAGACATGTGGTTTTCTCCCCAAACTTATGAATGAAACATCCATGGGCGATAAGCCTATCGCCCATTCTGTGACCCAGTATTTTTCTTTGATATTCCTTGCCAAATCGTCATTCCCGCGCCGGCGGGAATCTCCCCAATATATTGTTTCAAAAGCAGATCCCCGCATTGCGCGCCCCGTCCTGGGGTTCGACGCCAGCGGCGTTAACAACCATTCCTGATGTTGACCCGCGCGAGGATGACAGCAAAGATGAAGAAAGTGATTAACGATTCACCACTACCGTGGCGTTGAACCCCAACTTATTCAGACAGTCCGCGCTGTCGCTGTCGGCGCAGACAACATGGAGTGACGACCACTCGCGTCGTTCCTGATAATTTTTACGCAGGCGATCAAATCCGCCTTCCTGATGCGCCGCATGACGCAGCAGGGCATCGTCCCGGCGCACATCATACACCAGATGCGCCAGACGCTTTAATAACGCTTCATCCAACTGCGACGTTAGTATCACTTCGGCGACCTCCGGTTTCGGCAACAGGGAAGGCAGCGCCACCTGCTGGGGATTACCGATAAATCGACTCCAGGCCTCAAAAACCTGAGTGGTGCCGCGGGCTTTGCCTTCCAGCGTATACCCGGCGATATGCGACGTACCGATATCGACCAACGCCAGCAAATCCGTAGACAAAGCCGGTTCCGGCTCCCAGACATCGAGAATTACGCTGAATTTTTTCCCCTGATTCAAAACATTCAGCAAGGCGGCGTTATCCACCACCGGCCCTCGGCAGGCGTTAATCAGGATACGGCCTTCGGCAAAGTCATTCAGTACCGACGCATCAACCAGATGGTGCGTCTTATACGGTCCGTCAAGGTATAACGGCGTATGCAGCGTCAGGATATCGGCATCCCGCACCAGCGTTGCAAACGGCAGGAAATCTTCAGCGTCTCCCCGTTCCGCTCTGGGCGGATCGCACAGTAGCGTTTTTACCCCCCAGGCTTTCAGGCGTTCGTTCAGTCGGCCGCCGACATTACCGACGCCGACAATGCCGACGGTTTTATCGCGCAGTTGGAATCCATCACGTTCGGCAAGCATCAGCAGGGAAGAAAAGACGTATTCGACAACGGCGATCGCATTGCAACCCGGCGCCGCCGAAAAGCCAATATCGTTGGCCGCCAACCAGTTCTGATCGACATGATCGGTGCCCGCGGTGGCGCTGCCGACGAACTTAATAGAGGTTCCGGTCAAGAGTTCGGCATTGACTTTGGTTACTGAGCGAACCATCAATGCGGCGGCGCCATTCAGCGCCTCACGCGGCAGCGGACGCCCCGGCACGGCCTGAACATCGCCCAGTCGGCTAAAGAGTTCGCGTGCATACGGCATGTTTTCATCAACCAGAATCTTCATTGTCTTCCCCGATAATCTGTTACCCGGCCCAAAATAGGGGGGTTATTTTGCCACTGAATGCGGAGGAAGCCCAACGCTATTGGTTGGCGGAAGTTAACCTCCGTAATGGTTTCAGGGCTATCTGTTGATCATAGAGCTTGCTATGATTCCTCCCATTAGCAGCCTGCAGTGAGGATGATTGGTATGCAACCTGTAAGCGGTCCAGGCGCCCCACTGCCGGGCGAGCGTTCCATCGGCGCGACTTCGCCGGCCACCTCGCCCACCGGCGCCGACGGCGGCGATCGGCCGCTGACGCTAGCGCAACGCACCACGCTTGAGAACCTGATCGTTAAAATTGTGTCGCTCAGCACGTTAAAAACGACGGAAGTCTGGAACGGGGTAAAACAGGGGCTGGGATTGACGGAAAGCGCCGAACTGATGTCACGCCACTATCAGCCTGCGGAACAGTTGCTGCAGACACGATTAAGCGAAGTACAACATCAGGATAATGCCGGCCGGCAGCAGCTGATACAGCGTTTAACCACGATGCTGCCAGACGGAAATAATCGTCAGGCGGTAAGTGATTTTATCCGTCAGCAGTTCGGTCATACCGTTTTGAGTTCGCTGAACAAAACTCAGTTGCAGCAGGTCGTTACGTTTTTACAAAACGGGCAATCGCCGCAACCGACCGCCAACGCCACGGCCGTCCAACAGCCATCGCCGTCAAATCCTCTCGATCGTCCCCTACAGCCTGCCGAACAACAAAGCCTGAATCAGTTGGTCGCCCGGCTGGCCTCGCAGACGGGAGAACAACCGGCAAAAATCTGGGCAACGCTGATGACGATGCAAAATCTAAATTCGGGCGATGCCATACCGGCGAAAAATCTGCAGTTACTGACTCAGTTCCTGCAGGCGCAGGCGTCATTACATCAAACGCAAACGCCACCTTCACAACCGACAGTATTTACCGCTAACGATTCAGCGCCGGGTCAACCCGCCGCCAACGCGGCGAATACCGCCAATGCGCCCGGCGCGGCAACGGCGCTCGCGCCGCCGTCTAACCACGTGATGTCGAATCTCTCGCTATTACAGACGGTGTTACCACATCCCCTTGATGCGCAAGAGCAGCAAATGATGTCGGACTATATGCAAAACCGTTTCAATGCCAGCCTGCCAGCCCTGATGACGCCGATGCAACTCAGCGAAGCGCTTACTTTTCTGTACAGCCAACGCATACAGCGATCGCCGGAAACCGACTGGACAGCCCCGCAGCCGCTGCTCAATCCACTGATTGCCGCACTGCCGCTTAACTGGCAATCCCTATTTCAAAAACCCATGTTTGTGGTGATTGCCAGCGTCTGCGTAGTGATATTTTTACTGTGGGTTCTCTTCTAAGCGCTGGTTAATGGAAAAATTCAGCGTGACGGCGATGCCCAGCACGGCGCAAACCGCACCGGCAATAAACACGGAAGCGTATCCCTGCGAGGTGGCTAAAACACCGGTTAACGGGCCGGTAAAGGCGTACGAAATATCCTGAAAGGCGGAATACCCGCCCAGCGCCGTACCGCGTACCGACTCAGGCACGCGTTTCACCACTTCCACCCCCAATGCGGGAAATATCAGCGAACAGCCAAAACCGGTGAATGCCGCGCCTGCCAGGGCCAATACCGCAGATGGCGCCAGCCAGAGCAGCACCAGCCCGGCGGCTTCAATCATCAGGGAGAAAATGGCGACTTTTCCGCCGCCGATCTTGTCCGGCAAATGGCCAAACAGCAGACGCATCAGCACAAAAGCGACGCCAAAGGCCGTTAGCGCAAACCCGGCATTCCCCCACTGCTGTACGGCAAAATAGAGAGAAACGAACGTGCCGATAACGGCGAATCCGACCCCTTGTAAAGCCAGCGCCACGCCGGGTTGCCATATCAACCCCACCACTTTCCATAGGGAAGGACGAACTCCGCCATAAGGCTTAACCGCACGGATGCGACAGTTAAGCAGTAAGGAAACCAGCGGCAGCAGCAATGAAACAACCCCCAAGGCCATAAATCCCCATGATTGATGCAACCACAGACCCAGGGGCGCGCCCGCGGCCAACGCGCCATAAATCGCCATGCCGTTCCACGACATAACCTTACCCGAGCGCTGTTGCCCGACCAGCCCGATTCCCCAAATCAGATTCCCCGTCAGCATTTGGCTTTCGCCGAAACCAAGAATCAAACGTCCGATAACCAGCAGAGCAAATTTTCCTATCACCGGCAGCGGCACAAACGCCGCCAGCAGATAGGTAACGCCAGCCAGGGCAAAAGCGCACATTCCCTGCTGCGTCGAACGTTTCGCCCCGTGCTGATCGGCTAAACGCCCGGCGTATCCCCGCGTCAGAACGGTGGCTAAAAACTGCACGCCGACGGCGATACCGACCATCGTATTATTCAGCCCCAACTCGTTATGCACATACATCGGGATCACCGGCAATGCCATACCGACGGTCAAATAGGAAAGGAAAACGGCACTGGTCAATACCAGCAAGTCGCGGGCCGGACGGTCATTATTCACACGAAAAAAACTGAGGGACATCTCTTACTCCAAATCGATAACAGCTGAAGATAGAGAGGGCGGGAGCCGTTCACAAGCGTCAGCGCCTCTCCATCTGCGGAAAACCGCAGACAGTGGATGCGTTGGATCACGTGAACGCTTACGCAGTGCCGGAACGGGTCACTGTGGAACCCGATAAGTAAACAGGGAAGCCCACAGCCTGTCAAGATTCGCGCTGACTGAAAGTCAAACGCCCCGTCAACATGATGTTCACGGGGCGCGAGAGACAACGTCATGCAAGGCGAGCGATGACGGGTTATGCGAGGTTACTTCTCAAACTTGCTCATCACCAGCGTGGCGTTGGTGCCGCCGAAACCGAAACCGTTCGACATCACCGTCGTCAGTTTACGCTCTGTCGGCTTGGTGATAATGTTCATGCCGACAGCCTGTTCGTCCAGCGTTTCAACGTTAATGCTCGGTGCGATAAAGCCATGTTCCAGCATCAGCAGAGTATAAATCACCTCCTGAACACCGGCCGCGCCCAGTGAGTGACCGGTCATCGCTTTCGTGGCGGAAATCGCCGGAATGTTCTCACCGAACACTTCACGAATCGCCCCCAGTTCTTTCACATCGCCAACCGGCGTAGAGGTGCCGTGCGTGTTGATGTAGTCGATCGGCGCATCCACGTCCTGCAGCGCCATCTTCATGCAACGCATCGCGCCTTCCCCTGACGGGGCAACCATATCCGCGCCATCGGACGTCGCGCCGTAGCCGATGATTTCACCGTAGATGTGCGCGCCGCGCGCCAGCGCATGCTCCAGCTCTTCAACCACCACGATACCGCCGCCGCCGGCGATGACAAAACCGTCGCGATCGGCATCATACGTACGGGACGCTTTTTCCGGCGTTTCGTTATATTTGGTAGACAGCGCGCCCATGGCATCGAACTCACAGGCCATCTCCCAGCACAGCTCTTCGCCGCCGCCGGCGAATACCACGTCCTGCTTGCCCAGTTGGATCATCTCTACCGCGTTGCCGATACAGTGTGCTGAAGTCGCACAGGCGGAGCTGATAGAGTAGTTAACGCCACGGATTTTGAATGGCGTCGCCAGGCAGGCGGAAACGCCGGAAGCCATAGCTTTGGTGACCATATAGGGACCCACGCCACGCAGACCTTTCGCCCGCATGCCGTCAGTACCCGCAACCTGATTACGCGGAGAACCGCCGCCGGAACCAACGATCAGACCAGTGCGATCGTTGGAAACCTGATCGTCGCTCAGACCAGAATCTTTAATCGCCTGCTCCATAGACAGATAGGCATAAATCGATGCATCACTCATAAAGCGCACCACTTTGCGATCGATGAGGCCTGTGGTGTCCAGCTTAACGTTACCCCAGACGTGACTACGCATGCCGGAATCTTTCAGCTCTTGAGAGAAAGTAATACCCGAGCGGCCTTCCCGCAAAGACGCCAGAACTTCCTGCTGGTTATTACCTATGCTTGATACGATCCCCAGACCAGTAATCACTGCACGTTTCATTCAATACCTCTTCCACTTATAAAGTTTGGGATTTCGCATCGCACTTTAGCGTACAGTTGTAAGCTGAACAAGTCCGATCAGCCGAACTTTCACTAAATTTGCGCCTCAACATTCCGATCGTTAAAATCGCTACACCGCTTGAATAATGAGTCAGTTGCCGTGAATAACCGCTCCATCCAACACGCGTCGTTAAGTTGGAACGAACAGGGTACACCTGTATCGCAACAATTTGATGACGTCTATTTTTCGAATCAGGATGGGCTGGCGGAAACCCGCTATGTATTTTTAAAAGGCAACCAGTTCCCCGCACGCTTTATGACGCATCCGCGCGAGATTTGCGTGGTGGCGGAAACCGGTTTCGGCACCGGCCTCAATTTTCTCACGCTGTGGCAGGCCTTTGACGATTTCCATTCCCGGTCGCCGCAGGCGCCGTTACGTCGCCTGCATTTCATCAGCTTCGAGAAATTTCCGCTGCGCCGGCACGATCTGGCCGCGGCTCACGCCCAATGGCCTGAACTGGCGAAATATGCGCAGGAATTGCGCCGGCAGTGGCCTTTACCGCTGTCGGGCTGCCATCGTCTGATACTGGCGCAGGGGCGCGTCACCCTCGATCTGTGGTTCGGCGATGTCAATACGCTGCTGCCGACCCTGGACGAATCACTGCATCATAAAGTCGATGCCTGGTTCCTCGATGGCTTTGCGCCGTCCAAAAATCCGGACATGTGGACGGAGAATCTGTTCCACGCCATGGCGCGTCTTGGCCGCCGGCAAGGGACATTCGCCACCTTTACCGCCGCCGGATTCGTCCGGCGCGGGCTCCAGCAGGCGGGGTTTAACATCAGCAAAATCAAAGGATTCGGCCAAAAACGCGAAATGCTGAGCGGGGATCTGCCGGAATGCGTTTCCGTTCCCTCCGCCGCCCCCTGGTATGCTCGTCCGCCAGCCGCCGCAACCCACGATATCGCCATTATCGGCGGCGGCATCGCCAGTGTGTTGACCGCGCTGGCGCTACAACGCCGCGGCGCGACGGTGACGCTCTACTGTGCCGATGGTCAACCGGCGCAGGGCGCGTCGGGCAACCGGCAAGGCGCGCTGTATCCCCTGCTGAATAATAAGCACGATGCGCTGTCGCGTTTTTTCGCCGCCGCATTCACTTTTGCGCGCCGCCACTATGCCGAACTGGCGGCGCAGGGCGTCAGTTTTGAACATCAGTGGTGCGGCGTCAGCCAACTGGCCTATGACCAGAAAAGCGCGCGTAAAATTGAACATATTTTACAAGGCGAATGGCCGCCGGAACTGGTTTTCGGCGTCACCGCGGAGCAGCTTGAAGCCTTGAACAACCTGACGCTTGGCGCAGGGGGCATCACCTACCCCGATGGCGGCTGGCTGTGTCCGGCGGAGTTAACGGCGTCGGCGCTGGAACTGGCCCGGCGACAGGGGCTGCGCATACACATGAACACGACGGTTTCCCAGATTGAGCAAGCCGCCACGGGCTGGCGACTGAGGCTGAATAACCATCAGCAAATGGAACATACCGTACTGGTTCTGGCCAATGGCTATCAACTGTCGGAGTGGCCCCAGACCCAACATCTGCCATGCTATGCGGTTCGCGGCCAGGTAAGCCATATCCCGACGACGCCGGCGTTACAGCGGCTAAAACAGGTACTTTGCTATGACGGTTATCTGACGCCCGTCAGCCCGCAGCACCAGGCGCACTGCATCGGCGCCAGCTATCAACGCGGCGATAGCGGCGCCGACTACCGGGAAGAAGAGCAACAGGAAAATCGTCAGCGGTTGTTGCACTGTCTGCCGCAGGCGGAATGGGCGCGGCAGATTGACGTGAGCGGCCGTCAGGCGCGTCAGGGCGTCCGTTGCGCGCTGCGCGATCATCTGCCTTTAGTGGGCGCGGTAGCGGATTATCAACAGACGCTTGCGTGCTATCAGGATCTGCCGCAATCGCTGCGCCATGCGGAAAATCTCCCGCTGGCGCCGGTCTACCCCAACCTGTTCATTATCGGCGCGCTGGGATCGCGGGGACTGTGCTCCGCGCCATTGGCCGCCGAGATTCTGGCCGCTCAAATTTTTGATGAACCGCTGCCGCTGGACCGCGAAACGCTGGCTGCGCTCAATCCTAATCGTTTTTGGATCAGAAAACTGCTGAAAGGCAGGCCGGTTTAAGAGTAAAACAGGTACAGGTTAAACACCGACGGCAATTTTATACCAAGCGGCAACATCATGGGGGCGCTCAATGGCTGAAAAGGAAAAGACACGGGAACAAGCCCATTTTCGCCATTTTAAAGAGTTCGGCGGTTTGGAAATGCTGCAAGCTCGCTACAAACGGCAGCGCTTCTCCCGCCACGCTCATGAAAATTTCTGTATCGGCGTGATTGAAGAAGGCGCGCAGCGATTTTACCGCACCGGCGGCGAGCATGTTGCGCCCAAGGGCGACATTATCCTGGTGAACGCCGATGAAATTCATACCGGACATTCGGCCGTCGCTGGCGGATGGTCATATCGGGCGATTTATCCCACCCTTGATTTGCTGCGTTCCCTTTCCCGCGACCTTCAACAATCTCAGGGGGCGATCCCCTGGTTTCCTGATGCTGTAGTGCACGATCCCGGTCTGTCGGAACAGCTGCGCCTGACATTTACCTTGTTAACGCAGGAAAGCAACTCGCTGCTGAAAGAAACATTGCTCTTCTCATCGCTGGCCTGGTTGATCATGCAATATGGGAAAAGCCGTATTTCTGAACGCGACTTACCGGATTCCGGTAACCATATCGCCAACGCTAAAGCGTTAATCGATGCCTGCCCCGAACAGAATGTGTCGCTGATCGAACTGGCGAATGTCGCAATGCTCAGCCCGTGGCATTTTTTACGCCAGTTCAAAAAAACGGTGGGCATGACGCCGCACGCTTATTTAGTTCATGCCCGGTTGCGAAAAGCCAAATCATTATTACTGGCCGGACACGGCATATTAACGGTGTCCTCGCTGTGCGGTTTTTCCGATCAAAGTCATTTCAATCGCCACTTTAAAAGAGCCCAGGGAATTACACCGGGCGAATTTATACGCTCGCTGAATTTCCCTGCGAATTATCAGATAACAGGTTAGCGGTATTTATTTACTGAGCAATTTTATTCAATACATCATTACGCTATCACCGTAGGCTGTATTCATAGTTTCTTCTGAGGATATGATTATCTATGAATACACCGGAGGCTGGCTGGTTAACGCCAGATGAAAAGAAAACGCTATCTCCATGGCGTGGCTTTGGCGCCGGGGCGGTGGCGATGTTGCCGCTGTGCCTGTCGGTCATTCCGTGGGGGATTCTGGCGGGTTCAATGGCGATACAATCCGGGCTGAGCCTATGGCAGGCCGTCGGAATGTCCGCCATCATCTTTGCCGGCGCTGCGCAACTCGTCACGCTGGGCCTGCTGATGTCCGGCGCCAGTTTGTTTACCATCGTTGTTTCCATCTTTTTTCTGACCGCCCAACATTTTATTTACGGACTGACGCTCAGGGAGTTCGTTTCCCTATTACATGTCCGTTACCGTATTCCAATCGGTTTTCTGCTTACGGATGAACTCTTTGCGCTAAGCATGGCGAAAAAGAATAAAGCCGTGCTGACGCCGGGGTATCTGATTGGCGCCGGACTGGTATTTTATCTTTGCTGGAATATATGCAGCCTGCTGGGCATTTTTATGGCGAACGCCATTCCCGATCTGGGGAAATATCATCTCGATTTTTCAATTATCGCCACCTTTATTACGCTAATCGTACCCATGATCAATCGCCTCAGCGTCTTTTCCGGCGTGGTATTCTCTCTGCTTGCGTCTATGCTGCTGTCTTACTACCACGTGGAAGGGGCGATAATTATTTCCGGCCTCTGCGGAATGATGTTTTCCGTCATGGTTTCACGCACCGCGGGGGAGAAAGTATGAGTTGGTTATTACTGTGCGCGCTGGCCGGGATCGTGTTCTTCAACCGCTATATCTTCCTTGAACCCCGAACGCCGGTAAAACTGCCGGATCTGGTGCATGAAGCGCTGAAATACTCGGCGCCTTGTCTGCTTAGCGCGATCTGTGGGCCCGTTATTCTGCTAACGCAGGGGGAGTTGCGGCCGTTTCCTGATAATCCTTATTTCTGGGGAGCGGTTTTTAGCGTCATTATCGCGTTTTTTATCCGCAGTATGGTTATTTGCGTTCTGCTCAGTTTGTTGTTCTTTTATCTGCTATGCACGCTGTTTTAAAAGAACTGCGCGCTATTCGTTCCGGCGGGCGGCCCGCCGGCACAAGATAATCAGAGTTAATGCGTTTGCCGGCTCATCGCCTGCTGAAATAACCTTTCCCACATCTCATTCACCAGGACTTGATCCGGCGGGGAAAGCTCACCGTTTTTGATGGCGTTATCAATACTGCCGCTAACCCGCGCATAAAGCGCTTCCGGAGTATGTTCGCCGTTCTCCTCCGCTGCCGCCACTGACACTGTCAAATGACCTTGCAGATAACCGCCGGCAAAAAGTTCGTCGTCGCTGGCATGCTCCACCATGTCATCAATCAGCGCCAGAATACGCGCCTCAAATTCTGCGATCATTTATCATCCTCAGTTAATCGGTTTTCAGCACGATTCAGCAGAGATCGGCTGGATAGGGAAAGCGCTCTGCCGTCAGCGGCGGCGTATTGTAAAACGATTGCAACGCATTAATAAAGCGCGCGGAGCGTGTCGGGATCCCCTGCTGCAGATAGAGCATCACCTGTGCATGAACCCGGCGTTGAAAAGCAATACGATCCGGCTCAATGTCGCCATTCAGATTGTCGCAGCTGACGTTAAACGGAAAATCCGCCGCCACGCAAAACAGCCAATCAAATGCCTGCGGTTTAATCTCAACGGATTCAAACTGAGACTGGGTCAGTGCATCACGCCCATCGGGGCAATACCAGTAGCCGAAATCCACCTGCAAACGCCGTTGTTCGCCGGCGACGCACCAGTGGGAAATTTCATGCAGCGCGCTGGCATAAAAACCGTGCGCAAAGATAATCCGATGATACGGCGCCTGCTCGTCCGCCGGCAGATAGATGGGCTCATCGTCCCCCTTAACTAAGCGGGTGTTGTACTCTTCGCTAAAGCAATCATTAAAAATATCAATTAATTGCTGATAGTGGTGCGTGTTGGTCTTTGTCGTCATCAGAAAAATTGCCCCAGCCACTGTGCGATATCATGACCATGACTGTCATAAATAAGTTTGCAGCTCATGATAGCGGAAACAATCACCAGCATGGGACGAATCAGTTTCTGCCCTTTGCTCAACACCATTTTGGCGCCGAGCCGCGCGCCGATAAACTGCCCCGCCAGCATCACCGCGCCTAAGCCCCACACCACTTTCCCGCCGAGCATAAAAAACAGCAGCCCGCCGAAATTAGAGGTGAAATTGAGGATTTTGGCATGTGCCGTCGCCTTTGACAGATTAAAACCGCTCAGCGTGACAAAGGCCAATGCATAAAACGATCCGGCCCCCGGACCAAAGAAGCCGTCATAGAACCCGACGCAGCCGCCCGCGATCAACGCAAACGGCAGTCCTGACAGCCGGTGTTGCCGATCTTCATCGCCAATTTTCGGCGACAGCAGGAAATAGAGGCCGATGCCGATGATCAGCATCGGCAACAGTTGGCGTAGAAAATCGGCGTGGATCTGCTGGATCAGCCAGGCGCCAAACGTTGAGCCGACGAACGTCAAGGCGATCGCCAGCTTTTGTTCCCCCAAATTAACCGCCCGCCGGCGAATAAAATAGAGGCTGGCTGAAAACGATCCGCCCATGGATTGCAATTTATTGGTCGCCAGCGCCTGTGCGGGCGATAGCCCGACGGCAAGCAAAGCCGGTACGCATAATAAACCGCCGCCGCCGGCGATAGAGTCGATAAATCCCGCCAACACCGCGACAAAAAACAGAATGGCCAACATTTCTGGCCCAACAACAAACCAATCCATAATTCATTTATTCCGCGGCAAAATGTCTATCGATCAAAGCCTGGCAAGAAGGAGGCAACGGCGGCGGAGAGGTTTTGACTGGCGGTTCCTGCCCCGGCTGCTTAGGTTGGAACCAACTGGTTAACTCGGCTCCGCATCCGTCGCCTGCGGGCGGCGGCGCCTGTTCCTGACACTCCAGGCTATCGGCCGGACAGCGCAGACGAACGTGCATATGCGCACGGTGGCCGAACCACGGGCGGACCTTGCGTAACCAGTCGCGATCCTGACCCGCTTCGGCGCACAGTTGTTTTTTTATCGCCGGATGAACGAAAATGCGCGTCACCTCGCTATCTTTCGCCGCCAGCTTCACCAGTTTCTCCACTTCGGGTTGCCAGACGCGGGGATTAATCTGGCGGCCATTTCCCGCGACCAAATCGATAGGCTGCGGCTTAAGAAGCTGTTGCTCACTCCAGCGCTGTTTCGGCAATTGCAGCCAGATATCAACATCCAGACCGGACTGATGGCTGGCATGACCGCTGCTAAAACGCCCGCCGGCCGGCATCCCCATATCGCCAATCAATACGTTGGCGGCCGTACGGCGTTTAACCGCCGAACTCAGACGGGTAATAAAAGCCAACAGATCGGGATGGCCATAGTAACGTCGTTGATCGACGCGCATGACTTGATAATCCGGCGACTGCAGCGGCAGCGGTTGCGCGCCGATGATGCAACCGTTGGAAAAGCCGCCGATGGCCTGAGACGCGCCCGCAACCGGGTGCGTGATTTCCTGCCAGGGGGTCTTCGCCCATAGCGGTGCGCAGCATGCCAATGCGATAAACCCAATAAACCCTTTTTTCATCATGTGTTACCAGCGGGGAACCTGACTTTCAACATCGCCGCACTGCGCACGCTGGCGCAGCAGGTGATCCATTAACACAATCGCCATCATCGCTTCGGCAATCGGCACCGCACGGATCCCCACGCAGGGATCGTGACGCCCGCGGGTCACCATTTCCGTCGCCTCGCCCTGACGGTTAATGGTTCTTCCCGGCACCATGATGCTGGATGTCGGTTTCAATGCCAGATGAGCAATAATGTGCTGGCCGCTGCTGATGCCGCCTAAAATACCGCCGGCGTGGTTGCTCTGGAAACCCTGCGGGGTAATCTCGTCGCGGTTTTCGCTACCGCGTTTCGTCACGACCGCAAATCCGTCGCCAATCTCCACCCCTTTCACCGCATTGATACTCATCAGGGCGTGTGCCAGATCGGCGTCAAGACGATCAAACACCGGTTCTCCCAACCCGGCGGGAACGGATTCCGCTACCACGCTGACCTTGGCGCCGATGGAATCGCCTTCTTTCTTCAGCGCCCGCATCAGCTCATCCAATGCCTCCAATTTGTCGGCATCCGGGCAGAAAAAGGGATTCTGTTCAACCAGACTCCAGTCTTTCAGCTCACAGGTCACATCCCCGATCTGCGAGAGATAGCCGCGGATCTTCACACCATGCATCTGTTGCAGATATTTTTTCGCTATCGCCCCGGCGGCGACCCGCATCGCGGTTTCACGCGCCGAAGAACGGCCGCCGCCGCGATAATCGCGCAGACCGTATTTTTGTTCATAGGTGTAATCTGCATGACCCGGACGGAAAACATCCTTAATGGCGCTGTAATCCTGCGAGCGCTGATCGGTATTTTCGATCAATAAACCGATGCTGGTTCCGGTGGTAACGCCTTCAAATACCCCGGAAAGAATACGGACCTGATCGGGTTCGCGGCGCTGAGTCGTGTAACGGGACGTTCCCGGGCGGCGACGGTCCAGATCGTGTTGCAGATCGGCTTCCGTCAGCGGGATCCCCGGCGGCACGCCGTCAACCACACAGCCCAGGGCAATTCCGTGGGACTCACCAAACGTGGTGACGCGGAAAAATTGCCCAATACTGTTTCCTGCCATCACAGCTCCTTAGCGTATAAGTATAAATAGTGGTTCTAACTTATGCATCGAATCAGTCACGGTATAGGCTGAAATGCGATTGGCAATCAATAAGTTGAGATTTGGTTAACATAAATACCCCGTCACCGCCGTTGTCGAACTCCAGCCAGGTGAACGGGATATCGGGATATTGATCGATCAGGTGCACCATGCTGTTGCCCACTTCGCAAATCAGCACGCCGTCATCGCTGAGATAGTCCGGCGCACAAGCCAAAATACGGCGCACCAGTTTCAGACCATCGCTCCCTGCCGCCAGCCCTAATTCTGGCTCATAGCGGAACTCCTGCGGCAGATCCGACATGTCTTCTTCATCGACATAAGGCGGATTGGTCACGATCAGGTCGTACTGGATCGCGGGCAAGTCGCGAAACAGATCGGAACGGATGGGCGTAACGCAATGTTCCATGCCGTGTTGCTGTATGTTCTGTTCGGTCACGGTCAGCACATCCGTAGAGATGTCCACCGCGTCGACTTCCGCTTGCGGAAAAGCCTGGGCGCAGGCAATCGCAATACAGCCGCTGCCGGTGCACATATCCAGAATATGCCCGGGCGCTTTTGGCAGCAATTCACCGAAGTAATTACCGATTAATTCGCCGATAGGCGAACGCGGCACCAGCACCCGCTCATCCACATAGAACTCCAGGCCGCAGAACCAGGCTTTGTTGGTCAGGTAGGCGACCGGGATGCGTTCATTTACCCGGCGAATAACGCGTTCGACAATGCGATGGCGCTCGCTGGATGTTAAACGGGAGGTATACATATCCTCTGGAATATCAAGAGGTAAAAACAGGCTGGGCAGAACCAGTTGGACGGCTTCATCCCACGGATTATCCGTCCCGTGACCATAATAGACATTGGCTGCGTTAAACCGACTGACAGCCCAACGCAACATATCCTGTATGGTATGAAGATCGTTGATGGCCTCGTCGACGAAAATTTTGTCCAAGGTTATCCTCCGCAGACACATCTGAATGGAAAATTGACGCCTAGTTTGCCATGAAGCCCGCGACAAATCAGCAGTTATAACCCGTAGAGCTAAGGGTTAGGCCGACTTTTATTTAGCGGCGGAACAGAGAAAAGGTAAACTGGCGGGATGTTGATGTAGAGTGAACGACCAATGAAGAATAAATACGCACTGAATGACGAAGAATTACAGCTCTTTCGCGCTTCAGTCTCCGGCACTAAAAAGTTACGCCAGGATACCTATCTCCATAAGCCGGTACGCCGCAAACTCAGCGAGTTGCCGCCCAGACGGGCATTGCAGGAGCAGGCCGATGCCAGCTTTTATTTTTCAGACGAATTTCAGCCGCAGTTGGAAAGCGACGGACCGACTCGTTACGTTCGCCCTGGCGCCAACCACTATGAATTGAAAAAACTGCGGCGGGGAGACTACTCCCCCGAGCTGTTTCTCGATCTGCATGGCCTGACGCAATTGCAGGCCAAGCAGGAACTGGGGGCGCTGTTGGCCGCCTGCCGCCGGGAACACGTCTATTGCGCCTGCGTCATGCACGGTCACGGCAAACATATTCTGAAACAGCAGACGCCGCTGTGGCTGGCGCAACATCCCGATGTACTGGCGTTTCACCAGGCGCCCAAAGAGTTCGGCGGAGATGCCGCGTTGCTGGTGCTCGTCACCCTGGATGCGCCGTCGTAAAAATAACCCGGGCGGCGCCCAGACAATACCGTCTGTTGGCAAGAAGCGCCTTGGTTATGAAATCTTCCGCGCCAGCTGAGACGGACTGACCTGCCAGTCGAACACCCCTTGCCCCGATTGCGCATCGACGCTGACGCAGGCAATGGCCGAAGTCGCAAACATGGGCGCCGTTTCGGCAGGACATAACTCCGCGACCAGATAGCCGACCAATGGCAGGTGAGAGACCACCAGCACCGAGTCCGTCCCTTCTCTTGCCAACGTTTGCAGATAATAGCTGACTAATTTGGCATTGCCGCCGGGCGTTAGCTCCGGCAGGCATTCGTCCTCCACGGACAATGGCAAAATATCCCTAATCGCCGCCAACGTTTGCTGCGCGCGCAGGTAAGGACTGACCAAAATGCGATCGATATTCATCCCCTGGTTATTCAACCAAAACGCCATCTTCTGCGATTCATCATAACCACGCGCACTCAGGGGCCGCAGCGAATCGCTGGCAGCATCAGGTACGGCATCACCATGACGCATAATCAAAACTTGCATATCACACCGCTATGTTGATGACAAACATTGTAATCAAAATGATTACGAATCAATAAGTTGATATGTAAAACAGGCCAGCCTGATACCATGTCAGCTTACAACGAGAGGTTATTATTACAGATTCCTGTTGTAAATTTAATCACTAAATAAAGTGGGTGTTTTCGCTTCCTTCCGCGGGCTCGTCAGGTATGACAAATTGCAGCGAACCGGTTATTTCCACCAAAATCAATCTACGATAAGCCGGTGGTCACATTCAAACGCCATCTCAAGCTCACCGTTCCTCCTTTCGTACGCCCTTAGCCAAGGTAGAGATAAAGATCATCATTTTGGATTAAAACACCACAAAAACCCAAGAACAAGGAATAAAAAAACATAAAATAGCAACATCATTACCTTTTAAACTTTTTTATTACATATCAATATGCACGCATTGTTAAACATCCATTCTGCTTCTATCTTTAATTTGATAGGCTAATTATCCTTAATAAATAAAAATAAAATCCCGTCATAGATAATTGCATCATCAGGCGCGGAGAAATAACCATTGGCATTACAAATAGCATTCGCCACTATTATTTATGTGGAACGTTACGATTAATATATTAATAATCATATTAATCTCCCTGCGGTACTTTTTATTTTCACCATGAAAACATCCAAACACGCTGAAAACACAGAAGGCTCAGCCATTCGATTAATATCATCCATAATAATGATTAACTTTATCGTTATTAATAAATGGTTAATACGCCACCAGCGACGGGAATAACGACAGGTATGCCGATGAATTATCCAGCCTGTTTCTTATTACTGGTGAAATAAATGCGGTTAAATATAAAGGAGTTAATATGAATGCAAAGAAAACGCTCTTACCTCCCCTGGTAGCGTTGTTTGCGCTGGGCGGCGCTTCAGTCGCGCACAGTGAAACGGTCACTGGCAATATCGGAGTGACATTAACCATTACCACGGCATGTGCGGTGGACAGCGGCACCAGTAGCGGCAGCACATGGGGCTCCATCGATTTCGGCACGCACGACAGTCTGGCCACCAATATTGACGGTCAGGTGACCAGCACCGCCGGAAGCGGATTAACGGTGATCTGTTCAACCGGCACGCCCGCAACCGTGCGCATCGGTACAGGGGCAAACGACAACAGCTCGCTACGAACGCTGGCATCAAGCGGGGGCAGCTACAATATTCCCTATCGTTTATACACCGACGCCAATATGACCACGGAAATACCGCTGAACGACACCACCGGCATTGCTCTCACCGCCACCGGGAGCGCGCAAACCATTCCCGTTCATGCCCGCATTCTGCCTTCGGATCAAACCATTCTGGCGCCAACCGCAGGCACCTATACCGATACGGTTGCCGCCACCGTTGAATGGTAGTGATGTTCAAGGCCATCACCGTTTGGTTTTGGCCTTTTTTATGATGGTTAAATCACAAGGAAGCGCGAATGCAGCCCGAATTTATCCCTTATGCCATCAGGCAGTGGGAGCGGCCACACCCTTTTCGGCCCGATGTCCCCGTTATTACTGCCCCCCTTGATTAACGACAGGAAAGCAGAATGTCATGCCGACCAATGCTGTTCATCGCTTTGCTGCCACTGGTCGCCGCTCCAGCCGGGGCATTGACCGTGAGCAGCACCTTTACCGTAGGCGCGGAAATTCAGAAAGGATGCGCGTTCGGCAATAACGTCGGCAGCAGTATATCCGATCTGGGAAACATCGATTTCGGTACGCAAAGCGCCGCCGTCGCCAATGTCGACGTGGCCAGTTCGGCGGGCAACGGATCGATTGTCGTGACTTGCACGCCCGGCATAACGGTGTCCATCGAACTGGACTATGGGCTGCACGGCGGAAGCAGTTCGCGGCGCTACGTCATGAATACGGCGGGAACGCGTTCGCTGCCGTATCAGCTCTATCGCGACGCGTCGCGTACGCAGGTATGGGGAACCGGTGATTTGGCGATGAGCATTTCATCTTTTCCCGCCGCCACGCAGACCTACACCGTGTATGCACGATATTTCGGCGCCGCGCCGCTGCCGCCGGCAGGGGAATATACCGATAGCGTAACCGTCAGTGTGACCTATTAAAATAGGCATAATAAAACATGAAGAAAAAATTAGTCATTTTTATTCAATTAGTTATGCTGATAGTGGCTATCAGCGCCGCGCGCTGCTTCGCCGCCAGCAATATTCTCGTCTGGCCGATTTATCAGGTTATCGAGTCCGATGAAAACGCCTCCGCCCTGTGGCTGGAAAACAAGGGCAGCGCGCCCGTGGGAATGCAAATCCGGATTATGGCCTGGAAGCAGGTGGATTTTAAGGACCGCTATGCCGAACAGCAGGACGTCATCGCCACGCCGCCCTTCACCTCGCTCGATCCCGGCAAGCGCCATATGATTCGTCTGATGCGCGCCACCCCGGCGCCGGCTAATACCGAACGCGCCTATCGCATCATTATCGACGAGATCGCCGAACCCTATCGCGATCGGCAGACGCCGAAAATGGGATTGCAGTTTCAAATGCGCTATCTATTGCCGTTATTTATTGACGGCGAAGGCATATGGACGCAGGAGCGTCCCGGCAAAAAACGCGCCATCGATGGTCCGATTCGGCCAGATTTGTACTGGAGTATCGTGTCGGTCGCGGGGAAACCCTATCTTTCCCTGCGTAATAACGGACGGGTTCACGCCCGGCTCAGTAATGTGTATTGGTCGACAACGCCGGACGGCGCCAGCAACAAAATCACCATGACCAGCGGTTTTCTGGGCTATGTCCTACCCGGACAGGAAATGCGCTGGCCGCTGCCGGCGGGCACCGCGGTGCCGGGAAGTTCCCAGCAGCTTTTTACCAATTTATCCGATATTACCGAGCCGGTTCTGATTAAACGTAAATAACGTGCTCTTTATTAGCAAGGATATAATGAAGATAGTCATTAACGTGAGAAAATATGCCATCGCGGCGCCTCACGCATTATTGGCCTCTGCCGTCTGTCTATTATTTTTTTATTCTGCATCGCCCTATGCGGAAGAATATACCGATCTGCCGCCGCCGCCGCGAGTCCGGCCGTCAATTGATGAAGCCGTTTATTATTTAACCCTTGTCGTCAACGATCAGAGTAATAATATCGTTGTACCAGTTAATTATCGCAATGGAAATTATTATGTAGATGCCTCGGTACTGGAAGAAAATAAAATCAGATTGCCGAAAAAAACGTGGGGACAGGTTAATGTCAATCAACTGCCTGGCGTCAAAGCGGAGTACGATCCCA
Source organism: Brenneria goodwinii (assembly GCF_002291445.1). Taxonomy (NCBI): domain Bacteria; kingdom Pseudomonadati; phylum Pseudomonadota; class Gammaproteobacteria; order Enterobacterales; family Pectobacteriaceae; genus Brenneria; species Brenneria goodwinii. Next base: position 666,891 of record NZ_CP014137.1, on the reverse strand, counting down.
GTCAACAGCGATTAAAACTGACCGTACCGCCTTCCTGGCTCCCCGAACAGAGCGTCGAGGGCGGAGCTATCGGTTCGGAACGTATCCAACCACGCAGCAGCGTGGGATTGCTGTTTAACTATAACGCCTATTACTCCGCCCCGTCCGGCGGCGCAGACACGCTGAATACCCTAATGGAACAGCGCCTGTTCAGCGACTACGGCATTCTGTCCAACACCGGCATCTACAACTTCAGAACCGAAAACGGCACCGGCGGCCAGCCTGACGGTTATCGACGCTTCGATACTTACTGGCGCTACAGCGACAGCGATCGCGTACTGACTTATCAGGTGGGGGATTTGGTCAGCAACTCGCTGACCTGGAGCAATTCCGTGCGCATGGGCGGCGCGCGCGTCAGCCGCAATTTTGGTTTGCGCCCCGACATCGTGACCTATCCGATGTTGCAGTATACCGGCTCGGCAGCGGTTCCCAGCACGCTGGATCTGTTTATTAATGGGTATAGGGCCAATAGCACCACCCTGAATCCCGGCCCGTTCACGCTAACCAATACGCCGTATCTCAACGGCGCCGGCGAAGCGACGGTCATCACCACCGACGCTCAGGGGCGGCAGGTGTCCACCACCATCCCGTTTTATGTTTCCAACGAACTGCTGCGCGCCGGTCTGAGCGATTTCGACTTATCGGTGGGCGCGCTGCGCCAGGGCTACGGATTCAGAAATGAGGCCTATTCCTCCAACCCGGCTTTCAGCGGCATTTATCGTTACGGCCTCACCAACTGGCTGACGCTTTCCAGCCATGCGGAAGCGATGCAGGATCTGTATCTGGCGGGCGCAGGCACCGATTTTACCGTTGGCCGCTGGGGAACGGTCAGCGCGTCGTACAGCCAAAGCGAAAAAAACGCCAGCGGCCAGCAATACACGCTGGGATATTCCTATTACGCCCAATTATTCGGGCTGAACCTGCAACATGCCAAACGCAACCCGTCGTATCGCGATCTGACCACCATTTACAGCGATATGCCCCTCAGCCGCGAGAGCAATCAGGCCACACTGAGCACCCAGCTGTTCGGCAAGGGAAACGGTACGCTGGGCGTCGGCTATTTCGATATCACCTCGTCCGATCGTTCGCGCATCAAATTACTGAACCTGTCTTATAGCCGTCAGTTGTGGAAAAACAGTTCGATCTACGCCGCCCTCAACAAAACGCTGGGAGAAAATGACTACAGCGCGCAGATCCAACTGGTTGTTCCCTTTGGTTCAAGCGACACCATCAACGCCGGCGTGCAGCGTGACGCGAACAGCAATTACGCTCCCCGCTTGGGGGTCACCCGCGCCGCACCTACCGACGGCGGATTCGGCTGGAACCTGGCTTACGCCGCGGGGAAAAATCCTTATCACCAGGGCTCGCTGAGCTGGCGCGGCCCTTACAATCTGCTGCAGGGCGGCGTCTACGGTAATGAAGGCAACACCACGCAGTGGGGGGAAAGCAGCGGTTCGCTGATCTATATGGACGGCAGCCTATTTCCCAGCAATCGCATTAACGATGCCTTCATCATCGTCGATACCGAAGGCTACGAAGGGGTGCCGGTCAAGTACGAAAACCAGTTGGTGGGGGTAACCAACCGACGGGGACATCTGCTGGTGCCCTGGGTGACATCCAACTACTCGGCCAATGTAGCCATCGATCCGCTGCCGCTTCCCGCCAATGTGGAAACACCCCGCGTAGAAGATCGCATTTCGGTCAAGGAAGGCAGCGGTATCGTCGTGACCTTCCCCATCCATCAGGTGCTTTCCGCCAATATTGCTTTACGTAATAGTCAGGGCCAGCCGCTGGCTATCGGCACCTGGGTTACCGAGGAGGTCAGCGGCGCCACGACCATCAGCGGCCACGATGGACTGGCGTATTTTTCCAATCTTGGCGCCGTTAACCGTTTACGGTTTAAACAGGAAGACGGTCAGACCTGCCGGGTGGAATTCACCCTGCCCAAAAACCTGACCATGATGGCGAGTATCGGTCCGCTGACCTGCCAAACAGACAATAAAGGATAAAACCATGCTGAAGAGTTCGCTATTACGCATCGCTGTGCTGATACTGGGGCTGAGCGTCGCGCCGTATGGATTTTCCGCCTGTACGGCGCCCGCCAGCAGCACGGTTCTCGGTCCGTACGCCTCTTCCGTCGTAGGCGTTAACGGAACATCGCAGATAGTCACCTCCGGCAGCGGGTTCAGTTGCAGCGGCAGTGTTCTGAGTCTCATCAGCACCAACACCATTACGGCGACGATTGTCGGCGACACTAATGCCGCCGGCAACACCATGCGGCTACGCCGCGACAGCAGCAGCGACTATATTGCCTACACGTTGTGCATGGATTCCGGCTGCGCATCGCTCTACGATATTGGCTCCAGCAATACCTGGAGCCAGACCACCTTTCTGGGGCTGCTGGGATTGTTCAATGCCTCCGACGGCACGCTGCCCATCTACATCAAAACCAGCGTGGGCAATAACGTCGCCGCCGGAACCTATACCGATGTCATCACGATCAAATGGGATTACAAGGTATGCAGCGTCGGGGTATTGGGGTTATGCGTTTACAGCGAAGGCACCCTTACATCCACGCTGAGTCTGTCGCTGACCATCACCAATGACTGCCTGATCGCCAGCGCTCCCAATATCAATTTCGGCATCGCGGCGCTGCCCGCCGATTTTCCGCCGGTCAGCAGCAGCATCGGCGTAAACTGCACCAAGGACGGCGCCTATACGGTGAAGCTGACCAGTTCACATCCCGATGATGACAACTGGCGCAGAATGACAGCCAGCGTAAACGGCACGCCATACTATCTGCAATATCAGATTTATCGGGACAACATCGCCTGGACCGAAAATGCCGACTACGCCGACACCGGATTAGGACTGGTACAGAGTATTCCCTATACCGCACGCATCAATAGCGCCCAGGCCAACCAGCCGGCAGGCGCCTATACCGATACCGTCACGGTAACCGTGACCATTAATTAGGCTCGCCCCTTCATTACGGGGAGATCAGCGGGAATGGCAAGGAGAAGAATAAAAATAGGGGCCGCGCATGGCCCCGGAGTGCATCGCAGAAATTAACGCAGGCCCAGTTGGAAGATCATCGTTTCGGCCTGGCAACTGAAGATAAAATCGATATCCAACTTCACGCCACCGTCCACGGTGTCCAGCTTGCTGTTGATCTGGCAAGGTTCGGACTCCACAGAGCGGGCTTTATCCGTCAACGCTTTCAGCACCGCTTCGGCCTCGGCGCGATCGGCAAAAACCTTACTATAAGACGCGGTGCAATCGGTATTATCCATCACCGTGCCAACATCTACGCAGCAGCAAGCGGCGGTTTCTTCAGCACTACATTTGTTGATCGAGTTCGTCATCATTTGCTCCTCTACGGGCAGTAACCTATAACCTTCATCTTTCAAGCCGCCGGTGCGTTGGCCGCCTTCCTGCAACTCGAAATCTATTGGGTATATATGCAGATATGATCTGGTTCAAAAAATGGTTATTCGCTCCTATTCTACTCACCGAGTCGCCACAGCACTAGAACTTACTGTCCATAGGGGCATTTAGTGATATTTGTCACACTCTATTGTTGTGCCTGTGTAAAATTTACGTGATCTTTCCTTGTCCAAAATAGCCGGAATGTTAGACCGATCTTGTTTTGCATCATTTTACATACTCGAATAATACATTTAATCAACGATATGGCTATTCCGTGCATCGACCATGACGTGAATGAAAAACACCGCTTTAGCCTGTCATGGCGCCGCGCCTAAATAAAAGGCCGCTTTCGCGGCCTCAGAGAGAAGTCTTACCCGTTATTCCGGTTTAACTTCAATGTAATTCAAATTCAGGGTGCTGCTGGTGTAACGCCGAATGTCATTGGTCATTTCAATATTTCCATCCAGCTTATGACCATATGAAGGGATGATTTCCTTCAGTTTGGCCTGCCATTCCGGCGTAGCGACCTTATCTTTAAACACTTTTTCCATCAGGTTCAGCATGATTGGCGCAGCGGTGGAGGCGCCGGGAGAAGCCCCCAGCAAAGCCGCGATTGAACCATCCTGCGAGCTGACAATCTCGGTGCCCAACTTCAACACCCCGCCTTTATCGGCATCTTTCTTGATGACCTGGACGCGCTGCCCGGCAACGATCAGTTTCCAATCTTCCTTCTTGGCGTCAGGGAAATACTCCTTCAAGGCGGCGAAACGGTCGTCGTCATTCATCATCACCTGACTAATCAAATATTTAACCAGGTCAAAATTATCCAGCCCCACGTGAGTCATTGGCAAAACGTTGGAGAAGGTAACCGAACCAATCAGATCCCACAGCGACCCATTTTTCAGGAACTTGCTGGAGAAGGTGGCGAATGGCCCAAACAACACGACGGGCTTGCCGTCAAAAATACGGGTATCCAGATGGGGAACCGACATTGGAGGCGCGCCGACAGAGGCCTTGCCGTAGACTTTCGCCATATGACGTTTCACCACCTCAGGGTTATCCGTCACCAGGAATTCGCCCCCCACCGGGAAACCGCCATAAGCGTCGGCTTCAGGAATGCCGGATTTCTGCAACAGCTGTAATGCCGCGCCACCAGCGCCAATGAAGACAAACTTGGCTTTGATGACCGACTCTTTCTCGCCGTTTTTCAAATCGGCGTACGTCACGCTCCAGGTTTTATCCGCATTCCGCGTGATAGCCCTGACTTCAGAATTAAGGTGCAGAGCGAAATTCTGTTTCTTCTTCAGTGAATCAACCAACTGGCGGGTAATTTCACCGTAGTTGACGTCCGTACCGATCGGCATACGCGTGGCGGCAATCTTCTGCGCCGGATCGCGGCCTTCGATAATCAAAGGCGCCCACTCTTTGATCTTATTCGGATCTTCAGAGAACTCCATACCGCGGAACAGGGTACTGTGCTGCAGCGCCTGATAACGCTGGTTCAGGAAACGGGTATTTTCATCTCCCCAGACAAAACTGATATGCGGAACGCTGTTGATAAAAGAGTTAGGGTCGTGAAGAATGCCGTTCTTGACCTGATATGACCAGAACTGGCGCGAAATTTCGAATGCTTCGCTGATGGCCACCGCCTGGCTGATATTAATCGGGCCATTAGGGTTTTCCGGGGTATAGTTCAGTTCCATAAAGGCTGAGTGGCCGGTTCCCGCGTTGTTCCAGCCATTGGAACTCTCTTCCGCCACATTATCCAAACGCTCTATCATGTCGATAGACCAGTCCGGTTGAAGCTCTTGCAAATAAGCGCCAAGCGTCGAACTCATGATCCCGCCGCCAATCAGCACAACATCCGTGGTTTTTTCGGCTGCGGTCGTCGTATTTTCTTCCGCCGCGACCTGCTGGGAAACACTAGCCATACCCAGGCATAAAATCATAGTGAGTAGTTTTTTCATGCTTATATCTCTATTCATTGAATTTTTATAATTGCAGGCAAATAGACTCTCCAGACATCCCTTACCGCCAGCGCAATCATCGTCCTCATGATAGAAAATAGTCACTAATGGCCTTTTTGCTAATAAGGTTTTTAACAAAAAAAATCAATTGGCTGACTCTTTTCAGCACAAAGGGCGTCAATTCCGGCTGTCGGTGTAACATTATTGTTACCCATGCGTGGAAATGAAATTTTTGTAAGTAAAAAAATAGACAACATTGTAATAACTTTTAAGAAACAAACCATTTTACCTATCGATGAAAAAGGCGTTCCGCAGCATTTTATAAAAGCCAAAGGCCCCCGAAGGTGCCTTGGAACAGAACGAACATACGATACGCTTACTCGGCGGAGTCGATTTCACCAAGAGAATCTTCAATCGCTGCCGCATTGGGATTCACCTGCGGAGTGATCTTCCCGTCACTGGCCAGAAAATCATGCCGTTGGAAATAGGCTTCACGTATCATCAGGTACGGATCGGAAGAATTGCGCAGCAATCCGTCGGAATCCAGCAGTTGAGCCCGGGTCTCCAACCCTTCCAGCACCCATTTACCCGCCGACATCCAGAATGTCAGGTAGCTCAACGTCGGATAAAGCGTATCAACGACACCGCCGCCATCTTCACGGATGGTGGCGCTGCCATAGCCAGGCAGAACCACATACGGTCCATAGCCCATACCATAATTACCCAGCGTGCTACCGAAACGGCGAGGTTCCTCTTTCGCCAATTTAGGATTCGCCATTGACGCCACATCAATCAACCCGCCCATTCCCAACAGGGTATTCAGGAAAAACCGATTGAAATGCACCATGGCTTTATACGGTTTGCCTTCGACAAAGTAGTTGACCATTGACGCCGGCTCAGACAGGTTATCAAAGAAATTGCTCAGCCCATTACGCGCCGGGGACGGCACATAGTCTCGCCATGCAACGGCCGCGGGTCTCACCAGATACGGATCCAGCACATCATAGTTAAAACTGAACATGGTACGGTTAAAACCTTCAAGCGGGTCTGAACGCCCTTCTTGAGACCGATCCCCGGAACTGGCACAGCCGAGAAGTAACAAACTGGCAAGCAGCACCCCGCTCAGGCGGTAATTCATATTTTTGTTCTCCCTGATTATATTGCGTTATACCCGAGGCTGAGAATGGGGCATTCCCAGAGCCTGCTCGGCCCATCAGGATGGGAAGCAAAGGGCGGAATATCGGCCGACAGTGTAACATTTTATTGCTCTGCTTCTACTTTAGCTTGTGCATTTTCAGGTATTTATCAGACGATCCCCAAACTGTCGTCGTGACGTCACACACATGCCGGCATCACGCACAGTTTAGCAGCCGGACTGCACACTTTCCCCTTCCGCCGACATAACGAGAATAGCATCGGAGCCGCAAGCTGGTGATACCACCCAGGTTGAAAGCGACTACGCTTATAACAATAAAGGGACAGCAGAGAGAGTACAGATGAATCAACCGTCGGTAAAACAGCCTATACATAAAGAAAAAGCCAACCAACGCCAACATGATAAAAAAAACAATGAAGTAGACAGCGAAGAAAAAAACCAGGGAAAAGAGATCGAGCTTGATGCAGAAATGCTCCCGTCGCCCGCCGCCGCCATACATGAAGAGATTCGTCAGGAAGGTCAAAAAGAGCTGGAACGAGACGGCATGGCGCTGTTCTGGTCGGCCATCGCCGCCGGCTTGTCCATGGGAACCTCGTTCATGGCTATCGGCATGCTGCACATTAATCTGGTTGGCGTTCCCGGTGGTTTTTTACTGCAAAGTTTTGGCTACACCATTGGGTTTGTGATCGTCATTATGGCCCGCCAACAGCTATTTACCGAAAATACCGTCACCGCCGTGCTGCCGGTGATGCACCGGCCGGCACGCCATAATTTCTATCTGTTGTTCCGCTTATGGGGACTGGTGCTGGCGGGCAACCTGGTGGGAACCGCGCTTGCCGCACTGGCCTTCACCCACATGCCGGTGTTTGACGGCGCCACCCGCGAGGCGCTGATTGAAATCTCCATGAAAGTCATGAAAAATTCGCCGACAGAAATGTTTGCCAACGCGGTCGTTTCCGGCTGGATTATCGCCACCATGGTCTGGATGCTGCCGCACTCCGGTTCGGCCAAAATATGGGTCATCATCATCATGACCTGGATGATCGCATTCAGTAATCTCACCCATATTGTTGCCGGCGCCTCGGAAATTTTTTATCTCGTATTTATCGGCAAAATCGCCTGGCAGGACTTCATCTGGCCTTTTGCACTACCGACGTTGGCGGGCAACATCATCGGCGGCACCTTTATTTTTGCCCTGATCAGCCACGCCCAAACGCGCAACGACATGAGCAACAACGCGGCGCAAAAGCCGGGCGAGCAGAAAAAGCAAAGCCGCGGTAAGAAATAAAGCGGCCCAACTGCTGACAGTTTAAGCAAACAAACCGTTAAGTGCTTATTCTCCGGGTCAAAATGAGTATAATGACCCGCGCCAAGTCCCCGTAGTTAAACGGATATAACAAGCCCCTCCTAAGGGCTAGTTACTGGTTCGATTCCAGTCGGGGACACCAAAATATTCTATTCATACCGCCAAAATCACCTTTATCTTACTGATTTTAAATTACAATCTGGCACCCTGCCATTTTGCATTACCTCACTGAATTTATGTTCCTGCCAGGATCCGCAGAGATGGCGATATCGCCGCCAATCAGGCGGCCGGATTGCGTCGGCCGATGGATTCAGGCAGGCATCGCCAAATGTGACCAGATGGCCTCCGTGAGTTGAATAAAGGACGGGTTGCCGCGCAGGGAGCGCAGTTGGCGCGGTCTCGGTAAGGTCACGTTGTAATCGGCGATAACGCTTGCCGGACGGGCGCTGAAAACAATCACCCGGTCAGCGAGCGCCACGGCCTCCTCAATATCGTGGGTGACAAAGATGATAGAACGACGTTCCGCTTCCCATAACCTGAGCAGTTCCCTGCCCATGGCGATCTTGGTCTGGTAATCAAGCGCGCCAAAAGGCTCGTCCATCAGCATCAAAGACGGCTGATAAGCCAGCAGGCGTCCCAGTGAAACACGCTGGCGCATTCCACCGGAAAGCTGATGCGGCCAGGCATTTTCAAAACCGTCCAGACCCAAGAGTTTTATCAGCGCGGCAATGCGATCGTCCCGCTCTTGCGCCGGCATATCGCCAAGCTCGGCGCCGATGCGGATATTGCCGCTCACTGTCCGCCAGGGCAAAAGCGCATCTTTCTGGAACATAAAACCCACGCCGGGCGGTGTGCTGGTCACGGGTTTTCCATCCACGATGGCAACGCCCCCCGAAGGCTTAAGCAACCCGCAAAGCGCACGCAGGATCGTTGATTTTCCGCACCCGCTCGGGCCGACGATAGCAACGAACTCGCCTTCCGATACCGTCAACGAAATACCAGAAATAACATTGAGCATCGCGCCGTCCGGCAGAGGGAATGTCACCCTGAGATCCCGCAACTGCGCACGATACGGCTGGTCCGGCTGCGGCAGGGAATCCGTCAGCGCCTTAGCGGATAGATTCATATTGGTCATTAGCGCCATCGGATTACCCTCTTTTCAATGAAGCCGATCAGGTAATTGGCCAGCATAGCCAAAAGCATGAGCACAACCAGCCCGCTGAATACCCCTGTCGTGTCCAATTGGCCGCCGGAGCTTTCAATGTACCACCCCAGCCCCCGATTAGAGCCAATCAGCTCACCCACCACGGCGCCAATCAGCGCAAGGCCGACGCCGATACGAAAAGAAGCCAGAATCCACGGTACAACCGCGGGGAAAAGCACGTTTCGGGCGATATATATCCGACCGGCGCGCATCGACTTCATTAAATCGAGTTGGTCGGGATCAATCGTTCTGATGCCTTCCATCACATTGAGAATGAAGATGAAAATCACCATCGTGAACGACATGGTGATTTTGGAAAACAGGCCGATGCCGAACCAGAGAATGAAAAGCGGCGCCAGCGCCACCCGCGGCAAACCATAGAGCCCCATGATGATAGGATCCAGGAGGCGCGCAAGCCGCGGCGCGCAGGCAAGCCCAATACCGGCGGGCACGCCGACGACCGCCGCGAGCAGAAGACCGGCAGCGGCCTCCAGCAGCGTCGTGGAAGTATGCATCCACAGATGACCGCCGGCCGCCAGTTCAAACAGACGCTCCGCAATCATACTGGGGCGGCTGCCCCAGAAGGGATTGTACAAATGATAAGAGGCAAGCTCCCAGAGCAAAAGCAGAACGAGGATCAGCGCCGCCTGAGGAACGACTGCCGAATGCCACAGGATCTGCCGCCGAACAGGTAAACCCGTATTGCTGTTCTTAATCATGATGAGCCTTGGTCAAGGTAATGAAAAACATCGGCCCCTCTCTTAGGGATGATCTTTGATGGTGATATCCTCGTAGGAAGAGACCTTCTCATCGGGATTTACCGTCCGGGCAATCTCGCCAAGCACGGTGTAGCTTTCCGGTGAAAGCACGCCGTCGGTCGAAAGATAGCCGGAGGTGACGTCAGTGATAATCTGCTGGATCAGCGCCTCATCTTTAACCTCGGGAAACATCTCCTTCAGGGCTTTCGTCAGCACATGAGGATTCTGGTGAATGATCGCCAGCGCCTTTTTGATTGCGCGGGCAAGTCTGGCGGCCTTATCCGGATTTTTCTCCAGCCAGACGTTAGTCACGATCAAACCTTGCGAGGGGTAGGCCAGCGTGCGGTAATCTTCCAGGATTTTGAACTTGCCGCCGTCGGCAAGGGTGATCTGAATATCGGGCGTGGTAAACATGCCGGCGGAGATCGCGCCGGACTGAATGGCGGCCCGCTGCGCACTGGCGCGGCCAACGGCGATGAGGCTAAAGTCCTTATCGGGATCAAGACCGATTTTCCGAATGGCGTAACGGATCGTGGTATCCGTCAGGCTGCCCGCGGAAGTAATACCGATATTCCGGCCTTTTAAATCAGCAAGACGCTTAGCGGATGATCCCGTGTCAGACAGCAAAGCATAGCTGTGGCGATCGGCCAAAGATACCAGCACTTTCCCCCCCAATCCCCGCTCCTGAAGGCGAACCGCATGCTCGACCGCACAGATGCACGCATCGACGCTGCCGGAGGCAAGCGCCTGAATGGCTGGGCCGCCGCCTTTGAAATCGAAACGTTCATAGGAGAGTCCCTCTTCTTTAAGGAAACCTTCCTGTTCGGCAACGATGACCGGCAACGAAGCCGCCGATGTCTGGGCGGCGCCGATCTTGATGACGGTTTCCTGGGCAAAGGCGGTCGAAAACAGTCCGCTTATGGCAACCAGTCCCCCAATAAGTATTGAGCGTTTCGTTATCATAATATTTCCCCGAAGGTGAAAGAGCCTGATGTTGACGGCCAATAAAGATCAATAGATGGTGTTTACTGCGGAAACTGGACGGCAAATTTTGAACCTCGCTCGCACATCCTCCCGCGTGAATCCTGCCAAAGCCGTTCCATGCTATGCAATTTGCCCAACGCGCGAGCAATGGTTTCGAAATTATATTGCGAGAAGGTATCCGCTATTTCGGTGTAAAAACGCGGCGCTATTTGAATCACCGCCATGATCTCATCGGCTACGGCGTCAATATCCGTATCGTCCGCCGTAGCGCCGCTCGCGTCCGCTTTTCCTGCGATATACGCCTGTAACAGCGCGCTATCAGCATAGGCGTAAGCGATGCGTTCGAATCGTTCTTTCGGGATCCCCTCGGAAATGGTCGCGTCGATGCCCAGTTTTGCCGTCGTCGGCACCACGCCGGGCGGCATCACCGGCAGGCTGGGATCAAGCGGTTTACCTCTTGCGCCGCTGATGACGACAAGATCTTTGTCAGCCTGAACGCGAGTGGCGATTGCCCATTCGACATCCACCGGATTAAAGACATCAATATCATCATCAACCACGACAACATGTTTAAGATCCATGACCGAGAGCGCGGCAAGTAAGGCGTTTTTCCCCTCCCCCGCCTGCTTTCTGATGGAAATAACGGCGTGCCAGAATGCGCACCCGCCTAACGTTACGTTGATATCCTTGACCGCCACACCTGCGGTTTTCAGCGCCTGGCGGATTTGGGTGTAACGCGTAGGCGCGGCAAGCCAGGTATTCTCCCACGGCATGTGCAGCGCATAATAGATGGCGTCTTTGCGTCTGCGGATCGCTTTTACCCGCACGATCGGATTCCAGTGAAGGCCGCCCATCAGCCGGGTAAACTCGCCAAAACGACCTTCAGGGTAGATCCATCCCGTTGGCAGGATTTCCGCTTCAATGACGATTTCCGCGTCCGCGATGCAGGGAACATCGATCAAACGACCCGGCGCAAGCGCGACAGGCGCGTTGCGCAGCCCGCCCGCAATCGCCATTTCGTCGACGCCTAACGGCGCACGAAAACCCGATCCCATAATTTCATAAGGATGCGTACCTATCGAAATGGAAATGGGACAGGGTTTGCCGGCCTCAAACGCACGCTGTGCGAAAAGCCGCATGTTGTTTGGGGTAACGAGATCGATACCGGTAAGATTTTTTTCTTTGACGATAAAGCGGTAAATGCCTGAATTAAGGCCGAACTCCGGATCGCGGGCAATCACCACGCCCGCAGTGATCATCGGGCCGCCGTCATAGATCGAACTCATGGGAATCGGCAGTTTATACAGATCGATACCGTCCCCTTCAAGGAACACTTCCTCTATTGGCGACGTATCTACCTGTTTCGGCGGGATTGGGTTATCAATCGCTTTTTTGAGCTTTGCCTCAATCTCCGAATAGGCATTGCACCCCATCGACATGATGACGCGTTTCTGGGAACGAATAATACCGGAGACAACAGGGATATCGTAGCCGATGACATCATGAAACATGATGGCTTTATCGGACTGATCGACCAATGTCGCAATATGGCGAATATCTATCGGCTGCCTGAAATCAATGAGTTCATCCTCATTTCTCAGCCGTTCGATAAACTGCCGAAAAGATTCATTATCCTTCATCGTTAACCTTTATCACGTTAATTTGGGTACGAATTAGTCTGATATACCCAATAGATTTCGAGATGCAGAACAAAACGTTGTCGTGTTGAGCAACACAAACGTTGGCCCTTTACGGGAGAGGCTCCGAAATGAGCCGAGTAATAAGAACAGCCAACGCGCCTGCAACTTGAAAGACGACGGGTATAAATATCTCTGTCCCGGCATCCGTGGCAGTATCAACGTCCTGACTGATATATGTCGGCGGAATCACCATCAAGGTGGCGCGCGTCCAATCTTTCAGCAGAGAATTAAACAAAGAGGTCATAAAAAAACATATCGATATAACATTGGCAACTGAGAAAAAAAACTATCTATAGATAAATTGCATATAGACTGAGACTCTCAGAACGGAAGTAAAGGTAACGATTGTTATATTTTACATATCAGACATTTATTTTTAAAATATTTAATATACGTTAAAAAAATGAATCAATGAAATAATCCAGCACGTAAAATATAAAACCATTCGACATCAAAAAGGCTTTGGATTGATAAAATCGCCAACCGATAAACATTTACAATCAGGCACACCTGAGGATATATTTCCCCCGTTGGCTATACCCGCTGCTTCCTCTTACCGGCGTCTTCATATCACCGTCGGATTTTCTGAAATCATTCTCGGCAAGACGCCCGTGCAAAGTATAACCCTGTAGAGGGAAGGAGCAGATTTCTGTTATCATAAAATTTTATGTATATATCGGCATAACACCTTCGTTTTATCATAAAATATCTTGTATGCTATTTATGTCTCTTCAACCATCAGGATGGAAACAAATGACTGAAGCCTTCAAAGTACTAAACAATATTCGTATATTACGAGCCCAGGCCCGCGAGATCTCTTTGGAAACCCTGGAAGAAATACTGGAAAAACTTACCGCTATTGTTGAAGATCGCCGTGAAGAAGAATCCAAGATCCAACAAGAGCAGGCTGAACGTCAGGCAAAAATCGAAGCCTTACGCGCCAAGCTACTGGAAGATGGTATCGATCCGGCTGAACTATTAGACGGTATAAAACCTAAAGCAAATAAAGCGAAACGTGCGCCTCGTCCCGCCAAATACAAATATATTGATGAGAATGGCGATGAAAAAACCTGGACGGGTCAAGGCCGTACGCCAAAAGCCATTACGGCCGCGCTTGAAAGCGGCAAGACGCTGGAAGAGTTTGAGATCTGATTCTTACGCGATAGAACCAGCGGATATAAAAGCAGAAGGGCCAATCAATTGGCCCTTAAACCTTAAAGAGGAAAATGATCAGGAAATAAAATTCACACCCTGTTTTAATACCAGATCACAGGCTTTAGTTTTAACTTTTTCAGCCAACGGCGTATTCCCGATACTATTCAGATTCAACTGTTTGCCGTCGCTGGTATTCAGCAGGCCGGCCAACCCTTGAGTATAATCGGTCTGTTGTTGTTGCTCCTGCTGAGAAGTCAGACCCAGCTTATCCAACAATTGGTTTTTAACGTTTTCCGTACTGGTTGTCGAAACCAATTTTTGTTGCACACAATATTGCAGGATCCCTGCCGCGTTATTCATGTTGCCAGCGCTCAGCGTTTCATTGCCGCCATTGAGCAAACCCGTTAACCCACTCAGACTTCCAGACGAAGAATTATTCTGCCCCAATTGACCGATAGCACTGGAAAGCGAGTCCTGTAAACTTGCAGCCTGAACGTAGCCTGTCATCATAAGGGTTGCCAAACCAATGATATTCACTACGCCTCTGATTGATTTCATAACACTCTTACTCTCTATTTAATCTGACATACAGGGGAAATACAGCGTAGTATATAGCGTCAATCGCAACCAGATCTCTTGGTCCGTTTGACTGAAAATTAAGAATAATTACATGGCGGTTTATTCCACCAGCGTGATGTAATTTTCCCCAAACCAGGTGACGAATAAAGCCAGCGGCGCCCCAACAGTCAGAAACATTGAGAGACGATTCGGCGTTAATTACTTCAAGTCTCATTTTCATCTTGCATTAGCCACCCAGTGTTTCATCGTCCATTCGCAACCCCGTATACCGTGAAAAAAACAATCGGCAATAAACACGTTGATTATAGGTTCTTAACTCCCCTCGCCTAAACACGCAAACGTTAAACTCTGTTGTTTATTCCATATCAATAACCCGTTGCGATAGATGCCGGTAGACCATTTGCGATCTTTATTTTATCCTCATGCCCTGCATTGTTATTCAATGCAGGGCTCATTGATCACCCGCCGTTAACATTGGTTGAGTTCGATGCCGGCCCTAACGTAACAACGATGAGTAAACCGGCGATCGCTTTTATCATTGTCGCCGTAAGAGGGTTTAGGCAGCCATTCTGGCTGATTAGCCAAACATGATTTAAGGAAGAGGAAGCGCTTTGAGGCTTACGGTTATATTTATTGCCATTGTCGCCCTATTGACCGGTGTGTTTATGTACATGAGAGATACCGCGCCGCTTCCATGGTGACAAAAGCGGCATTGTGGGCATTTCCTTCGCTGTATAAGAAGAAATGGTGCCCACAAAGCACATCGTACAGGCGTTACTACTCACTCGGACGTATCCGACGGTATCACGCTTTATCCGTTTTTTTCTCAAACAACGCCCGCTTGATAAACTCCATCTTTCCCGTCTGGCGCCTCAACTCAAGTATGCGTAAAGCGTCATAGACTTCGTCATCAAGAAAACCGTTCTGTTTCAGCAGATTAACATCATCATTGAGCTGTGAGATTTCTTCTTTGGTAATATCCGGCCTCATTCTATCCCCCTTTTAGTTAACTACGCTCATCAGAATCGCCAAATTCCGTAGGAAGTCAGGTCAGAAAGCGTTTTTATTTCTTGCTCCGTAAACGGGAAATCAAACTCACCACCAACAACACGATAGCGCCGACGATAAAGCCAATCACCAGATTTGCCAGATTGGCGATCAGCACGGCGGTAAAGCCGCCGAATCGCGCATCGAAATCGCTAACCGTATGATGTAGCAGCGGCACGCCGTGCACCACGATACCGCCACCCACTAAAAACATCGCCAACGTACCGACAACGGAGAGAAATTTCATCAGTAAAGGCGCCAGCACCAGCAGCCCGGCCCCTATCTTTTTGGCAATAGCAGAAGCCTGCTGTTCCAGCCACATGCCCACATCGTCGAGCTTAACAATGCCGGCCACAATACCGTACACGCCAACGGTGACCAGAAGCGCAACGCCAGCCAACACCACAACCTGATTAAGCAGCGGCGCATTGGACACAATACCCAGCGTAATGGCGACAATCTCCGCGGAGAGAATGAAGTCAGTACGAATCGCGCCTTTTACTTTATCGTTCTCATAAGAGGATGCGTCAGCCTGAGCCGCCGCCAGCAATCGCTGTTGTCGGGCCTCCGGCGTTTTCTCCTCCTTACCGTGACGCAGCGTATGCATCACTTTCTCCACGCCTTCGTAACACAGGTAGGCGCCGCCAACCATCAGTAAAGGCGTAATCGCCCAAGGAATAAATGCGCTGATAAGCAGTGCTACCGGCACCAGAAACACCTTATTGAGCAAGGAACCTTTTGCAACACGCCAAACAACGGGTAATTCGCGGTTTGCTTTAACGCCGCTTACCTGTTGGGCGTTCAGTGATAAGTCATCCCCCAAGACACCGGCTGTCTTCTTAACGGCCATTTTCCCCATGACGGAAATATCATCCAGCAGCGTGGCGATATCATCCAGAAGCGTCAATAAACTTGCTCCAGCCAAAGTGTTGTTCCCCATTGATCCATATTATGTTAGCGGCAAGGACAAGCCTGCGTTCCAGAAAACCATCATAGCTGGAATCGCTAAATATTCCCATTTACCCTCACCGTTACCCATTGTCTCCCGGCGCCATGTCCGTGGCGGGCGAAATCGCGCTCAGCGCATAGAAAAACAAAACTATATGTTTAAAATCAATTTGTTATCTAAACGCCTATGCCATTGAATCGACAACGCAGTGTATCCGGCTAAAAAACGCACTCTTTGTGGAAGTATAGGTCATTTATTCTTCAAAACATGTTTAAAAACCGACTGTTAGATTACTAACTTATTAATAATCATTATATTTTTATTATCACAAAAAAAATGTTAACCTTAACAGTGGATAAATAATCTCCAATGGAGTAAGGATAAAGTTTGCCTATACCGACAAAAAATACTTCAACTTGGCTGCACCTTGGTGCAGGCGCATTTTTCCGGGCGCATCAGGCCTGGTATCTCAATCAATTGCGACGACAGGGTGACAACCATTGGCATATGGCGTTATCCAACATCCGCAATAGCTCCACTCAAAAAACACTGCAACAGCTCAAATCCCAGAACGGCCTCTATACACTCGAAACAATCTCTCCTGAAGGAGAGCGCAGCTATGAAACCATTGACGCAGTCGATCAGATCCTGCTGTGGGATAGCCGTCTCGCTTCAACCGTCGCCGTAGGGGCAGCCCCAAGCACTGAAATTATTTCTTTCACCGTTACCGAAGGCGGATACTTCCTGGATGACGACGGTCACCTTGATTTATCTCATCCCGCCATAAAGGCCGACCTTCGCGATGAAGGTGAAATAAATACTTTATATGGAGCGCTGACGCTGATTCTGACCGCTCGCCAACGGCAAAAAAGCGGCCCGGTCACCCTGCTCTGCTGCGATAACCTGAGCCAGAACGGCGACAGTTTCTCTCAGGGTATGCGTGAATTTCTGGCGGCGAAACAACGTTCGGATCTGATTGACTGGATGGCGGAGCAAACGGCCGCGCCAAACAGCATGGTCGATCGCATCACGCCGAAATTTGACGATTCGCTTTATGAACGCATAGCGCAGCAAGGCATTACCGGTGATGCCGCGCCCTTGTCTTGCGAAAGTTTTGCCCGCTGGGTGATTGAAGATCGCTTTGCCGGTAAACGCCCCGCGCTGGAACAGGTTGGCGTCGAATTTGTTGACGACGTTACGCCGGTCGAAGAAGCTAAAATTCGCCTGCTCAATGCCAGCCACAGCGGCATCGCCTGGGCCGGAGCATTGCAGGGTAAACGCTATATCGATGAAAGCCTGCCTCAATACGTGACGGACTGGATCCGCGATTACGTCCTGCAAGATGTCGGCCCGGCGCTGCAACAGCGAGGCATCGATCTCGATCTGCCGGCTGAATGCGACAGCGTGCTCGCGCGTTTTGGTAATCGTTGGGTTCGCGATACCGTCGCTCGCGTGTCATCCGATAGCATCGCCAAGTTACATGGTTTTATCGTTCCAACCCTGAAGGATTGTTACCGCCAGGGGAACACGCCGCAGGCAACGCTGCGTTTACCCGCGCTGTTTTTTCTGTTTCTGCAGCGGTATCACAATAACGCGTTGCCGTTCAGTTACGAAGATCGCGCGATTGACAGCATTGATGTGGAAAGTATTTTCACCGCGGATGACCCGCTGGCCGCATTTGCTGACCAATCCGCATTATTCGGCATGGTTCGTCGTCAAAAAAACTTTACCGACCATTTGCGCGCGGCTGTTGATGAGGTTGAAACCACCTTCCATGCCTTAAAGGGGGAATAACATGAAAAAGCATTTGATGATTGTGTCGGGAACATTTATCGCCGCGGCACTGTCGATAGGGGTTCTTTATCGCTGGCCGATCGCGTTGGGAACACTGGCGGCATGGGTAACCACCGGTTCTTTCTTTTTGCAGGTGGTTCACATTATTCGTAATAAAGATACCACCGGTATCTCGCTGGGCATGTATGCGTCCTTGTTCTTCGGGGTTTCCTGCTGGACCGCTTACGGGTTTAATATACAGGACATTCCGGTAATGACGGCCAATGGCATTACCATGTTACTGGCCGTGGTGGTTATTGCGCTAAAACTGTACAACGAACGCGAGATCAAACCGCGCAAACTCCGTAAAATAAAAACCGCGCCTTTATCGTCGACGCCGCCCCAAAATCATTTGTCCGCCGCTGGCGTACTTAAAAGTAAGCAGGTTTGAATCAACAACGACCCTAAGCTGAAGCCGTAAACATTAAACGAGAAGACACAGCAAACCCGTTAGCCCCCGATGCCATGAAAACACCCGCTCTAAGCGGGTGTCAACCCATTGACAAAGCCCCTAATATATCTCTGCTATCCTTCACAGCCCCAGCGCTGTCATTCCCGCAGTAGTAGGCGGGAATCTCCTGCTGAAACCGTAAACAGCCATTGGCTGATTCCCGCCTACGCGGGAATGACGGGTTTGGGAAGGTTTGTCATCAACCTCGTGTCAACCCATTGACAACGTTGCGTTGGGCCGGTCGTCATTATGCAAGGCAAAGAGGCAACGCGCTTTTTTAACTGTCGCCGCCATATACCGGGAATTGACCGCACAATGCCAGAGCCGCATCGCGAACGCATACCTGCACGGCCTCATCCTGCGGAGCATCGAGCGAATCAGCAATCAGATTAGCCAACAGGCGCGACTCCTTTTCGCCAAATCCCCGCGTGGTAATAGCCGGCGTACCGATACGAATACCGCTGGTAACGGTCGCTTTCTGCGTATCACCGGGGATGGCGTTTATTCCGCACCGACGGTGTCGGCCGTCAAAAAAACCCGCCTCAATTTTTCACTCAATGGATAATTGAGGTTGATCTGAATACCGGGAAGCGGCTTAGTAAACCAGCGATCGTAAATCTCATAGATCTCATCGCTGGCGTAAATCTGTCGCAGCGCGTCGTTAACCGCATGGTGGAACTCTTCATCGTCGCGGCGCATCATAAAGCCGTATTTCGCGTCGTCGTCGATGACTTCATCGGATATATCGTAATCCTGCGGGTTGGGCGTGCGGGCGATCATGGCTCGCAGCAATATATCGTCCATAGCAAAGGCGGAAACCTGCTCCTGGCTAACCATATCAAAGGCTTTCTGTATGGTATCCGTGACCACGGCGGAAAGATTCAGCTTCATTTCCCGGTTGATCCGATTGATTTGACTGGCATTGATCGTCCCTAGGACAATGCTGATGCTCCGGCCTCGCAGGCTCTCCAGCGTATGCAAATTGTTTTTACGCAAGGAAACGTAGCGGGTGCCCACCATAAAGTAGCTGAGAGAGAATGCCACATTGCGGCGCCGTTCCTCTGACGAGTTGGTACTGGTCACACATTCAATATCGATAGCGCCATTACTGACCTGCTGTATTCGATTGGCCGGTGTCCGAAACACATACTCGATGTCGAGTTTGTCCATTCCAAGTCTTATTCTGAGCGCCTCAGAGATACGTTTGCATAAATCGATCGAATAACCAACCACCCTGTCCTCCGGGCCGACATAGGAAAACGGCGGTTCATCGCCATAGCCAATGCGGATGGTCCCGGTCTGACGGATCCGATCAAGCGTGGAACTCATTCCGGACGCCCGCGACAAATCGCTTCCCGTAACCCCGACAATAAACAAGACAATAAGAAAATGACGCAAACGTTTGTGATATCCGGACATCATCCATCTCTCCTTTAGTCGAGGTACTCTTCCGGCTGCGCCAGAACCGCCTTAAGGCTTTCCGGCATGGGGAAGCGAAGATTGACGCCATCCGGCGGGATCGGGGAAAGAAACCATTTGTCATAAATGGCATTTATTTCACCCTGGGCGAAAATATGACGCAGTTCCGCATTCACGACCTGTTTGAAGATCGGCTCTCCCGGCGGCATCAGAATGCCATAGGGTTCAGGACGGCTTAAATAGTCTTCTGAAAGAACGAAATCGGATGGATTGGCGGAAGAAGCCACCAGCCCCGCCAACAGAATATCATCCATGACGAAGGCCGAGACGCTGCCATTCGCCACCAGTTCAAAGGCGTCTTTATTCAGTTTTTTCAGTACCACGGAAATATTAAGCTTCATGCGCGTGTTCGCTGCGTTCAACTGCTCAAAGTTGACCGTGCCGCTGCTCGCCGAGACGCTGCGTCCCGCCAAATCGGCAATTTTTTTGATGCCGGTACGCTTCAACGCAACAAAGCGAGTCGAGGTGACAAAATGGGGATAGGTAAATTCGGCCATTTTCCGTCTTTCGCGATTATTCGTCGTTGCGGCGCACTCCAGATCGATCCCGTGATTACGGATAAGGAGAAAACGCGTCGCCGTTGTCACCGGGATAAAAATAATCTGTATATCATCCCTATTCAGATACCTTTTTATTCCCTCCACCACACGCAGGCAGAGATCGACCGAATAACCGACAGCGTGACCGTCCACCGAGTAGGAAAACGGCGGCTCATCAACCCGGTGGCCTATTTTGATCGTTTTGCTCTGGGCGATTCTTGTCAGCGCGTCATCCATTGGTTCGATAGCAAACGCCGACTGCAACGGCAATGACAGCATAATGGCAATGATAACGCCTCGCCTGGAGCTTGCCTGACAAGCGTGATATGCGCGATTGAAAATGCGTGACGCGACCTTATAGGTTATCCGTGCATATCCATTTATTCGGTTTTGCAAGCCATTCAATAAATACCGCATAGTTCAACCTATTATTGCTGTTACCGGTAGCGCTTCACCTATTTGGTGACCCTGTGCATATTGACACCCTGCATCACGTAACAGATCCAATTGCCGTTCGGTTTCAACACCTTCCGCAACGCATTCCATTCCCAGTTGATTCACCAAGCTGATGATGCCGCTCACAATAACGCGCTTCGATTCGCTCTCTTCCAGGTCGGCGACCAACCCCTTGTCCAGCTTGACCCGGGAGAAAGGAAAATCGGCAAGGCAGTCCAGCGATGAATAGCCGGTACCCAAATCATCCAGCGCAATAGAAATTCCCATGGATTGTATCTGCTGCAACACGGGTAACGCGCTTCGACGATCCAGCAAAATAGATTCCGTTATCTCAAGCTCAATACGCGAAGCGGGCAATCCGCTTTTCTCCAGCGCATCGGCCAGAGTATCGGTTAGTCCGGGATGGTGAATCTGAATACCCGATATATTCACCGAAACGCATTGATGTTCGGAAAAATGCAGCATGGCATCGGCGCAAGCCTGCTGGATAACCCACTCGCCCAGTTTAATAATCAGCCCGGTTTTCTCCGCCAGCGTAATAAACATATCCGGCATCAGCAATTCCCGGGCGTCATGACGCCAGCGAACCAACGCCTCATAACCGACAATGGCATTGTCCGACAGTCTTATCAGCGGCTGATAATAAAGTTCAAACTCCTTGCGGGACATCGCGCCTTCAATATCCAGTTCTTTGATATCCTGAACCGAACTCGGCATGACCATCCCATATTCAAAATAGTGATAATTATTTCGACCGGCGCTTTTAGACGCGTAAAGCGCCACATCCGCATTCTTCATCAGGCTATGCGATGTCTCGCCATGCAGCGGCGCACTGGCGATACCGATGCTGATCCCAACGCAAAACTCATACCCTTGACAGTAAAAAGGCGCCGATATTGCCGAGATCACTTTCTCCGCCAACTGTCGCGCCTCCTGTATTGGTTTTCCCTTAACCTGTTGGATCAGCGCGAACTCATCCCCTCCCAGCCGGGCAACAATATCCTCATTACCGATCAATAAGGAAATTCGCTCGCTGACATTAATCAGCAGCGCATCCCCCACCGGGTGACCGTAGGTATCGTTGACGCTTTTGAAATAATCGAGATCGAGCAGCATCAAATTAAAATGCGCGTTTTTAGATTTCAGCATGGCGATTGAATTTTCCAACGCCCCACTGAAAAAAGTACGATTGGGAAGGCCGGTCAGATGATCGTGGTGAGCCATGTATTCCATTTTTCGCGCGGTATCTTTGATCTGTTGCAGGTGCTCTCGTTCCACCATGGCCTGCCGCAGTTTTTCGATGGCGAAGGCCAAATGGCCGATTTCATCATTTCTTTGCTGGAGCGGCGTAACATTAGCGGTATCGCCATGCGCAATGCGTGTCAGAGCCTGAATCAGCGTCGGTACCGAGTGAAAAAATTGCCGCATGAGCAGACTGATAATCACCCCCGTCACCAGCAACACAACCCATAGTCCGATAAGCGAATTGCGTAGCAAGGTATCGTGGATACGGTAAAGCTCATGCTTTTCGCCGATACTGCTCACCACGGCGCCAAGCAACTTCCCTGTCGGCGTCAGAATAGGCAGAACACTGGCAAAATAGGTTTTACCCTCAATACGGACAAAACCAGCGAAAGTGCTCATCAGCGCATCCGGCGCGGCCAGTTCGCGATCCTCCAGTTTCAGAACGTCACCCCCGCGATTGCCGCTTGCATCCGTGATACTGGCAAATCCCTCTTTTTCACGATAGTGGAACAGCCAAACGCGATTATTGGTCTGCATGGCAATCAGGGAAAGGACATCGACAGGATTAAACCCGGTTTGCAGAATAGACTCGTCATCGCCCAGAAAATTTTCCGTCACGATGCCCGTGACCAGCCCGGCTTCATCCATACGGGCAACGACCGACGTATATATGCTTCGGACGAGATAACTCATGATGTGGGCATTGGTGTCAGCCTGGCGTCGCCACTGTTCCTGCGAGTTTTTATCGACGATAAACCACCCCGCCACCGCGCCTACGCCATATGAAAAAAGAATACCGATGAGAAGGAATAACGTCACTCGCCCTAAAATCGAACGGTGCCAACCTTGCCGACGATACAGGGGAACAGAACCTTTTCCCTCCGGTGCTTGTTCGTCTAATTCCTCAGTTACTCTGGTCCGAGATATCATCAGCCAAAACTCTTCATCCGTTACAAATGTTTGTGTATTTGAGAGTGAAATATATTGCAGCAAAAAAAACAAAAAGAGCACGAACGTTCAAAGAAGAAAAAATCTGGAGCTTCCATCTATTATTAATCGGGTAAGGGACTATTTTTTATCTCCTTTCCCTATTAGACTCCCACGTTATTCGCTTGACTAAATAGCGCTTGATTCGGCCTGAGGCAGGAAAGCGTGGTCAAACCTGCTCCTGAAGATTCATATGACTGCCGTTTTATTTCCCAAATAAACCCATAAAATATAGTCACTTAGAAAATAAATGATAATTAATATAGTAGAATGCTCATATCCCTCTCCCTTTTATACCACTAAAAATAAGGTCTACAACCCATTATCTGAAAGAAGTTATTGTTATGGCAGAAAGAAAATGCAACGTTAAAGCGACGCGTTATTATATTTACAATACCTATTTGGAATAAAATAATAAATAAACAAATTAAAAGACGCTAAATTATTATTCCAGCTTAATAAAACGGATGTTTTTTAAACACAATCAAATAATAACACACCTATCGTGCGTGGTTTAATAGGCAGCACAAGTTACTCTTGTGAATACCTTGCTTGTCCTTGATCTCTTTAAATAATAATTTATGCCAGCGCCTTCCCTCCCCTCAAGCGTAATAGGCCGATTCCCATGGTGCCCCGCCTAAAAGCCGGTTTTTCCCAGCCTACCACACAACATCTAATTTGTATCAGTATTATTATTCACCTATCTTTTTCACGTGGCTACGGCATTGACCTTCCGCGTTTATCCGTTCTGACCCTTGGATGTGCGCCATCTGCGCCGAAAACCGCCCAGGATGGGCGCCATCTCAGAAAATCATTATCAACCTATTCAATTTTTTTACCGTTTTAGCCGCTTAGAGTCAATGCGTTAGTATTCTTGCTGTTTCCTCTTACTGGGCGAAATATCGATTTGCGCTTCGGGGCGATGGGATGATGGGATGATGGGATGATAGCGGACACCCGTTCAGGCCTACCGGATCCTGAACGGTATTGTGCAACATTTACTTCAACAGTCTTACTTTACAGTTCTTCCCTTTGATTTTTCCCTGCTGTAGCTGTTTGAGCGCCCGCTTCGCGCTGGCTTTACGAATAGCGACATAGGCATGAACCGGGAACATATCGATTTTACCGACTTCCGCCGCCGTTAAACCGGCCTCTCCCGTTAGCGCGCCGAGAATATCACCCGGACGGATTTTGGCTTTGCGGCCGCCATCAATACACAGCGTCATCATTTCCGGCTCCAGCGAGGCCACTTCACTCCGGCCAAGCCCGGCCGCCGACGCCCAGTTAATACGCATCCCCAGATAATCTTCCAACAGATGGGCTCGGCTCATTTCCTGCGGCGTACACAGACTGACGGCAAGCCCTTCCATACCCGCGCGGCCGGTTCGGCCGATACGGTGAACATGCACTTCGGGATCGAAAGCCAGCTCAAAATTCACCACCAATTCCAGATCTTTAATATCCAGTCCTCGGGCCGCGACATCCGTGGCGACCAGCACGCGGCAGCTATGGTTAGCGAAACGCACCAGCACCTGATCGCGATCGCGTTGCTCCAAATCGCCGTGCAGCGCCAGTACGCTTATGCCACGCGCGTCCAATTCGTCAAAAACGCTTTGGCAATCCCGCTTGGTGTTACAAAACACCACACAGGACGCGGGCTGGTGGTGGCTTAATAGGGAAATCAGCAACGGCAGGCGCTGCTCTTTGCTGGTTTCATAAAAACGCTGTTCAATAACAGGTTGATCATCGTTATCGGAGACTTCAACATTTAATGGCTGACGCTGCACACGCGCGCTGATTTTTTCAAT
The DNA here is from genome assembly GCF_002291445.1 of Brenneria goodwinii. Classification (NCBI taxonomy): domain Bacteria; kingdom Pseudomonadati; phylum Pseudomonadota; class Gammaproteobacteria; order Enterobacterales; family Pectobacteriaceae; genus Brenneria; species Brenneria goodwinii. The sequence continues at coordinate 641,820 of NZ_CP014137.1, read as the reverse complement.
TTCAGTCGGATAGGTAGCGGAAAATAGCAACGTCTGACGCTGAGACGGCGTATAACCGATCACATCGTCAATTGCTTCACTGAATCCCATATCCAGCATGCGATCGGCTTCATCCAGCACCAGCACTTTCAGGGCATCCAGCGATAGCGACTGTCTGCGCAGGTGATCCTGAATCCGCCCTGGCGTGCCAACCACAATATGCGGCGCATGAACCAAGGAGTCGATCTGATGCCCCAGCGGCTGACCGCCGCACAGGGTAAGGATCTTGATATTCTGCGTAAAACGCGCCAAACGGCGCAGCTCTTTGCTCACCTGATCGGCCAGTTCCCGCGTCGGACACAGCACCAGCGCCTGGGTAGTGAATTCCCCGACCACAATATGATTGAGCAAACCGATACCAAACGCGGCCGTTTTGCCACTTCCGGTTTTCGCTTTGGCGCGAACATCGGCGCCGCCCAGAATCGCGGGCAACGTCGCGGCCTGTACCGGCGTCATGGCGGTATAGCCCAGTTCGTCAAGGTTGGATAACTGCTCGGTCGGCAGCGGGAGGGAAGAAAAAGAGGTTGTGCTCACAATGATTACTCTTATTACCAAAGGCAACATAAGAAAGGCGACGCCGATTCAGCGAACCGGCGCGTGATTTGCGGCCATAATAACAGAGATGATCGCTATTGCCCGATTTACATGACGTGCGGGGATGAAAATATCAAGGAGCGGCCGTGTTTCCAGACGTCACTCCGACCGGGATAATATGCGCCAGGCTCCAAGGTAAACTCGCCTCACGCTTCCGGCTGACGAATGAAAGGCAGTAAACGCGGTTGTGCGATACGTTGATAATCTTGCGTATTCAGAATCACCGAGCATTCAAGCGAACCCGCGTTGAATGCCAGTTCATCAAAACGGGTAAACAGGAGCGGATCGGCTACCAGTAATAGCGCCGAATGGAAGCTGAACGGCGGAATGGCGCCGAACACACAGTGAGTCAAATCATCCACTTCCTGCGGGCTGGCAAGCGAAGCGCGACTCCCGCCAATACCTTTAGCCAGACGCGATAAGTCCGCCTGTTGGTCCGCAGGTAAAACCGCCAGAACATGCTGACGCACGCCATTGCCTTTTACATGACACACCAAGGCCTTCGCCCCTTGGCCGAGTTGGGTTCCCCTGAGTTTCGCCACTTCTTCGGAACGCCCCGCGCTGGCATGCGTCACCACCCGGTAACGCGCCTGCCGTTGATCCAACAGCGCGCGCAGTTGCTGATAAATATCGTTAGATTTCATTGTGTTTTCTGTAATCCTTGCGTGTTGCATCATCAACGGACAGCCTAAAACAAATTCTATTTCAGCGCCGCCTTGCCGTACATTGACTTTTACATCACGACGCCTGAACGCAGCGAACGCTTTTTAATGCTATTTCTATAAATATAGTATCGAAGACCACTTGAATTATGCCCCTCACTCGGCGTAGATTGAGCGCCGATCCCGTCATAACTGGTGTGAGCCCTGGTGATGACAATGGGGAAAACGTTTATCCGATTGCGCAGTGCAAACGGTACAGCGTTTTCCCTTCCATAATAAAACGCACAATCGGGATCGTTGCTGGCGTGTTTTCTTCTGGAGAATATATCGGTGAAGTATTTTTTTATGGGTATCTCATTCTGTCTGGTTGTTTGGATGAGTACTTTTATGTTGATGGTTGAGTAACCCATTATTTGTCCGACAGGGAAACACCAAGTATTCGGGCAAAGATGTAGATGCACACATAAGCGAAAGCCGTGCAGCAAATCACAAATCAGCCGATTCAGGCGTCAGAAACGGGTTGAAAGCAGCGTCTCTTTCAGCCCGTTTTTCATTTATGTTGGAACAACGACTTAGACAGCGGAAGCCTTACCCGCGGAAGATTTCGACGGCGGCAAAATACCATCCGCACGGAACATCGATTTAATACCACGAACGGCTTGACGGATACGATCCTGATTTTCAATCAGCGCGAAACGCACATGCGTATCGCCATAATCGCCAAACCCGATCCCCGGCGACACGCACACTTTCGCGTCAGACAGCAGGCGCTTGGCGAACTCCAGCGATCCCAAATGGGCATAGGCATCCGGAATTTTAGCCCAGACATACATTGACGCTTTCGGCTCATCCACCATCCAGCCGGCTTCGTGCAACCCGCGAACCAGTACGTTGCGGCGCTGGCGATATTGCTCCGCAATATCCAGCACGCACTGCTGATCGCCCTCCAGCGCGGCAATCGCCGCTACCTGAAGCGGCGTAAAGGTACCGTAGTCGTGATAGCTTTTGATACGCGCCAGCGCGCTGACCAGTTCCGGATTTCCCACCATGAATCCAATCCGCCAACCGGCCATATTGTAGCTTTTCGACAGCGTGAAAAACTCGACCGCAATATCCTTGGCGCCGGGCACCTGCAGAATCGACGGCGCTTTCCAGCCATCATAAACAATATCGGCATACGCCAGATCGTGAACCACCAGCACGCCGTATTGTTTCGCCAGAGCGACCACCCGTTCAAAGAAATCCAGTTCGACGCACTGCGCCGTAGGGTTGGATGGGAAACCCAGGATCATCATTTTCGGTTTAGGAATACTTTCGCAGATCGCCCGTTCCAGTTCATTAAAGAAATCCACGCCTTCAACCAGCGGCACAGAGCGAACCTGGGCTCCGGCGATCACCGCGCCATATATGTGAATCGGATAACTTGGGTTCGGCACCAGTACGGTATCGCCATGATCCAACGTTGCCAGCATCAAATGCGCCAGCCCCTCTTTGGATCCAATCGTAACGATCGCTTCGCTTTCCGGATCGATCTCCACCTGATAGCGATCGGCATACCAGCGCGAAATCGCCCGGCGCAAACGCGGGATCCCTCGGGATGTCGAGTAACCGTGCGTATCTTCACGCTGGGCCACCGTACACAGTTTTTCTACGATATGCGGCGGCGTTGGGCCATCCGGGTTACCCATGCTGAAATCGATAATGTCTTCACCACGGTGACGGGCGGCCATTTTCAATTCAGAAGTAATATTAAAGACATAGGGGGGAAGACGATCGATGCGCGTAAAGTGGCGCGAAGAAGTAGAATCAGCCATAACATCCTCGAAGTAACGTAAGCGCCCGGACCGTCCGAGCGACGCCTGGGTTCGGTTTACGAACCCGTGACCCAAACTATCCCAGATTCGGGAATCTGTCGAGACAACGCCGCATAAATTTTTTCCGGCGCGCGGATCGGATAACCCCGTCACATTTTGCGCCATCGCTTGGCGGCGGATGGCGTGCCGCAGCGCGCCGATAGCCGCTTCCATCGTGTTCATCCGCCATTGCACGTATTGAGGGAAATAATATGCCGTGAAAACGCGCTTATAAAAATAGATATTTCCTTACACATAAACCGTCGAAGCCTGTGAGATCTGCCACACCGATGCATTTACGGTGGAATAGGGTTTTGCCGGCTTAACCTAAGGTATGGTCACCGGATCGCCAAGCGAATTCGAGACTATGCTCAACTTCAACCTGCCGCAAAATATCCGTGCCAAAATCGAGACGATAACCCTGGAACAGGCGGCGGAAGGATACGTGAAAATGATGCGTAGCGAAGCCCGTTTCCGCATGGTCATGACGATAGGGGAGCAGGCTGGATAAGACTTCACCGAACAGGCTTGTCCCTTTATTATCGTGAATAACCCTGAATATTGATAAGAGGCGATCATCATGGCAAATCAAACACCACCAGCAGCGCTAATCGTGAATAACCGCTCGGCATCGTATGAGGATTTTACTCAGTTACTGGCGTCGCTCAAAAAGCATAATCGCAGTTTCCCCCCTTCCGCCGCGGAACGGCAGGATCGTCTGCTGCGCGCGATCCGCCTGCTAAAGCAGAACAAAGAGGCTTTCGCAGCGGCTTACAGCAAGGACTTTGGTTTCAGAAGCCCGATGAATACCCTGATTTCCGATATACTGGGATCGGTTGCCGCGCTGCAACACGCTCATGACCATTTAACCGCCTGGATGGAAAGCGAAACGCGCGTCTCGCCTTTTCCTGATACCCAGGCCTCTATCGACTACCGCCCGCTTGGCGTCGTCGGCATCATCAGTCCGTGGAATTTCCCGCTGGTGCTAACCTTTGGGCCGCTGGCGGATGTTATCGCCGCGGGCAACAGCGCCGTACTCAAGCCCTCCAGCACGACGCCGAACGGCTCCGCCCTGCTCTGCCAACTGATTGCCGAACACTTTTCCCCGGAAGAGATCTCGACGGTACAGGGCCGCAGCGCCGGAACCTTCTTCTCCGCGCAGCCGTTCGATCATTTGGTGTTTACCGGCAGCACGGCGACCGGTAAACAGATCATGTCAGCCGCGGCAGAAAATCTGACCCCGGTTACGCTGGAGCTTGGCGGCAAATCACCGGTCATCATCTCTGAAAGCAGCGATCTGCGTCAGGCTGTCGAACGGATTCTGACGGTGAAGACCTTTAATGCCGGCCAGATCTGTATTTCACCGGATTACGTCTTGGTGCCCCAACATAAAATTGAGGAATTCGTCGCACATGCACAGGCGTTTATCGCATCATCCTATCCGACGCTAAAGGACAATCCGGATTACACCGCCATCATCAATGCGAAGGAATTCAACCGCCTGCACGGGCTTGTCAAAGAAGCAGCCAGTCTGGGCGCAGAGGTCTTCGAGCTCAACCCGGCCAATGAAAACCTGGACAGTGAAGCACAACATAAAATGGCGCCTACGCTATTAGTGAACGTTCCAGATTCGGCGCTTGCGATGCGGGAAGAGATCTTCGGCCCGGTTCTGCCCGTACAAGGCTATTCCACCTATGACGAATGCATCGATACCATCAATCGTATGCCGCGACCGCTGGCCGCCTATTATTTCGGCCGCGATCGGGCTGAAATCGACCAGTTACGTGAGCATACCCTCTCCGGCGCGCTGGTGATAAACGACGCCCTATCCCATGTTCTGGTCCATGATATTCCCTTCGGCGGCGTCGGGGCATCAGGCACGGGCGCCTATCACGGTATAGAAGGCTTTAAACGTTTTAGCCACGCACGTCCGCTATTCATCCAGAGCGAAGAAGGCCACTCCAATCTCCCTATGCGTACGCCATACGGGAACGAGACCAGAGCCTTTGTGGATGAACAGCTCGACCGTATGGGGAACGAGTAATCCGACGGAGGCGTAACAGCCTTGCGATAACGGTATACCGGTCGGCCGACGTCAACCCGTGTTGGCCGCCTGGGAAATGGCGGCAATCTTACGTACGAATTGCCGCTAACAGGCATATTAACTATTCTTCTGGTAAACCGTAAAAGCATTAGCATCATTGATATTGATAATATGAAACCTATTTCTGATTAACAAATAAAAAACAAAAAATAGCAATGCATTATTTTGGGGCACCATAATAAGTCAACTCACCAAATTAGAGCATAACACCAAAAAACATAAAAATATAAAACTTAATAAATTCAATGAAATAAAATATTTTCCGCGTTTAATGCCTTTCGCCATTTATAAAAAACCGCAACATTTGAAAATAAAAGCAAACAACAATATTTAATTTCAATAAATCACCAAATATGTGGATTTAATTTCAATGAAATGCGAAAAACTCAGAGGTTATCACTTAATAAGTGTTGTTATTGACAATTATATTGCTGAAGTTATTATCAATCGGCAGATTATGTTTATGCCAGTGAAGTTTTATCCCAACCACTTTATTAATGACTTACGCTCTAGTACTTATGAGGATGAATAATGGATATCAAAAAACCTTATTTATTATTCCTTGGTGATGCACACGATCAGTTAGCGGCAAAGGTTGCTATCGGAATTAAACAGTGGCACCCGGAATACTGTGTTGGTCAATATCGTATGAGCGGCTGCCATGCCGACTGCGATTTACCGGATATGGACATCAGCGCCGCCCGCGCAGCAGGCGCGCAAACGTTAGTCATTGGCGTCGCCAACCGTGGCGGGATCATTTCAGAACAGTGGATCGCCGTATTGCGCGAAGCGCTGGAAAGCGGCATGGATCTGGCCGCCGGCTTACATAATCGACTGGCTGACGTGCCGGAACTACGCGAACTGGCGGCTAAACTCGGCCGGTCGCTCTTCGACGTCCGCCATCCGTCGCAAACGTTTCCGGTCGCCAACGGACGCAAACGTGCGGGTAAACGCCTACTGCCGGTCGGTACCGATTGTTCCTGCGGTAAAATGTACACCGCTCTGGCGATCGAAAAGGAAATTCTATCACGAGGCGGCAAAGCGACTTTTCGGGCTACCGGCCAAACCGGGATCCTGATTAGCGGCGCTGGCGTAAGTATTGATGCCGTAGTATCCGATTTTATCGCCGGTGCGGTTGAAACCATCGCTCCCGCAAATGATGAAGACCACTGGGATGTCATCGAAGGACAGGGTTCGCTGTTCCACCCGTCTTTTGCCGGCGTGACCACCGGGATTATTCATGGCGCGCAACCAGACGCGCTGGTGCTGTGTCATGAGCCTACCCGTAAAACCATGCGCGGCGTTGACTACCCGATTCCCGATATCGCCGATTGCATGGCTTTGAATTTATCGGTCGCACATTTAACCAATCCTAAAGCGCGTTTTGTCGGCATCTCCGTCAATACGGCGGCACTCAGTGAAAAAGAGGCATTACAACTAATGGCCGATCTTGAGAAAAAATTCGGTCTGCCTGTCGTGGATCCGTTCCGCCAGGGCGTAGGCCGTCTTGTCGACCAATTGGCCAGCCTATGACCGAGATAGAACTATTCCATGAAAGTTGGCCGCTGCAGGGTACGTTTACCATTTCGCGCGGCAGTAAAAGTCAGGCAGACGTGGTGGTGGTTGCGCTTCGTTGCGGTGACGCAACCGGCTATGGAGAGTGTACGCCGTACGCGCGTTACGGGGAATCCATCGAAAGCGTGATGACGCAGATCGCCGCGCTAAGCGACGATATCCGTCATGGTCTGGATCGCGAGCGCCTGCAAACCCGTCTGCCGGCAGGTGCGGCGCGTAACGCTCTCGACTGCGCCTTTTGGGATCTGGAATGCAAACAGCATAATCAGCGGATCTGGCAGCGTCTGAACTTGCCGACGCCACAGGTTTTGGAAACGGCGTATACCTTGTCGCTGGATACGCCGGCACGAATGCAGCAGGCCGCACAGCAAAACGCCAACCGCCCGTTGCTCAAGCTGAAACTGGCGGATAAAGACGATTTGGCCAGGGTGGCGGCGGTGCGTAAAGGCGCGCCATCCGCACGGTTGATCGTCGATGCCAATGAAGGATGGGATGCCGAACTTTACCTGAAACTGGTTCCGGAACTGGCTGCGTTAGGCGTTGCGATGATCGAACAGCCGCTTCCCGCCGGAAAAGATGCCGTATTGGCCGAACTGCCGCACCCGATCCCGATATGCGCCGATGAGTCCTGTCATGACAGCCATTCGCTTGCAGCCATCGCCGGGCGCTATGACATGATCAATATCAAGCTGGACAAAAGCGGCGGTCTGACAGAAGCTCTTCGTCTGCGCGCCAGCGCATTGGCGCAAGGGATGCAGATCATGGTCGGCTGTATGGTGAGTACCTCGCTGTCAATGGCGCCGGCCTTTATCGTGGCGCAAGGGGCGCAGGTTGTCGATCTGGATGGTCCCCTGTTACTACAGCGTGACCGCCCCAACGGGCTGCGTTATGACGGCAGCCAAATACACGCGTCAGAATCGGCGCTGTGGGGCTAAAATGCGTTAAGCTGCATTAAACGACTATTGAGGAGTGTTGTAATGCAACGTCTTGTTTATGTTGATGGGCAATATGTGCAGGAAAGCGAGGCAAGAGTTTCGGTATTTGACCGTGGCTTTCTCTTCGCCGATGCCGTATATGAAGTGACGGCTGTTGTGAATGGCAAACTGGCCGAGTTTGACGGCCATATGACGCGCCTACAGCGCTCCTGCCGTGAATTGTCGCTCACGCTGCCTGTTACTCCGGCCGAACTAAAAAATATCCATCATGCCCTGATCGAAAAAAACGGCCTGAAAGAAGGCGCGATCTATCTGCAGTTAAGCCGCGGTAATGCGGGCGATCGCGATTTCCATTTTCCTTCGGCCGAGGTGAAGCCCACGCTGGTGCTGTTTACCCAGGCCCGTGCCGTCCTGGAAAATCCTAAAGCGGACAGCGGCCTGCATGTCGTAACCTGCCCGGACATTCGCTGGCATCGCCGGGATATTAAAACGGTCGGCCTGCTGGCCGCCTGCCTGGCGAAAGAGTTCGCCCATGCCCAGCATGCCGATGATGCATTTATGGTAGAAAATGGATTTGTTACCGAAGGCAGTTCCTGTAACTGCTATATCGTCCTGCACGATAAAACCGTGGTGACGCGCCCGTTAAGCAACGACATTCTGCACGGTATTACCCGCCAATCGCTGTTGAAACTGGCGGCTAGCGATCATATCAAACTGGAAGAACGTCTCTTCACCCCGGAAGAAGCCTATCATGCCTGCGAAATTTTCATCAGTTCGGCAACGACCTTTGTTTTACCCGTGGTCACGCTTGATGGCAAAACTATTGGCGACGGTAAACCCGGCCCGGTAGCTCGCCGCCTGAGAGAAATTTATATTGAAATGGTGAAACAGCAGGTCAAATAACAATAGACCGCTTTGGTTAAAAAGGCTCCGGCCCCCACACCGGAGCCTTTTTACTTCATATCTCAGCGGCAATCGCCCTATTCCCGAATGCGGCTACATCGTCAAACACAACACTATCGAACGAAAGGCGAATAACATGCAATAACGGCTTTCCGTGCCTTAAATGGCTATCGCTGGATATTTTCCACCGCCTCGCCGCTTCTTATGGGCACATCACGGTTTCTCTTCGACATCAATATTTTCAGGCAGGCCAGCCATTGGATTTTCCAACACCATCCTCTGCGGCACCGCCAATGGAATATTGGATGCTCTTAACCGTCTGATAATATCAAACAGCAGATCGCTTTTCGCTGCGGCAACCAGACGCGGACTGTTGACATAGCCCGTCACGCTCAGCACCATCCCCGTTGGCGTTAACTGACTAAAGGTGACGGAGGGCGCAGGCGAGTCGAGAATCGATTCATGTTCGGTATAGGCGTCCATCAGGATGGTTCTGACTTCTTCAGGATCGATATCCAGCGGAAACGTCAGCGCGAGCGTCGCCACCCCAAGCGCATTCCCCATGGTAATATTGCGCACATTCTGCGAGATAAACTGCGAATTAGGCACAATGACCGTGGAACGGTCGCCCAGCTGAATTTCCGTCGCCCGCACGTTAATTCGCCGGATATCCCCTTCTACGCCGCTGATATTCACCAGATCGCCAACCTTAACCGGGCGTTCGGTCAGCAGAATCAAACCGGAAATAAAGTTTTTTACGATTTCCTGCAAGCCAAAACCGATACCTACCGACAACGCGCTGACAATCCATGCCAGCTTATTCCACTGGATACCGAGCGTAGCCAGCGTCAGCAGAATAATCAGGATATAGCCAATATTGCTGAATAACGTCACCAGCGACGCCCGAATCCCCCGATCCAGCGTCGTTTTGGGAAGAAACTCATCCTCCAGCCAACGTTTTGAAGAACGTAGGGCATATATCCCGATAAGCAGAAAAAGCACCGCGTTCACTAAATGGGCCGGCACTATGCTCACGGTTTCCAGACCCTTGCCGCCCCATAATTCAATCGCCTTTTGTACCAGCTCCAGCGGCGTTGTTGTGCCGAAGGTGCCATTCAGTAAAGCGACTGCGGCCATCAAAATCAAAAAGACCTTTCCGCAGGCGGAGAGCAACGCCGTTGCCTGCGCCAGATGCCGATCGTCGAGGTTGAGGGAGTTTTTGATTCGCCGTCCGCTGGCGTTGTTGGGAGAAAAAACGCTTTCACAAATATCAGTAATAAACGTCGAGAACAGGTAAAGGCACGAAAAAACCATGCCAATCCACACCATTTCATAGGTCAGGAAACGAGCCAGCGAGATATAACCAATCACCAGCGAAACCAAAACAGAGAACGACGTCGCCAACACGGCCAGATGAACCACTCCGGCCAACGTTGAGCGAGCTTCTGGTTGTACCCCCTCGTGCACCATCTGGCGGCGAACCTGATCGCTTTTCAGCGCGATGGTGCCTACGGTCAGCGCCAGGCATAGTGCGGATAAACCGTTCGCCATAATGGTAGCCGATACAGATGTCCCCACGGTGGCCGTTACTTGCTCAATGATGCCAAACAGTAGAATGAGCAGTGCGGCAACCACCGGGAAAGGGTTCATCGCCTTGGCAACCGGGTTGGAGATTGCCGGCAGCCGCCAGGAAGGCCGCTGATTCGAGAGAAATGCACTCCCCAGCCCGGCAATCATCGAACAAAAAATAGACATCTGCGTCAAGGTACCGAAAAACGTTTCCACCCGTTCGACCGATTCACCATGGCGCGTAAATGTGAAATCCAGTAAATTCGCGGCAATACCGATAGTCAGCACAGTAGAGATGACGCTTGCCGTCGCTAGAAAACTTCGTCTTAAACGCCCTTCCGGCAGCAGATGGATCCCGGCCCAGGCCAAGTATTTCTCCATATAACGACGGCCGGCGGTAACCAATACGACCGCAATCAACAGAAAAAAAGCCGAACCATACCGCCATTCAGGCTGCCAGGAAGCCATAAACGCATCGCTTAGCTGAGTCTGGAATGCGCCGAGCTTGCGCAGATCTTCTGCCTGTGGCGCCACAATCGGCGACCAAAAGCGCGTGCCAAAAATACTGCCGGAATTTAATGCCAGCTGCGTTTTCAACGCATTACGCCGCAGCGTAATAATCTGCGCGGAAAGGTTGGCCGCACCGGCACGCAGAGCCTGAATCTGTTCAATCTGCGCATCCATCTTTGCCTTCTGGGCATTCAGACTGTTGCGCTTTCGCGTCACCTCATTCGTTTCACTAATGTTGGAGCCTGGTTCAGGCGCCGGCCCTAAAACATCCAGTTGGGCCTGTAGCTGCGCGCGCAATGGAGCAACCGCCGCAGATAGATCGTCCGCACTGCTGACCAATTGCTGCGTAGTATCATTCAATGCCCCAAATTTACTGTCGCTATCGGCGCTTGACACCTGCTGCTTAATACTGTCCAGCTGCTTTTGCAGACTCACCAGTTCAGCATCAGCATTTATTTTTACCGGCGCTTCGGCCTGTGCTGACTGTGGATCTGAATCCGCTGCGGCCGCATATCCGACAGACAATCCAAGTATCGCCAACAGGAAAATACGCAATAGTGCAGATAGCAAAGTACGCATAAATTGAAAGGTTCCCAAGTTCGACAGACATAACTGATTTCAAAACAACAACGACGCGCCTGACTGGTCAAATTATACCAGTAATGCAGTATATCAATGGCAGGTTCTAACGAACACGCCCGTATAGAACATACAAAGAATTACTGAATAAGTGCAGCAGACAAAGATGAAATATTCATTCTCATCGCCGTGTAACGTGAATGGCGCTCGCAATCGTGAAGAGTATAAAAAACGGACAACAAGTGAGAGGCATCCATCCTGGTTGTACAGGGATTCACCATATGGCGTAAAACAAACGCCAATCCGTTGACTCACCGAGACGTGTGGGTATAATCCAGCCCACTGTTGTTACAACGATCGCCATATCCTTTCACAACGCGCCCTTAGCTCAGTTGGATAGAGCAACGGCCTTCTAAGCCGTAGGTCACAGGTTCGAATCCTGTAGGGCGTACCATATAATTCAATAAGTTAACCTACACTCTCGCATTTCCCCTATACATACAGGGGCTTTAACGGGTGCTGTAATGAAAACTTTCGATTATCACGAAACGACCATCTGTGTACCCGACGAAACCGATATGCTGACTGAATGCCGGATATTAAGCATCATTAAGACCGAATAATCACTCAACGACTGCAATAGCAAAACCATCCCATCCTTTTTCGCCTACAGTCTGAATTGCCGTACACGTTAAACGCGGTTCTTCCGACATCATTTGGAGAAATTTTCTAACGCCGATAACACTTTCATCAGCGCATTTTTCTTCGATAACCGCTCCGCCACGTACAACATTATCGCCAATAATCACCGTTCCGGGGCGAGATAAACCAAGAGACCATTTTAGGTAAAGTGGATTATTAGCCTTATCCGCATCAATGAAAATCAAATCAAAAGGCCCGGTAAGCAATGGTAATATATTTAGCGCAGCGCCGATGTGGATTTCGACTCTATCTTTTAGCCCAGTTTTTTCTATATTTTGTTTGGCGACAGAGGCATGATGTTCATTCGCTTCTATCGTAATAATTTTTCCATCAATAGGAAGAGATCTCGCCATCCAAATCGTGCTATACCCGCCAAGAGTGCCAATTTCCAATATCCGTTTCGCCTTTATCATTTTGATATACAAAGAGAGTAGTTTCCCTTGAGTATCAGATACATCATGTTCAGGAAGCCCATTCTTTTTATTATTTTTTAGCGTATTAATAAATATATCATCTTGTGGTGCGAAGAGATTCGAGAAATAACAATCAACGGCGGACCATTGGTTGTGGTTATCTGATGGGTAATCTGGTTTTCTCATTTTTACACCTTTTATATTTTACATATTTTGAGAAGATATACTGACAGAATATTACGATGTGATGATAACCTAAAAACCTTATTTTTCAATCTCCCATTCTCTTCCTCTTGATTTCTTTTTATTTTTGATCATTAGGTTACCTAACTCGAAAATAAACCGTGTTATTAGAGAAAAGACGTCAGGAAACTGAACTTTTATACTTTACCGGTGAAACCGGTCTTCTTTAGCCAGCGTCACGCCTAGATGCCGAAAAAGGCAAATAGATGAAAAATCATGTTAAATCAATCTGTTAAAAACATAATTTAATAATTAAAACATACAATTAGCATAAACACAGGTCGTTGCGGGTTGTGTGGATGCCGCAGGAAATGGGAGAGAATACGAATCGTTCGGAGTCAATTTGGCGTCACCGCAACCAAAAGTGAAATGCCCTCACCTCTAAGAAAAAAAAATGAGCAATTGTTAACATCAGTTACCCTTCATTCTTTGGCAGTGATTGTTTGGATTTAGCATAAGTTTCCCATTGCCATTTACTGCCCCGAATTACTCCTTCTGCGGTGGATACTATTTTGAAGGAAAAATCAAATGCAAAAAATCTATAGAAATAAAATCAGTTATATATATTTATTCATTAAAATTCAAATAGATATAAATTTATTTTTGATTTTTTAAACGTCGGCATTCATTAATATTATTAACTAAAGTTATTCCTCCGCACGTCGATGAAATGGTTAAGGCTTCCTCATATCCGTTCTATTATCGCATCCAGGCAGGTGTCACCATGTTAAAAGCATTATCTATCCGTACTGGTTTATTGATTTTATTGGCGTTAATGGCTTTTTTATTACTTAGCGTCAGCGCAATGGGTATTATTGCTATTAATAAGAGCTACCAATCGCTTAACGCAGTAAACCTGACTCAAGGAATTCAGTTAGGTAATCTGGCCAGCAGTAATACCAATATGCAACGCATTCGCGTTGCCGCTTCGCTTGCGGTGCGCAACATGGAAGTGAATAAGCCTGACGATGCGGCCGCGGCGGCAGGACGTTCGGCACAATATGCCAATGCGGCGAAAGAGGATCTAGCGCGTTTTTTCGCCGCGGCTAAAGGAACCGGTCAGGGAGAGGCGCTGGCGAATGAAATTGTTCAAGCCTATCAGGAATATGTTGCGCAAGGCATCCAACCCATGCTGGATGCGCTGAATAAACAGGATAGTCAGACATACTATTGGTTAATTGAAAACCGCCTGCCCCCTCTGGGGACAAAATTTGATACCGCCAATAAAACATTTTTCGAGTACGCCCAAAAAGCGGGACTGGAACAGTTGCAAACGGCCAGTAGCGACAGAAAACAGATGCTGCTGATGATTGGGCTATGCTGTCTGCTGACATTCGTTCTGATTTTACTTGCCTGGATGGTATTGCGGAAAATGTTGCTTATGCCGCTCAATACGGCTATTCACCATCTGGAGTTCGTATCTTGCGGCGATTTAACCCAAGAGGTGCCCGCGCCAAGCCGCAATGAACTGGGCCGGCTCAATGCGGCCTTGCAGACAATGCAGCAATCTCTGGCCGAATCAGTTATCCGCGTTCGTGATGCATGCCTGCAAATTGACGTAGGTAGCCGTGAACTTGCATTAGGCAATGACGATCTTTCCCGTCGTACGGAAATTTCCGCCTCATCGCTGGAGCAAACCGCAGCCAGCATGGAACAGTTGACCGCAACCGTTAAACACAACGCAGATAATGCGGAACAGGGGCATGAACTCGCGGAAAACGTCGCGAAGATAGCCAAACAGGGTAATCAGGTAGTGCGGGACGCGATGGATAAAATGAAAGAGATCTCCCAAAGCGCCAATAGCATCGCCGGTATTCTTGGCGTCATTGATGGAATCGCATTTCAAACCAACATACTGGCGTTAAATGCGGCGGTTGAAGCGGCCCGCGCCGGCGAACAGGGTCGCGGGTTCGCCGTAGTCGCCAATGAAGTCAGGACACTGGCGCAGCGCAGCGCCCAAGCGGCAAAAGAGATCCACGGACTGATCGCCGACTCCAACCGGCACGTTAGCGAAGGCACTCAGCTCACGGCCAAAGCCGACGAAACCATGTCCGCGATTGCGGAGCAGATCATCAACATCAACGTGCTGATGAAAGAAATTTCCAATGCGTCTAAAGAGCAGAGCCACGGCATCGATCAGATCAACGTCGCGGTTAATCAGATGGAAGAGGTTGCCCAGCAAAACTCGGCTTTAGTGGAAGAATCCGCGACGGCAACCCGCTCGCTTGAAGAGCAGTCCCAACAGTTAGTTATGGCCATGGCCGCGTTTAAGGTCGATGCTCAGTCAGATTCCCCACTGAGTATTACCCAAGCCTGATCGCGTGCTCTCTGGATGCGGTTGTTCCGTTCGGTCAAAAACGGAACAACCCGCGCCGGATTGAGCGCCCGCAAAAATGCAACGCAGCTGTAATCTGTTATTTGGCGTCTGTTGCGCCCACTAGGTTATCGTTTAATAGGAAATGACAATAAAAACCCGCCATATCAAAAGCTGATTCTTATTTAAATTACGCTATAAATTTTTTACGGCGTAATGTACGCTACATAAATTAATATAAAAATCAGCGTGATAATGCGTTAACTATTATTGATCTTCGCTGCATGCAACTCTTTTCTGAGAGCAATAATCTCTTCCGCCAGTTCACGGCATAGTGTTGCATTCATCAGGTGATCCTGTGCATGTACAATGATGAGATCAAGATTGATTTTTTCTTTATTACCGCCAATAAATTCCGTCTGGATCGCCTGAGCCTTGCGAATAGCGATTATCGCCATCTTCGATAGCTGGTTTACCCGATCCCATTCTCCTTTACTGGAAGCACGCAACGCCTCCATTGAATAGGAACGCGCTTCCCCAGACTGGACGATCAGCTCTATCATTCGCGTTTCTATATCCATTTTATTTACCTCCGGCTTATTTATTTGGTTGTTTCCTGAAGTAAAAATCGCTGTTATTCCTCTTTTATATACCTGCCATTTATTCACAACTTTCCAGAGAATGGAGGAGATAAACGAGAAACATCAAAAATACGATAAAAAACAAGGAATCCGAATAGATGAGAACAAACGGCGCTTACTCAAATAAAGCATCCGTACTCATCGCAACGCGGCGCCTGAATACGGGAAGGATAAAATAGTATAGTGCATTTAATTTGATAGCAGAGGGAACGAATGAGGACAACGATTTTTTCCTATACATAATAAAAAGGCGCCACATGTTTAAATGCAAAACATGGTGGCGCCTATCTATACCCAATAGATTTCGAGTTGCATCAGGCGGCGGCCGAGAAACAAACGCGTCGGAAACGAATTTGACCAGCCAACGCAGATGCAGCTTGAAAAACGAAGGTATAGCTGCGTTTTTTAACTAGCCGTCAATATTACCTGGCGCCCAGATATCTGTTGCAGGTTTTCACCCCCCACAGCCCTGCCAGCGCGCTGATAACCGCGCCAATCAGCAAGGCAAAGAATGACCACAGCGCCGCATGAGCCAATGCTGAAGCGGCAGCAGCAGCTTCCTCGCGCGCCTGCTGTTTCAGCTCGGCATATTGCTGTTTCGCCTGTTCGATATTGGCTTCAATATCATTCAGCCGTTGATTGGCCACCTGGACAGTCTTGTTTTTGGCTTCAATCAGGTTATCGACGGTTTTATTGACTTCTTCCTGCGTCATGCTGGTATTGTCAGACAACGCCTTGGTCAGGCTATCGCGATCGACATCTTTCGACAGCGCTTCGCCGCGTTTTTTCAGCTTGTCAGTCAGAGTCTGAATAATTTCATCGCTGCTTTTTGGGTTGATGGCGATCGCTTTTATCGCTTCGCCAATTTCAGCCTTGGCTCCCTCTAACTGTGTTTGCATATACTCCGGCTGCAACGAGGCAATATTGCTTTTGCGTAACGCGGCAGCCACTTCGTTGCTCATTGCTTCAGGCTGTAACGAGGTGTCCAGGTTAAGGTTATCAAACGCCCTGCCGCCCATATTGGCAATCCCCTGTAAGCCTCCGCCTACAGCAGACCCCGCGCCAGATATGACGTTCCCGGTTAACGACGCCACCGACCCCAACGCATTGCCCGTTGCTTTCATCGCGCCACCCAACAGGGCGCTGCCGAGAATAGCAGCAACGATAAGCGACGTTGCCCAGACCAAAAATCCATGAATTAAGCCATCCATTGCAGCCAGTCGGCCGGCGATAAACGCCCCGGCGGCCAGGCTGATGATAATAGAAATCGCGGACCAAATCAGGACGGTGGTCCCGGCACCGTTAACCGGCTCGTCGGACAATGGATCAACCATCGAAAACCCCAGACTTGTGCCAAGCGTAGACAGTAATAACGAAACCGCTAATACCGTTACGACACCGCCGATAATGCTCCCCCATGATATTTTTTTTGCCAGCTGTAGTTCATTCGTAACGCTCATACCCCAACTCCTTTATATGCCATATTGCTTAAGCAATAAGCATGTTATGGAACAACAAAACATTAAAACAAATGAAGTATAGTCGTTATTTAAAAAGAACAAGAGATGAGTGAAAAAGATAAAATACCTAAACAATAAAATATGAAAATACATATATTTGAATTTCAACAATCAAGTCACATTTCATTATAAGGCGAACATTTACTCACATCTAAAAATAGTAACCATGATTTATAAATCAAGATAATAATGATTAGATGAATTGATTAAATTTTCAAATAACAGTGTCAGGCCAGGGCCGTCTGACGTCATGATAACCATTGAAAACGGCGGTTGGCTTTGCTAACGTGCGGATGGCGTGATCAACGCCGCCTCGTCCGCGGAAAGGGCTGCGCCCATGATCGATGAAACGGTATGCCTTAACGGCCTTCCCTTTTCTGTCTGATTGGCGGGCACAGACCTTGGAAAAGGGGCGCGACGATGACATCATCCCAGCCTGTTGTATACTCCTCGCCATTTCGTATTAACCTTGAACAGCAGCGTAAACGCGCAAAAGCGTTACGTAATGCGATCCGGCAATCTCAGCCTGATGCTATTGCCCGTTTTCAACGCTACCATCCCGGCCTGACGCCGGCGCAGTTGGTCCGGCAATATGGGCAACTGAGCGACGCGCAATGGATCATCGCCCAGGAATTGGGGCTGCCAAGCTGGCCGAAACTGAAAGCGCATATCGCCGCGATGGAACAGGCGAAATCGGCGATTGATACTCAGAGCAATCCGCCGGATCGCGCGTTTTCCACCTTACATATCCGCTGTGGTTCCGATATCCAGCATGCCCTGCAGCAGGCGGGTTTCAAAGGCGACTATCTGGCCTACAGCGATCCGTTTTGCCAGGGACCGGTGCTCGCCAGCGATGACTGGCTGTTAAAACGCGTGGAGTTTCTTGCCACGCACTACGCTTCACGGATGGGGATCAGCCAGCAACAGCTGCTACAGCAGCGCGAGCAGGAAGAACGTACGCTGCTGTCCGCGGTCAATCACTATCAACGCATCGTGCTGTGGTTTGAACATGACAGCTATGATCAGTTGATTCTGGCGCGCTGTCTGGCTCATTTTCATACCCACCCAGCCCCACGGCTTGAGATGGTTACGGTCGATCGTTATCCGGGCAGCAGACGTTTTCTCGGACTCGGGCAATTGCCCGCGGAGGCCCTGCTGCTGCTGTGGCAAGCGCGCCGCCCCGTTACTGCCCGGCAATGCCGCCAGGGTTATCAACTCTGGGAGCAACTGCGTGCAGATAATCCCGCGCCGCTGCTGTCTTTAGCCGACGCAGCCGCAGACGATCTGCCCTTTTTCCCCCAGGCGCTGCGGCGCCATTGTCAGGAATTTCCTTGTGTAAAAAATGGATTAGGCTTGACCGAACAGCTGGTGCTGCGCTGTCTGGCTGAACGGCCCTGCAACTATAAACAGCTCTTTCATCGGCTGATGGAACAGCATGAACCTCTGCCCTGGCTGGGGGATATCATGCTGGATGATATTATCGACGGCCTGCGGCTGGCGCCTAAACCCGCGCTATTTCGGGATACGGCATCAAATACCCTGTCGCTGACCCCGATAGGTCAGGCTCTGCTGGCGAACAGTCTGGACTGGATGCAATGCCGCCCGGCCATTCGCTGGCTTGGCGGCGTACGTATTGATGGCAGCCGCCCCTGCTGGCGCTGGCATCCACAACGGCAACGGTTGGTGCTGACCGCCTAGCTAACGCAGTGGTGGCAAAATATCCCTGACGGATTTAGCGTGCTGGATTACGGCACGCAAGATAACTGGCTGATTTGCCACCACTCTGACGATTATATTGACGCAGAACCTGACAGCACGCCCAGCATCTGACAAAATAGCGCCACTCCCTCCGTATTTAAAATTGATGGATCTCATCTCAGATGGCAGCAAAGATTATTGATGGTAAAACGATTGCGCAGCAGGTCAAAGACGAAGTCGCTGCACGAGTAAAACAACGTTTGGCAGAAGGGAAACGAGCGCCGGGTCTGGCAGTTATCTTAGTTGGTGAGAACCCCGCATCACAGATTTATGTCGCCAGCAAACGCAAAGTCTGCGAAGAAGTTGGTTTCATCTCACGTTCTTATGACTTACCCGCCACCACAACAGAGCCTGAGCTATTGGGCCTCATTGACCAGCTCAATGCGGATAATACGATTGACGGTATTCTGGTTCAGTTTCCCCTGCCTGATAGTATTGATAACACCAAAGTGATTGAACGCATTTCTCCCGATAAAGATGTCGATGGATTCCACCCGTATAACGTCGGGCGCCTTTGCCAGCGAGCGCCGCGTTTACGCGCCTGCACGCCGCGTGGGATCGTCACGCTGCTGGAACGCTATAATATTGATACCTTTGGTCTGAATGCCGTGGTGGTTGGCGCATCCAATATCGTCGGCCGGCCAATGAGTCTGGAGCTGCTGCTGGCCGGCTGTACCACCACCGTGACCCACCGCTTCACTAAAAATCTGCGTCACCACATTGAACACGCCGATTTGCTGGTGGTTGCCGTGGGTAAACCTGGCTTTATTCCCGGCGAATGGATCAAGCCGGGAGCGATTGTGATCGATGTCGGCATTAATCGTCTGGACAGCGGCAAAGTCGTCGGTGACGTTGAGTTCGATGTCGCTCAGGAAAGAGCCTCTTATATCAGCCCGGTACCGGGCGGCGTAGGGCCGATGACGGTGGCAACCCTAATTCAGAATACCTTGCAGGCTTGCGAGGAATATCACGATAGCGCTACGCAATAAGCGGCGCTCAACGCAATAACAGTCAGGAAATTATGGAAATTTTTCATCTCGATAAGCATCCGCACGTTGAACTGTGCGATTTATTGAAACTGCTGGGCTGGAGTGAAAGCGGCGCCGCCGCCAAATTGGCCATTGCCGCAGGCGAAGTCACCGTGGACGGGCAAACAGAAACGCGCAAGCGCTGCAAAATCGTGGCCGGACAGAAAGTACAATTTAACGGCGCGACGGTGGAAGTGAGCGCCTGATCGGCATCACGCCATAAAAATACCGTGGGTTGATTCCATCCACGGTATTTAGACTTTACGCCGGGCAACCAGAACCCGTCACTCACGCCCGCAGTCTTCCCCACAGGCATGGCAACGGCTTGATTATTATTTACGCCGCCAGGTGGTTCCCTGCGGTCCATCCTCCAGGATAATGCCCATCTCATTGAGCCGATCGCGCGCGTCATCCGCCAACGCCCAATCTTTTGCCTGACGGGCATCTTTACGCTGCTTAATCAGCCTTTCGATCTCTTTAACATCATCATCGTCCGCTTGCACGCCGCTTTGCAGGAACAATTCGGGATCCTGCTCCAGCAGACCAAGGACTTTTGCCAGATTACGCAGCGCCGACGCCAGTTGATTAGCCGCGTGCAGATCTTCCGATTTCAGACGATTAACCTCGCGCGCCATGTCGAACAACACGGAATAGGCTTCCGGGGTGTTGAAATCATCGTCCATCGCCTCACGGAAACGGGCTTCGAATTCTTCTCCGCCCTTTGCTTCCACGCTGCCGTCCGTACCGCGCAGCGCGGTATATAAACGTTCCAGCGCCGAACGCGCCTGCTTCAGATTTTCTTCACTGTAGTTGAGCTGGCTGCGATAGTGGCCCGACATCAGGAAATAACGCACGGTTTCCGGATCGTAATACGCCAGGACGTCGCGCACGGTGAAAAAGTTATTGAGCGACTTCGACATTTTTTCCCGGTCAACCATCACCATGCCGGAGTGCATCCAATAGTTCACATACGGGCCGTCATGCGCGCAAGTGGATTGGGCAATTTCATTTTCATGGTGCGGGAACATCAAGTCCGAGCCCCCGCCGTGAATATCAAAATGTTCGCCCAACTGCTTGCAGTTCATCGCAGAACATTCGATATGCCAGCCAGGACGGCCTTCCCCCCACGGAGAGGACCAATGTGGTTCGCCGGGTTTGGACATCTTCCACAAGACAAAATCCATTGGGTTGCGCTTAACTTCCGTAATCTCGACCCGGGCGCCGGCCTGGAGCTGATTCAGATCCTGACGGGACAGCACGCCATAACCCGGCGCGGTATCAACGGAAAACATAACGTCGCCGTTAGACGCGACATAGGCATGGCGGCGTTCAACCAGTATTTCAACCAGTTCGATGATCTCCGCAATATGATGGGTAGCGCGTGGCTCGGCATCCGGGCGCAGAATATTCAGCGCATCAAAATCGGCATGCATTTCCGCGATCATCCGGGTGGTCAGCCGATCGCAGGTTTCACCGTTTTCCGCCGCACGCTTGATAATTTTATCATCAATATCAGTCACATTACGCACGTATTTCAGCGAATATCCCAAATACCGTAAATAGCGCGCCACCACGTCAAATGCCACGAAAGTACGCCCGTGGCCGATATGACACAGGTCATAAACGGTAATGCCGCAAACATACATCCCCACATGACCAGCGTGGATAGGTTTGAATTCCTCTTTTTGGCGACTCAGCGTATTGAAAATCTTTAGCATCAGGGCATTCCATGGTATTCGCAGGATAGGTGAAACATTGTTCGCTGTATGCGTGAGCAACATCGATTTACTTGGGGTTTTGCACCCCTAACGGCGTATTGAAACCTGAACCCTGCGCTATTGCAAGACTGCGGCGGCGGAATAAGCAGATAATCGGTAAGGAATAAGCGTAAAAAGGCCCGGAATTATCCGGGCCTGGAATAAAAGCGCAATATTTTGAAAAAACGCGATTAGCGCAAGCGCGGGTTGGACATCACAGAATATTTACCGCTGCCAAGGAAGGCGATGGCCAGACCGGCAAAGAAAAATACCGCGGCCGGCTCGGCGATCCATGCGCCGGTTTTAGTCAATAAGAATAAATTCGGCGTCGACAGATACGTGGCCGCCACCATGGTTAAAGAGAAGATCAGCGCGGAGGGACGAGTAAAAATCCCCAGAATCATCAGCACCGGCGTGATTATTTCGCCCACAAAGACGCCATATGCGATGAAAGCAGGCAGACCGGAGGAGGTCAGCATTCCTTCTATGGCGCCAATACCGCCATGCAGTTTATGCCAGCCGTGAAACAACATTAAGATGCTAAAAGACAAACGAAGTAACAGCTTGCCGAAATCCGGCTTATCGAATACTCGATTGATACTGTCCAGCATAATTCACCTATCTGTTAGTGACACTTTAGGGTAATAGGAATCACTCTCAGACTAATCCTGCTTGCAACTAAAGGACAAGCATATTGTAAAAAATAGTGATCTGGCTCAACAAAAATGTCATTCAAATAAATCACGTAACATAATGATAGATAATCAGTTTATTTGAATATCTGTCTATTTCGCCCCAATTTCCCTTCTTTTCACGGCACCCTATTTCTTCATCGCGCCAAGAGATTTCAGCCAGCGATCCGGCAATATCGGAGAATGTAGAGAAGCGAATGGAAAGATACGGGGCATACTGACTCAGCAAGCCAGTTATGTTATAAGTGCGCTCTTGATTGTTCACCGCATTCTGTGAGCATCGTTCCTCATTACTGTATTACGCCTATGTAGGGTTCATTATTATGATCACGTTTCATACAAACCACGGTGATATCGTCATCAACACCTTCGCGGACAAAGCACCGGCTACCGTAGAAAACTTTCTGGATTACTGCCGTAGCGGCTTCTACGACAACACGATTTTTCACCGTGTTATCAATGGTTTTATGATCCAAGGCGGCGGTTTTGCACCGGGTATGCAGCAGAAAGCCACTAAAGCTGCGATTAAAAATGAAGCCAACAATGGCTTGAAAAACACCCGCGGCACGCTGGCAATGGCTCGCACTAACGATCCGCATTCCGCCACCGCACAGTTTTTCATCAACGTTGTTGATAACGATTTCCTGAACTTCCGTTCAGAACGCGCTGACGGCTGGGGCTACTGCGTATTCGCCGAAGTCGTCGAAGGCATGGATATCGTTGATAAAATCAAAGGCGTGGCGACGGGCCGTAGCGGTATGCATCAGGATGTGCCGAAAGAAGACGTCGTGATCAACTCCGTTACCGTTAGCGAATAATTGCGGTCGCATGGCGACGCTCTTTATTGCCGACCTGCATTTAAGTCTTCATGAACCGGCGATTACCGCCGGTTTTCTGCGTTTTTTACGCCATGAAGCCGTGCATGCGGATGCCCTTTATATTCTGGGCGATCTGTTCGATGCCTGGATTGGTGACGACGACCTCCAGCCGCTGCATACGACCATCGCCAATGCCCTGTTGACGTTACATCGACAAGGCGTTCCCTGCTATTTCATACACGGCAACCGCGACTTTCTGCTCGGCAAGCGTTTCGCCAAACAAAGCGGCCTCACGCTGCTTCCCGAAGAGAAGGTACTCGATCTGTACGGCCGACGAATACTGATTTTACATGGCGACACCTTATGCACCGACGACCATGCCTATCAGAAATTTCGCCGCCGGGTGCACAATCCGCTGATACAGCGTCTTTTTCTGCTGTTGCCGTTATCTATCCGGCTCAGGATCGCCGCCGGCATGCGTTCAGCCAGTCAGCAGGCGAACCAGCATAAATCAATGCAGATTATGGATGTCAATCCTGAACAGGTTATCAATCGCTTACGGCACTATCAGGTTGACACAATGATCCACGGCCATACCCATCGCCCGGCAATTCATCAGATCGTCGCCGATGACTTCAGCGCGCGACGCGCGGTGCTGGGAGCCTGGCATCATGAAGGATCGATGATCAAAGTGACCGATCGGGATATCGAACTGATTTCATTTCCATTCTAGCCATTTCCTCACGCTATTTTAGCGCATGATTCGTTTTTCCAATCGACGCAACCGTTTTCCTCGCCATAAGGTCGTGATATGCTCTACGCCCTCAAAGTCAGAGCCCTGTTGGTAGCCCAACGTTATTCGTCCGATTTTTAACGTCGAGGCGGACACCAACGCAGCGCCTGGCCGACGCGACACCATCGACGTCACCATCATGTAAATCACAGGAGTTTTACAGGCATGTCATCCAACGCCGCCCCGGCAAAAATCGCCATCGTCATGGGTTCAAAGAGTGACTGGGCCACCATGCAGTTTGCTGCCGAAATCCTCACGACGCTGAATATTCCCTTTCATGTCGAGATCGTCTCTGCCCACCGGACGCCCGATAAACTATTCAGTTTCGCAGAGCAGGCCGCGCAGAACGGTTTTGACGTGATTATTGCGGGCGCCGGCGGCGCGGCGCATTTACCCGGAATGCTGGCGGCCAAAACGCTGGTGCCGGTATTGGGCGTGCCGGTACAAAGCGCCGCGTTAAGCGGCGTTGACAGCCTGTATTCGATTGTGCAAATGCCGCGCGGCGTTCCGGTCGGCACCCTGGCCATCGGTAAAGCCGGCGCCGCCAACGCCGCACTGCTGGCGGCGCAGATTCTGGCATTACATGATGATGCGCTTGCCGCTCGTTTAGCCGAGTGGCGGCAAAGCCAGACCGATGAGGTATTATCCCATCCTGATCCGCGGGAGGACGCATGAAACCGGTTTGCGTTTTAGGCGACGGCCAGTTGGGAAGAATGTTACGTCAGGCTGGCGAACCCTTGGGTATCGCGGTTTATCCCGTTGGATTGAATGCGGAACCGGAATCGGTTCCTTTCCAGAACAGCGTGATTACCGCGGAAATCGAACGCTGGCCGGAAACCGCGCTTACGCGAGAACTGGCTCGGCATACCGCCTTCGTTAATCGCGATATTTTCCCGCGTCTGGCTGACCGCTTCACGCAGAAACAGCTGCTGGACGCCCTGAATCTGGCTACGGCGCCCTGGCAATTACTCGCCAAAGCCGACGAATGGCCGCAGATTTTCGCCCGGCTCGGCGAGCTTGCCATCGTTAAGCGCCGTGTCGGCGGCTATGACGGCCGGGGGCAATGGCGCCTGCGCGACGGCGAGCAGCATACGCTTCCCGCTGAGTGCTACGGCGAATGCATCGTCGAGCAAGGCATCAATTTTTCCGGCGAGGTATCGCTGGTCGGCGCGCGTAATGTCCACGGCGACTGCGTGTTCTATCCTCTGACGCATAACCTGCATCAGGACGGGATCCTGCGCGCCAGCGTTGCGCTGCCCCATCCGGCGCCGCAGTTGCAGCAGCAGGCGGAACAGATGCTGTCGGCCATTATGAATGAGCTGGGCTACATTGGCGTCATGGCGATGGAGTGTTTCGTTGTCGGCGATCGTCTGTTGATCAACGAACTCGCGCCACGCGTGCACAACAGCGGTCACTGGACGCAGAACGGCGCCTCCATCAGCCAGTTTGAACTGCACCTGCGGGCCATCCTGGATCTGCCGATGCCCGCCCCAGCGGTCGATACCACGTCGGTGATGGTCAACCTGATCGGAACGGAGGTCAACATCGACTGGCTGTCGCTGCCGCTGGTGCACCTGCACTGGTATGAAAAAGAGGTGCGTCCCGGACGCAAGGTCGGACATCTGAATTTACAGGCGCAGGATAGCGCTCAGCTACGGCAAACGTTGCAGTCGCTGGCGGCCATGCTGACGGATGAATACCACCCCGGTCTGATCTGGGCGCAGAAGAAGTTATCAGCCTAACCGATCGGACATTATCTCGGTCAGGCATACGATGGCGTATGCTTGACCAACACCGGTTCCGCCGTATAAAAAAAGTGACTTTCAGCGTGACATCTCTAAATTTGAGTTTACTATTTATTTCAGCTTATTTTCTGCCCATTAATATTTTGGCTATTTTTCATCCTTTCAACTCTAATTAACGCATCATGAAAGAGCCATTAAAAATAATAAATTTAAAGTATCATTCTTGATATTTTAATTTTTCTAAATGTTTATTAAAATAATGCTAATTAATTCATTTGTGTGATCTCCTCAATATTATTTCCCAACCGCCACGATATAGAATGCGGCCACAAAACAGTATGCCCCATCGACATATTTTACATGTCCTGTTCATTTTTTATCCTGTAACGGCAACTTGCCGGTACTGTATTTTTTATACACTGTGTTCACTAAGGAGAAACTAGCATGAGCACAATCCAAGATAGCAGCCAGGTATTAGAACGAACCTCCGGCTGGCGTAAAAGCGATACGGTCTGGATGTTGGGCCTTTATGGCACGGCCATTGGCGCTGGTGTATTATTTTTACCGATAAATGCGGGTATTGGCGGCCTTATACCATTAATTATTATGGCCATTATTGCTTTTCCGATGACTTATTATTCTCACCGTGCATTATGTCGTTTTGTATTATCAGGTAAAAAAGGTGGCGAAGATATCACCGAAGTTGTTGAGGAACATTTCGGCGTTGGCGCGGGTAAACTAATCACTTTGCTATATTTTTTCGCAATTTATCCCATTTTGTTAGTTTACAGCGTGGCAATTACCAATACGGTGGATAGCTTTATTACTCACCAAATGCATTTACCTTCGCCGCCAAGAGCTCTGTTGTCATTAATATTAATTTTGGGATTAATGTTTGTTGTTCGCTTCGGCGAAGTGATGATTGTTAAAGCAATGAGCATTCTGGTTTATCCTTTTGTCGCGGTGTTAATGATTCTGGCTCTGTATTTAGTCCCCCACTGGAATACGTCCGTTTTTGAAAATGTCTCTTTATCCAACAACGTAACCGGCAATGGGTTGCTGGCGACATTATGGCTGGCGATCCCGGTGATGGTTTTCTCCTTCAACCATTCGCCGATTATCTCCTCGTTTGCCGTCGCCAAGCGTAAAGAGTACGGCGAAGCGGCAGAGAAGAAATGCTCCCGCATTCTGTCTTACAGCCATATCATGATGGTGATTACCGTGATGTTTTTCGTGTTCAGCTGCGTGCTGAGCCTGTCCCCCACGGAGCTGATGGAAGCGAAAGTACAGAACATCTCCATTCTCTCGTATCTGGCCAACCATTTTAACAACCCGATGATGGGCTATCTGGCGCCGGTTATCGCCACCATCGCCATTTCAAAATCGTTCCTGGGCCACTATCTGGGCGCCAGCGAAGGTTTCAACGGCATGATTGTGAAATCACTGCGCGGCCGGGGTAAAACCATTTCCAGCAGCAAACTGAACCGGCTTACCGCGCTGTTCATGCTGATCACCACCTGGATTGTGGCGACGCTGAACCCCAGTATTCTGGGCATGATTGAAACACTGGGCGGCCCTGTTATCGCCTGCCTGCTGTTCCTGATGCCGATGTACGCCATTCAGAAAGTCCCGGCGATGAAAAAATACAGCGGCCACATCAGCAACATATTCGTTACCGTCATGGGGCTGATCGCTATCTCCGCTATCGTTTACAGCCTGTTAGGTTAATCCAGACAATCTCATTAGCCATCGATATCAACGCCAGTACTGTACTGGCGTTTTTTAAAGGAAGTCGCTATGGTCAGCGTATTTGAAATTTTCAAAATTGGTATCGGCCCTTCCAGTTCACATACCGTTGGCCCGATGAAAGCTGGCAAAATGTTCACGGATGACCTGGTCAGTAAAGCGCTTATTTCATCGGTCACACGGATCGCCGTTGATGTTTATGGTTCGCTGTCGTTGACGGGTAAAGGTCATCACACGGATATCGCCATCATTATGGGATTGGCCGGCAACCTGCCGGATAGCGTGGATATCGACGCTATCCCCGCGTTTATTCAGCAAGTAAAAGATACCCACAAACTGCCAATCTTCAATGGTCAGTACGAGGTCAGTTTCCCGTTAGAAACCGCCCTGTGTTTCCAACCGGAAAACCTGCCGTTACATGAAAACGGCATGACCCTGCGCGCCTACCATCACCAGGAGTTGGTTTACAGTAAAACCTATTATTCCATCGGCGGCGGATTTGTCGTCGATCAGGAGAATTTCGGTAAAACCAACGTGGAGGCCGAACGCGCGCCCTACCCGTTCTTCTCGGCGCAAAAGTTACTGCGTCACTGCCATGATAATTGTCTCTCGGTATCGGCGATTGTCATGAAAAACGAAATAGCGATGCATGGACGGGAAGCGATAGAACGCTATTTCGCCGATGTTTGGCAGACCATGCAGAATGGCATTCATCGCGGCATGAACACCGAAGGCGTATTGCCCGGCCCGATGCGCGTGCCGCGCCGCGCGTCCGCCCTGCACCGTTTGTTATTCATCAACGATCGGTTTTCTAACGATCCCATGGATGCGATGGACTGGATCAATATGTTCGCGATGGCGGTCGCGGAGGAAAACGCCGCGGGCGGTCGCGTCGTCACCGCGCCAACCAACGGCGCCTGCGGCATTATTCCTGCCGTATTGGCTTACTACGACCATTTCATTCAGCCCGTTACGCCCGAATCTTACCTGCGCTACTTTTTAGCATCCGGCGCCATCGGCCTGCTGTATAAAATGAACGCCTCCATTTCCGGCGCCGAAGTCGGCTGTCAGGGGGAAGTCGGCGTGGCGTGCTCAATGGCCGCGGCGGGCCTGGCTGAGTTACTGGGCGCCAATCCGGAACAGGTCTGTATCGCCGCTGAAATCGGGATGGAGCACAATCTGGGGCTGACATGCGATCCGGTCGCCGGTCAGGTTCAGGTTCCCTGCATCGAACGTAACGCCATCGCGTCGGTAAAAGCGATTAACGCGGCCCGTATGGCGATGCGCCGCACTAGCGAACCGCGCGTTTCATTAGATAAGGTCATTGAAACGATGTATGAAACCGGTAAGGATATGAACGCCAAATATCGTGAAACGTCGCGGGGGGGATTGGCCATCAAAGTCGTGTTATGTGAATAATAAACTCATGACTATTTAAAAAACTTTTCATAATTATTTAAATGAATCAGGATAACGACGTTTATATCTGATATTCCCTTATCGCTTTATCAAACGCCGGTTAATGCATTGATCAAATCATTAGCCGGTTTCTTGCAAAGAAAGAATCAAACAGATAAATAAATATTCATAATCGAACTAATGGCGCGTTGATAAAAATAACTATTTCTTTCCATTATCCGGCAGAGACCAAACAATATTATTCTCAGCGGCAGAAATATACCAGTCAACCGTACTGGCCGGTTTTTCTTTTATCTTTTCATGTTTACTGGTTGTTTTTGCAGGAGAAGCAACCGCTTTCTTACGGATCCGCAGCGGCGTATGTTTCTTCTCGCCGCTCACCTGGGCATTAAAGGATTCAACCTCGGCATCAAATAAAATACCTTCCAGTTGATGCAGCCGATTAAGTCCGCGCAAAATGCACAATAAACTGCTAAGCGTTATCGACTCGCCCATTTCCGCGCGTTTAATCGTCGCAATTCCCAAACCGGCCCGTTCCGCGAGATCAACCTGAGATAAACGTTGTTGGATGCGAGCATCTTTTATTCGCCGGCAAAGTTCGGTAATAATTTCGCCTTCGCTCATGGTGTTAAATCTCATGTTTCCTGCCATTCACCTGCCTGATTAATTGCTGCACATTTTACCATCACTTTTTCAAATGGCACGGACAATTACCGCACAGTTTTCATTATCTTGATCGAACACATAAAACCGTGTATTAATCGCCGTTATTTTTAACCGAATCGCCCGGTAATATAATCCTCCGTTCGCCGTTGAGCAGGGGAAGTAAATAAATCATCCGTCTCGTTATATTCTATCAACCTCCCCTGGTGGATAAATGCCGTATAATCAGAGACTCGCGCCGCCTGTTGCATATTATGCGTCACCAGCACCAGCGTAAAATGCTGCTTCAACGCGCCGATCAACTCTTCAATAACCAGCGTTGAAATAGGATCCAGCGCCGAAGTCGGCTCATCAAGCAACAGCACTTCCGGCTTAATGGCAATGGCCCGGGCTATCACCAGGCGCTGCTGCTGGCCGCTGGAAAGCGTCAGCGCGTTATCTCCCAGCCGATCTTTCACTTCATGCCACAATGCCGCCGCACGCAAAGCATGTTCCACCGCTTCATCCAGTAAACGCCGGTCCCGAATGCCCTGCAGCCGCACCCCATAAATGACATTTTCGTAAATAGACTTGGGAAAGGGATTCGGGCGCTGAAAAACCATCCCTACCCGGCGGCGCAATACCGCCACGTCCAACTGCGGATCGGTAATCGACATGCCATCCAGCCAGATATTCCCCTCGGTACGGCAATCATCGACCAGATCGTTCATACGATTAAAGCAGCGCAGCAACGTCGATTTGCCGCAGCCGGACGGCCCAATCAGCGCGGTCACCTGATTTTTGGCGATACGCAGGGAAATATCATTCAGCGCCTGCTTAGCGCCGTAGTACAAATTCAGATGATCCACCGCCAGCGCGACCCGATCGTCGCTGAACGAGGGACTATCCATCGTCGGCAATGCCTTTACCTGTTTTATAAGCCCCATAACCTCATCCTAAATTCAGAGCGACAGCGTACGATATCTTTCACGCAACACGTGGCGGATCCCCATCGCCGCAAGATTCAACCCGACAACAATCAATACCAGCAGCAGAGCCGTGATATAGACCAACGGCCGCACCGCTTCAACGTCCGGACTTTGGAACGCCAGATCGTAAATCTGAAATCCCAGATGCATAAATTTCCGTTCCAGATGAAGATAAGGGAAAAGATCGTCAACCGGCAGCACCGGCGCCGATTTCACCACCCCCACCAGCATCAGCGGCGCGGTTTCCCCGGCTGCGCGCGCGACGGCCAGAATCAGCCCGGTCATCATCGCGGGTATCGCCATCGGCAGCACCACATGCCATAAGGTTTCCGCTTTCGTGGCGCCCAAAGCCAGAGAACC
Source organism: Brenneria goodwinii (assembly GCF_002291445.1). Taxonomy (NCBI): domain Bacteria; kingdom Pseudomonadati; phylum Pseudomonadota; class Gammaproteobacteria; order Enterobacterales; family Pectobacteriaceae; genus Brenneria; species Brenneria goodwinii. The sequence continues at coordinate 610,917 of NZ_CP014137.1, read as the reverse complement.
ATAACGTACCGACATAGGGATACGTGATAATCCCTCTTCGGTGGCGACAATCACCACCGGCAATGTCAGTAACGCCAGCGTCAGCGACGCCCACAGTAGCCCCGGCGTACCGAATGTCGGATTAGGCAACGCCTCGGGATAAAAAAGCCGATCCAACGAGCCGCCGATCAGATAAACGAAAAATCCCAGCCCAAATACGCCATAGACGATCGAAGGCACGCCAGCCAGATTGACCACCGCGATCCTTACCCAACGAGTCAGCATATTTTTCCCAGCATATTCATGCAGATATACGGCCGCCACCACGCCGAGCGGCATGACGATAATGGACATTAACACCACCATCAATACCGTGCCGAAAATTGCCGGGAACAGATGTCCGGGATGACTGCTGTCGGGCGAGTAGTGCGCCAGCATATATCTGACCTGTTGCGCCCAATGCTTTATTTTCTGGCCCAGACTCATCACATTGGGATACCAGGCTTGCTCGACGTCTCTGAGCGGAAAAAGATGCACCGCGCCGTCCGCATCGCGTAGTTGCACGCTATCACGATCGATATCCTGGTTAAGCGCGGTTAATTGCTGAGACAGCGCCGTAAAATGCCGATTTAATTCGCTGCGTTCAGCGTTGATTTGCGCCTGAGCCCGACTGTTCAGCGTATTGGCCTGCCGCCGTTTTTTCTCTTCCAGGCGCAACATCTCAAACTGTTGATTGATTTTCGCCATCTCGCCCAAGCGGATATCCTGCGCCATCCGCGACAACGCCTGAGCCTGCCTCACCCGGCGATGCAATGTCCCAGGCAGATCGTCTGCCAGCAAAGGCTGCCCATCTTCCAACATTCCCGTCAGATAACCGTAAACCGTGCTGTTATTCGCCAGCCGCAGCACCAAAATATCCGCGGGTTTGCTAAGGCCGACAACATCACGGGATAGCAGAGTACGGAAACTCCGGCCATAGATTTCACGCTGACCGGTTTTGATCACATAGCGCGTCACCGATTGTTCCGGCAGCGGCGACGACAGCAGCTCCGCATCCCTAAGCTGTTGCGACGACAGCGTTTGCTGGTCATAAATCTCGCCGATAAGCGCAAAGGGCTCGCCCGCCGCCTCTTGTTTTAACGTAAAGAGCCACACGGGTTGCGGCCACAGATAGCGCATGCCCTGACCGGCCAGCAAAACGAAAATCGTCGCCATCGCCAGCAGACTGATACTAATAGATGATGCCGTCAGCCACACCCACGGCTTGCCGGACTGAAACCAGCGCTTCACGTATTCTCTCCTTCGTCACGATAGCGTCGGCGCAAACGCTGGCGAATCGACTCAGCCAGCGTATTCACCACAAAAGTGAAGACAAACAGCGTCAGCGCCGTCATAAACAGCACCCGGTAGTGACCGCTGTTGATGACGGCATCCGGCATTTCAATGGCGATATTGGCGGCCAGAGACCGCAGCCCCTGAAGTAATCTTGCGTCCATAATCGGCGTGTTGCCCGTCGCCATTAACACGATCATGGTTTCCCCGATGGCACGGCCGAAACTGAGCATCAGCGCGGCGAAAACCCCGGCGCTGGCGGAAGGCAGCACCACGTGCCACAGGGTTTGCCAGGGCGTGGCGCCCAACGCCAGCGAACCCTGTCTTAAACGGGCGGGAACGCTGAACAAGGCATCCTCCGCCAGGGAAAAAATCAGCGGAATCAGGGCAAAACCCAATGCGACACCCGCCACCAGCGCATTACGCTGGACGAAATCATCCCCCAGCCATTGATATAAAGGCTGGCCTAATATCCGCCCTTCCAGAATCGGCCCCAGCCAACAGCCGATCACCAGCGTCAATAAGATGGTCGGCAGCAGAAATAACACATCCCAGCCGGCGGGGAAAAATCTACGCCAGTCGGCGGGCAGGGATTCCAGCAACCAGCCGCTGCCGAGCACGGATAACGTCCATAAAAGCGGCATGACCAGGATGGCGGACAGATAGGCGGCAAAATGCGGCGCCAGCCAGATGGCGGCGATCAACCCAATCACCACCGTCGGCAAGGCTCCCATAATCTCCAGCGTCGGTTTGATCCAGCGCCGCAAGGCCGGCGACATGAAACAGGCGGTATAAATGGCGGAAGAGAGCGCCAGCGGCGTAGCGAAAAGCATCGCGTAAATCGCCGCTTTTAACGTTCCCAGCAGCAGCGGCATCATGCTGAACTTCGCCTGATAGGAATCATCCGCCGACGTAGACTGCCAGACATATCCGGGCTCGGGGTAATTCTCATACCAAAGTTTTTGCCACAGCCCGCGCCAGCCGATGTCAGGATAAGGATTATCCACTTTATACGTCTGCCAGCCATTCGCCGTTTCAACCAGCATGACCTCACCACGCGGGGAAAATGCCAGCGACCGCGCATCCGGCGCGATATGTTGGCTCAGTAACGCCTGCGATTGTTTGCTGGCAAACAGCGACAGCTCGCCCAGCGGCGTCAACGTGGCGAATACCCGCCGCCGCGATTCGCTGGCTAACAATACCGATGCGTCCGCCATCTGAGAGAATTGGCGGATTGCCGTCAGTTGCATACCGTTTTCCGTCGGCACATCGAACCACTGGGTGATCTGCCCGTCGGCAGCCTGAACCAGAAGTGAACGCCCGCCGGACAACAAAGCCAAATGCAACGCGCCCCGTTCAGCCAACTGACGCGTTTCCCGCAGCATCAACCGGGCGTCCGATTGCCACACGCTGAGCTGCGTACCGTTGAGAAGATAAATTTGCCGGCCATCCGGCGTTATCAGCAACTGATCCGCCGCTTTTTCGGGCAGTTCCACCTGCGCTGTTTGCTGTACTCCCATCTCCCCGATTTCGCTAACCACCAGCCGGTAGTCCTGGGTGACGACCGCGACGATCAGACGTTTTTCCGTGCTCGCCGCTATGGCCAACTGGCGTAACGGCTGCGCGGGCACGCCCAGCGACAGCGGCTTGTCGCCAAAGGGGAATTGCCACCGCGGGGCGGTATTGCCGGTCAGCGGCAGCACCGGTTGCACAATGCGAATCCGGCCGTCAGCCTGGCTAAGCGCATAAATCTGCCGATCGTCGTGACTTTCCGCCAGTAAATCCACCGCTGGCGCCAACTGAATACGCCGCACCGTTTGGCCGGAAACAAGTTCGATAAATTCGCCATAGCCCTGCCGGTCAATACGAAACCCAATCCGCCCGCTATCGCCGATCCCCACGGCCAGGGCGGGAACCGCGGCGTTTATCGGGATCGCTTTTTGCTCACTGACGGAAGGTGAAAGAAAAATCGGCGTCACGACATACAGCAGATAGAAAAAAATCGATAGCAACGCCATCAGCACCAATAAACCACTGCCCGCCACGATGCGCCGCGTCAGGCTATCTATCCACGCCCGCCGGCGATCCCGGTGCTGTAATCTGTTATCTGTGTTTTCCATCGCTCTCGCCGTGATATCCCACTCGTCAGAGTTTCTTTATTTGTTCACCCCCGTAAAAAACGGGGTAGCATATGTTGCCTTTACCCTCATAATATGACAACGGTAAGTCGGTCTGCGTATTGGATTTTATCGTCATGAACGCGCCATAATGCTGTTATATCCTTCGCCTTTCGAGTTGTAGCGGCGTTGGCTTGTCAAAATTACCCTTCGAGGCCGCTGTATGTCGCGTTCAAATCCGCTTCTGGCGGATTTATCCCCAGGTTACTGCGTTGACTAAACTGATGGGATTCGTACGGTTGCCGACAGGCTACATCTTGTGTTTATTGGATATAGATAGACCTTCAGCACATAGTCTAACGGAGTGAAAATGAGTCAGGATAAACTCTACATTGAGAAAGAGTTAAGCTGGTTATCCTTTAATGAACGAGTTCTTCAGGAAGCAGCAGATAAAAGTAACCCCCTGATCGAGCGTATGCGCTTTCTCGGCATTTACTCCAACAATCTCGATGAGTTTTATAAAGTTCGTTTTGCCGATCTGAAAAGACGTATTCTGATTAACGAAGAGCAAGGTTCAGGCGACAATTTACGACATCTTCTGGGAAAAATTCAGGCTCGCGTCCTGAAAACAGATCAGTTATTCGATAGCCTTTACAATGAGTTATTACTGGAAATGGCGCGTAACCAGATTTTTCTGGTTAACGAACGCCAGGTTTCCCCGAATCAGCAGGAGTGGCTGCGGGAATATTTCAGACAACATTTACGGCCGCATATCACTCCGATCCTGATCCTGCATGACACCAACCTGGTGCAGTTCCTGAAAGATGACTACACCTATCTGGCGGTCGAAATTATTCGTGGCGAAGAGACGAATTATGCGCTGCTGGAGATACCTTCCGACAAAGTGCCCCGCTTCGTTAACCTGCCGGCGGAAGCGCCTCGCCGCCGGAAGACCATGATTTTGATCGATAACATTCTGCGCTATTGCCTGAATGACATCTTCAAAGGCTTTTTCGATTACGATGCGCTGAACGCCTATTCGATGAAAATGACGCGTGACGCCGAGTACGATCTGGTGACAGAAATGGAATCCAGCCTGCTGGAGCTGATGTCCTCCAGTCTGAAACAGCGGTTGACGGCGGAACCGGTCAGGTTTGTCTATCAGCGTGATATGCCGGACGCGATGGTCGCCGTTCTGCAGGAAAAACTGGGGATTTCCTCCTACGATTCGGTGATCCCCGGCGGCCGTTACCATAACTTTAAAGACTTTATCTCTTTCCCCAACGTCGGCAGGGCCAATCTGGTCAACAAAACGCTGCCGCAGTTGCGCCACGACGGGTTCAACCACTTCCGCAATGGCTTCGACGCCATCCGCGAGCGCGACATACTGCTCTATTACCCGTACCACACTTTCGAGCATGTATTGGAACTGCTGCGTCAGGCCTCGTTTGATCCCAGCGTACTGGCGATCAAAATCAATATTTACCGTGTGGCGAAAGACTCCCGCATCATTAACTCCATGATCCATGCGGCCCATAATGGCAAGAAAGTCACCGTGGTAGTGGAGCTGCAGGCGCGTTTCGATGAAGAAGCCAACATTCAGTGGTCCAAACGGCTGACCGAAGCCGGCGTTCATGTGATCTTCTCGGTACCGGGACTGAAAATTCATGCCAAACTCTTTCTGATTTCCCGTCGGGAAGACGGCAACATTGTGCGCTACGCTCACATCGGCACGGGTAACTTCAATGAGAAAACGGCCCGCATCTATACCGACTACTCGTTGATTACCGCGGATGAACGCATCACCAATGAGGTTCGCCGCGTATTTAATTTCATCGAGAACCCCTATCGCCCGGTGTCCTTCGAGTATCTACTGGTTTCCCCTCAGAACTCGCGTGATAAACTGTACAAGCTGATCGATAAAGAAATCGAAAATGCGCGCGCGAATATTGATGCGGGCATTACCCTTAAGGTAAATAACCTGGTGGATAAAGGGCTGGTGGAAAGGCTGTATCAGGCTTCGGCCGCTGGCGTGAAAATCAATCTTCTGGTGCGTGGTATGTGTTCGCTGCTCCCCAATTTACCGGGCATAAGTGAAAATATTCAGGCTATCAGCATCGTCGATCGCTATCTGGAACACGACCGCGTGTATGTGTTCAATAACGGCGGCGATAAGAAAGTTTACCTCTCTTCAGCCGACTGGATGACGCGTAACATCGATTACCGCATTGAAGTCGCCGTCGAAGTACTCGATCCCATTTTGAAAAATCGCATTCTGGATATTCTTAATATTCTGTTCAGCGATACGGTGAAAGCCCGTGTGATTGATAAAGAGCTGAGTAATCGTTATGTATCTCGCGGTAACCGTCGTAAAGTACGCGGGCAAAACACCGTCTATGATTACATCAAAGCGCTTGAGCAACCCGGAGACAAACCAGAATAATGCCACTAACAAGTAAAGAGACCAATGTCGTAAAACCCCAGGAATTTGCTGCCGTCGATCTGGGTTCCAATAGTTTTCACATGGTAATCGCCCGCGTGGTAAACGGCGCGCTCCAGGTGCTTAGCCGTTTAAAACAGCGTGTTTATCTGGCTGATGGACTGGACAGTCAAAACCGGCTCAGTGAGGAAGCCATGGAGCGTGGTTTGAATTGTCTGACGCTGTTCGCTGAACGGTTGCAGGGTTTCTCTCCACAGAATGTGTCGATTGTCGGCACGCATGCCTTGCGCCAGGCGGTGAATGTAGAAGAGTTTCTGCGCCGGGCCGCCGATATTATTCCCTACCCGATCGAAATCATCTCCGGTCATGAAGAAGCCCGGTTGATTTTCATGGGCGTTGAGCACACCCAGCCGGAAAAAGGCCGCAAGCTGGTCATTGATATCGGCGGCGGCTCCACCGAACTGGTCATCGGCGAAGACTTTGAGCCCATGCTGATCGAAAGCCGCCGCATGGGCTGCGTCAGCTTTGCTCAGCAGTTTTTCCCCAATGGCGAAATCAGCGAGAACAACTTTAAACGCGCCCGTCTGGCGGCGGCCCAAAAGCTGGAAACGCTGGCCTGGGAATACCGTATTTACGGCTGGGAGTATGCGCTGGGGGCGTCTGGCACTATAAAAGCCACCCATGAAATTTTGCTGGAAATGGGTAAGAAAGACGGCCTGATTACGCCGGGACGGCTGGAAATGCTGCGCGAGCAGATTTTGCAGTTCAAGTCCTTCAAATCGCTGAGCCTGCCGGGGCTGACGGAAGACAGACAGTCGGTGCTGGTTCCCGGATTGGCTATTCTGTGCGGCATCTTTGACGCGCTATCGATCAAAGAACTGCGCCTGTCGGACGGTGCGCTGCGTGAAGGCGTTCTGTATGAAATGGAAGGCCGTTTCCGCCATCAGGATATCCGTATCCGCACGGCGCAAAGCCTTGCCAGTCATTACAATATCGATCGCGAACAGGCTAGCCGGGTACTGGAAACCACGGAGTTGCTGTACGAGCAATGGGCGGAACAAAATGCCAATCAGGTTAACCCGCAGCTTAAAGCGCTGCTGAACTGGGCGTCGATGTTGCATGAAGTGGGGTTGGGAATAAACCAGAGTGGTATGCACCGCCACTCGGCCTATATTCTGCAAAATACCAACCTGCCTGGCTTTAACCAGGAACAGCAGCTATTGCTTTCTCTGATCGTGCGTTTTCACCGTAAGGCCATCAAACTGGAAGAGTTGCCTCGCCTGAATCTGTTCAAAAAGAAACAGTATTTGCCCATGATTCAGCTATTGCGCCTTGCCACGCTCCTGAATAATCAGAGGCAGGCCACCACCACGCCGGAAACGCTGCGCTTGAGCACCGACGATAACCACTGGACGCTGATATTCCCGCGCGATTTTTTCGCCCAGAATAATCTCGTCCAGTTGGATTTAGAGCGGGAGCAGGAATTCTGGCAGGATGTCACCGGCTGGAAACTGAATATCGAAGAAGAGGCGTAACCGCACCGACCGCCAGCGCGAAGAGCATGTCGACGAAGAGGCTAGGCTGATTCAATTCCTGTCAGCCTCTTCTTATCCCCCCTCAACAGCCGCGATCGTCGCTAACTTCTCCGGTTACGGACGCTTTCCGTCACGATAGCCATTTTTTTATGCTGAATGATTGACCTGACCAGATGCTTGTGCATAAATAAATGACAGCGAATGTTCGCTTCCACAGGAGATTTTCCGGTAATGTCTACGCTTACCCATAAACGACGAATATCCATGCGGCCACGACGAAGTGGTACGCGTATTGCTCGTGCCGTATTACTTATCAGTTTTATTATTCTTTTAGGCCGCTTCACTTACTCCACCATCAGCGCGTTTGCTTACCATCAAAACCAACAGCAACAGCGTATCGAACAATCCTTTACTATCTCTGACGTGCCCATCAATAAGAAAGAATAGCGCTTACCTTAATCAACGACTGCTTTAGACCGCATATCGAATGCAACGCCATTATCAGGCATCTTGTCATGCCACGATTCGTCGCGCCTATTTTCTGCCGTCTGTTATTCACGCCTTTCAATATTTACGCGCATTAATCGTAAATCGTTCTATTCTTAATTCACTGATTTCGCGCTATGTTTAGCACATGCCTATCCCGGTGTGTGAAACAGACAGCGCATCCCCGCGATAAGATAAACAGAAAATAAAAATCAGACTGGAAACGGGTGCGTGATACCCCGACCCATTCGAGTTGCAGGAAGAATACATTGCCGTAAATCCCCAGGAGCTTACTCGGGTAAATAAAAACAACACATCCGCGACTTAAAATACGACGGATATATCCGAGATATAGATACATCAGAAATGAAACCATACCGAGCATAAGAAAGCCCATGTCGAATGCAAAAAAAGTTTCCGCCTTACGGCGCCATATTTCTCTTTTACTTTTAGAAAACAGCGATTTGGTTGATGATATTCTCAACCGCCACTCCGGCGACACCGCCACAGACCATAAAGTCCTGCTCGACCAGACGGCCGAAATATGTCAGTCAATCATCGGATTACACGCCGCCGACCTGGCAGATCTGTTGGAATCCCTGCCTTATGATGAGCGCCTGGCGCTCTGGCGGCTGATTCCCATTGAGCGGCGCGGACGCGTGCTGATCGAAGTCTCTGACAGCATCTCAGACGATCTCATCAGCGATATGCGCAATAAAGATATTCTGAAAGCCGTCCGCACACTGGATGTTGACGAACAGGCCCAGTTGGCGCGCATTCTTCCCCGCCATCTGCTAGGGCGGATACTGACCTCGCTGGAGCCGAAACAGCGCGCGCAATTTCGCGGGGCGATCAATTATGACGAAGAGTGCGTCGGCCACATCATGGACTTCAAGCTCATCACCATACGTCCCGATGTTACCCTTGCCGCCGTTCAGCGTTACCTGCGCTACCGAAAAGTCATTCCGGATTCCACCGATAAGCTGTTCGTCACCGATCGTAAAAATACGCTGATTGGCGAGCTGTCGCTGGCTAATATACTACTGAATGCGCCGGAAACGCCGGTATCCGCCGTCATGGACAAACAACCGACGCTATTTCAGCCGGAAGATCAGGCGGATGAAGCCGCAGGGGCTTTTGAACGTTATAACCTGATCTCCGCCCCGGTGGTGGATAGCAAAGGCAAATTAATGGGGCGCCTGACGGTGGAAGATATCGTGGATGTCGTTAATAAAGAGAGCGACAGTAATCTGCGCCGCTCCGGCGGGTTAACCCCTTCTGAAGATGTCTATGCGCCAGTCTACAAAGCGGTGCGTAATCGCTGGACCTGGCTAGCCATCAACCTGTGTACCGCGATGGTGGCCTCACGGGTTATCGGTCTGTTTGAAAATACGCTGTCGCATTTGGTGGCGCTGGCGACCCTAATGCCGATCGTGGCGGGGCTCGGCGGCAACACCGGCAATCAGACGATCACCATGATCGTTCGAGCGCTGGCGCTGCATCAGTTGGAGCACGGGCGAAAATCTTATCTGCTGCTGAAAGAATTGGGCGTGGCGGTGGTCAACGGCGTGATATGGGGCAGCGTTATGGGCCTGATCACCTACGCACTCTATGGCAGCCCCGAGATGGGGGGCGTGATGATGCTGGCCATTCTGCTCAACCTGCTGCTGGCCGCGCTGATGGGCGTATTGATCCCGTTAATTATGGTTAAGTTCGGCCGCGACCCCGCCGTTGGCTCCAGCGTGATGATTACGGCAATTACCGATACCGGAGGATTTTTCATCTTCCTGGGATTGGCGACGCTGTTTTTGTTGCCCTGACGTCCCTTTCTCTGCTTTTACGGTGCCCGCCTGATTTACGGGCATCGTCTCCGAATAGCAACGTTCGCCATTATACGGTCATTGCGCAGCAAACTGCACAACACCACCGTCATCCCGCTCCAGCAGCGTCCAGAGAATCGCCCGTTTCTGCGTGGCTGTGTCCCGCCACTGCGGCAGTATGTCGCCTTGCGCGAAGTGTTGGCGTTCAATGCGCCCGGCCTGATAGGTGCTCCAAAGTCCGCCGTGCGGGCAGACCGTGCCGCTGGGCAGCGTCAGGTGTTTTTTACTGCCGGCCAGCAACGCCTGCTCCCGCTCCGGCCAACGGTACAGTTCGTCCGGGTGACGATTAGGGAAAAAGCCCTGCGGCGGCACCGGAATAAATTCATTTTCCACCCGGTGGATCAGCGTCCAAGTGGCAGGGACTTTTTCAATTTTAGTCCATGAGTAATCGTGTATTCCCTCATCCGAAATAAACTCACTTCTTACCTTACCCTGATTTGCAGTATGTGGAATATAGCTGCGCGGATGGAAAAACTGCGCGCTGGCATACTCCACGTCCGGCAGATAAATCCCGGTCACCGTCACCGGGTCATTCGGCCCCAATACCACAGAAGGGTCCAGTTCATAACGCGGAATTTGCGGCGGTAAGTCAAGCGGGCCAAAGGCACGTTCATTATATCGGTAAGTCAGATTACCCTCATCCCAGTACGATCCGGTAGTAATCTCGATGACTTTGTTATAAATTCTGCCCAGACCAAGCAGATCGCCATAGCGCTCCAGCGCCGCTTCGCTCATCCAGCCTTCCGGCCAGTAGTCGCTGAGCCCTTTGCAGTCACTGGCGACGTTGCCGCCGGTGAAATAGGCTCTCGGATCGTTGTGCTGGCGTTGCAGATAGTCCCTGTACAAGACGGAAAGCGTACCGCGAATATTGGGCAGAATACGGTTGTTCCAGACCACATCATACTGTTGCCATAGCGGCAGACTGCGCTGCTGTGGCGGCAAGTTCTGACTGTAGAGGGCTACCTGATGTTCGCAGTGCTCGACAAAATCCTGCCACACCTGCCAGCGGCGCTGAAAAAAGTCCAGACTAGTAAAGCGCTCAAGCAGGTAACACTCCTGCGGGTGTAGTATCGCCATCTTGCTTTTACCCCGGAAACTGCACAACGCCGCCGTCGTCCCGCTCCAGCAGCGTCCAGAGAATCGCCCGTTTCTGCGTGGCAGTGTCCTGCCACTGCGGTAGAATATCCCCTTGCGCAAAGTGTTGCCGTTCAATACGCCCGGCCTGATAGGTGCTCCAAAGTCCGCCGTGCGGGCAGACCGTGCCGCTGGGCAGCGTCAGGTGTTTTTTACTGCCGGCCAGCAACGCCTGCTCCCGCTCCGGCCAGCGGTACAGTTCGTCCGGGTGACGATTAGGGAAAAAGCCCTGCGGCGGCACCGCAATAAACTCATTCTCCACCCGGCGAATTAATGTCCAGGTAGCGGGCACGTTTTCGATTTTCTCCCAATGATAATCCCGTTTCCCTTCCGGGCTGATATAGTCACTTCTGGACTTTCCCTGAGGGGCAACATGCGGCAGATAGCTAAAGGGATGAAAAAACTGGGCGCTGGCATACTCCACGTCCGGCAGGTAAATTCCGGTCACCGTCACCGGGTCATTCGGTCCCAGTACCACAGAAGTATCCAACTGGTAGCGAGGGACCTGCGCGGGTAGAGCCAGCGGACCAAAAAACTCGTCACTGTATAAATAGGTTAAATTTCCTTCATCCCAGTTTGAGCTAACGGTGCCATGCACCATTTTGTCGTAAATACTGCCCAGGCTGAATAGATCGGAATACCGTTGCAACGCCTGCGGGCTCATCCAGCGCTCCGGCCAGTAATCAGTTAGCCCTTTGTTATCGCTGGCAACCCCCCCGCCGGTAATATAGGCATTGGGGTCGTTATGCTGTAAACGCGTATAACTGCGAGTCAGCCCGGATAAGGTGCCACGAATATTGGGCAACACCCGGTTCTGCCAGATAATATCTATCTGCTCCCAGGCCGGACGACGGCGGAGGTTGGCGGGCAGATGCTGCATAAACAGCTCCACCTGCTGCTCGCAGTGTTCGACAAAGGCGTTGTAGGCCTCCCAGCGCCGGCGGTAGTAGTCAACGCTGGTATAACGCTCCAGTAAATAACACTCCTGCGGGTGTAATATCGCCATCTTGTTTACTCCTTATTCTCATCGTACCAGTTGGTTTTTAGCTTTGGCACGCCGACAAAGCTATTGGCCTCACCGGTCAAATCACGGTAGCCCCAGCCGGTTTTCCGACGCGGTCCCATTGCCTCCCGACGTAGGTCTCCTGGGAAAATCAGCAACTGATTGCCGCCGCCTTCCAGCGATACGGTTGCCTCCAGTACGCCATCGGCGGTTTCTTTCTTGATTTCTTGCGTAGCCGCCGGCCCTTCCCACAGCTTGATGCGTTGGTCATGCGGTACGGTATACACCGCATATTCGCCGTTCTCATTCCAATGTTTCCATACTGCACACTTTTTACGCCACTCGGCCTTACTTTGCAGCGCCAGAAAATCCTTCTCACGCAGCCAGTAAACGCCGTTATCAAGGGAGTCGTTGGCAGGATCCAGCACCCGGTACAATCGCTCTCCCGGTTCGGCATAGGCGGCGTTCATAATATGAAATGTATTGTATTTGTCTTTTAAAAAACCATTTGTAACATCTGGCCACCCTTCGGCAATATGTCTTTTATGCACATCAGAAAGTTCCTTTACCCCTTTATATTTCGCAACCGCATTCACATCCACCCAGTCGGGGCGTTTGAACAGCAATAGCTCTGCTTCTTCGATTTCCTGCAGCTTACGCAGTTTATGCACATTCAGCCCGCTATGGGCGCGGTACAGCGTATTACCTTCGATATGCAGCCGCACCGCCAGCGCCTCCAGCAATTGATTGACCGGCGTCAGGACTTTGCCCAGCATGCTGTCCGCCTTGTCACGCACCGCCGTCAGTCCTTGCAACGTGGCGTCGATGGGTTTTCTGATCGACTCCGGCCCCCAACTCCGCGCTTTCCCTAGCAGTTCACGCGTCGCCGTTATTAGATCATCCAGCACGCTTAACAACGACGGGACACTGATGGATGGCATCATCTCCCGCAGCTTTACGCTCAGATCGATATAGGGATTGTGGCACCCCGCGGCAGAAAGAAACTTTCGCGTAGCGGACATATCAAGGAACTGCTTCAGCTGTTTGATGGCGCCATCTACGATCCGCTTCTTCAGTTGGGACGACATTATCTTCCCGGCCGCGCCCAGCACAGGCTTGCGCGCACCAAAAAACATCACCTTGAACGCCCCTTTGACAAAGGAGCCCAAAACCGGAATACAGCCTATCAGGGTTAATGCCAATGCCACCCAGGCCGCCGTATTGTCCGAGTCCTCGTTGATTTTCCTGCAATTGGCTACCAGATCCCGAACATCACAGATCTGATCGACAAAGGGGATCATGGAAATCACCGTGCCGGTAACCACCTGACCGGTGGTCTGATTATCATTGAAGTCGCCCTGAATCGTTTCCCAGATCCATTGGCCGCAGGCTTCAATTTTTTTCTTTCCCTGTGAAAACCAGCTATCGGGCGCGGCGGTAAAAAACGCCAGTGCGTGATTAAATTGCTGATCCATCAGTTATTACCTCCTGTTATTGTACCCACCCATATATCAGACTCATCCAGCATAGATCGCCATGGATCCCACTGCGGCTCAGGCTTGGACGGCGGCAGTTCGTAATGTACGTTGGCGGGTTCGTCCGGTACATCGTCATGACGGGCATAGCCGTTTTCGTCCAACTTTCCCGTTATTACCGAGCCGCCTTCAAACGTCAGGGTATAAGCCGCGTGAGCCACCGGCGACATATCGAGATCCCTGAGATCAAGCTCCAATACCGCGGGACCGACAGCGGGCAATGCGGGCAGTGGTATGTTCAGGCTGGCGGCGCTCATCTTCTGCACATTGGCCGACTTCAGCAGGATATTTCCCGGACAACCCAGCTCGATATTCCCCCCCTTCAGCCGGATATAGCCCCCGCCGCAGCTCAGCGTCAGCTCTTCCCCCGCCGTGACAACCACCCTGCCCGCCACGCTGCTCACGCTCACATCCTTCTGCCCCGTCAGCTCCAGTTCATCGCTCTGCGCCTGTACCGCCACCTTCCCCGCACCGGCAAACAGCTTCATCCCCGACTTCGACGCATACAGACTCACCTTCCCGCCCGACGCCGCCGTCAGCGCCTTGCCCGTGCTGATGTCCACATCCTTCCTCGACACCAGCGACACGCTCTCCTCGCCCGACGAGATATGCACCTGCTTCGGGCTCACCACCCCAACCCCTTCCGGGCCGTGCAACAGTAATCCCGGCTGCGTTAATCCGCTCAGGCTCTGCACCAGCGTTGTCTGACTCCCGCTCTCGCCCTCGTCCGCCTTCGCTATCCCCGCACCCGACTGCAACGACTTCGCCAGCGACAGCGCCTGCTCCAGCTGCATTATCGCCGCCGACATATCCAGCGCCTCGCCCTGTGCGCCGGGCTGGCCCTCCGCGCTGATGAAAATCCCTTTCCCCGCCCGTATCGCCCCCCACTGGTCGGTGCGCAGCTCAAATCCTTCGCCCCGCTGCTCACGGGTACTGTCCACCAGATGCCCCAGGTTCAACTGCGACTTGCCGCCGTACTCGGTCGACAGCTTGATATGCTCCTTGCCCCGCTCGTCTTCCATCCGCAGCTTGTTGTTGGCCGGCGTGCGGATAACATTGCGTTTGTTGTTCGCCTGCGTCACATGGTCCGGGTGCCGCGAGTCATGCAGCGCATAGGCGATATACGGCCGGTCCGGGTTGCCCTCTTCAAACGCTATCGCCACCTCCGTTCCCGCCAGCAGCGGCAGGTGCATGCCGCAGGTGTCGCCGCTGTAGGGTTTGGCGAGACGCACCCACAGGCTTTCGTAACCCGTCTTCCAGTTGTCCAGGTCGAAGTCGAACTTCACCCGGTAACGCCCCATCTTGTCCAGATGCGCGTATGTGTCGCCCGCGGTAATACTCGTTACCCGCGCCGGCAGCGTCCCCGCTATCCTCGGTCGCGCTTCTGGCTCCGGGCGGAATCCCACCGTCTCGCTGTAGGGAATGCCGGTAAATTTCAGCGTATAGCTGCTGTCGCGCCGCGCGCCGGCGCTGATAGTGGTGATGACTATCCCTTTGGCGAATATCGCCGGCACGCTACCCGCGATTTCCAGCATCTGTCCCGGCGCCAGCGTTGACGCATTGCTCTTCCCGCTCAGCTGATGCTGATTATTCAGCAGCCGTTCGTGGCGCAGCCGCGCGTAGAAATCGCCTCCTTCCGCCGTCTCTCCGCCCGACTCACCGCTGTCCCCGCCCAGCGTCAGATAGTTGTCGCCGTAGCGGTACACCTGCCCGTAAGTGCTCTCCCCGCCGCCGCTCACCTCCGCTTCGGTCTGCAGGCCGTCTCCCGCCTGGCGGTAGTTGTAATCCTTCACCCGCACCGACTGGCTGACCACCTGATGCGCCGAGCTCAGCCCCCATACCGACTCCACCCCGTTGTCGTTCATTCCCGACGGACTGCGCAGCGGCAGGTTCACGTCAAACTGGTAGAACTGCTGGTCGTCGGCGAACACCACCACTTCCCTTTTCAGCCGCGCGTCCATCTCGAAGCGATACCAGATACCCACTTCCGCCAGCAGCCGGTCGATAAACGCCCGGTCGCTCTCCTGCCACTGCATTACCTGCTCGCGTTGCGGGTAGCTGTTGCGCAGGCGGAACTCGAACTGCCAGCCTTCGAACTGATGCTGCCGGCGCAATATCTGCTCGACTATCTCCGGCACCGACTGGTTCTGGTATATCGCCGGCCGCCCGGCATTGGCCAGCAACGCCAGCCGCGGCTCCAGCGTCAGCTGATAGCGCACCTCGTCCGCCGACGCCGACAGCCGCTGAAACTGCGTCACCACCCCGTGCACCGCACGCGCCGAGGCCGCAGGCAGCGCCACATCGCCGAGCGTGACGCCCGGCGCGTTGAAGGTAAAGGTGGCGTCCTGCAACAGCATCTCGCCGGGGGCGATATCGCTGCCGCTGGTAAAGGTTATCTGGTAGCAATAGGTCTGGCTCAGCCCCTCGGTGGCGCTGAAATGCAGCACCGATAACGGAGCGGCATTGCCGGTTACGGTTAACTGATAGCGGGAATGAGACGAAGCGGTAACATGCGGGCGGGCAGAAGTCATGCGTTCCATGCGGTTTCCTATTCATATCCATTGAGAAACTTCAGGCTCGCATTATGCAGAAAAAACGAACAGAACGGCAAGATATTTTAATAAAAAAATGTGATAATATCATTAAAAATCATATATATAATATGCAAATAATGACATTTATCACTATTTCAAGATGAAGAATCAAACAGGATAACGCCGTTTACCCTGTTTGATTGAAATGATTGAAAACCAATCCGCGTAATGGCAGAAGGAAAGTTTCAATTCAATGCCAACGGCCCCGCGCCATTAGAAGGCTGACAGAGGTAGATTGAAGGCGGTAATCCCGTGCGCGCCGGGTATTCGCGTTCAAGCATGCGGCAAACGCCGTCGGTCAGTGCGGAAGGGACCAGCGAAACCACACAGCCGCCAAAACCGCCGCCCGTCATTCTGGCGCCCCCTTGATCGCCGACATCCGTCTGGATCAAATCAACCAGCGTATCAATCTGGGGAACCGTGATTTCAAAGTCATCACGCATAGAGATATGGGACTCCGCCATCAGGGCAAACAGGCGGCGAGCGTCCTGCCGGGCCAGCGCATCGGCGGCCTCCAGCGTGCGGGCGTTTTCCGTAATAATGTGCCGGGCGCGACGAACGACCAGCGGATCCAGCCCGGCCACTCCCGCCTCAAACTGTTCTAAAGAGAGATCGCGCAATGCTTTGACGCCAAAATGGCGCGCCGCCGCCTCACACTGCCGACGGCGGGTATTGTATTCGCTGTCCACCAGCCCACGGCGCACATTGGAATTCACAATCAGGATGTCGAACCCGTCCAGCATACGCACCGCCCGCCCTTCCAGCGATCGGCAGTCGATCAATAACGCATGGCCGGCCTGCCCCTGTGCCGAAATAAACTGATCCATAATGCCGCAGCTACAGCCGACAAAATCGTTCTCCGCCTGCTGACCGGTCAACGCCAGTTCCAGTTGGCTGATATCCAGATGGTTAAGCGTCTTGAAAGTCTGCCCGATAGCCACCTCAAGGGAAGCCGATGAACTTAGCCCCGCGCCCGCCGGCACATTGCCCGCAATCACCATATCCATACCGCTAATCGGCAAGCCGCGCGCCTGCAAAAATTTTACGGTGCCCCGCACATAGTTTGCCCAGGTGTATTGCGCATGTGGTTGAATCGCCTGGGTCAGGTCAAATTCATCCTGTTGTTGGTCGAAGTTTACCGCCACCACGCGCACTAGATTATCCTGCCGGGCGGCCGCGCCGATCACCGTCTGGTAATCAATGGCGCAGGGTAAAACAAAACCATCATTGTAATCGGTATGCTCGCCAATCAGATTCACGCGCCCCGGCGCCTGGATCTCCGCCTGCGGCGTATAGCCAAATAGGCGTTCAAACGTTGATGTGACCGACTGACGTAATGAATCGATACGGTTCATAAAATGCCCTCAAATTTGCTCACGAAAATGGATATCGCTAACGGCACGCAGACGCTCGGCAGCCTGTTCCGCCGTCAGATCGCGCTGGGCTTCCGCCAGCATTTCGTAACCGACCATAAACTTACGCACGCTGGCGGAGCGTAGTAATGGCGGATAGAAGTGGGCATGCAGTTGCCAATGGGCATTGTCTTCGCCATTAAACGGCGCGCCGTGCCACCCCATGGAGTAAGGAAAAGAACACTGAAACAGGTTATCGTAACGGCTGGTCAATTTTTTCAGCGCCACGGCCAGATCGTCGCGCTGCGGTTCGCTTAGCTGCGGTAACTGCCGCACGGCGAACTTGGGCAGCAGCAGGGTTTCAAACGGCCAGGCGGCCCAATAGGGCACCACCGCCAGCCAAAATTCGGTTTCCACCACCAAACGGCTGCCGTCCGCCTGCTCACGCTGCACATAGTCAAGCAACAGAGAAGTCCCGTAGCGCTCAAAATAAGCGCGCTGTTCCCGATCTTCACGCAGCGCTTCATTCGGTAAGAAATCGTTGGCCCATACCTGTCCGTGCGGATGCGGATTGGAACAGCCCATCATCGCCCCTTTGTTTTCAAATACCTGTACCCAGGGATAACGCTGCCCCAGCTCCGATGTCTGCTCACTCCAGGCGTCGATCACCCCTTTCAACGCCGACATCGGCAATTCGGGCAGGCTTTTACTGTGATCGGGCGAAAAACAGATCACGCGGCTGACGCCCCGGGCGCTCTGTATGCGAAACAGCGGATCGTCATTAGGCGATACCGCCGGGGTATCCTCCAGCAAGGCGGAAAAATCATTGGTGAAAACAAAAGTGCCCTGATATTGCGGGTTAACGTCACCGGTGATGCGTTTATTGCCCGCGCACAGATAGCAGTTTGGGTCATGCGGCGGCGGCGGCCGGCGATCGGGCTCATCTTGCTGCCCTTGCCATGGCCGTTTAGCCCGATGAGGAGAAACCAATATCCATTCCCCTTTCAGCGGGTTGAAGCGACGGTGCGGGTGCTCTGTGGGTACAAATAGCATAAAGACCACTCCTCAAAACAAGATAGCCCGTTTTCACCGCGGCAATATTCACCGGCGGTAAACGGCGTCTGTTCACACCCGTTTTTTGTGTGAAAAATAACGGGCATAATCATCGAGATAACCAACCCTAGATAGACAGTGTTTTACTGTTTATCATTTAGTGTAACCGTTTACCCTAAATTTAAACCTCAGGATGACGTTTGGAAAGTGGGGAGTTACTCTGGTCGTGACATCGATCACATAAGCGTCTTCTGCCTGCCGCAGAGGGAAAGATGTGTAGGTAACATCGGAATATTCAACATCCAATTGTTCAGGGAACATACATGGCCACAATAAAAGACGTCGCCCGCCTGTCTGGCGTATCCGTCGCGACGGTTTCGCGCGTCATCAACGATTCGCCCAAAGCCAGCGATGCTTCACGGAAGGCCGTACATAAGGCCATGGCTGAACTGCAGTATCACCCTAACGCCAACGCCAGAGCGCTTGCTCACCAGAGTGCGGAAACGCTGGGGCTGGTGGTGGCGGATGTTTCCGATCCCTTCTTCGGCACCATGGTGAAATCGGTGGAACAAATCGCCCAGGCGACCGGCAATTTTTTACTTATCGGCAATGGCTACCACAATGCCGAGCAAGAGAGAAAAGCGATTGAGCAACTGATCCGTCACCGCTGCGCCGGACTGGTGGTTCACGCCAAAATGGTTGCCGATCAGGAGTTGGCGACATTGATGAGCCACATCCCCGATATGGTGCTGATCAACCGCACGCTGCCGGGCTATGAAAGCCGCTGTGTCGCCTTGGACGACCGCTACGGCGCCTGGTTGTCTACCCGTTATCTGATTCAGGAAGGGCACCGAAAGATTGGTTTCCTTTGTTCTAACCACCAGATTTCCGACTCATTCGATCGTTTACAGGGTTATATCGATGCGCTGAACGAACACAACCTGAAGGTAGATGAGCGGCTGATCGCCCGCGCCGCCCCCGATGAGGTGGGAGGCGAATCAGCCATGACCGAATTGCTGAGCCATGGCGGTAACATGACGGCGGTGGTGTGTTACAACGATTCCATGGCGGCGGGAGCGCTGTCCGTGCTGAGCGATAACAGCATCAACGTCCCTCAGGATATGTCCATCGTGGGATTTGACGATGTGCTGATCGCCCGTTACCTTCGCCCCCGGCTGACCACGGTGCATTATCCCATTGCCGCGATGGCGACGCAGGCGGCTGAACTGGCTATCGCCCTGCATCAGGGAAAACCGCTGAAAGAAACGACCAACATGTTCTGTCCGACGCTGGTTCGCCGTCACTCCGTCAGCCCGCCGCGCGACAGGAAATGATGCCTTTAGTGAAATCGGTTACACTCGTTTCTATTACGCCGATCATTCACTATCGGCAGGAAAGAGCGGATATCTCATCAATTTATCGAAATCTAACGCGCTGATTATCACGTTGCCATCGCCAAATATTTCGCCATCTCGTCCGCGGGCACCATCCCGCCGCCGGTCGCCCAAACCAGATGCGTCGCCTGTTGCAGGGCTTGGCTATCGATTCCCCTAAGGCGCAGATATTCTGCGCCGGCGCATACCCGCAACGGCCCCGCCATCCCCGCCAGAGCGGAGGGTTCCAGTTGAATGTCTTCGCTATGATTGAGCAACCCGAGCAAGTCATACATCTCCCGGTCGCTCAGGGTATAAAAGCCGTCCAGCAGCCGTTCCATCGCTCTGCCGACGAAACCGGATGCCCGCCCCACCGCCAGACCATCGGCAGCCGTCAGATTATCGATGCCAAGATCCTGCACCGCAATCTCATCATGCAGCCCGGTATGAACGCCCAGCAACATACAGGGCGAATGCGTTGGCTCGGCAAAAATACAGTGAACATGGTCGCCAAACGCCAGCTTCAGACCAAACGCCACTCCGCCGGGCCCGCCCCCCACGCCGCAAGGCAGATAGACAAACAGGGGATGCTGTTTATCTACCGGTTTATCAAGCTGTTCGAACTGCCGACGTAAACGGTTGCCGGCCACGGCGTAACCCAGAAACAGCGTACGCGAATTCTCATCATCAATAAAAAAGCAGCGAGGATCCGACTCCGCCTCTTTACGCCCCTGCGCCACCGCCACGCCATAATCCTCAGCGTACTCCACCACATTCACTCCGTTATCACGCAGCTTTTGCTTTTTCCAGGCGCGCGCATCGGCAGACATATGTACGCTGACGCTGAACCCCAGCTTGGCGCTCATGATGCCAATCGACATGCCCAGATTGCCGGTTGACCCCACGGCGATACGGTATTGACTGAAAAACCGGCGGAAACGATCGGAATAGAGAATCCGGTAATCATCATCCAGGCTGAGCATACCGGCCTCCAGCGCCAGCTTCTCTGCGTGGGCCAGCACCTCATAGATGCCGCCGCGCGCCTTGATGGAACCGGAAATCGGCAGATGGCTATCTTTTTTTAACCACATCTGACCGGGAATCGGTTGCCGATAGCGTTGCTCCATCGCTTGCTGCATCGCAGGAATAGCCACCACGTCAGATTCAATAATGCCCCGCGCGGCGGCGGTTTCCGGGAAAGCCAGACACAGATAAGGCGCAAAGCGTTGCAGCCTGGCCTGCGCATCATCGACATCCTCTGCCGTAAGTCCGACATAGGGCAGCCCTTGTTCCAGCGAGGCGACATTGGGATTAAACCAGGTGACGTCGTCCAGATCGATGAGGCGCTGAACCAAAGGATACTGCCTGACAAGTTTTTCAATTTCGGTCTTAGTCATCGCTTTTCTCTTTAATCTCACAATGTAGGCCGGCAAGCGGCGCGAAAACGGACGGCGCCGCGCATCTATGCTTGCAATGACTGCGCCACGTCAATAATCCATAACTCTCGGTTATGACGCGTCGCCCCTCATTATCAAGCCCGACTGCTATTTTATGTGCGTATTGATGGAAATCTCGCCATTATTCGCAGGTATCAAAATAATGAATGAATAAAAATGTAGCGATAACAAGACGCGGCATTTAGTTTGCACAATAATCCAAGATATAATCGCGCTTTTGTGTTCTTCATCTCATTTTTAGTGCACCCGTTACATAGAATGACCTGGAAAACCTGGCCGGCCTCATATTTTGGAGCAAACATGTCCCTGTCACATATTGCACAATTTGCATTAGCATTGGTTGTTGTTGCTGTTTTGGCGTTACTCATTTGCCGCGACCGTAAAAGCATCCGTATCCGGTTCATCATCCAGTTGCTGGTTGTTGAAATTCTCCTTGCCTATTTTTTCCTATACTCGGATATCGGATTAGGGGTGGTAAAAGGCTTTGCCGCTCTGTTTGATAAATTACTTGGTTTTGCCGGTCAGGGAACCGATTTTGTCTTTGGCGATATGGTCAACAGTGATAAAAACCTGATCTCGTTCTTCTTCAAAGTCCTCTGCCCCATCGTCTTTATTTCCGCCCTGATCGGGATCCTGCAATACATCAAGGTATTACCGATTATCATCCGTTTGATTGGCACCATCCTTTCCAAAATTAACGGTATGGGTAAACTGGAATCATTTAACGCCGTCAGTTCATTGATCCTCGGACAGTCTGAAAACTTTATCGCCTATAAGGATATTCTGGGCAAGATGTCTGAAAAACGCATGTACACCATGGCGGCAACGGCGATGTCGACAGTTTCCATGTCGATCGTCGGCGCCTACATGTCGATGCTGGATTCCAAGTTTGTCGTCGCCGCCTTGATACTGAATATGTTCAGCACCTTTATTGTGCTGTCGCTCATCAACCCATACAGAGTTGACGGCGAGCCTGAATTGCAACTGGGCAATATTCATGAAAACCAGAGTTTTTTCGAAATGCTGGGCGAATATATTCTGGCGGGCTTTAAAGTCGCGGTGATCGTTGCCGCCATGCTGATTGGCTTCATCGCGCTGATTGCCGCCATCAACGCGATCTGTAGCGCTATTTTCGGCGTCAGCTTCCAGGACATTCTGGGCTATGTGTTCTATCCGTTTGCCTGGGTTATGGGCATCCCCGCCAATGAAGCCTTGCAGGTTGGCAGCATCATGGCGACCAAACTGGTTTCCAACGAATTCGTGGCCATGCTGGAACTGCAAAAAGTCGCCGGTGAGCTCTCCCCCCGCAGCGTTGGCATCCTGTCCGTATTCCTGGTTTCTTTTGCCAACTTCTCATCTATCGGCATCATTGCCGGCGCAATCAAAGGGTTGAACGAACATCAGGGCAACGTGGTTTCCCGCTTTGGCCTGAAACTGGTATACGGCTCAACGCTGGTGAGCATCCTTTCCGCTTCTATCGCCGGACTGGTGCTGTAACTCTCCTCATGCCCGTACACAAGACAAGCCCCAGGGATGGGGCAAGTAACCGGGCGTCTCAAACGACGCCGGACGATAGCAGCGACTGAACGGTTTGCGGATCCAGACCGGCAAAACGAGCCAGCACGCCAACCAGAAAATCGTGGTCATCCCGGTGGGGAGCGCCGGAAACCGCCACGCTGCCGATGATCCCGCCATTTTTGACGTGTAACGGAAAACCGCCGCCGAAGGCGGCATAGTCGCGCTCATTCACGCCATAACGCGCCGACAATGTTGTCTGGCGAGTCTGTAACATCAGATTGGCGGCATATGAGCTCATTTCCAGCAGGTCGACCACGTTACGTTTGCGGCGCAGCCAATCAACGTTTTCCGCCGTCGAGCCCGGCATGGCATAGCTGAACCAGGTTTGATGATTCACGGTGATATCGATCGCCAATGACAAAGACTGGCGCTGCGCCTGATTTTTAATCGCCTCGCCCAATGACCAGGCCAGTTCTCGATTAAAGGCTGGTAAAACAATCAGTTTTTGCTGTTGCTGACATAATTCGAATTGTTGCTGCACATTCATAACCTCCCCCTTATTTATCATGACGGGCGTTCTGTCCGTTACCCTTCGGGCCGCCGCAGCGGCGATTTTTCATACCGCCCGGCCGTGGCGGCGAGTCGTCCTACGCCGCGGCCGGATCCCGTTAGGTACGCTCAACGCTGCCGAGCGGCTTTACCCCGCGTTTTTTCCCCTGACCGCCAACGGCCATATCACAGTGTTTCGGCAACATGCAGGTGATGAGTCCGGCAATAACCAGGGAGACAGACAGTACGCAAACCGCCGTCGCCTGCCCGAAGAAGTAGAGCACCACGCCCACCAGATAAGGTCCGCAGAAGCCGCCGAGATTCCCCAATCCGTTAATCACCCCGCGCGCGCCGCCGGCGACTTCCGGAACCGCGATACATCCGGGAATCGACCAGAAAGGTCCGGTGGCCGCTTTCAGGAAGAAACCGCATACCACCAGCGAAATATAGGAGGCGACCGGATGGTTTCTGAAGATGACCGAACAAATCAACCCGGCGGCGAAACAGAATAGCGACAGCATAATGAATAGACGGCGTTTACCGGTCTTATCCACCAGCACGGAAATGGTGTAGATTCCCAGGATGGTTGCAACGAACGGCAGGATGGCCAGGATCCCGACGGAAGCCATACTACCGCCGGTCAGGTTCTTCAAAATGGTGGGCAGCCAGAGCGTATAGCCGTAGTCCCCGGTCTGATAAAAGAAGTTCAGGATAATCAGCTTCACCAACCCGTTATTCAGAAAGACTTCTTTTAACGGCGCATTGGTCACCGGCGCGATGTTCATACGCGCTTCGCGTTCACGGGTCAGTTCCGTCACCAGATAATCGCGTTCTTTCGCAGACAGCCATTTGGCCTCTTCCGGGCGATCGCTGATAACAAACCACCACAGCACCATGATAATAGCCGAGAGCACGCCTTCCAGAATAAACAGCCAACGCCAGTCAAGCATATTAATGATAAAACCGGACAACGGCGCGGTGAACATCCCGCCCAGTGGGGCGAACATCATCACAAAAGCATTGGCCCGGCCGATCTCTTTTTCAGGAAACCAGTTGCTGACCATGGTCAAAACCACGGGCAACATGCCCCCTTCAGACACCCCGAGCAAAAAACGCAGCGCCAGCAGTTGATAGTGGTTGGTCACAAAACCGGTCAATATGGAGATAACGGCCCAGGCCAGCAGAGAACAGGCAATAAATTTTCTGCCGCTGCCGTGTACCGCCATTCGGCCGCCCGGAATTTGCAGGAACAAATAGCCGATAAAGAAAATACCTCCGGCCAATCCTGCCATCTGGCTGCCCATGTCTAAATCGGTTTCCATTCCTCCCGGCAGCGCAAAACTGATATTTACGCGATCCATAAAAGAAATAATACATGCGATCATGATAGGAACAATGACACGCAACCAACGAGCATGAGGGATCTTATTGTCCATACTTATTACGCCTTTTCAGAATAAGAGAGAACCTGCCCCTGTTAATAAATAAACAGAAGAGTTTCCGCGTGCTGAATTAATTAAAAACAATAGCGGTATTCACTTGCTAAAATCAGATAGCCCCTTCATCTTGCAAATGGCAGAGATGTTGGTTTTCTCTATTTTTAAATGTATTGAATATCATTATTTAATTGCTGTTGGTTCTTTCTCGCCTTTGAAATGAGCCTGAATATTGGCAAATACAATTTCACTCATCTGAATACGGGTTTCTATCGTCGCGCTGGCGATATGCGGCAGCAGAACCACATTTTCCATTTTTATTAATTCATCCGGAACATTGGGTTCATCAGCAAAAACATCCAGACCGGCGCCGGCTATTTTTTTCTGTTGCAGCGCCTGAATTAATTCCGGCTGATTAACCATGCTGCCGCGCGCGATGTTAATCAGGAAAGCGCTCTCCGGCATCGCCGAGAAAATATCGGCATTGATTAACCCTTCGCTGCCCTTTCCCCCTGAAATGGAGATCACCAGGATGTCGCACTGGCTGGCGAGTTCGGATAAGTCAGCCACATACTGATACGGCAGCGATGTGTCTTCTCTCAAATCGGTATAGGCGATTTTCATGTCAAAACCGGCCGTACGGCGCGCAATGGCTCGCCCAATGTTTCCCATGCCAAAAATACCGACGCGTTTCCCCGTTACTTTGGTACCCAGCGGGAATCCCGCATGCGGCCATTGACCGTCACGGACAAATTTATCGGCGCCGCATAAGCGGCGGGATAGCGCCAGTATCAGCCCCAGTGCGGTATCCGCCACGTCGTCAGTCAGAACGCCTGGCGTGGTGGTGACGGTAATGCCCCGCTGACGGGTATAATCCAAATCAACGGCATCGGTTCCCACGCCGAAAATGGCAATAATCCCCAGATTCGGCAGATGTTCCAATACGCTGTTTGCGACGCCGATATCGCCTCGGGTAACGATGCCTTTGATGTTTTTACCCTGCTGTGAGAGAAAGGCCTGCCGATCTTCCTGTTCATAGAGTTTATGAACCACAAAATTCTCAGTCAGATTTTGCATCAGATGCGCCAAAATCGGCGCGATGACCAGAACGGCGCGAGTATCATCTTTCATTCTATAACCACCTGATATTTGATTAAATCAATAAAAGCGCCAATCCCAGCGGTCGGCGGCACGCTATGCCGCTTTCCCGGTATGGCCTTTTTTCGTTACGGTTATAAAACCTGTTTTTGGCGTTGAATTTTGTGACAGACATCACTGCAAACCATGTTAAGAAATCACGTTACCGGTAACGTGACCGTACCGACATTTCCTCATGCGGATTGTTTAAATAGGTTATTCGCAGGTAAAAAATCCTGGTTTTTTGTGCAACATTTTCCCCGTATTCGCCAAAATGTTACGCGCAACCCAGCTGGCGGTAACATCATGCCCGATAAAATAAAAAAACTTATATATCAATAAATTGCTTGAATAAATCGTTTATTCTCATTTTGCGCCTGACTACGATAGGCAATATTCCACGCTATTGAACGGATAACGGTCACGTAATCTGTAACAGCTTGCAGTAACATAATTTAAAGTGATCTCCATCACGGTTTCACCCGGCATAAAACGGTTTCATAATTCCACGTCATTTACGATGATATTTTTATTGCCACATGAGAAATAAATAAACGCCAGGCCATTCTTTTTTCAGTTTGGTAAAGCCTGATGGGTTTTATTTATTTTCAATACCAACATTAATATCAATCATCATTCCATAAAGTTATTCAACCAGCCATCAGGAATTATTTATGAAAGATCTGTTTTCCCTGTCAAAAAAGAAAGTGCTTATTACCGGTTCCGCACAAGGCATTGGTTTTCTGCTGGCTAAGGGGTTATCCGAATTCGGAGCGGAGATTATTATTAATGATATTACGGCCGAACGTGCGGAAAAAGCCGTTGGACAATTACGTGCTGCCGGTTATCAAGCCTATGCGGCGGCATTTAACGTGACCGATCACGATGCCGTTCAGGAATCCATCCAGTATATCGAAGACAATATTGGCGCAATTGATGTGCTGATTAATAATGCCGGGATCCAACGCCGCCATCCTTTTACCGAGTTTCCGGAAAAGGAGTGGGATGATGTGATTAACGTTAACCAGAAATCGGTCTTTCTGGTTTCTCAGGCCGTCTCCCGTTATATGGTCAAACGCCAGCGTGGCAAAATCATCAATATCTGCTCCATGCAAAGTGAATTAGGCCGTGACACCATCACCCCTTACGCCGCGTCCAAAGGGGCGGTAAAAATGCTGACCCGCGGCATGTGCGTGGAGCTGGCCCGTTACAACATTCAGGTTAACGGCATTGCTCCCGGCTATTTCAAAACCGACATGACCAAAGCGCTGGTGGATGACAAAGCGTTTACCGATTGGTTGTGCAAACGTACGCCCGCCGCACGCTGGGGCGATCCGGAAGAGCTTATCGGCGCCGCGGTTTACCTTTCTTCCAAAGCATCGGATTTTGTCAACGGGCACTTGCTGTTCGTCGATGGCGGCATGCTGGTCGCAGTGTGATGGCCGCCGTTCACTGACTCTGAAAGAGGATATTATGTCCGGTAGATGCATTATTATCATGGGGGTGTCCGGTACGGGAAAATCCAGTATCGGCTTAGCGTTAGCCAACCGTCTCAATGCCAAATTCATTGATGGGGATGACCTGCACCCGCGGGCCAACATTCAAAAAATGGCCTCCGGCCAGCCATTAAATGACGACGATCGTCTGCCCTGGCTTGAACGCCTGAGCGACGTGGCCTATAGCCTGCAACAAAAACACGAAACCGGTTTTCTGGTCTGTTCCGCACTGAAAAAGCGTTACCGCGATCGGCTGAGAGAAGGGAATGACAACATGACCTTTCTGTGGCTGAACGGCGACTATGACCTGGTATTACAACGGATGAAACAGCGCGCCGGTCACTTCATGCCGGAAAGCCTGCTGACCAGCCAGTTTGCCACGCTGGAGCCGCCCGATAAGCAGGAAACCGACGTGATACCGATCGATATCGACGCCTCATTCGACGGCGTGGTTGACCGCTGCGTCGACGCACTGTCGTGGGAAGCCGCCACGCCGCAGTGCGCATGAAAATATCCGCGCGGGAAAGAGTGGCCGCCGATACCCGGATAAACAATTAACAACAGGATTGATTATGATCGTTGACGAACTTAAAAATGCGCTGGATAACCCATGCTATCCCGACGCCATCCGTCGGACGCTGGTGGCGATTAGTAAACTGGATCTCGCCACCCTTCCCGCCGGAGAGCAGGATATAGAAGGCCGTGAAATCTACCTGAATCATATTATCGGCCAGAGCAAACCGCTGCACGAACAGCAGCCGGAACTGCACCGCTACTATATCGATCTCCATTTTCTGATTGAGGGCCGTGAATACATCGGCGCGGCGCCCGGCACGCAGGGCCAGCGCCCCAGCATGGAATTTGATACCGAACGGGACTATGGCTTCTATCAGAGCATCGGCAATGAGACGCTGCTGGCGTTGTCGCCCGGCGATTTTGCCTTGTTGTTTCCCGGCGAACTGCACCGGCCGATGGCGACGCTGACGCAGCCTGCCCCGCTGCGCAAGCTGGTCGTCAAAATCGCCGCGCATCTGCTGCGCGGCTAGCTTCACCGGCTCAACGCCCCGACCGTGACGTAAAAGACGCCGGGGATAACGCATTGCCAATGCCGCCTTGCTATCTACCCTGCCGGAACAAGGCGGCATTTCTATACTCTTCATCTTTCAAGTCGCAGGTGCGTTAACCGCCTTCCCGCATCTTGAAATTTATTGGGTATATTTCATTATCTCCCCTGCGCGAAAACTGGGTCGGCAACCGCCGTTCAAGCCGACAAACCCTGACATATATTCCACATTTCCTTCATTTTTGTCCGATATATTCTGTTTAAACTTGTATGATAAAAAATTGTTCCATGGACCGGCTCCGCGCCTGAGCACTCTGGAGAGATTATCCCATTATTATGAATGCCAAACGCCTCTCACCTCTGTTGATATTCATTGTTGTCGTTGTTGCCGTTATTGCCGCTGTGTTGCTTTGGCGTCATTTTACTCAATCCCCCTCCACAGCCGGTCAGACCAATAATCAGGCGAGTCAATCGTCACGCCAGGGCGGCAGCGGCCGCCGGGCGGCAATGAGCGCGCAGCCGCCTGTTCAGGCCGCGCGGACGCAATCGGCGGCAGTGCCCTACTATCTTTCCGGGCTGGGCACCGTTACCGCCGCCAACACGGTCACCATTCGCAGCCGGGTTAGCGGCGAACTGATGGCGTTGCATTTTCAGGAAGGTCAACAGGTCAACGCGGGCGATCTGTTAGCCGAAATCGATCCCCGCCCGTATCAGGTGGAACTGACGCAGGCTCAGGGTCAGTTGGCGAAAGATCAGGCGACGCTGGCCAACGCCCGGCAGGATTTCGCCCGTTATCAGAAGCTGGTGAAAACCAATTTGATCTCCCAACAGGAGCTGGATGCGCAGCTGTCGCTGGTGCGCCAGTCGGAAGGCACGGTCAAGGCCGATGAAGGGGCGGTAGCCAGCGCCGAGCTACAGCTGGCCTACAGTAAAATTACCGCTCCCATCAGCGGACGCGTGGGGTTGAAACAGGTGGATGTGGGTAACTACGTCACCAGCGGCGATACGACCGGCATTGTGGTTATCACGCAGACGCACCCTATCGACGTGGTGTTTACCGTACCGGAGGGGGAAATCGCCACCGTACTGAAAGCACAGCAATCAGGGCAGCCGCCGGTAGTTGAGGCATGGGATCGAACCAATCAGCGCAAGCTGTCGCAGGGCAGCCTGCTGAGTATGGATAACCAGATCGACGCCACCACCGGCACCCTCAAGCTGAAAGCCCGTTTCGAGAATGACGACGACGCGTTATTCCCCAACCAGTTTGTGAACATCCGCATGAAAGTGGATACGCTGCAAAATGCGATTGTCGCCCCGGCGGCGGCCGTGCAGATGGGTAATGAAGGCCATTTTGTCTGGATAATGAACGACAGAAACGAAGTCAGTAAGCGCCTGGTGACCACCGGTATTCAGTATGGTCAACAAATCGTGATTACGGCCGGTCTGAGCGAGGATGTCCGGGTCGTCACCGATGGCATCGACCGCCTGACCGAAGGCGCCAGGGTCGAGGTGATCCCCTCCGCTTCGACGACGACCGCGCCGACCACCAGCGGGGAAAAACCCTGATGCAGAATACCGTTCCCGCCAGTGGCGGCGGACCCTCGCGGCTTTTTATTCTGCGCCCGGTCGCCACCACGCTGTTAATGGTCGCGATACTGCTGGCCGGCATCATCGGCTACCGCGCGTTGCCGGTTTCGGCGCTGCCGGAGGTTGACTACCCGACAATCCAGGTGGTCACGCTCTATCCGGGCGCCAGCCCGGAAGTGGTGACGTCGGCCATTACCGCGCCGCTGGAACGCCAGTTCGGGCAAATCTCCGGACTGAAACAGATGTTGACCCAAAGCTCCGGCGGCGCATCGGTCATCACATTGCAATTTCAGCTCGAACTCTCGCTGGATATTGCCGAGCAGGACGTACAGGCGGCCATCAACGCCGCAACCAATCTATTGCCCGGCGATCTGCCCAACCCGCCGATCTACAGCAAGGTTAACCCCGCCGATCCGCCGATTATGACGCTGGCCGTCACGTCCAACGCCATGCCGATGACGCAGTTGCAAGACCTGGTGGATAACCGTATCGCCCAGAAAATCTCGCAGGTGTCGGGCGTCGGTCTGGTTTCGCTGGCGGGCGGACAACGTCCGGCGGTTCGGGTCAAGCTGAATGCTCCCGCGCTGGCGGCTTACGGATTGACCAGCGAAGAAATCCGTACCGCCATCACCGCCGCCAACGTTAACTCCGCCAAAGGCAGTCTCGACGGGCCGACTCGCTCGGTAACCCTATCGGCCAACGATCAGATGAAATCCATTGAGGATTATCGTCAGTTAATCGTCGCCTGGCGCAATGACGCCCCGGTGCGTCTGCGCGATGTCGCCACCATAGAACAGGCGGCGGAAAATACCTATCTGGCGGCCTGGGCCAATCGTCAGCAGGCGATCATTATCAACGTTCAGCGCCAGCCGGGCGCCAACGTGATTACCACCACGGACAGCATCCGCCAGATGTTGCCCGGACTCACCGCCAGCCTGCCCAAATCGGTTGAAGTCTCCACGTTGACCGATCGCACCACCAGTATTCGCGCCTCGGTAAAAGACGTGCAGTTTGAATTGCTGCTGGCGATTGCCCTGGTGGTGATGGTGATTTACCTGTTTCTGCGTAACGCCGTCGCCACGATCATCCCCAGCATTGCCGTCCCGCTGTCGCTGGTCGGTACCTTCGCCGCGATGTATTTTCTCGGCTTCTCGATTAACAACCTGACGCTGATGGCCCTCACTATCGCCACCGGGTTTGTGGTAGACGACGCCATCGTGGTGATTGAAAACATCTCCCGCTATATCGAGAAGGGAGAAAAACCGCTCGATGCCGCGCTAAAAGGCGCCGGAGAAATCGGCTTCACCATCATTTCGTTGACCTTTTCGCTGATAGCCGTGCTGATCCCGCTGCTATTTATGGGCGATGTTATCGGCCGGCTGTTCCGGGAGTTCGCCATTACCCTGGCGGTTGCCATCCTGATTTCCGCCGTGGTTTCGCTAACGCTGACGCCGATGATGTGCGCCCGGTTGCTTAGCCACCAATCCCTGCGCAAGCAGAATCGCTTTACCCGCGCCAGCGAGCGTTTTTTCACCCGTCTGATTGAGGCTTACGGCGTCTGGCTGAGCAAGGTGCTGAATCACCCCTGGCTGACGTTGAGCGTTGCGCTGGGAACGCTGTTGCTCACCATTCTGCTCTATCTGTGGATCCCCAAAGGGTTCTTCCCGATACAGGACAACAGTATTATTCAGGGTACGGTGCAAGCGCCGCAGTCGGTGTCGTTCAGTAACATGGCGGAACGTCAGCAGCAGGTCGCGTCCATCATCATGAAGGATCCGGCGGTGCAGAGCGTGTCCTCTTTCGTCGGCGTTGACGGCACCAATGCCGCCCTCAACAGCGGCCGCCTGCAAATCAACCTCAAGCCGCTTAGCGAGCGCAGCGAACGGATCGCCGCGGTCATTACCCGGCTGCAACGGGAAACCGCGCAGATCCCCGGCATACAGCTTTATCTGCAACCGGTGCAGGATCTCACCATTGATACGCAAATCAGCCGGACACAGTATCAGTTCACGCTACAGGCCATGTCGCTGGATGAACTGAGCCTGTGGGTGCCGCAATTGATGGCCGATCTGCAGAAACTACCGCAGTTGACGGACGTCAGCAGCGACTGGCAGGATCAGGCCGCCGTCGCTTATGTCAACGTCAATCGTGACAGCGCCAGCCGCCTGGGGATCACCATGTCCGATGTAGACAGCGCGCTGTATAACGCTTTCGGCCAGCGGCTGATCTCCACGATCTACACCCAGGCCAGCCAGTACCGCGTGGTGCTCGAACACGATACCGCCCGCAATAACGGGCTGGACGCTCTGCACGATATTCGTTTAATCAGCAGCGACGGCGGAACCATTCCCCTGAGCAGTATTGCCGCCATTGAGGAACGCCTGGGGCCGTTATCCATCAACCACCTCGATCAGTTTCCCTCCACCACCATTTCCTTCAATGTGAACAGCGGATATTCGCTGGGCGACGCGGTGGAAGCCATTACGCAGGCGGAACAGCAAATGAACCTGCCTTCGGATATCACCACGCGTTTTCAGGGCAGTACGCTGGCCTTTCAGTCCTCGCTGAGCAGCACGGTGTGGCTGATTGTCGCCGCCATCGTCGCTATGTACATCGTTCTCGGCGTGCTGTACGAAAGTTTCATCCACCCGGTGACCATCCTGTCCACGCTGCCGACGGCGGGGGTCGGCGCCTTGCTGGCGCTGATGATGGCGGGCAAAGAACTGGATGTGATTGCCATCATCGGCATCATTCTGCTGATCGGCATTGTGAAAAAGAACGCCATCATGATGATCGACTTCGCGCTGGCCGCCGAACGAGAACAAGGTATGCGTCCGTATGACGCCATCTATCAGGCTTGTCTGTTGCGTTTTCGTCCGATCCTGATGACCACCATGGCCGCCTTGCTCAGCGCGCTGCCGCTGATGCTGAGTACCGGCGTCGGCGCCGAATTGCGCCAGCCGCTGGGGATCTGCATGGTTGGCGGCCTGATCATGAGTCAGATATTGACCCTGTTTACCACCCCGGTGATCTATCTGCTGTTTGATCGGATGTCGCTGTATTTCCATCGGGCTCCCCGGCAGGAGGAAGAGATCGAGTGAGATTCTTCGCCCTGTTCATCCATCGGCCGGTCGCCACCATTCTGCTGACGCTGGCGATTGCCATCTGCGGCGCGATTGGCTTTCGCATGCTGCCGGTGTCGCCTCTGCCGCAGGTGAATTTCCCGGTAATTTCGGTCAGCGCCTCGCTGTCCGGCGCGTCGCCGGAAACCATGGCATCCTCGGTCGCGACGCCGCTGGAACGGGCATTGGGCAGGATCGCCGGCGTCAGCGAAATGACTTCCACCAGTTCGCTGGGCAGTACGCGCATCACCCTGGTGTTCAATCTCGACCGGGATATCAACGGCGCGGCGCGCGATGTGCAATCCGCCATTAATGCGGCGCAGAACCTGCTGCCGTCCGGTATGGCTAGCCGACCTACCTACCGGAAAGCCAACCCGTCCGATGCGCCGATTATGATCCTGACGCTGACGTCGGATACCTACAGTCAAGGGCAACTGTATGACTACGCCTCCACCCGGCTGGCGCAGAGAATTTCCCAAATGGAGGGCGTGGGCGATGTTTCCATCGGCGGAAGCTCGCTGCCTGCCGTGCGCGTGGCGCTCAATCCGCAAGCGCTGTTTAATCAGGGCGTTTCGCTGGATGACGTCCGCCAGGCCATCAGCCAGGGGAACGTTCGTCAGCCATTAGGCGACATTGAAAACCCGCAGCAGCGCTGGCAGATACAAACCAATGACGAACTGAAAACGGCCGCCGCCTATGAACCGCTGATCGTTCACTATAACAATGGCTCGGTCGTGCGGCTGAGCGATGTCGCCACGGTAACAGACGACGTACAGAACTCGCGCAATGCCGGGATGACAAACGCCCAACCGGCGATTCTGCTCATCATCCGCCGCGCGCCCGATGCCAATATCATCACCACCGTGGACAGCATCCGCGCGGCATTGCCCGAACTGCACGCCAGCCTGCCCGCCGGGATTGAACTTACTATCGCGCAGGATCGTTCGCCGACGATCCGCGCTTCGCTGCACGAGGTGGAACAGTCGCTGGTGATTGCCGTCGCGCTGGTCATTCTGGTGGTTTTTCTGTTCCTGCGTTCAGGACGCGCCACGCTGATCCCCGCCGTCGCGGTGCCGGTCTCGCTGATCGGCACCTTTGCCGCCATGTATCTGTGCGGCTTCAGTTTGAATAATCTGTCGTTAATGGCGCTGACCATCGCCACCGGTTTTGTAGTGGATGACGCCATCGTGGTGCTGGAAAATATTTCACGCCATATTGAAGCGGGAATGAAGCCGTTGCAGGCTTCGCTACAGGGGGTGCGCGAGGTCGGATTCACCGTGCTATCGATGAGTCTCTCGTTGGTGGCGGTGTTTATCCCGCTGCTGCTGATGGAAGGGCTGCCGGGCAGGATGTTTCGTGAATTCGCCGTCACGCTGTCGGTCGCCATTATGATTTCACTGCTGGTTTCGCTGACGCTGACGCCCATGATGTGCGCCAAACTGCTACGCGCGGCGCCCAAACGCAGCCTGAAGCGCAAACGCGGCTTCGGCCGCGTATTGGTCGCCTTACAGCAATCCTACGGCCGCTCGCTTAACTGGGTACTCAATCATGCGCGCTGGGTGCTGGTGCTGTTGCTGGGTACGATGGTCCTCAATGTCTGGCTGTATATCAGCATCCCGAAAACGTTTTTCCCGGAGCAGGATACCGGCAGGCTGATGGGCTTTATTCAAGCCGACCAGAGCATTTCGTTTCAGGCCATGAAGCAGAAGCTCCAGGACTTCATGACCATCGTGCGCAGCGATCCGGCGGTGGATAACGTCACCGGCTTTACCGGCGGTTCGCGCACCAATAGCGGATCCATGTTTGTTTCACTCAAACCGCTGTCTGAACGCGACGTCAGCGCCCAGCAGGTCATCGGCCGCTTGCGCGCCAAACTGGCGAAAGAGCCGGGGGCGAACCTGTTTTTTATGGCCGAGCAAGACGTACGCACCGGTGGGCGTGAATCCAGCGCCGGTTACCAATATACCTTGCTGTCAGACGATCTCAGCGAGCTGCGCATCTGGGAGCCGAAAATTCGTCAGGCGCTGAGCAAGTTACCCGAATTGGCGGACATTAATTCCGATCAACAGGATAAAGGCGCGGAAATGGCGCTGACTTACGATCGCGACGCCATGGCCCAGCTTGGGATCAGCGTGTCGACCGCCAATGCCTTACTGAACAATGCCTTTGGTCAACGCCAGATATCTACGATCTATCAACCCTTAAACCAGTACAAAGTGGTGATGGAAGTGGATTCGGCTTATACGCAGGATGTCAGTTCGCTGGACAAAATGTTTGTCATTAACAGCGAAGGGAAACCGATTCCGCTGTCCTACTTTGCCAGTTGGCGGCCGATCAATGCGCCGCTGTCGGTCAATCATCAGGGGCTGTCGGCCGCATCGACCATCTCCTTTAACCTGCCGGAAGGCTCAACGCTTTCCGATGCCACCAGGGCGATTGAAAGAACCATGACATCGCTGGGAGTGTCATCCGCGGTACGCGGCCAGTTCTCAGGCACGGCGCTGACTTTCCAGCAGACGCAATCGTCACAGGTGATACTGATTCTGGCCGCCATTATTACGGTATATATCGTGCTGGGGGTGCTGTACGAAAGCTATGTGCATCCGTTAACCATTCTGTCCACCCTGCCCTCCGCCGGCGTGGGCGCCTTGCTGGCGCTGGAGTGGTTCGGCGCGCCGTTTAGTCTGATCGCGCTAATTGGTATTATGCTATTAATCGGCATTGTCAAAAAGAATGCCATTATGATGGTGGACTTCGCGCTAGTGGCGCAACGTACCGGCGGGCTCAGTGCCAGAGACGCCATATTCCAGGCCAGCCTGCTGCGTTTTCGTCCGATTATGATGACCACGTTGGCCGCGCTGTTTGGCGCGCTGCCGCTGGTACTGACCAGCGGCGACGGCGCGGAACTGCGTCAACCGCTGGGGATCACCATCGTCGGCGGGCTGGTGATGAGTCAGATGCTTACGCTGTATACCACGCCAGTGGTTTATCTGTTTTTCGACAGGCTGCGGAATATGCGGCGGCGCCCGACGCCGGAAAAAAGCGTGTCACTATCGTGAAGGATGCCGCGTCGTCAACCATCATGAAGAAAACATGTCACACTGAGGAAAGTTTCGTGCGTGAAAGTCGCCATATTTTTCTGTTAGCCCTCTCCAATCAGGAGCATCCTGAATAATGCTGACTCAGCCCGCTTCCGTTCGCTGGCAATTATGGATTGTCGCCTTTGGCTTTTTTATGCAGACGCTGGATACCACTATCGTGAATACCGCGCTGCCTTCAATGGCGGTCAGCCTGAACGAAAACCCGCTGCATATGCACTCCGTGATTGTGTCCTACGTATTAACGGTTGCCATTATGCTGCCCGCCAGCGGCTGGCTGGCGGATCGTATCGGCGTCAAAAACATTTTCTTCTCCGCTATTCTGCTGTTCACCCTTGGCTCGCTGCTATGCGCACGCGCGGAAACCCTGAATGAACTGGTGCTCTCCCGGGTGGTGCAGGGCATCGGCGGCGCCATGATGGTGCCGGTGGGACGTCTGACGGTGATGAAAATCGTGCCGCGCGATCAGTATATGGCCGCGATGACATTCGTGACGCTGCCGGGGCAGATTGGCCCGTTGCTGGGACCGGCGCTTGGCGGCTTTCTGGTCGAGTACGCCAGTTGGCACTGGATTTTCCTGATTAATCTGCCGGTCGGCATTGCCGGCGCGATAGCCACCTGGCTGCTGATGCCCAATTACACCATGCAAACCCAGCGTTTTGATATTCGCGGCTTTTTGTGGCTCGCCATCGGCATGGCGACCCTGACGCTGGCGCTGGACGGGCACGGCAATCTCGGCATCCCGCCCATTGTTATTTTTGCGCTGATCGCCGTCGGGCTGATTGCCCTGCTGAGCTACTGGCTGCATGCCCGCAATAACAGCCGGGCGCTGTTTAATTTGAACCTGTTCAATACCCAAACCTTTTCAATCGGGCTGACCGGGGGGTTTCTGGCGCGGATCGGCAACGGCATGCTGCCCTTTATGACGCCGCTATTCTTGCAGTTAGGGATAGGGTTCTCGCCTTTTCATGCCGGACTAATGATGATTCCCATGGTGCTGGGCAATATGGGGATCAAACGGATAGTGGTGCAGATCGTCAACCGTTTCGGCTACCGTCTGGTGCTGATTACCTCAACGCTGCTGCTGGCGCTCGTTACCCTGCTATTTGCGCTGGTGGCGATGATGAACTGGATCTGGCTGATACCCGTGGTGCTGTTTTTCCTCGGTTCGGTGAACGCCATCCGTTTTTCCACCATGAATACGCTGACGCTGAAAGATCTGCCCGATGCCCTCGCCAGCGGCGGCAACAGCCTGCTGTCAATGACAATGCAGTTGTCCATGAGCCTGGGCGTCAGTATTGCGGGGCTATTATTGGGCATGTTTTCCCAACAACATATGGCGATGGGAAACGCCGAAACCCACAGCGTGTTCCTCTATGCCTATCTCAGTATGGCGGTCATTATTGCGTTGCCCGCATTAATCTTTAGTCGCGTTCCGCCAGATACCGTTAAACAATCGACGCTTTCCCGTCGGTCATGAGGCTACCATGAAATTCGGCATCACCGCTAAGCTGTTCCTCGCCATTTTCGCCACCTGCATGCTGGTGCTGGTCACCATGCACTGGGGCGTTCGCGTCAGCTTTGAACGCGGATTTATCGACTACATTAAACGCGGTAATGAACAGCGGGTGGTGCAGTTGCGCGATACGCTGGCGGAACAATACCAACAGCACGGCGATTGGTCATTTTTGCGCAGCAACGAACGTTTCGTCTCCAAGATACTGCATTCGCTGGAGCAGAGTAATGAAGACGGCGTCAACAACGCACTACAAGGCTGGCGCGTTCGCCTCTGGGTGCTGGATGCCGGTAAAAAAATACTGTTCGGCCCCCCGCAGTCGCCCCCGGCGGAAGGGATATGGCGGGAGATTGATGTCCAGGGCCAGACGGTCGGCTGGGTCGTGGCGCCCCCCGTCGAACGCCTGACGCGCAATGCCGATATCAATTTTGATCGGCAACAGCAGCAAACCAGCTGGCTTATCGTGGCGCTGACCGCCTTGCTGGCGATCCTCGCCACCTGGCTGACCGCCCGCGGCCTGCTGGCGCCGGTTAAACGGCTGGTTAATGGCATACACCATCTGGCGGCGGGCGATTTCAGCGCCCGCGTCACCGCAACCACGCGCGATGAATTGGGACGACTGGCGCAGGATTTTAACCAGCTCGCCAGCGCATTGGAAAAAAATGAGCAGTCGCGCCGCGCGTTTATGGCGGATATTTCCCATGAGCTGCGCACGCCGCTGGCGGTATTGCGCGGTGAGCTGGAAGCGCTACAGGACGGCGTCCGCCAACCCAATGCCGGCTCGTTGCTTTCGTTACAGGCGGAAGTGACGACCTTGACCAAGCTGGTGGATGACCTCCACCAACTCTCTCTATCCGACCGGGGAACGCTGACCTATCGCAAAAGCGCCGTGGATGTCGTACAACTGCTGCACATCGCCATCGCCGCCTTTAATGAGCGTTTCCAGAAAAAACACATTGCGCTGACGGTAGATTGCCCTGCGCAGGCCGCTACCTTTGGCGATCCGGATCGTTTAATCCAGTTGTTTAACAACCTGCTGGAAAACAGCCTGCGTTACACGGACGAACAAGGTAGACTGGAAATACGCGCCGTTCCCCGTCAGAAACTGCTGGTGATTACCTGGCAGGACAGCGCTCCGGGCGTGACCGATGAGCAGCTTACGCTGATATTCGAGCGTTTTTACCGGGCGGAAAACTCGCGTAACCGCGCCAGCGGCGGTTCAGGATTAGGGCTGGCTATCTGTAACAATATCGTTGAGGCGCACGGCGGACGACTGTATGCTGAGCACTCTCCATGGGGTGGTCTGCTGATTACCGTCGAGCTTCCCTTATATTATTCGCCAGATAGAAACCTTCCATGACAGAACTGAAATAATGATGACAGAATCTTTTTCCGCTAACCCGTTACCGGTACTGATCGTTGAAGACGAACCCAAACTGGGACAGTTGTTGATTGATTACCTACAGGCCGCGGATTTTCAGACCCACTGGATAAACAACGGCAACGAAGTGCTTCACTGGGTTAAGCAAAATCCGCCGGCGCTGATCCTGCTGGATCTGATGCTGCCGGGCGTCGACGGTCTGACGCTGTGCCGCACGATCCGCCAGTTTTCCAACGTTCCCATTATTATGGTCACCGCCCGCAGCGAAGAAATCGATCGCCTGTTGGGGCTGGAAATCGGCGCGGATGATTATATCTGTAAACCATTCAGCCCGCGCGAAGTGGTGGTGCGGGTAAGAACCCTGCTGCGCCGTTGCGGCTGGCAGGCGGAGGCTCAAAAGCCGGCGGATAAATCCCCCCTGCTGATTGATAAAAGCAGCTTTCAGGCCAGCTATCTGGGGCAGAATCTTGACCTGACGCCCGCGGAACTCCGCCTGCTCAAAACGTTGTCCACCGAACCGGGCAAAGTCTTTTCCCGGGAAGAGCTGCTGGATAAACTTTATGACGACTATCGCGTCGTCACCGATCGCACCATCGACAGCCATATCAAAAACCTGCGCCGCAAGCTGGAGCTGCTTGACGGGGAAACCTCTTTTATCCGTACGGTTTACGGTATGGGATATCGCTGGGAAGCCGCCCCCTGCGAACTGGTGTAGACTTTCGTTGGTTTTTTGCGCGTTTGTGTCCGCTCCGGTCGTTATGAAATGCTGAAATCAGTCACTGAAGAAGTGCATCGAACTGGCCGATGTGTTCTGAATAACGATTGGAAAGCGTTTTTTTGATAAAAAACGCCCAGTTCGCGGATAGAAAAGTATTGATAAAAAAGGTAGCATCCATTGCGCTTATCGTGGATAAAAAGGATTTTCTATGAGTCGCGCTCTAGCCTGTTTCGGGGATAAAACCACCTACGGCTATATTGTTTCCGCTACCTCATCATGGTTCGAAGGCAGTAAAGCTATTGCGCTTTCCGGTGATAAAGCGTGGTGTAATAAATGTAAAGGGATGTTCCCGCTCATCGGCACCGCCGAAGGCTGGGGAGAGAATCAACTTTTTGTGGCGACGGGGGACAGAGTGGCATGCCGTTGCCCACAGCATGTTGTCTTCGGCTCGACGCGCCAGTACGTCCAGTCATCCTCCCGGTCAACGCTTTCATCATCGCCAGCCGTTTCCGCTCCACCTTCCGCCACGTCCTCCAACCTGACGACACCAATGCGTCCTGTTCCAGTTTACGCTAAATCCTGTCTTAAGGAGAATGGATGCACGGATGCGGGAATAGAACCGGAATCTCATCGTAATTTTGGCTATGTAAGTTACTGGAAAGCATCTCCCGCCGCTCAACACCCGGAGTCCGAACCTGTTCAGCACGCACAGTCGGCAAAGCGCCAAAAAAACCCGGTGACGGAGACGACGCAACAGGAAGATAAACGCGCTCTTTCGCTTGGGTATGCTCCAGCAGCGGCGATGGGAGCGACAAGCCTTGCGGCCACCGCCGGCATCACAGCAACTGCCGGTACGGCGGGCGAGACTTTGCTTACCGCGCTGGAATACCTGGGCGGCGGCCTGAAAACCGCCGGGCGATGGTTGGCACCTCATCCGGGTACACTGTTCGTCTTCGGTATGTTTTACTCACCCAAACTTAACAGCGGCGAGCAGGATTTCATCGATCGGATGCGGCTGGAGCAAGCGGCCAAAACGCAAGGCGATGCGGAAACGCGCGTCAGATTCCGATGGGAACCGGACAAATATGGCGTCCTTACTCCGAAGGGCTATCATGTCGGCGCCGAGGGCGGACTGGGTAAGGTTCCGGTCAGAATGTTGCATAAGAATGCGGCAACCGAAAATTACGAATTTTACGAGGACGGCACCGATTCACCGACATTGGTATGGACGCCGGATAATCCCGTATTCACCGCTCCGCCCCATACGGGTAATCAGGACGACGTTTATATCCCTTCGAATATACTGGTTCACCCGGAAGACGAGATTCAGGGGATAACCTCAACGGAAACGCCGACCTCGGACGAACGCACGTTCAGAGACTATATTCTGGTTCATCCCGACGGGATTTTTGATCCGATTTATATTTATCTGAATAATGACCATAAATATCATGTTTCTCCGAAAGGGCATACACCATTACCCGCATTTCCTGATGCAAAAAGGGCACCTCGAAAAACACCTATTCAAGGTAGCAGTGGACAGCTCAGGGCAAGATGGAAGGATTCTGAAGGGAGAATTTACGAATGGGATTCTCAACATGGCACCGTCGAAATTTATGATCGTTCAGGCCGCAGACATATCGGTGAATTTGACCCCACAACAGGTAAACAAACCAAGCCGGCAGATCCCAGCAGAAAGGTGGAAAAATGATAATATATTCCGTTGAATTATTCGACAAGCATACAGAAATGTTAAAATCTGAAATAGAAATTCCAAAAGAAAAAGTGCATGAGGTTTCAAAGATCATGGGGTGGAGTTCAGATGCTGAAAGAGCCTTTTTAAATGGCATTGCCGGCTTTAATGTAAATATAGAGCAAGCAAAGTCGCTGGAGACTTTACTCGGTAAAAAATTTTACGCCTCCGACCTCATTATTCAGATATCAGGGGGAGAGGTTCAATAAATCATACGAGCAGCACATTTATAAAATAGTTTCGAATGGGCTGCGCCTATTTTATGAGAGGGATAACCTCCGGCCCCGGACGAACGCACGTTCAGAGATATTATTTTCAGCACCGACTGTTGGCAGGTCAGCCATCGGTGGGATGCCCGCTATCCAGGTTATCTGATCGTCCCGGCAAAAGAAGCGGTAACAGAATTAAGCGAGTTAAGTCCATCAGCATTATCAGAAATGGGAACAGTGCTGAAAATGACAGAGCAACTCCTGACTACATTCTGTCAGCCAATCAAGGTCGTTTTCTACAAGTTAGGCT
Source organism: Brenneria goodwinii (assembly GCF_002291445.1). Taxonomy (NCBI): domain Bacteria; kingdom Pseudomonadati; phylum Pseudomonadota; class Gammaproteobacteria; order Enterobacterales; family Pectobacteriaceae; genus Brenneria; species Brenneria goodwinii. The sequence continues at coordinate 568,754 of NZ_CP014137.1, read as the reverse complement.
TTTCCCACGGATTCAACTGCCACTTTCACGCCGCGCCAGTGACAAAAGCGCTATTAGAGGAAATAGCCGCCCATTCCGGATACAGTAGCGAGTCAGACGGTAACGATGCGATCTTATATCTCAGTTGCGAGTATTGCGAACGGCCGTTGAATAACCAGGAGAGACAGGTCATTGCCCTTACCGTTTCATGGCCGCGCCAACTGTGCTAAAAAAGATAATTTACGATTAATGGGATAACGGTTATGGCGTCATTTTCCGCAACAACCACGCTTGAGACTCCGCGTTTATTATTACGCCCGCTGCGCCGTGATGACGTACCGGCTTTTTTCGCCCTTATGTCCGATCCGGTCGTGATGAAATTTTGGAATCAGCTCCCGTGGCGACATATCGAACAGGCTTTCGAGGCCATTGATAACTATCGGCAGGCGCTGTCCGCCGGCGAATACATGAAGCTGGGGTTAGAGATGAAAGACGGCGGACATCTCATCGGCACCTGTATCCTTTTCCATATTAATGCCGCATCCCGACGGGCGGAAATCGGTTACTGCCTGGCAGCCGACGCGCAGGGAAAAGGCTATATGGCCGAGGCGCTGTCCGGCCTGATTGATTTCGCCTTTGGAACGCTGGGATTGAACCGGCTTGAGGCCGAAATCGACGCCAGAAATATCGCCTCGGCCAAAACATTGGCTCGCCAGTCCTTCGTTCAGGAAGGCCTGTTAAGGGAACGCTGGATTGTTGATGGAAAAACATCCGACTCCGCGCTGTACGGACTGCTGGCGGCAGAACGCGGATAAGACGACGCGTCAATAACCCGTAACCGGCGATATTCCATGTCTTCGCCACTCGTCAAAAAATCTGTCTGACTCAGTGAAAAATTTATCATTTTTTCTTTATCTCAGGCTGATAGGCTTTATCGCATGGCAATAATTATCAGATTTAACAGAGAGGCGTAATGGCAGGTTTAGTGGATGGAAAATGGGTTAGCGGCGACGTCGCGGCGGAAGAAATTAAAAACGGCGCATTTCATCGGCAGGAGACAACATTCCGTCAGAGTGAAATTGTTGCACAGCCCGGACGTTATCAGCTTTTTGTCTCTTACCTCTGTCCATGGGCCTCTCGCGCCTTAATCTTCCGTAAGCTGAAAGGGCTGGAAAACGTCATTACGCTTTCCATCGCGGAGCCTTGCATCAGAGATAACGGCTGGGAATTCAGTAAGCCGCAGGATGCGGGCGAACAGCTTGGCCCTATCCGTTTCCTTCATCAGTTGTATACCGCAACCGATCCCCACTACACCGGGAAAGTGTCGGTGCCCGTTTTATGGGACCGTCAGGAAGGACGCATCGTCAACAATGAATCGGCGGATATTATCCGTATCCTGAACGATGACTTTGACCGACTGACCGACAACAACCTCGATTTCTATCCGCCCACGCTACGCGGCGAGATCGACCGCTGGAACGAAACCATTTACCACGGCATCAACAACGGCGTCTATAAAACCGGTTTCGCCAAAACGCAGGAGAGCTATAACCAGGCGGTGACCGTCCTGTTTTCGACGCTGGATAAGGTAGAAGCGCATCTGGCAACGCGCCGTTACATCGCCGGCGATACGCTGACCGAAGCCGACTGGCGTCTGTTCGTGACGCTGGTGCGTTTTGACGTCGCCTATCATGGCGCGTTCAAGTGCAATCTCCGCCGTATCGAAGATTATCCTAATCTGTCGAACTACCTGCGCGAACTGTATCAATGGCCCGGCGTGAAAGAGACCGTCAATATCGGGCATATCAAGGCCGGTTACTATGACATCCGGTGGCTGAACCCTACCGGCATCGTGCCATTAGGTCCGCTGGTGGATTTTGAACGTCCGCACGATCGCAAACGGCTTGGCGCTTCGCGGGTGGCGGCCAAACGCTGATTAGTCCGCATCGCCAAATCAATAGGCCTACTTTTTGTGGGCCGTCTGCTGCTTTTTTCATTTATAAGCGCTAGAATCCCCGCCTTTACTGCTCCCATCGGGGGCAGCCTGACTTGTAATCAGAATCGAGAGACATCATGTTTAAACCGGAACTGCTTTCTCCGGCCGGAACGCTGAAAAATATGCGTTACGCCTTTGCCTATGGCGCTGATGCCATTTATGCCGGCCAGCCTCGCTACAGCTTGCGGGTACGCAACAACGAATTCAACCATCAGACGCTGGCGCAGGCCATCAATGAAGCGCATGAACTGGGTAAAAAATTCTACGTGGTGGTTAATATCGCGCCGCATAACGCCAAGTTGAAAACCTTCCTGCGCGATCTGCAACCGGTGGTTGAAATGGGGCCGGATGCGCTGATTATGTCCGATCCGGGGCTGATCATGCTGGTACGGGAAAACTTCCCGCAGATACCGATCCACCTTTCCGTTCAGGCTAACGCTGTTAACTGGGCGACGGTGAAATTCTGGCAGCAGATGGGGCTGAGCCGCGTGATTCTCTCCCGCGAGCTGTCGCTGGAAGAGATCGCGGAAATCCGTAGCAAAGTGCCGGACATGGAGCTGGAGATCTTTGTACACGGCGCGTTGTGCATGGCCTATTCCGGCCGCTGCCTGTTGTCCGGCTACATCAACAAACGCGACCCCAATCAGGGAACCTGCACCAACGCCTGCCGCTGGGAATACAACGTGCAGGAGGGGAAAGAAGACGAAGTCGGCAATATCGTCCATCAGCATGAACCCATTGCGGTGAAAAATATTGAGCCGGCGCTGGGTATCGGCGCACCGACCGATAAAGTCTTTATGCTGGAAGAAAATCAACGCCCCGGCGAATACATGAGCGCCTTCGAAGACGAACACGGCACCTACATTATGAACTCGCGCGATCTGCGCGCCATTCAGCACGTGGAACGCCTGACGCAGATGCAGATTCATTCGCTGAAGATTGAAGGCCGCACCAAATCGTTCTACTACTGCGCCCGCACCGCGCAGGTCTATCGCCGCGCCATTGACGATGCCGCCGCCGGGAAACCCTTTGATCCAAGCCTGCTGGAAACGCTGGAAGGGCTGGCTCACCGCGGTTATACCGAAGGATTCCTGCGCCGCCATGTGCACGAGGATTACCAGAACTACGAGTACGGTTATTCCGTTTCCGATCGGCAGCAGTTCGTTGGCGAATTCACCGGCGTACGGCGTGACGGACTGGCGGAAGTCGCGGTGAAAAACAAATTCTCCTGCGGCGACAGCGTAGAAATGATGACGCCCAAAGGCAATGTTCAATTCACCATTGAAGCGATGCAAAATGCCAAAGGCCAGGCGACGGATGTCGCGCCGGGCAACGGACATATCGTCTATCTGCCAGTACCCGAAGAAATCGCGCTGGAATATGCGCTGTTATTGCGCAATCTGCCGGGCGCCACGACCACCCGCAACCCAAACGCGAAATAACGCTGGCCGCCCTTGGTTTCCAGTTGCAAAACCGGCGTCTGCAACTGGAAAAAACAGGATACAAACACAAAGATTGGGACTTTAAACAAAAATTAGAATCAGATCACATCAATTACTCACCCCAATAGTTACTATTAGGCCGCTGAGAAAATGTAGAACGAAAAATAAGCGTAGTGATACTACTAGGAACCACCTCCTTGGCCAGCTCAATCTCCCTTGAGCTGGCTTTTTCTTTTTTATCACGTCACTCATCATTCCCCTTTCATCATCCTTATCATTCTCCAGCCGCGGCCACTCACCGAATCTTCTGGTTTCAGCCCTTGTTTTTACTGACTAATTGTATTAACTGACTATTATTAGAATGCAATTGCCGCATGGCGCTTAACGGCTCACTGATAACATCAGCTATCTCTCGCCCGCCGTCGAGGGTTTGCGATTAGAACTTATTTAATTTGACACACCGAATTGGGAGAACCACATGGAGCAATCCCCTGCCACGCTGCTCATTCTTAATGGAAAAAACACCGATAATGATCAGCTCCGTCAGGCTATTGACGAGTGGCGCAAGGATGGAAATACACTGCATGTCAGAGTGACCTGGGAATCGGGAGATGCGCGTCGTTACGTGAAAGAAGCGGTACGACTGAAAGTCGATAACGTCATCGCCGCCGGAGGCGATGGTACGATCAATGAGGTTGCCGGCGCACTGGCGGAACAGCCCGAAGCGGTTCGTCCCTGTATGGGGATCATTCCGTTGGGAACCGCCAATGACTTCGCCACCGGTTGTCAAATTCCCATCGACCCGCATAACGCGCTGACGCTGGCGATCAAGGGCCGAGCAACCGCCATTGATTTAGCCAAAGTGAATAATGAGCACTACTTCATCAACATGGCGACGGGCGGATTCGCCACCCGTATTACCACAGAAACGCCGGCCAAAATGAAAGCGGCGCTGGGCGGCGCATCCTATGTGTTAAACGCGCTGCTGCGTATGGATATGCTGCAATCCGAACGTTGTGAAATCCGCGGCCCGGATTTTAACTGGTCGGGCGATACCTGGGTTGTGGCGATTGGCAACGGCCGCCAGGCCGGCGGCGGTCAGCAGCTTTGCCCGGATGCGCTAGTGAATGACGGTCAGTTGGCGCTCAGCATTCTGTCTGCGCAAGAGCTGCTGCCCAATATGTTACAAGCATGGTTTACCGGCACTCAAAACCCGAATATGATTTCAGCCGCCCTGCCCTGGTTAGAGATTACCGCGCCGAATGAAATGACCTTTAATCTGGATGGCGAACCGTTTAACGCCAAACGGTTCCTGATTGAAGTGGTTCCCGCCGCCATTTATTGCCGCCTGCCGCCGCAGTGCCCATTGCTGGGATAATCCGGCGGGCCATTGACGAATATTCGCCACGTCCCCGCCCGGCGAATAGCCGGGTTGGGGGCAGCCGGGAAGTTATTCGCGCTTCAGGCGATTACTGTTCGCCAGATACAGCGTAATGACCAGCATCAAAATGGCGGCGGCGTAAATCAGCGTATCGAGCGGATTTTTATGATCGACGATAATCAGCCGGATAATCGCCGTGATACCGATATAAACGAAATAACGTAACGGGAAATGATATCCCGACTGAAAATACTTCACGATCAGGGCGATAAACTCAAAATACAGAAAGTAAATCACAATACTTTCAATCAATTGATAGGATGAATCCTTCTCATTGGTAATCAGCAATACTTGCGCTAGATGATAGGTCTCTTTCCCCAGAAAAATCACGAGAATAATAGCCAATATCAGCAATCCAATATTGAGTATCGTCTGGAGTCCTTTTGAAACCATGATGCTGCGCGTTGAAGCCGCCATACTTATTCCCTCACATCCAATTACATCAGTCATGCCTTATCGTTCACAGGTTATCACCCTTATGTTTTATCAGGGAGACAACCTGCTTATTTGTAAGCAAAATTAGCGAAAATAATCCCGAATATCCCGCCCGTGGTTTTTCTCGCTGCCGGCATGGGCTTCCTTCACCCGTCTTCGCGTGAAAAGCCACGCCGCGATTCCGTCAACCGGCGGTTTCCATATTCCATTTTTACTCTCGTTAAACAAAACGTTCCGTCTGTTCGTCACTCACGGCGATAAACCCTTGGAGGTTCACAAAACGAGGCTAATTTGCGGTGCAAAATGGCATTTATCGGCGATCGCATCTATTGTTTCTTCTGAATCGTCAGGATGTTATTCATCCTGCCTCAACGACGTCCATCATCACTTTTTCATTACGCCGTAACATTTTTCACCTGTCATCCTGGGACTGACGCAGGGGCCGTAATGGCTGTACCCCCGGAATAACAAGCGCAATCACCTGAGACGGCGATAAGAAAAAGCCTAACCAGGAGTTAATCATGACCGATATTACACAGTTATTAGGTAAGGAAGCGGAAGATCTGTTGCAACACCGCTGTACCACTATCCCTGCTGAAAACCTTTACCTGCCGGGCGCCGACTTCGTCGATCGGGTGATGATCGATAACAATCGCCCCAACAGCGTGCTGCGTTCCATGCAGACGCTGTTCAACCATGGCCGACTGGCCGGTACCGGCTATCTGTCTATTTTACCGGTCGATCAGGGAGTTGAGCACTCCGCCGGCGCGTCTTTCGCCGCCAATCCGCTCTATTTCGACCCCAAAAATATCGTTGAACTGGCGATCGAAGCCGGCTGCAACTGCGTGGCGTCCACCTATGGCGTATTGGCGTCGGTTTCACGCCGCTACGCGCACAAGATCCCGTTTCTGGTCAAACTCAACCACAACGAAACCCTGAGTTATCCGACCCAGTACGACCAGACGCTGTACGCCAGCGTTGAGCAGGCGTTTAATCTGGGGGCGGTCGCCGTCGGCGCCACCATCTATTTTGGCTCCGAGCAGTCGCGCCGTCAGATCGAAGAGATCTCAAGCGCATTCGAACGCGCGCACGAACTGGGCATGGTCACCGTGCTGTGGGCCTATCTGCGCAACCCGGCCTTCAAAAAAGACGGCGTTGACTACCACGCCAGCGCCGATCTTACCGGCCAGGCCAACCATATTGCCGCCACCATCGGCGCCGATATCGTGAAGCAGAAAATGGCGGAAAACAACGGCGGCTATCGCGCCATCAAATTCGGCTATACCGATGACCGCGTCTACGACAAACTGACCACCGATCACCCGATCGATCTGGTGCGTTACCAACTGGCCAACTGCTACATGGGCCGCGCCGGGCTAATCAACTCCGGCGGCGCCGCCGGCGATAACGATCTACAGGAATCCGTACGCACCGCGGTGATCAATAAGCGCGCGGGCGGCATGGGGCTGATCCTCGGCCGTAAGGCATTCAAAAAATCCATGAAAGAGGGCGTGGCGCTGATCAACGCCGTGCAGGATACCTATCTTGATAAAAGTATAACTATCGCATAACCCGCCAGGGATTGTCCGGCTCGCGGATTTTGGCGCGGTTACGCCTGCACGGCGCAGCCGGACAATCACATCAAATCCAGGCTAACGCCGCGCATACCGCTCGTTTAAGGATCGAGAGATCCGGGGCGACCACGGCGCGAGGTTCCCTGCGTGAACCTCATCGCCGTGTTTACCCTAATGAGCGGCACCAGCGCTTTTCCCCCCTCAACTCACCACCAGGCATGGAAATGATGCACCGGACCGATCCCCTGCCCGACTTCCAGCGTATCGGCCTGCTCAAGCGCCTGTTGCAGATAATTTTTCGCCGCGGCGACCGTCGCCGGCCAATCAGCACAACGCGGCCGCAGGGCCGCCAGCGCCGCGGAGAGCGTGCAACCGGTACCGTGCGTATGCCGGGTATCGACGCGTGGGGAGGTGAAACGCTGCGGCGCCTGCCCCCGGCAGAACAGCCAGTCCGGGCTTTCTTGCTCGCTTAAATGCCCGCCTTTCATCAATACCGCCTGACAGCCCATACTCAGCAGTTCCTGTCCCTGAGCGCACATCTCCTGCTCGTTCCTGGCCGGTGGACAATCAAGCAGGGCGGCCGCTTCCGGTAAGTTAGGGGTAATCAGTGAGACATTAGGCAACAACCGGCGGCGGATCGACGCCACCGCGTCGGGCGATAACAACGGATCGCCGCTCTTCGCCAGCATAACCGTATCCAACACCACATAAGGTATGGTGTAACGGCGCAAGCGTTCCGCCACCACGTCGACAATATCAGCCTGCGCCAGCATGCCGATCTTGGCGCTGTCGATACGCACATCGCTCAGCACGGAATCAAGCTGGGCGCCCACAAACGCCGGATCAATCCGGTAGACGGACTGAACGCCGCGGGTATTCTGCGCCACCAGCGCGGTGATCACCGAAGTGCCGTAAGCCTCCAGCGCGGAGAACGTTTTCAAATCGGCCTGGATCCCCGCCCCGCCGCTGGGATCGGTGCCGGCAATGGTTAACGCATTAATACGTCGTTTCATGCCAGAGCCTCCGTACGCAGACGATAAAGCGCATCCAGAAAGGCCGGAATAAAACTGCCCGGCCCCTGAGACCGCACGGCTGCCCGTTTCCCCGCCAGCGACATGACATAACAGGCCGTCGCCACGTGCTGTGAACGGTCGCCCTCCAGCGCACAGAAAGCGGCGACCACGGCGGATAACGCACAGCCGGTTCCCACCACGCGGGTCATGATTTTATCCCCGCCGCTAATCGCCCAACTGCGAGAACCGTCCGTGACATAGTCCACCTCGCCCGTCACCGCGACCACCGTGGAGAGACGGCGAGCCAGTTCATGGGCGGCGGGCAGCGCGGTAAACGAGTCGTTAGCGCTGTCGACGCCGCGCCCCTGCGCACTTAGCCCGGACAATGCCATGATCTCTGAGGCGTTTCCCCGAATGGCCGCCGGTTTTAGTTGCAGCAGTTCACGGGCAAATTCGCTACGAAAAGTCAGCCCGCCGACCGCCACCGGGTCGAGCACCCAGGGCGTACCGGACTGATTGGCGCTGTTGACCGCCGCCAACATGGCATCGGCGCGATCGCGCTCCAGCGTTCCGACATTAATCAGCAGCGCATCGGCCATCGCGCTGAATTGTGCGGCTTCATCCGGATCCACCACCATGGCGGGCGAAGCATTAAGCGCCAGTAACACGTTGGCGGTAAATGATTGCACCACATCGTTGGTCAGACAGTGCACTAAAGGAGACAACGCATGAAATTGCGCTAACGATGCCGCCGCATGGGCAGCCGGTAAATCGACAGGTCGAGTATTCATCATTCCCCCAACCGGCGTTCAAGAAGGCGGTAACCGGTTGGTTGGCATACCGAGACTTCCCTACGCTGGCATTATCCAGATCAGGTCAACGGGTATTTCTCAGCCTTCACGTGGAAGGGCACCCCGAGTCGTTGAAAAATCAGAAGATTTTACAGCAGGCTTACGCCTTGCCGCTTACAGAATACTGCCCGCATCATGACTTGTAAATGCGGGGCGTCACGGAAAACAAGTAAGCGCGGAACAAAAAAGGATGGCGGCCAAGGTCAATGGGGGGGCTTGCCGTCACCAGCAAGCGGCCCCGGTTCGGCGATGTTACGAACATGCCGCGACCCGCGCGGCGGCTTTGACCAGACTCAGATCGCTGCCACGCGGACCAATTAACGAAATCCCCAGCGGCGCCCCCTCTTTTTGCGCCAGCGGCAGATTGACCTGCGGTATCCCGCACAATACGGCAATGGACAACAGGTGATGGGATAAACGACGGGTTTCTTCGATATCCGCCTCATTGGCGCTCAGCAAAGGCGCGACATCCGGCACCGTGGGCAAGACCAGAATCCGGTTTCCCACCAGCGCCCGCCACTCATCTCGCCAATGATCGCGCCTGCGGCAGCTGTTGAGGTACTGCTCATCCGTCACGCATTCGCCCCAGGCAAAACGCCCGGCCACATCGGCCCCCAGCACATAACCATAACGTTTTATTTTTTCACCCTGCGCTTGCCAGGCTTCGCGTCCCTGAATAAACCGAAAGGCCCAGTAGGCGTCCTCCAGCGAAGGCAGATCGCCCGACAGCGGCAACAGTTCGCCGACGGCCGCGTTAATCTTTGCCAACGCGGGCTGCAACGCCGTTTGCGACGCGGCAGGCAGCAGCGCAAACAGCGCATCGCCGATCGTCCATTCCGGCTGATCCGGCAGCGGCGCATCGTCTTCACCCAGCAAACACTCGCCCACCCTGACGAACAACCCGGCGTCGCGGGTAAAATAGCCTGCCGTATCCATGCTGTGGCTAAGCGGCTGACAACCTTCCAGAGAAATACGGCCGTGGGTGGGGCGTAATCCATACAGTCCGCAGTAGCTGGCCGGGGTGCGTACGGAACCGCCGGTATCCGTGCCGAGGGCGAAATCACAGAGATGGTTGGAGACCGCCGACGCCGACCCCGATGACGATCCGCCGGGAATACGATCGGGCGCGGCACCGTTACGCGGGGTGCCGTAGTGCATATTCTTACCACTCATGGAAAACGCCAGCTCATTGGTATGCGTTTTCCCGACAAATTCGGCTCCCGCATCCAGCAGTCGCTGTACCGTGGGCGCGGTACGCGGTTTTATGCCTGACATGGCGAGCACATGGGGGTTTCCGCCCCCGGTAGGGTACCCCCCGACGTCGAACAGGTCTTTCACCCCGAAGGTGAAACCGGCCAACGGGCCGTGAGGCGCATGCTCAACGGCGACCGGAGGGTAAGGCATAAAGGCAAAAGCATTATCTTGCATCGTGGTTCCTTAAATTGATGAAGCCGACTCGCTTTAGTGAGCGGTCATCCAGTGATGACAACGGACCTGGTGTCCGGCAATGACGTTTTGTGAATCTGGCAATTGGCTATGACATTTGTCACTGGCCCGCGGACAGCGCGGAGAAAAAGCGCACCCGGCAGGCAAACGCATCAGGTCCGGGGGTGAGCCGGGAATACTCACCAGCCTCTCGCCTTTTCGCAGTCCGCCTTTGGGGCGGGTGCTCAGCAGCACCTGGGTATATGGGTGGAGGGGATTGTTCAGCAGCTCCTGTAGCGGAGCCTGTTCAACAATACGACCGCCGTACATCACGGCCACGCGGTCGGCCACTTCGACAGCCGCGCCGATATCGTGCGTGACGAACACAATGGAAAGACCGAGATCCTGCTGTAATTCCCGCAATAGGATCAGAATCTGAATTTGCACCGTCGCATCCAGCGCGGTGGTTGGCTCATCGGCCAGCAATAGCCGGGGCTGGCATGCCAGCGCCAGGGCGATCATCGCCCGCTGGCGCATCCCGCCGGACATTTCATGCGGGTAGGCGTCAAGCCGCTGCTCGGGGCTGGGAATTCGCACGCGCCGCAGCGCGTCCAGCGCCTCTTGCCGCGCCTCGGCATAAGAGAGCGAACGATGCTGCCGCAATGCTTCGATAATCTGCGCCCCGACGGTATAGACCGGATCCATCGCCAATAACGGCTCCTGAAAGACCATCGCCGCCACCGGTCCACGCAAGGCCCGCAGTTGCCTTTTTGAAAACGCCATCACATCCTGACCGTCTATATGAATCTGGCCGTCGATGGTGGTGGTGCGTTCAGGATGGAGACGCATCAAGGCGCGTAGGGTGACGCTTTTACCCGAACCGGATTCGCCGATCAGCGCCAGCACTTCACCACGCGCCACCGCCAGACTCACCCCATTTACCGCCGATACCGTCTGGTTACCTCTGCGAAACCGGACCTTAAGATCGCGCACATCAACCATGGGTTGCTCTGCCATTCATGCCTCCTTAACCAGGATAAGGTTGTCAGGACTCTGCGAGTGTCCCGCGCCGGGTTCAACCATCAGACAGGCGGCGGAATGCTGGTGCGCTGCAGCGTACAAACGCGGCGCGCGTTGGCTGCACACGGCTTCGGCATGCGGGCAACGCGTGTGAAAGCGGCAGCCGCCGGGCGGATTTATCGGGCTGGGAGGATCGCCGCTCAACGGAGACCTGAGCGTGCGCCGCGCCGGATCCATCGATGGCATGGAACTGAGCAAGGCGCGGGTATAAGGATGCAACGCCCCGGAAAAAAGCGCTTCCGCCGGCCCGATTTCAACCACTTCTCCCAGATACATCACCATGATGCGATCGGAGAGATAGCGCACCACGTGTAAATCATGACTGATAAACACATAGGTCAGATTGAGGCTCTCTTTCAGATCCAATAACAGGTTGATCACCTGCGCTTCAACGGACTTATCCAAAGCGGATACCGCCTCATCAAGGATCACCAGCCGCGGATCAACCGCCAGGGCGCGGGCGATATTTACCCGCTGGCGCTGCCCGCCGGATAGTTCGTGGGCGTAGCGGCCGGCAAAACGCGACGGTTCCAGCCCAACATGCGCCATCAGATCCCGCGCCCGCGTCCGGGCTTCACGTTTGTTAATACCATGCACCAAAGGACCGAATGCCACCGACTCTTCCATCGTCAGGCGCGGATTGAGCGAAGAATAGCTATCCTGAAACACCATCTGCGCCTGACGGCGGTAATTGCGTAGCGGCAAGCGCGGACCGCCGACAGATTGCCCATCGAAGATCAGTTCGCCACTGTCGTGTTCGATCAACTGCATCAGTACACGCGCGGTCGTGGATTTACCACATCCCGACTCCCCCACCACGCCCAGGGTTTCCCCTTTTAACACCGAGAAATCGATACCGTCCACCGCCCGCACCAGCGCACGTTTTCCCAATTCGCCTTTCAGCGGAAAATGTTTCACCAGTTTCCGCCCGATAAGCAGCGGCTGAGCCGGTCCGCCGATGTCGTGGTTATCCATAGTCAACTCCGTATAGCCATGGCCATCCGCAGACGATCGGCCAAAATATTAAAAGAGATAGAGGTGATGAAAATCATCGCGCCGGGCAGCGCGCATACCCACGGTTGGGTATAAATCGCGGTGCGCAGCGTATTCAGCATCAATCCCCATTCCGGTTCCGGCGGCGTCACTCCCAAACCGAGAAAAGAAAGGCCCGACGCCAAAATCATTGATATCGAAATCAGTCCGGTGGTGAACACGAAGATCGGCCCCAGTACATTGCCCAGAACCTGGGTGCGGATGATGGTAAACGCGGAAGCGCCGGAGGCGCGCGCCGCTTCAATGTAATCGCGGTTACGCACCTGCGTTGTTACACTCTCCGCGATGCGCGCCACCTGCGGCACAAAAACCAGCGTCAGCGAGATCAGGGCATTCACCACCCCGGCCCCCATCGCGCCGGATAAGGCAATCGCCAACAACACGGAAGGAAAGGCGTAGAAAATATCGACGGTGCGCATGATTACGCTATTCAGCCAGCCACCGGCATAGCCAGCGATAATGCCGATAGTCGAACCGATAACAAAAGCAATCGCCACCGGCGTAATCCCCATAAACAGAGATAGCCGGGTGCCGAGCATCAGCCGCGACAGCATATCGCGCCCCAGTTCATCGGAACCCAGTGGGAAACCGGGTGTCCCGATAGGTTTCAGACGATTGAACATTGAGGTGGCGTAGGGATCGCCATGAACGATCCACGGCCCCAGCGCCGCCAGCACCAGGAGGCATAAAATCACCAACCCCACGCTCAGCGCCGAAGGATCGCGCATTATCCTCCCGAGCACCACACGCCAGTATCCCTGCGACTTTTCCGTCAAATCCACACTCAGGGCTGGACGCGCAAGATTAAGATTCATGATCAAGCCCTCTTTATTCGTGGATCAAACAGCGTTTGCAGGATATCGACCAGCAAATTGAGCAGGACAAAAAACAGCGCCAGCACCCAGATGGTGCCCTGCAACAGCGGTAAATCGCGCTGAAAAATCGCCGAGTTAAGCAGTAATCCGGTTCCCGGCCAGGCAAATACGGTTTCCACCAGAATGGATCCCCCCATCAGGTAGCCGATTTGCAATCCCATTACCGCCAGCGCGGTAGGCGCGGCGTTCTTCGCAACATGGGTAAATAATGCAAACTCGCTGACGCCTTTCGCTCTCAATCCGATAATAAATTCCTGCGCCAGCGTTTCCGCGATCTGTACGCGCACGGTTCGGGCGATGATGCCTGTCGGGATCACCGACAGCGTGATGGACGGAAGCAACATAAACTTCAGATGTTCCCAATCCCAGGCCCAATCCATCGCCCCCATGGGGCCACCGCCCGTGGCGGGCAGCCAATTTAGCTGGGAAGAAAAAATGATGACCAGCAGCATTCCCAACCAGTAATGCGGCACGCTGACGCCAAAGATGGAAAAGGCGGAGGCGATGCGATCAATCCAGCTATCCTGAAAATAACCGGCAACAAAACCGAACAGGCTGCCTAAGACAAAACCGATGAACGATGCGAGCAAGGCGAGACGCAGCGAGTAACTTACGGCGTTCATCACTTCGCTGCTCACCGGACGGCCGCTGGCGATGGACATGCCCAGATCGCCCTGCACCGCATGCCACAGCCAAAGACCGAACTGCACCGGCAGCGGCCGATCGAAGCCATAAGCCTGGATCAACTGCTGGCGCAGCGCTTCGGAGGCATCCGGCGGCATAACGGATACCAGAGGATCGCCCGGGGTCATATGAACCAGCATGAAACAGACCAGCGCGACGCCAAGCAAAATTGGCGTCGCCAGCAACAGGCGGCGAATAATATAAGTGAACATGGCAAACCTCGCAGACTGGAAATAAAAACCGCTATCCATCCCCGCAGATTTCAGCCAGCGGACGACCCGCGGTCGGTTCACCGCCTCAATCTGCGCCGCCGCTGATAAAAATGCAGGGTAGAAACCAATACGGTTCACTGAGGCCGGGATTTCATCATCCGCAGAACCAGCGCAAGCGTAATACCGTTCACCGGTGCCAAGGGAACGACCGCGATGTTTCGCGTCGCGGCCACTCCGTTATTCCCGGACCGTGAACGATCGGCATTCAGGCGGATGCCGCACTCAATTTCCCTTTGAAACCGAGGTCAGATCGATCATCCAACTTTGAGCTTGAACCACGCCCTGAACCGCCGGCGAAATGGCGCGCGGCGCCATATCATGAGCGACATACAGGAACGGCGTTTCATCCACCATTTCCTGATGCAATTCCGCCGTCGCCCCATCCAGCGCTTTAGGCTCAAACGTGTTGCGCGCTTTGTTAATCAATTCCTCGATTTTCGGCGTAGTGAAATAACCCCAGTTGGTGGAAACCGGCGGGAACGTTTTCTCACTGGCAAAACGCATCATGCCAAAGAAGGGATCCATCACCGCGGCGCTGACGTTAATCGCATCGGCGCCCTGGGCGGACGGATCTTTTGCCCCCAGACGCCAGCTACTGAACAGGGTATTCCACTCCATCACCACGATATTCACATCGAAATAACATTTTTTCAGGCTCTGCTGAATGTACTCATTCATCGGCAATGGCTGCATCTGACCGGAGCCAGATGCGGAAGTCAGCACTTTCACTTTGACCGGCTTTGCGGCGCTAAAACCGGCGTCGCTCATCAATTTACGCGCGGCGTCTTCGTCATAGTGGATTTTGAAACTCGGGTTGCCATACCATGCCGAATCTTTTTCATAGGTCCCGGTTGCCTCTTGCATATAACCGCCAAGGTAAGATTTAAGCTCGCTGCGGTTCAGGCAGAGATTCGCCGCCTGACGCACGCGCTTGTCCAGCCAGGGAGAACCGGGGACGAAGGAGAATTGCCACGGCCAGATATGCGGCTGCGCATTGGCGTAAATTTTAAATCCCCGGCTCTGGATCTGCGCCATCGCGTCGGGCGCCGGCGCTTCAATCCAGTCCACCTGCCCGGATAGCAGCGCCGCCGTCCGCGCATTGGCCTCCGGCAGCGGGATCAACATGACATGATCCACTTTCGGCACCCGTTTGACATCCCAGTAGTCGGCGTTTTTATCCAGCGTCAGTTGTTGCCTCGGCACCAGTTTATTCATCTTGAACGGTCCGGTGCCCACGGCATGAAACGCAAAAGCCGCCCAGGCCTGTTTGGAGCGCTCCGCCGGATCCGTCACCGAGGCTGGAACCGCATCAACGTCTTTTTGCCAGGCCGACGGCGACACAATAAATAAGTTGGTCAGGTTGAAAGGCAAAATGGAATCCGGCTCGCTGGTGATTAACTCAACGGTCAGGTCGTCGACCTTGCGCGCGGAATGCAGTGTCGGCATACGGGACGCCGTGTTGCCGATCTGCGCCGGCGCATATTGCGGCGCTTGTTTATTCAGTATCTTATCCACGTTCCACACCACCGCATCGGCGTTAAACGTCGTGCCATCATGGAATTTAACTCCAGGGCGTAGTTTGAATATCCATTTAGTGTGATCCTGCGGATCCACATGCCATTCGGTTGCCAGACCGGGAACCAGCTCACTGGGCTTTTCCCCCTGAGACAAATCCCACAACACCAGCGAGTCATACAGCGTAATGCCGGTAAAACGGTTTCCTTCATAGCCTTGATCCGGCTGACCTAAGGTCAGAGGGATATCGGCCGCGGTCATCGCAATACTCAGCGTACTGGCTGAGGAAGCGGAAAACGGAACCCATGCGCTTACAGCTAGCGCGCCTGCTAACGCCAGAGGGGTGAAACGAGGAGCATGTCGGTGAGATTTATATAACATATTGGCTGTTCCCTATTCGTCGGCAGAGTCGTTTTCCATAACAGACGCAAGGTATATACCAACTTTCTCCACAACATGGCGTTTATGAAGAAAAATAAAGATTTTTGGTTTTTTATCAAAAAATTAAATTTAAATAAAAAACAAATAAAATTTAACCCAAACGTTTGGGTAAGACGAGAAAGCCTAATCTGCAATAAAATAGGGCATGCCTCACCAATCTGGAGCAGTCCGCGTATCGGATATACCCGTCATGCTTCAAGTTGCATCTGCGTTGGCTTTGTTATTCGGCCCATCCATGGGCTTCGCCCCGTTGGGGCCGCCGCCAGCGCTGTTCAAAACGCCATGCGTTTTGTCCTGCAACTCGAATTATTTAGGGTATAGACTCTGATGGCATTTACTCATTAATTGAGTGACGGAAATATCATCAAGCCTATAGCATTTACCAGGCTATCAATTTTAGAGGGTCATTCAATGAGTAAACGTCCCGCTACATTACGCAGTATCGCTGAACAACTGAAAGTTCATGTCTCTACCGTGTCGCGCGTGTTGAATGGCGATGTAGAAAGGATTGCCGGCGTCGCCTCCAAAGAAACGATAGCGCGTATTCGCGAGTTGGCCACCAACCTCGGCTATCAACCCAATCCGCACGCAATTAGCCTGAAAACCCGGCATAGCCGCGAGATCGCCATCTTGGTTCCGCAACTGTCCGATATCGTGATGGCCAAAATTTATGAAGGCATTGACGCCGCGGCCTGTGATTACGGCTATACCGCCTTTGTCGCCAATACGCTCGATCGACCGGAACGCCAACGGCAACTGGCTGAAAAAGCCCTGGCGCGCAATGTCGAGGGCTTAATCATCTGCGATGCGCATTGCATGCCTGAAGAGGATTTCATTAGTGAACTGGAAAAACGGCGCGTCCCGCTGGTGCTGGTCAGCCGCCGTAAAGGGGAGCTGTGTTCCGTTACTTCGAATGACGGTGAAGGCGGATACATGGCCGCTCAGCATCTCTTTAAGCAAGGGCATACGCAGATCGGCATCATCGCCGGACAAGCCCATAGCGCAAATGCCCTTGAGCGCGTAACGTATTTCCTGAATTACTACCGTGAGCAGGGCATCGACATTCCCGCACACAATATCATCCACGGTCCGTTCGACGCGGCGGCAGGCTTTGCCATCGGGGAAAAGTTGCTGGCGCAGGATAAATGCCCTACCGCCATTTTTGCCGTTAATGATTTTCTGGCTATCGGCCTGTTCGGCGCCATGCGTAACCGCGGTTTGGTTCCAGGGCGGGATGTCGCGGTCGTCGGCTATAACGACACGCCTCTGGCTCCGCATTTACAGCCCCCGCTGACCAGTATCAGCACCTGTATGTATGAGCAAGGATATCTGGCCGTCGAAACGCTGCTGCGACGCATTGCGGGAGAAAGCGTGGCGTCGTACCGTTTTCCCGCCGTCATGACGATCCGGACAAGCAGTCAATGCCGGCCGCGTTAATCCACTCCCGCATATTAATCAGTGGCTTTCGTATCAGTCTGTTTGCGGCTCCTGGCCGCCAATGAGCGCAGTAAAACGCCCAGCGTGGTGCCGTTATGCAATAGCGCGCTGGCCGTCGGCTTCAGCCAGCCCATGGCCGCCGCCAGCATGATCGAACTATTCACCCACTCCGTCAGGCGAATATTGCTGTTAACCAGACGCATGGCTTCCTGAGCCATTTCACAGGCGGTCACCACCCCGTCGAGGTTATCCCGCAGCAATACGGCATCGGCAGCCTGCTGCGCCAACTCGGTGCTTTGATTCATCGCCATGCCCACATCGGCTTGAGTTAATACCGGCGCATCGTTGATGCCGTCGCCGATAAACAATACGCGATGCCCCTGCTGTTGCAGATCGCGCACCACATCGACTTTGCTTTCCGGCGTCGCCTGGGCACAGAAGCGATCGATGGATAACTCCTGCGCCAGCTGCCGCGCCTTCTCGACCTTATCACCGGTCAGCAAAACGATATTTTTGATTCCCCGTTCACGCAGCCGTTGAATGACGTCCGCGGCTTCTTCCCGCACGTTGTCCTGCAGGCCGATCATGCCGACCAGACGCTCATCCAGACCGATAAACAGCAGGTGACGACCCTGCGACTCCAGCCTGTCGATCTCATCTTCAAACTCGGAAAAATCAATCTGGTAATGGCAACTAAGGAAATGACGGCTCCCCACCACCATGCGGTGATCGTCCATCTCGGACTGTAAACCGTGGGCAATAACGTATTCCACTTCGCCATGATTAATATGCGGCAACGCATGGTGCGCCGCCGCCGCGACCACCGCTTTCGCCAACGGATGATTGCTGTGTTCTTCGACGGACGCGGCTATCGCCAGCAAACGCTCGGCCCAGGCCTTTTGCGGATCGAAACTAACGACATCGGTCACCTGCATATCGCCATGCGTCAGGGTGCCGGTTTTATCAAACACCACCGTATCGACCGCGGCCAACTGTTCAATCGCCCTGCCGCCTTTCAGCAGGAGTCCCTGGCGCGCCGCGCGGCTCATGATCGATTTAAAGGCGATGGGCGTGCTCAGTTTCAGGGCGCAAGAATAATCCACCAGGAAGACGGCGGCCAGGCGCTGCCAGTCACGGGTTAAAGCGAAAACCGCCGCGCCGACGCCCATGGTGATGGCGACCCGTCGATCGGCCATTTGTTGCGTCACGCGCTGCGTTTCACTGCGCTGGCTCAGAGATTCACTGATAAAACGCCGGATATTGGCCGTGGAGGATTCATCGCCAACCCGATCGGCGCGAACGACGATATTGCCGTCCTGCACCTGTGTGCCGGCATAGACCCAGGCGCCGCGCTCCCGGCGAACCGGTACGCCTTCGCCGGTCATCGATGACTGATTAATCAGCCCTACGCCGCGCAGAACCGTCCCATCGGCGGGAATATTGTCCCCCGGCCCCAGCAGCATCAGATCGCCGTTGACCAATTCGTCGCTCTGAATTTCTTCACGCATCCCTTGCCGTTCAACCCAAACCGGGTGTTCTCTGGGCTGCATCAGATCGGCCAGCAGCGCATCGGAATGACGGCTGGTTTCCTGCTCCAGATACTCGCCCAACGTCAACAGCGACTGGGTGATCATCGCCGTGCGGTGATCGCCCCGCGCCATGGACAAGCCCAGCGCCATGGCGTCCAGCACGTCCACTTTCAACTGGCCGTGAGCTAGGCTTTCCGCACCTTCGGCTAACGTGGGAGCGGTAAGCAACAAAGCGGGCAACGCGGCCCAGTTTCCGGGCAATAGCTGCGCCAGCACGATACCGCCAAGATTGAGCAGATTGTCGCTGCGGCTATATTCCGCGTCATAATCACCCGGCGTGCTTGCCTGCCAGTCCAACGCCAGCGCTTTCTGCAACAGGGTTTGACTTTTGGTCTGCTGACGATCGTAGGTAATGACCGCGGAACAGGCTTCAGGACGCAGGCGCACGCCATTAACGCCGCGAAAAGAGAGCAGTTGACGTTTCAGCCAGGCCAAACTTTGCGGGTAGCGTCGCATTTGCGGTATGCGCAAACGTACCCGCCCCGGCAGTTGATGAACCAACGTGATGGTTTCAGGCAAACGAGCGATCACTCGGCATCCGTTTCACGGTTACGGTAATATTCCAGTTCAGCCTGTAAATCGGCTAACCGCTCTTTTAACTCTTCCACTTCGCCACGCACCGTGCCCCACGCTTTGCTGGCCGTTGCCGTGATGCCCTGCTGAACTTCACGGTTGCTGAGCAAATAGGCGATGGCGGCGCCGGCAACCACGCCGGTAATCAAGTGCGCTCTGCCATTGGTCTGGCGATAAGGCATCTGCGGTGCCGCCGCCGGAGGATAAGGCGTGTAATACGGGTAATAAACATAAGGATAATTAGGCTGTTTCATCATCGGCCTCCTTTTTGCCAATCGCATCCATCAGGTAGATACCGGCGGCGCCGGCGCTCAACAACGTCAGCAAGGTCAAAACCGGCCGGCCGGCGGTGGCATTGGCGACGGCCATTACCGCGCCCCCCACCAGACCGCCTTTCGCCGCATCACACGCCACGGCGGCCGCCGTCTGATGCAGAGTTTTCTCGCCATTCTGATAACGACGCCATTGCTCAACACAGGACGCGGTGGTGCCGACCAGCGCCCCGGCAATGACCGCCCGGCTCACCGGGCTCAGGCTGTCACGATTGTTGCTCATTCTGCGGCTCCTCGCTTGCGGGCTGTCCTTGCTGGCGATGACGCTCCACCGATTCATTGAAGCCCTCTTTTCCCGCTTTCAACGTATCACGGAAAATCGTCGAACTGGTGGTCGCGGTTTCTTTCAGCGTTTCCGCGCCGCTTTTCACGCCGTCTTTAACCTTGGCGCCCCCCGTTTTGAGCAAATCACCGGTGCTGGCAACGGTTTGCAGCAGCATATTGCGTACGCTTTCATTGGTTAACAGCAGCGTCGCCGCCGCGCCAATCATCGCGCCTTTCCAGAACTCCTTATCATCCATGCCGATGGTGCCGATGATGTTTTTAAGTATCCCGGCTTGTTCGCCCATCATGTTTTCCACCATATTCTGCGCCTGGCTGTTCCAGTCAAAAACGGGCTGCGGCTGCGCATGGGAGTGATGGGGGGAATGGGGATATGGCGGAGGGGTCATGGCCGGTGGCGGCGTACCGGGTTGAGGCGGCATAGGGTATCCCATTGGCGGGAAGCCCGGCATCATCTGCGGCGGGTACCACATCGGCGGTTGCGGCCAGTACATTGTCGGTTGCTGAGGCGGGGCGGCGGCCTCTGGAGCCGGAGCAACTGGCGGATAGTAAGGGTAGCCATACGGCGGGTAATAGGCGCCCCCCTGATTGGCTGAATTGCTATTATCATTGCTCATATTCAATTCCTTAATGATTAGGATGACGGCGAGAGCGACTGAACCAGCTGTTCCAACGCGTGCTGGGCCGCGATATCATCCGCGCCAAAAAGCTGCGTCAGCACCGCCGGATTGATTTGCTTCGCGTCATATTCCAGCAGCAAACTTCCGGTATGTGTATTGAGACTGTAGCTGCGCAACGTATTGTCGGGGTGGCATAACGCCTCAAGTTTCTCCAGCTTTCCCTTGCCAAGACTGGGAATCAACCGGTTAGTGAAACGTAAACGTATACGACCCGGTATGTGATGTTCCACCGTAACAAAACGACGTAACATCATCAGTCCGCTTAACTCTTCTGACTCCATGCTGCTTCCTACATCTGCGATCGGGGCGGACATCGTCCATTCCGATGTTAAACCTGCCCAGAATTAACGGCGGACAAGAAAAAAACACAACCCTGTCATTATCAGCCGATGAAGGGGGGATTCTTTGCGGTTCATCAAGTGGCTTTGGGTTTTGTTAAGTACGGCGCAAAAAAAAACGATCGGGAAAAAAACGCCGCTTGCGGCGGCGGGGGACGAGGGAGATTGGGCGAAATGACCCCGATATTGGCGTTTATACCGAGCTTGCGATACGTTCCCGCAACCATTGATGCGCAGGGTCGCGATGAACCCGCTCAGGCCAGAGCATGAGCATCTCGAAGCCGGGAACGTCGAGGGGCGGCTCGACCACTTGCAACACGGTATTGCCGCGCACTAACCGGGACGGCACCATCGCTACCAGATCGGTGCTCGCCAGTACCGCGCCAAGAAATAGGAAATGCGGCACGGATAAAACGACGCGGCGCGTCATACCCCGCTTGGCAAGTTCCGTATCCGTAACGCCATGAAATCCGCCGCCGTCCGGCGACACAATGACATGGTCGAGCTTGCAGAACTGCGCCAGGCTTGGACGGCGTGTCAAACGAGGATGTCCAGCGCGGCCGGCCAAGACATAACGTTCCGTGAACATCGACCTGCGATGCAGATCTGGCGACGCCTCGGAACCAATGAGGAAGGCCAGATCGATGTCTCCTTGCTCCGCTTTCCTCGCCACTTGCGAAGGAACGCTCTGGACGATGGCCAGGCGTGTCCCTGGCGCAGCTGCGCGCAGCCCCGCCAATGCGGGCTGCAGGATCGTAAACTCGCCGTAGTCAAAGGCCGCAACGCGCCAGGTATGGGTGGCCTGAGCCGGATCGAAATGATTGGAGGGGGCTACCGCCTGTTCCACCGCGGCCAATGCCTGCCGTAACGGTTCGCGTAGTTCGTCGGCGCGGGCCGTTGGCCGCATGCCGCGAGGACCGGGCAGCAACAGCGGATCGCCGAAAAACTCGCGCAGCCGGGCAAGCTGCACGCTCACAGTAGGCTGCGAAAGATGCAGGCGCTCGGCGGCGCGAGTCACGTTGTGCTCGATCAGCAAGGCGTCAAGCGTAACGAGCAGATTCAGGTCAAGACGCCTCATGGTATTATTCATGGCAATACCAGAAATTTCAGAAATTCATTTCTAATATATCTAATGCCAACCTATCGTGTCTCCATCAATTTACTGATGGAACACCAGCCATGAAAATTCTTCTTGTCCATGCTCACCCCGAGCAGACGTCCGTAACGCATCAACTGGCCGAGATCGCTTCCCAGGTACTGAAGGATCAGGGCCACGAGGTGATGCAATCTGATCTGTACGCCATGGGATGGAAGGCGGTGTTCGATGCCCAGGACTTTCCTAAGCGGGTCAATCAGGATCGCCTGTCTTTCATTGAAGAGTCGGAGCATGCGTTCTCCAACGGTTGCCAGACGCCCGACGTCGCGGATGAACAACGCAAGCTCCTGGCGGCCGACGCGGTGATCCTGCATTTCCCGCTATGGTGGTTCAGCATGCCGGCGATCATGAAGGGCTGGGTGGACAGGGTGTGGGCCTACGGCCTGGCCTATGGCTACCAAGGCGCCGGCAACGCCTATCGTTACGGCGAGGGCGGCTTTGCAGGAAAGCGGGCGCTGCTGGCAGTCTCTGTCGGCGGGCCGGCGATCGACTACTCGCCTCGCGGTATTAACGGGCCATTAGAGCAACTGCTTTTTCCCATCACGCACGGCACGCTGTTCTTTTCTGGTATGCAGGTACTGCCCACCTTCGCGGTCTATAAGGCTGCGGGACTCGACGCCAAAGGCATGGCCGAAGCCGCTGCGGCCTGGCGCAGCCGAGTGGAACGGCTGTTCGAGGACGCACCGGTTGCATTCCGTCCGCAGAACGGCGGCGACTATCAGGATCGCCATGTGCTGGCCGGCCATGTCGCGCCGAACCAAACGGGTTTGATGGCTCACATCGCCGATGCCTCTCCGCCCGCCGCAAGTCAGTGACGTCGCGCCGCACGGCCCGAAGAGCGACCGCCAGGGATGGCGGGTCACAAAAAACGATCGCTCTACCGCCGATAAGTGGACAAGCTGATAGTGGTAACGTAAATTGTTCGCATTGTTATTTGCATATAGATCGTTATTCGCGTATCAGAGGTCGCCATG
The DNA here is from genome assembly GCF_002291445.1 of Brenneria goodwinii. NCBI lineage: Bacteria > Pseudomonadati > Pseudomonadota > Gammaproteobacteria > Enterobacterales > Pectobacteriaceae > Brenneria > Brenneria goodwinii. The sequence continues at coordinate 545,317 of NZ_CP014137.1, read as the reverse complement.
AAACCTTACCTGCACCAGACTCAGAATCGTATTCGCGTTCGCTCCGACTACATACAGCGGAATCCCAAACAGGTAGCGCGGGTCGTCAGGGAATTGCATCTGCAGGATGGCGTGCAAGAGATAACCCATCGTCTCTATGCCGGATCCGTCGCTATCTGTTTTGATAGCCGCAAAGTCGCCGCCGGTGAATTGCTGGAAAAATTTGAACGGCTCGGCTGGCTGAGCGCTGCCAAAGACAGAGACTACATCGATAGTACGATTCGTCAGGGCGCCAAAACGCTGTTGAAAGGTTTGGCCATCGGCGCATTAAAACGCACCGTCGGCGGGCCGATTATCACGGCGATGAGCGTGCTGGCCCGTTGATAAATCAAATTGGTTGGTAAATTTCAACGCCACGAAACCATAGAACTATTTCCGTCGATGCGTGAATAGCTCTCTTCATTCATGCAGATAAATTCACTCGTGCCTCCCCCACAAGCGGGCGTGAACGGGTCGCGCAGGCCTATGCCGATGCGGCGCTGGCGTCGGACGACACCGCTTACCGCAGAGATCCGCCCGGCTTCAGAGCGCCTTCCGGCGCTATGGCCGACAGCTTTGAACTGGCGATAGGCAACAAACAGTGGCAGGCGTCACGCCTTACCATGCCGGTGCTGATTATCCGCTCAGAGAGAGATTTCTGGAGCCGCCCGGAAGATGCCGACGCGCTGGCGCAAGAAGCGCCCAACGCACAGACGCTGACCATCCCGGCGGCCACGCACTTCGTCCACCTCGATCGGGACGAGGCCGGAAGAGGCCGGTTTCTGTCAGCCGTCAGCCGATTTCTGATGCCCGAAGACGATGAACGGGAGTGACTATCCGCAAGAACAGTCACGCCTAATGCGAAATAACCGGCGCGATGGCTGCGGGGATCATACGCTCTTACCAATATCCTCCGTCAGCAGCGCGCCCAGCAGTGCAAAGCCGATCAAGGCGGCAAAACCGTATTGAAAGCCGGCCATACCGGGATGAAGATTGAGAACGATCACCATCAAGGCGAGGGCAATCGCGCCGCTGGCGTACTGCGCCGTAATCATCAGTCCGCTGGCTATCCCCTGCTGCTCATCCGGCACCTCATGCATGCCAACAACGAATTTGGCGGTGTAGATCATCCCATGCCCCACGCCGCTCAGTAACAATCCGGGGATAAACCAAAGCCAGTCGATCTGTTCTTCGAGGGAGAAAACGATAAGCAATAACCCTGTGGCCCCAAGCAGAAATCCCCAGCGCAACACCCTAAGCGCCGCCATTCGCGTAAACAGCTTACCAGCTACGGCGTTGCCGACAATAATCATCAGCGTCAACGGGATGAAAAGCAGCCCGGTCTGCAACGCGCTGTAGCCATAGTGATCCTGCATCAGTAAGGTGAGCAGAAAGAGTTCGGTCCCCACGCTGGCCATGTATAACGCGCTGGAGAGACTGCCGCGCTGCAACGAGACCAATCGCCTTACACCCCGGCCGACCAGCGGTTGTTTGCCGTATTTCTCGCCGAGTAGAAACAGTGATAGCGATATTGCGGTCATACCGAACCAACGATGGGTATTGATATGGTGAAGGCCATGATCGGCTAACGATGTCATCGCCAGCACGATACTGAGTACGCTCAGGGTTCCCAATAGTGATGACCATAGCGGTAGTCTTTGGCGCTGCGCCGGGCGAACGATAGCGTGGAAATAGCGGCGAGCAGACCAGATACATATCAGCCCGATCGGCACATTGACCAAAAACACCAGCCGCCAACTGAGCTGGGTAAAGAGTCCACCCAGCACGACGCCGACAACCAATCCCGCGGCCCCCACCGCACTCCATACGGTTAACGCCTTCGCCCTCTCACGTCCCGGACTGAAATAGTGTGAAATCAACGCGATAATGGCGGGTTGCAGAAACGCCGCCCCCAGTCCCTGAATACCACGGGCGGCGATCAGCGCGGCGGCGGAGGTGGTCATCCCGCCCAGCAGCGACGCCAGGCTGAACAACGTAAACGCAAAAATAAACATGCTTTTAGCGCCAATCGCATCGCAGAGCCTACCGCCCACCAGCAGAAATCCGGCAAATATTACCCCATAGGCGGAAACGATCCATTGCGCATGCGCATCGGCCAATTGCAGGCTACTGGCGATATTGGGCAATGCGACATAAATAATCGAATAATCCAGCGCGATAACAAACTGCGCCAGCGACAGCACCATCAGCGTGAGTGATAAACGCGGCAGAAGGTTGTCATCTTCTGGAATACAATTTGTCATAGCTCTCTATCCATCGGAAAAAAATCAAACCATCAACAATGAATTGAATTCATCATTGATACAGCGTTTAATCAGCTTATATCCATTGATAAAGCCGATTCAAAGTCATTGATTTCATCCATAGATGAGATAAATTCAGCGTGAAAAAGAAACGTCTGCCGCCGTTAGGCGCGCTCAGAGCCTTCAATGCCGTTGCCGTTCATCGCAGCTTCAAACTGGCTGCCGATGAGATTGGCGTCACCGCCACGGCAATCAGCCATCAAATACGCGTACTGGAAGAACAACTGGCGACGAAAGTGTTCGAACGTAGCGCCAAAGGCGTAACGTTAACCTCCGTCGGAGAAAAACTTTTCCACACCACAGAGCGTGTATTCAGCGAACTACAGGACACCATAGTAAGTATTCATGCCGATACCGCGCCGCCGGCGTTAACCATCACCACTACGTCGAACTTTCTTACTCACTGGCTGGTGCCGCGTCTGGCCGAACTGAAGATGGCGTTGCCAGATATCGATTTACGCTTGCATACCAGCGTGGAACGAATTGATTTGACGAGAAAAACGGTGGATGCGGCAATCCGCTACCGTGAGGAAGAAGAGGAAACATTAACATCGACGCTGCTTTATAAAGATCGCTTTATCCTGGTCGCCAGCCCGATGCTGGCAATCGAACAACTTAGGGATTTGCCATCGGCAACGCTGTTTCACGTCGATAATCGCCATGTCCCCGCGCTTTCGCCAAGCTGGGAGAACTGGCGCAATCGCTTTGGCCCCGCCGATCTGAATATTGAAACCGGCTTACACTTCACTGATGAAACCCATGCCATTCAGGCGGTAGTCGCCGGTCAGGGCATCGCGATCGTCAGCAGCCTGCTGGCCCACGACTTTATTCAGCAAGGCGTTCTCACCGCGCCGTTTGCACATGCGCTTCCCGGTGCGAATTACTATCTTGTCACTCTGCCGGAATATGCCGTTCGGGAGGATATCGCCAGCCTGAGAAGCTGGCTGCTCAGTAAAATGAAAGAAACCGTATAAAACCTGGCGCCCCGATAGGCATTAAGGGAAGTAACGCTCGATTTCGCTAAACCCTACCGCCGTTTCAAGAGATGAGAAATCACCGTCCGCTTTCATCTCCCCGGCCGCCCGGATAAACGTGCCCAAAACAAGACGAGCCAAAGCGGATCCGACGCTGATGCGCTTCACGCCCACGTCTTCTAACTGAGCCACGCTGAACGTTGCCCCTTGAATGCCGGTAATGACGTTAACCGGTTTAGAGAGTGACTGGCATACGGTTCGGATAGTAGCAAGATCGCGCAAGCCGGGCGCATAAAGCACATCCGCCCCCGCTTTTTCAAAAGCCTGTAGCCGTCTGAGGGTATCGTCGAGGTCCGGTTTACCCCACAGATAATTTTCACAGCGTGCGGTGAGCACAAAGTCATGCGATAAATGGCGACAGGCTTCAGCGGCGGCCTGAATGCGCTCCACCGCAAGTTGGAAATCATAAATAGGGTGTTCGGCGTTCCCGGTAAAATCTTCCAGAGAGCATCCGGCAAGACCAATGCCGGCGGCAACCCGGATCGTCTCGGCGGCGCTTTCAGGACTGTCGCCGAGCCCATTTTCAAGATCCGCCGAAACAGGGAGCGGGGTGGCCTCAACCAGCGATTGGCAATGCTTTATCACGTTTTCCCACTCAACGCGCCCTTCCCTGACGCCCATCGAGAAAGCCATACCCGCACTGGTCGTCGCCAATGCCTGAAACCCCATCGCGGCCAGAATTCGAGCCGTGCCAATATCCCACGGATTGGGAATGATAAATGCGCGGGAGCCTTCATGTAACTGTCGAAAAATCTTACCGGCGTTCTCCATTGCTCCTCCATGTTAGCCAATACATTTACTATGTTAACAACGGCATGCTTCGGTGCTCAAAATAGAAGCAAAGCCCCCGGCTCGCAAGTAAAAATGCTTAGCATAGGGAAAACAGACCTACCGCGAGGCGACTGATCATAGCGCCATGATAGTTATGGCTCATTTTCCCGGTCCGCCGGCACGTTGAAATAACTCAAATCCGCCGCCAGACCTGGACAAGGCCGCAAAGATGGACCGCGCCATAAACCAGGCAAATAAGGGAACTCCAGATATCGAAAAGCGCGATCTGGCCTGGCTCGATGACCAGACGCGGAAATATCGCCAGCCCGCGCAGTAAATAGACGGCCGTAATGGCGCACAGAGCAGGTTTAAGCATTGGCAGTTTTTGAAGAACGCCAGCGCCGGAAAGCGCATACAGCCCCCAAATCGTCAGGATGAGTGCGATGATCGCAGTAACCAACGGCGGATACCACTGTCCCGCGGCGGCGGCCGACGCCATGCGTTCTCCCGCACCGAAAAAACGATACCAGGGCGCGCCGCCAATAATGATGACGACATGCAGCACAGCGGCAATGGCGCTCAACCCGGCGGCAACGATCAATAACGCATTATATTTGGCTGGTACAGGCGTCGAATTTCCACGTAAATCGGCCATAGATCCTCTCCTGAAAATCTCATTCTCCATAACGCCAACGGCGATATAGCAAGAAATGGCGTCCAGTGCGACACGGCGAAGATCGAACCACCGCGGGCAATGCCACAACCATACGGTTGCGTATGTATCTCCCGCCGGCTTGAAAATGTCAATACGCCAGCGTATGGTTTGAGCCATGACGCAGAAAAAGAAAATCAGACTGGCGCGCGAAGACTGGATATTGGCCGGCTTCCGGGCGCTATCCCGATCTGGCGCGTCCGCTCTCAAGGCGGAAGCGCTGGCGCGCGAACTCGGAACAACCAAGGGGTCGTTTTACTGGCATTTCAAAGACGTTGCCGATTTTGAAACCGCAATGCTGACCTATTGGCGGGCGCGGGCGAACGAAGAGGTGATCGCGACAGTGGCTCTGTCAGGAAAATCGCCGCAAGAGGGTCTACAGGAATTGGTGCGTATCATCGCGGGATTGCGTAATGCCGCCGATGGAGGGCTACGATCCGAAAGCGCGATCAGACAATGGTCGGTCACCAACAGCCGCGTCGCCGCAGCCCAGCTTGAAGTTGATACCGAGAGACTGAATTATCTGACCGCGCAATTTGTTCGCGCCGGTTTTTCCCATGAACGCGCGATCTTGCTCGGGAAAATATTGTATGCGGCGGTGATCGGGTTTGAATATCTTGAGCTACAGCAGCTCGCCGCCACACAGGAAGGGCTAACCGGGTTACTAGATCAACTGCTTTTGGCGGACAAGGCATGAGAGCGGATGGACAGACGGCGGCTATTCACTGCGCTTGATAAACACCGCCGTCAGCCCTCATCTTTTTTCAAATTGTCGCTGCCAAGCCGGCCAATAAAGGGTAAACGCAACGCCGGGGATTTAATATCCACCCCCGCATTGAGCCCCAAGACATTCACCTCAATCCCCTCTTCCACGCCCAGCGTCAAACCCAGCACGCCCAGCAGCGATAGCTGCACGCCTTTGCCGGAGGGGGGTAAGCCAATCGGACGCGTTAACGGCCGATAATCCTTACCAATCGCGTTAGCCGGCATATCCAGCTTCAACGCCGGCACTTCCCTGCCGATATGCGCAATAAAGGTATTGCTGTTTGGGCCGGGCCATACGCGATAGGTGTGCGGATAGGGATAGCTTTTGATCGCGGCTTCAATCCGCGGGATCATCGCCTCGGCCTCGGCCCCGCGATGATCCGCCAGCAGTTCAGGCCGTGAGCCATACCAGTATCCATCGGGGATCGAACGGTTACGGCGAATAACATTATCGTCGCCCCAGCGGGTGACCTCGTAGCGGCTGTATTGGGTTTCGCCAGCCTTCTTGAAGATGATCCAGGGATGAACCGCCAGCAGGCCGCGCCAGCCGTAAGTGGGCGCCGCATAGACTTGCACTATCGCGGTCTGGCGAAATTTCACCGGATCCGGCGCAATCCCCGCGGAATCACGCCGGGCATGCCAAAAACTCTGGCCGGTTAATGCCTCTCCGCGCTGCGTCGCTTTAGCATAACTTTGCCAAAACGATAGCAGCAGCACACAGATAAACCCGATACTCAGCGCCTTGATATAACTCATATATTCAGTTAACCCAATGAAAAGAAATAAAAATGAAGGATGTTAACCATTTCAATCCCGTCACCGGGCCGGTAGTCGGAACCTTTACCTGATACCATCACTTAATAGCGTATTTTTTTCAATCTATCACAACAATTGAAAAGAGATACCGGCAAAAAATGGCGCGATCGCAACGCCGCGCCGAATGGAGCCGGCGGTTATGCCTTCGCCAATGCAACAACGGGCTATTGCGTTCGCAACAGCCCGTTGTTTTCACTGTATTGAGAATGAAAGCCGAATCAGCCTTTCTTCACCGTGATGCTCCATTGCGCGTCGCCGACCTGCTGATAATCGGAAACGGTATGTCCCTCTTCCGCCGCCCAGAGCGGAATGCTCTCCGTTGCCTGGGTGCAGTCGAAATCAATCACCAATTCATCGCCGGACTGCAATTCCGCCATCGCCGCCTGCGCTTCGATAAGCGGAAACGGACAGACCTGGTTTACCACATCAAGTTTTTTAATCATAACAACCCCAATTACTGATCAGACAGACACGGTTTGCAGGCGCGTCTGGCGTTTTGGACGGACAAACAGATACCATGACGCGGTCCATACGCCCAGGATAATAAACGTTAGCCCAACCCAGCCCTGCCAGGTGATCATGGCGGTCATCACCAGACCATTGCCGATAGAGCATCCGCCCGCAATGCTGGCGCCGAATCCCATCAGGATACCGCCGATAAAACTGCGTACCGAGGTGGCGGCATCGGCGGCGCGGATACGAAACTCCCGGCTGCCTTTCGCGGCAATGAACGCGCCGAGGAAAATCCCCAGCACCAGGAACACGCCCCAATTGAGAAACTTGTCGTCACCCACTACCAGGTACTGCAGAATATTGGCGCTGGGCGCGGTAATGCCTAAGCCGAAAACACGTCCGGTGGCGGCGCTGAGCGGCCAGGCGAGCAGCGCGATAAGGCCAATGAGAACGGCGGTGGCAAACGGATGCCAGCGTTTTTCAAATAACAGATGCGCAAGGCCCGACTTCTTCGGCGGCAAAGAAGCAATCTTCAGCTTCGGTTTTTTCAGCTCTTTCGCCACCAGCCAGAGGGTCACTACGACCAGCAGCGCGATAAACGGCCACGGCGACAGGCCAAACGTAGCGGCGATAGAGTATGCTCCGTGCTCAGGGACTTTATCTGCCGATTGAACGCGGCCAGATGATCGGATCGCATAACGGCGCTGGCAAGCATATAGGCAAACAGCGCAATCCAACTACCGATCAGCCCTTCACCGGCGCGATACCAGGTACCGGTGGCGCAACCGCCGGCCATCACAATGCCGATGCCGAAGACATAACCGCCCACAATGGTGCCAAACCAGGGAAAAGCGCCGGCATCATAGTTCAACTGCCCTGTGGCGATTAAGGCGAAAACCCCGATGCTCTGAATAGAGATGGCGATTAACAAGGCGTAAAAAATACGGTTATTTTTGGCAATGTACATATCACGAAAACCGCCGGTAAGGCAGAATCTGCCTCGTTGCATGACAAAGCCAAGCAGAGCGCCGCATAACAGCCCGGTGAAAATCATTTGCAGCATAGTAAATCGATCGCATTCAAACTATATGGAAGATAAAGTATTCCCCTCTCCCTTCCATCCAGCAAATAACCAAAAAAAATAATATATAGAGAAATGGCATTAACCCGTGCGCGCCCGTTCCTGCCATACGGTCAACGTGGTCATCGCATATAAACCAACGCGCCATTGGATCGAAGAGAATAAAGAATACCGTTACAAACCATGTCGTTATTTTCCCTATCCCCCCGCGATCTCATGCCTATCGGCAAGCGGCCGACATTACCGCTTCATATAACCGGCGCGCCGGGACTCCCGCCTCGGATACGCGCCGATAAAACCGCCCGAAACCCGTGATATCGAATGAACTCGGGAAAAACATTTTGCCGTTTATCGTTTCATTTTCTTACCAGTCATTTACCTGGTCATACCTTGATTGACCGGCCCGTTAGTCATATGGTCGAAAATACCATCGGTGAGAGATAAAGCCGGAAGGTGCGTTTGAGCGCTATTAGAGATTAAGACGGCGCAAGCTATACAAGTCACATCAGTCCGCAATCAGTTATACCTGGTGATGCCGGATGAGTTATCCGTCTCAAATAGCAGCGTTAATTTAGAGGACTCGGCTTGAGTCCGTCGTATAACGATGAGAACTATGGCTAATCAATCGATTTCACCGTCAGAGGATGACCTGCGTCATCAAGATGGCAACCAGCAGCAAAATAATCCAGACAACGAACCATCCGAACGCCGAAGTCCTGGCAAAAAACCCCTGATTATCCTCGCGATAGTGGTGGTGATTATGCTGATCGCGGCGCTATGGTTCTGGCTGACCACGCGCAACATTGAAACCACCGACGACGCCTTTACCGAATCCGATGCGGTTACCATCGCGCCAAAAACATCGGGCTACGTCACCCAACTGTTGGTGAAAGATAACCAGCGCGTGAAACAGGGCGATCTGTTAATGGTGATCGACCCGCGCGACAACACCGCCCAGCGCGATCAGGCCCAGGCCCAGTTGGGGCTGGCTATCGCGCAGCTACATCAGTCGCAGGCGGCGCTGGATCTTGCCAAGGTTCAGTATCCGGCGCAAAAAGATCAGGCGCTGGCTCAGTTGGCGAAAGCGCAGGCCAATTTTCTCAACGCGCAGGAGGACGACAAACGGCAGCGGGGGGTGGATCCACGCGCCACATCGCAACGCAATATCGATGCGGCCAGCGCGCAGTTAAGAAGCGCGCGGGCCGAACTGGAAAACGCCAAAGCGCAGGTGGAGATCGCCTCGCAGATCGCGTTGCAAATCCGCCAGCAGGAAACCGCCGTTGAAGCGTGTCAACAGCAGGTGCAACAGGCGCAAGCGCAGCTTAATACCGCGAATCTCAACCTCGACTACACCGAAGTGCGCGCTCCTTACGACGGCTTTATCACCCGGCGTAACGTGCAGGTCGGCAGCCTGGTGCAGGCGGGCAGTTCGCTGTTCTCGCTGGTTTCGCCGGCGGTATGGATCAACGCGAACTTTAAAGAGTCGCAATTGCAACGGATGCGGCCGGGCGACAAAGTTGACATCTCCGTTGATGCCTGGCCGGAGATGAAATTACAGGGCCACGTGGACAGTATTCAGATGGGGTCTGGCTCGCGTTTTTCCGCCTTCCCAGCCGAAAACGCCACCGGTAACTATGTGAAAATCGTGCAGCGCGTGCCGGTGAAAATTGTCATCGATAAGGGACTGGACGTGGATAAACCGCTGCCGTTGGGCCTGTCGGTTGAGCCCAGGGTGACGGTGGAATGAGCCAGAGCCAGAGCTGGCGGCCGGCCGGCAACCCCTGGCTGGTGGCCATTACGGTTACGCTTGCGGTGTTCATGGAAATCCTGGACACCACCATCGTTAACGTCGCCCTGCCGCACGTCGCCGGTTCCCTCTCCTCCAGCTATGACGAATCCACCTGGGTGCTGACCTCTTATCTGGTCGCCAACGGCATTGTGCTGCCCATTTCGGCATTTCTGAGCCGGGTGTTCGGCCGCAAGCAATTCTTTCTAATCTGTATTGTGATGTTCACCGTCTGCTCCTTTCTTTGCGGCATCGCCACGGAGCTGTGGCAGATCATTCTGTTCCGGGTGATGCAGGGCTTTTTCGGCGGCGGTCTGCAGCCGGTGCAACAGTCGGTGCTGCTGGATTATTTTAAACCGGAAGATCGCGGCAAGGCATTCGGCCTCTCGGCGATCGCGGTGATCGTCGCCCCGGTGCTCGGCCCGACGTTGGGCGGCTGGATCACCGATAACTATAGCTGGCGCTGGGTGTTCTTCATCAATATCCCGGTCGGCATTTTCAGCGTGCTGGCCATCTACCAGTTGCTTGAAGATCCGCCGTGGGAACGCAAGATGGCGAAGGGTAAGTTAAGCATCGACTATATCGGTATCGGCTTGCTGACTCTCGGACTGGGCTGTCTGCAGGTGATGCTCGATCGCGGTGAAGATGACGACTGGTTCCATTCCAACTTTATTATCACCTTCGCCGTACTGACGGCCATTGGTCTGGTCGGGGCGGTCTATTGGCTGCTGTACGCCAAAAAACCGGTGGTGGATCTTTACTGCCTGAAAGACCGCAACTTTGCGGCGTCCAGCGTGCTGATGGCGGGCATGGCGATGATCCTGTACGCCAGCGCGGTGGTGATCCCGCAGTTGGCGCAGCAGGATTTAGGCTACACCGCCACCTGGTCGGGGATGATCCTTTCACCGGGCGCCGTACTGGTGGTATTGACGATCCCGATCGCGTTAAAACTCATGCCGCTGGTGCAGACGCGCTGGATGATCGCCAGCGCCTTCGCCACGCTGGCCGCCTCTTTCGTCTATTCGTCCCAGTTGGCACCGAATATCGATTTCACCACGCTGGTATTGATGCGCAGCGCGCAAACCATCGGGCTCGGCTTCCTGTTTGTGCCGCTGACCACCATCGCGTTCGTCACCATTCCGCGACGGCTGAATGCAGATGCCTCGGCCCTGTTCACCATGTGCCGCAACGTGGCGGGATCGATCGGCATTTCGCTGTCCACGGCGATGCTTACCGAACGACAGCAGGTGCACAGCGCCAATATGGTGCATAACATGTCCGCGCTGAACGAACCGTTCAACCAGACGATTGAACGCTGGGCGCAAGCGATCAGGGACTTTTCCACAATGGCGGGCGACCCCGTCACCCTCGCCACCGGCCAAATGTATAAAGAGATGATCGTTCAGGCGCGCATGCTTGCCTACATCGACGTTTTCAAGGGTCTGAGTATTATCGCCCTGCTTCTTATTCCTTTTTGTTTACTGCTTGCGCCGATCAAGAGCAAGGGCAGTGCAGGAGCACACTGACATGAGGGTTTCTCCGTCATTTTCATATTCACGATCCGGCATGTTGATGGCGGCCTTACTAACGCTGTCGGCCTGTTCGGTCGGGCCCGATTATCAAGCGCCAACGCCCGCCACGCCAGGCAAGTTCAATGACATCGCATCGGACGGCGCGTCAAAACCGCTGGCGGCGGCCACCGACCCCAACTGGTGGAAATCGTTTAACGATCCGCAACTCGACAGCCTGATCGAGCGGGCCATCGCCGGCAACCTGACCCTGCAACAGGCGGTGCTGCGTATTGCCGGTTCGCGTCAGCAGCTCAATCAGGCGCGCGGCGCCTGGCTGCCGTCGGTCGACGGCGGCGCGTCGGCAAAGCGTCAGCAGTTGGGTCTTAAGGGGCTGCTGGAGTCGCACCATGTCTACAACCAGGTGGATCAATCCGCCCCAGAGCTGCACTCGGCCCTCGATAGTCTGACCCAGCCGGTCGGGCTGTATCAGGGCAGCTTCGACGCCGTCTGGGAGCTGGATTTGTGGGGTAAAGTCCGGCGTCAGGTTGAAATGGCGGACGCCCAACAGCAGCAATCGATTGAAAGCCGTAATGACGCGCTGGTCTCATTAGAGGCGGAAGCCGCCAGAACCTATCTGCAGTTGCGCGGCGCGCAATCCACCAGCCAGACGCTTGAAGCCCAGATTGCGATCGCGCAACAAACGCTGGATCTGACCCAAAGCCGGCAACGCAACGGTCTGGCGCCGCAGATGGACGTGGAAAATGCCCGCGCCCAACTCGGTTCGCTACGCGCGCAGCTGCCGCAGTATCAGGCGCAGATACGCCAGGCGATGAACGGCCTGGCGGTGCTGGTCGGCCGGGTTCCCGGCGCGCTTGACGGCGAACTGGCGGCGGATAAATCCCTGCCGTCGCTGCCCAAAGCCGTGCCGGTAGGCGTGCCTTCGATGCTGGCCAGACGCAGGCCGGACGTGCGTGAAGCGGAAGCACAACTGCATGCCGCGACCGCCAATATCGGCGTGTCCATCGCGCAGCTGTTCCCTGATCTGTCGCTCACCGGTCAGTTCGGCGTGCGTAATACCGACGCCAGCTATCTGGATAACTGGAGCAGCCATTTCTATAGCTTCGGCCCTTCCGTTTCGATCCCGATATTTCAGGGCGGCCGGTTAGTCTCCGGCGTCAAGCTGGCGCGGGCGGAGCAGGCCAGCGCGGCGCTGGGCTATCGCCAGACGGTGTTGACCGCGTTGCAAGATGTGGAAAACGCGCTAGTCAGCTACCGCACCGATCAGCAACAGGTGGAAGAGCTCGATCGCACCGTCGCCGCGTTGCAAAACGCATTCGAACTGGCCACCGACGGCTACCGCAAGGGACTGTCGTCGTTTATCGACGCGCTGGACGCGCAGCGCCAACTCTCGCAGGCGAAACAGCAGGCTATGCTGGCGCGCGTACAGTGCAGCCTGGATCTGGTCGCCTTGTATAAGGCGCTGGGCGGCGGCTGGGAACCCTATCAGCAGGTTCAGTTGCCCGACTATCCGGTGTTCGGTCCGGCCGTCAGCTAGAATGGCTGAGCGGCGGCATCTCCCCTTCACAGGGGAGGGAGAAAAACCCCGCGTTTTTAATCGTTAACCCCTCCCCCTGACAAGCTGTCTCTTAGTCACAAATGCAGGGAGTCATGACGAATTTTTCCCTTAACCCGGCGTAAGAAATTATGCTGAGGTGAACTTGACCGCCGAGTGAGCAGCAGGGATGCTGCGAAAACCAGTGCCGCGTCGGGAACGCGTCACTGGTGGCTCGAATAGCGGTCATGGGCACCGAAGGCACCGCGAAGCGGCATAATTTCAGCCGATAGCCAGGGTTCGCAGGGCTGCGGCGACTGAGCGCCCTGCGTCGGGCGCGTGCTTCGACGCGGCATAAAAACCCCTTTCTTTTCGCGCACGAAATAGCGCTGAACTCACATATACCGTTAACAGTATATGTGACTAAGAGACTGCCCTGACAAGGGGGGTTAGACCAGGTGAGGGTAATCGATTCACTCCGCCGCCGCGTGGTATTGGCGCAAAATACTGATAATTCTCCTGCGTCCAAGTAGCCCAAAACCGAATAAAAAAATAATTGCACATATGTGCAAAGCGATCACCGAACCGTAATAAAGCCCCGATATAGTCCTTTTCTGTTTGAAACCAGAAAAGAGATACGCCACGTGACATCCGAAGCAATTAACCAGGTAGAACCTTCATGGTGGTACAGGCTACGACACCGGTTTGCCATCGCGCGCCACGAGCCGGCGAACCTCATCGGTATCGTGCTGATATTGCTGTTCACCTGGATTATTCTGGCGCCGGTATTATCCATTCTGCTTGACGCCATCGTGGTGCAAAACGGCGATAGCGCGCGCGTACACGCCGCCGAAGGCGCCTTTACCGACTACTATCTGCTGCGCACGCTGACGTCGCGCATGTCAGAGCTGCTGCTGTGGACGCCGCTGATCAATACCCTGGCGCTGGCGGCCAGTACCGTATTCGGCGCACTGGTCATCGGCGTCACCCTGGCCTGGCTGGTCAACCGTACCGATATGGCCGGGCGGAAATGGTTCGCCACCGCGTTGATTGTGCCGTTCATGCTGCCATCCTGGACCTTCGCCCTGGCCTGGACCACCCTCTTTAAAAACCATACTGTGGGCGGCCAACCCGGCTGGCTGGAAACGCTCGGCTTCCATACCCCGGACTGGCTGGCATATGGCTACTTTCCGATTGTGTCGATTATGGTGCTCCACTATGCGCCGCTGGTTATCCTGATCGTGGGCAACGCGCTGAAAAGAATGGATACCCAGTTGGAAGACTGCGCGCGGGTACTCGGCGCATCGCGTAAGATCATCGCGTTTCGCATCGTTGTGCCGTTGGTCCGTCCGGCCCTGCTGTCGGCCGCCCTGCTGATTTTCGCCGACTGCATCGGCGAGTTCGCCATCCCCTATATCCTCGGTTTACCCGTACACTTCGATACGCTGTCCACCGGTTTGTACCGCGCGCTGGGATCGCGCCAGACCGGAGTCGCCGCGGTGATCGCCGCCGTAATCATGCTGATGGGCATGATCACGCTGCTGCTGGATATGCGCATGCTGCGCGAAGCCAAACGTTTCGTAACCGTGAGCGGCAAAGGCGGGATGGATCGCCGTCGTCAGCTTGGCCGCTGGCGTTTCGCCACGTCCGGCATCGCGCTTGTTTTCGTGCTGCTGGGCGTGGTTATTCCGCTGCTTACCCTGTTCTTTTCCACCATCATGAAGCTGCCCGGCCGCTTTAGCGCCGATAACTTCACCTTTGACTTCTGGATTGGTCATAATCTGGATACGGTCGCCCTGCACAACGGGATTTTGATCACCCCTGATTTCTGGCGCGCGGTATGGAATACCGTCATTATCGTCGGCTCCGCCTCACTCGCTTCGGGCGTGCTGGGCCTGCTGGTCGGCTATGCGGTGATGCGCTGTTCTATCCGCTGGGTCGGGGGATTTCTTCGCCAGATTACCTTCCTGCCTTATCTGGTTCCCGGCATTGCGTTTGCCGCCGCCTTCCTGTCTCTGTTTGCGGTCGCACGCGGCCCGGTGCCCGCGCTGTATGGCACGCCCCTGATACTGGTGATTGCGCTGATCGCGGAAAAAATGCCGTATGCCAGCCGTTCGGGCATCGCCGCCATGACCCAGCTAGGCAAAGAGCCGGAAGAAGCCGCGCGGATCGCCGGTGCCGGCTGGTTTACCCGTATCGGACGCATTGTGATCCCCATTCAGGCGGCGCCGCTGACTACCGGCATTCTGCTGCCGTTTATTTCAGGAATTAAAGGCGTCAGCCTGTTCATTATCCTGGCGATCCCCGCCACTGACGTCCTCACCACCTATTCCCTGCGCTTGATTGATTACAACTACCAGCAGGCGGCCAACGCCGTGGTGTTAATGATCGCGCTGATTTCATGGGCCGGAACGGTACTGATCCAGAAGATTTCCGGTACCGGTCTGGCTGAAGGCCTGGAGAACTGATATGCCTGAGATTACCTTAACCAATCTGAGCAAAACCTACCCCGGCAGCCAGAAACCGGCCGTGGACGCCATCAACCTGACGGTCAAAGACGGCGAGTTTATGTGTCTGCTTGGTCCATCCGGCTGCGGTAAAACCACCATCCTGCGCATGATCGCCGGTATTGAACACGCCAGCGGCGGCGAAATCGCCATTGGCGGTACGGTGATGGATTCCGTTGCCCGGGCGACATATGTTCCGCCGGAGCGGCGCCGCGTCGGCCTGGTATTTCAGAGTTACGCCCTGTGGCCGCATATGACGGTCGAGCAGAACGTCGATTTTGGCCTGCGATTACAAAAAGTCTCGGCCGTGGAACGCATAGCGCGTTGCCGGGATGTGATGGAAAAACTACGCATCGCCGAGTATGCCGCCCGCTATCCGTCCCAGCTTTCGGGCGGTCAGCAACAGCGCGTCGCGCTGGCCCGCATGCTGGCGGTCAATCCCGGCGTATTGCTGCTCGACGAACCCTTATCCAATCTTGATGCCACCCTGCGCCTGGAAATGCGGGCGGAGCTGCGCCGTCTGCACGAGACTTTCGGCACCACCATCGTTTTCGTCAGCCACGACCAATGGGAAGCGATGACCCTCGCCACCACCATCGCCGTTATGAGCGCCGGACATTTACAGCAGGTCGGCACGCCGGACGAGATCTACGCCAGGCCCGCCAACCGATTTGTCGCGGAGTTTATCGGCACGCCGAAGCTGAACATGATCCCGCTCAATCAGCCGTCCAGCGCGTTGGCCGCCTATATTCAGCAGCGTTTTTCCCTGCGCAACAATATGCATGTCTGCGGCATTCGTCCTGAAGAAGTCGCGCTATCCGAACAGCCACAGACCGACAGCGTGCCGATGATTATCGACAACATCATGCCTACCGGCGGCAGTTGGGTGATTGAACTGATCAAAGACGGCGATCGCCTGCTCCACTCCACGCAATTGCGCCCGCGCTGGCGGCCCCATCAGCAAGTGCACTGCCAGTTGCCCGCCTCGTCGCTGCATTTTTTCAACCAGCAGGGGCAACGTCAGGAACTCTCGATGCGCTGACGGCGGCAATAAACATTCACTCAGACCACCCCAAACTCGCAACCCAAGGAAATGTTATGAACCGCAAATTGATAACGAGCCTGGTCATCCTCGCGACGTGCGCCGCCGGTGCTGCCGGCGCACAGGCGGCGGAGTCCTTCGATCTGCAATCACTGATTGCGCAAGCGAAAAAAGAAGCGCCGATCACCGTCTACGCGTCAACCGGCAAGATCGTCCAGCAGGCTAAAGAGTTCAGCAAGCTATACGGCGTGAATGCGGTCGGTATTAAAGCCGACGCGCCGCAGGTCATCGAGATCATCAGCCGCGAGGCGCAGGCGCATAACGTCAAAGCCGACGTCGCGATAATAGAAGATGCGCCCGCCGGCATGGAGCAGTTGTTGAGCAAGGGGTATGTGCAAAGCTGGGTGCCGGACGATATAAAAGCCCATATCCCGGCCCACTATCAAAATCCGCTGACGGTGGTGCTGGCGCCGAATGTTTTCGCCTATAACACCGCGCATTACAGCAGTTGCCCGATCACCAACATCTGGCAACTGACCGAACCGAAGTGGCGAGGCAAAGTCGCCATGCAGGATCCCACCAGTAAGCCGGCCTACACGGACTGGTTCAATCAGATGGCCACCAACTACGATCAACGGGTGCGCGATGCCTATCAACAGGAATTCGGCAAACCGCTGGAAACCGATGAAAGCTCGGCGATGGCGGCGTTCGTGAAAGCGCTGGCGGCCAATAGTCCGCTGCTGACGCATTCCGACAACGACGCCGCGGAAGCGATTGGCGCGCCGGACGGTAAAGGCGATTTCGTCGGTCTGGTCTCCACGGCGAAATTCCGTGATAACAAGAACGGGATGAAACTGGGCCTCTGCCACGGCATGAAACCGTTCATCGGCTGGAATTACCCCAGCATGGGGGTTATCGCCACCGGCAGCCATAGCCCGAACGCCGCGAAGCTGTTTATGCATTACCTGATGACCGCCGAAGGCATCGCGCCACAGGGCGTGGACGGCAAGATGTCCACCAACCAGACGGTAAAACTGCCGGCGGATGAAGCCTCCGGCGTTGAAAAATACCGTGATGAGTTGATGGTATACAAAACGTCGACGGCGACAACCGACTGGCAGAGCCGCCAGGATTGGCAGGATCTTTGGAATCTGAGCTACCACAAATAGGCTAGTCCGCGGCAGTAGGCGGGGATATGCGGGAAGGTCGAGGTTAACGTTTGCTGACAACGTGCGAAACCTTGCCGTTAGCAACCCCCTCCCTGCCTCCCCCTTGTCAGCTGTCTCTTATACACAAATGTAGGGGCTATGACGGGGTTTGCCGTTATCCGGCGTAAGAAATTATGCTGAGGAGATAGCAGGCTTAGGATGAGCCGCACGGACGCGGCGAAAGCTTGCGCCACGTCGGACAAAAACGCCGGGAGCGTTTTTGAACAGCGCTTGCGCTGGCCCGTTAGGGCGAGTCTCAGGGATGAGACGAGTATTCCGTGTCGCAAGCGGTCCGTTAAGCCTGATACCGACGAAGGCATCGCGCAGCGACATAATTTAGCCGCAAGCCGGGGTTCATAGGGGGCTGGCGTCTGAGCCCCCTATGTCGGGCGCGTGCTGCGAGGCAGCATGAAAATAGCGGCATTGTGGCGCACGAAACTATCTCCAAGTCCGCATAAAATGTGACTAAGAGACAGCCCCGGTCAGGGGGAGGAGCTAACGCATTAAAGACGTCTGGTTTTCTCCCTCCCTTGTCAGGGGGAGGGCTGGGGTGGGGTTAGAACCAGAAGGTTTGCCGGCAGTCTGAGCGATTGCCGCCTTGTTTATTATTTTCGTATCAGGAGCACACCTTGACTCAAATTAACCTGGAGCGGCGTGAGGCCGCGTTAAAACGCATTATTCTCGACGCCGGCGATACGGCGCTCCGACATTTTCGTTCGCGTCAGCCGGGTGAGTTCTCGCTTAAAGGCCACCAGGACTTTCTGACCGAAGCCGATACGCTGGTGGAACAGCAGATCCGCCAGGACATTGCCGATGCGTTTCCTGAAGATGCCCTGCTGGGCGAGGAAACCGGCAGCCAAACCGCTGACGCATCCAGCCTGTGGGTGGTCGATCCGATCGACGGCACCGCCAATTTCGCGCGCGGCATCGAACACTTTTGCGTCGCTATCGCGTTCGTCAGTCAGGGCGTCGCTGAACTGGGCGCGATTTACAACCCAACGAGCCAGGAATTATATATGGCGCGTCGCGGCCGCTACGCGCGGAAAAACGGCCTGGCGTTGCATACCGCCAACACAGACGACGCACGTAACGCCACCTTCGAACTGGGCTGGTCAACCCGCGTGACTCAGCGGCGCTATCTGGACGTGATGACCGCGATACTCAGCCAGGGCGCCAACGTGCGCCGCGGATCGTCCGGCGCGCTGGCGTTGGCCTGGGTGGCGGAAGGCCGTACCGACGGCTACGCCGAATTGCATATGAACGCCTGGGACTGTCTGGCGGGTTTACTGCTGGTGCGCGAAGCCGGCGGCAGCACCGGCCCCATCCCTACCGATAGCGAAGGCATCTTCAACGGCTGGCCGGTTTTAGCGGCGGCGCCGGGCGTAGCGGATGCGTTGGCGCGCGCCACGGGCATCCCGATCGCCGCCGATGATATCCCGCCTGTAGCTGAACAGACCGACGCCAAATCGGCCGCGCCGCGCTACGACCGCCCGGCGGTCAGCCTGATAGCGTCCGATTTTCCCGGCTGGGACATGGATATCTATATCGGCGGCAGCGCCGGAGTAACCGACTTGGCGCTGCTGGAGCGGTATGACATCAGGACTGTGATTAACTGCGCCGTCAATCTTGATATCGACTGGGTATCCTCCCCGGAAACCGGTATCGGCGCCCACCTGCTCAACCACGGTTCCGGCCCTATCCGCTACTACAAGCTCGGACTGGTCGACGGCGGCGGAAATGCGCCGGCGATGCTGCATGCGGGCTATCAGCTGATGCGCTCCGCCCTGCTGCAGCAAATTCCCGACAAGCCTTCTTACCGCAATCGGGAACGAGGCAATATTCTGGTTAACTGCCGTGGCGGACGCAGCCGCTCGGTCGCGCTGGTCGCCGTATTCATGCATCTGGAATGTCCGGAACGCTATCCGACATTAGCATCGGCTATCGCGCATATTCGGGATAAACGTCAGTTGCACCCGGATGAGTGGTACGAAACCCCAAAACCGGAACTGATTTCACTGGCGCAGCGAGCCATTGAGATGGAACAGGCATTAAGGGCGGCGGGTTTGAGCGTTGCTCAACCCAAAACCAGGTAACCAGAGAGGATGATGGTCAAGCCGGGAAACCGGCCTTGCCGGCGATCCGTCACCCATAGATAAAGAGATAAATGGATGTCTTCTTTACCGAGTAAAAGTATGTCCAGCGCAGCGGAAGTGGCGCGACTGGCCGGAGTTTCCCGTTCGGCGGTTTCGCGCACCTTTACCCCCGGCAGCAGCGTGTCGGCCGAAACGCGCCGCAAAGTGCTGGCCGCCGCCGAAGCGCTTAACTACCACGTTAACCACCTGGCGCGCGGCCTGTCCAAAGAGGCTTGCCGTCCGGTATGTATCCTCGGCGGTAATCTCAGCGCCCCTTACCAGGCAAGTCTGCTTGACCAGATCACCCGGCGTCTGCATCAGGCGCAGCGCGCGGTCATGGTAATCAATACCGATGGCGGGGAAGAAAGCTCGGATGCCGCGCTGCGTCAGACTCTCAACTACCGCGCCGCCGCCACCATTGTACTCTCGGGCAAGCCGCAGGCGTCGCTGATTGAAACCTGCCTGCAAAGCGGTCAGCAGGTCATACTGATTAACCGTATGGGGCAGTTTGCGGGCGCCGACAACATCGAGATCGACTACGCCTCGACGATGGCGGAGGCTTATCACACGCTGCGCCAGGCGGGTTGTCGGCACATCGCGCTCGTTTCCTCCATCGACCGATCGCCCAGTATGGTCATCCGGGAAACGAAATTTCTCGAAGCCGCCGGTCATGCCCAGCAAGCGTGCCGATTAATCCGTCCGGGAACCACCTGTTATGCCACCGGCGCCGCCGCCGCACGGAAACTGCTTGCGGACCCAAACCGGCCGGACGGCGTATTTTGCGTGACCGACCTGATTGCCTGCGGTTTTATCGATGTTGCGCGTCATGAGTTTGGTCTGCGTATTCCCGAGGATATCTGCGTCATCGGTTTTGATGACATCGAACAGGCCGGCTGGGTCGGCTATCAGCTGACAACCTTTTCCCAACCGCTGGCTGATATGACGAACGCCATCATCGCGCTACTGCTTCCCTCATCAACGCCGCGCGTGCCGGGTAAACGCCTATTTCAGGCGCCGCTGGTATGGCGTAAAACGGTGCATTCGGAATGAATCTATCCAGCGCATTGAAATCTATATCCGATGAACGCCGAGTTACAGAGCAAAACGATGGCCGCCGATATTAACGGCCTGATTGAATAACCCGGTTAAACCTAATGGGAAATAGTCGTTACAATCCTTTTTTTTCCATCCACAGCGCCAGATCGATAAGACGGTTGGAAAAACCCCATTCGTTGTCATACCAGGCGAGGATCTTGACCATGTTGCCGCCAATCACCAGCGTGGACAGACCGTCAATAATCGACGAACGCGGATCGCCTTTGTAATCGCTCGATACCAGCGGCTCGTCGCTATAACCGAGAATCCCCTTCAGTGGGCCTGACTCGGATGCGCGACGAAAGGCGGCATTGACTTCATCCACCGTCACTTCACGCTTCAACGTCACCGACAAATCGACGATGGAAACCACCGGCACCGGAACCCTTAACGAATACCCCGTCAGGCGGCCATCCAATTCCGGAATAACTTTACCGATCGCCTTAGCGGCGCCGCTGGAATAAGGAACGATTGACAGCGCCGCAGCTCTGGCGCCGCGCAGATCCTTTTCCGGCTGATCGTGCAGCGCCTGGCTATTGGTATAAGCATGCGTGGTATTCATCAAACCATATTCGATGCCGAAAGACTGATGAAGGACTAAAGCCGCGGGCGCCAGACCATTAGTGGTACAACTGCCGTTGCTGACGACGGTATGATGGCGTGGATCGTATTTATCATGATTCACGCCCATCACCACGGTGAGATCGTCGTTCTTGCCCGGCGCGGAGATGATAACGCGCTTAGCTCCCCCTTTGGTGATATGCACCTCAGCCTGAGCCTTGTCGGTGAAGAACCCGGTGGCCTCAATCACGATATCGACGCCGGCGCTTTGCCATGGGATCGCGCGGGGATCCCTTTCCGAGAAAACCCGCACCGGCTCGCCGTCAATAATCAATTTGCCCTCGGCGGCTTCGACGCTGGCCGGCAAGGTGCCTGAAAGCGAATCGTATTTCAGGAGATGAGCCAGGGTCTTGCTATCCGTTAAGTCGTTGATGGCGACGACCCGGAAATCATCGTTTCCTAAAGCGGCGCGCAGAACATTGCGACCGATTCTTCCGAACCCGTTAATACCTACATTGACCATACCAGAACTCCTTTGTTATCCGTCTATGCTCTAAATTTAGCTCAGGATAACAATGGCGCAAACGACATAAAAAGATCAATTTACGCCAAAACTTCGCGCATGGAATCGCTCACGGTATTCCGTCGGGGTCAGCTGTAGGTTTCTTTCAAAAACGCGGCGTAGATTGAGGCTACTGCCAAATCCGACGGCGGCGGCAACCTTCTCAATCCCATCCGTGCTTTGCTCCAGAAGCTGGCGCGCCGCGTCCAAACGCACCTCTTCCACATACCTGGCCGGCGGCGTCCCCACTTCACGCGTAAACACGCGCGTGAAGTTACGCGGACTCATGGCAATCCGTTCGGCCAGTTTGTCGACGGATAAATCGTCGGCCAGATTCGCCAGGATCCAAAACTGCAGGTCACGGATCGGCCCCGGCCTTTTGGCCTGATTGAGCAGGTAACGGCTGAACTGAGACTGTCCGCCGGGCCTGCGCAGGAACATGACGAGATCTTGCGCCACATCGCGCGCCAGAGGAAAACCATAATCGTTTTCGACCAGCGCCAGAGTAAGATCGAAGCCCGAACTGACCCCAGCGGAGGTCCATACCGATCCATCCTGAACGTAAATCGGCCCTCTTTCGACTTTTACCTTGGGGAAGTCCGTTTGCAACGTGTCCAGCAAACGCCAATGGGTGGTAGCGCGTTTTCCATCAAGCAGCCCCGTCTGCGCAAGCAGTAACGCGCCGCCACAGACGGAAACGATACGTCTGGCGTAAGGGGCGGCTTGGCGAACCCAAGCCGCGACATCGGCTCGCTCTTCCTCGGTCACGCCTCTGCCCGTGATCATGATGGTGTCGCGCTGCATCCCAGGGTCGAGATCCGACAGACGCTGATCCGCCAGAAGATTTAACCCCGACATTCCATGGACCACTTTATGAGGTTGGGTGGTGGCGATCGTCACCTGGTAGAGCGGCTGATGAATATCCGCCGGCTGCAAACGGTTCGCCTGCATCAAAATGTCGGCGACGCCCGCGGCTTCGAATAACATTCCCCCGTCGGGGACAATGATTAAAAAGGTGTGCATGGCTTAAAATATATAAAAATACAAATTAAGCCAATTCTACCCATCCTTTGCCTAGTAATGCAATGACGCATTTTGCGTGCGCGGTTGTGCGAATGAGCAACGGTATAGCCTGTCGCCGTAGCGACATTACGCCAGTTATAACATCGAACTTAACGCGGCCAACCACAAGACGATCGTGGCAAGCATCGCCCGGCGAAATAAGCGAGTTACCGCCGGTTGCCGATAACCGTAATAGCGCGCTTTTGCGGATCGACGCGCACCCAGTCCCCCGTCGTCAACACCGAGGCGGGATCGATATCCCAGCCTTCGGTAATAGTGATATCGGCAAAGATCGCGCCCTGCACCATTACCGGGTTGGTGACGCCGAAAATCAACGCTCTGGGCGCGAATCCCTTTGCCTTGATGTCATAAAATGCCCACCCGGCGGCAATTCCGCCCTTGGCGCTAGGGAAAAAGAGGATCTTGTCGCGAATGTTCATGCCTTCAAGCGCATGTCCCGGCCGGCTTATCACGCCGCTCCAGCGATCCAAATCGTAACGCGGGCTAAATCCCTCTGCGGAAATCAGCGCTTCCCCCTCCACAACCCGTCCATAGGCGCGATTAACGCTAATTACATTCCGCTGGTTCATCTCAAACGCCCTCGGTGGCGATAGCGACGCACTCCCTGGTGCGGCGCAAAATGGAATTAAACTTATGGGCTCTGATGATATTGGCCAGCTTGGCCGAGTTGGTGACAATATTGTGCCAGCCGTTCTGTTCACGCATTTGCGGCAGATTTTGCAGGATATAAAAGCATACGCCCTCCAAAATCAGCACGCCGGCCTCTTCCAGCGTTTGCAGATAGCCGAGTTGGCCCGCATGGCTTCTGACGCCATTGCTGGTGGTAATAAATACCTGGGTATCCGCCCTTACCCGCCGGCCGCGAAACAGCTCCGCCAAATATTTCATCTCATGCACGGATAACTGCGGGGCGGAAAAAACCACCAGATTCAGCGCCTGACCGCCGTCGTCATAGCTGTCGTAGACGCGCTCGATGCACTGGCGGGTGATGCGTATCGTCTGTGCCGGCCGGTTGCCGCCGAATGCCTCATCGATGGTTCTGGCCTCCGGCGTAATGCCGACGATGTGGTACATGCCCATCGATCCGTACGACGCCAGCGACGCCCCCAGATGCTTAAGTTCATCCGATGAAATCCGGCGCTGAATGCCGGTGAAAACCGGAACGGTGAAATAGTTCTGGTTCGCTTCGCCCACCACTTTGCCGATCGCGCCCCAGTCGGCCAGATCCTGCGGCGCAAAATCTATCTGCACCTGCAGGTTTCCCTTGCGGTGCGCATCAAGATGAAAACCGTATTCCGCCGTCCGTCCGGTCAGCGCCGCCGCCAGCGCGGCAGGCCCGGCTTCAAAATTACTGCGGGCGCCCAGCACCGAGTTGGCGTAAATCACCGTGCCGGTATCGCCCCAGGCGATATGTTCCCCGAAATGAGGCTGATATATAGTTTGATAGTTGATGCAGGTATCGACGGTGGTGATTTCCATATCGCGCAGCAGGCGGATCACCTGCGTCTCTTTAGCAACTTCGCGCGGATCCTGGCGCAACCGATCGGCCAGACGGAAATCCACGCAGCGGGCATTGGTTGATGTCGGGCAGATGGCTTTTGCCGCGCTCGCCGCCACCCGTTCAAGAAAGTTTTTCCCGGCATCGCCCAATACTTCAATATCCCCCATCATGTGTACATTCGACACGGCGACAAAACGCCGGGCGCCCCAGAACTCGCCAATCGCCAGTTGTAACTTCAGCGCATCCTGCAAAACCGGGCCGCTTTCACCATTCAGCATGGCCTGTTCATCGTGGGTTAATTCCATAACGCGCGTCTCTCTATGTCATATCAATGGCGATCGCTAACCGGCGTCAACGTTGCCGAATCCGCGCCAGCCGCATCGTTGAGGCGGTCATCCCGCTGACCTGCCACACAAACTCGTACTCATCCGGACGGATAAGAAACTGGGTACGTTCGGCGATGCGGTTATTGGACAGGCCGGAGGTGCGATACATCGACAGTAAGGGCGTGCCCGGCTTCAATTCCAGCAGCGTCGCGTACCTATGATTAGCCGGCACCAGGCTGATGCTGATGTCGGCGATTTCGCGTTTCAATACGGCGGCGATTTGTTCATACATCGGATAGGGTTTTCCCTGGAATGGCATAGCGGCGGATCTCTTCATCATGGCGTTGCGACAAAGCGGAGTGATGAAAACGGGCGTTAACGCGACATCGGGAATCAGCTGCCGTCTCTGTCGTGGATTTCAGGAAAAAAGTAATCACGCCAGGATTTCGGCTTATGTTTTATCTGCCCTACCCGGTGTAAAAACTGCAACAGCTTCAGCGAGTTTTCCGGCACCACGGTAAAAGTCACGCTCGGATCTGCAACCACCTCTTCTACCAGCGCAAGAGAGAGCCGGGAGCCGGTACTGCGCAGATAGGCCGACGCGGCCGCGCTGCGATCGGAATTGACGATCGCTGCCGCATCTTCCAGCGCATGCAGAAAGGCCATATAGGTTTGAGGATTTTCATCATGAAATTTCTGCGTGCCCATCACCACGATGCCGGTCTGCGGGCCGCCAAACAGCTCATATGAATCAACAACTTTATGAATATTGGGATGTTTCAACGCTTCGTTCTGAAAAGGCGCGTTAGCGAAATGCGCGCTGACCTCCGAACCGCCGGCAAGCTGCACCCACTCTACGTCGATTTTCAGCCCTTGCGCCTCGCCGCGCTTCTCTATCAGTCGCTGATCCTTGGCGACATGCAGCATCAATTCATTAATGCCAAACTGGTAAGCAATACGAATCCGCCCTTCCGCCCATGCCAAGGAAGCCGACAGCAATAGTGACGCGCCAGCCATCAGCAAAATGACGTGCTTGATCAATCTGTTAGGGATGACGTTTCTCATTTGCCTGCTCGTTGCGAACCAATGGGTGTTCTGACAATAATCGAGCGGCAACCGCGGGGGGAAATATCTTTTTCACCTAAACTTATTAAGGCCTTTAAGACATTTCGCCGCCATTCAGCCAAGTTGTATTATGCGGGCTTATTTTGATCGGCATACGCCATATTCGGTGATTAAGATCCTGTGCCGGCAGGCCGGGTACGTGTTCCTTATTCGCAACGCGGCCAAGGGACGGCGTAATCGGCCGGCTCACGGCAAAACGTTTCAGTTCAGGCGATATGCGCCTGCAGCGTCTGCCATATCTTATAGGCCGCCACGACGGTTTCCATCTGTACGGTATGCCCGGCGATGAAATCCTCGCCGTAAATCGTTTCGTCCGGATACTCGGTGATCAGCGTCATGGGCACATCATGCCGGTCATCCACGGAGCACAAACAGGGGAAGCCATTGACAATTTGGAAACCGGTTTCGCCGGCATGAATTTCGTAAAGGGCAATCTGCCGATTATTGTAGTCGAGAAGTCCGGGGATCGCGCTCAGATGACGCGTCAAACGGTCCAATAGCATTTCAGCCTGCTGTTCCCACCCCTGGTGGTGCCGAACGACCAAAAAGAAGCCCTTAGGCAGGGTCCACATGGCGAAATTGTGCGGCACATAACCTGATAGCGGACGCGTCCATTCGTGCGAGGGATAGCCGTGCAGATTGACATGCAGCTTCGCGCCGCTCAATGCCTGCGCCTTGAAACGTATTTCCTTCTCGTTGAGATAGACGCCGGCATTCTCGCGGGTGCGGTACTCCAAATCGTCGCCGAGAGCCGTATAACGGGCGGCGTGGTGCATATGGCGCGGATTATCGATGCGCAGGCGCTGATGCAGCGCATATCCATCCGGATTCTCAAGCGGCGAGATGGTGAAATGCGCGCCGGGTTTTTCCGCCAGTTTGCGGGCGGCGCGAATTGCGCCAACGATGCCGGTTGTTTCGTTCGGATGCTGACCGCCGCTAATCATGACCGCGGCGTCACTGCCGGCGATATAGCGCGCCGACGACACCCGGCCCGATCGTGAGCGGGCATGGAACGCTTCCCCGCCGATCTCGGCCAGCAGTTGTACGATCTGCCGCGCCGCGGGCGGTTCAACCGCCTTATCGATCGACTGGTCGGCGCCGTCAAAAAAGGCGGTGGTTAGCGGCCGGACAGCGACGCAGACCGACACATCTCCTTCGCTTTTGACGATTTCCGGCACGATTTGACCAGGCCGTAAACCACGGTCGCCGAGCGGCCTGCCCGATTTCTTCTGGAAAAACTCCAGCAGCGAGAAATAGAGATCTTCATTGCTGAAACATGAGCCGAACCGCGGGGTATTTGTCGCCACGCCGGACATGGCCACCATCGTGGATATCTACCGGGTGCGACGTCTGGTGGAGTGCCAGGCGCTGGCCCGGTCTTATCCCATGCATCCGGCGGTGGAAAAAATGCGCCAGGCGGTGGAACAGGCGCGCGTCTGCCGTCAACGCCGCGACTGGATGGGCATCGGCACCGCCAACATGGCGTTTCACACCGCCATCGTCGAATTGGCCGACAGCCAGCGGCTCAACACCTTCTACCGCCATGTCTCCGCCGAGCTGCGATTGGCGTTCGACCTGCTGGACGACCCCGAACACCTGCATGTGCCCTACATCGAAATGAACGCCCATATTCTGACGCTGATTGAATCGGATAAAGCTGCGGAATCCGCCGACGCGCTGGCGAGCTACCTCGACCAGTCGGAGCGGATAATTCTCGCCGCCTGGTCGCGGCGCACGGCATAACCCCGAATAGAGAGCGGAAGCAGCCGTTCTCCCCTGTCGACGTTGTTCTTGAAGCTCACGGCTGCGCGTTGCTGTCATAAAGACGACGCCACACCCAGTCCAGTGCCGCCATGCGATCGCCGGATGCGGGCATGCGGACGATTTCCGGGGCGGCGGGCGACCGTATGCGAGATGCCAGGGCCGTGGCCGCAAATGAGAATGGTGTGCTTCATCATCAGATTCCATTAACTCCAACTGCATGGTTGGAATTTACTATAGTATGATTCATCGGTAAGTACAACCAAGAACCAGTGAGGAAAAGACGCAGACGATGGCCTGGGATACCGAAGGGACGAAACGCAGGATTCTGGAAGCCGCGGTGATCGAGTTCGCCCGCCTTGGACCCGATGGCACCACGGTCGAGAAGATCGCCAAGTCGGCAGGGGCGAACAAGGAGCGTATCTACAACTACTTCGGCGACAAGCGTGAACTGTTTACCACCGTGCTGCGCAGCGAACTGGCGAAGGTCGCACAGGCGGTGCCGGTCACATCCTTCTCCGCCGAGGACATCGGTGAATACGCTGGCCGCGTTTACGACTATCATTGCGAACATCCCGAACTGAGCCGGCTAATGCGCTGGGAAGGTTTGACCTTCGATGGCGAGGTGCCCGATGAAGCGCTACGGCGCGAGTACTACGGCTATAAGATCCAGGCCGTGGCTGACGGGCAACGCCAGGGAACGGTCACGCACGCGCTGGAACCGGATCACCTGGCGTTTCTGATACTGGCCTTGGCGGGTTGGTGGTCGGCGGTGCCGCAAGTGGCGCGGATGTTCACTGGCCGCGACGATGCTGAAGAACATACCAGGCGCCGCGCCTCCGTCGTCGAGGCCGCCCGACGCTTGGCGTCGGCGCCGTGAAACATTGAGGCAACCGGTAAAGCATCAGCTAAAATTGCTCGACGAACTTGCCTGAACCTTCGCCCCACTCGATGCTTTTGATCCCGCCGCCAGCACGCGCGCCTGCCGCATTCTCGCCAACGACTATGCGATGCTGGCGGGGTGCCAACCCCCGCTAGTCAAGCGCCTGCGCGAATACGCGCCGGGCTTGTTGCTGCAATCTTGCCTTTCGGCCGTTATTTCGAAGAGCGTACGGGGACGCGCATTCTAATCCGCATAACATTTCTGCCCGTTATTTTCAGCCAGCGCCTTACGGTCCAAAAAGCCGCTCCATAGCGTGAGCATGATTAACTGATTAATTGCCATTACAAAAACAGTTCAGCGACATCATTCCAGTTATTCACGCGCCGACATCCCGTTACATAAATATTGTGCGGGGCGGAAAATAAAATACCTTCCCCGGTAAAATCGACGAAATGCCGGGCATTATCATCTATCAGATAATCCGCGTGTAAAATTCCCTTGTAGCCGCAAAAAACAATGTGTAGGGGATCAACAAAAGGAAAGTGCTCTCTGAGCCAGTGGAATTTCGCATTAAATGACCAAGGAAATTCCATCGCTGCCGTTGTGATGAAAACATCATGTTTCAGAACCAGTAGCCTAAGCGTTTCCTGACTACCTTGTATTACCGGCAAATCACCGAAGAAATCGGGCTCTCCGATCATCTGGTTAATTTCTTCGTGCAGATCCGGCCGTAGTTGTTGAATAGTATGACCCTTCAGCTGTTCCAACGTTAATGTTTCACCGAAACGACGATTAAAAACCGCCACCATCTTCACATTGAAGTCTGCGATGACTTCATCCATATCGACCGCGATCCGCGCCATTTTTCCTCCTGTGGTAAACGCCATCAGGCATCACTTTTGAGTTCGGCATAACTATATTCACTCAACTTCAGTAACGGGTGCGCTGCGGACAGCCCCGTATAAGGCTGTAAGGTCTTGCTGAGACCATCCCGAGTAATTTGTTCCTGAATAATGAAAGGCGTCCCCACCTCAACGATATCGATGTACGGGTGAACGTTATCCAGCAACGCCAGCGCGTCATTCCGTGAAATATCATCCAATGCCAGTTGTATTCTCATTTACTTGAACATTTTTTGCGATATTTTGATATTTACAATATTATTAATTGCGAATATCAGCACAATCACAACATATTTATTGCGATTATGGTTGTCAAATTCCAAAATACAAAATCCGGACAGGATCACAAACCTGGGGTGAACGCCAATGATTACCTGGCGACGGGTAGCGGCGGAACGGTATGGTTGATTATCATGGTGGACAGAAAGGCAAATCCGGGCCGAAACCCAGAGGTCTGCATGCCATCGAGTATTTGCAGAGAATAGGAATAAGGAATATCGGCATGCCGCTAAGTTCCGCCCAGGAAAGACGTAATCATCTGGCTGAAGTGCTGATCACGGAAGGCAGTGTCCGCGTTGGCGTTCTGGCCGAGCGCTTTAACGTGTCAACGGAAACCATCCGCAAGGATCTAATCGAGCTGGAGAAGCAAGGGATTGTCAAAAAAAATCATGGGCGGGCGATTCCCATCAGCAATTTTCTGGATATAGAACGACCGTTTGATAAAAAAAATAATGAAAATACGGAAATAAAGAACAAGCTGGCCCAGGCAGCACTGGAACTTGTTCCCGAAAGCGGCGTGGTGGTGTTGGACACGGGCAGTACCGTATACAGCCTTGCCCGACTGCTTGCGCTGAAGATCTTCACCAATTCGCTAACCAGCGCGCAGATTTTGGCTTCCAGCAGCAACGACGTCTATCTGCTGGGTGGCAAATTAAGAAGCACCAGTATGGGCGCGGTAGGAACCTGGGGAGTCAGCGGGATCAACAGCATACGAGCAGACGTTGCTTTTCTGGGAACAGACGGATTCTCCGGCACGACAGGCCCTTGTACCGTATCCTACGAAGAAGCCGAATTGAAAAAGGCAATGGTTGACTGCGCCAAAGTCAGAGTGGTTGTCAGCGACAGTACCAAATTTGATATTGCGGGCCTGTTCAAATTCAGCGAATGGAACGAACTGGATCATCTGGTGACGGATAACAGAGCCCCAGCCCCCGCGCTACAGCGGCTTGAAGAATTTCTGAACATCATACAGGTTGCCGTGTAACTCTATTTCCGTGAGTGCGCTCCATTTACTCAGTTCTGCCATAACTGTGTAGTATTGGTTAGTCGCTCTTACAGAGCTACAATCCTGGCGTTTTTATTTTTCCGCCACGCGCGCCAGCCACGCTAGATATGCCGAGCTTGAATCAGCCGGCAAACTCTGACGATGAGCATTGAACTCTTCGTGCATAGCGAAGATTTTCCATATGAGCGGCGCCAGTCGGGTCGCGGCGCTGTTCGCCCCCTCGGCTTCGCGCAACAGCCCCAGGCTTCGCTCCTTATATTCGGCAAGCGCATCAGACTGATAGTCGAAAGCTTTACCCAGCCCGGAGAGGTACATCAGCTTAGGCACTTCCGCCTGAGGCCAATGTAAAGCCATATTAAGCGGCCAATCCAGCATCGCCCTTTCACCCCACATTGAGGAGCGGGATATCCGTTTATTGGCGGCCAGCGTCAGCATGAAAGCCTGACCCAATGCCGTCAGATAAATTGGCATCGCCTCGACGGAGGGACGCAAGTAGAACGCATCCAAGGGCTGTTCACGGGTCAGGCCAATGTGGGCGAGCAAGCGTTGCTCAAGGTTCAGCACCAAATCGCCAAGCTCTGAATGGATTGCGTTGCCGCTTTCCGACGCCTGTTTTGTTCGGCTGGCGCAGTTCCAGAGACTTAACGATATTTGCCATTGCCGCCGATCGTCTTCACCAGTACAGCCAATTTCACCGGTGACAAAATAGGTCATCTCCGGCGGCACTATATCGAAAAGCGCGTTGCCATCGACTTCGCCTGCCGATACCACCGGACCGACGCCCTCTGCGACTGAGATATAGCAATTTGTCGCGTGCTCACTCCAATAGTGGGCCGCTTCGGCAATATAGAGAGGAATAGCGCGCGTCAGACGACCAAGATCGTCTTCACGCTGCGATTCGGAGCGTGGTGCGCCGTCCGCAATTTTTGAAAGCGCAAAGAAACCTATTTTTGGCGCGCTCTCAGGCTTTTGTTTAAACAACCAATCGGCCTTACGCAAGCCGTAATGCCAGATCGGCTGGGTTAGCGCCAACGTACTGATCTTCAGCTTGTCCGGATCGGTTGGAATCCCCTGTTCGGCCTGGTTACGCATCTCCTGAAAGACCTGAGCGAACCCATCAAGATGCTGTTTGATTGGAGCGAACCCCAGCGAATACATGCGTGCAAGCAGCTTTTCGCCTTCCTCGGCGTTGCCGAGCTCCTGGTAGGCGCGCAGCACGTTGATACCAGTCATAGGGTCATGCCGGTGCTCGTCGTAAACCGGCGCGACAAGTTCGACGATCAGCGGAATCTGGCCATTATTGCCGAGGTCGCCGGAAATCATCATCAACGCGCTATCGTCAAACATACCGCCGGTCAGCACTTCGGCATATAAAGCCCGGGCTGCCCCAACGTCCTTGTGTTCCAGGTGATGGCGCGCCAGCCACAGTTGCGCTCGCCAACTGCCGGGCAAAGCCGCTACCGTGCGCAGGGCCGTTAGATAGCCTGCTTCGCCTTCGCGCTCCTGTTGAATGGCCGCCCACCAGAGCAATCCATTGTCTTGATTCGGATCGGCCTGCATCGCCTGCCAAAGCGTTTCATCCGCGCGAGCGTCTTCACCACGCTCGGCAAATACCTTAGCCAAATTCGTCAACAGGGTTCCAGTCGCGCCTGATTTTTCAATGCCCGCACGCAGCGCGCGCTCGGCGTCATCAAGGCGGCCATTTTTCATCAGCACAATACCCAGGATGACATGGCTGCGCTCGGGAATATCGTCAATCTCAACGAGACGTTCGGCGGCCGGTATCAAATCGGCGGCAAAACCGTCGTTCAAGCCTGATAGGATCGCATTATAGAGCTCGCCAGCGTTGTCCCACTTTTGCTGTAAAGTCGGCAGGA
Source organism: Brenneria goodwinii (assembly GCF_002291445.1). NCBI lineage: Bacteria > Pseudomonadati > Pseudomonadota > Gammaproteobacteria > Enterobacterales > Pectobacteriaceae > Brenneria > Brenneria goodwinii. Next base: position 512,644 of record NZ_CP014137.1, on the reverse strand, counting down.
AGATCTTGTCGTGCCACTCGTCGCGAGTAATATGCATTTCCCGCCCGTAAGCGTCATAGGCGACAATCGGTTCGTCATTAGCGGCCGCGGGTTCCGCCTCATTGGCGTGCTCGGAAACGGCGGCATGCGCACTATTTTTTTTGCCGCGCAGGGCGGACAGGATACGTTTGAACATAGGTGAAGTCGTCGCATTTATGGGGACAAAAAACATCAGGTAAAAGAGTGACATAAAATCAAGGCATCGTCTATTGCATACAATTAAGCGGATGACGCTCTGCGTCGGCCCATAGTTTAGCCAAACCGCCTTGGAAAATGCGATTGATAACCCTCTGGTTCAGAACGCAAGCCAGTTGGAGCCGATTCAAAAAACGCCGTAGGATGCAAAACGCGCTTTCGCCATCTTCATCTTAATGGGCTGATCGTTGAATATGTTGTGAAGGCATTTATGGGATAGTTGCTTGAGGCTAAAGCTAGCGGGCATCTTTATGCCCGCCGGAAATAAATAGCTGAATATGGTTTCCTAATAACTTCCGCTACGGCTGCACGTTAAACACGCCATGCTGCTCAAACCAAGCAAACTGTTCAGCGCCGTAGGCTGACATCTTGCTTCCGCTATGACCAACATCCGGCAGCGTCGTGAACTGCCAGTTGAAATCAACTTTATAGCGTTTAGCCTTCTGCTGGCCCGTGAGATAGTAGGTTTGCGCCCGTTCAAGCCGGCTATCGCCTTGCGCCATTGCCTGATAAGAGCGACGCAGCAATGGATGATACGGATCGTTATCCTTAGCGCCTACCGTGATCAACACGGGCTTGGCAAAATAGTCCGTCAGTTGTTTTTGCGTTACCTTAACCGGTGCCTGATCCAAACCGTAGGGCCAGGGATTTTCCACATCAGGCATAGTCCACCAGCCTGCGGCGGCGCAAATTGCGGCTTTTACTTTCGCCTCCGGAACAAATGTCATCATCCGATGGACAAACTGACAACCCGCGCTGTTACCAAACAGATAATAGCTTTTCTGCTGGGTAATCCCCTGCTTTTGCATATCGGCAAACAGCCGATCGATGACGCTGAATGCCCACGCCTCCCGGGGATTGAGGGTATTCGTCTGTTTATTTTCCATATTCCCCATATTGTAACCGTCAACTCCGGGATAATCGGCTGTTGAGAAAAGTGGCGCGATAACAATTAATTTATTTTTTCTGGCATTCTCGATCCATGAATCGCGATATTCAGCCGCATTACGATTTAAACCGGTGAGAACAAATACAATCGGCGTATCTTTAGTGGCGCCCGCGGGCTTGTAACTAAACACCTCCATTTTGTTGCCGTTCTGCGGTAATTCAACGCTGAAACTGCCGCTTTCCGCCGGTAATTCCGCGCCGTAAGCAAAATTCATTATCAGGGTCAGAAAAATAATCCAGCCAGCTTTGTTTTTCATTTTTTATTCCTTCACTCATGGATTAGAAATCGTAACGCAATCCGGCTATCCACAGATTTTCAGCGGAGTCGTAACTTTCCCGTTCATCATAAATCCAGGTTACGGAGAAGTGGATATTCCTTTTCAGCCGATATTCAGCTTCAGTCACCCACTGCCGGCGATGCACATAGTTACTCTTTGTTTCAATTAGCTGAGAATAACCACCGCGTAACGCGATTTTATTGGTAAACCAATACTCGGCTAAAGAATCGAACACGTCATAATCAATATCCGGCCGCCCCTGACGCTCATAGCTTTGCCTGCCGATATTCAAGGCAAGCAGGGCTTTGTCATAATTCAATCGGATACCCGCGCCTTTTTGACTATAGTCGGTATAATTACCGCTGAGCGTTGTGTTTTTAGGATCTTTGGTCAGTGACTGCCAGGCAATCACCGGCTTTATCTTTAATGGTTTTCCGGCGATTTGAATATCAAAGGAATAACCCAAACTGGCCATATACCCATTATCAATCGTGCTGTCTGCGGCGCCATTTCCCATCACATACGCAAGGCGGACATCTACCCCTTTATTCTCATATTCATACTGGATCGTGCCGTCCTGCCGGTTCCATTGCCAGGATGAATCAATGCGGCTACCCACCCAGTTTGAATAGACATTGGCGGTATAATTCATATACCGATCGGTCAGCCCCATCCACTGATACATTGGATTGCGGGTACGACCGACCATGATCCTGCCATAGTCCTTGCTGCCAACGCCGGTATAAGCGTAGCGAACATCCCAATTATCCTCCGTATTTTTGGTGTCATTCTTTTGCGTGGTAACCTGCCATTCCAGTTTCCCGAACAGGTTAAAGGATTCATCCAGCTTTTGCTGTGCCTCAAAACCCAGTCGCCCGGTCAGGTTGGCGGCGTTGGTATTATCGTTCGTCCATCCATTGCCAATTTGCGCTTCAACTCGGCCATAAATATCCAGTCGCGTATCTTTATTGTTATATACGGTTACTGCATGAACAGAGGTGGTAATAAAAAAGAGTACAGAGGAATAAAAAACAATATATTTTTTCATTATATTATCCTGTCATTGGTAAATAACATACCTCATACAACATCGATAATTGTGTTATTTTTAAAGAAAGTTATTATTCTCATCATAGTTAAGCATCCCGTTTAAAAACGCAGGATTTATTACCCTGAGATCGGGTGCGTATTAATAAATAGGCTTATTCTATTCTTTATTTTTTATAATCGGTTCACCCCTTAATTAAGAAAGCCATTAATAATTAACATCGTCACCATACCGCCAAGCGCGGGAATAAGCGTTCTGCGGACAATCATAAATGGCGAACACTCCCCGGCTTTGCTGACGGCAATGATCACCCCCGCCACCGGCGAGATGGATCGGCCCATTCCAGCCATCAACTGCATAGGCAGAATCATATTCACCGCGCTTTCACCAAATTTGCCGGCAATGCCTGGCGCAAGACCTGAAAACGAGAAAAACGCCGCAACGCCAGATCCCGTTAGAGCGGCCGTGACGCAGACCAAAATCGCCATGACGACGGTCATACTGCCGAAACCAAATCCTGCGGTCTGCACCGTCTGTATGATGAAATCCACGGCGCCTATAATTTGTAATCCCTGAGCAAAAACATCGGCACAGACCAGCAGCGATACAATGCTGGCAAACATCGATCCCATGCCTTTGAAAAAGACCTGAATGCCTTTACACGCCGCTTTAAAGTCGCGCTTCAATAACAGCTCGCAAAAAAACGCCAGCAGGGTGCCGATAATCATCGCGGTGACAACATCAATCTTTATGGTGCTGACCACCAGCGGGCTGAAGACAATAACCAGAACAACCGGAAATACAGGCAAAAAAGCATAAAACGCCGGAACCCTGACCTCGTCTTCACTTTTTGGCTGCTCGTGAGATTGCTGAATCACCACGTGTCCATCTTTCGCATCAAAATAGCGCGCGGTGAAAAATGTCAGTATCGCGACGGTCAGCATGACACCGATAGCCACCGGCATCTGATAGTGGGCAAAATACACCGCGGTTTCCATACCGGCGTGTTTTGCCGCCAGGTTAGCCGTTCCCACCGCCGGACCGAGATCCATAAACGCGGACATGCCGATCATTGATGCGGCCGCCGCCTTACTGACGCCTAACTTCACCAGCACCGGGAAAAAAGTGACCAGCAGCAGCATGGCAAGCCCTGCCGCACTGGATATCGCGACATGAAGCAACTGGGATAATATGTACCCTATTGAGAGAATGACGTAGGGAGCCTTTATCATCCGTAAGGGTTTGATACACATATTAACCATTGAATTAGAGGCTTTGATGTGATCCATATAATCGGCAAATCCGCCCGCCGCCATAATGATCAAACCAATGCCCGCCACCTGCGTTGTTAAAGACTCTTTGACAAACGCGAAAATATCCCCGCCAACCCAACCAATTGATTTAGCCTTACCGTACAATATAGATTGTTCAGGAAAAAAGATTACCGTAATTAGCAATAAACTTAATCCGGCTAAAAGCAACACAGTTTGTGGTTGATAATTTTTTATAATAAAATAAGCGGCAAATATTGTAATCAATATTCCTATTATAAATCCAGCCATCTCATCCCCCTATGGTATTTAGTTATTGGATATAAAATCCCGAATCAGAGAGCTATAATATTCTGGTGCCTGGAAATAAGGCGCATGCGCCAGACCCGCCATTTCAATATGTTGCGTAAAAGGAACTAAAGAAAGCAGTTCCGCTTTTAACTTCGGCTGAACGACATGGTCTTTTTCCCCGGTTAATATGAGTGTCGGGACGGCTATTTTGGGCAGCAACGGGCGATTATCGGCAAGCTGCAACATGCGCGAGGCTCGCCTGAGACCTTCCGGATTAGTTTCAGAGGCAATGCTTGCCGCGTATGACAAAATCGACTCGGGGATGTCAGGGAAAGGTAATAAATCATGCGCCCGGTTCCAGCCATAAGCCTCAGGACCAATCTTAGCGAGTTCCTGAAGACGTTTTTCCAGTTTTTCTGAGGCCGGCGCGGTTTCGGGAGCCCCATAACCCGGATGGGTACAGGATAACACCAGGCGCTTTACCTTATCAGGATGTCTGGCGACATATCGGCTGGCAACCGTCCCGCCCATCGAGTGCCCCACGATGGAGATTTTTTTCTCGCCGCAATGCTGAATAAGTTCATGTAACGCTTGTTCGTAAGCTCCGATATCCGCCTCAACCAGAGTGGAGTCGCCGTAGCCCGGCGCATCCCATGCAATCACGTTATAAGCAGGAGACAACTCGGCAAACTGGAATGGCCATGCTTTGGAACTTCCCAAAAGACCGTGTAAAAAAATAATAACTTCGCCATCCCCGGAAGAGCGGAATGATAATTTCCCCTGAGACGTGGTAATAATCTGTTCTTCAGGGCAAGCCGGTACTATTTTTTTATTTCCATCACTCATAATTCAAACCTCTTTTGATAGAAAACAGCAAAGATTTATCTGCTATGTTTATTGCAGTGACAATAGATGAGCATCTATAGATAGACACTCATAGATAGAAATTAAACCAGAAGTTTACTTTTAAAATACTTAATCACTATTTATTAAAGACATTAAACTCCTCAAATAATGATTCCATGACGTCAAAGTTATTACCGAGTTCATTTCCTGTTACTTCTCCCATATAATTAACCAACGCTTCAACAAGAACAAACCCGGAACTTCGGCTATTAAACAGCCCGCCATGTTGACTATCCATAAGGAGCAATGCGGTGGCGAAATGGCTGAACGGATTCACATCACGGTTGGTGATCACCACCGTATCTCCCCGGTTCTGATGAAACCACCTGACCAAGCGCGTAGTCACACTGGAGAACCGATAGTATGATATTGCCAACAAGACATCGCCCTTGCGCGAATCGACCAGCTTATGCGGCAAATTAGCAATATTCGCATCCAGTAAAACGATATCTCTTTTGATATACCTCCCCAGCAGATAAAAATATTCCGCTAGCGCATGTGCGGTGGCGCTCCCGATAACATACAATCTTTTTTGCGGATCGCAGATTAGATCAACGGCTTTTTCCAGATCCTTTTTATTGATTTTCTCCAATGTATTGTTAATGTTTTCAGATATTTTACCGAAATATCCTTCGATATACTCCGCCCCGCTGTTGATGTTGTTTTCTCTATTAAATCTTTCTATTGGAGAAATATTTCTGCGAAGCTCAGGTTTAATCGTGGACTGTTTAAAATCCTGAAAGCCATTAAACCCGATTTTTATCATAAAACGCCCCAGCGTTGATTTTGCGATGTTTATTTCCTTACAAATATCAATAACTTTACTGTAAGGTATCGACAGAAAATGCTTATCAAAATAAGCAACAATGCGTTTATCCGTTTCCGTCAGATTATCCAATTGAGCAATGCGTTGAGAGAATTCTGTTTTGTTCATGTTGTTCTTCCCCCTTGCGTAAATCTCTTTGGTATTAATAACCCAACTGAAAGATAAAAATAGGGGAATTAATAATTCCCTCTTCAGAAATGTGCGTGATATCTCATCCACTGGAATTCATTCGTTCAATCGCCCGGCTTATTGCTTCCTATCGGGCATTGACTATTATCGTCCGTCAGGGTATGGACAACGAGTAACCAATGAGGTTTTTACAAAACCCGCTTGCGTTAACTGCTCCTCATCAGGCTATTTACCTTATAATCTATCCTTGCTAGCGCAATTGGCATTAAGTCGCCTGACTGGTTTATAGCGTCCAACATAACCAACCAACGTAATTGAAGAGCCCGAATGGGAAGAGTTATAGCCAGTAACATGACTGCCAGTGGAAAAATGTCGATATACTTAACGAAAATCCACCGTTGGGGAGATCGACTATGATTCTGGAGTCTTACATCCGTGTGTTTGTTGAGACCGAGGCGTTCAATAAAACAAGAGCATTTTATCGAACCCTATTGAACGGCAGCGATGGTATTCATTTCAGCTACCCGGAAAAGGGGCTGGAACTTGCTTCAGTGGTTTCACCGAAACTGTCCATGCTCATTATCGCCGGCCCCGCCGAATTGCGTCAGCCTTTTGAATCAACGGCCCTGACTTTGCGCGTCGATGTTTTGCAACCAACGATTGATAACCTTCTGGCTCAGGGCGCAAGCCAGTTGGACCCGATTCAAAAAACGCCGATAGGGCGCAAAACGCGCTTTCGCCATCTTGATGGATTGATCGTTGAATATGTTGAGCACCATGATGCCGCCGACGGCAACAATAGCGGTCAATAAAAGACCATCGGCAATAAACGCCAACCCAAGCGCCTTGGCGCGCAGGGATACAGACTGGCCTGATACGCTTGATGAGTATGTATCAAGATTTGTAAAAAATATCCATCCCGGGAGAATGAAATCAGATATTTTTTGCGTGAGAGCTATGCTCCAGAAGATGAAGCAAAGAAGTTCACAGCAAACCTGAAAGCATTTATGGGATGGTTGACTGAGGCCAGTGGGCATCATCGTTAAATGCATTCCCACATCCTGGTTTATTTTTCGTGCAGGTAACGTCACAACTGATTTAGAAATTGTTTTAGGAGCGGATTGATGCGTGTTGAATTCGTTGAAGTCCTCAACGATTTGGTTGATTATTTTTTGCTCGGCGATGACGGCACGTATGCTATGGTGTCGGGCTTCTGGCGTCGCTTCTAGCACGCCATCATATTCGTAGAGAGAAGTCGAGTTAACGGGTTTGCTGATGATTGGAGCCGCGACTGAAAATGATGGAAGCAGAATGATTAATTTAAATATTGACCGGGTGGCGTCATGTTTTGTTCGTCAAATTGAACGTGCGGCTTCGGTATTCTCCTCGCATGCAGAAAACCGAGAGGTTTATGCTTTCTGCCTGGATTTAGATATTGAAAACGGCGGGTGTCGAGTCTCCTGGAATACGCAAGAAGCTTACGACGCCACGCTGGCAGAGTATCGCCAGCAAGAGAATCGGCACAGCGCGCTGGATATCAATAGCGTCAGTGGCATCAAATATAATTCGGGCAACTTTTCGTATCATCTGGACGAGCTGGATGACGATGATGACGGGCTCGGTCAGGCGCTCGGCGAAATCATGGACCAGTTGGGCGCATTGTATGATGAAAAAGGCGCCGAGTTTTATCAGCAATATTATCAATCCGTGGTCGAAAAAGAGATCGTATCCTGCGCTGCCGGGGCGATTAGGCAGGCGCAGACGGCGCTTGCCCGCTTTAATCAACATGCGGATTTTATCGCTTTTGTAACCCTACATGATGCCGATGACGATCGTTTACTCAGTATCATGCGGCAAACGGTCGATGACGCATTGCTGGCTAAAATTTTCAGCTGAACGGATCTTGTCATAGCAGGCTCAGCTTGCAGCGGAGCGCCGGTTCATGACTTCTTTCACATAGTGATCAATAGCAATGTTATTTTCCCGGCTCACCCGCGCAATGAACGCCTGGAGAAAATCGCCCCCGGAGTGAAGCGTATCCATGACAAGGCTATCGAAGTCGCTTTGGGTAAAGCGGTTATTTCCCTTCAGCGTCGAACGCTGTAGCAACGTATGCGCGGTGACTTCGAGAACGGCACGCCGGTAGTCATCGGAAAGCAGGACGTCCAGATCGGCCTGGCGAATCTCAAACGAGAAGCTGAAGCTGACAACCCCCGAGTCGACAGGCAGCGAGTAGGTCAACCGCTCGCCAAACTGATCGACGTGCGGTTCATATCCATCACCCATTCGCCGCATTGGTTGCATATCCGCTTCCCCCTTCTCCTTTCAGCCGTTTAATATACCCGGATACCTAATTTTTTTACCGGAAAGTTGCAATATTTGATATATGAATACGCATCAGCGCGTAGGCGGATAACGGCAAAGCGGTAGCTTTACGGACAGAATGCAGCTTGCGGCAGCGATAATGCAGCGCGCCAACTTTCCCGTACCAAGCGCACTGCGCTTATTGGCTCCCAAACGGATTTCTATGGAATGGAAATCCATTTAGGAGCGCCGAAATCTACCTATGCAAAACACAAAATTTCGTAAATCTCTATTGGCTTTTTTTACTCTGATTTCCCTACCACCCCGCCCTGCCCGCTCCCGATATTTTGGTAGCGCGAAGGCCAGATCTCTTCGGGGCGTTTATTTAGCGCTTCGGCGATCAGGCGTTCGCCTTTCGGCCAGTGTCGCGTTAATGCATTCGCCAGCGTGGACGACGCCAGCCCCGCCCCTCGGGAAATCGCCGCCATCGTTGTTCCCTGCTTTCTTAAACCCGCAATAATATCCGCCGGATGCCAGTCATTGTGATTCATTCCTTGTACTCCACGTCTCAAAATACCGTTTTCGATTTTCCTGCGGATAAAATCACCTTTTTTCATCCGTAAGACCACGGACTATGAGTCACAATTGTAATTCTTTTTCCAACATAAAAAATTATGCTGAATTGGACATAGTAGCCAAATGAGTCGTATGAATATGGCGAAAGCCGGCGCCATGTCGGAAACATGTCACCGGTGGCTCGAAAATCAGGCATGAACATCGAAGAAAGGCACCACATAGCAGCATTATTGCCAGGCTCTTAAGGCGCAGCGATTAGATGCCCGGAGTCGGGTGTAGAGCCTGTGGCATAGAAAGCATTGTGCCTAATTACATACAATCCCGCGGCTATTTTAACAATTTAACAAGGAACCAAGAATGCCAGATAATTCGCTCAGCAAAATCGAAAAAATCCATCTCGGATTTCAAATCCTCGCCCAAGCCACAACGATCATCGCAGCAATCGTAGTCGGAGTATGGGGATACTACTCCACTGTATATGTGAAGAAGGAAAAGGAAGTCACAGAATATACATTAAAAGAGTTAGATCAGAAGACCACACAAAAACCACATATCCAGGCAAAGGTCGAATCAACGATTCAGCCACTCGATAATGGTCAGAATCTGCTTCAGGTTAAGGTCATTCTGTCTAATCTTGGCAATAAAGAAAGCAAAGTTACCCTGGACGATGATGCCTTGACTCTGGTGCCCATTGCCTTTTCTGATGGGAAGCCAATCTACCAGAAATCGATCAACCTCCTTTCTGGTCGCTATGCAGGAACTCTCACCCGTATACCACTACAATTTGTTAATGTTGGAGCCGGTGAGAGCTATGAGCTCACATTCGTGCATAGTATAGAAAATTCAGGAACTTACCTAATTCATTTTCTTGCTTTGAATGGCATAAATCCCCCTAATGAGGATTTTTCTATCACAGGGGGCATACCATACCAGTATTCCGTTGGTGCAGACCAATATGTGGTTATAAAGTAGACAACCTTTCCCTCTGCGATAATCTACTTTTTAGCATTTTCTGTTGTGCTCTCCTCCCAATATCGGTACTGAACAAAGGGAAGAGATCACTATTTACGGGATGGTTACCAGTGCGTCTGGTGATAAAAAATTTATCAGGAAGTGCCAGGTTCATTCAAAAAAAACCCGCATTTACGCGGGATTAGAGGTGTTTTACTGCTTTTACGTGCAGGCTAATGCCAGACGTTAAATCACTCCCACTCGATCGTCGCCGGCGGCTTACCGGAAACGTCGTAAACCACGCGGGAGATGCCGTCCACTTCGTTGATGATGCGGTTGGAAACCCGGCCGAGGAAGTCGTACGGCAGATGCGCCCAGTGAGCGGTCATAAAGTCGATGGTTTCCACCGCGCGCAGTGAAACAACCCAATCATATTTACGGCCGTCGCCCATTACGCCAACGGAACGCACCGGCAGAAAGACGGTAAACGCCTGGCTGACCTTGTTATACAGATCGGCCTTATGCAGTTCTTCAATGAAGATCGCATCGGCGCGGCGCAGCAGGTCGCAGTACTCTTTCTTCACTTCGCCCAGCACGCGTACGCCAAGGCCCGGCCCCGGGAACGGATGGCGGTAAAGCATGTTGTACGGCAGGCCCAGCTCCAGCCCGATCTTACGCACTTCGTCTTTAAACAGCTCTTTCAGCGGTTCGACCAAGCTCATCTTCATCTCTTTCGGCAAACCGCCGACGTTATGGTGAGATTTAATGACGTGCGCCTTACCGGTTGCGGATGCGGCGGATTCGATCACATCCGGGTAGATAGTGCCCTGCGCCAGCCATTTAACGTCGGTCAGCTTGATGGCTTCTTCATCAAATACCTCAACGAAAACGCGGCCGATGATCTTACGCTTCGCTTCCGGATCGTCGATGCCGGCCAGGGCGCTCAGGAAGCGCTCTTCCGCTTCGATATGCACAATATTCAGTCCGAAGTGGTCGCCGAACATCTCCATCACCTGCTCGGCTTCGTTAAGGCGCAGCAGTCCGTTATCAACGAAAACGCAGGTCAGGCGGTCGCCGATCGCGCGTTGCAGCAGCATCGCGGTAACGGAAGAATCCACCCCGCCGGACAGGGCAAGCAGCACCTTGTCGTCGCCAACCTGCCGGCGAATGCGCGCCACCGCATCGTCGATAATTTTCGCCGGCGTCCATAAGGCTTCACACTGGCAGATATCGCGCACAAAACGCTCAAGCAAGCGCAATCCCTGACGGGTATGCGTCACTTCAGGGTGGAACTGTACGCCGTAAAAACGTTTTTCTTCGTTAGCCATAATGGCGAACGGACAGGTATCGGTACTGGCGACCGTGACAAAATCAGCGGGAATGGCGGTTACCTTATCGCCGTGACTCATCCAGACATCCAGCAGCGGCGCGCCAGCCGCGCTCAACGCATCCTGGATATCCTTCACCAGCATACTGTCGGTTTTCACTTCAACCTGCGCATAGCCGAATTCACGTTCACTGGAGCCTTCCACGTGGCCGCCCAGTTGCATCGCCATGGTCTGCATGCCGTAGCAAATACCCAACACCGGCACGCCAGCCTGGAATACATACTCGGGCGCGCGCGGGCTGTTAAACTCGGTGGTGCTTTCCGGACCGCCGGAAAGGATAATCCCGTTCGGATTGAATTCACGGATCTGCGCTTCGGTGACATCCCATGCCCAAAGTTCGCAATAAACGCCCAGTTCACGAATACGTCGAGCAACCAGCTGTGTGTATTGCGAGCCGAAATCCAAGATAAGAATGCGGTGTTGATGAATGTTATCTGTCATAAGAGGCGTATTCCAAAATACGAATTACCCTTCATCTTCCACGTTGCAGGCATCGCTGACTTCCTGCGCCTTGAAATCTATTGGGTAGAAACAAAAAGTAAGTAAACCCGGCGAATATTACCGGGTTTAACTATTTAAATCAGCCTGCAAATCACCTTATGAGCCCATACGGTAATTCGGTGATTCCTTGGTAATGGTAACGTCGTGAACATGACTTTCCTGAATACCCGCGCCGCTGATGCGTACGAACTCAGCCTGAGTGCGCAGCGCGTCTATTGTTCCGCAACCGGTCAGGCCCATGCAGGAACGCAGCCCGCCCATCTGCTGATGGACGATTTCTTTCAGGCGGCCTTTGTACGCCACGCGGCCTTCGATACCTTCCGGCACCAGTTTGTCCGCCGCATTGTCGCTCTGGAAGTAACGGTCGGAAGACCCTTTGGACATCGCGCCCAGCGAACCCATACCGCGGTAGGATTTGAAAGAACGCCCCTGATACAGTTCGATCTCGCCGGGAGATTCTTCCGTACCGGCCAGCATGGAGCCGACCATCACACAGGCTGCGCCCGCGGCGATCGCTTTGGCGATGTCGCCGGAGAAACGAATACCGCCGTCGGCGATAACCGGAATGCCGGTGCCTTCCAGCGCGTCAACCGCATCGGAAATGGCGGTGATCTGCGGAACGCCGACACCGGTAACAATACGGGTAGTACAAATAGAACCAGGACCGATACCCACTTTAACCGCGCTAACGCCGGCTTCCGCCAACGCTTTTGCGCCAGCGGCAGTCGCCACGTTGCCGCCGATAATCGGCAGGTTCGGATATTTGGCGCGAGCGTCGCGGATGCGCTGTAATACGCCTTCGGAATGACCGTGTGAGGAGTCAATCAGCAGCACATCGACACCGGCCGCAACCAGCGCATCAATACGTTCTTCGTTGCCTTCGCCGGCACCGACAGCCGCGCCAACGCGCAGACGGCCATGTTCATCTTTACAAGCGTTAGGCTTACGTTCCGCCTTCTGGAAATCTTTTACAGTGATCATGCCGATCAGATGGAATGCATCATCCACCACCAGCGCTTTTTCAATGCGCTTCTCATGCATTCTGTGCAGCACCACTTCACGGGCTTCGTCGGCTTTTACCGTTACCAAACGCTCTTTCGGCGTCATCACCGCGCTGACCGGCAGATCCAAATCGGTGACGAAACGCACGTCACGACCGGTAATGATACCAACCAGCTCATTGCCTTCGGCAACCACCGGATAACCGGCAAAGCCGTTACGTTCGGTCAGCGCTTTTACCTGACGCAACGTGGTGGTTGGCGTAACGGTCTGCGGATCGACAACGACGCCGCTTTCATGTCTTTTTACGCGGCTAACTTCTTCAGCCTGACGTTCAATGGACATATTTTTATGAATAAAGCCAAGACCGCCTTCCTGCGCCAGCGCGATCGCCAGACGGGATTCCGTTACGGTATCCATGGCGGCGGACAGCATAGGAATATTCAGACGAATGGTTTTCGTCAGTTGAGTCGTTAAATCAGCCGTATTAGGCAGGACAGTGGAATGAGCGGGAATAAGGAGGACGTCGTCAAACGTCAGTGCTTCTTTAGCGATACGTAACATGGGCAATATCTCACCAAGGTGGATGTGAAGAACAGATAAAATATTGCCGTGGCATTATACAGAGCGTAACCACTTGTCTCCAGTGTTTTTTTAAAAAATGCTTGATTACCTTTCACATGCAGGTAGTATCGATCAATTAAGTCACTGTTTTAATATTTGATCTGGCTCACAATGTCTCAGTTTCCCTCTTCTGCAATTTTCACCGTTAGCCGCCTGAATCAGACGGTTCGGCAGCTGCTGGAAATGGAAATGGGTCAGATATGGCTTTCCGGTGAAATCTCCAACCTTTCTCAACCTTCCTCCGGCCACTGGTATTTCACGCTGAAAGATGAGCGCGCGCAGGTACGCTGCGCCATGTTTCGCAACAGTAACCGCCGCGTCACCTTCCGCCCGCAAAACGGCCAGCAGGTGCTGATACGCGCGTCGATTACGCTGTATGAACCACGCGGTGATTACCAACTGCTGGCGGAAAGTATGCAGCCGGCCGGCGATGGCCTGTTGCAACAGCAGTTTGAACAATTAAAGCAACGCCTTGCCGCGGAAGGGATTTTCGATCAGCAGTTTAAGCAGGTATTGCCCAGCCCGGCCAAACAGGTTGGGGTGATCACTTCAGCCAGCGGCGCCGCCTTGCACGATATCTTACAGGTCTTGCAACGCCGGGATCCGTCGCTGCCGGTGGTGGTTTACCCCACCGCGGTGCAGGGCGCTGAAGCGCCGCTACAGATTGTGCGCGCGATCGAACTGGCGAATCTGCGCGACGAATGTGACGTCTTGATTGTGGGCCGCGGCGGCGGTTCGCTAGAAGACCTATGGAGCTTTAACGATGAACGGGTCGCCCGGGCTATTTTCGCCAGTCGTATTCCCATCGTCAGCGCGGTCGGCCATGAAACCGATGTCACCATCGCCGATTTCGTCGGTGATTTACGCGCCCCTACGCCGTCAGCCGCCGCGGAACTGGTCAGCCGTAACCAACTCGAACTAATTCGCCAGCTACAATCTCAACGCCAGAGGTTAGAAATGGCGATGGATTATTACCTTGCCCAGCGCAGTCGAGAATTCACCCGCCTGCATCACCGCTTACAGCAGCAGCATCCACAGCTGCGGCTGGCGCGTCAGCAGACTCAACTGGTCAAACTGCGCCAGCGGCTGGACGAAGGAATGCAGTTACAGCTCAAACAGTTGTCACGCCGAAGCGAACGTTTACAACAACGGCTGATACAGCAGCAGCCACAACCGAAGATCCATCGCGCGCAACAACGTTTACAACAGTTGCAGTACCAGATGCAGCGTGCCCTTGAACGCCAGCTCGGTCAGCATAAGCAAAGACTGGGCGAGGCCTGCTCGCATCTGGAAGGCGTAAGCCCGCTGGCGACGCTGGCGCGGGGTTACAACGTGACAACCACGCCAGATGGCCGGGTGCTGAAAAATATCGCCCAAGCCGCGCCGGGTGAAACGCTTAAGACCCGTCTGCAGGATGGCTGGGTAGAAAGTCAGGTTACCGCGCTGATACCGGAAAAAGCGACAACATCAATAGTCAAACGACGCAAAATATAGTAATACACCACTAAGCTATACTTACTTTGGTAAATTATTAACTGCCACCCCTTTCGATCGTCTGAATTGCCAGTAGCCACCTTTATCAAGGAGACAGAGGTATGAGGTCCAGACCGATTCACAGCGTGATCCCGCCCTACATCCTGCATCGCATTATCGCCAATGGTTCCGAGGATCAGCGTCGCTGCGCCCAACAAACTCTGATGCATGTTCAATCGCTGATGGTTAGCGCTCACTCCAGACCCGCGCCTCACGAACTGGCTTCCACCGGACAGGCCTATCGCGAAATTTATGATGCGGAAAACCAACAGCTGCTGCCGGGTAACCTGGTACGTAAAGAGGGCCAGAGCAGCAACGGTGATATCGCTACCGATGAAGCCTATGACTTTCTTGGCGTCACCTATGATTTCTTCTGGCAAGTCTTCCAACGCAACTCCCTCGATAATCAAGGGTTAACGCTGGCGGGAACCGTCCATTACGGTCAAGAGTATCAAAACGCGTTCTGGAATGGACAGCAGATGGTTTTTGGCGATGGCGACGGCAAAATCTTCAATCGTTTCACCATCGCCATCGATATTGTGGCGCATGAATTGTCACATGGCGTGATTGAGAGCGAAGCCGGGCTTATTTATTTAAGACAATCCGGCGCGCTGAACGAATCGTTATCCGACGTTTTTGGCTCAATGGTGAAACAATTTCACCGCGGACAAACCGTGGAACAGGCTGACTGGATGATCGGAGATGAGCTGCTGGCGGAAGGGATCCACGGTAGCGGCCTGCGCTCAATGTCTCAACCGGGAAGCGCGTATGACGATCTGTTGTTAGGCAGGGATCCGCAACCATCCCATATGGACGGCTATATCAACACTCGTGAAGATAATGGCGGCGTACACCTCAACTCAGGCATACCAAATCGGGCATTCTATCTGGCGGCCACCGAATTGGGCGGCTACTCCTGGGAAAAAGCGGGCAGAATATGGTACGACACGCTGTGTGATAAATCGCTGCCGCAGAACGCCGATTTTGACGTATTCGCCCGATATACCATCCAGCACGCCGAACGGCGTTTTGACCAATCCGTCGCTGACATTGTTAAACAGTCCTGGGAAAAAGTAGGCGTGGTGTCCTCACTGGGAGGATTATGAAAAATTTGCCGACGCTCACCAATGACGCCATTGTCGAACTGGCGCGTGAAGGCGGTATTGCGTGGATACCCAAGTTGGCCGGGCTGCGGCGTTTTGCCCTGGCCAACCTGCCGGAGTCAGAGCGGGAACGCATCTGCGCCGCTATCCGCCATGCCCTGCCGCAAGCGCGCGACCCCGGAAAACCTGATTCCCCCGGACGCGGCGATCAGTTTTATTACCGGATTCATATCTATTTTTCTTCCGCAGGGAAAACACACCATACTGAACAAGAATTTTTGATTCCGGAAGATCTGGCGCCGCCGGAACTCACCACCCTATGGCGCGAAGGCAAATAACACCGTTAAATTTCTTGTTGCTTACATGTCATCTGGCGCGCTATTGTTTACCCATTAAACACCCAAGAAAGCAATTACCTGTTTTTTAACGATTATATACTCAATAAATTTCGAGTTGTTGGCATTTATTTAATATGAAGGAGCATAAAAATGCCGTTGACCTCTTCCCTCGCCCAACGTGGCTTGCCGGACTATGACTTTTCCCGCTGGATAGGTAATCAGTCAGGCGCTGATTTCGATTTTCGCGCATTGGCGAATACCCTGGACTGTACAAGAAACTTTAATCAGGCAGGAATTATTTATGCTGACGGCCGCCAGCGCTATTTGGTACGTCCTTCAAAACGATATGCAAATAATAATGAAAGTATTGTCACTCATATAATTGTGACTAAAGTACCTCAATTAAACCAGTATTCGATAGAGAAAAGTCTGGGCAACGCTATCGCGTCACCTTCCATCGCGGCGGAAGTCAGCTCAACGATGTTATCGTGTGGTGCTATGTCCATAGCAGTTTTTAGCATGTTCAGTGGTGCTGCGAGTGTTCCTTTAACTGGAGGAACCAGCATTGGTATTATTGCACTTGGCTATGCTGGTACTATTGCAACTGCAATGCAGTGTGGTAATGGGCTAATACGTCTTTATGACATTACTTTTAATGCGGGACAGAATGTTACCTGGCTCGATTCAGAAGGTTGGTATATTACCATATCTACTGTTCTGGATGTTGTTTCGCTCATCAGTGCTAGTGCAGCAATCAAACAAACTATAAGTATGTATCGTAAAATAAGAGCAGTATCTTCACTAGAGGCCAGAGAATGGCTAAAATTGATTCCACGTCAGGACAGGGCGAGGTTGACATTTGAGTTAATAAAAATAGAAAATCCAAGAATGACAGATGCACAAATAAAAACAGCAATAAAGATGGGCATTTTCCCTAAAAGATTCCCAAGTTCAGACATTTAAAGTACATTGAAAAAACAACTTAATGATGCATTGACAGGAACCGCTGCTTTCGCTGGAAGCGCTTTAAGTGGCACCATAAGGAATCCGAACAATCTGTTAAAAAGCACTAATTATGCGGTTAGCGTCATTCAATCCATTCCGGTATTAAAATAATGAAGATAAAACTAGGAAAGAATTTTAATGAATTAATCAGTCACGGCAGGGATATTGAAAAGGAAATTAGAGATAAGAATCCTGCTCTCTACAGACGCTCAGGAAAAAAATTAGAAAATTTTTTCCTTGAAGAAAAAAATGCGCTTCCGCCAGTAACACCGTTAACAGTAGTACTGTCCGTTTTTTTATTACTTCCTGTTGCAGTAATAAATACAACAATGCTATCAGATCTATTTGTTAGTGATAAAAACAATCATGGACTTCATTTCGGCTTCACTTTTGTCACACTCATTTTTTATTATATAACACCTCTTATTATGATCACGCATTACATTCCACGAGGTCACAATATTGGATTGGTAACATTAGAGAAACTTTACATTACATCTTTATTTCTGGGTGTTGCAAGCTGCATCTATAACATTAACATTTATATTCATAAAGGGTTAATCTCACACATTATCATTCCTATTATTATTATATTTTTACTATATACCGCTTTCAAGCTGATGAATTCACCATCATTTTATCTTTTCGTCTATTTTTGTCGAAGTAAAAGGATTGCTAAAATAACCTATCAATGGAGGGAAAGCAGAAAAAAAGCCTCGAAAGATAAAAGCACATATTGAAGCAATGCATGACTATTCATTTCTCCGCCTATCGTTTGTGCAACGAAAATACCACGCGTTTCTTTGAAATCAATCCGTGCCCGCGCTGACAAAAATAATCTACGGCACCGCAGGCTTTTAACTCCTGCAGCGGTTGCTGACATTCAGGACATCGCGCTTCGCGCAGATAGTCCTGCTGACAGTTCGGGCAATAGAAACGATTATCATTTTTCCAGTTCATTGCACCATGACAGCGCGGGCAGACGACTTCCACTTTTCCTCCTGCGATTAGCTAAATCACGTCAAGCGAACGTAGGAAATAGACGCCCAGCGCGATCACAAAGAACGAACCGGCGGTGGTTAAGCCAATAATATTGGCCGCCAGCGTCGGGTTACCGCCCATAGCCCGGGTCATGGCATAGCTGCCTGCGGCCGTAGGCGTGGCGGAAAACAAAAAAATCACCCCAAGCGTGACGCCTCGGAAACCCACCAGCCAGCCGCCCAGCGTCAGAATGCCCGGCACGACCAGCAATTTAGCCAATGAAGAGAGCGCAGCCACGTTGGATGAACGAAAAATCATGCGCCAGTCGAGACTGACGCCGGCGCACAACAGCGCCAACGGCAGCGACAACGCGGCAATGAAGCTCCCGGTCTGTTGAATCACCGGGGGGACGGGCCAACCGCTTTTCGAATAACACAATCCCGCCAGCAAGCTGATAATCAATGGGTTCGTGACGATACTCTTCAGCAACGCGAGAGTGCCGATCCCGCGCCCGTCAGTTGTCCGCTTTAAACTGCGCGTCAGCGTAATAACCGACAGCACATTAAACATAATCACGGTGACCAACAGATACATGGAGCCAACAGCGACGCCTTCGTTGCCATAGGCGCTCATGGCGAATGCCAGCCCCATGATGCCGGTATTGGAACGAAACCCGCCCTGCACGAAAATACCGCGCTCGGTCGGCTCTTTGACGACATAAACAGCCGCGAACTCCAACAATAAATAGGTCAGCAGCGTACCGATAACGCCATAAATCACCAGCGGCAGCTGTTCCATAATCGACTGATGATTGGCGGCGACGCTGAAAAACAGCAGACAAGGTAGCGAGACATTAAAAACCAAGCGCATCGCCGAGTCGCAAAAATCGTCATTCAGTATTTTCAGTTTACGCAGCCCAACCCCGAGCAAAAGCATCAGTAGGTTAGGCACCGTAACGTTAAATGCAAAACTCCAGTTTTCCCAAGACATAGGTTCCCTTGTGACTCAGCAATGCCGGGGCGTACCGCCTACCCTGCCCCGCGCGAGTTCATCCTCGTGTGAGTTATTTGCTCTTTTTAATATGCTTCATCAGACGCTTACGCTTGCGTAACTGATTGGGCGTCAAAGTATTACGTTTATCGGCGAAGGGATTTTCTCCCTCTTTGAACTGAATGCGGATTGGCGTTCCCATGACCTGTAACGAACGGCGATAGTAGTTCATCAGATAGCGTTTATAAGAGTCAGGCAGATCTTTCACCTGATTACCGTGGATCACCACAATCGGTGGATTGTAACCGCCCGCATGCGCATATTTCAGCTTCACCCGTCGGCCGCGAACCAGCGGCGGCTGATGGTCATCGGCAGCCATTTGCATGATACGGGTCAGCATGGAGGTTCCCACCCGGCGAGTCGCGCAGGTATAGGCTTCAAGCACCGATTCGAACAGGTTGCCCACGCCGCTGCCATGCAGTGCGGAGATAAAATGAACGCGGGCGAAATCGATAAAACCGAGACGTAAATCCAGCGTTTCCTTAACCTGATCGCGCACCTCCTGCGACAAACCATCCCACTTGTTGACCACAATCACCAGTGAGCGCCCACTATTGAGGATAAAGCCCAACAGAGAGAGATCCTGATCGGAGATCCCTTCCCGGGCATCAATGACCAGCATCACAACGTTGGCGTTTTCAATCGCCTGTAGCGTTTTAATCACAGAGAACTTTTCAACGGTATCGGTTACCTTGCCGCGTTTACGCACCCCGGCGGTATCGATCAGCACGTACTCACGTTCATCTCGCACCATTGGGATATAAATACTGTCGCGCGTGGTGCCCGGCATATCGTAAACCACCACGCGTTCTTCACCCAGAATACGGTTGGTCAGTGTGGACTTACCCACGTTGGGACGGCCGACAATCGCCAGTTTGATCGGCAGCGTCTCCGGATCGAAATCATCCTCTTCAGCTTCAGCGTCATCCGCCGCTTGTTCATCCGCAAGCTGTTCCGCCCAGTAGGCGGCATTCTCTTCTTCTTCCGTCAGCTCAACGGGCTCCGATTCATCTTCCTCGGCAAACGGCAGTAAAACTTTTTCCAGCAAAGACGTTACGCCGCGCCCGTGAGAAGCGGCTATCGGATAAATTTCCCCCAGTCCCAGGGAGTAGAAATCGCCGATGACGGTATCAGGATCGATACCATCCGTTTTATTGGCCACCAGAAACGTGGCTTTCTGCCGGCTACGCAAATGTTGGGCGATACTCTGATCGGCAGGCATCAGCCCGGCACGGGCATCCACCATAAACAACACGATATCGGCTTCTTCAATCGCCACCAGAGATTGACCGGCCATGCGTGTTTCCACACCGTCTTCGGTGCCTTCAATCCCGCCGGTATCGATGATGATAAATTCATGGCCTTCCACTTCCGCACGGCCATACTTGCGGTCACGTGTCAGCCCAGGGAAGTCCGCCACCAAAGCATCACGCGTACGCGTTAGACGGTTAAACAGTGTGGATTTCCCCACATTCGGACGTCCGACCAGCGCGACGACAGGTATCATTGTTACAACCTCATTACTTATGTTTCAATACGTTACAGCAAGATCCTTGCTGACGATAAAAAGACGAAACGGCTCCTGATGCTGTCAGGAGCCGTTGGGGGATCAGAATCTGCCAAACGGCAGGCGATCCAAACGTTCTGCTTTTAACTAACGGGTAAATGCGTAAACTTCACCGTTTTTCGCCTGGATGAGCAGCTTATCGCTGGCAATCACCGGCTTGCTCAGAAAACCGGAGCTATCCACTTTCTGCTGAGCAACAAAACGACCATCCGCCGTATTCAACCAGTGCAAATACCCTTCAGCGTCACCCACCACCAGATAACCATTATACAGCACCGGCGCCGTCAGGTTACGGTGCAGCAGATCGCTCTGGCGCCACAGGTTCACACCGCCATTGGTATTCAATGCCACGACACGGTCATTCTGATCAACCAGATAGATACGATCGCCATCAACGATGAAATCGTGCACCGAACCCAGTTCCCGTTTCCACAGGATCTGACCGGAACGAAGATCCAGCGCGGTCATGTTGCCGTTATAGCCCAGGGCATAAACCAGCTCGCCCGCGACAACCGGCGTGGTATCAACATCGTTCAGGCGATCGATTTCCGTCGCCCCGCTCGGCTGCGAAATACGCTGTTGCCAGATTAACTGCCCTTGATTAATCAGCACGGCATTGACACGCCCATTGTCGCCGCCGACGATAGCCGCGCCGTATGCAGTGACCGGCGCAGATTCGCCGCGCAGCGACAGCGTCGGCATATCCAGGTTAACCGTCCATTTAATTGCGCCGTCGGTTTCATCCAACGCCTGCAACATGCCGTTGCTGGTATGAATCAGCACCACACCGTCGCTGCTCACCGGACGTGAAAGCACCTCACCAGCCACGTTGGTCTGCCATACCGGCGTACCATCTTCAGCGTTCAGCGCAAACACACGGGCTTTTTCACTGCCGATATAAATATGATTTCCGGCTACCGCTACGCCGCCGGACAATAAAGCAGGCGTCCGCGAGAAAAATCCGGCTTTTTCAGACAGGTCTGTATGCCAAATTTCCGTACCGTTGTTGAGATCCAGCGCTTTTACTGTTCCTTTGCGATCGGCGGCAAATACGCGGTTATCCTGCCAGGCCGGCTGCAGATTAGAGTAAAATGAGCCAACGCCGCTACCTACGGAACGGCTCCACACCTTGGTCGGCGTGAACTGATTTTCCACCGTCGGCAGTGGAGACATGGTGACGACATCTTCCTCGCTGTTAAACAGCGAACATCCGCTCAGCAGGGCAACAGAAACCAGTCCTACCAGAAGTGTTTTACGCAATTGCATGGAATTCCTCTTAGCTGGACAGGTTGTTCAGTTTCATACGCAGGAATGCTTGCAGCGCCTGCGGTGGATTAGCGTCCAGACCTTTGTTATAAGCCTCACGCGCAGCCTGGTTATCCCCTTTGCTAACCAGAGCGTCGCCACGAACTTCCGCGGCCAGAGCCACCCAACCATCTAGCTTGATGGCATCCAGCGTCTTCAGCGCGTCATCCACTTTGTTCTCCTGCAGTTGAACTCGCGCCAAACGTAAGTTCACCAGAGAGAGCAGATCGGCATCTTTGGTTTGGGATTGAGCCTGCACCAGCTGTTGTTCCGCTTTGGCAAAATCCTTTTGATCCACATAGTGACGGGCCAGCTCCAGCGATGCCAGCACACCATAGCTATTTTTATTCTCAGCGGAAAATTTCTCCGCCGATGCGACGTCTTCAGTTTTACCTTCCGCCAGGCGATCGCTGATTTGCTGATATAACGCAGATGACTGCATCGCGCTGTTGCTCTGGTGATTCAGCCAGAAACGCCAACCGATCAGCGCGCCGACACCAAGCACAACACCCACAGCCAACGCTTTTCCATTTTCTATGAAGAAGCGACGTAACGCATCAACCTGCTCATTCTCTGTGCTATAGACTTCCACGGTGTCTCTCTCCTCAATCCAGTAACGTTGCTAGTCGTGCCGCAACGTCAGCCTGTGCCAATGTATCCTGTTCGCCATTACTCAGGTTTTTTATCACCACCTGACCTGCGGCGACTTCGTTTTCACCGAGTACCAGCGCGATGCGCGCGCCCCATTTATCGGCCCGGGCAAATTGCTTTTTAAAATTGCCGCCGCCATAGTTGGTCATCAGTTTCAATTGCGGCAACGCATCACGTAATGTCTCAGCCAGCTTCATTGCGGCAATCTGCGTGCCGTCTCCCGACGAAATCAGATAAACGTCAACCACGGGAAGTGCTTTAAACTCCGGATTGATGGACTGCACCAGCAGAACCAAACGCTCCAGGCCCATCGCAAACCCCACGGACGGCGTAGCATGTCCGCCCAGTTGTTCAACCATACCGTCATAACGGCCGCCGGCGCAGACCGTACCCTGCGCGCCCAAACTGTTGGTCACCCACTCAAAAACGGTGCGGTTGTAATAATCCAAGCCGCGAACCAAACGCGGATTAACGGTATATGGGATACCTGCCTGCGTTAAAAGTTCACACAATGATTCAAAGTGGATGCGAGACTCATCGTCAAGATAATCGGTCAGAACCGGCGCGTCATTCAGCAGCGTCTGCACCTGGGCGTTTTTAGAGTCCAGCACCCGCAGCGGATTGGTATACATGCGACGCCGACAATCTTCATCAAGCTGATCTTTATGTTGCTCAAGGAACGCAATCAATGCTTCACGATAGATGGCGCGCGCTTCCAGCGAACCAATCGAATTCAGTTCCAGGTTAACATGCTGCGAAATACCCAGCACCCGCCACCAGCGAGCCGTTAGCAGGATCAGCTCGGCGTCAATATCCGGCCCCTGCAAGCCAAAGACTTCACAGCCCATTTGATGAAACTGGCGATAGCGCCCCTTCTGCGGACGTTCATGGCGAAACATCGGCCCGCAATACCACAGACGCTGTTCCTGGTTGTAGAGAATGCCGTGTTCAATACCGGCGCGAACACAACTCGCCGTATTCTCAGGGCGCAGCGTCAGGCTGTCGCCGTTGCGGTCTTCAAAGGTATACATCTCTTTTTCGACCACATCGGTCACTTCACCGATGGCGCGTTTAAACAATGAGGTCTGCTCAACGATAGGGGTACGGATTTCACTGTAGCCGTAACTGCTAAGCACCTGTTTCAGGCTGTTTTCAATACGCTGCCACAACGCCGTATCGGCTGGCAGGTAATCGTTCATACCGCGGATGGCTTGAATATTTTTTGCCACGTCTGTTCTCTATGCATTTTTCAAAAAATAAACCCGATTATAGGGGGATTGGCACTGCATCTTCAATGCGAAGGCTCCCCATCGGGTTCAAGAATCGTCTTTCTGCGGATGTCGGCTCCAGGCCAGCGCCGGTACGGTTATTTATCAATCAGATTTACCGTAATGCGTTGGCTTTCATCCATCATGGAAGCCTTAGCACGAATTTTGGCTTCCAGTTGGTCGATCATCTGCTCATTATCGAAACGTTCACGCTGACGAACGCCATCTTCATAAAAACCGCTCTTATTGTGTCCGCCGGTCACGCCGATAGTGGAAACCAATGCCTCGCCCGGTCCGTTAACCACGCAGCCAATAATCGATACATCCATTGGCGTGATAATGTCTTCCAGACGCTGTTCCAACGCATTCACGGTGCCGATGACATCAAACTCCTGCCGTGAGCAAGTCGGACAAGCGATAAAATTGATGCCGCGCGAGCGAATACGCAACGACTTCAGAATATCAAAGCCGACTTTCACTTCTTCTATCGGATTGGCGGCAAGAGAAATACGCAGGGTATCGCCGATCCCTTCGGACAACAGCATACCAAGGCCAATAGCCGATTTAACCGCCCCGCTGCGCGCGCCGCCGGCTTCGGTAATCCCCAGATGCAACGGCTGATCGATACGCGCGGCCAACAGCCGGTAAGACTGCACGGCCAGAAAAACATCGGATGCTTTTACGCTGACCTTAAACTGATCGAAATTGAGACGGTCGAGAATATCGACATGGCGCATGGCGGACTCCAGCAGCGCCTCCGGCGTTGGCTCGCCATACTTTTCCTGCAAGTCCTTTTCCAACGACCCGCCGTTAACGCCGATTCGTATCGGAATATTTTTATCACGCGCGCAATCGACAACGGCGCGGATGCGTTCTTCATTCCCGATGTTACCTGGGTTGATACGCAGACAATCGACGCCGTATTCCGCCACTTTCAACGCAATGCGGTAGTCAAAATGGATATCGGCCACCAGCGGAACATCGACCTGCTGTTTAATAAGCTTGAACGCTTCCGCCGCATCCATGGTTGGAACGGAAACACGCACAATATCAACACCGACGCGTTCCAGTGATTTGATTTGATTAACCGTCGCTTCAACATCAGTGGTCCGGGTATTGGTCATGGACTGCACCGCAATCGGCGCGCCATCACCAACAGGCACCTTACCGACGTAAATCCGTTTTGATTTCCGACGGGTGATGGGTGCTGCGTTATGCATTACTTCTTCTCCAAAATTGCAACATCACAGGTAGCGATTGGGTTATTCCGCCGCCAACGTCAGACGTGCAACCTGATTGCTTCTTACAAACCGGCTTAAATCAACCGGCTTACCTTGAAATTGAATCTGTACCGCGGCAGGCGCGCCAATTTTCAGACTGTAAGGAGCCTGACCGCTCAAATTCAGAGAGCCGCCGTTATGTTGCAGCCCGCTGAACAGTTTTTTGCCGCTGGCATCCGTCACTTCCAGCCAGCAATCGGCATTAAAGCGCATCACCAGCGCTTGCGATTCGGCAATCGGAGACTGCTCGGCAGGGGTAGCCGGCACCATCGCGCTCTGGCTCATATCGCCCGTCGCCGGCTGTGCGGGTATGGAGGGTGCGGGCGTGGAGGGTGCGGATGCCGCAGGCGCTGCGGACGAAGAAGGCGCGGATGCAGCAAGTTCAGGCGCTGAATTTTCCGTGTTCAACGGCACATCCGTCGGCGCGGCAGGCGCAACGTCGGCAGGGGCCGGATCCGCCGATTCCGTATTATCCATCAACGGCACCTCTTGCCCCTCGCTCGAAGCCTGCATCGAGGTGGCATGATCGACCATGCTGTTGATTTCCTGCTGCTGCGCCTGATGATTTTGCCACCACCATGCGCCGGTTAACCCCAGAACGATGATGACCACCAGCCAGGTGAAAGTCATTAACCAGCCATCGCGTTTCTTGCGGCTTTTCCCCAGGGAAAAGCTCTGCATAGGCGCAACGTTGTAGGCTTTGGGAACCACATGCTTGTCCAGTATGGGTAACAATTCGTCTTCCGGCACATGAACCAGCTTCGCATAAGAACGGATATAACCGCGTAAAAAAGTCGGCGCCAGATTAGCTGACACATTACCTTCTTCAATCTGACGAACAATCGAAAGCTTAAGACACAGGCGATCGGCAACGATCTGCTGAGTTAATCCCAGGCGTTCACGCGCCTGACGAAGACGTTCGCCGGGAATGGTTGATGCTGTATTATCTTGAGTGGCTTCAGTATTCATTAGCTAAGAATTGCTGGTACTGTTTAGATTGTGGAAAACTTCGCGCCAGCGATCTGCCATAACGATCAATGTCTCCATCATGACCCGCCAACGCGGCGAAACGAATCTGTAACCATAAACTCTCGGCACTGGCCGGGAGAATATGCTGATAAACATCCAGAAGCAATTGAGCCTGCTCGTATTTTCCGGCAGAGAACTGTTTATCCGCCTCTGTTAACAGCATGACGCCTTTCGCAGGATCATACTTCAGTGCCCGGCTTAATACGCTGCGCGCATTATCATTCTGCCCAGCTTTGAAGAAACAATATCCTGCATTCTCCAATGCATCGGCAACCTGATGGTAATCGGGGAGTTGGGCAGCCGCACTAAACTGTTGCTGCGCCGCTACATACTGCCCTAAACCACACAGAAACGCACCGTAATTATTCATCACGCTGCCGTTTTCCGGCGCCTGCTTCAACGCCAGCCGATAACGTTTTTCCGCAGCCTGATTTTCTCCTACCCGCTGCTCGTAAAGCGCCATACCCAACTGGGTACGATAATCTTGCGGCGCCGCTTCCAACGCTTTTTCAAGATTCTGACGGGCCGCGTCAAGATTATTGCGCGCCAAATACTCCAACCCCAACTGCAAGCGGGTTTGCGCCGCCGCCGGATTGCCCTTTTCACGGGGCGAATGACTGCATCCTGCCAACAATACGGCGACGAAAACCAGTAGCCGCCTATTTTTTCCCTGTCTTAACTGTCGTGTCACGCCTGACGTCCTTCCCTTGTCGTCCTAGCCACATTACCGGCGGTTATGTTACCTGAATCTGCGCAGAGTCGCAGCCGTCCATGAGTGGGGCGGCGATGATTAAGCTGGTAAAAATATTATCGCTTTCAATACAGACTATCAGGTATCAGACCGTTTTAACCGTGATAGGTTCACCCGCCATCTTTTTCTTCAGCGTACGTTTGGTTCTGTCCACCACCTCACCGGCAAGTTGACCGCAGGCGGCGTCAATATCGTCGCCGCGCGTTTTACGCACGATCGTGGTAAAACCATATTCCATAAGCACTTTGGAGAAACGATCGACACGGCTATTGGAGCTGCGTCCATAAGGCGCGCCGGGAAACGGGTTCCAGGGGATCAGGTTAATCTTGCACGGCGTGTCTTTCAAACATTCAGCCAACTGGTGGGCGTGCTCCGTACCATCGTTAATATGGTCCAGCATCACGTACTCCACCGTTACACGACCTTGATTGGCATTGGATTTCTCCAGATAACGCCGCACCGCGCCCAGGAACGTTTCAATATTATATTTCTTATTAAGCGGCATGATTTCATTGCGGATTTCATCATTTGGCGCATGCAGGGAGATAGCCAGAGCCACATCGATCATATCGCCCAGCTTATCCAGCGCGGGCACCACGCCGGACGTCGACAGCGTGACGCGACGTTTCGACAGCCCGAAGCCGAAGTCATCCAGCATGATTTCCATCGCGGGCACCACGTTGGTCAAATTGAGCAGAGGTTCGCCCATGCCCATCATCACCACGTTGGTAATCGGACGTTGGCCGGTGACTTTATACGCGCCGATAATTTTCGCCGCGCGCCACACCTGACCGATAATTTCAGACACGCGCAGGTTACGGTTAAACCCTTGCTGCGCGGTTGAACAAAATTTGCATTCCAGCGCGCAGCCGACTTGTGAAGATACGCACAGCGTCGCTCTGTCTTCTTCCGGGATATAGACGGTTTCCACGCGCTGGCCGCCAACCAGAATCGCCCATTTGATGGTGCCATCGGAAGAGCGCTGTTCATCCACCACTTGCGGCGCGCGAATCTCGGCGACCTGCTGTAATTTGCTGCGAAATACTTTGTTAATATCCGTCATCTGAGAGAAGTCATCACAGCAATAGTGATAGATCCACTTCATCACCTGATCGGCGCGGAAGGGTTTCTCTCCCAATGAAGTGAAAAATTCCCGCATTTGCGAACGATTAAGATCCAGCAGGTTGACTTTTTCTCCCCCGGTTTTGGCGGATTGGGGAGTCGCGGCGGACGCCGGTGAAAATTCGGATACGGTTTGTTCAGACACGATTTGTTCAGACATAGGAACTCTTGGCCTCGTTGTTACACGTTATGGCGCGATAAGAAATAGTATACCCAATAGATTTCATGCTGCAGGGTATAAAGAAACGCCCCGGACAAGCGCAGGCTCACCGGGGCGCCGCATTGTACAAAGTTTAAAACAGCTAAGCTACTCCCGCCGCATTTTTTATGATGGGCTTCCTGCCCATCACCCTTCGGGCCGTCGCAAGCGACGTTTAAAATCGCTCCCGGCGATTTTTTATGATGGGCGGGATTAGCTATTGCGCGGGCAGATTTCGTCAGCGCTGAAGAAATACGCGATTTCGCGTTGCGCGGATTCAGTGGAATCCGAACCGTGTACCGCATTTTCCGTCAGGCTATCGGCATAGTCGGCTCGCAGCGTACCCGCCAACGCGTTAGCCGGATTCGTTGCGCCCATGATGTCGCGGTTACGTTGAACCGCGTTTTCGCCTTCCAGCACCTGCACCATGACCGGACCCGAAATCATGAACGATATCAGTCCGTCAAAAAACGGCTTGCCCTGATGCTCGGCATAAAAGCCTTCAGCCTGTTCGCGGGTCAAATGCAGCATTTTGGCTGCCACAATTTTAAAGCCCGCGCTTTCAAAACGCGCATAAATCGCACCGATGGCGTTCTTTGCCACCGCATTCGGTTTCACGATGGAAAAGGTACGTTCTATCGTCATATTAACCTCATTCAATAACTGTCAGATGGCGGCCGGATTGAAAGATTAATAATTCTGGCCAATAAAAGTGGCGCAGATTATAGGGTGGCAGGAACCGCTTGCCTACCAGAGAAATAACAATTTATTAAAAAAATATTATCTTATCGCCTACCTAACCGTACCGTGTCGCCCCGGCAACACGCCAACGCCACGGTTGAAGAAATGATCGCGGCTAACCGCGCGCGCAGGCCGCAGTTAAAACAAGCATATAAGCGCGGAGCCGTCCGGTAAGTCCACACTTGTCGGGACAGGTGAAATCGCTGACAATGCCCCTATCATTTCACACTGGGGATGATTCATCATCCCCTGCGCGGGGGCTTTATGTCAGCATCTTCTTCCGAATTGTTTGTTTCTGCCGCCTGGCTAGCCGAACACCTTGACGATAGCAATATCACACTCATTGATGCCCGCATGTTGCCGCCGGGCGAAACCACTCGCGACATTCATGCCGAATACCGCGCCGGACATTTACCGGGAGCGGTCTTTTTTGATATTGAAACCTTATCCGATCATCGTACCGATCTGCCTCATATGATGCCCGCCGGCGAAGACTTTTCCCTCGCGATGGGCAAACTCGGCATCAGCGATCGGCAACATATCGTCATTTATGATGAGGGCAACCTGTTTTCCGCCCCTCGCGCCTGGTGGATGCTGCATATTTGCGGCGTTAAGCGGATTTCGATTCTGAGCGGCGGGTTGGCCGGCTGGAAAAATCAACGCCTGCCGCTGGAGCAGGGAAACGTTGAACGCTCACCGCAGACTTTCACTGCCCGGCTGGATACGTCGGTCATCCGCCAGCGTGACGACGTGTTGGCGATAATCGGCAACGCCTCCGCGCAAATTATCGACGCCCGCCCGGCGGCCCGTTTCAACGGGGAAGTCGACGAACCGCGTCCGGGCCTGCACCGCGGTCATATTCCGGGCAGCCTTAACGTTCCCTGGAGCGATTTGGTCGCCGACGGCGCGCTGAAACCCAACGACGAGCTGGAGGCCATCTTGCGCAGCCATGGCGTGGATCTAAACCGGCCTGCCGTCGCCAGCTGCGGTTCCGGCGTTACCGCCGCCGTGGTCGTTCTGGCATTGACGCTGCTGAACGTGCGGAATGTCACGCTGTATGATGGCTCATGGAGCGAATGGGGCAGCCGGGACGATCTTCCTATTACGCTGGATTAAACCCAGGTGGGAAGAATAACGCTCCGCGAACTGGCGCAGCAAATGATGAGTCGATCGCGGCCATTGATGCGGCGGAAGGGAAGGTGATCGGTTCGTTTGCATCCGATCTGATTATACCGTTCTATTATCATCACTGGCCACCGCGGTGGATCGATAACCCATCGCGGCGGCGTTCTTCTCAGGCGCTTCCCGTGCCTTTAAAATCACGTAGAAAGCTGCCCCACTTACGCTCATAGAAAGGCGTGGTATGTTTTATCATATAATGGCTAACGCCTGGCTCGCCTTCCTTCACCAGACATAAATCGATAGGACGCTCATCCGCTACGGTATCGCTGGCGACGCTGCCGGCGGCGCGAATAACCTCATCCACATCATCGGTATCGACATCCAGGCCGATTAATAAATGCGGTTCCTGTTCGCCGGCTTCGTGAATCTGGGCCAGAAACGCCCGGCGGACATTGCGGTATTTGGTAAATAGCTGCGTCAGCGAATCGATCATCTGTACCGGCATCTCGGCTGGCTGGCCAAGCAATACTTCGGTCTCTTCTTCGACCACCCGCTGCTGCACAAACCCATGGCCTTCGCCGGAAAGCATATGTTCCACTTCCTGCGGCAGGAATTCTTTGCCATAGGGCAGATTCGGGTTGAGAAACAACGTAGCGCCCAGCGTCAACTCAAACAGCGAGCGCACGGGTAACGCCAGGAATGACGCTTCCTGGGTGATCGCCAGTTGTAAGGCTTCCAACGAAGAGAAAAAAGGAATGGCTGAAGAGCCATCGGCTTTTTCCCAGTGCTGAATCTGGACGTTACTCCCTGCATGCAAAACGTTGTTCTCTCCCTCAGCGAGGTCGTCAGTCTGCCCGAGTATAAATACCGTGGCATCCATCAGTTCCTTGAAAAACTCCGGTCGGTGTGCTGGCTCGGTGGCCGCCAGAACCAGAATCTCTTCCAGTTTATTTTGCGGTGAAAACTCCATATCGATCCTCAACTCATCGTTGACATTAAAAACCGGGCATCAACCCGGTTTCGTTTATCGGTACATTATGCTTGCTGACGCCTGAATTACTTGGATTTGCTCAGCAGCAGATTCGCCAGCGTCCGCACGCCCACCCCGGTTGCGCCGGTCGCCCACTGTTCTACCGCGCCCTTGCGATAGGTGGCGGAGCAGTCAATGTGCAACCAGCCCTGCTGATAATTCTTCACAAAGTGAGACAGAAACGCCGCCGCCGTGCTGGCGCCCGCACTGTGGGCCGCACCGGCTATGTTGTTTAAATCCGCGAAATTTGAAGGCAAATGGCTGCGGTGAAACTCTTCCAACGGCAAACGCCAGAACGGTTCGCTTTCCTGTCTGGCGCTTTGCTGTAAGGCATCGACCAGCTCATCGTCGAAACTAAACAAGGCGTGATAATCATTACCCAGCGCCGTTTTAGCCGCGCCGGTCAGGGTTGCGCAGTCAACGATCAGTTGCGGATTCTGTTCGGAAGCATCAATCAGGCCATCAGCCAGGACTAAACGCCCTTCCGCATCGGTATTCATGACCTCAACGCTCTTGCCGTTGCGATAGCGGATAATATCGCCCAGCTTAAACGCATTGCCGCTGACCATATTATCGGCGCAGCACAGGTACATCTTAACCCGCTGTTTCAACCCGCGGGCAATGGCCAGCGCCAGCGCGCCGGTTACCGTCGCCGCCCCGCCCATGTCCGACTTCATGGAGTCCATAAAGCTGCTGGGCTTCAGGCTGTAACCGCCGGTGTCAAAGGTAATGCCTTTCCCAACCAGACAGGCAAACACCGGCGCATCCGGGCTACCCGTAGGGTTATAATCCAGCGCCAGCAGCACCGGAGAACGGTCGGATCCACGGCCCACGGTATGAATACCGGCGTAGTTCTGTTCGCGCAGATCGTCGCCTTTGGTGATCCGATAGCTGATGGCGTCGCCTGCGACATCGCACAACAGATCGATCGCCCGGGTTGCCAGCTGTTCCGGCCCCAGATCTTCCGCCGGCAGGTTGATCGTATCGCGTACCCAATCCACGATCTTGAGGCGATCGTCCAGCTCTTTCTTGTCGGCGTCGTTCAGTTCGGCCCATTCAACCGTCTGTTTCCCTTTTGGCCCGCGGAATCCCTGCCAGAACGCCCAACTGCTTTCCAGATCCCAGCCCTCGCCGGACAATTCGACATGTTTGATGCCTTGTCCGTCTATTTTACGGGCCGCACGTTGGATAGTCGCTAACGGCGACGTCCCGTTCAGATGGATAGTAAACCCCTGATCGTTCGCGCTTAACGGCGCTTTCTCTCCCCAGCGCGCATCAGCGGGTTGGTTGGAGAGTGATACCAGCATAGCTTCGCTTGTCATAATTCTGCTCCAGATTGTTCTTTATACCCTTCATCTTTCAAGTTGCGGGTGCGTTGGCTGCCCTCATTCACCCCAGTCACTTAGTTATCTAAGCTCCTGGGGATTCACTCGCTTGCCGCCTTCCTGCAACTCGAAATCTATTGGGTATAGACTACCTTTGCGCCATCGCACAAAAATAACGGGCCGCCGTCAGGCAGCCCGCATGGTCAATTAATCCGCTTCATCTAACCAAACCAGCAGGATCGCTTCCAGAATTTTTTCATTGGATGCCTCGGGAAGATCGTCAAACTCCTCCAGCTCGCAAATCCATTGGTGCATATCGGTAAAGCGGACGGTTTTCGGATCGACATCAGGATATTGATCGTAAAGCGCTTCGCCAATTGCGCGACTGTCCGTCCATTTCAATCCCATAGCCACTCCTGTCTGTTAGTGTTCACGAGCATGATTAATAGTGTAGCGGGGGATTTCAACCACCAAATCTTCATCCGCCACACGCGCCTGACAACCTAACCGGCTTTCAGGCTCAAGCCCCCAGGCTTTATCCAGCATGTCATCTTCGTCTTCCGTGCTTTCCGCTAAAGAATCAAAGCCTTCTCGGACAATACAATGACAGGTGGTGCAAGCGCAGGATTTCTCACAGGCATGCTCAATTTCAACTCCGTTACGCAGGGCCACATCCAAAATAGTTTCCCCGCGTTCTGCTTCCAAAACCACCCCTTCAGGACACAAATCCTGATGAGGCAGAAAGACAATCTTAGGCATGTTTAAACCTCGTCCACAGAGTGCCCCGCCAATGCGCGCCGAATAGACGAATCCATGCGACGAGCGGCAAACCCCTGGGTTTGTTGATCGACTATTTTTATTGCGGCTTCAATCGCCTGCGCATCCGTTCCGGACATCGTCTGCCGTAAATGTTCAGATGCCGAAACGATAGCGGCTTTTTCATCATCGGCCAGCAAATCGGCATCGGCGGCCAACGCGCCGCGGAGGCTCTCCAACACCCTGACCGCCTCAACTTTTTGCTCGGCCAGCATCCGGGCGCCCACATCCCCTTGCGCGTTCAGCATGGAGTTCTTAATCATGGCGGCGATTTCCGTATCATTCAGGCCATAAGACGGTTTGACCTGAATAGAGGCTTCCACGCCCGTCGATTTCTCCATGGCCGTCACGCTCAACAGTCCATCGGCATCGACCTGAAAGGTAACGCGAATATGCGCGCCACCGGCGGGCAACGGCGGTAAACCACGCAAAGTAAAACGCCCAAGCGAGCGACAATCCTGAACCAGTTCTCGTTCACCCTGTAAAACGTGGATCATCATCCCGCTCTGGCCGTCTTTGAAAGTGGTGAATTCCTGCGCCCTGGCGACCGGGATGGTGGTGTTTCTCGGTATGATCTTCTCCACCAGACCGCCCATCGTCTCCAGACCCAGCGACAGCGGAATGACATCCAGCAGCAGCATTTCGCTATCCGGCTTGTTACCCACTAGAATATCGGCCTGAATGGCGGCGCCAATCGCCACCACTTTATCGGGATCGATGGACGTCAACGGAGGGCGATCAAAGAATTCGCCGACCCGTTCACGAACCAGCGGCACGCGGGTTGAGCCGCCGACCATCACCACTTCCTGTACCTCATCCGGCGTAACGCCCGCATCCTTCAGGGTTCGACGACAGGACAACAGCGTACGCTTAACCAACGGGGCGATCAGCGCGTTAAACTGGGCGCGCGTAACGTCGCCTTGCCAACCCGCCACATCGACGTGCACCGATTCCGCCGAGCTTAATGCGATCTTGGCCTGAATGGCGGCTTCGCGCAGCGCATGCTGCAAATGGCGATCGTCACGGGAGGTTATCTCCGCCTGCTCGCGCAGCCATTCCACTAAAAGATTGTCGAAATCATCGCCGCCCAGCGCGGAATCGCCGCCGGTCGCCAAGACTTCAAACACGCCGCGGCTTAAACGCAGAACAGAAATATCAAAGGTTCCGCCGCCCAGATCATAAACGGCTATCACGCCTTCTTTGCCCGAATCCAATCCGTAGGCGATAGCAGCGGCGGTAGGTTCATTAAGCAGGCGCAAAACATGCAGCCCGGCTAAACGGGCGGCATCTTTCGTTCCCTGACGCTGCGCATCATCAAAATAGGCGGGAACGGTGATCACTACGCCGTCCGGCGCGCCGCCTAACGCTTTCTGCGCACGCTGAGCCAGCGCGGACAGAATATCCGCTGAAACCTGAATCGGATTCCGATTCCCCGCCGACGTTTGGATTAACGGCAGACCATTATCGCTGACCTGGTATTGATAGGGTAAATGAGGATAACGTTGCTGGATATCCGCCAAAGAACGCCCCATCATGCGTTTTACCGAACTGACGGTATTGGCGGGATCGCCGGCCGCCTTTTCGCAGGCGGCCCAGCCGACCTCATGCCCTTCGGCATGATAATAGACAATGGATGGCAGAAGGTCCCGGCCCTCGCGGTCTGTCAGCGTTTGCGCCTCACCGCTGCGCACGGCGGCGACCAGGGAATTGGTGGTGCCTAAATCAATGCCGACAGCCAGACGCCGCAGATGCGGCGCCGCGCTGAGGCCCGGCTCGCTAATTTGTAATAAGGCCATATTGAGCTTCCATCAATTGGCCGGCGGGAAAATAACGCGCCTTGCGTTAACACGACCGTCTTCCCTACCGAACTAAAACTTACCTATCCAGCAATTGTTCTTCGAGTTGTTCAACCTGCTGCTGGAGCTTGTCTAAAAAACGCAGTTTACGCACGGTATCCGCGGCATGCTGCCACGCTTGCCGATCCAGTTCGTCGCGCATTTGCCCGCTGCGTTCAACCAGCATGGCCTGCAGCCGCCCGGCGAATTCAGCCAGCGCCGCTTCGGCATCGGAACGGTGCTCAATGGCCTCCAGCTCCTCGCGTAATTCGAGCTGTTCCATCAGAAACGCGGTATCACGTAACGTATGCTGTTCGTTACTTAAATCGAAACCGTGCAAAGATAGCATATACTCCGCGCGTTTCAGCGGATGTTTCAGCGCCTGATAAGCATTATTGATCGTTGCGGCCTGCTGCAATGCCAGCATACGGTCCCTTTCCGGGCTAGCCGCGAAACGATCGGGGTGAAACTGCCGTTGCAGTTCCTGAAAACGGGAAGCAAGCAGGCTGCCATCCACATCATAGCGAATCGGCAGCCCGAACAAAGTAAAGTAATCCATAGCGTGCTCTGAGGGTTCTGGGTGACTCCGTCATTATGCCGCTATTTCTCCCGGCCACCAGCCGGAAGAAACAGGGAGAGATGATCATCACCCGGGGAAGTGGTTAAACGTTAAAACTTTCGCCGCAACCGCATTCGCTGGCAACGTTAGGGTTATTGAACTTAAAGCCTTCGTTCAGCCCTTCCTTGACGAAGTCCAGTTCGGTGCCGTCGAGATAAACCAGGCTTTTACCATCGACAATAACCTTGACGCCTTTGTCTTCGAACACCACGTCATCCGCATTCACGTCATCAACAAACTCCAGCACATACGCCATACCGGAACAGCCTGATGTCCGAACGCCAAGGCGCAGACCAATGCCTTTGCCCCGGTTAACCAAAAAGGCGTTTACTCGTTGCGCCGCGCTGTCGCTCAAAGAAATCGACATACAACAACCTCAGTAAGCTACTTGGCTTCACGTTTACTTTTATAATCCGCAATCGCGGCCTTGATGGCATCTTCCGCCAGAATAGAGCAGTGGATTTTTACCGGCGGCAGCTCAAGTTCTTCGGCAATCTGCGTATTTTTAATCGACTCGGCTTCGTTGAGCGATTTCCCCTTCACCCACTCAGTCACCAGTGAGCTGGACGCAATGGCGGAACCGCAGCCATAAGTCTTGAAGCGCGCATCTTCAATGATGCCCTCATCGTTGACTTTGATCTGCAACTTCATGACATCACCGCAGGCCGGCGCGCCAACCATACCGCTGCCGATGCTCGGATCCGCATTATCAAAAGATCCTACGTTGCGCGGATTTTCATAATGATCAATTACTTTTTCGCTGTAAGCCATAATCGTCGCCCCCTATCCTGCGAATTAATGATGCGCCCATTCGATGCTGCTGATATCCACGCCCTGCTTGAACATTTCCCACAGCGGAGAAAGCTCGCGCAGGCGGCCGATAGATTTACGCACCAGTTCAATGGTGTAGTCGATCTCTTCTTCGGTGGTAAAACGCCCGAGAGAGAAACGAATCGAACTGTGTGCCAGCTCATCATTCATACCCAGCGCACGTAATACGTAGGAGGGTTCCAGACTGGCGGAGGTGCAGGCGGAACCGGACGATACCGCCAGATCCTTCAGCGCCATGATCAGCGATTCACCTTCAACATAATTAAAGCTGACGTTAAGGATGTTGGGCGCGCCCTGTTCAAGATCGCCGTTCAGATAGACTTCTTCGATATCTTTGATGCCGTTCCACAGACGATCGCGCAATGCGCGCAAACGAGCGACATCGGTATCCATCTCTTCTTTAGCGATACGATACGCTTCGCCCATGCCGACAATCTGGTGTACCGGCAATGTGCCGGAACGCATGCCGCGTTCATGACCGCCGCCGTGCATCTGCGCTTCAATGCGAATACGGGGTTTACGGCGGACATACAGCGCGCCGATCCCTTTCGGCCCATAAATCTTATGGCCGGAGAACGACATCAGATCCACTTTTAACTGGCTCAGATCGATGGGTAGTTTGCCCACGCTCTGGGTGGCGTCGACGTGGAACACGATGCCGCGGCTACGGCACATTTCGCCGATCGTCGCAATGTCCTGCACCACGCCAATTTCATTATTCACATGCATGATGGAAACCAGAATAGTGTCATCACGCACCGCGGCTTCCAGCGTTTTCAGATCGATAATGCCGTTACGCTGCGGCGCCAGATAGGTGACTTCAAACCCTTCGCGCTCCAACTGACGGCAGGTATCCAGCACGGCTTTATGTTCCGTTTTGCTGGTGATGATGTGCTTGCCTTTCTTCTGATAGAAATTAGCGGCACCCTTGATCGCCAGGTTGTCCGACTCTGTCGCACCGGATGTAAATACAATCTCGCGCGGATCCGCGCCTACCAACTCTGCAATTTGATTACGGGCGATATCGACAGCTTCTTCCGCCTGCCAGCCAAAACGGTGGGAGCGAGAAGCCGGGTTGCCAAAAGTACCGTCCAGGGTCAAAAACTGCATCATTTTTTCAGCCACTCGCGGATCAACCGGCGTGGTGGCTGAATAGTCCAGATAAATCGGTAACTTCATTGCTCATAAACTCCGTACATCACATCAAAACGTGCAAAGCGTCTTGTTTTATAACGGGCTGTTGCGCCCGTATATTTTTTTCGAGCCAACGCGATGCGTTGTTAAAAACTTTTATGACGGGCCATCATCGCCCGTCATCATACGACGTTAAAAAACGTTCCCGGTTGTTTACTCCAGGTATTCTAAGCGCGCAGATTGACGTTAATCGTATCTTGCGGACGTCCGTTGGCGGCACGGCGCGTATCCGTTTCCTGACGATCCGCCACGTCCAACACTTCTTTGTTATTGACTAACTCATCCAACGTAATGTTGTTCAGAAAGTCGGTGATGCGATCGCTCAGATCGCGCCATAAGGTATGCGTCAGGCAGCGCTCCCCGCCCTGACAAGTTTCGCGCCCCTGACAACGCGTGGCGTCCACCGATTCGTCTACGGCGGAAATGACGGTGCCGACAGCGATCTCGCTGGCATGTTTACCCAGCAGATAGCCGCCGCCCGGACCGCGGACGCTGGCAACCAGCCCGTTTTTACGCAAGCGAGAAAATAGTTGTTCCAGGTAAGAGAGCGAAATGCCCTGGCGTTCCGAGATATCCGCCAGCGGAACCGGGCCTTCTTTGGAATGCAGCGCCACATCAAGCATGGCGGTAACGGCATAACGGCCTTTAGATGTCAGTCTCATGATAGTGGTACCTGTAGATAAAACATGTATTATTAAAACATGTATTGGCGAAACAGAATTTGAGTCTGACATTCCCGAGTATTTTAGTCAACTATTTAACCTAGCGATTCACTCAAGTATTATTCAGACGGCCGTTAGCCGTTATTTTTCTGAATCGAACTCAGGATACCGCGCAGGATATTCAACTCCTGACTTTCCGGCCGAGCCCGGGTAAACAGCCGACGCAGCTTATTCATCACCTGCCCTTGATGAGCCTGCCGAATAAAACCCGTTTGCAGCAATGTCTGCTCCAGATGCTGGTAAAAACGCTCCAGATCGTCCACCAGCGGATAAGGCGTTTCGCTATGCTCTTCCTCGCCTGCCTGCAAGCGATCCAGATGAGCGACGCGCACTTCGTACGCCAGGATCTGTACGGCCATCGCCAGATTCAGCGAGCTATACTCCGGGTTGGCGGGGATGGCAACATGATAATGGCACTTCTGTAATTCATCGTTGGTCAACCCTACGCGTTCCCGGCCAAAAACCAGGGCGACGGGCGCATGTTCCGCTTCCTGCGCGCTGCGAACGCCGCATTCGCGCGGCTCCAGCATCGGCCAGGGTAAAGTGCGTGAACGCGCGCTGGTGCCGATGACCAGGCTGCACCCCTCAAGAGCCTGATCGAGCGTTTCAACCAGGGTGGCATTGCCGATCACATCGCTGGCGCCGGCGGATAAGGCAATCGCTTGTGAATCGGGTTTGACCAGCGGATTAACCAGATAGAGCTTACTTAACCCCATGGTTTTCATCGCCCTGGCCACCGATCCCATATTGCCGGTGTGGGACGTTTCAACCAGAACAACGCGAATATTGTGTAACATGCGGACTCGATAATACGAAGAGGAAATCGGGAGATTCTAACACAAACTTAGATATTTTCATTTTCTCCTGCTATAATACGCGCCGCTTTCTGTTCTTTAACATTCTAGTGGACGATACCATGCATCCGATGCTCAATATCGCTATACGCGCTGCGCGTAAAGGCGGTAATTTAATTGCTAAGAATTACGAAACTCCTGACGCTGTAGAAGCCAGTCAAAAAGGCAGCAATGATTTTGTCACCAACGTTGACCGGGATGCTGAACGCCTGATCGTTGAAGTCATCCGCAAGTCTTATCCGCAGCACACCATCATTGGTGAAGAATGCGGCGAGTTGACGGGCGAAGATCAAGATGTGCAATGGGTAATCGATCCACTGGATGGCACCACCAATTTTATCAAACGCCTGCCGCACTTCGCGGTATCCATCGCGGTTCGCATCAAAGGCCGCACTGAAGTCGCCGTTGTTTACGACCCCATGCGTAACGAACTGTTCACCGCCACCCGCGGTCAGGGCGCGCAGTTAAACGGTTACCGTCTGCGCAGCAGCAATGCCCGCGATCTGGATGGCACGGTACTGGCTACCGGTTTCCCGTTCAAAAGCAAACAACACGCCAAAAGCTACATTAAAATCATCGAAACGCTATTTACCCAATGCGCGGATTTTCGCCGCACGGGTTCCGCCGCGCTGGATCTGGCCTATGTTGCCGCCGGCCGTGTCGACGGATTCTTTGAAATCGGCCTGAAACCCTGGGATTTCGCCGGCGGCGAACTGCTGGTTCGTGAAGCCGGCGGTGTCGTGACCGATTTCGTTGGCGGTCACAATTACCTCTCTTCCGGTAATCTGGTTGCGGGCAATCCACGCGTGGTCAAATCCATACTGGCAACCATCCGCGACGAATTAAGCGATGCGTTAAAGCGCTGATAGCTCGCCTACCGCTGAATGTTCCATGCCAGCCCCGTGCTGGCATGCTTTTTTTAGTTATTTCTGCTCCGTTTGCTCTTCCATCCGCACGATAATTCCGTGAATATATGATAATGGTTATTAAAATCATTACTCTTCAACAACAGACAACATTAGGACAATGGCAATGCACAAGGAAACACTGTGTGGTCTTTTGCTGACCACGGCGCTCACCCTCCCCTTCACCAGCTACGCCACGCAATATCCGCTTACCGTTACGGATATGGACGGACGGAAGATCGAAATCGAACAGGAGCCCAAACGCATCGTCCTACAGGACGGCCGCGACATCATGTCGCTGGCGCTGCTCGACAGAGAGAATCCGTTTCAACGCCTGGTGGCCTGGAATAACCAGCCGAGAAAATCGGATAAAGCGACCTGGGCGCTGATGACAGACAAATGGCCGGAAGCCGACGCGATTATGGATATGGGCCTTGGCGACATGGGGGAAGTTGAACTGGAGAGCGTGCTGTCGAAGCAACCGGATCTGATGATCGCCCAGTTGCGTTCCAAACCGACTCTGACGGGCAGCGGCGTTATCGACAAACTGCAAGCGCTTAACATCCCGGTGGTGTTTGTCGATTATGAAGTCAATCCGGTTAAAAATACGGCGTCCAGTATTGATCTGCTGGGAAAAGTGTTAAACAAGGAAGACAATGCTAAAGCCTATACTGATTTTTATCGCCAGCATCTCACGGAGATACAAAAACAGACGGCGGCCCTGCCCGCCAAGGCAAACGTATTTGTCGAAGCCTGGGCCGGGCGTTCGGACTCCTGCTGCTTCAGCCATGCCCACAACGGCTGGGGAGGGCTGGTGGAAGCCATCGGCGCACGAAATATCGGTTCCGATATACTGCCAGGCGCCAATGGCTATGTCTCATTAGAGAAACTCATCAGTATGCAACCCGATGTTTACGTCATGACCGGCGCCAAACGTGGTAATAACAACGACGGCAACAGCGTGAATCCGCTGCCGTTTGGTCTCGGCGCCGACGGAAAAAGTATTGATAAGCAGGCCGTCATATTGCTAAACCGCGACGGGGTTAGCCAGATTCCGGCCGTGCGGCAAAAACGGGCATACGGTATCTATCATCAGTTCTATAATAATCCGTTCAATATTATTGGCATGGAATATCTGGCAAAGGCGATTTACCCGCAGCAATTTTCTGCGCTGAACCCGGATGAGAACTACCGCTATGTCATGCGTCATTTCACTGCGTTGCCCGGCAGCGATTTCATCTATTTTTGGAAACCGTCTGAGTAAGCGTTTATGAGCGTAACAACTGACCCTAAAATAGCCGACACGCCTCGCGTAGCCGAACAGGTTATTGCTGGAAATACTGTGTCCAGCAATAACGTGATGAGCGGCTATCGCCATATCATTCGCCGCCGGGTGACCGCCATCACGCTGCTGATTGCGGCAATTATCGGCTCCTTACTGCTGGATTTCACCATGGGTCCTTCGGGGCTGACGCTCGACGTGTTATGGCAAACGCTGATGCATCCCGCCAGCGCCGATGCGGGCACCCGGGTGATCGTCTGGGATATTCGTCTGCCTTACGCCCTGATGGCGATCGTCGTCGGGCTGGCCCTCGGGCTGGCCGGCGCCGAGATGCAAACCATTCTGAATAACCCGCTGGCCAGCCCCTTTACGCTGGGGGTATCTTCCGCCGCCGCGTTTGGTGCCGCTCTCGCCATCGTGCTGGGTATCGGCATTCCCGGTATTCCGGCTCAGTGGTTCATCTCCGCCAACGCGTTTCTTTTCGCCCTATTGGCCGCCCTGTTGCTGGACGGCATCACGCGCTGGACGCAGGTCGCCACGTCCGGCGTTGTGCTGTTTGGCATCGCGCTGGTGTTTACCTTTAACGCGCTGGTTTCCATGTTGCAGTTCGTCGCCAACGAAGACACGCTGCAAGGGTTGGTTTTCTGGACAATGGGCAGCCTGGCGCGGGCATCCTGGGAGAAACTGGGCATTCTGTTGCTTATCCTGATCGTGGTGATGCCGCTATCG
The DNA here is from genome assembly GCF_002291445.1 of Brenneria goodwinii. Classification (NCBI taxonomy): domain Bacteria; kingdom Pseudomonadati; phylum Pseudomonadota; class Gammaproteobacteria; order Enterobacterales; family Pectobacteriaceae; genus Brenneria; species Brenneria goodwinii. The sequence continues at coordinate 470,183 of NZ_CP014137.1, read as the reverse complement.
CTGATGAGTTCCTGGAAACTGACGGCCTTGCGGCTCGGAGAAGATCGCGCCGTCAGCTTTGGCATCAACGTTCGCCGTCTGCGTCTGGCGACGCTGCTGCGCATCAGTATTCTCTCTGCGGTGTCCGTCGCCTTTGTCGGCCCCATCGGCTTTATTGGCTTGGTCGCGCCGCATATCGCCCGCTTGGTATTCGGCGAAGATCACCGTTTCTATCTGCCGGCCAGCGCGCTGTTCGGCGCATTGGTGCTTTCGCTCGCCTCCGTCGCCTCGAAAAATATGATCCCCGGCGTGATTATCCCTGTCGGGATCGTCACCTCGTTGGTTGGCGTTCCGTTCTTCCTCAGCATCATTCTGCGCCATCGGGGGAATGTATGAGCCAGCAGATATCATCAGGATTACGCATTTCCCATTTTCGTACCGGTTATCCTAAACGGCAGGTAATTCGCGATCTGTCCGTGCCTTTATTGCCCCGCGGCAAGATCACCGTACTGCTTGGTCCCAACGGTAGCGGCAAGTCCACGCTGTTACGGGCCATGGCCGGATTGAATCGTTCCGAGGGAGAACTGTGGCTGGATAACAGCGACCTAATGCAATTGCCGTTCGCCAAACGGGCGGAGAAAGTGGTTTACCTGCCGCAGTCGCTGCCGGCGGGCGTGCACCTGCATGTGCTCGAATCCATTATCGTCGCCCAACGGGCATCCGGCGGCCACCATAACGCCGAAAGCCAGGCTGAAGTGATGACGCTGCTGAAGCAGCTTGGTATTGAACATCTGGCGTTAAGCTATCTCGATCAGCTTTCCGGCGGGCAAAAACAGCTGGTCGGGCTGGCGCAGTCGTTAATTCGGCAGCCTTCGCTGTTATTGCTGGACGAACCCCTAAGCGCGCTGGATTTGAACTATCAGTTTCATGTCATGGATTTAGTCCGCAGAGAGACGCGCAAGCGGGACATTACCACAGTGGTCGTGGTGCACGATATCAATATCGCGCTACGCCATGGCGATCATGCGCTAATGCTGCAAAACGGCAATCTGATCGCGGATGGCGTCCCCGCCGATGTGATCAGTCCGGAAAGCCTGGCCGCGGTCTATGGGGTGAAAGGCCGTATCGAGCGCTGTTCGCAAGGCATTCCGCAGGTGATTATCGACGGCCTGGTGAACGAACCGGATAGTTAGTCACAGGGATACCGGCGGCAAACAGCGGCCGGTATCCTGATCTCAACCGGAGAACGGACGAATCCCTCCCATCATTACCGGCTGTGCGCTCAGATACAGCAGAATGCCGCTTCCGAGCAAGATAAGCCCTCCGGCCAACGACAGCAGCGATCCGGCAACGCGCCGCCAGAGAGATGGCGTACCCTTACCGCCTAACCGTTCGATCATCCGGCGGCAGTAAAATACCAGCAGCGCCAGCGTAGAAATGGTTAGCGCCGTTCCCAAAGCCATGACCAGCGCAGAGGCGATCCCCCAGAGAAATACGCCTATCACCTTAGAAAATAGCAATACCAGTATCGCCCCGGAGCATGGCCGCAATCCCATGGCTAACACGATCGTCAAACGCGTGCGCCAGTTGCCATCCTGATTAAGCTCCTCCTGGCTGGGAAGATGGCGATGACCGCATCCACACCCATTATGTTGACAGATATCAGCACGATGCCCGAGGTTCATCGCGCTAACGCCAACAGGGATTTTCAGTTGTGAATCATGCTGGCCTAGCGGCGTTAAACGTAAAATAGCGACAGGTTTCGCTCTGCGATGAAGCGTGGACGATAACCGTTGCAGCGCCCGGAAACAGAGTACCGCCCCCAGCACGGCGATCAGGATAAAGCTCCCCTTCTCCATCCAGAAACTGCTGCTATGCAACGTCCGGCTGGATAGCTGTAACACTCCCAGCACCACCGTCACCAGCAGCACGGCCACCATGCCCTGAACCAGAGAGGCGGCGCAGGTAAGTTTAAGACTGCTTTTCAACTTCGAAGGATGAGTGGCAAGATAGGTCATAATGACCACTTTGCCATGTCCGGGCCCGACGGCATGCAACACGCCATACACCAGACTGAACGCCATCAAACCCAGCCCGGCCCGATGCGGTTCTGCCGCAACCATCTGTAATAGGTGCGACATCTGCTGATGCAGCGACTTTTGCCAGACGGCGCTTTGCAACAGGATATGCGACCAATAGGCAACCGCCCAGTGTAAAGCCAGAGCGAGCAGGAGTATAAATAGCCACAGCGGCCACAGGCCGATCAAGCGGCCGGCGGATGATTTTCGGCGTAGGGTATCGCTCACATTCAATGACATTGCAACGTCACTCGCTGGGCAAACTGTTTTCCGAGTTCCATATCTTCATCCGGCGCATCGGCTTTATCCAGAGACAGGGCGTAAGACTGCAAATCAGCATCCGGTTTTGGCGTCTCCAGCGTTGTTTTACAACGCGAAGCTAAGGAAGGCGCCAGCTTTATCGCCTTATCATTCTCATAAGACATATCGACAAAATAGGTGGGGTCATACGTAGAGATCAGCAGCGGTTTCCCCGCCAAGGGCTGCGGATGGGCCAGCGGCAAGACAAACTCCAGCACGGCCTGATTACCTTTACGGGAAAGGTGATACTCCGTCGGCATCGGCGCATATTTCACCGGTTGGCTATCTCGATAAATATCGGTGAAGTAATGCTGTCCCAACACATTCGCCATCACTTCCGCAGCCAGTTTCTTCCATATTTCGGACTCTTTTTCCGCCTCGCCGGCATCGTACAACAGATCGGCCGACGTAATGGGATCCATGGTCCACTGCATCCGCAAACCGGTAATCTGTTCGTTCTGACTTTCGATGGTTGTTTGCATATCAATAAAGCTATGTGGATGAGCAAATGCAGGCTGGCTGCCAAGCGCCACGCTTGCCGTCAACAGCGTGATTCGTCTGCACCAGCGAATTAACCGATTATAATGTAACATTCAGTCCTCATGCGTTTCAGGCAGCCCGCCGGCTGACGGAAGGACGGACAAACAGCGCCGGAACAGCCAGCATCGCCATCACCCAAAAGGTTCCGTTCTGTAAATGTTCGAACAAGAAGCCGGACACCACCGTCATCAACGCAATGCTTCCGCCCATCGCCAACGCTGAATAAACGGCCTGCAAACGTAAGACTTCGCCACCGGTACGGGCCGCAATAAATCGCATCGCCGCCAGATGACAAACGGTGAAGGTTCCGCAGTGCAATATCTGTATCACAATCAACCACGGAAGCGCCACTGTCGACCCCATCAGCGCCCAACGCACCACCCCGCAAACGGCGGAAAGCAAGAGTAGATTTCTGGCGCTCCAGCGCCGGAACAGACGTTGGCTAAAGGTGAAAATGATAATTTCAGCCACGACGCCCAACGACCAGAGATAACCGACGGTCGCCGCGGAATACCCCGCATTCTGCCAGTAAATCACACTGAAACCGTAGTATGCCGCATGCGCCCCCTGTAACAGGGACACGCAGAGTAGAAAACGCCACACCGAAGGTTCCCGAAACAAGGTTTTCCAGGGCGTGACCGTCACAGACTGCGCTGCCGATGCGGCGGCTTCCGGCATCACGCTGGGCCGAAATAACATACATAGAAACATGGCGACCAACCCGGCGCTCAGGATCGCCAGAATCGCCGAATGCCCCCAGACGGCCGCCAGTTGGCCGGTTACGGCGGAACCAATGACAAAAGCGATCGATCCCCAGACCCGCACCTTGCCATAATCCATGGCAATCTGCCGTTGCCAGATAGCCGCCAATGCATCCGTCAATGGCACCAATGGAGCAAAAAACAGATTAAAACCGATCATCACCAACATAAGCCACAGCCAGGCATTGCCTAACCAGAAACCAACAGATAGCCCCAGCGCCAGCAGTCCTAATATCCGCAAGACCAGAATCAGTTTCGACGGATCCTTAACGCTGGGCGTAATCACCAGGCTGCCGACGAAACGGGCGACCAGACCGATGCCCAGCAATAGCCCGATGGATTCGGCGGAAAGCCCCTCGCCTTTTAACCAACCGCCCCAGAACGGCAGAAAAATGCCATAACAGAAAAAGTAAGTGAAGTAGCTTAGCGCCAGCCAGCGAGTTGATTGCAGTACCATGGGTTCTCCCTCTTTGGCTGGCTACTCTGTCAGAGTGCGGAGGTCGGCGCAATGCGCCGGGCGCGATTTTTAACGTCGTTTGCGGCGGCCGGAAGGCCGGTCCCAGGAACGGAACGAATAATGCGGGGATCTTCTTAATGGTTAACCATTTGATTAAAATCAGATTCCCGCCTATTTGAGAATAACAGATTTATAGACCAGGTGTTTGTCATCAAACTAAAACGCCAGCACAAGGCTGGCGTTTGAAGATCTCCCCCGACAGAAGTTATCAGAGGAAAATCCGTGGATTATGCGTAAACCGGGAAGCGGGCGCAGATATCCAGAACTTTCTGCTTCGTACGCTCAATAACGGCTTTGTCATTGATGTTGTCCAGCACATCACAAATCCAACCGGCCAGCTCGCGGACTTCAGCTTCTTTAAAACCACGGCGGGTCGCCGCCGGCGTACCGATACGCACACCGGAAGTCACGAACGGGCTCTTGGGATCGTTCGGCACGCTGTTTTTGTTAACCGTGATATTGGCGCGGCCCAACGCGGCATCGGCCTCTTTACCCGTGATATTTTTGCTCACTAAATCCAGCAAAAACAGGTGGTTGCTTGTTCCACCGGAAACCACGTCGTAACCACGGGACAGGAACACCTCAACCATGGCTTTGGCGTTCTTCGCCACCTGCTGTTGATAGATCTTGAATTCAGGCTCCATCGCTTCTTTCAGCGCAACGGCTTTACCCGCGATAACGTGCATCAGCGGGCCGCCCTGTCCGCCAGGGAAGACAGCGGAATTCAGTTTCTTGTACAGATCTTCGTCGCCGCCTTTCGCCAGAATCAAACCACCGCGCGGGCCTGCCAGCGTTTTGTGCGTAGTGGTCGTCACGATATGGGCATGCGGAATCGGAGACGGATAAACATCGGCGGCAATCAAACCGGCTACGTGCGCCATATCGACAAACAGATAAGCGCCGATGCTATCTGCGATTTCACGCATTTTCGCCCAGTCAACCACGCCGGAATAGGCAGAGAAACCGCCAACAATCATTTTGGGCTTGTGCGTGCGGGCCAGTTCCGCCATCTCGTCGTAATCGATCTTGCCGTTTTCGTCGATACCGTAAGGGATGACGTTATAAAGTTTACCGGACAGGTTTACCGGCGATCCATGAGTCAGGTGACCGCCGTGCGCCAGGTTCATACCCAGAATGGTATCGCCCGGCTGCAGCAGCGCGGTATAAACGGCGAAGTTAGCCTGAGAGCCTGAGTGCGGCTGTACGTTGGCGTAATCTGCGCCGAACAGCGCTTTAGCGCGATCAATAGCCAGTTGCTCAACCACATCGACGTATTCACAGCCGCCGTAATAACGTTTTCCCGGATAACCTTCAGCATATTTGTTCGTTAGCTGAGAACCCTGCGCCTGCATGACACGCGGACTGGTATAGTTTTCCGATGCAATCAGTTCAATATGCTCTTCCTGACGCACGACTTCTTGCTGCATTGCTTGCCACAGCTCAGCATCATAATCGGCAATGTTCATTTCACGCTTTAACATCCGCATCTCCTGACTCAGCTAACTTAAATAGATTAAAAAATAATCACCCGTTCGGGCACTGGCCTATAGTGTAAACCGTTTCTCCCTAATGAAGATAGGTCTTGACAGAGGTTTTTACGCAAACGATTAGCTACAGACAGCGCAAGGGCTGAGCGGGTTTTCCTCATTGAAGGGAAAGCGGAGTTTTCTTCATTTCCAACCTGTTTTTTCTTCATGTTGATACCACAACCGCAGCATAAATAGGGCCGCTAACGATGGAGATCACACCTCGATAAGCATCGCCCTCCCGATACCGTTCATAACGATATCGGTCATAAAAAGAACCCACGGCAATGAAAATCGGATTTTATTGCAGATGAATAAAAACGCCATATTTCTACGGAATTTAGACATCATCCCGGGCAAAATTAGGTGCATAATAAAAAGCCTCAGCCTTTTAACGAAGCTAATCCGGCAAGACCTTTAGCGACGTGTAGAACTTGCAAAAAGTGTTTTTTGATTCTTGTAACAAAGGATATGTCCAATCATGTTGAAACGTTGTTCTGATAGTGTGGCTTTCGCAATATTATTTTCCGTTCCCTGGTTACCGGCACATGCAGAATCATCCGTCGCTGCGCAAAAAACAAAACAACAAAGCGCTATCGAAACATTAACCAGCATCAAGCTGGGAGAGAAAACAACCCTGACAGGCCGCGTGACGCACCGTGAGATTCATCTGCCGGCAACCATTATCATCCGCGATCAGCTAGGCCAGCGCAGGCAAGGACAAACCGATGAGCAAGGTAACTATCATCTTGATATTTCAGGACTGTCATCACCGCTGCGTCTTCTAGCCATTGAGTCCGGCGGCACCAATTGCCAGCTCGACAACGTTCCGCGGGCAATCTGTCTGAATGCGCTGGCGCCTTCGTTGCAATCCGGTCATGAGAATATTGTCAATATTAACCCGCTGACCGACCGTATCGTCTCCGACGTCGCCGTCGCCGCGGGTTATATCGGCCCCCAACAATTGACTGACTATTCCGCGTCGCCGACGCTGGATAACGCCGCCTTGAAAAAGGCTTATGCCGCATTCCACGCGGGATTCAATTCCGCATTAAAACAAACCGGTATTACCTCACCCGCACGTTTTGATCCCCTCACCTATCCCGCCGCCCAGCAGGACGCCGTCACCAAAATTATCAATGTGATTAACCACAACCGTAATTACGACAATAACACCGGCTACTCGGGACATACCGTGCTGACCGACAGCGTTTTTCGACCAATCGTGGGCCTATACGGCCAGGGAGCCTATGAACCGCTGGATTATCACTTCGCCCGTCAGCATCTGGACGCGATCCAAAAAGCGCAGACGCGGATTTTTCTGGTAGGGGATTCTACCGCGGCGGCTTACGAAAAAGCCCGCTTGCCGCGGATGGGATGGGGTCAGGTTTTTGAACAGCAGTTCCGTACCGATAGCGGAGTAAAAGTCGTCAATGGCGCCCGCGCCGGCCGCGGTTCACGCGATTATTTCTACGAAGGCTGGTTTCGCCAGATGCAGCCGCTGATGAAAGCGGGCGATTTTCTCTTCATCCAGATGGGGAACAATGATCAGAATTGCAACAGCGCCAGACCAGAGCGCGGCACCGCCGATGTCGCCAATCTGTGCACCTATCCCAATGACGCAACGGGCAAAACCCAATCCCCTCCGGGGAAGTCCGACATGTCGTTTCAAACGTCGCTGGAACGTTATGTCAATTTCGCCCGCCAACATCAGTTAACGCCGGTACTGCTCACGCCGACAACCCGTGTCCGTACGGCAGACGGTAAAATCGGCACGCCCGTCGTACATAATCACTTTACAACACAGAATGCCGAAGGCGGATATGCATTTATCGGCGACTACAGCCAGACCATCAAAAACACCGCCACAGCCAATAAGGTCATTTTGCTGGACATCGAACCTGCGACGATCGCGCTGGCCAATCAGGGGAATAGCAATCATTGGAAGCAGTACTGGCTGGCGGTCGATCCCGCGCGTTACCCTTTTTACCGTAATCAGACCGGCAGCCTGACTAAACCGGATCCCGTGCATTTTCAGCAACGAGGCGCCATCGCCGTTTCCGCAATCGTCGCGGATGCGATTCGCAAGACGCCGGAGTTAAAAACATTGGCAGATAAACTGGTCGTCAAGAGCAAAAAATAATCCCAAGCATCCGCTATGCGCGCATCTTGCTGATTATATAAGGAAAGCGGCGGCCATAATAAAGTCTTAACCTACAACCCGTCATGCCCGCAAAGGCGGGCATCTCCAGTGGCGCCGAACGACCAGCAGAAGCAGATCCCCGCCTACTGACGCGGGGATGACGGAAATGGGGCGCCGTCAGATCGCCTCTTCATCTTCTTCGCCGGTACGGATACGCACGACGCGGGCGACATCAAAGACGAAAATTTTACCGTCGCCGATTTTACCGGTCTGCGCCGTATGCATGATCGTTTCCACGCAGGTGTCGACAATATCATCACCTACGATGATCTCAATCTTCACCTTGGGCAGAAAGTCGACCATATACTCAGCGCCACGATAAAGCTCGGTGTGGCCTTTCTGGCGACCAAACCCTTTCACTTCCGTTACCGTCATCCCAGTGATGCCCACTTCAGCTAACGCCTCACGTACATCGTCCAGTTTGAACGGCTTAATAATCGCATCAATTTTTTTCATCGAAGAACCTTAGTAATACCTATGTTGCGGCCAGAGCCGGGCATTAGCGAGAATAAAAAGATTGTCAGAATCCAGTCCTACAATCTATTAGCATTATTCCTTAAAATCGTTGGCGTCCAAATCATGACGCCCCAACAGTTTATAGAATTCAGTCCGGTTACGTCCCGCCATACGCGCGGCCTGCGTGACATTGCCTTTGGCTATCTGTAACAGTTTACGCAGGTAGTTCAATTCGAACTGATGGCGGGCCTCAACAAACGTCGGTAACGCGGTATTTTCACCTTCCAGCGCCTGTACGACCAGCGCCTCGCCGATCACCGGGGCGCTGGTCAGCGCAACGCACTGTTCAATCACATTAACCAGTTGCCGGACGTTACCCGGCCAGCTTGCCGTCATCAACCGTTTCATGGCATCGGTTGAGAAAGATCGCACAAAAGGCTTATGTCTGGCGGCCGATTCCCGCAGCAGATGATTAGCCAATAGCGGGATGTCTTCCGCTCGTTCGTGCAGAGCGGGCAGCTTCATATTGACGACGTTCAGCCGATAATAGAGATCTTCGCGGAACTCGCCTTTTTCCATGGCTTTCGGTAAATCACGGTGGGTGGCGGAAATAATCCGCACATTAATGTCCAGATCGCGGTTGCTGCCCAGCGGGCGCACCTTGCGCTCCTGTAAAACCCGCAACAGCTTGACCTGCAACGAAATCGGCATATCGCCGATTTCATCTAAAAACAGCGTACCGCCTTCCGCGGCTTGAAACAGCCCTTCCCGGCTGCTGACGGCGCCGGTAAACGCCCCTTTGGCGTGACCAAATAATTCAGACTCCAACAAGGGTTCGGGTAAAGCGCCGCAATTAATGGCGATAAACGCTTTTTTCGCCCGCGGACTGGCGGCATGGATCGCCTGAGCCAATACCTCTTTCCCGGTACCGCTTTGACCATTAATCAAAACGCTGACATCCGACTGAGCAACCATCTTGGCCTGTTCCAGCAGGCGCAGCATCAACGGACTGCGGGTCACAATGGTTTCACGCCAGCTTTCATCGCCAACCGGCGCGGATAAGGCCAAGGCTTCATCAATGGCTTTGTACAAGGCGTCGCGATCGACCGGTTTGGTCAGAAAACTGAATACCCCTTGCTGCGTTGCCGCCACGGCGTCAGGAATAGAACCATGGGCCGTCAGAATAATCACCGGCATCCCCGGCTGGTAGCGCTGTATTTCAGAAAAGAGCGCCATGCCGTCCATCTCATCCATGCGAAGATCGCTAATCACCAGATCGAACTGTTCTTTGGTTAGTAGGCGCAACGCTTCCTGACCGCTTTCCGCCGTCATCACGCTGAAACCTTCACTGGTCAGACGCATCCCTAATAGCTTTAACAGGCTGGGGTCGTCGTCCACCAGTAACAAATTCGCCGCTTTGCGGACTGTCATTGGTTTTTCGGCTCCTTGGTCGTCGAGTTATCACGCCCCGCGCCCGCATTATTGCGATGATCGGGATCGTTATCCGGCATTTCCCCAGATAGCTGCTTACGGGTCGAAAGCTGACGTTCGATATCCGTTAGGTTTTCCAGCTTCTGCCTGGTGGTTTCAAGCTGATATTGTAATTGCTTTTGCTCGGTTTGCAGTGACTCCAGCTGTTTATCCGTCGACTCCTGCAGCCGCTTATAGCGTAAGCGTTCATCGGATAACGCCAGAAACAGCGTCTGCCTGTCGCGCCAGGTCTGCATCAACGGACGCAATGCGGCGGGAAAGTCGAGGCGAAACAAATTGATTCTTTCCAGCATCTGCCGCCGCTCTGCCTGCGAGATGCCGGCGTTATCCAGCAAAATGCCCTGTTTGAACGCGTTCTCCCAATCGCCGCCGGCCACTAGCTGAGCTTCCTCGCGCGCCTGATTCTGGGTCAACCGGCCGGCGCAATCCATCGCTCGCAGCCAGTACAGCGCATTGTCCATCGCATCCCGATCGCTCACTTGCCAAAGGTGTTCACACTGCGCCACCCGATAATCGGTCACCTGCTCTTTCGGCGTTAAGTTCTCCACGTCTTGCGGCGATATGTGGCCGCCTACATTATTGCTACAGGCGGTCAATAACCCTATCGCCAATAACGGCAGGGATGGCATCGCCACGGCCTTTAACACGCGGCTGAAAGACACATCGAAGATGGCGGACGGAATATGCAGCGGGCAAAGACGGGCGAACCATACGTTCATTATCTATTCATTCTCGGAAGTTAATGGCAATTCAATACGAAAACAGACGTCAGCGTAATCAACAGATATCAGGCTTAATTCGCCATGCATGCGACGGATACAATCACGAGCGATACTCAGCCCCAGTCCGCTGCCTTTTACCGCGCCTTTACGCTGATGGCTCCCCTGGTAAAAGGGTTCAAAAATCATGCTATGCTCCGCGTCGGGAATCGGTATGCCGCTATTGGCGACATCGATCTGAACCCGATTTCCCGTCAGACGACTCTGGATCCAAATGTTACCGGATTCCTCGCCATAGTGCACCGCATTGGAATAGAGATTGTCGATGACCCGCATCAATAGCGTCGTCTCTGCCCAACAGTATTCAGACTCCAGTTCGATATCGGTATGAATCATTTTGGTTCGGGCTGGCAAACTATGGGACGACACGACGATATCGACGATTTCTTCAATGTCGACTCGTTCCAACTCCGTCGGCGCATCCGCCAGTTTACGGTTATAGTCCAGTAGCTGATCTATCAATTGCAGCAGATGCCGGCTGCTGCTGTCCAGAATGGACACCACTTCTTTCTGATCGGCGGTCAACGGCCCCGCCACCTCATCAGCCAGCAGTTCCGTACCTTCACGCAGGCTCGCCAGCGGCGTTTTCAACTCATGGGAAATATGTCGGAGAAACTCATGCCGTTGCGACTCCAGCCAGGAAAGCCGCTCGCTCAACCAGATAATGCGTTGCGCCAGCGAACGAATTTCGCGCGGTCCTTTAAAGGTACTGGTATTTCCCAACGATCGCCCTTCTCCTAGGCGATTGATCATGCGCTCGACGCCATTGACCGGGCCGATAATCATACGGGTAAACAGAACGACCAGTATCAGACTCACCAGAAACAACAGTAACGACTGCCAGCCAAAAAACTGACCGCGCTCAGCAATCGCCTGTTGCAACTGTTGCCCACGAGAAAACACCACTTCGCGAGTCATCTGGATCATTTGTCCGTTTGCGCGGGAGAAATTCTCCAATAGCGCGGATGCCGCCTGGTCAGGACCGCTATTGTGGCAGTGTAATTCCGTAAGCTGGGTTAGATACTGACGCAGCGTTTGATAATAACGCTGATCGGGCAGGACGGAAGCGTGCGAGTCCAGCATTTGAGAATACTGATTACGCTGATTCTGGTAGAGCGTCGCCAGCGTTTGATCATCCAGCACACAATACTGACGATAGCTACGTTCCATGGCTAACGCTACGCTGGTCATGGCCTCACTTCGCCGGGCATCTCTTGACGTCGTCCGGTTGATCTCCGCGGCCTGTTCGCTGAGCGTATCCAGGCTTTGATACGCCTGATAAGCCAGTACCAATAACGGCAACAGCACCAGCAAAAACGCCATAATGACCAACTGCCGTAAAGAACGCGGGAATAAACGCCATCGTTTCAGGGAAATCATCTCGCTACCTATCGCTCCGCTCTGATGCCAACTGAGGATTATAGAAATGTCGGGAACGTTTTTATACGCCGCATTGCGACGGCCCAAAAGCCAAAAGACACAGGATAAACGAAGGTGATCATCAACAGGAGAGAAATACGGGCTGGAGATTGACATTCCGCGATCGGAAAAGAGGTTCTTCCGACCGCGGAACTGAATAGGTGGTGCCTCACTCAACGTGTCGCCCGATGTTTGATAAAGTCGGCTTGCGCATACTGTTATCGTTCTGCTGGACGATAGGCACCTTTTCTTTTGGCGTCATTCCAGGTGTTATGAGCGAAAGTCTCTGCCAATCAGCAGCGCAATCATAACCAGTTGAATGAGCAACGACAGTTATCTTGCACCTTTCATGCCAACTCTAATAGATAAAACATAAATCATTAATTTATAACAAATTAATATTGATTATTCACTTACCCAGCCGCGCTAAAAATTCGATCAATAGAGTGAACATCCATTATATGTCGTCAAAAACAGACACTTTTCCTAACGCCGGGGCCAGTGCATATAAATCAGCTAGTTAAATGTCTCCTATTAGAGACATTTAACTAGCTGATTGTCGTAAAAACACGACAGTGAAGATAAGACCTGGCTATTTGTAAAGATTTGTCATGCCTGAGAAGGCGGGCATCAACCCATGCCTGCTGCCGGTTTCAGTAGGCGATCCCCGCCTACCACCACAGGCATGACGAGGAGTAGCAGGGGTGACGAATCATTAGCCGGGATAATGGATCGATGCAGCAGTAAAAGTGACAACCATAAGGCTGGTTTGCCGGCAGACCTAAGGGGCCAAAGCCCCTTACAGTTTTACTCAAGCCGAAATTATCCCAACTGCTTACGCGCGTTGCGGAACATACGCATCCATGGGCTATCCTCGCCCCAGGCTTCCGGGTGCCAGGAGTTGCTGACGGTACGGAATACGCGCTCAGGGTGCGGCATCATGACCGTCGCCCGGCCGCTGGCGCTGGTCACCGCAGTGATGCCGTTTGGCGAGCCATTCGGGTTAGCCGGATAATTTTCCGTCGTCTGACCATGGTGATTCACATAGCGCAACGCCACCAGATTATGCTGCTCCAGCGCGGCCAGATGAGCGCCATCACGGACTTCAACCAGACCTTCGCCGTGTGAAACCGCGATGGGCATGCGAGAACCCGCCATGTCATTCATAAACAACGATGGGCTCTTCTCGACCGTCACCAGACTAAAGCGAGCTTCAAAACGCTCCGATTTATTCTTGACGAAACGCGGCCAGAGTTCGGCTCCTGGAATCAGCTCTCTCAGATTCGACATCATCTGGCAACCGTTACATACCCCCAGCGCCAGCGTCTGCGGACGCTGGAAGAACGCCGCAAACTCATCGCGTACCCGGGAGTTGAAGAGAATGGACTTCGCCCAGCCTTCACCCGCGCCCAGTACGTCGCCATAAGAGAAACCGCCGCAGGCAACCAGCGTATGGAAATCTTGCAGATCCCGCCGCCCAGCCAGCAGGTCGCTCATATGCACGTCGACGGCGTCAAAACCGGCTCGATGAAAAGCCGCCGCCATTTCAATATGAGAGTTGACGCCTTGTTCACGCAACACCGCCACTTTCGGGCGAGCCTGTTTGGCGATATAAGGCGCGGCAATATCTTCCTGCGGCTCAAAGGTGAGCACCACATTCAGACCGGGATCGTTGTCATCCTGCTTGGCGGTATGCTCTTGATCGGCGCACTGTGGATTATCGCGCAGTCGCTGCATCTGCCAGGTGGTTTCCGCCCACCAGGTACGCATGGTGTTGCGGCTTTCGCGGTAAATCACTTCCTCGCCACGCGTAATAATAAAGCGGGCGCCCTCTTCAGCACGGCCGAGATAATGGACACAGTCCGCCAAACCATGCTGGGCCAGTACGCCTTCCACTTCCGCCCGGCGCGAGGCCGGAATCTGAATAACCGCCCCCAGCTCTTCATTGAACAGCGTCGCCAGCGTATCTTCGCCCTGCGTGGAAATATCAACCTTCACGCCACAGTGCCCGGCGAATGCCATTTCAGCCAGCGTGACCAATAGGCCGCCATCCGAACGGTCGTGATACGCCAGCAATGCCTTATCGGCCACCAGCTGTTGCAGCGCATTAAAGAAGCCCGCCAATTGCTGCGCATTGTGAACATCCGCGGTTTTTTGGCCTAACTGACGGTAAACCTGAGCCAGTGCCGTAGCGCCCAGCGCTTTGTGCCCGGCGCCCAGGTCGATCAGCAACAGGGCGTTGTCCTGATCGATACGCAACTGCGGCGTCACCGTATTGCGGACGTCTTCGACGCGGGCAAAAGCAGAAATCACCAGTGACATCGGCGAGGTAATAGCGCGTTCTTCCCCGTTTTCCTGCCAGCGGGTTTTCATCGACATGGAGTCCTTGCCGACGGGAATCGTTAACCCCAGCGCCGGACAAAGCTCTTCGCCAATCGCTTTCACCGCATCGTAAAGCCCGGCGTCTTCCCCAGGATGCCCTGCCGCCGCCATCCAGTTTGCCGAGAGCTTAACGCGAGTCAGAGGACCGATGTGGGTCGCGGCAATGTTGGTCAACGCTTCACCAACCGCCAAGCGCGCGGACGCGGCGAAATTACGCAACGCCACGGGCGCGCGTTCGCCAATCGACATCGCCTCGCCGTAGTAGCTATCCAGGCTCGCCGTCGTTACCGCGCAATCGGCAACCGGCACCTGCCATGGGCCGACCATTTGATCGCGGGCGACCATACCGGTAACCGAACGGTCGCCAATGGTAATCAGGAAGGTCTTTTCCGCCACCACCGGCAAATGCAGCACGCGCTCGACGGCTTCAGCCAGATAAATGTCATCACGTTTTAACGGGGCGCCTTCCACCTGTTTGCGTTCAACGTCACGCAACATTTTCGGCGTTTTACCCAGCAAAACATCCAGCGGCAGATCGATTGGCTGATTATTGAAATGGCGGTCGTTCAACGTCAGGTGCTGTTCTTCCGTCGCCTCGCCAATCACCGCGTAGGGCGCGCGTTCACGACGGCAGATTTCATCAAACAGCGCCAGTTGCTCCGGCGCGACCGCCAGCACATAACGCTCTTGCGACTCGTTGCACCAGACTTCCAGCGGGCTCATGCCCGGTTCGTCATTTAAAATGTCGCGCAGCTCAAAACGGCCGCCGCGGCCGCCGTCACTAACCAGTTCCGGCATCGCATTGGACAAGCCGCCTGCGCCCACGTCGTGAATAAACAAAATCGGATTCTGTTCGCCCAACTGCCAGCAGCGATCGATCACTTCCTGACAACGGCGCTCCATTTCCGGGTTATCACGCTGAACGGAGGCAAAATCCAGGTCGGCGTCAGACTGGCCGGAAGCCATTGACGACGCCGCCCCGCCCCCCAGTCCGATATTCATGGCCGGGCCGCCCAGCACGATCAATTTGGCGCCGATGCTGATTTCGCCTTTTTGCACGTGGTCGGCGCGGATGTTGCCGATACCGCCCGCCAGCATGATAGGTTTGTGATAGCCACGCAGCTCGGCGCCGTTGTGGCTGTCCACCCGCTCTTCATAAGTCCGGAAATAGCCGGTCAGCGCAGGGCGCCCGAATTCATTATTAAACGCCGCGCCGCCCAATGGGCCTTCAATCATGATGTCCAGCGCGCTGACGATACGATCGGGCTTGCCGAAATCTTCTTCCCACGGCTGTTCAAAACCGGGGATACGCAGGTTGGAAACGGAGAAGCCGACCAGGCCCGCCTTGGGTTTAGAACCACGGCCGGTGGCGCCCTCATCACGAATCTCGCCGCCGGAGCCGGTTGCCGCGCCCGGCCAGGGTGAAATCGCGGTCGGATGGTTGTGGGTTTCCACTTTCATCAGGATATGCGCATCTCCCTGATGATAATCATAGTTCCCCTGCGTATCGGCATAGAAACGCCCAACGGCGGAGCCTTCCATGACTGCGGCGTTATCTTTATAGGCCGATAACACATGATCCGGCGTATGGACGAAGGTGTTTTTAATCATCTTAAACAGCGACTTCGGCTGTTCAACGCCATCAATCACCCAGTCGGCGTTAAAGATTTTATGACGGCAGTGTTCGGAGTTCGCCTGCGCGAACATGTAAAGCTCGATATCCGTTGGGTTACGTCCCAACTTATTGAACGCCGCCAGCAGATAATCGATTTCGTCTTCCGCCAACGCCAGCCCCAACCGGATATTCGCTTCCTCCAGCGCCTGACGGCCGCGTAACAAGATCTCGATGCGTTTTAACGGCGCCGGCTGCTGATGGGAGAAGAGTTGCTCCGCCTGCTGCATTTCGTCAAAAACGCTTTCCATCATGCGGTCATGCAGCAACGCCCCCAGTTGCCGCCACTGTTCATCGCTCAACGTCGGCGCATGAATATAAAAAGCCAGGCCGCGTTCCAGGCGTAACACCTTGTTCAACCCGCAGTTACGCGCGATATCGGTCGCTTTGGAAGACCAGGGGGAAATCGTACCGGGACGGGGAGTCACCAACAGCAAACGGCCTTGCGGCTCATGTTCAGCGAGAGAAGGACCATACTTCAGCAAACGTGTCAGTTTGGCCAGTTCATCGTTGTTCAGTGGTGCGTTGACATCGGCAAAATGCACGTATTCGGCATAGATATCGCTAATCGGCAAAAAGTGCTCTTTGCACCGGACAAGCAGTTTATTAATACGAAAAGCCGACAAAGCAGGTGAACCACGCAGTATTTCCATAATCTAAAGTTCTCTCGTCTTCGATGCACTGACTGTTGTGCAGTCGTTGGGCGCTACAGGGGGGAAACGCGCGTCATTATAGAGAATCCTTCCTCCGGACGAAACCGTTTGCGTTGCTATTGTTGAACATCACATTACGGCACTGATTGATCATTAAGCAAATCAATAAAAGTTGCACACTGCGGTTTTGTTACGCAAAATGCCCCGACTCCGGGACTTTTCGTATAAAAAATCGTCGGGAGCGATTTTCAACGCCGCTTGCGGCGGCCCGTAAGGGTGACGGGCAAGGATAGCTCACCATAAAAAAAGGCCGCAACAAAGACAAGTTGGCAAGCCGCCGAGAGACTATTATTTGAAGCGTTTAAAATTAAATTATTTTTTCATTGGGGTTATCACGTTACTGCTGGCGCTGGCCTTATGGCCAAATATCCCCTGGCGCAGTAGTCAGGACGTTCAGCTCAGACAGATCCTCGCACGCGGCGAGTTGCGTATCAGTACCGTCAATTCGCCATTGACTTACACGACCAGCAACGGCTCCCCGGTAGGTCTTGATTATGAACTGGCAAAACGTTTCGCCGATTATCTCGGCGTCAAGCTGGTGGTGTCGTCACGTAAGAATCTTGACGAGCTGTTTGACGATCTGGATAACAACGACGCGGACATACTGGCTGCCGGACTGATTTACAATCACGAGCGTCTTGAACGCTTTCGCGCCGGGCCAACCTACTATTCCGTCTCACAGCAGTTGGTATACCGCCTGGGCAATACCCGCCCCAAAACGATGGAAAAATTAAGCGGCCGCCTGGCGGTGACGTCAGGCTCGGCGTATATCGCCACATTACGCGATCTGAAAGCGGATAAGTATCCGCAACTGAATTGGGAGTCAGCCTCCGATCTAACCACTCAGGAACTGCTGAAACAGGTCGCTGACGGCAAACTCGACTATACGCTGGGGGACTCGGTCACTGTTGGCTTAATGCAGCGGATTCATCCGCAGCTTGCCGTCGCCTTCGATCTCAGTGATGAAGAGCCGGTCACCTGGTACATGAAACGTTCGCACGATGATAGCCTGTCGGCGGCGTTACTGGATTTTTTCAGTCGTGTCGTTGAAGATGGCACCCTCGCCCGTTTGGAAGAAAAATATCTGGGTCATGTCGGCGAATTTGATTACGTTGACACCACCACATTTCTCAGCGCCATTGACGAAATATTACCCGATTTTCGGCCGCTATTTGAAAAACATGCGACCGATATTGATTGGAAACTCCTGGCTGCCATTTCCTACCAGGAGTCACACTGGAATCCGCTGGCGACCTCGCCGACCGGCGTGCGTGGGCTGATGATGCTTACCCGCAATACCGCGGAAAGCCTGGCGGTTACCGATCGCCTCGATCCCGAGCAAAGTATCCGTGGCGGCGCGCAATATATGTTCCATATGATGCAGAAAATGCCGGATACCATCCCTGAGGATGAGAAAATCTGGTTTGCGCTGGCGGCTTATAATATGGGATACGCGCATTTGCTGGACGCCCGTAAACTGACCGCAAAACAGAACGGCAATCCTGATAGCTGGGTTGATGTGAAGATACGTCTGCCGATGCTTAGCCAGAAGCGTTACTACGCGCAGACCACATACGGTTATGCGCGCGGACAGCAGGCCTATAACTATGTGGAGAACATTCGCCGCTATATGGTGAGCCTTGAGGGATATTTGCTGGAAAAAGAAGCCAGGGCAAAACTGAAATTGTTATCGGCGCAGGCTTATCCGGTCGTTCCGCCCAATAGGGTGCCGGAATAAGCAACGCGGCGCTTAGTCCGCGGCGTTTTTCCCCGCCGCGCGCCTCGCTTTATGCTGCTCGCGCCGCAGACGGAAAAAGGCGCTCAGCATGGCGGAACACTCCGCGGCCAGCACGCCGGAATCAATGATTATCTGATGATTCATTCCGGGATGACGCAAAATATCCACCAGCGAGCCGGCCGCGCCGGTTTTTTCATCCGCCGCGCCGTAAACCAGCCGGCCAATACGACTGTGGATCATCGCACCGGCGCACATAATGCAGGGCTCCAGCGTTACATACAGGGTAGTGTTCAACAGGCGGTAGTTCTGTAACACCGCCCCCCCTTGGCGCAGCGCCATGATTTCAGCATGCGCGGTAGGATCGTGATGACCAATCGGTCGATTCCAACCTTCACCTATCGCCTGTCCCTCCTGAACCAGCACCGCGCCAACCGGCACTTCGCCTTCATCCTGAGCGCGCCGGGCCAGCGTCAAAGCATGACGCATCCAATATTCATCATCCAATTCGCGGCTCACGATATCCTCTTGCGCTATTTCATCAGTAATTTTTGCGGCGGGCATTATATATCAAGTTGCCGGCGTGTTGGCTCCCCTGACGCTCGCCAGAACAAGAATTACTCCAACTGTTGCAGGCTGCCGTTCGGCATCACGCGCCAGCGATGCTCGCAAAAATAGAGCAGCGGGTTATCCTGCTTGCTGTCGCTGTAGCCGCTATAAAGCCTTAATGGCGTGCCCAGGCGGCGTTCCAACTGAATGACTTTTTCCTGTCCCAGGCAGCGCAATGCCAACACCCATCCGCCGCCGCGCCGCGTTATCTGACTTCCCATCAGCCGGACGCCAGGCAAAAAAGCAGAATCAGAATAAACCTGCTCCACCAAACGCTGAGGAGAGCCGGTTACCAACCAAACTTGAGTATGGGTATCCTGTAAGTACTCGTTTAAACGCTGATGCACCTGTGGAAAAGGCGTCACCTGGCGGCGAAAAGCATTCACAAACTGCTTTTCCAGTTGGACAAGATGTTCCTCATGGCGGCCAAAGGTAATGGCCCACAGCAACCAGCTCATCGGCCAGCGGGCGGCGCGGCCACGCACCAATAAACCCAAGCCGATAACCGGCAATAAAGGAAGGACAACAATAAGGTTAAGCGGTAACCGCCTAAGCAGAAAGCGCAGAAAACTACCAAACATGTCCTGCCGATGCAATGTGCCGTCTAAATCAAAAAACACAATGCGCAGGTCTGGCTTGTCACTCAAAACATCACTCCTCAGTGCGCTGTAGTAAATACTTTAGTAAATAAAGACGATATTTTAGCGGGTGGGAATGCTGACAAAGTATCATTCGCGTTATTCCTGTTTTCCCTCACGTCGCCCTGCCGCCATAGTAATCGTTTTTTACCATTATGAATGTAAGATATTCCGCAACCCTATATAATCTAATATCTAATTGATTCGTTTCCAGGCTGGCGAAGCGTGCCCGACGGGCAAACAGAGAAACATTCGTGCAATACCACTTGCCTAAGGCATCCTATTACAAGCTTTTCCTTATCTGCTGTCTGTTGCTACTGCTGGCGGGTTACCTGCGTGCAGATTGGGATTTTCCTCTTATTGCTCAGCGGACGGAACAGCTTTACGGCCCCGCTTCGCCAGAAGCCAGGCGTCGAATTAATGAATGGCAGGAGTTGCTGACTATCCAGCGTAATGCGGATGAACAAAAACAGCTGGAGGCGGTGAATCGTTTTTTTAATGACCGTTTGCTGTTTCGCGATGATATCGTCATATGGAATCAGGATGATTACTGGGCCAGCCCTATAGAAGCGCTGCGCAAAGGCGCGGCGGATTGCGAAGATTACGCTATCGCCAAATACTTTACTTTACGCCATTTAGGCGTGGCGAGCGACAAACTGCGCATCACTTACGTAAAGGCGCTGCGTCTCAATAAAGCCCACATGGTGCTTACCTATTATCCAACGCCGACTTCAATCCCGCTGGTGCTGGATAACCTGAAGAACAACATTCAACCTGCGACCCAACGCACCGACTTGCTGCCGGTTTACTCCTTTAATGGGGAGGGATTATGGCTACCGGGGGCAAGCGGCAACAAGCGAGTGGGCGACAGCAAACGACTTTCACGCTGGCAGGATTTATTAACCAAAATGCGTGCCGAGGGATTTTCAATTGAGGAGTAGGATGAGGCTATGTCTCTATACAAACAATTACTGATAGCCATCTGCCTGTTCGTGCTGATTATTTTCAGCGGAAGTTTTTTCGTCAGCCTGGAAAACTCTCGCGAGCAATATAATAACCAGCTTCGTTCCCATGCACAGGATGCGGCGACCGCGCTCGGCCTGTCCCTGACGCCGAATATTGACGATCCGGCGATGGTGGAACTGATGGTCAGTTCCATCTTTGACAGCGGCTACTTTTACAGCATTCGCGTGCGCGATTTAAAAACCAATCACATCACGTTGGAGCGTATGGCGTCACCGGAAGTGCCCGATGTCCCGACCTGGTTCGTCCGGCTGGTCAACCTTCAGCCCGGCGCGGGCGAGGCCATCGTCATGCGCGGCTGGGAACAGGCGGCAAAGGTGGAGGTGGTCAGCCATCCCATGTTCGCCATCACCCGCTTGTGGAAAAGCAGTTTCGCCACGCTGATCTGGCTGCTGGGTTGCGCTACGCTCGGGGTCTTGCTCGGTGCGATATTGCTGCGCCGCCAGTTGCGCCCGCTGAATTATATCGTGGAACAGTCTTTGGCCATTACCCGCCGCGAGTTTCTCAGCCAGCCCGATTTACCCAGCACGCCGGAGTTCCGCCGGGTGGCGCAGGCGATGAACCTGATGGTCAGCAAGCTCAAAACATTATTTGAGGAAGAGGCCGAACGAAGCGAACGTTTACGTCAGGATGCCTACCAGGATGCGCAGACCGGTCTGGCTAATCGCCGCGCTTTCGATATCCAATTTCAAGACAAACTCGCCGATGATGAAACCTCGCCGGGCTTTCTGCTTATGATCCGCGTCCAGGATCTATCCGGTATGAATCAGCGGCTGGGAGGGCAACGCACCGATGCGCTGTTGGCCTCCATCGGACAGATCATCCGCAATATACAGAAGCAACATGTCAACACGGAAAGCCTGTCCGCCCGTATTCGCGGCGGCGAGTTCGCCCTACTTTGCCCCGGACTGGTAGAGAAGGAAGCCTTTGTCCTGATAGACGAACTGACACGCAACATTGAAAGCCTGTATTTAACCGGTGAAACCGACGTATCCCCGGTCGCCAGATTTTGTATGGTGCCATTCCGCCCCGGCGACAGCACACAATCGCTGCTGATACATGGCGACCAGGCGCTGACCAGCGCCGAACGTCATTCCGACAAAACGACCGTCGATCTCCTCCAGTCGCCAGCGGAACAGGTAGAAACCGACCGGCACATGTGGTTTAGCCGGCTGGAGTCCATACTGGAGCAGGAGCAACTACAACTTTTTCTACAACCGGTAGTGGAGTGCCTTAATCCGAATAAGATTCTGCATCACAAGGTGCTGGCTAGAATTGAAGATGAACAGGGAAACAGCATTGCCGCAGGCCACTTTCTTCCCTGGGTGCAGCGCTTCGGCTGGAATACCCGGCTGGATCGGGTGATATTGAAACAGGTATTGAATTATTTACGTCAACACGAAGAGACGCTGGCGTTAAGCCTCTCCTACGACACGGCCCTTGACCTGCCCTTAATGGCTCAATTACTGGCGCCGCTGAAAAATCAGCCGCATCTGGCCAAACGCCTGATCGTGGAATTAGACGAGAATCAGTTGCCGGATTCCATTCAGTTTGACGCCTTAATCAAACTGCTGAACGAATATGGCTGCGCGCTGGGGCTTCAGCACTTCGGCGGTCGTTTCAATATGATCGGCAACTTATCGCAGTGGGGTCTGGCTTACTTAAAAGTAGACGGTAGCTATATCCGCAATATCGACCGTGAAGCGGACAAAAAAATGTTTATTGAAGCCATGTACCGGGCAACCAATAGCATTGCGCTGCCGCTTATCGCCGAACGAGTGGAAACCGTCGGCGAGTTGAGCGTGCTTCAGGAAATGGGGCTGCAAGGCGCAATGGGCCGTTTATTGGGAGAGCCGGCGCCAGCCGCGAAGTGACGGGTTACAGGTTATAATGGTTGAGGGAGACGCCCGCCAGCGTCTCCCTCGCTATGCGGGCAAAGGCCAATCTCATCATGCTATGACAATACTCAGAACATAGCATCGTCGTCATCACTGATTAACTTGTTCAATCCGCCGTTCAAGGCTTCACGCGCCTGCGCCCGGCCAATCAGTTTCAGCTGCGCCGCCGTCGGGAAATCGGTAATGTTGATGACGCCTTTATCGATTAATACCTGAATCAAATCTTCAAGCACCCGCACCATTTCCAGGTCGCTTTGACGCAGCTGTTGCAAGCCAGCCACCGCCGTTTTATGACTTTCGTACCACGCCAATGCCTCTGTCGAGTCGTCAGCGAGTTCACCACTCATTTCGGGAAAAGGCCGTTCCTCAACCCTGATTAGATGGCCATTACTATCACGCTGGATATAAAACATACGCAGAGACCTTATTAATCATGCTTGATAAAAGAAAGGAACCTCATTACCAGAGGTTCCCGTCTACGTGATTACCCGTCAGCTATGGGTGTCTTCGGGTTTACTGATTAAACTGTCAAGAGACGGTAAAGCACCGCTGTAGTGCTCAAGCGTAATGGATACCGCCACCGTACCGCCTTTGTCGCCGGTGAAATTACCTTCCGTGCTGACCTCAATCGTCGGCGAGCCATTGTTTTCCGTCACGCGGATATAGTGGCTGATGTCGGTGCCTTCTTCCAACTCGCCGACCAGATCGCTTAAGTCGATCCTGTCGCCTTCGCTGGCGTTGAAGTCTTTGATGACATCATGCCCGACATCGCCGGCCTGCCATTTAAAGGTGTCGGCCCCGCTTCCTCCGGTCAACACGTTATTGCCTGCCCCGCCGATCAGCAGGTCGTCCCCACTGCCGCCATACAGCAGATCGTTGCCGGCTCCGCCTTTCAGGGTATCGTTACCGCCTTGCCCAAAGAGAATATCGTTGCCCGCGCCGCCATTGAGAATGTCATTGCCGCCGTTGGAGGAAGACAGGTCGAACTCGGCGCTATGCTCGGTGATATAGTTATGCACCTGCTCCACGGAAGCAGTGGTGTCCGCGCTCAAATGCAACTGGTTGCCGACATACTGCTGCAACGCCTGCAGCCCATTACCGTCAATGCCGTCAAATGATATCGCATCGCCGAACAGGATGTCGTCGCCGCTGCCGCCCAGCAGCGTATCATTGCCGCCGTCCAGCGGCTGATTCGATCCCAAAATCGCCTCGGAAAGTTGGCTAGGATCGATATGATCCATCACTACGCCATCGCTGTCATAGTTTTTCAGGCTCGATGCATTCAGCGAGTCTCCGACGCCGATCGCTTCCACGTTCGACACCTGATGCAGCAAAGCGTAGCCCTCAGCGGAGTTGGACGCTGTCGCCGAGTTGGAGTTATAGCCCGTTCCCGCCAGATGAGAGATCTCATAGGTTCCGTCGCCTTCGGCATGAACCTGACCAATCACATATTTAGTACCGAAAACGGAGTAGTAGTAAACATCACCGCTGCTGCTGATGACTTCACGGTTAACCCCCGAAATGTTCATGTAGTAGGCGTGCCCAGGCTGGTAATCAAACGAGTCGATATTCAACGCACTCGTTCGGCCGACCATCACCCTATCCGTCTCGCCGGTCTGATAGTAGGTCGGCTCGCCGTCGGTGATGAAGTACGTCAGATTAGAGCCGCCATTATGCGTCACGGTCTCGCTCTGGAACCAGTTGGCCGCCGTTTTAAACACGTCCTCATAGTTCGTGCCGCCGCCGGAAGCCAGCGAATTCAGAACGTCTATCAGCTTAGATAGCGCATTCGCATCCGACAGGTTTACAGACACGCTCTGACCGACGTTGGTATCGAAATCCGCCAGGAAGACGTTAACCGATCCCGCATGATCAGTGGAGGCGCTCTTGACCAGGTGATTGAACACGTTGGTCAGCGAAGCCACCGTCTTATTGATGCTGTCCGTCGACAAACTGCCGGAGGAGTCCACCAGGAATGCAATATTGTAATTTTGCCCTTCCATGATCTGCAAACCAGAGACATCGCCCACCATCAGATCGTTACTGTGCGTGCCGGTCAGCGTATCGTCGCCGGTGGTACCCACGGTGGCGCCGTACTGCTCAACCTCATCCGAAGAGTAACCGGTGGACGAATCGTGGTTCGCTAGCTCGGTTGACGTCGCCTGCGCAATTACGTCGAACTTACCCGCCGATACCGGCACCAACACGTTAATTTCAGAAGTGAACGACTGCGCATTATTGGTATTCGGGATCAGGTAAGTCCCGTCGCTGCCCACGGTATAAAGCACCGTATCGCCGGAGACAATCTGCGTACCTTCCGGCAGACCGGACAAGGTAATGCCAGACAGTGTTTCGCTGCCGTCAGTATCCGTCAATGAAGCCGAAACGCTGATCGTGTGCTGCTGATAGCCGCTCTGGGCTGGGATCACTTCGATCGTGGTGCCCTTGCTATCCGCCAGAACCGACGTACCGTCGCCGTAGATCACGCCTTCCAACTGGTTGCCGCTGCTGATTAGCTGTTTGCTGCCATAAGTAACGTTCACACCGTCGAACGTATTCACATTGCTGGCGGCATTGTTGTTGGTCGACGTACTGACGCTGTACTTGGATGAATCGCCATCCTGAAGGAAGATATAGTCCGGCGAGGTATTGGTTTCCGAGCCATTGTTGCCGGTGACGGCATTCAGGTTGCGCAGAGTGCCGTCCTGGATATAGCCGGAACCGTCATGCACCACATAGACATCGGTGTAGCTACTGCTGCCGCTGGTATTTCCCTGACTATAGTAAGCAACCGTACCGCTGCCGACCACCTCGGGAACCGGATCCCCCTCTGAGAGCCAGACGCGGACGCCATCGCCAATCTTAACGATCTTGCCGTCCTGAACATCAAATCCGCCATTCTCGCTGCCGCCGTTAACCTTTATCGTCTCCGGTATCAACGTGGTTTCACCGCTGGTGGTGCTCAGGGTTACATTAGGGGTATCCGCAACCGGGGTAATATCAATATTCAACGAAGCATTGCCGCCGGTATTTCCCGCCGTATCAACGGGCTGATATGAGAATTCGCTGAGCGGCGAGCCTGCGGCATTCCCTACCGGTTCAAATCTCAAATCGAGATTCTGCGCCGTAAATTCCTGCCCGACCGTTACGGCCTTCCAGTTGCCGCCATCATTAAAATACAGCGTCCCTTCACTGGCCGACGGCAGAGTCGACATCACAATACTGGCGGTATCGGCGGAGACGCCGAGATCGCTCCAGCCAATATGCAGCGGCGTATCTTCCGTTCCGGTTACGGTATCGTCATGAGTAACCGGCGGCGTAATATCCATCACCGCGTTACTGCTATCCTGCGACTGATTACCCGCGGCATCGGTTGCCGTGGCATCGACAGTAATTTTCCCTTCGGCCAGCGAGCTAAGATCGGTTTGTGTCTGCCATGTACCATCAACGACCGGCACATCGTTCAACGTGACCGACTTGCCATTCACATCGGTAAACACTAAATCGACGCTATTCTCGCTGCTGGTGCCGCTGATGAGCGTATTGGTCAGCTCAGACTGACTGATATAACCATCGTCACCCGCAAAGTGGGTGATATCGACGTCCGGCGCTAGGGTATCAACACCATATGGACGGCTGGCATCGGCTGTGGAGCTATTACCCGCTGCATCGGACGTAGTCACCGTGGCATTCACGCTGCTATTACCCGCCAACACGCTGCCGGGCACATTGACGTTCCAGGTGTTGCCATCGGCATTCACCGTAGTTTGGTAAGTCTCGTTGCCTACCGTGACGGTGACCGTATCACCGGCCTGGACGTTGGCGCCCACCTGACCGGTGACGTTGATTGTCTGGTTGGACTCGGCGGCATTGATCACGTTATCGGCGGTGATGGTATCGATAGAAATCTCGGCTTCTGGTGCCACCGTATCGACCGCATAGCTGTGATCCGCTGTTGCCGTGGTCGGGTTACCCGCCGCATCCGACGTAGTAACTTCCGCATGGATCTGTGTATTACCCGCCAGCACCGCGCCCGGTACGCTTACGCTCCAGATGTTGCCGCCATCGGCTGCGGTGACGGTGGTCTGATAGCTTTGATCACCAACCGTCACCATTACCGTATCGCCCACCTGGACGTCGTTACCGACCCGGCCAGAGATCGTCTGCGGCTGGTTCGACTCAGCCAGATTGATAGTGTTATCAGCGGTCACCGAGTCGATAGTGATACTGGCTTCCGGTGCAGTGACATCCACGGCATAACCGTTGCTGGCATTGGCGGTGGCGGTATTACCTGCCGCATCCGCGGTGGTAACCGTGGCATTTACGGTGCTATTGCCTGCCAACACGCTGCCGGGCACGCCGACATTCCAGGTGCTGCCATCGGCATTCACGGTCGTCTGGTAGGTCTCACTGCCCACCGTGACGGTGACCGTATCACCGGCCTGGACGTTGGCGCCCACCTGACCGGTCACGGCGATCGTCTGACCTGACTCGGCGGCATTGATTACGTTATCGGCGGTGATGGTATCGATGGAGATAGTCGCTTCTGGTGCGGTGATATCCACTTCATAACCGTGGCTGGCATTGGCGGTCGTCGTATTACCCGCCGCATCCACCGTGGTAACTGTGGCATTTACGGTGCTATTGCCTGCCAACACGCTGCCGGGCACGCCGACATTCCAGGTCGTGCCATCGGCATTCACCGTGGTCTGGTAGGTCTCACCACCGACTGTTACCGTAACCACATCACCGGCCTGTACATTAGCGCCTACCTGACCAGTGACGTTGATCGTCTGGCCGGATTCGGCAGCATTAATCACGTTATCGGCGGTGATGGTGTCTATGGAAATCGCGGCTTCCGGCGCGGAGACATCTACTTCATAACCGTGGCTAGCATTGGCCGTAGCCGTATTGCCTGCTGCATCCGTTGTGGTCACTGTGGCATTCACAGCGCTATTGCCTGCCAATATGCTACCCGGCACATTGACGCTCCAGGTCGTGCCATCGGTGTTAACCGTGGTCTGGTAGGTCTCACTACCTACCGTCACCGTGACCGTATCACCGGCCTGCACGTTGGCACCCACCTGACCGGTGACGTTGATCGTCTGGCCGGACTCGGCAGCATTAATCACGTTATCGGCGGTAATAGTGTCGATGCTGATAGTCGCTTCCGGTGCCACCGTATCCACACCATACGGACGGTTTGCATCCGCAGTGGTCGTGTTGCCAGCTGCATCAGACGTAGTCACCATAGCATTCACGGAACTATTACCGGCCAGCACATCGCCCGGCACGCTTACGCTCCAGGTCGTGCCATCGGCGTTAACCGTGGTCTGATAAGACTCACCACCAACGGTTACGGTAACGGTATCACCCGCCTGAACGTTGGCACCTACCTGACCGGTCACGTTGATCGTTTGGTTAGACTCGGCGGCATTGATCACGTTATCGGCGGTAATAGTGTCGATGCTAATCGTCGCTTCCGGCGCGGAGACATCTACTTCATAACCGTGGCTAGCATTAGCCGTGGCGGTATTACCTGCCGCATCCGCGGTGGTAACCGTGGCATTGACGGTACTATTACCCGCCAGTACGTTGCCCGGCACATTGACGCTCCAGGTCGTGCCATCGGCGTTAACCGTGGTCTGATAAGACTCGCCACCAACGGTTATCGTAACCACATCACCCGCCTGCACATTAGCGCCCACCTGGCCGGTAACGTTGATCGTCTGACCAGATTCGGCGGCATTAATCACGTTATCCGCGGTAATGGTATCAATAGAGATCTCGGCTTCTGGTGCCTCGGTATCAACCGCATAGCTGTGATCCGCTGTTGCCGTAGTCGGGTTACCGGCGGCATCCGACGTAGTAACTTCCGCATGGATCTGCGTATTACCGGCCAGCACCTCACCCGGCACGCTTACGCTCCAGGTGCTGCCACCATCGGCTACGGTGACGGTGGTTTGATAGGACTGGTCACCGACCGTCACCGTTACTGTGTCGCCCACCTGGACGTCGTTACCGACGCGGCCAGAGATCGTCTGCGGCTGGTTCGACTCAGCCAGATTAATGGTGTTATCAGCGGTCACCGAGTCGATAGTAATGCTGGCTTCTGGCGCAGTGACATCCACCTCATAACCGTGGCTGGCATTGGCCGTCGCCGTATTCCCCGCCGCATCCGCCGTAGTGACTGTGGCATTTACAGTGCTATTACCTGCCAGTACGCTACCGGGCACACCCACACTCCAGGTGCTGCCATCGGCATTAACGGTGGTCTGGAAGGTCTCATTACCGACTGTGACGGTAACGGTATCGCCAGCCTGAACGTTAGCGCCCACCTGACCGGTGACGGCGATCGTCTGGTTGGACTCGGCGGCATTAATCACGTTATCGGCGGTAATGGTGTCGATGCTAATCGTCGCTTCCGGCGCTACCGTATCCACACCATATGGACGACTCGCATCGGCAGTGGTCGTGTTGCCTGCTGCATCCGCAGTGGTGACCGCCGCATTGACGGTACTATTCCCCGCTAGTACGCTGCCGGGCACATTCACGCTCCAGGCCGTGCCATCGGCATTCACCGTGGTCTGGTAGGTCTCATTACCGACCGTAACAGTAACGGTATCCCCCGCCTGAACATTGGCGCCCACCTGACCGGTGACGCTAATCGTCTGGCCGGACTCGGCGGCATTCACCACATTATCCGCGGTAATGGTATCGATAGAGATCGCCGCTTCCGGTGCAGTGACATCCACGTCATAACCATGGCTAGCATTAGCCGTGGCGGTATTACCTGCCGCATCCGCGGTGGTAACCGTGGCATTGACGGTACTATTACCCACCAGTACGTTGCCCGGCACATTGACGCTCCAGGTCGTGCCATCGGCGTTAACCGTGGTCTGATAAGACTCGCCACCAACGGTTACCGTAACCACATCACCCGCCTGCACATTAGCGCCCACTTGACCGGTAACGTTGATCGTCTGACCAGATTCGGCGGCATTAATCACGTTATCCGCGGTAATGGTATCAATAGAGATCTCGGCTTCTGGTGCTTCGGTATCAACCGCATAGCTGTGATCCGCTGTTGCCGTAGTCGGGTTACCGGCGGCATCCGACGTAGTAACTTCCGCATGGATCTGCGTATTACCGGCCAGCACCTCACCCGGCACGCTTACGCTCCAGGTGCTGCCACCATCGGCTGCGGTGACAGTGGTTTGATAGGACTGACCGCCAACCGTCACTGTTACCGTATCGCCCGCCTGAACATCGTTACCGACCCGCCCAGTGATCGTCTGTGGCTGGTTGGACTCAGTCAGATTGATAGTGTTATCAGCGGTTACCGGATCGATAGTAATGCTGGCTTCTGGCGCCACGGTATCAACTGTATAACCACGACTGGACTCGGCGGTGGCCGTATTCCCTGCTGCATCCGCGGTAGTGACCGTGGCATTCACGGAACTATTACCCGCCAATACGATACCCGGCACATTGACGCTCCAGGTCGTGCCATCAGCATTCACCGTGGTGTGATAAGTCTCACCACCAACGGTTACCGTGACCACATCACCGGCCTGGACGTTGGCGCCCACCTGACCAGTGACGTTGATCGTCTGGCCGGACTCGGCGGCATTCACCACGTTATCAGCGGTCACCGGATCGATAGAGATCGCCGCTTCCGGTGCAGTAACATCCACGTCATAACCGTGGCTGGCATTAGCGGTGGCCGTATTCCCAGCTGCATCCGCAGTGGTGACCGTGGCATTCACGGAACTATTACCCGCCAGTACGTTACCCGGCACATTGACGCTCCAGGTGTTGCCATCAGCATTCACCGTGGTGTGATAAGTCTCACCACCAACGGTTACCGTGACCGTATCACCGGCCTGGACGTTGGCGCCCACCTGACCAGTCACAGCCACATCCTGCTGCGACTCAGCGGCATTAATCACGTTATCCGCAGTAATAGTGTCGATGGTGATAGTCGCTTCCGGCGCTACCGTATCCACACCATATGGACGGCTCGCATCGGCAGTGGTCGTGTTGCCTGCTGCATCCGCAGTGGTAACCGTAGCATTGACGGAACTATTGCCTGCCAGCACGCTGCCCGGCACACCCACGCTCCAGGTGCTGCCATCGGCATTCACCGTAGTCTGGTAGGTCTCATTACCGACCGTCACGGTGACCGTATCGCCCGCCTGAACATCGTTACCAACGCGACCAGTGATATTCTGCGGCTGATTCGACTCAGCCAGGTTGATGGTGTTATCAGCAGTTACCGGATCGATAGTGATGCTGGCTTCTGGCGCCACGGTATCAACCGCATAGCTATGATCTGCGGCTGCCGTGGTCGGGTTACCCGCCGCATCCGACGTAGTAACTTCCGCATGGATCTGTGTATTACCCGCCAGCACCACGCCCGGTACGCTTACGCTCCAGATGTTGCCGCCATCGGCTGCGGTAACGGTGGTCTGATAGCTTTGATCACCGACCGTCACCGTTACCGTGTCGCCCACCTGAACGTCGTTACCAACCCGGCCAGAGATCGTCTGCGGCTGGTTGGACTCAGTCAGATTGATAGTGTTGTCGGAAGTTACCGGATCGATAGTAATGCTGGCTTCCGGTGCGGTGACATCCACGTCATAACCATGGCTGGTATTGGCCGTAGCGGTATTACCTGCTGCATCCGCGGTGGTAACCGTGGCATTCACGGAACTATTGCCCGCCAGTACATTGCCGGGTACGTTGACGCTCCAAGTGCTGCCGTCGGCATTCACGGTCGTCTGGTAGGTCTCACTGCCCACCGTGACGGTGACCGTATCACCGGCCTGGACGTTGGCGCCCACCTGACCGGTCACGGCGATCGTCTGACCTGACTCGGCGGCATTGATTACGTTATCGGCGGTGATGGTATCGATGGAGATAGTCGCTTCTGGTGCGGCGATATCCACGTCATAACCACGGCTGGTATTGGCCGATGCGGTATTACCTGCCGCATCGGCCGTGGTGACCGTGGCATTCACGCTGCTATTACCCGCCAGTACATTGCCGGGTACGTTGACGCTCCAAGTGCTGCCGTCGGCATTCACCGTAGTCTGGTAGGTCTCATTACCGACCGTCACGGTGACCGTATCGCCCGCCTGAACATTAGCGCCTACCTGACCAGTGACGTTGATCGTCTGATTGGACTCGGCAGCATTGATTACGTTATCGGCGGTAATAGTGTCGATGCTAATCGTCGCTTCCGGTGCCACGGTATCAACCGCGTAGCTATGATCCGCTGTTGCCATAGTCGGGTTACCGGCGGCGTCCGACGTAGTGACTTCCGCATGGATCTGCGTGTTACCGGCCAGCACCTCACCCGGCACGTTTACGCTCCAGATATTGCCGCCATCAGCGTCGGCAGTAACGGTGGTTTGATAGGACTGACCACCGACCGTCACCGTGACCGTGTCGCCCACCTGAACGTCGTTACCGACCCGGCCAGTGATAGTCTGCGGCTGGTTCGACTCAGCCAGATTGATGGTGTTATCAGAAGTCACCGGATCGATAGTAATGCTGGCTTCCGGCGCAGTGACATCCACGTCATAACCACGGCTGGCATCGGCGGTGGTCGTATTCCCTGCTGCATCCGCCGTAGTGACCGTGGCATTGACCGAAGTATTACCCGCCAGTACGCTGCCGGGCACGTTGACGCTCCAAGTGCTGCCGTCGGCATTCACCGTAGTCTGGTAGGTCTCACCACCGACTGTTACCGTAACCACATCACCGGTCTGTACATTAGCGCCTACCTGACCAGTGACGTTGATTGTCTGATTGGACTCGGCAGCATTGATTACGTTATCGGCGGTAATAGTGTCGATGCTAATCGTCGCTTCCGGTGCCACGGTATCAACCGCGTAGCTATGATCCGCTGTTGCCATAGTCGGGTTACCGGCGGCGTCCGACGTAGTGACTTCCGCATGGATCTGCGTGTTACCGGCCAGCACCTCACCCGGCACGCTTACGCTCCAGATATTGCCGCCATCAGCGTCGGCAGTAACGGTGGTTTGATAGGACTGATCACCGACCGTCACGGTGACCGTGTCGCCCACCTGAACGTCGTTACCAACGCGGCCAGAGATCGTTTGCGGCTGGTTGGACTCAGCCAGATTGATGGTGTTATCAGCGGTTACCGGATCGATAGTAATGGTAGCTTCCGGTGCCACGGTATCAACCGCGTAGCTATGATCCGCTGTTGCAGTAGCCGGGTTACCGGCGGCATCCGACGTAGTAACTTCCGCATGGATCTGCGTATTACCGGCCAAAACATCACCCGGCACGCTTACGCTCCAGATGTTGCCACCATCGGCTGCGGTGACGTTGGTTTGATAGGACTGACCGCCAACCGTCACCGTTACCGTATCACCCACCTGAACGTCATTACCAACGCGACCAGTGATAGCCTGCGGCTGGTTGGACTCGGACAGGTTGATGGTGTTATCAGCGGTCACCGGATCGATAGTGATGCTGGCTTCTGGCCCGGTAACATCCACGTCATAACCATGGCTGGTATTGGCCGTGGCGGTATTGCCTGCCTCGTCAGCGGTAGTAACACTGGCACTAACCGACGTATTACCCGCCAGTACGCCGCCCGGCACATTGACGCTCCAGGTGCTGCCGTCGGCATTCACCGTAGTCTGGTAGGTCTCATTACCGACCGTGACGGTGACCGTATCACCAGACTGCACATTAGCGCCCACCTGACCGGTGACGTTGATCGTCTGACCAGACTCGGCGGCATTCACCACATTATCCGCGGTAATGGTATCGATAGAAATTTCAGCTTCTGGTGCGTTAACATCCACTTCATAACCGTGGCTGGTATTGGCCGTAGCGGTATTGCCTGCCGCATCGGCAGTGGTAACCGTGGCATTTACCGCGGTATTACCCGCCAGTACGCTGCCGGGCACGCCGACACTCCAGGTGCTGCCATCGGCATTCACCGTAGTTTGGTAAATCTCGTTGCCTACCGTTACGGTAACCACATCGCCAGCCTGGACATCGTTACCAACACGCCCAGAAATCGACTGCGGCTGGTTCGACTCAGCCAGGTTGATGGTGTTATCAGAAGTTACTGGATCGATAGTGATACTGGCTTCCGGTGCGATGACATCCACTTCATAACCGTGGCTGGCATCGGCGGTGGCGGTATTACCTGCCACATCCGCGGTGGTCACCGTCGCATTGACCGACGTGTTACCCGCCAACACGCTGCCGGGCACATTGACGCTCCAGGTGCGGCCGTCGGCATTCACCGTGGTTTGGTAGGTATCACTGCCCACAGTGACGGTAACCGTATCGCCCGCCTGAACATTGGCGCCTACCTGACCAGTGATGGAGATAGTCTGACCAGACTCGGCGACATTAATCACGTTATCGGCGGTAATGATATTGATGGAGATCTCGGCTTCCGGTGCTACCGTATCCACACCATACGGACGATTAGCATCGGCGGTGGTTGTATTGCCTGCCGCATCGGCTGTTGTCACTGAGGCATTCACCGCGTTATTGCCCGCCAGCACGCTACCCGGCACGTTGACGCTCCAGGTGCTGCTATCGGCATTGACCGTGGTTTGGTAAGTTTCGTTGCCTACCGTCACAGTGACCGTATCGCCGGCCTGGACGTCCGAGCCCACTTTACCGGTGACGCTGATGTTTTGATTGGACTCAGCGGCATTAATCACATTATCGGCAGTGATGGTATCGATGCTAATTGCCGCTTCTGGTGCGGTAACATCCACTTCATAACCGTGGCTGGCATTTGCAGTAGCCGTATTGCCTGCCGCATCAGAGGTGGTGACCGTGGCATTCACGGAACTATTACCCGCCAATACGCTACCCGGTACATTGACGCTCCAGGTCGTGCCATCGGTGTTAACCGTGGTCTGGTAGGTCTCATTACCGACCGTGACGGTGACCGTATCACCGGCCTGGACGTTGGCGCCCACCTGACCAGTGACGGAAATAGTCTGACCAGACTCGGCGGCATTCACCACGTTATCGGCGGTGATGGCATCGATAGTAATGGTGGCTTCTGGCGCTACCGTATCCACACTATATGGACGGCTCGCATCGGCGGTCGTCGTATTCCCCGCTGCATCAGACGTAGTCACCGAGGCATTGACGGTGCTATTGCCTGCCAACACGCTGCCGGGCACGCCGACACTCCAGGTCGTGCCATCGGCATTCACCGTGGTCTGGTAGGTCTCGTTGCCTACCGTCACGGTGACCGTATCACCGACCTGTACATTAGCGCCTACCTGACCAGTGACGGAGATCGTTTGGTTAGACTCGGCGGCATTGATCACGTTATCCGCGGTAATGGTATCAATAGAGATCTCGGCTTCTGGTGCCTCGGTATCAACCGCATAGCTGTGATCCGCTGTTGCCGTAGTCGGGTTACCGGCTGCATCCGACGTAGTAACTTCCGCATGGATCTGCGTATTACCGGCCAAAACATCACCCGGCACGCTTACGCTCCAGATGTTGCCGCCATCGGCTGCGGTGACGGTGGTTTGATAGGACTGACCGCCAACCGTCACGGTGACCGTATCGCCAGCCTGAACATCGTTACCAACGCGACCAGTGATATTCTGCGGCTGATTCGACTCAGCCAGGTTGATGGTGTTATCAGCGGTTACCGAATCGATAGTGATGCTGGCTTCCGGCGCCACGGTGTCGACCGCATAATTGTGATCTGCGGCGGCGGTGCTCGGGTTACCGGCGGTATCCGACGTAGTAACTTCCGCATGGATTTGCGTATTACCCGCCAGCACTTCACCCGGTACGCTTATGCTCCACGTACTGCCATCAGCATTCACCGTGGTCTGGTAAGTCTCACTGCCTACCGTCACGGTGACCGTATCACCAGCCTGAACGTCATTACCGACACGGCCAGAGACAGTCTGCGACTGGTTCGACTCAGCCAGATTGATGGTGTTATCAGAAGTCACCGGATCGATAGTGATGCTGGCTTCTGGCGCCACGGTATCAACCGCGTAGCTATGATCTGCGGCTGCCGTGGTCGGGTTACCGGCGGCGTCCGACGTAGTAACTTCCGCATGGATCTGCGTATTACCGGCCAGCACCTCGCCCGGTACGCTTACGCTCCAGATAGTACTCCCATCGGCGTCGGCAATGACGGTGGTCTGATAGGACTGACCACCGACCGTCACCGTTACCATGTCGCCCACCTGAACGTCGTTACCAACCCGGCCAGAAATCGTCTGCGGCTGGTTCGACTCAACCAGATTGATAGTGTTGTCGGAAGTTACTGGATCGATAGTAATGCTGGCTTCCGGTGCGATGACATCCACTTCATAACCGTGGCTGGCATCGGCGGTGGCGGTATTACCTGCCGCATCCGTGGTGGTCACCGTCGCATTGACCGACGTGTTACCCGCCAGCACGCTGCCCGGCACATTGACGCTCCAGGTGCGGCCGTCGGCATTCACCGTGGTTTGGTAGGTATCACTGCCCACCGTGACGGTGACCGTATCGCCCGCCTGAACATTAGCGCCCACCTGGCCGGTGACGTTGATCGTCTGGCCAGACTCGGCGGCATTGATCACGTTATCCGCGGTAATGGTATCGATGGTGATTGTCGCTTCTGGTGCAGTGATATCCACTTCATAACCGTGGCTGGCATTAGCGGTCGTCGTATTCCCCGCTGCATCCGCCGTGGTGACTATGGCATTTACTGTGCTATTGCCTGCCAACACGCTGCCAGGCACGCCGACGCTCCAGGTCGTGCCATCGGCGTTAACCGTGGTCTGATAAGACTCACCACCAACAGTTACCGTAACCGTATCACCCGCCTGCACATTAGCGCCCACCTGACCGGTAACGTTGATCGTCTGACCAGATTCGGCGGCATTAATCACGTTATCGGCGGTGATGGTATCGATGGTGATAGTCGCTTCCGGTGCCACAGTATCAACCGCGTAGCTATGATCCGCGGCTGCAGTGGTCGGGTTACCGGCCGCATCCGACGTAGTAACTTCCGCATGGATCTGCGTATTACCGGCCAGCACCTCGCCCGGCACGCTTACGCTCCAGATGTTGCCGCCATCGGCTGCGGTGACGGTGGTCTGATAGCTTTGATCACCGACCGTCACGGTGACCGTGTCGCCCACCTGAACGTCGTTACCAACCCGGCCAGAGATCGTCTGCGGCTGATTCGACTCGGACAGGTTGATGGTGTTATCAGCGGTCACCGGATCGATAGTGATGCTGGCTTCTGGCGCCACGGTATCAACTGTATAACCACGACTGGACTCGGCGGTCGTCATATTCCCTGCCGCATCGGACGTAGTCACCGTAGCGTTAACTGAACTGTTACCCGCCAGCACGTTGCCCGGCACGCCGACGCTCCAGGTCGTGCCATCGGCGTTAACCGTGGTCTGATAAGACTCACCACCAACGGTTACGGTAACGGTATCACCCGCCTGGACATTGGCGCCCACCTGGCCGGTGACGTTGATCGTCTGGCCGGACTCGGCGGCATTAATCACGTTATCCGCAGTGATGGTATCGATGGTGATCTCGGCTTCCGGCGCTACCGTATCGACCGCATAACTGTGATCTGCGGCTGCGGTGGCCGGGTTACCGGCGGCGTCCGACGTAGTGACTTCCGCATGGATCTGCGTATTACCGGCCAGCACCTCACCCGGTACGCTTACACTCCAGATATTGCCACCATCGGCTACGGTGACGGTGGTTTGATAGGACTGGTCACCGACCGTCACCGTTACTGTGTCGCCCACCTGGACGTCGTTACCGACGCGGCCAGAGATCGTCTGCGGCTGGTTGGACTCAGTCAGATTGATAGTGTTGTCGGAAGTTACCGGATCGATAGTAATGCTGGCTTCCGGTGCGGTGACATCCACGTCGTAACCATGGCTGGTATTGGCCGTAGCGGTATTACCTGCTGCATCCGCGGTGGTAACCGTGGCATTCACGGAACTATTACCCGCCAGTAAGTTGCCCGGCACATTGACGCTCCAAGTGCTGCCATCAGCATTCACGGTGGTCTGGTAGGTCTCACTGCCCACCGTGACGGTGACCGTATCACCGGCCTGGACGTTGGCGCCCACCTGACCGGTCACGGCGATCGTCTGACCTGACTCGGCGGCATTGATTACGTTATCGGCGGTGATGGTATCGATGGAGATAGTCGCTTCTGGTGCGGCGATATCCACGTCATAACCACGGCTGGTATTGGCCGATGCGGTATTACCTGCCGCATCGGCCGTGGTGACCGTGGCATTCACGCTGCTATTACCCGCCAGTACATTGCCGGGTACGTTGACGCTCCAAGTGCTGCCGTCGGCATTCACCGTAGTCTGGTAGGTCTCATTACCGACCGTCACGGTGACCGTATCGCCCGCCTGAACATTGGCGCCTACCTGACCAGTGACGTTGATTGTCTGATTGGACTCGGCAGCATTGATTACGTTATCGGCGGTAATAGTGTCGATGCTAATCGTCGCTTCCGGCGCGGTGACATCCACCGTATAACCACGGCTGGCATCGGCGGTCGTCGTATTCCCGGCTGCATCCGCCGTGGTGACTGTCGCATTTACAGTGCTATTACCTGCCAGTACGCCGCCGGGCACGCCGACGCTCCAGGTCGTGCCATCAGCATTCACCGTGGTCTGATAAGTCTCGTTGCCTACAGTGACGGTGACCGTATCGCCCACCTGAACGTCGTTACCAACGCGACCAGTGATAGCCTGCGGCTGGTTGGACTCGGACAGGTTGATGGTGTTATCAGCGGTCACCGGATCGATAGTGATGCTGGCTTCTGGCGCCACGGTATCAACTGTATAACCACGACTGGACTCGGCGGTGGCCGTATTCCCTGCTGCATCCGCGGTGGTCACTGTAGCATTGACCGACGTGTTACCCGCCAGCACGCTACCCGGTACGTTGACACTCCAGGTACTTCCATCGGAATTGACAGTGGTCTGGTAGGTCTCATTACCGACCGTAACAGTAACGGTATCCCCCGCCTGAACATTGGCGCCCACTTGACCGGTCACGGAGATCGTCTGACCGGACTCGGCGGCATTGATTACGTTATCGGCGGTAATGATATTGATGGAGATCTCGGCTTCCGGTGCTACCGTATCCACACCATACGGACGATTAGCATCGGCGGTGGTTGTATTGCCTGCCGCATCGGCTGTTGTCACTGAGGCATTCACCGCGTTATTGCCCGCCAGCACGCTACCCGGCACGTTGACGCTCCAGGTGCTGCTATCGGCATTGACCGTGGTTTGGTAAGTTTCGTTGCCTACCGTCACAGTGACCGTATCGCCGGCCTGGACGTCCGAGCCCACTTTACCGGTGACGCTGATGTTTTGATTGGACTCAGCGGCACTAATCACATTATCGGCAGTGATGGTATCAATGCTAATTGCCGCTTCTGGTGCGGTAACATCCACTTCATAACCGTGGCTGGCATTTGCAGTGGTCGTGTTGCCTGCTGCATCGGCAGTCGTCACCGTAGCATTGACTGAGCTATTGCCCGCCAGCACGCTGCCGGGCACGCCGACACTCCAGGTGCTGCCATCGGCATTCACCGTAGTTTGGTAAATCTCATTGCCTATCGTCACGGTAACGACATCACCGGCCTGCACGTTGGAACCCACCTGGCCGGTCACAGTCACATCCTGCTGCGACTCAGCGGCATTCACCACGTTATCGGCAGTAATAGTGTCGATGGTGATAGTCGCTTCCGGCGCTACCGTATCTACACCATATGGACGGCTCGCATCGGCAGTGGTCGTGTTGCCTGCCACATCCGCGGTGGTCACCGTCGCATTGACCGACGTGTTACCCGCCAACACGCTGCCGGGCACATTGACGCTCCAGGTGCGGCCGTCGGCATTCACCGTGGTTTGGTAGGTATCACTGCCCACAGTGACGGTAACCGTATCGCCCGCCTGAACATTGGCGCCTACCTGACCAGTGATGGAGATAGTCTGACCAGACTCGGCGACATTAATCACGTTATCCGCAGTAATAGTATCGATGCTAATCGTCGCTTCTGGTGCGGTGACATCCACTTCATAACCGTGGCTAGCATTAGCGGAGACCGTATTTCCTGCTGCATCCGTTGTGGTCACTGTAGCATTCACAGCGCTATTGCCTGCCAACACGCTACCCGGCACATTGACGCTCCAGGTGCTGCCGTCGGCATTCACCGTGGTCTGGTAGGTCTCCCTGCCCACCGTGACGGTGACCGTATCACCGGCCTGCACATTAGCGCCCACCTGACCGGTGACGTTGATCGTCTGGCCGGACTCGGCGGCATTAATCACGTTATCGGCGGTGATGGTATCAATGGTGATAGTCGCTTCTGGCGCTACCGTGTCGACCGCATAACTATGATCTGCGGCTGCGGTGGTTGGGTTACCCGCCGCATCCGACGTAGTGACTTCCGCATGGATCTGCGTATTACCCGCCAGCATCGCGCCCGGTACGTTTACGCTCCAGATATTGCCGCCATCAGCGTCGGCAGTAACGGTGGTTTGATAGGACTGACCACCGACCGTCACCGTGACGGTGTCGCCCACCTGAACGTCGTTACCGACCCGGCCAGTGATAGTCTGCGGCTGGTTCGACTCAGCCAGATTGATCGTGTTATCAGCGGTTACCGGATCGATAGTAATGGTAGCTTCCGGTGCCACGGTATCAACTGTATAACCACGACTGGACTCGGCGGTCGTCATATTCCCTGCCGCATCGGACGTAGTCACCGTAGCGTTAACTGAACTGTTACCCGCCAGCACGTTGCCCGGCACGCCGACGCTCCAGGTCGTGCCATCGGCGTTAACCGTGGTCTGATAAGACTCACCACCAACGGTTACGGTAACGGTATCACCCGCCTGAACATTGGCGCCTACCTGACCAGTGACGGAGATCGTCTGACCAGACTCGGCCACATTAATCACGTTATCCGCAGTAATAGTATCGATGCTAATCGTCGCTTCTGGTGCGGTGACATCCACTTCATAACCGTGGCTAGCATTGGCGGAGGCCGTATTTCCTGCTGCATCCGTTGTGGTCACTGTAGCATTCACAGCGCTATTACCTGCCAACACGCTACCCGGCACATTGACGCTCCAGATGTTGCCGCCATCTGCTGCGGTGACGGTGGTCTGATAGCTTTGATCACCGACCGTCACGGTTACCGTGTCGCCCACCTGAACGTCGTTACCGACCCGGCCAGAGACAGTCTGCGACTGGTTCGACTCAGCCAGATTGATAGTGTTATCGGCGGTTACCGGATCGATAGTAATGCTGGCTTCCGGTGCCACGGTATCCACCGCGTAGCTATGATCCGCTGTTGCAGTGGTCGGGTTACCCGCCGCATCCGCCGTAGTGACTGTGGCATTTACGGTGCTATTGCCTGCCAACACGCTGCCCGGCACATTGACGCTCCAGGTCATGCCATCGGCGTTAACCGTGGTCTGATAAGACTCACCACCAACGGTTACCGTGACCGTATCACCGGCCTGGACGTTGGCGCCCACCTGACCAGTCACAGCCACATCCTGCTGCGACTCAGCGGCATTAATCACGTTATCCGCAGTGATGGTATCAATGCTAATTGCTGCTTCCGGCGCTACCGTATCGACATCATACGGACGGCTCGCTTCGGCCGTGGTCGTATTTCCCGCCGCATCAGCAGTTGTCACCGTAGCATTCACCGAGCTATTACCCGCCAGCACGCTGCCCGGCACGTTGACACTCCAGGTAGTGCCATCAGCATTGACCGTAGTTTGGTAAGTTTCGCTGCCCACCGTCACGGTAACCGTATCGCCAGCCTGGACGTCCGAGCCCACTTTACCGGTGACGCTGATGTTTTGGTTGGACTCGACTGCATTCACCACATTATCGGCAGTGATGGTATCAATGCTGATTGCTGCTTCTGGTGCGGTAACATCCACTCCATAATCGTGGCTGGTATTTGCGGTAGCCGTGTTGCCTGCCGCATCCGCAGTCGTCACCGTAGCATTGACTGCGGTATTACCCGCCAGTACGCTACCAGGCACACCCACACTCCAGGTCGTGCCATCGGTGTTAACCGTGGTCTGGTAGGTTTCATTACCAACCGTGACGGTGACCGTATCACCGGCCTGCACGTTGGCACCCACCTGACCGGTGACGTTGATCGTCTGGCCGGACTCGGCAGCATTAATCACGTTATCGGCGGTAATAGTGTCGATGCTGATAGTCGCTTCCGGTGCCACCGTATCCACACCATACGGACGGTTTGCATCCGCAGTGGTCGTGTTGCCAGCTGCATCAGACGTAGTCACCATAGCATTCACGGAACTATTACCGGCCAGCACATCGCCCGGCACGCTTACGCTCCAGATGTTGCCGCCATCGGCTGCGGTAACGGTGGTCTGATAGCTTTGATCACCGACCGTCACCATTACCGTATCGCCCACCTGAACGTCGTTACCGACACGGCCAGAGATCATCTGCGACTGGTTGGACTCGGACAGGTTGATGGTGTTATCAGCGGTCACCGGATCGATAGTGATGCTGGCTTCTGGCGCCACGGTATCAACTGTATAACCACGACTGGACTCGGCGGTCGTCATATTCCCTGCCGCATCGGACGTAGTCACCGTAGCGTTAACTGAACTGTTACCCGCCAGCACGTTGCCCGGCACGCCGACGCTCCAGGTCGTGCCATCGGCGTTAACCGTGGTCTGATAAGACTCACCACCAACGGTTACGGTAACGGTATCACCCGCCTGGACATTGGCGCCCACCTGGCCGGTGACGTTGATCGTCTGGCCGGACTCGGCGGCATTAATCACGTTATCCGCAGTGATGGTATCGATGGTGATCTCGGCTTCCGGCGCTACCGTATCGACCGCATAACTGTGATCTGCGGCTGCGGTGGCCGGGTTACCGGCGGCGTCCGACGTAGTGACTTCCGCATGGATCTGCGTATTACCGGCCAGCACCTCACCCGGTACGCTTACACTCCAGATATTGCCACCATCGGCTACGGTGACGGTGGTTTGATAGGACTGGTCACCGACCGTCACCGTTACTGTGTCGCCCACCTGGACGTCGTTACCGACGCGGCCAGAGATCGTCTGCGGCTGGTTGGACTCAGTCAGATTGATAGTGTTGTCGGAAGTTACCGGATCGATAGTAATGCTGGCTTCCGGTGCGGTGACATCCACGTCGTAACCATGGCTGGTATTGGCCGTAGCGGTATTACCTGCTGCATCCGCGGTGGTAACCGTGGCATTCACGGAACTATTACCCGCCAGTAAGTTGCCCGGCACATTGACGCTCCAAGTGCTGCCATCAGCATTCACGGTGGTCTGGTAGGTCTCACTGCCCACCGTGACGGTGACCGTATCACCGGCCTGGACGTTGGCGCCCACCTGACCGGTCACGGCGATCGTCTGACCTGACTCGGCGGCATTGATTACGTTATCGGCGGTGATGGTATCGATGGAGATAGTCGCTTCTGGTGCGGCGATATCCACGTCATAACCACGGCTGGTATTGGCCGATGCGGTATTACCTGCCGCATCGGCCGTGGTGACCGTGGCATTCACGCTGCTATTACCCGCCAGTACATTGCCGGGTACGTTGACGCTCCAAGTGCTGCCGTCGGCATTCACCGTAGTCTGGTAGGTCTCATTACCGACCGTCACGGTGACCGTATCGCCCGCCTGAACATTGGCGCCTACCTGACCAGTGACGTTGATTGTCTGATTGGACTCGGCAGCATTGATTACGTTATCGGCGGTAATGGTATCAATAGAGATCTCGGCTTCTGGTGCCTCGGTATCAACCGCATAGCTGTGATCCGCTGTTGCAGTAGTCGGGTTACCGGCGATATCCGACGTGGTGACTTCCGCATGGATCTGCGTATTACCGGCCAGCACCTCGCCCGGTACGCTTACACTCCAGATGTTGCCGTCGTCAGCAGCTGTGACGGTAGTGTGATAGCTTTGATCACCGACCGTCACCGTTACCGTATCGCCCACCTGGACGTCGTTACCAACGCGACCAGCGATAGTCTGCGGCTGGTTGGACTCAGCCAAGTTGATGGTGTTATCAGCGGTTACCGGATCGATAGTG
Organism: Brenneria goodwinii; assembly: GCF_002291445.1. Taxonomy (NCBI): domain Bacteria; kingdom Pseudomonadati; phylum Pseudomonadota; class Gammaproteobacteria; order Enterobacterales; family Pectobacteriaceae; genus Brenneria; species Brenneria goodwinii. The sequence continues at coordinate 426,290 of NZ_CP014137.1, read as the reverse complement.
ATGCTGGCTTCCGGCGCGGCGATATCCACGTCATAACCGTGGCTGGTATTGGCCGTGGCGGTATTACCCGCCGCATCCACCGTGGTGACTGTGGCATTGACGGTGCTGTTGCCTGCCAACACGCTGCCGGGCACATTGACGCTCCAGGTTGTACCATCGGCATTGACGGTCGTCTGATAGGTCTCACTGCCCACAGTGACGATGACCGTATCGCCCGCCTGAACATTGGCGCCCACCTGACCGGTGATGCTGATCGTCTGGTTGGACTCGGCAGCGTTCACCACGTTATCGGCGGTGATGGTATCGATGGTGATTGTCGCTTCTGGTGCCACCGTGTCGACATCGTAGCTGTGATCCGCTGTTGCCGTAGTCGGGTTACCCGCCGCATCCGAGGTAGTAACCGTGGCATTAACGGTACTATTGCCTGCCAACACGCTGCCCGACACATTGACGCTCCAAGTGCTGCCGTCGGCGTTAACCGTGGTCTGGTAGGTCTCATTGCCCACCATGACGGTAACCGTATCACCCGCCTGAACGTCGTTGCCGACCCGCCCAGAAAGCGTCTGCGGCTGGTTCGACTCAACCAGATTGATGGTGTTATCAGAAGTCACCGGATCGATAGTGATACTAGCTTCCGGCGCGGTGACATCCACTTCATAACCATGGCTGGCATTGGCGGTAGCCGTATTTCCTGCCGTATCGGCCGTGGTGACTGTGGCATTGACGCTGCTATTACCCGCCAATACGCTGCCGGGCACATTCACGCTCCAGGTCGTGCCATCGGCATTCACCGTGGTCTGGTAGGTCTCATTACCGACCGTAACAGTAACGGTATCCCCCGCCTGAACATTGGCGCCCACCTGACCGGTGACGCTAATCGTCTGGTTGGACTCGGCCGCATTGATCACGTTATCGACGGTAATAGTGTCGATGGTGATAGTCGCTTCCGGCGCCACGCTGTCGACATCGTAGCTGTGATCCGCGGCTGCGGTGGCCGGGTTACCGGCCGCGTCCGACGTGGTGACTTCCGCATGGATCTGCGTATTTCCCGCCAACACCTCGCCCGGTACGCTCACGCTCCAGATATTGCCACCATCGGCGGCGGTAACAGTGGTCTGATAGGACTGGCTGCCGACCGTCACCGTCACTGTGTCGCCCACCTGGACGTCGCTACCGACACGGCCAGTGATAGTCTGCGGCTGGTTCGACTCAGCCAGATTGATGGTGTTATCAGCGGTCACCGGATCGATAGTAATGGTAGCTTCCGGTGCCACGGTATCAACCGCGTAGCTATGATCCGCTGTTGCCGTAGTCGGGTTACCGGCGCTATCCGACGTAGTAACTTCCGCATGGATCTGCGTGTTACCCGCCAGCACCTCGCCCGGCACGCTTACGCTCCAGATGTTGCTGCCATCGGAGGCGGCTGTGACGGTGGTCTGATAGGACTGACCGCCAACCGTCACGGTTACCGTATCGCCAGCCTGAACGTCGTTACCAACGCGACCAGTGATATTCTGCGGCTGATTCGACTCGGACAGGTTGATGGTGTTATCAGCGGTCACCGGATCGATAGTAATGGTAGCTTCCGGTGCCACGGTATCAACCGCGTAGCTATGATCCGCTGTTGCAGTAGTCGGGTTACCGGCTGCATCCGACGTAGTAACTTCCGCATGGATCTGCGTATTACCGGCCAAAACATCACCCGGCACGCTTACGCTCCAGATGTTGCCACCATCGGCTGCGGTGACGGTGGTTTGATAGGACTGACCGCCAACCGTCACCGTTACCGTATCGCCCACCTGGACGTCGTTACCGACATGCCCAGAGATCGTCTGCGGCTGGTTCGCCTCAACCAGATTGATGGTGTTATCAGAAGTCACCGGATCGATAGTGATACTAGCTTCCGGCGCGGTGACATCCACTTCATAACCATGGCTGGCATTGGCGGTAGCCGTATTTCCTGCCGTATCGGCCGTGGTGACTGTGGCATTGACGCTGCTATTACCCGCCAATACGCTGCCGGGCACATTCACGCTCCAGGTGCCGCCATCGGCGTTAACCGTGGTCTGATAAGACTCACCGCCTACAGTGACGGTGACCGTATCACCGGCCTGAACGTTGGCGCCCACCTGACCAGTGACGGAAATCGTCTGACCAGACTCGGCGGCATTAATCACGTTATCGGCGGTAATGGTGTCGATGCTAATCGCCGCTTCCGGCGCAGTGACATCCACTTCATAACCGTGGCTGGTATTGGCCGTGGCGGTATTACCCGCCGCATCCACCGTGGTGACTGTGGCATTGACGGTGCTATTGCCTGCCAACACGCTGCCAGGCACGCCGACATTCCAGGTCGTGCCATCGGTGTTAACCGTGGTCTGGTAGGTCTCGTTGCCTACCGTCACGATGACCGTATCACCGGCTTGGACGTCCGCACTCACCTGACCGGTGACGTTGATCGTCTGGTTGGACTCGGCAGCGTTCACCACGTTATCTGCGGTGATGGTATCGATAGTGATAGTCGCTTCTGGTGCCACGGTGTCGACTGCATAGCTATGATCCGCGGTTGCAGTGGTCGGATTACCCGCCGTATCCGATGTAGTGACTTCCGCATGGATCTGCGAATTGCCGGCCAGCACCGAGCCCGGTACGCTGACGCTCCAGATATGGCTGCCGTCCGCGGCCGTGGTCACGGTGGTCTGATAAGACTGACCGCCTACCGTCACGGTCACCGTATCACCTGCCTGCACATCGTTGCCGACACGGCCGGTAACGCTCTGCGGCTGGTTGGACTCAGCGAGATTAATGATGTCATCGCCAGTGATTGGATCGATGGTGATGCTGGCTTGCGGCACTACGGCATCAACCGTGTAGTTATGGTCTGCTGTGGCGGTAGTCGAGTTACCCGCCTCATCGCTGGTGATCACTTCGGCGTGGATCTGCGAGTTACCCGCCAGCACGCTGCCCGGCACACTCACGCTCCACATGCTGCCGCCGTCGGCCGCCGTGACCGTCGTTTGATAGCTGTGGCCGCCGACCGTTACAGTGACCGTATCGCCCACCTGCACATCATTGCCGACACGGCCAGTGATCGTCTGCGGCTGGGTCGACTCTGCCTGATTGATGACGTTATCCGTAGTCACTGGATCGATGGTGATGCTGGCTTCCGGTGCCACCGTATCAACGCCGTAGGTCCGGCTCGCATGCGCGGTGGTCGAATTTCCCGCCGCATCGGACGTGGTGACGCTGGCGCTAATTGCCGTATTGCCCGCCAGTACGCTGCCCGGTACATCGACGCTCCAGGTGTTGCCATCGGCATTGACGGTAGTCTGATAAGACTGCCCGCCGACAGTGACGGCGACTATATCGCCCGCGTGGACGTCCGCGCCCACCTGACCGGTCACGCTGATAGTCTGATTAGACTCGTCGGCATTGACCACGTTATCGGCGGTGATAGGATCAATACTAATCGCCGCATCTGGCGCCAATGTATCAACCGTTATCGAACTACTGGCGCCAGTGCCCGGCGTTCCGTTCTCATCTGTGTAGCTGCCATCAGGAACACTGATGACAACTTCGCCCTCAAAATCAGAACGAGGCGTCAGTACCGCCGACCAATGAGTAGGATCGTTCGGATCCTGAGTCAATGCACTCAGCGTTCCATTAGCAACGGTAATATCATTTCCATCGAAACCCGCCGGAGGCTTGGTAAACGAAAAACTAACCGTACCATCACCATTAATGGTGATGGCCACAGAAGGTGATGTCGTGCTATCCGTTGTCTCTGCATTTGACGCAGCTAACGCCATGCCCGCGGGATTGTTTTCCTCAGAGGATGAGGCCGTGCCAGCAGTCAGTCCCGCGGTATCATAACCAACGAGGGGATCAACAATTTGACCGGTCAATTCCAACACCACCGGCGTATGGCTGCCGCCGCCGTCTCCGGCCTCGCCAATATCGCTATTCCCGGCAGCCGTTGGCTCTAATATTTGCGTCGGGTCTTCCCCTTGAGCAATGGCGGATTGCAAGGACTCGACGTCACTATTATTGTTCGCCGAGGTAGTATTTTCATTATTCACGCCAGCAACGCCACTCCAGTTGCTGTCGCGACCTAAATCCAATGTGCGTCCATCAGGTAACGTTATCGAAACAGCGCCATTATCTCCCGTAACGACTTCTTCACCGCTGTAGATACGCTCACCTGCAACTAATAACCGTTGACTGCCATCCAAAGCGACGACAAAAACCTGACCGATAACGAATTTAATGATACCGATTACGTTATTCAAAATAATTCCCCTTGCTATCTAGTTATTATTTTATGATGCAAATAATTTAGTAATAGATTGCGACATCATCCTGATGCGTTGATCTTGCTGTACAGGCATACTGTAGAATTGATTATAGTATCCGTAAACTGACTTTCTTATGTGCCAATCTCTTGACTCAATGACCAATATAATAAAAAATCCGGCATATTCTTTCCAGAACTTTACTCACATTGATTAAACAAGATGTTTAAAATGATTTTCATTTCCCCATAAATCATAACCAATTGATATTATTCACGTTGTTATTAATTGGCGATCGACTTATAAATATAATTAATCTTTAGTAAAGATAGGAAAAATCACAAATCAACATTTGCGCAGGAAAATAATGCCATGCCTTATAATAAATATAGATTATCTACTTTTCTTTTCGTTACGGTTTTTAGTCATTACGCCCATGCTGATACTATTCAGGATGCAATTAAACATTCGCTCAACACCCACCCTGAAGTCAGCGCCTCAATTAATAGTCGTTTCTCTGCAGAACATGACTTAAGCGCCGCCAAAGGGGGCTATCTCCCTTCTATAACGTTAAACGCCGGGACGGGTCGCGAACAAACGGACAGCGCCACCACTCGCGCCAGCGGAGATCACCGCGTCGAGCTGAATCGCAGTGAATCCGGCATCAGCGTAAACCAGATGGTTTTTGACGGTTTTGCCACCCCTAGCGAGGTCGGACGGCAACGCGCTACGGTCAATTCCCGCGCTTATAAAGTATTAACCGCCAGCGAAAGCACCGCATTGAATGCCGTGCAGGTTTATCTTGATGTGCTGCAGCGCCAGGAGTTTGTACGTCTTGCGGAAGTTAATCTCGCCAGCCATGAACGTATTTACGATCAGATAAAACTGCGCAGCGAACAAGGCGTCGGTCGCCTTGCCGATATGGAACAGGCGGAAGCCCGTTTGGCTCAGGCGCGCAATAATGTATTGACAGAAAAAACCAATCTTGATGATGCCCGCACCAATTACTACAGCGTAATCGGTAAGGAACCGGAGAACCTGACTATTCCCGGCGCGTCCACTATTACTCTGCCAGCTTCGCTGGAAGAAGCGCGGCGCATCATGCTGGCTAATAACCCGTCGTTGAAATCCGCCGAATCCGACATTGAAGCAACTGAAAAGCAATACGAAGCGGCAAAATCCTCCTTTTATCCGCGGGTAGATATTGAGCTGGCACGCAATATGGATAACAACATTGATGGTGTTCGCGGTCACAACAACGAATGGCAGGCAATGCTAAGAATGCGTTATAACCTGTACGAAGGCGGCAGCAGCAAAAACAGTGTGGAATCGAAGGCTTATCAAATCAAAGAAGCGCAGGACGTAAGAAATAATGCCCTGCGTCTGCTTAATGAAGAGCTTCGTCTGGCCTGGTCTGCGTTAAATAACGCTCGTCAGCAACTTCCTATTGCCGCAGAGTATGCCGATCGCAGCATGCGAGTGCGTACCGCTTACCAGAAACAGTTCAGCCTGGGCGAAAGAACGCTACTGGATTTGCTGGACAGTGAAAATGAGTTATTTACCGCGCAGCGCCGTCTGGTGGAAGTCCGATTTATCGCGCTATTTACCGAATATCGGATAAAATCACGCATGGGGGATTTACTGAATAGTTTATCAATTCCAGCACCGGCGGCAGGCAATAGCCTGACTAACGTGGCAACTCACGCAGAGTTACCTGAATTGAATTAACAAGCCATGTTGATATGCCGGTTCTCCGCCGCGCCAGGCGGAGAACTGTCGGTTTGCTTACACAATTAATTTTGTCATGCTGCAGGGATAGCGTTGCGAAAGGAAAAACCCAGCTAAATGAAGTTGCATTCTGTTCACGATACTAATAATCCTGACGAATCGGTTGTCCAGGAACATAGCGACCCTCGCAGCCGTCACGACGATCCGCTGCTGGATAGCTTACTGATTCTTTGTTCTTTGCAGGGGAAATCGGTCAGCAGGTCAACGCTGACTGCCGGATTGCCGCTCGCCGCTCAACGGCTGTCGGTGAAATTACTCCCCAGAGCGGCGGCGCGCGCAGGCTTGCAAGGCAGAGTGCTTAAGCGGCCACTGGACAAAATTGCTGCGATGTCGCTCCCGGCGATGTTGTTATTGCGCGAGGGAAGAGCCGCAATTTTACTGGGCTGGAATGCCGATGGCGATGCCCGCATCATGCCCAGCGAAACGGAAGGCGGAGAAATTACCGTCGATCGTCATACGCTACAACAGAACTACCTGGGGCTGGTGATGTTTGCCCAACCCCGCCACCAGTTTGATATTCAGTCCGACTCCCTCATTCCCCGCACTAAATCCTGGTTCAAAGATACGCTTAAATTATCGCGTTTTCTTTACATGGATGCCGTTCTCGCCAGCTTGCTGGTTAATATCATCGCCCTGGCAACCCCGCTGTTTATCATGAATGTCTACGACCGGGTGGTGCCCAATCAGGCAACGGCAACCCTATGGGTACTGGCGACGGGTATTACCGGGGCGTTTATCTTTGATTTGATACTGAAGACGCTGCGCGGTATTTGTCTTGATATTGCAGGCAAAAAAACCGATCTGATTATTTCAGCCACGTTGTTTGAACGTATCACCGGTATGTCGATGAAAGCCCGCCCGGCGCGGGTAGGTAACTTTGCCCAGAATATCCATGAGTTTCAATCGCTCAGGGATTTTCTTTCTTCATTAACGCTGACCACCCTTATTGATTTCCCTTTCACTCTGTTGCTGCTATTGGTTATCGGGATTATCGGCGGGCCATTGGTCTGGGTTTCCATACTCGCCTATCCTGTTGCTTTGCTTGCCAGTTGGGCGTTACAAAAACCGCTAACGGCGGCGATTGAAAAAACGATGCACCTGGCCAGCGAGCGGCAAGCAACGTTGATCGAAACACTAAGTAGCCTGGACGCAATAAAAGTCAACAACGCAGAGAGCGAACGGCAATACCTGTGGGAGCAAACCATTGGCAGCCTCAGCCGGTTGGAAATGCGGGCCAAAACTTTGTCATCGCTGGCGGTCAATCTGACCCAATGGATCCAGCAATTTGCCGGTGTCGCCATGATTGTGGTCGGCGTATATATGCTGATTGACGGCAAACTCAGTATGGGGGGATTAATCGCCTGCTATATGCTTAACGGCCGGGCGCTCATCCCACTGGGACAACTGTCAGGATTGGTTACTCGTTATCAGCAGGCCCGTCTGACAATGGCCACGACCGAGCAAATGATGCAGCTTCCTCAGGAGCGCAATGATAATGAACACCCGTTAAAGCGGGAAAGTATTCGTGGCGGCATCGAGTTTCGCGATGTGACGTTTCATTACCCCGAGCAGAAAAATAGCTCGCTGCAGGGAATAAATATTTCCATCGCCGCCGGTGAAAAAGTCGGCATTATCGGACGAAGCGGATCGGGCAAGAGCTCGCTGCAGAAGCTGATCGTTAATCTCTACCAGGCCGATTCAGGCAATATCCTTATTGATGGCGTAGACGTGCGCCAGTTGGATGTCGGCGATCTGCGGCATAACATCGGCTATGTGCCACAGGATATTCAACTTTTCAGCGGATCGCTGCGCGATAACCTGATTATCGGCGCACGTTACGTTGAAGATGAAAGCATGCTGCAAGCGGCCGAAATTGCGGGCGTTAATGAATTCGCCCGTCTGCATCCTGATGGTTATAACCTTCAGGTTGGTGAACGCGGTCAGCAATTATCCGGAGGTCAACGTCAGGCGGTCGCTGTCGCCAGGGCTTTACTGCTTGATCCGCCGATTCTGATTTTTGATGAGCCAACCAGCTCCATGGATAACTCCAGTGAAGATCGGCTGAAAAAGGCGCTCGTTCCGGTGATCGCCAACAAAACGCTGTTGCTGGTGACGCATCGGGCATCGATGCTGGCGTTAGTCGATCGGTTAATTATTGTTGATAAAGGGCGAATTATTGCCGATGGTCCGAAAGCCATCGTGATGGATGCCTTAAAAAAGGGACAGATCAATGCGTCTCGTTGAGTATGCTAAACGCGTTAGGCGTTATTTTGTCGGACGCGATGAAGACAATCTTCATACCATGCCTGAAGTCAGCCGCGCCATAGTGGAAGACTCCCCCAGAATCATTCGCATCACGCTGTGGAGCATCGGCGCCTTTTTCCTGTTTTTTATTTTATGGGCAGGATTTGCGAACATTGACGAAGTCACCCGAGGTAACGGCAAAGCGATACCCTCATCCCGGTTACAAAAGGTCCAGAACCTTGAAGGCGGTATCATTACCGAACTGTTTATACGTGAAGGTCAGATCGTTCAGGCCGGCGATCCTTTGCTACGGCTTGACGATACCCGTTTTGCATCCAACGTAGGGGAAACGGAAGCCGACCGTCTGGCGCTAACCCTGAGGATTGAACGCCTGAATGCCGAAATTAACGATCGGGATTTAACCTTGTCCGCAAACATTGCCGCCCGCTCGCCGGAAGTGGCCAAGGGTGAGCAAGAGTTATATAACAGCCGGCGTCAACAATTTCACAATGAGATATCCGGGCTGGAAGAACAGCTGATACAGCGCCGGCAGGAACTGCGGGATTTCTCGGCCAAACAGATCCAGTTCCGCAACAGCCTCAATTTGCTGCAACAAGAAATCAGGATGTCGGAACCACTTATCGCCGAGGGCGCGATTTCCAAAGTGGAGGTGCTGCGCCTGCGCCGTGCGGAAGTAGAGACCAAAGGTCAGCTTGACTCCGTTACGCTGTCGATCCCCCGCGCCGAATCGGCCATCAAAGAGATCGAAAACAAGATCCAGGAAACCAGCGGACGTTATAAAAGCGAGGCATTAGCGCAGTTGAACGAGGCCCAGACCAACCTGAACAAACTTGCCGCCACCGGCAAGGCGTTGGAAGACCGGGTTAATCGTACGCTGGTGGTTTCACCGGTACGCGGTATCGTGCAACAAATTCTGGTGAATACCATTGGCGGCGTTATTCAGCCAGGCAGCGATTTAGTGGAGATCGTTCCGCTGGATGACAAGCTGCTGGTCGAGGCCAGGATCCGTCCGCAGGACATCGCGTTTCTGCATCCCGGTCAGGAAGCCATTATTAAACTCACCGCATACGATTACACCATCTATGGCGGGTTAAAAGGTCATCTGGAGCAAATTAGTCCGGATACGGTAACCGATAAAGATGGCAACAGTTTTTATATCATCCGCTTACGTACCGATAAAAACTATCTGGGCAGCGCAGAGAAACCCCTGCTGATTATTCCGGGCATGGTGGCAACGGTCGACATCATCACCGGCAAGAAAACCATCCTCAGCTACCTGCTAAAACCGATCCTGCGCGCCAGAGCGGAAGCACTGCGGGAGAGATAAGTAAAAAGGAGGTTACTGACAAACCTCCCGCTTCCATCGGCATCCCTCTGTCAGCACGATCCCCGTCATTCCCGCGGCGTAGGCGGGAATCGGCGTCTGCTGACGACTTGGTGTATATGTACAAGAGATTCCTGCCTATGCAGGAATGACGCGCCATCCGGTCATCCCCGCGTCAGTAGGCGGGGATCTCCTACTGGAACCGTAAACAGCCATTAACTGATTCCTGCCTACGCAGGAATGGCGGATTGGGATTCGGTATTACAAAGGCTACTTTGTCAGCCGTCTGATAAAAGCCGCCTTCTGAGCGAACGCGGCTTGAATTTGATAACGTTCCTTTTAATGACTTATTCAGTAAGCCGCAGTTCGGTGAGGGACGCGGCGATGGCGGCAAACGCCGCCGGCAAATTGTTCACATTAGTGGCGTTAAAATAATGGCTGCCAGTACCGCTGGAACAATTCTGCATCAGTGTTTGCGTGCTAGCATTGGTGCCGCTGCCCAGCACCACCGTGTAGATGGTAATCCCCCCGGCTCTGATATTGTTGCAGAGTTGAGCGGTTAGATTATTCAGGGTGGTGTTACCTACCTGCCAATCGCTCCCAGACTGAAACAGTTTGCCATAGGGTTTTATTTCCGTACTGCTGTTGCTCAACTCGGTTTCGCCGCCGACGCGAAGTGAGTTGAAGTCAGAGCTGTTGGCGTACGCACAAATGGGCCCGCAGGTAAAGTAAGGGGTATTATCGTCATTCAGTTTGTCAATATGAAAGGTGTGACTGGCAGAGTCTGTCGACCACGCGCTATTTTTCGATTTTTTAAACTGGTATTGATAGCTGATGGTGTAATCCACCGGTATATCCCTTTCGCCGTCAATCACCACACCGACGCTGGTACTGGCTTTATTGGTTATCGGATCGAGGCCGTTATTGCCGTCGGTCAGCAGAACAATCACTTTATTGAGACCAATCGCGGCATCGCGCGGCATGTCGTTATTTCCCCAGCCATCAGCGCCGCGCCAGCTGGGGTCCAGCATGCGCCACGACCACAATAATCCCAGCGGGATAATTGTGCGTCCATCCACTGTCATTGCATTGATTTTATTCTTTAACTCGCCAACGTTATTAGACAGGAACAGCATCTCCCGGCTCTGCGGACAGTTATTACTTCTGACGAAACCATACTGCCATTGTAGATACTCCGAATTAAAGGCGAACTTAGGGATAATATTGCCAGATTCATCTTCAAGCTCCGCGCTGATACTGCGATTGCCGCTAATCTTTGGCTTTGAACCTGGCAAAATTCGATAGTCTTTGGCATCAGGCGCATCAAGCTTTTTTAGATAAGCGGTTGTCTTTAACCCATTGGCCTCACTTAATGTCCCAACGGTCATCAACGGCTCCAAACTGCCCGGCAATCCTGACTCGGCTTTAAAAGTATTATTAACATAAGGTTCTACCACACAACCGCCCCAGAGCTCGTCGGCGGCAATATAAGGAAGAGACCGAGCATCAGACGACAACCAACGAACTTTTTCCCGACCGATATATACGGTGTCGGCAAATGGAACGATGCCAATAAAGGATTGGCTGTTGCCCCCCTGAGCTTGCGCCGCGCCCAATACGGTATCCACCAGTTGCGCCGCGGAGGTTTTCAGCGTGGCGATACGATTCTCATTCGCCATTGACCCGGTATTATCCAATGCCAGCACCATCTCCAGATCGCTGCGGGTACGGCGTACCGCCCCATTGGTCGCCGATAGGTTAAACGCGGTTTTCTTAATCATCCCCGTCACCAGCAGAGGCAGGGTGCCGGTAGCGGTCATCGAAACAAGTTGTGCTCCAGTGGCGTTACCTGATCCATCAGTTTCCACACTGTAGTTGATGACCACATTATCTTCCGTAATGGAACTACCGAGAAAGCCCTGCGGCATATTGCTAAAGAAGTAACTTTTGGCGTCGGCGCGCCACTTAAGTTCTTCATCAGAACCGGTGGGAAACGGCGTAAAAGTGTCCAGATTACGCCCGGCGGAAATCACCGCCGTATCCAACGCGTTCTGCAATTTACCCTGCGCCATGCTATAGCGGATAAAGTCGATAGAACCCAGCAACGCTAGTAATATCAGCGGGAAACAGAGCAGATAGGTCAAGGCGGCCGCCCCGCGCTGATCCCGTTGCAGGGTAAGCAAAAACCGCTTTAGTATGATCATGGTTCCCTCCCTTCCGTCGTCATTTCAGATCACGCAACGCACTGAAACGCGGACGATAAAATACCGTGCTGACAATTTGCTTTTCACCGCCCAGCGCCTGCCAGAATGCCGAACTGATGGCAAACGGGGTGTAGTCATAAAAAATCTCCACCGCGATCACCGTATCGTTAACGGCAGGAGCAGGGAACCCCGCCGGAGGCGTAAGCAGTGAAGCCACGTTGCGTGTATTCTCTCTCCCCCGATAGATTCTTGAAGGCCACTCAGGCTTAGTTTTCCATGCCGGATTATCACCTTCGTCATCGGTTTCAACCGCATAGAGGCTAATAACTATGCCGCCGTTTCTTTTATAATCGAGCGGCGTCATTAAATCGGAAGCAATGGTGTTATAGGTGCACACAGAATTTGCCAGCGTGCAGTCGGTACCGCCATGTAGCTCACGCTGCATGGACAGGCTGTTGGCCACCAGAAATGCGGTGCGGTCCACCACCGCAGCGGTTCTGAAATATTGGTACAACTCCCATGAGGCGATAATGACAAATACCCCAATAGGAATAAGTAATGCTGCCTCAACCGCCACTACGCCCCGGTTGTCACGCCGGAAACGCCGTACTATCGGTTGAATACTACATTGCCAAAAATGGGAAAAAATGTTCATTACTAAGTTTCTCACTCATTCTGGATCAGGACGACCCGCTCGAATCGCACCTTGCTCAACCCCAGCCAGGAAATAAACCCGGTCAGGCCGGGGCGATCGAACCCCAGACGGTAGATCACCATGTCCCCCCGCCCCCCGCTATTGCACTCCGGGGTATAATTGTCGCTATCAATATCGCTGAACGAATTATCGCCCTCAGGGGTATAGATCTTGACATCGGTGTACATCGCACTGTCGCTGCTGACCCAGACTGACAGGGTATCTTTCATCACCTTACGCACCGCCTGCCGGCACTCCCCAGTGATACCGAGGCGCCCCATACGCGCCACCCGATTGGCGGCCACATCCAGATGCGCGTCCGCCAGCATAATGAACGCCACCTCAATGGCGACGAAGATTACCGCAAGCAACAGCGGCGCCGCCAGCGCGTACTCCAGCGCCGTGACGCCCTGCTGGTTACGACGCAAACGCGAGCGTAACTGACGCAGGCTATTCATAGCTATCCACCGCGCCGGATTGCCCCATGCTCTGGCGCAGGTAGCGATAAAACGCCAGATTATCCTGCACCCTATCCTGTGATTGGCTGCTCATCAGAATATCTTCGGCGGCGTCATCCCGTCCCAGCATGCCGTAGGCCAGCGCCAGATTATCCCGCTCCTGCGGCAGCTTGCCGGACACACCATTAGTCCCCAACAGGACATTGATCGCTTCGCGCGGTTTGCCATCAAGCGCCAGCGATAATCCCAGGTTATTGCGTAGCGCCGTATCGTCGGGATAAATCTGTAGCCCTCGTCGGTAGGTGCTCTGCGCCTGATTGTGCTCGCCAGTCAGATCGTAACTGACCCCCAATCCGGACAACGCCCGGGAATTATTGGGAAAACGCGTGAGAATTGACTGATAACGGGCGATGGCTTCCGGCAGATTACGTTGCCGAACCAAGATCCGAGCTGGTCCTAACCAGGCATCGATATTTTTCGGATCCAACTGTTGCGCTTTAACATAGGCATTATTGGCCGCGCCAAATTCCCCCTGGAGGAAATGGGCATCCCCCAGCCCCATCCAGACAGCGACAACGCCTGGATTGCTCTGCGCCAAACGGCTATAAATCGACATCGCCATAGTAAAATCCCCGCTCTGCAACGCGCTGGAAGCGATGCGCAAATCGCCGGACTCCAACTCAGACTGGCTTTGAACACGCTTATCGATTCGCTGTGCAGATTGGTAAAAAGCCGAGCACCCCGTAAGCAACGTCACTAAAACCAGCACCATCACCGTTCGGTATTTACCGTCCATCGGTATTCCCCTTTCCATTGTTTTTTCATTATTGTTGCTGTGCAAAAAATGATATCAATCCCAATACCGCCGGTCCCGCCGCCACAATCAACACCGTGGGCAGAATAAACAGCATCATCGGCAAGGTAATTTTTACCGCCAGTTTGGCGGCAATCTCTTCCAGCCTCATCATCCTGGCGGTACGTTCGGTACGAGCCAGAATACGCAGCGCCTGGGTGATCGCCGTACCGTACTGGCGGGATTGCAGCAAGGTATTCACCAGGGTATGAATCGATTCCAGCCCCGTGCGTTGCGCCAGCCGTTTCAGTACAGTTTCGATATCACTGCTGATCTGCAATTCGCCCGAGGTTAAACGCAACTCATCCGCCAGCGCCGGACAGACGGCTTCGATTTCCACCGCCACCCGATGGATCGCGCTGTTTAGCCCCAGCCCGGCATTGGTGCAGATCACCAACAGGTCGAGCGCATCCGGCAACCCTTGCTGAATCATGCGCTGACGCCGCACCACCATCTTGTCCAGCAGCACACGCGGCAACAGCAGGCCCAGGTAGACCGCCACCAGGCAGAGCAATATGCCGTAAATTCGCTGCTCCTCCAGCAAAGGCCAGACAAACACCGCCACCAACGTCAGCAATACCAATGTTGATAGCAGCGCCAACGCAATCATTACCATCAACGCCTGTGGGTTACGAAATCCGGCGGATACCAGTTTTCCGGCAATTTCCGTGCGCTGGGCGGCGCTGAACAGAGGGACAGACCGGCCGATCGAATTCAGTGCGCTCATAAAACGCTGGGCCAGCCGTCGGCGCTGCCCTGCCGGCGTCAATACCGATTGCTGCGTACTCTTGCGTATAACTTCACTACGCATACGTTCCGTGAGTCTGGCCCGGCGACTGGTACGGGCGTACAGATACAACCCAACGCCTAACGCGGCAAACAGCAGGGAACTCAGTTGCAGCAGAATCATGTCAGACCTCCATGCTGGCAATCTTGCGAATCGAGATCACCCCTAGCAATAGCATAATCACCGCCGCCCACAGCAGGTTCTGTCCTGTCGGCGTTTCGAATAACACACTAATATAATTAGGATTAAGCACGAACAAAGCGCCGGCGATAAAGAAAGGCAGCATGGTTAAAACCATACCGGATAAGCGCCCTTCGGCCGTCATGGCCTTGGTTTTCAAGCGCAGGTCGCGCCGGGCGCGGATAATGCCGGATAAGTTATCCAGCGCTTCTACCAGCGAGCCGCCGGTATCCCGCTGTAGGGAAAGGCAAACGGCGAAAAAAGCAAAATCAGGCAATTCAATACGCAGCACCGCATCATCCATGACCTCTTGAATATCATTGCCCAGCAGCAGGCTATCACCCATGCGGCGAAACTCCGGCCCAAGCGGGGCATTGAAGTGCTCTCCGACGTTGCGAATGGATTGCACCACCGGGATCCCGGCCTGACTGGCGCGGGTAATCGAATCCATGGCATCCGACAGTTGACTAAGGAACCTGACCTGAAAACGCGCCACCTGTCTACGGTAAAGGAAAACGGCAACCGCCAGCGGCGCCAGCAACAGCACGGCCGGTACGCTCCACCATGTGGTAGGGATAAAACCGAGAAATAACAACAGGATCATCAACAACAGCGTCGCCAGTACGGCGCCAAACAATACCCGGCTACCCTGATGCCCGCCAACGGTATCGAGCCGGTTAAAATAGTAACCCAAGGTTCCCATCGCCTTGCGCCGCCGATAGCGGCGCGCCTCCGTCTGCGCTCGTTCCAGATCCTGCAATATTTTCTGACGTGAAACATGGCGCGATAAACCCGTGATCTCTTTCAATCTCTGGCGGATACGCACGGCGGATCGGCGGTGCAGCACATCCATCAATATCATTATCGCCAGCCCAAGCAGCACAGCAAAGGCAAAGCATAATAGGGTGATAACATCGGCCACGCTCATGGATGCATCGCCTCCAATAGTGCCGTTTCCATGCCGAAATAGCGGGCACGCTCGGCAAAAATGGGCCGCATGCCGCTGCTATCATAAGTGCCTCGGACTTCATCGTCGTAAGCGCCGGCGTCATAGCTGAAATGGAATAGTTCCTGCATCACGATAACATCGCCCTCCATGCCCGCCAGTTCGGTAATACTGGTAATGCGCCTTGTGCCGTCGCGCATACGCTCAACCTGAACAATCATATGTACCGCGCTGGCAATCTGGCGACGGATGGAATAGAGCGGCAGATTGCCGTTTGCCATCATCACCATGCTTTCCAGACGGATCAGGGCATCGCGCGGATTATTGGCGTGCAGGGTGGTCATCGAACCATCATGGCCGGTGTTCATCGCCTGTAACACATCCAGCGCCTCGGCGCCGCGGGTTTCCCCCAGAATGATTCTGTCCGGCCGCATACGCAGGGCATTACGCACCAGGTCTCCCTGCGTTATTTTGCCGCTGCCTTCCAGATTGGCCGGCCGCGTTTCCAGCCGTAATACATGCGGCTGCTGCAACTGGAGTTCCGCCGCATCCTCCACGGTAATGATGCGTTCGGAAACCGAGATAAAACGCGATAGCGCATTGAGCAAGGTGGTTTTCCCCGACCCGGTTCCGCCGGAAATCAGAATATTGAGCCGACTGGCCGCCGCAATTTCCAACACCCGCGCCATCGCCGGGGACAGGCTGCCTTTCGCCGCCAGCCGTTGCAACGTCAGATTTTTACGCGAAAACTTACGAATCGAGATCGACGCGCCATCAATCGCCAACGGCGGTAAAATCACGTTGACCCGGCTGCCGTCAGCCAGACGGGCATCCACCATCGGGCTGCTTTCATCCACCCGCCGCCCCACCGATGAAGCAATACGCTGGGCGACGCTGACCACATGCGCGTTATCGCGAAATTTCAGCGGCGTCAGCTCCAGTTTGCCAAAGCGCTCCACATAAATTTGATCCGGACCATTTACCATAATGTCGGAAATGGTGTCATCCTGTAACAATGGCTCAATCGGCCCGACGCCGAACATGTCATTGAGGATCTCCTGTCCCATTAGCTTCTGTTCGCTTTGTGTCATCGCCAGACCTTCCGCAACCACGGTTTCCGCGATGATCGTTTCCACATCGAGCCGCACCTCATCACGGGTACGTTGCAGTGCGCTGGAGACATCGATGGTGGCAAAGACGGTCTGCCGTATCTGGGCATAATGTACGGAGCGCACCACCGTATCCGCATTGCCCGACAAACGGTAAGTCGCCACCGGCGGTTCCTTGTCTAACAGCGTCTCCCGATCGGTCAGAACATCATTAGCTGGTTTGCTCTGCTCGCGAACATCCGTTGCCGGTATGATTTCATCTGGCGGCGATACATTGACCTGCTCTACGGGTTTACGGCCAAAACTCATGAAGACCTCTTGAGACTCAGAGACGGCCACCATGCCGTTTTGGGTTTACCTTGCGCTTCGCCGGTCAAGATGCTGGCAAGCTGTTTTATTCCCTGGGCGAACTCGCTGCGCTCCGGCAGGTCTTCCGCCAGATTTTCCGCCAGCGACAAGGACTGGGCGTCATAGCCGATCTGTACCGCAACCGGCAGATCCACCGTCTTAATAAAATCGTTGTTATTAACTTTATTGCGATTCAACGGCTGTGGCTGATTCAAAATGTTGTAGACCGTCGCCGGATTAGGGTGTGCCTCAATATGGCGCGCCAGCCGAACCAGGGTTCTGGCCGAATAGACCGACTGCTCCGCAACGATACAGGCCAAGCTGGCATGGTAAAAAGCCTCTGACGCCAGACTTCCGCCCCGCTGCGGCACATCCAGAACGACATAGTGAAAATGCTGGCTCAGCGTCGTCAGCAATTCCCCCAAAACCCCTTCCGTCGCCTCATAGGGTTCCATATAATCCAGTTCGGCGCCCAGCGCGTATAGGCGGTTATCCGCGGTGCTGAGCGTTCGTTCCAGATACTGGAGATCCAGCCGACTGACATTTCCCAGGATCTCAACCAGCGCGTTTCCTCCCGCCAGGCCTAACATGCTAATGCCGCAACCACCGTAAAAATCGAGGTCGATATAAACCACGCGCCGATGAGCGCCGCCGGCGGATAGCTGCCTGGCTAAATGCACCGCAACGCTGGTCGTACCTACGCCGCCACGGGTACCGACGACCGCGATAGATTTGCCCAGCCGCCGCTGCCGTACCGGATTATGATCGTTTTCCTCCAACACCCGGCGCAGCAATTCGGTTCCCAGTGGTTTCACCAGATAATCCTGCACGCCGCGCTGCAACAGATTGCGATAAAGCCCGATATCGTTACGATCCCCCACCACATACACCTGCACTGAGGGCTCGCAGGCATTGGCCAGCCGATCCAGTTCATCCAGCGGTCCGCTGGAACCGGATATATCCACCAGCAGACGCTGGGGCGAACGGCCCATTTTCTTCAGCCAGTCGATGGCATCGTCAATATTGCCGCGCTCGACCCGGCTATCGGTTACCGTACTGGTTTTGAGAAAACGAGTTAATTCCTCTTTACTGTCCGCATCCAGCACAAAGGCCGCAAAATTCACTACGCGCAGTTCACCACGCTCTTTATCACCCAGAACACTCATATGTTCGTATCCGTTTTAATCGCTGGTTTTCTCTGTGGACTCGGTTTCCCGCAGTGGTTCAACTTTATTTTCGCGATAGCGTGTTACCGACAGCGCCGCCGCATCCGCCTGCATACCGCTATACCGCCGCGGCGCCGCCAGATCCTGCGGACGCGCCAGGCTAACCGCCAGATTGGTGTAAGTCGCGCAGCCAAACGCGATCCGCCAGCGATCGTTATCCCGCCAGTCACGCTTAGGTTGCAGCATGCTCTGACAATCCGGGGGAACCGCCACCCACGCTTTACCTCGCTGTTGCAGCTTGATAGAGGAAACATCCGGCATACCGTCATTATCCTGCTGCCATGAGCTACAGCCGGCCAGCACGCCTATCGCCCCGCCGATAAACAGTAAAACGAGATATCGACGCAGTTCGCTAAACATAACCATCCTCATACTCCCTTTGGTATCTGCGACAGTGAAGCGCTAATAGACAAAACCGGCCGATCCCGTCAAACGGGGAACCTTATTCTGCAAAGGATCGACGCCGGTCTTTTTATTCACGATATATTCGATATCGGAATTGGCTCTCATGCTATCCAGCGGTGTCGCCAGTTGGTTGGCGGCGGTCGGACGCACCAGATACGGCGTCACAATAACCACCAGTTCGCTTTTATTGTTTTGATAATCCGAAGAGGAAAACAACTTGCCCAGCACCGGAATAGAGCCCAGGCCGGGAACTTTGGAAAGCACATCGCTGACGTTGTTCTGTAATAACCCGCCGATGGCGAAACTCTGCCCGCTGGCCAGCTCAACCGTGGTTTCCACCCGTCGCACGGAGATGCCGGGAACACTCAGCCCATCCACCACAATGCTGTTATTGGTATCGATCTCGCTGATTTCAGGACGAACCTTGAGACTGATGCGATCGTCCCCCAACACTGTGGGAGTAAAATCGAGCGCGACGCCAAACGGTTTGAATTCGACGGTGGTGGTATCCGACTCCTGTCTAACCGGCACCGGGAATTCCCCACCGGCCAGGAAACTGGCGGTTTGACCGGAAACCGCGGTCAGGTTGGGCTCAGCCAGAATACTGATCAGTCCCTCTTGATCTAACGCGTCAACCATGGCCTCAACCGAAGTACTGCCCGACTTGAACCCGCCGATGACACCATAATTATTGGAGGCGCGAGTATAGGTCGTTACGCCTGTAGTTGTGTTGGTTGAAGCAAAATCCCTTAATCCCCCCAATCCGAGCAGGAAGTTCCCCGGACTGGAAAGCACTTCCCAGTTCACCCCCAGTTGTTGCGTGACCGAACGCGACACTTCGGTGACCCGAACCCGCAAATGCACCTGCACCGGGCTGGCGATCGCCAACTGGTTAAGCAGCTCATCTTTCTCACTCAGATAGGGACGAATGGTACGGGCAATCGCCTCAGCCGTTTCAGCGTTAGGCACCTGGCCAGCCACCATGATCGAACCTGGCGACGAGGTCAGCGTCAGACGCAGTTTCGGAAAACGCTGGCGTAATGTGGTTTGTACCTCAGACAGATTATGCCTTACCACAATGGTACGCCTTGCCAGTTGCTTACCGGCGCTATCCAGTATGTACAGCGATGTGGTGCCCACTCGTTTGCCCAACACCAGCACCGAGCCGGGCGTCGGCGACTGAACATCGGCGATATCCGGATCGGCCACGAATACCGACGCCATATCGCCGGATACGTTAATCAATTCTCCCGCGCCAACGGACAGCGTCATCGCTTGCGTCTTAACAGACACGCCCAATAATAAGCCGGCCAGCGCCAGCACCAACATATGCCATGAAATTCTAGCGAGCATAGGTGTCAAACTCCTGTTCCTGACGTTGACTGCCGCGCATGATGATCACCCGTTGTGATCGCGGCGGAGTGATTTTCCCTTCCGAATCTGATGCTGGCGCCCCATGTTCTCCGGCACCTAACGCGCGGGAAACATCGCCGCCCCAAACCGGACGACTTTCCTTACCGCGAGTACTGTCCCACGCCACGACCGAGGCCGTTGCGTTCAGCGCATCATCCTGATCTCCCGCATCCCGATCTTTCAACGCAAAACTGCGTAGCGCCATGGAGAGATTGCCCAACTGTGCCGCCACGGTAACGGCTTCGGCGGCACGTGGCGCCACCTCGACGGTTACTGTTCTGGCGCGGTTGGCTTTACCGTTATCCTCAGTCTGGCGCTGGATACTCGACCCCACGGCGATGATGCGCACCCGCTCCACCACCGTTTCACTCACCACCTGCCGCGTATTGCTGTTGTGATTGTTTTCCTGCTGGTTCAGCTTCTGGGTCAGAATAATATCGACAAAATCCCCCGGCTGAATCAGTCCGGCATTGCCGGAAACCTCATCCACCGGCACGGAAACGGCGCGCATGCCCGGCTTTAATACCGCAGCCAGAAAACCCGGGGCATCGGGGCGGATAACATCGCTGTCCAGAATCAGCGCGCCGGTTGACAACGGCTTGCGCACCAACGCGCCATTGAGATTGGCGCTGGTACTGCCTTCACGCAGCGCACCTTTAGGCTCTTCTCCCTCGGAGTAGGCTTTCCAGCTCAGATCCCCTTCGCGCAGCAGCAATCCGGCCGGCAAATCGGCAGCGGCAACGCGTACTTGCACCTGCTTTTCCTGCGGCGCGGCAGCATTCTGACTACTGACAAACCAGATGCGGGCAACCGCGGCCAGCATTGCCGCCGCAAGCAGAATTAAGGCAAATTTCAATACTGAAGACATCAACAGGCCACTCCCGGCTTGATGATCAGATGGCTGAAGAAAGCGACCTGTCGTTAACAAAACCTACGGTCGGATGGAAGATGGGCTAAGGCATTAAACCCCAGCCATGGCTGATTAACGCCGTTATCCCTCCGGCCACCAATGCGACGCCATAAGGCACCCCGCGCCGCGCCGACAGAACATAGCCAGGCGACAAGGGCTGTTTTGTAGCTGGAATATCAGACGTAACTTGCGGCGTTCTATCCGCCAGCAGGTCCGCCAGCCATCCGGCAATGCCCAGCAGCGCACCCACCAGACCGATCGCCACCAGTACGGAGGCCGCCGACTGCGGCCCCGCCCACAACATCACTACCACGCCCAACTTGACATCGCCACCGCCGATGCCGCCGCGTAAAAAAGGCAACAGCAACAGCAGAAAAATAACGATGGCGAATAAACCGTGAATAGCAAATTGAACCCAATTCAATTCCTGAATCCAGGCATAAATAGGAAATAACAGAGCGTAATAACCTATCCAGCGGTTAGGCAAACATCGTCGCGTCAAATCGGCACGCATTAATAGCCCGAACAGGGCTATTAATAACGCGGTAATAATTAGCTTTAATAAAAGCATTAATAACAATTAAACTATTTTTCGTTAACCTGAGTCACAACCTTAGTACCCAGATTATCGAATGCTGTTTCAAGCTTGGTCCCAAACTTGCCAAGAGCAGCGACAACCACAACTACAACTACACCTGCCAGAATGGCATATTCCAGAGCCGATACGCCGCGCTCATCCTTCTTTAATGACTTAAATAATTTACGTATCATTTTTCATTCCTTAAAAATTAATATTAGTTAAAAAATATCCGCACACAATCAACCCGCACCGCTGGGTAAATAATTCAACAGAGCGCCGGATCAGATTATTTGCTTATACTTAATGCCCAAGGGTAATAATGAAATTCCCCTTATGTTACCCTCTCAAGACAAAGCGAATCCTAATCTAAATTCGGGACTTAACTCAATAAATTTGAGTTAAGTTTTTATTAAAATTTGATGAACATCACAAATATATGCAAGACAAAATGAAACCATTATGCTATTAACGAAACAACTTACATGCAAACATTACATTAGAAATATTTAATAATTATTAACAAACATAACTATTTTAGCGTCAATGAGAGACAAGGGATTCACCTTATACCCGACTATATACACGGATAATGACACGATTCTTACTATGCCCTATATATAGTGAAAATTTATTCAATTTAGTTCCCTTCGACACCAGTAATATCTATAATTCATATCAACAACGTTATCTTTGATGCTGCCGCAATAAACGTTACGGCAACAATTAAGTTAAAAAGCACATTAATAATTTCATAGCATGGAAAAGAGGGATTTCCCCAAGCTATACTTATGAACGAATTCTATCTGATACCGAAACCGCACTGCGGTACCAGAAATAAACATTATGATGATATATAGATAGGTATATTAATTTAAAATTAATGCTTTTGATTGCTATTATTGCATTACTAACGATTATTCAAATCATGATAAATTTGCGTCTGACTACGCCCCATCGCTTTCGCCTGATACATTGCCGAGTCAGCATTAATGGCGAGTGTTAAAGAATCCGTGCCATGCTCTGGATAGAGCGCAATCCCGATACTACAGGAGATATCCATTTCCTTCCCTTCAATAAAAAAGGGTTTATTTAACGCATGATGAATTTTTTCAGCAACGTACAACGTGTTATCCACCTCCTTGATGCCTTGCAACAGAATAATGAACTCATCGCCACTGCGCCGATACACCGTATCTGAGTCTCTTACGGCTTCACGCATACGCGCTGCCGCCTCTTTTAATAACAGATCGCCGACGGCATGACCGAAGGAATCATTTATCTGCTTAAATTTGTTAAGATCGAGAAACATCAACGCAATCTTTCTGCCTGTTTGCTTAGACAGCAATATAGCTTGTTCCATTTGTTCAGCAAACGTTAAACCGTTCGCCAACGACGTTAACGAGTCATAATGCGCCAACTGTCGATAGTGCTCTTCACTCCGTCGCAGCATATCAATAGCGCGATAGCGTTCTATGGCGATGGATATTAATTGCGCCGACTTCTCAATCGAAAATATTTCTTCCTCATTAGGTACATACACCTTGCGGTGATAAACGCTTAATACACCTAATACCTCTTTGTTCTGCCCATAAATAGGTTCGGACCAGCATGAGCGTAAACCAGCGTACAGAGCCAGCCCCTTATGCAGAGACCAGTCAGGATGGACGGAGATATCATCTGTTATCACACGTTTTCCGGTATAAGCCGCCGTCCCAAATGAAGCGATACCATCTGCAATCTTAACATTATGAATAGCATTTTTATAAAAGCCGGGCAGACTGGGCGCAGACCCTAAGGTCAGGCATTTTTTTTCTTTATCAACCAGCAACACCGAGCAGACGATACGACCGGGATTTTTCTCTTCCACACTAAATATGATTGCATCAAGGATGTCTTTTAACGGCGCCCCACTCGATAAAAGCTCTAATGCCCGGTTATAGGAATTATCGTGGTGCTCCTGGATTTTTCTCTCCGTGATATCAAGCTTAACCCCGACGTATTGCGTTGAATCATTGGTCTTATTATGAATCTTGGCAATATTGGCCTTTTCCCAAAACAACTGTCCATCTTTTCGACGGTTAACAAATTCGCCGCTCCAAACTTCCCCTCTTTTCAAAGTGGACCAAAGATCTTCATAGACACTGGCGTTAGTCATACCAGAGCTTAATATATTCGTTTTTTTGCCAATCACTTCATCGGGCATATAGCCAGACATGGCGACAAACTGACGATTGACATAAACAATTTCACAGTTTTCATCCGCAATCATAATGGAAGCGGGGCTATATTCCGTTGCAAAGAACATCATGTTCAAAAAATCTTGTTTTTGCTGCTCTGCGTTCAACTTTTTCTTAATTTTTCTATTCTTTATAGAAGCGTACAATAGCAGCAATGACAATATGGTTATTATAATTTCATACACAATAACACTCTCCTCAGGCCCGAGAGGTCCTGATCGTGCAAGTCACAGCATAGGCAACAAAAAAAACCGATAACAGCCACTTTCCCTGACCCTGCTGTTTTGCAAGAGAATCGGCACATTTCCGGAGAGCAGAAAGGATAAAAGAAAAAATGCGCCAGACGACCAGATGATTCAAAAACATAGGAACATCAACATAAAAACCCCGCATATCACTGTGTGCAAATGAGGTCTACAAACCTCAAAAAAGTGTTTTAATTTAATATTAGTAATGCTTGCGTTATAAGTTTCTCTAATGGAATTAATAAATATTCTATGCCTAGCATTGAGGTACATTTTGACCATCAATCTCCCGTAATCAAATCAATTATACCAATAGATATCATTATTTTAATCAGAAAAATCTATCGTAATGCAATTTTCGATCGTTCATAACAAACATTGATTTTTTTATTATTTAAAATCAATACATTAAACAAACCCAAAAAACGATTAACAATATCACCAAACACGATTACTATTAACACAATAGTCAGATATTAATTCCATAAATAAATTTATTAATAAAATAAATCACTAAAAATAACAACATAATTAGCACAAAGAAATAAACTTAACAAAATTAACAAAGCAATATATGTTTTATAATCATAAGAAATTATTATCACTAAGCACCTATCATTTCGCACGGTCGACAAAAAATTAAATAAATTAATGTAATTAAGAGAGGAAATAAAAGATCAATAAAGAAAGATTTAGAGTGGATTGTGCTTGGTATTGTAGACACACCATTAAATGTTAATAAAAATAGATAGCTCTATTTTATTTAGAACTCTGTTTTTAGCGCCTCAAAGTTATCAAATGGTTGGGGACGAGAAAGATAATATCCTTGTGCGGCATCTGCGGAGGAAGACTTAACAATAGCCCATTCTTCCTGCGTTTCAATTCCTTCGATAACAACATAATTACAAAAACGGGCAAGTAAAGTGATTAACGCCGGAAAAACCTCACGACCTTCCCCACTTTGCTGCAACAAAATAAAGAGCTCACGGGCAACTTTGATACAGTCATATTGCGCTAGCATTAATGAGGAAAAATTTGCTACTCCGCAACCGAAATCATCCAGCCATAAGGTTTGTGCTTCCGGGAGTTTCGTTAATGCCTCTTTTGGCAATCCTCCTTGATTCTCCACCATTTCAAAACGGATCCATGGCATGGAAGAGATAAGACGCTTCGCTTCGTGGCTCTTCTGTAAAGCAAGCAGCGTCATACCATCAATATTGACTGACGCTAGCAGATCATCACGGATGAAGCGCAAGCTCCAATGCGATAAAAGCTGCAACTGTTCCACAATAATCCGTAAGCGCTCTTCGACATTGATATTGGCAAAGTATTTTTCGGGAGAAATTGGTTTTTGTGGCAACGTTGGGGAAAAAACTGAGGTTAACAACTCAATAGCCATAAGTTTACCTGATGTTCGGTAAATTGGCTGAAAGGTATACCGCCGTTGGCATTGGCTCCAGTAATCAGAATCCAATGGTTCAGCATCCCCTTGCTGAGAAAATAATAGCCCAAACTGATTAACATTCCCTTCCTGCTGCACTATGAGTTCCGCCATTAGACTGACATTGTTAATTATTAAAAACTACATCATACAGGTTGCATCGTTACCGACGACCCAGGCACAAACTTTATCGGCAATACAGAGGCTCCATGCTCATATTACAATGAGAACATGAAGATCAACATCATAATTAACTTAATTTGATTTTTAAATCAACAGATTAAAACCATGTAACCGCGGCCATATCAGTCGATATGTATAGTCTAAAGGATAAATTCAAAAACAATTTAACGAACAGATGGCCATTTTACCCCGTAACTTCGCACATCAATCACAGTTGCAGGTGTTTAAACGGCCTTCAGCAGGTATAATCTGCGCCCTGTTTGTAAGGTAGAAGATTATCATGGCGTTACTTATCACCCATAAATGTATCAATTGTGACATGTGTGAACCGGAATGCCCAAACCAGGCTATATCAATGGGAATGGACATCTACGAAATTGATGCAACACGTTGCACAGAGTGTGTCGGACATTATGACACGCCGACCTGTCAGAAAGTGTGTCCGATCGACAATACCATCATCAAGGATCCCGAACATCAGGAAGGCCATGATCAACTGTGGGAAAAGTATGTGTTAATGCACCACGCGGACAAACTCTAAGCTTAACCCTCGATAATTACCGTCGCGCAGGCATAACGTCGTTCATCAGCTAATGTGACATGCACATGCTTTACCCCCATGCGGGCAGCCAATTCGGCTGCTTTGGCGAAAAAGCGCAGACAGGGTTTCCCCAGTTCGTCGTTAAAAACCTCAAACTGGGCAAAAGCCAATCCATTGCGAATTCCGGTGCCAAAAGCCTTGGCCGCCGCCTCTTTTACGGCAAAGCGTTTGGCGAGAAAGCGAACCGGCTGCTGATGCTCCTGGTATTGCAACCACTCGCTTTCTGTCAGAATACGACGAGCCAGTCGTTCTCCTGAACGTTCGATCACAGATTCGATACGGGCAATCTCGACGATGTCCGTCCCGAGTCCAAGGATCGCCATTAGCGACGAGCTTCCCGCATCAGCGCTTTCATTTCAGCCACTGCGCCGCTCAATCCGCTCATGACCGCGCGTCCGATGATTGAGTGACCGATATTCAGTTCATGCATTTCCGGCAAAGCCGCGATAGGTTGTACATTGTGGTATGTCAGGCCATGACCCGCATTCACTTTTAACCCTTTGCTTGCCGCATAGGCAGCGGCTGTCTGGATACGTTCAAACTCATGCCGGCGGGCCTGTTCATCAACGGCATCCGCATAGGCGCCGGTATGAATTTCAATATAAGGCGCGCCACAGGCGACAGCCGCATCGATTTGTTTTTTATCAGCATCAATAAACAGAGAAACCTGAATTCCCGCCTGACGTAATTTGGCAACGGCATCGTTCATTTTTTCCTGCTGACCGGCAACATCCAACCCGCCTTCGGTTGTCACTTCCTGACGTTTTTCAGGCACCAGACAGCAAAAGTGGGGCTTCAACTCACAGGCAATATTCACCATTTCCTCGGTCACTGCCATTTCCAGATTCATACGCGTTTGAATGGTTTTTCGCAGAATACGAACGTCACGGTCGGTGATATGGCGTCGATCCTCACGCAGATGCACCGTAATTCCGTCCGCGCCCGCTTGTTCAGCTAAAAACGCCGCCTGGACAGGATCAGGATAAGAAGTACCACGGGCATTACGAAGGGTTGCGATGTGATCAATATTCACGCCCAACAACAGCTCAGACATAATAAATCCTCGATAAAATAATGCGTATTACGAGGCAGTTTACACCGATGAGCGCATTTCTGGGTACAGTGGAAGCAGGATTATTTATCTGAAGACGGGGTTTTAGGTAAATCAGACCTGGGTACGAACTGGCGGAACAGTTCACGGCTTTTCAGCGGCTTACCGCCGATGTAAGGTTTTAACGCAATACGCGTAAAACGCTTGGCTGCCCGCAACGTTGCTGAATCGGGAAATTCACGTGACGCAAGCGCTCGCAGTTCATAGCCGGTAAAGCTATTGTTATCGACGATCAGGCTGGCGACAAACCCCTTCTCTTCACGATACCGGTAGGTCATGGTATCAGCCACCGGCTCGCCGCTTCCCGCGCAATGCAGAAAATCCACCCCGTACCCCAGGTTTCCCAACAAAGCCAGCTCAAAACGACGCAGCGCCGGCTCGGGCGATGCATGCTGAGAAGCTAGCTGTTGCAAGCAATTGAGATAATCAAAAAAAAGCGCGGAATAGTTGGTTTCATGTTCAAGGACGCGGGCAAGCAACTCATTTACGTATAAACCGCTATAGAGCATGATGCCGGTAAGAGGAAGCGCCAGCGATACTGGCTCGGCATTACGCAGGGTTTTCATTTCCCCGCGGCCGCTCCAACGGACCAACAGCGGCGTGAATGGCTGCAAACACCCTTTTAGGCTGGAACGTCGCGCCCGGGCACCCTTCGCCAGCACCCGAACCCGACCGTCACTCTCACTGAACAAGTCCAGCAATAAGCTGGTTTCGCTGTAAGGCCGCCCATGTAAGACAAATGCGCGTTGCCAGCCTTCCATCGGCTTCAGCCTTACGAATCTTCACTGTAACCCAGGCTGCGCAGAGCTCGTTCGTCGTCCGCCCAACCTGATTTCACTTTTACCCATAATTCCAGATGAACTTTGGTTTCAAACATTTCTTCCATGTCATGGCGCGCTTCAATGCCGATCGTCTTGATCTTGGAGCCTTTATTCCCGATCACCATTTTCTTCTGGCCTTCGCGCTCCACCAGAATCAGACCATTAATGTCATAGCCGCCACGTTCATTGGTTGCGAAACGTTCAATTTCCACCGTCACTGAATAGGGCAATTCCTCTCCCAAAAAACGCATCAGCTTTTCACGGATAATTTCCGAAGCCATAAAACGCTGAGAGCGATCGGTAATATAGTCTTCTGGGAAATGATGTGCCGCCTGCGGCAAATGCTTACGCACAATGCTGGCGATCGTATCCACGTTCGTGCCCTTCTCCGCCGAGATCGGCACCACATCCAGGAAATTCATCTGCTGGCTAATAAATTGAATATGCGGCAACAGCTTGGTTTTATCCGTTACGTTATCCACTTTATTGATCGCCAGAAGAACCGGGTGTTTCTGGTCGCGCAGTTTGTTCAGAACCATTTCATCATCATCGTTCCAGTGCGTACCTTCCACGACAAAGATAATCAGCTCAACGTCGCCGATAGAGCTACTGGCCGCGCGATTCATCAGGCGGTTAATTGCCCGTTTTTCCTCAATATGCAGCCCAGGGGTATCCACATAAATGGCCTGATACGGCCCTTCGGTATGAATCCCCATAATACGGTGCCGCGTCGTCTGGGGCTTACGCGACGTAATAGAAATTTTCTGCCCCAGCAGCTGATTCAATAATGTAGATTTACCGACATTAGGCCGACCGACAATGGCGACAAAACCGCAGTATGTCTGTTCTTCGCTCATTCAAGCTCCAGTTTTTTCAACGCTTGTTCTGCCGCAGCCTGCTCAGCCTTCCGGCGGCTTGAACCGGTACCGACTACCGATTCACTAAAACCACTCACCTGACAGTGAATAGTAAACTCTTGATCGTGCGCCTCGCCACGAACCTGAACAACCAGATAGGTTGGCAGCGGCAAGTGACGCCCTTGCAGAAACTCCTGCAACCGCGTTTTAGGATCTTTTTGCTTATCGCCAGGGCTGATTTCAGCCAGGCGACTTTGATACCAATTCAGGATCAATCGCTCAATAGTCTGGATATCACTATCGAGAAAAATACCGCCGATCAATGCTTCTACCGTATCGGCCAGAATAGAGTCACGACGGAAGCCCCCACTCTTTAACTCTCCGGGCCCCAGGCGCAGACACTCGCCCAATTCAAATTCCCGTGCGATTTCAGCCAGAGTATTGCCGCGAACCAACGTCGCCCGCATCCGGCTCATATCTCCTTCATCGACCTTGGGGAAACGATGATACAGAGCATTTGCGATAACAAAACTCAGAATGGAGTCGCCCAGAAATTCAAGTCGCTCGTTGTGCTTACTACTGGCACTCCGGTGTGTCAGGGCTTGCAACAAAAGTTCGTACTGCTGAAAAGTATAGCCCAGCTTTCTTTGTAAACGGTTTATTAGGATGGGATTCATGTGTTACCAATAGATCAACAATGCGTCAAAAACAACAGCACACGGAACAGCCCTGCTTTGCTAATATCAGCTATACACGTCATGTTTCAATTTGCAGAGGCGAATCCGCTTATTGACAGGCTTATCGGGATGCGTCCCGTTACCGCCGTCCTGCATATTGAAATCAATGGGGTATTCAGCCAAAACTGTTTCGTTTGCACAGGCCCCCGACCGGGAGCCCACGTTCATATCTGGAAATATTCTACAACGCGCAGCATAATAATGCTGCGTGTTTATTATCATTGATTAATGAATACTGCCAATACGGCTCAACCGAACCCCGGTAGGCCATTCGCCCTCTTGTTTTTCAAAGCTCATCCAGATTGCTGTTGCTTTGCCAACAAGATTTTTTTCCGGTACAAACCCCCAATAACGGCTATCCAGGCTATTATCGCGGTTATCACCCATCATGAAGTAATGACCGGTCGGTACGACCCAGGTGGCGAGCGATTGTTGCGACTGCTGATAATATCCGCCGAGCTGATCCCGCACTCCCGGAACAATCAGAATATTATGCGTCACATTACCCAACGACTCTTTACGTATTTCCATACGCACGCCATCGATTTTATTTTCACCAACCGGAATTTGATAAAACCCGCTGCGGGATTCCAATTCAGGCTGATTAAATGTCTGAACGAAATCGCTGGGCTGAACATTATTATAGGTGACTGCCAACGCTTTATCACACGATTGCTGACCATCGCAATCCGGTTGAATCGTAACCTGCTTAGTTAAAGGGTTATAACTGACGCGATCGCCCGGTACACCGACCACTCGCTTGATAAAATCAACCTTGGGATCGGATGGATATTTAAATACCGCAATATCGCCACGCTTCGGATGACCCGTCTCAATGAGGGTATGCTGAGTGAAGGGCTCTTTAATCCCATAGGCATACTTCTCCACCAGAATGAAGTCACCAATCAGTAACGTCGGCATCATTGAACCGGATGGGATCTGAAACGGTTCATAGATAAATGAACGCACAATTAAAACCAGCGCGACGACGGGAAATACCGAAGCGACCGTTTCAACCCATCCTGGTTGTGCAACGGCTTTTGATAATTCGGCGCTGTCCGCCGCTTCGCTTGATGCCGCAAATTTTTTCCGGCGCGCGGGTGCCCACACAAAGCGTTCAAAGCACCAGACAATTCCCGTGATTAGCGTTACCAACGCCAAAATTACGGCAAACATATTGGCCATGCCAACTCCTCAGGATTTATTTGTTGTCTTTGCCAACGTGAAGAATAGCCAGGAAGGCTTCCTGCGGTAATTCAACGTTGCCTACCTGCTTCATACGTTTCTTACCGTCTTTCTGTTTCTGCAACAGTTTTTTCTTACGGCTGACGTCACCGCCATAACATTTCGCCAGTACGTTCTTACGCAACTGCTTAACGGTTGAGCGGGCAATAATGTGATTACCAATAGCCGCCTGAATGGCGATATCAAACTGCTGGCGAGGAATAAGATCTTTCATTTTTTCCACCAGCTCGCGACCACGATACAGTGAATTATCCCGGTGAGTAATCAGAGCCAATGCATCTACTCGCTCGCCATTGATGAGAACATCAACCCGCACCATGTCAGAGGCCTGAAAACGCTTGAAATTGTAGTCCAGCGACGCGTAACCGCGAGAAGTCGATTTCAGCCGATCAAAGAAATCGAGCACGACTTCCGCCATCGGAATTTCATAGGTCAGCGCAACCTGATTACCGTGATAAACCATGTTGGTCTGTACGCCGCGCTTTTCAATACACAGGGTAATAACGTTGCCCAGATACTCCTGCGGCAGCAACATATGACATTCGGCGATAGGTTCACGCAATTCCTGAATATTATTCAGCGGCGGCAGTTTCGATGGGCTATCGACGTGAACGATCTCGTGGCTGGTCGTTTCAACTTCATAAACAACCGTAGGCGCGGTCGTGATCAGATCCAGGTCATATTCACGCTCCAGCCGCTCCTGAATGATCTCCATGTGCAGCAGCCCCAGGAAACCACAGCGGAAACCAAATCCCAACGCCGTCGAGCTTTCCGGCTCATAGAACAAAGAGGCGTCATTCAGGCTCAGTTTACCCAGCGCATCGCGGAAGGCTTCATAATCGTCGGAACTGATGGGGAATAATCCGGCATAAACCTGCGGTTTGACTTTCTTGAACCCCGGCAGCGCTTTTTCCGCCGGCTGGCGGGCCGACGTCAGCGTATCGCCGACTGGCGCGCCCAGAATATCCTTGATGGCGCAAACCAGCCAGCCGACCTCACCGCAGTTGAGCACGTCGCGATCAACCCGCTTCGGCGTAAAAATCCCCAGACGGTCGGCGTTATAAATCTGACCGGTACTCATTACTTTTATTTTGTCACCTTTGCGCATCGAACCATTCTTAATGCGCACCAGTGAAACGACCCCCAGATAGTTATCAAACCAGGAGTCGATAATCAGCGCCTGTAACGGCTCATCCGCACTTCCCTGCGGCGGTGGAACATCCCGCACCAGACGTTCTAATACTTCAGGCACGCCGACACCGGTTTTAGCCGAGCAACGCACCGCATCCGTGGCGTCAATGCCAACAATATCCTCAATTTCCTGGGCAACACGATCTGGGTCAGCGGCAGGCAAATCAATTTTGTTCAGTACCGGTACAACTTCCAAATCCATATCAAGCGCGGTGTAACAGTTCGCCAACGTTTGGGCTTCGACCCCTTGACCAGCGTCAACCACCAATAAAGCCCCTTCACAGGCAGCCAGTGAACGGGAAACTTCATAAGAAAAGTCGACGTGTCCGGGCGTATCAATGAAGTTTAGCTGATAAGTTTGACCATCCAGAGCTTTGTAATCCAGCGTCACGCTCTGCGCTTTAATCGTTATGCCGCGTTCGCGCTCCAGATCCATTGAATCCAGAACCTGCGCAGCCATTTCACGTTCGGTTAAACCACCGCAAATCTGGATAATGCGGTCAGATAACGTCGACTTACCGTGGTCGATATGGGCAATAATGGAGAAATTTCGTATGTGCTTCATTATAAAAATTTTTCTACCTTGATATTCCTGGAATTCTTGCCGATGGGCATGCGCATTAGGTGAAAACAACCGCGACGAGCTTCCACCTGAACCGCTGCATTCTACATGCCGAGCGCATGAAAACCTAGTCATGTCCGGCGCATTACCCCTGATTATGACGGTTTTATGCGAAATAGCGGAACGACAGGATGAAAGAAGATGTTAAACCGATGACAACGAGTGAAAATAATGAAGAATTACTCAGTTATGGTTTTGATTTGTAGTAACTCGCCAGGCCGCGCAATTTGCAAAATAACAGGCTGATAACGGCCATTCCCCCCCTGGTTTTCCGCCCAACGCTTCACCGATAAAAACGTCAGTCCACCGCCCAGCAACGCGCCCAGAACGGCAGAAAGCTCATTGGCGAAGAGAGCCTGTAATAGCGCCGATCCGGCGAATAACCCCACCAAAGGAACAAAATAGACCATAACAGCGGACTGAAGCAGACGCGCTTCGGCAATGCCTAGCTCGACTCGCTGCCCGACTTGCAAAGGCTGTTCACAAGGCACCCTCAGTTGGTGTTCAGCAGGCGCCCCCAACTGATTTAACACTCCGGTTCCACAGGTAGAGCGAGATTGGCAACTACCGCACCCCGAACGCTGTTCACAGCTCAGCGTGGCGATACCATTTTGCCATGACACAACCGTCGCCCATTCTTTAATCATTTATTGCGCCTTCAGCATAATATTGTCCGCCACACGCTTAGCCGTGGCCGGCGGAAGCTCACCGACAACGGTGATTTCATTATTATCGCGAGTTTCAGTATGAATCGTACGCCTTCCGGTACGAACGGACTGTTCAGCTCGCGCTTCGGAAGACGGGCTGATATTAACGGAAAAACTAAACAGGCCGTCACTATACAGTCGCGTTTCGATAGGGAGATTGATGCCCGGCAACGTCCTTCTGCTGCGTGACACTTCTTTCATTCCCGTCGGCAGCCATTCCGCCGACCAGGAAAAGTTTGCGCTTTCTGGCGCGGGAGTCGGCAATGCGGGAGGTAAATTGATGTTTTCCAGCGGCCGCATCGCTTTTGCGACATTATCATCCACGACGAGTGACGTCACCAGAAACTGTTCCAGACGCTCACCGTTACGATCCTGCAAATCGACGCGCAGCGGCAGTTTAGACTCGGTATCCATCCAGACCGCGTAGCTGTAACGCGTCGCATCTCGGGAAATAATCCTGATCCCGACAGCCAGATGATCGGCTATGCGAACACGTCCATCAGCAGGAATGAAATCATAATACGGTGCGATACTTTGATAATCGGCATAGACCAACGCGGGCAGCGAATCGACGATATGATCGCTCGACAGCGTAAAAGGCTCAAGACCGGCATCGAAATAGCTGATGTCATTCCCACGCTGCACAATTTCACGCCGAGGCCCATCCATAAAGACCAACTGAGCCAATGAATGATTATTAATCAGGGCATGGCGGTATCGCACCGACTCAAACCCCTGGCGATTGATATTGATGAAAGAAATTTCATAATTTAATGAGCGGCTGGCGTGGTTCATTTCTTGCAACAACGCCCCGGACGCAGTTTGCGCCGGGGCGATGATGGGATAAAACAAACTGCCAACCAGCAAACAGACGGTTAACCAGACGTGCTTCATTACCGGGACTGAGTTCCTAATGATTGAGTTCCTGGAACTTGAATTGCAGCTTGCTGATCGTCATTATGCTGAAGTTGATCAGCGTGCAAGCGGCGCTGCAGCTCATAATCCTGCAAAATAGCGTTGAGACGGTTGCGCTGCGTATCAAACTTTTGCTGACCGCCATGGGAGGCCACGCTTTCCGAAGGCACCCCGAAACTGACCGGCGAGGCGGTTCCCATTGCGGGTAACGTGCTGAACGCGGCCGATTCCGACATACCATCCGAAGCACCGGTATGGTTATAATTCTGAACGCCAACGATAACGGCCAAAGATACGCAGGCGGCGACGCCTACCTGCGTTAACTGGCTGGCCCACGGACGAATCTTATGCCAGAACGGCATCTGAGACCAACGCTCAGGGTGTGGCTGTGATTCGGGTTGCGCTTGCGGAACCAGACGGACAGGTTCTTTTTCAATCGCAGCAGCCACGCGAGAGGCGATATCCAGATGAATAACGTGTTCACCTTCGCCAATATCCCCACGCAACGTATCGCGGATTAGATGATAACTTTGCCAACTTTGCTGCAACTTGTCATCGTGTGACAAGGAATTCAGCAGTTCAGAATCAACTGCCTCACCATCCATTAAAGCGGAAAGTTTCTCTTTCTGCATACCGACACCCTTACTTTGTCAAATCCATCATTAGTCACGCGCAATGCTTGAAACACACTAGCGCTGAATAAGCGGTTGTACTTTATTATCAATAGCTTCCCGAGCCCGAAAGATACGGGAACGAACAGTACCGACAGGGCAATCCATGATAACGGCAATCTCTTCGTAACTTAATCCATCTAATTCACGCAGCGTGATCGCCAGACGCAAATCTTCCGGTAAAGACTCAATCGTACGGAAAACAATGCTTCTTAGCTCTTCTGACAACATTAAGTTCTCAGGGTTCGATATTTCTTTCAATGCGCCTGCATTTTCATAATTTTCAGCATCATTGGCATCAATATCGCTGGAAGGCGGACGTCTTCCCTGCGCAACCAGATAGTTCTTAGCCGTATTCACGGCAATACGGTATAGCCATGTATAAAAAGCACTATCGCCACGGAATGACTCCAACGCACGATACGCTTTGATAAAGGATTCCTGAACCACGTCAGGCACGTCCCCTTGGGGCACGTAACGGGATACCAGGCTCGCCACCTTATGCTGGTAACGAATAACCAGTAAGTTAAACGACTTTTGGTCGCCTTTTTGAACCCGCTCAACCAGAACCTGATCTGCTAGCTGCTCGCTCATCCGAGGTAATATCTCCTCAAACCGTTCTCCACACGTAAAATAATACTGCCAGCCATATATAAGCCATATATAGTTATACCCAGAGCAAGCACTAGCTTAGAGCTGACACTTCTCGTAAAGTTCCGGATAAACCGCGTTTAATTCTGCTTATTGTTGTTTAATCACAGTAGGTTCAACCCCATCAGCACGCTGGTTTTCCTCTTTATCATCAGGCGCATCGAACCGATCATACGATAAATCCATTTCATTAGCACGAACCGGCCCTGTCTGATGCCCGGTATTTATACATCTTTACAGCGCCATAAAAATCAATACATGGATAAAACGTTGAGTGCTACCATCGGTTTTCCCTTCTTTCTTACGTGACGATACGAACATGCAACCGACCACTGAATACTCCTGCGATGTATTAATCATTGGCAGCGGCGCAGCCGGGCTGTCTCTCGCTCTTCGCTTGGCCTCGCAAGCAAACGTTACCGTTCTCAGTAAAGGCCCGCTGAGTGAAGGTTCGACCTTCTATGCCCAGGGCGGTATTGCCGCTGTTTTTGATGAGACCGACAGCATCGAATCACATATTGAAGATACATTAATCGCGGGTGACGGATTGTGCGAGCGTGAAGCCGTGGAGTTCATCGCCGGCAATGCCAAAAACTGCGTGCAATGGCTGATCGAACAAGGCGTACTGTTTGATACGGAAACCAGCACCAGCGGTGAGGAACGTTATCACCTTACCCGCGAAGGCGGGCATAGCCATCGCCGGATCCTGCATGCGGCCGATGCCACAGGAAAAGAAGTAGAAACTACGCTGGTGCAAAAAGCCCTGTCGCATCCCAACATCCACATTATGGAACGCTGTAACGCCGTTGATTTAATCACCTCCAGCAAGCTTGGCTTACCTGGCCCCCGCAGAATTGTCGGCGCCTACATCTGGAACCGTGAACGTGAAACCGTTGAGTCTTGCCGCGCGAAAACCGTGGTTCTCGCCACCGGCGGCGCATCCAAGGTGTATCAATACACCACCAACCCGGATATTTCATCCGGCGATGGTATCGCCATGGCGTGGCGCGCAGGTTGCCGGGTCGCCAATATGGAGTTTAATCAGTTTCACCCGACCTGCTTATTCCATCCTCAGGCACGCAACTTTCTGCTGACGGAAGCCTTGCGCGGCGAAGGAGCCCACCTGAAACGTCCTGACGGCAGCCGTTTCATGCCGGACTTCGACGCCAGAGGAGAGCTTGCGCCGCGCGATATCGTCGCCAGAGCCATTGACCACGAAATGAAGCGTCTTGGCGCTGACTGCATGTATCTGGATATTAGCCACAAACCCGCGGAATTTGTTAAACAGCATTTCCCCACCATCTATGAAAAACTGCTGACTCTGGGTATTGATATTACTCGGGAAGCCATTCCTATTGTTCCGGCCGCGCACTACACCTGCGGCGGCGTGATGGTCGATCAACGGGGGCGCACCGATCTTGACGCGCTGTATGCCATCGGCGAGGTGAGCTACACCGGGCTGCACGGCGCAAACCGCATGGCGTCGAACTCATTGCTGGAGTGCCTGGTCTACGGCTGGTCAGCATCGGAAGATATCCTGCGGCGCCTGCCGCAAATCGACCTGATTCAGGAACTGCCGGCCTGGGATGAAAGTCAGGTTGATAATTCAGATGAACAGGTTGTTATCCAGCACAACTGGCACGAACTAAGGTTATTCATGTGGGATTACGTCGGGATCGTGAGAACCACAAAACGGCTGGAGCGGGCGCTACACCGCATTAATCTGCTCCAAAAGGAAATTGATGAATATTATTCGCACTTCCGTATTTCCAACAACTTACTGGAGCTGCGCAATCTGGTTCAGGTAGCCGAATTGATTGTGCGCTGCGCGCTAGACAGAAAAGAGAGCCGCGGATTGCATTACACTCTGGACTACCCCAACCAGTTCGATACGCCCAAACCCACCGTTCTTACGCCATAGTTCACCCTTTTATGTAGGTTCCCCTGCCGGGAACCTACATAAAGAGATAAAAACATTTAGTCAGCGCCTGAAATTCCGCAGAGTAGCGGCGATCCGCATCGCGTATCGCCAATTGCCGCTCCGGGCAGTCTCCCGCCTGTCGGGACAGCGCAAGCAATACGCGATGCGCCGGACGGGAAACATATTCGGTCACGTCCGTACGCTGACGAATAAACCAGCCCTGCTGCTGCGCCAGCCGCACAAAATTCTCAACACCCTGCATCGGCAATACCACACAGAACATGCCATCAGGCATAATCAAACGCCGCGCACAGTTCAGCAGTAATTCATGCGTCAGCGCGACGGTATAGCGAGCCTGAGCACGCGGCGCCGAGCGACAAGCGACACCCGGCGCGAAGTAAGGCGGATTGCTGACAATCAGCGAGTAACGCTCTGTCCCGGTCTCGGCAAACTTTACAATATCATCGATGTAAACTGTCACCCGTTCAGGCCATGGAGACGCGGCTATATTTTCAGCCGCCTGACGACCGGCGTCCGTATCCAGTTCAACCGCATCAACCCGGACATTATCATCACTCCTCTGCGCCAACATCAGCGCAATCAAACCTGAGCCGCAGCCAATATCCAGAATTCGCCCGGCACTGGGTAGCGGAGCCCAGGCTCCCAGCAATATGCCATCGGTTCCCACCTTCATGGCACAGCGATCGTGCGCGACAAAAAACTGTTTGAAGGTAAACCCACCTTGACGCAGCACCGGTTTATTATCAGCTTGCCCGCTCATGATTACTCGTTCCTGATTAAAACCGTCGTAGCATAGGATAAACATCTATACAGTAAAAGCGCCGTTGTCTGTTTAAACAGGTGAAGAACCCGGCCAATACGTCTATAATCGGCGCCCCAAACAGAGGTAGACCATGACAGCCACAAATTTTTCCGAGTTAGATCTTGATGACAGCCTGCTAGACGCCCTGCGCGACATGGGTTATGAACGTCCGACGGCAATTCAGTCGGCGGCGATCCCGCCGGCGATGGACGGCCGCGACGTGCTAGGTTCCGCGCCAACGGGTACCGGTAAAACCGCAGCGTATCTGCTGCCGGTCTTGCAGCATCTGTTAGATTTTCCTCGTAAAAAATCCGGGCCGCCGCGTATTCTGATCTTAACGCCGACGCGTGAACTCGCCATGCAGGTCGCCGATCAGGCCCGCATCATGGCCGCACATACCCACCTGGATATTGCAACCATCACCGGCGGCGTGGCATATATGAACCATGCCGAAGTGTTTAGTGAAAACCAGGATATTGTGGTGGCGACAACCGGCCGTTTGCTGCAATACATCAAAGAAGAAAACTTTGATTGTCGCGCGGTCGAGACGCTGATTCTGGATGAAGCGGACAGAATGCTGGATATGGGCTTTGCGCAAGATATCGAGCATATCGCCGGTGAAACCCGTTGGCGCAAACAAACGCTGCTGTTTTCCGCCACGCTGGAAGGCGAAGCGATTAAAGACTTTGCCGAGCGCTTGCTGAACGATCCCGTTAAGGTTGAGGCCGATCCCTCACGCCGCGAACGTAAAAAAATTCTGCAATGGTGCTATCGTGCCGACGATATCAAACACAAAACGGCGCTGCTTTGCCACCATTTGAAACAGCCGGACGTCACCCGTTCCATTGTTTTCGTCCGTAAGCGTGAACGCGTACACGAGTTAGTCGCCTGGTTACGGGAAGCCGGTATTACCGCCTGTTATCTTGAAGGCGAAATGGTGCAAGCCAAACGTAATGAAGCGATTAAACGCTTGAGCGACGGACGAGTAAACGTGTTGGTTGCGACCGACGTCGCCGCACGCGGTATAGACATCAACGATATCAGTCATGTGTTCAACTTTGACCTGCCGCGTACCGCCGATACTTATCTTCATCGTATCGGACGTACCGGCCGGGCAGGCCGTAAAGGCTGCGCCATCTCTTTTGTTGAAGCGCACGACCATTTACTGCTTGGCAAGATCAGCCGCTACTTGAATGAACCGCTCAAGCCCCGTGTTATCGATGAGCTGCGCCCCGCGACCAAAGCGCCAAGTGCCAAGACGACGGGCAAACCCT
Organism: Brenneria goodwinii; assembly: GCF_002291445.1. Taxonomy (NCBI): domain Bacteria; kingdom Pseudomonadati; phylum Pseudomonadota; class Gammaproteobacteria; order Enterobacterales; family Pectobacteriaceae; genus Brenneria; species Brenneria goodwinii. The sequence goes on along the minus strand of NZ_CP014137.1, from coordinate 386,255 downwards.
CCAAGAAAGTGTTGGCCAAGCGGAAAGAAAAGAAAGAGAAAGAAAAAGAGAAAACCAAGGTGAAAGTGCGTCAGCGGGATAAGAAAAACATCGGTAAACGCCGGCAGCCAGTCCAAAAGGCTGACGAATCCTCCGCTGAATAAGCAACGAAATAACCGCGCGATTAACAGACGGCGCGCGACTGCTTAGCGTAGCGCCGTTTGTTGTTCGACCACGATCGCTTGTCGGCGTGGCGAATCGCGCTAGCCCACCGGAAGCCGCCGGCAAAATCCCCATCGACACGCGCGCTTCAAACCAGGATGACGCTTATCTTTTCATATAAGCGTCACAAGATTAATACATTACGCCATCATAATTCTCTCGCTATTAATTCATTAACAGGAGAATTATGTTATGCGTCGTCGTCAATTCCTGCAGTTAGCCGGAGCGATTTTTCTGGCATCCCGCGCAACTGCAGCCTTGTCCGAAACGCCTACGGCCTCTCAACTCACGCTGCCTGAATCAGGCAAACAATTACTGAAGTTCGGCCTGGTCACCGATATCCATTATGCGGATAACGACACCTATGGCGCTCCGGGAGAGGAGTTCTACGAGGTCTACCGCCATGCATTGCCGAAATTTCGCCAGGTCGTTGACCTGTTCAACACGCAATCGCTCGACTTTGCCATTGAACTTGGCGACTTTAAGGACTGCGTCAGCCCCCAGAATCATGAACAGACCATAGGTTTCCTAAAGCAAGTGGAGGGTGAATTCGCTAAGTTTAAAGGCGATCGCTACCACGTAGTCGGAAATCATGACTTTGACGCCATCAGCCCACAGGACTTTCTTGCCTGTACGCAAAACGCCGGCGATGCCAACGGCAAGCTCTATTATACCTTTGTAAAAAATGGCGTTCGCTTCATCGTATTAGACGCCTGTTATACCGACGCCAAAGGCGAAGGCGTGCACTTCTCTCACAACAACTTTACCTGGGATATTGCCAATATTCCTGATGAAGAGATTGACTGGCTGCGCGCCGTACTGAAATCCGACGACAAACCCATCGTGGTGTTTACGCACCAGACGCTGGATTACTTTGACCCGGCAATGGCGAAAGCGAAAGTTATCGTTCAGAATGCGGAGCCTGTGGTCAAAGCGCTGGAAGATTCGGGACGGGTTCTGGCGGTCTTCTCCGGCCACCATCATCCGGGCCGTTATAATTTCAGAAATGGCATCCATTACTTCACCACCAAAGCGCTGGTTGAATGGCCGCTGCCTCATAACGCCTGCGCCATCGTCACGATTGATAAAGATCTGAATATTTATGTGGAAGGCATGTACGACGCCGTTTCCAGGCAGCTAAATAAAGCGCATGCCTGAACACTATTATTAAAACGCAATACATCGTCTGTTTCTTATTTTTTCCATCATCGGGTATGGAATTTTCCTGCCAGGAATCAGTCGCATAAAAAAGGGTTCATGAATCAACATGAACCCTTTTCGGGATACCGCTACTGGCATCCCGATTACCGCAATATTAACTAAAATCCGACCAGCGCGAATTTACCGCTTACAGGCTTTCGGTAAAAGTACGGGTGATTACATCGCGCTGTTGTTCAGGGGTCAGCGAGTTGAAACGCACGGCATAGCCTGAAACACGGATAGTCAGCTGCGGATATTTTTCCGGATGTTTAACGGCATCTTCCAGTGTCTCACGACGCAGCACGTTCACATTCAGGTGCTGACCGCCTTCCACGCGGACTTCTGGTTTAACTTCCAGCGGAACTTCACGATATTCGATCTGGCCCAGATCGCTTACCGGAACAATTTGATCTTCGCTATAAACAGATTTGGCGCAGACGCAGCGTGCCTGAGAGTTTTCTTCATCCAGCAACCAGAAAGAGTTGACCAGCGCATTGTTGTCTGACTTGGTGATTTGAATACCAGTAACCATTATTGCCTCCGTAAAACGGCGTATTTGCCCATCATACTTCAAATTGCCGGGATGTCGGCTTCCCTCGCTCACCTCAGCCACTTACTTGAGTAAACGTCTAGGGATTCGCGGCGTCGCCGCCTTCCCGCAACTCAAATTATTTAGGGTCTATTGTCTTAATTAAAAGTCGGCATTAGCAACAAACTGCCATTAATTTTTAACGATTATATAAAATCAATTGCTTCTGTACTCTTATATACCAGTACCTTAGCCATGATTCTTTGATTTAAATCAATTTTAAAACCAATGCGAATCTCACCATTCGGGCAATTTATTGTTTCATATCAAATTTAACCCCAACCAACGATCGCAAATATTTTTATAAATTTTCAATTTTTTTTAGAGAAATCACTATCCCAGCCCACTTTCCTACCGTTACGGTTTTACCTCGGAACAATTGAACGGTAAGCTACTGACAATAAATTTTCCTGTAAAACAAAGGGTGAATAATGGCAACTTCCCTAACCTGGCATGACGTGCTGGCACAAGAAAAACAGCAACCCTACTTTATAAACACGCTGGAATTCGTTGCTAAAGAACGTGCGGCCGGGAAAACGATATATCCCCCGCAGAAAGATGTTTTTAATGCTTTCCGCTTTACCGAACTTCATCAGGTCAAGGTGGTTATCCTTGGTCAGGATCCCTACCACGGGCCGAATCAGGCCCACGGATTGTCCTTTTCCGTTCGTCCCGGTGTTCCTGCGCCACCGTCACTGGTGAATATCTATAAAGAACTGGCGAATGACATCCCCGATTTTGAAATTCCACAGCATGGTTTTCTGCAAAGCTGGGCCGAACAAGGGGTATTGCTGCTTAATACCGTATTAACGGTTGAGGCCGGCAAGGCGCACTCGCACGCAAATTTGGGATGGGAAACCTTTACCGATCGCGTTATCTCGGCATTGAATGAAAGCCGGGAGGGCCTTGTTTTTTTACTGTGGGGATCGCACGCGCAGAAAAAGGGCAGCATTATCGACCGTCAACGCCATCATATACTAAGAGCGCCGCACCCTTCCCCCTTATCAGCACATCGTGGTTTTTTGGGATGCCGCCACTTTTCTCAGGCTAACCAGCTTCTGGAAAAACAAGGCATTGCCCCGATTGACTGGACGCCGCGTTTACCTGAAAGCCGATAAGACACCGCTGCCTTCAATTGCTGGGGGCAGAAATAACGCTGATGCGGTAAAGCACAGTATTTTGCCAAACAGAGAAATAATACAAAAAGAAGAGAATAGTGATTTGGTGGAGCTAAGCGGGATCGAACCGCTGACCTCTTGCATGCCATGCAAGCGCTCTCCCAGCTGAGCTATAGCCCCACAATGTGGAATGTTCCTGATACGCAATCCAAACCAAAATAATTTGGTGGAGCTAAGCGGGATCGAACCGCTGACCTCTTGCATGCCATGCAAGTGCTCTCCCAGCTGAGCTATAGCCCCGTTTCTTACAGACCGTATCCGTGCGAACGGGTCGCATAATATGAGACCCGCCTACCAGTGTCAACGGCTAAATCTTTTTATGCGATTAACCGCTGAAAAAGGCATCAACCATTGGAAAAAATAGCAAAAAACACCAGATGTAAAAAACCCTGGATAAATCCAGGGTTCGACGTCTAACGATAAAAACGGCGGCAGTGATTATTGCTGAGCTTCACGCGCCGCGATAAATTCCAGGGCCTTATCAATACGAGCCAGCGCGCGCTGCTGACCAACCGCATGAACCGTAACGTCAACGCCGGGAGACTGCCCCGCGCCGGTTACGGCCACACGCAGCGGCATGCCTACTTTCCCCATTCCCTGTCCCAGTTCGTCAGCGGTTCCCTGAATCGCATGGTGAATGTTTTCTGCCGTCCAGTCGGTAATCGCCGCCAGCTTGGCGCGCACCAGCTCCAACGGCTGACGAGCAACCGGACGCAGGTGTTTTTTCGCCGCATCGGCATCAAATTGATCAAAATCTTCATAGAAATAGCGGCAGGAAGCGGCTATTTCTTTCAGCGTCTTGCAGCGTTCGCCCAGCAAGGTCACCAGCTCGCTCAATTGCGGACCGGTACGCGTATCAATGCCGGCCTGTTCTATATGCCATGCCAGGTGCGTCGCCACATATTCCGGCGGCAGATGATTAATGTAGTGATGATTCAGCCACTGCAGCTTTTCCGTATTGAATGCGCTGGCGGATTTGCTGATGGCTTCCAATGAAAACAGCGCTTTCATCTCATCGACAGAAAAAATCTCCTGATCGCCGGAGGACCATCCCAGACGCACCAGATAGTTCAGCAGCGCTTCCGGCAGGTAACCATCATCACGATATTGCATGACGCCAACGGCGCCGTGGCGTTTGGACAGTTTTTTACCGTCATCGCCCAGGATCATGGAAACATGCGCATATTCCGGAACCGGTGCGTCCAATGCTTTCAGTATATTGATTTGACGAGGGGTATTATTGATATGATCTTCACCGCGGATAACGTGAGTGATTTCCATATCCCAGTCATCAATCACCACACAAAAGTTATAAGTGGGCGAACCATCCGTGCGACGGATGATCAGATCATCAAGTTCCTGGTTGCTGAATTCAATCGGTCCACGGATACGGTCGTTGAAAATAACGGAACCTTCCTGTGGATTGCGAAAACGCACCACGTGGGGCTCATCATCCGCATGATGCGCGTGGGAGTCGCGGCAGCACCCGTCATAACGGGGTTTCTCGCCGTTTTCCATCTGTTTTTCACGCAGCGCTTCCAAACGCTCTTTCGAGCAATAGCAGCGATAAGCGGTGCCGTTTTCCAGCATCTGGTCAATCACGGCGTTATAACGGTCAAAGCGTTTGGTCTGATAATACGGGCCTTCATCCCAATCAAGATTCAACCAGTTCATGCCATCCATAATGGCATCGATCGCGTCCTGAGTGGAACGCTCCAGATCGGTATCTTCAATACGCAAAACAAACTTACCGCCTTGATGACGGGCGAATAACCAGGAGTATAGTGCGGTACGAGCGCCGCCTACATGAAGATAGCCAGTCGGACTGGGCGCGAAACGGGTTTTAATTTTCATTTGGGATTACAGCCTTATTACGCAACGGCTGCCGGCATATACCGACATGAGTTCAAATAACGAAAGTGGGCAACATTCTATCATTCTGCCCCGATTCCTCAACGCTGTAACGTATTACTCCGTGCTTTATTCCTCATGGAAGTGAATAAGGAAGCATCGCCGACGACCAGAATTAAGGCGCCCTGACTAATTTTACAACGAACAACCGTTTTACTTTTAAAAAGCGTTGACTCACTTTCAACTATCCCTATAATGCGACTCCACACAGCGAGGGTGATTAGCTCAGCTGGGAGAGCACCTCCCTTACAAGGAGGGGGTCGGCGGTTCGATCCCGTCATCACCCACCACTCTTTTAGAGTACCGCGTTGTGTGAAGTAAGAAGAATTGAGATTGGGTGATTAGCTCAGCTGGGAGAGCACCTCCCTTACAAGGAGGGGGTCGGCGGTTCGATCCCGTCATCACCCACCAAACTCATGCCAGCTGTCTTCTTACTGAAAATGAGGAACAAGAAGTGGGTGATTAGCTCAGCTGGGAGAGCACCTCCCTTACAAGGAGGGGGTCGGCGGTTCGATCCCGTCATCACCCACCACTTCTGCGGGTCGTTAGCTCAGTTGGTAGAGCAGTTGACTTTTAATCAATTGGTCGCAGGTTCGAATCCTGCACGACCCACCATTATCCGCATAGTTTTACCCTTCTGAAATACTTTTCCCTTGAATACCCATATCGCACCGAGTCGTGCGGGTGAGAAAAAATCGTCTGGAACGATTTTTAACAACGCTTGCGTTGGCCCGCAAGGGTGAGTCTCAGGATGAGACGAATAGCCCTGCGTTCAGGTTCGAGCCGAGCGAAGCGAAATTGATGCCCTTCGGCGTTTTCGCGAAAGCGGGTGAGTACTCACCGCCGACTCGGCGTCGCAAAGATGCCCGCCTACGCGGGCATGACGAGAGGGTTAGGAGCAGAGGAAGAAATGTGGTTTGATCAGGACATCAATAAAACATCAAATTTCCCAATCATGGTTATAGCGTTTGGGTTTGAACTGGATAACATCCCCTTTTTGCAAACCCTGCAGGCTAAGATCGTCTCTTGCCACTTCGGCCTCTATCAACTCCTGTTGATTGCCAATCTTTAACGACAGACGGGTTAATGCGCCCAGCGGACGAATATCACGAACAATAACGGGCTGATAGCCGTCCTGAGCCTGAACGGATAAGGCGACTTCATGCGGACGAAACAGAATGGTTTCATCCGTTTTTTCAATTTTCAGCTGGTTACTGTCCCCTAAAAAGTGATAGACGAACTCGCTGGCCGGATGGTTATAAACCTCGTCAGGGGAGCCGATTTGTTCAATGACGCCTTTGTTCATCAGTACGATACGATCGGCTACTTCCATCGCCTCTTCCTGATCGTGAGTAACGAACACCGACGTCAAATTAATATCCTCATGCAACCGCGATAACCAGCGGCGCAGCTCCTTGCGCACTTTGGCATCCAGCGCGCCAAAGGGTTCATCCAGCAGCAGAATGCTAGGCTCGACAATCAACGCGCGGGCCAGGGCGATACGCTGGCGCTGCCCGCCGGACAGTTGCTCAGGATAGCGATCCGCCAGCCAGTCCAGTTGGACCAGACCGAGCAGCTCATGAACTTTTTTCTCAATATCACGTTTGGACGGGCGAATACTTTTAGGCTTCATTCGCAGACCGAATGCGACGTTGTCGAACACCGTCATATGGCGAAATAAGGCATAGTGCTGGAACACAAACCCCACGTTACGCTTGCGCACGTCGTGAACAGACACATCTTCGCCATGAAAAATAATATTGCCGCTATCCGGCCTTTCCAAACCGGCGATAATGCGCAATAACGTCGTTTTGCCGCACCCGGACGGCCCCAGCAGCGCCACCAGTTCGCCGCTCTGAATGGCAAGATTGATTTGATTCAACGCCTGAAACTGACCAAATTGTTTATTAATATTGCGGATCTCAATGCTCATTTTTGGTCAACTCCTGTTGTTTCTGTAATTGCTTCGTCAGACGGCTCTCGCTCCACTGGCGTAGCAATAGAACAACCAGCGACATCACTAACAGCAGAATGGCGACGCTAAAAGCGGCGACGATATTGTATTCGTTGTAAAGAATCTCGATATGCAGCGGCAGCGTGTTGGTCAGCCCGCGGATATGGCCGGAGATCACGGAAACCGCGCCGAACTCCCCCATCGCTCTGGCGGTACATAGCACCACGCCATAGATTAATGCCCACTTCACGTTGGGCAGCGTGATATGCCAGAACATTTGCCAGCCGTTAGCTCCCAGCAATCTGGCCGCCTCCTCTTCCTGTGAGCCCTGCTGTTCCATTAGCGGAATCAATTCACGGGCGACATAAGGCAACGTGACAAAAATTGTCGCCAGCACAATTCCCGGCACCGCATAAACGATCTCCAGATTATGCGCGGTCAGGAACGGATACAGCTTACTTTGCGCGCCGAACAGCAGAACATAAACCAGGCCCGCGACAACGGGGGAGACGGAGAAAGGCAGATCGATTAACGACAGCAAAAAACTTTTGCCGCGGAATTCGAATTTGGTCACGCACCATGCCGTGGCAAGCCCGAAAACCACGTTGAGCGGAACCGAAATCACCGTAGCCAGTAACGTCAGTTTCAGCGCCGAGATCGCATCGGGTTCGGTAATGGCATCCCAGAACGCCCCTACCCCGTTATGCAATCCCTGCGTCACCACCATCAATAGCGGTAACACCAGAATCAGAAAAAAGACGATCCACGCCAGCGCAACCAAAACGTAATACGCCGCCGGATGCTTTGGCGACTTCGTTGTCTGGGTTTGAGTAGAAATAACCTGTTCCATGACGGCATGCCTTACAGTTTCGGTTGAATACGGCGCTGCAATAAATTAATCAGCAGCAACATAATGAAAGAAACCAGCAGCATGAATACGCCAATGCCAGTCGCGCCTTTATAGTCATACTGATCGAGTTTGGAGACGATCAGCAGCGGCAAAATTTCAGTTTTAAACGGAATATTCCCCGCGATAAACACCACGGATCCGTACTCGCCCACGCCGCGGGCGAATGCCAGGGCAAAGCCGGTTAACCAGGCGGGAAGCAACGCCGGAACCAAAACATGACGGAAGACTTGCAGCGGCCGCGCGCCAAGGCAGGCCGCCGCCTCTTCGATTTCTTTCGGAATATCGGCCAGAACGGGCTGCAATGTTCTGACCACAAAAGGCAAGGTGACAAAAATTAATGCCAGCGTAATACCGATACCGGTATAGGCGATTTTAAAGGGAAACAGCGAGCCGATCAGTCCATTCGGCGCATATAAGGCCGTTAGCGCAATCCCCGCGACAGCCGTCGGCAAAGCAAAGGGCATGTCGATCATCGCATCAATAACTTTGCGACCGGGGAAGGTGTAACGCACCAACACCCATGCCAACAGGGTTCCCAGAATACCGTTGATAAAAGCGGCCATCAGCGCCGTACCAAAGGACAAACGGAGGGAAAAAAGCACCTGTCGGCTGGTAATCAGCTCCCAAAACTGCACCAGTGTCAATTGGCTGGCATAAAGAAACATTCCTGCCAATGGAATGAGTACAATCAACCCTAAATAACTCAGGCTGAAACCTAAAGTTAATCCAAAACCGGGAATTACCGGGGAGCTACGTTGTGACATACGGCGCCTTTAATAGTCATACTCAATGATTCGGGCTAATTAACCCCTTGCCGACGAATCAAAGCCGCTGGATCCAGCCAGCGGCTTTCCAACATCAGAAATCTGTTATTTACTTATTAATCTCTTGGAAGATTTTGTCGAACACACCGCCATCATTAAAGAAGGTTTCCTGTGTGGTTTTCCAACCGCCAAAGTCTTTATCAATGGTTACCAGATTCACCGGCGCAAACTGATCTTTAAATTCTTCGGCAATTTTGGCATTACGCGGGCGATAGAAGTTTTTACCGATAATCCGCTGCGCCTCATCACTGTAAAGATATTGCAGATAGGCTTCCGCCTGCTTGCGCGTGCCTTTGCGATCTACCACCTTATCCACCACCGCAACTGGAGGTTCGGCCAGAATGGACAGCGATGGCGTGACAATTTCAAGCTGATCGCCGCCCTGCTCTTGCAGAGAAAGATAGGCTTCGTTTTCCCAGGCCAACAGAACATCGCCCAGTTGACGCTGAACAAAGCTGATGGTCGAACCACGAGCCCCGGTATCCAGAACCGGCGCGTGACGATACACTTCAGTCACAAACTTCAGCGCCGTTTCATCATTACCGCCGGGCTGAGCTTTGGCATAGGCCCAGGCCGCCAGGAAATTCCAACGCGCCCCGCCGGAAGTTTTCGGATTTGGCGTGATCACTTCAACACCCGGTTTAATCAGATCGTCCCAATCTTTAATCTGCTTCGGATTCCCCTTTCTCACCAGAAAAACGATGGTGGAGGTATAAGGCGTGCTGTTGTCAGGCAAACGTGCCTGCCATTTCGGATCGATAATTTGTGTATTCAGATTAAGCGCATCGATATCGCCCGCCAGCGCCAGCGTTACCACATCCGCCTGTAAACCGTCGATGACGGAACGGGCCTGTTTACCCGACCCGCCATGTGAATTCTTGATCGAAACATCCTCGCCGGTAGTCTCTTTCCAATGCTTGATAAAAGCGGCGTTATATTGCTGATAGAGCTCGCGGGTAGGGTCATAAGAAACATTCAGTAACTCTGTTGCCGCAGAGGCAACGCCAGAAAATAGTAGCGTGGCTGTAGCAAGAGATAATCCCAGACGGCGTATTGACATCATTATCACTCTCCAAAATTGAACTGTTATTTTTACCTTTCATTTTTCAAGCTGTAGCGCTGTTGGCATCCTTTCCCATCAGAACAACCACTTAAGCGTTATCTCTCCAGCCGTATTGCATCAGCCGGGCTTGAGCGACCTTAAACAGCACAAACCAAAGAGGCCGCAGCCAAGGGAACAGGCCATAAAAATGACGATGAATGCGGCTGATTGGCGCGGCTCACTCACGGACATCAGAGCAACGACATGGAAGTGACAATAGAGGATATGGGAAAGTGGCAAAAATACTGTTTCGCGATAATTTATACTCTCGCGTTATATTGTTTATGGTTATGTAATAGTTTTCAATCTAAGTAAATAACACCGATCAACGCACGGTTTCAGCCGTCCGTACGCTGTCGGTTTCTACTCTTCTTCATCCAGTTGCAGAGCGATATACAGCAGCAGACGATCGTCGAAATTACCTAAATCCAGGCCGGTGAGTTCAGAGATGCGATTCAGACGGTATTCCAATGTATTGCGATGGATAAATAAGGCTTTTGCCGTGGCGCCGGGCTGGACGTTATTACGGAACCAGGCGTTTAGCGTTCGGCGTAACAAACCATTGCTGTCCATCGCCTTGAGCCTGGTTAACGGACGCACCAGTTCGTTCGCCTGCCAGCCGCCCCGCAGGCTATCCAATAATACCGGCAGCATTAAATCCTGATAGTAATAGCAACGCTGCGCAGGCATCCGTTGCTTGCCGACGCTCATGGTCGTCCGGGCGGTACGGTAAGAACGGGCAATACTACCCGGACCGGAGAAGTAGTTCCCCAACGCCAGACGAACGCGCAACCGGCTGCTTTCCGCCATGCGCGACAGCAGGTTATCCACCCGCCGGCGATGCTCTTCCGCATCCCAGCGGCCATGGCCGTTCAATGCCGGTTTCAACACCACCATTTCCGTCAGGGAAACAATGGCTATCAGGTTGTCGCGCTCCGGCGTCGTCAGCAACGTCTGCAACTGCTGGAGCTCGGCCATGGCGCTGTCTACGCCAAGCTGTCCGCTATCGACCTCAACCACGGCCACAACGCGCGGCTGATTAAGGTCGATACCTAAACGCTGGGCCCATTCCATCAAAGCGGGCGACAGTTCATCAGTACGCAGCAGATTAAGCACCAGTTCTTCACGCAGGCGGCTATCCTGCGCCAGCATATGCAACAGCCTCGCCTGCTCAAGCATCATTTCCGCGGTCATGCAGACCAGTTCGCCATACTGACGTAACTGCCCCGGATTGCCGGTAAGGCCAATTACCCCGACGATATCGCCGTCAATATGCAGCGGCAAATTGATACCCGGGCGTACGCCGTGCAAGTGCCGAGCCACCGCTTCGTCAATGTCGACGATCCGCCCTTGCGATAACGCCAGTAATGCGCCTTCATGCAATTCACCCAATCGCTCTTGGTCGCCGCTGCCGATGATTTTGCCGCGGGCATCCATCACGTTGATATTGCTATCAATAATCTGCATTGTACGCGCAACAATATCCTGAGCCATTTTAGCATTGAGATGATACGACGCCATTTCTACCTCGGAGGGGAACATTGACAATCGCACTAGCATAGCGCTGCGTTCTGCGTCGTACATTGTGCAAATTAACAAAGAACCGGGGATTCGCTTTAAACTGTGGGAAACCTCACAAAAAGCAGGCACGACAAGCAGATGGAGAGTGATTGCCGGGGCTGATGCTCCCCGGCAGTGATAGCGGGATTATCATACCGAAAGGCACAGTCCCTGATAGCGGACTGCGCCAACGGGCGGAACCGGGGATGAGAATCCCCGGCGTTAACAAAGCTGGATTATTGCGTCAGCAGATAAATATTGCTGTCGCCGCGACGGATACTCAACGCCAGGACGGCCGGCTTACTATCCAGAATCTTACGCAGCTCGCCAAGATTCTGTACCGGCTGCTGATTGACGCCCAGGATAATGTCATCCTTTTTCAAACCGATTTTCGCCGCAGCGGAACCCGCCTTGACGTTATCGACCTTGACGCCTTTTTGACCATCAATCTGAGTATTGCTTAGTTCGGCGCCCTCAATACCGGAATAAAGGTTCCCCGATGCAACCTGCGCCTGGCTGCTTTGCTGCAACGTGACCTCTACCGTGAGCGGCTTGCCGTCACGCAGCAGACCCAGCGACAGTTTGCTGCCCACCGGCAACGACCCGACCTGGGCCCGCAATGCCGCGAAGCTGCTTATCGCTTTGCCGTTTAACGAAACGATGACGTCACCCGCTTTAATTCCCGCTTCGGCGGCGGCTGATTTCGGTTGAACCTGGCTGACGAACGCGCCGCGTTGCGCATCCACTTTCATCGCCTGGGCCAGTTCTGAGTTCAGTTCCGTCCCGGTAATGCCCAGTTCACCGCGTTTCACTTCACCAAATTCAACAATCTGGGCGACCAGACTTTTCACCATATTGCTGGGGATCGCAAAACCGATACCGATATTGCCGCCGTCCGGCGCCAGAATAGCGGTGTTCAAACCAATCAGTTCGCCATTCAGGTTAACCAGCGCCCCACCGGAATTACCGCGGTTGATGGCCGCATCGGTCTGAATAAAGTTTTCATAATTTTCGATATTCAGCCCGCTGCGCCCCAGCGCCGAGACAATCCCGGAGGTTGCCGTTTCACCCAGACCATACGGATTACCGATCGCGACGGTGTAATCGCCGACGCGCAGCTGATCGGAATCAGCCATTTGGATCGCCGTCAGATTCTTGAAGTTCTGCAACTGCACCAATGCAACGTCAGAACGCGGATCTTTGCCGATCACTTTGGCATCATATTTACGGCCGTCGTTAAGCCGGACCTGAATTTTATCCGCGTTATCCACCACGTGATTATTGGTTACCACGTAGCCTTTTTCAGCATTGATGATCACCCCGGCGCCCAGTGCTTGAAAAGCCTGCTGGCGGGATGACTGCCCGTCACCGTCGTCCTCGCCCTGACAGATGGGGGAATCCTGAAACGGCGAACCATCCTGACAAAATGGGGAATTATCACCAAAGAACGGCTGTAACTGCTGCGGGATCTTTTCTCTGGCGACGCTGGTATGCCCTTCTACGGCGATGCTCACTACCGAAGGCATAACTTTTTCCAGCATCGGCGCCAGGCTGGGCAACTGATTTGAGGAAGAAGAGGATGGGATCAACTCTGCCGCATTTGCACCCAGCGGCCCCATAGCCATCGCCAAACTTAGCGTCAGCGCACTCAGAACCAATGATTTTCTTTTCATGGGAATATGTCTCACAGTAATCAACAGGCAAGCTATCACAGCCTTTAAATACCCAATAGATTTCAAGATGCATAAGGCCGATGCGCCCGCAGCTTGAAAAAAGATATAGAGGTTGTGCTGTATAAGATAAATATTGATCCACTAAGTTCATCAATGGAAGATGCTGAACCGTAAGAAAATATTGGATCTCTTTACAAAAGTTATTATTCCGCCGCCATCAGGCGACGATACTCATCGTAGGCATAAAGATCGGTCATACCGCTGATATAATCCTGAATCAAACGAGCCCGGAAATAATATTCGCGAATCTCCTGTTCTTTATCAGACAGGTGCCGCAGGTTCTCCACGGCTTCCCGGTAGGCCATGCAGTGTTTGCTGGATAATTTGTGAAACAGCCGCGTTTCAATCGGATAGCGTCTGTGCGTTCCTTCTTGCACTAATTGGCTAAAGTCCTGATACGACATCTCAAGCAACGGACTATAAATATCCAGTAACCCGCGGATCACCCGGTAACCCTGAAGCTCCAGCTGTTCAACCTCATGGTGATTAAATACGTGTTTTAACGCCACCTGCTTAAATATTTTCAATAACCGATTCTGGGCGCTTTCATCTTCCAACAGCGCCTGATTAAAGGCTCCCGAATAAATTTCCGGCAGATTATCAATAAAACGCTGAGAGGCGTGCGGCACCAGTTTAGCCACTGTATTCACGCGAAGATTCATAAAAAACTGATCGTTGGTGCTGCGCCATTGGTGACGGCTGCGGTTTTCATAAGATTTCGCCACTGTCTTACTGAATAGATCTCCCGACAGAACCTCGCCCCAGGAGTGATGTAAATGTTCATAGAGCTGTTCAATGGTGAGAATATCTTTCTCTACGGCATCTTCCAAATCGGCGATGCAATAAGAAATATCATCCGCCGCTTCCATAATATAAGTCAGCGGATGGCGATGAAACTCCCCCATCGCCAGCTCTTCACGCAGTGTCGTTACGAAGGCTTCCTCCGCCAGATAATAGCCGGGCTTTTTCATCAGATAATCAAATTCCGCCGGCGTTTCTTCGCGCCAATACGCGGGGCGGGTATATTTCAAAATACAGCCGACCTGTCCATAGGTCAGATTCAGCTTAAGCAGGGTATGGACTAAACGGATAGCCTGCGCATTGCCTTCAAAATGGCTTAAGTCCTGACGAATACGGCAACGCAATTCGTTCAAGCCATCCTCTTTAAGATGTAAAAAGCCGACCTGACAGTTATCTTCGCGGGCTGCATCTCCGGCATGCGCAACATCCATTAACTGACCGAACCAATTATTAATCGCCGACTCGCCGAAATGACCAAAAGGAGGGTTGCCGATGTCGTGCATCAGGCAGGCCATTTCCACCATGCTTTCAAACGGCGTTTGCAGTTGGGCCAGTCCCAGCGTTTCCAGCCGGTTGTCCCGCTTTAGCCGTTCCAGAATATCTTTGGCGATGTAACGCCCAACCTGCTGAACTTCCATTGAGTGCGTCAGACGGGAACGCACCGCGGCATTACGTTCCAGCGGGAAAACCTGGGTTTTTTGCTGTAACCGGCGAATGGCGGCGGAGTTGATGATACGTCCGCGATCGCTCTCAAACTGACGAACAATGGAATATTCATCCTCAGCCGTAATCGGATGACTGAGGGGGCGCTGAAAACTCATCTTTTTCGCAAAATCGATATCAGACATAAAACTCCCCATATTGACGGGTCGCGTGCCGCTGCATAACCGTCTCCATTTACCCCACTAAGCCATGATAGACTAGCCGACGCTATACTCGTGCTATTTATAACAAAATTTGTGGGGAACACTATGAAAGTCGGCATTATCGGCGCTATGGAACAAGAAGTTACCTTGCTTCGCGATCGCATCGAAAACCTCCAGACCATACAGCGCGCAGGTTGCGAAATTTACAGCGGTCAATTAAACGGTGTCGACGTCGCCTTATTGAAGTCAGGCATCGGTAAAGTCTCCGCCGCGCTGGGCACTACATTATTGCTGGAACATTGCCGGCCAGACGCGGTGATTAATACCGGTTCGGCCGGCGGCCTGGCCGCAACGCTGAAGGTGGGCGATATCGTGGTTTCCGATGAAGTTCGCTATCACGACGCCGATGTTACCGCCTTTGGCTACGAACCCGGCCAGATGGCGGGTTGTCCGGCCGCCTTCATCGCGGATGAAGGGTTAATCACGCTGGCTCAGAATGCGATTACGAAACTCCAGTTGAACGCGGTGCGCGGTCTGATTGTCAGCGGCGATGTGTTTATTAACGGCGCGGAACCGTTGGCCCGCATCCGTAAAACCTTCCCCAAGGCCATCGCGGTTGAGATGGAAGCCACGGCGATTGCCCATGTCTGCCACCAGTTTGCCGTACCTTTCGTCATCGTGCGGGCAATTTCCGACGTCGCCGACCAAGAGTCCCACCTGAGCTTTGATGAATTTCTGTCCGTGGCCGCGCAGCAATCTACCCGCATGGTAGAAACCATGTTGCAGGCATTGGCGGAGCATCGGTAATGCAGCAATGACATTGCGGATTCGCGCTCTTTTCGGACTTCTGCTATTTTTCACCGCCGCCGCGGCAAACGCGGTTCCGCAACGCGTGATCAGTCTGGCGCCGCATGCCACGGAAATGGCATACGCCGCCGGGATGGGAACCCAGTTAGTGGCGGTCAGCAGTTGGTCCGACTATCCTGCGCAAGCGCAAAAGCTGGAACAGGTTGCCTCCTGGCAGGGGATTAACCTTGAACGGATCCTGGAACTCAAGCCCGACCTCATTCTGGCCTGGCGTGAAGGGAATCCGCAAAGGCCGCTGGATCAGCTGGCCGGATTTGGTATTCCTATTGTTTATCTGGATGCCAAAACGCTTAATGATATTCCCGCTACACTGACGAAGCTGGCGCAATACAGTTCTCATCCGGAACAGGCGAAGCAAACCGCCAGCGCGCTTCGCCAGCAATTGGCGGAACTACAGCGGCAATACGCCAGCAATAGTCCGGTGCGGGTGTTTATGCAGTTTGGCGCCCATCCGCTGTTCACTTCAGCGCAAGGCACCTTGCAAAGTCAGGTTATCTCACTGTGCGGCGCGCAGAATATCTTCAGCGACAGTCCGGTTCCCTGGCCGCAGGTTAGCCGGGAACAGGTATTAATGCGCAAACCACAGGCGATTATCATCAGCGGTTCCTCTGACGCCATAGCGAATACACAAGCATTCTGGCAGCCGCAATTATCCGTTCCGGTGATTGCAGTCAATGAAGATTGGTTCAATCGCAACGGACCGCGTTTATTACTGGCGGCGCAGCAGATTTGCCGACAATTAGCCGAACTGAAAAAAAATGATTAGCCGCGTGACCATCACTAGAAAAATCAAATTAACCATCTGATTATTATAGATTATTTAGATAAAATATTTTGTAACATCATCGTTGTTTTCGCAACGGCGATTTGCCTATAATCTCGCCGCAACGGTTGAAATAAACACCAGCCGCCGATAAAAACCCCATCACTGATAGATACGCGCCTGCAACTTGAAAGATGAAGGGTATAGATAATTTTGAGCCTGAATGGGCTCTTTCAGCACCAGGTAATAAACTGAAAATGAAACATATCTTGCTTAGCGCAGGCTTGCTTCTGGCTGTCTGCGGTTCCGCTTATGCGGGCAATAGCAGCGGGCAAATTAACGCCAAGCTAACCATTCTGCCTTCATGCGGCATTGAGCCTCAACACGGCCAATATCAGATGAAGTGCAACGTCGCTTCCGTCCTTCAGCCTAAAATAACCGAATCCCCCATTCTGACGGAGCAGATAACCCCGTCATCAGCCACAACGGAAAGCGACATGGGCGCGCGCCTGATTACGGTTGAGTGGTAAACCTGAGTCAGCGAACATCAGGCCGCTTACCGATGCACAAAACGCGAGGCGCGCGCTAAATTTCGGCTAGCCACCGTAATATGCGCCTGACAGACCGCCAGTAATAGATCGACTATCTGCGTGCCCGCATGACCATATCCACCGATAACCAATATCCGTTTAATTTGCGCCTCCTATCGTTCACCCTCGCTATCTGTAATGACAGTATGCGTCATCGACAAATACAAAAAACCCGCGCAGCCACTCAGATTGCACGGGTTTTATCTTTTCTGACGGGTAAAGGCGTTATCAGATGCTGAAAGAAGAACCACAGCCACAGGTTGTCTTGGCGTTCGGGTTGGTTACAATAAAACGCGAACCTTCCAGCCCCTCGGTATAATCGACCGAACCGCCCACCAGATATTGCAGGCTCATGGGATCAACTACCAGGGCGACGCCCTGCTTCTCAATGGTCATATCGCCTTCGTTGATCTGATCGTCAAAAGTAAAACCATACTGGAAGCCGCTACAACCGCCCCCGGTAATATAAACCCGCAGTTTCAGCTCGGGGTTTTCTTCATCAGCAATCAGGAGTTTCACCTTTTTCGCCGCCGCATCCGTAAATTGCAGAGGCACTGCTACAGCTACATCGTCGCTCATATTTTTACTCCCAACTCGATTCTCATCGGGTGATACTCTTTTCACCCAATTATACGCCTATTATCCAATAGCGGATTAAAACGTTCAATATTTGACGTCAATTGATGCCTGGCTCCACGCATTATGCAGCCACGATAGCGGTTCCGCCAGCCATCTCACCGGTTGATCGGGTTCGATCTCAGTACAATGATTTCATAACCGTGGTCAGTTGATTAGAATGGCATTACTTTCCACGACAAACGCAAAGTCAGGACCCTTTAATGAATAAATCTGAAAGTCTGTACGCGGCGGCGCAGCAACTCATTCCGGGCGGCGTGAATTCGCCAGTCCGTGCGTTTAACGGCGTGGGCGGCGTTCCGCTGTTTATCGAACGGGCAGACGGTGCCTATCTTTACGATGCCGATGGCAAATCCTACATTGATTACGTTGGCTCCTGGGGGCCGATGATATTGGGACATAACCACCCGGCCATTCGTCAGGCGGTCATCGCCGCCGCCGAACGTGGATTGAGTTTTGGCGCGCCAACGGAGATGGAAGTCCAGATGGCGCGACTGGTGACCTCGCTGGTGCCGACCATGGATATGGTGCGCATGGTCAACTCCGGGACAGAAGCGACCATGAGCGCGATCCGGCTGGCGCGCGGTTTTACCGGACGCGACAAAATCATCAAATTCGAAGGCTGCTATCACGGACATGCAGACTGTCTGCTGGTGAAAGCCGGTTCCGGCGCCCTGACGCTGGGTCAGCCGAATTCACCCGGCGTACCGGCGGATTTCGCCCGCCACACGCTGACCTGCACCTACAACGATCTGGCCTCGGTGCGTTCCGCCTTTGAACAATACCCGGAGGAGATAGCCACCGTTATCGTCGAACCCGTCGCCGGCAATATGAACTGCGTGCCGCCGCTGCCGGAATTCCTGCCGGGGCTGCGGGCGCTGTGCGACGAATTCGGCGCCTTATTGATCATTGATGAAGTGATGACCGGATTTCGCGTTGCGCTGGCGGGCGCACAGGCTCACTACGGCGTGGTGCCTGATTTGACCTGTCTGGGTAAAATTATCGGCGGCGGCATGCCGGTCGGCGCATTCGGCGGCAAACGAGAAGTGATGCAGGCGCTGGCGCCAACCGGCCCGGTTTATCAGGCGGGAACGCTCTCCGGTAACCCGATTGCGATGGCTGCCGGGTTTGCCTGCCTGACGGAAGTGGCCAAACCCGGCGTACACCAAAAGCTCACCGAGCTGACCGAACAGCTTACCGCCGGGCTGTCGGCGGCGGCGAAAGCGGCCAATATTCCGTTGGTGATCAATCAGGCCGGAGGAATGTTTGGGCTATTCTTCACCGATGCCGGGCGCGTCACCTGCTATCAGGAAGTCATGACGAGCGACGTAGACCGTTTCAAGCGCTTCTTCCACATGATGCTGGAAGAAGGCGTTTACCTGGCGCCTTCCGCCTTCGAAGCCGGTTTTATGTCTCTGGCCCACAGCCAGCAGGATATTGAGCGCACTATCGAGGCGGCGCGCCGCAGTTTCGCTCAATTATAAGCGCATCAGGATCGCGCATCGCGAAGGTTGTAGCGAGCGACTAACTTTCGCTGCCCGGCGCAATGCCGCTCATTTCACAGGCCAGCGCGCCTGCGCGCTTAAGCGCGTAGGTGTAGCGCTCATCAAAGGGATAACAGCAGGAGAGACGAATCGCATGTTGACAGCGGTCGCTCAGGGTATAGAGCGCTCCGGGCGTCACACAGATTTTCTCCTGTAACAGGCGATGAAACAGCGCCACGCCGTCGACGTTACCCGGCATCTCCAACCAGAAGACAAAGCCGCCCTGCGGTTGCGTGGCGCGGGTGCCTTGCGGAAAATGGCGGGCGATCAGTCCGCGGGCCTCATCCAACTGGGCGGCATAGCGGCGGCGTATCGAGCGCAGATGGTGGTCGTAGCCGCCTGATTCCAAAAATTGCGCCAGCGTCTCCGACAGCAGGGTAGACTCCGCCATTGACGACACCGCTTTTAACCGCGCCACCGTCGCGCTAAAGCGCCCGGCGGCCATCCAGCCGATACGAAAATCCGGCGCCAGCGTTTTCGTAAAACTGGAACAGTAAATCACCCAGCCATCACGATCGAACGCCTTAACCGCTGGAGAAAGCGGCCAGCTAAACTGTAGTTCGCCATACAAACCGTCTTCTATCAGCGGAACCTGATAATCGTTAACCAATTTCGCCAGCCGCTTTTTATCTTCCAACGTCATGTTGCAACCCAGTGGATTTTGTACATTGGGCATGGCGACGATCGCCTGCAGCCGTTGCTCTGAAAGCAGCAGTTCCAATGCATCCAATGAAAGCCCGCGTTGCGGGCTGGTCGGAATCTCCAGCGTTTTCAGTCCCAGACTGGCCAACAGAGGAAACAGATAAAAGTAGGTTGGCGTCTCCAGCCCCACGCAATCACCCGGCTGGGTCACGGCTCGTAATGCCAGTTGCAATGCCTCCATGCAGCCATGGGTTACCGTGATATCGCCGCCGCTCAACGCCATGCCGGACTCCATCGCCCGCCGCGCCACCTCGCGCCGCAGCCGCTCACTGCCCGGCGGCAAAGCATAGCGGCCAATCATGTCCGGCTGACGGCGCAATAGCGAGGCGGTAATACGGCCGAGCTTCGCGGCGGGGTAAAAATCGCTATTTTGTGGGCAAGCGAGCGAAATGTTGAGGTAGTCGGGATGATTTTGCGCGGCGAAAACCGAATCAATCAGATCTAATTTATCGCTGCTTGGCGAGATGACCTGCGCACGGTGCTGCCAGGTTTTCGTCAACGGCGGCAAACGTCCACGCACAAAATAGCCTGATTGCGGGCGGGCTTCGATCAAACCGCGATCCTCAAGAATGCGCCAGGCATTCAGCACGGTATTCACACTCACCTGATGCGATCCCGCTACGCGGCGGATGGCGGGCAAACGACTTCCCGGCAACCAGGTCCCCTGGTGGATCGCCGTGGCAAAGGTTTCAGCCAACTGCTGATAAAGCGTGCTTTCTTGTGGGTCGATACTGGACACAATCACCTCGCCAATCGATGGGTACAATTAAAACTTCACTGTAACTGTGCTCATTACAATAGTATTTATCTGTAACTGTTACCATATCTTTATTCCACTTATTATGGCGTTCTCATTCAGCATTAAAGGAAAACGCCATGCTCGATCCCTCTTTTCTCAGCTATGTCACCGTCATGTCGATTACCCCCGGCCCCAACAACCTGCTGCTGGCGACCTCCGGTGTTAATTTCGGCATACGGCGTACGCTGCCCATGCTATTGGGAATTATGTTTGGCTGCGCGGTGCAAACGGCGCTGATGGGCGTGGCGCTGGAGCTGTTGCTGAGCTGGATGAGCGCGGTAAGAGTGCCGCTCACCGTGCTGGGATGCGGCTATCTGCTGTGGCTTTCCTGGAAAATTATGCGAGCATCCGCACCGGAGTTACGCGCTAAAAGCCAGCCGATGACCCTGCTTCAGGGCGCGCTGTTCCAGGCGGTCAACCCCAAAGCCTGGTTGATGGCCAGCAACGTGGCGCTGCTCTATACCGCCAGCAGCGGCATTCTCACCATCATGTTCGCCTTTATGGCGCTAAACCTACCATGCATTCTGGTATGGGCGGCATTTGGCGACCTAATCGGCAAGCACCTTCAAGCCCCCTGGAAACTGCGGTTGTTCAACGGCATCATGGCGCTGTCGCTGGTGATCACCGCCCTCTGGATGCTGCTGGAGGCGGTTGGCATTCCCGCATAATGCATTGCGATTCAACCATCATTTTTCAGCATCAGATGAGAAAGGTGAAAGGATTTGCCATCTGGAAATCAGATGAAATTATCCCCCGAACAAGCGGGGGATAATAGAGTTTGATGACAAACCCATTGTGATGAGATCGAGATACCCGGAGCGACCACGGGGGTGAGGCGAGTAATAACAGGCTTTGTCAGCAGTCTGAATAAGAGGAAGAGTTACTGACCGAACATTTCCTTGATCCAGTCCGCCACGCCGTCGCCATTTTGTTGTTGCTCTGGCTGAGCCGGTTGCGCCGGTCTGGTCTGACACAATGCCTGCGGATTATCCGTCCATATCGGTAAAGTTCGCCCGGCGCTGCTGCCGTTACAGACAAAATTGCCGCTGGCGTCCACGGTCATGGCCGTGATGCCTTCTGGCGGCGTCAGCATCAGCGGCAGCGGCGTCTGGTTTTCCAGATAGCGGCGATAGATGGTCAATGCGCCATTCGCCCCGGTCAGTTTTGCCGGCCCGTTGTTGTCGCGCCCCACCCAACTTATCGCCACTTCCTTGCCGTCCACGCCGGCAAACCAGCTGTCGCGCAGATCGTTGGTGGTGCCGGTTTTCGCCGCCAGGTGATAATTCGGGAATTTGACCGCCAGCGAGCGTGAAGTCCCCCGCGCCACCACCTGCTGCATGCCGTACAACGTCAGGTAGGCAGCCTGGGCGGGAACGGCGCGTTCAGCCTGCGGGAAGCTCTGGAACAACACGGTGCCGTCTTCGGCAATCACCGAACGTAAAGACGATAACGGCGCACGATTTCCGCCGCTGGCTATCGTCTGGTATTCCTGCGCCACTTCCATTGGCGTCAGGCTGATCGCCCCCAGCAGCATTGATGGCACGGGTTCGATAACGTTCGCCGGAATTCCCAAACTCTTCAACGTCGCCGTAACCTGATCCAACCCGACGGCCAGCCCCAGGTTCACCGTCGGCACGTTAAGCGAGTTCGCCAACGCATCGACCAACATGACGCGCCCGCGGAATTGGCGATCGTAGTTTTTCGGCTGCCACAGTTGGCCGTTGGGCTGCTTCAGCGACAGCGGTTCATCCGCCAACCAGGTATTCAGACGGTAGGTGTCAGGCTGGCTCAGCGCCGCCAGATAGGTAGGCGGCTTGGCCAGCGACCCCACAGGACGGCGCGCCTGCAAGGCGCGGTTGAATCCGGCGTATTGCGTCTGCGATCCCCCGACCATGGCGCGGATCTCGCCGCTGAAACGGTCGACGATCACCATCGCCGCCTCCAGATCGTCAACGCCGCGCGCGGCCCTTAACGCCGGAATCCCATCCTCTACCGCCTTCTCCGCCGCATCCTGCGATACCGGATCAAGCGTGGTGAAAATCTTCACGCCGGACAGATCGCTGACTTTATCTCCCAGCCTTTGCTGTAGCTCCTGACGAACCAGTTGCATAAACGCCGGCTGAGGACTGATCACCCCGCCTTTGGGTTGAACGCCCAACGGACGCGCGCTCAGCATGTTATACAGATCGGCGTCGATAACCTGCTGATTCTGCAGTAAGCGCAATACCAGATTGCGGCGCTCCAGCGTAATTTTAGGATTACGCCACGGATTATACAGCGACGCGCCTTTCACCATGCCCACCAGCAGCGCCTGCTGATCGAGACTGAGCTCATTCACCGGACGGCCAAAATAGTAGAGGCTGGCCAACGGAAATCCGCGGATCTGATCGCTGCCGCTCTGACCGAGGTACACTTCGTTAAGGTACAGTTCCAGAATGCGATCTTTGCTATAGCGATAATCCATGATCAGCGCCATATAAGCCTCGTTCGCTTTACGCCACAGGGAACGCTCATTGGTGAGGAACAGGTTTTTAACCAACTGTTGCGTCAGCGTACTCCCGCCCTGGATCGCGCGGCCGGCGGTGATATTGGCTAAAAATGCGCGCCCGATCGAATACAGGCTGATGCCGTCATGCTCGTAGAAATGGCGATCTTCGGTGGCGATCAACGTATCCACCAGCAGATCGGGAAATCCGGCTCGCGGCACAAACAACCGCTGTTCGCCATTCGGCGACTGCATCATGGTGATTAACTTCGGATCGAGACGGAAGAAACCAAAATTACGCTGATTATCCAGATTCTGGATCTGCGACAGACGCTCGTTGCTGAACGTCAGGCGAGCATGAATCTGTCCTTCTTTGCCATCAGGAAAATCGAAGGGCCGCCGCAGCATTTCAATGCCGTTGCCGCGTACGCTGAACTCGCCGGGACGGGTAATGCGGCTAACCTGACGATACTGCATCCCTTCCAGCAGGCTGATCATCTCTTTCTGGTTATAAGGCATCCCGGGCTCAAGATTGAGCATTCGTCCGTACACCGCCGCCGGCAGCTGCCACACCTTGCCTTCGATACGGGCACGAATCTGACTGTCGAGATACACGCCATACATCGCCAGCAGCACGGCAAAAATCAGGGCCAGTTTGATGAAGAGTCCCAGCCAACGCCGTTTCTTGCGCGGTTTGTTCGTCATAGCGTCCTCATCATCATAGCCATCATCATCATCGTCATCAAAATCATCCTGATAATCTTCATAATCATCATCATAGTCGTCATCCCTGCGGCGCCGTACTTCCTGCCTGCGAGCAGGTTTACGTCTCGACGTTTTTCCCTTACGTCCAATAGGTTCGCGGTCATCCCGAGACATGCTTGTTACTTCTCCGTCAGGTTGTAACGGCCCTTTTGCTTTACGCTCAAGGCGCCTACTCTGTTTCCAGCGCCTTCTTCAAGGAAGAGGAAACATCTGAAATTAATGATTCTGATATTTCTTGGTGCGCCGTGTCGGAACCGTATTCGCCGGATCGTCCGGCCAGACATGTTTGGGATAACGCCCTTTCATCTCTTTTTGTACCTCACGGTAAGCGCCCTGCCAAAAAGCAGCCAGGTCTTGCGTAATCTGCAAAGGCCGCTGAGCCGGCGACAACAGCTCCAGCACCAAGGCGACGCGCCCTTCCGCCAACATCGGGCTTTGACGTTCGCCAAACATTTCCTGCATCCGCACCGCCAGCACTGGCGGCTTATCCTCATAATAGGTTATCGCCAGACGACTGCCGCCCGGCACCGTGTAATGACTGGGCAACGCCCTATCCAGCCGCTGACGTAAAGGCCAATCCAGCAAGCGCATTAACGCCTCAACCAGATCGATCTGGCGCAACGCACGCAAATCCCTCACGCCGGACAAAGACGGCTGTAACCACTGCTCCAGCGTCGCCAGCAGGGTTTCTTCATCCACCGGCGGCCAGTTTACCTCGGGCAGCCACTGGCGGGCGCACCGCAGCCGAACGCGCAGTTGTTGCGCCGCCGGGCTCCAATTCAGCGCAGCAAGTCCTTGTTCCCGCAGCCAGGCCAACATCGCCAGCTGTAACTCCTCATCGGAGGGTTTGCTTAACGGACGGGAACGTAACGTCAGGCATCCGATCTGGCTACGTTTGCTGGCGCGCAGAGTACCTTTTTCTTCGTCCCAGTGCACCACGTTATGTTCGCTAATCAAGTCGGGCAACTGCTGTTCCAAACGCGCAATATCCAGCGGCAACGCCAGTAAAATTCGCGCATCGGCATTATGACTGTTCTGCAATAAAGCGGGAACCAATAACCAATCGGCGCCGGACAGCGCTTCATCCGCCGGCATCATCGCTCCGGCGCCGTTTGCCAACTGGTAGCGGCCATCCTGACTGCGCCGTCGGGCGATACGATCGGCAAACCCCTGAGCAAGCAGCCAGACAGCCCATCCTTCATCAATACGGCCTGATTCCGGTGACAAACGGCGAGTAAGCTGCCGTGACCGCCGCAGCCAGTGCGCCAGCGGGCGATGCAGCCAATCCAGCAGATTTATCGATCCGCCGCGAGGCGGCTCTTCCAATATCGCCGCCAGACACCCCGCCGTGGCCAACGCATCGTTACTCTGCCGTGCCGCGGCCGTCAGCATGGCCGCCAGCCGCGGATCGCAGCCTAATGCGGCGATTTTCCGCCCCTCGGACGTCAACATGCCCCGCGCGTCGGTAATGCGTAATTGATGCAAGAGTTGACGGGCCGCCCGCAGCGCGGGCATCGGCGGCGGATCCAGCCAGATTAACTGATCGGCGTCCGTACAGCCCCACTGCAACAGATCCAGCCAAAAACTGCCGAGATCGCTGTTAAGTATTTCAGCATCGCTTTGCGCCGCGGCGCGTTCCGCCTGTTCACGAGAACATAAATGCCAGCAGACGCCGGCGCTCAATCGGCCGGCGCGTCCGGCACGCTGCACCATTGACGCCTGACTGATGCGCTGCGTAACCAGCCGGGTTAAACCGCTTTTGACGTCAAAGCGCGTGGTCCGCTCCAGACCGCTATCCACCACGAGCCGGATCCCTTCGATAGTCAAACTGGTTTCGGCAATGTTGGTCGCCAGCACCACCTTACGCCGCCCCTTATCCGACGGCAGAATAGCTTTCTGTTGTTCCGCCAGCGTCAGCGCGCCATATAAAGGGCACAGATCCACGTCACCCGCCACGCTGTCCGCCAGCAAAGCATTTACCCGCTTGATTTCGGCGACGCCGGGCAAAAACAGCAACAGCGATCCGGGCTGCTCGGCTAATAAACGCATTACCTGACGGGCGACGCCCTCTTCCAGCCGTTCCTGACTATTCAAAGGATAATAGTCACGTTCAACCGGGTAACTGCGCCCTTCCGATACCACCGTCGTCGCATCGGGAAGCCGCGTGGCAAGCCGGCTGTTATCCAGCGTGGCGGACATAATCAGGAGCTTTAAATCGTCGCGCAGCCCGTGCTGAACGTCCAGCAACAGCGCCAGCGCCAGATCGGCCTGTAGACTGCGTTCGTGAAACTCATCCAGCACAACCAGCGCGACGCCCTTCAGTTCGGCATCCTGTTGCAGCATGCGCGTCAAAATACCTTCGGTGACGACCTCCAGACGGGTTGCCGCGCCGACGCGGCTTTCCAGGCGCATCCGATAGCCAATCGTCTGCCCTGGTTCTTCTCCTAACTGCTGCGCCAGACGCCAGGCCACGCTTTTTACCGCCAGCCGGCGAGGTTCCAGCATGATAATCTTTCCGTCCAGTTTCCCCTGACGGAGCAGTTGCAACGGCAGCCAGGTTGATTTCCCCGCACCGGTCGGCGCATTCAACAAAACCTGAGACGACATGTGCAACGCGGTTATCACATCACCCAGGACGGCACTGACGGGCGGTAAAATCACAGAAATCTCCGTAAAGGTTAACTTTCACTGGCAGGCATTGTAGCATCGGATGGAACCAGAACTTAAGAGAGCGACATGCACCCGACCCGACGCCTGTTTTTTGCCTTATCGCTGCCAGAAAACGTCCAGCAGGAGATCGTCCGCTGGCGCGCCGACCACTTTCCGCCGGAAGCCGGCCGACCGGTTGCGGCCGCCAATCTTCATCTGACGCTGGCTTTTCTTGGCGAGGTCAGCGCACAAAAAGAGCAGGCGCTGCGCACGCTGGCGGGACGGATCGGCCAACCCGGATTTACGCTAAATCTGAATGACGCGGGCCAATGGCCGCGTCCTGGCGTCGTGTGGATGGGTTGTCGGCAGGCGTCCCGCGGGTTACTGCAATTGGCCGATCTATTGCGCTCTCAGGCGGCTCGCAACGGCTGTCATCAGAGCGCGCAGCCGTTCCACCCGCACATCACTCTGTTGCGAGGCGCCACCCGGCCTGTCGCCTTGCCTCCCGCTGATTTCAACTGGTCGATTCCCATACGCCATTTCTCCCTGTACCAGTCGCTGTTTGAAAATGGCAGGACTCGCTATCAGGCCATAGCAAGCTGGCCGCTGACGAAACAAAAA
The DNA here is from genome assembly GCF_002291445.1 of Brenneria goodwinii. Taxonomy (NCBI): domain Bacteria; kingdom Pseudomonadati; phylum Pseudomonadota; class Gammaproteobacteria; order Enterobacterales; family Pectobacteriaceae; genus Brenneria; species Brenneria goodwinii. The sequence goes on along the minus strand of NZ_CP014137.1, from coordinate 359,005 downwards.
TAGGATACCGATGCAATATATGCCCCGCTTACAGCCGGCAAGGTTAATTAAACGTTACAAACGTTTTCTTGCCGACGTGGTGACGCCAGAAGGAAAAGAACTCACGATTCATTGCGCCAATACCGGCGCCATGACCGGTTGTGCAACACCCGGCGATACGGTCTGGTACTCCACCTCCGACAACCCCAAACGTAAATATCCGCATAGTTGGGAACTGACCGAGACACAGCAGAACGACTGGATTTGTGTGAATACTCTGCGTGCCAACACACTTTTGCACGAAGCATTGATTGACAATCGGATAGAATCGTTAGCAAGTTATACGTCTTGCAAAACCGAAATGAAGTACGGTTCGGAAAACAGCCGGATAGACTTGTTATTACAGGCGCCAGGCAGGATTAACTGCTATATTGAGGTGAAATCTGTTACATTATTGCAACAAGGACAGGGCTATTTTCCCGATGCGATTACCCTGCGGGGGCAAAAGCATCTGCGGGAACTGCAACAGGTCGTCGCCAACGGTGAGCGGGCAGTGCTGTTTTTCGCGGTATTGCATTCGGGTATCAAACAGGTTTCCCCCGCACGGCATATTGACCCGCGTTATGCTGAATTATTCATCGCGGCGCAGCAACGGGGGGTTGAAGTTTTATGTTATGGCGCCAAATTATCTCCCGATGGCATCAAGCTTACGGATCGGTTGCCGTTACTAATATAGCGATAAATAGATAAATAAAGTGACCATGCAATAGCACGCTAACACATTGTTTATCATCTGATGATAATACGTTGTTCCTCACACTTTATCAGGCCGGTGTCAGGAACCATTGCCAACCCAATCTTCATCTGTTATTTATAGCGGCCTGTTTTCCCCCTTAGGGGGTCGATATACCCAATATATTGGATTTGCAGTAAAGCAAAACGAGTGAATCCGATGCGCCTACACAGGTAGGTTAGTCGGATAAATGAGGAGCGCTAAACAACGCTGTAACTTCGAGTAAGACGGGTATAGTGCGTGTCGTGTTATGTAGGAGAAGCAACATGCAAGAAGGGCAAAACCGTAAGACATCTTCTCTGAGCATTCTCGCAATTGCCGGAGTAGAGCCGTACCAGGAGAAGCCGGGCGAAGAGTATATGAACGCCGCTCAGCTGGCTCATTTCAAGCGTATTCTTGAAGCATGGCGCAACCAACTCAGGGATGAAGTGGATCGTACTGTATCGCATATGCGTGATGAAGCAGCCAATTTTCCCGATCCGGTGGATCGTGCAGCTCAGGAAGAAGAGTTCAGCCTCGAACTGCGCAACCGCGATCGTGAACGTAAGCTGATCAAGAAGATCGCCAAAACGTTGCAAAAAATCGAAGATGAAGACTTCGGTTATTGCGAATCCTGCGGCGTAGAGATTGGCATCCGTCGTCTGGAAGCCCGTCCAACAGCTGATTTGTGTATTGACTGCAAGACCCTGGCGGAAATACGCGAAAAGCAGATGGCAGGATAATCACTCATCCTAACAGTCTATCCCTGCGGACAAGACCATCGCGCCCAGGGATAGATACTGCGGGAATGATTCCCGCTTAATTGTTTACCGGCCCGCAAAAGGGCGAATTATTGAGAGCGGCCAGCATACCTGCGGCTTGTAAAATGCCGGGTATCGCGGCGTTGTTCTTAACTTTATGTCTAAAACAGATTATTACACCGGTCGCTTTGCCCCATCCCCGTCTGGCGATCTGCACTTCGGTTCACTGATTGCCGCGCTCGGCAGTTATCTGCAAGCTCGTGCCCGTCATGGGCGTTGGCTGGTTCGTATTGAAGATATCGATCCTCCTCGTGAAATTCCCGGCGCCGCCACGCGAATTCTCTCCCAGTTAGAGCACTATGGCCTTTATTGGGACGGCGAAGTGACCTATCAGTCACAGCGCCATGCGCGGTATCAAGAGGTACTCCACTGGATCGCTCGACAAGGACTGAGCTACTATTGCACCTGTCCCCGTAGCCGTATCCAGCAGATCGGCGGCCGATATGACGGCCACTGCCGGGATCGTAATCTGCCAGCGGAAAATGCCGCGATCCGCATACGACAGACCACGCCGGTCTTCCGCTTCCATGATGAGCTAAGTGGCGAGATTCATGCGGATCCGGCATTAGCGAGCGAAGATTTTATTATTCATCGTCGCGACGGGCTGTTTGCCTATAATCTGGCCGTGGTCGTCGACGATCATGAACAGAACGTCACGGAGATTGTGCGCGGAGCGGATCTGATAGAACCCACGGTGCGACAAATTTCGTTATATCGCCAGTTGGGCTATAACGAACCCGCTTATATCCATCTGCCGCTGGTGCTGAATGCGGACGGGCATAAACTCTCCAAACAAAATCACGCCCCGTCGTTGCCGAATAGCGATCCGCGTCCGGTATTGATCGCCGCATTAGAGTTTCTGCGTCAGCCATTGCCTGAAAGCTGGCAAGACTTAACGCTCCCGGCATTACTTGAGTGGTCTGTCGCGCATTGGTCGCTTTCGTCAATCCCCCGGCAAGCGGCAAAAATCGGCCGTCGATCACATCAGCATTCTCAAACTGAGCCTGGTGAGCTATGATTAGCCGCTATTTTTTTATAGCGCGCCGCCCTTGCGGGCCGTCGCTGGGAGCGACGTCAAAAACTTCTCCCAAAAGTTTTTTGTTGTGTCTTTAAATTATTCATCACTATCGAGGTGTATTATCTTTACCCGAGTCGCTAATTTTTGCCGTAAAGTACTGAATCGTGAGAACGAAACGGTCGAAACCGAGGAACCGCGTCAACATCTGACCGTGATCCCGCGTGACCAACATAATATTTCACGCAGTGATATCAGTGATAACGCACTGAAAGTACTTTATCGCCTGAGTAAAGCGGGCTTTGATGCTTATCTGGTCGGCGGCGGTGTTCGTGACCTGCTGTTGGGCAAAAAGCCGAAAGATTTTGATATCACCACCAACGCCACTCCCGATCAGGTACGTAAACTATTCCGCAACTGCCGTCTGGTCGGCCGTCGTTTCCGTTTGGCCCACGTCATGTTTGGGCCGGAAGTGATCGAAGTCGCCACTTTCCGCGGACATCACGATCAGCATCTGGAGCAGCAAGAAGCGAAGAACTCGGCCCAGCAGGCCCAGAGCGGCATGCTGTTGCGTGATAATATTTTTGGTTCCATCGAGGAAGACGCGCAACGCCGCGATTTCTCTATCAATAGCCTCTATTACAGCATTTCCGATTTCACCGTACGGGACTACACCGACGGCCTGAACGATCTGCGTCAGGGGGTTATTCGCATGATCGGCGACCCGGAAACCCGCTACCGCGAAGATCCTGTGCGCATGCTGCGCGCCGTTCGCTTCGCCGCCAAACTGGGTATGACCATCAGCCGCGAAACCGCCGAACCGATTCCCCGGCTTGCCGCCTTGCTACACGATATCCCGGCGGCGCGGATGTTTGAAGAGTCGCTGAAGCTGCTGCAGACCGGTTACGGTCATCCGACTTACAAGATGCTGTGTGAATACCAGCTATTCCAGCCGCTGTTCCCGTTAATCAGCGGTAACTTTACCGAAGCCGGCGACACGACGCTGGAACGAATGGTCGAGCAGGTGTTAAAGAACACCGATCAACGTCTGCAAAACAATATGCGGGTTAACCCGGCTTTCCTGTTCTCAGCCATGCTGTGGTATCCGTTGATTGAACATGCGCAAAAGCTGGCGCAAGAAAGCGGTCTGGCCTATTTTGATGCGTTCTCACTGGCGATGAATGACATTCTGGATGAGCAATGCCGTTCGCTGGCCATCCCCAAACGCATTACCTCATTAGTTCGCGATATCTGGCAATTGCAACTGCGCCTGTCACGGCGTCAGGGTAAACGCGCCTACAAACTGATGGAACATCCAAAATTCCGGGCGGCCTATGATTTGCTCTGCCTGCGCGCCGAAATAGAGAATCATCAGGAGCTATTGCGTCTGGCGCAATGGTGGGGAGAGTTCCAGGTCGCGCCGCCGCCGCGTCAGCAGACCATGCTGAATTCGCTGAACGACGGCCCGACGCCCCACCGCCGCTCCCGTCCGCGCCGCCCACGCAAGCCAGCCGCCGCTCGCAGAGAAAATGCCTGATGACACGCGTGTATCTGGCGTTGGGCAGCAATCTCGCGTCCCCGCTGCAGCAGGCGCGAGCGGCCCTGAACGCGCTGGATGCCGTGCCGCAAACCCGTTTGGTCCGCTGTTCATCCTTTTATCGTAGCCGGCCGCTGGGCCCGCAGGATCAGCCCGATTACCTGAACGCCGTGGCGGAACTGGAGAGCGCCCTGGGCGTTGAACAACTGTTGGATCATACGCAAGCCATTGAGCGGGAACAGGGGCGGGAGCGTAAAGCGCATCGTTGGGGCCCCCGCACGCTGGATCTGGATATCCTGTTATTCGGCAACGCGGTCATCAACACACCGCGACTGATCATTCCCCACTACGATATGAAAAACCGCGAATTTATGCTCTATCCACTGGCGGAGATCGCTCCCGAACTGGTTTTACCCGATGGCGAGCCGCTTTCGCGCCTTCTGACGCACATCGACCGCAACGGCTTAACCCTTTGGGATAACGACAGCGTCGGCTGACCTAAGTGTTGATCCAAGTGAGCGTTTGATCGCTATCGCTGTCCGTTCGCATCCATTAGAATGATCCACCTTACTTCTTCGCCCTATTGATTGATTTAGGAAGGCTGTCATGAAACCGACGACCCTATCCCACTTGCGCCAATGGAAACAAGAGCAGCGGAAGTTCGCCTCAATTACCGCTTACGACGCCAGCTTTGCCCGTTTATTTTTTGAACAAGGCATCCGGGTGATGCTGATTGGCGACTCACTGGGTATGACACTACAAGGGCACGACTCCACCCTGCCCGTAACCATCAATGATGTGGTTTACCACACACAGTGCGTCCGCCGCGGCGCGCCGCTTGCCTTGCTCCTTTCCGACATGCCGTTCATGAGCTATTCCACGCCGGAACACGCATTCGGCCAGGCGGCGGAACTGATGCGCGCAGGCGCAAACATGGTGAAACTGGAAGGAGGGAGTTGGCTGGCGCCAACCGTGCGGATGCTGACGGAACGCGCCGTTCCCGTGTGCGGTCATTTAGGTCTGACGCCGCAGTCCGTCAATATTTTCGGCGGTTATAAAGTCCAGGGCCGGGATGAAGCCGCAGCCAATCAACTCTTCGATGATGCCAGGGCCATAGAACAGGCCGGGGCGCAGCTGCTGGTGCTGGAATGCGTGCCAGTGGCGTTGGCGAAACGCATCACTGAAGCCCTCTCTATTCCGGTTATCGGTATCGGCGCAGGCAACGTTACCGATGGGCAAATTCTGGTCATGCATGACGCATTTGGCATCACGGGTGAAAAGACGCCCAAATTTGCCAAGAATTTTTTGGCGCAAAGCGGCGACATCCGCGCGGCCGCGCGTCTTTATGTGCAGGAAGTTGAACAAGGTACTTATCCAGCCGAAGAACATTCTTTCCATTAAAATATCCAATAGGTTTCGAGTTGCATCAAGGCGGCAACCGAATGAATCCCCAGGAGCTTACTCAAGTAAGTGACTGGGGCGAGTAAGGGAAGCCAACGCAGATGCAGCTTGAAAGATGAAGGATATATGTGCTGCTTTCGTTAAGGAGTGTAGACGTGTTGATTATTGAAACCCCTCTACTGCTGCGTCGTGAAATCCGTCGCTGGCGCCAGGAGGGGAAACGTATCGCCCTGGTTCCCACGATGGGTAATTTACACGATGGGCATATGAGGTTGGTTGATGAAGCCAGGGCACGCGCTGATATCGTGGTTGTCAGTATTTTCGTCAACCCGATGCAGTTTGAACGACCGGACGATCTGACCCACTATCCACGAACGTTGCAGGAAGACTGTGAGAAGCTGACTCGGCGCGAGGTCGATCTGGTTTTCGCGCCAAGTCCGGATGCGATATACCCGAACGGGCTGGAAGAGCAAACGTTTGTCGAAGTTCCCGGTCTTTCTTATATGCTGGAAGGCGCCAGCCGTCCCGGTCATTTCCGGGGCGTCGCGACCATTGTGAGCAAGCTGTTTAACATGGTACAGCCCGACCTGGCCTGCTTTGGCGAAAAAGATTATCAACAGTTGGCGCTAATCCGCCAGCTCGTCAGCGATATGGGTTATGACATCAGCATTATCGGCGTACCGATTGTACGCGCGAAAGACGGGCTGGCTCTCAGTTCCCGCAATGGTTATCTCAGCGCCGAACAGCGCCAGATCGCGCCGCGGCTAAACCGAATCATGGCGACCGTTGTGGCGCAGTTGGCGGATGGCAATCGTCAGTTGGATGAATTACTGGCTCAGACCGAAGAGCAACTGAAACAAGCCGGATTCACGCCGGACGAGCTATTTATTCGCGACGCCGAAACGCTGCTGCCGTTGACGACGGAGAGTTCCCGAGCGGTGGTATTAATGGCCGCCTGGTTGGGTAAGGCGCGTTTAATTGATAACCAGCAGGTCGATTTGACCGTATGACCCGAGGTAACAAACAATGATACGTACCATGTTGCAGGGCAAACTACATCGGGTAAAAGTGACCCAGGCTGATTTGCACTATGAAGGATCTTGCGCCATCGATCGGGACTTTATGGATGCGGCGGGCATACTGGAATACGAAGCGATTGATATCTATAACGTGGATAACGGTCAACGCTTCTCAACCTACGCCATCGCCGGCGAGCGTGGCTCGCGGATTATTTCGGTAAACGGCGCCGCCGCGCGCTGCGCCTGCGTGGGCGACAAGCTGATTATCTGTTCTTACGTGCAGATGTCCGACGAACAGGCGAGAGAGCATCACCCTAAAATCGCTTATTTCTCCGACGACAACGAGCTCCAGCGCCAGGCCAAGGCCATTCCGGTGCAGGTGGCCTAAATGGCTGAGGCCCATTGATTAAAAACAGATGCCCGCCTGCGCGCTGAGGAATCCCCACAAAAATACCTTGTTAATATTTTACATTTAACATGCTGATATTAAACATATATTCAGTACTTAAACCGTTCGTCTCACGGCGTAAGAAATTACGCTGAGGTGAACGACCCCGCGAATGAGCAGCATGGATGCTGCTCAAGCCAGTGCCGCGTCGGGAACGCGTCACTGGCGGTTCGGAAAAGGGGACGGCCGCCGAAGGAACCGCGTCAGCGGCGTGATTTCAGCCACAAGCCCGGGTCCGGAGGGTGGTGGCGTTTGAACCACCCTGCGTCGGGCGCGTGCAACGACGTGGCATGAAAAAGCCTTTCTTTTCGCGCACGAAATATTCTTCGATATGACATATTCCGATTTATGGGGAGCCTTCAGCGCCTGCGCGGGCATGACGCATTTGTAGATTAGGGCATATTTGCCAACAACCGAATCAGCTTCTCAGCCCGCGACCGTGCTCAATCAGCCACCATGCCATGATGTAAAACACCACGATAAAAGCGATCAACACGGCCATGGTAAATGCCAGCGGGACATCCTGAATGCCAAGAAAACCGTAGCGGAAGCCGCTGATCATATACACGATGGGGTTAAGTTTTGATATCGCCTGCCAGAGCGGTGGCAATAGCGTCAGCGAATAGAACACCCCGCCAAGATAGGTTAACGGCGTTAGCACGAAGGTCGGGATCAGGCTGATGTCATCGAAACTTTTGGCAAAAACCGCATTCAGCAACCCCGCCAGTGAGAACAATACCGCCGTCAGCACCAACGTTAAAATAATCATCCACCAGGCATGAACATGCAGCGGCACAAAAAACAGCGACACCGCCGTTACCAGCACCCCGACGCAAATGCCGCGCGCAACGCCGCCGCCGACATAACCGGCAATCACCACATGCGTAGGCACCGGCGCCACCAGCAACTCTTCAATATTGCGCTGAAATTTCGCGCTGAAAAAGGAAGAGGCCACGTTCGCATAGGCATTGGTAATCACCGACATCATGATCAGCCCAGGAACGATAAACTGCATATAATCAAAACCATGCATATCGCCAATACGCGAACCAATCAGATTACCGAAGATAATGAAATACAACGTCATCGTGATAACCGGCGGCACCAGCGTCTGTATCCAGATCCGGCCAAAACGATTTATCTCTTTAATCCACAGACTCTGCAACGCCACCCAATACAAACGCATCATGCTTTTTCTCCATAACCATTAACCAGGGTGACAAACAGCTCTTCCAACCGGTTAGCCTTGTTGCGCATACTTAGCACCTGAATCCCCTGCGCGCTGAGCTGACTGAATACCCCGTTCAACCCCTGCTCACGCATGACCTCGACTTCCAGCGTCGAGGTATCCAGCAAACGATGTTTATAACCATCAAGCTTCGGCAACGGACTCTTGATGGCCAGGTCGAAAATAAAGGTTTCTGATTTAAGTTTGGAAAGCAGGTGCTTCATGGAGGTATTTTCCACCAGTTCGCCATTCTGGATAATCCCGATGTTACGGCACAGCATCTCCGCTTCTTCCAGATAGTGGGTGGTCAAAATAATCGTGGTTCCCTGCGCATTGAGTTCTTTCAGAAATCCCCACATGGAGCGGCGCAGTTCGATATCCACGCCGGCGGTGGGTTCATCAAGGATCAGTAATTTAGGCTCATGCATCAGCGCGCGGGCAATCATCAGACGGCGCTTCATGCCGCCGGATAACATCCGGGCGCGTTCGTCGCGTTTTCCCCATAAATCCAGCTGTTTCAGGTATTTTTCCGCCCGTTGCAGGGCATCATGACGTTTTACGCCGTAGTAACCCGCCTGATTGACCACGATCTGCAATACGGTTTCAAACGGATTAAAGTTGAACTCTTGCGGGACCAGCCCTAATTGACGCTTCGCATTGACCACATCCTGCTCAAGATCGTAACCAAATACCCGAACTTTGCCGGCGGTTTTATTGACCAGCGAGCTGATGATACCGATCGTGGTGGACTTCCCTGCGCCGTTCGGTCCTAACAGCGCATAGAAATCGCCGGCCTCAACGCGCAGATCGATGCCACGCAGCGCCTTGACTCCTCCTGAGTAGGTTTTGGTTAACTGCGCCAGTTCCAGTGCATATGTCATAAGAAATGTGTTGCCTTATTATCAGTCAGTTCTACAGATTAGATTCTATACCCTAAATAATTCGAGTTGCAGGACAAAGCGCATGGCGTTTTGAACGCTGCTTGCAGCGACCCCGAAGGGGCGAAGCCCAGGGAAGGGCTGAGTAATAAGTGCAGCCAACGCCGCAGCTTGAAGTGTGACGAGTATAAAACTATCGTTTTAAAAACGATGAATGTTGTCTTATATTACCTCCCACTGCTCCTTGTTTGTTACAGGTCATTTACTTTCATGAAAGAAATTGAAACGCTCATCGCCAATAACCAACGCTGGTCGACAACGATGGTGGAAGAAGATCCTGGTTATTTTGAACGACTGGCGCAGGCACAACGCCCCCGCTTTTTGTGGATTGGATGCTCAGACAGCCGTGTACCGGCAGAAAGCCTGACCAGCCTTGAACCGGGCGAATTGTTTGTTCACCGTAATGTCGCCAACCTGGTTATTCATACCGACCTGAATTGTCTTTCCGTGGTGCAATATGCCGTTGAAGTGTTAGAGGTCGAACATATCATCATCTGCGGCCACTATGGCTGTGGCGGCGTCCAGGCCGCGGTAGAAAACCCCGAGCTGGGCTTAATCAACAACTGGCTGCTGCACATCCGTGATTTGTGGTACAAGCATAGTTCGCTGCTGGGGGAATTGCCTCCCGAACAGCGGTTGAATACGTTGTGTGAAATCAACGTGGTCGAACAGGTTTATAACCTCGGCCATTCCACCGTGATGCAGTCGGCCTGGAAACGCGGCCAGAAGGTGACAATCCATGGATGGGTTTATGGTATTCAGGACGGACGATTGCGCGATCTGGAAATCAGCGCCACCAGCCGGGAGACGCTGGAGCAACGCTATCGTCGGGCCATGTCTTCCCTTTCCTGACCACCAATAACGACGCCCGGTGCAGGGCGTCATCAGCGGCATCGTTGCCTACTCCTGAGGCACAACCTTGCCGACATAAGGCAAGTGCCGATAGTGCTGTGCGTAGTCAATGCCATAGCCGACCACAAATTCATCAGCGATCGCGAACCCAACCCATTCGACTTTCACATCCACTTCCCGACGTTCCGGCTTATCCAGCAGAGTACAAATCGCCAGCGATTTCGGCGAACGCAATTGTAGAATTTCCCGCACCTTGCTCAGCGTATTACCTGAATCGATAATATCTTCGACAATCAGGACATCTTTACCACGGATATCCTCATCCAGATCTTTAAGGATCTTCACATCACGGGTAGTACTCATACCGCTGCCGTAGCTGGAGGCCGTCATAAAGTCGACTTCGTGTGAAACATCGATCGCCCGGCACAAATCGGCCATAAAAATAAACGACCCACGCAATAAGCCAACCAACACCATATCGCTGCCGCTGTCACGATAGTGTTCACTAATTTCCCGGCCTAATTCGGTAACGCGCGCCATAACTTCCTGTTCAGAAATCATGACTTCTACGGTATGTTTCATCATACTCATAACTCTTTGAATAAAGGTATTCTGCATCATCAAGAAGGGCTCGGCCCCGGATTATTGATGATGCGCCAGTGCAGACAGATAGCGCCTAAGGGCGCGAAGTATACCAGAAAGCGCCGGCCAGCCCCATCCCCAGCGACAGGAACCATAATGAACAAGCCAGAGACAGACATTGATTATAAAGTGAATGCGCCTATTTCCAGTCAACAGTTCATTGAATTACTGACCAAAACATCATTAGGCTCCCGTCGTCCGCTGTCCGATAGCGTCGCCATCAATGGCATGCTGGAAAACGCCAGCCTGCTGATTTCGGCCTGGCAAGGCGACACGCTGGTAGCCGTTGCCCGTAGCGTTACCGATTTCCATTTCTGCTGTTACCTGTCCGACCTGGCCGTGTCAGAAGAGATGCAACACCGAGGGATAGGAAAAAAACTGATTCAGCTCACGGCGCAGCAATTATCCTCACAGTGCAAAATCATTCTGCTGGCCGCGCCGCAGGCCGTGGATTATTACCCTAAGCTGGGCTTTACAAAACACGACAGCGCCTGGGTCATCCCGGTTAAAGCACTGCTGTAAACGATACGCCCCTACAGCCAGGATAGGCATTACGCCGTTCGCATAGCGGTTTCGCCAAAGCCGGGATGCGTAATTCCCACAATTGTTAATGAATGTATAAGATTGCGTTATCACAAAATAAATCTGCGTAAAGCACATTGCGGCGTCGCCCGATTGAGTTTCTTATAGCCGGAGAGAATCTCAATCAATGAGGGTTGTATGAAAAAGCTGATCAAACTATCCGGTATCGCCACGCTACTGCTGGCGCTTTCCGCCGCTGGCGTCACGGCCTGGGCTGCGCCTGAAGCGGCTAAACCTGATGCCGCCAAGCCAGAAATCGTTAAACAGAAGCAGCCGCCCATGCCAATGGCGCAGTTCCCTCATGCCGGGCCGGGTTTCCCACCGCCTGCTCCGCTGTATGAGGCCTCTCTTCAGACGCGGAATCCCGAAGAAGCATTAAATAGATTGGTCGCCAATACACCGAAGGGCGCGGCGGATAAAAATTACGAAGTCAGAGTTATGGTAAGAGAACTGCCCCCCGATCCCTTTGCGCCATCGGAGCAGGCAACCAATAAATAATCTTCACCCGCAGGCAGTAAATTCAGAGTTGCATCCGATGAGATAAGATCGGTATGGAGTACGGTATGAAAAGATCGCTGACGATTCTTGTAGCACTTAGTCTGCTGCTACCGGTGAGTGCGATTGCACACCCCGGTCCCGGTGGTCCTGGCGGTCCTGGTCACGGAGGTTGGGGCTGGGGGCCAAGGCCGGGAATGTCGTTCGACAGACTCCCTTATGGGGTGGAAACCGTGTTAATCGCCGGGCTGACCTACTACGTCGTAAACGGCATTTTCTACCAACGCCAGAATGACCAGTACGTTGTCGTTGATACGCCCCCCAACGCCGCCACCGCGACGACCCAGGGCGGAATGACCGTACTGGACATGAACGGCGAGCGTTTCTATGTCAAAAACGGTTTCTATTACAAACGCAATATCAACGGCGAATACATTGAGGTTCCCAAACCCGCCGGACTATGACAATACAATAAAGATAAGCACGTGGCTATGAGCCGGGAAACAGGATGGGTTGTTCGTTTTTTATACTCAACCTGACCCGTTGTCCCGGCTCGAACCAGATGCTGCTTTGCACCTGTATCATCTGTTCATCCAGCCTGATGCGGTAGTGGTTCAACGTCCCCATGAAGACGCGATCCTCAATCTCCGCGACACCGTCAGGATCCAGCGCCAATGCGATATCATGCGGCCGAACCAGCCAGTCACAGGAAGAACCGATAGGTTGTCCATGAACATGGGTGGCGGTGTGATCGCCAAAAATACTATGCCACTGATGATCGCTCAGAATGGTGACCGACAGATAGTTGCTGCTGCCCAGGTAATCCGCGATAAAACGACTGTTAGGCCGCTGATACAGCGTTGCCGGATAGCCCTCCTGTACAATACCGCCGTTGTCCATCACGGCCAGCCTATCGGCAAAGGCGAACGCCTCGTCCCTGTCGTGCGTCACGAATATCGTCACGACCTGCAGCTGTTTGAGTATCAGGCGCAATTCGGTAATCAGATGATAACGGACCTGATTATCAATATTGGAAAACGGCTCGTCCAACAACAGGATCTTCGGCTTACGGGCTAATGCCCTGGCAATGGCCACCCGCTGCTGCTGTTCGCCAGACAGCTCGTGCGGGTAACGCGCATCCAGTCCTTCCAGCTTAACCAACGCCATCATCTCGGAAACCACCGTTGCAATGGCGTCTTGCGGCCGGTCATACAGCCCAAACGCGATATTTTGCGCCACCGTTAAGTGAGGAAATAACGCGTCGTCCTGAAAGATCATGCCCACCTGACGCAACTCGGGCGGCACCTGAATCTGCCCGTTGCCGATGATCTCCCCCGACACCGCTATCGTTCCCTCGGCGATGGGGATCAGTCCGGCCACGGCGTTTAACAATGTGGTTTTGCCGCAGCCGCTGGCGCCCAACAGACAGACGATCTCCCGCTCCCGCGCTGACAGGGAAAAATTACTCAACACATTATTTTGCTGGTAACGACAGGTAACGTGCTCAATGGTCAATATATCGGGCGGGTTGATCATTTTTTATTTTCCAATACGGCATTCAGATAAATCACAGGGAACAGCCCGACCAACACCAGAACCATTGCGGGTAGCGCAGCCTGCTCCAACCGTTCATCAGAGGTGAAAGTAAAGACATAGGTGGCCAAGGTTTCGAAATTAAACGGCTTCAGCAACAGGGACGCGTTCAGTTCTTGCATACTTTCGCTAAAGACCAGCAACGAGCCCATCAGTACGCCCCGCCGCAACAAAGGCCAATGCACGCGCGTCAACATCCGTCCGGGCGAGCTTCGCAACATCCGGCACACCATATCCAGTGAGGGAGAAATTTTCGCCATACTGCTATCAATACTGCCGATCATCATGGCGCTGAACCGAACGCTGTAGGCCAACACCAGCGCAATTATCGAACCTGATAACAACAGGCCGGGTAAAGGCAGCGACAACATTCGCGCCGCAATATTCACGCCGTGATCGAAGGCGGCCAGCGGAATCAATAACCCAATCGCCAGCACCGTACCGGGTACGGCGTATCCCAGGCCGGCAAGACGCAACATCGTCTTCGCTGAACGTTCATTGCTCAGGCGGGAATAAAACACCAGCAATAGGGAGACCAGCAGCGTTACACCGGCGGCCGGAACGGAAACCAGTACGCTATTCCATGCATAATGTAAAAAAGAGGCGCTCCAGGAAAAATAGCGCCAGCTCCAGTTAAGCAGCATCATACAAGGGATGCCCGCCGCCAACAGAATCAGCCCCCAGCAATACCCCTGCGCCACAATCTTGTATATTCCGGACAAGGCCGGTACGCCGTCCCGCTCCTGCCCCATGGTTTTCTGATAAATTTGCTGACGGCGCCGACTGTAAAACTCGGCCGTCACGATAAAAGAGATCAACAGCAGTATTAACGCGGAAATCCGCGCGGCGGCGCCAAGATCGCCATATCCCAGCCAGGCGTCATAAACGGCGGTCGTTAACGTAGGCTGAGCGAAATAAGAGACGGTGCCGAAATCCCCCAGCGCTTCCATCGCCACCAGTGATGCGCCAACGGCGATCGCCGGCCTGGCCAGAGGGAAGGAAATGCGCCAGAAAGCGCTGTTGGGTGAATGGTTCAGCAGGCGGGCGGATTGCAATAGCGTTGCCGATTGTTCCAGCAACGCCTTACGAGCCAGCAGATAAACATACGGGTAGAGCGCCAGCGCCAGAACCATGCAGGCGCCGCCAAGCGAGCGAATGGAGGGAAACCAGTAATCACCGGCGCTATGCAGGGAAAATATCTGACGCCACCCCCTCTGCACCGGCCCGTCATAGTCCAATAAATCCGTATAAACATACGCGATCAGATAAGGCGGCACTGCCAGCGGCAGGCACAGCATCCAGCGCAACAGCCGCTGCCCGGGAAAACGATACATCGTCATCAGCCAGGCGGCGGGCAAGCCAAACGCCAGACTCAGCGACACGGTTGCTATCACCAACCCCAGCGAGTTGAGAATGTAAGTGGGCAACACGGTTTGCCAGAGATGGATGAAACCATCGCCACGGGCGAAAAACGTCTGGAAAAAGATAGTGGCTATCGGCAACAGCAACAATCCTGTGCATAGCCAACTCCCAGCGCGCCAGCGCCGGATACCCGAACCACGATAACTCGCCACGTTTATGTTACACCATCCGTAAAAAATGCCCGGAACAAGTAAGCAATGCGATGTATTCCGGGCAGGGATATATTCTGCTATCTGAATATCAGAGGATTATCTACAGATCAAACTTAACTTCATCAATCAAGCGCCATGCCTGCTGATACCCGCGCCCGTGGGAATCACGTTATTGCGGTGGAATATTCTCTTGCTGCGGTTGAGACAGATCCGCGCCGACCGTTTCCAATTGACTCAAAATAATTAAAACGCTTACAAACAAGAAAATTTAGTCAGGTAATCTACAATTGTGGTAACGTCTTCTGACAAAAATCGAAACGAGTTTAACCATGAAAAACTCAGCGCTGGTGCTGCTCCTGCTTAGTCTGATGAGCTTCTCCTCCGCCAGTAAGGCACTGAATGAATTTGAAGCAGAAGATCTCGCCGATTTAACTGCCGTTTTCGTTTATCTGAAAAATAACTGCGGTTATCAGGACTTACCCAATGATCAAATTCGCCGGGCGCTGTTGACGTTCGCCCAACAAAACAGTTGGGATCTCAGCAATTACGGTGCGTTTAACATGACCGCATTAGGCGAGGACAGCTACCGGGATCTAAGTAAAATTGCTATCCCGACGCCAAAAAAATGTCAGTCTCTGGCCCGTAATTCACTCGGTTTGCTCGCCTACACGAAATAATTTCCTCCTTCCCCGGCACTGACTGAAATTTGACCGTGCAAGCGCGGTAAGAGTTAGCTATCATGACGCGCCAATTTTCATGACTGCTATCGCGGAGGAAGCCCGAACATGGCCCAGAAAGAAATTTGGTATGAAACCCTGCATGCCAACTTTGGTCAGTACTTTTCCATCGACCAGGTGCTATACCACGAAAAGACTGACCACCAGGATCTGATCATTTTTGAAAATGCGGCGCTTGGCCGTGTCATGGCATTGGACGGCGTGGTGCAAACCACCGAGCGTGACGAATTTATCTATCACGAAATGCTGACCCATATTCCCCTGTTGTCCCACGGCCAGGCCAAACGCGTGCTGATTATCGGCGGCGGCGACGGCGGCATACTGCGTGAAGTCAGCCGTCACGCCGGCGTCGAACAAATCACGATGGTGGAAATCGACGCGGGCGTGGTGGAATTCTGCCGTCAGTATTTACCCAATCATAATGCCGGCGCTTACGACGATCCGCGTTTTCGTCTGGTGATCGACGATGGCGTGAATTTCGTTAATCAATGTACTGAGAAATTCGACGTCATTATTTCTGACAGTACCGATCCCATCGGTCCGGGAGAAAGTCTGTTCACGTCCGACTTTTATCAGGGATGCGCCCGTTGTCTGAATGAAGGCGGCATTTTCGTTGCGCAGAACGGCGTCTGCTTCCTGCAACAGGACGAAGCCGTTAACAGCCACAACAAACTGAGCAACTATTTTAGCGACGTCACGTTTTATCAGGCGGCGATCCCGACCTACTACGGCGGCATCATGACGTTCGCCTGGGCCAGTAACCATCCGTCATTACGCCAGATAAGCGCAGAGACGCTGCAACAACGCGTTAATGCGTCCGGTATTGAATGCCGCTACTACAATCCGGCCGTCCATATTGGTAGTTTCGCACTGCCGCAATATTTACTGAATGCGTTATCGGCTTCACGCTGATTACCGCATCCATAAGGGGGTGACTTAAATTGCACAAGCTGAAACTACACGGCTTTAATAATCTGACTAAAAGCCTGAGTTTTTGTATCTACGATATCTGTTACACCAGAACTGCCGATGACCGTAACGGTTACATCGCCTACATTGATGAACAGTATAACGCCAACCGCTTGACCGAAATCTTGAGCGAAACCTGCTCGATTATCGGCGCCAATATTCTCAATATCGCCCGTCAGGATTACGAGCCACAGGGCGCCAGCGTGACCATACTGGTCAGCGAAGAGCCGATCGATCCGCGCGATGTCGATAACTCGGAGCTTCCGGGGCCACTGCCTAACTCCGTGGTCGCCCATCTGGACAAAAGCCACATTTGCGTACACACCTACCCGGAGAGCCATCCTGAAGTCGGACTGTGCACTTTCCGCGCCGATATTGAAGTGTCGACCTGCGGCGTTATCTCTCCGCTGAAAGCGCTGAATTATCTCATCCACCAGTTGGAATCGGACATCGTCACCATTGATTATCGTGTGCGCGGCTTTACCCGTGATGTTAACGGCGTAAAACATTTTATCGACCATCAGATCAATTCGATTCAGAATTTTATGTCGGAAGACATGAAATCGTTGTATCACCTGATGGATGTGAACGTTTATCAGGAAAACATGTTTCACACCAAGATGTTGCTGAAGGATTTCGATCTCAAGCACTACCTGTTTAACGTCGATCCCGCCACATTGAGCGCGGAAGAGCGTAAACGAATCACCGATTTGCTGTATCACGAAATGCAGGAAATTTATTACGGCAGAAATCTGCCGGTCGTGTAATCGACGGATGAAGGGAGCCTGGCTCCCTTTTTCTTATCCGCTCCCCCGAAAAGAACAAAATTCAGCCAACAATGACGCGGCTTATTCCCTGCGCCGAAAGAAAATTTTTTGCTTGATTCCTGTTTTTCCCTTGTGCCGTCTGGCTTAGATCCCGGCTTGATACATTTCAGTGAATTTCCTATATATTGTATGGTTGAAATTTAAAACATCTACATCTAGTATCTAAGACGTAGCCACCAGACATGCAACGGCTGCTCCGTGGATCGGTCAGAGGCAAAGCCCAACAACATAACCGCTCCGATATACTTCTTTCAAGCCAAAGGGTAAATACGAATCATGCGTATTACTATTTTCACCAAACCAGATTGTGTTCAATGCAATGCGACATGCCGTGCACTGGATAAGCAGGGAATTGCCTACCAACTGGTGGACCTAACAGAAGATGAGCAGGCATTGCGGCAGGTAAGAGCGCTGGGCTATCAACAGGTGCCGGTAGTCATGACCGCTAACGATCACTGGAGCGGCTTCCGCCCGGACAAAATCAGCACCCTGAACCAATTACAAGCGTCTTAGGGGGCAAGATGAACCCGCTGGTCTACTTTTCCAGCCAGTCGGAAAATACCCATCGCTTCATCACCAGGGTCGGTTTACCAGCCCTGCGTATTCCGATAGCGGCTGACCAACCCGTATTGAAAATGGATCAACCTTATATTCTGGTGGTTCCCAGCTATGGCGGGGGCAGCGCCAAAGGCGCCGTACCCATACAGGTGATTCGTTTTCTTAACGATCGGCATAACCGCGAGCGGCTGCGGGGAGTGATTGCCGCAGGCAATATGAACTTTGGGACGGCGTACTGCATCGCCGGCGATATCATCGCGCAGAAGTGCCAGGTACCCTTTCTGTATCGCTTCGAGCTACTGGGTACGGCAGAAGACGTTGAAAACGTGCGTAAGGGAGTAACTGAATTTTGGCAACGACAGAATCCGTGATCACCAAACCAGCCAACACGGAGCTGGATTACCATGCGCTGAACGCCATGCTGAACCTCTACGACGCCGAGGGGCGCATCCAGTTCGAACAGGATAAGCTGGCGGCGCGGCGCTATTTCTTGCAGCACGTCAATCAAAATACGGTGTTCTTCCATAACCTGGAAGAGAAGCTGCGTTATCTGGTCGAAGAGGGCTACTACGAAGCCGACGTGCTGGATCAGTACGCCTTCAGCTTTATCAAGAGCCTTTTCCAGCAGGCCTACAGCCACAAATTCCGCTTTCAAACTTTTCTTGGCGCCTTCAAGTATTACACCGGCTATACGCTCAAAACCTTTGACGGCAAACGCTATTTGGAACGCTACGAAGATCGCGTCTGCATGGTGGCGCTCACGCTGGCCGCCGGAAATACCGAGCTCGCCAGCGCGCTGGTCGAAGAGATCATCAGCGGACGTTTTCAACCCGCCACCCCCACGTTCCTCAACTGCGGGAAAAAACAGCGCGGCGAGCTGGTGTCCTGCTTCCTGCTGCGTATTGAAGACAATATGGAGTCTATCGGCCGCGCCATCAACTCCGCGCTGCAGCTTTCCAAACGCGGCGGCGGCGTCGCGTTTATGCTCACCAATATCCGGGAAACCGGCGCGCCGATAAAAAGAATCGAGAATCAGTCATCCGGCATCATACCGGTAATGAAAATGCTGGAAGATGCGTTTTCCTACGCCAACCAGCTAGGAGCGCGCCAGGGGGCGGGCGCCGTTTATCTCAACGCGCACCATCCCGATATTCTGCGCTTCCTGGATACCAAACGGGAAAATGCCGATGAAAAAATCCGCATTAAAACCCTGTCGCTCGGCGTGGTCATCCCGGATATCACCTTCCAACTGGCAAAAAACAATCAGGTGATGTATCTGTTCTCGCCTTATGACGTCGAGCAGGTCTACGGCGTGCCGCTGTCGGAAATCAGCGTCACGGAAAAATATCAGGAGATGGTCGACGACAAGCGCATCCGCAAGTCGCAGATCAAAGCGCGGGAGTTCTTTCAAATCCTGGCTGAAATCCAGTTTGAGTCCGGTTATCCCTATATGATGTTTGAAGATACGGTCAACCGCGCCAATCCGATTCAGGGCCGCATCAACATGAGCAACCTGTGCTCTGAAATCCTGCAGGTTAACGATGCCAGTCAATACGATGAGGATTTAGGCTATCGCTATACCGGTAAAGACATTTCCTGCAACCTGGGTTCGCTGAACATTGCCAAGGCGATGGAATCGCCGGATTTCGGCCTCACCGTCGAGATGGCGATTCGGGCGCTGACCGCCGTCTCCGATATGAGCCACATCCACTCCGTGCCGTCGATTGAAAAAGGCAATGATGAATCCCACGCCATCGGCCTCGGACAAATGAATCTGCACGGCTATTTGGCCCGCGAGAGAATTTTTTACGGTTCCGAGGAAGCGATCGACTTTACCAACATCTACTTCTACGCCGTCGCCTACCATGCGCTGCGGGCGTCCAACCAGTTGGCGATAGAGCGCGGTCAGTGCTTCAAAGGATTCGAAAACTCGAAATATGCCTCCGGCGAATATTTCGACAAATACATTGAGCTGCGCTGGGAGCCGGCTACGGAACGAGCGCGCGAACTGTTCGAGCGGGCGGGAATCACCATTCCCAACCAGCAGGACTGGGCCGCGCTGCGCGACGCCGTGATGACGCATGGTATTTATAATCAGAATTTGCAGGCGGTGCCGCCGACCGGTTCGATCTCTTATATCAATCACTCCACGTCGAGCATCCACCCGATCGTGTCGCGGATTGAAATCCGTAAAGAGGGCAAAATCGGCCGCGTCTACTACCCGGCCCCCTACATGACCAACGACAACCTGGAATACTATCAGGACGCCTACGAGATCGGGCCGCAAAAGATTATCGATACCTACGCGGCGGCCACCCAGCATGTCGATCAGGGGCTGTCGCTGACGCTATTTTTCCGTGATACCGCCACCACGCGTGATATCAACAAAGCACAGATTTATGCCTGGAAAAAAGGCATAAAGACCATTTACTACATTCGTATACGGCAGATGGCATTGGAAGGCACCGAAGTTCAGGGCTGCGTGTCCTGTGCGTTATAAGCCATCGCTGAAGGAAATCTGATTATGACATCGCTGACACGCGTACAGGCCATCAACTGGAACAAAATTGAAGACGACAAGGATCTGGAGGTTTGGAACCGGCTGACGTCGAACTTCTGGCTACCGGAAAAAGTCCCGCTATCCAACGATATTCCCTCCTGGGGAACATTGAACGCGCAGGAGCGGCAGTTAACCATCCGGGTATTTACCGGTCTGACGCTGCTGGACACCATTCAGAATACGCTGGGCGCGCCCACGCTGATGCCCGACGCGGTAACGCCTCACGAAGAAGCGGTGTTATCCAACATCAGTTTTATGGAAGCGGTGCATGCCCGCTCGTACAGTTCCATCTTTTCCACGCTGTGCCTGACCAGCGAGGTGGATGACGCTTACCGCTGGAGTGAGGAAAATACAGCATTGCAGAAAAAGGCGTCCATTATCCTCAGTCACTACCGCAGCGACGATCCGCTGATGAAAAAGGTCGCCAGCGTGTTTCTGGAATCCTTTTTGTTCTATTCGGGCTTTTACCTCCCCATGTACTGGTCAAGCCGGGCCAAGCTGACCAACACCGCCGATTTGATACGGCTGATTATTCGCGACGAAGCCGTACACGGTTACTATATCGGCTATAAATTTCAGCAAGGTCTGGCGAAGGCGGACGCCGCCCGCCAGCAGCAGGTGAAAAACTTCGCCTACGAATTGCTGCAAGATTTATATGACAATGAAGTGCTGTATACCCAGGAGCTATACGACGGCGTCGGCTGGACGGAAGATGTGAAGAAATTTCTGCACTATAACGCCAACAAAGCGCTGATGAATCTGGGTTACGAGGCGTTATTCCCCGCTGGCATGACGGACGTCAATCCGGCGATCCTGTCGGCCCTTTCGCCAAACGCCGACGAGAACCATGACTTCTTCTCCGGTTCCGGTTCGTCGTACGTTATTGGCAAAGCGGTAAACACCGAAGATGAGGATTGGGATTTTTAACCTGACCATCGGGTAAGGGTTCAAATACGCCCAGAACCGCAGCAAAGCACTGATGTCGGTAAACGATGATCGGCAGCTGATTCAGCCCCCTGCTCGCTTTCAAGAAATCAATCAACGAAAGCGAGAGGCAGCTCAATCAGCAATGGCGCAGGCAAGCTATTTTAGCCGCGCATTCGCTCGGTAATTTGTTGATAGTTTGATACGACGTAAGGCGCGCCCAAGGCATTTATCATGGATTCAGGTAGATGTGGAATGGTTTCTTTCTGTCCGACAATTAAATTATCGCCATTACCGGGCCAAAAAAAGGCCGTGTGGGTGGTTTCCAGTATTTGATACAGGCTTTGCCAGAAAGGAGCGTGGTGAGGGGGGCGATTGACGCCAAACCCATTGGTCATCGGTTCCTTGCCGTTCGACACCAGCTTAATCGTAATATCCAGGGTGTCGACGTCGCTAACGGTGGCCGTTGAGCCATCAGGCCAGGCTATTTGTTTTCCGGCGTCAGGATTGGGATATTCCAATAACAACGTACATTTATTGTCGGCAACCTCCCGCAGAGTAATGGCATGATGAAAAGCGGACTCCACCACGGCTAAAGGAATGAAGCCTTCATCACCCTGTGCAACCGCCGCCAGAAAAACATCCATACTCACAATGATTATCCTCAACAAGCACAGTTAATTTCACTTTATCGTCGGCCTTCAGGCCCCCACACAATCAGGCTTATCCTTTACCTGCAGCCGCCTGGACCGACTCGCGATTTGAAAGTCATCCGGCGGCTGTTAAGCCATCGATGGTCACAAAAGTATCCGTCAGACAACGCGGACTATACCAGCGTTGCTGGCGGGCGGTTTAATTCAGCGGCGCTCCAGGCGAAATAATTATTTTCCTGAAGCGTGGCAAGGCCATAAAGCCTTTCAAGGATCATCGACGCGCCCATCGCGCCCTCGTGATGGAAAAGGTAAACAGCCAGCATATAATCATGAATAAATTCGTCGAGAGAGGAAAAATTTTCCTCTAGCCGTTGCGCCAGAATATTTTTTAATGCGTCCCACTCATCCAGCGTAAGCATGCCGAGGGTGACGCCCGATCTCATTAATAATGCCGCACGCTGAAGATTGAAGGCCGAATCAACATTAGCCATATCGCTTACCGGCGTGATATCAGCACCGGTTTTACCAGCCAGACGATATAAATGCGCAAGCTGCTTCTGGTAATTTGCATGGTGCGTTTTCCCGTAGTTATCCTCATCCAGCAGGGAATAAATAAAACACTTCAACTGTTCATCAGTTTCAATATCATAGCTACCCGATAATGCGTTTTTAATCAGGTCAACCGCGGTGGGATTGTCCAGGTCGCACTCTTCTATACTATTAACGAAATTTGGATGGTTTTTGTTTTTACCGTTCCCTGTGGCGGTAATGGAATATAGCCCGCTAATTTTTACCAACAAAGCATCTTTTTCATCCCTGCATGGATATTTGGGATTTTTGTTAATACCCTGAATGATTTTATTGTTCTCTTTTTTTGTTGTAATGATAAAAAGCGCTTTTGTCCCTATCTTTAAGACGGGTATCGCCAGAATAGAAAGAAATATATAAAAGAACAGTGTGTATACCCCGGATATATCTTGGTGAAGGTATTTTTTAGACAATGTGCACAGCAAATCGATTACTATCAGAAATACTGATACCACCAAAACCCCTCGCATTAAATAGAAAGTATCTTTATAAAAAAACTTAAGCATCCCCGACCTCAATCATTTAAACAACTCTCGGCAACCCGATAGTAAACAATGGACTACCGGTAAGTTTACATAAATAACTGATTCGGATAAAAGACTATTTCCAACTCCGCGCCATCGAATTCAGCGAAACGCGCATCTTGCTGATCGGTCCCCGAGAACGCGTCGCAGCCATACCAATAGAGCGCTGGAAACCAACCCTCTTAGGGCGATCTACACATGGTCTTTGCGCTACCCCGACACGCCGCAGCAAACGTAAAGACGAAAAAAAACCGTATGCCTTTGACAGCGATACGGTTTTCATTCATCCAGAGATGTATAGGAACATCCCGGAATAGATAAGTGGCGGAACGGACGGGACTCGAACCCGCGACCCCCTGCGTGACAGGCAGGTATTCTAACCAACTGAACTACCGCTCCACTCGGTGCTCATTGAGCGGGGTGAATACTAAGATGATGGTACTATTACGTCAATGGTTTTTATAACTAAGCGATTCTGTTTGCTCATAATTTCATCTGAGAGACGGTTTCATCATCACCGTCGTACTATTCATTACGCCAAAGGCAGCTACCGCCTTTCTTCGCGATCAAATCCAGACGCTTTTCATGCATCAGCAATTCTTCTTCATCGGCGTATAACACTTTTAACGCCGAAACCGGGCGCGCAATGCGCTGAATACTTTCGCTCTCATTTTCCTGCTGCCGAACTTCACCTTCCATCGAGAATGCCAGCGATGTCTGGCCCCCCGTCATCGCCAGATAAACTTCCGCCAGGATTTCGGCATCGAGCAATGCGCCGTGCAGCGTTCGCTTACTGTTGTCTATCTGATAGCGATCGCATAACGCATCCAAATTATTCCGTTTGCCCGGAAAAATTTTTCGCGCCATCAGCAAGCTATCGGTTATCTTGCAGAAGGTTTCCGTCTTGGGAATATTCCGGTTTAACATCCGGAATTCATAATCCATAAAGCCGATATCAAACATTGCGTTATGGATGACTAATTCAGCCCCGCGGATAAAGTCGAGGAAATCGTCAGCAATCTCCGCGTAGGTCGGCTTATCCGCCAAAAATTCATCGCTGATGCCGTGCACATGATAGGCCTCAGGATCAACCAAACGATCGGGCTTGATGTACACATGATAGTGTCGCCCGGTCAGACGACGGTTAATCACCTCAACAGCGCCAATCTCAATAATTTTGTGCCCTTCGTAGTGAACCCCCAGCTTGTTCATACCGGTGGTTTCCGTATCCAGGACGATTTGTCGCGTAATTTCAGTGCTCATCGTTTTCGTTTATGTCAGACTTGCCATTTTCACCATAAGGAAGAGTCTACCAGAGATGCTTAAACAGGTAGAGATTTTCACCGACGGATCTTGTCTCGGTAATCCGGGCCCCGGAGGTTATGGCGCTCTGCTGCGCTATAAACAGCATGAAAAAACCCTGAGTGCGGGCTATCGGTTGACCACCAATAACCGTATGGAATTGATGGCCGCCATTGCCGCGCTTGAAAGTTTAACTTCACCCTGCGAAGTGGTTTTAAGCACCGACAGTCAATATGTTCGCCAGGGGATCACCAGTTGGATCCACAACTGGAAAAAGCGTGGCTGGAAAACGGCAGACAAAAAACCGGTAAAAAATGTCGATCTTTGGCAGCGGCTGGATCAGGCGATCCAGCGCCATACTCTGCGCTGGGAATGGGTGAAAGGTCACGCAGGTCATCCTGAGAATGAACGCTGTGACGAACTTGCCCGCAGCGCCGCCAACGCCCCTACGCTTGATGATATCGGTTACAACCCAGAGAATTAATCGCGATTACGAAAAATCTTCGTCACGCCCACCGTGCGGCCCAAAGGCACTTTACAAAGCCGGGTACGCATCGGCGTGAAGCTCAGGGGAATAGTCCGCTTGCGCGCAACAATCAGCGACAGGCAACCGAATATAGGGAAATGTTTATTCAGTTTTCCCTTGTTTTTACGCCACGGAGTAACTTGAAGACTGGCGTGATGCACCACTTCATAATTCAGCAGACTGAGCCAGTCTATGATTCGCATTTGGGTAAACATTCGGCTGCTGTATGGCTGCCGTTTGTTTAACCCAGGAATTAATTTTGCGATCCCCAACAAACTGACCGGATTAAAAGTGCTCAATATCAGCCAGCCATCATCAATCAGCACACGATCCACTTCCCGTAGAATACGATGCGGATCGGCGGAATAGGACAGCGTTTGCGCTAACAGGCAAGCGTCTACCGATTTCTCAGAAAAGGGTAAATAATGCGGATCGGCGATGACCTGTACACTATCGCCATCCGGTGCGACATTGACCTGATGGGATATGGTGCAATCTTTTATGTTTATCGCCGCACTCAATGGCCCTATTTTCAATAAATGAAAACCGAATAACTTCGGCCACCAGGGGAGCAATGCCTGTTCAAGCGATTCTCGGTAATACCCGCCCCAGGAAATATCGTCCCACGAGGCGGGAACCAAGACAGTTTGAGGTGTTTGTGCTGGCTTCATGTTCTATTATCTTCCCCGGGCTGATAGCAAAGCGAGGTAATCCATGAATCTTATCAGTATTGCAGCACTTCAGGACAACTACATTTGGTTACTGAGTAATAAAGAAAACCATTGTGTTATCGTCGATCCGGGAGACGCGCAGCCGGTATTGGATGCGCTCAATAAGCGTCAGCTTACACCCGACGCGATTTTACTGACACATCACCATCATGACCATGTCGGAGGCGTCGCCGCTATTGTCGGGCATTATGCCAATCTGCCGGTTTTTGGTCCTCAGGAAACACAAAAAAGCGGCGCAACGAACATTGTGAAAGAGGGGAATATCCTGTCGCTGCTAAATTCGGACTTTTCTGTACTTGCCGTTCCAGGTCATACAGCAGGACATGTTGCTTATTATTCCCACCCATTCCTGTTCTGCGGGGACACGCTTTTCTCCGGTGGATGCGGACGTATTTTTGAAGGTACGCCAAGGCAAATGCATGATTCAATAGAAAAAATATCGAAACTACCCGACGATACGCTAATCTGCTGCGCCCATGAATACACGCTATCAAACTTAAAATTTTCTAATGCAATATGGCCGGAAGAGCCCACTATTAAGGCCTATCTTCATAAAATCAGTCAGATACGCGAAAAATCACAGTCTACCCTCCCCACCACGCTGGGATTGGAGCGAAAAATCAACCTTTTTCTTAGATGCCATGATATTGATTTAAAAAGAAAACTATCAGATGAACCAGAAAGCATAGAGAATTGGCAAGTTTTTGCCCAGTTACGCAGCAAGAAAGACTGCTTCTGAAGGTTTACCTTGTGCTAATCCTCTAATCAAAGTATTATTGCTCGTCTTTTAAGCAACTATTGACCCACATATGAAGGCTAGAGCGATAATACTCGCCTCAGTCTTGCTGGCCGGTTGCCAGGTACCGCCTTACGATACCTCCCAACCGAAGCAGCATGCACAGAGCCTGTCTTCGGCAAGTCAAAGTGAAGCAGTAAAGTACGCAGAGGGTCGAGAGACCTCGGCGCGATGGCTGGATGATGACAGCATCGCGCAACAGGATCTGTGGAACTTCATTGGCGACGAGCTGAAGATGGAGGTTCCGGATAACGCCCGGATCCGCGAACAAAAAATGCGTTATTTAAAAAATAAGAGCTATCTCCACGATGTAACATTACGGGCAGAGCCGTACATGTACTGGATTGTCGAGCAGATTAAGCAACGTAAGATGCCGATGGAACTGGTACTGCTACCCATAGTGGAGAGCGCTTTTGACCCACACGCCACATCATCCGCCAACGCCGCAGGGCTATGGCAGATTATCCCTGGCACGGGGCGTAATTATGGTTTGAAACAAAACCAGTGGTATGACGGACGTCGTGATGTTGTTGCATCGACAACCGCCGCCCTGGATATGATGCAACGCCTTAACAGCATGTTTGACGGTGACTGGTTATTAACTGTCGCAGCTTACAACAGCGGTGAAGGTCGCGTCATGAAGGCCATGAAAGCGAATAAAGCGAAAGGACTATCAACGGAATTCTGGGCATTGGCGTTACCACGTGAAACGTCAATCTATGTTCCAAAGATGCTGGCCTTGAGCGATATTCTCAAGAATAGTAAAAAATACGGTGTTAGCCTGCCCAAACCCAACGAAAGCCGAGCATTGGCCAGGGTTGATCTTGGGCAACAGATGCAGTTGACGCAAGCAGCAGAAATGGCTGGTCTGTCGTTGAATAAACTGAAGAGCTACAATCCAGGCTACAAACGTAATGTGACCGCACCTAATGGCCCACATTATGTCATGGTGCCGAAGGCTCACGTCGAGCAGTTGAAGGACTCACTGGCAGATAGCGATATCGCAGCCATACAGCCAGCAACACGCTTGGCGCAGTCGTCAACGCAGGAATCGCAGTATAAGGTTCGCTCTGGCGATACATTATCTACGATTGCCGCACGGCTGAACGTCAGCACGAAAGATTTGCAAAGTTGGAACAACCTGCGCAATACACATGCACTGAAAGTTGGCCAAACATTGCAGGTTGCTCAAGTGTCTAACGTTGACAGCGGCGATAAAGCAGGGTCAATCACCTATCAGGTACGCAAAGGTGATTCGCTTTCCAGTATTGCCAAACGTCATGGTGTAAACATTGCTGATGTTATGCGTTGGAATTCAGTCATCAAAAATGCCAATATCCAACCAGGCGATCGTTTGACGCTTTACATCAGTAAAAACACGCGCCCTGAATCGTAACTGCATTACATAAAAACTGCCTATATGGCTAATGCCGATCAGTTAAGGATCGGTTGAACGATCCAGTGGTTGTGTAAGAATCCGGAAATCTCATGGTTTCCGGATTTTTTTATTATGCAAATTGCTCAGGCTCTCAACCTGGTATCCTGTTACGACTCCACCCGTAACCCATTGACATCTCTAGGCGAGTTTCTTGACCCGGAATTGATTGCCCGTTGTCTGACCGAATCCGGCACGGTCACCCTGCGCAAGCGTCGTCTTCCTCTGGAAATGATGGTCTGGTGCGTTGTCGGCATGGCGCTTGAACGTAAAGAACCGCTTCATCAGATTGTCAACCGACTGGATATCATGTTGCCCGGTAATCGCCCCTTCGTTGCCCCCAGCGCCGTGATTCAGGCTCGCCAGCGGCTGGGAAGTGACGCTGTCCGGCGTGTTTTTACACAGACTGCGCAACTGTGGCACGCCTCAGTCACTCATCCGCACTGGTGTGGACTGACATTGGTGGCTGTGGATGGCGTGGTCTGGAGAACTCAGGATACGCCAGAAAATGACGCGGCGTTCCCCCGACAGCATTTTGGTGGTCAGCCCGGGGCTTATCCTCAGGTGAAAATGGTTTGCCAGATGGAGCTGACCAGTCATCTTCTTACCGCTGCCGCCTTCGGCACGATGAAAGAAAGCGAGTATACGCTGGCAGAGCAGCTTATAAGCCAGACGGGTGACAATACGCTGACGCTGTTCGATAAGGGGTATTACTCACTGGGATTACTTGATGCCTGGAGCCGCAGGGGGACAGAGCGTCACTGGATGATACCGCTGAAGAAGGGCGCTCAGTACGAGGAAATCCGGCGGTTGGGTAAAGGTGATAGTTAATTACCCTCAAGACCTCGCCTCAGTCGAGAAAAAAATGGCCGGAACTGAATAAAGCGATAACGGCCCGACTGCTGACATTGAGCCGCAAGGGGAAAACGTATTATCTGCTGACATCGATGACGGATGCGATGCGTTATCCGGGTGGGGAGATGACGGAGCTGTACAGCCATCGGTGGGAAATCGAACTGGGCTATCGTGAAATCAAGCAGACAATGCAGCAAAACAGGCTGACGCTTAGAAGTAAAAAGCCGGAGTTGGTTGAGCAGGAACTGTGGGGAGTGCTGCTGGCCTACAATCTGGTCAGGTATCAGATGATAAAAATGGCGGCGAGTCTGAAAGGTTACTGGCCAAATCAGTTGAGCTTCTCGGGATCATGTGGCCTGGTCATGCGGATGTTGATGACATTACAGGGAGCCTCGCCGGGTCGCATCCCTGAACTTATACGGGATATGGAAAGCATGGCGCAGTTGGTCAAACTGCCGGGAAGGCGGGAAAGAGCCTATCCCCGAGTGGTGAAAGAAAGGCCCTGGAAATATCCAAAGCCTCAAAGTAAAACTGCCAGTCAGTTGCTTAACTGACTGGCATTAGCCTATATGGCAGTTTTTTTATGGCTGTTCCACAGAAATTCGACCAGCAACGGATTATGATCCGATGCCTGCGTTTCCAATATGGAGGATTGGGTAACCTCTAACTGACGATAAAACACAAAATCCAGCGGACGACCAAAGACCTTACGACGGAGATCGTCATCAAATCGTACTTCCTGTAAATCCATCCTCAAGGCAAAGCGATAGAGCGCTTTAATGCGAGGCTGACTCCAAGCATTGAAATCTCCCGCCATAATCACTGGCCCACGATGATAGAGCAATTGATCGCCAATAGCTTCAAGCTGTTTACTGTAAACTTCCACGCCGAAACTGAAATTAACCGCGTGAATGTTAACTACCATCAACGGCCGTCCATCGGGCAAAGAATAAACCGTCACCAGCGCCGATTTGGACAAACGCAACAGAGGTTCTTTTTCTCGTAAGGGACAACAGTACATCGGTTGAACAGCAGACAGCGTCATCACGCCAGAGGGGTGTTGCGGCAAAATGATTGCGGGCACCTGATCGGCAGCAAGATAGTTAGAGGTGGCAAAGCTAATGAGTTCTGGTGAGCTTTGCGCTTCCTGAAGTAAAACCAACTGCGTGTTCCTGCCAAAGTTCTGCAAAACAGAAAGCCAGTTCACTCTTTGCTGTTTAAAGATATTCCACACCATAATACGTAAAACGTCTTCCTCCAGCAGCAGCGGGCCTGACGCCACCTTTTGCTCCGGATGATGCATTGTTCCGGGTGGAAAGATACGCTCAGCCGGCTGACCCGCTACGTACCTCATTGCATATGTTTTTTTTCGCACGCCACGCCTTGCTATACATTCCAGTACGTAAATACACCTTCATAAAGCAAAGGTACACTTCTGTTATAGGGATTGTATAGCAGACTTTCAATGCATAGTTAGACGACAAAGGAAAAAAGAAGATAGCACGGCAAATATAAGTTAGATGATTATTTGCAGCTTATATCGCAGAGGTTATGAAAAACAGATGCGAAAAAGCCCTGAGCGGTTAACCCAGGGCTTATGCAATAAGTGGCGGAACGGACGGGACTCGAACCCGCGACCCCCTGCGTGACAGGCAGGTATTCTAACCAACTGAACTACCGCTCCACCGATTCTGTTACGTGTATCTTCCTGATACCGCCCATCAGGGCCAGCTTTCCACTGCTCAGATCCACTTCCGGGATCCGTCGACTATCGAAGGTCAATCCGATAATCCGTGTTTGATGCCTGGCAGTTCCCTACTCTCACATGGGGAGACCCCACACTACCATCGGCGCTTCGGCGTTTCACTTCTGAGTTCGGCATGGGGTCAGGTGGGACCACCGCGCTATCGCCGCCAGGCAAATTCGTTTTATCCCAACCGTCGCAGTTTTCTCTGCAACCATCAGAACCAATCTTTGAACAAGCTGATTTTATTGTGAGTCGCTCTCAAAACACCTTCGGTGTTGTAAGGTTAAGCCTCTCGGGTCATTAGTACCGGTTAGCTCAACGCATCGCTGCGCTTACACACCCGGCCTATCTACGTCGTCGTCTTCAACGGCCCTTCAGGGGACTCAAAGTCCCAGGGAAGACTCATCTCGAGGCAAGTTTCCCGCTTAGATGCTTTCAGCGGTTATCTCTTCCGCACTTAGCTACCGGGCAATGCAATTGGCATCACAACCCGTACACCAGTGGTGCGTTCACTCCGGTCCTCTCGTACTAGGAGCAACCCCTCTCAATCTTCCAACGCCCACGGCAGATAGGGACCGAACTGTCTCACGACGTTCTAAACCCAGCTCGCGTACCACTTTAAATGGCGAACAGCCATACCCTTGGGACCTACTTCAGCCCCAGGATGTGATGAGCCGACATCGAGGTGCCAAACACCGCCGTCGATATGAACTCTTGGGCGGTATCAGCCTGTTATCCCCGGAGTACCTTTTATCCGTTGAGCGATGGCCCTTCCATGCAGAACCACCGGATCACTAAGACCTGCTTTCGCACCTGCTCGAGCCGTCACTCTCGCAGTCAAGCTAGCTTATGCCTTTGCACTAACCTCCTGATGTCCGACCAGGATTAGCTAACCTTCGTGCTCCTCCGTTACTCTTTGGGAGGAGACCGCCCCAGTCAAACTACCCACCAGACACTGTCCGCAACCCCGCTCAGGGGCCCACGTTAGAACATCAAACATTAAAGGGTGGTATTTCAAGGTTGGCTCCATGCAGACTGGCGTCCACACTTCAAAGCCTCCCACCTATCCTACACATCAAGGCTCAAGGTTCAGTGTCAAGCTATAGTAAAGGTTCACGGGGTCTTTCCGTCTTGCCGCGGGTACACTGCATCTTCACAGCGAGTTCAATTTCACTGAGTCTCGGGTGGAGACAGCCTGGCCATCATTACGCCATTCGTGCAGGTCGGAACTTACCCGACAAGGAATTTCGCTACCTTAGGACCGTTATAGTTACGGCCGCCGTTTACCGGGGCTTCGATCAAGAGCTTCGCCCGAAAGCTTACCCCATCAATTAACCTTCCGGCACCGGGCAGGCGTCACACCGTATACGTCCACTTTCGTGTTTGCACAGTGCTGTGTTTTTATTAAACAGTTGCAGCCAGCTGGTATCTGCGACTGGTCTCAGCTCCATCCGCAAGGGACTTCACCAAATCCAGCGTGCCTTCTCCCGAAGTTACGGCACCATTTTGCCTAGTTCCTTCACCCGAGTTCTCTCAAGCGCCTGAGTATTCTCTACCTGACCACCTGTGTCGGTTTGGGGTACGATTGATTGTTACCTAGAGCTTAGAGGCTTTTCCTGGAAGCGTAGCATCGGTTACTTCATCACCGTAGTGACTCGTCATCACGCCTCAGTGTTAACAGTGTTCCGGATTTACCAAAAACACCCACCTGCACGCTTAAACCGGGACAACCGTCGCCCGGCTAACCTAGCTTTCTCCGTCCCCCCTTCGCAGTAACAACCAGTACGGGAATATTAACCCGTTTCCCATCGACTACGCCTTTCGGCCTCGCCTTAGGGGTCGACTCACCCTGCCCCGATTAACGTTGGACAGGAACCCTTGGTCTTCCGGCGTGCGGGTTTTTCACCCGCATTATCGTTACTTATGTCAGCATTCGCACTTCTGATACCTCCAGCAACCCTCACAGGCCACCTTCAACGGCTTACAGAACGCTCCCCTACCCAACGAACGTATCCCTAAGCCAACTCGACTTTGTAAAACGCATTGATGTCGCTTCGCGCCATCAATCGTCATTCCACATCGCCAAATTGTCTTGGGTGATACGTTCGCTGCCGCAGCTTCGGTGCATGGTTTAGCCCCGTTACATCTTCCGCGCAGGCCGACTCGACCAGTGAGCTATTACGCTTTCTTTAAATGATGGCTGCTTCTAAGCCAACATCCTGGCTGTCTGGGCCTTCCCACATCGTTTCCCACTTAACCATGACTTTGGGACCTTAGCTGGCGGTCTGGGTTGTTTCCCTCTTCACGACGGACGTTAGCACCCGCCGTGTGTCTCCCGTGATAACATTCTTCGGTATTCGCAGTTTGCATCGAGTTGGTAAGTCGGGATGACCCCCTAGTCGAAACAGTGCTCTACCCCCGAAGATGAATTCACGAGGCGCTACCTAAATAGCTTTCGGGGAGAACCAGCTATCTCCCGGTTTGATTGGCCTTTCACCCCCAGCCACAAGTCATCCGCTAATTTTTCAACATTAGTCGGTTCGGTCCTCCAGTTAGTGTTACCCAACCTTCAACCTGCCCATGGCTAGATCACCGGGTTTCGGGTCTATACCCTGCAACTTAACGCCCAGTTAAGACTCGGTTTCCCTGCGGCTCCCCTATTCGGTTAACCTTGCTACAGAATATAAGTCGCTGACCCATTATACAAAAGGTACGCAGTCACCCCACCCCAAAACACTCACTGCTTGTTTTGTGTGTTGCTCATCGCAAAAAACGCGATGACAACCGTCACCTCGACATCCGCATCGCCTTTCGGCCCGGAAGTGTTTTGGTGGTGGGGCTCCCACTGCTTGTACGTACACGGTTTCAGGTTCTATTTCACTCCCCTCGCCGGGGTTCTTTTCGCCTTTCCCTCACGGTACTGGTTCACTATCGGTCAGTCAGGAGTATTTAGCCTTGGAGGATGGTCCCCCCATCTTCAGACAGGATATCTCGTGTCCCGCCCTACTCATCGAGCTCACAACTTGTGCATCTTCGTGTACGGGACTGTCACCCTTTGTTGTGCGACTTTCCAGACGCTTCCACTGACACACAAGCTGATGCAGACTCTGGGCTCCTCCCCGTTCGCTCGCCGCTACTGGGGGAATCTCGGTTGATTTCTTTTCCTCGGGGTACTGAGATGTTTCAGTTCCCCCGGTTCGCCTCATCACACTATGTATTCATGTGATGATAGTGTGTCGAAACACACTGGGTTTCCCCATTCGGGTATCGTCGGGTATAACGGTTCATATCACCTTGCCGACGCTTTTCGCAGATTAGCACGCCCTTCATCGCCTCTGACTGCCTAGGCATCCACCGTGTACGCTTAGTCGCTTAACCTCACAACCCGAAGGTGTTTCGTAAAACACGTTCGCGCTGCGATTATTTGAGAGACTCTGATACAACCAAATCACATCTCAGTACTACACGGAGAGATATGTTTAGCCGCATCGTTTCAAATTTCAGCTTGTTCCAGATTGTTAAAGAGCATAATACTTCACAGCATACTGTTCCCAATACGCTCTGAAGTCTTTATATGGTGGAGCTATGCGGGATCGAACCGCAGACCTCCTGCGTGCAAAGCAGGCGCTCTCCCAGCTGAGCTATAGCCCCAAATCAGTTATACCTCTATCAACCCATCTCATGATGAGTCGCCCAATTCTTTTTCAGGCAAGGCGGCGTCTCACGACGTTTACATCAGATCAGTAAACGAGTGGGGCGACAACACAGCATGGGAAAGAATTGGTAGGCCTGAGTGGACTTGAACCACCGACCTCACCCTTATCAGGGGTGCGCTCTAACCACCTGAGCTACAAGCCTATTAAGGTATTTCTGCTCGTTATTTTCATCAGACAATCTGTTGTGGACACTGCACATTACCTACATCAGGCTTTTGGTAAGGAGGTGATCCAACCGCAGGTTCCCCTACGGTTACCTTGTTACGACTTCACCCCAGTCATGAATCACAAAGTGGTAAGCGCCCTCCCTAAGGTTAAGCTACCTACTTCTTTTGCAACCCACTCCCATGGTGTGACGGGCGGTGTGTACAAGGCCCGGGAACGTATTCACCGTAGCATTCTGATCTACGATTACTAGCGATTCCGACTTCATGGAGTCGAGTTGCAGACTCCAATCCGGACTACGACGCACTTTATGAGGTCCGCTTACTCTCGCGAGGTCGCTTCTCTTTGTATGCGCCATTGTAGCACGTGTGTAGCCCTACTCGTAAGGGCCATGATGACTTGACGTCATCCCCACCTTCCTCCGGTTTATCACCGGCAGTCTCCTTTGAGTTCCCGACCGAATCGCTGGCAACAAAGGATAAGGGTTGCGCTCGTTGCGGGACTTAACCCAACATTTCACAACACGAGCTGACGACAGCCATGCAGCACCTGTCTCAGAGCTCCCGAAGGCACATTCGCATCTCTGCAAACTTCTCTGGATGTCAAGAGTAGGTAAGGTTCTTCGCGTTGCATCGAATTAAACCACATGCTCCACCGCTTGTGCGGGCCCCCGTCAATTCATTTGAGTTTTAACCTTGCGGCCGTACTCCCCAGGCGGTCGACTTAACGCGTTAGCTCCGGAAGCCACGGTTCAAGACCACAGCCTCCAAGTCGACATCGTTTACGGCGTGGACTACCAGGGTATCTAATCCTGTTTGCTCCCCACGCTTTCGCACCTGAGCGTCAGTCTTCGTCCAGGGGGCCGCCTTCGCCACCGGTATTCCTCCAGATCTCTACGCATTTCACCGCTACACCTGGAATTCTACCCCCCTCTACGAGACTCTAGCCTGCCAGTCTTGAATGCAGTTCCCAGGTTAAGCCCGGGGATTTCACATCCAACTTAACAGACCGCCTGCGTGCGCTTTACGCCCAGTCATTCCGATTAACGCTTGCACCCTCCGTATTACCGCGGCTGCTGGCACGGAGTTAGCCGGTGCTTCTTCTGCGGGTAACGTCAATGAATAAGGTTATTAACCCTATCCCCTTCCTCCCCGCTGAAAGTACTTTACAACCCGAAGGCCTTCTTCATACACGCGGCATGGCTGCATCAGGGTTTCCCCCATTGTGCAATATTCCCCACTGCTGCCTCCCGTAGGAGTCTGGACCGTGTCTCAGTTCCAGTGTGGCTGGTCATCCTCTCAGACCAGCTAGGGATCGTCGCCTAGGTGGGCCCTTACCCCGCCTACTAGCTAATCCCATCTGGGTTCATCCGATGGTGTGAGGCCCTAAGGTCCCCCACTTTGGTCTTGCGACGTTATGCGGTATTAGCTACCGTTTCCAGTAGTTATCCCCCTCCATCAGGCAGATCCCCAGACTTTACTCACCCGTCCGCCGCTCGCCGGCAAAGAAGCAAGCTTCTTCCCGCTGCCGCTCGACTTGCATGTGTTAGGCCTGCCGCCAGCGTTCAATCTGAGCCATGATCAAACTCTTCAATTTAAGATTTGTTTGATTCGCTAAGTTAATAGCTGTGCTCAAAGAATTAGTAACTGTTTATTCGTAATGAATTTACTGTCAGTCACTCTTCAAGACTTTTTTATATCGTTGCCGATACGGTCTTGTGAGTGCCCACACAGATTGTCTGATTAAATTGTTAAAGAGCAGTGCCACATTAACCTGTGGCGCGGGCGGCATATACTATGCTTTTCCGCTGGAAAGTCAAGTAATTATTGCCTGACTTCCGACTCGCCGCACAACCGCGCAAGCGCTGTTGCCGGGTCAGTGGGAGCGCATTATAGGGACTTCTCGGCGGCTGACAAGCGCTAAATGCAAAAAAATCATCAAGCGCTCAAAAATGAGTCAGAAGACTGCTTTCAGCCAATATTTTGTGCAGAAAACGAGAGTTATTACACCAGTACAAAAGAAAACGGGAGAAATAGATTATTTCCCCCGTTTTTGCCCACATTAAGTTAAAAAGAAAAGATTATTGGCGAGCGACGATATTCTCTCCATCAACATCCAGCGTAACCGGTTTACCGGGTATCAACTTGCCGGACAGAATCTGCTGAGCCAACGGGTTTTCGATCAGTTGCTGTATCGCCCTTTTAAGCGGACGCGCGCCATAGACCGGATCAAAACCGATTTCTCCCAAGCGTTCCAGCGCCGCGTCTGTTATGGTCACATGGTAACCGCGCTCTTCAAGACGTTTATACAAACGCTGTAGCTGAATCTTGGCGATAGAGCTGATATGTTTCCGCCCCAGAGGATGGAATACCACCACTTCATCTATACGGTTGATAAACTCAGGACGGAAGCTATGACTAACCACCTCAAGCACCATACCGCGCATCTCTGCATAGCTCCGTTCGCCAAAGCGTTCCTGAATCAGATCGGAACCAAGGTTTGACGTCATAATCACCACCGTGTTGCGGAAGTCGACTGTACGCCCCTGGCCGTCGGTCAGACGCCCGTCATCCAAGACCTGCAGCAGAATATTGAACACATCTGGATGCGCCTTCTCGATTTCATCCAGCAGAATCACCGAGTAAGGACGGCGACGGACGGCTTCAGTCAAGTAGCCGCCTTCTTCATAACCCACATATCCCGGAGGCGCCCCGACCAAACGCGACACCGAGTGTTTTTCCATAAACTCAGACATGTCGATACGAACCATCGCATCGTCACTGTCGAACAGGAAAGAGGCCAACGTTTTACACAGTTCTGTTTTACCTACCCCAGTCGGCCCAAGAAACAGGAAAGAACCAATTGGACGATTGGGATCGGACAAACCGGCACGACTGCGTCGGATGGAGTTCGACACCGCTTCGACAGCTTCATCCTGTCCTATTACGCGCTGGTGCAGCGCCTCTTCCATTCTTAGCAATTTTTCACGTTCACTTTCCAACATTCTGGACACAGGAATACCGGTCCAGCGGGCAAGCACTTCGGCTATTTCAGTATCCGTAACGCGGTTACGTAACAGATGCATGGTTTTACCTTCAAGCTGCGTTGCCGCCGCCAGCTGTTTTTCCAGTTCAGGAATTTTGCCGTATTGGATTTCGGACATCTGCCCCAGGTCACCTTGGCGACGGGCCTGTTCCAGCGATATTTTCGCCTGTTCCAAAGCCGCCTTAATATTCTGAGTCCCGGTAAGTGAGGCTTTTTCCGCTTTCCACTCCTCTTCCAGCTTGGAGTACTCACGTTCTTTTTCTTCAAGCTCGGTATTTAACAACTCTAAACGTTTCTGGCTGGCTTCATCCGACTCTTTTTTCAGCGCCTGCTGTTCCAGCTTTAGCTGAATGATACGGCGATCCAGACGATCCAGCGGTTCTGGCTTTGAGTCAATCTGAATACGGATGCTGGAAGCCGCCTCATCAATCAGGTCGATCGCCTTGTCTGGCAGCTTACGATCTGCAATATAGCGATGAGACAGTGTCGCCGCGGCTACAATTGCCGGATCGGTAATCTGCACATGGTGGTGCAGTTCATAACGTTCTTTAAGACCACGTAAAATGGCGATGGTATCTTCTACCGTTGGCTCAGCAACGAACACTTTCTGGAAACGACGCTCCAGCGCCGCGTCTTTTTCGACATACTGGCGATATTCATCCAGCGTCGTGGCGCCGACGCAATGCAACTCACCCCGAGCCAAGGCTGGTTTCAGCATGTTTCCGGCATCCATGGCGCCGTCGGCTTTACCCGCCCCTACCATTGTGTGGAGCTCATCAATAAACAGGATGACGCTCCCTTCCTGTTTGGATAAGTCGGTAAGCACGCCTTTTAACCGCTCTTCAAATTCCCCACGATATTTAGCGCCGGCGACCAGTGACCCCATATCCAGCGAGAGAACACGTTTGTTCTTTAAACCTTCCGGCACTTCGCCATTAACGATACGCAACGCCAAGCCTTCAACAATGGCTGTTTTACCCACGCCAGGCTCACCGATTAATACCGGGTTATTTTTCGTCCGGCGTTGTAACACCTGAATGGTACGGCGAATTTCTTCATCACGGCCAATCACCGGATCCAGCTTGCCTTGTTCCGCACGCTCGGTCAGGTCGATAGTATATTTTTTTAATGCTTGCCGTTGGTCCTCGGCGCCTTGATCATTCACTTGTTCGCCTCCTCTTATTTGATCAATTGCCTTGGTAACGCTTTCCTGTGTCGCCCCCGTATTTTTAATCATGTCACTAAGCGTACTGTGCGAATCCAGCACGGCCAGCACAAAAAGCTCAGAGGAAATAAAGGTATCACCGCGCTTCTGCGCCAGTTTGTCACACACATTCAAGGTACGAACCAATTCGCTGGATGGCTGAACATCGCCCCCAGTGCCTTCCACCTGAGGCAAGCGTGCTATCGCATGATCGATCTCGGTTTTCAAGTGAGGAACATTGGCGCCGGCCGCAGTCAGAAGCGGGCCGACTGTACCACCTTCCTGATTAAGCAGAGCGCTCATCATGTGAAGGGGTTCGATAAATTGGTGATCTCTCCCGAGGGCTAAAGATTGGGCATCGGCGAGGGCTAGTTGAAACTTGTTGGTAAGACGATCCAGACGCATAACACCTCCCATGGAACTGGACAAAACTGCTACTGGAGATCAGATGAGGTCATCCCTCAAAATTTCAAGGTTATTTTGCCAATAGCTATGGGAATAAAATGTTATTTGCCGTGGATCGTCTTAATTCAATAGGTTATATCAGCCAGACTAAACTTGCCATACGGCCCGTCACACCATCACGCCGATAAGAGAAAAATCTCCGCGGATCGCTGACGGTACACAGCTCTCCACCGAAGACCTGCGTTACTCCGCCAGCACGTAAACGTAAGCGGGCCAGCTGATATATATCGGCAAGAAATTTATCTCCATTAGCCCTAAATGCGGATATCGCCATGGCGTCATGTTGGATAAATGCTTCCCGGACTTCCGGCCCGACTTCAAACTTTTCGGGACCGATGGCAGGACCAAGCCATGCCATAATCTGAGACGGTCTGGCGCGAAAACAGGACAATGTCTCTTCCAGTACGCCGGCGCACAACCCGCGCCAACCGGCATGAGCCGCAGCGACTTCATCACCCGCAGCGGAACAAAACAGTACCGGTAAACAATCGGCGGTCATCACCGCACAAACCTGCCCTTTTTGATCGGTGTAAACCGCATCACCGCAAACGGCGGGCTGCTGCATACTGTCGATACGAATCGCATGCGTACCGTGAACCTGTTCCAGCCAGTGCGGCATCGAGGGTAATCCGGCCTTATCCGACAGGATCTGACGGTTTATCCTCACTTTTTCTGCATCATCGCCGACATGGTTTCCAAGATTAAGCGCATCGTACGGCGGCAAACTGACGCCGCCGTTACGCGTTGTGCTACATGCCCGGATGCTCTCCGGGGCAGGCCAGTCAGGATGTATTAGCATTATTTAATCACCAATTGAGTTGATCTTCGAACGCTTCGGTATCCGCTTTTAATGCATTAATGAGATCGACCATGTCCTGTGGCAAAGGCGCATGCCATTCCATTTGTATCCCACTGATAGGATGATATAAGCGTAGCATCGTGGCATGCAACGCCTGCCGATCAAAACCACGCAGCACCGTAATAAATTCCTCTGAAGCGCCCTTGGGCGGCCGCGGACGTCCACCATATAAAGGATCCCCCACCAAAGGATGACTAATGTGCGACATATGCACACGAATCTGGTGGGTGCGCCCCGTTTCCAGCCGCAGACGTAACCGCGTATGCGCGCGGAAATGTTCCATGATTCGATAATGGGTGACCGCCGGTTTCCCCATAGGATGAACCGCCATATGCGTGCGTTTTGTTGCATGGCGGGCGATGGGTTCCTCCACCGTTCCCCCCGCGGTCATGGTGCCAATGGCAACGGCCTCATATTCACGCGTAATTTCACGCGCCTGTAATGATTCAACCAGTCTGGTCTGGGCGGGGACGGTTTTCGCCACCACCATTAGTCCCGTGGTGTCTTTATCCAAACGATGAACAATACCCGCCCGCGGAACATCCACTATCTCAGGATAGTAATGCAATAGCGCATTGAGCACCGTGCCGTCAGGATTGCCAGCGCCAGGATGAACGACCAAATCTCTGGGTTTATTAATGACCAGGATATCCTGATCTTCATACACGATATCC
Source organism: Brenneria goodwinii (assembly GCF_002291445.1). NCBI lineage: Bacteria > Pseudomonadati > Pseudomonadota > Gammaproteobacteria > Enterobacterales > Pectobacteriaceae > Brenneria > Brenneria goodwinii. Next base: position 318,249 of record NZ_CP014137.1, on the reverse strand, counting down.
AGCGCGATATCCTGCGCTTCCCAACGTGCTTCTTCTTCAATGATTGCATCAATATCAACCAATTCGCCACCCAGTACTTTCTCTTTTGGCTTATTGATTACATTACCGTTAATCTGTACCCGGTTATCAAGAATCCACTCTTTTATACGAGATCGTGAATAATCAGGGAACAATTCGGCCAAAGCCTGATCTAAACGTTGTCCGAGTTGGGATTCGGCCACCGTTGCGGTGAGTTGTACTTGTTGTGCCATAGTTGCAGCTTCTTCGTTAACGTTGGGTTTTCACGGCGATGCCGTTTAAAATAATGTACTATTGTAGCTGGTCTAAATCGGGAGCTTAACGGACAGTTTCCCGGAATAACACTCTGAGGATAATCAAAACGTCATGACGCGTATGAAATATCTGGTGGCTGCCGCCACGTTGAGCCTGGCGCTGGTTGGTTGCTCCAACGGTTCCAAAGATGCGGTTCCTGACAGTCCGCCATCTGTACTCTATGCCAATGCGCAACAAAAATTGCAGGACGGTAACTTTAGAGCAGCCATCACGCAGTTGGAAGCACTGGACAACCGGTATCCATTTGGTCCTTATTCTCAGCAGGTGCAGTTGGATTTAATTTACGCCTACTATAAATCTGCTGAGCTACCTTTGGCCCAGGCCTCTATCGATCGTTTTCTGCGATTAAACCCCACGCATCCAAATATTGATTATGTCTTGTACATGCGCGGATTGACAGATATGGCTCTCGATGACAGCGCATTGCAGGGATTCTTTGGCGTTGATCGTTCCGATCGCGATCCCCAGTATGCCCGCACGGCCTTCCGAGACTTTAGCCGTCTAATTCAGGGCTATCCAAACAGCCAGTATGCGACCGACGCCAATAAGCGTCTGGTCTATCTGAAAGAACGTTTGGCTAAATATGAACTTTCTGTCGCGCAATACTACACGAAACGTGGCGCTTATGTGGCAGTAGTTAATCGGGTGGAGCAAATGCTACGCGATTATCCAGATACTCACGCAACGAAAGACGCGTTACCGCTGATGGAAAATGCTTACCGCGAGCTTCAGTTAGCCGCACAGGCGGATAAAGTCGCGAAAATCATTGCGGCAAATCCGGCTTAAGATAACTGAACAAAAAACAATCCAACGGCAGCTTAGGTTGCCGTTTTTTATGTCTGTTTTTTGCCTACGGCAAAAGGGAAAGATAGAAACCAGGCGGGGTGCGGATAGGTCATCCGCTCAATAATGACATAGCTCATCCCCCCTCTCAAGCACTTCCCATCAACTCCCGATCTCGCCTCACAAATCATGTTTTTTTGCCCAAAAGTGACAAAAAAAAGTGATCATAATCACGCATTTTATCCTCACCCGCGTTATGCTGAATTTATCCAAGACGGACAAAGACAGAGAGGTAAGTTATATGACTATCAATATTACCAGCAAGCAAATGGATATTACCCCCGCAATACGCCAGCATGTCGAAGACCGTCTCTCCAAACTGGATAAGTGGCAAGCCCATCTGATTAACCCGCATATCATTCTGTCAAAAGAACCACAGGGTTTCGTTGCCGACGCAACAATCAGTACGCCAAATGGACCTCTGGTAGCCAGTGCCAAGCATGAAGATATGTACGCCGCCATCAATGAACTCATTGCTAAACTTGAGCGTCAGCTAAACAAGGTTCAACATAAAGGCGAAGCGCGTCGTGCCGCTACCTGCGTCAAAGATGCCAACCTTCAAGTTCCGCAAGAAGAGTAATCGCCATCATTCCAGCTATCTAACGCGCCTGTTGGCGCGTTTTTGTATGGCGGGCGTCCTTGTCCGCCCCGCTAAAGCGCTAACGCCACGCGTTGTTCAAAATTTGCTTGCGGCGATTTTGTATTGACAGGATGAAAAGCCAACAGTTACCTTACACACTATTGTGTTTCTTATTCATGCTTTCATACTGGGTCAACATGACTAACTCATCGTTTTTCTTCGTATTCTTTTTCACCTTCCCCTGAACTTGGGAGGCGATTCGTCGTAAGAGCAAGAATACGAAGACGAACAAAAAAGCCTCCTGAAAACAGGAGGCTTTTTTTATGGTAGGCTCCCTGTCCGCCCCCTTTCGGGCCGTCGCTGGCGATTTTTTATCAGGACAGCAAACAGGTAACACAAACAGGTAACAATATAATGACCGATAACCCACTACTGGTTCTACGTGAACGCATCAGTGAACTGGATTTAAAACTACTGGGATTACTAGCAGAAAGACGGGAACTGGCGCTTGAGGTTGCACGCAGCAAGCTACTTTCTCATCGCCCTATCCGCGATAAAGAACGCGAGCGTGATTTACTGGATAAGCTCACTGCTGCTGGGAAAAAATATCACCTTGATGGTCACTACATTACCCGTTTATTCCAGATCATTATTGAAGACTCGGTGCTGACACAGCAGGCGTTATTGCAACATCATCTCAATCAAACAACCGCTCACTCGGCGCGTATCGCCTTTCTTGGCCCCAAGGGATCCTATTCACACCTGGCGGCCCGCCAGTATGCAGCGCGACATTTCGAGCAACTCATCGAGTGCGGTTGCCAGAAATTCCAGGACATTTTCAATATGGTGGAGACGGGTCAAGCTGATTACGCCGTGCTGCCGATTGAAAACACCAGTTCAGGTTCAATTAACGATGTCTATGACCTGTTACAACACACCGGGTTATCGATCGTCGGTGAACTGTCGAATCCGATTAATCACTGTGTTTTAGTCGCTACCGATACGGATCTCGATCAGATAGAGACGGTCTATAGTCATCCGCAACCGTTCCAGCAGTGTAGTCATTTCATCAACCGTTTTCCTAACTGGAAAATTGAATACTGCGAAAGTACCGCTGCGGCAATGGAAAAAGTGGCGGCGCTCAACTCTCCCAAAGCCGCCGCATTAGGCAGTGAAGCAGGCGGTATGCTGTACCAGTTAAAGGTTCTGGAACATAACCTGGCCAACCAGTCGCAAAACATCACCCGGTTTATTATTCTGGCCCGTAAGCCCATTGAGGTTTCAGAACAGGTTCCAGCCAAGACCACGCTGATCATGGCGACAGGACAACAGTCCGGCGCACTGGTTGAAGCGCTGCTGGTGCTGCGCGATCACGGCATCATTATGACCAAACTGGAGTCCCGGCCGATTAACGGAAATCCCTGGGAGGAAATGTTCTATATTGATGTACAGGCGAACCTGCGCAGCGAGGCGATGCAGAAAGCGCTGCAGGGATTGACGTCGATTACGCGCTCACTCAAAGTTTTAGGCTGCTACCCCAGTGAAAACGTTGTTCCCGTGGACGTAACCGAATGAAGGAAGCCATCGCGGTAAACCGCCGCGATGGCAAGACTTGAGGATTAATACGGTGGTTATTGGCGGATATCATTGGCCTGCCGTAATAACGTTCGGCTTTCCGCCTGAAATCGTCCCGCATAGTCGCCAAACCAGTGCTCCACTTTTTTGAAGCTATTGATAAATTGCGCTTTATCTCCCTGCTCCAGCAACGCAATAGCTTCACCAAAGCGTTTATAATAACGCTTAATTAATGCCAGATTATTTTCGGAAGACATGATGATATCAGCATATAGCTGCGGATCCTGAGCGAACAACCGCCCCACCATGATCAACTCCAGGCGATAAATAGGCGATGACAGCGCGAGTAATTGCTCTATTTGTACGTTCTCTTCCGCCAAATGCAAACCATAAGCAAAGGTAGCGAAATGCCGCAAGGCCTGAATGAACATCATATTTTGGTCATGCTCTACCGCACTAATACGATGTAAACGAGCGCCCCAAACCTGTATTTGCTCCAGCAGCCATTGATAAGATTCCGGCTGACGCCCATCACAATAGACGACTACCTGTTTAGCCAGGCTGCCGCTGTCCGGCCCGAACATAGGATGCAACCCCAGTACAGGCCCGTTGTGTGCCGCCAGCATCGCTTGTAAAGGACCATTCTTTACCGAGGCCAAATCAACCAGAATACAATCATCCGGCAGTTTAGGCAGACGGGCGATGACCTGCTCTGTCAGATGAATAGGCACGCTGACGATAACCATACCGGCATCCGACAGCAGGGTTTCAGCTTTCGGCCAGTCCTCTTGTTCCAGGATCCTGACCTGATAGCCTGACAACGTCAGCATTTTTTCAAACAGCACCCCCATTTGCCCGCGACCGCCCACGATAACCACCGGGCGAAGTTGCGGGCACAGGGTTTTAAATCCTTTGTCGTTTTCGCTGGAATATGACTCGCGCATAACACGGCGCAAGATATCTTCAATCAGGTCGGGCGGCACCCCCAACTGAGAAGCCTCTTTACGGCGCAAACTGAGCATTGTCGCTTCACGATCTGGCGCATAGATAGGCAAGCCGTAACGGCTTTTCACCTCACCTACTTCAGCCACTAAACGCAACCGGCGTGATAATAGTGTTAACAGCTCTTTGTCTACCTCATCTATCTGATCACGCAATGCGGTCAGTTCAGCTACCATTACTGTTACTCTCCTGAATGTTTTACCCGTTCTGCGCCAATCTCCTGATGTACGGAACGCAGCAACGTTTCTGTATTTTCCCAACTAATGCAGGCATCGGTTACCGATACGCCATAGCGCATTTCTGAACGAGGCTGTTCTGAAGACTGGCTGCCTTCGTGAAGATGACTCTCCAGCATCAGACCAATGATAGATTGGTTGCCTGCCTTAATTTGCTCAATTGCCGACTCAACCACGATAGGCTGCCGACGGTAATCTTTGTTTGAGTTACCATGGCTACAATCTATCATCAGGGACGGTTTCAGTCCCGCATCAAGCATCTGTTTTTCACATTCTGCAACATCTTGCGCGCTGTAGTTCGGTTTTTTGCCGCCGCGTAAAATAACATGCCCATCCACATTTCCCTGTGTGTGCAACAGGCAAACCTGTCCGGATTGGTTGATCCCCATAAACCGGTGCGGCATGGCCGCCGCTCTCATCGCATTGATCGCCGTACCAAGACTGCCATCGGTTCCATTTTTAAAACCTACCGGCATTGACAGACCTGACGCCATTTCACGGTGTGTTTGTGACTCGGTGGTACGAGCGCCAATCGCAGACCAACTGAACAGGTCCCCTAGATACTGCGGGTTATTCGGATCCAGCGCTTCGGTTGCCAGCGGCAATCCCATATTGACCAGCTTGAGCAGTAGTTCGCGAGCGATGTGCAACCCCGCCTCCACGTCGCATGAACCATCCATATGGGGATCGTTGATTAATCCTTTCCAACCGACAGTGGTACGGGGTTTCTCGAAATATACCCGCATGACGATGTACAAGCGGTCGCCCAACTCCGCAGAGAGGGATTGCAGGCGACGACCATACTCCAGCGCGGCATCGGTATCGTGAATTGAACAGGGTCCGCACACAATCAGCAAACGCCGATCGCGCCCATGAATAATATCGGCAATAGTTTCACGGGCGCGGGCGATGGCCTTCTGCTCTTCGTCACTCAGTGGAAATTTCGCCTTTAACTCATCCGGAGTGATAAGTATTTGTTCTTCAACAATATTAATGTTGTTAAGCGAATCTTTTTGCATGTTCATATATTCCTGGTAAGTCCTGTATGGCGTAATCGATAAATGCGACTATGCATTATGCTTATACCATAACACGAACCGTAAATTTATCAATCCATATCCGTAAACTAAAATTACCACCCATGAATATTACTGTGAAATGCCCCGACTCTGATACCCCGTTCTGCTTTTCATCATTCCAATCCCTGGCATGAATAGTGGTAGAATCAGCGGAACATAAGGGGGGACAATGTTGAAAGTCATCATTATTGACGACGAATTACCCGCTCGCGAAGAGCTGGCTTTATTGCTGGAAAATGAACCGGACATAACGATCATCGCCCAATGCAGTAATGCGCTGGAGGCGATACCGGCAATTCATCGCTTACAGCCTGACGTTATTTTTCTGGATATACAGATGCCAAAAGTCAGTGGTTTGGAATTAGCGGCGATGCTGGATCCGGAAAACATGCCTTACGTCGTGTTCGTAACCGCCTATGATGAATATGCCGTACGCGCGTTCGAAGAACATGCTTTTGACTATCTGCTAAAACCACTGGACTCACAGCGGCTCAGCAAAACGCTAAATCGATTACGGCGCGGTACAAGTGTAAACAAAAACGTACAGCTAATTACCGAGCCCTATCTTCGCCATATTCCGTGCAACGGACATAACCGCATTTTTTTACTTAAGGTCGATGAGGTTGAATATCTCAGTTCTGAACTTAGCGGAGTGCATGTTGTTGGTGTAAACGAGTCGGGTTATACCCAGCTCTCGCTAAAAACGTTGGAAGAAAAAACCCCCTTTGTGCGTTGCCACAGGAAATATATGGTCAATACGGATCTACTGAAAGAGATTCAACTGATGGAAAACGGTGCGGCAGAAGTGCTCACCAACACGGGCAAACATATTCCGGTAAGTCGTCGTTATCTGAAATTGTTAAAAGAAAAACTAGGCATCGCATAAAAATAGTGTGATTTTTATGGACATGCCCACACTGATGACAGGTTCGGTTATGAAATACAGTTATATTCTGGCTGTAATTCTTTTTATCACCGGGTGCCAAAACAACGCCTCTGCGCCAACGGTTAATGGAGAAAAAAACTTCTGGTACGATGCGGGTTACAAAGACGCCGTATCCGGCATGGTGGTCAAAGATAATAGTACGCTGGCGGAGTGGTTCGGCGATCCCCAGGTAGATCGTGAGTCCTATTTATTCGGATACAACGCAGGGCAGGCGGCCTTTTGCCAAACCGAGAATATGCATGAGTGGGGAAAAGCCGGCAAAAATTTCCCCGCCAGTTGTGATGGCGTCGCCAATGCCGAACAATTACGCGCACTGTGGCAACAAGGCATAAATTAACGGATAGGAAGGCGGCAGAGTGGCGATGAAAAAAGGGTTTAGCCGATGGCTAAACCCCTGATAACTAATTACTTTCGGATGTTGCGAAAGCGCGCTATTAGTTAAGACGCTCTTTAATACGGGCAGACTTACCAGTGCGTTCACGCAGGTAGTACAATTTGGCTTTACGTACGGCACCACGACGTTTAACAGTAATGCTATCCACTACTGGAGAATGTGTTTGGAAAACACGTTCTACACCTTCGCCGTTAGAAATCTTACGAACAGTGAATGCAGAATGCAGACCGCGGTTACGAATAGCGATAACCACGCCCTCGAATGCCTGCAGACGTTTTTTGCTACCTTCAACAACCCATACCTTCACTTCTACGGTATCACCCGGACGAAATGCAGGTACGTCCTGCTTCATCTGTTCTTGTTCAATTTGCTTAATAATGTTGCTCATAATATGTCTCTTACCCTAGGTAAACTGATATTTGGGTTCGTCACGTCAGGTCATGCCTGGACGACCACCTAATACTGTTGTTGCCCGGACTGATATTCCTGTTGAAATTCAGCCAGCAACTTTGCTTGCTCGTCAGTCAGAGCTAGGCTTTTCAGAAGTTCAGGTCTTCTAAGCCAGGTTCGGCCCAGCGACTGCTTCAAACGCCAACGACGTATTTCAGCATGGTTGCCTGACAGTAAAACTGGCGGAACATCCATACCTGCCAACACTTCAGGACGAGTGAAATGGGGGCAATCCAACAATCCATCAGCGAAAGAATCCTCTTCTGCCGAATCCTGATGACCCAGAACCCCCGGTATAAACCGGGACACAGAATCAATCAGGGTCATTGCCGGTAATTCCCCACCGCTGAGAACGTAATCGCCTATTGACCATTCTTCATCAATTTCGGTTTTAATTACGCGCTCATCAATTCCCTCGTACCGACCACAAACCAGAATCATTTTCTGGTTTGCCGCGAGTTGACGCACGCCTTGCTGATCTAATTTACGACCCTGAGGTGATAAATAGATCACTTTAGCACCTTCGCCTGCCGCTACTTTTGCTGCCTGAATCGCATCCCGCAAGGGTTGCACCATCATCAGCATTCCGGGACCGCCGCCATAAGGGCGATCGTCCACGGTACGATGCCGATCGTAAGTGAAGTCTCTCGGACTCCAATACTGTACGCTCAGCAGGCCATTTTTAACTGCCCGGCCAGTGACTCCGTAATCAGTAATTGCGCGGAACATCTCTGGAAACAGGCTAATAACCCCAATCCACATAGTCTCGTTCCACTTAATACTGCCGGTCAATTCAGAGTTCAAAAACCAGGATCCCAATCTACTTCAATAGTTTGAGCAGAAAGGTCAACACGCTTAATAACCTGTTCAGTGAGGAACGGAATCAGCCGCTCCTTGACCCCAAAGGCATCTTTCAGGTTAGCTCTTACCACCATCACATCGTTTGAACCGGTTTCCATCATATCAATGACTTTCCCCAGTTGATAACCTGCTACGGTTACGACCTGACAGCCAATAAGATCCTTCCAGTAATAATCACCTTCATCCAGATCGGGCAACTGCGACGAATCGACGATAATTTCGCAATTAGTCAGTAAGTTTGCCGCTTCACGATCGTCAACACCCTTAATCTTGATGATTAGATCCTGATTATGGTGTTTCCAGCTTTCAATTTCGACAAGCTGACAACCGCTTTTTGTCTGGATGAACCAAGGTTGATAATCAAAAATGCTTTCAGCATCTTCGGTGGATGAAAACACTCTGAGCCAACCTCGGATGCCATAAGTCGACCCCATTTTACCCAATACGATGGGATTAACGGGATCTGTCGGGCTGAGTTGCTTGCTCATTGCCACCACCGCAACAGATTACGCTGCTTTTTTTGCGTCTTTGATCAGCGAAGTTACGCGATCAGAAACCGTTGCACCCAGACCAACCCAATGTTCGATTCGATCCAGATCTAAACGCAGAGCTTCTGCCTGACCGGTTGCGATCGGGTTGAAGAAGCCTACGCGCTCAATGAAGCGACCATCGCGCGCATTGCGGCTATCGGTCACGACAACTTGATAAAACGGGCGTTTTTTCGCGCCGCCACGTGCCAAACGAATTGTTACCATAACATCCTCTTTAGTTAATAAAACAACCGGGCCCCATCGAGGAACGGGGCCCAGTGTCATATAAAAAGCCCCAAGATCTTACTCATTTTGGCGCAAAAAGCAATCTAAAGCGTATAAACTTGAGATGCTTTGTCTATTCAACCGATTTCCTGCGATTAACGCCCCGGAAACCCTGGCGGCATCATACCTTTCATACCGCGCATCATTTTCGCCAGGCCGCCATTTTTCATTTTCTTCATCATCCGTTGCATATCATCGAACTGCTTCAGAAGACGATTGACATCCTGCACCTGCATCCCGGAACCCGTCGCGATGCGGCGTTTCCGCGAACCTTTAATAATCTCGGGCTTCGCCCGTTCCTGATGCGTCATGGAATTAATGATCGCTTCCATCCGCACCAGAACCTTGTCATCCATCTGCGACTTCACATTATCGGGCAACTGCCCCATGCCGGGCATTTTGCCCATCAGGCTGGCCATGCCGCCCATATTGCGCATCTGTTTCAGCTGTTCCAGAAAATCGGTCAGATCGAATCCGTCGCCCTTTTTCAGCTTCTTGGCAAGTTTCTCCGCCTGAGTCCGGTCAACCTTACTTTCAATATCCTCGATAAGGGACAAGACATCGCCCATGCCAAGAATACGCGAGGCGACACGCTCTGGATAAAACGGTTCCAGCGCTTCCGTTTTTTCGCCAACGCCGAGGAACTTGATTGGCTTACCGGTGATATGCCGTATAGACAACGCCGCACCGCCGCGAGCATCGCCATCAATTTTGGTGAGGATAACCCCGGTTAGCGGCAATGCTTCATTGAAGGCCTTTGCCGTATTCGCGGCATCCTGCCCGGTCATGGCGTCAACGACAAACAGCGTTTCTACCGGGCGAATCGCCGCGTGAACCTGTTTGATTTCATCCATCATGGCATCATCGACATGGAGACGCCCGGCGGTATCGACTAACAGCACATCATAGAACTTCAGCTTGGCGTGCTGCAGCGCCCGGCTGACGATATCGATCGGTTTTTCCTGCGCATCCGACGGGAAAAAATCGACCCCGACGCTTTGCGCCAGCGTTTCCAACTGCTTGATGGCCGCCGGGCGGTATACGTCGGCAGAAACCACCAGCACTTTTTTCTTTTGTTTTTCTTTGAGAAACTTACCTAATTTACCAACGCTGGTGGTTTTCCCCGCCCCTTGCAGACCCGCCATCAACACCACGGCCGGCGGCTGGGCGGCGAGGTCTAATTCAGCATTAACATCCCCCATCGAACTGACAAGTTCATTCTTAACGATCTTGACGAACTCTTGCCCTGGGGTCAGGCTTTTGTTTACCTCATGACCAACAGCCCGCTCTTTTACCCGGTTAATAAACTCTCGCACCACGGGTAAGGCGACGTCGGCTTCAAGCAACGCCATGCGAACTTCGCGCAGCGTTTCTTTTATATTGTCTTCAGTCAACCGCCCGCGGCCGCTGATATTGCGCAATGTGCGCGATAGTCGATCGGTTAAATTTTCAAACATATCTCATGCTCAATGTAAGACAAGCCGCTACCGCGACGCGAATGAAACGGATTATAACACGAAAGCCGCGGCGATCTCTGCGCCTCGGGTGGAGAACAGTTGGTGCCCATGGCGACTAACGCTATACTGACAGCTCATTTTACTTAGTTGATATTTAATAACCTACTCGTATGTCTGTTTTCGCCATTGTAGCTTTAATCGCCTACACACTCAGCCTTGGACTGATTATCCCCAGTCTGCTGCGCAAGAACAGTGCATATCGTCGGCTGGCAATACTCTCGGCCAGCGTTGCGCTTATCTGCCATGCAGTGGCGCTTTATCAACGCATTTTTGATGTTCAGGCGGGACAAAACCTCAGCCTGTTGAATATCGGCTCCCTTGTTAGCCTCATCATTTGCACAGTAATGACGATTGTCGCCTCACGGGATCGCGGGTGGTTTCTGCTGCCAATTATTTATACATTTGCGCTAATCAATCTGGCGTTTGCCAGCTTTATGCCGGGCGAGTTCATCACCCATCTGGAAACCACGCCGGGGCTATTGTTCCATATCGGTTTGGCGCTATTTTCCTACGCGACGCTAATCATCGCCGCACTTTATGCGCTACAGCTGGCATGGCTGGATTATTTGTTAAAGAATAAAAAGCTGAGCTTCGCCGCCGATATGCCGCCGCTGATGAGCATCGAACGAAAAATGTTCCACATCACGCAGGTCGGCGTGATTCTTCTAACGCTGACGCTGTGTACCGGTTTGTTCTATATGGATGACGTGATCAACAACAAAGAGAATCTGCACAAGGCGCTGTTCTCGTTGTTCGCCTGGTTCATCTATATCCTGCTGTTGTGGGGACACTACCACGAGGGATGGCGCGGACGGAAAGTGGTATGGTTTAGCCTGGTTGGCGCGCTGTTACTGACGCTATCCTACTTCGGCAGCCGGGTAATTCAGCACTTCGTTGCGGCTTGATACAGCTAGCCATCACGCCATAAGAAAAAGAGAGCCGGTTGCGGCTCTCTTTTTTTACTTTTGCCAATCAGATATGTAACTCTGACAGTTTTTCTTTCGGCAACGCCAGTTCATCATTATGGTTGATACCGATGTTGTGAGCCAGAATATGCCGGGCGATATCCTGGGCTTCAGTCAGCGAATGCAATTCATACGATCCGCACTGATATTCGTTAAGCTCAGGGATTTTACGTTGATCGGTCACCTTCAGCACATCTTCCATTGCCGCTTTCCAGGCATTCGCAACGCGCTGCTCGTCAGGCGTGCCAATTAAGCTCATGTAAAAACCGGTACGGCAGCCCATAGGGGAAATATCAACAATCTCTACCCCATCGCCATTCAGATGGTCACGCATAAAACCGGCAAATAAGTGTTCCAACGTATGAATACCACGTTCCGGCATCACTTCGATGTTAGGGCGGCAGAAACGCAGGTCAAATACGGTGATCGTATCGCCATGAGGGGTTTTCATGGTTTTGGCAACCCTGACGGCCGGCGCCGCCATACGGGTGTGATCTACGGTAAAACTATCTAGTAACGGCATAAAGCCACCTCCTCATAGAAAAAATTCATTTTTTCTCATTTACAGGAACTTTTCTGTTTCATGCGAGTCTGATTACTTGAAAGACGCGCATTTATCATCATCCCTATTAGATATGTACATTTGGCCACATTTACATGTGGCCTTTTCTTTATTTATTGGGCGGCCAGATACGCATCAAAACCGATTTTATCGTCCGCTTCGATCTGCCGCTGACGACGCCACGAGCGTTCACTTTCCGCCGTCAGTTGTCCTTCTGTCAATACCTGCAACGGTTCATGGCAGAGCATCTTACGGTATTCTTCCGCCAGATGAAGTCCAACCCCGCGATTACCGCTTTCTTTCATTAAGTTAAGTAACCGGCCGGAGAACGTGCTTTCAGGATCGTCGAAACCGGTAACCAACTCATCACAAACCTGTTGATAATAGGGTTGAGCATTACCGTTATCCAACACCTCCGCCACGCGGCGTAAATCGGTAAATAACGATTTGCCGACAGTGGCGATCGGATGCTGTGCGGTTTCACATCCCATACCGACGGTCTGCCCCGGTTTACGGCCTTCCAGTATCACCCGGTTCCAGTTCTTACGGGTACACAGCAGCTCATCCGCACTCATTTCCGGCGCATCCGCCAACGCACACCAAATCAGGAACAAATCAAGGAAACGCACCTGACTGGCGCTGACCCCGACAGGCGAGAAAGGATTGATATCCAATGAACGCACTTCGATATATTCAATCCCGCCTCGTAGCAAGGCGTCGGAGGGTGACTCTCCAGCCCGGGTAACACGCTTCGGCCTTATTGGCGCATAAAGTTCATTCTCAATCTGCAATACGTTGGTATTCAGTTGCAGATAGCGACCGTCTTTCTTCACCCCAATCCTGGCATACTCTTCGGAAGGGGTTTTTATCGCCCGTTTCAACGCCGCCACGTAGGTGTTCAAATCGTTAAACGTAATACCCAGATTATTTTGCGATTTATTCGTATAACCGAGATCGCTCAGCCGCAGAGATGTTGCATAAGGCAGGTAGCACATCCCTGTATCTGTACGTTCAAATGGCAACGATGTTTCTCTACCTTGCAGGAAGGAAGAACAAATAGCGGGAGACGCGCCAAATAAATACGGAATGATCCAGCCAAAGCGGTAGTAATTTCGGATCAAACGGAAATATCCAGCCGAAATTTCCGCCTTACCGCTTTCAATATCACTGATACCTGCCCTGGCTTGCCAGAATGACAGCGGCAATGAAAAGTTATAGTGCACGCCGGAAATCGTCTGCATCAACGCGCCATAACGATTCTTCAGCCCTTCACGATAAAGGGTTTTAAAACGCCCGATATTGGATGAACCATATTGCGCCAGTTCGATATCCTGCTCATTAGCGATAAAGCACGGCATGCTCAATGGCCACATTCTCTCATCACCGAGATTACGAGCAACATGACGATGAATATCGCGCAAGAACGCCAACAGATGATCGATGTCTTTATCGACCGGCGTAATGAACTCTAACAATGCCTCAGCAAAATCCGTTGTAATCCACGGGTGCGTTAACGCCGCGCCTAATTTCTCTGGATGTCTGGTTGTGGCAAGGTGCCCATCAGCCATAACGCGCAAAGTTTCACGTTCAATTCCACGCTGGATACCCTTCACTGCCTGAGGATTATGCTCCAGCCAGGAAAGCGCCTGTGATATATCCGGGATCAAATCGACCTCCCGATGTTAAATGTAATGTTTGTAAGCATAATTGAAACTTGATAAACCACACCAGATCTCATTTTTTTCTGATTAAGACCACCATGCGATACCTTGCAGGGTTATCCCGGTCAAAACGATATAGCGCAGCGCTTTTCCAATACAGATAAAAATCGCCGAACTCGCCCAAGGCATGCGCAGCCAACCCGCCAATATACACAACAAGTCGCCAACTATCGGGACCCAACTAAATAATAACGCAGTCGAACCGTAACGCTTTAACCAGCGCACAGCCAAACCATATCCCGTCTGTTGTTTTGGCGGAGGCAGCAAATGCCCGATAAAAACATTGATTAATCCACCCAGTGTATTCCCCAGCGTCGCCACCATAATCAGCAATAGGGGCCGGGCATTATCAGAAACCAGCAAAGAAACGAGCAAGACTTCCGAGCTACCAGGCAACAGCGTCGCACTCAGCAGGCTACTCCAGAAGAGAGAAAAAGCGGCCCAAAACTCACTCACAGTTTACGGACATCAACCACGGCCATTTTTGCTCGTACGGCAGCTTCAATACCAAAATCCGCGTCTTCAAACACCACGCAGTTTTCTGGCGCAACGGCTATCAGTTCAGCGCAACGTAAGAAGGTATCAGGAAACGGTTTATGATTATCTACGTCATCCGCACCGACAATTGCGTCAAAATAGTCGCGTAACCCAAGATGCTTCAAAAGTCGGTCCGCCATACTATGCGTACTCCCCGTGCCAACCGCCATCGGACGACGTCCCCGGTATGCTTTGACGACATCAATCAGCGGCAATGGCGTTACCGTATCCAGCAGCATCTCCTCCATCACGGCTGTTTTTTCGGCAGCTAACCGATGGGGATCGATATCCGCCTGATTACTGCTAATAATCTCCTGGGCGATACGCCAGGTCGGAGAACCGTTCAATGCCGACATGGCAGCGGGATCATAGCTAATCCCATACCTTGCCAGCACGCTGTTCCATGCTTTCTGATGCGTGGGTTCCGTATCGAGGATGGTGCCGTCCATATCAAAGATTAGACCCTGATAGCGATCGTACATCATGACTCCATGATCACTGAAAATAAGTGTCCTACTTTATCGCAAAGTTAAAACATTGTCGCTTATTCAATAAGCACATAAAAATCATAGTATTACTGATGCTGGTAATGTCATTTATCGAACGAGTGCCAAAAACGGAATTAATCAGCCAGGTAAAGCGGCGAACAAAAAAAGATAAACCTGGCATACCGCAAGAAAAACGGTGATATACAACGTTTAAGACGTGAACAGTGAGAACAAAAAAGGATGAAGAAGCAGAGAAAGGGAAGGAAATTATATCAGACCAGGATTGCTGCTATTCTAATTCAATATGGTGCATCCGGGAGGATGACTCGGCGAAGCCTCGCCCTGCGGGCCGTTGCTGAAGCAACGTTATCCTCCCTAGTCTTCGTTTGGCGAAACGCCGAATTATATCAGACTGGGGTTGCTACTATTCCAACTTAATATGGTGCATCCGGGAGGATTCGAACCTCCGACCGCTCGGTTCGTAGCCGAGTACTCTATCCAGCTGAGCTACGGATGCATTAGAGTGAGAAACTGTCTTAGCGAATGGCTATTAGGCGCCAGATAACGCAGGATATCAAGAATGGTGCATCCGGGAGGATGACTCGGCAAAGCCTCGCCCTGCGGGCCGTTGCTGAAGCAACATTATCCTTCCTAGTCTTCGTTTGGCGAAACGCCGAGTTATATCAGACCGGGGTTGCTACTATTCCAACTTAATATGGTGCATCCGGGAGGATTCGAACCTCCGACCGCTCGGTTCGTAGCCGAGTACTCTATCCAGCTGAGCTACGGATGCATTGATGATTCTTGGTATAACGTAGTGTTTGCTTTTCACTACCGGCACTAAAATGCCGATTAAACTTACCATTCATAATATGGTGCATCCGGGAGGATGACTCGGCAAAGCCTCGCCCTGCGGGCCGTTGCTGAAGCAATGTTATCCTCCCTGGCCATCGTTTGAAAAAAACGAATTATATCAGACCAGGATGACTGCCATTCCAACTCAATATGGTGCATCCGGGAGGATTCGAACCTCCGACCGCTCGGTTCGTAGCCGAGTACTCTATCCAGCTGAGCTACGGATGCAAAATAAATGGCGGTGAGGGAGGGATTCGAACCCTCGATGCAGCTTTTGACCGCATACTCCCTTAGCAGGGGAGCGCCTTCAGCCTCTCGGCCACCTCACCAAACCTTACCTGCGACTACCATCGGATGTTTCTTGTGGTCGTCACCGGTACTGCGTGGCGCACATATTACTTTCCCGGACTTATAAGTCAAATACTTTTTCCCAACTTATGTTCGTTTGCGCAATTCGCATCCAAGACGGGCAGATTCACAGCAAAAAGAGGATTTTATCAACAGAAAAACAGACGCTTATCTTGTCGTGAGAAAAGATAATCGAAGGAGGTAAAGCGTGTTAGCAAGCAGACAAAAAGGGGAAAACGCGGAAAAACAACAATAGCGTCTCGTTTCCGCGAGACGCCTTGCCGATCAATACGATGTCGGTTGCGATTTTTCTGCCTGGATTCGCTGATAGATCTCTTCACGGTGGACAGAAACATCTTTAGGAGCGTTAACACCTATACGCACCTGATTGCCTTTTACCCCTAGTACGGTAACCGTTACCTCATCGCCGATCATGAGGGTTTCGCCAACTCGACGAGTCAAAATAAGCATTCTTTGCTCCTTGAAAGATTATAAAGAGTCGGGTCTCTCTGTCTCCCCGTCATTATCCATCATGTGCCGTGAAAACGTAAACCTAGATGGAAGTTATAACTCTCACCATCTCACTCATTTGTTTGTCGCTACTGTTAGTTTAGTCGATATAAGTAGCTTGTGCCTTTGTTACCACAACAAGACTTGCAAGCCTATCCAACTTAATAACATCGAAGGTAGCATCGCATTCATCTTGCTTGCCGGAAGCCTTTTCGGCAAGACAAAAACGCCAAAACCAATGAAGTTATGGCGTTTTGCTAGGATAACACTCTGATTTAATATTTATAGCTTATCAGCCACCCAAGGTTCAATGCTGGCTAACGCAGCGGGTAAAGCGGCGATATCACTGCCGCCGGCCTGCGCCATATCAGGGCGCCCGCCGCCTTTACCCCCAACCTGCTGAGCAACAAAACCTATCAACTCCCCGGCTTTCACCCGGTTTGTCAGGTCTTTCGTTACCCCGGAAATAAGGCTAACCTTACCTTCCGATGTCGTTGCCAACACAATGATGGCCGAACCTAATTGGTTTTTCAGATCGTCAACCATGGTGCGAAGCATTTTGGGCTCAACATTGTCCAACTGAGTGACCAGCAGTTTGGCGCCATTGATCTCTTTCGCCTTGCCTGAAAGCGAGGAGCTTTCCTGCGCGGCCTGTTGCGCCTTCAACTGTTGGAGCTCTTTTTCCAGCATCCGGGTACGCTCAAGTACAGAACGTACCTTATCAACCAGATTATTACTATCACCTTTTAAAAGCTGTGTGACATCTTGTAAAACATCACTCTGGTGGTGCAACGCCGTCAGCGCATTTTCCCCGGTAACCGCTTCAATACGACGGATACCGGCAGCCGTACCAGACTCAGATACGATCTGGAACAGGCCAATATCCCCCGTACGGCTGGCGTGCGTGCCGCCACACAGTTCAATAGAAAAATCACCCATGGTTAATACCCGCACGTGATCTTCATACTTCTCGCCAAAGAGAGCCATCGCCCCTTTTTCTTTTGCATCAGACAGCGCCATGACATCCGTTTGTATCGCCAAGTTACGGCGAATCTGCGCATTGACGATATCTTCCACCTGACGAACCTGCTCAGGAGTCATCGCTTCAGGATGTGAAAAGTCGAAACGCAGGTAGCTATCATTGACCAGAGAACCTTTCTGAGCGACATGATCGCCCAAAACCTGACGCAACGCGGCGTGCAATAAGTGGGTGGCTGAATGGTTAAGGCGAATTCGATTACGGCGTTCGCTATCAATGATCGCGTCCACGCTATCACCCACTCGCAGCGAACCTTGAGCCAGCTGACCGACATGGCCGATGGCCTGACCGTATTTCTGCGTATCCTGCACCACGAAGCTGACGTTAGCGCCTTTTAATTCGCCCCGATCGCCAACCTGTCCACCCGACTCGCCATAAAATGGCGTTTCATCCAGAATAACAACGGCGTCCTGACCCGCATCAATCTGTTCTACCGCATTACCATTGTGATAGATCGCGATGACATGCGCCTGTTGCTGATTTTGCTCATAGCCAGAGAACGGCGTCTTCGCATCCACACGGACAAGATTGTTGTAATCGACACCAAAACCACTGGCTTCACGCGCCCGCGCCCGCTGCGCATCCATGGCCCGGTCAAATCCTTCTTCATCGACTTTCAAACCGCGTTCACGACAAACATCCGCCGTCAGATCGAGCGGGAAACCATAGGTATCATACAAACGGAAAGCGGTTTCTCCGTCCAGCGTATCCCCTTTCAGACCTTTTATTTCTTCATCCAAAAGCGCAAGACCACGCTCAAGCGTACGCGCAAACTGCTCTTCTTCCGTTTTCAGCGCTTGCTCAACCATCGCCTGCTGACTCTTCAGTTCGTCGGCGGCTGGGCCCATCACGTCAATCAGCGGAGCGACCAGCTTATAGAAGAACGTATCGGTCGCACCGAGCATATTTCCATGGCGAATCGCTCTGCGGATGATACGGCGCAGAACGTAACCCCGATTTTCATTTGACGGCATCACGCCATCAGAAATCAGGAAAGCGCAAGAACGGATATGGTCGGCAATAACACGCAGCGACTTATTGTCTAAGTCGGTCGTTCCCACCGCGTTGGCCACAGCGGCAATCAGCGTTTTGAATAAATCAATCTCGTAGTTGGAGTTCACGTGCTGCAACACCGCGGAAATACGCTCTAAGCCCATACCGGTATCAACGGAAGGTTTGGGCAGCGGCAGCAATGTCCCGTCAGCCTGACGGTTGAACTGCATAAAGACGAGGTTCCAAATCTCTATATAGCGATCGCCGTCTTCATCCGGGCTTCCCGGCGGCCCCCCCGCGATATGCTCACCGTGATCGTAGAAAATTTCGCTACAAGGACCACAAGGACCGGTATCCCCCATCTGCCAGAAGTTATCTGAAGCATAAGGAGCCCCTTTATTATCGCCGATACGGATAATACGTTCATGGGGAACGCCAATCTCGTTTGCCCAAATGTCGTAGGCTTCGTCATCGGTGGCGTATACCGTTACCCATAATTTTTCTTTCGGCAGGTTAAACCACTTGGGATCGGTCAACAGTTCCCATGCATAGTGGATAGCATCGTGCTTAAAATAATCGCCGAAGCTGAAATTACCCAACATTTCAAAGAAGGTATGATGGCGAGCGGTATAACCAACGTTTTCCAGGTCATTATGCTTGCCGCCAGCGCGTACGCAGCGCTGTGACGTCGTCGCCCGTGAATAACTGCGTTTATCCAGTCCAAGAAATACGTCTTTAAACTGGTTCATACCTGCATTGGTGAATAACAACGTTGGATCGTTATTCGGCACCAGAGAGCTGCTGGCAACAATCTGATGTCCCTTACTGTGGAAAAAATCGAGAAACGCTTGACGGATCTCAGCGGTGCTCTTGCTCATAATTGTCCTGGTATCAAGCTAGAAGAACAGATCGCGGGCAAGGTTAGTGCAGCATGCTGACGCTACCGTGCAACTCACGAACAAAAAGTGGGAATAAGATAAATTTTCTTCGATGGGAAGTAAAATCCCGTATGCATTCAATCTGAAAAATTAGCATAAATGGAATGGATTTCCTCATGGGAAAAGCCACGGTATTGCAAATATCGTTGAAGTTTTGCTTTTTCTTTCCACTCAACAGGCAGAAGATGCCCAAATTTTCTTTCTGCCGCGATTTTAGCCAGTTCATACCAGTCAATATCACATTCGTTTAATGCGGCGGTGATGGTTGCCTTATCAATACCTTTCTGGCCTAACTCTGCTTTGATGCGCTGAACGCCATAGCCTTTACGACTACGGCTGCTGATATAACGACGCGCATAGCGTTCATCATCCAACCAGCCGTGCTCAGTGCAGTAGGCAATGGCTGACTCGATTTCTTCTACGGAAGCACGCGCAGCCATTTCATCAACATCAGCGCTTTCAGTAACCGTCTTATGCAAATACGCCGCAAGCTTGCGGCGTATTTCAACTTCACTATAATCGCGGACGGAAAGCACGTTCATCGCATAACGTAATGGTTTACTCATTCACCAACTCAATGAACACCGTTGCGGTACAAATAACCCGGCCAACATTAAAACTCTTTATCGCCTTCACCTGCGGCGGCTTCGTCATAAGCTTCGCCATCAATGGCAGGAGATAACTCATTGCTCTTATGCAGCAGCATCTCACGCAGTTTCTTATCCAGTTCATCCGCAATAGCCGGATTTTCTCTCAGATAATTACATGCGTTGGCTTTACCCTGCCCAATTTTTTCACCGTTATAGCTATACCAGGCACCCGCTTTCTCAATCAGCTTATGCTTAACGCCCAGGTCGACAAGCTCGCCGTAGATGTTAATCCCCTCACCGTACAAAATCTGGAATTCCGCCTGTTTAAAAGGCGCGGCCACTTTGTTTTTCACTACCTTGACGCGGGTTTCACTACCAACGACCTCTTCGCCCTCTTTGATAGAACCGATGCGGCGAATATCCAGACGAACAGATGCATAAAACTTCAACGCATTACCACCCGTCGTCGTTTCAGGGTTACCGAACATCACACCAATCTTCATTCGAATCTGGTTAATAAAAATCAGCAATGTATTAGCCTGTTTCAGGTTACCGGCCAATTTACGCATCGCCTGGCTCATCATGCGAGCGGCCAACCCCATATGCGAATCACCGATTTCACCTTCGATTTCAGCTTTCGGCGTCAGCGCGGCGACGGAGTCGACAATAATGACATCCACCGCACCGGAGCGCGTCAGCGCATCACAGATTTCCAGCGCCTGTTCACCGGTATCTGGCTGAGAACACAGCAGGTTATCGATATCAACGCCCAGCTTCTTGGCGTAAATCGGATCCAGTGCGTGCTCCGCATCGATAAAGGCACAGGTTTTACCTTCACGCTGCGCCGCGGCAATCACCTGTAGTGTCAGCGTCGTTTTACCCGATGACTCCGGGCCATAAATCTCAACAATACGGCCCATCGGCAAACCGCCCGCCCCTAATGCGATATCAAGGGACAGGGAACCGGTTGAAATGGTTTCAACATCCATTGAGCGATCCTCGCCCAAACGCATGATAGAACCTTTACCAAATTGCTTTTCGATCTGACCCAGCGCTGCGGCCAGTGCCTTTTGCTTGTTCTCATCAATAGCCATTTCTGCTCCTGTCATACGGCGTAAAGCTGTTTCTCTACCGGCCGTTCAATCATGGATTACCGAATAATTTCCAATATTATACTGTATGTGCATACAGCATCAAGATTAATTTTGCAGAAATTCATCCAACAGCGTTTGCAACGCAAAATGGACGGACTGCAAACGCACGGTATGCCTGTCTCCGCTGAATAACGCTTTGCGGGTGAAGGCATGTCCCTGATTATCAGTAAAACCAAACCAGACCGTGCCCACCGGCTTTTCATCAGTTCCGCCATCCGGCCCGGCAATACCGCTAACAGAGACAGCGAAATCCGCTCCGGCGGCAATCAGCGCCCCCGCGGCCATTTCCTGCACCACCGCCGAACTCACGGCGCCGTGGCTAGCCAACGTATTTTCGTTCACGCTAACCAGATCTTGTTTGGCCTGATTACTGTATGTAACAAAGCCATAATCAAACCAGCCGGAACTACCTGCCACATCGGTGATAACCTTAGCCAACCATCCCCCGGTACAGGACTCTGCGCAGGTCATCTTCGCACCACGGGCCTTAAGCCGATCGCCGACCAGACCACTTAATTGTAAAATGTCGTTTTCCGTCATTGCCGCACTATCCTAATCAGGAATTGATAAGTCAGGGTAACACTTTTCCCAGGAAAAGAGGTCTTGCCATCAGATATGCGAGACCCGTTGCAGAGGAATAGATCATGTTACATAAAACCCACGCGGTCTTCCGACTTTGCTTAATGGTTAATATCGGTCACAATGATCTTAAAGATGCCACTTTGGGTCCAAAATCCATTAGGAGGAGAGTCTTGTTGCGACCGCCTTTTCTAAAAAATATTGGAGGCAGAGGCAATAGCGATTCAGACGAAATTCGTAGCAGTATCACGATTAATCGTCCTGCGGAAACGTTATTTGCACTCTGGCGTAAGCCCGAAACGTTGCCGGTTCTGATGAATCATTTCGCCACGATCGATATTCTTAACTATACCGATTCACGCTGGCGTGTTAACACGCCATTCGGCGCACTCATTGAGTGGCAGGCGCGGATTGTTGACGAGAAACCGGGCGAATATATCTACTGGCGTTCACTGGAAGGTGCCCGCATTCCCAATGAAGGCAGACTGTCGTTCAAACCCGCCCAGTCAGGCGCCGGAACCGAAGTCACGTTGATGATTCGCTTTGATCCTCCCGGCGGTCTGTTGGGGAAAAAAATCAGTCAGATGTTCGATATTTTGTCCAAAGACATGCTGACAAAAACGCTCCGTCGTTTTAAAAACCTGGCAGAAAATGACGGTTCTCACCGGGAAAACTAACATACAGTAAGACATCGCCAGACCACCCCGTGACTTATTATTAAAGAAGAGATCGACTGCTGGTCTTGTACCGTTTACAGCTAACAGAGAGATTAAATGCTGGAGTTAATTCAAACAATCGGACTTGGTTTAGTATTAATTTTACCCCTTGCCAACCCCCTGACAACGGTAGCGCTGTTTCTCGGGCTAGCGGGAAGTATGAGCTACAGCGAACGGAACAAGCAGATATTTCAGGCATCGCTGTATGTTTTCATCATTATGACCGTCGCCTTTTATGGCGGGCAACTGGTCATGAATACCTTCGGCATTTCTATTCCCGGATTGCGTATTGCTGGTGGACTGATCGTCGCTTTCATTGGTTTCCGTATGCTGTTTCCACAGCAGAAACCAGAACACGCGCCGGAAGTGGCAAGTAAAGCCGCGGAAATCAATAACAGCAATTCTTCCAGTGCGGTCAATATCGCTTTCGTTCCATTGGCAATGCCCAGTACCGCAGGACCGGGGACTATCGCGCTGATCATCAGTACGGCATCACAAGTAAAAAGCGGTGTGGATATTACGCCATGGGTGGTAGCGGTTGCTCCCGTACTGACTTTTATGTTGATCAGTCTGATCTTGTGGCTAAGTTTGAAAAGTTCAGGATTCATCATGCGAATGGTTGGGAAAAGCGGTATTGAGGCCATTTCCCGCCTGATGGGTTTTCTGTTGGTGTGTATGGGCGTTCAGTTCATCATCAATGGCACATTAGAGATTGTCGCAAAGATTCATTAATGCAGGGCATATCAGAAGAATGGACGATTAAAAATTATCTAACTCGTACACCATTGCGCACCGCCATTTTAACGGTAATCCGCTCTTTTGCTCGGAAAGAAGCGTATTTTTTAGACGTTCGCTGATGTTGCCCTCATTAAGGATATTAAATCCCATGCGGGCATAAAATGGCGCATTCCAAGGGACATTACTGAATGTCGTTAAAGTAATGGCAGAAAGAGAATATGCGTGAGCCATCGCTATGGCTTTTTCAAGTAATGCTCGGCCATGACCTTTTCCCTGTTTTTCACGACAGACCGCCAATTGCCATATGTGCAATTCATTTTCTATTACCTCAGCACTTAAAAATCCTATCGGCGCTTTTTCATTAACCAAAATCCAACAGGAACCGAGTAATATTAATTTCCGGTACAGATCGCTATGCTGTACAGAATCATCCGCTATCCACGCCAATTCGGAGATCTCTTTGAAGGCTTGATCGGCAGACATCTCAATATCTGATAGCGTATCTAAATCATCTATTCCAGCCTGGCGGATTTCAATCATCATCTTTCCATTGAGAAATTAATCATAAACCGCTAATCGATTATAGCTAATAGGCTGAAACAACGGCTGCAGATTCGCAAAGAATGCAGATGACCTATTCGTTGGAGAAATACATCGTTACGGGTTGTATCCTCATGTTATTAATAAAAATATTCCATACACTAACAAACGGTGAACAGATCACAAGATACCCCCCGCAGCATCAGCTAACTGCATCCGCATCGGCTAGGTGGATATGGGCCACTTGCTCTTCTTGACAGGTACTAAATCGAGGACGGCTCCCAGGGATAGCCACAAGCCAACCAAGGAAGAGATCTCCAGTTTCCCAAGTCGTCAGCAACAAGAACAGCTTGACAGCAATCTGACCTACATCACCCACGCTATCAGCCAACAAAAGCCCGATATTGTCAGCACCGATAGCATCAAAGAAACAGAAAAAAGTTAAATGTCTATTCAGTACCTTAGTAAATGATGGTTACCGGTAGCTCAGGCATGAGAGAAACCTTTTTATTCTGCCGCGCAAAATCAAATGTAAGAATAATTTCATGCTGTTTACCTCGGATTATTTCAATCTCATCCAACATCGCTACTGCATTCGCTGCATGTGAAAGAGCGTCATCGTCTGGAATAGTTAATTGGATGCCAGTCAATTGCTGTATGCCACAAGGATGAGAGAGCGGTTGACGTTTTTCCTCTGCTACATGATCTGGGCGGCCAGAAAAATCTAAAAAGAACCATAGCGGCTCATTGGATGAAGCCATCCCTACCTCAATCGAATATTCATCTGGCAGGTAGCTTGGCTGATAACGCCAGTGAGGAAATGGGACAGCCTCCCCCTGCTTTGTTGGGCGAAAACCGATACCAAATGGAGAATAACGACCTTCTTGATCAGTTAACCGTAGCAGAATATCAAGCGATGGAGTTGTTTTGGCAAACTGACAGATAAGTTCTTTATCATCAAGGTAAATAAATTCAAGAAAAACATTGTTAAAGAAAAATCGACGATTAGCCGTTCCTTGTCCTGGGTGGCGATTTGCGGTTCCTTCAAGAAATCCATTCTGGACAAGAAAATCAGCAATAGATGCATTATTTTTTGTACAGACAAACAAATGATCAATTTCCATTACTTGCAACCAATATTATAAATATTCAGACTCTATGATTGGAACAGATTAGATCAATAAATATAATATGTAGGGTTTATCTTTGGGCTTGGCAGTCTCTACCTGTCTGGCATTGAGCTTCATCTGGGGGTATCTCCTCTAGACCGAGCAGCGAATACCCCCATTGATACCCCCAACTCACCGTAGATTTCTGTGAACGTGAGTAGACGAGCAGAGACAACAAGTGCCGTGAAACCGCGTATTATAAGGGTTTAAAGGGTGTTTGAATAGACTTAGGGAGACGTTAAAATATTTCCGTAAAATCCAAAGCAGACGGAAGCCTTTATATCCGGGTGTGCAACAGAAATGACAGCAAAAGCTGGATATACCACTACCGGTATCACCCAGAAGCAAGCCAAATTAACACTGGGTGCCTACCCTGCAATGACACTAGCACAAGCACGGCAAGCTCATGCAGAAGCCGTTGAGTAGGTGATAAAAGGCATCGTTCCCCGTTATGTCAGGCAAAATGAAAAAAAACAGAACGAGCAAATGCTCACATTCGCTGAACTATGGAAAGACTGGCTGACATTTCGAGCCGAAACCAAACCCATTAGCGATCGCACACTGTCTGACTATAAAGGTGCATATTACCGTCATTTTGAAAAAGTGCTTGGCCGAGTTCGAGTTTGCGATCAGTCCCGAGCCATGATTTACGAGCACCTGAGATGTGTTCGTCAGAACAGTTTCCAAAGCAATCCATTGAAAACCACCCTCGGCCAGAATTGAGGCCAAAAAAACAGGGTGGCAACGCGTTCCGGATTGTTGCTGGGATCAAATAAGGCAGTGACAAGCATAGAGCCTGAGTCTCAACTTGGGAGCTTTTTTCATGGCACTTTCCGATCTAATTATCCGGCAGGCTAAAGCCAGCGGCAAAACCTGTTATCTTCCTGATTGCGATGGCCTCGGTCTGGTTGTTTCGCCGGTGGGCGGTAAGTCATGGCATTTCCGCTATTACTGGCTGGGTAAACAGAAGCGCCTCTCTGGGCCGTTATCCTGAAATCGGCTTACGCAAGGCACGCGTATTGCGCGATGAAGCTCACGAGCTGTTGGCTAAAGGCATCAACCCCTGCACCGTTCGCAAACAAAAACGGCAGGCCGAGAGTCTGGCCACCGGACATAGCTTCAAAACTTTCTATTCCCTTTGGCTTGACCATCGCAGACTCGAACTCAGAGAGGGGCGGCAAAGTACTCTGTCGCAAATCCAGCGTATTTTTTCTAAAGATGTGTTGCCCGCTCTGGGCGAGAGTTCGATCTTTGAGATCCGTCGGTCTGACCTGCTGGAAGTGATTGCCCGTATTGAACGGCGCAAGACGCTGACCATCGCGGAAAAGGTGCGTACATGGTTTAACCAGTTGTAGTAAATGGTCCTGATTATTGGGAGGAGATCAATGAATCGGAAGAAAAGCTGGGAGATTGATCGGTGGCCGGATAAGGTCGTAACATGATAGCACTTGCTGTCCGAAGTATTGTCATCATGGGATTTACCTGCAAACATCTTCTATTCGCCATAGGATTTTGGTGTATTCCGACTCACATGAAGTGGGGAACTAATACGATAAGAACGAACGTTCTAATGGTGTTCGCGGCCGTTGATAAAAAGAAGAGGTGTGTGTGGACATAATCTACGTGGGGAAGGATGTTGTAAAGCGGGAGGTCGTGCTTCAGTCGCATGGCGACGTCATCTTATTACTGTTCGATAAATGGGATGACTACGACTACAAGACATCGTTTCCAACATATTGCCGGATCAATGGCCAGATAGTCGAGCTTCCAACGGTAAAGATTCTGATCGAAGATCAAGCAACGTCTTTTAGCTACCTTGACAGCCTTGTCTCAAACGGATGGAATGGCATCTTCCCAATTCCCGAAGTGCACTACGTTTCCAATCCAGAAGATATCACCTTTTATGAGCAGATCGATGGGCACCTTAGTCTAGAAGCTGCTGTTGAAGTTGCCAAAGTTCTCCGTGACGCAAGTTACATGGTACACATCGCCGAAGACGAAGATAGCCTTGAGTTGGTACAAACCGAGGGATTCAGGAAGTCGCTCCAGCGCGAACGTGGTTCGGTCAAGGCATTTCTCGACGGCTGGCGTTTTCTAAGCCGTCAGGGGATCAGCATCGGAAACTTGACGTTTCGCTTCCGTACTTCGGCTGGAGATATCCAGCCGTTGAAGTTGAACTTCGCGGCAGATACTCCTTTGCCTCACGACATTAATGTTCTGATCGGTCCTAACGGTGTGGGGAAGTCGCGAGCCTTGATTCAGCTCGTCGAGGATTGGCTCAGACTGGATCTGGACGAGAAGGTTGAAACCGGTTTCGAGGTAGATCCCAATATCAACCAGATGGTGGTGGTTTCCTATAGTCCTTTCGAACTGTTTCCGTTGGACAGTGAGGCCACGGACAAGAAGGCCGGAGCTGAGCGAAAGGACCATGGCGTCTATCGATACTTCGGTTTGCGCACTTACGAAACCAGAAAGGACGAAGCGGGAAATGAGTATCGAGTGGTAAGGCTATCTAGGCGTTGGCCGAATCAGAACGCAGCCTGTTCGTTGATATCTTGCCTTGAGGACGATCGGAAATATGGTGCGATCAAGAGTTGGTCCGCCAAGATCAAAACACTGTATTCTGTGCTCGGCATTGCTATTGATTTTGACGAGCTCGCTGTTGGGGTTTCCGGCTATGGAGATAAAAAGCAGTTGTTCGATGGCGAGTTGCTGTTTAATGGCGCGATTGTCGTGGTCGACAATCGCGTTGACGGCGATGGATTGCCGGATGCCTACATTCCGATCAGGGTATCTAGGTTGGATGAACCCAATACGAAAAAGCTGTGCGAGTTTCTTCACCATCAGTCCGGGATTGTCTTCCTTAAGGGGGGCCGTCCAGTGGCGTTGAGTTCAGGGCAGCGGCTATTTTCATACATCGTAGCGAATATCGTGGGAGCGATGCGCCGTAACAGCCTCGTATTGATCGATGAACCCGAACTGTTTCTACATCCGACGCTTGAGATCGCCTTCATCCAGATGCTAAAAGAGATCCTGGAGAACTATGGGTCGAAGGCGTTGCTGGCCACGCATTCATTGGTCACGGTACGCGAGCTACCGCGGGATTGTGTCCATGTATTCGAACGTACCGAGGATGGGGTGTTTATCAAACATCCGCCGTTCGAAACTTTCGGCGGTGATATCCAGCGGATTTCGTCCTATGTATTTGGCGATAAGTCCGTATCTAAGCCGTTCGAGGCTTGGTTGCAAAAGAAGTTGGAGGAGTACGGCTCGGCTGAGGCGCTCATTCGGGCTTTGGGAGACAACATCAATGAAGAGATGTTGATCCAAATTCATGCCATGGCTGAGGGAAAATGGTGATCCGACTTGACAGACCGAATTTGGGGTTGAGTGACCTAGAGTTGATCGACCGTGTAGTGGCAGAGCGGAAAGGAGGGATTCACCGTGATTACTTTCTCAGGATTCGGGATGGTTGGCGAGAACGGGTGGCCCGCTACATTGAGGTCGGGGGTGATCCGGACCGTGTTGGTCAGTGGGCCGAGATGGCGGATGTGGCGGTCCATGGGCGGTTCAACAATCTCTATTTATATCCGTCAGAACAATCTATTCAGAAGCCACTTTTGGAAACGTTGCGGAATCGTGAATTGGACTATTGCCCAGCGTGCGGTGAGGATGGAACACCGAACACGCTGGATCACTACCTGCCAAAGGACCTATTCCCTGAATTCTCGATTACTCTGGTTAACCTTTCCCCCATGTGTGACATTTGTCAGGGTAAAAAAGGTACCGAAACCGTAGATGACGAGGGAAGACGTCTCTTCCTTCATCCTTATTTTGATGATTTCCTTGATCGGCAAATCCTGAGGTTGGAGGTCGGTGTGCCTTTCAATGCGCCGGTTTCGATCGCGCTTTCTCCACACCCTGATATTCACAGAGACCTGCAAGACCTGGTCACTCGGCATCTTCAGGGATTAGACATTCAATCCCGCTACTATCGCTACTTCCAAAAGGCTTACATTCGGTTGCTGCGTCTGGTGCGAAAGATGCGGGAAAAAGATCTGGATGTCAGGGTTCAGATCGAGCAATTCCGAGATCTAGCGCTCGAAAAGTCGATCAATTCCTGGGGACACATTTTCTATGAAGGTGTGCAGCATAATGAGCAATTGATGGAATACTTGTCCAAGGAGGATTTGCCAACGCTGTAGGATGATAATTTCAGATTCGTCGGGTAATCGGTGCATGTATGTGCTGGTACAGCGGAAAGATTGTCGTGTAAGTCCCAATTGAGAGCTTACCAAGTGCGTCTTTATCCAGAGGTCATTACTAATTGGTGGTGAACTCACTATTAAAAACTTTACTTCAGTTGCAATCTTTAGAAATTAACTTCACACGATCAGGAAAGAGCAAGCAAATGAAACCACTAGTCGAATACTGTCATGGAGCCGTCAAAGCATTAAATGCCCAATACGAAATGACTAATGTATTACATCACCCTGCCACTGCGGGGTCAGCGCGGGAACGACTGATTCAAGACTTTCTAATCGCACACCTTCCCGAAATGACTAGCGTCGTAAGCGGAATGATTGTCGATTCAAGTGGGCGGCGCTCAAAACAGCAAGACATTGTGCTGATGTTGAAATCCATGCCACGGTTGTCGTTTGCTAGCGGCCATGATCTGATTTTTCAAGAGGGAACGGTAGCAACTTGCGAGATCAAAACTGAAATCACTCCATCTGTTCTTGACGATATCGCTCTCAACATTGAGAGCGTGAAAGCGCTGGCGCCGAGCACATTGGATGGCGCTCAACTGGGCGACCTGGATTGGCCTTATGCAAGGATATTGAGTATCGTTCTAACATATAAAGGCGCAGCTTTGGATAGTATCGAGAGAAAGCTTATTGAGTTGCCAGATGCGGGCCAACCAGATGTTTACCTAGATATCACAAAGGGAATTCTCATTAAGAACAATGGATTACTATTTAGCCAAGATGGCTCCAATTCGTTCCTTATGTTTGACAACCCCGCCATAGGTCTTGCTCGCTTGCTTGCTCTGTTGTCGAAGGTGACAGGACGTTTAGTCATGCGCGGTGTGAAATGGGACGCGTATATTTCATGATGAAATCGCCTTCCAACAAAGAAACGCTGACCATGCGTGACTATAACTTAGTGGAAACCTGAGCCAGTTGGCTAACTTCTGTCCAACGTAGCCCTGAGAAAATCACTCCTGTTTCAATCGGCCTATGCCATGTTAGTTAGAACGTAATCTCTCAAACAAGGTGCGTTCGGCTGGCATTAAACCTTGCTCGGGTAGCTTTGCTGGTCGCTTTTCGCATACCCATCGTATTAGAATCTGCTTAAAAAGCCCTCCTCAATCCCCCTAAAAAAAGACAATAGAAGCCATAAAGCCCCGGCTGGTGACGGTAGCTGTCAACGAAGTTGTCACCCTTAATGCGTTTTCAGGCTGCTTTTTCTGATGCGTTTTGTGGCTTATCCGGATTCAACATCACCACGCCTTCTCGCTGCCATTGACGACATTGCCTTGACCATCGACCCGGTCTGGCTTTCCTCGCCGCTTCATACACCGCTTTCCTGTTTGCCAGCAGACTTATATCTTGCCCCTGGTGGCGCTGTTCCGGTGTGACATAACCGATGCCACTATGTCGATGCGCTTCGTTATACCAGCGGCTAAAGCGTTCAACCCATCGTCTGGCTTCATCAAGTCCCGTGAAGCCCGCTGACGGCCAGCCCGGCACATATTTTAACGTTCTGAACAATGACTCCACGAACGGATTGTCGTTACTGACCCGAGGCCGACTGTGCGAACCCGTGATATTCAGCTCTTCCAGTTTTGCCTTTAACGTTTGGGACTTCATCGGCCCACCGTTGTCGGCATGCAGCACCAGCGGTTGCCGGTAGCATCGTTCTCGCAGCACGGCACGGTGCAGCAACGCGGCAGCGTGCTCACCGCTCTCCTCTTCATGAACCTCATAACCAACGATTTTCCGGCTAAAAATATCTTCTATCAGGTACAGATAAAAATAACGGCCTCGTACCCGTGACGCGCACCACGTCACATCCCAGGTCCAGACCTGACGGGGCGCAGTGGCATGGTAGCTGGTCGGCTTACTGAGGGTTACCGGCGCCCGGCTACGACCGCGATGATGAACCTGACCATGGCGCCGGAGTATCCGGTAAAACGTTGATTCGCTTGCCAGATAGATGCCATTGTCCGCCAGACGCGGTACGATCTGCGCAGGGGGCAGGCTGGCGTATTCCGGCTGGTTACACACGGCCAGTACCTGCTGTTCCTCCGCCAGCGTCAGTTTATTGCCCGGGGTCGGACGTACTGCGATGGGACGCCGATCTTCGGCCTGCCTGTGCCATCTCTTCCAGGTTCTCAGGCTGATATTCACTTCCCGGCAGGCCGGAACCAGACGGGCCCCCTGGTTCATCGCCTCCCGTATCCACTGGATAAATTGCACGCGTTCAAGGACGGGCGTCAGTCGTCCTCGTCTTCCATCCCGTAGTAACGGTTGAGCTTTTTTCGCAGTACCAGCAAGGCGGCAGCCTCCGCCAGCGCTTTTTCTTTTCGCGCCAGTTCACGTTTAAGTTGTTTGTTTTCTTTAGCCTGTTGCTTTAACTGCGCTTTATCCGCAGGGCTATCGTTATTCTGTTCGATAAAAGCCTGCTTCCACTGTGCTATTTGCTGTGGGTAGAGTCCTTTGCGACGACAGTATTCCCCTAATTCCGCCTCACTGAGCGTGGCGGTTTCAACAATGACGGCAAAACGGGCTTCGCTCGACCATTGCTCAGTAGTTTTATTGGCTCCGGGCACCGGTTTCCCCTCCAGTCTGGCCTGATTACGCCAATTATACAGGGTTGCGTCAGAAATCCCCTCCTGCTGAGCCAGCAAGGAGACGGTCATGTTGTAAGGCGGCAATAATTTTGCCAATACCGCGGCTTTACGTTCCGGTGAATAACGTTTCATATCAGGCTCCATTGTCCCCATTTAGATTTTCAACAGGGGGTGACAACTATCCTGACAGAGGGGGGTGATACCAATCATCGGGGAGCTTTAGCGACTTCATCATGTACGCTGAAAAACCATCTTATTAGGACGCTCGTGTATCCATAAGGAACCGTGAGCCAACCGGAGATAGAGCCTGTATATCGTTTACAGGGACGAGAATCACCATAAACCTGTTTGGGCATCGGGGCTGAATGCGTGGCTTCTAAGCGTTTATCGGGCAATTTTGAGACTATGGGAGTCATCAGGCTTCGAGTTGAGCTTGTACCTGTTCGAGCTGTACAACTTCAGGACGTTACAGTTAACAATCCCAATTGCCATATCAACCATAACGGCAGTTATGAGTGATGCTTTACCGATTCTTATAGAATGAATAAAAGGCAGGTTTTTAATCCCAACCAATTGATTTATAAGAATTTATATTGTGATGGTGCGATAATAGGAACAACACCTATTCACTATTTGATTGATTAATAATGTAAATTACCTGTTTCATCTTTGGTGATACCCCCCAAAATACCCCCAATGAATTTTGTGTCCTGTTTAGGCGGGTGTTTTTTAGCCAATTTAATGCTTCATCCTGAATGCTTCGGCTATCATCCCGATCTTATGCATATAGTTATTGTTTCGCGCCATTTTATGCGCTTCGGGTTTCAGGATGATAATCAGCAGATAAGCATCGGGATCCATCGCACCTTGGCAGTATACCAAATGCGCCTGATCGCTGGTTCGTTTGAACTGACGTAAAAACTTAGGGAAAGGGGCATCCGCATCGGCAAGATGAATGTGAGCTACCTGCTCTTCTTTTACCAAGGGATAGGTGCGGTCATCATCATAGGGTGCATCACGACCAAAGGTATCTGGCAACACGCCGTCTTTTTTGTAGGACAGAAAATCCGCCGCCAAATCATCAAGCTCTTGCTGGCTCAATTGCTGGCGAATCAGTGCTGACTTGAAAATCCTAATGCTCATTCCGTGAACTCGGTCAGATCCTTGTCAGAGGCGTTTTGCAGCAGTTTCTGCCCACTATCCGCAATATCACTTAAACGCTCAGCCGTTGGCCTGAAACGCGCAGCGGTATGAATCCTGCCCTGCTTCTCTTCTAACAGATCGATCAGCTCTTCAAACACCTTGGCACTGACCATGTAACCAGCAGGACGATTATTAGACAGAACAGCAACAGGCTCATCAATGAAGTATTTTGCCGGATTTTTTCTTAACTCAGTGATGTTGATAGATTTTTCTGCGAGGATGCGTTCCATATGTCACCTGAAAATGCATTTTATTACATACATTATAAAGCATATTATAATACACATAAAAATTTCAGATTACAAAACACACAATCGCTAGTTAACCGAAAGCAGTCCGCGAGTTATGCGATGAATGTCTTGCTGATCCCTACCCTACTCACAAACACAACAGTGAAACCATAGCAAAAGTTCGCAGCACACATACTTCATACGCCAACCACCTCCAACTTCTTAGAAACCACAAGGGTAGAGTTTCTGAGAAGCATTTTCTTATTATGAACTGCTATTGTATTTATTTTAATCAGATAATCATAAAGCAGTAAAGCGAAAATAAGAGCAACTGCATGTTACTGAAATATTCATCCCGCTAGTCCACATTAACAAGGATAGTCTCAATTTATTTACAACTCAGGTGCTGACCTTCCGAAATAAAGCTCCCAATACTCACTCCATTTTTCATTCAAAGAAAATAAAGGATTTCTACCATTTTCATGAAAATTCAACCAAGGGAGGTCTAGTATACTGTCCTTTCTTAACTCCCTAGACATATTATTTGTTGCTATTTTTGGTCTATTTATGTTCAAGACTATATGCTCATTGATTA
This sequence comes from Brenneria goodwinii, assembly GCF_002291445.1. NCBI lineage: Bacteria > Pseudomonadati > Pseudomonadota > Gammaproteobacteria > Enterobacterales > Pectobacteriaceae > Brenneria > Brenneria goodwinii. The sequence continues at coordinate 284,292 of NZ_CP014137.1, read as the reverse complement.
TTTTAGTTAACTCCGAGGCATAGCTTTGATTAAATCCTTTGGCTTTCCTTAAAACTAATGCAACAAATATAATTGGTATATATATTGTCCCTGTTATTTTCAGAGTGCCAATGTTATGTGGTATCGAATTTAATAATTTTTTATCAATAGATTTTTCGACATATTTCCTTGTTTTACTTTGATTAACAGGCAATTGTAACTGGTCTGTGGAAACAATTAACCCAAGTCTTAATTGCTCATTATCACTCTCCAGATTTAAAATTGAATTTTTAACAGATCTATAATCCGACTTCGGTACTTCTATATATTGAAGTTCATCGTTTTCATTAGATTCTATAATTAACCCCAATGGGGCATTTTTGGATGACATTAACTCTACATAACAACCATAATCAAGAGTATAAAGAGTATACTTTTTCCCAATAGAGTTTTGCGCAGAAACGCCTTGCTTTAGTACATGAATAACTCGCATATCATATAGATAGTCGATTAATTGATAATTTTTTTCATTACTAATTAGAAAACCACGGGACTTTCTGTGTCCTATAACTTCATTGATGATTCGATCAAGTAATGAAACAGCTTCAGGTCTACTATTGAGTGCTGCATGTTTGTTAACTTGAAACCACTTTTGAGCAGATTTCCGAATGTGTAAAATTGATATTTTATTTGATAATGCTGTTTGAGCCGCAAGTGATATTATATTTATAGCATCACGAGGAACGCCTTCAGCTGCGCGAACATATTCATCAAAAGCCGAAATCTGAGTAAAAACATCATTTATGAATAAAGTTGCTTCTTGATCACACACTGAATTCTTATCTATTGCACAAGCATGTCGGTGAAGTAATGTCCTAAAGAAATCTTTAGCTGCATCACGATCATTGTCAAATACCATGTATTCATCAAGATTTATTACAGATGAGGCGTCTGAACCTAGCTCTATTCCTATACTAACACCAGTTTCAATATTGCACTCCATAAAATTACATCTATGCGCAATCGCGGCTATTTTCACGGTAATTCCCGGAATCGGATATAAAATGCGACGTAAAAGTTCAGCAAGATAGGGTTGTAGATCTAAAGGGATCTCTGACCATTCATCTATTAATATCCAAAGTTCTTTTTTCGGTAATTTTGACACTATATTGTTAAGTAAATTTGTGATTGTGCCAAAATGTATTCTTAGTACTTTTCTTCCAGTAATTTTACTTTTTTCGGCATTCGATAATATGGTATTTCCTGAAAAATCCAAACTGGCAGAGATGCCTTTGTTAGAAAAAGTAGATTTTATGGAAGAGTTTCTTGTAGATTGATTGGACAATCCCATCTCTTCTTCTGATGTACCTTCAATGCTCAATGCCGTTGCTTGTTCAATAAATTCATTCAATAGCTCAGTTAATTCTGCTGTATTCTCCACTTCATTTTCAAAGATATAATCAATAATAAACTCATGAATATTACATAATGTATCCGATAAAAGTCTTGTAGCCCTTTCGCTTAAGGCAATATTTTGATCGGAAAAAATACCGCCAGTTGAACCTATCAATCGCATATCAATAGATACACTAATAATGCCTCTTTTCAGTATATCATTGTTAAGTACTGCTAAAAAATGAGTTTTCCCAGTTCCTCTTCGACCAAACATTATTTGATTGTCTGTACTTGAAAGCAAAGTGTATGTAGGACCAACATCAACAAAAGATTTTATCAAATGATCTGGTTGTAATTTTTCAGCTCGCTTGGCGAGCCTCATAATAATTGAATTAATAGGTCTCATAATCATCCATTATTATTTAAAGTATCTATTACATCTCTGGGTTAGGACTGCCTCAAGCTCTGATGTTTATCCAGAGTACTACCTGCAGGTCGCTACAGCCAATACATATGGAGTAACGATGACATGATAACGTATTGAAACGCATTTGCCACCACTTCACCAAACCGCTCTCACAGATCCGGGGACTATAGGAATCTGAAAGGTTGGAGGCTTACTAACCGTGCATTTTCTTATATCACGTTTAGCAATTGACTAGCACCATTCTTAGCCTTAAATTGCAGCCGATCAGGTACGTATACAAGACTACCTGAACACCAGTCGCCCCTGAAAGGTACAGCAATACCAGACAGGGGCTAACCACAACGTTAGAAGGATAACGCTATGGCTGTCTGTCAGTTTACCTATTCACTTCCTGAAAATCTGCATCTGGCTACTGCTTTTTTGCCATATCCAGCAGCGGAGGCTTATCATGTTCGATAACACGCCGTTGGAACTTGAAGAAATCATCGATCAGTGCCGGGCATTAATTTACGCCGTTGTTGAGATTGAAAATCCCCAAGCCAAAGAGATCCTGTCTTTTGTGTTGTGGGAAAGGCTTGATGTTCTATATCGAACCTACCAAACAAAAGATGTGAGTTAATTTCTGAATAGCTTTTTATTATAAGCTGAAACGCAAAAAGGGCCGTTAAGCCCTTTTACTGCCTCATTGAGGCACTATCCATAGGATAGAATACTTAGCCCTACATTTGGGGCAACGATATCAGCCCATTGGGCTGTAAACAAACTCTCCATATATGGAGCAATCAGACACTTCATTGAAGTGAAGTGAATATCTTTGAAGATACATATTAAATAATATATTATTTTTTGTTTGTCAAATATATTTATCATTTTATTAAACTGGTTAATAACATTCTTATTTTTAACAATGTTACCAATAATCACCCACTTTAGTGATGGTTCTATTGCTATTAGAATTACAAGACAAATAAGAGGCGCTAAAAGATACTGAATACAACACGCCATCAGTAGCCAATTCATAACGCCTATAAGTTCCATCATTAAGATATCCTATCAGGAGAGTCCTTGTTTTTACATTTGGAATTATACATGAATAAGCGTTATTGTTTACTTCTGATTTTAAAGACAATAATTTATTATTCACCCAATAATTAATCAAAGTGCTTGAGGATTTTTCTATTGTTAATCCCACAGAAACATTAAAAGCGTTATAAATGGTAAAGTTCAGATACGAATAATCAGAGGTATACGCACACTTGTCGTAATAACTATTAGAAACTTTAGAACACTCAATCTCGTATGAATATATGGATGTATTTTTAGCCGTCTGCGCAACCATATTTGATATTTTTTCATGATAGTTCAAGTAAGGAGTCCCAGAATCTAAGAATGGTGTGAGATTAACGTAATTATTCCCCGGCAGAACTGTTAAATCTCCATCAGCCAATTTCATTACGATTGATATTTGATAGCCATCAAGTCCCCCATCACTCCAAAGAAAGTAGCTGTCTTTTGATAATGCTTCATCTATCTCCTTCTCAACGGCACCTGTAGTCGTATCATCCTCAACAGGCTCTACCGGAATACTTGGCTCTGGTGTTGTTTCTACTGGCGTCTCAGGTGTTGGCTCAACAGGAACCGGATTATTAACAACAACCACAGGATCGCTCTTCAACCATTCATCAGGGAAAGAGACGTTATCAACAATCGGGGTTTCAGGTGTAGATGGGATTTCCGGTACGATTTCCGGCTCTTCTGGTTGATTAATACTCTCATTCGTTTCTGGCTCTGGCGTTTGCGCTGCGGGTAGCGTATCAACCAGTATCTCTTGTTTGGTAAACGCACCGAGGTTTATCGGCAACGCATTCATATTTTTCAGGATCTGCATAGAGATCTTGTTTCTGTCCTGATTAGAGCCATCAGATCTTAAACCAATAAGATAGAAATCCGATGCCTTGAATATCGTTTCAATCTGTTGGGCGTTTTCCCTTATTGCTCTGTCTTTCTTTTCACTGCGATAATAGCTCAACACCGCATAGGCCACACCGGACACTATAGCCAGTGTTAATACCATTTCTAATATTGAGTATCCTTTTTTATTCTTCATAATGTTGCTCCTTTATTTAACCGACAACTGATGGTTCTCTCTGGTCTGCATAGTTTTTCTGTAGATTTCATAGCTACTGTTAACAATGTTTTCTTTGGCAGACGAACCGCTTACTGAATTCACAATATCGCCATTTTTGTTATATAACGCATACGTTTTTGGATAGATAAAATGATTCACTACAATGGTGTTATTTTTTCCTGATTGACATAACGCTGCGGCCTTATCAGCAACAACATAATTTCGGTTCCATGTTGTTCCTGATGCAGGCGGAGTCAATGGCACATATTGATTGTTTACCTGAGCCTCAAAATATTTTCCTGCTAACTCAGGGGCAAGCTTTGTACATGCATCATCAGAGACATGTGTCATTGTTAGCTTTAATACATTAGCGCCTGTATATTCGTTGTTATATTCAAGCGTATACAGACTACCCACAGGTGATTTAAATATCATATCTTCAGAAATAGCAATACTACTGTAAGATAAATATGTAAATAACAACAATCCTTCTTTATAGTTAAAACCTTTCATTTATTATCTCCAGAGTTATACGATAATAAACATATAACTCTATTAAAGATAAAAACAATACTTTTACACTACCAATTTAAATAATGACTAACAGGTGGCAGACTTAAAATAAAAAATTAATCAGGAAGTATGGCATAGCCAATAAATTCCGTAGAACAGTTCAAATGAGTTGGATTAGTGGATACCACTTTATTATTACAATTTGGAACAGTTCCCACATAAAGAGGTTGTAACTTATTTGTTTTTGAAAAGCCTTTCCAAGTCCCTGACTGACACGAAAGGATTGCCCCTGTTGAGTCTTTACTAATTGCTCCTGTAGCAGAACAAGCCGCCTCGGCAACCACCGTCGATGTTGGCTGTAAATACTGAGCGGCTACTGTGCCACCGGAGGTAATATTTCCTGATGACGTGATTGAACCGGTAGCCGAACCACTGGCTACGATTTTCAAATCCCCAAGATTTCTCTGCGAACCAGAGACAAGTAATCTTTCTTCTGCGGCTTCACCACCATTACGCCAAATAGTAAGCGGCTTGGCTGCATCCAGACGAAATTCATAGGCGTTAGTATTTCCACTACCAATAGAAAATTTATCTCCGGCAGTGTTATGTCCAATGAACTGACCGCCTGCAGTTATCGTTCCTGACGCGTTGATATTGTTGTTAACTGTCATTACTCCCGTATAGGTAGAAGCCCCGGCAACGGTTAATGTTGAGCCTAAAGATGCTGCACCTTTAAGACTGGATGCGCCTGCAACCGTTAACGTAGAGCCAACACTGGTCGCGCCTGTGGATTTTAATGTTGTGGCTGTCGCGGTTCCTGATGCCGTCATGTCTCCAATATTATTGATATCATTCCCATCCATATTGAGATCGCCTGTCATTGGCAATGTCCCATCACGACGCAGATAAACCGAATACATGGCGCTGTCATAACCAACACGGTAAGCTAATAGCCCCGCCGAATTGATCCCTGCATAGCTATTTTGGTTTTCTGTCCATTGACCACCCGATCCTGATGCAACGGTTGATGATTGTGTCATACCGCTGTCAATCCCTGCGGCCTGCATGGCACGGCCTAACAGGTCGTAACGAACTCTGCTTCCCTCAATCCACGGCAATGTTGTTGTGATTAGGCCATTAACAACATAGTTGGGTGAGGTGCCTGAACGCTTTAACAAAATCTTGTAAGAAGACTTCTGCGTGTTAACGCCTTTATTGCCAGCAGGTAATAAGCCTTCATTAATCAGCGTCTGGTAAGTGATTTCACAGCCTGCGGCTGAACAGATTCTTGGTCCCGGATCGCTGGTCTGACTGCTACTGGAAGACAAAGTTGATAGTTTGTCATAGCGGATGCTGATATAACGGTTTACCGCTTCCCCCATCTGTTTCATTTGCGATCCAACGGTATTTGCCATGATGCCTTCTTGATCGTTTTTCATATCCTGAAACTTCATGAAAGCCGTTGCCGCACCAATACCTAACACCAAAATAATTTCCAGTAAGGAAAACCCTTTTTTATGTTTATTCATTTTTCTCGTCCTTTTTTATTTCACCTATTAATCAATTAGCAAAAATAAAAAAGTGGTCAAGATATCTGTAAGGGATTAATTGATAAAAGGGCGAGCGCCCTTTTATTTATAATGATGTGAAGGTAATAGTATTGCTATTTCCACCAGACTGGCACGTTGACGCCACTGTCGCCATATTCATATCGCTGCTGGCTTTTCTAATATTTCCAGTTGTTAATGCTGTGCTGCCCGTTCCAATCGCTACGCTGTAAAAGTTAGCGCCAACACCGGACACTATTTTGGTGCATTCGGATGCGGGAACGCCAATATAGGTAATGGTAAATGCCGAGTTAGCCACGCCGGAAGGACTATCGGTTGATGTGCCTAACAAGACGTTGCCTTTAAAGGCATTCACTGGTTTGCTACTGACTAACATATTGTCAGGAAAAATTTTTGCCTGAACCGCTACTGTTTCATTTAGCCCTGAATAACTGGATGCTGCCGTGTAAAGCGCTTTTACCCCAGCCTGAATTGTCGCTATGTTATTACTTTCCGCTGTGGCTCTTTGCGAGGACTGAACCTTTGGATAAACAATAAACGCCGCAACCACTAACGCTGCGATAATCCCAAGAACTAAAAGTAGTTCAAGCAGGGAAAACCCTTTTTTACTTTTTCTTTTCTTCAACAAGATCATTTTTATCTCCTTTGTCATTTAAATGATAAAAAAGAGATAATCAATTAATCCTGATTGAACAAGAGCAAAAAACGGATACTTGGCTTTTTTACCGATGAACGGTTAACGACGAGGTATATGGAAAAGGCAAAAGATTTAATTTTTGCCTTTTATGGAGATTTAAAAACTAAAAAAATGTTTATTACATAAATATACATATCACTATTTGCCATGAAGTCAATTGAATATGATGATTTTATAAAACATTTTTAACTGATAATCTCTTTCTTACCATCAGGATATTCTCTGACAATTTTCCCTTTAGCAATATAGTGAATTGCCACACCAGCCTGAAAAGCCTCTTTAATCGCTTTTCTGGATGCTTTTCGTGCCAAACGCGTTAAAATAGCCGTGTCTTCAAGGGGATTGCGAGTTGATTTTTTCTTCTGCATTATTTCCTCCTTAGTTCTATTGATATATGATTCTCCATTGCCAATTGTCAAATTTTGACATACACCTAACCATGACTTATTTCTCCATCAGGATGACGCCCAATGAGTGAAGCCCTTAAAGTATTAAATAACATTCGTACCCTGCGTGCTCAGGCGCGTGAAATCGATCTGGAAACACTGGAAGAAATGCTCGAAAAGCTTACCGCCATTGTTGAAGATCGGCGTGAAGAAGAAGCTAGTGGTCAAAAAGAACGGGCTGAACGTCAGGCTAAAATCGAAGCTTTACGCGCCCAGCTACTGGAAGATGGTATCGATCCGGCTGAACTGCTTGGCTCTGTGTCCACAAGTAAATCAGCAAAAGCTAAACGTGAACCTCGTCCTGCCAAATATAAATACATTGATGAAAACGGCGATGAAAAAACGTGGACTGGTCAGGGGCGGACACCTAAAGCTATCGCTGCTGCGCTTGAAAGTGGTAAAACTTTGGAAGAGTTTGAGATCTAAATTTCATTCCCCAGTATCACTCTGATTATATGAAACTGGGGGAATTAAGTTAGTTTAGCAGACTAATACTCTTCAGAACTAAGATAGTTATCTTTTATGAAATACTGTTGATAATAAATAGGGATTTTATATTTTTCTCTGAGGATTTTTATATATTTAATCTCTTCTTCATTAGGTGGGTATATTCCTATTATAAACATTTTATCCACATTGATGGGGCTGTCTCTGAAATGAACATATTCGATAACCTGTCCCAGAGCTTCACGGATACAGGCCAAAGCGCTTGTACCTGTTTTTATCTCATAGAAATAAAAAGATGAATTACTTAGCCTTACAACAAGATCTATTCTTGAGTTATATCCTGTATTATTTTCAGTTCCAACACTTTCACTTCCATATTCAGAACATAATAAGCCATATAGCCCTTTCTGAATATTATTATGCAAATAATCAATTTCAATATATGATTTACTACCCTGCCTATTCCCGAATTCTTTCTTATCTTTATTACCTGATACAAACTCAAATGAGCTATTCTGGTTGCTAAAACTTGGTTTGCATATGAAATTAAGTAAATTATAATAATTAGAAGGTACTGCAGGGTCAGTATACGGAAAAGAATAAGGTGTCACAGTGATCAAATTTTCAGGCTTAAATTTAACAACAAAAAAATCATCTTTTTTTATTTTATCAAATTCAGAAGTATCCGCACCCACAGCTTCCAATTGAGCCTTCATTTCATCATACCATCCTTTCTCTTTATATATTTTCAGTATTCGTTTTGATTCATCAGCATCTACAGCCTCAACCTGAATAATCTCACCAAGCCAATATCGTGTTTTTTTATTTCCTTCTGATTTTATTGTATATAGTGATATATCATAAACACATTCTCTATCGCCATGATTGTAAACAGACTGTAAGTATGCATAATGATAGCCATCTATTATTTTACTTGTATCAAAAATCCATTCTTCATGACCGAACCCGTATTGATACTCATAGCTATCTTTATTTTTCGATTTCCCTTCACCTCCAGATGGTTTTTTCCAATTATTAGAGTTCCAACATATACGTGATAACTTTTTAATTGAACTGCCCATTAATCATTCCCCTTATCTATAACTTTATATTCAGTGGAAACTACATTAGCTGCATAATGAACAACACTTCTATTAGAGATAATCTCTTATATTATGTAAATATTCAAGAAAATTAAAACATTTTTTACATCATTAATTTTGACTTGCACAACAGTTCACCGACCTAAAACAAATTTTAGGCCAGTTCACCGTTCGGACGTGAAATAAGGAAATTTACTGTTTGGATTTATTTAAAACACTTTCGATATAGGCTTGTCCTTGTGCTCTGTATGCCTCAACATCACTCTCATGAAGATTGGATATGTTAAGTAAAACACCAAAGACTAACTCTTTATCTACATAACCAATATCACATCCTAAGACTTTGGCAACCTCTGCGCCGAAAATAATTTTCTGACGCGTGTTTTCTTTTTTTGTTTGTTGTTTCTTTTTAGCTTCCAAGAAGTATAGGCGTTCCTGTGCTGAAGCAATTTGTTGTTTGATTGTTTTTGTTGTCATTATTTTTCTCCTTTATATTTTTATGATTTTATTTATCATCAGCATCCCAATCCCAAAATGAATCTGAATTGTTGTTTTTAACTATCGGCTTTTTAGGTTTGTATGGAATGTTTGCGTATTCGTACCCGGAATTTATTCTTTTCTTTATGGACTTAATACGAAAACGGAAATAATCCTTTTCCTGTTTGAGTCTAACCTCCTCTCTCTTTTGGTTGATGATATCCGTTGCCTTAGCATATGCCTGTTCAATATTGGTGTAGATGCCATCCTCAATTAATCGTCTTGCTACCCAATCAATGGCCTCATCGTGATTTTTATGCATATCCTCTCCTTGTAATATTCAGTGCAATTCAATTAACACATTTTGAATAATTATCAACAGGATATAACATTATATTTTTATCTGATAATCCACATACTTAATAGCCCAATATTTATCCCCCAAGCCACAGCATTTATTGTCATTAAAATTAATGCTGTCTCATCCAACTCACCAAACCTCATGTTGTTCTCCTTTTATTTCACGTCTGTTATTCTCTACTTTATTTTTATTGAAATGGCAAATTATAAAAAAACATCCATCGAGTGTTATTTTAATTTTAATCACTTTTATTTTAGGGAGGATGTTCTACGTCAACAAGCGAACGTTATGAGCCTGTCAAAAAAATAACTCAAAAAATTATTATTCGAATAACAATTTTATTAGTATTCCTCTCCCGCAACCCCATCTCTTAAATAATATTTACCACCATAAAGAATACTTTTTATTGCAGCCTGTGTACTCATAGGAAGATCCCCCATATTTATCTCCTTCGCTAAGGCCCTAATTTTTTTTAAGTCCATAATACTGTCAAAACTATCTTCACTCACTTGAATATATGGACCATTTGTTGAATCTCTTCCGAGATACTTTATAAGGTCAGCGACCTTCACAATACCATTTTCACCATCTAACAAATTAGAGATAAGTATTTTTGTTTTTTCTTTATTAGTACGCTTAAGTTCATAAAACATATGAGAAATAAAATAATCATCAAAACTATTTTCATTAGACAGTATGTTAAATGCTATATCTTGAAAAATATTTTCAATTTCAATAAATTGAGTATCATCTAACCATTGCTCTTGAATATTTCTTTCTTCAAGATATTTTCTTGCATTAATCAGTATATCAGCACTAAATGGAGCACTTTCCTTTCTTTCTATTAGCTTTTTAATTAATTCATATTTTGAATTGTTTTTTGAAATTATTTCACTTGTAATCCAATAGATGTTCCTATGAATATCCTGCTTCAAGATACCATAGTTACACATGAAAGAACTCTTTAGCTTTTGAGAATTTATAAATATATCATAAATACTAACAAGCACATCAAAAGAATTATCAGCACATTTATCAGCATAATTCGTTAACATTTCAAAAAAACGTTCTTCGGCATTATTACTGAGTACTTGGTTAAGAAATTCTTTTCGATCAATGGAGCCTGAAATAAAATCATTTACTTCTAAGTCTGTAACGTAACCTATAGGAGTCGAGTAGTGAAGTGCTATATGAAGACGCTGCTGAGCTGAAACACGTCCTGCAGCATCAGCATTTGAAGTTTCAAAAGGATAAGAATAACCATCAGCTACTATCAATGGAAATATTTCATGAAGAAGATTTTTTATTAATTTACGTTCATTATCAATGAAATGCTCTAAATATCCATCACGTTCTTTACTTAGTTTTTCTATAACTTCGTGTGATTTATCCATCAATATATCATACCCTAAAATATTGCGTCCGATATAAGCCTCTGGACATTTTTTTATATGTTCATAAACTGGATTTGCTCTTGTAGCTATTAATGACAATGCAAATAAGTCAGAGAAACAAACCTGTCCCCCGACTTGGTCTAAAACAAATCTTAAATGATTAAATAAACGTTTTAAATCACGAGGGCTTTTTATGATTTTTTTAAAATACCTAGAATAAATCCAACTAAATCGGTCCTGATCACCATCAAATTTATTCGTAAGCTCTTCCCCGCCTAACTTCTCAAATTCATCTGTTGCAAGCTCACTCATCCCATGTTCTGATATTAATGGCAGAGGAACCCGCAACTGAATAATCTTATTAATATATTCATAAGAGTTCACTATGTCATTTCGACTAAGAACAGATGTAAGATAATTTGAATCAAAAGCTAATAGAAATGAAGTACCATCAAAATCAGCAACAGCTTTTATTAATCTAAGAATTTGAAATGTTTCAGATGGAGTAAGTCTATCAATATCATCGATTATAACAATGATTGGTGTTTTTATTTTTTTCAGAGCGTCGATTACTTTTTTCTTTCTACCAATTAAATCCAGTTCTTTTAGCTTAGATATATTTTTTTCCGTAATACTAAGTGTAGAGAGTGCTTTCTCTATCACTGAGGCCCACGGCTCTGCTCCGGGAATAAGTTTTGCTACACTAAAAAGACCTGAATATGTTATAAGTTCTTTTGAAGCAGTAAGCGCTTCTGCCGAGCTATCCCTAACATGGAGTTGTGATGAAAGCTGTAGTAAAAAATCCTGAATCAACGATTCGGGATTACCTGCTAACCATGGATTGTATTCCACAATAATAGGAAGAGTATCATTTTCTTGTAAAGCACCTTTAACCAAGTTAATTATTGATGTTTTTCCATACCCCCATTCACCTTCCAAAGAGACCGTTAAACAACTATCATCTAATTTTAAAAGCAGAATCTCTGCCAATTTGTTAGAGAAATCTAGTCTATTCAATAAATCAGGATCGTCAGCTCCACCTGTTATTGGTTTGTCATTATGATACTTACCCATTTTCGTTTCACCATTGTGATTTAATATTGATAATGTGTTAAGCTTAGGCTATGTCAACTTTATTTATTATTAATCACATTCTAAAAGACAGTGGATTAATAATAGACCATATATTTACAGGTATTATTCTTAACCTTCGCTGAGCATCTACTATTTTTTCACCCTTAGTTTTCTTATTAGAGTTCGATATCTCTGAGTTCAGTTCTTTGAAAATGACCATCACCTCTTCTCCTGCTCTCTTATGCTTTGACGCAAGAAAATCAGAGGATATTAGTATTAGTTCAGATAAAGACTCATAATTTGAGTATCCTTCTCCATCGATATAATCAATCCGCCTGACAATTCTGAGCGCCTCCCGCCGTAATGATGTGAAAAGCACATACTTAGACAGTATAAGTCCTGTGTAAGCCCCGCTGATAATGCCCGTTAAAACCCCAATAAAAATACCTTCGCCCATAACGGCACCTATTTTAACTTCCCAATATGATTATTTATTTCCGTAATACTTGCTTTCAGTACCTGTAAACAAATTTTGGCTGTATGTTCTCTCGGCGTGAATTGATGTGATAGTTGTTGATATGGATGTATATAGTTTCTAAAATCTCTGAGAGTATGACTGAATCGATATGTATCATACTCAATTAACCCTAACTCTCTGACCGTTTCAATAAATGAAGACAATGACCACTCATGAAATTTTTTTATTTTCCCACTATTATCTTTAGGCGATGATTTTGTTGTATTGAACGCTTTGGGATATTTCGATGCAACTCCCAGCAAAAAACCTTCCAATGTGCTTCCAGCAAGAAATATCACTGACAGATATGCGCCTGCGGGATAGCAATTCTCAATTTCTTTTATTCTATCTTTCAACACATCAGCAATATACGGATCAATCAAATCGGAAGTGAACTCAACATTATTGAATTCTCTTTTTAAAAAATCATCTTCAGGATCACTCTGTTGACTACCAACATCTACTACGATCTTATCTTTTTTCTCAAAAATAATCTCAGCATCTACCCTCTTAACAGTCCACTTATCAAATGCTATATATTTATTAAATTCAGTGATCAAAGCATCTAATCGAGGTATATCTCCAACAAAGTTAATTGGAGCGAACAATTTCTTGATACAACGATCTAACTGTGGACTACCATTTATCACGTTCAACTTTTCATCAGTATATATCCACCTTGAGGGAAATCCTTGTCCATATGAATCTTGAAAACCAAGATCATTAAAGAACTGAACAAGCTTTGGACCGGAACGATACTCCGTGTCCTCATTGATCAAAACCCTCAGCTTCTCAAGCGTTTTCTCAGATAGAATCATTTTGGCGTCCTTTCTACTTGAATAACATTAATAAATACCAGTTTACATAGAAAATCAACATCATTTGTAAAGCTTAACTGCTCGAAATGGTCTGTGGCGTTGAAAGAGCCGATAGCAATCACTAGCTATGGGGGCTTGTCCCGATGATGAGGGTTCGATCTCAATAAAAATTTTTATTGTTTTTCATCACGCTCAGGTATGACCAGTTTAATAAAATGCATGAAACTGAAAGGTGAAATCAAATTTAACAACACTATACGATAGTAATCACTAACTATTTTATCTAATACTCACCACGTTACTTAATTTTGATCATTAGTGTTTTTGTTTTTACCTATTGCATTTTATCCTGAAAATTTTCCATTAACCTGTGAATTGTGCAACAGGGAAAACTATCGGCTATAACAACTATTTTCTTATTTTAGGTCTTTCCCGCCTTACGGCGGGATAAATTAACACTTCTCTTGTCCTTCGGACGCCATCTAAAACCCATCTATGTAATATCGAGGAATACTTCGCCCTTTCATCCAGATAGCGCCGCTTAATTCGGCGTTTTGTTTTACAGTCATTAATATATTTCGTATTAATTAAGTAGAGGGTTTTACATTGTTCAAAAAAACAATGTCCACTTATACACTCACTTCGTGAGCGTGTGGGCCCTACCGGGGGTTGCCTGCCGCAGGCTAAAAGAAAGGTCAACATCAACACAAAAGTTTTTCTTGCGAAAAACTAACAGCAGCAGAGGTGCATTTATTATATGGCTATTTTTCATCTTGAGTTTAAAATTGTGAAACGCTCGGAGGGTATGTCTTCCTGTAGGAAGGCAGCCTACCATGCGCGCTGCAGAATAACAGATGAGCGAACAGGCAATACCTACGATTTTAGCCACCGTTCCGATTTATTCCATCATCAGATATTAGCACCCGTTTCCGCACCGGCTCATATTATAGAAAGCTCCACGGCCTTATGGAATGAAGTTGAAAGGGTTGAGCGTCAAAAAGACGGTCAAACAGCACGTTATTTTGATGTTGCTATTCCCACAGAAATTAACAATGAAGACAAAATAAAATTGGTCTTCGAATACTGCCAGAAAAATTTCGTTGAGAAAGGCATGATTGCCGATATCGCTTTCCATGATCTCAATGGTAAAAATCCTCATGCGCATGTGATGTTAACATTAAAACCGATCACGGCTGATGGCTTCGGTAAAAAAGAAAGAAGCTGGAACGATAAGAAAAACGTAATCCTTTGGCGTGAATCGTGGTCTGCGATTGCCAATCGCTATCTTACTGATGCTGGCAGCAATGAGCGTATTGATCATCGTTCTATTGATGTTCAACACAGTGAAGCACTGGAAAACGCCGCTATTACCTTAGATACAGAGGAAAAAGCTTTATGGCTTGCCAAGGCAACAGCAACCAGCCGTCCGCCAATGCAACGTGTTCACCGTGCCAAGTGGAACAGCAAAAGCGTTCAGGAGAACCGTGCTGCTGAACAGGCTGTTCGTGCTGAGATGAAACAAGAAGCTCAGGCCACATACAACACCTTCAAAGATTTAGATCTGCAGATCGTTGTTGACCTTAGAAGCTTCACCGTATCAGAAATGCCTGAGCCTGTTGAAATCGTATTGCCTGAAATACAACCTCGAACAGAGTTCTCTGAAACGGGTTCACAGTCGTCGTCATCAGAAAACCAACAGCCTGTTCTGGTTGCCCCTGCACCTCATACACGCACTAAACTGAAAACCCCATCATCTTCAACGGCCAGAGCAATCAAAGACGCTCCTGTTAAAAGTAAGAGAAAGCAGGTTAAACCTCGTCAGACGGGTTTGTTCAAGCGTTTCACCCTACTGGTGGTTGAATATATAAGAGAGAAATTCGTCTGGGCCAAGAAGAAGCCCGTTGATCCTGATGTTGAGCACGATAAACGTATTGCCGAAAACTACGTGTTTGATGAGGTGCAGGGTATCTATGTGTCACGCGCCGAGTATGAAAAACGTGTCAGATTCAACAGTGACACTTATAGTCCAACCAAGGAAGAGATCACACGTTTTCCGAGTCGTCCCAGACAGGAGCAGCCAGAAACAGATAACAATATGGATCTCACTTCAATTATCTCATCGAAGCAGATTAGAAAAGATCCTTTCCCCACACTGCGCCCACCCGGTTATCGCGATAAAGAGTGATCAGTATACAGAACACTTCTTGTCCAGTAGACTTGACTAATTATCTAAAATATTAGATAATCCATTCATCGATATCAGGAGGTGTATATGGCCTTAAAATTCTACGAAAGTCCGTTCCATGTGACACATGATGCTGAAACTGCCAGCAAAATGGCAATGAAAATGGATTTATCGATCATGATCATCAATTTAATCAAAGAGAAAGGCTGGACGCAAAAAGAAGCGGCTGAAAAACTCGGCATCAACCAATCCCGTGTTTCAGAACTGAAAAATGCCAAAATTGAGCTTTTCACTATTGATTCCATGTTCGACATGTTAGATACCCTCGGTTTCAGAGCTAAAATGTCAATGACAAGTCTGCATCAGGCATCAATCGCAATCACTGAAACCGAAGCAGCCGCTTAACGTTTTTTACAGCGTTCAGCCTCTCTGACATCAGCCATAAGTTCCTTTAGTCGTTTTTCAGCTACTTCTTTAGCTTGACGATCAACTCCGTTGGTAGTTTTCTTAAAAGAATGTAAAACTACCACGGTATCAAGATACTTAGCGACGTAGGTGCATCGATATGCAGGACTACCATTTATTTTTAGTTCGATGACACCTATGCCAATACTATCCATAAAATCAATCGGCAATTCAGGATCTTGCCCGAACTGAATACGCCGCAAATCTTTTCCAAAATCATCTTGCACATCAGCAGGAAGTGCCTTGTATTCTCTTTCAGCAGCATCGTTAACAAATGCGAATTTTTTCAAGATAGCTCCTTTCCAAAATTTTTCGTAATCATCTGTTGATAAAACCATATTTTTTACTATAGTCGATTGGAAAACAAGACTCTTTAGAGGAAAATAAACAAGTTAAAAATTGAACATGGCATAGTCCCCGCTCATCCAGCCAGCAAATAGAGATGAGTAAGAACAGTTTCATGGTTAAAATTGACAATTTTCGTTTTTCTTAGCACATCCGGATAACACAGTTATTCAGCTATTTGAATGTTTAGAAAAAATATAATAGGAAATAACATGAAAACTTCACTGGAAATAAAATTTTATTTATTTTTTAACTTCTTTCTTAATAACAGTAGCCCATCAAACAGGTCCTTTGATTTATTCTTTATGCAATAATCAGAAACAAAATCTCTTGCTGTTATTGTAGATATTACTGGAAAATTATCCTCGCCTGTTATTTGATTAAAAGCAGTCATATAACCAGCAAGCCACTGTATCTGAAACCCTTCAAATGCACTTTTTATGATCTCATTTTCTTCTTTTTTCTGTTTCTCTTGTGAAGAGTTCCATAAATCACAGCTATAATAACCACCATATAATGTTATAGTATTTGCCGTCACTGAAAAAGAAATTGAAGTAAACATGATCAGAAAAAAATTAAATAATTTCATTTTCATTGCCATTTAATATAAAGGTTTTATTAATTATCCTAGCTTCTACTTCAATAACCCCAATCATTTGAACTATATTTATAGTAACTCCTATAGTAATCCATATTAAATAAAGTAATAAACCATCTATACCTTGATTAAAAATCACACTATAAAATCCATAGTATGCAGGTATTGTCATCATCATGAATATAGCGATCAAAATAAAAGCTCGTAAAAAAAACGCGAAATAACTATATGTTTTTATTTCTTTTATTGACTTTGCATCTCCTAATAAAGCAGCTTCTATTATATTTTTAATTTTTTTTGATTGATATTTACTCTCAGATATATTGAATATACTTAAGATATGTGGATATGTCTTTGTTACTTGTCTATTTTCAAGAATGAAATATATTTCAAATCGCCGTGTTATTAATATAGAGCCAAGCCAGATAACAAGAAAAACAGGCATAATCAGCATTGACCATTTTTCAACATTATAAAGCGAGACACTCGACTTCATATCGCCAATTGAAAAAGGCACATTTAATGGGGTTTCAACATCAAAAATCTTTAACTTACTATTTCTAAAAATCTCTATCTTTTTATCTATAATTTCAGTTATTTTGTCTGCAGTTTTATTAACATCTATAATTGAATGTAGCTCTTTATATATGTCATAATTCCTATAAGAAATAACGCCTATGGTACTTATTAATATATCATTCTCTACATTAATAGCAGACTCAAGGTCACGATATTTCTCAATATTGTATTTTTTAACTATTTTATTTATCTCGATAAGATCTATATCATAATAATAATTTTTTAATGGTATGTATGAATCACTATCAGGAAGTGATATTATTGGCAATCCTAATTTTTTTCTTATTTTATTTTGTTCTTCATATTTTTTCTTATCCTCATAAATTACCTTTTTTTTGTCAAAATCTTTTCTCCGCTTTTCATCCTCTTCTTTATACTCCACATATCTTCTAATTATATTTTTTGCATTTTCGATATCCACCTTACTTTTAACAATATTATTTCTAAAATTTTGATATGACTCAACCGTTGATGAAATTGATGATACAATAATAGAATTGGAAAGTGAAAAAATCACCAAGCTTGCAATAATAACAATTACACTTGAATATAGGAGTCGCTCTATTCTTTTTCCCAATTCATAAAGATGATCCATTTGTTCTATCCATTTATGTGCTAATGCTACATCATTTAATATCTAAGTACCCACAGCAAAGTCTGACATTATGGCTTGAAAAGTTTAGAGATTCCTAATTTTGGCATAGGTATATATTAACACTCAAAGTATACCTCTATTTATCAAAATAGTTGATTATCAAGTCATAATCTGAATAGATGATTGCGATTGGTCTACAATGACTACATATAGTTATATTTCGGGATAATTTAACATCGATAAATTTTTGTGTCAAACATCGTACTCGGTTTGTCAGGAAAACCATCAGTGAACAGCCCCGCATGGAGCCATCCACAAACAACAGACAATGAGACTTATCTTGCAGACCAGCCGTTATTGGTTTTCACCAGAACAATTTTGGCTTCTTCTGGTTCAGCCATCCCCTTCACACCAGAAAAGGCATCTTTATCAACCCATCCCGGCACATCGGCCAATTTCCATGTATATGAAACCTGCGTCACTTTTAGGCCATCAGATTCACTGGGTTCTGTCCAGCCGGTGATCTCAGCAACAACACGATGACCAACACAGGCACCATCTTTTTTGTCCCAAAACTCAACTTGTTGGCCTTGATCTGTGACTTCCAGAACATCAACGCTACTGAAACCGTTAGGCTGTTGTGAAACGTTGAGCAGACCCTGCTCAGATAATCCCTTTAAAATTTCATCGCTGGCGCTGTATCCGGCAGAACGATAGCCACTGTTAACCCGGATAGGAAAACCTTTATTAAATACAATGTTATTGTCCTGCAATGAGTAGCACAGCTTGGACTTTGAAATTTTCGCATTAATCGCTTTCTCAAAGTCTCCTTTCTCACCACATCCCGCCAAAACCAGAGCTGTGCCAGCAACGAGTAAAATCTTCTTCATCTTTCCATCCCTTTCTGAATGATTACCAATGCATGTTCTTAGGTGTTTTGCCTGCGCCAGTAGAAGCTTCATCAGGCTCTAATAGGCATACTCCAACAAAACAACCTGTTTAACCAATTGATATAATTTAATTATTTTCACGACTCGTCATATCGTTTATAACGATCAAAAACAAAATAACGATAGATATAATCTATCATAATTAGTTATTCGATCGATTAAACTAATTAAAACGCCGATCGATAAACGATTTTTAATCGTTATTAACTATCAATATATAATAATCGATCTGTTATACCGATCATTTTGCTTGAGTTCGGCTTTCGGAGTGGTATGCTTGCCACGCAGGGATAGATGCTTTGGCAGAGAAAAACCAAGCAGAAGCGTCTTTTAATGATTAGCGGATGTAGTTAAGGCATTGGCGCGGAGACAGGCGAAGTGGAAACGTTTAACATCTTAATTTGGTCATTTCTTATAATCTTTATTATCAGCAGAGTTTTTTATTTTGACCCTAAAAAAAGAAAACATCTGAACACTTACGTCAAAGTATTAGATGGCGATGTCTTATCATATGAATGCCAAAAAACAGGCATCGTTCTTGATACTAAAAATCGCACTATCCGCATATTTAATAAAGATAAAATCACCACCTATAATTATGACAACATCAGGGAAATAAACTATACCGTTTCCGAAGCAGGAAAAATTTATAACACAGGTAATAACCTGAACTCTATGATAAAGACCGCTGATGCCAATAGCAATGAAAAGCTTTTAGCGAATCAACGCTCCGGTATCTTTATATTAACCGACGATATTAAAAATCCCACATGGAAAATTAATCTTCCCCTGAAAAACAAAACATCATCTTCTAATCAGGCAATTTGTGATCGTTGGCTACTTATCTTTAACAAATATGTTTTATAGATATTTTTTATATTTACAATTAACTTGTTATCTTTGGAGTTAACATGAAAAAACTGTTTATCGCTGCTTTGGTGATCCTGCCTCTTACCGCTTGCACTACCTATGGCAACAAATCCCTGAAAGATGAATCCCAACAAACCGTAAAAACCAAAATTGTTAAAGGGAAAACTACCCAGCAAGATGTTATTAATGCGTTCGGTGAGCCACAAACGCGGGCAACCAATGATGGTCAAGAGATGTGGTCATATTCCAGTATGTCAGGCGAAAGCCAGATCTCATACTACATTCCCGGTCTGGCTCTACTGAAGAACAGCAGCACTGCGCATATGAACTCGTTAGATATTTGGTTCAAAGGGAATGTTGTTGACCGATATAATTTCAGTCAGACGGCGAGTAAGGTTTCTCGTGGATTGTTGGATTAATATATTACTATTAAACTATTATCATTAATAATAGAACATAAAACCCTCACGGCAATGAGGGTTTTATGTTTATTCTTCCTTATATCTATTGATATTATTTTTTAGTTACCCTCTAAAAAACAAGGGATGAATCTCAAATTTTTTATTTAAATCGGTTATGTCTAACTCCGGTTTCTCAAACGAGGAATAAATAGTAAGTTTTTCTGATTTTTTTATTCCTATTATACCAACAATGAACCATACTTTAACTAATTTTTCAAAATCTAAGAGCCGATTATTATGCTCTTCATCATTCGGATTTTCATTTGGCCTATTTATCAAATAATTTAAAATTTGATCTCTATTATCAAGTTCTATTATAGAAAAAACATTATTTTTAATAAATGCCAGACTATCTAGATAATCATTTATATGTGGAAAGATACTTTTCCACTCTGTTTCTAACGCTTTCTTTCTTACGGAATAAAATTTTTCTTCAGCCTCAAGAATAATATCCTCATTCAGTTCGACAGTTCCATCGCATTCTGCAAGGCATAAATTTACAAAATTAATTGCATCCCTAGGTCTCAACATTGTTCTTCTAATTATATATTCATCAGCATTTTCATCTTTAACTTGAAAATTAAAAACATCTGAAAAATTTACATTCCGAGAACCTTGGTATTGATTTTTAATTAAGTGATTAATCCTATAATCAATTATTTTTCTTATCTCGTTCTTATTCCAAGAAATAGCATATATTAATGATTGATCTTTTTCATTTTGTCTCAGGCTATTTTGATAAATACCCATTATTATATCTGTTCTTATTGATATTAGTACTTTAACAGATTTGATATCGAGCAGTTCTTTGAATGCTTCGAGTAATGCATTAATAAAATCATATCTTATAGTGCTTGAGCTCAACCACGATTTATCTAAATCATCAATACTTATTATTACTCTAATTTGTTTTTCATTAGAAAACTCTTCTTTAATTATTTTTATTAGTTCTTTTTGTTTTCTTAATAATTCCTTGCTGACATAGCTTGATGTCGCAGTTTGCACTTTCCTAAGGTTCTCTTTAGATACTTTCCCTGATGCGCTGAAAGAACTAATACCGAGCGAACCTGAAAGATCGCTTTGCATCTTATTACTTATTTCAGAAACTATATTATCGTTAAAAAAATGGTTGCGATAACTTTCAAGATATTCTTTTGCTAAATCAGGCTTATATGGCTTTTTTATTCCATTCGCCAACGATTTAATGTATTCAAAAAAACTTTCATATGATGATCGATATAATAAATTTATAACTTTAACAAGTAAAACGTGCAACCAGAGTGATTTATAAAAAACTCTTAAATCAACCCCTTTCTCCATTAAATTAGATATAAACACATTATTGTTTATGTGTTCGAAAACAGTATTTTCCGCCTCAATTCTATCATGTATCTTTATTGAATCACTATCAAGAATTTGCTTAAGCAATGCAGTTTTACCACTTCCCGTTCTTCCAACAATAATACGCCTTGTAAAATCTGGATTATTTACACTATAGTCAAAATTTATAAGCCCGTTGAACACGTCAGATTTATAAAAACAAGACGATAAAAATGAATCTGTTTCTGCTTCAAGTTTACCTATTTCAGCGTTTTTTCTAAATTTATATGAATCCATTATAGCCTGCTTATTGTTTTATATAAAAACATTGTAGATACTTAACTAATAAATAATTAGATGAAGATGATTTTTAAGTTATTAGATACAAATAACCACCTTTATGAATAAGATTTTTACACTATACTGCTATTTATAAACTAGCACAACATTGTACAAAACATGACATTATGCTTTTTGTAAAAAATTAGCATTGGAATTATAATAAATTGAAATTGTAACGCATGTAATTAGTTTCCTCATTTATCAACTTACTAAAATTAAGCCATATTACAAACATATCATTTGTTGCGTTTTTCAATCTACTATATTCTTCAATTAGCATGTTAGTTGATATACAACAGCGATCTTAAGCCTATCAACAGTATGAGATAACGCTTCATAGAGATCGCCATCAATCTCATACTCAAACTCTCCGCTCCTGAACATCACCACGTAGCCATTGGTCAGATCTCCCTGACGTATAGAGTTTACAGGTTCTATACCAATGCTGATGCCAGAATGTAAATACTCAGCCACTGGATAGCCCATGTTGTCATGAATAACGATATCACCATCGGCTTCCAGCACTGACAAGAAGCTGTCTTGGTGTAGGGATTCACGCAGATCCTGCAAGCCAAGAACGTTCATCAGTTTGGGTTCATCCGGGCCATTAGCTTTCATTCTGCCACAGTAATAATAATCATCCAGTTTTCTAACGGGCGTGTTGGGATGCTGGCTGTTATAGGTTTCAGTTTCTGACATCAGCGATCTTATTGTTTCGTCGCTGACTTGGCTGAGTTCAGAAATTAATCTCCCATAAACATTTACCATTCGCTCACTATCACAGGCATTTGCAGATTCTGATAAGAAGTAAGAATCGTAATCTTTCAAATAGATGTTATTACCGTTTTCAAGGATAAGATTTATTCCTTGTTCATTTTCTTCCATGTCTTTTACTATGCAGGTCAGGAATGGAATTTTTTCATGGGCGTGAAAGAGTGTAATGATTTTAATATTATTCATTATATGATTTTCCTTTTTGTTTTATTTTTAATACCATATTTATTTTAGAAAAATCAAATTTAACTATTGAACAATAACGTTTTACATCCTGTTTTAACCTTCTTTTGAAAAGATATTTATCTTATGAGCTAACGCTCATGTGCTGTAGAAAACAATGGACCTGTTTTCATAACACGCGGCTGCGCCCTTAATAAATATGATTTTTATTGCAATCTCTTTGCGTTATGGGACAGAAAATGACATATTACGCTAATACTTTGCAATTAACAGAAAATGATCGATTAATTAAGGATTTGGATTTTTGTGGAATTTATTCGCGTATGAAGCTAACTCCTTCATGATCACATTGTTTCTGGCAAAGGAATGCGCATTCGTAGGGAATATAGCCAAAAGACTATATACGTCATCAGCTTTAATATGTTTTGTATAAACCAGAGCAGAATTGCTCGTCCAGTTTTGTTTATTTTTCCCTTTCCGATCTGATTCACCTGTCATTAGATGAATATGATAGAGACGGGATGAAACAATAGAATTAGGTTCGGTATAAACATCATCTTTACCGAAAATAGCTGGGATCGTACCAAACTGACTGCTTTTATAGGAAATAAAGTCATTGAGCAAAGACGTTTCCCACAATGGCTTTACTTTAAAAACGGGCAGTAAGAACTTATCGTAGCTATCACTATTCCATAATGCTTTCATTAGATGCCCTTAATGAAAGCTAAAATTTTCGAATAGGCTTTCGTCAACGAATTCCGTTTGCGATGGAACTACTATTGACTCAATGAAAGACTGATCTAAAATCATCAAAAGATCGGAAACAGCTAATCTATATTCGGTAATAACGTTATCAAGACGCTTAAGCGCCCGGTTCGCGCTTGTACCGCTCGTGACACGAACCAACATAGCAATGTATCCTTCCAGCCCACGAATGCTAAGATCAAGATTCTTAACGTCTTGATAGCTATTTTCACCAAAGAAATCCCGAATCTGTTCGGCACTGTAGTTCGAGATCTGGTGAACAAGACGCACATGCTTAGCGGTCAGAGACTTAATATGTTCAACAGCAGCATTCATCAGAAATGGGGTCGCTGGCACAGATGTAGAGAAAGGAACAGACTTTCTTTTGCCCGCAGACACACCTTCGCAGGCTAAAACGTCTTGTTTGCTAGGTTGAGTGCTCGAAAACTGCAATGCACTGGAGGACACGCTAGCAAGAACATTGCCAACGATCTGCATATCTTCCACATAACTCTCGATGCGCATACATCCACCCCCTTTACATAATCATTTTGACGCTTTCGCATCAGCAGTCAAATTTTACCCTCTCTACACTACCCATGCAAACAAATCCCTTATTGATCTGCAGCCTTAACATCGGGCTTAGGCCAAGCAAGTTCCAGATCACCTATGGCACTCTGGAAGTTCTCCAGTCTTGCCACTGCGCAGAAAATCACTAGCCTCTTTGCCTGTCAGATGTTTTCCGCTGTTCTGGTAATCAGTATAAGAGCTGATGGCTTGCTCTCTAAGCCATTCTCTAAGCATTTCCGTACGACGTGCCGCAACTTTACGCGACTCAGAAGCAATCTTCTTACATTGCTCAATGCTCATCTCCGTAGGACATGAAACATTAACTCTTTCTCTCTTCTCCATCTTTGTATTCACTCCCCATCGCAACTGTTGGAGTCGCCTTCTATGATTTTACCAAACAAACGCAACTCTGGCGGCTCTGCTGGTTCAATCGAGCCAATCCTAACAGGTAGATTGTTATCGCCTTTACATTGCTCTTTAAGGAGCTTCCATTGCTCAGATTCATATTTCATATGGTCGATTACAGAATCGAAAGCACCATCGGCTATTTCCACCTTCATGGCCTTATCCTCTTCATCGTCAGTTTCTGCCTTAACAGGTTCTTCCTCGGAAATATTGAGTACGTTTTCATTAATAACATTGTTTATGCCATCTTTATTCAAGTTATCATGCAAACTTTCAGAAAGTCCTTTAATTTCGTCGATGCTTTCACGCGCATACTGCGGCGTATCATAGAACAGTCCGCTAATAAATAGTGCTTCCATCACCTCATAAAAACATAATGAAGTTTCGCCAATGATGAAGATCTCATTCCCGTCATCATGAACTCCCGGAATATTTTTATTAAATAATCTTTTTTTCTTGTCTAAATGAGTGGATAGCGCTTGTTTTCTGTATAACACTACCGGAATATTTTTTATCTCATGAATATCTCCGCTGATACTCCAACGTTCGTTGTCGCCTTTGGCGAAGCCAGACGCATCACAGCTACTTTCTATATTAAATTCTTTCGTCGGAATACGTTCACGGTTAAAATAGGCTGTAAGTTCTTCCCCTTCCATCTTCTCTTGATGCTCATAGGATCGGTAAATACCCGTCCTGCGGTCTATCCCAATCCAGTCTAAATTCCATGTAGTAGGCTTAGATGGCTTTCTTATCTCATCGATATAGGCTCCAACGTTCCTATCCAGATAGGCCGTTAATAAATCCTTCCACGGCTCTATCGCAAAGAATATATGGGCCAGTGTTGTTCCTTTTTCAATGATGACCTCATGACGGAAGAACCTGAGCAGGAAGTATGGATCAGCCGGTTCCTTTCCTATCGCGTTCTGAATCGATAGTAAAGGGAGCGCTGTTGTTTCATCGTAATCAGATCGAAAGCGCAATATCGAGTCTGAACAAAAAATTAACCGGCCTTGCATCATATATTCTCCTTCTCATCTAAAACAGCTATTAGGTTTTTGTGTTGTGCTATTATTAGGTTTTTATGCATCTTAAGGTTCAGCGCCTACTCATGAAAAGCGCTCACACCCTACCTACGTTCAAAAATCAGGCCAGCCGATCAGAGTATTTGCTGTTCTGACATAGCTCAGGATACCATCCTATCAAAGTAATTATCACCTTCGATATTATCCCAATCTAATGGTTCTTCTGGTGGTAAAAGAGTTGCTCCCTCAGCAGCGACACATCCAGCCATGCTTTTACTCATCATTTTCCCTTGGTACTTTTTAGCCTGTAATCTTGCGATTAACAAATCTATGTCTTCTTGATTATTTACTTCTTCTATAGCTGAAGCAATTGATCTATTTTTTTCTTTAACGTTTCTATTGCTACCCCCATTACTGACCACGATTTCGGGTTGTTCTTCTATTACCTCTTTCTTTTTTATAATCTCTGAAACAAAGCGAGCACGATCACCATTGAAGACAATAGCAGGGTTTATGAAATACCAGTTTTTTTCATTGGTTTTAGCAATAATACGTTTTTCGATAAGTTCTTTTATCCCTCTGTAAAAGATAGATTCAGACAAGACAAAGTGATCTATCTTTTCCGCAAGCGACATTGCTTTTTTACAACTCAGGTAAAAGTGATCTTTTCCTATCGCATCCTGATAAATACGTAAAAAGATGAAAAATACTTTGTATGCTGTTTTCGTGAGATCAAAGTACGCTTTTATCTGAGAGGTATAGAGTTTAATAAACTCTTCTTTATCGACCTCTTGTGTATGAACAATATTTGCGAAGTAGCTTTTACTGGTATCTTTCCTTTCAATAAGTTCTGTTCCTCTTGAAACGGTTAGATTTTTCTTTCGTGTTTCAATCTTTAGCTCTGTCTCAAAACAAAAAGGATTTAATCCTAAATCCAAGTCAACTTCCATTTCATTCATCATGTTATTACCTCTTGTTATTTTATATATAATAAATTAAATACCATGCACAAAATAGATATCAAGTTTTTTTGCATATTTTTTTGCGAAAATATTTTAAATATCGCAAATATTCCAGCGACGATAATTTAAAGCACTGTCGTTTTTAAGCTAAAAAATGACATAAAAACTGACTGCAAAGTCAGGAAAGCTCACCGTGCAGTCAGGAAGACTGACTGTACGGTCAGTCGCATATTTTCGTCATAAGCCTTATAACGCAAGGGCTACAAGCCGATTTTTGCTTAATTTATTTTTGCAAGAAGTAAGAGATAATACTTAAGAGGATTAAAAGAAACCGGGCGATTTTCATGATCGCCATATGGGGTTTTATCATTTATAAAATCATTAATTGAGGATTACAGCTTATATTATTTATTGCACAGTTTTCCTTTTTATTTCACTAAGATCTTTTTTTTGAAAATCACCACTATCTATGAGCTAACGCTCATGTACTGCCGAAAACGATAAACCTGTTTTCATGAGCACGGCTACGCCCTAACTCTGAAATATGTATTTTTATCTTGATGAGGTGACTTATTAATATTGATAGTAAAAAGAGGAAAGATCTTTTCCAGATCATTTCATCATAAAACAACAAAATTGATCCTATGTTTGAACATAGAATTACCGCGATAACATATAGCATTTGCTCTTAAACGTATAGGAAAACTATATTCAAAGAAGCAGCACTTAGTGATTGTTCAAAACAATCACATTGCTGGAACAGGGCTTACCCCTGTTAATGATGGATTTATCCAGAAAAGATCGCGGCGTTAGCCGCAAATAAAGTAGAAGCAAAATTTTAGTCTTTAATAATAACCATTCAGCGCTTCGTGACTGTATAAAACAATCACATCGCTGCACATAAAATACAAAGAAAAATCATGCAAAATAACAAGGTGCCATTTGTTTGGTGCAAATTTCCCTTTTACTATATTAGTACTAGATATTACGGCCTGTTTTTAACTTTATTATCATAAGGTTATGTAGTAAAAGGTTATTAAAAATAAGAACCATTGAATATCAAAGGTTATTGATTTTACAAACTAGGGTTATTAGATTCAATAACCTTAGTTTCACCTTGAAATAGTAACACTAGAAATCAAATTAACATTAACACTGGCAACACCTCCAGTTTAACTAAACTTTATCCAGTCAGGAATAAAGCTGGACAGCCCGCCAGTATCTTTAAACTTTTTCCATTTATTTTTGACTTTATTATTGACGATCAAGTTTAATCTGTTATGTATTAAAAATAACAATAATAAAAGGAGAGAATTATGACGATTATCGATTTTAAACACTTGCACGAACTATCATCTTTCCAACTACAGCAATATATTGATGATAACAACTTCACACCGGAACAGCGATTACAGATTTTCGAGCATTATCATAGCAGGCACAAAGATACCACTAACATATATCAGCGAAAAGAAAATATTAAATCCATCAAAAAGGATGTTGATTATGTTCATCTCTTTACGAAAAACTTTGAATGCCTTGCTGAACTTGATATTACCAAGAGTGAACTGAAAGTGATTGCTAAAATCCTTAATAAAATGGAGTTCGGAAATCTATTCCACATATCTCAGGCAGCTCTCTGTCGTGATTTAGGTATAGGGAAATCCAATATGTCGCTAATCTTCAAAAAACTTAAAACCAAGGGTATCATTATCGATAAAGATGGCGATCTTTTTATGAATTCCAATATCTTTTTGAAAGGCCAAGCCCATAGTATAAATAAAAGACAACGCCCTAATGTTAAAAAGGCACAGGGGTTTAACGCTAATAACGAGCCAGCGTTTAATAATGTTTATGCCTTTAACCAAACAAATGATTCTGACAATCAACCTACAGAGGGAACGACTACATCTGAGCCGCATAAAACACCTGATAGCTGTTCTAACAAGGAAACAGATCCAGCATTGACTCTGCAATATCCTGAAACAGCAGAGCCAGTTTATGATGATGTGGAATAGATATATTGAGAAACTCAGTAAAAAAACGATCTCACTCCATTTATAAGAATATCTGAGGGTGAGATTTATACAAATGAATATAGGTAGTTGCAATGCCACAGATGTACAACGTGTAAATAATATTTCTCTCATTTAATTCCCTGCTCAATTTGACACTTTCTCTATATACCTTAACATATAAATATAACAATTATTATTAACGAGGTATTTATGAGAAATATATGATTAGATAACAGTGATACAGTTGGATACTTAAATACGATAGAAGCATTCAAACACCACATCCCGATAGATGAGTATCGAAAAGAGTATTTCATACTACGTGACGATGACTCTGTGCCACAATATAAACTAAAAGAATATTACTCTGCCCATACAGAGCTAAGCAGATTAGATAGAAAAAGAAAATCGCTTATGGATAATTTTGTTATTGAACTTAATCCTATAAGTTTTTCAACAGCTAACACATCTGCAAAATCATCAGGAAATCTTGATAAGTTTTATGAACGTATGTTTTATAGTAAAGCAATTAAGGAAAAAAGTGATGAAGAAATTGTTGCTCTGGTAATAAAACAGCGCACAGAAGCCGCACTTGAGTTTAAGCATTCTGTTGAGCAGAGTCTTGAACAACTTTCTCATATACCATCATATTTTGGGGCATCGAATATAAGACGTAGAAAAATGGCTGTTTAAATGAATAGTACGTATGCTACTTGAACAATTTTTTCAACGCCAGTTTTCCATTGGAGGTAATGGTTACTTCCCTAAATCCCGGAATTCTGGTTAACCATTCTTTTTGCTCACAATACGTAAAAAAAGCAGCCCCCGCTTCGCCACCAAGATGAAACCGCCGCTCACTCCAGTCAAGGCACGCACAGCACGTTTTACGCCGTGTTTTGAGGTTGAGTATAATACCTAACTCCCGGAACTGTTTTTGTCCCGATAACGTCAGTGAAACACCATCTGAAGTTACCCAACCTTCAGCGACCATAAAATCGTAGATATGAACAGCGATTTCACCTGCAAGATGGTCATAACACGTCCGGGCAACTCGTAACGAGGAAGGTGTGCTGATTTTAGCTGATGATGCCGAGCGCCATGACACGCCCATAATGTTTTCAATCAGCCCAGCAATATCTGTTCCTGCCAAACGGTAATAACGATGACGCCCCTGAGAAAGACAGGTAATCAATCCCTCACTGACAAGTCGGGACAAATGCGCACTAGTCGTTGACGCCGCAATATCGGCGACCGCACTTAACTCAGTAGCCGTCCATGCACGTCCATCCATCAGTGCGCAGAGCATTTTTATGCGGGAAGGATCAGACATGGCAGCAGCTAAGGCTGCCATTGCATATTCCAGTTCATCACCGCTATCTGTTGAATTAGCGTGTTTTAACATGTTACTCAGGCGCTACAGCCCATTTCTCCGTTACTTTACTGGCAAGCCTATCATTATCAGTCAAGAGGATCAGTTGGTTTGCATGATCACTGTATTGGCACAGGATATTAACACCCTTCTCAGCCAGCGTTGCCGCTATTTCTCCTAATTCACCGAGGCGCTCTTGCTTTAGTTTGCGGATCAATGGCCTGCATACGCTTTCAACCTGTAATCCTGCTTTTTCAAGCACAGCTTTGGCTGCATCTCCCTTCTCAACAAGAAAATGCGCATGTGCTTTATCTCCAATGGTAAATACGCCACCACCCTCAAGGCCAATACCATTTTGACCTAATACCGTCCCCAGTGCAGCCAGTTCGCCCGGCGTATTCTTTAAAACAACATGGATATCATACATCGGTCTGACCTCTGGTTTCTGATGAATAGTCTCTGAGTACATGGGCAATACGGATGCGATAAAACGAGAAGATAGATTGACGTCCCTCTGACTGAGCCGCCTTATGCAAAACATTTTGTTTCCATAGCAATACGGCCTCTTCATCCCGCCACCAAGACAATGACAGTATCTTTCCCTCCGTTGTAAGACTCAGGAAACGCTCGATAGAAATAAAACCATCAATATCTGCTAATAGCGGTTTCAATTCAGCAGCAAGCTGGAGATAACGCTCTTGCTGTGTGGCAACAACATCTGCTTCAAAAAGCACTGCGATCACATTCCTACCCTCTATGTATTAGACACGGGTATAACTGTATCGTTTTCAGTGCCTAACACTTCGATGGAGGACGAAATATGAATGTCATCATCAATAGCACCTACGGCAGATTCAGGTGTTAGTGATAAAGATCTTCTGGTGATACACGATCACTTTCCATTTTTTCAAGCAACTTCTGTAATCTTTTCATCTTATGTTTGTGTGCCTTCTTCTCACCAATCTCCTGATAATACTCCTCACGCCGCTCCGCTACTACCTTGCGGAACTTCTTCAACAGTTGATTCAGTGTTTTTATATCAGTAGTAGCGGCTTCAGCTTGGATTTTTCTGTACATAAACATAACGTGGAATTCATCAATCATTTTTGGCCCCTTAGTTTTATCTATTTTATTTCCCTCTCAGCGAGGGAATATATTCCTTACTCAACGACGGTTAACTGTCATTTTTAACTTCCAATAAATAGGATCATCAGTGTCATCCTGCTTTATGTTTTTTAACACCAGTTCAATGATATGTTCATTATGCCAATATAAAATCGTTTCTTTTATCTCATCAACGTTGATGTCTGATACGTCCTTATATATCCCTTCCCTTTCACACTCTTCAACCTCATACGCAATCAAAAAATCATAAAGTATCTCTGACAGCATTTCCCCTAACAGAATATTCATTGCTGTTTCAGGTTCATTTTCAGATATGTTATAAATCGTTTCGAAATAGCCCTGTAATATTGTTGAAATAAGATATATTACCGTTTCATTCTTTTCATTTAATACAATCTCTTTCATGTTGAATCCTTTTGTTAAGTTGATTGTTAGCCCCTTACGGGGCAACGCTAAAACTTACCGCCTGAAGTTATCCGAATACAGCACCAACATTGCTGCGACTTGTTCAAAGTTAACCTCACGAATATCACCACAAGCCCCTTCCTGAGCTGTGAACTTCTCAAAGTTATTCTGGACATGGTCAATAATATACATAATGAATAAACTCATAAAATCAGGATCATCAAGCAACTCAATACTCTCTCCATTCACTTCCTGAAAAAACTCCCAGCTTGCTTCAAATGACCTTTTGGCGAGATCAAGGAACAGACTTGTAGATTTATTTTTAATACCACTTTTTTTAGACATATTTACACCCTCATAGTTAAATGCTTATATATTACAGCTTAATATTACTTACCCCTGCTGGGGTAGAATGGATACAATCTACCGATTAGTTGTTTAAAATATGGTAGCTCATTACATTGTTTATTTGTCGCAGATTAACAAGCACCTCATCAAAGTAAACGTTCTTAAGCGAACCCTTATACTTATGTTTCTTCAAAAACTCGCTAAAATCTTTCTTGCCGTTTTCTATGATTGATTTTAAAACATCTTCCATATACTCATTATCCTCAAGGTTGCGATAGAACCTTTCCCCCATATATTCCTGCATACGTTGTAAGTAAGCATCATAATCCTCTGCGCTTTTCAATATAAAAAACTTTGTAGCGTCATTGCTGACATTTATTTTCATTGTTGGTAATGTTATATTTTTCATTTATATTATCCTTTTTTAGTTGTAAAATCCCCTGCATGGAAATGCATTATGTTTTTAATACAGGGATGTGATTAATAAAATGTGTTATTTAACGTTTTACATAAAACCTCCTCATCGTATTAATAGTGTATTTTCCATTAATCAGCATGTTTACGTGAAAACTGAATAATGTTTTCAATCCATTCATCGATTTCGCTTTCAACAAAAGCTCTGGCTCTTATTCCAATCTTTATCGGTTCTGGAAATACGCCCCTGCTAATAAGTCGATAAATCCATGCTTTGCTATATCCTGTTTTATTCATCACTTCCGGCAGGCGAATAAGTCTTCTTGTTGTCATATATTTCTCCGTTGTTGTTTTGATGAATGTAGTATCTGCAGATCGCTTATGACGTTCAACCCTCGAAAAATCAGAATTGAACCTGAATTGAACGTTTTTTAAACAAAAACAGGTGAGGTAGCGGGAGAGCTGTCACTGGGCGGGGTGTAGAGCGATTTAGCAAAAAGTGCTATTTATTTTCCTGTTTTAAGGTATTTTAAAATTTATATATTAATCAATTAGTTAATAAGTATCAGTTTAAATTCTGACTTAATTCTTATCTGCTTTAGCCAAGAAAAAGGGCTATGCCCGTTAAGACATAGCCCTTCATTCATCAGCAGTTATCCTTACGCACGCCGATTAAACGTTCCCTGCGTCACATTGAAGCCTTTCTCAAGGCTATCCATATAATCGGCATACCATTGCAGCATCTCGCGTCTGCCATCGAGATATTGCGCGTGGTTGTAGGTGCCACGGATAGCATTCTTATCCACATGCGCCAGTTGGGTTTCAATCCACGCGGTGTTGTAGCCCTGTTCATGAAGAACGGTGCTCATGGTATGACGGAAGCCATGACCCGTAACCCGGCCTGTATAGCCAATTCGCTTAAATACCTGATTGATACTGGCTTCGCTCATCGTCTTACTTGGATCATTGCGGCCCGGAAACAGTAAAGGAAATTGCCCCGTCATTGCTCTGATCTGTTCGATAATGGCTAACGCTTGGGTAGAGAGCGGGATGATATGGGGACGGCGCATTTTCATGCGTTCAGCAGAAATTTCCCATAGCGCTTTCTTGGTATCGATTTCAGACCATAACGCACCGCGCAATTCCCCTGTTCTCAGGCCAGTAATGATCAGCAATCTTGCTGCCAGCACCATCAATTCACTACCAGAGTAGCCAGCAAGGGCTTTAAAGAAGGCGGGAAGCTCTTCAGTGGTCAGGAACGGGTAATGTGTGGACTCATGCCCTTGCATGGCACTGGTGAGATCTGGTGCGGGGTTATACTCAGCCCTGCCTGTCACGATAGCGTAGCGAAACACTTCGCCGCAGCGTTGACGCACTTTCTTGGCCTTTTCGGTTGCTCCCCTGTCTTCCATCTTTTTCAGCACGTTCAGCAATTCCAGCGGCTTAATGTCTGCAACAGGGCGTTGACCAATGAACGGGAAGACGTCTTTGTTGAAGGCTTCAAGAATGTCAGAGGCATACCCCGCAGACCATTTCTTCACTTTCATGTTGTGCCATTCGAGCGCAATTTCTTGAAAGGTGTTTTTGACCCGCGCTTCACGCTCAACTTTTTGTTCTTTTTTCACCTCTAAAGGATCGATACCCCCAGCAATACCCTTTCGAGCTTCATCACGTTTTGCTCTGGCATCAGCCAAGGACACATCGGGATATACCCCCAGCGCCAATAACTTTTCCTTTCCATCGATACGATACTTTAAACGCCAGTAGCGTGACCCGTTGGTTTTAACCAATAAGTAGAGGCCACCACCATCCGCCATCTTGTAGGGTTTATCTTTGGGCTTGGCAGTCTCGACCTGTCTGGCATTGAGCTTCATCTGGGGGTATCTCCTTTATACCGAACAGCGAATACCCCCATTGATACCCCCAACTCACCGTAGATTTCTGTGAACGTGAGTAGACGAGCAGAGACAATAAGGGCCGTGAAACCGCGTATTATAAGGGTTTAAAGGGCGTTTGAGTAGACTTAGGGAGACGTTAAAATAGGGAGGATGGTGCCGATAATAGGAGTCGAACCTACGACCTTCGCATTACGAATGCGCTGCTCTACCAACTGAGCTATATCGGCTTCGGGATCGTCTTGGCGAATGCATGACGATGAGCTACGGGGTGACAAACTATTGAAAATGAGGCGGCAAGTCAAGCGATTGGCTATCGTCTGCTGGTTTTATAATCGTTGTATTGAAGATAGGGATTCTCTGATAATTTTCCACACTAATAACAGAGAATCCTATAACTTTACGGATTAAAAAACGGGGTTATGGCCGAACCAGATCGTCGCCGTAGCCAATCCATTTGTAGGTGGTCAGCGCTTCTAACCCCATCGGGCCGCGTGCGTGCAGTTTTTGTGTGCTGACGGCGACTTCCGCGCCCAAACCGAATTGTCCGCCATCGGTAAAGCGGGTGCTGGCATTCACATAAACCGCCGAGGAGTCCACTTCGCGCACAAAGCGTTCCGCATTGCTCAGCGAACGCGTCAGAATCGCGTCGGAGTGCTGTGTGCCGTGCTCGCGAATATGCGCCACCGCCTCTGCCAGATCGTCCACCAGCGTGACATTGAGATCGTTCGACAACCATTCATCGTCATAGTTGACCGCTTCCACCGGTACGACTTTCGCCGGGCCATCGGCCAGATGCGGCATTGCGGATGCGCTGGCATGTAAAGTTACCCCGGCCGCCGCCATTTTTTTGCTCAACGCCGGTAGGAAACTGGCCGCAATGCTCTGGTTTACCAACAGAGTTTCCAGACTGTTGCAGGCGCTGGGACGTTGCACTTTAGCACTTTCAATCACCGTCAGGGCTTTGTCAAAATCAATGCTTTCATCCGCATAAATGTGGCATACCCCGATCCCGCCGGTAATAACCGGGATCGTCGACTGTTCGCGACACAGCTTGTGCAAACCGGCGCCGCCACGCGGGATCAGCATGTCGACATAGCGATCCAACTTCAGCAACTGATTGACCAGTTCACGATCCGGGCTTTCAATAGCCTGCACCGCAGACTCCGGCAAGCCGCACTGCGCCAACGCCAGCTGGATGACCTTCACCGTTGCCGCGTTCGTACGATAGGTTTCCTTGCCGCCGCGCAGGATCACCGCAT
The DNA here is from genome assembly GCF_002291445.1 of Brenneria goodwinii. Lineage (NCBI taxonomy): Bacteria > Pseudomonadati > Pseudomonadota > Gammaproteobacteria > Enterobacterales > Pectobacteriaceae > Brenneria > Brenneria goodwinii. The sequence goes on along the minus strand of NZ_CP014137.1, from coordinate 248,742 downwards.
TACCGGTCTTCAGGCACAGCGAAGCCACATCGATGGTGACGTTGGGGCGAGCTTCATAAATCACGCCGACAACGCCAAGCGGCACGCGTCGTCGTTCCAGCTTAAGCCCGCTGTCCAGCATACGGCCGTCAATCACCTGTCCTACCGGATCGGTCAGCCGGCATACCTGGCGAACATCGTTGGCAATCGCCGCCAGCCTTTCCGGCGTCAGCAGCAGCCGATCGAGCAGCGCTTCGCTCATGCCATTTTGCCGCGCCTGCGCCACGTCCTGCTCATTGGCCGCCAGTATCTGCACGCTTTCCTGTTCCAGTAAATCGGCAATCGCCGCCAGTGCGCGATCTTTCTCGGCCGTACTCAGCACCGAAAGTTGATAAGACGCCGCTTTCGCCGCTTTGCCCATTTGTTCAAGCATCGCGTACTCCTTAATTGATGATCATGTCGTCCCGGTGAACCGCCACCGGGCCGTATTCGTAACCGAGAATGTCGGCGATCTGCTGAGAATGATGCCCGGCGATCATACGCAATGCATCGCTATTATAGCGGGTCATCGCATGCGCTAAATCCCGCCCGCTCAGGCTACGGATGCGAATGACCTCGCCTCGGGAAAAATCCCCCGTCACGTCGCGGATCCCTTTGGGCAATAACGAGCTGCCGCGTTCAAGGATCGCCGACAGCGCGCCATCATCCACCGTGATTTCACCCGCCGGAGGCGCGCCAAAAATCCAGCGTTTGCGTTTTTCCAACGGCGCTTCCAGGGCATGGAAACGCGTACCGACGGAGACGTCCGCGATAACATCGCCAATAACGCCCGGCTGGTTCCCCGCGGCAATCACCACGTCGATGCCGGCACGGCAAGCGACATCAGCCGCCTGCAGTTTGGTCGACATGCCGCCGGTACCTAAGCCGGATACGCTATCGCCCGCGATATTGCGCAACGCATCGTTGATGCCGGTCACTTCACGAATGAGTTCCGCATCCGGATTTTTACGCGGATCGGCGGTAAATAGTCCGGCCTGATCGGTCAATAGCAATAGTTTATCCGCATCGGCCAGAATGGCCGCCAGCGCGGAAAGGTTATCATTGTCGCCGACTTTGATTTCTAACGTAGCGACCGCATCATTTTCATTAATGACCGGAACAATGTGGTTATCCAGCAGCGCCCTCATGGTGTCGCGCGCGTTAAGAAAGCGTTCACGATCTTCCAGATCGGCACGCGTCAGCAGCATCTGGCCGATGTGGATGCCATAGATGGAGAACATCTGCTCCCACAGTTGGATTAACCGGCTTTGCCCTACCGCGGCTAGCAGTTGCTTGGAGGCGATAGTTGCCGGAAGTTCCGGGTAGCCCAGATGTTCACGTCCGGCGGCAATCGCCCCGGACGTCACAATAACAATCCGATGCCCTGCCGCATGCTGCTGCGCGCACTGACGCACCAGTTCAACAATATGGGCCCGATTAAGGCGGCGTGAACCGCCGGTCAGCACGCTGGTGCCAAGTTTCACAACCAAAGTTTGGCTACCGCTCATAATTTTCTGCCGTTGAAAGTCATCAAAAAAGGATAAATAAGAAAAACGTTGTAACAGGCCGGGCGCATTATGCCAACAGGCACAACGCGAAAACCCGCTAATAAATCGGGGATCAGGCAGGGAGCATCACGGTCGTGCGGTTAATGAACAGACCGGATCCAATGATTGCAGGAGTTTTTCCAAACGAACATGGAAGGCTTCTTTCGTACTTTCCAGCTTATCCATTACTTCTTTATCTTTAATTTGTTCTTCACGCCAATCACCGTTTTTATCAAATAAACCAAAGCGATAATGGTAAGTAAACGTCTGGTCTTGCGCGGCAAGATCCAGCCACCAGCCCCAGAATTCACGTTTTTCCGGGGCGGGTTTTACATTGACACAAACGGCCAGGCAATCAAAGAAAAAATGGTCATGCTCACACTGCGCTTCACGTAAATAGGGCCCCAGAGAAGCAAAGTTTTTCATGAGTCTGCTTTTCGTATGCCCACTCGGTAACATCATTCGGCAATCTCCTTGGTTTGAACATCCTTTTTAACAGAGTATGGTAATTTATCAATCAACTACGCTAAATTTTGTCCTAACCAACGGGTGATTTGCTGTAACGCATGATGAAAATTCTGATAGACCGGTGAAAAATTCACCGGCAACAGTTTCCCCTGCTGCGATGAATTGACGATCAGCGTCGCCTCTTCCTTCGGGCAGACCAGGTCGTTGTCCCAATATCCGGCCAACATCGGCGTGGGACAGCGCCGGCCAAGCAACCCCTGCGTTTTAAGCGAATAGCGGCTCAATTCTATCTTCAGCGCGGCATCCGTAGAAAACGGCATGCCCAACCTGCTCGCCAGCACATCCATAAACATTCCCGGCACCTGTTGCTGGCGATCCGCGTCACACAGCAGATGATGCACCACGGGGCCGAGACAAGCGACGCCGCGCAGGCGCTGCGCCTCAAGATAAGCAAGCCGCACGGCGATGTTGGCCCCGAAACGAAAGCCAAATGCCCCGACGCGGCAGTGGTCTACCCACGGCACATCCGGCAATGCCCGCAACACCTGCTGATGCAGGAAGCTGGAGTCCTGATTCAGTTTCCAACGTGAGGAAAAACCGACCGACGGAACATCAATGGTCAGCATGGCCATCCCGGCCGGCGCCAGATAATCACGGAACAGGCGATAGTAGTCGCTTTGCAATGTTTCCAGCCCGCCGCACATCAGTATCGTCGGAAACGGCGCCTCGCCCTTTTGGGGCAGGTGTAGAAAGCCGGTCAGCAAACCGCCGCCTTCAACTGGAAAAGTCAGTTCCTTTAACTCATAGGGAAGGTATTTCGCCGCCTCTTCATAAGCGCGGTTGGCTAGCGTCTGCGCCTGTTCAGCCAGCTCATCTCCTTTAATATGGGGGTAAGCCGCGATGCTATACAGATTCGCCGCGTTCAGCCAATACTGGCCGTTTTCGATATTTTCGTCGTCCGTGACCCGGCTCTGCCAGTCAGCCCCTTGCTTAACCCATTCATAAATCCAGTTGCCGCTGCGGTAGCCAATCACCGTATCCAGTAATTGACGTTTGCTTCTTTCCGCCTGACTAACGGCGATGCGCGCCAGGACTTCTTCAATATCCCACGGATCGACACCGCGCCAGATCCACATCAGCCGATTCAGCATGCGGTACCAGCTGCCGGTATTCTCTCCTTCCAGCGCGGAGTGTGTTCTCAGTGCATCCTGGTCATGACGAGCACGCTTTACCAATGTAGAGGTTTCCGAGTGCTTAAAGGATGGTTTGAACAGGATTTCAGACAAGTTAGCTTGCGCCACAGCCGTCTCCCTTTATGTAAGCGACACTAAACTTAGCCCTGAGTGTAACTAACTCATCATGGCGAAGACAAATAACAGCGCGCACAAATCAACACAAGTGCACATAATCGGCGCAAATTAACCATGAATGGGAAACAAGTCTTGAAATATGATGAGCGTTGATAAACAAAAATGCCCGGCATAACCGGGCATGAGACAAATAAACAGACGAGTGGTTATACCCAATAGATTTCGAGTTGCAGGAAGGCGGCGAGTGAGTGAATCCCGATGAGCTTACTCAGGTAAGTGATTCGGGTGAGCAAACGCGGCCAACGCACCTGCAACTTGAAAGATGAAGGGTATATCAGCGGTCGGACAGCGGCGGGACAAATGCCACGCCCATATCCCACGGCTGTTCGATCCAGGTATTCTGGGGAATGTCGACGATATAGTCGTCAACCAACGGCTTGCCGGCTGGTTTGGCGAAAATCGTGACAAAATGGGCTTTGGGATACATATCGCGAATAGCTTTCGCCGTACCGCCGGTATCCACCAGGTCGTCCACCACGATAAAGCCTTCGCCATCACCCTCCGCGCGCTTGAGCACTTTCATTTCACGCTGGTTATCATGGTCATAGCTGGAAATGCAAACCGTATCAACATGACGAATACCCAGCTCACGCGCCAGCAGCGCGCCGGGAACCAATCCGCCGCGGCTAACGGCAATGATGCCTTTCCATTGTTCGGCAGGCAGTAGGCGCTGCGCCAGTTTGCGGGCATGAATTTGCAACATATCCCAGGTTACGACGTACTTTTCGCTCATAAAATATATCCCAGCCGAGTTGAAATGGCTTACGTTGAGTCTGAGGGGAAAAAGGTTGCGCGGGATTATAGATATCCAACGAAACAAAAACCAGCGTTTCTCTGCGTTATAGCCGCGTTTACTCCGCTTTCGTGCAGTCTAAACAAAAATTTGGCGATAACTAAGCACAAAAAGAGATTGGACGCTGTCGGCGGAAAAATATATTAAATAAGGGCAAGGCAAATCAATCGGAGACGACCATGACCGAATTTTATGTTTTGGTGCAAGAACAGCTCACTGTGATCAGCACTGTTTTAGTCATTGGACTGATTGCGCTGTTTTATAACGAATTCGCCGCCAGTTTCCAGGTTCTGTGGAAGAAACCTGAAGCATTACCAGGGAAAATCGTCCGCCGCTACCATCTTCCCGCACAAAAGACGCTCACCTTGATTGATAATTTTTACAGCTATATTCCTGTGCATACGTTGGAAAGCGAGAAGTTTATTCTGGATGTCGAAGCCAACGGGCAGCGCTATCAGGTTGAAACCACCGAGGTTGAATACCGGGTATTGTCGGTGGGGGACAGGGTGACAATCCACCATCACGCAGGTTCGAATATTTAACCTTTCTGAGCGGCCACTCTCCGCCATATTATTTTCCTATCGCGTTATTCATTCGGTAAGGTCAGGCCATCTGACCTTCAAGCTATGCCTTTCCCTGCGCATTTTTATTGCCGGCCGGTTTAAAGCGGCTTCGGTTTTTAACGGCAACTTCCCCTACCCTGTGCGGAAAGTGATATTCTGTTGCAAGACGCCATGTGAAACCCGGTAGATTTCAGGAAACCGCCGGTCGGCGGTCTGAAGATGAACCTATATACTCGCCATACTTCAAGCTGCATGTGTGTTGGCTTGGTTACCCGGCTTATCCCCTGGCCTTGCCCTTGTAGGGCCGCCATCGGCAGATTTGTCGCTCGCCGAGTCATTGCTGGCGTAAGCTCCCTTGCGACTCGAATGATGTAGAGTATAGATGGCTGATAGTGATTAACTTTCAACCTGTTGCGCCTATGTGCTGAACAAGGAGACTTTAATAGTGTCTGAACTGTCTCAACTTGCCCCACAACCTCTGTGGGACATTTTTGCCAAAATCTGTTCCATTCCCCATCCGTCTTATCATGAAGAAGCGCTTGCCGCACATATCCTTGCATGGGCGAAAGAGAAAGGCATTCATGCCGAGCGCGATCGGGTTGGTAATATTCTGCTGCGTAAAGCGGCGACGCCGGGGATGGAAAATCGTAAACCGGTCGTTTTGCAGGCGCATCTGGATATGGTGCCGCAGAAAAATAACGACACCGAACATGATTTCACCAAAGATCCGATCCAACCGTACATTGACGGCGAGTGGGTAAAAGCGCGCGGCACCACGCTGGGCGCGGATAACGGCATTGGCATGGCTTCCGCGTTGGCGGTGCTGTCTGATAACGGCGTGAAGCATGGTCCGTTGGAAGTGCTGCTGACCATGACCGAGGAATCGGGCATGGACGGGGCGTTCGGTCTGCAAGCCAACTGGTTACAGGGTGAAATTCTGATTAATACCGACTCAGAAGAAGAAGGCGAAGTTTACATGGGCTGCGCGGGCGGTATCGACTTCATTACCCGCCTGCCGTTAGTGCGCGAAGCGTTGCCCGCCGGTTATCAAACGCTGAAACTGACCCTCAAGGGGCTGAAAGGCGGCCACTCCGGCTGCGATATTCATCTCGGTTTAGGTAACGCCAATAAATTGCTGGCGCGCTTCCTGTTCGAACAGGCGGATAAGCTGGATATTCGTATTCTGGATCTGAATGGCGGTACGCTGCGCAACGCCATCCCGCGAGAGGCGTTTGCCACGCTGGCATTGCCGGCGGCCAATGTCGAACAGTTCAAGGCACAAAGTCAGGAATATCTGTCGGTGCTGAAAAACGAACTGGCGGTGGTGGAGAAAAACCTGACGCTGCAGCTAGAAGCATCGGACAGCCATGCTCAGGCGTTGACCAAAGACATCGGCACGCGGCTGCTGGCCTTGCTGAACGCCATGCCGAACGGCGTCATCCGCATGAGCGACGTGGTGAAGGGCGTCGTGGAAACGTCGCTGAATATCGGCGTGGTGACCATGGATGAAAACCACGCGGAAATTAACTGCCTGATTCGCTCGCTGATCGACAGCGGTAAAGATGCCGTAGTCGGCACACTGACGTCCCTGGGCCAGTTGGCCGGTGCGCAGACTACTCCGAAAGGCGGCTATCCCGGCTGGCAACCTGATGCCACATCCCAGGTGATGCAGTTGGTTCGGGAAACCTACCAGAAATTGTTTAACAAAACGCCGAATGTGATGGTTATCCACGCGGGCCTGGAATGCGGATTGTTCAAAAAACCGTATCCCGATATGGATATGGTTTCCATCGGGCCGACCATCACCGGGCCTCACTCGCCGGACGAACAGGTGCATATCGCCAGCGTCGGTCAATACTGGCAGTTGCTGACCGCATTGCTGAAGGCTATCCCCGAACGCGCCTGACCAATACCAAGCGGCTTTTCGAAGCCGCTTATTCCCAGTTCAACACCAATTGGCGCTCAATTTGCGGATCGAGCAGCGTGACATGTAACCCCACCAGCCTCACGCCGCGCTTATCGCGCCGCTCTTCCCAGGTTTGCTGCGCCAGCGTAAGCAAATCCTGTTTGTTCAGCACCGGCCATACGTGCTCCTGCGTGGTCTGACGAAAGTCATCAAACTTCAGTTTTACCCCCTGGCGCGCGATGTGCAGATCGGGCTTTACCCGTTTTAAACGGACTTCAAGTTCCTGATAGAGCTGCTCGATTAAACCTTCACACTCATGCCAGTGATGAATATCCTGCGCCAGCGTTTTCTCAACGCCAACCGACTTGCGTAACCGGTCCGGCGATACGGCGCGTTCATCAATGCCGTGGCAACGCTCCCACAGAACCCGGCCAAACTTACCGAAGCCCTTTAATAACTCCGCCAGATCATGATTGCGCACATCGGCGCAGGTCAGCATGCCCTTCTCTTCCAACCGTTTCGCCGTCACTTTACCGACGCCGGGGATCTTCGCTAACGGCAATTGCAGTAAAAACGCCTCCATCTTAGCCGGCGTAATGACGTACAGACCATTCGGTTTATTCAGTTCGGAGGCGACTTTGGCCAGAAACTTGACGGGAGCCACTCCCGCCGATGCCGTCAGGTTAAGCTCATCGAAAATAACCTGCCGGATCTCTTCCGCCATCAGCGTTGCGGAACCGTTGCAGTGAGGACTATCGGTAACATCCAGATAGGCTTCATCAAGGGAAAGCGGTTCAATCAGCGAAGTATAACGCGCGAAGATATCGCGTATCTGGCGGGAAGCGGCTTTATAGACTTCCATGCGCCCGGAGAGTAAGGTCAGTTGCGGGCACAAACGCAAGGCGGTTGCCGTCGCCATCGCGCTACGAACGCCATAACGCCGAGCCGGATAATTAGCGGTACTGATCACGCCGCGGCGGTCGGCGCTGCCGCCGATCGCCAAAGGGATATCACGCAGCCGCGGATTATCACGCATCTCAATCGCCGCATAAAAGCAGTCCATATCGACATGAATAATTTTGCGCATGCTTCCCCCTCACGACACTGTACAAATATACATATCTTGATTCGCATACACAAGTTGGAGAGACTTGCCGATGTTGTCTTCGCGTTAACCTCGCCATAATTATTTTAAGCCGTAGTCTCACCAGATAAGAGAAGCATGATGGAAAGTAAACAGAGTCACAGCAGCAGCGTCGAACGCCAGTTCGGTTCACAGGCACAAAACTACCTAACCAGTTCGGTGCATGCGCAGGGCAAGGATCTGGAGCGGCTGTCTGCGTTATTAGCATCCTTCCCCCATGCCAGCGTTATCGATCTGGGATGTGGCGCCGGGCACGCCAGTTTCGTCGCGGCGCCGGCGGTGGCGAACGTGGTGGCCTATGATCTTTCCGCCCAAATGCTGGATGTCGTCGCCCAGGCCGCCGAACAGAAAGGCCTGACCAACATCCGCACCCAACAAGGCGTCGCCGAGTCGCTGCCGTTTGCCGATGCCAGCGCCGATATCGTTATCAGCCGCTACTCCGCCCACCACTGGCATGATGTCGGACAGGCGCTGCGTGAAATCCGCAGGGTTCTGAAACCGGGCGGTCAGGTCATCATGATGGATGTGGTATCGCCGGGACATCCGTTGCTGGATGTCTACTTGCAGACCGTGGAGAAACTGCGTGATACCTCTCACGTACGCGATTACTCGCCCGGCGAATGGCTGACGATGTTTACCGATGCCGGATTTATCGTGCGTAACGTCACCAGCGATCGTCTGAGGCTGGAGTTCAGCAGTTGGATCGCGCGCATGCGAACGCCCGAACATTTCGCCGTCGCGATCCGCGAACTGCAAAAAACGCTGGCCGGGGAAGTCGCTCAGCATTTTGAAGTGCGGGATGACGGCTCTTTTGTAACGGATATTATGATGTTCGAAGCGACAAAATTGTAATCGCGGATTGCACACTTGGCTCGCTAAAGCTGAATAAACAATGGACAGCAAAAAACGGCATTTCCGTAAAACGGTTATCCCTTAAAGGCTGTCCTCTTTATTACCAGGGAGTCTGGTAAACCGCTTTGCGCGACTTCCGCCATAAATTTACCTTTTTTATCGGTTTTCACTCTTGATTAAAATTAAGGCAGTGATAATGTGAAAACGTTTTATATCCTTCATCTTTCAAACTGTATCTGTGTTGGCTTCCCTTATTCATCCGGTCACTGACTGGTGTAAGTTCCTGGGGATTAACGCGGCCGCCGTCTTGATGCAATGCGAAATCTATTGGATATATATTCGCCTAATGGCAAAGGAATACGGGACAACCAACGTCGTACCCGTTGTTTATGTAGCACAGCTTTTATTTCACCAGGATCCACAATGCAAAAAATCGCGCTGTCATTTGCGATGTTGTTTTTTTTGCCATCCCTTGCCGTTACCTGCGCTGCCAGCGAACCCGCGCCGATAGCAAAAGACTTAAAGCGGCAATTATTGGGCTCTCCGATCTATATTCAGATATTTAAAGAAGAGAGAGTATTAGAACTCTACGCAAAAGTAGGAAATGAATATCGCTTATTGGAGAATTACCCAATTTGTAAATATTCGGGCGGCCTTGGGCCAAAACGTGCTGAGGGTGATTTGAAAAGCCCTGAGGGTTTCTATCAGGTTGATCTTCGCCAGCTCAAACCAGACAGCCGTTATTATCGGGCGATCAATATTGGTTTTCCCAACGAATATGATAAATCACAAGGTTATTCCGGCCGTTATCTGATGATCCACGGAGAATGCGTTTCCGTGGGCTGCTATGCCATGACCAATAATTACATTGACGAGATCTATCGTTATGCCGAACAGGCACTGCTTAACGGGCAGGTGAAAATAGAGCTCGCCATTTATCCGTTCCGCATGACGGAAAAAAACATGCAACGCCACCGTAATTCCAGCTATTACGCTTTCTGGCGTCAGTTGCAACCGGGCTATGCTTATTTCAATCAACACTACCAGCCACCGGCCATCACGGTTTTCAACGGACAGTACGTCGTCAATGCGCCGTTGATGACCAGCAAGCCTGTCTCAAATTACGCGTTCACCGAAACAAAATAAGACGAATTCGCCTGGCATGATCTTGTGCCAGGTTTCGTTTCCTGTCAGCGGCTGCGTCGCCAACACCGTGACGACGTCATTCGGCGTCGTCTGTTGCTGAAAATCAATTTCCACATCCTGATCCAACAACGTCGCTTTACCGAACGGCGCGCGCCGGGTGATCCAATAAAGATTGGTGGAGCAGTACCCCATCACAAATTGCCCGTCGGACAGCAGCATGTTAAACACGCCTTTTTTCCGCAAGAAATCCGCCTGTTGGGCAATATACCGAAACACCGCGGGCCAGTTTCCCGGCGTGCGCGGATAGCGTTGCGACAGTTGATATAGCAGCCAACAGAACGCATATTCGCTGTCCGTCTGTCCAACCGGCCGGAATGTGCCGGTTTTTAACGAACGATACCCTTTTAATTGCCCGTTATGGGCGAACGTCCAGTTTCTGCCCCAGAGTTCACGAGTAAACGGATGGGTATTTTCCAGCGACACGGCTCCCCGGTTCGCCTGACGAATATGCGATACCACAGCACAAGATTTGATGGGATAGTCCTGCACCAACCGGGCTATCGGCGAGCTACAACTTGGCAGGGGATCCTTGAACGTCCGGCAGCCATGTCCTTCATAAAACGTAATTCCCCAACCGTCCCGGTGCGGCCCTGTCAGACCGCCACGCTGCACCAACCCGGTAAAACTGAAACAGATATCAGTCGGTACATTTGCGCTCATCCCAAGCAGTTCACACATGGTAAATCTCTTAACCTCTCTTGTGTGTTTTCCGTTATCTGTTAGCAACCATTTCTTTTTCGATCAGTTGGATCAGGATATGAATCGCCTTGATATGAATTTCCTGAATACGGTCAGCGTAACCAAAATGGGGCACGCGAATTTCCACATCCGCCGTACCGGCCATTTTGCCGCCGTCTTTACCCGTCAGCGTGATAACCTTCATGCCTTTAGCTTTCGCCGCCGCAATCGCTTTAATGATATTGCCGGAATTACCCGAGGTTGATATCCCCAGCAGCACATCGCCTTCACGGCCCAGCGATTCAATATAGCGAGAAAAGACAAAGTCATAGCCAAAGTCGTTGCTGACGCAGGAAAGATGGCTTGGGTCGGAAATGGCGATCGCCGGGTAGCCCGGACGATTTTCCCGATAGCGGCCGGTCAGCTCTTCGGCAAAATGCATCGCATCGCAGTGCGAACCGCCATTACCGCAGGAAATGACTTTCCCGCCTGATTTAAATGCGTCGGCCAGTAATACCGCAGCATTTTGAATAGACTGAATATTCGCATCATCACTCAAAAACGCATTCAGCGTTTCCGCCGCTTCGTTCAGCTCACTACGGATTAAGTCCTGATACATGGAATCCTCTCAATTTGTCCGGTGACATCATCATATTCTGTTATGCAGTGTAGCGGATCGCCGAAACAGCGAGAAGCGCACAATGTCACGATCGTCAGGATCGCTGATAACAATCAGAAAAAGCCGGGTAGCCGCCCCGAATTATGGGTTGAGTTGTAATTATGCTGTAAACGAATTAATAAAAATAGGCGGATAAACGGCAACGCCCCGATGCCTACTCGCCATAGCCAAGGCATTCAACTCCCGCTACAATTCATTCACCGAATCACATACTGGAAAATAAAAAGGAGGATAACTATGCTGCGCTGTGAACTGTTTTACACTTCACATCACTTTGGCGATCGTCGCCACTCAAGCGTTATCGGTTTCGTGCTGCGATAACTTTGGCTTGAGCGAAGTCCACTACTGAATCCCTTCTCTCGGGCTTACCGAGTTATCGTCAGCGATGTTTGACGAGGCATATGCATGCCTGTAACTCTTGAGTAAGCAATGAGCACATTACTAACTGCACAATCTCTCCATGTCGATACGGCGTTCGGTTCGCTGTTTCGCGATATCTCTTTTACCGTCAAAAAAGGCGACCGCATCGGCCTGATTGGTTACAACGGCTGCGGTAAAAGCACGCTGCTAAAAGTCCTCGACGGGTCATTGCCGCCGACATCCGGTCAGTATTCTATTGCCCGACGCTGCCTGCTGGCGCGTGTTGAACAGCATTTACCGGAAGATCTGTTCCCGCTCACCATGCTGGAGGCGGTGCTGACTCGGCTGCCGGCGGCGGATCGGGAAAGCCAGCGCTGGCAGGCGCAGGCGCTTCTGGCATCAATGGGGTTTGATGATAACGACCAGTCGTTGTGCGCCGGCACATTAAGCGGCGGGCAACATACGCGCTTATTGCTGGCGCGGGCGCTAATTCGCCGCCCCGACCTGCTGCTGCTTGATGAGCCGAGCAACCATCTGGACTTACCGACACTGCTGTGGCTGGAGGATTTTTTACGCCACTGGCCCGGCAGTTTCGTACTGGTTTCTCACGATTGTCGCTTGCTGGATGCCGTGACGAACACCACCTGGGTTCTGCGAGATCGGACGCTGCACAGCTTCGCGCTGCCCTGTTCCGCCGCGCGTCAGGCGCTAGCCGATAGGGATGAGACTGACGCTCTCCGGCAAAAAGCCGAACAAAAAGAGATCGACCGCATTACCGCCAGCGCCAAACGGCTGGCGACGTGGGGTCAGGTTTACGACAACGAAGATCTCTCGCGTAAGGCAAAGCAGATGGAAAAACAGGTCGAGCGGCTAAAAGAGAGCCAAACCGCAGTGACCGCGGGCAGCCAGTGGGTGCTGTCATTACAGGGCGACGCGCTGCGGGCCGATCGCCTGCTGGAAATGACGCAGTTGCCGGTTCCCCCCGCTGTTGGCCTGCCGCAGCTCTTTACCCTGCCATTGGCACGACTGAAAAGCGGCGATCGCGTGGCCATTATGGGACGCAACGGCTGTGGGAAATCGTCGTTGTTGCGCCTTATCTGGCAACATAGCCAACAATCGTGTTTGTCTGATGGTTTGACGCTCCATCCGCGCGTGACGATCGGATATTACGACCAAACGCTGCATCAGCTTAACGATGACGATACGCTGTTCGATGCCCTTGAGTCCTTTGCGCCGACGCCGAGCGTGCGCCAAAAAGCGTTGATTAGCGCCGGTTTTGCCTGGGTTCGTCATGGGCAAAAAGTCAGTACGCTGAGCGGCGGCGAGCGTTCGCGCTTACTGTTCGTCGGCATGTCGCTGGCGCGTTATGGGTTGGTGATGCTTGATGAGCCAACCAACCATCTGGACATGGACGGCAAAGAGGCGTTGACGCAAACGCTGGCGCAATTTGAAGGGGGAATACTGCTGGTGAGCCACGATCGCGATTTAATCAGCCAAAGTTGTAATCGCTTCTGGCTGGTTGAAAATGGCGAACTGAGCGAGTGGCACGATGTTGAGGCGGTTTTCGCACGTTTGTGTGATAACGCTGTTGACGTGCCCGGCGCCGCATCGTCCACAACGGCGGCTAAGCCAGAGATGGACAGCGACACCCTGCTGGAACAACTGATCGCGCTGGAAACCCAATTGGCGGGCGATCTGGCGCGTAAGCCAAAACACCAGAAGCCGCGACTTCAGGCCCAGTGGCGACAGGAGATTGACGCGATTAACGCCCGTCTGGAACGGGAATAACCAGGCAGCCCCTGCGAGTCAGGGGCTGCTTCAATCAAAAACGGGCGGTTGTTAAAATCCGTGTTGCCATTGATGTTTCCAATACGATGAGCCAGAAAGAAAGCCAACTCACCGGCAAGCTGAAGTATGACGGGTATAGCTATTTGATGCCCCCATAGCTTGCGCTAGAATAACTATTATTTCCTTTATATTGGCAATCCGCACATGGCATATATCCCCAAGAACTACGCGAAGCTCGAAAGCGGCTATCGTGAAAAAGCGTTGAAACTCTTCCCGTGGGTATGCGGGCGCTGCTCACGCGAGTTCGTCTATTCCAACCTGCGTGAACTCACCGTTCACCATATCGATCACGACCACAGCAATAACCCGGAAGATGGCAGCAACTGGGAAATGCTGTGCCTGTACTGTCACGATCATGAGCATTCAAAATACACCGATGCGGATACTTACGGCTCGACCGTGGTGGCGGGCGAAGATGCCCAGAAAGATGTCGGCGTAGCGACACATAATCCCTTTGCCGATCTGAAGGCGTTGATGGAGAAAGGGAAAAAGTAAGCGAAACGGGGCGACAGATCGCCCCGACAGAGCAAGGCGGGCTTATGCCCCGCTTTGACGCACGCGAGCCAGCAGTTCATCCACATTGTCGATATGCGGCGCGGCAATAATCAACGTCCGGCCAAGATGCAGCGCATGACGCTGACACGCGGCCCGCGCCTCGTCATCCTGGATGTCGTCAAGATCGGCAACGTGCGCCAGCCCAATCGTGCGGCGAATCAGTTCCGTACCGCAATAGCCGACGGAATCCTGCCACACCTGCTGCAAAAAACGCTCGGCATAGCCTGATTCAGCCAAAGAGGGCTCACGGCCATGATGCCGGCTCAGCGACAGGAAACGCCCGGCGAAGGTATTCCATAGCGTGCGAATATCGCCAAGACGTTGCTCTCTGCCCGCCGCCGCGGCGCGCGGCGCCAGCAGCCCCGGCAAGCCGCAGTAGTTAAGCAACAGATTACCCAACGCCGTGCCTACGTCGAATCCTATCGGCCCATAGAAACCGAACTCGGCATCAATGGCCTTTAAACGTCCTTGCGCCACAAAGATCGAACCACTGTGGATATCGCCGTGCAGCAGCGCTTCCGCCCTGCTCAAAAAGCGGTGCTTTAATTCCGCCACCGCCAACTTCAATGCCCGATCGTCGCGCAGCGCCTGCACATCCGCCGACAGGACGGCGTCAAACCGGTTTCTTTCGTGATCGATATAGGGGTCGGTAAAGAACAAATCTTCCGTGATCTGACACAGTTCAGGGTTGGTAAACCGGCTCACCGCCGCTTTTTTAGCGTGCGGAGACTGATAAAAATCCGACGTATGGAACAGCGTTTGCGCCAGGTATTCGCCCAACTGTTCAGCGGCCTGAGGGTAGAATATCCCCTGAATCAACTCACTGCGCCAGATACGATGGTCGGAAAGATCTTCCTGCACCATCACCGCCAGTTCCGCATCATGGTGCAAGACGGTAACCGTATGTTGAGGGCAAAACTGCGCGTGCGCCAACAGCGTTTCCGCTTCGATACGCGCGCGATCCAGCGTCAGCGGCCAGGATTCGCCGACGCAACGCACATAAGGTAAAGCCTGTTTGACAATCACCCGGCTTACTCCGTGTACATCGCGGATTTTAAATACCAGATTCAGATTACCGTCGCCAATTTCTTCTGCGGCGACCAGCGTTTGCGGATCGCTCACTCCGCCATACTGGCGGGCATATTGCACGGCATCATCTGCCGTAAAGGTGCGGTAAAGCGGCATTGCCAACCCCTTGTTGTTTTACATTCACCATTTTTGAGAAAGACAACTTTTGGACATAAAAGCGTTTGGACGTCTATACATCCGTGATGCATATTGGCAGAATATAAAAATCGACGCAACATGGATTTAACCACTAATGCAAAACATTAACACCACCAGTCTGAAAATCGTTGACGGCCAGCTCTGGATCCTCGATCAGCAGGCGCTGCCGCAGGAAAAACGCTGGCGCCCCTGCCCGGACGCGGCGACGCTGGTCGAGCATATTCAGGCGTTACGAGTACGCGGAGCCCCTCTGATCGGCTTATCGGCCAGCCTGCTGCTCGCTTTGCTGGCGGAGCAAGGCGTTAGCCGACAACAACTGGCCGAGACGCTGGAAACGCTGCGCGCGGCCCGCCCCACCGCGGTTAATTTGATGAATAACCTGGACCGGATGAAGCTGGCGCTGGCGCAGTCGCAATTTGTTGATGCGATGGCGCAGGAAGCGCTGCGGCTGGTCGAGGAAGATCGTAAGTTGTGTGAGAAGATCGCCGATTACGGCGCGACGCTGGTTCTCCCCGGCAGCCGTCTGCTGACGCACTGCAACACCGGCGGGCTGGCTACCGCCGGCATCGGCACCGCCATCGGCGTACTGCTGCGCGCGCATCAACAGGGGAAAATTACCCAGGTTTGGGTTGATGAAACCCGGCCGCTGCTACAGGGCGGGCGCCTCACCGCCTGGGAACTGGGCGAATTGGGGATTCCTTATCAGCTGATTTGCGACTCGATGGCCGCCAGCCTGATGGCTCAGGGCAAGGTGGACGCGGTGTGGGTGGGAGCGGACCGTATCGCCGCCAACGGCGATGTCGCCAATAAAATAGGCACTTACAGCCTGGCCGTATTGGCGCGCTATCACCAGATTCCCTTTTACGTGGCCGCGCCGCATACCACGCACGACCCCTCATGCCCGGACGGCAACGCCATTCCCATAGAACAACGCGCCGCCGCAGAAGTCACCGGCGTTTCAGGCCGTTTCGGCCACTGCCGGTGGGCGCCCGAGAATGCGCCGGTTTATAACCCGGCCTTTGACGTTACGCCGGCGGCATTAATCAGCGGCTGGGTGCTGGATAACGGCATTGTGACGCCGCAGGCGGTGAAAGAAGGGATATTTCACTCAGCGCTAGCTGAAAAGGAAGCCTGATTGATCTCAACGTCAATCGACGGATTGGCGTTCCCAACATTTATGCCGTTCAGCTTTTTGCATTGAGTCGTCGGATACCCTATTGGGAAAAAATGGCGTCGGCGGAAACCCGCGTTGAGTCACCCATTCACCTCCTTCGCTAAGGAGGTAAAAAAAAAGCGCCAGTCAAACTGGCGCAAGAGGAATGTGAAAACCCGGCTTGAAGTCAGCCCGCCAGCTTCGGATACGCATCCGCGATTTTGTCGCCGGTGAAATGCGCGATCCAGCCTTCCGGGTTATCGAACAGGCGGATGGCGGTGAAGTGCGGTTCCGGCCCCATATCAAACCAGTGGGCGGTGCCCGCCGGAACGGACAGCAGATCGTTTTTCTCACACAGGATCTGGAAAATTTTGCCTTGCAGATGCAGACAAAACAGCCCGGCGCCCTCAACGAAGAAGCGCACTTCATCTTCGTTATGGGTATGCTCGGCCAGAAATTTGGTGCGCAGCTCGGCACGCTGCGGATTGTCCGCCCGAATACTGATCACATCCCAGCTTTGGTAACCTTTTTCCGCCACCAGACGATCTATTTCATGCTGATAGGCGGCCAGCACCTCTTCGGCATTCGGGTTGGCGCTTAACGCCTGGTTGGCCTGCCAACGCTCAAAACGCACGCCGATATCGGCCAACTGTTGGCGGATAGCTTGCGCATCCTGACTTTGCCAAATCGGTTGGCTGGCATCGCTATCACTAAAGATGGTCAGTGCACTCATGGGAAAGACTCCTGTAAATCGATCTGGTCAAAACGAGTCACCTGACGGTGACGGCTCAAGTCATCAGCGTCGCTACGGATTAGCTGACAGGTATGCCATCCGGCCTGCTGCGCGGCGTCCAGTTCCTGATGAATATCCGACAGAAACAGTAACTGCCCGGCAGGCAGGCCGATGGATTGTGCGATGGCGCGGTAAGACGTCGCCTCGCGTTTCGCGCCGACGCGGGTATCAAAATAATCGCTGAACAGCGGACGCAGGTCGCCGGCCTCGCTGTAGCCGAACAATAGCCGCTGCGCGTCAACCGAACCGGACGAGTAAACATACAGCCGAACGCCCTGCCGCCGCCACTCGGCCAGTTGGGCCGCTACGTCCGGATAAACATGGCCGCGAAAATCGCCGTTAAGATAGCCGCTACGCCAGATGATGCCTTGCAATAACTTAAGCGCGGTGGATTTGCGATCTTCATCCATAAACCGATGTAACGCCGCAATTAATGCCTCTTCATCCGCATCGGGCGTAGCCAGTTCCTGACGTAACAGCGCCAGAGCCTGGGCGATCTCCTGATTGTTCCGCTGCTGTCGCACCGCCTCCGCCAGACGGGCGCGCGCATAGGGAAACAGTACGTTATGCACGAAACGAATATCGCTGGTGGTGCCTTCAATATCCGTCACGATGGCTTTAATTCCATTCACGTTACTCATCTGGCCTCCAGCTGGCGGCGTTGCAGTTCGCACTGGAACAGGAACTCCAGCCCTTCAAGGTGACGGCGCGCCTCTGCAACGCTCTCTCCCCAGCAGTAAAGGCCGTGACCGCGCACCAGAAAGCCATAACGCAACGGTTCGCGTTCGGCTTGCGCGGCCACTTTGCGGGCCAGCGCCGCAATGTCCTGATCGTTATCGAAAATCGGGATGGCGACGCGATCCAAATGGCTTTTCTGCCCCGCCAGCGACTTCTGCATTTCATAGCCTTGCAGCGCCAGTTCCGAAGCGGATTCCACTCTGGAGAGCACGGTCGCGTTGACCGAATGGGTATGCAGCACGGCGCCAATCCGCGGATAGGTGCGGTACAGCAGCGTATGCAGCCCGGTTTCCGCCGACGGCGTGCGCCCGCCGGGCGCATGATTGGTGGCGATATCCACCAGCAGAAAATCATCAGCCTGTAAGCTGCCTTTATCCTTGCCTGATTCGGTGATCAGACACTGATGTTCATCAAGGCGCACAGACATATTGCCGCCGGTCGCCGGACACCAGCCCTTTTGCCCTATCCAATGGCAGGCGGCGAGCAGCGACGTAATTTGCAGGTTTTCCGTCATTTTACTTCCCATTTTATGGTACTTATTTACCGTCCTTTTTCAGACTGCGCAGGTGAGCCGCAGTTTAAAATACAGGCGGTATAGTACTTTTAGTTATGACTTAGCATTTAAAAGCATTTAGCCGTTTAAACGTCCAAGCGTCTTGATTGCCAAATACTAACATCGTGTTATATTGGCTAGCAACACAGGCCTGCAGGAGTCCTTATCAGTCATGAGCGCCGCACTTATTCCCGACAGTAAACTGCCTTCACTTGGCACCACCATTTTTACGCAGATGAGCGCACTGGCTCAGCAGCATAAAGCCATCAATCTCTCACAGGGTTTTCCTGATTTTGACGGCCCAGACTATTTGAAGCAGCGTCTGGCTTACCATGTCAGCCAGGGGAATAATCAGTATGCGCCAATGACCGGCGTTGCGCCGTTGCGTGCGGTGATTGCGGAAAAAACCGCCGAGCTTTATGGCTGGCGGCCGGACGTCGATACGGAAATCACCGTAACGGCAGGCGCAACAGAGGCGCTGTTTGCCGCCATTGCCGCACTGGTACGCCCCGGCGATGAGGTTATCTGTTTCGATCCCAGCTACGACAGCTATGCGCCCGCGGTGGCGCTGGCGGGCGGCGAGCTAAAACGCGTTGCGCTGCAGCCCCCCGCTTTTCGCGTCGACTGGGCGGAATTCTCCAGCCTGCTGAGCGAGCGTACCCGCCTGGTGATCCTGAACACGCCGCACAACCCCTCCGCCACCGTATGGCGGAAAGACGATTTCCAGCAGCTCTGGCAGGCCATTGCCGCCCACGAAATCTATGTGCTGAGTGATGAAGTGTACGAGCATATTTGCTTTGCCCCAGAGGGGCACGCCAGCGTACTGGCGCATCCGTCGCTGCGTCAGCGCGCCATCGCCGTCTCTTCATTCGGCAAAACCTTTCATATGACCGGCTGGAAAGTGGGCTATTGCGTAGCGCCGGCCGCGATCAGCGCCGAAGTGCGTAAAATTCATCAATATCTGACGTTTGCGGTCAATACTCCCGCGCAGTTGGCGATTGCGGATATGCTGCGGGAGCAGCCCGAACACTGGCGCGCCCTGCCCGATTTTTATCGCGCCCGCCGCGATCGTTTTGTGAACGCGCTGGCCGCCAGCCGCTTTAAAATACTGCCCTGTGAAGGCACCTATTTCCTGCTGGCGGATTACCGCGCGATTTCCGATCGGGATGATGTCAGCTTCTGCCGTTGGCTAACCGAGCATGTCGGCGTGGCGGCGATTCCGCTGTCGGTATTTTGCGCCGATCCCTTCCCGCATACGCTGATTCGTCTATGCTTTGCCAAACAGGAGTCTACTCTGGATGCCGCCGCGGAGCGCCTATGTCGACTTTGAAAATCACCCTGCTGCAAGCGCCGCTGACCTGGCTGGATGCCACGGCCAACCTGAACCATTTTGATACGCTGCTGACCGACGTCACCGGGCGCGATGTGATCGTTCTGCCTGAGATGTTTACCAGCGGTTTCTCTATGGAAGCGGCGCAAAAGGGAATTGAGCGGCCGGTGATTGTAAAGTGGCTCCATCAGTGGGCGCAGCGCAATAATGCGCTGGTCGGCGGCAGCGTTGCGCTGCGAACGCCAAAAGGCGCGGTCAATCGTTTTCTGCTGGTCGATCCGCAGGGCGGCGTTTATCACTATGATAAACGTCATTTGTTCCGTATGGCGGATGAGCATCAATATTATCAGGCTGGCAGCGAACGCACCGTTATCGAGTGGCGCGGCTGGCGGATCTGCCCGCTGATCTGTTACGACCTGCGCTTTCCGGCGTGGTCGCGCAATCATCGGGATTACGATCTGTTGCTGTATGTGGCCAACTGGCCGGCGCCGCGCGCGGCGCACTGGAAGACGCTGCTGGCCGCCCGGGCGATTGAAAATCAGGCGTATGTCGCTGGCTGTAATCGCGTAGGCAGCGACGGCAACGGTCACAGCTATCAGGGCGACAGCATGGTCATTAACGCGTTAGGAGAAACGCTGGCGTCAGCGCCGCCAAACCAGCCGGCCCGGCTGGATGCCGAGCTGTCGCTGGAAGTATTGCAAAGCTACCGCGAAGCCTTCCCCGCCTGGCGTGACGCCGATCGTTTTACGTTGTGAAAAGAGGGGCGTTTCAGGAAGAAGAGCGCGATGTCGGCGCCTTGTGACTGGCGTCATCCTCGTCGGCGGGAATCGCCAGCCGCTGGATAATGTCCTGTCGTAACAGATACTTTTTGATTTTCCCGGAAGCCGTACGCGGCAGACTGTCGACAATAACCACATGTTCCGGGTATTTGTATTTGGCAACCCGCTTGCGGCTGAAAAAGGCGATCACTTCTTCCAGCGTCAGCGTCTGGTAAGGCGTTTTCAGCACGATATAGGCACAAGACCGTTCCCCCAAACGCTCATCCGGCATGGCGACGACGCCGGCGTCGCGCACGCGCGGGTGCTGTAACAGAATCTCTTCCACCTCCCGACTGCTGATATTCTCGCCGCCACGGACAATGATATCTTTTTTGCGCCCGGTGATTTTGATGTAACCGTCTTCATCCATCCGGCAGAGATCGCCGCTGTAGTACCAGCCATCATCATCCAATGCCCGCGCGGTCAGTTCGGGTTCATCCAGATAGCCCATGAAAACATTGGGGCCGCGGGATGCCTCTTCGCCTTCTTGATTGGGCGGCACCACCTTACGCTCCTTGTCGACGACTTTTATTTCAACGCCAGGGGCGGCTATGCCGTCAGTATTGATCACGCGGGAGATAGGATCGTCGAGTTTTACGACGGCATGGGGCGAACTTTCCGTCGCACCGTAGACGCTCAGCAATTTTATGCCGACCTGTAAACAGTCGCGGGTGATTTTTTTAGGAATGGTGGTGCCGCCGCACAGGAAAAAACGCAGTGAAGACAGGTCGTAATGCTGCTGTTGCACGGTACACAGCAGATCGTAGACAAAAGGCGTCGCGCCCATCACACAGGTGCATCTTTCCCGCGCCAACAGGGTGAGGCAGTCCACCGGATTAAAAATATCCAGCAGCACGCTGCGAGCCCCGATGAGGAAAGGGGCGGTGACGCCGTGCAGAAAACCGGTGGCATGGGCCAGCGGCGCGGGCATCAATATCGTATCCAGCCAGTTCAGATTCAGCGTGGCGCAATAGGCGCGTTCGCTTGCAAGCACATTGTTATGCGTCAGCATGACGCCCTTGGGGACGCCTTCCGTACCGGAGGTAAACAGCACGACGGCCAGTTCATCGCCATGCACCTTAACGGGATTTTCCAGCGGCAAATAGTCTTGCAGCAACTGGCTGAGCGCCGGGGATGACGTAGCGGGCGCGAGCTTATCAACCGCCACCACCTGCTGTAGATACGGGAGTTGGGAACGTAACGGGGCGACTCTCTCCAGCGGATTGGTGTTTTTGAATTTTGTGGGGACGAACAAGACGCGGGCCTGGCTTTTATTGAGGATCCAGTTGAGTTCCGTCTCGCGGTAAGCGGGCAGCAGTGGAACTGAAACGGCGCCCGTTTTCAAACACGCCAGATAGATCAGCGTGAATTCGCACCAGCCGGGAAGCTGAAAAGCAACGCTGTCGCCCGGCAGGATACCGCAGTCCAGCAGATAAGCGGCCAGGCTTCCCGCCGCCCGATCCAGTTCGGCGTAGGTATATGATGTTCCCTGATTGTCGATGACGGCGATCTTTTCCGGTACGGTCTTAACCGCATGATGCCAATAATCGCCGAGTGATGCGTCTCCCCAGTAGCCTTGTTGTCGGTACGCTTCCCTGCGTGCGGCATTGAATTTTATTGTGACAGTCATTCTTCTTATCTCAGTTATAACGGCTGCCGCGCGGCGCCGTTTTATCAGTCAATAGCCGACATGTCGGGTCGCTACGTACATAAAAAGGGGTGGCCTATCGCACCGAAACCGTATTCAGCGGATAAGCCAGCCCTGGCGCCTGCATAGGAAGGGGGCGTAGCCGGCCAGTACGCCTTCCCCGATGAAAGGGGGATTAGCCGAAACGAAACTCAACACCAAAGGTGCCTTGGGGGTACTCCCATTTTTGCAGAATGGTATCGCCGCAGAGTACCCGGCACGTTCCGCACTCCAAACATCCCGCATAGTCAAAATGGATATTGCCTTCGGCGTCCTGCTTATAGAGGCCGGCGGGACAGGCGTTAATCAGTTTGCGGAACTGTTCCATATCGGGGTTCTCGACCAGGATAATATGCGGATTGCTTTCATCCACCCTGAATTTATTGACGCCCAGTTTTACGTCCACGTTTACCGTATTTTCGCTGCTCATAACGCCGTCGCCCCTTTGATGCCATCCTTCAGCAGATTCATCAGCCCGACCTGTTTGGACCGGGTCAGTATTTTTGAACGCACAGGTTTACTGGGGGTACCGTCAATAATGAACATATCGGTCATGATGTCGGCGACCATCCGGGGATATTGGCTAAACAAGCGTGGATTCTCCATCAGCGCCGGCAGCTTGCGATAGAGGTGCATATCGCGCAGCACAAAGCTTTGTTCCAGTTTTTTCTTGTAAGCCGCCAGCCCGCCGGCGGAAAAGTCCTGGCTGTTCTTCGCTTCAATGGCGGTCAACGCCGCCGCTTCCGCCGAGGCTATGGCCAAATCCATCCCGCGGACGGTGTAGCCCAGATTCAGGCACAACCCTGCCGCGTCCCCGACAATCATCACGCCGTCGTCCATCAGCGGCGGCACCATCGCCAGTCCGCCCTCCGGCACCATATGCGCGGAATATTCCAACAGCGTGCCGCCCTGAATTAGCGGACGAACGGCGGGATGCTGTTTAAAATCTTCCAGCATCTGCGGCACGCTTTTGGTGGCGTGCCCCATGTCGCCCAGGCCGCAGACCAGCCCAAGCGAGAGGGAATCCCGATTGGTGTAAAGGAATCCGCCCCCCATCAGGCCGTTTGACGGCGAACCGGCAAACAGCCAGGCCGCGCCTTCGCCAGCAGAGAGATTAAAACGGTCTTCAATTTGGGATGACGACAGGGATATCACTTCTTTGACGCCCACGGCATAGTGATGAGGCGAGGATGCCGGCACCATTCCGATAGCGCGGCCAAGAAGCGAGTTAACGCCGTCGGCCAGAATGACGATATTGGCTTCCAGCGAATCCTCGCCGGCTTGCACCCCGGTTACCCGATGGCCTTCCCTGAGCAGAGAATCGACCCGGACGCCAGGAATAAATTGCACCCCGGCCTGTTCCGCTTTTTCCATCAACCAGGGATCGAACAGGTTGCGCAGCACGGTGTAAGAGGCTTTCGATGCGATATCCGGTTGTTCGCTGTGGAAATCCAGGGTGACGGCGCTTTCGTCTGTAAGAAATGAGATCTTTTCCCGGGTGACCTTCCGCTCAACCGGCGCTTCCTGCGCAAAGCCGGGCATGATTTTTTCCAGACTGTGCGCGTAAAGGCGCCCCCCGGTCATGTTTTTGCTGCCGGCGGCATTGCCGCGCTCGATGACCAGCACATCCAGCCCGGCTTTTGCCATGACATAACCGGCGACGCAGCCCGCACAGCCTGCGCCAACCACGATGGCATCGAATTTTTCTTCCGACATTATCTCGGCTCCCTATCCCGCCACGCCTATCCCCTTCATCTTTCAAGTTGCAGGTGCGTTGGCTTCCTGCACCGCGAAATCTATGGGGCTAAGGCGGCGGGACTCACATTATTAACGAGTCAGTTGCGCTATCAGGGCGGGAACCACTTTGTAAATGTCCCCGACCAGACCGTAGTCGGCGTATTTGAAAATAGGCGCGTTCTTATCTTTATTGATGGCGACGATGATTTTCGCGCCATTGCCCCCGACCATATGCTGGATCTGCCCGGAAATACCCAGCGTCAGATAGAGATCGGATTTCAGCAGTACGCCTGATACGCCGATATAGCGTTCGCGTTCCATCCAGTGTTCGCCTTCGGCAATCGGCCGGGAACAACCGACCTCCGCACCGAGCGCCGTCGCCAGTTCCTGTACCATGCGCAAATCATCCTGAGAAACCAAACCACGGCCCACACCGACCACGCGTTTGGCTTTACTCAGGTCAACGCTGCTCAACGATTTTTTCCGGCGTTCCTTGCACAAAATTTCCTGACGAGGCGCGACATAGTTCACCTGTGATAGCGGACAGTCGTGAGTTTGATTTGCCGATACCGGCTCTACGGCGCCGGGCGCCAGCGTGACAATGGCAATCGGCGTATTGATTTTTTCTCTGCCGAATGCCAACCCGCCGTACATCCGGTGCTCGGCATAGGTGCCGTCATCGCTGACGGTCAGTGAAGTAACGTCGTTAACCACCGCCGCATCGAGCAGAATGCTCAGTCTGGCCGCCAGCGCTTTACCGCGTTTGGTCGCAGACATCAGGATCAGGGCGACGGGCCGTGGCTGCGCGGCGGGTTTTTCCACAAGGGAAGCGATGGTTTCAGCATAGTTTTCTATGCGCTGCCGGGCGGATTTCTCCCCCAGAACATAGATCATATCCGCCCCTAACAGCTTAACGGATGACGCCGCGTCGGAATCCTGTACCAGTACGTTGACGTGTTCCCCCCACTGACGGGCGCCCGCCAACAAATCGGCGTAGCGATCGATGTTGTCGCTGAACACCCAGACATTGGTTAATTTACTCATGGTGATTTTTCTCCGTTTCGGATTAGTTCAGCACTTTTTTCAGATGTTCCGCCAACTCACCAATCGCTTCTGGCGTATCGCTTTCAATGATGATGTGTTTACGTTCTGCCTGCGGCGGCACATGGACATGGATAAGTTCGGAATAGGGCTGAGTCGGTGTCCAGCCGATGTCGCCGGCCTTCCATTGCGTTACCGGTTTTTTCCCCGCGCCGAGGATGGCCTTCATAGTCGGAATTTTGGGAACATTGATATCGGAAGTGACGCAAAGTACGGCCGGAAGCGGTAACTCCAGCACTTCCACTTCTTCTTCCAATGTACGTTCAACCAGGACGTGATTATCGACAACTTGGATATTACTGACGGCATTAACCGTGGGAAGTTGCAGCATCTCGCCGACCAGCAGCCCGACCTGTTGGGCGTACAGGTCGCCAGAACCTTCGCCGAACAGTATCAGATCGAATCCGATCTTACCGGCCGCCGCGGCCAGAGCCTGAGCGGTATCTTTCGGCAACGCCTGTTCCAGATGCGCATCCTGAACCAAATAGAGCGCCTGCGGACCGCGTGACAGTACGTCTTTACGTACCTTGGTGTTTTCCAAATACTTACCGCCCACGCTGAGCGCCGTTACCTGACCCTCATCGCCGGCCAACTGTACGGCAGCTTCAATGGCATTCAGATCGAACTGGCTGATCTTGGCGTCGGTGCGATCAAAATTGAGCGTCTGTTGTGCGGTAACCACAATGTCTTGCTCTTCGGGTACCAGCTTGAAGCAGGTTATGATTTTCATGGTATCTCCTATCGGCAATAACAGATATTCGGCTCAGCGGCAAAGACCGCCGAACCTAAATGGTGATGCCCCTGCGGGTGAATAAAACGATTCAGATAAATGCCGATCGCCGGCAATAAAGAAAGGGGAAAGATCTTTTGTTGGCGCATGTTTTTCTCCGGTTAAACATCTATACCCAAAATAATTCGCGGTGCGGGACAAGGTTCATTCATGAGCCTTGCAACACGTCTTATTAATCCCGCTGTGCTTACTCAGATAAGCGATTCAGGTGACCGAGTACAACTTGAAGTATGATGGGTATATATCCCCTTACTTCGGCTATGCATTTTTAATAGGTAAAATAAATTTCTTTGTTTCCCCATGAAATTTATTGATGACAAAAGCTATTTATCTCAAAGGGATATACAAAGTGTATGGTGATATATTGATACTGTTCGGGAGA
This sequence comes from Brenneria goodwinii, assembly GCF_002291445.1. Taxonomy (NCBI): domain Bacteria; kingdom Pseudomonadati; phylum Pseudomonadota; class Gammaproteobacteria; order Enterobacterales; family Pectobacteriaceae; genus Brenneria; species Brenneria goodwinii. The sequence goes on along the minus strand of NZ_CP014137.1, from coordinate 222,446 downwards.
AAAAACGACATGATAATATGTTTTAGTTACCAACTATCTTGCAAAAAAAAGTGGCGTCCTATAATGACATGTTAATTACTTATTTTTTATTTGTTCTGACAAAGTAATACATGAGGATAGAATGGCGTTAAACACGAAATGAACACGCCCAAAAGGATGAGAAAAAAGGGTGTGATATGCATCATAAATAATGATCTTTTTTGGGAGGATTTTCGCAATTCCGGTGAAAAAATAAAATTACGTTGTCGTTGTAAATTCAGCGTGTGAAATTTGACTATTACAGGCGCCGTCAGGGCGTGGAGGAGAGAGAGAAATAGATCAATTCCTGTAACGATTGTGTGTTTTATCGAATTTTTCGGCTGCCATACTATCTTGCATAGCATACAAACAATCTTGTTTTTGCGCGCCGGATCCGTGTTATAACTGTCATCGGTTGCTATATTTTCTCATCATCTAATTGTTGGCTAACACCTTACGATTAAACGCGGAGGTAGTCATGTATCAGCATTGGTTTGACAATAAAACGGATACCATTTTTGAAAACGGACTGATGCCGAAGCTATCCAGATATGTTATTAGCGATGACCCAAACTGGGAGTCCGGCCATCATGTGCATGAAGCTGAAACCGAACTGATCTATGTGAAAACAGGCGTTGCCAAACTCACCATAGACTCATCGAACTACATCGCTCAGGCTGGAGATATCGTGGTCATTGAGCGCGGCAGCCTGCACGCCGTGGCGTCTGATAGCGCATCGCCCGCAACGACCTATACTTGCGCGGTTTATGGCTTCAAGATTAAGGGTCTTGATGAAGGCCGGGTAATGCAGCCGAACTCATGTCCTGTTGTTTCCGCCGTCAAAAACAAAGATGTTATAAAAAGCATTTTCCAAGAAATCAGCATGATATTGCCGAAACAAAAGAATAGTATCCCGTCATCCGTCTATGATGCTTTTGGCTATGCGCTTACGGTCATATTTTATGACAATTTCAAAAATGCCTATCGAACGGACTCCGGGCATATAATAAAAGATGTTTTGGTAAAAGATATTTTGGTTTATTTGAATAATAATTACAGAGAAAAAATCACCCTGGATCGACTGGCAAAGAAGTTCCGCGCCAGCGTGAGCTATATTTGTCATGAGTTTACAAAAGAATATAATATTTCCCCCATCAACTATGTCATTCGACGCCGGATTACAGAAGCAAAGTTTTCATTGACTAACACGGAATTGTGCCTAAATGAAATTTCTTTCAGAGTCGGATACGATAATGTCGACCATTTCACAAAATTATTTATTCGGCATGTCGGTTGTTCCCCCTCTGAATACAGAAAACAGTTTAAAAGCGATCTCAATAATCTGGAATATATTACAGGGTGCGATGAAAATCAGGGAATGTTAATCTGACCGTCTCAGGAAACCCATCCCCTATTTATAAAGTTCGAAATAGTGCCGTTAATTACCCCCACCCAGCCTCCCCCTTGTCAGGGGGAGGAGCTAGCTGATTAAAACCCCTTCCCCTGCGAAGGGGCGGCTTAATTCTGATAATCTTTCAGAATCTGGCGGCCGGCGATATAGATCATAATTTCATCCGTTCCGCCGCCAATCCTTTCACAACGGACATCGCGCCAGAATCTGGAAACGCGCGCATCATCCGTATAACCCAGCCCGCCCATGATTTGTATCGCGTCATCAATAACTTCAAGCGCGGTACGGGCGCAATACAGCTTACACAGCGCCGCGCTGGTTCTTAACGACTGATTCATATCCGCCTGCCACGCCACTTTCAACACCATGTTGCGCATGTTTTCGGTTTTTATCGCCATTAACGCCAGTTTTTCCTGAATCATCTGGTTATAGCCGATTGGTTTGCCAAACTGAATGCGCTGGTTGGCATATCTGGCGGCATCTTCAAATGCGCACTCCGCGAAACCGGTACTGCGGGCGGCGTTGATCAGGCGTTCCATTTCAAAGTTATACATCACATTCAGGAAGCCCATGCCTTCTTCACCCACCCTATCGCTTTCATCTACCTCGACATTATCCAGGTAGACTTCGCAGGTACTCAGCATATGCCAGCCAATTTTATGCAAAGGGTTAATTTTGATGCCCGGACTATTCGACTCAACCCACCAGAGGGTGAACGCTTTCTTCGGATCCTTGGGCTCGGGATCGCGGGCCAGTACCAGCATGTAGGGATATTCTTTGGCCCCCGTAATGAAGGTTTTCTGGCCGTTCAGATACACTTTGCCATTTTTGCGCGTGTATGTGGTTGTCGCGCTATTGTTGTCCGAGCCCGCCCCAGGCTCCGTGAGCGCCAGCGCGTACGCAGGATCGCCGGTAGCCAATGTGCTTTCAGCCGTTTTCTGTAACTGCTCCGGCGATCCGAATCGCCGCATACTGTGAATACATTGCCCGTTGGTGATCAGAAACGCGGGCGCGCCGCATTTTGACACTTCCATCAGAGCAAGCATTTGGGTCACATAGTCAGCCGGTATGCCGTTATACTCCTCCGGCACGCCCAATAAGGAAATACCATTATCAGATAGCGCCTTCATAAATTCTTTGGGGTAGGTTGCCGTTTGGTCGCATGTTCTGAAATATTCTTCGGGGAAATTATTGGTAATAAGTTCCCGAATACTGGCAAGCAGCAACTCTTGCTCTTCGGTTAAAGCAAAGTCCATAATCCGCACTCCTATTTATTATTATTCACCTTCAGGTAAAATAAACCCCATGACTTTGTCACAAAACATTCTTTCATCCATCAACTGCAAGTCACTGGATATAATCGGTTTAAAATCCATTTGGGATAAAATATCTTTTTCCAAATCCACACCGGGCGCAATTTCAACCAAATGCAGGCCGTCTTCTTTCAACGTAAATACCGCTCGCTCCGTGATATAACGAACATCCAGCCCACGCTCCAGCGCTATTTTTCCACTGAATGTAATTTCCGGTATTTCTTTTATAAACTTCTTAACTCTGCCTTCCTGAGTAATTTTCAGCTTCCCTTCGCCGACTTCGGTTTTCAAACTGCCTGCGGTTAACGTTCCACAAAATATGATTTTCTTCGACGTCGCACTGATATCGATAAATCCCCCCGTGCCCATAATTTTTCCATTAAATTTATGGACGCCGACATTACCGTGCTGATCTATTTCAGCAAAACTCAAATAGCAGACATCCAACCCGCCGCCGTGGTAAAAGTCGAACTGGGAGGTCATATCCAGAATGGCGCGCGTATTAACATTGGCGCCGAAAGCAACGCCTTGTGTGGTAATGCCGCCAATAGGACCGGTTTCCACCGTCAATACGAAGTCGTCGGCGCAGCCCTCTTCTCTGGCCACCAGACCAATACCATCCGCGATACCGACCCCGACGTTCCCCACCGCCCCTTTGCGCATTTCAAACAGCGCGCGACGAGCCACCAGCTTGCGCTGATTCAGCGGAATCTCCATTTTGGTACTGTCATCAAGCACAAAATCACCGGAAATAAAGCGGTTGACCGGCGCGCCGCCATAAAGCTGCGTTTGCGCCGGATCGACGACGACAATATCCACCAGATAGCCGGGAATTCTGACGGATTTGGGATGAAGGGTCGCTTTTTTGACCATCTTCTGGACCTGCATCATCACAATGCCGCCATTGTTATGCACCGCTTGCGCGATCACCAACGCGTCCAGATACATCACTTCATCTTCAAAGGAGGCATAACCTTCGCTATCGCAGGTGGTGGCGCGGATAAAGGCGATGTTCGGCGCGATCGCCTTATAGAAGAGATATTCCTGATTATCAATTTCCACCAGTTTAATCAGCTCTTCTTTGGTCACTTCATTGAGTTTCCCGCCTTGCTGGCGCGGGTCAACAAACGTACCGATACCGATATTGCTCAAAATACCGGGCTGATGAGCGGCCGACGCTCTGATGGCCTGGGTTAACACGCCTTGCGGATAGTTGTAAGCGCTGATCTTGTTTTGTTCGGCCAAATCGGAAATACGCGGAGATTGTCCCCAGTGGCCACACAGCGCCCATTTAACCAATCCCTCCTGAGCGAGTGGACTAATTCCTTTTTCCGCCCGGTCGCCCAATCCCGTCGGGCTGATTAAAGAAAGATTACGCGGCGATTGCGTACTTTTATAGCGTTCAGACAATGCCGTAATGAGCGTGGTTGCTTCCAGAATGCCCCCGCCGGCGCCTAACACGCACAGCGTCGCTTCATCCGGAATATATTTTACGGCTTCTTCAGCAGATAAGACCGGGACTCTACCATTAATTCTTTTCGGTTTTTCCAGTTTCATGGGTACTCCTAATCATGACCGAATTGATTTTTCTCCATTCAACAGGTGAAACACTCGCCGTTATTAACGTGGCTCAGATAATGCAGCCACCGAAAAAAATGACATAAAAGCGTCCATTACCTATTTGAACGGTAATCTTATATACCCGATAATTTGCCAGAGACAGAATACCGACACAGCTGCCACTTGAGTGATAACGGGTACGGATATTTATTCAGAATTCCTGACAGATTCCTGTTTTAATATTTAAATAAACGCCGCTTTATTATTGATGCAATATATTCAGAACAGATCTTAAGTCTTGAATACCTATCTGCCCCGGAGCAGACGCTTTTTTCAGTGCGCCGAATGTGGCGGCCGATCCAAACACTTCACCCGATAAGCGCGAAATAATGCCGGGTTTCGCCATCGACATCGTAATAATGGGGCGATCCGCATGTTTTTCATACATTTCCAGCGTAGCCGCCAGCAAAGTCACGACATCGTTTTTGCTCTGCGGCATGAGCGCGATCTTGGGAATATCGGCCCCGAGTTCCTGCATTTTACGCAGGCGTTTGATAATTTCTTCTTTAGGCGGTGTTTTATGGAAATCATGATTGGACATGATGACTTTTACCCCTTTGGCATGGGCATGCTCTATCGTCGCACTCACCCATTGATCGCCGGTAAAAAGTTCCAGATCAATCATGTCTACCAGACCGCTATCAACGATCTTTTGATTCAGAGAAATATAATCATCGGGCGATATATCCTTCTCCCCCCCTTCTTTGGCGGTTCGAAAGGTAAAGAGGATCGGTTTATCGTGAATGATGCTTCTGAGCTGGCGCGCCGCGTCGATAACACTCTCAATATTTTCCACATCATCAAAATGATCGATACGCCATTCCAGAATATCAAAGTCAAAATCCTTGTAATATTGCGCTTCCGACTTAATCGCTGGCACATCTTTTCCCATCAATGACACGATAATTTTGGGAGCGCCTTCGCCTATCACCAGATTTTTCACTGTTACGGTTTTCATTCTGCGCCCTTCTATGCGTTGAACCCCATGACCTTTTTAATATATTCCAAGGGGAAATCTTTCCCGGTCCAAAGCTTGAACTGCTCCGCCCCCTGCCATAACAACATTCCATAACCGTCAACGGTTTTACAGCCGACATCCATCGCCATTTGCAACAGCTTGGTGATATGAGGGTTGTAGACACATTCGGAAACCAGCAAATCTGGACGCAGCAACGATTTGTCGCTGACGACGCACATATCTTCCAGCGGTTTCATCCCCACTTTCGTGCCGTTGGTCAGGATATCGGCATTGGCAATCGCCTTGGCGAACGCTTTCTGGTCGGCCAGGTCATTGACCGTAATCGTGCAATCCGTGTTGTCATTAACGCGTTTTGCAAAGGCGAGCGCGTCTTGGTAAAACTCATCCTTGCGGTTGAACAACATAATTTCCTTGATGCCCTCGATTGCCGCCTGGGCGCCGATAGCCGTAGAAGCGCCCCCGGCGCCGACAAGCACCATTTTCTTGCCCTTGATATCAAAGCCGGCTTCTTTAATAGCCCGAATATGTCCCGTACCGTCAGTGTTATATCCTCTGAGGTAACCGTTGTCGTTTACGATGGTATTGATTGCGCCAACCAGTTTGGCTGCCGGGGTTAATTCATCCACATATTTACAAGCCAGTTTCTTGTTGGGCATGGAAACGCCGGTACCGCGCATTTTTAACGCCTTAAGCCCTTCGATTGCCTGACCAAAGGCGGTGTTGTCGACCTCAAAAGCCATATAGGTATAAGGCAAACCGACCTCTTCAATCGCTTTATTCTGCATTTCGGGAGACAAGCTATGCCTGATAGGATAAGCCATTAATCCAATCAGTTCGTATTTTGCGGTTACATCCATCATAAACTCCTTACTGAATTATTATCATGTTTGATTCATTTAACTCAGCGATAACCATTGCGGCTAGCGATAAGCCAATAGAGAGAACCTGTCGTTTTGGTTTTGAATAAAAACCATTTTTATATCGCCGTACTTAATTCACTATTCATTTTTTATCGGCTGTTTTTATTGAAAAAAACGCTCACCCAAACGCAGGTCTTTTTCTGGAATTTTGAAAACCTTATAGTAGCGAACGAAAACGATTATCGCGGTAACAAAGGCAATAGCAGCGAATACGGCATCCAGTAATATGATGTATTGCAGCCCGACATTTGATAAATAACCGGTAATCAGTGGAATAATAAAGTTGGCTAATCCACCCATCATCATATAAATGCTGGTAACTTTGGCTTTGCTTTTCGGGAAAAACTCGGACATAACAGAAACGCCGAGCTGTAATATCCCGCCAGCGGCAGAGAAGCCAATAATAAACGACCCAACAATACAAACAAGCGGGGACGGATAGAGATAGATAATGGCTGCGGCAATAACAGACAGGCCAGTATTAAATACATTGGCCCACACCGGACGAACCATACTTTTAAGCAGAAAAGCGAAGATAAATACGCACAACAATGACCCCAGGCTATAGTAGGAGATGGTTTTTAATGCCTCTGCTTCCGCCATGCCGGCAAAGGCCATCGCATATTTCGGCATCCAGACCACGATGACATAAAATGTTGAAAATGCGGCAACGCCAAATACCACAGAGGCCGCCCCTTCCAACCATGCCAGCGGTTTACTATCCATTTGGGGCAATTCTTTGGCGATATTGGCATCGACAGTCTGACTGGGAAATTTGCTTTTGATCACCAATAGCGTGACCAAAACAAACAGGACGCCCGGAATGACCATCGCATAGCCATACCAAAGATGACTTACCAGCAGGTAGCTGACTAACATGGGGTAGAACATCTGTCCGAAAGAGACCATCGCTTTAAGCAGGATCACGGCAGACCCCGAGGTTTTAGGATAACACTCCATCAACGCCGGATATCCTCCCGTGTCTAATGCCGCATTCGCCGCACCGACGCAGAAAGCCAGAATAAACGCGACAATCAGATTAGGGCTGACGAGAATGCCAAAGAAGAACAGGATATATAACGCTATGCCCAGAAAAATAACCGAGCGTCTGCCGAATTTGTCAGAAATAACGCCGAAGAACAGGATACAGATCAGCCTTCCCAGTCCTATCCCCGAAATCACGTAAGCAATTCCGGCACTATCCGTGTTAAACTTTTCTGCTAAATGGGTCATATTCTGCGCTAGAGTAATAACACTGATGCCATGAAGAAAATAGCTCAGATATATACCTATGGCGGCTAATAAAAATGGCGCATTGAAGGCCTTATGCTGGCTCATGCTTTTCTCCGTTTATCGTTAATATTTTTCATTACATCGATCATGCCGGCCGTTTTACTTGATTTTATTTTAGTGACGCTGAATTCATACACCTCATAAAATATCGTTAAATTAATATCTGTATTTAATGTATAGAAGAGGGGCAATGATGAATACGTAATATAAGGTTTTTGTTTCCAACTTTATTGCAAAGCGCGATGGGGAGGAATCGTTCGATTATTGTTGACGAGTTGTTTATGTCTTTACAAAATCAACACATAATGCGCAGTGAAATGAATACGTATCGGTATTGCCGAACAATTATTTTAATTTTGTGAAGTGGTTAAAAATTATTTAACCCACATAAAGAAAAATGACGTCAGCTATTGCTAAAAAAAGAAATTCTTATAACAAAGTTATCTTATTACCGTGAACTAACAAACATTCTTGTGCGATAAACGGGTTCGAATAACGCGATATCGCTTGCCATGGTTAGTCACCATTAACCTATACCTGTTTATTATGACCAGTAATTAACAATCTATTTACCGCTTCTCGCCGCCGCAAATGACCAAGAGGACATATTATATTGCACGGCGGCATAATAATTTTGCATATCGGCCACCAACGTAGCACAGCTTTTCTTATCCCTGATGTATGCTGCTGCAAATGGTCGCGCTACCGCAGCAGCATCCGCCCCGCGTAATGTGACCAGACCAGCGCGGCGTAGCGCCTGTCTGCCGTATGTTAAATAATTCGTCAATGCCATGAGAGACTGAATGAATTTAAAACAATTACACTATTTTAAACGTCTGGCTGAAAAGCAGCATTACACGGAAGCGGCATCGAGTCTGTTTATTGCCCAGCCTTCTTTAAGCCATGCGATATCCGAGCTTGAAAAAGAGCTGGGAGTGATGTTATTCGAAAAATGCGGCAGGAATGTACGGATAACGCAAGGCGGAAAAATATTTTTACCCTATGTGGAAAATGCGTTGCTTGAGTTGGAAAACGGTCGTCTTGCACTACGCCAAATGAGCGGCTATCACGACGACATTATCGGTCTGGCGTTCATTTACACCATGGGTGAGACGGTGGTTCCACAACTGATCGATCGTTTTACCCATATTCCCGGCAATAAAAATAAGCGCTTTTGTTTTTATCAGGGCACGACCGCGTCAATCATACAAGACCTTAAGGCGGACAAGTTCGATCTGGCTATCTGTTCCCTGCTTCCAGAAGAGCCGGAAGTCGAGTTTATCCCGTTAATCAGTCAGGAACTGGTGCTGGTCACGTCTCAAAATCACCCCCTGGCGCAGCGCAACCAACATGAAATCGCCCTGGAAGATACCACGCCTTATCCGTTCATCTTTTTTTCACAAAATAGCGGTTTACGTCAGTTCATCGACAAAATGTTCATGCAAAAAAAATTGATCCCTGAAATCGCCTGTTATGTCGAGGAAGATACGGCGATGGTCGGGCTGGTGAGCATTGATTACGGTATTGCGATTATGCCGCGGATCAGTACGCTTTCGCATTCCAATGTTCACGTCATGCGCATTAAGGATCCTGGGCCGACACGCTATATCTATCTGGCGACCCGTAAAGACAAAGTGTTGTCGCCGGCAACCCAGTCGTTTAAAAAATTCATCTTCAGTTCCTGTCAAACGATGCCGTTCAAGTAGAACGGAACGGCGCTATAACCGTATTTTTATCGGTTTGATGATCAATCTTCCGGCGCTTACTTAAACCTGAACCTGATTGATTTTCATCGTACAACGACGCTCTTTCATGCTGCGATAACCGATAAACAGAGCAATCAGGAAACCGGCGGCCGACAGGCCCACATCAAACCACATAATGCTGGCGATACTGATTTGCGAAAGTTTGGCGGTAATCAAAGGGATCGTGAAGGTGGCCAAACTGCCCGCGCTGTAAAAAATGCCGGTAGCCTTCCCTTTAGCGTGGGGAAACCGAATTGCCATCAGCGTCAATCCCAGTTGCATGACGCCCCCCGCGGCGGAAAAACCAATCACAAAGGCGAAGACGATCACCGTCGCAACGGTGGGGTGCAGACACACGGTCAGCAACGCGATGAACGATATAAACGTATAGAGCATCAGCAGCGTGGTCGAACTGACCGTTTTCTTCACCAGACCGGCGCTAATAAAAACGCACACCAGGGAACCTGCGGTATAGATACTCAGCAGCTTGATGGCCATCGTATAGGGCATTCCCGCCACAAACTGTCCGTATTGCGACAGCCATTGGCTGATCAAATAGAACGTAGCCATGGAAATGTAGCCATAAACGGTAAAACTGGCGAGATCCAACATGGAACAGGTGCAATCTTTAGATATCGCCGGTTCAACCGTATTTGGGTTTTCCTCTGCTTTGGCGAGAGAATGATGGGGCGGGAACGGACATTTGAACAGATAGATCGCGTTCAGAAACATCATCCCGGCGGCAATCAGAAACGACCAGCCGAACCAGAGATCGAACCAGACCAATACGCTGATGATCAACGGCAAGGTGAACTGACCGCCGGAAACAAACGCTTTAATGAGAATATTCGCCGTACTGGGAGTCTTGGGAAACGCTTCCATTAATGTCGGATAGGTACCGGAATCAAGAAAACTGTTCGCCATCCCCGCCAGAAACCCGAAGCAGTAGGCGACGACGATACTCTGCGTACTGAGGATCCCCAGAAAAAATCCCAGGTAGCAGACCATTCCCAGATAAATGAAAGGCTTCCGGCCAAAGCGATCGGAAAGCATACCCGCCACCAGCAGTATGCTCAGTCTGCCAATCCCCAGAGAAGAAATAACGATCGATACGCCGGCGGCGTCGGTTTGCCACTGCTGCTGTAGATGGGGCATATTCAAACTGATCAATATGACGCCCATACCGTGAACCAAATAGTTGATATATAGCCCGACAGATGTCGGTATGTAATTGTTTTTCATAGAAAGCCTTTTTCAGAAAAGGATATTTTTAATCTAATCGGCTGATATTTCCTTTCCTGTCCTGATGCCCAAAAGCCCTGACGCCAAGGCGCGGCGTCATGCTTAATCGGTTAAAAGCTCGGAAAATCCATTTTTATGGTATTGAGAAAGAAGATGACGGTAAGCGCTCATCACGATAGACGCGACAATCATTCCTCTTACGCCATATCTCCGCCGCCTTTCCCGTTGCGAATATGTTGGTTACTCTCGGTTATTGCGTAAACGGAATACCCGAAGAGCCGTGACATTGCCATTTCCTGCGCCTTGAAATTTACTGGGTATAACTGCCTGAATATATTCGTAAGACACACATAAATATCATTTATTCATGTATTTCCATGCTAGCAACTCTCATCGAGAATAAATAATTACTTTTTTTAAAGAAATTTATAGATTGTTTCTATAGACAAAATTTATAAATACTTTCGCATCGATTATCATTTTGTGACGCAGATTACATTTATTCTGTTTCAAATAGCGAACTACCGTACAATCGGTGACATCATCCTTTTTTAATTTGTGACGGATGAAAAATATTATTCATTTTTATGACGGGAGTCATACTATGAAAAATAGAGGTGATAAATCACCCTCGGCGCGCCGGTATCTCCCGCCAATCAAAAAATTATAGCCATGCCGCAATTTCAGCGCGCAGAATCGGCTTATTCCGTTAACGGCGGTATCGCCGTGGCATCGTTAGCGGCATCTTTTAGCAAGGTATGATAAATAGTATTAATCTCTTGAGCGACCTGATCTTTCCCGTTATTAGCATCAATTATAAAGTGAGCGGTTTCCTGATAGAGCGGATCGCGTGTTTTGATAATGCCGGCAATCTCCTCGGTAATCGACAACCCGGTCAGCGAAGGACGTTGGCTCACGGCCGGGTCCGACTTTAGCCGCTGAACCACCGTCTCGGCAGAGGTCGAAAGATAAAACACAATTCCTTTATTTTTCATGTGATTGCGGTTTTCTTTCGCCATCACCATCCCGCCCCCCGTGGCAATAATGCAACCCGCGAGCGTCACCTCTTTCAATATCTGACTTTCAATCCTCCGAAAGTTATCCCACCCCTGCTCATCGACGATCTGCGCGATAGTCTTGCTGGTTTTTTTCTGAACGACCTCATCCGTATCAATGAAATTCAGCTTCAGATGGGCTGCTAAAATCTTTCCTACCGTGGTTTTACCTGACGCGCGCGGGCCGACAAGTATGATGATATTGAACATGAATCCATCCTTTTAGCACAACCGTTCCAGATTATGAGAATAGAGTTCGGCCGCGACGGACTGATATATTTTCCACTCTAAATAATCACCTTCGATATAGACCGCCCGAAACGCGTCGTAATCGGGGAAAAAACGCATGGTGTTATTCCCGATACGATTATTTATCTTTTCAATGATGGCGTTGATCCTTTCTTTTCGCTTTGTATTCATTAAGGTCAGGATTTTTATAACGGAAAGTGGAATGTCTTGCTCCCCCTTCTCCCATTGCCGCCACCTTTCGCTGTTTTCATCACCGGCAATATAAGTTGAGGCTTCGTCGATACTCATAAAAAAAATTTGACGCAGAGCCTGTAGTTCCAAATGATTCATAATTGACGACTCCAGGAGTGATTTGGACGAGTTTATGACTAATAGCATTCTGTTTCTTATGTAAGTATGATCGTTATCAAAATATGATGGAAAGACAAGACGGTTATAAGCAAATTATGATTACCGTCTTAAAATGGAAGACGCAGAAAAATAAAGGGGCTAATTAAAGGAAGGAATGGTATTTTCCCAATATTCCCTGCCGGGCTAGGCTCTTAAAAAAACATCAACATAACGCCATGTTACCGCTGGCAGAGAGAAAGCAACGTGTTCGCCAGGTGAAAGATGGGCGGCATAACCGTCCATGGCGCCAACATAAAATTATGCCCGCGCGTATTGCGCAACCCTAGCAAGGGCGATCGCACCCATACTGTGCAAATCACCATTTTTGCGCCCCGGCCGCCTCGCGCATAACCGGAAGCCGGGGAGCCGGGAGAGGGATATCAACGGCTGGCGGCGTTTTTTATCTGCGCCGGTTCGGCACGGTTAACCACTCAAACGCTCAATTCGCTCGGGTGCTTGAACCAACATCCGCAGCCCGCGGTTTTTGGCGGCGGAAGCCCGCTGCCACGACGATGTCCCATTCTTTAAGCGGATTCATAGCACAATCCCCCGCCACTGAGCATCGGCAACGCGGGTTTCAGCATTGTCTTTTGTTTCATCGCGCCATAACACAAAACGCCTATCCTACCTCCCCAATAGATTTCAATCGGCAGCCAACATATCGCAACCTGAAAAGCAGCGGGGATACAGGCAAAAAGTTCAATTGTTTTATCACCGAGCGGAAAAACTGGAACGCGGTTTGCTTAACACGACTGTTGCTTAACAGAGCGGACCTCGGCAACACAGAACATGACGGTAATAAAAAAACCATTACGAATTAACGCCGTTTGAAACTCCCCTACAAGCCGGACAAAGAAAAGGAACAGCGGCATGATGCAAAGTAATATCGCGCCATTGGGCATGGCGGTGACGCCACATCACTTAGCCAGCGCCAGCGCTCAGGCTATTCTGCGTGACGGCGGCGACGCCATTGAAGCGATGGTGGCGGCGGCGGCGACCATCTCAGTGGTTTACCCTCATATGAGCGGGCTCGGCGGTGATGGTTTCTGGTTAATTCTGCCGCCGCAGGGCGAACCGATCGCCATAAATGCCGCTGGCGCGGCAGGTCAGCTTGCCAGCCGTGATTTTTACCAGGGGGAATCGCAGATCCCCCATCGCGGCCCCAAAGCTGCCCTCACCGTGGCCGGAACCGTCGGGGGCTGGCAAGAAGCCCTGAAGTTCTCTCAGGAATTGGGCGGCTCGCCACTGCCGATTTCGCGCCTGCTGGCCGACGCCATCCGTTATGCCGCAGACGGCATCCCCATCACCCAGTCGCAGGAAGATGCGCTGACGCAGCACTATAATGAGCTGATCTATCTTCAGGAGTTCGAGCGCGTTTTTATGCCTCAGGGGACGATCCCGCGTGCCGGCAGCCGTTTTACTCAACCGGAGCTGGCCGGGACGCTGACGCTGTTGACGCTGGAAGGTCTGGACAGCTTCTATCGCGGCTCGCTGGCAAAACACTTCGCCGCCCAGATGGCGAAACTGGGCATGCCGGTAACCGGCGACGACCTGGCCAACTATCATGCCAGACGCACCACGCCGCTACGCCTAAAACACAGCAAGGGCGATATTTATAATCTCGCCCCGCCGACTCAGGGTCTGGTGTCATTAGCTATCCTCGGCTTAACCGACCATCTGGAGCTAGCGGATTTAAACGACAGTCAAACCGTTCACCGTATTGTTGAATCCACCAAGCTGGCTTTCAAGTTGCGCGACCGTTTTATTACCGATCCCAACATGATGACGCCGGACGTTCAGGAACTGCTGGATCCCGACAAACTGGGCATCATGGCCCACGAGATCGATACCCGTCAGGCCGCGCCCTGGGACGCGGGAGACGGCCCCGGCGATACCGTCTGGATGGGCGTATGCGACAGTAGCGGACTTTGCGTTTCCTTTATTCAGAGTCTCTATCATGAATTCGGCAGCGGCGTCGTACTGCCGGGTACCGGCGTGCTCTGGCAGAATCGCGGAGCCACTTTCAGTCTCGATCCTCACCACCCGCTGGCGCTGAAGCCGGGCAAACAACCGTTCCATACGTTGAATCCGGCAGCGGCGAGATTGTCTGACGGCCGCACCATGGTTTATGGCGCGATGGGCGGCGATGGACAACCCCAAACTCAGGCTGCGCTGTTTATTCGCCATGTGCTTCAGGGATTATCCTTGCAGCAGGCGATTACCGCTCCCCGCTGGCTGTTGGGCCGCACCTGGGGACAATCGTCCGATACCTTAAAGCTAGAGGATCGATTTAAGCCCGCCACCGTTGATGCGCTGAGAGCCTTGGGCCATGACGTCGAATTACTGAACGGCTTTAGCGACGCCGTCGGTCACGCCGGCGCGATCGTCCGTCATACCCACGGCATGCTGGAAGGGGCGTTCGATCCGCGCAGTAACGGCAGCGCCGCTGGTTTTTAATTTCATAACCGGGGATAGAGAGGAATAAGAGAGAGTGACCAAGGTATTTTCATTTTATATCAGTAAGCTATTGAACACAGTGCAAACCCGGTCGCTTTATAAGAGCGTTCAGATACCGCCGCAATAGTTATATCGCCAGCGGACGAAAATAATGCCGATTAACCACACAAAATATCAGGCAATTATCTGACGAACGCTTCGCCCGCCGTTGACAGGGAATTATCCCTGTCAACAGGATAATAATGTTAACTGGATCACACCATCATCACACTCAATATTCTCTGGCGCGCCTGCTGAACCGGATGCTAATTTCACCAGAAAATCACCACCCCGATTTCTGTTATAATTAAGGTCATAATCACAATTCGCGTAAATTATTTTTCGCGAAAAATCGGGCATTTCCGGCGCCTGCCGCACGATGCCTTAAAATTATATTCCGTCGCATTCCATTGATAAAACGAACAATAATTAGCGATTCTCCGCCGAGGGGAAAAGCCTATTTCCCGCAAAAAACGCCAATGGACAGAAATCAAGTTAACTGATTGTTCTTTAGCATAAAAAAAGCATGAAAACCTCAAGGAACATAGATAGCATTTATCCAATCACATGAAAACAATAGGGTTAATTTGCCCGATTTATTTATGTACACGAAAAAATCGATTCAGCTATCAGGGGTTGTCTCAGAATCTCATTATGGTAGGGTATAGAGCGTTTAATCATTACCAGGACAAACGTTATAGAATTATAAACGACCATAGGAAAACAATCGTTTCATGGCAATTAAACTAGAAGTAAAACACCTTTATAAAATATTTGGCGAACACCCTAACAGAGCATTTAAACTGATCGACAAAGGCCTGACTAAAGATCAGATATTTGAAAAAACGGGTCTTACCGTCGGAGTCAAAGATGCCAATCTGGCCATTGAAGAAGGCGAGATATTTGTCATCATGGGATTATCCGGTTCCGGCAAATCAACCATGGTACGCCTTCTCAATCGTCTGATAGAACCTACTCGTGGTCAGGTTCTGATTGATGGCGAGGATATCGCCCAAATATCCGACGCAGCGCTGCGCGACGTGCGGCGTAAAAAAATCAGTATGGTATTCCAGTCTTTCGCCTTAATGCCGCACCTGAATATCCTCCACAATACCGCTTTTGGTATGGAGTTGGCCGGGATAGAGAAAACGGAACGCGAACAAAAGGCGATGGATGCGCTGCAACAGGTTGGTCTGGAAGCTTACGCCAATTCCTACCCGGATGAACTGTCGGGCGGGATGCGTCAACGCGTCGGATTGGCGCGGGCGCTGGCGAACGACCCGGATATTCTGCTGATGGATGAGGCTTTTTCCGCCCTCGATCCGCTGATCCGTACAGAAATGCAGGATGAGCTGATCAAGCTCCAGTCCCGTAATCAGCGTACCATCATCTTTATCTCGCACGATCTGGATGAAGCAATGCGTATCGGCGATCGTATCGCCATCATGCATGGCGGTGAAGTGATCCAGGTGGGTACGCCGGATGAAATTCTGAACAACCCGGCCAATGATTATGTTCGCACCTTCTTCCGCGGCGTGGACGTCAGCCATGTCTTCAGCGCCAAGGATATCGCCCGCCGCCGCCCGGTCACGCTGATTCGTAAAACGCCGGCAGTCGGACCGCGTTCCGCACTGAAAATTTTGCAGGACGAAGATCGCGATTACGGCTACGTGCTGGAGCGCGGACAAAAATTCATTGGTGTGGTCTCTATCGACTCGCTGAAACAGGCCCTGAAAGAACAGCAGCCGCTGGAACATGCGCTGTTATCCGATCCGGCCCCTGTGCCCGCAGATATGTCGCTCAATGAGCTGATTTCGCAGGTAGCGCAAGCCCCTTGTGCTGTCCCCGTCATCGGTGAAAACAACGAGTACATCGGCATCATTTCAAAGGGAATGCTGCTACAGGCACTGGATAAGGAAGGAGCAACCAATGAGTAAATCAACAACCAATCC
Source organism: Brenneria goodwinii (assembly GCF_002291445.1). Lineage (NCBI taxonomy): Bacteria > Pseudomonadati > Pseudomonadota > Gammaproteobacteria > Enterobacterales > Pectobacteriaceae > Brenneria > Brenneria goodwinii. The sequence continues at coordinate 205,763 of NZ_CP014137.1, read as the reverse complement.
ATGGGAAAGCAGCACCGCGCCTGAGCAAAACGCCGACCAACACAGCGCGGCGGCGCAGAGCGATCCCTGGGCGGCGTCGACCCAGAATTCACCGCAGGCGGAAAGTAGCGCCGCGCCCGATGCCGGATCGCAAAGCGACCCCTGGTCCACTGCCGCACCCGCGCAGGATGCGCCGGCCAACGGAGCGGACGCCTGGAGCACCACGCCGCCAGACGGCGGCTCAGCGGATGCGGCTCAGGGCGCCAACGACTGGCTGAACAGCGCGCCGACCGATACGCCGGAGCACTTCAGCCTGCTCGATCCGTTTAAAGATACGCTGATTCCGTTGGATCACTGGGTAACCCATGGGATCGACTGGATGGTGCTGCACTTCAGACCCCTGTTCCAGGGGATCCGCGTTCCGGTCGACTTCATCCTGAGCACGTTTCAACAATTACTGCTCGGTATGCCTGCGCCGATCGCTATCCTGATCTTCTCGCTGATCGCCTGGCAAGTCTCCAGTTTCGGGATGGGGGTCGCCGCGCTAATTTCACTGGTTATCATTGGCGCCATCGGCGCATGGTCGCAGGCAATGGTGACGCTGGCATTGGTATTGACCGCCCTGTTCTTCTGCCTGCTAATCGGGCTGCCGATAGGGATTTGGCTGGCTCGCAGCGAACGAGCGGCCAAAATTATCCGCCCGCTGCTGGATGCGATGCAGACCACGCCGGCCTTTGTCTATCTGGTGCCGATCGTCATGCTATTCGGTATTGGCAACGTACCTGGCGTGGTGGTCACCATTATCTTTGCCCTGCCGCCGATTATTCGTCTGACGATTCTGGGTATCCGTCAGGTGCCGGCCGATCTGATTGAAGCGGCGGAGTCCTTTGGCGCCAGCCCTCGTCAGATGCTGTTTAAAGTTCAGCTGCCGCTGGCGATGCCAACCATCATGGCAGGCGTGAACCAGACGTTAATGCTGGCGCTGTCGATGGTGGTGATTGCTTCAATGATCGCCGTGGGTGGCTTGGGACAAATGGTGCTGCGCGGCATTGGCCGTCTGGATATGGGATTAGCGGCTGTCGGCGGCGTCGGCATCGTTATTCTGGCTATTATCCTCGATCGCCTGACCCAGTCTCTGGGCCGCGACAGACGCAGCAAGGGCAATAAAAGCTGGTATACCACAGGCCCAATCGGCCTGGTAACCCGTCCTTTCATCAAGCAGTAATTTTCGAGTCGGTTACCCGGCCCGCGCCGGGTAACTGAACCATCCATAATTAAATCAACATAATAAAACCTGATTTCCGCATCCAATGGATTTTAACCTGCAGTAGCGCTGCAATTTGAAAGCCAAGGGTATGGAATAGGAACGAGGAAATAACTATGAGCAAGACAAAAATCTGGGCCGCAGCCCTGACGACTGCACTGCTGAGTTCATCCATCTATGCAGCCGATTTACCGGGCAAAGGCGTCACAGTTATTCCGGTGCAAAGCACCTTGTCTGAAGAGACCTTCCAGACCCTGCTGGTCAATAAGGCGCTGGAAAAACTGGGCTATGACGTGCAGACAATTCGTGAAGTGGATTACAACGTCGCCTTTACCACCGTGGCCAACGGGGATGCCACGTTCCTTGCCGTGAGCTGGGATCCGTTGCACGCCAATCAATATCAGGCCGCCGGCGGCGACAATAAATTCTATCGTGAAGGCACCTATGTTACGGGCGCCGCTCAAGGTTATCTGATCGATAAAAAAACCGCCGACCAATATAAAATCACCAATGTTGAGCAGTTAAAAGATCCTAAAATCGCCAAACTGTTTGATACCAACGGCGACGGCAAAGCCGATCTGACCGGCTGTAACCCTGGCTGGGGCTGTGAGGCGATGATTAATCACCATTTGCAGGCTTATGACTTAACCAAAACGGTTGATCATAATCAGGGCAACTATGCGGCCATGATTGCGGATACCATCACCCGTTATAAAGAAGGCAAACCTATCCTTTATTATACCTGGACGCCTTATTGGGTAAGCGACGTTCTGGTGCCGGGACGCGACGTTGTATGGTTGCAGGTGCCTTTCTCTTCTCAGCCTGGGGTTATGCAGGGCGTCAGCACCAAGCTGCCTAACGGCGCCGACTACGGCTTCCCGGTCAATAGCATAAAAATCGCCGCCAATAAGGAATGGGCGGAAAAAAATCCGGCGGCAGCGAAGCTGCTTTCCATCATGAAACTGTCGATTAACGACATCAATGCGCAAAACCAGAGCATGCATAATGGTCAGAGCTCGCAGCAGGATATCGAACGCCATGCCAACGGCTGGATCAAGGCGCACCAGCAGCTGTTCGACGGCTGGGTCAAAACTGCGGCTGAAGCGGCTAAATAAATCACCACTCGCGAATTTCAGAAGCGTTTGATGACAAACCTTCTGGTTCCAACTCCACCCCCCGGCCCTCCCCTTCACAGGGAAGGGAGCAAATCCGGCGTAGCTCCGCCCCCTGACAAGGGGGAGGCTGGGCGGGGGTCATTAATGGCAATGTTTCAAACTTTGTCAGTAACCGCAGGCGGCTTTTGCCGCCTTTTTGCATTATGTGACGACTTAGTAAGCAACTGATTCCGATTTCCCCACTCCGCCATTCTCTAACGTCACACATGAGCTACCCTATTACTTAATAGCGTTAATGGCGATACTTCCTTCGATACTCGATGTCCCTATCGCTTACTTTCTGTCACAGAATAATCAAATTTGTCTAACTTGATACCATTTACCCAAGTAGTAACTTCCGTTACTATGCAGACCGTGATTAATGAGGTTATATAAAAATGGATAGTTCGTTTACTCCCATAGAGAAAATGCTGAGCCTGCGTGTTTCACGTAAACCCGATTTCCCATACCGGGAAGTCCTGCTGTTACGTTTATGCATGCATATGCAAAGCAAAATACTAGAGCACAGAAATAAAATACTGAAAGATCAGGGCATTAATGAAACCTTATTCATGGCTCTCCTCACGTTGGAATCACAGGAGTCTTACAGTATTCAACCTTCAGAGCTCAGTGCCGCATTGGGATCATCACGGACTAACGCCACGCGTATTGCTGATGAATTGGAAAAAAGAGGTTGGATTGAAAGGCGCGAAAGCAGTAGCGATCGGCGCTGCTTGCACCTGCATATGACAGAAGAAGGCAAGAATTTCCTTGGTCAACTACTTCCCCCGCAGCATAAAAGCCTCCATTTTCTCTGGTCTACGCTCAGTAATGATGAGCAAAAACAGCTTGAAACATTAATGAGAAAGCTGTTGGCCCGAATAGATGAAATGGAAAAAACCGAAAATCTTTAACCAATTGATTATTGTAAGAAATATATAACTCTCATTGTATCTGACGTTTTCCTGTGCTCGCGTCATCGGAGCGCGGATGTTTACTGCGGACGATGCTCGTTTACTTTTCAGTAACCTGTCATTCCGTCGCTTAATAATAAGACAAAACTGACTCTAATTGCCCGTCACCTGCAAACCTCCAGCGAATCGGCGCTGGGGGCTTATTCGTTACAGCGTGAGCAAATGACGGATACCAGGCCAAAAAGAGTATTAAAAGAGAGAACGCCATGAGTGAAAGTGTGGAAAAACAGGCGCCACAGCCAGTAAAACGCAACAAGAAAAAACAGCGTAAACGGGTGCTAACGCTGTTAACGCTTATTTTTATCGTGCTTGGCTGCGCCTGGTTTGTTTATTGGTTTCTGGTCCTTAGGCATCACCAAAATACCGATGATTCCTACATTGCGGGCAATCAGATTCAGGTGATGGCGCAGGTGACGGGGAGCGTCACGCGCGTGAATGTGGACAACACCGATTATGTCAAGCAGGGCGATGTTCTGGTTGAGTTGGATCCGACCGATGCCCAGCAGGCTTTTGAGCGGACCCAAACCGCACTGGCCAACAGCGTGCGTCAAACGCATCAGTTAATGATTAACGGCAAGCAGTATCAGGCCAATATAGAGTTACTCCAGATCCAACTTAATCAGGCGCAGAGTGATTTAAATCGCCGTGAAACACTGGGTCATGTCAATGCTATCGGCCGAGAAGAGGTCCAGCACGCACGGGATGCGGTAGCCAGCGCCAAAGCCTCGCTGGAAGTGGCGAAGCAGCAATATCAGGCCAATCAGGCCATGATTCTGGACACGCCGTTAGAACAGCAGCCGACGGTCCAACAGGCCGCGGCGGAAATGCGCGATGCCTGGCTGGCGCTGCAACGAACAAAAATCGTCAGCCCGGTAAATGGCTATGTTTCACGCCGCAGCGTTCAGGTCGGCGCCAGGATCGCAACCACATCAGCGCTCATGGCCGTTGTACCTGCGGATCATCTGTGGGTTGACGCCAACTTCAAAGAAACCCAGTTGGCCAAGATGCGCATTGGTCAACCCGCTACCGTCATTGCAGACATCTACGGCGATGATGTCGTTTATCAAGGCAAGGTCGTGGGTCTGGACATGGGCACCGGCAGCGCGTTCTCTCTGCTTCCGGCGCAGAACGCCACCGGCAACTGGATAAAAGTCGTCCAACGTTTACCTGTCCGTATTGAATTGGATCCGCAGCAGATTGCTGAACATCCGCTGCGTATCGGTCTGTCCGCGCTGGTCAATGTCGATACCGCCGACGCCAGCGGACCGTCGCTGTCGGAAACGCCGCGCAGCACTCCGGCTTATGCAAGCGATGCGCTGTCGCTGGATCTTGCTCCGGTCAACCAAATGATCAGCGACATCATCCAGGCGAATGCCAGCTAATCAGTCAGGAGAGAAGCGTGCAGAGAAAACCGCTTAAAGGCGCCAGTCTGGCCTGGATGACCGTCGCCCTGTCATTGGCGACGTTCATGCAGGTGCTGGACTCGACCATCGCCAACGTGGCGATTCCGACAATTGCCGGTAACCTGGGAGCCTCCAACTCGCAGGGAACGTGGGTGATCACCTCGTTCGGGGTCGCCAACGCCATTTCCATTCCCATTACGGGTTGGTTGGCCAAACGCTTTGGCGAAGTTCGCCTTTTTCTGTTGTCCACCGCCCTGTTTGCTTTCACTTCCTGGATGTGTGGTATCTCCTCCAGCCTGGAGATGCTGATCTTCGCCCGCGTTTTACAAGGGATTGTCGCCGGGCCGCTGATCCCGTTGTCGCAGAGTTTGTTGTTAAACAACTATCCTCCCGCCAGACGGAGCATTGCGCTGGCGCTTTGGTCGATGACCGTGGTCGTCGCGCCGATTTGCGGCCCGATCCTGGGGGGCTGGATTAGCGACAACTACCACTGGGGCTGGATCTTCTTTATCAACGTCCCGCTGGGGGTGGCCGTGGTGGTCATCACCCTGCAAACGCTGCGCGGGCGAGAGACAAAAACAGAAATCAAGCCCATTGATACCGTGGGTCTGGCCTTGCTGATTGTCGGCATCGGCAGTCTCCAGATGATGCTGGACCGGGGCAAAGAGCTGGATTGGTTTAACTCCAACGAGATTATTATCCTTACGGTTATCGCCGTCATCACCCTGACGTTTTTAATCGTTTGGGAATTGACCGACGACCACCCGGTGGTGGATTTATCGTTGTTTAAATCCCGCAATTTCACCATTGGATGCCTGTGCCTAAGCCTCGCCTATATGTTCTATTTCGGCGCGATCGTACTGCTGCCGCAGTTATTACAGGAGGTTTATGGCTATACCGCGACCTGGGCAGGGTTGGCGTCCGCCCCCGTCGGCTTAATGCCGGTGGTGCTGTCGCCGATTATCGGTCGTTTCGCTCCGCGTCTGGATATGCGGCAGTTGGTCACATTCAGCTTCATTATGTACGCCGTCTGCTTTTACTGGCGCGCCTATACCTTTGAACCGGGAATGGACTTTGGCGCATCCGCCTGGCCGCAGTTCGTGCAGGGTTTTGCCGTCGCCTGCTTCTTTATGCCGCTGACGACCATCACGCTGTCAGGATTGCCGCCGGAAAGAATGGCCGCGGCGTCCAGTCTGTCTAATTTTACCCGCACGCTGGCGGGTTCCATCGGTACGTCCATCACCACAACGTTATGGGCGCAGCGTGAATCGCTGCACCACGCTCATTTGACGGAGTCGATCACCCCTTACAATCCGCAGGCTCAGGAGGCCTATCAACAGCTACAACAGACGCTGGGGATGAGCCAATCGCAGGCTTCGTCTTATATTGCGAGCGAGATTACCGCCCAGGGGCTGATTATTTCCGCCAATGAGATTTTCTGGGCGGCGGCGGCGGTGTTCCTGATGCTGTTGGTGCTGGTCTGGTTTGCCCGGCCGCCGTTTACCTCCGGCGGAGGCGGCGGCGCGCACTAGACACGTTCCCTGAGCCGCCGATCCGTCGGATGGCTCGTCGGGAAACGTGTTTTTCGTCTGCGTGGCTGGATTGGTACTGTAGCTGACCGTACGGTAATGCTATTTATCGGCTCGTCCCGACGGAAGGGCCGACAGGAAACTTAAAAAGCGACACACTCCGGCGCATCAATCCGCATGACCGATTCCTGGGCAAAGCGTGTTTTGTATGCTGTACGCAACGCTTCTACAGCGCTTTCCTGTTCAGATCCATGAATAAGCAGCAGCGCTTTGCTGTTTTCCCGCACCACAGCGCCATTCTGACCCAGCCACTGTCCCCTGGTATCAAAAATCGTTAACCCGTCTTTAAACCGCGGCGTGACCTCGTTATCGACAAAGTCCTTCCATTCCGCATCGGAAACCGGTGGGCCAGCCGGGCGGTTCAGACCGAAATAGAGGGTGGTTTGCACCATTTTATCTCCGATATGGCAGGCATATGGCGCAGCGCGATCGGTATCAGGGGTAGGCAATGGCTGAGAACAGCCGCTCATAAAAAGTGTTCCCAGGAGCAGCGATAGCGCTGCATAGTGTGATTTTTTCCGTGTCATTACGTGTTTCTTGTCGTCATCATCGTGAAATCTTACCGGCTCACTACGCCATTATCCCTGTCGTGTCCGAGCCTCAACGCCGTGGCATCCCGCGCCTTGACATGCGCTATCACCCTGGCACCAGACTTTCATCGTTGAAAAACAAAACATCAGCGCAAGTTTCCCTGTGCTGATGTTTGACCGAGGGCGAAGGTTAAGCCGTGAGCCGTTCCCTTCTTTAATCGAATTTATTTCATCAGGCTTGATTCTGCCGCCACCATTCGGACAACAAAATACCTGTCGCAACGGAAATGTTCAGACTTTCAACCCTCCCCGTGCCGTCGATCGAGATAGTGGTATCACCCTGTAGCCAGGCGCTGTCGGACAGACCATCCCCCTCCTGCCCCAGCACAATCACGGTTTTAGCCGGAAACAGGGTTTTCGACAATGCCGTTCCTTTGTGGCTGGAGGTTGTCACAATGGTATACCCGGCTTTACGGAACTCATCGAACGCCGCGATAGGGTCATCAGCGCTGATCGCTTTAACGTGCTCGGCTCCGCCTTCGGCAGTGCGTACCGCCGCCCCGGACTCCAGCATTGTCGCATCCTGAACCAGCAGGCCATTCACGCCGAAATGCGCGCAGCTTCGCATAATACCGCCAAGGTTGTGAGGATTGCCGGCATCTTGCAATGCCAGGACGCAATCACGCTCGCCAGCCGTTTTCAGATACTCATGAATATCCATCCCCTGACGCTTCTTAATCAGGAAGCATACGCCGCCATGGTGCTCGGTGCCGGAGGCTTTGGTCAATTCATCATCGTCGACGACATGATAGGCTTTGCGATTGGCCGCCATCCAACGAAGGGCTTCACGAAAACGCGGCGTCACTTCTTGCAAAAACCAGGCGCGGACAATGGAATCCGGACGGCTGTTAAACAACGCCTGGCAGGCATTCTCACCATAAACCCGCGTTTCTTCCTGACGCTGACGACGCAACTGCGCAGGATCTATCTGGCTTTTCCCGCTGATCCCGCCATGATCGAACTCAGCCTCTTCACCCGGCGCACGAGAAATCGTTTTCCAGGGCGAATCACTGGTATCACGCTCTTCGCCACGCGGACGACGCGGCCGCTCTGCGCGTTCGCCGTTGCGCTCGCTGCGATCCTTGCCCCATGGGCTTTTCTCGCCATCACGCGAAGGGTTCTCGCGGGCGTAGCGCGGGTTTTTATCTCGGGGATGCTGGGGCTTATCACGGGAACCCGCATCATCACGCCGGCCGCGCCCACCCTCACTGCGACGATCTTTACCAGCAGGACGCTTGTTTTTGTTCTCTTTCTCGCCCTCATCATCGCTACGGACGTACATCACACGGACTTTGCCGCTCTTACTATTGAATGAATCGCTCATCGTTATCTCCACCTACGCGCTGGGCGCGAAGATTACCTTATGTACAGCCGCTTAGCTACCCGCTTGTGGTAAAAGCCAAAAACTATCGTAGCTATTGAGTAAACCACGTTGTTGACGACGAAACGGCTCGCCATACTTAGCCAACTGCTAAGTAACATATTATTCGAGTAACGCACCGATAATTTAACACATTGACGACATTCACTGATTATTCGCAACAGTTTTTATCGACTGCATACTATTAGACCCTTTTACCTGAGGCCTTGTTATGAATACGGTATGTGCATCTTGCCACACAACAAACCGTCTGCCCGAAGATCGTATTGACGACCACCCTAAATGCGGCAATTGCGGCGAACCTCTATTCACGGGTGAAGTTATTAATGCCACCGAAGCAACGCTGGATAAGCTGCTGCAGGATGATCTGCCGGTTGTCATCGACTTCTGGGCGCCCTGGTGTAGCCCTTGTGTCAACTTTGCCCCCGTATTTCAGAGTGTCGCACAGGAGCGCGGCGACAAAATACGCTTCATTAAGGTTAATACCGAATCAGAGCCCGCGCTTAGCTCACGCTATCGCATTCGCACCATCCCAACCCTGATGCTGTTTAAGCAGGGGAAACTGGTCGATATGCTCAATGGCGCGCTTCCTAAAGCACCGTTTGAAGGCTGGCTCGACGAATCGCTGTAAATTCCCCCCAACCCAGAGTATTTTGGCTCTGGGTCTTTTGGTCAGACAGCCCGTCGATTAGAATGGCCCCTTTCAAAGCCTATTATGGTCGATGTTTCCCCAAACGCAGACCGTAAACCGCTTCCTGACAGAACACCGAGATCCCCGATACGCCATGATTAACAATGCCGTTCTTCGCCTGCGCCAGCAACGTCTTGAGCTGTCTACCAAACCATTTCGCGCCCGAGGATGCCGTGTCGTACGCTGTCAGCGCTGTCTGCTGCCGGCCGCAAACTGTCTGTGTCACACGATTCAGCCACGCCCTGCCCGTAGCCGTTTTTGTCTGGTGATGTTCGATACAGAACCGCTAAAACCGAGCAATACCGGGCGCTTGATCGCCGATATCCTGCCGGAAACGCAGGCATTTCGCTGGTCCCGTACCTCGCCCGATCCGCAGTTGCTCGCCGCGCTCGGCGATCCGGATTACCAACCCTATCTGATCTTTCTGGCTGATGATACCGAAGAAGAGCGTCAGATTTTCCAGCAATTACCCTCGCAGGGCAAACCGCCGCTATTTGTTCTGCTGGACGGCACCTGGCCGGAAGCGCGCAAAATGTTCCGTAAAAGCCCTTATCTGGATAAGCTGCCCATGCTATCGCTGCATGTCGATGCGCTTTCCCGCTACCAGCTTCGAGAAGCCAGCAACGCCGGACAGCATTGTACCGCAGAAATCGCCATCGCTCTGCTTGGGCAAGCCGGAGATTCCATCGCGGCGCAAGCGCTAGCGAATCATTTCGATCGTTTCCGTAAACACTATCTGGCAGGGAAATCTCATCATACCTTACGGGAACTTTCCCCCTCCATCACAGCATAATCGGCAAAAAACGCTTAGTATCAAAGAGTCTTTCCTCAAAAGGGTGACTTATGAGCCAGCGCGGATTGGAAGCACTATTACGTCCTAAGTCGATAGCGGTTGTGGGCGCCTCGGAAAAACCGGGACGCGCAGGCTTTCTGTTGATGAGAAACCTGCTGGATGGCAACTTCAACGGGCCGATTCTTCCCGTTACCCCCAAATATCGCGCCGTCTGCGGTGTGTTGGCCTATCCGAATGTCGCCAGTTTACCGATTACGCCCGATCTTGCCATCCTTTGCACCAACGCCAGCCGCAATCTGGCGTTGCTGGAAGAGATCGGGCAGTCCGGTTGCAAAACCGTCATTATTTTATCCGCTCCGCCCTCTCAGTTCAGCGAATTAAGAGCCTGTGCGACTCGCTATAACATACGGTTTTTAGGCCCGAACAGCCTGGGTTTGCTCGCGCCCTGGCAAGGATTCAACGCCAGTTTCTCGCCGGTTCCCACGCTGAAAGGCAAGCTGGCGTTTATTTCTCAATCCGCCGCGGTATCAAACACCATTCTGGACTGGGCTCAGCAACGTGGAATTGGTTTCTCCTATTTTATTGCACTGGGCGACAGCCTGGATATCGATGTCGATGATCTGCTGGACTTCTTAGCCCGCGACGGCAAGACCAGTGCGATTCTGCTGCACCTCGAACACATCAGCGATGCCCGGCGTTTCCTTTCATCCGCCCGCAGTGCTGCAAGAAACAAACCGATCTTGGTGATCAAAAGCGGACGCAGCCGGCAGGCGCAACTGCTGCTCAACGACAAGCGTCAAGGATCTGACGCGGCCTACGATGCGGCGATTCAACGCGCGGGACTACTGCGGGTACGCGATACCCATGAGCTGTTCTCGGCGGTGGAAACGCTCAGCCATCTGCGGCCCTTACAGGGCGAACGTTTACTGTTGGTCAGCAATGGCGCATCGCCGGCGGCGCAGGCGCTTGATCAGTTGCTGAATAGACAAGGGAAACTGGCCGTACTCAGCGAAACCACGCAACAGGCGCTGCGCGAACAGCTACCGGAACACGTCACGATCGGCAATCCGCTTAATCTCGGTGACGAGGCGACGGTCGAACGCTATCTGACCGCCGTGTCTGTTTTACTGGATAGCAATGACTTTGACGCGCTGCTTATCATTTATTCTCCCAGCGCCGCCGCGCCGGGAACCGAAAGCGCCGCACAGCTGATTAGGCTTTTTCAGCAACATCCGCGCGGCAAACGCCTGACGCTGCTGACCAACTGGTCCGGCGAATTTTCGTCACAAGCGGCCCGGCGTTTATTCAATGAGGCCGGCATTCCCACCTACCGCACGCCAGAAGGCGCCGTGACAGCGTTTATGCACATTGTCGAATACCGGCGTAACCAAAAGCAACTGATGGAAACCCCCGCGCTGCCACAGGATTTGTCGAGCAATACAGATCGGGCGCATGAGCTTATCCATCAGGCGCTGGCGAACGGCATCACTCAGTTAGACACCCACGAAGTCCAGCCAATCCTGCAGGCTTACGGCTTAAACACGCTGCCGACCTGGATTGCCAACGACAGTACCGAAGCGGTATACATCGCCGAACAGATCGGCTATCCGGTCGCCATTAAGCTGCGCTCGCCAGACATTGCGCATAAATCGGAGGTCCAGGGCGTCATGCTCTATCTGCGCACCGCCAGAGAAGTCCAACTGGCGGCGGAAGCGATTCTCGATAGGGTGAAACAGACTTATCCTCAGGCGCGCATCCTCGGTTTGCTGGTACAAAGCATGGCAAACCGGGCCGGCGCCCAGGAACTGCGGGTGGCCGTTGAGCAGGATCCGGTATTCGGGCCATTAATCATGCTGGGCGATGGCGGTGTTGAATGGCAAGAGAACCGGGTCGCCGTCGCGCTACCGCCGTTAAATATGACGTTGGCTCGCTATCTGGTGCTACAGGCGGTAAACAGAGGGAACATTCATCGCCGCAGCGCGCTGCGTTCTTTGGATATTCCCGCGCTCAGCCAGTTGCTGGTACAGGTTTCCAACCTGATCCTCGACTGCCCAGAAATAACCCGGCTGGATATTCATCCTCTGCTGGCCTCTGGCGATGAGTTTACCCTGCTGGATGTTACGCTTCATCTGACGCCGTTTAGCGGCGACCCGCAGTCAAGATTGGCTATCCGGCCTTATCCGCAGAATCTGGAAGAAGCCGTTACGCTAAAAGATAACTCGACCTGCCTATTCCGCCCTATTTTGCCCGAAGATGAACCGTTACTGAGTCAATTCATCGCAAAAGTCACAAAAGAAGATCTGTATTATCGTTACTTCAGCGAAATCAGTGAATTTAATCATGAAGATTTAGCCTATATGACGCAGATTGACTACGATCGGGAAATGGCGTTTGTCGCGATTCGTCAGATGGGAAATGATGACGAAATTATCGGCGTGACAAGGGCCATATCCGATCCCGACAATACCAATGCCGAATTCGCTGTTCTGGTACGTTCCGATTTGAAAGGACTGGGGCTGGGCAGACGCCTGCTGGAAAAGCTGATTCACTATGCCAGGCTACACGGGCTAGCGCGGTTGAACGGGATCACCATGCCGCATAATCAAGGAATGATTACGCTGGCGAAGAAGCTTGGCTTTAATGTCAATGTGCAGTTGGAAGAGGGTATTGTCACGCTGGAATTGCCGTTGAAAGTTTAATCACCATACGTGATATAGCTCCCGCCTCAAGAGACGATCTGGCTATCAATGGCAAAACTTGCTCACAACGGCAGGAAAGTAATGGTATTATCGCCCGATTCGGCTATTCCTTAATTTTTGATGATGACCGGCCGGTCATACACTGATGAGAGAAGAAACGCACTGTGATGTTGTCAAAACTTAAACGCAATAAATACCAACAACACCTTGCACAACTGCCCAAAATCCCTCAGACAGCTGATGACGTTCAGACACTCCACACACCTGAACTCTTCCGTACAACGCTGGTAAATAGCATTCTGCAGGCCAGAAAACGTATTTATCTGGTGGCGTTATATCTGGAACACGACGATGGCGGTATGGGGATTTTGTCTGCGGTATATGAAGCCAAACGGCAGTGTCCTGAACTTGATGTGCGCATATTGGTAGACTGGCATCGCGCGCAGCGCGGACGAATAGGCGCAGCGGCAGAAAATACCAATGCCGACTGGTATTGCGATATGGCGCAAAAACACGCCGACACGCAATTTCCTATCTATGGCGTTCCCGTTAATACGCGTGAGGCGCTGGGCGTTCTGCACCTGAAAGGCTTTATTATCGATGATACCGTGATATACAGCGGTGCGAGCCTGAACGACGTCTATCTCCATCAACACGATAAATACCGCTACGACCGCTATCAGATCATTCATAATCCAATACTGGCCGATACCATGGCGCAGTATATTCAAGATATTCTGTCAGCATCCGCAATACATCGGTTAGATCGCAGCGATCGGCCTAAAAGCCTGGAAATCAAAAATGAAACCCGGCAATTTAGACAGTCATTGCGTACAACGAACTACCATACGCCGGACTGCGGTGATGTTAACGATCGGCTGACCGTTACGCCATTAGTGGGGCTAGGTAAAAAAAGCCCGTTGAATACAACCATTCATCACTTAATGTATTGTACAGATAATCATCTGGTGATGTGCACGCCATACTTTAACCTGCCCGCCCTGCTGGTCAGAAACATTATTCGATTACTGCGGGAAGGGAAAAAGGTTGAAATCATTATTGGTGATAAAACCGCGAATGATTTTTATATTCCAGAAGATCAACCGTTCAAGATCATTGGCGCTTTACCTTACCTTTATGAAATCAACCTGCGCCGATTCCTGAGCCGTTTGCAGCGTTATATTGATAACCAGCAGCTCGTCGTGCGCTTGTGGAAAGACGGTGACAATAGCTTCCATCTTAAAGGTATGTGGGTTGATGATAAATGGCAGTTACTGACCGGAAATAATCTTAATCCGCGCGCCTGGCGCCTGGATCTGGAAAACGCCATTCTCATTCACGATCCTAAAAAGGTCTTGCTGGCGCAGCGATTACAGGAGCTGGAAAGCATCCGGATACATACCCATGTGATAGCAAACTACATGGAGCTGGAAAGCATTGCGCAATATCCGGTAAAAGTGCGTAAACTCATTCGACGCTTACGCCGCATCCGTATAGATCGCCTAATCAGCCGCATCCTCTAATACGCATATTCCCGCCGTTATCCAACGCAAGAAGCCCCAATATTGATTCATCAATATTGGGGCTTCTGATCTAATTTGCTTAATACGAATAGGTTGACTGATTTTTTACTTAGGCGCTCGTCAAGAAAGTATGTCGGGAAGGTATCTATCGCAGATAGACAAAAGGCCATCCAACTGGATGGCCTTTTGTCTTAATTGAAACCTGGCAGTTCCCTACTCTCACATGGGGAGACCCCACACTACCATCGGCGCTACGGTGTTTCACTTCTGAGTTCGGCATGGGGTCAGGTGGGACCACCGCGCTATCGCCGCCAGGTAAATTCTTTTTAAGCCGAAACATTAACCCATATATCTGTGGTGCTGATACCCAGAGTCGAACTGGGGACCTCACCCTTACCAAGGGTGCGCTCTACCAACTGAGCCATATCAGCGCACCTAGTTGTTTGATGCCTGGCAGTTCCCTACTCTCACATGGGGAGACCCCACACTACCATCGGCGCTTCGGCGTTTCACTTCTGAGTTCGGCATGGGGTCAGGTGGGACCACCGCGCTATCGCCGCCAGGCAAATTCTGTTTTATCCCAACCGTCGCAGTTTTCTCTGCAACCATCAGAACCAATCTTTGAACAAGCTAAAATTCTTCGTCGTCTCTAAAACACCTTCGGTGTTGTAAGGTTAAGCCTCTCGGGTCATTAGTACCGGTTAGCTCAACGCATCGCTGCGCTTACACACCCGGCCTATCTACGTCGTCGTCTTCAACGGCCCTTTAGGGGACTCAAGGTCCCAGGGAAGACTCATCTCGAGGCAAGTTTCCCGCTTAGATGCTTTCAGCGGTTATCTCTTCCGCACTTAGCTACCGGGCAATGCAATTGGCATCACAACCCGTACACCAGTGGTGCGTTCACTCCGGTCCTCTCGTACTAGGAGCAACCCCTCTCAATCTTCCAACGCCCACGGCAGATAGGGACCGAACTGTCTCACGACGTTCTAAACCCAGCTCGCGTACCACTTTAAATGGCGAACAGCCATACCCTTGGGACCTACTTCAGCCCCAGGATGTGATGAGCCGACATCGAGGTGCCAAACACCGCCGTCGATATGAACTCTTGGGCGGTATCAGCCTGTTATCCCCGGAGTACCTTTTATCCGTTGAGCGATGGCCCTTCCATTCAGAACCACCGGATCACTAAGACCTGCTTTCGCACCTGCTCGAGCCGTCACTCTCGCAGTCAAGCTAGCTTATGCCTTTGCACTAACCTCCTGATGTCCGACCAGGATTAGCTAACCTTCGTGCTCCTCCGTTACTCTTTGGGAGGAGACCGCCCCAGTCAAACTACCCACCAGACACTGTCCGCAACCCCGCTCAGGGGCCCACGTTAGAACATCAAACATTAAAGGGTGGTATTTCAAGGTCGGCTCCACGCAGACTGGCGTCCACGCTTCAAAGCCTCCCACCTATCCTACACATCAAGGCTCAAGGTTCAGTGTCAAGCTATAGTAAAGGTTCACGGGGTCTTTCCGTCTTGCCGCGGGTACAC
This sequence comes from Brenneria goodwinii, assembly GCF_002291445.1. Lineage (NCBI taxonomy): Bacteria > Pseudomonadati > Pseudomonadota > Gammaproteobacteria > Enterobacterales > Pectobacteriaceae > Brenneria > Brenneria goodwinii. The sequence goes on along the minus strand of NZ_CP014137.1, from coordinate 190,186 downwards.
TGCATCTTCACAGCGAGTTCAATTTCACTGAGTCTCGGGTGGAGACAGCCTGGCCATCATTACGCCATTCGTGCAGGTCGGAACTTACCCGACAAGGAATTTCGCTACCTTAGGACCGTTATAGTTACGGCCGCCGTTTACCGGGGCTTCGATCAAGAGCTTCGCCCGAAAGCTTACCCCATCAATTAACCTTCCGGCACCGGGCAGGCGTCACACCGTATACGTCCACTTTCGTGTTTGCACAGTGCTGTGTTTTTATTAAACAGTTGCAGCCAGCTGGTATCTGCGACTGGTCTCAGCTCCATCCGCAAGGGACTTCACCAAATCCAGCGTGCCTTCTCCCGAAGTTACGGCACCATTTTGCCTAGTTCCTTCACCCGAGTTCTCTCAAGCGCCTGAGTATTCTCTACCTGACCACCTGTGTCGGTTTGGGGTACGATTGATTGTTACCTAGAGCTTAGAGGCTTTTCCTGGAAGCGTAGCATCGGTTACTTCATCACCGTAGTGACTCGTCATCACGCCTCAGTGTTAACAGTGTTCCGGATTTACCAAAAACACCCACCTGCACGCTTAAACCGGGACAACCGTCGCCCGGCTAACCTAGCTTTCTCCGTCCCCCCTTCGCAGTAACAACCAGTACGGGAATATTAACCCGTTTCCCATCGACTACGCCTTTCGGCCTCGCCTTAGGGGTCGACTCACCCTGCCCCGATTAACGTTGGACAGGAACCCTTGGTCTTCCGGCGTGCGGGTTTTTCACCCGCATTATCGTTACTTATGTCAGCATTCGCACTTCTGATACCTCCAGCAACCCTCACAGGCCACCTTCAACGGCTTACAGAACGCTCCCCTACCCAACGAACGTATCCCTAAGCCAACTCGACTTTGTAAAACGCATTGATGTCGCTTCGCGCCATCAATCGTCATTCCACATCGCCAAATTGTCTTGGGTGATACGTTCGCTGCCGCAGCTTCGGTGCATGGTTTAGCCCCGTTACATCTTCCGCGCAGGCCGACTCGACCAGTGAGCTATTACGCTTTCTTTAAATGATGGCTGCTTCTAAGCCAACATCCTGGCTGTCTGGGCCTTCCCACATCGTTTCCCACTTAACCATGACTTTGGGACCTTAGCTGGCGGTCTGGGTTGTTTCCCTCTTCACGACGGACGTTAGCACCCGCCGTGTGTCTCCCGTGATAACATTCTTCGGTATTCGCAGTTTGCATCGAGTTGGTAAGTCGGGATGACCCCCTAGTCGAAACAGTGCTCTACCCCCGAAGATGAATTCACGAGGCGCTACCTAAATAGCTTTCGGGGAGAACCAGCTATCTCCCGGTTTGATTGGCCTTTCACCCCCAGCCACAAGTCATCCGCTAATTTTTCAACATTAGTCGGTTCGGTCCTCCAGTTAGTGTTACCCAACCTTCAACCTGCCCATGGCTAGATCACCGGGTTTCGGGTCTATACCCTGCAACTTAACGCCCAGTTAAGACTCGGTTTCCCTGCGGCTCCCCTATTCGGTTAACCTTGCTACAGAATATAAGTCGCTGACCCATTATACAAAAGGTACGCAGTCACCCCACCCCAAAACACTCACTGCTTGTTTTGTGTGTTGCTCATCGCAAAAAACGCGATGACAACCGTCACCTCGACATCCGCATCGCCTTTCGGCCCGGAAGTGTTTTGGTGGTGGGGCTCCCACTGCTTGTACGTACACGGTTTCAGGTTCTATTTCACTCCCCTCGCCGGGGTTCTTTTCGCCTTTCCCTCACGGTACTGGTTCACTATCGGTCAGTCAGGAGTATTTAGCCTTGGAGGATGGTCCCCCCATCTTCAGACAGGATATCTCGTGTCCCGCCCTACTCATCGAGCTCACAACCTGTGCATCTTCGTGTACGGGACTTTCACCCTTTGTTGTGCGACTTTCCAGACGCTTCCACTGACACACAAGCTGATGCAGACTCTGGGCTCCTCCCCGTTCGCTCGCCGCTACTGGGGGAATCTCGGTTGATTTCTTTTCCTCGGGGTACTGAGATGTTTCAGTTCCCCCGGTTCGCCTCATCACACTATGTATTCATGTGATGATAATGTGTCGAAACACACTGGGTTTCCCCATTCGGGTATCGTCGGGTGTAACGGTTCATATCACCTTGCCGACGCTTTTCGCAGATTAGCACGCCCTTCATCGCCTCTGACTGCCTAGGCATCCACCGTGTACGCTTAGTCGCTTAACCTCACAACCCGAAGGTGTTTCGTAAAACACATTCGCGCTGCGATTATTTGAGAGACTCTGATACAGCCAAATCACATCTCAGTACTACACGGAGAGATATGTTTAGCCGCATCGTTTCAAATTTCAGCTTGTTCCAGATTGTTAAAGAGCAAATATCATAAAACCTGACTATTGCTAATCAGCTTTAGGATATGGCGTAAGCATTAAAATATCGACTTACTGGATGACCCCCCGCTTTCACCGGAATGGTCGGATGCGCTGGCGTCCCCTAGGGGATTCGAACCCCTGTTACCGCCGTGAAAGGGCGGTGTCCTGGGCCTCTAGACGAAGGGGACACGACACCGTACTTTGTTGACGCTTTTGCTCATGACTTTCATCAGACAATCTGTTGTGGACACTGCACATTACCTACATCAGGCTTTTGGTAAGGAGGTGATCCAACCGCAGGTTCCCCTACGGTTACCTTGTTACGACTTCACCCCAGTCATGAATCACAAAGTGGTAAGCGCCCCCCCGAAGGTTAAGCTACCTACTTCTTTTGCAACCCACTCCCATGGTGTGACGGGCGGTGTGTACAAGGCCCGGGAACGTATTCACCGTAGCATTCTGATCTACGATTACTAGCGATTCCGACTTCATGGAGTCGAGTTGCAGACTCCAATCCGGACTACGACGCACTTTATGAGGTCCGCTTACTCTCGCGAGGTCGCTTCTCTTTGTATGCGCCATTGTAGCACGTGTGTAGCCCTACTCGTAAGGGCCATGATGACTTGACGTCATCCCCACCTTCCTCCGGTTTATCACCGGCAGTCTCCTTTGAGTTCCCGACCAAATCGCTGGCAACAAAGGATAAGGGTTGCGCTCGTTGCGGGACTTAACCCAACATTTCACAACACGAGCTGACGACAGCCATGCAGCACCTGTCTCAGAGCTCCCGAAGGCACATTCGCATCTCTGCAAACTTCTCTGGATGTCAAGAGTAGGTAAGGTTCTTCGCGTTGCATCGAATTAAACCACATGCTCCACCGCTTGTGCGGGCCCCCGTCAATTCATTTGAGTTTTAACCTTGCGGCCGTACTCCCCAGGCGGTCGACTTAACGCGTTAGCTCCGGAAGCCACGGTTCAAGACCACAGCCTCCAAGTCGACATCGTTTACGGCGTGGACTACCAGGGTATCTAATCCTGTTTGCTCCCCACGCTTTCGCACCTGAGCGTCAGTCTTCGTCCAGGGGGCCGCCTTCGCCACCGGTATTCCTCCAGATCTCTACGCATTTCACCGCTACACCTGGAATTCTACCCCCCTCTACGAGACTCTAGCCTGCCAGTCTTGAATGCAGTTCCCAGGTTAAGCCCGGGGATTTCACATCCAACTTAACAGACCGCCTGCGTGCGCTTTACGCCCAGTCATTCCGATTAACGCTTGCACCCTCCGTATTACCGCGGCTGCTGGCACGGAGTTAGCCGGTGCTTCTTCTGCGGGTAACGTCAATGAATAAGGTTATTAACCCTATCCCCTTCCTCCCCGCTGAAAGTACTTTACAACCCGAAGGCCTTCTTCATACACGCGGCATGGCTGCATCAGGGTTTCCCCCATTGTGCAATATTCCCCACTGCTGCCTCCCGTAGGAGTCTGGACCGTGTCTCAGTTCCAGTGTGGCTGGTCATCCTCTCAGACCAGCTAGGGATCGTCGCCTAGGTGGGCCCTTACCCCGCCTACTAGCTAATCCCATCTGGGTTCATCCGATGGTGTGAGGCCCTAAGGTCCCCCACTTTGGTCTTGCGACGTTATGCGGTATTAGCTACCGTTTCCAGTAGTTATCCCCCTCCATCGGGCAGATCCCCAGACTTTACTCACCCGTCCGCCGCTCGCCGGCAAAGAAGCAAGCTTCTTCCCGCTGCCGCTCGACTTGCATGTGTTAGGCCTGCCGCCAGCGTTCAATCTGAGCCATGATCAAACTCTTCAATTTAAGATTTGTTTGATTCGCTAAGTTAATAGCTGTGCTCAAAGAATTAGTAACTGTTTATTCGTAATGAATTTACTGCTAGTCACTCTTCAAGACTTTTTTATATCGTTGCCGATACGGTCTTGTGAGTGCCCACACAGATTGTCTGATTAAATTGTTAAAGAGCAGTGCACTGTGGCCGGAGCCGCCGCGCGAGGTGGCGTATATTACGCTTTCCTCTTTAAGAGTCAATGTTTATTTCAAACAGGTTGTTCTCTTTTTTTTACCGACCCGGTTGTGAATTCACAGCGCCGTGTCGATGGAGGCGCATTATAGGGAGCCAGCTCAGAAGCGCAAGCGAATATCGCCAACTTTTTACTGTTTGCGCAACATTCATTCACTTGGTCGATTTAGTGCGCGTTTTTATCCACTGAGGCAGATCGGCAAGGCTATTGATAACGTCATCAGCCAAAGACTCCCCCACTTCGGTGATGGGCTTACCCGTACGAACCAAAACTTTGGTTCCCACGCCGGCGGCGATTGCAGCCTGCATATCTTCAGCTTTATCACCTACCATATAGGAAGCGGCCATATCGATATTCAGATGACGCTGTGCGGAAATCAGCATGCCCGGTTCAGGTTTGCGGCAATCGCAGACCAGACGATACTCTTCATTTCCGTATTCAGGATGATGCGGGCAGAAATAGATGCCATCCAAATCCACACCGCGGTCGGCCAAAGACCAATCCATCCATTCTGTCAGTTGCATAAACTGATCTTCAGTAAATTTACCGCGGGCAATGCCCGATTGATTGGTAACCAGAACTAACGCGAATCCCATATTCTTCAACTCACGCATGGCATCAATAACACCGTCAATGAATTGAAACTGATCGATCTCATGAACATAACCGTGATCGACATTAATCGTACCGTCACGATCAAGAAAAACTGCTGGAACACTCTGTGCCACTTACTTTGCTCCCGATGGCGTAAATTGCCGGTTAGTATCGCATGTTTTTCTTCTCAGTGAGAATGCCGGGTAACGACAATCTCAATTGACTTAGACGTCTAGACGCCCTAACATCCAGCTAACATTCTGACTCTTCAGAATCTGATTTATCCAGCCATAGGCGCTTACAATAAAATTTATGATTGAACTTTCTAATATTACTAAGGTTTTTCAGCAAAACGGGCGAGAAATCACCGCGCTTGCCAATGTAAACCTTCATGTTCCCAAAGGACAAATCTATGGCGTTATCGGCTCATCGGGTGCCGGTAAAAGCACGTTGATTCGCTGCGTCAATTTATTAGAACGGCCAACTCAAGGCACCGTGCTGGTTGATGGGCAGGATCTGACGAAACTATCAGAAAACCAGCTAACACAAGCTCGCCGTCAAATTGGGATGATTTTTCAACATTTTAATTTGCTTTCGTCGCGCACGGTTTTCGGCAATATCGCCCTTCCGCTGGAACTTGATAACACGCCAAAGAGCGAAATTACCCGCCGGGTGAATGAATTACTGGATTTGGTGGGTCTGTCAGACAAGCACGACGCCTACCCCGCCAACCTTTCGGGCGGACAAAAGCAGCGTGTAGCCATTGCCCGTTCATTAGCCAGTAACCCTAAAGTTTTGTTGTGCGACGAAGCAACCAGCGCGTTGGATCCGGCAACGACCCGATCCATTTTGACGTTACTTAAAGATATCAATCGTCGTCTGGGACTGACGATCCTATTAATCACCCACGAAATGGATGTCGTAAAACGTATTTGCGACCAGGTCGCCGTGATCAGCGATGGGTGTCTGATTGAGCAGGACACGGTGGGACAATTGTTCTCCCACCCCAAAACCCCGCTGGCGCAGAAATTCATCCATTCAACATTACATTTGGATATTCCCGAAGATTACGTTGAACGCATGACGCCAACGCAGCGGGAAGGCAGCGTGCCATTGCTGCGGATGGAGTTTACCGGTCAATCCGTGGACGCGCCGTTGCTATCCGAAGTCGCCCGGCGTTTCAACATCAACAATAATATCATCAGCGCGCAGATGGATTATGCAGGCGGAGTAAAATTCGGCATTATGCTGGCGGAAATGCACGGCCAGGAAGCGGATACTCTGGCGGCAATAAAATTCCTGCAGGATCACCATGCAAATATCGAGGTATTAGGTTATGTCTGAAGCCATGATGTGGCTAATGGCCCGTGGTGTGTGGGAAACCGTGGCAATGACATTGGTTTCCGGCTTTTTTGGTTTTGTGCTTGGCCTGCCGGTGGGCGTGCTGCTTTACACCACCCGACCGGGGCAAATTATCTCTAACCCCAAACTTTACCGGGGGCTTTCAGCCCTGGTAAATATTTTCCGCTCAATTCCTTTTATCATTTTACTGGTATGGATGATTCCATTCACCCGCATCATTGTCGGTACATCCATCGGTCTGCAAGCCGCAATTGTTCCATTAACCGTCGGCGCGGCGCCTTTTATTGCCCGTATGGTAGAAAACGCGCTGCTGGAGATTCCAACAGGATTGATTGAAGCGTCACGAGCCATGGGAGCGACGCCCATGCAAATCATCAGAAAAATACTGTTGCCAGAAGCATTACCGAGTCTGATTAACGCCGCGACCATCACGCTCATCACACTTGTGGGTTATTCCGCGATGGGCGGCGCCGTTGGCGCGGGCGGCTTAGGTCAAATTGGTTATCAGTATGGTTATATTGGTTATAACGCGACAGTGATGAATACTGTATTAATATTGTTGGTTATTCTGGTTTATCTGATTCAATTCTGTGGCGACCGCGCAGTAAAAGCCGTCACACATAAGTAAGCAAGCGTTGAAACCCGCATGTGCTTATTCCGAGCACATGCCACGAAGACATTTAATTTAGAGGGAAGGATATGGCGATCAAATTGAAATCCATCGCAGCCGTCGGCGCATTGATTGGCGCTCTGGCTATAGCGGGATGCGGTCAGGAAGAAAAAGACCCTAATCATATTAAAGTGGGTGTCATTGTTGGCGCAGAGCAACAAGTTGCGGAAGTCGCCCAAAAAGTGGCAAAAGATAAATACGGTTTGGATGTTGAGTTAGTCACGTTCAATGATTATGTATTGCCGAATGAAGCATTGAGCAAAGGCGACATCGATCTGAATGCTTTCCAGCATAAACCCTATCTGGATCAACAAATTAAAGATCGTGGTTATAAGCTGGTTTCCGTGGGCAACACCTTCGTGTATCCCATTGCCGGTTACTCCAAAAAAATAAAATCACTGGATGAATTACAGGACGGCTCTCAGGTCGCGGTGCCAAACGACCCAACGAACCTGGGCCGGACGTTACTGCTGTTGCAGAAAGTGGGGTTGATTAAACTGAAAGAAAACGTTGGTCTGTTGCCGACGGTTCTGGATGTAACGGAAAATCCGAAAAACCTCAAAATTGTTGAGCTGGAAGCGCCGCAGTTGCCACGTTCGCTGGATGACGCCCAGATCGCATTGGCGGTTATCAACACCACTTATGCCAGCCAGATTAACCTGACGCCGACCAAAGATGGTCTATTTGTTGAGGAAAAAGATTCTCCTTATGTAAACCTTTTGGTTTCTCGTGAAGATAATAAAGACGCCGAGAATGTGAAAAAATTCGTCCAGGCGTATCAGTCAGATGAAGTGAATGACGCGGCCAATAAAATCTTTAATGGCGGCGCCGTTAAAGGTTGGTAATATCATTATTATTACCTTTACAAAATATATCGCTAAGACGGGCTACGGCCCGTCTTGTTATTTGTGCAATAGCTTGCTTCAATATCCGCTCTTGGAGAAAGAACTGAGGAAATTTTATGCGCGCCCTACCGCTTATTCTGTTAGCAATGTCGCTAACAGGATGTTCTCTATTACAAAAGTCACCAGCCCCGGAGCATCCACCCGTCAGCGAACATAAAGTCGAACCGGCGGCTAAACCCAAACCGGCTCCCCGGCCTGCCGCTCCGGCAGTGTTATACAAGAGTGCCGAAGAATTGGTTGGCACCCCGTTCCGTGATATGGGCGAAGTTTCCGGCTCATCCTGTCAGGTAAGCGTTCAAGACGCGCCCCCCAACATCGCCACCGCCCGCAAAAGAATGCAGACCCGTGCAACCGCCATCAAAGCCAATGCCGTTCTGCTGCATGAATGTCAGATTATCAGCGGCGTCGCCGGCTGTTATCGTCAAGCGGTTTGCCAAGGCTCGGCATTACAAGTTTCCAATCAATGAAAGGGTTCTTTTTCAATCAGATCGGCGTAATCCGCTCCCCTTATAAAGAAAAGTTTGCCATTCCGCGGCAGCCGGGTCTGATTGAAGATGGCGGAGGCGAACTCCAGCTACTGCCGCCATACAACCAGCCGGAATGCGTGCGTGGATTAACTGATTTCAGTCACATCTGGATCCTGTTTATTTTCCATCAAACCATGGAAGGCGGCTGGCGCCCCACCGTTCGGCCTCCCAGATTAGGCGGAAATGCGCGCGTGGGCGTTTTTGCCACACGTTCGACCTTTCGCCCCAATCCTGTCGGCATGTCGCTGGTGGAATTGAAAGCGATCCATACTGAAGGCAATTCGGTAAAGCTGGAGTTGGGAAGTCTCGATCTGGTCGATGGGACGCCGGTGATTGATATCAAGCCCTATCTGCCATTTGCGGAAAGTCAGCCTCACGCCCAGGCGGGTTTTGCGCAGTTGGCTCCGGAAGGCGCAATGCCGGTTATTTTTTCCCCGCTGGCGGAACAGCAGATCGCCGCGCAGCAGAAAAAATATCCCCATTTAAAACGGTTTATCACTCAGATACTCGCTCAGGATCCGCGCCCTGCTTATCGTAAAGGTGAGGATAGCGAGAGGGAATACGCCGTTTTACTGCTGGAATTTAACGTCCGCTGGCGGGTGTCGACGCTGCGCACGGAAGTGCTCTGCCTTGAAGCTCCATCGTTTTCTCACACCGAGGATAGCAGGCGCAATGAGTGAACGGCGCTAACCGCCATAAAATTGTTCGGCGTCTCTTTTGACGAACGGCGCACACTGGTAAACTAAGCCACTTTTTATGTCTTCGGCTGCACTGGCAGCCTGATGCCATTCGTCGTTCTAACGGAACTAAAACACCATGCGTACTAGCCAATATCTGCTCTCCACACTAAAGGAGACGCCTGCCGATGCGGAAGTGATCAGCCATCAGCTGATGCTCCGAGCCGGAATGATCCGTAAACTGGCCTCCGGCCTTTATACCTGGTTGCCGACTGGCTTACGGGTTCTGAAAAAAGTTGAAAACATCGTTCGCGAAGAAATGAACAACGCTGGCGCGATCGAAGTGTCTATGCCGGTCGTTCAGCCCGCCGATTTGTGGGTGGAGAGTGGCCGTTGGGAGCAATATGGTCCCGAACTGTTGCGTTTTGTCGATCGCGGCGAACGTCCGTTCGTACTCGGTCCAACGCATGAAGAAGTCATTACCGATTTGGTTCGTAACGAAATCAGCTCCTATAAACAGCTACCGTTGAATTTCTTTCAGATTCAGACCAAATTTCGTGATGAAGTCCGTCCGCGCTTTGGCGTGATGCGTTCCCGCGAGTTCCTGATGAAAGATGCCTATTCTTTCCATACCTCACAGGAATCATTACAGGTCACGTACGATGCAATGTACGCCGCCTACAGTAAAATATTCAGCCGTATGGATTTGGATTTCAGAGCGGTTCAGGCCGATACCGGTTCTATCGGCGGTAATGCGTCCCATGAATTTCAGGTATTGGCGGAGAGTGGCGAAGACGATGTCGTTTTCTCTACCGGTTCCGACTATGCCGCAAATATTGAATTGGCGGAAGCCGTTGCGCCTAAATTAGGGCGCGCTGAAGCAAAAGAAGAACTCCGCCTGGTCGACACGCCAAATGCTAAAACCATCGCGGAACTGGTTGGGCAATTCAAACTTCCGGTTGAGAAAACCGTAAAAACGTTGCTGGTGAAAGCCACCGAGGAGAGCGGCCATAAGCTGGTCGCCCTGCTGGTTCGCGGCGATCATGAATTAAACGAAGTTAAGGCCGAGAAACTTTCGTTAGTAGCCAGCCCGCTGACATTCGCCACGGAAGAAGAGATCCGTTCGATTATCGGTGCGGGTCCTGGTTCGCTTGGCCCGGTTAATTTGCCTATTCCCGTCGTGGTCGACCGCACGGTTGCGGCAATGAGTGATTTTGGCGCCGGTGCCAACATTGACGGCAAACACTACTTTGGCATCAACTGGGAACGCGACGTAGCTCTGCCGCTGGTTGCCGATATTCGCAACGTGGTGGAAGGCGATATCAGCCCGGATGAAAAAGGCACGCTGCAAATCAAACGTGGTATTGAAGTTGGCCATATCTTCCAATTAGGCAGCAAATACTCTGAAGCCCTGAAAGCGACCGTTCAGGGAGAAGACGGGCGTAATCAGATCCTGATGATGGGCTGCTACGGCATCGGCATTACCCGTGTGGTGGCGGCGGCGATTGAGCAAAACCACGACGATCGCGGCATTATCTGGCCTGATGCTATCGCGCCTTTCCACGTTGCCATTCTGCCGATGAATATGCACAAATCTTTCCGCGTGAAAGAGGTTGCCGAAGATATTTATCAACAATTACGGGCAAAAGGCATCGAAGTCCTGCTGGATGACCGCAAAGAGCGTCCGGGTGTGATGTTTGCCGATATGGAACTGATTGGCGTACCGCACACCATCGTCATTGGCGATCGCAATCTGGATAATGAAGAGATTGAATATAAAAATCGCCGCGGCGGTGAGAAGCAAATGATTAAAACCAGCGAAATCGTCGATTTCCTGGTGGCAAACGTGGTGCGCTAATTGCCGGGAGTCTGTCCTTTCCATGACGGGAAGGACAGATATAAAAAATCGCCGGAAGCGATTTTAAACGTCGCTTACGACGATCCTGGCAGGCGGGCAGAATACCCGCCATAAAAAATGGTGGGTTCCCCCACCATTTCTATTCCGTCAAGATCGGCCAATCGGCATTACTCACGGAACAATTCTTCAATATCCAGCCCTTGCACCTGCAGGATTTCCCGCAGACGACGTAACCCTTCGACCTGAATCTGTCGAACACGCTCGCGCGTAAGACCGATTTCCCGACCAACATCTTCCAATGTAGCCGCTTCGTATCCTAACAGGCCAAAACGACGAGCCAATACTTCACGCTGTTTCGCGTTCAGTTCAAACAGCCACTTAACGATATTCTGCTTCATATCGTTATTCTGGGTGGTATCTTCCGGCCCATTGTCTTTTTCATCCGCCAGTATATCCAACAGCGCCTTTTCCGAATCACCGCCCAGCGGAGTGTCAACGGAGGTAATGCGCTCATTCAGACGAAGCATGCGATTAACATCATCAACAGGTTTGTCGAGCTGTTCGGCAATCTCTTCCGCACTCGGCTCATGGTCCAGTTTATGAGAAAGTTCGCGTGCGGTACGCAGATAGACATTCAATTCTTTAACGATGTGGATTGGCAGGCGAATAGTTCGGGTCTGATTCATGATCGCCCGTTCTATGGTTTGCCGGATCCACCAGGTGGCGTAAGTTGAAAAACGGAATCCCTTCTCTGGGTCAAATTTTTCAACGGCCCGGATCAGGCCAAGGTTACCTTCTTCAATCAGATCCAATAATGCCAGACCACGATTGTTGTAACGGCGGGCGATCTTTACTACCAGCCTCAGATTACTTTCTATCATCCGGCGGCGTGACGGCGTATCGCCACGCAACGCTCGCCGGGCAAAAAAGACTTCTTCTTCAGCAGTTAAAAGCGGTGAATAACCAATTTCTCCCAAATAGAGCTGCGTCGCATCTAAAACACGCTGCGGAACTCCCTGTGATAACAACTCTTCTTCAGCTGAGTCATTATCACTGGTTTCTTCCTCTGCTAGCGCTTTGTCTTCAAAAACGTCAAGTCCATTCTCTTCAAAATCAGCATCTTCATGCAACTCGTTAACTTTCAGCGTATTTTGGCTCATAAGTGGCTCCTACCCGTGATCCCTTGGCAGAATACCGAAATACTCTGCCCGATTTATCGCTGCGGAAGAAAACGCAGCGGGTTTACGGATTTCCCCTTGTAACGAATTTCAAAATGCAAACGAACTGAACTGGTTCCGGTGCTACCCATGGTAGCTATTTTTTGCCCCGCCGTGACTTCTTGTTGCTCCCGGACCAGCATGCTTTCATTATGAGCGTAGGCACTCAGGTAGTCATCATTATGTTTGATGATTATCAGATTACCGTAACCACGCAACGCGTTGCCCGCATAAACTACACGCCCACTGGCGGTAGCAACAACGGATTGCCCACGAGAGCCGGCGATATCAATCCCTTTATTTCCTCCTTCCGAATCGGAGAAACTATCGATGACTTTCCCTTCTGTGGGCCAACGCCAACTGCCGACAGCAGCCGTATTGCTGCTGGCAACAGCCGCTGGTGCGGTAACAGGAGCAGTCGTTGCAGCCCCTGTTGTAGGTAACATCTTACCTACATTCTGTTTACCCGAATTATCAGAATACGCGTTAGTTGTCCGAGAATCAACCTGCGTATTTTGTATTTGATTACTCGTTTGTATTTGATTGCTTGAAGGCGGTACCGGTACGCCCCCCGTGGTTGCATCTCTAGCCGCCATCATGCCGCCGCTGGTCGCGGCGCCGGAAGTATCCACGCCGTTGCCCAGACTCAGAGTCTGACCGACATTCAAACTATAAGGCTCAGAAATATTGTTGCGTTGGGCAAGGTCGCGATAATCGTTGCCGGTGATCCAGGCGATGTAAAACAGCGTGTCTCCCCGCTTAACCGTATAAGTACTCCCACCGTTGTAACTTCCTTTCGGGATATTGTCATAACTGCGGTTATAAACGATTCGGCCATCGCGAGTGGTCACTTTCGAGTCGGCGGACGTCATCTGTGATGGGGGCGCGGACATCATGCCGCTTCTGCCGCTGCCCGCATTTCCGCCGACGCTGCTGATCGGTGCGGATTTGGAATTATCATTAGAACAACCGGCCAACCCTAAGACAACCAACGAACAAGCAGCGATCTGACGCAAATTCATCATTCGGCTTCCCATGCGCCTTACTCCCCTATAACTATAAAATTCAGTAATCAGTTCAGACATTTGTAGCCCATATCCATTGTAGCGTAACTGAGTTCAGGTATTTTTTTCGTCAATCAGAACGAGAAAGATCGCCATTTCTTCATCCCTGACACATAAACGAAATCGGAGAGACAACATTCTTATCTGATGCTAGCAATATCAGCAAGTTCATACCATAAACCAGTTGTATTGAAATCTTAAATTCCCAACAACAGACAAGACTCGCCGCAACCGTATCAGGCTAATTCGCCTTTGACTAGAGGAACAAACCGAACTGCCTCAACTGTTTGGATAATAAACTCGCCTGCCTGACGCTTAACCACCTGTAACATTTGTGACAGATCGCCTACCGGCAGAACCATCACTCCGCCTTCATCTAGCTGATCCAGCAGGGCTTGGGGGATCTCCGGTGGCGCGGCCGTCACAATAATGGCATCAAAGGGCCCGCGCGATGCCCAGCCCTGCCAGCCATCGCCGTGACGGGTAGAGACATTATGCAAATCAAGCTGTTTAAGGCGGCGTTTAGCCTGCCACTGAAGCCCTTTGATACGCTCAACGGAACAGACATGTTTAACCAAATGCGCCAGGATCGCCGTTTGATACCCTGAGCCGGTACCGATTTCCAATACGCGGGAAACCGGCGTCAAGCCCAATAATTCCGTCATTTTCGCCACCATATAGGGCTGCGAAATCGTCTGCCCCGACCCTATCGGCAACGCTGTATTCTCATAAGCCTTGTGTTCAAAAGCTTCGTCAACAAAGCGCTCTCTGGGCACGGCGGCTATCGCCTGCAGCAGGCGCTCATCCTGTATTCCCTGCCGGCGCAAGAGATCCAGCAGCGTTTGCATGCGTTTGTTTACCATACCCCGCTAACCTCAGCTTTGGTTAACCTTGTCGTCGATATACTCATTTTCCCCCACAGGGTAAAATTTGCAGCCGCCATCATCGTTGTCATTAAATCCGGTCAATTAAAAATAAACCGCAAGACATCAGGCGCTGATATCAATGTCCTGATGCGGGTTCAGAATTTCACGCACGACGCTGGTAGCGAAACTCCCCGCCGGCAACCAGAATTTCAGTTCGAGCGTTGCCTCATCCAGCCAATTCCAGCTCATTTGCCGCGGATAGAGCAGTATCGCCCGACGAGCCGGCTCTACCCGTTCGCGCCGCAATAAAGACAGCAACGTTTCCTGACCGGCAAGGTTTTCCTGTTCAAAAACCAGCGCGGCATCCCGCGTGCCCGGCGCGCCATCCCCCGGCAACGGCGCCGTTACCAGAAGTTCGCCGGCATCAAGACGCGCCTGTAAAACGGACAATTCATCGGGTTTGGCGACAAACCAACTGCCACGCCCCGCTAATTGTAATGCATCGCCGCATAAAACCGTTGTAGCCAATTGCTGCGTCAACCGGACGCTGGCTACCTGATTAAACAAGGCGCTGCGGCTGGCGGAAAGATAAAAACTGCGCTTGCTGCGTTCCTTAACCCGGATATCATTGTTTGCCCAGAGGCGGGCCTGCGCCAGGTTATTGCCGTTTTTGCCGAATCGCTGACTGCCGAAATAGTTAGGTACGCCGTCTTGCGCAATCCGCTGCAAACGGGCGTCGACCTCGGCCCGATCGCTGATTTGGCGCAATACCAGCGTAAAAGCGTTCCCCTGCAATGCGCCAATACGCAATTTACGACGATGACGTGCAAATTCAAGAACTTCACAACCTTCCAGAGCGAAGTCATTTAAATCAGGGGAATCTTTACCAGGAATATGGAGGCAAAACCATTGCTCCGTCAGCGCATGCCGATCTTTCAGACCCGCGTAGCTCACCGCACGTTGCGGTATTCGGGCAAATTTCGCCAGCGCTTCCGCCACAAATTGCGTATTGCAACCGCATTTACGGATACGCGCCAGGATATGCTCGCCTTCTCCATCAGGCTGAAAGCCCAAATCTTCAATCACCTTGAAATCTTCCGCCGTGGATTTCAGTACGCCCGATGCCAGCGGTTTGCCATGCAACCAGGTAAGCGTTTCATGCATTTCCATGCCTACCATGCGACGATTTCACCCGCTTCACTTTTCACTAACAGTACGACGGCTTCACAGGCGATGCCCTCACCCCGGCCGGTAAATCCGAGCTGCTCGGTGGTGGTGGCCTTGACGTTCACGTCGTCCATATGACTTTGCAGATCTTCCGCCAGATTGACGCGCATTTGCGGAATGTGGGGGGCCATCTTCGGCGCCTGAGCGATGATCGTGACATCCAGATTGCCTAGCCGATAGCCTTTTTCGCCGATGCGACGCCACGCTTCACGCAGCAACCCACGGCTGTCGGCGCCTTTGAATGCCGGATCGGTATCGGGAAATAGTTTGCCGATGTCGCCCATCGCGGCAGCGCCCAGCAGCGCATCCGTCACCGCATGTAAGACGACATCCCCGTCAGAATGCGCAAGCAGCCCCTGAGTATAAGGAATACGCACCCCGCCGATCACCAGTGGACCTTCGCCACCCAATTTATGAACATCGAAACCGTGACCGATACGCATCGTGCGTTCTCCTTATAACTTATTCAGTAGAATGTAGGTTTACCCAATAGAATGGCTGTGCTGTAAATTCGTTAAATAAAACGCAGCCAATGCCAGATCTTCCGGACGGGTTACTTTGATGTTATCAGCCCGCCCGCTGACGATTTGTGGATGATAACCACAATACTCCAGAGCGGAGGCTTCGTCAGTGACTGTCGCGCCATCACGCAACGCCTGCTGTAAACAGGTTTTCAGTAATGCCAATGGAAACAGCTGCGGCGTCAGGGCATGCCACAGATCGTTACGCTCCACCGTGTGATCTATCGCCATTCCCGCGCCGCGCTTCATGGTATCACGAACGGGAGACGCCAGAATTCCTCCGACGTCACTATGCCGCGTAATACTCAGCAGCCGTTCAAGATCGTCCTGGTGCAGGCAAGGTCGCGCCGCGTCATGCACCAGCGCCCATTCAGCGCCGGCAACGCTATTTAGCCCCGCCAGCACGGAATCAGCGCGCTGTTTCCCGCCGATAACCACACTGACGCGAGGATCGCCGGCGATAGGCAAAGCGTGAAAGCGGGTGTCATCAGGACTAATGGCGACAATCACTCGGGTGATGCGGGGATGAGACAACAGCGCGCCGATCGCGTGTTCAAGAATGGTTTTACTGCCGATAGTCAAATACTGTTTAGGGCAAGTGCTTTGCATCCGGCTGCCGTTGCCGGCGGCAGGTAAGACAGCGACAACCTCTGGCTGGGAAGCAATTTGTTTTAGCATGCGTTAGTGTGATGTATTGTTGGGTAACGATGACGGGGCGTTCACGCCACTGCGGTATCCGGATTCAGGAACCAGGCGATAAAAGCTTTCTCCGGGTTTAATCATGCCCAGTTCATTGCGCGCACGCTCTTCAATCGCTTCCTGTCCGCCGTCCAGATCGTCGATTTCCGCAAACAGTTGTTCATTACGAGCCTTCAGCTTGGCATTGTTCGCCTGCTGGACAACAACGTCGTCGTTGACCCGAACATAATCATGAACACCATTCTTCCCCAGCCACAGCGAATACTGAAGCCAGCCGAGTATTATCAATAATAACAGCGTAAGTTTTCCCATCCCGCCCCCTGAAAAGCCGCCTAATCATCCCATAACTTTTGCTTCGACTCCACACTGTCTAGCTACAGGGGCGAAGATTCCCGTGAAAGAAGGGGAAAAGACAGGAAAGAATGCTGAAAATAGATCGTATAGCAGAGGGGAAAAAGTGGTTCACTAATGGGAAAAATGATGAAACACACTGAAAAAACAACCCACCTCCCCATCGTCATACCGCCCAGTCAAGGATCGAGAGGCTCCTGATATTAACGGGCGCAGGATTTACTCGCCGATGAAAAAAGAAAACGTCAGCCAGACCAGTAAGAACGTTGACAATCCCGTTGCCGACAAGGCGTACCAGATACGTTGAGACAACATAAAACAGAATGCCACGCCGACGATTATCGACAACGGCATCAGCGCTAGAAAGAATGGCCAGGTGTAAAGCATCAGGAAAAACGCGGTATTGGCGCCGTAGACCAGAAAGGGAAGCGTGAACGCCAGGCAATAGAAGGAAAAGCCGGCCCCGGTTCCCAGAAACAGATACGAGAGACCGTCGTCTTCGTCCCGCATCGCGCCTGTCTTGGCGACAGTTAACTGAGTGACATTCTGCATAATTCTCCCCTTCAATTTCGTCGCCCGGACAGATGCAGATACTGAGTTAAACATTCTCAGTTAAGACACGCACCACCCGCAGGCTCCACCTCGCGTCATTCCCGCGCAGGCGGAATCTCTTACACCCGAACCGCCGGTGAAAGCAGATCCCCGCCTGCTGACGCGGGTATAACGGAAATGGTATACCCGCGCGCGAGTGACGAAGCGATCAGAGGTTGATAATAGCTCGTCGGCTCAGCAGATCTAACAGTTGACTGGTCAAATTTGTTACCAATTGTTCGCCGTTCAGATGAATGTCTGGCGCTTCCGGCGCTTCATAAACAGAATCGATACCGGTGAAATTACGCAGTTCCCCGGCCCGCGCTTTCTTATACAACCCTTTCGGATCGCGGGCTTCGCAGGTAGCCAGGGGCGTATCGACAAACACCTCGATAAATTGCCCTTGATCCAGCAGATCCTGCACCATTTTCCGTTCGGCGCGGTGCGGCGAGATAAAGGCCGTCAGCACCACCAGCCCGGCATCGACCATCAATTTGGCCACCTCGCCGACGCGGCGGATATTCTCCCGCCGATCGGCGTCGGTAAAGCCTAAATCGCGGCACAGCCCGTGACGGACGTTATCGCCATCCAGCAGGTAGGTACTGACGCCCCGCTGGTGCAACGCCTGCTCCAGCGCGCCGGCCAGGGTCGATTTCCCCGAACCGGACAGCCCGGTAAACCAGATGACGCTCCCTTGATGACCATGCAGACGTTCACGCTCCTGACGAGACACCACGTGCGAATGCCAGACGACATTTTCATCGGCGGGCGAAGATGAATGGCGTTGGGACACGTTATTTACCTCCCAGCAGGTCGCGCGCGCCCCAATGCGGGAAGTGGCGGCGAACCAGGGCATTGAGCTCCAGCTCGAACGCGCTGTAAGCGCCAGGTTCCTGATACGTTTGCTCAATGACCTCCCGCACCAGCCCCGCGCCTACGGTGACATTGCTCAGGCGGTCAATAAAGATCATACCGCCGGTAACATGGTGTTGTTGATAATTGTCCAGCACCATCGGTTCATCAAACGCCAGCTCAACCAGGCCGATGCCGTTCAACGGCAGATTTTCCGTTACCCGCTGCGTCAGGGTATTAATATCGACCTGATACTGAATATTCTCTACCCGGGCGCGAGTTTTCTTGCCGCTGATCTTGATGTCATAGCTCTGCCCCGGCACCAGCGGCTGTTCCGCCATCCACACCACATCCACCAGCGCGTTGCGCACCGCCTTCAGGTTTTCCGTACTGTCGACCAGCAGATCGCCGCGGCTGATATCGATCTCATCGGCCAGCACCAGGGTGATCGCCTCGCCGGCCTGCGCCTGTTGCAGATCGCCGTCAAAGGTGACAATCCGACTGACGGTGGACTCGACGCCCGACGGCAACACTTTTACCCGCTGCCCCACGCTCACCACGCCGGACGCCAGCGTACCGGCGTAGCCGCGAAAATCGAGATTCGGACGGTTCACATACTGTACCGGGAAACGCATCGGCAACTTAAGGCTGCGCTGCGCCACATTGACGGTTTCCAGCACGTCCAGCAGCGTCGGCCCGGTGTACCAGCTCATCGCGCCGCTCGGCTTGGCGACGTTATCGCCGTCCAGCGCGGAAATCGGCACAAAGGTAATATTCAGATCGGTGGGTAACTGCTGGGCAAAATCCAGATAGTCCTGTTTAAACTGCTCAAATACCGTCTGCTGATAGTCCACCAGATCCATTTTGTTCACCGCCACCACCAGATGACGGATGCCCAGCAGCGTCGCAATAAAACTATGACGCCGGGTCTGATCCAACACCCCTTTGCGCGCATCGATCAGCAGGATCGCCAGTTCGCAGGTGGATGCCCCGGTCGCCATATTGCGGGTGTACTGCTCATGCCCCGGCGTATCGGCAATAATAAACTTGCGCTTTTCCGTCGAGAAATAGCGGTAAGCCACGTCAATGGTGATGCCCTGCTCACGTTCGGCCTGCAGACCATCCACCAACAGAGCCAGATCCAGCTTTTCACCCTGCGTCCCCAGCCGCTTACTGTCGCTGTGCAACGTGGTTAACTGATCTTCATAAATCTGGCGGGTATCGTGCAGCAAACGGCCAATCAGCGTACTTTTACCGTCGTCGACGCTGCCGCAAGTCAGAAAACGCAGCAGGGTTTTATCCTGCTGAGCGCGCAGATAGGCCTCTACGCCCCCTTGATCTGCAATCTGCTTGGCGATCACATTCTGTTGTTCAACAAACTGGTTCATTCGACGGCTCCTCAGAAATACCCTTGACGCTTTTTCAACTCCATTGAACCGGCCTGATCGCGATCGATCATCCGTCCCTGACGTTCGCTGGTGGTGGAAATCAGCATCTCTTCAATGATTTCCGGCAGCGTTTGCGCGTTTGATTCAACCGCGCCGGTCAGCGGCCAGCAGCCCAGGGTACGGAAACGCACCATGCGTTGCTCAATCACTTCGCCTGGTTGCAGATCGATACGATCGTCATCCACCATCAGCAACATGCCGTCACGCTCCAGCACCGGGCGCATCGCGGCCAGGTAAAGCGGCACAATGTCGATGTTTTCCAGATAGATGTACTGCCAGATATCCAGCTCGGTCCAGTTAGACAGCGGGAATACGCGGATGCTTTCGCCCTTGTTGATCTGACCGTTATAGTTGTGCCACAGCTCCGGACGCTGGCTTTTCGGATCCCAGCGGTGAAAGCGGTCGCGGAAGGAGTAAATGCGTTCCTTCGCGCGGGATTTTTCTTCATCGCGCCGTGCGCCGCCGAATGCGGCATCAAAACCATATTTATCCAGCGCCTGTTTCAACCCTTCGGTTTTCATAATATCGGTATGCTTGGCGCTGCCGTGAATAAACGGATTTATGCCCAACGCCTCCCCCTGCGGGTTGCGATGAACCAGCAGTTCGCACCCGTATGCTTTCGCCGTGCGGTCGCGGAATTCGTACATTTCACGAAATTTCCAACCGGTATCCACATGCAGCAGCGGGAAAGGCAGCGATCCTGGAAAAAACGCTTTGCGCGCCAGATGCAGCATCACCGAGGAGTCTTTACCGATGGAGTACATCATCACCGGGTTGCTGAATTCCGCCGCCACTTCGCGGATGATATGAATACTCTCGGCCTCTAACTGCCGTAAATGAGTGAGTCGTTTCTCGTCCATAACCTTTCCCTTAAGACAAATTCACTACCGCCGGACGGCTGTCTTGCCGCGCCGCCAGCGACTGCTGACCAAACCAGGCGATCTGATGGTGCAAATTCACCACCTCGCCAATCACCAGCAACGCTGGCGTCGGTGCCTGCTGGGCCAATTGTTCCAACTGTTGCAAGGTGCCGATCAATACTTGCTGATCCTGCCGGGTTCCCCGGCCAATCACCGCCACCGGCGTTTCGGCCGAACGGCCATGGGCGATCAACTGCTGAGCGATATCGGCGGCTTTCACCGTGCCCATATAAATCGCCAGCGTCTGACGACCGCGCGCCAGCGTCGACCACTCCAACGCCTGACCGTCAGGCCGGCAATGGCCGGTAATAAAGATGACGCTCTGGGCATAGTCCCGGTGCGTTAGCGGTATACCGGCGTAAGCCGTGGCGCCGGCGGCGGCGGTAATGCCCGGCACAACCTGAAAGGAAATGCCGGCCTGCGCCACCTGTTGCAACTCCTCGCCGCCGCGGCCGAAAATAAACGGATCGCCGCCTTTCAGACGAACCACCCGTTTTCCTTGCCGGGCTAATGAGATAATTAATCGGTTGATCTCTTCCTGAGGGACGGAATGGGCGCTGGCTCGCTTGCCGACACAGATACGTTCGGCGTCGCGGCGCACCAATTCCAGCACATCATCGCTCACCAGGTTGTCATACAGCACCACATCCGCCTGTTGGATAACCTGTAAACCACGCAACGTCAGTAATCCGGCATCGCCGGGACCGGCGCCGACCAGCGCGACTTCCCCCCGATTGACGGCGGCTTGTTGTTGCTCGTGTTGCTGTTGTTCGAGCTGCTGTCGCAGCTCTTCTTCCGCCTGAGAAATTTGTCCCGCCGCCACCAGGTTGGAAAAACGCCCGTAGAAAAGACGCTCCCAGAAACGGCGGCGCTCACCCGAGGAATGCAGGCGTTGCTTGATACGGTCGCGCCAGCCCCCGGCCAGTTGAGCCATGGTTCCCAGCGTGACCGGCAGCAGGGCTTCGAGTTTTTCACGCAGCAGCCGCGCCAGCACCGGCGCCTGTCCGCCGGATGAGATCGCCACCATCAGCGGCGAACGATCGACAATGGAAGGGAAGATAAACGAGCACTTTGGCTGGTCGTCCACCACGTTCGCCAGCAGATGACGCTGATTCGCGGCCTCGAAGACGGCGGCATTAAGTTCCCGGTCATCCGTTGCCGCAATAACCAGAAACACATCCGACAGCAACTCGGGCGTAAAACGCCGGGCGACCCACTCAAGCCGGCCGGCATGATGCTGCGCGGTTAACTGTTCCGACAGCGACTGGGCGGCTACCTTTATCTCGGCGCCGGCGCGTTGCAGCAGTTCGATTTTGCGCGTGGCGACATCACCACCGCCGACCACCAGCACCGGGCGATCCCGCAGATCCGCGAATATGGGAAGATAGTTCACAATCGCCTAAACTAAGTCAAAAAATAGATAAGGTGACTATACGGCGCGGACGGAACACTTATGAAATGCCGAATTGGAATGACAAGTTCCGTAATGGAATAACAGCGGGATTTCAGGTATAACCCCGGTTAATCTCTCACCCTTCATGCAAGCCGCACTCACGCTTGAGACCGAAAAAGCGGGTTTCTTCCTCGCTCATGCCGGGCTCCCACTTACGGGTGGTGTGGGTGTCGCCCACCGAGAGATATCCCTGATCCCACAGCGGGTGGTAGCTTAGCCCGTGTTGTTTCAGGTACTGGTAAACCTGCTTGTTATCCCAGTCGATGACCGGCAGGAATTTGAACACGCCGCGCTGCACCGCCAGCACCGGCAGGTGACCGCGGCTGCTGGATTGTTCGCGCCGCAGGCCGGCGAACCAGGTTTTTGCCTTCAACTCGCCTAAGGCCCGGTTCATCGGCTCTACCTTGTTCATCTGGTTGTAACGCTCAATGCCTTCAACCCCCTGCTCCCACAATTTACCGTAGCGCGCCTCCTGCCAGGCGGGCGACAGTTCGGCGCGGTAGACCTGGAGATTCAGATTCAGCTGTTCCGTCAGCGCGTCGATAAACTGATAGGTTTCCGGGAAAAGGTAGCCGGTATCGGTCAGAATGACCGGAATATCCGGCCGCTGTTGCGTCACCAAATGCAGGGACAACGCCGCCTGGATACCAAAGCTGGAGGACAAGACATATTCCCCCGGCAGGTTTTCCAGCGCCCAGCCCACGCGCTCCTGCGCGGATAGCCGTTCCAGCTGCTGGTTAACTTCCGCCAACGCCGTCGCCTGTTCAGCTTTAGGTAAGGCGTTGAGCGCTTCAAGATTAAGCTCGGACATCAGGATCTCCTGTCAGTCGTAAAAGTCGCGCGCGGGATCCAGCACCGGTTTAATAATGTTGGCCCGGATGGTGAAATCACCGAAGCCTTCATTGTCTTTCCGTTCTTTCGCCCAACGCCCGATTAGCTGGTCTATCTCATTGAGGATTTCCGCCTCGGTGATATTTTCGCGGTACATACGCGGAATACGCGTGCCTTCCCGGTTGCCGCCCAGATGCAGGTTGTAACGGCCGATGGCTTTCCCCACCAGACCGATCTCCGCCAGCAGCGCCCGGCCGCAGCCGTTGGGACAACCGGTCACGCGCAGGATAATATGCTCGTCGCCCACGCCATGCTGCTGCATGATATTTTCAACTTTGGTCACAAACTGCGGCAGGAAACGTTCCGCTTCCGCCATCGCCAGCGGACAAGTCGGATAAGACACGCAGGCCATAGAGTTTTTGCGCTGTTCCGTCACGCTATCATCAATCAGCCCATGCTCACGCGCCAGCGCTTCAATCTTCGCCTTGTTGCGCGCGGACACCCCGGCGACAATCAGATTCTGATTCGCCGTCAGGCGGAAATCCCCTTTATGGATTTTAGCAATTTCCGCCAGTCCGGTTTTCAACGGCCGGCCGGGATAGTCCAGAATACGGCCATTTTCGATAAACAGCGTCAGATGCCATTTATTATCGATGCCTTTCACCCAGCCGATGCGATCGCCGCGGCCGGTAAATTCATAAGGCCGCACCGATTCAAACTGCACGCCCGACCGTTTTTCCACTTCCTGTTTGAACGTCTCAACGCCCACCCGCTCCAGCGTATACTTGGTTTTCGCATTTTTACGGTTGGTGCGGTTGCCCCAGTCGCGCTGGGTGGTGACCACCGCTTCGGCGATCGCCAGCGTGTGTTCTACCGGGATGTAACCCAGTTCGCTGGCGGTACGCGCATAGGTTGCCTTATCGCCGTGGGCAATCGACAGTCCGCCGCCCACCAGCACGTTAAAGCCGACCAGCCGGCCGTTGTCGGCAATGGCGACAAAGTTGAGATCGTTGGCGTGCAGATCCACATCGTTCTGCGGCGGAATCACCACGGTGGTTTTGAACTTACGCGGCAGATAGGTCGCGCCCAGAATCGGCTCTTCGTCCGTGGTTTCGACCTTCTCCTGATCCAGCCAGATCTCGGCATAGGCACGGGTACGCGGCAGCAAATGTTCAGAAATCTTCTTCGCCCACGCATACGCCTGCTGATGCAGTTCGGACTCCACCGGATTCGACGTACACATCACGTTACGGTTAACGTCGTTGGCGGTTGCCAACGAGTCCAATCCCAGGCTGTTCAGCAGCTTATGCGCCGGTTTCACATTCGGTTTGAGAATACCGTGAAACTGGAACGTCTGACGGTTGGTCAGCCGGATACTGCCGTACAAGGTATTTTCGGCGGCATATTTATCGATACCGAGCCACTGCTGGGGCGTGATAACCCCGCCCGGCAAACGGCAACGCAGCATCATGGCATGACGCGGCTCCAGCTTTTGCTCGGCACGTTCGGCGCGGATATCGCGGTCGTCCTGCTGATACATGCCATGAAAGCGAATCAATAAAAAGTTATCGCCGTGGAAACCGCCCGTCAGGCCATCCTGTAAATCCTCGGCGATGGTGCCACGCAGGAAATTGCTTTCTTTCTTCAGGCGCTCGGCATCAGCGAGTTTCCCTTCCACCACCAATGGGCCGGGATACCTTTCACTCAAGGCGTTTTTTTCATCTGATAATGGCTTTTTGCTCATTAGTACACATCTCGCTGATAACGGCGCGCAAGGCGCAAATCACTCAAAAACTCATCGGCCTGCTCGGCATCCATACCACCGTGCTCGGCCACCACGTCCAGTAACGCCTGTTCGACATCTTTCGCCATACGATTAGCATCGCCGCAAACATAGATATGCGCGCCCTCTTGAAGCCAGCGCCACACTTCCGCGCCTTTCTCCCGCAGCTTGTCCTGAACATAAATCTTGTGCGCCTGATCGCGCGACCAGGCCAAATCGATCTTCGTCAGCAGGCCGTCTTTCACGTAGCGCTGCCACTCAACCTGATACAGAAAATCTTCCGTAAAGTGGGGATTGCCGAAGAACAACCAGTTTTTACCGCCGGCGCCGTCGGCCTCGCGCTGTTGCATAAAGGCGCGGAATGGCGCGATTCCGGTGCCGGGGCCAATCATGATCGCCGGGGCATCCGGGTTCGCCGGCAAGCGGAAATTATCGTTATGTTCGATAAACACCCGGACTTCATCATCTTCATTCAGGCGATCGGCCAGGTAGCCGGATGCGCCGCCGGCGCGCGTGCGGCCATTGACGTCATAACGTACCACCCCCACGGTGATATGCACCTCATTCTCCACCTCCGCCTGTGCAGAGGCGATGGAATACAAGCGCGGCGTCAACGGACGCAACAGGCCGGTAAGCTGTTCCGCCGTCAGCTCAACCGGCGCCTGGCGCACCATATCCACCAGCGGCGTCTGCTGAACAAATTGCTGTAACGCCGGTTTATCCGCCAATAGCGACAATAGGGTTTCATCACGCGATAGCGCCGCATACTTTTCCACGATGGGCGCGGTATTCTGCGTCAATTCAAAATGGCTGCGCAGCGCCTGCGACAACGGCAGCGATTTTCCGTCCAGCGTCACCGGCTCATCGCCTTTCAGCCACAGGAGTTCGAGCAGTTCCTGCACCAGCGCCGGATCGTTTTCAAACCATACGCCCAGCGCATCGCCCGGCTGGTAACGCAAACCGGAATCGCCCAGATCAATCTCGATGTGGCGAACGTCTTTTTCCGAATTACGCCCGGTGATTTTCTGATTCACCGCCAGAGTAGCCAGTAATGGCGACGCCTTGCTATAGGGGCTGCTGGTGATTTCATCCAGCGCGCCGCTTGCGCTCACTGACGCGACCGCCGTGCCCTGTACCGGTACGCGAGCCTGAAGGATATCCACCAGTTGCCGGCGCCATTGCTCGGCCTTGGCCTGATAGTCAACATCGGCATCAACACGATCCAATAACCGTTCCGCGCCCAGCTCGGCCAGCCGACTATCAATATCCTTGCCGGCTTTGCAAAAAAATTCGTAGGAGGTATCACCCAGGCCCAACACCGCAAACGCGGTATCTTTCAACTGCGGCGCTTTTTTGGAAAACAGGAATTTGTTCAGCGCGACCGCTTCTTCCGGCGGTTCCCCTTCCCCCTGCGTCGAGGTCACGATCAGCAGCAGTTTTTCCTGTGCGATCTGCTTGAATTTATAATCGCCGGCATTCACCAGATTCACCGCCAGTTTGGCGTTCAAGAGATCATCTCGCAGTTGCTCAGCGACCCGACGCGCGTTACCGGTTTGAGAAGCGGAAATCAGCGTGATGCTCTGAACCGGAACAGAAACCGCCGCCGATGAACCCGCATTCGCGGCGATGGCCGCAGAACCAGGCGGCTGTTGTACCGTCGGTTGCTGTAAAAGGCCCCAAAAATAACCGGATAACCAGGCAAGCTGCGTGGGTGAAAAATCACCGGTTGCCGCCTGTAAACGCGTTAATTGCTCCGCACTCAACGGGAGCAATGAAGTCGGAGAAACCGGAGTTGTCATTATGATCTCTATTTCCTTGTGCTTGTGACCGGGCTAATACAAATTCATACAATAAAAAGATGAATGGAGCATTTAGGTTAACCATCCGTATCTTAACAACTAAAGAAATGATGGAAATATCAAATAACCAAAATGACTAAATGGTTTTTCTGATAACCCTTATTGCTTAAAGTGTTATACCCACCGTCAACATATCGGCGACGAAACGTGCTTCACGCGCCGATTTCCGGTAGTATGCGACGGCTTTAAGCACGCTACTTCAGTGAAAGAACCCGGGAACACCGCCATGGCAACCACGCTATTTAAAGATTTTCAGTTTGAAGCCGCCCACCGTCTGCCTCATGTTCCGGCCGGACATAAATGCGGACGCCTGCATGGGCATTCATTTATGGTTCGACTGGAAATCACCGGCGAGGTTGATCCGCACACCGGCTGGGTGATGGACTTCGCCGAATTAAAAGCCGCGTTCAAACCAACGTGGGAAAAGCTGGATCATCATTACCTGAATGAGATCCCCGGACTGGAAAATCCCACCAGCGAAGTGCTGGCACATTGGATCTGGCAGCAGGTGAAACCGTCTTTGCCCGAACTGAGCGCGGTGATGGTAAAAGAGACCTGCACCGCGGGCTGTGTGTATAAAGGCGAGTAAGCGCGTATCTCAAACCACGCGAAGCGTTGCAAAAAATAGCGCTCCATCCTCCTTACACTAACCCCACCCCGGGCATCCCCTTCACAGGGGCTGTCTCTTAGTCACATTTTTATGCGGACTTGGAGATAGTTTCGTGCGCCACAATGCCGCTATTTCTATGCTATGTCATAGCACGCGCCCGACATAGGGGGCTCAGACGCCAGCCCCCTATGAACCCCGGCTTGCGGCTAAATTATGTCGCTGCGCGATGCCTTCGTCGGTATCAGGCTTAACGGACCGCTTGCGACACGTTCCCGACGTGGCGCAAGCTTTCGCCGCGTCCGTGCGGCTCATCCTAAGCCTGCTATCTCCTCAGCATAATTTCTTACGCCGGATAACGGCAAACCCCGTCATAGCCCCTACATTTGTGTATAAGAGACAGTCACAGGGGAGAACGCACTTCCCTGGCCACTGTCTCTTATACACAAATGGCGGCTTTATCGCGCACGAAACGGTCTCTGCGTCCGCATAAAAATGTGACTAAGAGACAGCTCTGGCAAGGGAAAGACGGCTTGGTGAGGATCTAGGCGATATTCAAATACTTATGCGTCTGCATGGAAAGCCGCCAGTTACGGGCGATACAGGTGCCGATGCACAATTTAGTGGCGCTCTCTTTCTGACTGATCGGCTGTAGCGCCACAATGCGCGGTTTGTCATCCTTCAACCGGGCCAGCAAGGCGTCCAGATCTTCGATATCACGCTCGCGGGCAACCGGATGTTTGATCTCATCCGCCCGGTGCAGCGCCTGATCGATCACCGCCATGCCGCCGCGCATATTCACTTTCGGGGAAACCGTCACCCAGGTTTTGGGCGAGCAGCGAACTTCATGCGTGCCGCTGGTTTCTATCTGACAGCTAAACCCCTGCTGTTCCAACAGCAGCGTCAGCGGCGCCAGATCGTGAATACAGGGTTCTCCCCCGGTGATCACAATATGACGCGCGGTATAGCCCTCCCGATCGATCAGCGCCAGAACATCCTCGGCGCTGGCCGCCCCCCAGCCATCGCTTTCCCGCGTTTTAACCAGTACCTGATCCAGTGGAATTTCCCGCTCGGCAAGTTTGTCCCAGGTATGTTTGGTATCGCACCAACTACAGCCGACCGGGCACCCCTGCAGGCGCACAAACACCGCCGGGACACCGGTAAAATAGCCTTCACCCTGCAACGTCTGAAACATTTCATTAATCGGGTACTGCATGTTTTTCACTATACCTGTAACGTAAAAACACATTATCGCAGATAGACAGCGGCGCACCAAACCCCGCATCAATGACCTGCGCTTATGTTTAATTTGAGTAATGTTACAGTACAGCTAATAATCAACAGGCGATCAACAAGTTTCACCGCAATGTTTAACACGCTAACTCATTAACAAGGAACGAAAAACATGAATCGATTGAGATCTCTTGCTTTACTGTTGCTGACATCTGTTTTCGTCCCCAATATCGTTACGGCGCAACCGGTTCCACAGGTTAAAACCCAGGCGGGCTATTACCGTATGCTGCTGGGACAATTTGAAATTACCGCGCTGGCCGACGGCACCAACGCCATGCCGGTCGACAAGCTGCTGACGCGGGCAACGCCGGAGCAAATCAAAAACCTGCTGGCGGAGCAGTCGCTGACCGCGCCCGTCGATACCTCCATCAATACCTATCTGATTAATACCGGACAAAACCTGATTTTGGTGGATACCGGCAATGGTAAACAGAGTAACCCTTCCGTCGGTAAAGTCGTGAATAACCTTAAAGCCGCCGGCTACACGCCGGAACAGGTGGATACGGTGCTGATGACGCATCTGCACGGCGATCACTTTGGCGGTCTGATTACCGACGGCAAACTCACTTTTCCCAACGCCACCGTCTACGTCAGCCAGACCGAAGCCGATTATTGGCTCAGCGAGGCTAATCTGAAGCAGGCCGGCGAAGCGCAGAAACCGGCGTTCCAGCGGGTTCAGGCCGCCTTTCGTACCATCCAGGCAGCCAATAAGCTGAAAACCTTTGCCGGCGAGCAGCCGCTCTTTACCGGCATCACGCCGTTGCCCGCGCCCGGACATACGCCCGGCCATACGGCGTTTTGGGTAGAGAGCGAAGGACAAAAACTGTTGATCTGGGGGGATATTATCCACGTTGCGGCCGTACAGTTCCCACTGCCGGCCACCACCATCAGTTTTGATTCCGATATGGATACGGCGGCGCAAACCCGCGCTAAGGTGCTGGCGGATGCCGCCAGTCAAGGCTATTGGGTAGCCGGGACGCATATATCGTTTCCCGGCATCGGTCACGTTAAAACGGGAGAACAGTCAGGCTATCGCTGGGTGCCGATCAATTACAGCGTAGCGGGGTTAACCGACTAAACGTTCAGACACCATTGAGGTTGACGACAACCCCATAGATCGAGAGACCCGGGCTTATCGTACCGCAGGGCGCTTCGGCGGCTGACGCCGCTACGACCCCATCGGCACAGTGCCCTAATATCGGGCATGGTGACAGGCAGAGGCGGGCATCCCGTGCCGGGATATCCGCCTTCATCATTACAGATAAACCCGCAGATATTCCGACAGGCAGAGGATCGCCATCGCCTGGCCGTACGGCATAGACGTCAAGGCTATTTCACGATAGAAATCGAGATCGTTGCCCATGGCGGTGCCGAAGGAAACCTGGGTCAGTTCACCGTCCGCATTAACGTGATTGATAACGCCGCGAATCGCTTTCTCCGCCACTGACGCATAGCTTTTATCCACATAGCGCTTACGTACGGCTTTTAGAATGCCGTAAGCGAAACCAGCCGTCGCCGAGCTTTCAAGGTACGATTGCGGATCGTCAATCAGGGTGTGCCACAAACCGCTGTCATCCTGATATTTCGCCAGCGCCTCAATCTGGCTTTCCAACACCTGCAACAGGAAGCGGCGCGTCGCATTGCGCTCCGGCAATTCCAACAGTTCGATAAACTCGGGGATCGCCACGGTCAGCCAGCTATTGCCCCTCGCCCAGCGCGCTTTGGCAAAGTTATGCTTTTCCGCAAATGTCCAACCGTGGAACCACAAACCGCTTTGACGATCCATCAGATACTGAACATGCAGCAGGAACTGATAGGTCGCTT
This sequence comes from Brenneria goodwinii, assembly GCF_002291445.1. NCBI lineage: Bacteria > Pseudomonadati > Pseudomonadota > Gammaproteobacteria > Enterobacterales > Pectobacteriaceae > Brenneria > Brenneria goodwinii. Next base: position 159,768 of record NZ_CP014137.1, on the reverse strand, counting down.
CCTCCACGAATTCCGGCCGGTTTAACAGCTTGCCGATTTTCGCCAGCGGCAACACGCTCATCATTAGCGTGTCGTCCCACATTTGCTCGGTATTTTCATTGTTGTAAACAATGTGCTGCAATCCCTGCTTCTGCGTGCGCGGCATCTCATACATCACCCACTCGGCCCAACGCTCCAGATACGGCAACCAGCGGGCATCATGCGTTTCTTCGTAACGGTAAGCCAGCGTCAGGAAAGGACAAACGGTATTCACATTCTTGGTCGGCGTACCTTCCGCCAGGCGGGCGGAAAACCAGTCGTCGATGATGGCCCGCATCTGCTCATCGCCCGTTTGTTGGTAATACTGATAAATACCGTATAAACCGATACCGTGCGTCCATTCCCAACCGGCCCAGCCTTTGGTATCAATCACCCGGCCATCGTCCAGCCGTAACAGAAACTCACCGGTTTTATCTTCAATGTTCACCAGATTATCAGTGATACGGCAAATCAGCGCCTTTAAGTCCTCGCGCGAAATGAAGCGTTCGGGCTGACACAAAAGCGGGCTATGTTTTACACTGAATACGGTCATAGTCAATCATCCAATTTAGTTAGCATTTAACAATTCAAAACGTTCAGGGCTGGGTCACGCGCGTGACGGGCTTCACCTTATTGCGGTTCAGATAGCCGATGTTGTTGTTGCCCCACAGCGACTCATAAGGCATACCGGCCAGCATTTCGACGGTCGCTCTGGCTTGCGGCGTGATTTGTTCAGGCACCGGACGTCCGGCTTCGCGCATCTTCTGCGTTTCCTCACGCAATACGCTGTGCGTCTGCAGATTGAGTTTGAAACGCAGGGAAACCAGGAAGCCCAGCGCCAGTACGCCAACGGTGCCGAAGCTCAGGATCATCAGGATGGTATGGCTGACGCCCGGCGCCTGTACGCTCTGACCGGATACAAAACCGGACAATTGCAGCACAATGCCTACCAGCATCACCGCGCCGGCCTGGGAAGCCTTGCGGGTCAGCGTCATGATGCCGGCGAAGATCCCTTCGCGGCGCTGCGCGGTGATCACTTCATCAACATCGGCGATATAGGTATAGGTATTCCATGGCACATAGTTGATCCCGCCACGGCCTAAACCAGCCAGCGCGGAAATCAGCAGCAGCAGCGAGAAGGCGTCATGCAGGTTGCTGTACCAGAGGAACGCGTAAGAGAGCGCGCTCAGCCCGAATAGGCAGACTACCAGGCGATAAGACGGCGCGGGTCCGAAGCGAATGCACAGTGGGATCATGCCGATCACCGCGATAAATTGCAGGATCGCCATCGTCCCCATCAGGTTAGAGGCCATCGTCGGGCTTTGCATTAACACAAAGACCACGTAATAGGTAAACACGGCATTGAACACATCCTGCGCGATATAGCCGCCCAGATACATCCCTAAATGCTGACGGAAAATACGAATACGCAGCGTCGATAACAGCTCAACATTCAGCCGTTTCAGGCTATCCACCAACGACAGGGACTGACGCTCTTTTTCCGCCCGCAGAGAAGCCTCGGACATCTGATCGCGGGGCCGTTCCCAGGTGAACAAATACACCAACGTCAGCACCAACGCGCAGATCACGGAGAACACCAGGCTGGAATAGAAGAAGGAAACCGCGTTGTCTTTGCCGAAATACCCCAGCAGAATACCGGGCAGGAAGGCGGCCAGAATGGCGGAAAGCTGCGCCAGCGCGATTCGTGCGCCGGAGAATTTGGTTTTCTGTTTGAAATCGTCGGTCATTTCCGGCACCAGCGTTTCATACGGCACCAGCACCATCGTATAAATGACATCAAACAGCAGGTAGGTCAGCAGGTAGTACCAATATCCCATATCACCTACCCACATAAAGCTGTAGCTGAATACGCAAGGGATACCGAGCAAGATAAAGAATTTACGGCGGCCGAAGCGTTTACCCAGCCAGGTGGAGCCAAAGTTGTCAGTCAGGAAGCCCATTAGCGGGCTGACGACGGCGTCCAATACGCGCGCCATCGCAAAAATAAAGGTCGCCTCAATCGGAGTCAAACCACAAAACGTGGTGTAAAAATAAAGCAACCAGGCAGCCGTCAGCGCGGTAGTGCCTGCTCCAAGAAAGTCGCCCGAGCCATAGGCCAGATAATTAGCCAACCCGATCTTACGTGTTTTCATTACCATCCTTCCTCGGTCATTTTTATGAAGGTGTCATAGCTGGCTGAGTGCTTATACCCGCCATGGCATTAAGGTAACGTTCAGACCGCGTAAGCACCTTTGTGCTTTTGCCACCGGACGACCTGTACTGGCACCACGGAAAAGAATTAACCGATCGGCTTCAAACATTTTATAAAAAAGTATTTTATATTAATAAAACCACCGGTCTGATTAATGTAATTCTGGCGGCATATTACTGCATGCGGAAAGAAGAGGATTTGAGACGGGGCGCAATTTTTTATGGCGGCATCGTTTTAGTACCGCCGAAAACGGCGACTTTTCATACGAAAAAGCAAAGAATGACGGTAAAAAAAACGGCTCCCGAAGGAGTAATGCCAGTCAGTTAAGCAACTGACTGGCAGTTTTACTTTGAGGCTTTGGATATTTCCAGGGCCTTTCTTTCACCACTCGGGGATAGGCTCTTTCCCGCCTTCCCGGCAGTTTGACCAACTGCGCCATGCTTTCCATATCCCGCATAAGTTCAGGGATGCGACCCGGCGAGGCTCCCTGTAATGTCATCAACATCCGCATGACCAGGCCACATGATCCCGAGAAGCTCAACTGATTTGGCCAGTAACCTTTCAGACTCGCCGCCATGTTTATCATCTGATACCTGACCAGATTGTAGGCCAGCAGCACTCCCCACAGTTCCTGCTCAACCAACTCCGGCTTTTTACTTCTAAGCGTCAGCCTGCTTTGCTGCATTGTCTGCTTGATTTCACGATAGCCCAGTTCGATTTCCCACCGATGGCTGTACAGCTCCGTCATCTCCCCACCCGGATAACGCATCGCATCCGTCATCGATGTCAGCAGATAATACGTTTTCCCCTTGCGGCTCAATGTCAGCAGTCGGGCCGTTATCGCTTTATTCAGTTCCGGCCATTTTTTTCTCGACTGAGGCGAGGTCTTGAGGGTAATTAGACTATCACCTTTACCCAACCGCCGGATTTCCTCGTACTGAGCGCCCTTCTTCAGCGGTATCATCCAGTGACGCTCTGTCCCCCCGCGGCTCCAGGCATCAAGTAATCCCAGTGAGTAATACCCCTTATCGAACAGCGTCAGCGTATTGTCACCCGTCTGGCTTATAAGCTGCTCTGCCAGCGTATACTCGCTTTCTTTCATCGTGCCGAAGGCGGCAGCGGTAAGAAGATGACTGGTCAGCTCCATCTGGCAAACCATTTTCACCTGAGGATAAGCCCCGGGCTGACCACCAAAATGCTGTCGGGGGAACGCCGCGTCATTTTCTGGCGTATCCTGAGTTCTCCAGACCACGCCATCCACAGCCAACAATGTCAGTCCACACCAGTGCGGATGAGTGACTGAGGCGTGCCACAGTTGCGCAGTCTGTGTAAAAACACGCCGGACAGCGTCACTTCCCAGCCGCTGGCGAGCCTGAATCACGGCGCTGGGGGCAACGAAGGGGCGATTACCGGGCAACATGATATCCAGTCGGTTGACAATCTGATGAAGCGGTTCTTTACGTTCAAGCGCCATGCCGACAACGCACCAGACCATCATTTCCAGAGGAAGACGACGCTTGCGCAGGGTGACCGTACCGGATTCGGTCAGACAACGGGCAATCAATTCCGGGTCAAGAAACTCGCCTAGAGATGTCAATGGGTTACGGGTGGAGTCGTAACAGGATACCAGGTTGAGAGCCTGAGCAATTTGCATAATAAAAAAATCCGGAAACCATGAGATTTCCGGATTCTTACACAACCACTGGATCGTTCAACCGATCCTTAACTGATCGGCATTACTCCCGAAGGAGCCGTTATCAGCAAATAGGAAAAGGCTAAAAATTAAGCCTGACCTTTGATTTCTTTACGACCGTTGAACGGTGCTTTAGCGCCCAGCGCTTCTTCGATACGAATCAGCTGGTTGTATTTAGCAACACGGTCAGAACGGCTCATGGAACCGGTTTTGATCTGGCCGGCCGCTGTACCTACCGCCAGGTCGGCGATGGTGGCGTCTTCGGTTTCGCCGGAACGGTGAGAGATAACGGCAGTGTAGCCGGCATCTTTCGCCATCTTGATGGCAGCCAGGGTTTCGGTCAGAGAACCGATCTGGTTGAATTTGATCAGGATGGAGTTAGCGATACCTTTGTCGATACCTTCTTTCAGGATCTTGGTATTGGTTACGAACAGATCGTCGCCAACCAGCTGGATTTTGTCGCCCAGAACTTTAGTCTGGTAAGCAAAACCGTCCCAATCGGATTCGTTCAGGCCATCTTCGATGGAAACGATCGGGTATTCTTTGGTCAGGCCTTCCAGGTAATGAGTGAATTCCTGAGAAGTGAAGGTTTTACCTTCGCCTTTCAGTTCATAGTTACCGGTTTCTTTGTTATAGAATTCGGAAGCTGCGCAGTCCATAGCCAGAGTAACGTCTTTACCCAGCACGTAACCGGCTTTTTCCACCGCTTCTTTGATGGCGGCCAGCGCGGCAGCGTTGGATTCCAGGTTAGGCGCATAGCCGCCTTCGTCGCCTACCGCGGTGCTCATGCCTTTGGCTTTCAGAACTTTAGCCAGGTTATGGAACACTTCGGAACCGATACGGATCGCTTCTTTAACCGTTTTCGCGCCAACAGGCTGAATCATGAATTCCTGAATGTCGACGTTGTTGTCGGCGTGTTCGCCGCCGTTGATGATGTTCATCATCGGCAGAGGCATAGAGTACTGACCCGGGGTGCCGTTCAGTTCAGCGATGTGAGCATACAGCGGCAGGCCTTTGGAAGCGGCGGCAGCTTTGGCAACAGCCAGAGAAACGGCCAGAATGGCGTTAGCGCCGAATTTGGATTTGTTTTCAGTCCCGTCCAGGTCGATCATGATTTTATCGATGTTCGCCTGATCTTTCGCGTCTTTGCCCAGGATAGCCTGAGCCAGCGGGCCGTTTACTGCGGCAACGGCTTTAGTTACGCCTTTGCCCAGAAAACGGGATTTGTCACCGTCACGCAGTTCCAGCGCTTCGCGAGAACCCGTGGAAGCCCCTGATGGCGCGGCAGCCAGACCAACAAAACCGCCGTCTAGATGCACTTCAGCTTCAACAGTTGGATTTCCGCGTGAGTCGATGATTTCACGACCGATGACTTTAACAATTTTGGACATTAGATTTTCCTCAGTACAGTTAAACTAAAACCTCAGACGAGCACCGCGCGATCGCAAAGACCGCGCGGCGCTGGCAAAACCTTACTTACTTCACCTGGCGCTTTTGGTACGCGCCGGCAGCTTTTACAAAGCCGGCAAACAACGGGTGTCCATCACGCGGCGTCGATGTGAATTCCGGGTGGAACTGACAAGCCACGAACCATGGATGATCGGGTAATTCGATGATCTCCACCAGTCTGCGATCGGCGGAAAGACCCGCTACACGCAATCCCGCCGCTTCAATCTGCTTCAACAGCATATTGTTGACTTCATAACGATGGCGGTGACGTTCAACGATCGTCGGTTCGCCGTAGAGCTGGCGCACCAGGCTGCCTTCGGCCAGATGGCATTGTTGCCCGCCGACGCGCATGGTGCCGCCCAAATCGCTATCTTCACTGCGAACTTCGATATTGCCATCCTCATCACGCCATTCCGTGATAAGCGCAATCACCGGGTACTTACAGTCTGGCACAAACTCCGTCGAGTTTGCCCCTTCCATACCGACGACATTACGGGCAAATTCCATCAGCGCGACCTGCATTCCCAGACAGATGCCCAGATAAGGAACATTATTTTCGCGGGCATAACGCGCCGCCATGACCTTACCTTCAACGCCACGATAACCAAATCCCCCAGGGATTAGGATAGCATCCAGGTCTTTCAATATTTCGACGCCGCGGGTTTCAACATCCTGCGAGTCGATAAGCTTGATGTTCACTGTCAGGCGGTTTTTCAGTCCGCCATGCTTAAGCGCTTCAATGACGGACTTATAAGCATCAGGCAATGCGACATATTTGCCGATCATGCCGATGGTCACTTCACCACCCGGATTGGCTTCTTCGTAAACGACCTGTTCCCACTCTGACAGGTTCGCTTCCTGACAGTTCAAGCTGAATCGTTTACAAATATAATCGTCCAGGCCCTGAGATTTCAATAGCGCCGGGATTTTATAAATGGAATCAATATCTTTAAGGGAGATTACTGCTTTTTCCGGCACATTACAGAATAAAGCAATCTTTGCGCGCTCATTGGCAGGCACGGTACGATCGGAGCGGCAGATTAGAACATCCGGCTGAATACCGATGGAAAGCAGCTCTTTTACCGAATGCTGGGTTGGTTTGGTTTTTACTTCGCCGGCCGCGGCCAGATAAGGCACCAACGTCAGATGCATAAACAACGTATGCTCGCGACCCACTTCAACCGCCATCTGGCGAATCGCCTCAAGGAACGGCAGGGATTCGATGTCACCGACGGTTCCGCCGATTTCAACCAGCACCACATCATGCCCTTCGCCGCCTTCAAGGATGCGTTCTTTGATCGCATTAGTAATATGGGGAATAACCTGAATCGTGGCGCCCAGGTAGTCGCCACGACGCTCTTTACGCAGTACATCAGAGTAGATTCGACCAGTGGTGAAGTTATTACGGCGAGACATCTTGGTGCGGATGAAACGCTCGTAGTGACCCAGATCGAGATCGGTTTCCGCGCCGTCCTCAGTGACGAACACTTCGCCGTGCTGTGTCGGGCTCATCGTGCCCGGATCCACGTTGATATACGGGTCCAGTTTCATGATGGTAACGTTGAGGCCACGGGCTTCGAGAATAGCCGCCAGTGAGGCTGCGGCAATGCCTTTACCCAGAGAGGAGACGACCCCGCCGGTCACAAAAATATAATTAGTTGTCATGCTGAACCTGAGAGTTTAGGTTTAAAGACGATGGAAATACCAGGACGGGAAAGTAGTATACCGGAACCTGATGAACGCCACAAATATTCGTTTTCCCCGCCAGGGGCCCTACCCTCTTTCAGCCTTCAGCCTCGTCCGGCCCTCTGCAGATCGTGCTGCCGCTGTTTTTCCGCTCTGGCCATAAACCGCCAGGCGATAAAACCGATAACGCCGACGACCAGCAGAATCAGCGACGCCAGGGCGTTGATCTGCGGGTTCACCCCCATGCGCACGCTGGAAAAGACCAGCATCGGCAGCGTCGTCGCGCCCGGCCCGGAGACGAAGCTGGCGATCACCAGATCGTCAAGAGACAGGGTGAACGCCAGCAGCCAGCCCGAAATCAGCGCCGGCGCGATCATCGGCACGGTGATCACGAAGAATACCTTCACCGGCCCCGCGCCGAGATCCAGGGCCGCCTCTTCGATGGAGCGATCCAGTTCGCGCAGACGGGCAGCGATCACCACCGACACATAGGCGGTACAGAAGGTGACGTGCGCCAGCCAGATAGTCAGCATGCCCCGCTCCGACGGCCAGCCCAGCGCATGCCCCAGCGCCACGAACAGCAGCAGCAGGGACAGGCCGGTAATCACGTCCGGCATTACCAGCGGCGCCGTCAGCATGAAGGCGAAGCCATTGGCGCCGCGGAAACGGCCGAAGCGCACCATCACCACCGCCGCCAGCGATCCCAGTATCACCGCCATCGTGGCGGAGGCGGCGGCGATGGTCAAACTCAGCGCCACGGCGCTGATCATCTCCGAGTTATGAAACAGTTCGACATACCAGCGCGTAGACCAGCCCGCCCACACGGTCACCAGCCTGGAGCTGTTGAACGAGTACACCACCAGCATCAGCATCGGCGCGTACAGGAAGGTGAAACACAACACCAGGATCAGAATGCGCCAGGGAGAGCGTACGACGGGTAGATTGTTCATACCGGCTCTCCCATTTCTTTGTTCTGATGCCTGTGGAACCAGATGATGGGCACGATCAACAGCAGCAGCATAATGGTCGCCACCGCCGACGCCACCGGCCAGTCGCGGTTATTGAAGAACTCCTGCCACAGGATGCGGCCGATCATGATGCTGTCCGGCCCGCCCAGCAGTTCGGGGATCACGAACTCGCCCACCGCGGGAATGAATACCAGCATCGAACCGGCGATGATTCCCCCTTTCGTCAGCGGTATGATGACGCTGACGAAAGTTCTCATCGGACGCACGCCCAGGTCCATCGCCGCTTCCACCAGCGAATAATCCAGCCGGGTCAGCGCGGTATAAATCGGCAGCACCATGAACGGCAGATAGGAATAGACGATGCCGATATAGACCGCCAGATTGGTATGCAGGATCACCAGCGGCTGGTCGATGACCCCCAGCCACAGCAGGAAGTTGTTCAGCACGCCGTTGTTTTTCAGGATGCCCATCCAGGCGTAGACGCGGATCAGGAACGAGGTCCAGGAGGGCAGAATCACCAGCAGCAACAGAATATTGCGCATCGACGGCTGGCTGTGCGCCACCGCCCACGCCAGCGGATAGCCCACCAGCAGGCAGCACAGGGTTGATACCGCCGCCACCTGCAACGATTGCAGATACGCCTCGACATACAGGGGATCGCTCAGCAGATGCAGATAGTTATCCAGGTTGAGCACGATCGCCAAACGCGCGTCTTCCCAGGACATCAGATCGGTGTAAGGCGGTACGGCGCGGGCCATTTCCGCCAGACTGATCTTGAACACGATCAGGAACGGCAGCATAAACAGCAACAGCAACCACAGGTACGGCAGGGCGATCACCAGCTTACGGCCGTATTTCAGGCGCCAGCGGGCCATCATCGGCAACAGTCCGGTCTTACCCGGCGTTTCGGCCGTGGAATGTTCGGGAAATAATGTCATTATCCGTTCCTCTCTATACCGTCAAAACCACACAGCTGTCCGCATCCCAACACAGACGAACTTCATCGCCCCAGGTCGGCGCCCCTTTACGGTAGCGGTAGGTGTTCTGCAGTTGGGCGCTAATCACCTGACCACTGCTCAAGCGAACGTGATAGACGGACAGGTCGCCCAGATAGGCGATATGCACCACCTCCCCCACGGCGGAGTTACAGCCGTCGGCGGGTATCTCGTCGCACAGCACGACCTTCTCCGGGCGCAGCGCGATGTACACCGGCACGCCATCCACCACGGAAGCGTCGGCATCCACCTTCAGGGGATGATCCAGCCCCGGGCTCTCGATGATGAGCACGTCATCCTGGCGCGACTTCAGCAGCCCTTCGAACATATTGACGGAACCGATGAATTCGGCGCTGAAACGGGTGCTCGGGTGTTCGTAGATCTCTTCCGGTTCGCCGATCTGCACGAACTTGCCGCGGTTCATAATGGCGATGCGTCCGGCCATGGTCATCGCCTCTTCCTGGTCGTGCGTCACCATCACGCAGGTCACGCCGACCCGCTCCAGGATATCGACCACCTCCAGTTGCATGCGGTCGCGCAGTTTCTTGTCCAGCGCGCCCATGGGCTCGTCGAGCAGCAGCAGCTTCGGACGCTTGGCCAGGCTGCGCGCCAATGCCACACGCTGGCGCTGGCCGCCGGAAAGCTGGTGCGGTTTGCGGTCGGCGAACTCCTGCATATGCACCATCGCCAGCATCTCATCCACCCGATCGTTGATCTCGGATTTGAACAACCCGTCCTGCGTCAGGCCGAAGGCGATGTTTTTCGCCACCGTCATATGGGGAAACAAGGCGTAGGATTGGAACATCATATTGATCGGGCGCTGATACGGCGGCACCATGGACAGATCCTGCCCGTCCAGCACGATTTGTCCTTGCGTGGGATGTTCGAATCCGGCCAGCATGCGCAGCAATGTGGACTTGCCGCAACCGGATGCGCCCAGCAGCGCAAATAACTCTCCCTTGTAGATCGTCAGGCTCACATCATCGACCGCGGCCTGCCCGTCGTCGAAGGTCTTGGTCAGGTTGCGCACCTCCAACAGAGGCATCGCAGCTTTCTGGGGTTTTGACTGGGAAATCGCTTCTTTCACTTGCTATGTCCTCCGGCGGAAGCAGAAAACGGCGTCATAGCCACCAGCCACGACGCATCGATCATGCAAACAGGCGGTCAACCGCCTGTTCTCCTGTTTATTGACCGCTTTTCACCCTGACCCAGGCACGGGTGCGGGCACGATCGAGCCGGGGTGACTTATCCGTCGTCATAAACAGTTTGGCGCGCACCGCATCCGACGGATAAATGCCCGGATTGTCGCGCACCTCTTCGCTGACCAGCGGCTCCGACGCTTTGTTCGCGTTGGCGTAGAAGACATAGTCGCTGATACCGGCGATCACGGCCGGCCGCATGATGTAATCCAGAAACTGATAGGCTTCATCCGCGTTCTTGGCGTCCGCCGGCATGGCGAACAGGTCGAAAGTCACCTGCGCGCCTTCCTTCGGGATGATGTAGGCAATGTTTACGCCGTTCTTCGCCTCATCGGCGCGGTTGGCCGCCTGAATGACGTCGCCCGACCAACCGATCGCCACGCAGATGTCGCCGTTGGCCAGGTCATTGATGTACTGTGAGGAGTGGAAGTAGCGGATGTTGGGACGCAGCTTCAGCAGCAGATCGGTGGCGGATTGGGTGTAATCTTTCTCGTTGTCGCTGTTGGGATCTTTCCCTTGATAGTTCAGCACGGCGGCGAAGATATCCTCCGGCGCATCCAGGAACGCGACGCCGCAGCTTTTCAGCTTCTGAAGGTTCTCCGGCTTCAGCACCAGATCCCAACTGTCCAGCGGCGCGTCGTCGCCCAGCACCGCTTTCACCTTATCGACGTTGTAGCCGATCCCGGTAGTGTTCCACAGGTAAGGCACCGCGTACTTGTTGCCCGGATCGTGCTGGGCGACCAGCTTCATCAGTGCGGGATCGAGATTTTTCGCATTCGGCATTTTACTCCAGTCCAACGGCTGGAAAACGCCCGCCGTCCGCAGCCGCTCAAGGAAACTGTCCGACGGCACAACCAGATCGAACCCGGTGCTTCCGGCCATCAGTTTACCTTCCAGCACCTCGTTGGAATCGAAAACGTCGTAAACGACTTTTATGCCGCTCTCTTTCTGAAAATTTTCCAGCGTATCCGGGGCGATATAGTCGGACCAGTTGTAGATATGCAATATCTTCCCTTGCGCAGACGCGGCGGCGGACACCGCCATCAGCAAGCCTGCAACAGCCCTCGGAAACCATTTTTTACATTGGGTAAACATCCGTTGCTTCCTCCATACCAAGGGGGTAATTAAAAAACGATGATGTGTATTACGGGCGTGTTTTTTAACGTGTCATGACGACGAACAGGGACAAGCCCTCACGAAAACAGAATTTATCGACCACTTATTTACTATTTATTAGCGAAATACATAAGTTATTCAGATGAATATCGTGAAATATCCTAGTTCGTAGTCTTATTTATAGAATAAAATACTGGAGATGAGAAATAGGAAAAACAGATGTTGTGCTGTAAAAACCCCGGACGACAGGCACTCGACCGGCCTGGACGGATTATCGTCCCGGATATTGATAAACACGCCGCCAAAAACCCGGCGCATTCGCCCGCCGGCGGAATAACCGCAACGGATTCGACCGGCGGAGAAACCGAACGTCTACGGAGCCGACGGCGGCTTCAGTTATGGGGCTTCAGATACCATCCCCACGGGCTCTCACTGGTATATTCCGTGATCTGCTTGGTCTCCAGATAGTTGTCGAGCCCCCAGGCGCCCAGCTCACGGCCGATTCCGCTTTGCTTGTATCCTCCCCAGGGCGCCTGCGTAAACGTGGGCTGCGAGCAATTAACCCACACGATGCCGGCGCGCAAAGCCCGGCTGACGCGCCGGCACCGTTGCGTATCGGCCGACATGACCGCCGCCGCAAGACCGAAACGGCTGTCATTCGCCAGGCGCACCGCTTCCTCTTCATCACGAAAGCGGCGAACGGCGAGCACCGGGCCAAAAATTTCCTCCGTCCACAGCGCGCTCTCCGTCGGGGTATCCAGAAATATCGCGGGTTCGATAAACCAGCCCCGATCCAAATGCGCGGGACGCCGGCCGCCGTACGCCAGCGTGGCGCCCTCGCGTTTGCCGCGCTCGATCGCCTGTAGGACTTTGTCGTACTGCCCGGCGCTGATTAAGGGACCAAGCTGAACGCCTTGCTGCCCGCCAGCGCCGATACGAATGCGGCGGGTTGCGTCTATCAACCGTTCGATCAGGCGTTCATAGATGCCTTCCTGCACCAGAAGGCGCGAGGTAGCGGAACAGACCTGTCCCTGATTCCAGAATATGCCGAACAGCGTCCACTCCACGGCGGCCTCAATGTCGCAATCATCGAAAACGATAAACGCGGATTTGCCCCCCAACTCCAGACTGACGTTCTTGATATCCTGAGCGGCCGCCTGCATGATGGCGCGCCCGGTCGGCACGCTGCCGGTAAAGGCCAGCTTGTCGACGCCGGGATGGCTGGAGAGCGGCGCGCCCGCCTCGGCGCCCAGCCCCGTTACGACGTTCAATACCCCCGCCGGCAGGCCTGCCGCGTCGGCGATGGCGGCAAGCTCCAGCGCCCCCAGCGGCGTCAGTTCCGAGGGTTTGAGTACGGTGGTACAACCGGCGGCTAATGCCGGCGCGACTTTCCAGGCGGCCATCAACAGCGGGTAATTCCAGGGAATGATCTGGCCGGCGACGCCCATCGGCTCACGCACCACCCGGCAGCTAAAACGTTCATCCGGCAGCGGTATACACTGTTCTTCCGTATCCAGGCCTTCGGCCAAATCAGCGTAGTACTCGAAGCATCCGATGGCATCGTCGATGTCCCACTGGGCCTCCGGCAGCGGTTTGCCGTTATCCTCAACCTCAAGCTGCGCCAGCGCGGCCTGGCGCTGACGCATGATATTCGCCATGGAACGCAGATAACCGGCGCGCTCTTTGCCGCTCAGCCGCGGCCATGGTCCTTCATCGAAGGCGCGTCTGGCCGCGGCGACCGCCTTCCCGACATCTTCCGCGCCGGCCGCGGCGACATGCCGTATCTGCTCCTCGGTGGCCGGATTGAACACCGCGAAACGGGCGCCCCGCTCCGCCGTTTGCCATTCGCCGTCGATATATAGCTGGTCGTGCATCATGTTGTCTCCCTGGTGTCGCGCGGATAAATCGGCCACGTTACGGTAAACATAAAGAATGCGTCGCTGGTGCGACGTCAAAAATTTCTCCCGGAAATTTTTTGTGGCGTGCCGTCCCTGGCCGCCCCCTACGGCCGTCGCTAGGCGACGTCAAAAATTTCTCCCGGAAATTTTTTGCTGTAGGTAGGATTTCGGCGACATCCCGGTCTCCTCCCGAAAACAGCGGTAAAAAGTCGACAACGAGTGAAAGCCCGCGGCCTTGGACGCATCTTCAATGCGCGGCAGCGGACTCGGATCGCTGTCCCACTGCGTCAATATATGGCGCAACCGAAGCCGGTTGAGATATTGGTAAAACGTGCAGCCCATCACCTGATTGAGAAAGAAGGAAATCTGGTTACGGGTATAGCCGGTGGAAGACGCAACCTGAGTCATGTCCAGTTCGGGGTTCAGATAGGGCCGCTGCTGGGAAAAGTACTGCTGAATATCGTTGGTCATAATGCTCAACTGCCGGGCGGACAACCCCAGCCGCTGGATCGTCACCCTTTGGCGCGCGTCTTCCTGCGGCGTCTTACGCTGGGACAGCAGGGACGCGTACTCGTTTACCCGGATAATCAAACCGTCACGAACGGTAACGACCTCGCAGCAGCAGATAACGGCGCGGTTATCGCTGCCGCTGAGCGGCGTCTGGTATTGCAGGGTCGCGGTATCTTCGTCGACGCGCAGACGATCGATGTAGTGCAGTGTTTCTTCCGTCGATTTCGACAGGCAGGCATACAGATAGTCACGCAGCTCATCCGGCGCAATGCGGCATCCTTGAAAAAAGTCGTTATACTCCACCTGCGGAGAAAACAGGCTCAAGAGCCAGTCGATGTCGCGCTGCCACCAGGCTTGGTAATAATTCATCATGACCGTCTGCGTGTGAATATTTGCCGTACCCGAAGGGTAAGGCGCGGTTTCAAGCTGAGCAGGCCAGTGGATATCATCGTCCATTATCATTCTCATCGCTGATTCATCACATAATCGCCGGTTCATACTATAAAAGAACAACCGCCCTATACCATCACCCTACCGGAGAACAAGCGCCCTCAGGTCATCCCCCGTGCCAGGCTCCCCGGCAAGAAACCCCGCACGATCAGGAATCGAAACCGATGCCGAGAGCATCGAATGTTTTCAGCAGAAAGTTCCGATGCCCGTCCCGGTCTTCACGCGCCAATGAACGGACGGCCATCTGTACCCCGGCAAAACGCAGCGGCTCCGGCGGAAAGCGGAACGGCGCCCTGGACGTCATACGTAATTCGGTACGCGCGGTTTTTTCCCCGGCGAGGAGATCCAACATGTTCAGCGCAGCGAAACGGCAGGCCGAGACGCCCAATCCGGTAAAGCCCAAGGCGTAAGCGATCTTGCCCTGGGCTTCACAGCCGGTGAAAAACGTCGTACGGGCAGACGCGTCGATGATGCCGCCCCAGGCATGACTGAATCCGATATCCTTGATGGCGGGGAAAACCTCGCAAAACTGTTCGGCAAGACGGTTAAAAGTTTCAGGCCGCTGGGTCAACGACTCGTCGCGGCGGCTGCCGAAATGATAGATGGCGTCGTATCCTCCCCACAGAATACGGTTATCGGCGGTTTTGCGGAAATAGTGGAACTTATTGCCGCTATCGGAGATGCCGTGACGTCCAATCCAGCCAATCGCCTCCAACTGCTGCTGGCTCAGCGGATTGGAGACGATCGCATAGTCATAGACGGGGATCACGGTCGACTCCAGGTGACGCAGCAGCGGCTTGGAGATATTGGTTGCCAGCACCACCTGTTTGGCGATGGCCTCACCGGACTGCGTTTGTAACAGGACATGCCGTTTATGAGGCGTCAATGTGGTCACCGGGCTGTTTTCAAACAGGGCGATATCTTGCGACAAACAAACCCGGCGCAGTTCACTTACCATTTTAGCCGGATTGACCAGAGCGTAATTCGGCTCAAAAAGCCCGGCGCTATAAAAGGGGGTGTTTACCTTCTCGGCCAGTTTGTCGCCTTCCAGAAATTCACACGCCAGGCCGAAGTGCTGGTATTCCTCCTGCATCGAACGCAATCCCTCTATTTGCCAGGGATGGCGGGCAAGATTCAACTGCCCCGTACGTTCAAATTCAATCTGCATGCCCCAATCATCCAGATCCGCCGCCAGTTCATCCAGGTTGTTTATCCCCATGGCAATAATCTTTTCCGCTTCCTGCGGCCAGCGGCTAGCCGCGATGGAAACGCCATGAGAAATACTTGGGGAGCAAAAGCCGCCGTTGCGGCCGCTCGCTTCGGAACCGCAGCGCTTGGCCTCGATAACGGCGATCTTTTTTTCCGGCCAGCGCCGACGGGCCAGCAGTGCCGTCCACAGGCCGGTGTAACCGCCGCCGACGATGGCGAGATCGCAGAAAATGCTGTCCCGCAATTCGGGGGCCGGCGCTTCCTCAGCGAGCGTATCCAGCCAGAAAGGATAGGGTTTTACGTTAACAAACGCGTCCTGATTCGAATACAGCGTCATAAAAGACTCCTGAAAAACAACTGGTCTCAACTATTCATGTCTTGAGCCTAAACACAGCTCGAGATGAAACAAAGACCGTCATTTTCCGTGCGGGTCCGCAAGAAAAACCGCAATGGCAAAAAGCCGCGCCATTAGCGAGGATGTGACGCATGAATATTCAGGGAGCCATCAGGAAAAGCTATCGGATTGGTCATCAGACCGGTTGATGACTCGCCGTGCGGCGTTCTAGGGGAGATAGGCGCCCATGTTAGCACCCCCTACCCGGCCTCCCCCTTGTCAGCTGTCTCTTAGTCACAAATGTAGGGGCTATGACGGGGTTTGCCGTTATCCGGCGTAAGAAATTATGCTGAGGAGATAGCAGGCTTAGGATGAGCCGCACGGACGCGGCGAAAGCTTGCGCCACGTCTGACAAAAACGCCTGGAGCGTTTTTGAACAGCGCTTGCGCTGGCCCGTTAGGGCGAGTCTCAGGGATGAGACGAGTATTCCGTGTCGCAAGCGGTCCGTTAAGCCTGATACCGACGAAGTCATCGCGCAGCGACATAATTTAGCCGCAAGCCGGGGTTCATAGGGGGCTGGCGTCTGAGCCCCCTATGTCGGGCGCGTGCTGCGAGGCAGCATGAAAATAGCGGCATTGTGGCGCACGAAACTATCTCCAAGTCCGCATAAAAATATGACTAAGAGACAGCCCTTGTCAGGGGGAGGAGCTAACACATTAAAAATAGCGGTTTTTTCCCCTCCCCTGCGAAGGGGAGGTGTTGGGTTGGGGTTGGAGCCAGAAGGTTTGTCGGCAGTCTGAAACGGAACCGTTGGCGGCGCGCGTATGGCGGTTAACGCTGTTTTTCCCTGGTTTTCACCTGCTGCCAGGCGGCCTCCATCTCTTCCAGCGTGGCCTCCTCCAGCGTTTTGCCAGCTTCGATAACGATCTGTTCCACCTGACGGAAACGCCGGCTGAACTTGCGATTGGCCTCTTGCAGCGCGCGTTCCGCCTTGTGTCCCAAATGGCGGGAAAGGTTAACGGTGGCGAACAGCAAGTCGCCGATCTCCTCGCCCAACCTCTCCGTATCCACCACCGCCTGACGCGCCTCGTGCATGACCTCGTCGATCTCCTCATACACCTTGTCCACCACCGGGCCGAGCGTCTCCCAGTCGAAGCCGACCGCGGCGCAGCGCTGCTGGATCTTCTGCGCTTTCATTAACGCGGGCAGCGCATCAGGAATATCATCCAGCGGTGAATGGCGATCTTTTTCAGATCGTTCCTGCGCTTTGGTCTGCTCCCAGCTCGCCAGCGCGGCTTGACTGTCTGCCGGCGTCGCCGCATCCGCGAAGATGTGCGGATGACGACGTTCCAGTTTGTCGCTGATGGCGTTGCAGACGTCGGAGAAATCAAACAGCCCCTGCTCCTGCGCCATCTGCGCGTAAAACACCACCTGAAACAGCAGATCGCCCAACTCGCCGCGCAGGTCGTCAAAGTCCTTACGGCTAATAGCGTCCAGCACTTCGTAAGTCTCTTCCAGCGTGTACGGGGTAATGGTGTCAAACGTCTGTTTACGATCCCACGGGCAGCCGTTTTCCGGATCGCGCAGGGTTTTCATTATGGCGAGCAAGCGCTCAACAGCGGGTGAAGTCATTGGCTATCTCAATTTAAAATTAGGGTAAATAACATGCTGCGGATAGTGACATACGGATAGTAATTAAACAAAAGGCTCTTCATATGCTGACAAGTGATAAATTTCGTGCGTGATAAATATCCGTATTTCTCTGGCGCATTGCGCCACGCCCGACAAAGGGATGCTCAAACGCCGCATCCCTTTGAACCCGGGCTTTTGGCTGAAATCACGCCGCTAGCGCGGTTCCTTCGACATTCGCCCCCTTTTCCGAACCGCCAGTGACGGAATACTCGTCTCATCCCTGAGACTCGCCCTACCGGACCAGCGTAAACGCTGTTTAAAAATGCTCCCGGCATTTTTATCCGACACGGCACTGGCTTTCGCCGCGTCCTGCGGCTCATTCGCGGGGTCGCCCGCCTCAGCGTAATTTCTTACGCCATTGTAAAAACCAAAAAGGCAGCCCCAAAACCCATTTATCCCCCTTGCTGGCGGCGCGCGTCGATCACATCCGGCAGTTGATTGAGCTTGGCCAGCACGCGGCCCAGCACCTGCAGGTTATAGATCTCGATCTCCATATCGATGGTGGCCAGTTGCTGCTTGGTATCGCTACGGCTGGATACCCCCAGCACATTGACCTTTTCATTCGCCAAAATGGTGGTGATATCACGCAGCAGGCCGCTACGATCGTTGGCTGTGACCCTGACGACCAGGGAATAGCCGCTGGAATAGCTTTCCCCCCACACGGCATCCACAATACGTTCAGGCGCATGGCTACGCAGTTCTTCCAGTTGCTCGCAGTCGGCCCGGTGAATGGAAATCCCCCGCCCGCGGGTGATAAACCCGGTGATATCATCCCCCGGGATCGGCTGGCAGCAGCGCGCAATATGGTGCATCAGGTTGCCGACCCCTTCGACGACGACACGCCCGTTATCCTTGTTACGCGTGGCCGGCGGCGGGGATTTCTGCGTCAGCTGACGCAGCGCTTCACGATCCTGCTCTTCGGCGCTGGGCTGCTTAAGCTGCGATTGCAGGAAATTCACCATCTGGTTAAGACGAATATCCCCACCGCCAATCGCCGCCAACAGCTCATCCAGAGAATTCACGTTATAGCGCGGCAGCAGCAGTTTCTCCGCCGTTTTCAGGTTGATCCCCAGATGTTCCAACTCATCATCCAGAATCTGACGACCGGCCAGGATGTTCTTGTCTCGATCCTGTTTACGGAACCAGTTATGAATTTTGGATCGTCCGCGGCTGGTGGTGATGTAACCCAGGTTGGGGTTCAGCCAGTCACGGCTTGGATTCGGCTGCTTCTGCGTGATCACTTCTATCTGATCGCCCATCTGTAACTGATAGGTGAACGGAACAATCCGTCCGCCGATTTTCGCGCCGATACAGCGGTGACCGATATCGCTGTGAATATGGTAAGCGAAATCCAGCGGCGTCGAGCCGGCAGGCAGATCGACCACATCGCCTTTCGGCGTAAACACGTAGACCCGATCGTCAAACACCTGACTGCGCACTTCATCCAGCACTTCGTCCGAATCCGCCATCTCTTCCTGCCAGGCGATCAGCTTGCGCAGCCAGGCAATCCGACCTTCGTAACCGGTACGACCGCCGGCGACCGTGCCTTCTTTATACTTCCAGTGCGCCGCTACGCCCAGCTCGGCGTCTTCGTGCATCTGCCGGGTACGAATCTGGATCTCAAGCGTCTTGCCCTTCGGCCCCAGCACCACCGTGTGAATAGACTGGTAGCCGTTCGGTTTGGGGTTGGCGACATAGTCATCAAACTCATCGGGCAAATGGCGATAATGCGTATGCACGATACCCAGCGCGGCATAGCAATCCTGTAAACGCTCCACCACGATACGCACCGCCCGCACATCAAACAGTTCGTCAAATGACAGCGATTTTTTCTGCATCTTGCGCCAGATGCTGTAGATATGCTTAGGCCGCCCATAGATTTCCGCCTGCACGCCCTCTTCTTTCATGGCGGCGCGCAGCGTTTTCACAAAGTCATCAATGTACTGTTTGCGATCGATACGGCGCTCGTGCAGCAGCTTCGCAATCCGTTTGTACTCATCAGGATGCAGATAGCGGAAACAGAAGTCTTCCAGCTCCCACTTGAGCTGCCCGATCCCCAGCCGGTTGGCTAACGGCGCATAAATATTGGTACACTCTTTCGCCGCCAGCACCCGTTCTTCTTCCGGGGCGTCTTTCACTTCACGCAGGTGGGCGATTCGCTCCGCCAGCTTGATCACCACGCAGCGAAAATCTTCCACCATCGCCAGCAGCATACGGCGGATATTGTCCACCTGCTCTGAGGCGACGGAATCATTCTGCGTGGCTTTTAGCTGACGAATAGCGTCCATATCGCGCACGCCGTGCACCAAATCCATGATGCCTTTGCCAAATTGTTCGCCCAGCGTGTCTTCATCCACCACGTCGGCATTGGCGAGCGGGAACAGCAGCGCCGCACGCATGCTGTCATTGTCCATACTCAGCGTGGACAGAATTTCCACCATCTCGATACCCCGCCACAACAGCAGCATGGCATCGGGGTGGCCCTGGGTTCGTTGCTCGCAGTAATGCAAGGTTTCGGCTAAACGTTCACACGATTGCTGACTGGTTATTCCAAGTGAAGCAATCCACGCGTCAGGTACGAATTCGCCAGCCGTATTCAAATGCGCACTTCTTACCGCAACCATAATTTCTCCCTACTTATACTCGTCATACTTCAAGTTGCAGGTGTGTTGGCTGCCCTCATTCACCCCAGTCACTTAGTTATCTAAGCTCCCGGGGATTCACTCCCTTGCCGCCTTCCTGCAACTCGAATTATTTAGAGTTATACCCATCATCTTTCAAGTCGAAGAGGCGTCAGCCGCCTGCCTTCCTGAAGTTACCGGGTATTCGCCTCACCGGAATCGCGCACAAACAAGGCCATCGATTCAAGGTGTCCGGTATGTGGAAACATATCCAGCATCGTCACATTCGACAACCGATAACCGGCATCGAGCAATATTTTGCTGTCGCGCGCCAGCGTGGTCGGGTTACAGGAAACATAAACCACCCGCCGGGGCGACAGTTTGACAATCTGCGGCATGACGCCCGCGGCGCCAGCCCGTGCCGGATCGAGTAATATTTTATCAAAACCTTGAGCGGCCCAAGGCTGCCGAGTGATGTCATCCTCAAGATTTTGGTGAAAAAATGTGACATTGGAAAGGGCGTTGCGCCGGGCGTTCTCGCGTCCTTTGTCCACTAACGCGACCACGCCTTCAACGCCGACGACGCTGGCCGCCCGCTGCGCCAGCGGGAGCGTAAAATTACCCATGCCGCAGAACAGATCCAGGATCCGGTCCTGGGGCTGAACATCCAGCCAGGACAACGCCTGATTGATCATCTGCTGATTGACCGCATCATTGACCTGAATAAAATCGCGCGGGCTGAATGCCAGCGTTAACCCCGCGACCCGGTACACCGGGGCTTCGCCGTACAGGCAAGTCAGGGATTGCGCATCTTCGGCCAGATAGACCGATACCGCATGCTGCCGCGCGAAGTCGCGTAACGCCTGGCTATCCGCCTGGCTCAACGGATCCAGATGGCGTAACACCAGCAGCGGACCGTTATCCGCCTGCACCAGCTCAACGTGCCCTAATCGTTTCACCGCCTGTAAGCGGCTCAGGCATGCATACAACGGCGCCAACAGCGCTTCCAGCTCCGGCCGCAATATCGGACAGGCGCGGATATTGACCAGATCGTGCGAACCCGCCTGCCGGTATCCCATCAATAGGCGCTGCTGTTTCGCCTGATAGTATAACGCAAGCCGCGCCCGTCTCCGGTATGCATACGCCGGTCCGGCTATGGGAGCGGCGGCCTGTGCGGTCACGCCCGTTTCGCGCGTCATCAGGCGCATTAACGACGATGCTTTGCTGCGTTGCTGTAACGCAATATCGGCATGTTGCTGCTGGCATCCGCCGCAAACGTTAAAATGCGGGCATTGCGGTTCCACGCGTTGCGGACTGCGCGTCAGTAAACGTTTGAGCCTGGCATGCGCGAACTGGCGTTTTTCGTCCGTCAGTTGCACTTCCGCCTGCTCTCCCGGTAAAACGCCGGTAACAAAAATGGTTTTACCCTGATGGCGAGCAACCCCTTGACCAAACGGATCAAGGTCGTCTACCGCGACGGTTATTGTTTGCCGGGTCGTCACACGCCGGTTTGGAGAGTAGAATTGCGCCATAATTTATGATTCGGTTTATAACAACCCTAATTTTTAAGCTGAATATTGATTGATACCCAATAGATTGCAAGATGCAGGGTAATGCTCTAACTAATTCGAGTTACAGGACGCCTGCGACTTGAAGTATGACGGATACAGGCTTAATTCTCCCACATTGGAGCCCCATGACCAAATACAGTCTGCGTGCGCGCATGTTAATACTGATTCTAGCGCCGACATTACTGATCGGGCTGCTACTCAGCATCTTTTTCGGCATCAACCGGTATAACCAATTGCAGGCGCAATTGGCCGATACGGGAGCCAGTATCATTGAACCCTTGGCGGTGGCCAGCGCTTATGCCATTGCCAAAAATCAGTGGGACACGCTGCAGCCGCTGATTAATACCCTTCATCGCCGCCATTCCGATGTCATCAGAGCGATCAGTATTTTTGACGATCAAAATCGGCTGATCGTCACCACCAATATTCGTCACGAAGACGTCCCCGAACATCAGACCAAAGAGACGCCCGGTTACGGCGAGCCGCATCTCTACCATTCGGGCAACTTACTGATCCTGCATATGCCCATCATGGCCGACAGTGAGTTCGCCCATAACATAAAGCCGACCTTGTTCAACGCCATGGCGCCTATCGGCTACCTTGCCGTTGAGCTGGATATCAATTCCATCAAACTCCTGCAATATCAGGAAATTTGCGTCGCCGGTCTGCTACTGCTGCTCTGTATGGGGGTGGCGGCGCTGTTTGCCTATCGCCTGATGCGGGACGTCACCGCCCCGATCCGCAATATGGTCGAAACGGTTGATCGGATCCGGCGTGGACAGTTGGACAGCCGGGTCGAAGGTCATATGCTGGGTGAGTTGAATATGCTGAAAAACGGCATTAATTCGATGGCCATGTCGTTAACCGCTTATCACGAAGAGATGCAGCAGAACATCGATCAGGCGACTTACGATCTGCGGGAGACGCTTGAACAGATGGAGATCCAGAATGTCGAGCTGGATCTGGCGAAAAAACGGGCGCAGGAAGCGGCGCGAATCAAATCCGAGTTCCTGGCGAATATGTCGCACGAATTAAGAACACCGCTTAACGGCGTGATTGGCTTTACCCGCCAGATGCTGAAAACATCGCTGAATCCCACACAGACCGACTATCTGCTGACCATTGAGCGTTCCGCCAATAACCTGCTGAATATCATTAATGATGTGCTGGATTTCTCCAAGCTGGAAGCCGGCAAACTGGTATTGGAAAACATTCCCTTCTCATTGCATAACACGCTGGATGAAGTGGTCATGCTACTGGCCCATACCGCGCATGAAAAAGGGTTGGAGCTTACCCTCGACATACAAAATGATGTGCCGGAGCAGTTCGTCGGCGATCCGATGCGGGTCCAGCAAATCATCACCAACCTGTTGGGCAACGCCATTAAATTTACCGAACAGGGCAACATTGATATCCGGGTGGAAAAACGCCGTCAGGAACGCCATATCGTTCAGTTGGAAATTCAAATCCGCGATACCGGCATCGGCATTGCCGAACGGCAGCAGTCACAGCTTTTTCAGGCATTCCGGCAGGCAGACACCAGTATTTCACGGCGCCACGGGGGAACCGGGCTGGGGTTGGTGATCACGCAGCGGCTGGTCAAAGAGATGGGCGGCGATATCAGTTTCCACAGCCAGTTAAACAAAGGCTCCACATTCTGGTTCCATATCAATCTGCCGTTAAACCCCCAGGCCACGCCCAAACATAATATGTATCGCATGCTGCGCGGCAAAAGTCTGGCGTACATTGAATCCAATCCGGCGGCGGCGCAGGCCACGCTGGATATTCTGAGCCAAACGCCATTAACGGTAAGCTACAGCGCTACGCTCGAACAGCTCCCCAATGCGCCTTATGATATTCTGCTGCTGGGCATTCCCGTGCATTACCGCAATACGCTGCTCGACTACACGCCCAAGATCCGCGACGTTTGCCGGCGCGCGCCCTGCGTGATATTGGCGCTGCCCAGCCTTGCGCAGATGGACGCTGAACAGTTGAAGTTGTTTGGCGTTCACGCCTGCCTGAGCAAACCGATCTCCGCCCCCCGGCTATTGCCGTTGCTGCAAGATAATTCGCTTTTCCAACTGCCTCTTCTGCCGGAAAGCACCAAGGCGCCGCAGCCGCCGTTATCCCCTGCCGAACGGCTGCCGCTAAGCGTAATGGCGGTGGATGATAACCCGGCCAATCTGAAATTGATCGGCGCCCTGCTGGAAGAACTGGTAGAAAAAATCATTCTGTGTGAAAACGGCGCGGAGGCCATTTCTCAAGCCAGAGAGCAGGACATTGACATCGTTCTTATGGATATTCAGATGCCGGGCATGGACGGCATCCGCACCAGTGAATTGATTCGCCAGTTGCCCAATCACGCGGAAACGCCGATTATCGCCGTTACCGCCCATACCCTGAGCGATGAGCGCGATCATCTGCTACAGGCCGGAATGGATGATTATCTGGCGAAACCGATTGACGAGCAGATGCTGAAAAAAGTGTTGTCCCGCTATTCTCACATCGAAGAGACGTCTCCCGTAGCGGATGAACATCAGGATAGACAACTGTCTCTGGACTGGACGCTGGCGCAGCAGCAGGCGGCCAATAAGCCGGAACTGGCGCGCGAACTGTTACAGATGCTGCTGGACTTTCTGCCGGAGGTCCGCCAGCAGGTTGAGGACATGATGAACGATCAGCCGAGCGATACCCTCGTCGATCTGATCCACAAACTACACGGCAGCTGTAGCTACAGCGGCGTTCCGCGCTTGAAACGGATCTGCTGTTATCTGGAGCAGCAGCTTCGCAAAGGGATCGATGCCAGCGAACTGGAACCGGAGTGGCTGGAACTGCTGGATGAAATCGATAATGTCAGCAAAGCGGCCCGGCGACACCTGAACATTACCGCTCCGCAGTGAGTATCAAGGCAGGCGCGCTACGGACCGCGCCTGCCTTCATTCCCGGATAGCGCATCAGTCACTAGGATAATCCCTGCGATAGTTTGATGGTGGCGGCGATATTACGCGCCGTCATGCGTACATTTTCCGCGGCGTTATCCAGCGCCTCTTCCAGCGAACAGATGTGGTACAACACGCTGAATACCGCATCCAGACCATGCTCATGCACCACCCCGACATCCGCGGTCAAACTACCGGCAATACCGATAACCGGCTTATCGTAACGTTTTGCCACTCTGGCGACGCCAATCGGCACCTTGCCGTGAATCGTCTGACTGTCAATGCGGCCTTCGCCGGTAATCACCAACGACGCGTCCCGCACGATCTCATCCAGCCCCAACGCCTCCGTGACGATCTCGATTCCCTGCCGCAAATCAGCGCCGCAGAACGCCAGCAACGCGGCGCCCATTCCGCCGGCCGCTCCCGCGCCGGGAACCTGTTCTACATCGGTATCCAGATCATGGCGGATGACTTCAGCATAATGCCCGAGCGCATTATCCAACTGCTCAATCATCTGGTCGGTCGCCCCTTTTTGCGGACCAAAAATCGCCGACGCGCCCTGTTCACCAGTCAGCGGATTGGTGACATCACACGCCACCTCAAAACGGCATTTTTTTATGCGCGCATCCAGCTCGCCGATATCAATGCTGGCCAATTTATCGAGTTCGCCGCCGCCAAAACCAATCTGTGAGCCGGAGGCATCAAGCAGCTTCGCGCCCAGCGCCTGCGCCATCCCCGCGCCGCCATCATTGGTGGCGCTGCCGCCAATGCCGATGATGCAATGCTCCACGCCGTGATCCAGCGCACAGCGAATCAACTCGCCGGTGCCGTAGCTGGTGGTTAACAGCGGATTACGCTGCTGAGCCGGCACCTGTTCCAGACCGCTGGCCGCGGCCATTTCAATAAAGGCCGTTTTTTCATCGCCCGACAGCCCAAAAAAAGCGGCAATATTATCGCCTAACGGACCGGTGACCTTAACATTGACAATCCGTCCATTGGTGGCCGCCACCATAGCCTCAACGGTCCCTTCCCCGCCATCGGCAACCGGCAATTTGACATAGCAGGCATCGGGAAACACGTCACGAAACCCCCTCTCAATTTGCGCGGCGACATCTTGTGCCGACATACTTTCTTTATAAGAATCCGGTGCGATAACTATTTTCATAAACGATCCGATTTCATAAACGATCCGATTTCATCAACAATCCGAACTGCTGAACCGGCGTTTATCAGAATGATGTCCCCGACGACCGAGGCGGCATACCACCATGTATGCCGCTTCGACAACCATCACGTAATGCCTACCGCGTTATTTCAACTTTAGCTAATTTTTCATAGTAGCGAGCTAATGCGCTGTGATCGGCCGTTCCCAGATCGTCCGCCTTCAGCGCCTGCATCATTTCCATCACGGCGGCGGTCAACGGCAGCTGCGCGCCCACGCCATGCGAGGTATCCAGCGCGTTGGCCAGATCTTTAATATGCAAATCAATGCGGAAACCCGGTTTAAAGTTGCGATCCAGCACCATCGGCGCTTTGGCATCCAGCACCGTGCTGCCCGCCAGCCCGCCGCGAATAGCCTGATACACCAGCTCCGGATTGACGCCCGCCTTGGTTGCCAGCACTAACGCCTCCGACATCGCGGCGATATTCAGCGCGACGATAACCTGATTCGCCAGTTTGGTGACGTTGCCGGCGCCAATATCACCGGTATGCACCACCGAACCGGCCATGGCTTTCATGATGTCGACGCTGCGATCGAATAGCGCCTTGTCGCCACCGACCATCACGGACAGCGTGCCGTCAATCGCTTTCGGTTCGCCGCCGCTGACGGGCGCATCCAGCATGCCGATGTTTTTTCCCGCCAACGCCGCGGCAATTTCACGACTGGCCAGCGGCGCAATCGAACTCATATCAATCACGACGCTACCGGCGCGCGCGCCGTCAATCACCCCGTTGTCGCCCAGCACCACCTCTTTTACATGCGGAGAGTTCGGCAACATGGTGATGATGATGTCGCACTGTTCCGCCACCAGCTTCGGCGAATCCGCAGACGTTGCGCCAGCGGCAACCACTTCCGCCACAGCCTCGGTATTACGGTCCATCACCACTAATGAGTAACCGGCTTTCAGCAGATTTTTACTCATCGGTTTTCCCATAATGCCCAGTCCAATAAAGCCAATTTTCATCGTTGTCACCTCATGTCTGATGTATTTGTCACTGCGCTGAAATCACTGCGTAAACTTGTCATGCAGTGCCTGCGTGGCACTACGAAATACGCCCAAATCGCTGCCGACCGCCACAAAAGTCGCGCCCCATTCCAGATAGCGGCGGGCATCGGCCTCGGCCGGCGCCAGAATACCGGCGGGCTTGCCGTGCGCGGCGGCGCGTTCAAAGATATGGCGGATAACCCGCTGGACATCCGGATGATTGGGCTGGCCTAAATAACCCAGCGCGGCGGAGAGATCGCCCGGCCCGACAAAAATGCCGTCAACGCCGTCAACGGCGGCGATGGCATCCAGATTGTCGACGCCTTGCTGGCTCTCGATCTGTACCAGGACGGTAATGTTGTCGTTAATAGTGGCGAAATAGTTGGGCTCCGTCCCATAGGCGTTGCTGCGATGCGCAACGGAAACACCGCGGATCCCGGCCGGCGGATAGCGTGTGGAAGCCACGGCTCTGATGGCTTCTTCTTCACTTTCCACAAAGGGGATTAGAAAATTATTGAAGCCGATATCGAGCAACCGTTTAATAATCACCGGTTCATTACAGGGAGGACGAACGACCGGCGCGCTGACGCTGTTTTTCAGCGCCATGAGCTGCGGAATAAAAGTGCCGATATCGTTCGGCGCGTGCTCGCCGTCCAGAACCAGCCAGTCAAACCCCGCCAGCCCCAGCACTTCGGTTGAAATGGGATTACCCAGCGCGCACCAGCAGCCAATCAAGCTTTTCCCCTGGCGTAAATTTTGGCGAAAATGGTTAGGTAATATCGTATTACTCATAATAACCTTCTATTTAATTACGGTTCGTTAATTAACATTCGCGGTAATGAATAATGGAAACCGTCATCACCCATCATTAATTTTTCTTTAACTCCATGCGTTTAATTTCCCCGACGACCAGCAGGTAGCAAAACATAGCCAACAGTGCGGAGACGCCAACGAAAATCAGCGCGCTATTAAATGAATGCAGTTCTCTCACCAAATAGCCGATCACCAGTGGCGTTACGATTGAGGCTACGTTGCCAAAAACGTTAAACACGCCGCCACACAAACCAATAATTTCTTTCGGTGCGGTATCGGAAATAACCGGCCAGCCTAACGCGCCGAATCCTTTGCCAAAGAAAGCCAGCGCCATCAATGAAACGACCAGAATATTACTGTCGGTGTAATTGCAAAGAATAATACTTGAAGCCAACAACATACCTAATACAATCGGGATTTTACGGGCGGCGGTTAATGAGAAGCCGCGCTTCAGCAGCATATCCGATACCACGCCGCCCAACACGCCGCCCGCAAAACCACACAGCGCCGGAATAGCGGCAATCAATCCGACTTTCAGGATAGACATGCCCTTTTCCTGAACCAGGTAAATCGGGAACCAGGTGAGAAAGAACCAGGTAATACTGTTAATAAAGTATTGCCCCATAAACACGCCCAGCATCATGCGATTAGTGAGCAGTTGTTTTACATAATTCCATTTCGGACCGTCTTTCTTGCCGCTTTCCTTTTTATGATCCATATCGACGACAGCGCCGCCTTTAGAAATATATTCCAATTCCTGCGGACTGATATCGGGGTGATCAGTTGGGTTATGAATAAACTTCATCCATATCAGGGTCAGAACAAAACCTAATCCGCCCATCACCAGAAAGACATGTTCCCAACCCCACTGATAGGTTAGCCAGCCGAGGATCGGAGAAAAGATCGCCAGCGAGAAATATTGGGCCGAGTTAAAAATGGCGGATGCCGTACCGCGCTCTTTCGTCGGGAACCAGGCCGCCGTAATACGAGCGTTAGCCGGGAAAGACGGGGCTTCGGAAAAGCCCAGCATAAAGCGCAGAACAAACAGGGTCAGCGGCGCCCACACTAAGGGAACCCAATCCACAAACCCTTGCAGGAAGGTGAACAGCGACCAGAAAAAGATGCTGTAGGCGTAAACCTTTTTTGAACCAAAGCGGTCAAGCAACCAACCGCCTGGTATTTGCATAACCAGATATGACCAGCCGAACGCGGAAAAAATATACCCCATATGAACCGCGTCCAACTGTAATTGTTTCGCGACTTCGGTCCCTGCTATTGATAACGTTGCGCGATCGGCATAATTTATCGCGGTAACGGTAAATATAATTAACAATATGATGTAGCGCACATAGGTTTTTTTGTGTGCAAGAATCGTATCGGAATTCATAAAATCCCCTTGAGTATCGTTATTAGTATGTCAAATCAAACAAACCAACATCATTGCCAGCGTTAAAAAACTAATGATTTTATTTATTCGAACGCTTTAAACAAAACGAACCATCAATAAAACCTCACATTGGCAGGCTTTACCACAAACCTTTTAAAACGCTATCAGTATAAAAACAGCAATACGGAATAGCATTGTTAAAATGCACAACAATAACCGTATAATTAATTATAATTTCTGTGTTATGCACATAAAATTGCGATGAACATCACATTGCTACGCGCGTTTTGTTTAGCTAAAAACTATAAAGTGAGATAGATCACAACAGTATGGGTAATCGCCAGACTATCCACCATTTAAAGTTTGAAATATTATTCAACTGCACAATTCAGTCGCTGAGAATTTCAGATATTATGATTACATAATTCATATTGCCCTAACGATAACAAGACTGGTTTTCTAAAATAAAAATTAACTGGAGACGTTATGTCGCAGAATACACAGAATTCCACGCAGGCGTTCTACATTAAAGTTCACCAGGACGATAATGTAGCCATCATTGTCAATGATAATGGCTTACGTGCAGGCACCCGATTTGATACTGGACTGGAATTAATTGAGCACATACCGCAAGGACACAAAGTCGCCCTGGTCAATATTGCCAAATCCAGCCCCATTATTCGCTACGGCGAAATTATTGGCTATGCCGTAAAGGATATCCCGCAGGGCAGTTGGATTGATGAATCACTGGTCGAATTGCCTAAAGCCCCGGCGCTGGAAACGCTGCCGCTGGCGACCAAAGTTCCCGTCGAGCTGCCGCCGCTGGAGGGGTATACCTTTGAAGGCTACCGTAATCCGGACGGCAGCATCGGCACGAAAAACCTGCTTGGCATTACCACCAGCGTACACTGCGTGGCGGGCGTGGTTGACTATGTGGTTAAAATCATTGAGCGGGATTTGCTGCCTAAATATCCGAATGTCGATGGCGTTGTCGCACTCAATCACCTCTACGGCTGCGGCGTGGCCATCAATGCTCCGGCGGCGGTCGTGCCGATCCGCACTATTCATAATCTGGCGCTGAATCCTAACTTTGGCGGCGAGGTGCTGATTGTCGGCTTGGGTTGTGAGAAATTGCAGCCGGAGCGCCTGCTGGAAGGAACGCCGGATGTGCAGGCCATCTCGCTGGATGATTGCAGTATCGTACGCTTGCAGGATGAACACCACGTCGGCTTTAAGTCGATGGTGGACGATATTCTGACCATGGCCGATCGGCACCTTCAGCAGTTGAACAAACGTCAGCGTGAAACCTGCCCCGCCTCTGAGCTGGTGGTCGGTATGCAGTGCGGCGGCAGCGATGCATTTTCCGGCGTGACGGCAAATCCGGCCGTCGGATTCGCCTCCGACCTGCTGGTGCGCTGCGGCGCCACCGTAATGTTTTCCGAAGTTACCGAGGTGCGGGACGCCATTCATTTGCTGACGCCGCGGGCCATCAATGAAGAAGTCGGCAAACGCCTGCTGGAAGAAATGGCCTGGTATGATAACTACCTCGATAGCGGCCAGACCGACCGCAGCGCCAACCCCTCGCCCGGCAATAAAAAAGGCGGCCTGGCCAACGTGGTGGAAAAAGCGCTGGGTTCTATTGCCAAATCAGGCACCAGCGCCATTGTGGAAGTGCTTTCTCCGGGACAGCGCCCCAGCAAACGCGGCCTGATTTACGCGGCGACGCCGGCCAGTGATTTTGTTTGCGGCACGCAACAGCTTGCCTCCGGCATCACCGTCCAGGTATTTACCACCGGCCGCGGCACGCCTTACGGACTGCTGGCCGTTCCCGTTATAAAAATGGCTACCCGTACCGCACTGGCGAATCGTTGGTACGACCTGATGGACATTGATGCCGGCACCATCGCCACAGGCGACGCCACCATTGAAGATGTCGGTTGGCAACTTTTCCACTTCATTCTGGACATCGCCAGCGGCCGGAAGAAGACCTGGTCCGATCAATGGGGCATTCACAATGCATTATCCGTTTTCAACCCGGCGCCAGTTACCTGATTGAAATATTCCCACTTATGGCCGGAACAAATTCCGGCCATTTTATACTCGTCATACTTCAAGTTGCATGTGCGTTGGCTGCGCTCAGTCACCCGAATCACTTACCTGAGTAAGCTCATCGGGATTCCTTCCCTTGCCGCCTTCCTGCAACTCGAATTATTTAGAGTATATTTATTACCGTTTTTGATGTGGGATCAATATAGCCAACGTTCATTTTTGCTGAATGGCGGATAAATCCGTAGAAAAAACATAATTAGCAACATTTAAAGAGAAATAAAAAAACCATTGCATAGCAATATTTAACAAATAAGCGCCGTTATCCTTTTCCCCGTCTACCCGTCATCCATTTAATTGAATAGGCTTATCATTTCCACTTGCTTGTTTTAATAATGCCCTTCCATCATTGATTTAATAATAATTAAACGAATTCATTGACATCAGGATCCTCCTCATCATAAATTTACAATACTTGACAAGGCAGTGAATATATTCAGGCACTGATATTAAAAAGAAAAATCGGGTCTGAACGTCAAGCGTCATAAAAATTGACAGCCCGTTTATTACAATAAACGGTATTTATTCTCCATAAATTTCACGATACGCCAACATGGCGGTAACTTGTGAAAGATGGGGAATATTTTGAATATTGACTAACTTACACAACAATATACCCAAAAACTGGATTTTCAGTAAGAAACGCTAATGAGTCCCGCGTGTTTATCACTCTGTCATACGCTAAATAATTCAAGTTGCAGGAGAACCACGCACCCGCAGTTTGCAATATGACGAGTATAAACCGTCAAACGAGGGATTATCGTTAACGGAAAAATGCTGAAACTTCAAATAAATAAGGGTATGAACACTCAGGGGTTTCTGATGAGATTAAATACGCCTGTCACACAGCAGGAATATCTGTTGGATATGGATACGACATTGATGTCCACAACGGATAAAGATAGTCATATTACTTACGCTAATTCTGCATTTATCAACGTCAGCGGTTTCGCTGAATCCGAATTAATCAACCAACCGCACAATATTGTACGCCATCCGGATATGCCCGTCGAAGCGTTCGCTGATATGTGGTCGACCTTAAAGCAAGGCGATAGCTGGACCGGACTGGTAAAAAACAGACGTAACAATGGCGACTATTATTGGGTTCGGGCGAATGTCACACCGGTCTATCATCAAAATCAATTAACGGGTTATATCTCCGTGCGCAATACGCCGAGCGCGGATGAAATCAAACAGGCTGAACCTCTGTATGCTGCAATGAAGAAAAAGCAGGCCGGGAATCGTAAGCTATATAAAGGATTAGTGGTTCGAAGCGGCATATTCTCCCCGTTATCAATATTACAAAAATTGTCCGTTCGCTGGCGCCTGCGTCTGGCGGTGCTGACTGCCGGAATAATTCCGGTTTTACTCTCTGTTGCCGGCGTGAACCCGATTTGGCTAACGGCCATTACTCTGCCGTTAATCCTGCTGTTGGATACCTTTCTGCAACGGCAAATTACCCGACCGCTAAAAACGATACTGAAACAGGCGCAGCATGTCGTCTCAGGCCGTAAAGCAAAACCTATACGACTGAATCGGGTTGATGAGCTCGGCCTACTGCTGCGGGCCATCAACCAATTCGGGCTCAACCTGCGCTCGCTGGTTGATGATGTCAGTACCCAGGTAAACGGGATGACGGATGTCAGTCAAAAACTGGCCGAAAATAACATCGCGCTGAATACCCGGACGGAAGAAACATCCGCTAACCTGCAACAGACGGCCGCGGCCATAGAGCAAATTACCGCCGCGGTTCAGCAAAGTTCTGAAACCGCCTCACAGGCCACACAAATGGCGGAAACCGCCAGCCGTACCGCCATCAAAGGCGGGGAAATCATGAAGGAAACCATCGGCATGATGGATTCGATTTCCAATGCCAGTAATAAAATCGTCGATATTATCAGCGTGATCGACAGTATTGCCTTTCAGACCAATATTCTTGCCTTGAATGCCGCCGTTGAAGCGGCTCGCGCCGGGGTGCAGGGTAAGGGGTTCGCCGTGGTGGCCGCCGAAGTCCGCAATCTGGCGCAACACTCGGCATCCGCCGCCAAAGAGATCAAAGCGCTGATCGACGACAACGTTAAAAGCGTTAAATCCGGTGGGAATATGGTGGAAAACGCCAGCAAACATATCAGCAATATGGTGCATGAAGTACTGCAAGTTTCTACGATGATCAAAGAGATCAGTAATGCCGCTCATGAGCAAACATCTGCGTTGGAATTGATCAATACATCAATCGCCCATATCGAAGAGATGACGCAGCGCAATACCGATATGGTTACACAATCGACAGAAACCGCCGAAGAGCTGAACAACCAGTCGAAGCGCTTAAATAGCGCGATTAATGTCTATGGCCGTTGATTACTGTTTCTAAAATTAAAGTTGGGGGAAATTTGACCGATAATCGTAAAGTTGCCGTCAGGAATTTTTACGTTGAGGATAAAACGATGTCTACATATTCCAATTCTCTGGCTCTGGTTTCTTCTATTGCGCCGATAACATCTAGCACTGCTAATGATGTCGACCAACAGGTTACACAGCTTAATCAACGCATTAATAATCTTAACGAAAAGCTATCGCAACTCAGCACCACCTCCGTCAGTGGAGACGATAGCCAGAATAGTATGCAAATCCAGGAACAGAGACAGATTATCCAGGCGCAGTTGGTCGCGCTCCAGTCCCAGGTATCCGCGTTGCAACAGGGGCAAGCGGTTCCTCCGCCGACGACAGGCGCCAACGTATCGGAAACCCAGAACACGGTCACGGCCGCATCGGGAAATCATCGGCTCGATCTTTACGTGTAATGTCATCATAAAAATACGCGGCAGAAATATCATTTGCAGTACAAACGGAACTTCGGCAAGACGGCAACAAAATGAGAGAAAAACACGTCTTGTTACAAGTATTGCTAAATTTTGACGATAACCCTTCGTCTTCACAACCCAATTATCCTCAATACGAAAACGTATTTACCGATAATAAATTTACACGCGGTGTGATTTTTATCAGGAGGAGAAATGTCCAGCATCAGTGCGGTTTCATCGGTAACGTCATCTGCGGGTAGCGATTCACAAAGCTATACTCAGAAGATTAACAAACTAAATCAGCAACTAGAAAAACTGACGGAACAGCTTG
Organism: Brenneria goodwinii; assembly: GCF_002291445.1. Taxonomy (NCBI): domain Bacteria; kingdom Pseudomonadati; phylum Pseudomonadota; class Gammaproteobacteria; order Enterobacterales; family Pectobacteriaceae; genus Brenneria; species Brenneria goodwinii. The sequence continues at coordinate 125,563 of NZ_CP014137.1, read as the reverse complement.
AGAGCGTATCAAGCTCATCCGGGGACTCAGAGACAGCGGCGACGCAAAGCCAAATGTTACAAGCCCAGATCCAGGCTATTGAGGCGCAGATCGCTCAACTTGAAGCCCAGCAGGCCCAGCAAAGCGCCCAGGCGCAACAGTCAGTAACAGACACCGAAGCTGATAAGAATAGTCTTTCAGCCCAGGCCGATGGCGTTAATCGTCCGACGGAAGAGAACCAAATTAACGTTTATATCTAACGTCGAATGGCGGGTATAGGCAACAAGGCATGAGGTAAAATCATGCCTTGCGACTATTTTTCAATGGCTTAACCAGTCCTTGCAGACCTTCTATCTTGATGGCCAACGTAATTTGCATCAACTCGCCCAAACGCCCTTGCGGAAATTCGCCCTTACGGGCGAACCACAGCAGGTACTCTTCCGGGAGATCGATCAGAGCACGCCCTTGATATTTACCAAACGGCATCTGCATATTGGCAATCTCAATCAGGTCTTCTTTTTCCACCGCTTACTCTCCCAGCAAACGAATCATTTCAGCTTCATCAATCACCGGGATCCCCAACTCCTGCGCTTTTGTCAGCTTGGAACCGGCCGCTTCGCCAGCAATGACCATATCGGTCTTCTTCGATACGCTGCCACTCACCTTCGCGCCCAATGCCGTCAGCCGATCTTTGGCCTCATCACGGGACAGGATACTCAGAGAGCCGGTCAGCACCAACGTCTTACCCGCAAACGGGCTGTCGATCTCTTCGGCTTTGACCACCGTCGGCGCTGGCCAGTGAATATTGATGCCGTCAGGATCGGTTAACTCGCGGATCACCTGTTGATTGTGCTCTTCCTCAAGGAAATGACGCACGTGGGTAGCAACCACCGTCCCCACATCAGAAACCTCCTGTAACGCCTCTTCATCCGCGGCGAACAGCGCATCAAGCGAACCGAAATGGGCCGCCAGATTGGCCGCCGTCGCTTCCCCCACATCGCGGATCCCCAACGCATATAGGAATCGCGCCAGCGTGGTATTTTTTGCTTTTTCCAACGCGTTGGCCAGGTTTTGCGCCGACTTCGGCCCCATGCGATCAAGGCCGGTTAATATCCCGGCGCTCAGGCGGAAAAGATCGGCCGGGGTTTTGACGTACTCTTTTTCCACCAGTTGATCGATGATCTTATCGCCCAAACCATCCACATCCAGCGCCCGGCGGGAAACAAAGTGCTTCAGAGACTCTTTACGCTGCGCGCCGCAAATCAGACCGCCGGTACAGCGGGTAACCGCCTCGCCTTCGATACGCTCCACATCAGAACCGCAAACCGGACAGGCGGTGGGGAACAGGATGGGGCGAGTGTTTTGCGGACGTTCCGACTCCACCACGCCGACAATCTGCGGAATGACGTCGCCAGCGCGGCGCACAATCACCCGATCGCCGATCTGTAATCCAAGGCGTTCGATCTCATCGGCATTATGCAACGTCGCATTGCTGACCACGACTCCCGCCACGGCTACCGGCTCCAGACGCGCCACCGGCGTAATCGCGCCGGTACGGCCGACCTGAAACTCGACATCACGTACCCAGGTCAATTGCTCCTGCGCGGGAAATTTAAACGCCACGGCCCAACGCGGCGCACGAGCGACAAATCCCAAACGATCCTGCAGGGCCAAATCGTCTACCTTGATGACCACGCCATCAATATCAAAACCCAGCGAGCCACGCACCTCTTCGATATGACGATAAAAATCCAGCACTTCCTGACTACCGGTGCAGAGCTTAATACGGTCGCTAACGGGTAAACCCCACTCTCTAAATTGCATCAGGCGCTGCCAATGGCTATTCGGCAACGCGCCTCCTTCCAACAGGCCCCAGCCATAACAGAAGAAAGTCAGCGGGCGTTTGGCCGTAATGCGGGGATCGAGCTGGCGCAACGAACCCGCCGCGGCATTCCGCGGGTTAGCAAAAACTTTACCGCCGGTACGGCGCGCTTCTTCGTTGAGTTTCTCGAAGCCGCCGTGCTTCATGAAAACTTCACCGCGCACTTCCAGACGGCGTGGAATGTTATCCCCGACCAAACGAAGCGGTATCGCGCCGATGGTGCGAATGTTGGAGGTAATATTTTCCCCGGTAGTGCCGTCGCCGCGCGTCGCCGCGCGCACCAGCACGCCGTCTTCGTACAGCAGACTGACGGCCAGACCGTCCAACTTCAACTCACAGCAGAAGGTCAGGTCTTCTTCGCTTTTCAACCGATCGCCAATACGCTTATTAAATGCCAGATAGCTTTCTTCATCAAATACGTTATCCAGCGACAGCATCGGCACTTCATGATGAACCTGCTCGAACGCCGCAAGCGGCGCGGCGCCGACCCGCTGCGTCGGCGAATCAGCCGTCACCAGTTGCGGGTAGGTCTCTTCCAGATTTTTCAGCTCACGCATCAGCCGGTCATACTCGGCATCGGGAATTTCCGGCGCATCCTCCACGTGATACTTATATTCATGATGGCGCAATAAGGCGCGCAATTCTGCTATCCGTGAGGTTGCCTCACGTACTTCGGCTGACGCTATATTCAATGGATTCATACTTGTTTCAGTCAATTATTCAGACTTACCGGCTTTAATGGCGTTGATAATGTTGGTGGTGGAACAGCCGTCTTCAAAATTCAGCACTTTAACTTCGCCGCCGTTGGCCCATACCTCTTCGCTGCCCGCGATTTCATGCGGCTGATAATCACCGCCCTTGACCAGAATATCCGGTAAGATTTCGGCGATCAGACGCTGCGGCGTATCTTCCTCAAACGCCACCACCCAGTCGACGGACTCCAACGCTCCCAGCACGATCATGCGCTGCGGCAGCGGATTAACCGGCCGGCTCGGCCCTTTCAGACGCCGGGTTGAGGCATCGCTATTCACGGCGACAATCAGGCGATCGCCAAGTTTGCGGGCATTGGAAAGATAGGAGACGTGCCCCGCATGCAGAATATCGAAACAGCCGTTGGTCATGACGATCTTTTCGCCGCGCTGGCGCGCCCGTTCAACCGCCTCTTTCAATTGCTGCTCGCTCATTACGCCGAATCCGATTTCCGAGCGGCCGCGAATGGCATTTTCCAGTTCGATCGGCGTTACCGTTGAGGTTCCCAGTTTGCCGACCACCACGCCAGCCGCAGCATTAGCCAGGAAACAGGCCTCTTCCAGCGGATTGCCGGCGGCCAGCGCCGCGGCCAACACGCCGATAACCGTATCACCCGCCCCGGTCACGTCATACACTTCCTGCGCCTGCGTCGGCAGATTCAACGGCGCTTGACCCGGTTGCAGCAGCGTCATGCCCTGTTCGGAACGCGTGATCAGCAGAGCGGACAGATCGTAATCCGCCACCAGTTGCATGCCGCGCGCCACCAGTTCTTCTTCATTTTGACAACGTCCGACCACCGCCTCGAATTCCGACAGATTAGGCGTCAATAGCGTCGCCCCCCGATAGCGGGAAAAATCCGTGCCTTTCGGATCGATCAATACCGGTACGCCCGCCGCTTTTGCCGTCTGCACCATCGCCTGTACATGAGTGAGCGCGCCTTTCGCGTAATCGGAAAGCACCAGCGCGCCGATATTCGGCAGCGCCTGCTGGATACGCTCAATCATCGGCTGCGGATCGACGCCGTCAAAACCCTCTTCAAAATCCAGCCGGATCAACTGCTGATTGCGCGACAACACGCGCAGTTTGGTAATCGTCGGATGCGTCGGCACGGAGACGAAATCACACTTAACGTTGACTTCGTTAAGTTTACTGCTCAGAGCGCGTGCGGCGTCGTCAATCCCCGTCAGGCCGACCAAGCGGGAAAGCGCGCCCAGGGATGCAATATTCATCGCCACGTTGGCGGCCCCGCCCGGGCGCTCTTCTATCGTATCCACCTTCACCACAGGCACCGGCGCCTCTGGTGAAATCCGGCTGGTCGGCCCATACCAGTAGCGGTCCAGCATGACATCCCCAACCACTAATATGCCCGCATGGCGGAAATCAGGCAGCGTAACTTTCATCCCATACTCCAAGCTCATTTCGCATAATGCGCGTCATAATATCACAGGGCCGGTTATTACCAGCAAAAAGCGCTTCCCGGTTAAACAGAATGCGAAGCGCCTCTCAACCCAGCCATTTGCTCCAACTTTGTAAAACCTGTTGGCGTTCAGCCATAAACTTATCCTGACTCACCCGGCCGGAGATCTCCTGCAGCGCCAGATGGTGTAGCTCATTGCGCATCGTGACGTAAGCCTGTTTGAGCGCCTCAGCCTCACGTTCATCCATCACGCCGTACTGCGCCATCATGTCAAGAATGCGCACATTATCCGACCAACGGGTCAGGCCGGGTTGCTGTGAAGCATAGCGCAGCACCAGATATTGGACGATAAACTCAATGTCGGTGATCCCGCCGGCGTCCGTTTTCAGATCAAACAGGTTTTTGTCTTTGTTCGCCAGATGCTGCCGCATTTTCTCGCGCATTTCACGAACCTCGGCGCGCAGCTTGTCGGGATCGCGCTCGCGGCCGAGAATATTGCGCCGAATGGTTTCAAACTGTTGCTGTATGCCGCTTTCGCCGTAAACCATGCGCGCCCGCACCAGCGCCTGATGCTCCCAGGTCCAGGCTTCGTTACGCTGATAATCATCAAAGGCGTCAACCGTGCTGACCAGCATCCCCGCCGCTCCGGAAGGCCGCAGACGCGCATCCACCTCATACAGAATGCCGGATGAAGTGCGTGTGCTGAACAGATGTATCACGCGTTGCGCCAGCCGGAGATAAAACTGGCGGCCGTCAATGCTGCGTTCGCCATCGGTCATGACGTCAGACGGGCAATCCAGCAGGAAAACCAGATCCAGATCAGAGCCGTAGCCTAATTCCCAGCCGCCCAGCTTGCCATAGGCGATAACCGCAAAACCGCGTCCCTTGCGCTGGTGCAAATGCGACGGCTGGCCGTAACGCGCGACCATCAGCGACCATGCCTGTTGCACAACCGCGGCGATGATCGCTTCAGCCAGATAGGTTAAGTGATCGCTCACTTTCATTACCGGTAGCACGCCCGCGATATCCCCGGCGGCAATGCGCAGCAGCTGAGCCTGTTTGTACTGGCGTACCGCCTCCAGTTGTTGCTCTTCATCGTCTTCCGGCACGCGCATCAGATACTGACGCAATTCATCGGCATAAGCTCCCGGCGCGGTGGGTTGATAGAGGGTGGCGGGATCGAGCAATTCATCAAGCAGTAATGGATAACGCGCCAGTTGACCGGCCACCATCGGCGAGGCCGCGCACAGCCGAACCAGTTGTGCCAAGGCGGGCCGCGACTCCAGCAGCAATTCCAGATAGGTGGTGCGGGTAACAATCCCCAGCAGCAGCGGAGTCAGGCGCGATAAAATGATATCGGCCTCCTGCCGGGCGCACACTTCCGCCAGCAGATTGGGCATCAGTTGGTCGAGCACCTCTCGACCGCGCGGGCCGATGGTGCGTTTGGCGACATCATGATGAAAATCAACAATCTCGCGCAGCAACCTCTCCCGCACGCTCTCCGTCAGATGCGGCGTAAGCAAAGCCAGATCGGCATAATCCAGCATATCCTGCCACAGGCTGCAATAGCTGTCGTGTTCGGGAATATCATGATTATCCGGCACGTCGTCGCCGATTAAGTCGTCAAACACGCGGCGCACGGACTGCGTGTGCCGCAACAGCGCCTGTTGCAACATCGCCCAGCCATCAAATCCCATGCCCCACGCCAGCCGCGATTGATTGAGTTCATCGTCCGGCAAGGTCTGCGTTTGCTCATCGGCAATCGCCTGCAGAAGATTTTCCAGCCGGCGCAAGAAGCAGTACGTCTCGCTAAGTTCAGTCACCTGCGGCTGCGCCAATAATCCCAGTTCCCCAATATGACGCAACGTCGGCAATAGCGCCCTTTCCTGCAGCCCCGGCTCACGGCCGCCGCGGATCAGTTGGAAGACCTGAGTGATAAACTCAATTTCACGAATACCGCCCGCGCCCAGCTTGATGTTGTTGCGCAAATCACGCCGGCGGACTTCGCGGGCAATCATCCCCTTCATGTTCCTCAGCGACTGAATCACGCTGAAATCGATATAACGCCGGAAGACGAAAGGCCGCAGAGTTCGGCGTAATTCCTGGCTATATTCATCGTCCATTCCGCCCAGCAGACGGGCTTTTACCATTGCATAGCGCTCCCAGTCCCTTCCCTGTTCCTGGTAATAGTCCTCCATCGCGGCAAAACTCAGCACCAGCGGACCGCTCTCGCCAAACGGGCGCAGCCGCATGTCGACACGATACACAAAGCCATCAACCGTGGGCTGATCCAGCACCTTAATCAGCCGCTGACCTAAACGGGTAAAAAACTGCGCATTATCCAGCTCGCGCCGCCCGCCCTGCGTTTGACCGTTCTCCGGATAGACAAAAATCAGGTCAATATCGGAAGAAAAATTCAGCTCGCCGCCGCCTAGCTTGCCCATTCCCAGGATAAGCAGCGGTTGGGGAATGCCTTGCTCATTGACGGGCGTGCCCCAATCCCGGCAGCAGGCCTGATACAACCAACTGCGGGCCGCAACAATCAAGGTTTCCGCCAGTTCGCTGAGCTGCCGCAATGTCTGCTCCGTGGTGCTGGTGCGTAACGCCTGCGACCAGGCAATCCGCACCAACATGCGACGGCGAAACCGCCGCAGAACGTTCATCAGCGCCGTTTCATCATGCGCCTCGGCCAGATCCTGGTTCAACCAGTCGGAATAATGCCGCCACTCTTCGGGCTGCGGCGGCTGACGATGAAGATCCCGCCACCAGTCCGGATAGCGAATCAGCGCATCACCGACAAAATCGCTCATCGCCAGTACGGCAAGATCGCCCTCCGTTGCCGGGGCAAGATCGGCAGCGGCTTCCTGCAGACGGAGTAGAACCCGTTGAGACTGTTCCGCCAGTAATGAAGGTAAAGACGGCAAAGGACGTGTCGACATGATGATTCCTTTGAGATGTCACCCGCCGTCAATAGCGGGTGAGCGCAGTTAACGGTTAATTCCCGGCGCTGTGTAACCAGAATGGTGACTGAGCCAATGCTTGTTTGCGGCAGGTTTCCAGATACGGCGACGGCGATTGATCGTCTGACAGTTGTTCAACCGCCTCGATTAGCGCGCGCCAGCGCTCGATATATGCCTCCGCCTGTTCAGCCGGATACGCGCCGGATAACAGTTGAAGAGCACAAATATTGCGCTGTAAACGAGGCAACTGCTGGACATATTGAACGTCGCTCAGGGGGCCGCCGAAGGTGTGTTTCAGCTCGGCGGCGCTGCGTCCCAACATGATATCGGCAAAGCGTTTGTAGGAGCCCAGTAACTTGATACGCTCTTTATTATCCAGATGGCTGCGCCAGCCGGCCTCCACCAGCCATGAGGTAAGCACCAACTTACTTTGTAAGTATTCCACGCCGTAGCATAGCGACTCCGCATCTCCGGGTCCCTGCACTTTATCCTCCAGGCTGGTGAGCGCGGCCCGAAAAAGGGTCGTTACCTTACGGGGGATCACGCCGCCGACCAGTACCAGCATTTCGCGCATCAGCGCGCCGGCCTGCGGCAATGCGTGACGGGCCTCAATGTTGCCGCGTACCCACAGCTCTTCATGATACTGCCAATAGCCCAGCGCGTACTCCAATGCCGCGCCGATCGCCTGATCGATATTGGTTTTCGGCTCCAGAACAAGGATACCGGCCGGGCGGCACTCGCGCGGCGGATTGCCTTTCGCCAGATGATACCCACGGGCGGCTTTACTGAGACTCCCTTGACGCAGGCCGCCGAACTCGGCGATTTCCGCCGCCAGTTCAAACAGATCCGAGGTCTGCCCCAGCTTGAGCTCCATTTCAAGTTCGTTCAGCGGTTCACTAAGCTCGCCCGCGCGAATCTCGCCACGGTCAAGGGCAACTTCAATCACGCTTTGATGATAAGTGACTACCCACTTCTCCCGGGTAAAGTCGGTGCTGAACAGCGGCTTAAGGGATTGTTGAAGCTCCGCGGGATCGCAATTTTCAGGCCAGATATCCGCCGGAAGCAGACCAAGATCCAACGCCGCTTTTTCCAGCGGCACATTATATTCAGGATGCTGATGCAGCCCGCCAATCACTTTACCGGCGGTTTTCACCGTCATTTCATAACGTTCGTTCTCACCGCGAATGCGCAGACCGATACCCTGTTGGCGCAGGAAGTGGTCTGCCGTCTCATAATAGATATTCGACAGCCGCTGGGCATGCATATGTTCAGCATGACTGTACTCACTCTGCCAGACGGATAGCTGCTTGCGCAGCGAATCAACGTTGTCGGGGCGAACAATAAATTTCAGTTCAATCTCTTCACTCATAACATTTCCCACATCGGGTTTGGCGCCAATTCCGTTAGTAGATAATATTTTACTTCACCTTGCCACCTTTGCCGCATCCTCCGATGTTTGGCTATTCCCGCTCGCGCCGCTATCGGTTCGATTCATGTTCACGCGCAAACAAAAGATTTCCGGGAAAAATTTTTGACGTAGCATCACAAGTAGCCAGGGACGGCGCGCCATAAAAAAACCGAACTGCGCCCAGGAGAGACGCCGGACGAACCAAGAGTGAGAAAGTTCTCATTCAGGTTTAATCATTGCCTCGTCAGACTTAAGCCTCTACTATCATCCTATGACTCACGCAACCTGATGATCTTATGCAGAAATTACTCCTGATTTGTTTTACCTTAATGACCTTTGCTTCAAGTTTGACTGCTCACGCGGAAGAAAAACGTTATATTTCTGATGAGTTACTGACCTACATCCACAGCGGCCCAGGCAATCAATACCGCATTGTGGGTACGCTAAACGCCGGCGATGAAGTGACGGTACTCAGCGTTAATCAAGGAGCGGGCTACGCACAAATCCGCGATGACAGAAACCGCACCAGTTGGATCCCGCTCGATCAGTTGAGTGAAACCCCAAGCCTAAAAACCCGCGTACCCGAGTTGGAAAATCAGGTTAACGACCTGACGGAAAAACTGAAGAATATCGATCAAACCTGGAACCAGCGCACAGCGGAGATGCAGCAAAAAGTTGCCGCCAGCGACGGTATTATCAATGGGTTACATAACGAAAATCAGGAATTAAAAAACCAGCTCATCGTGGCGCAGAAGAAAGTCAGCGCCGCGAATGTCCAGCTTGACGATAAACAGCGAACCATCATTCTGCAATGGTTCCTGTACGGCGGCGGCGTGGCTGGCGCCGGACTTCTGTTGGGCCTGCTGCTGCCGCATATTATCCCCCGCCGGAAGAAGAGCGACCGCTGGATGAGTTAGCATTATCCGCTGTCTGTAACGGTAATAATGCGCAAAAATGGTAATATGTCATGAATATGACGATACATTCACAGGAGCCCGACGTTGAATATTTACCTTGTCGGCGGTGCCGTGCGGGACAGTCTGCTTAATTTACCCGTGACCGAACGAGACTGGGTAGTGGTTGGCGCAACGCCGGAGCAAATGCTGGCTCAGGGTTATCAGCAGGTAGGAAGAGATTTTCCCGTATTTTTGCATCCGGTCAGCCATGAGGAATATGCGCTGGCCCGTACCGAACGGAAATCGGGCAACGGCTATACCGGTTTTGTTTGCCATGCGGCGCCGGATGTCACGCTGGAGCAGGATTTACTGCGCCGGGATCTAACCATTAATGCGATAGCCCGCACGGAACAGGGGGCGTTGATCGATCCCTATCACGGCCGCCGGGATTTGGAACATCGCCTGCTGCGTCATGTTTCCGACGCATTCAGCGAAGATCCGCTGCGCGTATTGCGCGTTGCGCGTTTTGCCGCCCGCTTCGCCAGCCTGGGTTTCCAGATCGCCGAAGAAACCATGGCGCTGATGCAAAAAATGACGCATGAGGGGGAGCTTGCCTACCTGACGCCGGAGCGTGTCTGGAAAGAAACCGAGAAAGCGCTCGCGACCCCGTCCCCGCAGGTTTATTTTCAGGTACTCAGAGATTGCGGCGCGCTTGCCGTGCTGTTTCCTGAAATCGATAAACTTTACGGCATCCCGGCGCCGGCCAAATGGCACCCGGAAATTGATACCGGCGTTCACACGCTGATGACGCTGGCCATCGCCGCCCGTCTCACCCCGGATGTTGACGTTCGCTTCGCCACCCTGTGTCACGATCTCGGCAAAGGTCTGACGCCGCCCGAACTGTGGCCGCGCCATCACGGCCATGGGCCGGCAGGGGTGAAGCTGGTTGAGGCGTTGTGCCTGCGCTTGCGTATTCCCAACCATATTCGGGATCTGGCAAAACTGGTCGCGGAATATCACGATCTGGTGCATACCGTTCAGGTATTGCAGCCCAAAACGCTGCTGAAGCTGTTTGACGCCCTGGATGTCTGGCGTAAACCGCAGCGGCTGGAACAGTTGGCGATCACCAGCGAGGCAGACGCCCGCGGGCGCGCCGGCTTTGAGGAAACCGCTTACCCGCAAGGCGACTATCTGCGCGAAGCTTTTCGCGTCGCGCGCGGCGTCACCAGCGCGGAAGTCGTTGCCGATGGTTTTCAGGGCATTGAGGTACGCAACGAACTTAATCGCCGCCGTAGCAAAGCGTTGGAGCGGTGGAAAGCGCAACAGGCGGATAACGCCCCGTCAGCGATATAAGCAAAAGCCGCGCCATGCGCGGCGAGGTTGATGACAAACCTTCCCAAACCCGTCATTCCCGCGTAGGCGGGAATCAGCCAATGGCTGTTTACGGTTTCAGCAGGATATTCCCGCCTACTACTGCGGGAATGACCGCGCTGGGGCCGTGAAGGATGGCAGAGGTATATTAGGGGCTTTGTCAACAGTCTGAAGCCGCGCCGCTGCGCGGCTTTTTTACTTTGCGAGCAGGATTACAGAAACACCATGTACACCGCCGCCGCGACGATAAAGCGATAAATCGCGAAAGGAACGAAAGAGATGCGTTTGATAACCTGCAAAAAGGTTTTAATCGCAATCAGCGCCACGATAAAGGCCGTAATAAAGCCCACGGCGAACATCGGCACATCGGCCAGCGACAGAAAATGCCAGCTCTTATAAAGATCCAGCACCGTCGCGCCCAACATCATGGGAACCGCCAGAATGAAAGAGAACTCCGATGCGGCATAACGGCTGACGCCCACCAGCATCCCGCCGGAAATCGTGGCGCCGGAGCGAGAAAAACCCGGCCAGAGCGCTAAACACTGGAAGCAGCCGATCATAAACGCCTGGCGATGAGTAATATCATCCAACCCAACCGCCCGCGGATGCCGGGGTTTCAACCATTCCGCCGCCAGTAGCAGGAAACCGCCGACCACTAGCGCGTACATGACATTTCGGGGTTCAAACAGCGATTTGATCACATCGTGAAAAATCAGGCCGAGCACCACAGCCGGAATCATCGCCAGCAGGATATGACTCAGCTTTAAACGCCCGGCGGTATGACCTTCATGCGGAACCTGACCGAAATGGATACCAATAAGACCAAACAGGCGGCGCCAGAACATCACGACGACCGCCAGAATTGAACCGAGTTGAATGATCACCTCAAACGTTTTTGCCTTGTCATCCGCAAACCCCAACCAATGACCGACAATAATCATATGACCGGTGGAGGATACGGGTAAAAACTCAGTAAGTCCCTCAACCACACCAAGAATAAATGCAATGAACAACGAATGCAGATCTGCCATCTAGAATCCTTGCTTCTTATTATTGAAACATAAAACCTTACACCATCCCCAAAACGCCTGAAGTATGCTTTAACGCCGCATCACAACGGCCCTTCGGGCGTTTTCGAACGTCGCTTGCGACGCCCCGTAAGGGTAGCGGGCTGGGATAGCCCGCCATAAAAAAGCGGCTGCGCTGCTTAGCAAGCCGCTATACCCGCTTTATAGACCCTTCAGGTTACTGTTTCGTTACGTACAGCGCAGCATTATTTAAGCAAAATCGGATTTATCGCGTCCCGCGCTCAATAATTACGCCGACCTGCCGCGCCTGCGCCACCGCGCCCGGCTTGCAAACCTTAATGCGTAACCAGGGGATGGAGAAACGCCGCATAAGCATTGTCGCCACCTCTTCCGCGACGCGTTCAACCAGCGCAAAGCGCTGTCCCGCCACCAGCGCAATCACCGCCTCGCTGACGTCGGCGTAGCTCAGGCAGTCGTTAACGTCATCGCTTCCCGCCGCCTGACGGTTATCCCAACCCATTTCGATATCAAACACCAGCTTCTGCTGGATGGTCTGTTCCCAGTCGTAAACACCAATGGTGGTAATTACGGTAAGTTCCTCAATAAATACGATATCCATCACGCCATTCTCTGTTTTTGTCGTTGTCGGATACCACTTCCGACGGAATATGCGTATTATCCACAGATGCAAAGAGTAAAACGACCCTTATTAAACGTCCTTTTATTGAACGTCTTTCTATTAAACGGAACCGCGTTATGAGTGCTACCGCGCTTGGTATGATATTAATCGCGTATCTGTGTGGCTCCATTTCCAGCGCGATTCTGGTTTGTCGGATCGCCGGGCTGCCGGACCCTCGCGAGCATGGCTCTGGGAATCCCGGCGCCACCAACGTATTACGTATCGGCGGGAAATCCGTCGCTGCCGCCGTACTGATCTTCGACGTATTAAAAGGCATGCTGCCCGTCTGGGCGGCGTATGCGTTGGGCGTTCCCCCGCTATACCTAGGTCTGACCGCTATCGCCGCCTGTCTTGGCCATATCTATCCGGTGTTTTTTCATTTCCAGGGCGGCAAAGGCGTCGCCACGGCGTTCGGCGCCATCGCGCCAATCGGCTGGGATCTCACCGGCCTGATGACGGGAACCTGGTTGCTTACCGTGCTGCTGAGCGGCTACTCGTCTCTGGGGGCGATTATCAGCGCGCTGATTGCGCCGTTCTATGTCTGGTGGTTCAAGCCGCAGTTCACGTTCCCTGTCGCCATGCTCTCCTGTCTGATATTGGTGCGTCACCACGACAATATCCAGCGTTTATGGCGCGGGCAGGAAAGCAAAATCTGGAACAAACTGCGTAAGAAAAAAAGTTCGGCCGACTAAGACCTCTTCATCCTTCGCCATTCCCGCCGCCGCAGGAATGGTCGGTGTACAACACTGCCCGGTCAATCAATACTGGCCTATCTCCAGCCACTAGAAGGCGCTAAAAATCGGGGACATTAAGCGCGTTTTGGCTATAATGACCGCCACGCCATTTCAGGTTTGAAGAGAAGGAAACCGACATGAGTCTGAACAATGTCCCGGCAGGCAAAGATCTTCCGGAAGATATCTATGTAATTATTGAAATCCCCGCTAATGCCGATCCGATCAAATATGAAGTTGATAAAGATAGCGGGGAGCTGTTTGTAGACCGCTTCATGTCTACCGCCATGTTCTACCCATGCAACTATGGTTATATCAACCATACCCTGTCGCTGGATGGCGATCCGGTTGACGTACTGGTGCCGACCCCGTATCCGTTGCAGCCGGGCGCGGTTATCCGTTGCCGTCCGGTCGGCGTACTGAAAATGACTGACGAATCCGGTGAAGACGCCAAACTGGTCGCCGTGCCGCACAGCAAGTTGTCTAAAGAGTACGATCACATCAAAGACGTCAACGACCTGCCGGAATTACTGCGTGCGCAGATCACCCATTTCTTTGAACACTATAAAGATCTGGAAAAAGGCAAGTGGGTAAAAGTCGAAGGCTGGGATAACGCCGAAGCCGCCAAAGCGGAAATCGTCGCCTCTTTCGAACGCGCCAAGAAAAAATAAGACTGGCTGACAGCACGATCAAAAACGCCGCATTACGCGGCGTTTTTTTTATGGTTCTTCTTCACGCTGCAGCCAATCCCCGCTGGGGATAAGCGGCAAGCCCGCCACCGAATGCTTATATAAATAGATCCAGGCGTTCCCCAGCGGGGTGCCGATCAGCTCACGCCGGTATTCGTGACCATCTCGCTTCAATGCATCCAGTTCCGCCAGTATCGACGAACTGATGCGATAGACTTCGCCGTAAATCTTCCCATCGCCGGGCACTACCGCCGGATAATGGCCGAGGTTATACAACTCGAATCCAGCGAGTTGACAATCCCCCAACCATTGGGCGTTAGTCATCCAGTGACTGTTTCCCTGTTTGCGTCGTAAACTGCCATAGACAATAATTCGCATCGCTAGAACTCAAACTGATAGAGCACATCTAATGCCTGATCGAGACCAGACACCGCTTCCAAGTATAGCTTTGGCATCAAGCGGTAACGCAGCGTTAACGTTGCCAAAGAATCAAATATGCCAACACCATATTTAACTTGCAGGCCGGGAAGAACGTAACCGCTGACAACCACTTGAGAACTATCGCCAGCGCCCTGTGTATCCAGAGCTAAATTACTTACCCCAAAGGCCTCGCCGATTTTACCCACAACTTGACCACTTTGTGCAACCCCTAAACCAATAAGCATTGATGTCATTGCCGAACTATCGGCGCCGCTGCTGTCGAGACCCTCGCCTCTGAGCAAATATGACAACGCTTCTTGCTGCGACATGCTCGGATCGGAGAACACCTCAAGTTTGGGCGCGCTGGCCATACCGGTGACGCGAACGCCGGCGGTTACGTCATCCGCCGTATTGTCGGGATTACGCACGGCCTCAATATTGAGTATCGGCTGATCCGGCGGGCCGGAAAACAGAATCTGCCCTTTTTGCACGATAAGATCCTGCCCGTAGGCTTTGAAGCGGCCGGAAGGTATATTGACCTGTCCATTGATCCCCAGCCCGCGCTCATCCTGTATCATTTTCAGGTCGCCCTGCAAACGGGCCCGCAGCCCGTAGGCATCCAGCCGGACATCGTCACCGATACGGATGGTCAGATTGCTGTTGATCGGGATGGAAGTCGAGGCTTTCTGCAGCGGCTGACGATTGGCATCCAGCATCACTTCATCTGACGAAACGCCCACCGAGCTCTCCGGCAGTTCGTTGACCACAATACGCGCCCAGGGAATATTGACCGAACCGTTTAACGCGAACAACTGCGGCGTGGCCTCAAACACGATGTCCGGCGAAACATCCAGACGCGCCATCGGCGGAACGGTTACCCGGATCTTATCCCCTTTGGCCGCAATGCTGGCCCGCCATGCGTCCGGTTGCGCCCAATCAGCATTGCCGCTCAGGTTTAGCTGCCCGTTATCCGTTTTCAGAAAACCCTGCATGGTTGAAGACATGCCGCTGAAATTTACCGCCAGTTGGCCATTGGTCAGATCGATCGGCATCCAACTGCCATCCAGATCAAACTGCTCCAACGCAATCTGCCCGAATATCTGCGGGCGCTCCGCATTCCCCGACAGACGCAAATTGGCATTCAGCATGCCTGTGGCTTTTTCCCCTTGTTGCAACACCGGGGCAAGCAATGCCAGAGAAATGTTATTGATAGCGATAGTGCCGCCAAGATTGCGTCTTCCCTGCGGATCGGTAATCTGCACATCGCCGCTGAAACGGCCGTTATCGCGGATGGCGATGAGCCAATCCAACTGGGCGCGGCCACGATCGATGCCGGCATTCAGGGTTAGCGTATCAAATGCGATCGGCAGCGTTTTACCCTGCACCTGCTGGCGGACATTAACGCCGTTGCCGGTCAACGTCACTTTCGCCTGCGGCAAGCCCTGCCCTGGCTGCCAGCTCACGTCGGCTCCCCCGGAGAAGGTTCCCGCCAATACGGTGTCTTCCCCCAGGAAAGGCTTGAGCATGGCTAAATCGAAACGGTTTAATCTGATACTCGCCTGACCGCTCGCCCCGGCTTCAATGGTTCTTGGCACGCAGAGTTCGGCATTGGGATTACGCCAGCAATGCGCGCCAATACTGATTTTTTGCTGAAGATTCTGGTAATCCAGCGCCATCGACGGCACCAAACGCCACTCGCCGACCGGCGTATCAAACCGGGTATTATTCAGTGTGCCGCGCCAGCGCTGCGTCTGCCGATCGAAGCTGCCGGACAGCGCCAACTGCCCCGATACCGGCTCGCCTTCCATATTCAAGCGCAACTGATGCTGCTGCTCATTGCCGTCGGCATTCAGCGTCAGCAAGCTGATATCCAGCCCCTCCTGGTGCAGCTGTTCCAAACGCACCGCCAGCTTGCCCTGGATCTGCTGTTCGGAACGTATATCGCCATCCACTTTAATGCGGTTAATGGTCATCTCCTGCCAGCGCAGGCCGGATGCGGTGAGATCCGCAAGAACCTGCGGTTCACGCAGGTTGCCGCGTAATTTCAGCGTACCGGCGATTCGCCCGGCCAGACCAGGCAGCGCGCCGTTAAGCGACGGCGCATTGATATCGGCATCCAGTAGCCACTTATCGCTCAGTTCGCCCTTAACGTTGAGTTGGTTGACGCCCAGCGCCAGATTAAGCCCCGGTATTTGCCACTGGCCGGCGGCGTTTCCTCGCAGTTCGCCTCTGGCGGACAGCTTGTTCTGCTTCACATTGCCATCCAAGCGCAGCTCCGGCACCTGTAACTGCCAGTTGCCGCCATACAGACTGCCGCGCGTGGTCACCTTGCCGTCAATTTTCGCCGGCCAGTCCGGCCACTGTTTCGCCGTATTGATGCCGCTCAATACCAGCTCGCTACGCCAACTGATGGCCTTACTCCAGTCCACCACGGCGCTCAGATCGGCATTGCCCTGCAGGGCGGACAATCGCAGACGCGTCAGGTTAAATTGCTGCGCATTGCCGTTTCCGTCCAGCGTCAGCGAGGCGGGCGGCAAATCCACTCCGCGCACATCACTGCGTAGCGAAAGGGTGTAATCCGTGGCCTTGCCGTTCAACTGCATTTGCAGGTCGTTCACCTGATACTGCGGCTCTCCGGTTAACGGCCAGCGCACCCGATCGGTTTGCAGCGTAAGCGCCAATGGCAGACCCGCTTGCGCCAGTTCGGTTTGCAGATTTAGCTGCGCCCGCTGCGGACCGGACAGATTCAACGCAACATTCAGTTGTTCGCGCAATCCGCCGTCAACGGTAAGTTTGAGTTTTTCCCCTTTCAGCGGATCAACATTCAATACGCCGTTGGCGGTGAAGGAGACCGGCCAGTTATCGCTGAGCGTTACGCTCCCGCGCACATTCAGCCCGCCCTGCGGCGACTGCACGACAAACTTGTCCAGATCCAGGCGCTGTTCCCGCGTTGAAGCCTGGATCCACAGATCGGAGATCAGGATGTCCTGATCGCCCGTTAGCCGCAGTTGTTCACCATGAATTTCCGCGATGTTCAGATCCAGCGGCAGGGTAAATTGCGGCAAATCGGGCAATAAAGGTTTGGAGAACAGCGCGGCTAACCGCTCGCCGAGCGGCTGTTCCGGCTGAGTGGAAGCCGCATCGCCTGCGGAAGCGGACTTCTGCGCCGCACTGCCGTTATCCGCGGCGGCCGTCTCGTCCGGCGACGTTTTGGTACCGGATAGCGTCTTATTAATCTCAATCGGCTGAGCCGTTCCGTTCTCCATCGACGCGCGAACGTCGGCGGCGGTCTCTTTAACGGCCGCCGCCACTTCCGCCGCCGTCACTTTGCCATCTTCAAGCACATCGACAGGGGTTTTCGGCAACGCGACCAGCAAGGCGTCGATTTTGGTTGGCAGCAGCGTCAGCATCCGTCCTTTCCACGTCATACCGGTACGGAACTCGCCAAGAGAGATGGCCATATCGTCCACGGCGACATGAACGTTGGTTAACACCAACTGATGCAAGTCGATGGGAAACGGCGCGGATATTTCGGTCAGCGGCTCGCTGGGCGCCGGCGCCTCTTCTGAAACCGGCAACGATTTGCTATCCACGGCCACGTCAATATTTCGCGCCGACACATCGTTGATGCAAAGCTGACTGCGCAACAGACAGCCAGGCGCCAGCGACAAATGAAACTCGTCGGCTTTAACCGTAACGCCCGGCATTTGATAACGCATATTCTTCAGCGTCAGATCGCGCCAGCCGCCGTTGACGCCGGCAATCTCCAGCCCGGGCACAAAGCGCGCGGCGCCATTCAGCAACAGATGCAAACCCGGCGTCGTTCCCACCAGCAACACGAGCGTTATGAGTAATAACAACAGGAAAGCGAGAAGGCCAATGCCAATTTTTTTTATCAGACTCGCATTTTTCAACAACATCATAGCTCGGGTCCCAAAGCGATATAGAACTGCACGTCATGTTTCTCTGGATCGCCAATCGGCGTCGCAAGGTCAAATTTCACCGGACCAATAGGAGATGCCCAGCGAACGCCGACGCCCGCACCGGTCTTAAAGTCATTCTGTTTGATATCGTTGACGGCTTCGCCTGAATCCACGAACACCGCCCCCCACCATTTTCCCGTCACGTTGTATTGATACTCCAACGACCCGGTGGCCAGTTTGGACGCCCCGGTCAATTTATCGTCGCTGTCACGCGGCGAGATGGATTTGTACTTATAGCCGCGAATGCTGCGATCGCCCCCGGCGAAAAAACGCAGGGACGGCGGAACACGTGAAAAGCTGTTGGTTTCGATCCACCCCAGATTGCCGCGCGCGACAAAACGGTGCTTGTCCGCCAGCGTTCTGATCCAGACGTTTTGCGCCTGCAAAACGACGAAATCGATATCCGATCCCCACAGGGTATCGGAAACATCGATAGAGTAACGCTGGCTGTCTCCCCATACCGGCATCAACCCGCCCCGCTGACGGGTACGGTTAATGCTTACGCCGGGATAGATCAACATGGTGGTGTCCGTCACGCTGCCCTGCGTAAAGTGATCGAGACTCCAGCGCAAATTGACCGCCCGCTGCCAACCGCTGGACAAATCCCAGTAACGCGCCACGTTCAGCGTGGTTGAGTCAGACCGCGTATCATTGAGATCTTCGCGCTTGAAGCCGCCTTGCAGCAGGTAATACTGTTCTAACGGATTTTTCAGCAGTGGAATTTTATAGCTAAAATCAAGGGATTGCTCAGGAGCGGATACGCTGAGGCTGCTTTCCAGACTATGTCCGTAGGCGTTGATCCAGGGCTTGTTCCAGGTGGTCTTGAAACGCGGCCCGACGTCGGTCGCATACCCGACCCCGGTTTCTATACGGTTACGGGTGCGGGGAGTGACGACCGCATCCAGCGGCAGAGTTTTGGTCGCTTTCGACTGGCTGAAATCGGGCGAAACCACCACTGAATTAAACCATCCCGTGGCTGACAAACGACGGTTAAACTCGCCAAGATCTTCGCTGCTGTAGGCGTCGCCAGAATGAAAGGGCACCAGATTTCGCAGGTACTCCTCACGGATTTGCGATCCCTGAAATTTAATTTCGCCAAAACGGTAACGTTCACCGCTGTCGAAATCGATATCCCAGAAGGCTTTTCGCTCTTCCTGTACCACGCCTAACTGGCTCTGCAGAAAGTGGGCATCGAAATACCCTTTACGCAACGACAACCCATTCAAAGAGTTTTTAAAACCGTCGTAATCGCCATGATTCAGCACGCTGCCGACGGCAGGCGTATCCTTCGCCACAATTTGCTGATAATCCTTGTCATCATGGGCGCCGCCGCGCAGAACAATATTCACATCAGCGATTTTTACCGGTTCGCCGGGCGTGACGTTGGCAATCAGAACCGGACGCCCGCCGTTGACCGCGGGGCGAAAGTCAAATGTAATCTGCGGATCGTAATATCCCAGAGCGCGCAATCCCTGACGGATCGCATCATCGACGCGCGAGCGGAAACGGCCATCGGCATTGATTTCATCGGCGGCGATCGTGGATAAACGCGCCCGCACATTCTTTTGCAGCGCGCCGTCCAATCCAACGACTTGCAAACGCACATTGGCGGCAAAACTGGCGGAGGGAAATAACAGTACGCACAATAAACTCCACATAAGGCGATGTGGCGTGCGGAAGCCTGAATGGCTGTTTTTTTGTCCCGTGGAAATAGTCACTTAGCTCCCTGATAACCTTGTTCTATCACATCAAGTATATCGTTTAATATTACGTTACGCAGATAAACACCATCTACCCGCAACGCTAGCAGGAAATATTAATATTTTCCTTTAGCTATAGATTTTAATCGGTAAATTCTAAAATGCAGCGTTACAAGTGAACATAACCTTAACATTAAACATCTATAGGTTATAAAGACAGGGTAAAACTTCTCGGTTATGCTTCAAAAGACACAACGTGATTTGTAACGCCGGAGCGCAAAAAAAAGTGATAGATAACGTCGATAAAACACAGCGAATTAAGCAATCAGAAGCCTTGCCGGGGCGCATAACGCCGATGCCGGTCGCCAGATTGCATGCCGTTAGTGAACATTCCATGACCCATGTGCCGGATCATATGGAGGTCGCCATCTTTGCGATGGGATGTTTTTGGGGAGTCGAACGTCTTTTTTGGCAACAACCCGGCGTCTACAGCACGGCCGCCGGCTATACCGGAGGCTACACCCCCAACCCCACCTACCGTGAAGTTTGCAGCGGGAAAACCGACCATGCCGAAGCGGTACGCGTAGTGTTTGATCCCAATGTCATCACTTATCGCCAACTCCTGCAGCTTTTCTGGGAAAACCACGATCCCGCGCAGGGCATGCGCCAAGGCGGCGACATCGGCACCCAGTATCGCTCTGCGATTTATACGCTCACGCCCGAGCAGGAAGAGGCGGCCCGCGAGAGTTATCAGCGTTTTCAACAGGCGATGAAAGACAACGGCGATACCCGGACCATCAGCACGGAAATCGTTCCCGCCGGCCCGTTCTATTACGCTGAAGATGAACACCAGCAGTACCTGCATAAAAATCCGCAAGGTTACTGCGCACTCGGCGGTATCGGCGTTTGTCTCCCCCCTCAGCGCTGAAATATGGCAGTAAATTCACCACTCCTGTTATAATCGCCGGTATACCCAATAGCTCCCAATATGCTGGGTATATTAAAAATTTGGGCTGGTTCCCCAGCCCTGTTAACGGCTTCTTGTGCGTTATTTAAGATAATTTGCCTTTCTGAGGATTGCCTTTCCCATCTCCGGGTCAAAGCGAAAACATTATGTTAAACAGTCTACTACTCATTATTCTTCTTATTGCCCTTAGTGCATTTTTTGCACTGTCAGAAATCTCGCTGGCCGCGTCCCGTAAAATAAAGCTCAAACAGCTGGCCGATGAGGGAAACCTCAACGCCGATATGGTATTAAAATTTCAAGAAACACCCGGTATTTTCTTTACCGTCATACAGATTGGCATCAACGCGGTCGCCATTCTGGCCGGTATTATCGGCGATGCCGCCTTTTCGCCAACGTTCACGCTGCTATTTGAACAATTCATGTCGCCGGAATCGGCCGACAAAGTCAGCTTTATCTGCTCGTTCGTACTCGTTACCAGTCTGTTTATTCTGTTTGGCGATCTCACCCCGAAACGCATTGGCATGATTGCCCCCGAAGCCGTTGCTATCCGTATTATCAATCCTATGCGCTTCTGCCTGTTTATCTTCCGCCCGCTGGTCTGGTTGTTTAACGGCCTGGCGAACGTCATTTTTCGGCTGCTCAAACTGCCGATGGTGCGTAAGGATGACATCACCTCTGATGATATTTACGCCGTGGTCGAAGCCGGCGCTTTAGCAGGAGTGTTGCGCAAGCAGGAGCATGAACTGATCGAAAACGTGTTTGAGCTGGAGTCGCGCACCGTGCCCTCTTCCATGACATCGCGCGAAAGCGTGGTATTTTTTGACTTGCATGAAGAAGAAGCGCAAATCAAGGAGAAGATTGCCCAGCAGCCGCACTCTAAATTCCTGGTGTGCGACGGCCACATCGATCAGATTATCGGCTATGTCGACTCTAAAGACCTGCTGATCCGGGTGCTGGGCAATCAGAGCCTGGAGCTGCACAGCGGCGTGCAGATCCGCCCTGCGCTGATCGTACCGGATACGCTGACGCTGTCCGAAGCATTAGAGAGTTTTAAAACGGCGGGGGAAGATTTTGCCGTTATTCTGAATGAATATGCGCTGGTGGTCGGTATCATCACGCTTAACGACGTGATGACCACGCTGATGGGCGATCTGGTCGGCCAGGGAATGGAAGAGCAGATCGTCGCGCGCGATGAAAACTCCTGGTTGATCGAGGGAGGAACGCCGATAGAAGATGTGATGCGCGCCCTGTGCATCGATGATTTTCCCCATGCGGGCAATTATGAAACCATCGGCGGATTTATGATGTACACCCTGCGTAAAATCCCGAAACGCACCGATTTCGTGCGTTTCTCCGGTTTCAAATTTGAAGTGGTGGATATCGACAGCTATAAAATCGACCAGTTGCTGGTCACCCGTCTGGAGAACAAACCGGTTTCAGCCACCGCCAGCGAAGCGAAAACAGAAGAGAAAAAGTAACCTTTTGGGGGGTAAACCACTCCTAGCCCTGTCTCTTAGTCACATTTTTATGCGGATTCAGAGACAGTTTCGTGCGCGATAAAGCCGCCATTTTCATGCTACCTCGTAGCACGCGCCCGACGCATGGCGCTCAAGCGCCGCCGCCCTGCGAACCCCGGCTTCCGGCTAAATTATGCCGCTGCGCGGTGCCTTCGGAAGTGGAACGCTCTTACCGAACCGCCAGTGACGCGTTCCCGACGCGGCACTGGCTTGAACCGCATCCCTGCGGTTCATTCGGGAGCCTTCCGCTTCCTCAGCATAATTTTTTACGCCGGTGTAACGGCCAACCCCGTCAGAATCCTTACATTTGTGTACTAGACAGTGCCAAAGGGGGAGGCGCTAACAATATGCCCCTGCGAAGGGACCGGGTGAGCTTAATCTCAGCCCACCTCAGCCTGTAATCGGATAACCTGACGGTTCACTTCAGACATTACCAGCAAATGCTGTTTGTCTTGTTTCTTGGGCAATAAAATTTTGCCGTAATCGAATTCAAAAGCACCAACGCCTTTAATATACAGCCGCCCGCGGAACAGAATTTTCACATACTTGGCAACCTTCATAGGATTGTAACGTTCGAAGATCCTCATCGTTGTACTCTCCTCCCATCTTCTTGTTTTACGCGCTTCCTCTAGCCGACAAGGCAAAGAACTCTGAGCGCTAATGAAATAATGGATACTGATAAGTTAGTTCTATTAAACGCCATTTAGTTCCGCGCTGAACAGTATCATTAACTGCTTTTACACACTTTTACAGAGCGGTATTCAAATATTTCACCCACAATTAGTGTAAATATTCAAAAAAAGCCGTACTCGCGTTTTGTACATACCGACATGGCAGAGTCGATCGATTGCCGAATCCAGGCGGATTTTGCGGTCACATTAAGCGGTCGGTGGCTAATCTACTGAACGGACATGACAAAACGAAGACAGCGATTCCCCCTTTCGCCACGCCTGAGCAAAAGAGGCCGTTTAAGGAAAAAATGACGGGGTAAATGCAGCAGGGGCGCCCTGCTGCATAAAATGACTCGCGGAAAAACAAGAAGCGATCAGAACAACGATACGCGGAAACCCGGGTTCAGGAACGACTCGCGCGGGGCATAAGACAGCGGTTTCCCCTGCCAGTCATTGACCTGCGCGCCGGCCGCCACAGCAACCGCGTGCCCGGCGGCCGTATCCCACACATTGGTGGGTCCGAAACGCGGATAAAGCTGCGCCTTCCCTTCCGCCACCAGACAAAATTTCAGCGACGATCCGATAGAAACCGTCTGGTGATCGCCCAATTGACTGAGGTAATCTTTCAGTTCCTTATCATCCGCATGGGAACGGCTCACCACCACCAGCGGCGGACGCGCGTCATGCACGGCGATCTGTCGGCGCTCTCCTTTTTCCTCTTTCCACGCCTCCCCGTCCGCAGCGGCATACATCACATCGGTCACCGGGACATAGACCACGCCCAACACTGCCTGACCGTTATCAATCAGCGCGATATTCACCGTAAATTCGCCATTACGTTTAAGGAATTCTTTGGTGCCGTCCAACGGATCAACCAGCCAATAACGCTGCCAGCGCTGCCGCTCCGACCACTGCGGGGGATCCTCTTCAGACAGCAGAGGAATATCCGGGTATGCCGCCGCCAACCCGGCTTTAATCACCCGATGCGCGGCCAGATCGGCGGCGGTCACCGGGGAATCGTCTTTCTTATGCGCCACCTCAACCGGCTGATGTCCGTCATAAACCTGCATGATGGCATCCCCAGCATCACGGGCCAGTTGGCAAATATGTTCCAGCATTTTCTACCTCATCGTTATCGGTTATGCCGTGGAACGGATAACCATCCGCCGCCACACATGCTTGCTCCATATCTATCATTATACAACGCTGAAACAAACAACGATCGGGCCGTCATTTTATGAGTACCTTCATATTTTCCAGTGATGTTTAACCATAGATTCATCATTATATGAGATATACCGCTAATAACAGCCGCAAAGGAGTCAAGTAATGAAGCATTCGCTGGCATTAAGCCTGCTTGCTATGTTGGTCGCCGCCACCGTTCATGCCGCTACCGTTGATTTGCGAATAATGGAAACCACCGATTTGCATAGCAACATGATGGATTTCGATTACTACAAAGATACGCCAACCGATAAGTTCGGTCTGGTTCGCACCGCCAGCCTGATTCATGCGGCCCGCGCGCAAGCGGCGAACAGCGTACTGGTCGATAACGGCGATATCATCCAGGGCAGCCCGTTAGGCGATTACATGGCGGCCAAGGGGTTAACAGAGGGGGAAGTTCATCCGGTCTATCAGGCGCTTAATACGCTCGATTATTCCGTGGGGAACATTGGCAACCACGAATTCAATTATGGTCTGGATTATCTGCATAAGGCGCTGGCCGGCGCCAGATTCCCCTACGTGAACGCCAACGTGCTGGACGCCAAAACCGGCAAACCGCTGTTTACGCCTTATCGCATTGAAGATAAATCGGTCGTCGACCGTGACGGCAATGCCCATCGGTTACGCATCGGCTATGTCGGTTTTGTTCCGCCGCAAATACTGGTATGGGATAAAGCCAATCTGTCAGGCAAAGTGACGGTCGAAGATATTACCGAAAGCGCCAAAAAGTGGGTGCCGGAGATGCGCAAGCAAGGCGCCGACCTGGTGGTGGCGATCCCCCATTCCGGCCTCTCCGCCGAACCTTACAAAGCCATGGCGGAAAACTCCGTCTACTATCTCAGCCAGATTCCGGGCATTGACGCCATCATGTTCGGCCACGCTCATGCCGTCTTCCCCAGCCGGGATTTCGCCGCCATAAAAGGGGCCGATATCGCTCAAGGCACGCTTAACGGCATTCCGGCCGTTATGCCGGGCCAGTGGGGCGATCATCTTGGCGTGGTGGATCTTACGCTGAACAATGACGGCGGCGCATGGCGCGTCGAGACGGCCAAAGCGGAAGCCAGACCGATATACGATCAGGCGCAGAAAAAATCGCTGGCGGCGGCAGACGCCGGTCTGGTGGATGTGCTGTCCGCAGCACACCAAAACACCCGCGACTTCGTCGGCAAACCGATTGGTCAATCGGCCGATAACATGTACAGCTATCTGTCGCTGATTCAGGACGATCCGACAGTGCAGATCGTCAATAACGCCCAGCGCGCCTATGTCGAATATTTTATTCAAGGCGATCCCGATCTGGCCGACCTGCCGGTGCTGTCCGCCGCCGCGCCCTTTAAAGCCGGTGGCCGCAAAAACGATCCGGCCAGCTTCGTTGAAGTGGAAAAAGGCCAGTTAACCTTCCGTAATGCGGCGGATCTTTACCTTTATCCCAACACGCTGGTGGTGGTGAAAGTGAAAGGTCAAGAGGTGCAGGAGTGGCTGGAGTGCTCGGCGGGCCAATTCAATCAGATTGACGTTCACCATACCGGCCCCCAGAAATTGCTCAACTGGGACGGTTTCCGCACCTATAATTTCGATGTCATCGACGGCGTGAACTATCAGATTGACGTCACTCAGCCGGCCCGTTATGACGGCGAATGCGCCTTAATCAACGATACCGCGCACCGCATCAAAAACCTAACCTTCAACGGTAAAGCGATCGATGCCAATGCAACCTTCCTCATCGCCACCAATAACTATCGCGCCTATGGCGAGAAGTTTGCCGGCACCGGAGAAAAACGAGTCGCCTTTGCCTCGCCGGATGAAAACCGCGCGGTACTGGCCGCCTATATCAGCGCGGAAACGAAAAAATCAGGGGAAGTGAAACCACAGGCCGATAATAACTGGCGGCTGGCGCCAATCAGTAGCGACACGCCGCTGGATATTCGTTTTGAAACCTCGCCGTCGGATAAAGCGGCGACGTTTATCAAAGAAAAAGCCCAATATCCAATGACCGCCGTCGGTACCGACGATGCGGGATTTGCGGTTTATCGCCTCGATCTGCAACACGGCAGGTAAATTGCGGGCGGGACGCCGCATGAAACAAAACCGGGAGCCTGCCGGCTCCCGGTTGTTCACATCCGCTTAGTGCCGATCGGGACCGCGTCTGTCGCCCCAGCCCGGCCCCGGCCCACGCCGGGAATCGCGATGCGCATGATGTTTATCAAAATCGCGCGGACCGCGATCGAAATGACGAGGCCCGCGGTTATTTTCGCGCCACCAGCCAACGTCTCGCCAGCGCCAGCCGTCCCAATAGTAGCCATGCCGGTTACGCTCACCACGGTGATAACCCCGGTGTTCACGCCACCAGCGTTCGCTGCGCCAGTCATAGCCGTCCCAGTAATAACCGCGACGGTCACGGTCACCGATATTCAGCGTGACGCCGGGCATTAAGTCGATACTGACGCTGCTGGCCTCTGTCGCTGGCGTCATGGCGAACATCCCGACTAACAGCGTACTTATTAACAGTGGTTTAAACATAGGGTGACTCCTCCCTTGCCGCTATGGCGGATAGGCGAAGATATACGGGGATTTCCTAACGGCCACTATCAGATAAATACCTATTTTCATGGATTTACAGTTCTTAACAATGGGTCCACACAGCAGCGGCATGATTGACCGAAACGTTCGCCGGTAATTTCCACGCAAGGTTAGTGAGGATAAAAATATAATAATGGCCCCCAATACCGGGCGGAATCCTCGTTATCCAGCCGTGGGCGGAAAATTTTTCTTGTGTCTTATCCAGTGCATTCTATTAACAATAATCATCTCTTATTGCGATTAACGACGCCCGCGAAAATAAAATAATAGGGATATTTTATAAATAACCAGACGTTAGCAATCTGTCGGCAGCGGCCGGCAAATCGCACGAAATTTGTGCAGGCGTGCGCAATAACAGTGCGATGTCATATGTTTTTACTATATGATTTATATTGAAAAATTAACCATTGACAACACTTTGATTTGCTTTTTATAGTGACATCCACTCTCCGCAAGGCCGCCAATGATGTCGGTTTGTGGTGAAGGCAATAGAGCCCACGCAAAGTCTTCGGACTATGCAGGGCTCTTTTTTTTTGCTTCTTTCCAGACCAACGCCAGGGGTATTTATGTCCAGAACAAAAGGTAATTACGCCGCGCTGACACTTGCTATCGCCTCCGCATTTGCCGTGACCTTTTCAGGTATGGCGTCCGCCGCAGATGAACCGATAAAGATTGGCTTACTGGAAGACGCTTCCGGTAATTTTGCGCTGCCCGTTATTCCCAAGATCCACGCAACCGAATTAGCGATTGAAGAAATCAATGCCAAAGGCGGTATCCTTGGCCGTCCGGTTGAATTGATAAAATATGATACGCAGTCCGATAATACCCGCTTTCAGCAGATGGCCCGCCGTTTAATCAGAAACGATAAGGTCGATGTTATTTTCGGCGCCTTTTCCAGCGCGTCGCGCGAAGCCATCCGGCCGATCATGGATCGGGAAAAACAGCTCTACTGGTACAACAACCAGTATGAAGGCGGCGTATGCGATACCAATGTCTTCGTTACCGGCGCGGTGCCCGAACAGCAGTTCTCCACCCTCATCCCCTGGATGATGGAAAAATACGGCAAAAAGGTTTACACCATTGCCGCCGACTATAACTTCGGTCAGATTTCGGCGGAATGGGTGCGCCAGATCGTCGAAGAAAACGGCGGCACCATGGTCGGCGAAGAGTTTATCCCGCTCAGCGTCTCTCAGTTCGGGCAAACCATTCAGAATATCCAGCAGGCCAAACCTGACTTTGTCATGACGCTGCTGGTGGGCACCAACCAGTCTTCCTATTACGAGCAGCAGGCGGCGGCAAAACTCAATCTGCCGATGGCCAGCTCCGTCAATGTGGCCCAGGCCTACGAGCATAAACGCTTCAAGGCGCCCGCGCTGAAAGACATGTACATTACCGCGAATTACATGGAAGAGGTGGATACGCCGGCCAGCAATGACTTTAAGCAGCGCTTCCGCGCCAAGTTCCCCAATGAGCCTTACATCAATCAGGAAGCGGCCAACGCTTATGACGCCGTCTACCTGTATAAACTCGCGGTTGAGCGCGCCGCCAGCACCGATCAGGTTGCGGTGCGCAACGCGCTGGAAAGCGGGGATATCTGTACCGACGGCCCGTCCGGCAAGGTCTGTATCGATCCTAAAAGCCATCACCTGAGCCATACCATCTATCTGGCCCACGTCAAAGAAGATCACTCCGTCGAGATCCCCAAAGTCTGGCCTGACATCAAACCTTACTGGCTGGGCGAGGCGGGCTGCAATCTGCCGGTGAAACCGGATACCAGCCAGTACACGCCGTCTAATCCGCCCAAACCATAACCCGGCGGTTTACGGTCAGGAAAGCGCCAGCCAAACGGCGTTTTCCTGGAGTGATTTCTTTCTGACGGTGTCGCGCAGGGCACCAGGGATTAACAGCAGATGCTCTCCTTTATTTACTCGGTGATTTATCAGTTCGGCGACAACTTTGCCTATCTGGTGCTCGCGGCGCTGGGGCTGGCGGTGATCTTCGGCATGATGGGGGTCATCAATTTGGCGCATGGCGAGTTCATCATGTGCGGCGCCTACGTCACGATCTCACTGAACAAGTCCGGTCTGCCGCTGCCGCTGGCGATGCTGGCCGGTTCACTGGCCGCCGCGTTCGCCGGCGGGGTGATTGAACGGCTGGTGGTGCGTCATCTATACCATCGGCTGTATGACTCGGTGGTGGCGACCTGGGCGATCAGCCTGATCGTGCAGCAAAGCATGCTATTGCTGGCCGGCCCGTCGCTGGAGGGGCTGTCCACGCCTTTCGGCTCCTTTACGCTGGGCGGATACTCCTTCGCCACCTACCGGGCGCTGTTGCCGCTTTTCGCCATCGCCATCCTGCTGCTGTTGTACTGGCTGTTCTTTCATACCAATTACGGCGTCTGCGCTCGGGCCACCATCCAGAACGCCCGCATGGCGGCCTGCCTGGGACTGGAAACCGACCGTCTCTATACCCAGACATTCGCGCTGGGCGCCGGACTGGCCGGTCTGGCCGGCGCCATCTACGCGCCGACGCTCACCGCCGTGCCCACCATGGGCAGCAGCTTTATCGTGCAGGCTTTTGTCTCCGTGGTGGTCGGTGGCGCCAACGTTCTGGTCGGCACCATTCCCGCCGCCATGACGCTGGGGGCGATCCAGACCGGCCTGAACGCCTGGTACGGACAACTGGCCGGCCAGATCGGTCTGCTGCTTACCGCCATGCTGGTCATCCGCCTGCTGCCGAACGGGGTAGGCAGCCTGTTTACCCGTCATCGCTAGGAGCCGACAGTGACCTCATCATCCATCAACTTATCCATCCGCCCGGCGGGAAAACGTCAGCTCGCGCCATGGGCCGCGGGCCTTATCCTGCTGGCCGCGCTGTTATTGCCGCTCGGCGTCGACAGCGGCACGATCGGCGATTTCGCCTACTTCCTGCTGTGGACGTTCTGCGCCATCGGACTGGCCGCCATGTGGGGCCACGGCGGGATCCTCTCCTTCGGCCAGACCGCCTTTTTCGGCCTGGCCGGCTACGCCTACGGCGTGCTGACGCTGAATTTCGGCGATGGCGTGCTGTCCACCTGGTCGGGATTGCTGCTGGCGCTGTTGCTGGCGGCGGCCGTCGCGGCGGCGCTCGGTTACCTGATGTTTTACGGCGGCGTGACCGGTATTTTCATCGGTATCGTCACCCTCTCTTTTACGCTGGTGCTGGAAACCTTTATGTCGCAGACCGCCGGACCGCAGTGGACTATCGGCAGCGCCCGGCTGAACGGCTTTAACGGCATGTCCGGCATGCCGCCGCTCTCGCTGCCCGGCCCGGACGGCGAACTGCTGGCGCTGGAAGGCAACGCGTTCTATTACCTGATTATCGTACTGCTGGCGCTGGTCTACTGGGGCGTACGGCGTTTATTACGCTCCGGTTTCGGCCTGACGCTGGCCTCTATCCGCGAAAACCCGCGGCGGGCGGAAATGCTGGGCATTGATATCCGCCGCTATCAGTTGCTGGTTTTCGTGCTTGGCGGCGTGCTGTCGGGGCTGTCCGGCGTGCTCTACACCCTGTGGGGATCCTATATCACGCCCTCTTCCATGGGGCTGACGGCCGCGGCGATGCCGGTTATCTGGGTCGCGACCGCCGGACGTAAAAACATCTTCGGCACCATCGTCATTACCGCCCTGCTGGTCTGGCTCTCCCAGTGGCTGGCGGTGTACGGCAGCGAATACGCCATGATCCTGCTGGGGGCGATCCTGCTGTTCGTCGTGCTGGCCGCGCCCAACGGTATTCTGCCGTGGCTGGGCGATAGGATACGCCGCATGATGCCGTCCGAACGCAACGCGGAGGACGCCCGATGACCCCGGACATCATTCTGGAAACACAGGGGCTGGACAAACGCTTCGGCGGCGTACAGGTCATCAATCAGGTCGACATGCAGATCCGTCAGGGGGAAATCCGCTGCGTCATCGGCCCCAACGGCGCGGGGAAAAGCACCTTCTTCAAGTTGCTGACCGGCGAGCACACGCCAACCAGCGGCGAGATCCGCTTTTTCGGCCAGCGGCTTAATTCACTGTCGCCGTTTCAGCGCATTCGCATGGGGATGAGCATCAAGTTTCAGATCCCGGGCATCTTCCCCGATCTCAGCGTCGAACAGCACCTGCAACTCTCTCTGCGCCATCTGCGGCCGGAAGTCCGCCACCAGCCGGCAAGTATTGATGAACTGCTGCACCGCTTCAACCTGACCGGGGAATCTCGCCGACTGGCCGGCAACCTGTCGCATGGGAAAAAACAGTGGCTTGAAATCGCGATGGCGGTTTCGCTGCAACCCGTGCTGCTGATGCTGGATGAGCCGGTCGCCGGGCTGTCGGTGGAAGAAACCTATCTGACCGGCGAACTGATCAAGCAGATGCGCCAGGACGGCCTGACCTTGATGGTGGTGGAACACGACATGACCTTCATCCGGCAGATTGCAACCCGGGTGACGGTGTTGCATGGGGGGAGGGTGTTTGCCGACGGTGAAGCCGAGGCGGTGCTGGCCCAGGACGACGTGGCGGATATCTATTTGGGGAAAGCCTGATGAACGACGACGTATTAATGCAGGTGAATGACATCACCGGCGGCTATGGCGGCGGGCTGGTGCTGAATGGCGCCACGCTCCGTCTGCATAGCGCGGAAGTGCTGGGGGTGATCGGCCGCAACGGCGTAGGGAAAACCACGCTGATGCGTTCGTTAATAGGAGCGGTTGCCGTCAACCAGGGGCAAATTCTGCTGGGCGAGACGGACATCACCCATGCCACGCCGCAGCGCCGCGCCCGGTTAGGCATCGGCTATGTGCCGCAGGGGCGCGAAGTGTTCTCCGGGCTGACCGTGGCCGAGAATTTGCAAGTGGGGATGCAGTTCGTACGCGAGCACCGGGAATTCGCCAACGACCTGCTGGAACGGGTGCTGGACTATTTCCCCATCCTGCGCCAGCGCTTGAAGCAAAAGGCGGGCACCATGAGCGGCGGCGAGCAGCAGCAGTTGGCGATCGCCAGAGCACTGGTCGGCTCGCCGAAAGTTTTGCTGCTGGATGAACCGTCGGAAGGCGTACAGCCCTCCATCGTCACCATTATCGCCGACACGCTGGTGCGTATCGCCCGTGAGCTGCGGGTCGCCGTAATCCTGGTCGAGCAGGATATCGCCATGATCCAGCGGGCCGCCCAGCGTTGCTGCGTGATGGATAAAGGCCGGGTAGTCGACACCCTGAACCAGCAGCAACTGTCCGACGATCTGCTGATGCGCCGCCATCTGGCGCTGTGACTTTAGCCCTCGCCGCAAAAACGGCGCGGAATGATTTTTTCGCGGAGGAATACACAATGAAGAAATGGCTGGAAGATTCCATCATGACCCAACGCGGGGTGGGCGCGCAGCGTCAGCCGGTCACGCATCATCTGACCGAAGAGATGCAGCAGGCGTTTCACTACACCATCGGCCCCTACTCCACCCCGGTATTAACCATTGAGCCCGGCGATCGGGTGATTGTCGATACCCGCGATGCGTTTGAAGGCGCGATTAAGTCCGAACAGGACATTCCCAGCCAGTTGCTGAAAATGCCGTTTCTCAATCCGCAGAACGGTCCCATCATGGTCAATGGCGCGGAGAAAGGCGACGTACTGGCCGTGTACATCGAATCCATGCTGCCCAGGGGCGAAGATCCGCACGGCATTTGCGCCATGATCCCGCATTTCGGCGGCCTGACAGGCACCGACCTGACGGCGCTGCTCAACGATCCGCTGCCGGAAAAAGTGCGGCTGATCAAGCTGGACAGTGAAAAAGTCTACTGGAGCGAACGCCACACGCTGCCTTACAAACCCCATATCGGCACCCTGAGCGTATCGCCGGAAATCGACTCCATCAACTCGCTGACGCCGGATAACCACGGCGGCAATATGGACGTTCCCGATATCGGCCCCGGCAGCATCACCTATCTGCCGGTGCGCTCGCCGGGCGGACGGCTGTTTATCGGCGATGCCCACGCCTGTCAAGGCGACGGCGAAATTTGCGGAACGGCGGTGGAATATCCTTCCGTTACCACCATCAAAGTGGATCTGATCAAGAATTGGTCCATCAGTTGGCCGCGCATGGAAAACGATACCGCCATCATGAGCATCGGCAGCGCCCGGCCGCTGGAAGACGCCACCCGCATCGCCTATCGGGATCTCATCTACTGGCTGGTGGAGGATTTCGGTTTCGAACAGTGGGACGCTTACATGCTGCTGAGCCAGTGCGGAAAAGTCAGACTGGGAAATATGGTAGACCCGAAATACACCGTCGGCGCGATGCTCAACAAAACGCTGCTGGCGCATTAATGATTCCCGGTATGGCGGCGAATGCGCGCCGGGGTAAGTTTCGACACTAATATTAAGCGAGTCCATATGGGGCCGGCCACACCAATCAATATCGGTTTACTCTACTCGTCCAGCGGCGTGACCGCCGCGCAGGAGCAATCGCAGCTGCGCGGGGCCACCCTGGCCATCGAAGAGATCAATCAGGACGGCGGCATCAACGGCCGCCCGCTACAGGCCATTCATCTTGATCCGCACTCCGACAATGCGCGTTTCCGGGCGTTGGCGGAGCAGTTGATCGTCAACCATCACGTCAATGTGATCTTCGGCGGTTACACCTCCAGCAGCCGCAAAGCCATGTCCCCCATCGTGGAGAAATACCAGCGGCTGCTGTTTTACTCCCAGCTATACGAAGGGTTCGAATTCTCCGAAAACATCTTTTACGGCGGCGCCGCGCCCAACCAGAACTGCGTGCAACTGGAGGATTACCTGACCAGCCATTTCGGCGCCCGGGTCTATATGATCGGCTCCCGTTACGTTTTCCCTTACGAATGTAACCGCAATATGCAGGAACTGCTGTTGCAGCGGGACGACGGCGCGGTGATCGGCGAACGCTATCTCGATCTCAATGCGCCGTATGAGGCTTTTCTGCCGGTACTGGAAGAGATCCGCAAAAAACAGCCGGACTTCATTTTCAGCACCGTCATCGGTCAGACCGTCCCCTACCTTTACCGCGCCTATCATGAGGTGGGGCTCGATCCCGAACGGATGCCTATCGGCAGTCTGAATACTTCCGAAACCGAAATCGCCATGATGGGCGCCGAACTGGCGGCGGGACACTTCACCTCCTCGCCCTATTTCCAGAGCCTGCAAACCCGCGCCAACCTTGCCGCGCTGGATAAATTTCATCAGATGTTCGGTCCGGGCCTGACCACCGATATGAACTGGGAGGCGACCTACAGTCAGGTACATCTGTTCGCCAACGCCGTGCGGGAATGCGGCAGCGATGCCATTCCGTGTTTATCCGCCACGCTGCGAGGCAGCGAATTCGATGCGCCGCAGGGCCGAATCAGGATCGATCCGCTGAACCAGCATACCGGGGTTTATCCGCGCATCGGCAAGGCCAACGACGCCGGGCAATTCACCATCGTACGGGAATCGCGTCACATCGTGGCGCCCGATCCCTATATGACCAACCAGGTTCAGGGAGACTGGGTCACCAAACTGACAAAAGTGGAGTATCCCAATGCGCCGTAACGACTCCCGCAACAGCACCACCGCTCTGCTCCTCAGCCGGGGGATCCGTTGTGTGGTCCTGCATCCCAATGATGAAGATGGCGAAACATTGACTCGTCATCTGCGACGCATGGGATTTAAAGTCAAGGCGTTCTGGCCGATCCCGGAACAGCTTCCCGCCGATACCGATCTTATTTTCTTCGCTCCGCAGTCAGACCAGCCGGAACCGGATGTTCCCTGGCTGGATCACGCTCGCCACGCCCTGATTTCGGTCATTGCTTATGAAAACCCCACGTTCATCGATCAGGCGCTGAACATGGGCGCCGGCGCCACCATCACCACCCCGATCCGCGCTTCCGGCCTGCTCTCTTCAATGGTACTGGCGCTGCACCATCGGCAGCAGCGCCGGCAAATGATGGAACGCATTGAACGGCTGGAAAAGAAGATGCTGGGGATCCGTCAGGTTAGCGAAGCCAAAGCGATATTGATGCGTATGCACGGCATCAGCGAGGAACGCGCCTACGAAATTCTGCGCCATCAGGCGATGGATAAACGCATCACGGTAGAGGAGATGTCCAGCGTACTGATTCAGGCTAATGATGTGTTTTCCCTAACCGCGCCGGTCAAAAAACTTCCGGAATGAGTTTTTGACGTCGCCCCTGACGACGGCCGGAAGGGGGGAGGTCAGGAAGATTAAGCGCCCAGGGCTGGTTACAAAGCTATTTTCATGCCGCGACGCGATTTACAAGCCGGTCGTCGCGGCAACATTAACTGTTAGTGAGGATTATTATGTCAACAGCTCCTTTTCTCGCGGCCGCCGTCCAGTTCGAACCGGCGATGTTCGCCAAGGAAGCCAATATCGCCCGTCTGCTGGATCTGGTGGAACAGGCTGCCCGTCAGGGGGCCAAACTGATCACCACGCCGGAGATGGCGACAACCGGCTACTGCTGGTACGACCGCCAGGAGATCGCCGATCAGGTGGAGACCGTGCCCGGCGAAACGTCGGCACGCTTTACCGAACTGGCGCAGCGTTATCAGTGTTATATCGTGTTGGGCATGCCGGAAGTGGACGCGAATACCCAGCTGTATTATAACAGCGCGCTGCTGATCGGCCCGCAGGGGGTCATCGGCCGTCACCGCAAAAGCCACCCTTACATCTCCGAACCTAAGTGGGCGGCGGCGGGCGACGTCGGGCATCAGGTTTTCGATACGCCGATCGGCAAGATCGGCATGCTGATCTGCATGGACATCCATTTCCCTGAAACCGCCAGACTGCTGGCGCTGGCCGGGGCGGATATTATCTGTCACGTCAGCAACTGGCTGGCGGAACGCGCGCCCGCGCCCTACTGGATCAGCCGCGCTATGGAAAACAGCTGTTATCTGCTGGAAAGCAACCGTTGGGGGCTGGAGCGCGGCGTGCAGTTCAGCGGCGGCAGCGGGATTATTGCGCCGGACGGCACCCTGGTTGACGTGGTGGATAATGGAGACGGCATCGCCTACGGCGAGGTTGATATCCAACGCAGCCGCCAGCGCCAGGTATTGGGCGAACCGGTGTTCGCACAGCGGCGGCCGCAGGATTACCACGCGCTGCTTAGCGACAGTTTTCTGTGGAACCCCGCGGATTTCTTCGGCCTGTACGGCCATCATCCCCTGCCCGCGGGCAAACAGAGCCGGATTAGCGTCTGTCAGTTCTTCCCCGCCGACAACGTTGAGGATAATCTCGCGCGCATCGTGGCGCTGACGCAGGAGGCGGTCGACCAGCAACATAGCGAACTGGTGGCGTTTCCTGAAATGGCGCTGACCGGCTATACCGCCCCGCAAACGAACGCCCAGACGCTGGACTCCCCCGCGCTACAGGCATTGATTCAGCTAGCCATGACGCTGCGGGTTTATCTGGTCGTCGGCATGGCGGAAAAACAGCAGGAGAAATACTACAACACCCAGGTGCTGCTGGGGCCGGAAGGTCTGATCGGCCACTACCGCCAGATGCACCTGCCTCTGGCCTATCAGTCATGGGCGACGGCGGGCGAACGGTGGCGAGTCTTCGATACGGCGCTAGGACGCATTGGCCTGTTGTTAGGAAATGACGCGTTGTTTCCCGAGTCCGCCCGGATTCTCACGCTAATGGGCTGCGACATCGTGGTGTGCTCCGCCGCGCTTAGCGACGGTTTCGTCAGCGGCCATGCCGGCAGCCAGGTTCCCCAGAACTACCCGATCCCGGTGGGGGCCGATCCCCTGCACTGGCATTTGCTACGCACCCGCGCCGGTGAAAACAACCTGTATCTGGCCTTTGCCAACCGCGTGGAGCCGCACCGTCAGCGCGGCGGATACAGCGGAATATTCGGGCCGGAAACCTTCACCTTCCCCCGGCATGAGCAGGTACTGTGGCAGACGCCGGGCATCACGACCTTAACCATCGATACCGCTTCATTAGCGGGCAGTCCGGCCCCCACCAATCCGGTCAGGCGCAAGGAACTGGTGGCGATGCGGCAGGTGCATCATTACCGGCCGCTGCTGCTTGACTAAGGCTCATTAGCACGCCTGTATGGCGCTCGCTGAGCGCCGTTATTCAATGTAACGCCGCCATAATGTCAATACTGACACGAAGCACCTCAGACAAAGCCATCCCTACTCATTAAAAAAAATCATCATACACGCAACTTTCCAGGTTACTTATCAGCAAATACGCGTTTAACCGCCGCTCTTATGCATACTAAACATTAGAGATTTTTAACATACCGCTAATACTTACATGTGAGATCATTACACATTGGAGAAAACTATGCTCAGCGGCTATACGATAGGCGACTATTTACTGGATCGTCTTGCACAAACAGGGATCAAACATCTTTTTGGCGTACCAGGTGATTACAATCTGCAATTTCTCGACCACGTTCTTAACCATGATCATATCACCTGGGTTGGCTGTGCCAACGAATTGAATGCGGCATATGCCGCCGATGGATATGCGCGGTGCAAACCCGCCGCAGCCCTGTTGACCACCTTTGGCGTCGGTGAACTCAGTGCGATTAACGGTATTGCCGGAAGTTACGCAGAATACGTACCGGTGATTCACATTGCCGTCGCCCCCACTTTTTTATCACAGCATAAAAGAGAGTTGCTTCATCACACATTGGGAGATGGCGAGTTCGATCATTTTTTCCGTATGGCGGCGGAAGTCACCGCAATCGCCGCCAAGCTGACTATCGCAAACGCAACCTCGGAAATCGATCGGGTGGTTGGAGAAGCGCTGCGCCGCCGTCAGCCGGTTTATTTATTTCTGCCGCTGGATGTGGCGTCTGCACCAACCGAAAATCGCCCTTGTCCGTTGCCGATACCGGAACCCGTGTGCTCTGATGCATCGCTACAAGAATTCATTGATGCCGCAACAGAAATACTCGCTACGGCGAATTCGGTATCATTGCTGGCAGATTTTCTTGCGCAACGCTTTGGCGCCGCAAAATCTTTGCAACGCTGGCTGGATCATATGTCTTTCCCGCACGCAACCTTACTGATGGGTAAAAGCACCCTGAACGAACAACATCCCTGCTTCACAGGCACTTATTCAGGCCACGCCAGTGATGAAAAAATAAGATCGCTGATTGAAGATGTGGATGTGATCATTTGTGTCGGCGTGCGTTTTATCGATACCATCACCGCCGGATTCAGCCACCAGATCCCAACGGAGAAAAGTATTGATATTCAGCCTGATACAACCCGTGTAGGGCATAAAACATTTTCCAATATTCCGATGCTAACCGCGATCGAAGTATTAGAGAAGATAACATCCGCGTTTTCATCTCGCTGGCGGCACGCGGCGATTACGCCCCCCGCCCTCCCATCTTCAGATGAAAAGGATAAACTGGATCAACGCGGGTTTTGGCGGCAAATTCAGGGCTTCCTGAAGCCTGGCGATATCCTCGTTACGGAACAAGGAACGTCCTGCTTTGGCGCCGCGGCGCTCACTCTGCCACAAAATTGCCAGTTTATTGTTCAGGCATTATGGGGATCTATCGGCTTTGCGTTACCCGCTGCTTTCGGCGCGCAAATAGCGGCTCCGGAACGTCGAGTCGTTCTGCTGATTGGCGACGGCGCACTCCAGCTCACCGTACAAGAACTTGGCTCAATCATCCGGGACGATCTTAAAATTGTGATCTTTGTAATTAATAATCAAGGGTATACCGTCGAACGGGCAATACATGGCCCAGAGCAGCGCTACAATGACATCGCGGCCTGGAACTGGACGCAACTGCCTGCCGCGCTGGGCGCCGACAGCGATAACGTTCTTTGTCGGCGAACAACATCGCCATCGCAACTGGCTCAGACGCTGAGTGAAATAAACAGAGAACCCCGCCTGTCGGTGGTTGAAGTCGTTTTGCCCAAAATGGACATGCCGAAATTGCTACAGTCCGTTACCCAGTCGCTCGAACAGCGTAATACAACGCATTGATCGTAGTCCTGCTCTTTCCCTGCGGACAAAAAAGGCGCCCGATGAGCGCCTTCGCTTTTACTCCATTGAGCTTACAGAATTTCCAGCAGCTCGACTTCAAAAATCAAGGCGCTGAACGGCGGAATGGACGCGCCCGCGCCACGTTCGCCATAGGCCAGCTCCTGGGGGATATACAGTTCCCACTTGGAGCCGACCGGCATCAGCGTTAACGCCTCAATCCAGCCGGGGATCACGCCGTTTACCGGAAATTCAGCGGGTTGACCGCGCTCGACCGAACTATCAAACACGCTGCCGTCAATCAGCCGGCCGGTATAATGCACGCGTACGCGATCCTGACGGGAAGGGATTTCCCCCTCGCCCTGCGTCAATACGCGGAACTGTAAGCCAGACTCGGTGCTGCTCACACCCTCTTTCTGCGCGTTTTCGGCCAGAAATTGTTGTCCTTCAACCGCCAATGCCTGCTGACGTTCACGGCGGACGGCGCTCGCACGCTCATGAACCTCACGCAAGGCCCGATGAACCACATCCACGGGAACCACCGGCGCATGACCTTCCAGCGCATCGCGCAAGCCGGCGACCAGCGCTTCAGGGATCAACCCTTCAAGACCGGATTCCTGTAGTTGTTGGCCTACCTGTAAGCCGATGCCGTAACTTGCCTGCGCTTCGACGCTATCAAAAGAAGGGGTTGTCATGGATGTTCCTTTTAAACTGTAAAAAACCGAAAGCGCAGCATAACAGCGCGCGAGATTAGGGTAAAATCCTGTGTGCGAATGTGTCACGTTTATCCGCGAGTAAACGGCGGCATTTCGGCTTGCGGATCACTATTCGCCAGATTTAAGAATGCAGGAAGCCAACAGATCTGCAACTTGCAAGATGAAGGGTATATACTGAAAATTCAAAGCTGGGGAGGAGAATAACCCATTGCAATCATTATCAGGTCTGCGGATCAAAGCCGCGTTGAAGAAAATCTGGCATCTGCCTGATAGCTACCATTGGATGGAACCGCTCCCTCCCTTCCATCGCCGTTGGATGCTGGTGGCTGCCGCTATCGTACTGGTGGCGTTACTCTGGCCTTACAGCCCGCCCCCCGCCACTTCCCCGCAACCGATGCCGGTGGCGACGGAACCATCCGCGCCGCTGCAGGCGGAAATTATCGAAAACAGACCATCGGCGCCGCAACAAGCCCCCGCCGCCCAGCCGGCGCCGCCGGTTCAATCCGCGCCGCAACATACGGAAACGACCTGGCGCAACTATCAAATTAGTTCCGGTCAGACGCTGGCGCAGCTATTTCGCGATAACAATCTGCCGGTCGGCGATGTCTTCGCGATGGCGCAGGTGGAAGGCGATGACAAACCGCTCAGCAATCTGCGAGCCGGTCAGGAAGTAAAATTACAGTTGAACGCGCAAGGCGCGGTAACGGGACTGGAAATAGAAACGACCGGCAATCAGGTGGTCAGGTTTACCCGCAATGCGGACGGCGGATTTACCCGCTCCCGCTAATCACAAGCCGACGGCCTGAAAAGTGGAAGGGTGAAAATGCAAAACGCTGGCGCAAGGCCAGCGTTTTACTCGTCAACAAAAGCGTTAATTACGCTTCGGCAACGACAACTACATTCAGCGTAGCGAACACATCGCTGTGTACCTGGAAGCTCACTTCGTGATCGCCCAGAGTACGCAGAACGCCGTTCGGTAAACGAACTTCGCTCTTAGCAATTTCAACACCAGCCGCAGTTACCGCATCAGCGATATCACGGGTGCCGATAGAACCGAACAGTTTACCTTCGTCGCCTGCTTTAGACGCGATGGTGACGGTTGCCAGTTCAGTGATCTTGGCGGCGCGAGCTTCGGCAGCAGCCAGAACTTCAGCCAGTTTGGCTTCCAGTTCAGCACGGCGCGCTTCGAAGAACTCAACGTTTTTCTTGGTTGCCGGCACAGCTTTGCCCTGCGGAACCAGGAAGTTACGAGCATAACCCGATTTAACGTTTACCTGATCACCCAGGCTGCCCAGGTTTGCTACTTTATCAAGCAGAATAACTTGCATTACCTTATCCTCTCAAAGTCTCGTTAATGGACAGTGACCGATTACTGATGACGATCAGTGTACGGCAACAAAGACAAGTAACGCGCACGCTTGATAGCGCGAGCCAGCTGACGCTGGTATTTTGCACGAGTACCAGTGATACGGCTAGGAACGATCTTGCCGCTTTCAGTGATGTAGTTTTTCAGCGTAGCGATGTCTTTATAATCGATCTCGATAACGCCTTCCGCGGTGAAACGGCAGAACTTGCGACGACGGAAATAACGTGCCATTTGGCTAGTCTCCAGAATCTATCAATTCAATCTGCTCGGCATGTAACACAATCTTGCTCAGGCCATTGCGCCCTTGATGGCAGCTAATAAACCCGTACACGGTGAGTTGCGTGCCGACCGTTATACTGTGGGTAAATGCTTGTGACGCGGGTCCACTGACAATCACGGGCATACGACACCATGCTTGCCGGTTAAATCCGGCTTCCTCCTGCGTTGATCGGTGCTCAAGCACAAATTGGCAGTGAGGAATACCCGAAGGACTGACTTTACGAATGGGGGTCTTGCACACCGTGCCGGACAACACCAGACGATTGGTCGTCACCACAACAATTACTCTTCAGAATCCCCAGAATTTGCATCATCGTTGGATTCTGCGAAATCTTCACGACGCTCGCGGCGTTCGTCTTTCGCTTTCACCATCGGGGATGCTTCGGTTACCGCGTGTTTAACGCGCATAATCATGCTGCGGATAACGGCGTCGTTGAAGCGGAAGTTTGTTTCCAGCTCATCGATCACTTCCTGCGGCGCTTCAACGTTCAGCAGAACGTAGTGTGCTTTGTGCAGTTTGTTGATCGGGTAAGCCAGTTGACGGCGGCCCCAGTCTTCCAGACGGTGGATCGTACCTTCCGCACCGGTGATAGCACCAGTGTAGCGTTCGATCATGCCTGGAACCTGTTCGCTTTGGTCAGGATGAACCATAAAAACGATTTCGTAATGACGCATCGAATTGCTCCTTACGGATTATTCAGCCTCCTGTCAGGGTCAACCGCGGCCCATGGAAGCAAGGAACGTGTGTATGTGTGCGGCTGAAAAAATGACGCGTAATTATATTGGTCTACTCGCGGGAACACAAGGAGGAAATCAGAAGAAACGTCGATTGATGAACAGACAACCTCAGCCGCGGGCGGCAACCGGCGGAATACCCAATGCTTTCTATCGGTCGCTTATCGGTAAAAAGCGGCGGTAAAATCATTGATGCAAAAACGCCACCCATTGCATGACTGGCGCAATAAGTGGCATTCATTGATAACCTTCAGGTGTTGGATAATCAATTAATTGATTCAGTCAGACGACAGAAAAAGAGTCTTTATTAAAAATGTTTTATTTTTAAATTCTTCACCATGAATCGTTTAATTACAGAGATATTATTTAGTTTCTTTGACGACCAACTTTCTATTGAAATTAATAAGTAATGAGCTAACTAAATAACCAATAGCGGCCACCGCAAAAAACATCATCGCCGCATAATATGAACCCGTCGATTGGATCATAAACCCAACCAGGATGGGAACAATCGCCGCAATCATATTACTGCTGAAATTCATCGTACCGGTGATGGTGCCCGCCATATGTTGAGCCCCCAACAGTCCGGGAATGGACCAATACACGCTGGCCCAACGTAATGGAAATAGCGCGATGGTCAGAAATATAACGGCCAGCAAAGGATCTTTGGTATTCGCGCATAAAAAGACGCCAACGCCGGAGACGATTGCCGAGATGGCTAACAGCGTGTGAAATACCTTGTTCGGTGAACCGCCCGCCTGACGCCATTTATCCGCCAGCCAACCGCCTAACTGTTGACCGACGAAACACATGATGAACATCATAAACATGGCGCTGCCCATCTCTTTGACATTAAAGCCATGTTCCTGATTTAAATAAGCGGGAACCCAAACCATGAGCCCGTAGAAGACAATGCTGTAGCACACCCAGCCGCAAATCAGCGCGATAACGTTAACCTGTGTCAGGTAGGGAACGATATCTCTGAGTCTCGATTTTTTGTTAACAATACCGCCCGCTTGTTCAATCCCTTTTTCGATATGTTGTAATTCGGCCTGATTCACGCCCGGATGTTCACTGGGTTTATTGCGTATATAAAACCATGCGACCACCCCCACTAAAACGGTTCCCACACCGGCAACGACAAACGCCGCCCGCCAAGAACCGAAATGACCGATCAGCCAGGTTAACAGAATGGCGCCGAAAGCCGTGCCCAGGGGCGCGCCGCCGTCTAACAGCATCGATCCTCTTCCTCTTTCGTTAGGCGTTAGCCAACTGCCCATCAGCTTGGCGCCGGCTGGCATAATAGGCGCTTCTGATATTCCCAGTCCTATACGCGTCAACATCAATAGAAAGATGGTGTGGCATGCGGCGCCCAGTGCCTGAAATGCTCCCCAGACAACGGTGGCGCAGGTAATAATCGTCCGCGTTTTAAATTTATCGGCTAAAAAACCGCTTGGAATTTGCATCAATGCATAAGACCAGAAAAACGCGCTGTGTAATAAACCGACGACACGTTGATCTTTAATACCAAATTCTTCCTGAATAAATGGCATGGCGATACCTAACGACGTTCTATCTATATAATTTATCGCACCTAGCACCAACATTAAAAAGAACACAAACCAGCGAACAGCAGTTGGTTTTTCTTTTTTAGTTGTTTCAATATATTGAGACATACTATCCCCCAACTAATTAAAGCTGTTAAATTAATTTACCGCTTGGATTAATTACATTATTGCGCCTGGTTGCCAGGGAACGAATTCTAATGAACCATAGCCAAATTTTTCACTTTTACTTTTTTCCCCAGAAGCAACGTTAATTATCATTTCGAATATTCTTCTTCCGGCAGACTCTAATGACTCCAGCCCATCGGCGACATCGCCACAGTTAATATCCATATCTTCTTCCTGACGCCGCCACAGGAAGTTATTAGACGCAATTTTTATGCAGGGCGTGGGTTTTCCTCCATAAGCGGACCCTCTGCCTGTCGTAAAGCACATCACGTTTGCCCCGCCGGCAATCTGCCCGGTGCAGGCAAACGCGTCGTATCCCGGGGTGTCCATAAATACCAGCCCTTTGGCCGTCACCTGTTCGGCATATTCATATACGTCAACCAGATTTGAGCTACCGGCCTTCGCAATCGCGCCTAATGATTTCTCCAGGATAGTGGTAAGCCCGCCCTCTTTATTGCCGGCCGAAGGGTTATTGTTTAATTCCGCATGGCAACGGATGGCATAATCTTCCCACCAGCGGATCCGCTTGATGAGCTTTTGACCGACTTCCTGAGAAACCGCCCGGCGGGTAAGCATATATTCCGCGCCATAGATTTCCGGCGTTTCCGCCAGAATCGCGGTGCCCCCTTGTTGAATTAAAAGATCGACGGCATATCCCAGCGCCGGGTTGGCGGAAATACCGGAATAACTGTCAGAACCGCCGCATTCCAGCGCGACAATCAATTCTGCAACGGGAATGTTTTCCCGTTGCAGGTTATTGGCCTGGCTTAACATGCCTCCGATAATTTCAATCCCTTTATTCAGCGTTTTTTGCGTCCCGCCGGTTTCCTGGATGGTCATATGCTGAAGCATCGGCCCTTCATTAATGGCTTCTATTTTGATCAGCTCTTTTATCTGATTCGATTCACACCCTAATCCGACGATCAGCACGCCGGCAAAGTTGGCGTGATTGGCATAGCCGCTCATCGTTCGTTGCATGATTTTCATCAGATCGCCCTTCATGTCCATCGCACAGCCAAAACTCTGCGGAAGGGCAACGATGCCATCAATATTAGGGTAATCGGCCAATCCCCCCCTTTTAAAGTGTTCTTCAATGGCTTTAGCCACGGTTGCGCTGCAGTTTACCGATGTCAGAACCCCAATATAATTACGGGTCGCGACTTTGCCATTCGCCCGCCGGTATCCCATAAACGTTCTGATCTCTGCGGGCGGTTCGCTATC
Organism: Brenneria goodwinii; assembly: GCF_002291445.1. Lineage (NCBI taxonomy): Bacteria > Pseudomonadati > Pseudomonadota > Gammaproteobacteria > Enterobacterales > Pectobacteriaceae > Brenneria > Brenneria goodwinii. Next base: position 80,670 of record NZ_CP014137.1, on the reverse strand, counting down.
TTTTTTATCCACGCAGAAAGCGTAATCCTGACCATACTCTCCCATTTTTAGATTATGTAAATGAATATGCTCGCCGGCTTTTATCGGCTGACTGGCATAGCCAATAATCTGGTTATAACGTTTAACGGCCTGATTAATATCTATGTCTCTTAATGCTATTTTATGACCTTCCTTTATCTCTGTTAAAACAACAACGCCTCTCTCTGGAACAACATATCCCTGATTAACAGGAAATCGTGCAATAGCGACATCATCATTTGGATGAAGTATTATTACTGGAGAAATATTGCTCATAACATTGCTCTCTTGCTGATATTATTGTTTTGCTGAATGGGTAACGAGTCCTGAAAATTCCAATATCGATATCAAACGCGCCCTCTTTTCTACACTTAACGGCTCGACGGGAGGCACAACGTTTGTTGAAATATCCAGGCCACAGAGTTTTATCGCCTCTTTTATGACACCGAAAAAAGGCGTTTCCAGACTATAAACTGAAGATAACTTAGCGAGTTGCCGTTGAAGCAAGAACATCTCGCTATAGTTTTTTTGTTTAAAACACTGATAAATCCCACAGGTGATGGATGGAGCGAAATTACAGGTAGCCGGAATACCGCCATTCGCGCCAAGAATTAATGCATCCATCATGTATTCATCAAAACCGGCAAAAATAACGAAATCTTCTCTGATCGGTCTAACTTTATTAATAATTTCCCTGATGTGGCTGGCATTATCCACTGTGTCTTTCACGCCAATAACGTTAGGTATATCGCTGGCAAATCGTTGTAATAAAGGAATACTGATATCCTGGCCGGTTAATGCCGGAAAATTGTAGGCAATAATGGGAGACTTGATATTTGAAGCGACGGACTTGAAATGATGATAGATATAATCATCATTGAGCAGCGCATAATAGGGGTTTAAAACCAATACGGCATCCACGCCCAACTCATCCGCATGCTTACCGTATTCGATAACTTCTTGCGTACTGGTACTGCTAATTCCCAAAAGGATCGGTACACGCTTATCAACGTACCGGGTCACAAATTCGGCGATCTCGAAACGCTGTCTTTTAGTTAAGTGGCAAAACTCCCCGCCGCTTCCTAAAAACAGCATGCCATTAACGCCGGCATCAATCAGTTTATCAATCAGTTTCCCCATGCCTGCGGGATCGAATTGCCCCAACTCATCGACAATCGTTGGGACGGGAGGAAAAACGCCAGAAAACTTCGTTACGTTACTCATTCATCGCCTCTTTATTTCCATATACTGAACTACAGTTCTATTTATGGAAATTTATAGCACCCGCCCTACATGGCGTCAACGACCGGGAGAAAGCAATAGCACGAACTTTGATCGGCTACACAAAAGCAAAAAATAAGCGTTTCCACAGGCTGAACAATGCTGATTGTCGTTGGGTAGGCTGGATTGAAAGGAATGGTTCCCGAGCGGAGGACCGCCCGGCGTTATGACATCAAGCAGAGCCGCCATCGCTCGCATTAACGTTTTTAACTTCTATGGCGTTCGCTTATAATCGCCAAAGATTACACACTTATTGAGAATCGGCGTGCTACAAACACAAACCCCAGCGATTGATAAAACCGTTAAAATTTTCGAGTTCTTATCAACAAACAACGGAGCGACATTCAGCCAGATTTATCAGGGCGTCGGTTTGCCCAAAAGTTCGACGTCTTCTCTACTGGCATCGCTGGTTGCCCACGGGCTATTGCGCCAGGAAAAAAATCATTACTACCTGGGATTGCGGCTATACGAATTCGGCAGCAAGGCTGAGGAATCCTTTGATATTAAAAAGCTGGCGGCGGAACCTTTGACCCAGTTGCGGGATACCACCCAGTTAACCTGCCATCTCGGCGTGCAGGACGGCGGTTCGGCTATTTATCTACTAAAACTGGAAAGTCCCGGCGCCATCGTCGTCCGCAGTTGGGTAGGGAAAAAACTGTCGTTATACAGTTCGGGACTGGGCAAAGCCTTATTAGCCTGGCTGCCGGAATCCGCCATCGATCTTTATTTGCCGGATGAAAACTTCGAAACCTTTACCCCAACGACGATAAAAACCAAGACTGAATTGAAGAATGAGCTGGCGCTTATCCGTCAACGCGGCTGGGCATACGATAATGCGGAAGATAGCGAAGGGGTATATTGCATCTCGGCGCCGATCTTTGACAAAAACGGCAATGTCATCGCCGCCATCAGCGCATCAGGCGTCGCGTTTCAAATGACGCCGGAGCTTATCCCCCAGAACGCGCGGCGCATTGTTGATACCGCCAAAACAATATCAGATAAAGTTAACCGTTAATCTCTTCACCAGCGCCAAAACCCTGTGGTCAATCTCGTACCGCACGGCTTGTTTGGCGTTTTTATCTGTGCGCCATTCTGTTTCTGGATAGCTATAAATAGCGCCGGAAAAAATCGACACCCGCCCGCAGCGCCGATGGCGTGATGCGATGTTTAACCCCCGCCTCGGTCAGATAGGTCAGATTGCTATCCAGATGACGTGCTTTCAGAGTCTGAGATAAGCGAGCGCTTTCCGCTGCCGGCACCACGTCGTCGGCATCGCCATGCCAGAGCAGTAAAGGACGACCGGCCAAGGTTTCCAAACGCGAGGAAACATCATATTCGGCCAGCGTTGCGGACAATTTCCGCAATACCTGCTCCGCGCCCTCTTCTGCGGCTACCACGGGCGGATATAGCGTTTGCGACAGGGTGGAAAAATAGCCCGACCCCATAAAGGCCGCCACGGAAGAAATCCACGGGTAACGCGCCATGCACCCCAGAGCGCTCATGCCGCCCAGCGAGGCGCCGCACACGCCGATACGCTCATCGGCAATCAGTCCGCGCTGCCGATAGGCATCCACATAATCAGGCAATTCTTGAATATTAGACTGCAGGATATCCCAGAAATGGCGCAGCCGATGGGCGTCATCGCCGTCATAGCGGGCGCCGTGCATTAAGGCATCCGGCAGGATCACCCGGAAACCGGCGGCAGCCAGCGCATAGCCAAAATAGGAATAAACCTCTTTTGAAGAGAGGTAGCCGTGAAAGAAAAAGAGGGTCGGCAAAGGCTGTTCGCGTTTGCCGGCGGGTACGGCATGAATCGCCGCGATGCCGCTGCCTATTACATCTTCGAACATTTCGACCATATTTTCTCCCTACCATTGAGTTGTCGGCATCTATATTAGCGCTAAATCGTATTTATGATAGCTTTCATTTACACCTCGGTCTGAATGTCCGCGTTGAATAATTATCTCGTATTAGAGATATTTTTATTCACAGTTATCCGTCTTATCGCATTTCAATTTCACGCCCTTTTCTAATTTCAATATATAAATCAATATCCGTCAGAAAACACCTATCCGCCTGTCATAAAAACCAGGTGACATGTATATTTTCAGGATACGGATATTGATTTTCAACCATTATCAGATGTAATCTGGCCAGGTTCATTGCCAGCCGTTTATCTATCCTTCACATAATAATTTACTTTCGCTCAGGGATAAAAAATCATTTACAAATTTTTGCGGGGCTTCCAACATTGGGCTATGTCCACAATTGGCGATAATGGACATCGTGACGTGATCTAATTGATCTGCCAATACTATCCACGGTTCAATCGGCGTAATTAAATCTTCCTTTCCCCAGATAAAATGGGTAGGAACGGTCATTGCATTCAGCGTGGCCGGAACATCATATTTTCTGCTGAATGATAACCAACGCACGATATTTTTATGTATTTCATGATCGCTAAACAGACGCGATATTTCGTCCACGCCACGTTGGGGAACTTTAGTCTTGTCGAAATAAACATTGCTCATCAGGGCGCGGGCGTATTGCGTGTCACCGGTGCGCAGCTCGCTCAGAGACACGCCTGCGTCAGCTTCGATCTGGCCGGGCGCGCCGCTCATAACCAGCCCTTTTATCTTCGCCATATTTTCCGATGCGTAATGCATCGCAATTAACGCACCGAGAGAATTCCCAACTAAATAGGGCGCCTCATCACACGAGGCGATAACCTCATTCAACGCATCCTTTGCTTTTTTATAGCCACTGCCAAATGCCATCGGAATAGCGTCTTTGAATACAATGGCGCTATATCCCCGTTCAACTACACTTTTTATAACCGAATCCCATATCCAGCCGCCGGCAAATAGCCCTGGCAAAAAAATAACCGGATAACCGGACCCTGTCTTTTCATATAGCATAACAATGCTCTCCCTATTTCCTTACGTGACCGCTTGAATAAGCAAGCGAGATATATATCCTGGCGGTTATTTTTTTGGAAAAGCAATAAATGATCACTTTAAAAATATTAAAAAACCGAATAAAAATGCTGAATTTAACCACAATCCATTAAATGCACGCATAGAAAAAATAACAATTATAAATTATTAATCGTCATAGACATAGTTATCTTATATAGAATACATAGTATACGAAAAAATTTAATTTACAATGATATCTAACAATAACATTAAATTAACAACAATGACTATTGAGTTATTAATTTTACCAATGGGTTATTAATTAAAATAGATGTTAATTACCCGTATCCAAAGTAATACCGCCGCGCTATCGAGTCCGTACACAGGAAAACGCCCGATGCGCCCCCTTATTCCGAATATGCCGGCCAAAAGCCGGGCTAAAACGGGTTGTGCGGAATATTCTAGCGGATGATTGCCTGCAACGGCTTTTAACCCACGGGCGACCGTTACTTTCAACAGGCAAAGCGCGCTACACTGAACGGAAATAAACATATGAGGTGACGGCTATGTCGAAGGCTTTTCTGACGGTGATGGCTTCATTCGTTCTCTGCGCTTGCAGCGTGCTGCAAGGCACGCCGGTTCCCCCGCCGCCGCCAACGGAACGCGCGCAGCTAATTAACTATGCGCAAACGTCCACGTTGACAAAAATCGGCACAGCATCGGTGACCGTAAACGGCAGCCCGGATGATGCGGACCGGGCCATTCAGCGGCAGGCGGATGAGAAAGGGGCGCATTACTACACGATCGTGATGAAAACGGAAAAAAGGCGGTTACCCGGCGTTTGGGTTTCCCGCGCGGTACTGTATCGCTGAAACTTTACAGGGAGCAGTCACCGTAGTGTCGCCCCCCGTTTTCAAACCGTTATCTCCGGCCTGCGTAATTAATAGGACATACACGCCGCATTCAGAATCCCGCCGCCTAACGAGGCCGTACACAGGAAGACGCCCGATGCGACCTCGTTATTCTGAATACGCTGGCTAAGGCCAGGCAGATAGATGCGCACGGCGCCATAAATCAGCAGTTGGATCGCCAGCGCCACAATCCCCCAGGTGATGTAATCCAGCAGACTGACCGAGTTCACCGCCGCGCTGGCCAACGGAATGACATAGCCAATCAACGCGCCGGCAAAACCCACCGCCGCCGCGCCATTATTCGCTTTAATCAGGGTCCATTCGTCATGCGGCGTGACGCGGGTATAGATAAACAGGAATGCCAGCACCATGACAAACCCAATGAAAAAGTAAGAAGCAAAAGCCAATAAAGCGTTAACCATCATCATGCCGTAACTTTCCTTTAGGTTGCCGTTATTACCAATACCGCGTTGGCGCTTATGAAAAAGGGAGAGGCGTCAACTACGCTGACGCACCGCTTCAAACAGGCAGATCCCGGTCGCGACGGAGACGTTCAGCGAAGAGACGCTGCCTGTCATCGGGATGCTGATTAATTCGTCGCAATGTTCCCGGGTCAGTCGGCGCATGCCTTCGCCTTCCGCGCCCATCACCAGCGCCAGCGGACCGGTCAGCTTGCTTTGATACAGCGTGTGATCGGCCTCGCCCGCCGTGCCGACAATCCAGACCTGATGTTCCTGCAACAGCCGCATGGTCCGCGCCAGGTTGGTCACGCGGATCAACGGGACATTTTCCGCCGCGCCGCAGGCGACCTTTTTCGCCGTCGCATTAAGCTGCGCGGAACGATCGCGCGGAACAATTACCGCATGAACCCCGGCAGCATCGGCGCTGCGCAGGCAGGCGCCCAGATTATGCGGATCGGTAACGCCATCCAACACCAGCAGAAAAGGCTGTTCCAGATCGTCCAGCAACGCGGGCAGATCGTTCTCCTGATACTGACGCCCTTCTTTCACGATGGCGACAATGCCCTGATGCACGGCGCCTTCCGCTTTGCCGTCCAACCACTGGCGGTTAGCCACCTGAATCGCAATGCCCGCCGATTCCAGTTCGGTAATCAGCGGATGCAAGCGGCGATCGTCACGCCCCTTCAGGATAAAAACTTCCAGAAAGCGCTGGGGATCCCGCTCCAGTAACGCTTTAACCGCATGAATGCCGTAAATAATTTCGCTCATTGATACTCTTTAAATTAATCAGAAACGGACGGTGCCCGACCGTTAATGGTTGATGACAATCCTTCTGGCGCTAACCCCATACCTTGACCTGTCTCTTAGTCACATGTTTATGCGGACTCAGAGACAGTTTCGTGCGCGATAAAGCCGCCCATTCCCTGCTACGTCGTAGCACGCGCCCGACGCAGAGTGGAGGCCATTAATGCCAACGCGCCCGAGGTTGTCAACGTCCGCACAGTGACTATCACTCGGCAGGCTTCTTCTTCGCGCGTTTGGCCTTGGTGACTGCGGCGATCTTACGCGTTTTCTCGGCGTTCTTTTTGGCTTTATCCGCGTTCTTTTTCGGTTTCGATTTGCTGGCGGCCGGTTTGGCTTTACGCTCGCCCTCTTTACGGAAGGCTGAATCCGGTTCGAAATTAGCGGCCGGTTTAGCGGTGTTACGGCGGCGGCGAGCCGGTTTGGCCTCGCGGTTATCCGTTTTCTTCGCCCGATCGCGAGCCGTCTTGCCTTCGCCGCGCGGTTTGCGCGTGCTGGAAACCAGCGCGAAATCGATATTGCGCTCGTCCATATGCACGGCTTCGACGCGGATTTCCACTTCATCGCCCAGACGATAAACCTGACCGCGCGACTCGCCGATCAGGCGCTGACCGATATTATCGTAGCGATAGTAGTCATTATCCAGCGTGGAGACGTGCACCAGTCCGTCGATAAACAGATCGTTGAGGCGCACAAAGAAACCAAAGCCGGTCACGCTGGCGATAATCCCGGTGAACACTTCGCCGACGTGATCCTGCATAAAGTCGCATTTCAGCCAGTCGGCCACATCGCGAGTGGCTTCATCGGCCCGGCGTTCCGTCATCGAACAGTGCATGCCCAATTGCAGCATCTCGTTCATATCGCTGTGCCAGCCGCCGGTCGGCGTCCAGCGCTCTTTACGGGAGCTCAGCAGATACTTGATCGAGCGGTGTAGGGATAAATCGGGATAGCGGCGGATAGGCGAGGTAAAGTGGCCGTAGGAAGCGAGCGACAGCCCAAAGTGACCGCGGTTTTCCGGATCGTAGACCGCCTGTTTCATCGAACGCAGCAGCATAGTTTGCAGCATTTCACTGTCGGGACGATCGGCGACTTCCACCATTAACGCGGCATAGTCCTTAGGCTGCGGTTTCATGCCGCCTTTTAACGTCAGCCCCAGTTCGCCCAGCACGCTGCGCAAGGCCAGAACATGATCTTCACTTGGCCGATCGTGAACGCGGAATAACGCCGGCTCCTCATTTTTCTCCACGAATTTTGCGGCGGAGATATTTGCCAGGATCATGCACTCTTCAATCAGCTTATGCGCATCGTTGCGCACCACGGACTCAACCCGCTCGATGCGGCGATCGGCATTGAAAATAAATTTGGCTTCTTCCGTTTCGAAGGCGATGCCGCCGCGGATCTCGCGCGCCTTATCCAATACTTTATACATCCGATGCAGCTCTTCCAGCCCGCCCACCAGCGGTTTATAGCGCTCGCGCAGTTCGGCGTCGCCCTGAAGAATGCTCCACACTTTGGTATAGGTCAGACGGGCATGGGAACTCATCAGCCCTTCATAGAATTTATACGAGGAGAGTTTCCCCTGCGCCGAAACGGTCATCTCGCAGACCATACACAGGCGGTCAACCTGCGGGTTAAGCGAACACAGCCCGTTAGACAGCACTTCCGGCAGCATCGGCACCACCTGCGACGGGAAATAAACCGACGTACCGCGCGCGCGCGCCTCGTGATCCAGCGGCGTATTCGGACGTACATAATAGCTGACGTCCGCAATCGCCACCCACAGACGCCAGCCGCCGCCGCGTTTTTTCTCGCAGTACACCGCATCGTCGAAATCACGGGCGTCTTCGCCGTCGATGGTCACCAGCGGCAGTTTGCGTAAATCAATGCGGCCTTTTTTCGCTTCTTCCGGCACCTCTTCCGCCAAATCCTTGACCTGTTCTTCCACCTTCGGCGGCCAGGTATGCGGGATGTCGTGGGTACGCAGGGCGATATCCACCGCCAGGCTGGTCCCCATGGTATCGCCCAGCACCTCGACGATTTTCCCTACCGCTTTCGTGCGGCGCGTGGCGCGCTGAGCCAGCTCCACCACCACCACCGCGCCCATCCGCGCGCCGTTGATCTCTTCTTTCGGGATGAGAATATCGAAACTGAGACGGCTATCGTCCGGGACGACAAAACCGACGCCGGCATCAACAAAATAGCGCCCGACAATCTGCCCGGTACGCGGTTCCAGCACGCGGACGATACGGCCTTCTCGCCGTCCTTTGCGGTCGGCGCCCAGCGGCTGAGCCAGCACCACATCGCCATGAATGGCGCGTTTCATCTCTTCCGCGGACAGATAAAGGTCATCTTTGCGGCCTTCCACGCGCAGAAAGCCATAGCCGTCGCGGTGGCCGATCACCGTACCGCGCAGCAAATCCAGTTTTTCCGGCAGGGCATAGCATTGACGACGGGTGAAAATCAACTGACCGTCGCGTTCCATCGCCCGCAGACGACGACGCAGCGCCTCGAGTTGCTCTTCGCTGGTTAACTGTAGATCGGCCGCCAGCTCTTCTCGCTTAATCGGAGTATCTCGTTTGGCAATATGGGCCAGAATATATTCACGACTAGGAATTGGGGATTCGTATTTTTCTGCTTCTCGTTCCAGAAATGGGTCTTGTGACATTGCGGTTTCTCCGTTGTCATCAGCAGGAGGCTGAACAGATATCATTCAACCAACAATAATTTGTAAAGTGGGGGATTTTCTTTGACCAAATCGGCCAGCGTGTATTGGTCCAGCTCATGCAGAAAGTTCTGCACCGCCTGACTGAGTATCCGTTGTAGTCGGCAGGCCGGTGTGATGTGACAATATTCATCGCCGCAGTTAACTAACGAGAGCGGCTCCAGTTCACGGATGACATCGCCAACCCGAATGGATTCTGCGGGTTTTCCCAAACGGATCCCGCCATTCTTACCTCGCACCGCCATAACCAGCCCAGCCCGACTAAGTTGATGGACAATTTTGACCATATGATTACGAGACACGCCGTACACTTCAGTCACTTCTGAAATGCTGGTCATTTCCTCGTCCGGCAACGACGCCAGATAAACCAGCGCCCGCAAACCATAATCCGTAAAACGTGTTAACTGCACATAAACCTCAGATACCTTTGGGTACCGTTTTCCAACGTGGCGACTGCCAGGCTGACGACAAAATAGCCCTATGTCCGTCATCCTCGCCCCTGCGGGGATCTCAAACAACACCGGCCGCAGGCGGGAAGACCGTTCAGTAAGTATAGGGCGTTGCCATCAAACTCATGCGTTTAGAAAAAAGGAGCCGGGTATTCCAGACTCCGGGTTTCAGATACGCAATACTGAAGATAATAAACCAGCCTCAAACGCTACGGCTAATTATTTAACGACAATACAGAGATATATGCCGCCACAACGCCTGCGTTAGCCATTGAGATGACGTAGTTCGCCTCCAGAAGAGGGCAAAGTTGAATAACGAGACTGTTAACAAAGTTCGACATTGCTATTAATTACCCGGCCCGGCTTCCCCTTGTTAGTTGTCTCTTAGTCACATTTTTATGCAGACTTGGAGACAGTTTCGTGCGCCACAATACCGCCATTTTCATGCGACCTCGTCGCACGCGCCCGACACGGGGCGGCTCAAGCGCCGCCCGCCCCGTGACCCCAGGCTTACGGCGGGAATTATGCCGCTGCGCGGTGCCATCGGTGTTCTCGACCGCTATTCGAGCCGCCAATGACGCGTTCCCGACGCGGCACTGGCTCTCGCCGCATCCATGCGGCTCACTCGGCGGTCAAGTCCACCGCTGCATAATTTCTTACGCCGAAACGGCAAAACCCGTCATAGTCCCTACATTTGTGCATAAGAGACAGCCCCTGCGAAAGGGAGGGCCGGGGTGGGGTGAGAACCAGAAGATTTGTCACCAAACTCATAACGTTAAAACTTTTTCACTTCGATCTGTAGCTTTTGCAGCGCGTAAGAGAGCTGGCGAGGGGTGAGATTTAATAAACGCGCGGCTTTGGCCTTGACCCAACCGCTCTTCTCCAGCGCGGCGATGATGCGGTGACGAATCTCATCGCTTGGGTCGTAGCCGCTGGATCCGCCGGCTATCGGCATCACGACATGCGGTAATGTCGCGCAAGGCTCCCAGCGCAGCGGAGCATCAAATTCCGCGGCGACCGGCTCTGGCGCCGCGGCGGGTTCCCCGGCGCCGCTCTGAATATAGTTGCTGATCTGCAGATTCAATTTCTGCCGCATGCAGCGTTCAGTCAGACAAGGGAGCTGTTTGATAATATCCCCTTCCCGGTGCAGCGAGGCATATTCCAGACAGTTCTCTAAATCACGCACGTTGGCGGGCCAGTTACATAAATAGAGGGGAGAGAGCGCCGCCTCCGTCATGGAGATATTCAGGTTGTTCACGCGGTTAAATCGTTCAAAAAAATAATTGACCAGTTCGGGAATATCCTCCTGACGATCGCGCAACGCCGGCAGCGCAATAGTGGCGACATGCAGCCGGTAATATAATTCCGGCAAAAAATCGCCGGCGGCGACCATCTGTTCAAGATTCCTTTCCGTCGCGCACACCAGCCGCATTTTGCAAGGCAAAACCCGGGTTCCCGCTAACGGCATGTACTCTTTTTCCTGCAATAAGCGCAGCAGGGACTTCTGCATGCGCAGCGAAAACAGGCCGATTTCACTTAAAAATAGCGTGCCGCCGTTAACCAGAGAGATCGCTCCCTGCTGCTGGTTTCCGTTCTCATCACTGCCCAGCAACGCCATGATTGCCTGATCATCATTGGAATAATCACAGCTTAATTTGATAAACGCGCGGCGGTGGCGCGTCGATTGTGCATGGATAGCCCTGGCGATGACATCCTTACCGGTTCCGGGTTCGCCGCGCAGCAATATCGGCGATAGCGTCGGCGCAAAACGCGCCACCTTTTCCATCACCCGCTTCATGGCGAACGAATGGGTAATAATGCGGCTAACCTCATGTACCGAATGGGGTTTCTTTTTCGATCTGCCGCCGCCGGCGCGTGGCGAAACCGCATCTTCCGCCTGTTCGGGGCTGGCGCGTTTGGTATTTTCCATACGCTAATTTCCGCTCCGGTACGCTTTATAGCTCAACTGATATTTTTCCATCCGCAGGCTCAACGCCCGTCGGGTCATACCCAGTTGCGCCGCCGTGCGGGAAATATTTCCCTGATTGCGCGCCAGTGATTCGACGATGATGTCGTACTCGATTCTCGCCAACTGCGCTTCCAGGCCGGTGACGGTTTCCCCCAGGATCACCGGTTGCAGATTAATCGGCAGATGGTAGCTGTGAATGAAGCCTTCATCCGCCAGCAGCACGGCCCGCTCCATGGTGTTCTCCAGTTCACGCACGTTGCCCGGCCAGCTATAGCTCAACAGCAGATTCAAGGCGGGCGTGGCGATGGTCGGAACGTCAATCCCCAGCTCTTTGGCGAAATGGGCATTGAAATGATCGGCCAGAATAAGAATATCATTCCCGCGATCGCGCAACGGAGGAATGGTGATCGGGAAAACATTCAGGCGATAAAACAGATCCTCGCGGAACGTGCCGTTGGCGACCATCTCCTGCAAATTGCGGTGCGTGGCCGCCAGAATACGCACGTTCACCTTGATGGTTTCATTGCTGCCCACGCGTTCAAAACAGCGCTCCTGCAATACGCGCAACAGCTTTGCCTGCGCCAGCGGCGTCAGCTCGCCGATTTCATCCAGAAAAATGGTGCCGCCGTCCGCCTCTTCAAAGCGCCCGGCCCGCCGTGACGTCGCGCCGGTAAAAGCGCCTTTTTCATGCCCGAACAGTTCGCTTTCAATGATGCCCTCCGGCAGCGAGGAGCAGTTAAATTTAACAAAAGGCCCGGTAGCGCAAGGGCTATTATAGTGAATCGCACTGGCGACGCGCTCCTTGCCGACGCCGCTCTCGCCCAGAATCAATACGGTGGTGCGGGCGTGGCTGACTTTCTCTATCAGTTGATAAACGGATTGCATCACCCGCGAATTACCGATGATATTGGCGGGTTTGAAGGTTTCCCGCAGCGTACGCCTTAACAGCGAATCCTGATCTCTGAGCACCTTTTTATGCGCTCTTTCCAACAGATGCAGCTCAACGGCCTGTGCGGTGGTGGTGGCGATAATCCGCAGGACTTCCAGATCCAGATAGAGCAGTTGATCGTTGTTATATTGACGTTCAATACCGATCGTTCCCATGACTTTCATGCCGCGGATAATGGGAACGCAGATAAACGACAGATGACGATCCTCGTTTTTATCCCAGCTGCCGGTACGGTTAAGAAAACGGGGATCGTCAGCGATATCCGGCACAATAATCGGCTGTTTGGCTTCAACCACTTTCCCGGTAATGCCTTCGCCGGGGTAATAGACGCCCTTTTCGGCCTCTTCTTTAGACAAGCCGAAACTTTCATGGATAAAGATCTGATCGCAGCTGGCGTCATAAAGGCTGATCATCGCCCGGGTCACCTGAAGGTGCTGTTTCATCAACTCAAGCACCAGCTTTAAGGTCTTGGATAGCGACCCTTCTGCGCTGACGACTTTACTGACTTCGGAAAGCAGCGGCAGTAACTCGGAACGGCACTCACCCAGCAGACAGGTAAACGACAGTGGTTTTAAAACATTCCGCTCAATGCCTGCGACTATCATATTTTCTTTTCTGCTACGCATGGCTTTTTCTCCGGAAGAGACAACCGTGAATGCATCCTCCCTGCCTAAACGCCCCTGTTCTTCCTCCGCTGCCGGCCCGATCCGATTACGCGCCGCTTTTAGGCTGGATAAACACTGTTGCAAAATAAAAGCCATCTTCACTACGAATGTCGCGATTTTATTTATTTGATTTATCAATGTTTTTAATTCACTGTTTGAAATCATGCCGGGAAAGTGTTCCGAACAACACACGCTTGTCAGGAAATGTACTTATTGGTACAAACGAAGCGGATAGGTCGATTGCATATTACTTTACGACGTTGGGATGGATCACCGCGCAAAGATGTCCCCGCTGCTTTTCGACCTCAACCGCCAGATTTAACGCCGGCAGTTGCTGCTCGAACCATTTCGGCAGGTGATCGCAGGTAACGCTCAGTCGGGTAAAGCGCCGGGATTGTAAAAAAGGGATCAGTAACTGTTTTGAGGTTAGCCGGGCATCGCCCGCCAGCGTGGTAATCAGATCGATATGGTATTCCCCTTCCCGTGCGCTGGTCTGAATGAAGGTTTCTGCGGCGGCGGGAACGGCAGGAGCCCGCTGAACCTGCCTTACCGCGGTATAAATCACCTCCAGGCAATCTTCCGGCAGGCCGGTAAATTGCCACATGGTCACGCCCATGCCGTCAAACCAGGCGAGCAACGCGCCCTGTATCTGCCGCGCCACAAAGTGATGGCAGCCAGGCATTTCTTCCAGCAGCGTTAAGGTGCGCGTCCGGATCTCGCTCAATGACATTTGGTGATTCAGCGCATAGGAAATCTCGCCAACCGCCTGCCAGCGATTATCGCAGCGGGAAAATAGCCGTACCCCGCCGGGTTCGAACAGCGGCGCGATCTCCCCATCCTGATTAATAAAAACGGCAATTTTCATCTCGCCTCCTGAATTTTTTCGCTATCGGCGTCAAAAGCCGTGTTTTTTCCCTTTCAGCGAAAGGATGTCGACGCGTATCACCCGGGTGGATTTAAGATTGGCGGGCGGATAACTGAATGCCCGGTCAGTGAAGCGCGCCACAATGCGATCCAGCGCGGTGATTTTTTCCTGTTCATCTTCAATAAACACCGTTTCGCCAAGGCCGATCACCGTGCGATGCCGGGCTTCAAAATTACAGGCCAGTTCATCTTCAATAATTCCCTGGTCGACCGAGATCGCGAAACAGACCTTATTATTTTTTTTCATGATTTCGATCTTGCTGCCGTTCCTGGCGGAGTGAAAATAGAGCGAATGGCCGTCCCAGGCGTAAAACACCGGAACAAGAAAAGGAAGATCGTCACAGGACAGCGCAAGATACATGACCTTTGCTGCCTGAATGATCTGTTCGATTTCCGCCGGATCGGTAATTTCCCGATCCTCCCGGCGCATCTCACCGTGAGGAAAGCCTTCCGCCATTATTGTTGCGCTGCTGGACACCATGCTTGCTCCTGTCTGTTTTTTGCGAGAGTAAACCGGCGCGCTATGCCACCGCTTTTAGCTGCATCGAAAGCGCGTTGCAAATCGCTAAAATCGCCTCTTTATCCTTGCTGTCCGGCGCGCCATGGTGATAGTTGTCTACGGAACAGATACCGAAAATATTGTCCAGGTAGCGAATGCCGTCACAGAGCGCCGGGGACAACGGCTCCGGCATCGCCTCATTCACCGAGGCAAGCAAGCTGCTGTAATTGTGATTGAACGGCATTTCGCCATAGCGTGCGCACAGGGCGATCAGATAGTTCTCTACGGCAATGGCGGCCACATTAAACACCAGACTGGGCGACTGTTGCTGCCCGGCAAACAGTTCAGCCCGCCGGTGATAACACTGCGCATCCTGATAACAGCGCGTGAACCGTTTCTCATCTGTTTCAAAAATATATTTCGACATAACAGCACCCCGTTCGAACCAAGAGGAAAACGATCTTCCCCGGCGCATGCGGCGGGGAAGATGATAGCGATCCGCCGTTACCAGACGTTCAAAATCCACTCTTTGTTTTTCTTGTATTCCATATCGGTGAACAGCGCATTCGCTATCTGCTCGGCCAGCCAGATGGCGCCGGCATAACCCACCACCGGATGGCGATACAGTCCGGCCCGGTCATAAGTCGGGAAGCCCACTCTGACCATCGGGATCTGGTTATCGATCGCCGTAAAGCGCCCTTTGGAATGACCCAGGATCAAATCCAGCTTAAGCGACTGTTGGGTAATGCGTTTCTCCAGTTCCCACAGGTCGGCGTTGGTAATGATTTCCATGCCGTAATCGACTTTTTCCTGTAGCGCCAGCACGCGCGGATCGCTTTCATAACCGGCGTTGTCGTCCCCCAGCAGCAACAGCACCGGCTTCATTTCCAGATCCAGACAAAACTCGGCCAGCCCAATGACCAGATCGGGATTGCCGTAAATCGCCACCCGTTTATCGGCGAGGAACATATGAACCAGATCGGTTAACGCATCAATGGCGATCCCGCGTTCACGCACCAGCGCAGGCGGAATGGGTTTCCCCGTCATCTGCTTGAGATTTTGCAGAAAGGTGTCGGTATTACGGATGCCGATGGGAGAAGGCCCGATAATGGTCGGTATGCCGAATTTATCTTCCAGATAGCGGGCCGCCTTGCCCCCTTCATAGCGGTTCAGCGCAATCGTACCCAGCGCATTCGCCGTACCGGTTAAATCTTCAATGGTGGTATTGCCGTGCGAAACCGTATTGCCGGAAGGCATCAGCGGAGAATCAAAATTCTCTATCTCAAACAGCACGGTGGCCTCTATCTGCATTTCCGCCAGCAGATGTTTAATCGCGGTGACATCGCCGGGATTGGCCCAGCCGGTAATCACATTCAGCTTGCCGTTCGGTTCGCTTTTTTCAGCGAAATATTTCACAAAGTCTCTGACGGCCACATCGTAGCCGCTGACCATGCTGCCGACAAAGCTGGGCGAATGGATCGGAATGAGGTGGATCTCGCGGTCGGGAAACTTCTCTTTCAACAATTCTTCATTCAGCTTGATGACGACGCCGTCCACATCATCGCCGATAACCTCGGTTGAGCAAGTGGTGATAATCGGGATCACCTTCACATGGGGATAGCGCATCAACAGGACATCAACCGCCTGTTCAACCCTGTCCAGCGCGCCGAAAACCGCTCCGTCCTCATGCACGGATGACGAGGCGATCTCAAAGCTTTCTTTCAAATGCTGAGAAATAAGCAGACGCACAAACATCACGCATCCCTGCCCGCCGTGCACGATGCCGATACAATCCTTGATGCCGATACTGGCGTACTGCACGCCGGCAGGCTGACAGGTAAAGATCGGGTTAATGACGCCGACGCGATCTTTGGTTTTCAATTCACAAGACATTTCAGCCACCTTCTAATAGCGTTGATCGGTAAGTTCCGCATTGAGCGAACCCGAGATCGTCAAATAATCCATCCGCTCATGCAGCCCCTTCATCAGCGCGCAAATCGCGTCTTTATCCATTTCGAGCAGCCAGGGAAAGCGCGCTTTATAGGCATCGGCCAGCACCACCGCATCCACCCAGTAACAGCGGTCGGCCGGCGTGCTCAGATCGACCGGTTCGTCGCACAGCAGCTGCTGCGTTTTCAGCAGAATGCCGGCGTTTTGCTTTTCCCGGTCCCAGGTCCGCGAATGAAACTGCCAGAGGCAGTTTTTCATGATGTAGTCCACCATCGCGTCAATCTTCGACTCATCCGAATTAGCCATAACGCCCCCCTTTACTCTTCAGCCGCAACGGCGGATTGCGCGGCGAACACCGGATATTCGCGGTCGCGCAGCTTGGAAACACTGTCAAAACCGCCGCTGTATTCACGCAGATCCGGCGCATTGCGAACCTCGTCGCTCAGACCGGTATCAGAGAGCATTTGGGCGGTGACGAAACCCTGTTCGGTCGGGATTTCATCCTGGCTGATATCCAGTTGGGCCAGTTGGTGAATCGGCGAATAAATGGCGTTATAGATATCGCGGGCAAAACGCACCCAGCCCTCAAAGCCTTTATACGGACCGTTGTGATAGGCATGGGCGTTGAGATAAGGCACACGAATTTTCTTCGCCACTTCGCCCGGTCTTTTACCGGTGAAAATCACGTCCGGCTTCAGCTTGTACATCGCCTCAAGCGACTCCAGCTCATTGGGATCGTCGATAGCCAGCGCCCCGGCTTCACAGCGAGCGATGCCTTTTTCCATATCCCCCTGATGGCCGAATTTGGTGTATACCGACACCACTTCGACGCCCATCTCGTCATGGATAACGTGCGCCCAGTGCCAGAGCTTCGAGCCGCCGGGCCACAGGCAGACTTTCTTGCCTTTCAGCCGCGCTTTATACCAATCCAGCTCCGGTTTCCAGCGCGCCGTTTCTTCGTCAATAATCGCCTGCGCCCGATCTTCGATGCCGAAAAACAGCCCCACCTTCTTCAATGAATCGGAAAGCGGGCCAAAACCGAATCCGTCGATATCCAGCCGGGGAATACCGTAACGAACCCGCAGTTCATTACAGATATATTCGGCCGAGCGGGCGCACTCCAGTACGTTCAGATGCGCTCCGTGCATGGCGCGCAGATCGTCATAAGAACCGTTGCCGGTAAAGGTGGACAGCACCTGAATGCCCATGCGTTTGAAATAGTCGACCATCACTTCCTGATCGCCCTGAATATTGTATTCGCCGACGTAGTTAATCACGTGATCGCTGGTTATCTTCGGCTCTACCGTACCGACCTTCTGATTAATCCAGGCGATATTGATTTTATGATGCCCGCCGGACTGGCTGGGGCCGGCGAATCCCGGCGAGTTACAGACAAAAATATCCACATCGGGCCGCTCGTCCATGACGTCCTGAGCCACCGCGGCGATATCGTCGCCGATCAACGCCGAGGCGCAGGTTTGGTAAATGGTCATCCGTTTAATCGTCGGGTGGGCATCAAACGCTTCGATAATATTTTTTTTCAGCACCCCTTCGGCGCCAAATACGATATGTTTTTCTTTCATATCGGTGGCAAAAGTATATTTAAGCTGAAAATTATCGTTATCACTGATATAGCGTTTGGTCTGCCAGGTATCATAAGTACACCCGACCGGACCGTGGCTGATGTGAATAACATCTTTCATCGGCGTGCCGATAACATGTTTCGCGCCACAGTAGGCGCAACCGCGTTCGGAAATCGTCCCGGGGATGGTATTTAAATAGCCCAGCGGCAATGCCGAGGTTAAATCCTCATCCGGACCTTTTACCACGGCGTGTTGTTTTCTTTCAGGAATACATTTACTACAGTCAAACTCATGGTAAGGCATAATACATTCCCCACGCTTAATGAATAAATATTATCAATACGGCCAGACGGTCTTTTATTCACCTTAGATATACCCTAAATAATTCGAGTTGCAGGAAGGCGGCAATCGAAGGAACCCCGATGAGCTTACTCAAGTAAGTGATTCGGGTGACTGAGTGTGGCCAACGCACATGCAACTTGAAGTATGACGGGTATACTTAATCGGAAAGACCATACTTAACTACCATCGACTCCAACTGATCCATGGTTAACGGCCGCGGAATAACCAGATCGGTATTTTCAATAATCTTGCGGCCTAATTCGCAATATTCCTTTGCCTGATTAGCTTCAGGATCGAATTCCGTTACCGTTTTTTTATTAAACTCGGCCTTTTGCACGATATTGTCGCGCGGCACAAAATGAATCATTTTGGTACCGATAGCGGCGGTGAACTCCTCAAGAAACGCTTTTTCTCCATCCACATTACGGCTATTACAAATAATACCGCCGAGGCGCACGCCGCTCTGTTTGGCATATTTCACTAACCCTTTACAGATATTATTGGCCGCGTAGATCGCCATCATTTCGCCGGAGGCGACGATATACACTTCCTGGGCCTTACCATCGCGGATCGGCATGGCGAACCCGCCGCACACCACATCCCCCAGGACATCGAAGAAAACAAAGTCCAGGTCTTCCGTGTAGGCTTTATTATTTTCCATCAGATCGATGGCGGTAATCACGCCGCGTCCCGCACAGCCGACGCCCGGCTCCGGACCGCCGGATTCCACGCAGCGAATATTAAACACGCCGGTTTTTACCACCATTTCATTGGTAATTTTTTCGGCGCCCTGATCGCGTAATACATCCATCAGCGTTTCCTGAGGCTTACCGCCCAATATTAAACGCGTGGAATCCGCCTTTGGATCGCAACCATGAATAAAAATCTTTTTGCTATGGAAATACGCCAACGCCGCCGCGGTATTTTGTGTAGTGGTTGATTTACCAATCCCACCTTTACCGTAAATCGCTAATTTACGCATTATCACACACCTCTACTCAATGTAGTGTTAAACAGCCAAGTCATGCCATATCCAAGTACATTATTAACAGAGCAAGGGGTGTGCCAACGCCGGGAAATGTCGATAAGAAAAACTGATACCAATAAGGCGATCGATTTAATAAGGCCAATGATTCATCGCCTTATGAAGCGTTATTTATTTTCCCGGCAGGCATAAAAAGGAAGGTAAACGTCGGGCAATCCCAAGGGGAGACAAATAATTTCGTTCATTAACGTACATTTTTATTCAGGATCGTTCCTGGATGTGAAAAATGACGCGGCACGGAAAACGCTTTCTTGCGCGGATTCGCTTTTATATCGTTTGACGAGCTAGCGCGTCAGAACCAGCCTACGTTCAACGCCATCAAAAAGTCCCATAAAAGGGACCTTGAATTCGGCTCGGAAATTACAGCATAAAAACTTCAGGGCCTTTGGCGTCAATCGTGTTGAGGATACGCAATGCCGGACCGCTGGGCTGAATCTCTCCCCGCTCCCACTTTGATACGCTTTCGACTGACATCCCCAACGTGTAAGCCAGCGTTGACTGCGACATGCCGTAACGTTCACGCATGGATTTAATCTGCGTTCCCGTCATTACATGAACCCTGGCTATGCGCTCACGAAGTTCCCGCGATCTGACGCGTGCATTAATCCGGGACATGGTTTCGTCTGGCATAGCGCCGTGCTCATGCAGTTCCTGCGCCAGTGCCTGTAGCTCTTTCAAGTTAGCGCTCATCGCAATTTACCTCTCTTAATTGCTTTGCTTTTTTCAGTCTGGTTATCATCGCTGCATCATACTGTAGAAAAACTGCTGCGAAATCCTTATAAGTGTTGAGCACATCTTCCTCGATCTCTTTTGCGCCTTTCTTGGTGATTTGTTTTTTTCTCCAACCATCGAAAAAAAATACATGACTTCCTTTTTTGAAGAAGATGATGGATCTCGCGCCGCCACTTTTACCACTCTGTAGAGCCAGACGTTTTTTTAATACGCCGCCGCCTAAATCCGCCTCGAAACAACTGTTCATCACTTCTGACGCCGCCTGACATAAATCAACGTCAGTCACATCTTCCTTTTTCATTTTCCGGTCAAATAGCTTCGTTGTATATATCGCCAAATCCATTAGCCTCAGTCTATTCCTCTGATGCAATCATGGTAATGATTACGGTATTTTTTTCAAACGTCATTTACCGTGTATGGCAAGACGACATATCCCGGATTCCGTCCCTTTACAGCCGCGACAGCCAGTCGCCGAATGTCCGACGCGCCGCTTGCGCGAGCGCCTCACGGTACTCGGCGGCCTGGGCGCGCAATGCCCGCGGATCGATATTGGCCTGCCCCAGTTCACTGGCGTGACCGACCAGCCAGTGGGCAAGGTTTTCGGGCGTCACCTCCAGATGGAATTGCAGCCCCAGCGCATAATCGTCAAGCGCAAACGCCTGGTGGGGGCAAATCGGCGTTTCCGCCAGCAAATGCGCGCCGGCCGGTATCTCGAAACGATCGCCGTGCCAGTGCAGAACCGGCACGCCGACAAGCGATGACAGCACGGAGTGCGCGCCGGCCGGGGTTAAGGTCAATGGGCTAAAGCCAATTTCTTTCACCCCCATCGGCCCGACGGGCTTACCTAACGCCCGCGCCATCAACTGCGCGCCCAAACAGATCCCCAGAATAGGCGCTTTACTCTGCAGGCGTTGGCGAATCAGCGCTAATTCCGCGTTTAAAAAAGGATAGCTCTCATGGTCAAAAGCCCCAATCGGCCCGCCCAGCACCACCAGCAAATCACACTCGGCCAGATTTACCGATGACAAATCATCGACCGCCGGTTCGAGATAACGAAACGTATAACCATAATCGGGCAATAGCGTTTCAAGGATGCCCAGATCTTCAAAATGAACATGACGTAAAGCCACCGCTGTTTTCATCAGCCATTCCCCCCAGGAAAAATCGAACCGGCCGCCGTAATCCATTGATTCGGCCGACACCTCGTGGTTTGCGATACCCAATAAATTTCGAGTTACCGGCAGGCGGCGGACGAGAGCATCCCGGCCAGCTTACGCAAGTAAGCGATTGGGCCGAGTCACAAAGCCAACGCACCTGCAACGTGAAAGATGAAGGGTATAGTTGATATTGCCAGAACCGGTAATGACTTTTATATAACGAATTTTCTATCGCTGACGACCACGGCGACGAGCACGCCGCTGATTTCCCAGTCAAATCCGTCAAACTGTAAAATATCCATCATCCAGCCCTAATGGTTATCACTTTTAAGCCGATTTTTAGTTAGGCGGAGTATAAAAAATGACGTTAAAACTCAGCGCCAGTCTTGCGAAGACGAACGGACAGACGATAAACCCGGTTATCCGGGTAGTCTGCGTTGCCCCGTCTAACTGATTTTATTATGGCTTTACCGGCATCGACTATGTTCGCGCCGCACCGACTCCGCATTTTCTGTGATGTTCTGTTTGATGAATGGCCTCGAAGGAAACATGAGGTTTAGCGAGGCTACAAGGTTTACGGCTTTTGTCTCTTCATGTCGCACACACAAGGAAAAGGAAACAATGGGACTGAAAAACATCTCCATTCGTGCCGGATTACTGACATTATTACTTTTAACCACCCTGTTACTGCTTATTGTTAGCGGTATGGGTATCCTGGCAATTAAAAATGACAAAGAGGCGCTGCTGTCGCTGAATAAAATTCAGGGGACGGAGCTGAGTAGCCTGATGAACGGCTATAACCTGACGCTGAGGGCCAGGGCGTCGGCTGCGCTGGCCGTTAGAAAAATTGAGATCGGGCTGCTTGACGATGGAACGAAAGAAACCGCAACGGTAGAGAACAATCTGCTGCAGTCCCAGAAAGAGATTGCCCTGGTGATGGCGTCCATCGAACCTGATACGCAAAGACACTCGCTGGCGCAGGAAGTAGAGAAAACCTATCAGGTCTACCTTGAACAGGGCATGATGCCGATGCTCAGTTCACTGCAAAAACAATATACCGACGAGTATTACGACGTTCTGGAAAAACAGCTCGGTCCGCTAAGCGATGCCTTTGATAAATCCATCCAGGATTTTCGCCTCTACGCACAGCAACTCTCTGAACAACGACTGGCGTTATCCGCACACAATGAACGAGTAATGCGGCTACTCATCATTATTTCCTGCCTGCTGTCGGTCGCGCTGGCCGGCCTTGCCTGGATAGCGTTGCGCCACATGCTGTTAAAACCGTTGGATCATGCGATTGACCAACTGGAGCGCGTTGCCACGGGCGACCTGACCTGCCGTGTGATGCTGGGGGGAAATAACGAACTGGGACGCTTGAACGATGCGATTGGCCGCATGCAGGGCGCGTTGCTGGATGCCGTCAGACAGGTGCGCGACGCCGGTACCCAGATCGATCGCGGCAGCCGCGAACTTTTTGAAGAGAATAACCGTCTTTCACAGCGCACCGAAGAGTCCGCCGCCTCACTGGAACAAACCGCGGCCAGCATGGAACAACTCAGCGCAACGGTAAAAAATAATGCCGAACATGCGGAACAGGCGCATCAGTTGGCTAACAACGTGGCCGATACCAGCGGTCTAAGCAGCGAATCGGTCTGTTATGTCATTGAGAAAATGCAGGAGATCGACGCCAGCGCCAAACGGATTAATGATATTCTCGGCGTGATTGACGGCATCGCCTTCCAGACCAATATTCTGGCGCTGAACGCTTCGGTAGAGTCCGCCCGCGCGGGCGAACAAGGCCGGGGATTCGCCGTCGTCGCCGGAGAGGTTCGCAATCTGGCGCAGCACAGCGGGCAGGCCGCCAAAGAGATCCGCGCCCTGATCACCGATTCGCAAACGCGCATTTCCGAAGGACTGGAGCTGGCTTCACACGCCGGCGAAACCATGGACGAAATGGACGGCGCGATCATGCGCATCACCCAACTGATGAAAAATATCTCCAACGCCACGCAAGAACAGTACCGGGGTATTGAACAGGTCAATCTCGCTTTCACGCAAATCGATAAAGCGGCACAGCAAAATACCCAGTTAGTGAGATCGTTCTCCGTCACCACCCAATCACTGGAAGAGCAATCACAGCAGCTTATTCGTTCAATGTCGTTGTTTCAGGTGTAGCGCCCATCGGCTTATTACGTTGACGGCATCCGGGGAAGTCCCGGTGCCGTCGTTCAGATCCCCTTGTCACACCAGGTTGCCTTTGCAAGATCGATCGCCCGGAAGATAACCCCTCAAAAAAATAATCGATGTCGCTGTTCCGGTAATAACATCACAGCGATATTTTGTCTTTATTAATTACTGCAATGATTTGATGCGATTAGTGTTCGCCATATGCTGGTTCGGCGATTCCAACCGGCCTATTCAATAACACCTTACTAATATAGAAAATTGCATACAGAGCGGCTGTATCGCTATATGTGATTGCTGTAGTGTTTCGTATTATCCCGAACCCGATTTGACGAACCGGTTTTAGCTCAGCGCATGTTTAATTATTCGATCTGTATCATTTTTTTCACTTTGGATTATGGGAAACTATTATTAGTAAAATCGCTGTTGATACCGCCCGTATCGATCGTTGCGAATCAATCATCCTCATGAGTACATGAATGAATAGTTTTGATCTCACTTTTCTGAAATATGTGCAGGAACACAGTCCGCTGGCGATTGAAGAGGCCATAACGAAATTTGCCAAGACGTTATCCACGCTGAAACGGACCATGAAAGAGATCAACGAACAGCTCCGGCCTGATTATCATCTGCATATTGATAATCAGTTTATTACCACCGCCATGAGTTATCGGGAATATATTGATTTTCTCGAACATATTCAGTTCAACCATTATCTCACTACGCCGGATGAACGCATCAGAGATTTGAGCGTGGCGCTTTGCCTACAGGATGTGGTGAACAAGAGCGAGTATTACCGGAAATTCCACGTCAGCCCCACTACGCTGAAAAATGATAATCAGACGCTGCAAGGCTTTTTGCAGACCAACCGCCTCACTATAACCAGTATTCCCAAACAAGGTTCCAGGCTGGAAGGCGATGAAACCCTGCTGCGGATCGCTATCTGCATGATTATTCTGAAAACCGTAGAGCTCGGAGAAGACCATCGGCTGGTGCCCCACCAAGCCAATGAGCCGATCAACAAATCGATCGCCTTGCAGTTTTTAACACAGTGCGCCCCGGAAATAGAGACGGCGGCGGCGCTTTACCAGCAGCGGCTGGCACCCGTGGTGCAGCTAGGCTATAACAGCAAGAAATATTTTCTGGTTTATATGAGCATCGCCCTGCACCGTATCCGGCGAGGACATGCGATCGCGCACGGTCAACGGCTTGAATTTATCCAGTCACTGGATTTTTCACTACTGGAGCAACACGATGAAAACCAGTTTCTGAATTTGCTGATTTCATCCCTGACCTTTGCCCGGCGGCCGTTCAATGTCTACGATCCCTCGCTGATCCGCCATGTACGGCAATTATGTTCCGCCCTTTTTCCGTTACTGCGAACAAAAATTCATAACAGCCATCCCTTTTTTGCCGAGCTGTATCAGTTCATTTATTCGGCCATCGTCCAGAATAAATTCAATCTCTATTTCGATGATAAAAAACTGCACGATGTACAGACCCATTATGCCGCGTTATATCATGGCGTTCGTCAAGCTACCGCACCGATTGAACAGCACTACCAGACAACATTTTCGCCCATTCATCTGGCGACGTTGGTTTTAATTCTGAAAAAATATGAGCTGCAAAATCGCATCTACAGCGAACCGAAGAAGCGTGTCATCATCGTGACTAATTCGTCTGAAAGTAAAGTGGGTTATTTTAAAGAAGTGCTTAAATCCCATTTTCATATTGAGATTATTGACTGCGTTAACATCAATGAATTACAGCGTCTTAATCAGTTACCCTGCGACTTATTAATTACTTTCACCAATAAAATATCCAACTATCTGAAATACTACCGGCTGGATTATAGCAAAGTGAATTTTTATCTTACTCAGGATGATATTGCGTTATTGAGTAAGCAGGGGCTGTCCCATGCTAAAAAGAAAATTCCGCTTGAGGCCTTTTTGCAAGAAACCGCCGGGTTTGACCAGCATCAACGCCGCCGCTGGTTGGAACAGCATTACTCTGACTTTTTTATCTGATTGCCTGCTCAACGGTATTAAGCGCCCTGTTTAATGCACGAAACGCCCGTGCGAAGCGTCGTCAAGCGTCCGCCTCGCACCACGTTTCCCCTGTTATCACCACGGGTAAGTTTTAACAGATCCGGTAAATCACGATACGCGCTTAAATACCTGTGCGGCCATTTCTTCCGCCAGTACCGCGCATAGGCCGGTATAAGCCGCGGGATCCAGCAGTTCGGCGATCTCCTGGGCGCTGAAATTCGCCGCGATAACCGGGTCATTGGCCAGCACCTCGCGATATTCAATATTTTCATGGGTACTGCGCATCGCCATGTGATAAACCAGCTCATGCGCCGGATCCTTGCCCAGTTTGTCTACCAGCTTCATCATGATTTTTTCACTGTTGATCAACCCGTGAGTCAGCATCACGTTCTGCCGCATCCGCGCCTTGTCGATCACCAACGTGCGAGTCAACTCTTCGGCGCGCAGGATAATTTCCGCCATCAGCTCCATGCTCTCCTGTAGGTTGGCATCAAAGATAAAGTAGGCCGAGCTATCCGCTTCAAACGGGCGCGGACACACATACAGCGACGAAGTCAGCACGGCATACAGTTTCTGCGCGTTGGCGATAATCCCCTTCGCCAGTTTGGGGTTGACCTTCTGCGGCATCGTGCTGCTGCCGACCGTTCCTTTGGCGAAGGCTTCGGAAACCTCGCCAAACTCTTCGCAGGAGGTCTGATAGACCTCTTCGGCAATTTTATGCAGCGTGGTCGCTAACAGGCACAGATTCGAAATGTATTCCGCCCGATACACTCTGGCGTTACGGGAAGGAACAGGCATCGAGTGCATACCCAGCGCTTCCGCCACCAGATCCTGCACGCGGCGCCCCGGCTCGCCGGTGGCATGAAACGCGCCGACCGCGCCGCCCATCATCACGGTAAATACCCGTTTCTCCGCTTCCTGCATGCGCTCCACCGCGCCCAACAGTTCATAAATCCATACCGAAACCTTATAGCCATAGGTGATCGGCAACGCATGTTTGCCGTGCGTGCGGCCCGCCATCAGGGTGTTTTTATGTTCTGTTGCCAGCCGGGCAAGGTTGAGCAACACATCGTCGACAAACTGCATCAGTTTCTGATGGAACTGCTTAGCCAGATACAAATGCGCCGTTTGCTGAATATTCTGCGTCGTCACGCCATAATGCACATACTTGCCGCTTTCCGCGTCGCAGGCCTTGACCAGCACTTTAATCACCGGAACAAAACCGTGGCCGATCCGCTGCATCAGACGCTCGATTTCCGCCAGATCAATACGTTCCAGCTGACAGTTGGCCGCAATATTCCGCGCCGCCGATTGCGGGATCATGCCCACTTTTGCCTGCGCCAGCGCCAGTTCAGCCTCGATATCGAGCCATGACTGCACCCTTGCCTCGTGGGTAAAGAGATCTTTCATCCCTTTATGGTCGATGGTTTTGCTTTTTGAATCATACAGTGCACGCATGTCCGTCCCTCTTAATCTTGTCTGGTTCCGGCTAAAACATCATCTACCGCGTTACGGACAAACTCCACATGCGGCCCGAATACAACATGAACATGGTTGCTGGACGGAATAAATGTCCCCATGGAACCGGCGTCTTTAAGCAACGCCATCTGTAGCAATTTCTGATTATGAAGATCGACGCGCAGACGGGAAACACAGTTTTCCACCCGCTTGATATTCCCTTTGCCCCCTAGCCCCTCAATCACCAATTGGGCTACCTTGTCATACTCTTTGTTATTTAACAGGGTGCTGTCCGCCATCTCGCTTTCACGGCCTGGCGTTTTTATATCGAATTTGCCAATTGCCCAGCGGAAGACGAAATAGAAGACGATAAAGTTAATACCGCCGAGTAAGATCAGGTTTACCCAGTGCGTATTTTCATACATCAGACCAAAAATGCCGAAATCGAAAATCGTACCGCGGATATAACCAATGGAGACCTCTAATATTTGCAGCGGTATGGTGAGTAAGCCACACAGCACCGCATAGACAATAAACAGTTTGGGCGCAATAAACAGAAACGAGAATTCAAGCGGTTCGGTGATATTGCCGAGGAATGCGGTGAGCACCACGGTCAGTATCATACCTTTGGCAAATTTCTTATTCTTGAAATACGCCATGTGATACATCGCCAGCCCAATGGCCGGTACGCGGAATAAGGTGGTCAGCATTTGCGACGAAGCCAGATAACTCGACAACGTCGGCATAAACTCATTCCAGGCGGGATGATTCGGCCCCAATTCAAACAGAATTTTGTTCATCGCCGGCAAAATACCGACATACGTTTGACCGTCGATTAAATAGGTGCCGCCGGCTTCGGTAAAACGAACCGTGGAACTCAGCACATGATGCAAACCAAAAGGAATCAACAGCCGGTTAAGCGTCATGTAAATCCCCGCGCCGATATGCGGCGCCATCATAATGGTCGAAATACTTTTCATTCCCGCGGCAAACACATCCCAGATAAAAGGGATTAACAATCCGACAGGGATTGTGAAGGCTATCGATAAAATCGCCACGGATTTTTTACCGCTGAAAAACGCAAAGGCTAACGGTAATTGCAGGCGATAATAACGGTCGGTTACCTTTGCCGCCAGTAAACCGGCGATAATACCGCCCAGCGCCTCGATTTTCAGCGTCTGCACGCCCAGCACCATCCCCTGTCCGACAAAGGCCATATCATCGCCGGCCAATTGTCCCATCAGTTTTAAATGGACATGCATGGATATAAGTAATGTCAGATAGGAGATGACGGATGAGAAAACGGCAATACCCTTTTCTTTTTTTGACATGCCGTAGGCAACGCCCATCGCGAACAGCAACGGAATATTTTGAAAGACGACGCTAGTGATTAAACCAACGGAAGAAAGAATAGCCTTAAAATAAACATTACCTAAAAAGGGCAGCTTATCGATCATATAAGCCTGCCCCAACGCACTGCAAATACCCATTAGCATCCCGACGGGGGCTAATACCGCAATGGGTAATAATAGTGAGCGTCCAAATGTTTGTATTTCGTTTTTAAAATTGGCGTTCATAATAAGATCCCTGGTGTGGATTTACACACGTATAGAACACTAATGGCAATCCAGCCATCAAGGTCAAATAACGAGTAATTTAAAGCCCATCATTTGCCCCTGAAAAATAACGACATTACTCACAATTTTAAAAAATATATCTTTATTATCCGCATGCAAAACCATTTTCACACGCAAGAAAAATAACATCGCAGCGCGTTTAAAACGTTGAGGGAACCGATCGCGAAGACCAACACACACAGAAAGTATCCGTCTTAATACGCTGAACCATTACCATGCGAATTCCCTTTATCACCTCTTTTACCGCTTCTCAGCCATCGCAGTCCGGCTCGCTGAACGCCACCTCATCTTCCGCCACTTCCGCCGCCGAATCGTCGGGCGGGCCGCAAGAATCTTCCTCTTCGCAGCCGGCAAACGCGGTTTATCCTTACACGTCCGCCCGCAAAGAGACGTCCGCCGGCCTGAGCGCGCGGTTTAGCCGCCTCGGCCTCGGTCTCCGTTCATCTGAAGGCTATAACCCGCGGCAGGTAACAAAGCAGCTGAACAACTATCTGAATAAACTGGAGAGTCACGCTAGTGATTCCATTCAGCCGAATGTCAGAACGGAAGAAAGCGCCCTGCAAAAATATCTCATCATGGCGCAAAACGATAAACATCATCTACAGATCGGCCTGTTGAGTATTTCTGCAACGAATGGCGACGAACTGAAAAATGCGCTGCGTATGATGGACAACAACACCAAATGGCGTGCGGTGATGAACATTGCGGATGATGATGAACCTAATGAACCGCCGCATAGCGTGGCGGTGGAAGCGGAGAAGAAAAATAATAAGATCTCGCTGGTGGTAGTGGACGCCTATGCCTCTGCGTTTACGGACTCTGACATTGCGGAACATATCACCGACCATGACGCCGCGTTAACGGTGTTATTCACCTCGGTTCAAAAATCGCCTTCCGGCTGCAAAATTTTTTCTCTGCATGATGTGAAAGCAATGGCGTCGCGTGAAGAGGCGATGAATCAATTTCACCAGCGCAACTATGCCAAAATTGACGATGGCGATTATGACAAAAGTAATAGGGATACGTTTGTGACGCGGGAATTCAAACACCAACTGCCAGCCGATTTCTATCGGCTGACGACGTCGCAGAGCGTGTTCAATTCGTTGCCGGAATCGATAAAAAATACGTTACGCCATTATTTCAATAAAAACCTCAATACGCGCATTACCCACGAAAACCACGGGGTTCCTCAGGCCGTGACCTACAATACGGCTATCGAAGATCAGCGTATGGCCTTCGCCAGAGATACATTGCAGTGGCTGGGCAGCCGACGCTGAGGCGGCGGGGATCCAAACGACCCAGAAGCGCCCCGCCATCAAGACAATGTGGAAAGCGTCAAGATAGCACCCCCTCCCGGATACGTTGCTGATAGCTTTGTTCAAACGTCTGCATGCCTGCCTGAGCGCCACTCTGGATCTGCGTCGGCAACTGGTGACTCTTCCCTTCCCGGATCAGATTACTGACCGCGGAGGTTGCCGTCAGTATTTCAAACAAGGCCACCCGGCCCCCTTGCGCCATCGGCAGCAGTTTCTGCGCGATCACCGCCTGTAGACACGCGGCAAGCTGGCTGCGGACAAAAGTTTTTTCATCGCCGGGAAACACGTCCACCAGCCGGTCCACCGCCTGCGCCGCGCTGCGGGTATGCAGGGTGGACAACACCAGATGCCCGGTTTCCGCCGCCGTGAGCGCCAGCCGGATCGTTTCGGTATCGCGCAATTCCCCCAGCAAGATCACATCGGGATCTTCGCGCAGCGCGGCGCGCAGAGCTTCTGCGAACGATATGCTGTGCTGGCCGATTTCGCGCTGCTGGATCAGACACTGCCGACTGTTATGAATAAACTCGATCGGATCTTCCAACGTGATCACATGGCGATGGCTACGCTGGTTCAGCGCCGCAATCATCGCCGCCAACGTGGTTGACTTGCCGCTGCCGGTGGCGCCGGTCAGTAAAATCAGGCCATTGGTTCCATCAAGCAGTTCGGACAGGATCGGCGGCGCCCGCAGCGCGGTTAATGAAGGATGGGTTGACGGTATGATGCGCAGCGCGGCGGATAATCCCAACCGCTGACGGAACAGGTTCACACGCAGACGCTGTCCGTCCGCCAGCATCAGGGCGCAATCCAGTTGCCCCGATTGCCGAAGCTGCTGTAGCTGGGGCGGTTCAAGCCAGGCGGCGCACCATTGTTCCAGTTGATCGGCGCGCAATCGTGGTAAGGTATTTTCCGCGCGCAGCTGACCATCAACGCGCAACACCGGCGGATGTCCGCTACACAGGTGCAGATCCGATGCATTATGTTTTACACTAAGCGACACCCATTCACCCACATTCATCGATAATCTCCCGAATCACTATGACGACTATCCAGCAGAATCTACAGGACATCAGGCAGCAAATCGCCGCTGCCGCGCAACAGTGCGCACGGACACCAGAAGCAATTAAACTGCTTGCAGTCAGTAAAACCAAACCTGTGACCGCTATCGAAGAAGCCATCGCGGCCGGGCAACGCGCCTTTGGCGAAAACTATGTGCAGGAAGGCGTGGACAAAATCCGTTACTTTCGGGAAAACAGAGCGGAAACAGAGTTAGAATGGCACTTTATCGGTCCGCTACAGTCGAATAAAAGCCGGCTGGTGGCCGAAAATTTTGACTGGTTCCACACGGTGGATCGTCTGCGTATCGCACAGCGATTGAGCGAACAGCGTCCGGCGTCATTACCGCCGCTGAACGTATTATTGCAAATCAATATCAGCAACGAGCCAAGCAAATCCGGCATTAAGGCTGATGAATTATCGGCATTGGCGGCCAGCGTGGCGACCTTGCCGAATCTGCGTCTGCGGGGATTGATGGCCATTCCGGCCCCTGAAACAGACTACCAACGTCAGTTGGCCGTTTTCCGGCAAATGGATGATCTGTTCCAACAGTTAACATTACACTACCCCCATATCGACACCTTATCGATGGGCATGACCGATGATATGCGCGCCGCCATCGTCGCGGGCAGTACGCTGGTGCGGATAGGCACGGCCATTTTCGGCGCGCGGGATTACTCGGCGTCGACGAAATAATCCGGTACCACGACATCGACAGCCGCATCGGCAACGATTAACAGCACAAGAAATCAGTGAGAGCATAGATGCAACAACGTAAAATAGCGTTTATTGGCGCAGGCAATATGGCGCAGGCCATTGTTGCCGGGTTAATTGATGAAGGTTATCCCGCCCGACACATCAGCTTGAGTTCCCCATCCGGCACCCACCGCGATGCGTTGGCGGCCAAATATGGCGTGATCAGCAGCGCGGATAACGTACAAAGCGCCCGGGAAGCTGATGTTATTGTGCTGGCGGTGAAACCACAAATGATGGCGGCCGTTTGCGAGCCCCTGCGCCAGCAGGTGGATTTCACCGGCAAACTGGTGTTGTCGATTGCCGCCGGCATCAGCATCGCCCGTTTTCAGGCGCTGCTGGGAGAAACGCTGAACATCGTGCGGATCATGCCGAATACCCCTTCGCTGGTGGGGAAAGGCATGAGCGGACTGTACGCCCCCGCCGCCGTCAGCACCGCCGATCGTGAATTTACCGCCGGGTTGATGAAAAGCGTAGGTAAAGTATGCTGGGTGGAAAACGAACAGGATATTAACGGCGTGATTGCCGCCGCAGGCAGCGCGCCCGCTTATTTCTTCCTGTTTATGGAAGCGATGCAGCAGGAAGCTATCCGTCAGGGGTTCGATGCGCACACCGCTCGTTTGCTGGTACAGCAGTCCGCATCCGGCGCCGCGGCGCTGGTGGAAGCCAGCCCGGATACCCCGCTGTCGACCCTGCGCGAAAATGTGACGTCTAAAGGCGGCACCACCGCCGCGGCACTACAGGTATTTAACGAACGCCAGTTGACGCAGACGGTGGCAGAGGCCATGCAGGCTGCGGTCAACCGCGCACAGGAAATGGAAAAGTTATTTTAATGCAACGCGCTAATCATCCGCCCGTTTACTCTCTTTAATAAGGAACTGATGTATCTATGCTTACCCTGACTTTTCTGGTCAAGACGCTGGTCGACCTCTACGTGATGGTATTGCTGTTGCGCATTTGGATGCAGTGGTCGCACAGCGACTTTTATAATCCTTTGTCGCAATTCGTAGTAAAAATTACTCAGCCGATTGTCGGCCCGCTACGTCGTATTTTGCCGTCACTGGGCCCGATTGATAGCGCATCGCTACTGCTGGCGTTTATTCTGACCACCATCAAGTATCCTTTGCTGTTGCTGATTCAGGTGGGTGCGCTATCGCTCAGCCCGATGAATCTGCTGGTCGGTTTGATCTCCCTGATTAAATCGGCGGGCTATCTGATTTTCTGGGTGGTGATCATTCGCTCGCTGATGAGCTGGATCAGTCAGGGCCGCAGCCCTATTGAATATCTGCTGCACCAGTTGACGGAACCCTTTATGGCGCCGATCCGCCGCATTATCCCGGCGATGGGCGGTATCGATTTCTCCGCCATGGTGGTGATCCTGATCCTGTATATGCTCAATTATCTGGGTATGGATCTGTTTCCGGGATTGTGGTTCTTGCTGTGAGCGCCGTCACCCGCCATAACGACGATCTGATCATTCGGCTGTATATACAGCCGAAAGCCAGTCGCGACCAGATTATCGGACTGCACGGCGACGAACTGAAAGTCGCCATCACCGCCCCACCGGTCGATGGGCAGGCCAATGCCCATCTGACCAAATTCCTCGCCAAACAGTTCCGGGTTGCTAAAAGTCTGGTCATTATCGAAAAAGGTGAACTCGGTCGGCATAAACAGATTAAAATCATCAACCCGCAAACCATCCCGGCAGAAGTCGCGGAACTGATTCAATAAAGACGCAGGAAAACAGGAATGCAAAAAGTGGTTTTGGCTACCGGTAACCCCGGTAAGGTGCGTGAACTCGCCAGTCTGCTGGCGGATTTTGGTCTGGATATCGTGGCCCAAACGGAACTGGGGGTCGATTCCGCTGAAGAAACGGGCCTGACATTTATTGAGAATGCGATCCTGAAGGCGCGCCACGCCGCTCAGATTACCGGCTTACCCGCCATCGCCGACGACTCCGGGCTGGCGGTGGATGCATTAGGCGGCGCGCCGGGCATTTATTCCGCGCGCTACGCGGGGGTGGATGCCAGCGATCGGCAGAATCTGGACAAGCTGCTGCATACCCTGAAAGCGGTGCCTGACGAACAGCGCGGCGCCAGCTTCCACTGCGTGCTGGTTTATCTGCGTCATGCGGCAGACCCTACTCCGCTGGTATGCCTCGGTAGCTGGAAAGGCGTGCTGACGCATGACCCCGTCGGCGCCGGCGGTTTTGGTTACGATCCGATCTTCTTCGTACCGGAGCTGGGCAAAACGGCCGCCGAGCTCACGCGTGAAGAGAAGAACGCGCTGTCTCACCGCGGTCAGGCGCTGCGTCTGTTGTTGGATGCCCTGCGTCATGCTTAAGCTACCGCCGCTCAGCCTGTACATTCATATTCCCTGGTGCGTGCAAAAATGCCCCTATTGCGATTTCAACTCCCACGCGTTGAAAGGCGATATTCCGCATCAGGAATATGTTGACCACCTGCTGGCCGATCTGGATGCCGATCTGCCGCTGGCGGGCGTTCGGCCGCTGCATTCGATATTCATCGGCGGCGGCACGCCTAGCCTGCTGAGCGCGGAAGCGATGCAATCGCTGCTGGATGGCGTGCGGGCGCGCCTGACGCTAACGCCCGATGCCGAAATCACCATGGAAGCCAATCCCGGCACGGTAGAGGCCGATCGCTTCAGCGGCTATCAGCGCGCGGGCATCAACCGCATCTCGATTGGCGTACAAAGTTTCAATCCGCATAAGCTCACCCGGCTGGGCCGCATTCACGGCCCGCAAGAGGCCAAACGCGCCGCTCATCTGGCCGCCGGACTGGGATTACGCAGCTTTAACCTTGACCTGATGCACGGGCTGCCCGACCAGTCGCTGGAAGAAGCGCTGGACGATCTGCGTCAGGCGATTGCGCTCAATCCCCCCCATCTGTCGTGGTATCAACTGACCATCGAACCCAACACGCTGTTCAGCTCACGCCCGCCAAAACTGCCGGACGATGACGCGCTGTGGGATATTTATGAGCAGGGCCATCAGTTGCTGAGCGCCGCAGGCTATCAGCAATACGAAACCTCGGCCTACGCCAAACCGGGCTACCAGTGTCAACACAACCTGAATTACTGGCGCTTTGGCGATTATCTGGGCATCGGCTGCGGCGCGCACGGCAAGCTGACCTTTAGCGACGGGTGTATTCTGCGCACGGTGAAAACCCGCCATCCGCGCGGCTATATGCAGGGCAATTATCTGGACAGGCAGCATGAGGTGGCGAATGAAGACCGGCCTTTTGAGTTTTTCATGAACCGTTTTCGCCTGCTGGAAGCCGCCCAGCGAGCAGACTTCAGCGCCTACACCGGGCTGGATGAAAGCGTGATTCGCCCGCAGTTGGATCAGGCGCTGGCGCAGGGCTACCTGATTGAGACCGCCACTCACTGGCAGATTACCGAGCGCGGCAAGCTGTTTCTAAATTCGCTGCTGGAGCTGTTTTTAGCGGATTAACTAGCGGGAAGCCGCAGGAATGGAATCGCGATGAGTTTCTGCAAAAAGTCCGGGATAAAATGCGGGCGGAACAACAAAATAATTAAGCTGACGCCGCAAGACGCTGTGCGCAATATTGGATGGATATAGCAAAACTGGGGGCGATGAAAACGCCGCCGAGTCACGCGCTGACTCCGGTGAGAATATTTTGATAAATGTCAGCGTTTTCAGCTTCCTGAGATTGAATTTCCGCGTACGGTTATGACAAAGTGTACGCATGTTGAATCTGCTGGTGACGACGATGAAATATATAAAATTACTCATAGCATCGCTGCTGATGGTCTCGGTATTGAGCGGTTGTAATACCGCGCGCGGTTTTGGTCAGGATGTGGAAAAACTGGGCAGTAAAATTTCCAGTTCAGCCAGTTAACGGCGTATTGCGCGTCAAGCCATACGCTGCGCAGAAGCCCCCGGGAAGGTGATACTCTCGGGGTTTTCTTTATACTCGCAGCATCAATTTCCGGACATTCCCGTTAATTACGTCGTTTTCACGTTGTCGCCCTCTTGCGCGTAATCATCCTGTAAAGCTGACTTGTCAGACGACTCGTCGGCCGCCGGCAACTCCTCCGACAGGGCAATTTGCTGCACCGCCAGTTCGCGAAACCGTTTCGGACTGACGCCGGTATGCTTATGAAAAAAACGGGTAAAGTAGGCTTCATCGTTAAACCCCAGCGACGCCGCCAGCTGTTTGATGGTTTTCGCGGTATACACCAATTCACGCTGAGCCTCCTGCACCACCCGCATATTGATCACATCCAGGCTCGACATCCCCAGAGCAATACGACACAGCCGGGAAAGGTGGCCGGGCGACATGCCCATTTCACAAGCATAGTCATTCACGGAAAGCCGCATCCTGAATTGCCGATCCACGCTACGCAGGAACTTATTAATCTGCGCCGCCTTGCGTGAACAAGTGGCGAGCTCCTGCTGCTCCAGCGACAAATGGCTAATGCGCGAGATATAAATAAATAGCGAGGTAAACAGCGACATACACATCGCCGTCTGGTTGACCGTCGGTACGCGAAGTTCGCGCAGCATAGCTTTGTAAAAACCCAGCACGGTTTTTTTGTCGCCCGCCGTTTTATCCAGCGCGATAACGCACGGCTGGTGAATCAGTTTCATCAAACTCGGCGCCAGCAGGTTTGCCATTGATTCCAGTGGTTTCTGAGAAGCGGTAACGGTCAGTCCTTCGGTGTCCGGCGTGTAATGAAAGGCATGAACGGTCTGCGCGGGCACCAGGATAAGGCAGGGAGACACCGCCGTTAAGCGGGCGCAATTGAGTAACACATCAACCTGCCCTTGCTGAATAAACAGCACCTGAATTAATGATTCATGCAAGTGTGGACTAACTTTCCAGTTATAGACTTTTGAGCGATAAGAAATATTTTCGACATTAAAGAAGTTTTCCCAGCTTAACTCTGATTTTTCGCCATATAAGGCATAGGCGGGAATAGTGTTCGTCATCAGCGTTCCCCTTAAATCTGTCCGATCTTTCGGTTAATCATCTTGAATACAGTAGGGACTTCCGACGTTTGAGCCGGCGGATCAAAGCAGTGGCGTTATCACCGCAATGACTTATTGGCTTCATATTCCCGCCCGCAAACTCATGGATAATCGGCTTAGATGAAATGTGGCGCGTCCATGGCAACGGATATCGTTCCACCGCCGTAGACCGTATCGCGTGACAGGCTGTCCTGTATTCATGCACATGTTTGCTGCCGGCATGGCCGCATCATTCAACAGATTCTGACTGAGGATGAAGGATCACCGCGCCTTCAGCCCTAAGGCTGTCAATCTCCGCCGCTGAATAGCCATACTGAGAGAGGATTTGCCGGGAGTGATAACCCAACGCCCGCGATGGGAGAATACGGGCCGGCCCCATTTCCCCGATGTTCACCGGCGGCGTGGTCAATACCCGCTGGTTACCCGTGGGGTAAGTCACCTGACGCAGACAGTCATTCGCCCATGCCTGCTCATCCTCCAGGATCTCGTCAGGCGTATAACCTTTCTCATGGGCAAAATCGTTTTGCTTGAGCATGGTCATCATTTCGCTCAACGTTTTCTGAGCGATCTGTTCACTGATGATATCGATAATCGCGCGGTTGCGCCCATGACGGTTGACGTCGTCAATCCGGCAGAAGTCAGGGCTGTCCACCAGATCCGCCCTTCCAAGCAGCGTCATGAATTTATTAAAAAAGCGGTTATATTCGGGAATACAGATCACCATCCAGCGGCCATCTTGGGTTTGATAGGTGTTGTTGAACGGGTTGGCCACTTCACGGCGGGATTTCGGATAGCGGTTGCCGTACTGAGCAGACACCACGGCAATACTCATCATAAACAGGGCCGTATGATGCAGACTTACGGTGACTTTATCGCCTTTGCCGGTTTTATTGCGTGCCAGCAGCGCCGCGCAGATGCCCGAAACCAGGCACATCGAAGCCTGAAAATCACCGAAACCATTCACCGAATTGATCGGCGTTTCGCCCCGTTCGTTGGTGGAACCCAGGATCCCGCCCCGGCACACGTAGGCGGTGGCGTCAAATCCCGCCGTATCCTTCTCCGGCCCTTGTTCACCGTAGCCAAGGATCTGCGCGAAGATCAGGCCGGGAAAACGCAGGTGCAGCTCTTCATAGGAGAAACCCAGACGCTCCAGCGCTTTCGTCCGATAGTTGGTCACAATGACGTCCGCCGTCGCCAGAATTTTATAGGCGATCGATTTTGCGCGATCGTTTTTCAGGTTAAGGCACAGGAATCGCTTGTTGGCATTGGCAATATCAAATGCCGGGTTTTCCTCATCGCTGTAGGGCATATTGAAAACCGACGCCTGCGTCCGGCCGGGATCCCCGGCCGGCGGTTCGATCTTAATCACATCCGCGCCCCAGTCGCCCAGAATGCGGGGCACCGTGGGCGCCGCCAGAAAAGAGGTCAGATCGACGACTTTCACTCCCTCCAATGGTCTCATGATATTTACTCCTTCACTCAGTAGATAATCTGGATTTTATTAAAATATCAAAAAGTTACATTCTCAGCGTTTGATGAACCACCGGATGATCCCTTTTTTCGATTGGCTGAATACGCACCATCAGAATGATCAGCGCGCCGACGATGGCGACCGTCGCGCCGAGGTACAGGGCGTATTCATATTTGCCTGTGATATCAATGATCAAACCGGAAAATACCGGCGAAAGAATGCCGGCGGCCGTGCCAAACACGCCGTTCAGCCCCACCAGTACGCCGGTATTTTTCTGGGAAAAAACCATAGGAATAGAGAAATGCGATGCCATGGTAAAACACAAAAAGAAGTTGGAAGCGGAGATCAATCCGGCGGCGCTCCACAGGCTGCCGGCGCGCGTGCCCAGAATTAAAAACAGCCCGGCCAGCAGCAGCCCGAGAATCGGCGATAGTTTCCTGCCGAAATTTTGCCCGAAGCGCTGAGAAGCGCTATCAGCCACCAGACCGCCCAGCGGATAAGCGAAAATCGCCACCAGATAAGGCAGCATGGAGTAAATCGCACTCTGCTTCAGGTCAATCCCCCGTCCCATGGCAAAATAGGTGGGCAGCCAGGTCATAAACAGAAAGAAAAGATAGTTGGTGCAGAAATAGCACAGCGAACATCCCCAGACCGAGGGCGTGGAAAAAATATCGCGCTTACTGAGTACCGGTACGCCGTCCGTGTTGCTTGATGAAACGCCGGCTGGTGGGGCGATCTTTTGCCCGGCCTGAATATAAGACAACTCGGCAGGCGTGATATGGGGATGCTGCTCCGGCCGATTTTTACCTAACCGCCACCAGATAAGGCACCACAGGATGCCCGGCAGGGAAACGACATAAAACGCCATTTGCCAGCCCCAGGTTTGGATAATCCAGGCGGAAAACACCATCGAAGCGGCAATGCCCGCCGGACAGCCTACCTGCAATAATCCGGTGGCCTTGCCGGATTCATTTTTCGGCACCCAGTTGGCCAGCAGTGAGAAATTCGCCGGCACCAGTACGCCCTGCCCGATGCCCACCAGAATACGCAGCAACATCATTATCCCCAACGTCGAGCCAAAGGGGGTTAAAAATGTGAACAGCGCCCACCACAGGGTGCCGGTCACCAGCACGACGCCACCGCCAAAGCGATCGGCCAGCGCGCCGGCGGGCAACATGGTTACGGCATAGCCGATAAAAAAGGCGGTGGACACCCAACCGAACTCCGTTGCGTTCCAACCATACTGCTGCATTAACGCCGGCCCGCACATGGACATACTGCTTCTGGCGACAAACATGACAAAATAATCAATGATCAGCAGAACCACGATGTTCCAGCGTGTATTACCAATTGATGTACTCATATGCCACTCCCGCGATAAAACGAAAATGGCTACACCAGCGATGACGCCAAGAGATGCAGCCATTGTGATCGGTGATGATGACGCTGCTAGCGAGGCATCACGCAATAACGCCGGCGCTGGCAATCAGCGGGCGGGCAATCGTCAGGCGCTGAACGGTACGCGGCCCTTCTTCAAACCATAACGCTCTGGCATCGCGGTACATTCTTTCGACCGGTCCGTAGGGGTTATCCTCGAAATACCCGATTCCCCCGAAGATCTCCAGGCAGCCATCCGATACGGTACGGACGGTATCAATGCCGTGCAGCTTGCACATGGCGGAGACCATTTCGATATCCTCGCCGCGATCGAATTTTCTGGCGCAGTCCTGCAACATCACCCGCAGCGCATGGACCTGCGTTCCCATGTCGGCAAGGGTCTGCTGGATGGCCTGGCGCGCGGCCAGCGGTTTACCGAACGTCACGCGATCTTTGGCCCGCGCGATGGCGAGTTCCAGAAAGCGTTGGGACATGCCCAGACAGGTGACGGCGATCATGGCGCGGGAGTGCGCCAGCGCATCCATGAAAATATCCAGCCCGTCGCCCTCTTTCCCCATAATGTTGTGTGCGGGAACCTCGCAGTTCTCAAAGCGCAGATAGGCGTGGCCCGCGCCGCGGCATCCCATCATGTGCGGCATGGGATCGATGTAATAACCGGGAGTGTTGGTTTCGATCAGGAAGGCGGTCAGACCGCCTTTTTTGCGTTTATTTTCATCCGTGACGGCAATGACATAGCTGGCATCGGAGATGTCGGTGTGGGAGATCAGTGTTTTTGAGCCGTTAAGGACATATTTGTCGCCTTTCCTGACCGCGGTGGTGCGAATATCCGCCCCGGAACCGCAGCCGGCCTCAGTTAACGCGAAGTTGATGTAGGCGTCTTTATTCGCCAGTAACGGCAGCCAGCGGGCCTTTAAATCTTCCGCGCCGTGATCGCGCAGGATGCGCCAGTTCAGACCGTTGGCATGATGCAAATTCATTCGCATACCGCCCGGCCCGCGGCAGAACTCTTCCATAACCGAGAAAAACTGTTCGCAATTCAGTCCCAGGCCGCCATATTCTTCGGGGATAGCCAGGCGGAATAAATCATTTTTACGGCACACATCATAATAGGCTTCAGGAAAGACATTGGTTCTTTCCACTTCCAGTTGCAATTCTTCCAGATCGGTTTCTGTCACTCTACGGACTTTTTTCTTCAAGGCATCCAGTTCTTGTTGCGATAATATGGCCATATACCACCTTCTATTTATCATTGAGTGAATACGAAAGTTATGATGGTGATTAAATTGGTATTTAATCGTTTCCACGCATTGCGAGGATTTTATTCTCTGTAAATAATTCGCTGCATGGTTGGCGATAATCAGATTATAGGAACAGGATGCATCATTTAAACATTGACATTTTCAACTAATCACAGGACAAATCGAACATTGCGATAAACGCCCTAGAGGAAACAAAATAAAAATAATTAAAAAACAATAATTTATAAAATAAACACTTTTATATTAAATATTTATTTTTATGATTCATTCCTGTTTTTGCGAGAGAGATCAATATTTATTAGCAATGTGTATTTACGCCATATAAGGTTAAATCAATGTTAATCAATATAATTAAAATTCACAGCAATGATCTATATCCCTTATCTCATAAAAAAAGAAATGTCTATTTTGTCCAAGTAATTGTCATGATTGTCTATATCTAAGCGACAATAGTTATTCTATGCTCGCCGGGTACCAGAAAATAAAACCATTAAAAACCCACTAAAAATATCCATCGCCATAAATAACAGTATTCAATGAATAACGGCAATACCGAAAAAAAATATTCATTGAAAATGATAAAGGGAATATATCCCACGACAGCCTTTAATGAGGAGACGTTATGGACTTCCAGGCCAGTAATAATCAGGAGCAATCATGGACTTTTTGCTAACCGAAGAACAGGAACTGCTGCTCGCCAGTATCCGCGAGCTTATCAGCCGCGATTTTCCTGAAGAATATTTCAAAACCTGCGATGAAACGCGCAAGTTTCCCCATGAGTTCTTTTCCGCATTGGCGGAAAGCGGCATCGGTCTTTTAGGGATCCCTGAGGAGCTGGGCGGCGTTCCCGCCGATATGCTGACCCAGGTGTTGGTGCTGGAGGAAATCGCGCGGATGGGCGCGCCCGCCTACATCATGACCGAAGGCCAGTGCATTCATAATATGCAGCGCTTCGGCAGCCCGGAACAGCTGGCGAAAACGGCCGAAATTGGTCTGTCGGGTATTCCCGCCTACTCGCTGGCCTTTACCGAACCGCAGGCTGGTTCAGACAATAACCGCATTGCCACCACCTACACGCGCAAAAACGGCAAGGTTTACCTGAACGGACAAAAAACCTTTATTACCGGCGCCAAAAACTACCCTTACATGCTGGTGCTGGCGCGCAATCCCGAACCGGACGATCCCAAACGCTGCTTTACCTTATGGTGGCTGGATCCCAACGCTCCCGGCGTAAAACGCAACGATCTGCACAAAGTCGGCTGGCATATGGTCAGCAATTGCGAGGTTTTCCTCGATAACGTGGAAGTGGAGGAAAGCGATATGGTGGGCCGCGAAGGTTACGGCTTCATCCATATGATGGAAAACTTTGAGATTGAGCGTCTGGTTATCGCCGCACACTCTCTCGGCGTTGCCGAGTGCGCTTTTGAAGATGCCGCCCGCTACGCCAATCAGCGTATCCAGTTCGGCAAACCCATCGGCCAGTTCCAGATGATCCAACTCAAACTCACCCAGATGGCCATCAAAATCCAGAACATGAAGAACTTCGTATACCGGGTGGCCTGGGAGTGCGACAGCGGCCTACCCATGCGTCTTTCCTCGCCGATGTGCAAGATTTACTGCGCGCAATCTGCCTGCGAGGTGATCGACGACGCCATGCAAATCATGGGCGGTCTGGGCTACACCGACGACAGCCGTATTTCCCGATTCTGGCGGGATACCAGGGTAAATCGCATTGGCGGAGGCACCGATGAAATCATGGTGTATATCTCCGCCCGCCAGATCCTGAAACAGTACGAAAGCCGATAGGGGGAATAATGAAAATCATCACCTGTTGCAAGCTGGTGCCCGAAGAACAGGACATAGTGATCACACCTGAGAGAACGCTGAATTTTGATCGCGTCGGCGCCAAGATCAGCCAGTTCGATCTGAATGCGCTGGAAGCGGCGGCTCAGCTCGCCGGCGCTGGCGATCGGATCGCCGCGCTCAGCGTCGGCGGCAAACTGCTGGAAAACTCCAAAATTCGCAAGGATCTACTATCCCGCGGCCCCGACGAGCTTTATCTGGTGCAGGACGAACGTCTGGAACGCGCCCTGCCTTACGACACCGCGCAGGCGCTGGCCGCCGCCGCCGGCAAGATCGAATTCGATCTGATGCTATTCGGCGAAGGTTCCGGCGATATGTATGCCCAACAGGTCGGTCTGCTGGTGGGGGAAATGCTTCAGTTGCCTACCCTGAATGCCGTCAGCGCGATTGCGGTGACGGAAAACCGCGTCAGGGTCGAGCGCTCGCTGGAAGATGAAGTGGAAGTGCTGGAAATCCCGCTGCCGGCCGTGCTGTGCGTCACCTCCGATATTAACGTGCCGAAGATCCCTTCAATGAAAGCCATTCTGGGCGCGGGGAAAAAGCCGGTGACGCAATGGCGCCCGGACGACATCGGTTGGACGCCCTCGCCCCCGCACAGCGAACTGGTCAGCGTCTTTGCGCCGGCCCAGACTGCGCGCAAACACATCATTATTGAAGATGACTCACCCGAAAGCATCAGCCAACTGGCCGACTACCTGAGTAAGGCGCTGAACTAGAGAGGAAACCGCCATGAATAAACTGACTAACATATGGGTGTTCAGCGATAAGAACGATCGCTATGCCGAACTGCTGGCCGGCGCCCGCCAGTTGGGAGAACAGGTTACGGCGCTGGCGGTCAACGCCGACGGCGTCGAACATATTCGGCGACTGGGCGCGGCGGATACCCTGTACTGGCTGGGCGAGATGCCGGCGCTACAGCGGATAGAAAATTATGCGGAAACCATTGCCGCGACGATAAATCATACGCTTGAGCAAACCAATCCACGACCGGCCACGCTCATCCTGTTGGCCGCCACCAAACGCGGTAAGGCGCTGGGCGCCAGACTGAGTATCCAGCTCGATGCCGCGCTGGTTAACGATGTCACCGCCCTGAGTATCGAATCCGGCGGGATCTGCGCCGAACACCGGATGTACGGCGGATTGGCCTTTGGCCGGGAACGCATCGACACGCCGCTGGTTATCGCCACCGTCTCTCCCGGCGTGTTTGAACCATTGCCGGAAAATACGCCGCACGCCTGTCCGGTGACAGAGAAAGGCTACATCACGCCCCGGCAGGAAATAGTTTGCCTGGAACGGCGGGGAAAACCCGCCAGCAGCGTAGACCTGAGTAAAGCCAAACGCGTGGTGGGCATCGGGCGAGGCCTGGCGGCGCAGAACGATCTGCGCATGGTGCAGGATCTGGCGGCGCGTCTTCAGGCCGAAGTGGGCTGTTCGCGGCCAATCGCCGAAGGCGAACATTGGATGGAGCGCGAACGCTATATCGGCGTTTCCGGCGTATTGCTGAAATCCGATCTCTATCTGGCGCTCGGCATTTCCGGGCAGATTCAACATATGGTCGGCGGAAACGGCGCCAAAACCATCGTCGCCGTCAACAAAGACAAAAACGCCCCCATTTTTCAGTACGCCGACTATGGCCTGGTCGGGGATATCTATAAGGTCGTACCAGCCTTAATTGAACGGCTAAGCCGCTAATAATAAGAGTCCGCTCGTATAAAAACGGTCGCG
The DNA here is from genome assembly GCF_002291445.1 of Brenneria goodwinii. Lineage (NCBI taxonomy): Bacteria > Pseudomonadati > Pseudomonadota > Gammaproteobacteria > Enterobacterales > Pectobacteriaceae > Brenneria > Brenneria goodwinii. The sequence goes on along the minus strand of NZ_CP014137.1, from coordinate 36,112 downwards.
GGCCAGGGAGCAAAACCCATGTCGGAAGAAAAATTCGATGCCATCGTGGTCGGGGCGGGCGTCGCCGGATGCATCGCCAGCTACGTGATGGCTAAAGCCGGGCTGGATGTTCTGGTGATAGAACGCGGCAACGCGGCCGGCAGTAAAAACATGACCGGCGGGCGTCTTTATGCCCACAGTCTGGAAAAAATCATGCCCGGCTTTGCGCGGGAAGCGCCGGTTGAAAGAAAAGTCACGCGGGAAAAAGTTTCATTTTTAACCGCGGAAAGCGCCGTCACGCTGGACTTTCATACCGAGCGGTCAGACCAGCCGCTGCAAAACTCCTACACGGTATTGCGCAGCGAGTTTGACCGGTGGCTGATGGAAAAAGCGGAAGGCGCGGGCGCGCAGTTTATTGCCGGCGTCCGGGTTGACGCCCTGCTTAAAGAGGGCGACAGGATCACCGGCGTACAGGCGGGCGAGGATACGCTGGCGGCCAATATCGTCATCCTGGCTGATGGCGTCAACTCCCTGCTTGGCCGCGATATCGGTCTGGTGCCGCCGCCTTCTCCACACCACTTGGCGGTTGGCGTTAAAGAGCTGATCTCACTGCCGCAATCACAGTTGGAAGACCGCTTTAATTTACCTTCCGGCGAAGGGACGGCCTGGCTGTTTGCCGGTTCGCCATCGGACGGACTGCTGGGCGGCGGATTCCTTTATACCAACCGCGATACGCTTTCTCTCGGGCTGGTTTGTGGGCTGGGAAATGTCGAAAAGGCACATAAAAGCGTGCCGCAAATGCTGGAGGATTTTAAGCGACATCCCACCATTAGGCCGCTTATTCAGGGGGGAACGTTGCAGGAATACTCCGCGCACATGGTGCCGGAAGGCGGAATGTCGATGCTGCCCCGGATGGTCGGCAATGGCGTAATGATCGTCGGAGACGCTGCCGGCCTGTGCCTGAATCTGGGCTATACCGTACGCGGTATGGATCTGGCTATCGCCTCGGCGGAAGCCGCCGCCATCACCGCGATCAATGCCAAACAGACGCAGGATTTCAGCGCCGACGGCCTGATGGACTATCGGCGGCAACTGGAACAGAGCTTCGTTTTGCAGGATATGCATCGTTACCGCAAGCTGCCGGCCTTTATGGAAAACCCGCGTTTATTCAACCAATACCCGCGCATGGCCGCCGACCTGATGTCCGATTTATTCGTCATTGACGGCCAACCCGGTCAATCCGTTTTAGCCAAAATCTGGTCCCGCAGCAGACAGGTCGGCCTGCTTAATCTGCTGAAAGATGGGGTCAATGGAGTACGTGCGCTATGAACAATGTCAATGTCGATATCAAACTGGGGGTCAATAAGTTCCGGGTTGATGAAAGCAATCCGCATATCCTGCTGGTTGACGCGCCCGATCCGATTCAATTCAGAAAGCTGGTCATCGCCTGCCCCGCCGGCCTGTATAAACAGGACGCCGAAGGCAATGTTCATTTTGACTACGCAGGCTGTCTGGAGTGCGGCACATGCCGGGTGCTGTGCGGTGATTCGATTATCCAGAAGTGGGAATACCCGCAGGGTACGTTTGGCATCGAATACCGTTTTGGCTGACGGCCCGCTCCCGCTACGTATTGCACGACGTTAACCCAATAAACACCACCATGACGTATCGACTGAAACAACAACGAATGGAGATGGGTATGTCTGGTCAAAAACAAATTGATATCAGTACCATTTTAGATTCTCAGCCCATTACCCCACGGCAATGGCTGATTATCTTTCTGGGTTTTATTACGCTGGCCGTCGACGGTTTTGATGTGACCGCCATGGGCTTTATTGCCCCGGCCTTGATCGATGACTGGCAAATTTCCCGCCATGAATTAGGCCCGGTCATGATGAGCGGACTGCTAGGACTGGCCTGCGGCTCATTAATTTCCGGCCCGTTGGCCGATCGCCATGGACGTAAGACGCTGATTGTCGGTTCAGTGTTGTTTTTCGGCATCGGCAGCCTGATTTCGGCCTGGTCGTGGGATCTGCTCAGTCTGATTATCTTTCGTTTTCTCACCGGGCTCGGCCTGGGCGCGGCCATGCCCAACATCACGACGCTGGTCGCCGAATACGCGCCTAAACGCTGCCGCTCACATATGTCGACCGCCATCCACTGCGGATTTAATACTGGCGCCGCACTCGGCGGGCTGGCGAGCGAACGGCTGATCGAGATGTTCGGCTGGCGCTCGGTATTCCTTGCCGGTGGCGTGCTGCCGCTGATGCTGACCGTCGTCCTGCTGCTGTATTTACCCGAGTCCATGCGTTTTCTGGTCCTGCATACCCGATATCAACAGCGGTTAGCGCGACTGCTTAACCGCTTTATTCCCCAGGTCGCCGACGCCAATACCCGATTCATCAATTCCGAACCGCGAATCACGCAGAAAAGCGCCATCGGATCGCTCTTTCACGCGCCATATGCCGCCGGCACGCTGGCTATCTGGGCCACCCTATTTATCGGTTTATTCAGCGTTTATTTACTGTCGAGCTGGCTGCCATTAATGGTCAGGGATGCGGGGTTGACGTTATCTCAGGCGGTCATCATCGGTGCCATATTCCAGGTAGGCGGCATCGCCGGCAATTTCTGCATCGGCCTGGAAATGGATCGCTGGGGGAAACACCGGGCCATTGCGCTGACGCTATTGGGCGGAGCCTGCGGCGCGCTGCTATTAGGCCTGCACATGCCAACATTGCCGTTGTTATGTTCACTGGTGCTGCTGCTTGGCTTCACGATCAACGGCATCAATCCAGGATGTTATGCGCTGGCGGCCCACTTTTACCCCACGTTCATGCGTGCGACCGGCGTCAGTTGGGCCACGGGGATCGGTCGGCTGGGAGCGATCAGCGGCGCGGGCATCGGTTCCGCGATGCTGGCCGCCAACTGGTCGTTCAGCGATGTCTTTCTGTTTCTGCCATTGCCTTTGCTGTTCGGGGCGTTGGCGATGTATCTCAAAAAGCAAAATACGACGACGGTATATACCCAATAACCGGCAAGACGTATGAAACCGCTACATCGGCAACGTGAAAGATAACGGGATATAACTGAGAACCTACTGATGAGTGTCACCATCAAATTTAATCCGGCGCGCAGAACGCAGTACCGGAAAATGGGCTATTGGGGCGATGCGTCGCTGGCGGACTACTGGCATATGTCGGCCATCACCGCGCCGGAAAAAGTCGCCGTAACCGATAATCAGGGCGCCGAATATACTTATGCGGAACTGGATACCGCGGCGGCGCGCGTCGCGTCTTACCTTCTCGACGCGGGGATACAGCCAGGGGACAGAGTGGCGTTTCAGCTTCCCGGCTGGTGTGAATTCACGCTTATTTATCTGGCCTGTCTGAAAGTCGGGGCGGTATCCGTTCCGCTGCTTCCCGCTTACCGCGAAGCCGAACTCACCTGGATACTCAACAAATGCCGGGCGCGCCTGTTATTTATGCCGACACGGTTTAAAAACGCCGCGCCGACGTCCGTCATCGCCCCACTGCGCGCTCAGTTGCCCGACTTACAGCAGGTTGTCGCCGTCGATAAGCTGGCTCCAGCCGAATCCGGGGTGTCGTTAAGTCAGATCCTGCGGGAGACGCCTCCGCTGGAGCGCCGCATTCAGACCCAGGGCGACAGCCTTGCCGCGGTGTTATTCACCTCCGGCACCGAAGGTTTTCCCAAAGGGGTGATGCTGACGCACAATAATATCCTCGCCGGCGAACGCGCCTATTGCGCCACGCTAAACCTGACCTGGCTGGATACCATTCTGATGCCCGCCCCGCTGGCGCACGCCACGGGATTTTTACATGGCGTCACCGCGCCTTTTATCATCGGCGCCCGCAGCGTCCTGCTTGATATCTTCACCCCGGCCCAATGCCTGACGCTGCTGGAGCGGGAAAAATGCACCTGCATTATGGGCGCGACGCCCTTTTTGTATGACGTCTTGTGTACCCTGCAACAGCACCGCTACGATTTGTCTTCACTGCGTTTTTTTCTATGCGGCGGTACGACGATACCGAAAAAAATCATCAAAGAGTGTTTGCAGGCGGGGATCCCGGTTTTCAGCGTATACGGCGCAACGGAAAGCGCGCCTCATACCGTGGCAAAACCCGGCGCGCCGCTATCGCGCATCATCAATACCGACGGAACCGCCACGCCCGGCGTGGAAGTCAAAGTCGTCAATAAGGCCCGGCAACCGGTGCCATTCGGAGAAGAAGGGGAAGAGGCCTCCCGCGGACCAAACGTTTTTATGGGCTATCTGGATGAGCCGGAATTAACGGCCAATGCGCTGGACGAAGATGGCTGGTACTACAGCGGCGACCTGTGCCGCATGGATGAGGACGGCTACATCAAAATTACCGGACGCAAGAAAGATGTGATCGTGCGGGGCGGCGAGAACATCAGCAGTCTGGAACTGGAAGAAATTCTGCTGCAACATCCCCGGATCCGCGAGGCCGGCGTAGTCGCCATGCCCGATGAGCGGTTAGGCGAGCGCGCCTGCGCCTATATCGTATTGAAGGAACCGTACCGGACGCTAACGCTGGATGACATCATTACATTTTTCAGCCGTAAACGCGTCGCAAAATATAAGTATCCCGAGCATGTGGTGGTCATCGATCGTTTACCGCGCACCGCTTCAGGCAAGATTAAAAAATACCTGCTGCGCCAGGATATTATTCATCGTCTCGGACTGGACGACCAACACACCCCGGCGGAAAACGTCATTACGCCCTCCCCCTTTTTTTCACCATAGTGGAGGATGCGTTTATGTTAACCAGAAACAAAAATGCGGACGGGCGCGGCGTCGGACATAAAACCTCAACTCGCGTCAGAAACAGCACCAAGCCGACATTCTCTACTGCCGCACCGGCCTTTTATCGTTGCTCACGCTGCCGCCGGCTGCTGGTGCAGCAATACGCGGGACAGGGCACGTTATCCATCATCTGCTGCGGTGAGCCGATGGTCGAATTGAAACCACACGAGCCGACAGATGCCGCAGCCGAACAGCACCTGCCCGCCATGGTGGTATCCGGCGGGTTTGAATCCAACGCGCTATCCGTCACCGTCGGCGCGCCACCGCATCCGATGGACGGTGAACATCATCTGGAATGGATTTATCTCTACACATTCCGGGGCGGGCAAATCAAATTCATCGCGCCGGGCGACAAGCCTTCAGCGATCTTTTCGCTGGCGGAAAGCGATGCCTACGTCTATTGCGACCGCGCGGTATGCAAAGGCAGCCAGTGCAAGTTTAACTGCAAACGGGGATTCACCGCCTACGCATATTGCAACCGGCACGGCCTGTGGAAAAACATGTTTTAGGCAGACGACTTAATCGGGCGCAGCGCGGGACGGATCGTGAATGCGTTCACGGTTTTCCCTTGCCGGATTGCTATAGTCACTCAGGCCGTTCGCACCGGACGGCGTCAGGATTGTAACTGTTTATACCCAATAGATTTCGAGTTGCAGGGTTTATTCAGGCAAAACCTAAACATCTCGATGTATTGCTCCCCCGCGGGGAACGATGCGTCGCGGCGTTTAGGTTTTTTTTTGGGGCGGACCGCCGTAAGCGACGTTAAAAACGCTCCACGCGTTTTTTTATCTTTTATCAGACAAAGGATGGGGACATGAAGAAAACGATGCTGTCGTTAGGGATGCTGTGCTGCGCCGTACCGGTCGCGGTGGCGCAACCGGCACTAACCTGGCGCGAAGGAAAAATCATCGAGCGGGATGGGCTGCAATTCCGCGATCTGAATCGCGACGGCGAGCTGTCGCCTTACGAGGACTGGCGCCTGCCGGCGCAAGAGCGGGCGCGGGATCTGCTGTCCCGCATGACCCTGCCGGAAAAGGCCGGCATGATGATGCACGCTTCCGCCCCCTCCGCCGGGGATCCCATCGGCCGCGGCGCCGCCTACGATCTGGACGCCAATCGTCGGTTGGTGGCGGACAAGCAGGTGAACAGCCTTATTACCCGCCTGAACGAGGCCGCGCCCGCGGAGTTCGCCCGGCAGAATAATTTGTTGCAGGAGATCGCCGAAGCCTCCCGCCTGGGGATCCCGCTGACCATCAGCGTCGATCCGCGCAATACCTATACCTATGCCATAGACGCCGCGCCGTCGCCCGCCGGTTTTTCCCAGTGGCCGGCCCCGCCGGGAATGGCCGCCATCGGCAGCGAGGAGCTGATCCGGCATTACGCCGACCGCATCCGCCAGGAGTACCGCTCCGTCGGCATCACCCAGGCGTTGTCGCCGGTGGCGGATCTGGCTACGGAGCCGCGTTGGTCGCGCATCGACGGCACCTTTGGCGACGATAAGGAGCGGGTAAGAAAAATGGTGCGGGGCTACGTCGCCGGGATGCAGAACGGCGCCGACGGGTTGAATAGCGCCAGCGTCGGCGCGGTGGTAAAGCACTGGGTAGGGTACGGCGCATCGGACAAGGGATTTGACGGCCACCACTACTACGGCAGATATGCGCCGTTTAAAGATGCGCAGGCGCTGGAGCAGCATATTTATCCTTTCACCGGGGCGTTCGAATCCGGGGTAGCCGGCGTGATGCCGACTTATCCCATCCTGAAGAACGCGGTTTATAAGGGCACCACTATCGAACAGGTGGGGGCCGGCTTCAACAAATTCCTGCTACAGAACGTGCTGCGCGGCGAGTACGGTTTTCGCGGGGTGATCGTCAGCGACTGGCTGATCACCGCCGACTGCGCCGGCACCTGCATAACGGGCTATCCGCCCGGTGAAAACCCCGGCGTGGACATCGGCATCCCCTGGGGCGTGGAGCGCCTGTCGGTGGCGGAGCGCTTCGTTAAGGCCGTCGAGGCCGGGGTGGATCAGTTCGGCGGTGTGGACGACTCGTCGATCATCGTGCAGGCCGTGCGCGAGGGCAAACTGAAGGAGGCGCGCATTGACCAATCGGTGCTGCGCATCCTGGAGCAGAAGTTCCTGCTGGGGCAGTTCGAGGCACCGTTCGTCGATCCGCAACAGGCGGAGCGGGTGCTGAACGATGGGGAGGCGCAGCGGCAGGCGGATCGGGCGCAGTACGACTCGCTGGTACTGCTGAAAAAACGGGATGGCGTGCTGCCGCTGAAGCCAGGCGCGAAAATCTATGTCTGGGGGATGAGCCGCAAGGCGGTGCAGAACGCCGGCCTGACGGTAGTCGAGCGCCCGGAACAGGCGGAAGTGGCATTGGTGCGCGTCAACGCCCCTTATGAACAGCCGCATAAAAACTTTTTCTTCGGCGCCATGTACCACGAGGGCGCGCTGGACTTCAAGCCGAACGATCCGCAATATCGGGCGATCCTCGCCGCGGCCCGTCACGTGCCTACGGTGGTGACCGTCTATCTTGATCGTCCGGCGATCCTGACCGCGATCGAGGATAAGGCGGCCGTGCTGCTGGGGAATTTCGGCGTCCGCGACGAAGTGCTGCTGCGCTCGCTGCTGGATGACAGGGTCTATACCGCCCGGCTGCCGTTCGAGCTGCCCTCCTCGATGGCGGCAGTGGAGCAACAGCGCGGCGATATGCCCCACGATTCGCCGGCGCCGCTCTATTTTTCGGGATTCGGACTGCGATAAGACCCGGCCATAAAATAACACGCGAACCTAAACGGTGTTGCGCATATCAATATGCGGGATACCGTCTTCGTCATACACCTCGCCGGTGGCGACGAAACCGAAACCGGCGTAAAAATCCTGCAAGTGCGCCTGCGCGGAGAGGTAAAGGGGCTTTTGCGGCCAGTGGCGGGCGCAGGCCAGCAGCGCATGCTCCAGCAATTGATGCCCCAGATGTTGTCCTCTGGCGGCGGGCGCGACAATCACCCGGCCGATAGTGACGGCGTCATTGGCCGGAGAAGGCGCCAGCAGCCGCGCATAAGCCGCCAGTTTGCCATTATGATAGGCCGTAACATGGCGGTTGCCGTCGGCCAGATCCCTGCCGTCGAGATCCTGATAAGGGCAGTTTTGTTCAACGATAAATACCTGATTGCGTAACGCCAGAATGTCATGTAGTGAATAAACATTCAGGTCATCGACCCGCCAGTCATGCCATATCAGATTCATACCCGCCTCTATCCTGCCGTTATTTGCCATGCATTCGCTTATCCTAACGGCTTATGCCATTCGCTTAAACAACGCGCCGCGGCATGCGTGTTTATAAACGCTCGCGCCGCTTTGTGAAAATCAGCCAGAGCCATAATAACCCAATGGCGAACGTGAATAATACGCCGAAACCAATACCGATAGTGATAACCGATACGCCGAGTTTCACCACCAGCGAATAGAGCCCCAGCATCAGCAGCATCGCCGCGTTCTCACCCAGATTCTGCACGGCGATGGCATTGCCCGCGCCAACGCTCTCCTTGCCCCGATCCTGCAATAGCGCGTTCAGCGGCACGATGAAAAAGCCGCCCAGCGCGCCAAGCAAAATCAGCAGCGCATAGGCGCTGATCAGGTTGTGCTGAAGGGTGAAAATCACCACCGCCGCGCCGATCAGTACGCCGGCGGGCAAACAGCGCTGTACCGTTTTCAGCGTCACCAGTTTAGCGGCGGCGCCGGCCCCCAGTACGATCCCCACCGCCACCATCGCATTAAGCAATGTCGGCGTGGCGTTATCGGTTATACCCAGCGCCAGCGGCACCCACAGCACCAGCAGGAAGCGCAGCGTCACCCCGGCGCCCCAGAACATACTGGTGCCGAGCAGCGAAAAGCGGGTTTCGCCGTCGCGCCATAACACCCGGCAGGATGAAAAGAAACTGCGCGTCATATGGGCCGGATGCCAGGACTGTCCGGGACGCGCCGCCTTCAGCCGCGGGATCAGCATGTTTGCCCCCAGCGCGATGCCATAAGCCACCGCGCAGATAGCCAGCGCCGCGCTCAGGTTCCAGTCGGCCAGCACGCCCCCCGCCACCGATCCGACGAGGATCGCGGCAATGGTCGAAGCCTCCATCAGGCCGTTGGCTTTCACCAACTGGTCGCCGTGGGTAATTTCCCCCAGAATGCCGTACTTGGCTGGCGAATAGGCCGCCGCTCCTACGCCCACCAGCGTATAGCCCAAAAACGGATTACCGCCGATAAAAATCACCAGCGCTCCCAGTAACTTCAGGCTGTTGGCGAACATCATCACCCGACCTTTGGCGTAACTGTCCGCCACCTGACCGACAAACGGCGCCAGAATGATGTAAGCGGCCACAAAGCCCATTTGCAGGAATGGCTGACTCCAGTCGGGATAGACCAGCACTTTGATTAACGCCAGCGTGGCGAACAACAGCGCGTTATCGCCAAACGCGGAAAAAAACTGCGCAATAATGACGGCATTCATACTGCGCGACAGCAGTCGCGTTTCGGGTTGTGGCGTCTGATTCATTCTGCCTGCTCCGGTTGTTCGGCCATTTGGCGCAACGTGACAAAATCGGGTTTGCCGCTGCCGAGTAACGGTAATGCTTTCACATAGCGGATATCACGCGGCACCGCCAGTTCGGGCACGCCGCTGCTGCGCGCCTGTGCGGACAAGCGATCGCGGGTTAACTGACTGTCGGTGGTAAACAGTACCAACGCTTCCCCTTTACTGCTGTCGCTCCTGGCGCTGGCGGCGTGTTGCGCCCCCGGCGACACGCCTAGCGCCAACTGTTCAACGCTCTCCAGCGACACCATTTCACCGGCAAGTTTGGCGAAGCGTTTTACCCGGCCGACAATCGCGCAGAAGCCGTTTTCATCCAGTTCGACGATATCGCCGGTGTCGTACCAGCCGGCTTGTAGCTCGCCCTGCTCATTTTCCGCCGCCGGTGTTTCCAGCACGCCGGGGCGCTCAACGCGCAGATAGCCTTTCATAATATTCGGTCCGCGCAGTTGTAAACGCCCGCCGCGCTCGATGCCCGGCACCGTCATCAGCCGCGACTCCATTTCCGGCAGCAGACGCCCGACGGTATGGAGTTTCGCCGCCATCGGCACGTTAATCGCCACCACCGGCGCGCACTCCGTCACGCCATAGCCTTCCAGAATGCGAATGCCGAACTTGTCCTGCCAGACTTGACGCACGCCCTCAGACAGTTTTTCCGCCCCGGCCACCACATAGCGCAAGCGGGCGAAGTCATACGGATGGGCAAAGCGCGCGTAGTGCCCCAGAAAAGTGGAGGTGCCGAACAGCACGGTGCAGTTCTGGTCGTACACCAGTTCCGGCACGATGCGGTAATGCAGCGGGCTGGGGTACAGAAACACGCGGGCGCCGGTCATCAGCGGCGTCAGCAGACCCACGGTCAAACCAAACGCATGGAACAGCGGCAGCGCCGACATAAAACGGTCGCGCGGCGTAAAATCCGCCACGGTACGGATTTGCTCAACGTTGGCCAGCAGACTGTCATGGGAATGCACCACGCCTTTCGGGTTCCCTTCGGAGCCGGAAGTAAACAGGATCATCGCCGAATCGTCAGGCTGCTGCGCCAGCATGGCTTTCGCCGGGAACAGCAGATGAAACAGGATCCACAGCTTGTCGGCCAGCGTGACGGTATCTTTCAAATCTTCCAGATAGACCCAGTTGGCGTCGCTGACCTGCTGTGGCAACGCCGTCAGCTTGCCCTTTTCCAGAAACTGGCGGGAAGTCACAATGGTTCTGATGGCGGCGGCTTTCATGGCGCTTTGTAGCCCGTTCGCCCCGGCGGTGTAGTTCAGCATCGCCGGCACCCGGTTACGCAATGACGCTCCCAGTATCGCCGCCGCGGTAATCGTGGTATTCGGCAACAGCATGCCGACGTGCTCGCCCTCACGGGTAAAACGCTGCAAGATGCGCGATACGCCCAGCGACTTTTTCAGTAATCCCTGATAGCTGTCTTCCTTAAACGCGATATCCGAAATACAACGGGCGCGGCGCCCGTAGCGGGTTTGCGCGGCCAGAAAAGCCTGATACAGCGTGTGTTGCGGGCGGCTCGCCATACGGGCGTGCATCATGATCTGATGCAGATGTTCTCCCGCCAGAATACGGCGCTCTCTGGCGCTGTTCGCTGCCGGCATCGGCAGTGTGGTGGGCGGCAAATATTTTATGGTAATCTGCGGGAACCAGCGGCGTTTAAAAACGCCGGCCAGACGCCCGAACGGCGTGAATTCAGCGCCGTCCAACCGCACGGGAACAATGGTTGCGCCGGATTTCGCCGCCACAAACGCGGCGCCGCTGTAGACCTTCATCAATGAGCCAGTCACGGTGATACGGCCTTCCGGGAACACCACCACCGGCTGCCCGCGCTCAATCACCTTAATCAACCCCTTAATGGCCAACGGTTTGGTCGGATCCAACGGCACGAAATCGATATAGCGTTTCAGCCAGCGCATAAACCAGCGCTCGGAAATCGTGGAATAAACCGCAAATACCGGTTTGATCGGTAAAAACAGCGCCAATAACGCGCCGTCCAGAAAAGATACGTGGTTAGGGGTAATTAACAGTTTAGACTGCTGAAAATTACGGCTGTCGCCTTCAATCCGTATGCGATACAGCCGTTTGAACACCCAGCGCAACAGGGTATAGATCATGTCTTCTCCTAATATACCCTTCATCTTTCGAGCCGCATCTGCGTTGGCTTCCCTTACTCGCCCCAGTCACTTACTTGAGTAAGCTCCTGGGGATTCGGTCGGTCGCCGCCTTGATGCAACTCGAAATCTATTGGGTATAGACCGATGAATATCTGCGTTCAAAATACTATAGGGATCGGCTTATCGCCAGAATAACCGAATATGGCGTCCGATATCGTAACTTATTAGGATAGTTCGTATTTTCCAGCGCCAGAATGGAGATATGAAAGAACGGAGCCTGATGCGACAGATAGCGAAATGCACAGGTGCGGCAAACCGCTTTCTCCGGTTTGCCGCAGCGTGATCGCCATCAGGCATAACAGCAAGGGATGCAACGCGGCGGCCCGCGTCCATGCGGCTCACCCTAAGTCTGCTCTCTCCTCAGCATAATTTTTACGCCGGGTAACGGTCAACGCCGTCATAGCCCCTGCATTGGTGTATCGAAAACAACCCTAAGCACTAAAGCTGCTCGCCGTTAGACGCGATGACCTGTTTATACCAGCCGAAACTCTTTTTCTTCGAACGGGCCAGCGTGCCGTTGCCATCGTTGTCTTTATCAACATAAATAAAGCCGTAACGTTTTTTCATCTCACCGGTACCGGCGCTGACGATATCAATCGGTCCCCACCAGGTATATCCCATAATGTCGCAGCCGTCGGCGATCGCTTCCGCCACTTGCTGAAGATGCTGGCGGCCGTAGCTGATACGCTCATCATCCTCAATAGTGCCGTCCGCCGCCGGAGTATCCGCGCCGCCGTAACCGTTTTCCACGATAAACAACGGTTTTTGATAACGATCCGCCAGTTCATTGCACACCAGCCGTAACCCCTTGGCATCAATCGGCCAGCCCCACGCCGTTTTCTCCAGGTACGGATTTTCCAGCCCGGTGATGCCGCCGGTATCCGACAGCACCAGTTCGCCCGCCTTGTGCGTGGCGCTGCGATAGTAGCTGAACCCCAGATAGTCGGACGGGTAGGCCGCCAGCAGTTCTAGATCGCCCGGTTCCATAACCAGCGCAATATCGTAGTCGCGCCACATCCGCCGGCTGTACGCCGGATACCCCCCACGCATCATCACGTCGGCGTAAAACAGCGAACGGCGGCGCAACTGATAGGTTTCAAACACATCATCCGGATGACAACGATAGGGATAAACGGTGCTGAGCGACAGCATGCAGCCAATCTTCGCGTCAGGAATGATCTCATGACACAGCTTATTGGCGATGGCGTTAGCCACGAACATATGGTGGTTCGCCTGATAGACCATCTGCAATAACCGCTCCTGCGGCGGCCGTATCGCGCCGGTGGCGAACGACATGCGGTTCATATTGTTCAGTTCGTTGAAGGTCATCCAGTATTTCACTTTGTGCCGGTAGCGGCGGAATACCGTTTCGCAGTAACGGCTGAAAAACTCCACCAGCTTGCGGCTTTCCCAGCCGCCGTAGCGCGTCGCCAGCGCCAGCGGCGTTTCATAGTGCGACAGCGTGATCACCGGCTGAATGCCGTATTTCAGCAGTTCGTCGAACAGGTCGTCGTAGAACTGGAGCCCCGCTTCATTCGGCGTGGCCTCATCCCCCTGCGGGAAGATGCGCGACCAGGCAATCGAGGTGCGAAAACATTTGAAACCCATTTCGGCGAACAGCGCCACATCTTGCTTATAGCGGTGATAAAAATCGATCGCCTGATGGCTGGCGTAGTACAGGTGCGAATCGATCGCGTCATCCGCCTGTCCGGCAATTACGCCGCCGCGCACCACATCGGCGATGGACGGCCCCTTGCCGTCTTCATTCCATGCGCCTTCGGCCTGATTGGCCGCAATCGCCCCACCCCACAGAAAATCATTCGGAAAACGTGCCATACGAATACCTCATCATCACATTCAGCATAGAGGCGGCGGCCAGGCGCGTTTGACCCGCCGCGCGCCTGTTTTTTCAATCCGCCAGCTGTTCGCCGTTGGAGGCGATCACCCGCCGATACCAGTGGAAACTTTTCTTGCGCGAACGGCGCTGCGAGCCGTTGCCGTCATCATCCTGATCGACATGGATAAAACCGTAGCGTTTCGAAATCTGCGCCGTGCCCGCGCTGATCACATCAATCGGCCCCCACCAGGTGTAGCCGAACAGTTTGACGCCATCGCCCAGCGCCTCTTTCATCTGCTCGATGTGCTGGCGCAGGTAGTCAATGCGGTAATCGTCGTCGATGGTGCCGTCAGGATTGACGGTATCGACGGCGCCCAACCCGTTCTCCGCGATAAACAGCGGCTTCTGATAACGGTCGTAGAGCTGATTCAGCGCCAGACGCAGCCCTTTCGGGTCGATCTGCCAGCCCCACTGGCTGCTGGGCAGGTAGGGATTGCGGATGCCGCCGGTGATCAAATTGCCGGTGACGCCCTCCAGCGCTTCCGGATGCGCGCTGACGGTACTGGACATGTAATAGCTGAATGACACGAAATCGACCGGATACTGGCGCAGGATTTCGTCATCGCCCTGCGCTTTCTTCAGTACCACGCCCTTTTCCGCCAGCATGCGATCGGTATAGGCCGGGTAGTAGCCGCGCGCCTGCACATCGCTGAAAAACAGCGATACCCGCTGCTGCTCTTCACAGGCTTGCAGATCGTCCGGGTGACAGGTGTGGGGATACAGCATCTGATAGCTGATCATGCAGCCCACCTGCGCGCCGGGAATGATCCGATGACAGGCTTTGGTGGCCAGCGCGCTGGCGACAAACTGGTGGTGCGCGCCCTGATACTTGTCCTGCTCCAGGTGCGGGTGATCCTCCTCAATCACGCCCACGCTGACATAAGGGTGATGTTTCACGCAGTTGATCTCGTTAAACGTCATCCAGTATTTCACCTTATGCCGATAGCGTTCGAACACCGTGGTGGCGAAACGTATGTAAAAGTCCACCAGTTGACGATTCGGCCAGCCGCCGTATTCCGTTACCAGGCACAGCGGCATTTCATAGTGAGACAGGGAGACGATCGGCTGAATGTTGTGCGCCAGCAGCGTATCCAGCACATCATCATAAAACGCCAGCGCCGCCTCGTTCGGCTCAGTTTCATCGCCGCGCGGGAAAATGCGCGTCCAGGCAATCGACATGCGAAAGCATTTAAAACCCATCTCGGCGAACAGCGCGATATCCTCTTTATAGCGGTGATAAAAGTCGATGCCCTTGCGCTTGGGATAATACTTCGCGCTGTTTGCATCCTGCGCCTGCGCCACCTGGCGATGGGTCATGAATAACCACTGATCGAGCCAGCGTTCTTTGGGCGTTTTGCTGTCAAAGGTATAAACATCGGAAACGGAGAGCCCTTTGCCGCCTTCGTTCCAGGCGCCTTCCAACTGGTTGGCCGCCGTTGCCCCGCCCCAGAGAAAATCATCGGGAAATTGTTTTGAAAATGTCATGTTGTCGCCCCTATGCCGCTGCGGCGGTCAGTTTCAGAAATGCTTCGCGTGAATGGACGTCGCCCTCGACCAGCGAGCTGACCTCGCCATAACATTCGGTGTTGGTAACGACCACAATCACGCTGGGATCGATGCCTTCCGCCAGCAATGCCGGCAGATCGAAACTCACCAGCGGATCGCCGACCTCGACCATCTGCCCCGGTTGAATATGACTGGTGAAATGCCGCCCGCCGAGTTTGACGGTATCAATGCCGATATGGATCAGTATTTCCGCGCCGGTATCGCTTTTCAGCGCCAGGGCGTGACAGGTTTCAAACACCGACTCCACTCGTCCGTTAACCGGCGACACCAGTTCGCCGTTGGCGGGATAAACGGCGATGCCCTTGCCGAACATCTCGTCGGCAAAGATCGGGTCGCTTAAGTGATCAAGGGAAACCATACGTCCGTCTATCGGCGCAAAGAGCTGTTCCTCATGTCGGCTGAGCAGCAAAGGTTTTACGCTGCCGACGGTTTGCCCCGCCTGCACCGGTCTACCGGCCAAGACCGGCGGCGCTTCAGCGCTTGCCGACAGATCCGGCGCCGACTGCTCAACCGGATCCTCAAACCCCAGCAGGCAGGTGACGATCGCCGCGGCGCTAAAGGAGATAGCCAGACTCGCCAGGGCATACAGGAAGGTGGGGCCAACCAACGCGGGCAACCCCGGCAAACCACTTAACGCGAAGGCGTAGGTTTTCACCCCGAAGAACATAGCGAAAGCGCCGCCGCAGGCGCCGCCGATTAACGCGGCGGCAAACGGACGTTTGAAGCGGATATTGATACCGTACATGGCAGGCTCGGTAATTCCCATCGCCGCCGTGAGGCTGGTGGATAACGCCAGCGATTTCACTTTTTTATTACGCGAGCGCAGGAACACGCCGAATGCCGCCCCAGCCTGCCCCAGGTTGGCGACATAGAAGATGATTTTTAACGGATCGAATCCCATCTTGCTGATGTTATTAATCACGATAGGGATCAGCACATAGTGCATACCGGTGATAATAATCAGGGAAAGCGTGCCGCCCAGAATCAACCCGGCAAGCAGCCCCATGTTTTCCACCAGCCAAACTACCCCTGTCGACAGATAGTTGCCGGCAAAGATCCCCAGAGGTCCAATTGCTATCAGCATAATTGGCGCGACGATCAGCAGCGTAAACAGCGGGACAAACATCGTCTTGAGCATGCCCGGCATAACTCGATCGATGGCACGCTCAACGTATGACATCAGCCACACCGCCAGCAGAATCGGGATCACCGAGGACGAATAAGACACCGGCGACACCGGCAGCCCGATAAATGAAATCGAACCACCCTGCTGAAACAGTTTTAGCAGCGTAGGGTGAAACAGGGTGGCGGCCAGCGCTACCGCCACATACGGATTACAACCCAGTTTATTGGCCGCGCTGAACGCCAGCACCAGCGGAATGAAAAAGAATACTCCGTCGCTGATGGCGGAGAGGATCAAATAGGTTTGATTGGTCGGCGATACCCACTGTAACGCGATAAACAGCGACAGCACCCCTTTTAGAATCCCGGCGCCGGCAATCGCCGGAATAATCGGTGAAAAGATGCTGGATAACGACTCCAGCATGGTGGAAATCAGATTACGTTTTTCTCCTTGCTGCGGATTATCCGTTTTCTGAGACAATGCGGGATAGCGCTGGATAAGGGCACGGTAAACATCCGCGACCTCATTACCAATAATCACCTGAAACTGATCGCCGGCCACATTAATACCAATAACGCCATCAAGCTGTTGCAGCGCAGCTTTATCGGCCTGAGCCATATCCCGTAACTGAAAACGTAAACGGGTAATACAATGGAAAACGTGCTGAATATTTTTTTCTCCGCCGACTAATTCAGCGATCCGTTTTGCCGTGTCCTGATAATTCATGGTTATTCCTCTGTCCAGAAAGAAATCATAAGATTTCATCAACAACCGCACGGTATGATTTACCGCGGCGCTTTGTTTCCTCTGGGGTTTGCCTGATTTAACAGTAACAAGCCTATTTGGAATGGTGTAAACTGTGGATCATATTATCAATATGTATGGTCAGATAGAGTTTCTCCGAATTGCTCATGTTGTGTTGATAATTTTTATTAATAAAGGCGTTGATATACTCAACGCAGCCTAATGTTTTTTGATAGCGCTGTTGCACCATATTAAATAAATCGCCATCATCATTTTCCAGCGTTGCGCCATCAATCACCCGCTGAGCAAAAAACTTAAGATGGGTAATAAAACGGTGATAATTAGAACCGGATTCATCCAACGAAACACGGAAATAATATTTAACGATATTCTGCACTTGATAAATCAACTGGGTAATCTGTTTTATATTACCGATATTGTCATTCAATTCAGCATTGACGATATGCAGCGCAATACTGCACGCCTCGGACTTGGGCAATACCACCTGAAACTGTTCAAACACCAGATCTAACGCTTTTTCAGCTACCGCATACTCGTCTTTATAAAAATGGCTAACTTCCCATTGCAGCGGATTCTGGATCGTGACGCCGTTCTGCTGACACTGCAGCGCGAAGTTAAGATGGTCGGCCAAAGTGACATAGATGCCTTCACTAAGTTTTTGCTGCAGCTGCGTTTTTGCCATCTCTACGATGTCGTCGGTGATCTGTATGACCTCTAGCGACACCTGATCAACCAGATCTTTAAAACGCGCTGAAATAGCGTTGTCTTGTAAATGAAATATTTTTTCAATACGTGATGCATCTACCTGCTGGCCGCAGTTTGAATTAAAACCCAGCCCGCAACCGGTTAAGATCAGCTCTTGACCCTGATCGTCCAATACGCTGACGACATTATTATTCAGGATCTGCCTTATCTTCATCACCCTTGTCCCCTATAAATAAAAACGGGCAAAACCAAAATACAGAACCAGACACTATGTAATACAGTGATGTAATACATACGCTAAGTCTCTGCACTTAAGTTTTGCCCGCCGAACGGTAACAAGCCTTATGCATGAGAAGAAATTAGCACCAGCTATTTAAACGGTCAATTCCGTGACAAGGGAGCAGGCCGGTTTCTTTTCTATTTGTGATGCAAGTAATGTTTGATTAAAAAACAACCAACGTGAAAATTCGTAAAATCCCAGCTAACCCATTGCCCGGAGCAAGAAAGCAAAGAAGCCAGGCGGGCGGCAAGATAAAAAAGACAGGCAAAAAAAAACCTACGCATCCGCGTAGGTTGGTGTAATCAAATGCGTCAATGTACAGAGCACATTGATATATCACCAATCAATACCTCTGGGAATTGATACTCTAAAGATACCGAGCAAAAGAAACCAGCGCCTAATCGAAAGAGTTCTGCTCGAAATGAAACCAACTGTAAATATCTTCGGCGTCATGTAATAAACCGGGGCTAATGATATGCGCTACGGCTTTTTATGGTATAAACGTGGCGAAAATGCCGGATATTTTAGGCCGCCGCCGATATAACTCCCACTTGTTCTCCACCGTCATCGCCACACGCGCCATAACGCAACTACGGCAAGAAGATTAGCCTTGCAGTCTTCAACCGCAAACTCGGGTTATCATAAAAAATAGTTAATTGTTTAGATAATGACATATTGTTTTTTCACCCGTATGATAGCCCGCATTTTATTGGTTTCAATGGATATGAAAAGGAATCACAGAATGGATAGAGCTATAATTAATAGCCTTAGCAGTGAAATCAACTCACATTCACGCTATCATTTCAAATTAGAAAACACTACCGTTCCACTTTCTTTATTGCACTTCACTGCACAGAAAAAGTTAAGTAAAAATTATCGAATTACCTTTACCAGTGAGGCCGACGATCTCAATCCCGCACGAATACTCAATCGTACGGCAATCCTCGCTTTCAATCCTCCGAAAATCAATACATTCGGCCTACCAGATACGCGTGAACCTTTGCGTAAAATTCATGGCGTCATCCGGACATTTTCCCGCTTATCGCACTCGGCAGCAGAGAAGAGTTGCAACTCTCGCCGGTCAGAGTTTAACCTTGACCACCGGTGGCCAATTGAATATCAACATGCAGGCTCAGGGCGGAAATATCTCGACCTAGTTAACAAGAGAGGCGCACATCAGCAATGGCAAAAAAATGGCGATAACCGCGTATTTCTGGGAAAAAACCGAGCTGAAAGAGTGATATCCTGTTTAAAATTAGATGGATACCGTAAGGAAAGGGAATTATGATCGATTGCTTACTCGATTTCGACCAGATTTCAACCGACAGGAAGAAGCTTTATCTACAATGCCCAGGCATCGGCGCTTTTGAAGTTTTCAGTGGCGACATGCCGTTCACCAACCGTGCGGAATGTTCATTCATAGACCACTCAGCGATTCCTAATGGTCGATACTGGATTGTCGATCGTCCCGAAGGACCGTGGAAATCCCGTTTGCTGACATGGGCAAAGGATTTTGCAACAGGAAACGATCACAGCACATGGTTTGCTCTATACAGGGATGATGGAAGCATTGATGACAATACCTTTATCAGCGGTGTCCAACGCTCAAACTTCAGGATTCATCCGCTAAGGTCGGATGGTTCCGGTACATCATGGGGCTGTATCACCTTCTTCCGCAGTACCGAATTCACGTCATTTCGTAATTCCTTACTCAGGGTACAAAAGCGCAAGGTTAATGGCGCTAATCTGATGACATATGGAACGGTGACGGTAAAAGGTTCAGTTACGGGGCCATGCTATGTTAGGTAAAAAAATCCTCTATCCTCTTCTCTTTGTCGCTATCACCATTTGTTTGGTCAGAAGCAGGATCTTGTTAAACCTGGCCGATAGCATTCTTATGTCCATTGATCGGATGTGCCGAGCATCATCCATTCAATGTACTGGCGGTGATTACGATTTCGCGTTGCTGATAACGGCACTGGCCGTTAATAGTGTTGTGGCGTTGGTATTTGTTGTCATCATCGAGAAGATTGTTCATGCCATACGGAAAACATCGTGAAAGATGTTCATCCTTGCGCCTTTTTCAAGGTGATCATCATTGCGGCAAACGGGTGAACGTTTTAGGTTGCGCCGGTTTGCCGCGTTACGTTTAAACCTTCTCCAGCGCCAGCAGTTCTTCCAGCGTCTGGCGGCGGCGGATGAGCCGCGGCTCTCCTTGTTCAAACAACACTTCCGGCAACAGCGGGCGGCTATTGTAATTGGATGACATGGACGCGCCGTAAGCGCCGGTATCGTGGAACACCAGATAATCGCCGACTTGCGCATCCGGCAGCGCGATAGTTTCAACGCCGCCCCCGGCCTGCTGGGTAAAGACATCGCCTGATTCGCACAGCGGCCCGGCGATTACGCTGTCGCGCATCGGCGCCTGGCTGATATCGCGGTCGTCGCCCGGCAGCAGCGAAATATGGTGATAGCTGCCGTACATCGCCGGACGCATCAGATCGTTGAAGCCGGCGTCCACCAGGACAAAATGACGGCTGCCCATCTCTTTCACCGCCCGGACTTCGGCCACCAGTACACCGGATTCGGCCACCAGGAAACGGCCCGGTTCAATTTCCAGCTCGACCGGGTGCCCCAGATGGGCCGCAATTCTTTCACGCGCCTGATTCCACAAGCCATAGTAGTGTTCGGTATCGATCGCCTCTTCGCCATCGCGGTAAGGAATCGACAGGCCGCCGCCGGCGGAGATCGCCTCAATATCGTGGCCCAGCGTAATGACCTGCTGCACCATCGCGTCGCAGACCTGCGCCAGATGCGCGTAATCCACCCCGGAACCGATATGCATATGAATACCCACCAGCTTCAGCCGATAGCGTTGGATGTGCGCCAGCGCCTGCGGCAAATCGCCATACCAGATGCCATGCTTGCTGTTCTCGCCGCCGGTATTGGTTTTCTGGCTGTGGCCGTGACCAAAGCCGGGATTCACGCGCAGCCACACCGGATGCCCCGGCGACTGTTCACCAAGCTGTTGCAACATATCCACCGAGCCGGCATTCACCGGAATATTCAGCTCCGTGACCCGCTGTAACGTTGGGCGATCCAACAGATCGGCGGTAAAAACGATCTGGTGATCGGCGGTTCCCGGTACAAATCCGGCGACCAGCGCCCGCTCAATTTCCCCCAGCGACACGGAATCCACTTTGACCCCCTGTTGATGCATCAGACGCAAAATATGCGTATTGGAGCAGGATTTCTGCGCAAAACGGATGGTATCGAACTGACGCAGTTTGGCGATGTTATCCATAATGGTTTGCGCATCATAGGCCCAGACCGGGCAGCCGAAACGAGCGGGGAGTTGGCGCAGATTCCGTGCATTCAGCGCATGGGTGGTATCATTCAGATCGTGTGGCATCGTGTTTCCCGGAAAAATCTTTTAGTAAAAAGTGGGCTAACTAATAGATGCAGTATGACAATGACCAATTTGGTAATAAAATATCTATATATCGATACTCTATTCATTTTTGATATGGTTTTTTAACCTTACAGGATGCGCCATGGCTGCGGTGTCGCTGCGACATATTGAAATTTTCCATGCGGTAATGACCACCGGCAATCTGACGGAAGCGGCGGCGCTGCTGAACACCTCTCAGCCCACGGTCAGCCGCGAGCTGGCCCGCTTTGAAAAACTGATTCAGATGACGCTGTTTGAACGCCAGCGCGGGCGGCTTTATCCAACCGCCCAGGGTCTGCAGCTGTTTGAAGAAGTTCAGCGCTCCTATTACGGCCTGGACAGGATTATCAACGCCGCCGGGGATATTCGCCGCTTTCAGCAGGCGCAACTTTCGATCGCCTGTCTGCCGGTATTCTCGCAGTCGCTGCTGCCTGACGTGTGCAAACCGCTGCTGACCCGCTACCCGTCGCTCAACCTGCACATTATTCCGCAGGAGTCGCCGCTGCTGGAGGAATGGCTGTCCGCCCAGCGACACGATCTGGGGCTCACCGAAAATAGCGTAACGCCCGCCGGTACCGAACGCCAGACCCTGATGATGCTAAACGAAGTTTGCGTCCTTCCCGCCCGGCATCCTCTGGCAAGCAAAACGGTACTCTCCCCCGCCGATTTCGCCGGCGAACCTTTTATCAGCCTGTCGAGCGCCGACAGCTATCGTCAATTGCTGGATAAGCTGTTTAGGGAGGAAGGCGTCTCTCGTCAGATGGTGTTGGAGACTCACAGCGCGGCGTCGGTGTGTGCCATGGTGCGCGCGGGCGTGGGCATCTCGATCGTTAATCCGCTGACCGCGCTGGACTACGCCGCTTCCGGCGTGGTGGTACGCCCTTTCAGTATTGATGTGCCTTTTACCGTCAGCATAATTCGTCCGCTGCACCGTCCGGCTTCCGCGCTGGTCGATACTGTTATCGCCCAGTTGCAACAGTATGCGCAAAATATCCCTGCCCGCTTACAGCAAATATTGCAGCCAGGGTTAGCTTAACCCTGTCCGTCTTTTATTTCGGCTGTTTTGGCAGGAGGCCGAGATTGAGTGATTTAATCATGGTATTCCCCCTGCGGCGGAGGATATGCATATTACGCGGCCATTCAGAGAATGGAGATGGTGATTGCATTACAATGCTTATTAGCAAACAAACTCGGTGCGGGTCAAAAAATCAAATGATTACGATGAAATTAATCATGAGACGTTTAGCGAGAGCGGTATAACTCGCTCCCGGCACAGAAGCTCTGCGCGTTTACTGCGCGCTGCGCTGTATTGCGTTCCCGCCGGCTTCAACATCCTCACCAACGCCACGCGTGGTATTACACCCAACAACGGCAGATAAGAGTAGCGCGGAGAAAATAACGGCAAGGCTTTTCTTGAACATAGACATAAATAGTTCCTTCTTAGTGAGAATAAGCTTCCTGGTGATAGAAGACACCGTTTTAAGCATAGTCGAATATTGGCTGTTCTGTGGTATTTTTCGCTCAGTTTACAGCGATCGAAAATTTTACGCCGCGGGTTCTCTCTTTATTCGTTATCACATCATGGACTTGCTCTTTATGCCTTTCTGCCGTCAGTCTCGGAATTTTTTATCGCCGCCATATTCCCGCGCAAAACCGAACAATAAATAAACCATTACGAGCTATCATTAACAGAACCGCCTATACTTACAACCCATACATCTACCGGTGAAAGATATGTCTATCTTTAATGGTTTTAAGATGTTTCGTGACACATCAGTTGACGTCACCTGTCCCAAATGCTCTCAGAAATCAGAGCAAAGCCAAACCAGATTTCGTAAAAATATCATTATGATTTGTCCGCACTGCGGATATTATTTTCAAAGAATATCAGATAAAGACATTCAAAAGAGTTCATAAAATTTTCGTTCGAAAAGCGCCAGGAAAAGTCATGCGAATAGAAGGTTGCCACGAGTTTTCAGTTTCCTGGATGACGTTGTTAATTCTATATCTACTTAATATCGCTCAATATCAACCAGCGCTATCATGAGTATTACCTCAAGATGAGGACAAAAAAGGTAAATCACTACTTTCGCCTAAAAACCTTTATTTCCTCATCAACAATTTCTTTTTTTCAATTTATGCCAATCATGCCGGCAGGTTATGATAATGCGTCATTCCGGGTTAAAAACCGTCATGGCTGTCATTTCATATTTTTATTATCTTTCGTGATGAAAAACAGAATATCCGAATAGCCATAAGAGGCTATTCCATATGCGCGCTTTCCATAGAAAACATCCTATTGATTATTGAAGTCATTCCTTTTCCATCCCGACATCCGGCGCAGGGCGCCGCCATCGTCACGCGAGCGTTTCTCTATGTTATAGTAAGCGTTAATAGTGTCTTTCTCTTTCAGATCCCCATGCAATGGCAGCGATGCAACGGTGCGGATAAAGCGAAAATACGACAGAACCATCAAAGATATAACCACGGAAAAAACCAGCCTGAACCAGCATGAATACAGATAATCCGCAGAAATACCGTCACCAACGTTTCTCCATTGCGCCGATGCTCGATAGATGATATATACAAATAAAAACAATTAATTATAAAAACAAGGTGTCCTATTGGTGTCCTGAGACTAATGAAATTAATGACTGGTAATGCATGAGATTGGAGCTGAAACACGGTGAGACAAATCGATTATCACGGAACGACGATCTGCATACTCGACGAAGACGACATGCTAACAGCATGCCCCGCCGGCTCATATGTGGTTATAGAAGATAGCGGTTTTTATATCGCGGTACACATCGGGGAAAACGAAGCGCCAGCGATTCATATTGATCCTGTTCCTACTCTTGAAGACGCGCTCGACATCATCGCTGGCCGCCTGTCGTTTTTTGCTTGATTACATATAAAAAAGCCCATCGAGTTACCGATGGGCGCTTCCCCTAGTGCCGTTTTTATAGTTTTTCATCACCACAATCATGGCACCTGATCTGTATATTTTATAAACGTTTATACAGATCGATTTGGGTTAATTGATCGGTTATAGCGATCAATTACCGGCAGGGAAATATTTATAAATCGTTTTCACCGTCACGCCGCAAATCTCCGCAACTTGACGCCGTGTTGCGCCGTTCTGCAACATCTGCCTGGCATGCTCAATAACATCTGGCGTCATTACCGGGCGCCTGCCCCCGATCCTACCCTGCTCTCTTGCTGCGGCTAAACCAGCGCGTGTGCGCTCAATAATTAATTCTCGTTCCATCTCAGCCAGCGCACTCATAACGTGAAAAAAGAAACGGCCAGCTGGCGTTGATGTGTCAATGCTGTCGGTCAGGCTGCGAAAGTGAATGCCCCGCGACTGTAAATCAGAAACCATCGTGATCAGGTCACGCACGCTGCGGCCCAGCCTATCCAGTTTCCAGACCACCAGCGTATCGCCTCGTTTCAGGCGCCGAATTGCGCGGCGCAAACCTGGGCGCTTAGCATTTTTTCCGCTGGCCGTGTCCTCAAATATCTGTTCACATTCTGCGCGGTCCAGCGCATTTTTCTGTAAATCGAGGTTTTGATCCCCTGTTGATACCCGCGCATAGCCGATCAGCATTTCGCAATTCCTTGAAATTACTGATTGTATTTTTATCGCGTTTTTCGCGCAAACCTGGGTTTGGGTTCAATAGCTGTTTTGAATTCTCCTTTGCCGAAAGTTAACGGCGGCTCTGGAACAACACTAGGCTCCCCAACAAATATTGATGGGACCAATACAGATGGAACAACGTATTATGCTGACGATGCAGAATTTTATGCCGGTTTGGCTAACACAGGAAACTCTTCAATTGGATCAGCTAACGTCAACTCAGCATACAAATCATTTTTGAGCGTCAGGCACAGAGGGGGGAGTGTAGCAGCATCAGCATACAACTACGGATTTGCCCTGATTGATGCAGGATTGAATCAAAATAATTATAACTCATTCCAGTTAGCCAAGCAGTGGAATGGCGTTTGGTCAACACCTGTAGCATTGTGGCATAGCGGCAATTTAGTTAAGCAGTCTTCAGTTTCTGATACGGCAGCCGGTGCGGTGATGATAAATGGTGCCTGGGGTGTCGGAGGCATTAATAGGACATCCTCATCATTCGATGCGTTTGTTAGTTCCCCTCAATGCGGGTTTATCGGATCTACTGGTGGCAATACCGGGTTTCCCACTAATGATGTGGCGTGGACAGGGTATCATGCGGCTTTTAATGTTGATGGCTCAGCATCAGCGACTACTGTTGTATTGTGCGCTACATCGCTCGCAGCTGTGCGTATGCGAGTCCATACACGTAGATCCAGTATGAATAATGGGTGGCTAAATGTTTTGCTATCCAATCAGTACACGGTCGATTCGAATGGGTTCCTAAAATCAGCATCACCAATATTGCGTCTTGCTAACACCCCTGAACAAATGTTAGACAATTGGTCAGTTGGTTTTAATATAGCTGGGTGTGGGGCCGTAAATAATGAGGCAGAAGGAGTAACGGCGGAGCGCCAAGATACGGGCGTTTATCTCGTTACGGGTTCCTTAGGGCTCGCGGAATCAGGTTGGACAATTGAAATCCCGCAAGACGTGAACGGCAACCGTCTCTGTTTTGTTGAAACAGAAACAGCGGAGAACGGCGATATTACTGTACACGTCAGTAAGCGCCGGTTTGATGTTGAGACGGGAAATGTTGTGCCCGGGGAATTGATGGATATTCCAGTCGGGCGCTGGATAGATCTACGTTTATCTATGCCAGCAGCGCCAGAGCCTGATTATTCAGACATTGATTCTGATGGCTCAGATAGCAATGACTCTGGTTCATCAGAACCAGGCATCTGAACGCGAACATCAATCCAGCGACCTGCAGGAATATCGATCGGCTGGCCGCTCTCTACACCCTCGATGTTATTTTGTGCAAATTCTGGCGCATCAGGATGTGTGCGATGATATGTGCAGATGATTATTGAGCCGTCAGCGTCAACAGTCGAATTAACCCAGATGAGAGGTTGTTTATTGGCATCAAGAGGGATTTCGATGCCGCCATCAATGCCTCCCCACGCCGGATCAGAATTAAATCCCAAGCACCCAGATATCTTATATTCACCAATTCCTATTTTCTCTGCCGTTACGCCTGTTGCTTCATCGTTTGCTTCAATAGAACCATCGCTAAAAAGTTTAACCACCGGTGAGGCAGTTTTAATAAATCCGTTTGCATCAACAGTATATATATTGCTTGTTAGTGCTCGATACCACGGGCTTTCATTCCCTGCTGCCGTTCTCGTTCTTACATATAATCCAACATCGTTACTTGAATATCCGATAGCAATTTGAGATCTCGCTGCGCTATCCCACGGGATCTGTATTCCTCTCCATGCTATAGCAGAGGTCGGCCAATTAGAATTTTCTGACGAGACAGCAGATGAACGAATAAACAACGGGCTACTTGTCGAAAGATTCATCGCATTGTTTGCGTTGGGGAACGTAAGAGGGGCGGAACCAAGCCCCCAAGCACCGTTAATCATGACAGCGCCCGCTGTAGCATCAGTTGTCGAAGCTTGCTTAACTAAATTGCCGCTATGCCACAAATACACTGGCGCGAGCCACGTATTTGCTACTTGTTTATATAGGGCGAAGTTATTTCCGTATCCCACCGTTGTCATACCTTCATCTACGAGTACACACCCGTAGGCAGTCCCATCGGTAAGACCCGCCCTATGTCTAACGCTAAGTACTGTTTTCCAGACATTGTTTACAGAAACAGACCCGGCCAGATTGTTTCTCTGATCCGCTGATGCCAGATATGCAAGTAATGATGCCATATCTGTTTCTGCATGCGGCTCCAGATTACCGAACGCCCCCAGTACTGTGCCTGAGCCTCCATTCGCTTTCGGCAAAGGAGAATTCAAAACAGCTATTGAACCCAAACCCAGGTTTGCGCGAGCCTGCGCAGCTGTCGTTGCACCAGTTCCCCCACGAGCGACTGGAACAGTTGCTGTTATCGCTGATAACGTCGCTACTGTTTCAGTCGTGCCATCAGCTTTCGTCCACGTCATTGTCGCAGCAGTAGACGTCAGCCAGGTGTAGAGAACGTCAGAATTACCCTCAAAACGCGCTAACAGCGCAGTAAAACGTGCTGAGAACTGGCTAATATCACCCTCATATGTCGTAATGATTTTGTACGCCTGCCCACTGGCCGTGGAACCTGTGTAATTATCCTCCAGCGTTAATGACGTACTGCTCGCGACAGTGGCAATAATGTTTATTTTCCCATCTGGACCAATAAACATCATTCCCGGAAATACGCCGTTAATTGCATTAGCCCATTGTGTTCCCGAACCAGTTACTGTTTTTGAGCCATTAGTAAGCGTGGCGGTGCCTGTCCGATAAGTTGGCATAATTTTTCTCCAGACGAAAAAACCGCACAAGGCGGCTAGTTAATTGATGCTATATGGAAGAGGTAAATTTGTAGTGTTAATCACGTAGGCGTATGTTGCACTACTTTGCGCAAACCCTATTATTCCCGTCCATCCTCCTGTTACGTCAGAGTATAAAGGGACGTAATTCACTTTTATGGTATTTCCTTGCATCCACACACAATTCTGTAACTGCGTAGATAAAAGACCGCCGGCACCGCTAAACTTATGATGAATTTGTTTAAATGTGGACAGGCCAACTGCGTAATTAGCATCTGTGTATTCGGTTGCTATATTATATGTAGTTACTCCTCCGTTAGCTGAGTAATCCGGTTTATATGCTGGTATGGTGTACACTTTTTCAATATTCAGAAGATACCATGAGCCATCGAAAACCAATCCTTTCCCCGGATAAAATAATTGCATACCACGAGTGCTTTGTATGGTTGGTCTAAATCGCGAAAATGCATATATGTCAATGTATTGACCAGGTTGTAACACTAAGTCATGCCATTTAAATACGCCGCCGTAGGGATCGACAGTACACCTTGCATCAAAGCCATTTGCACGTATAAAAAAAATAATATCGCTATAAATTTGAATGTTTTGAGGCAATGTAAATTTTGGATTAGACAATGAACTTATTTGATCCTGATTATTCCATTGAGCTGTACTGGTAATTCTCATACTTTTTAACAAAACATACGGTAAGTCATTATTTGTGAGCTGTAACGTTCTGCTTTTATTAAATACTTGAGTTCCGCCAGGCATCAGATAACCCCATACGTTATTCTAAATCCACCTATCATGATACCGTTATAGTCGCCAGGAATGTTATCCCTCCACTCTGGCATATATCTATATCTGAGTGTAGTTCCGGTGATTTCAACGTCAGGAGTACAAATAGAGTGGTAAATATTCAGATTTTCGCCCCTAGCCCACGCCTGCAAGGAGGCCACACTTGAGAAAACGCCAGGTATCAACCAATTCTGGACCGGTTGATTGTTAGGATTAAAAATTGCATCGTACAGCTTCAGACTAACGTTATAATAGGGGTCGCCGAGTGAAAACTCAGGCACTGTGATCGTTCTCCACGTGAATATATTTTCACTAGTGTAATTGCTCGATTCATAGTAAGTAGGCGGATGATCCCACGTGTTACGACCGGCCCATAGACCGGTGCTAATCTCTCCAAGAACATTAAGACAGCGCGACGTAATATCCAGTATCGGAATGCTAGGGTTAGCAACGTTTTTATTAAATATTTGTAAGCCTGATGGCATAAAATTAACTCCATATCCCAAATCTTGCTATCAAGAACCCTGTTCCGTCGAATACCTGTAGCAGATTACCGTTTATTGTCAGATAGCCATCACCGCTATTGGGGCCCACCATGGTAAGGGAACCATTTTTATCCAGTTTCCATAGCGGCTGACCATTCGCTCCCATGACCGATGATTGAATATCATTGGCGATTTTTGCAAAATTAATTGTCGCATCACCGATGATCACACTATTCAAAATTGCCTGAGCACCCTGCGTCGTAAATATCATCGTCGGCGTACCACCGGCGTTGGTCATTATTGATGTTCTGTCAGCCAGCAAAATAATATTGCTCTGCATCCCTGCAGTTGAATTAGAGACATCAAGACCGATACCGGCGACATATTGACGACCATTTGCATCCACGGCGATTTTAATTGTACGGAACGCGCTCAGTTGATTATCAATGCCATTAACAATACTGCTGACGTCATTGATTTCCGCTGATACTCCATTAACACTGGCCGTAATCTGACTAATCTGTGTAGCTTGGGCCGTTAATGTGTTTCCGTGTTGAGTGACCGTCGCGTTCGTCTGCTGTAACGCCGTAGCGTTAGCGTTTGCTTTACTCTGTGCGTCATTAGCAACGCCGCTAACACCGTTAATAGTTGCAGACATCTGACTGATAGACTGGCCCTGAGACGTGATTGTCTGCCCCTGCTGCGTCACCGTTGCCTGTGTTGCTGATAGCGCATCAGCGGTTCCGTCAATATCGGACTCGGCATTACTCATGCGAGCACTAAGCGCATTTGTCTGCTGACTGAGCGCCGCTGTTTCTGTGCTGCGCGTCAGCGACTCTTGCTGCAATGCTGCGTTAGTTGATGCAATTTGGCCGTTAAACTCCGTCTCAATCTGCGTCAGTTCCCGTGCCAACGCCTGTTGCTCATCGGCTTGCACCTCCTGCTGAGTGGTGATTTTGGCAACATTCTGGCGGCGCTGCTGCGCTTCTTCCGTGCCGTTTAACGCATCCTGAATCTGAGCCCGCGCCTGCGCCTCTAATGATTGTTTAACACTGGCCTGGCTGCTGTCATGCCCAGCCACCGTTTCAGACAACTCAGTTATAGAAGCGCTGTTATCATCAGTGTCAGCGCGTAGGCCGTTAATCATCTGTGCCTGCGCCGCGTCATTCGTCGCCAGCGTTTGCAGTGACTGATTAACATCAGCTTTATTGCTGTTGAACTCAGACGTGAGGCCCGTTACCGCGCTGGCCGTTGTCTCTTGCTGGTTTGCCAGAGACTGCTGCTCAGTCGTTAAATGAGATATGGATTGGTCATGACCGTCAATACGCCCTGCCTGTGCAACGATGTCCTGCTTTACAGCAGCGACGGCGCTATCGGTTGTTGCCTGGGCTTGTTCAACAGACGTGATCCGGCCGGTATTGTCCGCTAATGTCGCTCTCGTCGTAGCGATGTCTTGTGCGTTGGCCTCATCACCGGCAATACGTGCGGTTGTTTCGCTGGCGATCAGCGCTGCGTTATCATCAGATTTGGCAACAACGGCATCCAGTCCCTGAGCCTGTACCTCTTGCTCATTTTTTACAGTGGTAACATCATTGATGACCTGCGCCACACGTCCATCATTTTCAGCAATGTATCCATCAACGCGCTGAGTCAGATATGCATCAGCGGCTTCCAGTTCTGTGCGAGTGTTCGTAATGTTTGTGCTGATAGACTCAACTGCGTCATTCAGCTGATTACGGGTTTCAGTAATGTTTAGTGTGTTTTCGATAACTCCAAGTGCCAGGGCATCTACACCATCCTTCAATTGACTGATGTTATTGCCCTGCTCGTCAACCTGACCAGTTAAAGATTTCCACGCGTCTGTTTCAAAAACCACCTCGACAGCTTCTTCAAATATCGGTGCCACATCGCTGTCAACACTGGCGCCAACTTCTACAAATGCAGATGCGCCATATGAATTCACGCTACGCACATAGAACCAGTAAACCTTCCCGACCTCTTTCAGCCCAACTTTGGTGTATGACGCCCCCCGCCCCAGATAGTTGGCATTGGTTTCAACCAAGCTGATATCGCTCAAACGATCCACTGAAAACCAGAACTCAAACACGGTACCAACTGGAAGTCCTGCAATAACTCGCGGATGCAACTCAACAGACCATAACCCCGGCGTTACATCAACACGATCTGGCGCGGCCGGCGAATTGATTTTAAACGTGATGGAGGTAGGAACAGATTGGGCACCATTCATCGCGACTGCGCGAACTTCCGCTATGTATTCACCCTCCGGTAGTCCAGTCACACGGCATTGCGTGCCGGGAACCTGAGCGGTGTAGATCGTCTCACCATTCTGGATAAACAGCACATTGTAGTGTGCAACTGTTTCCCGCGTCGTCCATGTCAACAGTCCCTGAACAACGTCTGCAATGATCTGTGTAGAATAAGATAGGTTTTCTGGCGCACCCGGCGCACCATTAGGGAGGTTGGTCAGCGGAGCACGATCTATCAGTTTGCCAATCGCATCATTCCAAACATCCGCGCCCTCTTGTTTCAGCGTAAGTTTTACACCGTTTTGAATACTGAACTGCCAGTCAGCTACACGCATTTCAACACCATCAATACCCAGCGATGGCAAAAACAATTTAACGTACATACCTGGGCGGTAGCGGTAGCCGCTCAAATTTATTGGCAGATTAATTGTACGCGCGACGCGTGCACGCTTCAGCTTGATATCAGCCAGGCGCTGAGACTGGAACTCACTGATAACAAAGCGCAGCTTCATATCCTGAGATATTTCAACGCCGTCTTCTGCAACCCATTCAGGCACCGACACGGCCGGAAAATCTGCCTCTGAATAGGATTGTTCAGGATCGATAAAAGTGCCGTTAATCGTGTTTACCCGGTCAGACTGGGAAACCTCCGGCATGATCTCGATATCGCCCGCCAGTTGCCCTTCGTGAATTTCCTCAACGGCCGGGCCGTAATATGCGCCGACAAGCAAGCCATGACGCCCGCCGATGTACGTTGGCTCGCCTGCACATGATGCCAGCATGTCATCAAGAATTGCTGATTTGTTCTCGCTCAGATCAAACTCGCCGTTTATGGTGTAACGGCGCTCAGTATTACCATCACCACGGATGACTGATTCGTCTGAAATGTTTGCGGCAACTTCAAACTGTTCCCAGTTAATTTCCGAATCGGGTACTTTCAAGTAATAACGATAGTAATGCAGGATGACCAGCGCCGCGTTATCACTCCAGGCGGTGTCACCAGTGCGAGGGTCATAAACCTCCCAGCCCCACTTCTCGACCTTAATATTCGGTATCCCACTGGGAAATTTTTCAGAGTCAAATTTCAGCGTGACGCGCAGCCAGGCGACTCCTTTGCCGATCATATCGTCTTTCCATGACGGGGCATTTTCCAGCAAGTACGGGTCTGCCGTCTGTCGGTCGTTATGAAATTCATACCCGACATTACCGCCATAAGTTCCAATCAGATCGTCTGCAAGATAGATGTCGCCGATTCGATATAACGGATGGCCAGCGAGAGTTATAGCAAGGTACAGCAATTCACCATCGTCTTGTTCACCAGATTGCTCTTCAGAAAAGAACAGTGTCCCTGCCGACATGGTTTTGCCATAAACAACAGTTTTAGGACTGGCAGCGGCTCGCAATACTTGTTTACGCTCTGACTGGCTACGGTAGTTGTCAACACCTGGCGTTTTTGTCAGCAGCATTGATGCGACCGTACCGGCGATCATGATTACCGCAGCAACAACATACATTTGAGCCGCAGCCGCCGCGCCAGCAGCAACCGCTGCAACAATCGGGATAGCAGCAGGCATTATTCAACTCTCCACACGCTCAATGGACGTTCACGCATCAGCACCACACCATTAATACCCATCGCAAAAACGCCGCCGATCCAGACGATCCCCGCACACCGGCTACCATTGTTATTAATAATTGCCACATCACCGCGCTGGGCCTGTTTTACCGGCACTTCTGTAAGGCAGGAGCCAATCGCTTTTTCCAGCGTTCCGTGTGTTTTCAGTAATACTTTTTTCGCGCCGACCTCATTGTCATAGGTTCCACGATATTGGGCAGCGAAATCCTGCCCACACATGGCGGCTACGCAATCAGCGGCAAACAGCAGGCAGTCATTTTTACCCCATGAAAAAGGCCGCTTTTCAGCGGCCAGGATCACGTCAATCAATTGTTTTTGCCAATCATAACGGCGCATAACTACCTCACTGATAGGTGAATCCCGGCGCGTCTTTTTTACTGCCCCAGTAAATAGAGCGTTCGGCCATCTGGGCGACATAACGGAATATCCGATCGCCGGGATATGCCGACTGGTGAGATTCATCGGTAAATCGTCCGGGAAACGGTCGCTGCCAGTCTTCGAAGACATTTGATGCGGTGTATTGAACGGTATTATTATCTCCGGCATTGATACCGGTTGATGATATCCGCCCCTTGAATATCAATTCGTACCCCAGAGGTACTCCCTCATCACTCAATGCCACGATATACAATTCAGCATTGCGGCCCACACATGACTCATTCATGGTTTTTGCAATCAGGCTGGTGTCCAGTCCCGTTAACGTTAATTTGAGTTGTGTCGGGCTGGTTGTATGCTCCTCTTTTACGTCATCAATAGAGCCAAACATGCCAACGCCGTAATAAACTTCACCACCCAGCGTTAACTGTCCGGTGCCGGTATGGGCATAAGTGGTACCAGATTTAAAATGAATCTTCCCGGCGACCGCTGCCGTTACACGATCCCTGGACAGCAGATCGGCCATTTCCTCGGAAAATGGTGAATACAGCATTAGTACGCCTCCTCAAGTTCAATGCTGGTACTTGTAAAAACACCAGGAACGCGATTCATTACACCCTGATCGTTATCAATCAGTTTGAAAATGCCGTAGGGTTTCTGTATCTCTATTGGGGAGTCGGCGGGCGGTGAGGATCGCAGCATGGGCGCAATATTGATAACAGAAAAACCGTTTCCATCACTGACGGCATCGGCCACAATGATTTTCAATTCATCATTAACAGTGATGTAATCACCTGTTTTCAGAACTATTGTGCCGGGCGTCCAGCCGTATGTATTCAGTTCTGTTCCTGTTTGCCCGGATTCAGCGACCAACGGCGATCCTGCTGGCGTTCTGCCTCTCCGTCCGTAGTCCCACAATTTAACTCTGCCGTATTCACCATCAAGCGACGCCACCAGCGCCTCTACGCGTCGGGATTTATCGTCAGGCATATTGTTCAATGACAGAGTGCAGCGCCAGCGGGAGCCGGGATAACGAACTGTTTGCGTCGCCCCGTTGAATGGCGATCGGAATGATTTTGAGTTGCTTTCCAGCCGCCAGCCTAATGATGAAGGAACAAGAGCATCTGGCCAGTCGATAACGTCAGGCATGTTTCCTCGCTTGAAAAACTGATCAAATATCAGGCTATACAGCCCGTGGTTGTAGGGCTAACGTAAAAGCAAAAACATTACGCACAGCACAAGGGAACCCATCAGCCCGCCCGCGTATGAGCGCAGGCGTTTACCCCGGAGGAGATGGCTGATTACCTTCGGATTAAGGAAATAAAAATGAGTGACAAAGATATTCAGTTTGCCGATTCTATTGATGGTTCCTCTCTTCAATCTTTAGGTGAAGAGATCTTGGCTTTGAGGTTCACTCTTGCTTTATTTTTCACAAGATTTAATCCCGTTGAAAAGAAAGCATTACTTGAACAATTAAAGCTTCAAAAAGATGACAAACACGTGCTTAATCTAGCTAACTTCCTCACAAATTTTAAAGACATCAATTAATAAACCGGTTGCGTGGTTATCCTGCGCAACCATTAGCTTCAATTTTCAATATACGGGTTGCAGTAATAGTTCCTCCCGAAAGCGCAGATTCAAGCGCAACAACCCGCTCTTCAATCGCTGTAATGCGGCGCTGTTCTTCTGTTTCACGCAGTTTATTCGCATGGATAACACCATCGCCAATGGCGGCGGATTTTAAAATGGCGTTGTTAGTATCATTCATAATCACACCTCTTCAATCGTAGTAATTACATTGACCTTTTTAACTTCAACATCAGCCAGGCCGCTCTTTTCGATAAAATCATTTGCTGCTACATCATTAGCAAATGTCTTCGCTAATTCGAGTTTCAGCACAAACGTTACATCAGTGCCGATAATCATATTTCCGATATATAAACCGGCGGTATTTTTAATAACGAATTTCTCTTGCATAAATATCTCCTGCAATAATCTTTATTAAATGGGATTAAACGCCCAATAATCGTCGTGCCTGTCCGCGAGTCTGGAAATCCTGCAATAATTGCTGACGGCCAGTGAAGCCCCATCGGTAGCCCCTTTATTGGCCGCTTGCTCCATCGCCGACGCTAGCGCCTTATCACCACTGCCAGAGACGGATATATTCTGATGGATAATCACGTTGCCACCATTGTTAGTGGTTGCGCTGTCTCCGGCGCTGGTTAGTTTGCTGGATAGATACCCCTTCAAATCCGCGTTGGTACGTGCATCAACAACGCGCTCGCCTCTATCGAGCAACCAAGTGCCTTCGCGGGGAACATTATCAATACCGTCATGTGCCATACCGGCAATGGTTGTTGAGGCCATAAGGGCGACTGACGTGTAACCAATACCTCGAATCATTGTGCTGGCAGGAATACCAAGAATGGGACCAAGCTTCAGGGCTTCTGTTGCCGCCACCTCGGTATTCACGATTGCCTGAGCAATAGATGCTGCTTTGCTCGCGAGAAACATAGCTTTATATGCTGCACTCCCCTCCTCGCCATTGCCGATAGCATACTGGCAGCATCACTGGTTAGGGTTGAGATCATGCTTAAAGATGCAGAGGTATAGGCTGACTGAATGGATTGCCTTTTATCAGCGGTTTTCTGTTCAATTTCGGCGACTCGGTCCGCATAGGTTGCTCGTTAATTAGCTTTTGTTCCCAGTAACTCGTTTGAATATCGAGTTGCGTGTCATGC